>NZ_CM185022.1:4800000-9210030 GCF_059682825.1 Streptomyces sp. JLSY215
CCTGACAATAGGAGCGTGAGTACGCACCTCCCCACCGCAGATGTCCAGGACCCCGAGAGCGCCGCCCGCACCGAGCGGCTGCGCCAGGCGCTGCTGGCCGCCGCCTTCACCGCCGACGGCCTGCTGGACCTGCTCGGCGCGCCGGCCTATGCCGCGCTGGCGCGCAGCGAGACCGTCCCCGCGCTGCGGGCGACGCGCGGCGACGGCCCGCTGGAGACCCTGGTGCGGCTGTTCCTGCTCCAGCAGCCGGTGGCGGAGCGGCGGGCAGGGGCCGCGCTCCCGGTCGCCGACTGCCTCGCCGACGGCTGGCTGGAGCGGGACGGCGACGAGGTGCGCGCCACCGTGGACGTACGGCCGTACGGCGGTCCCGAGGGGCAGGACTGGTGGATCGTCTCCGACCTGGGCTGTGCGGTCGGCGGCGCGGGCGGCATCGGGGGCGCCCGCGCCGAGGACCGCGCGCAGCTGGTGCTCGGCGTGGGCGGCGCGTCCACGACCCTCGCCGGGATCACGGCGCGTACGCCCGTCGCCAAGGCCCTCGACCTCGGTACGGGCTCCGGCATCCAGGCGCTGCATGCCGCCCAGCACGCCACCCGCGTCACGGCCACCGACCTCAATCCGCGGGCGCTGCGGATCGCCGCGCTGACCCTGGCGCTCTCCGGGGCGCGCCCCGCGGACCTGAGGGAGGGCTCGCTCTTCGAGCCGGTCGGCGAGGAGAGGTACGACCTGATCGTGTCCAACCCGCCGTTCGTGATCTCGCCCGGCGCGCGCCTGACCTACCGGGACGGCGGGATGGGCGGCGACGACCTGTGCCGGACGCTGGTCCAGCAGTCCGCGGCGCATCTCAACGACGGCGGGTACTGCCAGCTGCTGGCCAATTGGCAGCATGTCGCGGGCGAGGAATGGCACGAGCGGGTGCGCTCCTGGGTGCCGCGCGGCTGCGACGCCTGGATCGTTCAGCGGGAGGTGCAGGACATCACGCAGTACGCCGAGCTGTGGCTGCGCGATGCGGGCGACCACCGCGCCGGTGACGAGGCGTATGCCGCGCGGTACGACGCCTGGCTCGACGAATTCGAGGCGCGCGGGACCAAGGCCGTCGGCTTCGGCTGGATCACGCTGCGCAAATCCGGCTCCGGCAGCCCGGCCGTCACGGTCGAGGAGTGGCCGCATCCGGTGGAGCAGCCGCTGGGGGAGTCGGTCGTAGGACACTTCGCGCGCCAGGACTATCTGCGGGCCACCGACGACGCGGCGCTGCTGTCCGGCCATTTCCGGCTCGCCGACGAGGTGGTTCAGGAGCAGGTCGGGCTGCCCGGCGCGGAGGACCCGGAGCATGTGGTGCTGCGTCAGCACCGCGGGATGCGGCGGGCCACGAAGGTGGACACGGTCGGCGCGGGCTTCGCCGGGGTGTGTGACGGCTCGCTGCCGGCCGGGCGGATCCTGGATGCCATCGCCCAGCTCGTCGGCGAGGATCCGGTGATGCTGCGGGACCGTACGCCGGAGTCGATCCGGATGCTGATCGAGCAGGGGTTCCTGGAGCCGGTGGCGTCGGAGGGCTGAGGCGGCGGGCCGGGGGCGACTTCCCGTACGGGGCGCCGGATGCCCGTGCGGGGTGCCGGATGCCCGTGCGGTATCCCCGCGCGGGCACCCGTACGGGCGCATTCCGCGCGGCAAGCGGAGGCCGTTCATCCGGCGTTCTCCCGGGCGCCGCCCGCGGGTGCCACGCTGCGCCCATGGAGAGTGCACCCGAGGCGTTCGCGGGGGCGGCGTTCGCGCTGTTCGGCGCCGGACTGCTGCTGTGGACGGGCGTATGCGTACGGACCGGGGCGCCGGTCGCCGAGGGCGTCGGCCGGGTGGCGGGGGCCGTGACGGCGCTGCTGTTCGCGGTGGTGTTTCTGGGCGTGGGCGGCTGGATGCTGGCGTCGCTGTAGCCGGTACGGCCGGAGGGTGCTTCCCTACGAGCCGTCAACTGGCCGCCGGGCCGAGGGCGTTCGCTTCCGGCCAGTTGTGTTCCGCGTGGCCGACACGCGGCGGACCGGGGAACCTCCGCATCCTGCTGCTCGTGTTCCTTGATGAAAGTCACGAATCGGCTTGTCAGTGAGGAACCCCCATGAACCGTTCACTTCGCTACGTCGCCGTCGGTGTGGTCGCCGTCGCCCTGCTCGCCGGGGGATCGGCCGCCGCGTTCGCCGAGCCCGCCCAGCTGCATGCGCCGAAGCCCGTCGTGGCCACCGCCCCGACCACGGCGCAGCTGACCGCCAAGGCGAGCGTGACCACGGTCAACGCCTGGCAGGAGTTCCGGATCTCCGGCACGGCGAAGGGCATCGCGGCCGGCAAGAAGGTCACCGTCCAGCAGAAGCAGGGCGCCAAGTGGGTCTCGCTGCCCGCCCAGGCGCCGATCAACACCACGGGCACGTACTCGGTGCGGGTCAAGCTCGGCATCAAGGGCCTCAACCAGCTGCGCATCGCCGCGGGCAGCGCGATATCGCCCGTGGTCAGCGTCACCGTTCGCTGAGCGGCGGACGAAGCCGACCCGGGCCGGCGCCCCGTCCGGCGTCCGGTCCGGGTCATCCGGGACGGGGCATCCGCGACAGGCGCCGGCCCGGGACGGGCATGGGCCGGGACGGGCATCGGCCGGGACGGGCGTCGCCTCAGCCGACGAGATTGCGGGCGATCATCCACACCGCGGCGATGCCCAGCGCCACGGCATTGCCGCGGGCGGAGAGCCGTGGCCGGAAGTAGCGCCCGCGCAGTCCCGCATTCAGCCAGCTCGCGAGGATCCAGACGGCGGCCGGTACACCCAGCGTGAGCGCCACCATGTTGTCGTGGAAGGCCGCCAGGACATCGCCGTGCATCAGGTCGTACGCCATCCGCGTCCCGCCGCACAGCGGGCACAGCAGCCCGGTCGTCAGCTTGAGCGGGCAGGGCAGCAGGATCTGTCCGGGCTGGTGCGGATTGGTGTGCCAGAGATAGACGGCGGCCGGCGCACCGACGCCGAGCCCGAGGGCCGCGATGCGCAGGGTGCGCCTGCGGATCGCGGTGGCGGAGACCGGCAGGGAACTCACACGCTCAGCGACCTGGCGTAGTTGACCTGGTTGATCACGAACATGACCTGCTCGGGCGACTGCACCGGGATCATCGTGGCGTGGTGCCGGCCGCCGCTGTTGACCGTGACCTGCACGAACCCGGTCGTGGTGCGCTCCTTCATCAGCAGGAAGAGCAGGCCGAGCAGACAGAAAAAGAAGAAGACGATGGCGAGCACGATGCCGGCCGTCTGGATCTTCTCCTCCGTCCGCGACATGTCGGTCGCCGTCCACACCGCGCCCTTGAGCGGCATGGGACCGGCCGGCGTCATGATCGTGTCACCGGTCACGGCTATGTCGCCGAGCGACAGCACCGTGCCGGCGGGCTGCATGGCCTGCCCCGGGACGGCGGCGGGCGCCGGCTGCGGCGGCGCGCCCGGCGCGAAGCCCGGCGCGGCGGCGGGCGGGGCCTGGTTGGGGTAGCCGTATCCCGGCGGCACCGGCGCGGCCTGCGGATATCCGTAGCCGGGTGCCCCCGGGGCGCCGTCCTGCGGGTAGCCGTATCCGGGGGCGGCGGGGCCGCCGTCCTGCGGCGCCGCGTAAGGATTGTCGGCGGCCGGTTTGGCGTACGGATTGTGGCCGGGCTCTTCCGGCGGCGGTCCGGGGTACTGGTTCGCCATGGGTGTTCTGACCCCCCGAGTCTGTGTGATGGCGGCAGTTGCCGGGCCCAGCAGTGGGCCGTGCCGCGTCCATCCTGCCAGCCGCCCGACAGGGCGTATCAAGACGGCGGCGGCTTCCGCAGCAGCCTTGTGACCCTCGACGGCCCCATGATCAGCACCGATCCCCGTCGCCGCCGCCGTGGGGATCGTCACTGTGTGAGATCACCGGCGGCGCCGCTATGGCGCCGGGAGCGGGTTCGGGGCAGGGTACGGACGGAGGGCGCGAACGGGTGCCGCCCGGGTGGCGAAGATCGTCGAAGCCCCGTGGGAAGCGCCGTGCGCGGTCCGGGGCGGCACGAAGACATGTAGTCGGGTTACCGTTCGAGTGGCGTTGTGGGGTTTTTCCGTTTGACACGGGGGCGGGAGGTACCGTCACACTCCGCAGCGTCAAGCGTCACCGCAGTGGCCCCCAGCGTCCTGCCGGGGGAGCTTTTCCAGCGTCGACCGGAGAGAAGAGCGAAGTTGTCCGCGACCAGCGAGACCGAAGAGGGCGGCACCCGCCGACTTGTCATCGTCGAGTCGCCTGCCAAGGCGAAGACGATCAAGGGCTACCTCGGCCGTGGCTACGTGGTCGAGGCCAGCGTCGGGCACATCCGCGACCTTCCCAACGGCGCGGCGGAGGTCCCCGCGAAGTACAAGGGCGAGCCGTGGGCCCGCCTCGGGGTGAACGTCGACGCCGACTTCCAGCCGATCTACGTGGTCAACAGCGATAAGAAGGACCAGGTCAAGAAGCTCAAGGAGCTGCTGGCCGAATCCGACGAACTCTTCCTCGCCACCGATGAGGACCGCGAGGGCGAGGCCATCGCCTGGCACCTCCAGGAGATCCTCAAGCCCAAGGTTCCGGTCCACCGGATGGTCTTCCACGAGATCACCAAGGACGCGATCCGCGAGGCCGTCGCCAATCCGCGCGATCTGAACCAGAAGCTGGTCGACGCCCAGGAGACCCGCCGCATCCTCGACCGCCTCTACGGCTACGAGGTCTCGCCGGTCCTGTGGAAGAAGGTCATGCCCCGGCTGTCGGCCGGCCGTGTCCAGTCGGTGGCGACCCGCCTCGTCGTCGAGCGGGAGCGCGAGCGCATCGCCTTCCGCTCCGCCGAGTACTGGGACCTGACCGGCACGTTCGCCACCGGCCGGGCGGGTGACGCGAGCGATCCGTCCACCCTGGTCGCGCGCCTGAACGCCGTCGACGGCCGCCGTATCGCCCAGGGCCGCGACTTCGGCCCCAACGGTCAGCTCAAGAACAACGACGTACTCCATCTGGACGAGGCGAACGCCCGCGCGCTCGCCGCCGCCCTGGAGAGCACCGACTTCGCGGTCCGTTCGGTCGAGTCCAAGCCCTACCGCCGCTCCCCGTACGCGCCCTTCCGTACGACCACCCTGCAGCAGGAGGCCAGCCGCAAGCTCGGCTTCGGCGCCAAGGCGACCATGCAGGTGGCGCAGAAGCTGTACGAGAACGGCTACATCACCTATATGCGTACGGACTCCACCACGCTCTCGGACACCGCGGTCGCCGCGGCCCGGCGGCAGGTGACGCAGCTGTACGGCGCCGACTACCTGCCGGACAAGCCGCGCACGTACGCCGGCAAGGTCAAGAACGCCCAGGAGGCGCACGAGGCGATCCGCCCCTCCGGCGACCGCTTCCGCACCCCGGCCGAGACCGGTCTGACCGGCGACCAGTTCAAGCTGTACGAGCTGATCTGGAAGCGGACGGTGGCCTCCCAGATGAAGGACGCGACGGGCAACTCCGTCACCGTCAAGATCGGCGGCCGGGCCGCCGACGGGCGGGACGCCGAGTTCAGCGCGTCCGGCAAGACCATCACCTTCCACGGCTTCCTCAAGGCCTATGTCGAGGGCGCCGACGACCCGAACGCCGAGCTGGACGACCGCGAGCGCCGGCTGCCGCAGGTCGCCGAGGGCGACGCGCTGGCCGCGCGGGAGATCACCGCCGACGGGCACGCCACCAAGCCGCCCGCCCGCTACACCGAGGCCACGCTGGTCAAGGAGCTGGAAGAGCGCGAGATCGGCCGCCCGTCGACGTATGCGTCGATCATCGGCACGATCCTCGACCGCGGCTATGTCTTCAAGAAGGGGACGGCGCTGGTCCCGTCGTTCCTGTCCTTCGCCGTCGTCAACCTCCTGGAGAAGCACTTCGGCCGGCTGGTCGACTACAGCTTCACTGCCAAGATGGAGGACGACCTCGACCGCATCGCCCGCGGCGAGGCGCAGTCCGTGCCGTGGCTGCGGCGCTTCTACTTCGGCGAGGGCCATGGCGAGGGCGGCGCGGCGGACGCCGGGAACGGCGACGGCGACCACCTCGGCGGGCTGAAGGAGCTGGTCGAGGACCTGGGCGCGATCGACGCCCGGGAGATCTCCTCCTTCCCGGTCAGCGACGACATCAAGCTGCGGGTCGGCCGCTACGGCCCCTACGTCGAGCGCGGGGAGAAGGGCGAAGAGGGCCACCAGCGCGCCGATGTCCCCGCCGACCTCGCGCCCGACGAGCTGTCCGTCACGTACGCGGAGGAGCTGCTCGCCAAGCCGAGCGGCGACTTCGAGCTGGGCATGGACCCGGAGTCCGGCCACCAGATCGTCGCCAAGGACGGCCGCTACGGCCCGTACGTCACCGAGATCCTGCCCGAGGGCACCCCGAAGACCGGCAAGAACGCCGTCAAGCCGCGCACGGCCTCGCTCTTCAAGTCGATGTCCCTGGACACCGTCACCCTCGAGGAAGCGCTCAAGCTGATGTCGCTGCCGCGGGTCGTCGGCAAGGATGCCGAGGGCGTGGAGATCACCGCGCAGAACGGCCGCTACGGCCCGTACCTGAAGAAGGGCACGGACTCGCGCTCCCTGGAGACCGAGGACCAGCTCTTCAGCATCACGCTCGACGAGGCGCTGGCGATCTATGCGCAGCCCAAGCAGCGCGGGCGGGCAGCCGCCAAGCCGCCGCTGAAGGAGCTGGGCACGGACCCGGTCAGCGGCAAGCCGGTGGTCGTCAAGGACGGCCGGTTCGGTGCGTATGTCACCGACGGCGAGACCAATGCGACGCTGCGGCGGGACGACGACGTCGAGACCATCACGCCCGAGCGCGGCTACGAGCTGCTGGCGGAGAAGCGCGCCAAGGGGCCGGCGAAGAAGACCGCCAAGAAGGCACCGGCGAAGAAGGCCGCGGCGAAGAAGACGACCGCGAAGAAGACGGCCGCCAAGAAGACCGCGGCGAAGAAGACCACCACGGCCAAGAAGACGACCGCCAAGAAGACCACCGCGAAGAAGACCACCGCGGCGGCGAAGAAGACGGCGGCGGTCCCGGCCGAGGACTGACCGCCGGGCGGCAAGCGGGCCGACGCGCAGGACAAGGGCGGGCAAGACGGACTCCGGTCCGTCGAGCCCGCCTGTTTGTTCGGGCAGGCGTCCGGTAGTGCGTACGGTCCCGATAGGCTGGCAGGATGACGCGTGCCGAGCAGCCAACGGTCGTGCCCCCCACTTCAGACGCCCTCGCCGCGGATTCCCGCGAGCGCGCCGTACGGGCCCTGCTGCGCTTCCCTCCGCTGAAGCGACTGTGGAGCGCCCAGTTTGTCGGGGGTATCGGCGATGCCCTGTCCATGCTTGTCCTGGTACTTCTCGCCCTCCAGGCGGCACTGTTCGTACCGATGGGCGGCGAGCCCGTCTTCGGCGGCGGCTATCGCGGCGCCGCCCTCGCGGTCACCGCGGCCTTCGGGGCCCGGATGCTGGCCACCTTGCTCTTCGGGGCCGTTCTGCTCGGCCCGCTGTCGGCGCTGACCTCGCCCTCGGGGCCGCTGGACCGGCGCTGGACGATGATCGGCGCGGACGGCCTGCGGCTGGCGCTGCTGGTCATCGCGCCCCTGTGGATCGACTGGACGCCCACCGACGCGCTGGCCTGGCTGCTGGTCACGATCTTCGTCAGCGGCGTCGCCGAGCGTTTCTGGACCGTCGCGCGGGAGAGCGCGGCGCCCGCCCTGCTGCCCGCGCCTCCCTCGGAGGGCGCCGCCGTCAGGCCGCTGCCCGACAACATGGACGCGCTGCGCCGCCTCTCGCTGCGCACCGGCTTCATCGCGCTGCCGATCGCGGCCGCCGCCCTGGTGGTCGTCACCCTCATCAGCAAGCTGCTGGGCACCGGCATCGACTGGTTCCACCTCCACCAGGCGGCCCTGGGCTCTTATCTGGCGGCTGGACTGTTCGCCGCCTCCGTCTCGATCCTCTACTTCATCGAGCTCCCCGACGCGCAGACGCCGCGGCCGCGGTCCCCTCTGGAGGGGCTGCGCCGTCCCAAGAACGCCGGGTCGGGCGCCGACAAGGGCCGCACCGGCGCGATCCCGCTGCTGGTGCTCGCCTGCGCCGCCGTCTCCGCCGCGATCGCCGCGGCCGTCTCGCTGGCCGTGCTGCACGCCTTCGACCTGAGCGCCGGGCCGGCCACCTTCGGGCTCCTGGTGCTCGTGCTGACCGGCGGTACGGCCGCCGGGATCCGCGGCGCCCACAAGGTGCTGCCCGCGCTCTCGCGGCGTCGGCTGCTCGCCCTGGCGGTGGCCGCCACCGGGCTGGCGCTGCTGGCCATGGGCCTGGTCCCGGACACCACGACGGTGCTGCTGCTGGGGCTGCTCGCCGGCGTCGCCGCGGGCATCGCGGCCAACACCGGCCATGTGCTGCTGGAGCAGGAGGTCGAGGAGTTCCGTACGGCACGGACGACCGAGCATCTGCACGCCGTCGTCCGCCTCGCGGTCGCGCTGGCCGCCATCGCCGCCCCGCTGCTGGCCGCCGTCATCGGGCCGCACCGCTTCGACAACGGCACCTTCGCCTTCGCGCACGGCGGCGCCGCCTTCACCCTGATGCTGGCCGGCGCGCTGCTGCTGCCCGTCGCCGCCTTGGTGCTGGGCAAGGTCGACGACCGGCACGGCGTACCGCTGCGGCGCGATCTGCGCGAGGCGCTGCGCGGCGGCGACCCGGACCAGACGCCCGCCGCCACCGGCTTCTTCATCGCCCTGGAGGGCGGCGACGGCGCCGGGAAGTCCACCCAGGTCGAGGCGCTGGCCGAATGGATCCGCGCCAAGGGCCACGAGGTCGTGGTGACCCGCGAGCCGGGCGCCACCGCCATCGGCAAGCGGCTGCGCTCGATCATCCTGGACGTGTCCACGTCCGGGCTCTCGGACCGGGCCGAGGCGCTGATGTTCGCCGCCGACCGCGCCGAGCACGTCGACAGCGTGATCCGGCCCGCCCTGGAGCGCGGCGCCATCGTCATCACCGACCGCTACATCGACTCCTCCGTCGCCTACCAGGGCGCCGGCCGCAACCTCGCCCCCACCGAGATCGCCCGGATCAACCGCTGGGCGACGACCGGCCTGGTCCCGCACCTCACGGTCCTCCTGGACGTCTCCCCGGAGACCGCCCGCGAGCGCTTCACCGAGGCGCCCGACCGGATGGAGTCCGAGCCCGCCGAATTCCACGAGCGGGTACGGGCCGGATTCCTGACCCTGGCCGCCGCCGACCCGGCGCGCTATCTCGTCGTCGACGCCGGACAGGAGCCGGAGGCCGTCACCACGGTCGTACGGCACCGCCTCGACCAGGTCCTGCCGCTGTCCGAATCCGAGGTCAAGGCCCAGGCGGAGGCCCGCAGGGCGGCCGAGGAGGAAGCCCGCCGCAAGGCCGAGGAGGAGGCCGCGCGCAAGGCGGAGGAGGCGCGGCTGGAGCGCGAGCGCCAGGAGCAGCTCGCCAAGCTGCGCGCCGAGGAAGAGGAGCGCAAGCGCCAGGAAGAAGAGGCCGCCAGGGCCCGCGAGGCCGCCCGCCAGGCGGAGGAGGCGCGGCAGCGCGCCGAGGAGGCCCGGCAGGCGGCGGAGGCGGAGCGGCAGCGCCGCGAGGCCGAGGAACGCGCCCGCGCGGCCGAGCAGGAGCGGCTGCGGCAGCGCGCCGAGGAGGAGGCGAAGCTGCGCCGGGAGGCCGAGGAGCGCCGCCTGGAGAAGCAGCGCAAGGCCGAGGAGGCCCTGCTCCGCGCCGAGGAGGCCCGGGTGGCGGCGGCCGAGGCGGCCGCGGCGGCGGAGGCCAGGGCGGCGGCGGAGGCGGCCGCGGCGGCCGATGCGCCGACCCGGGAGACGCCGGTCGCGGATCTGCGGAAGCGGTACGTGGAGGACGGCGGTACGGGCTCCGCCCCGGCCTCCGGTGCCGATGCCGAGCGTACGGAGGCACTGCCGCGGCCCGAGGCGCCGCGGAGCGCGGCGGACGAGACGGCGGTGCTGCCGCGGTACGACACCGGGCCGGACGCCGAGGAGACCAGCGTCCTGCCGCCCGTACGGGACGGGGGTGACCCCGCCGACCGGGTGCCGCCGTGGATGTTCCGCAAGGAGGACGCCAACGGCGCGGCGGCGCAGCAGTCCGGCACCGCCGAGTCGGGCACCGAGCGCACCCGCGAGCTCCCGCAGATCGACCCGGCCACCGGCCACCCCGTGGAGCCGCAGCGCTCCCGCCCCCGCCCGGACTGGGCGGAGGAGACCCCGCTGGACGATCTGCCGACGCTGGCCGACGAGCTCCTGGGCCCGCGTCCCGACGAGGACACGGACGGGGACGGCGGCCGCCGGGGGCGGCGCGGCTGAGCCCGCATCGCGTACGACATCGGCCGTGGCCGCAGCGCAGACGCTGCGGCCACGGCCGTTTTCCGGTGCGGGGCGGGTGCCGGATGGCCTCGTGACCGGCGCCCGAATCCATTTGTCAGTGGGTTGCACCACAATGGGTCGAAGAGTGGGCCGACAGGTCGGCACGGGGTTCATGGCACCGTGCGCACGACAGCGTGCGCACGGCAGCAGGTCCCACGGCAGCAAGAGGCCCACAGCAGGGCACGACGCAGGACGGACAGGAACGGCGGGCAGCGCGATGGCGGTATGGGACGACGTGGTCGGCCAGGAGCGGGTGACGGAGCAGCTCGCCGCGGCCGCGCGCGACGCCGACGCCGTCGTGACGGCCGATGACGCGGCGGGCGACGCCGCGCACGCCCCGCTCGGCGCACCAGGGCCCGCCGGACCGCGCGGCGCCTCCCAGATGACGCACGCCTGGCTGTTCACCGGCCCGCCCGGCTCCGGCCGGGCCACCGCCGCCCGCGCCTTCGCCGCCGCGCTGCAGTGCGTGAGTCCGGACCGTGCGCTCGGCGGCGTCCCGGGCTGCGGCTTCTGCGACGGCTGCCACACCACCCTGGTCGGCACGCACGCCGACGTCGAGATCGTCCGTACGGATCTGCTCTCCATCGGCGTCAAGGAGACCCGCGATCTGGTCCGCCGGGCCTCCCTCTCACCCGCCGGCGGCCGCTGGCAGGTGATCGTCCTGGAGGACGCCGACCGCCTCACGGAAGGCGCCGGCAACGTCCTCCTGAAGGCCGTCGAGGAGCCCGCCCCCCGTACGGTCTGGCTGCTCTGTGCCCCCTCCATCGAGGACGTCCTCCCCACGATCCGCTCGCGCTGCCGCCACCTCACGCTGACCACGCCGCCGGTCGACGCCGTCGCCGATGTGCTGGTCCGCCGCGACGGCATCGAGCCGGCGGCCGCCGCCCGCGCCGCCCGCGCCACCCAAGGCCACATCGGCCGGGCCCGCCGCCTCGCCACCGACGAGCGGGCCCGTGCCCGCCGCGCCGCCGTCCTCAAGCTCCCGCTGCGCATCGACGACATCGGCGGCTGCCTCAAGGCGGCCCAGGAGCTCATCGACGCCGCGGGCGAGGATGCCAAGCAGGTCGCCGAGGAGGTCGACGCGAAGGAGACCGAGGAGCTGCGCGCCGCCCTCGGCGCCGCGGCCGGGACGGGCGGCCGGCTGCCCCGCGGCACGGCCGGCGCCATGAAGGAGCTCCAGGACAAACAGAAGCGCCGCGCCACCCGCACCCAGCGCGACAGCCTCGACCTGGCCCTGGTCGACCTCACCGGCTTCTACCGCGACGTCCTCGCCCTTCAGGTGGGCGCCGCCGTCCCCCTGGCCAACGACGAGGTCCGCGACAGCATCCAGCGCGTCGCCACGACCTCGACCCCCGAGCGCACCCTGCGCCGCATAGAAGCCGTCATCGCCTGCCGCGGCGCCCTGGACCGCAATGTGGCCCCGCTGCTCGCCGTGGAAGCGATGACCGTCGCCCTACGGTCCGGCTGACCGGCACCGGCACCGGTACCGACAGCGACACGGACACCGACACCGGACCCCACCGCGGAAAGGAGCCCCACCCGACACCCACCCCTCCCGCAGAGTCTCGGCCGAGGCACCGGACCGTCCGTACAGCCCGGAATGCACGAACCAGAGCGCACAGACAGTCCCACCCCGGATACGCTCCGTTCAACATCACATTCGCCGTCACCGCAGCCAACGGTGCACGCCCCCGCTGCCCACGCCGCCCGTCCCGCCTGCGCCGCCCGCCCGCCCGCTTGCGCCGCCCACACCGGCCAAGCCGCCTCGCCGAACCAGGGACCGAGACCGAGGGATCGATCGCTCATGGCCACCAGCCGCTTGCTCCGCACCTCCGCTGCCGTCTTCGCGGCCACCGCCCTGCTGATCTCGGGCTGCTCATCGGGAGGCCCGGCCGCCCCCCATACGGCGGCGTCCCCCGGCCGCGCGAATGACGCCGGCGCCGAGCGCGCCACCCCCGGCGACGGTTCGTCGTCCGTCCTGGAACCCCTCCCGACCGTCCTTCCGGCGGACCTGCGCCCCTTCTACGCCCAGAAGCTCAGCTGGCACGCATGCGGCGTCGCCGGCTTCGACTGCGCGACGATGAAGGCGCCGCTGGACTACGACAATCCCGGCGCGGGGACGATCAAACTCGCGGTGGCCCGCAAGAAGGCGACCGGCCCCGGCAGCCGCCTCGGCTCCCTCATGGTCAACCCGGGCGGCCCCGGCGGATCGGCGATCGACTACCTCCAGCAGTTCGCGCCCCAGCCCGCGGCCGTCCGCGCGCGCTACGACATGGTGGCCATGGACCCGCGCGGCGTCGCCCGCAGCGAACCCGTCGAATGCCTCACCGACAAGCAGATGGACCGCTACACCCAGACCGACCAGACCCCTGACTCACCTGCCGAGGTCAACAAGCTCACCACCGCCTACCGCGACTTCTCCAAGGACTGCGAAGCCCGCTCCGGCAAGCTGCTCGGGCATGTCTCCACCATCGAGGCGGCCCGCGACATGGACATGCTGCGCGCCGTCCTGGGCGACAAGAAGCTCACCTATGTGGGTGCCTCCTACGGCACCTTCCTCGGCGCCACCTACGCCGGTCTCTACCCCACCCGCACCGGCCGTCTGGTCCTCGACGGCGCCATGAACCCCGAACTCGACTCCCGCACCACCAACATCAACCAGACCGCGGGCTTCAACACCGCCTTCATGTCCTTCGCCGCCGACTGCATCAAGCACGCGAACTGCCCCCTCGGCAACAAGGACACCGCAGACGCCGGCCGACGCCTCTCCGCCTTCTTCAAGCAGCTCGACGCCCATCCGGCCGAAACCGGCGAGGCCCGCAAGCTGACCGAGTCCCTGGGCACCACGGGCGTGATCGCGGCCATGTACGACAACCAGTCCTGGCCCACCCTGCGCGTGGCCATCGCCCAGGCCCAGAAGGGCAACGGCCGAGCCCTGCTCGCCCTCTCCGACAGCTACTACGAGCGCAACGCCAGCGGCCACTACGCCAACCAGATGTACGCCAACCCGGCCGTCAACTGCCTCGACCTCCCGCCCGCCTTCACCACCCCCGACCAGGTCCGCGCCGCCCTCCCGGAGTTCCGCAAGGCCTCCCCGGTCTTCGGCGACACCTTCGCCTGGTCCGCCCTGAACTGCGCCTACTGGCCCGTCAAGCCCAGCGGCAACGCCCACCGCATCCCGGCCAAGGGCGCCGCCCCCATCGTCGTCGTAGGCACCACCCGCGACCCCGCCACCCCCTACACCTGGGCCAAGAGCCTCGCCGGCCAGCTCTCCAGCGCGACCCTCCTGACCTACGTGGGCGACGGCCACACCGCCTACGGCCGCGGCAGCGACTGCATCGACACCGCCATCAACACCTACCTCCTCGAAGGCACCGCCCCGCCCAAAAACAAGCGCTGCACCTGACCCGCACCCCGCCGCCCCTGACCAGCCCGTAAACCCGTGCAGAAGCACCCCCTGGCAATGTGTAGACTGGGCCGCGCACCACGCCGCCTTAGCTCAGTTGGCCAGAGCAACGCACTCGTAATGCGTAGGTCTCGGGTTCGAATCCCGAAGGCGGCTCAGTGAGAAACCCCAGGTCGGATCCGTTCCGACCTGGGGTTTTCTCGTTCGGTGGAGGTGGCGACGGCGGCGGGAGCCGTGCCGCGGGTGTGGCGGTGGTCTCGGTGCTGGTCTCGGATGCGGGCTCCTGGCGAGGCGGGAAGGCGTTCCCCGAGGATCTCCGGGATGGTGGGCATGTCCACGTCCGGCTCGTTGACGGCGGTGCCCGTGGTGGGAGGGCGTCCGCCCTGGTGGCAGTGTCCGGGCGGAAGCCGGACCTCGGGCGGGGGGGGGAGTGCGGGACGCCAGTCGCCGTGGAGCCGTCCGGCGGATCCGATTTCCGAGGGGATGGGCGCCGCCCTGTCGCTAAGCTCGTGTGGGTGCTGATGACCAAGTACACCCATTCCTGTGTCCGGTTGGAGCATGACGGTGGCGGCACGCTCGTCATCGATCCCGGAGTGTGGAGCGAGCCCGAGGCGCTCGTCGGGGCGGATGCGGTGCTGGTGACGCATGAACACGGCGACCATGTCGACCCGTTGCGGCTGAAGGGGCTGGGGGTGCCCGTCCACGCGCCCAGGGGGGCGCGGATTCCCGGGCTGGAATTTGTCGGTGTCGTCCCCGGCGAGGAGTTCACCGCGGCCGGGTTCCGGGTGTCGGCCCATGGCGGGCGGCATGCGCCGAGTTACGGGAATCTTCCGGACTGCGCCAACCTGGGGTACCTCGTCGAGGGGCGGCTCTATCATCCCGGGGACTCGTTGTGCCTTCCCGGCCGGCCGCTGGAGACCCTGATGGTGCCGCTGCAAGGATCCTGGTTGAAGACGTCCGAGGCCATCGACTTCGTGCGGGCCGCCGCGCCGGAACGGGCGTACGGCATTCATGACGGGCAGGTCAACGGGCGGGGGCTGAGCAGCCTCAACGGCTGGCTCGGGGACGAGTGCGGCGGCCGCTACCAGTGGCTCGCGCCGGGGGAGTCCGTCCGATGACCGAGTCGCCCGCCCCCGCTCCCGGTGCCCACCCCGGCCCCGTCCTCTTCACCGTTACCGGGCCGAAGGGACCCGGGCGGCTGAGCACCATGGCCCGGCCCCGCGGGCACGGGCGCCTCGCGGCCGATATGGCGGCCCTGCGGCGGGCCGGCACCGACATCCTCGTGTGTGCCCTCACCGACGCCGAGCGCACCGCACTCGGTCTCGCGGACGAGCCCCGCCTCGCCGAGGCCGCCGGGCTGCGGTTCGTCCCCCTGCCCATCCCCGATCTGACGGTTCCGTCGATCCCCGCCGTCCTGCCGGTGCTGCGCGGGCTCGCCGCGGACCTGCGGGCCGGTGCTCATCTCGTCGCGCACTGCCGCTGCGCCATCGGGCGCTCCTCCCTGATAGCCGTCTCGCTGCTGATCCTGGAAGGCAGCGCGCCGGAGCGCGCCTGGGCGCGGATGGAGCGGGCACGGGGCAGGCGCGTGCCGGACACCGAGGAACAGTGGGAGTGGGCGTTGGATTTCTTCCGGCATGTTCGGCATGTTCGGCACGTTCGGCATGTGGAGGGTGGGAGGGGGGACCGGCGGCCGCCGGTGGCGTAGCGCCGGGTGCGGCGGAGGTCCGTCGGGGGAGCGGGGTGTTCAGGGGGCGGGCAGCTCGTAGGGGCGGAGGTACGGGCCGGGGCGGTAGTGGAGGAAGCGGGCCGGGGAGGTGGGGTCGGCCGTTCGCGCGGCGGAGTTGAGGGAGCCGGCGGAGGTGTTGCCCCAGTGGCCGGTGTGCACGCGGTGGTCGAGTGCCTTCACCGCGGCGGCGAACTCCCCGGGGGAGAAGGTGCAGTGCCCGGCGTTGTGCACATAGGCCTGGCGGAGGTTGTGGGTGCGGCCGGCTCGGGTGACCGCGCGGCGGTACGCGCTCTCGGTCTGTACCGGCACCAGAGGGTCGCCGATGGTGTGCACGTCGAGCTGCGGTTTCGTCAGCCGGCCGGTGAAGGTGACGTTGCGCTCCAGGTAGCCGACGGCGCCGCGGTCCGCCCTGGTGCGGGGTGCGTGGGCCAGCGTGCGCAGGTCGTCGCGCAGGGAGCGCCCCGCGGATCGGTAGAGGGCCTTGACCTGGCGGTAGTTGGCGGAGCGGCGGAGCATCGCGGCGTAGTCCACGCCGGTGTTCCAGGACATGTTCCCGCCCGCCCGTGCCTCGGCTTCCTGGCGCCAGGAGAAGGCGGGGCCGGTGATGAGGTTCTGGATCACCGGGTACTGGGCGCGTTCCTGGCCCGTGTGGTCGCCGGGGGAGGGGCGCGGCCGGTCCGGGCTGTTCCAGGCGGGGATGTTGTGCAGGGCCGCGGCGAGGGCGATGCGGGCGCGCCCCGCCCCGGTGTCCTGTGCCCGTGCGACGGTGCCGCTCAGGGCCGCGGCGGCGTTCCTGGCCTCCCGCTGGTTGGCGAATCCGGTCAGGGGGATGCCGGAGCGGGGAGCGAGCAGGGTCTTGAGCGCGTAGACGGGGTCGAGGGTGTTGTTCCAGTTGGCGACGCCGCCGTGCACGAGCCCGCACATCGCCAGCGAGCCGTCGATCCGGTCGGCATGGCGTTCGGCGGTCGCGGTGGTGACGAGTCCGCCGTACGACTCGCCCCAGGCGAGCGTGCGCCGGGGCGGGCCGACGCGCCGGGCGAACGCGCCGAGCGTGTGCAGCTGGTCGGGCACGGCCTGCTCGGCGGCCCAGCCGGTGCCGGCGTAGGAGGAGCCGGCGAGGGCGTAACCCTGCCGGAGCAGCAGCGCGCGGGTGGCTTCGTCGGGGGCGTCGACGGCCGGGTTGGCGCTGCCTTCCGGGCGGTAGCCGTGGCTGAACAGCAGCACGGTGCCGTGCCATGCGGCCGGTACGTCGATCACGTAGGCGGCGCCGGAGCCGAGCGTGCCGGTGAGGTGGCGGGGGTGTGGCCCGTCGGGGGCCGCGGTGGCGGGCGGGGCGGGGGCCGCGGCGATGAGCAGGGCGGCCAGCGCCATGCCGGTGGCGCGGCGTGTCCGGGAGCGGGGTGGGCGTGCGGGGGTTGTGGTGGTGGTCATGGCGGGGCCCCTATGCGTAGAAGCGGGTCAGGCTCCGCAGGACGGCCGCGGGTTTGGGGCCGCCCTCGATCTCGAGGGTGCCGTCGACCGCCAGCTGTACGCCGTCGCCGGGCACGTCGTCGACCGAAGCGAGGCGGGCCACCAGGCGGATGCGGGAGCCGACCGTGACGGGCGCGGGGAAACGCACCCTGTCCAGGCCGTAGTTGACCTTGGTGGTGACGCCCCGCATGTCGAGCAGCTCGGTGAACAGCGGGATGAAGAGGGAGAGGGTCAGGTATCCGTGGGCTATCGGGGCGCCGAACGGACCGCTCGCGGCGCGCTCGGGGTCGGTGTGGATCCACTGGTGGTCTCCGGTGGCGTCCGCGAAGGTGTCGATGTGCTCCTGAGTGATCTCGGTCCATGCGCCGGCGCCGAGATCGCTGCCGGCGAGCTTCTTCAGTTCGGCCAGGCCGTTGACGGTGATGCTCATCGGGGGCTCCCTAGGTGTATTGACCCGCAGCGTTGTTCACGCGGCTGATGGGTGGTTTCCCGTCCAGTGCGGTGTGGCATCGGTGGTGGTTGTAGGTGTGGAGGAAGTCTGTCAGGGCTTCGGTGCGTTGGGTGTTGCTGGTGTAGGGCTGTAGGTATGCCCATTCGTCGAGCAGGGTGCGGTTGAAGCGTTCGACCTTGCCGTTGGTCTGTGGGCGGTAGGGGCGGATGCGTTTGTGGGCGATGCCCGCGGCGGTGAGGGTGCGGGTGAAGTGCCTGGACTTGTAGCAGGGGCCGTTGTCGGTCAGGACCCGTTCGACGGTGATGTCGTGGGCGGTGAAGAAGGCATGGGCCCGCTGCCAGAAGCCTGCGGCGGTCTCTTTGCGTTCGTCGGTGAGGACTTCGCTGTAGGCCAGGCGGGAGTGGTCGTCGACGGCGGAGTGGATGTAGCTGTAGCCGATCACCGGTTTACAGCTTCTGCGCTGGTCGGTGGTGGCCTGGCGGTTGCGGTCGCCGGTTTCTCTGCCGACCGTGCGCCATCCGCCTCCGTCGGGGATGTTGCCCAGCTTCTTGATGTCGACGTGGACCAGCTCGCCCGGCCGGGCCCGCTCGTAACGCCTTACCGGCCGGCCGGTGGGCCGGTCCAGCCAGGCCAGGCGGTGCAGTCCGTGGCGCGTGAGGATGCGGTGCACGGTGGAAGCCGGCAGGCCCAGGATCGGTCCGATGCGGGCAGGTCCCAGCTTGCGGCTCTGCCGCAGTTCGCAGACGCGGGCTTCGGTCTCGGACCCTGTGCGGTGCGGGGTGGTGCGAGGTCTGCTGGAGCGGTCGTGCAGGCCCGCCTCGCCTTCGGCTCGCCAGCGTCGGACCCACTTGTGCGCGGTGGGCCGGGATACGCCCATTTCAGCCGCCACATGAGCCACAGGGCGGCCGGAGCGGACACGTTCGACCAGCAGCCGCCTGCCGAAGACGGTCAGCCGGGCGTTACGGTGGGACACGAAGACCTCCGTACGGTGTAGTCCTAGACACCTCCACCACACCGGAGGTCTTCGCCATGATCAAGCTCAGCGACCGTTAACAACGCTCGTGATCAATACACCTAGGGGCGGAGAGGGGAAGGGGTTTCCGGCGGTGCCGAACCGCTCGCGCAGCAGGGGCTTGCGGAGCTTGCCCGAGGCGGTGCGCGGGAGTTCGGTGGCGACGGCCAGGGACTTGGGCGCCTTGTAGGAGGCGAGGCGGCCGGCGAGGAAGGCGCGGAGCTCTTCCAGGGAGGGCGGCGCCTTGGGGTCCGCGGGGACGATGACCGCGCGCGGCACCTCGCCCCAGGCCGGGTCCGGTACGCCGATGACGGCGCACTCCGCGACGGCGGGGTGGGTGGCGAGGGCCTCTTCGACCTCGGCGGGGTAGACGTTCTCGCCGCCCGAGATGATCACGTCCTTGAACCGGCCGACGACGGTGACATAGCCGTCGGCGTCGACCCGCGCGGCGTCGCCCGTCCGCAGCCAGCCCTCGGCGAACGCGGTGGCACCGGCCTCCGGCAGCCCCCAGTACCCGGCCATCACATGCGGCCCGTGCACCAGGACCTCGCCCGGCTCGTCCGTACCGGCCTCGGTGAGATCGGGGCGTACGACGCGGACATCGGTGAAGAAGTGCGGCACCCCCGCGGATCCGGCCTTGGCGGTGGCGTGTGCGGAGTCCAGGAACAGGACGCCGGGGGCGGCCTCGGTCATGCCGTAGCCCTGCTGGAAGACGAGGCCGCGCCGCTGGTAGGCCGTGATGAGCGCGGCCGGGACGGGCGATCCGCCGCATTGCAGGGTGCGCAGCGAGGACAGGTCCGCCGACGGCCAGCGCGGGGCGGCGGCGATCCGTTCGTACATCGTGGGGACGCCGAACATGGTGGTGATCCCCAGGTCCTCGATCAGGCCGAGGGTGCCGTCGGGGTCGAAGGATTCGACGAGGACGCAGGTGCCGCCCTTGAGCAGGACGGGCAGGGTGAGCATGCCGAGGCCGGCGGCGTGGAAGAGCGGGGCGGTCACCAGAGCCCGTTCGTCGGCGCCGAGATCGGCGTCGATCAGGACGTTGACGGCGTTCCAGGTGAGGTTGGCGTGGGTGAGCACGGCGCCCTTGGACCGGCCCGTCGTGCCCGAGGTGTACATGATCAGGCAGGTGTCGGTGCCGGCGACCGGCTCGTCCAGGGGGACGGCAGGCGCCCCGGCGAGCAGCCGCTCGTACTCCTCGCCCGTCTCCACCGTCCGTACGGGCTGCGCCCCGGTGGCCCTCGCGGGGACGAGCGGCGCGAGGGCGGGGGAGCGGACCAGGAGGCGGGCGCCCGAGTCGGCGAGCTGATGGCCGATCTCCTCCGGGGCCAGGCGGGTGTTGAGCGGGACGAAGACGGCGCCGAGCAGCCCGGAGGCGAAGAGGGTTTCGAGGAAGGCCGGATGGTTGGGGCTGAGGCAGGCGACGCGGTCTCCCCGGCGGATGCCGGCCGCGCGCAGTGCGTGCGCGAGCCGGGTGGTGCGGTCGTGCAGCTGCGCGTAGGTGTACGAGGTGCCCTCGTGGACGAGGGCGGTGCGGTGCGGGGTCTTGCGGGCGCGGCGGGCCGGCCAGGAGCCGAGTCCCTCGTTGCGCATGGCGATGCCCCCTTCTGGAGTGGTGGCCAGGTGCGGTGAACCGGTGTGGCGGCCCGGTGTGGTGACGTGGCGTCAGGACTTGCCGAGGCCCAGCAGGCGGGCGGCGTTGTCCTTGAGGATCTTCGGCCGTACGTGGTCCTTGATGGCCAGGGCGTCGAAGTCGGCGAGCCAGCGGTCCGGGGTGAGGACGGGGAAGTCCGAGCCGAACAGGACCTTGTCCTGGAGCAGGCTGTTCGCGTACTTGACGAGCTGCGGCGGGAAGTACTTCGGCGACCAGCCGGAGAGGTCGATGTGCACGCCCGGTTTGTGGGTGGCCACGGCGAGGGCCTCGTCCTGCCAGGGGAAGGAGGGATGCGCCAGGATGATCTTGAGGTGCGGGAAGTCGGCGGCGACGTCATCCACGTACAGCGGATTCGAGTACTTCAGCCGGATGCCTCCGCCGCCCGGTACGCCCGCGCCGATGCCCGTCTGACCGGTGTGGAAGAGCGCGACGGTGCCGGTCTCCTCGATCACCTCGTACAGCTCGTACGCGAGGCGGTCGTTGGGATAGAACCCCTGGATGCTGGGGTGGAACTTGAAGCCCCGCACCCCGTATTCCGCGACCAGGCGCCGCGCCTGGCGGACCGCCGCCCGGCCTCGGAAGGGGTCGAGGGACGCGAAGGGGATGAGGACGTCGGGGTGGGCGGCGGCCGCCTCGGCGACCTCCTCGTTGGGGACCGGCGGGGTGCCGGTGGCGGACTCGGCGTCCACGGTGAACACGACGGCGGCCATGTTCCGTTCGCGGTAGTGGGCCGCCATCTCCTCCAGGGTCGGTTTGCGCTTGCCGGCGACCTTGAAATAGGCGCCGGACGCGTCGTGCAGGTCGTCGTCGAGGGAGGCGTGGCCCGCGGCGGAGACCTCGGCGTGGGTGTGCACGTCGATCGCGGTGAGGGTGGCGGGGTCGAGGGCGGGGCGGTAGGGCGCGCTCATGGCTCAGCGCTCCGGGACGCGCGGGGCGGGGATGCCGACGGACTCCGGCCGGGCGCCCACCGAGGTGTGCCAGGCGTCGGCGATGGTCTGCGGGCTCCAGCCGCCGTCGGCGTAGGCGGTGGCGGTCTCCTGCGGGTGCGACCACAGGGCGAGCCGGTCGCCGCCGATGCCGATGCACTGCCCGGTGATCCCGCGCGCCGCGTCGGACGCGAGGAAGGGAACGAGCGCGGCACAGTCCTGCGCGGTGCCGAACCCTTCCCCCTTGCGGAGGAAGTCCGGCAGCGGCGTCCCCTGGAGCCGCAGGGCCTCGACGTACGGCGCGAAGGCGGGGATGGTCTCGGTCATGGCGGTGGCGGCGACGGGCACGACGGCGTTGACCGTGATCTCCGCCTTGGCCAGCTCCATCGACCAGGTGCGGGCCATCGCGGCGATCCCGGCCTTGGCGGCGGCGTAGTTGGTCTGCCCGAAGTTGCCGCGCTGGCCGGCCGGGGAGCCGACGAGGATCAGGCGGCCGCCCGCGCCCTGTTCGCGCATGCGGATCGCGGCGGCGCGGGCACAGGTGAAGGTTCCCCTGAGGTGGGTGGTGAGCACCGCGTCGAAGTCGTCGTCGGACATCTTCCACAGCACGCGGTCGCGGAGGATTCCCGCGTTGGTGACGAGGATGTCGAGCCGGCCGAACTCGTCGACGGCGCGGGCCACGAGGCGGTCGGCGGCTTCGGCGGTGCCGACCGCCACCGCCTCGGCCACGGCGCGCCCGCCGCTGTCGCCGGCGGCCTCGGTGACGGTCTCGGCGGCCTCCTGGGCGAGGTCTTCGTCCAGGTCGTTGACGACGACGTGGGCTCCGGCGCGGGCGAGGGCGGTGGCGTAGGCGAGTCCCAGGCCGCGGCCGGAACCGGTGACCACGGCGGTCCTGCCGGTCAGGTCAACGCGTGGGGCGGCGAGGGGAGTTGGGGTGGGAGTACCGGGCACGGAGGCGTCCTTTCGGCGTACGGTCCGACCGGAAGGAAGCTAGGACCAATAATTGTTGACGTCAATAGTTGTTGTTGAGGTGAAGGTGCGGCATGCTGACCCCGTCGGCGCCCGCCGCCGCCCGCCCCGTACCCGGCCCCGACCATGGAGTGCGTCATCAGCATCGAGCCCACCCCCCGTACCGTCTCCGGCAATCCCGTCGACGCGGACGAACCGTGGATGCGGAGCCTGCATGCCGACACCGGCTACCTGCTCTACCGGCTCGGCCTGCGCTCCGGTCAGCTCTTCAACGCCGCCCTCCAGGAATCCGGCCTCCGGCTGCGCCACTACGCGGTGCTGCGCTACCTCGCCACCGTCGAGGGCGCGCTCCAGCGGGAGTTGAGCACCCGGCTCGGCTACGACCCGAGCGCCATCGTCGGACTCGTCGACGACCTCGAAGCCCTGGCGTTCGTCGAGCGGGCCCCTGCACCCGCCGACCGCCGCAGCCGGATCGTCGTGCTCACCGCGAAGGGCGAGGCGTTCCTGCGCGACACGGACGCCGCGAGCCACCGCGTCACGGACGACCTGACGGCGGCGCTGACCCCGCGCGAACGCGAGACGCTCCATGGGCTGCTGCTGCGCATCGCGCGGCCGGAAGCGACGTGAGGGCGTCTCCGTCGGCTGGAAGCCCAGGTCACGAGGGTCGTGACCTGGGCTTTTCCGTATGTGCGGGCCTCGGTGGTGCCTCGGCGGCGCCTCGGCGGGCTCTTGTCGGAGCGGTTGGCCGCGGTCACCGCGCGGCGGCGAGGAATCCGAGCAGGTAGGTGAGGGCGAAGATCGAGGGGACCCATTGCTCGACGTGGGTCAGGGGGAGGTAGCGGCGCCAGTCCCGGCCCTGCCCCAGCGCCTGCCACTCGGCCCGGGAGTAGGCGTAGGCCGGGAGCCGCTCCTCCAGTGCGCCGATGACGGCGTACTTGGCGCCGTTGAGCTGGCGGTAGGAGCGGATGATCAGGAACCAGGCCGCGCACTGGGTGACCAGGATGACCAGCGCGCCGGCGAGCAGCCACACGGGAGCCCTGGCGACGCCGTCGCTCAGTGCCGCGGCTCCCGCGGCGATGGCGCTGTTGAGGGAGAGGAAGAAGGTGTTGGTCAGGCTTCGGCGCGAGCTGACCCGGTCCGCCATTTCCACGCAGAGCTTGTACTGCTCCAGCACCGCGGTCTGGTAGCGGTCGCGCTCGCGGGTGTAGGTGGACGGATCGACAGAGGTGTTCCAGAGGTTGTCCGGAATCGACGTCATGGGGGCAGCATGGCCGTCGGCGCGGCAGTTGTCAGCGGTGCGTGGTGGGAGGGGCGGTCGGGAAGGTGGGGAAATCCGCGTCGATGGGGGTCGCCATGCCCGTCAGCGCTTCCAGGAGCGGTAGTCCGCCGTCGATGAGGAGATAGAGGGCGGCGGCGGTGACCAGGGAGAACGTCACACGTCGGCCCCAGAAGGCGATCCGGTTGCCGTGCAACTCCCCCAATTCCGGCAGGAGTCGAAAGGCGAGGCAGGACTCCAGGGAGAAGAACCGCAGGGCGAGGGGCATCCGGAGGGAGATGCTCCGCGGACGCCAGTCCTCCGCGAAGCGGATGGCCGCCACCAGCCGTTGGCGGGTACGGCGCGGTACGGACACGGGCGGCAGGGGATGCGGCAGGAGAGCGGAGGCCCGCTTCCGGAAGGCCTCGTAGAGGTCCCGGTCCCGCGGCACCAGAATGACGAGCTGCTCCGGCCGTAACAGCCGCCGCGCCTGCCGGAGTTCCCAGAACAGCGACTCGCCCTCGCCGCACCGCATCACCGTCAGCGAGCAGCGGGACATCAGCGTGGTCACCGCGGGGCGCCAGTCCTCGTCCCTGACCCTGGCCTTCGCCGCACCCAGCGTCTCGATCTCGTTGTCCAGGCCGATGAACGGCCCGATGCCCGCCATGGCGGTGGAGACCGCTTCCTCCTCGGTGACCAGGGACCCGAACCTGCTGGGCTCCCTGGCCTGCTTGTCGTCGCGGAACGAGCGCAGGTACAGCACCGGCGGGCGCGGATCCTCCAGCAGGACGGTGCGTACGTCCCGGGAATTCTTCAGCTGGATCGCGCGCATCGCCGCACGGGCCCGCGGCCAGACGACCAGCGCGATCAGCGAGCCGACCGCGAGGAACCCCAGGGGTACGCCCGCGAGGCGCGGTCCGGCGGCCAGCCGGTAGGCGCCGCCGACGAACATCAGCGCGCAGTAGAACAGGAACCCGAGCGCCCAGGAGCCGCATCCGGCGGCCGTCCGCCGCCGCGGTGCGACGTCGTCCAGCAGCGTGAACACGTCGTGTGCCTGGTGGGAGGCGTAGCGGCCGAGGGCCAGGCACGGCCGCGGGGCCTCGTCCGCCACCCCCGTCAGGGCCCGGTCGCCGAATCCGTGCCGCCGGTAGACCTCCGGCCTGCCGGACTCGGCGGTACCCCGGCCCGTGAGGTACATGGCCCCCGACGCATAGCACCAGCGCAGCGCGGCATGGACGAGGGCGTCCTCCACCACCCGGACGGCACCGATGCCGACGGACCGGTCGACCTGGAGGTGCGCGATCTCCCGCACCTGCGGGGCATCCGGCAAGGTCCGCACCCGGACCGAGCCCGCCGCCTCGCCCGCCAGCTCCGCGCGGGCGGCGAACGAGCCGTCGTCGGCGGCCGGCTCGGTCCGTAGCGTCACCCGCGCCCGGGCCGCTGCCGCCGCCGTGTGCGCTTCCAGCAATCGGGCCGCGAACAGGACGTTGGCGCCCTCGCGCAGGCCGTTGAGGACCAGCGTGTCCGGGTCGTCGACGGGGCCGGGATACGGGGGGCGCGCGTCCGGGAGGTGGAGGCGCAGGGCCGGGGGGTAGCCGTGGGTGTAGGTGATGCCGTCGAGGGCGGCGAGCGGGATGATGCGCGCCGAACCGTCGGCGCTGTGGTGGCCGCCGCCCCTGAGCGTGATGACGTGGCCGTCGAACTCCGCCTGGCTGAGGATCGCCCGCAGTACCCGGGGAGGGGAAGGTACGGGCAGCCGCGGCCCGGAGCCGTCGGGTGGGCCGGCGTCGTGGATGGCCTGGGTCAGGAGGCGGTGCAGATGCTCGGCCCGGCGGAGTTCCCGGCGGTGGAAGCGGATCAGATAGGGGTCGTCGAGCTCGGGCAGCTGCTCCCCGATCACCTCGGCCACGGCGTCGATGCCGGGGTGCGGGACCAGCCGCAGGGTGCACCACCTGCCACGGTCCTGCGGCGGGCGGAGCACGGCGGCGGAGAGCGCCCGGACGGGCAGCGGGCGGCCGTCGAGTGCGTGCTGCAACGACCGGCCGCCGCGCCCGGGATACCGGATGACGCACTGCTCTCCGTCGAAGTCGAGGTGGGCCGGGTGGCCCGTCAGCCGCACCGGGAGGCCGGCGGCCCGCCCGTCCTCCGGGTCCCCGGCCGAGCGCAACGCGTCCATACGAGCCTCCCCCAAGCCGCGGGCGCCCACCTTCACACCGCCAGCGGAGCACTCGCAAGTGCCTTGTTACAGAAGGGAGTTGAGAGGCGTTCGAAGTGCGCCCGGCGCCTCCGCCCCGGGACCGAACCTCCGGCGGTACGCCGACGGGCTCAGGCCCGTCTCGCGGCGCAGGCGGGCGCGGAGGTTGGCGGCGGTGCCCAGGCCGCTGCGGTGGGCGACCACGTCGAGGCGTTCCTCGCCGCGCTCGATGAGACGGCGGGCGAGGGTGATGCGTTCGCCGGTGAGCCAGGCCAGGGGGGTGGTGCCCAGCTGGGCGCGGAAGCGGCGGTGCAGGGTGGCCTGACTGACGGCCGCGCGGGCGGCCAGGTCGGCGACGGTGAGGGGGGTGCCGAGCCGCGCCTGGGCCCAGGCCAGTACGGGGGCCAGCGACGCGTCCGGGATGTCGGGTACGGGCCGTTCGACGAACTGGCGCTGGCCGCCGTCGCGGTGGGCGGCGAAGACGAGGCGGCGGCTGACGGCGTTGGCGACCTCGGCGCCGTGGTCGCGGCGGACGAGGTGCAGCCCGAGATCGAGGGCGGCCGAGCTGCCCGCCGCCGTGAGGATGTCGCCGTCGTCGACGAAGAGCACGTCCGGTTCGAGCCGTACGGCGGGGAAGCGGTCGCGGAAGGAGGCCGCCCACTGCCAGTGCGCGGTGGCCCGGCGGCCGTCCAGGACACCGGCCTCCGCGAGGGTGAAGGCGCCGCTGCAGAAGCCCACCAGGCGGGCGCCGCGGGAGTGCGCCCGCCGGATGGCGTCCAGTACGGCGGGGCGGCGCGGTACGTCGGTGTCGGGACGGTTCGGGACGATCAGGGTGTCGGCGGTGTCGGCCAGTTCGTCGAGGTCGCCCACGCCGGTGAGGGTGAAGAAGCCGTCCCGCATGCGGGTGCGGGGCGCGGGGGAGCAGAGGGCGAAGGAGTAAAGGCCTTCCGGGCGGCCGATTTCAGGTCGGCGGAGGCCGAATATCTCGGTCGCGCAGCCCATTTCGAAGGGGTTGGAGTTCTCGTCGACGATCACGACGACGCGGTGCGGGGCGCGGCGCGGAGGCGTGGGCTCCGGTGTCGCCGGTGCCTGCGAGGAATCGTGCGGCATATGCGATTTCTAGCACTCGCGGGCCGCCCCGGCGCGGCCGAGGATGAGCCCATGAGCAGCGAACCGATCTCTCTCGCCCGGGCGTTGGCCTCCTTCGACGACCTGTGGAGCCCGCGCATCGCCACCCGTGTCAACGACTACGACGTACGGATCGCCAAGATGAAGGGGGAGTACATCTGGCATGTGCACGAGGACACCGACGAGTTCTTCCTGGTGGTCGACGGTGAACTGCGCATCGGGCTCCGGGAGGACGGGCGCGAGCGCTCGGTGACGCTGCCGGCCGGGTCGGTCTTCACCGTGCCGCGGGGCACCGAGCACCGGCCGTACTCCGCCGACGGCGCCTCGGTCCTGATGTTCGAGCCCACCGGGACGCTGACCGTCGGCGACCGGCACGAGGAGATCCCGGACCACGTGGACGCGACCACGGGGCACGCGCTGGAGCGGTGAACCGGATCGGCGGGGCCGGAGCCGGAATCCGGCCCCGCCGGGCGGCCGGGGGGCGCCCGCCGGGGCTGCCGGGCCCGCCGGCCCCGCCGCGACCGGGAACCGGCCCGCCGGATTCTTTCTGTCCCGGTAATTAATCCTTCCCGTTCCGGTCTTTTACTGCGCCGGGGAGCCCGCTCTAGAGTCGAGACATCGGGGCGATGGCCGATTATGCGCGGTGTCGCGATAAATGGGCCTGCGATTAGTCT
Organism: Streptomyces sp. JLSY215; assembly: GCF_059682825.1. NCBI lineage: Bacteria > Bacillati > Actinomycetota > Actinomycetes > Kitasatosporales > Streptomycetaceae > Streptomyces > Streptomyces sp. JLSY215. The sequence continues at coordinate 4,827,255 of NZ_CM185022.1, forward strand.
TTCTCTTCCGGTGTACGGCGCGTTTATCGTCGATTCGTCTCTTCGTCGAGTCGGCCCGGTGTTCCCGCAGGAGTGGGCACCCGGCCAAGTGGAATACCTGGGAGCATTCGTGACGACCACACCGGAAGCGCAGCAGATCGCGCAGCATCATGCACCGCCGGCCCGCCCGGCACCGCCCGGACGCCCGCCGCGCTGGAAGCAGACCATTCTCACGTTCGTCGGTATCTATCCGATGCTGACGCTCTTCCAGCTGATCTTCGGGAAACAACTGGCCACCCTTTCCCTGCCGGTCCGCGTCCTGATCATCGTCGCGGTCGTCGCACCGCTCGCCACCTACGTCGTCTTCCCGGCCCTGACCAAGCTGGCCGGACCGCTGATGAGGCCGGCGGCGCCGCGATCGGGGCCCACCGGCTGAACCAACACCGAAACGGGGGAAATTCCGCATGTCTCAACTCCTGCCCGAAAACGATCGGGCCGGCGGTGACCTGCTCACCAGGGAGGACACCGGAACGCGCACGGTGCTCATGGACATCCGTTCCCTGGATATGTTCCTGGAGCTGTGTACCGAGGAATATCTGAGCTGTACACCAGAGGACCCGCCTGGCTGTTTTGCCGTCCTCGTCGGATCGCTGTTCGGTGATATCGCTCATATCAACCGGCTTGAGTTCGCCCGGAACGTAAGGGCGTCCGACGACACCGCAGAAGCGGAATTCGCGGCCAATATCGTGCCCTGCTTCGGTGCCGCGTACAACAACAAACGCCGCGGCTACTGGTGCGATGCGCGCGACCTCCTGCGCATCGACCGCGAGGCGCAGCGCGACGGTCTGGACATCGTCGGCTCCATCCATCTGCACCCCGACTGGCACCGGATCGGCCCCGCGCACGAGCGCGGCATGCGGATCAGCGAGCAGACGACGCCGATGGACCGCCACATGTTCGCCAACACCCGCTGGCCGATCAACATGATCTGCTACCTGGAGAGCCGGGAGACGGCACTTCTGCCGACCCTCGCGGCCTGGGCGCCGCCGCCCGGCGAAGACGCATCCGACGCCTGTGCACCGCTCGCGCTGCGGGTGCGCGACGGCGCGGGAGAACTCCTGGAAGGGGACGCGCTGCGGCTCTCCCCGATCGAAAGGGTGAGGTGAACCGATGCACATCGTCATCGCGTGGTGGGATCTGGCCGAGTCGTCCCAGACCATCGATTCGCTGCGGACCTATCTCCGCGACGAGTCCGTGACCGCCTTCACGGACGTACCCGGGCTGCGCCTGAAGACCTGGATCTCCGACCGGAACGCCAACCGCTGGGGCGCCGTACTCCTGTGGGAGTCGCGGGAGGCCGCGGCCCAGCCGCTGCCCGGCCGCGCGCCGCAGATGATCGGCTACCCGCCCACCGCCCACTGGGCGTTCGACGTGGAGGCGACGGTCGAGGGCCGGTACACCCAGGAAACGCTCGCCGGACTGGGACTCGCCTTCGCCGCGCAATAAGCGCCGCACGGAACGCCGCTCAGGACCCCCGTCCGGCCACATCAGCAACGTCCTTTCTTTCCTAGAAAATTGAACCATCGCGCGATTTAGGGCGTGGTTTACAGTGAGGGCGTCGCTTGAGCTGGACGGGGGGTCCTCTGGTGGCAACACATCCTTCCACCGGGGAGACAGAGGCTGCTGAAGGTGCCGCCCGTCATGGGCGGCCGACCTTCCCTCCCTCACCCGTGGTGGACCCATGAATATCGAATTGCGGCACTTCCGTTACGCCATAGCCGTCGCCGAGGAACTCAGCTTCACCCGCGCCGCCCAGCGCCTGCACGTCGCCCAGTCGGCGCTCTCGGCACGCATCAAGGAAATGGAGGCCGAGCTCGGCGTCGCGCTCTTCCACCGCACCACACGCCGGGTGGAGCTGACGGAAGCCGGCAAACGATTCGTTGCCGAGGCCGAACACGCCCTGCGCCACCACGAAGAGGCACTGCGCCAGGCCCGCGAGGCGGCCAGCAGCATAAGAGCCAGGCTCAAGGTCGGCTTCCAAGGAGTGGCGGCGCTGGAGCTGACACCCTTGATACTCGACGCGTTCGAGGGCCGATGTCCCGGCGTGGAAGTCGAGATGTGCCGCTACGACTGGGACGACCCATCGGCGGGCGCCAACACCCAAGAGGTCGACGCGGCATTCGTACGCCCGCCGTTCCAGGCCCGCGACCTGAAGATGGAGCCGCTGTTCGCGGAACCCCGGGTCGCGGTGCTGCCGCATCGCCACCGCTTCGCGGCCCGCCCGCGCGTCCACATCACCGAGCTGCTCAACGAACCCTTCGTACTGCGCCGCAGCCCCGACCGGATCTGGGCCGACTACTGGATGTGCGCCGAATACCGGCGGCGGCTGGACATGCCGCGGCTGGTCGAGGTCTCCAGCGCGGACGACGAACTGCAGGCGGTCGCGGCCGGCCGGGCCATCAGCATCACACCGGCCGCCGCCGCCCGCTTCTACCCGCGCTCCGGCATCGTGTACGTACCGGTGGACGGCGTGAGCCCCAGCACCGTCGCGCTCGCCTGGTCGCACAGCACCACGAACCCGGCCGTCGCGGCCTTCACCAAGGCGGTCCGCCAGGTCTGCCGCACCAAGCCCCACATCCTGCGCACGATCACCGACCCGATGGGCTCCCTCACCCAGGACCTGCGAGGACGCGCGGGCTGACCGCACGCCGCCGCGGCAGGCCGCAGCCGGCCGCGGCGGGCGAGCACGGTGCCGGGCGGGACGGGCTCCCGGCCGCCGTCCGGCCCGGCACCGCCCCGCACACGGCCGCCCGCCGCCCCGGCTCAGCCCCCGCAGGCCGCCCCGACGGGCGTACGCGGCGCCCGCTCCCGCCGTTCCGCGGCCCGCAGCAGCACCCGCGCGCCATGGCTCAGCGCAGGCATCGGCCGGGGATCGGGGTCCGGTACGAACCGCGCCCCCTCCGCCCGGTAGGACCATGCGGGACCGCGCTCGACAAGACCCGCCAGCGCCCAGACGAAATCGCTGACGTCCTGCTCGGTGATCCCGGCCCCGAGACTGACCCGGAGCGCGTCGCCGCCGGCACCGCCGTCCCCCAGCAGATGCCTGACCAGCGGATGAGCGCAAAACCGCCCGGTGCGCACGGCGATACCGTGCTCCGCGGACAGCGCCGCCGACAGCAGACCCGGCTCCAGGCCCCGCACGCTGAACGTCACGGTGCCGACCTTCGGGTGCCGCTCGTCCCACATACGGTGCACCCGCAGGCCCGGAATGCCGGCGAGCTCCCGCTCCAGCAGCGCGGTGAGCCGCTCCTCCTCCTCGACGAGCCCCAAGCGCAACGCGCCGTGCAGCAGCTCACACGCCGTCGCCAGGGCGTAGTTGCCCAGGAAGTTCGGCGACCCGGCCTCGTGCCGCTGCGGCGAAGGCGCCCAGTCCACCGACTCCGGACCGACATGGCGGGTGGCGCCGCCGCCCGCCAGATACGGGGCCGCGGCATCCAGCCAGTCGGGCCGGCCGACCAGCACACCGGCGCCGAACGGGGCGTAGAGCTTATGCCCGGAGAAGGCGACATAGTCGACGTCCCAGCCGGACATGTCCAGCGGCCGGTGCGCCGCGAGCTGCGCGGCGTCCACCGCGACCCGTGCGCCGTACCGGCGGGCCACCTGGGCGAGTTCGGCGACCGGCCACACCTCGCCGGTGACATTGGAGGCCCCGGCGAGGGTCACCAGACGGGCGCCGCCGCCCGGGGCCGCCGAGGCCAGCGCCGCGTCCAGGAGCGCCAGGGCGTGCGCCGGGCTGTCGGGCACCGGCAGGCGGCGCACGGTGCGCCGCTCCCACGGCAGGAGATTGGCGTGATGCTCGGTGGCGAAACCGAACACCTCGCAGTCCTCCGGCAGGGCATGGGCCAGCAGATTGAGCGAGTCGGTGGTGTGGCGCGTGAAGATCACCGTGTCGTCGGGGCGGGCCCCCGTGAAGGCGCGCACCGATTCCCGGCAGGCTTCCTGAAGTTCGGTACACACCGCCGAGGGAAACCCGTCCCCCCGGTGCACACTGCCGTACCAGGGCAGGATCTCGTCCACCGCATCGCGCACCTGCGCGGCGCACGGCGCGGTGGCGGCGTAGTCGAGATCGAGCCGGCGGACCTCCCCGCCGGTCACCAGGGGCACCCACTGCCGGTCCCCCACCAGTGTCAGCTTCTCCATCGGTTCATCCCCCGTCATGCTTCCCCCGGCGTCATCCGTACCGTTCACCGACAACACGGCAGTGGGGCGGTCTCCGCGCCCCCGGCCACCGCCGGGATGACCGATATGACCGCCCCTTGCGCGACGGCGCTACGGACGCCGTCGGCGAAGCGGATGTCCTCGTCGCCCACATAGACATTGACGAACCGGCGGATCTCGCCGTCCGCGTCGGTGATGCGGTCGCGGATCCCCGGGAACCGGCCTTCCAGGGACTCCAGAATCTCCACCACAGTGGCGCCGGAGGCGGTCACCTCGGCGGCGCCGGCGGTGTAGCTGCGCAGAATGGTCGGTACGCGCACGGTTACGGACATGGTTATCCGTTCTCCCCTCGATCCAGTGTGCTTGCGACCGTACGACGGGCGGGCAAAGCAGGGGAAAGTCCAATACGGGCATGATTTATCGCCCGCCCGGCCACAATTCCCGCGCCGGTTCCGGAGCGCCGGGACGGGATGGGTGCGCGTACACGCACACGGATGGCCCTCCCGCGTGGCGGGCGCCGGGGGATCACGGCATGTTGGGGCCAGCGCCCAGGAGGCCCCCATGGACGGGAGACCGGACCGCACCGCACGCGGGAAATCGCTCCACATACCTCTCCGAAATCCGCTCCGGATCCCACCCCGGAATCCGCTCCGGTTCCCTCTCCGGAAACCGCTCCGGAAGCGACTTCGAAGTCCCCGCGGAAATCCGCGCCGCCGATCGTTCCCGGGCCCGATGAAGCCCGCCGCGGCGGGCGTTGCCTTCATAGCCATGGCGGCCGTGCCGCTGTCCGCGGCGGGGGCCGGGCCGCGCGCAGGATCCGCCGGGGCGCCGCTCGTCATCGCCCACCGCGGCGCCTCCCGCTACGCGCCCGAGAACACCCTCGCCGCCGTGGACGCCGCCCACCGCCGCGGGCTCACCTGGGTCGAGAACGACGTCCAGCGCACCAAGGACGGCCAACTGGTGGTGCTGCACGACACCACGCTGAGGCGCACCACCGACGTCGAAAAGGTGTTTCCCGGCCGGGCACCCTGGCGGGTCCGCGATTTCACCGCGGCCGAGATCGCGCGCCTCGACGCCGGAAGCTGGTTCGGGCCGCGGTTCGCGGGGGAGCGGGTGCCCACGCTCGCCGACTATCTACGCCGTCTGGACCACAACGACCAGCGGCTGCTGTTGGAGATCAAGTCCCCCAAGGCCTATCCGGGAATCGAGGACGACGTCGTCCGCGAACTCCGTCGCCGCGGCTGGCTGGATCGCGTGCATGTCAGGAACCGTTTGGTCGTCCAGAGCTTCTGCGCGGCATGCGTGAAGGTGGTCCACGACCTGGTGCCCCAGGTGCGTACGGGGATCCTGGGATCGCCCCGAGTGGCCGAACTGGCGCGTTACGCCCGATTCGCCGACGAGATCAACCCCCGTATGTCCGCGCTCAGTTCGCGCTGGATCAAGGCCGTGCACCGACTCCGCGGCCCGCACGGCAGGCCGTTGCGGATCTACGCGTGGGGTGTGGGGAAGAACACGGGCGTACGCGAGGCGCGGGCCCGGGGTATTGAAGGGGTCATCACCTAGGGCGCATTGCGGGGGCATTGTCTTGATTTCGCGGGCAGCCGGTTCCGAATATGCACCCGCCTCCGGCGCACGGTACGTTCAGGGGGCGTGAAGGAGCTGTGGAAGCCGGACAAGCGGCTGGTGAGCCGCGCCGGGCGGGGATTTACGGGATTCCCGCGGCACGGCTATGGTGCCAGGGATGTTCGACGCCGCCACACTCCCCGTTAAAGAACTAAGACGCAGGATGGCGCTTTTGGGTTCCGATTTGGGGCCCGGTGCGGGCCCGCGTCCAGCTCCTCCTCAGGGTTCGTTCCAGGAGGGCCCTTGACGAACGATTTTCCGGCGTACGGCGATCGACGGGCGCCCCTTCCCCCGCAGCGGCAGGTGCCCGACGCGACGTCGTACGACCCGCTGAGAGCGGGCGCGGCGACCGCCACCATGGCGCCGGCCGCCGCGACGGCCACCGGCATCGGCGCAGCCGCCGGTGTGCCCACTGGCGTGGCCACCGAGGTGGGCACCGCCGACCAGCCGACGTCGCAGACCAGCCCGGACCGCCAGGCCACGCGCGCGAAGCCCGCCGCCGGATCGCACGGCAGGCACAAGGCACGCAAGGCGCACGGCAAGGCCCAGACCGGTGCCGACGCCAAGGCGAAGCCCCGTGACGCGTTCTTCGACAACGCGAAGTTCCTGGCCATCGTGCTGGTGGCGATGGGGCACTCCTGGGAGCCGCTGCGCGACGGCAGCCGGTCGGCGGCCGCGCTCTACATCACCGTCTACGCCTTCCACATGCCGGCGTTCATCATCATCTCCGGCTACTTCTCGCGCAGCTTCGACATGCGCAAGGACCGGCTGCAACGGCTGATCACCGGCGTCGCCGTCCCCTACATCCTCTTCGAGGTGGCCTACACCCTCTTCAAGAGGTGGGCGGACGACGATCCGCACTACCCCATCAGCCTCACGGACCCCTGGTACCTCACGTGGTTCCTGCTGGCGCTGTTCGTGTGGCGGCTGACCACTCCGCTGTGGAAGATCGTGCGCTGGCCGGTTCCGCTGGCACTGGCCATCGCGGCGCTCGCCTCCATATCGCCGGACATCGGCGACGACCTGGACCTCCAGCGAACGCTGCAGTTCCTGCCCTTCTTCGTGATCGGGCTGTGCCTGAAGGCCGAGCACTTCAAGCTCGTACGCCGCAAGAAGGCGCGCATCCTCGCCGTACCGGTCTTCGCCGCCGCCCTGGTGTTCGCCTACTGGGCCGCGCCGCGCATGAACGCCGCGTGGTTCTACCACCGTGACGCCGCACAGGAACTGGCCGCCCCGTGGTGGAGCGGCGTGGTGATGACGCTGGCGATGTTCGGCTGCTCGCTGGTCCTGGTGGCCTGCTTCTTCGCCTGGGTGCCGGGCCGCACGATGTGGTGCACGGCGCTGGGCGCGGGCACGCTCTACGGCTACCTCCTGCACGGCTTCGTCGCCAAGGGCTCCCGCTTCTGGAACTGGTACGACAACCCGTGGGTGCACAAGCCCTGGGGCATGGTGCTGATCACCCTCGCCGCCGGCACCCTCATCACCCTGCTCTGCACGCCGCCGGTACAGCGGTGCTTCCGCTGGGCGATGGAACCCAAGATGACCTGGGCGTTCAAGAAGGACCCGGTGGGCATGGCCCGTAGCCGGAACTGAACGCCAGGACGCCAGGGCGTCAGGGCGTCAGGGCGTCAGGGCGTCAGGGCCGCGTGAACAGTGTCAGGGGCACCTGTCCCACCGGGATCTCCGGGGGAACAGGTGCCCCTGACCCGTTCGTCCCCGCCCCCTACGGACCCGTTCCGGCGCACCACGCACGCCCCCTGGCCCTCCCGCTCCTCCCCGGTAGTCCCCCACCCCTCCCCACCCCTCCCTGGTCCGCGCGACCTAGTCCATGGGGCGGATGGGCCTCGGCCCATCAGCCGATCGCACCCCGTCACCACGTCTCCTAGGCTCGTCACACGGCCGAGCACCGGCCGTGGAACGCGGAGGCACCACACCATGACCGACAGCGGTTCCGTCTGGGGCGGAGACCGGATACGCCTCGACGACTACCTGGCCCGCATCGGCTACCAGGGCGACCGCGAGCCGACCCTCGACGCCCTGCGCCGGCTGCACGCCCGCCATTCCGCATCCATCGGCTTCGAGAACGTCGACGTGGTCCTCGGCCGCCCGATCCCGCTCGACCTGGAAACACTCCAGACCAAGATGATCGACCGGCACCGCGGCGGCTACTGCTACGAACACAACCTCCTCTACGCCGCCGCCCTCGACCGCTTCGGTTTCCGCGTCTCCGGCCTCGGCGCCCGCATCCGGATGGGCGACGACCGCCTCCGCCCGGTCACCCACGCGCTGCTGAAGGTCGAGCTGGACGGCGAGGACTTCATCACCGACGTCGGCTTCGGCGCCTCGGCCCTGCGCGAACCCCTCCCCCTACGGGACGGAATCGAGGCCCGCCAGGGCGCCTGGACCTTCGCCTTGGCCTACGAGAAGAAGACCGAGGCCTGGGCGCTGCGCTCCCGCACCGCCGACGGCTGGATGGACCTCTACGCCTTCGGTGCGGAGCGTCGCTTCCCCGTCGACTACACCGTCTTCAACCACTACATCTCCACCCACCCACGCTCGCCCTTCGTCAGGCGCCTCGTGGCCCAACGCCCGCTCCCCGACCTGCGCAGCACGCTGATCGGCCGCGAACTGACCCGCACCCACCCGGACTGGTCCACCGAGGTGCGCGAGGTGCCACCGGAGGAGACTCCGGAGGTCCTGGAGACGGAATTCGGGATCACCCTGTCGGGGGCGGACGCCGAGGCGTTGGTCGCATTTCAGGGCAAGTTCGGGGATGCCCCCTAGGGGTATGGCTACCCCCTGGCCTTATCGCTACCCGGATCGAATGCGTCGACGCACAACCCCACGAACGACCGCGAACGTGCGCGACACGCAACCCCCGAACGCGACCGCGAACGTCAACGTGAACGTGCGCGACGTGCAACCCCACGAACCACGCTGTCGGGCCGGACAAACATGGGCACCTGCCCCTCGAGCGAGGCGCCCCGGCAAACCGCCATCGAGGCGCCCCGCCGAATCGCCATCGGGGCGCCTCGCCGATTCGTCATCGGGGCGCTTGGCCGAACCGTCATCGCGGCGCTTGGGCCGAGTCGCCATCGCGGCCCTCGGCTGAATTCGCCATCGGGGCGCCTTGCCGAATCGCCAAGGCGCCCCGATGGCGAAGCCCTATCGCACGACGGCAATCCCCTCGATCTCCACCAACGCCGCCTCGTCCCACAGCCGGGTCGCCCCGATCACCGCCATCGCCGGGTAGTCGCTGCCGACCAGCCGTTTCCACACCAGTCCGATCTCCGGGGCGTGCCGGCGGTAGTCGGCGACATCGACGGCGAAGACGGTGAGCTTGGCCAGATCCGACGGGCCGGCACCGGCGGCGGCCGCCGCGTCCAGGAGGTTCCGCAGGGCCCGCTCGAACTGCGCGACGATGCCGACGCCGACGATCTGATCCCCCAGGAGGGCGGTCTGCCCGGCAAGAAAAACCATGGTCCCGGAGGCGGCCCGAACGGCATGACTGAACCCCGTCGGCCGCGACAGATGGGGCGGGTTGATGCGCTCCAGGCAGGCACCGGACGCGCCCGACGCGGCCGGCACGGGGGTCTCAGCGCTCATGCTCATCTCCGGTGGGCTCCCTCCGCCGCCAACTGCTCCCGCACACCCAGCGATTGAAGCGCGTCCCACTCCCCCCGGGGAACCTCTTGGACGGAGATGACGAGATCCCATGCGGTCGGCCCCGGGCATCAGCTCACAGGACACGCGCAGAGCGCACCCGCCACCCGAACATGACGCGAGCCACCAGCGGCCCCTCGCACCACACCCGACCATCAACGTCACGTGGCACTCGCCGCCACCCAGCACAACCACCCGGACACCGGGCCCCATCACCTCACCGATAACCTCCACCGGCTATCGGTCACCGGTCACCTCCGCCGACGCATCCACGACCTCCGCCGACGCGCCCACGACCTGCGCCGGTGCACCGATGACCTTCAGGGCGCCGGGCGATGGCAGAGGCACGGCGATGCGGGCGGGGGCGATGGTGGCAGAGGCACGGCGTCGACGGGCAGTTGGTGCTGACGGGGCAGGCGCCCGCGGAACCAGAGAGTCCGGGCCGATGGCGGCACCGGAATGTCCGGGCTGACGGCGACGTTTCGGGCCGCACGCCGCTAAGACGTGCCCGCCGCCGAGTCCGTGGCCGCCGCCGCAAGCGGCTCCTGGCCGTCCAGCAGGCCCTGCGCCCCGTACGGCGGAGCCACCCTTACACCTGGCGCCTGATGTTCCGGGACGCCACGGGCGACCCGGAGGTGCAGGCGTTCCACCGCGAACTGCAGCGCAGGCAGCGGGAGACCGATATGGCGCTGCTCCGCGAGTTCGTCCCCGGTATCCCGGAGACCGAGCTGGAGCCGCTGGGGGAGGCGATCCGCAGTTCGCTGTACGGGCTCGCGCTGTGGTGGCTGGAACGCCCCGAGCGCCCGCGCGAGGTACTGGTCGCGGCGATGCTGCGGATCACCCGTGGCCTGATTGCGACCTTCGAGGCCCCGGAGGGTGGGCAGGACGGCGACGCCACGGCCCGAGCGTGACGTGCGCACGGAGCGCCGCCCCGCCGCCTCCCCCCGGCGCTCCGCCCGCCCCTCCCGGCGCCACCCTGCGCCTACTTCACATTCCGCCCTCCCTCGGGGATCGCACCTCGCTCGGGGAGTGCACCTCCCTCGGGGATCGCACCTCCGACGGGGAACGCACCCCGCGTCCGTTCACTTCGCATCGGCATAGCAATCCACCACCGCCGTAGTGAACGGAAAGCGCACCGGTATGTCCCCGAAGGCGATCCGGCCCGCCGCCGCGGCGGCCGTTGTGATGGCGTCGGAGACGGACCGGGCCTCCTCGGCCGGGCAGTGCACGATGACCTCGTCGTGCTGGAAGAAGACCAGCTCGGCGCGGAGCCCGCCCCGGGACAGCGAATGGCGGAGGGCGGCCAGCATCAGCAGGGCCCAGTCGGCGGCGCTGCCCTGGACGACGAAGTTACGGGTGAACCGGCCGCGGGCGCGGGCCGCCGAGCTGCTGCCGTAACCAGAAGGCGCCTCCTCCTGGGGGAGACCCGCCTCGTCGGGGGGTGTCACGGACGCGGGCGGGCAGGTGCGGCCCATCCAGGTGCGCACCAGGCGGCCCTCCTCGCCGGCGCGGGCCGCGTCGTCGACATAGGCCACCGCGGCCGGATACCGGCGGCGCAGATCGGCCATGTGCTTGAGGGCATCGCCGGACGTCTGGCCGTAGATGGCACCGAGGAGCGCGAGCTTGGCCTGGGCGCGGTCGCCGCGGAAGGCGCGGGCGGCGAGGTCGGCGTAGAGGTCCTCGCCGCTGCCGGCCACCTCCATCAGGCCGCGGTCGCGGGAGACGGCGGCCAGCATCCGGGGCTCCATCTGGTCGGCGTCGGCGACCACCAGGCGCCACCCCGGGTCGGCGATCACGGCCTGCCGGATCACCTTGGGGATCTGCAGTGCGCCCCCGCCATTGGTGGTCCAGCGGCCGGAGACCGTGCCGCCGGGGAAGTACTCGGGGCGGAAGCGGCCGTCGCGCACCCATTGCTGCAGCCAGGACCAGCCATGGGCGGTGTGGAGGCGGTAGAGGGACTTGTAGGCCAGGAGCGGGGCCACGGCCGGATGGTCGATCTGCTGGAGCTCCCATTTACGGGTGGAGGACAGGGAAATCCCGGCTCGGGCAAACGCCTTGATGATGTCGTTCGGCAGGTCCGGGCGCACCCGCTCGCCGGGCCCGAAGGCGCTCGACACCTCTTCGGCCAGCTCCGCCATCCGCCGTGGTTCGAGGCCGCCCGGATAGCGCTCGCCCAGCAGTCCGTTCAGCAGCTCGCGGTGCACATCCGCCCGCCACGGCACCCCGGCCCGTGTCATCTCCGTCGCGATCAGCATGCCCGCCGACTCGGAGGCGAGCAGCAGCCGCATCCGCTCCGGGTGTTCGGTCTTCGCCGTACGGGCCACCTGGCCGGCGTACACCTCCAGGAGGGCCGTCAGCTCGTCCGTGCCGGGCGGCAGCGGCACCGGCCCCGGCTCGAACAGCGACGGTTGTGTCTCGGCGGTCCGCGCCGGCGCGTCCTCCGGGACCGGCAGGCGGTGCAGCCGGGCCCAGGCGGCGGCCAGCGAGCGCGGCTGGCCCGACTGCCCCTCCTCGTGGCCGATCAGCAGCGCCTCGGCCGCCTCGACGTCGTAGCAGCGCGCGACCCGCACCCCGTCCGCCAGCAGACGCCGGTAGATCTCCGGGGTGGACCGCCACACCCACCGCTCGGCCTCGGGCCGTGACCGGATCGCCTCGGCGAGTGAACGCTCTTCCTGCACGGGCCCGGCTGCCCGCCCGTCCAGGGTGAGCGGGCAGAGACGAGCACCCCCGTCGCCCGTCTCCGCTACCGCCCATCTCATGCCCCCGAGTCTTGCACCAGGGTCTGACAATCGCCCTGACCTGCGCATACGACACCGGAGCGCCGAGGGCTGAGCCCAGAGGCGGCCGACGTCCGCGGGCCCTGGCCGGTGCGGACGACGCGCCGCCGGTGCCTGCCGCACGGCATCGGCGGCGGACGGCTCCAGCGGAGAGCCCCGGCAGAGAGCCCGGCGGACGGCTCCATCATGCGGCCCCATCTGCCGTGCGACGACGGCAAGTTCGGCGGTAGAGGGCGGCCGTGTCGGCGCTTCGTCCGTGGTTTGTGAGCAATGGCGGAGCGGGGAGCGGGAGGGGAGAAGACGATTCCTCCGCAGGCGCCGCCGATAGCCAAGGACACCCCTTGCGAGCCGCATGGACAACTGGCATAGGGGCGACGCCGATATGCAACGATGGGAATTGATTGTGCTAGGGGATCGGCACTTTGGCACCTTCACCCGGATGCTTCACTACCTCTTTCCTGCTTCATGCGTTGAGCAGCTTGTCGCTCTTAGCGGCGCGTACAGATCCCCGAAATGCTGCTCAGTAAAGAGGTTCCCAGTGAAGCTTGTATCGAAGGCCGTTGTCCTGTCCGCCGCCGCGGGTGTGGCCGTGGTGAGCGGGGCCGGAATGGCCGCTGCCGACGGTGGGCACGGCGCCAAGGCGGTCGGCGTCGCCAAGGGTTCCCCCGGTGTGCTCTCCGGCAATGTGGTCCAGATGCCGATCGACCTCCCGCTCAACGTCTGCGGCAACACCGTCGAGGGCCTCGGGTTCTTCAGCCCGGCGTTCGCCAACCGCTGTGTCAACCGCTGACCATTCCCCGCGTCAGTTGCAAGGCCGGTACGTGCTCTCCGTACCGGCCTTTGCGCGCCCGGAACTCGGCTCAAAGCCGGAACCCCGTCCGCGGTCGCGGCACCGCTCGGAGGCGGTGATATGTGTCTATGGATAACGTGGCATTCGGGTGAATGGGCGAAACCGCTCTCCCCGAAGCGAGTTGACCAGTGCGCTCCGGATACGGGCACTCCGCTTCGAGAAGGGTGAATGGTGATCAAGAAGGTCCTGGCCGTGGCGGCTGCAGCCGCGTCTGTCGTCGGAATCCCGGTGACGGCCGTCCCCCAGGCGATGGCAATCGGTGACCACAACGGCACCGGCACGGTCAACGGTAACGGCCCCCTGTCGGCTTTCGGCAACGGAGTCCGTCACCACTGATCAGGCCATCGGCCGTACATCTGGGATCGTCGGCTTCCTCCTTGTGGGCGGGCCCGGACGCGCGGTACCCCTACGGACCGTAGGGGCGGGAATTCCAGGTTCCCTTTTCGGTAGGAATTCGTATTCGGCGAGTCCCTCGCCTGTTCGAACTGCGGTAGTTTCCTCGCGTCATATGCGCGGCGGCAATCTCCCGAAACGACTTTGCATCATTCGGGCGATTCTTCGGAAAACTCTGCCGCGGGCGTTTCGTTGGCGAGGGTGAATTGTTATCAATGGTGGCAGCGGAGTTACGGGCGATCAGGATTTCGCCCGTGCGGCACGACGGTCGTGATCGCTACGGACCCGCTGCAGGAAGGGCTGAAAGTGAAGTACGCAAAGGTCGCTGCAGTTACTGCCGGAACGCTCATGGCAGTGGGCGCGGCTGCGCCGGCGTTCGCCGATGCGCACGCCAAGGGTGGCGCCAAGCACTCCCCCGGCGTCCTCTCGGGCAATGTCGTTCAGACGCCGATCCACATCCCGGTCAACGTCTGCGGTAACACCGTCGAGTTCATCGGGCTGCTCAGCCCGGCGTTCGGTAACCACTGCCTCAACCGCTGAACGCAAAAATAATTCGAGCCAGGTCGCTCTGACCGGCCCCGGCGCGCAGTCCATGCGTGCCGGGGCCGTCGACGTCTGGCGGCGGGCATCGGAAACGCGAACGGTTCGCTTCTTTCGGGTGGCGTTGTCAAGAAGGCGGCAGTTCAGAGTTTCTCCGGGGGGCGGGACTCGTTAGTCAGGGCGAAAGCGGTGATCCGAGCAGCTAAGTGTTTGCTCACGCGGCGCTGGTGTCGCGAGCCCCTCAAGCACCGCCCCGAGAAGGGACAGCGAAAAAGTGAAGTACGCGAAGTCTGCCGCGATTGTTGCCGGTTCTGTCATGGCGATCGGTGCGGCCGCCCCCGCTTTTGCAGCCGGCCCCACGGCCCCGCGCCCCGCGGCCCCGCGCATGAGCCTCAACGGCGGTCTGGCGGACGTGCTGCACGGTGGGCAGCTGGACGGCCGCGACGTCGCGCCGCTGGTCAAGACGGTCAAGGCCACGACGAAGACCGTGAAGGGCGGGCCCAAGAATTTTCTCCGCGGTAACCAGGTCAATGGCGCGCAGCGGTCGCTGCTCGGCGGTCTGCCGCTTCCGCGGTAATGACCGGGTGGGCGTGAACTGAACTTCGCTGTTCGCTTTCGTTCCGGCGTTCCCGGCGAATCGCGTCGGCGGATCCCCTGTGGCATCCCGGACCGGCATTTCAGACCGTTAGGGCGCTCGGCAGGGTGGTCCGGCACGGCGGATCAAGGTGCCGGGTCATTGTTCGGCGAATGAGTGCCGGTCGGTTCACCACGGTGAGTCGGCCGGCACGGCTCTTTGTCCGTCAACGGAAAGGGTGCGTGGCAGTCGCACGGGAACTCCTTTCCGGTCGAGGGTGCTGAGGAGCTGCCGCACATTCTGGATGACATCCTGGTTCTCGCCGGGAACGGTAAGGGCAATCACGTACCTTACGGATAGGATCCGGGCCGTCCGGGCCTCCTTCTTCTGGGCGGCCCGGATTTCGCTGTATGGGGGCGGGGGAAGGGGTACGTGTTCGGCTGCGTGCCGGATGTGAGGGGAAAGTGAAGCGGGTGTGATAATCGATCTGGAAGCGCGGCTCGGAATTGTTATTCGGCCGTGATCGGAATGGGCCGGGGTATTCGTTATCCAGGGCGTGTGGAGGGACGCATGTCAATGCCCTTGCGAGATTGATGGGGCTGCCAGGGCATTGGCATGCCCGCCGGAAACGTGAAGTTCAGTGCAGCGCCATCGGGCCCGCGCCGTCGTCGGCGCGGGCCCGATGATGTTTCCGGGGTCAGGTGATTCCGCCGGGGAGTCTGGGCAGTGTGGGCAGGCCCGGGAGGTCGGGGGCCGGCAGCCCGCCGAGGGTAATGCCGGCGATGACGTTCACCAGTGCGGTGATGCTGTTTGCCGTGGCGCTGGTGATGGTGGCCGGATCGCCCGCCGAAATCGCCCGGAGCAGGGCGTCGGCCTTTGCCTGGAGCCCGGCCAGGGATTCGGCCCGCAGATCGGCGGCGGACTTTCCGGTGCCGCGCCGCGCACCGTTGTCGGGCTGTGAGATGGACGGTGCGGAGGGAGCTGCGGGGGAGGCCTGCTGGGCGGCGCTGATGGCGTTCTTGATGGCCGTGGTGTGGGTGTTGAGGAGATCCGTGGGCAGCTTTCCGCCGTCGGCGGCCGCCAGGACGTCATTGATCAGGTCGGTCACCGGTTTGAGGACTCCGGCGATATCTCCCAGGTTTTTGGCCTGCGTCTTGAGGGCGTCGGTGTTCGGCAGCGGAACCCGGTGTGCGCGGGCGCCGTCGGAATGGCGCGGGGCGTCGTCCATGGACGCGATGGCCTGTCCCGCGACGCCCAGAGCGAGGGCTCCACACGCGGCGGCGGAGATCAGCAGACCGGCCTTCCGGGAGATACGCATGGCGGGTTCCTTTCCCGTGATGTGCGAAGGAGCCGAGCGGTGCGGGGGCTCATCGTCACCCTGCGAACGGTATTGACGGTCTGCAAGATCTGCTGCGGCAGATGGCCGAGGCGGCGCCGCAATAAATCCGGGTGATGCCTTATGGGCAGGCGCAATTCCATCTGTTCGGGTGATGGTGCGGAACTCGCGCCCGTTTGGTGGGTTGGTGGGAAGAGGATTCCCATAGCGGCGGTGCTTCTCCGAAGGGTAATGCGCAATGAAGAAGAGGAGGGTGGGCGCGGCCGTGGCGGGGGGAGTCCGGTATCCACTGACGGTCATGCGCGGCCGGCGGGTTTCGGCGGCCGGCCGAGCGGTTCCGGCGGGCCGCTCGGCCTGGGCCGCCCGGCCGAGGCGGTCATCGGCAGCGCCGGACGGCTCGGCCGCGCGCCGTCGTCTCCGCGGCGCCGGACGGACTGCGGCTGGAAGCCGCCCGGCGGTCGTACGACGGTCGTGTGGATCAACGGGGGAGACCCGTGTCCGGCACGGGAAGGATCGTTCTTTCGCCCGTTGGGGAGCCCCCTCCGCCTGGGGGTTTGACGTGGCCTTGGGGTGCGGTTCGGGTGCGGTGCATGATCCGGGAGACCGTACGGCCGGGAGCTGGCAAAATTGCACACAAGCCGGACATGAAATCGGCGATGAGAAGTCGTGGCGACAGGTCGCAGCGACAGGTCGTGGCGACAAGACGTGGCGACGAGACGTAGAGACAAGTCGTAAAGACAGGCCGTAGCGAAAGGCTGCAGGGACGAGCTGCAGAGGCACGCTGCAGCGACAAGCCGCAAAGCCGACTGATCGGTGAGGTGTGGGCCATGCGTATCGCACTGGCGCAGACGGACTGCGTGCTGGGTGAGGTGCCGGAGAATCTCGACATCGCCCAGGAGCAGATCAAGCAGGCGGCGGAGCAGGGCGCCGATCTCGTCGTCTTTCCCGAACTGAGCCTGCACGGCTATCACTTGGGTGCGCTCAAGCGCGATACCTCCATCGAGACGCGCGATTCCCGGCTGCTGGAGCTGAGCTTCCTCGGGCCCGATGTGCTGGTCGGCCTGCATGAGCACACCAGCCTGCGGGCGTACAACACCTCGGCGTACTACGCGGAGGGGTCGCTGGTGCATGCGCACCGCAAGCTCTATCTGCCCAATTACCTTGCGTGGGAGGAGCGCAAGCATGTCAGCCCGGGGCAGTCGATGCGCGCGTACGACCTGACGAAGTCGCCGAGCGGCGGGCGGGGTGCCACGCTGGTGTGCAATGACGCGTGGCAGCCGGTGCTGCCGTGGCTGGCAGTGCAGGACGGCGCCGAGGTGCTGTTCGTACCGACCAACAGCGCGGCGAGTCTGGACCCGGAGGCGATGGACACCGTCGCGTACTGGGAGACCCTGCTGGCCTATACGGCTCGGATGCTGCAGTGCTGGGTGGTGTTCGTGAATCGGGTGGGGAACGAGCACGGCGCCACGTTCTGGGGCGGCTCGCGGGTGGTGGATCCCCGGGGGACGGTGGTGGCGCAGGCGCCGAAATGGGAGCCGGGGCTGGTCACCGTCGACATCGATCCCTCCGAGGCGCGTCGGCAGCGGCGCGCGGTGCCGCTGGTGGCCGAGGCGCGGCTGGGGCTGGTCGACCGCGAGGTGCGGCGGCTGATCGACGAGGGCGGGGACAGCTAGGCGGGGGCGGTCAGGGCCGGGCGGCCGGGGTGGGGCGCGTCAGTGGCCGGGGGCGGATTCCGGGCGGGGCGTCTCGGCCGGGCGCTCGTCCTTGAGGGCCTTGGCCTCGGACTTGAGGATGCGCATCGACCGGCCGAGGCCGCGCGCCATGTCGGGCAGCTTCTTCGAGCCGAAGAGCAGCACGAGGGCCGCGATGATCAGGATGAGGTGCCAGGGCTCGAAGGCGTTGCGGAGCATGGGGCGCTCGCTTTCGTCGGGTAGGTGCCTGGGGCGGTCTGCCCAGTATTACCCGAACGGTCCGGCCGCCCGGTCCAGGGGGCGCACCTGGCTCCGGACGGCCGGTCGCGGCTACCGGCCGGACTTGCGTACGCCCGGGAGGTAGCCGTGGTGGGCCTGCTCGCGCAGCCGTACGCGCGAGAGTCCGAAGGCGCGGAAGTAGCCGCGCGGGCGGCCGTCGACGCCGTCGCGGTTACGGACCCGGGTGGCGCCGGCGTCCCGCGGCCGACGGGGGAGCTCGCGCCGGGCGGCGAGCCGCTCCTCCTCGGGCGTGAGCGGATTGCGGATGACGGCCTTGAGGAGGGCCCGCCGGGCGGCGTAGCGGGCGACCCTGGCGCGGCGCTTCTCGTTCATGGCGATCTTGCCCTGCTTGGCCATCAGACCTTCTCCCCCCGGGCGCGGATCCGGGCGACGGTCGCTTCGATCCCGATCGTGTCGATGGTCTTGATGCCCTTCGCGCCGAGCGTGAGCCGGATGTGCCGGCCCTCGCTCTCCAGCCAGTAGCGCTTGTGCTGGATGTTGGGGTCGAAGCGGCGTGAGGTGCGCCGGTGCGAATGGGAGACGGACTTGCCGAAGCCGGGCTTGCGGCCGGTCAGCCGGCAGTGGGCGGACATGGTGCGGTCCCTCCGGTGGTCGGGGCCCTCTCGGAAGCCTTATTGAAAATGGAAACCATTTGCGTATACTACCTGGCATGGCGCGCAATGAACTACGCCCGGCCATCAAGCTCCGGTCCACCGCCGGAACCGGGTTCACGTGCTCTGCATCCGATGACTCACTACAGAGCAGAGGCGGAGCGAAGCGGAGCGTCACCCGCAAGAACCGCCGCAACGACCCCGACCGCCTGGAACTGCGCAAGAACGCCCGGGTCGCCGGGCGCCACGTCACCTTCCGAGAGGAGCGCTGAGAGCAGCCATGAAGCCTGGAATCCACCCCGCGTACGGGCCCGTCGTCTTCCGTGACCGGGCCGCCGACCACGCCTTTCTGACCCGCTCGACGGCCACCAGCGACAAGACGGTCGAGTGGGAGGACGGGAACACCTACCCCGTCATCGACGTCGAGATCTCCTCGGCGAGCCACCCCTTCTACACGGGCACCGCCCGGGTGCTGGACACCGCGGGCCGCGTGGAGCGGTTCGAGCGCCGGTACGGCGCGGCCGGCAAGCGCGGGGCCCGCTGATGGAACCGCTCGATATCGCGCTGGTGGGCGGCCTGCACGCGGATGCGCGGCGGGCCGCCGTCGAGCGGCTGCTGCGCTCCGTGCCCGGCAGCGTCGCCCTGCATCACGACCTCGCCTCGGCGGCGGACGGCACCGTGCGCCGCACGGTCCGCGACGCCGGTGGCACGCTCGGCGCCGGCGACGCCCCGCTGGTCAACGACTGCGCCTGCTGCGCGCTGCGCGAGGACCTGGTGCCCGAGCTGGAACGGCTGGCCGCGGGCGGGACCCGGCTGGCGATCGTGGAGCTGTGGGACTCGGTCGAGCCGAAGGCGATGGCCGAGGTGGTCACCGCATGCGGCAGCGAGAACCTCGCGCTGACGGGGGTGATCACGGCCGTCGACCCGGCGCTGCTGCTCCCGTATCTGGCGTGCGGCGACGACCTCGCCGAGGCGGGGCTCGCGGCCGCCTCCGCCGACCGGCGCACCGTCGCCGACACCTGGGGCGCGGCAGCTGGAGTACGCGCCGGTGCTGGCGATCGCCACGGGGGAGGAGGCGGCGGCGCCGGCCGATCTTGCGCTGCTTGCGCAGCTGCATCCCACGGCGCGCCAAGTGCCCGTCGAGTCAAGTGAGTTGGCGGCCGTGGCGCTGGCCGGATTCGATGTGGAGGCCGCCGCCGCGCGGCAGCACCCGGCCTGTGCGCTGCTGCCGCAGGAGGCCGACGCGGAGGGCGTCGGCACGCTCGTATGGCAGCACACCCGGCCGTTCCACCCCGAGCGGCTCTACGCCGCGCTGGAGGATCTGACCTGCGCGGCCGCGCGCAGCCGGGGCCGGTTCTGGCTGGCCGACCGGCCGGACACCCTGCTGTCCTGGGACGCGGCGGGCGGCGCGCTGTGCGTGGAGAACTCCGGGCCGTGGCTGGCCTCGCTGCCGGACGCCGCCTGGGAGATGGTGCCGCCGGTGCGCCGGGCCGCCGCCGCGCTGGACTGGCATCCCGAGCGCGGCGACCGCGCCCAGCACCTCGTCTTCACCTCGCCCGGACTGGACCGCGAGGGGCTGACGTCCCTGCTGGAGTCCTGTCTGCTGACCGATGCCGAGTACGTGGGCGGGCCGTCGGCCTGGAAGAGCCTGCCGCCCGCCTTCGACGAGCTGCTCGACCCGGTCTCGTAGGACGGGCCGGTCTCGTAGGACGGGCCGGAAACCGGCCGTGATGCGTACGGATCCGGCCCTGTAGTGCAAGTGAAGCCCTTAAGTGCTGCCAGTGAAGGAAGCTCCCATGCCCCGTCGGCACGACCCCCGCCGCAGGACCACGCCCCGCCCCAACCCGCTGGATGCGGCGGGCATCACCTACATCGATTACAAGGACACCGATCTGCTGCGGAAGTTCCTCTCGGACCGCGGCAAGATCCGCAGCCGTCGCGTCACCCGGGTCACCGCGCGGCAGCAGCGGCAGCTTGCCCGCGCCATCAAGAACGCCCGGGAGATGGCGCTGCTGCCGTACGCCTCCCGGTGACCGGCGCCGTCCCTGCCCTGCCCCGCCCTGCCGGAAGGGCGCACCCGCGATGACGAGAAAGGAGGGGATGGCCTGGCCGATGAGGGCTTCGACCTCGACGAGCCGTACCAGGTGTGGCGGCACCGCCGCATGCGGGACGGTCGTCGGCCGATTGTGAGGGGGCGTTCGGGGAAGGCGCTCGACGAGCTGTGACGGGGGCGGCACGCGCTGTCGTGCACGTGCATCTGCGCATGCATCTGCATGTGAACACAGCTATGATCCCCGGCAGTTGACGCCCTTTCTCACTGGGAGAGCCCTGTGCCCCACGCATACAACGGCATGGCCGCCACGGATCTCCGCGATGCGGCCTGGCAGAAGAGCAGGCACAGCAATTCCCAGGGTTCCTGCGTGGAATTCGCGAAGCTGCCCGGGGGTGAGATCGCGGTACGCAACTCCCGCTTTCCGGACGGCCCGGCGCTCATCTATACGCCCGCCGAGGTCGAGGCGATGCTGCTCGGCGTCAAGGACGGGGAATTCGACCATCTCGTGGGCGAATAGGCGCGCAGGACCGAAAGTTCGACCCTTTGGCGTTCGGCGTTCGGCGTTTGATGTTCGGCGTTCGACGTTCGGCGTGGGAGCGGCGGCTTGCCCGGGTGCGGGTACGTACGACAGAGGCCCCGTCCGGGCGGGGCGCCTCCAGGGGCCGCCGGGCAGGGCCGTGCATCCGTGCACCGAGGTGCGGTTCTCCGGGCTCCCCGGGTTCTCCGGGGTCTCCCGTTCCGGCTCTACGGCAGCCGGAACTGGGCCCATACGATCTTGCCGTGCATCGCGCCGGTGAGCCGGTGCCAGCCCCAGCTGTCGCTGAAGGACTCCACCAGGTAGAGCCCGCGGCCCGATTCCGCGGCCGAGTCGGCCTCCCCGGCGACCGGTGAGGCGTCGCTGGGGTCGCGTACGGCGCAGATCAGCCGGGAGGACCAGCGCATCAGGTGCAGCCGGGCGGGCGCGGCGCCGATGGCCGTCTCCGGCATACGGGGCTCCGGGACCCGGGCCTCCGGTGCGAGTGGCTCCGTGGCGAGGATCGCATGCCGCAGGGCGTTGGTGACGAGTTCGGAGACGACCAGGGCGACCCCGTCGAAGAGCTCGTCCAGATCCCATCTCTGGAGGGTGTCGCGGGTGAACTTCCGTGCACCGCCGACCGATTCGTACCGCGGCGGGAGCGTGCAGGACACGGATCCGGAGACGGACAAGGGGTCGACGGGAGGAAGGCCCTGCCCTAACGGCTCGAGCATGGTCAAAACCCTGGTCCCCATGCGAGGCACTCCTGGCGTTCGCGGACGTCATGACCCTGGCCGGTCAGCCGGATCTGGCGGATCTTTCACGAGCGAGCATGTGTGCGTCGCCTATCGTTCCCAATGTCCACGACAGATGCAAGGGCAGATGCACGTGCACGCGCCTCGATTGCGGAGAACGGGGCGATATCGGGCTGTTTTTTCCTCGACTTCGTGTGGAGGCCTTGCGCGGAAGTCACATATCAGTAACCGCACGAGCACTCAACGAAGCGCGAACGTGGCAGACTGCGGCGCACCATTGGACGGGGTGGGGTCACAGGAGGGTCTGAGAGGTGTCCGAAGGTGAGTCGAGCGGGTCGGTGGTGCGGCGCATCCTGCTGGGGGCGCAGCTCCGCAGGCTTCGTGAATCGCGTGGCATAACCCGTGAGGCGGCCGGCTACTCGATCCGTGCGTCGGAATCCAAGATCAGCCGCATGGAATTGGGGCGGGTGAGCTTCAAGGCGCGCGATGTGGAGGATCTGCTCTCGCTGTACGGGGTCGGGGACGAGCAGGAGCGCGATGCGCTGCTCTCCCTCGCCCGCGAGGCCAATGCGACGGGCTGGTGGCACAGTTACACCGATGTGCTGCCCGGCTGGTTCCAGACATATGTCGGTCTGGAGGGTTCGACTTCCCTCATCCGTAACTACGAAGTCCAGTTCGTGCACGGGCTGTTGCAGACGGAGGGCTATGCGCATGCGGTCGTCCGGAGCGGTATGCCCGGCGCCGGTACCGCCGAGATAGAGCGCCGGGTCGCGCTGCGGCTGGAGCGGCAGAAGCTGCTGGTGGCCGAGCAGCCGGCGGAGTTCCACTGTGTGCTGGACGAGGCGGCGCTGCGTCGCCCGTACGGCGACCGCGCGGTGATGCGCGACCAGTTGCGGCATCTGATCGATCTGTCCGAGCGGCCGAATGTGCACCTCCAGGTCATGCCGTTCAGTTTCGGCGGGCACGCGGCGGAGAGCGGCGCGTTCACCATGCTGGGGTTCCCGGAGACGGGGCTGCCGGACGTCGTCTATCTGGAACAGCTGACCAGCGCGCTGTACGTGGACAAGCCCGAGGAAGTGGCGCAGTACGCGCGGGCGATGGACCGTCTCCAGGAAGAGGGGCCGAATCCGGCCGAGACCCGCGACCTGTTGCGCGGTCTCCTCCAACTGATGTGACGCGTGGGTAGGATGAAAAACCATCAGGAGTCAGCACCCCCACTGCGGCGCCCTGAGCGCCCTTCCTCCAGATCGGGATGGCATGTCCTACTTCGACGAGTTGGCGTATCAGTTCATCGACGGCGAGTGGCGCTCGGGCAGCGGCTCGTGGGACATCGTCGATTTCAATCCCTATAACGGCGAAAAGCTGACGTCGATAACCGTGGCCACGGTCGAGGAGGTCGACCAGGCCTATCGCGCCGCCGAACGCGCCCAGCGGGAATGGGGTGCGACCAACCCCTATACCCGGCGGCTGGTTTTCGAGCGGGCGCTGCGGATCATCGACGACCGCGAGGAGGAACTGGGCGCGGCGATCGCCGCGGAGGTCGGCGGGACGCGGGCCAAGGTGGGCTTCGAGCTGCATCTGGTACGGGAATTCCTGCGCGAGGCGATGCAGCTGGCGCTGCGTGCCGAGGGCCGGATTCTGCCCTCGCCCATTGACGGCAAGGAGAACCGCCTCTACCGGCTCCCGGTCGGTGTCGTGGGGGTCATCTCCCCCTTCAACTTCCCCTTCCTCCTTTCCGTCAAGTCCGTCGCGCCCGCGCTGGCGCTGGGGAACGCCGTTGTCCTCAAGCCGCACCAGAACACCCCGATCTGCGGTGGCGGGCTGGTCGCCAGGATCTTCGAGGACGCCGGGCTGCCGGCCGGGCTGCTGAATGTCGTGGTCACCGACATCGCCGAGATCGGTGATGCGCTGATCGAGCACCCGGTACCCAAGACCATCTCCTTCACCGGTTCGGAGAAGGTCGGCCGCCATGTCGCGACGGTCGCCGCCGCGAACTTCAAGCACTCGATCCTGGAGCTGGGCGGCAACAGCGCGCTGGTCGTCCTCGACGACGCGGATATCGACTACGCCGTGGACGCCGCCGTCTTCAGCCGCTTCGTCCACCAGGGCCAGGTCTGCATGGCCGCCAACCGCGTGCTGGTGGACCGCGCCGTGGAGCGGGAGTTCACCGAGAAGTTCGTCGCCAAGGTCGCGTCCTTGAAGGTCGGCGACCCGACGGATCCGGGGACGCATATCGGGCCGTTGATCAACGAGGGCCAGGCCGAGGCCATCGCCGCCCTGGTGGACCGGGCGGTCGCCGACGGTGCCGCCGCGCTCGTCCACGGCGAGACCCGGGGCACGCTGGTCGGGCCGAGCGTGCTCAGCGGCCTGCCGGAGGACTCCCCGCTCCTCACCCAGGAGATCTTCGGCCCGGTCGTCCTGCTGATCCCCTTCGACGGCGACGACGAGGCCGTGCGGCTCACCAACGCCACGCCGTACGGGCTCAGCGGCGCCGTGCACACCGGGGACATCGAGCGCGGGGTGCGGTTCGCCAAGCGCATCGACACCGGGATGATCCACATCAACGACGGCACGGTGCACGACGAGCCGATCGTGCCGTTCGGCGGCGAGAAGAGTTCCGGGGTGGGGCGGCTGAACGGCGACGCGATGGTGGAGGCGTTCACGACGACGAAGTGGATCTCCATCCAGCACGGCCGGTCGCAGTTTCCGTTCTGAGCCGCCGATTCCCAAGTAGGGCAGAAACTGTCCTACTTGGCTCCTAACGTGAGGGGTGTCGGGAAGCGGACGGCGCGGTGCCGTCCGCCGGCGGATGCCACGAAAGGCGGCTGTTATGCCCACTCACGTACTTGCCGAGGCCCCTGGTGACGAGCGCGGTGCGCTGCTGGGCTTCCTGGAGGCGCAGCGCGGCGGGCTGCGGCGGGCGGTCCTGGGGCTGAGCGACGAGCAGGCCTCCGGGCGGCCGAGCGCCAGCGAACTGTCGCTGGGCGGGCTGGTCAAGCATGTCGCGGAGGTCGAGCAGCGCTGGGTCGAGATGGCGCAGGAGCTGCCGCAGTCCGTCGTGCGGACCCAGGACACCTGGCACCTGAGCTTCCAGTTGGAGGACGGCGAGACGCTGGCCGGGGTGCTGGCGCACTGGGACGAGATCGCGCGGCTGACCGAGGAGTTCATCCGCAAGGTGCCGAGCCTGGACGACACCTTCCCGCTGCCGGAGGCGCCGTGGTTCCCGCCGAACGCCCGGCAGTCGATGCGCTGGCTCGTACTGCATCTGATCGAGGAGACCGCCCGGCACGCCGGTCATGCCGACATCGTCCGCGAGTCCCTCGACGGCAAGACGGCCTTCGAGCTGGTGGACGAGGAGCAGGCGGCGCAGGGGGAGTAGCGGCGGGGGAGCGGCGAGCGGGGGCGGCCGGTCGGTGCTCTGCGGGGCGGTCAGTGGTCCCGCCGCCCGCCGCCCGCCGCCCGGCGTGCCTCGTCAACTCGCTTTCGTGCGGGGAGAGTTCGGGGTCTTCGGCCTCTGTGGGCCGCTCCTGGTCGGGGTGTCCTCCGCTGCGGCGGCGGTGCGGGCGGACCGTGCGCGCGGGGCGGGGCCCGATGTAGTCAAGGTTGAATAGCTCAATCCGTCGAGGGGTGGGGCCGTCTAGTCTGTGGGCAGGACGGCTGTGAGGGATTGAGGAAGCGATGTCGGCGATCCGGCTGTTGGTGTTGGGTGCCGTGCGGCAGCACGGGCGGGCGCACGGCTATCAGGTGCGCAACGACCTGGAGTACTGGGGCGCCCATGAGTGGTCCAACGCCAAGCCGGGCTCGATCTATCACGCGCTCAAGCAGATGGCGAAGCAAGGGCTGCTGCTCGCCCATGACGTCGCGCCCAGCACCGTCGGCGGCCCGCCCCGTACCGAATACGAGGTGACCGAGGCGGGCGAGGCGGAGTTCTTCACGCTGCTGCGCGAGGCACTCTCGCAGCACGATCAGAAGCCCGATGTGCTCAGCGCCGGTATCGGCTTTCTGCTTGACCTGCCCCGGGCCGAGGCGGTGGCGCTGCTCAAGGAGCGGGTGCGCGGCCTGGAGGAGTGGCGGAGCGCGGTCACCGAGTACTACACGCCCGAGGGAGGGCCCGGTCAGCTGGGCCATATCGGCGAGATCATGAACATGTGGGTGTGCTCCGCGGACAGCGGCGCGGAGTGGACTCGCGGGCTGATCGAGCGGATCGAGGGCGGCGCGTATGTCTTCGCGGGGGAGGGGGAGCCGTTCGTGGGAGTGCTGGCGGAGGGGCAGGAGAACCCTTACGCGACGGAGGACGTCCATCCTGGGGACGATCGCTGATTCGGCCGGGGCAGGCCGAACCGGCCCTGGCGGGCCTGTGAGTTCGCTGTGGGGCCGCTGTGAGGACGATCACCCGGCGAGTGGTCGGACGGTGTGCAACCTTCGGGAGAAATCGCAGGTCATGTTCGCGTACAGCCGTATCGCGTATGGCCGGATCACGCCGGGCGGGTCGCGGCGGCCGCTCTGACTCCCGAAGAAGGTCTGGATGAAGCTTCACCGCACTCTGGCGGGCACCGTTGTCGCCCTTGCCGTCATGGGGCCCGTGGCACTGCTCGCGGCCCCCGCCGCCCAGGCGACGGAGGAGGGGCCGGCCGCCTCGCCCAAGCCGGCCGCCTCCGGGCCGGCCGAGCCGAGTGCTTCCGAGCCGGCCGCCGCCGCGTCGGCAGAACCGAGCGGTGAGCCGTCCCCCGAGTACACCCGCCCGACCTTCTGCTCCGGGATCCCCGAAGAGGAGCGCGGCAAGACGGGGCTGCGCGGCCTCCCGGGCAAGATCGTCGCCGGATCGGGCTGGCACGGGTTCACCTATCGCGTGGTGAACGTGTCCAAGGTGAAGGTCATGGAGACCGATGTCTCCCTCGATCTCGGCACCGCGGACCCGAAGATCAAGGACGTCTCCGAGCTGGCCGTGACGGTCGACTGGTTCAACCCGGTCACCGGCAAGTGGAAGCCCATCGAGGGAGGCGGCGCCGGGGTCTTCGACAACGAAGAGTTCGCCACCCTGAAGAACCTCAAGCCGGGCGAGCACGCCGACGCCAAGATGCGGATCAAGATCGGCAAGAAGGCCAAGGCGGGCACCGGCTACTTCTTCACCCTCGGCCACTCGTACGGCGAGGACGGCCAGTGCGGCTTCGATGAGATCAGCCGGTTCGACTTCACCGTCCTGGCCGCCGGCAGCAAGCCGGGCAAGGTCACCGATGCCAAGGCCAAGCCGGGGAAGCCGGGGAAGCCGCGGAAGGCGGCGACGCCGGGCGCGCCC
This sequence comes from Streptomyces sp. JLSY215, assembly GCF_059682825.1. Lineage (NCBI taxonomy): Bacteria > Bacillati > Actinomycetota > Actinomycetes > Kitasatosporales > Streptomycetaceae > Streptomyces > Streptomyces sp. JLSY215. The sequence goes on from NZ_CM185022.1 coordinate 4,854,407, forward strand.
GGAACCGCCGGCAAGCCCGGAACGCCCGGCCACGCGGCCCACGCTGCCCACGCGGACACCGCAGGGACCAAGCCCGCGGCGTCCGGTGCGCGCGACGAGAGCCCGGTCGGCGGCCCGTCCGACGGCAAGCTCGCCACGACCGGTTCCTCCGACGCGCTGCCGACCGTCGCCGCCCTCGGTGGTGCCGCGGTCCTCGCGGGCGCCGGGGCGGTCTTCGTCGTGCGGCGGCGGCAGGGCGGTTCCGGCGCGTAGGCCGGTGGGGGAGGGGGCCGGCGGCGTCAGCGGGAGTCGTCGGTCCGCGCCCGGCGGGCCCGGAGCAGCAGGGTGACGGCCCCGCCCGCCGCCAGCGTCCCGGCGCCGGCGCCGGCCACCGCCAGGGGCGCAATGCCCCCGCTCCCGCCGTCCTGCCCCGGCGTGCCCGTGCCGCTGTGGTGTCCGGACGCTGCCGTCACGACGAGGTTGCTGCTGCGCCTGACCCGCCCGTGGTGGCTGACGACGGTCACGGGATAGCTGCCGCTGTCCAGGTCGGACCGGATCCTGGCCGGACCGTAGAAGCGCGGGTCGTCGCCGTCACCGGCTTTGCTGTCGTCCCGCCTCAGCCGCACCGGCCCCTCGAACGCCGGTGAGGTCGCGGTCAGTCGCTCCTCCTCACCCGGGTCGGGTGAACGGTCCCACCACACCACCTGCATCCGGCCGCCGGCCTTGACGCGGAAGTGGCGGGTGGAGTCCTCGATGTAGCCGCGCTTCCGGAAGAACTCGGGGCCGTGCCCCTTGCCCTTGTAGTCGTGGTCGCCGGGCCGGGCGGCCCGTACCGTGAGCCGGCGCTCGGCGATCACCCGCCCCTTCGGGCCGGTCAGCACCACCTTGTACGTGCCGTCCTCGGCCTCCGGCCGCACCCTGGGCACCGCCTCGAACATCCGGGGAATGTGCCAGTACCCGCCGTGCTCGTCGTGCCGGAGCGGGACGGGGCCCTTGAACGCCTTGGAGTGCACCGTGAAGGACGTGCCGGTCTCCCCCGGGTACAGATCGTCGTAGGACAGCCCGACCGGCGCGCCGGGGCGGTTCCCGTCCAGATCGCCGGCCACGTCGAACGAGGGCCGGGGCGCGGCCACCACGCGGATCTTGCTCCGTTGCGTGATGCGCCCGGCGATCTCGACCGTGAGTGGGTAGGTGCCGGGGCGGGTCCTCATCGCGATCGGGGTCCGGGCGCGGTAACTGAGGCCCCAGGTGGGCTCCGTCATCGGGTCCTGGTGGTAGGCGAGCCGGAGGGGGCGGGGGAAGGCCCGGGAGGTCACGACGACCTTCTCGTGCCGGGCCTTGACGCCGATCACCTCCAGATCGACGAGCTGTCCGGGCCGCTCGCCGTCGGTCTGGAACAGCAGCTGCGGCTTCTTCTTGGCCTGGCTGCCGTCGTCGGCCGCCGCGGCACCGGGCGCGGTGACGCCGCACACCGCCATCGCACCGCACATCGCGGCGACCGTGATACGCAACCAGCCCACGACGCTGCCCCCTCGATCCGGTTTCCCGGAAAGAGGCGGTTAGCGCCCACTTGGTTGCTTCGCGTCCGCGAGCCGGTGCGCGGCGGGCGGGAGTTGGCCGGGGCGGTCAGTGGTGGAACGCCGTCGCCATGCTTTCCGGCCGCTGCAGCGGGCCGGGCTGCTCGCGGAGTTCGGGCAGCAGCTGTTCCAGGTCGGCGAGGAAGAGGTCGGCGAGGTCCTGGGAGAAGCCGTTGCGGCAGACGATGCGCAGGACGGAGAGGTCCTCGCGGTTCGGGGGGAAGGTGTAGGCGGGGATCAGCCAGCCGCGTTCCCGCATGCGCCGGGAGACGTCGAAGACGTCGAAGGCCTTGATGTCGTCGGTCGTGGTGAAGGCGAAGACGGGCAGTTCGTCGCCGCGGGTGAGGAGGCGGAAGTCGCCCAGCGCGGCGATCCGTTCGGCCATCGAGCCGGCCACCTCGCGCGTCGCCTGCTGGACGGCGCGGTAGCCCTCCCGGCCCAGCCGCAGGAAGGTGTAGTACTGGGCGGCGACCTGTGCGCCGGGGCGGGAGAAGTTGAGGGCGAAGGTCGGCATGTCGCCGCCCAGGTAGTTGACGCGGAAGACCAGCTCCTCGGGCAGCGCCGCGACATCGCGCCACAGCACCCAGCCGACGCCGGGGTAGACCAGGCCGTACTTGTGCCCGGAGGTGTTGATCGAGGCGACCCGCGGCAGCCGGAAGTCCCACTCCAGGTCCGGGTCGAGGAACGGCGCGATCATGGCGCCGGACGCGCCGTCGACGTGCACCGGAATGTCCCAGCCCTTGCGTTCCTGGAGTGCGTCGAGGGCGGCGCAGATGTCGGCCACCGGCTCGTAGGACCCGTCGAAGGTCGAGCCGAGGATGGCGACGACGCCGATGGTGTTCTCGTCGCAGAGGTCGACGGCGGTCTCCGCGTCGAGGTGGAAGCGGTCGCCTTCCATCGGGACCTGGCGCGCCTCGACCTCCCAGAAGTTGCAGAATTTCTCCCAGCAGACCTGGACGTTGGCGCCCATGATGAGGTTGGGGCGGGCCCGGCCCGGATAGCGGTCCTGGTTGTTCCGCATCCAGCGGCGCTTCAGTGCCATCCCGGCCAGCATGCAGGCCTCGCTCGACCCGGTGGTGGAGCAGCCGACGGTGGAGGACGGGTCGGGCGCGTGCCACAGGTCGGCGAGCATCGCCACGCAGCGCCGCTCCAGCTCGGCGGTGCGTGGGTACTCGTCCTTGTCGATCATGTTCTTGTCGCGGCATTCGCCCATCAGGATCCCGGCCTGCGGCTCCATCCAGGTGGTGACGAAGGTCGCGAGGTTGAGCCGGGAATTGCCGTCCAGCATCAGTTCGTCGTGCACGAACTGGTAGGCGGTGTGCGGGGAGATCGGGCCTTCGGGGAGGGTGTGCCGCGGCGGCGAGGTGATCATGCCCGACACCGGATCGGCCTCGCCGTAGAAGGGGTTGACCGAGTGGCCGGCGGCCTGCCGGTCGCTCTCGGTTGCGCCTTTGTGCAGGGTCATGGTCCGCCGTCCATCCGTCCGTGCATCAACTGGCTTGCGACAAACCGGACTTGATGGCCCGGGTGAATTTCACGACGCGCTTCGCCTGGATGCGTGCCGCGGTGCGGGCCTCGTCGTCGACGGGGGTGTCGGGGCCGCCGACGTGTGAGGTGCCGTACGGATTGCCGTCGGCGAACTTCGCCGGGTCGGTGTATCCGGGGGTGACGAGGATGCCGCCGAAGTGGTGAATGGTCTGGTAGAGCGCGAGCAGGGTCGATTCCTGGCCGCCGTGCTTGGTGGCGGACGCGGTGAAGCCGCTGTAGACCTTGTCGGCCAGATGGCCCTGCTGCCAGTGGCTGCCCAGGGTGTCCAGGAACTGTTTGAGCTGCGAGGTCACATTGCCGAAGCGGGTGGGCGTACCGAAGATCACCGCGTCCGCCCAGAGCATGTCCTCGGCCGTCGCCTCCAGGATGTCGGCGGTCGCCCTGACGTTCGCCGCCCACGCCGGATTCGACTCGATCGCCACCTGCGGCGCCAGCTCGGCCGCGCGGCGCAGGCGCACCTCCGCCCCCTCGTGCTCGGCGGTGTCCGCGATCACCCGGGCGAGTTCGGCGACGGTGCCGGTCGAGGAGTAGTAGATGACGGCTACGTGCACCGGTGGGGAGTGGGGCGGGGGCGGTTCCGGGGACATGGGGCACCTCCTGGATCCCGACGATAGGGGCAGAACGGGCGCCCGGCCTCCAGGGTTCGGCCAGTGGGGCGGGGCGGGGGCCGGACGCCCGGGGCCGGACGCGACGGCCGTCAGCGGGCGATCGGCTCGCCGGTGACCGCCGGGCGCACCTTGGTGAGCATCAGGTCGAGGAACCGGTCCGGGTGGCGGAAGGACGCGAAGTGGCTCGCGTCCTGGATGAGCGCGAAGTCCTTGACCGGGGCGGTGACGTCGTCGAAGAACCGCCTGGCCGGCTCGGCCGGGGTGATGGCGTCGCGATCGCCCTGGAAGACGAAGAACGGGATGCGGAACGAGGTGCCCTCGGCCCACTCGTCGATCGTCAGGCACTCGGGCGCGAGGCGCTCGGAGAAGGTCATGCCCTTGAAGTAGGTGCCCAGCTCGCGGAGGGTGTGCAGCGGTGAGAACCACAGCGAGCGGATCACCACGGTCTTCATGGTGTCGTAGGTCAGCGGGTCGGAGGTGACGAGCAGCTTGTTGTGCTGCGTCCACTGCTCGGTGCTCCAGGCCGACTTGTCGGCGCCCATCGCGGTGACGGCGGCCAGTTCCTTGCGCTTGCCCGCCTTCCGCAGCCGGTCCAGCAGCGCGCCGTACGCCGCGCGCTCGCGCCCGCCGGCGTTGATGTTCTGGTCGGTGCCGACGTAGGCGGAGTACAGCTCGGGGTGGCTGCGGGCCAGGCGTAGCCCGAGGACGGAGCCCAGGGAGTTGGCGACCAGCACGACCTTCTCGACGCCGAGCCGGGCGCGGATGTGCTCGGTGACCTCGACGGCGTCGCGCTGGAGCCGCTCCAGGCGCATCTCGCCCTGCCCGTCCGGGCCGGTGCGGCCGAAGGTCTTGCCGGCGCCGCGCAGGTCCCAGCGCACGAGGGTGAAGTGCCGCTCCCAGGCGCGGGTGCGCGGGGTGTAGACGAGGTGGGAGGCGCCGGGGCCGCCGTGGACCTCGACGATGACCGGGTTGCGGAGGTCCTCGCCGCGGATCGAGATCCATTGGTCGATGCCGCCGATGCGGACGAAGCCGGCTTCGTCGATGCCGTTCGGGGTGGTGATGCGGAGCTTTTTGGCGTGGGCGGCGCGCTTGAGCTGCCGGTAGCCGAGCAGGCCGGCCACGGGCGCGGCGACGACGGCGGCGGAGGTGGCGAGGACGAGGGTGCCGAGCATGAGTGTTCCCCCTAAACTGTTTATGTCGTAAGCGGTGACGTTTAAGGTATATACAGTTGGTGGCGGCGTCAACACCCCGGCGCCGCGGCACCGACAGGGAGGACCGTCATGGCCAAGGCCGGCACAGCACGGGGAAACAAGGGGGCCAAGGAGAAGGGGCGCGACCTGCGCACCAGCGTGGCGCTGCTGTGGGGCGAGCAGGACCAGCCCACTCGCGGCCCCAAGCCCAGCCTCACCCCCCGCCGCATCGCCGAGGCCGCCGTGGCCCTCGCCGACGCCGAGGGCCTGGACGCCGTCTCGATGAACAAGGTCGCCGCCGAGTTCGGCGTCTCGGCCATGGCCCTCTACCGCTACGTCCCCGGCAAGGCCGAACTCGTCGAGCTGATGATCGAGGCCGTCAGCGCGGAGCGCCCCGACCTCACCGCCGCGGGCCCCGGCTGGCGGCCCCGGCTAGAGGAATGGGCCCGCCGGTCATGGGCCGTCTACCAGGCCCACCCCTGGCTGCTCGCGGCCACCGCGATGCGCCGCCAGGTCATGGGGCCCGGCCAGCTCGCCTGGCTGGACGCCGCGCTCGCCGCCATGGAGCCGACGCCCCTGACGGCCGCCCAGCGCCACCAGGTCTTCCTCCTGATCGTCGGCCTGGTGCGCAACCTCGCCCAGCAGCGGGCCGACTTCGACGAGGACCACGACCAGGAGTGGAACCGCCTCACCGGCGAACTCCTCGACCGCCACGCCGACCGCTTCCCCGCCCTGACCAAGGCCATCGCGCAGGGCGCCTTCGCGCCGCCGCCGGTCGACCCGCTCGACTTCGGCCTGGAGCGCATCCTCGACGGCGTCCAGGCGCTCATCGACGACGCCGAGGAGGCCTGACGGGCCGCCGGCTCATGGCGGCCCGTCTCTCCGCTGACCCGCTCTCCGCTACCCCACGAGCGCGCGGGTCAGTTCCATCAGGCGGGCGCGGGCCTCGGGGTCGTAGGCCTGTTCGTGGGCGCGGGTGTCGGTGAACCGGTCGAAGTAGCGGCCCGTGGTGGTCGCCAGGTCCGGGTCGGTGAGCAGTCGTACGGTCGGCCGCACGCCCTCGTCGATGCCGGTGACCGGCGTCAGGCCGTACGCGCGCACCCCTTCGGTGTCCATCAGGTGCGCCGGGTGCAGGGTGTTCACCGTGACGCCGGTGCCGTCCAGCTCGGCGGCGAGTTCGAACGTCGCCATGATCAGGGCGAGTTTGCTGCGGCAGTAGGCGCGCAGGCCCTCGTAGTCCCGCTCCAGCATGACGTTGTCGAAGTCGATGGCTTCCTGCCCTATCGAGGCGACATTGACGATGCGGGCGGGCGCCGAGGCGGTGAGCAGCGGCAGCAGATCTCGGGTGAGGGCGTACGGGGCGAGGTGGTTCACGGCGAAGCGGAGTTCGTGGCCCTGACGGCTCAGCTCGCGCTTGAGCGGATCGGTGCCGCCGCCCGCGACGGCGTTGTTGATCAGCCCGTCGAGGCGGGGCTCGGCCGCGCGGATCTCCGCGGCCATCGCATGCACCTGGTCGAGGTCGGCCAGGTCGGCGAGGTAGGTGCGGACGGTGGCGTCGGGGGCGGCGGTCGCTACCTCGGCCGCGACGGCGTCGAGACGGGCCTGATTGCGGCCGTGCAGCAGGACGGTGCCGCCGCGTGCGGCGAGATCGAGGGCGAGGCCGCGGCCCATGCCCTGGGTCGCGCCGGTGATCAGTGTGGTGGGTCGGCTGCTCATGCGGTCAGTGTGGCGGTTCGGTGCGGCGCGAGGGTGTGCGTGCCGTGCTGTCTTTCCGCTCGTCACCGGGCGCCGACTTCCCGCCGGCGGTCCCGCCCGCGACGCGGCATAAAGGTTCCGACAAGAACGACCCCGGCGCCCGCAATGAAGATCACCGCACTTCTACGCTGATACGCCACGGCGCCTTTCTGTCTTGTGCCGTCACCATGCCTGGGAGCGGAACGGGGATACGCATGCCCGAAAACGAATCGTTAGTGGACGCCGCGGCGCTTTCGCAGCTGGCGAAGAGCTTCGATGCCTACGGATCGGACCTGGAGACCTATCTGAAGGAATTCCAGGCCAAGACCGACTCCGAGGTGATTCACGACGGATTCGGCGTACTCACCGAATCCGAGGAGGTGACGTCCGCGTACATCGAGATGTCCCATGACATGGTCGAGTCGCTGCATGCCCTGCGCGCGCACCTGGACCACCTCGGCGACGGGCTGCGCACGGTCCAGCACAACGCCACGGCGACCGACGAGTCCCTGGCGACCGGCTTCGACCAGGGCCGTCACGCATGAGCGGCGACGAGTCCGTAGCGGAGCAGGTCTTCGAGGCCGGACTGGAAATCATCAACCCCGGTGGCGATCCGGACGTACTGCGCTCGGCCGCCAAGGGCTGGCGGGACCTCCACGAAAACCTCCAGAACATGTTCAAGGACATGGACCGCGAGGTGCAGCGGACGCTGGAGTCCCATTGGCACGGACCCGCGGCGGACGCATTCGCGGAACACTGGAAAAGCCTCGACGCGGCGATGGACAAGACCCTGCCGCAACTGCCCGCGGCGGCAAAGAGCCTCGATGAGGCCGCGGACGCGGTCGAGGAGATCAACGCCGAGATCCATGAGATCTATCTGGAAATCGGTATCTCCATCGGCGTTTCCGTCGGCCTGTCTTTTCTGACCATGGGTTTCTCGGCGGCCGCGGGGGCCGCCCGAGCCGCTCAGCTCGCCACCCGCGCCGCCAAACTCGCGAAAACGCTCGGCACCATCCTGCGCAAGGTCGGCGAGGCGTTCAAAGTCATCTCCCGGCTGGCGAAGGAGCACCGTTTCCTGAAGAACGTGCTGGTCAACTGGGCCAGCAACACCGGCGGCACGGTCATTACCAACGCGCTCACGGGGCAGGACACCAACCTGAAGGACGCGGTCTGGCAGGGCGGGCTGTCGGCCGTTGTCGGTACGGGGCCGGGGATGCTCGCGACGGCCGGTACCAAAGCTCTGGGCAACGCTGCGGGGAAATTCGCGAATCCCCTTGCCCAAGGGTTCAGTCGACGCTCTGGACTGCTCGGAGATATGGCGGGCGGCGCCACAGGCAGCATGGCCGGCGGGTTCGCCGTCGACGGGGTGAAGAACCTCGACAACGACCCGTCGAACGACGTCAGCGGGCGCGACATGCTCTGGGACGCGGGGGTCAACGGGGTCGGCGGCGCCGCGGGAGGCGCCGCCGTACACGGCGCGAACACCCAACTGCCACCCGGTAGGGAAGGCCCGCATTTCTCTGTCGAAGGTCCGGCCCAGGGAATCATCTACGGTGGCGCCGGAGCCATCGGCAAGCCGCTGCACGACGCCATCTGGGACGACGACAACCCCGGTGAGCCGAAGGATGCAGCCACCGCGTCGCCGAAGAACGGATCAGTGAAGGACGTTTTCGGGTGAGGGGGCGGGACGTGGGAACCGCCGCGGCATCGGTGCTGGCCTGGGCCGGTGCCGTGGCGTTTCTGGTGTGTCTGCTGATACGGAAGATCGCGCCGTATCCGCGCTGGGATCTGCTGGCCTGTCTGGCGCTGTCGGCGGTGGCGTTCCTTGCGTGGTGGCTGCGGGCAACCGGACGGTGGCGCTCCCGGCTGGGAGGGGGCGTACCGTCGGCGTTCGGGCTGAAAATGGGCCAGTGGTGGTGGCCGCCGGTGCGCGCTATGTGCGCAGTCTCCTTGGTCTGGGGCTTGTTCTGCCCCTTCTTCCTACTCGGCTTTTCGGCATCAGAGAACACCCCACAATTGACCGCCATTACTCAACATGACTACCGGTATGCGCCGGTCACGATCACGAAGATTCATCACGTATACCGGAATCAGGGCAAGAACGGCACGACGTACACCTACGCGGTCACCGTCGAGGCTCCCGGACCCGGTGGGCACGGCAAAGCTCTGCGCTTGGAAGGTGAAGCCAAGACATCGTCTGACGGCTGGTCAACCGGGGACCGGATGAGTGGCCTCTACGCCCCGGATGCCCCCTCGCTGGGCATCATGCTGATCCCCCCTCGGCATATCGACTCCCTTCTGGGAGGCCCGGCATCACCGGGTGAGATGACTCTCCTGGCCATCTTCGGCGCTTTTCCCATCGGCAGTTTCCTCCTGCTCGTCAGGTCCGGCGTCAAGAATTGGGACGGACCCATGACCCCCAAGTCCGCGCTCGGGGACGGTCCGGGGCGCAGACTGCGGGTGCAGATCGCGGGCGGGGCGGCCGGGCAATGCCTCACGTCGCCCGACCCCAAAAAGGCCGCTCGCACCCCACCGAACGAGCGTCCTGAACCCGATTCCCGTCTGTCCCCCGCCCTGCGTCTCTCCTCGCCCGAAGGCAGCCGTGACCTGTTCATCGACCGGTGCCTCGACCCGCAAGCCCTTGCCGGAGCCCTCGAAGGCCGGGCCGGGTGGCTCTACTGGGCGCCGGCCGCGGACAAGCCATCGGACTGGTCCGTCGCGGCGCTGCTCGTCCTCGACGACGACCGGTACGTCTGCGGGTTGACGCCCCCGGGAAGCGATGCCGGCCTCCCCCAGGGCGAACCGGCCGAGCTACCCGGCCAAGGCGCCCGTCCCCTGCGCGCGGTGGGACCGTACGTGCTGTGGCAGCCGGCCGTGCACGGCCCGGGAATGTACGGGTCCGTCCTCGGCTTCCTTGCCGTATGCCTGATCGTCGCGGGGGTCGGCCACGATGGCGGGCCGCTGTTCGGGATCTGCTTCGCCACCGTCGTCGCCGGACCGCTGGCGGGCTTTCTGACGGTCCTGCGTCGGCGCACCGTCTTCCTGCGGCGCCTGGCACGCGAGACCGGCGCGGCTTCCCGCTGATCCCCGGCAGGGGTGAAGCCGACGACCGGATCCAGCCGGTCCAACTGCCCTGCGCGCCGCCAGACTTCCCGGCATGCACAAGACCCGTGGCCCTCCACGTCGGCGGGCGTGAAGCGCTTCGCCGAGGCTCGTAAACTCACGGCGTGGCATTCCTGAGCACCCCGCACTACTTCTTCCTGTGATCGGAAGGCGTTGAGGGCGATGGCGGACGACGGCGCCCTCCTTGGTGTGCCCGCCGCGCGAGCCACCCCCTGGACCTGGTGGGGATGACGCCGAGCGCGCGCCACGTGAGCCGTGCGGACCTGGACGAGGACGGCCTCCTGCCCGACCGGGTCACCGTCTCCGTGCTGGTCACCGCCTACCGGCCCCGGTGATCACGCGCGGGCGCCCGCGCCCGGCGGTCAGCCCAGCACTCCGGCCAGGGTGCGCGCGAGGACGGTGGCGAACCGGTCGCCGGACGGGGGTTCCGGCTGGTCGGCGGTGAGCAGGGCGGAGATGCGGGGATGGGTCCCGGCGGTGGCCACCTGGCGCAGGTAGGCGAACTGCCGCCCGGCGCCGGGGCCCGAGGCGGCCAGTTCGTTCTGGACGAACGTCGCCGTCACGCCGTTCAGCACGGCGAACGCCTCCAGCTTGCGGCCCGGCTCGGCCGGATGGTCGGCGAGTACGTCGAGGAGATGCTCCAGCAGGTCGCTGCCGTGCGGTCCGAGGGTGGGACGCGTGACGACCAGGAGGGGCAGCCAGGGGTGGCGCCGCATGATGCGCCGGGCCTGCTGGGCGACCTCCAGAAGGTCCGCCTGCCAGTCGCCGCTCGGGGCGGGCAGGTCGTATTCGCCGGCGGTGCTGTCGATCATCAGGTCGAGCAGGTCGTCGCGGGTGGCCACATAGCGGTAGAGCGAGGCGGCGCCGGTGCCCAGGGCCGCGGCGAGGCGGCGCATGGAGACGGCGTCCAGGCCCTCGCGGTCGGCCAGTTCCACCGCGGCGGCGGTGATTTCGGCGCGGCTGCGCTCGGCCGGGCGTCCGACCGGTGCCTGCTCCGGCCGCAGCCAGATCACCGGCCCTTGCTCTCCTGCCACCGCCACCTCCCGCGTTGCCGCCACCCTACCTTTCGATTACGGTGTTCGCGAACGTCGTTTGCGAACTGAGGGGGTTGCGATGCCACGCCTGCCGCGCCTGCCAGGCTTGCCGCGCTTTGCGCACCACAACGGAATCCGGATCGCCTTCGAAGACCTCGGCGGCGCGGGCGGCGACCCGCTGCTGCTGGTGATGGGGCTGGGGACCTCGCGATTCTGGTGGCCGGACGGGATGGTGGACGAACTGGTCCATCGCGGCTTCCACGTCGTGTCCTACGACCAGCGCGACGCCGGTCAGTCGACGCACCTGCCCGACCGGCGGGAGGGCGCGCCGGCCGCGGCCCTCCTGCGCCGCACGGCCCCCGCCTACAGCGCCGAGGACCTGGCCGACGACGCCGTCGCCGTGCTCGACGCCCTCGGCTGGGACCGCGCCCACCTCTTCGGCGTCTCCATGGGCGGGCTCCTGGCGCAGCGCATCGCCATCCGCCACCCCGAGCGCGTCCTGAGCCTCGCCACGTCATCGGCCGTGCCGAGTGACGCCAAGGGCTGGCGCGTCCTGCGCTATCTGCGCCTCGCGACCGTGCTCCGCTTCGCACGACTGCGCCACCCCGAGACCCCCGAGGGCGATTACGCCTTGGCGGCCGCCGTCGCCCGTATCGCCGCCGGGCCCGGCCGGGACGTCGACGAGCGCGATGTGCGCGAGTTCGTGGACAAGGAGGCCGCGCACCAGGTCTCCAGCTTCCGCGACGCCAAGGCGCAGAGCCGCCAGATCGGCGCGAAATGGCACGGCGCCCCGCTCGCCCGGATCACCGCGCCGACCCTGGTACTGCACGGCGAGGACGACCCGCTGGTACGCGCGTCGGCCGCACGCGACATCGCGGCCGCCATACCCGGCGCCCGCCTGCGCACCCTGCCGGGCCTCGGCCACTTCTTCACCCGCGACGCCTGGGCCACCTACGCCGACGAACTGCGCGCCCTCGCCGACCGCGCCGACGGCCGGCCGGCCGCCCGCTGACCACGCCGGAGGCCCCCGTGATGTCCCACGGGGGCCTCTTGTCGGGTCGGGTGCGCCCGATGGGCGTCAGGCGCCCGGCAGTTCGGCGTCCTTGACGGCGGTGACGAACGACGACCAGCTGACGGCCGGGAACATGAGCGCCGGGCCGTGCGGGTCCTTGCTGTCCCGGACGGGAACGAGGCCGGGGAGGTCGTCGCGGACCTCCAGGCAGTTGGCGCCGTCGGGGTTGCTGTAGCTGCTCTTGCGCCAGGTGGCGGCGCCGAGGAAGCCCTCGGCCACCTCGATGCAGTCGCCGCCGTCGGCGTTGCTGTAGCTGCTCTTGCGCCAAGTTGCGGAGCTGAGGTCAATCCCCTTGCGCTGCTTCATCTCTGTAGCCCCTTGCCGCTTCCTCGATCATGGCCAGGGACGCCTCTGGTGGAAGAGCGGCGGCCCTGAGCAGATCGTACGACCTTCGATACTCAGTCACGAGTGGTGGATAGTCGATGACTTGCCCACTGTGAACGTTCTCGGTGTACACCAGCGGCGCGGCGTCGGGGAAGGTTACGACCTTCATGAAGCCCATCATGAGTGGGGCCGTGGCGGCTGTGACCGGAAGGATCTGCAAAACGCTCTGCGTCGATTGGATTATTTCGACGATGTGCTCCAGCTGCTCGGCCATCTTCTCGGGCCGCAGCAGGGGGGTGCGGATCATTGCCTCAGACAGGATGCCCCAGTACATGGGGCGGATCTCGTGCTTCCAGAGCTCCGCACGCGCGACCCTCGCGTGCACAAGCTGCTCGACTTTCGCGGGCTTTAGCCACGGTTTTCCGGTCTTCACGACCTTCCGGGCGTAGGGGTCGGTTTGCAGCAGTCCGGGGATGAGCGCGGGAGCCCAGTCCTCAATCGTCGCAGCGTGCTGCTCCATCTCCGCGACATCTGCGAAGTACTCCGCAATGCCGGACTGGCGCGCCTTCGCCGCATCTTCACAACGGCGCTCGAAGAACCCGTTCGTCTTGAGCTTCTTGTCGACGTGAACGGCCAGATCCACCGGCATCCGCCGCTCGCCCCGCTCGATCTGGCTGAGAAACGAGAGCCCGCGGAAGCTGCCGTCCACCAATTGTTCGAGCGTGAGCCCCGCGGTTTCCCTCAGATAGCGCAACTCGGCGCCGTAGAAGCAGGGAACACTCGCTGATGCGTCGGGATCCTTGCGAGGAGGCATAGTTCACCACCCAACTAGCTGGATTGCCGTGCGCAACCCAATTGCCTTCCACGCTACGTGCGTTGGCCGCACGCTGTAAGGGATTCGTCACTTTGTGCACAGGAAGGCGTACGGTGCATGTCCGACCCTCATGAGGACGTCCATCAGAGTGCTGAGCAGCTCCTCGCCGCGCTCCGGGCGAACGGCATCACCCTGCCGTCGCTCGGTATCGACCTGCCGAGCCTCGCCGGCAGCTACGGCGTCCCGCTCGTCGCCCTCGGGAATTGCAATGCGGCCACCGCCCGCAAATTGGCCGAGGCGCTTCGTAAAGCCGCCGAGAAGTAAGAGAAGTACGTACGCGAAGACCCCCGCGACCGACGCAACCGGCCCGGGGGCATGGCCATCAACTAGTCAGGAGAAGACGGCGTGACCGACCTTAGCCGGATGCTGTTCGAGACGCTGCTGTGTTGGTTAATTCCCGGCCGAGGACAGCATCGGGCGCTCAACGGGCCCACCACCGGGACCCGTTGGCAAGTGGAGGTGCCGCCGTCGGGGCGGCGTCGTCTCGTCTTCGTGCGCCGGGTGCCGCCCGCGCTGCTCGTGATGTGCAGCGCGGACAGCCGTCTCGTACGGCCGTACGTGCTCAGCGACGACGAATGGCGGGAGCTGCGGGCGCATCACGCGAAGCGGGAGGAGCTGGCGGAGAACGTCCGGCGGCTCAACAGGTGGTCGTCCGGCGGCGGCGGGCGGCTGTGACGCAGCTCACCGGGAAAGGGTGACAGGGGGCTGTCGCGGGTGGCTGCGACCGTCGACGGCATGAAGATCACCGATGAGGACTGCCTCGCCGAGACCCTGGCATTCAACGAGCAATTCGAGGCCGCCGCCGCGAGCCGTCCGGCCCGTGGGGAAGCGCCGGACCCGGCCACGCTGGCGCTGCTGCGGCGCAACCGGCTCGGGGGCCAGGCGCCGCCGGTGCGACTGCCGCAGGGGCAGGACCGCGTCATCGCGGGCGGGGTGCGGGTCCGGGCGTTCGTGCCGGAGCGCGTCGACGGCGTGTATCTGCACATCCACGGGGGCGGCTGGGTGTTCGGCTCCGCGGGCGGGCAGGACGAGAAGCTGTGGCGGCTGGCCGTACAGGCGCGGCTGGCGGTGGTGAGCGTGGAGTACCGGCTGGCGCCGGAGCATCCGTTCCCCGCCGGACCCGACGACTGCGAGGCGGCCGCCCGGTGGCTGGTGGATCACGCCGCGGCCGAGTTCGGCACCCAACGGCTGCTGATCGGCGGGGAATCGGCCGGCGCGCATCTGAGTGTCGTGACGCTGCTGCGCCTTCGCGACCGGCACGGCATCACGGGCGCGTTCCGGGCGGCGCATCTGCTCTTCGGCCCGTACGACCTGTCGATGACGCCGAGCCAGCGGTCGTTCGGCGCCCGGCGGCTGCTGAGCAACACCGATTCGCTGCGGGGCAGCTATGAGATGTTCACGCCGGGGATGGGGGCGGAGCTGCGCCGGGACCCGGAGGTCTCGCCGCTCTTCGCCGACCTGACGGGGCTGCCGCCCGCCCGGATGGCCGTCGGCACCGAGGATCCGCTGCTGGACGATTCGTTGTTCCTGGCCCAGCGGTGGCGGGCGGCGGGTGCGGACGTGCGGCTCGGGGTCGTCGCCGGTGCGATGCACGGTTTCACGCTCTTCCCGCTGACCATCAGCGAACGTGAGCTGCGGCGGGAGCAGGAATTCCTGGCCGCGGCGTGACGGTAGCGTCGGCGTCATGAACCGCACTGCCCGGCTCTATGCGCTGGTCGAAGAGTTGCGTGCGGCGGCGCCGCGGCCGCTGACCGTCGCGGTGCTCGCCGCGCGGTTCGAGGTCAGTACGCGCACGGTGCAGCGTGACCTCCAGGCGCTGATGGCGTCCGGTGTCCCGGTGCGCACCACAACCGGGCGGGGCGGCGGCTGGTCGGTGGATCCGGCGATGACGCTGCCGCCGGTCCACTTCACCGCCGAGGAGGCCTGGGCGCTGACCGCCACACTGGCCGCGGCCGACGCCGCCGCCCCGTACACCGGTGCGGCCCGCACGGCGTACCAGAAGATCGTGGCCTCGATGACGGGTGCCGCCTCGGCGGCGGCCCGGGAACTGGCCGCACGGATCGTCGCGCTGCCGACGCGGACCGACTCCGCGGTCCGCGCCGCGGTGGAAGCGGCCCTCACCGACAACGTGGCGCTGCGGCTGTCGTACGTCGACGCGGCCGGACGCGAGAGCGAGCGCGTGGTGGAACCGGCCGGGCTGCTCACCGCCGACGGCCGGTGGTACCTCATCGCGTGGTGCCGCACCCGGCGGGCCGGGCGGGGCTTCCGGCTGGACCGGATCGCCGCGGCGGCGCCCACCGGAGAGCGGGCGCACCCCCATGACCTGGCCGGACTGCTGCTCGGCTCGGCCGCGGCCGGTGCGGTGCCGCCCGCTGCGCTGGCTTCCCTCACATCCTGACGGCGAGGGCCCGGGGGCCGTTCCTGGCTACTGGCTACTAGCTACTGGCGCTGGCCAGCGACAGCTTCGCGGCGAAGCCGAGGAAGGCGGCCCCGGCGCCCGCGGAGAGCCCGGCCGTCAGCTTGCGGCGGCGGCGGAAGGTGGCCGCCAGGAACGTACCGCTGAAGATCAGGATCGAGAGGTACGTGAAGCTGAAGAGCTGGGCCCAGGCGCCGAGCGTGAGGAACGACAGGACCGGGTGCGCGTACGACGGGTCCACGAACTGCACGAAGAAGGAGATGAAGAAGAGGATCGCCTTGGGGTTGAGGAGGCTGACCACGAAGGCCCGGCGGTACGGGCGCTCGATCGTCTCCTTGGGCTCGGCGGGCTTCCCGGCGCGCTCCGCCCGGCGGGCCTCGCGGCCGCGCCACAGGGCCCAGGCGCCGCGCAGCATCCCGACGGCCAGCCAGGTCAGATATCCCGCGCCGGCGAATTTCACGATGGTGAAGAGGATCGGCGTGGTCTGGAGGAGCGAGGCCACCCCGCCGGCCGACAGGGTCATCAGGACCGTGTCGCCGCACAGCACGCCGAGCGCGGCGCGGTAGGCGATGCGCGGGCCGCGCCGGGCCGCCACGGAGACGACGTACAGCGAATTCGGGCCCGGAAGAAGAATGATCAGCGCGAGGCCCACCAGATAGGTGGACAGATCCGTTATCCCCAGCATGTGCGGCAGGATCTCACCCTCCGAGACGTCACCTCACCGGTTTTTCAGCATGCGGACTTGCACCTCACGCGGCGTGAGGTCACATCGTGGAGCGCGTACGGAACACGGCCTGTAAGGGAAAGGGTGCGGAAGTGAGCTATTCGGTGGGGCAGGTGGCGGAGTTCGCCGGTATCACGGTGCGGACCCTGCACCACTACGACGAGATCGGACTGCTGGTGCCCAGTGAGCGGAATCACGCGGGGCACCGCCGCTACGGCGAGGACGATCTCGACCGGCTGCAGCAGATTCTGTTCTACCGGGAGCTCGGCTTTCCGCTCGATGAGGTCGCGGTCCTCCTGGACGATCCGGACGCGGACCCGCAGGAACATCTGCGGCGCCAGCACGACCTGCTGAGCGACCGGATCGGCAGACTCCAGGAAATGGCCGCCGCCGTCGAACACGCGATGGAGGCACGCAGGATGAAGGTACGGCTGACACCGGAGGAGAAGTTCGAGGTGTTCGGGGACTTCGACCCGGACGACCATGCGGAGGAAGTGAAGGAGCGGTGGGGCGGCACCGATGCGTACAAGGAGTCGCAGCGGCGGACGGCCTCGTACACGAAGGACGACTGGAAGCGGCTGACGGCGGAATTCGACGCCCTGCACCGGAAGATGGCCGATCTGCTCGCGCAGGGGGTGGCGGCGGATTCCGAGGCCGCGATGGATGTGGCGGAGGCGCACCGGCAATTCATTTCCGGGGCGTACTACGAATGCAGCCATGAGATGCACACGGGGCTGGGTGACATGTACGTGGCCGATGAGCGGTTCACGGCCACGTATGAGGCGATCCGGCCGGGGCTTGCCGTCTATATGCGGGACGCGATGTTCGCCAACGGCGTCCGGCACGCATGAGGGGCGGGTGCGGGGGTCAGCTCAGCGGGGCGAGCACCACTGCCGTTCCGTAGGCGCAGACCTCCGTGCCCACGTCCGCGGCCTCCGTGACATCGAAGCGGAACATCAGCACCGCATTCGCGCCGCGCGAGCGGGCCTGCTCGATCAGGCGGTCCATCGCCTGGTTGCGGGTCTCGACGAGGGTTTTGGTCAGGCCCCGCAGCTCGCCGCCGATCATCGACTTCAGGCCGGCGCCGATCTGGCTGCCCAGGTGCCGGGAGCGCACCGTCAGGCCGAAGACCTCGCCGATGACGCGTTCCACGTGAAACCCCGGAACGTCGTTCGTCGTGACCACCAGGACGTCGGACGCGGACTGCTGTCCACCGCCGTACTCGTCGATGCCCATAGGGGTGCACCTCCTTGCGCCTCTTAGTGGCCAGGATCACCCGGTGCCGGGGGTGCTGCCAGCGGGCGGGCCCGGGGAGCGCGCGACTGGAACCATGTCCGGTCACCCGGCGTTGATAGCTTTGGGCCGCACACTGCGCCTGCATCCCCGTTGCACCCCGTGTCGCACCGCACGATCCGGCGCCCTCGACCCTGGAGCCTTCACCCCGTGAATACTCTCGCGCTCGGCCCCCAATGGCTGGACCCGGACTATCTGATCGGGACGTTCGGTCTGATCGGCGTCCTGGTCATCGTCTTCGCGGAGTCCGGCCTGCTGATCGGCTTCTTCCTGCCGGGCGACGCCCTGCTGTTCACCACCGGTCTGCTGGTCACGGCGAACAAGCTGGACCGGCCGCTGTGGCTGGTGTGCGGGCTGATCTTCCTCGCCGCGTGCCTCGGTGACCAGGTGGGCTATCTCTTCGGCCGCAAGGTCGGGCCGTCGCTCTTCAAGCGCCCGGATTCGCGGCTCTTCAAGCAAGAAAATGTTGAGAAAGCGCACGAGTTCTTCGAGAAGTACGGGCCGAAGTCGCTGATCCTGGCCCGCTTCGTGCCGATCGTGCGGACCTTCACGCCGATCATCGCCGGTGTGAGCCGGATGAACTACCGCTCCTTCATCACCTTCAACCTCATCGGCGGTGCGCTGTGGGGCGTGGGCGTGACGGTGCTCGGCGCGCTGCTCGGCAACATCGCGTTCGTGCACAAGAACATCGAGGCGATCCTGATCGCGATCGTGCTGGTCTCCGTCGTGCCGATCGCCATCGAGTACCTCCGCGCCCGCGGCAAGGCCAAGAAGGATACGGCCGCGGCGGGCGAGTACGGCCAGGCCCTCCACCAGGCCGCCGACCGGCCGCAGGGCGGCGGCGCCGAGGGGCGCCGGGGCCGGCACGCCAAGCGCTGACGCCGCCGTACGGGGACGCCGGCCCGGCCGTCCGTCCCCGCACCCCTCCCCGCGCCCCTCCCCGCGCCGCTCTCCCCCCCACCGCTGACCGACACCGACCCACCCGTGTGCTGACGGCGCAGGGCATCAGGCATTGTGTCCCTGACGGTAGGTAGGAGGCGTACGAGGAGCGAGCAGAGTGGCGTCGGACCCACAGCGTGGCACCAGCAACGGCAACGGCCCGGGGGAGGGCGGTCTCGAGGACCGCAAACCGCACTCGGACGAGGCGCACAGCGCCTTCACGCCTCCGCTGGGCGTGCCGTATCCGCCCCTCCCGGAGGACGAGCACCCCACCTCCGAGTTCGCCGTGCCGACGGGGCTGCGTCCGGAGACGCCGCCCGAGCAGGAGGGATCGGCGTTCGCGCCGCCCGGCAGCACCACCGGCCAGACCCCGGTCCCCGTAGGCGCCACGGCCATGAGCGCCTTCACCCCGCCGCACGGCATACCGACCATCCGCCTCACCAAGGAAGCCCCTTGGCAGGACCGGATGCGCACGATGCTGCGGATGCCGGTCCACGAGCGGCCGGTGCCCGAGCGGCCGGAACGCCCCGAAGAGGAGACCGGTCCGGCCATTCCCCGTGTGCTCGACCTGACCTTGCGTATCGGCGAGATCCTGCTGGCCGGTGGCGAGGGAGCCGAGGACGTCGAGGCGGCGATGTTCGGCGTCGCGCACGCCTACGGGCTGGAGCGGGTCGAGCCGACCGTCACCTTCACGCTGCTGTCGATCTCGTACCAGCCGTCGCTGGTGGAGGACCCGCTCACGGCCAGCCGGACGGTGCGGCGCCGCGGCGTCGACTACAACCGGCTTTCGGCCGTCTTCCGGCTCGTCGACGAGATCACCTCCGAAGGCCTCACCCTCGAAGAGGCCTACCGCGGCCTCGCCGAGATCCGCCGTAACCGCCACCCGTACCCGAGCTGGGCGCTGACGCTGTCCTCCGGGCTGCTGTCCGGTGCCGCCTCGATGCTGGTCGGCGGCGGGGCGCTGGTGTTCTTCGCGGCCGCGGTGGGCTCGATGCTGGGCGACCGGCTGGCGTGGCTGGCGTCCGGGCGGGGGCTGCCGGAGTTCTACCAGTTCGTGGTCGCGGCGATGCCGCCCGCCGCGGTGGGCCTGGCCTTCGGACTGGCGCACTCCAACGTCCAGGCCTCCGCGGTGATCACCGGTGGGCTCTTCGCGCTGATCCCGGGGCGGGCGCTGGTCGCCGGCGTCCAGGACGGCCTGACCGGCTACTACATCACCGCCGCCGCCCGCCTCCTGGAAGTCGGCTACCTGGTCGTCGGCATCGTCGTCGGCGTGCTCTCCGTGCTCTACGTCGGGCTTCAGCTGAACCCCGCCCTCAAGCACCTCAACCCCGAGCAGTCCTTCAAGCTCTACAACCAGCCGCTGGTGCAGATCATGGCGTCCATGCTGCTGGCGCTGGCGTTCTGCGTGCTGCTCCAGCAGGAACGTCACACCGTGGCCTTCGCGACGATAAACGGCGGCGTCGCCTGGATCGTCTACGGCGCCCTCGCGGTCACCGCCGACTTCAACGAAGTGCCGTCCACCGCCATCGCCGCCGGTCTCGTCGGCCTCTTCGGCCAGCTGCTGTCCCGCTACCGCTACGCGTCCGCGCTGCCGTACGTCACCGCGGCCATCGGCCCGCTGCTGCCCGGTAGCGCCACCTACTTCGGCCTGCTGAACTTCGCCCAGGGCCATCTGATCGACGGCTTCTCCTCGCTCATCAAGGCGGCCTCGCTGGCGCTGGCCATCGCCGTCGGCGTGAACCTCGGAAGCGAGGTGGCCCGGCTGTTCCTGCGGGCGCCGGCCCTCGGCCTGGAGGAGGCCGGCGGCCGCCGCGCGGCCAAGCGCACCCGCGGCTTCTAGGAACCGGCACGCGCGCAACAGGACCCGGCACGCGCGAACGGGCGGCACCCACTCCTGTGGGTGCCGCCCGTTCGTGTGATTTCCGTACGACCCTCGCGTCCGAAAATCAGAGCACGCAGGCGGGCGCACGGCGGCCCGGAGAGCCGCCGTCGACCACCCCGGCGCGACTGGCTCAGTGAGCCCCGCCCTGCGCCTCCAGGCGCTTGTACGAGGCCTCGATCTCGGCCTCGGCGTCGGCGCGGCCGACCCAGTCGGCGCCCTCGACGGACTTACCGGGCTCCAGGTCCTTGTAGACCTCGAAGAAGTGCTGGATCTCCAGGCGGTCGAACTCCGAGACGTGGTGGATGTCGCGCAGGTGCTCCACGCGCGGGTCGGACGCGGGGACGCACAGCAGCTTGTCGTCGCCGCCGGCCTCGTCCGTCATCCGGAACATACCGATGGCGCGGCACTTCACCAGGACGCCCGGGAAAGTCGGCTCGTCGAGCAGCACGAGCGCGTCCAGCGGGTCGCCGTCCTCGCCCAGCGTGCCCTCGACGAAGCCGTAGTCGGCCGGGTAGACGGTCGAGGTGAACAGGTGGCGGTCCAGTCGGATGCGACCGGTCTCGTGGTCCACCTCGTACTTGTTCCGCGAACCCTTCGGGATCTCGATGCAGACGTCGAACTCCACGGGTGGCTCCTCCATGATCAGCACATACTTCTGGTGATTAAGTGTCCCTCACGCTGGTGTGTGATCGCGAAAGGGGCTGGTCCGAGGTGCCGGAGACCAGGTCGTGGCAGGTCAAGTGGGTCGGCAGGGGCCGGTCCGCGGTGCGGGCGGTGACCGGTGCGGGCCGGGGTGCCGCCGAGTTCGTGGCCGATGAATGGTTCTTCGCGCGCCAGTGGTGGCGGCGGACCCCGCCGCAGCGGAAACGGACCTGGCAGCTGACCGCCGTTTCCGCCGTGACCGGTCTCGCGGTCGCGGGCGGCGCCATCGCGGTGGCCGGTCCCTGGGAATCCGGCCAGCGTACGGCCGAGCGGAGCCTCGCGGCCGCCGCCATGGACGGCGCGGGCCGCGGCCACCGCCACGAGGCCGGGCGGCCCGTGCCGCACGCGCCGCCCGTACTGCCCGCGCTGGGCGGCCCGGTGCCCACCGGCCGCGGCGCCGCGCCCGTCCCCACCGACGCCGGCCTGGCCGACGCCCTCGCACCGCTCCTCAAGGCCCCCGAGCTCGGCCGCCTGCGCAGCGCCTCCGTCGTGGACGTCGCCACCGGCCGCGAGGTCTTCGGCGCCAAACAGGGCGCGCCCGCCACCCCCGCCTCCACCGTCAAGCTCGCCACCGCCGTGGCCGCGCTCTCCCTGCTGGGCCCCGACCACCGCATCGACACCACGGTCGTCGCCGACGGCGCCCACCGCATCGTCCTCGTCGGCGGCGGCGACCCCACCCTCACCGCCCGCGCACCGCGGCGCGGCCCCGGCGACCACCCTGCGAGCCTGCGGGCCCTGGCCGACGACACCGCTCGCGCCCTCAAGCAGCGCAAGGCCACGAAGATCACGCTCGGCTACGACACCTCGGCCTACTCGGGCCCGGTCCTGCACCCCATCGGCCCCAACGAGAACCTCGCCCCCGTCAGCCCCCTCATGGCCGACGAGGCCCGGCTGGACACCAGCGACCACGGCACCGCGCCCCGCGCCGGCGACCCCGCGGCCGCCGCGGCCCGGACCTTCGCCCACCTCCTCCACGACCGCGGCATCACCGTCGCCGGCACCCCGAAGCGGGCCAGGGCCGCCAAGAAGGCCGACCGGATCGCCGCCGTCCACTCCCTGCCCCTCTCCGCCCTCGTCGAGCGGATGCTCACCTTCAGCGACAACGACATCGCCGAGGCCCTGGCCCGCCAGACCGCCCTCGCCTCCGGGCAACCCGCCAGCTTCGAGGGCGCCGGAAAGGCCGTCCACCAGGCGCTCGCCGCCCGGCACTTCCCGCTCTCCGGAGCCGCCTTCAAGGACGGCAGCGGCCTCAACCGCGACGACAAGGTCTCCGCCGCCCTCCTCTCCCACCTCCTCCTGGCCGCCTCCGCACCCGACAAGCCGGCCCTGCGTCCCGTGGTCACCGGCCTCCCCGTGGCCGCCTTCACCGGCACCCTCAGCGGCCGCTACGCCCAGACCCCGGGAGCCGGCGCCGTACGCGCCAAAACCGGCACCCTGACCGGCGTGAACACCCTCGCGGGCACGGTCGTGGACGCCGACGGCCGCCTCCTGGTCTTCGCATTCATGACCAACGGCACGACGAGCCCCCAGGGCGCGCAGACGGCGCTCGACAGGCTCGCGACGACGGTGGCGAATTGCGGGTGTCGCTAGCCGCTGCGCTGTGCTTGGGCCCCACGTTTTTGGCCGTCTCGCCGTAGGGGTTTCTCCGGGTGCGCCTGCGGCGGGCTGGTTGCCGCTGCGCGGGGCTGGTCGGCAGCGGCACCGGGCTTACACGGCTCCGCCGCTACAGCCCGGCGCCTCCCCGTTGTGGGGGGAAGACTGGTGGGGGTGGCCGTAAGCCCGTACGCGCGCGCAGTGGGAGTGGGACGCTCGCCCCCACCGGCCTCGTCACCTCCCACCGTCGGGAGGGGACGGACCGCAGGACGGAGTCCGGAGGGCCGGCACCGCGGCCGACAAACCACCCCGCCCGCCGCAGGCGCAACGGTGAGAAGACACCGCGGCGCCGCAGACGGCAACGTACGGCCCAGGCAAAGCGCAGCGAACGGGCCGCAGGCGCAACGGCGGCAAACCCCCACGGCGGGCAAGCCGAACACGTCGGCCCAGGCAAAGCGCAGCGAATCGGCTACCTTCAAGCGAAGCGCCCCCGTACGGTGAACCCATGACGAGCATCGGTGGAACCGAGATGGTCGACTGGAACCTCGCGGTGGCAACCGCGACCCGCCTCGTGCGCCCCGGCCCCGAGGTGAGCCGCGACGAGGCGCGGGCGATCGTCGCCGAACTACGAAGGCACGCCAAGTCCTCCGAACTGCACGTCCGGGAATTCACCGGCCTGGCACAGCCGGGCGCGGCCGACGGCGCGCCCCTCGACGCGCCGCACGACACGCCGGTCCTGGTCGTGGACCGGCCCGGCTGGATCAAGGCGAACGTCGCGGGCTTCCGCGCCGTCCTCAAGCCCCTCCTGGCCAAGATGGCGGACCGCCGCGCCACGGTCCCCGGCGGCGGCGTCCTCGGTGCCGTCGGCGGCAAGGTGACCGGCGTGGAACTCGGCATGCTGCTGTCGTTCCTGGCCTCCCGCGTCCTTGGCCAGTTCGAGACCTTCGCCCCCGCCTCCCGGGATCTGCCCGCCTCGGCGCAGGGCGGCCGGCTCCTTCTCGTGGCGCCCAACATCGTCCACGTGGAGCGCGAGCTCGAAGTGGACCCGCACGACTTCCGCCTGTGGGTCTGCCTCCACGAGGAGACCCACCGCACGCAGTTCACGGCGGTGCCCTGGCTGCGCGACCACATCGAGGGCGAGATCCAGTCATTCCTCGGTGAGACCGACATCGACCCGGGCACCCTCCTGGAGCGGCTGCGCGAGGCCGCCCAGTCGCTGGCCGGCGCCAAGCCCGAGGGCGAGGAGGGCGACGACGGCAGCCACTCCCTGGTCGACGTGGTCCAGACACCGGCGCAGCGCGAGATCCTCGGCCGCCTCACCGCCGTGATGTCCCTGCTGGAGGGCCACGCCGACTTCGTGATGGACGGCGTGGGACCCGAGGTCGTGCCATCCGTCGCGGAGATCCGCGAGAAGTTCCAGAAGCGCCGGGCCAGCGGCGCGGGCCGGCTCGACCAGGCGCTGCGTAAACTGCTCGGGCTGGACGCCAAGCTGCGTCAGTACCGCGACGGTGAGCGTTTTGTGCGGGCCGTCGTCGAGGAGGTCGGCATGGGCGGTTTCAACCGTGTGTGGACGTCCCCCAACACCCTCCCCACCAAGCAGGAGATCGCCAAACCGGCGGACTGGATCGCGCGGGTGCACCGCAAGGCGGACGGAGCGCCGTAAGCGAGCCGTACCCGACGGGCGCGCCGCGCGGCAGAAGAGCGCCCCTTCAATCACCCGTCTGAGGGACCGTGGTCCATGGATAGGCGTGCAATGCTCGGGGAACCTCCCGCCTCTGTCACCATCTAGGCACTCTGTGTGATGGCGACGGCGTGACCAACAACACGACGCCGCTGTCCGCGCCCGAGGCTCCCAGCTGAACGATTGGAAACGGACATGGGTCCCCATCCAGCGGTCGCCGCGATACGCCTGGCGGTCCGCCGCGTACTCCACGACGTACTCAACCACCACCTCGCGCAGGGCCGGCACGACTCCCCGCTCGTGCTCGTCGCCTGTTCCGGCGGCGCCGACTCCATGGCGCTCGCCTCCGCCCTGGCCTTCGAAGCCCCCAAACTGGGCGTACGGGCCGGCGGCGTCACCGTCGATCACGGCCTGCAGGAAGGCTCCGACCTCCGCGCCGCCGAGGTCGCCCTCCGGTTGCGGGGCCTGCGGCTCGATCCCGTGGAGACCGTCACCGTCCAGGTGGGCAGAGAGGGAGGCCCGGAGGCCGCCGCCCGCGATGCCCGTTACGCCGCCCTCGACGCCGCCGCGGAACGCCACGGCGCCGCCGCGGTCCTCCTTGGCCACACCCGCGACGACCAGGCGGAAACGGTGCTGCTCGGCCTCGCCCGCGGCTCCGGGACCCGTTCGCTGTCCGGGATGGCCGCGACCAGCGGAACGGACGGCCGCTACCGCCGCCCGTTCCTCGACGTCGACCGCCAGACCGCCCGCAAAGCCTGTCTGATGCAGTCGCTGCCCGTCTGGGACGACCCCCACAACACCGACCCCGCGTACACCCGCTCACGACTGCGTCACGAAGGGCTGCCCGCGCTGGAGAAGGCGCTCGGCAAGGGCGTCGTCGAGGCGCTCGCCCGTACCGCCCAGCTCTCCCGGGACGACGCCGACGCCCTGGACGCCTGGGCCGCCGACGCCGAGGCCGCGGTGTTCGACGACGCCGGCGCGCTGGACGTCGCGGCGCTCTTCGCGCTGCCCTCCGCGGTACGCCGCCGGGTGCTGCGCCGGGCCGTCATCGCGGCCGGTTCGCCCGCCGGGTCGCTCTTCGCCCGCCACATCGAAGAAGTGGACCGGCTGATCACCGCCTGGCGGGGCCAGGGGGCCATCAACCTCCCCGGGCGGGTCGGTGTCCGCCGGCAGGGTGGCAGACTGGTGATTCGGCAGGGCTGAGCCGGCCAGGTCAGGAACACCGAACCGAGCGAGAGTGGCACGGGTGGACGACAAGGACATGGGCACCGACCTTCAGTCGGTACTCATCACCAAAGAAGAGATCGACGCGAAGCTGGCCGAGCTGGCCGCGAAGATCGACGCGGAGTACGCGGGCAAGGACCTGCTCATCGTCGGTGTCCTCAAGGGCGCGGTGATGGTGATGGCGGATCTGGCGCGCGCGCTGTCCACCCCCGTCACGATGGACTGGATGGCCGTGTCCTCCTACGGCGCGGGCACCCAGTCCTCCGGTGTGGTCCGCATCCTCAAGGACCTCGACACCGACATCAAGGGCAAGCACGTCCTGATCGTCGAGGACATCATCGACTCCGGCCTGACGCTGTCGTGGCTGCTGTCGAACCTCGGCTCCCGCGAACCGGCCTCCCTCGAGGTCTGCACGCTCCTGCGCAAGCCGGACGCGGCGAAGGTCGCCATCGACGTGAAGTGGATCGGCTTCGACATTCCCAACGAATTCGTCGTCGGCTACGGCCTGGATTTCGCGGAGAAGTACCGCAACCTCCCGTTCGTCGGTACCCTCGCGCCACACGTCTACGGCGGCTGAACACGAGTCGGCGTCGTTGCCGGGCCCCGGCCGTGGTGGCCGGGGCGGGCCGGGACCGGCCTCTGACACCCGTCGGGAACCCTTCGCGGTTCCCCGGCGTTGGAGCAGGGAGAACGGAATCCCGGGCCGCATTGTTCACCGTGGGCGGCAGCCTCGGGCGACAATGCTGGGGTACCGTCCGAAGGCAGTTCTTTTTTCGGGCCAGTAATACACCGTACGCACGACCAGCCCTCCCAAGGGCGTTGTGCCTCACTGTGGCAGGAGGGACGGGGCCTCAAGCGGCTCCGTATGGATGGACGTGAAGCGATACTTCCGTGGGCCGGTCATGTGGATCGTGCTGGCCGTCCTCGCCGTGGTCGTGTTGATGCAGGTCGTCGGCTCGTCCGGCGGCTACAAGACGGTGGACACCGGTCAGGTCGTCAAGGCGATCGCTGACAACAAGGTGAAGTCCGCCGAGCTGACGACCGGTGACGAGAACAAGATCAAGATCGAGCTGTCGGGCTCCAACAAGATCGACGGCTCCAACAAGCTCCAGGCGAGCTACATCGGCGACCAGGGCGTCGACCTGGCCAAGAACCTTCAGGCCAAGTACCAGACCGGCGACATCAAGGACGGGTACACCGTCTCGCCGTCGAAGCAGAACCCCTTCGTCGGTGTGCTGCTCTCGCTGCTCCCCTTCGTCCTCATCGTGGTCGTCTTCCTGTTCCTGATGAACCAGATGCAGGGCGGCGGCTCCCGGGTGATGAACTTCGGGAAGTCGAAGGCGAAGCTGATCACCAAGGACACGCCCAAGACGACCTTCACGGACGTCGCGGGTGCGGACGAGGCGGTCGAGGAACTCCACGAGATCAAGGAATTCCTCCAGGAGCCGGCGAAGTTCCAGGCCGTCGGCGCCAAGATCCCCAAGGGCGTGCTGCTGTACGGCCCGCCCGGCACCGGCAAGACGCTCCTCGCGCGTGCCGTCGCCGGTGAGGCGGGGGTCCCGTTCTACTCGATCTCCGGTTCCGACTTCGTCGAGATGTTCGTCGGTGTCGGTGCCTCCCGGGTCCGTGACCTCTTCGAGCAGGCCAAGGCGAACGCCCCGGCGATCGTCTTCGTCGACGAGATCGACGCCGTCGGCCGGCACCGCGGTGCGGGCCTCGGCGGTGGTCACGACGAGCGCGAGCAGACCCTCAACCAGCTGCTCGTCGAGATGGACGGCTTCGACGTGAAGGGCGGCGTCATCCTGATCGCCGCCACGAACCGGCCCGACATCCTCGACCCGGCGCTGCTGCGCCCCGGCCGTTTCGACCGGCAGATCGCCGTCGACCGTCCGGACATGCAGGGCCGCCTGGAGATCCTCAAGGTCCACCAGAAGGGCAAGCCGGTCGCGCCGGACGTCGACCTCTCGGCCGTCGCCAAGCGCACCCCCGGCTTCACCGGTGCCGATCTGTCGAACGTCCTCAACGAAGCGGCGCTGCTCACCGCTCGTAGCGACAGCAAGCTGATCAACAACCACTTCCTGGACGAGGCGATCGACCGCGTCGTGGCCGGACCGCAGAAGCGGACCCGGATCATGTCCGAGAAGGAGAAGAAGATCACCGCGTACCACGAGGGCGGACACGCCCTGGTCGCGGCGGCTTCCCCGAACTCCGACCCGGTCCACAAGATCACGATCCTGTCCCGCGGCCGGGCCCTGGGCTACACCATGGTCCTGCCCGACGAGGACAAGTACTCCACCACCCGCAACGAAATGCTCGACCAGCTGGCGTACATGCTGGGCGGGCGCGCGGCGGAGGAGCTGGTCTTCCACGACCCGACCACCGGCGCCGCGAACGACATCGAGAAGGCCACCGCCACGGCCCGCGCGATGGTCACGCAGTACGGCATGACCGAGCGGCTCGGCGCGATCAAGTTCGGCACGGACAACTCCGAGCCGTTCCTGGGCCGTGAGATGGGTCACCAGCGCGACTACTCCGAAGAGGTCGCCGCGCTGGTCGACGAGGAGGTCAAGAAGCTCATCGAGACCGCCCACAACGAAGCGTGGGAGATCCTCGTCGAGAACCGCGACATCCTCGACAACCTCGTGCTGACGCTCCTGGAGAAGGAGACGCTCGGCAAGGAGGAGATCGCCGAGGTCTTCAAGCACGTCGTCAAGCGGCCGGCCCGCCCGGCGTGGACCGGCTCCTCGCGTCGTACGCCCTCCAGCCGCCCGCCGGTGCTCTCCCCCAAGGAGCTCGCCCCGGCCAACGGCTCGGTGCCCAACAGCGCCACCGTCTCCATCGAGAAGGCGGACGCCCCCGAGGACACCAGCCCGGAGAGCTGATCCGGCGCCCGGTACGGGAAGTCCGTACCGGACCCGGAATGGATGCCGCGCCCCACAGGTTCTAGCCTGGGGGGCGCGGCATTCCGCGTTTCGAGCGGGCGCCGGAGTGGGCGCAGAGAGACTGAGGCACCAGAATGACGGACCCCGTGACGCTGGACAGCGACGGCAAGATCGGCATCTTCGACGAGAAGCGTGCCGAGAACGCCGTGCGCGAGCTGCTCATCGCGGTCGGGGAGGACCCGGACCGCGAGGGGCTGCTGGAGACCCCGGCGCGGGTGGCGCGGGCGTACAAGGAGATCCTGGCGGGGCTGTGGCAGACCCCCGAGGACGTGCTGACCACCACCTTCGACCTCGGTCACGACGAGCTGGTCCTGGTCAAGGACATCGAGATCGTGAGCCTGTGCGAGCACCATCTCCTGCCCTTCCACGGCGTGGCGCACGTCGGGTACGTCCCGGCGGAGAACGGCAAGATCACCGGTCTGTCCAAGCTCGCCCGTCTGGTCGACGTCTATGCCCGCCGGCCGCAGGTGCAGGAGCGCCTCACGACGCAGATCGCGGACTCGCTGATGCGGATCCTCGAAGCGCGCGGCGCGATAGTGGTGGTCGAGGCCGAGCACATGTGCATGTCGGTGCGGGGCATCCGCAAGCCCGGGGCCAAGACGACCACCTCGGCGGTGCGCGGCCAGCTGCGTGACGCCTCGACCCGGGCCGAGGCGATGAGCCTGATATTGGCGCGATAGTCGGTATGGGCGCGATGGCTGGTATTGACGCGCAAGGCGGTATGGGCGCTTACCGGCTCGTCATGGCCTGATCACGTGGCGTGGGGTGTAGGGCCGGGTGGCGGGCTGTCGCCCGGCCGTTCGCTTGTCCGGGCCGGTTCGTCCGGGCGCCGGTGCGTCCGGGTGTGTGCGTTCGGGGCGTCCGTCAGGCGGTCAGATGGCCGCCCAGCCACTCCAGGGCGGCGGGTATTTCGCGGCGCCAGGTGTTGAAGTTGTGGCCGCCGCTGTCGAGGATGATCGACGAGATGCGGGTGGGCGTCTTCGTCTGCTGGATGAAGCGCAGGGTCTGGCGGTAGTTGCTCTCGCCCTGCTTGCTGGTGGTGACCAGCAGGTTCACCGGCGGTGCGGGGCGGTGGCGCTGGCGCCACAGGAGGTTGTTCTCGCGGGCCAGCTGGGGGTCGCCGCCGAAGAGGTCGCCGGTCGTGGCGTCCAGCGGGGCCTTGTACGCGCCGGAGAGGGCGACGGCGGTGGAGAACGCCTCGGGGTGGCGCATGGTCATCTTCAGGGCGCAGTAGCCGCCGGTGGAGTCGCCGATGACGCCCCAGTTCTTGGCCTTGGTGCCGACGCGGTAGTGCTCGGCGATATTGGCGCGCAGATCCTGGGTGAAGAACGTCTCGGTCTGCGGGCCGCCGGGGACGTCCACGCATTCGGTGTCACGGGGCGGGGCGACGGTCGGCCGCATCATCACCAGGATGGTCGGCGGCATTTTGTGCTGCATGAGCAGGTCGTGCTCGGTCTGGGGGAAATCCAGCTTTTTGAACAGCGCCTCGGCGGTTCCCGGGTAGCCGGTGAGCACGACCGCTGCCGGAAACTTCTTTTTCGCGTACTTCTTCTGGAAATACTGCGGCGGCAGATACACATATGCTGGGCTGCCGATCTTGGACCGCTCACCGCGGACCACGACCTTGTCGACCCGGCCGCCCTTCGTGGGCCGGGAGCCGCCGGCGATGCTGATCCGCTGGGTTCCGAGCATCTGCAGCTTGGTGCCGTTCGGTCCGGTCTCGTAATTCGTGACCACGCCCGGCTGCTGTTCCTGGCCGAAGAGGTCGGCCCAAGAGGCATAGAAACCGAATGAATTGTTGGCTACGAGGCCAATGGTGGCGAAGAGGGATATCTGGGTGGCCAGCAGTAGACCTATCCGGCCGAGGACGGCACGCCAGTTCCCCTTGGACAGGCGAGGCCAGAGCCAGATCGTGAGGACGAAGAGTGCTACCGCGACGAGGACGGCAAGCAGCAGCACTTTCTTGCTGGTGAGGCCCATGAGGTGCTTTCTGCCGGGCGGCCGGTCCAGCCGGGCCGCTGGTGGAACCCCGAGCCCTGAAACGCCGTCATACAGGGCGCAAAAAGTCCAGATGCTGCGACTAGGCTCGCACGTTCTCTCGACCGGGGCGACGGGAAAGTGATGTCTGACAGGCTAGATGGCGAAAAGTCGGAGACGGTTGCGTGGCGCACGCCACGCTGGCTCCGAGGCCCGCGGCCCGAAAAGGTCCCCGGCTTCGTCGGTACGGCCGGCGTGGTCGTCGGTCTGCTGAACCTCGCGGCCGGTGTCTTTCCGCGGTTCCGGCACAGCAAGATGCACGCAATGGCCGAGGTGCTGCCCGGTGCGGTGAGCCCGCTGGCGGCCGCCGCGTCCATCGTCGTGGGCATCCTGCTGCTCCTGCTGGCGCACGGGCTCAAACGGCGTAAGCGGCGGGCCTGGGTGGCGGCCGTGGCGCTGCTTCCGGTGGGGATCGCCGCTCAGCTCGTATATCGCCACTCCGTTTTCGGAGCGGTGCTCTCGCTCGTGCTGCTGGTGTTCCTGGTGTGGCACCGCAAGGAGTTCGCGGCCCTGCCCGACCCCCGCAGCCGCTGGAAGGCCGTCGCCAACTTCGTCGTCCTCGGTGGGGCCAGCTTCGCCATCGGCATGGTGATCGTCAGCTCCCACCCCCACAAGACCATCGGCTCGCCGTCCTTCTGGGAGCGCACCCAGCACGTCCTGTGGGGCCTGTTCGGCTTCGAGGGTCCCGTCGCCTACACCCACGGCGTCGACTACACCGTCGGCTACTCCCTCGGCGCCCTCGGCCTGCTGACCGTCGCCACCACCGCCTACCTCGCCTTCCGCCCCGAGCACCCCGTCGCCCGCCTCACCGAGGACGACGAACAGCGGCTGCGCGCGCTGCTCGCCAAGCACGGCGCCCGCGACTCGCTCGGCTACTTCGCGCTGCGCCGCGACAAGGGCGCCGTCTTCTCCCCGACCGGCAAGGCCGCGGTCTGCTACCGGGTGATCTCCGGCGTGATGCTCGCCAGCGGCGACCCGATCGGCGACGTCGAGGCCTGGCCCGGCGCCATCGAGCGCTTCATGGAGGAGGCGCGGGCGCACTCCTGGACGCCCGCGGTCACCGGCTGCAGCGAGACCGGCGGCCAGGTATGGACCCGCGAGACCGGCATGGACGCCCTCGAGCTCGGCGACGAGGCGATCGTGGACGTGGCCGACTTCACCCTCAGCGGCCGCGCGATGCGCAACGTCCGCCAGATGGTCAAGCGCATCGAGCGCAACGGCTACGAGACCCGGGTGCGGCGGGTGCGCGACCTGGAGCCCGAGGAGCTGGCCCGTGTCCAGGCCGCCGCCGACGCCTGGCGCGACACCGACACCGAGCGCGGCTTCTCCATGGCGCTCGGCCGGATCGACGCGGAGACCGACGGCGACGCCGTGATCGCCACCGCCCACCTGGCCCCCGCCGAGGGCGAGGAGCCCGGCCCGTACGGCGACCTCAAGGCCATGCAGCACTACGTCCCGTGGGGCGACAGCGGCATCTCCCTGGAGCTGATGCGCCGCGACCGCAGCGCCGACCCCGGCATGAACGAGCTGCTGATCGTCGCCGCGCTGCAGGCCGCACCCGACCTGAAGATCAAGCAGGTGTCGCTGAACTTCGCGGTCTTCCGCTCCTCCCTGGAGCGCGGCGAGAAGCTCGGCGCCGGACCCGTCATCCGTGTCTGGCGCGGCATGCTGATCTTCCTGTCGCGCTGGTACCAGATCGAGTCGCTCTACAAGTTCAACGACAAGTTCCAGCCGCGCTGGGAGCCCCGCTTCGTGGTCTTCCGCAACAGCCGCGACATCCCCCGGATCGGCCTGGCGGCGCTGCAGGCCGAGGGCTATCTGGAGCTGGGTCTGCCGCGCGTACTGCGGCGGACGAAGGCGGCCGAGCCGCGGCCGTGCGCCCACGAAGCGGAGCGGGTGCAGGCGCAGGGGGCGGTCGAGACCGCCGCGTAAAAGGCGGCGCGGGGCCGTCCGGACGGCGGCGCGGGGCGGCGTACCGACCGCCCTGAGCCCCAGTCGACGGCCACAATCCGGCCGGTCGGCACACGGCCTAGGCTGGTGTCATGAGTACCTTGCGTGGCCGGGTGGCCGGATTGCCGGACTGGGACCGCTGCGCGGTGATGGGCGTCGTCAATGTGACGCCCGATTCGTTCTCCGACGGCGGCGAGTGGTTCGACACCGAACTCGCCGTCAAGCACGGCCTCGACCTGGTGGCCCAGGGCGCCGACCTGGTGGACGTCGGCGGCGAGTCGACCCGGCCCGGCGCGGCCCGGGTGGACGAGGCCGAGGAGCTGCGCCGGGTCGTGCCCGTCGTACGGGAACTGTCCGCGGCCGGCGCCGTGGTCTCCGTCGACACGATGCGCGCGTCCGTCGCCGAAGCGGCCGTGGCGGCCGGCGCCCGGCTGGTCAACGACGTCAGCGCGGGCGCCGCCGACCCGGCGATGGTCCCGGTGGTGGCCGCCGCGCACGTCCCGTTCGTCGTCATGCACTGGCGCGGCCAGTCGATCGACATGAACAACCGCGCCGTCTACGGGGACGTGGTCCGCGAGGTCGTCGACGAGCTGGGGCAGTCCCTGGAGCGCGCGGTGTCCGGCGGTATCGACCCGGACCGGATCGTCATCGACCCGGGGCTGGGCTTCGCCAAGGAGGCCGGGCACGATCTGGCGCTGGTGGCCCAGCTGGCCCGGCTGCGGGCGCTGGGCCGTCCCCTCCTGGTTGCCGCATCGAGGAAACGGTTCCTGGGCAGGGTGCTGGCGGGCGGCGAGGGAGCCGCCCCGCCGCCCGCCAGGGAGCGGGACGCGGCCACGGCCGCGGTGTCGGCGATCGTGGCGCGAGAGGGGGCCTGGGCGGTGCGGGTGCATGAGGTGCGGGCGAGCGCGGACGCGGTGCGGGTGGCCCGCGCGGTGGAAGCCGCGGTGGATGTGACCGAGACGACCGGTACGGCGGATGCGACGGACACGGTCGACACGACGGCGAACGCGACGGGAGCGCTGTGAGCGGCTTGGGCCCACAAACGGACATCGAGCTGGTCGAGCAGGCGAACACCACCCTGTACGAGACCATCGAGCGCGGCGATCACGAGGCGCTGTCCGAGCTGTGGCTCGACGGTCAGGTGAGTGTGGTGCACCCGGGGTGGCCGGTCCTGCGCGGGCGCGGCGAGGTGCTGCGCTCGTACGCGCTGATCATGGCGAACACCGAGTACATCCAGTTCTTTCTGACGGATGTGGAGATCGACGTCATCGGGGACACCGCCCTGGTGACGTGCACCGAGAACATCCTCAGCGGCGGTCCGGCCGAGGACGACGGCACGGTGGGGCCGCTGATCGGCCAGCTCGTCGTGGCGACGAACGTCTTCAAGCGCACGCAGGACGGCTGGCGGGTGTGGTCGCACCACGGGTCGCCGGTGCTGGCGGACCGCGAGGACGACGAGGACGGCGAGAACGGCGACGACGAGGACGTGGACGGCGGCGAGAACGGCCCGGTGGGCGGGGCCGGGGCGCCGGGCGGGGTCTGAGCCGTACGGCGGTGTCCTGGGGCGGTCCCGGGCGTCCGGGGTGCTCCCCGGCCGTCTCTGGGGGCCGCCCCGGGGCCGTTCAGAGCCGGACGCCGGTATCCCTTCGGGCTCCCCGGTCCCTTCCCTTGGTTACGTCAGCGAGGTGGTCTGGGGGCACCCGTTCGAGCCAAGTGAGGCACGGGTAGGGGTGGGGTGCGGGCAGAGGGGTAAGAGGTCGCGCGGATGACCTCTCGTGGCTCGCTAGCAGCAGTCCGGGGACTTGTCCATAGCCCCCTTGGGCGAGCACTGTCAGTGCTCGCAGGTAGATTCGACTGTGGGGCAGTGTGCCGGACGAGTCCGGTGCATGCCCGAAATCGGATGAGCAGTGGCGCCGACGGTGCCAGTGGACCAGTGGGAGTGATTCGCGTGGATCGTGTCGCGCTGCGTGGGCTGAAGGCCCGAGGACACCACGGGGTGTTTCCCCGGGAGCGCGAGGAAGGCCAGACCTTCATCGTCGACCTGGTGCTCGGCCTGGACACCCGCCCCGCCGCGGCGTCCGACGACCTCGCGAAGACGGTGCACTACGGCATCGTGGCCGAGGAGGTGGTGGCCGTTGTGGAGGGCGAACCCGTCGACTTGATCGAGACCCTCGCGGAGCGGATCGCCGACCAGTGCCTCAAGCACGAGGGGGTTCAGGAAGTGGAGGTGGTGGTGCACAAGCCGGATGCTCCGATCACCGTCCCCTTCGACGACGTGACCATCACCATCACCCGGAGTGCCGCATGAATCCCACCTCTCACCCGACCACCGCCCCGGACGGCGTCGCCGCCCAGCGCGCCCATCAGGGCGACCCGACCGTACAGCCGGTGCCCGCCTCCGTCGTGGAGCAGGTGGACGCCGCGGACGTGACGCTGTCCAATCCCAAACGCGCCGTGATCTCGCTCGGCAGCAATCTCGGCAACCGCCTGGAGACCCTCCAGGGCGCCGTGGACGCGCTGGAGGACACCCCCGGCCTGCGGGTCAAGGCCGTCTCCCCGGTGTACGAGACCGAGCCGTGGGGCGTGGACCCCGAGTCCCAGCCCTCGTACTTCAACGCCGTGGTGCTGATCAAGACAACTTTGCCCCCGGACTCCCTCCTGGAGCGCGGGCACGCCATCGAGGAAGCCTTCGAGCGGGTGCGCGACGAGCGCTGGGGCCCGCGCACGATCGACGTCGACATCCTGGCCTACCAGGACGTGGTCTCCGACGATCCGCGGCTGACGCTGCCGCACCCGCGGGCCCATGAGCGCGCATTCGTCCTGGTGCCGTGGCACGACGTGGACCCGTCGGCCGAGGTTCCCGGACGCGGCGCGGTGGCCGAATTGCTGTCGTCGGTCGGCAGCGAGGGCGTGACGCCGCGCATGGACCTGGAACTGCGGCTGCCTGAGTAGTCGTTAGGGTTGCGGGTCGGTCGCCGGCGGCGACGATGCGTAGACGGGGGTTCCGTACGGCATGGATGCCTATGGACGCCTGTGGGTGTGCATGTGGGCATCTGCGCATGTGTGTGGCTGAGTGCGTGCGGGTGCGTCTCGGTGCTTGTGGGTGCCTGCGGGCGTGTATGAGTGCTCGGGACCGCGCATGGGTGCGTATGGGCGCGTGTGGGTGCTTAAGGCTGCGCATGAGTGCCCATGAAGGTGTACGGAACGGACAGGTGGCCAGAGCGGCAGGGATGGCCAGAACGGCACGAGGGGCGATGGCTCGGTGAAGCAGCTACACATCAAGGTGCTGGTCGGGCTGTTTCTGGCGGCAGGCGTGCTGGCCTGGGGCGGCGCCCGGCTGTGGGACTCGTTCGGCACCCTGCCGAGCGTGCCGGTGGCGGCGCCGATCGTGCTGGCGCTGATCGCCGCCGTGCTCGCCGCCACGGCGTTCTCCATCCGGTCGCGGCTGCGCGCACAGCGCGAGCGCCGGCCGGGCGCCAAGGGCGTGGATCCTCTGGTGGCCGCCCGCGCGGTGGTTTTCGGCCAGGCCAGTGCGCTGGTGGCGGCGCTGGTCGCCGGGCTCTACGGCGGCGTCGGCGTCTTCCTGCTGACCTCCGGCCTCGATGTCGCCCCGCGCGTGGAGCAGGCGATCTACGCCGGTTTCTCGGTCCTGGCGGGCGCGGCCGTGGTGATCGCCGCGATCTTCCTGGAGCGGGTCTGCAAGCTTCCCGAGGGCGAGGACGACCACGATCACCCGGGTTCCCCGCGGGCGTAGGGCGTAGCGGGGTGCTGCGGGCGTAGGGCGTAACGGGGGCCTGGAGGGGAGCGGAGCCCCTGAGGGGAGCGGGGATCCCCTGGGGGGTGGCCGAACGGATCCCTTAGGGGATGCGTGGCCCCCCTGCGGGGCCACAACGTGCCGGTGCCGGGAGGTATTCCCGCGGGGCACCGCGCGATCGTTCCGCGTGGAAGCGTGCGGCAGCAACAGCAACAGCAACAGCAACAGCAACAGCAACAGCAACAGCAACGGGGGCAGGGGCCGGGCTGGGCCGGGGCTGCGGCCGGTGCGGCGCGTCCACGGTGCTTCCCGGCGGCGTACGAGCGAGGCCGATGTGGCCTGGCTCTCTCCGCCCCGCCCGTCCCGTTCCGCCCCACCCCCCCGGTCAGCTCTCCGGGACCGTATCGAGCTCGACCTTGCCGCGCGGGACGTTCGCGGCGTCCGCGGTGGTGGAGCGGCGCAGTGCCGCGTGCAGCCGGGCAGGGGTGAGCACGCCGAGGAAGCGGTCGCCGTCCTGGACGGCGATCCAGCCGGCGTCGTGCTGCAGCATCGCGCTGAGCGCCTGCCGGAGCGGCGTGCCGAGCGTCAGCCGGGCGTCCATCCGCCGGGCGTGATCGCGGACCGTTGAGCCGTCCGCGCCCTCGAGCGCCGCGGCCGGGACCCAGCCGTACGGGGATGCGTCGGCGTCCAGGACGACGGCCCAGCGGGCGCCGTCCGCGGACAGCCGGCCGGCGGCGCGGGCCGCCGGGTCGTCGAGGTGCACCACCGGGGGGTGTTCGAGGTCGTCGGCCTCCACCGGAGTGACGGACAGGCGCTTCAGCCCCCGGTCCGCGCCGACGAATTCGGCGGTGTAGGGCGTCGCGGGGGCGCCCAGGACGGTCGCCGGGGTGTCGAACTGCTCGATGCGCCCGGCACCGTAGACGGCGATCCGGTCGCCGAGCCGGACCGCCTCCTCGATGTCATGGGTGACGAAGAGGACCGTCTTGCGGAGGGTGGACTGCAGCTCCAGGAAGGCGTTCTGGAGGTGCTCGCGGACGACCGGGTCGACGGCGCCGAACGGCTCGTCCATGAGGAGGACGGGCGGGTCGGCGGCGAGCGCGCGGGCCACGCCGACGCGCTGGCGCTGGCCACCGGAGAGCTGGTCGGGGTAGCGGTCGCCGTATGTCGACGGGTCCAGGCCGACCAGATCGAGGAGTTCGGCGGCGCGGGCGCGGGCCTCCTTGCGCGGCCGGCCCAGCAGGTGCGGGACGGTGGCGGTGTTGTCCAGGACGGTCTTGTGGGGGAAGAGGCCGACCTGCTGGATGACATAGCCGATGCGGCGGCGCAGGGAGACGGGGTCGACGGCGGATATGTCCTCGCCGTCGAGCAGGATGCGGCCGCTGGTGGGTTCGATGAGCCGGTTCACCATCTTCATCGTCGTCGTCTTGCCGCAGCCCGACGGGCCGACGAGCGTGACGAGTTCGCCCTCGGCGACCTCGAAGGAGAGGTCGTCGACGGCGGTCGTGCCGTCCGGGTAGTTCTTGGTGACGTGCTCAAAGCGGATCATGCTTCCCCCAGGTGTGGACGGTTCCATTTTGACTCCTCCCCCCTAAGGAACGAGGGGGATTCCTAGCTCACGTTGCCTGGGGGCCGGCGGCCGCGCAGGTCTTACACGATCAGCGCTAGCCGGGTATGAGACCAGCCCGGACGAGCATCACGCGGGCGGAGTTCTTGTCTCTGGGTGAGACGGCTCCACATGCGGTGCACGTATACGTTCGTTCCGAAAGCGGTAGTGCGTGCTTGGCTCTTGCTCCGCACTGCGCGCAGTCCATGGTGGTGTGCGCGGGGTGTACGAGGTGCAGCTCGCGGCCGTGCTTGCGGGCCATGTCGACCAGCGCCCGCTTGGTCGCCCCGATCGCGGCGTCAGCGGCCTTCTTCGCCATGGTGGACTTGGCGAGGAACTTAGGTCGGAAGTCCTCCACCGCGAGGCGGTCATGGTCGCGGACCACGCGCTTGGCCCACTTGCGGCCGGTGTCCTGGCGCTGGCGGGCAACTTTCTTGTGCAGCCTCGCGGTCTGCCGCTTCGCCTCGAGGTAGCCCTTCGAGCCGGCCTGCCCGGGCTTCGGCTTACGGCGGGCCATCATCCTCTGGTAGTGGGCCAGGCGCTGGGCAGCGTTCTTGCCGTGCTGCGCGTGGGGTAGGTCGTGGGTGTCGCTGGTGGTGGTCGCGGTCTCCGTGACGCCCCAGTCGATCCCGATGTCCCGGCCCGTGACGGGCAGGAACTCGGTCGTCGTGGCCACCACAAACGACGCGTACCAGTGGCCGAGGCTGTCTCGGTAAATGCGAACGGACGACGGTGGGCCCGGCAGGTCCCGGGACCACACGACCGCGACGTCGATGCCCCCGGCGAGGTGCAGTCGGCCGCCCCTCAGCCGGAAGCCGTGCTGCGTGTAGTTCAGCGTTGGGTCCGCCACGTGCTTCTTCTTGTGCTTCGGCATCCCGGCCTGCTGCCGCATCGGCAGTCGCTCCTTGATGTCCTTCAAAGCTTTGGCGCGGGACGTGCCGAAGTCGCGGATGACCTGCTGTTGCGGAACGCTGTTGCCCTCCCGCAGCCATGCCATGTCGCTGCGGGCTTCGGTCAGCATCTTGTCCAGCCTGGCCGGGCCGCACTTCTCCCTGTCCTGGTGAGCCTTCTTGGAACGAGCAACGCACTCGTTCCATATCCACCGGCACCGCGCCCACTCTGCGAACAGCGCGGTGCGGGCGGTGGACGTCACACGGAGTCTGTAGGTGTACCGGACACGCCCCACCCTCCGCCTCCCCGCAGACCTCCACACATGGCCGGCCGATCAGGCAAAGTCCGCCCGACGGTCACTCAACTCCGAGATTGTGCACCGTCTTGAGAATGGGCGCAGCGCCGTCACGGCAGAAGGCGAATCGCCCTGACGGCATTCGCCTTCCCTGCGCCGTTCTCAGCGGGCGGATTCCCTCCCCCGTAAGCGCGAGGTTCCCCCACTCCGGCCTGAAGGACCGAGCGTCCTCGGAGGAATCAGGTGAACGGGCGGTCATGAACGCGGTGTTGCGGATGCATGGCGGGCGCGGGTGGGGAGAGGCGAGGCCGGGGCGATTGTCAGTGGTGGGGGTTAGGGTCGCAGACAGTCACCGAAATCAGCAGCGGCGACCGGGGCGGGGGAGGTGACGGACGGTGAGTGGAGCGATGGCCATGACGGCAATGGCCACGACGGCCGCAAAGGCCACGACGGCTGCAAAGGCCACGACGGCGACGGCGTCGGGTGGTGCGAGCTGTCTGACGGCGAACGACTGGATCTGCGGTGAGTATGTCCGCACCCGCAGCCAGGAGTTGGTGGACGCGACGCTTCAGCACATCGGTATCACGGCCGTGTCCGTGCTGATCGGGCTGCTGATCGCCTTTCCGCTGGCGTTGATCGCCCGGCGCCGGCGGGGCGCGGCCGGGCCGGTCCTGGGGCTGACGACGGTGCTCTACACGGTGCCGTCGCTGGCGATGTTCGCCCTGCTCACGCCGGTGTTCGGGGTATCGGCCGCGGTGGTGGTCACGGGCCTGGTGCTGTATTCGCTGACGATTTTGGTACGCAACATCCTCGCCGGCCTGCAGGCGGTGCCCGCCGAGGTGCGGGAGGCCGCCCGGGGGATGGGATACGGCCCGGCGCGGCTGCTGTTCGAGGTGGAACTCCCGCTGGCGCTGCCGGCGGTGGTGGCCGGGCTCCGTATCGCCACGGTCTCGACGGTGGCGATGACCACCATCGGCTCCGTGGTCGGCTACGGCGGCCTGGGCAACCTCATAGCCAGCGGTATGGAGGGCTTCTTCAAGGCCGAGGTCCTGACGGCGTCGGTGTTGTGCGTGCTGCTGGCGCTGGTGGCCGACGGACTGCTGATGGTGCTGCAGCGGCTGCTGACGCCCTGGACGCGGGCGCGGAAGCGGGCGGGTGCCGGGGCGCGGCGCGGGGCGCGCCTGGTGAAGACGGCGGGGGGCTGAGCGCATGGGGGCGATCGGCGGCGCGTGGCAGTGGCTGACGACGGGCGCCAACTGGGCCGGGGAGAAGGGGGTCTGGCACCGCCTGGGCGAGCATCTGTGGCTCAGCGGGCTGTGCCTGGTCATCGCCTGCCTGATAGCGCTGCCGGTGGCGCTGTGGCTGGGGCATCTGGGCAAGGGCGGGGCGCTGGCGGTCAATGTCTCCAATGTGGGGCGGGCGGTGCCGACGTACGCGGTGCTGGTGCTGCTGACGCTCGGTCCGCTGGGCACCCAGGGGGACTGGCCCACGGTCATCGCGCTGGTCCTGTTCGCGGTGCCGCCGCTGCTGACCAATGCCTATCTGGGGATGCGGGAGGCCGACCGCGATGTGGTCGAGGCGGCCCGGGGGATGGGCATGTCGGGGCCGCAGCTCCTGCTGCGGGTCGAGATACCGCTCGCCTATCCGCTGATCATGACGGGCATACGGTCGGCCACGGTCCAGGTGGTGGCGACCGCGACGCTGGCCGCGCTGGCGGGCGGCGGCGGCCTGGGCCGGATCATCACGGCGGGCTTCGGCAACTACGACACCGCGCAGGTGGTCGCGGGTGCCTTGCTGGTGGCCGTACTGGCGCTGGCCGTCGAGGGGGCGCTCGTCGTGGTGGACCGGGTGTGCGATCCGATGCGGGGGCGGCGGAGTGCGGGACGTGGGGCGCGTGCGGGAAGCGGGGGACGCAGGGGACGCGGGGGCCGTGGCGCATCGGCTACGGCCTCGGGGGAGGCCTCGGGTCCGGCCTCGCGCGCGGAGGCCGGGGTCGGGGCAGGGGAGGGGTGACGATGTGGTCGCGGTGCGGAAAATCCCCTGACGCCGGATCCCGGCTTTGCGATGCTGCCGCCGTGGGTCCCGGCATGACGCGCCCGGCGGTGTCCGGCCGCATCCGGCGTCGGACGGACCCGCCGGGCCGTATCCGTCCTCACCGATCCCGGCCGGTCTGCGCCGGTCCCGGTCGGCTTCAGCGGTCTCATCCGACGTCATCCGACGCCATCCGAACGGACTGAATGGTGAATTCCATGAGCAGCAAGTCGCGCGCGGTGCGCACCGCGCTTGTCGCGGGGACAGTGATCGCTCTGACGGCCGGGCTGGCCGCGTGCCAGGGCCAGAGCCTGGAGGACAAGGGCGATAAGCACAACGGCGGCGGGAGCGACGAGATCGTCGTCGGCTCGGCCGGTTTCACCGAGTCGAAGGTGCTCGCCGAGATGTATTCCAAGATCCTTATTGACGCGGGTTATCACGCGCGGGTTCAGGCGCTGGCCAATCGTGAGCTGTATGAACCTGCCCTGGAGAAGGGCCAGATCGACGTCGTTCCGGAATATGCCTCCACGCTCGCCGAATTCCTCAACGCCAAGAAGAACGGCGCCAAGGCGAAGCCGGTGGCCTCCAGCGACATCGACAAGACCGTGACAGCTCTCAAGAAGCTCGCCGGTTCCTACGGTCTCAAGGTGCTGCCGGCCGGCTCGGCCACCGACCAGAACGCCTTCGCCGTCACCAAGGAATTCGCCGCCGAGCACAAGCTGAAGACGCTCTCCGACCTCGGCCGGTCGAAGGAGAAGATCAAACTCGCCTCGGGGGAGGAGTGCGAGACCCGGGTGTTCTGCAAGCCGGGCCTGGAGCGGACGTACGGCATCGACATCACGGGCCTCGACCCCAAGGGCGTGGGGACCCCGCAGGCCAAGCAGGCGGTCAAGGACGGCACGGACCAACTGGTGCTGACCACCACCACGGACGCCACGCTCGACAACTTCGGGCTGGTGCTTCTGCAGGACGACAAGAAGCTTCAGAACGCCGACAATGTGCTGCCGGTGGTGAATGCCAAGACCGCCGGCGACAAGGAGATCGCGGGGGCGCTCGGCAGGCTCACACAGACGCTCACCACCGAGGACTTGATCAGCCTGAACCGCAAAGTTGATGCCGAGCGGCTCAAGCCCGGGGATGTCGCGCAGGCATATTTGGAGTCCAAGGGACTGCTGAAGAAGTAACCAGCGAGAAACGGATTGGCGTGCGGGGCCCCATAGGTCCCGCACGCACGGTAAGTTTCTGGCCATGCCACGAGGACGCCACCGCCATTCACCACCCCTCCACCGGCTGCTTCCTCCGTCGACGGTCGCCGGTGCGTCGATTGCGTGCGCCACGGGCGCGTGGTTTGTCGGCGACGATCTGGTGCAGCGGGTACTCGCCGCGGGTGCGGCGGCCGCCGCAATCAGCGGCGCGGTCCTTCTGCGGACCTGGGACCGTAAGGCCGGAAAGAAGGTCGCCGAACTCATCCGCGCCCGAGCGCGCGACGAGTGGCGCACCGAGGAGCGGATAGCCGAGCTCGAAACGGATGTCGAGGAGTCCCGCGAGATCCGCACCACCCTGGATGCCAAATTGCGTGCCAAGCGCGCCGAATTGGCCCGGCTGCGCAGCGAGCACGCCGAACTGCTGCGTCGCTATGCGACCGCGGAGACCGAGCGGGCCAGTGCCCTGGAGGGGCGTCGGCTGCTCGCCATCGAGGCGGCGGCTCCGGCGCGTGCGCTGCCGGCGGCGGCCGAGCGCCGCCCGGCGGCCCCCGGTGCGGCTGCTCCGGTTCCCGCCCCCGCTGCTCCCGCTTCCCCCTCCGTCCCCGCTTCCCCCTCCGTCCCCGCTCCCGCCTCCGGCCCATCGCCCGCCCGCACCATGTACGCCCAGGCGGACCGGGCGCTGCGGCGGCTGGCCCGTAACGCGGCCCGGCAGCGCAACGCCGAGCCCGGCGGCGACGCCCGGCGCGAGGGCGCCCGGGACGGTGAGAGCCGCCAGGGGAAGCCCGAGGCGGCCGTCACCCCTGCGCTCCGCCGGGTCCCGGCCGCCGCCGCTGCCGTGGCACCGCACCGTCCCACCGCCTCCCGCATGCTGGGCGGCTTCGACTTCTTCGGCAACGCCGCCTCCGTACCGCCCCGGCAGCTGACCGCGCCGCTGGAGCACGACCTGGCGGACGTCGTCGGTGACGAGGCGCTGGCCGAGCAGTCGGCGCATGCCGGGGCGCGGCTGACGGCCCCGGCCGGCACGGCGGTCGGCGAGTTGGCTGCGGGCGATACGGGTGAGGGCGCCGCGGCCGTCGGCGAAGCGGCTGACGGTCAGGCGGGTGACCCCACGGCCCCCGAGGGCAAGGGGCCTGACGGTGCGACGACCGACGGCGTGGGCGAGGTCATCGACCTGACCGCGCACGACGAGACCGAGCAGCTCGACCTCGCCGGACTGCGCACCGCCATCTCGTAGGGCGGGACCTCACGTAGGACGGCGGGGCTTCAGGCAGGGCGGCGGGGCGTCACGCAGGACGGCGGGGCGCCGCGCGGAACGGCCGGGGGCCGCCGACGGCATACGGCAGGAAACGGCCCCGCCGCGAAAGCAATGCGACACAAAGTGCGACACGAGTGATTGTCCTATTCCCCGGGGCGCGCGCCGAGTGGCAGGATGCGGCTCCCTTCACCACTGGTGTGAGACCGGTGTGAGGCCACCCTGGGGACGGAGCATCGATGAAGCTTTTCGGGGGCAGCACGGTCCGGCGCAGGGGAGTCGGCCTTGCGCTGGCCGCTTCCACGGTGACGCTCGCCGTCATCCTTCCCGCGGCCCCGGCGCAGGCCGCGAGCGGCCCGTCAGGGATGCAGGCCGCGAGCGGCCCGTCGGGGATAACGGCGAAGGGCGCCTACCTCCTGGACAGCGGGAGCAACCGGACGCTGTGGGGAAGGGCCGCGGACACCAGGCTCGAGATGGCCAGCACCACCAAGGTGATGACGGCGCTCGTGGTCCTGGAGACCCGTGGGGTGAACCTCAACAAGCAGGTCACCGTCAAAAAGGCCTACCGCGACTACGTCGCCCGCTATGGCGCCAGCACCGCCGACCTGCGCACCGGCGACAAGCTGACCGTACGCCAGCTGCTGTACGGGCTGATGCTGCCCTCCGGCTGCGACGCCGGGTACGCGCTGGCCGACGCCCTCGGCAGCGGCCGGACGATGGCGCAGCGGACCCAGTCCTTCATCGCCAGGATGAACGCGCGAGCCAGGTCACTGGGGCTGCGCCGCACCCACTACGACTCGTTCGACGGCATTCCGCACGGCCGCAACTACACCACTCCCCGGGACCTCGTCCGGCTCGCCCGGCACGCGATGGGCAACCGCACCTTCGCCGCCATCGTGAAGGCGCCCCGCACCCGGCAGAAGGCGGCCAACGTCAACCGCACCTACACCTGGTACAACACCAACACGCTGCTGGGCTCCTACCGGGGCGCCCTCGGCATCAAGACCGGCGCCGGCAGCCGGGCGGGCTACTGCCTGGTCTTCGCGGCCAAGCGGGGCAAGCGGACGGTCGTGGGCGCCGTCCTGAACGCCCCGTACCGGTTCCGGGACGCGGCGAGGATGCTCGACTTCGCGTTCCGTACGAGGTGACGGCGATCAGGTGACCGCGATCAGGTGACGGGGACCGGCCGGGTGACCGGCCAGGCGGCGGGGCGAAGTTGTCCACAGGGTGTGGACGACGCCCCGGCCCGCTCGCGCCCGCCCGGCTACTTGTCGATGTCCCCGACGACGAAGAACAGCGAGCCGAGAATGGCCACCATGTCCGCCACCAGCGTGCCCGGCAGCAGCTCCGTCAGCGCCTGGATGTTGTTGTACGACGCCGAGCGCAGCTTGAGACGGT
The DNA here is from genome assembly GCF_059682825.1 of Streptomyces sp. JLSY215. Lineage (NCBI taxonomy): Bacteria > Bacillati > Actinomycetota > Actinomycetes > Kitasatosporales > Streptomycetaceae > Streptomyces > Streptomyces sp. JLSY215. The sequence continues at coordinate 4,899,282 of NZ_CM185022.1, forward strand.
ACGGAGTCTTCTCGCCCTTCGAGACGAGGTAGTAGCCGTTGATACCGAGCGGGTTCTCGGTCCAGGCGTAGGTCGCGCCCTCCGGCGCCTTCAGGACCTTGGGCAGCCGCTGGTTGATCGGGCCCGGCGGCAGCTCCGCGAGGCGGTCCAGGCAGGCATCGGCGAGGTCGAGGGAGTTGTGGCTCTGCTCCAGGAGGCATTCGAAGCGGGCCAGGCAGTCGCCCTCCTGGCGGGTAACGACCTTGAGGGTCGAGCCGAGGTCGCCGTAGGCGAGGTACGGCTCGTCGCGCCGCAGGTCGAAGTCGACGCCGGAGGCGCGGGCGATCGGCCCCGAGACGCCGTAGGCATGCACCGTTTCGGGCGCGAGGCGGCCGATGCCGCGGGTACGGCCGCGGAAGATCTCGTTGCCCAGGACCAGGTTGTCGAAGACGTCCATCCGGGAGCGGACATCGGCGACGGCGTGCCGGGCGCGGCCGAGCCAGCCGGCCGGCAGGTCCTCCTTGAGGCCGCCGACGCGGTTGAACATGTAGTGCATCCGGCCGCCGGAGATCTCCTCCATGACGTTCTGGAGCTCCTCGCGCTCGCGGAACGCGTGGAAGACGGGCGTGATCCCGCCCAGCTCCAGAGGGTAGGAGCCGAGGAACATCAGGTGGTTGAGGACGCGGTTCAGCTCGGCGAGGAGCGTACGGGTCCACACGGCGCGCTCGGGGACCTCCATGCCGAGCATCCGCTCCACGGCCATGACGACGCCGAGCTCGTTGGAGAAGGCCGACAGCCAGTCGTGTCGGTTGGCGAGCATGATGATCTGGCGGTAGTCGCGGGCCTCGAAGAGCTTCTCCGCGCCGCGGTGCATATAGCCGATCACCGGCTCGGCGTGCTGGATGCGCTCGCCGTCCAGCACGAGGCGCAACCGCAGCACGCCGTGCGTGGAGGGGTGCTGCGGGCCGATGTTCAGCACCATGTCGGTGCTCTCCGCCGCGCCGCCGATGCCGACCGTCGTCTCCGTCATGGGGACAGTCTCGCAAAAGGCCGCCCCAGGGGACGCCCTGGCCCTCAGCCGTCCCACTCCTTGAGCAGCGCCGCTTCGTCGAGGGCCCCCGTGCACGCCTCGCCCACCGGCTCCAGGAGCCAGCCGAAGGCACCCAGGCCCGCCGGGTCGGTCAGCTCGGCGGCCGCACCGGCCGCGCCGAGGGCCCGTACGTACCCGGCGGGGTCGGTGGTGGCCAGGGCGAGCGGGGGGCGGCGGCCGTCCACGCCGAGGGCGTGCAGCGCCGCGCGCTGGGTCATCAGCCGCGCCGACGGGCGCACGGCACACGCATCCAGCGCCACATGCGCCGTGATGTCGCAGCTGCCGTCCGGCACCGGCCGCACCTCCCGCCCCTCCCGGAAGCCGGTGAGCGTCCCGAACGGCGGCCGGTCCGTCCGCCGGTGCGCGTAATCGACGGCGACCGCGAGCCCGCCCCGCAGCGTGCGGACGGCCCGCGCCCAGGCGGCGTCCCGCGGCCGGCCCACCTCCGCCCGGAGACCGGGGGACCCGGCCGCCTGCCACCACCGCGCCAGCCACTGCGCGTCCGCCCCGGTCACCGGCTCGCCCAGCCGCTCCGTGCCGTCGGCCCGTACGAGTACCCGCCGCGGCACCCCGTCCGCGTCCGTCTCGGCGACGTCGAGCGGCACATTGTCCAGCCACTCGTTCGCGAACAGCAGCCCGGTGAGCGAGCCCTCCGCGGGCAGCCCGGCGCGCCACTCGATGCGCGGATCGAGGCCCTCGGGGCGGGCGGCGAGCTCGACGGCGTACGGACGCACCCGCGCGCCCACCGCGTCCGGCAGCGCGCTCAGCACCCCCGTCAGCAGCTCGCCGCGCCCCGCGCCGACGTCGACCAGCGCCAGCTCCCTCGGACGGCCCAGCGCGGCGTCGACGCGCTGCAGCAGGGCGGCGACGGCACCGGCGTACAGCGGGGAGGCGTGCACGGAGGTGCGGAAGTGGCCGGCCGGGCCGGGGCCGCCGGGGCGGGTGTAGAAGCCGTCGGGGCCGTACAGGGCCCGTTCCATCGCGTCCCGCCAGCCCTGCCACTCGTTCGTCACCCGCCCCACGTTACGGGCGGCCGGCGGGGACCCTGGGTCCGGCTCCGGGGGCCCCGTCCGCAGGGTTGATGTGACGGCGCCTTCGGTCTCCACCTTGGGGAGTACGCCCAGCGCACAGGATCGCTCCTCCGGTTGACTCATACACCTATCCGGCCTGCCTACGCTGGGTTACGTGCAGCGCCTCTACGACTTTCTCCGCAGACACCCGACGGGAGTGGACAGCTTCTGGGCCGTCCTCCTGTTCGGGTTCAGCTGTCTGTGGGTCGTGGCCGACCTCCAGGGCGGCAAGCGGATCGTCGGCGCGGTCTGCACGGTCGGCCTCTGCCTCGTCGTGGCGCTGCGCCGCAAGGCTCCCGTGCCGATGCTGCTGCTGACGGCGGCCATCGGCGTCACCCAGTTGATCTTCGCCGTCATACCGTATCCGGGCGATTTCGCGATGTTTGTGATCACTTACACCGTCGCGTCCGGCCCGGTCCGCTGGGCCTCCCGCTGCGCCCTCGCCGGTGCGCTCCTGGGGCCCGCGCTCTCCGTATGGCGCACTGCGGACGCGCCGGCCGGGCGGCCGGCGTGGGAAACGCTGTTCTTCCTGGTGCTGCTCACGGTGCCGTTCGTCCTGGCCTGGGTGCTCGGCGACTCCATGCGCACCCGCCGCGCGTACTGGGCGCAGCTGGAGGAGAAGGCCACCCGGCTGGAGAAGGAGCGCGAGGCACAGTCCCGGATCGCGGTGGCGGCCGAGCGGGCCCGGATCGCCCGCGAGCTGCACGACGTCGTCGCGCACAACGTCTCGGTGATGGTCGTCCAGGCGGACGGCGCCGCGTACGTCCTCGATGCCGCGCCCGAGCAGGCCCGGCAGGCGCTGGAGACGATCTCCGGTACGGGCCGGCAGGCGCTGGCCGAAATGCGCCGGCTGCTGGGCGTGCTCCGCACCGGCGAACAGCCCGAGGGCGGCGAATACGTCCCGCAGCCCGGCGTCGACCAGCTCGCCGACCTCATCGACCAGGTGCGCGGCGCCGGACTGCCCGTCGACTTCCGGGTGGAGGGCGAGCCGCGCCCGCTGCCCAGCAGCGTCGAGCTGACCGCGTACCGCATCGTTCAGGAAGCGCTGACCAACACCCGCAAGCACGGCGGCGCGGACGTCGGCGCCACCGTCCGCCTCGCCTACCGCGACAGCGACCTCGATCTGCTCGTCGAGGACGACGGACGGGGCGCGCAGCACGAGCTCTACGCGGAGGGCGGCGCGGACGGCCTCGGCCACGGCCTGATCGGGATGCGGGAACGGGTCGGCATGGTGGGCGGCAGCCTGGCGGCGGGGCCGCGGCCGGGCGGCGGGTTCCGGATCAGCGCCGTGCTGCCGTTGAAGCCGGAGAGGTGAGGGAAGGGCGTGGCCATGACCGCGTCCGTGCCCGACCGCTCCCGTCCCGCCCGCCGTATGCGTCCCTTGCGTCTCCTGCGTCCTTTGCGTCTCTCCGTCGACCCGGCCCGCTCCGTACCCTGTAGCCCCACAGTTGAAGGGATCTCCCCGCCATGACCATCCGTGTGATGCTCGTCGATGACCAGGCGCTGCTGCGCACCGGCTTCCGGATGGTGCTGGCCGCGCAGCCCGACATGGAGGTCGTCGCGGAGGCGGGGGACGGGGTGCAGGCCCTGGAGGCGCTGCGTGCCACCCAGGTCGATGTGATCCTCATGGATGTGCGCATGCCGCATCTGGACGGGGTGGAGGCCACCCGGCGGATCTGCGAGGGCGGGCAGAAGGCGGACGCGCCGAAGGTCCTCATCCTGACCACCTTCGACCTCGACGAATACGCCTTCTCCGCGCTGAAGGCCGGGGCCAGCGGCTTCATGCTCAAGGACGTGCCGCCGGACGAACTGCTCGCCGCGATCCGGGCCGTGCACAGCGGCGACGCGGTCGTCGCGCCGTCCACGACCCGCCGCCTCCTCGACCGCTTCACGCCGATGCTGCCCACCACCGGCGCCGAGTCGGCCCGGCCCGAGCTGGAGCGGCTCACGGAGCGGGAGCGGGAGGTGCTGCTGCTGGTCGCCCAGGGACTGTCGAACGGCGAGATCGCGGCGCGGCTGGTGCTGTCGGAGGCCACGGTCAAGACGCATGTGGGCCGGATCCTGACGAAGCTGAGCCTGCGGGACCGGGTGCAGGCGGTGGTGCTCGCGTACGAGACGGGGCTGGTGCGGGCCGGCGGCGGGGCGGGGGCGTAGGCGCCGGACGCGGTCTCCGGGGCCGGCCGCCGCGCCCGCCCGGCGGCGTCCTTCGCGCGTGCCGTCAGCGCAGCACGCCCTCCAGGAAGTCGCTGCCCAGCCGGGCCACCACCTGGAGGTCCAGCTGGTGCAGCACATACCGTCCGCGGCGCCGCGTCTGGATCAGGCCGGCCTTCTTCAGTGTGGCGATGTGCCGCGACACCTCCGGCGAGGTGATCCCGAACGCGGTCGCCAGCTCCCCGGTCGTATGCGGCCCGCGCGACAGCGTGCGGCACAGCTGCATCCGCATCGGATGCCCCAGCGCCTCCAGCCGCTGCTGCACGATGTCCAGCGCGGTCGGCGCCGGCAGCTCCGGGCTCGCGACGGGGTACTGGAGCACGGGACGCCAGCCCGGGGCGTGGCTGAACACCAGATGGGGCCAGCCGAAGGACGTCGGGAGGAAGGTGACACCAGGGTCGGCGGGGCTCGCGTACGCCGTCGTACGGCCCACGGCCAGCTTGTCCACCAGGATGCGGGTACCGGCGCCGTCGCCCTGCGCCTCGTCCAGGGTGAGCGCCGCCGAGGTCGCGGACAGCGTCTCGGCCAGGCCCTTGCGACGCAGCAGCTCGCTCTTGTGCCGGGCGTCGGCGGCCAGTTGGATGCCCACCCGGCGCCAGATGTCGCCGAAGAAGGCGTCCTCGCAGTCCTCGAAGAGGCGGCGCAGCCACTCCCGCAGGCCGTCGGGGTCGGTGAGCATCCGGTCCGTGAACGCCGCCTGCCGCGGGCCGCGGGCGGCGGCCATCTCCCGTACGCGGGCCCGCTCGTCGGCGTCGACCAGCGGCGACGGGGTGACGCGGGTGTACGCGGCGGAGCAGGTGATCTCGAAGGCGGCGGCCACGAACCGCTCGTCGTCGATCTTGTCCAGCTCGTCCAGATCCTCCGCCAGCGTCGCCCCGGGGCGGGCCGGCAGCAGGATGTCCGAACGCGAGGACCGCCACAGGAAGTCCGCCTCGCACAGCCGGTCGGCCAGGTCCGTCTTCAGCCCCGCGTTGGTCGCGGTGACCCAGCCGTGCAGCCCGGGGTGGTGCCCCGGCTCGGACAGCGCATGCAGCGCGGCGCCCAGCTCCGCCAAGGGGGAGGGGGTGAAGACGATGCGCTCCTGCGGCAGCCCGGTGATGTCGATGACGTTGGCCATGTGCCCATCATGCGCGAGGCCGCGACCTGCATGGTCGTCGATTGACGGCTCCCGTCAATCAAAGCGCCAACGGCCCTGCGGTGGTCCCACAGTGAGGCCCATGAACGCCAGCCAGCAACACCTCCTCGATGCCTACCGCGCCGCCCAGCAGGGCCAGGAACCCCCCGTCGCTCCGGGCGCCGCCACCGTCCGTACGCTCCGCGAGGTCCGGCAGTGGCGACGCTTTCAGGCCGTCGTCACGGACCCGGCCGACCGCCTCCCGGCCCGGGTGGGGCGGGCCGCACGGAGGGTGTGGGGAGCCTGGGTGGCACTGCTCAGCCGCCGGCCGTCTGCACCCGCGCCAGGAACTCCGCAAGGGCCGCCCGTACATCCTTAGGCGTCCACTCCAGGGCCGGCGCCCCGATCGACACCTCCGTCATCGACAGGCCGGGAGGGCCGGCGCCGTCCGGCGTGAACCAGTACCGGAACGGCAGGATCCCGGTCTCCTCCGCCAGCCGCGCCCCGGCCTCGTTCAGGACCTCCGGTGGATAGGGGAGCCACACCTGGAACTCATGGGTGTGCGGGATCTCCGGATGCACCCGGGACCAGGGCGGACCCGCCTCGGCCAGGCCGTCGCGGAGCGCCCGTGCGACGACCTTCGCGTGGGCCACGTACTCCGGCAGCCGCGGCAGCACGCGGTCCAGTCCGGTGAGGGCGGCCAGCGCGGCCGGCCACTGCTGGAACAGCTGGCCGCCGTAGCGGTGCCGCCAGGCGCGGGCCTCCTCGACGAAGTCCTCCGGGCCCGCCAGGGCGGCGCCCGATATGCCGCCCAGCGATTTGTAGAACGAGACATAGACGCTGTCCGCCAGGGCGGCGATCTCCGGCAGCGAACGGCCGAAGTGGGCGGTGCATTCCCACAGCCGCGCCCCGTCGAAGTGGATCACTGCCTCACGGTCCCGCGCGGCGGCCACGGTGGCCTCCAGGTCCTCCCATTGCGGGAGTACGAAGCCCGCCTCCCGCAGCGGGAGTTCGACGGCGAGGGTGCCGAAGGGCTCCTGCAGGTCGTGTATCTCCTCGGCCGTCGGCAGCCGTGGTGCGCGCGTCGGATGCACCATGCGCAGCCCGCTGACCACCGCATACGCGTCGCGTTCGTGTACCTCCAGATGGGAGAGGGGGTGCCCGGCGACCGTCCGGCTGCCCGTGCGCCCCGCCCAGCAGCGCAGCGCGACCTGCTGCGCCATCGTGCCGGTCGGGAAGAAGGCAGCGGCCTCGGTGCCCAGGAGCTCGGCGGTGCGCCGCTCCAGCTCGCCCACGATGCCGTCGCCGTAGGTGTCCGTCCAGTTGTCCAGGTCGTACGAGGCGGGCGCGTCGGCGAGCAGCCGGTCCAGGCGCTCGCGGACCGTCACGCCCGACGGGCCGTCCGCCAGCCTCCGCTCCGCACCGCGCCACGCCGTGATCAGCCGCACCCGGTCCGGCGCACGGTCCCCGGCCCCGCTCCCGGTCCCGGACTGGCCCGCCGCCCCGTCGGCCCCCTGCTCCGCCGCACCGGCCCCCGCCTCCTGCTTCCGTGCGCCTTTCTCCACGGCCCCCACCTGCCCTTCCGTCCGTCACTCCGTCTGTCCGTCAGTCCGTGCGTGCCGTCCCTGCCTGCAGCCCGTACGTGCAGCCCGTACGTGCAGCCCGTACGTGTGCAGTCCGTGCCTGCCGTCCCTGCCGTCCCCGCACCCCGTGCGTGCCGACGCCTGGATCATGACGCAGTTCCTCGCAGACCCGCGACCCCTGTGGATAAAGTTGTGGATAACCCGCTGGGCGGTGTGCGGAGTGGGCCCCGTCTCATCCTCCGTACAGCCCTCCGGGCGGCCGGAAACACTCGCGTAGCATGGCGAGGAATCGTCCGGTACCCCCCGCGGACTGGAACGGAAGGCCATCGCCGCGTGAATGCAACCCCACCCCTCGAGGCCCAGGACCGCCCCGCCCGGCTCACCGTCGGAGTCGTCGGCGCGGGCCGTGTCGGGCCCGCCCTCGCCGCGTCGTTGCAGCTCGCCGGGCATCGCCCGGTCGCCGTCTCGGGGGTCTCCGACGCCTCCGTACGCCGCGCCGCGGCCCTGCTCCCCGATGTCCCCCTGGTCACCCCGGCAGAGGTGCTCGCCCGCGCCGATCTCGTACTGCTGACCGTCCCCGACGACGCCCTCGCCGACCTGGTGCGCGGCCTCGCCGAGACCGGCGCCGTGCGGCCGGGCCAGCTGCTGGTGCACACCTCCGGGCGCTACGGCACGGCCGTGCTCGATCCGGCCACCCGCGCCGGCGCGCTGCCCCTCGCGCTGCACCCCGCCATGACGTTCACCGGCACCTCTGTGGACGTCCAGCGGCTGGCCGGGTGCTCGTTCGGGGTGACCGCGCCCGACGAGCTGCGGATGGCCGCTGAGGCGCTGGTCATCGAGATGGGCGGGGAGCCCGAGTGGATCGCGGAATCGGCCCGTCCGCTCTACCATGCGGCGCTCGCCATCGGCGCGAACCACCTGGTCACCCTCGTGGCGCAGTCGATGGAGCTGCTGCGCACCGCAGGTGTCGAGGCTCCCGACCGGATGCTCGGCCCGCTTCTCGGCGCCGCCCTGGACAACGCCCTGCGCTCGGGAGACGCCGCCCTGACCGGGCCGGTCGCGCGCGGGGACGCGGGTACGGTCGCCGCGCATGTCGCGGAGCTGCGCCGGCACGCCCCGGGGAGCGTCGCCGGGTATCTGGCGATGGCCCGTACGACCGCGGACCGGGCGCTCGCCCACGGTCTGCTCAAGCCGGAACTGGCCGAGGACCTGCTCGGCGTCCTCGCCGGCCCCGCGCCCGACCGGCCGGGCGACGGCCCCGCCCCGGACGGCGGCTCCGGCCTCGACGGCGGTCCCCGCAACGGCTCGGACGACGCCCCCGACGACACCCCCGACGACACCCCCGAAACCGGCCCGGACAACGGCCCCCACCCCGACAGCAACGGCCCCGCCGGAGGCGACCGATGACCCCCTCGCCCCCGCCCGCCCACCTCCTCCACACCGCCGCCGCCCTCCGCGACCTCCCGCGCCGCGACGGCCTCCGCGCCGTCGTCATGACCATGGGCGCGCTGCACGAGGGGCACGCCACCCTGATCCGCGCCGCGCGGACGAGGGTCGGGGCGCAGGGCCAGGTCGTGGTCACGGTCTTCGTCAATCCGCTGCAGTTCGGGGCGGGCGAGGACCTGGACCGCTACCCCCGCACCCTGGACGCGGACGTGGCGCTGGCCGCCGAGGCGGGCGCGGACGTGGTGTTCGCGCCGTCCGCCGACGAGGTCTACCCGGGCGGGGAGCCGCAGATCAGGATCGCCGCGGGGCCGATGGCCACGCTCCTGGAAGGCGCCAGCCGCCCCGGCCACTTCGACGGTGTGCTCACGGTCGTCGCGAAACTGCTGCACCTGACGGCGCCCGACATCGCCCTCTACGGGGAGAAGGACGCCCAGCAGCTCGCCGTGATCACCCGCATGGCCGCCGATCTGAACTTCCCCGTCGAGATCGTGGGCGTGCCGACGGTCCGCGAGGACGACGGCCTGGCCCTCTCCAGCCGTAACCGCTATCTCTCCAGGCCCGAACGCCGCACCGCGCTCGCGCTGTCCGCCGCGCTGTTCGCGGCCCGCGACCGGCTCACCGCGGAAGAGGCCCTGCGCGCCCGCGCCGCCTCCACCGGCCACCCGGCACAGGACCGCGCCGCGGCGCTGGCCGCCCTCGGCGAGGACCGGGCCGCCGCGGACGCGCACGCCGTCGCCTATGCCGCCGCCGGCCCGCCGCACGGCCCGTCCGTGGCTCGCGCCGCGGCCCGCGCGGTCCTGACGGACGCGGCCCACCTGGACCCGCCGCTCGAACTGGACTACCTGGCGCTGGTCGATCCGTCCGACTTCACCGAGGTCGCGGACGCCTACGAGGGCGAGGCGGTCCTCGCGGTCGCCGCCAAGGTCGGCACCACACGCCTCATCGACAACATCCGCCTCGTGTTCCCTCCGGCGGCAGGCACGGCGGACGCCCCCGCAGCGCCGCGCCACGCGGCCGCCGCCGGGACCCGCGCCGCCGCCGACGGCCCCGGCGCGACCCTGCCCGCACACCCCACCACCACTCCCCAAGGCCCCCTCGGAGCGCCCCGATGACCGCCACAGGAACCGGCCCCGGCCAGGCGATAGCCCCCGGCACCGCCCCAGCCCCCGGCATACGCCTGACCGCTCCCGCCCCCGGCTGGTCCATCGAGGCGGACGTCGTCGTGGTGGGCTCCGGAGTGGCCGGGCTGACCGCGGCCCTGCGCTGCGCCGCCGCCGGCCGCCGTACGGTCGTCGTCACCAAGACCCGGCTCGACGACGGCTCCACCCGCTGGGCCCAGGGCGGCATCGCCGCGGCCCTCGGCGACGGCGACACCCCCGAGCAGCATCTGGCCGACACCCTCGTCGCGGGCGCCGGACTGTGCGACGAGGCGGCCGTACGGGCCCTGGTCACCGAAGGCCCGGACGCCGTGCACCGGCTGATCGCCGCCGGCGCCCGCTTCGACACCGCACCGGACAGCGACGAGATAGCGCTCACCCGTGAGGGCGGCCACCACCGCCGCCGTATCGCGCACGCGGGCGGCGACGCCACCGGGGCCGAGATCTCCCGCGCGCTGGTCGAGGCGGTCCGCGCCGCCGGACTGCGCACCATCGAGAACGCCCTCGTCCTCGACCTGCTCACCGACGCCGACGGCAACACCTCCGGCGTCACCCTGCACGTCATGGGGGAGGGGCAGCACGACGGCGTCGGCGCGGTGCACGCCCCGGCGGTGGTCCTCGCCACCGGGGGCATGGGGCAGGTCTTCTCCGCCACCACCAACCCCGCCGTCTCCACCGGTGACGGCGTGGCGCTGGCGCTGCGTGCCGGGGCCGAGGTGTCCGACCTCGAATTCGTCCAGTTCCACCCCACCGTCCTGTACTTGGGGCCGGACGCGGAGGGCCAGCAGCCGCTGATCTCCGAGGCGGTACGGGGCGAGGGCGCCCACCTGGTCGACGCCGACGGCACCCGCTTCATGGTCGGGCAGCACGAACTCGCCGAGCTGGCCCCGCGCGACATCGTCGCCAAGGCGATCATCCGGCGGGCGCTGGAACAGGGCGCCGACCACATGTACTTGGACGCCCGGCACTTCGGCGCCGAGATGTGGGAACACCGCTTCCCGACCATCCTCGCCGCCTGCCGCGCCCACGGCATCGACCCGGTCACCGAGCCCATCCCGGTCGCCCCGGCCGCCCACTTCGCCTCCGGAGGCGTCCGTACGGACCTGCACGGGCGCACCACCGTGCCCGGCCTCTACGCCTGCGGCGAGGTCGCCTGCACCGGTGTCCACGGCGCCAACCGCCTGGCCTCCAACTCCCTCCTGGAGGGGCTGGTGTTCGCGGAGCGCATCGCCGAGGACATCACCGCGCACCCCGTACGGCAGCCCGGGGAGCACCGGCTGCCCGGCGGCCCGCCGGTGCCGCTGCTGTCGCCCGAGGCACGCTTCGAGATCCAGCGGATCATGACCCGGGGCGCCGGCGTCCTGCGGTCCGAGGCGAGCCTGGCGGAGGCCTCCGTCGCGCTCAACCGGATGACCGCACGGGCCCGCACCGAATCCGACGAGGGCAAGACGGCCGAGCCCGGCGTGGAAGCCTGGGAGGCCACGAACCTTCTGCTGGTGTCGAGGGTGCTGGTCTCCAGTGCCCGCAGGCGCAACGAGACCCGCGGCTGCCACTGGCACGAGGACTTCCCCGACCGGGACGACGCGTCCTGGCAGCGCCACACCCTGATCACCCACAGTCCGCCGCACACCCTGGTCCACCGCGCCACGGACACCGCCGACTTCCCCGCCACCCAGCCCGAAACGGAGCCGAACCCGTGAGCAGCACCCCCAACGACCTCCCCCTCCTCCAGATCGGCGGGCCCTCCAACGGCGCCCCCGCGGGCGGAGGCTGCGGCGATGCCTGCGGCTGCGCCGGCGGCGACGACGGCGCGTACGAGCTGGACCCGCTGAGCTGCGGCCTCGACCCCGACCTGGCCGCGCTCCTGGTGGCCGCCGGCCTCGACCCCGTACAGGTCGAGGACATCGCGCACCTCGCCGTCGAGGAGGACCTCGACCAGGGCGTGGACGTCACCACCGTGGCCACCATCCCCGAAGACGCCGTCGCCACCGGCGACTTCACGGCCCGCGAGGCCGGTACGGTCGCCGGGCTGCGGGTCGCCGAGGCGGTGCTGTCCATCGTGTGCACCGACGAGTTCGCGGTCGAGCGGCATGTCGAGGACGGCGACCGGGTCGAGGCCGGCACGAAGCTGCTGTCGGTCACCACGCGCACCCGCGACCTGCTCACCGCCGAGCGCAGCGCGCTGAACCTCCTGTGCCGGCTGTCGGGCATCGCGACCGCCACCCGCGCCTGGGCGGACGTCCTGGAGGGCACCAAGGCCCGGGTCCGCGACACCCGGAAGACGACACCGGGGCTGCGCGCCCTGGAGAAGTTCGCGGTGCGCTGCGGCGGCGGGGTCAACCACCGGATGTCGCTGTCGGACGCGGCGCTGATCAAGGACAACCACGTCGTCGCGGCGGGCGGCGTGGCCGCGGCGTTCACGGCCGTACGGGAGGAGTTCCCGGGGCTGGCCATCGAGGTGGAGGTCGACCGGATCGACCAGATCCCGCCGATCCTCGCCGAGGGCGCCGATCTCATCCTTCTCGACAACTTCACGCCGGAGCAGACGAAGGAGGCCGTGGAGCTGGTCGCGGGCCGCGCGATGCTGGAGTCCTCCGGCCGCCTGACCCTCGCCAACGCCCGCACCTACGCGGAGACCGGCGTCGACTACCTGGCCGTCGGCTCGCTCACCCACTCCTCCCCGATCCTCGACATCGGCCTCGACCTGCGTGAGGGCGACACCGAGGAGAGCGGCGACGAGAGCGGCGACGAGAACGGCGAGGCCGAGGCCGGCAACCAGGACGAGGGCCGCTGACCGCCATGCTGCTCACCATCGACGTCGGTAACACCCACACCGTCCTCGGCCTCTTCGACGGCGAGGAGATCGTCGAGCACTGGCGGATCTCCACCGACGCCCGCCGCACCGCCGACGAGCTGGCCGTGCTCCTCCAGGGCCTGATGGGGATGCATCCCCTCCTGGGCGACGACCTGGGCGACGGCATCGAGGGCATCTCCATCTGCTCCACCGTCCCCTCCGTGCTGCACGAGCTGCGCGAGGTCACCCGCCGCTACTACGGCGACGTCCCGGCCGTCCTCGTCGAACCCGGCGTGAAGACGGGCGTGCCGGTCCTCATGGACAACCCCAAGGAGGTCGGCGCCGACCGCATCATCAACTCGCTGGCGGCCGTCGAGCTCTACGGAGGCCCGGCGATCGTCGTGGACTTCGGTACGGCCACCACCTTCGACGCGGTCAGCGCGCGCGGCGAATACGTCGGCGGCGTGATCGCGCCGGGCATCGAGATCTCGGTGGACGCGCTGGGCGTCAAGGGCGCCCAGCTCCGCAAGATCGAGCTGGCCCGGCCGCGCAGCGTCATCGGCAAGAACACCGTCGAGGCGATGCAGTCCGGCATCCTCTACGGCTTCGCGGGCCAGGTGGACGGCGTGGTGCAGCGGATGGCGCGGGAGCTGGCCGACGACCCGGACGAGGTGACGGTGATCGCCACCGGCGGCCTGGCCCCGATGGTCCTCGGCGAGTCCTCGGTGATCGACGCACACGAGCCCTGGCTCACCCTGATCGGCCTGCGGCTGGTGTACGAGCGGAACATCGCCCGGTCCTGACGTCGCGCCTCACCGGGTCCCGGTGCTGGCCTCGCACACCGTCAGGTCCTGGCCTCGTACGCCGCCGGGACCTGGCGAGATCGCTCCGTACCGCCAGCCGCGCCATCGTGCACGAATTAAGCGGCTTTTGTCCGAAACGGTCGTAAAGTCGCCGCATGCCTATGCCAAACGGATCCCGCGGCGGCATGACGTTCAGCGCCGATGAGCTGCGAGTGCTCCGTCGCGCTCTCGCCCATGCCCTGCAGTCAGCCACTTTGGTGGACCGCGCCGTCCCGCTCGGCACCGCCCTGCAGTGGCCCGAGGAAATCCAGGAATACCTCCGGCTGGCGGAGGCGGTGGACGAGGCGGTCCGCGAAGGCGGCCGGCTGCGCGCCTTCCTGCTCGCCGACCTCGCCCGCTACCGCGAGACCCTGCCCGGTTCGGCCGCCGGCTACCTCGCGCACCTCAAGGAGGCACTGGAGGCCGGCTACGTCCCCGGCCCCGCCGACCTCGCCGCCCTGCGCTCCCTCGTCGCGCGGCGCACCGGAGCCGTCGAGAGCGAACGCCGCGCCACCTTGCTGCGCCACTGCGAGCAGCTGGCCGAGCGCTCCGTACGGGCCCGGCTGCGGGCCCTGCCCGGAGGGCGTGCGGCGCACGAGCCGGAGCGTGCGCCGGAGTCCGAGCCGGAGTCCGAGCCGGCCGCCGAGCCCAAGCGGCGGCCGCAGCCCGCACCGCAGCCCGCCCCCAGGTCCCCGCGCCCGGACCGCCCGATCCCGACGCCCGGCGAGGTCTTCCCGCCCCGCCGCAAGCCCGCCCCGCCCCCCGAGACACGTACCGCCTGAGCGCTGCGTACCCTGGAATCTCACGCCCCAAAGGAGGCCATACGCCATGGATTACCTCGCAGCGCTCACCCCGCCCGTAGTGATGGCCGTGGCCTTCACGGCGCTGATCGTGACGATCGTCAAGAGCCAGGGCGGCCCCAACAAGGCCAAGGAGGACGCCGCCGCGGACGCCCTGCTGGCCCGCGCCGAGTCCGCTGCGGAGGCCAAGGCGCAGGGCGCCTGACCGCTCCGCCGCCTATTCGGCGGTGTACGCGCACGGTACGGCCCGGGAATGACTGTCTCGGGTCGTACATCCTTTTTCCGGCCCAAACGCAACGAGATCAACCGGCATTCACGACATCTCCCACTATTGTTCTTGTGTGCCGAGACCATTGGGTGATCTGGAAGACGCGGTGATGACGCGGGTCTGGGAGTGGAACCGCCCGGTCACCGTTCGAGAAGTCCTGGAAGATCTCCAGAAGGAACGGTCGATCGCCTACACGACGGTCATGACCGTATTGGACAACCTTCATCAGAAGGGCTGGGTCCGCCGCGAAGCAGAAGGCCGCGCCTATCGATATGAGGCGGTCTCCACTCGTGCCGCGTACTCGGCCGCACTGATGAACGAAGCGTGGTCCGCCAGTGACAACCCCGCGGCCGCTCTTGTGGCCTTCTTCGACATGATGTCGCCGGAACAGCGACATGCCCTGCGCGATGCCGTGCGGATGGTGCAGATCGACGATCCGGAGAGCGCCGAGCGGGCGGAACAGACCACTCCTGAACGGGCGCCGGAAGCGAGATCGGAAGCCGGAACGGAAGCCGGATCGGAACAGCCCTCTCAAGCCGGAACGGAACAAGCCCCACAAGCGGCACAAGAACGCGCATCCGGCGAAGGTGATGAACCCGAGGCGGGCACCGAGGAGGCGGGGCGATAGCGTCCCGGCATGCCCGTGCATTCAAAAGGCCTCACCGTCCGTCGCGCCCGGACCAGCGATGTCCCTGCGGTACGCCGGCTCATCGACTCGTACTCACGAGATGGCATCCTGCTCGACAAAGCCACCGTCACGCTTTACGAGGACATCCAGGAGTTCTGGGTCGCGGAGCGCGATGAAGACGCCGAGGTCGTCGGCTGCGGCGCACTCCATGTGATGTGGGAAGACCTGGCCGAAGTGCGCACCCTGGCGGTGGATCCGCAGCTCAAGGGCTCGGGAGTCGGCCACCAAGTTCTCGACAAGCTGCTGAGCACCGCGCGCTGGCTCGGAGTGCGGCGCATTTTCTGTCTCACCTTCGAAGTCGACTTCTTCACCAAGCACGGCTTCGTGGAGATCGGCGAGACTCCGGTAGACGGTGATGTCTACAGTGAGCTGCTGCGTTCCTATGACGAGGGCGTTGCCGAGTTCCTCGGGCTCGAACGAGTGAAGCCCAACACCCTGGGCAACAGCCGCATGCTTCTGCACCTGTGATCAGTGTTCTATGTCCGAATCGCTCCCCTATCTCATGGCTACGGAAGCATGTGTTCCCCGCTCTGCGGGCAAGTGAACCCTACCCAAGGGTTTGTGTTTTTCCCGGAAAAGCGGTTTGCTTTCCGTCGTAATCCACATTCGATGAAAGGGAAACCGGTGGCACAGAAGGTTCAGGTTCTTCTTGTCGACGACCTCGACGGCGGCGAGGCCAACGAGACCGTGACGTTCGCTCTCGACGGCAAGTCCTACGAGATCGACCTCACCGACGCCAACGCCGAGAAGCTTCGTGAGTCGCTCGCGGAGTTCGTGAAGGCCGGCCGCCGTACGGGCGGGCGCGCTGCGGGCCGCGGCAAGGCGCGTGCGGCTTCCGCCGGCGGCTCCGGGGACACCGCGAAGATCCGCGCCTGGGCGAAGGAGAACGGTTACAACGTGAATGACCGCGGCCGTGTCCCCGCGGACATTCGCGAGGCATTTGAGAAGGCCAACGGCTGATCGCCGTCAACGCGATCCGATTGACCTTTACGAGCACGCAGCAACCGGGCACGGTGGCACTCCGTTGCCGCCGCGCTCACCAGCCGAATGAGGTCGGGGGCGCCCCCACCGTCTCCGATTCCTGCCCCGATCCCCGTGGTGGGCAGGGAATTCTCCGCCGCGCGCCCCGGCCGGGGAGGTCGCAACCATCCTGCGGCCTCCCGAGCGCCGAATCCGCGCGATGACGGCTCGCCGGTACAGGAGTACGTGGGGACGGCCGGTGCGGGCATCCGCTCTCCGGCCCCGCGTGCACCGAGATCGGGTGCGAGCGCACCCCACTCGAGCCATTCCAGGATTTCCGGGAGTTCCTCGGCGCCGCCGACCGCGATGAGCATGAGCAATTTCGGCCGTTCAATGCGGCGATTTCCGTCCTGCCCGGCTCGCAGCAACGCGACCGGACCGGTGCCCGGCAGCCGCCGCAGCACGGCCCGCCCCGCGTCGGCCGGCATCTCCAGGACGTCGAAACGCTGCCCCACCAGCAGTTCCACCGGCTCCGTGCCGGCGGTCGGCCAGCTCATCTCTTCCTCGTACCACCGGCGGACGGCGGAAAGAGGGCTGCGGGGTCGCGGAAGCGCGCGGGCCATATCCGGTGCAACTCCCCGAAACCCAGGAAGTTACGCTGGGTCGAGATGCGGATACGCACCGTAGCCGTAAGGGCGTGCGGCGGCGCATCCGGTGGCGCGTGGATGTTCGCCCGTAGCGGATGGAAGCGGCCCGCGCCGCATGGAGTGTCAGTGGCAGCGGGTAAGACAGTCACAGTGGGAAGAGACCGTGTGACCGGCGCTCACGGCGATTTACCCCGGCTGATGGCGGGATGCGGTGGGCGTGTCGGCAAGGGGCGCGTTCGCCACGGGCGTAGTGGCGAAGAGCGTATATGCCTGGCCTGCGGGAACATCGTCTCGCACCATCGAGTTGGAGCAGATGTCAGCTGTTCGGCAGTAAATTTCCCCGCCGGAGCGGGGGTGATCCGGACGGGTGTCGGCAGTTGGAATGAGCTGTCCCGCCCCGCGGGACTAGCATGCGGAAGGACAGGGAGGGGATCGTCCCCGATCTTTCTGACCGCTCTGAGGAGCGATTAACGATGTTCGAGAGGTTCACCGACCGCGCGCGGCGGGTTGTCGTCCTGGCTCAGGAAGAAGCCCGGATGCTCAACCACAACTACATCGGCACCGAGCACATCCTCCTGGGCCTGATCCACGAGGGTGAGGGTGTCGCCGCTAAGGCCCTGGAGAGCCTCGGGATTTCGCTCGAGGCGGTCCGCCAGCAGGTGGAGGAGATCATCGGGCAGGGCCAGCAGGCTCCGTCCGGGCACATCCCCTTCACCCCCCGTGCGAAGAAGGTCCTGGAGCTGTCGCTCCGCGAGGCCCTCCAGCTCGGCCACAACTACATCGGTACGGAGCACATCCTGCTCGGCCTGATCCGCGAGGGCGAGGGCGTCGCAGCCCAGGTCCTGGTGAAGCTGGGCGCCGATCTCAACCGGGTGCGGCAGCAGGTCATCCAGCTGCTCTCCGGCTACCAGGGCAAGGAAGCCGCCACCGCCGGCGGCCCCGCCGAGGGCACGCCCTCGACGTCGCTCGTCCTGGACCAGTTCGGCCGCAACCTCACGCAGGCCGCTCGCGAGACCAAGCTCGACCCGGTCATCGGGCGCGAGAAGGAAATCGAGCGGGTCATGCAGGTGCTCTCCCGCCGTACGAAGAACAACCCGGTCCTCATCGGCGAGCCCGGCGTCGGCAAGACGGCGGTCGTCGAAGGACTGGCGCAGGCCATCGTCAAGGGCGAGGTGCCCGAGACCCTCAAGGACAAGCACCTCTACACCCTCGACCTCGGCGCCCTGGTCGCCGGCTCCCGCTACCGCGGTGACTTCGAGGAACGCCTGAAGAAGGTCCTCAAGGAGATCCGCACCCGCGGCGACATCATCCTGTTCATCGACGAGCTCCACACCCTGGTGGGTGCGGGTGCCGCCGAGGGCGCGATCGACGCCGCCAGCATCCTCAAGCCCATGCTGGCGCGAGGCGAGCTGCAGACCATCGGTGCCACGACGCTCGACGAGTACCGCAAGCACCTGGAGAAGGACGCGGCCCTCGAGCGCCGCTTCCAGCCCATCCAGGTCGCGGAGCCGTCGCTGCCCCACACCATCGAGATCCTCAAGGGCCTGCGGGACCGCTACGAGGCGCACCACCGCGTCTCCATCACGGACTCCGCCCTGGTCGCGGCGGCCACTCTGGCCGACCGTTACATCTCCGACCGCTTCCTGCCGGACAAGGCGATCGACCTGATCGACGAGGCCGGCTCCCGAATGCGGATCCGCCGTATGACCGCTCCGCCGGACCTGCGCGAATTCGACGAGAAGATCGCCGATGTGCGCCGGGAGAAGGAGTCCGCGATCGACTCGCAGGACTTCGAGATGGCCGCGGGCCTGCGCGACAAGGAGAAGCAGCTCCTGGCCGCGAAGACCAAGCGGGAGAAGGAGTGGAAGGCCGGCGACATGGACGTCGTCGCCGAGGTCGACGAGGAGCTGATCGCCGAGGTCCTGGCGACGGCGACGGGCATCCCGGTCTTCAAGCTGACCGAGGAGGAGTCGAGCCGCCTGCTGCGCATGGAGGACGAGCTCCACAAGCGCGTCATCGGCCAGAAGGACGCCATCAAGGCGCTCTCCCAGGCCATCCGCCGTACCCGTGCCGGCCTGAAGGACCCGAAGCGCCCCGGCGGTTCGTTCATCTTCGCGGGCCCGTCCGGTGTCGGTAAGACGGAGCTGTCCAAGACCCTCGCCGAATTCCTTTTCGGTGACGAGGACGCGCTGATCTCCCTCGACATGTCGGAGTTCAGTGAGAAGCACACGGTCTCGCGGCTGTTCGGTTCGCCTCCCGGCTACGTCGGCTACGAAGAGGGCGGCCAGCTCACCGAGAAGGTGCGCCGCAAGCCGTTCTCCGTCGTGCTCTTCGACGAGGTCGAGAAGGCCCACCCGGACATCTTCAACTCCCTGCTGCAGATCCTGGAGGACGGTCGCCTGACCGACTCCCAGGGCCGGGTCGTGGACTTCAAGAACACGGTCATCATCATGACGACCAACCTCGGCACGCGGGACATCTCCAAGGGCTTCAACCTCGGCTTCGCGGCCCAGGGCGACACGAAGTCCAGCTACGAGCGGATGAAGAACAAGGTCAACGAAGAGCTCAAGCAGCACTTCCGCCCCGAGTTCCTCAACCGTGTCGACGACACCGTCGTCTTCCACCAGCTGACCGAGGAAGACATCATCCAGATCGTCGACCTCATGATCGCCAAGGTGGACGAGCGGCTCAAGGACCGCGACATGGGCATCGAGCTCAGCGGCGAGGCCAAGTCGCTGCTGGCCAAGCGCGGGTACGACCCGGTGCTCGGCGCCCGTCCGCTGCGCCGCACGATCCAGCGCGAGATCGAGGACGCCCTCTCGGAGAAGATCCTCTTCAGCGAGCTGCGTCCGGGTCACATCGTGGTCGTCGACGTCGAGGGCGAGGGTGACACCGCCAAGTTCACCTTCCGCGGCGAGGAGAAGTCGGCCCTGCCCGACGCCCCGCCGATCGAGTCCGCGACCGGCGGCTCGGGCCCGAACCTGAGCAAGGACGCGTAAGCGCCCGCCTCGCCATACGGGAACCGCCCCGGACCGCTTCGTGCGGGTCCGGGGCGGTTTTCGTTGGGTGGGGCGGTTTTTGTTGGGCTGGGTGGTCCCGTTGGGCGGTAGGGGGTGGGGGCGGGGCCTCACGGGGCGAAGCCCCTACGGGGTGGTCGAACGCATCCCGTAGGGGGTGCGAGGGCCCCCTGCGGGGCCACAACGCGGGGTGACAGGGCGGTATTCCGCGGGCACGCAACGTGATCGGGGAGGGTCGGCTCAGCGGCTCAGCGGCTCAGCGGCTCAGCGGCCCGGCTGCGCAGCTGCCCGACGCCCGGCGGTCCGATCGCCAAGAGGCTCGGCTCCCCTCGGCCGACGCCAGCCCTCGGTTCCCCTCGGCCGAAGCCAGCCCCCGGTTCCCCTCGGCCGACGCCGGCCCCGGCTCCCCTGGGGCGGCATCCGCCCCCCGCCTAGAGCTGGATGACGCGGATGCCGTCGGGGACGCCCGTCACCGGAGGGATGCGGCGGCCGATCCGGAGGGTGTCCAGCTTGGGGAAGGCCGACAGCCATTCCATGGAGACGCCCAGGTCATAGGCGAGCCAGAGGCGGGTGAGGCCGTCCGCCGGGGCGATGCCCTCGATCAGCTGGTCCGGGGTGAAGTGCCCGGAGATCCGGAGGTGCGGACGGCCGCCGAGACGGCGCAGCGCATGCAATTCCCCGATGTCGGCCACCGGGAAATACAGTTCGGCCGGTTCCAGATGGGCGATGATCTCGCGGGCGTAGCGGGCGGTGTCGTAATGCCGCCAGGCCCCGGCGAGCTGCGCCCGTACGGCGTGGTGCTGGTGGTGGCGCAGCCCCGTCAGATAGTCGATCGCCATATCGTCCGCGATGGAGGTGGCGGTGACGGCGAGGAGATACGCCTCGTCGTCGGAGGCGCGGGCGGGTTCGGGGAGCATTTCCAGGACGATCGGCCCGATCCAGCCCAGGGCGCGGGCCGCGGACGGGGTGCCGGGCCGCACCATGTCCCGGGTGAAGCGCTGCACCCGGGCCCGGACCGCAGGGTCCAGCTCGGTGGCGTGTTCCAGGCAGGCGGCCGCCAGCAGCTTGCGGTGCCGGGCCTCGGCGGCCTTGATGCCCGCGTGCGGGGCCAGCAGGCCGTCCAGGAGCGCCGCGCACTCGTCGGGCCGGGCCAGGGCCACGGCCATCCGTATGACGTCCTCCCAGGCGTCGTGGTGGGCGTGGTCGAGGAGCAGCGTGAAGTCGTGCCGCTGGACGGTCGCGCGCGCGGAGAGATAGTCCTGGAAGGTGCGGTGGACGAAGTCGACGGTGCCGGGGGTCGGCTCGCGCAGCAGCCCGGTGCGGTTGAGGAGATGGCGGAACACCTCTTCGGGGCCGCCTTGGCGGGCGGCGTCCGGAATGGCCGGCAGATGCTCGGCGAGGGTCGCGATGGCCGTGTCCCGGTCCATCTCCGAACGCCCGTTGATCAGCATCCAGTGGGCGAGCTTCTGCAGCAGCTGGATCTTGGGCTGCCGGGTCAGCTCGACGCCGTCGGTGGCCACCATCGCCCGCTCCCGGTCGCGGCGCTCCAGCAGCATCGACAGCGCGGCGTCGTAGAGCTCCTTACGGCCGTTGGGCAGATAGCCGCGCCGGTCGCGGTGCAGGGCGCACAGCAGCCCGCACATCAGCGGATTGGTGGCGAGCCGGCCCAGGTCGCGGGTGATGCGGACGGCATTGAGCAGCGTGTGCTCGTAATGCCCGAGCCGGTCGAGGTCGGCCGGGTTCTGCTGGGCGGCGGCCCGGTGCCAGCGCTGGATGAACGCGGCGATGTCCTCCCGGCTCATGGGCGCCAGGGACAGCTCGGTGAAGCCCTCGGCGGCGAGCCAGTTGTCCGGTACGGCGGAGGGGCGGGAGGTGACGATGCAGATGGTTCCCGGGTAGCGGACGGTCCAGTCGCGGAGGCGTTCGCGTACCTCCTCGCGGGCGCTCTCGGGCGCTTCGTCGATCCCGTCGATGAGGAGGAGGGCCCGGCCCTGGCTCAGGACGCGCTCGGCCCAGCCGGGTGGCTGGGCGGCCGCGTCCGGGGAGCCGGTGGCCGCCAGGAAGGCGGCCGGTTCGGGAAAGCCGTCGCGGGCGAAGCGGCGTACGGGGAGGAGGAAGGGGACCCGGTCGCGGAGCCCCGCGAGCGCGTCGGGCAGCTCGTCGCGGGCGGTGGCGACGGTCAGCCACTGGAGGAGCGTGGTCTTGCCGGAGCCGGCGACGCCGCGGATGAGGATGCGGGGGCGGCCGGCGAGGGCCTGCTCGGCGGGGGTCGGGGGCTCGTCGCCCGCGGACTGGGCGGCCGGGTCCGGCTCGCACTGGAGGCCCAGGTAGGCGGCGTCCAGGGGCCAGCTGTCGGGGGAGTGGGCGAGGTCGATGCCGAAGATCGTGAGGTGGTTGTGGGTGGTGGCGGTGGAGCGGGCGTAGTGGGCTTCGAAGGCGGAGTCGGGGGTGGGAGAGGGATCGGACGAGGGGGCGGAGGGGGAGTCGGGGGTGGGGCCCGGCGTGGGGTTTGTGGGATCCATGGGTTTCCCGTAACGGCTGTGGCTGCGGTCAGGTGCGGGGGCGGGGGTAGAGGGTGAGGTTGACGTGGGGTGGGAGCGAGTCGGGGTTCTCGGGGTGGAGGTAGGAGAGGTAGACCTCCTGGAGGTCGGGGAGAGCGGTCAGGGGCGGGAGCTCGATGGGGGCGTCGGCCATGCCGTAGAGCTGGAGTTTTTGGGTGCCGGGGAAAGCGGGGAGGGCGGCGTGCAGGATGCGGAGCAGCTCGGAGACGGGGCTGCGGTCCGTATTGAGGAGGCTGAGGGTCTTCACCTGCGGCAGCTGAAGACCGGGGGGAATGCGCAGGGGGGCGCCTTCGGTGTCCAGGCCGAAGGTGAAGCCCTCCAATTCGGTGAGATGGGTGAGGGTCTGCCACTGGCTTTCGGCGAAGTCGGAGGCCATGCGTCGTAGTTGGATGTACCTCAGATGCGGCCAGGACGTCGCATGGGTGAAGTCGGCGCCGACGGGCTCCCCGAGAGAGAGGTGGGTTAGTGGGGCCGCTGCTGGGAGGGCCGCCAGTCCTTCCGGTGGGAGCGGGGCATAGAGCATCAGGGAGTCGACGTGGCGCAGGCGGTCCAGTCCTTGCGGGATACGCACCGTGCTGTCCTTCGACCCGCTGATGAAGAGGCTGCGGAGGGGTAGATCCGCGAGGGGGGCGACGCTGCCGATTGCGGGACAATCCACAAGTTCCAGCGATTTCAGTGCAGGGAAGTCCCGGAGAAATGTGAGGTCGCGGACTTCCTGGTTGTTGTTGAGCGCCAGATGGGCGATGTTCTGGTAGACCAGCCCGTCGAGAAGTTGCCGGTCGGTGAAGGGGCCGCGGACAGAGGTGCGCGGCCGGCCGCCGAGATCTTTGAGGATGCGCAGCTCGGCCGGGCTGCCGACCCGGATGGGTGCGTCGGCGTCGAGGTGGCAGATGATCTCCTGGGCATAGCGTTCGGTGTCGAAAGATCCCCAGGACAAGGCGAGTTGTGCGCGCGCGCCGAACGCCGGATGCCTCCGGAGGCCCTTCAGTACTTCCAGAGCGGCGTCCGATCCGATGCGCACGGCGGTGACCACCACTTCCTGCGCCTCGTCGTCCTCCAGATGGTCCGAACCGGGCAGCAGCTCCAGAATGATCGACCCCACCGCCGCAAGCAGCTCCGACTCCTCGCGGGAACGGGGCGGCAGGATTGCTCTCGCCCGCTTGTGCACCAGGTCCCGTACGTCCGGATCCAGCTCCGTCGCATGCTCCAGGCAGGCCATGGCGAGGAGATGCACCCGCAGCCGCGTACGAGGACTCCGGATGCCGTCGCCGTGGGCGATCATCGCCCGCAGGATCTCCGCCCGTTCGCGCGGCCGGGCGTGCGCCACCGCCATCCGGATCACGTCCTCCCACTGGGAGTCGACGGAGTGCTCCACCAGCAGCCCGAAGTCGCCCTCCTCGACGGCGGCGCGGGCCCCCAGGTAGTCCTGGAAGGTGCGGTGGACGAAGTCCACGGATCCGGGCGTCGGTTCGCGCAGCAGGCCGCAGCGCAGCAGCAGATGACGGAAGACGGCCGCCGAGTCGCCCTGCGCCGCGGCCGCGGGCACCGCCGGCAGCGCATCGCCGATGATCCGCTCGGCCCGTTCGCGGACGAGTTCCGTGCGGCCGTTGCGGATCAGCCAGTAGGCGAGCCGTTGCAGCAGCTGCACCTGCGGCTCGTCGGCCAGCTCGATGCCCGTCGGCGCCCCCATGTCCCGTTCCCGGTCCCGCCGCGACAGCAGCATCCCCAGCGCCGCGTCGTACAACTCCTTGCGCCCGTGCGGGAGATAGCCGCGCCGGTCGCGGTGGAGTGCGCAGATCAGTCCGCACATCAGGGGGTTGGTGGCCAGGCGGCCGAGGTCCTGTTTGGTGCGGACGGCGGAGAGCAGCGACTGCTCGTACGCGTCCAGCCGGTCGGTGTCCTCGGCGTCCTGGCGCGCCGCGGCGTGCCAGCGTCCGATGAACGCGGTCACTTCCTCGCGGCCCATCGGTGTCAGCGTCAGCTCGTCGAAGCCGTCGGTGGCGAGCCAGTTCTCGCGTACGGCGGAGGGGCGGGTGGTGACCAGCCAGAGGTTGTCCGGGAACGCGTCCAGCAGGTCGCGCAGCCAGGTGCGGGCGGGTCTGCGCTCGGCCTCGGGGATCTCGTCCAGGCCGTCGACCAGGAGCAGGCCGCGGCCCGAGGTCAGGACGCGTTCGGCCCAGCCGTCGGGCTGGGCGCCGGAGACCGGGCAGCCGACGGCGGACAGGAAGCGGTCGGGGGTGGGCAGGGCGGCGCCGGAGCGGGTGAGGGTGCGTAAGGGGAGGACGAAGGGGATGCGGCCGGAGAGGTGGGGGAGGGGGGTGTCGGCGGGGTCCTTGGCGCAGGAGACCGCCAGCCACTGGATGAGGGTGCTCTTGCCGGAGCCGGCGACGCCGCGCAGCAGGACCCGGTCGAAGTCGGCGAGGGCCCGGTCGGCGGGCCGGGGCGGGCGGGGCGGTGGTTCCTGGGCTCCGGCGCCGGTGATGACGGTGAACTCGTGGCGGGGGCTGGTCGCGCCCAGGCTCAGATACGCGGAGTCCAGCGGCCACCGGTCCGGGGAGTGGGCGAGATCGATGCCGTAGATGGTCAGCCGGCTGTGCTTGCGGGCGATGTAGGTGAGGTAGCTGCGCTCGAAGGCGGTGTCGGCGGCGCGCGGGGAGGGGTGGGCCTCCAGGAAGGCGTCGATCTTGGTGATCACGCCGTCCAGGGTCCGGCTCTGCTCGACGAGGGTGCGGGCCACGAACGTCGACCGCTGGGTGAAGAAGTGGACGATGTGCAGGCAGGCCGTGCTGAGCAGGGTGTGATGGAGCAGCTCGGCGTCCCGGGTGAGGCCGCGGGTGGCGTGCGGGGCGGCGCCCATCAGGCGCTCCGCGAGGACGCTGTGGCCGAGCAGGACGGCCTGTACGTCGTCCATGGCGAGCGCGCCGAGGCCGCTCAGCGTGGCGGCCAGGGCGTCGGCCACCGCCGTTTCCTCGTCCTCGGGGCACGGCCGCTCGCCGGGGCGGGCGGCGCGTACGGACCTGGACACCAGCTCCGCCGCGAGTCTGTGCAGGTCCTTGTCGGTGAGGGTGCGTTTCTCGCCCTTGAAGGACACCAGGCCGGAGATCCGTACGGGGCCGGAGACGAGCCCGGCGCCCGGCCCTTCCTGGACGAACAGTTTCTTCACGAGGGGCGCGACCACGCCCGAGGCGAGCCGGATGCCCACTGCTGACGGTTCCACCATGCGGGCGGCCTCCCCCGTGGCTGCTGATGTCGTCCGGGCCAGGCTACGCGCCGAGGGGCCGCCGGGTGGGCAATTCGCGTAATTCTCGGGATTTCAGGTAACCCGCGTCACGTTGCTCAGGTCACAAAGAAAGCCGTGGATCTTATTCGGCGGTGACATGGCGCACAGCGTATTTGGCGCCTACTAGAGAAATTAGGGGATTGGCGGGGCGGCGCGGCGGGGGCGATGCCGCTCAGGGGAGCGGGTGGTCGACGGAGCGTGGGGTGTCGACGTAATGGCAGGTCGGAAGCGGTGTGCGGGTGCCGTGATGTCGCCGGTGAGCAGGTTTCGTCGCCTCGCAATGGCCTGAATTACATCGGGTCGAGTACGGCATCGGGTAGTAGCGGGGGCGGCTTGGCGGGGCGCCGAATGCGGGTTACCAAGGAATGGCCAACCCGGTCCGCAGCCGGGAGAAGCCCCCTGAATTCCTGATTCCAGATCACTGGAGGAAAAACCCGCATGTCCAAGTTCGCTGCCATCCGCAATTCCAAGAACTCCGCGAAGAAGTCCGTACTGCGCAATCGCGTCGCCGTGGTCGCCGGTGGTCTCGGCATAGCCGCCGCGCTGGGCGCCGGTGTCGCCAGCGCCGCCGACTCGAGCCTGATGAACCTCTCCGCGAACATCGGCTCCACGGTCAGCAACCAGGCCGCCGCGCAGGCCAAGGCCGTCAAGGACGCGAAGGTGGCCGCGGCGAAGGCCAAGGCGAAGGCCGTGCAGGCCCGGAAGGACGCGGCCCAGCGGGCCGAGGCCTGGGTCAAGCCGGTCGACAGCTACACCCTGGGCGAGCCGTTCGGTATTCCGGGCAGCCACTGGGCGCACAAGCACAGCGGTCAGGACTTCGTCGTGCCGACCGGCACCCAGGTCCACGCCGTGCACCACGGCACCGTGGTCAAGGCCGGCCCCTGGGGCGGCGGCGACGGCCCGGCGTACGGCAACGCCATCGTGATCCAGCACGACAACGGCACGTACACCCAGTACGCGCACCTCTCACAGATCCAGGTCCAGGTGGGCCAGCAGGTCGCCACGGGCGAGCAGATCGGGCTCTCCGGCAGCACCGGCAACTCCACCGGCCCGCACCTGCACTTCGAGGTCCGCACCGGTCCCGACTACGGGACGGGCATCGAGCCGACCGGATTCCTGCGGGCTCACGGCGACGCCGTCTGAGCTGAATCCGGCCGGACTGGCCGGCGGTTCGGCGGGTTTGCCGCCGTGACCAGTTCTGTGGCGACCTCGAGGATGGCCTTGCGCTTCTCCTCGGGGTCGCCTTCGAGGTTCTGCATCGCGAACATGCCCGCGTGGATCGAGAACAGCGCCGTGAGGCAGCGCACCTGATCCGCCAGCTCCGCATCGGGCTCCCTCAGGAGGCCGAAGAGGGTGTGCATGCGCTCCTTGAAGGTGTCGCCGATGGCGAGGTCGCGTACGGTCGCCTGGTTCTCCTGCATGAAGCGGAAGAGGGGTTCGGCGTCGCGGAGCGATGCGCCGTAGCGGCGGATCACTTCCTGCTTGGTGGCGAGGGTGCGGGGCTGCGCCTCGGCCCAGGTGATCAGCTCGTCGATGGGACCGCGCAGGTCCTCGAACAGGCTGATGACGATGTCTTCCTTGGTCTTGAAGTGGTAGTACAGCGCCGCCTTGGTGACGTCGAGCTTCTCGGCGATCTCACGCAGCGAGGTCTTCTCGTAGCCCTGCTCGGAGAACAGCCCCAGAGCGACGTCCTGAATGCGCTGCCGGGTGTTTCCCCGGCGCGTGTGCGGTGTGCTCATGGCCTTCTCCTGCGTGGTCGCTGCGTCGCTGCCGCGTCGTTGCTGCGTGGTTCGTCTGTGATTCGCATGTGATGTGCACGTGCTGCTTGCGTAGTCGGTGCTGGTCAGAGGGCTGCCCCGTCGGGCGCCCCAGAAACTTACTTGACGCCCGGCTAGTTAGCCGCCTACCTTCCTCACTGTACTGAACTAGCCGGGCGGCAAGTAAGTAGGAGTGGGAGAAGTGACGACGGGGATGTCGCAGAAAGCGGCCTCAGCGGGGGACAGACAGATATCGGCAGCGGACGGGGGGAAGAAGCCCGCCAGCGTGCGGGTGGTCCTCTTCGCGCTGATGATCGCGATGCTTCTCGCGATGCTGGACAACATGATCGTGGGTACGGCGATGCCCACCATCGTCGGTGAACTGGGCGGGATGGAGCACCTGTCCTGGGTGGTCACCGCGTACACGCTCGCCACCGCCGCATCGACCCCGATCTGGGGCAAGCTCGGCGACATGTTCGGGCGCAAGGGCGTCTTCCTGACGTCCATCGTGATCTTCCTGATCGGCTCCGCGCTGTCCGGCATGGCCCAGGACATGGGGCAGCTGATCGGCTTCCGCGCGGTGCAGGGCCTGGGCGCGGGCGGCCTGATGGTCGGCGTCATGGCCATCATCGGCGATCTGATTCCGCCGCGGGAGCGCGGCAAGTACCAGGGCATGATGGCCGGTGTCATGGCCGTCGCGATGATCGGCGGACCGCTGGTCGGCGGCGGCATCACCGACCACCTCGGCTGGCGCTGGAGCTTCTACATCAACCTGCCGCTCGGCGCGGTCGCACTGATCATGGTCACCGCGGTGCTGCACCTGCCGAAGAAGCGGTCGAAGGCCCGGATCGACTACGTCGGTTCCGCGCTGCTCACCCTCGGCATCACCGCGCTGGTGCTGCTCACCACCTGGGGCGGGACCGAGTACGCCTGGACCTCGCCGCAGATCCTGGGGCTGGGCGCGGGCGGCGTCGTCGCCCTGCTGCTCTTCGTCCTGGTGGAGCGCAAGGTCAGCGAGCCGGTGGTGCCGCTGCACATCTTCCGTAACGGCAACTTCTCGCTCATCACGGTCATCGGCTTCCTCGTCGGCTTCGTGATGTTCGGGTCGATGACCTTCCTGCCGCTGTTCCAGCAGACCGTGCAGGGCGCCTCGGCCACCAACTCGGGCCTGCTGCTGCTCCCGATGCTGCTGGCGATGATGGCCGTCTCGCTGTTCGCCGGCCGGGTCACCACCACGACCGGCAAGTACAAGGTCTTCGTGGTCGTCGGCGGCGCGCTCATCACGGCCGGTCTGGCCCTGCTGTCCCTGATGGACACCGACACCACCCGCTTCACCTCGGGGCTCTACATGGCGGTGCTCGGCGCCGGTATGGGCTTCCTGATGCAGACCACGATGCTGATCGCGCAGAACAGCGTCGAGATGAAGGACATGGGCGTCGGCTCCTCCTCGGCCACCCTCTTCCGTACGATCGGCGGCTCGTTCGGCGTCGCCATCCTCGGCGCGATCTTCACCAGCCAGGTGAAGACGACGATGGTCGACCGGCTCGGTGCCGCGGCCGGCGCCAAGGTCACCGGCGGCGGCGCCCAGATGGACCCGAAGCGCCTGCCGCAGCTGCCGCCGGTGGTCCAGGACGCGTACGCACACGCCGTGGCCAACGGCAGCCACCAGGTTTTCCTGTGGGGCGCGGCCGTCAGCATCATCGGTTTCGCCGCGGCCTGGTTCCTGAAGGAGGTCCCGCTGCGGGGCGGCCCGGCGGCCCCCAAGCCGGACGCGGACGCGGCGGCGGACGAGGCGCCGATGATGGAGCCCGCAGGCGTCTGACGGACGGCGGCGGTCCGGCCGGACCGGAGCGACCGTCTTGAACGGAGCGGCCCTCGCATACGCGGGGGCCGCTCGTCATTCCGTGTCGGACGGGAACATGAACCCCAGGCGCTCGCCCAGCGTCTTCCGTTGCTCGGGCGTCGCGAACACCATCACGGTGTCGTAGACGCGGTGCTGCTCCCGTTGGAAGTCGAGGACGCACCAGTCACGGGGGTCGTCCTCGTGACCGGTCGCCTCGATGGCGTCGCAGGCCGCCTGGTGGTCGTAGTAGTCGGTCGCCCGGTGCTCGGCGTCGATGGACACGGTCTTGCCGTCGCGCACGAACTCCAGGATGTCGTCCCGGCCGTCCGCGAGCTCGCCCTCGCCCTCGACGAGCCGGACATCGGTGATGGCGACCCTGTTGCCCGCGACCTCGGAAGCAGCTTCCAGGAGGTAGGCGTAGCCCTCGTGGATCGAGTCGATGTCGTCGGCGTGCACCGAGACCGCCACACCGAAGTGTTCGAGCGCGCAGGCCGCCTCGTAGTGGTCCCCCGCCTCGTCCGCGTAGTCGGCGAACTCCTCGATGCCGCGCCGCAGCCGCTCCTCGGAGATCATGCCGATCTCGTGGAGGACGGTGCCGACCTGGGCATACGTGAACGTTGTCGGGTCCTCGTCCTCGTCCTCGTACGCGACGAAGGCGAAGCCCAGCCGGTCGTGGAGGGCCGCCGCCTGCCCGGGGGTGGCGAGGACCAGGACGGTGTCGCCCCCGCTGCGCGGTGTGCCCTCGAAGTCGATCTCGTGCCAGGAGCGGGGGTCGTCGTCGGCGACGGTCATCACGACGGCATCGACGGCCGCCCCCGGGTTGAAGTAGTGATCCGAAAAGTGCTCGACGCCGATGGTGACGGGCTCGCCGTTCCGCTCGAATTCCAAAGTGTCGAAACGGTCGCCGAAGGGGTTCGCGAAATCGCCCTCGCCCTCGACGAGCCGGAAGTTGGTGATGGTGACGTTGTCGCCGGCGATCGCGGCGGCGTCCCTCATCAGCACCTCGTACTCGTAGTGGAGGTCGACGCTGGTGGAACTGACCGAGATCGCCACGCCGAACTCTTCGAGGGCGTCGGCCGCGTTGCCGTAGTCCAGTTCGTCGTCGGCGCCATGGGCCCATTCTTCGAGGACACGGTCTCTCGCTTCCTCGGACACCATGCCGAGGTC
The DNA here is from genome assembly GCF_059682825.1 of Streptomyces sp. JLSY215. Classification (NCBI taxonomy): domain Bacteria; kingdom Bacillati; phylum Actinomycetota; class Actinomycetes; order Kitasatosporales; family Streptomycetaceae; genus Streptomyces; species Streptomyces sp. JLSY215. Next base: position 4,929,556 of record NZ_CM185022.1, read on the forward strand.
GTGCAGGACCGCGCCTATGCGGGCGTAGGTGAGCGAGGGCGGCTGGGTGGTGTTGTCGGGCGGATGGCCGGCTCCCTCTGCCCCGGATTGATGCGGCGTGATGCCGAGGTCGCGGAGGATGTCGCCTATGCGCCTATAGGTATTCGCCGATTCGTTCGACATGCAGGCGATCTTGCCAGGCGGCCGTCGCCGGTGTGGCCCGTTCCGAGCGCCTTGCCCCGCCGAGCGTCTCGACGGGGCAAGTCAGGTCAGGCGCCGGTCAGTTCGCCGTCCTGGACGGCGGCAATGAAGGACGTCCAGCCGGCGGCCGGGAAGACGAGCGCCGGGCCGTGCGGGTCCTTGCTGTCGCGGACGGGGACGAGGCCGGGGAGGTCGTCGCGGACCTCCAGGCATTCGGCGCCTTCACCGTTGCTGTAGCTGCTCTTGCGCCAGGAGGCAGAGCTCACGTCAGTCCTGTTGCTGCGCTTCATTTCTGTAGCCCCTTGCCGATTCCTCGATCATGGCCAGGGACGCCTTGGGTGACAGTGCGGCGGCCCTGAGCAGATCGTACGAGCTTCGGTAGTCCCTCACGAGGGGTGGATAGTCGATGAGTTGGCCGTGGTGAACGCCCTCGGTCCAGACGATCGGTGGGGAGTCCGGAAAGGTCATGACTTTGAGAACCCCCATCATGAGTGAGTGTTGGACCTCCGGTTCCGGAAGGATTTGCACAACGCACTGAGTCGACCTGATCAGTTCGGCGATGTGTTCCAGCTGCTCGGCCATCTCGTCGGGTGGGAGGACCGCCTTACGGATCAGCGGCTCGGCGAGGATCCCCCAGTACGTGGCGCGGTGGTCACGCCTCCAGAATTCGGCGCGTGCCAGCCTTGCGCGGACGCGCTTTTCCACAATTTCGGGTGGTACCCACAGTGCTGTGGTCTGCACGATGTGCCGGGCGTACGCCTTGGTCTGAAACAGGCCCGGGAGGATGAACGGCGCCCAGTCCTCGACCGTCGTAGCGGTCTTCTCCAGTTCCGGGATCTTCGCGAAGTACGGCGGATGTCCGACCAGGCGCGCCTTTTGCGCATCTTCGCAACGGCGCTCGAAAAAGCCGTTCGTGGCAAGCTTCTTGTCGACGTGCCGGGCCAGATCCTCCGGCATCGCCCGCTCCCCCCGCTCGATCTGGCTGAGGAACGAGAGGCCGCGGAAGCTGCCCTCCACCAGCTGTTCCAGCGTGAGGCCGGCTTTTTCTCTCTGGTAGCGCAACTCCGCACCGTAGAAACACGGAACGCTCGCCGAAGCGTCAGGATCCTTCCGAGGGGGCATAACTCACCACCGCTGCTTGCAGGTTGCCCGCTGCAACCCCGTAGCGGCAACGCTACGCCGTGTGACGACGCGCCGTGCGCGTTTCATCACAATCCGTACAGGAGACAACCCCTGGCATGGATGCATCAAACGGGGATCTGGCGGGGCAGGTGGTGCAGGTGCTTGTCGCCCTCGCCACGGGGGCGGGCACCAGCATCGGAACGGTCGCGGGGCAGCACGCCGCGGCCCTCGCGCGGGAGCGTCTACAGGGAGCGGAGGAGGGCCGCGAGGCGCTGGCGCGGCTGGAGCGCGCGCCCGACGATCCCGACGCGGCGGCCGCCGTCCGCTCGGCTCTCGACGCCGCGCTGTCGGCCCCGGAGTTCGCCGCCGCGTTGCGGACGGCGCTGAACGGGCCGCCGTCGGCACCGGCGTCGGTGACCGGCAGCGTGGTGATCACGGGCAGCAGGCTGAAGGGCAACCAGATCGCCCTCGGTCCGCTGACCGTCACCAACAACCGGTCCGGACGGCTGACCGTGGCGGCCCTCGCCCTGGCCCTGGTCCTGGCCGTCGCGCTCGTCGTCTACGGCGGAGTGCAGCTGTTATCGGGTGACGACTCCGGCGGGGATTCCGCGCGGGGCCTGGAGGAGTCGGCCGTGACCACCAAGGACCTGGCCGGCGGGGCGAATCCATGGACGGTGGAGGCCGTCACGAACAACGGCAGGCCCGTCTACGCGGCCCTGAGCGAGGGGCGGACGCAGCCCGCGGAGTGCCGTCCGCTGGTGGACGTACTGAGCCACAAACCGGCCGAGCTGCCGACGCCCACCCACTTCGGCCAGGTACGCCGTCTCGATGCGACGTCGCGCAGCTGGACGGTACGCATGGGCCTGCGCGGATACGCCGACGAGGCGACCGCGAAGACGGTCGTGGACAAGGTCATCGGTGCCCTGTCGACGTGCGGCTCCTTCACGCTCGACCCCAACGCGACCCTCGTCAACGACGAGACCGAGGTGACGGGGGTGACGCCCGGGGACGGCAATGTGCCGGGGGAGCGCGCCGGCTACACCCTGGAGATGTCGTCCGACGGCTCGTCCGCCCATCCGCTGATGCGGGTGACGGTGCACCGCAAGGGGGCGCGCCTCGTCGTCTTCTACCAGGGCGGCGAGACGGAGTCGGATCTGACGCCGGCGTCTCAACTGCCCACGCAGGAGCAGCTGCGGAAGATGTGAGGAGAACCGGCCGGGCCGCCGGTCAGCGGTCCGGCAGGTGGATGACCGGGAAGCTGCCCGTGCTCGTCGGTGCGTTCTCCGGCAGCCACAGCACCGACACCGCGCCCGTCGAGCCGTCCGTCAGCTCGTCGGCGTTGCGGAAGGTGAGGCGGGCGCCGAGGACGCGGGCCTGACCTGCGGCGATGGTCAGGCCGAGGCCGTGGCCGCGGCCGGCGCGGTCGGTGCTGCCGGTGCGGAAGCGGCTTGGGCCCTCGCGCAGGAGGTGCTCGGGGAAGCCGGGGCCGTGGTCGCGGACGCGCAGGACGCGGCCCTCGACCGTGACCTCGATGGGCGGCTTGCCGTGCCGGGCCGCGTTGGCGATGAGGTTGCCGAGGATGCGTTCCAGGCGGCGGGGGTCGGTGGTGACGTCGGCGTCCCGTACGACGTCGACGCTGACGTCCTGGCTGAGCGCGCGGACGCGGCGGCTGACGAATTCGCCCAGGGCGACGTCCTGAAGCTCGGCGCGCTCGGCGTAGCCGTCGAGGCGGGCCACTTCGAGGACGTCCTCGACGAGGGTGCGCAGCGCCTGGGCGCGGTCGCGGACCAGCTCGGAGGGGCGGCCGGGGGGCAGGAGTTCCGCGGCGGTGAGGAGCCCGGTCACCGGGGTGCGCAGTTCGTGGGCGATGTCGGCGGTGACCCGGCGCTCGGCCTCGATGCGCTGCTGGAGGGCATCGGACATGGCGTCGACGGCCCAGGCGAGGTCGTCCGTCTCGTCGCGGACGCGGCCGCCGACCTCGTCACGGATGCGGACGGACGTATCGCCCTCGGCGAGCTTGCCCGCGGCGGCGGCCGCCTTGCGCAGCCGCTGGGAGAGCTGCCCGCCGATCAGTACGCCCAGTGCGCAGCCGCCGAGGACGACCGCGGACGAGCCGATCAGCAGCGCCCGGTCCAGGTCGTCCAGGACGGTGAAGCGGTCGAAGAAGGGGTCGTGCAGGGACAGCACCTGGCCGTTGCCGAGCGGGGTGGCCGCCCAGACCTCGGGGGCCTGGTCGCCGTCGTCCTGGACGTAGGTGGCGCGCTCGCCCTCGCCGATCTCCTTCTTGAGGGCCTCCGGCAGCGCCGGGTCGTTGATGCGGGCGCCGAACTGGAGGCGGTTGCTCGACCGGAAGATCTTCTCGGTGAAGTTGAGCCGCTCGACCTGCACGTCGCGGCTGCTGTCGAGCATGGAGTGCCGGGCCGCGTTGTGCACGACAAGGCTCAGCGCGATCGCGACCAGCGCTCCCACGAGCGCGATCGCCGCGCTGAGCTTCCATCTCAGGCCCGTGCGCAGGGCCAGCCTGACCACCGGGGGTGTCAGCCTCTCAGCTTGTAGCCGAAGCCGCGGACCGTCTCGATCCGGTCCTGGCCGATCTTGCCGCGCAGCCGCTGGACGTGGACGTCGACGACGCGGGTGTCGCCGCCCCAGCCGTAGTCCCAGACCCGCTCCAGGAGGCGGTCGCGGGAGAGGACCGTACCAGGGGCGTTGGAGAATTCCAGCAGCAGCCGCATCTCGGTGGGGGTGAGGGCGACGTTCTGGCCGGCCTTGCGGACCTCCATGCCCTCGGTGTCGACCTCCAGGTCGCCGAAGCGCAGGACGGCCTCGGCGGGCCCGTCCGTGTCGGTGGCGCCGTTGCCGTTGCCGTCGGGGCCGCTGGCGTGGCCGAAGCGGCGCAGGACGGCGCGGATCCGGGCGACCAGGACGGCGCCGTCGAAGGGCTTGGTGACGTAGTCGTCGGCGCCGGCCTCCAGGCCGAGAACGACGTCGATGGAGTCGGCGCGGGCCGAGAGCATGATCACCGGGACCGTGGACTCGTCGCGGATGCGGCGGCACAGGCTGACGCCGTCCAGGCCCGGCACCATGACATCGAGCAGGGCGATGTCCGGGCGGTTGGCGCGGAACGCCTCCAGCCCGGCGAGCCCGTCGGGCATGGCGGTGACCTCGAAGCCGTCCCGCTCCAGGGCGAGCTGGGTGGCCTCGCGGATCACGTCGTCGTCCTCGACGAAGAGCACATGGGTGTCGGCCATGCCGTTGTCTCAACCCTCCGATCCCGTGCCGTCGGTGGCCACGGGTGCGTTGTCGACGGTGGTCTTGCTGTAGTCGGTGTGGGACTTCTCGCCGTACGGGGTGAAGCGGTCGTCCGACCAGCGGTAGGTCAGGACGTCCTCGCCCGATGGGCAGCACACCGGGTCGTCGGCTTCATAGGTCTGCACGGAGACCTCCAGGCCTCCCTTGCTGACCCCGGCGGAGACCGACGGCTGCTCATTGCGGTACACGTTGTCATACCCGCCGTCGCGCTGTTTACGGAACACATAGGCGCCGAGGCCGACGGAGTCCGCGCAGGTCATGACGTTGACGATGACGTCGGGGTCTTTGTTGCCGGTCAGTGAGGCGTACGTCACCTCGACCGGGTACTCGTCCGCCGCGCAGGGCTTGGCGAGGGACTTCTTCACGTCGTCGCCGACCTTGGGGTCGTGCTTGAGCAGCTCGACCGCGTCGACCTTCTTGTAACCGGAGGCCGGGGAGGGGACGGCGCTCACCTTGCCCGCGGGTGCGGGCGTGCCCGTGGCCGAGCCCTCGGTCCGTACGCCGTCGCCACCGGGATTGCATCCGGCCAGCAAAAGGCCGACGGCGGCCACGCCCGCCGTGACCGCGCCGCCTCTGGTCAACCCCCCGGTCAACCTGTTCCTGGACAATCCGCTCCTGCTCACCGTGCCGCTCGCACAGCCGCTGGTCCCGCCGCTGCTCGTGTGGTGCTCTGTCGTGCTCGTGTGGCGATTGTCGCGCGACATGCCGTGAAGTGTGCCGCGACGTTCGTCACGGTCAGGCCGCGCACCGCTCCCGGTCCCGGTCGCCGCGCTCCAGCATCCGCGCGTCGATGTCGCGATTCTCCAGCTCCTGGCGGAGCCGGGCGAGGGCTCGGTGCAGCGTGCTCTTGACCGTCCCGGTGGACATGCCCAGCGCCGCCGCGGTCTCCTCCGTGCTCATCTGCTCCCAGTGTCGCAGCACGACCACGCTGCGTTGCTTGGGCGCGAGCACGCCGAGGATGTCCATCAGCAGGGCCCGGTCGGCGCGCTGCTCGGTGCCGTCGTCGACGCTCGCGTCGGGGAGCTGCTCGGTGGGCACCTCCTCCAGCTTGCGGGCGCGCCACCACTCCGTACGGGTGTTGATCATGACGCGGCGGAGGTAGGCGTCGGCCAGCGACTTGTCGGCGATGCCGTCCCAGCGGCCGTACGTGCGGACGAGGGCCGTCTGGAGCAGGTCCTGGGCGTCGACCGGGTCCGGGACCAGTCGCCGGGCGCTGCGCAGCAGGGCCTCCTGCCGCGTACGCACATACTCTTCGAAGTCCAGTACCTTGCCGCCGCTGGTCGCCATCCCGACGCCTCCGATCCGCTTGCGTTCCCCACGTTGAATGCGCTGGCGGTCATCTCCAGCACGAGGAAGACGCTACGGAGGGGGTGTTGCGACGTAATGTGCATCGCCCCCACAGCGAATGCACGGAAATCCTTCGGTTGTGTAACAGCAGGCCAGGGGTCATACCTGGGGCGGACGGCGGGCCGGTTCGGGTCATACTCCGGGGGGATGAGGGCGCCCGCCTAAAGGCCGACGGCCCCAATCAAGCGCAATCAAGCCGAATTGGGGCCGCTTTCAGCCACGCGGTGATGCGGGCTTCGGTCGTTACGCGTGCGGCAGCCGGTACCGGCCGCCGCCCAGCGGCTCCACCAGGCCGTCCGAGACCAGCCCGTCGAGCGCACGGGCCCGCTGCACCGGCTCGTCCCACACCGCGTCCAGCACCTGCTGCGGCACCGGAGCCACCGCCTCCCGCAGTACGGCCAGCAGCTTGCCGCGCACCTGGCGGTCGGTGCCGGCGTACGTCTGGGTGCGCCGCGGCGGACCCTCGTGCGCCGGCGATCCGGCCAGTCGCCAGGCGCACTGCGCCGCGATCGGGCAGCGCTGACACTCCGGGGAGCGCGCCGTGCACACCAGGGCGCCCAGCTCCATCGTGGCCGCCGCCCAGCGCGCCGCCAGCTGCTCGTCCTCGGGCAGCAGGGCGCGGGCGAGCTTGCGCTCGGCGGCCGTGGTGGCGTTCGGCGGGTACTGGGAGCCGGTGACCGCGCGGGCGAACACCCGGCGCACATTGGTGTCCAGCACCGCGTGCCGCTGCCGGTACGCGAAGGACGCCACGGCCGCGGCGGTGTACTCGCCGACACCGGGCAGCGCCAGCAACTGGCCGTGCTCGCGCGGTACGTCACCGCCGTGCCGCTCCTGTATGGCGGACGCGGCCGCGTGCAGCCGCAGCGCGCGCCGCGGATAGCCGAGCCGGCCCCAGGCGCGGACCGCCTCGCCCGGCGCCTCGGCGGCCAGGTTGGCGGGGCGCGGCCAGCGGGCCAGCCACTGCTCGTACACCGGCAGCACTCGGCTGACCGGCGTCTGCTGCAGCATGAACTCGCTGACCATCACGCCCCAGGCACCCGCCTCGGGGCGGCGCCAGGGCAGATCACGGGCGTGCTCGTCGAACCAGTCGGTGACCGGGCCGTGCAGCGCGGTCCCGTCGGCGGCCTCCGCGGCGGAAGCGGCGGAGGTGGTCTCGGCGGCGGCGGTCATGGCAGTGGATGTGGCAGGCGTCGAAGTCATGGCACCACCGATCCTGGCACGCCCACGCCCGCCCGGGAAACGCCCCGGCCCCGCGCCGCCCGCGCCCACTCGCACGCGGGACGGCCCGGTACGTACGGGTGGCCGCTACCGGCGGTACGCGGGGGAAGCGGCCACGAGGGAATCAGGAGGGAACAGGAGGGAAGAAGATGTGGTCATGAGCGAAGAAAATCCGGTCACAAAGGACAGCCCGTGCCCGGTGGAAATCCGTCGGGCGCTGGCCGCGCATACGACGATGACCTTGGCGTATGTGGACGAGGACGGGCCGCAGGCGGCCGCGGTGCTGTACGCGCCCGGCCCGGACGCGGGGCCGGTCCTCTACTTCGTCACCTCGACCGGCACGCGGCACGGCCGGGCGCTGGCCGGACCCGCACCCGCGAGCGGCGGCGCGCGCGTCGCCTTCACCGCGCAGCGCGACGGCCAGGAGTGGAGCGGGCTGACCGGTCTTCAGGGGCGGGGCCGCTGCCGGCCGCTGGGGGACGACGAGCGGGCGGCCGGCTGGCGCGTCTACACCGGACGCTTCCCCTTCGTCGCCGAGAGCGAGTCGCTGCGCGCGGCCCTGGAGCGGACCACGCTGTGGGAGCTGCGCCCCGACTGGCTGCGGCTGATCGACAACGGCCGCGGATTCGGGCACAAGGAGGAGTGGCGGCGGGCCGGGAGCGCGTAGCCGCCCTGGGCCGTTTCCGTCCGCGCCGTTTCGCCGGGCCGTTTCCGCCGGGTGGTTTTCGGTGCGCAAACGTCCGGAACGCGCGGGGCGCGGCACATCGGGTGTGATCGTGCCGGATCGGTGGCAATGCCCCACACCGGCTCCCCGACGGGCCGTATCCGGGCCGATGATGGGAAAAGTTGCAGCGTCGTGCGGCGGGTACTGGCCGGTCTGCGCGCCGATCTCTCGTAGAGTTTCCACGTGGGATCACTGCGCAATCCGATCGGGCCGCTTCCCTCCTCCATCTACTGGCGGCGGAGGGCCGTTGCGCTGGCCATCGTCGCACTGCTCGCCCTTGTGGTCGTGTGGGTCCTCAGCATGGGCGGGGACACCGAACAGACCGGCGGCAAGGGCGGCAACGGCAAGGCGCACGGCTCGGGGCCGGCGACGTCCATCACGCCCGGCCCCTCCGGCAGCGGGCCGGCGATCAGTCAAAAGCCGGGCGGGCGTGGCGGATCGGGCGGCGGGGGCGAGTCGGGCTCGGACGGTGCGGGCGGCGGGTCCGGATCGGACGAGGGCGACAAGGGCTCCGGCGACGGCGCGGCCGGCGGCGGTTCCGCCGGCGGGCCCATCGGCGAGGGCGCGGGCGGCAAGCTCGTACCTGCCGACTCCCCGCTCCTCAACTGCACCACCAGCGGTGCCGAGTTGAGTCTCCGCAGCGTCAAGAGCAGCTACAAGCAGGGTGAGAAGCCGCGGTTCGAGCTGACGGTCGAGAATTCCGCGGACGTCGCCTGCAAGGTCGACCTGGGCCGCAAGGCCGCGGTGCTGACGATCAAGGACTCCGCGGGCGACGACCGGGTGTGGGCCTCCAACGACTGCCCCGCGGGCACGAGCCCGGCCCTCCTGAAGGTTCCGTCGAAGGGCTCCGTGGAGCGCACCGTCGAATGGGACCGGCGGGCCAGCGCCCCGCAGTGCGCGACCCCGAGCGCGGCGGCGGTGCCGGCCGGGAAGTACGTCATCGAGGCGAAGGTGCCGGGGCTGGACCCGGCGGAGGCGAAGTTCACGCTCGCCAAGGGCTGAGCCGGCCCCGGGGCCGGATCGCGGAGGGCCGGGCCCGGCGGGAAGCGGGCCGGCCCGGGGCGTACGCTGCGGCGGCCGCGACGGGCGCCCGCCGCACCGTACGGCGCCCAGGCGTCAGACGTACCGCTCCAGGATCGACGACTCCGCCAGCCGCGACAGGCCCTCGCGGACCGAACGGGCGCGGGCCTCGCCGACGCCGTCGACGGCCTGGAGGTCGTCCACGCTGGCGGCGAGCAGCTTCTGGAGGCCGCCGAAGTGGTCGACGAGGCGGTCGATGACCGTGCCGGGCAGCCGGGGGACCTTCGCCAGCAGGCGGAAGCCGCGCGGGGAGACCGCGGAGTCCAGCGTCTCGGGCGCGCCGCTGTAGCCCAATGCGCGGGCCACGGCGGGGAGTTCGAGGAGCTCGGTGTGGCTGAGCGAGTCCAGCTCGGCGAGCGCCTCGGCGACCGTGCGGGAGCGCTTGGCGGTCGGCTCGGGGACGTAGTCGCGGACGACCAGCTCGCGTTCCGGCTCCACGCCGGCGATCAGCTCGTCCAGCTGGAGCGAGAGGAGGCGGCCGTCCGTGCCGAGCTCGACGACGTACTCGGCGATCTCCGTGGCGATGCGGCGGACCATTTCGAGGCGCTGGGCGACGGCGGTGACGTCCCGGACCGTGACCAGGTCCTCGATCTCGAGGGCGGAGAGGGTGCCGGCGACCTCGTCCAGGCGGAGCTTGTAGCGCTCCAGGGTCGCCAGGGCCTGGTTGGCGCGGGAGAGGATCGCGGCCGACTCCTCCAGGACCCGGCGCTCGCCGTCGACGTACAGGGCGATCAGGCGCATCGACTGGCTGACCGAGACGACCGGGAAGCCCGCCTGGATGGAGACGCGCTGGGCCGTGCGGTGACGGGTGCCGGTCTCCTCGGTGGGGATCGAGGCGTCGGGGACGAGCTGGACGCCGGCCCGCAGGATCTTGGTGATGTCCTTGTCGAGGACGAGGGCGCCGTCGAGCTTGCACAGTTCGCGCAGGCGGGTGGCGGTGAATTCGACGTCGAGGACGAAGCCGCCGGTACACATCGACTCGACGGTCTTGTCCCAGCCGAGGACGATCAGGCCGCCCGTATTGCCGCGCAGGACCCGTTCCAGGCCGTCGCGCAGGGCCGTACCGGGCGCGACGGCGCTCAGCGTGGCGCGCATCAGGCGATCGGTGCCGGAGCTCCCGGACCTGCCGGGAGCCGATGCCCGGTCGTTGGCTGCCACTGCACTCCTCCGTCGCAAGGTCATTCGGTCCGCGGGCCGCCCGGCCCGTGCTGCGGTGACGTACTCAGCGAGAGTACGACGGGAGCCCAGTCGGTCACACGACTGCGGTGACGGGCGAGACCAGGGCAAAGTCTACCGGCGTTGCTCCTGATCCTGTGGTGCCTCCCGCCGCACCCGCTTGGGCAGCACGCTCAGCGCCTGCCCGACATCGGCGACCTCGATCACCCGCATTCCGTCGGGGATCTTGCCGGGGTCGGCGGGGACCAGGGCGTGGGTGAAGCCGAGCCTGGCCGCCTCCGACAGGCGGCGCTGGACGCCCGTGACCCGCCGGACCTCGCCCGCGAGGCCCACCTCGCCGATGGCGACCAGGTTCTTCGGCAGCGGGGTGTCGCTGGCGGCGCTGGCCAGCGCGAGGGCGACGGCGAGGTCGGCGGCGGGCTCGGTCAGCTTCACGCCGCCGACCGTCGCGCTGTAGATGTCGCGTTTGCCCAGGGCGCTGATCCGGCCGCGCTGCTCCAGGACGGCCAGCATCATCGAGACCCGGGAGGTCTCCAGGCCGGAGGTCGTCCGCCGGGGGGAGGGGATCTGGGAGTCGACGGTCAGCGCCTGGACCTCGGCGACCAGGGGGCGGCGGCCCTCCAGGGTGACCGTCAGGCACGTACCGGGCACCGGCTCGTCGCGGCGGGTCAGGAACAGGCCGGAGGGGTCGGCGAGGCCGATGATCCCCTCGTCGTGCAGCTCGAAGCAGCCCACCTCGTCGGTGGTGCCGTAGCGGTTCTTGACGCCCCGGACCAGGCGGAGACGGGCATGGCGGTCGCCCTCGAACTGGAGGACCACGTCGACCAGGTGCTCCAGGAGGCGGGGGCCGGCGATGGCGCCGTCCTTGGTGACATGGCCCACCAGGAGCGTGGCCATGCCGCGCTCCTTGGACGCGCGGATCAATGCGCCGGCCACCTCGCGGACCTGGGCCATACCGCCCGGCGCCCCGTCGATCTCGGGCGAGGCGACGGTCTGGACCGAGTCGAGGACGAGCAGGGACGGCTTGACGCTGTCCAGATGGCCGAGGACGGCGGACAGGTCCGTCTCGGCGGCGAGGTAGAGGTCGTCGTGGAGGGCGCCGATGCGGTCGGCGCGCAGCCGTACCTGGCTCGCGGACTCCTCGCCCGTGACGTAGAGCGTGCGGTGGTCGCCGCTTGCCGCCTTGGCGGCGACGTCCAGGAGGAGCGTGGACTTGCCGACGCCCGGCTCGCCCGCCAGGAGAACGACCGCGCCGGGGACCAGCCCGCCACCCAGTACGCGGTCCAGCTCGGGCACGCCCGTGGAGCGGGCGGTGGCCTGCCGGCCGTCGACCTGGGCGATGGGCACCGCGGCGGTGGTGACCCGGCCGGGCGCGGTCGTGCGGACCGCGGGGGTGCCGCCGAACTCCTCGACCGTGCCCCACGCCTGGCACTCGGGGCAGCGGCCGAGCCACTTCGCGGTGGTCCAGCCGCACTCGGTGCAACGGTAGGAGGGGCGCTCCTTGGCCGACGTTTTACGGGTTGCCATGGGGTCACCGTATCGGCGGGCACCGACAGTGCCCGGCGGCGCCGCCGGTTGGGCCGACCGGGTGGTGCGCGCGGGACGGGACTGATGGCTGGTGTCCCCTTTTGAGGGAGAAGGTCACCCGTAGGGGTTAAAACTGTCCAAGGGGAGCGAGTGCGGCTGCATCATCCGCCTACCGTCCGGGTGATGAGCAGCAGGCTTGAGCACCCCACGCACTCCACCGGCGCACACCGGTCGCGCAGCCCGCAGACCCAGGACCGTGCCGAGCGCATGGAGCGCTACGACGCCTGTCTGGACGGACTGTTCACGTACTGCCTGTCGGTGCTGTGCGAGCACGACGCGGCGACCGCGGTGCTCGGCGAGACGCTGGCGCTCGCCGAGCGGCACCACGGCCGCCGCCCGTCCTGCCCGGACCTCTACCGGCCCTGGCTCTACGCCCTGGCCCGCTGGGCGTGTCTGCGCCGGCTCGCGGACGTCCCCCAGGCGCCGTTCGGGCAGGGCGGCGAGGAGCCCGCCGATGCCGAGGCCCGGCAGCGTGAACTCGCCACGCTGGCGTGGCCGGAGGCCGCCGGCACGACCCCCGAGCAGCGCGAGGCGCTGGAGCTGTCGGTACGCCATCGCCTCCCGGCGGGCGAGGTCGCCGCGGTGCTCGGCGCCGAACCGGCCGCCACCCATGTGCTGCTGGCCGCCGCCTCCTGCGAGGTCGAGCGGACCCGGGCCGCGCTGGCCGTCGTCGAACGCGGTCGCTGCCCGGAGGTCGCGCGGCTCGCGGCCGACACCCAGATGCTGCTGGGCCCGGCGCTCCGCCGGGAGCTGGTGCGGCATGTGGACGACTGCCCCGAGTGCCGTCGGACGGCGGAGCGGGCCACCGCCGCCGGTCCCTGGCCGGGCACCGAGCCCGCCGGCCCCGGCTCGCTGCCGGTGGTCGCCGCGCCGCGGGCGGCGGTGGCCGAGGCGATGGCGGCGGCCCGGCGGTCGCGGTCGGGGCGCGCGGAGGGAGTGGCGGGCGCGGGCGCGGCGGCGGCCCCCGGACGCGCGGGCAGAGCCACCGGGGCAAACGGTTCTCCTCGCTATGACCGCAGCGGATTCCCGGCCGCCCCCACCGACCGCGCCGCCCGCCGCCGCCGGCTGCGCAACCGGGCGCTGACCAGCACCGTCGTCGCCACCGTGCTGGCCGCGCCGATGCTGGCCGTATGGGCCGCGTACCGCCAGGCCCCGGCGACCGAGGAGACGACGGACGGCACGCCCGCGGTGACGGCCAACGAGTCCGGCGGTCACGACGGGCGGCTGGGCGGCCGCCGCTACGAGAACGCCGGCAACGCCCGGACGACCCCCGGCCCGGCCCCCGCCCCGGGCGACCCGGCGTCCGATGTGTCGGCCCAGGTCATCGGCGCGGACGGCACCCCACTGCGGCCGGCCGACGCCGCCCGGGGCCGGTCGGGTCCGGGCCGGCTGACCGTCACGGTGCACCCGAGCGGCGCGACGACGGTCATCACGCTCAGCGCGTCCGGCGGCACCCCGGTGCGCTGGACGGCGTCGGCCGGTGCGCCCTGGCTCCAGATGAGCCATACGGCCGGGGTGCTGCGGCCGGGGGAGTCCACGACGATCACGGTCTACGTCGATCACGACCGGGAGCCCGAGGGCCACTGGCGGACCCGTATCGCGATCGAGCCCGGCGGCACCGCCGTCGCGATGGAGGGCTACGGCGTGACCGACCCCGACCCGGGCCCGAGCGACCCCTCGCCCCCGGCCCCCACCCCGCCCCCTTCGACCCCGACGCCCACACCGACCCCCACGCACCCCACGCCGACGCCGAGCCCCACGGACCCGACCCCGACACCGACCCCGTCGACGCAGCCGTCCACGACCACCAACCCCGCCCGCTGAGCCGGCCCGCTGAGCCCGCCCGTCCCGCCCGGGAATGCGGGAACTTCTCGGCGCCGTCGCGCGTTGCGCGGGACGACCTGATCGTTTGACGTGCGATACGACGGCGGTGCCGTCGTCGGGGGAAGTGAGCAACGCATGGCCATGGTCGGCCTGTTCTGGATCACCGAGGGCGACGTGTACCTGGGCGCGAAGCCGACCGGTCTCGCCCCTGGAGTACGCCTGACCCCCGAGGGCGTGGTGGCCCTCGGCGACAGCCAGTCCGGCCTGTACCTGTGGGAGGACGTCCACGCCCTGACGGTGGCGGACGTCCCCGTGAAATCCCTGAAGCGGCAGGCCGGCGCGGTCAAGGACCTGGCCCTGGACACGGTGATGAACCTCGCCATCGGCTCCGGCCTGGCGGGGGACGCTCCGCCGTTGATCACGGTGCGGGTGGAATCGCCCGGCGGCGACCACGAGTTGACGGCCTACGCGGCCGCGGCCGTCGGCTACTCCCCGGCGGAGGTCGAACTCTCCCGGGCCCTCCTGTCCCGCCTCACGGAAGGCGCCGCGACGATGTCCACGACGCTGGCGGCGATGGCGGAGTGGGGCCGCGCCTGGGACGGCGGCTCGCCTCGGGGCGCGGAGCGGGAGCGGCTGCTGCGGGAATGGGCGGGCTAGGGGCGCTCCGGTGGGTCCTGGCCGGGCCCGCCCCCAGGGCCCGTCCGAAGGCGGCCGGGGCCTTTCCGGCCCCGACCCGCCCCTACTTCTTCCCGCCCGCCGGCTTCGAGGCCTCCGGCTTCGCGCCCGCCGGCTTCGGATCCGCCGGATGCGGGGCCATCGGCAGCGTCGCCGACAGCCGCTCCTCGCACAGTTCGGCGAGCTTGGCGTAGCCCTTCTTGCCCATCAGCTCGGTCAGCTCCGGCTTGTACGTGACGTAGACGGGGTCGCCCGCGCCGTGCGCCGAGGTCGCCGAGGTGCACCACCAGTGCAGGTCATGGCCGCCCGGACCCCAGCCGCGCCGGTCGTACTCGCCGATCGTCACCTGGAGGATCTGCGTGTCGTCGGGCCGGTCGATCCAGTCGTAGGTGCGCCGGATGGGCAGCTGCCAGCACACGTCCGGCTTGGTCTCCAGCGGCTCGCGGCCCTCGCGCAGCGCGAGGATGTGCAGCGAGCAGCCCGCGCCGGCGGGGAAGCCGGGGCGGTTCTGGAAGATGCACGAGCCCTGCCAGCGGCGGGTCTGCCGCTCGCCGTCCTCGTCCTCCTCCGTCCAGCCGGTCGTCGTGCCGACGTCGTGGAACTGCCACAGGTCGGGCGTGAGGCGCGCCACATGCGTCGCGACCCGCTCCTCGTCCTCCTCGTCGGAGAAGTGCGCGCCGAGCGTGCAGCACCCGTCGTCCGCGCGGCCGGCCTGGATACCCTGGCAGCCGCTGCCGAAGATGCAGGTCCAGCGCGAGGTCAGCCAGGTCAGGTCGCAGCGGAAGAGCTGCTCGTCATCGGCCGGGTCGGGGAAGGTGACCCAGGCGCGGGCGAAGTCGAGGCCCACCTCGTCGGGCGACGCCCCGCCCGCCGCGGACTTTTCCTGCTTGGCGTGCTTTGTCTTCTTCGCCTTTTTCGTCTTTGCCACGACTCCAGCCTAAGGCGGCTGACAAGACTCACCGGCCGCGGCAGTAGGTTTCCCCTCATGAGACTCGGTGTCCTCGATGTGGGTTCGAATACGGTCCATCTCCTGGTGGTGGACGCACACCCCGGCGCGCGACCGCTGCCCGCCTACTCGCACAAGGCGGAGCTGCGCCTTGCCGAACTCCTCGACGACGGCGCCATAAGCGACCACGGCGTGGAGCGGCTGGTGGCCACCGTCCTGGAGGCGCTCCAGGTGGCCGAGGACAAGGGCGTCGAGGACGTGCTGCCGTTCGCCACCTCCGCGGTCCGCGAGGCCACCAACAGCGAGGACGTGCTGCGCCGGGTCGCCGCGGCGACCGGCGTCGAGCTGCGGGTGCTGTCCGGCCAGGACGAGGCGCGGCTCACCTTCCTCGCCGCCCGCCGGTGGCTGGGCTGGTCCTCGGGGCGGCTGCTCGTACTGGACATCGGCGGCGGCTCGCTGGAGATCGCGTACGGCCTGGACGAGGAGCCGGACGCGGCGGCCTCCCTGCCGCTCGGCGCGGGCCGGCTGACCGGCCGCGATCTGCCCGGCGACCCGCCGGACCCGGAGGACGTACGGGCGCTGCGGCGCCGGGTGCGGGCCGAGATCGCCCGGGTGGTGAGCGATTTCACACGCTTCGGCACGCCCGATCATGTCGTCGGCACCTCCAAGACCTTCCGGCAGCTGGCCCGGATCGCGGGCGCGGCGCGCTCGGCGGAGGGCCTGTACGTCCAGCGGGAGCTGACCCGTAAGACGCTGGAGGAGTGGGTGCCGCGGCTGGCGGGGATGTCGGCGCGGGAGCGGGCCGAGCTGCCCGGCGTGTCCGAGGGCCGCTCCCGGCAGCTGCTGGCCGGGGCGCTGGTCGCGGAGGCGGCGATGGATCTGTTCGGGGTGGAGACGCTGGCCATCTGCCCGTGGGCGCTGCGCGAGGGCGTCATCCTGCGGCGGCTGGACCATCTGCCGCCTCCCGCGACGGAGTGAACGCGGCGGCCCGGACCTCCTGCCCGGTGCACAGCCACGGCCCGTACGCTGTCCCTCGTGACGGAGCCAGTGGTGCGCATCCCCGATGCGAAGGTCGCCCTGTCCACGGCCTCGGTGTATCCGGAGTCGACGGCGACGGCCTTCGAGATCGCCGCGCGCCTGGGCTACGACGGCGTCGAGGTCATGGTCTGGACCGACCCGGTCAGCCAGGACATCGAGGCGCTGCGCCGGCTGTCGGACTACCACGGGGTGCCGGTGCTGGCCGTGCATGCGCCGTGTCTGCTGATCACCCAGCGGGTGTGGTCCACCGATCCCTGGGTCAAGCTCCAGCGGGCCCGCAGCGCCGCGGAGAAGCTGGGCGCCTCGACGGTGGTCGTGCACCCGCCGTTCCGGTGGCAGCGCAGTTACGCCCGGGACTTCGTGCGCGGTGTGTGGCGGATGGAGAACGAGACGGATGTGAAGTTCGCCGTCGAGAACATGTATCCGTGGCGCTACCGGGACCGCGAGATGCTGGCGTACGCCCCGGACTGGGACCCCACCAACGACGACTACCGCCACTTCACCGTCGATCTTTCGCACACCGCCACCGCGCGCAATGACGCGCTGGAGATGGTCGAGCGGATGGGCGACCGGCTGGCGCATGTCCATCTGGCCGACGGCAACGGCTCCGCCAAGGACGAGCATCTGGTGCCGGGCCGCGGCAGCCAGCCGTGCGCCGATGTGCTGGAGCGGCTGGCCGCCACCGGTTTCGACGGGCATGTGGTCGTCGAGGTCAACACCCGCCGGGCGATGTCCGCTTCGGAACGCGAGGCCGACCTCGCCGAGGCGCTGGCCTTCACCCGGCTGCACCTCGCGTCGCCCACCTGGGTGCCGGGGTCGTGAGCGAGGAGCCGTCCCGGCCCGCCCGCCGCCGCGGCCGCCCGGCCCGCGCCGAGGCCGCCGAGGGGCCCGGCGCCCGCGAGCGGATCCTGGCCGCGGCCCGTACGGAATTCGCCGAGCGCGGCTACGACAAGACCTCGGTGCGGGCCATCGGCAAGGCGGCCGGGGTGGACGCCGCCCTGGTGCACCACTACTTCGGCACCAAGGAGCAGGTCTTCGCGGCGGCCATCGAGCTGTCCTTCGCACCCGCGCTGACCATGCCGGACGCGATCGTGGGCGGCGGCGAGGCCGGGGCGGGGGAGCGGATGGCCCGCTTCATGTTCGGCGTCTGGGAGAACCCGGTCAGCCGCCCGCCGCTGCTGGCGATCATGCGCTCCGCGCTGACCAACGACACCGCGGCGGCGGTGCTGCGCGGGCTGGTCGAGCGCCGCCTGCTCCAGCGGGTGGCCGGCGAGCTGCAGGTGCCCGATCCGGAGTTCCGGGCGCAGCTGGCCGCGAGCCATCTGATCGGGATCGCGATGCTGCGCTATGTGATCAAGATGGAGCCGATGGCGTCCGCGGACCTGGAGGAGATCGTCGCGATGGTCGCGCCGACGCTCCAGAGATACCTGACCCAGCCGTAGCGGTAGCTCTCGCCGCGGCCGTAGCGGTCAGCCGCCCCCGGCCGAAAAGCGGCATCTCGCACTCCGGTCAGGAGTCTCACATACCGGAGTCAGTGTCCGGATCTTGGATCAAGAGCGTAACCTCGGGATCAGCTGCTGTATGGCACCGCTGCCATGCGTACGTATCCCGAGGGAGTGACCATCGTGCCCGAGCTGAGGTCCCGCACCGTTACCCATGGCCGCAACATGGCGGGCGCCCGTGCCCTTATGCAGGCCTCGGGCGTAGCGCGCGAGGACATCGGCAAGCCGATCATCGCGATCGCCAACTCCTTCACGGAGTTCGTGCCCGGCCACACCCACCTCCAGCCGGTCGGCCGGATCGTCAGCGAGGCCGTCAAGGCGGCCGGGGCCGTCCCGCGCGAGTTCAACACCATCGCCGTCGACGACGGCATCGCGATGGGCCACGGCGGCATGCTGTACTCCCTGCCCTCCCGTGACCTGATCGCCGACTCGGTCGAGTACATGGTCGAGGCGCACTGCGCCGACGCGCTGATCTGCATCTCCAACTGCGACAAGATCACCCCGGGCATGCTGAACGCCGCCCTGCGGCTCAACATCCCGGCGGTCTTCGTCTCCGGCGGCCCGATGGAGTCCGGCCGGGCGACCCTCGTCGACGGCACGGTCCGCACCCTCGACCTGGTCGACGCGATCTCGGACGCGGTCAACGACAAGATCTCCGACGAGGACATCCTCCGGATCGAGAACAACGCCTGTCCGACCTGCGGCTCCTGCTCCGGCATGTTCACCGCCAACTCGATGAACTGCCTGACCGAGGCCATCGGCCTCTCGCTGCCCGGCAACGGCTCGGTGCTGGCCACCCACACCGCCCGCAAGGCGCTGTACGAGAACGCCGGCCGTACGGTCGTCGACCTCGTGAAGCGCTACTACGAGGGCGACGACGACTCCGTCCTGCCGCGCAACATCGCCACGTTCGACGCCTTCGAGAACGCCATGGCCCTCGACATCGCCATGGGCGGCTCGACCAACACGATCCTGCACCTCCTCGCCGCGGCCCAGGAGGCGGAGGTCCCCTTCGGCCTGGAGGCGATCGACGCCGTCTCGCGCCGCGTCCCCTGCCTGGCCAAGGTCGCGCCGAACGTCGCCGGCAACCGCACGTACTACATGGAGGACGTGCACCGCGCCGGCGGCATCCCGGCCCTCCTCGGCGAGCTGCAGCGGGCCGGTCTGCTGAACGAGGACGTGCACTCCGTGCACAGCCCGTCGCTGGCCGACTGGCTCAAGACCTGGGACGTGCGCGGAGGCTCCCCGTCCCGGGAAGCCGTCGAGCTGTGGCACGCGGCCCCCGGCTGCGTCCGCTCCTCCCAGGCCTTCTCGCAGTCCGAGCGCTGGGAGGCGCTGGACGAGGACGCCGCGGGCGGCTGCATCCGCTCGGCTGAGCACGCGTACTCCAAGGACGGCGGCCTGGCGGTCCTCAAGGGCAATCTCGCCGTCGACGGCTGCGTCGTGAAGACCGCGGGCGTGGACGAGTCCATCTGGACCTTCGAGGGCCCGGCCGTGGTCTGCGAGTCCCAGGAGCAGGCCGTCGAGAAGATCCTGAACAAGCAGGTCAAGGACGGCGACGTGGTCGTCATCCGCTACGAGGGCCCCAAGGGCGGCCCCGGCATGCAGGAGATGCTCTACCCGACCTCGTACCTGAAGGGCCGCGGCCTCGGGAAGACCTGCGCGCTGATCACCGACGGCCGCTTCTCCGGCGGCACGTCCGGCCTCTCCATCGGCCACGCCTCGCCCGAGGCGGCCTCCGGCGGCACGATCGCCCTCGTCGAGGACGGCGACCGCATCCGCATCGACATCCCGAACCGCTCCATCGAGCTGCTCGTCGACGACGCCACACTGGCCACCCGCCGGGAGGCCCTCGGCGGCGTCTACGCCCCGAAGAACCGCGAACGCAAGGTGTCGCAGGCACTGCGGGCCTACGCGGCGATGGCAACCAGCGCCGACAAGGGCGCGATCCGGGACGTGAGCAAGCTCGGCTGAGCCCGAGAGCCGTACGGGCCCCGTCCGCTGGATTCACCGGCGGGCGGGGCCCTTTGCGCTTCGGCTACCCGATGGGACAGCGCAGTTCCGGAAGAGAACGGTTCGGGGAACAGGTCACCAGGGCCAGCGACAGGAACGACGGGCGTTCCAGGTAGAAGCCGAGGGACACGTCCCCACCCCAGCCGAGCCGCTCGGTGGCAGAGCTGACGAGCATGGCCAGGTGGGGTGCCTTCCGGTGGGCGCCGGAGTCGAAGCGAGTGGCGTACGCCGTCAGTTGTTCCCCGAGCCAGGCCGCCGCCTCGTCCGCCTCTTCCCACGTCCCCAGGACGGAGGTTCGGGGCTTCATGAGCCAGTGGGCTGTTTCGATGGGCGGCAGGTTGGTACGTGGGAATTCCGCTACGGCTTCCCGATGCCGTTCTTGCAACCGGTGGCGTTCCCCGTCGTCCGGTGCTGCTGCGGGAGGCGACTCGGGGCGTGGAGGCCGCCGTACGCCCTCTTCGTCGAAGCGTTGTTTCGGGCCCGTCCAGAGATAGCCGTGGTGGTGCACAGTCGTCCCGTTCGGCTCGATGTGGTGAGGGGACCCGCCGATCCGGCCCCTCGATGAAGGGCCGGGGCCGGCGGGGCTGAGGGGCCGGTCAGGCCGGGAGCCCGAACCGCGCCGGGTCGAGACCGGCCGCGTCCAGTTCCGCCGTGGTGAACCGGAGCGGCTCCCGGCCCGGTCGCTTGCTGTCACCAACTGCCCAGGCATCCGGGCCGATTCGAGCGAGGGTGACGCAGGATTCCCCGTCCGGGTGGGTGTTGCCGCCGCATGCCGTGGTGAATGCGGCGCCATCGATGTCGAGCGCGTACAGGTCGGTTCCGTTCTGCATCGGTGTGCCTTCCTGGTCGTCTGCCGGGTGCCGACCGTCTGTCGGCACGGATTTATCTTCGGCAGCGGTCGGCACCCGGCCTAGCCTGTTTCCTGTTCCCGCAAGAATTCGTCCCTGATGCGTTCGAGCATGTCGCGCATTCCTTCGCCCGACAGGGCTATCTCCTCGAAACCCTGGAACTTCCGAACGTAGAGCTGGACGTCCCGTGGGTCGGTTACGGTCACCTCTGCGTGAACCGTTTCGACGGTCACCATCCGGTCGTCCCGGATGACGAAAGAGTGGTTCGCTACATCGTTTTGCTGCACGGTGAGGGGAACAATCCGTATATCCACGTGGGGTAGCCGGGAGATGGAGACGATCCGGTCGAGCTGAGCGGCCATCATCTGTGGCGATGCGATTCTCCATCGGAGAACCGGCTCCGTGATAATGAAGTGCAATGATTTGGTGCCGGCGTAGAGGACTCCCTGACGATCAATTCTCCCGGCGATGGTGCGTGCCAGGGACCCTTCGCTCAGATCGTGACGCTGCAGAATGGCCTTGATGTATTCCGGTGTCTGGAGCAGTCCGGGAACCAGGGCCGATTGGAAGAGCCGAAGCGTGGTCATCTGCGCTTCGAGCGCCTGGGTGGCCTGCTGGCCCTTGTGGAGGCCTGCCCGATGCAGTATTCGCCAGGCGGTCACCTCGGTCGCGGCGGCGCGTGCCGCGTTCGCGTACTCCGCTTTGACCTCATCCGATACGCCGATTGCGCTCAGGATTCGTTCGACGTCGGCCGGGCTCGGCGACAGCTTGGCATTTTCGATCTTGGAAAGTTTGGACGGCGACATGAGTGCGCTGCGGGCCACCGCCTTGGCCTCCTTCTTGGATGCCAAGCGTAGTGCCCGCAGCGCGGCCCCGAGCTGTGCTCTATTCACTCGCCGTGCTTGGCCCACCAGTCGGTGAAGGGCACCGCGCGTGCAAGCGCCTCGTCCCGGTAACCGACGAACTCTGCCGCGCGGTCAGGCGGCAGCACGTCCGCCCCTAGAAACGCGCCGTGATCGTCGTAGCGCATGGCGGCGGCGCTCTCCGCATCGAAGAGCCAGAAATCTGGGACGTCCGCCAGAGGGTTGGGCTGTTCGGTGACGTCGAGGATGAAGAACTCTTCCCCGCCGGTCATGTTCTTCTGATAGCCCCACCCGAGCTCGTACCTGAGATAGTTCGTCAG
Source organism: Streptomyces sp. JLSY215 (assembly GCF_059682825.1). Classification (NCBI taxonomy): domain Bacteria; kingdom Bacillati; phylum Actinomycetota; class Actinomycetes; order Kitasatosporales; family Streptomycetaceae; genus Streptomyces; species Streptomyces sp. JLSY215. The sequence goes on from NZ_CM185022.1 coordinate 4,951,328, forward strand.
CGGGCGGGTCAGGATGTGCACGCGATACATGCGCTTTCCCTGACTCGTGTGCGACTTGACCTCGCCCACCCATCGGGAGTTGTAGTCCTGCGGCTGAGGTTGGCCGGCCAGGAAAATTCGATAGGCGTCGACATTCCCGGAGTTGCTGTAGTCGTCCAGGGTTTCCAGCCGGAATGCCTCTCGCTCGAATGTGTCGAAGAGATCTCCGAGGGTCTTAGATGAGCTGGTCACGGATGGCCTTCCGGATGAGGTCAATCGGGATCTCCACGAGGGTTTCGTGAGCGGGAATCCGTAAGCCGTGGTTGGCCGGGGTTTCCCCCTGTACCAGGAGCGTGTCACGGTCCGTCGCGTACAGCGTCGGGCAGTCCTTCTTGTCGCAGGAACTGACGAGCTTGGTCACCTTCATGGTCACCGTCCCCCTCTGCCGTGCCGCTGGTTCGCGGCGTTGCCTCGATGCTCCCGAGGCTGTGACCCAGGGGTCAAGGGATCTTGGTTGACGGAACGGGAAACCGCGGAGCCAGCCCCCGCCGCGGTAGCGACGGGGGCCGGTTTTGGGGCTTGGGGCGTCAGGCGTCGGGCAGTTCACTGCCCTTGACGGTGGTGACGAACGAGGACCAGGCGGCCGCGGGGAAGACGAGCGCGGGGCCGTGGGGGTCCTTGCTGTCGCGGACGGGGACGAGGGCGGGGTGGTTGTCGGCTACCTCGATGCACTGGCCGCCGTCCGGGTTGCTGTAGCTGGACTTGCGCCAGGTGGCGGTGGCGAGGAAGTCGTCGGAGACCTCGATGCAGGCGCCGCCGTCCTGGTTGCTGTAGCTGCTCTTGCGCCAGGTGACGGTGCTCAGGTCGATGGTTCGCACGGCACTTCCTCCAACGTCTGGTTGATGAACTTCCGTGAGTCGGCCGGGCTCAACGCCAGGTCCCGCACCGCATCGTACGCGCGTTGCAGACGCTCAACTGGTTCCGATTCCTGGACGAGTTCGCCCGAATATCCGGTCTCCACCCAAGCCACGGTGGGGCCGCCGGGGAGCCGCAGGAGCATGGTGTCGGTGTTCGACAGGGCGTGCAGCCCGACCTCGTACCGCACGACCTGAACGGTGACGTTCGGTTGCTCCCCCATGGCCATGAGGTGCTCAAGCTGCTGACGCCACTCGCTGGCGTCGCCCAGCGGCGTGCGCAGGACGGCTTCGGACAGGATGGTGCGGAACTGCGCCGCGCCTTCTGCGTGCAGTACTTCGCGGCGCCCTATGCGCGCATCCACCTGCCGTGTCAGTGCGTCGCCGCTGATGCCACCTGCCGTGAGCAGGGCCCGTGCGTAGCCCTCCGTCTGGAGCAGCCCGTGAACGGTGCTGACTCCGTAGTGGCAGAGGCTCGCCGCTTCGGATTCCAGAAGCATGTACCGGCGGTACCGCTCCTTGAACTGCGTAGGATCCGCCGCCGCCAACTCCCAAAGCGCCAGCAGCAATCCAGGCGTCCCGTAATGCTGATCGAGCGCTTCGGCGACCTCCGGGCCTCCGATCGTCTGGCCGCGTTCCATCTTCCCGAACAGGGACGCGTCCCACCCCAGCGCGCTGCCGAGCTGGCGCAGGCTCTCGCCTCTCCGCGTGCGCAGTAATCGCAGCTCCTCCGCGAATCGTCGACGCGGGTCCGTGCTTCGTCCGGTGACGACACTTCTGGGCGGCATGCGACCTCCTCCGGGGAACGTGTGGAACAAGCGCCCAGGGCGCGGAGCTACGAGCCGCATGTGGCGGGTTGCGCCCTTTTGCCGGTCCATTCTCGTGATGGCCGGACCACTCACGGTAGTCAGCGTCCGGCGTGCGACGCAGGGAAACGACAACCGGGAGCGGCACCAAATGACCACAGAACCCCACAGCGAAGCGCACGCGGCCTGCGATGAGCTGGCGGCCGCACTCCAGCAGGTCGGCATCGTGCTGCCGTCGCTCGGCGTCGACCCGGTCTGGCTGAGTCACGTACAGCCCCGCGCGCTGGTCGAGTTGGGGCGCTGCAATCTGGAGACGGCCCACCGGCTGATCGCCGTGCTCCGGAAAGCGGCGGAGCGGTGAGCGGGCGGCGGCTCGTACGGGCCGTGCTCGTGCGGCTCTTCCCCGCGTACGGGAGGCACCGCGCCGCCGCCGTACCGGAGCCGGAGCCCGCGCCGGGCCCCCGGCGCCGTCGGCGGCTGCCGCGGCACAGGAGTCCGTACGCGCGCGATGCGGCCGACGGGGGGCTGTTCGTGGACACCCCGCGGCTCGTACGGCCGTACATCCTGGCGCCGTACGTCTCACCGGCCTGCCATATCGGGACCCACGCGGCCTGCAACAAGGGGACGCCGGGGCCCGAGATCACCTCGGCCCCCGGCGTCCATTGGGAGGTCTGCGCCTGTCCCTGCCACGAGGCGGATCCCGGCGCCTTCGTCGGCGTCGGCGCCGGCGAACAATGGGGCGCGTGGCCCCTTACGGCAGCGGGCTGACCGCGGTGCCGGGCGTCACCAGCGGGCGGGGTCCTTGGTCGGTGCGGCGAAGACCGTGCCGTCGGGCGCCGACGCGAAGATCCGGCCGTGGCGGGCGTCGAGCACCGGAGCGGGCAGGACGTCGAGGTAGCCGTTGTGCCGGTCGGCCGCCAGACGGGGCGGGGTCTGGCCGAGCAGCGTGCCGGTGCGGGTGTCGACGGCCAGCAGGCGGCCGTCCGGTGCGGTGAAGTAGAGCCGGTCGCCGCTCAGTACGGGCGTCGAGGCGCGGCTGACCGACGTCTCGGTGCTCCACTTCCGTGCGCCGACGGCCTGAAGGGAGCCGCCCTCGGCGAGGACGTAGACCGTCTCGCCGTGGACCGCGGCCGTCACGAGGCCGTCGAGCGGGCTGTCCAGCGGGATGCGGCGCGGGCGGCCGGTGCCCGGGTCGTAGCGGACGACGGCGGTGGTGGTCATGGGCTGCATGGGGTCGGCGGCGGTGAAATAGAGCGCGCCGGACGAGCCGACACCGGCGGGGGTCAGCGAGCCGGGCAGGCGCCGCGCCCAGCGGACCGCGCCGTCCTTCAGGTCGATCGCGGTGACCTGGGTGCCCTTGCTGTCGGGGGTGAGGCCGACGGCGTAGGCGGTGTGCGGGTCGCCGTAGGAGAAGAACGTCGCCGGGGTGTGCGCGGGGTAGCGCTTGCGCCAGCTCTGCCGGTGGGTGGTGCTGTCCAGCGCGGTCACCGTGCCGTCGCCGGCGGACAGCAGCACTCGGTTGCCGATGACGGCCGCCACCTCGTATCCGGCCAGGTCCTGGCTCCAGCGCGTGGCGCCCGTCCCCTCGGCCGACGGGTCGAGCGCCTCCAGCCGCTTGCCGTCGGCGGTCCAGACGTACAGCAGCCCGCCGGACAGCACCGGTGCCCTCGGCGGCGCGTCGGTGCGGAGCGCGACCTTGGCGTCGCGGCGCCAGGACGCCCGCCCGGTGTCGGCGTCGAAGCGGCCGGCCCGCAGCCCGGACAGCGAGCAGAAGACCGCACCCGGGCCGGCCGCGCAGAACGGCAGCTCGGAACGGTGGCCGGGGGAACGCTGGACGACCGTGGTGTGCCAGGGGCGGATCGCGGCCTCGGCCTGCGGCGGGCGGGTCTGGAGGCCGGAGTCGTCGCCGGACGACAGGGCCCGTACGCCCGCGAAGACACCGGACCCGGCGATCAGCAGCGCCACCGCCGCCCATACCGGCCAGCGGCGCGACTTTCCTGCGGCGGCGCCTGCTTCCCGTCCGGCCCGTCCGCTGCTTCCGTTCCTTCCGTCCCCTCCGGTCTCCTCGGGCGGGTCCGGTGGCAGGGCCGTGCGGGCGCGTACATGGGTGGTCTCGGCGGGGGACGGGGCGGAGGCGGCGCCCGCCGGCTGCCGCTGGGCCGGTATGCGCGGGGACGCGGAGACCGGCCGGTGCGCGGGCGACGTGGACGCCGTGGGGACCGGGGGCAGGCCGAGGTCCAGCTCCGTATGGATCTCGGTGTGCAGCAGCTCCATCAGCTCGCCGGGCGTCGGCCGGTCCGCCGGATCCTTCGCCAGGCAGCTTTCGATCAGCGGCGCCAGTTCCTCCGGCACCCCCGTCAGATCCGCCTCGTCGTGCACGACCTGATACGCCACCAGATACGGGCTGTCCGAGTCGAACGGCCCGCTCCCGGTGGCGGCATGCACCAGCACCGAACCCAGCGCGAACACATCCGCCGCCGGCCCCACTTCGCGCGGCCGCTGGAACTGCTCGGGCGCCATGAACGGCGGAGTACCGATCAACTTGCCGGTCTCGGTGCGCATTTCGCTGTCCGACGGCCGGGAAATTCCGAAGTCGATGACCTTCGGGCCGTCGGCGGCCAGCAGCACATTCGACGGCTTCAGATCGCGGTGGACGACCCCGGCGCGGTGGATGTCACGCAGCGCCTCGGCGAGTCCCGCGGCCAGCTTCCGTACCTCGTTGGGCGCCAGCGGCCCGTTCCGTTTCACATGGTCGGAAAGGGTGGGGCCGGGAATGTGGAGGGTGGCCATCCAGGGCCGTTCCGCATCCGGATCGGCATCCACGACGGGCGCCGTAAAAGCCCCGCTGACCCGGCGCGCGGCCGCCACCTCCTGCCGGAACCGCGCCCGGAACTCCGAGTCCTGGGCGAACTCGGCGTGAATGACCTTGACCGCGAGCGACAACCCGGAAGATGAGCGCGCCACATGCACCACGCCCATACCGCCGGAGCCCAGCCGTGCCTCCAGGCGATATTGACCGGCGTATTCCGGACGCTCCGCTTCCGGGCCGTCCCCGGAATTACGCAGCGGCGGCATTGTTCCACCCCCGTGTCCTACCCATGCAATTCGGTCGCAGGTGCGACGCGCGGAGCCTAGTCGATGACACGTACGAGATGAACGAGGCTTGCTAGCGTGCGCGTTGCGCGTCCGAAAATGCCCAGAGCCACGGGTATCGACGGATCGCGTACGCATCACATACTCGCCACATATCAACCACGCAAAAGTCACATACGGGGGAACGCGAAATGACCACTGAGGATCATCGGCACTTCCCGGACCTGGATGCGCTCGTCGGGGATCTGGACTCCGACCTGGGCTCCGGCCCGGCGTCCGGCACGGGGGCCGGCCCGGCGTCCGGCGTGCGGTCCGAGAAGGAAACCGCCACGGATTCCGACGCGCCCGTCGTCCAGGCCGCCGCCACCCGCCGCACCTACCAGATCGCCCCCGGGCAGCAGCTCAAGGTCCGCAGCGGCCCCTCGACCGCCGCCTCGGTCGTCCGGAAGCTGCCGGGCGGCGCCTGGATCCAGATCCAGTGCCAGCGACGCGGCCAGCGGATCACCGGCCCCTACGGCACCACGGACATCTGGGACAGCATCGGGCCCGGCCAGTACGTCTCCGACGCGTATGTCCGGACGGGCAGCAGCGGCCCGGTCGCGCCGCGCTGCTCCAGCTGAGCCGCGCCGCACCGGCCGCGCCGGCCGATCCGCGCCGCCCCGCCGCACCGGCCGACGGCGACCGGTCGCCGGGGATAATCGATGCCATGAGCGAAGCGCACACGGCACCCGGCGGCCCGGAGCGGGACGGCGGCGCGGCCACCGGCGGCCCGCAGCCCGAGGAAATCCGCTTCTTCGGCACCACCTGGGTCCATCACGACGGCGGCTACGCACTGCGCCGCGCCGCCGTCGCGGTGGGCTCGCTCGCGCTCGCCGCCCTCGGTGCGCTCATCCTGCGCTTCGCCTTCCAGGGCCTGGAGTTCGGCAACGTCGGCCCGCTCGTCAGCGTCCTCGTCGTCGCCGGATTCGCCATCTGCAGCGCCCTCGCCTTCCGCCGCACCTGGGAGGGGTTCGGGAAGCGCCCCGACCCTTCGAGCGAGAGCGCCGCCGACAAGTCCGCCCAGAGCCTGATGCTCATCGGCTTCATCGGCTCGCTGCTGGCCTACTTCTGCCGCAGCCTCGTCGAAGCCCCCGGCGAGAAGCTGCGCCGCGCCGAGTACACCGCAGCCCGCGAGCGCCACGAGCGGCGACGGAACTCCCGTACCGGCAACCCGGCCGCGAAGAAGCCCCGCCCGAAGGGGAAGAAGCGCCGCTAGGCCCCGGCTCGTCGGGCGGCGCCCATCGGACGGTCCCCTGGCGCTCGCCGCTGGACGGGCCCCTAGCGCTCGACGCCGCGCCGGTACCGCTCCGCCATGGTGTGGAACACCGCCCGCGGCTCCCACCGCTCCGGGCCGACCATCCGCACCACGCCGTACGACGTGAGGTCCTCGCCCGAGGACGGATCGCCGCCGTCCGCCACCTTGCCGAACCCGGCGAAGGTGAACCACAGCGCCGTATCCACCCCCTCCGCCTCGAAGATGTCCAGCAGCTCCGTCAGATAGCGCACCTGCTCGCCCTCGTCCGGCACCGCGCCCTGCGGCGGCCGCCAGGCCATCCCGCCCAGCTCGCCCGCACCCCGGTAGGCGCAGGTGCCGTACTCCGTCACCGCGACCGGCTTGCCGTGGGCGAAGTGCCCGCGCAGCTCGTCCAGGAACGTGCCGGCGTTGTACGCGGCCCGGTACGCATCCACGCCGACGACATCGAACGGCCGCCAGTCGATGGCCTCCCACGGCCCCGAGGCATAGGTGATCCGGCCACCGAACCGGCCCCGGACCGCCTCGGCCACCTCCGCGAGAAAGCCGTTGAGCCGTTCCCGTATGGGCCCCAGCGACATCCACCAGTCCTGGTCGCCGGTCACCATCGCCTGCAGTCGCTCCCCGTATGTCTCCCCCGGAATGAACCCGTGGCAGAAAGCGCTCATCTCGCATCCGGCGACGAACACCACCTCGGCCCCGGCCGCCCGGACGGCCTCGGCCCGCTCCGCGCAGTCCGCGAAGAACGGCAGCAGCTCGGCCACCCCGAGATCCACCGGGAACGGCGCGAACCACACCTCCAGGCCGGCCTCGGCGGCATGGCGGGCCGCCACACTCAGGCGTTCGGGGTGCCCGCCCGAAATCCGTACCGCGGTGCAGTGCAGTTCATGGGCGATCGCCGCCATGTCCCGCTGTACGGCCTCCTCGGTGAAGCTCTTGCGGGAAAGCTCTTCACCGGGCAGAAATCCGGTGTCGTAGTTGATACCCCGTGCGCGCACATCGACCTCTTACTCTCTCCGGCCTCTCCCCGGCCGCCCTGTGAACTGCGTGGTGAGGGAAGAGGATTGGGTCTGATGGGGCCCTCCACCGCGCGGTCGGCGCGGCTATGGGCCCGAGCATCAATTCTTCAGGCGGAGTATGTCGCAGCGGCCCGCCGAGTCGCCGGACATCAAGAAAAGGGAAAGATCTCCTTCCGCCCAGCGCCCACGGGGCACCGCCCCTCACGAGAAACGCAATCGCCCCGCCTGCCGGCGGAAAATGCACAGCAGCCGGAGGGGCATACCTTTCGCAAAATTCCGGGCCGGGCCCCGCACTCGACGGCAGGATGACCCGCATGCCCCCACAGCCTCCACAGTCCCAAGACCCCGAGCAGCCCCAGCACCCCAAGCAACCCCAGCAGCCCCAGCAGCCCTGGTCGTCCACCCGCGCCGCCCGCTCCCGGTCCTTCGATGCGGTGGCGGCCCAGTACGCGGCATCCCGCCCCGGCTACCCTCCGGAGCTCTTCGACGCGATCGAGGAGCGCTCCGGCCGCTCCCTGAAGGGCGCCCGGGTGCTGGACGTCGGCGCCGGCACCGGCATCGCCACCCGGCTGCTGGCCGCCCGCGGCGCCGACGTCACGGCCGTGGAACCGGGCGCCGGCATGGCCGCGCAGCTGCGCGCCGACCTCCCCGCCACCCCGCTGGTCCGCGCGAGCGGCGACGCCCTGCCGTTCGCCGACGCCGCCTTCGACCTCGTCTGCTACGCCCAGGCCTGGCACTGGACCGACCCGGCCCGCTCGGTCCCCGAGGCGATGCGGGTGCTCCGCCCCGGCGGCGCGCTCGCCCTGTGGTGGAACATCCCGTACCGGGAGACCGGCTGGGCCGCCGACCAGGACGCCCGGCTCGCCCGTCGGCTGTTCGGCTACGACCGCCACCGCATCACGGACGACCCCGACACGCTGTTCCGCCGCCACGGCCTGCGGCCCGCCTTCCGGGCCGCGGACTGGACCCGGCCGGTGCCCCTCGACACCCACATCTCGATGCTCGGCAGCCACTCCCAGTTCGCCGTCCTCGACACCGTCACCGCCGCCGCCATCCTGGAGGACGAACGCGCCGCCCTCCTGGACGTCTTCCCGGACGGCATCGTCCAGGAGCGGTACGGCGTCGACCTCACTGTCACACTCCGCCCGGCCGCGTCGTCCTAAGGGCGACGAAGGCAACGAAGGCACCGAAGGCCCAACGGGGCGAAAGCGCCGAACGAGCCGGAGGTACCGGCGAGGCAGACGAGTCAGACGAGTCGGACGAGGCAGAGGAGCACCCCGTGACGGACGCACACGACACCCAGAGCATCCCCGGCGGCGACCGCCTCGCCCGCTTCGAGGAGCAGCGCAGCCGCCTGTGGGCCGTCGCCTACCGGATCATGGGCACCGTCAGCGACGCCGACGATGCCGTACAGGAGGCCTGGCTGCGCTGGCAGGCGCTGCCCGACGACCCGCCGGTGGCCAATCCGCGCGGCTACCTCACCACCGTGGTCAGCCGCATCTGTTACGACCTGCTGGGCTCGGCCCGCGCCCGCCGCGAGCTGTACGTCGGGCCCTGGCTCCCGGAGCCGCTGCTCGCCGACGCACCCGCCGACGCCACCGGGGCCGCCCCCGAGGACCGGGTCACCCTCGACGAATCCGTCGGCATGGCCCTGCTGACCGTCCTGGAACGCCTCACCCCCGCCGAACGCACCGCCTTCATCCTCTACGACGTCTTCGCGGTCCCCTTCCCGGAGATCGCCGAGGCGGTCGGCCGCACCCCCGAATCCGTCCGCCAGCTCGCCTCCCGCGCCCGCCGACGGGTGCGCGCCGAGGCCCCGCGCCGCACCGTCGACCGGGCGGAACACCGGCGCACCGTGGAGGCGTTCCTGTCCGCCGTCATGGGCGGCGACTTCGAGGCGCTGCTGTCCGTACTCGACCCGGAGGTCATCTGGCGCTCCGACGGCGGCGGCAAGGTGTCCGCCGCCCGCCGCCCGGTCCTGGGCCGCGAAAAGGTCGCCCGCTACGCGCTCGGCCTGGTCGCCCGCGGCTACGACCCGTCGACGATGCGGGTCGCGCTGCGGGACGTCAACGGCGCCACCGGGCTGGTCTACGCGGGCGCCGCGGGCGACCAGGAGGGCGTCCTCGCCTTCACCGTCCACGACGGGCGGATCACGGAGGTGGACGCCGTCATCAACCCCGACAAGCTCGGGCATCTGGACTTCGACCGGCTGTGAGGGGCGGGGGAGTGCCTCAGAACGTCCGGTCCGGCTTGCCCTTCCCGTAGAGCCAGACGTCGAAGAGGTCCGTCAGGTCCTTGTCGGTCCGCTCCTGGCAGAAGGCGATGAAGTCCGCGGCATCGGCGTTGCCGTAGCGGTACTTGGCGGGCCACTCCTTGAGGATCTTGAAGAAGGTCTTGTCGCCGACGGCGTCCCGCAGCTGCTGGAGCAGCATCGCGCCGCGGTAGTAGACGGGGTCGGCGGTGACGTTCTGGGGCTTGCCGGGCTTGCCGGGCGGGAACTTCCAGAGCGGGTCCTTCTTGCCCAGCTTGTAGAGCTCGTCGAACTGCTCCTGGGGGGTGGGGCCGCCCTCGCGTTCCGCCCACAGCCACTCGGTGTAGGTCGCGAAGCTCTCGTTGAGCCAGGCGTCCTGCCAGGTCTTCGGCGTGACCGAGTCGCCGAACCACTGGTGGGCCATCTCGTGCACCACGGTCTCGGTGTCCGGCGCCCCCGCGTAGACCGGCTTGGTCTGGCTCTCCAGGGCCAGCCAGTCGATCCGCGGCGGGGTGTTGTCGACGATCGCGCCCGCGGAGCGGAAGGGGTACGGGCCGAACAGCTTCTTCTCCCAGGTGATGATCTCCGGGAGCCTGCTCAGCGCCTCCGCGCTGTCGGCCGCCTCCGCCGGGTCCACCGCCTCGTACAGCGGCAGCCCGTCAGGCATCCGGTCCACGGTGAAGCGGAAGTGCCCGATGCCGGCGGTCGCCAGATAGCTGGCCATCGGCTGGCCGTTGTGCCAGATGAACGTCGTGTGGCCGTCGGCGGTCTTCTGCGACCGCAGCTCCCCGTTGGCGACGGCCGTGTAGCCCTTCGGCACGGTGATCGTGAAGTCGTAAGTGGCCTTGTCGCTGGGGTGGTTGTTGCTCGGGAACCAGGCCATGGACCCCTCCGGCTCCCCGGAGACGAAGGCGCCGTCGGCGGTCTTGACCCACCCCTCCGTCGACTCGTCCGGGTCCGTCACCTCCTGCGGCGTCCCGCTGTAGGTGACGGTCGTACGGAATGTCGCGCCCTTCCTGAGCCCCGTCGCCGGCGTGATCCGCAGCTTGTGCCCCTTGCGGGAGAAGTCCGCGTCCTTGCCGCCGACCTGCACTCCGGACACCTTCAGCCCCTGGAGATCGAGGCTGAACGACGTCAGGTTCTGCGTGGCCTCGGCGGTGATGCGGGCGGTCGCGTCCAGATACCGCTTCTTGACGTCGTAGTCGAGGGTGAGCCCGTAGTGGGTGACCTGATAGCCGCCGTTGCCGAGTGCCGGGAAGAGCGGGTCGCCGACCCCGCCGGCGCCCGCCTTTCCCGTGAAGGACGCCGTTCCGCCCGTACAGGAGGACAGCAGCAGGGCGACGGACAGCGCTGCGGTCGCACCGCAGTAGCGCAGGGGCCGGCGGGTCGTCACAGCACTCCTAGGGTCGGTGATCGACAAGTCTCCCGACCCTACGGCGGTTTCTGCCCGAACGCCGTTCCTTTCCGTTTAGCGGCTGTTGTGCAACGAGGCGTTCCGCCCCGGACGGCGCTGCTCCGACCAGTTGCCGAGCGCGGCCGCGCAGGCGTGGTCGAGGTGCCGCAGCCCGGACAGGTCCAGCTCGATCTCCCGGTCCCGGGGCAGCGCCTCCAACTGGTCGAGCAGCTTCGGCAGCCGCAGGAAGGTGGCATGCCCGACCGCCCGTACGCACAGGGGCCGGCCGGACGGGGGAGTCTCCCCGGACTCCTCCGTGCCCGCGATCTCCAGGTGGACGTGCGAGGTCTCCCACGCCGACTTGGCGACCGCCATCAGCAGCCCCAGCAGCACCCCCTCGAACATGTTGGTGGCCATGATCGCCAGCGCCGTCGCCATCAGCACCACCGCCTCGCCCCGGTGCTCGCGCCACAGCGGGCGCAGCTCGCGCACCGGGATCAGCTTCCAGCCCGCATGCACCAGGACGCCGGCCAGCGCCGCGACCGGCACCACGCCCAGGGCCGCCGGGAACGCCGCCGCGAACACCAGCAGCCAGACACCGTGCAGCACCCGCGAGGCCTTGGTCCGCGCGCCCGCCCGCACATTGGTGGCGCTGCGCACGATCACGGCCGTCATCGGCAGCGCCCCGAGCAGCCCGCACACCGCATTGCCCGCGCCCTGCGCCATCAGCTCCTTGTCGTACTCGGTACGCGGCCCGTCGTGCAGCCGGTCCACCGCGGCCGCGCTGAACAGCGACTCCGCCGAGGCGATCAGCGCGAACGCGAGCACCGTGCCGAGCGCGCCGGCGATCGCCCCCGCCTCCGCCAGCCGGGCGAAGTCCGCCCCGCCCGGCGGCTGCACGGCCTCCAGCAGCCCCTGCACCTCGACCCGCGCCACCGGCAGATCCAGGACGCCCACGACCGCCGTCGTCAGCACCACCGCCACCAGCGGAGCGGGCAGCACCTCCGCCGCCCGCCGCCAGCGCGGCCACAGCAGCAGCACGCCGATGGTCGCCACGCCCACCGCCAGCGCCGCCAGCCCCGGCCCGGACCCGGCGGTCTCGGCCGCGAGCCCCGGCAGCCCGGCCACATTGGCCGGACCGTTTCCGGGCGCCTTGGCATCCATCAGCGCGTACAACTGCCCGGCGATCAGCACCAGTCCGATCCCCGCCAGCATGCCCTGCACCACCGCAACGGAAATCGCCCGGAACCACCGCCCCAGCCGCAGCGCCCCCATGGCCAGCTGCAGCACCCCGGCGGCCAGCACCAGCACCCCCAGAGCGCCGAGCCCGTACTCCCGCACGGCCTCGTAGACCAGCACGGTCAGCCCGGCGGCCGGCCCGCTGACCTGGAGACTGCTGCCGGGCAGCAGCCCGGTGAGCAGCCCCCCGACGATCCCGGTGATCAGCCCCAGCTCGGCCGGCACCCCGGATGCGACGGCCACCCCCACGCACAGCGGGACGGCGACGAGAAAGACGACGAGCGATGCGGTGAAGTCGGCCCGCCAGGTGGCGAAGTGCCAGGGGGACCGGCGCGGGGACAGTCGTGCGGACGGGGGCTGGGAGCGGCGCGCGGCTATGCGGGCCGTGAGACGCGGGAACATCTGCCGGGATTTCTGCATGAGAGTGCCTCCAGCGTGACGGGATGCGGTGGCGCGCGACGCGGCGGCGCGCAGCGGGGCGCGCGCCACGTGGCGCCGTGAAGGTGACGGCTGGATCCGTCGGAAATGCGCGGGCGGGGGAAGCCCGGGAGCGTCGTTCGGCTCGTGACTCTCAGCAGCGGAAGACGAGCAGTCGGCCCGGCAGTTCGCCGGATCTCGACAACGGGACGGCCTGCTGCCCGGTCAGCGGTACGGACGCGGGCAGCCCGGCGGGTTCGCGCGCCGGGGAGGCGGTCGACAGGGGCGTGGACAGCGGCGGCGGCGCGGACACCGCGGCCGCCGGCCGTCCGCCGCGGCGCGGCCGCACGCGGTCGGTGGCGGTCTCCGGATGGTCATGGGTGTCCAGCGCCACCGGGGCGGCGGCCGGGGCGCCGGGGCCGGACCCGCCGGCCGCCGTCCGCGCGGCCGCCGCGCTCGCGCCGGACGCCTCCCCGTAGCCACCCCCGGCACCCGCCGGAAATACGAGGGCCGCCGCCAGGACGGCCACGACGAACAACAGGAACCGGCCGCGACCGCGGCCACAGAAATGACTGCCGGCCATCATCGCCCCTTCCGGTTCCGGCGCGTTCCGGCGCGTTTCGGTGTGGCTGGACAGTGCCCTCCATTCTGTCCAAGAGGACACGTCCCGTCGCAACTCGGTATGTAACCGCCATGTAAACCCGGAACTGTCGAAAAGGAACGATCAGCTCCGATCGCCCCGGCGCCCGCCGGCGCGCGACCCGGCCCCGCACACGCCCCACGGCACGGAAGTCCGCCCGCACCGCTTGACGGGCACGCCACCCGCCAGGACTATTCATCGCGTGATGAATTTTTTGCGCCACTCCCGCGCCCCGGCCGCCCCCACCGCCCCCTCCGGCACGGCCCCCGCCGTCCACGCCCACCACCTCACCGTCGTACGAGGCGGCCACACCGTCCTCGACGACCTCGCCTTCGACATCCCCCGCGGCCGGATCACCGGCCTCCTCGGCCCCTCGGGCTGCGGCAAGACCACCCTCATGCGAGCCGTCGTCGGTACCCAGGCCCACCTCACCGGCACCCTCGACGTCCTCGGCCACCCCGCCGGCCACCCCCGCCTGCGCCCCCGCATCGGCTACGTCACCCAGGACCCGGCCGTATACGACGACCTCACCGTCCGCCAGAACCTCGACTACTTCGCCGCCGTACTGCACCCCGGCCGCGCCGCCCGCGCCGCCCGCCGTGCCACCGTCACCCGCACCATCGAGGACGTCGACCTCACCCGGCACGCCGACACCCTGGCCGGACGGCTCTCCGGCGGCCAGCGCAGCCGCGTCTCCCTCGCCGTGGCCCTCCTCGGCGCCCCGGAACTCCTCGTCCTCGACGAGCCCACCGTCGGCCTCGACCCCGTCCTCCGCCGCGACCTGTGGAACCTCTTCCACACCCTCGCCGCCACCCGCGCCACCACCCTCCTCGTCTCCTCCCACGTCATGGACGAGGCCGAGCGCTGCCACCACCTCCTCCTGATGCGCGAGGGCCGCATCCTCGCCGCCGACGGCCCCGACGCCCTGCGCGAGCGCACCGGCTCGCCCACCGTCGAGGCCGCCTTCCTCCACCTCGTCGACGAGGCCGCCGCCCCGCAGCCGGAGCCCACCCCCGAGGAGTCGGCCCGATGACCACCCCCGCACCCCACCCCGCCACGACCCCGCCGCTCTCCCCGTCCCGCGCCCTGGCCACCGCCGCCCGCGTCCTGAGACAGCTGAGCCACGACCCCCGCACCCTCGCGCTGCTCCTCGTCGTCCCCTGCGCGATGATCACCCTGCTCCGCTACGTCTTCGACGCCCGCCCGGAGACCTTCGACACCATCGGCGCCTCCCTCCTCGGCATCTTCCCGATGATCACGATGTTCCTGGTCACCTCCATCGCCACCCTCCGCGAACGCACCTCCGGCACCCTGGAACGCCTGCTCGCCATGCCCCTGGGCAAGGCCGACCTGCTCACCGGCTACGCCCTCGCCTTCGGCCTCCTGGCAGCCCTCCAGTCCGCCCTGGTCACGGCCCTGTCCGTCTGGCTCCTCGGCCTCGACGTCACCGGCTCCCCCTGGCTGCTCCTCCTGGTGGCCGTCCTCGACGCCTTTCTGGGCACCGCCCTCGGCCTCTTCGTCTCGGCGTTCGCCGCCTCCGAATTCCAGGCCGTCCAGTTCATGCCCGCCGTCCTGATGCCCCAGCTCCTGCTCTGTGGCCTCTTCACCCCCCGCGCCACCATGCAGCCGGCCCTGGAAGCCCTCTCCGACGTCCTCCCCATGTCCTACGCCGTCGACGGCATGGCCGAGGTCCTCCACCACCCGGGCATCACCACCGACTTCGTCCGCGACACCCTCATCGTCAGCGGCTGCGCCCTGCTCGTCCTCGCCCTCGGCGCCGCCACCCTCCGCCGCCGCACGGCCTGACGCGTCCGGCCCTCGATACGCCCCGGCACCCCGCGCCACCAGGTGCGAGGATGACCGCGTAACCGATCAGGCACCATCGGCGAGGTGAACCGCAGCATGACCCAGAAGGTCGCCGTCCTCGGCACCGGAAAAATCGGCGAAGCCCTGCTCAGCGGGATGATCCGAGGCGGCTGGGCCCCCTCCGACCTGCTGGTCACAGCCCGCCGCCAGGAACGCGCCAAGACGCTCCACGACCGCTACGGCGTCGAGGCCGTCAGCAACGCCGAGGCCGCCGAGTCCGCGGACACCCTGATCCTCACGGTCAAGCCCCAGGACATGGGCACGCTCCTGACCGAGCTCGCCCCGCACGTCCCCGCCGACCGCCTGGTCATCAGCGGCGCCGCCGGCATCCCCACCTCGTACTTCGAGGAACGCCTGGCCACCAACACCCCCGTCGTCCGGGTCATGACGAACACCCCCGCCCTCGTCGACGAGGCGATGTCCGTCATCTCCGCCGGCACCCACGCCACGGCCGCCCACCTCACCCTCGCCGAGGAGATCTTCTCCACCGTCGGCAAGACCCTCCGCGTCCCCGAGAGCCAGCAGGACGCCGCCACCGCGCTCTCCGGCTCCGGCCCGGCCTACTTCTACTTCCTCGTCGAGGCCATGACCGACGCCGGCATCCTCCTCGGCCTCCCCCGCGACAAGGCCCACGACCTGATCGTCCAGGCCGCCATCGGCGCCGCGGTCATGCTCCGCGACAGCGGCGAACACCCCGTCACCCTCCGCGAGAACGTCACGTCCCCGGCCGGCACGACCATCAACGCCATCCGCGAACTCGAGAACCACGGCGTCCGCGCCGCCATGATCTCGGCCCTCGAAGCCGCCCGGGACCGCAGCCGCGAACTGGCCTCCGGCAACGGCTGACCTACGGCAACGGCTGACCCAAGGGCGGGGCGCCACACCACGCGCCCCGCCCGTCCCACCTACGCCAGCAGCCCCACGGCCCGATACGCCGCGTCCACCCGCGGCCGCGCCAGCGACCGGGCCCGCTCGGCCCCGCCCCGCAACACGGAATCGACATACCCCGTGTCCGCCGCCAGGGCGGCATGCCGCTCCCGCACCGGCCGCAACGTCTCCACCACCGTGTCCGCCGTGTCCTTCTTCAAGGCCCCGTACGACCCGTACGCCCCCGCCAGCTCCCGCGGATCCCCGTCCGTACACGCGGCCAGCACATTCAGCAGATTCGCCACCCCCGGCCGCTCCTCCGGCGCATACGCCACCTCACTCCCCCCATCGGTCACCGCCCGCATGACCTTCTTCCGCACCACCTCCGGCTCATCCAGCACATAGACCACCCCCGTCTTCCGCCCCTGCCCCGACTTCCCCATCTTCGACGTCGGCTCCTGAAGGTCCATCACCCGCGCCGCCACCTTCGGATGCGTCGCCCTGGGCACCACGAACGTCGGCCCGTACCGCTGGTTGAACCGCACCGCCAGATCCCGCGTCAGCTCCACATGCTGCGTCTGGTCCGCCCCCACCGGCACCTCCTGCGTCCCGTACGCCAGGATGTCCGCCGCCATCAGCGCCGGATACGTCAGCAACGACAGCCGCACGCTCCCACCCCGCGCCGCCACCTGCGCCGACTTCTCCTTGTACTGCACCATCCGCCGCATCTCACCGTCGGAGGCCGTGCACTCCATCAGATACGACAGCCGCGCATGCTCATCCACATGGCTCTGCACGAACACCGTGCACCGCTCCGGATCCAGCCCCGCCGCCAGCAACAGCGTCGCCGCCTGCCGGGTCAGCCGCCGCACCCGCCCCGGATCGTGCTCCACGGTCAGGGCATGCAGATCCACCACGCAGAACAACGCGTCGCCCCGCCGCTGATCCACCTCGACCCAGCGCCGCATCGCCCCCAGGTAGTTCCCCAACGTCAGATGCCCCGTCGGCTGCACCCCACTGAAGACCCGAGGCCCAGCAACACCCGTAGCCCGCGAACCCAACATCCATCTCTCCCAACACCGTCCGGGACCGCCGCACTCACCGGCCGGCTACGAGATGGAGATACGCGAACGGCCGCCGAAGCGGCGGCCGTGGTCATGCATGCGCAAAGGGGCGGCCGCCGTCAGGCGGGCCACCACAGCTGTACGAGCGCATGCGAAGTCATGGACCCCAAAGTACCCCCACACCCCGCGCCCGGCGGGAGTTTGAAGAACCTCACCCCCTCGTGTAGTGTCCTCCGAGTTGCCACGGAGCCAGCAGGCCCCGGACAACCATCCCGCCGCTTCGCGGCACACCACTACTGCACGGCCCCTCACCGGGAACAATTTCGGCATGCCGAAATTCGGACCGGGACTCGATTATGAGTCACCGAGGAATTCCGCTAAAGTAGTGACCCCGACAGGAAATCGGAACTGAATTCGAACCGGAAACGGAACGAAATCGGATCTGATACAGTCGGAAAGGCCGAAAAGCGAAAGCGAAGCGGCCAACCCCGCTCCAACAGGGGGCCGGAGACGGAAACGGATCTGGTAAGGTTGGAAACGCGAAGAAGCCGAAAGGCGGAAACGCACCGGCGAAAATCGGGGCCGCAAGGATCTGATAGAGTCGGAAACGCAAGACCGAAGGGAAGCGCCCGGAGAGCCTGGTGAAACAGGCACAAAGGAAGCGTCCGTTCCTTGAGAACTCAACAGCGTGCCAAAAGTCAACGCCAGATATGTTGATACCCCGTCGACCGGAAACATCCGGGAGATGAGGTTCCTTTGAAAGTCCTGCCGACATCTTGTGTGACGGTAGGCAATACACAGCGAGGACGCTGTGAACGTAGCGGGCTTATTCCGCCCGCTCGTTCCGCTCAACGCGAGTGTCACCCGATTACGGGTAAACATTCACGGAGAGTTTGATCCTGGCTCAGGACGAACGCTGGCGGCGTGCTTAACACATGCAAGTCGAACGATGAAGCCGCTTCGGTGGTGGATTAGTGGCGAACGGGTGAGTAACACGTGGGCAATCTGCCCTTCACTCTGGGACAAGCCCTGGAAACGGGGTCTAATACCGGATACGACACGGGGTCGCATGACCTCCGTGTGGAAAGCTCCGGCGGTGAAGGATGAGCCCGCGGCCTATCAGCTTGTTGGTGGGGTGATGGCCTACCAAGGCGACGACGGGTAGCCGGCCTGAGAGGGCGACCGGCCACACTGGGACTGAGACACGGCCCAGACTCCTACGGGAGGCAGCAGTGGGGAATATTGCACAATGGGCGAAAGCCTGATGCAGCGACGCCGCGTGAGGGATGACGGCCTTCGGGTTGTAAACCTCTTTCAGCAGGGAAGAAGCGAGAGTGACGGTACCTGCAGAAGAAGCGCCGGCTAACTACGTGCCAGCAGCCGCGGTAATACGTAGGGCGCAAGCGTTGTCCGGAATTATTGGGCGTAAAGAGCTCGTAGGCGGCTTGTCGCGTCGGATGTGAAAGCCCGGGGCTTAACCCCGGGTCTGCATTCGATACGGGCAGGCTAGAGTTCGGTAGGGGAGATCGGAATTCCTGGTGTAGCGGTGAAATGCGCAGATATCAGGAGGAACACCGGTGGCGAAGGCGGATCTCTGGGCCGATACTGACGCTGAGGAGCGAAAGCGTGGGGAGCGAACAGGATTAGATACCCTGGTAGTCCACGCCGTAAACGTTGGGAACTAGGTGTGGGCGACATTCCACGTCGTCCGTGCCGCAGCTAACGCATTAAGTTCCCCGCCTGGGGAGTACGGCCGCAAGGCTAAAACTCAAAGGAATTGACGGGGGCCCGCACAAGCAGCGGAGCATGTGGCTTAATTCGACGCAACGCGAAGAACCTTACCAAGGCTTGACATACACCGGAAAACCCTGGAGACAGGGTCCCCCTTGTGGTCGGTGTACAGGTGGTGCATGGCTGTCGTCAGCTCGTGTCGTGAGATGTTGGGTTAAGTCCCGCAACGAGCGCAACCCTTGTTCTGTGTTGCCAGCATGCCTTTCGGGGTGATGGGGACTCACAGGAGACTGCCGGGGTCAACTCGGAGGAAGGTGGGGACGACGTCAAGTCATCATGCCCCTTATGTCTTGGGCTGCACACGTGCTACAATGGCCGGTACAATGAGCTGCGATACCGCGAGGTGGAGCGAATCTCAAAAAGCCGGTCTCAGTTCGGATTGGGGTCTGCAACTCGACCCCATGAAGTCGGAGTTGCTAGTAATCGCAGATCAGCATTGCTGCGGTGAATACGTTCCCGGGCCTTGTACACACCGCCCGTCACGTCACGAAAGTCGGTAACACCCGAAGCCGGTGGCCCAACCCCTTGTGGGAGGGAATCGTCGAAGGTGGGACTGGCGATTGGGACGAAGTCGTAACAAGGTAGCCGTACCGGAAGGTGCGGCTGGATCACCTCCTTTCTAAGGAGCATCTAGATCCCGTAAGGGATCCAGAGCCACTACGTCGGCAAATGTCCGACGGTGGTCAGCTCATGGGTGGAACGTTGACTATTCGGCGCACTTAATTGGTTGTCACTAGTACTGCTTCGGCGTGGAACGTGGGGATTGAGATGGTGGGCCGGGCACGTTGTTGGGTATCTGAGGGTACGGACTGTGAGTCTGGACCTTCGCGATGCCGGCCCCGGTAAAGGCTCACTTTGGTGGGTTGTGACGGGTGGCTGGTCGTTGCTTGAGAACTGCACAGTGGACGCGAGCATCTGTGGCCAAGTTTTTAAGGGCGCACGGTGGATGCCTTGGCACCAGGAACCGATGAAGGACGTGGGAGGCCGCGATAGGCCCCGGGGAGCTGTCAACCGAGCTTTGATCCGGGGGTGTCCGAATGGGGAAACCCGGCAGTCGTCATGGGCTGTCACCCGCTGCTGAACACATAGGCAGTGTGGAGGGAACGCGGGGAAGTGAAACATCTCAGTACCCGCAGGAAGAGAAAACAACCGTGATTCCGGGAGTAGTGGCGAGCGAAACCGGATGAGGCCAAACCAGTCACGTGTGATACCCGGCAGGGGTTGCGTGGTTGGGGTTGTGGGATCTCTCTTTCATAGTCTGCCGGCTGTGAGACGAGTCAGAAACCGTTGATGTAGGCGAAGGACATGCGAAAGGTCCGGCGTAGAGGGTAAGACCCCCGTAGCTGAAACATTGACGGCTCGTTTGAGAGACACCCAAGTAGCACGGGGCCCGAGAAATCCCGTGTGAATCTGGCGGGACCACCCGTTAAGCCTAAATATTCCCTGGTGACCGATAGCGGATAGTACCGTGAGGGAATGGTGAAAAGTACCGCGGGAGCGGAGTGAAATAGTACCTGAAACCGTGTGCCTACAAGCCGTGGGAGCGTCGCGTTGAGTCTTCGGATTCAACGTCGTGACTGCGTGCCTTTTGAAGAATGAGCCTGCGAGTTTGCGGTATGTTGCGAGGTTAACCCGTGTGGGGAAGCCGTAGCGAAAGCGAGTCCGAATAGGGCGTTGAGTAGCGTGCCCAAGACCCGAAGCGGAGTGATCTAGCCATGGGCAGGTTGAAGCGGAGGTAAGACTTCGTGGAGGACCGAACCCACCAGGGTTGAAAACCTGGGGGATGACCTGTGGTTAGGGGTGAAAGGCCAATCAAACTCCGTGATAGCTGGTTCTCCCCGAAATGCATTTAGGTGCAGCGTCGTGTGTTTCTTGCCGGAGGTAGAGCACTGGATAGGCGATGGGCCCTACCGGGTTACTGACCTTAGCCAAACTCCGAATGCCGGTAAGTGAGAGCGCGGCAGTGAGACTGTGGGGGATAAGCTCCATGGTCGAGAGGGAAACAGCCCAGAGCATCGACTAAGGCCCCTAAGCGTGTGCTAAGTGGGAAAGGATGTGGAGTCGCAGAGACAACCAGGAGGTTGGCTTAGAAGCAGCCACCCTTGAAAGAGTGCGTAATAGCTCACTGGTCAAGTGATTCCGCGCCGACAATGTAGCGGGGCTCAAGCACACCGCCGAAGTCGTGTCATTGCAGCATTAGGACCAACGTCTGCTGTGATGGGTAGGGGAGCGTCGTGTGCCGGGTGAAGCAGCCGTGGAAACGAGTTGTGGACGGTTCACGAGTGAGAATGCAGGCATGAGTAGCGATACACACGTGGGAAACGTGTGCGCCGATTGACTAAGGGTTCCTGGGTCAAGCTGATCTGCCCAGGGTAAGTCGGGACCTAAGGCGAGGCCGACAGGCGTAGTCGATGGACAACCGGTTGATATTCCGGTACCCGCTTTGAAACGCCCAATATCGAATCCATTAATGCTAAGGCCGTGAAGCCGGCCTGGAGTCTTCGGACGAAGGGACGTGGTGGAGCCGCTGACCCAAGGTGGTAGTAGGTAAGCGATGGGGTGACGCAGGAAGGTAGTCCAGCCCGGGCGGTGGTTGTCCCGGGGTAAGGGTGTAGGCCGTGTGGTAGGCAAATCCGTCACACGTTAAGGCTGAGACCTGATGCCGAGCCGATTGTGGTGAAGTGGATGATCCTATGCTGTCGAGAAAAGCCTCTAGCGAGTTTCATGGCGGCCCGTACCCTAAACCGACTCAGGTGGTCAGGTAGAGAATACCGAGGCGTTCGGGTGAACTATGGTTAAGGAACTCGGCAAAATGCCCCCGTAACTTCGGGAGAAGGGGGGCCATTGCTGGTGATCCGATTTACTCGGTGAGCTGGTGGTGGCCGCAGAGACCAGCGAGAAGCGACTGTTTACTAAAAACACAGGTCCGTGCGAAGCCGTAAGGCGATGTATACGGACTGACGCCTGCCCGGTGCTGGAACGTTAAGGGGACCGGTTAGTCACATTTCGGTGTGGCGAAGCTGAGAACTTAAGCGCCAGTAAACGGCGGTGGTAACTATAACCATCCTAAGGTAGCGAAATTCCTTGTCGGGTAAGTTCCGACCTGCACGAATGGCGTAACGACTTCTCGACTGTCTCAACCATAGGCCCGGTGAAATTGCATTACGAGTAAAGATGCTCGTTTCGCGCAGCAGGACGGAAAGACCCCGGGACCTTTACTATAGCTTGATATTGGTGTTCGGTTCGGCTTGTGTAGGATAGGTGGGAGACTTTGAAGCAGCCACGCCAGTGGTTGTGGAGTCATTGTTGAAATACCACTCTGGTCGTGCTGGATGTCTAACCTGGGTCCGTGATCCGGATCAGGGACAGTGTCTGGTGGGTAGTTTAACTGGGGCGGTTGCCTCCTAAAGAGTAACGGAGGCGCCCAAAGGTTCCCTCAGCCTGGTTGGCAATCAGGTGTTGAGTGTAAGTGCACAAGGGAGCTTGACTGTGAGACTGACGGGTCGAGCAGGTACGAAAGTAGGGACTAGTGATCCGGCGGTGGCTTGTGGAAGCGCCGTCGCTCAACGGATAAAAGGTACCCCGGGGATAACAGGCTGATCTTCCCCAAGAGTCCATATCGACGGGATGGTTTGGCACCTCGATGTCGGCTCGTCGCATCCTGGGGCTGGAGTCGGTCCCAAGGGTTGGGCTGTTCGCCCATTAAAGCGGTACGCGAGCTGGGTTTAGAACGTCGTGAGACAGTTCGGTCCCTATCCGCTGTGCGCGTAGGAGTCTTGAGAAGGGCTGTCCCTAGTACGAGAGGACCGGGACGGACGAACCTCTGGTGTGCCAGTTGTCCTGCCAAGGGCATGGCTGGTTGGCTACGTTCGGAAAGGATAACCGCTGAAAGCATCTAAGCGGGAAGCCTGCTTCGAGATGAGGGCTCCCACCCCCTTGAGGGGTTAAGGCTCCCAGTAGACGACTGGGTTGATAGGCCAGATATGGAAGCGCCGTAAGGTGTGGAGTTGACTGGTACTAATAGGCCGAGGGCTTGTCCTCAGTTGCTCGCGTCCACTGTGTAGGTTCTGAAGTAACGACCGTTGAGTCATGCTCCGGTGTTAACTTCATAGTGTTTCGGTGGTCATTGCGTTAGGGAAACGCCCGGTTACATTCCGAACCCGGAAGCTAAGCCTTTCAGCGCCGATGGTACTGCAGGGGGGACCCTGTGGGAGAGTAGGACGCCGCCGAACAAATTTTGAAAAAGCCTCATTCTCCGAGTGAAAACTCGGAGAATGAGGCTTTTTTGCGTTGTGGTCGATTAATGGGTGGCGTACCAGGTGAGAGTCAGGAGGGTGGTCGCGGTGGCCAGCGCGGCCAGGCGGATGGGCTTGCCGGGGAGGAAGAGCGCGGCGGCGCAGGCGTACGGGAGGCCGGTGAGCAGGAGTACGCCGCCGGGAAGGTTGGACGGGATCTCTTGCCAGGAGGCGGCTATCAGGGCGGCGGCGCCGGCCGTGCCGAGGCCGTAGACGCCGAGGGCCCAGCGGAGGAGGCCGGGGCGGGTGCGGGGAGTGGCTGGATCGTGCGGGTCGCGCGGCCGAGGGAGGCCAGCAGGAGGAGGCCAGGCCGGCGAGGATCGTGAGGGGGAATGCGGTGAGCCAGCCGATGCTCAGGCTCGGCCAGCCCCATAAGGAGAGGAGGAGCTCGCCTTGGATGAAGAACAGGGCCGTGCCCAGGGACCCGATCATCATGAGATGCATCGTTAATGCGGCCGCTGCCACCGGTATTTCTTTGCCCGGTTGAGACTGATGATGACAGTGGGGCGTCCGGGCAGGGGTGGTGGCTGTTTCGGTCAGGCCTGCAGGGGGCGGAGTGGCCAGCGGGCCTGGGCCTGTTCGGGGGAGCGCAGGGTGGCCAGGGCGAGGAGGCCGCGGGTGGGGCCGGTCTCGAGGAGTTCGGGGAGGGACGGGAGCGGGGCGAGCGCTCCGATGTCGTCCAGGACCAGGGTGAGTGGTGGGTCGAGCCGACCGTCAGATGACCGTTCGGCCATGCGGCGGCCGTGCTCGACCACGTGCGAGAGGAGTGCGGTGAGCAAGGGCATCGCACCCGGGTCGGTACGCGGGTCCTCGATGGGTTCGCCTACCACGTAGAGCGTTCCCCCCTCGTGGATGAATGATTCGAGAATGAGTGAATCCGCTCGGGGAGGATTGCAGGCGTCCCGGATGTGGATGGAGGAGAGGGCGGCCAGTGCGCGGCCGAGCAACTCCTTCGCCATTTCGCGGCGTTCGGCGTGAGCGGTGAGGACCGACTCCAGCTCGCCGGCCTGGCCGGCCGAAGCTTTGGGGCTGGTGCGCAGGATGCGTACGGGTTCCTGCGCGGCGCCGGTGGCGTGGGCCCAGCGGTGCAGCTGGCGGAACGGGCGGCCGTCCACGGCGGCGGCGTGCAGCCAGCAGCGCAGCAGGGTCTGGGCGGCGTCCGCGACGGCCGAGTCCAGGGTGCTCGTGGGGCGTACGGGGGCCAGGAGGGCGGCGGCGCGGGTGGTGGCGGTGGCGATGTCCTCGCAGCCGGAGGTGGGCGACCAGCGGAGCCGGGCCGGGGTGTCGAGGCGGTGGGTGGGGTCGTAGGTCAGCAGGGGGCCGAGCTTGGCGCGGGCGTCCTTGGTCTCGGCCCAGAGGGCGGGGTCGGTGGTGGCGACGACCAGGGGGCCCTCGGCGGAGGTGATGGCGGCGGCCGCGGCGGCGCGGGTGGCGGTGCGGTCGGAGCTGAAGTGGAGGTGGGGGAGGGGTGGTGAGGACAGGGCCGTTGTCGCCGGTGCTGCTGCGGTGGTGGGGGCGCCGAGTTCGGGTGGCGTGGCCGGGGCGGTCGCCTTCACCTGTTCGGGTGATTCGAGCGGTTTGGCGTCGATGGGGGATTTTTGTGCGGGTGTCGGGCGTTGGGCGGGGTGAAGGTCGTGGGCGGGTGGGGTGGTGAGGCCGGCCACGGCGGGGGGCTTCTGGAGGGAAGCGGGGGGTGGTTCAGGTGCGGGGGAAGGTGCCGTGTCGTGGGCGCTGGGGGCGGTTGGTGCCGCCTGGGGGCGGGGCTCGGCCGCCGCCGTGTCGTGGGCCGGTGTGCGGGTGGCTTGGCGGCGTGCGGCGCGTACCGCGCGATAGCGGGTGACCGTGCCGAGCGTGAAGATCGTCAGGACCAGCAGCACCATCAGCTCGCCGATGAGGATGCCCCAGAACAGCCCGTAGCCGGAGAGTTGGCCCTTGGGGGTGTGGGGCCAGGCGGCGGCGAGGTCGTGCGGGGCGGCGACGAGATGGCGCAGGGCCATGGGGGTGCCGGGATAGCTGACGCCGCGGGGCCAGGAGCCGTGGGCCAGCAGGCCGGCCAGGCCGGTTGCCGTCCAGACCAGCAGGGTCAGGCCGAGAAGGAAGACGAGCAGCCCTATGAGCAGGGCGTCGGGGATGCCGCGCTCGCGGCCGCGAGCGCTCCTGACGTCATGGTCGTCCCGGCTGCTGTATCTGCCGTGGCCTCGCTCCGGCTCGTATCCGCGTGTCACGCCACCGTCTCGCTCGACTCGTCTCTCCACTGTCGTTCCATCGCCATGGCTTCGGCGCGTGCCTCGGCCTCGGCGTCCGCCGCCGCTTCGAGGGCGCGCGCCTCGTCCGTCGGCATCGCGGAGGCCTCGGTCATCGCCCGGTCGGTGTAGACGAGCGGGCGCTCGGCTTCGGTGACGAGGTGTTTGACGACCTGGACGTTGCCGTTGACGTCCCAGACCGCGATGCCGGGGGTGAGGGTCGGGATGATCTCGACGGCCCAGCGTGGCAGGCCCAGGACCTGGCCGGTGGAGCGTGCCTCGTCGGCCTTCTGGGCGTAGATGGTGCGGGTCGAGGCCATTTTGAGGATCGCCGCGGCCTCCTTGGCGGCCGCGCCGTCGACCACATCGCTGAGGTGGTGGACGACGGCCACGAAGGACAGGCCGAGCCGTCGGCCGAACTTCAGCAGGCGCTGGAAGAGCTGGGCGACGAAGGGGGAGTTGATGATGTGCCAGGCCTCCTCGACCAGGAAGATGCGTTTCTTCCGGTCGGGACGGATCCAGGTGTGTTCCAGCCATACGCCGACGATCGCCATGAGGATGGGCATGGCGATGGAGTTGCGGTCGATATGGGAGAGGTCGAAGACGATCAGGGGCGAGTCCAGGTCGATGCCCGCACTTGTCGGGCCGTCGAACATGCCGCGCAGGTCGCCGTCGACGAGGCGGTCCAGGACCAGCGCCACGTCCAGGCCCCAGGCTCGTACGTCGTCTATATCGACGTTCATGGCCTCGGCGGATTCCGCCTGCGGGTGGCGCAGTTGCTCGACGATGTCGGTCAGGACGGGCTGGCGGCGGGTGCGGGGCCTGTCGTCCTGGTTGCCGTCGCCGGCGTCCGTGGCGGTGAAGTCGTTGAGTACGGCCGCGTGGGCCACCTTGAGGGCGAAGCCGGAGCGTTCGTCCAGGCCGTGCCCCATCGCGACCTCGATGATCGTACGGAGCAGGGCCAGCTGGCCGGTGGTGGTGATGGAGGGGTCGAGGGGGTTGAGGCGGATGCCGCCGTTGAGGGCGGCGGTGGGGTCCAGGCGGATGGGGGTTATACCCAGCTCCTGGGCGATGAGGTTCCATTCGCCGACGCCGTCCTCGCCCTGGGCGTCCAGGACGACGACCTGCCGGTCGCGGAAGCGGAGCTGGCGCAGGACGTACGTCTTCTCCAGCGCGGATTTGCCGTTGCCGGATTCGCCGAGGACCAGCCAGTGGGGGGCCGGGAGCTGCTGTCCGTACAGCTGGAAGGGGTCGTAGATGTAGCCCTTGCCGCTGTAGACCTCGCGGCCGATGATCACGCCGGAGTCGCCGAGGCCGGGGGCCGCGGTGGGCAGATAGACGGCCTGGGCCTGGCCGGTGGAGGTGCGTACGGGCAGCCGCGTCGTCTCCACCTTCCCGAACAGGAAGCTGGTGAATGCGTCGGTGAGGGCACCGAGCGGGTCGAGCATGGCCATGACGTACGCGCCTCCCAGCGGCTTAGCGGCGGATCCCGGTCGCGAACGGCAGGGTGTTGACGAACGCCCGGTGGTGCTCGCGGTCGCACCACTCCAGCTTGAGGTAGGACTTGCCGGCGGAGGCGCGGATGGTGCGCTTGTCGCGGGCGAGGGCTTCGGGGGAGCGGGAGGAGACCGTGATGTAGCCGACGAGGTTGACGCCGGCGGCGCCGGACGCCAGGTCCTCGCCGCGCTGGTCGACGCGGCCGTGGTGGGCGACGTCGCGGGGGTCGACGACGCGGTTCATCTTGGCGGCGCGGCTGGCCTCGGCATCGTCGTTCGTCTTCTCCGTCAGCATCCGTTCGATGGCGATCTCGGTGGGTTCGAGGTCCATGCAGACGGCGACCGTACGGATCACGTCCGGGGTGTGGACGAGGAGGGGGGCGAGGAAGTTGACGCCCACCGGGGTCAGCGGCCATTCCTTGACCCAGGCGGTGGAGTGGCACCAGGGCGCGCGGGTCGTCGACTCGCGGGTCTTGGCCTGGAGGTATGTCGGCTCGGTGGCGTCCAGCTCGGCGGGCCAGGCGTTGCGCTTGCTCATGGCCTGGATGTGGTCGATGGGGTGGTCCGGGTCGTACATGGAGTGCACGAGGGAGGCGAGGCGGCCCTGGCCGAGGGGCTGGCGTACGCGGATGTCGGCCTCCGCGAGGCGGGCGCAGATGTCGGTGAGCTCGCGGGCCATGACGACGGCGAGGCCGGCGTCGCGGTCCAGCTTCTTGCCGAAGAGGCCGCCGCGCGTGGTGCGGGCGGCGCGCGCCATGGTGTGGGCCTCGGCGGCCAGTTCGCGGGTGTAGTGCATGCAGGCGACGAGGTAGGCGCGGTGTTGTTCGGAGGAGGTGGAGACCATCGACTGGAGCTGGTCGTAGGAATCCTGGAGCCAGTGGGGGGAGTTCTGGTCGCCGCGCTGGGCGACGTCCTTGGCGTGCGCGTCCGGGTCGGCGGGCAGCGTACGGGCCAGGATCTGCAGGCGGGTGACGAAGCCGTCCCCGTTGGCGACGTGCTTGAGGAGCGTCCCGAAGCGGTCGACCAGGGCCTCCTGGTCCTCGCTGTCGCGCAGGCCGACGCCCGGTCCCTCGATCTCGATGGCGGCCGTTACGGTCTTTCGGTCCGCGTGCAGCAGTACGGCGATCTCGTCCGGGCCGAAGGGGGCGGACAGCCAGTTGATGCGGCCGATGCCGGGCGGCGGGCCGATCTCGATCTCCCGGCCGTCGAAGCGGGTGCCGGCCTCGGCGGCGCCGGAGCGGTAGACGGCGTTGTTGCGGACCGTACGGCGGTAGCTGCGGTTGATCTCGAACCACTTGTAGAACGTGCGGCCCTTGTACGGGACGTAGACGGTGGCGAGGCCGAGCATCGGGAAGCCCGTGAGGGTGGCGATCCGCAGCGGGAGTACGGGCACCAGGAGGCCGCACATCATGCCGAGGAAGGCCCCGGCGATGATCAGCGCGATCTCGCCGGTTTCGCGGTTCTTGCCGACGATCGCGTTGGGCCGGGCGCGGCCGATGAGATAGGTGCGCCGGGGTGCGATCGGGTGGGACTGTGCGCTCAACGCCCCTCACCTCCTGCTGTCTTGCCAGTGCGGGCGTTGGTGCTCGGACCGGGGTTGTTCGTACGGGGAGCGGGGGGCGTGGCCCGGCCGCCGCCGGAGCGCGAGCTGTGCGCGGCGACGCCGCCGGCCACGGCGTCGGCCTGCCGGGACTGGCCGCCTTGCGCGCCCTGCCCGCCTTGGCCGCCGCCGTCGCCGGATTTGCGGGTGCTGTGCGTTTTGATGCCCTGGGAGACGAGGGCGGCGGGGGAGCTGATGACGGCGGCAGCTTTGTTCTCGGCGCCCTGCATGAGCCGGTTGTTGCGGGAATTGGCGATCTCGTCGCCGAAGCCCGGGACGAAGCGGTAGATCATGGCGCTGGCGAAGATGGCGAGCAGGATGATCGCGAGGCCGGAGACGACGGCGGAGAAGGCGTTCGGGCCGTCGCCGGAGGAGAGCGCGCCAGCGATGCCGAGCACGATCACGATGACCGGTTTCACCATGATCACCGCGATCATGATGCCGGCCCAGCGGCGCACATGCGTCCACATGTTCTTGTCGACCAGCCCGGCGTAGACGACGGTGCCGAGCAGCGCGCCGACGTAGAGCAGGGCCGCCCGGACCACCAGCTCCAGCCAGAGGATGCCGGCGGCGAGCACGGAGACCAGCGACACGACGATCAGCATGATCGGGCCGCCGCCGATGTCCGTGCCCTTGGTGAGCGCCGCCGAGAAGGCGCCGAAGAAGGTGTCGGTCTGGGCGCCCGTGCCCTTGGCGATGATCTCGGTGACGCCGTCGGTTGCCGAGACGATCGTGTAGAGGATGAGCGGGGTGAAGGCGGAGGCGAGCACCGTCAGCCAGAGGAAGCCGACCGCCTCGCTGATCGCTTCCGTCAGCCGTACGCCGCGGACGGCGCGCTTGGC
The DNA here is from genome assembly GCF_059682825.1 of Streptomyces sp. JLSY215. Classification (NCBI taxonomy): domain Bacteria; kingdom Bacillati; phylum Actinomycetota; class Actinomycetes; order Kitasatosporales; family Streptomycetaceae; genus Streptomyces; species Streptomyces sp. JLSY215. The sequence goes on from NZ_CM185022.1 coordinate 4,980,434, forward strand.
GACGGCGAGCAGCCACAGGACGAGGGTCAGGACGGTGGAGGCGGCGAAGACGACCGCGTACTGGCGCAGGAAGGCGGCGTTGGTGAAGTCGACCTGGGAGGTTGCCTTTACGGCGTCGGAGAGTTTGGTGACGATCCAGGCGGCGGCTTTGGCGCAGCCCTTGGCGAGGGAGGTGAGGGGGTCGAGGGGGTTGTTGTCGAGGGGGTTGGTGGAGGGGAGCTTGGGGGTGCCGGAGCCGGCTTTGTCGCCGGATTGGCAGTAGTCCTTGGCGGGGCCGCGGATGAGGTCGCAGGGGTCACTGCTCGGCTTGGGCTGGGGGGCCGCGAATGCGCGCGAGGCCAGGAGGATGGCGGCCGTCTGGATCCCCGTCACCAAAGCGGTGAGTGACAAGGCGCGGCGGCGACTGTTAGCGGGCATAGGTGAACCCTCCGAACCCTTGCACGGCCTTGGTCATGTCTTTTGCCGATGCGGCGGCTTGGTCCCTACCGACCGGTGCCGGCCCGTCCTTCTGCGTGAAGTCGGTGACCTTCCAGTCGCCGTCGATCCACTTGAGGTCGAAGGTGTTCGTGTACCAGCTCTCCGAGACGGGGTTCTTCGACTCCGTACCTGCGAGACCGAAGAGAGCGGAGTACCAGACCGAGACCTTGGCGGTGTCGCCCTTGTAGGACTCGATCTTTGTGCCTACCGGGTTGGCGCGAGAGACGAACGTCAAGCCATTGGGGGCACTGCCATCCGGCTTGAGGCCGATCCGGCCGAGGAACTTGGGGTCGGAGTACACCTTGTCGAGGTCGCTCTTGCGCGCGGCCGCTATCGTCGGTGCGTAAACGGTTTTGGTGATCTGCTGGCGCCTCGCGGTTTGGTACATCCCGTCGCTGGTGAGCGCCACCGCATAATTAGCCGCCGCCGACTGCGCCCCCTGCTCCGTCTTGGCGAAGCCCGTGGCGATGTTGCCGTTTTTGCCGGTGACGGGCTTGGTGCCGGTGGGGGCGGTGGGCTGGGTGTCGGTGCCCTTGGGGGAGTCGGCGGAGGGTGCGCCGCCGTTGGTGTCGCCGCTGCGGTTGGCGAAGGCGATGGCCGCGATCAGCAGGACGACCACGCCGACGCCCGTGACGAGGTTGCGGCTGGAGACGCCGGCCCGGGACCGTCGTCCCGAGCCGTAGCCGTCGCCTCCGCTGTCGGGGAGTCGTGTGCGGGTCTGGCCCGTCTCGGGGCCGCGGTCGCTGCCGTAGCCGCCGTCATCACTGAGACTCATCGCGCCTGTGCCCCCTCTGCCGCCGTCGCCGTCCGTGCTGTTGTGGTGCCGCCCTCATATGACCGTAGCCGCGTGGGCGGCGGCTCGGGCGAAGTGGTACGAGTACATCTCACGGTGACGGTTCCTCAGATGCTGGGCGGCAGAGGCGAATGGGGGACTCTGGGGCATTTGCGCCCATCGCCTGCTTCGCGCCGGTCGCGGCCTTCTTCTCTCCGGAACCACCTGTCCCCCCGCAACGGCCCGCCCAATCGGCCCGCTGGTGGCACGGGTGGCGCAGGCGTGGCGGGGCGGGGGTCGAGCCGGGGTGAGTGGGCGTCAGCATGAGGCCTCGGCAGGGAAGGTGGGGCCAGTGGGAGCGAGTGGGGGCACGGGGCGGCGGAGAGGGGGCGGGCGGGGGCGCACGGGGACGGCACCGGGACGGGTACGTGCACCGTGTGCGGCGGGGCGGCGGCTATGGAGGGGGCGGGCTGGTGGCCCTAGACCGCCATGCCGTAGACGATGGTGAAGAGCGTCCCCAGTGATCCGATGATGAAGACGCCGGTCAGGCCGGCCACGATCAGGCCCTTGCCCTGTTCGGCGCTGAAGGTGTCGCGCAGCGCGGTGGCGCCGATGCGCTGCTTGGCCGCACCCCAGATCGCGATACCGAGGCACAGCAGGATCGCGATCGCCATGACCACTTCGACCATCACGCGGGCTTCGTTGCCCAGGCTCCCGAACGGGCCCCAGTCCGGGGCGATTCCGCCGATGATGGTGGTGATGTCGCCCTTTTCGGCCGCAAGAAACATGTTTGACATGTGTGCCATGTGTGAACTCACCGCCCCTTATGGGTAGTTGTGTGACTGCGCCCGGATGGCACAGTCAGCCTCTATCTTCGCTGACAAAGGCGCCATCAGAAGTCGACTTGGCGGCTTTCTTTGATGGATCCGGTGGGGGAGGTGTGTGCGTGGGCACTCACACCGTCCACTGAGCCCATTAGTCTCACTGTGTGTATCACGGTCGATAACCCTGAGCAATGATCACCGGGGGGCGGCGGTCGGCCGGTCGCCCGGTCGGTCAGGGGTGGGCGGTCGCGGAGTCCGGTTCGGTCCTGGAGTCCCGCGAAGTGGTCGAAGTCGGCGGCCTTTCGGCCGTACGCGGGGTGGGCGGGGCCGTGGGGGGGATTCGGCCCGCGGGCGGCCGCTGTGCGGACTGAGGGCGGGCGTGGCGGCTCGTACGGGGGCGGGGGCCGCGGGGTGGGCGTGCGGGCGGGGAGCTCTTGGCGGCTCCGTGGCGGGCGGCCCGGTGCGCCCCGGTTCCGGACGTCTCGTCGCCCCGCCGGAGGGCCGGACGCTCCCGTCGGTGCCCCCGCTCCGAGCGCCCCCGCGCCCCGCCGTGCGGCCGTAAATCGCGCGTAGGTACGGGAAAATCCGGTGAACGTGGCGCGGATGGGGGAGGGTTGTGGGGTGCGGAAATTCTGGGTTGCCGGTGGGATCGGGGCGGGGCTGGTGCTCTGCCTGCTGGGGTTGCTGGTGGTGGGGACGTATTCGGCGGCGGCCGGGCTGGCGGGGGCCGGGGGGCGGGCGGTCGGGCTGGCCAAGGGGGCGGTGCCGGCCGCGTATCAGTCGCTGGTGCAGAAGTGGGGGACGCTCTGTCCGGCGATCAGCCCGGCGCTCCTGGCGGCGCAGCTGTACCAGGAGAGCGGGTGGAACCCCAAGGCCCAGAGTCCGGCCGCCGCACAGGGGATGGCGCAGTTCATTCCGGGGACGTGGCAGACGCACGGGGTGGACGGGAACGGCGACGGGAAGCGGGATGTCTGGGATCCGGAGGATGCGATTCCGTCGGCGGCCTCCTATGACTGCGAGTTGGCGAAGTATGTGAAGGGGGCGTCAGGAGACGCCACGCGCAACATGCTTGCCGCGTACAACGCGGGCGCGTACCGGGTGATCCAGTACGACGGGGTGCCGCCGTACCGCGAGACGCAGAACTACGTGAAGACGATCACGACGCTGGCCAAGAGCTTCGAGGCGCCCACGGGGCCGGTGGCGTCGTCCAGGCAGGCCGCGGCCGCCATCTACTTCGCCCAGGAGAGGCTGGGGACGAAGTATCTGTGGGGCGGTACGGGCACGGCGGCGCAGGGCGGGCGGTTCGACTGTTCCGGGCTGACACAGGCCGCGTACCACTCGGTGGGCATCGAGCTGCCGCGGGTGGCCAATGACCAGTGGAACGCCGGACCGCATCCGGGGCGGGACGAGCTGCTGCCGGGGGACCTGGTGTTCTTCGCGTACGACCTGAAGGACCCGCGGTCGATCCACCACGTGGGGATGTACGTGGGCGGCGGCTACATGATCAATGCGCCGTACACCGGGGCCGTGATCCGGTTCGACAAGATCGATACGCCGGACTACATCGGGGCGACCCGGGTCACGTCGGATGGCGCGAAAGCGCTGCCGCGGCCGGGCGCTGCGTGACCATGGAGGGCGGAGCGGGCCCGGATTCGGGCCCTGAACTGCGGTGATGAGTCAAGCTTCGATAACGTCCTGGTGATCATCCGGTAGCGAGTGGAACGCCGGAGGGGGGCCTCGCGTTTCCCTTGCGTGGGGACGTGTGGACGTATCCGAGCCAGAAGCACGGAACGCGGCAGACGCTCGACGATCACGGGGGCCGGCAGTACACACAGGCGCTCGCGCGCGCGAAAGGTAAGGGGTCGCGGCAGATGGCTGGACTCGCACTGGAGGGGCCGAACCCCGATGTCGACGTGCTCGACGGCATCAACGGCCTTGCCAAGGATGCCCCCCACTGGGTCAACAAGGCCATGGAGTACATCGGCGAGTACGGCATCATCGCCGGGCTCGGAGTGCTGTGTCTGATCGCGTGGTGGGGCGCGCGGCGCAAGCCCGATGCGCCCGCCGCCATCGCCGGGTTCGTCTGGGCGCCCCTGGCGGCCGGGCTCGCGCTGCTGGCCAATATTCCGATCCGGGCGTTCGTGGAGCGGCCGCGGCCGTTCAAGGACCACGCCGGGCTGGAAGTGCTGATTCCGGGCAAGAGCGATTACTCGTTCGTGAGTGATCATGCGACCTTGACGATGGCGGTCGGGGTCGGGCTGTTCGTCGCCAGCCGGAAGTACGGGCTGATCGGGATCGCGCTGGCGCTGGCGGAGGGGTTCTGCCGCGTGTACATGGGGGTGCACTACCCGACCGATGTGGTGGGCGGGTTCGCGCTGGGGACGGCCGTGGCGCTGTTGCTCGCGCCGGTTGCGCAGGCGCTGCTGGTGCCGCTGATGACGGCGATCGGGCGGTCGCGGGCCGGGTGGATCGCGTGGTTCGTGCGGGCGCCGGGTGGCCGGGCGCAGGCCGCTGCCGGTGGCGGTGGCCGTGCGGAGCTCGACGCCGAGGGTGAGCGGGTCGTGGCGGCCGGCTCGGCGATGCCGACGCGGCGCCGTGACCGCGACAGGGATCTGGCGGCCTGACGCGCCGGTCCCGGAGGGACGAAGACGGCCCGGTCCCCATGAGGGGGCCGGGCCGTCGCCGTTCGGTCCTCGGCGGCCTGCGGGATCAGAGGGCCTGCGGGAAGGTGCTGAACAGCCGCTGCGGGTCGTAGCTCTGCTTGACCTTGGCGAGGCGGTCGGCGGCCGGGCCGTAGTAGGCGGACTTCCAGTCGGTCAGCGCCGGGTCCGTGTAGTTCTGGTAGGCGGCGCCGGAGGAGTGGCGGCGCATGGCGGCATGGAAGGAATTCAGCCATGCGGTGCGGGTGGTGGACGAGCCGCCGGCGGGCCAGGACGTCAAGTACTGGGCGAGGAAGCGGGATCCGCGGTGGACGAACGCGGTGTCGGTGCGGCCGACGCGGTTGATCGCGCCGCCCAGGGCCGTCAGGGCGACATTGCCGGCGACGCCCTTGCGGCCGCCGCTCTCTATCTGGGCCATCAGGGTCTGGATGCCGCCCGCGGAGAGCGCGCGGTCGAAGAAGTGGGAGCGGGCGGCGTAGGTCTCGCGGCCCAGTTGGCCGTCGCCGGTGTGACCGGGGAGGCTGCCCGGCATATGGCACTGCGTGGTGGTTTTGGACGAGCAGCCGGCGTAGGACTCCATGGCGTCCAGGTAGCCGGTCGGGGTGAGGCGGACGGTGGTGGCGGGGCCGGGGCCGCCGGGCTGGTCGGCGAGCTTGTCGACGGCGTTCTGGAGGTCGCGGTAGCTGCCGAGGGAGAAGGCGGCGACGGAGACGGCCGGGGTGCCGCCGGGCCGGGCGTCGAGATGGCAGGCCGACCATATTTCGTCGGCCTGGGTCGGGCCCCACTTCTGCCAGGACGCGAGGACCTTGGCGGCCTTGGCCCAGGGCCAGGTCATGTACGCCATCACCGCGCGGGGCGCCGGGTGGGTGCGGAAGCGGAGTTCGGTGACCACGCCGAAGTTGCCGTTGCCCGCACCGCGCAGCGCCCAGAAGAGGTCGGAGTGGTGGGAGGCGTCGCAGTCGACGGTTTTGCCGTCGGCCGTGACGAGGGTGGCGCTGACGAGGCTGTCGCAGGTCAGGCCGTAGGCGCGGGAGACGACGCCGTGCCCGCCGCCGAGGGTGAGGCCGGATATGCCCACCGTGGGGCAGGAGCCGCCGGGAACCGTCACGCCGTGCGGGGCCAGGCCCTCGTAGACGTCGATGAGCTTGGCGCCGGCGCCGATGCGGGTGATGCCGCCGGACGGCGCGCCGACCTTGGAGAGGGCGGAGACGTCGACGATGAGCTTGCCGTTGCCGCTGGACCAGCCCGCGTAGGAGTGGCCGCCGCTGCGGATGGCGAGCGGGGTGTCGTAGCGGCGGGCGAAGGCGAGGCATTCGGCGATGTCGGCGGGGTGCTTGACGTAGGCGATGGCCGAGGGCTTGAGGCTGTCGTAGCGGGTGTTGTACAGGCGGCGGGCCGTTGCGTATCCGGCGTCGGAGGCCTGTATCAGCGAGCCGTCCAGGCTCTTGCCGAGGGCGGTCCAGGAGGCCTGGGTGGCCCGGCGCTTGGCGACGGCCGCGGGGGCGGAGGCCGCGTTCGTCTGTATCCCGTCGGCGCCGCGTGCCGTGGCCGTGGCGGAGGACGCCGCGCCCGGTTTGCCCGTCGTGCTGTTGCAGCCGGTGGCCCAGGCGACCGAGGTCGCCGCGAGTGCGCCGCCCGTTTGCAGGAGTGTGCGCCGCTTCATTGGGATGTGTCCCCCTCGATGTGTCCGGTTGGGCCCCGTCCGCCGATGGCCGGCGGGTGGTCACGGGGTGCGCAGGGGAAGCGGGCTACCAGGCGGCGGCGCATAACGGATGGATGCCGCCGTGTCCGGAAAAGGCCGATGTCGTCCGGTGCTTGTTGCCCTGCGGTGTCCCGTTATGGCCGCGAAGTCCGTTGCCGCTCGGCGCTCTTGCTTCCCTTAATACCCAGATGCGGTGAGGGCGTTGTGGGTTCCCGAGGCGGACCGGGTCATTCCAGGGGGCGTTTCGCGTCACCTTCGGGGGCGGACTGGTGCCGCTCCGCGTCCGTACGGGCCTGGGAGCGTGCGCGGCGGGCCGGCCCCCGCCAGCCGCAGTCGCAGCGGGCGTGGCAGAAGGAACCGCGTTCGGTGGTGGAGGTCGCGTGCGGGGCTCGGTCGGGCACCCGGCCACGCTACGCGCCCGGAGGGGGGCTGCGTGACGGGCCCCCGGTATTGGTCGTTGAACGGAGCGGTCGGCACAGGCCGTCCCGAACACAGCGGCCGAGGGGGCTCGTACGCGATGGTGGTGCAGGACAGGCGAGGCGGCGTGGTCGCCCTGGCCGCGGTGTGCGGAACGGGTCTGGCCGTGGGGCTCCTGGCGACGGGCTGTTCCCCCGACGGCGCCGCGGCCGACGACCAGGCACCCCGCGGCCCGGCGGCCGCCTCCGAGGTCCGGCGCAGCGCCGATGCGTTGGTCCGGGCCGGCTCCGCCAGGGTGCGTACGGCGATGGAGACGGCGAGCGGCGGCACCCGCGTCGCCATCCGGGGCACCGGGGTCTATGACTTCCGCGCGAACGGCGGGCGGCTGCGCGTTCTGCTGCCCGATCCGGCGGGCCGGCCCAGCGAGGGGCATCAGCCGATCACCGAGGTCCTGGCGCCGGGCGCGCTGTTCATGAAGAACCGCGGGGCCGGGGTGCCGGCCGACAAGTGGGTGCGGGTCGCCACCGCCTCGCTGGACGACGGGAATCTGGTCACCGGCGGCGCGACCGATCCGCTGGCCGCCGCCGAACTGCTGCGGGGGGCGCGGGATGTGACGTACCAGGGGGAGGAGCGGCTCGGCGGCGTCCGGGTGCGGCACTACCGCGGTGCGACGGACATCGCGGTGGCCGCGCGGGCGGCGTCGCGGCGCAGCAGGCCGGCGCTGATGGCGGCGAAGAAAGGGTTCACCACGGATGTGGTGCCGTTCGATGCCTATCTGGACCGGGCGGGGCGGCTGCGCAAGGTGTGCCAGCGGTTCCAGTTCGCCAATGGTGTGCCCAAGGGGGCGTCGGTGACCTCCACCACAGAGCTGTACGACTTTGGAGCGAAGGCCGCGCTGCGGATGCCGCAGGGGCGCGACATCTATGCCGGGAAGATCGCCTCCGCGGCGCCGTAACGATACGGCGGCCGGCCGGAAGGAAGGCGCCGGGAGTGCGCCGGGAAGGCGCCGCGAGGACGGCAGGCCCGCAACTGCCGGGGGCGCTTGCCGGGTGGCGGAAATGGTCCATCCGTGCCATGCGTGGAGCGTGCGCCCGTCCCTACGCTGGGCGGTAACCACCAGAGGCGTGGGAAGGCGCTCGAAGGAGGAGGTGGGGTACGTGCCTGCACACCGCCATCCGACGGTTCAGGACCACGTCGCCCTCGTCGAGATCGACCTGACTGGTGAGTTGATGATCGCGGCCGCGGCCGCCGCGGAGGATCGGCTCAGCCCGGACCGTATCGACGAAGTGTTGGACGTGGACGGGGGCGGAGACGGGGAAGGCGGCGGCGACGGCGAGGCGCCGCCAGGCCCCGGCGCGCCGGCGAGACGCGGCTAGGGCCCGCCCGGTGGGCCGTGGCCCGCGTCACCCCAGGGCGCGCCGGTCAGGTGCGCAGCATCCGCTCGATGGCCTTGGTCGCTTCCTGGACCTTGGCGTCGATGGCGTCGGGGCCCTTGACGGCGGCGTCGGCGACGCAGTGCCGCAGGTGCTCCTCCAGGAGCTGGAGGCCGAAGGACTGCAGGCCCTTCGTGCTCGCCGAGACCTGGGTGAGTATGTCGATGCAGTAGACGTCTTCCTCGAGCATCCGCTGGAGGCCGCGGATCTGGCCCTCGATGCGGCGCAGACGCTTGATGTGGGCGTCCTTCTGCTTGGCGTAGCCGTGGATGCCACGGTCGTGATCGGTCACCGTGTCAGGGTCGGTTTTCGGCTGCGGGGTGTGGCAGGCCGCGGCGGCTGGGGCGGTGCCGTTGGTGTCGGCGTCCGTGGTCGTCATGGCCGTCTCCCGTGGTATCTCGACGTTCCGTATACAGGCGATCCGTATACCCCTGGTGGGTATATCGTACCGAACTTTGCGGGCACCGGCGGTACCCCGTGCAGAGCATGCTGCCCGATGGGCGACACTGAAGGAATGCCGGTTAGCAGTGGCTGGATGATGCGCCTAGCATCAACTCGACCGAATCCGATGCACCCCGAGGATTTCACGTGCGCTTTCGTCTGACCCCCAGGGAGACGAGCTTTTACGACATGTTCGCCGCCTCCGCGGACAACATCGTCACGGGCTCCAAGCTCCTGATGGAACTGCTCGGGGCCGACGCCTCCGCGCGGACAGAGATCGCCGAGCGGATGCGGGCGGCGGAGCATGCGGGAGATGACGCGACGCATGCGATCTTCCATCAGCTGAACTCCTCCTTCATCACGCCGTTCGACCGCGAGGACATCTACAACCTCGCCTCGTCGCTCGACGACATCATGGACTTCATGGAGGAGGCCGTCGATCTTGTCGTTCTGTACAAGGTCGAGGAGCTGCCCAAGGGCATCGAGCAGCAGATCGAGGTGCTGGCGCGGGCGGCGGAGCTGACCGCCGAGGCGATGCCGAATCTGCGCACGATGTCGAACCTCACGGAGTACTGGATCGAGGTCAACCGCCTGGAGAACCAGGCCGACCAGATCCACCGCAAACTGCTCGCGCACCTCTTCAACGGCAAGTACGACGCCATCGAGGTGCTCAAGCTCAAGCAGATCGTGGACATCCTGGAGGAGGCGGCGGACGCCTTCGAGCACGTCGCCAACACCGTCGAGACCATCGCGGTAAAGGAATCCTGAGCCCCGGCCATGGATACCTTTGCGCTTGTCGTGACCATTGCGGTCGCGCTCGGTTTTACGTACACCAACGGCTTCCACGACTCGGCGAACGCCATCGCGACCTCGGTCTCGACGCGCGCGCTGACCCCGCGGGCGGCGCTCGCGATGGCCGCCGTGATGAATCTCGCAGGTGCCTTTCTGGGCAGCGGGGTCGCCAAGACCGTCAGCGAGGGGCTGATCGCCACGCCCCAGGGCAACCAGGGAATGGGCATCCTCTTCGCGGCGCTGCTCGGCGCGGTGGTCTGGAACCTCGTCACCTGGTACTTCGGGCTGCCGTCGTCGTCCTCGCACGCGCTGTTCGGCGGCATGGTCGGCGCGGCGCTGGCCGGCGGCACCAAGGTGATCTGGTCCGGGGTGATCGAGAAGGTCGTCCTGCCGATGTTCATCTCGCCGGTGATCGGCCTGGTGCTCGGCTATCTGGTGATGGTCGCGATCCTCTGGATGTTCCGTAAGTCCAACCCGCACAAGGCCAAGCGCGGCTTCCGCATAGCGCAGACCGTCTCGGCGGCGGGCATGGCGCTCGGCCACGGTCTGCAGGACGCCCAGAAGACCATGGGTGTCGTGGTGATGGCCCTGGTCATCGCGGACGTCGAGGACGCCAACGACGCCATCCCGGTCTGGGTCAAGCTGGCCTGTGCGATCACGCTCTCGCTCGGTACGTACGCGGGCGGCTGGCGGATCATGCGCACGCTCGGCCGCCGGATCATCGAGCTGGACCCGCCGCAGGGCTTCGCCGCGGAGACCACGGCCGCCTCGGTCATGTACACCGCGTCCTTCATGTTCCACGCGCCGATCTCCACGACCCACGTCATCACGGCCGGGATCATGGGCGTCGGCTCGACCAAGGGCTCGCGCGCGGTGCGCTGGGGCGTGGCGAAGAACATCGTGATGGGCTGGTTCATCACCATGCCGGCGGCGGCGGGCGTCGCGGCGCTGGCGTACTGGATCATCCGGCTGGCGTTCGGCTAGACACCGCACGACAGCACGCAAGTGGGCCCGCCCCCCGGGAAGAGGGGCGGGCCCTTCGCCTTGCGGTGGCACCGCCATGCAGCACCGCAGGACGCTCAAGGGGCGTCGGCCATGGGCCGGGCTCGGCGGCTCAGCCGAAGCGGCCGGAGATGTAGTCCTCCGTGGCCTGCACCGACGGGTTGGAGAAGATCCGCTCGGTCTCGTCGATCTCGATCAGCTTGCCGGGCTTGCCGACGGCCGCGAGGTTGAAGAAGGCCGTACGGTCCGACACGCGGGCGGCCTGCTGCATGTTGTGCGTCACGATGACGATCGTGAAGCGCTCCTTGAGCTGGCCGATCAGGTCCTCGATGGCGAGGGTGGAGATCGGGTCGAGCGCGGAGCAGGGCTCGTCCATGAGCAGGACCTGCGGTTCCACGGCGATCGCGCGGGCGATGCACAGACGCTGCTGCTGGCCGCCGGACAGGCCCGAGCCGGGCTTGTTCAGGCGGTTCTTGACCTCGTTCCAGAGGTTGGCGCCCTTGAGGGAGCGCTCGACGATGTCCTTGAGCTCGCTCTTCTTGTACGAGCCGTTCAGCCGCAGGCCGGCCGCCACATTGTCGAAGATCGACATCGTGGGGAACGGGTTGGGGCGCTGGAAGACCATGCCGACGGTGCGGCGGACGGCGACCGGGTCGACGCCGGAGCCGTAGAGGTTCTCGTCGTCCAGCATCACCTTGCCCTCGACGCGGCCGCCGGGGGTGACCTCGTGCATGCGGTTCAGGGTGCGCAGGAAGGTCGACTTGCCGCAGCCGGACGGGCCGATGAAGGCGGTCACCGAGCGCGGCTCGACGGTCATGGAGATGTCGTCGATGGCCTTGTGGCTGCCGTAGAAGGCGGAGAGGCCGCTGACGTCGATTCGCTTGGCCATGGGGATCACTGCTTCTTTCGCGGGGGTATGTCTGGTCGCTGTGTTGGCCGCGTCAGCGACCGGACTTGGGGGCCTTCCAGCGGGCGATGCCGCGGGCCACCAGGTTGAGGATCATGACGAAGGCGATGAGGACGAGCGCCGCGGCCCAGGCTCGGTCGTACGCGGCGTCGGAGCCGATCTGCCACTGCTGGAACACATACAGCGGCAGCGACTGCTGGGCGCCTTCGAAGGGGTCGTTGTTGATCGTCTTCGCGCCCCACACCAGGAGCAGCACCGGGGCGGTCTCACCGGTGATACGGGCGATGGCAAGCATCACGCCGGTGGTGATCCCGCCGATGGAGGTGGGGAGGACGACCTTGAGGATGGTGCGCCACTTGGGCACGCCCAGGGCGAGGGACGCCTCGCGCAGCTCGTTCGGGACGAGCTTGAGCATCTCCTCGGTGGAGCGGACGACGACCGGCACCATCAGGATCGCCAGGGCCATCGCGCCGGCGAAGCCGGACGGGCCGAAGCCGAGGATCAGGATCCAGACGGAGAGGATGAACAGGCCGGCCACGATGGACGGGATGCCGGTCATCACGTCGACGAAGAAGGTGACGACCTTGGCGAGCGTGCCGCGCCCGTATTCGACGAGGTAGATCGCGGTGAGCAGGCCGATCGGCGCGGCGATCAGGGTCGCCAGGCCCACCTGCTCCAGGGTGCCGATGATCGCGTGGTAGATGCCGCCGCCGGGCATCGCGTCCGGCAGGGTGCCCATCGAGTGGGAGAGGAAGTAGCCGTCCAGGACCTTGCTGCCGCGGGCGACGGTCTCCCACAGGAGGGAGGCGAGCGGGATGACGGCGAGCAGGAAGGCCGTCCAGACCATGCTGGTGGCCAGCCGGTCCTTGGCCTGCCGGCCGCCTTCGACGGCCGTGGCCAGGGCGTAGGTGCCGAAGACGAAGAGCAGGGCGGCGATCAGGCCCCACTGGATCTTGCTGTCGAGTCCGGCGGCCAGGCCGATGCCGCAGCCCGCACCGGCCGCGACCAGCGCGAGGACCGGCGGGGTCCAGCGGGGCAGCCGGGCCTGCTTGAGGGAGACGGGCCGCGGCGCGCCGCCATTGGCGACCGTGGGACGGTCAGTTACGGCGGTCATGCGGCGGCTCCCGAGTACTCCTTGCGGCGGGCGATGATCAGGCGGGCCGCGCCGTTGACGAGCAGCGTGATCACGAAGAGGACGAGGCCGGAGGCGATCAGGGCGTCCTGGCCGAATTCATCGGCCTCGCTGAACTTGCTGGCGATGTTCTGGGCGAAGGTGCCGCCGCCCGGGTCCAGCAGGCTGGCGTTGATCAGGAAGCTGGGGGAGAGGACCGTGGCGACGGCCATCGTCTCGCCGAGCGCGCGGCCCAGGCCCAGCATGGAGGCGCTGATCACGCCGGAGCGGCCGAAGGGGAGGACCGACATCCGGATGACTTCCCAGCGGGTGGCGCCCAGTGCGAGGGCGGCTTCCTCGTGCATCTTCGGGGCCTGGAGGAAGACCTCGCGGCTGACGCTGGTCACGATCGGCAGGATCATGATCGCGAGCAGGATGCCGACGGCGAACAGCGAGCGGGCGGCCCCGTCGCCGTAGGCGAAGATGCCGGTCCAGCCGAGGTAGTCGTCCAGCCAGCTGTAGAGACCGGACAGATGCGGTACGAGGAACAGCGCGCCCCACAGGCCGTAGATGATGCTGGGCACCGCGGCGAGCAGGTCGATGACGTAGCCGAGCGGCGAGGCCAGCTTGCGCGGGGCGTAGTGCGAGATGAACAGCGCGATGCCGACCGCGACCGGGACCGCGATGACCATCGCGATCACGGAGCTGACGACCGTGCCGAACGCCAGGACGGCGATGCCGAACTTCGGCTCGGTGCCGGTGGCGTTCCAGTCGAGGGTGGTGAAGAAGTTGGCCTTGTCGCCGGAGATGGCGAGCACGGACCGGTAGGTGAGGAAGGCGGCGATGGCCGCCATGATCACCAGGAGGGCGATGCCGGAGCCGCGGGAGAGCCCGAGGAAGATCCGGTCACCGGGACGGACCGCCTTGCCGGATATGGCGGCGGGGGCGTCGTTCCCCGACGGCGGCGGTGGCGGCGTATCGGTTGGGGTAGCTGTTGAGTTCATGATTTCTCCGGTCTGCGGAGCCGGTGGGAGAGGGTCCTCCGGCTCCTGGCGCGGCGGTGCACCGGACGGGCGGCGGCCTCCTGTGGGAGGCCGCCGCCCGGTGGGTCAGGAGAGGGTGGCGACGGTCTTGCGGACCTTGTCGGCGATCTCGGTGGGCAGCGGGGCGTAGCCGAGCGCGTTGAGGGCCTTCTGGCCGTCCTCGCTGGAGACGTAGGTCAGGAAGGACTTGGTGGCGGGCAGGGTGTCGGCCTTGTTGCCCTTGTCGCAGGCGATCTCGTACGTCACCAGGGTGATCGGGTACGCGCCCTCGGCCTTGGTGGTGTAGTTGAGCTTCAGGGCCAGGTCGTTGCCCTCGCCGGCCGGCTTGGCCTCGGCGATGGCCTTGGAGGCGTTCTCCACGGTGGCCTCGACCGGGGCCTTGGCGCCGGTGTTGACCTTGACCGTGGGGATCTTGCCCTGGGTGGCGTAGGACAGCTCGAAGTACGAGATCGCGCCGCTGGTGGCCTTGACCTGCGAGGAGACGCCGGAGGAGCCGGAGGCCGCCTGGCCGCCCTCGCCCTCCCACTTCTTCGCCGGCTCGTGCTTCCAGCCACCGGCGGCCTTGAGGTACTTGGTGAAGTTGTCGGTGGTGCCCGAGTCGTCGGAGCGGTGGAACGGCTGGATCTTGAGGTCCGGCAGCTTCGCGCCCGGGTTCAGCTTCTTGATCGCGGCGTCGTTCCAGTTCTTGATCTCCGAGTTGAAGATCTTCGACAGGGTCGGGGCGTCCAGGACGAGGTTGTCCACGCCGGGGACGTTGTAGCCGACCGCGATCGGGCCGCCGACCATCGGGAGGTCGATCGCCTGGCCGCCCTTGCAGACCTTCTTCGACTTCGCGATCTCCTCGGGCTTGAGCGCCGAGTCGGAGCCCGCGAAGGCGGTCTGGCCCTGGAGGAAGGTGGTCACGCCCGCGCCGGAGCCGGTGGGCTGGTAGTTGATCTCGGTGCCCTTGCAGGCGCCGGCGTAGTTCTGGACCCAGACGTCCATGGCGTTCTTCTGCGCGGAGGAGCCGGACGCGAGCAGCTTGCCCTTGCCCTCACACTTGATGTTCGCGGCCTTGGCGGCACCGGACCCACCGCTGGAACCGCTGGTGTCGTCGGAGCCGCACGCCGTCAGGGCCAGGGCACCGGAGACGGCGAGAGCGCCAACGGCGAGGGCGCGAACCCGGTTCTTGCGCTGAAGCTTCACTGTCGAGAGTTCCTTCCTGGGGCGCGCCGCATCATCGGCGTGCTGGGAGCTTTTGAGGGTGAGGTGACCAGCGCTACTTCCAGCGTCGGTCCACCGTGTCGCGCTTGCCATCTGGGCGTGCCGCGCACTCGGTACGGCAGAAATTAGGCAGATCAGGTGAAGCGGCCGATGGAGGAGAGTGAACGCAAGGTGAACCTCGGCCATCAGGTGGGGGTGAGGGCCGGACGGTGTCCGAAAACGATCGGCCAGTGCGACATATAGGGGGCAGATGTCGAACATCCGTGCGTTGCACCCTCCTCGCCCTCCTCGCCCTTCTCTCCCTCGCCTCGCGCGCGTAAGAGGGGACAGGGGGCTCGCGCGCGTAAGAGGGGACAGGGGGGAGGAGGTCTGCCGGGGGTTTCCTCGGGCGGGCCGGGCGGATCCCCCGTGGCCGCCGTGGCGCAGCGGACTCGGCCGCGCCGCCGCTCGCCCCGGTGCGGGCCGCCGGCACGGGGTCGCTCGCCCGGTTGCGGATGTCGGCGGGGCCCGGTGTGGATGCCGGGTGGGACCGGCGCGGAAACGGCCCGTCGCCCTGTCAAATTACCGGTAGGTATGGCAGCATCCGCGCGGGAGACGAACACGCGAATCGGTGCGGAACGACCGGAGGTGGCTGGTGGGGAGCCAGGGGGCACGGCAGGGCGTTCGGGGCGTACGGGGCAATGGGGACCGGGGCGTTGCAGGGGGCGGCCGGGCCGTGGCGTGCACGGTGGTGGTCCTGTGTGCGATGGGGCTGCTGGGCGGGACGGCGACCGCCGCGTACGCGGATCCCAAGCCGGGCGAGAAGCGGGACGCGCAGCGGGAGTCGGGGCAGGGGCGGGAGTCCGCCGAGGCGTCGCTCAAGCACCTCGAGGACGTACGGAAGAAGATCGACGATCTCTACCGCAAGGCGGAGAAGGCCACCGACGCCTATAACGGGGCCAAGGAGCAGGTCGAGCTCCAGCAGAAAGAGATCGTCAAGCTGGCCCGGAACATCGACCGCACCCAGCAGAAGCTGGCCGCCCTCAAACGCCAGGCGGGCGCACTGGCCAGCGCGCAGTACCGCGGCGGCGGAATGCCCTCCGAGGCCAAGCTGATGCTGGGCGCCGACTCCAGCGGGTTTCTCGACAACGCCACCCTGGTCCGCAAGGCGCAGCAGGCCGCCAAGGGCGTGATCACTCAACTGTCCAGGACAAAGGGCGAGTTGGAGGATTATTCGGAGGCCGCTACGGACCGCTGGGAGCGGCTCGAAGCGAACCGCAAGAAGAAGGACAGCGCGCGGCGGGACATCAAGAAAAAGATCGAAGCGGCGAAGAAAATCGAATCCCGGCTGGCCGCCAAGGAAAAGGAACGGCTGCGGAAGCTGGAGGACGAGCAGGCGTTCCGCACGCAGCAGAAATGGCTCGACTCCGGTGTGCTCGACGAGATCAGCAACAAAGCCTCCCGCTTCGGGAAAAAGGCGATCTCGTTCGCCACGGCACAGATCGGCAAGGATTATGTATGGGGTGCCGAGGGGCCGGACACCTTTGACTGTTCCGGGCTGACCCTGCGCGCCTGGCAGGCCGGCGGTACGACGATTCCGCGGACCTCGCAGGAGCAGTGGCGGCAGCTGCACCGGGTCGCGATCAAGGACATGCGGCCCGGGGACTTGATCATTTACTTCTCGGACGCCAGTCATGTCGGGATGTACATCGGTGACGGTGCGATCGTGCACGCCCCGCGGCCGGGCCGGCAGGTGACGATCACCGGAGCGGGCTCGATGCCGATCCTGGGGGTCGTGCGGCCGGATGCCGAATCCGACCGGGGAACGGACCGGTAGCGGCGGCGGGAAGCGGAAACGCGCCGGAGCGGAAACGCACCGGAGCGGAAACGCGGCGGACCGGAAGCGGAAACCGCGGCGGAAGCGGAAGTCGGAGTACCGGCAGAGGCGACGGAAACGGGAGTCCCGTTCCGTGACCTGGGCCACTGGCTCAATGACCGGATTGATGGGTATCGGGCGGTTAACGCCGGGTAACCAGGCACGGTCAGGATTCGGTCAGGCGGGGTGATGTTCGTCATTCCGCTTTCCTCCCACCCCGCGCCAAATCGCAGATGAGATGCCGCATATGACATTGGCCGATTGCCGTCGGCCATTCCAAACCGCTCGGCACTGACGCTATGGTCGCCTCTCAGTGCCCGGTATCGGATCGCTCAGGTGACCGAAGAGCGACGCGGAATCCGGGCACGGTGGTACGCCGCTCGGCGCACCGCCGCACCCTCGGGGGGAGGGAAGGAACTGAGGAATGCCCGTACCCGTACCGCACCAGCGGACGGCCGTGCTGCCGCACCAGGCAGGACCGGTGGATGACGCCTGCGCGGATACCGCGCAGGAAGCCGTCGCACCGGTGGCGGGCGATGCCTCCTTCCAGGACACCGGCGCCCCGGTGGAGGCCGATGCCCTTGCCTCCGATCACGGCGCGCTGCCCCAGGGCCTGATCCTGCTCCTCATCGGGGAGGACCCCAACAGCCCCGTCCCCGACATGTGGGACTGGGCGGGCCGCAAGGTCCGTCTGCGCACCGCCCGCAACCTCACCGAGGCCGAGCGCCTGCTCACCGACGATGTGCACTGCATCCTGCTCGACCTGGCCCCGCCCGAGCACACCGAGTGCGATGCGGCCGACACCGGCTGCCCCGGTGACGAGCTCGGCACGCTGCGCGAGGTGCTGCGGATGGCGACCGGACAGGCCGTCCTCGTCCTCACCTCGGAGACGGACGCGGAGCGGGCCGCCGAGGCCGTACGGGTCGGCGCCCAGGACTATCTCTTCCGCGACGAGCTGGACGGCGCCGTGCTCAGCCGCGCCGTGCGCTACGCCGTCGAACGCAAACGCGCCGACCTGGCCCAGCGCCAGCTCACCGAATCGCGGATGCTCGCCCAGGAGAACGCCCGCCTCGAACGCGGTCTCCTGCCGACCCCCCTCCTCGACGGCTCCGATCTGCGGTTCGCCGCCTGCTATCGCCCCGGTCGCAGCCGCGCGCTGCTCGGCGGCGACTTCTACGACACTGTCCGCACCCCGGACGGCACCGTGCACGCCATGATCGGCGACGTCTGCGGCCACGGCCCCGACGAGGCCGCGCTCGGCGTCGAACTGCGCATCGCCTGGCGGGCGTTGACCTTCGCCGGGCTGTGCGGCGACGAACTGCTCGCCACCCTCCAGAAGGTGCTGGAGCACGAGCGCTCCGACGACGAGATCTTCGCCACCCTGTGCACCGTCGACATCTCCCCCGACGGCCGCCGCGCCGGCCTGTGCCTGGCCGGTCACCCCGCGCCGCTGCTGGCCCGCGAAGGACGGCCGCCGCGCCTGCTGCCGTACGAATTCGGCGGCCCGGCGCTCGGGCTGCTGCCCCATGCCCGCTGGGCGCGCCGGCAGGTCGAGCTGGGGGGCTCCTGGAGCCTGATGATGTACACCGACGGCCTGATCGAGGGCCGGATCGGCGAGGGTAACCAGCGCCTGGGCCAGGACGGCATGACCGAGCTGGTCAGCCGCCAGATGGCGGCCGGCCTGCGCGGCGAGGAGCTGCTGGACGCCTCCGTGCGGGAGGTACGCGATCTCAACGGCGGCGAGCTGACGGACGACGTGGCCGTGCTGCTGCTGGACCGGCGGTAGGGCCGCGCCGGACGGCGGTGGGCGGCGGGCCGACGGGGAGGACCCGGGCCCCCGGGGGGGGCTTACCGGCCGCCGTTGTACGGCCCGTACGGACCGTCCGAGCTGGAGCCGCCGCGGCGCGGGCCCCGGCCACCGCCGGCGACCTGGCGGAGCGCCGGGCGCACATCGACGGTGTAGACGATCACGGCGATCAGGCCGAGGATCGGCACGAACGCGTCGAAGGGCAGCAGGAACAGCGCCGCCGTGGCCAGGCCGAGGAAGATCAGCCACATGCCCTTGTTCTGCTTGTCGGCCGCGCGATAGGCGTCCTCGCGGTGCACCGCGGAGTCGATCAGCATCACGGCGGCGTACACGCCCAGAGCCATCTGCACCCAGTACAGAAACTCTCCAAAGCCGTACAACAGCACGCTCGCACCACCAGTCGCTCTACCGGCCTCAGCCTCTTGCGGCCCTTCTGCGGGGCCCCACCGTACCCAAACAACGGGCCGGGCACCTGAAGTGTGCCCGGCCCGGCCCCGCTCAGCGCAAGGTGACGGATGTCACTTGGCGGCCGGCGGGGTGGACTTCTTCGCCACCGGCTTACGCGCCGGGGGCGTGGTCTTCTTCGCTCCGGCCGTCCGGCCGTCCGTGGTCTTCGTGCCGTTCGCCGTCGTGGCCTTGCCCGTCGCCGCGTCGTTGTTCACCGTCGGCTGCGCCTGCGGCTCGGACTTCGCGGCCGACTCCGGCTCGATCGCCACCGCGAGCTCCTCGACGTGGTCGGCGGTCTGCCCGCGCCAGGTGTCCACCGCGCCGCGGCCCCGCTCGGCCAGCTCGTCGTACGTCTCGCGCACCTGCACGGCGGCCTCGGCGGCCCGGCCCAGGCCCTGCAGCGCGATGTCCTGCGCCTGGTCGCGGAGCTTCTTCAGGTCACCGTCCAGCGAACCGAGCAGCTCGCCCAGCTTCTCCTGAGCGTCCTTGGCCTGCTTGGCGAGCCGGTCCTGCACGTCCTTGGGGTCGGTGGCCCGTACCGCCTCGAAGCGCTTGGGGGCCTCGGCGCGGATCTTCTCGACGAGGGCCGGCACCTCGCCGAGCTTTTCGGCGGCCAGATCGGCGGCACCGGCGAGGGCGTACAGCGGGGTCGCGTCGGTGACGGTCTTGCGGAGGTCATCGGTGATGGCCATGCGTTCTTCCTCCTGGAAACGAATTCGGTTGCTCAGGTGGCGTGCGGGCCGCCGTCGGCCTCTGACTCTGGGGAGCCCGATCCGCGCCCGTTCTCATGCCCGTGCGCAGTGCGGTCCGCGCCGCTCCCGAGCCCGTTCTCCTTGCGGAAGGACTCGTAGATCTGGAGCAGGACCTGCTTCTGCTTCTCGTTCAGCGACGGATCGGTGCGTATCGCGGTCTGCACCTCGACCCCGTCCGGCCCCTGTCGCTCATCGAGGATCCCGGCCTGGACATACAGCGTCTCGGCGGAGATCCGCAGCGCCTTGGCCAGCTGCTGCAGGATCTCCGCACTCGGCTTGCGCAAGCCGCGCTCAATCTGGCTGAGATACGGGTTGGACACCCCCGCGGCATCCGCGAGCTGCCGCAGACTCAGCTGCGCCGTGCGCCGCTGCTCCCGCAGGAACTCACCGAGATTGCCGACGTTGAGTGATGCCATGACTCGATACTGCACGGTAGTGCTAACTATTGCAAGCAAGCGCTAGCAAAAGTGGGGGTGGATGTCGGGCGACCGGTCGCGCCGGCGGGCGCGGCGGGCCGCTCCTGGCTCGTACGGAACGGCCCGACCGCCCGTCTTCCGGCGCTTGCGTCTTCCTACCGCCTCCTAGCGCCTCCTACTGCTTCCCACGGCTACCTCCTGCTGTTTGCCGCTTACTCCTGCGCGTCGGCGGCGAGGGTGGTGTCCGGGACGCAGAAGATCCCGTCGAACGCCTCCAGGGCGGGGATCTCGATGAACGCCGTGTCCAGCCGCGTGCGGACCGGCTCCGGCAGCCCGTGGCGCCGCGCGTATGCGCCCAGCGCCCGCGCGTCCACCAGGGACGGTTCCCCGGGCACGCCCGCGAACAGCGCCTCGACGCTGTCCGGCGCGGCCTCAGGAGTGACGGCCCGGCCCCAGCGCATCCCCTGCGGGTGCTCCGGGTCGGGCACGTTCTCCACCGTCTCGCCGCCGTTGCCGGTCAGCGCGAGGGGAACGTAGTCCGCGCCGAGCGCCCGGGAGAGCAGATTGCCCATGGTCGTCACCGCCAGCGGGCCCTCGGCCTGGTTGGCCGAGCGCTGGATGTGGGCGTTGTGCCCGACGAGGACGACGCGGACGCCGGGCCCGGACCGCTGCAGATGCTCCAGCAAGGTGTCGGCGAGATAGCGCTCCCGGGTGGCGAAACCCAGGCCGTCGGGCGCGCCCGCGAGCGCTTCGGCCATGGCGCGCTGGGCCCGGTCCGTCGTCACCGCCGCGCGGACGTCCGACAGCGCGGTCGCGTACGCCTCGGGGCCGCTGCGCTCGGTGTAGATCTCGCGCAGGTCCGTGACGCGGCCCAGCAGCCGGGCGAGCGCGGTGGTGAGGCGGTCCTGCTCCGCCGGGTCCAGGGTGAGCCGGGCGTAGGCGGGCACCATGACCGTCCCGCCGGCGATCGGCTCGGAGATCTCCCGCGCGGTGTTCAGGAAGCGCAGCGCGCCGGGGTCCACCGTCGCCAGGTAGACGGCGACCGGATCGAGTACGGGCGCGAGCGAGCCGCCCGCCATGGGGATGTCGCAGCCGACGAAGCGGACCGGCCGCGCGGCGCCGGAGTTGTGACGGCGCAGCCATCGCAAGGTGTCCCGGCATTCGGCGGGCTGTCCCAGACCCTTGAGGATCTTGTCCTCGCCGTCGGTGCCGTGCTGCCCGGCTTCGCCGCGCTCGGGGGCGAGGAGGTCGTCGATGTCGCCCGGCCCGCCCTGGACCCAGGCGTCCACGGCTCGGCCCTCGGCGGCTCCGTACTCCATGGCGTAGACGGTGAAGCCCAGCTCCTCGACGAGGAAACGCAGGATGCGGTGGCGCAGCTGACCGAACTCGCGGATCTGGTGGGAGCTTTCGCCGAGGGCGACCACACGGGCGTCGCCGACGAGGGCGCGCAGTGGCTCCAGGTCGTCGAGCGGCGCCCCGAGGTCCGCTCCCGGACCGAGAGCGGCCAGCCGGGAGGCGTGCCGGGTGACCCAGTGCGTCAGTTCGACGGGGGCCTCGGTCAGGGTCGGCTCGGCCGGGGGGAGGAGATCACGGAGGTCGTGGAGATCGCCGTGGTGGGTGTGGTGGTTGTCGCCGTGGTCGTTCCGGCTGTTGCCGTGGTTCGGGTTCTGGTTCTCGTGGTGGTTCTGGTCGTTCATCGAAGTGCTCCGCGGTGTGGGTCATCGTCGGAGCCGGGCAGCGTCGAGCACCGCACCGGCCGGGAACCGGAGTGCGGCGAAGCTGTCGGAACGTCGGTCGCAGCTTGCCGCTAAGCGGCGCTGCGGGGCTTGAGGAACCAGTTCTGGCCGGCGGAAATCATCACGCCGGGGACCGTACCAAGGACGGCCGCGGCGCGCAGGGCAATTTTCCGGCGCCCGGCCCGGGTCGTACGGCTCGCCCGCCGTACCCACTTTTTTGTGGGTACTTGGCAGCCGATGGCGAGCGGGCGAATCTGATGGCAGGTGGCCGGCGGGCCGCCGGACGCGGAGGGGACGGAGGTCTGTTGCGTCAGGAGGCCGAGGGAGCCTCGGCGAGTTTCTCCAGGCGGCGGTGCCCCCAGTCGGAAAGGGGACTCAGCGCCTCGGAGAGCTCGCGGCCGAAGGCGGTCAGGGAGTACACGGTCTTCAGCGGCAGCACATCGTGCACTTCCCGGTGCACGAGTTCGTCCGTCTCCATTTCGCGGAGCGCCTGAGTCAGCACCTTCTCGCTGAGGCCGGGCAGCTGCCGGCGCAGCTCACCGGGGCGTTGCGGGCCGGACTCCAGCAGCCAGAGCAGAGCCGTCTTCCACTTGCCGTCGATCACGGCGATCGCGGCCGTCACTCCGCAGACATTCGGGTCCTGGGCACGACTGCGTGTCATCTGCGTCCCGTTCCTTTTCCTGTTCCTGATTCCGTCTTCTGTTTCGCTTCGCCGTCTCGCTTCGCGGTTTCGCTTCGCCGTTCCCGGCGTTGCCTCTGCCGTTGCTTCCGGCGTTGTTTCTGCCTTTATTTCTCAGGGAGTTGAGCTGATGTCCACCATGTCTCCGTCCACGCACTCCACGCACTCCGCACAGTCTGACGTCACCGTGCTCGGGCTGGGGCCGATGGGCCGGGCGCTGGCCGGTGCGTTTCTGGAAGCCGGTCTGCGGACCACGGTCTGGAACCGGACGCCGGGCCGGGACCGGGAGTTGGTCGGGCGGGGCGCGGTGGGTGCGCGATCGGCCGAGGAGGCGGTCGCCGCGAGCGGGCTGATCGTGGTCTGCGTGGTGAACTACGAGGCGGCGGACGCCATTCTGCGGCGCGACGCGGTCACCGCTGCGCTCAAGGGGCGCACCGTCGTGAACCTCACCGCCGACACCCCCAACCGCGCCCGGGACACCGCGGACTGGGCGGCCGGGCACGGCATCCGTTACCTGGACGGCGCGATCATGACGCCGACCACCACCATCGGAACGCCGGCCGCGGTGTTCCTCCACAGCGGCCCGGAAGACCTCTACGAGGAGCACCGGCCGGCGCTGGGGGCGCTGGGCGGCACCCACACCCACCTCGGCGAGGAGATCGGCCGGGCGGCGGCATACGACATCGCGCTGCTCGACATCTTCTGGACCGCCATGGCGGGCTATGCGCATGCGCTGGCGGTGGCGAACGCGGAGGGAGTCACCGCCCGTGAGCTGGCACCGTTCGCCAAGGGCATCGGCGCGATCCTTCCGCCGCTCTTCGAAGAGACCGCGGAGGACATGGAGAGCGGCAGCTTCTCCGGCGAGGGCAATCCGCTCACCTCGGCGGTGTCGTCCATGGCGCATATCGTCCACACCTCCGAGGCCCATGGCATCGATGCGGGCGTGATGCGTGCGGCCGAGGGCCTGGCCCGTCGCGCCATCGGGCGGGGGCACGGCACGGACGGGTTCATCCGGATCGCCGAGCTCCTCGGCCGCGGGTAGGGCCAAGGGCCCGGCGGGTGATCAGGCGGCGGACTCCGACGGGGACCCGGCGCGTCGCCGGTCGGTCCGGCCGGGCAGTTTGACGGTGAGCAGGACGCCGGCGGCGGCGACGGCCGCGAGGGCGGTGAGGGTGGTGCCCATGGCCGAGGTGAAGGCCGGGCCGCTCCAGTGGGGACCGTCGCCGGGGGCCGACGGGCGTCCCGGGGCGGTGGGTGCGGTGAGGGTCACCAGCACGGTCGCGGCGGCGACACCGAGGGCCGGGCCGATGTTCATGGCGGTCTGCTGGAGGCCGCCGCCCACCCCGGCGTGGGCCATGGAGGCGTGGCGGACGATGACGGCCGTCGCGGTGACCATCACCGTGCCGAAGCCGGCGCCCAGCAGGAGGAAGCCGCCGCCGATCGCCACCGTTGACGACGACTGGTCGAGGCGGGAGAGCAGGAGGATGCCGAGGGCGATCAGGGCCATCGCCGCGGCCGTGGTCCGGCGGGGGCCCTGCCGGCGTTGCAGTACGGCCGAGGCCGGCGCGCTCAGCACCATCATCGCGGCCAGGGGAAGCACCCGTAGCGCGCTCTGCAGCGGGTCGAGGGCGAGGACGTCCTGAAGGAAGTAGGTGGCGACGAACAGCGTGCCGAACATCGCGGCCGACGCGGTGAGAAGGATGCCGAGCGCCGAGGCGACGGTGGCCGAGCCGAGCACGGCGAGCGGCACCAGCGGGCTCGTCGTACGGCGTTCGTGCCGGACGAACGCGATGCCCGCCGCCGTCGCCGCGACGAGTCCCAGCGTGGTCGTCGCCGTCCAGCCGGATTCCGGTATGCCGACGAGGGTGTGCACCAGGCACGCCAGGGCGGCCGCCAGCAGGCAGGCGCCGGGCAGGTCGAGCCGGGCGGGGGCGGTGGGTTGACGGTGCGTCGGTATCCGTACGAGCAGCGCCAGTACGCCGATGGCGAGCGCGGGTACGACGTTGAGGAGGAAGACGGACTGCCAGCCCAGGCGGGCGGTCAGGGCGCCGCCGATGACCGGGCCCGCGGCGGCGGCCAGTCCGATGGCGCTCGTCCGCAGCGCGATGGGCATGCCCAGCTTGTCGGGCGGATACGTGGCGCGCAGCATGCCCAGGGTGGCCGGTTGCAGCAGCGCGCCGAAGATCCCCTGGACGATGCGCAGGGCGATCACTCCGCCGACGCCGGGCGCCAGGGCGATCCCCGCCGAGGCGGCACCGAAGCCCAGGATGCCGAGGGCGAAGACCCGTTGGTGGCCGTAGCGGTCGCCGAGCCGGCCCGCGAAGACGAGCAGGGCGGCCACGGCGATGAGGTAGCCGGTGCTGGTCCACTGGACCTGGACGAAGGAGGCGTGCAGGTCGCGTTGCAGGGAGGGCTGGGCGATGGTCAGCACGGTGCCGTCGAGGGCGACGATCACGGCTCCGATGATGCTGCCGGTGAGAGCGAGGCGCCGGTGGCGTGGGTGCTGGGGGTGGTCCTGGGGAGGGTGCTCGGGGCGGGGTTCGAGGTGGCGCTCGGGGCTGGGTGTGGGGGTCACTGGTTCTCCGTATCGGGGCCGAGGTGGGCGTCGAGGGCGGCGCGGAGCAGCGGTTCGACGGTGTCGGCGCCGGTGGCAAGGGGGAGGCTGCCCCAGCCCCACAGCTGGGCGATGCCGTGCAGGTTGGCCCACAGCGCGCCCGCGACGACCGCCGGTGTCACGGTCGGCCCCGCGTCCGACGGCGGTCGCGCCCGGGTGACGAGCCGGACGAGGGTGTCGAACAGCGGCAGGCTGGTGTCCCGCAGGCCGAGCTCGTTGCTCTCCAGCAGGTCGTGACGGAACATCAGCTCGTACATGCCGCGGTGGGTGAGGGCGAAGTCGAGATAGACCCGGCTCAGCGCGAGGAGCTGGGCGCGAGCGGCCGGCCGGGTGTCCCCGTCGCCGTCGGCGAGCGCCTCGGCGACCTGGGCGGCGAGGTCGGCGAAGCCGCGGCGGGCGATGGCGGACAGCAGCGACAGATGGGTCGGGAAGTAGCGCCGCGGCGCCCCGTGGGAGACGCCGGCCCGCCGGGCGATCTCGCGCAGGGACAGCGCCTGGATTCCCTCGCGGGTGACGAGGTCGACGCCGACGTCCACGAGGCGGGCGCGCAGGCCCGCGGCCTGGTCGTCGCTGCCGGGGGGTGGCGGGGGAGCGGGCGCGGGCGGAGGCGCGGACCCGGACGAGGACTCTGGCGAGGATGCGGGCTCGGGCGTGGGCATAGACACTGTCTACCAGAGAGTAGTAGACAGTGTCTACGACGTCGCCGGGCCGCTGCCGCACTCCCGCGCCGCGGGGTCCTCGTGAGAGGCTGAAGGGAAAGGAATGACGATCGAGCGCGAGCACCCAAGCCGACTTATCTCATGACGAGAAAGACCGGCGGCCCGGCCGGTCCGCCACACAATCCGAACCGGCGCGAAGCGACGGCGATGTGTGCATGAGCGTGTGGCGTTTCCCCGGCTGAATTCCCGCCCCACGTCGTCCCGGCCGCCGCCCCGACAGTGGGGTGACCCCCGCGCCTCGCACGCGAGGGGCAACGCCGCGTGACCGTACAACCCGATCTGCCGGTTCCTTGAGCGGCCGGTCGGCTCCGCCCGGGGACCTCGGCGCAGAAGAGAGCTCCCGATGACACGCATCCCTGAGCGACTGCGCGCCTCCCCCACGCCCCCGGCCGACGCCCAGGCGCAGCCGTTGGCGTCCGCCGGCGACGTCGGTCTGTTTCTTGTCCGCATTACCTTCGGCCTGCTCATGGCGGGACACGGCGCCCAGAAACTCTTCGGGATGTTCGGCGGCGGCGGCCTGACGCAATCCGCCAAGGGATTCGCCAAGCTGGGCTACCACCCCGGCGAGGTCTACGCCGTGGTCGGCGGCGGAACCGAGCTCCTCGGTGGCCTCGGCCTGGCGCTGGGGCTCTTCACCCCGCTGGCGGCCGCCGCCCTGATCGGCGTGATGATCAACGCCATGGTGACCGTCACCGCGGCCCACGGCCTGTGGGCGACCAGCGGCGGCACGGAGTACAACGTGTGCATCGCGATAGTCGCCCTCGCCATCGCCGCCACCGGCCCCGGCAGGCTCTCCCTGGACCGGCCGTTCCGCTGGGGGAAGGGCGGCTGGGGTGAGGCGGCCTTCGCCCTGTTCGTGGGGGGCATCGGCGCCGCCATTGTGCTGCTCATCTAAATGCCCTGCTGCTGTGTCCCGCCGCTATCTCCTGGCGCCATGCCCTGCCCATCTGAATGATCTCGCGTGAGGCGGTGCCCGCATGAGGTGATGCCCGCGCGGGATCGTGCGCGTCCGCAGTCGCGCCCGCGCGGGGCATGCGGCGTCGGCGCGTCCACCGGTGTGCATGCCGTCATCCGGCGCCGATGGCCTCGTTCGACGGGCCCGCGTTCACTCCTTGAGCCAGAAGCTCACCCCGTCCAGCCAGGCATCCAGCAGCTGGGCATCGCCCAGGATCTCGATGCCGTCGCCGTGCGGGCGGCGCCGGCCGTAGACGAGCAGCAGCAGGTCGGCGACGGGGCCGCGGACCGCGACGGCGGCCTTTTCGTGGGCGTGGCGCCAGGTGAGGGTGGCGCCCGTGAGGTCGATCAGCCATTCCGCCGTGTCCTGCGGCGCGGCGTCCGTCGCGTGGAAGTGGAGGGTGCTGGTGGGGCGGCCCAGCAGGTCGCGCATCTCCGGTTTGGCCTCCAGGACCTGATCGAGCGAGCCGAAGGCCATCCACTCGTCGAGGCCGTCGATGGCGAGCGCCGCGTCGACGCCGAACTCCGCGCCGACGGCGAACGACGCATCGGCCCGGTGGACGACCGTCTCGTGGGTCATCCGGCGCGCCCAGAACTCCGGGGTGCCGCCGGGCACCACGGTCCACACCTCGGCGTCCGGCCCGGCGGCGCGCAAGGTGTCCGCCAGCTGCTCGGCGCCTTCGGTGAGCCAGGCGCCGAGCGCGGCGGGGTCCTCGTCGTGGAAGCCGAAGACGTCGTTGACCTGGGCGTCGGAGACCTGCTGGGTGGCCCGGGTCCGGACGATCGTCTCGGCCCAGCGGTGTGCGCCGCCGAGGTGCCGCAGCAGCTGGCCGAGGGTCCAGTCGGGGCAGCCGGGCACCGGCGCCGTCAGGTCCGCGCGCGCGACGACGGACCGCAACAGGCTGGTCTGCGCGACGATTTCGGTGCAGTGGCGTGCGTAGCTCATGCTCGTCGAGGCCATGACGCCACGGTAGTCGCGGGCGGCGGGGGGCGCGTTTCTTTATTGCCGGTGGCGTGGTCCTCGCCGGTCGTCGCGTGTGTGCCGTGGTCTCGTCCCGATGATCACCGTGGCGTACCACTCGTCGGACACGGCCACCCGGGGGATCAGCCCGCTGCGGGCGAAGGTTTCGACGGCCCGGTCGGCCTGGCGCTCGCTGGTCTCGACGAGCAGATGGCCGCCGGGCGCCAGCCACTGCGGTGCCGCGGCGGTCACCCGGCGCAGTACGTCGAGCCCGTCCGCCCCGCCGTCGAGCGCCACCAGCGGCTCGTGCTCGCGGGCCTCCGCGGGGAGCAGGCCCACCTCCTCGGAGGGTACGTACGGGACGTTGGCCACCAGGATGTCGATACGGCCCCGGATCGCGGTGGGCAGCGGGGCGAAGAGGTCGCCCTCGTACACCTCGCCGCCGACGGCACCGATGTTGCGGCGGGCGCAGCGCACCGCCGCCGGCTCTATATCGGCCGCGTACAGCTCCACCCGGTCCAGCGCCGTGCCCAGCGCCGCGCCGACCGCGCCGGAGCCGCAGCACAGATCGACGACGACCGTACGGTCCGGTGCGGCGCGGGCCGCGCGGTGGCCGAGGGCGACGGCCCGGCCGACGAGGAACTCCGTGCGGCGGCGTGGCACGAAGACCCCACGGTCGACGGCCACCCGCAGACCGTGGAACTCCGCCCAGCCGACGATGTGTTCCAGGGGCAGGCCGAGGGACCGCCGTTCCACCATGGCGGCGAGTTCGGCCGGGGTGCGTGCCGCGGAGATGAGCAACTCGGCCTCGTCCTCGGCGAAGACACAGCCGGCGGCGCGGAGCCTGGCGACGGCGGCGGGGCGGGAGAGTGCGGGCGGGGCGGCTGCGGGGAGAGTCGCCGAATGGGGCGACGAGGGGCGCGTCGGGCCGGGTGCGGCGTTGCCTGAGGGAGCGCCTGACGAACTGCCTGACGAACTGCCTGATGAGCTACGTGCCGCGGTCCCTGAGGAACCGCGTGCTGCCTTGCGCGATGAGGTGCGTGCGGCGTTGCGTGATGAGCCGAGGGAAGAACGCTGGGTCGGCATATGAGCCTGTGAGCCTTTCGGGACGCCGATGGGCGCTCCCGGGTCACCTGTGCCGGACAGTCACCTGAGTCCGGTGGACCGTACGGCGTGAGACGGGAGCACCTGCCTGATCTGGCGGGAAATCGGTCTCACCTCCTTGGTCGATCCCCTTGTGGGGAACGGCAAGAGTACCCGAGGGCGGGCGAAGCCGCGCCGGGTGTGTCGCCCTCGCTCATTCCCGACGGCCCGGCCGCGATGGCTCCGCGTCCCCCGTGTCCCCCGCGCCCTCCGTGCCCCTGCGTCCGCCGCGCCCCGCGCCCCCTCCCCCCTACGCCCCGATGGTGCCGAACTCGACCGGGGCGTTCCGGAAGGCGGTGCCGGTCGAGATCAGCACTCCACGACCCGCTCGGCACAACGGCGTCACTGAAAGGCGAAGTGGCCTGTGAATGAGGCTAGTTGGAGTTCATGGGGTCACCCTGGTGGCCGGCCGGTGTGGTGGGCAGGGGTTGAGGGGGAAGGGGGCTGAGGGGCTATCCCAGGGGTGCGCCCGAAGTTCTGTTGACTTGGAGCGCGCTTCAACTCCTACCGTGTGGAACGCGATCACGGGGACCGCCCGGATCCATCCGCGATACGGCGCCAGGAGGCAGCAGCATGACGGACAATCCCACACGTCACCTTGGTGAGCTGGTGGTTTCCGCGCAGGGGCTCGGTTGCATGGGCATGAGCCACGGTTACGGGGACTCGGACGACGCGCAGTCGATCGCCACCATCAACAGGGCGCTCGACCTCGGCGTCACTCTGCTGGACACCTCCGATTTCTACGGTGCGGGGCACAACGAGGAGCTGATCGGACGGGCCATCGCCGGACGGCGGGACGAGGTGGTGCTCGCGACCAAGTTCGGCTTCGCCAACCGGCTGGGCGAGCCGACCGCCATCCGCGGTGACGCCGCCTACGTGCGGCAGGCCTGCGACGCCTCGCTGCGCCGTCTCGGCGTCGACCACATCGACCTCTACTACCAGCACCGGGTCGACCCCGATGTGCCGATCGAGGAGACCGTCGGCGCGATGGCCGAACTCGTCGCGGCCGGCAAGGTACGTCACCTCGGGCTCTCCGAGGCGGGTGCCGCGACCATCCGGCGGGCGCACGCGGTGCATCCGATCGCCGCGCTGCAGAGCGAGTGGTCGCTGTGGACCCGGGACCTGGAGCAGGAGATCGCGCCGGTGTGCCGGGAGCTGGGTGTCGGACTGGTGCCGTTCTCGCCGCTCGGCCGCGGCTTCCTGACCGGGCGTTACACCTCGGTGGAGGGGCTGCCGGAGAACGACGTGCGCCGTTCCCAGCCGCGCTTCGCCGACGGCAACCTGGAGCAGAACCTGGCCATCGTGGACAAGCTCAACGAGCTGGCCGCCACGAAGGGCGTCACCGCCGGGCAGCTCGCGCTGGCCTGGGTGCAGCACCGCGGTAACGACGTCGTGCCGATCCCGGGCACCCGTCGCGAGAAGTACCTGGAGGAGAACCTCGGCGCGCTGGCCGTGGAGCTGTCCCCCGAGGACCTCGCCGCGATCGACGCCGCGGCCCCGGCCGGCCGGATCGCCGGCACCCGGTACGACGCGACGAGCATGACGTTCGTGGGGCGGTGAGCCCGGACGCCCGCGCCTCCGCCGGGCCCGCTCAGGCCGGGGACATTATCTCGTAGAGATTTCCGGCCTCGTCGCGGAAGTACAGGCCGCGGGCGCACAGTGGGTGATCGATCCGGCCGTTGTCCGGCGCGGCGGGGTCGTTGCCGTACGCAATGCCCGCCGACCGGATGCGGGCGAGGATCCCGTCGAACGTCTCGGGGTCGACATCGAAGGCCAGATGATGTCCTTCGGGGTCCGGCACGGTCATGAAGTCGAGGGTGAGGGAGTCGTTCACGCGGACCGGGGCGAAGTGGCCCCCATGGCCGTCCGGCGGGAGCTCCTCGAGGCCCATGACCGTCGCGAAGCGCCGGGCGGCCGCGTGGCGGTCGACGGCCGGGACGATGGTGTGGTTGAGGCTGATGGTCATCGGGCGCTCCCCGGGTCGTTGAGGGTGCCGTGCAGCAGTACGGCGATGAGCTCTTCCGGCGACAGCGGGGCGTCGGCCTCCGCGACCGGGGGCCGCATCCGTGTGAAGAGCAGGCCGAGGAAGGCGGAGGCGACCTTCTCGGGCGGCAGGCGCAGGGCGTCCTGGTCGGGTTCGATCAGGTCGATGATGCCGTCGCGCAGGGAGGCGAAGGACCGCGCCCGGCTGTCCGGCGCCGGCCCGCCGGCCGGGCGGTCGGCCGGGTGGGCGGGGCCGCCGGGCTCGCGCCCGCGGCGATGACCGGAGGCGTGCAGCGAGCCGACCACGGTGCCCACCCGCTCCAGATGGGCATGCAGCGCCTCGGCCGCCTCCGTCAGCCGTATCTCCAGGGGCTCCGCGAGGTCGATGGAGCCGAGCTCGCGCAGCACATGGTCCGTGCCGATCGCCTCCGCGACGCAGGCGTCGAGCACCTCGTCCTTGTCCTTGAACGCCCGGAAGATCGTGGCCTCACCGATCCCGGCGGCACGCGCTATCTGGCTGGTGGTGACGGCCGCTCCGTACTCCGCCACCAGCGGCAGCGCGGCCCTCACGATCATGATGCGGCGCTGGTCGATGCTCATGCCGGGGGCGCGGCGGCGGGGTGCGGCCGGGCCGGCGGATGCCGTTTCCGCAGCAGCCTCTGAAGTATCCGAAGTGCGTTGCGTCATAGCATTCACGGTACGGAGTGAGTGCTCACTCCGTCAAGGAATTTCCTCGCCCGCTCCGCGCGCAAGCGCGCCCGACGTCCGGTACCTACACTTTTGTCCGTCGCTTCGAGGGAAGGGCACGGAAGGACGACGCGTGATGGGCATGGACTGGAAGCTCGAACTGGTGCCGGTTCCGGTGTCGGACGTCGACCGGGCGAAGCGCTTCTACAGCGAGCAGGTGGGCTTTGCCGTCGATCACGACACCCGTGTCGGCGAGGACGTACGCATCGTGCAGCTGACGCCGCCCGGCTCGGGCTGCTCCATCGTCATCGCCGAGGGCGCGGGCATCGTGGCGTCGGAGCCGGGGTCGGTGCAGGGGTTGCAGCTGGTCGTCCCGGATATCGCGGCGGCCCGCGCCCAGTTGGTCGAGCGGGGTGTGGCGGCCGGTCCCGTACAACATGTGGAGAACGGGGCGATGGCCGACGGGCCGGGCGAGCCGTGGAACTCGTT
Source organism: Streptomyces sp. JLSY215 (assembly GCF_059682825.1). Lineage (NCBI taxonomy): Bacteria > Bacillati > Actinomycetota > Actinomycetes > Kitasatosporales > Streptomycetaceae > Streptomyces > Streptomyces sp. JLSY215. Next base: position 5,012,460 of record NZ_CM185022.1, read on the forward strand.
CGTCTACTTCAGCGATCCGGACGGGAACGGCTGGGCCCTGCAGGAGCGGCCGGCCGAGGGGGTGAGGGGGGCGTGACCGGAATACGGTTGCCCGGAATCGTTCCGATGCGCTTGCATTGAAACGCCCGCCGCGAGGCGCGCGGCGGGCCGGAACGAGCGAAGGGGCGGGGCGTCATGACGGAGACCGACAGTGGACTCGCGCGCGCCAACGAGGCGTTGGCGTCGTACGGGCTGTCCGAGGACGGGTGGCGGCGCACCCCGAGTGAGAACCTCCAGGAGCTGCTGGCGGACCTCATGCGGTGGTGCGACGCCACCCAGCACGGCTTCGACCGGGCGTTGCAGGCCGCGCGCGCCCGGCATGCCGCACGCGAGCGGCAGGCCGGCGGGAGCGGCCGGGCATCCGCCGGTTGACCCGTCACAGCCCTTGTGCCGCCATCCATTCCGGGTCGGGATCGATGGTCTGGAGCACCTCGATCAGGGTGCCCTCGGGGCCCCAGACGTTGAAGCGGCGCTGCCCCCAGGGTTCGTCGCGGAGCGGTTCGGCTATGGGGACGCCCTTGTCGCGCAGGGCGGCTTCCTCTGCCGCCGCGTCCTCCACCAGGAAGCCGAGGAGGGCGCCGCCGGTCTTCTGGGCGCGGAAGTCTTCGGGCATCGCCTCGTGGCCGCGCTGTGTGAAGTCGAGGGTGAATTCGGGGTGTTGGGGGTGCTGGAGGGAGGCGTACCAGCCGAGCTCGACGAGCGGCCGGAAGCCGAAGTGGTCGGCGTAGAAGCGGGTGCTGGCGACGACGTCGTCGGTGAGCAGGGCGGTGCCGAGTTTGCTGAATCGCATACGGGGATTCCTTGTGTTCGTTGCCGTGCCGAGTGGTCGCGCGGCGCAGGCCGGGACGGCCGCAATCGGTTAACCACTCCGCTTGTAGTGCTCTATTTGTAGTACTCTTCCCGTAGTGGTTGCAAGTGGTTTCGGGAACGAGTTTTTCCGGGACCCGGCGGCCTCCGGTGCGGGCCCGAGCGGCCCGAGGAGGGAGAAGAGCGCAATGGTGCGTAATCCGGAGCGGCGTACGGCCCTGGTGGACGCCGCGATCGAGGTGCTGGCCAGGGACGGCGCCCGCGGGCTGACCTTCCGGGCGGTCGACGAGGCCGCGGCGGTGCCGAAGGGGACCGCGTCCAACTACTTCTCCAGCCGTGACGATCTGCTGGGCCAGGTCACCGGCCAGATCCACCAGCGCATCGCCCCCGACCCGGACGAGGTCGCCGAGGTGATGGCGGCGCCGCCGAGCCGGGCGCTGGTGGCCGAGCTGATGCGCTGGATCAACCGCCGGGTGACGGAGAACCGCACCGGCTATCTGGCGATGCTGGAGCTGCGTCTGGAGGCCACCCGGCGGCCCGAGTTGCGGGCGGAGCTGACCCGGGTCATCCGCGAGACGCTCGACGAGGACATCCGCTTCCATCTGGAGGGCGGGCTGCCGGGTGACCGGACGGCCGTGATGCTGATCTATCTGGCGATGACCGGACTGATGCTGGAGCAGCTCACGCTGCCGGGGGTGGTGCCGGTCGAGGAGACGGACGGGCTGATCTCCACGCTGGTCGACCGGGCGGTCGGCTCGGAGGCCGAGTAGCCGGGCAGGCGGGCGCGGCCGGGTCAGACGCCGTACGGCCGCGCCAGCCGGGCCTCCCGGAGCGCCACCGCCCACCAGGTCAGCTGGCGGAGCAGGGCGTCGGCCGCCTTCGCCGGCAGGGCCGGGTCGCGCAGCTCGCCCTCGTCGTCGAAGAGGCTGCCGGCGAGCGGGAAGCTGACCGTCTCGCGCACCGTGGTGGCATGCAACTCCGCGAACACCAGCCGGAGTTGCTCGACGGCGCGCAGGCCGCCGGAGATTCCGCCGTACGAGACGAAGCCGACCGGCTTGGCCTGCCACTGCGGATGCAGCAGGTCGATGGCGTGCTTGAGCGGGGCCGGGAAGGAGTGGTTGTACTCGGGGGTGATCACGACGAACGCGTCCGCCTGGTCGATCCGCTTGGCGAAGGACGCATACGCCTCGGTGCCCGCGCGGAGCTCGTACGGGCGGATGGCGCCCAGGTCGATGACGTCGACGTCGATATGGGTGTGGGTCTCGGCGTGCCGGGTGAACCAGTTCGCGATGACGGGCGCGAACCGGCCCTCCCGGGTGCTGCCGACGATCACGGCGAGGGTGTGGCGGTGCTCGGCGGTGTGCTGTGGCGCGGACATGCGGGGCCCTTCGTGGCGGGGGCGCGCGGCCCGGAGGACGCGCACACGGCGGTGTTGCCGTCAGGGCCCCGACGCTAAGACCTCAAGTGACGTTGAGGTCAAGGCGTGTTGTCGCGCCACCGGTTCATCCCTGGCCGAAGAGCTCCAGCAGCTCCGCCTTCTCGAACATCCGCGCGGTGTCGATCGCCGAGGGGGTGCCCGCCGCCGGGTCCGCGCCGTGCGCGACCAGGACCTTGATGACCTCGTCCGCGCCCTTGAACACCGCCCCGGCGAGCGGCGTCTGGCCCCGGTCGTTGGGGCGATCGGGGTCGCCGCCGCGCTGCAGCAGGGCCTCGACGGTCGCCGCGTGGCCGTGGTAGGCGGCGAGCATCACCAGGGAGTCGCCCTTGTCGTTCGTCAGGTTGGCGGGCACACCCGCGTCCACATAGGCGGCGACGGTGTCGGTGTCACCGTGCCGCGCCAGGTCGAACACCTTGGCCGCGAGCTGCAGCACCTCGGGGTCGTGCGCGTGCTCGATCGCCTCGGGCCCCTGCGGCTCGGAATTCGCGTCGCTCATGGTCGCCGGCCTCCTGATGTGGTGGTGGGTGTCCGGGAGCATGGGAGAGGCTCCCGGACACTCGTGCAAACAATCGTGGTCTGTCCTCGCCACCTTATGCAGGCCAGGAGGCGAGGGGCAGTGGCCACGGCCGCCGTTTCGGCGGGGATCGCGCGGGGCCGTCGGACCGGCCGGAAGCCGCTGGTCAGAACATGTCCGGGCACCACGGCCGCCGCGCCGTGCGCAGCAGCGTGTCGGCGGTGGCGAGCGCGCCCGGCCGCTCCTCCTGCACCCGGCCCAGCGCCGCCAGCCGGGTGGCCGCCGCGTCGCCCAGATAGAGCTCCGCCAACTCGCCCACCCCCAGGGTGAGTTCGGCGGAACGGGTGGTCGGCGTGCAGGTGGCGCCCGCCGGGCCCGCGTCCAGCAGGAAGCGCCCGCCGGCCAGCCCGGCGCGGTCCTCGACCTGCAGGACGAGGGCGCCGGCCACCGGGTACGTACGGGCCTCCAGGAGGCGGGGGACGTCCAGCGGGCGCAGCCACAGATAGTCCGAGTGCTCCTGGATGACGGCGGCCCGCGGGTCGCCCAGGAAGTCCGGCAGCAGATCGTCGGGCGCGCGCTGGCCGGTGTGGACGTACTGCACCCAGTCGATGGAGCACAGGAACCGCCACAGCGCCCGCTCGGCGGCGGGCGAGGTCGCTATCAGGCGATGCACCTGCGCGGTGTTCTCCGGTCGCTTGGCCTCCCAGCGCGCCTCGTAGGAGTAGTCGACCAGGCCCTCGATCTCGCCGGCGGGGGAGCGGTAGACGGCGTAGTGCCGCTCCGCCGCGGTGTCGCCGGTCAGCCGCACGGCCCCGGTGGCCCGCTGCCACCACCAGTGATGACGGGAGACCGCGCCCGGCACCCGGACGCGGAACCGGTCGTGGAGGCCGGGCCCGAACGCGCGGACCTCCTCCGGGGTGGCGAAGTCGATCCGGCCGCCGCTCTCCGGGGCGGCGTGCCGCGGGTCGAGCGCCGCGCGGGCCGTGTCGATACGCCAGCTGGTGGTCCAGGCCGCCGGGCCGAAGCCGAACCGCCCGTAGATCGGGTACTCGGCGGCGACCAGGCTGGCCACGACCTCACCGCGTTCCTTGGCCGCCCGCAGGTCCTTCGCCATGATCCGGCTCAGCAGGCCGCGGCGCCGGTGCGTGGGCAGGACGGTCACGGCGGAGACGGCATCGGCGGGCACGACGGCCCCGCCCACCACCGTCAGCTCCTGCGCGAAGCTGCGGAAGGTGGCGACGCAGCGCCCGCCGTCGTACGCACCCCAGGTCCGCTCCGGGTCGTAATCCGCCTTCCGGAACGCGACGTCCTCGTCGGAAGCCTCCGGGGGGCGAAGAAAGCCCGTCGCCAGGGCCACGATCCAGTCGTGGATGTCCTCGTCGCCGATGGTGCGGATCTCAGGGTCCATACCCGCACGCTAGTCACGGGTGGGCGGGCGCGTCGCGCGTTTTCCCGCGTCCCGGCCGTAGCCGCCGTCCTCATGCCCTCGCCGTGCCGCCGAGGGCATGAGGACCGGAGATCCCCGCCCGTCAGAACGCCGCGCGGATCTCGCCCACCCGCGCCCCGCCGCCCAGCAGCGGTACGTCGTCGATCTGCTTCAGCACGGGGTCGTCGATGCCCATCTGCCGCAGGACGCGGGCCAGTACGGGGCCCAGGGTGCGGGTCGCGCCATCGTCGATCTTGAAGGCCAGGGCCCGGCCGTCGGGCAGGGCCAGCGCCTGGACGGCCTCGGCGCCCATCTTGGACAGGGTGCCGGGCAGGGCCCGCATCAGCCAGGTGTCGGGGCGGCGGGTGCCGGCGACGTACTCGGGGTGGGCGCGCATGGCGTCCGCGACCCGGCGCTCCGGGGTGCCGGGCTCGGCCAGGACGAAGTGGCGGAAGGCGCGGGCCAGGCCGGTCAGCGACAGGGACATCAAGGGGGCGCCGCAGCCGTCCGTGCCGATGTGCGCGACGTCCTCGCCGCTGGCCTCCCGGACGCCCGCCAGGATCAGCTGCTGGAGCGGGTGGTCCTGGTCCAGGTAGGAGTCGAGCGGCCAGCCGTTCAGGGCGCTGGCGGCCAGCATCGCGGTGTGCTTGCCGGAGCAGTTCATGGTGAGCGGGTCGCGGACGTTGCCCGCGGCCAGGTAGGCCTCCGCCTCCGCCGGGTCCAGCGGCAGGTCGGGCGGCGTCTGCAGCTGCTCGGCGGTCAGGCCGTGCTCGGTGAGCATGGTGCGGACGAGATCGAGGTGGAAGGGCTCACCGGAGTGGCTCGCGGCGGTCAGCGCCAGCCGCTCGCCCGCCAGGTCCAGGCCGGCCCGCAGCACGGCCGCGGCCTGCATCGGCTTGTTGGACGAGCGGGGAAAGACGGGGGCGGCGCTGTCGCCGAGCGACCACTCCACGCTGCCGTCGGCGGCCAGCACCACCAGGGAGCCGCGGTGGCGGCCCTCGACGAAGCCGGAGCGGACGACCTCGGCGAGGACGGGGGAGGCGGGGGCTTCCGGGGACTGCACAGATACCGGCGCGGATGCCGGTGCGGATACCGGGTCGGATATCGGGCTGGGCGAGGTCATCGGCGGCCTTCCGGAGGATGGGATGGACCCGCACCCCGAGGGCTTGTGGCCTGGTCAGGACAGCAGGTCGTCGACTTGTGCTTCACCTTCACGGTACCTGCGGGCAATCTCCCCGCTGCAATCGTCGGCCATCCGCTGCAGCGACGAACGGCGCAGCGAGATGCCCCGCTCGTGGCGGATCAGCCGCGCCATCGCCGCATGCAGCTCCTCGTCCGTCCGCGCGCTCAGGTCGGACAGCTCCACCTCACCGAGCATCTCCTCGGCCAGCCGGCGGTACTCCTCGCTGTGCGGCGTGCCCAGCGTCACATGCCGGGCCGAGGAGCGGTGCCGCGACGGGACGTCCGTGAGGATCTCCGGGAGGCGGTCCAGCAGCGGCGAATGCGGCGTGGTCCGGTGGGCGATCTCGGCCCGCAGGATGTCGATCCGGCCCTGGAGCAGCCGCCGCAGATAGCTCAGATCGGCCTCTTCCTGCTGCGAGTCCCGCCGCACCACGCGCAGCTCGGGCAGGCCCAGACCGGACAGGTCGGGCGTGGCGACGGGGCGGAAGCGGTCACGCTGCTGCGGCGGGCGGGGGTGCTGCGCCTGGCCTGCCTGGGGCATGGGGCCGTCCTCGGTGCGGGCGGGCTCGATGCGAGCCGTTGTCGTGGTCGTCAGGGCAGTGGGGGGCTTCAGAGGGATGGGCGTCTCTGGGGCGGTCGGTCTCATCCGGGCGGCCGGCGACGCGGGTGCGGCCGGTGTCGTACGGGCGGCTGGTACGGGACCGGGTGTCTGTCCGGAGCCGGCAGTGGTCATGAGTCGTTCCGTCCCCTTGTTTGGCGCGGCATCCAGGGCATGTTGTCCGTGTAACGCACCACGTGCACGCATCGTGCCACTCTGGGCGGTCCATGTGCAGGGCAAGGGCACCCGAACGGCCCCTGCGGGGGTACGGCCGTCCGCAGGCCGAGACGCCCGGGGCATGATGGCGCGTATGCGAGCAGTGGTACAGAGGGTGGACGGCGCACGCGTCGAGGTGGCGGGCGAGACGGTCGGCGAGATCGTCGGGGAAGGGCTGTGCGTGCTGGTGGGAGTCACCCACGAGGACACCCGCGAGAAGGCGGCGCAGCTCGCCCGCAAGCTGTGGTCGGTGCGGATCCTGCAGGGCGAGAAGTCCTGTTCGGACAATGGGGCGCCGCTCCTGGTGATCAGCCAGTTCACTCTCTACGGTGACGCCCGCAAGGGTCGCCGCCCCACCTGGAACGCCGCCGCCCCCGGCCCGGTCGCCGAGCCCCTCGTCGACGAGGTCGTCGCCCAACTCCGGGCCCTGGGCGCCCGGGTGGAGACCGGCCGCTTCGGCGCGGACATGAAGGTGTCCCTGACGAACGACGGGCCGTTCACGGTGCTGGTCGAGGTGTAGGGCCTGTCCGGTGGGTCATGGCCGGGTCCGCCCCTGACCCACCGGACGGGCCCCGACCCCCGGCGCGCTCTGCCCCCGGCCCGTCGGCGTCGCTACGGCGCGACCACGACCTCCTGCGCCGCCGCCGTCCCCCCGGCCATCAGCTCCGCGTCCACCGGGACGTTCCGCTTGATCAGGGCGAGGGCGATCGGGCCGAGCTCGTGGTGGCGGACCGAGGTGGTGATGAAGCCGAGCTGGCGGCCCTCCTCGCCCTCGGACGCCAGGCGTACGGGGGCGCCGTGCGGTGGGAGATGGACCTCGCTGCCGTCCAGGTGGAGGAAGACCAGGCGGCGCGGCGGCTTGCCGAGGTTGTGGACCCGGGCGACGGTCTCCTGGCCGCGGTAGCAGCCCTTTTGGAGGTGGACGGCGGTGCCGATCCAGCCCAGCTCGTGCGGGATGGTGCGGTGGTCGGTCTCCAGGCCCAGGCGCGGCCGGTGCGCCTCGACGCGCAGGGCTTCGAGGGCGAGGATGCCGATGGCGGGTCCGTGAGCCGCCGCGAAGGACTCCAGCTCGGCGCGCGGCAGGAAGAAGTCGCGGCCGTGCGGGGTCTCCCGGACGACGGCGTCCTTGGGCACCTCGGCGATGGAGCCGGCCGGCACATGGACCACGGCGATCTCCGCGGTGCGGTCGGCGACCTCGACCCGGTAGAAGAACTTCATGCTCTCCAGGTAGGCGATCAGCGCCTCCTGCCGGCCGGGCTCGGTGTGCAGCCAGGTCGTCTCGCCGTCGTCGACGAGATACACGGCGTGCTCGATATGGCCGTGCGCGGAGAGGATCAGCGCCTCGGTGGCCTGGCCGGGCGGCAGGTCGCTGACGTGCTGGGTGAGCAGCAGATGCAGCCAGCTCAGCCGGTCGGCGCCGGTGACCGTGACCACGCCGCGGTGGGAGAGGTCGACGAAGCCGGAGCCGTCGGCGAGGGCGCGCTGTTCCCGGAAGAGATCGCCGTAATGCGCGGCGACACCTTCATCGGGGGCCTCGGCGGGCACCGCGCCGGGCAGCGACAGCAGGGGGCTGGCGTAGGAATGTCGCAGCATGGAACCAGCCTACGGCGCGGCTAGCTCTGTTTCCGAGCGGCCTTCTCCGTGCACGCCGCACACCGCCCGAAGATCGCGAAGTGCTTCATATCGGTCTCGAAGCCGAACTGTCCGCGCAATTGGGTCGTGAGGAGATCGGCCACCGAAAGGTCCGCCTCGATCACGTCCGTGCAGTCCCGGCACACCAGGTGGATGTGGTGGTGCCGGTCGGCCAGGTGGTACGTCGGCGAGCCGTGTCCGAGGTGCGCGTGGCTGACCAGGCCGAGCTCCTCCAGCAGCTCCAGGGTCCGGTAGACGGTGGAGATGTTCACGCTGCCCGCCGTTTTGCGCACCTCGGTGAGGATGTCGTCGGGGGTGGCGTGCTCCAGCCTGTCCACGGCCTCCAGGACGAGCTGGCGCTGTGGGGTCAGGCGGTATCCGCGCCTGCGGAGGTCGCTCTGCCAGTCGGTGGTCACCACACGCCCAGTGTAGGAGGGCCGACGGCCGGGTGCGTATGCGCCGAGCCGGCCGGCCATCGCGGACGGGCCCCGACGCCGCCAACTGCCGGGCGGTGCCACGGCAGTTGGCGGGTGGTCCCGTCCGGGGGGAGCGGCGCTCGCCGCCCTGCTCAGCCCTCGTAGGGCGTGCCGTCCGGGCGGAAGAAGGAGACGCCGTCAGGCATGTCGTCGGGCAGGCTCTCGGCCCATGCCTTCAGGTCGCCGACCTTCTTCAGATGCGCCGACATGTAGGGGCGCAGCGGCACCTCGGGGGTGGCCTTCTCGCCGACCCACATCAGGTCGCCGTTGACGTAGCCGTAGAGCCGCTTGCCGCCGCTGTACGGGCCGGCCGCGGCGGTGCGGGCGACGGCGTCGGTGGCCAGGTCGATCTGCGGCTTCTGGTCGGCCAGCTCGCCGTACCAGACCTCCGCCACGCCCTGGTCGCGGACCATGACGATCTCGACCTTGCGGTCGGCGTCGATGCGCCAGTAGCCGCTTTCGGTCTCCAGGGGGCGGACCTTCTTGCCCTCGCCGTCGAGCACCCAGCTGTGCGAGGTGTATTCGAGGAAGTCACGGCCGTCGTGGCTGAAGGTGACCTCCTGCCCGAAGTTGCACTTTTCGGCGCCCGGGAAGTCGGACACGCCCGCGCCCTCCCAGGTGCCGAGGAGGAAGGCGAGCGGCACCAGGGCCGGGTTCAGGTCGGACGGGATCTCGATCATGAGAGCTCAGGCGATCTATAGAGAGGGGAGGGTTTGCTCGGCGGGTCCGTCAGCGCTGGCCCTGGTACAGCTTCTTCCAGGTCAGGCCGGCGAAGGCGATGACGCCGACGGCGACCAGGACGAGCAGGGTGGTGAAGAATGCCTCAAGCACGAGCGCGCTCCTTGGGCGGAGTGTGGTGTAACGGACCGCCTGTGAGTCTAGTCGGCGACGGTGACGGCGGCGCTGTGAGGTCTGCCCCCAAGCTCTTGAGGAGCAGGGGGACCCCCCTTGACCTCTCGGGGAGTGGGGAACGTCCCCGTTAGCGGCCCGCGGCCTACTCTTGCCGTATGGCGAAAAAGCTCGTGATCAAGGTGACGGCGGGTGCGGACGCGCCCGAACGGTGCTCGCAGGCGTTCACGGTGGCGGCGGTGGCGGTGGCCAGCGGCGTCGAGGTGTCGCTGTGGCTGACCGGGGAATCGGCGTGGTTCGCGCTGCCGGGGCGGGCCGCGGAGTTCGAGCTGCCGCATGCGGCGCCGCTGCCGGAGCTGATCGACGGGATCCTCGCGGGCGGCGGGGCGATCACGGTGTGCACCCAGTGCGCGGCCCGGCGCGGTATCGAGCAGAAGGACCTGATCGACCGGGCGGGGATCGCCGGCGCCCAGGTCTTCGTCAGCGAGATCATGCCGGAGGGCGTGCAGGCGCTGGTGTACTGAGCCCGGGGTGCACGGAGCCGGCGGGCGGCTACTGCGGGTGCTGCTGGTCGTCCCGGTCGTCCAGCTCGCGCCACCAGCGGTCGGACTCCGGGTCGCCGCACTCGTCCCACCAGCGTTCGCCGGGCTCCCGGCGGTTGCCGATGATCGCCGCGACGGGCGGGATGACCATGGCGACCACGCACATCGCCACCGCGGCCGGCACGGACCACAGCCGCACCACGCTCCACGCCAGCACGAACAGCACCAGGCATACGCCCATCAGGAGGAAGTACCTGCGATGACGGCGTTGTGGTGCTGACAGCCGACGGTGCGCGTACATACGTCCACGGTAAGTCCGCGGCTGACGGGTGAGAAGCCCGGCGCAGCGCGGAGGGCCGCACCCCGCCAAAGGCGTCCAAACCCCTGGGGTGCGGCCCTCCGGCCGTACTCGTGCCGTGTGTCAGACGGCGATGGCGACCTCCGCCAGGCCACCCTTCTGGGCGACGACGGTGCGGTCGGCGGTGCCGCCCGGAACGAGCGCACGCAGCGTCCAGGTGCCCTCGGCCGCGTAGAAGCGGAACTGTCCGGTCGCCGAGGTGGGGACCTCGGCGGTGAACTCGCCGGTGCTGTCCAGGAGGCGGACGTAGCCGGTGACGGGCTGGCCGTCACGGGTCACGCTGCCCTGGATGGTCGTTTCGCCGGGCTTGATGGTCGAGGCGTCGGGGCCGCCTGCCTGTGCTCCACACATAGGGGTACTTCCTTGAGGGGTAAGGGAGAAGCTCTGGGGTTACTTGTTGGCGCCGAGCTCGATCGGCACGCCGACCAGCGAGCCGTACTCGGTCCACGAGCCGTCGTAGTTCTTGACGTTGCTCTGGCCGAGCAGCTCGTGCAGCACGAACCAGGTCAGCGCGGAGCGCTCACCGATGCGGCAGTAGGCGATGGTGTCCTTCGCCAGGTCGACGGACTCCGCCTCGTAGAGGGCGGTGAGCTCCTCGTCCGACTTGAAGGTGCCGTCGTCGTTGGCGTTCTTCGACCACGGGATGTTGCGGGCGCTGGGGACGTGGCCGGGGCGCTGCGACTGCTCCTGGGGGAGGTGAGCGGGCGCGAGCAGCTTGCCGCTGAACTCGTCGGGGGAGCGCACGTCGACGAGGTTGAGGTCGCCGATCGCGGCGACGACGTCGTCACGGAAGGCGCGGATGGAGGTGTCCTGGGCCTTCGCCTTGTACTCGGTGGCCGGGCGGGCCGGGACCTCGGAGCCGTCGACCAGGTCGCGGGAGTCCAGCTCCCACTTCTTGCGGCCGCCGTCGAGGAGCTTCACGTCCTGGTGGCCGTAGAGCTTGAAGTACCAGTACGCGTAGGAGGCGAACCAGTTGTTGTTGCCGCCGTAGAGGACGACGGTGTCGTCGTTGGCGATGCCCTTCGCCGAGAGCAGCTTCTCGAAGCCCTCCTGGTCGACGAAGTCACGGCGCACCGGGTCCTGGAGGTCCTGCTTCCAGTCGATGCGGACCGCGTTCTTGATGTGGTTCTTGTCGTAGGCCGAGGTGTCCTCGTCGACCTCGACGATCACGACCTTCGGGTCCTCGAGGCGGGCCTCGACCCAGTCGGCGTCTACGAGGACGTCGCTACGGCTCATGTTCTTCTCCTCCGGGGCAGTTGCGGGGGGCAGTGGCAGGTTTGCACGCGAATGCGCCATTTGTGTGCGGCGGCACCCCGTCAGACGGGAGGTCTGTGCGAGGGGTGCCGCGCGACGCTGCGCGGGGGACATGCGGGGGACGACCCCGAGGGGGCCGCGCCGGTGCGGACGGGGAGCGGAGTGCCCGTCAGGCAGGGCGACAGAGCATGGCGGCGACGCGGCACAGGTCGACTGCCCGCCGCTTCGTCAGTACCGCTTGCCTCCGTGGACGGAGACCGCTCAATGCGCTCTGCATGGCACCGATCGTAGGGACGGACGGCCGGGCGTGTCACCGGTGCCTCAAATGCTGAGACGTGATTGTCCGCAATGTGGGATGCGGTGCTGCCGGCGAGGGGTGCGGGCGGGTCCGGGGTCGCCGGTGCGCGGGTGGAGGGTCTGGCGTACGGACGGTGCCGTCTCAGGTTGTGGACGCGGCGGGTCGGTGGGGCGATCCGCCGCGGAGGTCCGGCCGGTCAGCTGGGGAGCTTGACGTCCGTCCCGGAGGCGGTGAGGGAAATACCGTCCGCCTTCGTCACGACCTCGTCCAGCTTCAGGTTGCCGGGCAGCTGCGACAGCGTCCACTCGTGGTCCGTCTGCGAGCGCACCCCCGACTGGCAGCTCGGGATGGCCTTGCACATCGCGGGGATCTCGTCGGCGCGCAGCTTGACGGTGTTGCCGGAGACGGTGAGCGACCCGGTCACCTCGAGATTGTTGAGCACCGGGATGTTCGGGGAGATCTTGACCTGGCTGCGGCCGTTCTTCTCACCGGCGTAGCTGATCTTGACCTCGCCGCCGGCCGCCTTGGTCAGGTCCGCGTAGGAGATGTGCGCCTTGCCGGTGGCCGAGGCGGCGCTCTGGATGGAGGTGTAGTCGCTGCCCAGCGTCACGTCGTGGAACTGGGCGCTGAGCTTGTCCACGCGCAGGGTGTGCCCCTGGGCGCTGGCCGACATGCCGCCGAGCTCCGCGTCCACCTCGTCCAGGCTGCGGCCGAGGACCTGGGTCAGGAACGGGAAGCCCTTGATCGAGACCTCGGGGGTCTTCTCCAGCCCCTGACTGCTGCGGATCTTGTCCGCGGCCATGTCCTCGGCGTAATTCACCGCGAGACGGTCGCCGATCACGAACAGCGCGCCGAATATGACGACGATCACCAGCAGCACTCGCAGTGCACGCATCGAACCACTACCCCCACACAAGGGCCGGACGCCCGGCCGTGTCTTCGGTGCAAACGGCACAGGCCCCCTGCCTGCGCACCGGGAGCCTAGACGAGGACGCCCGGCGGGTGCGCGCCGCGGCCACCGGGAGGTGCCGTTCCTCCCGGTGGCGCCCGGTCAGCCCAGGGCGCGGCCCAGGACGTATACGGCGGGCGCGGCGAGCGCCAGCGGCAGCGCCACACCGGCCGTCATGTGCACGAACCGCGACGGGTAGTCGTAGCTGGCCACCCGCAGGCCGATCAGGGCGCAGCCGCCGGCCGCCAGGCCGAGCAGGGCCCCGGACGTCCCGAAGCCGGTCAGCTGCCCGGCCCCGATTCCGGCGCCCGCCGCCGCCACCAGGGCGATGGCCACCGAGACGAACGAGGGCAGCGGCAGCGCACGGGCGAGCGTCGCCACGGCGACCGCGGCGGCGCCGACCGAGACCGCGTGCGGGGCGGCGGCCAGGTGGCCGGAGGCGAGCACCGCCAGCGCGGTCGAGGTGAGGCCCGCGGTCAGCGCGTACATCCGCTCGTCGGCGCTGCTGCGGTTGCGCAGCTGGAGGACGAGGACGAACGCACACCACACGCCGAGCGTGCCGATGGCCACCACGGGGGCGTCCGCGCGGTCGGTGGCCAGCAGCGCGACATCGGTGGTGAGCCCGGCGAGGAAGGCGAGCGCGATGCCCTGGCGGGCGGGCCACATGCCGTTCAGCCGGAACCAGCCCGCCGCCGTGACCGCCTGCAGCAGCACCACCGGCACGGCGAGCACCGGACGGGGCAGCGGCGCGGTCAGCGCGAGCAGCGCGGCGAGGACGGCGGTCAGCACGGCCGGCTGCATGCCGGGCGCGATGATCGGGGAGCGGCCCTCGGCGCGGGCGCGCTGGTTGGGCGCCAGGTGTGCGGTGGACGCGGGCGAGGCGGCGGGCGCGGCGGCGGCGCCGGGCCGGGCCGACTGCGGGTGCTGCCGGGCGTCCGGCTCCTGGGGCGCCAGGGTGGCTTGGTGGTGCTGGGAGGGGAAGGCGGCGGGGTCCGCGGGCGGCGGCGTGCCGTACGGGGCCTGGCCGTATGCGTCCTGGCCGTATGCCTCTTGGCCGTACTGCTCGTGGCCGTGCCCGTACTGCTGCTGCTGCGCATACGGGTCGTACGGCTGCGGCGCCGGCTGCCGGTCGTACGGGGCCCCGTAGGGATCCTGCGGCTGGTACCCGGGGTACTGCTGCGGCTGGTTGTCGCTCATGTTCGTGTGCTCACCCTCCGGCGAACGGGGGCAGCACCTCGACGGTGCCGCCCTGGGACAGTTCGACCGTCGCGTGGTCCCGGGAGCCGACGGTGGTGCCGTTCACCAGGAAAGAGCAGCGCATCAGGACGCGTGCGAACTCCGGGTTGGCGGCGTGCGCGGCGCGCGCCGCGTCCAGTGCCTCGGCGAGCGTGCTCGCCGCGTACGGCTCCTCGGCCGTACCGGCCGCGGCCTTGGCCGCCGCCCAGTAGCGCACGGTGCCTGTTGTTGTCACGACGGCCCCTTCTCCTTCGTTGCCGCCACCATGATGGCGTACGCGGCGACCGGCCCGGCTCCCGGCCGCGGCCCGGTGACGCCTCCCGGCGGGCCGCGCAAACCCGGATAATCGATTGCCGAAGGCAATTTTTCCCTTAGGCTCGGTCCGTGTTGGTCCGACTCGCGCGGGCGCATCTGCGACCCCACAGGCGCTCGATATCCCTGATCGTGCTGCTCCAGCTGATCCAGACACTGGCGAATCTCTATCTCCCCACCCTGAACGCCGACATCATCGACAGCGGCGTCGTCCAGGGGGACACGGGCTACATCCTCCGCCTGGGCGGCTTCATGATCGCCGTCACGGTCCTGCAGATCCTCTGCGCCATCGGTGCGGTCTACTTCGGCGCCCGGACGGCCATGGCGCTCGGCCGCGACATCCGCGCCGCCGTCTTCGACCGGGTGCAGTCCTTCTCCGCCCGCGAAATGGGCACCTTCGGCGCACCGTCGCTGATCACCCGGACCACCAATGACGTCCAGCAGGTCCAGATGCTGGTGCTGATGACGTTCACGATGATGGTCTCGGCGCCGATCATGTGCATCGGCGGCGTGGCCATGGCGCTGAACCAGGACGTGACGCTGTCGGGCACGCTCCTGGTCATCGTCCCGGTCCTCGGGATCTTCGTCTCGCTGATCGTGCGCCGGATGCGCCCGCTCTTCCGCGGTGTGCAGACCCGTATCGACACCGTCAACCGCGTGCTGCGCGAGCAGATCACGGGCATCCGCGTCATCCGCGCCTTCGTCCGCGACCGGCACGAGCGCGAGCGGTTCGCCGGGGCCAACACCGATCTCTACGACATCTCGCTGCGCGCCGGCCGACTGATGTCGATGATGTTCCCGCTGGTCATGCTGATCGTGAACCTCTCCAGCGTGGCCGTCGTCTGGTTCGGCGGGCTGCGGATCGACAGCGGCGAGATGCAGATCGGGGCGCTGACGGCGTTCCTCAGCTACCTCATGTACATCCTGATGTCGATCATGATGGCGACGTTCATGGTGATGATGCTGCCGCGCGCCGAGGTCTGCGCCGAGCGCATCCAGGAGGTGCTCGGCACGGACACCAGCGTCGTCCCGCCGCAGCACCCCGTCACCGAGCTGCGCCGCCACGGCGAACTGGAACTCCGCGGTGTCGAATTCCGCTTCCCGGGCGCCGAGGAGCCGGTCCTCAAGGACATCTCGCTGACCGCCCGCCCCGGCGAGACCACCGCCGTCATCGGCTCGACCGGCAGCGGTAAGTCCACCCTCCTCGGGCTGGTCCCCCGCCTCTTCGACGCCACCGGCGGCGCGGTCCTGGTGGACGGCGAGGACGTCCGCACCCTCGACGAGGAGACGCTGGCGAAGGCCATCGGCCTGGTCCCCCAGAAGCCGTATCTCTTCTCCGGCACGGTCGCCACGAACCTCCGTTACGGCAATCCGCAGGCCACCGACGACGAGTTGTGGCACGCCCTGGAGACCGCCCAGGCGCGCGAGTTCGTCGAGCGGATGGACGGCGGTCTGGACGCCGCCATCGCCCAGGGCGGCTCCAATGTCTCCGGCGGCCAGCGCCAGCGGCTCGCGATCGCGCGCGTCCTGGTCCGCAAGCCCGAGATCTACCTCTTCGACGACTCCTTCTCCGCCCTCGACTACGCCACCGACGCGGCGCTGCGGGCCGCGCTCTCCCGCGAAACGGACCGGGCGACGGTGGTGATCGTCGCGCAGCGGGTGTCGACCATCCGCGGCGCCGACCGGATCGTCGTCCTCGACGAGGGCAGGGTCGTCGGCACCGGCACCCACACCGAGCTGATGGCCGGCAACGACACCTACCGGGAGATCGTCCTCTCCCAGCTCACCGAGCAGGAGGCGGCGTGACCACCGCGGACAGGAATGCGGCCGCCCCCGAGGCCAAGGCGGCGCCCCGGCGCGGGCCCGCCCCGATGGCCGGGCCCGGCCGGATGATGGGCGGCCAGCCCACCGAGAAGTCGATGGACTTCAAGGGCTCCGGCAAACGGCTGCTCGCCCAGATGCGGCCCGATCGCGCCGTCATATCCGCCGGGCTGCTGCTCGGCGTGCTGGGCGTGGCGCTGACCGTGACGGCGCCCAAGGTCCTCGGGCATGCCACGGACCTGATCGTGGCCGGTGTCATCGGCAGCCGGCTGCCCGAGGGACTCACCAAGGCCCAGGCCGCGGCCCAGCTGCGCGCGGACGGTCAGGGCGGGCTCGCCGACATGGTCGGCGCGCTGCCGGTCGTCCCCGGCCTCGGCATCGACTTCGGCGCGATCGGCGTCGTCCTCCTGTGGACCACGCTGATCTACGCCGGAGGCTCCCTCTTCGGCTTCCTCCAGGCGCGGATCGCCACCTACGTCGTCCAGCGCACGGTCTTCCGGCTGCGCGAGCAGGTCGAGGAGAAGCTGGCCCGGCTGCCGCTGAGCTACTTCGACAAGCAGCAGCGCGGCGAGGTGCTCTCCCGGGCGACGAACGACATCGACAACATCCAGCAGACGCTGCAGCAGACCCTCAGCCAGATAGTGACGTCGCTGCTGACCATCGTCGGCGTCCTCGCCATGATGTTCTGGATCTCGCCCCTGCTGGCGCTGGTCGCGCTGCTCACCGTCCCGCTCTCGGTCCTGGTGGCCACCAAGGTCGGCAAGCGCGCCCAGCCGCAGTTCGTCCAGCAGTGGAAGAGCACCGGCAAGCTCAACGCGCACATCGAGGAGATGTACACCGGGCACTCCCTGGTCAAGGTCTTCGGCCGGCAGCGGGAGTCCGCCGCCCTCTTCCGCGAGCAGAACGACGCGCTCTACGCCGCCGGGTTCAAGGCCCAGTTCATATCCGGGATCATCCAGCCCGCGATGATGTTCATCGGCAACCTGAACTACGTCCTGGTGGCCGTCGTGGGCGGACTCCGGGTCGCCTCCGGTGCCCTGTCCATCGGCGATGTCCAGGCCTTCATCCAGTACTCCCGCCAGTTCAGCCAGCCGCTCACCCAGGTCGCGTCGATGGCCAACCTCGTCCAGTCGGGCGTCGCCTCCGCCGAGCGGGTCTTCGAGCTCCTCGACGCCACGGAGCAGGAGCCGGATGCCGAGCGCCCGGCCCGCCCCGACGTCGTCACCGGGCGGGTCGCGTTCGAGGACGTCTCCTTCCGCTACGACGAGGCGAAGCCCCTCATCGACGGCCTCTCCCTGAGCGTCCACCCCGGCCAGACCGTCGCCATCGTCGGCCCGACCGGCGCCGGCAAGACCACCCTGGTCAACCTCCTGATGCGGTTCTACGAGGTCCGCGGCGGCCGCATCACCCTGGACGGCGTCGACATCGCCGCGATGTCCCGCGAGGAACTGCGCGCCCACATCGGCATGGTCCTCCAGGACACCTGGCTCTTCGGCGGCACCATCGCCGACAACATCGCCTACGGCGCCCCCGAGGGCACCTCCCTCGACAAGGTCATCGAGGCCGCCAGGGCCACCCACGTCGACCGCTTCGTGCGCACCCTCCCCGAGGGCTACGACACCGTCATCGACGAAGAGGGCAGCAATGTCTCCGTCGGCGAGAAGCAGCTCATCACCATCGCCCGCGCCTTCCTCGCCGAACCCGCCATCCTCGTACTGGACGAGGCCACCAGCTCGGTCGACACCCGCACCGAGGTCCTCATCCAGCACGCCATGGCGCAGCTCCGCACCGGCCGCACCAGCTTCGTCATCGCCCACCGGCTGTCCACGATCCGCGACGCGGACCTCATCCTCGTCATGGAGTCGGGCGCCATCGTGGAGCAGGGCACCCACGATGAGCTGTTGGCGGCCGGGGGTGCCTACGCCCGGCTGTACGCGGCGCAGTTCGCGGAGGCGGTGGCGGAGCCGGAGTAGCCGGAGTAGGGCGGTCGGCATGTGACACCGGCCGCGCACCCGTGCGCCCCTCGTGCTCCCCCGGGCCGTGAGGGCCGCGCGCCGCGGGAGGCCGGGCCGCCCGGGGAGCCGCCGACGGATCACCCCCGTCGGGTGGGCCGGCGGACCGTGGCGGCGCCGTCCTGCGCCTCCCGGTGGCCGGCGGCGGAGCGGTCGCGCCTCCGACGGGCGAGCGTGATCATGTCCGCATGCTGGGAAAAGCGGCGGCGGGGTGAGGTGGCGCGGCGCGCTCCGGGGCGCCGGCGCAGGGGCGGGCGAAGGCTCCCGGAGCCCGCCCGATCCGGCCCGCGTGCGGGGCGAGTTCGGCCCCGGTCCGGGCGCCGTCCTCCGTCAACGATGGCGCCCGATGACCACTCGAAGTGATCGACGGAACACAAGAACGTGCAAAATCGGCCGCGGGTACGGAAGCCAGTTGAGCTATTCTGCTGGGCAAGAAGGATCCGGGCAGCGTAGCCCCCGGGTCCTTTTGTGCTTTCACACATGCGAAGCGGGCAGGCGTGAGGTGTCCGCGAAACGTGGTCGAGAGAGCACTCGTACGAAGCAGTGCCGCAGACTGCCCCCGGCTCCGGCCGGGGTGTGCCTTCGTCGCAGGGACCGAGGAGGAACCAGACGTCATGGGCAAACGAAGCGAGCAGAACCGTGAGCAGCCGCACAGGATGAGTCACGCCGAAAACCGGGTAGGTGGTCGGAAGTGAGTTCGCTTCTGCTGCTGACCAACGCACTCCAGCCGTCGACGGAGGTGCTCCCGGCGCTGGGCCTGCTGCTGCACAGCGTGCGGGTGGCCCCCGCCGAGGGCCCGGCCCTGATCGACACCCCCGGGGCCGACGTCATACTGATCGACGGCCGTCGTGATCTTCCGCATGTCCGGTCCCTGTGCCAGTTGCTGCGCTCCACGGGACCCGGCTGTCCCCTGGTGCTGGTCGTGACGGAGGGCGGGCTGGCCGCCGTCACCGCCGACTGGGGCATCGACGACGTACTGCTGGACACGGCGGGACCCGCCGAGGTCGAGGCGCGGCTGCGGCTGGCCATGGGCCGCCAGCAGATCACCACCGACGACGTCCCCACCGAGATCCGCAACGGCGACCTCTCGGTGGACGAGGCGACGTACAGCGCGAAGCTGAAGGGCCGGATACTGGATCTGACCTTCAAGGAGTTCGAGCTGCTGAAGTATCTGGCGCAGCACCCGGGCCGGGTCTTCACCCGCGCCCAGCTCCTCCAGGAGGTATGGGGCTACGACTACTTCGGCGGTACCCGCACGGTCGATGTGCACGTCCGGCGGCTGCGCGCCAAGCTCGGCCCCGAGCACGAGTCGCTGATCGGCACGGTCCGTAACGTCGGCTACCGCTTCGTGACGCCGGAGAAGGCGGAGCGGGCGGCGGAGCCCCAGAAGAAGGCAACCAAGGACGCCACCGAGGCGGCGACGGACGAGCGGGCGCCGTCGCGGGACGGTGACGGCTCCGGGAAGGCCGTCGGGGCCCGCGCCGGATCCGCCGCCGGACGCCCTGCCTCCCGGTAGGGCCACCCGCGTAGACTGCCGCGCGTGGCCAAGGTGACGCGGGATGATGTGGCAAGGCTGGCGGGGACATCCACCGCCGTCGTCAGTTACGTCATCAACAACGGACCAAGGCCGGTCGCCCCGGCCACGCGCGAGCGGGTACTCGCCGCGATCAAGGAGCTCGGCTACCGGCCGGACCGGGTCGCGCAGGCGATGGCGTCCCGCCGTACCGATCTCATAGGCCTGATCGTGCCGGACACCCGGCAGCCGTTCTTCGCGGAGATGGCGCATGCCGTGGAGCGGGCCGCGTCCGAGCGCGGAAAGATGGTGCTGGTCGGCAACGCCAACTACGAGGACGAGCGCGAGGCCCACTATCTGCGGGCGTTCCTCGGGATGCGGGTGGCCGGGCTGATCCTGATCAGCCAGGGTCCCAGCGAGCACGCCGCCGCCGAGATCGACGCCTGGGACGCCCGGGTGGTGCTGCTGCACCGCCGGCCGGACGCCATCGACGACGTCGCCGTGATGACGGACGACGTCTGGGGCGCCCAGCTGGCCACCCGGCATCTGCTCGAACACGGCCACCCCTACGTCGCCTTCCTCGGCGGTACGGAGGAGACCCCGAAGTCCGGTGACCCGGTCACCGACCACGTCGAGGGCTGGCGGCGGGCCATGCTGGAGTCCGGCAAGACGCCGGAGGGCCGCTATTTCCTGGCGCCGTACAACCGCTATGACGCCTACCAGGTCGCGCTGCAGCTGCTGGCGGGACCGGACCGGCCGCCGGCCATCATGTGCGCGACCGACGACCAGGCGATCGGGGTGCTGCGGGCCGCCCGTGAGCTGCGGATCGATGTGCCGGGCGAGCTGGCGGTCGCGGGCTTCGACGATGTGAAGGAAGCCGGGCTGACCGATCCGCCGCTGACGACCGTGGCCTCGGACCGCCAGGCGATGGCGCGGGCCGCGGTGGACCTCGTCCTGGACGACGGGCTGCGGGTGGTCGGATCGCGCCGGGAGCGACTGCGGCAGTTCCCGTCGCGGCTGGTCGTACGCCGGTCCTGCGGCTGCGACGGCTGACGGCCCGCAGCGGCAGCGGGGGCGTTCCGGGGGCGCCTTTATACCGGGCATACCCACTTCTGTCGGGTCTCTCAGGGCGCTCTCAGACTGTTCTCATGGATGCACAGCACAGTCAAAGGTATGACCGACAGCTACCGCCGAAGCGGCGATGAGATGCCACAGGACCGGCCGTACGCATACGGCGACGACCACGGCCGGAACGACCACGGCCACAGCGATCCCGGCCACAGCGATCCCGGGCAGTACGGGCACGGGCAGTACGGCCACGGCCAGGCGGTTCCCCCGCCGCCCCCGTACACGCCGGGCCCCGCGCCGCAGGAGCCGCGGCGCAAGGTGCGCCGGCCGATCGCGTTGATCGCGGCGGTGGCACTCGCCTCCGGTCTCATCGGCGGCGGCAGCGCGGCGCTGCTGGCCGGCGCCACCGGGCACGCGCAGCAGGACAGCAGCGGCACGCCGCTCGTCAACGCGGGCAAGACCAGCGGCAGCGGCGTCTCCGGGGTGGCCAAGGCGGTCAGCCCGGCGATAGTGGAGATCAAGTCCCGGACCGCGGGCGGGGAGTCCACCGGGTCCGGCGTGGTGATCACCGGCAGCGGCGAGATCGTCACCAACAACCATGTGGTGGCCGGCGCGCGCACGGTCCAGGTCAGCTTCAGCGACGGCAGCAAGAAGACCGCCCGGGTCGTCGGGACCGACCCCGACAAGGACCTCGCGCTGATCAGGATCAGCGGCGCCAAGGGGCTGACCCACGCCACCCTCGGCGACTCCGACAAGATCGCGGTCGGCGACGGCGTGGTGGCGATCGGCTCGCCCGAGGGCCTCACCGGGTCCGTGACCAGCGGCATCGTCTCCGCCCTCAACCGCGACGTCACCGTCCCCAAGGACGAGGGCCAGGGGCAGCAGGGCAATCCGGGCGACCGCGGCGGCTGGCCGTTCGAGTTCGGCGGCAACGAATACAACGGCGACACCGGGTCTTCGAAGACCTCGTACAAGGCCATCCAGACCGACGCCTCGCTCAACCCGGGCAACTCCGGCGGCGCGCTGATCAATATGCAGGGCCAGATCATCGGCATCAACTCCGCGATGTACTCGCCGACTTCGGCGTCGAGCAGCACCGCGGGCAGCGTCGGCCTCGGCTTCGCCATCCCGATCAACACCGTCAAGGCGGATCTCGACTCGCTGCGGGACGGCGGGAACGGGGGCGGCAACAGCGGCGTCTGACCGTCCCCACGCGGCCCACCGCCGTGCCAGGCTGAGAACCGGCCGTTCGTTCCTCCCCCCTGCCTCAAGGGCACGGGAGGTACCCCCATCCACCCGAGGTAACCACGCACATGAGCCCCGCCGAGCACGGTGATCAGCCCGCCCGCATCCTGATCGTCGACGACGAGCCGGCCGTCCGCGAGGCGCTGCAGCGCTCGCTCGCCTTCGAAGGCTATGAAACGGAGCAGGCGGTCGACGGTCTGGACGCGGTCGAGAAGGTGGCGTCCTACGCCCCCGAACTGATCGTGCTGGATGTGCTGATGCCCCGGATGGACGGGCTGACCGCCGCCCGGCGGCTGCGGGCGAGCGGGGTGACCGTACCGATCCTGATGCTGACCGCGCGGGACACGGTCGGCGACCGGGTCACCGGGCTGGACGCCGGCGCCGACGACTACCTGGTCAAGCCGTTCGAACTGGACGAGCTGCTGGCCCGGATCCGCGCGCTGCTGCGGCGCAGCTCGTACGCGGCGGCCGGTGCGCAGCCCGAGGAGGGCGATACCCTGGCGTTCGCCGATCTGCGGATGGACCTGGCCACGCGCGAGGTGACCCGCGGCGGCCGGCCGGTCGAGCTGACCCGTACCGAATTCACGCTGCTGGAGATGTTCCTGGCGCACCCGCGGCAGGTCCTGACCCGCGAGCAGATCCTCAAGGCCGTCTGGGGCTTCGACTTCGAGCCCACTTCCAACTCCCTCGATGTGTATGTGATGTATCTGCGCCGCAAGACGGAGGCGGGCGGCGAGCCGCGGCTGGTGCACACGGTGCGCGGGGTGGGCTATGTCCTGCGGTCGGAGGGCGGCGCGGAATGACGCGCTGGTACGGCAGTCTGCCGCTGCGCTCCCGGCTGGCGATGCTGGTGGCGACGGCGGTCGCGGTGGCGGTCGCCCTCTCGGCGGCGGCGTGCTGGCTGATCACCCGCGACCGGCTCACGGAGCAGCTGAACGACACCCTCACCTCGGTCAACGTGGCCGACACGAACGTCGCGAACCTGTATGCGTCCTGCCAGGGCCAGCCCCAGCCCCCCTTCTTCACGCCGTACACCGTCCGGGTGATCACGGCGACCGGTGAGGTCTGCCATGTCCCCGGCAAGGCCAAGATCCCGGCGCAGCGGGCGGATCTGCTGGTGGCCCAGGGCCGGCTGGGCAAGAACCTGTACACCACCCGGGACGAGAACGGCGCCGAGATGCGGGTCTTCGACGTTCCCGCCCTCGACCGCGCGGGCAACCGGCTGGCCGTCTCCATCGCCACCCCGCTGGACCAGATCACCCGTCCGCTCAACCAGCTCGCCCTGGTGCTGCTGTTCGTCGCCGGGGCCGGCGTGTTCGGCGCCGCCAGCGCCGGACTCTGGATCGCCCGCGCGGGCCTGAAACCCGTCGACCAGCTCACCGACGCCGTCGAACACATCGCCCGCACCGAGGACCTGGCCGTCCGCATCCCCGTGGACGGCGAGGACGAGATCGCTCGCCTCTCCCGTTCCTTCAACTCCATGACCTCCGCGCTGGCCGCCTCCCGCGACCTCCAGCAGCAGCTGATCGCGGATGCCGGGCATGAGCTGCGGACGCCGCTGACCTCCCTGCGGACCAACATCGACCTCCTGGTGCGCAGCGAGCAGTCCGGGCGCCCGATCCCGGCCGCGGACAAGGCGGCGCTGCTGGAGTCGGTGAAGGCACAGATGGGGGAGCTGGCGGCGCTGATCGGCGACCTTCAGGAGCTGTCCCGCCCGGAGCGCGGACAGGCCGCCGTCGAGGTCGTCGCCCTGCACGGCATCGTCGACTCGGCCCTGGCCCGCGCCCGGCTGCGCGGCCCGTCCCTGACCATCACCGCGGACCTCGACCCCTGGTACGTACGCGCCGAGCCCGCCGGGCTGGAGCGCGCGGTGGTCAACCTCCTCGACAACGCCGTGAAGTTCAGCCCGGCCAACGGCTCCGTGGAGGTCCGGCTGGCGGGCGGCGAGCTGACCGTCCGGGACCACGGACCGGGCATTTCGCAGGACGAGCTGCCGCATGTCTTCGAGCGGTTCTGGCGCTCGCCGTCCGCCCGCAGCCTGCCCGGCAGCGGGCTGGGCCTGTCGATCGTGGCCCGTACGGCGCAGCAGGCGGGCGGCGCCGTACGGCTGCGGTCCGTGGACCTCGGCGGCACGGAGGCGGTGCTGACCCTGCCGGGCGCGTCGACTCCGCCGCCGGAAATGCCGGAGCCGCCCGAGCCGCCCGAGCCGCCGCAGCGGTAGCGACCGCAGCCCCTCGCTACTTCTTCGCGGCGTCCCCGAACGGCAGATTCCGTCCCGCCATCGTGGCCCGGATGCCGTCCCGCTCGACGGAGATGTCGACCAGCCGGATGTCGCCGGGAGTCTTCGGCAGCCGGAACGACAGCGACAGTCGGTCCGCGAGCTGGGGCTTGGTCAGCCCGGTCAGCGCGCCGAGGACCTTCGGGTCGATGCCGACCTTCTGCAGCAGCCAGGGGTGATCGACGACGACATCCACGAGGTTGACCTTCATCAGCTTCTCGATGAAGCGCGGCGAGCCGGTCAGCTCATGCAGCTTCTCCTCGCTGCGCAACGCCTCGTCGATGTACTGCTGGGGAATCCCGATGCGCTGGGCGATCGCCGGAATGCTCAGCATCGCCTTCGCCTTGGCGGCCTCCCGGCTGAGCTGGGCGGCCGCCTTACGGGTCAGCCGGAGGCCTTCCTCCTTGCCGGTGCCGGGGCGGTAGACGGCGACATCGCCGATGTCGAGGCGCATCCGGCTGATGTCGGTGGAGATCCCGCGGTCGCCGGCCCGCTGAATGCGCGCCTCGGCCCGTACCCGCAGCTGGTGACCGGCGATCGGCAGCCGGCCGTCGGCGCGCACCGCATTGGGGCCCATCTCGCTGAATTTCACCTGGGAGGCGCCCAGTTCGCGATTCATGTCGTCGAAGGCGAGCAGCACGCTGCCGTTCACGCGGCCGATCGTGGCGCCCTTGATGGAGGTGGGCAGATCGCCGTCGATACGGATGTCGTTCGCGGTCGCCGAGAACTTCGCCAGCGAGACCCGGTCGGCGGCCAGGTCGGGAATGGTGACGTCCACATGGTCGAGGCGCTTTTCCAGGACCTGGGTGAGGAAGGGGAACCCCTCGATGGTGACTTCCGGGTTGGCCGTCAGATGCAGGGATTCCTTGAGCTTTTCCTCGGTCTTGTTCTGCGCGTAGAGCACCGCGAACCGGTCGAAGAGGGCGAGGAACGCCGTACACACCAGGACGGCCACCAGCACCTTCGCGGTGCGCGGGACGGCGGCGAAGCGGCTGATCCCCCGCTTCGTCCGGCGGTGGTTCGGCGGCGTCCACGCCTCCTCGTCCTCTTCGTCCGACCGCAGTCCGAGGCCCAGCGGGTCGTCGCTGTCGTCGCGTTCGTTGAGGTAGGTGCGGCGGGTGAGGCGGTATCCGGGCTCGGGCTCCGGCTCGGGCTGCGGCTCGGGGTCGGCGAGGGCGGCCAGATCCGCGTACGGGTTGACCCTCTCCAGCTCGCGGGTGTCGCCGCGGGAGTCGTCGGAAGCGCCCGGCGCCGGGGAATGCGGGGGCTGCTGCGGGGTGGACGACGGTGCGGGTGACGATATGCGTGTGGGGGTTCGCATCCGCATATCCCACCATGAGCGGGACCCTTGAGTGCAACTCTTACCGGCAGTATGTGATGTACGCGAAAGATGCCCCGTCGGCTTGGGGAAAATTTGTCGCGCCCGTGAGTCCCGCTGAACTAGCGTCAGATCGTTTGATGACCTGAGCCGTCGCCACTTGCCGTGCCCGCTCTTCGGGGCTCTTTCCCGTCGTTCCGTGCCGCTCCCTTCCGTTCCGCTCCGCCTCTTTCTTCAGGTTGAACTCCTCGGATTCCCGGGACCCTTGAGCCTCCTCGACTCCTCGACTCCTTGGCTCTCAAGGAGAGGAGCCTGCCGGAACAATTGGTGCGGTGGGCGCGTTCCCGTGACGACTGCCACGTTCCGACATCTCCCGTAAAGGTGTATTCCATGATCGTCGTGACCGGAGCCACCGGAAATATCGGCCGCAGCCTTGTCGGCCGGCTGCTGGCGGACGGTGTGGCCGTCCGCGCGCTGACCCGCGATCCGGCCCGCGCCGGGCTGCCGGACGAGGCCGAGACGGTCCGCGCGGACCTCACCGACGCCGCCTCCCTCGAACCCCTGCTGACCGGCGCCGATGCCCTGTTCCTCAACCTCGCCGCGGGCGGCGAGGCCGCCGCCACCGGGGTGCTGGCCGCCGCGGCGAAGGCCGGCGTCCGGCGCGTCGTCCTCAACTCCTCGGCCTCGGTGACCGATACGCCCGCCGACGAGTCGAACTTCATCTCCCGGATGCATGCCGTCGTGGAACGCGCGGTCCGCGACTCCGGCCTGGAGTGGACCTTCGTCCGCGGCGCCAACTACGCCACCAACACCCTCGCCTGGGCCCCGGCGATCCGGGAGTCCGGCGTGGTGCGCGATGCGCATCCGGGCGCGCAGGGCGTCCCCGTCCATGAAGCCGACCTCGCGGATGTCGCCGCCGTCGCCCTGCTGGACCGCAGCGGCGCCCACGTGGGCCAGGCCTATGTCGTCACCGGCCCGGAGTCGATGTCCGTGGCGGAGCAGGTCGCCGAGATCGGGCGGGCGATCGGGCGCGACACCCGCGTCGAGCAGATCTCCGAGGAGGCGGCCGCCGAGGCGATGGCCGGACCGCGCTTCCCCAAGGAGGCCGCGCTGCAGCTCGTCCGGCTCTTCGGCGAGTCGGTCGGCCGGCCGGCCTTCCCCGTCTCGGACGCGGTCGAGCGCGTCACCGGCCGTCCCGCCCGCACCTTCGCGCAGTGGGCGCGGGATCACGCCGCGGATTTCTCCTGACGGGTACCGGCGGGGCCTGACGGGGCCTGACCGTCCGCACCCCGGTCCTGACCGGTCCTGACCGGGGTGCGGCCGGTCCGCCGTTCCCCATGGCCGCACGGCGCACGGCGCACGGCGCGCGGGCGCGGGCGCGGGAGAGGTTGCGCGGTGTTCCACGGAAAGGTGCGGGGGACCGGCATCCGGCACCACCATGGAGCCCATTGGCCGCGTGGATACGCTGGGCGGTCCACTGTCACGGGAATTGGGGAACAGCCGCAATGGCGATACGCAAGGACACGATGAAGGAACAGGTCTCCGCGGCGATAGCCCAGCAGGCCCCCGGGGACCGGGCGTTGGTGACGTTCGCCACGGTCACGGGACCCACCCCGTGGCTGACCAACGGGGTGCTGGGGCTGATCGGCCAGCTGCTGGTGAAGTACTACTTCGTGACCGTGACGGACCAGGCGGTCGTGCTGCACCGGCTGCACCGGCTCAGCCAGCGGCCGCAGGAGGTTGTCCACGCGATTCCGCGGGAACAGGCCCAGCAGGCGTTCTCGGACATCAACTTCAACCCGCTGTGGAGCTACGTCAAGATGGCGCTCCCCGGCGAGTCGGCGCCGGTCCGGCTGAACGTCCACCGGATCTGGCGGGGTGAGCTGGAGCAGCTGCTGGGCATGCTGGGTGTGCAGCAGCAGGGGTTCGCCGGGCAGCAGCAGGGATTCGCCGGGCAGCAGCCCGGTATGCCGCCGGTCCAGCAGCAGCCGGGGATGGCCCCGCCGCCGCAGCAGCACGCCATTGCGCCGCAGCAGGGGTACGCCCCTCAGCAGGGCTATGCGCCGCAGGGCGCCCCGCAGCCGCAGCCCGGCTACCAGCCGCAGCCGCAGCCGGGTTACCCGCAGCAGGCCCCCCAGCCGGGCTACCAGCAGCCCGCCCCGCAGCAGCCGCAGCCCGGCTACCAGCAGGCCCCGCAGCCGCAGCCGGGTTACCAGCAGGGCGCGCCCCAGCCGCAGCCCGGCCAGTACGGCTACCCGCCCGCTCCCGGCCAGCCCCAGCAGCCGGGCTACCAGCAGGCCCCGCCGCAGCAGCCCGGCTACCCGCAGGCGCCGCCGCAGCAGGGCAACCCGTACGGCGGCTGAGCAACGCGTTACGCACACACAGGACGACGGCCCGGTGGGAGCGCTCCCACCGGGCCGTCGTCATGGGAGCCCAGGAACGGATGCCGTAGCGACTGGGCCCGGATTCGGTCTGTGCCGCGGTGCGAAGCGCAGCGGCCCCGGCCGCTCGCCTCTCAGACGGACGGCCGGGGCCGAACAGCTCTCCTCAGTCGTCTACTTCACGACCGTGATCCGGTCCGCCTTCGGCGGGTCCAGCGGGCCGGACGCCGAGGAGTGGGCGGTGAGGTAGGCGGTGAAGGCGTCCAGGTCGGAGGCGCCGACGTACTTGTTCTTGGCGTCCTTGAAGACGGGGAAGCCGTCGCCGCCGCCGGCCAGGAACTCGTTCATCGCGACGCGGTAGGTCTTGGCCGGGTCGAGGGGCGTGCCGTTGAGCTTGACCGAGTCCTTGACGATGCGGTCGGCGCCCGACTTGGTCAGGTCCAGGGTGTAGGTCAGGCCCTTGGAGACCTGGAGGATCTTGGGGGAGGCCTGGTTCGGGCCGCTGACCTGCTGCTGGAGGGCGGTCAGCAGCTGGGTGCCGGTGAGGTCGACGACGTTCATCATGTTGGTGAAGGGCTGGATGGTGAAGGCCTCGCCGTAGGTGACCACGCCGTCCCCTTCCGCTCCGGACGCCTTGTAGGCGAGGTCGGAGCGGATGCCGCCGGGGTTCATCAGGGCGAGCTGGGCGCCGCCCTTGTCGGCGGCCTGGGTGGCCTCCAGCTGGGCGTCGGAGATGACGTCGCCCAGGGGGGATTCGGGGCCGTTGGCGCCGCGGCCGGCGATGTCGGCGGCGATATGGCCGACGGGGCGGTTGGCGACCGGTGCGGCGAGCTTGTTCCAGCGGGCGATCAGGGACGTCATGTCCGCGGCCTTGGGCTGGGTGCGGTCCACGACGTGGTTGACCCCGCGCGGCGCGTGCACGCTGGTCCGCACGATGTCCTTGGTACGCCGGTCATAGGTGAGCGTCGTGTCCGTGTAGAGCTTGCCGTAGGAGGCGGCGGAGGTGACGGTGCGCGGGCGGCCGGACGGGTCGGGGATGGTGCAGGCGTAGGCCTGGTGCGTGTGGCCGGTGACGAGGGCGTCGACCCGGGGGGTGACGTGCTTGGCGATCTCGGTGATCGGGCCGGAGATGCCGTCGCCCGGTCCGGGGCTGTCGCAGTTGTAGTTGTACGAGGTGGAGGCGGGCATGCCGCCTTCGTGGATGAGGGCGACGATCGCCTTGACGCCCTGCTTGTTCAGCACCTTGGCGTACTTGTTGATCGTCTCGACCTCGTCGTGGAACTTCAGGCCCTTGATGCCGTCGGCGTTGACGATGTCGGGGGTGCCCTCCAGCGTCACGCCGATGAAGCCGATCTTGACGCCCTTGTGCTGCCAGACGGTGTACGGCTTGAGCAGCGGCTTGCCGGTCTTGTCGTCGGTGACGTTCGCGGTGAGGTAGGGGAAGTCGGCCCCGGCGTACTTCTTCCCTTCCTCGGAGCAGCCGTCCTTCGGATGGCAGCCGCCCTTCTGCAGCCGCGTCAGCTCCGCCCGGCCCTCGTCGAACTCGTGGTTGCCGACCGAGGTGACGTCCAGGCCCAGCTTGTTCATGGCCTCGACGGTCGGCTCGTCGTGGAAGAGGCCGGACAGCAGCGGGCTGGCCCCGACCAGGTCGCCGGCCGCGGCGGTGATGGAGTACGGGTGTCCCTTACGGGCCGTGCGGAGGGACTGCGCCAGGTACTCGACGCCGCCGGCCGGCACGCTCTTCTTCGTGCCGTCGGCCTGGAGCTCCTCGACGGTGCCGGACGAGCCCTGCGGCGGTTCGAGGTTGCCGTGGAAGTCGTTGAAGGAGAGGAGCTGCACATCAACCGTGCGGCCGGGCCGCGGATGCGCGCTCTGGGCCCCGGCGGGCAGGGCCGTCGCGGTGACCCCGATGGCGGCGGCCAGTACGGCGGCCCCGGTCGTGAGTCCGACCGTCAATCTGCTTGTCGGCCGCCGCCGTTGAGGTGTGGATGGCATGGGTTCCCCTCCTGGATGGTCTGAGCGGTCGGCAGCATAAGGTCAACGCGCGTAGCGCAACAGGGGGGAAGGGGTTACGGGCGGGCGAACCCGTGGACCTTGAGTAAGGCTGAGGGTGCGGCCGGCGCCATGACGGTGACGGCCGCCCGCGGAGCGGCGCGACATCGCCGGAGCGCCGCGGCACCACCGGACCGGTCCGCGAGGTCACCCCCGTGCGGTGTCCCGCGCCCGACCACCCGGCCCCCGGCCCCGGGAGAGCCGTACGCTTCAGGCATGACTGACGCTGCACACGAGATGGGCCGGTCCGGCCGCAGGATTCAGGTGGCCGAGGAGCTGGCGCCGGATGCGGCCGCGGCCGTGCTGGAGCTGATCGAGCGGGCCGGGCGTACGGACGGGCAGCCGGCCGTGTCCGAGCAGGGGCGGCTGCAGCTGCGGGGCGGGCGGCGGGAGGGCGTGCGGCATGTGCTCGTCCATGCGCTGGCGGACGACGAGGAGATGCTGGTCGGGTACGGGCAGCTGGAGGACACCGACCC
This sequence comes from Streptomyces sp. JLSY215, assembly GCF_059682825.1. Classification (NCBI taxonomy): domain Bacteria; kingdom Bacillati; phylum Actinomycetota; class Actinomycetes; order Kitasatosporales; family Streptomycetaceae; genus Streptomyces; species Streptomyces sp. JLSY215. Next base: position 5,042,750 of record NZ_CM185022.1, read on the forward strand.
GGTGGAGGCGCCGGCCGCCGAGCTGGTCGTGCATCCCGCCTACCGCGGCCGCGGGCACGGCCGGGCGCTGGGTACCGAACTGCTCGCGCAGTCCGGGCGCCGGCTGCGGGTGTGGGCGCACGGCGGGCATCCGGCCGCCCGGCACCTCGCCCAGACCCTCGGCCTGACGATGTTCCGCGAGCTGCGGCAGATGCGGCGCTCGCTGGGCGATCTGATCCTGCCGGAGCCGCAGCTCGCGGAGGGCATCTCCGTACGGACCTTCCAGCCGGGCACCGACGACGCGGCCTGGCTCGAGGTGAACGCCGCGGCCTTCGCCCACCACCCCGAGCAGGGCTCGCTGACCCAGCGCGACCTGGATGCCCGCAAGGCCGAGCCGTGGTTCGACCCGAAGGGCTTCTTCCTCGCGGAGCGGGACGGCCGGCTGGTCGGCTTCCACTGGACCAAGGTGCACGCCGAGGAGGGCCTCGGCGAGGTCTATGTCCTGGGGGTGCGGCCGGGTGCGCAGGGCGGCGGACTGGGCAAGGCGCTGACCGCGATCGGGCTGCGGCATCTGGCGGCGCAGGGCCTGCCGACCGCGATGCTGTACGTCGACGCGGACAATGTGGCGGCCGTGAGCGTGTACGAGCGGCTGGGTTTCGTCACGCATGAGACGGATCTGATGTACCGGTCGGAGACCTGAGGCGGCCGGGGCGCCGCGGGGTGCCGGTTATCCGGTCTTCGGCCGGCCGGCGTCCCGCTGCGCCCGCCACTCCCGCGCCAGCATCGCGTAGATGACCTCGTCGGTCCATTCCCCGTGGAGGAACTCGTTCTCCCGCAGATGGCCCTCGCGGCGCATCCCCAGCCGCTCCAGCACCCCCGCCGACGCGGTGTTCCGGCCGTCCAACTCGGCTTGTATGCGGTGCAGTTGAAGGTCCTCGAAGCCCAGCTTCAGCAGTGCGCGGCTCGCTTCGGTGGCGTAGCCGTGGCCGCGCTGATCCGGGTGGAAGACATAGCCGATGCCGCCCTGGCGGTGTTCGGCGCTGGTCCAGAAGAAGGTGACATCGCCGATGAGGCGGCCTGTCTCGCGGACGATGACGGCCAGGTTCAGGACGTCGCCGCTCTGGCGCAGGGTGGTGCGGGTCGTCTTGGTGGCGACGGAGGCACGGGACTCCGCCTCCTCGAACGGGCCCCAGTAGAGGTAGCGGCAGACCTCGGGCAGCCGCTGGTAGGCGTAGATCGCCTCGAAGTCCTCGGCGCGGACCGGACGCAGCTCCAGGCGTTCGGTGCGCAGGGGGTAGTCGGGGGTGTAGGGGAGCGGCGGGGGAGGGGCGGCGGGCGTGTGAGGTGTGGTCACGCGGTCAGCGTACGCAGGCGGAGTTGAGGGGCGCAGCCGACTTTTTCGTGTGCCCACTGGACGTCTTGCACGTGGTCACGTTCCAGGGCCGGCCGGTGCGGTCTCCCGTTCCGCACCGGCCAGGCTTCCTTCAGGCTGCCGGAATGTGGCGGTGAAGTCGTGAGCGCTGAGTGCACAACTGTGTTGGCAATGCGTTCACTGGTGGCGGCGGAGGGCCTGGTGCCGGTGGTCGGTGGGTGTGGTGCCGTAGGCGGAGCGGTAGGCGCGGCTGAAGTCGGTGGCGCGGGGGAAGCCCCAGCGGGAGGCGATGGCGTGGAGGGGGGTGGCGCGGAGTGCCGGGTCGGTGAGGTCGCGGTGGGCGGCCTTCAGGCGCAGGCGGCGGATCCACGCGGCAATCGTGACGTCTTCGTCGCGGAAGAGGCGGTGCAGATAGCTGGTGGAGATGTGGTGCGCGGCGGCGATCGTGGCCGGAGTGAGCTGCGGGTCGTGCAGGTGCTCCCTGATGAATGCCTTGATGCGCAGGGTGAGGGTGCGTTGGCGGCTCTCAGGGGGGAGGGAATCGCCGGCTTCGAGTATGTGGGCGAAGAGCGCGGCGACCAGATCGGTCAGGACCGTGCCCAGCCGGGGCCCGTCGGAGGGCTGGTACGGCGTCGTGTCCGCGGTCAGTTGGGTGAGGAACTGTGCCAGCAGGGCGCCTATCCCTTCTCGGGCCGACACCGGAGACCCGACCATCCGGCCGGCCGTGCCGCGGGGTAGCGGCAGCAGCACTTCGGGAATCTCCACCCCCACCGTCTCCGGGGCCCCGCTGCTGTGGAGCTCGTACGGCAGCGAGGAAGAGGCGAGGAAGAGGTCGTACGGCTTGTACTCGGCTTCCTGGTGGCTCCATATGCCCGCCCCGGTCCCGCGCACGGCGAAGGCAAGGTGGTAGGTCTCGGGGTCGGACTGCCGGATCAGCTTCGGTGTGCGCCGGAGGACCATCGGCTGGTACGTGGCAGGCCACACGTTCACGGCACCGAGCTCCAGCACGCGCTGGGAGGCGCGGAAGCCGTCGGCGTGGTCGCTGCGCACTTCCAGGGGGGCGTGGGTGCGGCCCAAGAGCTCGCTCCAGTAGTCGAACCGGTCCGCCGCCGGCACGTCCTCGGTCCGGAACGCCCTCTCCTCCAACAACCGCTCTGCCTCCCTCTGCTCGCGCCCGGATGAGTACGCGTGCCATTCTCCGGTGCGGCGTCACCGCACGGGAAACGGCTCCTCGTCCGCCGCCGGCACCCCCGGCCGCGCTCGTGATCCGGTCGCCGGCCGGCCGGCGGCCGCGTGGCCGTGCAGACGGGCGTAGGTGCCGGCGAGGCCCAGCAGTTCGTCGTGGCGGCCGGATTCCACCAGCCGGCCGTGGTCGAGGACGAGGATGCGGTCGGCGTCCGGGGCCAGCCGCAGATCGTGGGTGATCAGGAGCGTCGTGCGGCCGGACATCAGGCGGCGCAGCGGTGCGGTCACCCGGCGGGCGGAGAGCGCGTCGAGGCCGGTGGTCGGCTCGTCCAGGACGAGCACCGGGGCGTCGCGCAAGAGGGCGCGGGCGATGGCGATGCGCTGGAGCTGGCCGCCGGACAACTGGGCGGTGCCCGGGGCGATATGGGTCGCGTAGCCGTCGGGGAGCGCGCTGATGAAATCGTGGGCGTCGGCGTCCCGCGCGGCCCGTACGACCTCGTCGCCGGTGGCGCCGGGGCGCCCGCAGGCGATGTTCTCCCGGATGGTGCCGTGCAGGACGAGCGTCTTCTGCGGGAGCAGGGTGACGTGCTCGCGCAGGAATTCCAGCGGGAGGGCGTCGAGGCGGGTGCCGTCGAGCCGGATGTGGCCGGCGGCCGGGTCGTAGAAGCGGGGCAGGAGCCCGGCGACGGTGGACTTGCCGGCTCCGCTGGGGCCGGTGATCAGGACCAGTTCTCCGGGGCGTGCGGTGAAGGAGAGGTCGCGGAGGGCGTACGGGGCGGGGGCCGGGGCCGCCTGCGCGGTGTCCGCGGTGTCAGCGTTGTCCGGCCCGGGGTAGCGGAACCAGACGTGGTCGACGTCGACGACGCCGCGGATCCCCCGCGGCGGGCGGGGCGACGCGGATCCGCCCGTCCCCGTGAGGCCGGGCGGAGGGTCGGCGACGGCGGGCCGGGCGGCGAGGATCTCCAGCAGCCGCTCGGCGCCGGCGGTGGCGGCGGTGACGGTCAGCCCGAGCTGGCCGAGCGCCCGGATCGGCGGGTAGAGGTAGCCGAGGAAGGCGGCGAAGGCCAGCAGCTGCCCGAGGGTCATCCGGTCCTGGGAGATCTCCCACGCGCCGAGCCCGATGACGGCCAGTACGCACACCGTCTCGATCACCTCGACGAGCTGGGCGTACATCTCGCTGAGCCGGGCCCCGCGCACGGAGGCGCGCATCCAGGCGCGCGCCTCGGTGTGCAGCCGCTGCTCCTCGGCCCGCCGCCGGTTGTACGCCTGGGTCAGCACGATGTTGCCCAGCGACTCCTCGACGACGGACGTGATCGCCCCGTCGGCGACGCGTTCCTGCCGGGCCGCGGTCCTGATACGGGCGGCGAACTGCCGGGCGGTCAGCCAGAACAGCGGTGCCAGCACAAAGGTCGCCAGCGCCAGGTCCCAGCGCAGGATGAGCGCGGCGGTGAAGAAGAAAACCGTGCTGAACAGCGAGGAGACGGTTCTGACCACCCCGGAGACGACCAGCTGCTCGATGGCCTCGACGTCCCCGGTGAGCCGTTCGACGAGATCGCCCTGCCGGTGCCGCTGGAAGAAGTGCGGGGGCAGGTCCTGGACGTGCCCGAAGACCCGGGCCCGCAGCCGCATGACGAACCGTTCCGCCACCCATACGGCCGTAGAGTTGCCCAGGTATCCGATGACGGCCCCGAAGGCCGCCACGCCCAGCCACTTCGCCGCCGGCGCCCAGAACGCCGCGAGCGACCCCTTCTGCAGGGCATGGTCGGTCAATTCGCCGAAGAGGAGAATCGCGGCGGTTTCCGCGAGCGCGGCGATCACGACGCAAAGGCAGATCAGGACCAGCCGGCGCCGGTCGCCTTTCACCAGCGGCCAGAAACTACGAAATGCCTGCCGGACGGACGCGCTCTTCGTTGTTTCCGCGGTGGCCCCGGGCCCGGCATTTTCCTTTTCTTCGCCCCCGGTGAATTCCGATACGGGGAATTTCTGTACGGGCGCGCGGGCCCGCAGTCGTACCGTCGCCTGGTCATCGTACGGAGACATCCGCCGCCGCTCCTGTTTCGTGGGTCCGGTGGGTCCCGTGGCTCCGGTGGATCCGTGTGTCCTGTGTCCGTACGGGAGGCCCGGAGGCCGGTCCCGGCCCCACACCGGGGCCGGCCTCCGGAGGCGTCGGCGTCAGCCGCCGATCACCCGGCGGCGGGCGCGCTCGACGGTGACGACCCGGCGGGCGCGGGCCGGGGTGGTGGTCACCGTGCCGCCGCAGTGGTGGGCGGGAACACCCCGGTGGGCGGGCTCGGCGCGACGGGCCGGAATGGCGGCAATGATCTTGCGGAAGGTCATGGATTTCTCCGTTGCTCGTCAAATGGTTGAGGTTTTCCTGCCGCCGTGTTGTTGCTCTCCGGCGGCGACGAGGAAAACGTTACGGCAGAAAACCGAGCCGCCGGTGCCATTTCTCATGAGGTGTTGCTTAATTAAGGATGAGGGCATTTCTCATATGTGGCGGGTGATTTTACGTGCGTCTTATACTGGCCGCTCGACGGCGGCCGGGATCGCCGCCGACCGGGCCGGGGCCGCCCGGCCCGCCCGGCCCCAACCCCCGGGAGTAGCCCCCCGCTTGCCTGTCCGCCATATCCGCGTTACCGGCGATTCAATGTCGCTTGCGAGCATCGCTGAATGCAGCCCGCTGTGCCCAACGCACCGAAACCGAGGCTCCGAGTAGCGCCGTCGCTGTCCGACGCGCCTGGAATCCCCGGAGCGCGGAAGAATGAAGGCATGAACCAGCAGTCGCGCGCTCAGGCCCAGGTCCCGCCCGACACGCAGTCGCCGAAGCCGTCATCGACCCCGCCCGAGGCCGCGGGGCCGTCGGTCCAGCCGTCTGTGGGCTCCATCGCCGCGCACCGCCCGAACGCGGTGCGGGGCACGCTCCCCGAGCTGGAGCCCGAGATGGACGCCGACCTCGACTCGTACGAGGAGACGGGTGTGCCCGGCGCGGACGGCGAGGAGCTGCCCAGCGGCCGCTTCCTGGACCGCGAGCGCAGCTGGCTGGCGTTCAACGAGCGGGTCCTGGAGCTGGCCGAGGACCCGGCGACCCCGCTCCTCGAACGGGCGAACTTCCTGGCGATCTTCGCCAGCAACCTGGACGAGTTCTTCATGGTCCGGGTGGCCGGCCTCAAGCGGCGGATAGCCACCGGAGTGGCCACCCGCTCGGCATCCGGCCTCCAGCCCCGCGAGGTGCTGGACCTGATCTGGACGCGCTCGCGCGAGCTCATGGCCCGGCATGCCGCCTGCTTCCAGCAGGACATCGCCCCCGAGCTCGCCGACCACGGCATTCACCTCATCCGCTGGCCCGAGCTGACCGAGAAGGAGCAGGCCCGCCTGTTCACCCTCTTCCGCCAGCAGATCTTCCCGGTGCTCACCCCGCTGGCGGTGGACCCGGCGCACCCCTTCCCGTACATCTCGGGGCTGTCGCTGAACCTCGCCGTCGTCGTACGCAACCCGGTCAGCGGCCACGACCACTTCGCGCGGGTCAAGGTGCCGCCGCTGCTCTCCCGCTTCCTGGAGGCCTCCCCGCAGCGCTACGTCCCCATCGAGGACGTCATCGCCGCGCACCTGGAGGAGCTGTTCCCGGGCATGGAGGTGCGGGCGCACCACATGTTCCGTGTCACCCGCAACGAAGACCTGGAGGTCGAGGAGGACGACGCGGAGAACCTCCTCCAGGCCCTGGAGAAGGAGCTGATGCGGCGCCGCTTCGGGCCGCCGGTCCGCCTCGAGGTCGAGGAATCCATCGATCCCGGCGTGCTCGATCTGCTCGTCCAGGAGCTGAAGGTCTCGGAGGCCGAGGTCTACCCGCTGCCCGGCCCGCTCGACCTGACCGGTCTCTTCGGCATCGGGGCCCTGGACCGCCCCGAGCTCAAGTACCCGAAGTTCGTGGCCGGCACCCACCGTGACCTCGCGGAGGTGGAGTCGGCGACCGCCCCCGACATTTTCGCCGCGCTCCGGGCCCGCGACGTCCTGCTCCACCACCCCTACGACTCCTTCTCCACCTCCGTACAGGCCTTCCTGGAGCAGGCCGCCGCCGATCCCGACGTCCTCGCCATCAAGCAGACCCTCTACCGCACCTCCGGCGAGGACTCCCCGATCGTCGACGCCCTGATAGACGCCGCGGAATCGGGCAAGCAGGTCCTCGTCCTCGTCGAGATCAAGGCCCGCTTCGACGAACAGGCCAACATCAAGTGGGCGCGCAAGCTGGAGGAGTCCGGCTGTCATGTCGTCTACGGCCTGGTGGGCCTCAAGACGCACTCCAAGCTGTCGCTCGTCGTCCGCCAGGAGGGCGAGATGCTGCGCCGCTACTCCCATGTGGGGACCGGCAATTACCACCCGAAGACGGCCCGGCTGTACGAGGACCTGGGGCTGCTGACCGCGGACCCGCAGGTCGGAGCCGATCTCTCCGACCTCTTCAACCGGCTCTCGGGCTACTCGCGCCGCGAGACCTACCGCCGGCTGCTGGTCGCCCCCAAGTCGCTCAGGGACGGTCTGATCCAGCGCATCACCAAGGAAGTCGCGCACCAGCGGGCCGGCCGCCCCGCCTATGTCCGCATGAAGGTCAACTCCATGGTCGACGAGGCCGTCATCGACGCCCTCTACCGCGCCTCCCAGGCAGGCGTACAGGTCGACATCTGGGTACGCGGCATCTGCGCGCTGCGCCCGGGAGTCGCCGGACTGAGCGAGAACATCCGCGTCCGCAGCATCCTCGGCCGCTTCCTGGAGCACTCACGGGTGTTCGTCTTCGGCAACGGCGGCGAGCCCGAGGTCTGGCTGGGCAGCGCGGACATGATGCACCGGAATCTGGACCGGCGGATCGAGGCGCTGGTGCGGGTCACCGACCCGGCACACCGCGCCTCCCTCAACCGCCTTCTGGAGACCGGGGTTTCGGACACCACGTCCTCCTGGCACCTGGGCCCGGACGGCGACTGGACCCGGCATGCGGTGGACGCGGACGGCGCGCCGCTGCGCAACGTACAGGAAATGCTCATTGACGCCCGGAGGCGCCGGCGTGGCCCAGCGACATGACCAGCCGACCGGAGGGCCGGCGGGTCTTATCGGTATCGGATACGAGCCCGGCGGGGCACCCGGAGCCCGTGCCGCGGTGGTGGACGGACCGGCGGGGGAGCCGTACGACCCGTACCGGGCGGGGGATTTTGGGGAGTTGGGGGACATGGGGGGCACGGCCGGTTCGGGGGAGCCGGAGCAGTCCGGGGGGCCGGGGCCCGACGCCCGAACGGCCGGCGAAGTACTGGCCGGCTATCTCCACCGCCAGTCCGCGGACTTCCTGCGCAGCCTGCGCCTGCACCGCGAGAGCGGCTCGGACGCCCAGGGCGCGGGCGAGGCCGCCGCGCTGCTGCGCAGCTCTGCCCGCCGGATCAGCGCCACGCTCTACACCTTCCAGCCGCTGACCGACGAGGCCTGGGCCGGTCAACTCCGCGCCGAGCTGGGCTGGTTGGCCGGCGCCCTGGCCCGCGAACACGCCTGCGCCGCCCGCCGCGACCGCCTGATGGCCGCCCTGCAACGCCTGACGACGCCCGCGGCGAACGCCCCCGCCCCCGATGCGGACGCCGAGAGCGCCCTGTCGGCCGGGGCCGCGCGGGCCGGGGCGCTGCTCGACCGGCAGCTCACCCTCGCCCGCACCCGCGCGCACTCCGCCGCGCTCCAGGCGCTGGGCTCCTCCCGCTTCCACGCCGTCGCCGACTCCGTCGCGGTGCTCGCCTCCGAGGCGCCGCTGACCCACGGGACCGCCGACGTACCGGCCGCCGAGGCGCTGCCCCAGTTCGCCGAACAGGCCCACCGGCGCCTGACCGAGGCCGTCACCGCCCTCCCGCTCTCCCGCGCCGGCCATCCGTACAACGCCGATGCGCTGGCCGCCGACCACCGCCAGGACGCGCCCTGGCACCAGGCACGGATGCTGGTACGGCTGAGCCGCTACGCGCAGGAAGTGATCGCGCCGGGATACGACGACCCCCGGCTGGCCGACGCCGGCCGCGCCCTGGAGCGCCACCGCGACGCCGCGGAGGCCGCCGCCGCCGCGTCCGCCGCCGCCCGCACCCCCCGCATCGCCCCGGCCACCGCCTACGCACTGGGCGTCCTGCACGCCGACCAGCGCCACGAGGTGGAGGCGGCCCGCTTCACCTTCGGCCGGGTGTGGCTGTCGCACGCCAGGGGAGGCGGGCGCCATGACCGGTGAACCGGTGATCCGGGCGGCGGGGTGCGTGCTGTGGCGGCGCGCGGCGTACGGCGACGGGCTGGAGATCGCCCTCGTGCACCGCCCCAAGTACGACGACTGGTCGCACCCCAAAGGCAAGCTGAAGCGCACCGAGGACGCCCTGTCCGGCGCGGTCCGCGAGGTGGCCGAGGAGACCGGCATGACCTGCACCACCGGCCCCGAACTCCCCACCGCCCGCTACCTGGTCGGCTCCCGCCCCAAGGAGGTCCGCTACTGGGCGGCCGAGGCCACCGGCGGCACCTTCGTACCGAACAGCGAAGTGGACCGCATGCGGTGGGCCGCCCCCGGCGCCGCCCGCCGCTGCCTCACCCAGACCAGGGACAAGGAGCTGGTGGACGCGCTCCTCAGCGCCCTCCATATGACCGGGGAGACGCGCTGACGACGGCGCGGGGTGCCGGGCCGGGCGGCCGGGGCCGGGCGGTCACGGCCGGTTTTCGAGGAGCTCCTTGAGGGTCTCCAGCTCGGTGTCGACCAGGGCGACCTGCTTCCGGAAGAACTCCTCGGTGAAGGCCGGCGGCCGGAAGAACGTGATCATGAATTCGGCGCCGTCGCCGTTGGGGACCACACGGGCGGGCACCGTCCAGGACGCGGTGTCGTCGAGGTAGTCGTGGTCGAGGATGCCGAGCTCGGCGTTGGCCCGCAGGCGCAGCTTGCCGGGGCCCATCGGGGTCGACATCTGCCACCAGTCGGGGTCATCGGTCGGCGCGATGGACTGGATGTTGACCACCGCCCACCGGGGCCAGTTCGCGGGGTCGGCGAGGAAGGCGTACACCTCGGCGAGGGGGCGGTCGATGCTGACGGTCTTGGTGACGGAGGACGTGATGTTCATGGCGTTTCCTCGGGGTTGCGGTGCCGCGGCGCGGGGTGGGCCTCGCCGACCAGGCTCCGGATCCACGTCTCCAGCTGCCCGCGCCGCTCCGCGCCGAGCGAGCCGAAGTAGTGGGCGTCGTTGCGGTCGGCCAGCTCGGCCAGGACCGGCACGAGGGCGCGGCCCTCGTCGGTCAGTACGAGCCGGACCGTGCGCCGGGAGGCGGGGTCGGGCTCGCGCCGGATCAGTTGCTTGGCCATGAGGCGGTCGACCAGCCGGGAGACCGCTCCGGGGTCGATGTCCATATGGGAGGCCACCGCCTTGGTGGTGTCCTGGCCGTGGAAGACGCTGACCATCACTCCCCACTGGGAGACGGTGACGCCGTGCCGGCCCAGTTCCGCTTCGAAGCTGCTGTGGACCTCGTCGGACAGCCGGCGAAGCCAGTAGCCGAGATGGTCGTGGAGTCCGCTTGTCCCGCTCATACCTCCACCATCGCTGTCGTGACAACTCTTGTCAAGGCAACAGTCTGTCCTGAAGGGGGCGGGCGCGCGGGTGGCGTCCCGCGGCCCGCCCTCGGTCCGGTCAGGCGTTCCCGTCCTTGTCCGGCCGGAGCATGGTGTTCACCGTCAGGGCGGCCGCCACGACCAGGGTGCGCAGGGGCTCCGGCAACGGACGCAGGATCTGGAGGTGGTAGAAGTCCGACCCGCCGATGATGTCCAGGACGATGTCGAGCACGCCCCGGCCGATCCGGGCGACCTCGGCGCCGGTGTGGTCGGTGATGGTGAAGGTGAAGGCGTACCAGCCCTCCGCCTTGATCTGTCCGAGGGTCTGGCCGCCCGCGATCAGGTCGAAGCTGACATGCCCGATCACCGTGTCCTGGACGATCTCGCCGACCGGCGTCCCGTCCGGACGCTCGACGGACACCCGGGATTTGACCACCTTGACGCCCCGGCTCAGCACCAGGAACGGCATGCCTGCGGCATCTCGGATCTCGAACTTCCGCGAGAGATAGCGGTCCATCGTGCTGACGAACCGCAGTGCCTTGCGCGCGGCGTTCTGGCCGGTCTCGGCGACCGAGCCGACCTCGTTGCCGTTGCGGTCCCGGATCCCGTAACTGGTGGTGATGTCGACCCATTTGAAGTCCTGCTCCACCAGCAGCAGATCGGCCGAGAGCAGCGCCTCGGGGCCGGGCCCGCCGCCCATCTGCGGGTGCTGCTGCGGGAACTGCTGCGGTGGGTACTGCTGCGGTGGGACCTGGGCCTGCGGCGGGTAGGGCTGCTGCTGCGCCGGAGCCGGTGCGTACGGCTGCTGTGCCTGGGCCGGCGGATAGCCCTGCTGCTGGACCGGGGCCTGCGGGTACGGCTGCTGGACCGGAGCGTGCTGTGCCGGAGCCTGCGGATACCCCTGCTGTGCGGGAGCCTGCTGAATCGGAGCCTGCTGAACCGGTGCCTGCGGGTAGGCCTGTTGCGGCGGCACCGCCGCTTGCGCCGGAGCGGGAGCGGGAGTCGGGGCGGGTGCGGGAGCTGTCCGGGCCGGGTCCGGCTGGGTGTGCTCGGTCCAGCGATATCCGTCCCACCAGCGCAAAACCGGTGTGCCGTAAGGGTCCTGGTACCAGCCTTGGGGAACCGCGTTCTGCGTCACGGCGGCAACCCTAGCCACCCGCGGATTCGAACGTCGAGGCGAGGGGGAGCGCCGACCGGGACGGCGGCCGCACCGGGCCGGGCCGGGCCGAGAGCGCCCGGTGCGGCGGGGCCGTGGCGGCCGGCTACGCCGGGTGCGCCGCGGCGACCGCGGTGGCGTACGCCTCCAGGGCGGGCCGCGGCGCGCGCCCGAGCAGCTCGCGCAGCGCGTTGTGCCCGATACGGGTGCCGTCCAGGAAGCCGGCGGCGATGGCGGAGTACGTCCCCACCAGCATCGGCACCTGGAAGGGCAGGGCCTGCCCGGCCGCGATGAGGGCTTCCCGGGTAAGGGCGAGCGAGCCGGGCCGGTACGAGCCGCCGACCGCATCCGCCAGCTCCGCGCCACCCAGGGGCTCCTCGCCGACGAGTTCGTAGCAGCGGCCCGCGTGCTGCTGAGGGGCGGTCATCACGCGGGCCGCCACCTCCGCGAGGTCCTCCCGGGTCACCGCGGCCAGACGCCCCTCGCCCAGCGGCGCGGCGATCGTGCCGTCCGGGCCCGGAGGGGCGATGGCGGCGAGGAACTCGGCGTACAGGCCGTTGCGCAGGATGGTCCATTCCAGGGAGCTGCGCTGGATCCTGCGTTCGGTCCAGCGGTGGGCGAGTGCGTAGGCCAGGTGGTCGCCGTCGCCGCTGAGGCTGGTGTAGACGAGGTGCCGTACGCCCGCTTTCTCGGCGGCGGATATGGCCGCCTCGTGGCGGGCGATGACGACGTCGTCCTCCCCGTACCCGGCGGAGATCAGCAGCACGGTGTCCACGCCGGTGAAGTCGAGCGAAGCGGGATCGTCGAAGTCCACGCGGCGTTCGGCCGGGGAGCGAGGTGCCCGGGTGCCGAGCAGTACATCGTCGCGCGTCGCCAGTTTCGCGGCGACGAGCTGTCCGAGCGCGCCCGCGGCGCCGGTGATCAGCATCATGGGGAGGTCCTCCTGAGCGGTGTGGTTCCATCCTCGGCGGAGGAACCCGATCGCATAAGGAGGCACTTCGATGTCAGCAGGGCACACCGCGGTAACCGCCCCGGTCGCCGCCGGGCAGCCGGTGATCTCCTGCGAGACCCCGCAGGACGAGTGCGGGGTCCGGGACGTGCTGGACCGGCTCGGCGACAAATGGTCCGTCTATGTCGTCGTCGAACTCGCCGCCGGTGTACGCCGTTTCAAGGAACTCCAGCGCGCCATCCCCGGTGGCATCTCACAGCGCATGCTCACGCTCACCGTCCGCCGCCTGGAGCGCGACGGGCTGGTGAAGCGCACCGTGTACCCCACCGTCCCGCCTCAAGTGGAGTACGAGCTGACCGAGATGGGCCACAGCCTCACCCACCTCGTCAAGACTCTCGCCGACTGGTCGATCGCCCACCGCCCGGCCGTCGCCGCCGCGCGCGAGGCCTGGGACGCGGCGCATCCGGACTCGGGTATTCGCTGATTCCTCGGGTCCGGTGGGGGCCCGTGGGGGCCGGGTGGGCGCCGCAGCCGAAGGGGGCCGGCCCGTGCGAGCAGGTCCCCTGGGTCGGGAGCTTTCGGTAAGAGGATTTCGGCAATGCGGTAAGAAGATGTCGGGGTTCTCGCGGGCCTGATGAACAGCGGCCGCCGTGGCCTCCGCCACCGAATCCGCCGTCGCCGTATCAGTAGCCGTAATAGCCGCCGTATCCGCCGTATCCGTCATATCCGCCGTATCCGTAGCCTCCGTATCCGGCGCCGTAGATGATGACGACGGAGCCGCCGGCATAGCAGTCCGGGCCCCAGTTCCAGTCGTCGCAGTTCCAGTAGTGGGAGGAGGCGTGTGTGGGTGCGACTGCCGGTGCGGTGGTGGGAGCTGCCGCGCTTGCGGCACCGGCCCCGGCCAGCACAAGGAACGGCACGGCACAAAGTGCGGCAGCTATGCGATGGGTCCTGGTCTTCGCGCGCATGATGGTCCCCTCTCGGGGCTGACAACTTGCCGATTCCTCGGCGTATCACATGTGGAGTTCTCCTCGGGAGTTCTCCCGGGCCTCACCGCTGCGCACCAGGAACGCGCGAAGCCCCTGCGCACCGGGCGGGGCGACTTCGCAGGAATGGGACCTGCGTCGCTGACACCGTTGCAATCTCACGGTTGCAGTCTCAAACAGATGTCCCTTTCGAGCCTAGGCACGGGTCCCAGCAAGGTCAAACATATGCTCTCCGCATATGTCCGATTCCGCTGCGGAGCCGGACGGGGCGAAATTCCCTTGGCGGTCGCCCACGGCCGTCCTTACTGTGCCGACCGTGACGAAGCTTCCCGAGCTCTATGTCGCCGTCGACGTCGAGGCGGACGGCCCCATTCCCGGCCCGTACAGCATGATTTCCCTGGGCATGGCCGTCGTGGGGCGGCCCGACCTGTCCTTCTACGCCGAACTGCGGCCGATTTCCGAGGAGTTCGTGCCGCAGGCGCTGGCGGTGTCCGGGCTGGACCGCGACCGCCTGGTGCGCGAGGCACCGGCGCCCGAGGAGGCGATGGCGGCCGCGGCGCGCTGGGTGAACGCTCTGCGCAAGATCGGCCGCCCGGTCTTTCTTGCCGCGCCCGCGGTGTGGGACGGGATGTTCGTGCACTGGTACTTCCTGCGGTTCACCGGGAAGAGCCCGTTCGGGGCCACCGGTTCCGGAGTCGACCTGCGCAGCTACTGGATGGGGCTGACGGGTGGTGAGTGGGTGGCGAGCCGCAAGGGGAACATCAAGCACGCGCTGGGGCTCACCGGGTTGCCGCATACGCATCATGCGGGCGAGGACGCGCGGGAGCTGGCGCAGGTCTTCGAAGCCGTGCGGGAGAGCCGGGCCGCTGACCGGCCGGGGCGGGCCGGTCAGGGCGCGGCCGTCAGCGACGCCGCAGCGAGGCGTCCGCCACGGCCGGCGGCAGGTAGTAGCTGTCGGCCCGGTTGAGGTCCGTGCCCGGCGGGACGATCTCGTCGATGCGGTCGAGTACGTCCTCGGTGAGGGTGACCTCGGCGCCGTCCAGCATGCCGGTGAGCTGGTCGAGGGTGCGCGGGCCGATGATGACGGAGGTGACCGCGGGGTGCGATCGGACGAAGGCGGTCGCGAGGTGGGGGAGGGAGAGGCCGGCCTCGGCCGCGACCTTCGACAGGGCGGCGACCGCCTCGGCCTTGCGGGCGTTCTCCGGGACGGAGAGGTCGAACTTCCGTGACTCCATACCGGCCCGGGAACTGACCGAGAGATCCCGGCCGGAGAGCCAGCCCGCGCTGAGCGGGCCCCAGGTCAGCACCCCCATGTCATAGCGCTGCGCGGTCGGCAGCACCGCGTTCTCCGCACCGCGCGCCAGCATCGAGTACGGCGGCTGCTCGCTGCGGAAGCGGACGTGACCGCGGCGCTCGGCGGTCCAGTGGGCCTCGACGATCTGCTCGGCGGGGAAGGTCGAGCAGCCGACCGCCCGTACCTTGCCGGACCGTACGAGGTCGGAGAGCGCGCCGAGGGTCTCGTCGATGTCGGTGGTGGGGTCGGGGCGGTGCATCTGGTAGAGGTCGATGTGGTCCGTGCCCAGCCGGCGCAGACTGTCCTCCACCGCGCGCATGATCCAACGCCGGGAGCTGCCGCTGTGGTTGGGGTCGTCGCCCATCGGGCTGACGGCCTTCGTGGCCAGGACGACGTCCTCGCGGCGCCCCTTGAGCGCCTTGCCGACGATCTCCTCGGACTCGCCGGCCGCGTAGACGTCCGCGGTGTCGATGAAGTTGATGCCGGCGTCCAGCGCGTGGTGCACGAGCCGTACGCACTCGTCGTGGTCGGTGTTGCCCCAGGCGCCGAGCATCATCGCGCCCAGCGCGTACTCGCTGACCGAGATGCCGGTGCCGCCGAGGATCCTGCGCTTCATTCGGAGCTCCTTGTGCGAGTCAAGTGTCACGTCAAGTGGAGTGGTGAGAGGTGGCGGAGACGTAGGAGTTCTCAGGGCCGGCGCCGGGCCCGTGGGACGTGCGGGGCGGCCACTGAGGTGTGTGCACCACCTTGCTGGCCGGGCACGGAGCGGACCAGGCCCGTCACAGCCTGGGTCCGGCGGAACCACCCATCCGGCGGTGCATCGCATACTGGAGGAATGCTGTACGCGGAAGTCGAGATCGGCTCGTTCCTCAAGGCGCGCCGCGCGGCGCTCGATCCGGCCGGGCTCGGCCTGCCCGGTGGGATCAACCGCCGCCGGGTGCGCGGGCTGCGGCGCGAGGAGGTCGCCCAGCTCGCCGGCATCAGCGTCGACTACTACACCCGGATCGAGCAGGGGCGGGCGCCCGCGATCTCGGATTCCGTGCTGGACGCGATCGCGCGGGCGCTGCGGCTGACGGACGGCGAGATCACCTATCTGCGGAACGTGGCCGTGCCGAGGCCGCGGGGCGACGGTGCCGGGGCATGCGTTCCTGGGGCGTCGGCGCCCCGTCAGACCGTACGGCCCGAGATCCGGCAGCTGCTGGACGCGATGGGGGACACGGTCCCGGCCATGATCATCGGGCGTGGCATGGACATCCTCGCCTGGAACGCCCTGGGCAGCCGGGTCGCCTTCGACCTCGAGGCGCTGGCGCCCGACCGGTGCAATTCGGCGCTGCAGGTCTTCCTCGCCCCCGAGGCGCGCGGGCTGCACCCGGACTGGCAGCGGATCGCCGACGAGGTCGTCGGCAATCTCCGGGCCGAGAGCGGGCGCCATCCCGACGACCCGCGGGTCTGTGAGGTCGTCACGGAACTCCTCGACCGCAGCGCGGACTTCCGGCGGGTATGGGAGGCGCAGGCGGTGAGCGAGTGCCTGCGGGGGACGAAGCGCATCGTGAACCCGCTGGTCGGAGAGCTGGTGGTGACGTTCGAGAGCTTCCGGCTGAGCACGGACGCGGACCAGGCGCTGGTGACGTACAGCGCCCCGCGCGGGTCGGTGACCGAGGAGCGGCTGCGGGAGCTGGCGGGGGCGGTGGCGCAGGGCGCGCAGCCGGTGGGGGCTGCGTAGCGGGCCCGGTTACGGCGCATCGGCCCGGCCGCGGGGCTCAGCCGCGCGGCGCCAGCGCCTCCCACCGGACGGTGACCTCCCCCTGGCGCCGCCGCCGGGGATCCCCGGCCAGCGGCCAGTCCGTCGCCAGGGCGCGTACGGCGGCGAGCCAGCGCTGCCGGGCGCCGAGTGCGGTCAGCGGGGCGGCGGCCGCCCAGGCGCGGTCGAAGTCGCGCAGGAAGGCGTGCACGGGCTCGCCCGGCACATTGCGGTGGATCAGCGCCTTCGGCAGACGTTCGGCCAGGTCGGAAGGGGTGTGGAGGGAGCCGAGCCGGGTGGCGAAGGTGACCGTACGGGGCCCCTCGGGACCCAGCGCCACCCATACGTGCCGGCGCCCGATCTCGTCGCAGGTGCCCTCGACCAGCAGCCCGCCGGGCGCCAGCCGCGCGCACAGCCGCTGCCACACGGCGGCCACCGCATCCTCGTCGTACTGGCGCAGGACGTTCGCGGCCCGGATCAGGACGGGCGCGCGGCCCTGCCCGCCGGGCAGCGGCACCTCGAAGCCGCCGTGGACGAAGTCCAGCCCCGGCCGCTCGTACGGCTGCGCGGCCGCCACCCGCGCCGGCTCGATCTCGATGCCGACCACCCGGGCGTCCGGCCGGACCGTGCGGAGCCTGCCCAGCAGCTCCACCGCGGTCCAGGGCGCGGCCCCGTAGCCGAGGTCGACGGCGACGGGGTCGGCGGCGCGGCGCAGCTCGGCGCCGTGTTCGGCGGCTATCCAGCGGTCCATGCGGCGCAGGCGGTTGGGGTTGGTGGTGCCGCGGGTGACCGTGCCGACGGGGCCGGGAGGGGTGGCGGGAAAGCCGCGGAGCGGGGTGGTGGGGGCGGAGGTGCGGCGGGCCATGGCATCGAGAGTACGGGCCGTGGGCGCGCCGCCCGGCCGAAGGTTACGCTTTGGCAAAGTGGCCGGAGAGTGTGCCGGACGGAAATGGATGGGCGAGCTCCGTTGTTGGACGGGGGCGGAGGCGTACAGACCGCCCGGCCTAGGAGGTAGCTCGCAGTGAGCCCATACGTATCCCGGCTCCGCAGCCGCCACGGCGGTTCCGCCGCGCCGTCCCGGCGTGGCGGCGGCCAGCTCGCCGCGCAGGCGCGGCTCCGGCTGCCGGGCGCCCCGCGCCGCCCGCGCCGCGTGGCGATGCTCAGTGTGCACACCTCCCCGCTGCATCAGCCCGGCACCGGCGACGCCGGTGGTATGAACGTCTACATCGTCGAGCTGGCCAAGCAGCT
Source organism: Streptomyces sp. JLSY215 (assembly GCF_059682825.1). Classification (NCBI taxonomy): domain Bacteria; kingdom Bacillati; phylum Actinomycetota; class Actinomycetes; order Kitasatosporales; family Streptomycetaceae; genus Streptomyces; species Streptomyces sp. JLSY215. The sequence continues at coordinate 5,060,245 of NZ_CM185022.1, forward strand.
CGCCGCGATCAACATCGAGGTCGAGATCTTCACGCGCGCCACGACGGGCACGCTCCCGCCCACCGTCGAGCTGGCGCCGGGCGTGCTCGTGCGGCATGTGGACGCGGGCCCCTACGAAGGCCTCGCCAAGGAGGAGCTGCCCGCCCAGCTCTGCGCCTTCACCCACGGCGTGATGCAGGCCTGGGCCGGCCATCGGCCCGGCCACTACGACCTGGTCCACTCCCACTACTGGCTCTCCGGCCACGTCGGCTGGCTGGCCGCCGAGCGCTGGGGCGTCCCGCTGGTGCACGCCATGCACACCATGGCCAAGGTCAAGAACGCCGCCCTCGCCGTCGGCGACACCCCCGAGCCCGCCGCCCGGGTGATCGGCGAGACGCAGGTGGTGCGCGCCGCGGACCGCCTGATAGCGAACACCGCCGAGGAGGCGGATGAGCTCGTACGGCATTACGACGCGGAGCCGGGCCAGGTGGCGGTGGTGCATCCGGGGGTCAACCTGGAACGCTTCCGGCCACGAACCGCAGGCACCGGGTCCGCCAACGCCTCCGCCGGCTCCGCCGCCTCCGACGCCTCCGACGTCGCCGCGAGCCGATCCGCCGCCCGCGCCCGCCTCGGCCTGCCGCAGGACGCGGTCATCCCGCTCTTCGCCGGCCGCATACAGCCGCTGAAGGCCCCGGACATCCTGCTGCGCGCGACGGCCGCCCTCCTGGACGAGGACCCTTCCCTGCGCTCCCGGCTGGTCGTCCCGGTGGTCGGCGGGCCCAGCGGCAGCGGTCTGGCCAAGCCGGAGGGGCTGCAGAAGCTGGCCGCCCGGCTCGGCATCGCGGACATCGTGCAGTTCCGCCCGCCGGTCGGCCAGGAGCAGCTCGCCGACTGGTACCGCGCGGCATCGGTGCTGGTCATGCCCTCGTACAGCGAGTCATTCGGGCTGGTCGCGATAGAGGCCCAGGCCTGCGGCACGCCCGTCGTCGCGGCCGCGGTCGGCGGGCTCCCGGTGGCCGTACGCGACGGCGTCAGCGGCTTCCTCGTCTCGGGCCACGACCCGTCCGACTACGCCCGCGCGCTCGCGCGCTTCACGGCGGACCCGGCGCTGTCGACCCGGATGGGCGTCGCCGCCGCCCGGCACGCCCAGTCCTTCGGCTGGGACACCGCCGCCTCGGCGACCGGCGACGTCTACACCGCCGCCATGCAGGAACGCCGCCGTCACCTGCGCTCCCTGCACGGGTGAGCCGTCACCTACGATCCCTGCATGGGTGAGATGACCGGTGATGCGGGCGGTGCGGGCGGTGCGGGCGATGGTGCGAAAGACCGTGGAGTGGCCGGTGGGGCCGCCGGTGGGCCGATGACGCCCGCCGAGGTCATCGAGACCACCCTCCAGGACGCCGAACTGGACTGGGAGTCCCCGTCCCCCGGCAGCTACGTCATCAAGCTCCCCGGCACCCGCAAGCTCTCGACGACCTGCTCGCTGATCGTCGGCAAGCACTCCCTCTCCATCAACGCCTTCGTCGTCCGCCACCCGGACGAGAACCACGAGGCCGTCCACCGCTGGCTCCTCGAACGCAACACCCGCCTCTACGGCGTCAGTTACGCCATCGACAAGCTCGGCGACATCTACCTCGTCGGCAAACTCCCCCTCGCCGCCGTCACCCCCGACGAACTCGACCGCATCCTCGGCACGGTCCTGGAGAACGCCGACGGCAGCTTCAACACCCTGCTGGAGATGGGCTTCGCGACGGCGATCCGCAAGGAATACGCATGGCGGGTGGCGCGCGGGGAGTCGACCCGGAATCTGGACGCGTTCGCGCATCTGACGGGCCGGTCGTCGGCGTAATGTCAACTGCCCGCTGACGTAGGCCGATACGTACGCAGGGCCGTACGCCGGGACGCGCGACGCGGGAACGAGGCGACGCAGGAACGCGGCGCGGGGACATGCGGTGAACGGGGGGACCGATCATGCCGATATCGCACGCAGTGACACGGGCGCACGCCCTGATCAGGGCGGGGCACAACGGCGCGGCCGAGCGCGTCCTGCGGCAGGCCGCCGACGACGAGGGCGATGCGTGCGCCGACCGGGAGCTCGGCCGCCTGCTGTCGCTCCGCGCCCTGTACCGCCTGCCCCAAGCGGGGGTCCCCTTGGCGGAGGCGGAGGAGCGCCTGGCCCGGTCGGCGGAGAGCGACCCGGATACGGCGAGGTCACCGAGCAGATCATCGCCGCCGACCCGGTCGATCTGCTCTGGGCCGCCCCCGCCACGACCATGGTGGCCAACGATTTCGACATCGAGCCCGTGCGCCTGGAGGTGTACCGGGCGGGGCGGTGCGTGGCGACGTACGAGCAGCCCGACGGGACGGACGTCCTCGACTGGCTACGGGAGACCGCGCCCCGACTGGACGTCTCCGGCCCCCGGCTGCCGCACGGCCGCCCCGTGTGCATCTCCTCGGTGATCCATCGCTACGGCTACCGCTCGGGCGGTACGGACCGCTGACCGCGGCCGGGCACCCGCCCTCCGGCCCCGTCGCCTGTCACCTGGCCCAACCCGCTTTCCACCTGGGCGAACCCGGCGACCAGCGCCTCGACCGCAAAGCGGAACCGCTCCTCGTCGTCCACCCCGGCCCCGGTCCGTGCCGCCTCGGAGAGGAGCGGATAGCGCGAGGCGTCCAGCCGGGCCAGCCAGCCGGGCGAACCGGGGGTCTGCCCCTGCGGGTCGGCGTCGCTCCCGACGCCGACCTCGCCGGCCGCGTGCCCGACGACGAACAGCGACAGCGCGTTGAGCGCATCGACCGCCCGGCCGAGCGGAAAGCCCGCGCCGGTCAGCGCCTCCAGGCCGCGTTCCACCGCGTCCAGGCCCGTGGGGGTCACCATGGGGCGGGTCACCACCAGCGGCAGTACGCCGGGATGCCGGAGCAGCGCCGCCCGCAACGCGGCCGCATAGCCGGTCAGTTGCTCGTGCCAGGCCGCGCCGTCGGCCGCCGGCGGCAGCGCCTCGGCGAAGACCCGCTCCACCAGTCCGTCGAGCAGCGCGTCCTTGTTCGGCACGTAGTGGTAGAGCGTCATGGCCTCCACCCCCAGCGCGCCCCCGAGTCGGCGCATCGACAGGCCCCGCAGCCCTTCGCGGTCCACCAGGTCCAGCGCGGTGTCCAGCACCAATGCCCGTGACAGCCCGGCCCGTTCCCCACGCGTCCGCTTGCCCGCCCCGCCCGTCATGCCGCTCGCTCCCTCTGCCGTCGTCCTTGACTTTCTTACGGCGTAAGGCCAGCCTAGCGCCCAAGATATTCTTACGACGTAAGAAAGGGGTGGGGCGCATGTCGACGCAGGCGCAGATGACCGCACGGCCGGGAAGCGCGGGGGGCGGAGGAACCGCAACCGCCGAAGGGTCTGCCGCAACCGCCGGAACCGTCGCGACCGCCGCAACCGCCGCGAACAAGCGACTCATCGAGGCGTTCGTTGCCGCCGTCAACGAGCGCCGTACCGACGACTTCCCCGCCTACCTGGCGCCGGACGTCATCGACCACAACAAGATCATCCACGGCGAGGAGGACCGGCCCGGCGCCGCCTTCGAGGGCTTCCGGCAACAGCTGGCGGCCTTCGCCGAGTTCGTGGTGGCCGTCGACGAGCTGATCGCCGAGGGCGACACCGTGGTCGCGCGGCTGACCGTCAGCGGCACGCACACCGGCGCCCACCCCCGTATGCCGGAGCCCACCCACCGGGCGTTCTCGGTCGAACAGATCTGGGTCTTCACCCTGCGCGCGGGCAGGATCGCCGAGATCCGCGCGGTGAGCGACCGGCTCGGCATGTTCCTCCAGCTCGGCTGGGACTGGCCGACGGCCGACTGAACGACAACGACCGACTGGCCGACGACCGACCGAACGACGGCCCCTGCGCCCGCGGCGCGCCGGGGCCGCGGGGCCCGCGCCCGCCCGGTGCGATCAAGCCGCCATCCCCGAAGGCGCCGAAGAGCTCCCCGCCTCCGCCTCGTCCTCCCCCGCGGGCAGCCGCCCCGCAACCGCCCCCGTGCGGGCCTGGTCCGGCAGCCGCCGCAGCAGCACCCCGTACCCCACCGCCGCCACCGTGCCGACGACCGCGCAGGCGCCCCACAGCGCATCGGCCCCGAAGCGGTCGATCACGACGCCGCCGAGCAGCGGGGCCGTCAGGGAGGCGATGGACCAGGAGAGGGCGTACATGCCCTGGTAGCGGCCGCGGCCGTGAAGCGGGGACAGGCGGACCACCAGGCCCATCTGGGTGGGGGAGTTGATGATCTCGCCGAGGGTCCAGACGGCGACCGCGACCGCGTACATGGCCACCGAACCGGCCAGCGCGGTCAGCCCGAATCCGTAACCGGCCAGCAGGGACGAGCCGATCAGCAGCATCGCGGGGCTGCGGTGTTCGATGAAACGGGTGACCGGGATCTGGAGCAGGACGATGAGCACGCCGTTGACCGCGATCACCATCCCGAAGTCCGCGCTGGAGAAGCCGTCCTGACCCATCGACACCGGCATCGAGACGTACGCCTGCTGGAAGAGGAGGGCGAGGAGGAGGTTGAGGGCGACGACGGTCATGAAGCGGCCGTCGCGCAGCACGGTCAGCATGGAGATCCGGGCGGGCTCGGAGTCCGGGGAGGCGTTGGGGGAGGCGTCGGGAGATCGCGGGGCCGCTTCCGGCCGGGACTCGGGGAGCTTGAAGAAGACCACCAGGGCGCAGGTCAGGACGAGGGCGGCCTCGCCCAGGAAGAGGGCCAGATAGCCGTGTTCGGCGATGAGCCCGGCGGCGGTGGAGGAGACGGCGAAGCCGAGGTTGATGGCCCAGTAGTTGAGCGAGAAGGCCCGTACGCGGTCCTCGGGGGCGACGATGTCGGCCATCATCGCCTGCACGGCGGGGCGGGAGGCGTTGGTCGCCATGCCGACCACACCCGCCACCACGGCGATGGCGACCGGGTTCTCCATGAAGCCGAGCAGCGCCACGGACGCCGCCGTCGACAGCTGCGCGATCAGCATGGTGGGCCGACGGCCCAGCCGGTCCGTCAGCACCCCGGCGCCGATCGACGAGACCACGCCGCCGAGGCCGTAGAGCGCGCCGACCAGGCCGGCGTACGAGGCGGAGTAGCCGCGTTCGAGGGTCAGATAGAGCGCCAGAAATGTGGCGACGAACGCACCCAGCCGGTTGATCAGGGTGCTGGTCCACAGCCACCAGAACTGGCGGGGGAGCCCGGAGACGCTCTCCGCGGCGGCTCGTCTCAGACGGGCGAGGGGAGGTACGGATGCGGTCGTGGGCATGACAGTTCTTCCCCCGGTGGTGTGCCCCCGGCCTGTAGGACGGGCGGCGGATGGCGGTGGCGTGGCCGATGGCGTCGCCGGTGGCGATGGCGTCGACAGATGTAAGAGGCGCAAGCTATGTGCGCAACCTACAGAGCGGGGCGGGCCGGCCGCTACCGAATTGACGGGATGCGTCAATCGTCACGGAGAAGCCCAGGTCCTGGACCCGGGCCGGGCCCTGTCCGGAATTCGATTACGCTCGACGCCATGGCCGACGCGACATACAAGCTGATCCTCCTCCGCCATGGCGAGAGCGAGTGGAATGCGAAGAACCTGTTCACCGGCTGGGTGGACGTCAACCTCAACGAGAAGGGCGAGAAGGAGGCGGTCCGCGGCGGAGAGCTGCTCAAGGACGCCGGTCTGCTCCCCGATGTGCTGCACACCTCCCTCCAGAAGCGCGCGATCCGCACGGCGCAGCTGGCCCTCGAGGCCGCCGACCGCCACTGGATCCCGGTCCACCGCAGCTGGCGCCTGAACGAGCGGCACTACGGCGCGCTCCAGGGCAAGGACAAGGCGCAGACGCTCGCCGAGTTCGGCGAGGAGCAGTTCATGTTGTGGCGCCGCTCGTACGACACGCCGCCGCCCGCCCTTGAGGACGGTTCCGAGTTCTCGCAGAGCGACGACCCGCGTTACGCCGCCATCCCGTCGGAGCTGCGCCCGAGGACCGAATGCCTCAAGGACGTCGTCGTCCGCATGCTGCCGTACTGGTACGACGGCATCGTCCCGGACCTCGTCGCCGGCCGCACGGTCCTGGTCGCCGCCCACGGCAACAGCCTGCGCGCCCTGGTCAAGCACCTCGACGGGATCTCCGACGCGGACATCGCCGGCCTGAACATCCCCACCGGCATCCCGCTCGCCTACGAGCTGGACGCCGACTTCCGCCCGGTCACGCCCGGTGGCACCTACCTCGACCCGGAGGCCGCCAAGGCCGCCATCGAGGCAGTGAAGAACCAGGGCAAGAAGAAGTAAGACGCCATCATCAAGCCCCCTACCTGCGGTTTCTTCGCGGGTGGGGGGCTTGTGGCGTGTTCCGGTCGGCTTCGGAGGCGGCCAGTTCGCGGCACCAGGGGCAGTCGGCCGCGACATGGTCCCGGCCGGGGGTGTCGAGCCAGTAGGCGCCGAGGAGTTCGGGATTGACGCCGGCGCGGTATTCGTCGCGTGCGGGCGGTTCCGCGGGGGAGTGGTGTGCGGGCTTCGAGGACTTCGAGGGTTTCGAGGGCTTCATGCTTGGGCCAACGCTTTGGGGTCGCCGCGCGCTATGGGGGGCGGCGGCTTCGCGATGCATTTGTGACAAAACGGACCGATGGCGGCGTTTCGAGCGGGGAACGGGCGTGCGAACCTCGCGATCGTGACGCCCCGCACGAACGCCGACGCCCCACGCGACCTCGTCGGCGACCCGGCCCACCTCGCCCACGACCCACGCGCCCCCGACAACGCAGCGGCCCCGGCCGGCAAGTACGCCGATCGGGGCCGCGGTGCGCTGCGCGGTGGCTAACCGCAGCCGCCGCCGCACTGGCACGGGCCGCCGGACTGGCAGCCGCAGCTGCAGCCGGGACCGCAGCTGCAGCCGCTGAGCAGCGGAAGCTGCGGACGCGTGGCGGCGGCTGGGGTGTCGTGCGGCGGGGTCGGGTTGAGGGAGTCCGCCATGAGTGCCATGTATTGCCTCCTCGGGGTCACCTTGGTGCCCATTGCAAGCCAGGGTGCCGAGGCGCGTCAACGGCGCGTGGAGGCGCACGTCAACGGCGCGGGGTGGCGAACGGTGGCCCGGCGGGGCCGTTATGCGCCCTCGACCGCGGTCGGCGGCGCGATCTCGTCGGCGTGCTCGCCGGTGACCAGATAGACGACCCGCTTGGCCACGGAGACCGCATGGTCCGCGAAACGCTCGTAGTAGCGGCCCAGCAGCGTCACATCCACGGCCGTCTCGATGCCGTGCTTCCAGCGGTCGTCCATCAGGTGCTGGAAGAGGGCGCGGTGCAGCAGGTCCATCGCGTCGTCGTCCTGCTCCAGCTGGAGCGCCAGGTCGACGTCCTTGGTGATGATGACCTCGCCCGCCTTGGCCATCAGGCGCTGCGCCAGCTGCCCCATCTCCAGGATGGTGGCGTGCAGATCGCGCGGTACGGCCGTCTCCGGGAAGCGCAGCCGGGCCAGCTTGGCCACATGCTGGGCCAGGTCGCCGGAGCGCTCCAGATCGGCGCTCATCCGCAGCGAGGTGACGACGATCCGCAGGTCGGTGGCGACCGGCTGCTGCCGCGCCAGGAGGGCGATCGCCCGCGCCTCCAGGTCGCGCTGGAGGTCGTCGACCTTCTCGTCGGCGGCGATCACGCTCTCGGCCAGCTTGAGGTCCGCGTCGAGTATCGCCGTGGTGGCGCGCCCGATCGCGGAGCCGACGAGCCGGGCCATCTCGACCAGGCCCTCGCCGATCGAATCAAGCTCCTCGTGGTACGCGTCCCGCATCAGTGACCTTCTCTCACATCGAGTGGTATCGGGTGGTGGGGTGGGCTGTGAGGGGAACGAACGGCCTGTGACGTTCGGTTCCCACGCTCCCACGCTCCGTGCCCGCACGGCCCGTACTCCACCGAGCCCGGCCGCCGCGCGCCGGTGCGGGATCGATTCCGCACCCGCACTCTCACCGTGCGGCCAGATCGCGACCTGTGCTCCCACCCGGAGTGAACCGCCGCCGACATGAAGGTGAACTCTGGGCGACATGACCGCCGCCACCGGCCCGGCCTCACAACCGGACGGGCGGCAGCAGGGTCCCACCGCGCGGTCGCACCGGGCCCACCGGCGACTTCCGGCATGTCCGTACGCGCCCCTTTCGGCCCTCCGGAGTGAACCACCACCGACGTCACAGTGAACTCTGGGCGACGGGTGCCCGAGCAGAGGCTCGCACCGCTGGGGAAGTGTCCGACCTGCCGCATACGCTGGAGTCATGAACGTGGACGCGGCCGTTGCCGCAGTGGCAGCGATCGCCGGGTTGTGCACCGGTGTCTTCGCCATGCTGGCGTTCCGCTGGAGTGAGCGGGACCAGGCCAAGCCCACGCGCACATCCCTGCACACCGACGCCGTGCTCCCGCCCGGTGTCGATACCGTCCTTTCCGTACTCCGCTCCTCCGCCGTCGTCCTGGACGAGGCCGACGCCGTCGTCAAGGCCAGCTCCGCCGCGTACGCCCTCGGGCTGGTCCGGGGCGGCAAGCTCGCCGTCGAGCCGATGATGCAGATGGCCCGCGACACCCGCCGGGACGGCGAAATACGCCAGGTCGAGCTGGACCTCCCGCGCCGCGGCACGGGCCGCGGGGACGCCCTGGCGGTCTCCGCCAGAGTCGCCCCGCTCGGCTCCCGGCTGGTCCTCCTCCTGGTCGAGGACCTCACGGAGGCCCGCCGCATAGAAGCGGTCCGGCGCGACTTCGTGGCCAACGTCAGCCATGAGCTCAAGACCCCCGTCGGCGCCCTCTCGCTCCTCTCCGAGGCCGTGATGGACGCCAGCGATGATCCCGAGGCCGTCGAGCGCTTCGCCGGCCGGATGCAGAACGAAGCCACCCGCCTGACCAACCTCGTCCAGGAGCTCATCGACCTCTCCCGGGTCCAGAACGACGACCCGCTGGAGGACGCCGAGCCGGTCCCGGTCAACGAGCTGGTCGCCGAGGCGATGGACCGCTGCCGCCAGCAGGCCGGTACGAAGCAGATCACCATGGCCAGTTCCATCGGCGGACCCGAAGGGTTCTCCACTCGGGGCGGTGGCGGGCGACGGGAGGGCGGCACCGCCGAACTGCATGTATGGGGTAATCGCGGCCAGCTCGCCGCGGCCCTCGGCAATCTCGTCGAGAACGCCGTCAACTACTCCCCGGCGCACACCCGGGTCGGTATCGCCGGCCGCCGGGTGACGGCGCCCGGGGGCGACCTGATCGAGATCGCGGTGACCGACCAGGGCATCGGGATCTCCGAGAAGGACCGGGACCGCGTCTTCGAGCGGTTCTACCGAGTGGACCCGGCGCGCTCGCGCGCCACCGGCGGGACCGGCCTCGGCCTCGCCATCGTCAAGCACGTGGCCGCCTCCCACGGCGGAGAGGTCACGGTGTGGAGCGCTGAAGGACAGGGCTCCACCTTCACCCTGCGTCTCCCGGAAGCCGGTGCCGTACGCGACCGCGAACGTCCCGCCGACCTCACTGCGGAGGGCCTCGACGAAGAGGACCGCCCGTACGAGACCTTCAACGATCCGCTTCCAGCTCACCCTGCCCCGGAGGTCCTTCCGTGACCCGAGTGCTTGTCGTCGAGGACGAGGAATCGTTCAGCGATGCACTGTCGTACATGCTCCGCAAGGAGGGATTCGAGGTCGCCATCGCGGCTACGGGCCCCGACGGTCTGGACGAGTTCGAGCGCAACGGCGCCGACCTGGTCCTGCTGGACCTGATGCTGCCGGGTCTGCCCGGCACCGAGGTCTGCCGCCAGCTGCGCGGCCGCTCCAATGTCCCGGTCATCATGGTGACCGCCAAGGACAGCGAGATCGACAAGGTCGTCGGCCTGGAAATAGGAGCCGACGACTACGTCACCAAGCCCTTCTCCTCCCGCGAACTGGTCGCCCGCATCCGCGCGGTGCTGCGCCGCCGCGGCGAGCCGGAGGAGGTCACCCCGCAGGCCCTGGAGGCCGGCCCGGTCCGCATGGACGTCGACCGCCACGTCGTCACCGTCTCCGGCGGCAAGGTGGACCTCCCCCTGAAGGAGTTCGACCTCCTGGAGATGCTGCTGCGCAACGCCGGCCGGGTGCTGACCCGTATGCAGCTCATCGACCGGGTGTGGGGCGCCGACTACGTGGGCGACACCAAGACCCTGGACGTGCACGTCAAGCGGCTGCGCGCCAAGATCGAGCCCGACCCGGGCGCGCCGCGGTATCTGGTCACGGTCCGCGGCCTGGGGTACAAGTTCGAGCCGTAGGCCGTACCCGGCGACGGCCGAAGAGCAGATAACGCGTCAGGGCGCCCCTCCGGACCGGAAGGGCGCCCTGACGTGTTACGGCACTGCGCGCAGCGGCTCGGCTGCGGAGATGCGGCTCAGTGACCGGCGTGCGCCGTCTGCGAGGCCCCACCGGTCGGCTTGCCGGACTCCGAGGGCTTGCCCGACTCGGACGGGCTCGCGGAGCCGGTCGGCTTACCGGACTCCGAGGGGGACGCCGAGGTGGAGGGCTGGGGCGCCTGGCTGGGACCGAAGCCCTCGAAGTAGTTCTTCGCCGGGACGACGAAGGCGCCGATCTGCACCTTGCCCGTGGAGCTGAAGGCGAACGTCAGCTGCTGGACGTTCCCGTCCTGGACGGACTCCCGGCCGCTCGCCAGGACGGCCGACGGGTTCTTCGCACCGCCGATCACGACGGAGCCGCCGGCCGGCACGGTGATCGGACCGGCGCCGGTGGCGGGCGCCAGCTTGGCGGCCGTCCCGGTGCCGTTGACGGTGATCGCGGTCAGCTTCTGGTCGTGGATGCCGCTGTTGAACACCGTCGCGCTGATCACGGCCGGGCCCTTGGAGTTCACGTCGGGCTGCGTGATCACATTCGCGTTCTGGATCTTGATGTCGCCGACGGAGGTCTCGGCATTGTCCGGCTTGACCTGCAGCGTCTGCGCGTCGCTTCCGGCCCCGCAGGCGGACAGCGAGACGACGGACAGCGACAGGACGGTGGCGGCGAGGACGCCGCGTCGAAGGCTGCGGCTCACGGCGGCGGCATCTCCTTGACGAGCTACGGCGGCCGAACTTCGTGCCCGGTCGCGGATGGGCGGCTGGGGCGGCATTGCGTACGCGTCATGGCGACGGGCACGTAAAGCCCCCCTAAGGGTGTGTCAGCGCCGCTAGGTTACCGAGCCGTCCTCGCGCCGCCGCACCCGACCCGCCCCCAGCGCGATCACGCACCCCGCGAGGGGTTCCGCGGACGGGCCCGGCCGCCGTCCCGGAGGCGTGTGCCTGCCGCCTCGGCGGCATCCGCCCCGCACCCGGTTCCGCGGCTTCCGGGGGCCCGCGGAGAAGCGCCTGCGATGCGCCGGGGAAGTCCACGGTGACGTCTCCGGTGAAGCCCCGGTGATGCCCCCGGTAAGGATCAAGCAAAGGATCCCGGCGCAGATCCGGATCCGTTCCCGGCGTGTCCGAGAACTTGCTTTGAATAATCCTCAAGGGGGCGCCGGCACCAAGAGATCATCAAGAGACCACCAAGAGCCGGATCGGGCGACGGCGGCTCAGTTTCCCCCGGTTTCCGCCGGTGAAAAGCAGTATTCGCGGGGAATGCGGACGCCCCCGGAAATTGATCACCACGCCCCGCCGCCCTCCGGTGATCAATTCAAAGAATCGCGTCGCGACCCTCCGCGAGCAACCGAACGGAGTAGCTGAAGTCGCTCATACGGATCGCCGCAAAACGGGACTTTCGCCCTGTTGATCACGGCGCTCCGGGTGCGTGACGGGCACGTTTCCGCTCACCTGTGAAGCCCCTCCCACCTGCGAATACCCGCACAACGGGCCCCTTCGAAGCACGTTCCGACCGCTGTTGTCAAGCCCCGAGATATGCCCTGACCTGCGAAAACGCCATTCAGAACGGCCCGTTCCCGTGTTAGCATGGATAGCCACGGAAGGGGTACCTGTCACATGACGTTCAAGGTTGGCGACACCGTGGTCTATCCCCATCACGGGGCCGCGCTGATCGAGGCCATCGAAACTCGCCAGATCAAAGGCGTGGACAAGACCTACTTGGTGCTGAAGGTCGCCCAGGGCGACTTGACTGTTCGTGTGCCAGCGGACAATGCGGAGTTCGTCGGCGTACGCGACGTGGTTGGTCAAGACGGGCTGGACCGGGTCTTCGAGGTGCTGCGTGCACCGTATGCCGAAGAGCCGACGAACTGGTCCCGTCGCTACAAGGCAAATCTTGAGAAGCTCGCCTCGGGCGATGTCATCAAGGTCGCCGAGGTGGTTCGCGACCTGTGGCGTCGTGAGCGTGAGCGCGGACTCTCCGCCGGTGAGAAGCGGATGCTCGCCAAGGCGCGCCAGATTCTGGTCAGCGAGCTCGCCCTCGCGGAGAACACCAACGAAGACAAGGCCGAGGCCCTGCTCGACGAGGTTCTCGCGTCCTGACGCCGCACGAGGTCAAACACGTAACGTCAATCAAGAGCAGTGCCCTATCGATCTTGATATGACGTGATGCGACGTAGCAATGCCGCGGTGCCCGAGTGACGACCGTCTCCTCATGGAGAGGTCTGTTGCCGGGCGCTGCGGCATATCTGCAGCGGCATATCCACGGAATTTCGCGACGCACAAAAACTCTGCGACGCATGGAACGGCTCAGAAGTGACGGAAGCCCGTCATATGCACCTGTAGCGTGCCGGGCTCGGGCAGCCGCCTCGACCGCTGTCACGGAAGGGTCCGGTCAAGGCGTCGCGCCCGGCACTCCCCCAAGCTCTACGAGCAGGGGCACCTCCCAGGCCATACCCACCCCGGCCGAGGAAACAAACCTGTCTGCGCCAATTCCGGGCTCGCCCCGGACTCCGGAGCCATCGATGCCAGATCCCTCCCGCCCGATCCGCACCGCCGCCGTGATCCCCGCCGCCGGCCGCGGCGTCCGGCTCGGCCCCGGCGCCCCCAAGGCGCTGCGCGCACTGGGCGGCACCCCCATGCTGGTGCACGCCGTCCGCGCGATGGCCGCTTCGCGCGCCGTCTCCCTGGTCGTCGTGGTCGCCCCGCCCGACGGCGCCCCCGCGGTCCGTCACCTCCTCGACGAGCATCCGCTCAGCGACCGCACCGACCTGGTGGTGGTCCCCGGCGGCGAGACCCGCCAGGAGTCCGTACGGCTCGGGCTCGCGGCTCTTCCGGACGCCATCGATGTGGTGCTGGTGCACGACGCCGCCCGCCCGCTGGTCCCCGTCGAGACGGTCGACGCGGTGATCGCCGCCGTCCGCGCCGGCGCGCCCGCCGTCGTCCCCGCGCTGCCGCTCGCCGACACCGTCAAGCAGGTCGAGCCGCAGCCGCAGGGCACCCCGGAGCCGGTCGTCGGCACCCCGGAGCGGGCCCTGCTGCGCGCCGTACAGACCCCGCAGGGCTTCGACCGCGAGACCCTGCTCAAGGCGCATGACACCGTCGTCGAGGGCGAGGGCGCCACCGACGACGCCGGGCTCGTCGAACGGCTCGGGCAGCCGGTCGTGGTCGTGCCCGGCCATGAGGAAGCATTCAAGGTGACCCGGCCGCTGGACCTGGTCCTGGCCGAGGCCGTACTCGCCCGTAGGAGGGCCAACGATGGCTACGTCTGAGCCGACCCCCGCACCCGCCGCGGGCATCCCCCTCGTCGGCATCGGCACGGATGTGCACGCCTTCGAGCACGGTCGCGAGCTGTGGTGCGCCGGGCTGCTCTGGGACGCCGTCGAGAGTGACGGGTACGGCCTGGCGGGGCACAGCGACGGGGATGTGGCCGCGCATGCCGCCTGCGACGCGCTGTTCTCGGCGGCCGGCGTCGGCGACCTCGGCGCGCACTTCGGTACCGGCCGCCCCGAGTGGTCCGGCGCCTCCGGGGTGACGCTGCTGGCCGAGGCCGCGCGCATCGTACGGGCCGAGGGCTTCGCGATCGGCAACGTCGCGGTGCAGGTCATCGGCGTACGGCCGAAGGTCGGCAAGCGGCGGGACGAGGCGCAGAAGGCGTTGTCGGCGGCGGTCGGGGCGCCGGTTTCGGTGTCCGGGACGACGTCCGACGGGCTGGGCCTGACCGGCCGCGCCGAGGGGCTGGCGGCGGTCGCCACGGCGCTGGTGGTCCGTACGGGCTAACGAGCCTCCGTGCCGCGCGCCCCGTGCCGGATCCCCGGTACGGGGCGCGGCCGGTACCGAAATCCGCCGGCCGCGGCGGGAATGCCGCGCCCCGTACGGGGTGTTGAGCGGGCGACGGCGTGTATCGGATCGGCCCGCAGGGAAGGACGTGCTCGTGACTGACACCCTCTCCGACGACCTCAAGACGCTCCTCGACACGCCCGTTTTCGTGATCGTGGCGACCGTCCAGCCGGACGGCAGCCCCCAGCTCTCCCCGGTCTGGGTGAAGCGGGACGGCGACGATCTGCTGATCTCGACGACCGTCGGGCGCCGCAAGGAGGCCAACCTCCGGCGCGACCCGCGCGTCTCGGTCGTCCTCCAGCCCTTCGACGCTCCGTATACGTATGCCGAGGTCCGCGGCACGGCCTCGCTCACCACCGAGGGCGGGCAGGAGCTGATCGACGAGCTGTCGCGGAAGTACACCGGCAAGTCGTACGCCGAGTTCAATCCGGCGGCCGCCGAGGACAGTCAGCGGGTCGTCGTACGGATCACCCCGCGCAAGGTGATCGGCCGGATCTGAGCGGCGGCCGGCGCGGGGCCGGAGTCGGGCCGGCGCGCGACCGATACGTCCGGTACTTCCGGCCCGCCGGGCCAGTGTCACGGTTCTGTGTCCCCGCGGGCGACGGGTCACGGGGCACTCCTTCGTTCCGACTACCCTGGTTCCGTGACGATTCGCCTGTACGACACCAGCGCCCGGCAGATTCGCGATTTCAACCCGCTTACGCCGGGCTGTGTCTCGATCTACCTGTGTGGTGCCACCGTGCAGGCCGCCCCGCACATCGGGCACATCAGGTCGGGACTGAACTTCGACATCATGCGTCGCTGGTTCGCCCACCGCGGCTACGACGTCACCTTCGTGCGCAATGTGACCGACATCGACGACAAGATCATCCAGAAGTCGGCCGAGCAGGGCCGCCCCTGGTGGGCGATCGGTTACGAGAACGAGGTCGCCTTCAACGCGGCGTACGACGTCCTCGGCTGCCTGCGTCCGACGTACGAGCCGCGCGCCACCGGCCACGTCCCCGAGATGATCGAGATGATGCGCGGTCTGATCGAGCGCGGTCATGCATACGCGGCCGACGGCAACGTCTACTTCGATGTGAAGTCCTTCCCCGGCTATCTGGGACTGTCCAACCAGGAGCTGGACCACCTCAAGCAGCCGTCCGGCGCGGGCGAGACCGGCAAGCGGGACCCGCGCGACTTCGCCATGTGGAAGATGGCCAAGGAGGGCGAGCCCAGCTGGGAGACCCCCTGGGGCCGCGGCCGGCCCGGCTGGCACCTGGAGTGCTCGGCGATGGCCCACAAATACCTGGGCTCGCGCTTCGACATCCACGGCGGCGGCATCGACCTCATCTTCCCGCACCACGAGAACGAGATCGCGCAGGCCAAGGCCTTCGGCGACGACTTCGCCGCGTACTGGACCCACAACGCCTGGGTGACCATGAGCGGCGAGAAGATGTCCAAGTCGCTGGGCAACTCCCTGCTCGTGAGCGAGATGGTCAAGCAGTGGCGCCCCATCGTGCTGCGCTACTACCTCGGTACGCCGCACTACCGCTCCATGATCGAGTACAGCGAGGACGCGCTGCGCGAGGCGGAGTCGGCGTTCGCCCGGATCGAGGGCTTCGTCCAGCGGGTCGTCGAGAAGGCCGGCATGGTCGAGCCCGCGGCCGAGGTGCCGCCGGCGTTCGCCGAGGCGATGGACGACGACCTGGGCGTCCCGCAGGCGATGGCGATCGTGCACACCACCGTCCGGCAGGGCAATTCGGCGCTGACCGCCGACGACAAGGAAGCGGCGGTGGCCCGGCTGGCGGAGCTGCGGGCGATGCTCGGGGTGCTCGGTCTGGACCCGCTCGACGAGCGCTGGTCCGGCGGCGCGGAGCGCGGCGAGGACCTGCACGGCGTGGTGGACTCCCTCGTACGGCTCGTCCTCGACCAGCGGCAGTCGGCCCGTGCCCGCAAGGACTACGCCACCGCCGACGCCATCCGCGACCAGCTCCAGCAGTCCGGACTCGCCATCGAGGACACCCCGTCGGGCCCGCGCTGGTCGCTTTCCTGACCATGTCCTGAACCGCGTCCCGATCCGCGTCCTCAACCGCGTCCCGAAGCCCGTCGCGACCCCCGGCCACCAGCCGGATTCGCCCAATCCGGTGGCCGCGGGCGACACTCAATCCATACGTACGTACCCACTCCACGTCGCGAGACGTCGAGAGCAGTGAAGAAACGGGTGACCCATGGCCGGCAACAGCCAGCGCAGGAACCGCCGCACGTCCAACAAGAAGGGCGCGCAGGTCGGCAGCGGCGGCAAGCGGCGCCGGGGCCTGGAGGGCAAGGGCCCGACCCCGCCCGCCTCCGCGCGCAAGGGGCACGTCAAGAACCGCGTCGCCAATGCCAAGGCCAAGCACTCCGCCAAGCGCCCGGCCCCGCGCCGCGGCGGCCCCAAGGGCACCGCCGAGCTGGTGGTCGGCCGTAACCCGGTCGTCGAGGCGCTGCGCGAGGGCGTGCCCGCGACGACGCTGTACGTCCAGCAGTTCATCGACAGCGACGAGCGGGTGCGCGAGGCGCTGCAGCTCGCCGCCGACCGCGGGATGAACCTCATGGAGGCGCCGCGGCCCGAGCTGGACCGCATGACCAACGGCCTCAACCACCAGGGCCTGGTCGCGCAGATCCCGCCGTACGAGTACGCGCACCCGGAGGACCTCGCGGCGGCCGCCTTCGACGACGGCGAGGACCCGCTGATCGTCGCGCTGGACGGCGTCACCGACCCGCGCAACCTGGGTGCGGTCGTCCGCTCGGTCTCCGCCTTCGGCGGCCACGGCGTCGTCGTGCCGGAGCGCCGGGCGGCCGGGATGACGGCCGGCGCCTGGAAGACCTCGGCGGGCACGGCGGCCCGTACGCCGGTCGCCCGCGCCACCAACCTGACCCGGACCCTGGAGTCGTACCAGAAGGCGGGCCTGACGGTCGTCGGCCTGGCCGCGGACGGCGAGCTGGAGCTGCAGGACGTCGAGGCGCTGGACGGCCCGGTCGTCATCGTCGTCGGCAGCGAGGGCAAGGGCCTGTCGCGGCTGGTCGGGGAGACCTGTGACGTACGGGTGCGGATCCCGATGCCGGGCGGCGCGGAGTCGCTGAACGCCGGTGTCGCGGCCGGCGTCGTCCTGTGGGAGGCGGCGCGCCGCCGCGCCTGAGCGAGGGTGCCCCGGGCCGGGAAGGCGTCACAGCCCGGGGCAAAGCCTGACCCTCCGTGCGAATTACGCCCGAGTTTCGCGAATCCCCCGCATCTTTGACGGGTCTCGGACAGAGATAACCGGTCAAGGCAGTGTCTTAACCGCGAGTCACTCGGTTAGATGAGCGTGGACACCAGAACACCCCGCACGCCTACGGGGGGACGCTCGCCGGGCTTCGATGACGAGCCCATCCTGAGCTCGGTCAAGGTGCCGTGCGATCCCGCGCAGGTCATTGTCAACCACGCCAGTTTCCGTGTGCAGCTCGCCGAACCCGTAGCGGGCGCGGTGGGCAGCACCATGGCCGACACCGCGCGCATCCCCGTGATCCGGGGGTCGTCCGTTCCTGCCAGACGGCGGGCGCCCGTGGTGTGGAGCGGCCGTACGACACCGGGCGGCACCGCCGGCGCCACCACCCAACTCCTGCACGCCGTACGCAACGCGGGCATCGGCCTGGACAACGGCCAGGGCGAGGACGTCGGAGCGACCCAGGTCCTGCCCCGGGTCCGCGTCGACGACGCCCGCGCCTCGACCGTGGTCGGCCAGCGCAGCCCGCTCGAATCCAACGACACCCTGCTGCGCGGCGTACGCCCCGTGGGCAGCGCGTACAACGAACCCGCCTACACCGGCGGCCGTGCCGACGACGGTTACGACGACGACGGCTACGACGGCTACGACGACGACCACATCGAGGCCCGGGACCGCTACGACGGCAAGCGGCGCGGCGCCGACTCCGTCCGCCACGCCTACTACCCCGGCCGCCGGATGAACCTCGGCGTCGTCCTGCTGCCGCTGCGGATCTTCCTCGGTCTGATCTCGGTCTACGCCGGTATGGGCAAGCTCTGCGACCCCGTCTACTTCGACGGCGGCGAGCGGGGCTCGATGGTCAAGTGGCTGCTGTCGCTGGACCCCTGGGCGCTGGCCGTGCCGCTGCGCGACTTCGCCGTCTCGCATCCCGTCGGCGCCGGTCTGACCGTCGCCTTCCTCCAGGTCGTCGTCGGCGTACTGACCATCTGCGGACTGTGGCAGCGGGTCGCCGCATCCATCGGCGCGCTGCTCTCCGCGGCGCTGCTGATGACCGTCAGCTGGCGCACGGTCCCGGCGTACGACGCCCCGGACATCATCTACCTCGCCGCCTGGAGCCCGCTGATCATCGCGGGCGCCCCGGTCTACTCCATGGACGGGCGGCTGGCCGGCGAGGCCTGGCGGCGGCTCGGCCCCCGGGTCGAGGTCGGCGAGCTGCGGCGCCGGGTGCTGCGGCGCGGCGCGGCGATGACCGCGGTGGTGGCCGGGCTGACCCTGCTCATCGGGTCGCTGCTCGGTGGCGCCGTACGGTCCGCGTCCGTCGCGCCGGTACCGCGTCCCGGCGAGCCCGCGATCAACAACCTGCCCGGAACGCCGCTGCCCCGCCCCGGCAAGAAGGCCACCCGGCCCGGTCAGCACCGCACCGGCAACGGCATCCCGCGGCACCGCGGCACGCCCTCCGCCGACGCCTCGCACCGCGCGGGCAAGCGGGGCCTGCCGTCCGCCTCGACCGCGCCCACGGCCGGCACCACCAGCGGCATCGTCCGGCCCGGTGGCGCGACCACCAGCGGCCCGCCGCAGCGTTCGGTCCCGTCCCGCACCTCGACCCCCAGCCGCGCGACGCCGAGCTCCGGCGGCACCGGTGGCGGCACGACCGGTGGCGGTACGAGCAGCAGCCCCTCGGGCTCCGGGGCGAGCGACTCCGGCCGCGGCACGCTGGGCGGCCTCCTGGGCTGATCCACCCGGACCGGACCGGACCGACCGCACCCCGGACGTGCGACTGTCCCCGATCACCGCGAGGGTGGTCGGGGACAGGCGTGTGCGGGGGCCGTGATGAGAGGGGAGGGGGGCGATTCTCCGGCTCGGTCGGCCCGGGGCAAGATCGGGCCGCAACTTCTGGAGGTGTCCCCGGGGCTCAACCCTGAGGGCTCAACGCCCCTGCGTCCCCAGCTCCTTGGCGGCCTCGGTGAGGTCCTTGGCGGTGTCGATGGCACGCCAGTAGGCGCCGTGCGGGAGCGGATAGCCGGCCAGGCGGCGTTCGCGGGCCAGGCGGGGGAAGGTGGTGCGCTCGTGGTCGCCGCGGGCCGGCAGCAGGTCCTTGAAGGCCGCGGAGAAGGCGTAGACACCCGCGTTGATGAGATACGGGGAGGGCGGGGCCTCGATGAAGTCCAGGACATGGCCGAAGGCGTCGGTCTCGACGACGCCCCAGGGGATCCGCGGGCGGGCCAGCGCGAGAGTGGCCTCGGCGTCGCGCTCGTGGTGGAAGGCGGCCATCTCACGGAGCGGGAAGCGGGTCCAGATGTCGCCGTTGGTGGCGTACCAGGGCTCTTCCGGGCGAGGGAGGTAGGCGGCGGCGTACTTGAGTCCGCCGCCGCGGCCCAGCGGTTCCGTCTCGACAACGGTCGTGACACGCAAGGGTAGTTGGGACCGGTCCAGCCAGTCCTGGAGCACCTCGGCGAGGTGGCCGCAGGAGATCACTGCGTCGGTGACGCCTTCTTCGGCCAGCCAGTTCAGCTGGTGGCCGATGATCGGGGTCCCGGTCCCGGGGATCTCGACCATCGGCTTGGGCCGGTCGTCGGTGTACGGGCGAAGTCGTGAGCCCTGGCCGCCGGCCAGGACCACGGCCTGCGTGGGATAGGGATGGGGGGCGTCTGCCATGGTTCGCACCCTATGCGGTGCGGGCCGGGGTCACTGGGCGGCGGCGACGCCGGTGGCGAAGGAGGTGTCGCAGACCGGGCGGGAGAAGGCCTGGGCGCGGTGTGCGGCACCGTACTTGGCGACCGCGGCGCGGCCGAGGGAGCGGGCGATGGAGGCACAGTGCTTGGCCAGCGAGGGCCGGGCGTTCATCTCCTTCTGGAGGTGGGTGAGGGCGACGCCGGGGTCCTTCTCCTGGAGATCCAGCAGAAGACGGTCGCGGAGGATGTCCTGAGGCGCGCGGGGGGCCTGCGAGTGGGCCTTCGTGGCGACCGTCCCGGAGGACGCGGTCAGCATCTGCGAGTCGGTGGCCTGCGACGCCCACGGGACGCGGGTGACCGCGAGAGTCCCGGAGAGTACGAGGACGACGGGCAGGACAAGGGCGAGGGTTCGGCCGATGCGGCGGGCTGCGGAGTTCACGGTGGTGATGGTAGCGAGGAGTGATGATTTGGCGACATTTGGTCACCTTATCGAGGGACGAAATGGCTCGTCGGTGCGGTTATGAAGTTGACGCATCGGTGCGAAAAGCCGGTTCTGCCGGGGTATTTGTCGACGAGTGCGGGCGTGGCGGGTGTACGGGGCCCGGCGACGGGGCAGGGGCGCGCGATCCATCACTCTCCGCCATGGAGGGCGGACGGGGGATGGGGGAGCGAGGGGCGACCGGCGACGGACGACAGACGGCGGCGGTACCGGGTACGGACCCCGGTACCGCCGCCGCCACTGCGCTCCGCTCCGCTCCGCGCCGGCCGTCGGCCGTCGGTCGCTGAGCCGCCGCGCCGCTAGTCGCTGAGCCGCTCACCCGAAGACGTCGAGAAGACATGCGTCTCACCCGGCATCGGCACCACATGCAGCTGGGTGCCCTTCTGCGGGACCTGGCGGCCGTTGACCCGTACGACCAGGTCCTTGACCTCGCCGCCGACCTCAGCGGTGCCGTAGACGTAGCCGTCGGCGCCCAGCTCCTCGACGACATTGACCGTGACGGCCAGGCCCGCCGGCGCGTCCGCGGTGTCCTTCGAAAGCGACTTCGCCGCGGCGCTGTTCTGCTCGACGATCTCGAAGTGCTCGGGCCGCACGCCTACGGTCACCGTACGGTCGCCCTTCTCGCCCGCCGCGGTCAGCGCCTCCCGGTTGACCGGCACGACGCTGTTGCCGAACTTCACGCCGCCGTCGGTGATCGGCACCTCGACCAGGTTCATCGCGGGCGACCCGATGAACCCCGCCACGAAGAGATTGGCCGGACGGTCGTACATGTTGCGCGGCGAATCGATCTGCTGCAGCAGCCCGTCCTTGAGGACGGCCACCCGGTCGCCCATCGTCATGGCCTCGACCTGGTCGTGGGTGACGTACACCGTGGTGATCCCCAGGCGCCGCTGCAGCCCCGCGATCTGCGTACGGGTCTGGACGCGGAGCTTGGCGTCCAGGTTGGACAGCGGCTCGTCCATCAGGAACACCTGGGGCTCCCGGACGATCGCCCGGCCCATCGCGACGCGCTGCCGCTGGCCGCCGGAGAGCGCCTTGGGCTTACGCCCGAGGTACTCGGTCAGGTCCAGGATCTTCGCCGCGTCCTCGACCTTCTGCCGGATCTCCGCCTTCGGCACACCGGCGATCTTGAGCGCGAAGCCCATGTTGTCGGCGACCGTCATATGCGGGTAGAGCGCGTAGTTCTGGAACACCATCGCGATGTCCCGGTCCTTGGGCGGCAGGTGGGTGACATCGCGGTCCCCGATGCGGATGGCGCCTCCGTCGACGTCCTCCAGCCCCGCGAGCATCCGCAGCGAGGTGGACTTGCCGCATCCGGAGGGGCCGACGAGGACGAGGAATTCGCCGTCCTCGATGGCGATGTCGAGCTTGTCGACGGCGGGCTTGTCGGAACCCGGGTAGATACGGGTTGCCTGGTCATAGGTGACCGTAGCCATGATGATGAATCCCTTCACCGGCAGGAACGTGCCGGACGATCCGAGTAAAAGGAGTGGTGTAGTCCACCACGGTGGACTTGCCGTGACGCTACCCTCGGCGCTCCCCGGTGTCAGTAGCCCGGAGGTCACGAAATCCCCCCGCCCCCGCGATCACGGAAATACGGCGACGGGCATCCGGCGGGCCTGGGTACACTTCATCCGGCACGCCTCCTTAGCTCAGCTGGCCAGAGCACCGCTCTTGTAAAGCGAAGGTCGTCGGTTCGAATCCGACAGGGGGCTCTGAGAAGTCCAGGTCGGCTAGTCGCTGATCTGGACTTTTTTATGTGAGGGCCGGGCCGGGCCGGGCCGGGCGGGACGGGGACGCGATGATCTTCTAGCCCTGGTGTGTGGCCGTGTGGCCGTGTGGCCGTGTGGGGCCGTGTGGGGCCGTGTCTGGCCGTCGCGGCCTGCGCCGCATGGAGGAGCTGGAACCGTTCCCGGACTCACGGGTGAGGGGGCGGCTCCCGGGGATTCCGGGAGCCGCCCTTTGCGTCGCGTGCGGCGGGGTCAGCGCGTGACCTCGCGGTTGAACACGGTGCGTGACCACAGGTAGCCGGCCAGGCTGAGGGCCGTGCACCAGGCCAGGGCTATCCAGCCGTCGTTGCCGATCGGGGTGCCGAGCAGCAGGCCGCGCAGGGTCTCGTTGATCGGCGTGAAGGGCTGGTACTCGGCGAACCAGCGCAGGGCGGTCGGCATGGAGTCCGGGGTGACGACCGCGCTGCCGAGGAAGGGCAGGAAGGTCAGCGGCAGCGGGGCGTTGGACGCGGCCTCGGGGGTCTTGGCGCCCATGCCCATCGCGGCGGACACCCAGGCCAGACCGAAGGCAAGGAAGGCCAGCAGACCGAAGGCGGCGATCCACTCGACGGGGGAGGCGTCGGGCCGGAAGCCGATCGCGAGGGAGACACCGGTGACCAGGACGAGGACCGCCGTGATCTGGATGACGCTGCCGAGGACATGGCCGGTGAGCACGGAGCCGCGGGAGATCGACATCGTACGGAAGCGGTTGATGATGCCTTCCGTCATGTCGGTGCAGACGGACACGGCGGTCGCGACGGCCCCGGAGGTCGCGGACATCAGGATGATGCCGGGGACCACGTAGTTGATGTAGTCGCCGCGGTCGGCGCCCGCTCCGATTCCGGTGCCGAGCGCCCCGCCGAAGACGTACACGAACAGCAGCAGCATCAGGATCGGCATGGCGACGATCGAGATCGTCATCGACGGGTAGCGCCGCATGTGCTTGAGGTTGCGGCGCAGCATCGTCATGGAGTCGCGC
Source organism: Streptomyces sp. JLSY215 (assembly GCF_059682825.1). NCBI lineage: Bacteria > Bacillati > Actinomycetota > Actinomycetes > Kitasatosporales > Streptomycetaceae > Streptomyces > Streptomyces sp. JLSY215. Next base: position 5,083,527 of record NZ_CM185022.1, read on the forward strand.
AGGGCGTACGAGCGGGTGGGTGTGGCCGGTGCGGTGGCGGTCGCGGCGCTCATCGGGCCGACTCCTTCTGCGAGGTGGGGACGGTGGGGGCGTTCTGCTGGCCGGTGAGGGTGAGGAAGACGTCGTCGAGGTCGGGGGTGTGCACGGTGAGCGACTCGGCCTGTATGCCGGTGCTGTCGAGGGCGTCGAGGACGCCACGGAGATGGGTGAGGGTGCCGTCGCCGGGGATCCGCAGGGCGAGCGACTCGTCGTCGTGGGCGGCGGTGCCGAAGAGGCCGGCCGCCGCGGCGAGGTGGCCCTCGTCGGCGAACTGGAGGCGGACATGGCCACCGGGGATCTTGCGCTTCAGCTCGTCGGCGGTGCCTTCGGCGACCAGCTTGCCGTGGTCCAGTACGGCGATGCGGTCGGCGAGTTGGTCGGCCTCTTCCAGGTACTGCGTGGTGAGGAAGATGGTCACGCCCTGATCCGCCACCAGGTCCCGGATGAGCTCCCACATGACGCGGCGGCTGCGCGGGTCGAGGCCGGTGGTCGGCTCGTCGAGGAAGATGATCCGCGGCCGGCCGACCAGGGTCATCGCCAGGTCGAGCTTGCGGCGCATACCGCCGGAGAAGGTGGCGACGTTCTTGCGGGCGGCCTCGGTCAGTTCGAACCGCTCCAGGAGCTCGGCGGCACGGCGGCGGCCTTCGCGCTTGCTCAGGTGGTGCAGGTCGGCCATGAGGAGCAGATTCTCCTCGGCGGTCAACAGCCCGTCGACGGCGGCGAATTGACCGGTGACGCCGATCTGGCGGCGTACCGGGTCGGCGTCGGAGGTCACGTCGAGGCCCGCGATCCGTGCCTGGCCCGAGTCGGCGGTGATCAGCGTGGAGAGGATCTCCACGGTGGTGGTCTTGCCGGCACCGTTGGGGCCGAGCAGGGCGAAGATCGTGCCCTCGGGGATCCGCAGATCGATGCCGTCGAGCACCACCTTGTCGCCGTACGACTTACGCAGGCCGGTCGCGGAGATCGCGGCCGCTCGCGTGGTGGTGGACACCCGGGTCGCGGTGTTCATGGTGGGCGGGCCTTTCTTCAGGGAAGCCGGGGACGGTGGAGAGCGGCCGAATGGGCCGTGGCGTACGTATGGCGCATTGGCGGTGCATGTTTGGCGCTAGTCGCGGGCTTTTGTGTGCCGTGCCTGCGTCATCATGATGGCACATGAGTGGCGCCATGGCGAGCCATGTTGGTGCCATTTTTGGATCCGTATCGCGCCGGCCTTTCTGACCTGCGGAGATGTGTTCGCACGGGACGCACAGGAAAGCACCCCCGCGTCGACCTGAGGCCGGCGCGGGGGTGCCACAGTGGTGCCATGTGCTCGGCGAGTGCGTCAGTCGACCAGGGCGCGTTCCCGCGGTGAGTGCGGCGCGGGGGCGGCGTGCTGGTCGAGCTTCTCGCCCTCGACGTCCATCCGGGGCAGGATCCGGTCCAGCCACTTCGGCAGCCGCCAGGCGGACCTGCCGAGCAGGGCGAGGGGTGTGGGGGGCCGGCCGGGCTGCCGGCGGAAAGCGATTGGCCCCTGACGGCCCCGGGTGGGGGCTGTCAGGGGCCGGGGTGCCGCGGTTCAAGCGGCTGGGTGCTGCACGCGAGTGGCGAGTGTGGCCGTGTCGCCGTATGGCGTGGGCAGGCCGATGGTGGAGGTGGCGGCGGGCGGCTGCCGGATGACGCGTCTTGGTGTGGGCATGACAGGACGTGCCGGAGGCCGCTGGAAGGGGCCGAGGGGCGGGCGGGTCGGCGGGGCCGGCGCTCAGCCGCGGGCGCGCAGGATGTCGATGTTGCCGTACCGGGTCCGGGCGCGGACCTCGACGGTGTCCTCGGTCTTCTCCGGGGCCTCGGACGCGGTGAGCGTGTTGCGCACCTGCCCGGAGCCGGAAGTGACGTCGAGCCAGGCGGCCGTGCCCTCGCGGATGCCGACCTCGATGGCACCGTAGGAGGTCTCCAACTGGACGGTTCCGCGGGCCACATCGGCCGCGCGCACCCTGCCGTGGGCGGTGGTCGCGGCGACCGAGCTCTCGGCGCGCGCGATGTCGATGTCACCGTTGGCGTTGCTCACCCGCAGCTCGCCGGTCGCGGTGCCGACGGTCGTGGTGCCGTGCGAGTTCTTGAGGACGCCGGTGCCGTCGATGAGGCCGACGCGCACGCTGCCCGTGCTGGTGGTGATCTCGGCCGCGCCCTCGACCCGGTCCACGGTGATCGAGCCGTGCGACGCCTTCAGGTACAGCGGTCCGGTCGTGTCGAGGCGGACGTCGCCGGCCGAGGTCTTCACGCGGACCTCGCCGAGCCGGCCCTCGCCGAGCACCTGGGCCCAGGAGCCGGTCATGTCGATGCGGGAACCCGTGGGCAGTTCGACCGTCACATCGACGGTGCCGGGGCGGCGCAGCGAATTGCGCTGCTTGGGGGTACGGACGGTCAGGGTGCCGCTTGCGTACGTGACCTCGGTCTGCTCGGCCGCCCGCACGTCCCGGTCCTGCTTCGGGTCGCGGGGGCCCACCTCGACGACCGTGTCGAGGCGGTCGCTCGCGGTGAAGCGGATGGAGCCGGCCTCCACGTGGGACGTGACGGCGATCGGCTCGGGAGTGTCGAAAGAAGGCATGGCTGTACCGTCCTCTTGGGTCTGGGTGGCGTCCCTGCTGGTGGGACGTGGTGTCGGTGAAGTGAGGCGGGTGCGGGCGGGGGCGCGGCTAGCGCACCCAGCCCGTGATGCTCTGTCCGATCGTTTGGGTCGTCCCTGCCGTGCGCGGCTGCGTGCCGCCGGCGACCGCGGCCGACACGGCCCGCACCAGCCATGCGTTGACCGACAGGCCCTCGCGGCTCGCGGCCTCCTCGGCGCGCGCCTTGAGATGGGCCGGCAGCCGCAGATTGACGCGGGCGGTGCCGCCCTCGTCGCCTTCGGCGGGCGCCTGTGCCACGAGCGGTTCGACGGGCGCGACGGCCGCTTCCGCATGGCCGCCGGTGGGCGGCAGCGTCACCACGAAGTCGGGGTCCAGTCCGCGCAGCCGCACGTCGACCGAGCCGGGGGCGAGCTCGCGGGTGATCTCGTCCATCGCGGCGGAGAGCACGTTGAGCAAGGTCAGGCGGGTCGCCGACTCCAGGGGAGTGGTGAGCCGCTCGGCCAGCTCGCGGGTGTCTTCCCCGCCGGCTTCGGCGGCCACGGCGAGTTCGCGGCGGAGAGTGTCGACATACGGCGTGAGGTCCATGACGTCATGATGGCACCATGATGGCGTCATGCGCAAGCTTGGATGGCGTCTTGTGTGGGATGGGGTTAGGGGTGGCCGTCCTGAGCTGGGGAAACGCGAAAGAGGTGGCCTGAGTCATCGTGATGCCATGCGTGGCGTATCCGGCTTTGGGCGTGACCTCGGCGTCAGTTGGCCGGATTTCATCTCTGTGGCGCAAGGGGAAGTCCCGTACCTGCGCCCGACTTGCAATGAACGTCCGCATTGCGGGACGGGTTGACGGGCGCGTAGCGGAGTCTTAGGTTCGCCTTACCTTACTTTCAACCGAAGGTTTTCCGTCATGCCTAAGCGCTCGCCGCGTACCCTCTCTCCGGCCATGCCGCTCGCCTTCGCGCGGGTGGCATGCAGCGGCGCGGGCGCCGACAAAGCCGGGAAGGCCACCGCCGCCTTCCGCAACGTGACGCTCAAGCCGGGGACCTGACCGGTGTTGCGCACGTCCGACAGACCGCTGCCCGTAACCGTCCGGGTGCCGAGCTGGGCTACGCCCGTCGGCGGCGGCAGCGGCTCCCACCCGGCCACTCCGGCCTGGGCGCTCGCCGTCCTCGGAGTCCTGAGCTCGGCCGTCCTGGTGGGCACCTGCTGGACGGCCGGCCATATGCACGCCGATCCGTCGCTGCGGACCGCGGCCCGCTTCCTGCATCTTGTCGCGCTCGTCGTCGGGCTCGGCTCCGTCCTCGCCGTCGACTGGTTCGGCGTCCTGTGGATGCTCGGACGGCGTCGGCTGACCGACGTTCTGCAGACCGCCCGCACCCTCCAGGTCCCCATCTGGCTCGGGTTGGCCGGGCTGGTCGTCACCGGCTCGTTCCTCCGCCCGAACCTGGCGGCGCCGCTGACGCTGTTCAAGATCGGGCTCGTCCTGGCCATCACCCTCAACGGCCTCTACGCCCACTGGATCGGGCAGCGCCTCGACCGGTACCGGGGCATCGAGATGCCGCGCCGCCTGCGCCTTCAGGCGGGTGCCGCGACCACCGTCAGCCAACTGGGCTGGTGGGGCGCCACCGTGATCGGCTTCCTGAACAGCCACTCCTGACCGATGGCGGCGGCGCGCCCGACCGGCCCGCGGCGCTGTCAGGCCGCCCACGCGCCTTGCGCAGGCGCCCACGCGCCCTGCGATGCGGCTCGGCTCAGGCGGCGGGCCGGAAGGCAAGCACGGTGTTGTGCCCGCCGAATCCCGCGGAATTGCTCAGGGCGAGGCGGATCGGCTGTCGGCGCGGGGCGCCGGTCACCAGGTCCAGCTCGCTCAGTTCCGGCTCGTGGTGCCGGAAATTGGCGGTGGGCGGGACGAGTTGGTGCGCCACGGTCAGGACGGTGAGCGCCGCCTCGATGGCGCCGGCCGCTCCCATGGTGTGCCCCGTGACGCCCTTGGTGGCGGTGACGGAGGGGCCCGCGGCGCCGAACACCTGGTGGAGCACGCCGGCTTCGGTGCGGTCGTTGAGCGGGGTGCTCGTTCCGTGGGCGTTGACGTGGTCGACGTCGAGGGGGGTGGCGTCGGCCGTGCGCAGCGCCTCGTAGAGGGCCAGCCGTAGCCCGTGGCCCCCGGGGTCGGGTGCCACGGGCCGGTGTGCGTCGGCGGCGGCGCCGTAACCGGCGAGCTGGGCGTGGCGAGGAGCGCCCCGGCTCACGGCGTCGGTGTGCCGTTCCAGGACGAGGACGCCGGCGCCCTCGGCCAGGACGAAGCCGTCGCGGTCGGCGTCGAAGGGGCGGGAGGCGGTGCGCGGGTCGTCATGGCGCCGCGAGAGCGCGCCCATTCTGGCGAACGCGGTGGCACACAGCGGGGTGATCATGGCGTCGGCCCCGCCCGCGATCGCGATGTCGCAGGCGCCGCTGCGCAGGAGCAGCGCCGCCGTGATCAGCGCGGTGGCGCCGGACGCGCAGGCCGTGGCCGTGTGCAGCACCGGGCCTTTGGCGCGCAGGGCGATCGCCAGCTGCCCCGCGGCCATGTTCGGCAGGAAGGCGGGCAGGGTCAGCGGCGAGACCGTACGGGCGCCGCTGTCCAGGAACTTGCGGTGCTGCTCCTCGTACGTGCCGACCCCGCCGGCCGCCGAACCGAGGATCACCGCGACCCGGCCGCCGCTCCAGACAGTGGGGTCCAGGCCCGCGTCGTCCACCGCCTCCTGGGCCGCGGCCAGCGCGAACTGTGTGAACCGGTCGTGCTGCCACGGCCGGGCGCCCCGCACATGCAGGCGGGGGGCGAAGCCGGGTACCCGGCAGGAGAGGGAGACCGGGAGCCCGGCGAGGGCGGGGTCGTCGGCCGCGGTGGCCTCGCCGGTGCAGACGCGTGCCCAGGTTTCCTTGGTGCCGATCCCCGCCGGGGTGACCAGGCCGATGCCGGTGACGGCGATGTCGTCCCGCCGGGGAAGGCCGGTCACCGGGCGGCTTCCGGTTCCGTCGCGCCCGGCCCGGCCGGAAGCTGCGCCGCCACGGTCTGAGCGAACTGCCGCAGCGTCATATCGGTGGCGGACTCGTCCTCTTCCAGCCGGACGCTCCAGTGCTCCTGGAGCGTCACGTACAGCTCGACGATCGCGAGCGAGTCGAGCTCCAGGTCGCCGAGCGGGACGTCGGGGCCGATCCGGTCCTCGGTGACGTCGAAGGTGGCGGTGAGGACGGTCACGAGGTGGTCGTAGACAGTTTCCATGGGGTGCTCCTGGGAGAGGGCGGAGTTTCGCGGCCGGGGGCGCGGGTTTCGGGGGGAAGGGTGTGCGGCCGGGCGTCCGGCCACCGCAGGGCGGCCGATCCCCAGGTCAGGCCGCCACCGAAGGCGGTGAGCAGGGTGCGCCCGCCGGGGCGGACGGCCTTGCGGGCGGCGGTGGCGGCCAGTGCCAGGGGGATGGACGCCGCGGCGGTGTTGCCGACCTCGTGGATATTGCCGAAGCGGTGCCGGGGGGCGATGCCGATCCGGTCGGCCACCGAGTCGAGGATGCGCTGATTGGCCTGGTGGCCGATGAACGCCGCGACGCTGTCGGGCTGCCAGGCCGCCCGTTCCAGCACGGCCCGCGAGGATGCGGTCATATGGCGGACGGCCCGGCCGTACACCTCCCGTCCGCGCATGCGGAAGTACCGGGATTCGCGGTTCAGCCGCGCCGAGGTGTCGGGCTGCCGGGAGCCGCCCGCGCTGATGGCGATCAGATCGCTGCCCGCACCGTCCGCTCCCAGGTCGACGGCCACCACCGCCCCGGGTTCGAGGCGTCCGCCGGGGCGCAGCAGCACGGCACCGGCACCGTCGCCGAAGATCACCGCGGTGTCCCGGTCCAGCGGGTCGATGATGGTGGAGTACGTCTCGGCGCCGATCACCAGCGGCCGGGCGCACACCCCGCTCCGTACCAGGGCGGTGGCGACCGTCAGGCCGTAGACGAAGCCGGAGCACACGGCGGCGAGGTCGAAGGCCGGTACCGGCCCCAGGCCCAGCCGGTGCGCGACGTCCGGGGCGGTGCCGGGGCAGCGCCGGTCGGGTGTGGTGGTCGCCAGCAGGACCAGGTCCGCCGGCGCGCGGGCGGACTTCATGGCGGCGCGGCCCGCGGCCACCGCGAGGTCGCCGGTGCTCGTACCGGGGTCGGCCTGACGCCGGCGGGCGATGCCGGTACGGGACCGGATCCAGGCGTCGGTGGTCTCCAGGACGCCCCGGCGCGCCACCTCGTCGTTCGACAGGACGTGGGGCGGCAGGCAGGAACCGATGCCGCAGATCACGGCGGTGGGAGGAGGCTCGGTCATCGCGTGGGTCCTCGGCTCTCGGGATTCTCGGGATGAGGTCAGGCCCCGGCGAAGGGGGAGGGCGGTTTCGGGATCCCGGCGAGCCCTCCGTCGGGAACGGACGCGCCGCCGTCGAGCAGCAGGGCCTGCCCGGTGACGAAGGACGAGGCGGGGGCGGCGAGGAAGAGGGCGGCGGTGGCGACTTCGTGGGGCTCCGCCCAGCGGCCCATCGGGACGTGCGCCATCAGCCAGTCGGACAGCGGGCCCGTGGTGTAGGCGAAGCTCGTCATGTCGGTGCGGGTCCAGCCGGGGCACAGGGCGTTGACCCGGATCCCGTCCCGCGCCCAGCCCGCCGCGAGGCTGCGGGCCAGGGAGATCTGTGCCGCCTTGGTCGCGGCGTACGCCTCCATCCTGGGCGTGCCGGCCACTCCGGCGAGCGAGGACATCAGCACCAGGGCGGCCCGGTCCGAGGCGGCGAGATGGCGGTGCGCGCGCCGGCACAGGGCAGCGGTGGCATTGAGGTTGACCGACACCACGGCGTCCCAGTCCCGCTGGGCGGAGTCCTGGAGGGGGACCATGGCGGGGCTGCCGTCCGGGTGGGAGGGCAGGATGCCCGCGTTGTGGACGACGACGTCGAGGCCGCCGAGCGCGGTGGCGGCCTCTTCCACCACGGCATCCGCCGCCCCCGGAACGGAGAGGTCGCCGGGGGTGAGGACGGCCGTGCGGCCTTCCTTCATCACCCGCTCCGCGGTCTCGGCGAGGGCGGCGGCGGAGCGGGCGGACAGCGCGAGGTCGGCGCCGGCCTGGGCCAGCGCCACCGCCACGGCCCGGCCGATGCCGCGGGAGGCGCCGGTCACCAGCGCCCGCGCCCCGTCGAGCCGGAACGCCGCCGCCGCGGTGCCGGGTTCCTCTGTGGTGCCGGGGGCGTTCGTGTGGTTCCAGGTGCCGTCGTTCATGAGGTGCTCCTTTTCCCTGCGGGGGTGGGGTGGGGGGACGGGACGGTGCGGGTGAGCCGCGTCGGGCCCAGCCGGATGACGGAGGCGCCGGTCCAGGTCAGCAGCGCGCTGCCCCAGGTCACGCCCGCGCCGAAGGAGGCGATCAGGACCCGGCTGCCGGGCTCCAGCAGACCGCTCGCGGCGGCGCCGGCCAGCGCGTACGGGGTGCTGGCCGCGCCGATGTTGCCGACCTCGCCGCCCACGATGACCAGGCGTTCGCGGGGGATGCCGATGCGGTCGCCGAGGCTGCGCAGCAGGACGGGGTTGGGCTGATGCGTGATGAACACGTCGATGTCCTGGAGCCGGAGCCGGTTGCGGGCCAGGCTCTCGTCGACGACCCGGGGAAAGATCTCGGTGATGAAGTCGCGTACCGCCCGGCCGTCCATGTGGATGGCGTGCTGGTGGCGGTCGAGCGTGCTCGGGCTCGCCGGGGCCCGGCTGCCGCCGGCCGGGATGAGGACGTGGTGCGCGCCGGTGCCGTCTGATCCGAGGGCGAAGTCATGAAAACCCCCGCAGCCCCCACAGCCGCCACAGCCCCCGCAGCCGCCGTCGTCCCGTACGGGTCCGAGGACGCAGGCGGCCGCCCCGTCGGCGAACAGCACGGCCGTACCGCGGTCGGCCGGGTCGAGGAATTTGGAGTACGCCTCGACGCCGACCACCGCCGCATAGCGGGTGCACGGGTCGCCCGCGAGCCAGTTGTGGGCGACGCGGGTGGCGAACAGCCAGCCCGAGCAGGCGGCGCTGACGTCCAGGGCGACGGCATGGCGCGCTCCGGTCAGGGCCTGGACCCGGCAGGCCGTGGAGGGCCCCAGCTCATCGGGGGTCGACGTGGCGAGGATCAAGACGTCCAGCTGGTCGATGTCGAGGCCGGCCGCGGCGACCGCGGCGCGGACGGCGGCCGCGGCCAGGTCGGAGGCCGCTTCGCCGGGGGCGGCCACATGCCGGGTGTGCACGCCGGTGCGCTCGGTGATCCATTCCGGGGTCACCCCCACGTTCGCGGCGACCTCTTCGTTGGTGCGCCGGGACCGGGGGAGGTACGTACCCATCCCCAGTACGCCGATCCGGGGCGCGGTCATCGTTGTGGGGCTCATGACAGCCTTTCGGTGGGCCAGTTGACGGATGCGGTCAGTGCCGCCGCGTAGTCGCCCGCGCCGAGCGGGGCGGGCAGCGCGCCGCCCGGCACCCCCATGGCGTCTTCCAGCAGCGGCAGATGCGGCAGCAGCCGGTCGCAGAGCGCGTCCAGCGCGGCGGGCAGCGCGCGCACGGTGGCCGCGTCGATCACGCCCGTGGTCAGCAGCCGGCCGGCCAGCCGCCGGGCCTCGGCCGCCCCGTAGAGGGCCGCCAGGGGGCGGAGCGCCGCACCCAGCGCGGGGTCGGACACCGTGGCCAGGGTCCTGGCCAGGCTCTCGGCCGCCAGGCGGCTCGCATACGCCTCGCCGAGCTCCCGGGCCGCGTCCAGCAGCGGGTTCCACAGCTCCAGCCCCGCAAGTCCCTTGCGGGAGCGCTCGTTCAGGGTCCGGTGCAGGCCGGTCGCCAGCAGGTGCTCATGCGCCCGGGTGATCGCCGGCCACCAGTGCGGAGCGTCCACACAGGCCTCGCGGGGCACGGCGCGGTCGCCGCGGCGGCCGGCCTCCTCGGCGAGGGCCCGCCCGGCGTCGAGCAGGATCAGCTGGCTGTCGCCGCCCGCGCTGTCGAAGGCGTGGGCGAAGCCGTGATAGCCGCTCAGCCGGTTGGGTTCCAGGAAGCCGGCGAGGCCGCAACGGTGCTGGCACTGGGCGGCCACCCGGGCGGCGGCGCGCACCGCGAAGGCCTTGAGCACCGCGAGCGGACGGTCGACCGCGGCCCAGGGGGAGAAGGTCATCCCCTCGCCGGGGAGGGCCCGCTCGTCCGGAAGGGGCCGCGGACCGCAACGGCCGCGGGTCGCCAACGCGTCGGCCCAGATCTCCCGCGCGGTGATTCCGGCGCAGGTCAGGGCGAACGCCTCGGCCAGGCCGCCCAGGAGCGCATGCTGCTGGGAACGGTAGGACAGCACCGCCGCCCCCGGCGCGAGCCGGCCGTGCGCCCGGCGGTGCGCGGAATGGCGCAGCGCCCGTACCGCGCTCTCCCGGGCCATGGCGGCCATCGCCGACGGCAGCGTCGCCCACAGGGCCTGGCCCACGCACAGCGTCCGGGACAGCCGCGCGTCCGGCGACCCGAGGGGATCGTGGAACCCTCCCCGCGCGTCGAGGGACGCACCGTCGTTCAGCCACTGGCCCGGCGCGAGGCGCACCTCGCGGAAGCGCACCAGCGCGTAATCCAGGGGCAGGTCCGCCACCGCGAGAGGGCTGGAGATCTCCACGCCCGGTGCCGGGCCCCGCTCGTCGCTGAGGTCCACGACGAACGAGAACACCCCTCGGTCGCGGCCGGCGACCCGTAGCCGTGCGCACACCACGGCGGTCTGCGCCACTCCCGTGGCACCGACGCCCGAGAACTTCGCGGCCCCCGCGTCCGGCGTGCTGAGCACGAACTCCCCGGTGCGCGGGTCGAATGCGGCCGTGGTCCGGATGCCCAGATGGCTGCTGCCGTCCCCGATCTCCGTGACGAGGAAGACGCCCTTGGAGCGGCCCGTCGACAGCGCGTCCCAGCGCGACCCGAGCCGCGCCGGATCGGGGCACAGGGAGACGACCGAACTCAGGCAGAGCGCATAGTGCGACAGCACGGCCATGTAGAACGGCGGATCCGTGACGGCGGCGCATTCGCTCAGCGCGGCGAGCGCATGGGGATCGCGGCACAGCTCGGCGGCCGGCGGCAGGGCCTGCGCGAGGCGGCGCAGACGGTGACCGTGCCGGCGGGCCCGCGGCGTGGCGCCCGGGGATCCCGTGGACGCGGCGTCGGGGACGGCCTCGGTCAGCAGCGCCAGCAGGCGGGGGCGGAGCGTGTCGGGGCCGGGTCCGTCGATGAGCCGGCGCAGTGCGGCGGCGGGTGGCGTCTGCGCGGTCACCGGGACGGCTCCGTGGGAGAGAGGGCGGGGGCTGCGGGGGGAGCGCCGCGGTGCGTGCCGTCGCGGTGCGCCCAGGAGAAGCCGGGTTCGCCGAGCGGCGCGACGGCGCGGGCGGCCGAGGGCGGCACGGTGCGCCGGACGTTGCGGGTGAGCGCCCGGCCGGTGCCCGCCTCCAGCAGCAGGGCCGGCGGCGCCGTCGTCACCTGGTACAGGACCTCGGGCAGCCGGGCGGGACGGACCAGACAGTCGGCCAGCGCCCGGTGGACGTCGTCCGTCGGCCGGTACGGACCGCCCCGGACGGCGGAGTGGACCGGAAAGCGGCCGCGGCGCGCGGGGACGCGGCGGATCGCCGCCGCGAACGCGTCGGACGGCCCTTTCAGGGACGGATGGTGGGACGAGAACGGCAGCCGCAGCCGGGTCACGGACAGGCCCTGCCGCTGCGCGCACGCTTCGGCGGTCCGCAATTCATGCAGCGGCCCGCTGATCACTGTCTCGCCGGGATCGTTCACACACGCCACCACCACGGCGGCCGAACCGGCCTCATGCAGCAGGGCATTGGCCCTCGCCTCGCCCGTGCCCAGCAGCGTCATGGCCCCTTCGCACTGCTGGAGGTGGCGCGCCAGCAGGCAGGCGATCCGGGCCCCGCCGGGGATGTCGAACACCCCGGCCGCGGTGAGCGCCCCGATCTCACCGAAGCTCACCCCCACCGCCCGGTCGGGCGCCCGCCCGATGCCGCACAGCGCACGGTGTACGGCCAACGAGGAGCAGAACAGGGCGAGTTGAGCCGTGCCGACCGGGCCATGGGCCAGATCGCGGCCACTGGGCGGGGTGGCGCCCAGCAGCGGCCCGGCCAGCGGCGGGATCCCGAATTCCGCGGCGACGCCCTCGGCCTGCCCGAACACCTCGGCAACGGCCGCCCGCACACGGGGCACCGCGCGGGCGGTGCGCACCAGCGGGCCGACGGAGAAGTCCCCTTGCCCGGGGAAAAGATGGACGATGGTGCGGGGCGGATTCCCGCGGGGATCTTGGTCGGCCGAATCCACTTCTGCCATCGATGCATTCCTTCCCTGGGGGCGGACGGCCGGCTCCGGCGAATGGCCGGCGAATGGTCGGTGAATATCCGGCGATCCGGCGCATTCCTTCGGCACCGTCGGCCACTCGAAATGGCCACAAGCACAGCGCGGCGGGCGCGGTCCGGAGTTCCCCGCAAAGGAGCCGGATTCCGCTCCGTAACCGATTCAACAGGGCTTGCACGCTTGTCGGGCGGTCCGGTGGCCCGCGCATTGTTGAAAGGTGTGAAAGCACCGGCGGGTTTTCAGGGGCTGACCCATCGGACAGCTCCTCAGGCCGGGATCCGTGATCAGTACCGTTTCCCGGCGGGCGCCACCGCGGCCAGCCGGCTCAGCAGAAGTGCCGCCGCCGGGAGGGTGCGGAACGGAATGAGAATCCTGCGCGCGCGGGCCACCGCGGCTTCGGCCGTGCCCGAGCGCACATGGGGGTACTGGTCGAGAAAGGAGTGCCAGGACGCGCAGGCCTCCTCCATATGACCGGCGCCCGCCAGCATTTCGGCCCGCTGCGCGTAACTGAGCGCCAGCCCGCGGTGGTCCTCGGGCGAGCGGTGCGCGAGCGAGTGGTTCATCGCCGCGCGGGCCCCCGCGAGGTCGCCCAGCTTCCACAGGGTCTCGGCCCGCTGGTATTCGAATGCGGCGCGCGAGTACGTGGCGAAGGGGCCGGCCGTACGGTCCGCGGGGCCGGCCGTACCGGCCTCGGTCCCGCCTGCGGCCAGGGACCGCTCGGCCCGGCCCAGTGAATCCAGTGCCTGGGCGCGCAGGCCACAGGCGGCCTGCGCCACCGCGAGCTGCGCGAGCAGAAACGTTCCGGTCGGGCCGCTTGTCCCGGTGACCGCCTCGGCCGCGGCCTCGGCGGCCCGCAAGGACGCGCGACGATGCCCCAGAGCGAGGCCCTGCGCGCTCAGCCCGCGCAGCACCACGGCCCGCGCCAGGCGCTCCTCCGACTCCTCGGCGAGGCCCAGGGCGGCGAGGAAGTGACGCTGGGCCAGCCCGTGGACGGCGGAGTCCTCGTACATCCGGGCCAGGAGGAAGGAGAGCCGGGACGCCTCCACCAGCAGCGTGCGGTGGACCGGCGCCGGCTGCGGCGCGCAGAGCCGCGGCAGGACGTCGTCGGCGAGGTAGGCGGCCAGAGCGGAGCGCGCGTTGCGTCCGCCGTGCGCGTTGAAGGCGGCGGCGTAGAAGCGCACGGCGGAGCGCATGAGGGCCAGTTCCGTTGCGGTGTCACCGTCGTGGGGGCCGGGCGCCTCATGGGAGCCGAGCCGCGCCGGACGGCCGCTCCCCGGCGCGGCCCGGCACACCCGCGTCAGCTCCGTGACCCGGTACGGCTGCGCCTGCGCGGGTAGCCGGCGGACCGGGTCGCCCTCCGTCCGGCACAGCTCCGCCAGCGATGTCCCGGGCCGGGGCGCGGCGCCGGGCGCGAACTCGGCGGCCGACGGCCCCGCCGCGCCCGCGAAACCCGCCGCGCTCGCGGTCACCAGGCGTTCCAGCCGCCGGGTCAGGGCCTCCGCGACGAGTTCCGGGACCGGAGGGTGCGGCTGCGTCCCGCTCAGCCAGTGCGCCACCGCCGTCCGGTCGTAGTCGAGTACGAGACCGACCTCGGCGGCCACGATGTTCACGGCCCTGGCGAGCGAGCCCTGCGTCCAGCGCGCCTCGGCGAGCAGGGCCCTGAGCGGCTTGTTGGGGTGGCGGGGCGACGGCACTGCATCTCCTGGGGTGGTATCGATACGCGTTGATCGATACGTGCCGATTGACGCGCCTCGACGTCGGCGTTTTTGAGACAACTATCCGGCGGAGAAATTCCCGGACGGCGGCATCGCGGCATTCCGGCGCACGGACGCAACGGCGTAAGGAGCGGCCCCGGTGTCTTCAACCGGTCGTCCACACGGGAAACTTCGCATTGCCGGGAACTGTCGTTCGTACGCTCCCGCGCAATGACCGCCGGTGAGCAATACCGGTGCACACAAAGGACGTCCGCCGGTCACCTGAACGCAACCGCGGTCGATTCTTCCGCTGGGCCGCCGAGTTGAGATTCACCGCCTTCTGGCCGACATCAACCCCTCCGCAGGGTGAGGCGTTGCCGGCGGCGTCTCCTCACGGAATCATGGGTCGGGAGCCGACGGAAGCCCGATTCGGCCCCGAAGGCGTGAATGCGTTGAACACGCACCGGGCCCCGCGGTCGTGAACTCGGCTTCGGGAGAAGGATCATGGCGCACAAAATGCCGAATTCCGCGCTCCGGGCGCTGCTGACGGAAGCCGGCTGGTCCGCCGCCGATCTCGCCCGCGCCGTCAACGCACTCGGCACGGCCAACGGCCTGCGCCTGCGCTACGACCGCACCTCCGTCGCCCACTGGCTCGACGGGGCCCGCCCCCGTGGCGCCGCCGCCGACCTGGTGGCCCAGGCGCTGAGCCGTCGTATCGGCAGACCCCTCACACCACGCGACGCCGGGTTGGACGATCGGGAACGGCGCGGAAACCCCGTGGCGGACATGCTGCAGGCGGCCGATCCCCTCCAGCGCCTCAGCTCCTTGTGCCGGGCGGACAGCGATCCCGCGCGCCGGGCGCCGCTCACCCGCGCGGTGCTGCCCGCCGGCCTCCCTCAGGCATGGGAGAAGCGGCCCTCGTGGACCCCGCCGAGGACGGGCCGCGGCGCCCCCGCCACCGACGCGGACGTGGCGCGGCTGGACGATATGGCCCGCTGTTACGCGCAGGCCGCGGAGCGGCACGGCGGCGCCCATGCGCGCTCCGCACTCGCCCACTACCTCGCGGAGGACGTGGCGCGACTGCTCACCGCGCCCTCCGCCCCCACGGTGCGGCGCGGCCTGCTGACGGGCGCCGCACGACTGGTGCATCTGCTGGCCGGCATGACCGCGGACGTGGGGCACCCGGGCCTGGCAGGGCACTACTACGGAATCGGGCTGGAGCTGGCCCACGCCGCCGGCGACCGTGCCACCTACGCGGTGACGCTCCGCGGGATGAGCGCCCAGGCGCACCGCCTCGGCGACCGCCGGCGGGCCCTCACCCTCGCGGAGGCCGCGCTGGCCACCGCGGGACCCGGGGCGCCGCCCGCCACCTCGGCCTTCCTCCACGCCGGACGCGCGGTGGGCCATGCCGCCGTCGGGCGGAGCGGGACGGCATACGCCGACCTCGCGGCGGCAGAGCAGGCCCTCGGCCGTTCCGCGGCCCCCGAAGGCCCCTTCACCAGCTATTCATTCGCCGCGCTGCAATACCAACGCGCGGAGGTCCACGCCCTCTTGGGGGACCACCGGAAAGCCGTCGCCGCCCTGGAATCCTCCCTGCACCACCGCCCGGCAGGCCAGCGCAAGGCCCGTGCCCTGATCCACGCCCGGATGGCGCTCGTCCTGCTGGCCGCGGAACAGCGCGATGCCGCTCTGGTGCAGTGCCACCGCTTCCTCGACCACCAAGGGCAGCTGGCGGCCGGCTCCGCGCACGGAGCGCTCGCCCGGATCGTCGGCGCCCTCAGCCCGTACCGCGCCCACCCGGGCGTCCGGGATTTCCTGGCCCGTCTGCGCGCCGTTCCGGCACCGGCGCGCGGCCCCGACGAGCCCCCGCTCCGCCGCTGAGCCGCCCGCCGTCACCCCGCCCGCCCGCGCCCCGCCCGTCCGCGCTTCGTCCGTCGCCCTCCGGCCGCGGCTCCGCAGTGCCCCTGCGCATCAGACCCCACGTGATCATCGCGACGTCGAAAGGATCCGTCATAACCGGATGTATATGCCCGTGACCGTTGCTCAACCCCAGGTCCACCTGTCTGGCCCCCGCACCCCCGCGAACCGCCGCTGAACCCGCGCTCGCCCGTCGTCGCCGGTCGCGCCGGCTTCTCGGCGGCCGGGGTGCCGGACCCGGCGGTGAGGAGGACGAGGCGGAGGCCCGTGCCGGGCGCGGTGAGCACGTCGCAATCCAGGGTGAGGGGGCCGAGCGGCGGCCGGCCGGCCGATGAGGTGGGGGTGGCGGTGACGGCGGACGCCGGGGGCGGGAACAGGCCGGGGAGCGGCAGCGCTCCGGGGTCGCGCGGGTCCGCGGGCTCGGGCTGCCGTCCGTACCGGCCGTCCGGATCGACGGCGGGCCCTTCCTGGCCGGGGAGCGGGACATGACCGAAGCGGCCTTCCGGGTGGCGCCGGCCGGGCGACCGGACGCATCGTCGGCGCTCGGGTGATGGCGGAGGAAGGGGCGGGGACGGACGGGGATTTGGGCGCGCCGAGGGGGGCTCACCGGCGTAAATTCGCCCGCATGGTGACTTCTATGACACGGGATGATCACGACGAGCGCATGGCACGGGCGGCGCAGGCCGCGGCCCGTGTGGGGCTGACGGGGTTGATCGTCACGCCCGGCCCGGACCTGGTGTGGCTGTGCGGCTACCGGCCCCCCGCCGACACCGAGCGGCTGACCGCCCTGGTGATCGCGCCCGGAAGGCGGCCGCGGCTGCTGGTGCCCGTACTGGAGCAGCCCGATGCGCAGCGGGCGACCGGGGCCGGAGCGATGGAGGTGAGGGGCTGGACCGATGGTGCGGACCCGTACGAGGAGCTGGCCGAGTGGCTGGAGCCGGAGGGCCGTTACGGGATGTCGGACGCGACCTGGGCGATGCATCTGCTGGGGCTCCAGCGGACGCTGCCGGGGAGCGCGTACCGGGCGCTGTCGCAGGCCCTGCCGATGCTGCGCGCCGTCAAGGACGCGCACGAGGTGGCGCGCCTGGCGGCGGCCGGGGCGGCCGCGGACGCGACGTACGAGAAGATCCTGGGCGTACGGTTCGCCGGGCGCCGGGAGTCCGAGGTGGCGGCGGATCTCGCGCGGCTGCTGATCGAGCACGGGCACAGCCAGGTGGACTTCACGGTCGTGGGGTCCGGCCCCAATGGCGCCGATCCGCACCATGAGGCGGGGGAGCGGGTCATCGAGGACGGCGACATGGTCGTGCTCGACTTCGGCGGCCTCAAGGACGGCTACGGGTCGGACACCACGCGGACCGTGCACGTCGGCGAGCCGGGCGCCGAGGAGCGCAAGGTGCACGACATCGTGCGGGAGGCGCAGCAGGCGGCGTTCGAGGCGGTCCGGCCCGGGGTCGCGTGCCAGGACATCGACCGGGTGGCCAGGCGGGTCATCAAGGCCGCCGGGTACGGCGAGTACTTCATCCACCGGACCGGTCACGGCATCGGGGTGACCACGCACGAGCCGCCGTACATCGTCGAGGGCGAGCATCTGCCGCTGGTGGCCGGGATGTGCTTCTCGATCGAACCGGGCATCTATCTGCCGGGGCGCTTCGGGGTGCGGATCGAGGACATCGTGACGTGCACGGAGACGGGCGGGCGGCGGCTGAACGAGACGGAGCGGGGGATGGCGGTGGTGCAGTAGCCGGGGCCGGGGCCGGGGCCGGGGGATCCGGGGTCGGGAATCGGCAATCCGGGGGCGGGGGACTTTTGTCCCTCGCCCCCGGTGGCCGTTCGTCCTCCTCCCCGGTGGCCGTTGGTCCCCGTCCCCCGTGGCCGTCGGTCCTCTTCGTCCCGGGCGGGGTGCGTACTTTCGGTGGTGCGGAAGTGGCTGTTGGGCGGAGGCGGACGGGCGGGGGCGGTTCGTAGCGTGGTGGGTGTTGGGCCTCAGGGCACGGCTCATGTACCGACCCGAAGGAGCACCACCATGCCGATCAAGACCTCTCGCGCCGGATTCCTGACCGCGCTGACCTTCGCCGCCGCTGCGGCGGGCGCGGTGGTCCCGCTCGCCGGGGCGGCGCCCACCGCCGCGCACCCGGGCGCTGACGGGCGGGCACCGGTGGCGGCGGACGCGGCGGGGAAGGGGAGCGGGGGCGAGGCCGGCGGCAGCACACGGCACCGGACCGAGAACGGAGCCGCGTCGCTGGCGCTCGGCGGCGGGGCGGGGGCCGCGGCGGCGCTGATGGGCGGCGCGCTGTGCACGGGCCGGGGCCGGGGGCGGCAGGAGGGGGACGGGGACGACGCGCGCCGGTAGGGCATCGGCTTCCACCGGGGGATCGGGTCCCGTTACGGCTTCCGTCACGGCTTCCGTCACGGCTTCCATTACGGCTTCCGTTACGGGACCGGGCTGCGTTGCGGCACCCACCAGGCTCTTCACGGCTCCCATCAGGCACTTCACGGCTCCAGGACCACCTTGCCCATCGTGGCGCGGGTCTCCAGGGCGCGGTGGGCGGCGGCCGCCTCGGCCAGCGGGAAGCGCTGGACCGCCGGGACGAGCCGGCCGGCCGCCGCCTCGGCGAGGGCCTCGCTCTCCAGGGTGCGGATCGGGTTGTCGCCACCCGCCTTGGCCAGCATGACCGGCCCGAGGACCTGCTGGGACGTGATGCCGTGGGCCGCGAGCTCGCCGTCCGCGAACTCCAGCGGGCCGCCGGTGAGCAGCCCGCCCGCGGACCAGCCGAAGACGAGGTGGCGGCCCCCGGGCGCCAGGAGGCCGACGGCGGCGCGGCCGGGAGTGCCGCCGACCGAGTCGAAGACGACGGTGGCGCCGGGCGCGCCGCGGTCGTCGAGGAAGGCGCGTACCAGGGCGGGCCAGTCGTCGTCGGTGTAGTCGAGGGCGAGGTCGGCGCCCAGTTCGCGGACCCGCGCCGCCTTGGCCGGGCCGCCGGCCAGGCCGATGGCCGTGGCGCCGGTGTTCTTCGCGTGCTGGACGAGGAGCGAGCCGATGCCGCCGGCGGCCGCCGGGATGATCGCGATGTCGTCGGCGGTGAGGTCGGCGGAGCGCAGGATGCCCATGGTGGTGCGGCCGGTGCCGATCATGGCGACGGCCTGGGCCGCGTCGAGCCCGTCGGGGACGGGATGCAGGCGCTCGGCGGCGACCACGGCCAGTTCGGCGTAGCCGCCGGGGGCCATACCCAGGTGGGCGACGACGCGTCGGCCGAGCCAGAGGGGGTCGGTGCCCTCGCCGAGCGCCTCCACCGTGCCGGCGACCTCACGGCCGGGCACGGTCGGCAGCTCGGGAAGCGGCGCCGGCCCGCCCTCCAGTCCCTCGCGCAGGACCGCGTCCAGCAGGTGAACGCCGGCCGCCGCCACCGCGATCCGGACCTCACCGGGGCCCGGCCGAGGGGCGTCGACGGTCTCGTAACGGAGGTTGTCGGCCGGACCGAAGGCGTGCAGTCGTATCGCGTGCATGGCGGGCTACTCCTTGAGGGAGACGGGTGCGTCCCAGGGACGCGGGCGCGGGTGGTGGTGACCACCGGCTGCCGCCACCCTGCTACCTCAGGTTTGGTTGAGGTCAACCCCCTACGTCCGGCGCCGACTCGGCCGCCCTCGCGACCGCTGCCGTTGCTACCGCCGCCACCGTCGGCTTTCCGCAGGTCAGGGCGATTGTCAGTGGTGTGGTTCACGATGGGGGCAGGTGTGACGAGCGGCGAGAGGCGGTGATCGCGTGGCAGGGCGCGGCAAGGGGACGGTGCGGGCGGTGCGGCGGCCCGAGGTGCGGCTGCCGGAGCTGCGGCCGTTCGACGGCGGGGAGCTCGAGCCCGAAGGTGACTACGACGGGCTGGAGTTCACGGACGCCGACTGGGCGGGGCAGACGGCGCACGGCGCCCGGTTCATGGACTGCGCGGTGCGGCGGTGCGCGCTGGACGAGACGGCCCTCGGCAGGGCCCGGATCATCGACAGCGTGCTGAGCGGGGTGCGCGGGGTCGGTACGGACCTCGCGCAGGCGTCCCTGCGTGATGTGGAGGTGACGGACGCCCGGCTCGGCGGGACACAGCTGCACGCCGCGGTGCTGGAGCGGGTCGTGGTGCGCGGCGGGAAGATCGACTTTCCGAATCTGCGCCAGGCCAAGCTGAGGGACGTCGCCTTCGAGGGGTGTGTGCTGGTCGAGGCGGACTTCTCGGGCGCGGAGCTGGAGCGGGTGACGTTCGACGACTGCACCCTGGCGCGGGTGGATTTCACCGCGACCCGGATGAAGGACGTCGATCTGCGGGGTGCGGCCGCGGTCGACATCGCGCGGGGCGTCGACGGGCTGTCGGGCGCGGTGATCAGCGCGGCCCAACTCCTCGATCTGGCCCCGGCGTTCGCGGCGCAGATAGGCGTACGGGTGGAGTGACGGCCCCGGGGCCGACGGACGGCGGCCGATGAGCGTGGGCCGACGGGTGGCGGACGGTCGGCGGTGGCCGCCCGGCGGTGGCCGATGAGGGGCGGTCAGACGCGGGGGAAGCGGGCCTGGAGGTCCCAGATGACCGGGTTGTCGCCGAGGCCGTCGTGCAGATCGGTGAGGTCGGCGATCAGATCGTGCAGGAAGTCGCGAGCCTCGCGGCGCAGCGCGGCGTGGTTGAAGGTGAGCGGGGCCTCGTCGGCCGGCATCCAGTCGGCGTCGATGTCCACCCACCCGAAGCGCCGCTCGAAGAGCATCCGGTCGGAGGATTCGGTGAAGTCCAGCTCGGCGTGGACGGGACGGGAGGAGCGGCTGCCACGGGGGTCGGTGTCGAGCTGCTCGACGATGTCGCACAGCGCCCAGGCGAAGTCCAGGACCGGCACCCAGCCCCAGGCGGTGGACAGCTCGCGGTCCGCCTTGGTGTCGGCGATATAGACATCGCCGCAGAAGAGGTCGTGGCGCAGGGTGCGCACATCCGCGGTCCGGTAGTCCAGCTGCGGGGGATCCGGAAAGCGGCGGGAGAGGGAATAGCCGAGGTCGATCACGTCATTGATGGTGTCACGCCGGTGGGGCGGACCGGACGGGCGGACCGTCCGGCCGGGCGGACCGGCGGGAACGGTGGCCGGATCGACCGGCCACGGACGAACGACCACGGACGAACGACGACGGACGAACGACCACGGACGAACGACGACGGACGAACGGCCACGGATGAACGGCCGGGCACGCACGGCCGATGGCCAGAGGGTGGGGATTGATCATGGCTGGTTCCATGCTGAGACGTTCGGGAGTCGCGGTGGCCGCGGCGGTCGCCCTCGCGGCGCTGCCGGTACTGCCCGCGTCGCCCGGCGGGGGTGTCGCTCAGGGGGCGGCGTACGCGGCCGAGCGGCCGGCCGCCCGGCCCGGCAACGGCCCGTGGCAGGGCGGATGGGCGGCCTCGCCGCAGGCGCCGACCGCCGGGCTCGCCCCGAACTGGTCCGAGACCGGCTTCGCACGGCAGACGGTCCGGCAGGTGATCCGCGTCAGCACCGGCGGCACCCAAGCCCGTATCGAGCTGTCGAACCGCTATGGCCGCACCCCGCTGAAGGTGGCCGGCGCGACCATCGCCCGGACGGCCCAGGGGGCGTCCGTGGAGCCCGGATCGGTGCGGACGCTGACCTTCGGGCACGGCCGGTCGGCGACCGTACCGGCCGGCCGGGAGCTGCGCAGCGACGCCGTCGGGCTGAAGGTCGGCCCCCTGGAGTCGCTGACCGTCACGCTCTATCTGGAAGCCCCGACCGGCCCGGCCACCTTCCACGCCCTGGCAGCGGCCACGAGCTATCGCGCCGCGGGTGACCACCGCGCGGACACCGAAGCCGGAGCGTTCACCGAGACCTCGCAGTCCTGGTACTACCTCTCGGGCGTCGAGGTCTCCGGGGGCCGGACGGGGCAGCGCGACGGCGTGGTGGCGTTCGGGGATTCCATCACTGACGGCTACGGCTCCACGCCCGACGCCAACAACCGCTATCCGGACGAGCTGGCCGAGCGGTTCGCCGCCGCCGGACGGCCGCGCAGCGTCGTCAACGAGGGAATCGGCGGCAATCAGCTCACGAATGACACGAGCTGGGCCGGCGAGAAGGCCGTGACCCGCTTCCGCAAGGACGTCCTCAACGAGCCGAATGCGGGCACGGTCATCGTGCTGGAGGGCATCAACGACATCGGCATGAGCGAGTGGCCGGACGCACCGGGCGGCCCGACCCCCGAGGTCGGCGTCGGACAACTGATATCCGCACAACGGGAGTTGATACGTGAAGCGCACGCCAAGGGCCTGAAGGTCATCGGCGCGACGCTGATGCCGTACAAGGGGGCGATGTACTACACCGAGCGCGGCGAGGCCAAGCGGGACGCGCTCAACGACTGGATACGCGGCTCCGGCGAGTTCGACGGGGTGCTGGACCTGGACCGCGCGCTGGCCGACCCCGCCGACCCGGACCGGATCGCGGCCGCATACGACGTCGGAGACCATCTGCACCCGAACGACCGGGGCTACCGGGCCATGGCCGAGGCGGTCGACCTCTCCGCGCTCTAGTCCACGGCCTCGGAGCCGCGGCGTCTGCGCCGCTGCTTCCCGTCAGCTAGGGCAGCAGCCGCTGCTCCTTGGCGACCGAGACCGCGCCCGCGCGGGTGTCCACGCCGAGCTTGTCGTAGATGCGGCCCAGGTGCGTCTTGACGGTGGCCTCGCTGATGAACAGCGCGCGGGCGATCTCGCGGTTGCCCAGGCCCCGCGCGAGCTGGCCGAGGATGTCGCGTTCCCGGTCGGTGAGCGTGGGGCGGGGGCTGCGCATCTGGGCCAGTACGCGATGGGCGACCGGCGCGGAGAGGGTGCTGCGGCCCTCGGCGGCGGCGCGGATGGCGGCGAAGAGCTCGTCGGGCCGTTCGGCCTTGAGGAGGTAGCCGGTGGCGCCGGCCTCGATGGCGCGGGTGATGTCGGCGTCGGTGTCGTAGGTGGTCAGGACCAGCACATGGGGGGCGGGACGGAGACGGGTGATACGGCGGGTGGCCTCGATGCCGTCGATGCCGGAGCCCAGCTGCAGATCCATCAGGACGACATCGGGGCGGAGCTTGGCGGCCGTCGCCACCGCTTCCTCGCCGTTCCCGGCCTCGCCGACGACCTCGATGCCCGGCGCGCTGCTGAGCAGGGCGAGCAGCCCGGCGCGTACGACCGCGTGGTCGTCGCAGAGCAGGATGCGTACGGCCGCGGCCGCGGCCTCGGACGGGGCGTCGGGCCCGGGACCGGGTTCGGGGGCGTCGGGGCTGGTCATCAGGCGTGCTCCAGGGGGACGGCGGCGGACAGGACGGTGCCCTCGCCCGGCGCGGACTCAATGGTGAGGGTGCCGCCGAGCTGGCGCACCCGGGCGTGCATCGCGGGCAGGCCGTGGCCCCGTTCGCGGTCGGGGGCGGGCGCGGCCGGATCGGTGGGGTCGAAGCCCCGGCCGTCGTCGGCGATGTCCAGGACGACCTGGTCGCCGAGGTAGGTCAGGGTCAGGGTGGCGGTGGTCGCGCCGGCGTGCTCGCGGACGTTGGCGAGGGCGCCCTGCGCGATGCGCAACAGCGCGGACTGCACCCGGTCGGGGAGGGCGGTGGAGGTGCCGTCCAGGTGGAGGCGTACGGCGAGCGGCGCGGCGGCCCCGGAGGCCGACTCGCCGGTACGGGCGGCGAGTTCGCGCAGCGCCTCGGGCAGCGAGGCGCCGTCGGCGAGGTCGGCGGGGGCGAGGTCGTGCACGAAGCGGCGGGCCTCGGCCAGATTGCGGGCGGTGATCCCGGTGGCCGTACGGACATGACCGCGAGCGGTGCCCGGGGCCGTGTCCCAGGTGCGCTCGGCCGCCTGGAGCAGCATCTGCTGGCTCGACAGCCCCTGGGCGAGCGTGTCGTGGATCTCCATCGACAGCCGCTGCCGCTCGGCGAGCGTGCCCTCGCGCCGTTCGGTGGCGGCCAGTTCGCGCCGGGTGCGGATCAGATCGTCGATCAGCGCGCGCTGCCGGGCGGCCTGGCGTTCCATATGGACGAAGACGGCGGTGGCGAGCGCGGCGACGGCCGGCGGCGCGAGCAGCAGATTCGGGTCGAACGCGGTCGACAGCCGCAGCTGGGCCACGACGACGAACGCGGTGAGCACGCCCACCAGCAGCGACGCGGCGCCGGCGGGCAGGGTACGCAGCCCCGTGTAGAAGAGCGGCACCGCGCACCACGCGAAGCTCGGCGCGAGCAGGACCAGGACGACCCAGGTCGCGACGACCGCACCCAGCCACAGCAGCCGGCGCACGGTGGGGTGGCGCTCGTCGTCCGTACGGGATCCCAGCGCCGGACCGAGGACGTACAGAAGCCCGAGGACGACGCTGAGGGCGATGATCCATGGGGTGCGGGGCTCGCCGGGGTGGCGGATCAGGAAGCGGGCGAGCGAGGCCGCCAGGAGCAGAAAGAACGCCGTGTGCATGACGGGTCCCAGCCAGCGGGCGTCGGGGTTCGCGTCCGGCGGCGCGGGCTGCTGAGGGGGATGAAGGGGGCGCGAGGGGTGCACGGGGCTCAGGGTCTCCTAGCGGGGCTTGCCCGTAACGGTCTCCCGTAGTCGTAGCCCGGGTGGCGAGCATCCCGTATCAACCGATCGGCTGACACCGGTATCCCCCATCATGCCCGGCGACGGGAGCCGGTACGTCGACCCGGGAGCGCCCCGCCCGCTCCGAGGATTGAGGCATACCACCGAACTCCGGTCCCGTCCCGAAGGAGCCCCGACCATGCCGAAGCACACCGAGAACCAGCCCCGGAAGATGTCCCGCCGCAACCGGCTCGTCGCCGGTGCCGCCGTCGCCGCCGTGCTGGCCGGTGCGGGCGCCTTCGGTGCCGTGTCCGCGTCCGCCGCCCCGGCTCCGAGCGCCGCCCCCGCCGCGGCCGGCAGCGCCGACACCAAGAACCTCACCCACTCCACGCACCTCACCCTCGCCGCCGCCACCAAGGCCGCGCAGGCCACCATGGACGCCGCGGAGAAGGCGGGCCAGAAGGTCTCGGTCGCCGTCGTGGACCGCAACGGCAACACGCTGGTCCAGCTGCGCGGCGACGGCGCCGGTCCGCAGTCGTACGAGTCCGCGGTGAAGAAGGCGTACACCGCCGTCTCGTGGAACGCCCCCACGTCCGAGCTGGTCAAGCGCCTCGACCAGGCGCCGACGCTCAAGGACATCCCGGGCACCCTGTTCCTGGCGGGCGGCGCCCCGGTGCAGTCGGCGGGCGCGCCGATCGCCGGTATCGGCGTCGCGGGTGCTCCGAGCGGCGCCACCGACGAGCAGTTCGCGCAGGCCGGCGCGGCGGTGCTCGGCAAGTAGCCGCACCCACCGGAACGCCGGAACGCGGAGGGCCGGCCCCCAAAAGGGAGCCGGCCCTCCATCGGCAGCTACCGGCGCTCACCAGGAATCACCGGCATCCGCCGCCGCTCATCAGCGGCGCCGAAGCGGGTGCATCGGGATCCTGACCCGCAACGCGGACCCGACAACGCGGACCCGACAACGCGGACCCGACAGTGCGGACCCGACTACCCGGACCCGAAACCGGATCCTCAGACGTTGACGCCGAAGTCCTGCGCAATGCCCACCAGGCCCGAGGCGTAGCCCTGGCCCACCGCGCGGAACTTCCACTCCGCACCGTTGCGGTACAGCTCACCGAAGACCATGGCGGTCTCCGTGGCGGCGTCCTCGCTCAGGTCGTAGCGGGCGATTTCGGCGCCGCCGGCCTGGTTGACGATGCGGATGAAGGCGTTGCGCACCTGGCCGAAGTTCTGGCTGCGATTCTCGGCGTCGTAGATCGAGACCGGGAAGACGATCTTCTCGATGTCGGCCGGCAGGCCCGCCAGGTTGACGTTGATCTGCTCGTCGTCGCCCTCGCCCTGGCCGGTGACGTTGTCACCCGTGTGCACGATGGTCTGGTCCGGCGTCGCCTTGTTGTTGAAGAAGACGAAGTGCTGGTCGGAGAAGACCTTGCCGCTCGGGTTGACCGCGATCGCGCTGGCGTCCAGGTCGAAGTCCGTGCCGGTGGTGGTGCGGACGTCCCAGCCGAGGCCGACCGTGACGGCGGTCAGGCCCGGTGCCTCCTTGGTGAGGGAGACGTTGCCGCCCTTGGACAGGCTTACAGCCATGGGAAGTCCCTTTCCTTGTCGACTCGTCGAAGCGTCGGGCTTCGTACTGCGGACGAAGCTACCGTCACCCACCACAACGCCGTCAGGGGACCACGAGGTTCCAGCTGCCTTTACTTTCTTTGCCGCATCCTGATGTGGACGTCCTGCGTGGGGAGCCGAAAAGCGGGTGACGGGACGCGGAAATGCGAGGGATCATAGGACTCATGTCCGGGCCCTATGTCATCCGCGGTTCGGTCGTCCTTCCAGAGGCCGAGCTCGTATGGCGTTTCTCGCGGTCCTCCGGTCCCGGCGGCCAGCACGTCAACACCAGCGACAGCCAAGTGGAGCTGCGCTTCGACCTCGCCAGGACGCAGGCCCTGCCCGAGGTCTGGAAGGAGCGCGCCCTGGAGCGGCTGGCGGGCCGCCTGGTCGACGGCGTGTTGTCCGTGCGGGCCTCCGACCATCGCTCCCAATGGCGTAACCGCGAGACCGCGGCCGTCCGGCTGACGACGCTGCTCGCCCAGGCCACCGCCCCGCCGCCCAAGCCGCGCCGCAAGTCGCGGATTCCGCGCGGTATCAACGAGCGACGGCTGCGCGAGAAGAAGCAGCGCGGCGAGACCAAGCGCGGCCGCACGGGACGCGATTGGGGCTGAGTGCCCTCCACCGTCGCCGCCCCCACCGTCGCCGCTCCCGCCTCAGCCCAAGTGCCGGTACTTCCCCCGGAAGTATGTGAGCGGCCCCGCGTCCCCGCTCGGGACCGATGCGGCCAGTACGCGTCCGATGACGAGGGTGTGATCGCCGGCCACCACCCGCTCCTCGGTCCGGCACTCCAGCGTCGCGAGCGCGCCGCCGACGAGCGGCGCACCCGCCGCTTCACCCCGTACATGCGCGATGTCCGCGAAGAGCAGCCGGTCGCTGATGCGGCCCTTCATCGCGAATCGTCCGGCAATGTGCCGCTGGCTGTCCGCCAGCACCGAGACCGCCCACAGCGGCTGGTGCGCCAGCAGGTCGTCCATGCGGGAGTCGTTGCGAACGCTCACCATCACCAGCGGCGGTTCGAGGGACACGGAAACGAATGCGGTGGCGGTCATGCCGACGTCCTCGCCGTGCGGCCCGTCGTCCGGGTCGTGGGCGGTGATCAGCACCACGCCGGCGGCGAGGCGGGACAGGGCGGCGCGGAATTCATCGTCACTCACCCCCTCAGCATGCGGGATCGGTGCGCCACCCGGCGCGGACGCCAGGGCGACGGTGGGGGAGGAAGGGGCGGCGGGTCCGGAGGTGGCGGCTTCGGCGGGGGTTTTCGTGAACACGCCATGAACGCTAACGTCGCCCGGCCCCGTGTCGCATCGGGCCCTGGGACCAGCCGCGCCCTAGGTCCGCCGACGGAGGTCCGGAGAAGGGGGCGCGAGGGGAACGCGGATGCCCGAATTTGCGTTCAGGAAAGGGCAGGTGCCGCGCGGGGGAGGGCGCGCAGGCCCTCTCAGCTGGCGCTCTTGCGGGTCATCAACATCCCTTCGGGGGCTGTGACTTGAGTCACAGCACGCGGTAATTGTTGACCCTGTGTACCGAGTGAACAGCTCACTGTGATTCAGTGAGCGAAGAAAGAGCGTGGAATCGGGCGATCGAAGAATCCTGGAGTTGCTGTCGAGGTCTCAGGGAGAGCGAGCGATGGAGACCGAGTCGGAGCCGTACGTCCGTCTTGCGACCCTGCGGCAGCTGCACCAAGTGGTCGCCGAACTGAACACCGCACGCAGCCTTGCGGACACCTTGCAGTCCGTTGCCGACGGTGCGATCGCCGGGCTCGGCTATGAGCTGGCGGCGGTCAATCTCGTCCGTCAGGACGGCGATCTCGTCGTCGCCGCGGTGGCCGGCAGCGCGGGCGCCGAGGCGCTGATGGCCGGGCGGGTCGGCTCCCGGTCCTCCTGGGACCGCCGGCTGTCGATGGGGGAACGCTGGGGCGAGCTGCGCTTCATCCCGTACACCGAGGGCTGGGTGCTGGACGACGACGACGTCCCGCAGTGGCACACGGCGGGCCCCGCGCCGCGCTTCCCCGACGAGTGGCACCCGATGGACCGCCTCTTCGCGCCGATGTACTCCGCGGCCAACGGCAGCGGCGAGCTGCTCGGCGTGATCTCCGTCGACCGGCCGCGCAACGGCCGGCGCCCCGGCGCATGGGGGCAGGAGGCGCTGCAGATGTACGCGTTCCAGTCCGCCATCGCGATCAGCAACGCCCGGCTCCGGGCCAATATGCAGCGCGCCCTGGTCCGCCTCGAACGCGAGCAGCAGGCCCTGCGCGCCAGCGAGGAAAGCTTCCGGCAGGCCTTCGAGTACGCGCCGAGCGGGATGGCCGTCGCCGAGATGGGCGGTGACCAGCACGGACGGCTGCTGCGCACCAATGATGCGCTGTGCCGGCTGCTGGGGCGCCCGGCCTCCGCGATGCGCCGCTACTCCTTCTCCGACCTCGTCCATCCCGAGGACATCGGGACCCTGCTGCGCACCTCGGCGGAGGGCGGCCGGGCCGAGCTGCGGCTGGCCCGCCGCGACGGGACCTATGTGTGGGTCTCGCTGCGCAACTCCGTGGTCGCCGACACCGCCGACGGGCCCCGCTTCCTGCTCACACACGTCGAGGACATCGAGGAGCGCAAGCGGCACGAGCTCCAGCTCGCGCACCGCGCCAGCCACGACTCGCTGACCGGCCTGCCCAACAGCGCCGAGCTGCGGTCCCGGCTCGGCGCCCGGCTGTGCGCCCGCCCCCCGGGTACGGACGCCGATGCGTACGCCTCCTCGGCCACCGCCGCGGTGGACCCGGGCGATCGGCATGCGTTCCGGACGGACGGCAAGGAGCCCTTCGGCGGCGGTCCGGGCGCCTACGACCACCATGTCCACACCGTCGCGCCCGCGGAGGGCGCGGAGGACGACGGCTCCAAGGGGCTGGCGGTCCTCTTCTGCGACCTCGACGGCTTCAAGTCGATCAACGACCGCTTCGGGCACCACACGGGCGACGCGGTGCTGATCGAGGTCGCCCGCCGGCTGACCAGCGGCGTGCGGGACGGCGATACGGTCGCCCGGCTCGGCGGCGATGAATTCGTGGTGCTCGCGGACGGCCTGGGCACGGCCGACGCCCAGGATCTCGCGGTGCGGCTGCGGAACGCCATCATCCCGCCGATCCGGGTGGACGGCCGGGCGGTGCGGGTCGGCGCCAGCTTCGGCATCGGCTGGGCCAGCTGCGGCATGACCGCCGAGGAGGTCCTCGCCTCGGCCGACCAGCGGATGTACGTCGAGAAGCGGTCCCGGTCGAAGGCGAACCGCCGGGCGGGCTGAGCCCCGGCAGACGGCCCGCGCGGTACGGAGCGCAGCCGCCCGCGCCACAGCGCGTAGCCGGGCCCTCCCGCACAGGCGCGGTGCCGCGTATCTCACACCGCCGCCTTCCGCCGGGGCCCACCTGCCGTTCACCGATCTGTAGCGATCTTGTGGCTGTCCGGGCTCGGTGTGGGCATGCCCCGAAGGGGTAGGCTGCGCCGATGCGGCGCTCTGCCGCCGGGGGCCCGAAAGAGACAGTTCGCGCAGATGGCGCGAATGCGTATGGACGCAGACAGACGCGCACACACCGCTTGGGAGTGACACGGAATGACGGCCGGCAACAACGGCGCGGACACGCCGGAGAACGACGACCCGTTCGGCTATCTCTACCGCGCGGAAGGCGGCGAGGGTGGCGCACCGGGCTCGGCGGCCGGCGGCGGGGCGGCGCGGCAGCCGGGGGTCCCGAGAACCTCCTACAACCAGGTGCGTGCGGTCGGCGAGCGGCAGTACGGCGCCCAGCAGACCCAGCAGGCGTACGGCAACCAGAACGCGCACTACGCCGCGCCCGAGACCCTGCCCGGCAACGAGCGGACGCGTTCCGTCCCGGCCCAGGGCTACGACCAGGCCCCTCGCCGCCGTAACGGGCTGCTGATCGGGGCGGTCGCCGTGGTCGCGGTGGTGTGCATAGGTATCGGCGTCGCGATGCTCACGAACGGCAACAAGGACAAGAACGACTCGGCGAAGCAGCCGGGCCCGACGGCCGGTGACTCGGTGGCCCCCAGCAAGGAGCCCACCGCCAAGCCCGCTCCCGGCGAGCTCCCCAAGCAGGACGCGGGCAGCCTGCGGCTCGACGGCGGCGCCACCACGGCCAAGGACGTGCCCGGGGCGCGTTCGGCGAACGGCACCTATGTCGCGGGAATGAACACCCCCGGCGCATCCGTCAGTTGGACGGTGGACGTCGACAAGGCCGGCACCTACTGGCTCAACGTCGGCTACGGCGTGCCCGGTAAGGACGCCAACCTCACGCTGACCGTGAACGGCAAGGCCGACCCCCGGCCCATCTCCCTGAGCAACTTCGCGCATGCCGCAGAGGGTGCCTGGGACAAGGGCTGGACCAAGTCCTATTCGGTCGTGAACCTCAATAAGGGCACCAACGTCATCAAGATGTCCTGTGAGGCCGGCAACCAGTGCGACGCCAACCTCGACAAGGTGTGGCTGACGCCGCCGAAGAAGTAGTAACCGGACGTTCGGCGTCAACGCCCCTTTCAGTGCCGGTGTTTCACGTGAAACGTCC
Source organism: Streptomyces sp. JLSY215 (assembly GCF_059682825.1). NCBI lineage: Bacteria > Bacillati > Actinomycetota > Actinomycetes > Kitasatosporales > Streptomycetaceae > Streptomyces > Streptomyces sp. JLSY215. The sequence goes on from NZ_CM185022.1 coordinate 5,113,845, forward strand.
GGTTCACGCCGCCGTAGGATGATCCGTCACCACGACGTGCGGCAGCAGCTCCTCGTACGTCACCGGATCGAACTCGCCAGCGGCCGCGGCCCGCACGGTTGCGGCCGACAGGGCCACCGCGCGCGTCAGCCGCTCCGGCCACGGCAGGTCCTCCACCAGCCCTGACAGCAGACCGGCCACGGCCGAATCGCCGGCACCGGTCGGGTTGCCGGCGATATGCCGCGGCGGTGCGGCCTGCCAGGCGCCGTCCGCGGTGACCGCGAGTATGCCCTTGGCGCCCAGTGACGCGGCCACCGCGTGGGCGCCCCGGCGCCGGGCGTCGCGGGCGGCGCGCAGCGGTTCGGTGCTGCCGGTGAGGGCGGCGAGTTCGTCGGCGTTGGGTTTGGCGAGGTCGGGACGGGCGGCCAGGCCGCGGCGCAGCGGTTCGCCGCTGGTGTCGAGGAGGACCGGGACGCCTGCGGTGCGGGCGGCGCGGGTGAGCCGGGCGTAGACGTCGACGGGGACGCCGGGCGGCAGGCTGCCGCAGAGCGCCACGGCCCGTGCGTCGCCGAGGAGTTCGCGGTAGGTGCCCAGGAAGGTGTCCCATTCGGCGGGCGAGACGGTCGGGCCCGGTTCGTTGAGCTGGGTGGTGTCGCCAGTGGTCTCGTCCACGACGGCGATCGTGCGGCGGGTGGCGCCACCGACCGGCACCAGGGCGTCGGTGACGTCGCTCTCCTGGCGGAGCAGGGTGCGCAGCGCCGTTCCGGTGCCGCCGCCCGCGAAGCCGGTGGCGACCGTACGGTGGCCCAGCGCGGCCAGGACGCGCGCGACGTTCAGGCCCTTGCCGCCGGGGCGTTCGGCGACCTCGGTGACCCGGTTCGTGGTGTGGGTGCGGAGCCGGGGCAGACGATAGGTGATGTCCAGGGCGGCGTTCAGCGTGACCGTGAGGATCATGGTTCCCCCTCCCGCACCGTGCTCGGACGGCTGTGCCGGTGGGCGGCAGCCGTTGGCCGGGCAGTAGTTGGCCGAGGTACGGCCCAAGGTCGGGCAACCGCGTTCGGCGGTGGCATGCGGACAAGTGCGCGAGCGATCATGCCATCGCCGATGGGGGTTGGCCCAGACCCAGGGAGACCGGTACCCGGCGGGGAACCGGTCACCAGGGGGCCGCGGGCCGGTCACCGCCCGTTCGCGCGGCGTCCGCCGCGGGGCCGTTCAGACCCCTTCGGGACGTACCAGCCACGCGCCCTGGCGCATCACGCCCACCAGGTCGTATCCGGCGTCCAGCACCACCAGGTCGGCGTCCTTGCCGACCGCCAGGGAGCCCACCCGGTCGTCGATGCCGAGCAGCCGCGCCGGGTTGGCCGAAAGTGCCTGTACGGCCTGATCCACGGTCAGGTGGTCCACGGTGACGGCCCGCTTGAAGGCGCGGTCCAGGGTGAGGGTGGATCCGGCGATGGACCCGGCCGTCGGGCCCTCGCTGATCCGGGCGACGCCGTCCTTGACCTCGACCTGCATCGGGCCGAGCGGATACATCCCGTCGTTCATCCCCGCCGCGCCCATCGCGTCCGTGATGAACGCGACGCGGTCGGCGCCGGCGTCCCGGACGGCCATCTGGAGGATCGCGGGGTGCAGATGGGTGCCGTCGTTGATCAGCTCGACGGTGATCCGCTCGTCCTCCAGGAGGGCCGCGATCGGGCCGGGCGCGCGGTGGGCGAGGCCGGGCATGGCGTTGAAGAGGTGGGTGGCCACCGTCGCGCCCGCGGCGATGGCCTCGCGGGTGGCGTCGTAGGAGGCGTCGGTGTGGCCGATCGCCGCGACGATCCCGGCGTCGGTGAGCATCCGTACGGACTCCAGGCCGCCGGGCAGTTCGGGGGCGACGGTCATCATCCGGGCGGTGCCGCGCGCGGCGTCGATCAGCTTGCGGACCGCGGCCGGGTCGGGGTCGCGCAGCAGGTCGGGCTGGTGGGCGCCGCAGCGGCCGGGGGAGATGAACGGGCCCTCGAAGTGGATGCCGGCCAGTTCGCCCTGCTGGACGAGCTCGGCGAGCACCGCGGCCTGCCGGGCGAGGTCGTCCAGGGCGCCGGTGACGGTGGAGGCGACCATCGAGGTGGTGCCGTGCCGCCGGTGGGTGTCGATGACCCGCAGGCATTCCTCGGGGTCGGCCGACGAGAAGGAGCCGCCGCCTCCGCCGTGGAGGTGCATATCGACGAAGCCGGGGACGACGAGGTGGCCGGAGAGGTCGAGGACCTCGGTGTCCCGGCCGCCGGGGAGGGGGCCGCCGGCGTCGAGGTCCCGGCTGCGGATGTCGGTGATCCGGCCGCCCTCGACGGTGATCCGGCCGCTGTCGGCCACACCGGCCGAGCGGGCGATACGGGCGCCGGCCAGGAGGGTGCGCCGGGCCTGCGCGGGCCGTCCCGCGGAAGGGTGCAGTGACATCAGGCGGTTACCTCCGTGGAGAGAAGATCCCAGGCGAGCAGTCCTGCGCCCAGGCAACCGGCCGCGTCCCCGAGGGCCGCCGGAACGATCGAGGGAACGGGCTGGAACGTAACGCGCCGGCGGACCGCTTCCCGCAGAGGCGCGAACAGCGTGTCGCCCGCCTCGGCGAGCCCGCCGCCGATGATCAGCATCTGCGGGTCGAGCAGGGTGAGGCCGGTGACCAGGCCGTCGGCGAGGGCGTCCACGGCGTTGCGCCAGACGGCGACGGCGCGTTCGTCGCCCGACTCCACGGCCTTGGCCGCGTCCGCCGCGCCGGCCCGGGGATCGCCGCAGGCCAGCGCCCAGTCGCGGCCGACCGCGGCGGCCGAGGCCACCGTCTCCAGGCAGCCGCGCTGCCCGCAGGCGCACTCCCGCCCGCCGGGCCGCACGACGATATGGCCGATCTCGCCCGCGCTGCCGTGCGCGCCCGCCTCGATCCGGCCGCCGATGCCGATGGCGCCCGCGATGCCCGTACCGAGGGGAACGAACAGGAACCGGTCGGCATCCTTGCCCGCGCCGATCCGGCCCTCGGCCAGGCCGCCGGTGCGTACGTCGTGCCCGAGCGCGACCGGCACCCCGCCGAGCCGCTCGGACAGCAGGTCCCGCATCGGGACGTCCTGCCAGCCGAGATTGGCGGAATACACGGCGGTGCCCGACTCCTCGTCAACCGTGCCGGGGACCGCGACCCCGGCGGCCGCCGCCGGGGCGCCGAACCGGGCCCCGCCCAGCGCCTGGAGCTCGGCGGCGAAGCCGAGGATCGTCTCGATGACCGCGTCGGCCCCGCGCTCGCGGCCGGTGGGGCGCCGCGCCTCGTACAGAACGGTGCCGTCCGCCCCTACGAGGGCGGCCTTCATTCCGGTGCCGCCCACATCCAGGGCGATGACGTTTCTCACGGCAACAGTTTTGCGCGATCTCGCATAAAAGGTCTAGTCCACTCACCGTATCCGTGGGCTCTTGCGCCTGTTTGGCCTGGTCGGCGCCCGGCCTCGTGATCTTCGCGTGGGAAGGGCGATACCGAAGCGAGACTTCCGGTGGTGTAGACCTTATGGAGACGGGCGAGTAAAACTCGCTGTTCATGGCGGTGAAGGGTGATCCCCGACACCGAGATGGACCCGGCAGAACAGATCTCGGGACAGGGCGGTAAACAACGGTGCAGCGGCGGTACTTGAGCCTGACGGCGGCGGGGATTGCCACCGTCATGACCCTCACTCTCACCGGCTGCGGCAGCGGCTCGGGCGACGGCGATGTCACGCTCAAGCTCATCGCGGCGGATTACGGCGACAGCGAGGCCAACAGCTCCCAGCACTACTGGGACGCGCTCACCCGCGAGTTCGAGAAGAAGAACCCCGACATCAAGGTCGACGTCGAGGTCTACAGCTGGACCGACGTCGACAAGAAGGTCGAGGACGCGGTCAAGGCGGGTAAGGCCCCCGACATGGCGCAGATCGGCGCGTACGCCGACTACGCCGCCCACGGCAAGCTCTACAGCGCCGACGAGCTGCTCTCCATACCCACCCAGGCCGACTTCACCCCCGCCCTCGCGGACGCCGGCGAATACAACCGCGTGCTGTACGGCATGCCCTTCGGGGCCAGCACCCGGCGCCTCTTCTACAACAAGAAGCTGTTCGCCGAGGCGGGCATCGCCCACCCGCCGAAGACCTGGGACGACATCGCCCATGACGCCCAGCTGCTGAAGAGCCACGGCGTCAAGATGCCCTTCGCGCTCCCGCTCGGCCCGGAGGAGACCCAGGCCGAGACGTTGATGTGGATGCTCGGTGGTGGCGGCGCCTACACGGACAACATCGGCAAGTACACGATCGACTCGCCGGAGAACGTCAAGACCTTCGAATGGCTGCAGAAGGACCTCGTCGGCAAGGGCCTGACCGGCGCCGACCCCGCCAAGGTCAACCGCGCCGACGCCTTCCAGGGCTTCGCCGACGGCGATGTCGGCATGCTCAACGGCCACCCCACCCTGATGGAACAGGCCGCCGCCAAGGGCATCGACTACGGCACCACCGACCTCCCCGGCATCGACGGCAAGGCCAAGGCCACCATGGGCGTCGCCGACTGGATGACCGCCTTCAAGCAGAACGGCCACGGCAAACAGATCGGCAAGTTCCTCGACTTCGTCTACAGCGAGAAGAACGTCCTGAAGTTCTCCGGCACCTACGGACTGCTCCCGGTCACCGCCTCCGCCTCCCAGGCGATGATGGAGGACGACAAGTACAGCAAGCTGCACAGCTTCCTCAGGCAGCTCAGGAGCGCCGAGTTCTACCCGGCCGACAAGGTTTCCTGGCCCATGGTCTCCAAGACCCTCAAGGCCAAGATGGGCGCCGCCGTCGGGCCCGACGGCAACCCGTCCGCCGTGCTCAGCGAGATCCAGAACGAGGCGGACATGGCCGACAACACCGCGCCGTAAGGGCCCCGGCGGCCGCCGGGGCATCCGGCCGGGCGCTGTCGGACCGTGGGCTTATCGTGGAAACGTGATGACGGGCGGCGAGGACATGGCGGGCGGGAGCGAGGGCACGGGCACTCCGGACGGCAGGGATACCCCGGACGGCCCCGGCACCCCGGCCGCCGCCGACGCCGCCGGCCGCAGGGAGCCGGAGGGCGCGGCCGCCGCCCCGCTCTCCTCCCGGGACGAAGCGGTGCTCGGCGTCGAGCGCCGCTCCTGGCCCGGCCCCGGCGCCAAGGAGCGCGTCATCCGCGAGCGGCTCGGCATCTCCCCGACCCGCTACTACCAGCTCCTGAACGCCCTGTTGGACGACCCCCGCGCGCTCGCCCACGACCCGGTCACCGTCAACCGCCTGCGCCGGATACGCGACGCCCGCCGCGCCCGCCGCTGAGCCGCGCCCGCCGCTGAGCCGCGCCCGACGCCCGCCGCCGGGGCCGGACGCCCGCCGCCGCGCCGCACCCACGACACACCCGCCCGCCCGCCGCCCCCGTGCCCCCGTACACCCGGCATGCGCCCGCACCCCGCCGGTAGGGTCGGCGCCATGGGCAGCCCCCCGAACGCGCCGCACCCCGTCCCGACGCCGCAGACCCCGGCCGGCCGCGAAGGCCTCGCCGCTCTCCTGACCCACCCCGAACGCACCGTCATCGCCCTCGACTACGACGGCACCCTCGCCGACATCGTCCCCGACCCGGAAACGGCCCGCGCCCACTCCGGCGCCACCGCCGCCCTGGGCCGCCTCGTCCCGCAGCTGCGCGCCGCCGCCGTCATCACCGGCCGCCCGGCCGCCGTCGCGGTCCGCCTCGGCGGCTTCGCCGCCGTCCCCGGCCTCGGCCATCTCACCGTCCTCGGCCACTACGGCGCCGAGCGCTGGGAAGCCGCCACCGGCACCGTCCACGCCCCGCCGCCGCACCCCGGCATCACCGCCATACAGGCCGAACTCCCCGGCGTACTGGACGCCTCCGGCGTCTGGCACGGCACCTGGGTCGAGACCGCCATCGAGACCAAGGGCGGCCGCGCCATCGCCGTCCACACCCGCCGCGCGACCGACCCCCAGGGCGCCTTCGACCGGCTCCGCGGCCCGCTCGCCGCCCTCGCCGAACGCCACGGCCTGATCGTCGAACCGGGCCGCTTCGTCCTGGAACTGCGCCCGCCCGGCATGGACAAGGGCGTGGCCCTGGCCGACTGGATCCACGAAACCGGCGCCACGACCGTCCTGTACGCCGGCGACGACCTCGGCGACCTCGCCGCCTTCGCCGCCGTCGAAAAACTCCGCTCCGAAGGCCTCACCGGCGTCCTGGTCTGCAGCGGCAGCAACGAGGTCACCGAACTGGCCGACCGCGCCGACCTGGTGGTGGACGGGCCGACGGGGGTCGTCGGCCTCCTCGGCGCCCTGGCGGACCACCTGGCCGGAGCCTGAGCCCCGCTCACTCCTCCAACGCGCGCAGCTGGTCCAGGAACCACTGGGCCGGCGGCAGCGCCGTGGCGGCCGCGGCCAGCCGCTCGCAGCGGGCGCGCCGCTCGCCGTCGTCCATGGAGAGCGCCTCGTGCAGCGCCTCGGCCGTGGCCGTGATGTCGTACGGGTTGACGACGATCGCGTCCTCGCGCAGCTCCCAGTACGCGCCCGCTCCCCGGGAGAGGACCAGCGCACAGCCCCGCTCGGAGACCACCGGCACTTCCTTCGCGACCAGATTCATGCCGTCGCGGATCGGATTGACCAGGGCCACATCGGCGAGCCGGTAGGCGGCCAGCGACCGCGCGAAGTCGTCCTTCACATGCAGCACGACCGGCTGCCAACCGTCCGTCCCGTACTCGGCATTGATCTCCTCTGCCAGCCGCCCCACCGTCGCGGTGTAGTCGCGATAGACGGCCAGGTCCTGCCGCGAGGGATAGGCGAACGCGAGGTGCACCACCCGCTCGCGCCACTCGGGGCGGTCGGCGAGCAGCCGGCGGTAGGCGAGCAGACCGCGCACGATGTTCTTCGACAGCTCGGTGCGGTCGACCCGGACGATGGTCTTCCGGTCCGTCCCGCCGATCTGCTCGCGCAGTGCCGCCAGCCGCTCCTCGACATCGGGGCGGTGCGCCCGCTCGCGCAGGAACTCCGCGTCGGCGCCGAGACCGTGCACCCCGATATGGGTCTTGCGCGGCTTGAGCCATGTCGAGATGAGATACGGGTCCTCGTCGCGCGGCCAGTACGCGTCGCATTCCGACCCCAGCGCCCACTGGCAGCAGCCCATGAAGGCCCGTGCCCAGTGCTGGGTCAGGAAATTCGCCCGGTCCGCGCCGAGGATGCCCGTCACCAGCTTCTGCTGGATGTCGTCGGGCAGCATCGCGAAGTACTCCGCGGGCGCCCACGGCGTGTGCGAGAAATGCGCGATCCGCAGGTCGGGGCGGCTTTCGCGGAGCATCCCGGGCACCAGCGCCAGGTGATAGTCCTGCACGAGGACGGCGGCCCCGGGCGCCGCGGCCTCGGCCAGCGCGTCCGCGAAGGCCGCGTTGTACGTTTCGTACGACGCCCACTGCGCACGGAATTCCGTATCGAATGCCGGCTCCAGCGGAGTCTGATACAGCATGTGGTGGACGAACCACAGCACGGAATTGGCAATTCCGTTGTAGGCATCGGCATACACATCCGCCGGAATATCCAGCATCCGGACCCGCTGCCCGCCCGTGTCCGCCGGATCCAGGTCGCCGCCCGTCCGCCGCACGGCCTCCCGGTCGCCCTTCCCGAGCGCCGCACACACCCACACCGCATCGGTGTCCGGACCGATGGCGGACAGCCCCGACACCAGCCCCCCGCCGCCCCGCTTGGCGGTCAGCGCACCGCCTTCACCGACGGCGTAGGACACCGGACCGCGATTGGACGCGACGAGAACGTCGGCACCTGGCGGGACCGCACTGCGCTCGGAGACCGTCTCGGAGACCATGTCGCGACATTAACCAGCTACCGATCCGCGCAAACGTACGGAATTCAGCCGAGGGAACCCGCAGCCGTTTCAGGCCGCCCGCCGCTCCGCGTACTCCGGGATCTCCGCCATCGGGGGCCGCTCCTCGGTGTCCACATCCGTGGTGCGCGCCACGAAGCCGTTCTCGCCGCGGTCGAACTGGGTGAGACGGGGCCGGATCAGATGGCCGCGGGTGAGACGGAGCTGGGCGGTGCGGTAGATCGCGGCGGCCATCCGGCCGAGGGCCTGGCCGTCCTGGTGGCGGTGCTTGCGGACGCCGACGTCCACCTGGGCGAGGGCGTCCAGGCCGACGGTGTGCAGGGCGTCGACCAGAAGGCCGAGCTCGACGCCGTAGCCGACCGGGAAGGGCAGCCGTTCCAGGAGGGAGCGCCGGACCGCGTACTCGCCGCCCAGGGGCTGGACGAAGCCGGCCAGCTGCGGCCAGTGGAGATTGAGCAGGGGGCGGGCGACCAGCTCCGTGACCCGGCCGCCCTGGCCCGCTCCGGAACCCTCGCCGCCGGTCTCCAGGGGACGGTCGTACATCGCCTTGACGAAGTGGACATCGGCGTCGGTCAGCAGCGGCCCGACGATGCCGGAGACGAAGGTCGAGGAGAATTCGCGCAGGTCGGCGTCGATGAAGCAGACGATGTCGCCCGTGGTGGCGAGCAGGGACCGCCACAGGACCTCACCCTTGCCGGGGACGGCCGGCAGGCGGGGCAGGACGCTGTCCCGGTGGACCACCTTGGCCCCGGCCGCCGCCGCGACCTCGGCCGTCCGGTCCCTGGACCCCGAGTCCAGCACCACCAGCTCGTCGACCAGGGGAACGGTGCCGGTCATCAGGTCCGCGCGGATCGCCGCGACGATCGCGCCGACGGTGGCTTCCTCGTCGAGTGCGGGCAGCACTACGCTGACCGTCCGGCCCGTCTGGCGCTTGGCCTCCACCAGCCGCCCGAGCGGGCGGTCGGCCGCGGACCAGGAGCGGCTGCTGAGCCAGCGCTCCACCTCTTCCAGCACGTCTACGACTCCTCGGTGGCCGCCGGACCAATGGCCCGTGGGTGATCCATTGTGATCCATCTCGCGGTTCGGACGACTATCTCAACTGTCAGCGCCTTCGGTTACAGTCTTGAACAACGCGGATGACCGTCGCATGCCGGGGTCACCGCCACAAAAGCCTGGGTTTCGGCCCAGCGCCATACCGCTCATCCAGAGGGGCAGAGGGATACGGCCCGTTGAAGCCCCGGCAACCCTCCAGCCGGTCTCCGCCGCAGCAGCGCGCGCGAGGCTCCCGGCTAGGGAAGGTGCCAAATCCGTCTCGTGGCGAGATGCGTCGCGAGGAAGATGAGGAGAAAGGGCCTCGCCTCCATGGCTGTGCAAGTCACCGAAACCGCCACCACCTCCACTGTCGCTCTGGGTCCGGCCGTCGGCCTCTCCTGCCGCGAGTGCGGACAGCGCTTCGACCTCGGTCCGATCTTCGCGTGCCAGGAATGTTTCGGGCCGCTCGAAGTGGCGTACGACCTCCCGAGCGGCGATCCCGAGGGCCTGAAGAAGCGGATCGAGGCCGGACCGAACAACATCTGGCGCTACGCCCCGCTGCTGCCCGTCCCCGCCGACGTCGCCGACAAGCCGAACCTCAATCCCGGCTTCACCAAGCTCGTCAAGGCCGACCGCCTCGCCGCCGAGCTGGGCGTCACGGGCGGCCTGTACGTCAAGGACGACTCCGGCAACCCGACGCACTCCTTCAAGGACCGTGTCGTCGCGATCGCCGTCGAGGCCGCCCGCGCCTTCGGTTTCACCACCCTCTCCTGCTCCTCCACCGGCAACCTCGCGGGCGCGGTCGGCGCCGCGGCCCGCCGGGCGGGCCTGAAGTCCTGCGTCTTCATCCCGCACGACCTGGAGGCCGGCAAGGTCGTCATGGCCGCGGTCTACGGCGGCGACCTGGTCGGCATCGAGGGCAATTACGACGACGTCAACCGCTTCTGCTCGGAGCTCATCGGCGACCCGCTCGGCGAGGGCTGGGGCTTCGTCAACGTCAACCTGCGCCCCTACTACGGCGAGGGTTCCAAGACGCTGGCGTACGAGATCTGCGAGCAGCTCGGCTGGCAGCTCCCGGACCAGATCGTCATTCCGATCGCCTCCGGCTCCCAGCTCACGAAGATCGACAAGGGTCTGAAGGAGCTGATCGCCCTCGGCCTGGTCGAGGACAAGCCGTACAAGATCTTCGGCGCCCAGGCGGAGGGCTGCTCGCCGGTGTCGGCGGCCTTCAAGGCCGGGCACGACGTCGTACGCCCCCAGAAGCCGAACACCATCGCCAAGTCGCTGGCCATCGGCAACCCGGCCGACGGGCCGTACGTGCTCGACATCGCGCGCCGTACGGGCGGTGCGGTGGAGGATGTCAACGACGAGCAGGTCGTGGACGCCATCAAGCTGCTGGCGCGGACGGAAGGGATCTTCGCGGAGACCGCGGGCGGCGTGACCGTCGGCGTCACCAAGAAGCTCATCGAGGACGGTCTGCTCGACCCGGCCCTGACCACCGTCATCCTCAACACCGGCGACGGCCTCAAGACTCTGGACGCCGTCGCATCCGGGCCCACGGCCACCATCCGGCCCGACCTGGACGCGTTCCGCGCGGCCGGCCTGGCCGGCTGAGCCCCGGACCCGTACCCCCGAAACCGCACCCCGCAGTCGCTGGAAGGCAGAACCATGAGCGTGAAGGTCCGCATCCCCACCATCCTCCGCACGTACACCAACGGTGAGGCCGAGGTCGTCGCCGAGGGCGCGACCCTCTCCGAGGTGATCGCCGACCTGGAGAAGAACCACACCGGGATCGCGGCCCGTGTGCTGGACGACGCGGGCAAGCTGCGCCGGTTCGTGAACGTCTACGTCAACGACGACGACGTCCGCTTCGAGCAGGGCCTGGAGACGCCGACGCCGGACGGCGCGGGCGTCTCCATCATTCCTGCGGTGGCCGGAGGCTGCTGACCCCTTCTGTCGGCCCCCGTTCCTCACCGGGATCTGATTTGCGCCATCTCTTGGTCTGAGTGGCGAGAATTGCCCCATCCGCCTAAAAGCGGATGGGGCAATTCCATGTCGCGAAAGGCGATACCATGGGGGCGATCTTCTTCGTATGAGCCCTCGTACAACCCGCGTACGACCCTCGTACAACTCCGCGCGCGTGCCCAACGCATATGTGATCGCGATGAGTTGTGCCCGAAGTGTGTGCAGCATTTGTCGGATACGTGAGCTATGCCCGGCCCGACTTGCCCCGGCGTAACGCGACTTCACCGCATAATTACCGATTCTTCGGCCCCGGAATTCTCGTCCGATTGACCTGTTGCGCTGGGCATTGGTGCAGATACATTCAGCGGCGGTCGACGCGTTCCGGCGCACACCCCACGGGCCTTTCGCGGGGTGAGGTCTGACCCGGGTCCGCGGAGTGCGGTCCTGCGCAAGGGCCAGTAATAGGGGAGTTAGGCATGGCTCAGGGCACCGTCAAGTGGTTCAACGCGGAGAAGGGGTACGGCTTCATCGCGGTCGACGGTGGTGCGGATGTATTCGTCCACTACAGCGCGATCCAGATGGACGGCTACCGCACCCTTGAGGAGGGTCAGCGGGTCGAGTTCGAGATCTCGCAGGGCCAGAAGGGGCCGCAGGCAGACATGGTCCGGGTGAGCGCCTGAGGCGCCGGCCGACTGCAGCGTCGAGAAGGTCCGTACCCCTGAGCGGGGTGCGGACCTTCTTGCATGCACGGTGAGACGCCGCCGGACGCGCTCGCCCCGACCGCCGCCCAAGGATGAGACTCCCCCCTGACTCGCTTGCACTCGAGGGGGTCGAGTGCTAATCATTGGCGTTAGCACTCTCCGGGTGAGAGTGATAACCAAGGATCGGGTCGGTGAGGTCCGCGGGCCGGGTGGGGCAAGGAACCACACGGCAAGCAGACCGTCCGTCGCGGGCGCCAGCGCGGTCCGGAGCAATCCACCCCGATGTCCGGGAGGACCACTTCACATGGCCAAGATCATCGCGTTCGACGAGGAGGCACGGCGCGGTCTCGAGCGCGGGATGAACCAGCTCGCCGACGCCGTCAAGGTCACCCTCGGCCCCAAGGGCCGCAACGTCGTCCTCGAGAAGAAGTGGGGCGCCCCCACGATCACCAACGATGGTGTATCCATCGCCAAGGAGATCGAGCTCGAGGACCCGTACGAGAAGATCGGCGCCGAGCTGGTCAAGGAGGTCGCGAAGAAGACGGACGACGTCGCCGGTGACGGCACGACGACCGCGACCGTCCTGGCCCAGGCCCTGGTGCGCGAGGGTCTGCGCAACGTGGCCGCCGGTGCCAACCCGATGGCCCTCAAGCGCGGCATCGAGCGCGCCGTCGAGGCCGTCTCCGCCGCCCTGCTGGAGCAGGCCAAGGACGTGGAGACCAAGGAGCAGATCGCTTCGACCGCCTCCATCTCCGCCGCCGACACCCAGATCGGCGAGCTCATCGCCGAGGCCATGGACAAGGTCGGCAAGGAAGGCGTCATCACCGTCGAGGAGTCCCAGACCTTCGGTCTGGAGCTGGAGCTCACCGAGGGTATGCGCTTCGACAAGGGCTACATCTCGGCGTACTTCGCGACCGACATGGAGCGCATGGAGGCGGCCCTGGATGACCCGTACATCCTGATCGTCAACTCCAAGATCGGCAACGTGAAGGACCTCCTTCCGCTGCTCGAGAAGGTCATGCAGTCCGGCAAGCCGCTGCTGATCATCGCCGAGGACGTTGAGGGCGAGGCCCTGTCGACCCTGGTCGTCAACAAGATCCGTGGCACCTTCAAGTCCGTCGCCGTCAAGGCCCCGGGCTTCGGTGACCGCCGCAAGGCCATGCTCGGCGACATCGCCATCCTCACCGGTGGCACGGTCATCTCCGAGGAGGTCGGCCTCAAGCTGGAGAACGCCGGTCTCGACCTGCTGGGCCGCGCCCGCAAGGTCGTCATCACCAAGGACGAGACCACCATCGTCGACGGTGCCGGCGACAGCGACCAGGTCCAGGGCCGCGTCAACCAGATCCGCGCCGAGATCGAGAACAGCGACTCGGACTACGACCGCGAGAAGCTCCAGGAGCGTCTGGCGAAGCTGGCCGGCGGCGTGGCCGTCATCAAGGCCGGTGCCGCCACCGAGGTCGAGCTCAAGGAGCGCAAGCACCGCATCGAGGACGCCGTTCGCAACGCGAAGGCGGCCGTCGAGGAGGGCATCGTCGCCGGCGGTGGCGTCGCCCTGCTGCAGGCCTCCGCGGTCTTCGAGAAGCTGGAGCTCGACGGTGACGAGGCGACCGGCGCCAACGCCGTGAAGCTCGCCCTGGAGGCCCCGCTCAAGCAGATCGCCGTCAACGGTGGTCTTGAGGGCGGCGTCGTCGTGGAGAAGGTGCGCAACCTGGCCGTCGGCCACGGTCTGAACGCCGCCACCGGCGAGTACGTCGACATGATCGCCGAGGGCATCCTCGACCCGGCGAAGGTGACCCGCTCTGCCCTGCAGAACGCCGCCTCCATCGCCGCGCTGTTCCTCACCACCGAGGCCGTCATCGCCGACAAGCCGGAGAAGGCCGCCGCGGCCGCTCCGGGCGGCATGCCGGGCGGTGACATGGACTTCTGATCCCTCCCGGATCAGACTGCCGGTCCTCCCGGGCCGCACGTCCAGAAGTCCGCCGGGGCGGCACCCCTCCGCAAGGAGAGGTGCCGCCCCGGTGGCGTTGTACGGCGACTTCCGTGTACGTGGCGGCGGCGGTGCCGGTGAGGTCCTGCCCGCTGGAACGGAAGACCACCTCAGGGGTGGAGGCTCCACCTGCCCGTGTGCTCTCCGTTGGTCTGCAGGAGCGAGTCCATCTGGTACGTCACGTTCGTGATCTTCGCGTCCTTCGGCACGTTGAAGATCACCCAGCCGGTGGTCTTCTTGCCCGGCGGGAGGATCATGGTGAGGTCCAGGGAGTCACCGACGGTGGGGATACCGGGCTTACCGGGGTAAACCTTCCCGGTCGAGTCGATGACCTTCGCCCCCAGGTTGCCGGGGTCGTCGTAGGTGGTGTTGCCGGTGCTGAGGATGGTGAACTGCGTCGCGACCAGGCGCTGCCCGTCGGGGGCTGCGAAGGCTTCCAGCGACGGTTTGGCGTTGTCCTCGTACCTGGCCAGCGTGACATCGGCCTGGACGCGGCTCGTTGGACCCTGACCGGACACCCCCTCCAGCGAGAGGGTGTCACCGACCTTGAAGCTACTCGGCGTTGCGCTGCCGCTGGGCGCGGCGTCCGGGCTCTGCGAGCCGCCGGGCGCCGCGGCGCCGCTGGGAGCGGCGCTCTTCGTGGCCCCGGCCTTGCTGCTGTCCCCGTCCGGACCCCCGCACGCCACAAGGGTGGTGGCGAGCACGACGGCCGCGGCGGCGGATGTGATGGAGCGGTGCATGGAATTCCCCCGTATGTGCCAGTGGGTCTGGCGCGTGTGGCGACAGAGGAATTCTGCGGACCGTGGATATGCGTAGGGTGTCTTTCCTGTCACCAAACGGCACCAGAGGGTGCAACAGTCCTTCCCGTGCGACGTGCACCCGCACCCCGGCGCCCGCTCAGGACACGAGCGGCTGCTCTTCCGATTCGGTCAGCTTCACCGTGCACAGGCCGCCGCGCTCGGTCGTCACCTCCGCCACCTTGAGCTGTGTGCCCGGCAGGAGGATGAATTCCTCCTCGTCGGTGAACGCGGAGAAGCTGCGGATGCCCACGGCCCGTACGGGGGCGACCTCGAAGAGCGTCCGCTTGCCGCGGCTGCCGAGGAATCCCCGCGCCACGCCGAGCTTGGAGGTGCACGAGGACACGCCCCACCACGTCACGGTCCGGCCGAGCGGGTACTGCGCCCGCAGGTCCAGCGACACCCCGCGGTACAGCGGCTCCGTGCGGGCGGGAAGCCCCGACACCGCCGAGAACAGCAGCCGCAGATACGGGAGGTACGGAACGACCTTGGCCCGGTCCGGGGCGCGCAGGATGGCGTTGATCTCCCGGTAGAACGCGGACTCGCAGGTGTAGAGGTAGAGCGCGGCGATCGCGTCGGCGGAGAGGCCGCCGGCCGCTTCGTCCGCCCGCCGCTTGCCGAATTCGTGCGACAGCGTGACGTGCCGGTCGAGACCGGCCAGCAGCTGGGCGACCGGGCCGACCGCCTCGCGGAAGTCCATGAGCGGGGTGTCGAACACCCCCGTGATCGCGGGGAGGACGAGCCCCTCGTCCTTGACGCTGGCGAGGCGGTCCAGATACAGCTGATGCAGCTCCATGGTGGACGCGATGAACGCACCCATCCGATCGGCGATGTTGCCGTCCGCCCCGCCGTCCTCCGCCGCGCGCTCGTTCCACCCCTTGCTCGGCAGCCAGTCGATCGCCTCGGCGCCCAGCGACGCGAGGGCGTCGTTGACCATCTCGAAATGGTCGCCCTCGCAGAAGATGTCGCCCTGCGCCGCGGGATTGCAGTGGTCGATATGCCGGACCTCGACCTCGGGATACTTCTCCTGGAGTTGGAGGACAATCTTTTTCAGATTGCGTGCATGAGCGCCCCACCACGCGAAGACCACACCACGGTCCTCTTCATCGGCATTCCGCTTGGCCTTGAATATCTCCTCGACGATCCGCTCGGCGACCGGCCGCCAGAATGCGGGATGCCGGTCGGCGCCCCGTCCTCCGTCACTGCTGGCGGTGAGTGCCGCGTTCAACAGCAGCACCCCCTGCGTGAGCATCGCCTGGAACCATTCCGGCGGCTGGACGGTGTCCTGCTTCTTCAACAGCGCACGAATATCGGCAATCGGGGTCTTCTTGGCAATGCCGTACTTCCACATCGCCGCCGCCTTGATGATGCAGCGGATGCTGACGACCCTGCCGAACTGGCTGTCTTTCCAGTCATGGAAGGTGTTGTCGAACATGGCGATGCCGGTGGCGCTTTCCGGCCGCGGATACGGGTTCTGACCGAAGACCACGACCTTCCACTTGTGCGGCGGGTTCGGCTTGAGCGCCTGGAAGGTCAGTTCGCGGACGGGAACGACCTCCGGTCCGCGGTCCGGGCCGATGAACGTGGCCGCGTCCGGCTGCGCCTCGATGACCGGCTTCAGCAGCGGAAGCCACGGTTCACCGCCGCCCTTGAAGAGTTCGGTGAGGGCCAGCGGGTCATTCGGGTCGGGCTGGGCCGGGGTGGTGGCATCGCTCATGGTGAAAAGGCTCCGAATTATCAAACCGTGCCGATAGGGGCATGGCGCGCGAGGTAGTCGATGTGCAGGCGAAGCCCCTGAATGTGGCGACAAAGAACCCGGAACGCCATGCAGAGCAACTGCCGAGAAGCTGCAGAGGGACTGGATGGAGGCCGGATGTGGGCCGGTGGCCGCTCGTCGGCAGCGTCGGATTTCAAGGCTTGCCCGCGGAAATCTGGCGGCAGGCTAACACCGGGTCAGGGCGCTCGCAATCCTGACGATCGGTCACGAAACGCGGCCCCCAAGTGCGTTGTCAGTGGGGCACGGTAGCGTCATGAATGGCGCAAGGGCCGTTTCTCGATGGGAGTGGAAGATGACCGTGGACCGCGTGCAGCCGCCGCTTGAAGTCGTGTTGACCGACATCAACGCAAAGGTGGTCGAGGCGTGGCGGGCGGCGTTCGCCGACACCCCCGGGATAGCGATCCGCAAAGGCTCCATGCTCAATGAGCAGGTCGATGCCTGGGTCAGCCCGACCAACTCCCGGGGCCTGATGGACGGCGGCGTCGACGCGGCCGTCAAGCGGCATCTCGGAGCGGGCATCCAGCTGCGCGTACAGCGGGCGATCCGCGACCGCTTCGCCGGAAACCTCCCGGTGGGAAGCGCGGTGTGCGTCCCGTCCGGGGCGACCAACCCGAAGTTCCTGATCTCGACGCCCACGATGCACACGTCCTCGGAGAACGTCAGCGAGACCCTGAATGTGGCCCTGGCCTGCGCCGCCGCGTTCCAGGCGATCCACCAGCAGAACGAGAAGGCGCCCGGCAGCATCCGGTCGGTGGCCCTGGTCGGCATGGGCGCCCGGACGGGCAAGGTGCCGGCGCGGGTGTGCGCCAATTTGATGTGGTCGGGCTACACGCTCTTCAACGACTACCACTTCGAGAACTACGACGACCTGCGCAGCACGATCATCGGGCAGCTCGACGACATCGAGAACGCCCCCGTCGAAAAGCCGGTACGCATCGCGCCGCCCCAGCGCCCCGCCTCCCGTCGCTGACCGGGATTTCCCGGCGGGATCAGGCGGTCCGCTCCGCGGGTATCCACAGCGCCGAGTCCGCCTGCGTCCCGTCGTCCGACAGCCGGGTGCGCAGGATCTCCGGGCCCGGCCGGCTGCGGTACGGGTTGGACGGGAACCACTGCGTGTAGACGTCCCGCCAGAGGTACTGGAGCGACTGCGGGAACGGCCCGGAGCTCTCGAACACGGCCCAGGTCCCGGCCGGGACGGTGAGCGTGTCGAGGCCCAGGTCCAGGCCCTCGGGGGCGGGCGAACTCCTCACCACACCGTGGTAGTAGTCGAGTTCGGTCCCCTCGGCCCGGCTCGGGTCCAGGTCGTCGGTCACGGCGACGATCCCGTCCGGCTCCTGGTCGGACAGCGCGGCGATACGCCGGATGCCCTCCTTGTCGATGCCCCGGATGAACGCGGCGATCGCCGGGTTCACCCCCTCGTGGACGAGCGGGACCCGCGCCTTCTTCCCGACCACATAGAACTCCCCCTTCTCCACGACCCGGTAGTCCATGGTGCTGCTCCCTTCGATGATGAGGCGGAAGGACATCCGCGGCTGGGAGCGCAGTGCCGCACCCGTGCGCCTGGCCTCGCCGGGACCCACGCCGTGCAGGGTCCGGAACGCGCGGGCGAACGCCTCGCCCGATCCGTAGCCGTAGCGCACGGCGATCTCCAGCAGCGTCCGCTCGTCGGCCAGCACCTCGGCACCCGCGACGGTCAGCCGCCGGCGCCGGATGTACTCCGACAGCGGAAGTCCCGCCAGCGCGGAGAACATCCGCCGGAAGTGGTACTCCGACGTCATCGCGATCCGCGCCAGTTCGGGCACCTCGATCCGCTGGTCGAGATGGCGCTCGATGTGGTCCATGGCCTGGTTCAGCCGCTCCAGCACTCCGGTCTCCTTCCCTTGTTCTCACTACGTTAGGAAGGAGCAATGGTGCCGGACCCGACATCCTGTGCCCGGTCCTGTCGGGTCGGGGCAGGGGCCGGTCGGCGCCCTGAGCTGGTTATACGCGGCTTCGCCGGGCGTGGATCGCCGGTACGTAGTTCCCGGGTACGCGGCGTTGCTCGGGGGCGCGGGCGGCGGTGGCGTTGCGCAGCTGCTGGACGCGGGTGCGGACATCGGCGGGTGGCAGGCCGGGGCCGGCGGCCGGTGGGGTTTCGCCTTGGCAGGGGCCGCAGATGCCGCCCGGGAGGGCTTCGGGGCGGCCCGGGGCCCGGCAGATGGTGCACTCGACGATGCGGAGCGGGCGGCGGCCTGGTGGGGACGGGGCCGGTTCCGGTGCGGGTGGCGGCATCTTGGTGAGCAGGCGGCTGCGGGCGAGGCGGCCGGGATGGTGGACGCCTTCCGGTGGGAGCCCCGAGGTCAGGGCGTGCAGGAGCTGTTCCGGGGTGGCGCCGCGGGTCAGCCATTCCTCGGCGAGCGGTTCGAGGGCGGCGCAGTCGGCGGCCGAGAGCGTCATACGGGGTTCGGCGCGGCCGAGGGCGGCGAGGAGGTCGTACGCCTGGGAGCGGGGGCGGTGTTGGGGTGACGGGGGCGACGGGGGAGGCGGCGGCTGTGCCGGGTCGGGCCCGGGGCTGGGGATGCTTCCGGTGCAGAACGCCGTCCACCAGGCGTCGTCGCGGGCCGTACGGGAGAAGTACGTCCGCGTCACCCAGCGCACGCTGCCGTCGTCACTCGGCAGGGTCTCGGTGATGCGGCGGAGGTGACCGGCCTCGGAGAGGCGGCGGAGGGCCGTGCGAAGGGCGCATTGGCCGTAGTCCGGTAACACCTTGGCCAGCGTCTTTACGGAGATGTCCGCGCCGTCGGGGAGGCGGTCGAGGTACGCCGCGATGGAGGCCTCGCGCCGGGGGAGGTGGGCGAAGTCGGTGGGGCGGCGGGGGTGTTGGTCGGGTGCACCGCGTTTCCCGTAACCGGGTTTCGCGGAGGGGTGGGATGCGGGCGCGGGCACGCCGACGCTAAAGTCTTCCGAAGCCATGAGATCGCGCTTTCGATCTTGCGGGCTAGGCCCTGGCAGGTGTGCTACCACCTGTTGGGGCCGTCGCATGTGCGGATGCTGTTGCGACGCACGCTAGACCGACTCGACGCGCGGTCGCAACCCGATCACGCATGGTCATGTTCGCTGGTGCGCGCGGGGGTTGGGCGGGTGGGTGGGTGGTTTTCTCCCGCCCGTTCCTTGGAGAGAGGGCTCGGAATCCGCGGCTTGAGCCCCGGATCCCGAGCGGCGTGTCAGGCGCCTCGCAGGGCACCCGATTTGATGTCGGCGACGAATGCCGACCAGGCCGGTATTCGGAACGCGAGCGCCGGGCCGTGTGGGTCCTTCGAGTCGCGGACGGGCACGATGCCGGGCAGGTCATCGCGGACTTCGAGGCAGTTTCCGCCGCTGCCTCCGCTGTAGCTGGACTTGCGCCAGCGGGCGGCGCCGGGGAAGTCACGGGCGACCTCCAGGCAGTCGCCGCCGTCGCCGCCGCTGTAGCTCGACTTGTGCCAGGTGGCATGCGTCAGGTCGTACTCATGTCCGATGCTCGTCATGGGCGTAATCCTGGGCCAAAGATTCGACCATGGCCAGGGATTCTTCGGGCGAGAGTGCGTCGGCCGTGAGCAGTTCGTAGGTCCGTTGGTGGCGGGCGACCGTGGCTGGGTCGTCCTCCAGTCGGCCGGTCTCCAGGCCTTCGAGATGGGCGAGCGAGGGCGCGTCCTCGAAGGACATCAGCTTTACGGCGCCCTCCATCGCCGCGTGGCCACCCGCCGCGAACGGGATCACCTGCACGATGATCCGGCGGCGACGGGCCAGGTCCGCGATATGGCGCAGGGCCTCCGCCATCACCGCGGGGCCACCGACCTCGCGACGCAACGCCGCCTCGTCAAGGACCGCCCAGACAAACGGGGTTGTGGGGTCGTCGAGGAGCTGTCCGCGTTCCAGCCGCGCTTCCACCAGCTGGTCGATGACCTCTTCCGGTGCCGTTGGCTGGTAGGCGCGGAACACCGCCCGCGCATACGCCCTCGTCTGGAGCGGCCCCGGAATGAGCTGCGGCGCGTACTCCTTGATGGTGGCCGCGATCGCTTCCGCCTCCGCCGCCTCGGCGAAGTGGTCGGGGTACTTCGACTTCGTCGCGGCCTGGCAGTTGCGGGCGAAGTAACCGTCCGTCTTCAGGATCTCGTCGAACTTCTCGGCGTACTCCGGCATCATCCGGCGGGTCCCGGCCTCCAGCTGGCCGATGAGCGATCCGCTGGCGAAGAGGAAGGCGCCCAGCTCTTCCTGGGTCAGCCCGGCCTTTTCGCGCTGGTGGCGCAGTTCGGCGCCGAGCATGGCGCGGGGCGAGGAGGAGGGGTCGAGTTTCTTGGGTCCCGGCATCGCAGCAACTCCCTGTCGGACACGGGTGGATGTTGGATCTGCGCCTCTGGCCAGGCTAGATGCACACCCACCACGCTGTGTGCCGAACTGGAAACTCAGCGTGGAGGCAGGGAGTGTGATGAGGGGAATGCTGACGGGGCCCGAGCGGGAGGAGCGGGCCGAGGCCGTCCTGGCGGAGCTGGAATCGGCGCTGAGGGCAGTGGGCATCACGTTGCCGTCGCTGGGCCTCGACCCGGTGGCGTTGCCGAGCACCTACATGGCGCCGCTGATCGAGCTGGGGCGCTGCAATCTGGACACCGCCGGGCGGCTCGCGGGCGTACTGGCGGAGTACGCCAGGGCCGCCGCTCCGGGGCACGACACCGGGGAGCGACGGGCGTGACGATCCCGCTGCCCGGCAGCTACGCCTTGGACGGGCGGGACGGGCGGATCGGCAAGGTCATGGGCCACGAGGGGCCGTATGTGCAGCTGCGGCCGCCCGGCGGCGGGCGGGAGTGGGACTGCCCGCCCGGGGCGCTGCGGCCCGCCGGGCCCGGGGACGAACTGCGCGCCAGGGTGGCCGAGTTGAATCGGATGAGCCGGTTTCCGTGAATGGGTACGGGTGAGCCGGGCGGGCGTGTGGTCAGGCGGAGATGGGTTCCTTGTCGGGCGGCGAGTCGTCGGGCGTCGGGCCTCCGGGCGCCGGGCCGCCTGGGGCCGGGCCGTCCGGCGTCGGGTCGTCGGACGCCGTGGCCGGGGTGTCGGCCGGGGCGGTGGTGGCGGGGGCGGCGTTCAGGTCGGCGAGCATCTGCTTGCTGAAGCCGAAGAAGTACGTGGCCAGGAAGCCGACCAAGTAGCCGACCACCAGGCCCATGGCGTAGACGGCGATCGTGGCGCCGATGCCCTGGTTGCCCTTGACCAGCGGGAACAGGGCCCAGCCGGAGGGGCCGATGGCGGTGGAGCCGACGGTGTCGCCGAGCTGGTTGAAGAGGCCGACGAAGCCGCCGCCGAAGGCGCCACCGATGCAGGCGGTGATGAAAGGACGGCCGAGGGGCAGCGAGACGCCGTAGATGAGGGGTTCGCCGACGCCCAGGAAACCCGCGGGCAGGGCGGACTTGATGGTCGTACGGATCGAGCCGTTGCGGGGGAGGCGGAGGTAGACGGCGATCGCCGCGCCGACCTGGCCCGCACCCGCCATGGCGAGGATGGGGAGCAGGACCGTGTAGCCCTGCTGCTCGATGAGGGTGGTGTGGATGGGGATCAGGGCCTGATGGAGGCCCAGCATGACCAGCGGGAGGAAGAGGCCGCCCAGGACGAAACCGGCGATCGCGCCGCCGTGGGCGAGCAGCCAGTTGGCGAAGGCGCCGATGGCGGTGGAGACCTCTCCGGCGACGTACATCAGGCCGAAGATCGTGACCAGGCCGGTGAGCAGGACCGTCAGGGTGGGGGTGACGAGGACGTCCAGCGCGTCGGGGATCAGCTTGCGGCAGCGGCGCTCCACCTGGACGGCGAGGAGGGCGGCGGCGAGCGCGCCGAGGACGCCGCCCTGGCCGGGGGCGAGCTTGTGGCCGAAGGCGGAGATGTTGGCGACGCCGGGGAAGACGATCACCGCGGCGACCGCGCCGCCGAGGACCGGCGTGCCGCCGAATTCCTTGGCGGTGTTGTAGCCGACGAAGACGGCGATCAGCGACATGAAGCTGGCGGCGATGGCGGTCAGGGCGGGGACGAGCGAGGGCGCCCAGCCGAGATTGGTCAGCAGGCCGTTGATGCCCGCGACGATGCCGCAGCCGATCAGCGCCGGGATCAGCGGGACGAAGATGTTGGCGATCTTGCGGAGGAAGAGCTTGAACGGGGTGGCGTTCTTGGCCTTGCGGTCGGCTCTGAGCGCGGCGCCCTGGGCGGCGAGGCCGGCGGCCGTGGTGGCGGCCGTGGCGGGGGCGGGCTCCGGAGGCGCCGTCGTCGTGGCCCCGGGGGCGGTGGCGTGGGCCTCCTCCTGGGCCAGGCGCTCGAACTCCGGGGTGACCCGGGCGACCGCCCCGGGGCCCAGCACGATCTGGTACGTGTCGTCCTCGACCACGCCCATGACACCCGGCGCGGCCTTGAGGGCGTCGTCCTGGACCAGCGCGCGGTCCCGGATGCCCAGGCGCAGCCGGGTCATGCAGTGGGCGACGGACGTGACGTTCCCGGCGCCGCCGACCAGGGCCAGGATCGCGGCGGCCAGGTCGCGGTGCTTGTCCTGGCCCGCGTCTTGGCCCGTGTCTCGGCTCTTGCCTTGGCTCGTGTCTCGGGGCTGGCCTTGGCTGCCGTCTTGGCCGCCGTCTTGGTTTGCGGCCCGGCTGGCGGCGCGGTCGTGGTCTCGGCTCTGGTCTCGGTTCTTGTCTCGGTTCTTGTCTTCGGGCATAGCCATCGGGGGTGCCTTGCTGTGCGGACGACGAGGACGGGACGGGAGGGGGCGGGCGGGGAGCGAGGGCGGACGGGAGGGGCGGCCGCTCGTGCGGTCAGGGCGTGCCGGTGCGGCCGGTCCGGCTGGTCCTGCCGGGCTCAGCGGCGTGGGCGGCGGATTCGAGGGCGGCGCGGAGATGGCCGTGGGACGCTTCCAGCAGGCGGGCCGCGGTGGGGCCGTCGACCTTGCCCAGGATGGTGAGGATGGCGTTCTTGACCTCGCCGTCCGTCGCGCTGAGCGCGGCCTCGATCTCCTGGTCCAAGGCGCCGGTGGCCAGCGCGACGATGCGGCGCGAGCGGGCCCGCAGCTTGTCGTTGGAGGCGCGGACGTCGACCATCAGGTTTCCGTAGGTCTTGCCCAGGCGGATCATGGTGATGGTCGAGAGCATGTTGAGGACGAGCTTCTGCGCCGTACCGGCCTTGAGCCGGGTGGAGCCCGTCAGCAGCTCGGGGCCCACGACGACCTCGATGCCGTGCTCGGCGGCCGCGGCGAGCGGGGAGCCGGCGTTGCAGGACAGGCCGAGGGTGAGCGCGCCGAGGGCGCGGGCATGCTCGACGGCGCCTACGGCATACGGGGTGCGGCCGGAGGCGGAGATGCCGACAACGGTGTCCTGGCCGGTCAGCCCGATCGCGGTCAGATCCTCGGCGGCGAGCTCCTTGCTGTCCTCGGCGCCCTCGACGGCGGTGACCATGGCCGACGGGCCGCCCGCGATCAGGCCGAGGACATCGGCGGGGTCGGTGTTGAACGTCGGCGGGCACTCGCTGGCGTCCAGCACACCCAGCCGGCCCGCCGTGCCGGCGCCGGCGTAGACCAGCCGGCCGCCGCGGGCCATCCGCTCGGCCGTGGCGTCGATGGCGGCGGCGATCCGGGGCAGCTGAGCGGCGACGGCGGCGGGGACGGTGGCGTCCTCGGCGTTCATCGTGCAGGCGATCTCCAGGGTGGAACGACGGTCGATCTCCGCGAGCTCGGGTCGGAACGCCTCCGTGGTGAGGGTGTCCAGCTCGGCGCGGAGGTGGGCGTAGTCGGCGGTGGAGGTCATGGCGTGCGGGCTCTTTCCGTTCGGCTCGTGGCTGGGGGCCGTTGCGGTGTCCGGCCGCCCGGCCGTGGGGGTGCCGCCGTACCCACCCGTGCCGCCCTGGCGGCACCTGTGCCCACGGCGGCAGTGGCCAGGGCCGGGTCAGGGCTGGTGGCGGTGGGCGAGCGCCTCGTAGGAGGCCGACAGCGCGGGCGCCGCGGTCTCGTACGTGCGCTGGGCGACGCCTATGAAGAGACAGTCCACGACGAGGAGCTGGCTGGTCCTGGACGACATCGCGGCCGGCCGCAGCTCGCTCTCGCGGGCCGTGGAGGTGGTCAGGATGTGATCGGCGTACGCGGCGACCTCGCTGTCCGGCCGGCCGGTGATCGCGATGGTCGTCGCGCCGTTGTCGAAGGCCACCCGCAGCGGCTCTATGACATCGGTGGTCCGGCCCGAGTGCGTGATCGCGAGGGCGACGTCGCCGGTGCGCATCTGTACGGCGTTGGTCACGGCGAGGTGCGGGTCGGAGTGCGCATGCGCGATCAGGCCGATGCGCAGCAGCTTCTGCGCGAGGTCCTGGCCGACGAGATTGGACGCCCCGATGCCGTACACATCGATGCGGCGGGCCGAGCAGAGCGCGGCGACGGCCGCCTCCAGCTGGCTGACGTCCAGCCCCGCGGCGGTGTCGGCCAGACACTGCTGCTCTTCCTGCGCGAGCTTGGCGACGACGTCGGTGAGCGAATCGTCGACCGCTATGTCCGCGGTCACCGCGGGCGCGCCGCCGGCCGCCTGCTGCGCGGCGAGCGCGGCCAGGGCGAGCCGCAGATCGCGGTAGCCGGGGTAGCCGAGCAGACGGGACGTGCGGACGACGGTGGCTTCGCTGGTGCCCGTGCGCTCCGCGAGGCCGGTGACGGTCAGGGCGGCGCAGCCGGCGGGATCGCCCGCGACCGTCTCCGCGACCCGCTGCATGGAGCGGGTCATCGTCGGGCTCAGCGCGCGGACCCGGACGGCCAGGGCCGCGGGGGCGGGCGGGATCGGGGCCGGCCGGGTCTCGGCGGCCAGGTCCTTCGCGGCTTCCTTCGCCGCGTCCTTGAAAGTTTCCTTCACGCTGCTGCTCACGTGTGAAAAGTAATTTCATCCGCGTACCGCGTCAACACTCGCCGTGGCGGGTTGTGGAAAAGTCCCACCCGCGCGCCCGGCCTGTGGACAACCGGCGGGCGGTGTCGGCGGTCCGCGCGACAATGGACCGCATGGAGCTGGAACAGGCACTGCATGCCGCGCGGGCGCTGGTGCTCGCCGACCTGATCGCGGACGATGTCGCCGACGCCGACATCGTCTCCCTCGTCGAGGACGCGGTCGCCCACCGCCGATGGTGGCTGGAGCAGTGGCCTGAGGGCGCGGAATTCGTCGCTGGGCTGATAGCACAGGACGTGCAGGACGCACTGCTGGAGCGGTACGGCCGCTGGCCGCTGTGCCCGGTGTGCACCACGTCCGGCGATCCTCATGCGCTCGATGTCGAGCCGGAGTTGGGGCCCGATCCGCATTGGGTCTGCCCCAAGACGGCGGTCGCGGTGGCGCGCGTCGGCAGGCTGCGCGCGCCCATGGAGAGCTGAGGTGATGGGCTGAGTGGCGATCTACGTCGATCCGCCTACCTGGCCGGGGCACGGCCGGATGTGGTCGCACCTGGTCAGCGACACCTCGTTCGAGGAGCTGCATGCGTTCGCGGCCCGAATAGGCATCCCGCGGCGGGCCTTCGAGCGCGACCACTACGACCTGCCCGCGGAGCGCCATGCCGACGCGGTGCGGGCCGGGGCCGTGGAGGTCGGCTGCAAGGAACTGCTGCGCCGGCTGACGGCGGCGGGCCTGCGGCGCCCCAAGCACCGGGCGGCGCCGGGCGAGGTCGCCTAGATGCTGTCCGAAGGGGCCTGGCCGATGGGGCTGCCGGGTGGGCCTGTCGGATGGGTCTGACCGATGGGTCTGTTGGATAGCGGGCGGTGACCGAGGCTTCCGTTTCACGGTTCCGTTCGGCGGTTCCGTTCGATGGTTGCGTCCAACGGTTCCGTTCGGCGTCGGGGAACGACTGTCAGAGCCGACCTATACGCTGCGGGCGATCCGCGACCGGCTGCCCGGAAGGCATCATGACCAGCACCCCCAGACCCACGCGCGAAGCGATACTCACCGCGCTTCCCGAACTCGCTCCCCACGCGCGCGACGCCGTGATTCTCCATCCCGAGCGGGCGGAGCCGGACAGCGGGAACAGTTCTCTCGGCGGCCCGCTGCTGTGGCCGGGCGACGAACCGTGGCCCGAGTGCTCGTTGCCCGATGTGAACTGTCCCGACGACGCGCCTGCCACGGCCATGGTGCCGGTCGCGCAGATCTTCCGCCGCGATGTGCCGGGCCCCTGGTGGCCCGCCGACATCGACCTCTTGCAGATCCTTTGGTGCCCGAACGAGCACTGGGACCCTCCGGAGCAGCAGGCCGACACCAGCCCCGTGGTCGAGCTGCGCTGGCGTCGGGCCGCCGACGTGACCGGCCCGTTGGCGACTCCGCCGGCGCCCTCACGGTACGACGAGGACGGCTACCTGCCCCGGGCGTGCGCCTTCACCGCCGAGCCCGTGACCGACTTCCCCTTCCGCGAGGAACTGCCGGCCGAACTCCAGCCGCGGCTGGAGGAACTGGTCCGCGAGACCGGCGACGGCGGCGACGTCATCACCCGCCTCGCCGGCTGGAAACTCGGCGGCTGGCCGACCTGGCACCTGACGTACCCCATGGCCTTCACCTGCGACGACTGCGGTACGGCCATGACGCTCCTGTTCACCGTGGCCAGCGACGCCGAAACGGGGGTCGTCGTCGGCCGCTACGGCGACCTGCGCATCTTCACCTGCCCCGCCGACCACCGTCATGCGTTCCAGGTGGACCTGCACTGACGGCGCGGCCCTGCGGGCTCCCGCCGTGCGGGCTCAGCCGTTGAACTTGTCGTTGGACTTGAGGAGTCGTTCGACGTCAAGTTTGCACCTGACGCTCGTCGGCTTGTCCTCGTACTCGCTGTACTCGTAGGAGACAGGGACTGGCCGGGTCTCACCGGCGGCAAGGCCGTTCGCGGTGAAGTTCTCTGTGCCGATGTCGTTGCCGAGCTTGTCCCTGAACTGCACCATGCCGTTGTAGTCCGCGCGGCTCCGGGAGTTGCCGTTGTGCACGCGCAGCTTGGCATTCACGGTGCCGAACGCGGAGTCGATGCTGCAGCTGGTGATGGTGATGTCCGACTCGGCCTCGCTGAGGGTTCCGGATGTCGGCTCATTGCTGGGGACGTTGATCTTGGCCTTCGGGACCAGGCCGCCGCAGCCGGCGGCGCCGGTCAGGGCGACGGCCATCAGGCCGCAGACGGCCGCGGTGCGAACATGACGACGCTTCATATGGCATTCCCCCGAGGTGACCGGCCGTGGAGGGCCGGGGTGTGGGCGTCCGATGGTTCCCAGGCGATCGGGCGCGCGCCCGCACGGTGTTGACGGGTGCGCGTCAGGCTAACAATCGCGATACCGAATCCCGAATTCCGGCATACGGATTCTGCTCCGGCGGGAACCGGGGGGCGCCGGCTCGGCCCGCCCCGTCACGGCCGTGCGGAGGCGGGGAGCGCGTCGCCGATCATCGGGTCCAGATAGCGGAACAGGACGTGCTTCAACTCCGTGGTGTACGCGTCCCGTTCGGCGCCCTCGTGCGCCAGGATGAGCTCCAGGCCCACCTTGAACAGGCCGAGGCTCATCTCCGCGGTACGGGCGACATCGGCCTTCGGCGCGTCGGGCAGATAGAAGGCGATCAGATCCTGGATGCGCGCCAGTAGGGCCGCGTGCAGCGCGTCGTGCTCCTCGGCCATCCGGCCCGGGGCGTCCGGGCCGTGCATCAGCGCGAAGAAGGCCGGGTTCCGGCAGTTGAAGTCGACGAAGTGGTCCACGATGCCGTCCAGCCGCTCACGCAGCGGGACGTCCGCGTCGCCGGGGGCGAGGACCTCGCCGTGCGTATCGCGCATCTGGTGGATGAGCCGGTCGCCCAGCTCGATGGCGATGGCCTCCTTGTTCGGGAAGAACTGGTACAGCGTGCCGGGCGAGACGCCGGCCTCGCGGGCGATGGCGTTCGTGGAGGCCGCGGTGTACCCGGTCTTGCAGAACACGGCCGCCGCGGCTTCGAGCAGCTGGGAGATGCGGCGTTCGCCGCGGGCCTGACGCCGACGCGACTTCTCGTCCTGCCCGCCGTCGGCCGGCGCGGTCCGCGGCTTTCCGGCCGCCGCCCGGCCGCGGGGCGGTCCGTCCTCGGGGTGTGCCTTGTCGACCACGCTTTTCCTCAGCTCTCCGAACGCGATTGACAAACACGAGACATCGCTCGCATTCTTGAAAAACGCGAGCGATCGCTCGTGTTTGCCAGTCTATGGCAATGAGCGACCCATGCTGCCTGCGCGGACGCAAGGGTCACGGTGAAGGGGACACCGCGTCATGTCCGAAGTCAACAGCCCGCCGGACGGCCCGAGGCTGGGGGGCTGGACCCGTTTCGTGACGGCGCGGCCTCGCCTGTCGCTGCTGGTGGCACTGGTGCTGACCGCGCTGGCCGTGTTCGTCGGCAGCGGGGTCGCCGACCGTCTGGGCGCCGGCGGCTGGGAGGACCCGGCCGCGCAGTCCACGTATGCGACCAAGGCGCTGGAGCGGGAGTTCCCCGCCTCGCAGCCGAACCTCCTCCTTCTCGTGGACAGCGGACGGGCGTCCGTCGACGATCCCGCGATCGCCGCCCAGGCCAAGCGGCTGACGGCCCGCCTCGCACACGAGCGGGGGGTCACGGGCGTCGGGTCGTACTGGCGGACGCCGTCCCCGCAGCTGCGCGCAAAGGACGGACACGAGGCCCTGATCGCGGCCCGGGTCACCGGTGACGACAAGACCGCGGGCGAGACCCTCGACCGCATCGCCCCCACGCTCCGCGGACAGCACGGCCCGGTCCGGGTCTCCGTGGGCGGCCCGGTCGCGGTGCGACACGAAATCCAGACGATGATCGGCGAGGACCTGGTCCGGGCGGAGACGATCGCCCTGCCGATCACGCTCGTACTGCTCGTCATGGTCTTCGGCAGCGCGGTGGCCGCCCTGCTGCCGCTCGGCATCGGCATCGTCGCCATCCTCGGTACCAACGCGGTCCTGCGCGGCCTCACCGAGATCACGGACGTATCGGTCTTCGCCATGAATCTGACGACCGCACTGGGCCTCGGCCTCGCCATCGACTACGCCCTGTTCATCGTCCGCCGGTTCCGCGAGGAACTGGCCGCGGGCGCCGAGCCGCGCCAGGCGGTCGGGGCGACCCTGCGTACCGCCGGACGCACCGTCCTCTTCTCCGCGCTGACCGTCGCCGTCTCGCTGGCCGCGATGATGGTGTTCCCGCAGTACTTCCTGCGCTCGTTCGCCTATGCCGGCATCGCCGTGGTGCTGCTCGCCGCGGCCGCCGCGCTGATCCTCCTCCCGGCCGCGCTCGTCCTTCTCGGCCACCGCGTCAACGCCCTGGACCTGCGACGACTCCTGCGCCGCGGCGCACCCCGCACCGAACCGGGCCGCGGCTGGGCCCGCGCCGCCGCCCTGGTGATGCGGCGCGCCCCGCTCTTCGCCCTCGCCACCAGCGTCGGCCTCGTCCTCCTCGGACTCCCCTTCCTGGGCGTCAAGTTCGGCACCGCCGACGATCGCCAGCTGCCCACGACCGCCGAGTCCCACATCGTCCAGCAGCACATCCGCGACGGCTTCGCCGGCAGCCCCGGCGGCGGCCTGGAGGTGCTCGCCGAGGGCCGGGCGACCCACGCCCAGTACGCCGACTACCGCCGGCGGATCGACGACCTGCCCGGGGTGGAGCGGGTGGACGGACCGATGGTGAAGGGCGACACGGCCTATTTCACGGTGCTCCCGAAGGGCGAGGCGGTCGGCCAGGACGCCCAGCGCGCGGTCCATGAAGTGCGCGCCGCCGAGGCCCCGTTCCGTACCTCCGTCACCGGCACGGCGGCCGTCCTGGTCGACTCCAAGGACGCCATCGGCGACCGGCTGCCCTGGGCCGCCGGCATCATCGCCGTCGTGACGCTGCTGCTGGTCTTCCTGCTCACCGGAAGCGTGCTCATACCCCTCCAGGCGGTGGCGCTCAACGCCCTCAGCCTCACGGCGATGTTCGGCGCGGTCGTCTGGGTGTTCCAGGACGGCCACCTCTCCGACGTCCTGAACTTCACCAGCACCGGAGACATAGAGACCACGCTCCCCGTGCTGATGTTCTGCGTCGCCTTCGGGCTCTCCATGGACTACGGGGTGTTCCTGCTCTCCCGCATCAAGGAGGAGTACGACCACACGGGCGACCATGCGCATGCCGTGCGGTACGGACTCCAGCGCACCGGCGGCCTGATCACCGCGGCCGCTCTGATCCTCGCGGTGGTGATGGTGGCGATCGGCACGTCCCGGGTCGCCAACACGAAGATGCTGGGCCTGGGCATCGCGCTCGCGGTCCTCATGGACGCGATGGTCGTGCGCAGCCTGCTGGTCCCGGCGGTCATGCGCCTGACGGGCCGGGCCACCTGGTGGGCGCCGGGTCCCCTGCGCCGCTTCCACGCCCGGTTCGGCATATCGGAGGGCGAATCGGCCCCCTCCTCCGCCCCCGTGGCGGAGGAGCAGACCCGCGAGCCGCAACCCGTGGGGTAAGCGTGCGGGGGCGGGCCCACGATCGTGAGTCCCGCCCCCGCGCTCGGAGCCCCTGCCGCTGCTGCAGCCGCTGCCGCTGCTGAAGCCGCTGCTAGTGCTGCTCGGCGGGCTCGCTCTTCGCGAGGGTCACGTCGGCCGAGGAGGCGACGAGCCGGGAGCGCTGGTCGGCCGACCGGTGCAGGCGGAAGGCGACGGCCGTCACGACAACGGCCACGGCGGCCAGCGCCGCGCCGGTCCAGGCCACGGACGGGTAGCCCCAGTGAGCGCCGATGGCCAGACCGCCCAGCCAGGGGCCGAGGGTGTTGCCGATGTTGAACGCGGCGGTGGTGGTCGCGCCCGCCAGGGTCGGCGCGGCGTTGGCCACATTGAACATCCGGGCGTTGAGCGCCGGGGCCGTCGTGAAGGCCGTCACGCCGAGCATCAGCGAGAGCGCGACCGCGGCGATCGGGCTGTGCGCCATGAGTGCCAGCAGGGCCAGCACGACCGTGGAGGCGGAGATGCCGACGAACAGCGTGCCGAAGAGATGGGCGTCGGCGACCCGGCCGCCGATGAACGTACCGATCAGCGCGCCGACGCCGAAGAGCGCGAGCACCGTCGGCACCCAGCTCTCGGCGAGCCCGGCGGTGTCGGTCAGCAGCGGAGAGAGGTAGGAGAAGAGCGCGAAGACGGCCGCGGCGTTCATGGCCGTGGCGCTCAGCGCCAGCCAGACCTGCTTGTCCTTGTAGATCCTGAGCTCGCGGCGCAGCTGGGGCCGGTCGTCGCCGGTGGGCACGGTCGTCCGCGGCACCAGCGCGATCACGCCGATCAGCCCGACCGCGGACAGCGCGGCCACCGCCCAGAAGGCCGCCCGCCAGCCCGCATGCTGGCCGAGCAGCGCGCCCGCGGGGACTCCCGCGATATTGGCGATGCTCAGCCCGCCGACCATCACGGCCATCGCGCGGGCCCGCGCGGTCACCGGCACCAGCGAGACGGCCACCGCCGCGCCGACCGCCCAGAAACCGGCGCAGGCCAGCGCGCTCACCACCCGCGAGGCGAACAGCACGCCGTACGTCGGCGCCAGCGCACCGGCCACCTGCCCCAGCCCGAAGAGACCGAGCAGGGCTATCAGGGTCGTACGGCGCGGCAGCCGCAGGGTCGCCGCGGCGAGGACCGGAGCACCGACCACCATGCCGATCGCGAACGCGGAGACCAGCAGTCCGGCCTGCGGGATGGAGACCTCCAGATCGCGGGCGAGCGGCTGGAGGATGCCGGAGAGCATGAATTCGGACGTACCCAGGGCAAATACGGACAGCCCCAGGACGTAGACGGCGATGGGCATGCGGACGCGTTCGGCGCGTTCGGGTCGAGCTGGCATGACAGGTACTAACAGCGGTAGGACCCCTGACATTCCCTGCGGCGGAGAATTCCGCCGAGGTCCGAGGTCCGAGGTCCGAGGTCCGAGGGTCGAGCGCCGAGAAGGGTGAGGGGCGACCGCGCATGGCCGCGCATGACCGAGGGGCGACCACCGCCCCCCACCGGGCCAAGCGGCCACCGACCCAAGCGATCACCGGCCCAAGCGATCACCGACCCGAGCGCCAGACCGGCCCGCCCGTAGGCTGCCGCGCATGGGGCTGATGAGGGAGTGCGAGCGCGAGCGCTGCGGGGGCGTACGGCGGCCGGTGGCGGAGATCCATGAGCGGGGGGTGCCGCACGGGTCCGGGCCGGAACACGACCAGGTCCACGACTACACGCGGGCCCTGGAATGCCCCGAATGCGGGCATGGCGTGCTCTACCACTTCAGCCATGACTGCTTCTGGCCGTGGGAGCCGGACGATCCCTGGGACATGGACTGGAGCTGGCGGCTGGAGCCGGAGGACGTCGCCCGGCTGCGCCAGGGCTTCGCCGACTGCCCGGATCCGCTGTTCGACCGGTGCGCGTGCCCCGCGCACGGCGCCCTGCGCGACGACCGGCGGGCCGATGTGACCGAGGACGAGGCCCGGGTGGTGCTGACGGACGACGGCCTGCCCAGGGTGCGGCGCCGCACCGCGGAAGGCTGACGCACCCCGTCCCGCCCCGTCACCCCGTCCCGCCCCGTCACCCGCTCAGCAGATCCAGCTCCGTCGTGAGGTTGCGGCGCGCCGTGTGTTCCCACCGGTCGTACGCCATCGGGGTCCGGAACAGGCGGGGCAGCGCGAGGAGTTGGCTCAGCACCGCGGCGCGGCCCGCGGCGAAGTCGGCATCGGGGACGAAGGCGTACTCCTCACGGACCGCCGCCGCGTAGGCCGCGTAGTCGTCCGGCGAACCGGCCAGCACCGCCAGATCGGCGTCGCACAGCACCTCGCCGTCGGGGTCGTCCGGAGACGGATCATGGGTGACCGTGAGCCGTACCAGGCGCGCCACCTCGGCCGTACGGGCCGCGCCGACGCCCAGTTCGGGCAGGGCGCGTTCGGCCAGGGCGGCGCTGCGCTCCTCGTTCTCGGAGCGGTCCGGGCGGTAGACCGCGTCGTGGAACCAGGCCGCCAACTGGACGACGGGCAGATCGTCGGCGTGCTCGGCCAGTTCGTCGATGCGCTCCAGGACGGCGGCCAGATGGGCGACCGTGTGATAGCGACGCTGGGGTTCGGCCCACCGGGCCAGGAGGTTGTCCGCGTACGGGGCCGGGTCGGGGCCCTCGGCGGCGTGCGCGTCGCGGGCCTCGGCGACGGTGACGGCCCAACGTCGGGCCAGCTCCGCCGGGGCGGTGGGGTTCGCCTTGCGGTACTCGGAGGTCATGGCAGTCATTGTGCCCCGCGGGTCAAGATCCTCCGGGCCCCGGGAATCGCCTGCGGTCGGGGCCGGGTCGCGGTTACCGTGCAGCCGTATCGCCGTCATTGTCATCGTCAGTGTCAGTGTCAATGCCGTCGTCATCGTCATCGTCATCGTCGTACCGATCACGGGGTGGGCTGTGTCCGGAACACCGGAAGTATCAGAGAGCGTCCGCGATGCCGAGCTGCCGGGGCGGTTGCTCGTGACCGAGCGGGATGCCCTCATGCCGCTGCTCCGGGCCACGCCCGAGGAGCGGTTCGGGCTCCGTACGGCGTGTCCCGGGTGGGCCGTACGGGATGTGCTGGCGCACTGCGGCGCGGCGCTGATCCGGATCGTCGAAGGCCGCCTGGAGCCGGGGGTGTTCTCGCCCGAGTCGAATGCCGCCGATGTCGCCGAGCGGGCCGACTGGCCGCTGGCCCGGGTGCTGGACGAGCTGGAGCGCGGGTTCACCGAGGCGGGACCGGTCGTCGCCGCGGCCGGGGGGCGGCTTGACCTGGTGGCGCTGGGGGAGTGGGTGCACGCGGGCGACGTACGGGATGCCTTCGGCGTGCGCGGCGCGTACGACGGGGAGGGCGCCGAGGCGGCGCTCGACCTGCTGGTGATCGCGGCGAGGAAGCGGCGTACGCCGCTGCTCCGGGCCGAGCTCCCGGGCGGCGACGGGGGCGGCGGACGGTCGCTGGAACTCGGCGTCGCGGCCGACGGACGTCCACAGGCCAGGCTGATCTGCGATGTCCCGACGCTGATCCGGCTCTATGCGGGACGTTCCCTGGTCGGTACGCGGTATGAGCTGGAGGGCGCGGCGGAGGGGGAGTTGGCGCTCTACGCCTGAACCTCCGGGCCCCGCCGCGCGGTGTGTGTCAGGTCCTGGGCTTGTCGCGGCAGGACAGCGAGTCGAGGGTCTCCGTCCGCGGTTTGAAGTCGGTCTCCCAGGTGGCGTCGGCCTTCGGGATCGACGGCAGGGACGTCGCGAAGTCCTGGCTCCAGGCGTTGTCGCTGAGGTAGTCCCGCAGGGCGTCGCGCAGTTTCAGGCAGTCCTGGCGGTGGCCCTTGGCCATGGCGATGCCGTACTGGTTGGCGGCGCCGTAGATGATGTCGGGGACGACCCTGAGGTCCGGGTTCTCCTGTGTGAAGCCGTAGAGGATCATCTGGTCGATGGAGACCGCGTCGGCGACCTTCTTGACCTTGAGGTCGTTGATGCAGGTGGCGGCGTCCGGCTGTTCGTAGACCACGATCCGGTCGTACTCGGGGCCCGCCAGGGTGGTGGAGGCGGTGGTCCCCGGCCATGTGCAGACGCGCTTGCCGATGACGTCGGCGGGCTTCTTGATCCGGTGATCGTTCTTGCGGACCATGATGCCCTGGTAGGTGGTCGCGTACGGCCCGGCGAAGTCGACGTCCTTCATCCGGTCCACGGTGATCGAGTACGTCGCGACAACCAGGTCCTTCGACTTGTCCCTGAGCACCGCACTGCGGTCCTCGGACGGCACGATCCCGAAGTCCGGTGTGGCGCCGACGGCCTTGAGGACCCGGCGGGTCACGGCGGTGTCGAAGCCGGAGAACTTGTAGTTGCGGACGACGGCCGTACCGGGCTGGTCGTTCTTCGTGCCGACCAGGACCTTGCCGTCCGCGAAGAGGGAGGGCGGCTGGTCCTCGCCGCAGGCGGTCGCCGTCAGGGCGGTGAGGGCGAGCGCCGCCGCCAGGAGGGTGGCGCGGTGGCGGGGGCGGGCTCTGCGTCCGGTGCGCCTCGGTCCGATGATCATGTGCGGGTCCCCGTTCCTGGTACCTGTCGTTCGTCGTGCCTGTCGTTTGTGGTGCCGGTCGTTTGCGGTGCCTGACGTTTGCGGTGCCGGTCGTTCGTCGTGCGTGTCGATCGCCCGCGCCGGTCGTTCGTCGTGCCTGTCGTTCGTCGCGGTGGGCGCGGTGTCAGTTGTCGTGCAGGACGGCGCCGGTCGCCCGTACGTCCATCCGGCAGCCGCGGGCGGTGTGCAGCCGCAGATCGATCCGTACGGAGCTGACGCGCGCGCCGAGGGTGAATTCGGCCGTCCCGCCGGGGCGGAGGTCCGTCGTCTGCGCCGCGACGCCCGCGGTGAGCAGGGAGACCGTGGCGCCGGTGTCCGGGAGGCAGG
Organism: Streptomyces sp. JLSY215; assembly: GCF_059682825.1. Lineage (NCBI taxonomy): Bacteria > Bacillati > Actinomycetota > Actinomycetes > Kitasatosporales > Streptomycetaceae > Streptomyces > Streptomyces sp. JLSY215. The sequence continues at coordinate 5,149,323 of NZ_CM185022.1, forward strand.
TCGGGCCGGCCGGGTCGTGGTCGTCGATGGCCACCGTCAGGCGCAGGTGGTTGCGCGGTTCCTTCAGGGCGGCGGCGTCCAGGAGGAAGGAGAGGGAGCGGTGCGTGGTGGCGTCCAGCGGCTGGGCGCCGCGGGTGCGCACCTGCCCGGTCACATCGATCTCGCCGTGGGTGACGACGCTCTGGAATGCCAGCCAGGCGCCGACCGTCGCCAGGACGGAGGCCAGGGAGAGGGCGCCGACCACCCGGGCGCCGCGCGGTCTTCGGTTGAGCACGCGCGCGGCGGCCGTGACGACCGACAGCGCGGCGAGCGTGCCCCACAGGGCGTACTGGCTCGCGGGTCCGTCCGGCCAGGTGCTCCCGGCGATCACCAGGCCGGTGCAGGCCACCAGGAGGGGCGCCCAGCGGGCGCTGGGGTGCATCACCCACCTGATGATCACGTTCTTGATGTCGTTGACGGCGATGGAGTGGTCGCCGTCCGTCCTCGCGCTTTTGTTGACCGTGCCGTCGCGGTCCCGGAGATTTCCGGTGTCCCCTGGGTGGGTCATGAGCCGTCCCGGGGGCCGGTGGCTCCGGTGGTGCCGAAGTTGAGGGTGCCGATGGTGTTGGCGGCGATGGAGTGATCGCCGTGTGTCGTCGCGGTGTTGATGGTGGTGGTCGTGCCCTGGGCCGGGGTCAGCCGGGAGAGGTGCGCCAGCAGGCCGTCGGCGTCGCGTCGGTCGGCGGGGTCCGCCAGCCAGGCGGTCACCGCGGCGGACAGCAGCTGGCGCTCCCGGTCGTCGAGGCCCGCGAGCTGCCGGTCGAGGTCGTCCGCGCGGGCGGCGTCCAGGAGCGGCTGTGCGCTGCCGTCGCCGAGGCCGTCGTCGAGGCCGTCGGCGCCGTCGCGGCGCAGCAGCCGGCGGAAGAAGCCCTCGCCGGCCGTGACGGTGCGTTCGGCGATCCGCTGCTGGGCGGCGGTGATCACGGAGGTGCCCAGGCTGTTCGCGGCCAGGGCGAGATACGGAGCTACCTCCGCGGAAACGGTCGCCAGGTCGGACATCCGGATCTCCCCACGCTCATGAGTCACAGGTGCATTCGTCGGTCACGCGCACATCGTCACTCCGCAGGCGCTGCGTGACAACGCACTTACGGAAAAAGCGTGTTACCCATGTTGGGCCTGATCCATACCTGCACCATTGAGGGGTTTCGGGTCGGTTTTGGGGTGGGGTGGGCGAGGGGGTGCGGGTGGCTTCCTGGTGGATCCCGGCGCGTCCGGAGGCGAAGTGACGCGGGAGGGCCGACCAGGCATTACGCTGCTTATTGGACTAGACCTGTCATTCCTGGATTGGGGTCATATGAGCAAGCGCGCGCTCCTGGAGGTGATCGCGCTTGGCCCGGAGGACGCGATCGCCGCCCAGGCCGGTGGGGCCGACCGCCTGGAACTGGTCACCGACATGGCGGCCGACGGGCTCACCCCGCCCCGGGCCGTCTTCGCGGCGATCCGGGCGGCCGTCGACATCCCCCTGCGGGTGATGCTGCGCGCCGCCGACGGCTTCGCGGCCGGGGACGCCAAGGACGTCGCGGCGCTGTGCGCGGACGCCGCGGAGCTGCGGGCGGCGGGCGCGGACGAGTTCGTACTGGGCTTTCTGACCCCGGACGGACGGCCCGACCTCGCGGCCGTACGGGCCGTGGCGACGGCGATCGACGGCTGCCGCTGGACCTTCCACCGCGCCATCGACCGCGCCGCCGACCGGGACGCGCTGCGCAAGGAACTGGCCGACCTGCCCGAGGCCGCCGCGCTCGACACGTATCTGACGGCGGGCTCCGCGGACGGCGTCGAGGCGGGGCTGACGACGCTGGTCGCGGAGCAGGCCCGGACGGCGGCCGGCGACGCCGGGTACGCGCCGCGCATCCTGGTGGGCGGCGGGCTCACCCTCGGGCATCTGCCCCGGCTGCGCGCGGCGGGCCTCGACGCGTTCCACATCGGCGGCGCGGCGCGCCCGGCCGGCTGGTCCGCCCCGGTGGACGCGGCGGCGGTACGGGTGTGGCGGGACGCGCTGGACGGGGTCCGGGACGGGGCGGGCGTCTAGGGCCTGTCCGATGGGTCAAGGCATCCAGGGCCTGTCCGCCCCCGACCCGTCGGGCGGGCCCTGGAGGAGAACCCGGCGCGGCGGAACGCACACCGGCGCCCTCAGGGCCGCCGGTGGTGGACCCCGGGCGTGTAGCCGAAGGCGCGCCGGAAGACGTCGATGAACGCGCTGGTGGAGGACCAGCCGCACCGGTGGGCGACCGTGGTCACCGGCAGCTCCTCGGCCAGCATGCCCAGGGCGTGGTAGAGGCGCAGTTGGGTGCGCCACTGGGGGAAGGTCATGCCCAGTTCGCGGCGGAAGAGGCGGCTGAGGGTGCGCTCCCCGGTGCCCGTCGCGGCGCCCAGGGCGGCCAGGGTGCGCGGGTCCGCGGGGTCGTCGTGCAGGAGAGCGCAGACGGCCGTCAGGCGGGGGTCCGTGGGGCTGGGCAGTTGCATCGGCAGCTGGGGAGAGGCGCGCAGCTGGTCGAGGAGGACCGCGCGCAGCCGCCGTCGCTCGGGGCCGTCGGTGTGGGGGCTGCGGGTGTAGGCAAGGATCAGTTCGCGCAGCAGCGGGCTGACCGTGAGGACCGTGGGGGCGTCGAGGCCGAGGGGGTTGGTGTCGGCGGGCAGGCCGAGCGTGTGCAGGTCGAGGTGGCCGCGTGCGCGATGGGCGTGGACGCAGCCGGCGGGGACCCAGATGGCGCGCGTGCCGGGGGCGAACCACGTGCCGGCGTCGGTGGTGACGGCCAGGACGCCGGAGCCCGCGTAGACGATTTGGTGCTCGTCATGGCGGTGCGCATCGATACGCGCTCCCGGGGCCAGCGTCTGGGTGCGGGTGGGCGCCTGGGGCTCGTGGCGGATAACCGGCATGCTTAGGCATTTTATCGGAAGCGCGCCATGCGGTGCGGTGGCGACGATGAACGGGTGCCAACACAACAGACCTCGCGCAACCGGCCCCTGACGCTGATGTCCCTGGGGCATGCCTGCGTGGACATCTACCAGGGAGCGGTGGCCGCGCTGGTGCCGTTCTTCGTCTCCGAACGGGCCTACACCTACGCCGCGGCCTCCGGGATCGTGCTCGCCGCCTCGCTGCTGTCCTCGGTGGTGCAGCCGCTGTTCGGGGCGCTCACCGACAAATGGGCCATGCCGTGGCTGCTGCCGGTGAGCACGCTGGTGGGCGGCGCCGGAGTCGCCCTGAGCGGCGTCGGCGGCTCCTACGCCCTCACCCTCGCGGTGGTCGCGCTGTCCGGGATCGGCGTCGCCGCCTACCACCCCGAGGCCGCCCGCCTGGCACGCCACGCAGGCCGCGGCGGCCACACCGCGATGGCCTGGTTCTCCCTCGGCGGCAACCTCGGCTTCGCCGCCGCCCCGCTGCTGGTCTCCGCCACCGTCGCCGCCGGCGGCCTGCGCGCCTCCCCGCTGCTGATCGTCCCGGCCGTCGCGGGCGCGGTGCTGACCGCGGCCGCGCTGCGGGCGATCAGGGCCGCCGCCGCTGCGAGTGCCTCCTCCGCCTCTGCGAGTGCCGCCGCCGCTGTGGCGTCCGCCGCGCCCGCGACCGGCCGCGCGGCCCAGGCCACCGGCCGGGACGACTGGGCCTCCTTCGCCAAACTGTCCGGGGCCATCGTCTGCCGCTCGATCGTCTTCGTCGGTCTGAGTACCTTCATCTCGCTGTACGTGCGCCAGCGCACCGGCGGCGGCGCCGGGTCCGGTACGGCCGCCCTGTTCGTGCTCTACCTGGGCGGCGCCGTGGGCACGGTGGCCGGCGGAAAGCTCGCCACGCACTACGGACGCCTCACGGTCGTCCGGTGGTCCTACGCCCTGACCGTCCTGGCCGTCGCCGGCGTCGTCTTCGTGCCCGGCCCGCCGCTCTATCTGTTCGTGGCGCTCACCTCGGCCGGCCTGTACGTGCCCTTCTCGCTGCACGTCACGCTCGGCCAGGACTACCTGCCACGGCACATGGGCACCGCCGGCGGCGTCACCCTGGGCCTGACCGTCAGTGTCGGCGGCCTCGCGAGCCCCCTCATCGGCGCCCTCGCCGACGCCACGTCCCTGCAGACCGCCCTGGCGCCGCTGATCGCCCTGCCCCTCCTCGGCCGGCTGCTGCTGCACACACTGCACGAGCCGAAGATGCCCGAAGCGATCACGGACCGGCCGGCCGGCACCGCACGGCAGGAACCCGTCGCGGACGCCCCGCCCCGTCCCTGAGGCGCGGGGCGCGGGCGGATCCCCGGGGACCCCGGGGACCCCGGGGTCCCTCAGGCCCCCACGGCCAACTGCTCCGGCAGCTCCGTCGCATGAATCACCGTCAGCCCGGACACCGGACGCGTCAGGCACACATACAGCCGCCGCAGCCCGGTCCGCTCGTCCGGCTCACCGTCCACGATCGCCGCGGGCTCGTCCAGCACCACGTGGTCGTACTCCAGACCCTTGGCGAGGGTGGCGGGCACCAGCGTCAGGCGGGACTCGGCGGACGTCTCCTCGCCGGGCGCGAGCGGGGCCACCCCCGCCGCCTCCAGGGCCGCGCGCAACACCGGAATACGGGCCTCCGCCGCGATCAGGCCGATCGACCCCTCCTTCGTCAACGCCTCGTCGCACGCCGCGAGAACGGACGCGTCCAGGTCCTCCGTCGCGACCCGCCGGACCTCGAAGTCGCCGGCCGACTCCCGGATCGAGGTGGCCTCCGTCAGGTCGGGGGCGATGGCCGGCAGCAGCCGGGACGCGTACGCGATGACCTCGCGCGGCACCCGGAAGCCCTGGGTCAGCTCCTCGACGGCCGCACCCGGCTTGCCCAGGTGGGCCAGCGCCTCCTCCCAGGTGTCGGTCGCCCACGGGGTCGTGCCCTGCGCGATATCGCCGAGCACCGTCGCCGAACCCGTCGTACAGCGCCGGCCCACCGCCCGGTACTGCATCGGGGACAGGTCCTGCGCCTCGTCGAGCACCACATGGCCCAGCGAGTGGGTGCGCTCCACCAGGTCCATCGCCTCGTCGATCAACACCGCGTCCGCGGAGGACCACTTGGCGCTCTTCACGCTCCGGGGCGGCTTGGCCCACAGGATCGCCTTCTGCTCCTCGGGCGTCAGGATGTCCGCCGCCTGCTCGGCGAGGAATTCCGCGTCGCCCAGCAGCCGCAGCACCAGCTTGGCCGGATCGACCGGCGGCCACGCCGCCTTGACCACGGCCTTCACGGCGGCGTTACGGGCCACCGCGTCCTGCACCCGGTCGTCCGGCGCCTCGCCCGCCTGCTCCATCCGCACCAGGACGGCGTGCGCGATCCGCTGCGGCAGCGCGTCCCGCGCCGCCCCGTAGCGGATCTCCCGCTCCATCAACTCCCGCACGATCTCTTCGAGTTCATACGCCGGCACGCGCCAGCGCCGGGAGCCGCGGACGACCACGCACGGCTCCTGCGGCATGGTGATGCCCGCGCGGACGGCCCGCCGCAGCACCTGGGCCATCCGGGCGTCGCCCTTGATCGTCGCGGCGGCCGCCTCGTCCCTGCCACGCACCTCCACATGCCCCACCAGGTCGTCGACCGTCGCCTGTTTGACCTCCAGCTCGCCCAGGGCGGGCAGCACCTGCTCGATGTAGTGCAGGAAGGAGCGGTTCGGGCCGATGACGAGGGTGCCGGAGCGGGCCAGCCGCTCCCGGTGGGCGTACAGGAGATAGGCGACACGGTGCAGGCCGACGGCCGTCTTGCCGGTGCCCGGCGCGCCCTGGACGCAGACCGAACCGCCGATACCGGCGCGCACGATCTCGTCCTGCTCCGGCTGGATCGTGGCGACGATGTCCCGCATCGGGCCGACGCGCGGGCGCTCGATCTCCGTCTGGAGGAGCCGGCTGGTGTGGGACGCCTCCGCCGGGTCGGTGAGCCGCTCGTCCTCGTAGGCGGTCAACTCGCCGCCGGTGTAACCGAATCGGCGACGCAGTTCGAGGTCCATCGGGTCCTTCTTGGAGGCCCGGTAGAACGGCTGGGAGACGGGCGCGCGCCAGTCGATGACCAGCGGGTCGCCGTCGGCGTCGTGGACGTGCCGCCGCCCGATGTAGAAGCTCTCTCCGTCGGCGCCCTCGGCGAGGTCGACGCCGGGGGCGTGCAGATAGTCCAGGCGGCCGAAGAAGAGCGGGGTGTGGGCGAGGTCGGCGAGGGCCTTGATGCGGGCGTCGATCTCGCCCTGGAGGACCTCGGCGTTGACCCAGTTCGCGGTGACATCGGCGATGTTGAGCGCCTCGGCGTCCTCGCGCATGGCGCGCAGGGCGGAGCGGGAGGTGGCGAGGTGCGCGCGCTCGCGCTGGAGCGGGTCCGTGCCGGGCGACGGGTCCGTGCCGGCGGACGGGTCGGTGCCGGGCGACGGGTGGGGGGAGTGGGCAGGCGAGGGCACGGCGTTGCCTCCGGTGGGAAATGTCCGGTGAAGTACAGCGGCGGCCGCGTGCCGCGGAGGGCGGGCGCGGGCGGGGCCGACCGGTTTCCGTCCGGCCGGCGGCACTCCTCGACGGGAGGCAGGGCAGACGCGCGATTGTAGTCAGCACCCATCAGGGGCGCCAATGGATATTCGGCGGTCCGCGGGGGGCTGGAGGCCCTTGTACGGCAGGGGCTCACCGGCAGCGGCGTATGAGGGGGTGTACGGCGGCAGGGGCGTACGGCGGCGGTCTACGGCGGGGGAGGGGCATCCCCTACGTCCGTGGGTCTCCCGTAGGGGTCGGGGTAGCCCCTGAGACGGACAACCAGGCCCGGAAGGATGGGCCCATGGACCGATGTGCGGCAATCGCGTGAAATTCATCATTGAGGCATGAGCAGCGCAGCCTTTCACCCCGCATCCGTCCACCCGACGTCCCTGAACCCGGTCAAGGGCGCCACCGCCCTCGGCCCCGACGCAGATTCCCCAGGTGCCGCGGCGCACCCCCATGAGAGCCACCATGTGATCGGCAATGCCCTCCGGGCCGTCAAGGTCTTCGTCGCGGCGGCCTTCAGCGTCGCGGTGCTGGGGGAGTACGGCGAGGATTGACGTCCGTCAAAGCCCTTCCTCCCCGACCCGCACCTGTGCCCGCCCGCCCCGCGACAGCACCTGCCCCGAGCGCGCACCATCCGGCGCCGGCGGCCGACCCCACTGCGACATCCGGATGACCGGAAACCGTTACGGGCCGTCGGTCTCGATCCACTAGCGTCGCCGCGGAGAGCGCGCTCAGGGCGACGAGGGAGGGGTCAGCGGGTGTCTGCCGCCGACAGGGCCGGGGTCAGCACGTGGCGACAGACCCTGAGACGGACCTGGCAACGTACCTGGGCACGGAGCGTTGCCCACCCACGCCGGCTCGCGCTCGCGGCGGCGCTGCTCATGCTGTCGTTCGCGGGCCTGTGGGTGCTGTACGAGGTCGTGCCGCTCCCGATGTCCGACATAGTCGTCTACCGCGCGGAGGGCGAAGCCGCCGCCACCGGCGGTGATCTCTACGGTTTCACGGTCACCAAGTGGCACCTTCCGGCCACCTACCCGCCCTTTGCCGCCCTGCTCTTCATCCCCACGACCTGGCTCTCGCTCGCCACGCTCAAAGTCGTCTGCGTGCTCGTCAACGCAGTGCTGCTCACCCTGCTGATCCACCTCTCCTGCAAGGCCGCCGGCCTGCGCAAAGCCGCCGGTGCCGCGCCCGCCGTGCTCACCGCCACCGCACTCGGCCTCTGGCTCGAACCGGTCTTCCAGACCTTCGTCTTCGGCCAGGTCAACCTCGCCCTGGCCTGCCTGGTCCTGTGGGACCTCTCGCGCCCCGACGGCGCCCGCTTCAAGGGCTTCGCCACCGGCATCGCGGCGGGCATCAAGCTCACCCCCGCGATCTTCGCCCTCTACCTCCTGATCACCGGACGGGTGAAGGCCGCCGTCACCGCCCTCGCCGGGTTCGTCGCATCGGTGCTGATCGGCCTGGCGTTCCTGCCGGGCGCCAGCGTGGAGTTCTGGACGCGGCGGATGTTCGAAACGGGCCGGGTCGGCAAGGCCTGGATCGTCGACAACCAGTCCCTCCAGGGCCTGATCGCCCGCCTCCTGCACGACCCCGAGCCGGGCCTGCTGTGGGCGGCGGCGGCGCTGCTCACCGGGGCCGCCGGGCTGGCCGTCGCCCGCCGGGTCTATCTGCGGCGCGGCCTCGACAGCTGGGGCGTGCTCGCCACCGCCGTCACGGCGCTGCTGGTCTCGCCGATCAGCTGGTCGCACCACTGGGTGTGGTGCGTACCGCTGCTGGCCCTGCTCGCCGCGCACACCCGCGATGTCCTCTGGCGCCGGGTGCTGCTGGCCACGATCACGCTCGCCTTCACCGCCCGCACCCTGTGGATCGTGCCGCACGCCGGCGACCTCGATCTGCATCTGCCCTGGTGGCAGCAGCCGCTGGCCTCGCCGTACCCCCTGCTCGGGCTGGCGCTGCTGGCCGCGCTGGTCTGGTGGACGCGCGCCGCCCCGGACCGGCCCGCGGACCCGGGCCGGATCCCGCCGCCCCGCGCGGCCGAGCCGCTGAGCACCCGGGCCGGGACGAGCTGACGCCGCCGGGCCGACGGGGGCCGGGCGCCCGGCCCTGCGCCGGCGGCCCCGGCCCCGAGGCGAGAGCCGCGGCCCCGGCGCCAAGACCCCCCGGCCCGGCCCCGCCCGGAAACCGCTCCCGCCTCAGACGTCCTCGTCCGCCGCCAGCAGCTCGTCCGAGTCCATGATCCGGTACGCATAGCCCTGCTCGGCCAGGAAGCGCTGGCGGTGCGCCGCGAAGTCCTGGTCGATGGTGTCCCGCGCGACGACCGAGTAGAACCGCGCCTCATGGCCGTCCGCCTTGGGCCGCAGCACCCGCCCCAGCCGCTGCGCCTCCTCCTGCCGCGACCCGAACGTCCCGGACACCTGGATCGCGACCGTGGCCTCCGGCAGGTCGACGGAGAAGTTCGCCACCTTCGACACCACCAGCACCGAGATCTCCCCCTCCCGGAACGCATCGAAGAGCTTCTCCCGCTGCGCGTTGGTGGTCTCCCCCTTGATCACCGGCGCGTCCAGATGCTCGCCCAGCTCATCCAGCTGATCGATGTACTGCCCGATGACCAGCGTCTGCTCGCCCCGATGGCGCCGTACCAGCGCCTCCGTCACCTGCTGCTTACTGGCCGTCGTCGCGCAGTAGCGGTACTTCTCCTCGGTCTCGGCCATCGCGTACGTCAGCCGTTCCGACTCGGTCAGATTGACCCGCACCTCGACACAGTCGGCCGGGGCGATGTACCCCTGCGCCTCGATCTCCTTCCACGGCGCGTCGAACCGCTTCGGCCCGATGAGCGAGAAGACGTCCGACTCCCGCCCGTCCTCCCGCACCAGCGTCGCGGTCAGCCCCAGCCGCCGCCGGGCCTGCAGATCGGCGGTGAACTTGAAGACCGGCGCGGGCAGCAGATGCACCTCGTCGTAGACGATCAGGCCCCAGTCCCGGGAGTCGAAGAGCTCCAGATGCGGATAGACGCCCTTCCGCTTCGTGGTCAGCACCTGGTACGTCGCGATGGTGACCGGCCGGATCTCCTTGCGCGCCCCGCTGTACTCGCCGATCTCGTCCTCGGTCAGCGACGTCCGCTTCACCAGCTCGTGCTTCCACTGCCGGGCCGAGACCGTATTCGTGACGAGAATCAGCGTCGTGGCCTTCGCCTGGGCCATCGCACCGGCTCCGACCAGCGTCTTTCCCGCGCCGCACGGCAGCACGACGACACCCGAGCCGCCGTGCCAGAAGCCCTCCACGGCCTGCTGCTGATACGGCCGCAACGCCCAGCCGTCCTCATCCAGCTCGATCGGATGCGCCTCGCCGTCGACGTAACCGGCCAGGTCCTCGGCGGGCCAGCCCAGCTTGAGCAGCGTCTGCTTGATCTGCCCGCGCTCGGACGGGTGCACCACGACCGCGTCCGGATCGATCCGCGCCCCGACCAGCGGCTGCACCTTCTTCGACCGCAGGATCTCCTCCAGCACCGGCCGGTCGGTGGTGGTGAGCACGAGCCCGTGAGCCGGGTGCTTGGTCAGGGTCAGCCGCCCGTAGCGCGACATCGTCTCGGCGATGTCGACCAGCAGGGCATGCGGCACCGGATACCGCGAGAACTGCACCAGGGCATCGACGACCTGCTCGGCGTCGTGCCCGGCGGCCCGCGCGTTCCACAGTCCCAGCGGCGTCACGCGGTACGTGTGGATGTGCTCCGGCGCCCGTTCCAGCTCCGCGAAGGGCGCGATGGCCCGTCGGCAGGCGTCCGCCAGCTCGTGGTCCACCTCCAGAAGCAGCGTTTTGTCGCTCTGGACGATGAGAGGTCCGTTCACGCGCCTCGCCTTTCGCTTCCCGGCCGGCGGCCGGCCGCGCGGCTCCCGGCCGCACAGTGCGGCCAAACGTCCAGTGTGCCGCATCGGGCGGACAGGACGGGAGGGCCGTTCGGACCGGCCGCGGCCCGCGATCGCGGCGGGCGGCGTCAGCCCTCGGCGCCGGCCGGGGAAGCGGCGGGGGTGGCGAGGTCCGCGAGGTGGGCGCGCAGCGCCTCGGCGCAGCGGTGGGGGGCGAGCACCTGCGGGTGCAGGGCGGCGCCGAGGCCCAGGCCGTCCAGGAGCGCGGCCAGGCGCTCGGTCTCGATGCCGAGGTCGCGGCCGGTGCCCAGGGCGCCGGTCCCCGCGAGGCGTTCCAGGACGCGGTGGACGAGCCGTCGGGTGCCGGTGGCGGTCTGTTCCGCGAGATCGGCGAAGGCGGGGTTGGTGCGGGCCGCCGCGCTGAAGTCGAGAAACACGATGACCTCGGCCCGGCGGTCTTCCCCGAGCGGGAGGAGTTCGCCCAGCAGCCCGGCCGCCAGCCGGAACTGCTCGGCGGGGGAGTGGCCGGCGAACTCGCCGATCTCCTCGACGCGCCGGAGCAGCCGGGCACCGACCCGGTCGAGCATCGACTGCATCGCGAACCGCATCAGCTCCTGCTGGCCGGCGAAGTAGTGGCGCAGCGATCCGATGTTGAGGCCGGCTTCCTCGGCGACGGCCCGCAGGGAGGCGCGTTGCAGGCCGTCGCGGACGGCGACACGGAAGAGGGCGTCGACGACCTCGCGGCGGCGGGCGTCCGGGTCCACGTACTTCGGCATGGAGCCTTTGTATCACGGCCGTGATAAATTGTTTCGTATCACAGTCGTGATATAAAAAGGAGTGCAGCGTGGAGAGCTATCTCAATTTCATGCTCGTCAGGTTCGGCCTGATCGCGGGCGGCCTCGTGGTGCTGGCCCTGGTGGTCTTCGCCGTCGCCCTGACCCTCAAGCGGCGCGGCAGGTTCGACGATGCCCGCCGTTACGCAGAACCCGCGGTGCGCGCGGCGGTGCGGGCCGCCACCCGGCGGCTGGAGGACGGCCCCCGCCGCTCGGGCGGAAGGGGCGGCCGGCGATGACACCTCTTGCGACGGCGACTCTCGCCACGGCGGCGACGCACCTCGCGACGGACTCGTCCGAGCTGCTCTCGCACCTCATGACGGATCTCGTGATCAAGGCCGTCATCGTGCTGGTCGCGGTGACCGTGCTGGCGCTCGGCATGGTGCTGCTGTGGCGCCGGGCGGGGAACGGGGGCGACCGCGGGCCGGGCCGCTGACCTGCGATGAGCGGGGAGCGGACGGCAGGCCCTCACACCGCGTCGTCCGCCAGCTCCGCCACCCCCGTGATCCGGTGCAGCGGATACGTGCGGACCTCGTCCGAGGTGTGGTCGTAGGCCGTGACGAAGCCGCCCTCGACGCGTACCGGAGCGATCACGCGCTGGCTGGCGGCGCCGTCGGCGTTGACATAGCCGATCCACAGGGCGGAGCTGGTGAGGACCGCGGCCTGCATGGTGGCGAGCGTCTCGGCGGAGGTGGTGCGGGGCAGCGCGCCCGGGGTCGGGGCGGGGGCGTGCAGCGGCTTGCGCTCGGCGGTGGCGGCCAGATCGCCGGCGCGGATGGCGCGCACGGCCGCTTCCAGGAGCGTGGCGTCGGGGGAGGGCGGGCCCTCGGGCACCGGGGTCGGGGCCGTACGGGGCGCGGTGCGGTAGGAGTCGGTGCGGGCGATCAGCACATCGCCGGTGGCGGATTCCGCGGCGGGGGCGTAGCCCATGGACCGCAGGCCGTCGAGGAGCTGGTCGGGGCTGGTCGTCGCGGCCAGCACGGTCGGCGCCAGGCGGCGCAGCCGCAGGCCGGCGGCGCGCCGGTCCGCGAGGATCTCGGAGAGCAGGGCGTCGTCGTCGCACCGGATGTAGGCGGCGGCCGCGCCGATCCGCAGCTGGCCGTGCTTACGGGCGATGTCGTCGATGAGGTACGCGAGCGGCTGCGGGACCGGGGTACGGGAGTGGGTGGCGAGGAATTCCTGGAGTTCGGCGGCGGAGCGGCCGGCGTCCAGGGCGCGGCGCACCGAGCCCGGGGTGAAGCGGTACACCGTCGCGCCGCCCTTGGACTCGACGTCGGCCAGCACGCCGAGCGCCTCGGCGAGCGGACGGCGCAGCGGCCCGGGGGCGACGGCCGTCAGGTCCGCCTGGAGGAGGACGTGGTCGAGCGGCTCGGGGAGGAGCGGGGCGAGCAGGGCGACGGCGCGGGCGGTCGCGGCCGCGCGCTCGGCGGGGGCGGCGGCCGGTCCGGCCTCGACCAGGGGGCGGGCATGCGCGGCGAGCGCGCCGCGGCCGGTCAGCCCCAGCAACTCGGCCTCTTCGAGCGTCCATTGGGCGATCCGGGTGCGCAGGTCGGACTCCGGGGGCGCGGCGCCGCCCGGCGTCGCCTCCGGAGCGCCCGCCGCCCTCGTCGCCGCGGCCCCTCTCAGCGGCCGCTCCCACTGGAGGCGGGCCAGCACCGCCGCGGGGGGTACGGACGTGCCGGGCGGGAGGTCGGCCAGCAGGGCGAGGGCGCGGTGGCGGACCTCGGGGGCCGGGGAACGGTCCAGGTTGGGGCCGAGGGCGGCCAGCGCGCGGCCCTTCGCGTCGGCGGTGCCCACCAGGCCCGCGGTACGGGTCGCGGACAGCCAGGCGGCCGCGAGCGTGCCCCAGCGCTCGTGGTCGGGCAGCTGGAGCCAGTCCTCGGCGGCCGGCGTGGCGGCGTACCGCTCATCGGCCTCGCCGTCGGAGGCGATCAGTCCCGCCCCGTAGGCGAGTTCGAGCCAGAAGGCGGCCAGCTGCTCGGTGGTGTCCAGTGCGGTGGCGGTCCGCTTGAGGTCGCGGACGCTCAGGCCCCCGGCGCGCAGCACGGGCGGCCCGCCCAGGTCCCACTCCTTGAGCAGCTCCTCGACGGTCGCCAGGGTCGTGAACGCCTGGCTCGCGGCGGCGTTGTCCACGAGCCGGGGATCGCGTTCCGTGACCGGCGCGAGGGCGGGCGGCAGCGGCTCGGGGGAGTGGTGGGCGCGCCCGGCGCGCAGATGCAGGGCCACCTCCCGGGGCAGGACGACGTTGCGCGCGCCCGCCGGGATCAGCAGACCCCGGTCGAGCAGCCACTGCAGATGCGGCGCCGGACGGTCGGTGACACCGCCGTACGGAGGGCCCCACAGCAGCTTGTCGAGGACGGCGACGGACTCGGCCGGCGCGGTGTCGAGCAGCGCCGCCATGGCGGTCCGGTCGGAGAAAAGGCCGGTGAGGGCGGCCACGGCGGTGACCGGGTCATGGGTCGCGGGCAGCCCGGCCGCGGCGATGATCTCCTGGAGCCGACCCGGCGACGTCCCGGCCATGGCCTCCGCCACCGTGGGGCCGAGCCCGGTCGGGGACGGATGCGTGGCGCTCGGAGTGAGCAGCTCACGGGCCGTACGCACCAGCCGCAGCCGGTCGTCCGGCCCCCAGACCAGCGCCTGCGCCCGCAGCGCGGCCACCGCCCGGGGCAGCTCCGCGGCCACCGCCGCGTCCCCGGCGTCCCCGCCCATCAGCCCCGCGAGCGTCCCGTACGGGCAGGGATCGGGCGCCACCGCCAGCGCCTCGGCGGTCTGCAGCGCGAACCGGTCCAGCCGCTCCACGGCGCGCACCACCGACGCCCGGGTCCCGGCCCTGGTGGCGAGCTGGGTGACGTCCCCGGGCACCGGATTGAGCAGGTCGGGCCGGGCCCGCAGCAGGCCGATGAGCCCGCCGTCGGTGCGGGTTCTGAGCTCCTCGGCCAGGGTGCGGGGTGTATCGGTCATTCGTCTTACGTTAGCGGGGGGAGGGATCGGAGGGCACCGTCCGGCGGACGGGGCGCCCGGGGACGCACGCATGGCGCGCCCGTCCACGACGGCACGCCATCCCGCCGGACGGTACGGTCGGAGCAGCAACCAGCGGACGCCGCAGGGGATTTCGTGGGGTTATGTCGTGGGGATCGAGAGCGATCAGCTCGTCTTTGACTATCTGAGCCGGGTCGGAGACCTGGCCCAGCAGCGCGGGCTGCCGGCCGCCGCACGGATGCGGCTGGTGGCCGGGCTGCGGGCGGAGATCGACGCCCAGAAGGCCGACACGGTCCCCGGCGTGAAACGGATGCTGTCGCGGCTGGGGACGCCGGAGGCCGTGGTGACGGCCGCGGGCAACGGGGACACGGTCCGGCCGACGGCGGCCCCGCCGCGCGCCCCGGCCTGGCGCGGCGCCCTGACCGGCAAGCTGCCCGCACCGCGCGACGGGGCGGGCCCGGCGCTGCCCGGCTTCCTGCGCAAGGGCACCCGGCCCGCCGAACCGGAGCCGGAGCCGACCGCCGCGCCGCCGCATCTGGCAGGCGCCGACGAGCTGGGCGACGCGGACGATCCGCCGGACTGGTGGCGGGTGGACCCCTCGCCCTACGCGCCGGAGGAGACCGTCCACGGTTTCGTCGGCGGCATCGAGATCGCGGAGATCTGGGACCGCCCCAAGGACGGGAAGGACGCAGCGGACAACCCGGATGCGGCGGACGCGCGGGGCCAGGACGACCAGGCAGCGAGCGACGGCAAGCGCCCGCTGCCCCGGATGCTGCGGCGCGCCCTCGGCCTGCGGCGCGCTCCCGAGCCCGAGGCCCAGCCGGACGCGGATGCCGAAGAGCTTGAGGAAGCGCCCGAAACGGCCCCGGCGTCCCCGTGGGCCTGGCTCAGCCCCATCCCCACCCTGTCCGTGGTGCTGCTGCTCGCCGGTGCCGTGACCGGGGCCTGGCTCGCGCTCGGGGGCGGCTGGGCGCTGGCGTACGTATCGCGGCGGCTGACCCGGCGCGAGGCGAAGTGCGCGGCGCTCTGGGTGCCGGGGACCGCCGTCGGCGGGCTGATGGTGTGGCTGTGGGGCCGCTTCGACGGCCGCTGGGGCGAACCACTCGCGCCCGGCCTGCTGGGGCAGGGCTTCCTCGACGCCCTGCCGGGGGTGGCCCGGGTGGCGGCGGTGGGGTCGGCGGGGTTCTTGCTGTGGCGCCTGCGCCGGGGGCGGGGCCGGGGCCGGTAGGCCCCACGTTGCCGGGTGCGCGTGCCCTTCGGGGTTCGCCCCACGTGGCCGGGTGCGGCGCCGTACTTCTTCTGTTGTTCTGGACCCGCCTTCGGCGGGATCGGGGGAGGTGGTGGGGTTGGCCGCGGGGCGATGGTGGTGGGTGCGGTGCCGGGCCTCCAGGACTTCGTCCCTACGGCCCGTCCCCTCCCGGCGGTTTCGCGGCCACCCCGGGGTGGGGGATGACATCCCTGGGTTGCGCCCGGACCAGCACCCGGCGGCCCGTCTTGTCCCCCTCCCCCTCCCCCTCCCGGCCGGAGGTCGACGACGGACGGGAGGCGTCAGGCCGTAGGGACGCAGTCCTGGAGGCCTGCCGCCGTACCCGCCCCCACGGGCACAACGACCGCCACGGCCAACCCCCACCCCCGCCCGCCGAAGGCGGGCGCACCCCCACGGCGGGACAGCCGACAACGTGGGGCCCCGAAACGGGGGTGGCCGACAACGTGGGGAGAATGACCCACATGGCTCACCCCCTGACGGTCGGATTCGACCTCGATATGACGCTGATCGACTCCCGCCCCGGCATCAAGGCCACCTACCAGGCGCTGGCCGCCAGGACCGGTACGTACATCGATGCCGACGCGGCCATCAGCCGGATCGGGCCGCCGCTGGAGGAGGAGATCCGGCGTTGGTTCCCGGCGGAACGGGTGGCGGAGATCAGCGACGTCTACCGGGGGCTGTATCCGGAGCACGCCATCACGGGGACGCTGGCCATGCCCGGCGCGCGTGAGGCCATCGCCGCCGTTCAGGCGGCAGGGCGCCCGGCGGCGGAGGGAGCCGGCGGGCGCGCCGTCGTCGTCACGGCCAAGTTCGAGCCCAACGCCAAACTGCATCTGGCGCATCTGGGCATCGACGCGGACGCCGTCATCGGCTCGCTGTGGGCGGAGGCCAAGGCCGAGGCGCTGCGCGAGCACCAGGCGTCGATCTACGTCGGCGACCACACCGGCGACGTCCGCGGGGCGCGCGCCGCGGGCGCGCTGTCCGTCGCGGTCGCCACCGGGCCGTGCGACGCCGAGGAGCTGCGCGCGGCCGGTGCCGACGTGGTGCTCGGCGATCTGACGGAGTTCCCGTCGTGGCTGGATCGCTACTACGGCGCGGGGCTGGCGGACGCTTCCGCCTGATGCCGCTGGGCCCTGGCGGACCGGATCACGCCCGCCGCGGCGACCGCGAACCCGGCGCCCATCAGCATGCATACCCAGTAGAAGACGGATGGCAGCGGATCGGTCCCGAGGAACAGCGGCGTCACCGTGGCGAGAGTGGCCACTGCGCCAACTAGGAACATGATCGCGCCGATTCGGACCAGCAGATCCCCGGCCTGGGGCGTTTCGTCAGACACCTGACCAGGGTAAGTCCGGGCCAGAAGCACATCAGGATCCCCCCTGCGACGTCTTGTCACCGGGCACCGGACCATTAGCCTTGTGGTGGCGGGTCCTGTGACCCGCTGCACTGCTATCCAGACCCGTTTATCCCGACCCGCTTCTTCCGCAGATCCGCAGATTCCGCAGCGGGCCCGGCCCATCTCTTTCCCAGCATTTTTTCCCGGCATTTTCCGACGAGTACAAGGACGAGGACAGACGTGCCTACCGGCAAGGTCAAGTGGTTCAACAGCGAGAAGGGCTTCGGCTTTCTCTCCCGCGACGACGGCGGCGACGTCTTTGTGCACTCGTCGGTACTGCCCGACGGCGTGGACGCACTCAAGCCCGGCCAGCGCGTCGAATTCGGCGTGGTCGCCGGTCAGCGCGGCGACCAGGCGCTGACCGTGACGCTCCTGGACCCCGCGCCCTCGGTGGCGGCCGCACAGCGCCGTAAGCCGGACGAGCTCGCCTCGATCGTGCAGGACCTCACCACGCTGCTGGAAAACGTCACCCAGCAGCTGGAGCGCGGCCGCTACCCCGACAAGGCACACGGCGCGAAGATTGCCGGAATGCTCCGTGCGGTGGCCGACCAGCTGGACGTCTGACCTCACACACAATTCAGCGCATCGCGGCCGAGGGGCGGTACGAGCCCCTCGGCCGCGGCGCGGGTGAGCAGCCCGCGCACCGCGGCATAGCCGTCCTCGCCGAGGTCGGCGGTGAATTCATTGACGTACAGCCCGATGTGCTGGTCCGCGACGGCCGGGTCCATTTCCTGGGCGTGCTCCAGGACATAGGGGCGGGAGGCCTCCGGGTCGTCCCAGGCCATCCGTACGGAACTGCGGATCGCCGCCGCCAGAGCGCGCAGCGCCGGCTCGCCCAGCGACCGCTTGGCGATGATCGCGCCGAGCGGGATCGGCAGGCCGGTGGTGGCCTCCCAGTGCTCGCCCATGTCGGCCAGGCAGGCGAGCCCGTAGTTCTGGTAGGTGAAGCGCGCCTCGTGGATGACCAGGCCCGCGTCCACCTTGCCGTCGCGCACCGCCGGCATGATCTCGTGGAACGGCAGCACCACGATCTCGCCCACACCGCCCGGCACTTCGGCGGCCGCCCACAGCCGGAACAGCAGGTAGGCGGTGGAGCGTTCGCTGGGCACCGCGACCGTTTTGCCCGTCAGGTCGGCGGCCGTGCCCCGCTCCTTGGTCAGCACCAGGGGCCCGCAGCCGCGCCCGAGCGCGCCGCCGCACGGCAGCAGCGCGTACTCCTCCAGGACCCAGGGCAGCACGGCGTAGGAGACCTTCAGCACATCGAACTCGCCGCGCTCGGCCATGCCGTTGGTGATGTCGATATCGGCGAAGGTGACCGCGAGTTCCGGCGCGCCGGGGACCCTGCCGTGCGCCAGGGCGTCGAAGACGAAGGTGTCGTTCGGGCACGGCGAGTACGCGATGTTCAGCGGCCGGGTCTCGGTCACGGGTTCCTCCTCGGAAACGGTGCACAGGCTGCGGGCAGCGTGCGGAAGGCGGCGGTCAGGGCGGCGAGCGCCTCGCCGATCCGCCAGGCGGCGCGGTCGCGGGGCCCGACGGCGTTGGAGACCGTACGGAGCTCCAGCACCGGCACGCCGTGCGCGGCGGCCGCCTCGGCGACCCCGAAGCCCTCCATCGCCTCGGCCAGCACCCCCGGATGACGGGCCGCCAGCTCGGCGGTGCGGGCGGCGCTGCCGGTGACCGTGGAGACGGTGAGCACGGTGCCCGCCGTGCCGCCGGCCGCCGCGGCGACGGCCTTGACCAGCGCCGGATCGGGGCGGTGGGCCACCGTCCCGAAACCGAGGTCGGTGACCGGAACGAAGCCGTCGGGGGTCTCGGCGCCCAGATCGGCGGCAACGATCGCGTCCGCGACCACCACCGACCCCAGGGGCGCCCGAGGCGCGAAGCCGCCGCCGATACCGGCCGAGACGACCAGGCCGTACGGCTCGCCGGCGAGCGCGGCGGCGGTCAGCGCGGTGGCCGTGCCGGCGGCCGCCGCGGCGGGGCCGACACCGGCGGCCAGGACGTCGAGCGGCGGGGCCTGGGCGGCGGGCCGCTGCGCCCGGTGCAGGCCGTATCCGCCGGGCAGCGCCGCCACGTCGTACGGCCCGGACGCGGCACACACCGCGTCGCGCTCGGCGGCCACCGCGGTGACGACCAGGATGCGCATCAGGCGCTCCGTGCCGTGCGTGGCCGGTTCCCGGTGCCGGTCAGCGCCGGTCAGTCCTTCTGCTTCAGCGTGAAGTGGAAGATGGCCGAGGGGATCTGGCCGCCGCCCTTGGGGTACTCCGCGACCTGCAGGGTGACCTTGTCGACGTTGATGATCTGCTGGGTCTGCGGGTCCTGCTTGATGAACAGCTTGCTGCTGTCGAGCGTGCGGTAGGTCTGGCGGGTCTTCGGCACGGTCTGGCCGCTGTCACCGGCGAACGCGAGCCAGCCGTTCTCGGCGATGTCCGGCTCCACGCCGATGCGCACCTTCTCGCCGGGGCTGACGGTGATCGTCTTGCCGCCCTCCTTGGAGATGCAGGCAGTGAATTTCACCTTGTCGAGGGGCTTGCCGTTGCCGTCGCAACCGGGAGTCGCCTCGGCCGACACCGTCGAGTCGCCGGCCGTCACGGTCACGAGCGCGGTCGGCTTCTCACAGGCGGAGAGGGTGAGGAGGCCCAGGGACACGGCACCAATGGCGGCAGCGGCGCGGCGGCCCTTGCCCCAGGAGATCAACGCAGCGGTCATACGGGCAGGCTATCGGGCGCTTCGGCCCACGCCACGCGCGGGTACGGCGTGCCGCGCCGGACGGGCCACCAGGGCCCGCCGGCCGGTCCACCCGGACGCCCGGCCGGGCCACCTGGACCCGCCGGTCGGACCACCCGGCCCTGCCGGTCAGACCACCCGGGCCTGCGCCGTGCCGCCCCGGCGGGCCGCGCCGAGCAGCCCCCGTACGGCCAGCGCCGCCCCGAGTGCCACCAGCCCCGCCGCCACCGACAGGCCCACCATGCCGACCAGCGGCAACGAGATGCCGATGGCGCCGCCCACCACCCACGACATCTGCAGCGCCGTCTCCGACCGGGCGAACGCCGAGGTCCGTACGGCCTCCGGCACATCGCGCTGGATCATGGCGTCCAGCGACAGCTTGGCCAGCGCCTGGCAGAGCCCGGCCGCGGCCGCCGCGGCGGGCACCACGACGATCGCGATCACGTTGTAGAACACCGCCGCGAGCACCGTCGCGCTCAGCGCCAGCCCCAGCACGGCCGCGATGATCGCCTCCGGACCGCGCGCTTTCAGCCACGCGCCCACCGCCGTTCCCAGCGCATTGCCGCCCCCGGCCGCCGCCACCACCAGCCCCAGCGACGTCGCCGGGCCCAGCCCGCCCAGCGGATGCTCGCGCAGCAGGAACGCGAGGAAAAACGTCAGAAAGCCGGACAGCGACCGCAGACAGGCGTTGGCCTGCAGGCCGTGCAGCACCGACGGCCCGACCGTACGCAGCCCCGGCTTGGGCGGCCTGGCGCCCGACACCTCGACGGTGTCCCGGGACGCCAGCCGCGCCCGCCGCTCGCCCTTCGCCGAGTCGACCTTGTGCGGCAGCGAGAACGACAGGAACGTACCGGTCGCAAAGACCACGAACGCCCCGTACAGCGGCCAGCTCGGCCCGATCAGATGCAGCCCGGCACCGGCCGGCGCCGCCACCCCGGTCGCCAGCAACCCCGCCAGCGTCACCCGGGAATTGGCCTTGACCAGCGAGATCCGCGGCGGCAGCAGTCGCGGCACCACCGCGCTGCGCACCACCCCGTACGCCTTCGACGCCACCAGGACCCCCAGCGCCGCCGGATAGAGCTCCAGCCCGCCGCTCGCCACCGCGCCCGACATCGTCAGCGCCAGCAGCGCCCGCGCCAGCATCGCGCCCGCCATCGCCGCCCGGCGGCCGTGCGGCACCCGGTCCAGCAGCGGCCCGATCACGGGCGCGAGCAGGGCGAACGGCGCCATCGTCACCGCCAGGTACAGCGCCACCCGGCCGCGCGCCTGATCCGTCGGCACCGAGAAGAACACCGTCGAGGCCAGCGCGATCGTGATCATCATGTCGCCCGCGGAGTTCACCGCGTGCAGCTCGATCAGCTTGCTCAGACCGGATTCGCCCGCGCCGTGCGCACGGGTCGCGCGGCGCACCCCCCGGGCCGCCCCGGTGAACGGTGTACACAGCGCGCGGCCGGCCGCCCGGCCCGCCCGGCGGGCCCGGTTGCCTGAGTCCCCGCCTGTTCGGCCGGCCACCTCGTCATATTGCCCCAACTCGCCCGGGAGATGACGCTTTCACCGCCCTGCCGCGCGGGGCGCAGCGGCCTCTGCGAGCAGCCGCTGACATTTGCCGCTCCCGCCGAGGGGTCGTACACCGTTGAAGGGGTAGCGTGTGTAGCGCGCCACCGGCGGTCGTTTTTGGCCGCGTGCCTCGTTGCTATCCCTCAGAATGGGACGTAAGAGGTGCGCTCGACCGAAACCGATCGGGCGCGGACGTCGACGCGGTCCTCTGGTCCGCTCCGCCCGCCCCGGCCCCGCCGGTCGTCCGGACAGACAGGACAGCCTTGGCTGGCGCACTCGTGAGACGGCGTGGAAGAGAGAATCGATTCTTGTGAGTGCTGCGATGCGAAGCCGGACCCCTGACCGTCTGTGCGCCGAGGCGGTCGACCTTGCCCGGGCGGCGGCGGAGGAAACCGCGCTTCCCGGAATGGTCGGCGACCACATCGATGCCGTCGCCGACGCGGACCGTGTCGTCACCCATCTCTTCGCCTGCAACGAACCCGGCTACCGGGGCTGGCGCTGGGCCGTGACGATCGTCCGGGCCTCCCGCGCCAAGACCGTCACCGTCGACGAGTCGGTCCTGCTGCCCGGACCCGACGCGATCCTCGCCCCCGAATGGGTCCCCTGGAGCGAGCGGCTGCGCCCCGGCGACATGGGCCCCGGCGATCTGCTGCCCACCGAGGCCGAGGACCTGCGCCTGGAGCCCGGCTACTCCGGCGAGGACGGCCCGCCGCCGAACTCCGTGGTCGCCGAGGGCATGGCCGCCGACGTCGCCGACACGGAGGAGGCCGACGTCGTCGAGGGCTCACCCGCGACCCAGCCCCTCCCCACGCGCGGCGGCATCGCCTCCGTCGCCGAGGAACTGGGCATGCGCCGCGCCCGCGTCCTCTCCCGCTATGGCCTGCACGCCGCGGCCGACCGCTGGGAAGAGGCGTACGGAGCCAAGACCCCGATGGCCCAGGCGGCCCCCGCCACGTGCATGACCTGCGGTTTCCTCACCCCCCTCACCGGCTCGCTGCGCCAGGCCTTCGGCGTGTGCGCCAATGAGTTCGCCCCGGCGGACGGCCGGGTCGTCTCCCTCGCGTACGGCTGCGGGGCGCATTCGGAGGCGGCCGTCATGCCGGCACCGCCGCGGCCGGCCGCGCCGGTGGTGGACGAGACCGTCGTCGAGCCGCTGTCGCTGCGTCCGGAGCCGGGCGGGTCCGTGTCGGACGCGGGGCCGGCGGAGGAGCTGGGCCACAGCTAGGCGGCTGCCGCCGGTTTGGGCCCCACGTTGTCGGGTTTCCCGCCGTGGGGGTGCGCCCGCCTTCGGCGGGCGTGGGTGGGGGTTGGCCGTGGCGGTCGTTGTGTGCGTGTGGGGTGGGTGCGGCGGCAGGCCTCCAGGACTGCGTCCCTACGGCCTGACGCCTCCCGTACGTCGTCGACCTCCGGCCGGGGGAGGGAGGTACAAGACGGGCCGCCCGCTGAACCTCTCAGGCCGGCTACAGCGGACCTCACCCCCCACCCCGGGGTGGCCGCGAAACGGCCGGGAGGGGACGGGCCGTAGGGACGAAGTCCTGGAGGCCCGGCACCGCACCCACCACCCTGGCCCGCGGCCAACCCCGCCACCTCCCCCGATCCCGCCGAAGGCGGGTCCAGAACAACAGACGAGGCACGGCGCCGCACTCGGCAACGTGGGGCGAACCCAGGAGGGTAACGTCTGGCCCAGCAGGACCACCTCAAGGGAGACGAACACGTGGCTGGTACGTCGTGGGTACGGGGCGTCGACGAGGGCGCTGACCCGTTCGGGACCGCGCGGCAGCGCCGCGGCGTACTGGACGCCTGGGCCGCGTCGCCCGCCCGTTTCCGGGAGGACGCCAACGCCGAGGAAGACCTCGCGCTGGGCGGCTATCGCGACCGCCTCGTCGTCGAGCTGGCGCAGAACGCCGCCGACGCGGCCGCCCGCGCCGGCGTCCCCGGCCGGCTGCGGCTGACCCTGCACGCCGCCGACGACACCGAATCCGCCGTCCTCGTCGCCTCCAACACCGGCGCCCCCCTCGACGCCACCGGCGTCGAATCGCTGTCCACGCTGCGGGCCTCCGCGAAGCGGGAGAGCAGTGTGGCGGCCGGTGCGGTCGGCCGGTTCGGCGTCGGGTTCGCCGCCGTGCTGTCCGTCAGCGACGAGCCCGCGCTGGTGGGCCGTACCGGCGGCGTCCGCTGGTCGCTCGCCGAGGCCCGCGCGCTGACCCAGGAGGTGGCCGCGCACAGCCCCGGCCTGGGCGGCGAGCTGCGCCGCCGCGACGGCCATGTGCCGCTGCTGCGCCTCCCGCTGCCCGCGGAGGGCGGCGCGCCGGAGGGCTACGACACCGCCGTGGTGCTGCCGCTGCGCGACGGCGCGGCGCAGGACCTCGCCGAGCGGCTGCTGGCCGGCGTCGACGCGGCCCTGCTGCTGACCCTGCCGGGCCTCTCCGAGGTCGTGATCGAGACCCGGGACGGCGTACGGGAGCTGAGGCGCCGCCAGGACGGCGATTACGTTCTGATCGACGACAGCGAGCGGGGCGCCACCCGCTGGCGGGTGGCCACGGACGGCGGCCCGCTGGAGCCGGCGCTGCTCGCCGACCGGCCGCTCGAGGAGCGGCTGCGCCCCGTGTGGTCGGTGACCTGGGCGGTGCCGGTGGACGCGGAGGGGGCGCCGGTGCGTCCCTCGACCGCCGCCGTGGTGCATGCGCCGACCCCGACGGACGAGGCGCTCGGTCTGCCCGCGCTGCTCATCGCGTCGTTCCCCCTCGAACCGACCCGCCGCCATGTCGCCGCGGGACCCCTGGCCGACTTCCTGGTGGAGCAGGCCGCCGTCACCTACGCCTCCCTGCTGCGCGACTGGCAGCCGGTCTCCGTCGGCACCCTCGACCTCGTACCGGGCCCCCTCGGCAAGGGCGGCCTGGACGGCGAACTGCGCCGCCAGGTGCTGGAGATGCTGCCGCGGGTGCGCTTCCTGCCGAGCGCGGGTACGCCCCAGGAGCCGGCGGAGGCGCCCGAGTGGGACGGGGAGGAGGACACCGCCGAGCGCTATGTCCTGCGCCCCGTGGACGCCGAGCTGCTGGAGGGCGCCGGCGCGGCGACCGTCGGCGTGCTGTCCGAGCTGTTCCCCAGCCTGCTGCCGGCGGGTCTGGAACGGCGCCCGGAGCTGCGGGCGTTGGGCGTGGCGCGGGTGCCGCTCGGCGAGATGGTGGACCGGCTGGCGGGCGTCGAGCGGGCGCCCGGCTGGTGGTGGCGCCTGTATGACGCGCTGGCCGGTACGGACCCGGACCGGCTCAGCGGACTGCCGGTACCGCTCGCCGGGTCGGGCGGGCGGGAAGCGGACGCCGCGGCCGGGCAGGGACCGGGCGGCGCGAGCGGCGGCGTACGGACCACGATCGGACCCCGGCAGGTCCTGCTGCCGCTGCCCGGCGGCGGCCCCTACGAGAACGGCGACACCGAGGCCCGGCACCGCACCCTCGCCCGCCTCGGCCTCAAGGTCGCCCACCCCGATGCCGTACACCCCCTCCTGGAAAAACTGGGCGCCACCCCGGCCTCCCCGCGCGCCGTGCTCACCACTCCCCAGGTGCGGGCGGCCGTGGAGAACTCCCTCGACGCCGATGAGGACGCCTTCGACCTCTTCGCGGACGAGCTGGGCGGCGGCATCGGGGCGCCGCTCGGCGCCGAGGAGCTGGCCGAGGCGGTCCTCGGCCTGGTCCGCGACGCCAACCTCGCCCCCGGCGACGAGCCCTGGCTGGCCGCCCTGGCGCTGCCGGACGAGGACGGCGAGCTGGCCCCGGCCGGGGAGCTGGTCTTCCCCGGCAGCCCCTTCGAACGCGTCATCCGGGAAGGTGAACTCGCGGCTTGCGACGCCGAGTTGGCCGACCGCTGGGGCGAGCAGCCGCTGACCGCCGTCGGCGTCCTGGCCGCCTTCGCCCTCGTCCGCGCCGCCGACGTCGTCCTCGACCCGGACGAACTGGAGCCGCGCGACGGGGACTTCGCCGAACCCGACGACCCGGGGCTCCTCGACGCCGTGGACGTGTGGTGCGAGGACATCCTCGACGGCCTGCCCGGGACGCCGGTCCCCCCGGTCGTCACGGAGCTGGTCGCCGTGCGCGATCTCGACCTGGTCGACGAGGACTGCTGGCCCCAGGTCCTCGCCATGCTCTCCCAGCCACCCCTGCGCGACGCCCTGACCACCCCCGTACGGGTCCTCCTCCCCGACGGCACCACGGAGTCCGTACGCCCCTACACCGCCTGGTGGCTGCGCGGGCACCCCGTACTGGACGGCCGCCGCCCCGCGGGCCTCCGCGCGGCCGGCGGCGACCCGCTCCTGTCCGGCCTCTACGAATCCGCCGACGCCGGCGAGGTCGACGACCAGGTCCTGCGCGCCCTCGGCGTCCGTACGTCCCTCACCGCGCTGCTGGACGAGCCGGGCGGCGCGGCGGAACTCCTGGCCCGCCTCACGGACCCGGACGCGGCCGTCGGCGCGGCCCAACTGCACGCCCTCTACGGCGCGTTGACCGACCTCGACCCCGACGACGTCACCCTGCCCGACGAGCTGCGCGCCGTGGTCGGCGGCGAGATCCAGGTCGTGGACGCGGGCACCGCACTGGTCGCCGACGCCCCCGACCTGATGCCGCTCGCCGCCGACCTCCCGCTCCTCCCGGTCCGCCCGTCCCGCGCCGCCGAACTGGCCGAACTCCTCCAGGTCCGCCGCCTGAGCGAGGCCGTCACCGCCGAGGTCCGGTCGGAGGGCGTCCGGCACGACGTCCCGGAGCCGGTGCGCGTGCTGCTCGGCCCCGCCACTCCCGCCTCGTACATCGAGCACGAGGCACTGGTGCTGGCGGACGGCACGGAACTGGACTGGCGCTGGACCCCCGACGCCACCTTGCACGCCGCCACCCTGGAAGGCGTCGCCGCCGGCCTCTCCTGGGCCGCCGCCCAGTGGCCCCGCCGCTTCGAGGTCGCGGCCCTGCTGGAGGACCCGGAGCGGGGGGAGGAGCTGGCGGAGGCACGGTGGTTCGACTGACCGGAGGCCGGTCAGGCGTGCCTAGGCCCCGCCGCACGTTGACGGGGCCCGCTGTCCGCGCGGGGGGCGTCAGTCGGAGCTGAACTTCTTCACCAGCGCCCAGACGACGACGATCAGGCCGATGCCCAGGATCAGCCACTCCCACCAGTCCATGACGCCGTCGCTGGTCCCGTGACTGCCGCCGTAGTGGTGGGAGTAGTGGTGGTGACCGCGGGCCAGGATCTCGTACGCCGAGTCCCCCGAAATGAGCTTCATGGGGACGGACCATAGGGGCAGCGGGGCGGGGGCGCCAGCCTTGCGGGCGGGCGGTCGGCAGGTCTGCACATTCCCCGACCTCGACGACGGTGATGGAGTCCGGCCCGCCGGCCGGGCGAGCAGAGCCGGAGCGGCGTCCGGGTGCGCCGTGGGGGTGGCGGAGCGGGGCCGGACCGGGGCCGGGCCGGGTCCCGTTCGTACGGGATGCGCGGCGAGATTCCGTACGGGTCACATGACGAGATCGCGTACGGGTTCCCTGACTATTTGCACGGGGCCCAGGACGAGAAGATCAAGAAAAGTCGGGGCCTGAACCAGCAGCGATTTTCCGCCAATTCCCGCCAATAGGAATATCTCTGACTCCCCTTAGAGCGTTTGTTTGCCCTCTCCTTGCGCCTCCTTGAACAGCGTCTGATGGGCTGGCCGGAGACGCTACTGAGGGGGGGATCAGTATGGCGATCGAGCTGCCTGAGCAGGTGGTGTCGTTCCTTCAGTTCATCGGGGTGAACTGGCCGAACATCGACGAGGACAAGGTCCGCGAATTCGGCTCTCACGTGCGGGATTTCGCGCAGAAGCTGGATGACACCCACAAGGAATCCACGGCCACGGTCAAACAGCTGGAGGACGTGTATCAGGGCGCGTCGTACGAAGCCCTGCTGGCCAAGTGGGGCCAGATGTCCGACAGCCATATGACGGAGCTGGTCAATGCCTGTCACACGGTGGCGACGGCTCTGGATATCGCGGCGGACACGATCGTGGCGATGAAGGTGGAGGCGATCGCCGAACTGACCGTGCTGGCCATCACGTTCATCGCCGACCAGGCCGCGGCCGTCGCCACCCTCGGGATCGCAGAAGCGGCCGAGGCGCTGGTCGTCGAGGCCGCCGAGAAGCTCATGGACTACCTGGTCCAGCAGCTGGAGCAGTACATCATCGGCCAGGTCATCGAGGCGGCCATCGACCCACTGGTGGAGACGGTGGGCAAGGCGGTGGGCGGCCTGGTCTTCCAGGCCGCCGAGTCCGCCCTCGGTGTCTCCGCGGGCGGAGGCGGGGGCAGCGCGGGGGAGAGCTTCTCGATCCACCCGGAGGCGCTGCACGCACGCGCGGAGAAGATGCACGGCCATGCGCGGATGGTGGCCGGGCATGCCGCGGAATTCGAGACGAAGGCTGCGGGGGCGAGCTTCGAATGAGCAATCCGATCGTCAAGGCGCTGGAGCACGCCGCCGAAAAGCTCGGCACGACGCTGGGCAAGGATGCGGGCAAGGCGGTCGAGGACCTGTACCACGGGACGGGTCACCGGATGAAGAAGGTCGCAGCCAACCACGCCGAGAACGAGGCCAAGCAGGCCGAGGCATTCGGCAAGCACCTCAAGGGCAGCAAGGAGGACATGCCGCACGCGCCCAACGGCACGGGCGGCGGCGGCCGGCCGGGCCGTGGCGAATCGGGCGGTGGCCGGTCCGGCGGGGCCCATGAGGAAGCCGGAGCCGGCAACGCGCACGACAAGACCCGCAAGGATGAGACGAAGGAGACGGAGGGCACAGACCCGGTCGACCTGGCCACGGGCAAGGTGTTCCTGGCCCAGACCGATATCTCCCTGCCCGGTGCCCTGCCGCTCGCCTTCACCCGTAAATACGAGTCCTCGACCCGCATCGGGCGCCACATCGGTCCATCCTGGTCCTCCACCATCGACCAGCGGCTGGAAATCGGCACCGAAGAGATCATCTTCGTCACCGAGACCGGAATGCTGCTGCGCTACCCGGTCCCGGGAACCGGCGAACGGGTACTCCCCCGGCACGGCCCTCGCTGGCCCCTGATGCGCACCCTCCAGGACGACTGGGCCGTCAACGACCCCGAGACCGGGCACACCCGCTACTTCAGCGACGCCCTGCACGCCCCCGGCATCGCGCTGCCCGACGAGATCACCGACCGCAACGGCCACCGGATCACCTTCGACTACGCGGATGAGACCGGCATCCCGTACGCGATCCGCCACAGCGCCGGCTACGAACTCAAGCTGACCTGCGACGAAGAAGGCCGCCTCACCGCACTGCACTTGGCCGGTGCGGCCGAGGACGGCTCCGACCAGTTGATCCGCTCGTACGGACACGACGAGGACGGCAACCTCACCACCGTCACCAACTCCACCGGCGCCGTCACCCGGTTCGAGTACGACGCCGACCACCGCATGACCGCCTGGGTCGACTCCAACGACTCCCGCTACGAGTACACCTACGACCCACGCCATCGCTGCACCGCCCAGTCCGGCGCCGAAGGCCACATCGCCAACCGATTCATCTACGGCGACGTCGACCCTGAAACCGGGCACCGGACAACCACCCACACCAACGGTGAAGGCTTCCGCACCCGGTACCTGATCAACGACCGCCTCCAGGTCATCGCGGTCACCGACCCGCTCGGCAACACCACCCGCACCACCTACGACGCCGCCGACCGGCCTCTGGCGATCACCGATCCGCTGGGTGTCACCACCCACTTCACCTACGACGACGGCGGACACCTCGTCTCCGTCGTCGGCCCGGACGGCACCACCAGCACCGCCACCTACACCGACCTGGGCCTGCCGGCACATGTCATCGGCCCGGATGGCCATTCGGTCCGCCAGGAGTACGACGCCAAGGGCAACCGGACGTCCGTCACTGACCCCGCAGGCAACACCAGCCACTTCACCCACGACGCTCTTGGCCACCTCGCCACGGTCACAGACCCCCTCGGCAACACAACCCGCATCGAGTGCGACGCTGCGGGTCTCCCGTGCACCGTCACCGACCCGCTCGGCTCCGTCACTACCTTTCACCGGGATGCCTACGGCCGCACCACTTCCGTCACTGATCCTCTCGGCAACACCACCCACTACCAGTGGACCCCGGAAGGCCACCTTGCGGCCCGCCTCAACCCGGATGCGACGACGGAATCCTGGACCTACGACGGCGAAGGCAACTGCACCACCCACACCGATTCCCTGGGCCAGGTCACCACCTTCGAATTCGGCCACTTCGACCAGCTGAAGGCGCGCACTGACCCGGACGGTGCACGTCACGAGTTCATCCATGACACCGAACTCAAACTGATGAAGGTCGTCAACCCTCAGGGTCTGACATGGCGGTATGAGTACGACAACGCCGGGCGCTTGATATCCGAAACGGACTTCGACAACCGCACCCAGACCTACACACTCGACGCAGCCGGCCGACTGACCTCACGCACCACAGCACTCGGCCACACGATCCGCTTCACCCACGACGCGCTGGGCCGCATAGTCACCAAGGACGTCGACGGCGAGCTCACCACCTTCAGCTACGACGCAGCCGGGCGACTGGCCCAGATCATTGCCCCTGACAGCGAACTCATCCAGAGTCACAATGAGTTCGGTCAACTCCTCGCCGAGACGGTGAACGGCCGCACCACCACATTCACCTATGACACTCTCGGGCGCCGCATATCTCGCACCACGCCCACCGGCGCCCTGAGTCAATGGACCTACGATGCAGCAGGGCGGTGCACCAGGCTTGACGTCTCCGGCCGCACCGTGGCTTTCGAACACGATGCGCTAGGGAAGGAGGTTTCTCGCGCCCTTGGCGACCTCGCCTTCGCCAACCAATTCGATGCCGTGGGTCGACTCACCGACCAGCACGTCACATTTGCCTCCGAAACCCTCCAACACCAGGCCTATACCTACCGCGCGGACGGTTACCTCACTGGTATCGACGATCATCTCGGCGGTGTTCGCCGCTTCGAACTCGATAAGGGCGGCCGGGTCACCACTGTCTCCGCCCGCAACTGGACCGAGGCCTACGCGTACGACGCAGCCGGAAACCAAACACACGCCACCTGGCCGGATCGCCACCCGGTCCCCGAGGCTCGGGGCGAGCGCACCTACACCGGCACCCGCGTCAATCATGCCGGAGCTATCCGTTACGAATACGACGCGGCTGGCCGCACCACCGTCCGCCAGAAGATCCGCCTCTCCCGCAAGCCTGATACATGGCGTTTCGCTTGGGATGCGGAAGACCGTCTGACTGCCTGTACCACCCCCGACGGCACCTGCTGGAAGTACACCTACGATCCCCTCGGCCGCCGTACTTCGAAACAGCGCTTCGCCGGAGATCAGCAAACCGTCCTAGAGCGGGTGGACTTCACCTGGGATGGTCACAGACTCTGCGAACAGACCGGCGGCGGCATTGTTCTCACGTGGGATCACCAGGGCTTTACCCCGCTGATCCAACGGGAACGCAAGCTAAACGACTCGGATCCGCTTGTGATGCCGCAGTCGGAGGTCGATGAGCGCTTCTTCGCCATTGTTACCGATCTCGTTGGCAGTCCTACTGCGCTCGTCTCGGAAACCGGAAACATTGCTTGGCGCGCCCGGTCAACCCTCTGGGGAGCCACGCAATGGAACCGCGAAGCCACGGCGTACACACCACTGAGATTCCCGGGGCAGTATTTCGATCCGGAGACATCGCTTCACTACAATTATTTCCGGCATTGTGATCCGGTAACGGGGCGATACCTGTCACCAGATCCGTTGGGTCTGGCTCCATCCGATAATCCGGTCGCTTATGTGCGCAACCCGTTGGCGGCATTCGACCCTCTCGGACTTGCGCCTTACGAGGGCGAGCGTCCAGTATATCTGTTCAAGGCTCCTCAGAAAGGATTGGGGCAGCATCAGAAGGACAACGGGTACCTACCGGAGGACTTCCCCGGAGGGAAAAATCATCCGTCAGGGATGGACGGGTGCGCATATTTCGCAAAGAATGACGCCGATATGGTTTACAACAAATACGCAAAGTTTTACGGTGAAGGCCTGATTGAGATAGAAATACCCGCCGAAGACTACAGGCGCTACTTCCAGAAACATGAAAGGCCGTATGAGGGTGGGCCGATTATGGAAGTCCCGATTCCGCACGAAGATCTAGCACAATTGAACACGTACCCGAGAACTTGGCACCGGATATGAAAGAGGTTCGTCACGGATGATTGATGATCACGCATGGGGAGAGGTGAAGCGGCATCTCCCGTTTGGTGCGCGCGCGCAAGGATCTGTCGTTCGGCACAGCGGATTTGGCTTCTTCGTGCGACTTGCCGAATTTCCCGATGTCGCTGTCGTGGTTGACGCTGGATCCTATCTCCCCAATGGGAAAATGGCATCTCGAGAGGAATGGCCGGATATAGGAGACCTGATTGAAGGAGTTGTCGTGGATCATGTCGAGCATAACCATGAAATTAAACTCCGCGTAGAGCCGGTATAGCTCTACGGCTCTCAGGGGCCTGGAGGCTGGGCAAGGTTGAATTGATCAAGGCTTCAAGGCGAGATCGATCCGCTGCCCTCTGGCTCAACCGGTTGCGGACATCCTCGGCGAAGCAGTGGGCGCCTAAGTTGGGACATTGCGGAGGCGAGCTCGGTGTCGCCTGTGCGGGCCGACGTCCGTAACTCGCTTGCTCCCCATCGCTCAACAGGCGCTCAAGCCGGGAGCAGGAAACCGAAAGGCGCGGCCCAATGTGTGGAGCTGGGCCGCGCCCCTGGGGTGAGCGGCAGGTGCGTCAGGTCAGTTCGTGAACTTCTTGACCACGCTCCAGAGGATGGCGATCACGCCGATGGCGAGGATCACCCACATCCACCACTCCATGGTGCCGTCGCCGGTGCTGGAGTAGGTGCCGCCGCCGCCGTGGTGGTGGCCCCTGGCCAGGATTTCGTACTTCAGGTCCCCCGCATTGAATGTCATGGGCATGAACCCTAGGGGGAGGTGAGCGGAGTCGCCAATTCCTCAGGCGGGGAAGCGGCGGGCGACCCAGCGCCAGGTGATCTCCAGCAGTACGGCGGCGACGGCGGCGATGGCGACGGCGGTCCAGGGCATGGTCGTGCCGACGAGCTTCAGGTCGAAGAAGCGTTGCAGCCAGGGTGTGGCCAGGACGATCACAAAGCCCAGGGCCATGCACAGGACCAGGGCGATCCGCCACCAGGTGTAGGGGCGGGCGATGATCACGAGGACCCACATGGCGGCGAGGAAGAGGGTCAGGGTGGCGGCGCTGGTTTCCGCGGGGAGGGCGTTCGGGCCGGTGTAGTAGCCGCGGGCCAGGAGGTACGTGGCGAAGGCGGCGGCGCCGGTGATCAGGCCGGAGGGGATGGCGTAGCGCATGACACGGCGGACGAAGTGGGGGCGGGCGCGTTCCGTGTTGGGGGCGAGGGCCAGGAAGAAGGCCGGGACGCCGATGGTGAGGGTGGACAGCAGGGTCAGGTGGCGGGGCAGGTAGGGGTAGGGGATTTGGCAGGCGGCCACCAGGATCGCCAGGAGGACCGAGTAGACGGTCTTGGTGAGGAAGAGGGTGGCCACCCGGGTGATGTTGCCGATGACACGGCGGCCCTCGGCGACGACCGAGGGGAGGGTGGCGAAGCTGTTGTTGAGGAGGACGATCTGCGCGACGGCGCGGGTGGCCTCCGAGCCGGCCCCCATGGCGACGCCGATGTCCGCGTCCTTGAGGGCGAGGACGTCATTGACGCCGTCGCCGGTCATGGCGACGTTGTGGCCGTCGGACTGCAGGGCGGCCACCATGTTGCGCTTCTGCTGCGGGGTGACGCGGCCGAAGACGGTGCGCCGGCCGAGGACGGTGGCCATGTCGGCCGGATCGGCGGGGAGGCTGCGGGCGTCCACGGGGGCGTCGGCTCCCGGCAGGCCGAGTGTGCCGGCCACCGCGCCCACCGACACCGCGTTGTCGCCGGAGATGACCTTGGCCTGGACGCCCTGGTCGGCGAAGTAGCGCAGGGTGTCGCGGGCGTCGGGGCGCAGGCGCTGTTCGAGGACGACGAGGGCGGTGGGGCGGACCGCCGCGGTGACCTCGGGGTCGTCCAGGGCGTGGTCGGTGGCGGCCAGGAGGAGCACGCGCAGGCCCTGGGCGTTCAGCGTGTCGATGTCGGCCAGGGTCCGGTCGCCCGAGGGCAGGAGGACATCCGGGGCGCCCAGGAGCCAGGTGGTGCGGTCGCCGTCGGGGGTGACGAGGGAGGCGCCGCTGTACTTGCGGGCGGAGGAGAAGGGGAGGGTGTCGGCCGCGGTCCAGGTGGTGTCGGTGGCGGGGTAGGCGTCGATGATGGCCTGGAGCGAGGCGTTGGGGCGGGGGTCGCAGGCGCCCAGGGCGGCCAGTACCCGGGTGACGTACGGCTCCTCGGCGCCGTTCCGGGGGCGGATTTCGCGGACGTCCATGCCGCCCTCGGTGAGGGTGCCGGTCTTGTCCAGGCAGACCACATCGACCCTGGCCAGGCCCTCGATGGCGGGCAGTTCCTGGACCAGGCACTGCTTGCGGCCGAGGCGGATGACGCCGATGGCGAAGGCCACGGAGGTGAGCAGGACCAGGCCCTCGGGGATCATCGGGACGATGCCGGCGACCATGCGGCGGATGGCTTCGTCGGCGGGGAGCCCCAGCGTGAGCAGGTGGCTGAGGATGAGGCCGAGGGCGGTGGGGATCATCATCCACGTCACGTATTTGAGGATCTGGCTGATGCCGGTGCGCAGCTCGGAGTGGACCAGCGTGAACCGGCTCGCCTCCTCCGCGAGCTGGGCCGCGTAGGCCTCGCGGCCGACCTTGGTGGCGGTGAAGGCACCGGCGCCCGCGACGACGAAGCTGCCGGACATCATCGGGTCGCCGGGCTTTTTGAGGACCGGGTCGGCCTCGCCGGTCAGGAGCGACTCGTCGATCTCCAGGCCGTCGGTCTCCAGGGCCTCGCCGTCCACGATGATCTTGTCGCCGGGGCCGAGTTCGAGGACGTCGTCGAGGACCACCTCGGACGTGGGGATCTCGGCGGCCACTCCGTCGCGGCGTACGGTCGGGCGGGCCTCGCCGATGACGGCCAGGTTGTCCAGGGTCTTCTTGGCGCGCAGCTCCTGGACGATGCCGATACCGGTGTTGGCGACGATGACGAAGCCGAACAGGCCGTCCTGGATCGGGCCGACGACGAGGATGATCGCGAAGAGCACGCCGATGATGGCGTTGAACCGGGTGAAGACGTTGGCCCGGACGATGTCGGCCGTGGAGCGGGAAGAGCGCACGGGCACGTCGTTGATCTCGCCCCGGGCCGCTCGTTCGGCGACCTCGGCGGCGGTCAGGCCGGGGTGCGCGGCTTCGGGGACGGGGCGGCGGGCGGGGGCCTCGGCACCGGGGCGCCCGGCGGCCGGTCCGGGGCCGCCTCCGGGCCCGTCCTCGGGTCCGTCGACCTCGGCTCTCGCCCGGTGCGTCATGTCCCCGACGTTACGGGGGGAATGTCCGGTTCACCTGCCGGGGCGGGTGCCGGTGGGCCCTCAGACGGGGTCGCTCGCCGCGTCCCGCTTGAGTGCGGCGTCGCGCTTGATGGCGGCATCGCGCTTGCGGACGTACCAGATGCCGAGCAGGCCGAGGCCGGCGCCGGCCAGGCAGGTCCAGATCAGCCAGGCGCGGTCGTGGTCGGCGTACCAGCCGTAGAAGGGGAGCTGGCCGAGGAAGAGCACGAACCAGATGATGGTGCCGCCGGTGATCGTGCCGACGACGGGACCTTCGAGGGGCGCCGGGGCCTCGCGCAGTTCGGACTTCTTCCACATGGGGGTCAGCTTACGGGGAGGGCGTATGTCCCCAGGCGCGGGCCGGTGCCCCCAGGGTCGGGCCGGACGCCACAAGCATCTACGCGCGGAGATAGCGATCAACGGATTGTTTATTCATACTGAACCTTTCTGGGTCTGGCGGGTTTGAATCGTTGATTCATCCAAGCTGATCCGGTTGATTGTGTTTATGTCCCTGGCCCTGTCCCTGCTCGCGTTCCGGGCTGTTGGGCCACTGCGCCTGATTCAAGGCCCGTCCGACTGAGGTCCCGCATGTCCCCCTCGGCCACCACGCCGGTCGACATTCTCAAGAACCCGGCTCCCGAGCCGCCCAAGAACGGCTTCGACCGCTTCTTCAAGATCTCCGAGCGGGGGTCGACGGTGAGCCGCGAACTCCGCGGCGGTCTGGCGACCTTCTTCGCGATGGCCTACATCATCGTGCTGAACCCGATCATCCTCGGTGCCGGTGTCGATAAATTCGGCCACCACCTCGACAACGGTCAGCTGGTCACCGCCACGGCGCTGATGGCCGGTCTGAGCACCGTCCTGATGGGCCTGATGGGCAACGTCCCGATCGCCATCGCCGCCGGCCTCGGCATCAATGCCGTCGTCTCGCTCCAGCTCGCCCCCAAGATGAGCTGGCCGGACGCGATGGGCATGGTCGTGCTCGCCGGTCTGGTGCTGATGATCCTGGTCGCCTCGGGCCTGCGGCAGCGGGTGATGGACGCGATCCCCGGCGGGCTGCGCCGGGCCATCGCCATCGGCATCGGCCTGTTCATCTCGCTCGTCGGCCTCGTCGACGCCGGCTTCGTGACCCGCAACCCGGACGCCGCGCACACCACCGTGCCGCTGGGCCTGGGGCAGGGCGGCCAGCTCCAGGGGTGGCCGGTGCTGGTGTTCGTGCTCGGTCTGGTGCTGATGTTCGTCCTGACCGTGCGCAAGACCAAGGGCGCCATTCTCATCGGCATGGTGACGATGGCGGTGGTCGCGATCATCATCAACGCCGTCGCCGACATCCCGGACGCGGCGTGGGGGCTGGCCGTCCCGAACGTCCCGGAGAAGATCATCGGCGCCCCGGACTTCGGTCTGATCGGCCACATCAGCCTCTTCGGCGGCTTCAAGGAAGTCGGCGTGCTGACCGGCTGCCTCTTCGTCTTCACGGTGCTGCTGTCCGGCTTCTTCGACGCGATGGGCACCATCATCGGCGTCGGCGAGGAGGCCGGGCTGCTGGACAACGAGACCGGCAACCTGCCGAACATGGGCCGGATCCTGATGGTCGACGGCATCGCGGTCGCGGCCGGCGGCGCGGGCTCCGCCTCCGCCAACACCTGCTTCGTGGAGTCCACGGCCGGTGTCGGCGAGGGCGCGCGGACCGGCCTCGCGAACCTGATGACCGGCGGGCTCTTCCTGCTCGCGCTGATCTTCACGCCGCTGGCGACCGTCGTGCCCTCGCAGGCCGCCACGCCCGCGCTGCTCGTCGTCGGCTTCCTGATCCTGGCCTCGAACGTCAAGGACATCGACTGGGGCGACTTCACCGTCGGCATCCCGGCGTTCCTGACGGTGATCTCGATGCCGTTCACGTACAGCATCACGAACGGCATCGGCATCGGCGTGCTGTCGTACATCCTGCTGCGCACGGCGACCGGACGGTTCAAGCAGATCCCGTGGCTGCTGAACGTGGTCGGGCTCTGCTTCCTCGTCTACTTCCTGCTGCATCCGATCGAGCAGGCGCTGGGCGTCAAGTAACCAACGGCGGCCGCCTCACAACGGCGGCGCCTCGTAGAACCGCTCCGTCTCGTCGACCGACGACTGGAAGCGTTCGTCGAAGTCATCGCGGATGAGCGTCCGGACCACATAGTCCTGGACGCTCATTCCGCGTTTTGCGGCGTGCTGCCGAATGCGCTCCAGCAACTCCCCGTCCACGCGCACGCTGAGCACTCTCGATCCCATGAGGACACGGTCCCGGTGCGAGCCGCTCAGGCGGGCGGATTTCGGCCGCGTCCTCACCCGAATGGGTGAGTGAAGGGGGAAATCGGGGGGCGCTTCGCCGGGTCCCGCCCACGGCTTTACTTAGAAAAGGTAATGAGTTATGCTAACGACCATGCCGGAACTGTCCAGCGGCGACGACGCTGCCGCCGTGAACGCTCTGCGGTCCGCCGTGATGCGCCTGTCCCGCCGTCTCAAGCACCAGCGGGTCGATGAATCGCTGAGCCCCACCGAGATGTCGGTGCTCGGCACCCTCGCCCGGTGCGGCCGCGCCACGCCCGGCGAGCTGGCCCGCAAGGAGCATGTGCAGCCGCCGTCGATGACCCGCATCGTGGCGATGCTGGAGGCCAAGGGCCTGGTCCGGCTCGAGGCGCACCCCGACGACCGGCGTCAGAAGGTCGTCACGCAGACGGAACAGGCCGAGGCGATGCTCGAAGAGAGCCGCCGCAAGCGCAATGCCTGGCTCGCCGAGCTGGCCGCCGGGCTGGACGATGACGAGTGGGCAAAGGTACGGGCCGCAGCTCCCGTGCTGGACAAGCTCGCACAGCTGTAAAACCCCAGGCCGAGGAGGCGAAGCCACTTTGAGTACGGGATCCGGAGCACACTCCGCCCCCGCACCGAACTCCCACCACGACACGGTTTCCGACGACGCGACCGCGACCGCCCCGGGCAGCACAGCCGCCCCGGGTATCGCCGCCGGCCCCGCCGCCACACCGCGCAAGGGCACGTTCAGTTCGCTGAGGATCCGCAACTACCGCCTCTTCGCCACCGGCCAGGTGGTGTCCAACACCGGCACCTGGATGCAGCGCATCGCCCAGGACTGGCTGGTGCTGAGCCTCACCGGCTCGTCCGGCGCCGTCGGCATCACCACCGCGCTGCAGTTCCTGCCGATGCTGCTCTTCGGCCTGTACGGCGGCGTGATCGCCGACCGCTTCGCCAAGCGGAAGCTGCTGCTGGCCACCCAGGCCGCCATGGGGCTGACCGGCCTCGCCCTCGCGGTGCTCACCCTCAGCGGCCACGTGCAGGTCTGGCACGTCTACCTGGTGGCCTTCCTCCTGGGCCTGGTCACCGTCGTCGACAACCCCTGCCGGCAGGCCTTCGTCTCCGAGATGGTCGGCCAGGCGGATCTGCGCAACGCCGTCAGCCTCAACTCCGCCAACTTCCAGTCCGCCCGGCTGATCGGACCGGCCGTCGCCGGTGTGCTGATCACGGCCCTCGGCAGCGGCTGGGCCTTCCTGTTCAACGGCCTGTCCTTCCTGGCGCCCATCATCGGCCTGCTGATGATGCGCACGTCCGAGCTCCACAAGGCCACCTCCGTCCCGCGCGGCAAGGGCCAGCTGCGGGAAGGCCTGCGCTACGTCTCCGGGCGCCCCGAGCTGATCTGGCCCATCGTCCTGGTCGGGTTCATCGGCACCTTCGGCTTCAACTTCCCGATCTGGCTGACCGCGTTCGCCGCCCAGGTCTTCCACGCCGGGGCCGGCACGTACTCCCTGTTCAACGGCCTGATGGCGGCCGGCTCGCTGATCGGCGCGCTGCTCGCCGCCCGGCGCGCCACCTCCCGGCTGCGGCTGCTGGTCGGCTCGGCGCTGATCTTCGGCGCCCTGGAGGTGGTGGCCGCGCTCTCCCCGTCGATCTGGGTCTTCGCGGCGCTGCTCGCCCCCATCGGCGTCTTCGGCCTGACCATCAACGTCACCGCCAACTCCAGCATCCAGATGGCCACCGATCCGCTGATGCGCGGCCGGGTGATGAGCCTGTTCATGATGGTCTTCGTGGGCGGTACGCCGCTCGGCGCGCCGCTGGTCGGCTGGGTCACGGACACCTTCGGGGCCCGTATCGGCTTCCTGGCGGGCGGTCTGGTCTCGGCCGCGGCCGCGGCGGCCATCGGCCTGATCCTCGCCCGGATGGGCGGCCTGCGGCTGAAGATAGACCTGCGGCGGGGGAAGCGGCATGTGGCGTTCGTGGCACGGAGCGTGCCCGGGGCCCGGGAGTCCGGTGCGGCCGGGGAGACCGGTGAGGCCGGTGAGACCGTGGAGTCCGCGGAGGACGGGGCGTCCCGGGAGGCCGGGGAAGCCGACGCGAAGCGGGTCGCCGTGACGGCGTGAGATGCCGTATACGGAGGGTCCCCGGCCGCCGCCTGGGCGAGACTGGCAGGTATGAGACTCTTCGCCGCCGTGCTGCCCCCCGACGCCGTCATCCATGAACTGGCCGACGAGGTGGCGCGGTTGAAGGCGCTGTCCGGAGCCGACCGGCTGCGCTGGACCGGACAGGACGGCTGGCACTTCACGCTCGCCTTCTACGGGGAGGTGGCGGACGAGGTGCTGCCCGACCTCCAGGAGCGGCTGGCGCGGGCCGCGCGGCGGCAGGAGCCGTACGAGCTGCGGATCGCGGGCGGCGGACGGTTCGACGAGCGGGTGCTGTGGGCGGGCGGCGAGGGCGGGCTGACGGTCATGGGCAAGCTGGCCGACTCGGCCGAGGCGGCCGGGCGGCGGGCCGGTCTGACGGCGGCCGCGCACCGTACGTACCGTCCCTACCACCCGCATCTCACGCTCGCCCGCAACCGCAGCGACCAGCGCCTCGCCCCGTTCGCGGCCGGGATGGACGGCTTCGAGGGCACGGCGTGGACGGTGCGGGAGCTGGCGCTGATGCGCAGCCATCCGCCGCAGCCGGGCATCGCCGGCCGCCAGCCGCATTACGAGAAGCTGGCGTCCTGGCCCCTCGGACACTGACCGGGGCCGGGCCGCCGAAGCGCCCGGATCCGGTCCGGTTACGCTCATTGGGTGGACCCCAAAACCCGTAACCGGATCATGTCCGGGCTCTTTGCCGTGCTGCTCATCGTGGTGATCGTGGCGGCGGCCGTGCGCTAGCCAGGGCCTGGCCGGGCGCCCGGCCGCCGAGGACGTTCCGGCCGCCGGGCGCGTGCGCTCACCAGGCGAAGGCCTCCGGCGACGGGCCGGGGCCCGGGAAGATCTCGTCGAGGGACGCCAGCAGCTCCGCGGGCAGCGTCAGCTCGACGGCGCGCAGCGCGGAGGCGAGCTGTTCGGTGGTGCGCGGGCCGACGATCGGGCCCGTCACCGCGGGCCGGGTGAGCAGCCACGCCAGCGCGAGCTCGCCGGGCCGCAGACCGTGCTTGTCGGCCAGGTCCTCGTACGCCTGGACCTGCGCGCGGACCGCGGGGTCGGCCAGCATGTCGGCGGCGCGCCCGGAATTCGTCCGGCCGGCGCCGCCCTCCTGCTCCTTGCGGAGCGCGCCGCCGAGCAGCCCGCCGTGCAGCGGGGACCAGGGGATGATGCCGAGGCCGTAGCCCTCGGCCGCCGGGATGACCTCCATCTCCGCGCGCCGCTCGGCGAGGTTGTAGAGGCACTGTTCGCTGACCAGACCGTAGGAACCGCGCCGCCGGGCGCTCTCGTTGGCCTGCGCGATGT
Source organism: Streptomyces sp. JLSY215 (assembly GCF_059682825.1). Classification (NCBI taxonomy): domain Bacteria; kingdom Bacillati; phylum Actinomycetota; class Actinomycetes; order Kitasatosporales; family Streptomycetaceae; genus Streptomyces; species Streptomyces sp. JLSY215. The sequence goes on from NZ_CM185022.1 coordinate 5,189,672, forward strand.
GCCAGCCGGCGTGGTTGGACGACCCGGCGTAGAGGATCTTGCCCTGCTGGACGAGGACGTCGATGGCCTGCCAGATCTCGTCCCAGGGCGTGTTCCGGTCGACGTGGTGGAACTGGTAGAGGTCGATGTAGTCGGTGCCCAGCCGCTGGAGGCTGGCGTCGACCGCGCGCCGGATGTTCAGCGCCGAGAGCTTGTGGTGGTTGGGCCAGACCTGATCGCCGTCGGCGCCCATGTTGCCGTAGACCTTGGTGGCCAGCACGGTCCGGTCGCGGCGGCCGCCGCCCTTGGCGAACCAGGAGCCGACGATTTCCTCCGTACGGCCCTTGTTCGCGCCCCAGCCGTAGACGTTCGCGGTGTCGACGAAGTTGATGCCCGCTTCGAGTGCGGCGTCCATGATCGTGTGGCTGTCGGCCTCGTCCGTCTGCGGGCCGAAGTTCATCGTGCCGAGGACGAGTCGGCTGACCTGGAGTCCGGTGCGTCCGAGCTGCGTGTACTTCATGGCGTTCAGCCAACGCCTTCGAGTGCGCTCGAATCAAGCGGGCGTTCCGCCGGTCCCGGTCCCGCGCCGCCGCCGCACGGCGGCGAGGCTCAGGCCGACCGGTAGGCGTGTCCGTACGGCCCCCCGACCCCCCAGGCCTGGTGCATCGCATCCGCGAACGCCCCCGCCAGCAGATGCTCCCCCAGGGCCGACGGATGCGTCCCGTCGTACGTGGCGGTCCCGATCTCCCACCCGTCCGGCTCGGAGGCCAGCAGCAAGGGCGAGCCGGGCGCGGAGAGTTCGGCGACCGCCTTGCCCAGCAGCTCGTTGAACCGCTCGCACTGCGCCCCGAACGCGGCATCCGTCGCGGCCCGCACATTGCGTATGACGGGCATCAGCACCGCCCGTACCCGCGGCGCGGCCTCCCGCGCCGCGGCCACGAAGCGCCGCACGTTCTCCGCGGTCTGCTCGGCGTTCGTGTAGAAGCCGAGGTCTATCAGCCCGAGGGAGACCAGCAGCGTGTCGGCCTCGTACCGGCGCACCGCGTCCCCGATCAGCGGCGCCATGTGCAGCCAGCCCTCGCCCCACCCGGCGAGATGGCCGCGCGCCTCCTCGGGGAAGCCGGGGTCCGCGTAGTCGTGGGAGGTGGGGGAGTCCCGGAGGGTGTCATGCAGCGCGCGGCGCGGTCCCACGATGCGGTACGGGCCGTCGGCCGTCGCGTTCAGGTGCTGCCACATGCGGTAGCGCCAGGTGAAATCGCCGGGGGTACCGATCGTCATCGAGTCACCGACGAACATGATCCTCATCGGGCCATGATGGCCGAGGAACCTTACTCTCCGGTACGCGGCGGGGGCGTGACGCTGGCCACGCGGCCGTGCACCCATGCGCCGCCGCGGCCACGCGCCCCGCCCCCGCTCCGGGATGGCACTCTTTCCCCATGCGTTCGCTTCTGTGCGCGGCCGGTGCCGCGGGGATCCTCTGGGCGGCGGCGGTCGCGCCGGCCGCCGCCGACGAGCCCGACGGTTTCACCATCGGCGACTCCCGGATCACGGAGTCCAGCGGGCTGGCCGCCAGCCGCGCGCACCCCGGGATCTACTGGACCCACAACGACAGCGACGACGGCCCGTACGTCTACGCCGTCGACTCCGCATCCGGCCGTACGGTCGCGCGGATCACCCTGCGCGGCATCGGAGCGCCGCGCGATGTGGAGGCCATCTCGCTGGGCCCCGACGGGAACATCTACGTCGGCGACATCGGCGACAACCTCGGCGGCACCTGGAGCCATGTGTGGATCTACCGGTTCCCCGAGCCGAAGCGGCTGCGCGACGCCACCGTCACCGCCGCCCAGTTCACCGTGAAGTACGCGGACGGGCCGCGCGACGCCGAGGCGCTGATGGTGCATCCCAAGACCGGCCGGGTCTACATCGCCAGCAAGAAACAGGACGGCGGCGGCGCGCTCTACGAGGGCCCGCAACGGCTGACGACCACCGGCACCAACGTGTTCCGCAAGGTCGCGCCGATCGATCTGTGGGTGACGGACGGGGCGTTCTCCCCGGACGGCACCCGGATGGTCATGCGCGGCTACTTCGGCGCCCGGATGTACCGCTGGCAGAACGGGCGCCCGAAGGACATCGGCAGCGTGGGGGCGCCGATCCAGCAGCAGGGGGAGTCGGTGACCTTCACCCGCGACGGCCGGACGCTGATGTACGGGTCGGAGGGCAGCGACAGCACGGTCGAGCCGGTCGGGCTGAGCGGGGCGCAGCTGCCGGACTCGGTGAAGGACGACTCCGCGGCGCAGGACGGGGCCGGGGGCAACGGAGGCGCGGGGAAGGGGAGTTCGGGGACCGGGTCCACCGGCGCGACGGAGCCCGGTGTGGTGAAGGGGGCGCTGGTGCTCGGGGTGGTCGCGGTGGCGGTGGTGGGGCTGCGCCGGATGGTGCGTAAGCGGTAGGGGCCGGGAGCTACGGGGCGCGCCGGTGGGCTACGGGGCGCCCATGCCCCCAGCGGGGCCCGCGTCCTCCGTCAGGCGCAGCTCGTAATGCAGCGACTTCTCCTTCTTGAGGCGGTGCGCCAGCGGCACCAGCAGCCCGTGGATCAGCGGATACTTACGGGTCAGGGAGCGCTCGGCGCGCCGGTACTCGCGGGTCTGCGGGTCGAGCAGCCGCACCCGTGCCTTGTATGTGGGACCGGTCGGCCGGCCGCGCCAGGTGGCGGCGCAGATCTCCACCTCCGGAAAGTTCCGCATCCGCTTGACCTTCCAGGCGCTGCCGTAGGTGCGGAAGTAGGCGTGGTCGCCGTCGACGGCGAGATTGACGGGGGTGCCGACGCCGGTGCCGTCCCGCTTGTATGTGGTGAGCAGGATCGCTCCCTGGCGTTCGAACTCGGCGAGACCGGGGCTCGGTGGGGTCGTCATGCCTCCATCCAGGCATATCCGTCCCGTTTCGTCACTCCGTGAGGGGGTCTGATTCCGCGATGCGTCCGTTCGGGGGGCTCTTCGGAGGGCCGTTCGGGGGCCGTTCGGAGGTCAGTCCCCGGGGCCATCCTCAAGCCCGTCCCCAGGCCCGTCCTGGCGGGAGCCGGGGGTGCGGGCGGCGAGGGTCGCGGCGAAGCCGTCCAGCAGCGCGGACAGGCCCAGTTCGAAGACCGGGTTGTCGTCGCCGGTGAACGCGTCCTCGGCGAGTTGGGCCAAGGTCGGGTAGCGGCCGCTGCGCATGGCCTTGCTGAGGATCGGCTCCTGGGCGCGCCAGAAGTCCTCGGCGCTGATGCCGGTGCGCCGTTCGGCGTGGGCGGAGTTGAGCTGGGTGCGGGCGGTGCCGTGGACGAAACCGTCGAGGGCGACCATGACATGGACCTTCTCGCGGTCGGTCAGTGCCGTGCCGGTCAGGGCGCGCAGCGCGTACTCGAACACGTCCAGGGCGTTGGGCCCGAGCAGCGGATGCGTCTGGTCGACCTGGAGCAGCCAGGGGTGCTGAAGGTGCAGCCGCCAGTTGTTGCGGGCGACGGCTTCGAGCGCGGGGCGCCAGCCGGCGGCGGGGTCGGGGTGTGCGGCGGCGTCGAACTCCACGACCTTGTCGAGCATCAGGTCGAGGAGTTCGCCCTTGCCCGGTACGTAGCGGTAGAGCGACATGGCGCCCACGCCGAGCTCGGCGGCGACCCGGCGCATGGAGAGCGCGCCGAGCCCCTCGGCGTCGGCGACTGTCACCGCCGCGGTGACGATCCGGTCGAGGGTCAGGCCCGGCTTGGGTCCCCGGCTGGGGCGTTCGCCGGTGCCCCAGAGCAGCTCCAGGCTCCGTGAGACATCGCCGCTGCCGCTGTGTTCTGTCGTCATGGTGCGGTCATTCTATGCGGCCGCGACATTAACTGGGTACGCCGTACGCGCAATCGGGTACGGTGTACCCAGTTTGATGGCGGGCGCCGCTTGCGGGCGTCCATGACGCGGGAGGGGAAGCGATGGCGGTCGGTGTGCGGGGCGCGCGCGGGGAAGCGGGCGACGCGGTCCTGGTGGAGGGGCTGACCAAGCGGTACGGGGAGAAACGGGCGCTGGACGGGCTCGATCTCGCCGTGCGCCGCGGCACGGTGCACGGGCTGCTCGGCCCGAACGGCGCGGGCAAGACCACGGCCGTCCGCATCCTGGCCACCCTGCTGCGGCCGGACGGTGGCCGGGCGACGGTGGCCGGCTGCGACGTGGCCCGCGAGCCCCTGCGGGTGCGGCGGCGGATCGGGCTGGCGGGCCAGTATGCCGCCGTAGACGAGATGCTGACCGGTCGTCAGAATCTGGAGATGTTCGGGCGGCTCTTCCATCTGGGCGCCCGCGGATCCCGCGCGCGAGCCGTCGAACTCCTCGAACGGTTCGGCCTGGGGGAAGCGGCCGGGAAGCAGGCCAGGACCTACAGCGGCGGTATGCGCCGCCGCCTCGACCTGGCCGCCAGCCTGATCCTCGCGCCCGACGTCCTCTTCCTCGACGAGCCCACCACGGGCCTCGATCCGCGCGGCCGCAACGAGGTCTGGGAGGCGGTCCGCTCGCTCGTGGCGACCGGTACCACCGTCCTTCTGACCACCCAGTACCTCGACGAGGCCGACCAGTTGGCCGACCGTATCGCCGTCATCGACCACGGCCGGACGATCGCCGACGGCACCTCCGCCGAGCTGAAACGGGAGGTGGGCGGGGAGAGCCTCCAGGTGGTGGTGCGGACGGCCGCCGATCTGCCGCGGGCGGCGGCGGCCGTGGCGCGGGTCGCCGCGGACGGCGTCCGGCCGACGGCGGACGAGGCGGAACGGCGGGTCGGGGCGCCGGTGACGGACGGCGTCGCGGCGCTGACCGAGGTCGCCCGCACCCTGCAGGACGAGGGGGTCGGCGTGGCGGACATCGGGCTGCGCCGGCCCACCCTGGACGAGGTCTTCCTCCGGCTGACCGGACACCCTACGGGCGAGAAGGCGGAGGTGGCGTCGGTATGAGTGCCGGAACGGTGCTGCACATCCCGCACGGCGGCAAGGGGCCACGGCCCGCGGACCCGGACGGTGGCGAGACGGCCTTCCGGCGCCTGTACTGGGCGTTCGCGGACTGCTGGACCGTCGTCCGCCGCGACCTCACCCACCTCGTCAATCAACCCGTCAACATCGCCTGGCGGCTCGGCTTCCCGATCGTCTCCACCCTCCTCTTCGTCCATGTCTTCGGCAGCGCGATGGTCGTGGGCGACGGCGCCGACTACACGGCCTACGCGATGCCCGGCATCTTCGCCATGACGGTCTCCTTCGGCTTCATGAACACCGCGCTGGTCGTCGTCATCGACCGGGACCGCGGCGTCACCGACCGCTTCCGCTCCATGCCGATGGCGCCGTCCGCCGTGGTCAGCGGGCGCGGCGTCTCCGATGCGCTCGGCGCGGTCCTGGACCTGGCGGTGCTGGCGGTCATCGCCGTGCTCACCGGCTGGCGCTCCCACAGCGGCCCGGCCGCCACCCTCGCCGCCTTCGCCCTGCTCCTGCTGCTGCGCTTCGCGCTCACCTGGATCGGCGTCCTGATCGGCCTCCTGGTCCCCAACCAGGAGATGGCCGGCGGTCTGTACGCCCTCGCGTACCCCTTCGCCATGATCTCCAGCGTGTTCACCCCGCCGTCGAAGATGCCGGACTGGCTGGGCACCCTCGCGCGGTGGAACCCGGTCTCCTCGACGGCCAACGCCACCCGGGAGCTGTTCGGCAACCCGGTGGCCTCGGGCGGGAGCTGGGTGGAGTCGCATGCGGTGCTGATGGCGGTGGTGTGGCCGGTGGTCATCGCGGCGGTGTTCCTGCCGCTTGCGGTGCGCAGGTTCCAGCGGCTCGCCCGGTGAGCGGACCGGCCGCATCGGGTGGCCCAACTGCGTTGTCAGTGCCGGTACTTAGCATTGCGGCATGGCAATGGAACCTGATCTCGATGCGGCCGGCGGCCCCGTGCACGACGCCCCCGAGCCCGACCCCCGGACGAGCGTGCGAGCCGGGGGCGCGGTCGACCTCACCCTGCTCTTCCCGCCGTTCCCCGCTCCGGGCGAGTACGACGGTCCGGCGACGGCCGCGCACGACCCGGTGCGCGCCCGCGAGGTCGTCGAGTCGCTGGGGACGGTGGCGGAGGTCCTGGAGCAGCTGCCGGACTGCCGGTATCCGCCGACGCCCGAGGTGCGGGCCGACCTCGACCTCGTCGCGGTCGGATGCTGGGGCAGTGTCGTACGGATCAACGATCCGGCGCTGGGCAGCGATCTCCTCGCGGACGGGATGACGTCCGAGATCGCGCGCCAGCGTGCCCGGCACCCGGAGGCCCGGATCGTCGGGTCGGTCGACCTCAGCTGGGGGAACGCCTACCTCGAGAACGAGGTGTCCCTCCCCGGCGTGGAGAACCTCCGCGTTTTCGGATGGGACTGCGATGACGACGAGGACTGGGAGGTCTACGGCGATCCGGAGGAAGTGCTGCGAGCCCTTCACATCGATCACGCGACGGCGAGGTACGCGGGGTTCGATCTCGACGAGGAGGTCTCCGAGCGCGACTGGTCCGCCCTCGGGCGACTCGCGCTCTGGGGGTTCACGTCCGGCCCCGGCCCGATGTCCCTCTTCCGCGTCCGCCATACCGGCGGAGCCGCCTTCTGCCGGGACGAGGTGTGGATAGGCAGGTCCTGAGCGTCAACCGCGTTGCCGAAGAGGCCCGGACAGCGAAGAGGCCCCGGCCACAACGTGCCGGGGCCGGGGCCTCTCCGCCTGTGCGCAGTGCGCGGCGACCGTCAGAGCTTCTCGATGACGTAGTCGATGCAGGCGGTCAGCGCCTCGACATCCGCCGGGTCGATCGCCGGGAACATCGCCACCCGCAGCTGGTTGCGGCCGAGCTTGCGGTACGGCTCGGTGTCGACGATGCCGTTGGCGCGCAGGGCCTTGGCGATGGCGGCGGCGTCGATGTCCTCGTTGAAGTCGATCGTGCCGATGACCTGCGAGCGCTTGGCCGGGTCGACGACGAACGGGGTCGCGTACTTGGAGTCCTCGGCCCAGCCGTAGAGGGTGCGCGCGGAGGTCGCGGTGCGGCGGACCGCCCAGTCCAGGCCGCCCTGGCCGTTGATCCACTCCAGCTGCTCGTTGAGCAGGAAGAGGGTGGACAGGGCCGGGGTGTTGTACGTCTGGTTCTTCAGGGAGTTGTCGATCGCCGTGGGCAGCGAGAAGAACTCCGGGATGTGGCGGCCGGACGCGTGGATGGCGCGGGCGCGCTCCAGGGCGGCGGGGGAGAACGCCGCCAGCCACAGACCGCCGTCGGCGGCGAAGGACTTCTGCGGGGCGAAGTAGTAGACGTCGGTCTCGGCGATGTCGACGGGGAGGCCGCCGGCGCCGGAGGTGGCGTCGACCAGGACCAGGGAGCCGGCGTCGGCGCCCGCGACCCGCTGGATCGGCGCGGCGACGCCGGTCGAGGTCTCGTTGTGGGTGAAGGCGTAGACGTCCACGCCCGCCTCGGCCTCGGGCGTCGGGTGGCTGCCCGGGTCGGCGGAGATGACGCTGGGCTCGGCCAGCCACGGCGCGAGCTTCGCGGCCTTGGCGAACTTGGAGGAGAACTCGCCGAAGGAGAGGTGCTGGGACTTGTTCTCGATCAGGCCGTGCGTCGCGATGTCCCAGAACGCGGTGGAACCGCCGTTGCCGAGGACGACTTCATAGCCCTCGGGGAACTGGAAGAGGTCGCGTACGCCGTCGCGCACCTTGCCGACCAGGTTCTTGACCGGGGCCTGGCGGTGGGACGTACCGAGGAGAGAGGTACCGGTGGCGGCCAGGGCGCCGAGCGCCTCCGTACGCACCTTGGAGGGGCCCGCGCCGAAGCGTCCGTCGGCGGGCTTGATGTCGGCGGGAATCTGGATATCAGCCACGGAGGCAGCCTAATCCGTCGCGGTGGGGGCTCCGGCGGTGCGTCCACCGGATGAGATGACGGCGAGTCGTGCGGTGAGACGGCGGATCACGGCCGGCGGCTCGGATGATCATCCCGCGGCCCGGCCCCCTCCCCGCCGTACATCTCGCCGAGGGCGGCCGCCGCACGGGCCATCACCCGCCGCGCCTCGGGCGGGTGCAGCACCTCCAGCGTGTCGCCGAACTGGAGCAGCTGACGGACGGCCTCGATCACCGGGTACGCCAGCTCGATGACGGCCCAGTCGTCCTCGGCGTCCCCCCTCCGGGGCGGTCCGGCCAGCGCCGGCCCCAGGATCCGTACCGCCAGATCCAGCCGCTCGGGCCGGATCCGCGCGGTCACCCGGACTCCCACCGGGCGCTCCTCCACCCCGCTCCGCAGCTCCTGCCAGACCTCCGCCAGCTCCACGCCCGCGCGCCGCCGCACCGGGGCGTCGGTGAGGGTCGCCGACGCCACCCGGTCCGCGCGGAACAGCCGCGGCGTGCCGCGCCGGTCGGCGACGAGGTACCAGGTGCCGGCCTTCACCACCAGCCCGTACGGATCGACGGTGTACGTACGTAGCCGGGTCTCGCCGCTGTGCCGGTAGCGGATGCGCAGCCGCAGATCGGTGAAGACGGCGGTGTTCAGGACGTCCAGGTCGACGGCGGTGGGAGACGGCATGTCAGGAGACGGGCGGGCCAGCCATTTGTCCGGGTCGACGAGGATGCGGCGGCTCGCCAGCTCGGCGGCCGGGCGGTGCGGCGCGGGCAGCGCCGCCATCACCTTGCGCAGCGCCGAACCGAGCGCGTCGTCCAGCCCGAGGGCGGAGTGCGCGCCCTGCGTGGCCAGGATGAACAGGGCGCGCGCCTCGTCGGTGGTCATCCCCGTCACATCCGTACGGAAGCCGGGCAGCAGCGCGATGCCGCCGTGCCGCCCGCGCTCCGCATAGACGGGCACACCGGCCGCCGACAACGACTCGATGTCGCGGTAGACGGTCCGGGTGGAGACCTCCAGCCGGGCGGCGAGTTCGGAGGCGGGGACCCGGCCGCGCGTCTGGAGCAGCAGCAGGATCGACAGCAGACGGTCCGACTTCACCCCCGGATTTTATATATGACGGCGGGTGTCAAGTTATGCCGTGAGAGTGCGGGGCATGCAGACGACCGACGCACTCCTCCCGCACTCCGCCACCACCCCCGCGCCCGATCCGGCGGCGCTCGCCGGCCTCGTCCGCCGCGTCCAGGGACCCGTACTCCTCCCCTCCGACGCCGGCTACGACGCCGAACGCTCCGGCTTCCAGACCGCCTACCGGCACCGCCCGGCCGTCATCGTCGGGGCGGAGTCGGCCGACGATGTGGCCGCCGCCGTCGCCTTCGCCCGCGAACAGGGCCTCCCGGTCGCCGTCCAGGCCACCGGCCACGGGCTGTCCGCGGCCACCGAAGGCGGGCTGCTGATCACCACCCGGCGGATGTCCGGCGTGCACGTGGACCCGGCGGCCCGCACCGCACGCGTCGCGGCGGGCGCCGTCTGGGGCCAGGTCGTCGAGGCCGCCGCCCCGCACGGCCTCGCCCCGCTCAACGGCTCCTCCCCGGGCGTCGGCGTCATCGGCTACACCCTCGGCGGCGGGGTCGGGATCCTGGCCCGCACCTACGGTTTCGCCGCCGACCACGTCCGGTCCATCGACCTCGTCACGGCCGACGCCCGGCAGCGGCACCTCACCGCCGACACCGACCCCGACCTGTTCCGGGCGCTGCTCGGCGGCGGCCACGGCTTCGGGGTGGTGACCGCGATGGAGTTCGCGCTGATGCCGGTGGCGCGGCTGTACGGCGGCCAGTTGGTCTTCGACGGGGAGCGGATCGACGACGCGCTCGCGGCGTATCTGCACTGGACGGACACCGTCCCGGACGAGCTGACGTCCTCGCTCGCGCTGATCGCCTATCCCGATATCCCCCAGCTGCCCGACGCGCTGCGCGGCCGCTATCTCGCGCAGATCCGGATCGCCTACACGGGGAGCGCCGAGGACGGCGAGAAGCTGGTGGCGCCGCTGCGCGCGGTCGGCCCGCGGGCCCATGACGATCTGCGCGAGATGCCCTACACCGCCTCGGGCACCATCCACCAGGACCCCACCGACCCGCACGCCTACCACGGCGACAACGCGCTGCTCAGCGGCCTGGACGCGGCCGCGCTGCGCCGGGTGGCCGCGCTGAGCGGACCCGCGGCGCCGATGATGGTCGTGGTTCAGCTGCGGCACCTGGGCGGGGCGATGGCCGCACGCTCAGCGGCCGGTGCGGTCGGCCACCGCGCCGCCCGCTTCGCGCTGTCGGTGCTCTCGCCCACGGACGGCACCGAGCTCGCGGCCGTACGGGCGCTGCACGACGAGGCGTTGGCGGCCGTCGCGCCGTGGCGGATCGGCCGCAATGTGAACTTCCTGTTCGGCGAGCAGCGGACGCGGGCGGACGCGGCGGAGGTGGCGCGCAGCCTCCACGGGACCGGCCTGCACCGGCGGCTGGCGGACCTCAGGGCCGCCCACGATCCCGGCGGCCTCTTCCCGTTCCACCCCTTCGCGGGCGGGGCGATCGACACATCCGACGCCTCATGACGGGCAGGCTGGGGGCATGGCTGATCGTACGGAGACGGAGCAGCGGGACCTGGCGAACGACCTGACGGCGGCGGTGCGCGGCGAGGTCTCGTTCGCCGCCGCCGACCGGGCGCTGATGACGATGGACGCGTCCAACTACCGGCGGGTGCCCCGGGCGGTGGTCGCGCCCCGGGACGCCGACGACGTCGCGGCGGCGCTGCGGGTGTGCCGGGAGCACGGCGTACCCGTGGTGCCGCGCGGCGGCGGCACCAGCATCGCCGGGCAGGCGACCGGCGTCGGCGTGGTCCTCGACTTCACCCGCCATATGCACCGCATCGAATCCCTCGACCCCCAGTCCCGCACCGCCGTCGTCCAGCCGGGCGTCATCCTGGACGACCTGCGGGCCGCCGCGGCCCCGCACGGCCTGACCTTCGGCCCCGACCCCTCCACCCACAGCCGCTGCACCCTCGGCGGCATGATCGGCAACAACTCCTGCGGTTCCCACTCGGTGGCCTGGGGCACCACCGCCGACAGCGTCCGCGAACTGGAGCTGCTGACGTACGGCGGCGAGCGGGTACGGGCCGGGCGCGGCACGGACTCCACGGGCGCGCCGACCGGCCTGCCGCCCCGTCTCCGGGACGGCGTCAAGGCGCTGGTGGCGGCGGAGTTGGCGCTCCTGCGCACCGGCTATCCCCAGGACCTGCCCCGCCGGATCTCCGGTTACGCCCTGGACGCCCTGCTGCCGGAAGCGGGCACCGACCTCGCCCGCGCCCTGACCGGCAGCGAGGGCACCCTCGGCGTACTGACCGAGGCGGCGGTCCGCCTGGTGGAGACCCCGGCGGCGCGGGCGCTCGCCGTCCTCGGCTACCCGGACGAGAGCGCGGCCGCCGAAGCCGCACACACCCTCCTGGCACACGGCCCGCTCACCGTCGAGGGCATGGCCGCCGACCTGGTCGGCGACGCGTCCGGGCTGCCCAAGGGCGGCGCCTGGCTGTTCGTGGAGACGGGCGGCGAAAGCCCCGCGGAGGCCGCCGCCCGCGCCGAGGCGCTGAGCCGGGCGGCGGCCGACGGCACCACCGACCACACCATCGTCGCGGACCCCGCCGGCCAACGCGCCCTGTGGCGGATCCGCGAGGACGCCTCCGGCACGGCGACCCGTACGCCGGACGGCGGCGAGGCCTGGCCCGGATGGGAGGACTGCGCCGTCCCACCGCCCCGACTGGGCCCCTACCTGCGGGACTTCCGCGCCCTCCTCGCCCAGTACGGCCTGCGCGGCACCCCCTACGGTCATTTCGGCGACGGCTGCATCCACATCCGTATCGACTTCGACCTGATGAGCGATCCCGGCATCCGCCGATTCCGCGAATTCTCCTACGACCTGGGCGAGTTGGTGGTGTCCCACGGCGGCTCCCTCTCCGGCGAACACGGAGACGGCCAGGCCCGCGCCGAACTCCTGCCGAAGATGTACGGCCGGGAGCTGGTCGAGGTGTTCGGCCGTTTCAAGGACCTGTGGGACCCGGCCGCCGGCCTCAACCCCGGCATGCTCGTACGCCCCGCCCGCCTCGACGAGAACCTCCGCTTCGACGTCCTGCCGAGGCGTCCCGTCCCGGTGGAGTTCGGCTATCCGGAAGACAAGGGCGACTTCTCCGCCGCGGTACGCCGCTGCGTGGGCGTGGCCAAATGCCGTACGGCCACCCTGGGTCCCGCCGCCACGGACGTCATGTGCCCCTCCTTCCGCGCCACCGGCGAGGAACGGCACTCGACCCGCGGCCGGGCCCGTCTCCTGCACGAAATGCTGGCCGGTGAGGTGATCACCGACGGCTGGCGCTCGCCCGAGGTACGCGACGCCCTCGACCTCTGCCTCTCCTGCAAGGGCTGCCGCAGCGACTGCCCGGTGGGCGTCGACATGGCCACGTACAAGGCGGAATTCCTGCACCACCACTACGCGGGCCGCATCCGCCCCGCCGCGCACTACGCGCTGGGGCGCCTGCCGGAGTGGCTCCGTGCCGCGGCCCCGGCGGCCCCCGTCCTCAACGCCCTCGCCCGTACGCCGCTGGCCGCCGTCGCCAAACGCCTCGGCGGCATCGCCCCCGAGCGCGCGATCCCCCGCCTGGCCACCGAGCCCTTCACCCGCTGGTGGTGGCGCCGCCGGCCCCCGGAGAGCGGCCGCACCGTGATCCTCTGGCCCGACACCTTCACCAACCACCTCTCCCCGGAGGTCGGCCGGGCGGCGGTACGGGTCCTGGAAGCGGCGGGCCTGCGCCCCCTCCTCCCGCCGACCGCACCCCTGCGCCCGGCGGGACGGACGCCCCGCCGCCACCGCCCGCTCTGCTGCGGGCTGACCTATGTCTCCACCGGCCAGCTCGACCGGGCCCGCGCCGTCATGCGCCGCACGGTCGACATCCTGAGCCCGCTGCTCCGAGACGGCGCCCACCCCCTCGTCGTCCTCGAACCCAGCTGCGCCGCCGCCCTCCGTACGGACCTGCCCGAACTCCTCTCCGGCGACCCGCGCGCCGCCCGGCTCGCCTCCTCCGTCCTGACCTTCGCCGAAGCCCTGGTGACGCTGGCCCCCGACTGGCGGCCGCCCCGCATCGACCGCCCCGTCGCCGGCCAGACGCACTGCCACCAGCACGCCGTCCTCGGCGACGCCGCCGACCGACGCCTCCGCGAACAGGCCGGTCTGACCGGCCGTTTGAGCGGCGGCTGCTGCGGCCTGGCCGGCAACTTCGGCTTCGAACGCGGTCACTACGAGGTCTCCGCGGCCTGCGCCGAGGAGCAACTCCTGCCCGCCGTAAGGGAGTCGGGACCGGAAACCGAGATCCTCGCCGACGGCTTCTCCTGCCGGACCCAGCTCGACCAGCTGGCCGGCCGCCCGGGACGCCATCTCGCGGAGGTGCTCGCGGAGGCGCTGGGGGAGCCGGCGGACGAGAGGGATGCGGGGGAGCGGGATACGGGGGAGCGGTGACGCCGCGACGGCGCGGATCACCCGCGCCGCGCCGGGCGGGGCCTCTCCGCCCTGGCCGTCCCTAGCCGTCCGCCCCGCCGAGGACCTCATGGGCCAGCGCGACCAGATCCGGGATGCGCGGGTGTCCGGGGCCGTCGCGCCAGGCGAGGATCACGGGGACCGGCGGGGCGTCGGTGAGGGGGACATAGGCCACTCCGGGGTGGGGGTGCATATCGGCGGTGGCGGAGGTGGTGACCCCGATGGCGCGGCCGCCGGTGACGGCGGCGATCCAGTCGTCGGTGTTGCCGATGGTGATCGTGGTGGCCGGGCGGGCGGACTCGGGCCACAGGTCGAGGGTGGTGGTGCCGGAGACGGTGTTCAGGGCCACGGTGCGGTCGGACAGCTCGGTGAGGGAGAGGGCGGCGCGGTGGGCCAGCGGGTCGTCGGCGGGGAGGCCGGCGACGCGGGGTTCGGTGGTGAGCCGCTCGGTGACCAGGCCCGGCGCGCGTACCTCACCGCGGAGCAGGGCCGCGTCCACATCGCCGCGGGCGAGGCCGGCCGTGCGGTCGTCGATGCGCAGGAGTTCGAGCGGGGTGTCGGGGTGTTCCTCGTGCCAGCGGCGGAGCAGGGCGGTGGTGTACGTGCCGGCCGCCGACCAGGCGTGCCCCAGGCGCAGCGGCCAGGCGGCGCCGCGGGCGTGGCCGAGGGCGCGGTCGAAGGCGGTGACCGCGATCGCCGCCCGGTCGCGGAAGGCGAGGCCGTCGGGGGTGAGCGCGAGGTGATGGGTGGAGCGGTCGACGAGGCGGACGCCCACTTCCTGCTCCAGCTGCCGGAGCGTACGGGAGACGGCGGGCTGGGTCAGATGGAGGCGTTCGGCGGCGCGGGTCACGCTGAGCGTGTCGGCGATGGCCAGAAAGCAACGGAAATGACGCAGCTCGACGCTCATACGCGCGGAGCATAACAACAGCGGAAACGGCATTTCACGGACGGAAGGGCGAGCCTTAGCGTAGGGATGTGAATTCCAGCCATGGCAGCGCCGACGGCCCGATACCGACCGGCCCCGCCTCTGCTTCCCCCCGTACCTCAGATCTCCCCGGTGCGACCGGGGCCGGCGCCTCGCCCGTCGGCGCCACGGCCGCCTCTTCCGCGTACCCCCGTGACGGCGGCATCCCGCAGCCCGTGCCACCGTCGCCGGAGGTGCTGACGGCCGAGGCCGCGGCAGGGGCCTCGGGCGCGGCCGGGGCGCGCGGACGGATCGGGTCGGTGGCGCTGGTGATCGGCGGGATCGTCTCGCTGCAGTTCGGCGCCTCCGTGGCGGTGCTGCTCTTCCCGCGGGCCGGTGCGCTGGGCGTCGTCACGCTGCGGCTGGTCGCCGCCTCGCTGGTGCTGCTGTTGATCTGCCGTCCCAAGCTGCGCGGCTACACGCGCGGCGACTGGGCCACGGTGCTCGCCTTCGGCGTCGCCCTGGTCGCCATGAACTCGCTCTTCTACGAGGCGATCGACCGCATCCCGCTGGGCGCCGCGGTGACCCTGGAGTTCCTCGGGCCGCTGATCCTGTCGGTGGCCACCTCACGCCGGCTGCTGAGCCTGGTGTGGGCGGCGCTGGCGCTGGGTGGCGTGGTGCTGCTGGGGCGCGAGGGGTTCGACGGTCTCAATCTCGTCGGCGCCGCGTTCGCGCTGGCGGCCGGCGGGCTCTGGGCCTCGTACATCCTGCTCTCGGCCCGTACGGGTCAGCGCTTCCCGCAGGCGGACGGGCTGGCGCTGGCGATGACCGTCGCGGCGGTGCTCAGCCTGCCGCTCGGCATCGCCACCGCCGGGGCCGCCCTGCTGGACCCGGTCACCCTGGGGCTGGGCGCGGCCGTCGCCCTGATGTCGTCCGTCCTGCCGTACACCCTGGAACTGCTCGCCCTGCGCAAGCTTCCGGCGTCCGGCTTCGCGGTGATGATGAGCCTGGAGCCGGCCGCGGGCGCCACCGCGGGCTTCCTCGTGCTGCACCAGGCGCTGGGCTGGGCCGAGGTGCTGGCCATCGGCCTGGTCGTGGTGGCGAGCGTGGGCGCGGTACGGAGCGCGGGGAAGGCGCACACGTGAGGTGACGGGCGGGGCTCGGCCGTGCCACCGCCCGCCGGCCCGCCCTGCCGAGCGACCGCCGCCCCGACCTACTGGGGCGGGGCCGGCCCGTCCGGATGCCCGTATTCCTTGTGCCTCGTCATGTTGTCGAGCACCTCCCACAAGGCCAGGCCGTTCTGCGCCCAGAGGACTTCGCGCAGCTGCTCTTTCAGCAGAGCGCACCCCGGGCAGCAACTGGGGTCCGCGAGACCGGAACGCGGCACGGCAAGCGGATCCTGATACGACACATTCCTGTTCCTGCGGCGCGCACTGCCGCTGCCACTGCCCTCGCTCATACCCGCACCACCTGCGGATGGGCGTGCCGCCGCATCTCGACGTTGCAGTCCGACACCTTCGACCGGTCCCCGACGGCGTACGCCGTGGCCCGCTGCTCGGCCAGCGCCCCGCACACGTCACATCCCGCAACCGGCACGGGCTCCGGCGCCGGTTCCCCCAACTGAACGGGCCGGCACATGCGGGCCATCAGGCCCCCACCTCCACACCGTGAATCCAGCGCGGCCCCACGTCGTACCCGTGCACGGCAAGCCACAACGCCTGCCGCCGTCCGCGCTGAGCCCGGCGTTCCCGCCGCTCCTCATGGGTGAGGACGTACGGGCGGATCAGGTACGAGTCCTCGCCGCGCAGCGGCTCCGGTCGCATGTGTCGCGGAGGCAGGACGGCCGGAATGTCCTCGACCAGGACAGGCGGAGACGTCACCGGACCTGGCGCCCGGTGGCGCCCAGGGGCCGGAAACAGCATCCGCAAGAGCGGGCAACAGAGTCTCGCGATAGCTTGCATCACGTCGTCAACCTCTCAGGGTTGATGGCCACGCCCCCGGGCCGTCCACCACGGCCGCGGGGGTCTTCGTCGAGGCCAGACTGACCGCCCGTGAGGGTCGTATCGCGCCGTTTCCCGGGACTGCCGGGCCTTCTGGGGCTACGGTCGAAGAACGCCCAAACGTCCCCAGGGGGAGCCTTGAATACGGCCTTACGGTCAGCTATGGAGACGGCGGGGCTTTCGCCCAGGATGCTTGCCCTCCGCGTGGGAGTTTCCGGCAAGACCGTGGAACGGTGGGTCGCGGACGAAGAACTGATCCCGCACGCGAGGAATCGTGAAGACGCCTCCAATGCATTGGGAGTTGAGGCAGAGATGTTGTGGCCGAAGGCCGTCAAGGAACGGCTCAGGGCCGGTGGCGGCCGGGAGATCGTGGAGAGTTACGCGTACCGGTCGGCCTGCCCGTCCGGCGTCTGGGCCAAGCTGATCGAGGACGCGAGCGATGAGCTGTTCTTCGGCGGCTTCACGTCCTACTTCCTGTGGACACAGGTGCCGGCCTTCCCGGAAACCTTGCGCCGCAAGGCCGAGCGCGGCTGCCGCGTCCGCTTCCTGCTCGGTGACCCCGGCGGGGACGTCACACGCCAACGCGAGGAGATCGAGGGTGTCTCGCTGACGGTCTCCACGCGGATCAACACCACTCTTGAGCAGCTTGCGAGGCTGGGGCGGGTCCCCGGTCTCGAAGCGCGCTTCTCGACGCCGGCCGACGCCATGAACCATGTCTCGCTGTCGGTCTTCCGTTTCGACGACGAAGCGCTCGTCACCCCACACCTGGCAACGGCTGTCGGACACGACTCGCCGCTGATGCATCTGCGCCGGCACAGCGACGACGGGGTCTTCTCGCGGTTCATGGCGCACTGCGATGAACTCTGGGAGCGTGGCACCCCAGTACCGGAGGGATAAGGCCATGGCGAGACGCGATCAGCGTGCGGCCGCTGCCAACGGGTGGCGCGCCGGATTCACCGCATCTGCCGATGTGTGCCGGCAGGCTCGCCCACGGCCCACGGCAGGACATGATCAACGGCTGGGCCCCGTCGCGCTTTCGACGTTGTGCGTCATGCGTTCCAGCACGCGCACGGCGGTGCGGTACTCGTCCGGCGAGATGCCGGTCATCGACAGCGCGCGGAACGCATCGACGCGCGCGGCGACGCCGGCCAGACGCTGACGTCCCGTCGGGGTGAGGGCGAGCCGGTCCGGTGTCGGACGGGTCGCCCAGCCGTCGGTGAGCAGGGTGTCGACGGCGGCCGTCAGAGTGGCGACGTCGGCGTTGGCGGCGAGGGCCGACCGGACGTCTGACTCGGCGGCTTCGGGGGAGTCGCGCAGGAGGTTGAGGACCTGCCAGGCGATCCGGGTGAGGCCGAACTCCGACAGCACGTCGTCCATGGAGCGGGTGAGTGCTTGGTCGGTGCGGTTGAGCCAGTAGCCGATGGGTTTCAAGACGGTGCTCCTTCGGTGGAGGTGGAGCTGGAGGACAGCAGCGCGGGCCAGTCCTGGCGGGCGGCCCAGTCGCCGAAGCTCTGCCAGCCGACCTCGGGGTGGTCGCGCCGCAGCGCGGCGACGTCGACGTCCAGGCCGGTGGTGGTGAAGTACGCGAACATCGCCGCCAGGTCGTCGGACCGGGTCCGGACGTAGTCCAGGGGAACCTCCTGGTGCGCGACCGGACGGCCGAGGGCGGCCGCGAGGGCGTCCGCGATCTGCCGGGGGGTGCACTCGTCGGAGGCGATGTCGATACGGCGGCCGGCGAACTCGTCGCGGCGCTGGAGGACCAGTGCGGCGAATGCGCCGATGTCGGTGGCGGGGATGAGGGTGAGGGGCCGGTCGGCGGGCATGGGCCAGGCGAAGACGCCCTCGCGCAGCCCGTCGAGGGTCCAGCCGGAGGCGTAGTTGTCCATGAACGCCGCCGGGGCGATCACGGTCCAGGGCACGCCGGCCGCGCGCAGGTGCTCCTCGATCAGGCGTTTGCTCTCGTAGTGCGGGACGCCGGTGCGGCGGTCGGCGTGGGCGGCGGAGGTGAGGACGACGTGCCCGAGGCGGGCGGCCGCCGCGGCGTCGACGAGGGCCTTGCCCTGCCGGGTTTCGGTGGCGGTGTCGGCGCCGAACGGTGTGGTGACGGCGAAGAGCGCATCGACGCCGGAGAGGGCCGCGTCGAGGGAGGCCCGGTCGTCGAAGTCGGCGTGCCGCACCTCGGCGCCGAGGCCGCGGAGGGCGTGGGCGGCGGGTGAGTCGGTACGGCGGGTCAGGGCGCGGACCCGACGGCCGGCGGCCAGCAGGGCGCAGGCGGTGGCTCCGCCCTGGGCGCCGGTGGCTCCGGTGACGGCCACGGTGAGCATGGTTCCTCCACGAGGTAAAATAACTGCGCAGCGCATTAACTGCGTCGCACAGCAGAATACGACAGATCGCTGCGTCGCGCAGTGAATTGGAGTGTGATCCAGATGGCGGACCCGCGCCGGGCCCGGCTGTACGAGGAGTTGTCCATGGAGTCCCGCCGCTATCTGGCGGCGTATGTCCTGTTCAACCAGGCGGTCGCCGACCACCTCGGGCTGCACCCGACCGATGTGCAGTGCCTGAGCCTGATGACGGCCGAACCCGGACCGCTCACCGTCAAGCAGATCGCCGATATGACGGGCCTCACCACGGGCTCGGCCACCCGCCTGGTGGACCGGCTCGAACGCGGCGGCTACGTGGTCCGCGCCCCCGACCAGCAGGACCGCCGCCGGGTGCTGGTCACCACCGTGCCGGACCGCCTCGCCCGCGTCACCGCGCTCTGGGACGACCTCGGCCGGACCTGGCAGACGCTCCTCGACGACCACACCGACGACGAACTCGAAGTCATCACCCGGCACATGCGGCGGGCCAACGACCTCAGCCACACCCAGATGCGACACCTGCGGTCCCGGCCGAAGCCGGACTGAGCCCCGCCGGCCGACTGGTGTCGGATCCCCTTGGGGTGACTGCGCGTGCGGCGGGCGACGGTGCCGCGCCGGGCATCTCCGTGGCGGAAAATCATGCAGGCGTGCTTGATTGTTTCTGCCGCCGCTGCCAGGCTCGCTCCAGCACCCGCACCGCATCGCACCGCATCCGTATATCCGTACGCCGATGTCAATGCGCCCTGCCCGCACGGCAGTTGGCGCGACGAGGGGAGTGTCGCGTGTCCGAACCCGGCGCCGTACTTGCGGACCTCAGGGAAGAGAGCGAGGAGCTGGACGCCCTGGTCGCCGGGCTCCCCGCCGACCGGTGGGCGACGCCGACACCCGCCGCGGGCTGGACCGTCGCCCACCAGATCGCCCATCTGGCCTGGACCGACCGCAAGTCGCTGCTCGCCGCCGCCGACCCGGACCGCTTCGTCCGCGAGGCCGTACCGGAGGCGCTCGCCGCGCCGCTGACCTTCGTCGACGAGGGGGCCGAGGCCGGGGCGCGGACGCCGCCCGCCGCACTGCTCAAGGACTGGCGGACCGGCCGCGAGGCGCTGTGGGAGGCGCTCGCCAACTGGCCGGCGGGCGACAAACTGCCGTGGTACGGGCCGCCGATGAGCGTCGCCTCGATGGCGACCGCGCGGCTGATGGAGACCTGGGCGCACGGACAGGACGTCGCCGACGCGCTGGGCGTGACGCGTATCCCCACCGCCCGGCTGCGCCATATCGCCCGGATCGGGGTGCGGACCCGCGACTTCGCCTACTCCGTTCATCAGCTCACCCCGCCCGGGGAGGAGTTCCGGGTGGAGCTGCGGGCGCCGGGCGGGCGGGAGCTCTGGGCGTACGGGCCCGAGGACGCGGCGCAGCGGGTGACTGGGGACGCGCTGGAGTTCTGTCTGCTGGTCACCCAGCGGGCGCATCGCGCCGATCTGCCGACCCTGCGGAGCGAAGGGGCGGACGCGGAGCGCTGGCTCGGCATCGCGCAGGCCTTCGCCGGGCCGCCGGGGAAGGGCCGTGCCCCGGCGGGGAACGGCGGCGCCCGATGACCGACGGCCCCATAGGCCCCACGGCGGCGACGAGTCGCCCCGCCGGCACGGCCGCGACGGGCCGCCCCGCCGGCACAGCCGCGACGGGCCGCCCCGCCCGCCCCATCGGAGCCGACCCCGCCGTCCTGCGCATCGGCAACGCCTCCGGCTTCTACGGCGACCGCTTCGACGCCCTCCGCGAGATGCTCACCGGCGGCCCCCTCGACGTACTGACCGGCGACTATCTCGCCGAGCTGACCATGCTCATCCTCGGCCGGGACCGCCTCAAGGACCCCGGGCGCGGCTACGCCACCACCTTTCTGCGGCAGCTGGAGGAGGGGCTGGGGCTGGCCGCCGAGCGCGGTGTGCGGCTCGTCACCAACGCGGGCGGGCTGAATCCGGCCGGACTGGCCGATGCGGTGCGGGAGTTGGCGGCGAAGACCGGTGTGCCCGTACGGGTGGCCCATGTCGAGGGCGATGACCTGCTGCACCGGCGGTCCTGGGGCGAGGGCGTGCTGACCGCCCATGCCTATCTGGGCGGCGGGGGGATCGCGGAGTGCCTGCGGGCCGGGGCCGATGTGGTGGTGACCGGCCGGGTGACCGATGCCGCGCTGGTCAGCGGGGCCGCCGCGGCGCACTTCGGCTGGCGGCCGCAGGACCTGGACCAGCTGGCCGGTGCCGTCGTCGCCGGGCATGTGCTGGAGTGCGGCACCCAGGCGACCGGCGGGAACTACAGCTTCTTCGCCGACGACGGCGCCCCCGACCTGCTGCGGCCCGGCTTCCCGCTCGCCGAGATCACCGCCGACGGCGGCTCGGTGATCACCAAGCATCCCGGCACCGGCGGCGCGGTCACGACGGGTACGGTCACCGCCCAGCTGCTGTACGAGACGGCCGGTGCGCGCTACGCCGGGCCGGACGTGACGGCCCGGCTCGACACCGTACGGCTGACGCAGGACGGGCCGGACCGGGTCCGGATCGCGGGGGTGCGCGGCGAGGCGCCGCCGCCGACCCTCAAGACCGGGCTGACCCGCCTCGGCGGCTGGCGCAACGAGGTCACCTTCGTGCTGACCGGGCTGGACGTGGCGGCCAAGGCCCGCCTCGTACGCCGCCAGATGGAGGCCGCCCTGGACGCCGCGGCGCACCGCCCCGCCGAGGTGCGCTGGACGCTGGCCCGTACCGACCGGGCGGACGCCGACGTGCAGGAGGAGGCGAGCGCGCTGCTGCGGCTGGTGGTGCGCGACGCCGATCAGGACGCGGTCGGGCGGGCGGTCAGCGGCGCCGCGGTCGAGCTGGCGCTGGCCAGCTACCCCGGCTTCCATGTGACCGCGCCGCCCGGCAAGGGCACCCCGTACGGCGTCTTCGAGGCGGTGGCGGTACCGGCGGACGAGGTCCCGCACACGGCCGTCCTCCCCGACGGCACCCGGCTCACCGTCCAACCCGCCACGAAAACCCGCGAGTTGGCGCGACTGCCGGACCCGGAGCCGCCCGCGCCGCCGGACCCCGCCCTGCCCACCCGCAGCGCCCCCCTCGGTCTGATCGCCGGCGCCCGCAGCGGCGACAAGGGCGGCGCGGCGAACATCGGCGTCTGGGCCCGTAGCGAGCAGGCGTGGCGCTGGCTGGCCCACGCCCTGACCACCGACCGGCTGCGCGCACTCCTCCCCGAATGCGCCGATCTGCCGATCGACCGCCACCTGCTGCCGCACCTGCGCGCCCTGAACTTCGTCATCGACGGACTGCTCGGCGAGGGCGTCGCGTCCCAGGCCCGGTTCGATCCGCAGGCCAAGGCCCTGGGGGAGTGGCTGCGCACGCGGCACATGGAGATACCGGAGGTGTTGCTGTGACCGTGCTCAAAACCGCCCTCGACGCGACGAGCGCCGACTACGCGGAGCGTCGTACGGCGATGCTCGCGAAACTGGCGGAGGTCGAGGCCGCCCACGGCAAGGCGGTCGCGGGCGGCGGCGAGAAGTACGTCGCCCGCCACCGGGGGCGCGGCAAACTCCTCGCCCGCGAACGCATCGAACTCCTCCTGGACCCCGATACGCCCTTCCTCGAACTGTCCCCGCTCGCCGCCTGGGGCAGCGACTACACCGTCGGGGCGTCCCTGGTCACCGGTATCGGGGTGATCGAGGGCGTGGAGTGCCTGATCACGGCGAACGACCCGACCGTACGGGGCGGCGCCAGCAACCCCTGGACGCTCAAGAAGGCGCTGCGGGCCAACGAGATCGCGTACGCCAACCGGCTGCCGGTGGTCTCGCTGGTCGAATCGGGCGGCGCGGATCTGCCCAGCCAGAAGGAGATCTTCATCCCGGGCGGGGCGCTGTTCAAGGACCTCACCCGGCTGTCGGCGGCCGGAATTCCCACCGTGGCCGTCGTCTTCGGAAATTCGACGGCGGGCGGCGCCTACGTCCCGGGAATGTCCGACCACGTCATCATGGTCAAGGAACGGGCCAAGGTATTCCTCGGCGGGCCGCCGCTGGTGAAAATGGCGACCGGCGAGGAGAGCGACGACGAATCGCTGGGCGGCGCCGAGATGCACGCCCGTACCTCCGGCCTCGCGGACTACTTCGCGCTGGACGAACCGGATGCGCTGCGGCAGGCGCGCCGGGTGGTCGCCCGCCTCAACTGGCGCAAGGCGGGGACCGATCCGGCGCCGGCCGCGCCGCCCGCGTACGACGCGGACGAGCTGCTGGGCATCGTCCCCGGCGATCTCAAGGCACCGTTCGACCCCCGCGAGGTCATCGCCCGGATCGTCGACGGCTCCGACTTCGACGAGTTCAAGCCGCTGTACGGGCCGAGCCTGGCCACCGGCTGGGCCGAGCTGCACGGCTATCCGGTCGGCATTCTCGCGAATGCCCAGGGCGTGCTGTTCAGCGCCGAATCCCAAAAGGCCGCACAATTCATCCAGTTGGCGAACCAACGGGATATTCCGCTGCTCTTTCTCCACAACACCACCGGCTATATGGTCGGCAAGGAGTACGAGCAGGGCGGCATCATCAAGCACGGCGCGATGATGATCAACGCGGTGTCGAATTCCACGGTCCCGCATCTGTCCGTCCTCATGGGCGCCTCGTACGGCGCCGGGCACTACGGCATGTGCGGCCGGGCCTACGACCCCCGTTTCCTCTTCTCCTGGCCGAGCGCCAAGTCCGCCGTGATGGGCCCGCAGCAGCTGGCGGGCGTGCTGTCGATCGTCGCCCGCGCCTCGGCCGCGGCCAAGGGGCAGCCGTATGACGAGGAGGCCGACGCCGGGCTGCGCGCGATGGTGGAGCAGCAGATCGAGTCGGAGTCGCTGCCGATGTTCCTGTCCGGGCGGCTGTACGACGACGGCGTCATCGACCCGCGCGACACCCGCACCGTCCTCGGCCTGTGTCTGTCCGCCCTGCACACCGCGCCGGTCGAGGGCGCGCGGGGCGGCTTCGGCGTCTTCCGGATGTGAGATGTGAGTGGTGAGGCAGAAGTGATCCGTTCCGTACTGGTCGCCAACCGTGGCGAGATCGCCCGGCGGGTCTTCCGCACCTGCCGTGAGCTGGGTATTTCCACCGTCGCCGTGCACTCGGACGCGGATGCCGGCGCGCCGCACGTCCGCGAGGCGGACGCCGCCGTACGACTCCCCGGCGACGCCCCCGCCGACACCTACCTCCGCGCCGAGCCGATCGTGCGGGCCGCGCTGGCGGCGGGCGCCGATGCCGTCCACCCCGGCTACGGGTTCCTCTCCGAGAACGCGGCCTTCGCGGCCGCCGTGGCCGCTGCCGGCCTGACCTGGATCGGGCCGCCGCCCGCCGCGATCGAGGCGATGGCGTCCAAGACCCGGGCCAAGGAACTGATGGCGGCGGCCGGGGTGCCGCTGCTCGCGCCGGTCGACCCGGCGGCGGCCACCGAGGCCGATCTGCCGCTGCTGGTGAAGGCGGCGGCGGGCGGCGGCGGCCGGGGCATGCGCGTGGTCACCGAACTGGCCGACCTGCCGGCCGAGTTGAAGGCCGCCGAGGACGAGGCGGCCGCGGCCTTCGGCGACGGCGAGGTCTTCGTCGAGCCGTACATCCTCGGCGGCCGCCATATCGAGGTGCAGATCCTCGCGGACGACCACGGGACGGTCTGGACGCTCGGCACCCGCGACTGCTCCCTCCAGCGACGCCACCAGAAGGTCATCGAAGAGGCCCCGGCCCCCGGCCTGTCCGACGCGCTGCGCGAGACCCTGCACCGGGCCGCGGCCCAGGCGGCCCGCGCCATCGACTACCGGGGCGCCGGAACCGTGGAGTTCCTGGTCCCGGCCGACGGACGGGCGTACTTCCTGGAGATGAACACCCGCCTCCAGGTGGAACACCCGGTCACCGAGGAGATCTACGGCCTCGACCTCGTCGCCCTCCAGATCAGGGTGGCCGAGGGCCGGGCGCTGGACGCCACGGAGCCCACCGCCTCCGGACACGCCGTGGAGGCCCGCCTCTATGCCGAGGACCCGGCGGCCGGCTGGCGCCCGGGAACCGGCACCGTGCACCGGCTGGCGCTGCCCGACGGCGTACGCCTCGACTCCGGCGTGACCGACGGCGACACCGTCACCGTCCACTACGACCCCATGCTCGCCAAGGTCATCGCCTGGGCCCCGACCCGCGACGAGGCCGTACGCAAACTGGCCGGAGCCCTCGAACGCGCCCGCGTCCACGGCCCCGTCACCAACCGCGAGCTGCTCGTACGGTCCCTGCGGCACCCGGAGTTCGCCGACGCCACCGGACTGGACACCGGCTTCTACGACCGCCACCTCGCCGCCCTGACCGAGGACACACCGGCCGGCACCGGGGTCTTCGCCCTCGCCGCCGCCCTCACCGACGCGCACGGCCGCTCCCGCTTCGGGGGCTTCCGCAACGTCCCGTCCGGGCCGCAGTCCAAGACCTACGCCTGCGCCGGCACCGAGTACGAGATCCGCTACCGGCTCGGGCGCGACGGCCTGGTCGCCGAGGACTTCCCCGGCGTACGCCTCATCGCCCTCGCACCGGACGAAGCGGTCCTCGAAACCGACGGTCTGCGACGGACGTTCACCGTCTCCCGCTACGGCGACCGGATCCACGTCGACTCGGCCCTGGGCGCCCGCACCCTCACCGCCCTGCCCCGCTTCCCCGACCCCGCCGCCCGCACCGAACCCGGCTCCCTCCTCGCCCCGATGCCCGGCACCGTCGTACGCATCGCGGACGGGCTCGCCGAGGGGGACCGGGTCGAGGCCGGGCAGCCACTGCTGTGGCTGGAGGCCATGAAGATGGAACACAAGATCACCGCACCGGCCCCCGGCACCCTCACCGCCCTGCCCGCCCGCACCGGGCAGCAGGTCGAGATGGGCGCGCTGCTCGCCGTCGTCGCGGACTGAGCGGCGCCGCACGCGTTCCCCTCCCGTACGACCCGCACCTCCCGTACGACCCTCACCCACGCCACACAAGGAGCCGTCATGAGCCATGGCACGAGCAGCCCTGTGATCGAGACCGAGGAACACCGCGACCTGCGGGCCGCCGTCGCCGCGCTCGGCAAGCGCTACGGCCGCGAGTACTTCGCCCGGGTCGTCGCCGAGGGCAAGCACACCGACGAGCTGTGGACGGAGGCCGCCGAGCTCGGCTACCTCGGCGTCAACCTCCCCGAGGAGTACGGCGGCGGAGGCCGCGGCATCGCCGAACTGTCCCTCGTCCTCGAAGAGCTGGGGGCGGCGGGCTGCCCGCTGCTGATGCTCGTGGTCTCGCCCGCCATCTGCGGCACGGTCATCGCGCGGTTCGGCACCGACGAGCAGAAGCGGACCTGGCTGCCGGGACTGGCCGACGGCTCCCGCAAGATGGCGTTCGGCATCACCGAGCCCGACGCCGGATCCAACTCCCACCGCATCACCACCACCGCCCGGCAGGAGGGGACGGACTGGATCCTCAACGGGCGCAAGGTCTTCATCTCCGGCGTCGACATCGCCGAGGCGACGCTGATCGTCGGCCGGACGGAGGACGCCCGCACCGGCCGCCTCAAGCCCTGCCTCTTCATCGTCCCGCGCGAGGCCCCCGGCTTCGGCCGCCGCCCGATCTCCATGGAACTGGCCGCCCCGGAGAAGCAGTTCGAGCTGACCCTGGACGAGGTGCGGCTGCCCGCCGACGCGCTGGTCGGCGACGAGGACGCCGGGCTCCTCCAGCTCTTCGCCGGCCTCAACCCCGAGCGCATCATGACCGCCGCCTTCGCCCTCGGCATGGGCCGCTACGCCCTCGACCGCGCCGTCGACTACGCCCGCACCCGCCAGGTCTGGAAGGAGCCCATCGGCACCCACCAGGCCCTCGCGCACCCGCTGGCACAGGCCCATATCGAGCTGGAACTCGCCCGGCTGATGATGCAGAAGGCGGCGCACCTCTACGACGCGGGCGACGACATGGCCGCCGGCGAGGCCGCCAACATGGCCAAGTACGCGGCGGCCGAGGCGGCGGTGCACTCCGTCGACCAGGCCGTCCACACCCTCGGCGGCAACGGCCTCACCCAGGAGTACGGCCTGGCGTCGATGATCACGGCCGCCCGGGTGGCGCGGATCGCCCCGGTCAGCCGGGAGATGATCCTCAACTTCGTCTCGCACCAGTCGCTGGGGCTGCCGAAGTCGTACTGAGCGCCGTACGGCAGTCTGAGGCGACGGACGGCGCGCCGCGCGCCGCCACCGGCACGATGCTGCGGCGCGCACCCCGCGCCAGGGAAAGGAGCCCGACGGCCCGATGACCGACACCTCGTCCGCCACGACCGGCGCACCCCTCGTGACGCGCTCCCAGGAGCGCGGCATCACCACCCTCACCCTGAACTCGCCGCACAACCGCAACGCGCTCTCCGCCCGCCTGGTGGCCGAACTCCACCAGGGCCTCGCGGACGCCGCGGCCGACGACGGCACCCGAGCCGTGGTGCTCGCCCACACCGGCGGCACCTTCTGCGCCGGCGCGGACCTGTCCGAGGCCACGTCCGGCGCGGCGACGGACGGGCCGCTGGGGCTGGTCCGGCTGCTGCGCGCCATCGTGGAGCTGCCCCGGCCGGTCGTCGCCCGGGTCACCGGTCATGTCCGGGCCGGGGGGCTGGGGCTGCTCGGCGCCTGCGACATCTCGGTGGCGGGGCCGCAGGCCACGTTCGCCTTCACCGAGGCCCGGCTGGGGCTCGCACCCGCCGTGATCTCCATGCCGCTGCTGCCGCGGCTGGACCCGCGTGCGGCGGGCCGCTACTACCTCACCGGGGAGAAGTTCGGTGCCGCGGAGGCGGCCCGGATCGGACTGGTGACGCTGGCGGCGGACGACGCGGACGCCGGGCTCGCGCCCGTACTGGAGGGGCTGCGCAAGGGCTCACCGCAGGGCCTGGCCGAGTCGAAGAAGCTGGTGACGGCCGAGGTGCTGCGCGCCTTCGACCGCGATACGCAGGCGCTCGCCGAGCAGTCCGCGCGGCTCTTCGGCTCCGCCGAGGCGCGCGAGGGCATGACCGCCTTCCTGGAGCGACGGGCCCCGGCATGGGCGCGCTGACCCCGGCCCGCGGCCCCAAGCAGCCCCAGCAGGAACGCAGCCGCGCCACCCGGCTCAGGCTCCTGGAGGCGGCCGTCTCCTGCCTGGCGGAGCGCGGCTGGAGCGGCAGTACGGTCTCCGTGGTCGCCGAGCGGGCGGGGGTGTCGCGCGGCGCGGCCCAGCACCACTTCCGCACCCGGGAGGACCTCTTCACCGCCGCCGTCGAACACGTCGCGGAAAAGCGCCAGGGCGCCCTGAAGGCGGTCGCCCACAACCTGCCGCCCGCCGGCTCGATCGCCCGCACCTGGATCATCGTCGAGGAAATCGTCGCCCTGTACACCGGCCCGCTGTTCAAGGCCGCACTGCACCTGTGGGTGGCCGCCTCCGACGAGGAGCAACTCCGCGAGAAGGTCACGGCCCTGGAGGCGCGGGTCGGCCGCGAGGCACACCGTACGGCGGTGGCCCTCCTGGAGGCCGACGAAACGGTACCGGGCGTCCGCGAAACCGTGCAGGGGCTGCTGGACATGGCCCGCGGGCTGGGGCTCGCCAATCTGCTGACGGACGACTCGGGGCGGCGGGACCGGGTGGTGGAGCAGTGGGCGAAGATCCTTGACGGGGTGCTGAACGGGTAGCGCCCGCCCGGCCCGCGCCGTGGCAGTGCACACGTACGCCGTGGCAATGCACAGGTAATAGGCAAGTCAAGAAACTTCCCTCCCTCACCCCCTCGTTCCCCTTACCATGTCCCGGTCAATTGATCATGGTGGGGGGAACGGGGGAGAGCAGATGGCTTTCTTCACCCCTGCGGCCGGGCCGTGCCCGCATCCGGTCGGCGCGCGCGGCGCGAAGCCACATCTGCAAAGGAACGTCATGCGATTCCACCGAACACTTGCCGTCGTCGGAACCTTCTTCGCCCTGGCGTCGGTCTCCGCCTGCGGTGGTCTGCCCGCCGCGGATTCGCCCGAGGGCGCCGGGCAGTTCCTCAAGTCGACGCTCAACTGCGACGGCATCGACTACGCCTCGCCCCGCGAGGTGCAGCAGCTGGCGGCCATGGGGATGTCGGGCGTCAACGGCGGCGGCGAGTGCGACGATCCGGCGGACGGCGGCGGTGACGTCGACTTCCTCACCACCGAGGACATGGAGGCGTTCCAGACCGCCGTCAAGGCGGACAAGGGCGAGCAGGACGATCTCATGATCGGCGACGACTTCGCCGTCGACCCGAGCAGCGACGACCAGCGGCGAAAGCTCCTCGAGTCCGGACTGCTGTTCCTCAACTGCGCCCCGGACTTCAAGGCGCCGGCAGGCCGTATGACCGACGACGCCGAGGCCGACGGCTGCGTCACGACCGACTATTCGGAGGACCTCGACGACTGACGCCCCGGCAGCGGATCCGCGCGGCGGCCGTCCACACGGAGGCCGTCCGCACGGAGGCCGTCCGCACGGATCCGCTCCGCCGTCGCGGCCGGGCCGCGGGGATTGTCAGTGGTCGCCCTTACCGTTTTTCGTGACGGGAACGAACGCGATCGCACGAGCGAAAGCAGGGGCCATGGGCGACTACTTCCGGACGGTCGTGGATGTCGACGCCACCGCGGAGGACGCCGCGCGGCTGGCGGCCGAGGTGCTGGGCTGGCTGGTGGCCGAGGGCATCGTGGCGGCGGAGCGCAGCGACTGCGTGTTCGGCGTCGAGGGCGGCGGATACGCCCCGGGCCCGCGGGCCGAAGAGGTGGTGCACGGCGATATGGACGGGGCGCTCGGCCTGGCGGTCCACATCGGCCGGACGGTCTTCGACGCCGGCCAGGGCGATCCCGAGGCCGCGGCCTGCCCGCACTGCTCGGCGCAGGTCAGGTTCCTGCCCGAGGACTGGTATCTGCACGGCTACGAGGACCTCGACGAGACCACCTGGGAGCCGTTCGCCGAAGCCGTGCACACCTGGGCGGAGACCGAGGTCCCCGCGCCGGTGCGCTGCCCGTCGTGCGCCGCCTCGGCCCCCGTACACCAGTGGATATGGCAGGACGACTACTTCGCCTTCGGCCGGCTCGGCTTCGTGTTCTGGAACTGGAACGCACTGCGGGCCGATTTCGTCGCCGAGCTCACCCGCCGCCTCGGCGGCCACCGCACCGTGGAGCTCGAGGGCAAGCTCTGAGAGCCGCCCCCGGCCCCACGGGCGTCCGGCTCAGCGGGCGATGTCGTCGTAGCCGACGATCTCGCGCGGACTGCGGGACGCCGGGCCGACGTAGCGCGCGGAGGGGCGTACGAGGCGGCCGGTGCGCTTCTGCTCCAGGATGTGGGCGCTCCAGCCGGCCGTCCGGGCGCAGGTGAACATCGAGGTGAACATGTGCGCCGGGACCTC
The DNA here is from genome assembly GCF_059682825.1 of Streptomyces sp. JLSY215. Classification (NCBI taxonomy): domain Bacteria; kingdom Bacillati; phylum Actinomycetota; class Actinomycetes; order Kitasatosporales; family Streptomycetaceae; genus Streptomyces; species Streptomyces sp. JLSY215. The sequence continues at coordinate 5,219,737 of NZ_CM185022.1, forward strand.
GGCGAAGTCCAGGGTGATGGCGGCCCAGAATTCGACGTTGGTGGCCAGCACCCGGTCCGGGCGGCGGTTGTGCAGCTCCTCCAGCGCGGCCTTCTCCAGGGCCTCGGCGACCTCGAAGCGCGGGGCGCCCAGCTCCTTGGCCGTCCGCCGCAGCACACGGGCGCGCGGGTCCTCGGCGCGGTAGACGCGGTGGCCGAAGCCCATCAGGCGCTCGCCGCGGTCCAGGGCGTTCTTGACGTAGGCGGTGGCGTCGCCGGTCCGCTCGATCTCCTCGATCATGCCCAGGACGCGGGAGGGCGCGCCGCCGTGCAGCGGTCCGGACATCGCGCCGACCGCACCGGAGAGCGCGGCCGCCACATCGGCGCCGGTCGAGGCGATGACGCGGGCGGTGAAGGTGGAGGCGTTCATGCCGTGCTCGGCGGCCGAGGTCCAGTAGGCGTCGACGGCCTTGACGTGCTTGGGGTCGGGCTCGCCGCGCCAGCGCTTCATGAAGCGCTCCACGACGGTCTCCGCCTTGTCGATCTCCTTCTGCGGCACCATCGGCAGGCCCTGCCCGCGCGCCGACTGGGCGACGTAGGACAGCGCCATGACGGCCGCCCGCGCCAGATTGTCGCGGGCCGTCTTCTCGTCGATGTCCAGCAGCGGTTTCAGGCCCCATACGGGCGCGAGCATGGCCAGCGCGGACTGCACATCGACCCGGATGTCACCCGAGTGCACCGGAATCGGGAACGGCTCGGCCGGCGGCAGGCCGGGGTTGAACGCCCCGTCGACCAGCAGCCCCCAGACGTTCCCGAAGGACACCTGCCCCACGAGGTCCTCGATGTCGACGCCGCGATAGCGCAGCGCGCCGCCTTCCTTGTCCGGTTCGGCGATCTCCGTCTCGAACGCGACGACTCCCTCAAGTCCGGGTACGAAATCGGACATCAGGCGGCTCCTCATGAATGGGACGGCAGACGGTCGGGACCGGATGCCGTGCGGTCGGCTCTGGTGCGGGCTCCGGTGCGGTTACGCGGCTGCTCGGGCAGCTCGCGGTCCGTACCGGCCACCCCGGTGATGCCCCGCCAGGGCATGGGTCACGCGAGGGTTCCGCTCACGGTGGGTCGGGCCGTGGGCGGGCACGGTGCGATGTGGTGCGTCGGTGTGATGCGTGGGTGTGGTGCGGTGGTGCCAGGTCTCTTCAGGGCGCGGCGCTGCGTCCCTTCAGGCCGGACACGATAGCTCCCGATGTCGGCAGGCCACAGAGGGCAGGCCCATGATTTTGGCGGGTTCGTCACCTGCGGCGCACCGTGACATCCGGCACACTGGTCGATTCGCTGACGGGAGGGTTACGTCCGGTCGACGGCGGGCAGACTTCCGCCCCTCTCGGCTGCCCCGGGCGGACCGGATGTTGCAAGATGAGGCCGTGCACCCTGCCGACGCGCCCTATTACGAGACCCCCGACCCCTCGCCCATGCGCGCGCACTACCGCGCCGAGGGGCTCACCGAAGCCGACCTCGCGGCCAGTCCGTACGACCAATTCGCGCGCTGGTTCAAGGAAGCGGTCGCGGCCGGCCTGCACGAGCCGAACGCAATGGTCGTCTCGACGGCGGACCCCGACGGCCGGCCGAGCTCAAGGACCGTCCTCCTGAAGGCATTCGACACCCGCGGCTTTGTCTTCTACACCAACTACACCAGCCGCAAAGGCCGCGAACTGGCCGAAAACCCCTATGTCTCGCTGCTGTTCCCCTGGCACCCGCTCGCCCGCCAGGTGATCGTGAACGGCACCGCGGAACGCATCGGCCGGGACGAGACCGCCGCCTACTTCCGCACCCGCCCGCACGGCTCCCAGCTGGGCGCCTGGGCCAGCGACCAGTCCGCGGTCGTCGGCTCGCGCACGGAACTGGAGCACGCCTACGAGGAGTTGGCGGCCCGCTACCCGGAGGGCGAGCAGGTCCCGGCGCCGCCGCACTGGGGCGGCTACCGGGTCGTCGCCGAGGCGGTGGAGTTCTGGCAGGGGCGGCACAACCGGCTGCACGACCGGCTGCGGTACGTCCACGAGGGAACCACCGGCGGCTGGCGGGTGGAGCGGCTGGCGCCCTGACGGCGCGGCCCGGGTACCGCCCGGCGGGGCGGGTACGGCCCCGCGGGGCCAGTGCACGCCCCGTGGCCGGCGCCCACGCCCCGTGACCGCCGCGCAAACGCAGACCGGGTAAACACAGACCGCGCAAACGCAGACGACCCGCGGGCTGCCTCCTCCGCGCTCGGTGGCGCGAAGGGTCGGTCGGACGAACCGACAGCCCGCGGGTCGGGTGACTGCTTGGGATTGGCCGGCTGCGCATCTGCAGTATGCGCCGGTCCGGCGCTGCACTTCGGTGAAGCGACGGGCCGCTAGCCCGCAGCCACCTCACGCGTCCGGTTCTTGATCATTTGCCGAACCACCTCCCTTCTCGTGTGCACCACACGTTAGGCAGCCGTCCAGCCCCGTACAACCGAATTTCCCGCACGCAACGATTTCCGTGAATCGGGTGTGTGCTGGGTCACGTTCCAGTTGAATAAGGCGAGGTGCGGCACGTGCGGCGGTGTTCTTAAAGGGGTGCCAGTGACTGCTTCGTCAGCTTCTTCTGCCTCGTCCGCGTCATCCTCCGCCTCCTCCGCCCCATCTGCCTCCGCGGCCTCTTCCGCCGGGCTGCTCGCCGCCCTCCTGGACGGCATGGATGCCGCCCTCGCCGCCTTCGGGGCGGACGGTGCGGTCACCCACTGGAACCGCGAGGCCGAGCGCATCCTGGGCTGGACGGCGGCCGAAGCGGTCGGCCGCACCGGCCTGGCCGGCTGGGCGGCCCGCAAGGAGGACGCCGACGAGATCCAGGCGTCGCTCGCCGCCGCGATGCGGTCCCCGGGCCGCCAGGTGCAGGAGTTCGCGCTGCTGACCAAGGACGGCCGGCGCGTCCTCGTCCGCACCCAGACCTCGGCGGTGCGCGGGCCCGGCGGCCGGGCGGACGGGGTCTACTGCGCCTTCAGCGAGGTGCATGCCCAGCTCGACCTGGAGCGGTCCATCGCGCTCAGCGAGGCGCTCTTCGACGACGGTTCCTGGGGCGTGGCCCTGGTGGACGCCGATCTGCGGCTCGCCGTCCTGAATGCCCACGCCGCCCGCGCCCTGGGGGTGGGGCGCACGGCCCTGCTGGGCTGTCCGCTGGGCGATCTGCTGACACAGGGCGTGGAGGAGCTGGAGGGCGCGCTGCAGCACGTACTCGCCGAGGGCGCGCCGCCGGCCGCCGCCGAGCTGTGGGTGACGCTGCGCTCCGAGGAGACCGCCCGGCCGCGCCGGTGCTGGCGCAGCGGCTTCGTACGGCTCGCCTCGCCGCTGGCCGAGGAGCCGGTGCCGCTCGGCGTCGCCTGGATCTTCCAGGACGTGACGGATGCCAAGCGGGCCGAACAGGACGGCTCCCTGCTGCGCTTCCGCGCCCACCAGCTGCACCGCGCCGGCCGGGCCGCCGCGGAGTGCCCGGACCCGTCCGAGGCCGCCGCCGTCCACCTGGACTTCGCCCTGGCCGGGTTCGCCGATCACGGCCTGGTGGATCTCGCTCCCGCGCCCGCGCCGGCGCCGTACGGAGTCGTGGACCAGGACGCCTACGAAGACGAGGCCGAGGCCGCCGACGTGGGCGAGGAGTGGGCCCGGGACGGCCACGGCTACGGACACGGGGGCGGTGGCATGGAGGCCGCCACCAGGGCCGGGCGGGCGCCGCGCCTGGTGCGGGCGCTGGCCTCGCCGGCCGGGGAGCCGGGGCCCACCGAGGCGCTGCCGGGGACGGGCATCCCGATGGCGTACCCGCCGGCTCACCCCGCGGCGCAGGCGTACGACCGCCGGGGCTCGGTCCGCACCAGCGCCGGCCCGGAGGCGTCCGAGGGCTGGGCGGCCGCCCGTAAATGGCCGGACGGCACGGTGCACGGGCTGTGCGTGGTGCTGCGCAGCCGCGGCCGCACGCTGGGCGTCGCGACGTTTCTGCGGGCGCCCTCGCGCCGCCCGTTCGACCGCGCGGACGCGGACTACGCGGAGGAGGTCGCGGCGCGGATCGCGGCGGCGCTGGACCTCGCGGGGGCGGCGGGCGGCTGAGCGCGGCCCGGGCGGCGCCGTTCCGGCCGGTGAGTGCCTAATGGGACAGCGCCCGTGGAAGATGTCAGTGCCGGTAGAAGATCCGGTCCGCGTACCGGTTCATCACCTGGGCGTTCCAGTCGTGCCCGCCGTCGACGTTCCCGGAGCGCAGCAGCGGCGGTTCGGTGCCCCGCTCGGCGAGCGTCCCGGCGGCCGTCGCCACCATGGCCTGCATGATCGCGCTGGTGACGACGGTGGAGGCGGGGGCGAACGGCGCGTCGATGCCCGGTGCGGTCAGCTCGGCGTCCCCGACCGCGATGGCGCTGTCCAGGACGATGTCGCAGTGGTCCTTGAGGTAGCTGCCCGAGGCGTGCCGGGACGAGGTCTGCGTCGCGTAGGCCACCGACGTCACGCCGATGACCTTGATGCCGAGGGCCCGCGCGTTCATCGCCATCTCCACGGGCAGCGCATTGCGCCCGGACAGCGAGATGATCACCAGTACATCGCCGGCCGTCAGCGGGCTGGTGTCCAGGACGGCCGCGGCGAGCCCGTCGACCCGCTCCAGGGCGCTGCCGAGCGTCGCGGGCCGTACGTCCACGCCGACGACCCCGGGGACGGACAGCAGGTTCATGATGGCCAGGCCGCCCGCCCGGTAGACGGTGTCCTGGGCGGGGAGCGAGGAGTGCCCGGCGCCGAAGGAGAACACCCGGCCGCCCGCCTCGACGGTGTCGGCGATCAGCCGTCCGGCGGCGGTGATCCGGTCGCCGGCCGTGTCCCGTACCTGCCGCAGCAGCTCGATCGCGGCGTCGAAGTACTCCCCGGCCAGGTGGTCACTCCGGTCGTTCTCAGGCATCGCCGCGGGCCCTCTCGTCGGGTCTCGTGGAAGTGTGGATCAGTGATGGCGCGGATCACGTTGCGGTCTGGACCAGTGGCCTGTCAATACGGGCGCAACTCCGCGCACGGCGTCCGGTGTACGGACGAGGAGGCACCGTTGTCGGTGGGATGCGTCAGAATTGAGTCCAGGGCCACCGCACGACACATCGAGGGGCACGCATGTCCGGACTGATCGACACCACGGAGATGTATCTCCGCACCATCCTCGAGCTGGAAGAGGAAGGTGTGGTCCCCATGCGCGCCCGCATCGCGGAGCGGCTCGAACAGAGCGGCCCGACGGTCAGCCAGACCGTGGCGCGTATGGAGCGAGACGGCCTGCTGACGGTCGCGGGCGACCGCCATCTGGAGCTGACGGAAGAGGGCCGGCGCCTGGCGACGCGGGTGATGCGCAAGCACCGCCTCGCCGAGTGCCTGCTCGTCGACGTCATCGGGCTGGAGTGGGAGCAGGTGCACGCCGAGGCGTGCCGCTGGGAGCACGTGATGAGCGAGGCGGTCGAGCGCCGCGTCGTGGAGCTGCTGCGGCATCCGACGGAGTCGCCGTACGGCAACCCCATCCCGGGCCTGGAGGAGCTGGGCGAGAAGGCCGAGGCCGATCCGTTCCTGGACGCCGGCATGGTGAGCCTGATGGATCTGGACGCCGGGGCGGACGGCAAGACCGCCGTGGTGCGCCGCATCGGCGAGCCGATCCAGGCCGATGCGCAGCTGATGTACACCCTGCGGCGCGCCGGTGTGCAGCCGGGCGCCGTGGTGAGCGTGACGGAGTCGCCGGCCGGTGTGCTGGTCGGCAGCAGCGGCGAGGCCGCCGAGCTGCATGCGGACATCGCCACGCATGTGTTCGTCGCCAAGCGCTGAGGTGAGCCGGCGCCGGCGTCCGTTCCCGGCTGCTTTTTGAAGGATTCTTTTCATTTCCCCGCGAGCCTGCTGAGCTGCGCCGATGCGCCGCCCGGCAGGCTCGTCAACTGTTTGTGCATTGAACGAACTTGTGGGAACCCGTGCGATGTGGGCGGTGTCGTGCCACGCTGGCGCTCACGCAGTGGCATATGTCGGCACGCGGCGGGTTGCGCAGGCGTGGGGTGTCGGCTCTCCAGGGGTGGGGAGGGGGCTCGGGTGCGTCTGAGGACCGTGCCGGAGGACGGTCAGGGCCCCGGCGCTGCGAGCAGCCGGGGCCCTGCCTCCCCATGTCCCCCCGCAAAGACCCGGAGCCCCGAGCTCTCAGGGTCTTTCCCCACGGGCCCCCTTCCCGGTAGGGCCCGCCTCCCGGCACATGTCTCCCCGTGGCGGGCGCGGTCAATCCTTGGGCGAGGTCACTCGAACGAGGGGTATTGGGTGCGAGAACGGCGTGTTCGAATAAGGGTTCGATAGTGTGGATGTCGGGCTGGCCAAGGACGATTGGGGGTGCCGGGGCACATGGTGCGACGCATCGATGTGACAGGGGCCGGCGGTGTTCGGCTCGCGGCCTGGGAATTCACCGACCCGCCCAAGAGCGGTGGGGCGGAGCGGGCCGGGCGCGGCCCGAGCGTGCTGATGCTCCACGGCCTGATGGGGCGCGCGGCCCACTGGGCGGACACCGCGCGCCGGCTGAGCGCGCGGCATCGCGCCATCGGGCTGGACCAGCGCGGACACGGCCGCAGCGAGAAGCCCGGGGACGGGCCGTACGACCGCGAGTCCTACGTCGATGACGCCATCGCGGCCATCGAGCAGCTCGAGCTGGCTCCGGTTGCCCTCATCGGCCATGCCATGGGGGCCCTGACGGCGTGGCAGGTGGCGGCCCGGCGGCCGGATCTGGTGAGCGCGCTGGTCATCTGCGATATGCGGGCCTCGGCGCTGGGCGCGGCGTCCCAGCACGAGTGGGCGGAGTGGTTCCGTTCCTGGCCGGTGCCGTTCGCGACGCTCGCGGATGTCCGTAAGTGGTTCGGCGAGGACGACCCGACACTGGAGCGGCCCCGGCCGGCCCGCGGTGAGTTCTTCGCCGAGGTGATGGCGGAGCGGGCCGACGGCTGGCGCCCGGTCTTCTCGCGCCGCCAGATGCTCCGGGCGCGCGAGACCTGGGTGTACGACGCGCACTGGGAAGAGCTGGCACAGGTGCAGTGCCCGGCCCTGGTCATCCGCGGCCTGGACGCCGAGCTGGGCCGCGCCGAGGCCCAGGAAATGGTCCGGGTGCTGCCGCGCGGCGAATACGCCGAAATCTCCGACGCGGGACATCTGCTCCCCTGGGAACAGCCCGACGCCTGGTGCCGCGCCATCGAGCCGTTCCTTCGTACGACCACGGCGCCGATCTGAGCCGGGGGCGGCGATTCGAGGCTTCCCTTGGGCCTGTTCCCGCTACCGCTACCGCTACCGCTACCGCTACCGCCGCCGTTGCCGTGACGACGGCGGCGTGATGACCGCTGGGTGACGACTGTCAGCGTTACGGTGCGCGGTGCGCGGTGCTGCGCGGCGCGTCGGTGATTCCCCTGGTCACCGCGAACTGCCGTGAGTGGAGGGAGAAAGGTCCCTTCCGGCCTTGCCGAAGCGCTCGGCCCACGGCCCACGGCCCGCGGCGCCCTGACGGCACGGAGCGGGCCTTCGGTGGGACATCGGCAAGTGGCGGGAAAAGGCGCGACGTTACGATGCACTGTCCCGGCACGGTGGCCCGCAGCCTGGCCCAGTGCCTGCGGCGCGTCGTGCCACGTTTGCTCGATGGGGGAGACCGAGATGGACCCGCTGCTTCCGGACGACCCGCAATCCCTGGGCCCGTACCGCCTGTTGGGCCGGATCGGCGCCGGTGGCATGGGCCGGGTGTATCTGGCGCGGTCGGCCGGCGGGCGCACGGTCGCGGTCAAGGTCGTACGGCCGGATCTGGCGCAGGACGCCGGGTTCCGGGAGCGGTTCCGCCAGGAGGTCGAGATCGCGCGGGCCGTGTCCGGCCGCTACACGGCACCCGTCGTCGACGCCGACACCGATGCCGCGCTGCCCTGGCTCGCCACCGCCTTCGTACTCGGCCCGTCGCTGACCGAAGTGGTCGACGGCCACGGGGCGCTGCCCGAACACAGCGTGCGCGCCCTCGGTGCGGGCCTGGCCGCGGCCCTCACCGAGATCCACTCCGTCGGCCTGGTGCACCGCGATCTCAAGCCGTCCAATGTGCTGATGGCCGCCGACGGCCCCCGGGTGATCGACTTCGGTATCGCACGGGCCGTCGACGGCGACCGGATGACCCAGACCGGCGTCGTCGTCGGTTCGCCGGGCTATATCCCGCCGGAGCAGGCGCTCGGCCAGGAGGTCGGCACCGCCGGCGACGTCTTCGCGCTCGGCGCGGTCCTGGCCTACGCCGCCACCGGCCACACGGCCTATACGGACACGACCCCGGCTGCCGTCCTCTACCAGGTCGTGCACGGCGAGCCGGACCTGACCGGCGTGCCCGAGCAGCTGCACGGTCTCGTCGCGGCCTGCCTCCACCGGGAACCGGGGGAGAGGCCCACGCCCCAGCAGGTACTGGAGGCGCTGGCGCCGCAGGGGACGGGCGCGGTGTTCGCCAACTGGCTGCCGGGGGCGGTCGCTTCGACCATCGCCACCCATGCGGCGCGCATCCTGGACCTGGAAACGCCGGAGTGGGGCACGCCCGTCGTCGCCGGGCCCGGCACCCCCGCGACGCCCGGGACGCCGGCACCGGCCCCGGCCGCCGCGCAGGGCGGGTTCGGGACCGCCCCGACGTATGTGCTCTCGGGAGCGCCGGCGACGGGAGCGCCGCAGACGGGCACACCGGGGACGGGAACGCCGGGTGCCGGAGCGCCGGGAGCCGGAGCGCCCACGGCGGGGACGCCCGGGACGGGCGCGGGGCAGACGGGCGGCGGTGTGCCGGCCGTGGGGGCGGGCTCCGTCGGGGCGGGCGCCACCGTGGCGGATACGCCCGGAGTCACCGCCGCTTCCCCCGCCGCCGCTCCCTCCCGCCGCCGCTTCCTCGGGCTGGCCGCGGGCGCCGCGGTCGGTGTCGCGGCCGTCGGCGGGGCCGGGCTCTGGGTCTTCGGGGGCAAGGAGAAGGGCGCGGGGCACGGGGCGCGGGGCGGCGACGGGAAGGCCCCCGGCGGCGCCGACCGGGAGAAATTCCGTACGCCCCCTCCCGGTACGGCCCCGCAGGTCCTGTGGCACCGCACCGCCGAAACGGACAGCCTCAGCAGCGACCAGCCGCTGCTGGCGCACCACGGCCTGCTGCTGATCAGCGGCGATCCGCTGGTCGCCCGGCACGCCGTCACCGGCAAGGCGAAATGGACGCGTAGGGGCGTCGTCTCCCCGGGCGCCCCGCTGATCTTCGCGGGCGGCAGGCTCTACCTCGTCAGCACGGAGTACGACGGCGATGTCATCGGCCTCGACCCGGACACCGGCAAGGAGGCCTGGCGCAGCAGGCTGGGCGGCAATCTGACGGTCGAGCACATCCTCGCCGCCGACGAAGAGCGGATCTACGTCATCGCCTCGGTACGCACCGAGAACATCAGGGACGACCGCACGGCCATCGCCGCCATCAACACCCGTACCGGCAAGGCGGAGTGGCGGAAGCCGCGCGACAAGGGCACCAAGGACTACGACCTCGAAGGCGTCGCGGCGGCCGGCCGGCTCGTCTACACCGACGGCCGCCGCAATGTCACGGTGCGCGATACGGCGACCGGCCGCCAGCTGTGGACGCAGAAGATCGGCGACGACATCGCCTGGAGCCCGGCCGTACACGCCAAGCGGATCTTCCTGGGCGGCGACCGGCTGCGCGCGGTGCACGTCGACAGCGGCAAGGCCGACTGGTCGCTGTCCTCCGAGGGCCGTCGCAGCTTCTACCAGCCCATGGTCGTCGGGGGCGTGCTCTACGCCGCCGACCACAGCGGTGGCGTCTGGGCCGTCGACCCCGTACGCGGCAAGAAGCTGTGGCTGTGCGAGGATCCCGGCGCGCGCCGGGCGCCCAGGGAGTTCGTCCTCGTCGGCGGCACCCTCTACGGCGCGTCGTACGACGACGAGGGCGGCATCTTCGCCATCAACCCCGAGACCGGCAAGGTCCGTTGGCACTACAACGACAACACCGGGAACATGGAGCAGTGGCATGTCACCGCCTCGGGGCGGCGGCTGCTGGTCACCCATGGCGATGAGGTGTACGGCCTGCCGGCGGTGTGAGACCACGCCCTTGGGCGCGCTCCGGATCGCACAGGGGCGCCGCCCGCCCGGCTGCACAGCCGCACAACGGCCGCACCGTCCGCGCGAACCCTCGCCCACGGCGCCACCCTCGCCACCCGCGTCGCCTACGTCAACGTGCGGGTGAATTCCCCTCGCTGGACGCGGGTGGCGAGGGAGTCGCCGGTCAGCAGCGAGCCGTAGCCGGTGGCCGCCCAGAGACTCTCCTCGGCGGGGACCTCGAAGTACGGGACCGGGCGGCCGTCCCGACGGTCGGTGAGGACCTCCGGGGCGCGGCGGGTGCGGATGGCCCGTATGCAGGTGTCGCACGCGGCCACCCGCAGCTGCTCGCGACGGCCGAGCGGCCGCCAGGGTATGCGGCGGGCGGCGGGGCCGTGCAGTGGGTGGAAGAAGCACAGCGGAAGCGTGCCGGGAGTCCCGGAGAGGGCCGCGCGGCCCTCGGCGATCAGGGCGAACACGCCCGCCAGATCCGGGATTCCGCGGGCCCGGTCCAGCACCGTGCCCGCCGCGGCGTAGGCATCCAGGGCGCGCTCGATGGCCGCCGGGTCGTCCTGCGCGGCTCGGGCCTCCCCGCCGAGCCGTACGACCTCTTCGGCGGCGCGCTCGCGGAGCCCGGCCTCGTCGGCGTCACGGGCGGCGGCGAAGACGGAGCGCGGCAGCGCGAACGGCGTGGCGAGCTCGCCACGCAGCCGCGAACGGCGGCGCAGCAGCAGCCCGACGGCCGCGAGCAGCAGCAGCGGGCCGATGGTGAGGGCAAGGATCCGGGGGAGCGGGGAAGCCGACGGCTGCTTGCGTTCCGCGGTCCGGTCGTTGAGGTCGGCGGTGGCCTTCTCGTACTCCGCCTTGCCGTCCCCGGCCTTGATGATGTCGATCGCGCGGGCGACGCGCCGGAACAGGCCGGCGCCTTCCATATCGTCCTGGAAGAAGACCGCGGCGGCGGCGTCCTGCGCCTGGTGGGCGTCGGACGGCCATTCGGTGGCCGCGATGTCGTCGTGGTACTTGCCGAGCGTGATCAGGATGCCGGGGTCGTTCCCCATCCGGTCGTGGATCACCTGGGCGAGCTGCTGCGGGTCGCCGCCCCAGCTGTCGCCCTCGACCAGCGGCACCAGGGCGACACGGATCGGCAGCCGGCTCCCCCGGATCTGGCTGACCAGTTTCCGCTGCTGGGCGGCGTCGACCGCGGTGGCGAGGGAGGGGTCGACATAGACGGGCGAGGTGTGCAGGGCGTTGGCGATCTTCTGCCCGGGGCTCTCGGCGGCAGCGCCGGGCGAGGCGGCGCACAGCAGCAGCGCGAGGGACGACGCGGTGAGCGCGAGGGCGGTCCGCACCGGGCGGCGGGGGTCAGTGGACACCGTAGTGCTCCCGTATTTCGCGGGTGAGTTGATCTATTCCGGCGCCGTCGCCCAGCGTGGCCAGCGGTCCGGGAAGAGTGGGGTAGGGGACGAAGGAGCCGCGACCGGCGGAGGCGGTGGGACCCAGCCGAAGCACCGGGCCGGGCGTTGCCCGACATGCCTCGCACACCGGGTGCCCGCGCCCCGCGCGGCCCGCGGGACGGACCTGCCGGGCGGGGCCGTGCAGGGGGTTGCGATGGCAGACGTTCTGCGGGGCGTGCGGGTCCTCCAGCACGGCGAGTCCGGCGCGGGCCAGCACGATCGCGCAGGCGAGGTCGGCCGGGGCGGCATCGGGGTCGATCCGCGCGTCGCTGTCGCCGTCGAGCAGCATCACGGCGGCGTCCAGGCATTCCCACGCCCGGCGTTGGGGCTCCTCGGACAGCGCGGCGGTGGGATCGACCACGTCGCTGAGGGCGTCGAGCTCCTTGGCGGCGGTCTCCCGCAGCCAGCGCTGTGCGGGCCTGTCGGGCGCGCCCGCCCGGCGTCCGCGCGGCCGCCGTATGAGCCGGACGGTCGCGGCGACCGCCGTCACCAGGCCGAAGAGCAGCCCACCGGCCAACGCGCCGATGAACAGACCGGGCATGAAGTCCCCGGTGAAGAGGCCGGGCAGCGCCTGGTCCCGCTTCGGGTCCGGCGCGGGCGATGGCGCGAGCGGTTCATCGCCTGCCTGCGCCCGCGGGGTCTTGGCGATATACGTGAGCAGCTTGTCGAGGCGGGTGCCGAGATGGCCGGCGGAGCCGCTGTAGGAGAGGTCGTTCGGCCGGTCGAGGAGATACATGTTGTCGACGCGGGCGCCGTAGCTGACGGCCTCGATGCCGCCGGTCCCCGGGTTTGCCAGCACGATCACGAGGTCGCGGTGCAGCCGGTCGTGCAGCGACTTGGCCAGGAGGCCGGTGTCGCCGGCGGATTCGTCGTCCGTCGACGTGGGGACGGCGGCGATCACCACCGGGATGTGCAGCGCGCCGAGCCGGTGACGGAGGCGGGCGCGGGTGGCGGCGTCCAGCACCGGCGGGCTCTCGGGGTCGACGTAGAGCGGATCCCGGCGCAGGCCATCGGCCACCCGGTCGATACGGGCCCGCAGATCGGCGGCCGTCGGGAACGTGCCGTCGCCGCTGATGGTGTCGTCGAAGATCCGCGAGGCGCCGAAGGCGAGCAGCCCGGAGAGGGCCAGGGCGGCAGCCGTGAGGGGAAGCAGCCGGGGGCGGGGGCCGGGGAGCGGGACGCCGCTCTTCGGCTTGCCGAGGGATACGGAGGCCGGGGGCGTCGTGGCCAGGGCGAGGCGGATCCGGTGGCGGCGCCGCACAAAGACCGTGACCAGCAAGGCGAACAGCGGGACGCCGGTGACCGCGATGCCGGTCGCGAAGCTCTGGTTGTCGCGGTCGGTCGCGGTGGTGTGCCAATCCGCTGGTTCGTCCTTCGGATACGCGCCGCCGTACTGGTCCCGGGCCTCCTTGGCGCGCCGAGCCGCCTGACCCGACGTGAGCACATCGATGAAGTGCCGGAACTCCTCGCGGGGCGTGGCGTCGTAGGGGACCTCGTACATCGTCGCCCAGCGGGCGTCCTGGGCGCCCGGCACGCTCACGCCGTACGCCTGCACATCCGTCAGGCCCATTTCGTCCAGCGAGATGTACAGCCCCTTGCGCCCCAACCGGTCGTGCACTCCGGGGAGCAGCCCGTCCGTGCCCATATCGGCGGAGCTCGGCAGGACGAGGACATACGTCGGGACGCCCAGCCTCCGGACCTCCCTGGCGAATTCGGGGGCCGCGGAGCGCGGCACCGAGCGCGGCAGCTGATCGCTGATGTAGAGCGGATCTTCGCGCAGCCGCTCGGCGAGATAAGCGGTCCGGGTCGGGGCATCGCCCCCACTCGCGGGCACCGCCTGCCCCACACCGGCGGCGAACAGCACCGCCAGCCACCCCATGACCAGCACCATTCCGGCACGCCGCACCGCCCTCACCACCCCTCGCTCGTTCGTTCCCATGACGCTACCGCCGCGGTCGGCAGCGCGGTGCGGCCTGTGGATAACTTCCCGGCAAAGCCGGGCGGCGGCCCTCGTTCCGGCTCGTGCGGCCCCTCGTCCCGGCTCGTGCGGCCCGCCCGACCAGGGCTCGGCCCGTCCACCGCCCGCAACTTGGGCGCGCTCCTGAGGCGTCGGGCCGTGATACCGCGCACCGGGACTGCCCAACCCGGGTGCAGGAGCCGGAAGGTAACCTGCACCGGTCAACAGCGCCTGGACCGTCGTCCGCGCAGTCAACCGACAGTCAGTCAACAGCCATCCATGGGGGAGCAAAGCCTTGTCCGCACCGCCGCCTTACCCGAACCAGCCGCAGCAGCCGTACGGGTACCAGCAGCAGCCGCAGCAGCCCTACGGCCAGCAGCCGTACGGGTATCAGCAGCCCCCGCAGTACGGCCAGCCGCAGCCCCCGCGCGGCCCGCAGCGTCCGCAGCGGCCGCAGCCGACTCTGAAGCACCGGCTGATCAGCTTCGCCGTGGTCCTGGCGGTCTTCGGCGGCGGGGCCTGGTACGTGTGGGACTACAACACCAATCCCAACGGCGGCAAGGCTGCGAAGGAGGCCAAGGCGTCCGCCTCGGCCGAGGCCTACGACAAGAAGCACAACCCGAAGGTCGGCGACTGCGTCAAGATCACTGGCTCCGGCAACGACATGGAGATGACCATCGTCGGCTGTGACTCCACGGACGCCCAGTACAAGACGGGCGAGGTGATCGGCGGTCATGAGAAGTGCGGGCCGCAGTACTCGCGCAGCATCGTCTACTCGTACGACCACCGGCCCACCACCACGTGGTGCTTCACCAAGGTCTGACCGCTGGCCGGCCCTTCGGCCGCCGCCCGGACCCCGGGCGGCGGCCGTCACCACAAGGGCCTCAGCCCTTGCTCACCGCCCCAAGAATCTCCGGCAGCCGGCCCGCCACCCGAGGTGCCGCCACCCGCAGCCCCAGCTGCGCCACGCCGACCCCGTAGGCCGCACCGACCGGCAGCAGCACCCACAACAGGTCGTGCAGCCCCGCCACATGCAGCCAGATCGTGAGCCCCAGCAGCGGCGCGCACAGTACGGCGCCCATCAGGACGCCGCCGAAGAGGCTGAACCAGGCGATGGCGCCCTGGCCCGGTGCGACGTTCTTGTTGCCCTCGGAGGGGATGGAGTACGGGAAGACCGCCGAGGACAGCGCACCGGTGGCCAGCAACGCCCCCAGCACGGCCAGCGAGAGGCCGTACACCTCGAGGAAGTCCGACCAGGGGCCGATGAGGGCCGCGGTGCCGATGACGACCAGGGTGACGTACGGGACGGCCACCAACGTCAGGCTCAGCGCGCGGCCCCGTAGCTCCTCGTAGGCGTCCCGCGGCGTGGCGATCGTCGAGGCGACCATCCAGAACGCCGAGGTGTCCTGGCCGAACTGGTTGTACATCTGCATGCCGAGCAGGGCGGACGCCGAGAAGGCGGTGTAGATGCTGCCGTTGCCTTGGAGGGACGACACGATCGGGACCAGGAGGCCGACGCCGAGCGCCGTCGCCCAGCCCATCTTGGACTTCGGGTCGCGCCAGGCGTAGCGCAGCGTACGGAGCATGACCGTGCCCGTCCGGCCGTCCGGCAGTACGCGGGCGAGCCCGCGCTCCCCGGCACCCGCCCCCCGGGCGCTGTCCTTCTCGATGGCCTGGAGGGTGGAGGAGTCGGGCGACGTCATCAGCGTCGTCAGGGTGCGCTGCCACCACCACAGGAGGAGGCACAGCGCCAGTGCGGTGAGCGCCAGGCCCGCCGCCGCCCGGCCGTACGCCCCCTGGCCCGCGTCCTCCACGGCGCTGATCGCGGAGGCCGGCGGCACCCAGCGCAGCACATCGCCCAGCGGTTCCAGTACGGCCAGGCCGTCCGGGCGGCCCAGCTTCTGGGCGGCGATGTTGACGCCCTGTGCGCCGATCGCGATGAACAGGCCGCTCAGTACGGCGAGATCGCGGCCGCGGCGGCTGGTCAGGAGGCGCACCGACGCGGTGGCGACCGCGCGCGCCAGGGACACGCACACCAGCACCACCAGGACGACGGCCGCTGCGCCGGTGAGCGCGGCGGCCGCTCCATGGGCGACCGCGACCACGGAACCGACCACCAGCGCCAGGGTGAAGACCGGCCCGATGCCGATCAGCGAGGCCACCAGAAGCGAAACGATCAGGGGGCGCGGCCGCAGCGGCAGCATGACCAGCCGGGTCGGGTCCAGGGTCTCGTCACCGGTGGGGAAGAACAGCGGCATCACCGCCCAGCCGAGGGTGAGGATCCCGGTGAGGAGTACGGCCAGGGCACCGGCGTGGGCGTTGCCGCGCAGGGCGATCAGGCCGAGGACGGCGCCGGCCGCGCACAGCAGGCCCACGACGATCGAGGCGACATAGGCGAGGGTGCGGCCCGTCGACTGGCGCAGGCCGTTGCGCAGCAGCGACAGCTTCAGCCGTACGACGACGCCGGTCAGGGAGGGCGGGGCCGCGGCGGCGGGCGGTGTGGTGGCCGGTGCGGTGGTCATCGGGCGCCGCCGCCCAGCCAGTCCAGATTCTGGCCCGCGCCGCGGTCATGGGCGCCGACGAGCTCGAGGAAGGCGTCCTGGAGGGACGACGCATCGCCGCGCACCTGGGCGAGCGGACCGTCCGCGCGGATCCGGCCGGCCGCCATCACCGCGACCCAGTCGCACAGCGACTCCACCAGCTCCATCACATGGCTGGAGAAGACGACCGTCGCGCCGGAGGCGGTGTAGCGCTCCAGCACACCGCGGATGGTCTGCGCCGACACCGGGTCGACGCCCTCGAAGGGCTCGTCGAGGAAGAGGATTTCGGGGTTGTGCAGGAGCGCGGCGGCCAGGCCGATCTTCTTGCGCATACCGGTGGAGTAGTCGACGACGAGTTTGTTCTGGGCGCCGGAGAGGTCGAGCACCTCCAGCAGCTGGCCGGCCCGCTTGTCGACCTCGTCGCCGGGAAGGCCGCGCAACCGCCCTATATAGGCGAGGAGTTCGCGGCCGGACAGCCGCTCGAACAGCCGCAGCCCCTCGGGCAGCACGCCGATCCGGGACTTGACGGATACCGGGTCGCGCCAGACGTCGTGCCCGCCGATCTCGACCTGCCCGGCATCCGGCCGCAGCAGCCCCGTCACCATGGACAGGGTGGTGGTCTTGCCCGCGCCATTGGGGCCGACCAGACCGATGAAGCGGCCCGCGGGGAGGGTCAGGTCGATGCCGGAGACGGCGACCTGTTCGCCGAACTTCTTCCACAGGCCCTGGATACGTACGGCGGGCGTGCCCTCGTCCGCGGCATCGCCTGCGCCCCCGGCCGGCCCGGCGGCCCGCCCCTCGCCGTCATCAGCCCCGACAGGCTCGCTCTGCTCCGGTTCCTTGGCCACCGGCCCCGCCCTCCGACGTCCCCGCAGGGGCCCGGTCCTGGCCCCCGTCCGATGGCTTCCACGATACGGGTGACCACCGACATCGCCGGTCCGGGCGGCGCATCCGGCGTCGGCGGGCCGCCGTGCCGACATTCAGGGGCGTACCGGACCGGGGCCCGGCCGCGCCGGCCGGGCCCCTCAGCGGGCCCGGCCCGCCGCCGCGTCCCGCCCGCACGCGTACGCCAGCGGGCTGATCAGCTCCTCCGCGTCCGGCAGCCAGCGGTTGGTGGCGGTGGGGCGGCGCACCCACTGCACGCAGCCGTGGGGTGCCATACGGGTCGGCGGCGCGGCGATGTACTCGCCCTCGCCGCGGCAGATCAGGTCGAGCGCGGCCGGCGGCCAGCCCAGACTCCGTACCCGGTCCGGCACCTTCGCCGAGGCGCCGGGCAGGACGAGGAAGAGCATGCGGCGGTCCGGGGTGCGGGTGACCGGGCCGAGCGGCAGCTCCATCCGCTCCATACGGGCCAGCGCCAGACAGCCCGCGGTCTCGGGCACGTCGAGCGCCTCGAACGCGCGGCCGGTCGGCAGCAGGATCGAGGCGCGCGGCTGCTTGCTCCACATCCGGCGGACGGCGGACGCGCTGCCGCTGGCCAGTCCGGCCCAGCCGGGCGCGGTGGGGTGTGCACCGGGCGCGGTGCAGTCGTCGGCGTCGCACGAGCAGCGCGGTGTCTCACCGTCGTGCTCCAGCCATGCGCCGGGGAACACATCCCAATGCCGCTCCTCCGCGTAACGCACCGCGGCATCGATCAGCTGCTCGCCGCGCTGTTGGGGAACTGACGGGGCTCCTGTGACTCCGATGGTCTCTTCCACGCTGAGGACAACTTCGGCTGTCACCAAGGGTTACGGCCGAATGGGGGACACCCCCGGCGCATCGTCCTGGTACCCGGGGCGCATGGATGCATGGGCGGGGGCGCGTATGGGGGTGTGGTCCGGGGAGCGGGTAGCCACCTCGCTGACGGGCGGAGAGGCCGCCCACGCGACCGACCGCGGTGCGCACGGGAGGGCCCCGGGCCATGGCGGCGTCGCGAATCCGAGCACGGGCACCGCGCGTCCTTCCCCTTCGCGGGATCAATTCCCCCATGGGCCTGCTCCGGCACCGCCCGTGGACCGGCACCGCGCACCAGGATCCATCCGGAACCGCCCGTATCGCATGTGCCCGGATATCCCGATGTCTCGGATATCTGGCATATGTGCGGGGAATTGATCGCGGGGAACGGCGTTCGACGGTGAACGCGCAGCAGGAACAGGGGGTACAACATGGCCGCCAGGCCACTTGTCGCTCGGCAGCCCAATGAGCGGCTGCAGGCGCTGATTCAGGAAGCCGCCTGCTCCAACGCCGGACTCGCCCGCCGCGTCAACATGTGCGGCGCGGAGCACGGACTCGACCTTCGGTACGACAAGACCTCCGTGGCCAGATGGCTGCGCGGACAGCAGCCGCGCGGCCGCGCCCCGGCCATCATCGCGGAGGCGCTGGGCCGGAAACTGGGGCGCACGGTCACCATCGACGAGATCGGCATGGCCGACGGCAAGAACCTTGCCTCCGGGGTGGGGCTCCAGTTCTCCCCGACGGTGCTCGGCGCGATCGAGCAGGTCTGCGAGCTGTGGCGCAGCGATGTCGGGCGGCGCGACTTCCTCAGCGGCTCCACGGTGGCGGCCTCCGCCCTGGTGGAGCCGAGCCGCGACTGGCTGATCACCGGGGCGGACACCCAGGTGGCACGGAGCGCCGGGGCCCGGGTCGGGGCCGCGGACGTCGAGGCGGTACGGGCCACGACCGCGGCGCTCAGCGATCTCGACCACCGCTTCGGGGCGGGGCATGTCCGGCCGGTCGTGGTGCACTACCTGAACAGCGTCGTCTCCGGGCTGCTGGCGGGTTCGTACCGCGAGTCCGTGGGGCGCGAACTCTTCGCCGCCGTCGCCCGGTTGACGGAACTGGGCGGCTATATGGCCGTCGACACCGGGCAGCCGGGCCTGGCACAGCGCTACTACATCCAGGCGCTGCGGCTGGCGCAGGCGGCCGGCGACCGCGGCTACGGCGGCTATGTGCTGGCCGCGAGCATGAGCCATCTCGCCGCCTCGCTCGGCAATCCGCGGGAGATCGCCCAGCTCGCGCGGGCCGCGCAGGAGGGCGCGCGCGGGCAGGTGACGCCGCGGGCGGAGGCGATGTTCTTCGCCGCGGAGGCGCGCGGGCACGCCCTGCTGGGCGACGGCCGGGCCTTCCAGACGGTGGCGGGCCGGGCGCTCGCGGCGATGGAACGCGCCGAGGCCACCAGCGACGCGGGCGACGACCCGCCCTGGATCGGCCACTTCGACCAGGCGTACCTGGCCGATGAACTCGCCCACTGCCACCGCGATCTGGGGCAGCCCGGCCCGGCCATCCAGCGGGCCCAGGAGGCGCTGCAGGGCCATCCGGAGGGCCGGGCGCGGCGCCGCGCCATCGGCCTGGTGCTGCTGGCCGGCGCGCAGGTGCAGCAGCGCGAGATCGAGCAGGCCTGTCATACGGGCACCCAGGCCGTGGAGTTGCTCAGCGGGCTGCGCTCGGACCGGGGCACGGAGTACCTGGAGGATTTCCAGCTGCGCCTCGAGCCGTATCGGGATGAACCGGTCGTACGGGAATTCAGCGCACGGATGGAGCTGCGGGCCGCGGCGGCGTAACGGCCTACGGGCCTGTCGGCGTGCACACGTAATGGCGTGCGCGCGTAACGGCGTAAGGGCGTCTCGGCGCACGGAAGGCGACAGGAAGGAGGCGGAAGAGCGGGCGGAATGGCGGCGGAAGGGGGAGAGGCCGGAAATGTCCTTCGGTGCCGGACGGGGCGGGCGGTCCGGCACGACGGGCGCGTCCCAGGGGCGGCCGGGGCGGTGACCAGGGCTCGTGGTCGAACGCAACTGCGACCCGGTAGCGTGAGCCGACGGTTTCGTAGGTTGCCCGATGGTAGGAGTCCCGGTGACGCAGAGCGGCCAGGGGAACGACCCGCAGAATTCTGCGGCCGGCCCCGCGCGAGAGGGCATAGTGCTGCCCGCAAACGGTGAGCCGTGGGTGCCCGACCACCAGGCCGCGCCGCCGGCCGGTCAGCCCTGGGGCCAGCCGTGGGGGCCCGGCCAGCAGGCCGCTCAGCCGCCCGCCCAGCAGCCGGGATACGGCCAGGCGCCGATGCCGGGCCACCCCCAGGCCCCGGGCCAGGGCTACGCGCCGCAGGCCCCGGCCCAGCCCGCCGGTCAGCCCCCGATGCCCCAGCAGGCGCTCCCGCCGCAGGGCGAGGCCTTCCCGCCGCCGCCCCAGGGACAGCCCTCGCCGCCGCCCCTGCCGCCGTCGATGCCGCAGCAGATGTCCGCGCCGCAGCCGTACGGCCAGCCGGCCCAGGCCCCGCAGCCCGGTCCTTACGGACAGCAGCCGCAGCCCGCTCAGCCGCCGGCCGCCCAGCCGCAGCCCGAGCACCAGCCGTACCACCCGCAGCAGCAGCCGCCCCACCCGGAGCCGTACCGCCAGCAGCCCCCGCAGCCGCAGCCCGAGCGGACCGGCGAGCTGGTGCGCGCGACCCCTCAGGCCGGTGCCCCGCTGCCGCCCACCACGGGCGACGCCGAGGCCACCGCACTGATCACCCCCGCAGCCGCGGCCGGCGCGCCGCTGCCGCCCGCGGCGGGCGCACCGCCCGAGTCGCCCGGCGAGTCCACGACCATGCTGCGGGTGATCAAGCCGTCGCAGCCCCAGGGCGGCCAGGGGCAGCCGATGCCGCAGTCCCAGCCGATGCCCGGCGCCGCCCCGGCGGGCGACGCCGAGGCCACCCAGCTGATCTCCCCGGTCGGTGCCGGGACGCCGCCGCCCGGCGCGCCGTACGGGGTACGCCCCGGTGGCCCCGGTGACCGTCCCACCCCCGCCGAATTCGACGGGCTGTTCCGCGACGGGCCGGGAGCGGCCGGGGCGCCGGACGCCACCGCGCAGCTGCCGCGTTTCGAGGACCCGGGACCGTCGCCGTACGGCGGGCCGAGCCAGGGCGGCTACGGCCAGCAGGGTTACGGCCAGCAGGGCTACGAGCAGTCCTACGACCACGACGACCAGGGCGGCCGCCGCCGCGGCCTGCCCACCGCCGCGATCATCGGCATCGTCGTGGTCGTCCTGGCGGGCGCCGGCCTCGGCGTCGGCTGGATGCTGAGCGGCGCCGGCGACGACGACTCGGCGAAGAAGAAGGACACCGGCCACAGCAGCGCCAAGGCGGCCAAGGAGAAGGAGTCGCCCACGCCGTCCGCGGACCCGGCCGAGGCGCAGGCCAAGGGCCTGGACGCGCTGCTCGGTGACAGCGGCAACAGCCGGTCCTCCGTGGTCAACGCCGTCCAGAGCATCAAGTCCTGCGACAAGCTCGGCGCCGCGGCCAAGGATCTGCGGGACGCCGCCGGGCAGCGCAACGACCTGGTGACGCGGCTGAAGCAGCTCCCGGTCGACAAGATCCCGAACAATGCGCAGCTGACCGCCGCGCTGACCAAGGCCTGGCAGTCCTCGGCCGCCGCGGACAACCACTTCGCGGCCTGGGCGGCCCAGGTCGGCGGCGGCAAGAAGGGCTGCCACAAGGGCAAGGCCCGCAGCACCCGGCACACCGCCCAGGCCGGCGCGGCCAGCAACGCGGCCACCAAGGAAAAGCAGCGGGCGGCGCAGATCTGGAATCCGATCGCCAAGAAGTACGGCCTGACCGAGCGCCGCCCCGAATCGCTGTGACGGCCGACGGGACCGGCGGGCTCAGGCCCCCCCGGTCCCGTCACCTGTCGGTGTACGGCCCGCGCTCAGCTGTCGTCGTCCACGACCCGCCGCTCCAGCGTCCGGCCCACGTTCACGAACCCGTCCTGCGCCGCGACCAGTTCCCCGTTCCGTACGACCTGATAGGTCACCATCCCGTTCACGATGCGCGGGAAGTTCTGGACGGTGAGCTGGTCGTCCTCGCGCCACCGCAGCTTCGGGGTCAGGCCGCCGGTGTCGATGGCCTTGTCGCCCTCGTCGAGGGTCCTCTGGAGGACGTGCGGGGTGATGTCCTCGACGCCCGCGTCGTCGAGCTGCTCGATCAGCGCGCGCAGCACCGTGTAGGCGATCCACGTAGTCTGGACGCCCTGGTCGGCCGGGTCGATGCGGTTGTCGCCGAAGGCGAAGTCGTCGACGACCCTGCGCATCGGGTCCCAGCGGTGATCGCTCGCCACCGGGTACCAGCCGGTGATGTACGCCCCTTCCAGCGGGCCCGACGGGCCGCCCGTCCGGTTCACCAGCGACTGGCCGACGCTGCCGAGCACGGAGCCGATGTGCACCCGGGGGCTGTCCTCCTGGAGCCGCCGGAAGGAGTCGAAGAAGGCGTCCGTGTGGTCGCCGAGCGAGGCGGTCACGCAGGCCCCGGGCGCCTTGCCGCCGTTCGCCGCCGTGCCGTAGCGCGCCGGGTCCGCGTCCACGTCGTCCAGGGCGCGGGTCACCTGCGGCGAGTAGTCGGTGCCGTCCTCGGACGCCTTGATGTCCTTGGCCGGGTGCCGATGTCCGTCGTGCAGGCCCGAGTTGAGCAGCGACGGCATCTGGTCACCCTGGATGGTGTCCGGCCGCACCAGGGCGACGCGCTTGCAGGTACGCGCCAACTGCCGCCCGTTTCCGGCGAGAAGGGACGCCTGGCCGCCGTTGACGGGGTACGAGAGCGGGCTGGCGAACTCCTCGTCGGAGGCGCCGTAGCCGCCGATGTACGGGATGCCGTTGACCTCCAGCGGCGGCATGAACGACCGCCCGAACTGGCTGTAGGAACCGATGACCGCGACCGCGCCGTGGTCCACCGCGCGCTGCGCGCACTGCGCGGCGGCCACCGAGTCGTTGTGCTCGTTGCAGGTGAGGACCTTCAGGTGGTGGCCGCGGATGCCGCCCCGGGAGTTGACCCACCGGGCGTACGCCTGCGCCATCGCCGGCATGCCCGGCATATTGGTCGCCTTGGTGCCCTCGGGAGCCCAGGTCATGACCGTGATCGGCGGCTTCTCCCCGGAGTCCCCCGAGGCCCCGGGGAGAGAACCGCAGCCCGAGAGCAGCGACGCGATGACCGCCACACATGCCGCCGCCGAGGCGATGGCGACCGCGGGAGCATGGGAGTAGGGGCGGGGGGAGGAGCGTCGCCGTCCGGTCATGACGCATGAGCCTTCCGTTTCGCCGTCAACGGATGAGTGACGCCGTGGCAACGAACGGTGACGTAGAGGTGAACTCCAGGGGGCTGCGGGAGATCATTCTTGAGGAACGTACGATCGAATACTGTGCAAGGTTCGGAGAAGTCTTCCCGTCGCGGCCGCCGCTCGACCACCATGGGCGGTATGCCACTCAATGACATGCCGTGGTGGCGCTGGCGCAGCAATGTGCGCTCCGCGCTGCACATGCTCTCCGACCCCGCCTTCCAGCAGGAGACCTGGCTCGCCGGCCGTCCCGGGTACGGAGATGTCACCGACGCCGTCTACCGCCTCGTCGAGGACACCTGGCTGGACAACTGGTCCGCCGACAAATACCTCGGCACGATCTTCCGCGACGCGCAGGAGGCGCAGCTGGTCGATGCCGCCGTGCTGAACGTGCTGCGGATCATGCACCAGGTCGGCGCGGACGCCCCGCCCGCCGCGTACATGCAGCATCAGGCCTGGCCGGAGGCCGTACGGGCGGCCCGGGAGGCGCATGTCCGGCTCGCGACGGCGGACGGCGAGGACCCCGACACGCCGCCGCACTCGCTGGAGGTTCTGGCAATCATGACGGGTGCCCCGGGCGCCCCGGCCTGAGCATCGCCGCAGGTGTGCGACCCTATGAGGTCATGAACGAGTCGCAGCCCACCCAGCAGCCAGGCCTGTCCGACCTGACCGACCAGTACGTCCTCACGCTGTCCTGCCCGGACAAGCGGGGGATCGTGCACGCCGTGTCCAGCTACCTCTTCATCACCGGCTGCAACATCGAGGACAGTCAGCAGTTCGGTGACCAGGACACCGGGCTGTTCTTCATGCGGGTGCACTTCGCCGCGGACGCCTCGGTGAGCCTGGAGAAGCTGCGGGCCAGCTTCGCGGCGGTGGGTGCCTCCTTCGACATGGAATGGCAGATCCACCGGGCCGGCGAGAAGATGCGGATCATCCTGCTGGTGTCCAAGTTCGGGCACTGCCTCAACGACCTGCTCTTCCGCTCCCGGATCGGCGCGCTGCCGGTGGAGATCGCGGCCGTGGTCTCCAACCACACCGACTTCGCCGAGCTGGTCGGCTCGTACGACGTCCCCTTCCACCACATCCCGGTCACCCGCGACAGCAAGCCGGAGGCCGAGGCGCAGCTGCTGGAGCTGGTGCGCGCGGAGCGGGTCGAGCTGGTGGTGCTGGCGCGCTATATGCAGGTGCTCTCGGACGATCTGTGCAAGGAACTGTCCGGGCGGATCATCAACATCCATCACTCCTTCCTGCCGAGCTTCAAGGGCGCCAAGCCCTACCACCAGGCGCATGCGCGCGGTGTGAAGCTCATCGGGGCCACCGCCCACTACGTGACCGCCGACCTCGACGAGGGGCCGATCATCGAGCAGGAGGTCGAGCGGGTCGGGCACGAGGTCACGCCGGACCAGCTCGTGGCGATCGGCCGGGACGTGGAGTGCCAGGCGCTGGCGCGGGCGGTGAAGTGGCACAGCGAGCACCGGGTGCTGCTGAACGGCAGCCGGACGGTCGTCTTCGCGTAGTCGCGCGGACGGACCGCCCGGCCGCGGCTCACAGCCGGGACAGCGACGCCGTCGCGAAGAGGACGTCGCGGATCGCCTCGCGCTCGCCGTGCTGGCCCGCGGCCGCCTCCTCCGGCGAGACATGCCCCGCGGCCAGCTGGCAGAACTCGGCGCTGTCCAGCGCGATATGCGCGACCGTGTGCTCCTTCGCGCCCAGCGCGGCAGGGGAGTCCAGCGGTATGTACCAGTGGCCGCCGCCGCTGCCTTCGACCTCCAGATGGAGGGTGCGGCCCGGGGCGCCCGCCTCGACCAGCTGCCGCGGCGGCGCGGCGAGCCCGGCCCGGCGGCGGCCGGCCAGGGCCATGGGCAGCAGCCGCGTGGCGAGGTCGACCAGCTGGTGGACATGCCCGGCGGCCGGGGGCTCGTACGGGTAGTCCACCGCGTCCGCGATATCGCCGGCATGCACCCAGCAGCCGAAGGCGCGGTCCAGGAAGGAATCGCACAGCGGGAGTCTGAGCCTGCCGTACGGGACGGCGCGCTCGCCGACGCCGCTGTCGGCGAACGAGACCGTCCTTATCAGCGCATAGCTCTGGTCACGCCAGGGTCCGTGCGTGGCGAGCCGGCCCGGCTCCTCACCCGCCGCCCGCCAGTAGGCCTCCGTACGCACCGTCGGGCCCGGGGTGCCTGGCGGTGCGTCGGCGCCGAGCGGGTCGGGCAGGCCGAGAGCCGTCGCCACCAGGCCGTCGACCGTCATCAGATGGCCGATGACCCCGGCGACGGTGGTCGAGCGCTCGACCGCCCGCTCGTCCTCGAACCAGCGCAGCCGCACCGGCGCGCGCCACTCCGCCTCGCCCATGTCGCGCAGCAGCGCATCGAGCTTCGCGGTCTCCGCGTCGTACGGCGTCGCCCAGTCCGGCACGGGGATACGGGCCGGGCGGCGCCCCAGGCAGCCCGCCAGGACGCGGGAGCGCAGCAGCGGATCGAGGTCGAGGCTGTCGGCGGGATGCAGCAGGCCGACGGCGTGGCGCAGCCGCAGCGCCTCGTCCGCGCAGGAGGCGCAGTCGGTGAGATGCGTCTCCACCGCGGCGGTCTCCTCGGCGCTGCAGGCAGCCAGCGCCCAGGCGCCGAGCAGCGACTTGAGGACCCGGTGCGGCGGGGCGGCCGGGTCGGGGAGCGGGATCGGCTCGGGCGGTGCGTCCCCGGAGCCGGGGCCCGGGTCGGTGGTGTCGGTCATCGGGTCCGGTTTCGCTTCGGGGTCGGGCGCGGGCGCGGGCCGGGCGTCCGGCAGCGGGCCGCGGTCCTCGGCGGCGGCGCGCGGTGCCGGTATCCGCGGCCGTTCACCGGGACCGCCGGGCCGGTCGGGACCCTCCCACTCGTCCGGGCCGTTCACAGCGGCCGACCGTGGCCCGTGCCGGGCGGGGCGTCCCCCGGGGTGGTGCCCGGGTGAGTGCGCTGCGGCGGATGTGGTGAGCGCGATCCGTGGGGTGGGCGGGGCGCCGTGCGGGGTGCGGACGCGGTGCGCGGCAGCGAGGGCGACCGGGGCGCGGACGGCAGCAGCGCGGGGTGGTTGTGGGCGGTGGACAGCAGCTGGAGCCCCAGGCGGAGCCGGCGCCGGGCCTCGTCCTCCGTGACGCCGAGGTCCGCGGCGGTCTGGCGGTAGTCCCGGCGCTGGAAGTACGCCAGCTCCAGGGCTTCGCGCAGCGGTGCGGGCATGGACGTGACGATGTAGTCGGCGCGGGCGGCCGTGGAGGCCTCGCGGATCTTCCGCTCGACCTCCGCGGGCGGGGGCGCGTCCCCGCCGCAGTCCCGCGCCGAGGCGGCCTCGGTCTGACGCAGCCGCTGGACGGCCTGATGGCGGGTGACCGCGGCGACCCACGAGCGCAGCGAGCTCTGTTTGGGGTCGTAGGACTGGGGGTTTTCCCAGATGTAGCCGAAGACCTCGCGGGTGATGCGGTCGGCGGCGTCCTCGTCGTCCAGGACGCGGTGCGCGAGGCTGTGCACGAGGGAAGCGAAGCGGTCGTAGAGCTCGCCGAGCGCGGCCGCCTCGCCGCGGGCCAGTCGCTGCTGCATCCGCCTGTCCCAGCGCGGGGGTGTGTCGTTTCCCATCGGACCCCTATCCCTGTCCGTCGTCGCCGTGCTCACACCTCTGCCGGTACCGCTCCCGCCATACCGCTTCTGCCGTTCCCGCTCCCGTCGTTCCGGCCGTGGGCATTCCGCTCGCGGCGCTCACATCGAATGTAGTGGGAGGCTCTGACAACGCACGCTCCTTTGCCGCAAACCAAGTTCTTGGGGGGATGCGGATGGTAGGGGAGTTGTCACTATGGGGTGGTATCCCCCGGTCGCAACCGATCGAAAAGGGGCGGTGAGTTGATCGATGCGCAGCGTTCGTGCTCGTATCGGCCGATGTGTTACCCGTGTGTGACCGGATACCGGGGAAAACTCGTCCGGCGTTGGGCATAGCCTTGGGCAGGAACGGCCTGTTGCGCTAAGGATTCGGAAGAGTTTCAGGGGAGAGAGGCCGGGCAGTCGAGCCGGGGAAGGGTGACTTCCGGATTGATCCGGGGCGCATCCGGTCCGAAAGCGAGCGAAAGGCTTCGAGCGCGTGTCGTTGAAGGTGGCAGAGGGCGAACAGGGCCGGTGGGCCGTGCTGCAGGTTTCCGGCGAAATGGACCTGGTCACGTCGCCCGCGGTGCGCCAGCATGTGCACGACGCGGTGGCCGACGGCCGGCGGAGTCTGGTGCTCGATCTCTCCGAGGTCAGATTCTGTGATTCCAGCGGTGTCGGCGTATTGATCGCCGCCCGCCGACTGATGCGCTCCTGTCAGGGGCGACTGCGGCTGATCCTCCCCGCCCAGGGGGCCGTCGACGGCTCCCACGTCAACCGCGTACTGGCGGCGCTGGGCGTCCGCCGGCTCTTCGAGGTGTACCCGGACCTGCACACGGCCGTGGACGAGGCGGCGGCACCGCTGTCGGCCTGACGGCGGGGCGTGGCCGCCCCGCCCGGCGTCAGCCCTTCCCGCCCGGCGTCACGCCGCCCCGCCCGGCGTCACCCCGTACGGAAACTCCGCCCGCACCACAAACCCCCCCTCGGCCGTGTGCCGCGCCTCCAGCGTCCCGCCGAGGCTCTGCGCCCGCTCGCGCAGCCCCACCAGGCCGTGCCCGCCACCAGGCAGCGCGGGCGCCGTGGCCGACTCGTCCGGCGGCCCGTTCCGTATCTCGACGCACAGGCGCTCGCCCTCCCCGGAGCCGTCGGCCCCGACCCGGACCCGCACCCGCGCCCCCGGCGCATGCTTGCGCACATTGGTCAGCGCCTCCTGGACCGTACGGAAGGCCGCCCGCTCCACCGTCTTCGTGCCGCCCTTCCCGGCCGCCGCGTCCCCCTCGTACGTCACATCCAGCGCACTCATCTCGATCAGCCGCGGCAGCTCCTCCAGATCCGGCTGCGGCGCCAGACGGTGGGCCTCCGCCGCCTCCCCGCCGTCCGCCCGCAGCACCCCCACCATGTGCCGCAGCTCCTCCAGCGTCCGCACGGACAGCTCCCGGATCGTCCGCGCCCCGGCCCGCGCCGCCTCGTCTTCGGTGCTCACCTGCACGGCCCCCGCCTGCAGGCTGATGAGGCTCACCTGATGGGCCACGACATCGTGCATCTCCCGGGCGAGCCGGGCCCGTTCGGTGGTCTTCACCCGGTCCGCGAGCAGCCGGTCCTCGCGCCGGAGACTCCGCGTCAGATCCTCGACCCGGACGGCCAGCTCCCGGCGGGTACGGACCAGCAGCCCCATGGTGATCGGCGCGGCAGAGGTGACGCACGCATCGATCAGCACCAGGGTGTTCTCCCGGTAGTGCGTCGGCTCGAAATCCGAGATCGGATACGGCAGGAAATGCGCGGCGATCAGCAGCACCGCACAGATGCCGAGGCGCAGCCGGCCGGGCCGGCGCGCGGCCAGCGTGTACAGCCCGATCATCGGCGCGAACCAGATGTAGCCGATGTACAGACCGGGCAGGGTGAACAGGAACACCAGAAGAGGAAAGCGCCGGCGCAGCAGCAGGGCCGCCGAGGCGACCATCGAGACGCCCAGCTCCAGGGCGAGTTCAAAGCCGTTGACCAGCACCGCGTCCGCGATGGCCAGGAGGCACGGCACCACCACCGGAGCGATCCGCCGCACCCGCCCCGCCAGCGGCCCGCGCGCCAGCGCCCGCATCCGCGCCCGGACCCGTCCCGGACCCTCCGGCGCGCTCACCACGCCCCCCGCGGATCGCCCGCCACCAGGCCCGCCCGGTCGGCCACGATCGCCGCCTGTACGCGATTGATCCCGCCCAATTTCCCCAGCAGCGCCCGCACATGGTCCTTGACCGTGCTGGGCGCCAGCCCCATCCGCTGCGCGATCTGGGCATTGCCCAGCCCCTCCCCGAGCAGCGCCAGCACCTGCGACTCGCGCGGGGTGAGCCCGCTGACCGCCCGCGCCGCCGCGGCCTGGTCCTCGGCCGTCAGATAGCCGCCGATCACCGCCCGCGTCACCCCCGGATCCAGCACGCTCCCGCCCGCCGCCAGCGTCCGTACGGCACGTACCAGCTGTTCCGGGTCGGAGTCCTTGAGCAGGAACCCGGCCGCGCCCTCGCGCAGCGCCGCGGTCAGATACTCCTGGGCGTCGAAGGTGGTCAGCATCGCCACCGCGGGAGGTTCCGGGACGGCCCGTAGCCGGCGCAGCACGGTCAGCCCGTCCACATCGGGCATCCGGATATCGAGCAGGACCACTTCCGCCCCGCTCTCCAGCACGGTGTCCACGGCCTCCGCGCCACCGCAGTCCGCGACCATATCGATATCCGGGGCGGTCCCCAGAATCATCCGCAACCCGGACCTGACGAGCCGCTCGTCGTCCACCACAGCGACACGGATCACCGGCCGCCCCTTTCTCCTTCGCACCCATCCGAGCCCACGGAACCACCCGGCGCTGCGCGACTCCGTACCCCTGTCACCGGGGTCCGCCCCAAGACGGTCCCGTACCCCCGCCGACCGGCGGGGGTACTCCCGCGACCTGCGAAGGATGCCGCGGAGTGGCCTCCACGGGCAGAGTTGTTCACATGCTGCACCACTGAAGAGGCCACAAGCCCAGGACGCGTTGCAGTTCACATCGGCGGCCGCCGCGACCCCCACACGCGGCGGCCGCCGGTGGCGTGCGGGGGCGGTTCGGAGGGGGATCTCCCCCGCACCGCCGCCCGCGATCCCGCCACCCGCCGTCCCGCCGCCCGTCGGCCGCCCGGAGCGGGCGCACGCCGCCCTCCGCCCCCAGACGCAGCGCGAGCTACTCGGACGTCGAGACCCGTGAGCCCACCGGGCTCCACATCCCGTCGTGCATGCCGGATCCCCGGCCCGTGGCCAGCACCACCACCGACGTCATCGCCGCCAGCGCATACGCGGTCGTCGCCATCGACAGCGCCCCCTCCGGCGTCTCGAAGGACAGGCTGAAGAAGTCCTTCACCGCCAGGAAGACCACCATCCGCACGGTGAGATACAGCTCCACGGCGGCGAACACCAGCAGCGCGCCCCGGATGTCCCGTCGCCCGCGGAAGGCGATCACGCCGAGGACCACGAGGGCGAGGACCGAGCCGACCGTCGTGAACTCGACGGACGCCGACAGGTCAAGGGTGCCGGGCACCGATCCGTCGACCACGCCCCGCAGGTAGCGGCCGATGTCCGTGCTGCCGGACGTCAGACCCCATACGCACCAGCCCGTGCGGATCACGGCCGTGATCAGGAACAGCACCCCGCAGATACGGGAGAGGCGGCGCCGGCGGGCCTGCGGGCCGTCGGGGGCGGGCGCGACGCGGGAGCGGGCGGGCCGTTCGGTGGCCGGGAACAGCACGGTCAGGACGACCAGCGCCGTCAGCAGGCCCAGACCGCGCGTGGCCAGCGCCCAGCCGCCCAGGGGGTCGTTGCTGTACTGGTCGCGGTAGGTGGCGTGGAACAGGCCGACGCCCTCGCGGAGGGAGACGGCCAGAAGGAGGAAGGCGCAGAGCAGCGCGGCGCTGCGGGCCGCCCGGCGCTGCGCCAGCGACAGGCCCGCGACGGCCAGGAAGGCGACCGAGAAGGACCATTCGTAGGGGCCGAGCGCCTGGGCCCCCGGGGAGGCGCCGGGGTTGAACAGGCCCTCGACGAAGTCCCAGGCGGTGCCGTCGCCCTGCGCGATGCCGTAGAGGATCCAGCCGAGCAGCGCGCTTCCGTAGAGGGCCAGGCACAGTCCGGCCGCCAGATAGGCGCCGCTGTGCTCCGGGGCGGCCCGGCCCGGCTCGGTGCCCGGACGGACATCCACCGTTCCGCCGTCCTGCATCACCATGGCCGCCCCCGTTCCGCCGTACCGGCCGCCGTCCGGCCGCCGTTCCCGTTCGGCGGCCTCACTGGCCTCACTGTGTCAAGGACGGTCACAGGGGCGGGGGAGGTTCCACCCCGTGTGTCGTGCGGGCACGAGGAGGGCCGGGAGGCCGCGCCGGGGACCGCCGTGCCGGTCAGCGCACGCGCGGTGACGTGGCCGCGATGAAGTCGCGGATGCCCTGGCGCGTGGTGGCCCGCACGGCGGTCAGCGCGTCGCGGTCCTCGGCCCAGTGGAGTGCGGTGACATCCGCCATCAGCTGCTCGCTGCGGGCGAGTATCTCCGGGTCGTCGGTCACCATCTGCGCCCGGAACATGGCCTCTTGGGCCGTATAGCGGGCCTTGTAGATCTCCTCGCGCAGCTCGGGGGAGTCCTCGTCGCAGCGGTTCTCGTCGTTCAGGACGAACCAGCGGTGGACGAGGGCCCGCCGGTAGTCCAGCACCGCGCCCGCGTAGGCGCAGTACGCGTCGATCCGTTCCTGGCGGAGCCGCTCCGAGCGGGCGAAACGCTCGCTGCGGTCGGCGGCCCGGCTCTGGAAGAGATGGGTGATGGCGGAACCCAGCAGGGTGCCGACGACGGCCACGATGCTTGCGACAACTGCCTCCATGGTGGCAGTCGACCACAGGGTCACCAGGTCACAGGCGCTTTCCCGGGAAGCCGGACCGGCACGGCCGGGAGAGGGCCGGTACCGCTCCTTCCGGCCCGGTTGCCATGCGGCAAGATGGCCCTATGGGGATCTTCGGGGGCGAGGGCCAACTCGTAGGCGGTCGCTATCGCTTGGACATCCGGCTGGGCCGCGGCGGAATGGGCACGGTCTGGCGGGCCACCGACGAACTGCTGGGCCGCCAGGTCGCGGTGAAGGAACTGCACCTGGACGAGGCCACCGCCGACCCCGAGGCGCGGGTGCAGCGCGAGCGGGCGATGCGCGAGGCGCGGACCGTCGCCCAGGTCAAGCACCCGAATGTGATCGTCGTCCATGACGTGGTGGAGCAGGACGGCCGGCCGTGGATCGTGATGGAGCTGGTGGACGGTCCGTCGCTGGCCGACCGGCTCTACACCGGCGGGCCGCTCGCCCCGCGCGAGGCGGCCCGGATCGCGGTCGCGCTGCTCGGCGCGCTGCGGGCCGCGCACGCCCGCGGGGTGCTGCACCGCGACATCAAGCCCGCGAACGTACTGATGGAATCGGCCACCAACAGGGTCGTGCTGACCGACTTCGGGATCGCTCAGGTCCCGGGGGTGACGACGCTGACGGAGACCGGCGGATTCGTCGGCTCGCCCGAATACACCGCGCCGGAGCGGATGGCCGGGCGCGGCACCGGGCCCGAGGCGGACCTGTGGTCGCTCGGGGTGCTCATGTGCGCCACGCTCAGCGGCGAATCGCCGTTCCGCCGGGACTCGATCGGCGGCGTCCTGCATGCCGTCGTGTACGACGAGATCGAGATCCCGGAGGCGGCCCGTCCGCTGCTCGCCGTCATCGAGGGACTGCTGGAGCGGGCCCCGGAGCGCCGGATGGCCGCCGAGGAGACGGAGCGGCTGCTCCGGGGGTATCTGCGGACGGGGCGGGCACCGGAGCGCACCCCCGAACGCGGACCATGGGGGCGCGGCCGTTCCGCGGGCCCGGCCGAGGCGGCCGCCGCGAGCGCCCCGGCCGCCCCGGCCGACCCCCGGCGCCCCGCCCCCGACGCCCATGACCCCTTCTACGACGGCCCCAGCGGCGACCTCCCCAGCGAACACCCGCCCAACGAGGACTTCCTCGACGGCGGCGGCCGGTCGCTGCCCGGCAGCACCCCCGTCGCCCCCACCGGCTACTCCGGCCACCCGGAGCCCCGTACGCCCCCCGGCAACGTCCCCGGCCGCGCCCGCACGGGCGGCCGCGCCCCCGGCGGCCCGCTCCGCGACGCCTTCGACGACCGGGCGCTGGCCGCCGCCGCCCGCCCGCACACCGGCCGCCCCCGGACCGTCCTTCTCGTCGCGCTGGCCGTGGCCGTACTCGGCGGCGCGGGCGCGGGCATCACGGCCCTGGTCATGAACGAGAACGCCGACGGGGGCAACCAGGGGAAGGGAGCCACGCCCGGTGCGTCCCGGCAGGCTTCCCAGCACGCCTCACAGTCGGGGGCGACGTCGAAGGGCACCCCCAGGCCCGGCGGCTCCGGTCCGACCGTCACGGTCACCTCCAAGCCCTCCGGGGGCAACGCCCCCAAGGTCCCCACCGGTTACCGCCTCGTCCGCGACCCGGTCGGCTTCGAGTCCGCGGTACCCGACGGCTTCACCCGCTCGTACGAGAAGGGCCGGGTCTACTACGTCTCCCAGGGCAGGCGCTTCCGGATCGGCTTCCAGCTGCAGAAACCGGTGCCGGCGGGGCCGATCGGCGCGATGGAGACGGCCGACGCGAACGGGCCCGGCAAATACAAGGGTTACCGCCAGGGGAAGGTCACCGAGACCACGCACAAGGGCCTGAAGGCCGGGCTCTGGCAGTTCGCGTGGGACGGCAGCCGCGCGGACGCCGGGTCGCGCTACACCTACGACCTGAGCTGGGAGGAGGGCGGCAAGATGATCGATGTCTGGATCTCGTCGCCGATCGGCTCGAGCGCCGAGGCCAAGCGGCATTTCGACACCGCGGTGGACGCCTTCCGGCTCACCGGCTGACCGCCCCGCCGCACCCGCCGGCCGGACGCGCGGCCGGACCCTCGTGGTCCGGGCCCGTCATCGCTGACCAGAGCCTTTACGGCCAGTAATCACTGGCGTGATTGTGGGCGCCGCGTGAAAACCGTTACTCCCGGGTACACAAAGCGGCCGGGGAGGAATACGCTCGCCCGCATGACGGACTCGCAGGACACCAAGGACACCACCCCGGACACCGCTTCGGCATCCGCCGGGAACCCCGTGGCGCCCGCCGCCGCCGGCACCCGCACCGCCGCCGATGTGGTCACCCCGGAGGTCGTCGCCCGCCTGACCCGCGGCGTGATCGGCAGCGGGAAGACCGCCAACCACACGCCGTTCACCGGCGAGAAGCTGGCGGACCTGCCCGAGTCCACCCCCGAGGACGTCGCCACCGCCTTCGAGCGCGCCCGCGCCGCCCAGGCGAGCTGGGCCAAGGTCCCCGTCCGGCAGCGCGCCGCCGTCCTGCTCCGCTTCCACGACCTCGTCCTGCGGCGCCAGGCCGAGGTCCTCGACCTCATCCAGCTGGAGACCGGCAAGGCCCGCCTGCACGCCCACGAAGAGGTCCAGGCGGTCGCCGTCGCCGCCCGCCACTACGGCCGCAAGGCGCCCGCGTACCTCCGGCCCAAGGGCCACACCGGCGTCGTGCCGACCCTCACCAAGGTCACCGAACTCCGCCAGCCCCGCGGCGTGGTGGGCCAGATCGCCCCCTGGAACTACCCCTTCGAACTCTCCGTCGGCGACGCGCTGCCGGCCTTCGTCGCGGGCAACGCCGTCGTCATGAAGCCCGACACCGAGACCGCGCTGACCGCCCTGTGGGCCCGCGAACAGCTCATCGAGGCCGGGCTCCCGCCGGAGGTGTGGCAGGTCGTCATCGGTGACGGCCCGGTCGTCGGCCCCGAGGTCGTCAAGCACGCCGACTACGTCTCCTTCACCGGCTCCACCCGTACGGGCCGCGAGGTCGCCCAGGGCGCCGCGGCCCGCCTGGTCGGCTGCTCCCTCGAACTGGGCGGCAAGAACGCCATGCTGGTGCTGCACGACGCCGACGTGGAGAAGGCCGCCGCCGGCGCGGTCCGCGGCTGCTTCTCCTCCGCCGGCCAGCTGTGCATCTCCATCGAGCGGCTCTACGTCCACGAGTCCATCGCCGACGACTTCGTCCAGCGCTTCGCCGCCCGCACGAAGGCCATGCGCCTGGGCAGCGCCCTCGCCTACGGGGCCGACATGGGCTCCCTGGTGGGCGAGCGGCAGCTGGAGACCGTCACCCGGCATGTCGAGGAGGCCGTCGCCAAGGGCGCCGAGCTCGTCGCGGGCGGCCGCCCCCGCCCGGACATCGGCCCCCTCTTCTACGAGCCCACCATCCTGGACGGCGTCGCGGCCCCGATGGCCGTCTGCGCCGAGGAGACCTTCGGCCCGGTCGTCTCCATCTACCGCTTCAGCGACGAGGACGAGGCGGTCGCGCTCGCCAACGCCACCCCGTACGGCCTCAATTCCAGCGTCTGGACCAAGGACGGCCGTCGCGGCCGCGCGGTCGCCGCCCGGCTGCGCACCGGCACGGTCAACGTCAACGAGTCGTACGCCGCGGGCTACGGCAGCGTGCAGTCCCCGATGGGCGGCATGGGCGACTCCGGGCTCGGCCGCCGGCACGGCTCCGAGGGCATCCTCAAGTACACCGAGGCGCAGACCGTCGCCCACCAGCGGATCATGCCGCTCGCGCCGTCCTTCGGGATGAACGACGAGAAGTACGCGCAGTTCATGACCCGCAGCCTGCGCGCGATGAAGGCGTTCCGGCTGCGCTGATCCACCACAGGGCCGCTCGGCCACCGGCGCCGCTCCGGTAACACCACAAAACCCCAGGGAGAGCCAGTGCCCCAGGAGAACTCTGCCCAAAACCAGGCCCCGGAGACGGACGAGGGAGAGACGGACGAGGGGTACGACTACGACGTCCTCGTCGTCGGCTCCGGCTTCGGCGGGTCCGTCTCCGCGCTCCGCCTGACCGAGAAGGGCTACCGCGTCGGCGTGCTTGAGGCGGGCCGGCGCTTCACCCGCGAGACGCTCCCGAAGAACTCCTGGGACCTCAAGAACTATCTGTGGGCCCCGGCGCTCGGCTGCTACGGCATCCAGCGCATCCATCTCCTGGGCAATGTGATGGTGCTGGCGGGCGCCGGGGTCGGTGGCGGTTCGCTGAACTACGCCAACACCCTCTACGTCCCGCCGAAGCCCTTCTTCGACGACCCCCAGTGGAAGGACATCACCGACTGGCAGGCGGAGCTCAAGCCGTACTACGACCAGGCACAGCGGATGCTGGGGGTGCGGCTCAACCCGACGATGACGCCCTCCGACGTCCATCTGAAGGCGACCGCGGAGGCCATGGGCGTCGGCGACTCCTTCCGCATGGCGCCGGTCGGGGTGTTCTTCGGGGACGGTGACGATGCGGACGGCGCCTCGAAGGCAACGCCCGGAGCCGAGGCCGCGGACCCGTACTTCGGCGGCGCGGGTCCCTCCCGCAAGGCCTGCACCGAATGCGGTGAGTGCATGACCGGCTGCCGCCACGGCGCCAAGAACACCCTCAACGAGAACTACCTCTACCTGGCCGAGAAGGCCGGCGCCGCCATCCACTCCATGACCTCCGTCGTCACCGTCACCGAGGACTCGCGCGGCGGCTTCGCCGTCGGCACGCTCCCGACCGACAACAAGAAGAAGGGCACCGGCCGCACTTTCACGGCCCGCCGGGTGGTCATCGCGGCCGGTACGTACGGCACCCAGACCCTGCTGCACCGCATGAAGGACGGCGGACTGCTCCCCTACGTCTCCGGCCGGCTCGGCTCGCTGACCCGCACCAACTCCGAGGCGCTGGTGGGCGCGCAGAGCGACGACCGCCGCTACCGGAAGCGGCACGGCGCGGACCGGGTCGACTTCACCAAGGGCGTGGCGATCACGTCCTCGATCCACCCCAACGAGAACACGCATATCGAGCCGGTCCGCTACGGCAAGGGCTCCAACTCGATGGGCGGCTTGACGATCCTCCAGGTGCCCTACCGCCCCACCGGACGCGTCGCGGGCTGGCTGGGCAACGTCGTCCGCCACCCCTGGCTCGCCGTGCGCTCCCTCTCCAACCGCCGCTGGTCCGAGCGGACCATCATCGGCCTGGTGATGCAGTCGCTGGACAACTCCCTGACGACGTACCGCAAACCGAGCGGCATCGGAAAGGGCCTGCTGACCGCCCGCCAGGGCCACGGCGCCCCGAACCCCAACCAGATCCCCGAGGCCACCGAGGCGGCCACCCTGCTCGCCGAGGAGATCAACGGCTTCGCGGGCAGCAACGTCGGCGAGCTGATGGGCACGCCGCTGACCGCGCACTTCCTGGGCGGCTGCCCGATCGGGGAGGACGCGGATCAGGGCGTCATCGACCCGTACCACCGGCTCTACGGTCACCCGGGCATCTCGGTGGTCGACGGCGCCGCGGTCTCCGCCAACCTCGGCGTCAATCCGTCCCTGACGATCACCGCGCAGGCCGAACGCGCGATGTCGCTCTGGCCGAACAAGGGCGAGCCGGACCCGCGCCCCGCGCCCGGCCGGCCGTACGAGCGGCTGGCGCCGGTGCGGCCGGTCCGTCCCGCCGTCCCCGAGGCGGCGTTCGGCGCGCTGAAGCTGCCGTTCGTGCCCGTCCCGACGGTCCCGCCGAAGAAGTAGGGCCGGTACGCCGGGCCCTCCGCATACGCGGTAAGAGGTGAAGGGCCGCTCCCTCGCGGGGGCGGCCCTTCCTCATGGGCGACGGCCGTTACGCGGCCGCGGCACCGTCCGTCCTGCGGCGACGGACGACGAAGACCGCCCCGGCACCGACGGCCATGGCGACCCCGCCCACGAGGGCGATGGTCGGCAGCGCGGAGGACGAACCGGTCTCGGCGAGCTTGCCGGTGACCGGGATCTGCTTCAGGTCGGCCGTCGGAGCGGGCTTGTTGCCCTTGCTCTTGCCCGGCTTGCTCTTGGCCGGCGGCACGGAGCCCGGGTGGCTGCCCGCGACCAGGATGTCGAAGTCGTACTCCGCGACATCCGAGAAGCCGCAGACGTCGTCCTCGTTGTGGTACGCGCCGATGGTGAACGCGAAGCCGTAGCTGCCCGGGGTCTTGGCGTCGACCTTCAGGCGCAGCTTGGCATCGGCGTACTCACCGGGCTTCAGACCGTCGATGGAGGCGAAGTAGCCGTCCTCGTCGGTGATGGACTCCCAGGAGCGGGCGTCCTCGTCGTACCACTGCACCGTCAGCAGCTTCGAGACGTCGTCGAAGTTGCCGGAGCTGATGCCGGCCAGCGCGACGTACGCGTCGACCGACTTCATCGCCTTGTCGGAGGTGTTGGTGGCGCGGAAGGTGAAGTTCTTCCAGCCGGATCCGGCCACGACCTTGCTGGGCAGGCCGCGCAGCTCGGTGCTGATCGCCATCTCGTCCGACTGCTCGGCGCAGGTCGGCTCGTCGCTGGGCTCGTCGGTCGGCTTCGCGGTGGGCTTGGCCGAGGTGGAGGGCTCGGGGGTGCTGCTGGGCTTGGTGTCGTCGCCCGGGGTGGCCGAGGCGGTGGGCTCCGCCTCGTCACCGTTCCCGGTCTGGCCACCGTTCCCGGTCTCCTCACCGGGCTTGGTGTCGTCACCGGGCTGGGTGGTGTCGTCGGCCGGGGTCTCGTCGTCGGCGCCGGGGGTCTCGACCGGAGTGGTGTCGTCGCTCTGCTCCGGGCCGGGGGTGGCCGGCGCCGGGTCGGCGCTCGCGCTGGACTCGGTGTCGGCACCGGTCGCGAACGCGGCGGGGGCCGCCATCAGGGCGGCGGGGGCGATGACGGCCGTGGCAGCGGCAGCCGTCAAGGCACGGCGAAGCTTCATCGAGAAGACCTCTCGGGTCCAAAGTGCCGAAGGGCGGCACAAGTGGGTGCGGGCCGTCGCGGTGGGGCGCGGTATGGCCGTGCGATTGCAGGTACATGACCGGCCATGGCCAAAAAAGGTTGTCCGTCGAACAAGATTTGACCTAGTGATGCCCGTCACACAGTCCACAGGCGCCTCACAGGCAACACTCAGGCGCCGCACAGAAGGCCCCCGGCCGCCCCACAGGCACCGCCCGGCCGCCGCGCGGAGCGGGCACAGCGAAGGGCCCCGGGACGCCGTCCGCGAGGGGGGTGCGGACGGCCACGGGGCCCTTTGCTTTCGGTGCCGGCGTCAGGGCAGCGCCGGCACCGACGGGCGGCGCTGGGGGGGGGAGCGCCGCTGGCTATGGGGTGGTGCGGGGTGTTTCGGGATGGTGCGGGCCGCGCGATGGTGGGACCAATGGCAATGCCGAAGTCCCTACCGGGCGCGGAAAGCGGTACGTCGAGCATCGTCCTGGATGCGCCTCACCTGGCGCAACCGTTTCGACCGGATGCGGTCGGTCCCGGGCGTCCCCAGGACCGACCACCCCATCGGATGTGACCGGGCTGCTGTCCCCTGCTGACCGGCCACGGCACCGGAGCGAGGTCCCACGACGCGGACCGCTGCAAGCGGCCGGCGTCTCATCGCTCCGGCATTCCGCCCGTGGGGCGGCGTCTACGCGTAGTCCTGCAGGCCGCGCCTGGCTGGCGTGGCACCGGGAACAACGAAGCCTCTCGGCGGCCGGTCACGCGCCGTACGGGTGAGTCGGATACCGAACTCAAATGCGCCCGCTGCGCCGGGCGCGCGCCCCGGTACCGCGCGCCCTCGCCACCGACAGAATCCGGCCACGCCCCGGCCTTGCCTGTGTCCCGTCCGGCCTCCGGCCCGCTCCGGACTCGTCTCCGGCCCGTCTCAGATCTGGCCGCGGGACAGCTCCAGCAGGGTCATCGCCAGCGCGGTGCCCGGCTTGCCGAGCTGGTTGCGGTAGTGGGCCAGGATCTCCATCTCGCGGGCGAGGCTCACCCGGCGGCCGCCGGAGGCGATGCGCTCGCGCTGGATGACGGCCGAGACGGCCATCCGTTCCTGTACGAGGCCGATGATCCGGCCGTCGAGATCGTCGATCCGGGTGCGCGCGTCGGTGATCACCCCGGCGGCCTCGGGCGTGCGGGCGCCGGTCTCGGGGGTGGCGGGGGCGGCGGTGGCGGTCTCGGTGCTCATA
The DNA here is from genome assembly GCF_059682825.1 of Streptomyces sp. JLSY215. NCBI lineage: Bacteria > Bacillati > Actinomycetota > Actinomycetes > Kitasatosporales > Streptomycetaceae > Streptomyces > Streptomyces sp. JLSY215. The sequence goes on from NZ_CM185022.1 coordinate 5,259,452, forward strand.
TCCGTATCTCCTGGGGGTGTGTCCCCGGAGCCGACATGATCCCGAACGCAGACGCCCCGGGCCTTGTCGGCCCGGGGCGCCTGGGAAGTTGCTTGTCAGTCGATCAAGCAGCACGACCATGGCAGCCGGACGGGCCGGTGCCATAGGTAAAGACGAAGGTCAGCTGCTTGGACATGGCGCCAAGTATGAGCCCGTTAGAATCGAAAGTCCAACCCCTCGTTCCACCGCCGGAAGGCCGCGAAGTGTCATCAGGACCCCCTGCCGCCGCCCCGGACGTCGTCCTCGTGGTCGACTTCGGCGCTCAGTACGCCCAGCTCATCGCCCGCCGTGTCCGCGAGGCCAGGGTCTACAGCGAGATCGTGCCGTCCACCATGCCGGTGGCCGAGATGCTCGCCAAGAACCCGAAGGCGATCATCCTCTCCGGCGGTCCCTCGTCGGTCTACGCGGAAGGCGCCCCCAGCCTCGACCGCTCGCTGTTCGAATCCGGTGTCCCGGTCTTCGGCATGTGCTACGGCTTCCAGCTGATGGCCACCACCCTCGGCGGCACCGTCGACGACAACGGTGCCCGCGAGTACGGCCGCACCCCGCTGACCGTCTCCAAGCCCGGCTCGACCCTCTTCGAGGGCACCCCGGCCGAGCAGTCCGTCTGGATGTCGCACGGCGACGCCTGCTCCGCCGCCCCCGAGGGCTTCACGGTCACCGCGTCCACGGACGTGGTCCCGGTCGCCGCCTTCGAGAACGACGAGAAGAAGCTCTACGGCGTCCAGTACCACCCCGAGGTGCTGCACTCCACGCACGGCCAGCAGGTCCTGGAGCACTTCCTCTACCGCGGCGCGGGCATCGAACCGAGCTGGACCACCACCAACGTGGTCGAGGAGCAGGTCGCCGCCATCCGCGAGCAGGTCGGCAGCAAGCGGGCGATCTGCGGGCTGTCCGGCGGCGTGGACTCCGCGGTGGCCGCGGCGCTCGTGCAGAAGGCCATCGGCGACCAGCTGACCTGCGTCTACGTCGACCACGGTCTGATGCGCAAGGGCGAGTCCGAGCAGGTCGAGAAGGACTTCGTGGCCGCCACCGGCGTCCAGCTGAAGGTCGTCGACGCCCAGGAGCGGTTCCTGAACGCGCTGGCCGGGGTCTCCGACCCCGAGACCAAGCGGAAGATCATCGGCCGCGAGTTCATCCGCGTCTTCGAGCAGGCCCAGGCCGAGATCGTCGCCGAGGCCCCGAACGACCACCCGGTCGCGTTCCTGGTCCAGGGCACGCTCTACCCGGACATCGTCGAGTCCGGCGGCGGCACGGGCACGGCCAACATCAAGTCGCACCACAACGTCGGCGGCCTGCCGGACGACATCGAGTTCGAGCTCGTCGAGCCGCTGCGGCAGCTGTTCAAGGACGAGGTCCGGATGGTCGGCTCCGAGCTGGGCCTGCCCGACGAGATCGTCCACCGCCAGCCGTTCCCCGGCCCCGGCCTGGGCATCCGCATCGTCGGCGAGGTCACCAAGGACCGCCTGGACCTGCTGCGCGAGGCCGACGCCATCGCCCGCGAGGAGCTCACCGCGGCCGGCCTCGACCGCGAGATCTGGCAGTGCCCGGTGGTCCTGCTCGCCGACGTCCGCTCGGTCGGCGTCCAGGGTGACGGCCGCACCTATGGCCACCCGATCGTGCTGCGCCCGGTCTCCTCGGAGGACGCGATGACGGCGGACTGGACGCGGATGCCGTACGACGTCCTGGCGCGCATCTCGACCCGGATCACGAACGAGGTCGCGGACGTGAACCGCGTGGTGCTGGATGTGACCAGCAAGCCGCCGGGGACGATCGAGTGGGAGTGATCGTCTGATCTCCCGCTGATGTCCATGACAACGCCGTCGCTCATTCGTTTGAGCGGCGGCGTTGTCGTTTGCGCTGGGTACGCTGGCCGCACAGGCGAGACTCCGGCATATGGGAGCAATTGTGGGCGCCGCACCTGAGTACGACCTTGACGAGCAGGGTGAGCGGTACACCTACCCCGTCCCGCCGCCGGGCGGCTGGACCGCGGACGACCTCGACCGGCTTCCGGACCTTCCTCCGCACACAGAGCTGATCGACGGGAGTCTCGTCTTTAGGAGCCCGCAGACCAAATTTCACGTGCGAGCCATGCGACTACTGGAGACCGCGCTACTGGAGCAGGCGCCGGACGAACTCGATGTCTTCCGGGAGTTCACGGTGAAGCTGGACGAGCGCAATCGACCGGAGCCCGATGTCCTGGTGGTGCCACTCGATGCGGACACCGGACCGAAGGAGACCTGGCTCCGGCCCGAGGACGTCATCCTGGCGGTAGAGGTCGTGTCGGAAGATTCCGAAGCGCGGGACCGCGACGTCAAACCTCGCAAGTACGCCTCCGCCGGTGTTCCCCACTTCTGGAGGGTGGAGAACGACAACGGCCTCCCCGTCGTATACGTCTACGAACTTGACCCAGCCACTCACGCGTACACACCGACAGGTATCCATCACAACCGCATCAAGGTCCCCGTCCCCTTCCCCATCGACATCGACCTCACCGCGATCAACCGGCGCCGCTGACCGGCGCCGGTTGACGGTATGCGCCCCGCGACGGAGGATGGATTCCGTATCACGGCAGATTGAGTCCGCCATGCGGAAGACAGTGAGGCGCGCAATGAGCACCATCGGCTTCATCGGCCTCGGCATCATGGGCAGCCCGATGGCGGTGAACCTCGCCAGGGCCGGACACACCGTGCTCGGCTGGAACCGCAGCCCCGGCAAGGCGGACGCGCTGATCGCGGCCGGTGGCAAGGAGGCGGCGTCCATCGCGGAGGCGGTGCGCGACGCGGATGTCGTCGTCACCATGGTTCCGGCGTCCCCGCAGGTCGAGGCCGTCGCGTACGGGCCCGACGGCATTCTGGAGAACGCCCGGCCCGGCACGCTGCTGATCGACAACTCCTCCATCACCCCGCAGACCTCCATCGATCTGGCCAAGGCCGCCGCCGACAAGGGCATCCGGGTGCTGGACGCCCCCGTGTCGGGCGGCGAGGCGGGCGCCGTCGAGGGCGTGCTGTCGATCATGGTGGGCGGCGACCGGGCCGACTTCGATGCCGCCCTGCCGGTCCTCGAGGCCGTCGGCAACACCGTGGTGCACTGCGGACCGCACGGAGCCGGGCAGACCGTCAAGGCCGCCAACCAACTGATCGTCGCCGTCAATCTGCAGGCGCTCGCCGAGGCCGTCGTCTTCCTGGAGAAGTCCGGCGTCGACCTCGCCGCCGCGCTGGAGGTGCTGGGCGGCGGACTGGCCGGTTCCACCGTCCTGGCCCGCAAGAAGGGCAACCTCCTCGCCCGCGAATTCACCCCGGGCTTCAAGCTGGAACTGCACCACAAGGACATGGGCAACGCCCTCGACGCCGCCCGCACCGTCGGCGCCCCGCTCCCGGTCGGTGTCGTCGCCGCCCAGCTCATCGCCTCCGCCGTGGCCCGCGGCGACGGCGGCCTCGACCACTCGGCGCTGCTGCGCGGCGTGGAGCTGCTCAGCGGCTACGGGCGGGACTGAGCCACCGGGCCGTCACCGCGGCTCCACGGCGGCGGCCAGCCGGTCCAGCGTCCTGCCCATCGCCGGGCCCATCCGCCGGGGAAGGCCGGGGAGTTCGATGACCAGGCGGGGGAGACGGGCGCGGGACCAGTCGTAGGTGTGCGTGACATGGGTGACGGCGTCGCCGGGCGTCAGCTCGTACCGCCAGCGCTGGCCGCCGATGACCCGCCGGCCGCGGAACTCCCCCCATGTCTCCCAGGCGATCAGCCGGTCCGTCTCGTACTCCACCACCACGTTCACCGAGCGGTACGCGATCCCGTTCTGCCGCATCGCCATGCTGAACCGGTCCCCGGCGCCCAGCGGTGACGGGCCGTCGGGCCGGCCGCGCAGCATGCCGGAACCGTCCAGTTCGGCATGCCGGGCCGGGTCCCGGAGCAGGGCGAAGAGCCGTTGCGGGGTGGCGGCGATGTCTCTGCTGATGGATATGGACCTCATGGTGTCCCCTCCGGTGGCGGATGTTCCTCTTCCGGTACGGCCGGCCATCCTGCGCGTCCGGGCGCGGATGCCCGTCGCAGCCCTGGCCCTCTGTCGTACCGGAGGGTAGCTTCCGCCCTTGGGGGAGTGCTGTGAGCCGTACGTCAGAGGAGAGCCGCGATGCCGGAACCGATGCCCATACCCACCGAGATGTTGCAGTTCGCGATGCCGCCGACGCACGAGAGCGTCGACGACGAGCGGCGGTACCGCAAGGAGCGTTTGGTCGCGGCGCTGCGCCTGTTCGGGCGCTTCGGCTTCGAGGAGGGCGTGGCGGGCCATATCACCGCCCGGGACCCGGAGTTCACCGACTGTTTCTGGGTCAATCCCTTCGGGATGTCCTTCAAGCACATCACCGTGAGCGATCTGATTCTGGTCAACCACGAGGGCAAGGTCGTCGAGGGCCGCTATCACGTCAACCAGGCGGCGTTCGCGATCCATTCCCAGGTCCATCAGGCCCGCCCGGACGTGGTCGCCGCGGCCCACAGCCACTCCACGTACGGCCGGGCGCTGTCCTCGCTCGGTGAGCTGCTGGAGCCGATCACCCAGGACGTCTGCGCCTTCTACGAGGACCATGCCCTCTTCGACGACTACACGGGCGTCGTGGTGGACGAGGAGGAGGGCCGCCGGATCGCGGCCGCGCTCGGGCCGCACAAGGCCGTCATCCTGCGCAACCACGGGCTGCTGACGGTCGGCGACTCGGTGGACGCGGCGGCCTGGTGGTTCATCACCATGGAGCGGTCCTGCCAGGTCCAGCTGACCGCAAAGGCGGCCGGCAAGCCCGTGCCGATCGACCACGACAACGCGGTGCACACCCGCGAGCAGCTCGGCAACGATCTGGTGGCGTGGATCAACTACCAGCCGCTCTATCAGCAGATCGCGCGGAGCGAGCCGGACCTCTTCAACTAGCCGGACCGGCACGGCCCGCCGCTGCGGGTGCCCTACGGGCCGGGGGAGCGGCTCGTAGGGCACCGGAACGAGGGCGGCAGCGGGTCAGGGTGGCCCCCCCGGCTCAGGGGCGGCGGCTAGGGGTGGTGGCCGCGGCTCACAGGTGGGGGAACAGGTCGGTGAAGGCCTGGGACCCGGCGGAGATGCCCCGGCTGAACGGGGCGTCGAAGTCCCAGACGAGGAACAGCAGGAAGGCGATCAGCGCGCTGAAGAGCCCGGCCATCAGCAGCTCACGCGTCGAACGCCGGATCTGCAGCGTGAAGATGAGACCGATGGTGATGGCCGCGCCGGCGATCAGCCCGAACCACACCACGCCCGGCAGCGTCGAATCGGCGGCGTCCGCACGGCTGTTGCGGGCGTCGTCGGCCACCCCGACCTGATCGACGAGCGGCTGGTAGGACTGCCCCTCGTAGTCGTCACGGGGGTGGTAGTCGATGACATCGGCACGGACCTTCGCCAGCAGAGCCGTACCACGCGAGGTGAGCTGCTGCTGCTCGGCCATGACCGGCCATTCCTTGTGGACGACATAGCCGACGTAGGCGTCGACGTCCGAGCGGATGCGGTCCCGCACCGGCGCCGGGTACGCCGCCGCCCGCGCGCTGACCTCGTGGAGGGCCTGCGCCTCGGTCCGTACGGTGTCCTCGGCGGCGCTGCGGGCCTCCCAGACACCGGCGATGGCCAGACCCAGGACGATCGCATAGACCACCCCCACCATCATCGTCATGTACTCGATGACATCGGGCGTCTCGGACGGGTCGTCGTCCTCGCCGATCCGGCGCTGCCTCAGCACCGTGATGGCCAGGACGACGCCGCAGGCAGCGGCCATGGCGATGGTCAGCACCAGCCATTGCGACATGGAAACCTCCTACGAGGAACGGCGCCCGGCGGAACCGGACGAGGAGCTGGAACGGGGACGGAGAGCGGCACCCGCCAGCACGGCCGGGGCGGTGACCAGCAGGGTCCTGGTCACCAGGGAGCGTCCGGCGCGCGGCTTGTGGGTCACCGGGGGGCGGCTGTGGGGGAGGGCGACCCGGGGCGGGGGAGGCACCGGGGCCTTCCGGGGGGTCGGCTTCGGGGACGGCGGGTCGATGTGCCGGGGCGGCGGCGGAGGCGGTGGCGGAGGCGAAGGCGGTGGTGGGGGCGGAGGTGGTGGCGTCGGCTTCGGCGGTGTGCTGCGCGGCCGGGGGGCCGGTGCCGGAGGACGCGGCCGGGGCGTCGGGGTGGCCGACGTACAGGGGAAGTGCCAGCCGCGCGGCATCGGGAATCCGGTCGGGACGTCGACGGGCGGGCTCGTCCCGGCGTAGGCGCAGTTGTCGCCCTCGCGGTAGCCGGGATGGCCGGTGATGTTGCTGTGGTGAGTGGGGCGGTCGTGGGCGATGGCTGAGGGGGCCGGGAGCGCCAGTACGGCGAATCCGGCGGGCACGGTGAAGGCGGCGGCTGCCAGGCACGCCGCGATCCGGTGTGATCTCTCTATTTCCCGCACGCCGGAGAGCTTGCACAGGCGGGGCGCGGATCAGCCGTCATCCCGCGTCGTTTCCCCCGAAGGTGGTAAGTGCCGCATTTGCGGGCGTACTTGGCGATCGAGTGTGCCATCGGGGCGCCGTGCGACCGGCGTCAACCTCGAGGCGGGCCACGTCCCCCGCGCCAACTGGCCGTTTGGCGGGTTGCCCCGCCATCGGGGCACAATTCCCGTCCAGGAATGACAAGTTGAGGATGGCCATGGCTTGCGCGAGGCGTGGCCGGGGCCATGACGGTGACGAGGGTGCGGGGCGGTAGCGGACGTGTCTGTTGAGGCGGCGGGCAGGGTGGCCGGAACGGGCGAGCCGGAGGGCGGCGGCGCCTGTCAGTGCGGACGGTGCCCGCACGGCGCCCGCGTGGGGCATCGGCAGGCGGTCGCCGCGTTCGTCGCGCTGCGCGAGGACTTCGCCGCCGGGCGGGGCGTACCGTCCGGGCTCGCCCACTCCGCCGGGGCCGCCCGGCAGTGGGTCTCCGATGAACTCACCCTCTCCGCCCGGCAGCTGGCCGAGCGCGCCACCGCCGAAGGCATCGCCTGGCTCGCGGCCGTACAGCGGCGGACCCTGCTGGTGGTGTGGGCCGCGGTGGCGGCGCTGCTCCTCGGGCAGGCGCTGACCGCCGTCGGGACGGGCTGGACCCTGGCCCGTACGGCGGGGCTGATCGCGGCCCTCGCGTTGGCGCTCGCCCTCACCGCGGCGGCCTGGTGGCACCGCGCGCAGGGCGGCGCACTGGCCCCGCTGATCGGCGCGGACCGGCGGCTGTCCACCTCGCGGGCGGTCGCGGCGGGGTGGGTGGCCGTCGTCCTGTACGGGGTGTTGATGGCGGCCGTCCAGCTGGCGGCGGCGGGCTCCCGTGGGCGGCGGCACCTCCTCGACGGTCTTGGGCTGCCCCGCTCCGGCGCCCTGCTGGCGGCGCTGTGCGTCGGCTGCGCGGTGGCGGTGCTGGCGCACGCCCTGGTGACCGTACGGGTCCGGGCGGGGCGGCTGCAGAAGGTTCCCGCGGAACGGCCGCGGGCCGCCGATCTGCTGGCGGACGACGCGGGGCGCGGCAGCTTCCCCGATGCGCAGTACGTGCTGGTGAACGGGGTCGCGATCGGATACGCGCTGGTGTGCCTGGCCCGGCGGCCCGCTCAACTGCCGGATCTGCCCTGGGGTCTGGTGGGGCTGATCCTGCTCTCCGCGGTCACGTATCTGGCCGGGAACGCGGTGAGCGGCGGTCGTCCGGTCATCCTGTCGGTCGTCCGGTCCCGGGAGCTGGGCGATCTCGCCGCGCCGATCCGTACCGGCGATGACATCGAGATCCGCGGCACCGGCTTCGTGCCGCCGGGCGCCGGGACGCCGGACCGGCTGGCCCGCACCGTCGTACGGATCGGCGCGGTGCATGTCCCGGTGCCCCTGGTGCCGGTGGCCGGCGGGTTCGCCAATCCGACGGACGGCGTGCTGACCGTGCCGGTACCGGTCGACGTGGAGCCGGGGCGGGTGGAGGTCCGGGTGGTCACGGCCGCGGGCGTGGAGACGGCCGGGTATCCGATCGACGTTCAGGAGTAGGCGGCCTTCGGGCGGCCCTTGGGCGGTCTTCGGGCGGACGGGGGACGGGGCGTGGGGCGTCGCCCGGCCGTCGGACGGACGTCGCCCGGCCGTCGGACGGACGTCGACTGGTTGAACCCGATACGAAGGTGCGTACGTACCTCCCCATGAGGCGCGGGCGCGGGCACAATCGTCAGCGCCCGGTGGCAACGGAGAGGCGGACGGCATGGTGCACGCGAATCGTACGGTCGGTGCCGATTTGGCGGGGACGGGCCTAGGAGGTCCCGCCACCGGGGTGCGGGGGCGGCTCGCCCGCCATGCGCTGCTCCCGTTGCGGCTCTTCCTGGGCATCACCTTCGTCTATGCGGGGATCGACAAGCTGCTGGACTCCGGGTTTCTGGCGGCCCGGGGGGCCGGCTCGCTCGGCGCGATGCTGAGCCAGGTCCATGACACGGCGGCGCTGCCGGTGCTGGTGGACCTGGCGCAGAAGAGCCCGGTCGGCTTCGGCTATGCCATCGCCGTCGGCGAGCTGGCGGTGGGGCTCGGGACGCTTTTCGGGCTGCTGGGGCGGCTGGCGGCGTTCGGCGGCGCGCTGATATCGCTGTCGCTGTGGCTCACGGTGAGCTGGTCGGCCACCCCCTACTACTACGGCAATGACCTCGCCTATCTGATGGCCTGGATCCCGCTCGTGATGGCGGGCGCGCCGCGGTACTCCCTGGACGCGGTGCTGCGGAACCGGCGCAACCGGCATGGGGCGCAGTTGTTCGGCTGAGCCGGGCCGGCGGCCGGATGGCCGTGGAGGGCACTCGCCGGGCCGGTGACCCGGCGAGTGCCGCCGGGTCAGGAGCTGTCCGCCTTGTGGCGGCGGGTGGTTGCCCAGACGGCGGCGGTGACGCCGGAGAGGAACAGGCCCGCGGGGACGGCGAGGAAGAGCCAGGGGCCGGGAGCGTGCCAGACGCCGACGGCGTCGAGGCCGTAGCCGGCGCCCACGACGATCGCGGTCACGCCCGCGATCAGACGGGCGGGTTCGAAGGGGTGACGCGTCATGAGGCGGCTCCCTGGGGGGTGGGCGCGGGCGGCGGGGTGGCGGCCGGTGTGCTGGCCGGGGCGGTGCGGATGTCGACCTGGCCGGCGCCGACCTCGAGCGTCAGATCCAGTGTGCCGCGCGGCTTCTCGCCCTTCTTCAGGCCGGTGGCGGGCAGGGTGACCGTCCGGTCCTGGCCGGCGGCGGAGATGTCCACGTCGTTGGGCGCGTCGCCGGGCAGCTGGAGATCGCCTATGCCGAGTGAGACATGGACGGTGGTGGTGACGCCCTGTGGCAGCGTCACCTGGAGGCGGCCGGCGCCGACCTCCGCGCCGGTGCGGACCGTACGCCCGTCCTTGAGCGGCAGCCCGCCGAGGTCCAGCACACCGTCGCCGGAGCCGAGCGCGTAATGCGGCCGGAGGGCGGAGAGGCTGGTGGGGGACCAGGTGCGGTGCTGCCAGTTGGCGGTGATGGTGTCGGGCAGGACGGTGGCACCCGCCAGCAGCGCGGACGTCAGGACGACCATGAAGACCGTGCCGCCGCCCGTCCGGCCCAGCCAGGCGCTGGCCACCAGCCCCAGCCCGAAGACCACCAGCGCACAGGCCAGGCCGGCTTGGAGCGCGGGGGCGAGGGCGTCGTGCCGGGAGACCCCGCCGGCGACGCCCGCGCCGGCCAGCAGCGCCAGCAGGAACGTCCAGCCGCCTATGGAACGTCCCGCACGGGCGCCGGGGCGCGGGGCACGGCCGGGAGCGGGCACCGGCGGCTGGGGCCGGCCCCCGGTGGACCATTCACCGCGGCGCGCGGACGCTCCGTGTCGGCCGTGCTCGAAGTCGTAGTAGACATCGAGCGGTGTCTTGTCGGGGCCCCAGAGATAGCCAGGGCCCGCCATCGCTTCCTTGGAGCGCGGGTCCCGCCACCACGACGGGCTGTTCGGCGCCGGGGGCGCCTGGGTCTCGGGCGGGGCGTCGGCGACGGCCTGGGCGGTCGCGGCGTCCATCGACTCCAGCCCCTCGGCCTCCGCCCGGTGGCGCCTGCGCGACCAGTAGGCGGAACCTGCCACGGCCAGCAGCAGCATGATGACGAACGACAGCACACTGCCCTTGCCGATGGTCGTCAGGAACAGCCCGCAGCCCACCAGCGCGCACAGCAGCGCCGTCAGCGCGGAGCCCTCGACGCGCCCCGACAGCAGCCTGCGGCCTTCGTTCTCCTCCTCGCCGTCGAGCGGGATGATCAGCCAGGCGAAGCCGTAGCCGATCAGGCCGACACCGCCGGAGACGGTGAGGACGGCCAGCACGATCCGGAAGATCACCGGATCGAGATCCCACTGCCGGCCCAGACCGCCGCACACCCCGGCCACGACCTTGTGCCGCCGGCTGCGGCGCAGCGGCGGATGCGGCGGGGTGGGGCCGGCGGGATCGGTGGGCGCCGACTCCTCGACGGGGGCTGCATCGTTCATGGACCCATGGTGACAAGGGCGACGGGCCCACGGCATCCGTGGGAACCCTGGCAGATCCCTGAGATTGCCCCTGAGACGGGCCTGAGGGCCCAGGGGCCTGAGAAGTTGCCCCGAGAAAGCGGCCTGAGCTGCCCGATGAGCCGTCCGGAGCCACACGTCCGGCCGTGCATGTCCCCCGACCGACCGCACGACCGTCCCCGCGGTCGGGTTCACTGCCCCCGCGGTCGGTTCCGCTGCCCCTGCGGTCCGTTCGCTGTCCCTGCGGTGTCCCTGTGGTGGGCTTTTGCTTGTCCCTGCGGTCGGTTTGCCGCTGCACGGGCGGGTTCGAGGTCCCGCATCGGCGTGCGCAATATCCGCATTCGCCCCCCGAGACCGTCCGTGACCTGAAATTGAGCAGCCGACGGGCGGTGGCCGGGGGCCGATAAGTCGACGCTGGAGACTATCGTTGCGCCCTGGATACGTACGGGCTTCCGAAGGGGCGTGCGGTGGCGGAGGCGGCGTCAGTGGACGAGGGGCGACTGGTCGCCGGGCGATATCGCCTGGTCGAACGGATAGGCCAAGGCGGTATGGGCACCGTCTGGCGGTCCCGGGACGAACTCCTCGGGCGTCAGGTCGCGGTCAAGCGTCTGCATGTATCGCCCCAACTGGATCCGGACGAACTCGCCACCCGCTATGAGCGCACCACCCGGGAGGCGCAGGCCGCGGCCCGTATCAACCACCCCAATGTGGTGGGCGTGCACGATGTCGTGGACGACGCCGGCATGCCCTGCATCGTCATGGAGTACGTCCCGTCCTCGACGCTCGGCGACGCCATCAAGGAGGCGGCGCGGTCCGGCCGTTCGCTCCCTCCGCGGGAGGCGGCGCGCATCGGCCGCGGCATGATTGCGGCGCTGCGGGCCGCGCACTCCGCCGGGGTGCTGCACCGTGACGTCAAGCCGGGCAATGTGCTGCTCGGCGCGGACGGCAGGGTCGTGCTCACCGACTTCGGGATCGCCGTCGCCACCGGGACCTCCACGCTCACCAAGACCGGCGAGCTGGTGGGCTCCATCGACTACTTGGCACCGGAGCGGGTCAAGGGCGGCAGGCCGGGGCCCGCGTCGGACCTGTGGGCGCTGGGGGCGACGCTCTATCAGGCCGTCGAGGGGCGGCCCCCTTTCCGTAAGCACACCGCGGTGGAGACGGCGTATTCCATCGCCATGGACCCGCTGGCACCGGTGCGCAACGCCGGGCCGCTGACTCCGCTGATTGAGGCGCTGCTCGCCAAGGAGCCCGAGGACCGGCCGACGGCCGACGTCGTCGAGCAGGCACTGCGCGCCGCGGAGGTGGACGCGGACACGGCAGTGCTGGGGCAGGGAACGCTGGTCGCGGGCAACGCGGCGGGCAACGCGGCGGGCAACGCGGCGGGCAACGCGGCGGGCAACGCGGCGGGCAACGCGGCGGGCAACGGCGTGACGAGTGCCGACGCTGCGACGTCGGGTGACGGGGCATGGGCCTCGACCCGCCAGACGCCGTGGCCTCGGGCGACCGTGCCGCCCTCTGCTCCGTCCCCCGTTCCCTCCCCTGTGCCGGCGGCGGTGCCCGACCCTGTACCGGACTCCCGCACCGAGACCGTTGCCCCGACCGGCACGCGGCGCCGGCGCCGCACCGTCGTCTGGAGCGTCGTGGGGGTCCTCGTCGTCATGGGCGTCGGGGGCGGTGTCCTCGCCGTGACGGGGTATCTGGGGCAGATGCTCGGCCAGCTCTCGGACGATGCGCCGGCCACGCAGCAGCCGTCCGTCGAAAAGCCGAAGCCCAGTACCTCCCCGACCGTACTGCCGCCCACGCCCGCCGGATATCACCGCGTCCAGGAAAAGGAATTCGGGGTTTCCTTTCCCGTGCCCGACGGCTGGACCCGGGATTTCAAGCCGGACCGGAACGAGGTCAACTACATCGACCCCACCAAGCTGGTCTGTCTGAAGATCAGTGTGTTGAGCTTTGCCAGCTCGGACAACGTCAAGCACTTCCAGCAGGTCGAGCGCCAGCTCGAGGCGAAACAGCCCGGCTACGACCGCATGCGGCTGCAGGACACGACGTTCAGGGGCGAACCGGCGGCCATCTGGGAGTTCCGCTTCCAGGGATCGGTACGGAAGTTCCGGGCGGTGGACCTCGGGTTCGGGCGCGAGGGCGAGAACGAGTACGCCATCTATCTGTCCGCCCCCGATGCCCAGTGGCCAAAATACGCGTCCATCTTCACGGCGGTGCGCGACGGGTTCAGCCACAAGTAGCGTGGCACGGCCGTCTGCCGTCTGCCGTGTGGCATCCGGCGGAGCGGCCGGGGGCCGGGCTACCGCGCATCCCGTCCCGGGGCCTGCGGCGCTGCGCGGTCCGCACGGAAGTGACGGTGTGGTCCTGAGGGCAGACTCCGGGTTCACTCAGGGTCGACCCTGATGCCCCGGCGGCCCCCGTCGTGTGACGATCGGACACATGACCACCGCGCCACCCCGCGCCGAGACGCACTACGCCCCGGCGCCGGACCCCGACGAACCTCCCGTGCGCAAGCTCTACCGCAGTGCCGACGGGCGGTTGCTCGGCGGCGTTGCGCGTGGGCTCGCGGGGCATCTTGGGCTGCCGGTCTCCTGGGTGCGGATCGTGTTCGTGGCGCTCTTCATGGCCGACGGACTGGGCGCCCTGCTCTACGCCGCGTTCTGGTTCTTCGTGCCGCTGGGCTTCGGCGGCGTGGAGGCCCGGCGCCCCGCGGCCGGCCACGACAAGCGGCGGCTGCTGGGCCGCAGGCCCGACAAGGGGCAGGTCGTCGCGCTGGCCGCGCTGTTGGCCGGCGCGTCCGTCGTCGCCTCCAGGTTCCAGCTGGGCCGGGCCAACGGCTATCTCTGGCCGGTGCTGCTGATCGGCGTCGGTGTCGCGCTGGTGTGGCGTCAGGCGGACAACTCCCGCCGCGCGCAATGGCTGGAGCTCGGCCGCCGCAAGGGCGTACTGCCGGTGGTGCGCGGCGCGGCCGGTGTCGCGCTGGTCGGCGTCGGCGTGACCGGCATCGTCGTGCTCCAGGGCTCGGTGCGCCATCTGGGCTCGGTGCTGCAGGCCGCGCTCGCCGTCGTCGTCGGCATCGCCCTGCTGGCCGGCCCCTATCTCGTACGGATCATGCAGGACCTCTCCGAGGAGCGGCTGATGCGCATCCGGGCCCAGGAGCGTGCCGAGGTCGCCGCCCATGTCCATGACTCCGTCCTGCACACCCTCACCCTGATCCAGCGCAGCGCCGACGACCCCCGGGAAGTGGCCCGGCTGGCCCGCGCCCAGGAGCGCGAACTGCGCGCCTGGCTCTACAAACCCGAGGGCCGCGGCAAGGACGAGGACGAGGAGCCGGCGACCGTGGCGGAGGCGGTGCGCAAGGCCGCCGCCGAGGTGGAGGACCACCACGGCGTCCCGCTGGAGGTCGTGGTGGTCGGCGACTGCCCGCTCGACGAGGCGCTGGACGCCCAGATGCAGGCCGCACGCGAGGCGATGGTCAATGCCGCCAAGTACGGTGGCGACGGCGGCGCGGTGCAGGTGTTCGCCGAGGTGGAGGGCCGTACGGTCTTTGTCTCGGTGCGCGACCGCGGCCCCGGATTCGACCTGGACGCGGTCCCCGCCGACCGGATGGGCGTACGGGAATCCATCATCGGCCGGATGGAACGCAACGGCGGCACGGCCCGGCTGCGCTCCGCCCCCGAGGGCGGCACGGTCGTCGAGCTGGAGATGGAGCGCACGGAGAGCACGGAGAGCACGGAGTGAACGGGGCGACGGGCCGACGGCGGGCGGCGGCGGGGGCGGCAGCGCGGCCGGCGGCGATACGGCCGTCCGGGGCGCGGGATCATGACGGGGCGGGTCATGGCGGATCATGACGAAGCAGGCAACGAGGGACGGACGGACGATATGAGCAGCGACGGCACCGGGCAGGGCCGGACACCGCGGGGCGCAGCGGACCGGGGCGACGTGGAGCAGGGCGAGGCGGACCGGAGCGAGACCGGCGGCGGGGCGGCCGGGGAGCGGACCGTGCGGGTCGTGCTGGTCGACGACCACCGGATGTTCCGTACGGGCGTCCAGGCGGAGATCGGGGTGACCGAGCGCACCCGCGTCGAGGTGGTCGGCGAGGCCGCCGACGTCGACCAGGCGATCACGGTCATCACCGCCACCCGCCCCGAGGTGGTCCTCCTCGACGTCCACCTCCCCGGTGGCGGCGGCGTCGAGGTGCTGCGCCGCAGCGCCATGATGATGGCCGACGGCGAGCGCCCGGTCCGCTTCCTCGCGCTCTCCGTCTCCGACGCCGCCGAGGACGTCATCGGCGTCATCCGAGGCGGCGCCCGCGGCTATGTCACCAAGACGATCACCGGCACGGACCTGGTCGACGCCATCTTCCGGGTCGCCGACGGCGATGCGGTCTTCTCCCCGCGGCTGGCCGGCTTCGTCCTGGACGCCTTCGCCTCCACGGACGCCCCGCCGGTCGACGAGGACATGGACCGCCTCACCCAGCGCGAGCGCGAGGTGCTGCGGATGATCGCGCGCGGATATGCGTACAAGGAGGTCGGCAAGCAGCTGTTCATCTCGGTGAAGACGGTGGAATCGCATGTCTCGGCGGTGCTGCGCAAGCTCCAGCTGTCCAACCGGCATGAGCTGACGCGCTGGGCGGCGGCCCGGCGGCTGGTCTGAGCACCACACCGGGCGCATCGCGAGAAATCGCGAGAAGACGAGAAATCGCGCGAAGAGGGGTGAGGAGAAGCGGCGAGGGGCCTGGCATGAGGAGTGCCAAGCGGACCGGCCAAAGGCTCGGCGAGGTGTCGTAAAGAAGGGCCAAAGACGGGCAACCAGGACCACGCGGATCGCCATCTAAGGGCGCGGAGAGGCTCACTGCCGAAGGCGGGGCCAGAACCACAGCCCACGTCCTTCGCGTACATGTCCTGGAAGCGAGACCCCGATGAGCCTGACGGGCACGCCCTTCTTCCTCACCTCCGTCGCGCTTCTGATAGTCGCCGTCGTCCTGCCGCTCGCCCTGTGGGGACGGATAGCCGGGCCGCCCCTGGTGCGCGTCGTCGCCCGGCTGCTGATGCTGCTGTTCGCCCAGGTCACCGCCATCACCGTGGTCTTCGTCCTGGTCAACAACGCCAACAACCTCTACGACACCTGGGGCGACCTGCTCGGCACCGACAGTCACATCCAGGCGGCGCAGGACCTCGGCCCGGACGGGATGGGCGGCCGGAAGCTCAAGGACGAGCCCAAGCGGATCCAGCGCTTCCGCCCCGCGGGCGACGCCAGGATGGGGCCCGGGGTCCAGATGACCGACCTCAAGGGCCAGATCTCGGGCGTCAGCGGCGAGGTCTACGTATGGCTGCCGCCGCAGTACCACGACCCCGCGTACCGGAACAAGAAGTTCCCCGTGGTCGAGCTGCTGCCCGGCTACCCCGGCTCGGCCAAGGCCTGGTACGGAGCGCTGCACGTCGGCGAGCAGCTCGGCCCGATGATGCAGCGCGGCGAGATCAAGCCGTTCATCCTGGTGTCACCGCGGACGAACATCCTCACCGGCGCCGACACCGGATGCGTCAACATCCCCGGCAAGGTCAACGCCGACAGCTGGCTGACCGTCGATGTGCGCCAGATGGTCATCGACAACTTCCGGGCCGGCGGCAGGCCGGACTCCTGGGCACTGGCGGGCTATTCGGCGGGCGCGCACTGCGCCGCCAAGCTCGCGCTGTCCCACCCGGACCGCTACCGCGCCGCCGTCGCCATGTCCGGCTACAACGACCCGGCGCTGGAGCCCGACTCCCTCGCCGGCAAGGACCCCAAGCTGCGCGTCGAGTCCAACCCGCTGCACATCCTGCAATCCGCCAACGCCGCCGGCCGGCCGCCGCGTACCGCCCTGTTCGTGTCGGGCGCGGCCGGCGACGGCTACCAGGCGGGCATCGGCCTCCGGCAGCTCGCGAAGCGGCCGACGACGGTGACCGTGCAGCAGATCGCGGCCAACGCGGGCGGCCACACCACGGCGGTGTGGCGGAACCAGGTGCCGGAGATCTTCCGGTGGCTGAGCCACCAGGTCGGATAGGACCCGGTGGCTGCGCCGCCAGGCTAGATACGACGCCGCGGCGCCTCGGGGCCCCGAAGCCGGTCCCGCGCCCGGGGTCAGGCAGGCCGGGTCGCCGCCGCGAAGGGCATCTCGTCGATGGGGGCGATACGGACCGGCGCCCCCGGATGCGGGGCGTGGATCATCTTGCCGTCGCCGATGTAGAGGCCCACATGGCTGATCCCGGAATAGAAGAACACCAGGTCTCCGGGGGCGAGCTGGGACCGGTCGATGCGCGGTCCGGAGCCGATCTGGGTGTAGGTCGTGCGGGGCAGCGAGACGCCGCCGGACTGCCAGGCGGCCTGGGTCAGGCCCGAGCAGTCGTACGCGGAGGGGCCGGTAGCGCCCCAGACGTACGGTTTGCCGAGCGCGGCGTAGGCGAACGAAACGGCCCGCGCGGCACGGGAGTTGGGCGCCTGGGAGCGGGCCCCGGACGGTGCGGCGGCCGGGGTGGCCTCGGGGGTCATCCGCCGCCGCTGCTCCTCCGTCAGCTGGTTGAGCAGCGCCTCGGCGGAGTCCAGTTTCCGTACGATCGTGACGCGTTGGCGCCGCAGCGTGCCCTCGGTACGCTCCAGCCGCTCCGCGGTGGCCTCGGCGCGGTCGCGGACCTGGCGGATGCTGCCGAGCCGGCGCGCATATCCGGCCACCGCGTTCGCCTGATGGCTGCCCGCCCGCTCCAGGATCGTGGCGCCGTCCAGATAGCGTTGCGGATCGGCGGACATCATCAGCCGTACGGTCGGGTCCACGCCGCCGGAGCGGTACTGGCTCGCGGCCATCGTGCCCAGCTCGGCCTTGGCGGCGTTGAGTTTCTGGGTCCGGCGGGCGGCCTCGTCCTGGAGCCGGCTCAGCTCCGCGCGTGCGGCATCGGCCTGTTCCTTGGCGCCGTTGTAGTGCTGCGTCGCCACCTCTGCCTCCTGGTACAGCGCGTCGACCCGGCCCTTGACCTGGGCGGGGGTGGGGCGGGGAGCGGCCTGGCCGGTGCCGTCGAAGGCGGTGGCGCCCGCGGCACCGGCGAGGGCCAGGGTGGTCGCGGCCGTACGGGCCGTGCGGCCGCCACCCAGCGCTGCCAGCGGGTGCTGCTTGGTCTTGCGGTGCGACGCCACGGTGGCCGTCACTTCCTTCCGTACGGGCCGCGCATTCGTCGACCGCCTGGAGTGAGGACGGTAAACCTGGACGTCACGGCATAGCGCCCAGTTGGCCGGAATTGGCGCCTTTTGGCCGTGAGTGATGGACGGTGAGCGAGTGTCCGGCGCGTACGGGGCCGCGCACGGCCTGCCATGATCGAAGTGGGGATTACGGGCGCCCTGCCCGAAGCCGCGTGATATGCGGCGGATACGATCCCGCACTATGGACGTAGTAATCAATATCTTCGTCGGCCTGCACATCATCGGCATCGCCTCCCTCCTGGGTGGCTTCCTCACCCAGATGAAGGCGATGAGCGCGGGGACCGCCCGCTTTGTGCCGGCCATGCTGCACGGCGCGCTGACGATGCTGGTCACCGGCATCGTGCTGGTCGGGCTGAACCAGGCCCAGGACCACTCGCTCAACAACATCAAGATCGGCATCAAGATGGCCGTCCTGGTGGTGATCCTGGCGCTGGTCTACGTCAAGCGGGACGAGGAGAAGATCGCCAAGCCGCTCTTCGGCGCCGTCGGCGGGCTCACGATGGCCAACATCTTCATCGCGGTGCTCTGGACCTGAGGTCCGGCCTCCGGATCTGGGGTCCGGTCTCTGGGGCTGAGGTCCGGCGCCCGGGTCTGTGGTCCGGTCTCTGGGGCTGTGGTCCGGCGTCTGGACCTGAGGTCCGGCGTTTGGTCCTGAGGTCCGGCCTCCGGGGCTGTGGTCCGGCCTCTGTACCCGAGGTCTTGCCCCCGGACCCGCGCTCGGGCCCCGGAGTTCGGCGCCGGCGCCCGGCCCTCGGCTCCGGCGCCCGCCCCCGGGATCGGGCACCCGTACATACGGCTCACCGCGCGGTCGTCCCTTGGAGAGGACGACCGCGCGGCGGCGTGTGGGGGGTGGGTCTGGGGCAGTTATTCGGTAGGGGCCTGCAGCCCCCTTAGGGGCGCCCCCTAAGGGACGAAGTGTCCGATCCAGCCGCTCAGGCCGGCCGCACGCTCCCGTAGATCGGGTCGAAGTAGATCGACTCCACCCGGACACTGGCGCCCGGGTGCGGCGCGTGGATCATCTTGCCGTCGCCTATGTACATGCCTACGTGGCTGATGTCGTCGAAGAAGAACACCAGGTCACCGGGCTTGAGGCCGCTGGTCGCGACCCGCTCGCCGACCTTGACCTGGTCCCACGTCGTACGCGGCAGATCGACCCCGGCCGCCTTCCACGCCGCCTGGGTCAGCCCCGAGCAGTCGTAGGAGCTCGGGCCGGTCGCGCCCCAGACGTACGGCTTGCCTATCTGGGCGCGGGCAAAGGCGATCGCCTTTGCCGCCTTGGTGGAGTACGTGCCGTCGCTGGTCGATCCGCCGCCAGTGGAACCGCCGCCGGTCTGGCCGCCCGTCGAGCCGCCGCCGCTCTCGCGCTGCCGGCGCTCCTTCTCGGCCTGCTGGCGTGCCTTCTCCGCCTGCTGCCGCGCCAGCTCGTCGGCCCGGCGCTTGGCGGCCGCCTCCTTCTGGCGCTCCAGCTCCGCCAGCCGCGCCTTCTCCTGCGCGGTCAGCCGGGACAGCAGCTGCCGCGCCTCGGCCAGCTTCTCCTGGACGGACCGCTTGGACTCCTTCAGCGAGGTCTGCGTCCTCTGGAGCTGCTCCAGGCTCGCGGTCGCCCTGGCCCGCTGCCGGGCGGCGGCCACCTGCTGCTCCTGGTAGTCGGTGACCGCTTGCTTCTCCCGGTCGGTGAGCCGCCCCATCAGGTGCGTACGGTCGAAGAAATCCTGCGGGTCCTTGGCGAGCATCAGCTGCGCCGTGGGGTTCATGCCGCCGGTGCGGTACTGCGCGGAGGCGAAGGTGCCCAGCTCGCGCCGGGACTCGTTCATCTTCTCCGCGCGCTTGGCGGCGGCGTCGAGCAGGCCGTTGACGGTGGCGCGCTGACGGTCGACGCCCTCCTTGGCGGCGTTGTACTTCTGGGTGGCCACCTCGGCCTGGCGGTAGAGCCCGTCGACCTTCTGCTTGACCTCTTCGATGGTGGGCTTGGGTGCCCTGGGGGCGGCGTCGGCGGACTGCGAGAGCAGGGTGACCGAGGCGAGGGCGGCGGTGGTGAGCCCGGCCGCCGTACGGCTTCCGGGCGAGGTGAGCATGCGGGTGCGCGGCTTGCGGTGCGACGCCAAGGCCGGCGACTCCTTCCGTGGACCGCCTACCGGGTTAGCTGTCGGGTTCGGGCTCTGTCGCTGACGGAAGGCTTGCCCTACGGTCGATGCGTCCGCCGCTGGCGGCCGCACCGGCCGATTCACCCCGGTGGTGCTGGTGGGTCCCCGGCTCCGGGTGCCTGGTGGCAGGGCCGGACTCGGCGGAGGCCGCCCGTGCAGACGTTGTCGTCCGCGGGGATGCGGGCAGCCCGAGCAGGCACGGTAGCCAACTCGTGTGGCTCCTGTGAAGGCTGATGTTCGATATGCCCGAAACCTTTTTGTGACCTGACCGCGATCTCAAGGATGCGGCCCGGAGCCCAGGAGCCGGATCTGGTGAGGTGGCGGCGGGCTGTCAGTCCGGCGGCCTAGACTCGGTGGGCGATGAGCAGCCTCTTTGACGACAGCTTCCTGGCGGACCTCGGCCCCAAGCGCGAGGACGAGCACCCCCCGCCCCCCGAGGACGAGCACGGCCCGGCCCCGGAGGAGATTCCCGCCGACCTCTTCGACGGGAAGTTCGACGCACCGGTGCCCCATGAGGCGTACTACCGCGACGGCGCCGCCCGTCCCGTCGTCGACCCCGCCGCGCTGCTCGAGGGGCTCAACGACGAGCAGAAGGCCGCCGTGGTGCATCACGGCAGCCCGCTGCTGATCGTCGCCGGCGCCGGCTCCGGCAAGACCCGGGTGCTCACCCACCGCATCGCGCATCTGCTCGCCGAGCGCCATGTCCACCCCGGCCAGATCCTCGCGATCACGTTCACGAACAAGGCCGCGGGCGAGATGAAGGAGCGCGTCGAGGACCTGGTCGGCCCGCGGGCGAACGCCATGTGGGTCTCCACCTTCCACAGCGCCTGCGTCCGCATCCTGCGCCGCGAGTCCAAGAAGCTCGGCTTCACGTCCTCCTTCTCGATCTACGACGCCGCCGACTCCAAGCGCCTGATGGCCCTGGTCTGCCGCGATCTCGACCTGGACCCCAAGCGCTTCCCGCCGAAGTCCTTCAGCGCGAAGATCTCCAACCTCAAGAACGAACTCATCGACGAGGAGACCTTCGCCGGGACGGCCGCCGACGGCTTCGAGAAGACGCTGGCCGAGGCGTACGCGATGTACCAGTCGCGGCTGCGCGAGGCCAACGCCCTGGACTTCGACGACATCATCATGACGACGGTCAATCTCCTCCAGGCCTTCCCGGATGTCGCCGAGCACTACCGCCGCCGCTTCCGCCATGTCCTCGTCGACGAGTACCAGGACACCAACCACGCCCAGTACACCCTCGTCCGCGAGCTGGTCGGCCCGGGCACGGCCGAGATGCCCGCCGCCGAGCTGTGCGTCGTCGGTGACGCCGACCAGTCGATCTACGCGTTCCGCGGCGCCACGATCCGCAACATCCTCCAGTTCGAGGAGGACTACCCCGACGCGACCACGATCCTGCTGGAGCAGAACTACCGCTCCTCGCAGACGATCCTGTCCGCCGCCAACGCCGTCATCGAGCGCAACGAGAACCGCCGCCCCAAGAATCTCTGGACCGACGCCGGCGCCGGCCCCAAGATCACCGGCTATGTCGCGGACACCGAGCACGACGAGGCGCAGTTCGTCGCCGACGAGATCGACCGGCTGACGGACGCGGGCGACGCCAAGGCCGGCGATGTCGCCATCTTCTACCGCACCAACGCCCAGTCCCGTGTGTTCGAAGAGATCTTCATCCGGGTCGGGCTCCCGTACAAGGTCGTCGGCGGCGTGCGCTTCTACGAGCGCAAGGAGGTCCGCGACGTCCTCGCGTATCTGCGGGTGCTCGCCAACCCCGAGGACACCGTCCCGCTGCGCCGCATCCTGAACGTCCCCAAGCGCGGCATCGGCGACCGCGCCGAAGCCATGATCGACGCCCTCTCCTCCCGCGAGAAGATCACCTTCCCGCAGGCGCTGCGCCGCGTCGACGAGGCCTACGGCATGGCCGCCCGCTCCGCCAACGCCGTCAAGCGCTTCAACGTCCTCATGGAGGAGCTGCGCACGATCGTGGAGTCCGGCGCCGGGCCCGCCACGGTCCTGGAAGCCGTCCTGGAGCGCACGGGCTATCTCGCCGAGCTCCAGTCCTCCACCGACCCCCAGGACGAGACCCGGATCGAGAACCTCCAGGAACTCGCCTCGGTTGCCCTGGAGTTCGAGCAGGAGCGCGGCGAGGCCGAGACATCGGGGGCCGCCGCCCCGGGGCCGGGCACGCTCGCGGAATTCCTGGAGCAGGTCGCGCTGGTCGCCGACTCCGACCAGATCCCCGACGAGGACGAGGACGGCAGCGGCGTCATCACGCTGATGACCCTGCACACCGCCAAGGGCCTGGAATTCCCGACCGTCTTCCTCACCGGCCTCGAGGACGGCGTCTTCCCGCATATGCGCTCCCTGGGCCAGACCAAGGAGCTGGAGGAGGAGCGCCGGCTCGCCTACGTGGGCATCACGCGCGCCCGCGAGCGGCTCTACGTCACCCGCTCCACGATGCGCAGCGCCTGGGGCCAGCCCTCGTACAACCCGCCCTCGCGGTTCCTGGAGGAGATCCCGGACGACTACGTCGAGTGGCGGCGCACGGGTCCCGCCACACCGTCCGCCTCGATGGGCGGGCTGTCGTCGCGCGGCGGCGGCGGTGGAGGAGGCTTCGGCGGCGGCATCGGGTCCTCGCTGTCCTCGTCGCGCGCCAAGGGGCCGAGCGGTTTCGCCACGCGCCGTGCCACGGACCGGCAGGTGGCCTCGCTGGCCGTCGGCGACCGCGTCACGCACGACAGCTTCGGCCTGGGCACGGTCGTCGGCGTCAAGGGCAGCGGCGACAACGCCGAGGCGACCATCGACTTCGGCGGCGAGAAGCCGAAGCGGCTGCTGCTGCGGTATGCGCCGGTGGAGAAGCTCTGAGGCCGCCCCGGGCGTGTCCGATGGCCCGGCGGTCCGCCTCGGACGTCGCCGGCCTCGGACGTTAGCGGGGCGTTAGTCGAACAGCGTCGGCTCATCAGCCGCGGGCGGCAGTCTTGTTCTCGTACCCGAACGCTACTCGGAAAGAACGGGAAGAACGTGTCGAACGCCGCTCTCCGCTACGCCCGCAAGGCCGCCGCCGCCATGGTGATCACTGTTGCCGCGTTCGGGCTCACCGCCTGCCAGGACGGTGGCGCCGACGCCGCTCCGTCCTCCGCCTCCGCGCATGCCACGCAGTCCCCCGCGTCCACGGCCAAGGCCGCCCCGGATTCCGCCGACCGCACCTCGGCGGGCACCCCGAAGAAGCCGGGTGTGAAGTGCACGGATCAGGTGAACTACGCGGGGGATTCGCGGTCGAACGCCGAGATCAACTCGGTCGGCGAGGAGACGGGGCACTGTCCGGCGCCGGAGAAGGGCGGTACGTCGGCGGGCACCCCGAAGAAGCCGGGCGTGAAGTGCACGGATCAGGTGAACTACGCGGGGGATTCGCGGTCGAACGCCGAGATCAACTCGGTCGGCGAGGAGACCGGCTACTGCCCGCCGGTCCGGCATCAGTGAGGTGATGGCGGCCGCCCACGCGGAGCCGCGCTCGCGTGGGCGGTGAAGTCTCTCGTCCCGGTCAGTTCGGGTTGAGGCCGTGTTCGCGCAGCCACGGAAGCGGGTCTATCGCCGAGTCGCCGCCGGGGCGCACCTCGAAGTGCAGGTGCGGACCGGTGGAGTTGCCGGAGTTGCCCGAATAGGCGATCTGGTCCCCGGCCTTGACCGAACCGGAACGGATCTTCGTGCTGCTCAGGTGGCAGTACCAGGTCTCGGTGCCGTCGGGCGCCGTCACGATCGCCATATTGCCGTAGGCGGAGTTCCACTGGGTGCGCACGGTGCCGTCGGTGGCGGCCATGACGGGGGTGCCGTAGCTGACCGGGAAGTCGATCCCGGTGTGGACGGACATCCAGTTCACACCGGCCTGACCGAAGAGTGCGCTCAGCCCGTGCTGGGTGACCGGCAGCACGAACTTGGGCCGCAGCGCCTCCTTGCGGGCCGCCTCCGCCGCGGCGCGCTGCTTCTCCTGCGCCTGGCGTTCCTTGAGGTCGATCCGCTCCTGGGTGCGGTTGGCGCGGTCGCCGAAGTCCCGGGCGTCCGCGCTGAGTCCGGCGAGCTGGGTGTCGAGCTTCTTGTTGGCCGCGGACGCCTTGACCGACCCGTGGTCTCCCGCGGCCTGGGCGGGCTTGTCGTCCTTCTTGTCGTCCCCGACGAAGCCGGTGACGGACGCGGCGGCGGCCGCGCACACCCCCATGGCGGCGACCGAGGGCACGGCGACGGTCAGCAGCGCCGAGCGCTTGGCCGTACGGCGGCGGCCTCGCCCACGCACGGCCTTCCCCGCCGCCGGTCCGGTGACCCGGCGCGCGGCGGGTGCCGCGGCGGTGACCGGCATGGCCTGGGTCATCGCCTCGGCCACGGACGCGGCGTCGGGGGCATCGGGAACGGGCTGGGGAGCGTCGTCGGGCGCCTCTGCGGGGGCCGGGATCCCGGCCTCGAACTGCACCGATTCGTAGGACGTGGGGCCGGCCTGCGCCGGGATGTCGGCGATCAGGCCCTGGTCCGCGGTGGACCAGATCGCGGTGGCCTCGAAGCTGTCGTCGGCGTGATCACCGGTGTCGTGGCCGGCGGCGTCCTGGCCGAGGCCGTCGTAACTGCCGGTGTCATAGCTGCCGGTGTGGAAGCCGCTGGTGTCGAAGCTGCCGGTGTCGAAGCCGGTGGTGTCGAAGCCGGCGGTGCTGTACGTACCGGTGCCGTACGTGGACTGCTCGTACTGCGGGTGCTGCTCGTACTGCTCGTATTCCACGTACCGCTGATCATGCTGATCGTGCTGCGGGTACGGCTCGTGCCCGGCGTCCTCGTAGGCGGTGTGCGCGTACGGGTCGTAGCCGCCGGTGCCGTGGCCATCCGGTGTGTAGGCGCCGGTCGTTGAGTAGCTGCCGGTGGCGTAGGCGGCGTCGTAGCTGCCCGTGTCGTAGCCGGTGGTGTCGTACTGGCCCGTCTCATAGGTGCCGGTGCCGTAGGGCGCGGGACTGTGCGCGCCGCCGTTGTACGTACCGGTGTCGTAGGAGACGGTGCCGTACGAGCCCGTGCCGTACCCGTCGCCGTACCCATCGGTGGCGTACGGATCGGCCCCGTAGGTGCTGGTGTCGTACGTACCCGTCGTGGCGGCTTCGTACGTGCCCGTGTCATGACCGAGGGCGTCGTACCGGCCCGTGTCGTACGAGCCCGGGAGCGAGCCGAAGAGCGGGTCGCCGTCGCCGTACTCGGTGTGTCCGGACGCGGAGTGCTGCTGCCCGTAGGAGTCATAGGCCGGGTAGCCCGATGGGTGACGGTCGTTCACCAACTTCTCTTTCGCCTCGGCAGCAGGAGAATTAGCGGCGACTGTACCCGGCGGTACGCAACGGCGACAATCTTCAACAGGTTTCCGACTCGACGAGAAGGGGCATTTGGCCGCCTTTCGGGAGCGCGTATGCGAGTTCTTGGCGCGTCGTTCGATGCTTGTTCGAAGAAACGTCAAGATCGAATCGCAGGTGAGGGCGGTCGCGGCGTTGCGTGCGATGCATTCAGGCCACCGAAATGGCGTTTTCTCTGCCCTCCGTGCCCCGGTTCGCGCTCAGCGCCTCGCGTATTCCGGCCGCGACGGTGCCGTTGACCGGTAGCGCGAGATGTCCGACACCGGAGACATACACGTTGTGCGCGAGCAAATCCGGATGATCGATTCGGGCCGTCCGGGCCGGCACCATCACCTGGTCCGCATCGCTCCAGAAAGCGATGAACCGCGTCCGGCAATTCGGTGCGGGAAGCGACAACTCCGCTATCACCGCTGAATTGGGCCGCACCTGGCGGACGATCGGGTGCGCCGACATCAGGGGCGCGACGCGGGTGCCGGAGTGCGGGGTGCCGAGCGTGATCACCGTGCGGACGCGGGCGTCGCCGCCCAGTCGCTGGACGTAATAGCGGGCGATGAGCCCGCCGAGGCTATGGCCCACGATGTCCACCCGGCGGTGGCCGGTCCGGGCGCACACCGCCTCCACATGGCGGCCGAGCAGCTCGGCGGTCTTGCGGAGATCGCAGGTCAGCGGGGAGTAGTTGAGCGCCTCGAGATGGCGCCAGCCGTGCCGGCGCAGCGCGCGGCGCAGCAGGACGAACACCGAGCGGTTGTCGATGAAGCCATGGAGAAGGAGGACGGGTGGGTGGGCGCGGCCTTCCGTCGGCAGCAGCGCCGGGGTGACCCCCTCGTCGTGCGTGGCGGGCGTGGGAAGGGCGATGGGCTGCTCCTGGGAGATGCCGGTGGGGTAGAGGAGCAGATGGCCGGCGAGGACCAGCAGCTCCACGGCGGTGCTGCGCAGCAAGAGAGGGAGGCCGGGAGGCGTGGGCGGCGAGGGCTGCATGGTCGACCTCCCGGAGGGCATGCGGGAGGCGCGCTCAACGGCGTGGTGGTGTCCCGGCTGCGGCTTCCCGTGCGCCCGCCCCCATGTGCGCTGCGCCGTCCCGTGGCTGTGCGACACACGGGACGCGGCGCGTGGCGAACGTGTCCCATGTGTGATTTCCCCCTCGCCGGATGTCACGAAACGGCTGGGTACGGGATGCTGGAGATAACGTTCGTTCACGCTCGTGGCCGCCGATCGTGGCCGCGCGATCGATTGTCGGCTCGGCGGCACCGCCCGGCGCGTGCCGTACTTGGCTTGGAGGCAGTGATGAGTGTGGCTCGGCACGAGGGAGCGCAAGCGGAGAGCCAGGCCGCCGCGGGCAGGCCGGGGCCGATCCGGGTCGTGGTGGCGAAGCCGGGGCTGGACGGTCATGACCGGGGCGCCAAGGTGATCGCACGGGCGTTGCGCGACGCCGGTATGGAGGTCATCTACACCGGGCTGCACCAGACCCCGGAGCAGATCGTCGACACCGCCATCCAGGAGGACGCCGACGCGATCGGGCTGTCGATCCTCTCCGGCGCGCACAACACGCTCTTCGCCAAGGTGATCGCCCTCCTGGAGGAGCGCGACGCGGCGGACATCAAGGTCTTCGGCGGCGGCATCATCCCGGAGGCGGACATCGCGCCGCTCAAGGCGCAGGGCGTCGCGGAGATCTTCACGCCGGGCGCCACGACCACCGCCATCGTGGAGTGGGTCAACGCGAACGTGCGGTCGTCGGCGGTCTGAGCCGGCTCCCGGGCCGGTGGCGAACGGCCGGTGTACGGGGCCCGCGCGATGGCGTGGGCCCCGGGGGCGGCGGGCGGTCATGACGCGGCCGGGCCGGACTCGCCGGCCGCGGTGGGCGGGGCCGCGGACCCGGTGAGCTCGGCGTGCATCGTGGCGCGCAGGCGCAGCGTGCCGACCAGGCGCTGGAAGGCCTCGGACCAGTAGCCGCCGGAGCCCGGGGAGGCGCCTTCCGGCTCGTCCGTCACGGCGGTGAGCATGTCGAGACGGTCCGCGGCGGCCGGGTCCAGACAGCGCTCGGCCAGCCCCATCACCCCGCTGAAGCTCCACGGATAGCTGCCCGCGTCCCGGGCGATGTCCAGCGCGTCCACGACCGCCCGGCCCAGCGGCTCGGCCCAGGGCACGGCGCACACGCCCAGCATCCGGAAGGCGTCCGACAGGCCGTGCGCGGCGATGAACTCCGCCACCCACGCGGCACGTTCGTCCTCGGGCAGCACGGTCAGCAGCTTGGCCAGATCCCGGGACGAGCCGGCCGGTGCCACCTCGGTGGCTTGAGCCGGGGCGGCGGGCGTGCCCAGCAGCGCCCGCACCCAGTCGGCGTTGCGCTGCCGCACGGCGGCGCGGCACCAGGCGTCGTGCAGCTCCGTCCGCCAGGTGTCGGCCACCGGCAGCGCGACGATCTCCGCCGGACCGCGGCCGCCGAACTGCTCGCGCCAGCCGTCCAGCGGGGCCGCCTCCAGCAACTGGCTCAGCCACCAGGCGCCCCGGCCCCGCCCGGACGGCGCCTTGAGCGCCACGCCGTCCCGCTGCATCCCCGCATCGCACTCCCGGGGCGGCTCGACGGCGATCACCGGGCCGGCCGCCGGATCCAGGACGACAAGGGTGCGGGCGCGCTCCGCCATCCGGCCGGCCAACGCGGAGCCGGGCAGGCCGGAGAGCAGCTCGGCGGCCGTGGCGCGGACATTGCGGCTGCGGTCGGACAGCGCCTGTTCCAGGAAGGGCTCGTCGGCCGCGGACAGGCCCTCGCGCAGCACATCGAGGAACATCAGGCGGTCCTCGGCACGCTCGGTGGTCCAGGTGCCGTCGAGCAGTTCGAGACCGGCGGCCGGATCGCGGCGGCGCAGCGAGGCCAGCAGTGCGACCCGTTCGGCGAACAGTCCCTCCTCCCACAGGCGCAGTACGCCCTTGGGGTCGTCGTGGGGCACGGCCGCCGGGCCGCCCCCCATCCCGCGCAGCGCGAACTTCCAGTCGTCGTTGAGCCGGGCCAGCCACAGCGCCCGCGGGCCCGCCAGGGCGAGCGCCGCGGGCCGCAGGTCCGTACGGGCGCGGGCGGCGTCCAGCAGCGCGGGCAGCAGCGCGCCGGGCGCGCGATAGCCGTACTCCTGGGCGGCGGCGAGCCACTGGGGCAGCAACTCCGTGAGGTCGGGGGCCGTGCCGCGGCGGCTGCCGCCGCCGGTGCCGCCGCGGTCGGCGAGCAGCAGGGACAGCCGGCGCCGCGCGGCGTCCGGGAGCGGGGGCCGCGGGTCGGCCGGGGCCGGGGCGGGCCGCTCACCGGCCGGTGCCGGGCGCAGCGCCGCGCGGCGGCGGACCGTGCTCACGGCGGCGGCGTCCAGCAGCGCCGCCGCCGCGCTCTGCCCGGCCCGCAGCGGCACCGGGGGCGTGCGCCGCTCCGTGCCGAGCAGGGCGGCGCTCACCAAGGCCTCCCAGCTCGCGGGCGTCGCGGTCTTCGGCGGGGTGCTCGTCATGGGGTCCCTCCAGGTGTCGGACGGCGGTGTACGGGGGCGTCGGCGGCGGGCCGGCGGGTCACAGGGACACCGGGGCGGGGTCCCAGGCGGTCAGCGGCAGAAAGCCGCGGTGGCCGCACTCGCCGAAGACCGTGATCGGGGCGCCGCCCGATATGGCGGCCAGCTGCCACAGGCCCGTACGGCCCAGGCACCGTGGATCGAGGGGGAGCGCCGACTCCCCGTCCGCGTCGGCAAGCTGCCAGCCCACGCCGTCCCGGGCCGGGACCGGGGTGACATCGGCGAGCACCACCGGCCAGGAATCCAGCCAGGGATCGTCGCGCAGCGCATCGCCGTACGCGGCCAGAGCGGCATCGATGCCGCAGCCGGGCGGCACCGGGCCGGGGGCCGCCGGGGTGTGCCGCCGGCCCAGGGCGGCGCGCAGCGGCCGGGCGCCCGGGTAGTAGGCCAGGTCCGCGTCGAGCACCAGGCCGGGCGGCAGGGCCAGGTCCAGGGGGCGGCCCTGACCGCCGAAGGAGAGGTGCAGCGCCATCCGGCCGGTGCGTTCGCCGCGGAGGAAGATCCTGCGGGTGGTCAGCTTGCCGTCGTCGCTGTCCTGTTGGGCGAGCACCAGCCAGCGGTCCCGGACCGTCGTCGCATCGGGGCCGGTCAGCAGGTCCGCGGCATCCGTGGTGAGGCCGACGCGCGAACGCACCGTCGCGGCGAGCGGGGCCGGCAGCCGCTCCCTCCCCAGGAAGCCCTGGTCGAGGAGATGGAGCAGGGCGCACTCCTCCAGCAGTCGGGACGGCCAGTCCGCCCCGGAGGCCACGATCGACCCCAACTCCCTCGTCCGCGCGGCGAGTCCGGGCGCCTGGGCATCGACCATGCGCGCGGCCGTCTCGTCCCACGAACTTCCCCCGCTCTCGGCCGCCGCGAGGCCGGTGCGCAGCAGATCCTCCAGGCGCTGCTCCAGCTCCGTGGCCCCCGTGCCGATCCGCTGCAGCCGGCGGTCCGCCCGCCGCTTGGCGGCCTCCGGATCGGCGGGCGTACGGGCCGCCGCGCCGCCCCCGTCCGGCGTACCCGCGGCCCGCTCCGCCTTCGCCCGGCGCCCGGCCAGCCACTCACCCGCCCACTGCGGCGGCTCTCCGCCCGGAACGGCGGCCCCCTCACCCGCCCAGAGCAGCAGCAGCCCCAGCGCGTGCTTGCACGGGAACTTACGGCTCGGGCAACTGCACTTGAAGGCGGGCCCTTCGATGTCGACGACGGCTTGGTAGGGCTTCTTGCCGCTGCCCTTGCACAGCCCCCACACCGCGCCGCCGTCCGCGCCCGTCTCCGACCACGGTCCGGGCGCGGCGAGCTTGCCGCCCGCCTTGCGTGAGGCATCGTCAGGCGCCAGCGCGAGCACCTGATCCGTCGTCCAGCGTTCCCCCTGCGGATTCATGTCTTCGACGCTACGACCCGCCACTGACAACGGCCGGACCATCGCGGTGAAGTCGCAGGTCATAGGCGGTTTTCGAGCCGTTGTCAGTGGTGTGGTGCAGGCTTGATTCCAGCAAGCGGCCGGCGGATCTCGCGGCGTCGGCCGCACATCGTGCGACGCGTTTTTCTGCGACGAGGGGGAGCCATGTCGGCCACGTCAGCCAGGTCCGAGAACACCACCACGACAGCGAACGAAGAGGCCCTGCGGCCGCACGCGGAGGACACCTTCGCGGACGAGCTCAAGGCCCTTGCCGCCGCCGACGACCGGCCGCGGCCGGAGCGCTGGAAGCTCTCGCCGTGGGCGGTCGCCACCTACCTGCTCGGCGGCACGCTCGCGGACGGCACGGTCATCACACCCAAATACGTCGGCCCGCGGCGGATCGTCGAGGTCGCCGTGACCACCCTCGCCACGGACCGCGCACTGCTGCTGCTCGGCGTGCCCGGCACCGCAAAGACCTGGGTGTCCGAGCATCTGGCGGCCGCCGTCAGCGGCGACTCCACCCTGCTGGTGCAGGGCACCGCCGGCACACCCGAAGAGGCGATCCGCTACGGCTGGAACTACGCCCAGCTGCTCGCCAACGGCCCCAGCCGCGAGGCGCTGGTGCCCAGCCCGGTGATGCGGGCGATGGCGCAGGGCATGACCGCACGGGTCGAGGAACTCACCCGCATCCCGGCCGACGTCCAGGACACCCTCATCACCGTCCTGTCCGAAAAGACCCTGCCCATCCCGGAGTTGGGACAGGAGGTGCAGGCCGTCCGCGGCTTCAACCTGATCGCCACGGCCAACGACCGCGACCGCGGCGTCAACGACCTCTCCAGCGCGCTGCGCCGCCGCTTCAACACCGTGGTGCTGCCGCTGCCCGCGACACCGGACGAAGAGGTGGACATCGTCTCGCGGCGGGTCGAGCAGATAGGGCGTTCGCTGGACCTGCCGGCCGCCCCGGAGGGCATGGACGAGATCCGCCGCGTCGTCACGGTCTTCCGCGAGCTGCGGTCCGGCGTCACCGCCGACGGCCGCACAAAGGTCAAGTCGCCCTCCGGCACGCTGTCGACGGCCGAGGCCATCTCGGTGGTGACCAACGGCCTGGCGCTGGCCACGCACTTCGGGGACGGCGTGCTGCGCCCCGGGGACGTGGCCGCCGGCATCCTGGGCGCGGTCGTCCGCGATCCGGCCGCGGACCGCGTCGTATGGCAGGAGTACCTGGAGGCCGTGGTGCGCGAGCGCGACGGCTGGAAGGACTTCTACCGCGCCTGCCGCGAGGTGAGCGCATGACCGCCGGGAGCGCGGCGGAGCCGCTGCTGCTCGGGGTGCGGCACCACGGCCCCGGGTCGGCCCGCGCGGTGCGGGCCGCCCTGGAGCAGGCCGCGCCCAGCGCGGTGCTGATCGAGGGGCCGCCCGAGGCGGACCAGCTGCTCCCGCTGGCGCTGCACAAGGACATGCGGCCGCCGGTCGCGCTGCTCGCCCACGTACTGGACGATCCCGGCCGCGCGGCGTTCTGGCCGCTGGCCGAGTTCTCCCCGGAATGGGTGGCGCTGCGCTGGGCGCTGGAGCGCGACGTCCCGGTCCGGTTCATCGATCTGCCGGCGGCGCACACCCTGGCCATGACGGCGGAGGAGGACGCCAAGGCGGAGGCCAAGGAGGAGGCCGAGGCGGAGGCCACGACGGAGGCCGAAGCCACGACGGAAGTCGAAGCCACCGCGGCGGCGGACGCCGGTGACGTCCGGATCGACCCCATCCGCGTCCTGGCCGAGGCCGCCGGTTACGACGACCCCGAGCGCTGGTGGGAGGACGTCGTCGAGCACCGCGGCCAGGGCACGGCAGGCGGTCCCGCCACCGACGCGCTGGCGCCGTTCGCGGCGCTGGCCGAGGCGATGGGCGCGCTGCGCGAGACGTACGACGACGGCGGGACCGAGCGCGACCCGGTGCGCGAGGCCCATATGCGGCTCCGACTGCGCGAGGCGCGGCGGGAGTTCGGGGACGGCGTCGCCGTGGTGTGCGGGGCATGGCATGTCCCGGCGCTGGCCCGCCGCAGCACGGTGACCGCCGACCGCCGACTCCTCAAGGGCCTGCCCAAGGTGAAGGCGGCGGTGACCTGGGTGCCGTGGACCCACCGCCGGCTCTCCCGGCGCAGCGGCTACGGCGCCGGAATCGCCTCGCCCGGCTGGTACGGCCATCTCTTCAGCTCCCCCGACCGCCCCCTCGCACGCTGGATGACCAAGGTCGCCGGGGTGCTGCGCGACGAGGACTACGCCGTGTCGTCGGCGCATGTCATCGAGGCCGTGCGGCTCGCCGAGGGGCTGGCCGCGGTGCGCGGCCGCCCGTTGGCCGGGCTCGTGGAGGCCGATGACGCGATCCGGGCCGTCATGGGCGACGGCTCCGACGCCCCGTCCGCCCTGATCCGCGACCGGCTGGTGGTCGGCGAGGTGCTCGGCGAGGTGCCCGAGGACGCCCCCGCGGTGCCCTTGCAGCGCGATCTCGCCCGCAGTCAGCGGACGCTGCGGCTCAAGCCGGAGGCTCTGGAGCGGGAGCTGGAGCTGGACCTGCGCAAGGAGACCGACGCCGGCCGCAGCAGGCTGCTGCACCGGCTGCGGCTGCTCGGCATCCCCTGGGGCGAGCCCACCCGCTCCCGCGGCAGCACCGGCACCTTCCGGGAGACGTGGCTGCTGCGCTGGGAGCCGGAGCTGTCCGTACGGGTAGCCGAGGCCGGGATCTGGGGCACCACCGTGGTGTCCGCCGCCACCGCCAAGGCGGCATCGGAGGCGGTCGGCGCGGCCTCGCTCGCCGAGGTGACGGCGCTCGCCGAGCGCTGCCTGCTCGCCGAACTCCCCGATGCCCTCCCCGTGGTGATGCAGGCGCTGTCCGACCGCGCGGCGCTGGACGCGGACGTCGGCCAGCTCGCCCAGGCGCTGCCCGCCCTCGTACGGTCCGTGCGGTACGGCGATGTGCGCGGCACGGACGGCACGGCGCTGCGCGAGGTGGCGCTGGGCCTGGCCGAGCGGGTCTTCGTCGGACTGCCGCCGGCCTGCACCGGACTGGACGACGACGGCGCCGCCGAGATGCGCGGCCATCTCGATGCCACCCATCAGGCCGTCGGCCTCCTGGGCCAGCTCGAGGCCGCCGGCCGGCCGGAGAGCGGACCGGCGGACCTGCGGTCCCGGTGGGCCGGGGTGCTGCGGGTGGTCAGCGGACGGGACGCCGTACCCGGGCTGATCCGGGGGCGCGCGACACGGCTCCTCCTGGACGACGGACAGCTGGACGACGAGGGCGCGGCGCGGCTGATGGGCCTCGCCCTCTCGCCGGGCACTCCGCCCGCCGACGCCGCCGGATGGATCGAGGGCTTCGTCGGCGGCGGGGACGGCGGCATGCTGCTGGTCCACGACGAACGACTGCTGGCGCTGGTCGACGGCTGGCTGACGAGCGTGCCGGACGCCACGTTCACGGACGTGCTGCCGCTGCTGCGCCGGACCTTCGCCGCATATGAGTCCGGAGTGCGGCGCACCCTAGGTGAGCTGGTCCGGCGCGGGCCCGCGGCCTCCGCCGCCCCCGGCTCCTCCCGGGCGGGAGGCACCCCCTTCGGTGCCGCGACCGACGCCTCGGCCCCCGGCTTCGGCCCCGGACTGGACCGCGACCGCGCCGCGGCCGTACTCCCCACCCTGCGCCTGCTGCTGGGCACCGACCGGGACGGCGACGAGCCCCGTCACACCACCCGACGACCGGACACCGACCTCACGGGGGCACGGACATGACCGCCACGACGACCGGCGACACCACAACGACCGACGCCACGACCACCGCGCCCACAACCACCGCATCCACATCCACCGCACCCACGACCACCGACCGCGCCGCGGCCGAGGCCGAGCGGCTGCGCCGCTGGCGGCTGGCGCTCGGGGGCGAGGGCGCGGACGGCACCGGCTGCGAGCTGCGGGGCCAGGATGCCGCCATGGACCGGGCGCTCGCCTCGCTCTACGGCCAGGGCAAGGACGGCAAGGGCGGCAAGGAGCCCGACGGCGGCCGCCGATCGGCGGGGCTCGGCGCCTCGGCGCCCTCCGTCGCCCGCTGGCTCGGCGACATCCGCACGTACTTCCCGTCCTCCGTGGTGCAGGTGATGCAGCGCGACGCCATCGACCGGCTCGGCCTGAACTCCCTCCTCCTGGAGCCGGAGATGCTCGAGGCCGTGGAGGCGGACGTGCATCTGGTGGGCACCCTGCTCTCGCTGAACAAGGTGATGCCGGAGACGACCAAGGAGACCGCTCGGGCCGTCGTCCGCAAGGTCGTCGAGCAGCTGGAGAAGCGACTGGCGACCCGCACCCGCGCCACGCTCACGGGCGCGCTGGACCGCTCCGCGCGCATCAACCGCCCCCGGCACCGCGACATCGACTGGGACCGCACGATCCGGGCGAACCTCAAGAACTACCTCCCCGAGTACCGCACGGTCGTCCCCGAGCGGCTGATCGGCTACGGCCGGGCCGCCCAGTCGGTGAAGAAGGAAGTGGTGCTCTGCATCGACCAGTCCGGCTCGATGGCCGCCTCGGTCGTCTATGCCTCGGTGTTCGGCGCGGTGCTGGCCTCGATGCGGGCCATCGACACCCGGCTGGTCGTCTTCGACACCGCGGTCGTCGATCTGACGGACCAGATCGACGACCCGGTCGATGTCCTCTTCGGCACCCAGCTCGGCGGCGGCACGGACATCAACCGCGCCCTCGCCTACTGCCAGTCCCGCATCACCCGTCCCGCCGAAACGGTCGTTGTCCTCATCAGCGACCTCTACGAGGGCGGCATCCGCAACGAGATGCTCAAGCGGGTCGCCGCGATGAAGGCCGCCGGGGTGCAGTTCGTGACGCTGCTCGCCCTCTCCGACGAGGGCGCGCCCGCCTACGACCGCGAGCACGCCGCGGCGCTCGCGGCCCTGGGCGCACCGGCGTTCGCGTGTACGCCGGACCTCTTCCCGGACGTGATGGCGGCCGCCATCGAGAAACGACCGCTGCCCATACCGGACATGGCGGAGCAACGGTGACAGGAGCACCGGGGGGACTTGCCAGAGACCTGGCAGGTCATGCGAGGATCAGTCCATCGCTCGATCGCCCGCGACGAGAGTGACACCGCCACCGCGTATCCGCGCGGCCGCGTGTCCCCGTCCGTATGGGAAGGTCCCCTCCTTGTCTGCTGTGTTCGCTCTGCCTGCCGCCGTGCGCCTGACGCGCACGGTGGCCGCGCGGCGTGCGCTGCTGGCGGGGCTCTTCCTGGTGGCCTTCGTCGCCCTCGGCTTCGCCTTCGGTCCCGGCGCACACGCCGCCGACCGCACGGGCAGACCGGCCCTGACCGGGGCACCGTCCCCGAACCGGACCGCCGCAGAGGCGTCCCTCCAGGGCTCCCCGGACCGGGCCGCCACCCGGGACGGGGCCACGGACCGCGCCGCGCAGTCGGACCGGCTGTCCGGCTCCGGCGCCGCGTTCCAGCGGCAGGGCAAGGCGGCCGGCGCGAAGCTGACCCAGGACACGGACACCGCCTCGGCGGCCGTCGCCCAGGCCGTACGGCCCGCCACCGAGCGGACCGCCCCGGTCACGGGCCCGGTCACCCGGCAGGTGACCGGCGTCGTACGGGAGATCGGCAGCACCGTCGGCGGCACGCTCCCCGTGCGGCTCCCCTCCGGTGAGCACGCGGGACGGCCCGGCGACGGCGGCACGCCCGAGCACGGCAAGGCGCCGAACGGCGCGCAGCCGGCCGGTTCGACGACCGTCGGCCCGGCCGATGCCACCGCCGCGGCGCACCCGGCGCACTGCACCGACGGCCCGCGTACGGCCGTCCAGCACCCCCGGCCCGCCCTGCACCAGCAGCGGGACCAGGGACAGGGACACCACGGCCTGCCGGGACAGCTCCCGCAGGGCCCGGTGGCGCCCGCCTCGCACTCCGCAGGTGACGGCAAGGGCCCCCGTGGCGGGGACCTGCACGCCGCCGCCCCGGCGGACTCGGCACGCTTCCGGCTGCTGCCCGGTGGCGTCCGTACGGCCGATGGCGCTCCGACGCGCCGCCGCGCCGAAGACATCCTCGAATTCCCCGGCTAGGGCAGACCGCTCCGCGTCTGTATCACCGACCTGCCGCGCGGGGGCGGGACAGGTCTGCCCAACACCCCTGAAATTCGAAGGACTTCACCACCATGCGCTCGAACATTCGCCGTTCCATCGTCGTCGCCGCTGCCGCCACCGGCCTGTGGGCCCTCGGCTCCGTCGCCGCCAACGCCGCCGAGCTGCCCGCCACCCCGGAGCTGCCCGTCGCCGGTACGGTGACCGACGCCGCGAAGAGCCTGCCCACCGGCGACGTGACCGGCACGGCCACCAAGACGGTCGACGGCGTGACCAAGACCGCCAAGACGACGGTCGGCGGCGCGGCCGGCAAGGCGACCGGTGTCCTCGGCGGCGGTGTCTCCGCCGACCGGCTGCCCACCGGCAAGCTTCCCCAGCTCGGCGACGTGACCGGTGCCGTGGACGGCGTGCAGAAGCTGGTCGGCGGCGGTCTGCCGCACGCCAACGCCGGTGACCTGCAGAAGACGGCCGACGTGAAGAAGGCCCGGAAGACCGCGAAGAAGGCCCTGAAGAAGGCCGGCAAGCTCGGCAAGGCCGGTCAGCTCCCCGGCGTCGCGCTGCCCGCCGTCCCGAACCTGCCCGGCGCCCCGTCGCTGCCCGCCACCCCGGGCGTCCCCGCCGTCGGCGTCGACGGCCTGACCGAGGGCCTGCCCAAGGCCCCCGCGCTGCCCTCGGCCCCCGGCTCGGCCACCAACCTGCTGGCCGCCCTCGCCGGCGCCGGTGTCCGTCCCGAGCAGCTGACGACCCAGGCCCAGGGCGCCCTGGCCGGCGTCCGCCCGACCGTCGACAACACCGCCGCCGACGTGCTGCCGCCCGTCGCCCAGCGGATCGTCGTCAAGGTCGTGCCGGTCGCCCAGACCGCGGTCGGCGGTGCCGGTCAGCTGGCCGGCGACGCGGCCGCCAAGGCGACCCCGTTCGCGACCTCCGTCGGCGGCCGCGCGCAGGTCCTCGTGCAGGGTGTGGGCGCCCAGGCCACGCCGTTCGCGCAGGGTGTCGCCTCCGACGCCACCCCGTTCGCGCGGGGCCTGGCCACCGTCGTGACGGCCGACGCCCGGAACATCGCCGCCGACGCCGCCGCAGGTGCGCGGGGCGCCGCCCCGGTGCAGCTCCCGGCCGTCCCCGGCGTCCCGGCCGTGCCGGCCGTGCCCGGCGTCCCGGCCGTCCCCGGCGTCCCGGCCGTCCCGGCCAACCTGGCCGACGTGACCGCCCTCCCGGCCGTTCCCGCCGTGCCCGCCGTCCCGGCCGTGCCCGCCAACCTCGGCGACCTGACCAACGCCGCCAACATCCCGGCCCTCCCGGCTCTGCCGGGCGTGCCGAACCTGCCCGTCCAGGGCCTCTGAACCCCTTCGGCCGGTGACCCCGGCCGAAGGTAGCCCCGGTCTTTCCGTCACGGCGGTGACAGTCGGACCGGGCCACGTCACCACACGCCGGTGACACGGATCGCGCCGGATCACCTCCGGTGCTCCTGAACGGCCGGGCGGTTCTCTGTGGGGGAGAGCCGCCCGGCCTCGGCGTTTCGGGAACCCCGGTGTCAGCCGCCGAGGTCAACCACCGGCACCGGCCTCCGGCGGCAACCCCCATAGCGGCCACCGGCACCCATCACGCCCCTCAACTGCCGCCGACCACCTACGAGTTCGGCACCCTCAGCCGTTCCCAGCTGACCTTCCCCGGCACCCCGTCCGCGTCCTTGCCCGAGAAGCCGAGCTTGCGCTGCCAGGCCGCGTACGACTTGCGGTGGGCCTCGTTCCAGTCCGGGCCGGGCCGCCCGTTCTTGTAGTGGCCGCAGCCCTCGGCCACCAGGCGCTCGCCCATCGCCGTGAGCACCGCACTGCGCTCCCCGGAGCGGAAGAAGCCACTGCTGGGGAAGGGTTCGTACGGCGGATACTCCGGCTTCGGGGGCACCGGCCGCCCGCCGCCGTCGTCACCCTTGCCGCCGTCCCCGCTGCCCGGCGGTCCCTCCGGCGCCTTCGCCAGCCGCCGTTTGATCCGGTCGCGCATCCCGTCCATCGTGAAGCCGCGCGGATCGACCTTCCCGGGCTGCCACTCCTTGTGGCCGATCACCGACCGTTCGCTCCACTTGTGCGCCCGGCAGATCGCCGCGGAGACCTTCTCGATCGCCACCTTCTGCTCCTCCGGCCACGGGTCCCCGCCGTTGCCGAGGTTGATGCACTCGAAGCCGTAGAAGTGGCGGTTCCCGTCGGTGTCGGCGGCGTTGTCCGGCGGCAGCTCCGTCTCGTTGATCACCGCTTTCAGCACATCGCGGTCGCCGAGACCGGCGTGATTGGCGCGCCCGTTGCCGACGAGGTGCACCTCGCCCTTCTTGTCGATCACGCCGTGGCACAGCGGTCCCGGCAGGTCGGCATGGCCGTCGTAACACAGGTCCACGGAGCTCTCGATGCCCTGGGTGACGGTGTGATGGATCATCACCCCGTGCAACGGGCCCCACCGGCCCTTGGCGTTGCGGTTGTGGGTACGCCAGCTGCGCACTTCATGGACGACCAGGCCCTCGTCGCGCAGCGCCTTGAGCAGCTGGGACGCGGTCAGCGGGGTGGCCATCAGCCCACCTCCCCGGAGTCCCGGTCGACCGCCGCCTCGGCCGCGGCCGTCGTCTGCGACCGGCTCCCGCGCGGCGCCCCCGCATCGCCCTCCGCATCGCCCGTCGCTTCTCCCGCCGCGCCGGACTCCTCGGCGTTCTCCTCGTCCCGCGCCGCCGCCTCCGCGGCCCGCGCCGCATCGTCCGCCGCCTGGATGTCCACCGACAGCGACCGGAACGACAGCCGCAGATCGGGCACCGCCTGCTCGCCGTGGATCCACGCCAGCGGCGCGTGGTGCACCGCGATCCCGGACGGCGGCGTGAGGAGCGGGCGGCGCGCCGCATCCGTCGGCCACTCCACGCTCCCGGTGGCCGTACGGGCCGGAATCAGCCAGAAGTCGCCGGTGCGGTAGGTGCCGCCGGCCTCGAAGTACACCTCGACGCCGTCCTCCAGCGGCAGCCAGCCGCCCTCCTCCACCGGCAGCGCACCGTGCTTGAGCCGCCCGCCCTTCGCGTCCCGCTTGACGCCTCGGGCGCCGCTCTCGTGGTGGTCCCAGCGGCGCAGATACGGATGCAGCTCGGGCCGGCGCCCGACGCCCGCCGCCGGTTCGTCCGAGAGCCGTACCCGCCGCCCCGGCAGATCCAGTTCCTCGACCCGCAGCAGCGGCAGCGCCTCGCCCCGGCTCGTGTACGCGGTGTCCACGAACTCGACCCGGTCGCCGACGTTCAGATCCAGCTTGTCGTCGCCGCCCAGGGTCGCCAACGCGGCCCAGGTGCCGTCGAGTTCGTCGACCGGGAAGGTGACGGAGCCGTTCTCCCGCGACCACTTGAACGTGGCGTCCTTCGCGGTGCCCGCGTCATGCACCTCGACCCGGTAGAGCTGGTTCTCCGGCCCCCGGTAGCGCGCGTCAGGCCTGACCAGGCACGGATCGTCGTCCGCATGGTCCGGGCGCTCGCTGCGCGCCGCGAGCCGGGAGGCGGGGGCGGACTGCTGCCGCGCCCACGTGTCGAACGCCTTGCGGATGTCGCCGACCGGCGGGTTGTCGCCGTCCAGCCCCAGCGCGCTGCCGGGCAGCGGCAGCACCTGCCACACCACCTTCGCGCGGGCCGCGGTGTCCGGCAGCGCCGAGCCCAGCGCGACCTCGCGCAGCGCCGGGTCCTCGGCCGCGGTGACCACCCGCTCCCACACCTTCAGATACACCAGGTACGGGTACTGGCCGGGCAGCCGGTCACCGGGCCGCTCCGGGTCGCGGAAGGCGTCGGGCTGGTCCCAGTACGTCCAGGCGGTGGGCGGTGCCGCCGGCTCGGCCCCGTCCTCGCCCTCCTGCTCCGCGGCCCGCTCGGCGTCGTCCCCGTCCCCGGCCCCCTGCGCGGGCACGGGTGTTCCGGGCTGCGGCCGGGTCGCATCGAGAAGGATGCCGTCCACGTAGTAGCGGCCGCCGCCGATGACCAGGTCGTCCAGCTCGCGGCTGCGGGCCTGGAGGTCGATCTTGAAGCCGGTGGCGCCGTCCGGCCCGCCGTGCTGTCCGATCAGATCGGCGGCGAGCGTCCGGGCCTGGAAGAGCTGTATCGCG
Source organism: Streptomyces sp. JLSY215 (assembly GCF_059682825.1). Taxonomy (NCBI): domain Bacteria; kingdom Bacillati; phylum Actinomycetota; class Actinomycetes; order Kitasatosporales; family Streptomycetaceae; genus Streptomyces; species Streptomyces sp. JLSY215. Next base: position 5,299,867 of record NZ_CM185022.1, read on the forward strand.
GTCTGTTCGTTGGCGTCGGCGTCGAGCTGGACGCGGCCCTGCTGGGCGATCACCGCGGAGTAGTGCCGCTCCGGCCGGTGGGTGATGCGGGAGAGATCAGCGTGCATGGAAGGGGTCCCCCTCGTACGGAAGGTCGGATCGGTGGTCGGGTGCGGGCGGCTGGTTCACGGCACTGACGTCTGGAGCACGGCGGCGGTCAGGTCACCCACACGATCCCCGCATCGGTCCCCGCCGGGGTGTACTCCGCGAGCCGGGCCCGCAGACTGTCCTCGCGCTGCGGCTGGTAGAGGTCGTGGTACGCGCCCATTTCCGCGCCGTCCTCCGCGCCGCGCCGGATCTCCTCGGCGCAGCCCGCCGCCAACTGCCCGTACCACGGCGTCCCGTAGCGCTCGCCGCGCAGCAGCGGCCGCACCCGCGCCGCGTCCCCGGGCTCCGCCAGGTCCGGCTGGCAGCGGTAGCGGCGCGGGGTGCGCGACCCCGGCGGGACGTAACTGAAGCGCAGACAGCCGATGCCGCGCCGGGCGACGTGCATCCGCCCGGTGAAGATGCTGTTCTCGGCGAGCTGCACGGCATGGGTGTGGACCTCGCCGATGACGGTGGTCCGGTGCGCGTACAGCACCGCATGCGCATGCCGGCAGTCGGGCGCCGACAGGGCCTCGCGGTCGGAGCCGGTGGCGTCCAGTACGGAGTCGCGGAGGTGGATCGGCAGCGGGTCCTCGGACACCTCGTCCCCGATGACCTCGATCGTGCCCAGGATCGTCCGGTCGATCTCCACACACGCGGTCGTCCGGTCCAGGACCAGGCTCGGCTCCTCCGGCGAGTGCGGTGCGCACTCCGGCTCCAGCGACCAGCCCGGTACGAGGGTGCAGTGCCGCAGGACCAGCGAGCCCATCGGGCCGGTGACATTCAGCCCCCGGCCGGTGACCAGCAGCCCGTCCAGCACCATCCGCGGCCGCTCACCGGGCGCGCAGTCGTCCCGTGCCCGGATGTTGAGCGCATCCGGCCGGTTGCTGTACCAGTCCAGCAGCCGGATGACCGGCCGGGTCCCCTCGGCGGCGCGCAGCTCCAGCCGGTCGCCGGGGTCCAGGTCGAAGTCCAGCTGCTCCTGATACGCGCCGCTGTGGGTGATCTCGATGATGCCGTCGGGTCCGCACCGCCCGCCCCGCCGGTCGTGCTGCCACGCCCCGTAGGCGTCCATGATCCGCCGGTAGGTCTGGCCGGGCCCGACCCGGTAGACGGCGGCATCGGGGGCGGTCTCCCTCTCCCGGTCGTACTCCCCGCCGCCCAGCTCGTCCCCGAACCCGTAGTGGTAGTCCACCCATACGCCCTGCCGGGGCGCCGACCGCGAGCCGAAGGCGATCCGTCCCCGTTCCGGGTCCACCGCCACCTGCCCGCGCTTGGGCCGGTAGCGCCAGTCGCTCAGGTCGGCGACGACGATGTCGGCCGGTGGCACCGGGTTGTCCTCGCCGTCCCGCCGGATGACGAAGCTCTTGCCCGGCCCGTAGTAGTCCGCGAGCCGGTCGTGCAGCTGGCGGCGGCGGATCGCGGCCGGGACGTTGTCGAGGGCCGCGAGGTGCGCGGCGGACGGCTCCGGCTCCGGACGGGTCACCAGCGCCGTGTCATTGCCCAGGATGGAGAAGGTGTAGAGGCTGCGGGCCCGGTCGATGCAGTACGCCGGCGCCCGCGTCACGGAATAGGGCTTCAGCCGCCAGACGAACAGCCCGACTCCTGCCGGGGTGTAACCACCTTGCGTGCGGCGGGAGTTGACGCGCCGGACATCCACCGTCCGGGCCACCGTGCCGAACGGCCCGCCGGCCAGATCCAGCGCCGCACCGTCCCGTACGTCCACCAGCCGCCCGCGCCCGGCCCGCCGCGCGTTGACCGCCTCGGTGCCCGACCCGTACAGCTTCACCGGCTGGTGGTGCCCGACCAGCCGGGAGAACTCCACCGCCCGCGCCGGCCATCCCGCCACCGACTCCGACAGCTCCTCCAGCAGCGCGAGGGTGCCCTTGCGCCGCCGGTTGCCGACCGTCGCCGCCACATCGCGGCGCGGCGCCAGCGCCTCGGCCAGCCGCCGCCGCGAGGAGTCCGGCAGCCCGCCGTCCCGCAGCCCCGTCGCCAGCACCCGCTCGTACCCCGGCAGCGGGCGGTAGCCCATCAGATCCCCCAGGTACGGCAGCACCCACTCGGCGGCGCTCTCCACGAACCAGTCGTCGTACTGCTGGGCGACGCCGTCGCGCACCCGGTCCACCTGCTCGGCAATCACGGCCAGCAGCGCGCGCAGGGGCTCTCCGTTCTCGGCGTCGCGCAGCCGGTGCCACTGCGGCAGCAGCTCCGCGAGCCCGTCCGGCTCCCTCGTCGTCATCGGGTTACCTCCGTGAGGATCAGCGTGTCCGCGACCTGCGGCGAGAACAGCGCGAGCTGGGCCGGCCGGATGCCGCGGAAGACGCACACCGCGCGGCCCTTGGCCAGCGGCCGGGTGTCGGTGATGTCGGGGTTCAGGCGCAGGAGTTCGGCGAGCGGGATGCCGTAGCGGGCGGTGACCGCGGTGAGCGTCTCTCCGTCGGCGGACGTCACCTCGTGGACCTGCTCGTCGTAGGTGGCGAGCCGGGCGGGGACGACGGCAGGGGGAGGGCCGTCGAACCGGTCGGCGAGCCGGGTCAGTTCGGCGGGCGTCACGGAGGCCGGGATCCCGGTGAAGGCATCCACGTCCACGTAATCCACCCCGGGCACGGACTGCGCGGTCGCCAGCACCTCGGACAGCCGGGCCGGTTGCCCCAACTCCCGCCCGTCATAGCCGAGTTCATGCAACAAGGCCGCCCGCAGCCGCGGCTCCACCAGCGCCCATGCGTGATCCGGCGCCACCTTCACCTTCGCCACGAGCAGCAGCAGCACCGGCTCCCGCACGTCCACCCGCACCGGCAGCCGGGAATCCCCGTACTCGGCGAGGGAGGAACGCAGCGCCCGCAGCACCTCCGCGTCCGGCGCGAGCGGGATGTCGTCCACCCCGGCCACCGTCAGATGCAGCACCTTGCGCCGCCCGTCGTACAGCTCGCGCGCCGCGGCCCGCCCGATGCCCGCCCGCGACCGGGCGAAGTCCTCGTAGTCCGCCAGCGACACCAGCCGGTCCAGCGCGGAGACCGCCAGCGGCACCGTACGGCGGGTCAGCCCCGAGCCGTCGGCGTCCGCGCCGCCGGTCGCGGGCTGCGGGTTGGTGACCCCCGTGACGCCCAGCGGCCGGGTGATCACCTGGGTGATCCGGTTCGCGGCCACATTCGCGGCCCGGCCGGTGCCGAAGCGGTAGCGGGCCCGTACGTTGTCGTGGCCGGTCGGCAGCCGGGCGCCGTGCACCCCGTCGCCGAAGGTCACCGTCGTCCGTGCCCCGCCGTCGCCCGCGGAGCCCAGCACATACACCCGCTCCCGCGGGCCCCGCCCGGCCAGGCTGTCCACCGCATGCCACAGCAGACCGTCGACCCGCACCTCAAGCTCCGGCGTGGCGCCCAGCGGATTGTCGTCCGGCAGCCAGGTCAGCGGCGACTGCCACAGCGCGAACGTCTGGTTCGCCCGCGCGCTGTCCCCGCTCCCGATCGCCTCGTCCCGGCTCTCGCCCTGCGTGGCGGCCACGACATTGCCCTGGATGCGGACGGTGTCGCGGCGGTAGCGGTAGGCGAGGTCGGCGGTGAGGGTGAGCGTGGTGTGCACATGGTCGCCGGGCAGATCGGGGTCCAGCCCCTGGTCCACCGCGGCGATCACGGCCAGCTCGGTCGCCCGCAGCCCCGCCGAGCCCGGAATCCCCGGCACATCCGTGCGCTCACCGGAGACGATGAGCCGCCGGCCGGGCCGCAACCCGTCGTACAGCTCCGCCAGTTCGAGCGCGTTGCCGTGCACGTCCTCGCCCAGCGGCTCGTCCGCCATCCGCAGCGGCCGGCCGCCCGCGTGCACGGTCGTGTCCCGGATCGCGGACAGCACCACATCGTGCGCGTCCAGCCACGGGTCGGCCAGCGTCAGCTCCGTACCGCGCCCGGTGATCCCGAAGTTGGTGTACGCGGCGGTACGCACCGCCGTCACCCGGGTCGTGACGAACGCCAGCTTCTTGTCGCCGGGGATCCCGTCGTTGCCGCCCGCGCCCTTCCGGGGCCGCTGGACGACGACCCAGCTGCCGACCGTGATGCCGTCCTGGACGGAGTCCAGCGGCAGCACATGGCGGTTGGCGGCCGCCGGGACCGTCGCGATGCCGATCTCCACGGCGGGCGGCTCCCCGGCCGAGGTGCGGCGCACCGTCACCTCGTACTCGCCGTGCCGGATCTGGTCCTGATCGCCCGGCTGGAGATGCCAGGTCTTCGTCTGGCCGTTGTTGACCGCGACCTCGATCCGGCCCGCCTCGTCCGGGCGGGCCACGAACAGGCCGCGCTCCGGCAGCCCGGCCCGCAGCCGCGCCGTGATGCCCGACCCCTGAGAGTCGGTCGCGCGGCGGCCCAGCCAGCTCAGATCGTGGTCCTGCCCCGTGCCGGTGGACAGTTCGACCCGGCCGGGGCCCAGGGTGAAGGGTTCGTCCGACGGCAGATTCACGGTGTGCTGCACGGTCCGGCCGGTCTCGATGTGCTCGAACTCCGCCTTCACCGGCACCTTGCCCGCCGTGTCGAACACGATCCGCATGCTGGTCAGCACGCCACCGGTCAGCGGCCAGTCCGCCTGCCGGATCACCCGGCCCGCCTCGTCCTGTACGGGCTTGAGCGGCGCGGTCGCCCCGAAGGGCGCCGCCGTCACCCCCATCGCCAGCACCTCGCGGAGCGCGGACGGCGCCCCGGAGGCCGCCTGCCGCCAGGCCGGGTACATCCCGTCCGCGAGCCGCGGGTCCAGCGCGGGCAGCAGCCGCGCGGTGAGGTCCGAGCCGGGGCCGAACAGACGGCCCGCGGTACGGGCGCCCGCACCGGTGCCGGACGGCGGGCGGACGACGCTGGTGCGGAGGGCGGGGAGGAGGGAGGCCAGGGCACCGAGGGCGGGCGAGCGGGGGGCGGGCGAGCCGGGCCGGTCCTGCGCCGCTTTGCTCGCTCCGGGCCCCGGCTTCCCGGGGACGGTGGACACCGGATCCAAGTCCTGCGCCCGCTCGCGGAGTTCGCCGACCACCGCCGCCAGCTCCTCGAACCAGGCCGCCACCTCCTCGTACGGCTCGGCGAGCACCTGCGCCTCCGCCAGCCGCTCATGCGGCCCGGCCAGCCGTGCGGCGAAGGCGGCGGGCGTGGTGAGGGACCCCAGATCCTTGCGCAGCGGCGCCAGCACCTGGACGTCGAAGGTGTCGATCAGCCTGCTGACCGGGCGGGGGTTGGGCGTCTCCGGAGTGGGCTCAGGGGGATAGTCCGGATCATCCGGATCCCCCGCCTCCGCCGGCTCGGTGATCCACTGCCGCAGCTCCTCCACCAGCTCCCGCAACGTGGGCGGCGCGGACCGCGGCAGGCCGATCGCGGTGAGGTCCTCGTCCCGGTCGATCCGGACCTTCGCCACCGGCAGCAGCAGCTGCTCCCGCCCGAAGTCGAACAGCAGCTGGTCACCGGTCTGGAGCTGGGTGGACGTACCGGCCAGGAACAGCTCCGCACGCTTCGCCAGATCCTCCGGCACCAGCAGGCCCGGCCGGCGCCTGCGCACCTTCAGCAGATTCCAGTCCCAGCGCGCCGTCAGGTCCTCGTCCGTCTCGAAGGTCTGCGGCTCCTCGCCGGTCGCCGCGGGCACGCTGTGGCTGCGCGAGCCGCGCGGGATGACCACCGGCAGATCCGGGGCGCGCGGGTCCTTGTCGAGGGTGTACGCGAGATGGGTGTCGGCCGCGACGCCCGGCCGCGGCCGGTGCCCGACCAGCCGCCCGAGGAGGGCGAGGGACCGGTGCTCGTTGGCGGTCCGCAGATACCCCTCGTCCGCGATCCGCTCGCTGTGGAACGTCAGGACGTCGCCGAGCACCGCCCAGGCGTCCAGCAGCCCGATCGCCGGATCGTCCGGCGTCCGTACGGTCAGCCCGCGCAGCGCCGGATAGGCGGGGGAGGCCAGCCGGTCCAGCATCCCGGCGAGGAAGCTGCCGTGGTCGCCGACGCGGTAGTCGAGGGCCGTGCGGCCCGGGGGGTTGTAGAGGGCGTCGGGGGCGCGGCGCTCGTCGCTGCTCCCACCGCTCCCACCGCAGCCGCAGTCGCAGGCGCTCATCGGGCACTCCCCAACTCAAGGGTCAGCCGGCCGTTCTCGGGCCGCTCCGGGTCGTTGTCGCACACGGCGATCTCCAGCGGGCCGAGCCGCAGCACACCGTCCTCCAGCGCTCTGTTGTCGAGGGGTTCCTGAGAGAAGAGCCGTTGCAGCCGGGTCACCCGTACGCTCGCCACCCCCGGTACGGCCGCGGCCACCGCCACGAGGCGGCTGAGCCGCACCGGCTCGCCGAACGTCAGCGCGTCCGGATGGAAGAAGCCGAGTCGGCCGCCCGACAGCCGGCGGTTGCCGAGCACCCGCATCAACTCGGCGCGGATCCGGCCGTGTTGATGGCCGGGCGTGGCGCAGACCTCGATCGCGAGGTCGAGCGGCACGGTCCGGGCCGGGGCCACCACGAGGTCGTGCCCGATGCGCCGGTAGCTCTCCAGCGCGTACGCGACGGAGTCCAGCAGCTGCTGCGAGGGCTCACCGCTCCGTGCCGCATCGATCGCGACATGCGCCTCCTGGACGCTGCCGGTCCATCGGATCTCGGCCGCGGCGCGCTGCACGCCCGGCAGCGCGGACGCCAGCTCCGCGTAGTCCGCCGCCGTCACGGCCCGCAGCCGGGTGCGCTTGAGGTCGAGGGGGGCGAGCTGGCGCACCTGCTCGACGGGTTCGGGCTCGGTGCCGCCGGTGGCGGGAAGGGGGTTGCGGACCCCGGCCACGGGCAGCGGCTCGGCGGCGTCCGAGGCCTCCGGGTCCCGGCTGAGGACCAGATGGTTGATCGCCTCGGCGCCGACATTGCCCGCCGTGCCGCCGCCCAGGCGGTAGTGGAGCGTGAGCCGGGCGCCGGGCTCGGGCCGGGCCCCGTAGCGCCCGTCGCCGAACCGCAGCGCCAGCCGCCCGTCGTCCTGCAGCTCACCGACGAAGTGCCGGTCGCGGGGGCCGCTGTCGAGCAGGTCGCGGCGGGGCAGCCAGGTCCGCTCCCCGTCGTCGAGGCGTACGGCGGGCAGCGCGGCCCGCGGATCGGGCAGCAGCCCGGCCGCCGGCCCGTGCAGCACCGGCTCGTCCGGGTCCAGCCCCACGGCGTACGCCGGACCCCAGCTGTGCGCGATCTCCCAGGCGATCCGCCGGTCCAGCACCGCACCGGCACGGGCCCGCGCGCTCAGCACCTCCAGACGGCGCAGCTTGGCGTCCAGCAGCCGGTCGCCACGGTGCAGCAGCTCGCGCAGCGCCCGCACCGGGTGGCGGCGCAGCTCGAACCGTTCGAGGGTCTTCAGGCCGAACACCACCGCCAGCTCGGCGATCTCGGCCTCCGCCAGCCCGTCGCGGTCCCGGGCGCTGCGCCACAGCTCGACGAGCCGGTCCCGGACGCGCTCCCGTATCCCCGCCAGCCGGTCGGCCTGCCCGGCCGCCACCTGCGCGGGCTGCGGGAACGGCACGGTCTGGGCGACGGGGGAGCGGTGCAGCACGGGCGCGAACCGCGGCCGGATGCCCGGGTAGACGGACTGCGCGAGCAGCGTACGGAGCGCCTCGGCCTGCGCATACGCCGTACCGGGGACGACCCTCTCCCGGCGCTGCCCGGCCGACTCCAGCCCGAGCCCGGCCCGTACGGTCGCCTCCTCGCCGACGACGGTGAACAGCTCACGGATGTCGTCGGGGGTGAGGGCTTCATGCCCACGCGCCTTGCTCAGCAGGGCGTTGAGGGTGCGCGCGGTGCCATTGCCGCGGTCCTTCCGGTCGGCGCAGCCGAAGGCCGGCGGCTCGCAGGACCCGAGGACGGCCGGCGCGGGCGGAACGGTCACCGTTTCCGGCTCCGTCTCCGCCGCCGCATGCCCGAAGGCCGGCGACCGCCCGTGATCGACCAGGACGACATTGGCCCGCGCCACGCTCACGTCCTCGACGGGCGCGCAGTCCGCACCGCCGCGGGTCGACAGGCACAGCGGGAAGGCGAGCGCATCGGCCGCCGCCCAGGTGACCTCCAGCACCGGCTGGTCGTCGAGCCGGTCGACGGCCGGGGTGACGGAGGTGAGCCGTACGACCTGCCGGTGCGCCGGGTCCTGATCGCCGGGCGTACCCGTGCGCGGCCCCTTGACCTCCTCGAACAGCAGCAGGTCACCGGGGGAGAGGCGGAGCGCACGGGTCTCGCACGCCGCGTCCGTCCAGGCGTCCCGCAGCGTCGCGCCGGTCGCGCCCTTCGGCAGGGCGGTGATCTCCTCGCCCCAGGTCCACAGGCGGATGACGTTGTGCTCGGGCCGCAGGGCGAGCGGCCCGTCGGCCACCGGCTCGAAGACCTCCACCGACCCGCGCTCGTCCAGCACCGCCAGATCCCGGTCGTCGATGACGATGCCGAGCTCCGGCCGGTCCCGCGGGCCGTAGGTCCTGCCGTCCACGGCCGCGAAGCGGAACTCGCCCGCCAGCAGCGTGAGTTCCGCCGCGACCTCCACCGAGACGAAGGCGCGGGCGCTGCACCCGTCATGCATCGGATAGTCGATGAGCCGGACGTGCCGCCGTACGGAAACCCTCCGCCGCGCCGTGTCCAGATACGCCTCCGTCGCCACCGCGTCCTGCTGGTAGCTGATCTGGTCGGCGGTGTACGCCAGCAGCTCGACCAGCGTCGTCCCCAGATCCGCCGGACTGCGCTCGACCCAGTCGGGGGTCGTCAGACGCATCCGGTCCAGGACGACCTGCCGCAGGGTGTCGTAGTCGCGGGCGGTGTAGTCGATGACGGGCGCCGGCCGGAAGGTGTCCGGGCAGTCGCCCGGCCCGGTGCCGCCCTCCTCGTCCGCACAGTCGAAGGGGCTCGGGCAATCGGGCCGGAAGGAGAACTCCTGGCTGAAGTACCGCTGGTCGAAGCCCTCGTACGGCTCGGTGCCGGGCCGCCCGTAAGGATCGGTCTCGACGAGGGAGAGGCGGTAGCGCGAGGTGTCCCCGGCCCGGTCCAGCGTCACCAGCAGCCGGTCGTCGAGCTCGGGATCCTCCTCCCGCTCCGCGCAGACCTCGACGGCCTCCATTCCTGTGATCCTGCGCCCACCATCGATACGGACGTTCTCCGGCCGCAGCCCGTGCGGCGCCTTGCCGAGAAAGGTGACGGTCAGCGTCACGCCGTCGTCGGCGACCTCCACCGCATCGACGCCGTTGAGCCGCGCCGCCCTGACCCGCCCGCGCCGCCCCTCCCCGGCACCCTTCAACTCGCCTGTCGTCGCGCCCTGTTGCTGCTGGCTCATCCCTCGCCCCGCCCCTCGAACACCTCATCGCGCCGGCTCGCGGTGGAGCGCACCACATAGCGCAGATACACCCGTACGACGTTCTCCTCGCTCACCACGTCCAGCGACTCGACCTCGATGAGGTCGCCCAGCCACCGCTGCAACGAGGCCTGCACGGACAGCTCCACCGCCGACGACAGCTCCGGGCTGTTCGGCGTGAAGACCAGATCCAGCAGCCCGCACCCGAAGTCCGGCCGCATCACCCGCTCACCGGGACTGGTGAACAACAACTGCTCGATCAGATCCCGCACATGCGCGTCGTGACCGGCGTGCGCGGTCCGCCCCCGCCGGTCGATCCGAAACGGAAACGCGATCTCGGTATGTACCTTCTTCGCAGCCCTCATCGGCTGGACACCCCCTGGCCCTGATGGACGGACGCCACGACCGGCGGGCCCTGCGGCACCAGCCCGGCGCTGAAACACATCGCCGCCGTGGTGTCCAGCAGCACCGGTACCCCGTCGACGCGTACGGCCTGATCCCCGACGTCCGCTGTCCACCGCACGCTCGTGCACGGCTGCGGACACCCGCCGACGCGGTGCATACATCCACTGACCGTGAAAAGGCCCGCGGCGGTGGCCACCGGCGCGTCATCGATCCGCACACCGCTGTGCCCGCCCGCCGAACCCGCGGACACCACGCGTCCGCCGTGCGGACAACTGATCGCGGTCCCGCCGTGCACAAGATTCCCGCTCGCCATCTTCCTGCCCCCTCCCCGTGTCTTTTCCCGTGTCTCTTTCCTGTGCCTTTTCCTGTGCCTTTTCCTGTGTCTCTTTCAGCGCCTCTTGGGAACCGTCAGCCGGCCGTCGTTGATGTCGACCTGATCCCCGACCAGCGAAATTGAGGCACCATGCCCGTTGTTGATATGCACACCGGTCGCATCGATCCGCACGTACGCACCGCCTGGCGCTTCCAGCAAAATCCCGTTCGTCGGCACGTCCGACATCACAATCTTGTGCTTCTTCGGCGTCTGGATAACGACGGGATGCGCCGTGGACGGATCGGTCTGCGCATCCTCCGGCAATTCCTCCCGACTGCCGTACCAACACCCCACCCAGATCGGATAACTGGGCTCCCCCTGCTCGAACTCCACCCACACACCCGCCCCGACCGACGGCACGACCACCTGCCCCGCCTGCGGCCCGGTGAACGGGAAACAGGGCAGCGCCCACGTCGACGGCTCCTCACCGAGCACATCTGGAACCTGGACGATCAGCCGTCCCCGCCCCATAGGGTCGTTGTTGTCCACCACCCGGCCGCGGAACTTGCCGAGAAAGCGGTTGTTAGGTGCACCGGCCATTACTCACATCTCCTGGTTCCAGCGAGCGCTGCTCTACGGGCCTGCGGGCGTAGCGGCCTATGGGCGTACCGGCCTGCGCGGCTACCGGCCTACGGGCCTATGGGCGTACGGTCCCGCTACGGGCGATCAGGCCCTCCCGCGACAGGGTGAAGTTCTGCTGGTACGACCCGGGGCGCAGATTGGTCGTCACACTCTTCACGTAGTAGTCGCCGTCATACGTCACCCCGGCACCCCGCACCCCGACCAACTCCCGCGGCCGCAACACATATCCATGCCGATTGACGTCCAGCGATCCCGACCCGGAGATGGCATCTGCGGATGTCGCCGCCCGTCCGAGGGCCTCCGCCTTGGCGATTCCCTCATCCCGCTTCGCCGTTCCACTCAGCGTCTTCCTCTTCAGCGCCGGCGAGGCCCGCCGCCCGAGCGGCGGCCTGAGCGGACTGATATCGGGCTGCGCGAGCAACGGCGCCCGCCGGGTCACCGGATCCTGCACCCGCGCCTGCGGCTCTTCCCTGGCCGTCCCGTCATACGCGAACGTCAACTGATCCACCGTCGAGTTCACATCCATATTCACGTTCAACGCGTGCTGCCGCTGCCCGAGCCGCTGCTCCGGCCCCCAGAACGCCGTCGACCGCCCCGGCACCGGCCCCGGATCCAGATAGAACGTATAACCGTTCGCCCTCGCCAACTCATTCACATACTGCAGATCGGTGCCGACCTGGTAATCAACACGCAACTGCTCCCGCGGCGGCTGCGGAATCTGCTCCCGAATAATCCGAGCATCGATCCCGTAATCCGCGTACTGCCCCAAAATCCGCTCAATCCGCTGCGAGGGCGCCAGATTCGGATACCGGTCGGCCCGCTCCTCCAGGTCCATCAGCAGGGTGAGATCTTCACCGGTGATGGTGAGGGTCGTCTGGCCGGGCTGATTACTGGCCCCCACCTCCTGCCGCACAATCAACCCGTCCAGCAACACAAATGGCGTCCCCTTGATGGAAACCGCCACAATCACCCGCGTCTTGGGATCAAAAAACCCCTCGGGCAACAACCGCTGAACGATCGCCCCCTTCTTCGTCAGATCGAAGGCGATCTGAAACCCAGACCTCTCACCCGCCGTACTTGTGATCTGCGCCGACAGCAGGGCCTCGGTCACTTCCGCCGGCACCGGCCGCGCCGACTTCGGCCCCATGTACAACGAAACATGGATCGGGCCCCGCCCGACCGGCTCATCAGCCATTCCTCACACCCGGCCCACCCATCCCGCCCGAGAACCCACCCGGCAACGGAACGGCTATCTCCTCACCCGGCTCATCCGTCAACTCCCGCGGATCCAGCACCGGATTGGCATCAGCAATGCGCCACCACTGCCCCGGATCCCCGAAGTACCGCTGCCCCAGCTGATCCGGCCGCTCGCCACTGCTGACGGTGTGCGGCACGGCCTCCTCGGCCGCATCCTCCAACCGCGGCAGCAACCGCCGCTTGGCGTACTTCACCTCGGTCCCATCGGGCATGCGATGCACCCCGATCTCCACCTCGGCGTACCGACTGCTCCGCGGATACGGATGCGCCCCGGGAACATCATCCAAAGCCCGCTCATACGGCTCGATCACGTCTCAGATCCCCCTCCCGCCAAGCCCAAGCGCCGCAAAACTCCCGCCCCGAGCGGCCCTCGCCAACTGCTCCTTCTGCGCCAGGTGCGCGAGGTACAACTCCGCCCCCCGATGCCCCGCCGGCAGATCACTCACCGTCAAAATCTTCATCCCGATACTGAGCGAAGCCCTGATCGGGTTGAGATTCACATCAAACGCCGACTCATTAACCGACAACTCGGTGAGCCGGACGGGCATGACCCGCTTGCTCCCCCACGTGAAAAGCGTGAGCGGCATCTCAATGGGACTGATCTCGATGGTGCCCTTCTTGCTGAGGTGAGAAGCGGCCCTGAGCTGCGCGGTAGTGGGCTGCACCAACATCTCCAGCACGGCGAGCTGCGGATGAATCCCGTCGGGCGCAGCCACATCCAACTGATCGGTGGCATCAATCTCCGCCGTGAACTTCCACGTCTCCTGCGCCGGCCCTTTGAGTCTCAGCGCTTCGTTTCTGTCCCCACCACTGTCCCCTCCACCGCCGCCCCCTTCCCCTCCAGCAGCCTGCGGCGAAACGGAGCGTTCCAGAGTGTCCGGGTTGAACTGAAGAACGATGATGCGCTGCGGCGTCCCGAGGTCGGGATCGACGATGACGACGCCGGAACGGATGGGCTTGGGAATATTTGCGTAGCGGGTCACAGGGTCCGCAGCCTTCCTGGTGAGTCTTGGGTGCGAATTGGCTATGCAGCCGTATCTGCTACCTACCGGAGCCGCTGCTCAGTCGCGCTCGAAGGGGCTCATAGTCGTACTCGGGGAAGATTTCGGGGAATACGCTCAACATATTCTTTATGTTCTCGGCGGCATCCTGGAAATCGCTGTCCTGCGTGGAGTTCTCGGCGAAGAGATGCTGCCAGCCGTAAGTTCCCTTGGTAACGAGAAGCATGTCAAGGTACTCGGCGTAGTCCAACTCCAACTTGAAGATGGAGTGAGTCCCCTCGTAATGCCATACCTCGGGTGAAGTCATGCCAGGGTGAATTCGCAGGCCTGTCAGACTGCCGCCGCCCCCTTGTAGCTGCTCGTCGAAAACGCGCAGCTCCGAGAAGGCCAGACGGTCTTTCTCCGGGGTATCTTCCGTGGCAAGGTCCACGCCGACCGTAAGCATCGCGGCAGCGAGATGACGGATCGAGAACTCCCCCCTCAAATGCATGCCGGCTCGTTCAATACCCCAGTGACTAGAAAGCCCCTCGAAGCGAAGGAAGCAGCGCTGGAGTGCTGGATCAAGAGAGACTCCTACCCATTCGGCGATATTCTTGAACGCGGTCGGGGCGTCCCCTATGGGAGCCTCGATGGGCCCCCTCTCTTCCTCGTAGACCGTAACCTCCGGCGCATACTTGAGCTCATCGAGCATGGCGAGATAGCGCAATTCATACACACTCAGCTTTGACATGGATCCCCCTTGCTAGTTGTAGCGAAGCTTGTTCCTGTCGACTTCCACCTTCAGGAGCTCCTGGCCAAAGTTGGGAATAGCTCCAGGGTTGCGCGAGTTGTAGCTTGTCATTCTCAACTTGAAGGAATTGAAGTCACGGAATGGTGACTCTGAGACGACGGTTTCCGCGAATGCCTTCCCAACACGAAATTCGTTCTGTATTTTCTGCGAGCTTCGGCTATTGATATTAAACTTGGTTGGATTACTCCCCATTACCTCGATGTTGTCGCGCTCGTACATCTGGCTCGGGCGCGGCGGCTTCTTGGTCCATGTCCTATTTCTTAGCTTGTAGCCGCCCCATTTCATGCCAATGGACTTGGGGTAGGGGTAATGCGGGTGCGTCATGTCGTCAGAATGGAAGTTTACGTCGACCCTGTACCAGATCATGCGCTCAGATTTGCTCACCTTTACTGCGTCGGCGGCATCCTTCTCTATTCGATAATAGAATCTGGTGTTTACGTCGCCCGGTGCAGGCACAAGGTTTGTTCCCCTGGCAGGGCCAGCCATGTCCTCCGTGAGTAGGTGCATGCGTACCCACGGAGAATTTGTTTTGGGGCGTGGCCACCGCGTTTTTGTCGGATCCTTCTCCCAGCCGAGCGGATTTCCGTCTGCCGCCCGTGGGGCCTTTTGTCCTTTGGGTACCGTCTTATTGATTCCCGTGGCCAGGAACCCGCTTGCGCGCTTCCCGTCCGTGAAGTCGGGAATGAGCATCGGTAGCAGCGGAGCGGTATTCTCGTCGTTTCCGACATCACGTAGCGCGAGCTTCCTGGCCAGCCGATCGACCTGGGCGCTGAGGGCGTCGTAAGCTTTCTTGGCGCTTCGTGCCGCGTACCTTGTGCCCTGTGGCGGTAGCCTTTTCTGCAGATCCTCAACTCGATCATGTGCGGCTACGGCCTCTCGGTGCCCTGCGGCTTGCTCTTGGCCCTCCGGGGTATTCCGGATCGGGTCAATCTCGCTATTCCAGGCGTCGAGGTAGCCATTTATTCCTTGGGGTGTGCTGTGTACCTCAAGGCCAGCGCTCCGTCCTCGCCCGCGGTACATGAGCCTGTGTGGCTCTCCACTCTCGGTGCGGAACTGAGCCTCTGGCATGGCGTACTGGCGAGTGGGCTCTTGCTGTCGGTCTCTCTCCCGCCGGCGGTCACGCTTTCGCTGCCGGTTGCGCCGCAACCGATCCCTCTGCCGCCTCCACTGGTTCCGCAACCGATGGGTGCGGTTGTTGAGTTTGTGGCGGAGTTTGCGGGCCTTGCCGGAGAGGCGGCGGGCCGCGCGGCGGGCGCGGTTCAAGGCCGACTTGATGGTCTGGCGGGCGCGGCGGAGCCTGCGGCGGGTACGGGACTCGGGCTTGCGGCGCGAGGTCTTCTTGGTGCTGACCTTCTTCTTGCCGTTCTTGTCCTTGGTCAGGTCCGGCTTCTTGTGGCCCTTGTCGTCTTGTTTCTTGGTCTTGTGGTCGTCGTCGCGCTTGTTGCCGGGGCGGTCTTTCTTGCGGAGGGTGTCGCGGGCCGGGCCGCGGCGCTTGTTGAGGTCGGGCTTGTCGTCCTCGTGCTGTTTGCGCTGGGCGGCGCGGGCGCGGCGGCGGGCGGCGTTGACCTCGCGGCCGTCCTCGCGGCGCTCGTGTTCGTCGGGCTTCTTCTTGTGCTTGGGCTTGGGCTGGTGCTCCGGGCGCGGCTTCTTCTCGGGGGAGGGGCGTTTGGTCGGGCGGGGGCCGTCGTCCGGGCGGGAGGTCTTGTCCGGGGAGGGCTTGCGCGGGACCGGGCGCTGGTTGGGCTTGTCGGTGGGGCCAGGCTTGTCGGCCGTCGGACTGGGCCGGTTGGCGTTCGCGGGGCGGTCGTCCTGGCCCGGCCTGTCGCGGTGGCCGGGCCTGCCGGGCGCGCCGGGCTCGTCCGTACCGTCGTGCCCGCCCGGCCGCCGCTTGCTGCGGATGTTCTTGAGCATCCCGCCGAGCTTGCTGGTGACCTTGCCCATGTACTTCTGGATGCCGTTGATCAGAGCCTGGTAGATCATCTCCAGAAGGGCGACGACACCGGCCGCGACTGCCTTGGCGAACGGGCGCGCCGCATTCCCACTCTTGACCGCCTTCAGGAAGTCCATGAAGAGGCCGAAGGCGGCCAGGATCTTGCTGAGCGCGCCCCAGGCGGTCTTGAGGGCGTCGATGATGGCCATGGCCCAGCCGGCGCCGGGGATCAGTTTGGTCACGACCTGCTTGATGACCAATTCGCCAATGATCATCGGGAGTTGGGGAAGGGCCGCGTCCCAGGCCATCTTGCCCATCTCTTCGGCCGAGACGTTGCCGTCGATCAGCGCCTGGAAGTCCTCGGGTGACAGGCCGGTGATCTCCTGGATCTTTTCATCGACCCATTTCTTGACCGCCGACTTCGTCTCCTCGAAGAGGTACTCCCGCGCTCCCGTCCGTGCCGCTTCACCGGCCTTGCTGATCCAGCCGCCCGGATCGGAGACGATGTCGTTGAAGATGGCGGCCCATTCGCCGAGGGCTTCGACGACCCCCTTCGCGAACTCCAACGCGCCGACCGTGGCGCTCTCCACGGCATCGACGGCCTTCGTGAGGCCGTCTTCCAGCACGTCCAGCCCCGCGACGAGTGCGTCGGACAGCCCGTCGAGCAGCCCTCCGACGACCTTCTTCAGCGCACCGGCGGCCTCGTTGACCTTCCGTACGGCGTAGTTGCGCGCGCCGTTGATGGTGTTGCGCCACTTGTCGCGCATCGCCGGGTAGTCGGCGAGGAGTTCGTCGCCGAGGGCGATCAGGCGGTCGGCGAACTCGTTGATCCGATCGACGACCCATTCGCGGGCTTTGTCGATGAATTTGAAGACCTCGGACTTGAACTTGTCGATCAGGCCGGTGACGGCGTTCCGCGCTTCGTCGAAGAACCCCTTGATCGCCTTCTTGATCTCTTTGAACCACGACTTGAGCTCGTTGATCGCCCCGTCGAGCCAGTTGTCGGCGTTGTCCTTGCTGTCCTTCTTCTTTCGCTCCGCCTTCTCCTTCGCACCGGTCTGGTGCTTGTCGATCTGTTCGTTGTCCGTCTTGGTGCGCTCGTCGACCTTGTCGTCGGTTTCCTTCTGCCGCGTCTTGATCTTGCCGCGGACCTCGTCGTACCGCCTGCCCTTCCTGCCGTCGATCTCCGAGACCTTGTCGTCCTGCTCCTTCCGCCACTTGTCGCGGTGGCCGGAGATCTCGGACTGGCCCTTCTGACGCTCGTTGGCCTGTGTCTTGCTGCTGGCGTCGACTTCCCGCTTCAGATCACGGTCGTGCTTCTGCTTGTCGTCCTTGGCCTTCCGGTCCTTTGCCCGGCGCTCGTCCGTCATCTTCTGCCGGCCGCTGGTGAAGCCCGCCTTGAGCTCCGGGCCGCGGTCGTGCTCGGCCACGGCGTCGAGGGACTCGACAGGGACGCCGCCACTCGGCGCCTTGCTCCCGCCCGCCTTCCCGGCCTTCTTCCCCTTGCCGCCGGGGACCTTGCCGGTCAGCGTCTCGCGGGGAACGTCGGGGTAGATCTGGTCCTCGCCCATCGGCCGGGCGGCGTCCTCACGGCCGGACGTGTGCAGCTCGGTCTTCCGCTCGTCGAGCTTCTGCCCCTGCTCGTCGGTGCGCTGCGGGTCGGAGTCGTCCTGAAGCGGCAGACCGGGGGCGTCGCCCACCTTGGTGCCCTGCATCCCCGGGTCCGTGC
Source organism: Streptomyces sp. JLSY215 (assembly GCF_059682825.1). Lineage (NCBI taxonomy): Bacteria > Bacillati > Actinomycetota > Actinomycetes > Kitasatosporales > Streptomycetaceae > Streptomyces > Streptomyces sp. JLSY215. The sequence continues at coordinate 5,317,341 of NZ_CM185022.1, forward strand.
TGGGGAGGTCGAGGATCGAGTCGATCAGATCGTCCAGCGGCAGGATCTCCTTGAGGAGCTTGCCCAGCAGCTTGGCGCCGATCGTCACGCCGATGTCCCACCAGCTCGGCTCCGGCATGTCGGCGGTCGGCGGCTCACCCTGCGGCCGCTGCTCGCCGTCGATCTCCGGCATCTCGCCCTTCGTGGCCTCGGTACGGGAGACCTTGGCTTTGGTGTACGTCCCCGGAGCGGCGGCCTTCGGACCACCCGGCACGGTCTTCGGCGAGCCGGCCGGCCGCTCCGTCTTCGGCGGCGCCTTGCGCAGCGCGGCACGCTCCTTGCCGACCGAGTTGCCCACCGCCCCGTCGACGCCCTTCAACGTCTCCAGCGCGATATGCGGTTTGAGCTTGGCCGCCGTGGCCAACCCCGACTCGGGGGTGTCCTTGGAGACGTCGGGGGCCGGAGCCTCCTTCTTGGGCTTCGTCGCGCCGGACGCGGCGCCCCGACCGCCACCACCGCCGCCACGTGCCGGCGCCGGTCCCGGTGCCGGAGCAGAAGACGTCCGGTCCCCTCCGCCGCTGCCGCCACGCCCGGCGGCAGCCTTCGCCGCCTGCCTGGCCGCCTGCCGCTTGGGCCCGCTCAGGTTCGGCCGCGCCGCGGGCTTCACCGCCCGGGGCTTCGGCCCGCCGTCGGCCGCGGCGGCCCCGCCCTTCGCCGACGTGCCGGCGGACATGACCCCCGCGGGGCCGCCGCCCGCCGCGAGCTTCCCCGGGGACGAGGAGCCCGCCCTGGAGACGTCGTCGGGACCGGCCGGCGAACCCGGTGTGGTCGCGGGCCCCTTCCCCTGGGTGACGTCCGGGGCTGTGGCGTCCTTCGCGTCGGTGACGCCCTTGCCCTCGGTGGCGTCCTTCGTCGCGGGATCGTCCTTGGGACGCTCGCCCGCGGTCGAAGCCGCGTCGCCGGAGGCGGTACCGCCCGATGTCGAGCTGCCGTGCGTCGTTCCCGTGCCTGTACCGGTGGCCTTGTCGGCCGCCGAGCCGCTGTGCGCAGCGGATGGAGCACCGGCCTCCGCACCGGACGCCTCACTCGTCGCGCTGCCCGCACTCGTCGTACTCGCTGCCTGGACGCCGGTATCACCGGCGCCCGCCGAACCGCCGCCCGCACCCTTCCCGCCCCCGGCAGCCGCGGCCGAGGACTCCGAAGCCGTACCGCCTGCCTGGCGGCGCGCGTCCTCATCGGACTTCGCCAGCTTCCCCGGCGCGGCCGTATCGCCACCGGGACCAGGGCCCGCCCCTCCGCCGGACCCGGCCGTGGCCACACGGGCCGCGTCGTCCCGCCGCTTGGCCTCCGCGTCCTCCCTGCGCTCCGCCGCCTGCTCCGCCTCCTGCTCGGCGTCGTCGGGATCGGTGGTGTCCGGGCTGTTCTCGCCGGGCTCCTCGCCGGTCTTGTCGTCCGCCGACTCGTCCGGCTCGGGGCCGATCTCCTGCTCGATGGACTTGTCGGTCCCCAGGTCCTCGGAGAGCCGGTCGTCGGATTCGCTCTCCGCGGCGTCCCCGTCCGCGGACCCGTCGGACTCGCTCTCCGCCTGACGTAAGGCCGCCGCCGACTGGTCCTCGCCGGCGGGGGAGTTGAGGACGCCGGGAGCGCCGTCCCTCCGACCGTCCGCCGAGTCGCCCCCGCTCTTCTGGTTCTGGGCGTTTTTCGCGCTCGCGGCGGTACCGGTGGATCCGTCGAGGCCGTCTTCCGGCCCGGAGCCCTCGGCGTCTGCGGCAGCCTCGTCGTCCGCCGCCTCCAGGCCGGCGTCCTCGTCGCCCTCCTCGGTGCCGGCGTCCTCGTCGTCCTCGTCGCGGTCCGCCGGCTCCTCTTCGAGGCCGAGCGGCTCATCGTCGGCGTCCGCCTCGTTGTCGGGGTCGCCGGCGCGGCGCGCGTCGGTACCGCGGCCGGCCCGGTCCTTCTCGCCGGGCTCCTCCTCGCTCGTATCCAGCTCCTCGGGATCGGCCGCCTTCTCCTGGGCAGCCTGGTCCGCCCGGTCGTCCCCGGCGCCCTCCGCTCCCTGCTCGGCGGCCTGCCCCGACTGCCGGCCGGTGTCCTGGCCTTCCTCCTTGCCGCCCGCCGCGCCCGCCGTGTCCTGCTGCGAGCGCTGCCGGGCGGCGTCGTCGTCCTGCTGCTTCGCCGCGGCCCGCGACTCCTGCTGTGCCCCGGCTGTGTCCCGGGACTGTCCCGCCGACTGCTCCGCAGCCTGCTCCGGCGCCGGCGCAGCGGTCTGCGGCGACGGGGCCTTCGCCGCACCGCCCGCAGCGGACCCGGCCCCGGACCGCCCGTCCCGCTCCACGGCAGCCCCGTCGCCGGCCGGGTCGGAGTCCTTTCGCCGCTGTTGCCGCTGCCGCCGGTCGTCGCCTTCCTTCTCGGCCCGCTCGCGCTCGCCGCGCGCATCGGCCGCCCGCTGCGCCCGCTCCTGCCGGATCGCCTCGGCCTCGTCGGGCACGGCCTCGGGTGCCGCGGCCGCGTCCAACGGCAGCTGTCCGGCCTGCTCCACCTCCTCGACCAGCGCGAACAGCCGCTCCAGGTCCGGCGTCGACAGCCGTACCTCAAGTCGGTCCAGCACGCTGTCCTGCACCTCCGGCGCCAGCCGCGCCAGTTGCAGGCGCACCCGGCCCGAAAGATCCTCGGGGTCACCGCGCAGCGAACGCAGCACACCATTGGCGAGGCGGTCCACCAGCGTCGCCGGGTCCAGCTGCTCGAAACGCCGGCGGTCGGCGTCGACCGTCGCGTAACGAAGCCAGCCGGGCGTGGCCTGCCCCGGCTCGATCTCCGCGGCCGGCTCCTCCTGCCGTACGGACCCCCGCAGCGCGCCCAGCACCGACGCCTGCGCCGCCGACTCCGCCTCCCGCTCGATCGCCTCCTGCGGAAGGCTGACCGCGCCCAGATCACGGCCCACTCGCAGCGCGCCCAGGCCGTGCGGGTTCTGGACGGTGTGGAGCAGCTCATGGGCCAGCAGCCGCTGACCGTCCGCCGTACCCGGCCGGTACGTCCCCTCCCGGAAGAAGATGTCCTGGCCGACGGCGAAGGCATCGGCGCCCATCATCTCCGCGAGCTGCCCGGAGTCCCGGTCGGTGTGCAGGCGGACCTGGCTGAAGTCGTGGCCGAGCTGCTCCTCCAGCTCGCGGCGGACGCTCAGGTCCAGGGGCTGGCCGGCGCCGCTGACGATGTCCTTCGGCTCCGGGGCGCGGGCCTTGGCGGAGCGCTCCCTGCGCTTGCGGCGCCGGTCCTCGGCGGCCGACCGGGTGTCCTGCGTCGAGGACTGCGCCGTACTCATTGCGGATCCCCCCGTCCCGCGAGCCCCGCGTGCACCGCGCGGGCCAGTGCCTCCCCCAGGCGTACGGGAGAGGTGGTCGCCGGCAGCGGCGGCAGCCCGGCGAGGCCGTCCAGCGCCACGCCCGTTCCGTCCGCCGCCAGCGGTACCCCGCGCTCGCGTACGAGCCGGGTCAACTCGGCCTGGAACGCCGCCGACACCCGGTCCGGATCGACCCGGGCCGCGTCGAAGCCGTCCAGCACCAGTTCGCCGATGTCGATACGGAAGGAGCGCGGCGGCGACTCGGCCGCCGGCTCCCACGCTTCGTGCCTGCCCTCGCTCAGACCCATCCGTGGACCTCCGACGGCGCCAGGGAGCGTTCCAGCTTCAGGTATTCGGTACGGGCCGCCGCCAGCATGTGACGCATCTGGAGGCGGTCGCCCTCCTCGGCGGCGAGAAAGGCCCCGGAAAGCGCGATATTGCGGATCGAGCCGCCGGCGACGGTGAGTTGGGCGAGGAGCGCAGGCTCGACGCCCTTCAGCGGCGCCTGGGCGGGCAGCACCCGGCGCCAGATCTCCGCACGCTCCTTCTCACCGGGGAAGGGGAAGTCCACGACGAAGCGGATGCGGCGCATGAAGGCCGAGTCCAGCGCCTTCTTCATGTTCGTCGTCAGGACGGCCAGACCCCGGTACGCCTCCATCCGCATCAGCAGATAGCTGACCTCCAGGTTGGCGTAACGGTCGTGGCTGTCCTTGACCTCGCTGCGCTTGCCGAAGAGGGCGTCGGCCTCGTCGAAGAGGAGCAGGGCGCCCCCGCGTTCGGCGGCGTCGAAGACGCGACTGAGGTTCTTCTCGGTCTCGCCGATGTATTTGCTGACGACCTGCGAGAGGTCGATGATGAAGAGGTCCAGGCCGAGTTCCTTGGCCATGACTTCGGCGGCCAGGGTCTTGCCGGTGCCGGAGCCGCCCGCGAAGAGCGCGGTGACGCCGAGGCCGCTGCGCAGCGCCTTGGCGAAGCCCCAGTCCTGGTAGACGGTGCCGCGCTGGCGTACGTGGGCGACGATCTCCTGGAGGATGCGCAGCTGGCGGTCGGCGAGGACCAGGTCGTCCCAGCCGGCGCGCGGTTCGATGCGGCGGCCCAGTTCGTCCAGGCCCATCCGGGCCTCGGTGAGGCCGGCCTGCCAGGCCAGTTCGGCGGCGTCGAGTACGTCGGAGTTCGGCAGGTCGCGGCGTACGGTGGCGGCGGCCGAGCGGACGACGTGCGGCGGGAGCTGGAACTGGGCGACCAGGGACTGGAGATGGCGACCGGTCATTTCAGGTATGCCGGCGAAGGCGTCCGTCCACAGGCCGAGCTGCTCCTCGTCGGACAGCTTCGGTACGGTCACCCGCTGGCCGCGCGGCTGGTCGGTCTGCCGTGGGTCGGGGCTGGAGACGACCAGAGGGACGGCCGCGCCCGCGATGAAGGCGTCCGCCGCGGCGTGCTGGTCGCGGTCCATCTCGCCGACCTCGACCAGCAGGGCGGCGGGCAGCAGGATCGCCTCACGCTGCCAGAGGCGGGCCAGGCGGTCGCGCTCGGCGGCGTCGGTCGGTATGTCGTCGGCGGCCATGGAGTAAAGACCGAGACCCGAGCGGCGGGCGGCCGTCGCGGCGATGTCGGCGCGGGTGCGGAGGTCGGCACCGACCAGTTCGACGCGGAGGGGTGCGTCGGGGCCGGCGCCCGCCCAGCCTGCGGCGACCCGGTTCGCGGCCGCGTCGTACGACGGCGGGAGGCTGCCGGGGGCGGTGGTGCGGCGCAGCAGTCCGTGCAGCCTGGCGTCCAGGTACGGCGAGCCGACCAGGAAGTGCAGGATGCGCTCGTCCAGGCGGAGGCGGGTGGTCGTCAGACGGGTCTCGTCGTCCAGGTCGATCAGGCGCCAGCGGCGGAGGGGGGCGACGGGGGTGAGGGCGCTCCAGTGCGGGTCGGCGAGGGCGGCCAGGGCCAGCGAAAACGTGGGGTAGGTGTGGCTTGGGTCGGTGCTCGCGGCGGCGCAGCGGGCGCCGGTCGTCGGGTCCAGCTCCGCCGCCGCGGCGAGCAGGACGATCTCCCGCTCGAAGGGGCTGAGGCCGAAGCAGGCGGTCAGCGTGTCGAGGGTGGGGAGGTCCGCGGATGGGACGGCGGAGGAGGGGAACCCCGGGCCGGTCTGGGGCGGGGCCGGGGCGGTGGGGGCAGTGGAGCCGTCGGCCGGGGCTTCGTCCGTTTGTGACCCCTTGTTGCCGACTTCGCTCTCCTTGTTGCCGAAGTCCGCGGCTTTACCGACGAAGCGTGCGGCATGGGCATCCAGGCGCGCCAGTACGTTCCGTACGGCTGCGGCCAGCGCGGCGCCGTCCGCACCAGGGGTCGTGTCGGCGGTCGTACCGCCGGCCACCGCGCCTGCTCCCTTGCCGCTGCTGCTGCCCATGCCCTCGTCTCCCCCCGTTCCGCGCACCCTGACTCAGCTCTCCTTGCCGTCATCCGTACGGTCAGGGCCGCCCTTGTCGCCGGTACCGGCGCTGGACCTGGAGCTGGAGCCGTGGGGGCCTGAGCCGGACCGTTTGCCCTGCTGTGCGGCTGCGCCGGTTGCCTTCCGGGCTCGGGTGGTGCGTGGACGTGCGGGCGTGGCACCCGATTTGGCGTCACCGCCCGTCGGCTTCCTCTCCACTGCAGTAGTGGGCTGTGCCTCAGCAGCCTTCGCCTTTGGAACCGCCGTCCCGGCGGTCTTCGCCTCGGCGGTCTTCCTCTCGACGGTCTTCGCCTCGGCGGCTTGCGTCGCGACGGTCTTCGCCTCGGGGCCCTTCGGCTCCGGCGCCTTCGGCTCAGGGGTCGCGGGCCCGGCAGTCCCCGCCGTTCCTCCGCTCACCGGCCGCTCCGGCGCCCCCGGCGCCCCGAACGGCAGCACCGTCACCTCCGGCCGCTCCACCGGCTTCGCCGGCTTCGGCTTCTGATGGCCGTCGAGCAGTACCAGCGAGGCCTGGTACACGACCGACAGCGAGTACGGCGTGTTGTTGAGCATCCCCCAGAGCTTGGAGGTCTCGTCGACGTCCATCTGGGTCGGCGTGAACCGGACCTTCTGGAGCGACTCGGTGAGATCGCTGCCTTCCAGGTACGGACGCTGCACCGCCTCTTCGATCAACTCCTTTGGCAGCACGGGTATTTCGTGCAGGGTGCGGATGACACTCCCGATCAGCCGCTGCCCGACCAGCTCGGTCTCCTCGCCGTATGCGCTGATCACGAAGTGCAGGTCGATCGCGGCCGCCGGGCGCTTCAGCAGCGTGCCGTCGGAGGCGCGGGTGACCAGGTCGTTGTTGCGCATCGAGGGGTTGTGGGTGACCTGGTAGAGGAAGACCGTGATCGTGGGGTCGGTCGGCGGATCGGCCGGCGGCTTGCGGGTCTCCACCGAGACCGCCATATCGATCTCGGGGTGCAGATTGTGCTCGATCAGCAGCGCAAGGGCCTGGGTGACCGTCGCGACGGCGAGTGCGTTGCTCATGAAGTCCGTCCCCCTGAAATCCCTGACATCCACGCCGGCCAATTCGCCATGCGGGTCCCTGAAATCCGCGCCGGCCACATCGCCCTGTGCGTCACCGTCAGCTCGTCCTCTCCCCGCGCGCCAGATAGTCCGCGAGGCTCAGCGACGGCTCACTGCGCTGCGGGCGTGCCGGCCGCCCGCCCGCCGCGGGGCGCTCCGCACCTGCCGCACTGACCTCAAGACGTCCGATCTGTACGTGCACCACCCGCTCGGCACCGCGCTGCCCGCGCCGCCCGGCGGCCGTGGCCCGGGTGGCGTTGCGGGCCGCCGGCACCGCCTCGGTACGGGGACGCAGCACCGGGGCCGGAGCGGAGGGAGCGACGTTCCTGCCAGGCGGGGGAGGTGGGGCTGCCGCCCGGCGGGCGGACCCGTCCTCCCCGGACGCCCGCACTCCCCGCTGCGGGCGCACGACCTCGGCCGCGACGGTCCGCGGCCCCGTTTCCACCGCCGCCGCGGGCCGCAGCAGCGGTGCCGCCGGCCGCGCCGCCGGCTCGACGAGGTCCGCGGGGGCGTCCCGCAGGGCCTCGGCGCGCACCACGGTCTGCTGCTCCGTGGTCCTGATCTCCCGCTCGTACCGGACCTGTTCCCCCTCGAAGGGCGAGGTCCGGGGCGCCTGCGGATACAGCGGAGCCGGTTCGTCCGCCTCCGCGGGCCCGCCGCGCAGCGCCTCGACGCGCTCGAACGGGCCCGGCAGCCGGGGCTGTACGAGCGTGCGCCGGGCCCCGTCCGCACGGCTGCCGCCGGACGCGCCGGGAACGGCGCCCCCGGCCGCCGGCGCATGCCGCGCCAGCAGCCGGTCGAAGTAGTCAGCCAGGTCAGGCATCTGCGCACAGCTCCAGGTAGTAGCGGCGCCGCAGCGGGCTCAGCGCCAGGATCTCCGGCTCGCTCCAGCCGTAGGCCGAGGCGAGCAGATGGACGTCCAGGAGCACATCGCGCGCCCAGGCGTCCAGTTCGGTCCACAGGTACGCGGCGATGTCCAGCTCCGCCGGTGTGGCCGTACCGCACTCCGGACAAGCGATGTTCAGCGTCACCTCGGCGGCCGGATCGGCTTCCTCGGCCGCCTCGGCGAAGCGTTTGAGCACCGGCTCGGGCAGCGCGGCCAACTCCTCCTCCGCAACCGCCCGGCCGCCCCGCCGCCCCGACAGCGCACATCGGCCGCCCAGCAGTCGCCGGGCGTCCTCCGCATCGACGGCCAGGGACGCGACCGCGGCGAGATCGGCGGGGCTGGGCAGCCGGAAGCGCACCACCCAGTCGCCTTCCTCGACCCGCAGCCCGCCCTCCGGGACCCGCGGCCGGGCGGCGCCCAGCTCGCCCGCGTCGAGCTCGAACTCCATCGCCGCGCCGCAGTCCGGATCCGCGCAGTCGAGCGTGACCTGCATCCCGTCGCCGAACAGTGCCCGGCGCAGCGCGAACAGATCCGCCGCCCGCTCCCCGAGCGGCACCGACAGCAGTGCGTCGGTGCCGGCCCCGGGGCGGGCCGCACGGTGCAGCAGCAGGGCCCGGCCGCCGCCCTGCCGGGCCAGCCCGGCCTCCCAGGTGGCCAGCAGTTCAGCGGGCCCGGTGACCGCCATTCCTCACCTCGTCCGGTGCGAAGGTGCCAACAGCGCGTGCGGTACGCGCGCGTGCCGTACGTACGGACTCCGGCTCAGGCCGGATTCGTGAACGACGGCTCCTCCGGCTCCGGCACCTCGTAGTCCCGCTCCCAGCCCTCGCACTCCAGCTTCAGGCTCTGGATGGCGACGGCGTTGGCGTTGGCGTCCAGCTCGCCCAGGACCTGGTACTCGCTCGGCCAGGCCCGGTAGACCTTGTGCGCGACGGCGACCTGACCGGCCTCGTTGAGGACCTGGATGACGATGTCCTTGCGGAAGTCGGCCAGCGAGACCTCGGAGCCGAGGCCGGCGCCGACCTGCCAGACCTTGTTGGCCCAGCGGTCGAACTCCGGGTCGTGGGTGACGCCGCGCTCCAGGGTGATGCCCTCGAACTCGGAGCGGCCCGGGGACTTGCGCGGGGAGCTGGGGTCGCCGCCGTGCCGGTGCTTGACGACCTCGGTGGTGCGCTTCAGGGGGCTGATCTTGCTGACGCCCGCGACCGTACGGCCGTCCCACAGGACCAGGAACTTGAAGTTCTTGTACGGGTCGAAGCGATGGGCGTTGATCTGGAACTCAGCCATCGGATTCCTTCACTTCTCCTTTCCTGCTTGCGGTGCGTCGCTAGAGGTCGAACTGCCCGGCCATCTGCTGGATCTTGACGATCACGAACTCGGCGGGTTTGACGGGTGCGATGCCGACGACGACATTCACGATCCCGTTCTCGATGTCCGCATCCGTCGTGGTGTCCTTGTCGCACTTGACGAAGTACGCCTGGCGCGGGGTGCTGCCCTTGAAGGCGCCCTTCTCGAAGAGGGAGTGCAGATAGGCCGAGGCATTCAGGCGGATCTGCTGCCAGAGCTGTTCGTTGTTGGGCTCGAAGACGACCCACTGGAGGCCGCGCAGCAGGCTCTCCTCGATGTGCAGGGCGAGGCGCCGCACCGGTACGTACTTCCACTCGCTGTCGAGCGCGTCCGCGCCCTCCAGCGTGCGGGCGCCCCAGACCAGCGGGCCGACCATCGGGAAGGCGCGCAGGCAGTTGATGCCCAGCGGGTTGAGGAGCCCGTTCTCACGGTCCGTCAGCTTCACGGTGAGTGAGTGGACGCCCGCCAGCCTCGCCTCCGTGCCCGCCGGGGCCTTCCAGACCCCGCGCTCGCTGTCCGTACGGGCGATGACACCGGCGATCGCGCCGGACGGCGGGAAGGAGCGCAGCCGGCCGGAGAGCGGGTCGGTGAGCTGGAGGTGCGGGAAGTAGAGGCCGGAGTGGTTGCCGCGGACCGGATCGAAGGCGGCGATGCCGGCGCGGGCGGCGTCCACGCTGCCCCAGGCGGCGGGCGCGTCGACGAGGAGGAAGATGCGGCGTTCCTGGCAGAGGCGTTCGGCCGCGGACAGCACCGTGATCGCGTCGTCGACGGACTCGTACGAGGCCAGCTCGGGCAGCGCGAGGAGGTTGACGTCATGGACGTCGCGCAGGGACTGGAGCCCGCTCTTGCGGGCCTCGCTGCCGATGATGTCGCGCGGCCCCGGCAGATCGCCGTCCTCGCCGCCGCACAGCGGGAAGACGGGAGGGTTGACGGAGGCCTCCAGGCCGAGGTCGTTGGCGCACTCGCCCAGGAAGCGGACCACGTCGTCGGGGTCCGTCGAGCCGGCCACGACCTGGATGCGCCGGCCGAAGGAGGTGACCTCCGCGCCCGCGAAGGCGTGCTTGCCGGGGGCGTCCGGCAGGGCGCGCAGCTTGTGCTCCAGGAGGAGGGCCAGCTCGGCGACGTTGCAGGGCGCCTCGCCGTCGCAGTCCGGGTCGTAGAGCGTGAACTCGCGCTCCACCTCGCCGATCTTGACCGTCAAGTCGACGTTCAGGTCGGGGAGTTCGTGGTGGAAGGCCTTGGAGACGGTGCCGGAGGGGTCCGGGCGGCCCTCGCCGACGACCTCGACGCGGATCAGCGCGGAGCCCGCGTTGATCACCGTTTCGGCGTAGCGGCCGTGGCCGGAATCCATGGACAGGCCGGAGAAGGACTCGCGGGCGGTGCCGTGCGCGTCCAGGACCTGGAGGTTGAAGCTCTCGTCCGGGCATCGCGTGTCGTAGTCGACGGCCACCCGGAGGCCGGAGCCCCAGACGCCCGGCTCCTTGGCGTGCACCTCCAGGACCGGGCACTGGCTGTGGCCCTCGGTGGACTCCAGGGTGACGTGGGCTTCCTTGCCGCTGCCGGCCTTGGCGACCCGTACGATCACGGCGACCGTGCCGCCGTTGCCGAAGAACTGGTGGACGGCGTACGCGACCGGACTCTGTGCGGTCAGCCCCCCGAAGCGACGCTCGAAGTCGGCGAAGCTGGTGATCCGCACCGGCTGGTTGAGCGGGCCGCGCCGGGTGTGACCGACGAAAGCGGTCACCGATGTGGTGACGGTGGTGATGCTGCGGATGCTGCTGGGAAGCTCTTCGACATAAACGCCGGGATAGGTCGCATGTGTCGGCATTCCCCCTCCAATCCCTTCAGGCACCGAGTGTGACGACACCAAGAAATCGAGAAAGCTGGGAGGGGTGATGGCAAGAAGGGGGAGGAGCGGCGGGTACGGAAGAGCCCGCGGCCGCCCCCTGCCCGCGCACGCGCATCCCCCCGCTACCCATCAAGTTCCCCCGTCTGCACCCTGTGCCGCGCGGTCTGCCGACCGGCCTGCACGGGACCAAGCCCGAAGCTTGTGACTCCTGATGCGTATGTGTGTGTAAGTGCTCAACGCAGTTTCTGCTGCGGGTAGTTGAGGGTCAAGAGGCCTTTCCGGACACCGGATGCGGAGGTCCCGTGTGGGTGCGTTGCACGTCCTTCCCAAGCGGATTCCGCCGCCGCCGGAAGCGGAATCACCGGAGACCGGACGCGTCGGGACGTACCAGGAGCGGCTTCCGCACGGCGCATGAAGCGGAGGTGTACGGCGGCCGGCACCGGAGCGGGCCGCTCACCTGGGCGGCGTCGAAAAGCGGCCGACAACACGCGGAAAACCTGTGGAGACGTAACGTGGCCAAAAGATCTGTGACTGTAATCACCGCCAGAGTGTGATCTGCGATTTAGGGCCGCACGTCCTGCGGCGATAACCTGCGAGACGGACATGCCGCGTATTCGGACTCCGTGTACGCCTCCCCTGTGACAGCGCCGTCACGTTGCCCTTCGCGGCACGCCCATCGCAGACAACGAACCGCGATCACTACGGCGATTCTGAGAAGACAAGGGACGGACGCGCGTGGACCTGTTCGAGTACCAGGCGAGGGACCTCTTCGCCAAGCACGGTGTACCGGTGCTGGCCGGTGAAGTCATCGACACGCCTGAGGGGGCGCGTGCGGCGACCGAGCGCCTTGGCGGCAAGTCCGTCGTCAAGGCCCAGGTCAAGGTCGGTGGCCGGGGCAAGGCCGGCGGCGTGAAGCTGGCCGCCACCCCGGACGAGGCGGTCGCCCGTGCGACCGACATCCTCGGGATGGACATCAAGGGCCACACGGTCCACAAGGTGATGATCGCCGAGACGGCTCCGGAGATTGCGGACGAGTACTACGTCTCGTACCTCCTCGACCGCACCAACCGCACCTTCCTGGCCATGGCCTCGGTCGAGGGCGGCGTGGAGATCGAGGAAGTCGCGGCGAAGACCCCCGAGAAGCTCGCGAAGGTCCCGGTCGACGCCAACGAGGGCGTCTCGATCGAGAAGGCCCGCGAGATCGTGGCGCAGGCGCAGTTCCCGGCCGACGTCGCCGAGCAGGTCGCCGAGATCATGGTGACCCTGTGGGAGACCTTCATCAAGGAGGACGCCCTCCTCGTTGAGGTCAACCCGCTGGCCAAGGTCGCCGACGGCCGCGTCATCGCGCTCGACGGCAAGGTCTCCCTCGACGAGAACGCCGAGTTCCGCCAGGCGGACCACGCGGCCCTTGAGGACAAGGACGCGGCCAACCCGCTCGAGGCCGCGGCCAAGGCCAAGGGCCTCAACTACGTCAAGCTCGAGGGCCAGGTCGGCATCATCGGCAACGGCGCGGGCCTCGTCATGAGCACCCTGGACGTCGTCGCCTACGCCGGTGAGAACCACGGTGGCGTCAAGCCCGCCAACTTCCTCGACATCGGTGGCGGCGCCTCCGCCGAGGTCATGGCGAACGGCCTGGAGATCATCCTCGGCGACCCGGACGTCAAGTCCGTGTTCGTCAACGTCTTCGGTGGCATCACCGCCTGCGACGAGGTCGCCAAGGGCATCGTCCAGGCGCTGGAGCTGCTCAAGTCCAAGGGCGAGGACGTCAGCAAGCCGCTGGTCGTGCGCCTCGACGGCAACAACGCCGAGCTGGGTCGCAAGATCCTGTCGGACGCGAACCACCCGCTGGTCCAGCGCGTGGACACGATGGACGGTGCGGCCGACAAGGCCGCCGAGCTGGCCGCGGCCAAGTAAGGGACGAGGGACACCAACACCATGGCTATCTTCCTCACCAAGGACAGCAAGGTCATCGTCCAGGGGATGACCGGCGCCACCGGTATGAAGCACACCAAGCTGATGCTCGGTGACGGCACCAACATCGTCGGCGGCGTGAACCCCCGCAAGGCCGGCACGTCCGTCGACTTCGACGGCACCGAGGTCCCGGTCTTCGGCTCCGTCGCCGAGGCGATGGAGAAGACGGGCGCCAACGTCTCCGTCCTCTTCGTGCCGCCGGCCTTCGCCAAGGCCGCCGTCGTCGAGGCCATCGACGCCGAGATCCCGCTGGCCGTCGTCATCACCGAGGGCATCGCCGTCCACGACTCCGCCGCCTTCTGGGCGTACGCGAAGTCCAAGGGCAACAAGACCCGCATCATCGGCCCGAACTGCCCCGGCCTGATCACCCCCGGCCAGTCCAACGCCGGCATCATCCCGGGCGACATCACCAAGCCCGGCCGCATCGGTCTGGTGTCGAAGTCCGGCACGCTGACCTACCAGATGATGTACGAGCTCCGTGACATCGGCTTCTCCTCGGCCGTCGGCATCGGTGGCGACCCGGTCATCGGCACGACGCACATCGACGCCCTCGCGGCGTTCGAGGCGGACCCCGACACCGACCTGATCGTGATGATCGGCGAGATCGGCGGCGACGCCGAGGAGCGTGCGGCCGACTTCATCAAGGCCAACGTCACCAAGCCGGTCGTCGGTTACGTCGCGGGCTTCACCGCGCCCGAGGGCAAGACCATGGGCCACGCCGGCGCCATCGTCTCCGGCTCCTCCGGCACCGCCCAGGCGAAGAAGGAGGCCCTGGAGGCCGCCGGCGTCAAGGTCGGCAAGACCCCGTCGGAGACCGCGCGCCTGGCCCGCGAGATCCTCGTCGGCTGATTGCGCCTCTTGGCACCGCCGGACCCGTCCTGCGGCGCAGTGCTTACGGCAACGGACGCGGGCCCGCACCCCTGGGGGGGGGGCGGGCCCGCGTCCGTTGTGCCGCCGCCCGGTTCCGCCAACCGTCTAACGGAGCCCGGGACTCAGGCGGGCCTCGGCGGGGACATAGCCGTGGCCGCCGGGGCCCCGGCGTACGGCCGGCGGCTTGCGTACGTGCTCGTGCCCGGCCTCCGCGGCGGGCCTGCTCGCCTTGACTGCCGGCTGGGTGGCCGCCTTCGTGGCCGGCTTCGCCGTGGGCCGCTGCGCGGGCGGCGTGTAACGGGCCGGGGCGGTGAACACCGTCACGGCGGTCGCCGCCGCGACCAGCCCGGTCAGCCCGAGCGCCGCGCCGGTGGTCCACCGGACGGTGCGCGCGCTCCCGGTCCGCACGGCCCGCGGGGCGGGCAGCGTGACCTTCTGTGCGGCCGCCAGCTTCCCGAGCCGGACCCGCAGCATCTCGCCCTGCAGCACCGGCGACCGGCCGGTCAGCCCCAGCTCCGGGAGCCGCTCGGCGAGCCGCTCCCGGGCATGCATCAGCCGCCCGGCCGCCGCGGCCGTGCTCGCCTCCACCTCGGCCGCCGTCTCGTACAGGCCGAGCCCGACCCCGTCGTGCAGCAGCAGCGTCCGGCGGTACGAGTCCGGCAGCTCCAAGAACGCCCCCAGCAGCGCACGGTCCTCGGGCGGCCCGGCCTTCAGCGCGACCCGGCGCCGGGGCCGGAGCCCGTGCCACGGCGACAGCGCGTACTCGTACGCCACCGCCCGCACCCAGCCCGCCGGGTCCGCGTCGACCGCCACCTCCGGCCACTTCTGCCAGGCCTGCTGGAACGCCCGCTCGACGGCCCGCCGCGCGAGCCGGGGCCGCCCGGTGAGCAGATAGGCCTGCCGGATCAGGGTGTCGGCGTGCCGGGAGCAGAGGTCGTCGAAGGCGGTGGCGGCAGGGGTGGGGGCGGAGGCGGACGCGGGCTCGGGCTTCTGCGGTTCGGGCGTCTGCGGTTCGGGCGTCGCCGACTTGGGAGCCTCCGGCTCGGGGGTCGCTGACTTGTGAGCCTCCGGCTCGGGGGGCGGCTTCCGCTGGGGCTTGCGCTTGCTCATGTCTGCAGTGTGGGAAACGCACATAAGCTCACAAAGTGCGACACGTCGGCCATTCCGTCACTACTCAGATGAAACGGGTGTTGTTGGCAGCATGACCCCGTGAGCCGGCAGACCGCGCAACGTTTCCCCGCCCCGTTCGACGCCACCCTGGACACAACTTTCCGCACCACAGCGGGCGACCTCTCGGACGACTTCTCCGACGACTTCTCCGACGACCTTTCCGAGGCCGTTTCCGACGGCACGTCCGGCGCTTCTTCTGATGCCGCTCCCGATGCCGCTTCCGCCTCCGACGTCCCGGCTTCCCGCACCGCCTCCGGTGCCGCCTTCGTCGGTGGTGCGCTGGCCGCCGGGCTCGGTCTCGGTGCGCTCACGGTCGTCGTCCTGCTGCTCTGGGTCGCCTACCCCCACCCGGGCGGTGACCTGTCCCGCGCCCTGCACCTGTCCGCCGATCTGTGGCTGCTCGCGCACGGCAGCGATCTCGTACGGGACGCCACCCTGTCCGGCACCCCCGCGCCGCTCGCCGTGACCCCGCTGCTGCTCGCCGCCCTCCCCGCCTGGCTGCTGCACCGGGCCGCCCGGCACGCCCTGGCGACGACGACCGCGACCGGGCCGACGAGCCCAGCCGGTCCGACGACCGCGACCGGTCCGACGCGGCGCCTGTTCGGTGCGCTGCTGGCCGGCTATCTGACGGTCGCGGCCGGGGCGGTGCTCTACGCCTCGGCCGGTCCGCTGAGCGCCGCCCCGCTCAGTGCCCTGCTCTGCGTACCGGCCGCCGCGGCCGCCGTCCTGGCCGTCACCGCCTGGCGCATCCTCGGCCGCGCCGCCGCCGACCTGCTGCCCGCCGCCGTCCGACGGGCGCCGGCCCGACTGCCGGACCGCGTACGGGACGTCGTCACGGGCCCCCGGGCCGCCGCCGCGTTCCGGGCCGCCACCGCCGCCGTCCTCGCCCTGCTCGCCGCCGGCATCCTGCTCACCCTCGTCGGCCTCGCCCTGCACGCGGACGCCGCCCGGGAGGATCTCCTCGGGCTCGCCCGGGACTGGGCGGGCCGCTGCACGGTGCTGCTGCTGTGTCTGATGCTGCTGCCGAACGCGGCCGTCTGGGGCGCGGCATACGCGCTGGGGCCGGGCTTCGTGGTCGGTGCGGGCGGCGCCGTCGGGCCGCTGGGCGGCTCGGGACGCCCGGCGCTGCCGCCCTTCCCGTTGCTCAGCGGACTGCCGGAGACGGGCGCGAACGGCCCGCTGACCTGGGCGGTCGTGCTGGCCCCGGTGGCCGCCGGGGTGCTGCTCGCCCGGTACGCGGCCGGGCCCGCGACGGCCTCTGGCGCGGTCGTCGGCGGCGGCCGCGGCGGCCCCTGGACCTGGCGGTCGACCGCCGCCGTGGCCGCCCTGGGCGCCGGGCTCTGCGGCGTGGCCATGGCGGTGTTCGCGGGGGTGTCGGGGGGCGCCGTGGGCAGCGGCGTACTGGTCGACTTCGGGCCCCGCTGGTGGCTTTCGGGGCCGGCCGCGGCGGGCTGGATGCTGCTGGTCGGGGTGCCGGGGGCGCTGGGGGTGCGGGCCTGGCGGCTGAGAGGGACGGGCGGCCCGGAGCCGGTGCGCCCGGCCGCGGGGCAGGGCTAGCCGCTGCCCCGGCCAGGGCCTGTCCGATGGGTCAGGGCCGGGCCCGCGGCGCCTGGCACGGCGCCTCGCGGCGTTGCCGAAACGCCCTAGTGGCTCCGCTGTCAGGCCGCTCCGGCGCCTTGCGATGCAGCTCGGCTTCCAGGGATTCGATGAAGAGCCGAGACGGAGCGAAGCGAGGGGGTACCTCCCGCGCCTTTAGGGCCGGACGCCGCGGCCTTTCCGACCCTGACCCATCGGCCAGGCCCTACTGCTGGGTGCTCAGCAGCGGGCGCAGCTCCTTGGGCAGCAGGCGCTCACAGGACTTGCTCGCCTTCTGGGTCAGGGCGTCGTCGACGCAGGTGAAGTAGTCGCGGTAGACGATCTGGACGGTGAAGGTGGCGGCCACCATCATCAGGGCCAGGGAGGCGGTGACGAGACCGGCGATGGCCGCGGTGGTCTGCGGCCGGGTCGTGGCTGGGCCGGACGGACCCGCGAGCGGCTGGCCGGCGGCGGGCGCAGGGGGTGTCGGGCGGCCCTCCATCGCCGCGGTGGTCGCCGCCGCCGTCTGCTTCCCGGTGCCCGGCTTGGCGCGCAGCGAGCTGATGCCCCAGTAGAGCGCCAGCGCGGCCAGCAGCAGCGAGACCTCCGGCAGGCTGAAGAGGACGAAGAAGAAGGACCACATGCCGGAGAGCAGGGCGTAGCGCGCCCGGCGCTGGGCCGGGTCGGTGGGGTCCCAGCGCAGCCCGCCCGGTCCGCCGTTGGGTCCACCCTGGCCGCCGTTTTGCTGGCCACGGCCGCCCGGCCGGGAGCCGAAGCCGCCGTTCCCCCGCCCCGGCTGCCGGCTGCTCCACTGGCTGCCCCAGGCCGGCGTCGGCTCGTCCCCCGACGCCCCTTCCTGGTCGCCGTCGTCGCCCTGGCCCTGCGGATGGCGCGGCCGCCATTCCTGGTCGGGAGCGTCGGCCGGCGGGGCGGCGAAGGGGTTGTCGCTGTCCGGGGTGTGCGCACGGCGCCGCTTGCCGGAGCCGCCCGCGCTTCCGGGCTCCTCGGAACCGCCGGAGGAAGGGCCGGCGGCGTCCGCGGAATCCCGGGAGTCCGACGACTCGGGAAGGGAGCTGCCCGCCGAGGAGGACGACGACTTGCGCTCACGCAGCAGGAACGCCCCCGGCATGGTGGCGGGCTGGGGGAGCAGGAGGGCCGCGCTGCGGCGTCGGTCCGTCATCTGGAGTGCGTCTTCCCCTTGTCTTGTCCGTACGCGGGCCAGCCGGCCGGAGCGCCCAGTACCACGAACTGCATGCAGTCTTAGGCCTGACGCTACCTCCCGTGCCCGCCCCCGTCCCGCGGGGGCCGCTCGGTGTGCCGGTATCGTTGCTGACGGTCGGCGCCTTCGTAGGGTTCCCCGTATGTGCGGTACCCACGGCTTTGTACGACCACACAAACCACGCGAAAACGAGAAAGAGCCCCGCCGTGGCTTCCTCCCCAGCCCCCACTCCGCCCACTCAGTCCACCCGGCCCGCCCGCCTGGTCGTCCTCGTCTCCGGCTCGGGCACGAACCTGCAGGCCCTGCTGGACGCCATCGCCGAGCAGGGCCCGGACGCCTACGGGGCCGAGATCGTCGCCGTCGGCGCCGACCGGGGCGCCATCGCCGGGCTGGAGCGCGCCGAGCGGGCCGGCCTGCCGACCTACATCTGTCGCGTCAAGGACTACGACAGCCGGAGCGACTGGGACGCGGCCCTCACCGAGGCGACCGCCGCCCATGCGCCCGACTTCATCGTCTCGGCCGGCTTCATGAAGATCCTCGGGAAGGAATTCCTCGCCCGCTTCGGCGGCCGGATCCTCAATACCCACCCGGCGCTGCTGCCGAGTTTTCCCGGTGCCCATGGCGTACGCGATGCGCTCGCGTACGGCGCGAAGGTCACCGGCTGCACCGTCCACTTCGTCGACGACGGCGTCGACACCGGACCGATCATTGCGCAGGGCGTGGTCGAGGTCCGGGACGAGGACGACGAATCCGCGCTGCATGAGCGCATCAAGGAAGTCGAGCGATCGCTGCTCGTCGAGGTCGTGGGGCGTCTGGCCCGGCACGGCTACCGCATTGAGGGACGAAAGGTACGTATCTCGTGACCGCCACCGAAGGTTCGCAGCGGCCCATCCGCCGCGCACTGGTCAGCGTCTATGACAAGTCCGGGCTGGAGGAGCTGGCGCAGGGGCTGCACGCGGCGGGCGTCCAGCTCGTCTCGACCGGCTCGACGGCCGGGAAGATCGCCGCTGCCGGGGTGCCGGTCACCAAGGTCGAGGAGCTGACGGGCTTCCCGGAGTGCCTCGACGGCCGCGTCAAGACCCTGCACCCCAAGGTGCACGCCGGGATCCTCGCCGACCTGCGCCTGGAGGACCACCGACGGCAGCTCGCCGACCTCGGCGTGGAGCCGTTCGACCTGGTGATCGTCAACCTCTACCCGTTCCGGGAGACGGTCGCCTCCGGCGCCACCCCCGACGAGTGTGTGGAGCAGATCGACATCGGCGGCCCCTCGATGGTCCGCGCCGCCGCCAAGAACCACCCGTCGGTGGCTGTCGTCGTCAATCCGCAGCGGTACGAGGACGTGCTCGCGGCCGTCGCCGGCGGCGGCTTCGACCTCGCCGCCCGCAAGCGGCTGGCCGCCGAGGCGTTCCAGCACACCGCGGCGTACGACGTGGCCGTGGCCTCGTGGTTCGCGGACGACTACGCCGCCGCCGACGACTCCGGCTTCCCCGAGTTCCTCGGCGCCACCTACGCGCGCCAGAACGTCCTGCGCTACGGCGAGAACCCGCACCAGGCCGCCGCGCTGTACACCGACGGCACGGGCGGCCTCGCCGGCGCCGAGCAGCTGCACGGCAAGGAGATGTCGTACAACAACTTCACGGACACCGAGGCCGCCCGCCGGGCCGCCTATGACCAGTCCGAGCCGTGTGTGGCGATCATCAAGCACGCCAACCCCTGCGGTATCGCGGTCGGCGCGGACGTCGCCGAGGCGCACCGCAAGGCGCATGAGTGCGACCCGCTGTCCGCGTTCGGCGGTGTGATCGCCGTCAACCGCCCGGTGTCGCCGGCGATGGCCGAGCAGGTCGCGGAGATCTTCACCGAGGTCATCGTGGCCCCCGGCTACGAGGACGGCGCGGTCGAGGCGCTGGCCCGTAAGAAGAACATCCGCGTGCTGCGCTGCCCTGACGCCCCGTCGAACCCGGTCGAGGTCAAGCCGATCGACGGCGGCGCCCTCCTCCAGGTCACCGACCGCCTCCAGGCCGAGGGCGACGACCCGGCCACCTGGACGCTGGCCGCGGGCGAGGCGCTGTCCGCCGAGGAGCTGGCCGAGCTGGCCTTCGCCTGGCGCGCGAGCCGCGCGGTGAAGTCCAACGCCATCCTCCTCGCCAAGGACGGCGCCACGGTCGGCGTCGGCATGGGGCAGGTCAACCGCGTGGACTCGGCGAAGCTGGCCGTCCAGCGCGCGGGCGAGGAGCGGGCGCGCGGCTCCTACGCCGCCTCGGACGCCTTCTTCCCCTTCCCCGACGGCTTCGAGGTGCTCGCCGAGGCCGGGGTCAAGGCCGTGGCCCAGCCCGGCGGTTCGATCCGCGACGAACTCGTCGTCGAGGCCGCCAAGAAGGCGGGCGTGACGATGTACTTCACCGGGACGCGGCACTTCTTCCACTGAGCCGTGCCACGCGAAAGGGCCGCACCCCCAACGCGGGGTGCGGCCCTTCCGTGTGCCGGGGCGTCAGTAACGCGGCCGATTGAACCAGGCGGCGCCGTCGTCCTTGGAGGTGAAGACGATGATCATGATCCCGAGGGCGGTGTGGATCAGGCCGAACGGGAAGAGGAAGAAGCTGCCCAGCGTGGTGCCGACGCCGAAGATGATGGCGCAGACGCGAACGCCCTTGCCGCCCTTGCCGAACTGCGCGGCCACCGTGATCGCGAACACCGTGCAGGCCACGATCACCACGATCAGGAAGATCAGCAGGCCCTTGCCGACGCTGAACGCGGCCAGGTCGTCCTCGGTGGCGTACGTGGCGTTCTTCGACGCCTTGCTCACCGCGCCCAGGCCCCACACGGCGAAGGCGAGACCGATGAAGTTCAGGCCGGCCAGCACATACAGCATGACGCGCGCGGCCTTCACCCCGCCCGGCATCCCGTTCAGCACGGGCACGCCGGGCATCCCACCGCCCGGGTAGGGCCCGTACGGCGACGGCTGCGGCGGCTGCTGCGGGTAGCCGTATCCGGGCTGCTGACCCGGCGGCGGGCCGTAAGGGTTCTGATTCGGATAGCTCACGAGCAAAGTCCTTCAGACGTCTGAGCGAATACCGGCGTCACCGGTACCAGCGAGTATGGGGGCGGTCGGACGGCGATGCCCCGACGATGTCCCGTACAGCAACCGCAAAGGCCCCGGTCGCGGCGGTGCGAGGGGGCCTTCGGGGGCGTGGGGACGTCATGTCCGGCCAACGGCGGGCCGGACGGCGGTGATTACTGGGCGCGGACGACGACGGTGCCGCAGATCTTGTCGGCCCACGTCTGGCTCTTCTCGTCCCAGAGCGGCCACAGGAAGCCCAGACCACAGGCGAAGCCGTCCAGGAAGTAGTGGCACGCCTGGCGCCCGAAGGCGACACCGAAGCCGGGCACGGCGCCCGAACCGTCGCGGACGGTCCGGATACCCATGGCCTTCTTGCCGGGCGTCTGACCCGTGCTGCCTTCCTTGGCGATGAGGAAGATGCCGCCGGCGAGCGCCAGCAGACCGGCCAGCCCCATGAGCAGGAACGCGAAGACCGGCGGGCCGGCGTCCGCCTGGCACGAGTAGTCGTTGTAGTCGCACGTCTTGACGTTCGACGCCGCCACGGCGAACGCGATGCCGTACAGAATCCCCGGAACGACCATGAGGATCAGCCCGTCGAGGAGGCGCGCGCCCAGGCGTGCGCCCCAGCTGGCGTACGCCATCGGCATGCCCATGCCCGGCATGCCCGGCTGACCCGGGTAGCCGTAGCCCGGCGCGGCCTGCTGCTGCGGGTAGCCGTACTGGCCGGGCTGCTGGGGAGCGCCGTAGGGCTGCTGCGGAGGCGCCGGCTGCTGCGGGTAGCCGTAGCCCGGCTGGCCGCCCTGCGGCGGGACGCCCGGCTGCTGCGGAGCGCCGTACGGAGCCTGCGGCGGCTGCTGGCCGTAGGGGTTGTTCGGGTCGCCGAAGCTCATCTGGTGTTTTCCTCCGTGTGGGTCAGTGGGGGACGACGCGGCGTGACTCGGAGGAAAAACAGGTCTTACTGGCCCACCCCCGACAATGCCTGCGGCACTGAGCGACAATCCTTCTAGTTGCAGCTCGGCTCTGTCCAGTCAAGGCCTGCAGGCGTTGTCCAAGTGCAATGATCCATTCCGGTCGGTGGCGTCCCGCGTGCCCTGATTGGAACGCGGCCACCCTCATCCGGGAGGATGGGGGTCATGACTGCCCAGATTCTCGATGGCAAGGCCACCGCCGCAGCGATCAAATCCGAGCTCACCGTCCGCGTTGAGGCGCTGAAGGCCAAGGGTGTCCAGCCCGGCCTGGGCACGCTCCTGGTCGGCGACGACCCCGGCAGCCGCTGGTACGTCAACGGCAAGCACCGCGACTGCGCCCAGGTCGGCATCGCCTCCATCCAGCGTGAGCTGCCGGAGACGGCCACCCAGGAAGAGATCGAGGCGGTCGTCCGGGAGCTCAACGAGGACCCGGCGTGCACCGGCTACATCGTCCAACTCCCGCTCCCCAAGGGCATCGACACCAACCGCGTCCTGGAGCTGATGGACCCGGCCAAGGACGCCGACGGTCTGCACCCGGTGAGCCTGGGCAAGCTGGTGCTGGGCGTCGAGGGCCCGCTGCCCTGCACCCCGTACGGCATCGTCCAGTTGCTGCGCCGGCACGGCGTCGAGATCAAGGGCGCGGACGTGGTGGTCGTCGGCCGCGGCATCACGATCGGCCGCCCGATGCCGCTGGTGCTCACCCGCAAGTCCGAGAACGCCACGGTGACCCAGTGCCACACCGGCACCCGCGACCTGTCCGCCCACCTCAAGCAGGCCGACATCATCGTCGCCGCCGCCGGTGTGCCGCACATCATCAAGCCCGAGGACGTCAAGCCGGGCGCGGCCGTCCTGGACGTCGGCGTCAGCCGCGACGAGGCCGGCAAGATCGTCGGCGATGTGCACCCGGGCGTGGCCGAGGTGGCCGGCTGGGTCGCCCCCAACCCGGGCGGCGTCGGCCCGATGACCCGTGCCCAGCTGCTGGTCAATGTCGTCGAGGCCGCCGAGCGCGCGGCCGCCGGCTGACCCGTAACCGACCGAAGGGACCGCCCTCCATGGCCGCCGAAGCGCATTCCGAAGGGGCTTCCGAGCCGCAGCGCTCCTCGCGCCGCTTTCCGCAGCTGACCCGGGACACCGCCCGGCCGGAGGGCGGCGGACGGGCCGCCTCGGGCGGCCATCCCGCGCCCGCGCGGCAGTGGCCGCTGCTGACCGTCATGGGCGGTGTCGCGGCCGGACTGCTGCTGGTGGCCGTCGACGCGTTCCGCATCGGGACGCTCGTGATCGGCCTGTCCCTGCTGGCGGGGGCGGCGCTGCGCTGGGCGCTCCCGTCGGTGGGGATGCTGGCCGTACGCTCCCGCTTCACCGACCTGCTCACCTACGGGGTGCTCGGCTTCGTGATCGTGATGCTGTCGATGATGGTGCAGCCCAAGCCGTGGATCCACATCCCGTTCCTGGACGACATCGTGCACTTCACCGTGCGTTAGGGGCCGTCCGCGGGCGGCCCCTGGCGGGTTCCGCGCTTCGGCGGCGGCGTCGAGTAACTTGATGACGCAATGTCGTGACGTCGTCACGGTCCGTCGATTCCGCCGAGCCGGCCGCAGCGCGAGAGGGACGTCCGCCTCATGGCCAAGATCCAGGTAGTCAACCCCGTCGTCGAGCTGGACGGCGACGAGATGACCCGCATCATCTGGTCCTTCATCAAGGGCAAGCTGATCCTCCCCTACCTCGATATCGACCTGAAGTACTTCGACCTGGGCATCGAGCGCCGTGATGCGACCCATGACCAGGTGACCCTCGATGCCGCCCACGCCATCCAGCGGTACGGCGTGGGCGTGAAATGCGCCACCATCACCCCCGACGAGGCGCGGGTCGAGGAGTTCAACCTCAAGGCGATGTACCACTCGCCGAACGCCACCATCCGCAACGTCCTTGGCGGAGTGATCTTCCGCGAGCCGATCATCATGGCCAATGTGCCGCGGCTGGTCAGGGGCTGGACCCGGCCGATCGTCGTCGGCCGCCACGCCTTCGGCGACCAGTACCGCGCCACCGACCTGAGGATCCCCGGCCCCGGCACCCTCACCATGACCTTCACCCCGGAGGACGGCTCCGAACCGGTCGAGACGGAGGTCCATACGTTCCCCGGCTCCGGTGTGGCGCTGGCGATGTACAACCACGACGCGTCGATCCGGGACTTCGCCCGCGGCACGTTCCGCTACGCCCTGGCCCGCGGCTACCCCGTCTACCTGTCCACGAAGAACACCGTCCTGAAGAAGTACGACGGCCGCTTCAAGGAACTCTTCCAGGAGATCTTCGACGCGGAGTTCGCCGAGGACTTCCGGGGCCGGGGGCTGACGTACGAGCACCGGCTGATCGACGACATGGTCGCCATGACCCTCAAGTCGGCCGGCGGCTATGTGTGGGCCTGCAAGAACTACGACGGTGACGTCCAGTCCGACGTCGTCGCCCAGGGCTTCGGCTCGCTCGGCCTGATGACGTCCGTCCTGATGTCCCCCGACGGCCGCACCATCGAGGCCGAGGCCGCCCATGGCACCGTCACCCGCCACTACCGCCGGCACCAGCAGGGCAAGGCCACCTCGACCAACCCGGTCGCCTCGATCTTCGCCTGGACCCGCGGCCTCGCCCACCGGGGCAGGCTGGACGGCACCCCCGACGTCACCCGGTTCGCCGAGACCTTGGAGCGGGTCTGCATCGAGACGGTGGAGGGCGGCCAGATGACCAAGGACCTGGCGCTGCTGATCGGCCCCGACCGGCCGTGGCTGACGACGGAACAGTTCCTGGACGCGGTGGATGCCAACCTGCGGGCAGAGATGGCGGTTTGAGGTCATCCAGGCCGTTTCCATCCGGTGCGGTGCGGTGCGGTGCGGTGCGGTGCGGTGCGGTGCGGTGCGGTGCGGTCCGGTCCGGTCCGGTTGGGTCGGGTCCGGCCTGGTCCGGCCCGCCGGTCAACTGCCGTCCGGTGGTGATCGGTTGAGAGGCTTTCGGACGGAGCGTCCGCCGCTGCCGCCGGATGTTCCTCGGCCGGTGGAGTTCCCGTAATTGGCGAATGTCCGGCCATGACGGGATTTCCGGCACCGTCCCACCGCTCCCTCGCACCGGCGGAGCCGCCCGGTCGGAGTGATTTCCGGACAGGCGCCCGCGCGCGGGCGGCGGCCCACCGGAGCCGTCAGGAGGGGCCGGGGATCCCTCGCCCGGTTCCGCCGCCTGGCCGGGAAGCACCGCTTCCACTCGGATGGCCGAAACGAAGGGGGCATGCCCTCGCAGATCCCGGGCAGGCGAACGATTACCCCCCCACGGGTGCGGCACAACCTGGCGGTCGCCCGCGTCCCCCCTCCCTGAGCGGGCGACCGCCGCCCCTGTACCGGGTTCGCGACACCCGGTGAGGTGTCCCACAGCGGCCCGTCGCTTGCGGCCGCCGGGGGTCCGATAGCCTGACGGCTGGGTCTCTCGATACCAAGAGACCTCGATGAGACCTCGATAACCGGGCAGGGACACCCACCGCCACCCATGGTGGTCCGGGGGCTTGCCCCCAGAAAACGTCGCGCAGGAGATCGCCATGACCCGCACTCCCGTCAATGTCACCGTGACCGGCGCCGCCGGCCAGATCGGTTACGCCCTCCTCTTCCGCATCGCCTCCGGCCACCTGCTGGGTGCGGATGTTCCGGTCAAGCTGCGCCTGCTGGAGATCCCGCAGGGTCTGAAGGCCGCCGAGGGCACCGCCATGGAGCTCGACGACTGCGCCTTCCCGCTGCTCCGGGGCATCGAGATTTCCGACGACCCGAACGTGGCCTTCGCCGGCGCGAACGTCGCGCTGCTGGTCGGCGCCCGCCCCCGTACCAAGGGCATGGAGCGCGGCGACCTGCTGGAGGCCAACGGCGGCATCTTCAAGCCGCAGGGCAAGGCCATCAACGACCACGCCGCGGACGACATCAAGGTCCTGGTCGTCGGCAACCCCGCCAACACCAACGCGCTGATCGCCCAGGCCGCCGCCCCGGACGTACCGGCCGAGCGCTTCACCGCGATGACCCGCCTGGACCACAACCGCGCCATCTCCCAGCTCGCGCAGAAGACCGGCACCCCGGTCTCCGAGATCCGCAAGCTGACGATCTGGGGCAACCACTCCGCGACCCAGTACCCGGACATCTTCCACGCCGAGGTCGCGGGCAAGAACGCCGCCGAGGTCGTGAACGACCAGGCCTGGCTGGCCGACACCTTCATCCCGACCGTCGCCAAGCGCGGCGCGGCGATCATCGAGGCCCGTGGCGCGTCCTCGGCCGCCTCGGCCGCCAACGCCGCCATCGACCACGTCCACACCTGGGTCAACGGCACCGCCGACGGCGACTGGACCTCCATGGGTATCCCCTCGGACGGCTCCTACGGCGTCCCGGAGGGCCTGATCTCCTCCTTCCCCGTCACCACCAAGGACGGCAAGTACGAGATCGTCCAGGGCCTGGAGATCAACGACTTCTCCCGCGAGCGCATCGACGCCTCCGTCAAGGAGCTGGCGGAGGAGCGCGAGGCGGTCCGCGGTCTCGGCCTCATCTGAGCCGGCACCCACTGCCGAATTCGAGCCCGCACGGTCCTCCCATGGCCGTGCGGGCTCGGTCGCTTCTCCTCTATGCTGCGGCTCCCACACTGCGGCCGGGACCGGCAACGCCCGCACAACACGGCCGCCGCGGTGGCTCGTTGGCGAATGGTGGGGAGGCCGATGACCCGGACGAATGTGCCCGCGCAGCCCGGAGACCCCGAGGAGGAGGGGCGGTTACGCAAACCGCCCACCGCCCCGTCCGATCCCTCCGGCCCCTCCGGCCCCTCCGGCCCCTCCGGCCCCTCCGGCCCCGAACCTCCCGCGCCGCTCCCCCCGACCCCGCCGGGTGCCAGTGAGGCCACCCGGCTGCTGTGCGCCGGCACCTACCTCGACGACTCGTACCGCGATGCGGTCATCGACGAGCTCTACGTCCACGAGGAACGGTTCGCCGCCCCCTCCTCCGGTATCGACGCCGCCCGGATCCTCGCCCACGCGCTGCGCGCCCGCCGCCTCCAGCTGGGCTGGGCGGCCGCCACCCTGTTCCTGTGGATCGTGGCCATCCCGCTGTCCTCCGGGCTGGCGGCGCTCTATCTCCTCCCCGTCGCGCTGATGGCGCTCGCCCGCTTCGTCCGCGGGCTGTCGTTCCTCCCGCCGTGGGTGGCCGTGCTCGGCTCGTTCATGCTGCGCTGGTACGCACGGAGCACGTTGCTGGTGTTCGTGGTGGCGCTGGTGGTGCAGGCGTTCAGCGGCGGCGACGCCCTCCCCGGGCTCGGACGGTGGCTGCTGCCGGATCTGCCGGGCCTGCCCTCCTCCGAGCCGGACTACTCGACGTACGCGGCCGTCGACACCGCCACCCCGTCCGGCGTTTCGGGCACCAGCGGCCTCGGCGACGTCCTGCCCTTCTGGATCGCGCTGCTGCTGCCGGTGGGGCTGGCCGTGCTGGGCGCCCTGCAGCGCGGCCAGTTCGCCCGCGCGCTGGAGCGCGAACTGTCCCGGCAGCGCTTCCCCGACGTGGTGTCCGACCCCGCCGAGCGCTCCGAGGGCGTCCGCTTCCGGCGGCTGCGCGACCGGGTACGGACCGAGCAGCACGGGCCGTTGGTCATGTACCGGGCCGCCAACCCCTTCTGCGGCTCCGGCTACCCGTACAAGACCTGGTCGCTGTCGGTGGAGCTGAACCCCCGCACGGACCGCGTGGCCGAACCGCTGGACAACGGCGCCATCCTGGAGCGCATCGTGCCCCTGGTGGCGGCGCTGCGGGTGCCCTCGCCGCACGGTTCGCCGGGGGCGGCGGCCGCGGTGCGCGACCGGCTGCGCGCGCTGGAGATCGACGAGTGCGTCTTCCTGCCGGCCGAGGGGCTGCCGTCCCGCGCGGCGGCGCCGTACGCACCGCAGGACTTCGAGGAGCACCGGGCCGAAGCGGTCGAAGAGGGCGGCGAGACCCGGCGGCACTTCCTGCGCATCCGGGTCGGCGGCTGGCAGGAAGGCGTCGTCGTCACGGTCTTCGTCCGGGTGCACACCCAGGGCGGGATGCTGATGCTGGAGGTCGCGCCGCATGTGCTGTGGCCGCTGCGGCAGGTCTTCCAGGACGCCGACCGGATCGCCCACCAGTACCGTCACCACCACCACTTCGGCAAGGCCGTGTGGGCGCTGGCCGGCACCCCCCGCTCCGCCGGGGAGGCCCTCCTCACGCTGGCGCGGGGCCTGTTGTCGGCCTGGCGGCTGGCCACCGGAGGGTACGGCGCCGCGCTGCCCGAGGGCCCCGCCGCCTCCGTACGCGAACTGGGCTCCTACGGCGAGTCGTCGCTCTTCCAGGACATGGACGTCGCCCGCTATCTGGAGACCGTGCAGCAGCGGGTGGCGGCCGGGGTGACCACGGCGCTGCGGGAGGCCGGTTACCGCACCGACGAATTCGAGCAGCGGGTCATCCATGTCGCCCAGGGCGGCGTCTACGTCGAGTCCGCGCAGGGCGCCGTGGGCATCGGCGACCACAACACGATCACCCACAACGGCGGCGACACCGCCGCGGGGGGTTCCGCGTCAAAGGGGAGGAAGCAGCGTGGCAACGACTGACGGACACGGCAAGGGCATCCACATCGGCAGCGTCCGGGGCGCCTTCGCCATCGGCGACCACAACACCGTGACCCACAACGACGGCGTCGGCGCCCCGGCCGTGGACCCGGCGCAGGAGGAACTGCTGCGCGCCGTACGGGAGCTGCGCCAGGATCTGGCCCGTGCGGTGCCGAGCCCGGGGATCGACGCCCTGAGCGCCGAACTCGCCGACACCGAAACGGAGATCACCGGCACCGGTGCGGCCGGGCCCGGCCGGCTGGCCCGGCTCCGTACCGCCCTCACCGACGCCGGCGCCGTCGTCGGCCTGCTGGCCTCCGGGACGGCGGTCGGCCAGGCCGTCGCCGCCCTGGTGGGCGGGTGACGGCGCGGGGCGGGGGCCGGGCCCGCTGGAACCGCGAGACCCAGAGCTGGGAGGACGGCACTCCACCGCCCGCCCGCTATACGGGGCCGATGCCGCCGCGGCCGTCGCACGCACCGCCGCCGGGCACCGCGCCGGACGCCGCCGCGGACCCCGCCCCGGCCACCGATCCGCTCGGCGACCCGGAGCCGGCCGCTCCCGAGGGCGGCCCGGCCCGCCGCACCCAGGCGCTCGTCGCCGGTGCGGCGGTGGCCGTGATCGCGGTGGGTGCGGGCGGCGGCTATCTGCTGTGGGGCGGCCACGGCGACGGCCCGGCCGCGGCCCGCGCCCCGCACCGCACCACGGCCTCGGCGTCCGCGGCCACCGGCGCCGGGCCGGCCACCGACCCCGCCGCCACCGCCCCTTCCGCCACCGCCCCCTCCGCCACGGACCTCCCCGACGGCTACCGCCTCGTCCACGACGAAGCGGGCTTCACCCTCGCGGTGCCCAGCGGCTGGCGACGCAGCAGCCGCAGCACCGGCGTCTTCTACACCGCGCCGGACAAGCGCGGACTGGTGCAGATCTTCCAGCTCGCCGATCCCGGCAGCACGCCGCGCCAATCGCTGGAGAACACCTCGAAGCAGCTGTCCACGTCCGCCGCCAACCCCGGATACGAGGAGGTCAGCCTCGGCCCGCCGGCCGTCCCGGCCCCGGCCCCCGACGCCGTCCAGCTGGTCTACGCCTATGACAGCAAGGACGTGGGGGAGCGCGTCAAGGTGGCCGACTGCGCCTTCACGGCCGCCGACGGCCGCCAGTTCGCCGTCCTCGTCCGGGGCACCGAGGCCGACTGGCCGCGGCAGGAGCAGACCCTGCGGATCGCGCTGGGAGCCTTCGCCCCTACGGCCTGACGGCGCGCGTCCGTGCGGCCGCACGAGCGCACGCCGGCCGGGAGGCGGGCCCCGCGGTCAGCCGGGCAGCTCCGTGCGCTCCCACCACTCGTAGACCGGCAGCGTGCCCTCGGCCGTCTCCTTCGTCCGCGGCGTGGCCCGGAAGTGCTCGTACCCGGCCAGGAAAGGGATCTTCAGCTCGGACGTGCCCGGGGGATCGATCGCCACGATGCGCCCCGGGAACTCATCGGGGCCGCCCTCCAGCACCGCCTTGCCCGCCGTTCCGGTCGTGTCATCCGTGTCATGCGCCATGTCCGAATTGTCTTCCCGGGGGATGGCGGCGGAGGGGAGCGGCTCGCCGGGGGAGGGTGACGGGCTGTCCGCCGTACGGCTCGCCCCGCGCGGCCCCGTGTCACATCCGCCGCCGCCCACACGTCGTACGGAGTGAGGGCACGCCCCTCCAGGGGCGCCGCCCGGCTCCCCGGCCCCGACCTCGTACGCAGGAGGCACCCGTCATGGCACGGATCTCGCTCACCCCGCCCCGCTCGCTGTCGCTGCGGCTGGCCGCGTGGTACTCGCGGCGCGCATACGGCAAGGTCATGGAGCCCACCTTGGTGCTCGGGCACCACCCCAGGATCCTTCGGTCCTACCTCGCCTTCGAGGCGAAGGTGGGCCGGTGGAAGGCGCTGGACCCGACCCTCAGGCACCTGGCGGAGATGATCCCGGCGGTGCAGATCGGCTGCTCATGGTGCATCGACTTCGGCTACTGGCACGCTGACAAGCTCGGGCTGCCGCTGGAGAAGATCAGCAAGGTGCCGGACTGGCGGGCCCACGAGGAGTCCTTCACCGAGGTGGAACGGCTGGTCATGGAGTACGCCGAGGCCATGACGGCGACCCCGCCGACGGTCACCGACGAGCTGACCGAGGGCCTGCGCCGCCATCTGGGCGACGCCGCCCTCGTCGAGCTGACCGCGATGGTGGCGGTGGAGAACTTCCGCTCCCGGGTGAACAGCGCGATGGGCCTGCACAGCCAGGGCTTCTCCGACAACTGCGCCATCCCGCCGCGCGCCGTCGGCTCCTGATCCGCCGCACGGCCCTACGAGGCGCCGCCGCCGATCTGCCCGTGCAGGACGAGCGCCCACACCAGGCAGCCCAGCGCCGCCGTACCGGAGACCGCGCGCAGTACGTTCCAGCGCACCCACCGCGCCTCGAAAAGCTCCCGGGCGGCGGCCGGACCGGGCTGCCCGTCGGCCCCCGCCTCCAGCCGGTCGTTCAGCGGCACGTTCACCGCGAAGGTCGTCACGATCAGGACCAGATACAGCGCGAGCGCCGCGACCAGCCAGGGCAGTACGGCATGCCCGTCCGCCCGCAGATGCATACCGGCGGCCACCGCCGTGAACACCAGCGCCCCGAAGAACCCCAGCGCGAACCACCCGTTGAGGATGGCCACATTGATCCGCCGCATCGCGGTCACGAACGTCCGGTCGTCCGACCGCCGCAGGCCGGGCATCACGGCGCAGGCGAAGGCGTAGAAGAGGCCGGCGCTGAGCCCCGTGGTGAGGGTGGCGGCTATCAGGGCCGCGGTGCGGATGGCGTCGTACATCGGAGGGTCCCCCTTGGTGTGACGGGTGTGGTGTGCCGTCAGTCAACTGCCAAGGGGGCAGGGCGGGTCAGTCTTTGGGGAAATCGTCGGTGGCGAGGGAGAGGCCGACGACCGTGTCGGTGAGGTCGATCGGCTCGCCGTAGGCCAGCGTGGTGTCGATCTTGTAGTCGCCGTCCTGAGGATGGGTGGTGGAGAACTTCCGCTCCCGGGTGAACAGCGCGATGGGCCTGCACAGTCAGGGCTTCTCCGACAACTGAGCCATCCCGCCGGGCGCCGGGGCGGGCTCGTAATTCGCCGGTCCGCCGAATTCCAGCCCGGTCACTGTGCGATCTCACCTTCGGGCCGGGTGGTGTAGGAGTAGCCGTCGGCTCGTTGGAGGAGACGGAAATACTCGTGTCGGACGCCCTGGAGGGTTCCGCGAGTGGTGGTGATGTTGAAGCTTCCGGTGGCGCGGACGGCGATGCGGCCGGTGTGCGTACCTGCTTTGTTGCCGGTGGGGACGATGGCGCGGGCGAGATCTCCGGTCTGATAGCCGAAGAACTGCTTTTGGCGGGGCATGCGCAGGCGGGGGAAGCCGTATTTGTCAGTGCGTGTTCGGGTGTGGGTGCCGCGTCCCGCGCATCCGGCGATCAGTACAGCGGTGACGGTTTCGGTTATCGAGTGGAGTTTCCCTACGGCCAGGGCGTCCAACGTGTGGGTCTTGCGCAGGCGGTTGCGGGTGCGGTTCCACTTGGTGCGGCCACCGGACGCGGTGTGGGTGGGCAGCCGGCTGCCCAGTGCCTGTGCTAGTGCCCAGCGCGTGGACTGCACTGCGGCGGTGTCCCGCAGCGGGGCTTTGGCCTGGGCGTTGATCTTGGCTAACAGTTTGGGCTTGCCCGTCAGGAAGTCCTCCACGGGCCGGTTGGACTTGCGTTCGTTGCACGGAATGCAGGCGAGGGTGAGGTTGGAAACGCGATCCGAGCCGCCTTGGGAGCGGGGTTGAATGTGGTCGATGTTGAGGGGGACGTCACGGGTGCCGCAGTAGGCGCAGGACCGGCCCCACTTCGCGAGGAGGTATTCGCGGGCCTCCGTGCCGTGGAGGGTGCCGTGCTGATACTCGGCACCCTCCAGTGGCCGGCCCGCGCTGATGGCGTGGGTGTCGAAGGCGACCCGCTCCACGTGGACCGCCCGTACGGGTGCCCAGCGGATGAGCCGGTCCACCCACGAGACGGTGGTGACCACTCGATGGCGCAGCGACGGCGCGAGCCAGCCGTCGGGCCGGGGACGGTTGAGGAACCGAGGGGCCCGGTAGCGCAGGTTGCGTGTGCGGCGGCCACGTCGGTAGACGGCGCGTTGCTGCAGCTTTTTGCGGATCGTGGCCCCGCGGTGGTTGAGCTGGATTGCGTAGCGGCAGCGCCGTTCGTCGGCCTGCGCGGTGAAGATGGCGATGCCTGTGTGCTTGGAGCCGGGGTCGATACCCGCCTCGACCCCGTCCACTTCTGAGGTGGCGGCGGTGCGGTCTCTGAGACGGATGACGAACGGCGTGTGCCGGTGGACAACAGCGCGTCCCTTCTTGAGGAACGTGCGTGCCCTGGCGGGCGTGCACGGCTGTAACGGGCGGCCGTGTTTGTCGAGCACGAATACATAGGGGTGGGACTCACGTCCCTTCTCCCCGGCCCCGGAGGGCTCGGGGGTGACGCCGCCGTTGCCAGGTGAAGCTTCGGCGGTCTCCTCTCGCACATGTTCCACGCCCGGTGCCTTGCAGCCTTCGAGCCCCGTTTCGTCCCTGCTCCCGGGGATGTCTGCTGACTCGAATTCGAGGGAGAGCTGCTGAGGAAGCACAGCGCTGTCGGTCTTCTGCCGTACATGGAACGTAGCCAACTGGTCACCTCCTTGAAGGTGTTGGCTGGTGCTGGTCACACAAGGGCTCAGCCCCCGACGGAGGAGAAGCCCCGGCCTTCAGGCCGGGGAGCGTGTGACCGTGCCGCTCCTCCCCGCTGCCACGCGCGTACGAGCAGCCGCACGGTTTAACGATACGTATGTGCGAACGGTTACGCGGCTACGCGTGGCTACGTGCGGCTACGCGTCCTGCAGGCTCTGTGTCCCCTGCAGCCGGTCCTCCAGCACCGAGATGTCCACCGTCTTCCCGGGCGGCGGCGTCTTCGTGGAGACCGGCTGGTCGTAGTTGCTCAGCAGGACCGTGCCGGTCTGGTGGTCGGCCTCGGAAACGAGCTTGCGGAGGTAGTGCGGGTCGTCGACCGCGACGTAGAGGGTCTGCGTGATGCCGTTGCTCTTTTTGACGACGGGCAGCACGCGGGTGCCTTCCTGGACGGTCGGCTTGCCCTTGGACATCTGGGGCGTGGGCTGGCCGGACGGGGGGCTGCTGGGCGCGGCGGCGGCAGCCTTCTGGAACGCGCGCAGGTCGCAGGCGGTGGCGAGGCTCTGGAGGTAGGGGTCGGCGGTGGTGCCGTGCAGGTACTGGCCCTGGTATTTCCGGGCGGCGGCGTCGCCCACCTTGCCGGGGAGCTGGGTCTTCCAGAACGCGGTGTCCGGCTTCATCCAGACTTCCTTGCCGCGTTTGACGAGGTCGACGCGGCCGTAGGAGCCCTTGCTGACGGTGCCGGTGCAGTTACCGGAGAGGTCGAAGGAGAGGTCGAGCTTGCCCGGGTCGGCGGTGGACTCGGTCCGTATGCGCAGGGATTTCGCGCCGAGGAGCGCGTGGAGGGCGGTCTTGGTCACCTGCTGGGCGGTCTTGCCGGCGAGATCCCCCTCGCCGTCCGCCGGGGCGGCCGCGGCGGCGACGCCCGCCCAGGCGGGCCCGGCTATCAGGGCTGCACCGCAGGTCAGAGCCGTGATCGCGGTTATGGGGCGGTGTTTGCGGGCCATCGCGGCACCTCCGGTGCGAGGGACGTACGGCTAGGGGCATGCGGCTAGGGCATACAGCCACTCAGGGTACGTTCGGGATATTTCGGACGCACATTGGGTGGCGCATGGGCGTACATCGGCCGGGCGCCGGGCGGGTGCCGTGCGAGCGCCGGGGGCGCACGGGGCGTGCGGGGGATATGCGGCGGATGAGCAGGGGGCGATCGGATGGGCAGGAAGTGACTCGCCTCACTTTCCCCGAATGTTTGGGCATAGGTGGGGGGCTTTCGGGGAGGGGTTCCCGTTGCTGAGTGCGCGAGTGGTTGCACCAGTGGGAACAAATCCGCGGGCGGAAGGCAGAACACACGTGTCGGCAACCGAGACCATTCACGTAGACGGGGTGTGGCTGGCGGCCGCGTCCGGCGCCACGCGGGAGGTCCTCGACCCCGCCGACGCGAGCGTGCTCCAGCTGGTGTCCGAAGGCGGCGCCGAGGACGCGGACGCCGCGGTCGCGGCCGCCAAGCGGGCCTTCGACGGCGGCGCCGGCGCCTGGCCCCGCACGGCCGTGGCCGACCGCGCCGCCCTGCTGCGCCGGGTCGCCGATCTGCTCCGGCGCGACCGCGAGGAGATCGCGCTCATCGAGAGCCGCGACACCGGCAAGACGCTGGAAGAGGGCCGGGTCGACGTCGACTGCGTGACCGACGCCTTCTGCTACTTCGCCGACCTGGTGATGAACGAGAGCGGCGGACGGGTCGTCGACGCCGGATCGCCCGACATCCACAGCGTCGTCGTGCACGAGCCGGTGGGCGTCTGCGCGATGATCACGCCCTGGAACTACCCGCTGCTCCAGGCGAGCTGGAAGATCGCGCCGGCGGTCGCGGCCGGCAACACCTTCGTCATCAAGCCCAGCGAGGTCACCCCGCTCTCGACCGTCCACCTCATCAAGCTGCTGGTCGAGGCCGGGCTGCCGGACGGCGTCGCCAACATCGTCACCGGCGCGGGCCTGCCCGTCGGCCAGCGGCTGGCCGAGCACCCGGACGTGGACCTCTTCTCCTTCACCGGCGGCCTCGCCAGCGGTACGAAGGCGGGCGCGGCGGCGGTCGCCGGCGCCAAGAACATCGCGCTGGAGCTGGGCGGCAAGAACCCGAACGTCGTGTTCGCCGATGCCTGCGCCACGGACGACGGCTTCGACACCGCCGTCGACCAGGCCCTCAACGCCGCCTTCATCCACAGCGGGCAGGTCTGCTCCGCCGGCGCCCGCCTGATCATCGAGGAGTCGGTGCGCGACCGCTTCGTCGCCGAACTCGCCCGCCGCGCCGAGAAGATCAAGCTGGGCCGCGGCACCGAGGACGGCGTTGAGTGCGGCCCGCTGGTCTCCCAGCAGCAGCTCGACAAGGTCGAGGCGTACGTCGCCTCCGCGCTCGCCGAGGGCGCCCAGCTGCGCTGCGGCGGCACCCGTCCCAAGCCGTCGGACGTACGGCCCGCCACCGGCTACTTCTACGCGCCGACCGTGCTCGACGGCTGCCACCGCGAGATGAAGGTCGTCCGCGAGGAGACCTTCGGCCCGATCCTCACCGTGGAGACCTTCACGACCGAGGACGAGGCCGTCGCGCTCGCCAACGACACCGAGTACGGCCTGGCCGGCGCCGTCTTCTCCGCCGACACCGCCCGCGCCCGCCGGGTCGCCGCCCGGCTGCGGCACGGCACCGTATGGATCAACGACTTCCACCCCTACCTGCCGCAGGCGGAATGGGGCGGCTTCGGCAAGTCCGGCATCGGCCGGGAACTGGGCCCCACGGGTCTGGACGAGTACCGCGAGAGCAAGCACATTTACGAAAACCTCCGGCCGGAGCCGGTGCGCTGGTTCGCGGGCTGACCCGCAACTCCCCGGACCACGCACGCACTTGCAGTAAAGGAGCACCCCTCATGCCCGTGTACGACTACGTCGTTGTCGGCGGCGGCACCGCCGGTTCCGTCATCGCCTCCCGCCTCACCGAGGACCCGAACGTCACCGTCGCCGTCATCGAGGGCGGTCCCTCCGACATCGACCGCGAGGACGTGCTGACGCTGCGCAAGTGGCTCGGCCTGCTCGGCGGCGACCTGGACTACGAGTACACGACCACCGAGCAGCCGCGCGGCAACTCGCACATCCTGCACAGCCGCGCCAAGGTCCTCGGCGGCTGCTCCTCGCACAACACCCTGATCTCCTTCAAGCCGCTGCCGTCCGACTGGGACGAGTGGGAGGCGGCGGGCGCGGCCGGCTGGGGCGCCAAGGAGATGGACCCCTACTTCGGCAAGCTGCGCAACAACATCGTGCGGGTGGCGAAGAAGGACCAGAACCAGATCGCCACGGACTGGATCGAGGCCACCAAGACGGCGCTCGGCGTCCCCGAGGTCGTCGGCTTCAACGACAAGCCGTTCGACGAGGGCGTCGGCTTCTTCGACCTCTCCTACCACCCGGAGAACAACAAGCGGTCGTCGGCGTCCGTCGCCTACCTCCACCCGCACATGGAGGCCGGGGACCGCCCGAACCTCACGCTGATGCTGGAGACCTGGGCGCACAAGCTGGAGCTGGACGGGACGACGGCGCGTGGCGTCCACGTCCGGACGAAGGACGGCGAGGAGGTCTACGTCGAGGCGGCCCGCGAGGTGCTGGTGTGCGCCGGTGCGGTGGACACCCCCCGGCTGCTGATGCACTCGGGCATCGGCCCGAAGAAGGACCTCGAGGCGCTGGGCCTGCCGTGCGTGCTGGACCTGCCGGGCGTCGGCGAGAACCTGATCGACCACCCCGAGTCGGTCATCGTCTGGGAGACCGACGGGCCGATCCCGGGCAACTCCGCGATGGACTCCGACGCGGGCCTGTTCGTCAAGCGGGACCCGGAGCACAAGGGCCCCGACCTGATGTTCCACTTCTACCAGATCCCCTTCACCGACAACCCCGAGCGCCTGGGCTACGAGCGCCCCGAGCACGGCGTGTCGATGACCCCCAACATCCCCAAGTCCCGCTCCCGCGGCCGCCTGTACCTCACCTCCGCGGACCCCGAGGTCAAGCCCGCCCTCGACTTCAAGTACTTCGAGGATGAGGACGACTACGACGGCCGGACCCTCGTCGACGGCATCAAGCTGGCCCGCAAGGTCGCCCAGGCCGAACCGTTCGCCAAGTGGCTCAAGCGCGAGGTCTTCCCCGGCCCCGACGTCACCGACGACGAGCAGATCAGCGAGCTCGTCCGCAAGGCCGCGCACACCGTCTACCACCCGGCCGGCACCTGCAAGATGGGCGCCGCCGACGACCAACTGGCCGTGGTCGACCCGCAGTTGAAGATCCGCGGCCTGGCCGGCATCCGCATCGCCGACGCCTCCGTCTTCCCGACGATGCCGGCCGTCAACCCGATGCTGGGCGTGCTCATGGTGGGGGAGAAGTGCGCCGAACTGCTCA
Source organism: Streptomyces sp. JLSY215 (assembly GCF_059682825.1). Lineage (NCBI taxonomy): Bacteria > Bacillati > Actinomycetota > Actinomycetes > Kitasatosporales > Streptomycetaceae > Streptomyces > Streptomyces sp. JLSY215. The sequence continues at coordinate 5,354,783 of NZ_CM185022.1, forward strand.
AGGAAGCACCTACCCAGGGAGGTGATGCGTGATGGCTGCCACCGCCGCCGGCGCATCCGCAGTACCCACGCCCAAGAAGGTCTCGTCCGCCGCCCGCGACGTCGTCTTCTCCGTCCGCAACCTGTGGAAGGTCTTCGGCCCCAAGGCCGAGCGCATCCCCGACGACGCCTCCGTCACCGGCCTCTCCGCGCAGGAGCTGCGCGAGAAGACCGGCTGCACCGCCGCCGTCCGCGACGTCTCCTTCGACGTCCACAAGGGCGAGGTCTTCGTCGTCATGGGCCTGTCCGGCTCCGGCAAGTCCACCCTCGTACGGTGTCTGACCCGGCTGATCGAGCCGACCAGCGGCGGCCTGGAGATGGACGGCGAGGACGTCCGCGCCATGGACCGCACCTCCCTGCGCGAACTGCGCCGGCGCCGCGCCTCGATGGTCTTCCAGCACTTCGGCCTGCTGCCGCACCGCACCGTCGTCGACAACGTCGCCTACGGCCTGGAGATCCAGGGCATGGGCAAGACCGAGCGCCGCGAGCGGGCCACCGAGATGGTCGAGAAGGTCGGCCTCGCCGGACTGGAGAAGCGCCGTCCCGGCCAGCTCTCCGGCGGCCAGCAGCAGCGCGTCGGCCTGGCCCGCGCCCTCGCCGTCGACCCCGAGGTCCTGCTCTTCGACGAGCCGTTCAGCGCCCTGGACCCCCTCATCCGCCGCGATATGCAGGAAGAGGTCATCCGCCTGCACCGCGAAGAGGGCCGCACCATGGTCTTCATCACCCACGACCTCGCCGAGGCGCTGCGGATCGGCGACCGGATCGCCCTGATGCGCGACGGCAAGATCGTCCAGCTCGGCACCCCCGAGGAGATCGTCGGCTCCCCGGCCGACGACTACGTCCGCGACTTCGTCCGCGACGTCCCGCGCGAGCAGGTCCTGACCGTCCGCCGCGCGATGCGTCCGGCCGAGGACGGCGAGGCTGACGAGGGTCCCGCCCTCACCCCCGACACCCTCATCTCCGACGCCATCGAGGCCGTCGCCCGCTCCGGCGGCGCCGCCCGCGTCGTCGACGACGGCCGCTGCCTGGGCATCGTCGACCACGCCTGCCTGCTCAATGTGGTCGCCCGCGTCGACCACGGGCCCGACGAGGTGGCCGCCTGATGTACGCCGCCGCCCCCCACCGCGGCGCCGCCCTGCGCGCCGTCGGCCCCAGAGCCCCCGTCGCCAACCGCCGCTCCCGCCTGCGCGCCGCCCTGCTGCGCCGCTGGCGCGAGGCCCAGCGCGCCGCCGCCATGAACGTCCCCGTCGGCACCGTGAAGCGGGGCCGCGCATGACCATCTCCACACCCCCGGTACCGCAGCGCGGCCTCGGCGCCGACAGCCCCAAGTGGCGCCCGGCCGAAGCCCTGCTGAACCGCCGCGGCATAGCCAAGCTGCTGCTGCTCGCCGTCGCCGCGGCCGTCCTCGTCCCGCTGCTGGCCGCCAAGTACGGCGCCACCTGGCCGTCCTCGCTGACCGTCGACGTCTCCGGCCCGCTCGGCAGGACCAGCGACTGGATCATCGACAACCGCGACAGCCACTGGCTGTTCGTCTACTTCCTCGGTCACCTCAGCAACGCCGTGGTGATCTCCGTACGCGGCGTCTACCTGCTGCTGCTCGCCCTGGGCTGGACCGGCGTCACGGCCGGCATCACCCTCCTCGCCTGGCGCGTGGCGGGCCCGCGCATCGCCGCCATCGCCCTGATCTCCTTCCTGGTCAGCGGCCTGCTCGGCATGTGGGTCCCCACCATGCAGACGCTCGCCCTGATGGTCGTGGCGGTCCTCGTCTCGGTCGTCGTCGGCGCCCTGCTGGGCCTCGCCGCCGGACTCTCGGAACGCCTGTTCAAGATCCTGCGCCCGGTCCTGGACACCATGCAGGTCCTCCCCGCCTTCGCCTACCTGCTCCCCGTGGTGCTGGTCTTCGGCATCGGCGTACCGGCCGCCCTCCTGGCCACCGTCATCTACGCCGCTCCGCCGATGGCCCGCCTGACCGCGCTCGGCCTGCGCGCCGCCGACCCGGGCGTCCTGGAGGCCGCCTCCTCGCTCGGCGCCACCGGACGGCAGCGGCTGCTGACCGCCCGCCTCCCGCTGGCCCGCAAGGATCTCCTCCTCGGCGTCAACCAGACGATCATGATGGCGCTGGGCATGGTCGTGATCGCCTCCATGATCGGCGCCGCCGGACTCGGTGACCGCGTCTACCAGGCCCTCGCCTCGGTCGACGTCGGCGCCGCGCTCGCCGCCGCCATCCCGATCGTGCTGCTGGCCATCGTCATGGACCGCACCACCGCCGCGGCCGGCGAACGCCTCGGCGCCGGAACGGAGCCCACCGGCCCGAAGCTGCTGCGCGGCTGGCCGGCCTGGGCGGGCATCGCCGCGATCACCGTCGCCCTCGCCGTCATCGGCCGCCTGGCCGGGTCGCTGGTCTGGCCCACCGGCTGGGTCGTCGCCATCGCCCACCCGGTCAACGCCTTCAAGGAGTGGATGGTCGGCCACCTCTACTCCGGCATCCCCGTCATCGGCGGCACCGCCGACTGGGCCGCGCACTTCACCGACTGGGTCCTCAACCCGCTGCGCGACGGCCTGACCGCACTGCCCTGGTACGGCACGCTGCTCATCGTCGCCGCGCTGGCCTGGCTGATCGGCACCTGGCGCACCGCCCTGACCGCCGTCCTCGCGATGGCCGCCATCGGCGTGCTGGGCGTCTGGAAGCCCTCCATGAACACCCTCTCCCAGGTCCTCGCCGCCCTCGTGGTGACCCTGGTGCTGGGCTTCGGCGTGGGCATCCTGGCAGCCGGCAGCAAGCGCTTCGAATCGATCCTGCGCCCGGTCCTGGACGTCATGCAGACCATGCCGCAGTTCGTGTACCTGATTCCGGTCGTGGCCCTCTTCGCCGTCGGCCGCGCCCCGGCCGCCGCCGCTGCCGTGGTCTACGCCCTGCCCGCGGTCATCCGCATCACCACCCAGGGCCTGCGCCAGGTGGAGCCCGGCGCCATCGAATCGGCCCGCTCCCTCGGCGCCACCCGCTGGCAGATCCTCCGCCAGGTCCAGCTCCCGCTCGCCCGGCCCGCGTTGCTGCTGGCCGTCAACCAGGGAGTGGTCCTCGTCCTCGCCGTCGTCATCATCGGCGGCCTGGTGGGCGGCGGCGCCCTCGGCTACGACGTCGTCACCGGCCTCGCCACCGGAGACCTGGCCCTCGGCCTGGTCGCGGGCGTCGCCATCGTCTGCCTGGGCCTGATGCTCGACCGGGTCACCCAGCCGACCGAACGCCGCACCACGGGGAAGGGAGCCTGACCATGTCCCGTACCCGCACCCTCGCAAAGATCACCGGCACGTCCGTGCTGGCGGGAGCGCTGCTCGTCTCGCTCTCCGCCTGCGGCAAGGCCGATATGACCAAGCAGGCCTCGCCGTTCGCGGCGGCCAAGGGCTCCAAGTCCGTCACCCTCTCCGTACAGACCTGGGTCGGCGCCCAGTCCAATGTCGCGGTCGCCAAGTACCTGCTCGAACACGAGATGGGCTACCACGTCGACACCGTCCAGGTGGACGAGATTCCCGCCTGGGACGCCCTCAGCCAGGGCCGGGTCGACGCCATCCTGGAGGACTGGGGCCACCCCGACCAGGAACAGCGCTACGTCAAGGACAAGAAGACGATCACGGCGGGCGGCGGCAACGGCGTCACCGGCCACATCGGCTGGTTCGTCCCCAAGTACTGGGCCGACAAGCACCCCGAGGTCAAGAACTGGAAGAACCTCAACAAGTTCGCCAAGCAGCTCCGCACCTCGGAGAGCGGCAACAAGGGCCAGCTGATGGACGGCTCCCCGTCCTACGTCACCAACGACAAGGCGCTGGTGAAGAATCTCGGCCTCGATTACGAGGTCGTCTTCGCGGGCTCCGAGGCGGCGCAGATCACCCAGATCCAGCAGTTCGCCAAGCAGAAGAAGCCCTTCCTCACCTATTGGTACGAGCCGCAGTGGCTCTTCAACCAGGTGCCGATGGAGGAGGTCCAACTCCCCAAGTACACGGACGCCTGCGCGGCCAAGGGCACGAAGGATCCCAAGTCCATCGACTGCGCCTACCCCACCACTCCCCTCCAGAAGTTCTTCAACAGCGATTTCGCCAAGAGCGGCAGCAGCGCCGCGGCATTCCTGAAGCACTTCCAGTGGACCAAGGACGACCAGAACGAGGTATCCGAAATGATCGCCTCGAACGGCCTGTCCGCGGACGAGGCGGCCAAGCGGTGGGTGGACAAGCACCCGGACGTCTGGAAGAAGTGGCTGCCGAAGCGGTAGCGCCTTCCGGGTTCCGTGAGCGGGCAGTCGTACGCGCGAGCGTGTGGCCGCCCGCTCCGCTTTTCCACGGGCGCCGCACGGCCGAACGGCTCACCGCCGCCGTCACCCGTCCGGATGGCGGACCGTGAACCACCGCACGGCGCCGCGGCAGGCGCAGCAGTCTGGGGCCGCCTGCCGCCGAAGAAGGGCCAACCGCCATGCCGCTGCCGCCGCCGCTGAAGTGCCCCACCCCGGGCTGTGACGACTGGCTGTGGAAGGACACCACGACCACCGACAAGGACTGGGACAACTGGCGGTGGTGGTGCCGTCCCTGCAACAAGAAGTGGTACCCGACGGCGAAGCAGCTCGGCGAGTTCCGTCACGGCTCCTCACCCGGCGCGTCACCCGCCGCGTCGTACGGCCCCTCCCACGGCGCGCCCCGCGCCTCCTCCCACGGGCCGTCGCACGGAGCGGTCCCCGCCAACCGGGATCCGAGGGTGCCCCGGAGGTGACCAACTGCCCCCAACTTCCCTTTCTGGAATGACTGTTCCGAGGTTGTCGCCAGTGGCTGCGATTACGGTCCGAAGCATGGACGTGCGAGGATGGACGGTCGTGCTCAGCATCGACGACCTCAAGAAGTGGAAGGACGGCGGCTGGCAGGTCTGGGACAAGTGGGCGCGCAAGGCACAGGACTTCGCCAACCCGGTCATCAAGGACCACTGGAAGACGGAACGCCTGACGAAGGCGCAGGCCGCGCCCGACCTCAGCGTGACGGCCACCGGCGCGGGCAGTGAGTTCGAGGCGACCGACCCCGAGCTGCGGCCGGTCGCCGCCCAGCAGATCGGACGGCCGTACCACAACTACGTGACTCCTCCCCCGGATAAATTCGGGGGCTTCTCCTGTCGGTGGCTAGGCCACGTTCGGAAGGGCCAGCCCGGCCCTGACGGCGACGTTGAGTGCGCCGACCTGGTCGGCGTTGGCGGTGTGCCCGCACCGGGTGCACTCGAACTTCTCTTGGGTGGTGCGGTTCTCGCCGGACACGTGCCCGCAGGCGGGGCAGGTGCGGGAGGTGTTGCGGGGGTCCACCGGGATCAGTACACGACCGGCACTTTCAGCCTTGTGCGCGAGGATGCCCAGGAACACCCCCCAACCCGCGTCGTGGATACTCTTGTTCAGCCCAGCCTTGGCCGCCGCGCCGTTCGGCAGGAAGGCGCCCACGTTGTCGTGCTTGGGCTTGGGGGTGCGGACCATGTTCGCGATGGCCAGACGCTCATGCGCGATCACGTCGTAGGTGCGGACCAGGGCAAGAGCGGTCTTGTGTGCGTGGTCGGTGCGCTGGCGTCGCACCCTGCGGTGTAGCTTGGCGACCTTCTCCACCGCCCGCTGGTGCTTGACAGTGCGGTTCTCCTGCTTTCGTCGGGGGAACTGCTTGAGCACCCGCTGAGCCTCGGCGAGATCACCGGCGTTGCGCTTGCCGTGCCGGGGGTTGACGATGTGCTCGCCCTCGGATGTGGTGAGGAAGTGGGCTATGCCCATGTCGATGCCGGTCACGGCACCGGTGGCAGGCAGCGGTTCGGCCGGAACGTTGTCGCAGGAGAGGATGAGGTACCACTGCCGTCCCTCGCGCTTGATGCTGACGGTCTTGACGCGCCCGTTCACCAGCCGGTGCTGGTGCACGCGGACATGCCCGACGCCTTGTAGGCGGACGCGGGTGACGGGATCGTGCGGGGTGGAGTCCCAGCGGCAGCCGTCGCCGTCCTTCGGGAAGTCCACGGTGTCGAACCAGTTCACGCCACGGAACCGGGGATAGCCCGGCTTCTCCCCGGCCTTCACTCGCCGGAAGAACCCCTGAAACGCTTTGTCCAGCCGGCGAAGCGTGGCCTGCTGGGACGAGAACGACCAGCGGCCCTGCCGCTCGGGGTCGAAGGCCCGGATCTCCTTGAGCTGTGCGGACTGCTGCCCGTACTTGACGCCCGTCCTGGAGACGTGCCGATAGGCGTCGCGGCGTTCCTGCAACGCGCCGTTGTAGAGGGAGCAGTGATCCCGCAGCATCTCGCCTAGGGCCTGCGCCTGGCGCACGGTGGGGCGGAGAAGGAACTTATACGCGCGGTGCACTGACCTCCCCCTTTCCCCGCCTCAACTGATGTGTTCAACCTACCGGTGGCCACTGACAACAGCGCCGACGAGTGCACGCAGTTGTGGCCAGAGCAGTCTTGAGAAGCGATTCCCTCCATGCGTAAACGTGCGGTCCCCTCGCTAGCTGAGGGCACCGGTCGGAAAGGTCTTCTTCGACAGCCCCGACGGTCCCAGGGTCTGCTCCGGCACGATCGTTGCGGACCCGCCGCACCCGGGGAAGTCCAACCTGGTGTGGACCGCGGGCCACTGCGTGCACGCAGGCAAGCAGGGCGGCCGGATGCGTAATATCGCCTTCGTGTGAACATCGTGGCCCAGGAACCGTCCACGAAACCGATCTCGTAAGTCCCCAGCTTCCCATCGCGCCGGTTGCGCACTCAGTCGGACGGCCGCCGGTCCGGACGCCCTACGCCTCCGGCGGCAGCGCCCGGCACAGGGCCTGCAGCGCGCCCGGGAAGGCGCGGTCGGAAGGGGTCGCATAGCCGATGACCAGGCCGTGGCGGGGCGGCATCGTGGCGGCCGGGTGGCGGTAGCCGGAGAGGCCGTCCAGGGCCAGTCCCTGCCACTGCGCGGCGCGGAGAGCGGCGCTCTCGTCGGAGTGCGTTGCTCCGGAGGGGAGTTGGACGACGGCGTGCAGGCCGGCCGCGATGCCGGTGACGGTGAGGTGCGGGGCGTGCCCGGCGATCGCTTCGAGCAGCTGGTCGCGGCGCCGCCGGTAGCGCTGGCGCATCCGACGGATATGGCGGTCGTACGAGCCGGAGGCGATGAAGTCCGCGAGGGTCAGCTGATCGGTGGCGCTCGCCCACGCCTCCCGTTCGCCCTTGGCCTCCAGAACGGGAGCCACCAGGCGGTCCGGGAGGACCATCCAGCCCAGGCGCAGGGCCGGGGACAGGCTCTTGCTGACGGAGCCGAGGTGGATGACGTGGTCGGGGTCCAGGCCCTGAAGGGCGCCCACCGGCTTGCGGTCGTAGCGGAATTCGCCGTCGTAGTCGTCCTCCAGAACGTAACTCCCGGTGGAACGAGCCCAGTTGATGAGCATGGCCCGGCGGTCGGGGTGCAGGGGGACGCCGGTGGGGAACTGGTGGGCGGGGGTGAGGAGGGCGGCGCCGATGCCTTTGCGGGCCGCCAATTCCCCTACATCCGCACCGTGTTCGTCGAGGGAGAGGGCGTGGGTGCGGATGCCGGCGGTCGCGAGGAGGCCGTGGTGGAAGGCGAGGCCGTACGACTCCACGGCGAGCGGGCCGGGCAGCACGGCGGGGAAGAGGAGGCGCAGGGCGTGGGCGAAGCCGGAGCAGATGACGATCCGGCCGGGGTCGGTGCGCACGCCGCGGGTGCGGGCCAGGTAGTCGGTGAGGGCGCGGCGCAGTTCGGGGCGCCCGCGGGGATCGCCGGGGCCGAACGCGTCGTGCGGCGCGGCGGACAGCGCGCGGCGGGCGGCGGCGAGCCAGGCGGCGCGCGGGAAGGACGTGGCGTCCGGCTGGCCCTGGAGCAGGTTGTGGGCGGGACTGCCCGACGGGGCGCGGTGGGCGGCGGAGCGCAGGGGCTTGAGCGGCTCGGCACGGTGCGCGACCCGGGTTCCGGAGCCCTGCCGGGCGCTCAGCCAGCCCTCGGCGACCAGTTCGGCGTAGGCGTCGGCGACCGTATTGCGGGCGATGCCGAGGTCGGCGGCGAGCGAACGGTAGGGCGGCAGACGGGTACCGGGCGCGAGGCGGCCGGTGCGTACGGCGTCCCGCAGCGCACGAATGAGGACGGCGCGGCGGCTGCCGGGACCGGTGAGCTCCAGATGGAGATCGGCGCCCAGGCTCTCCGCGAGGTTGACCCATGAATCCGGCATGGAAATGCACCCTACCGGCGGTCGCCTGCGCTTCTAGATTCAAGCCGTGACGAACAGCGAAGCGAACGATGAGGCGAACAACGAAGTGAACAACGAAGCGAACGACGAAGTGAACGAAGCGAACAGCGACCAGAACACCACCACCACCACCGCGGCGGCCGCGGCGCACCGCACCAAGGCCGGCCGGCTCGACTTCGCCAAGGCCGCGCCCCGCGCCTTCAAGGCACTCATCGGCTTCGACGCCGCCGCCCGGGAGGGCCTGGACCCCGCCCTCGTCGAACTGGTCCAGATCCGCGCCTCGTCGATCAACAAGTGCGCCTACTGCCTCCACATGCACACCACCGACGCCCGGAAGGCGGGCGAGAGCGAGGAGCGGCTGCACATGGTCGCCGTATGGCGGGAGGCCGCGCACTTCTTCACCGAGAAGGAGCAGGCGGCGCTGGAGCTCACCGAGGCGGTGACGCGGGTGGCGGACGGCGGGGTGCCGGACGCGGTGTACGAGCGGGCCGCGCGGCACTTCGACGACGCCGAGCTGGCGCGGCTGCTGGCCCTGATCTTCACGATCAACACCTGGAACCGCATCGCCCTCAGCACGGCGAAGGTGCCGGGGACCGACGGCCGGTGAGCCGCCGGCGGGAACCGGGCGGGGCGTCCCCGGCGCGCCCCGCCCCCCCGGCCGGGTCAGTCCCGCCCCGGCCGGGTCAGTCCCGCACCCGAAGTTCCTCCCGCAGCTGCTCGGCCATCCCCGCCACGGCCGCCATCGCCCGCCGCTGGAGCCCGGGGCCGAAGGTGATGCGGGACGCGCCCAGGGCGCCCAGCTCGCGGGGGGTGGGGCCGTCCGGGACGGCCACGGCGTTGACCGGTACGCCGACGGCGCCGGCGATCTCGGCCAGCAGCGACGGCGGGGCGAGGATCGGGTAGACGCAGTCGGCGCCCGCCTCGGCGTACAGCCGGCCGCGCAGGATCGCCTCCTCCGCGCCCTCGACGCCCCGCAGGAACGTATCGATCCGGGCATTGATGACCAGCGCGTCGCCCGCCTCGGCCCGCACCCGGGCCAGCCAGTCCGCCTGCGCCTGGGGCTCGCGCAGCACCCCGGACGCATGGTCGCTGTCCTCGAGGTTGCAGCCCACCGCCCCGGCATCGGCCAGGCGGCCCACCAACTCCTTGGCGGACAGCCCGTATCCGGCCTCCACGTCCGCCGACACCGGCACGTCCACGGCCCGGACGATCCGCGCGATGGCCGCGAACATCTCCTCGGTCGGCGTGCTCCCGTCCTCGAAGCCGAGGGACGCCGCGATGCCCGCACTGGGCGTGGCGAGCGCCGGGAACCCGGCGTCGGCGAACACCTTGGCGCTGCCCGCGTCCCAGGGCCCGGGAAGGACCAGGGGCAGATCGGGGCCGTGGTGCAGGGCGCGGAGGGCGGCTGCGGTCATGTGGTGCCTCCAGCTGGTTCCGGTGTGACGGATGAGCGGCCAAGGGCGTGCGCCCATGGGCCGGGGTGCGCCTACGGGGGCGCGCCCACGGGCGTGCGGACCGCGACATTGATGCGGTTCCAGATATTGATCACGACGATCAGGGAGATGAGGCGGGCGAGCCCGGCCTCGTCGAAGTGAGCCGCGGCACGGTCGTACACGCCGTCCGGGACGCCGCCGTCCGGCAGCCGCGTCATCGCCTCGGTCAGGGCGAGGGCCGCCCGCTCCCGCTCCGTGTAGAGACCGGGCGCCTCCTCCCAGGCGCCGAGGAGCCGGATCCGTTCCTCGCTCTCCCCCGCGTTCCTGGCGGCCTTGGCATCCCGGGTGTGCAGGTCGATGCAGAACGCGCAGTGGTTGAGCTGGGAGCCGCGCAGCAGGACGAGTTCGACCAGAGTCGGATCGAGGCCCTGCTTGGCGGCCGCGCTCAGCGCCATCAGCGGAGCGACGATGCCCGGCGCCAGTTTGCCCAGGGGCAGCCTGGGTGCCGTGGTGCTCACGCCGCCCATTGTGGTCATGCCCGGCCCGGGGCCATACGGGTCGACACACCGAAGCGGTTCCAGGCGTTGATGGTGGTGATCAGGGCGATCAGCTGGGCGAGCTCGGTCTCGTCGAAGACCGCGGCGGCGCGGGCGTGGACGGCGTCCGGGACGAACCCGTCCGTCAGGACCGTGATGGCCTCCGTCAGGGCGAGGGCGGCCTGCTCCTTGGGGGAGTAGAAGGAGGTGGCCTCCTCCCAGGCGTTGAGCAGGTAGATGCGCTCCTCGGTCTCGCCGGCCTGGCGCGCGTCCTTGATGTGCATATCGATGCAGAACGCGCAGTGGTTGATCTGCGAGGCGCGGATCTTCACCAGCTCGACCAGCGCGGGGTCGAGCCCCTTCTTGGCCGCCGTGTCGAGGGCGATCATGGCCTTGTAGACCTCGGGGGCGAGCTTCGCCCAGTGGAGGCGGGGGCCGTGTGCGTGGTGGGTCTCGGGGGTCGCCTGGGGCGTCGTCTCGGTCGTCATGGCTACGACGCTACGGGCCCAGTGGCACCCCTGTATGGTCCACTTCCATGGAGAATTCCTGGGCCACTTTCGGGCGCGATCTGCATCTGGATCTCACGGGGCCCGGCGGGGTGCGGGCCGCCCTGCTACGGGCGCTGCGGGACGCCGTACGCAGCGGACGACTGAGCCCCGGCACCCGGCTGCCGTCCTCCCGTTCACTCGCCGCCGACCTCGGCATCGCCCGCAACACGGTCGCCGACGCCTACGCCGAACTGGTCGCCGAGGGCTGGCTCAGCGCCCGGCAGGGCTCCGGCACCCGCGTCGCGGAGCGGGCGCCGGCCCGCGACGCCCCCGGCCCCGCCCGGCGCACCACCGTCCCGGCCCGCCCCGCCGACCGGCCGCGCTTCGACCTCACCCCCGGCACCCCCGACGTCTCCGCCTTCCCCCGCACCGCCTGGCTGGCCGCCGCCCGCCGCGCCCTGACCGCCGCCCCCAGCGAGGCCTTCGGCTACGGCCTCTCGCACGGCCGCCCCGAACTGCGCACCGTCCTCGCCGACTACCTCGCCCGCGCCCGCGGCGTACGCGCCGACCCGGACCGCATCGTCGTCTGCGCCGGCTTCATGCAGGGGCTGGGGCTGCTGAGCCGGGCGCTGGGGACACCCGGCAGCGGCGGCGCCGGGCGGATCGCCGTCGAGTCGTACGGGCTCCACTTCCACCGCGATGTCATCACCCGCGCGGGCCTGGGCACCGTCCCCCTGCTCGTCGACGAACACGGCGCCGGTACGCAGGAGCTGCCCGCCCTCGACGGTGCGGGCGACATCCGGGCGGCGCTGCTCACCCCCGCCCACCAGTTCCCCACCGGCGTCCCCCTCCACCCCGACCGCCGCGCGGCCGCCGTCAACTGGGCGCGTGCCAGCGGTGGTTACATCCTGGAGGACGACTACGACGGCGAGTTCCGCTACGACCGGCAGCCGGTGGGCGCCCTCCAGGGCCTGGACCCCGACCACGTCGTCTACATGGGCACCGCCAGCAAGAGCCTCGCCCCCGCCCTGCGGCTGGCCTGGATGGTCCTCCCCGACCGCCTCGTCGACCCGGTGCTGGCTCTGAAACGCACCGGCGAATGGCAGTCCGGCAGCCTGGAACAGCTCACCCTCGCCGAATTCCTCGCCTCCGGTGCCTACGACCGGCATCTGCGCGGTATGCGCCTGCGCTACCGCCGCCGCCGCGACCAGCTGGTGGCGGCCCTGGCCGAACGTGCCCCGCACGTCCACGTCTCCGGCATCGCCGCCGGCCTGCACGCCGTACTCGAACTCCCGCCGGGCACCGAGCAGTCGATCGTCCAGGCGGCCCGATGGCAGGGGCTGCGCCTGGAGGGCCTGAACTTCTTCCGCGACCCGTCGGCCTCCGGCGCGCCGCGCGACGGCCTGGTGGTCGCGTACGGGACGCCACCCGACCATTCCTTCACGGGCGCGGTGGACGCACTGATCAGGACGCTGCCGCCGGCGCCGGGGGAGTAGCCGGGGCGGTGGGTGTGCCCTCCCGATCCCGATCCCGTCCCGCCCTCCAGTCAGACGTCCCGCACGAACGAAACCCGGTCCAGCCCCGGCCCGTCGTAATCACGGTGAATCGGGACGCCGTTCTCGCTGTGGTCGCCCGGCTCCAGACGGAAGCCCATTCGGGTGTGGTAGGCGATGGAGTTGTGGTTGCTGGGGCTGGTGATGCAGCGGACCTGGGTACGGCCGTGGTCGCGGGCCAGGCCGAAGAAGCGGTGGTAGAGGGCACTGCCGAGCCCGCTGCGCCGCCCTTCCGGATGGATCCCGACGAAGTGGATGTACGCGGTCTTCGGTTCCGTCTGGGAAAGGAAGCCGATGAGGAAGGCGTGCAGCGTGCCGTCGGCGCGTTCGACGAGATAGCTGGTCCCGGCGAAGTGCTGGAGGAACAACCGCGGCACCAGGAGCTGCCGTTGGAGCGCCCCGGCCGCCCCGCCCTGCCCGTCCCACCAGTCGGCCAGCGCCACCTGGAGTCGCGGGTGGTCCGGTCCCGCCGGATGACGCACGGTCAATCCGGCGGGCAGTGCTGTGAGCTGTGGCTCATGGATGCCTTCAGTACCTGTCCTCATGCGTGATCCTTAGGTTTCCCGGTCCTTGTACGTCCAGCGGGGCTTTTCCGCGGGACGGTTCCAGTGGGACATTTCACAGTTCGTACGAACGAAACCCGGCTCCGGCCCCCGGCCCCGCCCCCTCACCCAGCCCCCGGACGTCGCTCCCGCGCCGCCCGTCCGGTCGGCGCCGTCACGGGATCCGGGTCCGTCTCCGGGGCCTGTGGCGCCGCCTCCCCGAAGCGGGCCAGGGCCAGCGCCCCCGCCACCGCCAGGGCGAAGCCGGTCACGGCCAGCGGGGCCAGGCCCGTGCGCGTGCGGTCGCCGAGCCAGGCGACGCCGACCAGGGCGGGCCCGATGGTTTCGCCGATCACCATGCCGGCCGTGGCGGCGGTGACCGAGCCGCGCTGGAAGGCGGTGGTCAGGAGGAGGAAGGCCGCGCCGCCGCCGATGAGGAGGGCGTAGGTGGCCGGGTTGGTCAGGAGGGCGGACGGCGCGAAGTCGTCGATGAGGCGGACCGCGACCTCCACCACGCCGAAGCCGAAACCCGCCCCCAGGCCGAGAACCGCCGCGCGGGCGCGCTCCGGGAGGCGCCCGGCCAGCGCGCCCGACGCGAGCACGGCGAGCGCGAAGACCAGCACCGCGATACGGAGTCCGGTGGTGCCCCGCAGATGCCCCTCCGCGCCGGAGGAGAGCCCCAGGAGCGCGAGCCCGCCGCAGACCAGCCCCACCGCGCCCCACTCGGCGCGGCTGAGCCGGGTGCCCAGCACCGGGGCCGCCACCACCGCCGTCACCGCGAGGGTGGCCGCGAGCGCCGCCCCGACCGTATAGATCGGCAGCGCCCGCAGCGCGATGAGCTCCAGCACGAACCCCAGGCCGTCCAGCGCCAGCCCGAGCAGATACCGCCACTGCTTCAGCACCCGCAGCAACAGCCGCGGGTCGACGCCCGAACCGGTGCCGGGGGCGGTGCCCCGCGCGGCCATGGCCTGAAGCACGGAAGCGGTGCCGAAGCACACCGCGGAGGCAATGGCGCAGATCATCCCAAGGACCATGAAGCGACTCTGACATCCTCCGCCCCGTGAACGGGGCGGATTCCTCTCTCAGGCCGTGTGCGGCTGAGTGGCTGGTTGACGTTTCTTCGACCGGGTAACCCCGAGGTCTCCGCGTCCTGACACCGCCTGCCCGGCGGCGTAGTCGATGTTGCGTCCCGCGTTGGTGTCCGCGTTGGCCTCGAACCCGCAGTCGGGGTTCTTGCACGCGAACCGGGCCTGGGTCTCCCGGCTGCCGGGTGTGACGAAGCCGCACGCGGAACAGCGCCTTGAGGTGTTCTGCGCGGGGATCTTGACCACGCTGCCGCCGCGCTCGGCGCTCTTGTACTCCAGCATGGTCACGGTCCTGGCCCACGCCTCCCCGGCTATGGCGCGGTTGAGCCCGGCTTTCTGGCGGACGTTCCGGCCCGGGGCTTCCAGGGTTCCCCGGGCGGACTTGACCATGTTGGTGATGGCCAGGTCTTCCACCCCGATACGCGAGAATGCCTCGGCAATGCCGGTGGTGGTCTTGTGCTGCCAGTCGATTGCTCTGCGCTTGGCTGTTGCGCGGAGCTGGGCGATCTGGTCATACGCGCGCTTCAGACGCCTGGAGGCGGCCTCGCCGGCCTTGCGGGCGCGGCGCCTGCGTTCCTTCGTCTTCTCCAGTCGGCGCAGCCGCTCCGTCTCGCCCTTGGTGAGCCAGGGGCCGTGGTCGCGGAACGTACCGTCCGAGAGGGCGAGGGGGCGTGTGACGCCCCGGTCGATACCGACCGTCGGCCCGGTGTGCGGGGCCGGTTCGGGCGCTTCGCTCTGGACGCGGAAGACAACGTGCCAGCCGTCCGCTTCCTTCACGAGCCGGGCCCCGGTGATCCGGCTGCTCTTGTCGGCGCGTTTGCCGACCGGGAGATCCTTGGTCCAGCGGAAACGGACGTGCCCGATCTTCGGCACCCACATGCGGCCCCACCGGCGGTTCAGACGCACGATCTGAAGGTCGCGCCCCTGAGGGATGTCGACGGCCATGCGGGAACGGAAGCGGCCCTTGAACGTCGGTGCCTGAGTGCGGCCGTCCCAGCAGTTCTTCCATGCCTGGAAGTACGTCTTCAGTACGGCCTGCGCCGCCTGGGCCGGGAGGGCGCCGAGCCAGGGAAGATCCTTGCGCCCTTGGCGGATCGCCGCGTCTGCGGCGGCCAGGGTTCGGCGCACCTTGGGGAGCATCGTCCACCAGTCGTGCACGAGGTTCCACAGGGTGCGGGCGGCATGGCCTTGGTCCTCAGCGGCCAGAGCCTGGGCGGGGGTGAGGGAAAGCCGGGCCTTGTGGCCGCGCTGACGCTTCAACTTCCCTCCCCACCCCGGTTCGTTGCCCCTACTGGAACAGACTGTCGGAACGACCTTGCGCCGCGAACTGGCATACGCGCCGGCCGCATTGGCGACGGCCACCCCTGTGAGTGACGTGACGGCTGGGCCCTAGAGAGGTGGTTCACGCTCAAGGGTGTCAGCTCCCGCAGGTTGCGGCAGGAGTTCACCGGCCACGTGAACGGGCCATCATGCACGGCCGGTTCTGGTCCCGCTCCTACTTCGCCGGATCGTGTGGCGGGGCACCCCTGACCGTCGTGCGCCAGTACATCGAGAACCAGCAGCGCCCCGTGTGGCCTTGACCGGGACCAACACTGCAGATCCATGCCTCAAGCCGAGATCAGAGCAATTCTGAGATGACCTGGACCCCCGCCTGAAGGCGGGGCACTGGCCAAGATCGCTGATAGATGGCGGAATCGGAAACCGGGCGGGGCCGTCCCCGGCCGTCGCCCGGGCGCCCTCTAGGCTGGCCCGGCGGCACACCGGTCGGTCCATATCCGGTCGGTCCACATCCGGTCGGTCCACACGGCCCGTCCAGCCGACACACACGTCCGTCCACGGGGGAGTTCACGACATGGCCGAGAAAGCACGCCGACGACTGCGGTCGAGCACGGTGATCCTGGGGGGTATGGGCGCGCTGGCCGCCGCCCTCACCTCCTGCGGTTCGGAACCGGACAAGCGCTGCGTCGACCGCAACAGTTACGCCGCGGGAACGGGCTATCGCGTCGTCGACGCCAAGAACTGCTCGGCGGGCGGCGGCTCGTCCTCCGGAAGCAGCGGAAGCAGCGGCACCAGCGGCGGCTACGGCAGGACCGGCCGCGGCGGCGCGACGGGCAAGCAGTCCGTGGACGGCCAGTGGTACTACGGGGCGGACGAGTCGAGCAGCCGGTACGCCGACCAGGGAACGTTCAGCAAGAGCACGGCCGTCAACCGCGGCGGCTTCGGCTGCTCGGGCTCCGGCTCGCATTCGCACGGCCGCTACGGCGGCTGAGCGGGCGCGGACACAGGGACGGGCAAAGGGACCGGCACAGGAACGGGCACCCGCATGAAACGGCACACCATCACCCCCCGCCCCGGCTGGCAGCAGACCGTCGAGGCCCAGGGCCTGATCTACCCGCTCACCCGCTATCCGGACGATTCGCTGCGCCCGTACTGGGACGAGAGCGCGTACTACGAGTTCTCGCTGTCCGAGGTCGAGGCGCTGGAGGACGTCGTCGAGGAGCTGCACGGGATGTGTCTGGCCGCCGCCGCGCACATCGTGGAGCGGAACCGTTTCGGCGATCTCGGGATCGACGATCCCCGGCTGGCCGGGCTCGTCGCCGAATCCTGGCGACGCCGGGCGGAACTGCCGTCCGTATACGGGCGGTTCGACCTGCGGTACGACGGCAGCGGCCCGGCCAAGATGCTGGAGTACAACGCGGATACGCCGACCTCGCTGGTGGAGGCGGCCAGTCCCCAATGGTTCTGGATGGAGGAGCGCTTCCCCGGCGCCGACCAGTGGAACTCGCTGCACGAGCGGCTGGTCGACGCCTGGAAGCGGCAGGCGGCCCTGCTGCCGCCCGGTGCGCCGCTGCACTTCGCGCATTCGTCGGACGACCAGCTCGGCGAGGATCTGATGACCGTCGCCTATCTGGAGGAGACGGCGCAGCAGGCCGGCCTGGAGACCGTCGCGATCTCCATGGAGGACATCGGCTGGGACCGGCTCTCGAACCGCTTCGTCGACCAGCGGCTGCGGTTCATCCGGTCCTGTTTCAAGCTCTACCCCTGGGAGTGGCTGGCCACCGACGACTTCGGCCCCTACGTCCTGGACACCCTCGACAACGGCGGCGGCACCGGCTCCACCCTCTGGATCGAGCCGGCCTGGAAGATGCTGCTGTCCAACAAGGCGCTGCTGGCCGTCCTCTGGGAGCTGTTCCCCGGGCATCCGAATCTGCTGCCCGCCTATCTGGACGGCCCGCGGGAGCTGGCGGACACGACGGGGTACGTGGCCAAGCCGCTGCTCGGCCGGGAGGGGGAGGGCGTCACGCTGCACGAGCCGGGCGGGGAGGCGGCCCCCAGCAGTCCCGGAGAGCCCCGTTGCTACCAGGAGCTGGCGCCGCTTCCGGACTTCGACGGCAACCGGGTGGTGCTCGGCGCCTGGGTGGTCGAGGACGAGGCGGCGGGACTGGGTATCCGGGAGTCGGCGGGGCCGGTCACGGACGAGTACGCGCGGTTCCTGCCGCATGTGATCCTTTAGGCCGCCGGTCGGCCGCTCGCCCCACCACGGTGTCGCGAGCGGCCGGACCCGCGCCCGCCCGCCCGGAAGCCAGCCCCCGGGCTACACCCCCAGCACGCCCCGCAGCCGGTCCAGCCCCCAGTCCAGGTCCTCCTTGCTGATCGTCAGCGGCGGCGCTATCCGGATCGTGGCGCCGTGGGTGTCCTTGACCAGCACCCCGTGCGTCATCAGCCGCTCCGCCACCTCCCGCCCGGTGCCGCGCGACGGGTGGATGTCCACGCCCGCCCACAGCCCGCGCCCGCGCACCGCGTCCACCGCGCCGCCGCCCGCCAGCGGCGCCAGCTCGCCGTGCAGATGTGCGCCCAACTCCGTTGCGCGGGCCTGGAATTCACCGGTCCGCAGCATCGCGATGACCTCCAGCGCCACCGCGCACGCCAGCGGATTCCCGCCGAACGTCGAGCCGTGCTCGCCCGGCGCGAAGACGCCCAGCACCTCCTGCGAGGACACCACCGCCGACACCGGCACCACCCCGCCGCCCAGCGCCTTGCCCAGGACGTACACGTCCGGGACCACGCCCTCGTGCTCGCAGGCGAAGGTCCGGCCCGTACGGCCCAGCCCCGACTGGATCTCGTCGGCGATGAACAGCACCTTCCGGTCACCGGTCAGCCCCCGCACGCCCGCCAGATAGCCCGGCGGCGGGACCAGCACGCCCGCCTCGCCCTGGATCGGCTCCAGCAGGACGGCGACCGTGTCATCGTCGACGGCCGCCTCCATGGCCGCGAGATCGCCGTACGGGACGATCGCGAAGCCGGGGGTGTACGGGCCGAAGCCCGCGCGGGCCTCCTCGTCGGTGGAGAAGGACACGATGGTCGTCGTCCGGCCGTGGAAATTGTTGGCCGCGACGATGATCTTCGCCCGGCCGTCCGGGACGCCCTTGACCTGGTAGCCCCACTTACGGGCCGCCTTCACCGCCGTCTCGACCGCCTCGGCGCCGGTGTTCATCGGCAGCACCAGCTCCATCGAGCACAGCTCGGCCAGCTGCGTGCAGAAGGCGCCGAACCGGTCGTGATGGAAGGCGCGGGAGGTGAGCGTGACCCGTTCCAGCTGGGCGGCGGCCGCATCCAGCAGCCTGCGGTTGCCATGGCCGAAATTCAGCGCGGAATATCCGGCGAGCAGGTCCAGATAGCGCCGCCCCTCCACATCCGTCATCCAGGCGCCCTCGGCGGTGGCCACCACGACCGGCAGCGGGTGGTAGTTGTGCGCGCTGTGGGCATCGGCGGCGGCGATGGCGCGGGCCGTTTCCGTGGACGTCACCGGAGCCTCCGTTCGGTCGACGGGTGCCGGTGCGGGTGCCGGTACGGGCGCCGGTGCGTCCCCGGTGCGCACGTTGCTCCGGATGCGGCGCCCCTTTCCCGTTCCAGTGTGACTCTCGCTAGGCTGTGCGGTGCACACCGCGACTGGCGTACGGGGAAACGACCCCGAGGGAGCGGTGGGCGGCCGCCGCGGCGGCCCCTTCACGAGGTGTCGCCCCGCCTGGGCACCCGGGACCACGACCGGACAACCGATCGCACGCCCCGGAGGACACCACCTCATGACGCTTCCCCTTTCCCACCCCGCGCTCAGCGCCGCGGACCCCGAACTGGCGCAGCTCGTCGGCGCCGAGGAACGGCTCCAGGCCGACACCCTCCGCCTGATTCCCAGCGAGAACTACGTATCGGCCGCCGTCCTGGAGGCCACCGGCACCGTCCTGCAGAACAAGTACAGCGAGGGCTACGCCGGCCGCCGCTACTACGAGGGCCAGCAGAACATCGACCGTGTCGAGATCCTGGCCGTCGAGCGCGCCAAGGCCGTCTTCGGCGTCGAGCACGCCAACGTCCAGCCGTACTCCGGCTCGCCCGCCAACCTCGCCGCCTACCTCGCCTTCGCCGAGCCCGGCGACACGGTGCTCGGCATGGCGCTGCCGATGGGCGGCCACCTCACCCATGGCTGGGGCGTCTCGGCGACCGGGAAGTGGTTCAACGGCGTCCAGTACGGCGTCCGCGCGGACAGCGGGCTCATCGACTTCGACGAGGTGCGGGACCTGGCCCGCAAGGAACGCCCGAAGATCATTTTCTGCGGCGGTACGGCCGTCCCGCGCATCATCGACTTCGCCGCCTTCGGCGAGATCGCCCGCGAGGTCGACGCCGTACTCGTCGCCGACATCGCCCACATCGCCGGCCTGATCGCGGGCGGCGCGCACCCGTCCCCCGTACCGCACGCGGACGTCATCTCCACGACCACCCACAAGACCCTGCGCGGGCCGCGCGGCGCGATGCTGATGTCGCGCGCCTCGCACGCCAAGGCCGTCGACAAGGCCGTCTTCCCGGGCCTGCAGGGCGGCCCGCACAACCACACCACCGCCGCCATCGCGGTCGCCCTGCGCGAGGCCGCCGCGCCCGCCTTCGCGCAGTACGCGCACGCCGTCGTCGCCAATGCCAAGGCGCTCGCCGAGGCGCTGCTGGCGCGCGGCTTCGACTTGGTCTCCGGCGGTACGGACAACCACCTGGTGCTGATCGACCTGACGTCCAAGGACGTACCGGGCAAGGTCGCCGCCAAGGCCCTGGACCGCGCCGGGATCGTCGTCAACTACAACACCGTCCCCTTCGACCCCCGCAAGCCCTTCGACCCCTCCGGCATCCGCATCGGCACCCCGTCGCTCACCTCGCGGGGCCTGGGCGCGGACCGGATGCCGCAGGTCGCGGAGTGGATCGACCGCGGGGTGAAGGCCGCGGGGACGGGTGACGAGGCCGCCCTGACCGCGATCCGCGGGGAGGTCGCGGAGCTGATGGCCGCGTACCCGGCCCCCGGGCTGCCGACCGGCGACTGACCACGGACGGACGGGCCGCCGGCCGTGCTCCGGCAGCCGGCGGCCGGTCCCTCCGAAGGCCCGGCCGCCGCACCGTCGTCCACTCCGCGACCACACGCCCGCGAGCACCCGCCGACCTGAGACAATCGGTGCCATGGCTCTCGACCGTCCGCGTGTCCTCTCCGGAATCCAGCCCACCGCCGGCTCGTTCCACCTCGGCAACTACCTCGGCGCAGTCCGCCAGTGGGTGGCGCTGCAGGAGTCCCACGACGCCTTCTACATGGTCGTCGACCTGCATGCGATCACCGTCCCGCAGGACCCGGCCGAGCTGCGCGCCAACACCCGGCTGGCCGCCGCCCAGCTGCTGGCCGCCGGACTCGACCCGGAGCGCTGCACCCTCTTCATCCAGAGCCATGTCCCCGAGCACGCCCAGCTGGCCTGGGTCATGAACTGCCTCACCGGCTTCGGCGAGGCCGGCCGGATGACGCAGTTCAAGGACAAGTCGGCCAAGCAGGGCGCCGACCGCGCCACCGTCGGCCTCTTCACGTACCCGATCCTCCAGGTCGCCGACATCCTCCTGTACCAGGCCCATCAGGTGCCCGTCGGCGAGGACCAGCGCCAGCACATCGAGCTCACCCGCGACCTCGCCGAGCGCTTCAACGGCCGCTTCGGCGAGACCTTCACGCTCCCGGCGCCGTACATCCTCAAGGAGACGGCGAAGATCTACGACCTGCAGGACCCGTCGATCAAGATGAGCAAGTCGGCGTCCACCCCCAAGGGCCTGGTCAACCTCCTCGACGAGCCCAAGGCGACCGCCAAGAAGATCAAGAGCGCGGTGACGGACACCGACACGGTGATCCGCTACGACACCGAGAACAAGCCGGGCGTCTCCAACCTCCTCACCATCTACTCCACCCTCACCGGCACGTCCGTCGCGGAGCTGGAGCGGCAGTACGAGGGCAAGATGTACGGCGCTCTCAAGACCGACCTCGCCGAGGTGATGGTCGAATTCGTCACACCGTTCCGGGACCGTACGCAGGAATATCTGGACGATGCCGAGACGCTGGACGCGATCTTGGCAAAGGGTGCGGAGAAGGCCCGTTCGGTGGCCGCCGAGACCCTCGCCACCACGTATGACCGGCTCGGATTCCTGCCGGCCAAGCACTGAGCGGCACACCCGCGGGGCCGGCCACCGGCCGGCTCCGCGGGCGGCCGAGGGCTCCCTCCCCCCGCCCGGGGGCCGAGGTGCCCGCCGGTAACAGGACCAAGGACGCTGCCCGCCACGGGCGCGTACCCGGCACACTGAGAGCCGGCGCGTGAAAGGGTCCCGTCGGCCGGTGCGTGCGAGCGCGCCGCCCGGGGACGTCAGAGAGCTGTGGACTTCAGGAGGGAGAACGCCGTGGGGCCCGTCACACTGGGCGTTTCGATCGCGGTCCCGGAGCCTTACGGAACCTTCCTCCAAAGGAAGCGGGAGAGCTTCGGGGACCCCGCCGCGCACGGCATCCCCACCCACATCACCCTCCTTCCCCCGACGGAGGTCGGCGCGGAGGCCCTGCCCGCCATCGACGCCCACCTCGCCGAGGTCGCCGCCTCCTTCCGGCCCTTCCCGCTGCGGCTGGAGGGCACGGACACCTTCCGCCCGCTCTCCCCGGTCGTCTTCGTGAAGGTCGCCGAGGGCGAGGCGGGCTGCACCGCCCTCCAGGCCCGCGTCCGCGCCGCCTCCGGCCCGTGCGCCCGCGAGCTGGCCTTCCCGTACCACCCGCACGTCACGGTCGCGCACGGCATCGCCGAGGAGGCGATGGACCGGGCCCACGCCGACCTGAGCGACTTCTCCGCCACCTGGACGATCGGCGCCTTCGCCCTCTACCAGCAGGGCGCGGATGCGGTGTGGCGGCTGGAGCGGGAGTACCCGTTCGGTCCGCAGACGGCCGGGGTGCCGCGGCAGGCGGATCTTTCGCGGCCGTCGGCGCCCGCTTCGTAGCCGGGCCGGTCCCGCGCGATCGCGGCCCCTCCTACAAGGGCGGCCGCCGGAACACCGGGGCGCTGCTGATTTGCGGCCCTACGGACATCCCGACGTATGGGACGCTGCCGTTCCGGGGTATGCGGAGGCTAGTGTTCCGGACGGCTGTGGCGAATGAAGGGGACCCATGGAGGACCCATGGACTGGCTGACCCGACTGCCGGTGATCGGACCGGCGCTGCGGCCCGCCGTGGCCTGGCTGATGGCCGCCCACCCGTGGCGCGCCTACGAGCGCATGCAGCGGGTGCACTGGACCCGGCTCGCCGCCGCGATCACCTTCACCAGCTTCATCGCGCTCTTCCCGCTGCTGACCGTCGGCGCCGCGATCGGCGCCGCCTTCCTGACCGACAGCCAACTGCACCAGCTCCAGGACAACCTCGCCGAGCAGGTCCCCGGCATCTCCGCACAACTCGATCTGGCGGGCCTGGTCAACAACGCCGGCACGGTCGGCCTGATCGCCGGTGCGCTGCTGCTGTTCACCGGCATCGGCTGGGTCGACTCGCTGCGCGACTGCCTGGGCGCGGTGTGGGAGAAGGACAACGCCGACACCAATTTCTTCGTCGGCAAGCTCCGCGACGGTGTGCTGCTGATCGGTCTCGGCGGCGTGGCACTGGTCTCCGTCGCCTGCTCGACCTTCGCGACCGCCGCGGTGGGCAAGGTCGCCGAGGCCATCGGCCTGCAGCGGGGCGGCATCGGCTCCGTACTGCTCTCCGCCGCCGCCTTCTGCATCGCCGTCCTCGCGGACTTCCTGCTGCTGGCGTTCGTCCTGACCAAACTGCCCGGCGCCCAACCGCCCCGCCGCGCCGTCGTGGTCGCCGGACTCATCGGCGCGATCGGCTTCGAACTGCTGAAGCTGCTGCTCAGCGGCTATCTGCGGGGCGTCGCCGCACGGAGCATGTACGGGGCCTTCGGCACCCCGATCGCCCTGCTGCTGTGGATCAACTTCACGGCGAAGCTGCTGGTGTTCTGCGCGGCGTGGACGGCCACACCGGCGGCCGGTCCCGAGCCGGAGCCGGAGCCGGCGAAGGGGGCGGAGCCGGACCCGGCCGCGCCCCGCCCCCGTGCCTGACCGCTACTCCGCGCCCCCACGGGACCGCCGCCGGAACGCCCCCAGCGCCACCAGCCCGCCCAGCACCAGCACGCCCCCGGCGATCCCCACCGTCGTCCAGACACCGCCGTCGTCGGCGCCCTGCGACGCCGTTCCGCGGTCCCCGGACGCGTTCCCGGCGTCGCCGTGCCGCTTCGTACCGGCCGCCCGGTCCTCCTCGTCCTTGGGCCCGACCAGCCGCCCGACCGGCTCGACCTTCCCGGACACCTTGAATCCCCAGTCCAGGAGCTGCGCGGCCTCCCGGTAGGCCTCGTTGTGCTCCTTCTTCTGCGGATTCATGACCGTGACGAGCAGCTTGCGGCCACCGCGCTCGGCGACCCCGGTGAACGTCGACCCGGCGTTCGTGGTGGAGCCGTTCTTCACCCCCGCGATGCCCGGGTACGGCTTGATGTCGTAGTCGCCGCTCAGCAGCCGGTTGGTGTTCTGGATCCCGAACGTCTTCCGCTTGCCGTTCTTCGCCGGATCACCCGGGAACTGCGCGCTCGCCGTCGAGCAGTACTCACGGAAGTCGGCGTTCTTCAGCCCCGCGCGGGCGAACAGGCTCAGGTCGTACGCGCTGGAGACCTGCCCCGGCGCGTCATAGCCGTCCGGCGTGACGACATGCGTGTCGGTGGCGTTCAGCTCCTTGGCGCGCTTCTGCATCTCGGCAACCGTGGCCTCGGTGCCGCCGTTCATCGCCGACAGCGCGTGCACCGCGTCGTTGCCGGAGCGCAGGAACACCCCGAGCCACAGGTCGTGCACCGAGTAGGTGAGGTTCTCCTTTATCCCCACGAGGCTGCTGCCCACGCCCATCCCCTCCAGGTCGGCGGGCCTGACCTTGCGCTTCTCGTCCTTGGGGAACTTCGGCAGCACGGTGTCGGCGAACAGCATCTTCAGCGTGCTGGCCGGCGCGAGCCGCCAGTGCGGATTCTTGGCGGCCAGCACATCGCCGGTCGCGGCGTCCGAGATGATCCACGAACGGGCGGTGAGCGCGGCCGGCCCCGGCAGCTTCGGCGCCCCGGCGGCCACCTTCCCCACCTGGACGCCGGGCTGCCCCAGCCGGGCCCCGCCGACCGCCGACATCTTGGCGGGCGGCGCCGGGGCCTTCGGCTGCTTGCCGTCCGCGGGAACGGCGTACGCGGTACCGGCCAGCAGCGGGGACGCCAGCAGCGCGGCGGCGGCCAGCCCGGCCACGGCACGCGCGGGGCGCCGCGGCGGCGCGGCCGTGTCGGGCGCACTCGAACGGGCCGAGGGGCTCGAAGGGGCTGACGGGGCCGAAAGGTTCGAAGGACGGGAGGCCGTGAGAGCGGCGATGGTCGTCGGCACGTCGCAGAACGTACCCGGCCGGTCGCCCGCGCCAGACATCACCCCACGGAAGAGTGCCCCACCCGACCGCCGGATGGAGCCCCTGCCCATACTGGAAGCCATGAAGCTCTCTCGCCCCGTGTCCTGGTTCCTGCTCGCCTTCGGGGTCTGGAGCTGGTTCATCTGGATCACTTTCGTCAAGAATCTGTGGCAGGACGCCAGCGGCCTCGCCTTCAACGCGGCAGGCGACCCGACCGCCTATTTCTGGGTGCACCTGCTGCTCGCGGTGACGTCCTTTCTCTTGGGGACGGCGATCGGGGTGATCGGGTTCCGGGGAGTGCGGGCGCTGCGGCGCGAGGCGGCGCAGACCGCGTCGACGTCGACGACGGACGAGTGACCGGGGTCACGCCTCCGGGCAGTTCTCGCACGGGGCCCAGTTGACCTCGTACTCCCACAAGGGGGACGCGTCCGCCGTCCCGAGCGTCGGCCCGGGGTCCTCGTCCGCTTCGTAGCAGTGGACGCCGGCACCCGGGAATGCCGCGGCCAGCAGGTCGGTCGCGTCCTGCCGACTGTCCTCGCTGACGAACAGACAGCCGCAGTTCTCCGCGAGCAGATCGATGTCATCGAGACCGGCCAGCGAGCACCGCGCGTCGGCCTCGGCGAGCCACCGGCCCTCGGCGGTCCGCCCCAGGACCGCGAGGGTGAGCCCCATCTTGCCGTCCTCGCCCCACTGTTCCTCGCAGAACTCGATCCGGGCGCCGTCGAATGTCGTCATCGCGCCATCATGGCAGCGGCGGAACCGGCGGTGTGCCCAACTCGGCGTCCGGGAACGGTGATTGCCACGGCTCGCGGGGTGAGGGATGCGGGCCGCGCCGGCTCCCTCACCGTGGGGCGCTATAACGTGCCGGTCCGACAGGCGTTCGGCAATCTGGGGAGTCGGCGTGATCTTCGCCTTGATCGTGGTCCCGGTCCTCGGGCTGTTCTTCGGCGTGCACCGCTATCTGTGGTGCCGGCTGGTCCGCGATACCACCGCGCCCGGCGGCCGGGCGCGCCGCGCGGGCACCGCCGCGGCCTTCGCCCTCCCGCTGGTCGCCCTCGGCGCGCTGCTCGCCGGGCGGCTCGGCGCACCGTTCCTGCTGCAGCAGGTGCTGGCCTGGCCGGGCTATCTGTGGCTGGCGCTGGTGCTCTATCTGGTGCCGGCACTGCTGGTGGGGGAGGCCGTACGGGCCGTGTGGCTGTCGGTGTGGCCGCGGCTGACCGGGGCGCCGCGGTCCGCGCCGACCACGATCGCCCCTGACACGCCTGACACGCCTGACACGCCTGACACGCCTGACACGCCTGACGCGCCCGATCCCGCACCGCCCCGCACCGCCCCCTCCACACCCACCCTGCTCCCTCCCCGCACGCCCGCCCTGCCGCCGCTTCCCACGCCGCCCCGCCGGCTCTTCGTCGCGCGGGCGGTGGCGGCCGGCGCGTCCCTCGCCGCCGTCGCCACCGTCGGATACGGCACCGCGACGACCCTGCGCGGCCCCCGGGTGAAGCGCGTCACCGTCCCGCTGGCCAAACTGCCGCGCAGCGCACACGGCTTCCGCATCGCCGTCGTCAGCGATATCCACCTGGGCCCGGTCCTCGGCCGCGCCCACACCCGGCGCATCGTCGACACGATCAACCGGACGGGCCCGGACCTGGTGGCCATCGTCGGCGACCTGGTGGACGGCAGCGTCCCCGACCTCGGACCGGCCGCCGAGCCGCTGCGCGCGCTGGAATCCCGTTACGGGTCGTACTTCGTCACGGGAAATCACGAGTATTACTCGGGTGCCGCGCAATGGGTCGATCATGTAAGGGAATTGGGCGTCCATCCGCTGGAGAATGCGCGCACCGAACTTCCCGGTTTCGGTCTCGCCGGGATCAATGACCTGGCAGGCGAGAGCGAGCACGCCGGACCGGACTACGGCCGGGCCCTCGGCGGCCGGGACACGGCCCGCGCTGTCGTCCTGCTGGCACATCAGCCCGTCACCATCCACGACACCGCCCGGCACGGCGTGGATCTGCAGCTCTCCGGCCACACCCACGGCGGCCAGATGTGGCCCGTCACCTACCTCGCCGCGGCCACCAATCCCACCGTCGCGGGCCTGGCGCGCTACGGCGACACCCAGCTGTACGTCACCCGCGGCGCGGGCGCCTGGGGCCCGCCGGTGAGGGTGGGTGCGCCGCCGGACGTCACCGTCGTGCAACTGGCCGCGACGCAGGCGTAGAAGAGGCCCGGAGCGAGCCTTCCGGCGCGCCGTGTGAAGGGTTGACAGCACCCCGGACGGGTATTGGATAACAGCCTGTCGACAAACCCGGTCGCAATATCCCCCCAATCGGACAGATCGCGACTTACGATCTTGCTATCGCGGCGGCCAACTCCGTATTCTTTATTGACTTTACGCTGCCCATACCTTGGCCCCGCTCTTGACGCGGCGGCCGGGCGGCGTGACGGGGGCAGGCGCGACGCGCAGGTAACGGGGAGAGTGGTCATGGGCGAGCAATTCAAGGTCGACCTCGACGAGCTGGACAGTGTCGTACGGAGGCTTCGGCACCTTCAGGGCGATATGAACGAAACCAACCAGAATGTGGAGTACGGAACGAACATCCCGAAGTCGGCCTTCGGGGTCAATTTCCAGGAGGCGGAGGAGCTCTCCCGCGCTCATGACCACATGCAGGGGTACCTGAAGGACGTCGTCAAGGCGCTCACCCACCTCACCAGCAAATTCGGGGACAAGACAGAGGCGAGCCGTGGGGCCTACGAGGATCAGGATCACGAGACCAAGGCCACGATGAACGGCTGATCCTCCGCAGCGGTGCAGGGACGAGAACGAGAGTCATGACAACGAGAGTCATGATGATGAAGGGGGGCCGGTGTGGCCGGCGGCGCGCAGGAGTACCACGACTCTCAGGAATACGCGAAGCGTCATCGGGAGGAGGTGCAGAAGCAGGAGCAGAAGGACCGGGAAAACAAGCTGAACTCGTTCAAGGGTGAGCCCTTGACCCCGCACTCCGATTCTGACTTCCATCACCACGGCATCGACGCGCTCCGGAAGATGATCGAGAACGCCAACCCCGAGACGCTTGAGACCGCCGGTGATCACTGGCGTAAGTCCGCCGACCTGCTCGGTGGGGAGGACGGGCAGGGCGGTATCCGTAAGAAGTTCCTGGATGCCGTCGACCATGCGTCGGCGCATTGGGAAGGCACGGCGGCCGAGGCGTTCCGCAAGGAAGCCCTCAAGGTGCTCGACAAGATCGACAGGACGTACCGGCATGCCCGGAAGACCGAGACGAAGTTGATCGGTTCGCGCCAGTCGGGGCCGCAATCCAGCATCTCGTACAACCTTCGCCAGGCCAAGACGGCCATGTCGAAGATCCACGACCCGGGCAAGTGGGACCGGTTCACGGACGAGAGCGGCGACGACTCGCAGTTCAAACGGGACATGGCGAACCCGAAGATGGACGCTCGCCAGGCGCTGGAGCTCAACCGGGACAAGCTCTCCCTGACCAAGGAGCGCCAGGTCGAGGCGGTCATCGTGATGGATGAGCTGGCGGCTCACTACAAGGCGCACGGGAAGGGGTTGCAGGACATCCCCGAGGACGGCGGCCTCCACGGCGACTGGCCGACGGAGCCCTCCGACCACCCGCATCCGCGCCCGGTGCGCATGCCCAATCCGGCCGATCGGTATCACCCGGATCCCTCATCGATCACACCGCACCAGTCCAACCTCGTGGGCGGCGGATCGGGCCATGTCGGTTTCGACGGTTCCCACACCGGCCGACCGCATCTGCCGGTGCACACCGGCCTCGACGGCGTTGCGGGCGGCCAAATGACTCCGCCCCCGATGGCCGGCGACTACGGCGGCGGTGCGCAGTACAGCGGACCCGGCGTTATCGGCGGGCAGGGCGGTGGCGCCAACGGCGCGATGCCGCCGGGGCCCTTCGGAATGCCTGGCGGCCGTATGGGCCCGGGTGGCTCCCGCATGAGCCCCGGTGGCGGTCGCGGCGCGGGGGGTATGCGCAGCGGCATGCCGGGCATGGGCGGCGGCGTGGGCGGTGCCAAGGGCGACGGTAAGACGGGCGCGGTCGGACGCAGCGGTGCGCAGGCGCGTACTCGCGGCGGCGTGGTCGGCAAGCCGGGCGGTCCCGGGGGAGGCACCAAGCAGGGCGGCTCGGCTCTGCATCGCAGCCGTGGCGGCAAGCAGGCGGGCATGGCTGGCGCTCCCGGAGCCAAGGGCAAGGACAACCAGGAGAAGGAGCGCGGCCAGCGTCCCGACTACCTGGTGGAGGAAGAAGAGACGTGGACTCCGCAACGTAATGTGGCGCCCCGCGTCATCGAGTAGCCGGACGACATCGTCGTACGGCGGCAGGTGAGAACCAGCCCCGCACCGAAGGTGCGGGGCTTTTCCTCGAATGGAACACTGCCGTGCGGACAGCACTGCGAGAAGGAGCCAAGGCATGAGGGTCACCCGAACACTGCGCGCGACGGTGGGTGCCGCACTGACCGGCGCGTTGCTGCTTGCCGCGAGCGGTACCGCCTCCGCGGATCAAGCGCGTAAGCACCTGTGGCCGTTGCAGGCGTTCGGGGCCGATCAGCTCTGGAAGGAGGCCACCGGGAAGGGTGTGACGGTGGCCGTGATCGACAGTGGCTTCCGGGAGACCCACCAAGACCTCAAGGGCCAGTTCCTGCCGGAACCGGAATTCGGTAAGGCGGCCGAGGCCGAGGGCGCGAAGAACCTCGATGAGGGTGAAAAGGACATTCGCGACCATGGTACCTCCATGGCCTCGCTCATCGCGGGACACGGGCACGGTCCTGGCGGATCAGAAGGCATCAAGGGGCTGGCCCCCGATGCCAAGATCCTTCCGATCCCGGCGTACGGCAAGGGCGCCCAAGCCACTCGCTGGGCCGTGGATCACGGCGCCGACGTCATCAACATGTCCTACGGCGGTGCGGGGCAGGGCGGCGATGAGTGTGACTCCATCAACTACGCCCTCTCGAAGGGCGTCGTGGTCGTAGCCGCAGTGGGCAACGAGGCGTTGACCGACCGGAGTTATCCGGTGCACTGCCCCGGCGTGATCGGCGTCGGTGCGGTTGACCAGTACGGCGAGTCGGCCGAGTTCAACAACTACAACTCCGACACCGATCTGCTCGCGCCCGGGGTGCACATCCCGGCCGCGGCCGGCACGAGCGACACGGGCTACCGATACGCGCAAGGCAGCTCGCAGGCCACCGCCTACGTCTCCGCCGCAGTCGCCCTCCTCAAGGAGAAGTTCCCCGACCTCACCCCGGGCCAGATCGCCAACCGCCTGGTGAAGACGGCTGGCCTGGCCCAGGACGAGAAGGCCAAGCATCTCAAGCTGCCGGACGTCCGCTACGGCTACGGCTACATCCAGCCCGGCCCC
The DNA here is from genome assembly GCF_059682825.1 of Streptomyces sp. JLSY215. Lineage (NCBI taxonomy): Bacteria > Bacillati > Actinomycetota > Actinomycetes > Kitasatosporales > Streptomycetaceae > Streptomyces > Streptomyces sp. JLSY215. Next base: position 5,384,866 of record NZ_CM185022.1, read on the forward strand.
GCGCTCCGCAAGGACATCCCAGCGGGCCCGAAGGAGGGCCCGCTGCCGATGCCGAAGAAGAAGGCGTCTGCCCAGCTGGACGTCGGGGAGAGCGATCCCAACCCGCCGGCGGGCGGCAAGGAAATCCTCAACAAGGCCCTGCTCTACGGCGGCATTGGCGCCGGTGTCCTGCTGGTCATTGCGGCCGTCGTCGCCTTCGTCCTCGTGTCCCGTCGCCGCAGGAACACCGGCGGTCAGAACTGGGGCTGAGGCGGCGGCCTCGGCTGAAGGGCGCGATACGCAGGGTAACCTTGATCAATCAGTTGACAGCGCGAGGGGAATCCGGGTATGGGGGACCACTTCAAGGCGGATGTGGATCAATTGGGGCAATTCCTCAAAGCGCTTGAGGGTTGCGTCAAGGAGCTCAACGAGGCCAGGACGGCGCTTTCGCATGTCCGTGCCGACCAGATAGGCACGGACGAGCTCGACGAAGCGTGTGACGGTTTCCAGGAACGCTGGAAATACGGGTCTGAACAGACCAAGAAGATGGTCGACGCCATCAGCAAGGGCGTGAAGGCCAACAAGCAGAGCTACGAAGAGGTCGAAGAAGCCTTGGAGAAGACGCTCAAGGCGATCGCGAGCAAAGCGACGAGCGGTCACGGGGGTTCGAAGTAATGGCCACGAATCCTTATTTGCACCTCGGCTGGAACCCCGTCCCCGGCGTGCCGGGTGAGGTCGGTGCACTGCAGCGCAAGGTCACCTCGGCGGCAACGGCTCTGCGCAGTTGCCACAGCCAGCTCGAAAAGCTGATCGGAGAGAGCAGCTACTGGCAGGGAGACGCGGCCGATGCGTTCCGGGAAGCGATCGACGGCGAGTTGCCGACGTACATCAAGAATGCCGCCCGCTCGCTGGAGAAGGCGTCGTCCCAGCTGAAGATCTGGGACGACCATCTGTCGGCCAATCGTGATCTGGCACAGAAGTACGACGATGCGGCCGGTGAGAAGAAGTCGGCGGCGGAGAAGGCCAAGGCTCATCACGCCCAGGCTGAGCAGCACCCGGACCTCAAGCTCGCCGGCCAGGAATTCCCCTCACAGGCGGAGGCGGACGCGGCCACGGAACGGCTCAGGGCCGCCGAACGCAGCCTGAACGAGGCAACTACCCAGCTGAACCACGCCAATCAGGCGTACAGCGACGTCATCACCAAGGCGCACACCCTGGAAACCACGCATGGTGACCAGGCGCGCACGGTGGCCAAGGAGTTGGACGGTGCCACCGACAAATTGGCGCCGAAGGAGCCCGGCTGGCTGAGCAAGGCCGTCGATGCGATCTGGGACGGGATCAAGGCAGTTGCCGGGTTCCTCTACGAGCATGCGGGAACCATCGGCGCCATCGCGGGGATGCTGGCCCTCTTCCCCACTCCGCTCACTCCGCTCTTCGCGGGCATCGCAGTGGTGGCAAGCGCCGCCTCGATGACCAAGAACCTCTCCGATCCCAAGTTCAGAGATGCGTTGATGTTCAAAGGGAGCGGCATGGAGATCTTCTCCGCGTATGCCTCCATGGCCGGCGATGCCGTTGGCATGATCCCAGGGGGATCTGCGTTGGCTGCCGCAGGGCGAGAAGTCGGCGAGGGCGTGAGTTTGGCCGGCCGGTTGGGTGTGGGCGTGTCGAATGCCGAAAAGGGGGCCGCATTCTTCAAGGAAATAGTCCCGGCCTTCAAAACGCAGGCTGTCAGCGAGGTCTCCGATGCCTGGCGGGCGGCTCGTGAAACCGCCAGTGGCTCCGCCAAGATGATGGGGGCCATCAGCGCCGGTGGATTGAACGTCGGCGCAAACGTGATGTCGTCCATGGAGAGCCTGGGAGTTCTTCCGGAGGAAGGGGCGGGCCACAACACCGCGGAGAGCACCAAGGCCGCTGCCACAGCCCACGACATCGCAGGCTTGTTCGGCTGGTTGTGAGGCGCGTTGACATGGTCCCTGAAAGGTGGATGCGGCAGTGACTGATCTCTGGACAGAGCCGATGAGTGGTCCGGCACCGGCCTACTGGTACGGACTTCCGCACGGCTATTTGCCGTTGGACCTCGACCCTCCGGTCGAACAGCTCATGGCATTGGTGAACCACATACTCGGGTTGCCTGAGGAGGCCAGGGGACAGGCAGAACGGGTGCTCCGGTTCTATGCCGGCGTGGTGACGGCGCTGAATTCCCACAACGTCCAGGGCTGTGCCATCGGTCTGCACCCGGATGACGAGGGCGGTTTCGCCTCTTCCGTTCTGACGTTTTCCACCGTGGCCGCTCAGGGCGTGAATGCGACCCTGGCACTGGCCGATATGGCGGTGGCGGCCGCCGAGGACCCGGACAAGGACGTCCAGCCTCTGGAGCTGCCGTGTGGTACAGGCTTCCTGGCCGTCGAGACCCGACGCACGGTCACGCCGGGCACGCCCCCGGAAGAGGACGGAAGTCTTCACGAGGAACCCGTCTGGCAGGGCACGATCGCGGTAACCGGCCCAGGTACCTCCGACATCGTCGTGGTACAGCTGGTCACGCCTGCTCTGGAACTGGCCGACGAATACCGTGATGTGCTGCTGGGTGTCGGGCACGCGGTGTCGTTCACCGACCCGTCGCCTGCTGAAGAGGCGAACGGGGCCGAAGGTACGGGCCCGGGCACAGCGGCCGACACGACTAAGAACCCGTTCGGTTAGCCGTAGCCGACCCAGAAGGAGAGTGTTATGGCGTACGACCCGCAGGATTCGGCACCACCCGAGGCTCCTGACGTGGCGCAGATCTTGAGGGCCAATTATCGTTCCCTGGCCATCTTCATTGCCCTGCATCTGCTGATCGCCGCTGTTCTTGTGGCAATCCCGGTAACGCTGAATCGCCTGCTGGGACTGAATTCCTTCTTTGTCACGCTGTGCATACCGGCCGGCCTGTTCGTGTTGATCTCCATGCTGTACCGCTTGGCGTACGGGATCCGCGTGGTTCAGTGCGCGCGAGTGCTCCGCGGCTATCCGCTGGAATTCCACCCCCGGGTGGTCAGGAAGCGGGAGCGATGGACCCGGTACGGCGACGTCCTCGAGGTCCGTGTGACGACGCGCGGGCAGCACGGGGCGCCGTTGATGCTGGCGGTCAACGCGGCCGGACGCCGCCGGTGGCCGGAGGGCACGGAAGAGGGGGCATGGGTTGCGGGTGACCTGCCCTTCGGCGGCGTCCTGGTGCTGCCCGGAAGCAAGTCGATGCTGTTCATGAAGCCGGCGGACTGGGACAAGACCGCCCGGCGACGTGAAGAGGCCGACGCCGGGCGCATCGCACAGGCGCAGCAGGCCGGACTCACGAAGCGGACCAAGAGCGCCCTGATGATGCGGCGGGGTGCTTGAGCGCCTGCGGTGTGCCGTGGGCGGTGGGCAGCCGCCGCCCGGCCTGGTGAGGCAGGGCGGGCGGCGGACTCCGCCTCGGCGCGGTCGGAAACGGCTCCCGGTCAGGGGTCAGGGGTTCTGGAAGGTGACCTCGGGGTTGGCCGCCGACGGCCCGTCCAGCAGCGGCTGGTGGATGCCGCGCAGCTGCTGATCGAAGAAGGCGCCCACATAATCGCGGGTTATCTCGCCGGACCGCTTGCCGGAGAGCGGGGCCTCGGGGTCGCTCATCCCGACCTGGGCGCCCAGGACCGGCAGGTCGATGAAGGTGAAGTGGCCGGCATCGGCGACGGTCAGCCAGCGCTTCCAGCCGTCCAGCTTCTTCCAGTACTCCGGCCAGCTGGCGTCCTGGGAATCGGGCGAATGACCGGCCTTGGTGCCGAGCATCAGGAACGGGCGACCGCCCAGGGCGGGGCCGGAGGCACCGGAGAAGAAGGTGCCGTCCATGTTCACCCCGGCACGGACCCGCTGGTCACCGGCCATGGCGGTGGCCGCGCTGTTGCCCCCGATGGAGTGCCCGGCCGCCCCGATCCGCCGGGCATCGATCAGGTGGGAGAACTTCCGGGCGGGAGCGCCCTCCCGGCCGCCACGGCGGCCCGTCAACTGGTCGATGACGAAGGAAATATCGGCCGCCCGGCCGTCCGCGACCTTCGCCATCAGCTTCCTCGACGCCTCGTCCGTCGGCGCGCTCTCCACCGTGTCGCAGGCGACGCAGGTGAGGGTGCGACCGCCGGGGAAGGCCGTACCGAAGGATTCGTAGGCATGGTCAACGACGGCCACCACATAGCCGCGGGAGGACAGATCCTCCGCGAGCAGGGTGAGGGTGGCGCGGTTGAGGCTGAAGCCCGGGGAGAGCACCACCAGGGGGTGTCTGCCCTCCGAAGGGCGGGCGGCGGTACGGGCGTTGGTGCGGGTGCCGGAGAGGACCTCGGGCGGGAAGTTCTTGGCCGGCTTCTGCTTTTCGAGGAGGAGCCGGGCCTCTTCGGTGGTCATATAGGGCGCGGTCGCGCCACCGCCGCCGGCGACGGCCGGGTAGTACATCGACACCATCAGCTCGCGTGCCCCGGCGGACGGCACCCACGGATCCCGGCGCGAGGTGTCGACCATGTGCAGGGTGTCGCGCCCTATGGCGTAGGGGCCGGTGGGGCGGGGGAGTTCGAGCTGTACGGACGAAGGGGCGGCGGCCGAAGCGGGGGCCGCGGTCGCGGGGGCCGGCGGCGCCGCGAAGACCGTGCCCGCCGCGACGACCGGCAGCGGCAGCGCGAGAGCAAGAGCGGTCAAAACGGCTGCACTACGGCGAATTCGTTTCATGAGGCGAGCGTACGGACGGGCGATCACGCCCGGTACCGACGAAAGTCATGAGTTGTCGGTGACGGTCTCAGGGTTGGCCGACGAGGGGTGGCCGGGCGCGGCCCGGCTCCCGGCCGGGAGAAGGAACTCGCTCAGCACATCCGTCACTTCCCGCACCAGCGGCCGCAGGACGCGAAAGCGCGAGGCGGCGATGGCGCGGGCGACCAGCGGAGAGGTGCGCTCGACCAGGGCCCGGCTGCGGGCGCAGTGCTCGGAGCGGTCGTGCACCCAGTAGAGGACCAAGCCCATCTGCTGCAGCCACAGCAACCGGGGCAGCTGCTCGGCGAGTTCGGGATCCGCCTTGATGTCGGCGCCCTCCAGGAGGCGACGGTGCAGATCGATGACGGCCTCGCGGGGGCCCTCGGACTCGTCGGAGAACGGGCTGAGCGGGCTGGCCGGGTCCGCGGCGTTCTTGAAGAACTGGGCGGCGAACTCGTGGTACGGCTCGGCGATGTCCAGCCAGGCCAGCAGCACCCCGCGCAGCCGCCGCGCCAGCCCGGTCTCCTGCGCGAGAACGCCCTGGACGGCGGCCGCGTGCTCCTCGGCCATCTGGTCGTAGAAGCCCTGGACCAGATGCTCCTTGGAGGCGAAGTAGTAGTACGCGTTGCCGACGGAGACCCCGGCCTCCTGGGCGATGGCCCGCATGGTGGTCTTGTCGTAACCGCGCTCCCGGAAGAGGCGCAGCGCGGTCTGCAGGATCAGCCGCCGGGTCTGTTCGCTCTTGCTGCCGCTGCCGCTGCCGCTGCCGCTGCCGCTGCCGCTGCCGCTGCCGCTGCCGCTGCCGCTGCCGCTGCCGCTGCCGCTGCCCGCCGGCCTCCCGGAGCCCCCCGCCCTCGGCGCCCGCCCACCGCTCGTCGTCGCATCGTCCACGCAGACGACCCTAATCGGGAGCCGGACCGGACGTCACAGGCGGTGCCGGGCGAGGAACTCCGCGATCAGCCCGTGCCACTCCTCGGGGCGCTCGACCATCGGCAGATGCCCGGTGGCGATCTCGGCGTACTCGGCGCCGGGGATGTGGTCGGCCAGGTAACGGGACAGGGAGGGGTGGATGAGGGGGTCGTGGGTCGTGGCGATGACCAGGGTGGGGACGGCGATGCCGGGGAGATCGGCGGTGGTGTCCAGGACGCGGACGAGCGCGGCCTGTTCGGCGGAGCCGCGGGGCGGCCGCGCCGGGTCCGGGTCCAGTGCGGCCCGCAGCGCCTCCGGGGACAGCGCATCGAGGTACTCCGGGGCCAGGCAGGCGAGCGTCCCCGCCTGCGCGAAAGCGGCGTGGTCGCCGCGCTCCAGGAGGCCCAGCCACAGATCGACCCAGAGGGACGCGCGGGCGTCGGCCTTGGCGAGTCCGGCCGTCAGAACGAGACCGCGCACCCGCTCGGGGTACCGGGCGGCGGCCCGTACGGACACCGCCGTACCCAGCGAGTAGCCGATCAGAGTGAAGGTCTCCAGCCCGTTGGCGGTGGCCTCGGCGACCAGGGCATCGGCCAGGCCGTCCAGGGACAGCGGGCCGGTGGCGCGCGGGGTGTCGCCCGAGCCCGGGTAGTCGGGGGCCACGACACGGTGGCCGGACTCCGCCAGTACGGGGATCAGCTGCCCGTAATTCGAGGCGATGCTGCCGGTCGCGCCGTGGGCCAGGAGGATGCCGGGGCCGGTGGGCGCGCCGGTGACGGTGGTGGACAGGGGCGGGAGGGAAGCTGCCGGAGTCGCCGGAGCGGGAATCCGCGGGGCCGTGGACATGTCGGTCATGACGAAGAGCGTGCCGCTTGACACCGGTGTGAAGGTCAAGTCGGCCCAGGGAGAACTGAGTCACAGCGGGAGCCGGGGGAACGCGGGGCACCGGGACGGCACCGCACGCGGATCGGCGAGCCGCAGCCCTGCGCCCAGGGCGGGCCGGGCCCGATCCCGTGCGCGTTCTCCGCCGGCGCGCCGGAGCGACAGATGCCTCAACTGGACGCGAGAATACGCGAGTTGGCCCGGCGCTGGACCGCACTCACCGCGTATGCGCAGGTCATGCGGCAGCGGCGGGCACAGGACGAGGCGCCGGCCATGACGGCGCTCCGGTCGGTCTGACCGGCCGCCCCGGAATTCTCGTCCCACCCTCCCCACGCCGCCCGCGTGTCCCGCTTGCGGCAGACGGCCCGCCGACGGATCCTCGTGTGCACGCTGCCGGGGGAGGCGGCGTCCCCGGCCGCCAATGGTGACTGCCGGGGGTCATCGACACCGGGGGATGACGTGCTCCGAGTGCACTTCACCGCGCAGGATCTGGCCCGTACGAGCGTGGCCGAGGGCGCCGATCCACTGTGGGAGACCATGCTGAGCCTGCATGCGCTGCGCGAGAGCCGGGCCGAGCCCGCGCTCGCCGCCTGGCGCCGGCACGCGGTGCGGCACGGCCCGGGACCGCTGCGCACCCTGTTCCCGCTGGTCCCGCAGCACGGCTACTTCCCGGACTTCCTCACCCCGCCCGCCGCCTCGGACGGCGTCGAGCCGGGCCTGGAGGCCGTGATGAGCACCCCGCGGACGCGGCTGCGCACCGAGCTGGCCGTACTGGCCGGACAGCGGGCGCTGCCGGCCTGGACCCGGGACATCGCCGCGGGCGAACCGGCCGCGCTGCGCCATCTGGCCCGCAGCCTGCGCACGTACCACCACCGCGCCATCGCTCCGGGCTGGCCGGCGATCACCGAACGGGTCGGCCGGGACCGGGCGTTGCGGCGGCATGCGCTGAGCGAGGCGGGTGCGGAGGCGATGCTGCGGACGTTCGGGCCGGCGATGCGCTGGCGGCCACCGGTGCTGGAGGTCGACTATCCGGTGGAGCGGGAACTGCACCTGGAGGGGCGGGGGCTGGTCTTCGTCCCGTCGTACTTCTGCCGGGACGATCCGGTGGCGCTCGCGGACGACACGCTGGAGCCGGTGCTGGTCTATCCGGCGGCGGGGGACGGAACGACAACCCCCGGGAACGCCGAAGGGCCTCGCTTCCTTTCATGGAAGCGAGGCCCTTTCCCGCTCATACAGCAACCGTCAATCGAGGAACCCGTACGGCGGGCAGCCACCTCCGCGAGAGCGGATGTGGTGTAGCCGCAAGGTCAGAACCGCCGCGTGATCAGCGCGCGCTTCACTTCCTGGATGGCCTTGGTGACCTCGATACCGCGCGGGCAGGCGTCCGTGCAGTTGAAGGTCGTGCGGCAGCGCCAGACGCCGTCCTTGTCGTTGAGGATCTCGAGACGCTGCTCGCCACCCTCGTCACGGCTGTCAAAGATGAAGCGGTGCGCGTTGACGATCGCCGCCGGGCCGAAGTACTGGCCGTCGTTCCAGAACACCGGGCACGAGGACGTGCACGCGGCGCACAGGATGCACTTGGTGGTGTCGTCGAAGCGCTCGCGGTCCTCGGCGGACTGCCGGCGCTCACGGGTCGGCTCGTTGCCGGTCGTGATCAGGAACGGCATCACGTCCCGGTACGCCTGGAAGAAGGGCTCCATGTCGACGACAAGGTCCTTCAGCACCGTCAGGCCCTTGATGGCCTCGATGGTGATCGGCTTCTCGGGGTTGATGTCCTTGATCAGCGTCTTGCAGGCGAGGCGGTTCTTGCCGTTGATGCGCATGGCGTCGGAACCGCAGATGCCGTGGGCGCAGGAACGCCGGAAGGTCAGCGAACCGTCCTGGTCCCACTTGATCTTGTGGAGGGCGTCCAGGACGCGCTCCTTGGGGTCGATCTCCAGCTGGAAGTCCTGCCAGCTGGCGTCCTCCGAGATCTCCGGGTTGAACCGGCGGATCCGGAAGGTGACCGTGATCAGGTGGGACGCGCCGTCCTCGGCCGCATCCAGCGCCGCGGAGTGCTTGTCGATGGTCGGGGTGCTCATCAGTACTTACGCTCCATCGGCTGGTAGCGGGTCTGCACGACCGGCTTGTAGTCGAGGCGGATCGACTCCGTGCCGTCTGCGCCCACCTCGCGGTACGCCATGGTGTGCCGCATGAAGTTGACGTCGTCGCGGTTGGGGTAGTCCTCGCGGTAGTGACCGCCGCGGGACTCCTTGCGGGCGAGCGCGGACACGGCCATGACCTCGGCCAGGTCGAGCAGGTTGCCCAGCTCGATGGCCTCCAGCAGGTCGGTGTTGAAGCGCTTGCCCTTGTCCTGGATGGACACGTTCAGGTACCGCTCGCGCAGCTCGGCGATCTTCTCGACGGCCGTCTTGATCGTCTGCTCGGTGCGGAACACCATCACGTTGGCGTCCATGCACTCCTGGAGCTCCTTGCGCAGCTCCGCCACCCGCTCGTTGCCGGTGGAGGTGCGCAGCCGCTCCACCTGCTCGACGACGAGCTTCGCCGGGTCCTCGGGCAGCTCGACGAAGTCGGCGTCCGCGGAGTACTCGGCGGCGGCGATGCCGGCCCGGCGCCCGAAGACGTTGATGTCCAGGAGCGAGTTGGTGCCCAGGCGGTTGGCGCCGTGCACGGAGACACAGGCGACCTCGCCGGCGGCGTACAGGCCCGGCACGACAGTGGTGTTGTCGGCCAGCACCTCGCCCTCGACGTTGGTCGGGATGCCGCCCATGGCGTAGTGCGCGGTCGGCTGGATCGGGATCGGGTCCGTGTAGGGCTCGATACCGAGGTAGGTCCGCGCGAACTCGGTGATGTCCGGGAGCTTGGCGTCCAGCTGCTCCGGCGGCAGGTGCGTGAGGTCGAGGTAGACGTGGTCGCCCTCGGGACCGCAGCCGCGGCCCTCGCGGATCTCCGTGTAGATGGAGCGCGAGACGACGTCACGCGAGGCGAGGTCCTTCATGACGGGCGCGTACTTCTCCATGAAGCGCTCGCCGTCCTTGTTGCGAAGGATGCCGCCCTCGCCGCGCGCACCCTCGGTCAGGAGGATGCCCATGCGCCAGATGCCCGTCGGGTGGAACTGGAAGAACTCCATGTCCTCCAGCGGCAGCCCGCGACGGTAGGCGGCCGCCTGGCCGTCACCGGTCAGGGTGTGCGCGTTGGAGGTCACCTTGAAGAACTTGCCGGTGCCGCCGGACGCGAAGATGATCGCCTTCGCCTGGAAGACGTGGATCTCGCCGGTGGCCAGCTCGTACGCGACGACGCCCGCGGACTTCTTCACCCCGTCGACGTCCTGGAGCAGCAGGTCCAGCACGTAGAACTCGTTGAAGAACTCCACGCCCTCCTTGACGCAGTTCTGGTACAGCGTCTGGAGGATCATGTGGCCGGTGCGGTCCGAGGCGTAGCAGGACCGGCGGACCGGGGCCTCACCGTGGTTACGGGAGTGACCGCCGAAGCGGCGCTGGTCGATCGTGCCGTCCGGCGTGCGGTTGAACGGCAGGCCCATCTTCTCGAGGTCGAGGACCGAGTCGATGGCCTCCTTCGCGAGGATCTCGGCGGCGTCCTGGTCGACCAGGTAGTCGCCGCCCTTGATCGTGTCGAAGGTGTGCCACTCCCAGTTGTCCTCCTCGACGTTCGCGAGGGCGGCGGCCATGCCGCCCTGTGCGGCGCCGGTGTGGGAGCGGGTCGGGTAGAGCTTCGTCAGGACCGCGGTGCGGCTGCGCTTGGTCGACTCGATGGCCGCGCGCATGCCCGCGCCGCCGGCGCCGACGATGACGGTGTCGTACTTGTGGATCTTCATGATTCTCGCAGCCCCGTGCCTAGCGGATGTTCGGGTCGAAGGTGAAGATCACCAGCGTGCCCAGAAGGACGGTGAACACCGTGGCGGTGTACAGCAGCATCTTCAGCCAGAAGCGGGTGTTGTCCCGCTGCGCGTAGTCGTTGATGACGGTGCGCAGACCGTTGGCGCCGTGCAGCATGGCCAGCCACAGCATGATCAGGTCCCACGCCTGCCAGAACGGCGAGGCCCAGCGGCCGGCCACGAACGCGAAGCCGATCTTGGAGACACCGCCGTCCAGCATCAGCTGGATCAGCAGGTGGCCCAGGACCAGGACGACCAGGACGATGCCGGACAGCCGCATGAACAGCCAGCCGTACAGCTCGAAGTTGGTACGGGTCGACTTCGGGGTCTTGCCGGTGCGCTTGCGCGGCGGCTCGATCACCGGGGCCGGGTGGTCCACGTCGTACAGGGACACCGCGTCGTTCGCAGGAGTCGTCTCAGCAGACATCTCGCCTCATCAGCTCCCGAACAGCGTGCGCAGGGTGTGCTGCAGCACGGGGTAGAAGGCACCGGCCATCAGCACGACCCAGACGCCCATAACGGTCCACAGCATCTGCTTCTGGTACTTCGGGCCCTTGGCCCAGAAGTCCACAGCGATGACCCGCAGGCCATTGAGCGCGTGGAAGAGGATGGCGGCCACCAGGCCGTACTCCATCACGTTGACGATGGGCGTCTTGTAGGTCGCGACGACGTCGTCGTAGGCCTCGGGAGAGACCCGGACGAGAGCGGTGTCGAGCACGTGTACGAACAGGAAGAAGAAGATGAGGACGCCAGTGACTCGATGAGCCACCCAGGACCACATGCCTTCCCGGCCGCGGTACAGCGTTCCAGCCGGCACGGAAAAACCCTCCGGGAGCGGGGATTGGGGCCGCGCCGGCTTCTCTGTCGGTCGGGCCCGGCCGGGTACGGTCCACCGGCCTTCGACATCGTAGCGACGCATTGTCGGTTCCTTGCGCCCGGGTCCTTAGGTGTGATCAAACAGCCACCAACGGGCTATCACACAAGTACCAACCGGGGCGTTATGGGACACACGCCCCGAATCAGGGAGCCGCGGTGGCCGCGCAGGCGGTCGCCAGGCGCGCCAGCCTGCCGCGGATGAGCCGGCGCAGTTCGTCGGCGGTGACGACCCGCTCCTCGTCCACGTCGTTGGCCAGCCGGGTGCGGAGGGCGGCCAGCACCTGGTCCAGCTGCTCGTCCTCGCGGTAGTCGTCCAGGCAGATCACAAAGACATGACGGAAGCGGCGCTCGTACTCGGCGTGCGCGGCCCGCAGGGCGGTGTGGGCGGCGAGCGTCCCGGGGCCGCGGGCTCCGGCGAGCGGGCGCGGGGAGAGCGATTCCCGGGCCAGCGCCTCCTCCACCTCCGCCGGGGCGAGGTCGTAGCAGGCCTCGTCGGAGGCGGCCAGCAGCGACCCCAGATCCGGGTACGGGCGGTGCGCGGCGATCCGCTGGGCCCAGCGGCCGCAGCCGCAGCAGGTCAGCAGCGCGGCCTCGATGTCCTCCCGCGGCGCGGCGTTGAAACGGGCGAGCCCGGAGCCGCCCGCCCGGCCCCGCGGCACCGCGGCAGCGTCGTACGGGGGTATGCCGCACGGGGCGGTGAACGGGGGCAGCATCGTCGGCCGGGTGGCCGATGTGTCACCGGACAGCGTGGGCTCCTCGGACGGGTGGCGGATGGCGGACGGCTGGGGTGGGGGCTGGACTGCGGGCGGCCGGGCGGCTGAGATGGCCCGGACGGTCCGGAAGGATCTTTCGAGAGGCGCGTACGGATCTTTCGGGAGGTGCGAACGGATGTGTCGACGGGTGCGGGGCGGACGGCTGGCGGAAGCTGGTGGAGAACCGGGCGGACGCCGGACGCCGGACGCGTACGGCGGAAGTGGAGAGGGGTGTGGTGGCGGCGCTGTGTACGCCATGACACCCCGGCACACGTCCCGATCCGGGATCCCTGGGACAGGGGTGACGGATGGAGACGCCACGCTAACGACGCTTGTCGACCGCTGTCCGACGGATGCGCGAATTTCACCCGGATGAGAGAGCTTTCGCGCACTTAGTGGACCGCGGTCCCGCACACCTGGCAATGCCTTCGCCCAGAAAAGTGAGGATTGCACGATGTCGAACCCGACCCACCCGAGGTCACGCAAGTCCCCGGTGGCCTGGTCGGCCGGGCTGCTGGCCCCGGCGCTCGCCTCGGCGCTGGCGCTCACCGGCTGCTCCGACGGCGCGGACTCCCAGCCACCGGGCAGTACGGGCACCCAGGCGGCCCCCGCACCCACACCCACCTGGGCCGTGGTCACCGGCAAGCCACGGGTCGTCCCGACCGTCCGGGACTTCTCGCCGGCCGACGGACGCGGCTGGCGCCCCAGCAAGGGAGCCCGGATCGTGGTGTCGGCCGGGCGCCGAAGCACCATCGCCGATGAGGCGCAACTCATGGCCCAAGATTTGGGCGGGCTGCCGGTCGTGTGGGGTAACCAGACCGTACGGCCAGGTGATATCGAGCTGAAGCTGACGGGCAAGCAGCAGGCGGACCGGCCGAACAACGCGGCCGCCCGCAGCACCGCCGACGAGGCCTACACCGTCACCGCCCGCGGCACCCGGCTCACTCTGACGGCCCCGACGGACGCCGGAATCTTCTACGGCACCCGCACCGTCAAGCAGGCCGTACGCGCCGCCGGGGGCCTGCCCGAGGGCACCATCAAGGACCGGCCGGACCGCCCGCAGCGCGGCATGTCGCTGGACAACGCCCGCAAACCGTTCAGCGCGGACTGGATCGAGGCCCGCATCAAGGAGCTCGGCGACCTCAAGCTGAACCAGTTCCAGCTGCACTTCTCCGACGACCAGGGATTCCGTATCCAAAGCGATACCCACCCCGAGATCGTCTCCCCGGACCATCTGACCAAGGACCAGGTGCGGCACCTGATCAAGGTCGCGCAGAGCCGTCATATCTCCGTCGTCCCGGAGATCGACTCGCCGGGCCACCTGGGCGCCGTCCTCGACCACTATCCCGATCTCGTACTGCGCAATGCCCAGGGCCGCGCGGTCAAGGGCGCCATCGACATCTCCAACCCCAAGTCCGCGCCGCTCATCGACTCCCTGCTGCGCGAGTACGCGGCGCTGTTCTCCAACCCCAAGGGCGCCGACGCGTACTGGCACCTGGGCGGCGACGAGTACCAGGCACTGATGGCCAGTGACCCGGAGGCGAGCTACCCGCAGCTGGCGCGGGCCGCGCGGGAGAAGTACGGGCCCGGCGCCACCATCGAGGACCTGGCGACCGGCTGGCTCAACGACCGGGAGAAGACCGTGAAGGCCGCGGGCAAGAACCGCATCGAGGCCTGGAACGACGGCTTCTTCGCCGACGGGAAGGTCGCCGCCGACAAGGACCGGACCGTCGACTACTGGACCGGCAAGGAGATCGGCAAGCGCGACCCCGCGGCCTTCCTGCGTGAGGGCCGCACCGTCATGAACTTCAACGACGAGTACCTCTATTACGTGCTCGGCGAGCCGAACAACTTCACCTATCCGACCGGCGAGCGCATCTACCGCAGCTGGACCCCGCGGGTGATCCGCGGCACCACCTCGGTGGGAGTGCCCGGCAGTCAGACGGGACCCGACCGGATTCCCGGCGCCCGCTTCGCGATCTGGGCCGATCTCTCCCACGCCCAGACGCCGCAGCAGGTGGCGGCCGGTATCCGGCTGCCGCTGGCCGCGCTGGCGCAGAAGACCTGGAACCCGGGGACGCCGACGATGTCCTGGCAGAGCTTCAAGGCGCTCGCGAACCAGGTTATGAAACCGGTGTGATTCCGGTGTGAATCGAGGGACGGCCGGGGCCGCCACCCCCCACAGGAGAGGCCCCGGCCGTCGTTCTCGAGAGTCCCTTACCGGGGCTCTAATCGATACAGCGCCAGGCGGCGCGAAAGCGTCACACGAGCGTTGCGCACGGTTGCGGGCGGCGAGCGCAAGCGGTCTGGACGCGGGCCGGGGCGGGCCCGTAGCCTGCGGGTTCGCGTCGGGCGGTGCACTGTGTCGGGCCGGCCGGCGCGGCCAGGAATCAGCCGTGTTTCCGGGGGCCGCAGTGGGGTCGGTGTGCGCACCGGACGGCGTCCCCGGCGGCGGACGGCGGCCGCTTCGGGCATCGCGGTGCCCGTCCGGTGGCCTCCGCTTTCGTCGCTCCATGCGGTGGCCCGGGTTCGGAGCGTGTGATCGCACGCGTTACGGTCTCCAGGAACAGCCGGGTTACCCGGGGTCGGCGAACCAGCTCAACGAACCGACAAAGCAGCAAGGACCGGGCGGCGGACATTCCGCGTGCGACAGGATGGACCCGTGCGAGGGGACGACATTCAGCCGGACGACAGTCGGCTGACGGTTGCCGTGCAGGCGGCACAGGACGGCGACGAGTCGGCGTTCCGTACCGTCTACCGCGCCGTGCATCCGCGGCTTATCGGATATGTACGGACCTTGGTGGGCGAAGCGGACGCCGAGGACGTCGCCTCCGAGGCCTGGCTCCAGATCACCCGCGACCTCGCCCGCTTCAAGGGCGACGCGGACCGCTTCCGCGGCTGGGCCGCCCGGATCGCCCGTAACCGCGCCCTGGACCACATCCGGATGCGCGGCCGCCGACCCGTCATCGGCGGCGATGAGAGCGACCTGGTCGACACCCCCGCCCTCTCCGACACCGCGGGCGAGGCGCTCGAAGCGCTGGGCACCGGCCGCACCCTGAAGCTGATAGCCCGGCTGCCGCAGGATCAGGCCGAGGCCGTGGTGCTGCGCGTGGTGGTCGGACTCGACGCCAAGAGCGCCGCCCAGGTGCTCGGCAAGCGGCCCGGCGCGGTGCGCACCGCCGCCCACCGGGGATTGCGCAAACTCGCCGAGCTGCTCGGCGACGAACCCGGTGACGGGCCTGGTGACGGCCGCGACGACACCGCCGATCAGGGCGCCGACCAGGGCAGCGGCACCGTGGACGGGGTGCCCGCCCAGGGCAGAGGACGCCGCGACGGCGCGGCGGAATCGTCCGTACCGGGTGTGACGGAAACGGCCGCGCAAACGCAGAAGGACATGTGATGGCCGACGACCGGTACGACTGGCTCGACAACGATGCCGCGGAGCGATTGCTGCGCGGCGACCCGGTCAGTGCCTCCGACTGCGACGGCGCACGCGAACTCCAGCAGCTTCTGGACGCCGCCGCGGCGGCCGCCGCGGGCCCGGCCCAGAATGCCGAGCTGCCCGGCGAGGCGGCCGCGATGGCGGCGTTCCGCCGTGCCCAGCAGGGCTCCGGTGCCCGGCCGCGCCGCCGCATCGGAGCCGGTCGCGCCCCCGGCGGCCACGCCACCCGCCCCGGCGGCGTCGCCGAACGCACCCGCCTCGCGCGCCCCTTCCGTCGTGGCTTCGCCGTGGCCCTCGCGGTCTGCGCGATCGGCGGCGTCGCGGTCGCGGCCGGTACGGGCGTCCTGCCGACCCCTTTCCGTGGCGGCGGCGACCCTGAGCCCGCCGCCAGCGTCTCCGCCGCCGAAACTCCCGGCACCCTCGAATCCCCGTCCGCCGGCGCGAAGACCGACGGCCCGGCCTCCCGGATCCCCAGCGGCACGCCCGGCTCCCGGAAGAGCCCGCCCGCCGAAACCCCGGCACCGGGCGGCCCGCACGGCAGCCGGCCCCCGGCCACCGACCGCCCCGGCAACGGCCCCGGCGGCGAGAACGGCAACGGCAAGGGCGACGACGGCAGGGGCAAGCCGGACAAGGCAAGCCGTAAGCGGCTCGTCCTGGCGCTGTGCCGCGAATACGAATCCGGCAAGGGGATGGACCCCGTCACCCGGCGCCGCCTGGAGCGCGCGGCCGGCGGCGCGGAAAAGGTGCATGCCTTCTGCCGCCGGTACGTGACCGGCCAGGGCGACGGCAAGGGCGACGACGGCCTCGTCGGCGGCGTGGTGACGGGCGGCCAGAACGGCGACGGCGGCACCGGCGGCGGTCAGGGCGGCGACGAGGACGACGACGAACACCCCTCGGCCACCCCGAGCCCCACCCCCTCCACCCCCGCGCCCGCCCCCTCCAGTCCTGCCCCCACGACGACACCCACGCCCACCGCCGGCACCCCGGATGCGGCGCACATCGGCCAGGTGTGACGTTTTTTGAGCCAGTGACGCAGTAAGAAATGAAGCCGACTGGTCATCGGCTGCGCGCGAGCCGGGGTCCCCCCCGTACCTACGGCTCCGCGCCATGGCGCGGGCGGGGCACGTTCCCCCGGCCCTGCCCGCGCCCTATATTCTCCGGACCCGCCCTAGCGGTGGACGACCACCCGCGTACCGCTTCCCACCTGGCCGAACAACGCGGCGATCCGCCGTCCGTCGCGCACATTCACGCAGCCGTGCGAGGCGCCCCGGTAGCCGCGGGCCGCGAAGTCCGTCGAATAGTGCACCGCCTGGCCCCCGCTGAAGAACATCGCGTAGGGCATCGCCGTGTGATAGATCGTCGAGACGTGATGGCGGCTCTTGAACGTGACGTGAAAGGTGCCTTCCCGCGTCGGGGTGAACTGCGATCCGAAGCGGACATCCATCGCCGAGACCACCCTGCCGTTGACCATCCACGCCAGGGTCCGGCTCTTCTTGCTGATGCAGATCACCCGCCCCGTCAGACAGCGCTGGTCGGGCCTGCCGATCGGCAGGCTCGTCGGCGGGCGCAGCTCATCGCCTGACGGCGCATGGGTACGGGCGCGCAGCGCGCGCCATGTGGCGGACCCCACCATTCCCGTACGGGGCAGCCTCTGCCGCTTCTGGAAGGCGCGGACCGCGGCGGCGGTGACCGTGCCGTAGTAGCCCGTCGGGGACCGCCCGAAGAACCCCAGCTGGGTCAGCCGCGCCTGGAGTTCACGGACCCGGGCGCCGCTGGAGCCCACGGCCGCCACCGGCCGAGCGGGACGGCCGTGACGTCCGGGGGAAGGGGGCCTGCCGTGCGTACGCGACGGGGCGACGGACGCCGTGGGCAGATACCGCCCGCCGGGCGAGGCACCGACCCCCGCGCCCGTCACCGTCACCGGCCGGCAGCCCACCCCGGCCGTCACCGCCAGGACCACCAGCAGCGCCGCGCCCGCCACGGGTCCCGCGCCCTTGCTCTTCCGCCGCATGCCCACTCCCGGATGCCACCGGCCGCACCGGCCACGGTTCATGTTGCCCATGCTGCGGTGCGGCGAACCTGGGGCATGCTGTGCACAAGCCGTAAAACGGATGCCGATCACCCAGTGGGAGGCGTACAGCCATGGCGCGCGACTCGGGCAGTGTCCGATACAACGAGAGTGGCCTGCCCATCGAGCCCGTCTACGGGCCGCAGGCGCTGGCAGGCTGGGATCCGGAACGCCAACTGGGCGCGCCCGGCGAGTATCCGTACACCCGCGGCGTCTACCCGTCGATGTACACCGGGCGTCCCTGGACGATGCGTCAGTACGCCGGCTTCGGCACGGCCCGCGAGTCCAACGCCCGCTACCGCCGGCTGATCGCGCACGGCACCACCGGCCTGTCGGTCGCCTTCGACCTGCCCACCCAGATGGGCCACGACTCCGACACGCCCATCGCCTCCGGCGAGGTCGGCAAGGTCGGGGTGGCCGTCGACTCCGTCGAGGACATGCGGGTGCTGTTCGGCGGCATCCCGCTCGGCAAGGTCTCGACGTCGATGACCATCAACGCCCCCGCCGCGCTGCTCCTGCTCCTCTACCAACTGGTCGGCGAGGAAGAGGGCGTGCCGCCCCATCAGCTCACCGGCACCATCCAGAACGACATCCTGAAGGAATACATCGCGCGGGGAACGTACATCTTCCCCCCGGAGCCCTCCCTCCGGCTGGTCGCGGACACCTTCCGCTACTGCCGGGCCGAGATCCCCAAGTGGAACACCATCTCCATCTCCGGCTACCACATGGCCGAGGCCGGCGCCTCACCCGCGCAGGAGATCGCCTTCACCCTCGCCAACGGCATCGCCTACGTCCGTACCGCCCTCGCCGCCGGCATGGACGTCGACGACTTCGCGCCGCGCCTGTCCTTCTTCTTCGTCGCCCGCACGACCCTGCTGGAGGAGGTCGCCAAATTCCGTGCCGCGCGCCGGATCTGGGCCCGCGTCATGCGCGAGGAGTTCGGCGCCCGGAACCCCAAGTCCCTCATGCTGCGCTTCCACACCCAGACCGCCGGGGTGCAGCTCACCGCCCAGCAGCCGGAGGTGAACCTCGCCCGGGTCACCCTCCAGGGCCTGGCCGCGGTGCTCGGCGGCACGCAGTCCCTGCACACCAACTCCTTCGACGAGGCCATCGCGCTGCCCACCGACAAGGCCGCCCGGCTCGCCCTCCGTACGCAGCAGGTCCTTGCCCACGAGACCGATGTCACCGCCACCGTCGATCCGTTCGCCGGGTCCTACGCCATCGAGGCGATGACCGACGAGGTGGAGGCCGCGACGGTCGCCCTGATGCGGCGGGTCGAGGACCTGGGCGGCGCGGTGGCCGCCATCGAGCGGGGCTTCCAGAAGGGCGAGATCGAGCGGAACGCGTACCGCATCACCCAGGAGACCGAGGCGGGCGACCGGGTCGTGGTCGGCGTCAACCGCTTCCAGCTGGACGAGGAGGAGCCGTACGAGCCACTGCGCCTCGACCCGGCGATCGAGGCGCAGCAGGCGGAACGGCTCGCGGTGCTGCGGGACCGCCGTAACGCCCGCGCCGTGTCGACGGCCCTCGACGACCTGCGGAAGGCGGCCGAGGGCACCGGCAATGTCCTCTATCCGATGCGGGAGGCGCTGCGGGTCAAGGCCACGGTGGGGGAGGTGTGTGACGCGCTGCGGGGGGTGTGGGGCACGTATGTCCCCACCGACGCGTTCTGAGGGGGCGGGGGCGCAGCGGGCGCCGGCGACGGAGGGGCACGGGTGAGCGGGCGCGGCTACGACTTCTTCCTGGCGGGGGCGTGGCGGGCGCCCGAACTGCTGCCGCTGCTCGCCGACGGCTTCCGGGTCCGGCCCGACGAGATCGACCTCGCCCACGACGAGGAGGGCGCCCACGCCGAGGACCGCAACTGGGGCGCGCGCGTACTGGGCAGTGCCGCGCCGCTGCGGGGCGACTGCTCCTGGATCCTGGAGGTGTACGCCCACGGCCTCGCCGAGCTGCCCGACAGCCGGACCCTGGCGCGTCGGCTCGCGCGGCGAGCCGGGCGGGTGGTGCTGTACTCCGCGCCGCTGAACCGCCCCAGCGCGTACTGGATGGCCGCGCCGGACGGCAGGGTGGGGCGCGCGCGGATGTACGACCCGGACGACGACTGGCCCGTCGGCACCTGGCGGCTCGATGCCGCGGAGCTCACCACGCCCCAACTCCCCCTCGTGCCGGTCGAGTTCATCTACGAGATGATCGGCGACGAGGCGGAATGCCACCCCCTGGCCCACGCTCTGCGCGACATCGTCGCCACCCTGCGCGCGTACTGCCCCGAGGGCCGGCCGGAGCTGCGCGGCTCGCTCGCCACCGCGGCCCACGACCGCTACAGCGACATCGATCTGCGGTGGACCGTGCCCGGCGGGCGGTTCGCGGAGATCGTGGCGGGCGTGGGGGAGCACCTCGCCCGGAGCCACCCGCTCCTGGCGGCACGCAGCGACCCGGACTTCCATGACGCCCCGGACCGCCGCCTGCTGACGTATTTCTTCCGTGAGCTGCCGCTGTTTCGGCGGCTGGACCTGGAGATACGGGCGGCGACACCACCCATGGGCCCGGTGCCCACCGGCGGTGGCTGGCCGCTGCCGGTCAGCGCGCTGGCCAATGCGCTGGGCGCGGTCAAGGCCGTGCTGCGGGGGCGTCCGGAGGAGGAGATCCGCGGGCTGCTGGACCGCGGGTTCGCGCGGATCGGCGCCCCGGAGCGGGCCTCGGGGGACCGGCCGGCGGACATCGTACGGCTGGTGGCGGCGGCGGAACGGGCGGCGGGGGACGGCGATCCGGCGGCGCGGGCGCTGGGCGCGCGGCTCCGGGAGCTGGTGCGGACCGAACTTCCCGAAGCCGGCACCGCGCGCTGAGCGCCGTGCCGCGCGGGCCGGCGGCGGGTGCCGACTGCGGGTGCCGACCGGGGTCCGTCACACTGGTGTCATGTCGTCACCCCGCCGCGCGTGCCCCGTGTGCACCCGAGAGATCGCCGTTGTCGGCGGCCGCTACGCCCGTCATGACCCGCCGGGGCGCCGTACGGGCATCGAGCTGATCTCGTGTCCGGGGTCGCGGCGGACGGCACCCATGATGGCGCCGGCGGAGAAGCTGTTCGATCCCGAGGAGCCGCCGATTCCGGGGCAGCAGCCGCTGTTCTGAGTCCGCCGGACGTCCCGCCTACGGGGCCAGGACGTCCAGTTCGGCCATCGCGCCGGCCGTGATCTCCCGCGTCAGCGACTCCGCCCGCGCCGCGTCGCCGACGCGTACCGCCTCCGCCACCTGGACGTGCAGGGTCACGGCCGCCGGGTCGGGGTCGGTGAACATGACGTGGTGCTGGGTGCGGCCGGTCAGCACCGCCGCGACGACATCGGCGAGCCGGGCGAACATCTCGTTGCCGGAGGCGGTCAGGATCACCCGGTGAAAGGCCATGTCGTGCACGAGGTAGGCGTCGAGCTGCTGGCCGCGTGAGGTGGCGACCATGCCCATCGCGTGTTCGGTGAGCTCGGCGCAGTGCGCGGGGGTGGCGTGGGCGGCGGCCAGGCCCGCGGCGACCGGTTCGACGGCGGAGCGCAGTACGGTCAGCGAGCGCAGCTGCCGGGGGCGGTCGCGGCCGGCCAGCCGCCAGCCGATGACCCGGGGGTCGTAGACGTTCCACTCCTCGGTGGGCCGGACGGTCACGCCCACGCGCCGCCGGGAGGCCACCAGCTGCATGGATTCCAGCACCCGGATCGCCTCGCGGATGACCGTGCGCGAGACGTCGAAGCGCTCCGCCAGCTCGTCGGTGCGCAGGATCGTGCCCGGGGTGTGGTCGCCCGCGGTGATCGCGAGCCCGAGGGACTCCAGCACGCGGGCGTGCAGCCCCTTCCCCGACCCCTCGTTTTCCATGGGCCAAGCCTACGTTCCCGCCCTCGGGCCAATTAAGTATGACGTTTGCGTCACAGGCTCTTGAATACGTCGTACCTAATGAGTTTCAGTGGGGCGACGCACGAGGTCGATGAAGACAGCGCAAGACAGCGAGGTAAGCGGCATGAGCACCCCCCACGTGATCGTCGTGATGGGCGTGGCCGGCACCGGCAAGACGACGATCGGGCCGCTGGTGGCCGCCGCACTGGGCGTCCCGTACGCCGAGGGCGACGACTTCCACCCGCCGGCCAACATCGCCAAGATGTCGGCCGGGATCCCGCTGGACGACAGCGACCGCGCCCCCTGGCTGGACGCGATCGGCGCCTGGGCGCACGGCCGCGCAGGCCACGGCGGCGTCGTCAGCAGCTCCGCCCTCAAGCGCGCCTACCGCGACCGGCTGCGCGCCGCCGCCCCCGGGGTCGTCTTCCTGCACCTCACCGGAGACCGCGCGCTGATCGAGGCGCGGATGGCCGAGCGCCGGGGCCACTTCATGCCGACCGCGCTGCTGGACTCCCAGTTCGCCACGCTCGAACCGCTCGGCGCGGACGAGGCCGGCGTCGCGGTCGATGTCTCCGGTACGCCGCAGCAGATCGCCGACCGCGCCGTGGCCGCCCTGCACCGCCTCGAACCGGTGGCCCGGCCCCGCTGACCCCGCGGCCGCATCCCCCCGTCGTCCCCCGACCAAGGGCCCCACCCGGAATCCCCCGAACCCACCGCCCCCGACCAAGGGAATCGCCGTGACACATCTCAGCGTCGAGATGCTCGCAGCGGACGTGACCGAGCCCATCACCTCGGCCGGTCACGCCCAGCTGGGCATCGCCGTCCTGGCCGGCATAGCCGTCATCGTCCTGCTCATCACCAAGTTCAAGCTGCATGCCTTTCTGTCGCTGATCATCGGCTCGCTGGTGCTCGGCGCGGTGGCCGGTGCGCCGCTCGACAAGGCCATCGCCAGCTTCTCGACGGGGCTGGGGACGACGGTCGCGGGCACGGGTGTGCTGATCGCGCTCGGCGCCGTCCTGGGCAAGCTGCTGGCCGACTCCGGCGGTGCGGACCAGATCGTCGACACGATCCTGGCGAAGGCGAGCGGACGGGCGATGCCCTGGGCGATGGTGCTGATCGCCGGCATCATCGGCCTGCCGATCTTCTTCGAGGTCGGGATCGTGCTGCTGATTCCGGTGGTGCTGCTGGTGGCCAAGCGCGGCAATTTCTCGCTGATGCGCATCGGCATTCCCGCGCTGGCCGGTCTGTCCGTCATGCACGGCCTGATCCCGCCGCACCCCGGCCCGCTGGCCGCCATCGACGCGGTCGGCGCGAACCTCGGTGTCACGCTGGCGCTCGGCGTCGTCGTCGCCGTCCCCACCGCGATCATCGCGGGCCCGGTGTTCTCCCGTTACGCGGCTCGCTGGGTCGACATCCGGCCGCCGGAGAAGATGGTCCCCGAGCGGACGACGGACGACCTCGAAAAGCGCCCCGGCTTCGCCGTCACCGTCGCCACCGTGCTGCTGCCGGTCGTGATGATGCTGGCCAAGGCGCTGGTGGACATCGCCGTCGACGATCCCGAGAACGCCACCCAGCGGGTCTTCGACGTCGTCGGCTCCCCGCTGATCGCCCTGCTCACCGCCGTCATCGTCGCGATGTTCACGCTGGGCCGGGCGGCCGGATTCACCAAGGGCCGGATCGCCACGACCGTCGAGCGGTCGCTCGGCCCGATCGCCGGTGTGCTGCTGATCGTCGGCGCGGGCGGCGGCTTCAAGCAGACGCTGATCGACTCGGGCGTCGGCCGGATGATCCTGGAGATCTCCAAGGACTGGAACATCTCCGCCCTGCTGCTGGCCTGGCTGATCGCCGTCACCATCCGCCTCGCCACCGGCTCCGCCACGGTCGCCACCATCTCCGCCGCCGGTCTCGTCGCCCCGCTGGCCGCGGACATGTCCACCACCCACGGCGCCCTGCTGGTCCTGGCCATCGGCTCCGGCTCGCTGTTCTTCAGCCATGTCAACGACGCCGGCTTCTGGATGGTCAAGGAGTACTTCGGGATGAGCGTCGGCCAGACCCTCAAGACCTGGTCGGTGATGGAGACGCTGATCTCGGTGGTGGGCATCGGGTGCGTGCTGCTGCTGTCGCTGGTCGTCTAGCGCCTGCCGACCTGGCCACCTGAACTTTCCGGGCGGCTTCCGCCCCGGGCGCCCCACCCCCCTCAGGCGCCCGTCCCCGCCACGAGGCCGTACGAGCGGACATCCGCCGTGCGGCCTCGTGGCACATCAGCAGCGCGCTTCGTTCCGTCCGCCGACGTCGCTGCCCGCGCCCGCCCCCGCGCCCGCTCCCGCCACGCGTGCGTACGAGCGCATGGCTGCCGGTGCGGACCGTGCGCGCCGGGCGGCCGTTGCTCCGGCGGGCCCGCCCGCGCGGTGGACGACGAGGACGGCGGCGAGGCAGACGGCCAGGCCCAACGCGGTCCGGACGCCGAACGGTTCGTCGAACATCACCGCTCCCCACACCGAGGTCACCGGCGCCATCAGGAACATCAGGGTGTTCACCCTGGTGACGCCGGAGCGGCGCAGCACGAGCCAGTACAGGCCGTAGCCGCCGAGGGTCGACAGGACCACGAGCCAGCCGATCGCCGCCCAGAAGGACGGCTCGGCGGGCGGCGTCGCGGCGCCCGCGAGGAGTGCGAGGGCGGTGAAGAGGACGGCGCTGGTGGTGCAGTGGACCGTCATGGACACCGTGGGGGGTACGCGCCGACGGCTGCGGCCTTCCAGGAAGGTGGCCGCCACCAGCGAGAACATGCCGAGGAACGGGATGAGGTAGGCCCACCAGGCCACCGCCGTACGGGCCGTGGCGTCGGCCGTCGTGACGATGGCGACGCCGCCCACCCCGAGGCCGAGCCCCAGCCACTGGCCGCGCGCGACGTACTGGCCCAGCAGCGGTCCGGCCAGCGCCCCCGCCACCAGCGGCTGGGTGCCGTCGATCAGTGCGGTCGTGCCGCTGGAGACCCCGAGCTGGATCGCGTAGTAGACGGTCAGCAGATAGCCGGTCTGGGAGAGCGCGCCGATCGCGGCCTGCCGGGCCAGGTCCCGCGCGGTGAGGCCGCGCCATGACGCGCGGGCGGCGGTGGCCGCGACGGCGGTCAGTACGACGGCCAGCGGCAGGAACCGCCACATGAGGATCGTGACGGCGGACGCGCTGCCCGCCCCGAGCTTGGCCCCGATGAAGCCGGAGCTCCAGGTGACCACGAAGGCGATGGACAGGAGGGCGTTCATGCCTCGTCCCCTCGAAGGTAGACAGATCTGTTTACTCGACGCTGCCAGACTATACAGATCGGTATACTTCTTGCCATGGGTACTGAGGTCGCAGTTTCCGAGGAGTCGGGCCGGCGGGATCAGCCGCACCGCATCGTCATGACGCCCGCCGCGCGGCGCGCGCTGGAGGCCGCCGGGCGGCTGTTCTACGAGCGGGGCATCCATGCCGTGGGGGTGGACACGATCGCCGCCGAGGCGGGGGTGACGAAGAAGACCCTCTACGACCGCTTCGGCTCCAAGGAGCAGATCGTCGTGGAGTACCTCGCGGACCGCGACGAGCGCTGGCGGGCCTTTCTCGCCCCGTATCTGGAGGCCGTCCGGCCGGATCCGGCCGCCGGTGTCCTGGCGGTGTTCGAGGCCGCCCGTGCATGGGCGGCGAAGCGGAAGGCCAAGGGGTGCAGCATGGTCAATGCGCATGCCGAGATCAGCGATCCGGGCCATCCGGCGTACGGCATCATCACCGCCCAGAAGGCGTGGATGCTGGCGCTGTTCACGGATCTGGCCGAAGAGCTGACCCCGGACCGGGAAGCGGCCGGCCGGCTGGCCCGGTCGCTGATGCTGCTGCACGAAGGGGCGCTGGTCGCCCAAGGGATGGGCATCTTCCCGGACGCCATCGGCCAGGCCCGGGAGGACGCGCGGGAGCTGCTGGCGGGTGCGGGTGCGGGGCCGTCGGGGCGGTGACGCCGAGGGCCGGCCTTGCCCCGCCCGCCGGAAGCGCCGCGCCCCGGCCGTGGTCATCGTGACCGGCCGGGGCGAGGTGCGGGGGTTGACCGCCGGTGGGCGGGTGGCGGGCTCAGTGGGTGGGGTGGCTCATGGCCGGGCCCGTGTAGGGCGTCAGTGCCTTGGTCAGCGACGCCGTCGCCCCGTCGGCCGGTGCGGCCATGGCCAGATAGCCGTCGGGCCGGATGAGGAAGACGGCGGGGCCGTCCCCGTACGCGTCCCGGATGTGGCCGTCCGTGTCGACCAGGTCGGGGGCCGGGCCGCCGACACGGAACGTGCGGACCAACTCGACGTCCAGGGGCGGGAGTTCGACGTCGCCCAGTGCGAGGACGGTGAACTGCGGGCCGCGCAGGGCCTCGAAAAGGCGGGTGGGTGCGCCGGAGGCGGTGCGGCAGGGTGCGTCGGGGGCGCGGTTGCCGGCGCGGAGGGCGGTCTCGGGGAGGCCGGTGCGCAGTTCGGTCGTCAGCGGGCTGTCCGGGTAGCCGATGTCGAGCTGGTGCAGATCGCGGCCGCGGCGCATGGAGCGGGAGCGGAACAGGCGGGTGCTGGTGTCGAGGATGCGGGCGGCGATGGGGCGGCGTTCGGATTCGTAGGTGTCCAGGAGGGTGTCGGGGGCGCCGTGGCGCAGGACCTGGCCGAGCTTCCAGCCGAGGTTGTAGGCGTCCTGGACGCTGGTGTTCAGGCCCTGGCCGCCGGCCGGGGTGTGGACATGGGCCGCGTCGCCGGCGAGGAAGATCCGGCCGACGCGGAAGCGGTCGACCATGCCGACGCGCGGGCGGAAGACGGAGGACCAGCGCACCTCGCGGATCTGTTCGGCGGTCAGGTGGGTGTGGGCGGCGATCAGGGCGCGGACGGCGTCGGGTGAGGTGTCCGGCGTCCCCTCGGGAGACGTCGCGACGAAGGTCTGGAACAGGTCCGTGCGGGTGAGCGGCAGCATCATCGCGAAGCCGCCGCCGGGCGGCATCCAGCGGTGCCAGTGGTCCCGGTCGAGCCCGTCCACCCGGATGTCGGCGAGCACCGCGGCGCCCTCCTCCAGCTCCGGCCCGCTCATCCCGATGCCGAGCCCCCGGCGTACGGTGCTGCGCCCGCCGTCCGCGGCGACCAGATAGCGGGAGACGACGGTCCGGGTGCTGCCGTCGGGGAGGGTGAGGTGGGCCCGTACCGAGTCGGCGTCCTGGTCGAAGGCGGTCAGTTCGGCGCCGAAGAGGACGCTGCCGCCCAGGTTCTGGAGGTGCGCGTGGAGGATTTCGACGTTGCGCCACTGAGGGACCATCAGGGCGTTGGAGTACGGCGTGGACGGTGTCGGGTCGACGTGCTCCAGCATCTCGTGGCGGGAGGCGATCCGGCCGTCCTCCCAGATGGCCACGGGCGGGTAGCTGCCGCCGGCCGCGCGTATGGCCTCCAGCACCCCGAGGTCCTCGTAGACCTCCTGGGTGCGCGGCTGCAGACCGGTGCCGCGGGCGCCGGGGGAGAGGCGGTCCTGGCGCTCGACGACCAGGGCGTGCACGCCCCGCCGGGCGAGGTCGATGGCGAGGGCGAGGCCGGTGGGGCCCGCGCCGGCGATCAGAACATCGGCGGACGTAACAGCAGAAGCATCGCGAACGTCCTTAACGTTGTTAAGTTCCATGGCTCAAGGATCTGCTTAACGGTGTTAAGTTGTCAACATGGTTTCGCGCATCGACCGGAAACAGGTGGTGGACACCGCCCTGCGGCTGCTGAACGAGCTCGGCCTCGACGGGCTCACCCTGCGCCGGATCGCCAAAGAGCTGAACGTCCAGGCCCCGGCGCTCTACTGGCACTTCAAGAACAAGCAGGAGCTGCTGGACGAGATGGCCACCGAGATGTTCCGGCGGATGACCGCGTCGCTGGTGGGGGCGGTCGGCCCGGGGGGCGCCGGATACGGCCGGACCTGGCAGGACGCGCTGTTCGCCGCCGCCCGCGGGCTCCGCCACGAGCTGCTCCGCTACCGCGACGGCGGCAAGGTCTTCAGCGGAACGCGGATGACGGACGAGAGTTACGCCGGTCCGCTGGAGGGCATGCTGGGCCGGCTGGTCGCGGCGGGCTTCACCCTGCGCGAGGCGGCGCAGGCCTGGTGGACCGCGTACAACTTCACCATCGGCCTGGTCATAGAGGAGCAGTCGGTCCATCCGGACCCGCACGACCCGGCGGACCGCGACCCGGCCTACGACCTCGACGAGCGGCAACGCCGCATCGGCGAAAGCCATCCGCTCGCGGCCGCCGCCGGGCCGGAGATGTTCGGCGACATCGAGGGGGGCTTCGAGGCGGGGCTGCGGATCATCGTCGCCGGGATCGAGGCGGCGATGGGCCCGGGGGCGGCCGGGCGGGGCCGCTGACGTCCCGAGGGACGGGCCCCCGCCGCGCCGCCGCGGCGAGGGTCGTCCGTACGTCGCCGTCAGGGATCAGCCGGGCGTTTTTTCTCCCCCGGCGGTGCGGGAGCCCGGCCCCTGGGCGATCGCCCGCTTCAGCAGCGGAGTCAGCGGCCGCTCCACCCACCGGTGCAGCAGCCACGCCAGCACCAGCATCAGCCCCACCGTCAGCAGCAGGGTGGCGTACGACGGCAGCCCCGCGTCCCGGTGCAGGACGCGCACCACGACCCAGCCCAGGTGTTCATGGACGAGGTAGAAGGGGTACGTCAGCGCGCCCGCCACCGTCAGCCAGCGCCAGTTCATCCGGCGCAGACCCCCCAGCGCGACGGCCGCGACCAGGGCGAAGCCGAGCGTGACGACGGCGATGATGCCGGCCGTGGAGCGGTAGGAGAAGGCATGGACGGTGGGGGCGTGCCAGAGGCCGGCGACCGCGTAGTGCTGGCCGATCAGCCAGCTGACCAGGACTATCGCCCAGGCGATGGGATCGCGGGCCCCGTAGCGGTGCAGCAGGTACAGGCCCACGCCGCCGATGAAGAACGGCGCGTACTCGGGCATCAGGACGACGTTCAGGAACGGCTGGTGGGCTGCCTGGGCGAGCGCCGCCGCCAGGGTCCAGCCCGCACAGAAGAGGACGACCCGGCCGCGGGTGGCGCCGGGCAGGACCACGCAGAGCGCGAAGAGGGCGTAGAAGCGCATCTCGGCCCACAGGGTCCAGCAGACGCCGAGTACCCGGTTGACCCCGAGCGGTTGCTGAAGCATCGTCAGATTCGTCAGCACCTCGCTGGGGGTGAGCGCCTTGTAGGCGACCCAGGGGAGGGCGAAGACGAGCGTGACGAGCAGGATCGCGGCCCAGTACGCCGGATAGAGGCGGGAGATGCGCGAGGCGATGAAGGCCCGCAGGGTCCGGCCCCAGCCGCTGAGGCAGATGACGAAGCCGCTGATGACGAAGAAGATCTGGACGCCCAGGCAGCCGTAGGCGAAGTAGGGCGCCAGGGTGGGGAACTGGTGGGCCGGGGAGCCGCCCCAGGCCCCGGATATCTCGCCGCCGCGGCCCCCGTAGTGATAGGCCGCGACCATCAGCGCGGCCAGCAGCCGCAGCCCGTCCAGTGCGCGCAGCCGGGAGGAGCCGCCCTCCCGGCTGCGCGTGCGTATGGAGGGCGGGGTGCGCGGGGCCGGCGCCGCGGGCCGCGCGCCGGGCGTCACGTCGGTGGCGGTCATCCGAACGCGGCCCGCTTCTTCAGCCGCCGCTGCACGGCCCGCGCCCGGCGCGCGACCTTGCGTACGGTGGCATTGCGCGGGATGAACGCCAGCTGGGACGGGATCGCGCCGGGCAGCGCCAGCGCGGTGAGCCGGCGGCGCTTGAAGTAGCGCCAGGTGTGCTGGTCGAGACGGGTGGCGAGATAGCGCTCGGCGGCCGGCCGCAGATTCGGGTAGATCTGGTGCTGCATGGCGTAGCCGACGGCGGAGACCAGGTCGGCGATCTCCCGGGGCGTGGCGTACGGCCGCCCGTTCGGCTCCCCGAGGTCGGGCACCAGCGCGTCCGCGATCGTGACCGGGACGCGGTTGCTGTTCTGGTACGGGGTGAGCCGCTCCAGCAGCAGTGCGGTGCCCGTCCGCGCGGTCGGCAGGTCGTAGAAGGTGGCCGCGGTCAGCAGCGCGGTGGAGAAGCAGCCGACGACGAGCGCGGGCCGCATCCGCTGGTACAGGACCTCGGCGAGGACCGGGCTGTCCAGCACGGTCAGCTCGATGTCGAGCTTCTCGGCCTCCCGCTCCAGCAGCCGCGACCAGCGGGCCGGCGCGGACGGATGCGGCTTGAAGACGATCTCCCGGTGGCCGCGCTCGACGGCGCCGCGCACCATCCGCAGATGCAGGTCCTCCTCCTCTTCGGGCGTGAGGATGCCCAGCGCGGAGAGGTACTGGCCCAGCAGCAGGGCCGCCCCCTGCGGAACGGCCAACTCCGGGCTGTGATCGGCCAGTTCGGACAGCACCTTCAAGAAGGCGTCGGTCGGTACGGTCTCCGCCGGGACGTCGAACTCGGTGAGCAGGAGCGGGGTCAGGCCCGGCACCAGGTCCAGATGGAGCAGCCGGCCGATCCGGGTGCCGATCAGCGGGTCGAGCTTGTTGCGGGTGGGGCCGTAGCTCATCAGGCCGTCGGCGTAGACGTCGAGGGGCGCGTCCGGGAACACCTGCGCCAGCGCCATCGCCGGGTTGACCTGGATGGACTCGACGACCAGCTCGATGTCCGAGTCGCCCAGGCCCCACAGCAGCCGCAGATACCGCTCCCACAGCGGGGCGTCGTCCGCCCGCGGGGACCAGCCGCCGGGGTGGAACGGGCTGATCGTCTCGTTCCAGGACAGCACGCGGTCGAACCGGCCGCGCAGCCGGTCGAAGCCGGGCATGGTGTCCAGGGACGCGGTGGTCTCCGGGTTCGTGGCGTTGTTGCTGAGCAGCAGCAGACGGCGGTCGGCCGGCTCGAAGCGGTCGGCGTCCAGGGCGGCGGCGAGGGTCGCCGCGCCGTAGAGCGTGGACGCCATGAAGATCTGGGTGCGGGGCCGGTTGGGCATCAGGCGGCGACCTCCGCCGTCACAGGGCGGCGGCGCAGCCGCCGCAGCCGGGACGCACGCTGCACATCCATCGAATCCAGGGCTTCCTTCAGTACGTCCTGCGGCATGCGTTTCATGGCCGCGGCACTCATCGAACGCAATTTACGGGCGACCTGCGGTTCGAATCGTTCGATCGAACCGAGGTGGTGAGAAATGATCGCGCAATAGGTGCGCACCGCCTTCGGCAGAAGAAGATCCGCAGCACGGTCCTGTGCGGTTTCTTCGATCACCTGGTCGAAGGCGCGAATGAAGTCCAATTGCCGCACATCACCGATCTGGGTCAGGGAGGACGCCACCCCGCGCCGGTAGAAGACGCCGAGCAGGCCGACCACGGCCATCGACTTGGCCTCGCGGTGCAGCCGCCAGATCCACGGGCGGTCCTCCGCCGTGCGCAGCCCGTCCTTGAAATGCAGCACCCCGTCGTCCAGCAGCCTGCGGTGATAGATACCGGCCCAGGCGAAGGCGTAGTCGACGGAGGTGGAGCGGTCGGCGGGCAGGATCAGCTCGCGCGGGTCCATGACCACGCCGCGCCGGCCGTGCGGGACACGGTGGACGGTGCGGGCGCGGTTGGTGCACTGGACGTGGTCGGTGCGGACGAAGTCACACCCCAACTCCTCTATCGCGCCGAGGAGTTCGGAGAAGTAGCCGGGCGCGAGCCAGTCGTCGCCGTCCAGGAAGGTGACGTACTCGCCGCGGGCCTCGTCCAGGCCGGTGTTCCGTGCGGTGGCCAGGCCGCCGTTCCGTTCGTGCCGCAGCAGTCTGGCGCCCGGGAGCTCGCGCTCGGCGCGCGCAAGGATCTCCGGGGTCTCGTCGCGTGAACAGTCGTCGACGAGCAGGAATTCAAAGTCCTCGCGGGCATTTGCCGCCAGGCTTTTCAGGGTGTCGGGCGCGTATGTCTGCACGTTGTAGAACGGCACGATGACGGAGAGCTTAACCACCCGGGTGACGTTAGGTGCGGAGCCGGCATTCGTCTTTAAGTGCTCCGGACCTCAGGGTGAACGAAGAATGTCGGGATGGTTAACCAGGCCGATAAGTGAGCCGGTTCGCCATTCGTCGACCCGCTGTTAACCCTTTGTTGCGGCCCAGTTGGCCCGCCAAACGGAATGCCTTCCTAGCGTCTTCGACGTGCCATCACGTACCGCTTCTACGCCGCGCGTCGCCGTACTCGCCGACTCGGACACCCGGTGGAAATGGGGCGCTTTGACAGCGTACCGAATCCAACCGGACATCCGGCTCGACGGGTATCTGCTCCGCGGCCGCGCCACTCCCACGGTCCGCCAGCTCGATGAGGTCGGCGCCCGTGCGGACTCGCTGCGCGAAATCAGGGGCATCGACTTCGTCCGCACCATCGCGCGGGATGCCGACGACGGTAGTGGATACGACGTCGTGGTGCTGGCCTGCGTAGGCGGCGCGGTGCAAGCCATGCTGCACGGTCTCGCCCGCGCCTGGCGGACGGCCGCCACCCGCCCCGTGGTCGTCACCGGCTACGTCGGCGTGGTCTACGAGAAGCTCGCCGACGGGCTGCTGCTGCGGCACGGCGCGGACGTCGTCCTCGCCAACTCCCGGCACGACGCGGACCGCTTCCGCGACGTCTACCGGGGCGTCGGCGCCGACGACAGCAGCATCGTCGAATGCGCCCTCCCCTTCCTCGGCGGCGAGCCGTACACCGGCCAACACGACCCCTACACCGTGGTGTTCGCCGCCCAGCCCTCCGTACCGGAGAGCCGCAACGACCGGACCTACCTGCTGCGCCGGGCGGTTGAGCACGCCCGCAAGCACCCCGACCGCGAGGTGCTGATCAAGCTGCGCAGCAAGCCCGGCGAGCACACCACGCACATCGAGGAACTCCCGTACCAGAAGCTCGCCGCCAAGGCGCCCGGCGGACTGCCCGCCAACTGCCGCCTGGTGTACGGGAACATGGGCGAGGTCCTGGACCGCACCGACCTGATGGTCACCGTCAGCTCGACCGCCGCCCTGGAGTCGCTGCACCGCGGCATCCCCACCGCCGTCCTCACCGACCTCGGCATCCGCGAGGCGCTCGGCAACCACTCCTTCCTCGGCTCCGGCTGCCTGGCCTCCTGGGACGAGCTGGACGCGGGCCACCGCCCGGAGCCCGACGCGGACTGGCTGGCCCGGCAGGGCGTCGCCGCCGACGGCCCGTACGAGAAGGCCTTCGATGCGGCCCGCGCCCGGGTCACCGAGCTGCGCGAGGCCGGCCACCTGCCGCCCCTCACCCCGTACTACACACCCCGCACCGCCCCCGGCTATCTCCCCGGCATCCTCGCCCGGCACGGCCTGGACCCGCACGGCGAGCCGATCGCCGGCCACGCGGACGCCCCCGAGGAGACCGGCGGACTGCGCCGGGTCGCCCGGGAGACCGTCCGCGAGGCCGCCCGCGGCGCCTACCGCCACGGCGTGCAGCGCGTCGCCCCCGCCATCCGCCGCTGGGGGCAGCTGTGACCGCCCACCCTCCCTCAGCCGCCGCCGGGCCACACCCCCGGCCCACGAACGCCGGCACCCGTCCGACCAAGGAGTCCGCAATGCCACCCACTGTTGTGGCCGTCATCCCAGCCCGTGGCGGATCCAAGGGCGTCCCCGCCAAGAACCTCGCCGCCGTCGGGGGCGTGCCCCTGGTGGCCCGCGCGGTCCGCGCCTGCCGCGCCGCCCGGCTGGTGACCGATGTCGTGGTCTCCACCGACGACGCCGGGATCGCGGCCGCCGCCCGCGGCGCCGGAGCGGTCGTCGTACGGCGCCCCGGCGACATCGCGGGCGACACCGCCACCAGCGAGGCCGCCGTGCTGCACGCCATGGACGCCTACGAGGCGGAGCGCGGCACCACGGTCGACGCGGTGCTCCTGGTCCAGTGCACCAGCCCCTTCCTCGTCCGCGAGGACATCGACGGGGTGGCCGCGGCGGTCGTCGAGGACGGCGCGGACAGCGCGCTGACCGTGGCGCCCTTCCACGGCTTCGTATGGCGCGCCGACGAGTACACGGCCGACGACGCGGGCATGGGCGGCACGCTGCCCACCCAGCCCGCCACCGCCCGGTCCGCCCGCGACGCCCAGCCGGGCACCGCCGCCGCCCCGGCCACCGTCACCGCCGCCGGCGGCTACGGCGTCAACCACGACAAGACCTTCCGGCCGCGCCGCCAGGACCGCCCCCAGGACCTGCTGGAGACCGGCGCCGCCTACGCCATGGACGCGGCCGGCTTCCGCGCCAGCGGCCACCGCTTCTTCGGCCGGACCGAACTCGTCCGCACCGACCCCGCCCGGGTGCTGGAGATCGACGATCCCCACGACCTCGCCCGCGCCCGCGCGCTCGCGCCGCTGCTCGACGCCCCGAGCCCCGACGCCCTTTCCGGTGCCTCCTCCACCCACCTCCCGGCCATCGACGACATCGACGCCGTCGTCCTCGACTTCGACGGCACCCAGACCGACGACCGGGTGCTGATCGACGCGGACGGCCGGGAGATCGTCGCCGTACACCGCGGCGACGGCCTCGGCATCGCCGCGCTGCGCCGGGCCGAACTGAAGCTGCTGATCCTCTCCAGCGAGCAGAACCCGGTCGTCGCCGCACGGGCCCGCAAGCTCCAGGTGCCCGTCCTGCACGGCATCGACCGCAAGGACCTCGCCCTCAAGCAGTGGTGCGAGGAGACGGGCACCGACCCCCAGCGGGTCCTCTACGTCGGCAACGACGTCAACGACCTGCCGTGCTTCGACCTCGTCGGCTGGCCGGTCGCGGTCGCCGGGGCACACGACGTGGTGCGCGGCGCCGCCCGCGCGGTCACCGCGACCCCCGGAGGCAGCGGCGCGATCCGAGAGATCGCCGGCTGGCTCCTGGGCCCCTCCCTGTAAACCGCCCCCGACCCAGCACACCCCTTAAAGCCACCTTCACACCCCTTATC
This sequence comes from Streptomyces sp. JLSY215, assembly GCF_059682825.1. Taxonomy (NCBI): domain Bacteria; kingdom Bacillati; phylum Actinomycetota; class Actinomycetes; order Kitasatosporales; family Streptomycetaceae; genus Streptomyces; species Streptomyces sp. JLSY215. The sequence goes on from NZ_CM185022.1 coordinate 5,419,186, forward strand.
AACACGAAGGAATCCTCCCCATGAGCAGCAACTCCCGCCTCCGCACCCTCGGCGACCGCGAGGCCGGCCCCGGCCGCCCCGTCTACGTCACCGGCGAGATCGGCATCAACCACAACGGCGACCTGGAGAACGCGTTCGCGCTGATCGACGCCGCCGCCGACGCCGGCTGTGACGCCGTCAAGTTCCAGAAGCGGACCCCGGAGATCTGCACCCCGCGCGACCAGTGGGAGATCGAGCGCGACACTCCCTGGGGCCGGATGACCTACATCGACTACCGCCACCGCGTGGAGTTCGACGAGGACGGCTACCGCGCCATCGACGAGTACTGCAAGAAGCGCGGCATCGCCTGGTTCGCCTCCCCCTGGGACGTCGAGTCCGTCGCCTTCCTGGAGAAGTTCGACGTGCCCTGCTACAAGGTCGCCTCCGCCTCGCTGACCGACGACGACCTGCTGCGCGCCCTGCGCGCCACCGGCCGCACCGTCATCCTCTCCACCGGCATGTCGACCCCCAAGCAGATCCGCCACGCGGTCGAGGTCCTGGGCAGCGACAACATCCTGCTCTGCCACGCCACCAGCACCTACCCGGCCAAGGCCGAGGAGCTCAACCTGCGCATGATCAACACCCTGCAGGAGGAGTACCCCAACGTCCCGATCGGCTACAGCGGCCACGAGACCGGCCTGCAGACCACCCTCGCCGCGGTCGCCCTCGGCGCCACCTTCATCGAGCGCCACATCACCCTCGACCGCGCCATGTGGGGCTCCGACCAGGCCGCCTCCGTCGAGCCCGGCGGCCTGTCCCGCCTGGTCCGCGACATCCGCACCATCGAGGAGTCCCTCGGTGACGGCGTCAAGAAGGTCTACGAGTCCGAGCTCGGCCCGATGAAGAAGCTGCGCCGCGTCGCCGGTGTGGTGGCCGAGGCCGAGGCCGAGTCCGCCGACCGCGAGCCGGCCTCCGTCTGACCGCCTGGCAGACAGGAGTTCCAATCGTGAGCTCACCTGAAGGGACCCACGCCGCGCCCGCCACGCCCGGCGCCGGGGTCCCGCCCGAGGAGACGTCGGGTACTCCCGCCCGCCGTCTCCTCGGGGTGCCCCGGCAGCGCAACCGGACCGCACCCCATGGCGACGACGAAAACGAAGAAAGAGGGGCACTTGTGGACACCGGCACCCTCGCCTTCGTGGAGAGCCCGGTACAGCTGCTGAACGTCCTGGAATGGGCGCACGCCGCCACCGCCACCGCCCTCACCGTCGTCGTGCTCTCCCCGCACGACCCGATGACCCGCGGTCAGCTGCGCCGGATGGCCGAACTCGCCCGCGACGAGGGCCACACCGTCCGCTGGGAAGAGGCCCGCGGCGGCCCGACCGCCCCGATGCGCACCATCGGCGGTCTCACCCCGCTCCTGCGCCGCGCCCGCCGCATCGTCCTCGGCGACCCCTTCTCCCGCTACGTGCAACTCCTCCTCACCCTCACCAAGGCACGCGACCTCGTCGTGGTCGACGACGGCACCGCCACCATGGAGTTCATCGGCCAACTCGCCCGCGGTGAGAGGCTGGTGCGCTGGCACCGCCACGGCACCGGACGCGGCGCCCGCGACCTGATCTTCGCCCCCTTCTCGGCCACCGCCCGCCGCCGCCTCACCCCGGCACCCGAGGGCGGCCGGCGACGCCGCGCCATCGGCCTCTTCAGCTCCATGCCCGTGGAGGTGCCCCCCGGCGTCCAGGTCACCGCGAACGACTTCGCCTGGACCCGCGCCCGCTTCGGCCCGCCCCGCCTCACCCGCGGCACCGACATCGTCGGCACCTCGCTCGTCGAGACCGGCGTGGTCGACGCCGACCGCTATCTGGAGGCCGTACGGGCCCTGGCCCGCACCCACGGCGCCACCCGCTACTTCGCGCACCGCCGCGAGAGCACCGACAAACTCCGCCGCCTCGCCACCGAGACCGGCCTGGAGGTCGTACGCCCCGACCTCCCCCTCGAACTGATCGCCCGCCGCGGCCCCATCGGCCGCCTCATCCTCAGCTTCCCCTCGACCGTCGTCCACACCCTGCCGCTCGCTCTCCAGGGCACCGAGGTGAAGGTCGCGGTCTGTGACATCGACCCCGCCTGGCTCACGGCCGGCGCCTCACCCCGCGCCCAGGGATTCCTGGACGGCGTGACCGGCACCGCCCGCGATGTCCAGCGCCTGCAGTTCACCCGCACCGTGGCCACCGGATGAGACCGGACGAGGACCGACGGGACCGGACGAGACCGGGCGAGAACCGACGCGAACGGATGAGAACGGCCACCGCCACCGAAGGCCCGGCCACCGGACGAAACCAACCTTCATACCCCTCCCGCCGACCATCCATGCACCAACCGGGCTGATTTTCGTCCCCTGACGGGCTGAACTTTTGTTGATCCAGGGACAGTTGCCCCGCCGGGGCCCGTAACCTTCCACGGGTGAACCAACTGATGTCCCCCGATGCCGCCGCCCTCGCCCAGCTCCCCGGTACGCTCCCCGACACCCTGTTCACCGACCTCATCGCCTTCCGCCGGGATCTGCACCGGCACCCCGAGCTCGGCAACCAGGAGCTCCGCACCACCGCGGTGATCAAGGAGCGCCTCGAACAGGCCGGACTGCACCCCCGCGTCCTGACCACCGGCACGGGCCTGATCTGCGACATCGGTACGGCACCGGCCGCGGGGGAGGGGACGGAGCAGGATCTGCTCGCCCTCCGCGCCGACATCGACGCGCTTCCCATCCCCGACACCAAGACCGTCGGCTACGCCTCCACGGTCCCCGGCCGCGCCCACGCCTGCGGCCACGACGTGCACACCGCCGTCGTCCTCGGCGCCGGCCTCGTCCTGGCCGAGCTCGCCCGCAAGCAGCGGCTGCCCCGCCCCGTACGCCTCCTCTTCCAGCCCGCGGAAGAGGTCCTCCCGGGCGGCGCCACCGACGCCATCGAATCCGGCGCCCTGGAGGGCGTCGGCCGCATCCTCGCCGTCCACTGCGACCCGCGCGTCGACGCCGGACGGATCGGACTCCGTACGGGAGCGATCACCTCGGCCTGCGACCGCCTGGAGGTCGAACTGGACGGCCCCGGCGGCCACACCGCCCGCCCCCACCTGACCACCGACATGGTCACCGCCGCCGCCCGCGTCGCCCTCGACGTACCGGCCCTGATCTCCCGCCGCGTGGACGCCCGCGCCGGCCTCGCCGTCACCTGGGGCCGCCTCGACTCGGGCCACGCCTGCAACGTCATCCCCCAGCACGCCGAGCTCTCCGGCACCGTCCGCTGCCTCGACCTCGACGCCTGGCACCAGGCCCCCGACCTGGTCCACGCCGCCATCGACGAGACCGCCACCCTGCACGGCGCCAAGTCCCAGATCAACTACGTCCGCGGCGTCCCGCCCGTGGTCAACGAACCGGCCAGCACCCAGCTCCTCCAGGACGCCATGACCGCCCGCCGTGGCCTCCACAGCGTCGAGGACACCGAACAGTCCCTCGGCGGCGAGGACTTCTCCTGGTACCTCGAGCACGTACCCGGCGCCATGGCCCGCCTCGGCGTCCGCCGCCCCGGCACCCGGCATCAGTACGACCTGCACCGCGGCGACTTCGACGTGGACGAGGAGGCGATCCGGGTGGGCGTCGAGCTGTTCACCGCGGCGGCGCTCCTCGACCCGGAACTCTCGGCCTGACCCCGTATCCGAGCCGCCCCGCCCCCTTGGCCGTCGCGGTGGCGGGGGAAGTGGCCGCTGTAGTCGGGGAGTTGGGAGTTTCCGGCGTGCCGGTCGGCCCGTCTCGTTCCCGCCGGTCGGCGACTTCACCTCGCCCAAGGCCAAGGCGCCGCCGCCCCCCCCAGCCGTGCGAGGCCGTACCGGGCTCACCGGTGCGCTGGCTCCGCACCCGCTCGCCGCGCCCCGGCGACCGCGCCAAGCGCGCTCGGGACGCGGGGCGCGGCGCCGGTGGACGTTCTGCAGGCGGACGATCACCGGAGGCCGGGAGCGGGGTCCGGGCGGCGGGCGCCGGCGCGGGCGGAGCGGGGGAGACCGGATGGCGCGGACCGGCCTCAGGGAATGCCGGCCCGCGGCTCCGCCGGGCGGATCGAGAGCGCCGCTTCCCGGGGCTCCGCGACGTGATCTTGAGTGTGGGCCCGGCCGCGGCCCTGCCTCCGGCCTCGCCATATGCCCCGTGACCGGCGGTCGCCGACCCGTTACGGCGGGCCCCTTCGCGACGAATCGATAACGTCCACGCAGTGGAGGGTTTTGCGCCGGGTCTACGCGCGTTAATCTCCCGACAGTCGGCGCCGATGGAGGCGCCACGAGTCGAAGGGGCCCTCGTGCACCGGGTATCCAAGATCGTTGCCGCGGGCATTGCCACCGCGGCCCTCACGCTTTCGCTGAGCGCCTGCGGCGAGTCGTCCACCGAGTCCGGTGGCAAGGACAAGGGCGTCGGGCTCGCCTTCGACGTCGGCGGCCGGGACGACCACTCGTTCAACGAGGCGGCGGCTCGTGGCGTGGACAAGGCCGAGAAGGACCTCGGCGTGAAGTCCAAGATGATGACCGCCAAGAACGGCGAGACCGAGGCGGACCGCGAGCAGCGGCTGTCCTCGCTGGCCGAGGCCGGCTACAACCCCGTCATCGGCGTCGGCTTCAACTACGGCAAGTCCGTCAACAAGGTCGCCAAGCAGTTCCCGAAGACCACCTTCGGCGTCGTCGACTCCGCCTCCCAGGCCAAGAACGTCTACGGCATGGTCTTCGCCGAGAACGAGGCCTCCTACCTCGCCGGTGTCGCCGCCGCCCTGAAGAGCAAGACCCACAAGGTCGGCTTCATCGGCGGTGTGAACAACGCGCTGATCCAGAAGTTCCAGGCCGGCTTCGAGCAGGGCGTCAAGGACACCGACGCCAAGACCAAGGTCACCTCCGAGTACCTCTACGCCAACGACGACAAGGGCTTCAACGACCCGGCCGCCGCGAAGGGCAAGGCCAAGGGCATGCTCGACGCCGGTATCGACGTCATCTACACCGCGGCCGGCCAGTCCGGCAACGGCTCGATCGAGACGGTCGCCGGCAAGAAGGGCACCTGGGCGATCGGCGTCGACTCCGACCAGTACCTGCAGCCGGGCCTGGCCCAGTACAAGGGCTCGATCCTCACGTCGGTGATGAAGAACGTCGACGTGGCGGTGTACGACCTGGTCAAGAGCGTGCACGACAAGAAGCCGCTGACCGGCAACAAGAGCTACACGCTCAAGGACGACGGCGTGCGGCTGTCCACCTCGGGCGGCTTCATCAACGACATCCAGGCCAAGATCGACGCGGCGAAGAAGAAGATCGCGTCGGGCCAGGTGAAGGTCAGCGACACCCCCGCCAAGTAGTAGGGTCCTGCCGGCCCGGCGCAGCGGCCACCACGCCGCCGCGCCGGGCCCGCTCGCCGGAGAAACCCGGCAGCTTTTCGGCTTTTTTCGGCGTCAACACTACGCGCGTAGCGCGGAGTTGACGCGATATCGTCACCTCCCCGCTCCTCCGTACCACTCCCTGTCCCCCCGAGGAGAGTGCGCCATCAAAGCGTCCAGCAGTCCCCAGGCACACAGCGCCCCCGCCGCGGCACCGGCGGTGGAACTCCGCGGGATCACCAAGCGGTTCCCGGGAGTCGTCGCCAACCACGACATCGACATCACCATCCACCGCGGCACCGTGCACGCGCTGGTCGGCGAGAACGGCGCGGGCAAGTCCACGCTGATGAAGATCCTCTACGGCATGCAGAAGCCGGACGAGGGCACCATCGGCATCGACGGCGACCAGGTCAGCTTCCACAGCCCGGCCGACGCCATCGCCCGCGGCATCGGCATGGTCCACCAGCACTTCATGCTCGCCGACAACCTCACCGTCCTGGAGAACATCGTTCTCGGCGGCGAGAAACTGCACGGCATCGGCGCCAAGGCCCGCGCCGAGATCCTCAAGATCTCCGACCGCTACGGCCTCGGCGTCCGCCCCGACGTCCTCGTCGAGGACCTCGGCGTCGCCGACCGTCAGCGCGTGGAGATCCTCAAGGTCCTCTACCGCGGCGCCCGCACCCTCATCCTCGACGAGCCGACCGCCGTCCTGGTCCCCCAGGAGGTCGACGCGCTCTTCGACAACCTGCGCGAACTCAAGGCCGAGGGCCTGACCGTCATCTTCATCTCCCACAAGCTGGGCGAGGTGCTCTCGGTCGCCGACGACATCACCGTCATCCGGCGCGGCACCACCGTCGCCTCCGTCGTCCCCAGCGAGACCACGCCCAAGCAGCTCGCCGAGCTGATGGTCGGCAGCGAGCTGCCCTCGCCGCAGACCCGTGAGTCCACCGTCACGGACGTGGAGATGCTGAAGGTCGAAGGGCTGCGGCTGACCACCGCCGACGCGGAGGGGGTGGAGCGCACCGTCCTGGACGATGTGTCGCTGACCATCCACAAGGGCGAGGTCCTGGGCATCGCGGGTGTGGAGGGCAACGGCCAGGCCGAGCTCGTCGAGGCCATCATGGGCATGCGCGACCCCGACGGCGGCACCATCACGCTGGACGGCATCGACATCAGCCATCTGCCCACCCGCACCCGGCGCGAGGACGGCATCGGCTACATCCCCGAGGACCGCCACCGGCACGGCCTGCTGCTGGAGGCCCCCCTGTGGGAGAACCGCATCCTGGGCCATGTCACCCAGAAGCCCAATGCCAAGAGGCGGCTGCTCGACCTGAAGGGCGCCCGCGCCGACACCGAGCGCATCGTCGCCGAGTACGACGTCCGCACCCCCGGCATCGAGGTCACCGCGGCCTCGCTCTCCGGCGGCAATCAGCAGAAGCTGATCTTCGGCCGGGAGATGAGCCACCACCCCAAGCTGCTGATCGCCGCGCACCCCACCCGGGGCGTGGACGTCGGCGCCCAGGCGCAGATCTGGGACCAGATCCGCACCGCCCGCCACGAAGGCCTCGCCGTACTGCTGATCTCGGCCGACCTGGACGAGCTGATCGGCCTGTCCGACGGCCTGCGGGTGATGTACCGCGGCCGGCTCGTCGCGGACGCGGACCCCGCCACCATCACCCCGGAGGAGCTGGGCTCGGCCATGACCGGAGCCGCCAGCGGCCACCTCACCCATTCCGACAGCGACTCCGCCGCGGACTCGCAGCCGCGCTCGTCCCAGGAGGGGGAGTCCGAGTGAAGAAGCTCGACAAGAACAAGCTGATCCTGGGCATCGCCGCGCCCGTTCTGGCGATCGTCGCGGCGCTGGCCATCACCTCGGTGATCATCCTGGCCACCGGCAAGGACCCGATCCACGCCTACACGGTGATGGCCGACTTCGGCTCCAAGAGCGACAGCCAGGTCTGGATCATCAACAAGGCGATCCCGTACTACCTGTCCGCGCTGGCCGTCGCCATCGGCTTCCGGATGAACCTCTTCAACATCGGCGTCGACGGCCAGTACCGCATCGCGGCGTTCTTCGCCGCGGTGGTCGGCGGTGCGCTGACGCTCCCCGGCTTCGTCCAGATCCCGATCATCATCATCGTCGCGATGCTGGTCGGCTCGGTCTGGGCGGGTATCGCGGGCCTGCTGAAGACCACCCGCGGCGTCAGCGAGGTGATCACCACGATCATGCTGAACGCCATCGCGGCCGCGGTCATCGGCTACTTCCTCCAGGACGGCCGGCTCGCGGTCAAGGACGGCAACCTCTTCCACACGCCGAACCTCCCGGCCTCCAGCCACTTCTTCACCATCCCCACCACGCCCGCTCCCATCGACGGCTTCCTCGTCATCGCCGTCGTCGTCGGCTTCGCGTACTGGTTCGTGCTCAACCGCACCCGCTTCGGCTTCGACCTCCGTACGGTCGGCCAGTCCGAGTCCGCGGCCGAGGCGGGTGGCGTCAGCGTCAAGCGGATGATCATCACCTCCATGCTGCTGTCCGGCGCCGCGGCGGGCCTGATCGGCATGCCGACGCTGCTCGGGTCCTCGTACAACTACGGCACCGACTTCCCCATCGGCATCGGCTTCACCGGCATCGCCATCGCGCTGCTGGGCCGCAACCACCCGGTCGGGATGGCCGCCGGCGCCCTGCTGTGGGGATTCCTCGAGCGCACCGGCACCCAGCTGGAATTCGAGGACTACCAGCAGGAGATCGTCGGCGTGATGCAGGGCGTCATCGTGCTGTGCGTCGTCATCGCCTACGAACTCGTGCGGCGCTACGGCCTCAGACTCCAGCAGCGGCAGGTCGGCGAGCAGCTCGCCGCCCAGGCCCGTAAGACCGAGAAGGCGGAGGTGTCCTCGTGAGTACGAATCTCACGGCTCCGGTCGACCAGAGCCCCAGCCACCATCACAAGCCCAAGGCCCGCCGGACCAAGCTCAGCTATCCCAAGGTCCTGCTGATCATCTCGGGCGGCCTGATCCTGCTGTCCCTGCTGCGGGTCGTCACCGGCGCCAACAACCTGACCGAATCCGGCCAGTACACCGCCGCGCTCAACGCCGCCGTGCCGATCGGCCTGGCCGGCCTCGGCGGTCTGTGGGCCGAGCGCTCCGGCGTGATCAACATCGGCCTCGAAGGCATGATGATGCTCGGCGCGTTCTCCGCGGGCGCGGTCGGCTGGCAGCACGGCCCCTGGGCCGCGGCGCTGGCCGGTGTCGTCGGCGGCGCGCTCGGCGGACTGCTGCACGCGCTCGCCACCGTCACCTTCGGCGTCGACCACATCATCTCCGGCGTCGCCATCAACATCATGGCGCTCGGCCTCACCCAGTTCCTCGCCAAGCTGTGGTTCGGCGCGGACGGCAGCGCGGCCGCGGCGGCCGGCGGCAACGACAAACAGTCGCCACCGATGCCCGACATGCCGACGTTCACCGTCCCCGGCCTGTCCGACTGGCTCTACTCCGTCGAGCAGCACCACTGGTTCCTGGTCTCCGACCTGGCCGGCATCGCCGGCTCCCTGGTCACCAACGTCTCCTGGCTGACCGTGGTGACCGCCGTCATCTTCGTGCTCACCTTCTTCGTCCTGTGGCGCTCCGCCTTCGGTCTGCGGCTGCGCTCCTGCGGCGAGGGCCCGATCGCGGCCGAGTCGCTGGGCGTCAACGTCTACCGCTACAAGTACGCGGCGGTGGTCGTCTCCGGCGCGCTGGCCGGCCTCGGCGGCGCGTTCCTCGCGATCTACGTGCACATCTACCAGGACGGCCAGACCGGCGGCCGCGGCTACATCGGCCTCGCCACCATGATCTTCGGCAACTGGCGGCCGGGCGGCGTCGCCATGGGCGCCGGCCTGTTCGGCTTCATGGACGCGCTCCAGCTGCGCGGCGGCGGCCCCACCGTCCACGCGCTGCTGCTCCTGCTCGCCGTGCTGCTGGTCGGCCTCGCGGTGTGGAAGCTGCGCGGCGGACAGCGCACCCAGGCCGTGATCAGCCTGGTCGCCGCCGCGCTGCTCGCCCTCTGGTACGCCACCACCGACACGGTCCCGCTGGAGATCGTCGGCGTCGCCCCGTACATCGCTACGCTGCTGGTGCTCTCGCTGGCCGCGCAGCGACTGCGGCCACCGAAGGCCATCGGCAAGATCTACCGAAGAGGTCAAGGCAAGTGAGTGAGCGCAGCGAGCTGACCGTGGAGAGGTGCGCGCCGAGCGAGTGCGAGGCCCCGCGAGTCGAGGTATCGGCATGAGCACAGCTCCCGACTGGGAGTCGCTGCGGACGCAGGCCCGGGACGCGATGTCCCGGGCCTACGCCCCTTATTCCGGCTATCCCGTGGGCGCCGCCGCCCTGGTGGACGACGGCCGCACGGTCACCGGCTGCAACGTCGAGAACGCCTCCTACGGCCTCGCGCTGTGCGCCGAATGCGGTCTGGTCTCCGCCCTGTTCGCCGGTGGCGGCGGCCGGCTGACCGCCTTCACCTGCGTGGACGGCGCCGGCGAGCTGCTCGTCCCGTGCGGCCGCTGCCGCCAGCTGCTGTACGAGCACGGCGGCCCGGACCTCCTGGTCGACACGGCCGCCGGAATCCGGCCGCTGTCCGATCTTCTTCCGGACGCATTCGGGCCGGGCCACCTGACGCGATGACGGATGCTGGCCGCCTCCCGTTCTATGCGTGTAGAACGGGAGGCGTCACGTTCCTCGTACGAGGTTCGAGGTACGCATTCCGCAAGCCCGAAAGGAAGTGCCACGCCCCATGGACGTCATCTCCGTCATCCGCACCAAGCGCGACCGCGGCGAGCTGACCCCCGATCAGATCAACTGGGTCATCGACGCCTACACCCGCGGCGAGGTCGCCCACGAACAGATGTCGTCCCTGGCCATGGCCATCTTCCTCAACGGCATGAACCGCACCGAGATCGCCCACTGGACCGCCGCCATGATCGCCTCCGGCGAGCGCATGGACTTCTCGTCCCTGGCCCGCCCCACCGCCGACAAGCACTCCACCGGCGGCGTCGGCGACAAGATCACCCTGCCGCTGGCCCCGCTCGTCGCCGCCTGCGGCGCGGCCGTCCCCCAGCTCTCCGGCCGGGGCCTGGGCCACACCGGCGGCACCCTCGACAAGCTCGAAGCCATCCCCGGCTGGCGCGCCCACCTCTCCAACACCGAGATGCTGGACGTCCTGCACTCCGCCGGCGCCGTCATCTGCGCCGCGGGCGACGGCCTCGCCCCCGCCGACAAGAAGCTCTACGCGCTCCGCGACGTCACCGGCACCGTCGAATCCATCCCCCTCATCGCCTCCTCCATCATGTCCAAGAAGATCGCCGAGGGCACCGGCTCCCTCGTCCTGGACGTCAAGGTCGGCTCCGGCGCCTTCATGAAGCACCTCGACGACGCCCGCGAACTCGCCGCCACCATGGTCGAGCTGGGCAACGATCACGGCGTACGGACCACGGCCCTGCTCACCGACATGGCCACCCCGCTCGGCCGCACCGCCGGCAACGCCCTCGAAGTCCGCGAATCCGTCGAGGTCCTGGCCGGCGGCGGCCCCGCCGACGTGGTGGAGCTGACCCTGGCCCTCGCCCGCGAAATGCTCGACGCGGCGGGCCTCAAGGACGCCGACCCCGCCAAGGCCCTGGCCGACGGCTCCGCCATGGACCACTGGCGCCGCATGATCACCGCCCAGGGCGGCGACCCCGACGCCCCCCTCCCCGTCGCCCGCGAACAGCACACCGTCACCGCCTCCGCCACCGGCACCCTCACCACCCTCGACGCCTACGCCGTGGGCCTCGCCGCCTGGCGCCTGGGCGCCGGCCGCGCCCGCAAGGAGGACCCGGTCCAGGCGGGCGCGGGCGTGGAACTGCACGCCAAGCCGGGCGACGCGGTCACGGCCGGCCAGCCGCTGTTCACCCTGCACACCGACACCCCCGAGAAGCTTCCGTACGCCCTGGAGGCACTGAACGGCGCGGTGCTGGTCGGCCCGGCCGACGCGGACTTCACCGCCTCGCCGGTGGTGCTGGAACGTATCGGCTGAGGCGGCCGACGGCGCCCGAGCCCTCCAGGGCAGGGCGCCACCGCCGTGCTCGTCCTCGGCGCGCTCGGCCTGGCCCCGCGCGTGCTCCGGGCCACAGGCGTCGGCTTCGCCGCCGGGCGCTTCGGCGCCGGCCGTGTTTCTCGTGTGGGTGAAGGATGCCCGCGGCCTGCCGCGTGCCCCGTCCGGCGTGGTGGAGTCGGCCGCGTACCGACAAGAGGAGGGCCCGGTGAAAGAACTGACCGTGGACCACTACCTGGTGGCGGGCCGCGAGTGGGATGCGCTCGTCAGGCTCTGGGAGGACGTCGAGGCCCCTCCCGGCTGCATGGTGGAGATCGTGGACGGCATCGTCACCGTCGCTCCGCCGCGCGACAACCGGCAGAACCTGATCGCCGGCGACCTCGGCCGTGCGCTGTACGCGGTGATCCCGGAGGACCGGGGGGCCTACCAGAAACTCGCTCTTGCGGTCCCTGAACGCCATGGGCTCTATCTCCCCAACCTCGTGGTGGCCCCGGACGCCGTGGTCCGCGGGGCCGGGTACGTCATCCCCGCCGCGGCGGCCGAACTCGTCGTCGAGATCACCGCGAAGACCTCCGCGGTCCACGACCGCGTCCACAAGCCCGCCGGTTACGCCTCCGCAGGCGTGCCCCGTTACCTGCTCATCGACCCCTGGGCACCAGGCGGCCCGGCCATCACCCTCCACAGCGAGCCCGAGAACGCTCGCTACCACACCGTGAGCGCCGTACGGCCCGGCGAGCCGCTCCACCTCCCCGAGCCGTTCGGCATGACCATCGACACCGCATGCTGGGGACGGGACCGGCCCGACGGTCGCCGGTAGACACGACGAAGGGCGCGCCCCACCAGGACAGGTGGCGGGGCGGGCCCTTCGGGTTCGTGCGGGCGGCTAGGCCGCCTTCCCCAGGTGTGCGCGGTGGATCAGCCGCCGCTCGACGACCGCCTTGCGCGTCGCGTACAGGGTGATCGACGCCGCGCCGACCATCGCCACCAGGCCCAGGACGACGGTGCCCTCCCAGCCCGCCGCGTGGAAGGCCGCGGCGCCGAGCGCGCCGCCCAGGCTGCTGCCGACGTAGTAGGAGCACTGGTAGAGGGCCGAGGCCTGGGCGCGCGCCGTCTTGGCCGTGCGGCTGACGGCCGACGAGGCGACCGCATGGCCCGCGAAGAAGCCCGCGGTGATCAAGATCAGGCCCGCCAGGACCGCGGCGACGGAGTCGGCGAGCGACAGCAGCAGGCCCGTGGAGGTCGCGCCCACCGCCAGGTACAGCGCGCCGCGCCGGCCCAGCCGGGCGACCAGTCCGCCCGCCGCGGCCGAGGAGACCGTACCGACCAGGTAGACGATGAAGATCGAGCCGACGATGCCCTGCGGGAGGTTGAACGGCTCGGAGGTCAGGCGGTAGCCGATGACGGTGTAGACCGCGCCGAAGACCGTCATGAAGAGGGCGCCGATGGCGTAGAGGCGGCGCAGCAGCGGGTTGGCCAGGTGGCCGCCGAGGGTGCGGGCCAGCGCCCGCGGGCCCACCGAACGGGGCACGAAATGCCGGGCCTTGGGCACCAGCAGCCGGAACGCCACCGCGCACACCACCGCCATCACACCGACCGCGGCGAGCCCGGCCCGCCAGCCCCAGGCCTGGGCGACCCAGCCGGTCACGATCCGGCCGGACATCCCGCCGATGCTGTTGCCCGCCACGAACAGTCCGATGGCCGCCACCAGCGCCTTGGCGCGTACCTCTTCCGCCAGGAAGGCCATCGCCGAGGCGGGCAGCCCCGCCAGCGCGACACCCTGCACGCCGCGCAGCGCGATCAGCACCCCGAGGGAGGGCGCGAAGGGGATCAGCATCGCGATCAGCGCCGCGATGGAGAGGGAGGCGGTCATCAGCGCCCGGCGGCCGAAGCGTTCCGAGACGGCGCTGAGCGGGATCACGCCGAGCGCCAGACCGAACGTGGCCGCCGATACGGTCCAACTCGCCTGGTCCGGCGAGACATTGAGGTCGCTGGAGATCGCCGGCAGCAGCGCCTGCGTGGAGTACAGGAGCGCGAAGGTGGCGACTCCGGCGGCGAAGAGGGCGAAGCTCATCCGGCGGTAGCCGGGGCCGCCCGGACGCAGCTTGCCGGACTCGGGGTCGACGGCGGCGGCTGCGGGGGAAGAAGTGTCGGTGGACGACTGGGGAGAGGCGGCCGTACGGGTGGTGACGGACGCCCCGGTATCAGCGGGAGGCATGCTTCGAAGGTAGGACTCTCCGCTTCATGCGTCCAATGCATAGAAACGGCATAATCAATGCTGTGACGCATGATCCCAGTTCACGACCTGCTCTGTCGCAACCTCGCAACAGAAAAGACATGCCGGAAGTGGCGCAGGCCACTGATCTTGGAGCGAATTCCTGGGCGTACGCGCTCGCGCCGCGCCTCGCCCAGTTCACCGCGGTGGCCCGGCACGAGCATGTCACCCGCGCCGCGCAGGAGCTGGGCATGCCCCAGTCGACCCTCAGCCGCGCCCTCGTCCGGCTGGAGGAGGAGCTGGGCGTCGCCCTCTTCGCCCGGCACGGCCGTACCCTCTCCCTCACCCCGGCCGGACGGGCCTTTCTCGCCTCCGCAGAGCGGGCGTTGACGGAGCTGGAGCGCGCCACCGACTCGGTTCGCGCCGATGCCGACCCCACCGCCGGCAAGGTCGCCTTCGGCTTTCTGCACACCCTCGGTTCCGAGACGGTCCCCGGACTCATCCGCACCTTCCGTGCCGACCATCCGCGGGTCCGCTTCCAGCTCGTCCAGAACTACGGCGAGGCGATGATCGAACGACTGCGGGCCGGCGACCTCGATCTCTGCCTGACCTCACCGGTGCCGGACTATCCCGACCTGGTCGCCCGCCGCCTCGACGAGCAAAAGCTCCGCCTCGTCGTCCCGGACGACCATCCGCTCGCCGGGCGCAAGCGGATCCGGCTGGCGGAGGCGGCGGGCGAGCTGTTCGTCACCCTCGAACCGGGCTACGGGCTCCGCCGGATCACCGACGCGCTGTGCGCCGAGGCGGGCTTCACACCGCGCGTCGCCTTCGAGGGCGAGGAGGCGGAAACGCTGCGCGGCCTGGTCGCGGCGGGGCTGGGCGTGGCCCTGCTGCCACCGCCCGCGGTACCCCGGCCCGGCGTCGCCGAACTGACGGTGACCGCCCCGCGCGCGGTCCGCGAGATCGGCGTGGCCTGGCTGGACGGACACCCGGACACCCCGCCGGTGGCCGCGTTCAAGAAGTTCCTGCTGAGCCGGCGGGGGGTGCTGCTGCCTCGGTGAGCGACCTCCGGCCCGGCCGCGTCGACCCTGCGCTCAATGCCGCAGCGACGCCCCGAACCCCGACGCCAGTGGCATCCGCAGGCCCAGCGGCGGAGGTGCTGCCAGGGCGTCCTTCACGGGGCGGGCGTAGTCGCGGGAGAAGAGGGAGCCGAGCATGAAGTCGGTGGCGAGGGCCAGGACTTCGGTGCGGTGCTGGTGGAGGGAGTGGCCGTCGGAGTGGACCTCGAAGCGGCAGGTGTCGCGGTTGACCTTCTTGGCGCGCTCGGCGTAGCGGTAGGAGAGGTCGGGGTCGGTGCGTTCGTCGTTGGTGCCGTGGACGAGCAGGACCTGGCGGCCGATGAGCTGTTTCACCGGATCGGGGGTGGTGGCTTGCGGGGTGGGGTCGGGGAACCAGGGGGCGATGGCGAGTACGGAGTGGACGGCCGGATGGCCCGCGGCGTGCAGGGCGGCGCGGGCGCCCATGCCCGTACCGACCAGGCAGACGGGGACGTCGCCGTACCGGCGGACGATCTCGTCGAGCGCCCAGGTGGCGTCCCGCGCGGGGTGGGCGGCCGAGCCGTTCCAGCCGCGGCAGCGGTAGCGCAGGACGTGGGCGGTCAGGCCTTCGGGGCGGCCCGCCTTCGCCAGCCGGACCGCGAGCGGGCGCACCGCCAGGGCCGAGATCGGCGACGGGCGCCCCACGCCGGTCGGTCCGCCTGCGGGCAGTAACAGAGCGACCCCGTTCACGGTGCGTTCCGCGCCGGCCGTTCCGCGCGGTTTTCCCAGCCGGGCCTCACGCACCGGCAGCGCTTGCTGAGCCATGACCAGAACGATGGCAGAAGGTGACGCCCGGGCCACCCCGTGGACGGGTCACTGTTACGTATCGTTCGGTGAGATCTACGCGCGTAGGGGCTAGAGTGCGAAAATGACGAGCGAGACCACCAACCTCCCGAACAGTGAACAGATCCGCCGCGCCCCCAAGGTGCTGCTCCACGATCACCTCGACGGCGGGCTGCGTCCCGGCACCATCGTCGACCTCGCCCGCGAGACCGGCTATGACGGTCTGCCCGAAGCGGACCCCGAGAAGCTGGGGATCTGGTTCCGCGAGGCGGCCGACTCCGGCTCGCTGGAGCGCTACCTGGAGACCTTCGCGCACACCTGCGCCGTCATGCAGACCCGCGACGCGCTGTTCCGGGTGGCCGCCGAGTGCGCCGAGGACCTGGCCGCGGACGGCGTGGTCTACGCCGAGGTCCGCTACGCACCCGAGCAGCACCTGGAGAAGGGGCTGAGCCTCGAAGAGGTCGTCGAAGCCGTCAACGAGGGCTTCCGCGAGGGCGAGCGGCGGGCCCGGGAGAACGGCCACCGCATCCGCGTCGGCGCCCTGCTGACCGCCATGCGGCACGCGGCCCGCGCCCTGGAGATCGCCGAACTCGCCAACCGCTACCGCGACTTCGGCGTCATCGGCTTCGACATCGCGGGCGCCGAGGCCGGCTTCCCGCCCACCCGGCACCTCGACGCGTTCGAGTACCTCAAGCGGGAGAACAACCACTTCACCATCCACGCCGGTGAGGCCTTCGGTCTGCCCTCCATCTGGCAGGCGCTCCAGTGGTGCGGCGCGGACCGCCTCGGCCACGGCGTCCGCATCATCGACGACATCGAGGTCGACGACGACGGCTCGGTCAAGCTCGGCCGCCTCGCCTCGTACGTACGCGACAAGCGCATCCCGCTGGAGATGTGCCCCAGCTCCAACCTCCAGACCGGCGCCGCCACCTCCTACGCCGAGCACCCCATCGGGCTGCTGCGGCGTCTGCAGTTCCGGCTCACCGTCAACACCGACAACCGGCTGATGAGCGGGACGAGCATGTCCCGCGAATTCGAGCACCTGGTCAAGACATTCCGATACACGCTCGATGACATGCAGTGGTTTACAGTCAATGCGATGAAATCAGCATTCATTCCTTTCGATGAACGTCTAGCCATGATCAACGACGTCATCAAGCCCGGATATGCGGCGCTGCGGGCCGAATGGCTCTTCCGCCAGGCGGACACAACTACCGGCGCGAGCAGGGGTTCTCACGCTGAGTAAGGCGAATCGGGCGGTGTGGCGCGCGAGGTAACGGAACGGCCGGTGGATGTCCACCGGCCGTTTTTCTTCGGCCGTTGGTGTTTGCGGCGGCGGCGACCGCGTCACTAGGTTGATTGGCCGGTCAAGCCCCCATCACAATCCCCCATCACGAGGACGTAATTCGATGAAGCAGGGAACCATCAAGACTCTCGGTGCCGCCGCGCTCGGTGCCGCCTTCGCCGTCGCCGCCGCGGGCACCGCCTCCGCCGCCCCGTCGGTGAACGCGGCCGACGCCGCCGGTCTGCTGAACAAGCTGCCGGTCAAGCAGGTCACCGAGACCGCGTCGGGGGCCGCCCACGCCGTCAAGCCGGCCGGCGGCGACGTCAAGAACCCCACGAACACCAAGGGCAACACGCTGGGCGGTCTGCCGCTCAGCACCGTCACCGGTGTCGCCGGCAAGCTCCCGCTGTCCAACAACGGCCGCTGATCAGCAACCCCCGCTGACCGACGGCGACCGAGCCGTCGACAGGTCCCCGGGCCGTGCCCCGGTGCGTACGCCGCAGTGCGTAGGCGCCGGGGCACCGCCATGTCCGCGGCCGGGTGTCCGCCGCGCGGCCGCGGTGGGCCGCCGGGTTACCAGGCGGCGGCGCCGGTGGCCCGGTCCTCCGCGGGGAGGAATATCCACAGCGCCAGGTAGACGAGGAACTGCGGGCCCGGCAGCAGGCACGACAGCAGGAAGATCACGCGCATCGTCGTCGGGGTGGTGCCGAAGCGACGGGCCAGTCCCGCGCAGACTCCGGCGATCATTCGGTTGTTGCGGGGGCGGACAAGTGCGGCGGCCATGACGGCGGCTCCTTTGCGACTCGGTAGGGCGTTTGCCCCGATGTCTCAAAGGTAGGTCCGGCTGCCGAAGAGCACGTCAGCCTGCGGGGCTACTCCGACCCTGGAGATCTTCGGGGTCGTACCCCTCAGACGCTCCTCCCGGCGGCGGAGCCGGTACCGGGCCCCAGGGACGACCACCAGGTGCGCCACCACCACCCCGAGCGTGTTCAGCAGCACCGAGTCCACGTCCGCGACCTGCCCCGGAACCCCGGCCTGCAGCAGCTCGATGGCCAGCGCGATCATCGCGCCGGCGAAGACGGTACGCGTCAGGGACACCAGCGGGGACACATACAGCCGCCCGGCCGCCATCGGAAGCAGCACCCCCAGCGGCGCCAGCAGCAGCACCTGGCCGCTCAGGCTCTGCACCGCGTGCCACGTGCCGCGGGCCAGCTCGGCGTGGATCGACGCGAGCGGTTCGAGATTGGGCGCGGGCACCCAGGGCACCGTACGGGGGCGCAGCGTCAGCCAGCCGACAATCAGCAGATGCGCCACCAGGAGCAGAAGTCCGGTGGCGCGCATACGGAGGGCGGCGGTGTCGCCGGAACCATGACGCTGCACACAGGCCAGGACGCGGCTAGCGGGGGCCGCGGTTCCGCCCTGTTGCGCCCGTCTTGGCCGGATGCCCGGGGTGGTGGGTGAGCCCCCTGCCCCGGGGACGCCGTCCTCAGTCGGCTTCGGACATCGGGTCGCCCCAGCCCGCGTTCTGCGCGATGTCCGGGTTGGAGAGCACATCCGCGGAGCAGTCGTAGCGGTGCGGTGCGTCCTTGCCGGGCCCGCCCAGCACCGCCGCATGCGAACGGCCCAGCGCCGGGGACGCGCCGTAGGTGCACACCAGCTGCGCCAGCGCGAAGGACGGCAGATCGTCCGGCCGGACGCTCAGCCGCAGCGCGTCCGTGGGATCGCCCGCGCGCGGGCTGGTCACCTTCAGGTCCTCGGGCACCGCGCTGCTGAACCCGGCCTCTTCCTCCGCGGGCGAGGGCTTTTGCCCCAGCTCGTGCAGCAGCGCCCGCGCCGCGGTCAGCCGGGTGGCGGCCGCCGTCGTGGGCTTGGTCAGGGGCACGGTCCGTTCCACCTGCGCCAGCGTGGAGCCGCACACCAGATAGACGGAGGCCTGCACGGTACCGGCGACGGGCCGATCCGCGTCCTTGGCGGGTGCCTTGCAGCTCACCCGCGAGGGCGCGCCGCCCGCGTCCACCGGCACCGACGTGCCCCGGATGCCGCATCCCGCGGCGGCCAGCGCCACGGTCGCCACCAAGGCGGTACGCAACAACCATCCGGGCCGCGTCATCGGTCCCCCCTCGTGCCCCGGTCCGCCGCGCCGCCGTCCTTGCGGCCCTCGCCCGGCCCGCCGTCCGTCAGCCCGGACGCGTCCCGCGGCAGCCGCAGCGTGAACTCCGCACCGCCCTCGGGTCGATTGGCCGCGGTGATCTCACCGCCGTGGATATGCGCGTTCTCCATCGCGATCGACAGACCCAGACCGCTGCCCTCCGACCGCGGCCGGGAGGCGCTCGCCTTGTAGAAGCGGTCGAAGACATGCGGCAGGACTTCCTCCGGAATACCCGGACCGTTGTCCTGTACGCGGATGACCAGCTCGCCGCCGGCCGGCTGCCCGGCCGCCGCTTCCCCGCCTTCCGGCTCCCCGCCGACCGGCTCCCCGCCCTCCGACGCTCCGCCGGCCGGCTCCTCCGTGTGCACCGACACCCGCACCGGAGACCCGCCGTGCTTGAGGGCGTTGCCGATCAGATTCGCCAGAATCACATCGAGGCGCCGCGGGTCCAGCCGCGCCACGATGCCGCGGTCCGCGTCCAGATCGACCGCGTCCAGCCAGGCCCGCGCGTCGATGCACGCCGTCACCTGGTCCGCGACATCGACATCGTCCAGCACCAGCCGGGCCGTGCCCGCGTCGAAGCGGGTGACCTCCATCAGGTTCTCCACCAGGTCGTTCAGCCGCCGGGTCTCGCTGACCACCAGCTGCACCGCGGGCGCGATCATCGGATCGAGGGAGTCGGCCTCCTCCTCCAGTACCTCCGAGACGGCGGTGATCGCCGTCAGGGGCGTACGGAGTTCGTGCGACATATCGGCGACGAAGCGCCGCGAGGCCGCCTCCCGCGCGCTCAGCTCCTCGACCCGCTGCTCCAGCCGCTCCGCCGTACGGTTGAACGTCCGGGACAGGTCGGCGAGTTCGTCGGTGCCGGTCACCCGCAGCCGGGTGTCCAGCCGCCCCTCGCCGAGCTGCCGCGCCGCGTACCCCAGCCGCTGTACGGGCCGCAGCACCGTCGTCGCGGCGGCCTGCGCCAGCAGCGCGGATCCGACCAGCGCCAGCGCGGTGGCGATCCCCAGCGACCAGGCCAGCGAGTTGAGGTCCTGCCGCTCGGCGGCCAGCGACTTCATCATGTAGCCGGTCGGACCGCCGCCGATCACCTCCGCCCCGGCGACCAGATAGGGGACGTCCCCGACCTGCCGGCGCTGCCAGTACAGATGGTGCGCATAGGGGTTGGACTCGTCGACCGGACGCACCTCGGCGACGGCCTTGCGCAGCGCCGTCGGCACGCTCTTCAGCGTCAGCAGATCCTTGTCGGTGGTCGCCGCGCAGGCCTTGCCCTCCCGGTCCGTACCGATCAGCAGCACCGTGTAGTTCTGCGGCCCGCCCGCCATCTGCCGCGCCGCGTCCTGGAGTTCGGAGCAGCGCGGCCGCGGCGGCAGCGACCGCGTACTGTCCTCCAGCGACTTGCGGAAGTCCTTGAGCACGGCATTCTGCGTGCGGTCCAGGACCGTGTTGCGGTTGAGCCAGTACGCGATGCCGGACGCGGAGACCGCGGCGGTCAGCGCCACCAGCGCGAAGACGAAGACCAGCCGCAGCCGCAGGCTCGTCCAGCGCAGCAGCCCGGAGGCGCGCCGCAGCAGCCGCGTGGAGCGGTTGCCGGGCCCGGCCGGCGTGGTGTGCTCGTTCGTGTGGTCGGTGTCGTGCTCCGTGGGGCGTCCCGTCACTGCGGGGAGTCCAGCCGGTAGCCGACACCGCGGACCGTACGGATCAGGGTCGGCGAGGACGGCACGTCCTCCACCTTCGCGCGCAGCCGCTGCACACACGCGTCCACCAGGCGCGAATCGCCCAGATAGTCGTGCTCCCACACCAGGCGCAGCAGCTGCTGCCGCGACAGCGCCTGTCCGGGCCGGCGGCTCAGCTCCAGCAGCAACCGCAGCTCGGTCGGCGTCAGTTGCAGATCCTCGCCGTTCTTGGTGACCGTCATCGCCGAGCGGTCGATCACCAGCGAGCCGAAGGTCGCCGAGTCGCTGGACTCCCGCTCCCCGCGGCGCAGTACGGCACGGATACGGGCGTCCAGCACCCGCCCCTGCACCGGCTTGACGACATAGTCGTCCGCACCGGACTCCAGCCCCACCACGACGTCGATGTCGTCGTTGCGCGCGGTGAGCAGGATGATGGGCAGCTGGTCCGTACGCCTGATCCGCCGGCACACCTCGAAACCGTCGATGCCCGGCAGCATCACATCCAGCACGATCAGGTCCGGGCGCTGCTCGCGCAGCAGCTTCAGGCCGTCCTCGCCCGTCGCCGCGGTCACCACACGGTGACCTTGGCGCGACAGCGAGAGTTCGAGGGCCGTGCGGATGGCGTCGTCGTCCTCGATCAGCAACAGGAAAGGCACCCCGCCATTCTGGCCCATGGGACGCCGGGAGATCGACCGGTGCTCCTCTCATATGCGCCCCCGGCGCGTGGTGGCCCCGCGCCGTACCGCACCAACCCCTGTGACAGGGCTGTGACAGTCGGCGGACACCGCGATGAAACTGCGTTGGCAGTCTTTTGGGCACCGGGAGAGATCAACACCCGGGACACACCGAACGAGCTGGCTCAACGACGGGGGGCGCGAGATGAACACACTGCACGGCAAGACTTCCAGCGCAGTTATCACGCGGCTCCATGACGTCGTACGGGCCGGGGAGAAGTCCGGTGCCGTGAGCGGGCGGGGGTGCGCTCGCGGCACCGGGCGTCAGCGGCCGCCTTACATGGTGGCCATCGACGCGACGTCGGTGGGACTCACCGGGGCCAACGGGGGAAACACCGGCCACGGCGAAGCCAACGGGGGAAGCAACGGGGAAAGGCAGTACAGGGAGGGCACGGGGGAACGGCGCTCCGCGTCGGAGGCGGCCGAGGCCGAAGCGGCCTTCACCGCCTACGTCCAGGAGCGCCGCGCCTCCCTGTACGCCACCGCCTACCACCTGACCGGCGACCGCTACGAGGCCGAGGACCTGCTGCAGAGCGCGCTGTTCTCGACCTACCGGGCGTGGGACCGGATCAGCGACAAGGCGGCGCTCGGCGGCTATCTGCGGCGCACCATGACCAACCTGCACATCAGCGCCTGGCGCCGCCGCAAGCTCAACGAATACCCGACCGAGGAACTGCCCGAGACGGCCGGCGACGTGGACGCGATGCGCGGCACCGAGCTGCGCGCCGTCCTGTGGCAGGCACTGGTCCGGCTGCCCGAGGCGCAGCGCACCATGCTGGTGCTGCGCTACTACGAGGGCCGTACGGACCCCGAGATCGCGGACATTCTGGGGATCAGCGTCGGCACGGTGAAGTCGAGCATCTGGCGCTCCCTGCGTCGGCTGCGCGAGGACGAGGTCCTCAGCTTCGGCCGTGACGAGGAGGAGTCCTTCGGCGAGCTGGTGGCCTGAGGACGGGGGAAAACCGGGGGAAAACAGGGGGAACGGGGGAAAACCGGGGGACGTGCCCGAGGGGAACGGGATACGGGGGATACGGGGGAACCGGCCGAGGGGGGGAGCGATCCACCGAGGCCGGACGTATCGGGGGATACGGGGGACAACGGGGAAAGGGAGCGGGTTCGGGCGGCCGGGGGGTCTGCCCGAACCCGCTTTCTGCTGTGTGCGCTTCCCCGGCGCGCCGGGCCGCCGCGGGCGCGCGATCAGGGGCGCACGGCCCCGCCGATCGCGCCCTCGTCCAAGCTCTCGCAGGGGTCGGCGGGCGTCCCCTCCCGCGCCGCGGAAATACGCGCCAGCGCCTCCGGCTTGGCGCAGGGATGGGCGCCCAGGGCGCAGTGCCGGGCGACCACCGCGCGTTCGTTGCGCAACAGCCGCAGGCCCCGACGCACCAGATACGGCGCCGACTTCCGGCCCTCCCGCAGATCCCGGGCCAGTCGCCGGCGGAAGGTCGTGGTGGGACGGCCGCGCAGGCACAGCGCGTCGGCGAGCAGTCCCGCCGCGCGGCAGCCCGCTATGACATCGGCCGCGAAGATGCCCTCCGCGATGAACAGCGGGGCATCGCCGAGGGCGAGCCGCGACTGCCCGGTCCGGGCGCTGGCGGCGATGTCGTACACCGGGACGGACGTGGCTCCCGTACGGCACAGCGCCTCGATCGCGGCGATCGCGGCGGCGGCGTCCCAGGACAGCGGCGAGTCCCAGTCGGCGCCGCCGCCGGGCAGCTGCGGCAGCGTCGGGTCCGTGGCTTCCTTGTAGAAGTCGTCGAGGTTGAGGACGGGCAGGCCGGTCAGCGCGGCGAGGGACGTCTTGCCGGAGCCCGAGGGGC
Source organism: Streptomyces sp. JLSY215 (assembly GCF_059682825.1). NCBI lineage: Bacteria > Bacillati > Actinomycetota > Actinomycetes > Kitasatosporales > Streptomycetaceae > Streptomyces > Streptomyces sp. JLSY215. The sequence continues at coordinate 5,442,372 of NZ_CM185022.1, forward strand.
CGGTCAACAGGACGACGCGGGCGCGGATGGGGTCCTCCCGCTCGACCGGAGTCGAGAGTGGGGGAGAAGCCGAGAGCTTGGGGGAGGGCGACTGGAGGCTCACGGGTACCCATTGTCGGTCATTGGGCCGTTGGGAGTACCCCTGCGTGCGGGACGGACCGTGAGGTGGATCCCACGGCGAGCCGTCAACTACTGTACGCAGTCGATCGATTACTCCCGCAGGCGGATTCCGCAGTCAGGTGGCACAGCAGATGGCCTCACACGCACGTCCCCAGCCCAGCCGCATCCCCCGCACGCTGCTGCGCACCGCGCTCGCCGTCTCCGCGGCCGGCGCCGCGCTCGCGGGCGGCGCGGCCACGGCGAGCGCGACAACCGAGCCCGCGCCCGCGGCCCACCCCGAAGAAAGCGCCGGCGGCGCCCTGCACACCGCGGCCCGCGCCGTGCGGAACTCCGTCACCGGCGCCCCGGGCGCGGTCAAGAACCTGAAGCTCGACCCGCTGGCCAACACCCCGGTCGACCCGCTGTCCAACGCCTTCGAGACGAGGATCGCCGACTTCAAGCCGCTGAGCACCACGGCGGCGACCGGCCCCCTGTCGCAGGGCGCCGCCCTCAAGGACCTGCCGGTGGTGGGCCGGGTGACGAAGGTGCTGCCGAAGTGACGGGGCGCCGGCGCGTTCAGTGACCGTTGCAGGCGGCCACGAACAGCTCCATCTGCCGACGCAGCGCGCTGCCCAGGGCGATCCAGGAGCCGTCGGCGAAGACGAGGTCGAAGCGGCCGCGGGCCGCGACGGTACCCGGGTTGGCCTGGAAGCGGGCGATGTTCCGGCGCGGCACGTCCACGGCGACGACCCACTGCGGTGCGCTGGTGCGCCGGTCCTCGTTCCTGTTCAGCGCCACGATGAACCGCCGGTCGGTGATCGCCTGGAGGCCGATGGGGTCGCCCGCGTTGCCGAGATGGACACGGAACCGCCCGGCCATGCTCTGCCAGCCGCCCTCGATCACCTGGCCCCACAGCGCGCGCTCGGCGGCGGAGTCCAGGGCGTCCTCGGCGTCCTCCCGGGCCTGCGACACGGCGTCGGCGGCGCGTCCGAGGGCGCGGGTGAGCCGGTTGTTGGCCAGTCGGCTCCCGGAGACCGCGACGAAGGGCCGGGCGACCACGCTCGCGACGGCGTCGAGGACGCCGCTCACCCGCTGCTCCATCGGTGAGGGTTCGGCGGGCATCCGCAGCTCGGCGGGGACCGCCGGCAGCGCCGGGTTGGGGAAGAAGTCGCAGGCCTCGATCAGCGTTTCGCCGGGCTGCAGAAGGCCGCGGAAGCCGTCCCGGTAGTGCTGCTTCATCCGTTGTCGCTCCCCGGCGATCGCCGTCCGGTCGTCGTGTTCTTGTCGTGCCCCTGAAGAGGGCGTGATCGTATCGTCCGTGACCGGCGGTGACCGGTGATGTCCGGTGGCGTCCAACGGCGTTCGGCGACGGCGCACAACGGCGACGGGGTCCCTTCCGTGCGGGGAAGGGACCCCGTGTTCAGGGGGCGGACGCCGGGGCTCAGACGCCCATCGGGTGCCACACCGTCTTCGTCTCCAGGAAGGAGAGCAGCCGCTCGGTGCCCGGGTCGGCGGCCCAGTCGGCCGTACCGGGGCGCAGCACCCGCTTCAGGTTGTCGGCCGCGGCCGTCTCCAGTTCCTTGGCCAGCTCGGCATCCGCGCCCGCGAGATCGAGGGCGTTGACGTCCTGGTGGGCGGCGAGCGGGGCCGCGATCTCCGCCGTACGGCCGGAGAGGATGTTGACGACGCCGCCGGGCAGGTCGGAGGTGGCGAGCACCTCGCCCAGGGAGAGCGCGGGCAGCGGGGAATCCTGGGCGGCGACCACGACCACGGTGTTGCCGGTGACGATCGCCGGGGCGATGACCGAGACCAGCCCGAGGAAGGACGACTCCTGGGGCGCCAGGACGGCGACGACACCGGTCGGTTCGGGGGCGGAGAGGTTGAAGTACGGGCCCGCCACCGGGTTGGCGCCGCCGACGATCTGCGCGACCTTGTCGGACCAGCCCGCGTACCAGACCCAGCGGTCGATCGCCGCGTCCACCTGGGCGGTGGCCTTGGCCTTGGACAGCCCCTGGGCGTCCGCGACCTCGGTGATGAACTGCTCGCGGCGGCCCTCCAGCATCTCGGCGACGCGGTAGAGGATCTGGCCGCGGTTGTAGGCCGTGGCGCCCGACCAGCCGCCGAACGCCTTACGGGCGGCGACCACCGCGTCCCGGGCGTCCTTACGGGAGGCCAGCGGCGCATTGGCCAGCCATCCGCCCTTCGAGTCCGTCACCTCGTACACCCGCCCGCTCTCGGACCGGGGGAACTTCCCCCCGACGTACAGCTTGTAGGTCTTGAGCACGCTCAAGCGATCAGACATTGAGGTACGCCTCCAGGCCGTGGCGGCCGCCCTCGCGGCCGTAGCCCGACTCCTTGTAGCCGCCGAACGGCGAGGTGGGGTCGAACTTGTTGAACGTGTTGGACCAGATGACGCCCGCGCGCAGCTTGCTCGCCATCCACAGCATCCGTGAGCCCTTCTCCGTCCAGATACCGGCGGAGAGGCCGTAGGGGGTGTTGTTGGCCTTCGCCACGGCCTCCTCCGGGGTACGGAAGGTCAGGACGGACAGCACCGGGCCGAAGATCTCCTCGCGGGCGATGCGGTGCGCCTGGGTGACGCCCGTGAAGAGGGTCGGCGCGAACCAGTAGCCGGCGGTGGGAAGTTCGCAGGCGGGGGCCCAGCGCTCGGCGCCCTCGGCCTCGCCCGCGTCGGCCAGCGCCGTGATCCGGGCCAGCTGTTCGGCGGAGTTGATGGCGCCGATGTCGGTGTTCTTGTCCAGCGGGTCGCCCACGCGCAGGGTCTGCATCCGGCGCTTGAGGGCGTCCAGCAGCTCGTCCTGGACGGACTCCTGCACCAGGAGGCGGGAGCCCGCACAGCAGACATGGCCCTGGTTGAAGAAGATGCCGTTGACGATGCCCTCGACGGCCTGGTCGAGGGGGGCGTCGTCGAAGACGATGTTCGCCGCCTTGCCGCCCAGCTCCAGGGTCACCTTCTTGTCCGTGCCGGCCACCGTACGGGCGATGGCCTTGCCGACGTCGGTGGAGCCGGTGAAGGCGACCTTGTTGATGCCGGGGTGCGCGACCAGCGCGGCGCCCGTGGAGCCGTCACCCGTCACGATGTTGACGACGCCCTTGGGCAGGCCCGCCTGGCGGCAGATGTCCGCGAAGAACAGCGCGGAGAGCGGCGTCGTCTCGGCGGGCTTGAGGACGACCGTATTGCCGGTCGCCAGCGCCGGGGCGATCTTCCAGGCCAGCATGAGGAGGGGGAAGTTCCACGGGATGACCTGGCCCGCGACGCCGAGGGGGCGCGGGTTGGGGCCGTATCCCGCGTGGTCGAGCTTGTCCGCCCAGCCCGCGTAGTAGAAGAAGTGCGCGGCCACCAGCGGCAGATCCGCGTCCCGCGACTCCCGGATCGGCTTGCCGTTGTCCAGCGACTCCAGGACGGCCAGCTCGCGCGAGCGCTCCTGGATGATCCGGGCGATCCGGAAGAGGTACTTGGCGCGCTCGGCGCCGGGCAGCTCGGACCACTTCTCGAAGGCCTTGCGGGCCGCCTTCACGGCCCGGTCCACGTCCTCGGCGTTGGCCTGGGTGTACTCGGCCAGCACCTCCTCCGTGGCGGGCGAGACGGTCTTGGCCAGGCCGCCGCCGGAGCCCTCGGTGAACTCGCCGTCGATGAACAGCCCGTAGCTCGGCGCGATGTCGACGACCGCGCGGGACTCCGGGGCCGGTGCGTACTCGAATGCTGAGTGCATAGCGGAGTTCATAGCGGTCAGTCCACCGTTACGTAGTCGGGGCCGGAGTAGCGGCCGGTGCTGAGCTTCTGGCGCTGCATCAGCAGATCGTTCAGGAGGCTGGAGGCACCGAAGCGGAACCAGTCGGCGGTCAGCCAGGGCTCGCCCAGCGTCTCGTTGACCATCACCAGGTACTTGATCGCGTCCTTGGTCGTACGGATGCCGCCGGCGGGCTTCACGCCCACCTGGACGCCGGTCTCCGCGTGGAAGTCGCGGACGGCCTCCAGCATCAGCAGCGTGACGGGCGGGGTGGCGTTGACGGCCACCTTGCCGGTCGAGGTCTTGATGAAGTCGGCGCCCGCGAGCATCGCCAGCCAGGAGACCCGGCGGACGTTGTCGTACGTTTCGAGCTCGCCGGTCTCGAAGATGACCTTGAGGTGCGCGGCGCTGCCGTCGGGACGGGCGCAGGCCTCCTTGACGGCCTTGATCTCCTCGAAGACCGCCATGTACCGGCCGGAGAGGAAGGCGCCCCGGTCGATCACCATGTCGATCTCGTCGGCGCCGGCCGCGACCGCGTCACGGGTGTCGGCGAGCTTGACGGGCAGGGCGGCGCGGCCCGCCGGGAAGGCGGTGGCGACGGACGCGACATGGATGTCCGGAGCACCGCCGTTGAGCAATGCCGCCTTGGCCGTGGCGACCATGTCGGGGTAGACGCAGATCGCCGCGACCCGGGGGGCCGTGCGGTCGGTGGGGTCGGGGCTGACGCCCTTGGCGCACAGCGCCCGGACCTTGCCCGGGGTGTCCGCGCCCTCCAGGGTCGTCAGGTCGATCATCGAGATGGCGAGATCGATGGCATACGCCTTCGCCGTGGTCTTGATCGAGCGGGTGCCGAGGGTGGCGGCGCGAGCCTGCAGGCCGACCGCGTCGACCCCCGGGAGGCCGTGGAGGAAGCGGCGCAGCGCACCGTCGTCGGCGGTGACATCCGCCATTGACGCCAGACGCCCCGCGGCTTCCTTGCCGTATGCGGGAACAGTGATGGGCATGGTCACGAGGGGAGCATATCTACGCGCGTAGCAACATGTCATCCCCCCGGGGACGAGAGAAACGCGCCACCCGGTGGGGGAGGCGCGCGAATGATGCCGTAACGCAATGTCCGGCATCCGGACGGTCAGGCAGAATCGGCAGCATGACGAGCCCGCACCGGTCCACCCCGCCGCAGCAGCAGTACGCGGACCGCAGCTACCGTTCGCCCGCGGCCATGGCGGGCGGCGGGCTGCTCATCGCCCTCGCCCTCTGGCTCGGCGGCGACGCTCTCCTACGGGGCGACGCGCACACCAAGCTCATGGCGGTGTTCGGGCTGCTGCTGGTGGTGCCGCTGGTGTTCGCGTTCACCCTGCGGCCGGCGGTGCGGGCGGGCGCGGACCTCCTGACGGTCCGCAACCCGTTCCGCACGATCACGCTGCCCTGGGACGCCGTGGAGGAACTGCGGGCCGCCTTCTCCGCCGAGGTGTTCACCAGCGGGGCCAAGTACCAGATGTGGGCGATCCCCGTCTCGCTGCGGCAGCGCAAGAAGGCCGCCCGGCAGGCCGCCCGCGGCACCTCCCGGACCCGCCTCGGCGGCAGCGCCGACGCCGCCCCGCCGCGCGCGATGGCCGACCAGGCCCTCGACGACCTGCGCGAGATCAAGGAACGCGCCAAGGAACGCGAGGGCGCCGAGGGCGCGCCGGTGGTGCGCTGGTCGTACCCGGTCATCGTGCCGATCGTGGCGGGGGCCGTCGGGCTGGCCGTGACGCTGGCGCTCTAGCCGTCCGCCCGGTGGGCCCCCGCCGGGGGCCCGGCCTACGCGGCGGCCCGCCGTTCCAGGCGGCTGCCGTGCGCGACGGCGATGGACATGATGTCGCTGGGGGCGTCCAGGGCGATGCGGTGCCATCGCCCGCGCGGCACGATGACCGCGGTTCCGGCCGCCAGCTCGACCTCCTCCTCCGCGTTTCCCGGCCGCTCCGGGCGGAAGCAGAGGCGTATCCCGCCGGTCAGGCAGGCCACGACCTCGTCCGCGTCGGCGTGGACTTCCCAGTGGTCGGCGTGCACGTCGGCGTCCGTCTCCACGCGGAAGGCCATCACCTGCCAGCTGACGCTCTCGGCGTCGAACACCGGCTGCTCGGCGCGGACCCGTCCGTCCTGGTCGAGGTGGATGAAGGAGGCGAAGAGGTCGATCGGGGTGGCAGTCATGGCGAGTTGTCCTTCCTGGTGATCTTTCGGTGGGCGGGGCGCGGCGCGCTGCGTCGCCGATGCCTTCGTCACGGAGCGGCCTGGGCGTCGCCGCTGCCGCGCAACGCGTGCCGGTACAGGGCCGAGAGCGCGTCGTCGATGGGGTGGCGCTGCGGCCTCCCCGAGGAATCCACCGTGTTCCACCGCACGAGGTTCATCGCGACGGATATCTGCCGCTTGCCGTCGGCGCTAGTCAGGGACATCGTCTCGGCGCCCCAGACCGTGCCGTCGTGGCCCCAGAAGGTGCCGCGGCCCGGGATGCCGACCTTGTGCAGCCCGAGGCCGTAGTCGATCTTCGTCCCGTCCAGGGCGCGGCCCGGGACCGTGCGCTGCATCTGCGCCAGCGACGACCTGTTGACGATCTTGCCCGCGAGCAGCCTGCCGTAGAAACGGTTGAGGTCCTCCATGGTCGACACCAGAGCGGCCCCCGGCCCCACCCAGGACATGTCGTAGACGCTGTAGTCGCGCGGCGGGTCGATCACGCCGTACAGCGCCTCGTACATCCGCGAATGCGGTCCCTCGATGTGCGGCCCGGCCGGGAGGACGGTGTGCCGGAGCCCGGCGCGCTCGATGACGTTCCGGGTGATGCACTCCTCGGCCGTGGTGCCGGAGATCTGCTCCAGGAGCTGGCCGAGGAGCAGGTAGTTGGTGTTGGAGTACGTCCCCGTGGGGTCTCCGGGCGCGCCGGCGGGCGGCGCCGCGAGCCCCATCTCGATCAGCTCGGCCGGGCGGAACCGCCGGAACCGGTTGTCCTCCAGGCTCTCGGGCGAGATGTCCGTCAGGGACGGGAAACCCCGGAAGGACGGGAAGGCGTAGGGGAGGTAATCGCTGAGGCCGCTGGTGTGGTTGAGCAGCATCCGCACCGTGATCTTCCGGCCGCGCTCACCCGGTACCAGCCGCGGCAGATAGCGGCCGATCGGCGCGTCGAGCCCGATCCGGCCCTGCTCGGCCTGCTGGAGGACCGCGGCGGCGGTGAAGCTCTTGGTGACGCTGCCGACCCGGTGCTGCATGTCGGGCGTGACGGGGCGGCCGGTCCCGATGTCGGCGACCCCGGAAGCGCCGCGCCATATCCGACCACCGTCGCGCACCTCGGCGTACACACCGGGCATCCCCGCACGGCGGACGGCGTCCAGGGCGGACTGCAGCCCCGCAGGGTCCAGGCCGGTCGCCGGGCCCGTGTCCGTCCTCTCCCGGTCGATGCCCGTGCCTGCAACGGGGGACGCGCTTGTGCCCTTCGTCATCGACGGCTCACCAGGCCAGCGCGCGACGCAGGACCGCGCCGAGCTCGGCGAGCTGACGCTGTGAGACCTCGGCGGACAGGATCGCCTGCGACCCGTGGAAGGTGCCGGGCCACTGATGCAGCTCGACCGAAACACCCGCCTGGAGCAGGCGCAGCGCATAGGCGAGGTCTTCGTCGCGGTTCGGGCAGAGCTCCGCGGTGGCGATGTAGGCGGGCGGCAGGCCGGACAGGTCGGTGGCGCGGGCGGGGGCGGCATACGGGGACGGGGGTCCCCCCTGCTCGAACGACGTCGAGAGCTTGGGGGAGAGCGTGTCACCCAGGTAGTGCCGCCAGGACGCGGTGACCTTGTCGCGGTTCATCCAGGGCGTCTCGGTGAAGTTCCGTGCCGACCATGTCTCCTGCCGGTCGTCGAGCCCCGGCTGGTTGAGCAGTTGGAAGCGGATCGGCGGCCCCTGCTCGTCACGCGCCCGCAACGCCGTCGCGGCCGCGAGCCCGCCGCCGGCGCTGTGACCGCCGACCGCGATCCGCTCCGGGTCGATGCCCAGCTCGGTGGCGTGCTCGGCCGTCCAGGTCAGCACGGCGTAGGCGTCGTCCAGGGCGGCCGGGAACGGGTGCTCGGGCGCCAGGCGGTAGCCCACCGAGATCACCACCGCGCCGGAGTGGCCGGCGACCCGGGCGGCCCATGGGTGCTCGGTGTCCACGTCACCCATGACGAATCCGCCGCCGTGCAGCCAGATGACGGCGCCCTGCGCCTGGTGCGGGCGGTAGATCCGTACGGGCACCGCCGGGTCGCCCGGCACCGTGCGGTCCTCGATCTCCATTCCGGTGGTGTCCGGCGCCGGCACCGCGGCGGCCAGTGCGGCGAGGTTCTTGCGGTCGGTGACCGGGTCGGTGAGGTCGGCCGGGGGGAACAGCGCGATGAATGCTTCCAGTTCGGGATCCATGCCGGTCATCCTCACGGCGGCCGCCCGCGAGATCATCCGCCGCTCGTCGGGCATCTCGCCCGGATCGCGCACCGATCGGCGCCTATCCTCCTGGCATGGAGGCACTGGCCTTACGGCTGTCGCAACTGGACTCGCACGTCGAAGGCGCGATCCGCGTCGTGATGTTCTACGACACGCTGATGCGGCGACGGGTGGACCTCCCGGCGCTCGCCCGTGCCTCGGCGGTCCTGGCCGAGTGCGTGGCCGGGATCCGGCTGCACGGCACGGGCCGGGTGATCCGCATGGCGCCCGACGGCACGGAAGCGCCCTCCCCCGAGCTCTCGACGCCGCTCGATCAGGGGGGACCCCCACCGTCGCACCCCGCGTCCACCACCGTGCCGGTCACCCTCGATGACGAGGAGATCGGCACGGTGTGGCTGGAGCGCCCCGGCCCGCCGGGCCCACTCGACGAAGTGCTGCTGGACCGCCTCGCCCTCGCCGCCGCGGCGGTCGCCGAGCGATACGGCCCGGCCCGCACCACCATGGCCGACCCCGCCCTCGTCGAACTGGTCATCGGCTCCGACAGCGACGAGGCGGCCCGCGCCCGCGCCCTACGGCTGCTGGGATTCGCCCCCGACCTGCCGGTCCGCGTCATCGCCGTACGGTCGCCGCTGCCGCTCGACCGGATCGGCGGGCTGGTCTGTCCGGCCCGCCCGGTGAAGGCGGCACCGCTCGCCGACGTGGGCGTCATCCTGGCCACCACCGTGGACCCGGCCCGGATTCCGGCGGACGTACGTGCGGGCATCGGCGCCGCCGAGAGCCCCGACCGCGCCTGGCGGGAGGCGCGCACCGCCCTCCGCTTCACCACCCCGCGCCGGCCGGTCGTCCACCACGACGACCTGGGGGCGCTGGCGCTGCTCGCCCAGGTACCCCGGGACGCCGCGCGGGACAACGCCGACGTGGCCGCGATCGCCCGCATGGCCGGAAACCCGGAAGACCTGGAGACCCTGGACGCCTACTGCACCACCGGCTCCCTGCGCCGGGCCGCCGCCCTCCTCCACCTGCACCACAGCAGCGTCTCCCGCCGGCTCGAACACATCGGCAAAACCCTGGACATCGACCTCACCGACCTCACCGGGCCCACCGGACTGATCCGGGCCCGGCTCGCCCTCACCACATGGCGGCTGCTCAACGACTGAGGAAGCACCGCCCCGTTACACGCCGCCCCGTTACACGCCGCCCGTCACGCGTCACCCGGGCCACCCGCGCACATGGCCGCGGCGGCCCCTCACGGCCGCGCCCACGCGCCGCGGCGCCGCAGGACCCGGTAGCCGCGGATCGCCCGGCGGCCCACCAGCCGGCGCTGCTCGTGGTACGGGCCGGAGCCGTAGAGCGGACGCAGCACCCACGTCGTCAGCGGGGTGCCGGCGCTGAGGATGTCGGTGCACACCAGCTTCGCGCCGCCCTGCCGGTCCGCGACCAAGTCCCCTACGCCCGGCGGCAGTTCATGCCCGGTCACCGGGACGCCTCCAGCTCGGCCCACATCCGTTTGCCGCCACGCAGCCGGCCGGCGCCCCAGCGGACGGCGAGCGCGGCGACGATCAGCAGCCCGCGGCCGTGTTCGTCGTCCTCGGACGGGGCCCCGGCGGCGTGCGGCCGGCGAGGGGAGGTATCGGTCACGACCAGGCGCACGCGGGTCGCCCCGAGCCGCGTCACCGACACCCCCACGACGGCCGTGTCGGTATGCGTGACCGCATTGGCCACCAGCTCGCTCACGACGCTCTCCGCGGCCTCCGTCAGCGCCTCCAGGCCCCACGAGGTCAGGGCCCGCGCAACGGCGTGCCGGGCTCGGGGCACGGACTCCGCACGGGCCGGATAGCGCGCCTGGTACCGGCGCGGCCCGAAGACGGTCACCGCCGTCATGGCCCGCCCCCCGGCCCGGCCCAGGTCCCGTGCTGCTGAGAGGTCCATCAGGCCGGGCCGCCGTGCGCCGGGGCGAATATGCAGGTCGGCGGGGAGAGCGGCCGCGGCGGTGCGGCGGCCGCCGCCGTGCTCCCGGCGGTGCCCGTGCTGCGGTGTTCCTGGATGCATGACGTCATGACGCGGCCTCAACTGCTCGCGGATCGGGGGGAGACGGCCGTCCCCCTCCTGGGTGCGCAGGGGTGGCCGTCACAGCCCCCGCGGGAGCCGTGAACGGCCTGTCCTCACCCAACCCCCTTTCAGGGGCGCGGGTAAGGGAGCACAGTGGGTGAGCGGTTGAACTGGTTGAACGCAGCCCGGGGGTTCTGATGGCTCGACGCGAACGCACACCGAACACCGCCCTCGCGGGCCTGATGAAGGAGGGACGCATCGGAAACGCGCAGCTCGCACGCCATGTCAACGCCGCCGGCCGGGAGCTCGGTGTCACCCTCCACTACGACAAGACCTCGGTGTCCCACTGGCTCGCCGGGTCGGTCCCCAAGCCGCCCGCGCGGCAGGCGGTGACCGAAGCGCTTTCCCGGCTCCTCGGCAGGCCCGTAACGTCGGCGGACATCCGCTGGGGCACCGAAGCCGCCGACGAACACGACCTGGTAACGGGAGTGATGGCGCTGACACGAGCAGACATGGATCCGGCCCGGCGCAGCGTCCTGGGCACCGGACTGTACGCGGCGGCCCTCGCCGTCCCCCGCTACGAGGACGTGGCCGGCCGCGTCCGGCACGCCGGGGCGGGCCGCACGGTCCACATCGGCGCCGGCGACGTCGCCACCGTGGCCTGCATGACGGAGAAGATCGCCGAGATACTCGACGAACTCGGGGGCGCCCATGCCCGGCCGATGGCCGCCGCCTTCCTCACCAACACGGTGGGCACCTACCTGAAGGCGTACGGGCCGGAGCGCGTGAAGCGGGACATGCTCGCCGCCGCCGCGGACCTCGTCTACCTCACCGGCTGGATGGCCATGTACGAGCGGGACCAGCCCCTCGGGCAGCGCTACTACCTGAAGGCGCTCAAGCTCGCCGCCGCCGCGGAGGACCATGTGACGTACTGCCGCACCCTGCGCGGCATGAGCCTTCAGGCCTCGCACCTCGGCTACGGGCCGAAGGCGCTGGAGCTGGCCGACTCGGCGGCCGAGGCCGCCCCCGCCGCCGGACCCCGCCTGGTGGCCTTCCTGCGCGGCCAGCAGGCCCATGCCTCCGCCATGGTCGGCGACCGCCGGCAGGCCTGCGCCCGGCTCCGCGAGACCGAGACCGCGCTCGCGAAGGCCGACAACCGCACGGACGCGGTCGGCGGCTACGACGAGGCCGCCTACCACTTCCACGAGGCACACGTCCGCTGGTGCCTGAAGGACGGCGACGGCTCCATCCGGTCCCTGCGCCGGTCGAACCGCGCGCGAGGTCCCCAGGAGCGGCAGGGACGCGTCCACTGCCTCGGCGTGATCGCACAGCGCCAGATGGCCATGCGGCACGTCGAGGCCGCCTGCGCCACCTGGGACGAATTCCTGGACGAGTACCAGATGATCTCGTCCGCGCGGGGGGACGACCACTTGGACAGCCTCCGGGAGGGCCTGCGGCCGTACAGGTCACTCCCGGCGGCCCGGGTGCTGGGCGGGCGGGCGCGCGAGGTGGCCCGGCTCAAGGCCGCCTGAGCCCGCCGCGGCGGGCCGCGCCCCGGGGACGCGCATGCCCGCCCGCCGAGCCCGATGCCCGCCCGCCCTCACGGCGCCCCCGGGTGGACCAGCGTCGTGTACGCCCCCAGGTAGGCCGGTAGGTGCAGTAGGGGGTCACCCGTAGGGGCCCGGCTCCGGGCGCCTACGGGTGACCCCGTCCGCTCAGATCCCCAGCGCCCGCGCCAGGTCGTCCTTGATCGCGGCCAGCACCGTCGCGGCCGTCTCCCGCGCCGCCGGCAGCCCCTCGGCCGCCGCCACCGGGACCACGACCTCCAGGTAGCACTTCAGCTTCGGCTCGGTACCGCTCGGGCGGACCACCACCCGGGCGGCCTCCACGCCCGAGCCGCCCGAGCCGCCCGAGCCGTCCGCCCCGGACAGGTAGTAGCGCAGCCCGTCGGTCGGCGGCAGCGACGCGGTGCCCTTGTTCAGGTCGTCGGCGGCGGTCACCGTCAGGCCCGCGAGGGACGCGGGCGGCGCCTGGCGCAGCCGGCGCATGGCGTCGGCGATCAGGGTGAGGTCCTCGACCCGTACCGAGAGCTGGTCGGTGGCGTGCAGGCCGAATTCCAGCGCGAGGTCGTCCAGCAGGTCGGACAGGGTGCGGCCGGACTGCTTCAGCTCCGCCGCCAGCTCGGTGATCAGCAGGGCGGCCGTGATGCCGTCCTTGTCGCGTACGCCCTCGGGGTCGACGCAGTAGCCCAGCGCCTCCTCGAAGGCGTAGCGCAGCCCGTCCACCCGGGCCAGCCACTTGAAGCCGGTCAGCGTCTCCTCGTAGGGGAGGGACGAGGCGGCGGCGATCCGCGACATGAGGGAGGAGGAGACGATCGTGGTCGCGAAGGTGCCGGACGCCTGCTTGCTCACCAGGTGGGCGGCGAGCAGCGCGCCGACCTCGTCGCCGCGCAGCATCCGCCAGCCGTCCGGCGTGCCGGGGGCCGGTACGGCGACGGCGCAGCGGTCCGCGTCCGGGTCGTTGGCGATCACGATGTCGACGCCGCCGACGCCGCCGACGCCGTCTGCATCCACGGACCGGGCGGTGGCGAAGGCGAGGTCCATCGCGCCGGGCTCTTCCGGATTGGGGAAGGCGACGGTGGGGAAGTCCGGATCCGGCTCGGCCTGTTCGGCGACGACGGTCGGGGCGGGGAAGCCGGCCCGTGCGAAGGCGGCGACGAGGGTGTCCCGGCCGACGCCGTGCATCGGCGTGTAGACGACGCGGGTGTCGCGGGGGGAGCCCGGGGTCAGCACGGCATCCGTACGCGCCAGATACGCCCGCAGAACCTCGTCGTCGAGGGTTTCCCAGCCGGCCTCGGGCCGCGGTACGTCCGCCAGCGAGCGGATCGCGGCGATCTCGGCGGCGATCTCGCCGTCCGCGGGCGGCACGATCTGCGAGCCGTCGCCCAGGTAGACCTTGTAGCCGTTGTCGCGCGGCGGATTGTGGCTGGCGGTGACCTCGACGCCGGCGACCGCGCCCAGGTGGCGTATCGCGAAGGCCAGCACGGGCGTGGGCAGCGGCCGCGGCAGCACCGCGGCCCGCAGCCCGGCGCCGACCATCACGGCCGCCGTGTCGCGCGCGAAGTCGGCGCTCTTGTGGCGCGCGTCGTAGCCGATGACGACCAGGCCGGAGCCCTCGCCCTGCGCCTTGAGGTACGCGGCGAGACCGGCCGCGGCCCGGATGACCACCGAACGGTTCATCCGCATCGGGCCCGCGCCCAGTTCGCCGCGCAGCCCGGCGGTGCCGAACTGCAGGGTGCCGGCGAAGCGGGCGGCCAGCTCGTCGGCGTCCTCGGCCGCGATGAGCCCGGCCAGCTCCTGGCGGGTCTCGGGGTCGGGGTCCTCGGCCAGCCATGCTTCGGCCCGGGTGATCAGCTCCGTGCGATCGGTAGCCACGTGATGCTCCTGACGGTCAGGTCGGTGCGGAGGGGCGGACGGGTGACGCGGAGGGGAGCGCCCGGTTCGTCACACCTGCCCGCTGCGCGGGTTCTTCGAGCCGCAGTACCGGCCAACGGTGCTGCGGGGGCGGCGGCGGACCACCACCGGGGCGGCGGGCGGCGGCCCGGCGGGTGTCGTACCTGTCGTACACCCGCCGGTCCCGGCCGGCCGCCGAACGGGGCCGGCTCAGAGCTTGCCGAGCACCTGGGCGAGCAGGCTGCCCATCCGGGTCGCGGAGTCGCGGCCGGCCTGGAGCACCTCTTCGTGGTTGAGCGGCTCGCCCGTCATGCCCGCGGCGAGGTTCGTCACCAGGGACAGGCCGAGCACCTCGGCGCCCGCCTCACGGGCGGCGATGGCCTCCAGGACCGTGGACATGCCGACCAGGTCGGCGCCCAGGGTGCGGATCATCTTGATCTCGGCCGGGGTCTCGTAGTGCGGGCCGGGGAACTGGGCGTAGACGCCCTCCTCCAGGCTCGGGTCGACCTCCTTGCACAGCGCGCGCAGCCGCGGCGAGTACAGGTCCGTCAGGTCGACGAAGTTGGCGCCGACGATCGGGGAGGTGGCGGTGAGGTTGAGGTGGTCGCTGATCAGGACCGGCTGGCCGGGGCGCATGCCCTCGCGCAGACCGCCGCACCCGTTGGTGAGCACGATGGTCTTGCAGCCGGCCGCGGCGGCGGTACGGACGCCGTGCGCGACCGCGGCGACCCCGCGGCCCTCGTAGTAGTGCGTACGGCCCAGGAAGACCAGCGCGCGCTTCTCGCCGACGCGGTACGAGCGGACCTTGCCGCCGTGACCGGCCACGGCGGGCGGCGGGAAGCCGGGCAGCTCGGTGACCGGGAATTCGTGCTCGGGCGCGCCGAGGGCCTCGGCGGCCGGGGCCCAGCCGGAGCCCATGACCAGGGCGACGTCGTGGGTCTCGGCGCCGGTGAGCTCGCGCAGTCGGGCGGCGGCGGCGTCGGCGGCGCCCTGCGGGTCGCGGGCGATGTCGGGAGTAACAGATGCGTTCACGCGGACGAGGGTAGCCGCTCTTCCCCTACGCGCGTAGATGTCGCTGCCCACACGGCTGAGGACATCCGGTTGTGTCTTCCCACAAACCCGAGCCCCGGGCGCGTCGCGCGCACCGGGACCGCGACACGCGTCACGACACCCGTCACAACACCCGTACGGACCAGGCCCCCGGAGATCCCCGACGGCCCGCGGCGCTCAGCAGGGCCGCTTGCGCAGCTCCATCACATAGTCGTGCGGCGCGCCCGCCGACTCCGCCGCGTCCGCGATCTCCCCCAGATAGCGGGCCGAGGGCAGACCCCCCTCATAGCCGTTGAGGACGTACACCCACGCCGGCTCGTCGCCCTCCAGCGTGTGCACCCGCACCCGCAGCCGGCGGTAAATGTCCAGGCCCACGCCCTCCCAGCGGTCCATGGACTCCTCGTCCATCGGCGCGATGTCGTAGAGCGCGACGAAGACCTGCGAGCGGGGCGCCTCGACGATCGTCGCCAGCGCGCCCTCCCACCCCATCTGCTCGCCGCCGAAGGTGAGCCGCCAGCCGTTCAGCCAGCCCGTGCCGCGCAGCGGCGAGTGCGGTGCGCGGCGGGACATCAGCCGCGCGTCAAGGTTGCCGGCGTACGCGGCGTAGAGCGACATGGTTCCGAGGGTACGGGAGGTTTCCGGGTGGGCTCTTGATACCGGATTGCCATCGGAGATTCGTACAGAGAGGGGAGAGCGAAAGCGCCCCTCCGGTCCCTGCGCGCCGACAACGGCCCCCGGCGAGAGCGCCGCGGGGGCGTGCGGGACAATGGAGCATGTGACTCGGATCGTGATCATCGGTGGCGGACCCGGCGGATACGAGGCGGCCCTGGTGGGCGCCTCTCTCGGCGCGGAGGTGACCGTCGTCGACTGCGACGGTCTGGGCGGGGCGTCGGTGCTCACCGACTGCGTCCCGTCGAAGACCCTGATCGCCACGGCCGAGGTGATGACCACCTTCGACTCCTCGTACGAGGAGCTCGGCATCATCGTCGAGGACGACACGCCGCACATCGACCGCCCCGCGCGCGTCGTCGGCGTCGACCTCGGCAAGGTCAACCGGCGCGTCAAGCGCCTCGCGCTCGCCCAGTCGCATGACATCACCGCCTCCGTCACCCGCGCCGGCGCCCGCGTCATGCGCGGCCGCGGCCGCCTGGAGCCGGGCCAGTCGCCCGAGGGCGCGCGCCGGGTGACGGTGACCGTCGCCGACGGCACCGAGGAGACCCTGGTCGCCGACGCCGTACTGATCGCCACCGGCGCCCACCCCCGCGAGATCCCCGACGCCCTGCCGGACGGCGAGCGCATCCTCAACTGGACCCAGGTCTACGACCTGACCGAGCTCCCCGAAGAGCTCATCGTCGTCGGCTCCGGTGTCACCGGCGCCGAGTTCGCCGGCGCCTACCAGGCCCTCGGCTCCCGCGTCACCCTCGTCTCCTCCCGCGACCGCGTCCTGCCGGGCGAGGACCCGGACGCCGCCGCCGTCCTGGAGGACGTCTTCCGCCGCCGCGGTATGAACGTCATGGCCCGCTCGCGCGCCCAGTCCGCCAAACGGGTCGGCGACCGCGTCGAGGTCACCCTCGCCGACGGCCGGACCATCTCCGGTACGCACTGCCTGATGGCCGTCGGCTCCATCCCCAACAGCGCCGGCATCGGCCTGGAGGAAGCCGGCGTCAAGCTCCGCGACTCCGGCCACATCTGGACCGACAAGGTCTCCCGCACCACCGCGCCCGGCGTCTACGCGGCCGGCGACTGCACGGGCGTCTTCGCCCTCGCCTCGGTCGCCGCCATGCAGGGCCGCATCGCGATGTACCACTTCCTGGGCGACGCGGTCACGCCGCTCAACCTCAAGACCGTCTCCGCCAACGTCTTCACCGACCCGGAGATCGCCACCGTCGGCTACTCGCAGGCCGACGTCGACAGCGGCAAGATCGACGCCCGGGTCGTGAAGCTGCCGCTGCTGCGCAACCCGCGCGCCAAGATGCAGGGCATCCGCGACGGCTTCGTCAAGCTCTTCTGCCGCCCCGGCACGGGCATCGTCGTCGGCGGTGTGGTCGTCTCCCCGCGCGCCAGCGAGCTGATCCACCCGATCTCCCTCGCGGTCGACAACAACCTCACCGTCGAGCAGATCGCCAGCGCCTTCACGGTCTACCCGTCGCTCTCCGGCTCCCTCGCGGAGGTCGCGCGCCAGCTGCACACGCGCAAGGCGGGGGACGAGTAACCGGCACCGGGAAGGCGGCGCCGGTCGACCGGACGCATTACCTGACGAACGGTCAAGCCGCATTCCACACACATGAGTTCGCAAGGCCCGCGCCCTATATCACGGCACCCACCGCGCCATGCGCAACTTCCGGTATTTGGTGCAACCTGCTGAAAACAGACGGTCGTTGGCGTTACTGTCAGTTTCGTGTTCGCTGCAGAACGTCGCCAACTGATCCTTGAAATGGTGCGCGCAAACGGAGCGGTGTCGCTCCGGGAGCTCGCCCGTGTCGTCCAGACCTCCGAAGTGACCGTACGGCGGGACGTGCGGGCGCTGGAGGCGGAAGGGCTGCTCGACCGCCGTCACGGCGGTGCGGTCTTGCCGGGAGGCTTTACCCGCGAGTCCGGCTTCCCGCAGAAATCCCATCTAGCGACCGCCGAGAAGACGGCCATCGCCGACCTCGCCGCGGGCTTCGTCGAAGAGGGCGAGGCCATCGTCGTCGGCGCCGGGACCACCACCCAGGAGCTGGCCCGCCGGCTCGCCCGGGTGCCCGGTCTGACCGTGGTCACCAACTCCCTGTTGGTCGCCCAGGCGTTGGCCCATGCCAACCGCGTCGAGGTCGTGATGACCGGAGGCACCCTGCGTGGTTCCAACTACGCGCTGGTCGGCAGCGGTGCCGAGCAGTCCCTCCAGGGCCTGCGGGTGTCCCGCGCCTTCCTGTCGGGCAGCGGTCTGACCGCCGAGCGCGGCCTGTCCACCTCCAACATGCTCTCCGCGAGCGTCGACCGGGCGCTGGTGCAGGCGGCGGGGGAGGTGGTGGTGCTCGCCGACCACACCAAGCTCGGCTCCGACACGATGTTCCAGACCGTGCCCACGGATGTGATCACCCGGCTGGTCACTGACGAACCGCCCGCCCACGACGACCGCGCCGGCACCGAACTGCAGGCGCTGGCCGATCAGGGCGTGCAGATCGCCGTCGCGAGCGGGCAGGGAGCCGGGCAGGGCCCCGGCCAGCCGGCCCCGGAAGGGCCGGTCGGGGACCGCAGGGCGTCCCGCCGGGACGTGCCGCTGCCCGGCCAGCGCCGTAACCTCCCACCGGGCGGCACGGGCTCCCCGCTGCGCCCGGCCGCGTCGCTGGCGGAGGGACCGGGCGGGCGGGTGGCGGATCTGGCCCCAAGGCGTCGCTGATCGCGTGCGGCGTGGTGGCCCGGGGCGGGAGCCGTTGGTGGTTGCTGTTGACGTTGTGGTGGCTGTGGTTGTTCGGCGGGTTGGTGGGGCGCCGTTGGTCACGTGCGGCGTGGTGGCCCGGGGCGGGAGCCGTTGGTGGTTGCTGTTGACGTTGTGGTGGCTGTGGTTGTTCGGCGGGTTGGTGGGGCGCCGTTGGTCACGTGCGGCGTGGTGGCCCGGGGCGGGAGCCGTTGGTGGTTGCTGTTGACGTTGTGGTGGCTGTGGTTGTTCGGCGGGTTGGTGGGGCGCCGTTGGTCACGTGCGGCGTGGTGGCCCGGGGCGGGAGCCGTTGGTGGTTGCTGTTGACGTTGTGGTGGCTGTGGTTGTTCGGCGGGTTGGTGGGGCGCCGTTGGTCACGTGCGGCGTGGTGGCCCGGGGCCGGAGCCGTTGGTGGTTGCTGTTGACGTTGTGGTGGCTGTGGTTGTTCGGCGGGTTGGTGGGGCGCCGTTGGTCACGTGCGGCGTGGTGGCCCGGGGCCGGAGCCGTTGTCGGTCGCTGTTGATGTGGTGATGGCGGTGGTCGTCCGGCGGGCTACTGGGGTGGCTCTGGTCACGTGCGGCGTGGTGGCCCTGGCCGGAGCCGTAGTCGGTGGTGTTGCTGTTGATGTTGTGGTGGCGGTCGTTGTCCGGTGGGGTGGTGGGGCGGTGCTGAGGGCCGGCGGGGCTGTGGCCCGTGGGGTCAGCAGTCCGCCTTGAGTCCGCTGAGGGTGAGTGTCAGCAGCCGGTCGGCCAGCTGCGGGTCGTCGGGGGACTCCTCGACGGCCAGTGCGATGCCGTTGGTCAGCTGCAGCAGATCGCCGATGTTCACATCGGGGCGTACGGCGCCGGCCTTCTGGGCCCGGTCCAGCAGCGCCGCGCCGGCCTCGCGCATCGGGACGCTGCACCGCGCCATCCCCGAGCTGTCGTCCGTCGACGCCGCCATCAGCGCGCGGGACAGCCCGCGGTAGGTGCTGGCATGGGTGATGATCGCGCGCAGCCAGTCGACCAGCGCGTGGCACGGCCGCGGCGCGTCGGCCAGCTCCCTGGCGTACGTCAGGAGCGCCTCCACCTCGCCCTGGAAGACGGCGCCCATCAGGGCCGTGCGGTGGGGGAAGTGGCGGTAGAGGGTGCCGATGCCGACACCGGCGCGGCGGGCGATGTCCTCGAGTGAGGTGTCCGTGCCGTGTTCGAGGAAGGCCGAACGGGCCTCGGTCAGCAGCCGCTCGTAGTTGCGCCGCGCGTCCGCCCGCATCGGCCGCACCGCCTGCGTCGCCGCGGGCACCCGTGCCGTCGAGCCCTTCGTCGCGGGCCGCGTGCCCGCCGTCTCGGTCCCCATCGCCGTCCTCCCTCACCCCGGCCGGTCCCGGCCCGGTGCGTCCAGGATGCCATTGCGGAAGACGGGCACGGAGGACTGCTCCGGTCGGGTGACGGCGGCGGCCCCCGTGCGGGACGGCGAGGGCTTTTCGCCGAGCGCGGGACGCGGACGCGCACCGAGCGCCGGTGTCCGGATTGCCCGCCGTGCGTGGCCCTCCGTGGCCACCCGGCGGACGGCGCATGAACGTCCGGCGTCCGGCCGCCGTCGGCCGGCCGAACTCCTCGCCCGGCTGGCAACGCCACCGCCCCAACGGCCATCAAACCTGGCGCAATGAGGTCTTCCGGGGGCATCCGGGGGCCGAGGGACGACGTCGTGGGATATCCGGCGTGGGCACATGTACCACGTACCGGCGACACGGCAGGCGGAATCTGGGGAAGTACGTCATGGGGCTGACCAGCCGATCGCTGTTGTACGCCATGGCCGTGGCCGCCGTGGCCTGTGTGGGGCTCACCCTCTGGCTGTGGCCGCGGTTCGCCGGGCGGGGGCCGCGGGCGCTGCTGGGGCGGCTCGGGTCCATCGTGGCGACGCAGCTGACCGTCGTGGCCACGCTCGGCCTTGCGGTGAACGCCAACTTCGAGTTCTACGCCTCCTGGCACGAGCTCCTCGGCCTGTACGACGACGCCCCGGCCGCCATCGGCAAATGGGGCAACGGCGGCGCGGCCGGGCCCGTCGGGGACCCGTCCAAGGGGCTCGTACAGGCTTCCGGGCCGGACGGGCTGGACAAGGTGCACGGGCTGCCCAAGGGCCGCCCGGACCTGGTCGGCAAGGTCGAGTCCGTACGGATCGTGGGGAAGCGCACCCGGGTCGTGGACGGGGCGTATGTGTATCTGCCGCCGCAGTACTTCCAGGCGCAGTACGCCCGGCAGCGGTTCCCCGTCGTCGTCGCGCTGAGCGGCTATCCGGGCGGGACGTTCCTGCTGGGCCAGCATCTGCGGCTGCCGCAGACGGCCGGACGGCTGATCCGTACCGGCAGCATGCAGCCGACCGTCATCGTGATGCTGCGGCCCACCATCGCGCCGCCGCGCGACACCCAGTGCGTGGATGTGCCCGGTGGCCCGCAAGCCGAGACGTTCTTCGCGCGGGACGTGCCGGACGCGCTGAAGTCCCACTACCGCGTCGGTCACGACCCCGGCGGCTGGGGCGTGCTCGGCTACTCCTCCGGCGGCAGCTGCGCCCTCCAGCTGACCATGCGGCACGACCGGACCTACACCGCGGCGGCGGCCCTCTCGCCCGATTACAAGGTCAGCAACGACCCGACCACCGGAAACCTCTTCGGGGACGGCAGGGACCGGATACGGCGGCGTCAGGAGCACGATCTGATGTGGCGGCTGCAGCATCTGCCGATGCCGCAGGTGAACGTCCTGGTGGGGACGAGCCGTACCGGCGAGAAGAACTATCCGGCGGCCAGGGCCTTCCTCGGCGCGGTCCGGGCCCCGATGACGGCGGACTCGATCGTGCTCGACCACGGCAGCCACAACTTCGCCACCTGGCGGCGCGAGCTCCCGGCCGCGCTCCAGTGGATGAGCAGGTCGCTGACGTTCCCGGAGGACGTGGTGGGCAGCTCGTAGGGGCTCCCGCGGGGTGCGGTCAGCCAGTGCGGCAGGACGACGCCCAGCGCCTCGGCCGGCGGCTTACGGCCGGTATCGACCAGGGCCCGCACGGCGGCGGCCCACTCGTGGGTGGCGTTCACCGCGCACCGGTACCAGAGCGGCAGCAGCGCACCGAGCGCGGCGGTGCCGGGCAGCGGGGCGGGCCGCCGCCCCGGGGGTGGCGAGCGTGGCCAGGGCGAGGACGGCCAGGGCGGTGTGTCCGTACAGCAGCGCGACGAAGGAGTCCGCGTTGGTGCGGGAGAGTTCGGCCCGGCGGCGGATCTGTCTGCGCCGTGTCAGTGAACGCGAGGGGCTTCCGGCACATGTGTGCCGGAAGCCCCTCGCGTTACGGATGGTGCCGCGTCAGTCCTTGATCAGTCCTTGATCTCGCAGATCACGGCGCCGGACGTCAGGGCCGCGCCGACCTCGGCGGTCAGGCCCTTGATGGTGCCGGAGCGGTGGGCGTTGAGGGGCTGCTCCATCTTCATCGCCTCCAGGACGACGACGAGTTCGCCCTCGGCGACCTGCTGGCCCTCCTCGACGGCCACCTTGACGATGGTGCCCTGCATGGGAGAGGCCAGGGCGTCACCGGAGGCGGCGCTGCCGGACTTCTTGGTGGCCTTGCGCTTGGGCTTGGCACCGCCGGCGACCGCGGCGCGGGCCAGCGGCATGCCCAGCGAGGACGGCAGCGAGACCTCCAGGCGCTTGCCGCCGACCTCGACGACGACCGTCTCGCGGCTGTCCGCCTCGGCCTCGTCGGCGCCGGGCGCGGCGAACGGCGGGATCTCGTTGACGAACTCGGTCTCGATCCAGCGGGTGTGGACCGTGAACGGGTCCGCGGAGCCGGTGAGTTCGGGGGCGAACGCCGGGTCCTTGACGACGACCCGGTGGAAGGTCAGGGCGGTGGCCATGCCCTCGACGGTGAACTCGTCCAGGGCGCGGGCGGCGCGCTGGAGGGCCTGCTCACGGGTGGCGCCGGTGATGACCAGCTTGGCCAGGAGGGAGTCCCAGGCCGGGCCGATGACGGAGCCGGACTCGACGCCGGCGTCCAGGCGGACACCGGGGCCGGACGGCCCGTCGAACTTGGTGACCGTGCCGGGCGCCGGGAGGAAGTTGCGGCCCGGGTCCTCGCCGTTGATGCGGAACTCGAAGGAGTGGCCGCGGACGGCGGGGTCGTCGTAGCCCAGCTCCTCGCCGTCGGCGATCCGGAACATCTCGCGGACCAGGTCGAGGCCGGTGACCTCTTCGGTGACCGGGTGCTCCACCTGGAGGCGGGTGTTGACCTCGAGGAAGGAGATGGTGCCGTCCTGGCCGACGAGGAACTCACAGGTGCCGGCGCCCTCGTAGCCGGCCTCCTTGAGGATGGCCTTGGACGCGCGGTAGAGCTCGGCGTTCTGCTCGTCCGACAGGAACGGCGCGGGGGCCTCCTCCACCAGCTTCTGGTGGCGGCGCTGCAGGGAGCAGTCACGGGTGGAGACGACCACGACATTGCCGTGCTTGTCGGCGAGGCACTGGGTCTCGACGTGCCGGGGGCGGTCGAGGTAGCGCTCGACGAAGCACTCGCCGCGGCCGAAGGCGGCGACCGCCTCACGGACGGCCGAGTCGTACAGCTCGGGGACCTCTTCGAGGGTGCGGGCGACCTTCAGGCCGCGGCCGCCACCGCCGAAGGCCGCCTTGATGGCGATCGGCAGGCCGTGCTCCTCGGCGAACGCGACGACCTCGTCGGCGCCGGAGACCGGGTCGGGGGTACCGGCGACCAGCGGCGCACCGGCGCGCTGCGCGATGTGCCGGGCGGCGACCTTGTCGCCGAGGTCGCGGATGGCGTGCGGGGGCGGGCCGATCCAGGTCAGGCCCGCGTCGAGAACGGCCTGGGCGAACTCGGCGTTCTCGGAGAGGAAGCCGTATCCGGGGTGGACGGCGTCCGCGCCGGAATCGGCGGCGGCGGCGAGCACCTTGGCGATGTCCAGGTAGCTGGTGGCTGGTGTGTCACCGCCCAGGGCGTATGCCTCGTCTGCCGCACGGACATGCAGGGCGTCACGGTCCGGGTCGGCGTAGACGGCTACGCTCCCGATTCCGGCGTCCCGGCAGGCACGGGCAACCCGAACGGCGATCTCGCCACGGTTCGCGATGAGCACCTTGCGCACGATGGGTCCTTCCTTGGCGCGTCGCCGCAACAAATCAACGTCGCGAGTTTAGGGACTGGCGACACCGCGTGCCGAGTCGTTCCCGGTGGTGACCTTGCCCACACGGAGCGTGCCGGAGGCGCCAGCGAGGGAGTGAACTCCCCTGACAGCCCAGGGTAGGCCCGGAATCCGGGGCTCGGCACCGAACCCGGATGTGGCCTAGGTCTCTGGCCACGGGCGTTCGGCGGGTCGTCAATTCTTTGTGGAGTCCCTACGAATGGGCGAAAGAAACTTTGCGCTCCCCTCCCGCCGCCGACGCGCCCGCTCCCGTCCACCCGCACGCCATCCGTGCCGACCTCTTGCCCCCGCAATTACCGATTAGTAGCGTGCGCGCTGTCTTCGGTACTCGCGGTAACCGCGATACCGGCCAGGAGCGGTGACGGCGGAAGTGGGTGGGCGCGATGGTGGCGGCGCGGAGACCGGTGGCTCTGGTGGCGGCGGTGGTGCTGGTCCTGGAGGCGGCCGGCATCGTCCTGCTGAACTGGATCCTGAGCATCGTCGTGGACCATCAGCACATGTCCCTCGCCGGGCTGAACCCCGGCGCGATGTCCACCGGCGCCTGGGCCGCGGGCGCCGTTTTCGGCCTGTACCTCCTCTTCTGTGCCGGGATCCTGGCCCGCACCGCGCTGCGCGACCGCGCGCCCGGCGGTTTCACCCGCATCGTCCTGATCACCTGCGCGGTGGTGCACGGTCTGCTCGGCGCGTTCGCCGTCGGGCCGGTGGGCTGGTTGGCGTTCGTGGGCCTGATGGTCGTCCTCGCGCTGATCGTGCTGCCGCTGGTGGCGTACGGGGAGCCGCGGGCCGCGGCGGCGCGCGGGGAAGAGAGCGGCGGCGTCGGCGGCGAGGGCATCGGTACGGCGGCCGGCCCGGCCTGAGGGCGCGGGCCCGAGAGGCGGGGCACCGCGGACCTGAACACCGGTGTCACCGTCCTGACGTTCCAGCTCCCCAAGGCCGACCGCTCCTGGCTGGCGGCCGACGGCAACCGCGTCTTCATCCTCAACGACAATGCGCTCTACGCGCTGCCGGTGCCCTGAGCAGGCGCCTCCGCACGCAGGACGCGGACGAACGCCCGCATCCACTCCGGCTGGTCGGGCCAGGCACGCGCCGAGACGACCTTGCCGTCCACGACCGCCGCGCCGTCGACGAAGGTGCCGCCGGCCATCTCCACATCCGGCGCGCACGCGGGGTAGGCGGAGGTCCGGCGGCCCTTGAGGACACCGAGCGGGGCGAGCGCGACGGCCGCGTGGCAGATGTGCGCCACGGGCTTGTCGGCGTCGAAGAAATGCGTCACCACCCGCGCGAAGTCGGGATCGTTGCGCAGATATTCCGGCCCCCGCCCGCCCGGAAGCACCAGGGCCGCGTACTGGGCCGGATCGACCTCGGCCAGCGCGACGTCGGACGGCCAGGAGTGGCCCGCCTTCTCGACGTAGGTGTCGAAGCCGTCGACGAAGTCGTGCACGACGAAATTCAGCTTCTTCCGGGACGGCGCCGCGACATGGGTCTCATAGCCCTCCTCCAGCATCCGCTGGTAGGGGTAGAAGAACTCCAGATCCTCCGTGGCGTCGCCGGCGATGATCAGAACCTTGGGCATGGTGCGCACTCCTCGCGGTGAGATCGCAGTGAGACCGGGGTGGTGATCCGGTTCCCTCACGATGCCCGCAGCCGCCCGCCGGTACGGAATACCGAGGGCCGGATTCCGGCCATCGCGCGGATTCCACCCGGACGGCCCCCGGAGCGGCCTACTCCTCCACCAGGGCCGCCAGCCGCCGCACCTGCTCGTCGGCGAGCTCTCCGAAGAACCGCGGACAGGTCCATGCCCCGCCGCCCGCCGCCTCCGGCCCCTCCTCTGCCGGGTAGAGCCGCGGCAGGGCGCGGGGAATGTCCGCGTTGCGCAGGACCGGGTGCTCGTCGTCGTGCGTGCACCGCTCCGGCCGCGGGGCTGCGGCGAGGGACCGCAGCACGGGCAGGACCTCCCTGGCCACGGTCGGGGCCGGGGCCGGGTCCGGCATCCGCATCGCCTGATACATGGTGAGCAGCAGGGCCTCCCGCTCCCGCTCGCGTTCGCCGTCGGCCTGTCCGTACCGCCGTGCCGCCCACAGCCCCAGGTCCTCGGCGCTCCTCTGGTTCCGGCGCGCGTCCTCGAGCCCCTTCGCGATCTTCCCGATCGCCAACCGCCCGTCCGCGTCCAGGTATTCCGTGTCGAGGTGGGCGGTGTCGCGCGGTCCGAAGAAACGCTCACGGCACTTTCGCAGCGGCTCCAGGGTCTCCCGTACGGTGGCGGACAGGTGCGCCGGGCACAGCAGGGCCTCCAGCGGGCCGCTCCGCGGGCTGTGTGCGTACAGGGCGCGGCCGGCCGGGTAGCTCAGCTGGATGCCCAGCTCGACGGCGCTCGTCGAGATGCCGGGCAGTTCGGGGTGGCCGTCGGTGCCGTGGGCGCAGGGCCCGGACTCGTAGTGGGGCAGCGCCTTCTCCAGCGCCTCGATGAGGTCGTCGAAGACCCACTTGCCGAGGGTGCAGTCGTGCAGGGCGTACCAGCTCACCGCCCGGACGGCCATGATCCGGCCGGGGCGCTCCCCGGGGTCCTTGACGAGCGACAGGTTCCAGCCCTGCTCGGCGATCTCCTGGTCGACCTCGGTCCCGGCGATCGGATAGCCCTCGAGGAGGGCCGTCAGCGACTCGATGTCGTTGCGGGCCGTCAGCGGAAGGCGCGGCGGCACGTCCGTGACGGAGCCGGGCTCGAGGATGTCCAGGGCGATCCGCGCGAACCCGGCTGCGTTGCGCGGGCACCGCCACTCGCCGCGGGGCCGGTCCTCGTGCCATTCCTCGGTCTCGTCAACGAGGCAGTGCAGCACGCCGGGGAGGTCTTCGTCGTAGATCTCGGTATGCGTCTCGTACGGATGGCAGGCGTGGTCACAGGCCGCCGCCGACAGCGCGGCGTCCGCGGCCCGCAGCGCCCGGAGCGCGGGTGTGCGTACCCCGTCGTCCAGTTGCTCGGTGACATAGGGCGCGGTCAGCATCATCCCGGTCGTCCACAGATACGCCAGGGGGCCGCCGGGCTCGGCCTGGAGCCGGTCCGCGATCTCCAGGACCGCCTGGTCGTACTCACCGTCCCCGACATGCCGGTACTCGTCGTGGATCTCCTCCCAGGAATCGACGAGTTCGCCGAGGGCCGCACTGCCGCTGTCCATGGCCCCGTCCGTATCCGTCACACCCCTGACGACGTGGACCCGCCCGGCAAAGTTCCTTCCACCACGGTGAACGCGTCCCCCACCGCCAGCTTCCCCGTCCGCAGCACGGAGTACAGCGACCCGAACGCCACACCGCCCTCGGGCACCCGCCGGTAGGCGGCGAGCATCCGCAGCGGTTCGGGCCCGGCCTTGGTGCCCGTCTCCTGGTCGACGAGGGTGACGGCGCAGCGGATGGCCACCTTGGCGAACCCCAGCTCGGCATCGCCCACCACGAGGCGCCGGGCGTGGTCCTCCTGGTGGGGCGCGTCCCATCCGTCGACGACGAGGTTCGGCCGGAAACGGCTCATCGGCAGCGCCGGTTCGCCCGCCGCGGTGTAACGGGCGTTGAGGTCGTCGAAGGTGGCGCGGGAGAGGACGTGCAGGGCGCAGCTGTCGGCGTACCCGGAGGTGCCGGGGTAAACCCCCTGCTCCACCCGGTCGTGCTCCGGCGGTACGCGGACGAGCCGGCTGGGCGCACCGAGCACCCCGGTCAGCCACCGGGCGGCCTCCGCACCCTGGTCGATGCCCTGGTACGCCACCCCGAACAGGTCGACCGGGGTCCGCGCGGAGACCATGTCCACCGCGATCCGGAGCGGATCGGCTCCGGCCGTCCGTAAGGTGAGTGCGCTTCCCCCGTCGCCGACCTCGGGCCGTATCAGCGCCAGCTTGGGGTCCCTGCGCTGACTGCGGTACACACCGTCCTCGCCGACCACCATGAAACTGCGGTCGTACGGCAGCCCGGCGGGCGTGAGCTCGGCCTCGGTCAACGGGACCGGGGCGCAGCCCTTGACGGGATAGGTGAGGAGTTCTCCGACTGTCGCGTATGTCGTCATGCGGTCAGCTTGCGCTACGCGTCCGCCCGGCGCCGGGGAAAGGGCCAAGGTGTGGGGCGGATCAAGTCCACAGATCGGTGATGGCCACGTCCAGGTCGGCGAGGAGCCGGCGCAGCAGCGGCAGGGAGAGGCCGATGACGTTGCCGGGGTCGCCGTCGATGCCGTCGATGAAGGGGGCCGAGCGGCCGTCGAGGGTGAAGGCGCCCGCGACGAAGAGCGGCTCGCCGCTGGCGACGTAGGCGGCGATCTCGTCGTCCGAGGGCTCGCCGAAGCGGACGGTGGTGGATGCGGTGGCGGAGGCCCGGCGGCCGGTCGCGGTGTCGACGACGCAGTGGCCGGTCTGGAGGATGCCGGAGCGGCCGCGCATGGACTTCCAGCGGGCGGTGGCGTCCTCGGCGTCGGCGGGCTTGCCCAGGGCGCGGCCGTCCAGTTCCAGGACCGAGTCGCAGCCGATGACCAGCGCGCCCGCCGCCTCCGGACGGGCGGCGACCGTGGCGGCCTTCGCCTCGGCCAGGACGAGGGCCAGCTCGCCCGGTGTGGCGGCGGTGAGCGCGTCCTCGTCGACGCCGCTGACGATGACCTCGGGCGCCAGTCCCGCCTGCTGGAGCAGGCCCAGGCGGGCGGGTGACTGGGAGGCGAGGACGAGCCGCCGGGCGCGGGGATCGGGCTCCGGGTGGTGGTGGGGATGGTGCGATGAGGTCATGCCCGCCATCGTACGGAGGCCGGGGGCCCGGGTGCGCGGTGCTACCGCTTGAGCACCGCCTGCATCACCGCCTTGGCGATCGGGCCGCCCAGCTTGCCGCCGGCGATCTCCGAGCGGGGAATGTCCATGTCCTTGGGGTCGACGAAGACGGCCACCGCGACCGGAGAGGTGCCGTCGCTCTGTTTGGCGTAGGAGACGAACCAGGCGTAGGGCCGCTCGTCGTTGACGTTCGCGCCGTGCTGGGCGGTGCCGGTCTTGCCGCCGACCGTGACGCCGTCGATCGCCGCCTTCTCGGCGGTGCCGTCCGAGACGGTGTACTCCATCATCTCCTGCACCTTCTTGGCGGTGTCCTCGGAGACGGCCTGCGGATCGTCCGGGTGCAGCGGCGTCGGCTCGTTCTTCTCGATGGGCGACATGCCGGGGCCCTGCACCTCGTCGACCAGGTACGGCTTCATCACCTTGCCGTTGTTGGCGATCCCGGCGACGACCATGGCCATCTGGAGCGGGGTGCTGGTCAGGCTGCCCTGGCCCATGCCGGTCAGCGCCGTCTGCGGCTGGTCGAGCTTGGCGGGGTAGCCGCTGACGGCCGAGCGGATGGGGATGAACTGCTCCTTGTTGAAGCCGAACTTCTCGGCCGTCTCGCGCATCTTGTCCGTCCCCAGCTTGTGGGCCGCGTCCAGGAAGACGTTGTTGCACGACCACTGCATGCCGGTCTTCATCGAGGCCTTGTCGCAGGGCGCGCCGGCCACGTCGTTGCCGACCTGGGTGTGGGTCTGGGGGAGGGTGTACGGGGCGGGGGCGCCGGAGGAGGCGTCGATGTCGGTGACCGTGCCGTGCTCCAGGGCCGCGGCCGCCGTGAGGATCTTGAAGGTCGAGCCGGGCGGGTAGATCTCGCGCAGCGCCCGGTTGTTCATCGGCTTGCTCTTGTCGGCATCCAGCGCCAGGTACTTCTTGCCCTCCGCGAGGGTCAGCCCGGCGAACGAGGACGGGTCGTACGACGGGGTGCTGGCCAGCGCGAGGATCTTGCCGGAGCGCGGGTCGAGGGCGACCACCGCGCCGCGGGCGTGCAGCTGGGTCAGGCCCTTGTAGGCGGCCTTCTGCGCCTTCTCGTCGATGGTGGTGATGACATCGCCGCCGCGCGGCTTCTCACCGGTCAGCACGGCCTTGGCGCGGTTGAAGAAGAGCCGGTCGTCCTTGCCGCTGAGGATCTTCTTGTAGACGCCTTCGAGCATGCTCTCGCCCTGCGCCTGCGAGGCGTATCCGGTGATCGGCGCGTACATCGCACCGTCCGAGTAGGTCCGCTTGTACTTGAAGTCGCCATCGGTGGCGACGGAGCCGGTGATCGGTTTGCCGCCGACGATGATGTTGCCGCGCGGATAGGAGAACGCCTCGATCTTGACCCGGCGGTTGTTCGCGTCGTTCGCGAGCTCGTCGCCCTGGACGAACTGGACCCACGTCACCCGGCCCAGCAGGGCGAGGATCAGCACCCCGCAGAAGACGGCTATGTGCCGCAACGGTCTGTTCATCGCTTCCCCACTCCCAGGGGCGCCAAGGTGCGACTATCAGCCGCCCGCCCGAATTGCGCTCTTCGGGAGGTAAAGATGCGACGGGAGCGGCAAAGGTTGCTTTACCTCCAGCCGTTACCTCCAGCTGTTACCTCCAGCCGAGGAGAAACATCAGCAGCATCGAGGCTATGGCGAGCACGACGCCCAGCCGGCGGAGTTTGGCCTGCGCATCGCGCAGCTCCTCGGGCGGTTCATCGGGCGGGTCGGACCACAGCATGCGACCGATCCTGCGCCCGTCATGACGGCGGCGCCTGAGTACGCGTACTCAGGCGCCGCGGCGCGAAGGACTAGTCAGTGCATACTGCACCGATCTATCGGGGGTAGCGGGGGGTGCGACATGCGTCACACCCGACGGTTCATCACACTCGACGGTCCGTCACGCCCGACGGCCCGTCACGCCTGACGAACCGTCACCCGGCCAACGGCAGCTTGCCAACTTGCCAACTCGCCGAACGATCACCGCACGTGCGACGTGAACGGCAACCGGCAACGGCTCCTGCCCCGGCGCACCCCGCCGTACGGGATCATCGCGGCCAGTAGCTGGTGCGCCAGGCGCGCGGCCCCGGGTGCGGTACCCGGGAGCGGGCCGGGACCGTGGTGGCGGGGTCGGACCACTCGTCCCCGCGGGGCGGCCCCTCGGGGGCGGCAGCAGCGGCGGCCACCGCCCGCGCCTGAACCACCGCCAGTGCGGCGGCCAGCTCCTCAGGGGTGGGGTTGCCCCGTACGACCTTGATCATCGTGGACCGACCTCCTAGAGCGGGATGTTGCCGTGCTTCTTCGGCGGCAGCGCCTCGCGCTTGTTGCGCAGTGTGCGCAGTCCGCGGACGATGTGGCGACGGGTCTCGGACGGCATGATCACCGCGTCGACGTAGCCGCGCTCGGCCGCGACGTACGGGTTGAGCAGCGTGTCCTCGTACTCCTGGATCAGCTCCTGGCGCCTGGCGTCCTGCGCGGCCGGGTCCTCGATCGCGGCGAGCGTGCGGCGGTGCAGGATGTTGACCGCGCCCTGCGCGCCCATCACGGCGATCTGCGCGGTCGGCCAGGCGAGGTTGAGGTCCGCGCCCAGGTGCTTGGAGCCCATGACGTCGTACGCGCCGCCGAACGCCTTGCGGGTGATGACGGTGATCAGCGGGACGGTGGCCTCGGCGTAGGCGTAGATCAGCTTGGCGCCGCGCCGGATGATGCCGTCGTACTCCTGGTCGGTGCCCGGCAGGAAGCCCGGGACGTCCACGAAGGTGATCACCGGGATGTTGTACGCGTCGCAGGTGCGCACGAAGCGCGCGGCCTTCTCGCTCGCGTTGATGTCCAGGCAGCCGGCGAACTGCATCGGCTGGTTGGCGACGATGCCGACCGAGTGCCCCTCGACCCGGCCGAAGCCGGTGAGGATGTTCGGCGCGAACAGGGCCTGGGTCTCCAGGAATTCGTTGTCGTCCAGGACGTGCTCGATCGCGGTGTGCATGTCATACGGCTGGTTGGCCGAGTCCGGGATCAGTACGTCCAGCTCGCGGTCGGCCTCCGAAACCTCCAGGTCCGCCTCCTCCGGGAAGGCGGGCGGCTCGGAGAGGTTGTTCGACGGCAGGTACGACAGCAGACCCTTGACGTACTCGATGGCGTCCTTCTCGTCGCCCGCCATGTGGTGCGCCACACCGGAGGTGGTGTTGTGCGTACGGGCGCCGCCCAGCTCCTCGAAGCCGACGTCCTCGCCCGTGACGGTCTTGATCACGTCGGGGCCGGTGATGAACATGTGCGACGTCTGGTCGACCATGACGGTGAAGTCCGTGATGGCCGGGGAGTAGACCGCCCCGCCCGCACACGGCCCGACGATCAGCGAGATCTGCGGCACGACGCCCGACGCATGCACATTGCGGCGGAAGATCTCGGCGAACAGGCCGAGCGCGACGACACCCTCCTGGATCCGGGCCCCGCCACCGTCGTTGATGCCCACGACCGGGCAGCCGTTCTTCAGCGCGAAGTCCATCACCTTGACGATCTTCTCGCCGTAGACCTCACCCAGCGACCCGCCGAAGATCGTGAAGTCCTGGGAGTAGACGCACACCGGGCGGCCGTCGACCGTGCCGTAACCGGTGACGACGCCGTCCCCGTACGGGCGGTTCTTCTCGATACCGAAATTCGTCGACCGGTGCCGTGCGAACTCGTCGAGCTCGACGAACGAGCCCTCGTCCAGAAGCAGATCGATGCGCTCACGCGCCGTCAGCTTCCCCTTCGCATGCTGCTTCTCCACCGCGCGGGCCGAACCGGCATGCGTGGCCTCTTCGACCCGCCGCTGCAGATCCGCCAGCTTGCCCGCGGTGGTGTGGATGCCTGAATTGTTCAAGGCGGTTGCTTCCGGCTCGGACATCGGGATGCGGCTCCTGCTCGTCCTGGACTGGTGCTCGTACTGAGGGTGGTACGGGTATGGCTACCGACTCGTAGCGTATCGGCGGGACTGCTCTCCAGCACTGCGTCGTTGACCACACCTAGGCTGGCCCCATGACGCCTCAACCACCGGGAAACCGGGACAAAGACGCAGGCCGCTGGTCCGATCTGGAGCGCCCGCCGCTGAGCGAGCACGCCCTGCGCCGGGCTCTGCTGCGCCCCGGGGCGCTGTGGACCTCCCTGGACGTCGTCGCCTCGACCGGCTCCACCAACACCGACCTCGCCGCCCGCGCCGCCAAGGGCGAGGTCACCGAGGGCGCCGTCCTCATCGCCGAGGAGCAGTCGGCCGGCCGCGGGCGGCTGGACCGCCGCTGGTCGGCGCCGCCGCGCTCCGGGCTCTTCTTCTCCGTCTACCTCGCCCCCCGCGTCCCGATGGCGCGCTGGGGCTGGCTGCCGCTGCTCACCGGCGTCGCCACCGCCGCCGCCCTCGCCCGCGCGGCCGGCGTCGACACGGCGCTGAAGTGGCCCAACGACCTCCTGGTCACCGTGGACGGCACCGAGCGCAAGACCGGCGGCATCCTCGCCGAACGCGCCGGGGACGGCGTCGTCATCGGCATCGGCCTCAATGTCTCCCTCCGCGCCGACGAACTGCCGGTACCCACCGCGGGCTCGCTCGCGCTGGCGGGCGCCCGCGGCACCGACCGCGACCCGCTGCTGCGCGCCGTACTGCGCTCGCTGGAGGAGTGGTACGGCCGATGGCAGGACGCCATCGGCGACCCCGGGGCCAGCCGCCTCCAGGAGACCTACGCGGCCGGCTGCGCCACCCTGGGCCGCTCCGTACGGGCCGAACTCCCCGGCGACGCCGAGCTCCTCGGCGAGGCGGTGGCCATCGACGGCGACGGGCGGCTGGTCCTGGCGACCGCGGACGGCGTGCAGCAGCCCGTAGCCGCAGGCGACATCGTCCACCTGCGGGCCGCCCCTGGCACGTGACGGCGCCGGCCGGCAAGGGCTTCTGCCCGGGTCCACTGCGATGCGGGGTGCCGCGGCTGGTGGTGTCGCTCCTGGCGCGTGGCGGCGTCGGCTGGCAAGGGCTTCTGCCTTGGCCCGTCCCGATGCGGGGTGCCGCGGCTGGTGGTGTCGCTCCTGGCGCGTGGCGGCGTCCGCCGATAACGGCTTCTGCCTTGACCCGTCCCGATGCGGGGTGCCGCGGCTGGTGGCGTCGCCCGTGGCGCGTGGCGGCGTCGGCCGATAGCAGCTCCTGCCCCGGCTCACCCCGATGCGGGGCGCCGCGGCTGGTGCCGGCCGGCGGCATCGTGCATCTGCGGGCAACCGGAGAATGATCTTCCGGCCGGCCGGAACGACGCGCGTCGGCGGGACGCCGCACCCCCGCCAACGCCCCGGCACCCCGGGCACCGAGCGGGCTCACCCGCGGCTTCTGCGCCGGTTGACCCCGCTCCGACCAGCCACCCTGTAACCGCGGGTACGGATCTGGGCCGCCAGCGGCTTCCTCCCCGGTCCACCCCGCCGCACCCGCACGTGAGAGTGAGCCAGAGCACACCTGCCGTATCGTTGGGGCGGTCCGCCGCGGAGCGGACCTTGGGCGAGAAGTGATCGGAAGGGCAGTGCGCAGGGACCGGACAGGGAGCAGGCGGTGACCGCGGACGACCCGGGCACCGTCCCGACGAGCGACGAGGAAACCGGCCCCCACGACGGGGACCCCGGCCCGGACGACGAGGCGGCCGCCGCGCCGGACGGGCCCCTCGCCATCCGCCTCGAACAACTCATCCTCGGCGCCGACCGCCGCTATACGCCGTTCCAGGCGGCCCGCGCCGCCGGCGTATCGATGGATCTCGCGGCCCGCTTCTGGCGCGCCATGGGCTTCGCCGACATCGGCCAGGTCAAGGCGCTGACCGAGGCCGATGTGCTGGCGCTGCGGCGCCTGGCCGGTCTGGTCGAGGCGGGCCTGCTGAGCGAGGCGATGGCCGTACAGGTCGCCCGCTCCACCGGCCAGACCACCGCCCGCCTCGCCGACTGGCAGATCGACTCCTTCCTGGAGGGCCTGACCGAACCTCAGGACACCGGCCTGACCCGCACCGAGATCACCTACCCGCTGGTCGAGCTGCTCCTGCCCGAGCTGGAGGAGTTCCTGGTCTACGTCTGGCGACGCCAGCTGGCCGCGGCCACCGGGCGGGTAGTCCAGGCCCAGGACGACGCGGAAATGGTCGACCGCCGCCTGGCCGTCGGCTTCGCGGACCTGGTCGGCTTCACCCGGCTGACCCGCCGCCTGGAGGAGGAGGAACTGGGCGAGCTGGTGGAGGCCTTCGAGACCACCTGCGCCGACCTGGTGGCCGCGCACGGCGGCCGGCTGATCAAGACGCTCGGCGACGAGGTCCTCTTCTCCGCCGACGACGCCGGCATCGCGGCCGAGATCGGCCTCCGTCTGATCGAGACCATGACCCATGACGAGACGATGCCGGAGCTGCGCGTCGGCATCGCCTTCGGCACGGTCACGACGCGGATGGGCGATGTCTTCGGCACGACCGTCAACCTGGCCAGCCGCCTGACGTCGATAGCGCCCAAGGACACCGTCCTGGTGGACGAGGCGTTCGCGGAGGAGCTGGGACGCACCGGCGAGGCACCGGTCTCCGAGGCGGAGGCCGCCGCCGCGGAGAAGGCCGCCGAGGAGGGCACGGGCGAGCCGCCCCCGACGTACCGCTTCGCCCTGCAGCCGATGTGGCAGCGGCCGGTCCGCGGGCTGGGCGTCATCGAGCCTTGGCTGCTCAGTCGACGCGGCTAGTCACGTACGTCGGGGTGGGCCGGGGCGGGAGCCGTTGTCGGTTGCTGTTTGCGTGGGGCTTGCGGTGGGCGTTTGGCGTGTTGATGGGGTGCCGTTGGCCGGGTGCGTCGGGGTGGGCCGGGGCGGGAGCCGTTGTCGGTTGCTGTTTGCGTGGGGCTTGCGGTGGGCGTTTGGCGTGTTGATGGGGTGCCGTTGGCTGGGTGCGTCGGGGTGGGCCGGGGCGGGAGCCGTTGTCGGTTGCTGTTTGCGTGGGGCTTGCGGTGGGCGTTTGGCGTGTTGATGGGGTGCCGTTGGCTGGGTGCGTCGGGGTGGGCCGGGGCGGGAGCCGTTGTCGGTTGCTGTTTACGTGGGGCTTGCGGTGGGCGTTTGGCGTGTTGATGGGGTGCCGTTGGCCGGGTGCGTCGGGGTGGGCCGGGGCAGGGGTCGTTGTCGGTTGCTGTTTGCGTGGTGCCTGTAGTCGTCGTTTCGCGTGTTGGTGGGTTGTTTTCAGCGGGGTGCGTCGGGGTGGGCCGGGGCAGGGGCGGAGCCGCTGGGAGCGGTGCGGTGCGGCCCGGGGCGGGGTGCGCGCGGCCCCTTGGGGATCCGTTCGCCCCACCCCTGAGGCGCCCCCGAGGCCCAGCCCCCTGAGGCGCCCCGGAGGCCCAGCCCCCTTGAGGGTCCCCGAGCCCTGACCCTCTCCCTCCCTGTTCCTCCGCCCCCGTTCCTGAAATGATCCGCCGGACCGGTCAGGTCAACGAGCGTTAACCGGGAGGACGGGATGGACGACGGTATGCAGCGGTTCGGCGCGGAGGGGTGGGTCGCCGTCGCGCGGCACGGCTTCGTGGCGGAGCTGGTCATGGACCGGCCCAAGGCCATGAACGCGGTCTCCACGGCGATGGCGGACGCCCTGGCGCAGGCGTGCGCCGAACTCGCCGCCGACCGGTCCGTACGGGCCGTGGTGCTCAGCTCCACCCATGAGCGGGCGTTCTGCGTGGGCGCCGACCTCAAGGAGCGCAACTCCTTCACGGACGCGGACCTGATGCGCCAGCGGCCGCACACCCGGGCCGCGTACACCGGTGTGCTGGAGCTGCCGGTGCCCACCATCGCGGCCGTGCACGGCTTCGCGCTCGGCGGCGGCTTCGAGCTGGCGCTGGCCTGCGATCTGATCGTCGCGGACGGCAGCGCGGTGGTCGGCCTGCCGGAGGTGTCGGTGGGGGTCATCCCCGGCGGCGGGGGCACCCAGCTGCTGCCGCGCCGGGTGGGGGCCGCCAGGGCGGCGGAGCTGGTGTTCACCGCCCGCCGGGTGCCGGCCGCCGAGGCCGCGGAGCTGGGGCTGGTGGACCAGCTGGCCGCGGACGGGCAGGACCGGGCGGAGGCGCTGGCGCTGGCGGCGCGGATCGCCCGTAATTCGCCGGTCGGGCTGCGGGCCGCCAAGAAGGCCCTGCGGCTGGGGCACGGGCTGGATCTGCGGGCGGGGCTGGAGCTGGAGGACGGGGCGTGGCGCAGCGTGGCCTTCTCCGGGGACCGTGCGGAGGGCGTGGCGGCGTTCAACGAGAAGCGGGACCCGGACTGGCCGGGGGAGTGACCCGCGCCGCCCCGGCCACCGGGGCACCGGGGGAGTGACCCGTCGGCCGGTGGAAGGCCCCGAGCCGCCCCCGATCACCGACCGCAACCACCAACGGCTCCCGCCCCGGCCCGCCCCGATGCGGGGTGCCCCGCGGGGTCGCCGCTCGGCCAATACGGCCGGAAAGGCGCGAAGAGGGTGAAACATTCCTACGCTGTAGTACAGGGTGTGCTCACGGTAACGGAATGTGAGGATCCGGTGACGGGCGAGGCCAACGGCGATGCGAGGCTGCGGGCAGTGGTGGAGCTGGCGCAGGCGATGGCGGCCGCGCCCACCCCGCGCGAGTCGGCGCGCGCCGCCGCCCTGGGCGCGCGGCAGGCCCTGGGCGGCTCCTTCGCGGCGATCTCCAAGTGGGAGCGCGAGCTGGGCAAGCTGCGGGTGCTGGTCAATGTCGGCGAACTCGCCGAAGGGGAAGGGGAGTTCCCCGACGACGAGTCGTACCCGGTGCACGAGTTCCCGGAGATCGTCGGCCTGGCGCACGAGGAGCGGGCCGCCGGCGGGTGCGATGCCTGGGTGGAGACCACCGGGGAGACCGCCGAGGAGGACGCCGGGGAGTCCGGACCGTACGGCGCGGGCCGCCGCGGGCGCCGTTACAACCAGCAGCGGGTCGCCGCGCTGCGCCGGCGCGGCCGCGGCTGCTGTGTGGTCGCGCCGATCGTGCTGCACGGACGGGCATGGGGCGAGCTGTATGTCGCGCGACGGACCGGGGAGCCGGTCTTCACCCGTCAGGACGCCGGTTTCGCGACCGTACTCGCCGCCGTGGCGGCCGCCGGGCTCGCCCAGACCGAGCGGCTCGCGGAGGCCCGCAGGCTCGCCTTCACCGACGCGCTGACCGGCCTGGCCAACCGCCGCGCCGTGGACCTGCGCCTCGACGAGGCGCTGGAGCAGCACCACCGGGACGGTGCGGTGGTCAGCCTGGTGGTGTGTGACCTCAACGGGCTGAAGGAGGTGAACGACTCGCGCGGCCACGCGGTCGGTGACCGGCTGCTGGAACGCTTCGGCTCGGTGCTCTCCCTCTGCGGCGCGATACTGCCCGGCGCCCTCGCGGCCCGGCTCGGCGGCGATGAGTTCTGTCTGCTCTCGGTCGGCCCGTCGTCCGAGGAGGTGGCCAAGGTGGCGGGTGAACTGTGCGCGCGGGCGGGGGAACTGGAGCTGGGTGACGGGGTGGCGGTCGGGGTCGCCTCGACCGGCGATCCGATCGGGCCGGTACGCACCGCCCGCCGCCTCTTCCGGCTCGCGGACGCCGCGCAGTACCGCGCCAAGGCGGAGCGGTCCGGGGAGCCGGTGGTCGCCGGTCGGCACGGCGGTTCCGACGATCCGGTCGTACGGCTCGCGGATACGCCCGAGCCGCGGCAGGGGCCCGAGCGCCGCCGGTTCCGGCGATGAGGCACGGGTGGTGGTGCGCGCTCGGTAAGGGGTGCTCCGCAAATCCACTCGTGACATCTAGTGATTCAGTCTCTAGGGTGCCTGAATATGAGTATGCACACCGTGGTGCTGGGGACCTCCGGCACGAGCGCACAGGACGTCATCGCCGTGGCCCGCGGCGCGGCCCGTATCGAGCTGCCCGAGGAGACCCTCGCCGCCGTCGCGGCCTCCCGTGCCTTCATCGACGACCTCGCCGCCAAGCCCGAGCCCGTCTACGGCGTCTCGACCGGCTTCGGCGCCCTCGCCGTCCGCCACATCAGCCCCGAGCTGCGCGCCCAGCTCCAGCGCAACATCGTCCGCTCGCACGCGGCCGGCATGGGCCCGCGGGTCGAGCGCGAGGTCGTCCGCGCGCTGATGTTCCTGCGCCTGAAGACCCTGGCCTCCGGCCGGACCGGTGTGCGCCCGGTGGTCGTCGAGACGATGGCCGCGATACTCAACGCCGGCATCACCCCCGTCGTCCACGAATACGGCTCCCTCGGCTGCTCCGGCGACCTCGCCCCGCTCTCGCACTGCGCGCTGACCCTGCTGGGCGAGGGCGACGCCGAAGGCCCCGACGGCGTCGTACGGCCCGCCGGTGAGCTGCTCGACGCGCACGGCATCGCCCCCGTCGAGCTGCGCGAGAAGGAAGGCCTGGCGCTCCTCAACGGCACCGACGGCATGCTCGGCATGCTCGTGATGGCCTGCGCCGACCTCGCCCGCCTCTTCACCTCCGCGGACATCACCGCCGCCCTCTCCCTGGAGGCCCTGCTCGGCACGGACAAGGTCCTCGCGCCCGAGCTGCACACCATCCGCCCGCACCCCGGCCAGGCCGCCTCGGCCGCCAACATGCTGAAGGTGCTGGAGGGTTCGGGCTTCACCGGCCACCACCAGGACGACGCGCCGCGCGTCCAGGACGCCTACTCCATCCGCTGCGCCCCGCAGGTCGCGGGCGCCGGCCGGGACACCCTCGACCACGCCCGCCTGGTCGCCGAGCGCGAGCTGGCCGCCGCCGTCGACAACCCCGTCGTCCTCCCCGACGGCCGGGTCGAGTCCAACGGCAACTTCCACGGCGCGCCGGTCGCCTACGTCCTGGACTTCCTGGCCATCGCCGCGGCCGACCTCGGCTCCATCGCCGAGCGCCGTACCGACCGCCTCCTGGACAAGAACCGCTCGCACGGGCTGCCCGCCTTCCTGGCCGGCGACCCCGGCGTCGACTCGGGCCTGATGATCGCCCAGTACACCCAGGCCGCGCTGGTCAGCGAGCTGAAGCGGCTGGCCGCACCGGCCTCGGTGGACTCCATCCCGTCCTCCGCCATGCAGGAGGACCATGTCTCGATGGGCTGGTCCGCGGCCCGCAAGCTGCGCACCGCCGTCGACAACCTCGCCCGGATCGTCGCCGTCGAGCTGTACGCCGCGACCCGCGCCATCGAGATGCGCGACGGGCTGACGGCGGCCCCCGCCAGCCTCGCGGTGCTGGACGCCGTACGGGCCGCGGGCGTCCAGGGGCCGGGCGAGGACCGCTTCCTGGCGCCGGACCTGGAGGCCGCCTACGCCTTCGTGCGGTCGGGGAAGCTGGTCGAGGCCGTGGAGTCCGTTACCGGGAAGCTGGCCTGACGGACCGTCGTAGGGCAGTAGGGCAGTACCGCAGCACGGCAGCGGCGGCGCGGGCAGGTGGCGCCGCCGCCGGCCCGCGGCGGGCCCGCGTCCGGGTCCCCGCTCGGGCGGCCGCGCGCCGCGAAGGGCGGACGGGGCACTGTATGTCGGGGTGGGCCGGGGCAGGAGCCGTCGGTGGTTCCGCTCAGTGGACGCGGGTGCGGCGGACGGAGTAGCCGACCAGTCCCGCACCGAGTGCGAGGCAGGCGGCCCCGCCGATGGCGTACGGCGTGGTGTCGGGGCTGCCGGTGTCGGCGAGGAGGTGCCGGGAGGCGGCGGCGTCCTTGGCGACGGCGGCCGCGGGGTCCTCGTCGGCCGTCGTGCCGGGGTGGTCCGCCGAGGCCGCCCGCGGGCCGGAACCGCCCGCTCCGCCCTCGCCCACGCCGGCCTGCGCGGTCGGTACGAACCACAGGGCCACCAGCACCGAGCCCGCGGCGGCGGCGGTCAGCAGTGGTCGTCGTGCGGTCACCGAACGATCCTCCTTGTGGGTTCGGCGAATTGGCCGTCGCGCGAAGCGCGGGCATCGGCCGTTGACCGCAGATGTTAGTGACCGCCGCGGGTCGCGGGGAAGTCGGGACGCGTACGTGCTTACCCTCCGTCCCATGAGCAATGGTGAGACATCACGTTTTGTACGCCTTCATGTGGAGCTGGTCATGGAGGTCACCGACGCCGGCCGGCTGACCGGCGCGGCCCTCGACCACATCGGCGGCGATCCGTCGCTCCCGGACGACCAGCGCCAGCAGGCCCTGGACACGGTCCGGGAGGACCCCGCGGAGGCGCTGGCCCATCTCGTCGACCCGTTCGACCTCGTCACGGCCGTGCCGGGCACCGAGCTCGCGCACGCCTCCTGGAGCAGTGAGGAGATGACCGACTACGACCCGGACGCCGAGTGGGACGCGGCGGAATGGGATCTCGCGGACGACCGGGCCGCCGAGGCCTGACCCGGCACGCGGCACCGCCCGACGCAACCGACCCCCACCGACCGCGACCGGCTCCCCACCGGGCGCAACCGACCCCCCCCGCCGACCCCGGCCCTCGTATGGCGTGATGCGTACGGGGGCCTCCTCTCTGTGGCGATGTGTGGCCTTTACGTCCGATTTGAGTGGCATCCCCCACATTCCCTTTCCTTTTCCGTGGCCATGGAAGACGGTCGATAGGCACGGACGTACAACCGTCGACCCACCGGACCGGAAGTCCCACCCGGACTCCCGTCGGAACCTCTCTCGGGACCTTCTCCGAGAACTCCGGGCTCGGTAGCAATGGAGATGCGCGTGATATCGGACAGTAATCGTGGTAGGGGCCTGATAGTCGGGGCCGCACTGCTCGGGGGTGCCCTCACCCTCACGGCGTGCGGCGCGGCGAACGGCGACGACGGCAGCCATGCTGCCGCGCACACCCCCAAGCCTCAGCACGAGAGCTCCCAGCAGGTCGACGCCGCGGCCGCCCAGGAGGCGTCACAGGCCAAGATCGAGATCGCGCCCCAGGACGGTACGACCGACGTCGGCCTCAACAGCGACGCCCAGGTCACGGTCAGCGGCGGCAAGCTCACCGACGTCACGATGACCTCCGTGGCCGCCCACACGACCGTCGCGGGCACGATGTCCGCCGACGGCTCCACCTGGCAGCCCGACACGGCGCTGGCCCGCTCCACGACCTACAAGGTCACCGCCCACGCCGTGGACTCCCAGGGCCGCAAGGCGGTGGAGAACTCCACCTTCACCACCGTCTCGCCCACCAACAGCTTCATCGGCACCTTCACCCCCGAGGACGGCTCGACCGTCGGCGTCGGCATGCCCGTGTCGGTCAACTTCGACAAGCCGGTGGAGAACAAGGCGCGCGTGGAGTCCGCGATCAAGGTCGCCTCCAGCAGCAACCAGCAGGTCATCGGCCACTGGTTCGGCGACAAGCGGCTGGACTTCCGCCCCCAGGACTACTGGCAGCCGAACTCCAAGGTCACCATGCAGCTCGGGCTCGATGACGTGGAGGCCTCGCCGGGCGTCAAGGGCATCCAGAACAAGACCGTCAGCTTCACCGTCGGCCACTCCCAGATCAGCACCGTCGACGCCAAGACCCACAAGATGACCGTGGTCCGCGACGGCCGGACGATCAAGACCATCCCGATCTCGGCGGGCAGCAAGGACCACCCGACCTACAACGGCAAGATGGTCATCTCCGAGAGGTTCAAGCAGACCCGGATGAACGGCTCAACCGTCGGCTTCGCCAAGAAGGACGGCAAGGGCGAGTACGACATCCCCGACGTCCCGCACGCCATGCGCCTGTCGACGTCCGGCACCTTCATCCACGGCAACTACTGGGGCAAGGGCATCTTCGGCCACGCCAACACCAGCCACGGCTGCATCGGCCTCCAGGACGTCCGGGGCGCCGACGACCCGGGCACCGACGCCGCGTGGTTCTTCAAGAACTCGCAGCTCGGTGACGTCGTCGAGATGACGAACTCCGGCGACAAGGTCATCCAGCCGGACAACGGCCTCAACGGCTGGAACATGGACTGGTCGCAGTGGGTCGCGGGCAGCGCCCTGTCGTCCTGACGACCGGACCGCGGTGACCTGCCGCACCGCACACCCGGCCACACCCGGCCGCGCAGGACACGGCACGACAACGTAAGAACAGCACGACCCGACCACCGCCCGGTGCCGCCCCACATGAGGCGCGCCGGGCGGTGGCGGTGCGTACGGTGCGCGGCATGGAAATCGACACCGAGGCGTGGTACGCCGTGGTCGCCGCCGCCCACGACCACGACCGGCCGAGCACCCCGGCCCCCGAACCGGCCGCCGAGGAACGGGCCGATGCGGGCGGTGAACGCCGCGCTCGGCTACCGCGCGGAGCGCGCGCTGAGCCTCTACCAGGTCCGGCTGTGAGAACCCCGCCGCGGGGAGCGGCAACGGGACCGCCGTCCGTACCCTGACCAGGTGACTGAGCGCGGCAGAGGCGGAAGAACCGAAGGAACCGGGACGAGCGGGCGCGGCGGACGAAGCGGCCCGTCCCCGGAGGCCGCCGAGCTGGTCGGCGGCGTGCTCGGCAGCGTCCGGTACGCGGCGGACGGGGCGGCGGCCGAGGACGCCGTCGAGGCGGGCGCCTCCATGCTCGCCGCGGCGGCCGTCGGCTGGGAAGCGGTGAGCGCGGCGGTGGTCGCGGCCGCCGCGGCGGGCGCCGCGCAGTGCTGGGCGGGCGGCTGGCAGCCCGCCGACCTGGAACGCTTCGTACGCCGCGAGGCGACCGGGGGAGCGGACCTCGCGACGCTGATCGTGGACGCGATAGCGGCCGACGCGGCCCGCAACCCGGCCGCCGGGACCCCGCGCGGCACCCGCTGGACCGGCCAGCTGCGCACCCTCGGCGCCGAGGTCTGGTGGGAGTCCGACGGCGGCTACCTCGACGCCCTGGCCGGACGCCGCCGCACCACCCGTTTCGAGACCGCCTACGACGTCCTGGCGGCCCTGCGCGCCCTCGCCAGGGTCCCGCGCATCACCCCGCTGCCCTCCCCGGCCCCCGCGCCCGCCACAAAGGCCCGGGGCGCCGCCGCCTCCCGTGCCCTCGGGCGCATCCGGGGACTGCTCGCCAAGGCCGAGGCGACGAACTTCGCG
Organism: Streptomyces sp. JLSY215; assembly: GCF_059682825.1. Lineage (NCBI taxonomy): Bacteria > Bacillati > Actinomycetota > Actinomycetes > Kitasatosporales > Streptomycetaceae > Streptomyces > Streptomyces sp. JLSY215. Next base: position 5,485,511 of record NZ_CM185022.1, read on the forward strand.
CAGGAGGCGGAGGCGCTGTCCGCCAAGGCACAGGAGCTGATGGCCCGGCACAGCATCGACGAGGCGCTCCTCGACAGCGCGGCCGGCGCCCAGGGCGGGCCGGCGGGCGGCCCGTCGGCGATCCGCATCGGCATCGAGGGACCGTACGAACAGGCCAAGGCGCTCCTCCTGGACGCCGTCGCGGCCGCCAACCGCTGCCAGGCCGTCTGGGCCGCCGACATCGGCTTCTCCACCCTCGTCGGCTTCGAAGCCGACCTGGAGGCCGCCGAACTGCTCTACACCTCGCTCCTCCTCCAGGCCACCGCCGCGATGCACCGCGCGGGCGACGCGCACCACACCCGCTCCCGCCGCACCCGCGACTTCCGCCAGACCTTCCTCGTCGCCTACGCGGACCGCATCCGGGGCCGCCTGACCGAGGCCACCGCCGCCGCCACGGCCGCCGTCACCGCCGAGTCCCCCGACGCGGCCCCCGGCCTCCTCCCGGTCCTCGCCGCCCGCGAACTCGCCGTGGAGGAGACCACCGGCGCCCTCTTCCCCGACACCGCCCCGGTCCGGCTGCGCGGCGTACGGGACGCCGACGGCTGGCACGCGGGACGGGCGGCCGCCGACCGGGCGCGACTGCGCAACGACCGCTGACCGGGCGCCGCCCCCACCGGGCGGCAGGCCCTCAGCCGAGCAGCAGCGCCGCGTCCCACCCTCCGCCCGCTCCGGGCGCGATCAAACCCCGGCCGGCCCCCGACGTGCGCCCTAGTCCGGAAGACGGAGCGCAAGATCCACACAACGGCGGTGCCGCGCCCGAGGCGGAACCACGAGGGTGAACGACAGCGCATACCCGCTCAACTCACCTCATGGAGGCCGACGTTGGATACGCACGGACCGGGAGCACCCGAAGGACCCCACGACACGGAGGCGGCGGCACACGACGCAGGACATCTGATCGAGGAGGCCCTCGGCCACCTCTACTCCGCGGCGCTGCGCACCGCCGCCGACCTCCGCCTGGCCGACCACCTGGCGGCGGGCCCCCGCACCGCCGCCGAACTCGCCCACCTGACCGGCACCGACGCCGTCCACCTGGGGCGCGCCCTGCGCTACCTCGCCACCCGCAAGGTCTTCCGCGAGGACGCACACGGCGCCTTCCACCTCACCCCCGCCGCACAGTTCCTGCGTACCGACGTACCCGGTTCGCTGCACGCCGCGGTCATGATGCTCACGGACGAGCTGTTCGTCCGCTCCTCATCGGGATTCGACGAGACGTTACGCACCGGCGAACCCGCATTCCCCAAGGTCTTCGGCGCCCCGTTCGTCGACTACATCACGGCCCGAACCGCCACCCGCGAACTCTTCGACACCGGCATGGCCGCCTTCTCCGCGCCGATGAACGCCCTGATCGCCGACGTCTACCCCTTCCCCCGGCACGGCACGGTCGTCGACGTCGGCGGCGGCCGCGGCGGACTCCTGCGCCAGGTGCTCCTGCGCCACCCGGGCCTGTCCGGGGTGCTCTTCGACCAGGAACCCGCGCTGCGCGAACACCTCCTGACGGACCCGGAGCTGACCGGACGCCGACGCACCCAACCAGGCGACTTCTTCGCCTCCGTACCGGAGGGCGGCGACATCTACGTCCTGAAGCACGTCCTGCACGACTGGGACGACGACAGCGCCGTGCGCATCCTGCAGTCGTGCCGCCGCGCCCTGGCCCACGACGGCAAGGTCCTGGTCATCGACTCCGTCCCGGCCCCCGGCAACGAGCCGCCGCTCGGCAAGGCCGTGGACGTGGCCATGATGACGATCGTGACGGGCCGCGAACGAGGCCCCGAGGACCTGGACGCCCTCTTCACCCGGGCCGGCCTGCGCCGCACCCGCATCCTGCCCACCCCGACCTTCGCCTCCATCGTCGAGGCCGTTGCCGCCTAACGGGCTGTCCGACGGGTCATGGCCGGATCCGGCCATGACCCCCTTACCCTTGACCTGGGGCACAGACCGACCTCGCCGGGGTGATGGAGATGCCCGACCTTTCCTCCGCGCTGTCCGATGTCCCGCCCCTACGGGGCCGGGCACCATGGCCCGACCACGAATACGTGAAGGGCTGGGGCGTCTTCGGACTGCCCTTTGATTCCGGTCATGTCCTCGCCCTGCGCGTCTTCCCGGAGAACTCCTTCGCCCCCTACCGCACGCTGTGGCACCGCGACCCGAACGGCCACTGGTCGATTCACGTCGACGGACCACACCTGCACACCGCATGCCCCAGGTACTACGGCCCTGCCTGCGACCACACCGGGTACGGCCGGATCCGGCTCACATGGACGGGCCCGGCCACCTTGCGGGTGACGATGGAATCCCCCTCCCTCGACTGGACCCTCACCGCCTCCGCTACCCCACTCCTCAGCCTCCTCAACGGCATCAGCGCGGCACTGCCGCTCGCCACCTGGCGACCCCGACTCCTCGTACGGGCCCGCGAGCGCCTGGCCCGAGCGCTGGGAATGGGCGACCTCCAGCTGACCGGCACGATGCCGAGCGGCCACACCGGAACGCTCATGCCACAGCGGATGTATGTCATCGACGACTCGCACGCCCTCCTCGACGGCGCCGACCTCGGCCGCCCGGCCCGGCTGACGGAGAACCCGCGCATCGGCGACGTACCCCTGCCGGCCCGCGGGGTCCTGGCCATCGGCCAGGCGGCATGGCAGATCCTCGACCCGGCGGAATACGCACGCACCCGCCTCGCGGTCACAGGCGGCGCAGAACCTGCGCCTCCGCCCGCTCGACAAGCGCACGGCCGTACGCGTGCACGAGGGAGAGATGGAAGAGGGACGGCGCCAATGGTGCCCAGCGGTGGATACGGCTGCTCCGCAGCATGTATGTGACCACCGTCGCCGGCCGGAAGGGAACGTAGTCGATGGTCTGGTGCTCCCAGCGATCGGCGACACCCCGGCTGATGCGCGCCTGAAGATCCGCGCTCGAAAGGTCCTTCAACCTGGCATGGAAGTGACCGCTCCAGTGCCGCTTGTCCATGTCCAGGACGAAGGCCAGCAGATCGAGGGAGTACTCGTGGGGCTCCAGGGACAACTCCTCCCGCATCCCGCGACGGGCCACCGCGTGCAGATCCGGTGCGCTCCGCCCCGAAGAATCGATATGCCGCGAAAGCCCCTCGTTGACGGAGGAGTTCCAGACGCCCGGTGCCATGCGTACCCGGTTGCTGCGCTGGGTCACGACGAGCATGTCATCGGCGGTGACCACGGCGACGTTGACGGCGAAACTGCACTGGAGAAAGGACGGGGCCGCCAGCGGGTCATCGGGATTCAGATAGCGGGTCCGGGGCGTCGTGCCGTCGGAGAGCCTGCGGTCCAGCTGCTGAGCGGCGAGGAACGTGTAGTAGTCCGTAGGGCGCAGCCTCAGGTGAATTTCGGGCGTCTCGTCGAGAGGGGTACGGGAGATGTCGAAGGACTCGACGGCGTAGCGAGGACCGTTCCACAGCGGCGTGCGCCCCTCCGCCCGCAACCGCTCGCCCTCCTCGGCGATTTCGTCCCGCCAGCCGGCCATGTCCGCCGGCAGAACCACCTCTTCGTCGAGCACCTGGACGTTGATGGCTTCCACGGGCACCGGAGACGTCCCGTCGCCTTCGACGATCAACGCGGAAGTCCGCAGGGGCCCGAGCGAGAACGTCTGCCAGACGGGCCCCGACTCCTCCTGTCGTCGCATGGTGCGAATCGCGGTCGTGGAGCGCTTGCGCAGTCGGTACCAGGTGTCCTGCAACGGCTGTTGGAACAGCACGGCGCAGACCATGCCGAGCACGGCGCCCACCACTCCGTTGACCACATCGATTCCGTCCATGCCAGAGACGGTAAGGATCTTGCTGCCGCCGGGAGGCCGTAATGCCTCATCCGTTACCCGCCGGACCGGCCAACGAGCCGTCCGCGCACACGACTTGCGCAGGTCACAGCCGGGATCCGGGACCCGGGATCCCGGGGCGCTGCCGGCCCGGCCTTGTAGGCTTCCCGCATGTCACAGTCCGTCGAACCGCACGTGCCGGTGAGCGGGAGCCATGTGCGTCAGGCCGTCGCCCACTGTGTCGATACCCTCACCGGCGTCCCCGCGGCCCAATGGCAGGTCAGGGCCGGCAGCCTGGAGTGGACATGCTGGGAGACCCTGGAACACCTCGCGGACGATCTGCTCACCTACGCACTGCGATTCGGTCTCGCGCAGCCGATGGACGTGCCACGCGTGCCGCTGCGCATCTCCCGTGATCGACCCCACGGGCCGGCCAATGTCATCTTCGGCGACGAGGAGACAGGACCCGAGGGACTCCTGACCGTCGTGACCGCCTGCGGCGGACTGCTCGCAGCCGCCGTCGACACCGCAGCTCCCACCACCTTGGCCCCGCACGTCTTCGGCGCCTCCGACCCGGAGGGATTCGCGGCGATGGGCGTCGTCGAGACCCTCGTCCACACCCACGACATCGCTCAGGGCGTGTACCGCCTGTGTGAGCCCCCGCAGGACTTGAGCGAGCGAGCTCTCGCACGGCTCTTCCCTGACGTACCCCTCACCGGCACTCCGTGGTCGACCCTGCTGTGGGCAACCGGCCGCCTCGAAACGCCCGATCGCCCCCGCCGCACGGACTGGCGTTGGTACGGCGCACCGCGCGGCAGCAGCTGACCACGCCAAGCACCTGCCGCAACGGCCCCCGGGCGGACCGGCCGCCGTGCGATCACCGCTCCACGGGCGCCACACCGACGGGGCAGGAAACCCCCGTCCCCCCGATCCCGCAGTACCCCGCCGGGTTCTTGTCCAAGTACTGCTGGTGATACCCCTCGGCCGCATAGAAGGGCCGCCCCTCGGCGGGGAGGATTTCGGTGGTGATGTCGCCGTAGCCGGACTTCTGGAGGACCGTGCGGTAGGCGTCGCGGGAAGCCTCGGCGGTGGCCTGCTGGGCGGGGGAGTGGGTGTAGACGGCGGAGCGGTACTGGGTGCCCACGTCGTTGCCCTGGCGGAAGCCCTGGGTGGGGTCGTGGGACTCCCAGAAGACCTTCAGGAGGGCCGTGTACGGGATGACCTGCGGGTCATAGACGACGCGGACGGCCTCGGTGTGGCCCGTGTGGCCGCTGCAGACCTCTTCGTACGTGGGGTTCGGGGTGTGGCCGCCCTGGTAGCCGACGAGGGTGGTCCAGACGCCGTCGGTCTGCCAGAACTTGCGCTCGGCGCCCCAGAAACAGCCCAGACCGAAGTCGGCGGTCTCCAGACCCTCCGGGTACGGGCCCAGCAGAGGGTTGCCGAGGACGGTGTGCCGCTCGGGCACGGAGAACTCCCGCTCCGGGCGGCCCTTCAGCGCTTCCTCGGCGGTGGGGAGATGGGTCTTGAAGCGGGAGAACAGCATCAGGATCAGGCTCCAGGGGGCGAGGGAAGGGAGACGGGGAAGGAGGAGGAACGGGTCCGGTCAATGGGAGAACGTCCGGCCGCGGGCCCGCATTCCCCGTACGGGCGTCAGTGGCCCTCCCGCGGGAAGCCCGCCGACGTGCCGCCCAGCTGTTCCCAGCCGGCGATGGCCAGCGCCCGGTAGGCGGCGTACTCGGCGGCCGGACTGCGGCCGTAGGACCAAGGGACGGCGCCCACGTGGCCGTCGACGAGACGGAGCTGCTCCATGGCCTCGGCGTAGCGTTCGGCGCGTACCAGGAACCAGACCAGCAGATGGCGGACGTGCGGGGCCATCGGGTGGTCCGCGGGCGCCTGGGCCAGGGCGAAGTGGGCGCCCTCGATGGCCCGCTCGACCACCACGCTCTGATAGAGGCTCCGGACCATATTGGCCTCGGGAAGATGCTCGTACACCGCGAAGAGCGGCAGCGCGGGCAGCAGGCTCTTCGCCGGCGCCCCGGCCGCCGCGCGCTCGGCGAACCCCTCGGCATCCTCGCGGGAGCCGTGCCACTTCTGCGACCAGTACGGAAGCGCGGCGAGATGCGCGCCCATGTGATGCGGGGCGCGCTGGGCGACCTTGGACCAGAGCGCTTCGTAGTCGGCGCGGCGTTCGCCCAGGCCACGTGCGACGGCCAGCTCCGTGATGTACGGGATGGGGCTGCCGGGCGCCAGCAGCCCCGCCTCCCGGCAGACCGTACGGGCCTCCTCCAGGATCATCCGGAAGTCCTGGGAACCGGGATCGCGCAGCGCCTGGAGGACCAGGAACTGGGCGTGCGTCTGGGCGCCGCCGGGATCCTTGGGGGACTCCAGCCGCCAGGTGCGCAGCCAGATGCCCCCGGCCCGCCGCCCGTCACCGGGCCCGGCATCCCCGGCCGCCTCCTGCGCCGGCTCGAACGCCGCCGAGCCCGCCAGCGTCTGGATCCGCTGCCACCGCAGCTCCCAGTCGTCCCCGGTGGACTTCAGCAATGCGGCCGCCGGGCGCCAGTCGCGGGTACGCCGTATCTCCGCGAGCGCGTCGTCCAGCTCCTGATCGGGGCCGGGCAGCCGCACGTCGAGTTCGTCGAGCGGCACGAAGCCGTAGCCCGCCATCGGGTCGCCGGCCACCACCAGACCCTGCCGGGTCTGCTGTACGGCCCGCCGGCGCCGCATCCAGGGCAGGAAGACGCAACCGCCGAGGGCGGTCGCGGCGAGGAGCACGAGCAGAGCGTCCATGTGGTGTGTCCCGGTCGGTGCGAGAGAGTGAGGGTCTGGGGTGGGGGTCGGGGGTGAGGGGAGGGGCTGGAGGGTGAGGGGCCGGCGTGGAGGTCGGTTCGGAGTTGCGGTTCAGGGCTGCGGTTGAGGGTTGCGGATCGGAGGTGTGGGGCGGAGGGCGGGTCTCGGTGCGCGGGGGAGCTGTCGTAGTAAGCGTTGTCGTAGCGAGCGGGGAGCCGTCTTATGTATTCACTCTCCAGCGAAGCAGAAAGTTCCGGAAAGTTCCCTTGCCTGGCCGACTACCCTCGGCAGGCATGAGCGATCAGCGCGAACAGCGCCACCAGCACTTCGAAACCCTTGCCATCCACGCAGGTCAGGAGCCCGACCAGGCCACCGGCGCGGTGGTACCGCCCATCTACCAGGTCTCTACTTACAAGCAGGACGGTGTGGGCGGACTCCGCGGCGGCTACGAGTACAGCCGCAGCGCCAATCCGACCCGTACCGCCCTTGAGGAGAATCTCGCCGCCCTGGACGGCGGCCGCCGCGGCCTCGCCTTCGCCTCCGGGCTCGCCGCCGAGGACTGCCTGCTGCGGACCCTGCTCACCCCCGGCGACCACGTCGTCATCCCCAACGACGCCTACGGCGGCACCTTCCGCCTGTTCGCGAAGGTCGTCGAGCGGTGGGGCGTGGAGTGGTCGGTGGCCGACACCTCCGACCCGCAGGCCGTACGCGACGCGCTGCGGCCCCGTACGAAGGCGATCTGGGTCGAGACGCCCAGCAACCCGCTGCTCGGCATCAGCGACATCGCGGCGCTGGCCGGCATCGCCCGGGAGGCGGGCGCCAAGCTCGTCGTCGACAACACCTTCGCCAGCCCCTACCTCCAGCAGCCGCTCGCCCTGGGCGCGGATGTGGTGGTCTACTCGACGACCAAGTACATGGGCGGGCACTCGGACGTCGTGGGCGGCGCACTGGTCGTCAACGACGATGCGCTGGGCGAGGAACTCGCCTACCACCAGAACGCCATGGGCGCGATCGCCGGGCCGTTCGACGCCTGGCTGGTGATGCGCGGCATCAAGACCCTGGCCGTACGCATGGACCGGCACAGCGCCAACGCGGCCCGCGTCGCCGAGCTGCTGGTCTCGCACAAGAAGGTCACCCGCGTGTACTACCCGGGCCTGGCCGAGCACCCCGGTCACGAGGTCGCCGCCAAGCAGATGCGGTCCTTCGGCGGGATGGTGTCGTTCCAGGTGGCGGGCGGCGAGCAGGAGGCCGTGGAGGTCTGCAACCGGGCGAAGCTGTTCACCCTGGGGGAGTCCCTGGGCGGTGTGGAGTCCCTGATCGAGCACCCGGGCCGGATGACGCACGCCTCGACGGCCGGGTCCGCGCTGGAGGTCCCGAGCGACCTCGTACGGCTGTCGGTGGGCATCGAGTCCGCCGACGATCTGCTGGCGGACCTCACGCAGGCCCTCGGCTGACACCGCTCGTGAAGCGCGTCACCACCCTTCCACCGGAGGGGTGGTGACGTCCCGGCGCGGACGACCCGGCGCGGACTGTACGACGCGGACGTCCCGGCGTGCGTCAGGACGCGGGGCCGGCCGGCGCCAGCGACGCGGTGAGCGTGGCGAGGGAGACGTTGAAGCGGGTGAGGAGCGCGCAGAACGCGTCCCGGTCCTCCGGCGACCAGTCCTCCGTCACCAGGGCCATCAGCGCACGACGCGAGGCGCGCACCTCCTCCAGGCGGGTCAGGCCGCGCTCCGACAGCTGGAGCACCACGGCCCGGCCGTCCTCGGGGTGGGTGGCTCGGCTGACCAGCCCGGCGTCCACCAGAGGCGCCACCTGGCGGGTGACCGTCGAGGAGTCGATGCCCATCCCGGCGGCCAGGGCCTTGACACCCATCGGCCCCTCCTGGTCGAGGCGGTTGAGCAACAGATAGGCGGCGCGGTCCATGGAGTTGCGCGCCTGCCCTACGCCACCCAGTCGGCTCTGTTCGGCGCGGCGGGCGAAGACGGCCACTTGGTGCTGCAGCGCGTCTAGGAGAGCGGTGTCGGGGTGGGTCGTCATGTCCGGAGAGGTGGGCATGGCCGGGAGCTCGCTTCATGGAGGTGCGTATGGATGGGAGGACAGCGTACGCGGATGCTGCGGGGACGGTACCGACCCCGTCGTTCCGATAACACCCCGTGAGACGGCCGAGACCGTTCCGCGCCGTACGGGGGATCTCGCCATCCGGTCGAAAAGGCCCAGGACGGCCCGAACTGCGAGACTGACGGCATGGCCGATCACACGCCTCGCACGTCGCACGAGTCCCCCGCGGCATCGCTCTCCGCCGACGCCGCGATCACCGGGGCCCCGCTCGACGAGGATCCGACGGCCCCGGGTCCGACGGCCGAGGACCCGATCGGTACGGACCCGATCGGTACGGACCCGATCGGTGCGGACCTGATCGGTACGGATCCGACTGCCTCGGACCCGACTGCCGCGGATTCGACCGACGAGGACGCGGCCGACGAGGACCCGCTCTCCGCGATCACGGTCGATGACGTACGCGAGGCGCACAAGCTGCTCTCCGGCGTCTCCCGCGCCACCCCCCTGGAGGGCAGCCGCTATCTGTCGGGGCTGGTCGGCTCCCCGATACACCTCAAGTGCGAGAACCTCCAGCGCACCGGATCCTTCAAGATCCGCGGCGCGTACGTACGCATCGCCCGGCTCTCCCCGCAGGAGCGGGCGGCCGGTGTGGTGGCGGCCAGCGCGGGCAACCACGCGCAGGGCGTGGCGCTGGCGGCGTCCCTGCTGGGCGTGCGCTCGACGGTGTTCATGCCGGCCGGGGCGCCGCTGCCGAAGGTCGCCGCGACCCGCGAATACGGCGCCGAGGTCCGGCTGCACGGCCAGGTGGTCGACGAGACGCTGGCCGCCGCCCAGGAGTACGCGAAGGAGACCGGCGCGGTCTTCATCCACCCCTTCGACCACCGGGACATCATCGCCGGCCAGGGCACACTCGGCCTGGAGATCCTGGAGCAGTGCCCGGAGGTGCGCACCATCGTCGTCGGGATCGGCGGCGGCGGGCTGGCCGCCGGCGTCGCGGTGGCGGTCAAGGCGCTGCGGCCGGATGTGAAGGTCATCGGGGTGCAGGCGGCGGGTGCGGCCTGCTATCCGCCCTCGCTGGAGGCCGGGCACCCGGTGGCGATCGAGGCGCTGGCCACGATGGCGGACGGGATCAAGGTCGGGCGGCCCGGCGATGTGCCGTTCCGGATCGTCCATGAGCTGGTGGACGAGGTCCGTACGGTCTCCGAGGACGAGCTCTCCAGCGCGCTGCTGCTGTGCCTGGAGCGGGCGAAGCAGGTGGTGGAGCCGGCCGGGGCGAGCCCGGTGGCGGCGCTGTTGTCCCACCCGGAGACGTTCGAGGGGCCGGTCGTCGCGGTGCTGTCCGGCGGCAACGTCGACCCGCTGCTGATGCAGCGCGTCCTGCGGCACGGCATGGCCGCCGCCGGACGCTACCTCTCGCTCCGGCTGCGGCTGACGGACCGGCCGGGCGCGCTGGCGACCCTGCTGGGCGTGCTGACGGTCGTCGACGCCAACGTCCTGGACGTGGGCCACGTACGGCTCGACCCCCGGCTCGGACTGACGGAGGTCGAGGTCGAGATCCAGCTGGAGACCAAGGGTCCGGAGCACTGCGCCGAGGTGGGCGAGGCGCTGCGCGAGGCGGGGTACTTCGTCATCGCCTAGCAAAGGCGTGGCGAAACGTTCCTGTCCTGGCCCGACCAACCCGGCCCGACCCGTCCCGGCCGCTTCGGCGAACGCGCCGCCCGTACGTCGAATGCCCCCGTACGTCGAATGTACGAAAACCGCGAAAACCAGTAACGCGATGTATCGCGTTCGGAGTAGAGTCCGGTCCTGCTTCGCCGGTTCCCTGGGATTCGCCGGTACGCGGTTCACGGGTCCGGCCGTTCGCCGGTCTGACGGTGCGCCGCGGCGACTCGCTACGGACAAATGCCCACAGAGTTGATGCACGTATGGGTAACTGCCCGCAGGGCGTACAAAGTCCGGCAACCGTAATATTCGACCTGGAACTAACCCAAGCCATGGGAGTACCCACATGCCAGGCGCCATTTACGCCGAAGGTCTGGTGAAAACATTCGGCGACGTACGGGCTCTGGACGGCGTCGATCTCGATGTGCCCGAAGGAACCGTCCTGGGAATGCTCGGCCCGAACGGCGCCGGCAAAACCACCGCCGTACGGGTCCTGACCACCCTGCTCCAGCCCGACCGCGGCAAGGTAGAGGTCGCCGGGATCGACGTCCTCGCGCACCCGGACCAGGTACGCCGCGCCATCGGGCTGTCCGGCCAATTCGCCGCCGTCGACGAGTACTTGACCGGCCGGGAGAACCTCATGATGGTCGGGCAGCTCTACCAGATGAGCGGTCGGGACGCGAAGCGCCGGGCCGGTGAGCTGCTGGAGCGCTTCAACCTCTCCGACGCCGCCGACCGCACCGCCAAGACCTACTCCGGCGGGATGCGCCGCCGTCTCGACCTGGCCGCCGCGCTGGTCGTCAGCCCACCCGTGATGTTCATGGACGAGCCGACCACCGGCCTGGACCCGCGCAACCGCCAGCAGCTGTGGGACGTCATCCAGGAACTCGTCGCGGGCGGCACGACCCTGCTGCTCACCACGCAGTACCTGGAGGAGGCCGACCGCCTCGCGAACGACATCTGCGTCGTCGACCACGGCAAGGTCATCGCCCGCGGCACCTCCGACCAGCTCAAGGCGCGCACCGGCGGCGAGCGCGTCGAGGTCGTCGTGCACGCGCCCGAGCACATCGCCGTCGCCGAGGGCGTTCTGCGCGGCTTCGGCAAGGGCGAGGGCACCGTCGAACCGCACACCCGCAAGATCACGGTTCCGGTGACCGGCGGCGCCAAGTTGCTCGCCGAGATCATCCGCGAGCTGGACACCCGCGGCGTGGAGATCGATGACATCGGGCTGCGCCGCCCGACCCTGGACGATGTCTTCATCTCGCTGACCGGACATGTCGCCGAGGCGGCGGACGGGGGCCCGGAGAGCGGCGAGGACGGCGCCGGGGGCCGCGGTGCCGCCGGCCGCCGCAAGAAGGGCGGCAAGGGCAGCGGGCGGGAGCGCGGGGGGAAGGGCCGGAAGGGCGCCCGGACGGGCGAGCCCGACGCCGTACGGAAGGCGGCCCGCGAAGCCGTCGGCACGGACGAAACCGCCGGCAAGGACACGGAGGGCGTGAAGTGACGACGGCGACCGAAGCGGCCCCGGCCCGCGCCCCCCGGCCACGCGGCGGCATCAGCCGGTCCGTACGCGACTCCCTGGTCGTGGCCAAGCGCAATCTCATCCGGATGATGCGCATCCCCGAAGTGGTGATCTTCGGGCTGATCCAGCCGATCATGTTCGTGGTGCTGTTCACCTACGTCTTCGGCGGCTCCATCGCCATCCCCGGCGCCCCGGAGGGCAACGCCCAGGCGTACCGCGAATTCCTGATGGCCGGCATCTTCGCGCAGACCGTCACCTTCGCCACGGCCGGCGCGGGCGCGGGCATCGCCGACGATATGCACAAGGGCCTGATCGACCGGTTCCGGTCGCTGCCGATGTCCCGGGGCGCGGTGCTCACCGGCCGCACCCTGGCCGACCTCGTGCAGACCGCCCTGACACTCGTGGTGCTGGCCGTCGTCGCGCTGCTGATCGGCTGGCGCACGCACGAGAACATCCTCGCCGTGCTGGGCGGCTTCGGCCTGCTGCTCCTGCTCGGCTACGCCTTCTCCTGGATCGGCGCGCTGATCGGCCTCTCGGTCCGCACCCCCGAGGCGGCCACCTCCGGCGGGCTGATCTGGCTCTTCCCGTTGACGTTCATCTCCAACGCCTTTGTGCCGGTCGACGGCATGCCGGCCTTCCTCCAGCACGTCGCGGAGTGGAACCCGTTCAGCGCCACCGTGGCCGCGGCCCGGGAGCTGTTCGGCAACACCATCCCGAATGTCCCCACGTCGGTGACCGGCGCCTGGCCGATGGAACACCCGGTGCTGGCCTCGGTGATCTGGTCGCTGCTGATCATCGCGGTCTTCCGGACCCTCGCGGTACGCAAATACCGGTCGGCGACGGCCTGAGCCCACGGGGGTTGCGGGGGCGCCGGTGGTGGTTACGGCCCGGTGGTGGTTTTCGTTCCCGCGCTTCGTAAAGGAGTGTGTACACACAGTGAAGCGGCCCGGAGCGCTCCTCAGGCTCCGGGCCGCTTCATGCCCTGTTTGATGCTGCGGGCCTCAGCCGGAGTACGGCTTGGCCTCCAGGATCTTCACGGTCGCCTTCTTGCCGTTCGGGAGCTCGTACTCGGCGGTTTCGCCGATCTTCTTGCCGTTCACACCCGCCCCCAGTGGGGACTGCGGGGAGTAGGTCTCGATGTCCGAGCTCGCGTACTCCCGCGAGGCCAGCAGGAACTCGAGCGTGTCGTCCGGGTCTCCGTCGAACGCGATGGTGACGACCGTGCCGGGGGCGACGACGCCAGTGGCGGCGGGGGCCTCGCCGACCTTCGCCGACTGCAGCAGCTGGGTCAGCTGGCGGACGCGAAGCTCCTGCTTGCCCTGCTCTTCCTTGGCGGCGTGATACCCGGCGTTCTCCTTGAGGTCGCCCTCCTCGCGGGCCGCCGCGATCTTTTCGGTGATCTCGGCGCGGGCGGGACCAGACAGGTGCTCCAGCTCGGCCTTGAGCTGGTCATACGCCTCCTGGGTAAGCCAGGTGACGTTGTCGCTGGTCTGGGTCACAGGTGCTCCTCGTCGGTACTGGGGATAAATCAAACGCCCTACCAGGAAGGTTTGCGCCTTCACGGGTGGGCGAAACCACGAGCCTAACAATTCCGGCACAAAACGGGGAGGGGGAATTGCACAGCGAACGCACAGCGACGCATCGTCGCTGCTCAGAGGCGTTCCCCCCGCGCGGCGCCCGGCCCCGTGCGCCGGGCATGCCGGACCGCGAGGCGGAGATGCGACATGCCCCTGTCAGTTGCCTCCGGCTGCCTGGCAGCCGACCAGGATGGCGTTGGTGGCACGCTTGGTGGTGCGCAGCGTGATCTCGGTGTTCACCTGGTCCGTGCGCTGGTCGATGGTGACGTCCTTGCGCCCCACCTCGGAGCCGTCCGCTGCTTGGGAGCGGAGCGTGCACACGCCCTTGTCGTCCTTGTCCTTGATGACCTCGAGAGTCACCTTGACGGCGCTGTCGGACACCGCGTCCCAGGTGATGATCCGGCCGCTGAGGTCCTGTCCGGCGATGTACGAGGCGCCGGCCCAGCCGACCACGCCGAGCAGTGCGACGCCCAGCACCGCGCCGATGATCTTGAGCTTGCGGTCCGTGCGCTGGTCCGCGGGGCGGCCGTAGCGTCCGTCCGGGAGTCCGTCGCGCACCGCCGTCATGATCATTCCTCCTGGTACGGGGACCTGTACGGGGCCCTGAAGCGGTGGAGCCCGAAGGGTCTCCGGCCCAGGGATGGGTTCAGGGAATACAGCGCCCCCTCGCTTCGGTCACTATAGGAGGCATCTTCTTAAGCCTTGCACCCAGCCTTTCACCCAGCCTTTCACTGAGGATCGAGTCTTGACTGAGCAGCTGCGATTGATGGCGGTCCACGCCCACCCCGACGACGAGTCGAGCAAGGGTGCGGCCACCATGGCCAAGTACGTGTCCGAGGGGGTGGACGTGCTGGTCGCCACCTGCACAGGAGGCGAGCGAGGTTCCATCCTCAACCCCAAGCTCCAGGGCGACCCGTACATCGAGGAGCACATCCACGAGGTACGGAAGAAGGAAATGGACGAGGCCCGGGAGATCCTGGGCGTCAAGCAGGAGTGGCTGGGCTTCGTCGACTCCGGGCTGCCCGAGGGCGACCCGCTGCCGCCGCTGCCCGAGGGCTGCTTCGCGCTGCAGGACGTCGACGAGGCGGCCGGGCGGCTGGTCAAGCTGATCCGTGAGTTCAAGCCGCAGGTCATCACGACCTACGACGAGAACGGCGGCTACCCGCACCCGGACCACATCATGACCCACAAGATCACGATGGTGGCCTTCGAGGCGGCCGGCGACCCGGAGAAGTACCCGGAGGCCGGTGAGCCCTGGCAGCCCCAGAAGCTCTACTACAACCAGGGCTTCAACAAGCCGCGCACCATCGCGCTGCACGAGGCGCTGCTGGAGCGGGGCATGGACTCGCCGTACGGCGAGTGGCTGGAGCGCTGGAAGCAGTTCGAGCAGCGCGAGCGCACCCTGACCACCTACATCCCGTGCGCCGACTTCTTCGAGATCCGCGACAAGGCGCTGATCGCGCACGCCACTCAGATCGACCCCGACGGCGGCTGGTTCCGGGTCCCGATGGACATCCAGCGCGAGGTCTGGCCGACGGAGGAGTACGAGCTCGCGAAGTCGCTCGTGGACACTTCCCTCCCCGAGGACGACCTCTTCGCGGGCATCCGCAACAATTGACCCCATGATGAGCGCGACCAGCACCCTCGCCCTGACGCACTTCGTCACCCTTGCCGACAGCTTCGACAAGGACAAGGTGACCCCCGGCGTCCTCGGCTTCATCGTCTTCGCGGTCATCGGCGGCGCCGTGTGGCTGCTGATGAAGTCCATGAACAAGCAGATGAAGAAGGTCGACTTCGAAGAGGCGCCGGAGGAGGGCGAGGCGACCGCCTCCGCCACCCCGACGGTGCCGAAGCCGAAGACCAGCTGAGGAACCTCCGGGCACACCCGGGACCGGGTGCGGTCGACGGTCGGCCGATGGGTTACGGCCGGCTGACCGGCCCGGCGGCTCGCTGATCCAAGCGGTCAGCGAGCCGCGCCGTGCCCCGCGCCGGCGTCAGTCCGCGGCGGCCGGTGCGACGGCTATACCCATGACCTCACGCGCATGGCGGCTGGGCAGCATGCCGAGCCGCCACGCCTGCCACCCCGTTTCCGGCTCCACCCCGCGCTCCAACAGCAGCGCGAACGCCTCCGCGCACTCCGTCAGCTTCCCGTCGCGGGCCGCGTGCCCCTCCCGTACGAGCTGCGCCAGCTCCTCCTGCGCCACGGCCGTGCCCACGACGGAGCCGCCCGGTGAGGCGAACGGCAGCAGCGTGCAGCGCAGGAAGCGAGCCCAGTCCTCGCCGCGCCGATCGCCGTACCCGGCGAAGATCCGCGCCGCCTCGTCGGCCAGCTCCAGGGCCTGCGCCGCCCGCCCGTTGCCGGCGTCGATGATCACCAGCTCCAGGCACGACCAGGCCTCGCCGTGCGGCACCGCGATCCGCTGAAAGTCCTTCCGGGCGTCCTGCAGCAGCTGCCGGGCGAAGCCGCTGTTGCGCAGCGAACCCGTCTGCGCGGCCCGCAGGTCCCGGGTGACCCGCCCCGAATGATGCCGGGCACACGCCAGGCCGTAGCCGTCCTGCATCCGGCTGAACATCGTCCGCGACCGTTCCAGCTGCCGCAGCGCCGCGTCCTGCTCGCCCTGCTCCTCCAGCGCCTGGCCCAGGTAGTACATCGTCCAGGCCTCGCCGCGGGCGTCCTCGTGCCGCTGGTGCAGTGACAGGGCCTGCCGCAGCTGGTCGGCGGCCGGGTCCGGATCACCGTCCACCAGCCTGGCCCGCGCCAGCTGGGTCATCGCCCAGGCCTCACCACGCTCGTCCTGCGTCCGCCCGTAGAGCTCCATCGCGGCGCCCAGCGCCTCCTCGGCCCGCGGCACCTCGCCCATCCGCAGATACACCTGGCCGAGCTGGAAGTGCGCCCACGCCTGGCCGTGCACGCTCTCGCTCTCCTCGTGCAGCTCCAGCGCCTCACGCAGCAGGGCGAGCGCCTCGGCGATCCCCGCGCGGTCCCGCTCCACCGCCGCCAGCGCATGCAGCGTCCAGGCCCGGTCGCCGTGCATATCGGGGCCGGACTGCATCTGCAGCGCCTCCCGCAGCTTGGCCGCGGCCTCGGTCAGATTGCCCTGCTGCTGGAGCGTGATGCCCAGATCGCGCAGCGCACGGGCGGCACCGACCGGATGCTGCGCCTCGAAATACAGGTCCACCACCGACGACAGCGTCGTGCGCGCCTTGTCCAGCTCGCCCAGCTGCCGGGCCGCGACGCCCGTACGCCACTGCACCGAACGCATCAGCAGGCCCTGGCCGACCGCCCGGGTCAGTTCGTTCAGCTCACCGAGGCGGTAGAGGTCGCCGCGCAGCAGGCAGTAGTCGGCCAGCGCACCCAGCAGATGCGAGACCGTCGCCTGGTCCACTTCCTGGTCGGTGTGCGCCAGCGCGGACGTGATGAAGCTCGACTCGTCGTCCAGCCACTGCAGGGCCGCGTCCAGGGAGGTGAAGCCGTGCGACCCGAAGCGGTCGGCGCGCGTGGACGTACGGCCGTCGACCAGGCGGATGACCGAGTCGGCCAGCTCCGCATAGCCGCGGATCAGCCGCTCCTGGGCCGCGACCCGCTCCTCCGGCGACTCCTCGGAGGTCAGCCGGCCGTACGCGAAGCGGTGCACCAGGGTGTGCAGGCGGTACCGCTTGCCGCGCACATGCTCTATCAGCCCGGCCTCCGCCAGCGTCGTCAACTGCCGTTCCGCCTCCGGGTTTTCCACCCCCAGCAGCGCCGCCGCGGCCGCCGCGCCCAAGGACGCCCTGCCCACCAGTGCCAGCCGGCGCAGCAGCCGCCGGGCCGGCTCCGACTGGTCGGCGTAGCGCAGCGACAGGGCCCGCTCCACCGGCGTCGCCGCGTCGTACGACGCCAGATCCGCGGCCAGCGCGGCCGGGGTGCGCGCGCCCACCGAGGAGCCCGCCACCCGCAGCGCCAGCGGCAGGCCCGCGCACTGCTCCACGATCCGCTCGATCGCCTGGGAGTCGTAGGGGCCCGCTTCGTCCGCCGTGCCGTCCGCGGCGGCCCGCAGCAGCTCCTCGGTGCCCGCCGCGTCCAGCGGCCCCACCGGCAGCTGATGCACCCAGGCCTGGAGGTCGTCGGGCAGCTCCAGCGGCTCGCGGGAAGTCACCAGCACCAGGCTGTCGGAGCGGTCCGGCACCAGCGTGCGCACCTGCTCGGGATCCGAGGCGTCGTCCAGCAGGACCGTCACCGGAAGGCCCGCCACATGCTGGTGGTAGAGCTCGGTCAGCCGCTTGACGTGCTGTTCCTGGGACGTCCGCTCGCGGAACAGCAGCTGTTCGCGGGGCGCCCCGAGCCGGTTGAGCAGATGCAGCAGGGCGTTGCGGGTCGGCAGCGGCATCTCGCCGGGGGTGTCGCCGCGCAGATCGACCACACACGCGCCACGGAACTGATCGCGCAGCTGGTGGGTCGCCCGCACCGCCAGCGCCGTCCGCCCCGAACCCGGCTCGCCGTGCAGTACCACCACCGTCGGCTTGGTCTCCGTACTCGCGCGGGCCGCGTGCACCCACTGCGCGATCGCCGCCAGCTCCGCCCGTCGGCCCGCGAACGGCCCGTCGGGGCTGGGGAGTTGGGAGAATGAGTGCTCCAGTACGGACCGCTGCCGGGCGGCCGCGCTACGGTCCCCGCCGCGCAGCTGGGGGCCCCGGGAGGCCTTGCCGCCGGCCGTCTTGGACAGCGCGCCGCTGCCGCGGGTCGCCGTCAGCATCCGCTGCTGATCCAGGAACGGCCGGATGCCCCGCACCTCCAGCGCCGTCAGCCACTGGAGCCGCAACTGTTCCGGGCCGCCGGGTTGGCCCCGCTTCCCCGCCTGCTCGTGCGCGGCCGGCAGATGGCCCGCGGCCAGCTTCACCACCGTGGCCGCGGCGCCCGCCACCACCACGGCGGCGCCGACTCCCAGCGCCGGGCCCGCGCCCGTGCCGTACGCCAGATCCGTACCGAAGGCCGCCACCGCCGCCACGGCCGTCGCCACCGCCGGAGTGCCCAGCTCCTTGCGCGTCAGCCGCGTGGCGAGCGGGCGCTGCCCGGCCCCCGTCTCGTCCAGCGCCCGCACATAGGCGGCGTACTCCTCGGCCGCGGCGCCGGCGATCTCGTCCAGCGCCGCGCGTGCCCTGCCGAGCAGCGCGCTCCCGTCGAGCCGCCCGCCCGAACGCCGTGTCTCTTCCTCCACGGCCCGCGCCAACAGCTCTGCCGCCTCCGCACGGTGCTCCTCACGCAGCACAGCCAGTGAGCCAGGCATGCGAATCCCCCTCCAGCAGTTGCAGTAGTTCCGGTGGTTCCGGTGGTTCCCGTTGTTCCGGTGGTTCCCGTTGTTCCAGAGGCGCCGGTCGTTCCGATCGTTCCGGCCGTTCCGGTCGTTCCCGTGGTGTCGGTCGTTCCAGTGGTTCCAGTGGTGTCGGACGTTCAGCCGTCCCGGACGGTTCGGCTCCGGCGGTGATCGTCTCCGTACGCACAGTGTTCCGCGTCCGCGCACATTCCGGCAGGCCTGTGGATAACCGGCCTGTGGACAACTCCGGACACCAACTCCCTCCGCTCCCGACGCACCCCGTCGCAGTGGGAGAGGATGGACCCATGCCGAACCGCCTGGCCCATGAGACTTCCCCGTATCTGCTCCAGCACGCCGACAACCCGGTCGACTGGTGGCCGTGGTCCCCCGACGCGTTCGAGGAAGCGAGACGGCGCGGCGTCCCGGTGCTGCTCAGCGTCGGGTACAGCTCCTGCCACTGGTGTCATGTGATGGCCCATGAGAGCTTCGAGGACCCGGCCACCGCCGCCCTGCTCAACGACCACTTCGTCGCCGTCAAGGTCGACCGCGAGGAGCGCCCGGACGTCGACGCGGTCTACATGGAGGCGGTACAGGCCGCGACCGGCCAGGGCGGCTGGCCGATGACGGTGTTCCTCACCCCCGACGCACAGCCCTTCTACTTCGGCACGTACTTCCCGCCCGCGCCCCGCCACGGCATGCCGTCCTTCGGGCAGGTCCTGGAGGGCGTACGCAGCGCCTGGGCCGACCGCCGTGACGAGGTCGACGAGACCGCCGGCCGGATCGTCGCCGACCTGGCGGGCCGCTCGCTCACCGACGCGCTGCCCGCGGAGCGCCGCCCGCCGCGCCCCGAGGAACTGCACACCGCCCTGATGGGCCTGACCCGCGAATTCGACGCGGTGCGGGGCGGATTCGGCGGCGCGCCCAAGTTCCCGCCGTCCATGGTGCTGGAGTTCCTCCTTCGCCACCACGCCCGCACGGGCTCCGCCGCCGCCCTGGAAATGGTCCAGGCGACCTGCGCGGCGATGGCCCGCGGCGGCATCTACGACCAGCTGGGCGGCGGGTTCGCCCGGTACGCGGTGGACGCCACCTGGACGGTGCCCCACTTCGAGAAGATGCTCTACGACAACGCCCTTCTCTGCCGCACCTACGCACACCTGTGGCGCGCCACCGCCGGCGGCGGAGCCGCTGACGGACTCGGCGACCTGGCCCGCCGGATCGCCGTGGAGACCGCCGACTTCATGGTCCGTGAACTCCGCACCGGACAGGGCGGATTCGCCTCCGCACTGGACGCGGACAGTGACGACGGCTCGGGGTCCGGCAAGCACGTCGAGGGCGCCTACTACGTCTGGACCCCGGAGCAGCTGCGTTCCGTACTGGGTGAGAAGGACGCGGAGTTCGCCGCCGCCTACTTCGGCGTCACATCGGAGGGCACCTTCGAGGAGGGCGCCTCCGTCCTCCAGCTGCCCGATACGGCCGAGGGCCCGGTGGACGACGAGCGGGTGGCCTCCGTCAAGGAGCGGCTGCTCGCGGCGCGCGCGCAGCGGCCGCGTCCCGGCCGGGACGACAAGGTGGTCGCCTCGTGGAACGGCCTGGCCATCGCCGCGCTCGCCGAGACCGGCGCCTATTTCGACCGTCCCGATCTGATCCAGGCCGCCACCGACGCCGCCGACCTCCTGGTCCGCGTCCACATGGACTGGCAGGCCCGGCTGCACCGCACCTCCAAGGACGGCGTCCCGGGGGCCAACTCCGGCGTCCTGGAGGATTACGCCAATGTCGCCGAGGGGTTCCTGACGCTGGCCTCCGTCACCGGGGAGGGGGTCTGGGTGGAGTTCGCCGGCTTCTTCCTGGACACCGTCCTCGTCCAGTTCACCACCCCCGACGGCGCCCTCTACGACACCGCCGCCGACGCCGAGACGCTGATCCGCCGCCCCCAGGACCCCACCGACAACGCGACCCCTTCCGGCTGGACCGCCGCCGCCGGGGCCCTGCTCTCGTACGCGGCCCTGACCGGCAGCGCCCTCCACCGGGACGCCGCCGAACGCGCCCTGGGCATCGTCACCGCCCTCGGCGGCCGCGCCCCACGCTTCATCGGCTGGGGCCTCGCGGTCGCCGAGGCCGCGCTGGCCGGCCCCCACGAGGTCGCGGTCGTGGGCCCGCAGGACGATCCCGCCACCGCCGCCCTCCACCGCGCCGCCCTGCTCGGTACGGCCCCCGGCACGGTGGTCGCCGTGGGCGCGCCCGGTTCGGACGATGCCGACGAGCTCCCGCTGCTCATGGACCGCCCCCTGGTCGACGGCCGTCCGGCGGCGTATGTCTGCCGGCACTTCACCTGTGAGCGGCCGACGACCGACCCGGAGGAGCTGGCGGCGCGGCTGCGGGCATAAGGGCCCGCCTGGCTGCGTCCCGCCCGGTAGCCGCCGCACCCGCCTGAAGTCCCGGCGCGGGTCCGGCGGGTCCGGCGGCGGTTCGGGCGGGTCGGGGCGTACGGGAGTCCTGCCGGGCGCTGGCGTCCCGTACGACGTCGTCGAGGGCGGCGCCGAGGAGCTCGAAGGGGGTCTTGCCGCTGGTCCCGGCGGCGGTGTCGGCGGCGGTGTCGGCGGCGGTGTCGGCGTCGACGTGGGTCATATCGCCGGGAACGGGGAAGGCCGTGCGGAACGGGCCGGGTTCCTCACAGGCAGGGTTCCTCGCCGAGGACAGCGGGAAACAGCGCCCCGGATCACTCCGATGACGGACCCGGGACCTCCCGGGCCGCGGAGGTGAGGGACATGTCCGAGTAGCGGTCGCCCGCCACCTGGCCGGCGATCGGCTCCAGCAGCGCCAGCTCCTCCGCGGTCAGCGTGATCCGGGTGGCCGCGGCGTTCTCCAGAAGGCGGCTGCGCCTGCGGGTTCCGGGGATCGGCACGACGGTCAGGCCGTGCGCCTGGGCCCGCTGCTGCACCCAGGCCAGGGCGACCTGCGCCGTGGTGGCACCGTGACCGGCTGCGATCTTGTGCAGAGGTGCCAGGAGAGCGGCGTTCGCCTTGGCGTTGTCACCGGTGAAGCGCGGCAGCAACTGCCGGAAATCGCTGCCGGAGAGATCCTTGCCCGCATCGGTGAAGGCACCGGTCAGAAAGCCCCGGCCGAGCGGCGAGTACGGCACGAAGGCGACCCCGAGCGCGGCGGCCGCACCCACCGCGCTGCGCTCGACGTCCCGGCTGAAGACCGACCACTCCGTCTGGAGGGCGGCGATCGGGTGCACGGCATGCGCCTCCCGCAGCTCGGCACCGGTGACCTCGCTCAGGCCGAGGTGCTTGACCTTGCCCTCCCGCACCAGTTCGGCCATCGCGCCGACGGACTCGGCGAGCGGGACGGCGGGGTCCCGGCGGTGCATGTAGTAGAGGTCGATGACCTCGACGTTCAGGCGCCGAAGGCTCTCCTCGACGGCCTTCTTGATGTAGCCGGGATCGTTGCGGATGGCCCGGTAGGCCGGGTCGTCGGTCCGGTACTCGATGCCGAACTTGGTGGCCAGCGTGATCTCGTCGCGGTGCGCGGCGACGAACGGTGCGAGGAACTCCTCGTTGGCGCCGACGCCGTACATATCGGCGGTGTCGATGAGGGTGACGCCCGCCTCGACGGTGGCCTCCAGGGTGTCGCGGGCCGCCGCGTCGTCGGTGTCCCCGTAGGCGGCGCTGATGCCCATGGCGCCGAAGCCCTGGACACCGACGAGGGGGCCGCCGTTGCCCAGCTCGACCTTGGGTATCTGCTCGATGGTGCTGCTCATGATGGCGCTCAGGCCCTTTCCGGCGCCCCTGGGGCGCCCGCGTAGAAGTCGATTTTGGCGTCGAGAACGACGACGGTCTCCTGCAGCTCCGCGATGCGTGCGACGACCTCGTGCCGGGTCTGCCGCAGGATCGCCTCCCGCTCACCGAAGGTCTCCTCGCCCCGGTGGACCAGCTCCGCGAAGCGGACCATGTCGGCGATCGGCATCCCGGTCATCCGCAGCCTGGCCACGAACGAGAGCCAGTCCAGGTCCCTGTTGTCGAAGCGGCGCTGCCCGGTGGGCGACCGCGCCACCTTCGGCATCAGACCGATCTCCTCGTACCAGCGCAGGGTGGGAGCGCTGAGCCCGGTCCAGTCCGCGACCTCGCTGATCGTGTAGCTGTCCTGGCCGTCGGGCCGCGGAGGGGCGGACCCGGCGGCCACGCAGACGTCCACGGGCGGGGAATCCACGGGGGTGCTGTCGCTCACCGTCATGCGGACCACGCTAGAACCTTCAAGTGCACTTGAAGCAAGTGCCGTCCGCGCCGGGTCTCCTGAGCCGGGCCCCCTGAGCCGGGCGCCTCCGCCGGCGCCGGCATCGCGACGCCCGGTTTGACCTTGACGCGTACGTCAAGTCCTAGCCTCGGCGCATGACGAACCGCATGACGAACCACGCGACGAGCGACACGGCGAACCGCACACACCGTGAAGTCCGCCTGGCCGCGCGCCCCCAAGGGCCGGTCACCGACGACCTCTTCGCGATCGTGGAGGTGCCGGTGCCCGAACCGGAGCCCGGCCAGGTGCTGGTGCGCAACACCCACATGGGTGTCGCCGCCGTGATGCGCACGCTCATGGACGAGACCAGCGCGGTGCCGATGCCCTCGTACGAGATCGGGGCGCCGCTGCACGGGGCCGCGGTGGGCGAGGTGGTGGCCGCCCCGGGGACCGACCTCAACCCCGGTGACCTGGTGGAACACCGGCTCGGCTGGCGCGAGTACAGCCTGCTCGACGCGGACGGGGCACACCGCCTCGACCCGGACCTCATGCCCGACCCGGCCGCCTACCTCTCCCAGGGCCCCACCGCCCTGATGGGCATCGCCCGCGGCGCCGAAGTGCGCCCCGGGGACACGGTGTTCGTCACCGGGGCGGCGGGCGGCGTGGGCTCCCTGGCGGGCCCGCTCGCCCGCCAGTACGGCGCCGCCCGGGTCATCGGCAGTACGGGCTCGCAGGAGAAGGCCGACCGGCTGATCAAGGAGCTGGGCTATGACGCGGTGGTGATCCGCGGCGCGGGGTCCATCGAGGAGCAGCTGCGCAAGGCCGCGCCGGAGGGCATCGACGCGCTCTTCGACAACGTGGGCGGCGAGCAGCTGCAGGCGGCGCTCGCGCTCGCCAACAGGGGCGCCCGGCTGGCGATCGTGGGCGCACTGGCCGGCCAGCTCTCCGCGGAAGGCCCGGCCCCGACGCCGATCGACACCCTCTCGCTGCTCTCCCGCGGCATCACCCTGCGCGGCGTCGCCCTCCACGACCACCGCGACCTGGTCCCGGAGTGGCACCGGCGGTTCGCCGAGGGCCTGCGCGACGGCACCCTCACCTTCCCGCACGCCCGGCTGCACGGCATCGAGCAGGCGCCGCGGGCGCTGCGCGAGCTCACCGAGGGGCGTCATCTGGGCGCTGTGGTCGTGGAGTTGTGAGCGCGGGGCGGTGCGCGGGGCGGTGCGCGGGGCGGTGCCGGGCGGGCGCCGCGGGACTGTCAGTGGCCGGCGGTAGCCTGCGAGCGTGGAGACCTTGCTGAGGTACCGATCACTGGTCCGGGAGACCGCGGCGCTGCGGTCCGGAGCGGACGACCCCGTCGCCGCGGCCACGCGTATCTGTGACCGTATCGACGCCGTCGACGCACGGGTGCGGGCCTTCGTGCCCGAGCCGGAGCGGCGCACGCGGCTCCTGGAGGCGGCGCGGCGGCTCGCGGCCGCCGGTCCGCCGGGGCCCGCCGAGCGGCCACCGCTGTACGGCATATCCGTCGGCATCAAGGACATCGTGCATGTCGACGGGCTGCCCACGAGGGCGGGGTCGGCGCTGCCGCCCGAGGTGCTGGGCGGCGCGCAGGCCACGGTCGTGGACCGGCTGGTGGCCGCCGGGGCCCTGATAGCGGGCAAGACCGTCACCGCCGAGTTCGCCGTCACGGCCCCCGGTCCGACCCGCAATCCCCATAACCTGGCGCATACACCAGGGGGTTCGAGCAGCGGCTCGGCGGCCGCGGTGGCCGCCGGGATGGTGCCGCTCGCCATCGGCACGCAAACCGTCGGCTCGATGATCCGCCCCGCCGCGTACTGCGGTGTGGTGGGCTTCAAGCCGAGTTACGGCCGGATCCCGACGGATGGGGTGATCCCCAACGCCATCGGCTTCGACACCCTCGGGTGCTACGCGGCCGATGTGGCGGGGGTGGCGCTCGCGGCGTCGGTCCTGTGCGACGGATGGCGGCGCGAGGCGTCCGGGACGGGGCGGCCCGTGCTCGGCATACCGGTCGGGCCCTATCTGGAGCGCGCCGGAGACGAGGCCCTGCGCGCCTTCGAGAAGCAGAGCGAGGTGCTGCGGGCGGCGGGGTATGCGGTCACCGAAGTGCCGGTGATGGGCGACTTCGACCAGGTCGTCGAGCAGCTCTTCACGATGAACCGCTACGAGGTCGCCCGTGCCCACGCCGAGTGGTTCGCCCGGTTCGGGGACCGCTATCGGGAGGAGACGGCGGCGGCCATACGGGAGGGCCGGGCGATCGGGGACGACGCCTACGAGGCGGCCCGGATCCGGCGGGCCGCGTTCCGCGAACGGCTCGCCGCGGAGGCGGAGGCGGCCGGCATCGACTTCTGGATGACCCCGGCGGCCACCGGCCCCGCGCCCGCGGACCTCGGCAGCACCGGGAAGTCGGTCATGTGCCTTCCGTGGAGCAACGCCGGTCTGCCGTCCCTCGGCCTGCCGGCCGGCCGCGCCGCCAACGGTCTGCCGCTCGGGCTCCAGCTCGTCGGCCCGGCCGGCGCGGACGAGGAGCTGCTGCGGGCCGCCGCAGGGGTCGAGGACGCGCTCGGGAGCGCGTCGGCCGCAACAGCGGGGCAGCGGCGGCCAGGTGCCGAGGAGGGCGGCGGCGATGCGCATCGGTGAGGCCGCGGCCGCCGCCGGGCTGACGCCGCGGACGTTGCGGTACTACGAGCAGCAGGGCCTGGTGACGGCCCGTCGGACGCCCGCGGGCCATCGGGAGTACGACGCGCAGGACATCCGCCGGCTCCGGGCGGTCCGCGAGTTGCGCGCGGCGGGGCTGACCGTCGGCGACGTGCGGACCTTCGCGCATCTGCTGGCCACCCTGCCGGCCGAGGGCATACCGGAGCTGATATCCAAGGACTCCCGGGCGCGGCGGTGCGCCCTCCCGGAGGTGGTGGCCCGGCGTCGGCTCGCCGACCTGGATGCCCGTATCGCGCGGCTGTCGCAGCTGCGCGGGCGGCTCGCGGCCCGGCTGGGGGAGCCGGGGGCGGGCCCGCCCCTCAGACCGTGAGGCCGCGCGCCAGGACGTCCATCGTCCGGTGGACGAGCGCCCCCGGATCGGCGTCCGGACCGGCCTCGACCCAGCGCAGCAGCGCCTCCTGAAGGGCCGCCAGGATCGCCGCGCTGATGACGCGTACCTCCAGGTCGTCGGCCGCGCGTCCGGAACGCTCCGCGAGCAGGGCGCTGATCATCCCGGCGTCCCGGGCGGTGTTCTCCGCCGTGCGGCCCCTGATGGCGGGCACCTCGCGGACCAGCCGCATCCGCTGGACGAGTTCCGCACGGTCCGCCTCGGCGAGCTCGGCCAGCGCCGCGACGGTGACATGGCGCATCGACTCGACCATCGGCTCGTCCGCCGGACGGGCCCGCAGCCCCGCCTCGAGCAGGAGGTCGTACTCGTCGGTCAGGACGATGTCCTCCTTCGTGGGGAAGTAGCGGAAGACCGTGCTGGGCGAGACCTCCGCGGCCTCGGCGATCCGGTCGACGGGGGTCGCTTCGTAGCCCTGCTCCGCGAAGAGCCGGTAGGCCGCACGGCGGATCGCCTGCCGGGTCTGGATCTTCTTCCGCTCCCGCAGTCCGGGCCGGGGAGCTCCGGAGGCGGCGAGGGCGGATACGGAGCTACGTGCGGTGACCATGGCCCTCATTGTCGGCCATCGGGCGTCCCGGTGACCATGCCCGTGTCCGCGCCCGAGCGGTGCCCGGGAGCGGGGCGTGCGGGGTGGGCGGCGCGACGGCCCCGGCACGCCAGATGGCCGCGACCCGAAGGTCGCGGCCATCTGCCGGAAGGCGCCTTGCGGGCGCCCGCGGTTGCTCAAGCGTGCGAATAGGCCACCAGGGAGATCCCGACGTAGTGCACGACGAACGCCGCCAGCGTGAGCGAGTGGAAGACCTCGTGGAAGCCGAACCACCGCGGTGAGGGGTTGGGGCGCTTGATCCCGTAGATCACGCCGCCCGCGCTGTAGAGGAGGCCGCCGACGATGACCAGCACCAGCACCGCGATCCCGCCCGTCCGCAGGAAGTCGGGGAGGAAGAAGACGGCGGCCCAGCCCATGGCGATGTAGCAGGGGGTGTAGAGCCAGCGCGGGGCGCCGACCCAGAAGACGCGGAAGGCGATCCCGGCCAGGGCGGCCGCCCAGACGGCCCAGAGGAGCGTCTGGCCGCGGGTGCCCGGGACGAGCAGCATCGTCAGCGGCGTATAGGTGCCCGCGATGATCAGGAAGATGTTGGCGTGATCCAGTCGGCGCAGGATGCCGTCGGTTCTCGGGCTCCAGTTACCGCGGTGGTACAGCGCGCTGATCCCGAACAGCAGGCAGGCCGAAAGCGTGTAGATGGCGCAGGCCAGGCGGCCGCGGGGGCTGTCGGCGAGGGCTGTGAGTATCACGCCGGACATCAGCACGGCGGGAAACATTCCGGCGTGCAGCCAGCCCCGGAGTCGTGGCTTGAGTGGTGCGGCCGCGGGGGCGACCGCGGAGACGGTGCCGGTCCCGGGGGAGGCGGGGCTCTCGGCTGCGTCGGGCGCGGATGTCATGGCCGTCATGCTACCTACGCGACCGTAGGTTACCCCTCTGTCGAGAAGTGGTGACGGTCACGAAGGCGCCCTCTGGACAGAACTCTATCGGGGTCGGATGATCAAATGAGTGCGGTCGGCACCGGATGAGCGGTCACGAAGCATCCGGGTCGCGGCCCCCAAGGGGCAGGTAAGCGAAAAACCAACAACACAGCGGATTTCTCCGGCGTACCGGCCGGAAATTCGTCCACACCCTCATCTAGGAGCGATCGTGGCGCGCGACAACGCGGCTCCCTCACCCGCCCCCACCCGTCACCAGGACCTGATCTCCTGGGTCGACGAGATCGCGGCGATCACCCAGCCCGACCGGGTCGTCTGGTGTGACGGCTCGGAGGCGGAGTACGAGCGTCTGTGCGAGGAGCTCGTCGACAAGGGCACCTTCAAGAAGCTCGACCCGATCAAGCGCCCCAACTCGTACTACGCCGCCTCCGACCCCTCGGACGTGGCCCGGGTGGAGGACCGCACCTTCATCTGCTCCGAGAAGGAGGCGGACGCCGGCCCGACGAACCACTGGAAGGCCCCCGCCGAAATGCGGGCCATCTTTACCGGTGGAGACAGCGGCTTTGCCGGTGACAAGGGCATCTTCCGCGGCGCGATGAAGGGCCGGACGATGTACGTCGTCCCGTTCTGCATGGGCCCGCTCGGCTCGCCCCTCTCCGCGATCGGCGTCGAGATCACCGACTCCGCCTACGTCGCGGTCTCGATGCGCACCATGACGCGCATGGGGCAGCCGGTCCTCGACGAGCTCGGCGAGGACGGCTTCTTCGTCAAGGCCGTCCACACCCTCGGCGCCCCCCTGGCCGAGGGCGAGGCCGACGTCCCCTGGCCGTGCAACTCCACCAAGTACATCTCGCACTTCCCCGAGGCCCGCGAGATCTGGTCGTACGGCTCCGGCTACGGCGGCAACGCCCTGCTCGGCAAGAAGTGCTACGCGCTGCGCATCGCCTCCGTCATGGCCCGTGACGAGGGCTGGCTGGCCGAGCACATGCTCGTCCTCAAGCTGACCCCGCCGCAGGGCGAGGCCAAGTACGTCGCCGCCGCCTTCCCGAGCGCCTGCGGCAAGACCAACCTGGCCATGCTGGAGCCCACGATCCCGGGCTGGACCGTGGAGACCATCGGCGACGACATCGCCTGGATGCGCTTCGGCGAGGACGGCCGGCTCTACGCGATCAACCCCGAGGCCGGTTTCTTCGGCGTCGCGCCCGGCACCGGCGAGCACACCAACGCCAACGCCATGAAGACCCTGTGGGGCAACTCCGTCTTCAC
This sequence comes from Streptomyces sp. JLSY215, assembly GCF_059682825.1. Classification (NCBI taxonomy): domain Bacteria; kingdom Bacillati; phylum Actinomycetota; class Actinomycetes; order Kitasatosporales; family Streptomycetaceae; genus Streptomyces; species Streptomyces sp. JLSY215. The sequence continues at coordinate 5,514,332 of NZ_CM185022.1, forward strand.
CAACGTCGCGCTGACCGACGACGGCGATGTGTGGTGGGAGGGCATGACGGAGGAGACTCCGGCCCACCTCACGGACTGGAAGGGCAACGACTGGACCCCCGAGTCCGGCGTCCCGGCCGCCCACCCCAACGCCCGCTTCACCGTCCCGGCCGCCCAGTGCCCGACCATCGCGCCCGAGTGGGAGGACCCCAAGGGCGTGCCGATCTCGGCGATCCTCTTCGGCGGCCGCCGCGCCAGCGCGGTACCGCTGGTGACGGAGTCCCTCGACTGGAACCACGGTGTCTTCCTCGGCGCGAACGTCGCGTCCGAGAAGACCGCCGCGGCCGAGGGCAAGGTCGGTGAGCTGCGCCGCGACCCGTTCGCCATGCTGCCGTTCTGCGGCTACAACATGGGCGACTACATGGGCCACTGGGTCAAGGTCGGTGCCGACAAGGACCCGGCCAAGCTGCCGAAGATCTACTACGTCAACTGGTTCCGCAAGGACGACAAGGGCCGCTTCGTGTGGCCGGGCTTCGGCGAGAACAGCCGGGTGCTCAAGTGGATCGTCGAGCGGCTGGAGGGCAAGGCCGAGGGCGTCGAGACCCCCATCGGCGTGCTGCCCACCAAGGACGCCCTGGACACCAACGGCCTGGAGCTCGCCGACGCCGACCTCGACTTCCTGCTCACCGTCGACAAGGACGTGTGGCGCGAGGAGGCGTCGCTGATCCCCGAGCACCTCAACACCTTCGGCGACCACACGCCGAAGGCGCTGTGGGACGAGTACCGGGCGCTGGTGCAGCGGCTGGGCTAGTGCCGTCGGCGGCCGGACCGCCTGATACCCCGCCGGGGCCCCGTGCTTGGTTTCACCAGGTGCGGGGCCCCGGCCGTATGCCGTTGCCCGCCGGGGCGCCGCGGCGGATCAGGATCAGGCGGAGGCCAGGTCCCGGACGCCGGCGGCCGGGCCGTGCGCCGCCATCCGCTCGGCCGCCAGGGCTATCGCCGCGGCGTCGTCCCGGGAGGTGGCCACCGCCAGGGCGTTCCCGGCGAGGGTGTGGGCGCGCTGCTGGAGGGCCGGGACGCGGGACGGGTCGCCGCCGTCGGTGGGCTCGGCGCGCAGCGGGTAGTGGCCGCTCAGCCGCGCGACCTGCTCGGCGATGCGGTCGGCGGCGGCGGCCAGCGCCGCGCCGTCGGCGTCTTGGGCGCCGGCGCCGGGCGTGCGATGGCCCTCGCGCGGCGCCAGGGCGCGCAGCTCGTCGGTGACGGTGAGCAGCGCGGTCAGCTGTCCCGCGAGCCGGATGTCCAGCTCCTCCTCGCGGGAGCGGTGCGGAAGCTCCGCGGCGGCGGCCATGGTGTGGACCGACTTGGTGCGGATCGGTTCGTACATGGAGGGCCTCCTGCAAACAGCTGGAACGACGAGCCGGGAATCCGGGCACACTTCGCAACGTCTAGGAGGCCATCCTAGCTTAGACCTTGTCTAAAGTTGTGATTCGTATAGAAGTCGCTCCGGCTCAGTACTGTCCGTAACCGTCGAGGAAGGTGCCGATCCGGGTGACGGCATCCGTCAGATCGTCGGCGCTGGGCAGGGTGACCAGGCGGAAGTGGTCCGGCTCCGGCCAGTTGAAGCCCGTGCCGTGGACGATCATGATCTTCTCGGCGCGCAGCAGATCCAGCACCATCTGCCGGTCGTCCTTGACCTTGTAGACCTTCGGGTCCAGCCGCGGGAAGGCGTACAGCGCGCCCTTCGGCTTGACGCAGCTGACGCCCGGGATCTGGGTGAGCAGCTCATAGGCCGTATCGCGCTGCTCGCGCAGCCGGCCGCCGGGCAGCACCAGATCGTTGATCGACTGGCGGCCGCCGAGGGCCGTGGCGACGGCGTGCTGGGCCGGCATATTGGCGCACAGCCGCATATTGGCCAGGATCGTCAGGCCCTCGATGTACGAGGAGGCGTGCTGCTTGGGGCCGCAGACCGCCAGCCAGCCGCTGCGGTAGCCCGCGACGCGGTACGCCTTGGACAGGCCGTTGAAGGTCAGCGTCAGCAGGTCGGGGGCGAGCGAGGCGAACGGGGTGTGGACGGCGTCGTCGTAGAGGATCTTGTCGTAGATCTCGTCGGCGCAGACGATCAGACCGTGGCGCCGGGCGATGTCCGCGATGCCGCGCAGCAGCTCGTCGTCGTATACGGCACCCGTGGGGTTGTTGGGGTTGATGACGACGATGGCTTTGGTGCGGTCGGTGACCTTGCGCTCGATGTCGGCCAGGTCCGGCATCCAGTCCGCCTGCTCGTCGCAGCGGTAGTGCACGGCCGTGCCGCCGGAGAGCGAGACCGACGCCGTCCAGAGGGGGTAGTCCGGGGCGGGGACGAGCACCTCGTCGCCGTCGTCCAGCAGCGCCTGCATCGACATCTGGATCAGCTCGGAGACGCCGTTGCCCAGATAGATGTCGTCGACCGACAGCTCGATGCCCTTGGTCTGGTAGTGCTGCATCACCGCGCGGCGGGCGGAGAGCAGGCCCTTGGCGTCGCCGTAGCCGTGCGCCGTACCGACCGAGCGGAGGATGTCCTCCAGGATCTCGGGCGGGCACTCGAAGCCGAACGCCGCCGGATTGCCCGTGTTGAGCTTGAGGATGCGGTGTCCCGCCGCCTCCAGCCGCATGGCCTCCTCGAGCACCGGGCCACGGATTTCGTAGCAGACGCCTGAGAGCTTCGTTGACTGGATCACCTGCATGTCCGCCACTTTACGGGCGTGTATCGGCAGTCGGCGGGTGTTTTTCCCCACCTTGATGAGCGCATGGTGTGGAGTTGCTCACGTGGTGTGAGCGGCGGGTGGGGCGCGCGGCGGTCCAGGGCTACCGAATCCGTGGCGGTCAGGCCGTCCGCCGCACCGCCCGCCCCGCCAGCACGTCCGTCCGCCGGCCGTCCTCGATCACGAACCGGCCGTCGATCAGGACGTGCGGGATGCCCGTCGGCAGGGTGCGCGGGGCCTCGTACGTCGCGCCGGCCGCGACCGTGTCCGGGTCGAAGAGGACCAGGTCGGCGCGGTGGCCCTCGCGGACCAGACCGCGGTCGGGCAGGCGCAGGCGGGCGGCGGGGCGGGACGTCAGATGGGCGATGCACTCCTCCAGGGACAGCACGCCCAGCTCGCGGACGTACCGGCCGAGGTACTGCGGGAAGGTGCCGTACGCGCGCGGATGCGGCTTGTCGCCCTGGAGGATGCCGTCGCTGCCGCCGGTGTGGACGCGGTGGCGCATGATGTGGCGGACGTTGTCCTCGTGACCGACGTGCTGGAGGATCGTCGGGCCGAGGCGGTCGTCGAGCAGGAGGCGGCGGGCGGTGACCCAGGGCTCCTCGCCGCGTTCGGCGGCGCTGCGGGCGACGGTCTTGCCGACGTGCCCCGCCAGGCCCGGATCCGAGACGCCGGAGATCTCGATGGTGTCCCACTCGATCGGCACGCCGTGGCAGCCGTCGGCGCCCTCCACCTCCAGGACGTGCCGGATGCGTGCCGCCGTCGCGTCGTCCCGGAGGCGGGCCAGAATCGCCTCCGGGCCGCCTTCGCTCGCCCAGCTGGGCAGCATCGCCACGAGAGTGGTGCAGCCGGGGGTGTACGGATAGGTGTCGAGGGAGATGTCGGCGCCGGAGTCGAGGGCCTCGTCCAGGAGGGCCAGCAGCTCGGGGGCGCGGCCCTTGTTCACGCCGAAGTTCATGGTGGCGTGCGCGAGGTGGAGGGCGCAGCCGGCCTCGCGGGTGAGGGCGACCATCTCCTCGTACGCCCGGAGGGCGCCCGCCCCGTATGAGCGGTGGTGCGGGCAGTAGTAGCCGTCGTAGCGGGCCACCACCCGGCACAGTTCGGTCAGTTCCGCGTCCGAGGCGTACATGCCGGGGGTGTAGGTCAGGCCGGAGGAGAGGCCGACGGCGCCCTGTTCCAGGCCCTCGGCGACCAGTTGCTTCATCCGCGCGAGCTCGTCGGGGGTGGCGGCGCGGTCGTCCCAGCCCATGGCGAGCATCCGGACGGTGCCCTGGGGGACGAGGTAGGCGGCGTTGACGGCGATGCCCCGGCCGTCGAAGCCGTGGTCGAGGCGGTCGAGGTAGCCGCCGACCGTGCGCCAGCTGAAGTCGACGGAGGTGTCCCCGGGCCCGCCGCCGTTCCAGCCGGTGATCTGGGCGCGGACCTCGGCGAGGGTGCGGTCGTCGGCCGGCGCGTACGACAGGCCGTCCTGGCCGAGGACTTCGAGGGTGACGCCCTGGGCGGCCTTGGCCTCGTGCGCGGGGTCGCGGAGCAGCGCGAGGTCGCTGTGGGCGTGCATGTCGATGAAGCCGGGGGAGAGGGCGAGCCCGTCGGCCGCCACGACGCGGGCGGCGTGCGGGCGCGGACCGCCGGTCCCGGCGCGGTGGATCTCGGCGATCCGCCCGCCGTCCAGGGCGACATCGGCGCGGTAGGACGGACCGCCGGAACCGTCGATGACGCGGACGTCGCGGAACACGGTGTCCATGCTGGGCTGCCTTTCGTGCGGCGTGCGCGGTCCTTACGGCGCGCGTGGCGGAGGGCCTGACGGCGCGGGGCCGACGGCGCACGCCGCGGGGGACCGGCGCGCGCCGTCGGGGTCCGGGCGGGGCCCGGTCCGGAGGCCGGACGGGTCCCGGTCTAGAAAAAGGTGCGGATGAAGTCCGTGACCGTGCCGTCTGCCTCGACCAGCGGGATCAGCTGCCATTTGTCGAAGGACGTACAGGGGTGGGACAGGCCCAGGCCGACCCAGTCGCCCACCTCCAGGTCACCGGCGTGCTCGGTGCTCACCCAGGCGTGCTGGTCGGACAGGCCGGTGACGGTGATGCCGTCCGCACGGCGCTCGGTGCCGTCCCGGCCGGACCGTACGACCTGGGCCTGCGGCAGATCGAGGTCGTACGCCGCGTCCCGCTTGCCCGCGTTGAGGAATGCCTGCTGCGGGGTGGGGCGGGAGACGACCTGCGCCCAGAGGCGGAAGGCGGGCTGCAGGGCGCCCTCCTCCGGGATGCGGTTGAAGGGGGTGAGGCGGCGGTAGTGGGCGTCGTCGTGCGAGACATAGGCGCCCGAGCGGAGCAGTTTGAGGACCGGGGCGGACAGGTCCGGGATCTCCGCGAAGACCTCGGCGACCGCGTCGAACCAGGCGCTGCCGCCCGCGCTGACCACGATCCGGTCGAGGTCGGCGAACCGGCCCGCCTTGTCGAACTCCACGGCCAGCGCGACCAGCCGGCGCAGCCAGGCGGTCACCCGCGCGGTGTCGGCGTCGGGCACCTCGCCCTCGTAACCGGCGACGCCGACCAGCCGGAGGGTGTCCACGCCCGCGATGGCATCGGCCAGTTCCAGGCATTCGGCCTCGGTGCGGACGCCGGTACGGGCGCCCTCGCCGGCCCCCAGCTCGATGACGACGTCCACCGGGCGGGTGGCCCCCGCCTCGCGCAGCGCGATGTCCATCAGCTCGATGCCGCGCAGCGAGTCGACGTAACAGATGAAGCGGAAACCGGGGTCGGCGGCCAGCTCGGCGGCGAGCCAGTGCAGCGCGGGCGCGTCGACGACCTCGTTGGCGAGGAAGATCTGCTGGATGCCGTAGCTGCGGTAGACGCGGGCCTGGTGGGGGACGGCGGCGGTGATGCCCCAGGCGCCGTGCTCGATCTGGCGGGCGAAGAGCTGCGGGGCCATGGAGGTCTTGCCGTGCGGGGCGAAGGCCAGGCCGTGCCGGGTGGCGTAGGTCTCCATCAGGGCGAGGTTGTGCTCGACCGACTCGGCGGAGAGGGCGAGCACCGGGGTGGTGAAGCCGTCGGTGAAGAGGTTGCGGCGTTCGGCGGCCAGCTCGCCGACGGTGCGGCCCTCGGCGTCCGGGGGGAGCGCCTTGAAGCGGTGATCGACGCGTTCCGCCGCGAGTCCCTCGAGTCCCTGCGCGAGCCGGTCGACGGCCATGGGGCCTCCTCTGAAGATCGTGTGGAAATCAGGCGTTGCCTGCGGGTGGATCAGGCGTGTCCTGCGGGTGTTGCATTCCTTGCAACGGTCATTGCGTATGACGCTTACAGCTGTCTAACATCCGGGCCATCACCCGGTCAATGGCGAGAAACCCGGTGCGGAACCGGGCGCGGAACCCGGCCCGAACCCCGGTGCGCAACCGCCGGGGAACGGCCGGACAACGGTCCGGACACCGGCCGCGCAGACACCACAGCGAAGGAGCACAGCCGATCGTGACCACGCCCTCGAACGTCAGCGGCACCACCGCCCCGGACGGCCGGTCCGTCCCGGACGCCGATGTCGTCTGCCTCGGCGAGTCCATGGTCACCTTCCTGCCCACCACAGCGGGACGGCTCGCCGATGTCCCCGCCTTCGCCCGCGCCATCGGCGGCGCCGAGTCCAACGTGGCGTGCGTGCTGGCCGCCGCCGGACACACCGCGAAATGGGTCAGCAGGGTCGGCGACGACGGATTCGGCGACCACCTCGTGGCCGCCATCGGCGCGTACGGGGTCGACACCACCGCCGTACGACGCGACCTCGCCCGCCCCACCGGCATCTACTTCCGCACGGCGGGCGACCGCGCCACCGACGCCCACGAGGTCGCCTACTACCGGGCCGGCTCCGCCGCCTCCGCGATGGCCGTCGGCAACATGGACCTGGACGCCATCCGCTCGGGCCGGGTGCTCCATCTGTCGGGCATCACCGCGGCGCTCTCCGGCGACTGCCTCGGCCTGCTGCGCCACCTCACCGCGCGGCCCCCCGGCAGCCGCCCGCTGCTCTCCTTCGACGTCAACCACCGGCCCGGCCTGTGGCGCCACGCCGACGGCGCCGGCCCGGACGTACTCCTCGACCTCGCCCGCGGCGCCGACCTCGTCTTCGTCGGCGAGGACGAGGCACAGGACGCCTGGGGCATCACCGGCGGCCCGGACGCCGTCCGCGCGGCGCTGCCCGAGCCCGCCATGCTGGTCGTCAAGCGCGGGGCCGCGGGCGCGGTCGCCTACGACGGCCGCTCGGGCCGGTACGCCGAACCCGCCCCGCACGTCGACGTCGTCGCCGCCGTCGGCGCGGGCGACGCCTTCGCCGCCGGCTTCCTCTCCGCCACCCTCCGCGGCCTGCCCGTCCGCACCCGCATCCGCCACGGCCACCTGTGGGCCGCCGCCGCCCTCACCGTCCCCAGTGACCTCGCCGCGCCTGTGGGGCGCGCCCTCGCCGACCGCCTCGCCGGGCTCGACGACGAGGCCTGGGGGACACTGCACCTCGGCCCCGGCTGGACGGCAGCAATGGCGGCCGCGGACCAGGAGGTGGGTACACCGTGAGCGAGCGCAGCGAGCACACCATCGACAGGGGCGTCCCTGGCGCAGGCAGGGACCGGCGAAGCGAGGCACTCACATGAGCCAGACCGTCGACCGCGCGCTGAGCATCCTGCCGCTGCTCGCCGAGGGACCCGCCGACCTGGGACAGGTCGCCGACCGCCTCGGCGTCCACAAGTCCACGGCCCTGCGGCTGCTGCGCACCCTCACCGAACACGGCCTCGTCTACCGCCAGCCCGACCAGCGCTACCGCCTCGGCACCCGCCTCTTCGCGCTCGCCCAGCAGGCCGTCGAGAGCCTCGACGTACGCGATATCGCCCACCCGCACCTCGTCGCACTCAACGAGAAATGCGGGCACACCGTCCACCTCGCGGTCTACGAGGACAACGAGGTCCTCTACATCGACAAGGTCGAGAGCCGCTACCCCGTCCGGATGTACTCCCGGATCGGCAAGCCCGTCGCGATCACCGTCGCCGCGGTCGCCAAGCTGCTCCTGGCCGACCTGCCCGAACCCGAGCGCCGCGCCCTCGCGGAAAGGCTCGACTACCCCCTCTACACGCCCCGTTCGACGCCCCACGCCACGGCCTTCCTCGCCGAACTGGCCAAGGTCCGCGAACAGGGCTGGGCCACCGACCTCGGTGGCCACGAGGAGTCCATCAACTGCGTCGGTGCCCCCATCCGCGGCGCCGACGGACGCCTGGTCGCCGCCATGTCGGTCTCCGCGCCGAACGTCGTCGTCAGCGCCGAGGAACTCCTCAGCCTGCTCCCGCTGGTACGCCGCACCGCCGACGCCATCAGCCGGGAGTACTCCGGTACCGCAATTCCCCAGCCACCAGCCGGCCCGTCAAAGGAAGCCTGAAGGAACCCATGACCGAGAAGACCGCTCTCACCCCGGCCACTCACACCACCCCGCCCGCGAAGTTCTCCCACGGCGTCAAGAAGGGCAACATCCTTCAGGTCGCCGGCCAGGTCGGCTTCCTGCCCGCCGTCGAGGGCCAGGCCCCCACCCCGGCCGGTCCCAGCCTGCGCGAGCAGACCCTCCAGACCCTCGCCAACGTCCGGGCCATCCTCGAAGAGGGCGGCGCCACCTGGGACGACGCGATGATGATCCGCGTCTACCTCACGGACGTGGACCACTTCGCCGAGATGAACGCGATCTACAACGCCTACTTCGAGGAGCAGGGCCTCAAGGAGGCCCCGGCCGCGCGGACGACCGTCTACGTCGGCCTGCCCAAGGGCCTGCTCATCGAGATCGACGCCCTCGCGGTCCTGAGCTGAGCCACCGCCTGTGCCCTTAGAACACCCGCACCACCAGCCGCACGGCGCGGCGCCCCGTACCGACGGGTCGCCGTGCCGCGGTCCGCCCTACCTGGAAACATCCTGCTGCCTGACATCGGAGTCCGAGCATGTTCCTCGCCGCCACGACCGCCGCCCCGGCCACACCGCCACCACCACCCCACACCGGTGGCCTGCTCGCCCTGATACCGGGCACCGCGGGCCTGCTGACGGTCGCCGCCCTGGGCATCGCGCTGCTGCTCGTCCTGATCATCAAGGTCCGGCTGCAGCCCTTCGTCGCGCTGCTGTCGGTGTCCATCGTGGTCGGCCTGGCCGCCGGCCTCTCCGTCACCGAACTCTTCGGCACGGTCCAGAAGTCCGACGCCGTCTCGATGATCGAGACCGGTATGGGCGGCATCCTCGGCCATGTCGCCATCATCATCGGCCTGGGCACCATGCTCGGCGCGATACTCGAAGTCTCCGGCGGCGCCGAGGTGCTGAGCGCCCGTCTGCTGCGCCTCTTCGGCGAGCGGCGCGCCCCACTGGCCATGGGCCTGACCGGCATCGTCTTCGGCATCCCGGTCTTCTTCGACGTCGGCATCTTCGTCCTGGCCCCGATCGTCTACGCGGCGGCGAAGCGCTCCGGCAAGTCGATCCTCCTCTACTGCATGCCGCTGCTCGCGGGTCTGTCCATGACCCACGCCTTCCTGCCCCCGCACCCCGGCCCGGTGGCCGCGGCCGCTCTCCTCAAGGTCGACCTCGGCTGGGTCATCCTCATGGGCATCGTCTGCGGCATCCCCGCCGTACTGGCCGCCTGGGGCTACGCCGCCTGGATCGGCAAGCGCCTCTTCGTCCCCGTACCGCAGGACATGGTCGAGGCCGCCGAGGAGGCCAGGGCCACCGTCGCCGCCGAGCAGGCAGGCGGGGGAGCGGCCGCGGGGCCGGGGAAGCCCGGCACGCCCCAGGAGAAGCCGGTCCCGCTCGCCACCGTCCTCGCCATCATCGGCACCCCCCTGGTCCTCATCCTCCTGGCGACCTTCTCCTCCATCGCCCTGGCGCCGTCCACCGCCCGCTCGGTCATCGAGTTCTTCGGCCACCCCTTCGTCGCCCTGACGCTCGCGCTGCTGCTCGCCTACTACCTCCTGGGCATCCGCCGCGGCTGGTCCCGCAAGTCCCTGGAGGCCGTCTCCACCGCGTCGTTGAAGCCGGTGGGCAACATCCTGCTGGTGGTCGGCGCCGGCGGCATCTTCGGCGCCGTCCTCAAGGGCAGCGGCGTCGCCACGGCGCTGTCCGACACCTTCCACCACGTCGGCCTGCCGGTCATCGTGCTGGCCTATCTGCTGTCGCTGGTGCTGCGGGTGGCCCAGGGCTCGGCGACGGTCGCGATCGTGACGACGGCCGGCATCGTGCTGCCGCTGGTGGAGGGCACGGGCATGTCCCAGCCCGCCCTGGCGCTGATCATCATGGCGATCTCGGCGGGGTCGATCTTCGCGTCGCATGTCAACGACGGCGGGTTCTGGATGGTCTCCAAGTACTTCGGGATCTCGGAGCGGGACACGCTCAAGTCCTGGACGGTCCTGGAGTCGGTCCTGTCCGTCGCGGGCTTCGCGGTCGCCGCGCTGCTCGGCATCTTCCTCGTCTAGCGCGGTACTTGCGGTGAGGGGCGCCCGGCCCGGTGCCGGGCGCCCCTCACCGCAGTGGCCGCGGGCTCAGCCGTTCTTGCCCTTGCAGTACTGGTCCTGCTTCCCGATCGCCCGGTACGGGCAGTCCGCCGTCTCCAGCAGTTGGAGCACCGCGTCCTTGTTGCGCGCGGTCTCCTTCGGGATCACCGAATCCTTCGGGTAGAAGCCGCCGGAGCCGGCCGAGGACGGGTACATTTCAAACGTGTAGGCGAAGACCTTCTGGTCGCCCCACAGCCAGTCGTCGATCGCCCCGTCGGTGATGTAGAGCTCGCTGGACTGCTCGGGGGTGTAGCCGTTGCTCGCGGCCATCTTCTTGCCGATGGCGGCGAAGGTGTCGTGGTCGTCCTGGGTCATGCCGGGGCCGGTCTCGTCGTTGGTGAAGCCGAAGGGCCACAGGACGAGTTCGCTGTAGGTGTGGAAGTCGATGGCGGCCTTGATCTGCTGCTTGCCGCCGACGATGCGGCTGTGCACGAACTTCGAGACCACCTGCACCTCGGGCGCCGAGGCCGCGGAGGGGCCGCGGTAGGTCTCGTCGCCCGGGTCGTCGGAGGAGCCGTTGCAGCACCCCCATTTGAAGTCCCAGTTGCGGTTCAGGTCGGTGCCGACCTCGCTGGTGCCGGCGTTGGGCTGGCGGTTCTTGCGCCAGCTCTGGAACTTTCCGGTGGCGATGTCGTACTCGCCGCCGTCCGGGTTCAGATCGGGGATGATCCAGATCTCGCGGGAGTCGAGCATCTTGGTGATGCGGTCGTCCGAGCCGTACTTCCCGGTGAATTCGTTGAGGAGGTAGAGGGCCATCTCGACGGTGAGATGTTCCCGGGCGTGCTGGTGGGCGGTGAAGAGGACCTCTGGCTCGTTCTCGTCCTTGGTGACGTTCTTGCTGAGTTTGAGGGCGAGGATGTCGCGGCCCTCGTGGGACTTGCCGATGACCTGCTTGCTGAGGATGGCCGGGTACTTGGCGACGAGGGCGTCGATCTCCTTCGTGGCCTCGGCGTAGGTGTGGTAGTTCGTGTAGCCGGCCGGGAAGTCCTTGATCCGGCCGGAGCCTGCCTGGGTGCCCGGCGGATCGGGCAGCTTCTTCAGGGAGTAACCGAGCCCGCGTACCAGGGAGGCCTGGGCGAGGTCCGCGGTGATGACCACGGCGCGGGCGTGGACCTCGTCGATGGAGGCGCCGGTGGCGGTCAGGGCCGTGCGCTCGGCGGGGGTGGCGGGGCCGGACACCTCGTACTGGTGGGGGCGTTCGGCGGTCTGTGCGGCCCGTGCCGACGGCGGGGCGCCGGAGGGGGAGGCCTGGGCCTGCGTGGCCGCGATCGGTGCGGCGAGCGCGAGGGAGAGGGTGGCGGCGAGGACGGTGGCCCGTCCGCCGCGTATGCGTCGGGGTCGCATGCGGTCTCCTGTGGGGTGTGAGGCGAAGCGACGCCGCCAGTTTTGAGGGTTGGCATGGCCGGGTCAAGGTGCAGAGCGGTCGGATATGGCGGTGGTACGAAGGTGTTGAATCCGGCAACTTGTCGTTGATTTGCGGAAATTGATTGCCTGAAGGCGTTCCGCGGCCAACAATGCGCACGACAAACCGAAGGGCCGGGACGGGTGATGTCGCGGGTCTTCGGTACCGAAGCTGAGAGGACCCCCACATGAATCGACCTCTCGTCGGCACCCTGGCCACGGCCGTTCTGGGCGCCGCAACCCTGGTGACGGCCATGGCCGGTACGGCCGGTGCCGCACCTCAGGTCCACCACAACCACCCGCAGCACCACAAGACCAAGGCCGTCGACTTCGCCGGCACGGTCGCGCTGAACAACTGCTCCGGCTCGATCGTCAAGATGCCGACCTCGCAGGAGAACGACCCGGCCCTGGTGATGTCCAACGGGCACTGCCTGGAGAGCGGAATGCCGGGCGCGGGCGAGGTCATCGTCGACAAGCCGTCCAGCCGCAGCTTCACCCTGCTCGACAAGTCGGCCGGTGAGCTGGGCACGATCAAGGCCACCAAGATCGCGTACGCGACGATGACCGACACCGACGTGTCGCTGTACGAGACGGGCTCGACCTACGCCGAGATCCAGAAGAAGTACGGGATCAAGCCCCTGGAGCTCGCCACCGAGCACCCGGCCAAGGGCGCGGGGATCAGCGTGGTCTCCGGGTACTGGAAGAAGATCTACTCCTGCAGCGTCGACGGGTTCGTGCCCCAGCTCAAGGAGGGCGACTGGACCTGGAAGGACTCGGTCCGCTACACGCCCGAGTGCAAGACCATCGGCGGGACGTCCGGGTCGCCGGTGATCGACACCACCAGCGGCAAGGTCGCGGCGATCAACAACACGGGTAACGAGGACGGCGAGAAGTGCACCGTCAACAACCCGTGCGAGGTCGACGAGAACGGCAACGTCACCGTGCACAAGGGCATCAACTACGCCCAGGAGACGTACGGGATCCCGAAGTGCTTCGGGGTCGGCAACAAGCTGGACCTGAACGCGCAGGGCTGCGAGCTGCCCAAGCCGGCGGCCACCCGCCGGTGAGCGGACCCACGTAGAACGCCAGGTCCCGTGCGCGCGGTGCACGGGACCTGGCTGTGGGGGGTGGCGCCCTGGGGTCGCCGGACCGGACCGGTTACGGAAGCGCGTGGACGTGCCCGCCCACCTGGCTCGCGAAGGCGTTGCCGTTCGCGGCGTCCCAGTTCGTCGACCAGGTCATCGCGCCGCGCAGGCCCGGATAGGTCTTCGACGGCTTGAAGGACCCGCAGTTGCTGCCCTGGGTGAGGCAGTCCAGGGCGGCGTTGACGACGTCCGGGGAGACGTATCCGCTGCCGGCCGCGCGGGAGGAGGCCGGTACGCCGATGCCGACCTGGGACGGGTCGAGACCGCCCTCCAGCTGGATGCAGGCGAGCGACGTCAGGAAGTCCACCGAGCCCTGGGCGTAGACCTTGCCGTCACAGCCGTTCATCGAACCGCTGTTGTAGTACTGCATATTGACGACGGTCAGGAAGTCCTTGATGCCGAGGGCCGTCTTGAAGTACTCGTTCTGCGGTGACTGCATATCGATGGTCTGCGGGGCCATGGTCACCACGACGTCGCCGTGCGCGGCGTGCACGGCCTTGAGCGCCTGCGTCATGTACGTCGAATTGAGGCCATTTTCGAGGTCGATGTCGACGCCGTTGAAGCCGTACTCGTCCATCAGCTTGTTGATCGAGTCGGCGAAGTTCTGCGCGGAGGTCCCGTCGTTGACGGAGACCGAGCCCTTTTCGCCGCCCACGGAGAGGACGACCGACTTTCCGGCCGCCTGCTTGGCCTTGATGTCCGCCTTGAAGTCGTCGACGGAGCCGTACCCGACGGCCGGGTCGAGCCGGAAGGTGACGGCGCCGGGCTCGCCGGTCGCCTCCGCGAAGGAGACGGCGATGATGTCGTAGGCGTCGTTGACGTCCTTCAGTTTCTGGACCGTGGCGCCGTTGTCGAAGTTCTGCCAGTAGCCGGTGAGGGCGTGCTCGGGGACGGCGGCGGCGTCCGCCGCGGGGGCGGCTGTGCTGATGTGGGCCGTCCCCGCCGACATCATGACGGCCGCGGCCAGCCCCGCCAGCAGCCTTTTCGCCCGTGCTCTCGTCGCTCTTCCTGAAGGTGCGCGTACCACGACTGCCTCCGTGTGGGGGGAAGTTGAGGGGGTGGTGCCGGAACGCGCTCAGGGGCCCCTGGGCTTGCCGTACAACGTGGTCCAGACCAATGCACCTGTCAAGGGTTTTTCAAGAGTTCGGGCGGAAGCGGAAGTTCCCCCGTCGGATGCCCGGCCGGTATGTGCCGTTTCCCTCCCGGCCCGCCGTCACGACGAGTAGCCCAGAACGTGTTCTCTGGGGCGTATCTCGTGGATAAAGTGCTGAGCGTATGGCGCCGATGGCGCAGAGCTGTGCCGATCCGCGGTCCCGGACCCCCGGCGGCCGCTAGGAGTGGGGGAGCGACGTGCCGACCGCGATTGCAGTCACCAGCCCTGACCTCGCGCTGCCCGCCGACCGGCAGACCCCCGCCGCCGTCGTCCTCAAGGCCCCGCATCTCCAGCCGCTGGACGAGGCCCTGACGGAGACCGCCGCCGTACTGGAGCACCACGGTCATCTCGTCGTGCTCCACTCCTCCGCCTGTCCGCCCGAACACATCCGCCGGCTGCACACCCTGCGCGCCGTCCTCGAGAGCGACCGGATCGCCATCCTGCCGCTGACCCTGCCGCCGCTGGGGCTGGCGGTGCTCGCCCGCCAGCTGCGGCAGTTGTCGCTGTGCGACTTCAGCCCGGGGCTGCTGGCCTGCGCGGCGCGGCTGCTGGCGCACTATGTGCACGCGGGCGCCCTGCTGGGCAGTGTCAGCGGCCTCGACCGGGTCGAGGTGGATCTGCGCTCGCACATGAAGTCCTGGCTGCCGGGCGCGCATTTCGCGGTGCTCGCCAACCCCGAGGCGCGGCTGCAGCATCTGGACCGGCACAGCACCGAGGCCGGACTGCCCGCGCCCGGGTTCGCCACCCAGCTCGCGGTCGCCCGCGGCCAGCTCACCGGCGAGTGGGTCACCCGGTCGCTCGCCCCGGCCTGGCAGGTGCAGGGCGCCTACGAGGAGCGGCTGCCGGCCGAGTCCCCCCGGTGGTGGGGCACCCAGAAGCTGATCGAGTTCGCGGCGGCCATCGCGGACCCCTCGGTGCTCTATCAGCTGGTGGCGTCCGTACGGCGCGAGGAGTGCCGCTGGTGCGCGCGCGAACTCATCGGCGACCGGTGCGCGTTCTGCGCGACGCCGGTGGCACGGGAGCGGGCCGCCGGCGGCTCCGGGCGTGAACCCGCCGCGATAACGGGGCCGCAGGGCGCCGCCCGCGGCACGGCGGACGCCTCCGCCGGGGCGCCGTGCCCGGCCGCGGCCCCTGCGGCCACCGCCGCGCCGATGCCCGCCCCCGGGCCGATGCCCGCCCCCGGGCCGATGCCCGCCCCCGGGCAGGCCACCCCTGGGCATGCCGTCCCCGGTCATGTCGCCCCTGGATACGCCGTCCCCGGCCCGGCCACCCCCGGGAACGCCGCCCCGCCCGCGGCGGAACCCCCGCCGCCCCCGTCCCCGCTGCGTCAGCGCGGCCTCTCCCCGGTCGCCCCGTCCGGAGTCCCGGGCGCAGGAGGCACCACCCCCGGCCGGCTGGACGTACGCGGGCCGGGCGTCCCCCACGATCCGGCCCCCGCCGCCCCCGGCCGCTGGGACCTCCCCGGCCACCCCGACTTCCCCGGCACGGCCCGGACGGTGGCCCGCGTGCGCTGACCCGACCGCGGCCCCCGGCCCGCCCCGCCGACCGACCGTTCCCCCCCGTCCCCCGATCGAGGTCCCGCCCCCATGAACTCACGCCAGCGCCGCGGAGTGATCCTGCTGCTCGTATCGGCCCTCTGTGCGATCGGCGCATTCGTCGGCGTGCTGTCGGTGATCAAGAACGTCGAGTCCAAGGTCGGCCCGGAGAAGACGGCGTACCGGCTGAAGGCGGACGTCGCCGCCTATAAAGCGCTGGATCCGGGGCAGTTCGAAAAGGTGAAGATGCCGCAGCGATGGCTGCCGCCCACCGCCGTGACCGACCTCGACCAGGTCAGCGGCAAGATCGCGGTGACCCCGCTGAAGAAGGGATCGCTGCTTCAGAACGACATGGTCGTCGACCGGCCGGCGCTCAAGGCCGGGCAGCAGGAGATCGCCATCATGATCGACGCCGCCACCGGCGTGGCCGGGAAGATCAACCCTGGCTCGCGGGTGAACATCTACGCCACCTTCGAGGGCAAGCGCCCCGAGGACAAGCCGGTCTCCAAGGTCATCGTCGCCGGCGCGCAGGTCATCGACGTCGGCAAGCTGACGCCCCTGGAGGCCAAGGACCCCGGCGACACCGGCACCACCACCAGCCGTCAGCCGGGCGAGGCCGTCCCGATCACCTTCGCGCTGAACACCCGGGACGCCCAGCGGGTGGCGTACGCCGAATCCTTCGCCTCCCACGTACGGCTCGCCCTGCTCGCCCCCGGCAGCGACGCGGCCATCCCGCCCGGCGAGCGCACCTACACCCTCGACGGCGACAAGTGACCCGGAGGCACAGGTGACCATCCGCATCCTCCCCGCAGTCGGTGACCCGGACGCCGCACGCATCGTCTCCTCGCTGCTCAGCCAGCTGCCGGACGCCGAACCCGGGCCCGTCGTCGCCGACTCCACGGCGCTGCTCGGCGCCCTGGCCGAGGCCTCCGGGGCCGGCGCCCGGCCCACCGGCCCCACCGGCGGCCGCGGCCCGGCGCCCGCCGTCGAGGGGCTGCCCGAAGTCGTCCTCGTCCACGAGCGGATCGGCCCGCTGCCCGCCCTGGAGCTGATCCGCGAGGTGGCGCTGCGCTTCCCGGCCGTCGGGGTCGTACTGATCACCGCGGACGCCGGCCCGGCGCTGTTCTCCGCGGCGATGGACGCCGGCGCCCGCGGCATCGTCGGACTGCCGCTCGGCTACGACGAGCTGGCGGCCCGGGTGCAGGCCGCCGCCCAGTGGTCGGCGGGCGTACGGGTCCACCTCGGGGGCAGCCCCGACGCGGCCCCCGGGCCCGCCGGGACCCTGGTGACGGTGACCGGCGCCAAGGGCGGCGTCGGCACGACCGTCACCGCCGTCCAGCTGGCGCTGGCCGCGCACGCCGCGGGCCGCAGCGTCGCCCTGGTGGACATGGACCTCCAGTCCGGCGACGTCGCCTCCTACCTGGACGTCCAGTTCCGCCGCTCCCTCGTCGACCTCGCCGGGATCGAGGACATCTCCGTACGGGTCCTCCAGGACGCGGTGCACGACCACCACACCGGGCTGGGCCTGCTGCTGGCCCCGGAGGAGGGCGAGCGCGGCGAGGAGGTCGACGACCGGGCCGCCCGGCAGATCGTCGCCGCGCTGCGCTCCCGCTACGAAGTCGTGGTCATCGACTGCGGCGCACAGATGCAGTCCGCGAACGCCGCGGCCGTCGAACTCGCCGATGTGGCACTGCTGGTGACCACCCCGGACGTGGTCGCCGTACGAGCCGCCAAACGGCAGATGCGGCTGTGGGACCGCCTGCAGATCCGCAAGGCGGCGGACACCACGACGCTGGTCAACCGCCTCACCCGCAGCACGGAGATCCAGCCGCCGCTGGTCGCCAAGGCCACCGGCACCCAGATGGCCAGGACGTCCGTGCCCGCCGCCTTCAAGGAGCTCCAGCCCTGCGTCGACGCGGGCCGGATGCAGGACCTGGACGCCCGCTCGACCGTCAAGCAGGCGCTCTGGGCGCTCGCCGCCGAACTGGGCCTGGTCGAATCGCCGGTCGTCCGCCAGGGCCGGGGCGGCCAGCGGGGCCGTACGGCGCTGACCGGGCGCAAGCGCAAGGCGCTCACCGCGGGGGCGGCCGCCGGGCCGGGGACGGGCCAGGTCCCGGCGCCGACGGCGGGACCGGGGCCCAGGTTCGGGGCGCGGCGCGGGCCCTCGGCGGCGGCCGGCGGTACGGGGCAGTTCGGCCCGTACGAGGAGGGCTGAGCCGTGCGGCGTCCGCTGGGCGGCAGCGACCGCGGCCAGGTCTCCGTCGAATTCGTCGGCCTGCTCCCGCTGATCGGGCTGGTCCTCGTCCTGCTGTGGCAGTGCGTGCTGATCGGCTACACGTTCTCGCTGGCCGCCAACTCCGCCGACCGGGGCGCGCGGGCCGCCGCCGCCCTGGAGGACGGCGGCGCGGGCGCCTGCCGGACCGCCGCCGAACGCGATCTGCCCGCCTCCTGGCGCAGCGGAGCGACGACCGCCTGCCACCCCGGCGCCGGGCTGTGGCAGGCCACGGTCCGCATCAAGGTCCCGGTGCTGTTCCCCGGCGCGGGCACCCTCCCCTGGACGGTGACCGGCTCGGCCGGCGCCGTGAAGGAGGCCCGAGGATGACGGCCGCACGCCCCGCCCCCGCCCGGCGGCCCGGTCGCGACCGCGGCCAGGTGTCCATCGAATTCCTCGGCTTCCTGCCGGTGCTGCTGGCCGTCGCGCTGGCCGTGGTCCAACTGGGCCTGGGCGCCTACGCCGTCCAGCAGGCCGGCACGGGCGCCCGCGCCGCGGCCCGTACGGCATCCCTGGACGAGACCGACCGCGAGAGCGACCCGGCCGCCGCGGGCCGGGCCGCGATGAGCGGCTGGATCGGCAAGGGCGCCACGGTCTCGGTGACCCCCGGCGGCACGGACGCGGTCCGTGCCACCGCGACCGTGCACATCCCCTCCGTCATCCCTGGCGTCGACTTCGGCACCGCCCGTCGCAGCGCCACCATGCCCACCCCCACCCACGACACCCCGAACGCCGCGGCCGGCACGGACGAAGGAGCCCCGTAGTGCCGGCGCAACCACCACCCACAGGACTAGGAGCACCGCCGCGATGAGCCTGAAAGCCCGGATCGTCGCCCCCGAGCCGCCCGGCGAGGCCCGCCACGACAGCCATCTGGTCGCCGTCTACCGCGCCAAACTGCTCGAAGAGATCGACCTCGCCGAGATGTCCTCGCTGAGCGCCGCCGAGCGCCGCTCCCGCCTGGAACGCGTCCTGGGCCACATCATCAGCCGCGAGGGCCCCGTCCTGTCCACCGCCGAACGCTCCCAGCTCATCCGCCGGGTGGTCGACGAGGCGCTCGGACTGGGCGTGCTGGAGCCGCTGCTGGAGGACGCCTCCATCACCGAGATCATGGTCAACGGCCCGGACCAGGTGTACGTCGAGCGGTCCGGCCGGGTCGAGCTGCTGCCCGTACGCTTCGCCTCGCACGAGCAGCTGATGCAGACCATCGAGCGGATCGTCTCCACCGTCAACCGCCGCGTCGACGAGTCCAACCCGATGGTCGACGCCCGCCTGCCGTCCGGCGAACGCGTCAACGTCATCATCCCGCCGCTCGCCCTCAACGGCGCCACCCTCACCATCCGCCGCTTCCCCCGCGCCTACACCCTCGCCGAACTCATCGGCATCGGCACCCTCGACGAACAGATGCTGATGCTGCTGGCGGGACTGGTGCGCGCCAAGTTCAACGTCGTGGTCTCCGGCGCCACGGGCGCGGGCAAGACCACCCTCCTCAACGCCCTCTCCGGCCTCATCCCCGACGGCGAACGCATCATCACCGTCGAGGACGCCGCCGAACTCCAGCTCCAGCAGTCCCATGTCATCCGCCTGGAATCGCGCCCCCCGAACGTCGAGGGCAAGGGCCGCATCACCATCCGCGACCTGGTACGCAACTCCCTGCGCATGCGCCCCGACCGCATCATCGTCGGCGAGGTCCGCGGCGGCGAAACCCTCGACATGCTCCAGGCGATGTCCACCGGCCACGACGGCTCGCTCGCCACCGTCCACGCCAACAGCGCCGAGGACGCCCTGATGCGGCTGCAGACCCTGGCCTCCATGTCGGACGTCAAGATCCCCTTCGAGGCGCTGCGGGACCAGATCAACAGCGCCGTCGACTGCCTCGTCCAGCTCACCCGGCACGCCGACGGCTCCCGCCGGATCAGCGAGATCGCCCTCCTCGACTCGCGCGGCCACGAGGACTACCGGCTCGCGACCATCTGCCGCTTCGACGCCGAACCGATGGGCGCCGACCGCATCGTCCACGGCGCCTTCCGCTACTTCCCGCTGCCCCGCCGGGTCGCCGAACGCCTCTTCATGGCCGGCGAGCCCACCCCGCCCGCCTTCGGCGTGGCGACCACCGACGACCAGCTCGCCACCCGGAAGGCCATGTCATGACCGGCTGGGCCCTGACCACTGCCGCCGGGGGGCCGATGACGGCCGCCTCGACCGCCCTGCCCCTGCTCGCCCTCGGCGCCACATTGCTGTGCGGGGTGCTGGCCGTCATCGGCGTACGCGTCTACGCCACCGGCCGAGCCCAGCGGCAGGCCATCGTCGACCGCCTCGCCGACGAGAGCGGACTGCCCGCCCCCCGGCGCCGCCGCCGCTTCCCGTCCGTCGACCGCACCCTGCGCGGCACCCGCTTCGGCCGCCGCCTGGAGATGCGGCTGGCCGCCACCGGCCTGGACCTGACCCCCGGCGAATTCTTCGTCTACCTCCTCGCCGCGGTCATCGCGCTCTGGCTGATCGCGCAGGCCACCCTCGCCCCCTTCTTCGGCCCGATCGCCGCACTCGTCGCCGTCTGGGCCGCCGCCGCCTTCCTCAACTGGCAACGCCAGAAGCGCATCGAGAAATTCATCAACCAGCTCCCCGAACTCTCCCGGATCCTCGCCAACGCCACCCAGGCCGGCCTCGCCCTGCGCACGGCACTGGGCATGGCCGCCGAAGAACTGGAGGCCCCCGCGGGCGAGGAGCTGGCCAAGGTCTCCGACAAGCTCGCCGTCGGCCACTCCCTCGACGAGGCCCTCGGCGAGCTCGCCGAACGCCTCCCCTCCCGCGAACTCGTCGTCCTGGTCACCACCCTCGTGCTCGCCAACCGCGCGGGCGGCACCGTCGTCGGCTCCCTTCGCAACCTCACCAAGACCCTCGAAGAGCGCAAGGAAACCCGCCGCGAGGTCCGCACCCAGCTCTCCCAGGTCGTCGTCACGGCCTATGTCGTCCCGCTCCTGGGCATCGGCACCCTCCTCCTGATGAACCGCATCGCACCGGGCGCCATCGACCGCATGACCTCCACCTTCCTCGGCCAGCTGGCCGTCGTCGTGGCCTTCGCCCTCTACGCCCTGGGCTTCTTCTTCATCCGCCGCTTCGCCAAAATCGACGTCTAGGAACGGGTCTCGGGTACACCTATGGGAACGGGAATCGGAATCCTGCTGGCCCTCGCCTTCGCCCTCTCGGTCGTCGGCATCTGCTGCGGCATCGCGCTCTACCGCCGCGAGGCCAGACTCCCGCCGGACCTCGCGCTGTCCCTGGAGGTCGGCTCGACCCGTACGACGGTCGTCGGCTCGGCCGTGGACCGCATGGGCATGCGCCACGCGCCCCTCGTCCTGCGCCTCATGGGCAACAAGCGCGTCGCGAAGGTCCGCCGCCGCATCGACCAGGCCGGCAACCCCGGCGGCCTCACCGTCGACCGCTATGCCGCGCGCCGCGCCGTCTACGGCGCCCTGGGCCTCTTCGCCGCCGCGGTGATGTTCCTCCGCGATCAGCCCCTCCTCGGCATCCTCATGCTGCTCTTCGCCTTCTTCTGGACCGAGGTCGGCATCTGGGCCGCGATCCGCCAGCGCAAGGACACCATCGAACGCACCCTTCCGGACTTCCTGGACGTCCTCGCCGTCGTCGTCAGCGCGGGGCTCGGTTTCCGCCAGGCTCTGGACCGGGTCGCGGAGAAGTACGAGGGCCCCTGGGCCGACGAACTGCGCATCACCCTCCGCCAGATGGACATGGGCGTCAGCCGCCGGATGGCCTTCGACGAACTGCGCAAACGCAATGACTCCGAACAGGTCGCCCAATTCGTGACGGCCCTTCAGCAGGGCGAGGAACTGGGCTCCCCGATCGTCGACACGCTCATCCAGATCGCCAACGACATGCGCCGCACCGACGCCCAGAACGCCCGCCGCCGCGCCACCCGCGCGGTCCCCAAGGCCACCATGGTGATCACCACCTTCATGGTTCCCGCCACGATGATTCTGCTGGTCGCCGGCTTCTTCCTGGGCTCGGGCAGCAACTTCGGCTCCCTGATGGGCAAGTGAACCGTGCGAGAGCCACCGCCCGCTCCCACCGGGGCGCTCTTCGCCCTCACCCCTCCGTCACCTCCGTCATCTTCACCGCCTTCGCCGCCTTCGTCGTGAGACCCTCCACACCTGCCGCTGGTGCGGCTCACCCTTGCGGATGCACATTGCCACCCGAGTCTCCGCCAACCCCGCCCACCCGGCCTCGCGTGCGGCCGGAAGCGGTCGTTGCACGGCCCGCTTCCCGCCAACATCTTCGCAGGAGCAACGAGTTGTGCCACAGTGTGTGTCTGGCGGCCTCCCTCGCACCCTGGTACGAGCGAGCCGGCCGGTCCACGAGGTGTCGGAGTGCCGGATGATCCCGGAGGGGGAGCGGGGGTGGTCGAGGTGCGGTTGACTGGCCGAAACACGCCGTTGCATCGCCCGTTCATCTTCCTCACGAAGGAAGGGGTTCGGAATCCCTGTTCCGGGAACCCTGTTCCGGCGTACTTTTCACGTGTCCTGAGCGCGCACCGGCGTGCCGGCACCACGGGGGCAGACCAGCCGGACCAGAGCGGGCCGGCCGCCCATGAAGGGGAAGACGATGGCGAAGCGGGTTTTGGGGAACGACCGGGGACAGACCTCGATCGAGTACCTGGGCATCATCGCGGTGGTCGTGGCGATCGTGCTCGTACTGTCGACCACGGACTTCGGCAGCCAGATCGCGCACGCCATCTCGGACAAGATTTCCGACGTGGTCGGCATCTAGCCGTCGCCCATGCCGTGACGGGTAGCATCGCGCGCCGCCGACGGCGTGACACCGGGCAGGCCGCTCCGCTGTACATCGTGGCGGTCGCGGGCCTGCTCTTCCTCGCGTTCGCGCTCTTCGCCGTCGGCCAGGCAGCGGCCACCCGCAACGGCGCGCAGACGGCCGCCGACGCGGCCGCGGTCGCCGCGGGCCAGAAGTACAAAGAGCAACTGAGCAAGGGCTTTCTGGCCGCGCTCGGCAACGGTGGCGCCAAGGACGACCCCACGTCCTGGGAAGACCTGCTGAACGGACGCGGCGTCCCCTCGGGTGCCGCCTGCCGGAACGCGGGCTGGTTCGCGGAGCAGAACGACGCCGAGGTCTCCGTGTGCACCCCGGACTCCTGGCCCACGTCGTTCGCCGTGACGGTCAAGACCCGTAACACCGTGGGTGATTCCGTCATCCCCGGGACCGAGAGCAAACACGCGACGGCCAACGCCAAGGCCGTCGTCGTACCGAAGTGTTCGCTGGCCCCCGCCCCACCGAATGACGGAAAGAGCGGGAACCCCGACAAAGGGAGCAAGGGAGGAAGGAACGGCAAGGGAGAAGGAGGAAAGGATGGAAAGGGACCGGGAGGCAATGCGCCGCCCCGCGAACTCACCTGCGAGGGTAAAAGCTGGACGCTGGACCCGGACAAGCCCGAGGACTTCCCTGACGCCTCCGACCTGTTCGCCGTACATCTGGCGCACTGACCGCCCGAATTCCCTCACCCCCGGCAGCCACCCCTGAGTCCCCTGAGTCACCTGAGCCACCTGAACCCCCCACTGCCCTGAATCGCCTGCATCCACCCGACCCGGCCCATCGACTCACTCGACGATCAAAGGAATCGGACCCATGAGCACTCGGCGCACCACGAAGGCCGCCAGACGAGCGGTCGCCATGGCGAGCGCTGTCGGCCTGGCGCTCGTTGTCGCCGGCTGCGGTGGTGACAACGGCGGATCCCGCACGACGGGGAGCAACAAACCGTCGGCCCGGAGCACCGCCGCTCCGAAGGACAACGGCCGCGGCACTCCGGCGGCCGAATCCGACGCGGTGATCGCGGAGATGAAGGGACCGGACGGGATCGTCGTCCGGCTGCACTCCGTCGTCCGTGACTCCGGCGGCTTCGTCACGGTCACCGGCACGGTGACCAACGGCGGCACCCGCGTCTTCAACGCCATCGACTGGCGTTCCAACGAGGCCGAGATGCAGTCCCGTTCCTCCGTCTCCGGAGCCACGCTCGTCGACAAGGCCGGCAAGAAGAGGTACTTGGTGCTGCGAGACACCAACAACGAATGCCTGTGTACGACGGGCCTGAGCGGACTGCGGCCGGGCGCCAGCAGCCCGATTTTCGCGCAGTTCCCGGCGCCGCCGGCCAAGGTGACCGAAGTCGACTTCGAGTTGCCGACCCTGCCGCCGGCCAGCGTCCAGATCACGGATTGAGCGGGCCGATGACCGAGACGCCCCCACCGCCCCGCCGTTCGCGGACCGCCTGCGCCGTCCGTACGGCCCTCACGGCGGGCCTCGCGCTGCTGCTGACCGCGGCACCGACCACGCCGACGGCCCATGCCGACCCACCCGGCATCACGGAGAACTCCGAACCCCCGGTCCGCATCGACCCCAACGACCCCGACCTCCGCATGGTCCAGGGCGCCAAGCTCGCGCCCTCCAAGGTCCTCAACATCAAGTCCATCGTGGAGACCGACGACGGGTCCGAGCGCCGCCAGGACACCAACGACAATGTGACCTTCTCGCTCCAGGCCGAGGTCCTCTTCGACAAGAACAGCGCCAAACTCTCGCCCGACGCGCTCTCGCGCATCGACGCCATCGCCACCGAGGTCAAGAAGCAGAACGCCTCCCGCCTACGGGTCTTCGGCTTCACCGACAACCTCGGCTCCGCGACACACGGCCTGACGCTGTCCAAGCAGCGCGCCAACGCCGTCCAGCGCGAGCTGGCCAACGAGCTCGGCTCATCGGTGACGTTCGAGATCCGGGGCTACGGCGAGCAGTACCCGATCGCCGACAACGCCACCGAGGCGGGCCGCAAGAAGAACCGCCGGGTCGAGGTCAGCTTCCCGCGCACGGGGTCGTGACGCACGGGGTCGTGACGCACGGCTCGTGAACGGCCGCTGACCGCCGTCCTTTTTCACTGTTCGCCGGCCGGGCCGTCCGGCTCCACCGTGAGGCGAAGGCCCGCCCGCAGCCCCCACTTCTCCATCGCCCCCGCCTCCGCCTCCAGGACGTGCCGGGCCCGCAGGCGTGGGCGGCCCAGGCGGCCGGGGGGCATGGTGCGTACGGCCAGGACGGTCAAGTCGCGGCTCAGATAGGCGACATCGATCGCGAACCGCATCCGGAAGGTGTGCACCCCGCTCGCCGGGGTCAGCAGCAGTGCCCCCTCGATACCGTCGCGTCCCAACAGGCCACGGGCGCGGGCACGGTAGGACGCCGCGATCTCCAACGGGAGGCCGGCGCCGAGCCCGGTGCCGGCCTCCGCGCTGACGAACCGTCCGGTGCCGTTCTGCCAACGTGCCATGCCCGTCGTTCTATCAGCCGCCGGGAGAGACGGGTAAGGGTGAGACGGGTACAGAGGGAGACCGGTACAGGGAGAGACCGGTAAGGGCGAGCCCCGCGCGCAGTCGCGTCTAGGGTCGGGGCATGTCGGTCCTGCTGATGGTTCTCGCCGCCGCCTACGGGGCCGCGGCCGGGCTGCTCATACCGCGGCCCGTTCACCGGATGGCCGTCGAGCCCGAGGAGGAGTGGCGCGCGGTCTGTCCCGGCGGGCATGTGATCACGGGGGCGGCGCGGGGGTGGCTGGGGCGCGGGCGGTGTCCGGAGCCCGGGTGCGGGGTGTACGGGCTGGGGGCGCCCGCGCCGGCGGTGGGCACCGCGCTGGTCTGCGCGGCGCTCGCGGCGGCCACGGGAGCGCGGCCCGAGCTCGCCGTCTGGCTGGCGATGGCGCCGGTCGCGGTGCTCCTGACCGCCGTCGACTGGCGGGTGCGGCGCCTCCCGGACGTGCTGACGCTGCCGCTCGCGGCCGTGGCGGCCGGGGCGCTGGGGCTCGTCGGCGGGCTGACCGGCGAGAGCGGGGCGTGGCGGCGGGCGCTGCTGGGCGGGCTGGCGCTGGGTGTGTTCTATCTCCTGTTGTTCGCCGTCAATCCGAGGGGCATCGGCCTGGGTGACGTCAAGCTGGCGATCGCCCTGGGCATCGCCCTTGGGTGGTACGGCTGGCGCACCGTCGTCGCCGGGGGCGCGGCAGGAGTACTGATCGGCGCCGCCTACGGAGCGGCGCTGATGCTGGTCAGACGGGGTGGCCCCAAGGTCATGCCATTCGGGCCATTCATGATCATTGGGGCATTCGGCGGGCTGCTCCTGGGAGCCGGGGCCTCGGACTGAGGGGGCCACGGCCCCGGCCCGAGCGGCCCGCCGGGGTCCTTGGCCGGTGGGCCGCGGCGCGCCGCGAACAAACGAGGTGCACGCATCACCCCTCCACCGGGGTTATGGTGGAAACCCCCCCTCGGGCCGGTCCGTATCCCCCCCACGGACCGGCCCGCTTTTTTTGTGCCGCCGGGCCGCCGGGCCGCTCGGCCGCTCGGCCACCGGGCCGTCACCAGCCACCGCAACCCCCTGCGGCTCCTGCCCCGGCCCACCACGCCGTACGGAGCTAGCCCCGCCTCGCCCAGATGTTCACGCCCTCCGTCGACGTCGCGAACCGATCGATCTCGGCCAGCTCCGCCTCCGTGAGCCCGGGGCCGTCGAGCGCCGCGACATTCGCCTCCAGCTGGGTCACGCTGCTGGCCCCGATCAGCGCGGAGGTCATCCGCTCGTCCCGCAGCACCCAGCGCAGGGCGAGCTGCGCCAGCGACTGGCCGCGCCGGGTGGCGATGTCGTTGAGGCCGCGCAGGCGCCCCACGACGTCCTCGGACAGCAGACCCGGGTCCAGGGACTTGCCCAGGGAGGCGCGCGAGCCCTCGGGGATGCCGTGCAGGTACTTGTCGGTGAGCATGCCCTGCGCCAGCGGCGCGAAGGAGATGCAGCCCATGCCCTCGGCCTCGAGGGTGTCCAGCAGGGCGTCGTCCTCGGTCCAGCGGTTGATCATCGAGTACGAGGGCTGGTGGATCAGCGCCGGGACACCCATCTGGCGCAGAATGCCCGCCGCCTCACGGGTCTGCTCGGCGTTGTAGGACGACACGCCCGCGTACAGCGCCTTGCCCTGGTGGACCGCGGACGCCAGCGCGCCCATCGTCTCCTCGAGCGGGGTGTGGGGATCGAAGCGGTGCGAGTAGAAGATATCGACGTAATCGACACCCATCCGCTTCAGTGACGCATCCAACGACGAGAGGAGGTATTTCCGCGAACCCCATTCGCCGTACGGCCCGGGGTGCATCAGATATCCGGCCTTGGTGGAGAGAATCATCTCGTCGCGGTAGGGCCGGAAGTCCTGCGCGAAGATCTTCCCGAAGTTCAGCTCGGCTGACCCGGGTGGCGGACCGTAGTTGTTGGCCAGATCGAAGTGGGTGATGCCCAGGTCGAAGGCCCGGCGCAGGATCGCCCGCTGGGAGGTCAGGGTGCGGTCGTCCCCGAAGTTGTGCCACAGTCCGAGGGAGATGGCGGGGAGTTTCAGACCGCTGCGGCCGGTGCGCCGGTACTCCATGGAGTCGTAGCGCGAATCCACGGCGCGGTAGTCAGTTGTGCCAGTCATGCTCATCTCCCTATCACGTACTTGTGACACACCTGATTGGGCCGTCGACACACCCGAGAAGTAAAGTTGCCCCCTTGAGGCGACGGGGCGATGGCCATTTCGGCACGGAGGGGCTGGACCACATATGACGCGATCTTCCGGGGTGCGCATCCCTTATCCGCCCGCACTGCGCAATTTGGTCTACCGGCTGTACGCGCGCCGGGTGGAGGGCCGCCTGGACCACGCCCAGGTGCCGAAGCACATCGGCGTCATCCTGGACGGTAACCGGCGCTGGGCGCGGGCCGACGGGCGGACCACCGAGCAGGGCCACCAGGCGGGCGCGGCCAAGATCGGTGAGCTGCTGGGGTGGTGTGCGGAGACCGATGTGGAGGTCGTCACACTCTGGCTGCTGTCGACGGACAACCTCGACCGGCCCGAGGGCGAGCTGAAGCCGCTGCTGGGCATCATCGAGAACACCGTGCGCGATCTGGCCGCGGACGGCCGCTGGCGGGTGCATCACGTCGGCAACCGCGATCTGCTGCCCGAGGCCACGCAGCGGGTGCTGAAGGAGTCCGAACAGGCCACGCTCGAGAACACGGGCATCCTGGTGAATGTGGCGATCGGCTACGGCGGCCGTCAGGAGATCGCCGACGCGGTGCGCTCGCTGCTGCTGGACCACGCCGAGCGCGGCACCTCCTTCGAGGAGCTCGCCGAGATCGTCGACATCGACCTGATCTCCGAGCACCTCTACACCCGTGGCCAGCCCGACCCGGACCTGGTGATCCGCACCAGCGGCGAGCAGCGGCTGTCGGGCTTCATGCTCTGGCAGAGCGCCCATTCGGAGTACTACTTCTGCGAGGTCTTCTGGCCGGCCTTCCGCAAGGTCGACTTCCTGCGCGCGCTGCGCGACTACGCAGCCCGGCACCGGCGTTACGGCTTCTAGGGGACGGTCGAACGCATCCCGTAGGGGACGCGAGGGCCCCCTGCGGGGCCACAACGCGGCGGGACGGGAGGGTTATTCCCGGGCTCAAGGGCTCCTGGGCTCCCGGGCTCAAGGGCTCCCGGGCCCGTGCCGCCCGGCCAAACCAGCCCGGCCCGCGCCGCCGCACGCCGCCCCGCGCCGCCCGGCCAAACCAGCCCGGCCCGCACCCGGTAAGCCCCCCGGCCACAGCCCGGTGTCACCCGCCCCGCGCAACTCGGTGACACGCGGCCCGGCGCGTCCCGCTGAGCCCCCCGCCCCGCCCGCTGACACCCGCTCGGCGCAGCCCGGCCCCGCCCGCTCGGCCCCCGGCCCCACCCGCTGCCCCCGTCCGGCCCCGCCCCGCGCGGCGCGCCGGACCCCGGCGCGGTGGCGGCGGCCGTAACCAAAGGTTCATCAAGCGTGTGTCATATGCCGTGGCATGGGGTCGGGCCATCGAGGGAATATCCCTTGCAGGTCGGCGTCCAGAACAAGACAACGGGCGCCGTATCTCAGCGGACGGCATGGGGTCGTCCGCCCGGGAGGCCCTTTGCACATCACGGACGATCGTGCGGACCGCACGGACGACGCGGAGGGCCGGCGTTCGGCCCGTGCATCGTGGCCTGAAGCCGGTCCTGTCCCCCGCGACGCCGTCGCACCCCAACCTCATCCGAGGGGGTTCGTCCACCCGTGGTGAACAGCAACAAGCGCCGTGAGAACGGCCGGCGCACCTACGTTCTCGACACCAGTGTCCTTTTGGCGGATCCAGGCGCCATGTCCCGCTTCGAGGAACACGAAGTCGTCCTTCCGGTCGTCGTCGTCACGGAGTTGGAGGCCAAGAGGCACCATCCCGAGCTCGGCTACTTCGCACGGCAGGCGCTCCGGCTGCTGGACGAGTACCGGGTCCAGTACGGAAGGCTGGATGCCCCCATCCCCATCGGCGGGCTCGGCGGCAGCCTCCGGGTCGAGCTGAACCACTCCGACCCGGGCATCCTGCCCGCCGGCTTCCGGCTCGGTGACAACGACTCCCGGATCCTCGCGGTGGCCCGCAATCTGCAGGCCGAGGGCTATGACGTCACGGTCGTCTCCAAGGACCTGCCGCTGCGCATCAAGGCGTCCTCGGTGGGGCTGCTGGCCGAGGAGTACCGCGCCGAGCTGGCGATCACCGACTCCGGCTGGACGGGCATGGCCGAACTGGCCATCTCCGCGGACCAGGTGGACGACCTGTTCGCCGCCGAGTTCGCCGACGTACCGGGCGCCGAGGAATTTCCCGTGCACACCGGACTGGTCCTGCAGTCCGAGCGCGGCAGGGCGCTCGGCCGGGTCACCGCGGACGGCGGGGTCCGGCTGGTGCGCGGCGACCGGGAGGCGTTCGGGATCCACGGCCGCAGCGCCGAGCAGCGGATCGCGCTGGATCTGCTCCTGGACCCGGAGGTCGGCATCGTCTCGATGGGCGGCCGGGCCGGTACGGGCAAGTCGGCGCTGGCGCTGTGCGCGGGCCTGGAGGCCGTGCTGGAGCGCCAGCAGCACCGCAAGGTGATGGTCTTCCGGCCGCTGTACGCCGTCGGCGGGCAGGAGCTGGGCTACCTTCCGGGCAGCGAGGCCGAGAAGATGAGCCCCTGGGCGCAGGCCGTGTTCGACACCCTCTCGGCGGTCACCACCAAGGACGTCATCGAAGAGGTGGTGGGGCGCGGCATGTTGGAGGTGCTGCCGCTCACGCACATCCGCGGGCGGTCGCTGCACGACGCGTTCGTCATCGTCGACGAGGCCCAGTCGCTGGAACGGAACGTCCTTTTGACCGTTCTGTCCCGTATCGGGGCCAACTCCCGCGTCGTACTCACCCATGACGTCGCACAACGGGACAATCTGCGGGTCGGGCGGTACGACGGAGTGGTCGCGGTCGTCGAGAAGCTGAAGGGGCATCCGCTCTTCGCCCATGTCACCCTCAACCGCTCCGAGCGGTCGCCGATCGCCGCACTGGTGACCGAAATGCTGGAGGACGGCAGGATCTGACCCGTTGTGAACCACCGCGCCGCCCGGCGAAGCGAAGGAGCTTAGCCGGGCGGCGCGCGTGTGCGCGGGGATATCCGAAAATACTGAGGCGTAAACGAGGTGTGAGCTTTCACACCCGGCCGGGAATTGATTCGCGGTGGCCCGTTCGGGCAGAGTCTGGGTCCTGTCAGGCCCCGCATACGGCACCACCAGCATCCACAGAGGTGCGGAACAACCGAACTTCATAGCGAGTCGCCGTATGCCGCCCGAGCACCACGCGGACCCCCGAGGGGGACGTACCGGGCCAGTGCCTCCCGTGACCAGCCGGTCCCGCCCGCTCAACTGGGTCCGGAACAAGGGGAGACCAGCGCCAGGGGCACGATTGCGTCCGCGAGGTCACCTATGCGGGCGATGCTGGAAGGAAAACGTGTGAGCCGGATCTCGGTCCGGGGATTCGCCGTGGCATCCGCCACCGCGGTCACCACCGTCGGCGCTGTCGTCGGCGTCGCCGCAGGGCAGCCCGCCTCGGTCAACGCCGAGGCCACCGCCGCCGATGCGACGATCGCCGACATCCCCGCGGGCGCACAGGCACAGGTGCAGACGGCTTCCCTGACGCAGCAGGCGGACGACGCGTCCACCCAGGCGGATGCGGCAGCCCTGAAGTCGGCACAGGAAGCCGCCCGTAAGGCAGCGGCGGAGACCGCGCAGTCCAAGAAGGACGCGGCGGACGAGGCCAAGGCGAAGAAGGAGGCCGACGCGCGCAAGAAGAAGGAGCTGGCCGCATCCCGCTCCGCGGAGCGCGATGTCAGCAACCTTCTCGGCAAGAGCTCGTACACCATCGCCGAGACCCAGGCCCTCGCGCGCGGCATGATGGCCGGCGACCAGTTCCAGTGCTTCAGCAACATAGTGGACCACGAGTCCGGCTGGAACTACCGCGCCACCAACGCCTCCTCCGGTGCGTACGGACTGGTCCAGGCCCTGCCGGGCTCGAAGATGTCGTCGGCCGGTGCCGACTGGCAGACCAACCCGGCCACCCAGATCAAGTGGGGCCTGAACTACATGAACGACCGCTACGGCAGCCCCTGCGGCGCCTGGTCGTTCTGGCAGGCCAACAGCTGGTACTAGGCCGTACCGGCAGCCACCGGGTCATACCGGCGGCACCCAGTGCTTGCGAAACCCCCGACTGCGTCAGCGTCGGGGGTTTCGCGTATCCGGCACAGGTAACGTCGTGCCGTCAGGTGTGGCGTAGGGGAGGGGAAGAGGAAGCGACATGTCCAGATTGCCTCAGTGGGTCGGCGGCCTCGGCGCCGGTCTGACGCGGCTCGCCCAGCGGCTCGAGGAGCAGCGCCGCCGGGCGGAGGCCGGCGACCCGGAAGAGCTGAGGCGTGCCGAGTACGCGCCCGACGGCGTCCCCGCGCGGCCCTCCTACGCACCGGCCGTCGCCGTCGCCGCGGAGGGCTCGGCCGGAACGCTCACCGCCACCCGCACCGCCGTACCGGGTGTCCCGGAGACCGTCGACGGCGTGCCGCGGGAGGCCGCGTCGGACGAGCCGTCCGCCGCCCTCCCGCCGCCCGACTCCGTTCCCGCGCCGCCCTCCTACGCGCCCGCCGTCGCGGCCCGCCCGGATCCCGTCGCGGCGGTGCCGTGGGGCGTACGGGTCGCCGCCGAGGTCGGCTGGCGGCTTCTGGTGCTGGCCGGGACGCTGTGGGTGCTGGCCCGGGTCATCACCACCATCGAGCTGGTGGTGCTCTCCTTCACCGCGGCGATGCTGATCACCGCGCTGCTGCAGCCCACCGTGGCCTGGCTGCGCCAACGCGGGCTGCCCCGCGGGCCGGCGACGGCGGTGACCTTCATCGGCGGCTTCGTGGTGATGGGCCTGGTCGGCTGGTTCGTCGTCTGGCAGGTTCAGGACAACATCGACTCGGTGGCCGGCCAGATCCAGAAGGGCATCACCGAGCTGAAGGAATGGCTGCTCAAGAGCCCGTTCCATGTGACCGAGAGTCAGATCAACCAGATCGCCAAGAACCTCCAGGACGCGGTCGGCCACAACACCGAGGCGATCACCACGGCCGGCCTGGAGGGCGTCACCGTCATCCTGGAGGTCTTCACCGGCATCCTGCTGGCGATGTTCACCACGCTGTTCCTGCTCTACGACGGCCCCCGCATCTGGGGCTGGGTGCTCAAGCTCGTACCGGGCGCAGCACGTGAGGGCGTGGCGGGCGCCGGACCGCGGGCCTGGCGGACGCTGACCGCCTACGTCCGCGGCACGGTCATCGTCGCCCTGATCGACGCCATCTTCATCGGCATCGGGCTGTGGGTCCTTGATGTGCCGCTGGCCGTCCCCCTCGCCGTCTTCATCTTCCTCTTCGCGTTCATCCCCCTGGTGGGCGCGGTGGTCTCCGGCGCGCTGGCCTGTGTGGTCGCGCTGGTCACCCAGGGCGTCTTCGCGGCGCTGATGGTGCTGGCGATCGTCCTGGCCGTCAATCAGATCGAGGGCCATGTCCTGCAGCCGTTCATCCTGGGCCGCGCGGTACGGGTCCACCCCCTCGCCGTGATCCTCTCGGTCGCCTCCGGCAGCCTGATCGCGGGCATCGGCGGGGCGGTCGTCGCCGTCCCCCTGGTGGCGGTCACCAACACGGTCGTCGGCTATCTCCGCTCGTACTCCAAGGAACAGGCGCTGCGGATGACGCCCCGACCGCACGGGGCCACCGCGATCGGGGTGGCGCCCACGGAACGACGCCCGGCGGCCGACGGATAGGGCGGCCGGGCGGCCGGGCGGCACCCCCACGCAGGGAACGCCGCGGCACGCACGGAACGCCGCAGCACACGCGAACCCCGCAGAAACGCACGGAACCCCGCAGACGCATCTGCGGGGTTCCGTGCATGGGGGTGCCGGTGCCGGGGACTTACTCCGCCAGCGCCGCTTCGGCGTCCAGCGTGGCGGCCACGGCCTGCAGGACGGAGGCGATCTTGACGGCCTCCTGGATCGTCTCGCGGTCCACGCCGGCCTTGCGGAGCACCTGCTCGTGCGAGTCCAGGCACATACCGCAGCCGTTGATGGCCGAGACGGCCAGCGACCACAGCTCGAAGTCGACCTTCTCCACGCCCGGGTTGCCGATGACGTTCATCCGCAGACCGGCACGGAGGTTGCCGTACTCCGGGTCCGACAGCAGGTGCCGGGTGCGGTAGAAGACGTTGTTCATCGCCATGATGGCGGCGGCGGACTTGGCCGCCGTGTACGCCTCGGCGGAGAGGTTCGCCTTCGCCTCCGGCTCCAGCTCACGCAGCACCTTCGGCGACCGCGAGGCGATCGCGCAGGCCAGCACCGTGCCCCACAGCTGCTGCTGGGGCAGGTCGCTGTTGCCGATCACCGAACCGAGGTTCAGCTTCAGGTCCTTGGCGTAGTCCGGTACCGCGGACTTGAGCTCGTCGAGAGCCATGTCGGATCAGCCTTCCGTTCCGTTCAGAGGTCAGTTCACTCGCCGGAGAGGAGCGCGACCGGGTCGAGGGTGTCCTCGCCCTTCGACCAGTTGCAGGGGCACAGCTCGTCGGTCTGCAGGGCGTCCAGAACCCGCAGGACCTCCTTGGGGTTACGGCCGACGGAACCGGCGGTCACCATCGTGAACTGGATCTCGTTGTTCTGGTCGACGATGAAGACGGCGCGCTGCGCGAAGCCGTCCTCGCCCTCGATGCCCAGGTCACGCATGAGCTCGTGCTTGGAGTCGGCGAGCATCGGGAAGGGCAGGTCGGTCAGGTCCGGGTGGTCCTTGCGCCAGGCGTGGTGCACGAACTCGGAGTCACCGGAGAAGCCGAGGATCTGCGCGTCGCGGTCGGCGAACTCCTCGTTCAGCTTGCCGAAGGCGGCGATCTCGGTGGGGCACACGAAGGTGAAGTCCTTGGGCCACGCGAAGACGATCTTCCACTTGCCCTCGTAGGTCTTGTGGTTGATCTGCTCGAATTCCTTGCCGGACTCGAGCGAGACGCAGGCGGTCAGGTCGAACTCGGGGAACTTGTCACCGACAGTGAGCACGCGCTCTCCTTGCAGCGGGGGAAAAGCCAACGCCAACTGCCCCTTTTGGGGGTCTCGGCGGCTTTCCTTGGGGCTTGGACGGTTCACACAGTGCCACAGTGCTCATTGATCAGGGAAATAGCTAGACTGGTTGATGTTGATCGGAGGTGGTTATCAGTGGCTTCACCGGTGAGCGGCGCCGGCCGGCCCCGCCAGCCCAGCCTGGCCCAGCTGCGGGCGTTCGCGGCGGTGGCCGAGTATCTGCATTTCCGCGAGGCGGCCGCCGAGATCGGCATGAGCCAGCCCGCGCTGTCCGGGGCGGTCTCCGCGCTGGAGGAGGCGCTCGGCGTACAGCTTCTGGAGCGTACGACGCGCAAGGTGCTGCTCTCGCCCGCGGGGGAACGGGTCGCCGCCCGCGCCCGTACGGTCCTGGAGGCCGTCGGCGACCTGATGGAGGAGGCGGAGGCGGCCCGCGCCCCCTTCACCGGCGTGCTGCGCCTGGGCGTCATCCCGACCGTCGCCCCGTACCTCCTGCCGACCGTCCTGCGGCTCACCCACGGCTCGTACCCGGACCTCGACCTCCAGGTCCATGAGGAACAGACCGCCTCGCTGCTCGAAGGCCTCGCCCAGGGCCGCCTCGACCTGCTGCTCCTGGCCGTCCCCCTCGGCGTCCCCAACGTCACCGAACTCCCCCTCTTCGACGAGGACTTCGTCCTGGTCGCACCCAAGGAACACTGGCTGGGCGGCCGCGCCGACATCCCCCGGCAGGCGCTGAAGGAGCTCGATCTCCTGCTGCTGGACGAGGGCCACTGTCTGCGCGATCAGGCCCTGGACATCTGCCGCGAGGCGGGCCGGGAGGAGGGCGCCCCGGTGACGACGAGCGCGGCCGGACTGTCGACACTGGTCCAGCTCGTGGCCGGCGGACTCGGGGTGACGCTGCTGCCGCGTACGGCGCTGCGGGTGGAGACGGCTCGTAATGATCTGCTGACGACCGGCTATTTCGCCGATCCCCAGCCGTCGCGTCGCATCGCCGTCGCCATGCGGACGGGCACGGCCCGCCAGGCGGAATTCGAGGAGTTCGCGGGGGCGTTGCGGGAGGCTATGCGGTTGTTGCCGGTGCGGGTGGTGGAGTAGGGGCGGGTCAGACCTGGCTTCTGCCGGCTGCCAGGAGCTCCGCAACGTCGAGCTTGACCTCCGCGCCGATCGATTCGGGAAGCGTGATCTGCTCGCCTGCGGCGTGCACGCGGTGGCTGTCGTAGCCGTTCTCCGCCGGGTCGGTGAGAACGTGGACGCGGTCGTGCTTGCGGTCGATGATCACGTAGACGGGGATCTTGGCGTTGGCGTAGGCGACCACTTTCGCCCGCAGGTCGTTGTTGTAGTTGCTCGACGTGACCTCGAGGACGAGGCGGAAAACCACAGGGCTGTAGCAGTCGCCCGTGACCTTGTGTTCTTCGATATCGGCGTCGACCAGGCACAGGTCCGGGATGGCGTAGTTCTCAGGCCCGTCAGGCAGCCACACGCCGATTCCGTGGAACAGTTCCGACTTCTCGCCGTCGTCCAGGCCTGCCGCGACCAATGGGGCGGCGACCCGCTTCAGCGCCCGCTCGTGAGGAACGTTCGGTGGTGGGGTCCCAACGATGACGCCTCCGATGATCTCGACGCGGTGGCCCGGGTTCTGCTCCATGAGCCTTTTCGCCACGGCGAGCTGCGTCAGCGGTCCGTCCGGGTGCGGCGGCTCGACGGGTGCTGCAGACATCAGATGCCTTCTGTTGGCTGGTGTCGAGGCCATCATCGTAGGCCTGGCCACCCGCATGCGTCTCGTATGACCACGTTCGCCCGTTCGAGGTGTCAGGGGCGGGCGGTTTCGAGGATCGCCGCCACATCGAGTTCGACCTCGACGCCGATGGAGGCCGGAAGCGTGACGCGCTCGCCCGGGGCATGGACGCGATGGCTGCGGTATGTGCCGTCGGACGGGTCGGTGAGGACGTGGATGCGCTCGTCCCGTCGGTTGATGATCACGTACACAGGGATCCGGCCGTCGGCGTACGCCGCGACCTTCGACCGCAGCTCATTGCCGTAGTTGTTCGAGGTCACCTCCAGAACCAGGCGGAAGATCGCCGGGTCGCAGCAGTTGTATTCGACCTCGTGGCCCTCGAAGTCGTCGGTGATGGAGAGGTCGGGAATGGCGAAGTCGTACGGGCCGCCAGGTAGCCAGACGCCGACCCGCTGGAGGACGTGTGTCCTGTCATCACGCAGGCCTGCGTCCAGGAACAGAAGCGAGAGATCGGTCAGTACGCACGCATGCGCCGCATCCGGCAACGGCGTCACACAGATCTCGCCCCCCAGCACCTCGAACCGGGCCCCCGGCACCCTTTCCATCAGCCAGTCGACTTGGTCCAGCAGGGTCGGGGTGCGGGGGCGCATACGGGTCCTGTTCGTTACGGGGCGGCCGGGCGGTCATAGGTCAAGAACGCCGCGCCGCTCTTGAGGACACTGTGGGCGGTCAGGTCCCAGGTACGCGGGTCGAACGCGGTGCCGGGGGAGAAGAGGGGGATGCCGGAGCCGATGGTCAA
Source organism: Streptomyces sp. JLSY215 (assembly GCF_059682825.1). NCBI lineage: Bacteria > Bacillati > Actinomycetota > Actinomycetes > Kitasatosporales > Streptomycetaceae > Streptomyces > Streptomyces sp. JLSY215. The sequence goes on from NZ_CM185022.1 coordinate 5,551,093, forward strand.
CGGGCCCAGCTTGATGAGGAGTTGGTCGATCTCCGGGTAGAGGGCGCCGGCCAGCTCGCTGCCGCCGAGGAGCCAGATGTCCTTGCCGGGCTGCTGCTTGAGCTCCCGCACCTTGGCGACCGGGTCGGTGGCGACCAGTTCCACGGCCGGGTCCGGGCTCTGGGTCAGGGTGCGGGAGAAGACCAGGTGGCGCAGGTGCGGGTAGCAGTCGGTCAGGCCCGCCTTGAGGCCGATCTCATAGGTCTTGCGGCCTTCCAGGACCGTGTCGAAGCGGGTGCCCTCGGCGGTGATGCCGAGGGCCGCGCGGGCCTGGACGGGGAGGATTTCCGGGAGTTCGGTGGTGAGGTGCTCGATGTAGTCCCCGGGGATCGGCCAGAAGCCGTCGGGGCCGGTGGGGTCCGCCCCGTCCGGGCCGGCGATGAAGCCGTCGAGGGTGGAGGCGATGCAGTAGACGAGTTTGCGCATGGAGATCCCCCTGGGTGTGCCGCCCGGCGTGGGTGCCGGTGCGCGAGCGGGGTGATCTTATGACGTGCCGCGTGATCACTCCGTACGGAGGCCCTCCGGCCGCATCAGTCGCCAAAGGAGCGGCAGGGAAAGGGCGGTGACGCCCAGGATGACGGTGGCGGCCGTGCCGGTGACGGTGAGGAGGGCGGGCCACTGGGGGTGCAGAGTGCGGCCCGCCATGTGGAGGAGGAGCGCCCCCAGGGTGAGGCCGCAGGTGAGGGCGAGGGCGAGGCCGAGGGCGACGGGGAGGGCGGTCTGCCACAGGACGGAGCGGCCGAGGAGGGCGCGGGGCGTGCCGAGGGCGTCGAGATGGGACAGGAGGCGGGCGCGGTCGTGGAGTTGTTCCAGGGTGGTCAGCAGCAGGCCGCAGCCGATCAGGAGGAGGACGGCGACGGCGCCGGCGGTCAGGCCGCGGCGGGTGAGGTCCAGGACGTCGTCGCCGGTGTCGCCGTAGCCGGCCGCCAGCACGTCGATGCGGGGGTCGATCAGGGCGGCGGCGTTGCGTACGTGCTCGATGGCGTCGGGGCGGCCCGGGTCGAGGAGCAGCAGCGTGGTGACCGCGGGATGGCGCAGCCGGGTGGCGTCCAGTGCGCCGGGCGTGGCGAGCAGGCCGGCTCCGGCGATCCAGGGCGGGGCGGCGTGCCGGGAGGCGACACGGCGGGTGGTGGCCGGGACCGTCCAGGTGGCGGGGCGGCGGTGGTCCGCGTGGCGGCCGGCCGGGCCGAGGGCCAGCCGTTGCCCCGGGCGGGGGGAGGAGCCGTAGTCGTCGTCCTTGACGAGGAAGGTGTCGCCGTCGGAGCAGGAGCCGATGCGGGCCACTTCGCGGAGGGTGGCGCAGTCGGCGACGGTCAGGGCGTAGGGCTCGGGGTCGGGGTCCTGCGCGGCGGGGCGCGCCGGGGCGGCCGGGCCCGCGGACGACGTGATCAGGGTGTGGGCGGTGCGGACGCCGTCGGCCGCGGCGAGCCGGGCCTGCATCGTGGCGGCGCTTGCGGCGGGCACGGCGCCTTGGCGGGCCTCGGCGGTGGTCCAGCGGGTGGGGACGAGTTCCGCCGCGTCCTGGATGCCGGTGCCGGTCATCAGCAGCTGGACGGCGAGGGCGCCGGCCACCGCCACGGTGATCCCGCTGACCGAGCGGGCGGCGGAGGCGCTGGTCAACTCCAGCCTCCGGATGGCGAGTTGCCAGGACTGGCTGCCGCGTCCGGAGCGGCCCAGCCGCATCACCGCGGCATCCAGCAGCCAGGGCAGCAGCGCCGCGACGCCCAGCAGGAGGAGCGAGGTGCCGAGGATCGTCTGGATGGTGGCGGTGTCGCCGGCGGAGAGCCCGCCGATCGCCTGCGGCAGGAGGCACGCGACCCCGGCGGCCGGCAGCAGCGGCCGCCACCACAGCCGGCGGCGCAGCGGCGGAGCCGTACGGGTCACGCCCAGCGGTTCGACGGTGACCCGCCGCATGGTGAACAGCGTGACGCCGACCGCGCAGCACGGCACGGCCAGGACGACAAAGGCCGTCAGCGCGGCGTTCGGTGTGACGTCGGAGGGGAAGACGCCACTGCCGGCGAGGGTGAGGGAGGAGATCGGGACGCGCGCGGCGAGGAAGAGCGCGGTGCCGGTGAGCAGGCCGAGCAGGGCGCCGGCCAGCGCCTCGCCCGCGGCGATCCGGCGGGTGGTGGCCCGGTCGGCGCCGACGAGGCGGAGGGCGGCCAGCCGCCGGTCGCGGCGCTCCCCGCCGAACCGCACCGCGGTCGCGATGAAGACGGCGACCGGTGTGAGCAGGGCGACGCAGCCCACGACGATGGCCAGGACCACCAGCGGGCTGGCGCGGAACCCGTTGTTCCGCTCGCCGAATCCGGTGATCCGCTCGACGTCCTGGGTGGCGCCGCGCAGCGCGTCGCTGCCCTCGTAGAAGAGGAGTTCGCCGGGGTGGGTCAGGCCCGCCCGGGTGATCCGGCCGGTGATCCGCAGATGCGCGAAGCGGTCCTTGAGGAGCGCGCCGTCGGGGGCGGCCAACAGGTCGGCGAGGGCGGGGGAGACGGCCATCTCGCCGGGGCCGGGCACCCGGGACAGGCCCGGCGGGACGGGTGCGTGCGGGCCCTCCGCCCGTACGATCCGGCCGCGGACCGGCGTACCGCGGTAGGCGCCGCTCAGGTTGGTGATCAGGAGGGTGTGGTCCGTGGGGCCGGAACCGGCGGCCGCGGGCCGGGTGGAGCGGGCGCTGTTGCGGCTGATGGCCGCGTCCACGGCGTCGGGGATGGCGGCCGCGAGCAGCAGGACGGCCACGCCCAGTCCGACGCCGAGCGCCGTCAGCGCCGTACGGATGAAGCCCTTGCGGCCGCCGGTGACGGCGAACCGGGCGCCCATCGCCAGATCGCGGCACCAGCGGACGGCCCCCGGCGCCCGGCCCCGGGCCGGTGTCGCCGTCGGTATCGCAGCCGGTATCGGTGTCGGGTTCGGTGTCGGCACGCTCACTCCGTCCGCAGCCCCTCGGGCCGCATCATCCGCCACAGCGGCGGCAGGCTCAGCAGGGTGACGAAGAGGATCACTCCGGCGCCGATGCCGGCCATCCCGGCGACCACCGGCCAGTCCACCGTCACCCCGCTGTCGATCAGGGTCAGCAGCAGCGCCCCCAGCGCGAGCCCGCAGCCGACCGCGAGGCCCAGCCCCAGGACGACCGGGATGGCGGTCCCCCACAGGATCGACCAGCCCAGTGTGGTGCGGCGGATGCCGTGGGCGTCGAGGGTGGACAGCAGCCGGCGGCGCTCGTACAGCTGCTCGACGGTGGAGATGACCAGGCCCGTGCCGATCAGCAGCAGGGTGATGACGGAGCCGATGAAGATGGCGCTGCGGACGCTGGAGAGCTGCCGGTCATGGGGGTTGTCGAGGAAGGAGTGCTCGCGCAGGGTCGGGTCGATACGGGCCGCGGTGTTGCGGATGCGCTCGACGGCGTCCGGGCTGCCGCGGTCGAAGTCGACCCTGATCTCCAGGAGCGGGTCCTGGAGCCGGGCGGGGTCGAGCGCGGCGGGCGTGGCCAGTACGTCGTACGGCGCGGGGAAGGGGCCGGGGCCGTCCCCGGGGGAGACGGTGCGGGCGGTGCGGGCGGTCGCGGGGATCTTCCAGGGGCGCGGCGGCGGCGCCGGAGTGCCGTCGACCATCGGCGGGTTGAGGTCGAGGGCCGCTCCGGGCGCAAGGGGCGGTTTGCCGGACAGCCTGTCTTTGGGGTGGGTCACGAAGACATCGCCGTCGCGGCAGGAGGGCAGGTGGGCCAGCCGCCGCAGCTCGGCGCAGCCGCCGACCGCCAGGTGGGTGTAGGTCCCGGCGCCGTGACCGCGCCGGGGCAGCCGGCCGGCCCCTGCGTCGATGGCGCCGCGTACGGCGGTCACCCCGGGCGTGGCCCGCAGCGCGCCGAGCGCCTGCCGGGCGTGCGGCCAGTCCCGCGCCTCGGCCCAGTAGCCGACCCGCGGGAGCTTGCCGGACCTGGCGTAGGCATCGGCGTAACCGGCCTGCATCCCGGTCATCAGCATGTGGACCGCGAGGGCGCCGGCCACCGCGACGGTGATGCCGCTGACCGCACGGGTGGCCGGGCCGCTGCTCAGCTGGAGGCGGCGGACGGCCAGCTGCCAGGACACCGGCCCGCCGCGCAGCCGCCCGACGACCGCGTCGACCAGCCAGGGCAGCAGCGCCGTCACCCCGAACAGCAGCAGCATCGAACCGGCCGTCAGACGAACGGGGTTGAGCCCGAAGTCGATCGAGGACGCCGGCCACGACATCGGCAGCAGCAGCACGGTGCCGAGGGCGGGCAGCGCCAGCCGCCACAGCAGCCGGCGGCGCGGCGGCGGGCGGCGGCGGACGATGCCGAGCGGTTCGACCGTGATGCCGCGCTGCGCGATCAGCGTCACCAGGACCGAGGCCGCCGGGACGAGGACGGCGACGGCCGTCGCGGCGAGCGCGCCCGGCGCCACGTCCGCGGGGAAGACATTGACGTCCCACAGGGTGATCGGCGCCGCGAACTGCCGGCCGCCCAGGAACAGCGCGGCGCCCCCGGCCAGCCCCAGCAGCGCGCCGAACAGCGCCTCGCCGGAGGCGATCCGGCGGGTGGTGCGGACATCGGCGCCGACCAGGCGCAGCGCGGCCAGCCGCTGCTCGCGGCGCTCGTTGCCGAACCGCAGGGAGGTGCCGATGAGGACCATCACCGGCGTCATCAGCGCCACACAGGTCATGATCACGAGCAGGACGACGGGCGCCCGCATCGGCGGCGACTCCCAGGACTTGCCGAAGTGGTCGATGCGGTAACCGGCGGCCTCGGGCAGGGCGACGGGCCGGGCGACATAGGTGAGTTCCCGCGGGCCGAGCAGGCCCTCGTCGCCGATGACACCGGCCACGGAGTACGGCAGCCGCTCGCGCAGCAGCGCGCCGCCGGGGGAGTCCAGCAGCTCCTTGAGGGCGGGCGAGACCACCATCCGGCCGGGCCCGGGGAGGCGGCGGATGCCCGGCGGTACGGGCGGATGCGCGCCGTCGGGCCGTACCAGGCGCCCGCGGATCTGCGCGCCGTGGAAGACGGTGTCCGCCGAGGCGTAGCGCAGGGTGTGGTCGCCGGCCTTCGGCGGGTGCTCCTGGCCGAGGTTCTCGCGTGCCTTCTCCCGGCCGTGCCAGGCCGCCGTCAGGGACGGTACGGACGCCCCGAGCAGCAGGACGGCCACGCCCAGGGCGACGCCGAGCGCCGTCAGGGTCGTACGGATCCAGCCCTCGCGCCCGCCGCCGGCCGCGAACCGCATCCCCATCGCCAGATCCCGGGCCCACCCGCCGAGGGCGGAGCCCCGCGCCCGGACCGCGGGGCCGGTACGGGCCGCGCTCGACGAGCTCATCGGCACGGACGGCTCATCGCAAGCCCGCCAGCATGTCCTTCACCTTGCCGTCGCGGACGACGATCTCGCGGTCGGAGTAGGCGGCGACCCGGGACTCGTGGGTGACCAGCACGACCGCGGCGCTGGTGTCGCGGGCGGCGTCGGTGAGCAGGGTCAGCACGCGTTCGCCGTTGAGGGAGTCCAGGGCGCCGGTGGGCTCGTCGGCGAAGACGACGCGCGGGCGGGTGACCAGGGCGCGGGCGACCGCGATCCGCTGGCCCTGGCCGCCGGAGAGCTCCCCGGGCCGCTGACCGTGGACGGCCTCGACCTCCAGCCGCTCCAGCCACTCCCGCGCCTGCCGTTCGGCCTCCTTGCGCTTGGTGCCGTTCAGTCGCAGCGGCAGCGCGACATTCTCCAGCGCGGTCAACTCCGGTACCAGCTGGCCGAATTGGAAGACGAAGCCGAAGTCGGTGCGGCGCAGGGCGCTGCGCTGGGCGTCGCTGAGGCGGGTCAGGTCGTGCGGGCCGTAGCGGACGGTGCCGGAGTCCGGGCCGATGATCCCGGCGAGGCAGTGCAGCAGGGTGGACTTGCCGGAGCCGGAGGGGCCCATGACGGCGACCACCTCGCCCGGGTGGATGGAGAACTCCGCGCCGTCCAGCGCGGGCGTCGCCCCGTATGCCTTGTGCAGTCCCTCGGCCGAGAGCAGGGATCCTTCCGGCGTCATGCCCTGACCGTCTCTGCCAGCCGGTCCAGCCGGGCGGCGGTCAGCTCCAGCCAGCGCAGATCGGCCTCCAGATGGAACAGTGCGTGATCGCAGATCAGCTGGTCGGCGAGGTCGCCGCCGCGCTTGCGCTCGGTCAGTCCGCGCATCAGCCGCAGATGCTCGGCGCGCTGGGTGTCCAGCAGCTCGGCGGCGTTGCGGTCGGTCAGCAGCGCCAGGACGATCTTGGTGTAGAGCGTGGACTGGAGGTAGGGCTCGGGCTTCTCGGGGCGGGCGAGCCACTGGGCGACGTCCGTGACGCCGGCGTCCGTGATCGCGTACCGCTTGCGCTCCGGGCCCGCGCCGGTCTCCACTGCGTCCACCTCGACCAGGCCGTTCTTCAGCAGCCGGGACATCGTGGAGTAGACCTGGCCGTAGTGCAGCGGCCGGTCGTGCCCGAAGTGCTCGTCGAAGGCCCGCTTGAGGTCGTACCCATGGCGGGGGCCGGACTCCAAAAGGCCCAGCAGCGTATGACCGATTGACATGCCGACCACCTTACGTCGTGGGTGTATCGCTCGTGTATACGCGGGCGGTATAGCGGCCCCGGGGCCGGTGGGCCGCCGGTCCCGGGGCCGCGGCCCTCACTCCGTACGCAGCCCGTCGGGCCGCATCATCCGCCACAGCGGCGGCAGGCTGAGCAGCGTGACCAGCAGGACGAGCGCGGCCCCGGCCGCGGCCGGCGGCCAGACGGCCGACCAGGCGAGGCCGGACCTGCCCACCATCCGCAGCAGGACGAGGCCCAGCCCGATGCCGCCCGTCACCGACAGGGCGAGCCCCAGCGCCACCGGGACGGCGGTCCCCCACAGCACCGACCAGCCCAGCGTGGCCCGCCGGGTGCCGAACGCCACCAGGACCGACAGCAGCCGCCGCCGCTCGCGCAGCTGCTCCAGCGTGGTCACCAGCATGCTGGCGGCGATCAGCGCCAGCGTCGCGGTGGAGGCGACCAGCAGGCCGGTGCGTACGCTCGCGAACTGCTTGTCGGCCGAGACGTTCTGCAGGGCGTAGACGTCGGCCATCGGATCGAGGCGGGCCGCGGTGTTGCGCACGAATTCCTCGGCGTCGGGGACGTGCGGGTCGACCCGGACCAGCGCACCGGCGCGGGGGTCGGCCAGGTCGGCCGGGTCCAGGGCACCGGGGGTGGCGAAGATGCCGTAGTTCGGGCGGCCCATGGGATCCGGGCGGGAGAGGACCTCGCGGGCCGACTTCGGCACGGTCCACAGGCGCGGCGGGCCGGCCGGCTTGTCGGCCGGCGGGGCCACGTTGAGGAGCACCTGGGCGCCGGGCCGTGCGGTCCTGGCGGTATCGGCGTCCGCCACCATGCCGGTGCTGTCCTTGACGACGAAGACGTCACCTTCCCGGCAGGCGCCGGTGCGGGCCAGTTCGCGCAGGGCGGCGCAGTCGCCGATGGTGACCTGGGTCGTCGGGACGGTGTCCTCGCCCTTGCGCTCGGGGCCGGGCCGGTAGGCCGTACCGTTGATGGACGCGATCACGCCGCGAACGCCCTTGGTCGCACGGAACTCCCCGGTCATCCTGCGCAGCGTGGTGACATCCTTCGCCGGCAGTCCGATGTCCAGCTGCGCCCGGCCGGAGTCCTGCCCGGTCGTCGCCACGAAGTCGCTCTGGACGGCGGCGAAGAACATCTGGAGGGCGATCGCCCCGGCGACCGCGACCGTGATGCCGCTGACCGCGCGGGCGGCCGCGCCGCTGCTCAACTGGAGGCGGCGGGTGGCCAGCTGCCAGGGCACCGGGCCGCCCCGCAACCGCGCGACGACCGCCTCGACGAGCCACGGCAGCAGCACGGTGATCCCGACGAGGAACAGCACCGCGCCGCCCGTGATCCAGTCCGTGTGCGGCACCTTGCCGTCGGCCCTCGCCCCGCCGCTGAGCAGCAGCAGCGCCGCACCCGCCACTGGCAGCGGCAGCCGCCACCACAGCCGTCGGCGCCGCCCCGTGGCGGCCCGTACGACACCCAGCGGCTCGATGGCGACCCCGCGCAGCGCGAAGAAGGTGACCGCGACGGCCAGCACCGGTACGGCCGCCAGCACCAGCGCCGCCAGCGCCGGGACGGGCGTCATATCGGCCGGGAAGGCATTGATGCCCCAGACGGTGACCAGGCCGACCAACTGCCGCACGGCCAGGAACAGCGCCCCGCCCAGCGCCAGCCCGCACAGCGCACCGAACAGCGCCTCCCCGGCGGCCATCCGGCGGGTCATCGCGATGTCGGCGCCGACCAGGCGCAGCGCGGCCAGCCTCTGGTCGCGCCGCTCGCCGCCGAACCGTACGGCGGTGGCGATGAAGATGGCCACCGGCATCAGCAACACCACGCACGCCACGATGATCAGCACGACGAGCGTCGGGGGCAGCGGTTCGGACCGGGTGTCCTGGCCGAAGCCGGTCACGCGGTAGCCGCTGTGGCCGGCGGGGAAAGAGGCGCTGCCCGCGTAGTACACCAGCTCACCGGGGCCGAGCAGACCGGGTGCGCCGATGGTGCCGACGCGGTGGAACGGCAGCCGCTCGCGCAGCAGCTTGCCCTGCGGGGAGTCCAGGAGCTCCTTCAGGGCGGGGGAGACCACCATCTCGCCCGGCCCCGGCAGTGCGGCCACACCGGGCGGCCGCGGCGCGGCACGGCCGTCGGGGCGCAGCGTCAGGCCCGTGATGTGGTCCCCGCGGAACGTGGTGTCCGTGCCGGTCACGACCAGGGTCCGGTCGGACGGCCGGGGCTGCGAGCTGGAGCCCGCCGGCAGGCGGGCGTCCGAGCGCTGCTGCCGGTTCTCCATGATGTGCGGAACGGACGCGGCGCCGAGCAGCAGCGCCACGCCCAGCCCGACACCCAGGGCCGTCAGGACCGTACGGACCCAGCCCTCCCGGCCGCCGCCGGCCGCGAAGCGGACCCCCATGGCGAGGTCGCGGACCCAGGAGGCGAGGCGCCCGGTTGTGTGTGTGCTCATACCCCCGCCGCCACTTCCCGGGCCACGCCGTCCCGTACGACGACCTCGCGGTCGGCGTACGCGGCGATCCGGGCCTCGTGGGTGACCAGCACGACCGCGGCGCCGGTGTCCCGCGCCGCGTCCGTCAGCAGCTCCATCACCCGCTCGCCGTTGAGCGAGTCCAGCGCGCCGGTCGGCTCGTCGGCGAAGACGACGCGCGGCCGGGGCGCCAGCGCGCGGGCCACCGCGACCCGCTGGCCCTGCCCGCCGGACACCTCACCGGGCCGCTTCCCCGCGACCCCGTCCACCTCCAGCCGCGCCAGCCACTCCCGCGACCGCTGCTCGGCCTCCTTGCGCCCGAGACCGGCCAGCCGCAGCGGCAGCGCGGCATTCTCGAGGCAGGTCAGCTCCGGTACCAGCTGGCCGAACTGGAAGACGAAGCCGAAGTCCGCGCGGCGCAGCGCGCTGCGCTCGCCGTCGCTCAGGGCGGTCAGCTCGTGCCCGTCGTAGCGGATGCTCCCCGAGTCCGGGGCGATGATCCCGGCGAGGCAGTGCAGCAGCGTCGATTTGCCGGAGCCGGAGGGGCCCATGACGGCGACCACCTCGCCGGGGTGGAGGCGGAGGTCGGCGCCGTCCAGCGCGGGTGTGGACCCGTACGCCTTGCGCAGTGCGCTCGCTTCGAGCAGCGGGTGTCCTGTGGGCATGCGCGCACTCTACACGAGGTGTATACCCGTGATGTATAGCTATGGAATCCGCTCGTCGGCCATCAGGTGCCGTCGGACGGCGGCGCCTTCGGCGGCCGCCCCCGCCGCGGAATCGCGGCCGCCCCGCGCGGCAGCCGCCCCGCATCCGCCAGCGCCTGGCGGAGCAGGAACTCGATCTGCGCGTTGGCGCTGCGCAGCTCGTCGTTGGCCCACCGCGCGAGCGCGTCATGGATCAGCGGGTCGAGCCGCAGCAGCACCTGCTTGCGCTGCTGCGGCCGTCGCGCGGGCGTCCGGTCGCCCTCGGTCTCCGAGCCCTCCGGGGTGTCGGTGCTCATAAGAGAGGCCTCACTGGTAGAGCGAACCCGTGTTCAGGACGGGCTGGGCGGCCCGGTCGCCGCAGAGCACGACCATCAGATTGCTCACCATGGCCGCCTTGCGCTCCTCGTCCAGCTCGACGATGCCCTGTTCGTTGATCCGCTCCAGGGCCGACTCGACCATGCCCACCGCGCCCTCGACGATCTGCTGGCGGGCCGCGACGACCGCGCCGGCCTGCTGACGCTGGAGCATTGCGGAGGCGATCTCGGGGGCGTAGGCGAGGTGGCTGAAGCGGGTCTCGATGATCTGCACGCCCGCCGCCTGTACCCGGGCGGTCAGCTCGAGTGCGAGCTTCTCGGTGATCTCCTCGGCGTTGCCGCGCAGGGACAGGCCGTTCTCGTCGTGGGCGTCGTAGGGGTACTCGATCGCGATGTGCCGGACGGCGGCCTCGGTCTGGGTGGAGACGAACTCCAGGAAGTCGTCGACCTCGAAGAGGGCCTGGGCGGTGTCCTCGATCTTCCATACGACGATGGCGGCGAGCTCGATCGGGTTGCCGTAGGCGTCGTTGACCTTCAGTACGGCGGTCTCGTGGTTGCGCACCCGGGTGGAGATCTTCTGCGCGGAGGTCAGCGGATTGACCCAGCGCAGACCGTCGGTGCGGATCGTGCCGACGTACCGGCCGAAGAGCTGGATGACCCGGGCCTCGCCGGGCGCGACCATCTTCACGCCGGTCATGCAGAAGAAGGAGCCGATCAGCAGGACGGCGCCGGCGATCGCGAACGGCGCGGTCAGCGACCTGTTGTCGCCGGAGCTGAGGGCGCCGCCGACGCTGATGGCGGCGATGCCGAGGGCCACGCCGAGCACCGTCAGCAGCAGCGCGAGGCCGCCCGGGATGCTGTGCGCCGCGGTCTCGCGGACCTGCGGTTCGGGCATCTGCGGTGCGTCGAGGGCCGGGTCGGCCGGCGGCAGGTCGGACTGAACGGACATAGGGGCCCCGTTTCTCGGTGCGGCGCGTGATGTCCGCCGCACCAGGTGATTTCGCTGGTCTAGCAAAGTGATAGCACTTTAGCGCGCTGGCCTGCCAGGGTCCAGCGGGATGACCGAAACCCCCTCACTGGTTCCCGTACTCCCCGTGCTGTTTGTCACGCCCGGAAAAGCCGTGATCGATGAGTATCTGTTGACAGATGCGGTGTTAGCTTCAACAGCTGAATGACCTGGGGGCGGAACCGACTGGAGTTGCTGGAGCGATGGGCCGAGCGGATGCGAGGCGGGCGCGGCAGGGGAGCGCCCGCCGGGCCAAGCCGAAACAGAGAACGTCGAAACAGGACAAGAGCTTCATACGCAGGCTCTTCACCTGGAAGAAGATCCTCGGGGCCGTCCTCGGCGTGATCCTGCTGGGCATGCTCGCCTTCCTCGGGCTGTACCTGTACGTGGACATCCCCGCCAAGCCGAACGACGACGCCCGTAAGCAGAGCAACGTCTTCGAGTACGCCGACGGCACCACGATGGCCCGCGACGGCAAGGTCAACCGCGAGGTCGTGCCGCTCAGCAAGGTCCCCACGGAGGTCCAGCACGCCTTCGTCGCCGCCGAGAACAAGACGTTCTACAAGGACTCCGGCGTCGACCTGAAGGGCACCGCGCGCGGCATCCTCAACACCCTGATGGGCCACGGCAAGCAGGGTGGCTCGACGATCACCCAGCAGTACGTCAAGAACTACTACCTGAGCTCCGAGCAGACGGTCAGCCGAAAGCTCCAGGAGATCGTGATCTCGCTCAAGGTGGACAACAAGCTCAGCAAGGACCAGATCCTCGCCGGCTACATCAACACCGCCTACTACGGCCGTGGCGCCTCCGGCATCCAGGCCGCCGCCAAGGCCTACTACGGCGTGGACTCCGAAAAGCTCAGCGTCTCGCAGGGCGCCTACCTCGCCTCGCTGCTCCAGGCGCCGAGCCAGTACGACTGGGCCGTCGCGTCCGAAACCGGCCAGAAGCTGGTCAAGCAGCGCTGGGCCTACACCCTGAACAACATGGTCGAGATGGGCTGGCTCTCGCCGGAGAAGCGGGCCAAGCAGAGGTTCGACCGCCCCGATCCGCCCAAGGGGCTGCCCGGTGTGACCGGTCAGAAGAGCTACCTGATTGCCGAGGCCAAGAAGGAGCTCTTCGCCCAGGGCGTCGACGAGAAGGAATTCGAGGCCGGCGGCTGGACCGTCAGGCTCGGCATCGACCGCAAGAAGCAGCAGGCGCTGGAGAAGTCCGTCAAGCACAAGCTCCTCGACGACCTCGACCCCAAGAAGCGCAAGGTCGACGAGCACGCCCAGCTGGGCGCCACCTCGGTGGACCCCAAGACCGGCCACATCGTCGCGATGTACGGCGGCGCCGGCTACCCGGAGCACTACTACAACAACGCGACGCGTGAGGACTTCCAGCCCGCGTCGACGTTCAAGCCGCTGATCCTCGCCTCGGCGATGGAGAACGGCAGCAAAACCCAGGACGGCGTGCCGATCACCCCGAACACGATCTACGACGGCCACAACCGCCGCCCGGTCGTGAACAGCACCAAGCCCTTCGCGCCGCCCAACGAGGACGAGAAGGAATACGGCAACATCACCGTCCAGACGGCGACCAACAACTCCGTCAACGCCGTCTTCGCGCAGATGGGCGCCGACGCCGAACTGGAGAACGTCAAGAAGACCGCCGTCAGCCTGGGCCTGAACCCCAAGAGGATGGACGTCCAGCCCGCCATGACGCTGGGCACCATGGGCGCCAGCCCGCTCGAGATGGCCGGTGCGTACGCCACCTTCGACAACCACGGCAAGAAGGTCACCCCGACCCTGGTCACCAAGGTCACGCACGGCGAGGAGGACATCCACCTGCGCGACCCGATCGGTGAGCAGGTCCTCAGCCGGACCACCGCCGACACCCTCACCAAGGTCCTGACCGGCGTGGTCAACGACGGCACCGCCTCGGAGGCCGTGAAGAACACCACGTACAAGGCGGCGGGCAAGACCGGCACCTCCGACGACAACAAGTCGGCCTGGTTCGTGGGCTACACCCCCGACCTGGTCACCGCGGTCGGCATGTTCGGCGAGGACGCCAAGGCGGGCGGCAAGCAGGTCACCCTCAAGGGGACCGGCGGCGGCGGCCGGGTCAACGGCGGCGGCTACCCGGCGCAGGTGTGGGCGGACTACACCCAGGCGGCGCTGGGCAACCACACCGGCGCCGAGTTCGACCTGGAAACGGACTACGGCGTGGCCCCGAGCACCCCGCCGACGCCGACCAACACCCCCTCGGCGCCCCCCACGCCGACCACCTCGCCGAGCGAGACCCCCTCGCACAGCGCGACGCCGACCGGGACCCCCACGGAGACCGGCCGCCCGACGGGCCGGCCCACCGCGCCGACCCCGACCGACTCCGGCTTCCCGGACGGCGGTACGACGGGCGGGGACACGACGGGCGGCGACACCACCGGGGGCACCGCCACCGGCGGCGACACCGCCGGCGGACCGGGCGGCGGCAACGGCAGGAAGAGCCTGCCCGGCTTCGGCTGACGCCCCGCACCGCCGACAACGGACACCGCGGCCCCCGCCTCCGGGCGGGGGCCGCGGTGCGTGACGCGGGTGCGGCGGTCAGCCTCCGTTGACCTGCTTGGCGATCCGGTCGCCCACCTTCTTGTCGATGTTGCGCCAGTACTGCAGCGCCCGGTCCAGCACCGGACGGCTGACGCCGTTCAGTAGATGGCCCGAGACATTGCCCACCAGCCGGTCGCGGGCCGCGTCGTCGAGGACCTCGCGGACCATCGTGCCCGGCTGCCCCCAGTCATCGTCGTCGCGGCGCAGCGTGTAGGCCTCGCGCACCATCTCGCCGGCGGTCGCCCACCCCGCCGGCTCCCCGTAGGCCGAGAAGTCGGCCGCCGGGCCGCCGTACGAGTTCGGGGCGTACGGCCGGGCCGTACGCGCCGGGTCGAAGCGCATCGGGCCGTCCTTCGCGTACGAGTGGACGGGCACATGCGGGCGGTTGGGCGGCAGCTGGAGGTAGTTCGGGCCGATGCGGTACCGGTGGGTGTCCGGGTAGGAGAACAGCCGGCCCAGCAGCATCTTGTCCGGCGACGGGCCGATGCCGGGCACCATGTTGGACGGTTCGAACGCCGCCTGCTCGATGTGGATGAAATAGTCCTCCGGGTTCCTGTTGAGCGTCATCCGCCCGACCTCGATCAGCGGGTAGTCGCCGTGCGGCCACACCTTGGTCAGGTCGAACGGGTTGAAGCGGTAATCGGCGGCGTCCTCGAACGGCATGACCTGGACGTACAGCGTCCAGGAGGGGGCGTTGCCGGACTCGATGGCCTCGTACAGGTCGCGGCGGTGCAGATCGGCGTCCTCGCCGGCGATCCGGTCCGCGTCCTCCTGGGTGAGGAAGTCGATGCCCTGGTCGGTCTTGAAGTGGTACTTGATCCAGAACTTCTCGCCGCCGCCGTTGATCCACATGTAGGTGTGGGAGCCGTAGCCGTTCATGTGGCGGTAGGTCCTGGGGATGCCGCGGTCGCCCATCAGCCAGGTGACCTGGTGGGCCGACTCCGGCGACAGCGTCCAGAAGTCCCACTGCATGTCGTTGTCGCGCAGTCCGTTGTCCGGGCGGCGCTTCTGCGAGCGGATGAAGTCCTGGAACTTGATGGTGTCACGGACGAAGAAGACCGGGGTGTTGTTGCCCACCAGGTCGTAATTGCCGTGCTCCGTATAGAACTTGAGGGCGAAGCCGCGCGGGTCTCGCCAGGTGTCGGGGGAGCCCTGTTCACCGGCGACCGTCGAGAAGCGGGCCAGCATCTCGGTTTCCTTGCCGGGCTGGAAGAGATCCGCCTTGGTGAACTGGCTGACGTCGTTGGTGACCTTGAAGAATCCGTACGCGCCGCTGCCTTTGGCGTGCACCACCCGCTCGGGGACCCGTTCGCGGTTGAACTGGGCCATCTTCTCGATGAGGTAGTGGTCCTGGAGCAGGATGGGGCCGTCCGCACCCACGGTCAGTGAGTGCTCGTCGCTCTCCACCGGAATGGCGGCGTTGTTCGTGGTGCGCGGGACGTTCGGTGCGGTGCCGGTCATGGAGGGATGCCTCCCGTTCGCTGACTGGGGCGGGGGTAGTGGGGCAGTGGGGGCCGTCAGTACCTTTTGTCCACTTCCGCAGTCAACGCCCACACCACCCCGTCGGCAAGAGTTGGACCCCGTCCGGTCTCAGACGGGGTCCAATATGTGGGACAAATGGCCGTACGGGGCGTCGCTCGCCCCCGTCCGCCCCGGGCCGTCAGGCGCGCGCCCCCGAGGGCATCGACAGCTCGAACCAGACCACCTTGCCCATGCTCAGCCGTGTCGCGCCCCACCGCCGGGCCATCCGGTTGACCAGGTACAGCCCCCGCCCGCCCTCGTCGGACGGCCGGGCCTGCCGCAGCCGCGGCAGCTGCGGAACGTCGTCACCCACCTCGCAGCGCAGCACATCGGTGCGCAGCAGCCGCAGCGTGATCGGCCGCTCCGCATACCGCACCGCATTGGTGACCACCTCGCTGACCAGCAGCTCCACCTGGTCGGTCAGCTCGTCCAGCCCCCAGCGCGCCAGCGCCCGGCGGGCCAGCCGACGGGCCTGCCCGGCCGTCTGCGCCTTCGGGTCCAGATACCAGTACGCGACATCGCTCGGCGCTATCCCGTCGAACCGGGCGGCCAGCAGCGCGATGTCGTCGTCGCGGTCGCCGGGACCCAGCATGTCCAGGACCTCGTCGCACAGCGGCTCCAGCGGCGGCGGATTGGGACCCGTCAGCCGGGCCGTCTCCGTCAGCCGCTCCCGCAGCTGCTCGATACCGGTCCATACGTCCCGGATCCGCGACTCCACCAGACCGTCGGTGTACAGCACGAGCGTCGCGCCCGCCGGCGCGTCCAGCTCCACCGCCTCGAAGTCCACCCCGCCGACACCGATCGGCGCACCCGACGGCACCCGCAGCACCTCGGCACGCCCGCCG
Organism: Streptomyces sp. JLSY215; assembly: GCF_059682825.1. NCBI lineage: Bacteria > Bacillati > Actinomycetota > Actinomycetes > Kitasatosporales > Streptomycetaceae > Streptomyces > Streptomyces sp. JLSY215. The sequence goes on from NZ_CM185022.1 coordinate 5,567,133, forward strand.
CGGTGCAGCATCACCGGCGGCGGATGCCCCGCGTTGGCGATGGTGATCCGGTGCGCGACCGGGTCGTAGACCGCGTACATGCAGGTCGCCATGCGGTCCGTACCGAGCCGCTGGGCCTGCTCGTCGAGGTGGTGCAGCACCTCCTGCGGCGGCAGGTCCAGCCCGGCCAGCGTCTGCGCGGTCGTCCGCAGCTGGCCCATGATCGCCGCCGAGGTCATCGAATGCCCCATGACATCGCCGACCACCAGCGCCACCCGGCTGCCCGGCAGCGGGATCGCGTCGTACCAGTCGCCGCCCACCCGCGCCGTCTCGGCGGCCGGCAGATAGCGGCTGGCCAGCCGCACCCCGGTCGGCTGCGGCAGCGAATCCGGCAGCATCGTGCGCTGCAGCGCATCGGCGATGTACGCCTCGCGCCCGTACAGCACCGCCTTGTCCACACCCAGCGCGGTGTGCGTCGCCAGCTGCGCCGCCACCAGCAGATCGTCCGGCTCGAACGCGGGCCGGTCCGGGCGGCGCAGGAACACCGCCGCCCCGATCACCCGCCGCCGCCCGCGCAGCGGCGCCAGAATCACCCGGTGGCCGCCCGGCAGCCGGGTGTCCGGCCCCAGCAGCTCCGGCAGCGCCGTACGCGCCGCCTGCGCCTCCCCGAACAGCGGCCGCACGCCCCGCAGCACCTCCGCCAGCGGACCGCCCGGCCGCACCTCGGCCAGCTCCGCCGCGCTGCCGCCCATCGCCGGCCCCAGATCGGGCTGTGCGGGCAGCATCGGCAGCCGGGCGCCGTTGGTGTCCGGCTCCTCCGGGATCCGGTCCGTACGCCGCAGCCGCAGCACCACAGGACCGGTCGGCCGCTCATCGCCCACCGGCAGCGGATCCCGCAGATACACCAGGATCGCGTCGGCGAACGTCGGCACCGTCGCCCGGCACAGCCCCAGCACGATCTCGTCCAGGTCTATGCCGCGCGCGATCCGCCGCGTCGCCGCCCCGATGAACCGCAGCCGGTCGCCGCCCGCCTGCCGCGCCGCCGCCACCTCGCCGCTCTCCCCGGGATGCCCGGAACGGGCCGGGGGAGCGGCCGGCGGGCCCGCCGGCGGCGGTACCTGCGCCCGTGCGGTCCCCTCGGCCGCCGGATGCGCCGCCTCGCCGGAGAAGCCGCCCTCGCGCTGCCGGCCGATGCCCTCGCCCGCGGGGCGTGCCTCCTGCCCCGTACGCGGGTCCTCGCCCGGCTCGGGCGCCTCGGCACGGCCCACCGCGCCCGCCCCCGCCGCCTGCACGGCGCGGGCCGCGGTTCGTTCCTCCGGCACGCCGGCCGGCCGCCCGGCAACGGGCATCGCCACCTCCCTGTACGAATCCGGGTGCACATCGCCGTACGCATCCCCGTACGCGCCGGATGCGCCCCGCGCGGCGGTGTGACCGGCCGCGTGGTCACTCACATGATGACGGGTCAGCCGCCCGGCCGTGTGCTCCGCGGCATGACGCTCCGCCTCACCCGCCGCGTCGCGTTCCGCCGCACCGTGATCCGCGCCCGGCTCCTCCTGCGCGCCACCGCGCACACCACCACCGCCCATGCCGACGCCCCTACCGATGTTCATGCCGATGTCATCACCGCCGCGCACCGCGAAGCCGGTGCCGGGAACGGGCGCGAACCCGGCCGCGGTGGGCTGCTGCAGGGCGCTGCGCGGGTCGGGGACCGCGCCGAGCGGCGCCGTCCCGGCCGTCCCCCGGAAAGGGGAGGCCGAGGGCGCGGCGGTCGAGGCCGACCGCCGCGCTTCGTGGGAGGTGGGGTGCTCCGTCACGCGTGGGATTCCATCCGTCCGGGGCTGCATACCTGATACCTGACGCACCGCCTGGCGGGCGCGTCAGACACGTCGCAGGTGCAGAAAGAGCTGGATCTCGGGGGGCACGTCCGTACTCGCCGGGGCATACGCATACGAGTCCTCCCCGGCGACCTCGAAACCCGCGTCGCGTACGACCCGGCGCAGGTCATCCCGCAGGTATCCCGACACCCGGACCGAGGTGCCCAGGAACGGAATCGTGAAGTCGTCCACATCCGCTTCGACCATCGACAGGGCCAACAACCCGTCAGGTCGTAGGAGATCATGCAGCAGGCCCAGTGCGTAAGGGATTTCGGCACGCGGCAGCATCAGAAGCGAGAAAAAGGCGGCAATTCCGTCGAACGAACCCGGGCCGCCGAGCCGGCCGCCGCGCAGATCGGCGATGTCCAGCCGGTGGAATTCCGCGCCCGGAGCGTTGTCCCGGGCGAGTTTGATCATCGAGGGGGAGAGGTCGATGCCCACGACGCGATGTCCGGCGTCCGACAACTGACGGGCGGTCGGCAGGCCCGTACCGCATCCGACGTCCAGGATGCGCGAACCCGCGGGCAACTCCCCGGCGAGCCAGGCACCCGACGCGACCTGGCCCTCCTTGTGCGGAAAGGCGTCGTCGTACAGATCACCGATCGTGTCGAACGCCTCGGCCTGACCCGCCCGGTCGAGTGCTAACCGGTTCAGGCCCTCGTATTCGTCGTAGCTTCTCGCGCTCACGACCTCGCCCCTCCTGCGACCGCGGTCAAGTTCGTTTTCCCGTTCTGGAGTTGCGCCCGTGCAGTCTTGCGGAGGACGATCCTACGGTTGAAGACCCCCGCCGCAGCAAGGGGGCTCGGTCCGGCTTCTCGACCCGCAAGAAAAGGCCGCGCCCTTAGGCGCGTCTTTCCACGGTTCGCCCGGTTCACTCACCCCAGTTGCCTTTACGCGCTCACGACCGCAAACGGTCCGGTGGGCGGTCCCAGTTCTCCGGAAGCCGGGGAACCTCCCAGCCCGGATCGGGCCGCCAATTCTCCCAGCCGTCGGCGAACGGCCCGCCCCACGCCCCGATCCGGGCGATCGCGGCCCGCCCGGCGGAGCGGACCTCGGCCGCCTGCGCCGAGGTCACCAGCCCGTCCCGCTGCGCCTGCGCGAACTCGTCCTCGTCCCGCCACTCCCAGTGCCGGTCCGGAAAGACGCAGATGTCAAGAAAATGATCCAGCGAGTCAATGCCACCCGCCCAACGGCGCCGCGGCTCCTCCAAATTGACGTACCAGTTCTTGAACTGCCAGCCGCGCTCCCAGAACAGCCACACCGACCAGGGATCACCCGGCCGTGCCAGTTTGAGCACACCCGTGCCGAACCACTGGTCGAAGACGGTGCGCCGGGCCTTCGTGTAGCGGGTGGCCAGCGGCTCGCGGTGCACCGGCGTGCCATCGGCGAGCACCGGCTTGACGACGGTGGTGGCCGGCGCCATCCACACCGCGAGCAGGTCATCGGTGTCCTGGACAACGGTCACCGGACGGGCGATGTGGAACCTGTTGGGGTCGGCGTTGTCCCGGTAGCGCCACAGGATGTGCTCCCCCCGTGCCCACCGCGTCTGCTCCGCCGCGCGAGGTGTCTCGCCTTCCCTCGTCCCCACCATGTCCGCTGTCATGACCAGAGCTTAGGACCCCCGCGTGACGCGCGCCGTGACCTGAGCCGCACCGAACGTTACGGATGTGTCATGCGCAGCACGTCCAGCGCCGCATCCAGCTGCTCCTCGCTCAGCAGCCCCCGCTCGACATACCCCTCCTCGATGACGACCTCGCGAATCGTCTTCCGCTCGGCGAGGGACTTCTTCGCCACCTTTGCGGCTTCCTCGTAACCGATGTACTTGTTCAACGGCGTGACGACCGAAGGCGACGATTCCGCATACTCCCGCGCCCGTTCCGCATTCGCCGTGATCCCGTCCACGGTGCGGTCCGCGAGCAGCCGCGACACATTCGCCAGCAACCGCACCGACTCCAGCACATTGCGTGCAATCACCGGAAGCATGACATTCAGTTCAAAGTTTCCGGCCGCGCCGGCCGCCGCCACCGTCGCGTCATTACCCGTCACCTGTGCCGCCACCATCAAAACGGCCTCCGGAACCACCGGATTGACCTTCCCCGGCATGATCGACGACCCCGGCTGCAGATCCGGCAGCACAATCTCCGCGAGCCCCGTCCGCGGCCCCGAAGCCATCCACCGCAGATCATTCGCAATCTTCGTCAACCCCACCCCGATGGTGCGCAGCTGACCGCTGGTCTCGACGATTCCGTCCCGCGCGCCCTGCGCCTCGAAATGATTACGGGCCTCCGTCAGCGGCAGCCCCGTGGCCAGCGCCACCTCCGCGATCACCGCCGCCGAGAACCCCGGCGGCGTATTGATCCCCGTGCCCACCGCCGTCCCGCCGAGCGGCAACTCCGCCAGCCGCGGCAGCGACGCCCGCAGCCGTTCCACGCCGTAACGGACCTGGGCGGCATAGCCCTCGAATTCCTGGCCCAGCGTCACCGGCGTCGCATCCATCAAATGCGTCCGCCCCGACTTCACCACCTCGGCGAACTCCACCGCCTTGCGCTCCAGCGCCACCGCCAGATGCTCCAGCGCCGGAATCAGATCCCGGATCACGGCCGCCGTCGCCGCGATATGGATCGACGACGGGAACACGTCGTTCGACGACTGGCTGGCATTGACATGGTCGTTGGGGTGCACCGGCCGCCCCAGCCGCTCGCTCGCCAGCGTCGCGATGACCTCATTGGTGTTCATGTTGGACGACGTCCCCGACCCCGTCTGGAACACATCGACGGGGAAATGCCCGTCCCAGCGCCCCTCGGCGACCTCTCCGGCCGCCTCCTGAATGGCCGTCGCGGTCTCCGTATCGAGCACCCCCAGCTCCGCATTGACCTTCGCCGCCGCGGCCTTGATCCGCGCCAGCGCCTCGATGTGCGCCCGCTCCAGCCGCAGCCCCGAAACCGGGAAATTCTCCACCGCCCGCTGCGTCTGCGCCCGCCATTTCGCGCGCGCGGGCACGCGGACCTCGCCCATGGAGTCGTGCTCGATGCGGAAGTCGTCGGAGCTGCCGGGGTTGCCGCTGGGGCCGCTGATTTCGCTCATGTCTGTTTCAGTACCCGGGGCGGCCGATCTGTTCCCGGATACGGAAATCCGCTCACCCGACGGCGCCGATACGCACCGGGGCCCGGCTCCGAAGAGCCGGGCCCCGCAGCTGTCCTGCACCGCTCGGCGGCGGGCGGACCTCACTTCCCGTATGTCACTTGCCGCACATCTGCGCGTACCTCTTCCGGTACGCCTGGGCGATCTCCGTCTCGTTGATCACCTTCGCCTTGTACTCCGCGATTTTGTCCTGGTCCGGGTGCGCCTTGGCCGCTTCCTTCTTGGCCAGGATCTCGTAGTCGTTGGCCTTGACCAGGTGCGCACGCGCCTGCTTCAGGATCGCGTCGCAGGTGCTGCCGCTCGCCGCCGCGGCCCTGGCCGGTGCGGCGTTGGCCGGGGCGACCCCGGCGAAGGTGATACCGGCGACGGCGACGGTGGTAACGGCCATGGCCAGCGAGCGCTTCATTACGCGCATGATTCGCATTCCCCCAGGAATGTGGTGGTCAACTACGCGAGGCGGCACCGGTCCCGTGCCGCCCCGCCGGAACGGTCCAGCGATCATGAAGACGCGGGGTGACGGCCGAGGGGTTCCCGTCCGCCCCGGATCGACCGCCCGACGGCCCAGGTCAGCGCCCGAGCCGGCCCCGGACCATGCCGACCATGGCGTCGAGTTCCGGCAGCCGCATCCGGCGGGCGACGGCCACGAAGACACCGAGCAGGACGCACCCGCCGGCCGGCAGCGCCGCCAGCGAGCCCCACACCCCGCTCCCGAGGGCCTGTGTGACGGCGTACGCCACCCCGCCGCCCACCAGGGACGCGGGGGCCGCGGCGGCGGCCAGACGGGCGTAGGTACGCAGCACGCGCGCGCCGTCCAGATCGCCGCCCAGCCGCCTGCGCAGCCGCCGCCAGGCCACGCCCACGCCGACCGCGTAGGCCAGCCCGTAGGAGGCGGCCATACCGGCGACGACCCAGTGCGCGGGCAGCAGTACGAAGCACAGTCCGGACGCGGCGGCGTTGACCGCGGCGACGATCACGGTGTTGTAGAAGGGCGTGCGGGTGTCCTCGTAGGCGTAGAAGCCGCGCAGCACGACGTACTGCACCGAGAAGGGGATCAGTCCCAGGCCGAAGGCCATCAGGACATGGCCGATACCGCGGGCCCCCTCGGCGCCCGAGCCGCCGTAGAGCAGCGAGGCCATCGGTAGGCCCAGCGCCAGGAAGGCGAAGGCGCAGGGCACGATGGCGACGGCCGAGGTCCGCAGGCCGTAGGAGAGGTCGTCGCGGACCGCCGCCGCATTCCCCTCCTGGGCCGCGCGGGCGATCCGCGGCAGGACGGCGGTCATCACCGACACCGTGATGATGGCCTGCGGCATCTGCCACAGCAGCTGGCCGTAGTTGTAGGCCGTGATGCCGGAGCCGAGGTGCCCGGCCCGTTCGGCGCGGGTACCCGCCTCGGTGGCGAGCCGGATCACGACGGTCATACCGAGGTGATTGGCGAGGACGAAGAGGATCGTCCACTTGGCCAGGCCCATGGCCCTGCCCAGGCCGTGCCCCCGGAAGTCGAAACGCAGCCGCAGCCGGAACCCGGCGTCGCGCAGATACGGCAGCATCGCCAGCGCCTGCACGACGAGGCCGAGCAGCGTGCCGAGCCCCAGCAGCCGTACGCCCTCCGGGGTGATCGTCGAGGGCGTGACACCGGAGTCGGTGAAGCCGCCGAAGGCCCAGATGAAACCGCCGAACGCGGCGATGCTCACGACGTTGTTGAGGACCGGGGTCCACATCATCGCGCCGAACCGGCCCCGGGCGTTGAGGATCTGTCCGAGCACCAGATGCGCGCCCATGAAGAACATGGTCGGCAGGCAGTACCGCGCGAACGCGACGGTGACGGCCATCCGCCGCGGGTCCGAGGCGACGTCCGGCGACATCAGCTGCACCAGCAGCGGAGCCGCCAGCACACACACCGCCGTGACGCCCGCCAGCACCACCATGACCAGGGTCAGCAGACGGTGGGCATACGCCTCGCCCCCGTCGTCGTCCTCCTTCATCGCCCGCACCAGCTGCGGGACGAAGACGGCGTTCAGCGCCCCGCCGCCGACCAGGAAATAGATCATCGTGGGCAGGACATTGGCGACCTGGTAGGAGTCGTTGAGCGTGCTGACGCCGATCGCCGCGGCCATGACCATGGTGCGGAGAAAGCCCGTGATACGCGAGACGATCGTGCCCGCGGCCATCACGGCCCCGGCCTTCATCAGGCTCGAAGAGCCCCCCGCCCGCCGCGCCCCGGCCTCCGCCTCGGGAGCCTTGACCCCGCTCGTTCCCGCCCCGCCCTGCCCCACCCTGTTCGTCCCCTCGCCCCGCAGCGGTTCGACCGGGCGCGCCCCGCACGGATCGGCGCCGGTCACTCAGGGTCAGTTTCGCAGACCGGCGGGGCACCGGGCCTGCGTCCGACGGGCCCGGCACCAGGCCGGGGCGATGCCATGGCGACGGCCCCCATCCACTCCGCGTGGATGAGGGCCGCCGGCCCGGTGTGCTGGTGACGCGCTACGCCTGCCGCACCGGAATGCTGGTGAACGTCGGCGCCGGCGCCGGGTCCTGGAAGAAGTCGTTGCCCTTGTCGTCGACGACGATGAAGGCCGGGAAGTCCTCGACCTCGATCCGCCAGACGGCCTCCATGCCGAGCTCCTCGTACTCGAGCACCTCGACCTTCTTGATGCAGTCCTGCGCCAGGCGGGCGGCCGGACCGCCGATGGAGCCGAGGTAGAAGCCGCCGTGCGCATGGCACGCGTCGGTGACCTGCTGGGAGCGGTTGCCCTTGGCGAGCATGACCTTCGAGCCGCCGGCCGCCTGGAACTGCTCGACGTAGGCGTCCATCCGGCCCGCCGTCGTCGGGCCGAACGAACCGGACGCATAGCCCTCGGGGGTCTTGGCCGGGCCCGCGTAGTACACCGGGTGGTTCTTGAGGTACTCCGGCATCTCCTCGCCGGCGTCCAGGCGCTCCTTGATCTTCGCGTGGGCGATGTCGCGGGCGACGACCAGCGTGCCGGTCAGGGAGAGCCGGGTCTTGACCGGGTGCCGGGTCAGCTCGGCCAGGACGTCGTCCATCGGACGGTTGAGGTCGATCGCGACCGCGTCCAGGTCCGGGCCCGCGCCCTCGGTCAGCTGCTCGTCGGTGGTGTCCGGCAGGAAGCGCGCCGGGTCGGTCTCCAGCTGCTCCAGGAAGACGCCCTCGGCGGTGATCTTCGCGACGGCCTGGCGGTCCGCGGAGCAGGAGACGGCGATCGCCACCGGGCAGGAGGCGCCGTGCCGCGGCAGGCGCACCACCCGGACGTCGTGGCAGAAGTACTTGCCGCCGAACTGCGCGCCGATGCCGATCTTCTGCGTCAGCTCGAAGACCTTGTCCTCCAGCTCCTTGTCGCGGAAGCCGTGGCCGGTGGGCGAACCCTCGGTCGGCAGCTCGTCCAGGTAGTGCGCGGACGCGTACTTGGCGGTCTTCAGCGCGTACTCGGCGCTCGTACCGCCGACCACGATCGCCAGGTGGTACGGGGGGCAGGCCGCGGTGCCCAGCGAGCGGATCTTCTGCTCCAGGAACTTCATCATGGAGGCCTCGTTGAGGACCGCCTTGGTCTCCTGGAAGAGGAACGACTTGTTGGCCGAGCCGCCGCCCTTGGCCATGAAGAGGAACTTGTAGGCGCCGCCGTCGGTCGCGTACAGCTCGATCTGCGCCGGGAGGTTGGAGCCGGTGTTCTTCTCGTCCCACATCGTCAGCGGGGCCATCTGCGAGTAGCGCAGATTGAGCTCGGTGTAGGCGTCGTAGATGCCGCGGGAGAGCGCTTCCTCGTCCCGGCCCGAGGTCAGGACGTTCTGGCCGCGCTTGCCCATCACGATCGCCGTGCCGGTGTCCTGGCACATCGGCAGCACACCCGCCGCCGCGATGTTGGCGTTCTTCAGCAGGTCCAGCGCGACGAAGCGGTCGTTCGCGCTGGCCTCGGGGTCGTCGAGGATCTTCCGGAGCTGGGCGAGGTGCGCCGGGCGCAGATAGTGCGAGATGTCGTGCATCGCCTCGGCGGCCAGCTTGCGCAGCGCCTCCGGCTCGACCTTGAGGAACGTGCGGCCGTCGGCCTCGAAGGTGCTCACACCCTCCGAAGTGACCAGGCGGTAGGGGGTGTTGTCCTCACCGGTGGGCAGCAGGTCGGTATAGGCGAATTCCGGCATTTGGGGATGATTCCTTACTCGGAGGGGTCCGGCTGGCGTCTACGGCAGCGCCCCAACAGCGTAGAACCCTGGCGGAACGGCGGGGCTGTGAGGTAGGGCTCAGTGCCGGGGCGCCGGGCTTACCCGGCCGCGCTGCGCGTCCGCGTGGGGCTAGTCGCGATCTATCGCGTTTCGCTACGCTGGTGTCGTGGACGCTTCAGACAACGGGGGACGACCGGGCCCCGAGACCCCGCCCGGAACGCTTCAGAAGCAGGACGACCGCGACGGGCAGGCGGTGAATCTGACCAAGCCGGTGGCCGAGGCGGAGATCCGCGCGTCCGACGCGGACCGCGACCGGGTCGCGGAGATCCTGCGCGAGGCGCTGGCGGAGGGCCGGCTGGACGCCGAGGAGCACGCCGAGCGGATCGACGTGGTCTACCGCGCCAAGACCATGGGTGAGCTGGAGCCCGTCCTGCGGGACCTGCCCAAGGCCGACGGCGCCGGCCGCACCCGGTCCGCGCCGGAGGCGCAGACGTACGGTCCCGCCGCCGCGCTGCCGGACCAGAATCTGGTCGCGATCTTCAGCGCCTCCGCGCGCAAGGGGCGCTGGCGGGTCCCGGGGCGGATCAACGCCGTGGCGATCTTCGGGAGCGTGGAGATCGATCTGACCGAGGCGATGTTCCCGCAGCAGCAGGTGCAGATCAATGTCACCGCGCTCTTCGGGAGCGTGGAGATCCGGGTCCCGGAGAACGTCACGCTGCGCAGCAGCGGCTCCGGCGTGCTGGGCTCCTTCGAGATCGAGACGCACGAGGCGGACGACGGGGACGCCCCGCAGGTGCAGATCAACGGCTTCGCGGTGCTGGGCAGTGTGGAGGCCCGGCCGAAGCGCGGCGCCTGGATCCGCGATCTGCGCAGCCGGCTGCGCGAGGACCGGCACGACCGCCATGAGCGGCTGCGCGAGGAGCGGCAGGACCGGATCGACGAGCGGCTCGACCGGCATGCCCGGCTGCTCGAGGAGCGCATCGAACTCCATGAGCGGATGCGGAAGGAGCGCCACGAGCGGCATGAGCGGCGGCGGTTCGAGCGCCAGGAGCGGCGGGACCGGTTCCGCAAGGGGTTCGGCGACTGAGACGGCCGGGAGGGAGGCCGGCGGCTCCGAGGGCGGGTTGCCGAGCCGGGGCCGCTTTTCGGGTTTCCGTTCTTCGGGTTTCCGCACGATCGCCACGGTGTGCATAAGAGTACGTACAGCGGGTAGGGCTGGTGCATCGTCTCTCGTACGGCTGCGGGGTGCGAAAAGCCGTGCGCAGCGAGACGGGCAAGGGTGAATTCTTCGCCGAAGCCGTCGTCAGGAGTAGACCGTGCTGCTACCGCATCAGCCCCTGCAGAATGCCGCTGTCGTTCCGTCCCAGCGAGTGCCCGCTGCTCGCGACGAGGCCGGCCCCTGGCATTCGGAGGCGGTGTGCCGCCGGGATGAAGCCGGGCTGTTCTTCGCCCCGTCCAAGGAGCCGACCGCCGCGCGGCTGGCCAGGGAGGAAGCCGCGAAGCGGGTGTGCGCCCGCTGTCCCGTGATGGTCGAGTGCCGGGAGCATGCGCTGCTCCAGCCGGAGCCGTACGGCGTCTGGGGCGGGCTGACGGCGGCCGAGCGCCGGGTCGTCCTGGCCCGCCGCCGGCGCCGGGAGTCCGAGCTCCAGCACGCGGCCCGGATGCCGGCGGCCGGCTGAGCCCCGGCGGCAGGCTCGGCCGGGAGGACGGCTTCGGCTCGCACCCCGTTCAGGCACCCGCACCACCACGTCGCCCCCGCCGGAGGATCTCCGGCGGGGGCGACGTGGTGGTGCGACGCGTGGGGCGGCGGGCGGACCGCTGCCGGGGCGCGCCCTAGCTGGGGCGCTCGAAGTCCACCGAGCTGTACGCGCGCAGCTTCGACAGACGGTGCTGGGAGTCGATCTGGCGGATCGTGCCGGACTTGGAGCGCATCACCAGCGACTGGGTGTAGGCGGTCTCGGCGCGGTAGCGCACGCCGCGCAGCAGCTCGCCGTCGGTGATGCCGGTGGCGACGAAGAAGACGTTGTCGCTGCGGACCAGGTCGTCGATCTGGAGCACCTTGTCGAGGTCGTGGCCGGCGTCCAGCGCGCGCTGCCGCTCCTCGTCGTCCTTGGGCCACAGCTTGGCCTGCAGCGTGCCGCCCAGACACTTCATGGCGCAGGCCGTGATGATGCCCTCGGGGGTGCCGCCGATGCCCAGCAGCAGGTCCACGCCGGTGCCCTCGCGGGCCGCCATGATCGCGCCGGCGACATCGCCGTCGGAGATGAACTTGATCCGGGCGCCGGCCTCGCGGACCTCCTTGACCAGGCCCTCGTGGCGCGGCCGGTCCAGGATGACGACGGTGACGTCCTCGACGGCGGACTTCTTCGCCTTGGCGATCCGCTTGATGTTCACCGCCACCGGCGCCGTGATGTCGACGAAGTCCGCCGCCTCCGGGCCCGTGGCGAGCTTGTCCATGTAGAAGACCGCGGACGGGTCGAACATCGAGCCGCGCTCGGCGACCGCCATCACGGAGACGGCGTTCGCCATGCCCTTGGCGGTCAGGGTCGTGCCGTCCACCGGGTCCACGGCCACATCGCACTCCGGGCCGGTCCCGTCGCCGACGCGCTCGCCGTTGTAGAGCATCGGGGCGTGGTCCTTCTCGCCCTCCCCGATGACCACGACGCCGTTCATCGAGACGGTGTGGATCAGGGCGCGCATGGCCTTGACCGCGGCACCGTCCGCGCCGTTCTTGTCACCTCGGCCCACCCAGCGGCCCGACGCCATGGCACCGGCCTCGGTGACCCGGACGAGTTCCAGGGCGAGGTTGCGGTCCGGGGCCTCGGGGCTGACCTCGAGTTGGGACGGGAGATGATGCTCGGTCATCGAGCGCACCTTTCTGTACGGCGACGGCCGTGAAGGATGAGGGTGGTACGACTTTATCCGTACGTCGCCTAAATGAGCAGAGGGCCCTTCGCATGAGCGGCGTCAAGGATGCCCAGAACCTGGCATGTGTGCAGGTAGCGGCCATGACCGGGGGGCCTGTCCGGATCGCCGCGGCCATAGGGGACGATAGGGGCGTGGCAGGTATGCGAGGCAGGCAAACGGTGCGGGACATGATCCTGTCGCTGGCGGTGATCGGTGTCGTGGTGGCGGCGGTCTATATCTTCATTCCGCACGACGACAGCCGGGGCGCCGAGAATCAAGCGGTCAAAACGGTCGATTACCGGGTCGAGGTCGCGACCGCCCGGCGGGCCGCGCCGTATCCGGTCGCCGCGCCCCAGGGCCTGCCGAAGACCTGGCGTGCCACCTCCGTCTCGTACAAGGCGAGCGACGACGGCAAGGGCGGCGCCTGGCATCTGGGCCTGCTGGATCCGGAGCAGCAGTACGCGGCCGTCGAGCAGAGCGACGCGCCCGCGAAGAAGTTCATCCAGGAGGTCACGCTCGGCGCGGCCAAGGTCGAGGGCAAGCAGGCCGTCGGCAGCAAGAAGTGGGACCGCTACAAGGGCGACCGATACCGGGCGCTGGTGCGCCGGGACCCCGGGGTGACCACGGTGATCACGGGGACGGCGCCGTACGGCCGGCTCGCGGATCTGGCCGCCGCCCTGGTGGCGAAGAAGGGCTGAGGGCGGGCCGAGGGCCCAGGGCCCCGGTGCACGCGTAAGGGACACCAAGGCAGCGAGAGCAGCAAGAGGCCGCCGCACCCGGTCGGGGTGCGGCGGCCTCTTCGTGTGCTGCGGCGTCGCGCCGCGGAGGCGCGCTACGGGAGCGCGTCTCCGGAGCGGCGCGTCACGGCGCTCAGACCGTGGCGACGGCCTCGTCGAAGGTCAGGCGCGGGGAGCGGGGGAAGAAGGCGTCGGCGCCGGGCTTGCCGACGTTGATGGCCAGGAAGGACTTCTGCTTGCCGTCGCCGAAGAAGTCCTTGTCGACGCCGGTGAAGTCGAAGCCGGTCATCGGGCCGGCGGCCAGGCCGGCGGCGCGGATGCCGAGGATCAGGTAACCGGCCTGCAGGGTGGCGTTCTGGGTGCCGGCGACCTCGCGGACCGCGGCCTCGGCGAAGAAGGTGTCCTTGATGCCCGGGGCGTGCGGGAAGAGCTGCGGCAGCTTCTCGTGGAAGTCCAGGTCGACGGAGAGGATCAGGGTCAGCGGCGCGGCCAGCGTCTTCGGGCCGTTGGCGCCCATGGCGTGGTTGACCAGGCGCTGCCGGGCCTCCTCGGAACGGACCAGGGTGATCCGCAGCGGCGACTGGTTGAAGGCGGTCGGGGCGTACTTGACCAGGTCGTAAATGGCCTGGATCTGCTCGTCGGTGACCGGCTCGTCCGTGAACGTGTTGGCGGTCTGGGCCTCGCGGAACAGGAGGTCCTGAGCGGCGGCGTCAAGGGCGAGAGACATAAGGGCACCTCGGTTGGGTCGGCTGGGCTTTCATCAGGTCTGCGGAAACCACTGTAAAGGGGATAGGTTAACTTTCAACTAAAACTTTGTGGATTGTGATCGGGTTCACATGTGGCGCTCCAGGGCGGCAGGCATCCCCTGCGCGGGCCCGGCCGTCCGCCGCCCGCTCCCTGCTCCCCGCTGCCCCCCGCAGCTCCGCCGCTACGCGTCCCCCGGCGACTCCGCCAGCGCCGCGTCCAGCCGGGCCCGCGCGCCCTCCAGCCAGTGGCGGCAGACCTTCGCCAGCTCCTCGCCGCGCTCCCACAGCGCCAGCGACTCCTCGAGCGTCGTGCCGCCCGCCTCCAGGCTGCGGACGACCTCGATCAGCTCGTCCCGCGCCTGCTCGTAACCGAGCACGGATGCCACCTCGGGCTCCGCCCCGGCCTCCGTGCCCCGTTCGGCGTCCGTCATGCCGTCCACCACGCCGTCCGTCGTCGCCGTCTTCGTCTTCGCCATGTCTTTCCTGTCTCCCACCCTATGAGTCCGTTGCGTCACTGTCCGCCGCGGTGGCGACGACGTCCGGGACGCCCGTCACCCGCACCCGGAATTCGCCCTCGGCCACCCTGGCGCGCAGTGCATCGTCCGCGCCCACCTCCTGCGGCGAGCGCACCGCCGTCCCGTCCGCCTTCTGCAGCACCGCATAGCCGCGCTCCAGCGTCGCCTTGGGGGAGAGCGCGACCACCCGCGCCAGGGTGTGCGCCAGCTCCGAGTCGGCGCGGTCCAGCAGATGCCCCAGCGTCCGCCGCCCGCGCTCCAGCAGCGCGGTGATCTGCTCCTCGCGCTCCTCGACCATGCGCTGCGGCCGCTGCATCGACGGCCGCTGCAGCGCCGCCGCCAGCCCCCGCTCCTCCCGCTCCACGAGCCCGCCGACCGCCCGCAGCGCCCGCTCCCGCAGCTGCCGCACCCGGGCCAGCTCCTCGCCCACGTCCGGGACGACCTTCTTCGCCGCGTCCGTGGGCGTCGACGCCCGCAGATCGGCGACCAGATCCAGCAGCGGGGTGTCCGGCTCATGACCGATCGCCGAGACGACCGGCGTACGGGCCGCGCCCACCGCGCGCACCAGCTGCTCGTCGGAGAACGGCAGCAGATCCTCCACGCTGCCGCCGCCGCGCGCCACGATGATCACGTCCACCTCGGGCAGCGCATCGAGCTCCTGCACCGCCTCGATCACCTTCGGCACCGCATGCACGCCCTGCACCGGCACATTGCGCACCTCGAAGCGGACGGCCGGCCAGCGGTGCCGGGCGTTCTCCAGGACGTCACGCTCGGCGGCGCTGGCCCGGCCGCAGACCAGCCCGATCAGCTGCGGCAGGAACGGCAGCGGCTTCTTGCGGTCCGCCGCGAACAGCCCCTCCGCCGCCAGCGACTTCTTCAACTGCTCCAGCCGGGCGAGGAGTTCACCGACCCCGACGGGCCGGATCTCGGCGGCCCGCAGCGACAGCTGGCCGCGCGGGGCGTACCACTCCGGCTTGGCGTGCACCACCACCCGGGCGCCCTCGCTGATCACGTCGGCCACCTTGTCGAAGACCTGGCGGTAGCACGTCACGCTCAGCGAGATGTCGTACGAGGGATCGCGCAGCGTCAGAAACACCACCCCCGCGCCGGGCCGCCGCGAGAGCTGGGTGATCTGACCCTCGACCCAGACGGCGCCGAGGCGGTCGACCCAGCCGCCGATGAGCCGGGACACCTCGCCGACCGGGATCGGCGTTTCCGCAGACGTTGAGACAGCCATACGAGCGAGAGTAGCGGCGGCCACTGACAGTGCCGGTCCGGCGGCGGTCAGTCCCGCGCCGTGCGGGCCCGCGCCCGGCCCCCGTACTGCACCGCCAGCACCACCAGCCCCACCGCCAGCCAGATCCCGCCCACGGCCCGAGCCGTCGCTGACGCCTCCACGATCACCGCGACCACCACCGCCAGCCCCAACAGCGGCACCACCCCGTGCCGCAGCACGTCCGGCGCCCCGGCCCGCCCCCGCCCCCGCACCAGGAACCAGCCGATCACCGAGGCGTGCAGCAGCGCGAACGCGGTCAGCGCCCCGACGTTCACGACCGACGACAGCCGGTCGAGCCCGTCGTCCCGGCGCGCCGCCCACACCGCCGCCACCAGCGTCACCACGGCCGCGCCCAGCAGCGCCCGCCGCGGCACCCCGCTGCCCGCGTCCACCTTCGCCATCGCCCCTGGCAGCCGCCGGTCCCGCGCCATCGCGAACAGCAGCCGCCCCGCCGCGGCCTGCCCCGCCAGCGCCGCGAACGCCGCACCGACCGCCTTGCTCACCGCCACCAGGTCGTGCAGCCACCCGCCGACCGCCGCATCGACCGTCACGTAGAAGGCCGCGCCCTGCTCACCGGGCCTCGCCGCCAGCTCGCCCGCCGTCATCGGGGCGAGCAGCGCCGCCAGATACGTCTGCACGGCGAAGAGCACACCGGCCACCACCAGGCATGTGAGCACCGCCCGCGCCACCCGCTCCGCCCCGCCCTCCCGTCGCCCACCACCACCCTTCCCGGGACGCTCCCCCGGACTTCGTCCGGCGCGCGGCGCATCTTTTGCCTCCTCCGCGAACGACGCGATCGCATCGAAGCCCAGGTAGGACAGCACCGCCACGGACACCGCCGACAGCACCGCAGTGCCCGAGAAGCCGCCCTCCCCGGTCAGCGGCACCGCCCAGCCGCGCTGCGCACCGTGCACGGCCAGCTCCACCACGGCCGCCACCACGAACACCGCCAGCACCACGATCTCCAGCGCCAGCACCGCGAACCCCACGACCGCCGCGACCCGCACACCCCACAGATTCAGCAGCGCCGTGACGGCCACCGCGAGCGCCGTCCACACCCACTGGTGCACCGACGGCACCAGCGCATGCATCGCGATCCCGGAGAAGAGATACGCCACCGCCGGGATCAGCAGATAGTCCAGCATCGCCATCCACCCGGCGACGAACCCCGCCCCCTCACCCAGCCCCACCCGGGCGTACGTATAGACCGACCCGGCCCCCGGCGCGACCCGCACCATCTGCGCGTAGGAATACGCCGTGAAGGCCATCGCGAGGGTCGCGACGACATAGACGAGGACGACCGCGCCGTGCGACCTGGCCTGGAGGGTGCCGAAGATCCCGACCGGCGCCATCGGGGCGATGAACAGCAACCCGTAGACGACCAGATCCCGGAACGTCAGCGTCCGCCGCAGTTCCCCGGTCTCCCCGGTCGTGCTCCCGCCCGCCCCGTTGCCCGTGGTGAGGCCGATCGCACCTGGCATCCGTCCTCCTTCGTACGTCCTTGCCCAGTGTGGGCCCCCGGGGCGATCCGACGGCGGCGACGCACGCCCTACGATGGATCCCATGACTTCCTCGCCCCGCCGCAAAGTTCTGCTCGCCGCCCCCCGTGGCTACTGCGCGGGCGTGGACCGCGCCGTGATCGCCGTCGAGAAGGCCCTGGAGCAGTACGGCGCGCCGGTCTACGTACGCCACGAGATCGTGCACAACAAGTACGTCGTCAAGACCCTGGAGAAGAAGGGCGCGATCTTCGTCGATGAGACGGAGGAGGTGCCCGAGGGCAACATCGTCATCTTCTCCGCGCACGGCGTCGCCCCCGTCGTCCACGAAGAGGCCAAGCGCGGCAAGCTCGCCACCATCGACGCCACCTGCCCGCTGGTCACCAAGGTCCACAAGGAAGCCGTACGGTTCGCCAACGAGGACTACGACATCCTCCTGATCGGCCACGAGGGCCACGAAGAGGTCATCGGCACCAGCGGCGAGGCGCCCGACCACATCACCCTGGTCGACGGCCCCGGCGACGTCGAGAACGTCGAGGTCCGCGACCCCGACAAGGTCGTCTGGCTCTCCCAGACCACCCTCTCCGTCGACGAGACCATGGAGACCGTCGACGCCCTCAAGGGCCGCTTCCCCAACCTCCTCTCGCCGCCCAGCGACGACATCTGCTACGCCACCCAGAACCGCCAGATCGCGGTCAAGCAGATGGGTGCCGAGGCCGACCTCGTCATCGTCGTCGGCTCCAAGAACTCCTCGAACTCCGTCCGCCTGGTCGAGGTGGCGCTGGGCGCGGGCGCCCGCGACGCCCACCTGGTCGACTACGCCGAGGAGATCGACGAGGCCTGGCTCGAAGGCGTCGGCACGGTCGGCGTCACCTCCGGCGCCTCGGTCCCCGACATCCTCG
This sequence comes from Streptomyces sp. JLSY215, assembly GCF_059682825.1. NCBI lineage: Bacteria > Bacillati > Actinomycetota > Actinomycetes > Kitasatosporales > Streptomycetaceae > Streptomyces > Streptomyces sp. JLSY215. The sequence continues at coordinate 5,584,876 of NZ_CM185022.1, forward strand.
TCCACGGCGTCCTGGACTGGCTCGCCGCCCGCGGCTACGAGGACGTCGAGACCGTCAAGGCCGCCGAGGAGTCCATCACCTTCTCGCTGCCCAAGGAACTCCGCCGCGATCTGCGCGCCGAAGCCAGGGCGGCCACCGAAGGCTGAGCGCGGCCGGGGTCCCGCGATTCGAGCGGCCGCGACCGCGATTCAAGGGGTGAGCGGCCGCCCGCACGCCTAGCCTTTTCCCATGAGGGTCTTCGGTGTGGACATCGGCGGATCGGGCATCAAGGGTGCCCCGGTGGATCTCGACCGCGGCGATCTCGCCGACGAGCGCTACAAGGTACTGACCCCGCACCCGGCCACCCCGGAGGCGGTCGCGGACTGCGTCAGGCAGGTCGTGGACCACTTCGGCTGGTCGGGACCGGTCGGCGCCACCTTCCCGGGCGTGGTCACCGGCGGCACGACCCGTACCGCGGCCAATGTCGACCAGGCCTGGATCGGCCTCGACGCCGCGGCCCTGCTCAACGGGCGGCTCGGCGACGGCACCCGGGTCACGCTGCTCAACGACGCCGACGCGGCCGGTCTCGCCGAGATGCAGTACGGCGCGGGCCGCGGCCGCACCGGCACGGTCATCGTGCTCACCCTCGGCACGGGCATCGGCAGCGCCGTCTTCAACGGCGGCCGGCTCGTCCCCAACACCGAGCTCGGCCATCTGGAGCTGCACGGCCACGACGCCGAGACACGCGCCTCGACCAAAGCCAAGGAGGACGCGGAGCTGAGCTGGCCGCACTGGGCGCGCCGGGTACGCAAGTACCTCGCCCATGTGGAGATGCTCTTCTCGCCCGAGCTGTTCGTGATCGGCGGCGGGGTCAGCCGCAAGGCGGACAAGTTCCTGCCGCTCATCGAGGGCATCAGGGCCGAGATCGTGCCGGCCCGGCTTCAGAACAATGCGGGGATTGTGGGCGCCGCGATGGCTGCCCATGCCGGTCGGGCTGCTGTGCCACCTCGCGCGGACGGTGCCCCGTCCCGCGCCCCATCGGCCCGATCGGCTGTGGACTCACCGGTCGGCTGGCCCGACGCTGCCCGATGATCATCGCCTTGCGGAACAGCGCCACCAGCGCGCAGATCAGGGTGCCGGCGTAGAGCCAGGGCGCATTCAGCGCGAGGATCGTGAAGATCCCCATCAGCATCCCGCCGAATCCGTCCGGCCCCCGCTGGATCGGCAGCGCCCCCAGCGCGAACGCGATCGGCAGGGCGACCGGCGCGGCGATCAGGTCGTACGGCCGTACCCACAGCGACGCACACGCGCTGACCAGCAGGAAGAACACGCCGTACGGGGCCTGCGCGGCGCCGAACAGCAGCCGGTCCAGGAACGCGAAGACGACCAGCGCGAGGGTGGCCAGCAGCCAGCAGCCCAGGCCGGTGAGCATGGGCCGCGGCATCCGTCGCAGCAGCTTGGCCAGCGGGGCGGGCGGTGGTGGCCGCCGGGGCCGGACGCGGTACACGGTCGCGGTCTCGCCGACCGGCGGCGCCGTGGCCTCCGCGGGCCGCGGCAGCCGGGCGTCGGGCCCCGTCGCGGTGGCCCGGCCGCTTCGGGACGGACTGTGCTGGTACCTGCGCGCTTCGTGTTGCTCCACTCGCCAACGGTAGGCCGCGAAGTGGGATTAATTGCTCGCAGGACACGCGCTTTGGGTGAGCCGGGCGGTCCGTTCGGTGGACGCGCGGGGTGTCCCGCTCCCGGTCCGGGCGGCCACCCGCCCGCCGGCCCGCGCCCCGCCCCGTAGACTGGTGGATCGGCCCTCCCGGGACCCGGTCCCGGAACGGCTGCCCACCCCACCACCTCTCCCTTGGGAAGTCGAGTCGCCACCGTGTCGCTCACGATCGGAATCGTCGGTCTGCCGAATGTCGGCAAGTCGACCATGTTCAATGCCCTGACCAAGAACGACGTGCTGGCGGCCAACTACCCGTTCGCCACCATCGAGCCGAACGTCGGTGTCGTCGGCGTCCCCGACGCCCGTCTGGCCAAGCTGGCCGAGATCTTCGACTCGCAGAAGATCCTCCCGGCCACCGTCGACTTCGTCGACATCGCGGGCATCGTCCGCGGCGCCTCCGAGGGCGAGGGCCTGGGCAACAAGTTCCTGGCGAACATCCGCGAGTCCGACGCGATCTGCCAGGTCATCCGCGCCTTCAAGGACGAGAACGTCGTCCACGTCGACGGCAAGGTCTCGCCCAAGGACGACATCGAGACCATCAACACCGAGCTGATCCTGGCTGACCTCCAGACCATCGAGAAGGTCCTGCCGCGCCTCCAGAAGGAGTCCCGGATCAAGAAGGACGTGGCCCCGAAGGTCGCGGCGGTCGAGGCCGCCAAGGAGATCCTGGAGAAGGGCGACACCCTCTTCTCCCAGGGCATCGTCCAGGGCTCCGGCAAGGAGGAGCTCCTCCACGACCTCCACCTCCTCACCACCAAGCCGTTCCTCTACGTCTTCAACGTCGACGAGGACGAGCTGACCGACGAGGACTTCAAGAACGAGCAGCGCGCCCTGGTCGCCCCCGCCGAGGCGATCTTCCTCAACGCCAAGCTCGAGGCGGACCTCGCCGAACTCGACGAGGACGAGGCCCTCGAACTCCTCCAGTCCGTCGGCCAGGACGAGCCCGGCCTCGCCACCCTCGCCCACGTCGGCTTCAACACCCTCGGCCTGCAGACCTACCTGACGGCCGGCCCCAAGGAAACCCGCGCCTGGACCATCAAGAAGGGCGCCACCGCCCCCGAGGCCGCGGGCGTCATCCACACCGACTTCCAAAAGGGCTTCATCAAGGCCGAGGTCATCTCCTTCGACGACCTGGTCGAAACCGGCTCGGTCGCCGACGCCCGCGCGGCGGGCAAGGCCCGCATGGAGGGCAAGGAGTATGTGATGCAGGACGGGGACGTGGTGGAGTTCCGCTTCAACGTGTGAGCGGATGAACGCACGCCACGTCGGCGACGTGGCAATCACGCAGTGCAGAGGGGTCGGCTCTTAAGGGAGCCGGCCCCTTTTCGTTCGCCGGACGGCCTGGATTTCCCGCGAACCGAAGCGGGGTCGCGCCCTTTGAAGCGCGGCCCCCTTTCCGCTTCCGTTTCCTTTCCCTTCCCTGAGCCGATTCGGCGGGCAAACGGGTGACCGCGCAGCGGCTCCCGTGACCCGGCCGGGGGGAATTCTCGTTGCCCTCTCGGAGAGAGCAGCGAAGGGACCACCGATGACAGTGCCCTCAATGCCGCCTGGGGGAAAGTCATATGAGTCCTCGACGGGCTTTCGCGGCGCCGGACGGCCCGCAGGGCGTGCCCGGCACTTCCCTACTCCATTTGGCCGCCGCGGGCTTGCGAAAGGCTGCAACCGTGGTCCGACACGGGCACAAAGGGCGCGAAATCCCAGAATGCCTACTTTTAGTGTGTATATGCTCACATTAAGTAGTCGTCAGGGCTTCATGCACAGGTAATGAAGGGTCAACGGTTCCATGCGCAAAATTCAGCAACTCGCGGTCGTCGTCGCAGCGGTCGCCGGTGTGTCCACCCTCGGTGCCGGCGTCGGTTTCGCCGACGCTCCCGAGCTCCAGGGCTCGTTCCATGGTCCGCAGGCCACTGCATGGGCGACTTCGCAGTCCGCTGCGGGAGCCACCGCGCAGGGCGGCTCGCCGTACTCCCCGCACATCGCCCCGCAGGCCGTCGCGCCGCAGGCCCCGCAGCAGCCCGCACCGCAGGTCATGGCTCCGCAGCCGGCTCCCCAGCCCGCGCCGCAGGTGCTGGCCCCGCAGCCCGCGCCTCAGGTGATGGCTCCGCAGCCGGCTCCCCAGCCCGCGCCTCAGGTCATGGCTGCGCAGCCGGCCCCGCAGGCCTCCGGCATGGACGAGCAGAAGAAGGAGAAGCACATCGACCTCCGCCAGAAGACCTCCTGCCGGTCGCACGACCTGAACGTCAACATCCTCGGGACGGTCGGGATCCTCAACGGCGCGCTGGGCAACGCGATCAACGGTGAGGGCCACCCGGGCAAGCAGGGCACCCGCCAGGGCTCGAGCATGGGCTGCAACAACACCGCCCTCGCCAAGTAACGGAAAAGGGGTCCCGGCGTCGCGGCCACAAGCCCGGCGCCGGGACCCGTTTTTCGATGTTCGTCAGGGTCCGGGCGCCGGGCCTGTTCGCGGTGCACGGCGCCCGGCCACCGATCACAAAGGAACGCACCACATGTTCAGTCGGAACAAGATCGCAGCCCTTTCGGGGCTCCTGGGCGGCCTCGCCATCACCTGCGCCGGCGTCACCCAGGCGTACGCCGGAGGGCCTGTGGGCGACTGCACCCGCTCCCCCCTCGGCAACCGGGTCTGCATCCAAAAGGGCCAGAACGTCTACAAGAGCAAGAACGGCACCTACATCATCCGGCAGTCCAAGGACTGCTCGACGATTTCCCGGCAGCGCGTGCTCTGGCCCGAAAGCGGTCTGCTGAACAGCGTCGGTGCGACCACGAAGATCGGGCCCGCCATGAATTGCTCCAACAAGGCGCACCTGCCCAAGCACTTCAAGCTCCCCCACATCGGGCTCTGAGCCCCGGGCATCGCATCGCCGGACCGCGCTGATCCCGAGTCCGGCACCACCGCTCCACGAGGATGCGGACCACCCCGCGCTCCGGCGGTTGTACGGGTGACCACTCCTCCGCGATCTCCGGCCCCGGCCGGGGCTCCTGCTCCCGTCGAGGAGCGCAAAGGGCCCCGCGCCGGGGCCCGTGCGTTGCACCGGCGCCGCGCGTCCCGCGCGGCACCGTCAGGAGGAAATGCGAGAGGTCGCGACCGACAGCGACCGGACGGGCCGTGCGGGCGTTCCCCGGGCGGCGCTTTCGTATGTGGCGAGAGTCCGACGTGCCCCGTGCCGTCCGGCGGCCTTCAACTGATGTGCCATCGACGGCTGTTGGTGCCCAGGTCCTGACATGCCGCGGGGCGACGGCGGAGAGCCTCGCCGTCGCCCCGGAGGTGGCGGATCCCCGGTACCGGGGCCGCCTGACCTGGCCGGGCCTCCAGGTCGCTGACCGGGCCTCCCCGAGAGTCCTGTTCAGCGGCCTTTCGTCCCGGCCGGTAATCGGACGGACGCCCGCTACCGGGCGCTGCCGAAGGGCAGAAGAATGGGCCGCGGCGCCGAGCCTGTGGCTCGGACACCGGGGCCCATTTCCGTCACTTGTCGAAGGCGCTGTTGTTGCAGCCCATGCTCGAGCCGATCTTGGTGTCCTGCGCGCCCGGGGAGCCCTCGCCGCCGAGCAGGTTGCCGCCCAGACCGTTCGCGATGCCGACCTCGCCGAGGATGTCGACGTTCGTGTCGTGCGATCTGCAGGAGCTGCCCTGCTTGATGTCGAACGTGGTGCTTTCCTTCCCGCCGCCGTACTTGCCGCCGTCGGCGTGGGCCGTGCCGGCGCCGAGGAGGGCGACGCTGCCAAGGGCGGCGATCACGACGGCGGCCTTGCGAAGCTTGCGCATTTCTTCTCCGTTGGATTGAGCGGATGCGATCAGTAATTGATCGGCTTCGTACGGTCACCAAAGGCTAATGCGAAATATCCTGCAATCACACGGTGACGCGCCGAATTTCCCTGAGGTCCCTGAATCGAAGTGGCGCCGGCTCCGAAATGCCCCGCACCGCGGGCGAGTCGGGGCGGCGGTCGACTGCGGCGGGCGCAGGCGCTCCGCCCAACACCCTTACCCGCGAACGGCGAAAGCCGCAGTCGTCGTCGACGTCCACCCTCGTGGTCTTCCCCTCCGGCAGGCGAGAAATCATCACATTAATGTCTTTGTCCTCCTGTTGCCCACTACCTCACCATCTGCACCCTTCCGTCCCTCGTTGACCGTTGCCCGGCGCGCTGCGGGCGCAACGCCACCTGTGGGCGAGGTGCTTCGACGGCACGAAAAAGGCCCCGGCATCGAGCCGTGAGCTCGATGCCGGGACCCGGTCCGGCTGTTCAGGCGTTGAACGGCGCTCAGAAGGCGCTGTTGTTGCAGCCCATGGACGAGCCCATCCTGGTCTCCTGCGCACCCGGGGAGCCCTCGCCGCCAAGGGCGTTGCCCAGCAGGCCGTTGAGGACGCCGACCTCGCCGAGGACGTCGACATTCAGGTCGTGCGACCGGCACGAGCTGCCCTGGTGGATGGTGAAGTTGCCGTCCTTCCCGCCGCCGTACTTGCCGCCCTCGGCGTGGGCCGTGCCGGCGCCGAGGAGGCCGACGCTGCCGAGAACGGCGGCCACGACTGCAGCCTTGCGAAGCTTGCGCATTTCATCTCCGTTGGATTGGGCGGATGCGATCTGTGAACGATCGACTTCGTTCAGTTACAGGAGGCTAATAGGAAATATCGGGCAACTCGCGTAGCGACGCGCCGAATTCCGTGACCGCATGCGGACGGGCCCGTCGAGGTGCGTCCTCGACGGGCCCGTCCGCATGCGGTGCATGGCGCTGCTGTCCCAGCGGTCTTACCTGGCGTGGGCGAACGCGTTGGTCTGGCTGTTGGTCTGGCTGTTGGCCTGCGTGCACGTGGTGCCCCGCGTCTCGGCGGCGGCGAGCACGGCGATCGGGAGGTTGGCGTCCAGCAGGTTCTGCGGGCTGCACTCCTGGTACGGGCGGAAGAGGTTGTTCTGGTCCTGCAGACCACCGCCCTGCGGGGAGGCCTGCGGGGCGGCATCCGGTGTGATCTGCGGGGAGAGTTGCGGGTTGATCTGAGGGTTGAGCTGCGGGTTGACCTGCGGGGCGGTCTGCTGCGGGGCGCCGCCCTGCTGCGGACCGGTCTGCTGCGAACCGGAAGCGTGCGAGGTGGCCTGCGAAGCGGACCAGGCGGTGGTCTGGGGGGTGTCCGGCTGCGAACCGGTGGTGCCGCTGTACCCGATGGGAGCGTCTGCATTGCCGACGCCGGCACCGATGGCGGACAGGCCGCCTGCCGCCGCGAAGACGAGCGCGACCTGGTGAAGCTTGCGCATGGAACCCTCGGCCCTTCATTGCCTGTGCATGGAAAACTGAATTGCGTATTGCGGTCTTGTCTGCGCTGACAGTGGTAATCCCGGGGTCTCATGCCCTGCGTACCCCGTGTCGGACCGCGGTGGAAGCCTCCGGCAGCCTCACGATGACACCTGGTGCGTTGCCCTCCAACGCCCCCGAAGCCAACGGCGGAGTGGCACTCGATGGGCCCCTCACTGTTCTCTCCCAGCGGGCAACGAGATTTCCCCCGGCCCGGTCACGGGAGCCCGGGCGCCGTCACCCATTTGCCCACTGTCGTAAATCATTTGGGGTGCCGACGGCCCCGTCTTTCCGTTCGGTCGACGAGGTCTATTTTGCTATGTGAGGTAAATCAGAACGGTTCTGAGGCTGTCTCAGTAAAAGTGCTCGGTGACTCCATCGCGCCGCAGGTCGCCAGCGTGCCGCGGCGGTGGGGGAGTTCGCGGTGGACCGCCTTGTGACGTCAGGGGGAGATGTGTGAGCAGGGGGCGCATGAGTGTGGGGCCCGGCGGCTACCGGGCCCCACACTCATGCATGGCGCAGTGTCAGCCTCAACCGGCTGTCGCTGTCCGCCTGTCAGTCACGGGCGGCCGCGCGGCGGCCCCGACGGTAGAGCAGGATGCCGCTGACCATCAGCCCGGCACTGGCCGCAGACGCCAGGCCGAGCTTTTCCGCGGCACCGGTCTTCGCCAGCTCGGGGCGAACGGGCGCCGCGACGTGGTGCTGGTGATGCGCGATGACGGGAGTGACGACCGGAGCCGACGGGTGGTGAACCGGAGCCGACGGCGGACGGTGCTGAGTCGACGGCCTGTCGTGGTGCTGCGGCGGCTTGTGGTGCATCTGCTGCTTGTGGTGGTGCCGGTGCCGCTCGATGTTGGCGCAGCGGTTGCCGAAGGCGCCGTTGAGAACCCCGAGTACGCCCACGGTGTTGCCGCACACGTTCACCGGCACATGCACCGGAAGCTGCACGAGGTTCCCGGACAGGACTCCCGGGGAGTGCGAGGCCACACCCTCGGCGTGGGCTCCGCCGCCGTGGCCGTGGTGCTTGTCGATGTTTGCGCACTTGTTGCGGAAGGCGGGGCTGAGCACCCCGACGACGTGGACCGCATTGCCGCAGACGTTGACCGGGATGTGGACGGGTGCCTGGACCGTGTTGCCGGACAGGACACCGGGAGAGCCGACGGCGGCCCCTCGGGCGCCACTGTCGGCGAGGGTCGTGCCCGCGCTCGCGAGCAGCAGGCCGCCGGCAGCAGCCGAAGCGGCGATCACCTTCTTGATCACGTTTCTCCTTCGTGGCAGTGCGGTCACGCATGCGGACCGCGCAAGACTCAACGAGACCGCAATGGGTAGGCCACGAATCCAGCATTTCGATCACTCTTTCAGCCTGGTGCATACACTCACTTGGCCGAGTGAAAGCATCAATTCCGATGGAGTGAAAAGGATTTGAGCGGTGATCGTTTCCAGGTCGCTTTGTTTCAGGCGCGATTGAGGGCGGAATGGAGGATGATCGGCGCCTTGCCGGTCCGGTTGCCGGAGACCCGTACGGTGATTCGGTGCGGCCCCGGGCAGACCCTCCGGCAGCCCTGAAGGCTGCCGGACGGCGTTGCCACCGGCCGCGATCGGATGGTCAGCGGGGGAGATCGAACAGCGGCAGCTGACCGACGTGCAGCGGGCCAAGGGTGGAGTTGGCCTTCAGGGGGATGCCGAGGACGCCGCCGACGGGGTCGGCGGCGGGACTGTCGGCGTGGGCCGGGACCGAGAGGGCCCCGGCAAGAGCGAGGGCTCCCAACAGGGTGGCAAATACACGGCGCATGGCGGCTCCTGCTTCATTCGGATCGTTGACGTGCTCGTGCTGCTTGCGCTGGCAACCCTTCCATCCACGCGAGACAAGGCTTCGGCGTCCACGCCAAGCGATCACCTGAACGGAAACAATTGCGTTACCGCACTTGCGAATCGGGCCGGATCGGATCGCCGCGCATCGTCCGTGCAGGGCGGGCCAATTGCCTGATTGATCGGTTCATATGGAAAGTTGGCCACCCGGTCGTCGATCGCCTCCGTCGCCCTCGTGCTGTCAACTCCCTTGACGTCCCCGGCTGCCGGTGAAGAGTGAACTCCCCGCCGCCGACATCCCGATAATCCGCACGGTGGCAAATGGGTGACGGCGTCCGGGCTCCCGTGACCGGACCAGGGGAAATCTCGTTGCCGCTGGGAGAGAACAGCGAATGGGCCCGTGGGCCGCCACCGGGAAATGCTCCTTTCCGGTGCCGGGGCGGCTCTTGGCGGCCAGGCCGGCAATGTTGTCCGACGCGAATCGGAGGAGGCGCGATGAGATCTGCCGTCGATTTCGGGGGCGTTGGGGGGCGGTCCGGTGGGTTTCGTCGTGGGCCTGCGGACGGCTTTCACCGTGGTTCGGAACGGGGTACGCGGGGCGTGAAACCCCGGGATTGCCACTGTTAGCGCGCGCAAGACTGCAATACGTAATTCAGATTTCCATGTACAGGTAATGAAGGGCCGAGGGTTCCATGCGCAAGCTTCACCAGGCCATGCTCGTCGTCGCGGCGGCCGGTGGTCTGTCCGCCATCGGCGCCGGCGTCAGCCACGCCGACTCTCCCGTCGGGTACAACGGTGCCGCCGCGCCCGCTGCTCCGCAGCAGGCCGCCCCGCAGCCGGTGGCCGCTCCGGCGCCTGCCCCGCAGCCGGTGGCCGCTCCGGCTCCCGCGCCGCAGCCGGTCGCCGCCCCGGCCCCGGCTCCGCAGCCGGTCGCCGCTCCGGCGCCTGCCCCGCAGCCGGTGGCCGCTCCGGCCCCGGCTCCGCAGCCGGTGGCCCCGCAGCAGGCTCCGGCTTACGCGCCGCAGCCGGTCGCCGCCCCGGCCCCCGCTCCGCAGCCCGTCGCCGCCCCGCAGCAGGTCGCCGCTCCGGCTCCGGCTCCGCAGCAGGTCGCCGCCCCGGCTCCCGCCCCGCAGCCCGTGGCCCCGCAGGCCGCCCCCGCTCCCGCGCCGCAGCCGCAGGCCGCGCCGCAGCCGCAGGCCGCGCCGCAGCAGCAGTCCGGCCCGCAGACCACGGCATGGGCCTCTTCGCAGGGCGCCGCGCAGGCCTCCGCCTCGCACGCCGATACGCAGCAGCAGGCCGCGCCGCAGCCGGCCCCTGTCCTGCAGCCCGCGGCCCCGCAGCAGCCGGTGTCCCAGGTCGTCCCCCAGGTGGCCCCGCAGGCGGCCCCGGAGGTCACCCCGCGGGTCGCCCCGGAGGTCGTCGTCCCGCAGGTCGTCTCGCCGCAGTCCGTTCCGCAGGTCGGCCCGCAGGTCAACCCCCAGGTGAACCCGCAGGTGAACCCGCTGGTCAACCCGATGGTCGCCCCGGGCGTCCCGCAGGTCTCCCCGGTGGGCCTCGGGCGGCTCGCGGCGGCTCCGGTGGGGCAGCTCGAACTGCCCCGGCTTTCCTGAGTTCACGGACGGTCCGCCCGGCCCCCGCAGGTCGTCCCGTGGGAGCCCCGCGGCTTCCGGCGTCCCCAGTCGGCCTCTCGCCACTGCAAGAACCCGATCGGCTGCAGAACGCATCCGCTCAATCAACGGAGAACACATGCGCAAGCTTCAGAAGGTCGCCCTCCTGGGCGCCGTCCTCGGCAGCGTCGGCACCCTCGGGGCCGGTACCGCCTACGCCCACGGCGAGGCGGGCGCCCACGACGTCGGCGTTTCGCAGGGCACGTCGTGCCGGACGCACGACATGAACATCGACGTCCTCGGGGACCTCGGCGCCCTCAACGGCCTGGCGGGCAACCTGCTCAACGGCGAGGGCTCCCCGGGTGCGCAGCCCACCCGCATGGGCTCGAGCCTGGGGTGCAACAACGGGGCCCACTGAGCCCCGGGCATCGCACGGCAAACGAACGGGCCCCGGCGCCCTGGCCACACGGCCGGCGCCGGGGCCCGTTCGGCCACCGCCGTTCTCGCGTCCGGACGCCGTCGAGCGTCGTGAATCCGGAAGCTGTCGAGGTCGTGAATCCGGGCGCTGCCGAACGGCATGAAAGGGCCCCGGCGTCAGGCACGTGGCCAGGACGCCGGGGCCCGTTTCCCTTACTTGCCGCCGTGGTCGCCGCCGCCGACGCTGGTGTTGCAGCCCATGCTCGAGCCGATCGGCGTCGACTGCGCACCCGCGGCGCCCTCGCCGTTGAGCGCGTTGCCCAGCACGCCGTTGAGGACGCCGACCTCACCGAGGACGTCAACGTTCAGGTCGTGCGACCGGCAGGAGTTGCCCTGCTTGACGTTCCACGTGTCGCCGCCGTGCCCGCCGCCGTACTTGCCGCCTTCGGCGGAAGCGGAGCCGGCGCCCAGCAGGCCGATGCTGCCGAGGGCGGCCACCACAACGGCAGCCTTGTGAAGCTTGCGCATGTCATCTCCGGTAGATTGAGCGGATGCGATCTGTGACCGATCGACTTCGTTCAGTTACAGGAGGTTAATAGGAAATTCCGGGCGATCGGTCAGCGACGCGCAGAGCGGCATGACTGTCGCGCGCGGGCGCCGGTCCCGCCGGTGTTCCGTGATCGCCACGCACCGCCCCGGTCAGGCCGTGCGCCGCAGCCGGGGGAAGGACGCGGTCGCGGCGAGGAACAGCCAGGCGGTGATGATGAAGGGCCAGCTGAGGGTGCGTCCGCCGAACGGCGCGAAGTAGGAGTTCAGGGCGGCCGTCAGCACCGTCGTGACACCCACGGCCACCAGCGTGTAGAGCGCCGCCGCCGCCGTCCTGGCCAGGAAGAGGGTGCCCAGGGCGATGGCCACGAGGACCGCGTTGTAGCCGTAGACGCCGGTGGCGAGCGCGGCCGGCGGGACGCCCAGCGCCCAGGACAGCAGCACCGCGACGGCGCTCCCCAGGGCGGCGGCCAGCCCGTGCCGGACACCACCGACGAACAGCCCCACCAGCATGATCGCGCCGACGTACCAGTGCGCCGAGAGGCCGACCTGGGAGATGTTGGCGAAGAACCCGTGCCACAGATCGGTCCAGGTGTACTTGACGCCGGGGACGGCGGCGATCGGCAGTGCCGCGGCGCTGCCGCCGGGCCACACCCGGGTGAAGGCCGGGGCCGCCGCCAGCGCCACCCCGACCACCACACAGAACGGCGAGGTCAGCACCGGCAGCCGCCAGGGCGCCAGGATGGCGGTCAGCGCCGAGTACGCCAGTACGCAGACGACGGCGCCGCCGATGGTCAGTGCGTACGTCGAGGGGTGCGGACCCAGAAAGATGTACAGGGCGATACCGGTCAGGCAGCCGCTGAAGCCCTGGGTGCCCAGGTCGATGGTGCGCCGGTCGACCCCCATGGCGTAGGCGGCCGCGGTGGAGACCGCGGCGCCCAGCAGCCCGAAGACGCCCGCCTGCCAGTTGCCCACGAAGAGCGCCAGCATGAACAGGACGCCGGTCCAGACATTCGTCAGCAGGCTGAACTGGCCGAAGCTGCGGACCAACTGCGCCGCGAGGCGGACCGGGCCGGAGCGCCCCGGGGCCTCTTCGGGGACGTCGGCCGCGGCCGGCTTCCATGTATCGGGAGTGAGCACAGTGCCTCCTAGGCGGTCCGGGTGCGCTGCTGTCCGCTACGGAAGGGGGGACCCACAGCGCACGGACCGCGGCGCACCACCGCGTCCGGCCCTACGGCAGGACGCCTTGCGGCAGGACATGTGTCGAGGGCAGGGCGTGTGTCGGCAGCGGGGTGTGAGGGGCGCGCGGGGCACGCCGCGCCGACGAGGCGTCAGAACCGGGTGCCGTCGGCGAACGGTCGGGGGCGGGCGCCGTCATGGCGTCCGGGGCGATCTGCCACTGCCCGCCGTCCTCGCGGAGGGCGAGGACGTGTCCGCTGCCGGTGTGTCCGCCCGGCCCCGAGAACCAGCGGGCGTCGCTCGGGTCCCACCAGCGGTTCCCGATCCGGATCACCTCGTGGTGCACCGAGGTCCGCCCGATCCACGCATCGCAGGACCGGGCCTCGTTCCACACGGCCCGCCAGTGCGCGGGGGCCATCGGCGGGGTCGCCACGGCGGCGCGGGCGCGCGAGTGCGGTACGGACTTCAGGGTGAGCAGCGCCGCCGCCACATCGGCGTGTACCCCGCAGTCGCCGACGAGCTCACCGTGGTCCACCAGGTCGCACCAGTACGCCGGCCACTGCACGGGCCCCCACCGGAAGAGCCCGGGGACGGCGGCGAGCGCGGTTCCCGTGTCCCCGAAGTGCATGAGCTGGGCGAATACGCTGTGTCTGACGGTCCGGCAGCACGCCTTCGCGTGACTGCCCACCTTGGACAGGTCGATCCGGTCGAACCGCTTCAGGTCTGTGTTCAGGCCGCTCATGGCGCTCCCAATTCCCGCGGCGCGGTCCCGCGCCCGAACTCGTAGGCCATCGAGGTGTCGTAGCCGCCGCACATACCGAAGGCGAGGTGGTCGCCCTCCCGGACATCGGTCAGGTCCAGCCGGACCGAGAGCACGTCGTGCTCCATGCAGGACCTGCCGAGAATCCAGCTTCCGCCCGGCCGCAGCGGCACCCAGCGGGAGCCGTCGAAACGCGCCACGGGGTGCGGATGGAAGGGGGCCTCGGGCATATCGCCTTCGGCCGCGTCGACGATGATGTCGTAGCCGCGGTGGGAGGCCCGGCGCGCCAGGACCTGCGTCACGACCGCGGCCGACGGCTGGGTGAGGAGCTTGCCCGGCTCCATCACCCACAGGGGATCCCCCTCGCGTGCGGCGGCGGGGCCGTGCGCGCGCACGTACTCCAGCGAGTCGCGCAGATACGACAGGTCGTCGACATGCCATCCGCCGCCGATGTCCACCACGGCCGGCGGGCCGCCCAGCTGGTCCGCCAGCGGATCGGCCGCGCCGAGCGCCGCCACGCATTCGCGCTGCCAGCGCGCCGCGCCCAGGATGCTCTGCGCGAAGTGGAAGTGCATCCCCCACCCGGCCCCGAGCCGCTCGGCGAGCGTGCGGAGCAGCCGGGCCGCCTCCGTCATGGTGTCGCGCTCGTGCAACGGGACGCCGAAGCGGCTGACGAGCCCGGCGGGCGCGACGCGGACGCCGACGACCTCGGCCTCCAGCTGGAAGCCGTCGTCCAGCAGGGTGTGGAGTCGGCTCAACTCCGCCAGGGAGTCGGCGAAGAAGGCGAAGCAGCGGACGCGGTCGGTGGCGGGCCACCACTTCGCGGGCCCGTTGAGGATCGCTCGTTCCGCCGCCATGCCGTGACGCTCGGCCGCATCGAGCTCGGCCAGGCTGATCGCCTCGGCCGCCATGCCGAGCCGCGCGGCCTCCCGCAGCACGGCGGGCTGCGGGCAGGTCTTGATGCTGTGCGCGAGCAGCAGCCGGTCGACGCCCTCGAGCTCCCGTCGCAGGGCCTCCACCTGCTTGGTGAAAAGGGGAAGGAGCAGATGTCTGCGCGGAGTGTCCGCGTTCCCGGGAGGATCGAGGAGTTCCTCGAAGCCGCTGGTGTGCGCGGCCGGCCCGGTCGAGTGCCCGGCGGTCTCCGTCATCCGGCCGACCGTTTCCGTCATATGTGCGGCCGTCTCCGTCACATGGGCCTCCGTGACGGAGACGGCCGAGAGCGCGGCGGATGCCGGGCGGCTCACGACCGGCCCCTCGTCCGCCTCGGCGTCCTCGGACGGGACCAGGCGCCGCTGGCCCAGCGACGGCATCCCGGAATGCCGCTTGTCACCCGGATGGGAGATGCCGCCCGCGACCCAGGCGATGGGGGTGATGCCCAGGTCCGGGTGCACCGGGATCTCCTCCACCACCCGGGTGAAGCCCGGCGTGAGGCGTCGCCCGGGGTCGGCGACCCGTCCCATGACCAGCGCGGCCGGCAGGTTGGCGCCGCACACCGAAGCGCCGTGGATCCAGGCGGGCAGCCGCGGGTTGATCTCCATCAGCGTGAGGTCGCCGCTCCAGCTGCGCAGCAGCTCCAGCTCACCGCCGCCGGTCCACCGTGCGTCGGCGATCAGATCCGCCAGACGGTCGTGCATCGGCCCGTCCAGCTCGGCGACCTCGCCGGCCCAGGTCTTGCCCTCGGTCGTGACCATCGCCTTCGTGATGAACACCGCGTCGAGCAGCCGGCCGTCCAGGGCGCAGAACGCGATGCTGCACTCCTGGCCGGCCACATGCGCCTCCAGGTGCCAGTTGCCGCCCCAGGTCCGCTGGACGACATCGCCCAGGGCCAGCGCGGCCCCGGCGGTGTAGGCCCGGTACGCGTCGTAGTGCTGGCCCTTGACCCACACCCCGTACGGGGACCGGCGGATGAACCGGTCGACGGCCTCCCAGCTGGTGTCGGTCTCGTACGTCGCGAAGGACATGCCGAGCCGTTCCGCCGCCTCGACCGGAGGCTTGCCCACCAGCTCCAGTGCGCTCTTCGAGGGCCCCAGAATCCGGTCATGGGACCCGAGCTCCCGCGCCAGCAGCCGGACCTCCAGATCCAGACAGGGGATCAGGACCGCGTCCTCGGGCTCCAGAAGGCGGTCCACCTGCTCGATCCACGTGGCCAGGTGCGCCTCACGCCACGCGGGGAGACAGACCAGATCGTCAAGCAGGTCCGAGTGCAGTCCCGAACTCTCCCGCGAATAGTCCAGGCCGACGATCCGCAGATCGGGCCGGGCGAGACGCAACGAGCGGGCCACGCTCAACCCTGGTGACGGGTTCGGGCCGCTGTGCATCCCGCTGACGAAGACCGTGCCGATCGCCCTCGCGGAACCGGAGGCGCCCACGGCGTTCTCCGGGCGGGCCGCGGCCCCCTGTGGTGCCTCAGGTCCGTTGACGTCCCTGCTTGCGCCCACGGGCTCGCGTCCGATGCGTGCTTGAAGCGTCATGCCGACAACATCACCAGAGCTTCTCCCCACGCGCACCCGGTGGCATCCGGCAGGGTGAGCTGCCGCGACGGCCCCCGGAGCCCGCCTTCGTCCGGTCGGCCGGACGCGTCCCCGCCGGGGCCCCGCGAACCGACACCGGAAATCGATGCCCGGATCGGACATGACAGGCTGAATGCATGAACCGTCGTCCCGACCACGACCCCGACCACGCCGCCGTCCCCGCTGCCACGCCTCCCGGGGCGACGGACCGGATCACCACACCCATCACCGCGGACCTCCTGCGCGGCGCACTCGACCTGGAGCGCACCGAGCACGGTGTGCTGCCGCACCGGCTGCCGGCCCGCGCCCGCGCACAGTGCGCCGACGGGCAACTGGCCATGGCGGAGGCCCAGCCCTCCGGCGTACGGCTGGCGTTCCGCACCCGGGCCACCGCCATCGAGCTGGACACGCTCCGCACCAAGATGGCCTACGAGGGCGCCCCGCCCCGCCCGGACGGCGTGTACGACCTGCTCGTCGACGGCCGCCTGGCCGACCGGGCCGGCGTGACCGGCGGCAACGTCCTGATGATGGACATGGCCACCGGCTCCGCCGAAAAGCGGCCCGGCCCGGTCGGCACCGTACGGTTCACCGGTCTGCCCGACCGGGCGAAGGACATCGAGATCTGGCTGCCGCACAACGAGATCACCGAGCTGGTGGCGCTGCGCACGGACGCCCCCGTGGAGGCCGCGGCGGAGAGCGGCCGCCGGGTGTGGCTGCATCACGGCAGTTCGATCAGCCATGGCTCGAACGCCGAAAGTCCCACGACGACCTGGCCGGCGCTGGCCGCCGCCCGCGGCGGCGTCGAGCTGATCAACCTCGGCCTGGGCGGCAGCGCCCTGCTCGACGGATTCACCGCGCGCGCCATGCGCGACACCCCCGCCGACCTGATCAGCGTCAAGATCGGCATCAACCTGGTCAACGCCGACCTGATGCGGCTACGCGCCTTCACCCCGGCCGTGCACAGCTTCCTCGACATCCTCCGCGAGGGACACCCCACCGCGCCGCTGCTGGTCGTCTCGCCCCTGCACTGCCCCATCCACGAGGACGTCCCCGGCCCCAGCGCCCCGGACTTCGCCAGCCTCAGCGCGGGGAAGCTGCAGTTCCGGGCCGCGGGGGACCCGGCGGAGCGCGCCGCCGGAAAGCTGACGCTCAACGTCATCCGTACGGAACTCGCCCGCATCGTGCGGCAGCGGGCGGCCGACGACCCCCACCTCCACCACCTCGACGGCCGCGAGCTCTACGGCGAGGCGGACTTCGCCGACCTGCCGCTGCCCGATCAGCTCCACCCGGACGCCGCCACCCACCGCCGCATCGGCGAACGCTTCGCCGAACTGGCCTTCGGCACCGGCCCCTTCGCCGACCAGCGCGCCTGAGGCCGAAGGGGCCGCGGGGGCCGCGAGGGCATGGGAGCGTGGGGTCGAGCGGGCGCCGCCGACGCGCCCGCAGAAGCCCGAGACGACGTAATACGCATCAATAGTGCAATCATGAGTATTCCGCCGTCGTTCACTTCACTCCGGGGGTTCCATGCGCACCGACGCCGTCGCCGAAGGCTTCGCGGGCCACGGAATCGCCGTGCCGCGACGCCCTGGTGACGGACCGTCAGCCATCGCGACGGCAACGGCAACGGCGGGCCCGTGAGACCCCCGCGCCCCGCTCGCGCGCGCTCCCGAACGGTGGACGGCCGGGACGGGATCAACCCGGCCCGGCCGTTCGGCGTCGGAGAGCGCGTTCGCCGCGCCGTGGCAACTCTTCCTGCCCGGCGCGCGGAAGGGGCAGGCGGCCGCCGGTGCGGTCCGCCGGGCGTGCGCCGCGTATCACTGCTTCTGCGGCTCGGTCATCAATCCGGGCGGTACGAAGTCCTGGGTCGCGGGCGTCGTGTTGGAGCAGTTCACGGCGGGCCCGATCTGCATGGTCCCCTTGTTCAGCAGGCCCTCCGCGGGCAGCGACAGCGGCTTCGTCGCCAGGCAGTCCTGTGCCTGGTGGAGGATGAATCTGCCGTCCTCGCTGAGGTAGCCGTCGTTGCGTTGCATGCAGGTGACGTTGCCCTGGAGGTCGCGGGCGCAGGTGCCTGCGGATCCTCCGGCGTACGCCAGAGAGGCGCCGGCGCAGGTCACGGCGAGGCCGCCCAGCAGCCCTGAGACGGCTGCGATCTTCTTCCGACTGAACATGTGCGGTGTGTTCCTTTGTGATCGGTGCCAGGGCGTCGTGCACCGTGAACGGGTCCGCGCCCAGGGCTCTGAGAGAACGAAAAACGGGCTCCGGCGCCCGGCCGGTGGCCGGGACGCCGGAGCCCCTTTCCCTTACTTGCTGAAGGCGCTGTTGTTGCAGCCCATGCTCGAGCCGATCGGGGTGGACTGCGCACCCGCGGCGCCCTCGCCGTTGAGCGCGTTGCCCAGTACGCCGTTGAGGACTCCGACCTCGCCGAGGACGTCGACGTTCAGGTCGTGCGAGCGGCACGAGCTGCCCTGGCCGATGCCGAACTGACCGCCGCCGCCGGCGTAGGCGGTGCCCGCACCGAGGAAGCCGATGCTGCCGAGGGCGACTGCGACGACGGCAGCCTTGTGAAGCTTGCGCATTTCATCTCCGGTAGATTGAGCGGATTCGATCTGTGACCGATCGACTTCGTACAGTTACGGCAAGTTAATACGAAATACCCGCAACCACTTGGCGACGCGCCGGAATTGATGACCACTGCG
This sequence comes from Streptomyces sp. JLSY215, assembly GCF_059682825.1. Taxonomy (NCBI): domain Bacteria; kingdom Bacillati; phylum Actinomycetota; class Actinomycetes; order Kitasatosporales; family Streptomycetaceae; genus Streptomyces; species Streptomyces sp. JLSY215. Next base: position 5,603,392 of record NZ_CM185022.1, read on the forward strand.
AGCGGGGAATGGCCCGGAAGATGCCCCGTGCTCGCGGCCGTTCCGCCGTGCCACGCGCGAACGGGCCCTTCGGGGATGATCCCGAAGGGCCCGCGGCGAACGGCGCGTGCGGCTGCCCTCGCCGGTCCTAGCGGTGGAAGGCGTGGTTGAACTGCCCGCAGGTGGTGTCCAGGGTCTCCGCGAAGCCGAGCACGCTGACCGGGAAGTCCGTCGCGGCCACCGTCTGCGGACTGCACTCCTGGTACGGACGGAAGAGGTCTTTCTTCGCGTGTCCGCCGTCGGCGAAGGCGGTGCCTGCGCCGACACCGATGGCTGACAGACCGCCGGCTGCTGCGGCGGCGATGACGACCTGCTGAAGCTTGCGCATGGAACCCTCGGTCCTTCATTGCCTGTACATAGAGGCCTGATTGCCTACTGTGACCATACGCACACTAGCAGTAGTGCTCGTGGGGGTTCCACACCCGTTTGCGTCTCGTGTCCGTCGACATCGGAAACGCCCCCGTAGGCACTGTCTTGAGCGCCTTGGACGGGATGTGTGGTACCTCCGCCGGTGTCCCGGTGGCGACTTCCCTGCCGCGCCGCCCGCCGGGTTTGCCCGGCCGTGCGTGCGGACAAGAAATCCCCGGACGTCCTCCCCCTTTCGGGAGCCCCGCCGGAATTCTTTTCCGGGCCCCGTCCGGAATCCCTTCCGAACGCATCTCCGGAACATTTCAAATGGCCCGACGATCAGTAATTCACGGTTGAAATCCGGATGCGTAAAAGGAAGGATCTGGTCGCGAGGAAATCGCTTGGCCGCGTCGGGCCATGCTTGTGCGGGTGAAGGGGAACGTGATTTGTCCAGGTCGCGTATGGCGGTCGTTGGTGGTGCGGTGCTCGCGGCCGGGCTGGTGATCGGTGGCTGTAGTTCGGACGGTGCCGACGGCGGCGGGGGCGGAAAGGGTGGCGCCGGGACGGATTCCAAGGCCGCCCAGGGGGCGTTGCTGAACCAGGTGCCGATGGCCAAGGTCAGCGACCTGACCGGGGCCATGGGGATGTGGTCGACGAAGAAGAATTTCGTCAAGGCGGATCTGAAAAAGATTGCGGGGTATCCGCTGGACGGCGGAAAGGCCCGGTGGACGGTTCCGCTCGGTGGCGAGATCTGCTGGTCGTCGCCGCGGCCCACCGAGGACGGGCTGATCGCCGTCGTGTTCAAGAACGACAAGGACGACCCCGCGGTCTGCACCGAAATAGGCCTGGTCGATCTGGACAAGGGCACGATGCGCTGGCACAAGCAGGCCGTCGAAGACGGCAGCGCGCAGATGTTTGACGAGGTCGCCATCGGCGGCGGCACCGTCGCCGCGGGCGGCACCAGCGGTTCGGCGGCCTGGACGGTCGACGGCAAGCCGCTGTGGAAGCCCGACGGCGGCAAGAAGTGCCAGGACGACGGGTATGCGGGCGGCGGCGACAAGCTGATCGCGGTGCGGGACTGCGGCAGCGACCCCAAGCATCCCCAGCTGGACGTGCAGACGGTGGACCCCAGGACGCGGGCGGTGAAGTCGAGTTACGCGCTGCCGGCCGGCACCGAGAACGCCCATGTGGTGTCCGTCGATCCGCTGGTCGTCGGGATCGACAACGGGAAGGCGCAGGGCGGCATGTCCGTCACGCAGTTCCTGGCGATCGACGACAGCGCGGCACGGGGCAAGCTGCGCAGCACGGTCGACACATCGGGCGGGAAGTACGGCAAGTACGAGATCGACTGCCCGGCCACCAACGTCGACGGGTGCAGCCAGATCGCGGTGAGCAAGACGGCCGACGCGCTGTATCTGGGGACGCAGGACCCGCTCGATGCGGGCTCCGAGGCCGAGAACGACGTCGTGGTGTTCAACCTGAAGACGGGCAAGCAGGCCGGCAAGATCGCGGGGGTCGAGGAGGGCCGGCTGCTGCCGATCGGACTCGACGACGACGGCCAGGTGATTGCCTATCAGGAGGCCGACGGCATCTCGGAGAACGCCGGCGCGGTCTGGCGGATCGACCCCACCTCGTACAAGAAGACCAAGGTCCTGCAGAACCCGTCCGCCAATGCCAGGACCGAGGCGCTGTTCACCTCCGACCGTGAACTCGGCTACGCCGACGGCCGGCTCTTCGTGGGGGCTGCCGCGGTCAGCACGCCCGGCACCGGGGAGAAGCAGCCCCTGGCCATGGTCTTCGGGCCGAAGAAGTAACCCTCCGGGCGCCCTTGGCGCCCCCGCCGAGCGGGCCGTGCCTCTCCTCCGGGGCACGGCCCTCGGCGTTCCCGTCACGCATGTGCCGGGAACCCCCTAGCGGGGGAAGAGCTGGAAGAGGGCCGCCGGGCGGCCCCGGTAGCGGTCGCCGCCCGCCCGGACCATCTGCTCGATGAAGGTGCGGGCGTAGGCGGCCGGGTCCTGGTCGGGGCCGCCCAGGCCCTTGATGTAGGTCTCGTGGGCGGCCAGTGAGGCGATGGCCCGCTCGAGGCCGGGGCCCACCTCCGCGGCATGTGTGGGGTAGGGGGAGCCCGCGACGGCCACCCAGCGGACGCCTGTCCAGGGGGCGAGCCCCTGGGCGCTCTTGAGCTCGGGAAAGATCCAGCGGTTGCCGGCGTCGCCCGCCGCGTCCAGGACGGCACGGCCGACGACCCGGTGGTCGGGGGTGTTCCACTGGACGCCGCCCCAGGTGTCGTGGTGGTTGAGGGTGATCAGCAGCTCGGGGCGGTGGCGGCGGATGGCCGCGGACAGATCGCGGCGCAGTGCCGTACCGGCCTCGATGACGCCGTCGCGGTGCCCGTCGAGGAATTGGACGGTGTGGACGCCGACGCGGGCGGCCCCGGCCCGCTGCTCGGCCTCCCGGATCGCGGCGCACTCGCCCGGCGCGAGCCCGTCGATACCGGCCTCGCCACGGGTGACCAGGACATAGGTGATCTCGCGTCCGGCGGCGGTCCATTCGGCGATGGCGGCCGCGGCTCCGTACTCCAGGTCGTCGGGGTGGGCGACGATGGCGAGCGCGCGCTGCCATTTGCCGGGCATGGGGGAGAGGCGGAGCTCGTCATCCGTACGGGAGGGGGGCGACGCCGGCGAGGGCGGCGAGCCGGGCTCGACGGGCATGGGCCTCCTTTTGTTCTCTTTGTTTCTTTGTTCCGGTTCGTTCGACTGATTGGTTTCTTCCGGTTCATCTTGTTCTTCCGGTTTATTCCGTTCGATCGTGTCACGCGGTGGGGACGGGCGCCGGGTGCGGCAAGAGGCGTGTGGGTGTGTGGAGGTGGGGGCGTATCGAGGCGCGCAGGGGGTGCGGGGGAGGAGTGGAGCGCGGGGGGTGTGGGGTGGCGTGGCCCGATTTCCCGGCCGTCCGGCGGTTTGTGGCCCTGCTGAGCTGGGGCTCATCGCCTCACGTCAAGCTTTGGCCCAAGGTTGCGGTCATGAACGCGCGGTTGCCACGCTGTTGCTGACTGTCAAGCTGTTGGGAGGGGCACGTGCCTTTCGGTGAGCAGCCCGCGTACCTCCGTGTCGCAGGCGACCTGCGCCAGAAGATCGTCGACGGATTGCTGCCGCCGCATACCCGCCTCCCCTCCCAGGCCCGGATCCGCGAGGAATACGGCGTCTCGGACACCGTCGCCCTGGAGGCGCGCAAGGTCCTGATGGCCGAGGGGCTGGTCGAGGGCCGTTCGGGGTCGGGCACCTATGTGCGCGAACAGCCCGTACCGCGCCGTATCGCCCGCGCCGGCTACCGGTCGGGCGTCTGCTCCACCCCGTTCCGCCAGGAGCAGACCGACGAGCGGGTGAAGGGGACCTGGGAGTCCAGCAGCCGCCAGGAGGAGGCCGGTGCGGTGGTCGCGGCGCGGCTGCGCATCCCGGCCGGCGCCAGGGTGATGCGCACGCGCTATCTCTTCCGGGCGGAGGGGGAGCCCGCGATGCTCTCCACCTCCTGGGAGCCGCTGGAGGTGACGGGGCGGACGCCCGTGATGCTGCCGGAGGAGGGCCCGCTGGCCGGGCGCGGCGTGGTCGAGCGGATGGCGGCGATCGACGTGGTGGTGGACAACGTCGTGGAGGAGGTCGGGGCGCGGCCGGGGCTGGCGGAGGAGGCGATGGCGCTGGGCGGGGTGCCGGGCCATGCCGTGCTGGTCATCTCGCGGACGTACTTCGCGGGGGGCCGCCCGGTGGAGACGGCCGATGTCGTCACGCTCGCGGACCGCCACCGGGTCTCCTACCACCTGCCGGTCAAGTAGCCGACGGGTCCGCCGCGGACGGCGGGCCCGCCTCCCGGCTGCCGCGGTGCGGCCGCGACGGATCCCGCACGTCACCCAACGGATCCCGTACGGTCCGCAATTCGTCACCTGCGTGTCCCATTTGGCCCACTTTCTCCGCTAATGGGGTCCGTATATCGGTGTGGGAAAGGTCACAGCACGTCAACTGAGCGGGTCTTTTCCCGCCGTTCGGGAACCCGATCTTCGGATTCGCTCTTACGATGGCGAAGTTTGTGCACGGACCGGGGAAGACCAGGAGACCAGCACGTGAGCACGACGAAATCGCAGGATGCGGAGCAGGGGTCGCATTCGAATTACCGCCGGTCCCTCGGGACCATCGCCCTGACCGCCACTGGTCTCGGGTCCATCATCGGTTCCGGCTGGCTCTTCGGGGCCGAGCGGGCCGCCGCCATCGCCGGACCGGCCGCGATCGTGGCCTGGATCATCGGGGCGCTGGTGGCCCTGACGATCGCGCTCACCTATTCCGAGCTCGGCGCGATGTTCCCGAAGGCCGGCGGCATGGTCCGCTACGGCCAGTACTCCCACGGCTCGCTCGCCGGATACCTCGCGGCCTGGGCGAACTGGATCGCCATCGTCTCGGTCATCCCGGGTGAGGCGACCGCCTCCGTCCAGTACATGAGCTCGTGGAACTTCGGCTGGGCGCACGCCCTGTACGACGGCAAGGAGCTGACCGGCACCGGCGTCGGGCTCGCCAGCATCCTGCTGATCTTCTACTTCTTCATGAACTGGTTCGCGATCTCGCTGTTCGCCAAGACCAACACCGCGATCACGGTGTTCAAGGTCGTGGTGCCGGTGCTGACCGCGAGCGCGCTGATGGCCGCGCACTTCGACACGGGCAACATCGCCCACCACGGCGGCTTCACCCCCAACGGCTGGAGCTCGGTCTTCACCGCCGTCGCCGTCTCCGGCATCGTCTGGGCCTACAACGGCTTCCAGTCCCCGCTGAACCTCGCCGGTGAGGCCCGCAACCCGGGCAAGTCGCTCCCCAAGGCCGTCATCTCCTCGATCATCATCGCGCTGGTCATCTACGTCGCCCTCCAGGTGGCGTTCCTGATGGCGGTGCCCGGCGACAAGCTGGGCGCCGGCGGCGGCTGGGCCGGGCTCAACTTCAACTCCCCGCTCGCCGACCTCGCCGTCGCCTGGGGCCTGAACTGGCTGGCGCTGCTGCTCTACGCCGACGCGTTCGTCTCCCCGTCCGGTACGGGCATGATCTATGCGGCCACCACCTCGCGCATGATCCACGGCGTGCAGGAGAACGGCCATCTGCCCGGCGTCTTCGGCCGCGTCGACAAGAAGACCGGCGTGCCGCGCCCGGCGCTGCTGCTCAACCTCGTGATCGCCTTCCTCTTCCTCGCGGTCTTCCGCGGCTGGGGCTCGCTCGCCGAGATCGTCTCGATCGCCACGGTCATCTCGTACATCACCGGCCCGGTCGCCGTGATGTCGCTGCGCCGCATCTCGCCGGACCTCGCGCGCCCGGTCAAGCTGCGCGCGATGCCGGTCATCGCGCCGGTCGCGATGGTCTTCGGCTCGCTGGTGCTCTACTGGGGCCGCTGGCCGCTGACCGGCAAGGTCATCCTGATCATGGCCGTCGGTCTGCCGGTGTGGGCCTGGTACGAGATCGGCAAGCCGCTCACCCAGGGCCGCAAGCCGTGGGCCGCGCTGGCCCCGCACCTCAAGGCCGGCGCCTGGATGGTGGCGTACCTGCTGATCATGGCCGCCGTGTCGTACGCGGGCGGCAAGGAGTTCGGCGGCAAGGGCTACATCCCGGAGGGCGTCGACCTCGCCCTGGTCGTCGCGCTGGGCCTGGCCTTCTACTACTGGGGCGTGCGCAGCGCCTGGCGCAACCCGTCGCTGGTGCAGGCCGAGGCGGAGCTGGAGGCCGCCGAGGCGGACGAGGCGGCCCAGGAGTCCGCGGACAAGGCCCCCGTGGGCGCCTGAGTCCCCGTACTCCCACCGTTTCTCACCGGCCACTCGCGGGCCGCTCCCGGTTCCCGGGGGCCCGCGGGTGGCCGGTTCGGTATCTCTTTGTGCAAATTCGTATGCGGTGCGTGAAGGTCGGGCGTACGCTCGGGCATATGCGGATTGCGATTTCGGCATCAGCACAGGAGGGGCGCATGACGGCGCACTACACGGCGGACGGAGGGTCGCAATGACCGACACTGGGGCCGTACTGCCCTGGCTCGTCATCCGCCAGGACGAAGGGGGCAACCGCTATCGCGTCGGTCGTTATGCCACCCGGGCGGAGGCGGAGCGGGTGGCCGACCGGCTGGACACCAGGGGCCACCAGCAGCTTTACGTGGTGGAGAGGGTGGGCCGGGCCATGACCTGAGGGGCGGCCGAGGGGGAGCGGGACGACGGCGGGGGACGTAGGCTGCGGCGCATGACGACCGTGCGCGTAGTGGTGGGTGCAGCGGTGTGCGACCGCGGACGGCTGCTGGCCGCCCGGCGCAGTGCGCCGCCCGCCCTGGCAGGCCGCTGGGAGCTGCCCGGCGGCAAGGTGGAGGACGGCGAGACACCCCAGCAGGCCCTGGTCCGCGAGCTGCGCGAGGAGCTCGGTGTCGAGGCGGCGGCCCTGGAGCGGATCCCGGGCGAATGGGTACTGCGACCCGGCTTCGTGCTGCAGGTGTGGACGGCCCGGCTGCTGTCCGGCGAGCCGCGCCCGCTCCAGGATCACGACGAGCTGCGCTGGCTGCGGCCGTCGGAGGAGCAGCAGGTCGACTGGCTCGACCAGGACCGCCCGGCCGTCGCCGAGGCGATGCGCCGGCTGTCGGCGACCCCTGTACGGCAGCGGACCGCGTCGTAGGCGTCGCCGTCCTCGTAGGCGTCACCATCGCCGTGGCCGCCGCACCACGGGCCACGCCGCGCTGCGCCACGTCGTCACCGAGCGCGCTGCCCTGGTCAGCGTGCGCGCCCGCAAACAAGGCGCACAGCCGCAGCGGCGTGCGTGCGACGGGCGGAGCGCGCGGCGATGCCCACCCGGTCCGCCTGCCGCGCCAAGATGCGCCATTTGTGCCACAGTGCACGGTTGAAGGCGATACTCGGGCCCTGATACCGGGTATGTCGTGATTAACCCCGGCAGAGCAGGCGAATGACGCAGGTGACTCTGCGCGGGGACCCCATCGGGCTGGGAAGTGATCGGCGTGAGCGACAGCGCAGCGGCAGGGGTCCCCGAGTCAGCCTCCCCGAACGTCCGCAGGCGCGGTATGGCATCCGGTTCACCCACCGCCGAATGGAGCTTCCCGGCCGACCCCGGCGCGGTGCGCACCGCCCGCTCCAAGGTCCGTCAGACGCTCGCTGACTGGGGCCTGGACGGCGCCGTCGACGTGGCCGTCCTGCTCGTCAGCGAACTCGTCACCAACTCCCTGCGCCATGCCACCGGCCCCATCGGCGTCCGGATGGTGCTGCTCAGCGGCGGCGCGCTCCTCGTCGAGGTCTCCGACCCCCTCCCCGACCCCCCGCAGGAACGCACCGCCACCCCCGACGACGAGGGCGGTCGCGGATTGCAGCTGGTGGCGTGCAGTTCGCGGCGCTGGGGCACTCGGAAGGGAAAGAGTGGCAAGACAGTGTGGTTCGAGCTGTCCGTGGCTGGTTAGGAGACATGTGGAGTCCTGATCGTTGCCATTTCATCGACATTTTGTAGATGGGCTGCGATCGAGACTGTGCTGTGATCGTGAAGACCGTGTTCCGGATAGCCGAGGTGCTGGATACTCAGGCTGGTCCGGTCCGGGCACGATGAGCTGGAGGGGACGGGGCTCGTGAGCGAGATGTCACGTGGCGGGGCGGAATCCGCGCAGACCGAGGGCCAGGGCGGTGTGGACGGCCCGGGGGACCCGGGCAGACACCGGCATGCGCACGGTCCGCACGCCCTGCCCGTCTGGCAGAGCAGCCAACCCGGCTCGATCTACGACTACATCCGCGTCGCCTCCTTCTCGCTGGGGCCCGACGGATGCATCGACCAGTGGAGCGAGCGCGCCGCCGAGATGCTCGGCATCCCGGCCCGTTACGCCGTGGGCAAGGACCCCGTGGAGGCGTTCGTCCCCCGCGAGCTGCACGCCACCGGCCGCCGCAAGGTGTCCGAGATCCTCGACGGCCGCGAGTGGACCGGCCTGGTCCCCTACCGCAGGGAGCCGGGCGGCGACACCGACGGGCTCGCCGAGATCTATGTGATGCCGTCCCGGACGGAGAGCGGCGAACGCGCCGCGGTCTGTCTGGTCGTCGATGTCCGGGCACTGCGCGGCATCGAGACCGACCTCGCCGCCTCGCAGGCCGTTTTCGGTCAATCTCCCATGGGCTTCACCCTGTTCGGCACGGACCTGAAGCTGCTGCGGGTCAACGAACGCTTCGCCACGGTCTTCGGCGGCCCGGCCGGCAAGTACCGCGGCTGTACCCCGCACGACTTCCTGCCGCGCCCCGAGGCCGAGCGGATGACCGTCGCGCTGCGCCGCGTCCTGGACACCGGCGAGCCGGTCACCGAGATGCAGCTGGTCGGCTCGGTGCCGGGCGAGGAGGACCGCCGCCGCTGGTCGGTCTCGCTCTACCGGCTGCACGGCGCCAGCGGCCGCCCCATCGGCGTCGCCGCCCTCGCCGCCGACGTCACCGGCCGCCGCCGCGCCGAACGGGAGGCCGCCAACGCCCGCCGCAACCTCGCGCTCCTGAACGAAGCGGGCGCCCGGATAGGCAATTCGCTCGACCTGGAGACCACCGCCCGCACCCTCCTGGACGTCGCCGTCCCGCAGTTCTGCGATCTGGCGTCGGTGGACCTCTACCAGGGCCTGCTGGCCGGCGACGAGGCCCCGCCGGGGATGAGCGACGGCAGCGCGGAGCTGCGCCGGGTGGCCTTCGCCAGCGCCGTCTCCGACGCCCCGCTGGCCACGTCCACCTGCTGCGTCCCCGAGAACGCCGCCGGCCCGGTGGCGGTCGGCGCCGTCCACCGCTACCCGTTCAACTCGCCCTGCGCGGGCGCCCTGCGCACCGGCCAGGCGCAGATCATCCCCGGCCGGGAGGGCGACGAACGCCAGGAGCTCGGCGCGGTGGTGCACTCCACGCTCGCCGTTCCGATGGTCGCCCGGGACACCGTCGTCGGGCTGGTGCAGTTCTCCCGCACCAAGGGCAGCGAACCGTTCGGCGAACGCGATACGGCCCTCGCCGTCGAGCTGGCCGCGCGCGCCGCGGTCTGCATCGACAACGCCCGCCTCTACCGCCGCGAGCACGAACGCGCCCTGATCCTCCAGCGCAGCCTGCTCCCACCGGGCGACCCGGAGGCGGCCGGCCTCGACATCGCCTGCCGCTATCTGCCCGGCACCACCGCCACCGAGGTCGGCGGCGACTGGTTCGACGTCATCGAACTCCCCGGCCACCGCACCGCGCTGGTCGTCGGCGATGTGATGGGCCGCGGCCTGCGCGCTGCCGTCGCGATGGGTGAACTCCGCACCGCCGTACGGACGCTGGCGCTGCTGGACCTGGAGCCCGCCGAGGTGCTGTCCGCACTGGACGAGATCGCCCGCGGGCTCGGCGGCGGCAGCGGCGAAGGCCGCGCCGGCGCACGCGCACCGCGCAGCCTGACCGGCGCGGCCGCGAAGGTGCCCGAGCACCGCGCCCTGGCCCACACCGCCGATCTCTCCGAGGTCTACCTCGCCACCTGCGTCTACGCCGTCTACGACCCGGTCACCCGGCGCTGCACGTTCGCCAACGCCGGGCATCTGCCGCCGGTGCTGGTCGAGGAGGGCGAGGATGCGCTGCTGCTCGACGTGCCGCCCGGGATGCCGCTGGGCGTCGGCGGTGAGCCCTTCGAGGAGATCGAGGTCGATCTGCCGGACGGTGCGCTGCTCGCGCTCTACACCGACGGCCTGGTGGAGTCCCGCGACCATCCCCTGGAGGAGGGGCTGCGGGCCTTCCGGCAGGCCCTCTCGGACGCCGACCGCCCGCTGGAGGACGTCTGCGACCACGTCCTGAGCGCCCTGGACACCTCGCACGGCGAGGACGACATCGCGCTGCTGATGGCCCGGGTGCACGGCCTGCCCAAGGACGCGGTGGGCGACTGGAGCCTGGCGCCGGAGGCCCGTTCGGTGGCCCGCGCCCGTGAGCTGGCCCGCGACCAGCTGACGGACTGGGGCCTGCAAGAGCTGGTCGACACGACGGAGCTGCTGGTCAGCGAGCTGGTGACCAATGCGCTACGGCACGGCCACGGCGAGATCCGGCTGCGGCTGCTGCTGGACCGCACCCTGGTGTGCGAGGTGTGGGACGCCGACCTCGCCCAGCCGCGCCGCCGCCGCGCCCGGGACACCGACGAGGGCGGCCGCGGCCTCCAGCTGGTCGGCCTGCTCAGCGCCGGCTGGGGCAGCCGCCGCACCCCGCGCGGCAAAACCGTCTGGTTCGAACTCGCCCTGCCCGACGGCGAGTCGACGACGACGGACCCGACGGAGGCCCTGCTGAGCCTGTTCTGAGGCCTCTGCCGAGCCCATCCACCGGCCTCTGGCGAGCCCGTCCGCCGGCCTCGCCGAGCCTGTCCACAGGCCCTGCCGTGACGAGTGGCCCCCGCCTACCCTTGGGTACAGGGGGCCCACCCATCCCCTAGGGGGAGACCCGTACGGGATGGCCTGTACAAGGCGCCTGCACCAGGCGCCCGTACGGCCTCCCCCACGCCATGCCACACCTCAGGCCTCCCGCACGTGATCCGCGGCCAGCTCCGCCTCCCGTACGGCCTTCTCGGTGTCGACGTGCACCAGCTCGCCGTGCGCCTTGCGCAGATAGCCGTCGACGAAGACGTAACTCACGTTCGGCGGCTGGCCGTTGAGCACGATCTGGCTGGTCCAGTCGAAGCGCGGGGCGAAGTTGAGCGTGCCGGGGTCCAGGACGAGGACATCGGCGCGCTTGCCGGGGGTCAGCGAGCCGACCCGGTCGGCCATCCCGATGCACTCCGCGCCGCCCAGCGTCGCCATCCGCAGCACCGCCGGGATCGTCGGATGGATCCCGGCGTCCTCGTGGCGGGCCCGCTGCAGCCCGACGGCCGCCTTCATCACGTTGAACATGTCGGAGGTGTCATTGGTCCCGCCGTCGTGGCCTAGCCCGGCCCGGACGCCGTGCCGGTGCATCGCCGGCAGCGGGATGATGCCGGACGCCAGTCGCATATTGCTGAGCGGGCAGTGCGCGACGCGGACGTCCCGTTCGCCGGTCAGCGCGATCTCCTCGTCGGTGAGGTGGATCGCGTGGTTCATCAGCAGGTCCGGACCGAAGGCGCCGATCTCGCGCAGCGAGCGGATCGGGTCGTCCTTGCGGTCGTCGCGGTGTTCGAGGACATGGGAGTTGAGCATCACGCCGAGGTCCCGGGCCACCTCGTGGAACTGCCGCAGTTCCTTGAGCGCGGACATCCCCGCATGCACCGACACCTGGGCGGAGGCCAGCGGCAGCGGGTCGAGGAAGTCCTTCTTGATCTTCGGGATGAGGGGGATGTCGGCCGCGCCCTGCGTCGAGGCGTAGACGAACCGCAGCCCCGCGTCGTCCAGTGCGCGGATATAGCGCTCGCTGGTGTCGTACGGGATCGGATGGACCCAGTCGACGAGGGTGGTGACGCCCGCCTGGAGGGCGTCGAGGGCGGCCAGGTGGACGAAGCGGTACATGTCCTGGGCGTCGATCTTGGGCAGGGTGGCGCGGTTGCAGTCGGCCAGCCAGCCGTAGAGGTCCTGCGTCGAGCAGCCGCCGCGGATGCTGGACTGCCACAGGTGGTTGTGCAGGTCGACGAAGCCGGGGAGGACGATCTGCCCGCTCGCGTCCACCACCCGGGCGCCGCGCGGCACCTGGAGCTCCTTGCCGACGGCGGCGATCCTGCCGTCCTCCATCAGGACGTCGGTGCCGCCTTCGAGCGTGCCCAGCGTGCCCTTGCCCACCTCGGGATCCATGGTGAGCACCAGGTCCGCGCCGTGCAGGACGGTCGTCCGCCGCTCGCCGCTTATCTCCTCCGGGGTCCCTGGTCTCCGCGGCCGCTCCCGGTATGTCGTGGGCATACCGGCGGCGGCCGCCAGGGGGACGCTGCCGATACCTGCCAGAACCCTGCGCCGGCTCGTTTTCGGAAAGTTCATTCCGTTCTTATATCGCGGTGGCGAGCCGGCGCCGTGAGATGCCTTCCAGCCAAGTGACGTGTCGTCAGAAACTCATGAGGAATGATGACTTAGGGGTGTTCGCGGCCGCCCGGTGCGGGGCTTTCGCGCACTCATCGCATGGTTGCCGGTCATTCGCCACGCCGCCGGATCTTGTTCCCGAGCCACACCAGCGGGTCGTACTTACGGTCCGCCGCGCGCTCCTTGAGCGGAATGAGCGCGTTGTCGGTGATCTTGATGTTTTCCGGGCAGACCTCCGTGCAGCACTTGGTGATGTTGCAGTAGCCCAGGCCGTGCTCGTCCTGCGCGGTGCGCTTGCGGTCCAGCCCGGACTCCGAGGCGGCGTCCAGCGGATGCATGTCCAGCTCGGCGATCCGCATCAGGAAGCGCGGGCCGGCGAAGGCGGACTTGTTCTCTTCGTGGTCACGCACCACATGGCAGGTGTCCTGGCACAGGAAGCACTCGATGCACTTGCGGAACTCCTGCGAGCGGTTCACGTCCTCCTGCTGCATGCGGTACTCGCCGGGCCCCAGATCCGGCGGCGGGACGAACGCGGGGACCTCGCGTGCCTTGGCGTAGTTGAACGAGACGTCGGTGACCAGGTCGCGGATGACCGGGAAGGCCCGCATCGGGGTGACCGTGATCGTCTCCGTACGGTCGAACACCGACATCCGCGTCATGCACAGCAGCCGCGGCCGGCCATTGATCTCCGCGCTGCACGAACCGCATTTGCCCGCCTTGCAGTTCCAGCGCACCGCGAGATCGGAGACCTGGGTCGCCTGCAGGCGGTGGATGATGTCCAGCACCACCTCGCCCTCGTGCACCTCGACCCGGAAGTCCTCCAGGGCGCCGCCGTCCGTGTCGCCCCGCCACACCCGGAAGTGCGCCTGGTACGCGCCGGACTGCCCGTTGGACGGCCGGCCGTCGGGCCCCGGCCCGTTCGCCTGCTGAACTTCCGTCCGCTGCCCGTTCGTCTGCTGCGCGCTCACCGGCTCAGCTCCTCGTCCGTCAGATACTTCACCAGCTCCTCCTTCTCGAAGAGTTCGAGGAGATCGGGGCGGATCGGCGGGGTCTCGCGGCGGGACAGCCGGATCTGGCCCAGCCCCGGGTCCGTCTCCGCCCCGGCGCTCCGGTAATCGGCCAGCTCACAGACCAGATTGATGTTGCGCCAGCTGCGGACCATCACCGGATGGTCGTCGCGCGTGTGCCCGCCGCGGCTCTCCTCGCGCTCCAGCGCGGCCCGCGCCACACACTCGCTGACCAGCAGCATGTTCCGCAGATCGATCGCGAGATGCCAGCCGGGGTTGTACTGCCGGTGCCCCTCCACCCCGGCCCGCCGGGCCCGCGCCCGCAGGCCCGCCAGCCGCTGCAGCGCCTCGGCCATCTCGCCCTCCCGGCGGATGATGCCGACCAGGTCGTTCATCGACTGCTGGAGCTCCTGGTGCAGGGTGTACGGATTCTCGGCCGGGGCGGTGCCCGGCGCCGCACCGCTCCCGGTGTCCCGCTCTTCGTCCTCGGCGCTGAACGGGCGCAGCGCCTCCGCCTCGGCCGCGTCGATCCCGAGCTCATCGGGGACCGGCCGCCCGATGACGGACGCGGCGTACTCGGCGGCGTGCAGCCCGGCCCGGCGGCCGAAGACCAGCAGGTCGGACAGCGAATTGCCGCCCAGCCGGTTGGAGCCGTGCATCCCGCCGGCCACCTCACCGGCCGCGAACAGACCGGGCACGCCGGTGGCCGCCGCGGTGTCCGGGTCCACCTCCACCCCGCCCATCACGTAGTGACAGGTCGGTCCGACCTCCATCGGCTCGGCCGTGATGTCCACATCCGCCAGCTCCTTGAACTGGTGGTGCATGGACGGCAGCCGCCGTTTGATCACCTCGGCCGGCATCCGGGTGGAGACGTCCAGGAAGACCCCGCCGTGCGGGGAGCCGCGGCCCGCCTTGACCTCGGCGTTGATGGCGCGGGCGACCTCGTCGCGGGGCAGCAGCTCGGGCGGGCGGCGGTTGTTGTCGGGGTCCTCGTACCAGCGGTCGCCCTCTTCCTCGGACTGGGCGTACTTCTCCTTGAAGACGTCCGGGATGTAGTCGAACATGAAGCGCTTGCCGTCGCTGTTGCGCAGCACCCCGCCGTCGCCGCGGACGGATTCGGTGACGAGGATCCCCTTCACCGACGGCGGCCAGACCATCCCGGTCGGATGGAACTGCACGAACTCCATGTTGATCAGCGGCGCCCCGGCCAGCAGCGCCAGCGCATGCCCGTCGCCCGTGTACTCCCAGGAGTTCGAGGTCACCTTGAAGGACTTGCCGATCCCGCCGGTGGCCAGCACCACGGCGGGGGCCTCCAGGACGAAGAAGCGGCCGGACTCGCGCTCGTAGCAGAAGGTGCCCGCGACGCGTTCGCCCTCCTTGAGGACGCGGGTGACCGTGCATTCCTGGAAGACCTTCAGCCGGGCGTCGTAGGAGCCGAACTCCCGCTCGTCCTCCTGCTGCAGCGAGACGATCTTCTGCTGGAGGGTGCGGATCAGCTCCAGGCCCGTACGGTCCCCGACGTGCGCGAGCCGCGGGTATTCATGGCCGCCGAAGTTGCGCTGCGAGATCCGGCCGTCGGCGGTGCGGTCGAAGAGCGCGCCCCAGGTCTCCAGCTCCCACACCCGGTCGGGGGCCTCCCGGGCGTGCAGCTCGGCCATCCGCCAGTGGTTGAGGAACTTCCCGCCGCGCATGGTGTCGCGGAAGTGCACCTGCCAGTTGTCGTGCTCGTTGGCGTTGCCCATGCTGGCGGCGATGCCGCCCTCGGCCATCACCGTATGGGCCTTGCCGAAGAGGGACTTGCAGATCACGGCCGTCCGCATCCCCGCCTCGCGGGCCTCGATCGCGGCGCGCAGCCCGGCGCCGCCTGCGCCCACCACGACCACGTCCCATGCCTGCCGGTCCACATGCGCCATCAGCGGGCACACCTTTCCTTCGATGAATTCCTGCGGTGAATGGGGAACAGCTCTCTCAGAAGAAGCGCGGGTCGGCGAAGGCCCCGGTGGCCAGCAGATAGACGTACAGATCCGCGACCGCGACGCTGATCAGCGACGACCAGGCGAGCAGCATGTGGCGCTCGTTGAGCTTGCCGACCCAGCCCCACAGCCGGTAGCGCACCGGGTGCTTGGAGAAGTGCCGCAGCCGGCCGCCGACGATGTGCCGGCAGGAGTGGCACGAGAGGGTGTACGCCCAGATCAGCCCGATGTTCGCCAGGAAGACCAGGGTGCCCAGGCCCATATGGCCCCAGGCGTAGTGCTCGTCGCGGAAGGTCAGCGCGGTGTCGTACGTCAGGACGCAGGCCACCAGCACCGCGAAATAGAAGAAGTAGCGGTGGATGTTCTGCAGGATCAGCGGGAAGCGGGTCTCGCCGGTGTACTTCTTGTGCGGTTCGGCGACCGCGCAGGCCGGCGGCGAGGCCCAGAAGCCGCGGTAGTAGGCCTTGCGGTAGTAGTAGCAGGTCAG
The DNA here is from genome assembly GCF_059682825.1 of Streptomyces sp. JLSY215. NCBI lineage: Bacteria > Bacillati > Actinomycetota > Actinomycetes > Kitasatosporales > Streptomycetaceae > Streptomyces > Streptomyces sp. JLSY215. The sequence continues at coordinate 5,619,228 of NZ_CM185022.1, forward strand.
CCGGAAGCCCAGCGGGAAGATCAGGATCAGCAGGGCGGGCGACAGGCCCCACCAGGAGCCGAAGATCTCCCAGTTGGGGCCGCCCCGCATGGTGTGGCAGTTCTGCGCCAGGCACGGCGAGTAAAACGGCGAGACATAGGGCGCGTGGTAGTAGTCCGCGTTCGCGAAGGCCCGCCATGTCGAGTAGACGATGAAGGCGAGCAGCCCGGCGGCGGTGCAGGCCGGGGCCAGCCACCAGCGGTCGGTCCGCAGATGGCGGGCGGGAATGGCGGCACGCGAGGCGGCATGCACGCCGGTCGCGCCCGCTTGCGGTGAGGGTTCGATGCCAGTGGCCAACGTCGGTCTCCGTGAAGGGCGCTCCGGGAAGATCCCTCCGTGGGGTGTGCCCGGTGAGGGATGCTCCGTCGGGGCGGGATCGGGGCGGGATCGGGGTAGGGATCTGAGTGGGGCGAGGGCACCCCTTAAGGGATCCCCTCTAAGGGGCCTCCACCAGGGGCTTCCTCCGGGTGTCCTCCGGGTCTCCTCCTAAGGCGCGTGCCGGTCCTTGGCGCCGAGCCCCTCGTCCTCGGCGTCCGTCCACAGCGCGGAGTCGTAGGGGGCGTCGGAGACCTGCACCATCTCGTCGTCGGCGGCGCCGGAGCGGGCCGGCTGCGCGCCCGTGGCGCTCTCCTTCAACAGGCCGAGGCTCTCGCGCAGATGGTGGGTGTCGCTCAGCACCCGGCGCATGTCCAGCCCGGTCCCGACCTGCTTCTCCAGCCGCGATACGGACCGGATCAGCTCCGCCAGGTTGCTTTCAACCGCCGTCATTTCGTCCTGAAGGGACATAACGTGCCCTCACCTCCGAAGGCGTGGTGGTGGGCGATCTCATGCGCCCGCGAGTGTCGCGCGTCACAGTAGGCGTTGGGAAGGGGTCCGGCGCGATTACGACTCGAACCGGTGCGTTTCGGCAAACATGCGCCGCGACGGGGGTCGAACGGAGGTGCGGGGGCGGCGCGTACGGGCCGACCGCGCGCCGCTGTTCGGGGGGCGTTTCGGCGGTCTTCGGGGCCCGGTATTGGGCCGCCCGGGTGACCTTGCCGGGGCGGTCGACGTGTCGTGTCGCCGCACCGCGGCGGGTCGCCTTCAGTGGGGGAGCCATAGATGTGATGAGCCGCAAAGTCGGCCGAACGTGTTGGCGCGGCGCGGGCGAGCCTCGGAGGTAACTGCCATGACCGACCAAGTCAGCTCAGCGTGCCGCAGGCGCCGCTGTGCCGCGCTGATCGCGGCGGGGGTGCTGCTTCCGCTGCCCGTCCTGGCCGGATGCAGTGGCGAGGACTCCGACGCGTCGGCCGCTTCCCAGGACATCGCCCCGGCCGCCCGGGAACGGCTGAAGGACGGCGGCACGATCCGCTGGGCCGTTGACACCATGCCCGGCACCCTCAATGCCTTCCAGGCCGACGCCGACGCCACCACCGCGCGGATCACCGGCGCGGTGCTGCCCGCCTTGTTCACCCTCGACAGCCGCGGCAGACCGCAGCGCAACGCCGACTACCTGGACGCCGCCGACATCACCGCCCGCGAACCGAAGCAGGTCGTCACCTACAAGATCAACCCCAAGGCGCGGTGGAGCGACGGCCGCAAGATCGGCGCGCAGGACTTCATCGCCCAGTGGAAGGCGCTGCGCGGCAAGGACAACGCGTTCTGGACGGCCCGTAACGCCGGGTACGACCGGATCTCCAAGGTCGCCCCGGGATCGCACAAGCACGAGGTCAAGGTCACCTTCAGCAGGCCGTACGCCGACTGGCGGTCCCTGTTCACGCCGCTGTATCCGCAGAGCGTGATGGGCGACGCCGACGCCTTCAACGACGGGACCCGCGAACGGCTGGGGGTCGCGGCCGGGCCGTTCATGGTGGGCGAGTGGGAGAAGGACAGCGACCGCGTCACCCTGGTCCGCAACCCCAAGTGGTGGGGCGCCCGCGCCAAGCTCGACCGCATCGTCTTCACGGAGCTGCCGCGGGACAAACGGGCCGCCGCCCTGGCCGCCGGGGCCGTCGACGTCGCCGAGATCGACCAGGGTGCCGCCAAGAAGGTCGCCTCCGCCGGCCATCCGGCGGGCTCCGCACCCAAGGCCGGTACGGACGCCAAGCCCGCGGCCCCCGCCACGCTCCGCGGCTACACCGTCCGCAAGGCCCTCGAACCCGCCTACACCCAGCTCGCCCTCAACGGCAGCACCGGCCCGCTCACCGATGAACGGGTCCGCCGCGCGGTGGCCCGCGCCATCGACCGGCAGGCGCTCGCCGACACCGTCCTCAAGCCGCTCAGCCTGCCCGCGAAGCCGCTCGGCAGTCATCTGCTGATGGCCGGGCAGGACGGGTACGAGGACCACAGCGACGCGATCGGCGGGCCGGACACCGGCGCCGCCAAGGCGCTGCTCGCGGACGCGGGCTGGAAGCCGGGCGGGGCCACCGAACAGGCCGGCCGGAAGCCCGGCGGGGCCGCGCCCAGCGCCTCGGGCGCCGCCGCCGAGTCGACCCGCAAGAAGGGGGGCTCCACGGACGGCCGCAACCCGGAGCGGCCGGGCCGCGCCGCCGCGGGCGCCCGGAGCGACGGCCGGGGCCCCGGGGCCGACGTCCGGCCCGCGGCCGCCGAGGCACCGCTGTCCGCCGCGGGCGCGGTGGGCTCCGAGGTCCAGCAGTCCGCGCTGCTGCGGCAGAGCGCCGCCTTCTACAAGGCGGAGGCCGCGGCCCGGGAGGAGGCCGACGGCAGCGCCACCGAGACCTCCCGGGAGTACCAGCTGCGCGCGGCACAGGCGATGGGCGATGCCGAACGGGTCGAGACCGGACAGGACGTGGCGACCGGCGAGGCACACCCGCCGAGCGCCGAGCAGGCGCGCGAGGCGCGGGCCGAGGAGGAGCGGACGCACCCGGTGGCCGCCGCCCAGGTCGCCGCGGACGAGGACCCCGAGGCCAAGGGCGCGCCGCGGCGGAAGGTGAAGCCGGTGACGGCACCCGCCATGCGCAAGGACGGCAAGCCGCTGACCCTGCGCTTCGTCCTCCCCGACGGCGCGGGTTCGGAGCAGCTGCGCACGGTGGGGGAGCACATCTCGGCGATGCTCGGCAAGATCGGCATCCAGACCTCCGTCCAGCGGGTCGCCGACGCCGGCTACTTCCAGGACCACATCGCCGCCGGCGACTACGACCTGGCGCTCTACTCCTGGCCGGGCACCGCCTACCCCGCGACCGACGCCCGCCCGATCTACGCCAAGCCCGAGCCCGCGGCCGACGGCTCCCTCACCGTCGAGCAGAACTACACCAGGGTCGGCACCGACCACATCGACCAGCTCTTCGACCAGGCCACCTCCGAGCTGGACGAGGAAGCGGCCGGCAATCTCATGGCGCAGGCCGACGCCCGGATCTGGGCCGCGGCCGGCTCCATTCCGCTCTATCAGCGCCCCGAACTGGTGGCCACGAAGAAGTCGCTCGCCAATGTCGGCGCGTTCGGATTCGCCTCGCCCCGCTTCCAGGACATCGGCTACACGAAGTAAGGGTGGAGCCAGAGCCGACCGAGGGCTAACAACGGGTAAGAAACCGCAGGTCAGAGGGTGTGCGTACGGGCTGTGGCGGCCGAAGTCGCCGCAGCCCCGTACCATGGGGTGAGGTCGTGGCGTATGCAAGCCCGGCCGAGAGGCACACGTACCGGACCGTACGTGCCGCCACCCACGATCCGGGAGAAGCGCCGCCAGTATGCCCACCCGTCACGACATTCGTAACGTAGCCATCGTCGCCCACGTCGACCACGGCAAGACGACCCTCGTCGACGCCATGCTCAAGCAGGCCGGCGCCTTCGCCGAGCACGCTGCCGAGAAGCTCGACGACCGGATGATGGACTCGAACGACCTGGAGCGTGAGAAGGGCATCACGATCCTGGCGAAGAACACCGCCGTCAAGTACCACCCCAAGGACGGCGGGGACCCGATCACCATCAACATCATCGACACCCCCGGCCACGCCGACTTCGGTGGTGAGGTCGAGCGCGGCCTGTCGATGGTGGACGCGGTCGTCCTGCTGGTGGACGCCTCCGAGGGCCCCCTCCCGCAGACCCGTTTCGTGCTGCGCAAGGCCCTCGCGGCCCGGATGCCGGTCATCCTGTGCATCAACAAGACGGACCGCCCCGACTCCCGGATCGACGAGGTCGTCAACGAGACCTACGACCTGTTCCTGGACCTGGACGCGGACGAGGAGCAGATCGAGTTCCCGATCGTCTACGCCTGCGCCCGTGACGGCGTCGCCTCGCTGACGAAGCCGGAGGACGGCACCGTCCCCGCCGACAGCACGAACCTCGAGCCGTTCTTCAACACCCTGCTGTCGCACATCCCGGCCCCCGAGTACGACGAGTCGGCCCCCCTCCAGGCGCATGTCACCAACCTGGACGCGGACAACTTCCTCGGCCGTATCGCGCTGCTCCGCGTCGAGCAGGGCGAGCTGAAGAAGGGCCAGTCCGTCGCCTGGATCAAGCGTGACGGCACGATCCAGAACGTCCGCATCAGCGAGCTGATGATGACCGAGGCGCTCACCCGCAAGCCGGCCGAGAAGGCGGGCCCCGGTGACATCTGCGCCGTGGCGGGTATCCCCGACATCATGATCGGCGAGACCCTCGCCGACCCGGAGAACCCGATCGCGCTGCCCCTCATCACGGTGGACGAGCCGGCCATCTCGATGACCATCGGCACCAACACCTCCCCGCTGGTCGGCCGCGGCGGCACGGGCAAGGGCGCGGACGCCAAGGCGGCGATAAAGGACCGCAAGGTCACCGCCCGCCAGGTCAAGGACCGTCTGGACCGCGAGCTGATCGGTAACGTCTCGCTCCGCGTCCTGGACACCGAGCGCCCCGACGCCTGGGAGGTCCAGGGCCGCGGCGAGCTGGCGCTGGCGATCCTCGTCGAGACCATGCGCCGCGAAGGCTTCGAGATGACCATCGGCAAGCCGCAGGTGGTCACCAAGCAGGTCGACGGCAAGACGTACGAGCCCGTCGAGCGCATGACGATCGACGTGCCCGAGGAGCACATGGGCGCCGTCACGCAGCTCATGGGCGTCCGCAAGGGCCGGATGGACAACATGTCGAACCACGGCTCCGGCTGGGTCCGCATGGAGTTCGTCGTGCCGTCCCGTGGCCTGATCGGCTTCCGCACGGAGTTCCTGACGAACACCCGCGGTACGGGTATCGCCCACTCCATCCACGAGGGCCACGAGCCGTGGTTCGGCACCCTGACGACCCGTAACAACGGTTCGCTGGTCGCCGACCGCGCCGGTGCCGTCACCGCCTTCGCGATGACGAACCTCCAGGAGCGCGGTGTGCTGTTCACCGACCCCGGCACCGAGGTGTACGAGGGCATGATCGTCGGCGAGAACTCCCGCTCCGACGACATGGACGTGAACATCACCAAGGAGAAGAAGCTCACGAACATGCGGTCCTCGTCGGCCGACTCGTTCGAGGCGATCGTCCCGCCGCGGAAGCTCTCCCTGGAGCAGTCCCTGGAGTTCTGCCGCGACGACGAGTGCGTCGAGGTGACCCCGGAGGCCGTCCGCATCCGCAAGGTCGTCCTGGACCAGAAGGAGCGCGGCCGCAGCGCCTCGCGCGCCAAGCACGGCTGAGCCGTCACCGCTGTGTGATGGGGCGTCCCCTTCGGGGGGCGCCCCTTTCGCATGAGTGCGGTAAATCCCCCTCGATTCGCCATTCGCGCCACCGGAATTCACACCCATTACCGCGGGAACTCACACCCCGCTCTTACCTTTTCCGCCAGGGCATGGGGGATGATCTGCTGGCGAATGCGGTGTGCCATCCTTGCCGACCATGACGACAGGCCAACTCCAGCAAGACCGGGCCGCAATGGGCCCATGGCGAAATGCACTGAGCAAGGTCCCGGAAGTAACGGTCTACTTCTGGCTCATCAAATTGCTGACCACGGGAATGGGAGAAACCCTTTCGGACTATCTGGCCCATCTGCTCGACCCCATGACCGCCGTCGGCCTCGCCGGCGTGGCACTGCTGGTCACCCTGGTGGTGCAGTTCCGCGTCCGCCGCTATGTGGCCTGGGTGTACTGGACCGCGATCGTCATGGTGAGCGTGTTCGGCACCATGGCCGCCGATGTGGTCCACGTCGGTCTGGGAATTCCCTACCTCACCTCGACGCCGGTGTTCCTGGCCGCGCTGGCCGTGATTTTCTGCCTCTGGTACGCGAGTGAGAAAACGCTGTCCATTCACAGCATTCACACCCGGCGCCGGGAAGGGTTTTACTGGGCCACGGTGCTCGCGACATTTGCGCTCGGCACGGCGGCGGGCGATATGACCGCCGGAACCATGGGGCTGGGATATCTCGGTTCGATCGGCATGTTCGCCGCCGCGATGGCCCTTCCGGTGCTGGGGCACTGGAAGCTGGGCCTGGGCGCCGTTCCGGCCTTCTGGTGCGCGTATGTCGTCACCCGGCCGCTCGGCGCCTCGATCGCCGACTGGATGGCGGCCCCGGCCGGCCACGGCGGGCTGGGCATGGGCACCGGCCCGGTCAGCCTCTACTGGCTGATCGGCATCCTCGGCCTCGTCGGGTACCTGGCGGTCACGCGCAAGGACGTCGCCTGACCGCGAAGGCCCACCCGCGCACCGCCGCACCCGGCCCCGCCCCGGCGTTCCGCGGGGGCGGGGCCGCCGCCTACGGCGGGCGCGGGACGGGCGGGCCGCCTCAGCGCCGGCGCGCCGCCGCGGCCGACGGCCGGAGGGCGGGCCGCGCGCGGGCCCAGATCTCGCGGGGATCGCAGCGGGCCGCCGTCCAGGTGGCCGAGGTCAGGGATCCGCGGCCCCGATAGCGCCGCATGACGTCGACATGCGGCGGCCACCCGACGAAGCCGTGCAGCGCCGCCTCGTCGCGCCAGACGGCGACCGCCCCGCAGCGGCGGGCGGCCGGGGCCGCCCACAGCCACATGCCGACCGCCCCTTCGAGGTCCGGCCAGCCGGCGGCGAGGCGGCGGGCCGCGCGGTGGACGCCCGGCAGGTCGGTGATCCGTGCGAGCGTGAAGTCGGTGACGCTGACCAGCGCCGGGCCGTCGTGGGCGGCGGCCGGACCGGGCGTCCAGGCGGACCTCAGCACGGTGCCGGGGCGGCCCAGGACGGTGCGCGTCCCAGGGCCGTGAGGATCTGGTCCAGCAGGCTCGCGTCGTCGCCCGCCGGGAGCCCCGGGCGAAAGGCGCTCCCCGGCGCCAGCCGGTAGACGTCATCGGTGGGGACGGCCCGCGCGACGGGCAGCGCGGCCCGCAGCAGCGCCGGGTCCGGGGCGAAGGGCAGGCCCAGTGTCCGGGCGACGTCCCAGCCGTGGACGACGTAGTCGACGAGGTGGAAGTCGATCGCGAGGGTGGCCGGGAAGGTCCGGGCGGCGGTGAACTCGGGGAGGGCGAAGAGGCGGTCGGGGGAGTCGACCTCGGCGAAGGCGGCGATGACATCGCCGGCCGCGTCGGCGTACTCCGCCACCGGGTCCCCGGCGAGCGGGCCGGCCGCCCAGTGCGCCAGGTCCTGGCCGTCCCCGCGGGCGGCCGCCGCGAACCCCCGGTGCTGGACGGTCATATGGGCGAGCAGATCCGCCAGGTTCCAGGCCGAGCAGGGCGTGGGCCGCGACAGATCGTCAGGCGTCGTCTGCCGTACGACGGTCACGCTGTCCTGTACGGCGCGGGCGTTCATCTCCCGCAGGAGCGTGAAGCGTTGCCGGTCCGCGGAGGGGCCGGAGGTGACGGGACGGTCTTCCGGATTCGTGTGCATGCGCTTACGATGTGCGAGAGCTTACGATGTGTCAAGGGGTATTTTCTTGGCATGGGTGAGCGCGCGGGTGACGAGGAGGCGGCAACCGGGGGGCCGGAGAGGACCGGAAGGCGGGCCGCCCGTCCCGATCTGGCGGCGATGATCGTTCCCTTGGGCCGCGCGCTGATGGCCGCCGAGCAGCCGGTCCTGGACGCGCACGGGCTGGCCATGTGGGCGTATGCCGTGCTGCTGCGGCTCGACGAGACCCCGATCCGCTCCCAGGCGGCGCTGGCCGAGGCCATCGGGGCGGACAAGACCCGGATCATCGCCGTCCTCGACGATCTGGACGCGCGGGGCCTGATCGTGCGCCGGCCCGACCCCGGGGACCGGCGGGTGCGGCTGCTGTCGATCACCGCGGCGGGGCGCCGGCTGCGGGACGCCGTTCAGGCGGACATCCAGCGGGGCGAGGAGGAGCTCCTGGCGCAGTTCCCGGCCGCGGAACGGGACAGCTTCGTGCGGGTCCTGCGGACGCTGTCCGCCGGCGCGTCGGCTACGCCGAGGGGAAAATCCAGCGGATGACGGAGCCGAGCAGCATCAGCCCCGGTACCGCGAGCCACCAGCGGCTGCGCAGCCATTGGGTCGCCAGGATGAACAGCGTCAGCAGCGTGACGGCGATGGCCAGCGCGCCGGACAGCAGCGACACCACCTGCACGGTGTCCGCCGCATCGGCCTCGTCCCAGGGGCCGTCGGGCGCGGTGACGACCGCGGCGAAGAGCAGGTAGCAGGTGACCAGGTTCGACGGCAGCAGTATCGCGGCGCTGGTGATCGACCCGACGAGGTCCTTGCGGCCCCGGCGGCCGCTGTCCGGGTGACTCATCGCGGGGCGCGCCTCGATGCGGGGCGGTGCTTCATGAGGTGCCTGGCCGGCGATTCGCGGCCTCGTGGCGCGGGAAACCGGGGGTCATATCCCCGTCGGCAATGCCCTCTTGGGGCAACGTCCCGGAGTGGACCGGCCCGCAGGGAACCGGCCCGGAGCGAATCGGCGATCTTCACCCGAAAGCACGCGCCGTTGTTGATGGATGCGGGATCCGTCCCGTCACCGTCGCTCATTTTCCCCCGATCGATTCCCTGGAAATCATGGTCAGCGGGAGCGGGGGCGTCAAGCGGCCCTGAGGCGACCCCGTACGGACCGACGGCCGCGGCCGCGAAGGCGGTGGCAGGGAGGGTCCATTACGGGCGGCGCTCACCCGGCCCCGATCGGGCATACGAGGGTTTTCTCGGGTTTTCGCAGCGCGAACGGTCAGCGCTGGGTGCATTATGACTCCTTTTGCGCTCTTATGTGGCCAAAGCGTGTAGGGAAACCTGAGGAGGCAGCACCCCATGCGTGGAGCCACGCGCGCGAAGTGGGCCGTATGCGCCGTCGCCGTCGCCCTCGCGGCCACGGCCTGTGGGGGCGGGGGTGGCGGCTCGGACAGCGCCGGGGTGGTCAGCTCGTCCTGGGGGGATCCGCAGAATCCGCTGGAGCCCGCGAACACCAATGAGGTGCAGGGCGGCAAGGTCATGGAGATGCTCTTCCGGGGGCTCAAGCGCTACAACCCCAAGACCGGTGCCGCCGAGAACGTCATCGCGGAATCGATCGAGACGCCGGACTCGCAGAATTTCACCGTGAAGCTGAAGGGCGGCTGGACCTTCAGCAATGGGGAGCCGGTCACCGCCAAGTCCTTCGTGGATGCCTGGAATTACGGTGCGCTGCTCACCAACAAGCAGAAGAACGCCTCGTTCTTCCAGTACATCGACGGCTTCGACAAGGTGCATCCGAGCAGTGGCACGCCGACCGCCAAAACGCTGTCCGGGCTGGTGGTGAAGGACGACAAGACCTTCACCGTCAAGCTGAACCAGAAGTTCTCCAGCTGGCCCGACACCCTCGGCTACACGGCCTTCATGCCGCTGCCGGCGGCCTTCTACAAGGACCACGCCGCCTACCTGAAGCGGCCGGTCGGCAACGGCCCCTACACGGTCGACTCGTACACCAAGGGCTCCGTGCTGAAGATGCGCAAGTGGGGCAAGTACCCGGGACCGGACCCGGCGCAGAACGGCGGTATCGATCTGCGGGTGTACACCGACAACAACACCGCGTACACCGACCTTCAGGCGGGGAATCTGGATCTCGTCGACGATATTCCGGCCGCGCAGCTCAAGAACGTCAAGAGGGATCTCGGAAACCGGTACATCAATCAGCCGGCCGGGATCATCCAGACCCTCACCTTCCCCATGTACGACAAGGACTGGGGCGGCGAGGGGAAGAAGACGAAGCTGCGGCAGGGCATCTCGATGGCCATCGACCGCGACCAGATCACGAACGAGATCTTCCAGAAGACCCGGACGCCCGCCACGGACTGGACCTCGCCCGTGCTGGGGGAGAAGGGCGGATTCAAGGGCGGCCTGTGCGGGCCCGCCTGTGAATTCGACGCGGCGCAGGCGAAGAAGCTGATCGAAGAGGGCGGCGGGCTGCCCGGCGGGAAGATGACGATCGCCTACAACGCCGACACCGGGTCGCACAAGGACTGGATCGACGCGATCTGCAACAGCATCAACAACGCGCTGGGCAGCGACAAGGCGTGCGTCGGCGCCCCGGTCGGTACCTTCGCGGACTTCCGCAACAAGATCTCGGCGAAGCAGATGACCGGGCCGTTCCGGGCCGGCTGGCAGATGGACTATCCGCTGATCCAGAACTTCCTGCAGCCGCTGTACTACACGGATGCGGCGTCCAACGACGGACATTTCAGCAACGCCGACTTCGACAATCTGGTGGACGAGGCGAACGCGCAGACCGACACCGGCAAGGCGGTCGCCAAATTCCAGGACGCGGAGCGGATCCTCGCCCAGCAGATGCCGGCCATTCCGCTGTGGTACCAGAACGGCAGCGGCGGCTATTCCGAGCGCATCACCCATGTGTCGCTGAATCCGTTCAGCGTGCCGGTGTTCAACGAGATCAAGGTGGTGTGAGGCCCACCGGGCCCCGCTCATGGGACGCTATGTGATCCGGCGGCTGCTCCAGATGATCCCGGTGTTCATCGGCAGCACCTTCCTGATCTTCTTCATGGTGTACGCGCTCGGCGACCCGGTTGCCGCACTGTTCGGTGACCGGGCGCCGGACCCGGCCACCGCCGCGCAGATCCGTGCCGATCTCTATCTCGACCAGCCGCTGTGGAAGCAATATCTGCACTACATGGGGCAGATCTTCCAGGGGAATTTCGGCACCGCCTTCAATGGCCAGTCGGTGACCGAGCTGATGGCGGACGCCTTTCCCGTCACGTTGCGGCTGACGCTCGTCGCCATTGTCATCGAGATGATCGCGGGCGTCGTGCTGGGAGTGTTCAGCGGGCTGCGGCGCGGCCGCAGCGTGGACACCTCCGTGCTGCTGCTCACCCTGGTCGTGGTGTCCATCCCCACCTTCGTCAGCGGCTATGTGCTGCAGTTCCTGTTCGGCGTGCAGTGGGGGTGGGCGGCGCCGACCGTCTCCACCGACGCGCCGCTCAATGAACTCCTGCTGCCGGGGCTGGTGCTGGCGCTGGTGTCGCTCGCGTATGTCACCCGGCTGACCCGTACGTCGATCGCGGAGAACGCCCGCGCGGACTATGTCCGTACCGCCGTCGCCAAGGGCCTGCCCGGACACCGGGTCATCACCCGCCATCTGCTGCGCAATTCGCTGATCCCCGTCGTCACCTTCATCGGCACGGACATCGGTGCGCTGATGGGCGGCGCCATCGTCACCGAGCGCATCTTCAATATCCATGGCGTGGGATTCCAGCTCTACCAGGGAATCCTGCGGCAGAATTCGCCGACGGTGGTCGGGTTCGTCACGATTCTCGTGCTGGTCTTTCTGATCGCCAATCTCCTCGTCGACCTGCTGTACGCCGTCCTCGACCCGAGGATCCGCTATGCCTGAGCCCTACGAGCCTTATGGCGCCTACGCTCCGAAGGAAGCCATCGGCCACGGTGACGGCGGCTCCGCCGCGCTGGCCATCGGCGAGGCCGAGTCGCTGGAGCGGGTCCCGGGGGCCGGCCCCCCGGGCGGTGCGCCCACCGGCAAACCGCGCAGCCTGTGGAGCGACGCCTGGCACGATCTGCGCCGCAACCCCATCTTCGTGATCTCCGCGCTGGTCATCGTCTTTCTGGTGATCATCGCGATCTGGCCGCAGCTGATCGCCACCCAGAACCCCTACCGCGGCGATCTCGCCAAGGCGCAGCAGGGCGCCCAGCCCGGCCATCCCTTCGGCTTCGACACCCAGGGCCGGGACGTCTACACCCGGGTGGTCTACGGCGCCCGCGCCTCCATCACCGTCGGCGTCTGCGCCACCGCGGGCGCCGCCCTGCTGGGCAGCCTGCTGGGCGGGCTGGCCGGGTTCTTCGGCCGCTGGTGGGACACCCTGCTGTCGCGGCTCGCGGACATCTTCTTCGGCATCCCGGTGATCCTGGGAGGCCTGGTCTTCCTCTCCGTCATCACCAGCAGCACCGTCTGGCCGGTGGTCGGCTTCATCGTGCTGCTGGGCTGGCCGCAGATCTCCCGTATCGCCCGTGGCGCCGTCGTCACCGCCAAACAGAACGACTACGTCCAGGCGGCCCGTGCGCTGGGCGCCGGCAACGGACGGCTGCTGCTGCGGCACATCGCCCCGAACGCCGTCGCTCCGGTCATCGTCGTCGCCACCATCGCGCTGGGGACGTACATCGCCCTGGAGGCGACCCTGTCCTACCTGGGCGCCGGCCTGAAGCCGCCGACCGTCTCCTGGGGCATCGACATCTCCGCGGCCTCGACCTACATCCGCAATGCGCCGCACATGCTGCTGTGGCCCGCGGGGGCGCTGAGCATCACGGTGCTGGCGTTCATCATGCTCGGCGACGCGGTGCGCGACGCCCTCGACCCCAAGTTGCGCTGAGGAGCGGGCGGATGACCAACCCGAGCGATGACGCGGCCCCGTCGGACGACGCGACCCCGTCGGAGGACGCGCCCCCGCCGCCCGACGCCGACGTTCTGCTCGACGTACGCGATCTGCGCGTGGAGTTCCGTACCCGGGACGGCATCGCCCAGGCCGTCAACGGCGTGAGCTACCGCGTGGCGGCCGGGCAGACGCTGGCGGTGCTCGGGGAGTCCGGCTCCGGCAAGTCCGTCACCGCGCAGGCCGTGATGGGCATTCTCGACTCACCACCGGGGTTCGTGACCGGCGGCGAGGTCCTCTTCCAGGGGCGCGATCTGCTCCGGCTGAACAAGGAGGAGCGGCGCAAGGTCCGCGGCGCGAAGATGGCGATGATCTTCCAGGACGCGCTGTCCTCCCTGAACCCGGTGCTGAGCGTCGGGGTGCAGCTCGGGGAGATGTTCCGGGTCCACCAGGGGATGTCCCGCAAGGAGGCGCGGGAGCGGGCCGTCGAGCTGATGGAGCGGGTGGGGATCCCCGCGGCCAGAGCGCGTGTGGGGGACTATCCGCACCAGTTCTCCGGCGGGATGCGCCAGCGCATCATGATCGCGATGGCGCTGGCACTCGCCCCCGACCTGATCATCGCCGACGAGCCGACCACGGCCCTCGACGTCACCGTCCAGGCGCAGGTGATGGATCTGCTCGCGGAGCTGCGGCGCGAGTACCACATGGGGCTCATTCTGATCACCCACGACCTGGGCGTGGTCGCGGATGTCGCCGACACCATCGCGGTGATGTACGCGGGGCGGATCGTCGAGACCGCCCCCGTCCACCAGCTCTACAAGGCGCCCGCCCACCCCTACACCCGCGGCCTGCTGGAATCCATCCCGCGCCTCGACCGCAAGGGCCGGGAGCTGTACGCGATCAAGGGCCTGCCGCCCAATCTCACCGCCATCCCGCCCGGCTGCCCGTTCAACCCGCGCTGCCCGCTCGCCCAGGACATCTGCCTGACGGACCTGCCGCCGCTGTACGACGCGGGCCCCGGCCGGGCCAGCGCCTGCCATTTCTGGAAGGAGACCCTCAATGGCGCACGGTGACGGCCCTGGGGCGCGGGCGGCGCTCGGCGAGCCGATCCTGGAGATCCGCGACCTGGTCAAGCACTACCCGCTCACCCGGGGCGTGCTCGTCAAGAAGCAGATCGGCGCGGTGAAGGCCGTCGACGGGGTCTCGTTCGATCTCCGCAAGGGCGAGACGCTCGGCATCGTCGGCGAATCGGGCTGCGGGAAGTCCACGCTCGCCAAGATGCTGGTGGGGCTGGAGCGGCCGACGTCCGGCCACATCCGCTATCAGGGGCAGGACATCACCACGCTGTCCGGGCGCGCGATGAAGGCCGTACGGCGCAACATCCAGATGGTCTTCCAGGACCCCTACACCTCCCTGAACCCCCGGATGACGGTCGGGGACATCGTCGGCGAGCCGTACGAGATCCACCCCGAGGTGGCGCCCAAGGGGGACCGCCGCAAGAAGGTCCAGGAACTCCTGGACGTGGTGGGGCTCAACCCGGAATACATCAACCGCTATCCGCATCAGTTCTCCGGCGGGCAGCGGCAGCGCATCGGGATCGCGCGGGGGCTGGCGCTGCGGCCGGAGATCATCGTCGCGGACGAGCCGGTCTCCGCGCTGGACGTCTCCGTCCAGGCCCAAGTGGTCAATCTGCTGGACCAGTTGCAGGACGAGTTCGACCTCTCCTACGTCTTCATCGCGCACGATCTGTCCGTCGTCCGGCACATCTCCGACCGGGTCGCGGTGATGTACCTGGGCCGCCTCGCCGAGACCGGCACCGACGAGCAGATCTACGAGCACCCCACGCACCCGTACACCCAGGCGCTGCTGTCCGCCGTGCCCGTACCGGACCCGGACGCCCGGGAGCGCCGCGAACGCATTCTGCTGGCCGGCGACGTCCCCTCGCCCGCCGATCCGCCCTCCGGCTGCCGCTTCCGTACGCGGTGCTGGAAGGCGCAGGCGCTGTGCGCGGAGGTCGTCCCGCCGCTGGAGGTACCCGCGGAATTCCGCGACCAGGAAGGCCCGGCGAAACACGCGTCGGCCTGCCATTTCGCCGAGGAGCGGCACGTCGTGCCGAGCGACTGACGACGCGGGGGTGCCCGGCCCGCGCGGCCGGACACCCCCACGTACGACGGGTCGTTACAGGCTCTTGCCGGTCGTGCCCTTCTCGTCGGCGCCGGCCGGACCCTCCGCGGCCGCCTCCTCGATGGCCGCCAGCGCCGGGTCCAGGACGATGTCCTCGCCCCGCGCCGCGGTCGTCGGCTCCTCCGGGAAGTGGCAGGCCGTCAGATGCCCGGCCGCGTTCCCGGAGATCTGGACCAGCGGCGGCTGCTCCGTCGCGCACTTCTCCTGGGCCTTCCAGCAGCGGGTGCGGAAGCGGCAGCCGGACGGCGGGTTGACGGGGGAGGGGACATCACCGGCGAGGCGGATCCGCTCGCGGGCCTCGCTCTCGTCGTCCACCAGCGTGGCCTCCGGGACGGCGGAGAGCAGCGCGTGGGTGTACGGGTGGCGCGGGCGGTGGTAGATCTCGTCACGGGTGCCCACCTCGACGATCTTGCCGAGGTACATCACCGCGACCCGCTCGCTGAAGTGCCGCACGATCGCCAGGTCATGGGCGATGAAGAGGAACGCGATGCCCAGCTCGCGCTGGAGCTTCTGGAGCAGGTTGACGACCTGCGCCTGGATCGAGACGTCGAGGGCCGAGACCGGCTCGTCGGCGACGATCAGCTTCGGTTCCAGGGCCAGCGCGCGGGCGACGCCGATGCGCTGGCGCTGGCCGCCGGAGAACTCGTGCGGGAAGCGGTTGTAGTGCTCCGGGTTGAGACCCACGGTCTCCAGGAGCTCGCGGATCCGCTTCTCCCGGCCGCCGGGCGGATTGATCCCGTTGATCTCCATCGGGCCGCCGATGATGGTGCCGACCGTCTGCCGCGGGTTCAGCGAGGCATACGGGTCCTGGAAGATCATCTGGATCTCGGAGCGGACCGGCGCCAGCTCCTTGCGGGTGGCGCGCGTGATGTCCCGGCCCGCGTACGTGATCGTGCCGGAGGTCGGCTCCATCAGACGGGTCAGCAGCCGCCCGGTGGTGGACTTTCCGCAGCCCGACTCGCCGACCAGGCCGAAGCTCTCGCCGGCGTGCACGGTCAGGTCCAGGCCGTCGACGGCCTGGACCGCGCCGACCCGCCGCTTGAACGGGAAGCCGCCGTAGATCGGGAAGTGCTTGGTCAGCCCCTCGGCGGTGAGCAGCGGCTCGCCCAGGGCGGGCGCCGTATCGCGGGGCGTGGGGAGAGTGACGTTGTCGGTCATGGTGATGGCTCCCTAGCCCAGCCGGGGCTTGATCTGCTCGGTGAAGAAGGTCTGCTTCTGCTCGGCGCTCAGATGGCAGGCGGCGGCGCGGCCGAGCGCCAGCGACGGCCGGTCCTCGGCGCACTGCGTACCGTCGACCTGGTCGACGAAGCCGCAGCGCGGGTGGAAGGCGCAGCCGGTGGGCGGATTGAGCAGGCTCGGCGGGGCGCCGGGGATCGGGTGCAGCGCCTCGTTGACGTCCGAGGACAGCCGCGGCATCGAGCTCAGCAGGCCCCAGGTGTAGGGGTGCTGGGGCCGGGTGAGGATGTCCCTGACCGAGCCGCGCTCCACCGCCCGCCCGGCGTACATCACCAGCAGGTCGTCCGCGGTGTTGGCGACCACGCCCAGGTCATGGGTGATCAGGATGATCGCGGAGCCGAACTCCTGCTGGAGGTCCTTGAGCAGGTCCAGGATCTGCGCCTGCACGGTGACGTCCAGCGCGGTGGTCGGCTCGTCCGCGATCAGCAGTTCGGGGTTGCAGACCAGCGCCATGGCGATCATGGCGCGCTGGCGCATACCGCCGGAGAACTGGTGCGGATAGTCGTCGACGCGCAGATTCGGCTGCGGAATGCCGACCTTGGTCAGCATTTCGATCGCCCGCTGCCGGCCCTCGCGCTTGCTCGCGCCGGTGTGCTTGATGAACGGCTCCGCGATCTGCCGGCCCACCGTGTAGTACGGCGAGAGCGCGGTCAGCGCGTCCTGGAAGATCATGGCCATCTTGTTGCCGCGGAGCTTTTCCAGGGTCTTCTCCCTGGCTCCCGTCAACGCCTGGCCGTCCAGCGTGATGTCGCCCGAGATATCCGTCGACTTGGGGTTGTGCAGGCCCAGGACGGCGAGGTTGGTGACGGACTTGCCGGAGCCGGACTCGCCGACGATGCCCAGCGTCTGGCCGCGTTCGAGGTCGAAGGAGAGGCCGTCGACCGCCTTGACGATGCCGTCCTCGGTGGAGAACCGCACATGCAGGTCGCGGACGGAGAGGAAGGGGTCCGATCCGGTCGGGACCGGCGCGTCCTCGGTCTTCGTGAGGGATGTGGTCACTTCAGACTCTCCTAGGACAGGCGCACGCGCGGGTCGATGAGGGCGTACGTCGCGTCCACGATGATGTTGAACAGGACGATGAACGTGGCCGCGAACAGCATCACGCCCATGACCGTGGGCAGATCGGTCCGGAGCACCGACTCCATCGACAGGGTGCCCAGACCCGGCAGCGAGAACGTCACCTCGGTGATCATGGCGCCGCCGAAGAGCGAGCCCAGGTCGATGCCGAAGATGGTGACGATGGGGATCAGCGAACCCCGCCAGGCGTAGCGGAAGAAGACCGTCGCGGCGGACATCCCCTTGGCGCGCGCCATCCGGACGTGTTCCTCCTGCAGCTGCTCGATCATCGCGGAGCGCGCCATACGGGTGTACTGCGCGGTGAAGATGATCGACAGGACGCACCACGGGATCAGCAGGCCCATGAACCAGCCCACGGGATTCTCCGTGATGGGCACGTATTTCGGCTGTCCCAGCAGATTGGTGTTGTAGACGAGCAACGCCAGCACGATCGGGCCGATGAAGTAGATCTGCATCGAGCTGAGCACCAGCGAGACGGAGCTGAAGACCTTGTCGAGCACCGAGCCCTGCTTCCAGGCGGCGAGCAGGCCGGTGGCCAGTCCCACGAACAGGAAGACCGCGGCGGCGCCGATGGTCAGCGACATGGTGATCGGGAAGCGGTCGACGATGGTGTTCCACACCGCGTCGCCGGTGGCGAAGGAGTAGCCGAAGCACGGTGCGGGGCACGGCCCTTGGGCGAAGTCGCGGCCGGTGATGATGCCGGACATGAAGTGCCAGTACTGCACCGGGACCGGCTGGTCGAGCCCCAGGTTCTTGTGGATGATCGCGAGTGCGTCGGGGCCGCAGTTCCGTCCGCAGGCCAGCAGCGCGGGATCCCTTGGGGCGGCGAAGAAGAGGAAGAACGTGAAGGCGCTGATGAGCAGCAAGATCACGATCGCGCCGAGAGACCGGCGGACGAGGAATCGAAGCATGGCAGATCGCAGCTCTCGTGGGGCGGCGGAAGTGTGGAGGGTGGGGGCGGGCGCGGTGTGCCCGCCCTCTGGGGCAGGCACACCGGCGCCGGGGTAACCGTCAGGGGTGCGCGGTTACTTCTTGACGTACATCTTGGTCGGGTCGACGGAGGAGATGATGTCGTTGTTCACGACACCGCCGACCTTGGAACCGTGCAGCTGGATCTGCTTGTAGTAGAAGGTCGGGATCTGCGGGAGGTCGTTCTTGAGGATCTTCTCGCCGAGCGCGAACCACTCCTCCGCGGCCTTCTTCTGGTCGGTCTCCTGGGAGATCCGGTCGATCTCCTTGTTGGTTTCCGGGCTGTTGTACAGCGAGTAGTTGGTGCCGCCGTCCTGGATCTGCCGGCCGTCGTACACGGGGGGCAGCACCGTCAGCGAGCTCGGCCAGTCCGCGCCCCACGCCGAGGGGTAGACGTCGAACTTGTTGTCCGTCTTGCCGATGATGTCGTAGTAGGTGTCCGGCGGCAGTTCCTTGTTCTGGACGTCGAAGCCGGCCTTCTTGAGGTTGTCGACCACCTTGACGGAGTACTTCAGGGGCTCGGTCGCCGTGTTGTGGGCGTAGGTCAGCTTCATGCCGGTCTTGCCGGCTTCCTTCAGGAGCTTCTTGGCCTTCTCGATGTCGCCCATCGGCTTCTTGAGCTTGCCGTAGGGGTCGATCCCCTTGAAGCCGGTCAGCGTCGGGCTGATGTAGCTGCCGGCGAGCTCACCGCCGCCCGGGGTGCCGTACTGGTCGAGGATGGCCTTGGTCGGCATCGCGTAGGCGATGGCCTCGCGGACCTTCTTGTCCTTCAGGCGCCGCATGTTGAAGTTCATCACGCCGACGTAGGGCTGGTAGCCGGAGGTCGAACGGGCCTTGATCTTCGGGTCGTTGGCGACCTGCAGCATGCTGGCGGCGTCCACCTGGTTGTTGAAGCTGACCGCGGTCTGGTTGTCCGCGTTGTCGGCCATCAGGCGCTGGGTGGACTGGGGGAAGGACACGCTGAACTGGATGTCGAACTTGTCGACGTACTGGTGCCGCGAGATGTCGGTCTTCGGGTCCCAGTTGGTGTTCTTGACCAGCGTGATGCCCTTGCCGTTCTTGAACGACCCGGGCTGGATCTTGTACGGGCCCGAGGAGACCGGGGCCCTGTCGTACTTCTCCTTGGTGTCCTTGGCCTTCTCGACCGCGCCGTAGCCCGTCATCGCCAGGGCGTAGGGCAGGTCACCGACCGGCTTCTTGAAGTGGAAGACGATGGTCTTGTCGTCCGGCGTGTCCAGGACGCTCGCGGGCAGGTGCTTCCCGCCGTAGGGGCCGCCGGGGAGGAGCTTGCGGTAGCCGCTCGTCGAACTCGAGTCCGCCAGCCAGCGCTGGAGGTACGTCGGGCCGCTGGAGATGAAGTTGGCGAACGTCCGCTCGACGCTGTGGCGGATGTCGGCCGAGGTGATCGGCTTGCCGTCCTCGAACTTGATGCCGTCCTTGAGCTTGTACGTCCAGGTCTTGCCGCCGTCGGACTTCTGGCCGCTGTCCGTGGCGAGGTCACCGACGACGGTGTACTTGCCGTTGTTGTCCAGGTGGTACGTCGTCAGCCGGCGGGTGAGCAGCGTCGAGAGGGTGCCCATGTCGGAGACGTACTGCTGCGCCGGGTCCAGGTGGGCGTAGGTGTCACGCTGGTAGACCGTGATGGTGCCGCCCGGGGTGGCACCGGGCACCGGCTCGGCCGGTCCCTTGGACGCGGCCGCGTCACCGAAGGTGATCTGGGCGCGCTGCTTCTCGGCGTTCCGGCGGGCGTCGTCGTCGGACGCGCCCTGCTTGGCGCCGGCGCTGCACGCGGTCAGGGCCAGCGCCCCGGCGGTCAGCGCGACGATCGCGGCCTGCGCTCTGCGCATACGGACATTGCTCATGGTGATGAATGCACCTGCCTGTCGTAGATCCGTTGCTGCTGCCTGACTGATGCGGTGCTGGGGTGGCAGCACCCCCGTGAAACGGAATTACCGAGCCCTCTTGGGGTCGAAGGCGTCCCGGACCGAGTCCCCGAGCAGGTTGAACGCGACGATGAAAAGGACCATCGCAAGGCCGGGGAAGAACAAATAGGTGATGTCGTTCCGGTAATAGTCGGCCGCATTCGCGAACATCCGGCCCCAGTCCGGGGTCGGCTCGACGAGACCGACACCGAGGAAGGAGAGCCCCGCGATGGAGGTCACGAAGTTCGGCAGCATGTAGGTCGTCTGCACCAGGATCGGCGTCATCACATTCGGGATCAGTTCACGCCGGATGATCCGCCAGGGAGAGGCGCCGCTGATCCGGGCGGCCTCGATGTATTCCCGCTCGCGCAGGGAGAGGACCTGTCCACGCAGCAGCCGGGCCAAACTCATCCAACCCAGGAACCACATCACGAGAACGATGATCGTCACGCGCAGCCAGAAAGGCATCTCGTCCGCGGGGGCGACGAAGATGGCGCTCACGACCGGGACGAAGGCGACGTAGAACAGCTGGTTGGGGAAGGCCATCAGCAGGTCGATGAACCGGCCGATGAAGTAGTCGGTGCGGCCGCCGAAGTAGCCGGCGGCGACGCCCAGCACGATCGCGGTGAGCACCGAGACCAGGGTGATGGCCACCGCCAGCCCCAGGGTGTTGCGGATGCCGTAGAGCAGCTGCATGAACACATCGCGGCCCAGGCTCGGTTCGATGCCGAACCAGAAGTCCGAGGAGATGCCGCCATTGGGGCCGGCGGGATACTGGTTGATCATCAGGCCCGGGGTGTCCAGACCGTACTGGGTCCAGGGGTCCTTGCCGTAGATCTTGGAAATGACCGGGGCCAGCGCTCCGATCGCGAAAAAGAACAGCACGATGCAGGCGCTGATGATGCCGGTCCGGTCGCGCTTGAAGCGCGCCCACATCAGCTGGCCCGGCGAGCGGCCCGTCAGCGAACCGTCCTTACGGCCTTTCTTGGAACGCACACCGTCGGCGCCCGGACCCGGGATATCGGTCTTGGTCACCGCGGTCTGGGATGGACTAGTCATCGCGAAGTGCCCCCGCGCCGAGTTCTTTTGGAACATGATGCGGCGCAGATGCGCGCCGTCTGGATGAGCGCGACTTTCGCAAGTGATTTATGGCGGAGTCAAGGGTATGCGGTGTGCTGGTGTGCAGGTCGTCCGCTTCTTGAGCGAAGATTACGCAGATTGACGCATACACGTGCTTGACAGTGCGTGGCCATGTACGGCATGCGAGACATATCGCTCCGAACTTCTTTAACAAAACGGCAACTTCACCGTCGCAGCACCGATATACGGACGCGGAATGATGAACAACGTACGGCCGTGCGGGTGCCGTGGACCGGCCGGGGACCGTCAGACGGCCCCCCGGCCGGTCGCCGTTCCGCCGGTCGCCGCCACCTCGGCACAGGCGTATGTGTTGTCCCGCTCCGCCGCGTGGAGTACACCTGCGGTGGGCGCCCTCGCACCGGCGGGCGCCGAGGACGGCGAGGCGCATCGACGCGGACGGGGGCGGGCCGTGTCCACCCATGAGAAGAGCGGTCTCGGCGGCGGCGCGCGCGGCATCGGCGCGCTCGCCTGTCTGCTGCTGGCGCTGCTGAGCGTCGCCTGGATCGTCCGGGACCTCGGGATCGCCCAGCGGCCCGCCGACCTGTGGTGGACGTGGCTGGGCGACGCCCGCCGGCCCGCGGAGTTCACCGCCTGGGCCACCTCCGCCCTCGATCCGCTGCTGGTGCTCGGCGCGCTCACCGCCGCGGTCGCCGCGCTGCGCGCCGCCGCCTCGGTGGCCACGGGCGCGCTGCTCGCCCTCGCGACGGCCACGGCACTGATGCGGCTCCCGCTGCTGTGGGTCCTGGGCGCGGACTGGCTGCAGGGCCTGGAGAGCGGGCTCACCGGGCGGGCCCAGCTGACCGCCGGCACCCAGATCGCGCTGGCCGTGGTGCTCGTCGTCGCGGTCGCGGCGGGCCGCCGGCCGGACCGGAGCGCGGACCGGGACCTGCGCGGTGTGACGCGGACGGCGTACGGCGTGGTCCACCGTCTGCCGTACGAGGAGTCCGGCGGCGCGCCCGGCCGGCCGCGCCGGGGACCGGCCGGCACGCTCGGCGCCCTCCTGGGCACCGCCGGGCTGGCCGTCGCCGCCTGGGAGGTCCACTGGTGGCTGCGGCTCGACTGGGGCACGTACCGCAAGGGGCTGCTGGGCGATGCCTCCGTCTTCCGGGCGCTGCTGCAGCCCCCGGTGCACTGGCAGGCGGCGGCGCTCGCGCTGCTGGCCCTGACGGGCGCCGCCGCCGCGCTCCGGCGGGCGTCCTGGTCCCGGCCCGCGGCCGTGGCGGCCGGGGCGCTGCTGTTCGCCCAGGCGGCCGCGGCGCTCGCCTTCGCCGGCCGCACCGGGCAGCTGGACCGCTTCCCGGTGCTGCCCGGTGCGGCCCAGCTGGAGCTCGGCACCGCGCTGTGGGTGGCCGCGGCCGGGCTGGCCGCGGTCGTCGTGGCGGCCTGGCCCGGGGTGCGGGACGAGAGCCGGGACGCGGTCGCTGCGGCGTACGGCGCCTCCCCGGGCGAGGAGCGGCCGCCGCACGCCCCGCCCCCGCCGTCCACGCTCCCGCCCGGCTGGTAAGTCCCCGGGGGCCCGCCGCCCCGTCACTCCATCCCCAGCGACCTCTTGAGGAAGTCCACTTCGAGGAGCAGCAGATTTTCGGCCACCTGCTCCTGGGGGGTCATATGGGTCACGCCGGACAGCGGCAGCACCTCGTGCGGGCGGCCCGCCGCGAGCAGTGCGGCCGACAGCCGCAGCGAGTGCGCCACCACCACATTGTCGTCCGCCAGCCCGTGCACGATCAGCAGCGGCCGGTGCGGCTCCACCGCCCCCGACAGCCCCTCGTCCGTGACCAGCGAATTCTCGGCGTAGACCGCGGGCTCCTCCTCCGGGTGCCCCAGGTACCGCTCCTGATAGTGGGTGTCGTACAGCCGCAGATCGGTGACCGGCGCGCCCACCACCGCGGCATGGAAGACATCCGGGCGGCGCAGCGCGGCGAGCCCCGCCAGATAGCCGCCGAACGACCAGCCCCGGATCGCAACCCGCCCCAGGTCGAAGGGAAAGGATCCGGCCAATGCCTGGAGCGCGTCGACCTGGTCCTCCAGAACGACCGAGGCGAGGTTCCTGGACACCGCCTTCTCCCAGCCGGGCGAGCGCCCCGGGGTGCCCCGGCCGTCCGCGACCAGCACCGCGAACCCCTGGTCGGCGAACCACTGGGACGTCAGATAGGCGTTGTGCGCGGCGACGACCCGCTGGCCGTGCGGACCGCCGTACGGGTCGAGCAGCACCGGCAGCGGGCCGTCGCCGTCCTGGTAGCCGCTGGGCAGCACCACCGCGCACGGGATCTCCCGGTCGCCGGCCGTCGTGAAGCGGGGGCGGGCGGAGAGCACCGGCCGCTCGGCGTACGACGCGATCGAGGCGAGCGTCTTCTCGCCGCCGTCCGCGTCGAGCCGGACCACCTCGACCTGGGCGCCGGGCCGCTCCGGTGACGCCTGCGAGAGCACCATCACCGCCCCGCCGCGCACCGCGGAGGACACCGTCGGCCCCGGCCGCTCGCCGATCCGCTCCCAGCCGCCCTGGTCGCCGCTGCCGCGGAACCAGGCACGGAAGACACCGATGTCCTTCATGTCCGTGCCGCTCGCGGAGAAGAGGACATCGTCCTCGCCGATGTCCAGTACGGCGCGGACGTGCAGCGGCGCGCCGGTCAGCGGGCGGTCCCCCACGAACAGCTTGCGCGCCCCGCCCTCGTCCGCGATCCGTACGAGGCGGCCGTCCGGCGTCCAGGCGGGCGTCCCGGGGAACGGCTCGACCCATGCCTCGTCGTCGTCCTCGTGCACCGTGCGGGTCGCGCCGGTCGCGGTGTCGACGGCCAGATAGCGCTGGTCGCGCTGATCGCGGGACTGCACCAGCAGCAGCGGGGGACCGGCCGCCGACCAGTGGACCCGCGCCAGATACGGGTAGCGCTCATGGTCCCAGGTCACGTCCGTACGGGAGCCGTCCAGGCCGAGCAGCGCCAGCGTGACCACGGCGTTGGGGGTACCCGCCGCGGGGTAGGCGACGCGGGCGGGCTCGCGGTCCGGATGCGCGGGGTCGGCGATCCACCAGCGCCGCACCGGGGAGTTGTCGACCCGGGCGGCCAGCACCTGGTCGCTCTGCGGGGACCACCAGTAGCCCCGATGGCGGCCCATCTCCTCGGCGGCGATGAACTCCGCCAGCCCCCAGGTGACCTCGCTGCCGTCCGGTTCGGCGAGCACCAGGTCCTTGCCGTTCTCCGCGCCGTCCGCCGCGATCACCCGCAGCCGGCCCTCCGTCACATAGGCCACATGCCGGCCGTCCGGTGACGGCCGCGGGTCCACCACCGGTCCCTGGGCCGGGAGTTCACGCGTGGTGCCGGCCCGCAGCTCGCAGACGAAGAGCCGGCCGGAGAGGGCGAACGCCGCCAACTCCACCGCGGCGTCCACCGCATAGTCGACGATGCCCGCCGAGCCCTCCCGGCTGCGCTCGCGGCGCGCCCGCTCCTGCGCGGTGAGTTCCTCGTCCGCCCCGGCCAGCAGCGTCCCGGGGTCGGCGGCCGTGAACTCCCGTCCCTCGTCCAGGTCGAGGACCCACAGCCGCTGCGCCCGGTCGGTGCCGCCGGGGGAGCGGAGGAAGACGACGCGGGCGCCGTCGGGCGAGAGGGAGTAGCCGCGCGGGGCGCCGAGTGTGAAGCGCTGCGTACGGGCGTACTGCCGGGGAAAGGAAGGCTGTCCGGTCGTCATGCGCCGAGCCTAGAGGGGCGTGGACGCGTGGTGGTCGCACTCGCGAAGATTGCGTGCGCCCCTCCTCTGCTCCCGTGCACCGACTTATGCGCTCGGACGGAAAGTTATGATCCCTTGCGCGTCGTGGGTACGGGGTAAAGAGCCCATGGCATACCCGGTGTGCGGGTCGTCGAGGCGGTCCGTGTGCCATCAACTCTGTCCCTTCCGTGCGTACTTGGAGGTGAGCCGCCGTGGCACTCTCGATTTCGGCGGTGGTGCTGCTGGCGATCATCGTCTTCTTGCTTGTCAAGAAGTCCGGGCTGAAGGCTGCGCATGCGTTTGTCTGCATGCTGCTGGGCTTCTATCTGGCCAGCTCGTCCATCGCCCCGACGGTCAAGCAACTGACGACGAACGTCGCCAGCATGCTCGGCAACATCAAGTTCTGACGCGTCGCGTCCCGGCGCGCGGCGTTCCGGAGGGCGGCGTCCCGGCATCTCGCCGTGGGGCCGCCCCGTGTCCGCGCGCAGGGGGGCGCCGGGCGTCCGTACCCCGATCGGGCGTATGGACGGCGACCGGGATCGCCTACCGACGGCGGGGCGGACGGCTCGTAGGCTGTCCGCATGACCTCCCGCCCGTCGCCCACCACCGCCCCTCGCAGTGACCTCCCTGCTCGCCGCCTGCTGCTGGTGCACGCGCACCCGGACGACGAGTCGATCAACAATGGCGTGACCATGGCCAAGTACGCCGCCGAGGGCGCGCTGGTCACGCTGGTGACCTGCACACTCGGAGAAGAGGGCGAGGTCATCCCGGCCGAGCTCGCCCATCTCGCACCCGACCGCGACGACACCCTCGGCGCGCACCGCGTCGGCGAGCTGGCCGCCGCCATGGCCGCCCTCGGCGTCACCGACCACCGCTTCCTCGGCGGCGCCGGCCGCTACCGCGACTCCGGAATGATGGGCGCGCCCCAGAACGACCGGCCCCACGCCTTCTGGCAGGCCGATCTCGACGAGGCCGCCGCCCATCTGGTGGCCGTCATCCGCGAGATCCGCCCACAGGTCCTCGTGGCATATGACCCGAATGGCGGATACGGCCACCCCGACCACATCCAGGCGCACCGCGTCGCGATGCGGGGCGCGGAGCTTGCCGGGCAGGCGGAATTCCGGCCCGATCTGGGCCCGGCGTACGCGATCGGGAAGATCTACTGGAACTGCAACGCCCGCTCGGACGTCGAGGAGGGCTTCGCACGGCTGACGGCGGCCGGCGTCAGCTTCCCCGGGATCGCCTCCGTGGACGACGTCCCGGGCGTGGTGCCGGACGCGGATGTCACGGCGTCCATCGCCGGCGGCCCGGTCCACGCGGCCGCCAAGGCCGAGGCGATGCGCGCCCACTACACCCAGATCGCGGTCGACGGGCCGTTCTTCGCGCTCTCCAACGACTTGGGGCAGCCGCTGTTCGGCAGCGAGCATTATCAGCTGGTGCACGGCGAACCGGGTGTCCCGGAGGGCGAGCGCGAGGACGATCTCTTCGCGGGCCTCGCCGTCGGCGCGGACAACGGCGAGAGCGTCCGGATCGAGGAGGCCGCGGAATGAGCAACGGAAAGGGCGGCGGCGCAGGCAACGGCGCCAACGGGACCAACGGGGCGAAGGGCGCCAACGGGGCCGACGGCGCCCGCCGGTCACGGGCCGGCGCCGGCAACAGCTCCGCCGCGCGCACCGTGCCGCCGCGCCCCGCCAACGGAATGTCCGCGCCGGTGACGCCCGGCCGTATCGGCATATACGTGCTGTTGCTGGTCGCGGGCGTGCTGGTCGCACTCGCCGGGACCCTCGTCCAAGCGGCGTGGTTCCCGGGCGGGTTGCTGCTGGCGCTGGCCGGGGTCGGCGGGCTCTTCTACGGCGGGGTCACCGCGACCGGCACCCTGGCCGGCGCCCTGATCCCGGGCGCGGGCTGGCTGGTGACCCTGGTCCTGCTGCTCGGCAACGTCCGGCCCGAGGGGGACTTCCTGTTCGGCGCCGGCGTCAGTTCGTCGCTCTTCCTGGGGGGCGGCAGCCTTCTGGCTGTGATCTGTGCCACCGTCGCGCTGCGGCGGGCTACGGGCGTACCGCACGGCCCAGTTGGCGGATGACGTGGTCCATACCAGGACGGATGCCGCGCGGTCCCCGGTGAACGATTCGGGTGCCGGGGGTTCGCCCGTGCCGGCGGTGTTCGTACGCTCTTCGGGTGTCCGTCGGCGGCGGACAGTATGGTGGTGCGCGCCGCCGCGCCGCCCTGGGGGCACCTCCCGGTCTGAGGCCGGGGATCTCTGACGAGCGGCGGAGCCAACCGGGAGAACCTGCTTTGAGTCGTGAATCTGACAGTTCGTCCTCCGGCCCCCAGAGCCGTGGCGGAGCCGCGTACCCCTCGGGCACGCAGCCGTACGGCTCGCCCGGGGGAGACGCCGACGAGGCCGCGGCCCAGCCGCAGGAGCCGAAGACCGAGACCACACTGACGACGCGGATCAAGATCAACATTCCGGGGTCCCGCCCCATCCCGCCGGTCGTCGTGCGCAAGCCTGTCGGTGAGGAGTCCGGCATGAACGCATCGGCCGCACCCGGCGGCCCCGCCGGGTCCCGGGGCGCGCCCGGTGCCGAACGCGGCGCCGAGCGTACGGCGAACACCCCGCGGCCCGAGGCCCCGGCGGCGGACGCCGCGCCCGCGGGCGGCCCCGGCGACAAGACGAGCGACTGGTTCGCGCCGCGCAAGCCGGGCTCCGGCGCCGGCGGCGGATCGTCGAGCACCGGGTCGCATCCGGCGCCGTCCGTGCCCTCCGGCACGACGCCGCCGCGCGGACCCTCGGGCGCGAACCCCCCGCAGCGCCCCGATCTGCCCTACTTCTCCGACGGCCAGGCCGCTCCGGGCGGCGCTTCGCCGTTCGACACCGGGGTGCCGCAGGGCGGTGCGCCGTTCGGCGGCTCGCCGTTCGACGGCGCCGCGCACGGCGGGGGCTCACCGTTCGACGGGCCCGCCACGCCCGCACGTGAGCACAGCCCCTTCGATTCCCCGATGGCCGGCGCGGCCGGCACCCCCGCGCCCCCGGCCGGCCCGACGACCGGACCGGCGCGCGGCGACAGCGCGCTGGGCCTGCCGCCCGGCTTCCGCGACCCCGAGGCCGGGGCGCCCGCCCGGCCCGACGACACCGCCGAGCTGACCCCGCAGCCCGCGGCGCCCCCGCTGGCGGGCCCCGGCAGCGGCATCGGCGTCACCGGCGGCATCTCGGGCGGACTGCCCGGCAGCGCGGCCGCCACGGCGCCCGGCGCAGCGAAGAAGAGCGGCCGCAAGGGCGGCATCCCCGGGGCCGTCGGCGCCGGTGACGGTGCGCCCGGAGCGAGGGTCTCCGGCGACACGCTGGTCAGCGGCATTCCGGCGACCTCCGACGGCCCGTCGGCCCCGTCTCCGTTCGCGTCCGGCCCGGCCGACGCCGGGGAGAGCGCCGCGACGCCGCCGCGCCGCAAGATCCCCGAGCCGATCAAGCCCGCCAAGAAGGGCCGCAACAAGATCGTCCTGGCGGGCGTCGGCCTGGTGGCCCTGGTCGGTGTCGCCTACGGCGCCGGTCTGCTGCTCGACCACGCCGATGTGCCCAACGGCACCACCGCGCTCGGCGTCGACATCGGCGGCATGACGAAGGACGACGCCGTCAAGCAGCTGGAGAAGGAGCTGGGGGACCGGCGGACCGCGCCGCTCAAGCTCACCGTCGGCGGCCGGCCCGTCACGCTCCAGCCCGCACAGGCCGGTCTGGACATCGACCTGCAGGCCACGGTCCGCAATGCCGCCGGACGGGACTACAACCCCGTCTCCGTCATCGGCTCGCTGTTCGGCGGCACCCGTGTCGCCAGCCCGACGATGATCGTCGACCAGGAGAAGCTCGGGGTCGCGCTGCAGAGCGTGGCGGGGTCCGCGGGCGGCGCCAAGGACGGCGGGATCACCTTCGAGAACGGCAAGGCCGTGCCGCACTACGGAGCCCCGTACAAGTCGGTCGACACCGCCGCGTCCAAGACCAAGATCTCCGACGCGTACCGCGAACGCGCCTCGACCGGCACCGACACCCCCGTCGCGCTGGCCGCCACCACCCAGCAGCCGAAGGTCAGCAAGGCCGCGGTGGACGAGGCGATGAAGCTCTACGCCGAGCCCGCGATGTCCGGCCTGGTGACGGTCCGTACGGACGCGACGCACTCGGTCGCCTTCAGCCCGCAGAAGTCGATCCCGAAGTTCCTTTCGATCGCGCCCGACCCCCAGGGCAAGCTGACGCTGAAGTACGACCTGCCGGCCCTCCGGCAGCTCTACGGCGACCTGTTCAACGGCGTGACGGTCACCACCGGCAGCGGCGCCAAGAAGCCGGTCACCGTCAACATGGTGGCGAGCGCGGTGGGCAAGGCGCTGCAGGGGCGCACGCCCGCCGAGCGGGTCCAGACGATCGGCGCCGACGCCCCGTGACGGTGGCGCGGTGACGGGCGTTCCGTGACGGGCGTCCTATGACGGGCGTCCTGTGACGGTGGCAGAAGTGCAGGTGGAGGCCCCCTCGGGGGATTCCTCAGGGAATCCCCTAGGGGGCCTCACCCATGACAGATGTCATGACAGAGTCCCTACACACGACACTGCCGGTCGGCCCGCGGATGCCGGAAGCTCAATGGCATGACGACGACAGCCACCTCCACAGCCGGCACCGCGCAGGCCGCGGGCCCGGCGCCCGTGGTCAGCTTCCGGGGAGTGAGCAAAAGCTACGGCGCGGTGCGCGCGGTGGCCGATCTGGACCTGGAGCTGTACCCGGGCGAGACCGTCGCCCTCCTGGGGCCGAACGGCGCCGGCAAGTCCTCCACCCTCGACCTGCTCCTGGGGCTGCGCAGCCCCGACTCCGGCAGCCTCTCGCTGTTCGGGACGACCCCGCAGCGCGCGATAGCGCAGGGCAAGGTCGGCGCGATGCTGCAGAGCGGCGGCCTGATGGAGGGGGTGAAGGTCAAGGAGCTGGTGAGGCTGGCCCGCGATCTGCATCCCCATGGCCATCCCGTCGACCAGATCCTGGCCACCGCCGGCATCACGGACATCGCCGACCGCCTCGTCGACAAGCTCTCCGGCGGCCAGGAGCAGCGGGTGCGCTTCGCCCTCGCCACCGCCGGCGCCAACGACCTGATCGTTCTGGACGAGCCGACCACCGGCATGGACGTCTCCTCCCGGCAGACCTTCTGGGGCGCGATGCGCCGGCAGGCCCAGGAGGGCCGTACGGTCCTCTTCGCCACCCACTACCTCGAAGAGGCCGACGAGATCGCCGACCGGGTCATAGTGCTGCACCGGGGCCGGGTGCTGGCCGACGGCACGGCCGCCGAGATCAAGGCGCGGGCCGGCGCCCGCCGGATCACCTTCGACCTGGAGGGGCCGATCGACCACGATGCACTGTCGGGCCTGCCGTTCCTGACCTCCCTGTCCGTGTCCGACGCCGGCTCCGCCGCGGGCTCGGGGCGTACGGTCCGCATCCAGTCCCAGGACGCCGACGCGACCGTGCATGCGCTCTACGGCCTCGGCCTCTACCCCCGCAATCTCGAGGTCTCCGGCCTCGGCCTGGAGCAGGCCTTCATCGCCATCACCACGGCATCCGACGCGACCCCCGCCACCGCCGAGGAGGCGGCCCGATGACCACCCTGATCAAGCTCGAGATCGTCCGCGCGCTGCGCAACGGGAAGTTCATGTTCTTCTCGGTGATCTATCCGCCGGCGCTGTATCTGATCATCGCGGGCGGTGCGGACAGCAAGCCGATCCCCGGTATGAAGCTGGACATGGGCCTCTATTTCATGGTGTCCATGGCAGCATTCGGTGCCATGACGGCCGTTCTGCTGGGCAACAGCGAGCGCATCGCCAAGGAGCGCGAGAAGGGGTGGGTGCGCCAGCTGCGGCTGACGGCCCTGCCCGGCCGTGGATATGTCGCCGCCAAGATGGGCGCCGCGGCGACCGTCAGCCTCCCCTCGATCGTGCTGGTCATGATCGTCGCCGCCGCGGTCAAGGGCGTCCGGCTCGAGGCCTGGCAGTGGATAGCCATCGCGGGCGGCACCTGGCTCGGCAGCTTCGTCTTCGCCGCCCTGGGCGTCGCCATCGGCTATATGGCCACCGGTGACGCGGTCCGCCCGATCGCGATGCTCATCTACTTCGGCCTGGCGTTCCTCGGCGGCCTGTGGATGCCGCTGACGATCCTGCCGGAGTGGGTCCAGAACATCGCGGAGTGGCTGCCGACGCATGCCTACGCCGCACTCGGCACCGCGGTCGAGGCCGGAGGCGCGCCGCATCTGAAGGACGTGGCCATCCTGGCCGGCTATCTGCTGGTCTTCGCCGGTGGCGCGGCCTGGCTCTACCGGAAGGACACCCGCAAGGCATGAACGCGCCGGAGGCCGGGCGGAACCCGGTCATGATCGGGATGGCCCCCCGCAACCGCAGGCAGCGGCTGACCAAGTCCATCTGGATCGCCATCTGGTTCCTCTACCTGGCCGGTCCCGTGGGGCAGCTGCTCGACGGCACGATGTCCGCGTCCCACGAGGCGCTGGGCTGGAGCGGGCTCCTCGTCTTCGTGGGCGTCTACTACGCCCTGGTCTTCCGGCACATGATCCATCTGCCGACGCACGGACACCTGGTGCGCTGGCTGGTGGCCTTCCTGGCGGTGCTCGCCGGGTTCCTGTCCTCCACGCTCGGCTCCAACTGGCTGGTGCTGTTCACCTTCGTCTGCGTCGCCGCCGCGGTGACGCTGCCCTTCTCCCTGTCGCGGTGGGCCATCCCGGCGCTGACCGCCGCGCTCGTCGTCATCGGGATGCGCTACGAAAACGTGCGGATCTACCTCTTCGCCTATGCCCTGCCCTGCCTGCTGAGCGGCTTCGCCATGGTCGGGGTGCAGCATCTGATCCGTACGACGGCCGAACTCCGCGCCGCCCGCGAGGAGGTCGCCCGCCTCGCCGCCAACGACGAGCGACTGCGCCTGGCCCGCGATCTGCACGACCTGCTCGGCCACTCCCTCTCCCTGATCACGCTCAAGAGCGAGCTGGCCGGACGGATGCTGCCCGCCTCCCCGGAGGAGGCCGCCCAGCAGGTCGCCGACATCGAGCGGGTCAGCCGGCAGGCGCTGGTCGACGTCCGCGAGGCGGTCACCGGATACCGCCGGCCGCGGCTCGCCGTCGAGCTGGCCGGGGTGCGCGCGGCGCTGCGCACGGCCGGTGTCGAGGTCACCGTCGACCCGGCCCTGGAGGCCGAGCAGCACGGCCTCGCCATCGATGAGGAGGGGGCGCTGGCCTGGGCGCTGCGCGAGGCGGCCACCAATGTCGTACGGCACAGCGGCGCCCGCCACTGCGAGCTGCTGCTCACCGAGGAGTGGGAATCCGACGAGCGGCGCTATCTGTGTCTGTCGGTGCTCGACGACGGCGCGGGCCCGCCCCGCGCCCTGCACGACGGCAACGGCCTCAGCGGCCTGCGCGAACGCCTCGCGCTCGCCGACGGCCGCCTGGAGACCGGCCCCGCACCACGGGGCCGCGGCTTCGCCCTGCGGGCCTACGTCCCCCTCGGCGGCCCGGCGCCATCCGGCGGCGGCACCACCGGCACGGCCGCCGGAGTCGTTGGGCCACATGGCTGAAATTCCCCATCGAGGGTTTGAGTTCCTGCGGTTCGACGGCGTGGCGCCCGGACATCGACAGCACGATATGTCTGACACGCGAGGACCGAGGCGAGGAGCGCCGTGAGAAGACTTGTGCAGGCGGGCAGCGTGATCGGGGCGTGCGGCATCATGCTGCTCGGTTCCGGAACTGCCCGTGCCCAGACCGAGCCGTCCCTGTTGGAGGCCGCGGTGGGTGCCGACCTCGCTGATGTGACGGGCATGGTCTCCAACACCATGTGCGACAACCGTCTCGCCGACTTCAACTACAAGTCGCCGCAGCTCAAATCGCCGCATCCGTGCATCAACGGGCCCGTGCGCAGCGGAAACAGCTGGCACAGCGGCAATTTCATCAACAGAGGGAATCCGAACAACAGCGGAAATCTCACCAGCACGAACGGTTCCAACAACAGCGGCAATTCCGCATCGGGCAACACCGCGGGCAGCGACAACAACCTCCAGCGGCTCCTCGGCGGCCTCGGCCACTTCCGGCGCTGACCACAGGCGACGGGATCCCGCCGCGGATCCGGCCCAGAAACGCCCCCGGCCCGGGATCTCCCGGGCCGGGGGCGTTCGTACGCCCGGTGCCCCCGAGGGGGCACCGGAGGCCCGCTCAGTGGTTCTGCATGTTGTTCTCGCTGCCCGACTCGTTCCCGTTGCCGGTGTTGCCGGCGTCGGACGCGCCGGTGGTGATGGTGGGGCTGCCGCTGTTGTTCGCGGAGCCGCCGATGTAGATGTTCTCGCCGTTCTTGACGTTGCCGCTCTTCACCGGCCCGTTGATGCAGACCCTCGCCCGATGCTTGCAGAGGAGGATGGAGTTCATCTCGACCCAGGTGTCGCCATTGGCCGACCCCCCGTCGAACCCGTCCCACGCCAGTGCGGGCGTCGCGCCGCCCAGCGCCAGGAGCACCCCGCAGGCGCCTGCGAGCAGATGGTTGATGCGTGCCGAATTCTTCACGGTGCGGTCCTGCCCCTCACGTTTGATAAGCCGCAGTCTTGCTATCGGGCGAGCCACCGCCCGCCAAGCCTGACCCCCGGCCCGCTCCCGTATTCACCCGCGCAGGCCGCCGGATTCACCGTGACGGCTCTCCCCTCCGTCAACGCCGGGACGGTACCGGCCCCCGAATGCGCTCGTTACCCTGGGTGCATGACTGACCCGGACGGCGAGCGGCCCCCGACATCCGTACGACTTCTCCTCGCCGAGGACCAGTCGATGGTCCGCGAGGCGCTGGCCGCCCTGCTGTCCCTCGAACCGGATCTGGAGGTCGTCGCCCAGGCGGCCCGTGGCGACGAGGTACTCCCGGCGGCCCGCGCCCATGCGGTGGACGTCGCCCTGCTGGACATCGAGATGCCCGGCAGCAGCGGCCTGGACGCCGCGGCCGCGCTGCGGGCGGAGTTCCCCGCCGTCCGGATCGTCATCCTCACCACCTTCGGCCGCCCCGGCTATCTGCGCCGCGCCATGGAGTCCGGGGCCGACGCCTTCCTGGTCAAGGACGCCCCGGCGGCCCGGCTCGCGGACGCCGTACGACGCGTACTGCGCGGCGAGCGGGTCATCGACCCGGCCCTGGCCGCGGCCGCGCTCGCCGACGGCGCCAGCCCGCTGACCGACCGGGAGCGCGAGGTGCTGCGGATGGCCGACGTCGCCACCAACGCCGAGATGGCCGCCGCCCTGTGCCTCTCCCAGGGCACGGTCCGTAACTACCTCTCCCTCGCCATCCAGAAGACCGGCGCCCGCAACCGCGCCGAGGCGGTCCGCACGGCCCGCGACAAGGGCTGGCTGTAGCCCCGCGGCCCCTGAGGACCTTCGTCCCTGTGCACCGCCGCCCCCCGTCCCGCAGTCTTGAACTGTTATGCCCCACACCCGCCCACCGGAGAGCGGCCGCCGGGCCGCCCTCCTGCTGATCCTCGCCATCGCGGTCGTCGTGGCAGTGGACGCGACGACCGGCCCGGAGCTGCACATCTCCTCGTTCATGGGCATCGCCCCGCTGGTGGCCGCGCTCCGCTGCTCGTACCGCTGGACGGTGGTGGTGGCGGCGGTCTACGTCGGGTGCCTGACGTACGTCGACATCCTGACCGTGCCCGACTGGGCCCCGGCCAGCCGGGTCGTCGGGGTCTTCGGCGCGGTCCTGGTGGCCGTCTTCGCACTGGTGCTGTGCCGCACGAGGCTGGAGCGCGAGGCGCTGCACGCCCGTACAAGCCTGGTCGCCGACACGGTGCAGCGCGCCGTCCTGCGCGAGCTGCCGCTGCGCGCCGGGTCCGTCGAGGCGCACGGCTTCTATGTCTCCGCCCAGGAGGGTGCCCGCGTCGGCGGCGACATCTTCGAGGCCGTCGACACCCGGCACGGGCTGCGGCTGATGATCGGCGACGTCCAGGGCAAGGGCATGCCGGCCATCGGCGCGGGCCTGGAGGTGCTCGCCTCGTTCCGGGAGGCCGCCCAGTACCAGGACTCGCTGGAGTCCGTCGCCGGGCGCATGGAACAGGCGCTGACCCGCTACAACACCCGCTCCGCCGAGCAGGGCACCGACGAGCGTTTCGTGACGGCGCTGCTGATGGAGGTGCGCGGGCCGGACGAGGGCCGGGTGCTCTCCTGCGGCCATATCCCGTACTACCTGGTGCGCGACGGGCTGGTGTACGAGCGCAGCGACGGCGAGGGCGGGCTGCCGCTGGGCCTGGGCACGCTGGGCGGCGAGCCGCGCCGCAGCGTGCGCGTCCGCCCCCGGCACGACGACTGGGTCGTGCTGTGCACCGACGGGGTGACCGAGGCCCGCGGCGCGGACGGTGCCTTCTACCCCCTGCGTGAGCGGCTGGCCGCCTGGACCCGGCTGTCCCCCGCGGAACTGGCCCGCACGCTGCGCGCCGACCTGGAGGACTTCACCGGCGGCGATCTCAAGGACGATGCCACGGCGCTGATCGTGTCCCGCACCGGGCAGGCATCGGCCTGAGACCGGGGGTCTAAGGGCCTGAGGGGTCCAATAGGCCCGAGGGGTCCAACAGGCCCGAGGTGCCTGAGAGGCCTGTAGGACGCGTATGGCAGGACACGTATGGCCGAGAGTGCCCCTCTGCAAGACGCTGGGACATGTAGCCGAGACGGAAGGCTATTCTGCGGCTCATTCGATCTCCCTAGGGTTGAAGACATCAAGCAGCTCACCGAGCAGCCCACCGAGCCGGACAGCAACCGGACGAAACCCAGGGAGAGTTACCGTGCGTGCAGTGATCCAGAAGTCCTTCGGCGGCCCCGAGGTCCTCGAGGTCGTGGAGACCGAGCGGCCGAAGCCGCTGTCCGGCGAGGTCCTCGTCAAGGTCCACGCCAGCGCCGTCAACCCGGTGGACGTGGCCGTCAGGTCCGGCGCCCTCCCGCTGCTCGGCGAGCCGCCGTTCGGCGTGGGCTGGGACATCTCCGGGGTGGTCGAGGAGGCCGGCCCCGGCGCCAGATTCGCGGTCGGCGACGAGGTGTACGGGATGCCGTTCTTCCCCCGCGCCGCCAACGGCTACGCCGAGTACGTCGCCGTCCCCTCCCGCCAGGTGGCCCGTAAGCCCGCCTCGCTCGACCACGTGCACGCCGCCGCCGTCCCCCTCGCGGCGCTCACGGCCTGGCAGGGCCTGGTGCAGGCGGCGGGCGTCAAGGAGGGCGACCGGGTCCTGATCCAGCGGGCGGCCGGCGGCGTCGGCCACTTCGCGGTGCAGATCGCGAAGGCCCGCGGCGCCCATGTGATCGCCATCGCCAGCGCGGCCCGGCACGACTTCGTCCGCGGCCTCGGCGCCGACGAGGTCATCGACTACCGCACCACCGACTTCACCGAGACCGTCAAGGACGTCGACGTGGTCCTCGACTCCATGGCCCAGGGCGATCTCTCGCTCGGGGTGCTGCGCCCCGGCGGCGTGCTCATCAGCATCCTGGAACACGGCAACCCGGAGCTCGCCGCGCGCGTCGAGGCGGCCGGACGGCGCTTCGCCGGCATCTCGGTCGAGCCGGACTACGCCGCGCTCGAAGCGATCACCGAGCTGATCGACGCGGGCCTGATCCGCCCGTACGTCGAGGAGACGTTCCCGCTGGAGGAGGCCGGCAAGGCACATGAGCGGATCGCCTCGGGGCACGTACAGGGCAAGATTGTCCTGACGGTCTGACCCCGACGGGCCGCACCAGGGAGGCGAGGCCGGATGGACATCCTCAGCGAGGCGCTGGCCTCGATGCGCACGGGACACCCGGCGTCCGTACGGACCAACGGCCGCGCCCCCTGGGGCCTGCGGCTGCCGCCGGTCGCCGGCGCCGGCTTCCATGTCGTGCTGTACGGGACCTGCTGGCTGATCCCCCTCAGCGATGCGTCACCGCATCCGGAGCCGATCCCGCTGAGCCCCGGCGACGTGGTCTTCCTGCGCGACGGGCAGAGCCACATCCTCGCCGACCACCCCTCCACCCCGGCCGAGGAGCCCACGGACGAGGAGTTCCACGGGGGATCCCCGATCGGCTCCGTCACCATCGGCGGCGAGGGCCCCGAGACCAGCCTGCTCTGCGGCAACTACCACCTGGACCAGGGCTGCCCGCACCCCCTGGTGCGCCAGCTGCCCGAGGTGATCCACCTGCCGACGCGGCACGGCCGCCATCCGGAGCTGAGCGCCGCCGTCCAGCTCCTCGGCTCCGAGCTGGAGAACCCCCGCATCGGCTCGGACGGCATCGTCCCCAGCCTGATCGACTCGCTGCTCCTCTACATCCTGCGGGCCTGGCTGGACGATCAGCCCCCGGCCGCCGCCCGGGGCTGGGCGGCGGCCCTGGGTGACCCGGCGGTGGCGCCCGCCCTGACGGCCCTGCACGACGACCCCTCGGTCCAGTGGACGGTCGAGGCGCTGGCCGAACGGGCCGGGCTCTCCCGCGCCGCCTTCGCCCGGCGCTTCACCTCGCTGGTGGGCGAACCGCCGATGGCCTATCTGACCCGCTGGCGCATGACGACCGCCGCCCGTCTGCTGCGCGAGTCCGACGCCCCGCTGTCGACGGTCGCCACCCGCACCGGATACGGCTCGGAGTTCGCCTTCGCCAAGGCCTTCAAGCGGGAGTACGGCCTGGCCCCGGGCGGCTACCGACGCCAGGCCAGGGCGGCCTAGGCGGCGTCCGGCGGCTCGATGCACCCGTCCGAGGCGTCAGTTGAGCATCGCGCGGGCCGCCGCGGCCTGCCGTCGGAGCGCGGTCGCCGCCGCCGGATCGAGCGCTTCCACCACCCGGGCGTACTCCTCCAGCTCCTCCGCCCCCGCCGTGAACTCCCCGCGCTGGACGAGCAGTTGGGCCCGCTCATGGCGCAGCCGCGCCGGATGGCTGGGCAGCAGCAGCGACAGGTCCAGCGCCCACAGCTGTACGGCGCTGTGCTCGGGGCGGGCCTGCGCCCAGGCCCGGATGTTGTTGAGGATCCGCAGCACGATCTCCAGCGGATCGGCGGGCGTGAGCATCCGCTCGGTCAGCTCCTCGCCGGTGGCACCCCGTACCAACAGCGCCGCGTCCGCCTCGCCGAGCGGCCGCCCGCCCGTGAACGGGTCCACCAGCACATGCGCCCCGTAGGGGTCGCCGAAGCCGACGACGAAATGCCCCGGCAGCGCCACCCCGTACACCGGCGCCCCGGCCCGCCGCGCGACCTCCGTCCACACCACCGACAGCAGGATCGGCAGGCCCCGGCGGCGCCGCAGCACCTCGTGCAGCAGCGACGATTCCAGCCGCCGGTAATCGGCGGGCGAGCCGCCGAAGCCGCACCGGGTGCCGAGCAGCTCGGCGAGATTACGGGCCCAGGCGCCGGGGCCGCCCGAAGGGGAATAGGGGAGCAGTCCGGCCAGCCGGTCCAGTTCGATCTGGGCCTCGTCGATGCCCGCCTCGTCCAGCGCCGGGTCGGCCTCCGCGGCGATCAGCAGGCACAGCAGGGCGAGGTCGGGCCTCTGGGCACGGGCGGCCTCGGCGAACTGCTGCCGCCGCGCGGCGCGGGCGCCGTCCGCCTCCGGTTCCTTGGCCATGGCAGGGATACCCGTTCAGCCCGCGGCGCCGGGCAGGGCGCGCCGGTAGTGGTAGCCGTGGTGGTCGGTGAACCCGAGCCGGTCGTAGAGCGCACCGGCCTCGTCGTTGTCCGCCTCGACCTGGAGATACGCGGCCGAGGCGCCCTCCTGGAGAGCCCGTTCGGCGAGCGCCGCCATCACCTGCGTCGCCAGCCCCTGGCGCCGGTGCGCCGCGGCCACCTCTATGGCCGCGAAGCCCGCCCAGCGGCCGTCGATCACGACCCGGCCGATCGCCGCCGTGCCGCCGTCCGCCGCCGGCACCGTCGCGAACCACACCGAGGGCCCGCCGGTCAACACCTTCAGCGCGTCCGCGGAGGGCCCGCCGCTGTCCCCGGTGCGGTTGTAGAGGGCCAGCCACTGCGCGCCCGGCTCCCGGGACAGGGCGACGCGGGAGGCGGCCTCCGCGGCGGGAGTGTCGGCGAGCGGCGCCAGCGCGGAGATCCGGAATCGGGTGTGCCGCTCGGCGGCCCAGTCGCGCCGGTCCAGCTCCGCGGCGAGCGCGTCGGCACCGTCCGCCCGCCCGGTGGGGACCACGATCACCGGCGGCAGCCCGCGCGCCCCGTACCACCGGCCGATCCGCTCCAGCGCCGCGTCCAGGGGGAGACCGGGGTCGCCGAGGGGCAGGACGGAGTTGGCCCGCCGGGTGAAGCCGCCGGATGCGCGCAGCGTCCACTCCCCGAGAGCCTCCGTCTCCAGGGCGGGCCAGCCGCGGGCCGCCACGGTCTGGAGCTCGCGGACGGAGGCGGCCGGAACCTTCCGCCGCGCCGGAGCCGCGGGCACGACCTTGCCCGCCACCAGCGACGCCTCGTCGATCCGCACCGTCTCGCCGTTGCGCCGTGTGATGCTCAGCACACCGGCATCCCAGGATGTGAGAACGCCGACCGCGTCCGTGAACGCGGCCTCCCCCTGACCGCCTCCGGTCAGACGCCGAACGGATACCCTTTTCCCCACGTCAGCAAGGGTGATCCGGACTTCCGCGCGACCGCCGGCCATGAATTCCATCGCTCTTCCCGCCCCTCTTGTTCGTCTCCTGCCCGGGAACGGAGATACTAGGTGGCGGGCATCGACGACGCCGCGCTCCCGCGCGCCCAGCGGCGGTACTGCCTATCGGACCGCCGGCCCTACTGAGGAGGAACGACAGCGTGACCTACGTCATCGCGCAGCCTTGTGTCGACGTCAAGGACAAGGCATGCATCGAGGAGTGCCCCGTCGACTGCATCTACGAGGGTTCCCGGTCCTTGTACATCCACCCGGACGAATGTGTCGACTGTGGTGCGTGTGAGCCGGTGTGCCCCGTCGAGGCGATTTTCTACGAGGACGACACTCCGGAAGAGTGGAAGGACTACTACAAGGCGAATGTGGAGTTCTTCGACGAGCTCGGTTCGCCCGGTGGCGCCAGCAAGCTCGGCCTGATCGAGCGCGACCACCCCTTCATCGCAGAGCTGCCGCCGCAGAACCAGTAACACCCCCGGGGGACCGGGAGGGCGCCCGTCCGCTCCCTCCCGCCTCCGAGGTCGACAGCGGTCGCACGGCGCCGCCCGGTCCCGTACGGCCCTGATGCCGTACGGGACCGAGGCGTTTCACGCCGCGGCCCGCGTCACCCCGCCCGAGAAAGTGAGCACCGATAGTGGGCGCAGTCTCATCCCGCCTCCCTGTCTTCCCCTGGGACCGGCTGGAGCCGTACAAGACCACCGCCGCCGCGCACGCCGACGGCATCGTCGACCTGTCGGTCGGCACCCCGGTCGACCCCGTGCCCGCGGTGATCCAGCAGGCCCTGACCGACGCGGCGAACAGCCACGGCTATCCGACGGTGTGGGGCACGGCCGCGCTGCGTGACGCGCTCACCGGCTGGGCCGCCGAGCGCCTGGGCGCCCGCGGCCTGGAGCACACCAATGTGCTGCCGGTCGTCGGCTCGAAGGAGCTGGTGGCCTGGCTGCCGACCCAGCTGGGCCTGGGCGCCGGCGACAAGGTCGCCTACCCGCGCCTGGCCTACCCGACGTACGAGGTCGGCGCCCGGCTGGCCGGCGCCGAGCCCGTCGCCTACGACGAGCCGACCGACCTGGACCCGGCCGGGCTGAAGCTGCTCTGGCTCAACTCCCCCTCCAACCCCACCGGCCGCGTCCTGACCGCCGACGAGCTGCGGCGCACCGTCGCCTGGGCCCGCGAACACGGCGTGCTGATCTTCAGCGACGAGTGCTACCTGGAGCTGGGCTGGGAGGCCGACCCGGTCTCCGTGCTGCACCCGGACATCTGCGGCGGCTCCTACGACGGCATCGTCGCCGTCCACTCCCTCTCCAAGCGCTCCAACCTGGCGGGCTACCGCGCGGCCTTCCTGGCCGGTGACGCCGCCGTC
Organism: Streptomyces sp. JLSY215; assembly: GCF_059682825.1. NCBI lineage: Bacteria > Bacillati > Actinomycetota > Actinomycetes > Kitasatosporales > Streptomycetaceae > Streptomyces > Streptomyces sp. JLSY215. The sequence continues at coordinate 5,660,142 of NZ_CM185022.1, forward strand.
CTGGGCGAGCTGCTGCAGATCCGCAAGCACGGCGGCATGATGGTCGCCGCGCCCGTCCAGGCCGCCACCGTCGCCGCGCTGGGCGACACCGTCCACGTCACCGAGCAGCGTGCGCGCTACGCCCGCCGCCGCGCCGCGCTGCGCACCGCCTTCGAGGCGGCCGGATTCCGTATCGAGCACAGCGAGGCCTCGCTCTACCTCTGGGCGACCCGCGACGAGCCCTGCTGGGACACCGTCGGCGACCTCGCCAAGCGCGGCATCCTGGTGGCCCCCGGCGAGTTCTACGGGCCCGCGGGCGAGCGGTTCGTACGGATCGCCTTCACCGCCACCGACGAGCGGGTGGACGCCGCGGTGCGCCGCCTGGCGGAGTGAGGCGCGCCCGAGGACGACAACGCGCCGGGGCCCGGGGAGATCCACTCTCCCCGGGCCCCGGCGCGTGGCGCGAAGGCGTCAGCCGCCGATCGGCATGCCACCGATCAGGCCGTGCGTGTGGGCGAGCGCACCGCGGGCCGCTTCGGGGGCCAGCGTGTCGGCCGCGACGCCCTTCTTGGCGACCCCGCGGGCGACACCCTTGGCCTTCTGGGCGCTGGACTGCGCGAGCGGCACGGCCTTGGCGGCCACCGGGGTGGCGGCCTTGACCAGCGACGGGGCGAGGTTCGTGGCGGTCTGCTTGCCGACCTCGCTGACCAGGCCGACGCCGGTCTTCGCCGTGCTGTCCAGGACCTGGCCGGCGCTCGCGGAGTCCAGGGTGGTCAGTCCGCCCATGTCGGGTGCCTTGGGCAGGGTCGCGGCCTCGGCGGAGCCGGCCGCCGCCACCACGGGAGCGGCACCTGCGGCAACGAGCAGGGCGGCTCGGGCGATCCGACGCGAAACGGGGAGGGACATGGTGCTCCTTTTACGGAGAGGGACTGGTACTTCTGACAGATGTGCCATGTCCGCCGGGCGGACGCAGTGACTACCGCGTCAGGCCCTGGAAGGTTGCGGTGAACGCAGGTAAAGAGTTGGTAACGCGTCACATAATCGGCCGCGGACGAAGAGGGGCAATCCGTCCACCGCTCGCGGGCATGCGGAAACGTCACGGCCCTTGCGCCACAAGGAAATTGCCGTCACGGGCGACGCCCGGCCGAACAACTCCCGCTTCATCGAAGGGAATTGGCGGCCACTCCTCTTTCGGGTGACCCGGCGGACTATTGCGCGGTGACGAGGCGAACGCCGTCGGCGCCCGCACCGGAAGCCTCCGGCCGCTTCTGCCAGCCCTTCCCCGAATCGGCCGCCGACCACATACGCCCGGCATAAGAGATCTGTTCGATACGCAGCTCCGCGGAGTGCGCCATCGCCCAGGCGGCCAGCTCCCAGCCGCGCCGCACGGGGTCGTCGCCGGCCGGCGCCCCGTCCCGCTGCACCGGCACCGTCATGCTGCGCACACCGGCCGCCGACCGGCCCCCGGCGCCGTCCGTCCGCGGCAGCACCTCGGGCCCGAACTCCCGCACCAGCTTCTCCCGCACCTTCGCGACGCCGCCGGTCTTCCCGTCCACCGGGCGGCTCTGGCTGCACACCAGCGCCGCATGATCGCGGCCGGTCAGCGCCCCGGTGAGCCGCGCGGCGTTCGCCTCGTGCTTCGCGTACGCCTGCGGATAGCCGCTGCGCTGCACCTTCTGCGCGGCGGCGGTCAGCGGCAGCCGGGAGTAGCCGGGCACCTTCGCCAGATGCGTGTAGAACTCCCCGGCCGAATAGACCGGGTCCATGATCTGCTTGACCGTGCCCCAGTCCTGCGACGGCCGCTGCTGGAAGAGACCGACCGAGTCCCGGTCGCCGAAGTCGATGTTGCGCAGCCCCGACTCCTGCATGGCGGTCGCCAGCGCGATCGTCACCGCCCGCTCCGGCAGCCCCCGCGAGGACGCCACCGCCGCGATCGTCGCGGCGTTCGCCGCCTGCTCGGGGGTCAGCTCGTACGGCTTGTCGTCGCCCTCGGCCTGCACCACGCACTGCGGCGCACCGGGACCGCCCGTGACGTACTGCACGACCAGATAGACGACCAGCCCGATCAGTACGGCGACGGCCGAGGCGATACGCCAGCGGCGCTTACGGGGGACGAGGGCTTTGGGCTGGGCGGACACGGCCCCACCGTACTGGAGTGCTCCCGATAGGGTCGGCCCCATGGAGCACTCCGCACACCGCCCGGCCCTCGACCTCTCGCTCGACGCCGCCCGGCTCACCGCGCAGCTCGTCGACTTCCCGTCGGTCAGCGGCGACGAGAAGGACCTCGCCGACGCCGTCGAGCACGCCCTGCGCGGCCTGGAGCACCTGACCGTCGACCGGTACGGTAACAACGTCGTGGCCCGCACGAACCTGGGCCGCGCCGAGCGGGTGGTGCTCGCCGGACACCTCGACACCGTGCCGATCGCCGACAATGTCCCCTCCCGGCTCGACGAGAACGGCGTCCTGTGGGGCTGCGGCACCTGCGACATGAAGTCCGGGGTCGCCGTCCAGCTGCGGATGGCCGCCACCGTCCCGGAGCCCAACCGCGACCTGACCTTCGTCTTCTACGACCAGGAAGAGGTCGCCGCCCACCTCAACGGCCTGGGCAAGGTCGCCGAAGCCCACCCCGACTGGCTCGTGGGCGACTTCGCCGTCCTCCTGGAGCCCTCCGACGGCCAGGTGGAGGGCGGCTGCCAGGGCACCCTGCGCGTGCTGCTGCGCACCACCGGTGAGCGCGCCCACTCCGCGCGCAGCTGGATGGGCGCCAACGCCGTCCACGCCGCCGCGCCCATCCTGGACAAGCTCGCCGCGTACGAACCCCGCCGCCCGGTCATCGACGGCCTCGAATACCGCGAGGGCCTCAACGCCGTCCGCATCGAGGGCGGCGTCGCCAACAACGTCATCCCCGACGCCTGCACGGTCACCGTCAACTTCCGCTACGCGCCCGACCGCACCCCCGAGCAGGCGCTGGCCCACGTCCGGGAGGTCTTCGCGGACTGCCCGGTGGACGAGTTCCTCGTCGACGACCACTCCCCGGGGGCGCTGCCCGGTCTGTCCCACCCGGCGGCCAAGGCCTTCATGGAGGCCGTCGGCGGCAGTGCGATGCCCAAGTTCGGCTGGACCGACGTCTCCCGCTTCAGCGCGCTCGGCGTCCCCGCCGTCAACTACGGCCCCGGCGCCCCCCTGCTCGCGCACAAGAAGGACGAGCGGGTCGAGGTCGAGCGGATCCTGCACTGCGAGGAGCGGCTGCGCAGCTGGCTGACCAGCTAGAGCCACCCCCGACAGCCCGCCGCCGGCCCGTATACGAGCCGAATTCCCCTTCGCGTCACGTCCGTGGATCTACGCTGAAGCGGCAACGATCTGTCAGCGGAGGGAGCACGTCATGGCCAACCCCGAGGGAGCACCGACCCCCGAGGAGCAGCGGCTGGGTCCCGTACTGCGCCGCCACGACCAGGTGCAGCCGGGCACGACGGACCAGCGGCTGCTGGACTCCGAAGGGCCCTCCGAGTGGGTGCACACCGACCCCTGGCGTGTGATGCGCATCCAGTCGGAGTTCGTGGAGGGCTTCGGCGCGCTGGCCGAGCTGGGCCCGGCCGTCAGCGTCTTCGGCTCCGCCCGGACGCCCCAGGACTCCGCCGAGTACGACGCCGCGGTGCGCATCGGCGCGGCCCTGGTGAAGGCCGGTTTCGCGGTGATCACCGGCGGCGGGCCCGGCGCCATGGAGGCCGCCAACAAGGGCGCCAGCGAGGCCGGCGGCGTCTCCGTGGGCCTCGGGATCGAGCTGCCCTTCGAGCAGGGCATGAACCCGTACGTGAACCTCGGCGTCGACTTCCGCTACTTCTTCGTCCGCAAGACGTGCTTCGTGAAGTACGCCCGCGGGTTCGTGGTGCTCCCCGGCGGGCTGGGCACCCTGGACGAGCTCTTCGAGGCGCTCACCCTCGTCCAGACGCGCAAGGTCACCCGCTTCCCGATCGTGCTGTTCGGGTCGGCCTACTGGAGCGGGCTGATCGACTGGCTGCGCGGCACCCTCATCGCCCAGGGCAAGGCCTCCGCGCAGGACCTGGAGCTCTTCCACGTCAGCGACGACGTGGACGAGGCCATCGCGCTCGTGACCAAGGAGGCCGGGATCTAGGGGGAGGCACCCCCTGGGCCCCGGACGCGCGGGGCCCCGTGCGCTACGCCAGCCCCCGACGGGCGACCGCCGGGGGCCGGTGGCCCGCGAGGGAGGCCACCATGTCCAGCACCTGCCGGGTCTCGGCGACCTCATGGACCCGGTAGACCTGGGCACCCAGCCAGGCCGAGACGGCGGTGGTCGCCAGGGTGCCCAGCACCCGCTCCTTGACCGGCTTGTCGAGGGTCTCGCCGACGAAGTCCTTGTTGGAGAGCGAGACCAGCACCGGCCAGCCGGTCTCCGTCATCTCGCCCAGACGGCGGGTCGCCTCGAGGCTGTGCCGGGTGTTCTTGCCGAAGTCGTGCCCGGGATCGATCAGGATCCCGTCGCGCGGTACGCCCAGCTCCACGGCCCGCTCCGCCAGCCCCAGCGTCACCCGCAGGATGTCGGCCATCACATCGTCGTACGTCACCCGGTGCGGGCGGGTACGCGGCTCGGCGCCGCCCGCGTGGGTGCACACCAGGCCGACGCGGTAACGCGCCGCGACCTCGGCGAGCGCCGGATCCACGCCGCCCCAGGCGTCGTTGAGCAGATCCGCACCGGCCTCGCAGACCGCCTCGGCGACCTCGTGCCGCCAGGTGTCGACGCTGATCACCACGTCGGGGAAGCGCTTGCGCACCTCGGCCACGAACCCGACCGTACGGCGCGCCTCCTCCTCGGCGCTCACCTCCTCGCCGGGACCTGCCTTGACGCCGCCGATGTCGATGATCGCGGCGCCGTCGGCCACCGCCTGCTCCACCCGGGCGAGCGCGGGCTCGTCGCGGAACGTGGCCCCCTGGTCGTAGAAGGAGTCCGGGGTCCTGTTGACGATGGCCATGATCACCGGCTCATGCGCACCGAACTCGCGATTTCCCAGCCGCAGCATTCCCGTACTCCCTCTCCGTGGTCCGGGAGCGACCCTAACTGTCAGACCCGCATGGCACGATCAGTGCAGGCACAAGTCCGGGGAGTTGGTCGTGTTCTGGTTCTTGCTGATCGCGATGGTCGTGGTGGTGGCCGCGGTCACCCTCGTCGTCGTGGGCGGGGGCGACGCCGATGCGGGAGGCGGCCTGCGCGACGCCGAGCCCGACCGGCTGTCCGATCCGCTGCCCGCGGACCGCCCCCTCGCGCGCGCCGATGTGGAGGCCGTCCGCTTCCCGGTGACCGTCCGCGGATACCGGATGGACGACGTCGACGACGCCCTGGACCGGCTCGGCGCCGAGCTGGCCGAGCGGGACGCCCGGATCGCCGAGCTGGAGGCGGCGCTGGCCGGGGCGCACGCCGCCGCGATGGGCGGAGCCGGGCTGATACGGGACACCGGAGCCGGCCCCGCGAAGGACGCGCAGGGCACCCGGGCCGGCGGCGGGGCCCCGGACGCCGCTGCGGACTCCGACGACGAAGAAGGCGAGGGCCGGGCATGAGCGAGCGCAGCGAGCGAATCGTGCAGAGGTGCGCGCTCCGCGAATGCGGGGCCGAGCGGAGCGAGGTATCGGCATGAGCGGCGTGGTGACGGCTCCGGACGGCGTCCCGCGCTGTCCGTGGGGGATGGAGTCGGAGAAGATGGCCGACTACCGCGAGTACCACGACACCGAATGGGGCCTGCCGGTCCATGGGGACGACGCGCTCTTCGAGCGGATGAGCCTGGAGGCGTTCCAGTCCGGGCTGTCCTGGATCACGATCCTGCGCCGCCGCCCCGGGTTCCGGGCCGCGTTCGCCGACTTCAGGATCGCGGCGGTCGCGCGGTTCACCGACGCGGACACCGAGCGGCTGCTGGCCGACCCCGGCATCATCCGCAACCGCCTCAAGATCGCCGCGACGGTCAACAACGCCAAGGTCGCCGCGGGGCTGGCCCCCGGCGAGCTCGACGCCCTCATCTGGTCCTACGCCCCCGACCGGGCCGGCCGCCCGGTGCCGCGCACCGTCAGCGATCTGCAGCCGGTGACCCCGGAGTCGACGGCGCTCGCCAAGGACCTCAAGAAGCGCGGCTTCCGCTTCGTCGGCCCGACGACCGCGTACGCCATGATGCAGGCGTGCGGTCTGGTCAACGACCATCTGGCGGACTGCCATGTCCGGCAGAAGGTGGAGGCGGCGGCCGGCTGAGCCGGGCAGCCCGCCCGGCCCCGGGCCGGGCGGGCGCGTTCAGCGCCCCAGGAAGACCGGCTTCTCCTTCTTCACGAACGCCTCGACCGCGATGAGGTGGTCCTCGGACGCCCCCGCCCGCACCTGGAGCTCGTCCTCCTTGCCGAGGGTCTCGGCGAGCGAGTGCCCGGCCCCGTAGGCCAGCGACTCCTTGATCGCGGCATACGCGGCGGTCGGCCCCTGCGCCAGCCGCCGGGCGACCGCCGCCGCCTCCTCTGCCAGCTCGGCCGCCGGGACGACCTTGTTGGCGATGCCCAGGTCGTAGGCCTCCTGCGCGCTCACATTGCGCGGGAAGAGCAGCAGATCGGCGGCCCGGCCATGGCCGATCAGCCGGGGCAGCGTCCAGGACATCCCGGAGTCGGCGGTCAGCGCCACCCCCGCGAAAGAGGTGTTGAAGGACGCCGTATCGGCGACGACCCGGTAGTCGGCGGCCAGCGCGAAGCCGGCGCCCGCGCCCGCCGCGACCCCGTTGACGCCCGCGACCACCGGCTTCGGCATCTCCGTCAGCGCCGTCACAATCGGGTTGTAGTGCTCGCGCACGGTGTTCATGGTGCTGCCCGAGCCCTTCGCCCGGTCCTCGGCCAGCAGCCCGATGTGTTCCTTGAGGTCCTGCCCGACGCAGAAGGCGCGCCCCGTGGCGGTCAGCAGCACGGCCCGGACGGCCGGGTCGGCGGCGGCCTCCTGGAGGGCGTCCCGCAGCGCGACCTTCGCCTCCGTGTTCATCGCGTTCATCGCGTCGGGGCGGTTGAGGGTGATCGTCGCGAGTCCGTCGGTCACGTCGTAGAGCACGGTGTCGGCCATAGTGGGGGTCCCCTCCGTCGCGGCTCGGACTGCCCGGCAGTGGCAGCCCAGCGCTCAGAATGCCGGAGATCATCGGCCGTCGGCATGTGACGTACATCAAACAACTCGGGCGCGTCGGGCGTCGGCAAGTGGCGCAGTATCGCAGCCCCCTCCCCGAATTGGGTGGTTTTGGCAGAGCGCGTTGCAGAAGGGATGCTCCCCGATGTTGGTCATCGGGTCGTTCGATGCGGGATAATGGCCTGGAAGCAATGTGTTCGATGCCGGTGACACGCGCCTATTGAGGCCGTCGGCTGACGATGAGCTGGTTTCAGGAAGGGGAACGAGCATGGCGGCCATGAAGCCGCGGACGGGTGACGGCCCGCTCGAGGTGACCAAGGAGGGGCGGGGCATCGTCATGCGCGTTCCGCTCGAAGGCGGCGGGCGACTCGTCGTGGAGCTGACCCCGGACGAGGCCAAGGCCCTGGGTGAGGCGCTGGAGAAGGTCACCGTCTGACAAGGGCGGAACAACCGCTGCGGTTTTCCCGGGGCTGACCCCGGTACCCCCAGCCGAGTACCCCGGCCCCGGCAGGCGGCGCGCAGCTACGGCGCGCCGCCTGCCGGGGCCGTTTCGTTGCCGCCGACGCCCGCCCGCAGGCCGGTCAGCCGCGCTTGACCGCGCAGAGCAGGCCGTCGCCCACCGGCAGCAGGGACGGCACCAGCGCGCTGCTCTCCCGTATCGCGCGCAGCAGTTCCCGCAGCCGCAGCACCTCCGCGGGCTGCACCGAGGAATCGACCGTACGGCCGTCCGCGAAGACGCCCGCGAAGCACACCAGGCCGCCGGGGCGCAGCAGACGCAACGATTCAGCGAGGTACTCCAGGCACTCCATCAGATCCCCGTCGCAGAGGACGAGGTCGTATCCGCCGTCCGCGAGACGCGGCAGGACGTCCAGGGCGCGGCCGGGGATGAAGCGCGCGCGGTTGCCGGCGAAGCCCGCCTCGCGGAACGCCTGCTTGGCGAAGGCCTGCCGCTCCGGCTCGAGATCGACGGTGGTCAGTACGCCGTCCGGCCGCATGCCGTGCAGGAGGTAGATGCCCGACACGCCCGTGCCGGTGCCGATCTCGGCGACCGCCTTGGCGTCCGCGGTGGCGGCGAGCATCCGCAGCGCCGCGCCGGTACCGGTCGTCACCGTACGGATGCCGGCCTCCCGCGCCCGCGCCCGGCACCAGCTCAGGGCGGTCTCGGTACCGTCGTCGAGGGTTCCGGCGCCGTACGCCTCGGCGAATGCCAAGTTCGTCTGCCGGTTGCCGGTAATGGCCCTCTCCTGTCCCCGTAGTTGACGCAACCGTGACTGTATCCGCTGTGTGCGGGAACCCGCAGATGGGACCGGGCGTTAATAAACAGCAGGGGGAAAAGCAGGGGGGAGGCACCGGTGAAGACGGCGCAGGACACGAAGCAGGGTCGGAAGCAGGACCAAATGCAGGTCAAATCTGCTTATCCGGAGCTAACGGGCGAGGTGGATATGGTAGGGGCTCTACTGGACACCACCAGAGCCACCAGGGGAGGTGCGGCTGCGGCGGGTGACCGAACGGCGCGAAGGCGCTGGAAAAGGTCGTCCACCGAGCCGAAATCCGTGACAAACACTGCTGCAGGTCTCCGTACCACCGACTCCGCAACCACCGCGACCTTCGCCGAGGACGCGGATGCGCAGGCGTGGACCCCGCCCAGCTGGGAGGAGATCGTCAGCACCCACAGTGCGCGGGTCTACCGTCTCGCCTACCGGCTCAGCGGCAATCAGCACGACGCCGAGGACATCACCCAAGAGGTCTTCGTCCGCGTCTTCCGCTCCCTGTCGTCGTACAGCCCCGGCACCTTCGAGGGCTGGCTGCACCGCATCACGACCAACCTCTTCCTGGACATGGTCCGCCGCCGCCAGCGCATCCGCTTCGACTCGCTCGGTGACGACGCCGCCGAGCGGCTGCCCAGCCGCGAGCCGGCGCCGCAGGAGCACTTCGACGACACCCACTTCGACGCCGACGTCCAGCATGCGCTGGACACCCTCGCGCCCGAATTCCGGGCCGCCGTCGTCCTGTGCGACATCGAAGGCCTCTCGTACGAGGAGATCGCCGCGACCCTCGGCGTCAAGCTCGGCACGGTCCGCAGCCGGATCCACCGCGGCCGCTCCCATCTGCGCAAGGCGCTCAAGCACCGCTCCCCGGCGGCGCGCGCCGAGGAGCGCAAGCAGCAGCGGTCGCTGGCCGTGGTCTCCACCGGGGAGGTCGGGATCGCGTGAGCCTCAGTGGCGGTCCGTCCCCCGCCGAGCAGCATCTCGGCGACCGCCTCGCGGCCCTGGTCGACGGCGAGTTGGGGCATGACGCGCGCGAGCGGGTGCTCGCGCATCTTGCGACGTGCGGAAAATGCAAAGCGGAGGCCGACGCCCAACGTCGGCTGAAGACGGTCTTCGCGCAGTCGGCGCCCCCGGGTCCCTCCGAGGGGCTGCTGGCGCGCCTCCAGGGGCTGCCCGGAGGCGATCCCGGCGGCCCCGGCAGCCGGCTCGGCGACGGCGGCCTCGGACGCGGTGGCTTCGCCAGGGGCGGCGGCGCGTTCGGCCCGCTCCCCGGCAGCGACCCCGCCCGGCGTGCCGACCGCGCGGCGGCGGGCCTCGCCGCAGCGCCCCGGCAGCGCGGCTTCCGGGTCCATGAGGCCGAGCGGCCCGCGCCGCAGCGCCGCCGGTTCGCCTTCGCGGCGGCCGGGGCGGTCTCGCTCGCGGCCTTCGCGCTCGGCGGCGCCCTCCCGCTGGAGGCGGCCGTCGACCTGCCCGGTGGCCGTACCGACGGCGGCGGCACGGCCGTCACACCGCTCAGCGCCACCCCCGCGGCGGGCAGCGGTTCCCTGACCCGCACCGGCGAATACCTCACGACCGACGACGCCCGCACGGGCACCGGCCCGCGGAACGCCGCCCCCACCATGGCCCCGGCCCCCAGCGCCATGATCCTCTACGCCCCCGGCGCCGTGCTCCCGCACCACCCGCCCCTGGGCCCGGACCCGTCCGGACGTTTCGGCCTCTCGCCCCTGATGGCCGCGACCGGCCCGGCCTCGCCGTACCACCACTCCCCGGTGGCCGACGGGCCCGCCACCCAGCCCGCCCGTGCCTTTCCCCCGCTTCCCCCACTGGAGCCCAAGCGCCGGCTGATCGGCTCCGCCGCCCCCGCCGGCTCCGTCGCACCGGGCGCAACTCCCGACCGGCACTGACCGCGCACTGCGCAGCCGCGACCAGAACTGGTTGAATCCCTGTTGGGCTGCGCCCCCTGTCCGGGGCGCGGGCCGCGAGGTGGCGGTGGCCCGCGCGTGACCGCGGGCGAAAAATGGGGAGAGCATGGACGACGGTAAGGCCGCCGGGCCGAAGCTGAAGTGGTGGAGCCGCCCGGGACGCCCGGTGACGCAGCCGCCCACCGAAGCCGGTCCGCAGACACCGGCGCCGCCCGCCGACCGCACGGCCGAGGCGGCCGCAGGGGTCCCGGTGGGCCCGGCGGACGAGGACTGGACCGTCCGGCCGCCGGAGGGCGTCGAAGGCGCGGCGGACGCGGCGCCGGAGCCTGCGGGCACACCCGGGCCTGCGGGCACGGCGGAGCCGGCCGCTGCGACAGCCCCGGCAGCTCCGGCCGAGGCGGCCGAGGCGGCCGAGACAGTCGGTACGGCCGGTACGGCCGAACCGGCGGCGGACGACGACTGGACCGTCCGGCCGCCGGCCGCCGCGGCCGCGCCGCCCGAGCCCTCGACCGTGACGCTCGGTCAGGTCGGCGCCGGTCCGCGGGAGGAGACCACGGCCACGGCCACGGTCACGGCCGGGTCGCACGGCGCCCCGGAGCGGCCGCGGCCGCTGCACGCCGAGGACCCGTACGGCACGCCTCCGTACGGCGGCCCCGGCCCCTGGGCGCCCGCGCCGCCCGTACAGCGGCCGATGACGACCCCGGCACAGGGCACCCGGCTCCCGCCGTACGCCATGCCCGCGCAGGCCCCGGCGCCCCCCGCCTACCCCGGCCCGGCCCCGCAGCCACCGGCCGCACCCGCGCAGTCCGCACCCATGCAAGCCGCCCCCGCGGGCAACGACGGCCCCTCCCTCCAGAAGCCCCCCGCCCCTCAGGAGCCCGCCACCCCGCCCGACGCCGCCGACACCACCGCCTTCGTTCCCCACCCCGGCGACGGCGGCCCCCGCCCCGCCGCGAGCCGCCCGGCCGTCCCTGGCGGTCACGGCCCCGCCCCCGTTCCGGCCCCGGTCCCCGCCCCCACCGGCGCCTGGCAGCGGTACGACCCCTGGAGCGCACCCCAGCACGGCGGCCCCGCCGCGCCCCCGCCGCCCGGCGGCCGGCGCGGCAGGCGCGCACCGCTGGTGGCCGGCGCGGTGGCCCTCGCGCTGCTCGCGGGCGGCGCCGGCGGCGTCATCGGCGCGTACATCGAGCGCTACGGCGGCATCAACGACATCCGCCTCCCGCAGGCCGCCGACGACGGCGGGGCCCGCAACCCCGACAGCGTCGCCGGGATCGCCCAGCGGGCGCTGCCCGGCGTGGTCACCCTCCACGTACGCGGCAGCGCCGAGCAGGGCACCGGCACCGGCTTCGTCCTCGACCGGGAGGGGCACATCCTCACCAACAACCACGTCGTCGAGCCGGCCGGCGCCAACGGCGAGATATCGGTGACCTTCAGCGGCGGCCAGACGGCCAAGGCCAAGGTCGTCGGGCAGGACGGCGGCTACGACCTCGCCGTCGTCCAGGTGGAGGGCGTCACCGGACTGCGGCCGCTGACCCTCGGAAACTCCGACGCGGTCCGGGTCGGCGACCCGGTCGTGGCCATCGGCGCCCCGTACGACCTGGCCAACACCGTCACCTCCGGCATCATCAGCGCCAAGCAGCGCCCGATCACCGCCGGCGGCAGCAAGGGCGACGGGAGCGATGTCTCGTACGTCGACGCGCTGCAGACCGACGCCCCGATAAACCCGGGGAACTCCGGTGGCCCGCTGGTGGACGCCAAGGCGCGGGTGATCGGCATCAACAGCGCCATCCGGGCGGCCGACACCGGCAGCGGGCCGGAAGCCGGCGGCCAGGGCGGCAGCATCGGCCTGGGCTTCGCCATACCGATCAACCAGGCCAGGCGGGTGGCCGAGGAACTGATCAACACCGGCCGCGCAACACACCCGGTGATCGGCGTCATGCTGGAAATGGAGTACGCCGGGGACGGCGCACGGGTCAGCGACCGGAGCAAGGACGGAAAGGCGCCGGTCACCCCGGGTGGCCCCGGGGCCAAGGCCGGCATCAGGGCCGGCGATGTGATCACCAAGGTGGACGGTGCGGCGGTGCACAGCGGCGAGGAGCTGATCGTCAAGATCCGCAGCCACCGGCCCGGCGACACGCTGGTGCTGAGCCTCCAAAGGGGCGGAAAGGAGCGGACCGTTCGGCTGACGCTGGGCTCCTCCAGCAGCGGCTGATCGTTTGCCCCGTGTTGGCACGGGTGACTCCCACCCGACGCAGCGGGCCAGGTACCGTGATAGTTGGCCTGGCCTCTAGGCCATCGACGGCCGCGGATATTCCAAGGAGCTGCAAGGTGTTCTTCGACATAGGACCCCTCGAGCTGGTCGCGCTCGTGATCCTTGCGGTGCTCATCTTCGGGCCGGACAAGCTGCCCAAGGTCATTCACGACACCATGGGCTTCATCCGGAAGGTGCGCGCGTTCTCCGACAGCGCCAAGGAGGACATCCGCAGCGAGCTGGGACCGGAATTCAAGGACTTCGAGTTCGAGGACCTCAAGCCCAAGAATTTCGTCCGCAAGCACGTCCTGGAGAAGGACGAATACGGCCTCAAGGACCTCCAGGAGATCCGTAACGGCTTCGACTTCCGGTCGGAGATGTCCGACCTCGAGGACGTCATCCACGACCGCGACGACCATGACGCGCCCGCGCGCCCCTCGAACGGCGCACGGGCCAACCTCTCCAAGGAGCCCGCGTCCGGCGCCTCCGGCCGCCCCGACCTGGTCAAGAAGAGCGACCGGGCCGCGTCGCCGGAGCGTCCGCCGTTCGACGCCGACGCCACCTGATACTCCCGTATGCCCGGCTGTGTTGACCCCTATGGCTATGCTCCCGGTGTCCGGGGTGAGGACGCCTGAGGGGGGCGGGCCGCCCATGACGCAGGGCAACAAGGAGGCGCCGCGCAGATGGAGACGACGAGTCCGACACCGACCGATGAGGTGTCAGGCGACGACGGCCGGAAGGTCGACGGCTATCTGCTGGCCGCGTTCCCGTGGTACGGCCTCGACGAGGCGTTCGACGGGCCACGCTGGCTGATGCAGGTCGGCGCGGCCGCGGACGGCACCGTCGAGCACGGTGCCACCGGACACGGCCAGGAGCCGACCATAAAGGTCGACACGGGCAGGGACGAGGACCGGTTCGCGGTCGTGGTCACCGTCGCCAGCCGGCCCGTACGGCGCAGCGCCGACGGCACCGGCGTCCTGGAGGCCACCTCGGTCTCCACGGCCGCCTGGCTCGCCGGTTCCGGGCTGCTCGCCCAGACCTGGCCGTCCCATATGGACCGGGCGCTGCGCCAGGACTGGCTGGACCAGCAGACGATGATCGCCTGGGAGCTGGCCGACGATCTGACCGGCGAGAGCTGGAGCGAGCTGATGCTGCCGGTGGACGGCGTGCCGATGCCGTTCCGCTACCGCGAGTCCGAGTACGGCTGGGTGCTGGCCGGCTCGTCGGGCGACGGCGCCGGGTCCGTGCACATCGGCGCGTACGGGCGCGGGATGAGCGCCTACGGCCTGGGCTTCTCCGTCGTCAAGGACATCAGTTCGTACGAGGGCTGAGCGGCCGGGACACGCCCGCGCGGCCCGTCCCCGGTAGACGCGGAAAGGGGCGGACCCGGCGGGCCCGCCCCTGCGGCGTCGGGCCGCCGTTCGGCGGCCCCGCAGTCCTCAGAACTTGTTGCGCGGCGTGATCCCCAGCGACATGCCCGACAGGCCCCGCTGACGCCCGCCCAGCTTGCCCGCGATGGCGCGGATCGCCGAGCCCGCGGGGGAGTCCGGGTCGGTCAGCACGACCGGCTTGCCCTCGTCGCCGCCCTCGCGCAGCCGCACGTCGATCGGGATGGCGCCGAGCACCGGCACCTGCGTGCCGGTCGTCTTCGTCAGGCCCTCGGCGACCCGCTCGCCGCCGCCGGTGCCGAAGACGTCGACCATCTCGTCGCAGTGCGGGCAGGGCAGCCCGGACATGTTCTCGACCACGCCGACGATCTTCTGGTGGGTCTGCACGGCGATCGAACCGGCCCGCTCGGCGACCTCCGCCGCGGCCTGCTGCGGGGTGGTGACGACCAGGATCTCGGCGTTCGGGACGAGCTGGGCCACCGAGATGGCGATGTCGCCCGTGCCGGGCGGCAGGTCCAGCAGCAGCACGTCCAGGTCGCCCCAGTACACATCGGCCAGGAACTGCTGGAGCGCGCGGTGCAGCATCGGGCCGCGCCAGACCACCGGGGCGTTGCCCGGCGTGAACATGCCGATCGAGATGACCTTCACGCCGTTCGCCGACGGCGGCATGATCATGTTCTCGACCTGGGTGGGCTTGCCGTCGGCGCCCAGCATCCGGGGCACGGAGTGGCCGTAGATGTCGGCGTCCACCACACCGACCTTCAGGCCGTCGGCCGCCATCGCCGCGGCGAGGTTCACGGTCACCGACGACTTGCCGACACCGCCCTTGCCGGAGGCGACGGCGTAGACGCGGGTCAGCGAGCCGGGCTGGGCGAACGGCACCTCGCGCTCGGCGGTACCGCCGCGCAGCGACGAAGCCAGCTCCTTGCGCTGCTCGTCGCTCATCACCTCGAGGTCGACCCGGACGCCGGTGACGCCCTCGACCCCGGCGACCGCGTCGCGCACGTTGTTGGTGATCGTCTCGCGCATCGGGCAGCCGGAGACGGTGAGGTAGACCACGACTGCCACCGCGCCGTCGGCCGCGATCTCCACCGATTTGACCATCCCCAGATCGGTGATGGGGCGGTGGATCTCGGGGTCGTTCACCGTCGCGAGGGCGGCGCGGACCGCATCCTCGCTCGGTGCGGAGCCATGGGGCTGGGGCGTGTCGGTAGCCATGCCCCGATGGTACGGCGCTGGAGCGGGCCTCCGGTAAGGCCGTCAGCGGTCGCGTTCGTCACTCTCCGCCTCGACCATCCGGCGCAGCTCCAGATCGCGCATCAGGTCCTCCAGTTCGGAGCGGATCCAGTCGCGGGTGGCGACCTCGCCCAGGCCCAGCCGCAGCGCGGCGATCTCCCGGGTCAGATACTCCGTGTCCGCGATGGAGCGCTCGTTCTGCGCGCGGTCCTGCTCCTGGGCGACCCGGTCGCGGTCGGCCTGGCGGTTCTGCGCCAGCAGGATCAGCGGCGCCGCGTACGAGGCCTGCAGCGACAGCGCCAGCGTCAGGAAGATGAACGGGTACTCGTCGAATCGCAGATGGCCGGGCGCGAGCGCGTTCCAGCCGATCCACACGATGACGATGACCGTCATCCAGACGATGAACCGGCCCGTCCCCAGGAACCGGGCGATCTTCTCCGACAGCCGCCCGAACGCCTCCGGGTCGTACTCCGGCCAGAACGTCCGGCGCGGCACCCGCGGCTGGTCCAGGCGCACCCGCGGCCGGTCGGGCGTGCTGCCGCGGCGCACCGCGGAGGCGCCGACCGCCCGCGCCCGGTCCTTGCCGCCGTCCCGCTCCTCAGCGCCCATCCGCGGCACCCCGCAGCGCCTGAGCCCCGCCCGTGACCGAGCCGTGCATCTCGGCCTCCCGCCAGTCGTCCGGCAGCAGATGGTCCAGGACGTCATCGACGGTGACCGCGCCCAGCAGCGAACCGCTCTCGTCCACGACCGGCGCGGAGACCATGTTGTACGCCGCCAGATAGCGGGTCACCTCGGGCAGCGGGGTGTCCGGGGGCAGGGCCGGCAGATCGGTGTCCGCGATGGAGCTGACGAGGGTGAACGGCGGATCGCGCAGCAGCCGCTGGAAGTGCACCAGGCCCAGGTACTTGCCGGTGGGGGTCTCGTCGGGCGGGCGGCAGACGTACACCTGGGCGGCGAGCGAGGGCGACAGGTCGGGGTCGCGCACCCGGGCCAGCGCGTCGGCGACCGTCGCGTCCGGGCGCAGCACGATCGGCTCGGTCGTCATCAGACCGCCCGCCGTGCGCTCCTCGTACGACATCAGCCGCCGCACATCCGCGGCCTCCTCCGGCCGCATCAGGGTCAGCAGCCGCTCCTTCTCCTCCTCCGGCAGCTCCGAGAGCAGATCGGCGGCGTCGTCCGGGTCCATCGCCTCCAGGACGTCGGCGGCCCGTTCCTCCTTCAGCTTGCCGATGATCTCGATCTGGTCGTCCTCCGGCAGCTCCTCCAGGACGTCGGCCAGCCGGTCGTCGTCGAGCGCCGCGGCGACCTCCGCGCGCCGCTTGGCGGACAGATGGTGCAGTACGCCCGCGAGGTCGGCGGGCCGCAGCTGCTCGAAGGTGGCCAGCAGATTCTCCGCGCCCTGCCCGTGCTCCTCCAGCGAGAAACCGGTCACCGCCGACCACTCCAGGGTCAGCGTCTCCCCCTTGCGGCGCAGCGCCCCGCCCTTGCCGCGCCGTACGAAGACCTTGTCGATCTCCCAGTCGCGGCGGGCCGGCAGCTGGATGATGCCGATGTCGAGGACGGTGACCTCCTCGCCGGAATCCACCAGGCGCACCCGGCGGTCCAGCAGCTCACCCAGCACCAGCGTCTCGGAGGCGCGCTGTTCGAAGCGCCGCATATTGACCACGCCGGTCGTGATGACCTGGCCGGACTCCACTCCGGTCACCCGGGTCATGGGCAGGAAGATGCGCCGCCTGCTGATCACCTCGACGACCAGGCCCAGCAGCCGCGGCGGGCGCGCGCCGACCCGCAGCATCGCCACCAGGTCCCGTACCCGGCCCACCTGGTCGCCGTTGGGGTCGAAGACGGCGACGCCGGAGATATGGGAGACAAAGACCCGGGGAGTGACCACTGCCATGCGCAGCGCCTCCCTTCTCCCGTTCCGGCCCGAATGACCCCTTGATTCGGCTTCAGGCTAACGCGCCCGGGTCGGCCGCGCCCCGGGGAGAACGGCCGTATGGTGGCCCCGCATCGGGCCGTGCGGAGCCGCTCGCACGGTCGTACGGGTGTGCTGCCGACAACCCGCCGAAAACCGCGCACGGCCCAGGTACGCTGCCGTACTGCTGTCGAGGTCACCCGCATCAGGAGGCAGAACCGACGTGACTGCTACCCCCTCGGGGACGCGCCCCCGAACCCTGGCCGGCCGCCGTCGTAAGGGACGGGCGGCGCTTGTCGGGGCGGTGTGCGCGGGACTGGCCGCGGCGCTCGCGGGCTGCGGCGGCGAGGACCCGGACGCCGGCACCAACGGCGTCGGCAAACTGCCCGCCGCAAAGATCGAATCCAAGGCGCGGGCGGCCGCCCAGCAGGCCGATACGGTCCGGCTCTCCGGCAATGTCGTCAGCCAGGGCCGCACCTACAAGCTCGATATGCGGCTCGCGAAGAACGGCGCCAAGGGCGAGCTGAGCACCAAGGCGGCGGCGTTCTCGCTGCTGCGGGTGGGCGATGCGCTCTACCTCAAGGCGGACGCCGCCTTCTGGGCCGGCGAGAAGAGCGCCGCATCCGGTACGCCCGACGAGTCCGCCGCGGCCAAACTCGGCGGCAAGTACGTCAAGGTGCCCGCCGCCGACCCCGTCTACAAACGCTTCAGCGGCTTCACCGACAAGGACACGCTGCTGGGCAGCCTCCTCGGGCTGCACGGCAAGCTGGCCACCGGCGACCGCAGCGACATCGACGGCGTCCGCACCATCCGCCTCACCGCGGCCGCGGGCTCCGGCGGCACCCTCGACGTCTCCCTGGAAGGCACGCCGTATCCGCTGCGGCTCCAGCGGGCGGGCGGCGCGGGCGTGGTCCGGCTCGACGACTGGGGCAAGAGCGTGGACCTCAAGGCCCCGGCGAAGGACCAGGTCGTGGACTACGGCTCGCGGATCTCGGGGCGGGGCTGAGGACGCGGGGCTGAGGGGCCGGGAGGCGGCGGGAGCCGGAGGGGTCGAGGGGCGCGTGGCCCCCTTGACGCGTGGCCCCTTGACGCGTGGACCCTTAAGGCGGGGTCGAACGCATCCCGTAGGGGATACGAGCGCCCCCTGTGGGGCCACAACGAGGCGGCGGCAGAGCGGTATTCCCGGCCGGGACGGCCATTTCCGGCCGACAGTGACAGCGGACAGTTACGCCCGACAGCTACGGCATACGGCTACGGCGCCACCAACACCCCACCCCCACGCCAGCCGTCGGCCACTGCCCACGGCACCCGCCGGCTACCCCTTGCGCCCCCGGCGCAGCAGCTTCGGCAGGGCGGCGGGCACCGGCCGCCGGGTGATGGCGGACGTCGCCAGCGGCGGCGCGGCATGCGACTCCTCCGGCATCCGGCCGGGACGCTGCGACGCCTCGTCCCCGCACGGCTCCAGCCGCAGCACCCGGCACTCCCGCGCCCAGCGCTCCGTGAGCGTGTCCGCATCCGGGGCGTTGAGCCGCTTGCCCTTCAGCTCCTCGACCGCGCCCCGCCAGGCCTCACCCTCCGGCGCCAGCTCATGGACCCGCGCCTGCCAGGCGACCAGCCGTCCGCCCTTGTCCTTGCTCCGTACGGTGACCGTCGCCGTGCCGCCGTCGGTCAGCCCGAGGTCGGCCAGTGGCTGCTCGCCCGCCCCGTCCCCGATCAGACAGGCCGCGCCGTCGTGCCACAGATGCCACAGCGCCCGCGCCGGGCCCGCCGTCCCCCGCACCCAGATCAGGCCGGACTTCTTCGTGGCCTCTTCGATGAGTGCCCGATCCTGCAGGGCCTGCGACACGCTCTCCGTCATACGGGTCAGCCTAATCGCCCCGGTCACGGGTGCCCGGAGCCGCCCAGGCGCTGAGACGCGATGCCTCAGGCGAGGAACGCGCGGGCGAACCCGGCCAGATTCTGCGGGCAGGCCCATATCTCCCGGGTGAGCCGGCCCTCGTACCAGGACTCCCGCCACTCGACGTCCTCGTCCTCGTCGGCGTGCCCCTCGGCGAGGTCCGCCTCGTGTGCCGCGTCCCGCTCCGGATGGGCCAGCATTTCCAGGACCGCCGGGAAGCCTTCCAGGTGGCTGTCTTCCGGGACCTCGTCACAGGGATGCGCCGGATGGCCGCAGGGGCGCTCGCCGAGGGCGCGGACGACCCCGGCCATGACCTCCCTGACCCGGCGCTCGGACTCCGCATGGGGCGACGCGTGGATGACGTAATTCCCGATGTAGTACAGCCCGAGCGCCCACAGGGCGGTCTCTGCGCCACCGGCCGCAACGCTCGCCCCGAGGTGCCGGGCGCACTCGAGCACCGCATGCCGTTCGCTGCCGAGGTAGTAGCCCTGATGGAGGCTCTTCCAGTCACCGGCCAGCGCATCCCACGCGTCGGGCGTGGCCGGCGCCTCGATGGGCACCGACCGCTCGTCCTCGTACTCCAGGTCCTCGGGGCACTCCGCTCTCACTTCACCTGCCATGCCCCGAGGGTGACACGAGGGTCTGACAACGCCCTGCCGCGCCGCCCCCAACTACCGCCTCACAGCCACCCGTTCCGCTTGAACCCGCGGTGGATGCCGAAGCAGATGGCGACCGTCACCAGCATCATCGCCGGGTAGCCGAACTTCCAGTGCAGTTCGGGCATGTACGTGAAGTTCATGCCGTAGATCCCGGCGATCATCGTCGGTACGGCGAAGATTGCCGCCCAGGCCGTGATCTTGCGCATGTCCTCGTTCTGCGCGACGGCCGCCTGTGCGAGGTTGGCCTGAAGGATGGAGTTCAGCAGGTCGTCGAAGGACAGCACCTGCTCGTTGACCCGCGCCAGGTGGTCGGCCACGTCCCGGAAGTACTTCTGGATGTCCGCGTCGACCAGCCGCATCGGCCGCTCGCTCAGCAGCTGCATCGGCCGCAGCAGCGGCGATACGGCGCGCTTGAACTCCAGTACCTCGCGCTTGAGTTGGTAGATCCGCCCGGCGTCGCCGCCCTTGGCGGACGAGCCCTTGGCGTGGGGGCCCTTGCCGTTGGTGCCGGAGCTGAAGACGTCGATCTCCACCTCGTCGATGTCGTCCTGCACCGCACCGGCGACCGCCATGTAGCCGTCGACCACCTGGTCGGCGATGGCGTGCAGCACCGCCGACGGGCCCTTGGCCAGCAGCTCCGGGTCGTCCTGCAACCGGTGCCGCAGGGCGCGCAGCGAGCCCTGGCCGCCGTGCCGCACGGTCACGATGAAGTCCCGGCCGGTGAAACACATCACCTCGCCGGTCTCCACGACCTCGCTGGTTGCGGTCAGCTCGGCGTGCTCGACGTAGTGGACCGTCTTGAAGACGGTGAACAGGGTGTCGTCGTAACGCTCCAGCTTGGGCCGCTGGTGGGCGTGGACGGCGTCCTCGACGGCGAGCGGGTGCAGCCCGAACTCCTGGGCAATACCGGCGAATTCGGCCTCGGTGGGCTCGTGCAGACCGATCCAGGCGAAACCGCCGTCGGCGCGGACGCTCGCCATCGCCTGGGCGGGGGTGACGTGCTCGCTCACCCGGCGGCCCTCGCGGTAGACGCCGCAGTCCACGATGGCGCTGTTGGCACAGGCCGGGGCGGCGGTCTCGTAGCGGTAGGGGGTGTCTTCGCGGCGCCGGGACGGGCGGACGGCGGCGCGCAGGTCGCGGATCATCGACATGGCTGGCTCCTTATACGGGCCGGCCGTCAGTCAGGAGCGCGGGGCGCAACGCTGCCCGGAACGTGGACGTACGAGGCATCCTTGACCGTACGTCCGCAAAGCGGGCGGCGCTCCGTGCGGTGATACTGACGGCAGTTCGCAGAACACGGAAATTGAGAGTCGAAGGCGCTCTTCCGTCATCTACATCCGGCGCAAAGGAACTTCCCGAACTTCATGGGTTTCGCCGCTGGGCGGCGGGGTACGGAAGCTCTCGGATCAGGAGATTCGCTGCGCGAGGGGGATGACAGGAGAACTATCGGTACTGCACGGTCGACTCGGATCCACCGCAGCCCCACCTCCTCCGGCCGGTCCCCGCTGGGGGACGACGTCATTCCCTGACCAGACGGCAAGGCTATCAGCCGCCTGAAGCTTTACGGTGCCGCTTTGCCTGTTCGATACCAAGGATGGCGGCGCCGCATGGGGTCCTCCCGGACGGACTCCGGGCAGACCGTTGCAGACCGTAGCGGACGGCGGCCGGGCGAGCGGCCCGCCGTATGCTCGCGGCATGTCTGACGTTCTTGAGCTGGTCGAGGCCCGGTTGCGTACGACCCTGGGCGCGCCGGATGCGCGCGCCGCCGTCACCTTCCTCGGCACCGACCGTATCGAGGTCCTCCGCTTCGTGGACAACGGAGTGGTGCGCTACGCCACGCTCGGGATGTCCGCCCAGCCCATGGCCGACCCCACCGCCGTGGTGGCCGACCCTCTGCGCGGCCCCCGCGCCGAGCTCGTCCTGACCGTACGGGGCGGCCGTGCCGACACCGACAAGGTGCTCCGCCCGCTCGCCGTCCTCGGCGCCTCCCCGCAGGTCGAGGGGGTGATCGTGGCCCCGGGTGCCTCGCTGGACGTGGGGGAGCCGCTGTGGCCCGGCGCGCCCTTCACCTCGGTTCTGGTCGCCGAGTCCGGCGGGCTGATCGAGGACCTGGAACTGGATGAGCCGCTCGATCCGGTCCGCTTCCTTCCTCTTCTGCCGATGACGCCCAACGAAGCCGCCTGGAAGCGGGTGCACGGCGCCGACGCCCTCCAGGAGCGCTGGCTGCGGCACGGCACCGACCTGCGGGATCCGTTGCGCACGGGCGTACCGCTCGAGGACTGAGGGCGGCGAGGAGAACCCGTACGACGGGGGAGGCCGACCGCAGGGGGCAGCGCACGAAACCGAGCTGCGGCGTCGGCCGACCGGGGCGCGCACGCCGGTGAGCAGGGTGGTGACCTTCACTCATCCCGGGTGGTGAGGCGTACGGAGGGCGGGGCCCGGCGGATCTGACGGCCCGTCCGGGCGAACGGGCCGTCAGACGGCGTACGGGGCGGCCCCGGACCGTCAGCCGGCGAGGGCCGTGACGCCGTCCTCCACGGTGTGCCGCGGCTCCGGTTCCGCGACCCGGAGGGTCAGCGCGCGGCGGCGGACGGCGACGATGCCGGCGCCGGTCAGCGCCGCGACGGCCGCGACCACGAACGGGATGTGGATGTCGGTCCACTCCTCGATCCTGGGCGCGAGGAACGGCGCGGCGGCCGCCGCGAACCAGCGCACGAAGTTGTAGCCGGCGCTCGCCACCGGACGGGGCACGTCCGAGAGGCCCAGGGCCAGCTCGGTGTAGACGGTGTTGTTCAGGCCGATGAAGGCGCCGGACAGGACCGTGCAGACGACGGCGGTGGTGTGGCTGCCGTAGCCCAGGACGAGCAGGTCGACGGCGAGCAGCACCAGCGAGCCGCCCAGCACCTTCAGCGAGCCGAAGCGGTGCTGGAGCCGCGGCGCGACGATCACCGAGAAGACCGCGAGCAGCACACCCCAGGCGAAGAAGACGCCGCCGGACCGGTACGGCGACATGTTCAGCACGAACGGGGTGAAGGCCAGCACCGTGAAGAACGCGTAGTTGTAGAAGAAGGCCGAGGCGGCGGCGGAGGCGAGGCCGCCGTGGCCGAGGGCCCTGACGGGGTCCAGGAGCCCGGTCCGGCGCGCGGGCCTGGGCTGTTCCTCGAGGAAGACCGTGATGGCGAGGAAGTCGATGGCCATCAGGACGGCGGTGCCGAAGAACGGGTAGCGCCACTTCATGTCGCCGAGGACCGCGCCGAGCAGCGGGCCGCAGGCCATGCCGAGCCCGAGGGCGGACTCGTACAGGAGGATCGCCACCGCGCCGCCCGCCCGTCGTCCGTCACCGCCCCGGGCGGAATCTCCCCCGCGCGATGCCCCCATGGGATGCGCGGCGCCCACGATGACCGCCAGCGACGTCGAGACGAAGAGCGCATTGCCCAGGCCCCAGCCGGCCCGGAAGCCGACCAGCTCGCCGACCGAGCCGGACATGCCGGAGAGCGCGGCGAAGACCACGACCAGGGCGAGACCCGCCAGCAGGGTCTTGCGGCCGCCGATGCGGCTGGAGACGAAGCCGGTGATGAGCATGGCGATCGCGGTGATCAGGAAGTACGAGGTGAACAGGAGGGAGACCTGGCTGTTGGAGGCGTGCAGGCCCCGGGCGATGGACGGGAGGATCGGGTCGACGAGGCCGATGCCCATGAACGCCACGACCGAGGCGCCGGCGGTGGCCCAGACCGCCATCGGCTGCCGCAGGATCGATGTCCCGCCCTTGTCGGGTACCTCACTGCCGGCGTCGCCGTGGCCGCTGCCGTTCGTGCCGCTCGTCATGCTGCGGTTCCCCTTCCCATGGCCGGTTCCGCCGGGTGGTCCTCCCCGGGGCCCCTGGGTGCCTGCGATTCCCCCGAGATGGTTGGTGTATGCACATATTAAGTTAGGTGAGCTAAAGAGTGCAAGCTGCAACTAGTTTCTCCGGGGGAGCGGAGGCGAGCATCAGGCGGCCGAATGGGCGGCCGGGCACGCGAATTTGGGCGCACCGGACGGGTGATCGTCCTTGACGCGGCGGCGGGCCTGGAGGACCGTTGGTCCTTATGAGGGGCGAACCCAGTTGCCCGAAGTGCGGTGGCCGGGTGCGGGCGCCCGGTCTTTTCTCCGACTCCTGGCAGTGCGCCGTGCACGGCATCGTGCACCCACTCCAGCCGGTCGTCCCGCCGAGCGTCGAGGCGCTCGGCGTTGTCGTGCACCGTGCGCAGGTGCCCGTATGGATGCCCTGGCCGCTCCCCGTCGGGTGGCTGTTCACCGGCGTGGCCTGCGCCGGCGACGACCGCAGCGGCGGCCGCGCGACCGCGGTGGCCTGCTCGGGGCCCGGACCACTGGGCGGCCCCGGCGAACTCCTGCTGATCGCCGAGGAGCTGGGCGTCGGCCTCGGCGCGCGCTACGCCGGGATAGACGGCCCCGACCCCGGCCCCCATATGTGTGTCGACAAGTCCCCGCACGCCAAGGTGCTGGCCGCCGGGCGGCCGACCCCGATGTGGCATGTCGACGGCTCGCCCGGCGACCGCGCGGTCTTCGCGGGCGAGGCGCGCGGGCTGTGGCTGTGGGCCATTGCCTGGCCGGAGAGCTCGGGCCTGATGATGTACGACGAGCTGGTGCTCACGGATCTGCGGGAGGCCGGCGCCGAGGTGGATCTGCTGCCGTGCGGGGCGCTGTCGCCGCGCATCCTGGGCTGAGCGCGGCGACCGGACGGCCCCGGGGGCCCGTACGCGTCTGACGGGGGCATGTCCGGGCGGCCGGTATCCTTCTGGGGGCACCCCCATGTGGAGCGCCCTCGAACCCCCGTCCGTCCCGCAGCTGCCTGGAGGAGTCCGCGTCGTGCGCATCGACCTGCACGCCCACTCCACGGCGTCCGACGGTACGGACACCCCCGCGGAGCTGGTCCGCAATGCCGCGGCCGCCGGTCTCGACGTCGTCGCGCTGACCGACCACGACACCGTCGGCGGCCATGCCGCGGCGCGGGCCGCGCTGCCTGCGGGGCTGACGCTGGTCACCGGCGCCGAGCTCTCCTGCCGGATCGACGGGGTGAGCCTGCACATGCTCGCCTACCTCTTCGACCCCGACGAGCCGGAGCTCGCCCGAGAGCGGGAGCTCGTCCGCGACGACCGCGTACCGCGGGCCCAGGGCATGGTCGCCAAGCTGCGCGACCTCGGCGTGCCGGTCACCTGGGAGCGGGTGGCCGAGATCGCCGGGGACGGCGCCGTCGGCCGCCCGCACATCGCGACCGCCCTCGTCGAGCTGGGCCTCGTCGCCTCCGTCTCCGACGCCTTCACCTCCGAGTGGCTCGGTCAGGACGGCCGGGCCTACGTCGAGAAGCACGAGCTGGACCCGTTCGACGCGATACGGCTGGTCAAGGCCGCCGGTGGAGTGACCGTCTTCGCGCATCCGCTGGCCGTCAAGCGCGGCAGCTGCGTCCCGGAGAGCATGATCGGCGAACTCGCCGCGGCCGGCCTCGACGGCATCGAGGTCGACCACATGGACCACGACGACCCGACCCGAGCCCGGCTGCGCGGCCTGGCCGCCGACCTCGGCCTGCTGACCACCGGCTCCAGCGACTACCACGGCAGCCGCAAGACCTGCCGCCTCGGTGAATACACCACCGACCCCGAGATCTACGGCGAGATCGTGCGCCGTGCGACCGGCGCCTTCCCCGTGCCCGGCGCGGGCGGCTGAGCCACCCGGCGCCACTCCGGCAGACTGCCGCCACCACCGCAGGCCGTACGCGTCCGCGTCCGCGCCCCCAACCCTCCCTTTCCCCTACGGGCATGGGCTCGTCCGTACCACCCTCACCTCCCGCAAGGCCATCACCGTGTTCGACGTCGCCGTCTTCAGTACGCTCTTTGTCACCCTTTTTGTCATCATGGATCCCCCCGGGATCACCCCGATCTTTCTCGCCCTGACCTCGGGGCGCCCGGCCAAGGTGCAGCGCCGGATGGCCTGGCAGGCCGCCGCCGTCGCGTTCTGCGTGATCGCCGTCTTCGGCCTCTTCGGCCGGCAGATCCTGGGGCGCCTGCACATCACCACGCCCGCACTGATGATCGCGGGCGGGCTGCTGCTCCTGCTGGTCGCACTGGACCTGCTCACCGGCAAGTCGGAGGAGCCCACCCAGACCAAGGACGTCAATGTGGCGCTGGTGCCGCTGGGGATGCCGCTGCTGGCCGGGCCGGGCGCGATCGTTTCGGTGATCCTCGCGGTCCAGCACGCGCACGGCGCCGGGGCCCAGATCGCCGTCTGGACGGCGATCGCCGCGATCCATGTCGTGCTCTATCTGGTGATGCGGTTCTCGCTGGTGATCATCCGTGTGATCAAGGACGGCGGAGTGGTCCTGGTCACCCGACTGGCGGGCATGATGCTCTCGGCTTTGGCGGTGCAGCAGATCATCAACGGTGTGACGCAGGTGATCCAGGGGTCCTGAGGCCCCCGACCCGGTCATCCGGCCTCCCGGCCCCTCCGGTCCGGCCACGCGAAGCGCCTCCGTACGGAAGTCCGTACGGAGGCGCTTCGACGTCGTTATCGGCAGTCGTCGTTATCGGCGGGCGTAGGTGTCAGCGAACGGCGGCGGTGTCGGCCGGGCGGATGTAGATGCGCTGGCCCATTGCCGCGGCCTGCTGCACGATCCTGTTGACGGAGGCGGCGTCCACGACGGTGCTGTCCACGGCGGCGCCGTCAACATCGTCCAGGCGCATGATTTCGAAGCGCATACGGCTTCTCCCTTCGTCTGATCCTCCTGAGGAGAACTGTGTGGTGGGGAGCGCGCGGCTTCGTTGCCGGGCGCTCCGTACGGGTACAACGGCCCGCACCCTGCAATCATTCCCTACGCTAAAGAAAATTTTCGAGGAACTAAGTACTTGTCGGTACAGCGGTTGTGCTCACAGAGTGACCGCCCGGACAATGGATCCGGTATGAACGACCACCAGCCCCCGGGCCCCGTAGACCTCGCCGCGCTCGCCGCAGGTATCGAGCGCACCAACGAGCTGCTCACACGGGTGCTCGCCGAGGTCGCCACGACCCCCTCCACCCACGCCGCCTTCGTGGACGCGGGTTATGTCTATGCCGCGGCGGGTCGGCTGGTCGCCGGAACGGAGGACCGCAAGGCGTTCGAGCTGGACTCGGAGGGCATCATCGAGGCCTTCATAGACAAGGCCCGGATGATCTTCCCGGACAGCCGGCTGCTGCGCGTCTACTGGTACGACGGCGCCCGCCGCCGCATACACACCCAGGAACAGCAGCGGATCGCCGAGCTGCCGGACGTCAAGGTCCGCCTCGGCAACCTCAACGCGAACAACCAGCAAAAGGGCGTCGACTCCCTCATCCGCAGCGACCTGGAGTCGCTGGCCCGGCACCGCGCCATCAGCGATGCGGTCCTGATAGGGGGCGACGAGGACCTGGTGTCGGCGGTGGAGGCGGCACAGGGGTACGGCGCGCGGGTGCACCTGTGGGGCATCGAGGCCTCGGGGGGCCGCAACCAGGCCGACCCGCTGCTGTGGGAGGTCGACAGCCAGCGCACCTTCGACCTGGACTTCTGCAAGCCGTACGTCACCCGGCGCGTGGGCATGGCCTGCGCCGATCCACCGGCGACCGAGGGCCCGGTACCCGCCCGCGAGGAGGTCCGCTTCGTAGGGGCACGGATCGCCGCCCAGTGGCTCTCCGAACGCGGCCGCGAATGGGTGGCGACGCTGCTGCCCGGCCACCCGTATCTGCCCGGCACGGTCGACCAGGACCTGCTGACGACCGCCGAGGCGCTGCTGCAGCACTCACTGCGCGGCCATGCGGATCTGCGGCGCGTGCTGCGGGACGGGTTCTGGGATCATGTGCAGGGGCAGTACTAGCCCGTCCGCTGCGCCTTCGCTGCGCTTTGCCGGGGCCGTACGTTGTCGGCTGCCCCGCCGTGGGGGTTGTTCGCCGTTTCGCCTGCGGCGGGCGTGGGTTTGTCGGGTGCGGTGACGTCCCTACACGGCTTCGCCGCTACGGGCCGTCCCCTCCCGTGGTGGGTGGGAAGGGTGGTGGGGGCGGGCCTTTCGTGTCGGGTGCGGGTGGTTGGGTCCAGTGGGTGTACCTGACCAGGTCCCGGAGTTCCGGTCCGGAGACCAGCCGCAAGGTAGTGGTCCGACTTCGGACCGCCGATTCCCGGTCAATGGGGGGTGTCCTCGTCGGGGTCGGGTTCGTCGCGGTCCATGCGGAGGAACTCGTCGTGGATGGGGGTTCCGGGGCCTGCGGTGAGGAACTGTTCGGTGCTCCAGTCGTAGTCGTGGAATTCGCTGAAGAACACGTTGGCGAGGTCGTGGTTGAGTTCGATGCCGACCACCGCCAGGGCCGGTACGCGGAAGGGCGCGACTCGGGGGAAGGCGTCTTCGTCCTGGTCGGGGTTGATGTCGATGCCGAGCAGCTGGAGGTCTTCGGTGGCGAAGGTATGGGCGTCGGCGATGTAGAGGTGGTCGTAGGCGACGCTGTGGCCCGGCGGGGCGGCCTCGAGAATCGCCTCGGCGTCGGTGTCGGCCAGGCGCGGGCTGTCGATGATGGTGACGTAGTGGACGGCGCGGGAGTAATCGTCGGTGTCCTGGGGGTCCTCGATGTCGGCGACGGGCATCTCGAGGGCGTCGACGACGCGCTGCCAGCCGTCGGGGTCGCTGAAGTCGGTGCGTATGACGGGCGTGGTGGCGGTGTTCCTCTGGGGCAGGCGTATCGGCCGTTGGTCACGCTTCATGGCGTGGACCATAGCGACGGGCACTGACAACACGAGGACATCGTGCGGCGGTGTCCGAGCCGGGACTCGACCGCTGACGCACGCCCCCACCGGTTTTCTCCCACCCCCAGCGGAGAGGGGCCGGGCCGCAGGACGGAGTCCGGAGGTCCGGTCCCGCAGCCGAACGGCCCCGCGCAAGTGGCACCGCCCGCCGCAGGCGCCACGGCGACACACCCCCACGGCGGGACGGCCGACATCGTGGGGCCGAACCACTACGTGGACTCGCGCCAGAACCCCGCCAGGGCCCCCGCCGTGGCGTCGGCCCGCTCCGCGTTGGGGGAGTGCTCGGCCCCCTCGATGACGGTCCGCCGGGCGGCCAGCCGCTCGGCCATCGCGTCCATCAGCGGCACCGGCCAGGCGTAGTCGACGGTCCCGGAGACCACGTGCTTGGGCAGTTCGACGGCCGCCAGTTCCGCCACCCGGTCCGGCTCCGCGAGCATCTGACGGCCGGTCACGATCAGCTGCTCGGGGACGGTGTTCAGCCAGCGGCGGTGCAGGAACGCGCCGATCTCCGGCGGCGTCGCGCGGTCCGCCGCCTCCACCGGGTCCAGTGCGCGCATCGCCTGCCAGACGGCCTCCATGTCCAGCGTCGCCAGCGCCTCGGTCAGCATCCGTACCCGGGCCTGCTGGGACTCGGCGATGGCGGCCGGGCCGGAGCTGAGCACGGTCAGCGAGCGGAACGGGGCCGGGTCGAGGAGCACGGCGGCCCGGGTGATCAGGCCGCCCAGGGAGTGGCCCAGCAGATGCACCGGGCCGCCGAGCGCCGCGGCCTGGGCGTGCACGTCGAGCGCCAACTCCCGCTGTGCGTAAGCGGATTCATCGCGCGGCCCGGGAGATTCGTGCTGCCCGCGCCCGTCCACCGCGACCACCCGGAACCCGGCCGCGGCCAGTGGTTCGAGCAGCGCGATGAAGTCCTCCTTGCTCCCGGTGAACCCCGGCACCAGCAGCGCGGTACCGGCCGGAGTGCCGTCGGGCCGGGCGTCGTGCACGGCGAACGTCCCGCGCTCGGTCTCGAGCCGGTACGAGCGGGCACACGGAGGGAGTTCGAGGGTGGGTGGCGTGCTCATGGCGTGAGGCTAACCGACGGCACGGAAGGGTGAAGCGCCGACGGCCCGGCTCCCGCGCAGTGCGGAAGCCGGGCCGTCGGCGTGCTGAGGGTCAGCTCTCCGGCGTGGCCTTGGCGGCGGCCTTCTTGCGGGTCCGCTTGGGCTTGGCCTCGGCGGGCGCGTCGGTGGCTTCGACCGCGTCGGTGGCGGGCTTGGCGGCGGCGGCCTTGCGGGTGCGCTTGGGCTTGGCGGGCGCGTCGGCGACGGTGTCCGCGGCGGCTTCGGCGGCCTTGGCTGCGGCCGTCTTACGGGTCCGCTTGGGCTTGGCCTCGGCGGGTGCCTCGGTGGCTTCGACCGCGTCGGTGGCGGGCTTGGCGGCGGCGGCCTTGCGGGTGCGCTTGGGCTTGGCGGGCGCGTCCGCGACGGTGTCGACGGCGGCTTCGGCGGCCTTGGCTGCGGCCGTCTTACGGGTCCGCTTCGGCTTGGCCTCAACCGTCGTCTCGGCGACCGCGACGGCCTCGGCGGGCGCCTCCACGGCGGCCTTGGCCGCGCTGCGGGTACGCCGGCGCGGCGCCGCGGCGGGTGCCTCGGCCGGCTCCGGCACGGTGACGGCCTCGACCGTCTCCACGGCGGCCTCCGCCGCCACCGGGCGGGCGGCCCGCGTACGGCGTCGGCGCGGCGCGGCGGGCGCCTCGGCCGGGGCCTCGGCGACCGGGGCGGCCACCGCGGCCTGTGCGACGGCCTCCGTGCCCGCGGGCGCCGTCACGGCCGCGGCCTGCGCCGCACCACGGGTGCGGCGACGCCGGCGCGGCTGCCGCGGCTCGGTGCCGCCCTCGGCGGGCGCCGCCTCCGCGGTGACCGGCGCGCTTGCCGCCGCCTGGGCACCGGCCGGCTCGAGCGCCGACCCGCCCCGCGTACGACGGCGCTGCCGCGGCGTACGCGTCCGCTGGGGACGCTCCTCCGCGGCGGCCGCCGCAGGCTTGCGGCCACGGCCGCGGCCGCCGGTCTCGCCGAGGTCCTCGACCTCTTCGGCGGCCAGCCCGGCGCGGGTGCGCTCGGCGCGGGGGAGGACGCCCTTGGTGCCCTCGGGGATGTTCAGCTGCTCGTAGAGGTGCGGCGAGGTGGAGTAGGTCTCCTCCGGCTCGTCGAACGGCAGGTCCAGCGCCTTGTTGATCAGCTTCCAGCGCGGGATGTCGTCCCAGTCGACGAGGGTGACCGCGGTGCCCTTGGCGCCCGCGCGGCCGGTGCGGCCGATGCGGTGCAGGTAGGTCTTCTCGTCCTCGGGGGACTGGTAGTTGATGACATGCGTCACACCCTCGACGTCGATGCCGCGGGCGGCGACGTCGGTGCAGACCAGGACGTCGACCTTGCCGTTGCGGAAGGCGCGCAGCGCCTGCTCGCGGGCGCCCTGGCCGAGGTCGCCGTGGACCGCGCCGGACGCGAAGCCGCGCCGGGAGAGCTGGTCGGCGATATCGGCGGCGGTCCGCTTCGTACGGCAGAAGACCATCGCCAGCCCACGGCCCTCGGCCTGCAGTATCCGCGAGACCATCTCCGGCTTGTCCATGGAGTGCGCGCGGAAGACGTGCTGGGAGATGTTGGCGACGGTCTGGCCCTCGTCGTCCGGCGCGGTGGCGCGGATGTGCGTGGGCTGCGACATGTAGCGGCGGGCCAGGGAGATGACCTGGCCGGGCATGGTCGCGGAGAACAGCATCGTCTGGCGCTTGGCCGGCAGCAGCTGGATGATCTTCTCGACGTCGGGCAGGAAGCCCAGGTCGAGCATCTCGTCGGCCTCGTCGAGCACCAGGCTCTTGACCTGCGAGAGGTTGAGCTTCTTCTGGCCCGCCAGGTCGAGCAGGCGGCCGGGCGTGCCGACGACGACGTCGACGCCCTTCTTCAGCGCCTCGACCTGCGGCTCGTACGCGCGGCCGCCGTAGATGGCCAGCACCCGGACGTTACGGACCTTGCCGGCGGTGAGCAGGTCGTTGGTGACCTGCTGGCACAGCTCGCGGGTGGGCACGACGACGAGGGCCTGCGGCGCCTCGGTCAGCTGCTCCGGCTCGGCGCGGCCCACCTCGACATCGACGGGGACCGTCACGCGCTCGAGGAGCGGCAGGCCGAAGCCCAGGGTCTTGCCCGTGCCGGTCTTGGCCTGGCCGATGACGTCGCTGCCGGAAAGGGCGACGGGGAGCGTCATTTCCTGGATGGGAAAGGGGGAAACGATGCCGACGGCCTCAAGGGCCTCGGCGGTCTCGGGGAAAATCCCGAGCTCTCGGAACGTAGACAGAATCTTGCCTCTTCTGTGAGACGCGGCATGAGGCGGCGAAGGGGGTCGTACCGTGCCGTCGTACCTGTTCGTACGGGGGCCGACCTGAGAGAGCCGGATGGCGCGGGACCACTGCCAACGCTCAGGCACTCCTGCCGCGAGCGGTGTGCCCCCTGCTGTGCGTACCTCTCGTACGCGTTCGCGGGGGCGGGCGGTCGGTTGGAGCCGATCGGGCCACCGACCGGGCATCCGCTTTCGTGGAGAGACCCACCGACTCCTCGGCAGGTCCTTTATCACTCTACCCCGGATATCGCTCGACATCCGAAGGCTTGTATGAGTGAGAAATAGGTCACGCCCCGGCGTGCCCCGGGAGCACGGCGTCGGCGGCTCGCGCGTACGAGCCGTGACGCAGTGGCTGACCAGGGCCTTCCCAGGGCCCTCCGGCGGGCTATTGTGCCGGTCATGGAGACGCCTGACACCGCCGCGGACGCGCAAGCACTCACCGGGATCGCCGCCCAGAACTGGGCGCAGGCATCCGACGACCCGCACTACCGGGCCGCCGTGATCGATCTGCTCGGCGCGCTCGCATATGGCGAGCTGTCCGCCTTCGAGCGCCTGGCCGAGGACGCCAAGCTCGCCCCGACGATGGACGACAAGGCCGAACTGGCCAAGATGGCCTCGGCCGAATTCCACCACTTCGAACGACTGCGGGACCGGCTCGCGCAGATCGAGGCGGAGCCGAACGAGGCCATGGAGCCGTTCGCCGCCGCCCTGGATGAGTTCCACCGCCAGACCGCGCCCTCGGACTGGCTGGAGGGCCTCGTCAAGGCGTATGTCGGCGATTCGATCGCCAGCGACTTCTATCGCGAGGTCGCGGCCCGGCTGGACTCCGACACCCGGGACCTCGTCCTGGCCGTACTGGACGACACCGGGCATGCGTCGTTCGCCGTGGAGAAGGTGCGCGCGGCGATCGAGGCCGAGCCGCGGGTCGGCGGGCGTCTCGCGCTGTGGGCGCGGCGGCTGATGGGCGAGGCGCTGTCGCAGGCGCAGCGGGTGGTCGCGGACCGCGACGCGCTCTCGACGATGCTGGTCGGCGGCGTGGCCGACGGCTTCGACCTGGCCGAGGTCGGCCGGATGTTCTCGCGGATCACCGAGGCGCACACCAAGCGGATGGCGGCCCTGGGGC
Organism: Streptomyces sp. JLSY215; assembly: GCF_059682825.1. Lineage (NCBI taxonomy): Bacteria > Bacillati > Actinomycetota > Actinomycetes > Kitasatosporales > Streptomycetaceae > Streptomyces > Streptomyces sp. JLSY215. Next base: position 5,693,090 of record NZ_CM185022.1, read on the forward strand.
TCGCCGCGTAACGCGCCCACGGGCAAGCAGGGGACCGGCGGCCCTTTCGGGCGCCGGTCCCCGGTCGTTCTGTGGCCGACGGTCACGCGGGTGCGTCAGGCCGTCCGGTGCCCCTTGAGGCGCGGGGCCGGCCGGCGCACCCGGCGGCGCGGCGGCCGCACCAGCAGCGACAGCAGCGCCGCGCCGACGGCCAGCGCGGCGACCATCACCTGGACGGGGTGGCCGGGGCCGAGGATCGAGCGGGTCAGCAGCGCACCGAGCAGCGCGGCGACCGGTCCCGTGGCCAGCGTCAGCGTGCGCGAGGGGAACCGGTCGGAGAGCCAGTGCGTCGCGGACAGGGCGATGACGAGCCCGATGAAGACGGCGCCGAGCGCTTCCCAGATCATGCCGTTCCCTCCCGCGTGTCAAGCATGGCAATCGTGACAAGCCCGACCGGGCGAACAATCCGGACGAACAAGTCGGTTGGTACCCGTCGTACCCAGGGGGCACACCGGGCAACCCTCCCGTGACCATGCAAGCCGACCGCGAGCGGACGGCGGCAACGATGAAGGGCGGCACCCGGAGAAGAAGCTCTCCGGGCGCCGCCCTCCACCGACTGCGGGCGCCGCCTGCGACGCCCCGCTGTTCAGAGCGCGCCGAAACCGACCTTGCGGGCGGTCGGCTCACCGATCTCCACATAGGCCAGCCGGTCCGCAGGGACCAGCACCTTGCGACCGTGGTCGTCCACCAGGCTCAGCAGCTGCGACTTGCCGCTCAGCGCATCGGACACAGCGCTCTCGACCTCGTCGGCAGACTGCCCGCTCTCCAGAACGATCTCGCGGGGCGCGTGCTGCACGCCGATCTTGACCTCCACGGCTTAAGTCCCTCCGACGATCTGGGGTTCCCCCTGGCGCCGCCAAGGGGAGGATGCGCGGCCGTCCGCGCCGTACGGAGCACACATTAGCCCGGCGCGGGGACGTACAGGACGCCGCGGAACACGCCCGCAGCGAACATCATCAGTGCGAGTCGGCGCCGTGCAGCGGGAAACCGGCGATGCCCTTCCAGGCGAGCGAGGTCAGCAGCTGTACCGCCGTGTCGCGCGGGACCGTGCTCTCCGAGGACAGCCAGTAGCGGGCCACCACCTGGGAGACCCCGCCCAGGGCCACCGCCAGCAGCATCGCTTCGTTGGTCGCCAGTCCCGTGTCCTCCGCGATCACCGCGCTTATCGCCTCGGCGCACTCCAGCGAGACCTTGTCCACCCGCTCGCGGACGGCCGGCTCATTGGTCAGGTCCGACTCGAAGACCAGCCGGAAGGCGCCGCCCGGGTCCTCGACATAGGCGAAATACGCGTCCATCGTGGCCGCGACCCGCTGCTTGTTGTCGGTCGTCGAGGCCAGCGCCGTCCGCACCGAGTGCAGCAGCGCCTCGCAGTGCTGGTCCAGCAGCGCGAGATACAGGTCAAGCTTGCCCGGGAAGTGCTGGTAGAGCACCGGCTTGCTGACGCCCGCCCGCTCGGCGATGTCGTCCATCGCGGCCGCGTGATAGCCCTGCGCGACAAAGACTTCCTGGGCCGCGCCCAGAAGCTGGTTGCGCCGGGCGCGGCGTGGCAGGCGTGTGCCCCGCGGGCGCGCCGCCTCGGTCTGCTCGATGGCGCTCACGCTGCCTCCCAGAAGTTGTTCCGTACGCGGCACGCACAAGACGGTGCACCGCGCCCGCCATCGTACTTTTGGGTAACCCGGCTGTGCGTGGTCCGAGGGGAGAAATTCTGCCCGGGACCGTCGGCCGAAGCCGACATAACAGTCCAGGTCATCGGTATTCGTCTTCGTTCAGTTCCACCACGCGGGCCTGTTCGGCGAGGTCGGCCTCGTTGGCGGTGTCGGGGTCGACTCCGGTCAGCGGGTCGTCGTGCTGCGGTGAGACCTCGGCATGCTGCTCGGCGGCGTCATGCTCGGGCGCTTCCACGTCGAACTCCGTCATGTCGTTCTCGTCCTCAAACGTGTCCGGTTCGGTCGGGTCGGCGGGCATCATGGCTCCCTTTCTCGCGGCGGGGGCCGGGCGGCTGCCCTTGATACGAGCGTAGGAGAGCGGCACCGACAGCGCGATGCGGTGTGTGACCGCGAACACACAATCGGGGGCGTGATCGTCTCGTAACATCGACTGCATGTCTTCGACCGACTCGCCGGACGCCCGGACCGCCGCTCCTCAGGTACCCCCGGCCGGCCCCGGATCCCCGGCGGGCGAGGCGGAGACGGTGCGCGCCGTGACCCTGCCGGGTCTGACGCTGCACGTGCGGGCGCCCGCCGGGACACCGGCCGACGGCGACGCACCCGGCCGCGAGCCCGCGCTCTACGTCCACGGCCTCGGCGGCTCCTCGCAGAACTGGTCCGCCCTGATGCCGCTGCTCGCCGACCGGGTCGACGGCGAGGCGCTCGATCTGCCCGGCTTCGGCCAGTCGCCGCCCCCGGGTGACGGCAACTACTCCGTCTCCGCGCAGGCCCGCGCGGTCATCCGCTATCTCGACGCCGCCGGGCGCGGCCCCGTCCACCTCATCGGCAACTCCATGGGCGGCGCCGCCTCGACCCGGGTGGCCGCCGTACGCCCCGATCTGGTCCGCAGCCTCACCCTGATCTCCCCGGCGCTGCCCGAACTGCGGCCCCAGCTGACGGCCGTGCCGACGGCGCTGCTCGCGGTCCCGGGGGTGGCCCGGCTCTTCCGCGAGGCCACCCGCGACTGGACGCCCGAGCGCCGCACCCGCGAGGTGCTGGCCCTCTGTTACGGCGACCCCGCACGGATCACCCCCGAAGGCCTCGGCGCCGCCGCCGAGGAATACGCCCGACGGCTTCAACTCCCTTATTTCTGGGAGGTGATGGAGCGCTCGGCGCGCGGTCTGGTGAACGCCTACACGCTCGGCGGGCAGCACAATCTGTGGCGTCAGGCCGAACGGGTGCTCGCGCCCACGCTTCTCGTCTACGGTGGGCGCGACCGCCTGGTCTCCTACCGGATGGCGCGGCGGGCGGCCGCGGCGTTCCGCGGTTCGCGGCTGCTGACGCTGCCGGAGGCGGGGCATGTGGCGATGATGGAGTACCCGGAGACGGTGGCGCGGGCCGTCCGCGAGCTGCTCGACGCGAACGCCGCGAATGCCGCGCACGACGGACAAGATGTGACCGATGTGACCGCTGATGCGGGCAGGAGCTGACACGCCCCGTGGGACGTCATAGCCGCCAAGGCCGGCCGGAATCCGCAGGCGACATCCCGGGTTCGGCCCCGCCGTCGGTACCGCCGGGCGGCACGCTCCCAGGGCCGGGACCCGGCTCGGGACGCCGCCGGCGCCAGGCGCCCACCGGTGACCCGGCCGCCGAGGTCCGCGGCGGCCATCCCGAACAGCGCGAACCCGGCGGCGCCTGGGGCGCCTTCCCCGCGGGCGCGGTCCCCACGACGCCCCCGCCGGGCGGGCCGAGGATTCCCCGGCCGCGCGCGGCCGAGGCCCCCGGCGGCGGCCGGCCCCGGTACGGGACGCCGGGCCCCATGGGCACCGGCGCGGTCCAGGGGATCGTCGGCGGACCGGCCGGCCCGCCGCGGACCGAGTATGTGGACGCCTTCGAGGACGACGACGTCTTCCGGGCCGGTGCGCCCCGGCGGGGCGGCCCCGGCGCCGCCCCGTACGGCCCCGGTGCGGGCGCCCCGCCCGGTGGCATGGCGGACGGCATCCCGCCCGGCGGCCGGTTCACCGGACGGTCCGTGGTCTTCGAGCGCGAGGCGATCGAGGAGGGGCGCCAGGGGGCCGAGTGGGACGAGCCGGCCCGGACGTCCGGACTCGGCGCCGACGGCTCGGGGCCGGACGACGGCGACGACCCCGAGGGATTGGCGGGGGAGGACGGGCGGCCGGGCCGTAAGGGCACCAAGGGCCGTACGTTCACCGGCGCGGCCGCCGCGGCGGTGACGACGGTGCTCGCCGTGGTCATCGCGGGCCAGGTCGCCGACCAGCGCAAGGACGGCGACGCGACGCAGCCGCAGAGCGGCGCGGATCACCCGGACGGCGTCGACGGCGCCGCCTCCCGGTCGGGGACCCGCCCCACCCACGACGCCAAACCCGCCTCGTACGAGGCGCAGATGGCGCAGATCTTCCCGCTCGACGCCAAGCTGACGGCCACCGGAAAGTTCCGGCCGGTCGGCGGGGACGCCAAGGCGCCGGGGCACGGCAAGGTGTGGCACTACCGCGTCGACATCGAGGAGGGGCTGCCGCTGGACGGCAAGCTCTTCGCCGAGGCCGTGCACAAGACCCTCAACGACGACCGGAGCTGGGCGCACGGCGGGCAGCAGACCTTCCAGCGGGTGGCGTCCGGCCCCGCCGACTTCGTGATCTCGCTGGCCAGCCCCGGCACGACCGCGGCATGGTGCGCCAAGTCCGGGCTGGACACCGCCGAGGAGAACGTCTCCTGCGATTCGGCGGCGACCAACCGCGTCATGATCAATGCCTACCGGTGGGCGCAGGGCGCGAAGACCTACGGCCCCGACAAGATGCACGCCTATCGCCAGATGCTGATCAACCACGAGGTCGGCCACCGTCTGGGGCACAACCACGAGGTGTGCACGAAGCAGGGCGCGCTCGCCCCGGTGATGATGCAGCAGACGAAGTTCCTGACGACGGACGGCGTGACCTGCCGGCCCAACTCCTGGCCGTATCCGGCCGCCCGGTGATCCCGGCGGCGCGCCGCGTCCGCCGACCGTGAGACACGGTGTCTCTCATACCGAGACACCTTGCCAGGACGCGAACCTTCGTTCCATGATCTGCGCATGCCGCACCGCCACACCACCGACCGCGCCGCCATAGAGCTGGCGCTGATCGGCGTGTCCGTGCAGTGCGTGGCCGACATCGACTGTCGCTGAGACCGACCCGGTTCCGTAGCGGCGCGGCCCTGAGCCTTCGCCCGGACCGGGGCACATCCCCCGCGTATCCGCGTAGTTCACCTTCACTTACGTGTCCGCAGGGGCGGCCTCGCGCAGCATCGCGCCCTCCCTGCCGCCTTTTGCGGGTGCATCCTGCTGCGAAAGGCACCCCGCCATGGCCGCACCGGCCCCTTCCCGTCAACTCTCCCGCACCGCCCGCCGGGCGGCCGCGGCCACGGTGAGCGTCGTCCTCGCGGGCGGTGCCGTCGCCTGCGGCCCCGAGGACGCCGGCGCCAAGGGCGGCGGCGCCCCGAAGAAGGGCGGCACCCTGACCGTCCTGAACTCCGAGCCGCAGACCGACTTCGACCCCGCCCGGCTCTACACCTCCGGCGGCGGCAAGGTCCCCACCCTCGTCTTCCGCACGCTGACCACCCGCAACCGGGAGAACGGCGCGGCCGGCGCCAAGGCCGTCCCGGATCTCGCCACCGACACCGGGCGGCCCAGCAAGAACGCCACGGTGTGGACCTACACCCTCAAGGACGGGCTGAAGTTCGAGGACGGCTCGCCGATCACCAGCGCCGACATCAAATACGGCATCGAGCGGTCCTTCGCCCCGGAACTCTCCGGCGGCGCCCCCTATTTGCGGGACTGGCTGGTCGGCGGCGACAGATATCAGGGCCCGTACAAGGACACCTCCAAGGACGGCCTGAAGTCGATCGAGACCCCCGACAAAAAGACCCTCGTCTTCCATCTCCGCAAACCCGAGGGTGAATTCCCGCTGCTGGCCACGCAGACGCAGTTCGCGCCGGTGCCGCGGAAGAAGGACACCGGAACGAAGTACGAGGAACACCCGGTCTCCTCCGGCCCGTACCGGGTCGTCAAGAACACCGGCGACGGCGAACACGTCCTTCTCGCCCGCAATCCGCACTGGTCGCCGAAGACCGACCAGGAACGGCACGCCTACCCCGACACCATCGACGTCAAGTCGGGCCTCGACTCCGCCGTCATCAACCAGCGGCTGTCCACCGGCTCGGGTGCGGACGCCGCCGCGGTCACCACCGACACCAATCTCGGGCCCGCCGAACTCGCCCAGACGGCCGAGGACAAGGAACTCCAGAAGCGCGTGGGCACCGGCCACTTCGGCTACACCACCTACCTCGCCTTCAACCCGAAGGTGAAGCCCTTCGACAATCCGAAGGTGCGCCAGGCGATCTCCTACGCCATCAACCGGCAGAGCGTGGTCAATGCGGCCGGCGGCTCCTCGCTCGCCGAGCCCGCCACGACCTTCCTGCCGGACCAGAAGTCCTTCGGCTACACGCCCGCCGACCCCTTCCCCGCCGGAAAGACCGGAAATCCGGCCAAGGCAAAGGAATTGCTGAAGCAGGCGGGCTACGGAAAGGGCCTGACCCTCACCCTCACCCATTCCACCGCCAAGAACTTCGAGACCAGCCCGGAGGTCGCCACCGCCGTCCAGGAAGCGCTGAAGAAGGCCGGTATCACCGTCGAACTGGCCGGCCTGGAGGACAACGACTACAAGGACAAGATCCACAGCATCAAGGACGAGCCCGGCCTGTTCATCAGCCACTGGGGCGCCGACTGGCCCTCCGGCGGTCCGTTCCTCGCGCCGATCTTCGACGGGCGGCAGATCGTCAAGGACGCCGCCAACTTCAACCACGCGCAGCTCGACGACCCGGCCGTCAACCGCGAGATCGACGAGATCAACAAGCTGACCGACCTGGCCGCGGCCGCCGAGCGGTGGGGCGCCCTGGACAAGAAGATCGGCGAGCGGGCGCTGTCCGTACCGCTGTTCCACCCCGTCTACAAGCGGCTGTACGGCAAGGACGTCAAGAACATCGTCATCAGCGACTGGGACGGTGTGCTCGACATCTCGCAGGTCGCCGTCAAGTGACGAACCATCAGGAAAGCGGGGTATGGCGGCGGCTGCGTGCCCGCCGGTCGGCCGTGGTGGCCGCCGCCGTCCTCGCGGTACTCGCGCTGCTCGCCCTCGGCGCGCCGCTGCTGTCGGCCCTGGAGGGCCAGGACCCCACCGCCTATCACGACGGCCTCATCGACTCGGCGCGCGGCGGGGTGCCGACCGGCCCGTACGGCGGGATCGGCGCCGACCACTGGCTGGGCGTCGAACCGGGCACCGGCCGCGATCTGTTCGCCCGGCTGCTGTATGGCGCCCGGGTCTCGCTGCTGGTCGCCCTCGGCGCCACCGTCGTCCAGATCCTGATCGGCGTCCTGGTGGGCCTCGCGGCGGGCTTCGGCCGGCGGTTCGCCGACACCGTGCTGTCCCGCTTCACCGACGTCATGCTGGCGCTGCCGATGCTGGTCCTGGCCGTCGCGCTGACCGCCGTCGTACCGCCCGGCTTCCCCCGGCCGCTGCTGCTGGTCCTCGTCATCGGGCTGCTCGACTGGGGCGGCACCTCGCGGATCGTCCGGGCGCAGACGCTGACGCTGAAGAGTCTGGATCATGTGGCGGCGGCCCGGCTGGGCGGCTCGGGGCCCTGGCGGGTGGCCCGCCGGGAGCTGCTGCCCGCGCTCGCCGCGCCGGTGATCACCTATGCGGCGATCCGCGTCCCCACCAACATCGTGGCCGAGGCCTCGCTGTCCTTCCTCGGCATCGGCGTAAAACCGCCCACTTCGTCCTGGGGCCAGATGCTCTCCACCGCCACCACCTGGTTCCGCGCCGACCCCCTGTACGTCCTGCTGCCCGCGGCGTTCCTGTTCGTGACCGTGCTGTCCCTGACCGTGGTGGGCGATGCGGTCCGCAGCGCCCTCGATCCCCGCGAGCGGTCCCGGCTGCGGGTCGGCACCCGGGGCGCCGGGCGGACGGCCGGGAGGACGCCGGCCGCCCCGGAGGCGCAGAGTACGCAGAAGACGGAGAAGGCGCAGCAGACGCAGCAGCCGCAGAAAGGTGCCGCCGTATGACCGGCTATGTCCTGCGCCGGCTGGGCGGCGCGCTGATCGTCCTCCTCCTGCTCTCCGTCCTGGTGTATCTGCTCTTCTACGTCGCACCCGGCGATCCCGCGAAGCTGGCCTGCGGCCCCCGCTGCAACGCCGCACAGCTCCGCCAGGTCAGAGAGCAACTCGGCCTGAACGAGCCCCTGTTGGTGCAGTATCTGCACTTCCTCCAGGGCCTCGTCGCCGGCCGCGACTACTCCACCGGCACCGGCGTACTGCACTGCCATGCGCCCTGCCTCGGGCTCTCCTACCAGAACGACCAGCCGGTCACCGAGCTGCTCGCGGCCCGGCTGCCGGTCACCGCCTCGCTCGCCTTCGGCGCCATGGTGCTGTGGCTGCTGCTCGGCGTCGGCACCGGGCTGCTGTCCGCACTGCGCCGCGGCGGGGCGACCGAGCGGGTGCTGACCGTGCTCACCCTCACCGGCACCGCCACCCCGGTCTTCATCACCGGGCTGCTGCTCCTGATGATCTTCTGCGCATATCTGCAGTGGCTGCCGTTCCCGACGTATGTGCCGCTGTCCGAGGACCCCGAGCAGTGGGCCTGGAACCTGCTGCTGCCCTGGACGTCGCTGGCCCTGCTGGAGTCCGCCAAATACGCCCGGCTGACCCGCTCCTCGACGCTGGAGACGCTGGCCGAGGACCATATCCGCACCTTCCGTGCCTACGGCGTACGCGAACGCGCCGTCATCGGCCGGCATGCGCTGCGCGGCGCGCTGCCGCCGGTCATCGCGCTCAACGCCATCGACCTCGGCACCATGTTCGGCGGCGCGATGCTCACCGAGACGCTCTTCGGCCTGCCGGGCCTGGGGCAGCAGCTGGTCCGCTCGGTGCGGACCGTGGACCTGCCGGTGGTCGTCGGCAGCGTGCTGTGCCTCGGCGCGGCCGTGGTCCTCGCCAACGCCGTCGCGGATGTGCTGTACGCGCTCGCCGACCGAAGGGTGACCCTCACGTGACCGCAGAACCGTTCGCGACCGCAGACCTGGTGGAGGTCGCCGACCTGACGGTCACCTTCCCCGGCGCCGGATCCGCGGAGCATGCCGTACGCGCCGTCGACGGCCTCTCGTTCACCCTCGCACCCGGCCGCGCGCTGGGCATCGTGGGGGAGTCCGGGTCGGGCAAGTCCACCGTGGCCGCCGCCCTGCTCGACCTCCACCGGGGCACCGGCGCCCAGGTCACGGGCACGGTCCGGGTCGGCGGCCTGGACGTCCTCGCCGCCCCGGAACCGCAGCTGCGCCGGCTGCGCGGCGGAACGGCCGCGATGGTCTTCCAGGACCCGCTGTCCTCGCTCGACCCGTACTACGCCATCGGCGACCAGATCGCCGAGGTCCACCGGGTGCACCGGCCGGACGTCTCGCGGCGCGCCGCCCGCGCCCGCGCGGTCGAGGCGCTGGAGCGGGTCGGCATCGCGGACGCCGCCCGCCGCGCCCGCTCCCGGCCGCACGAGTTCAGCGGCGGGATGCGCCAGCGCGCCCTGATCGCGATGGCGCTGGCCTGCGAGCCCCGACTGATGATCGCGGACGAGCCGACCACCGCGCTGGACGTCACCGTCCAGGCCCAGATCCTCGACCTGCTGCACGGGCTGCGGGCCGAGACGGGCATGGGCCTGGTCCTCGTCACCCATGATCTGGGCGTGGTCGCCGGGAGCGTGGACGAGGTGCTGGTGATGCGGGCGGGCCGGGCCGTGGAGCACGGGCCGGTCGGGGAGGTGCTGGGCGCGCCGGGGGCCGCGTACACCAAGGAGCTGCTGGCGGCGGTGCCGCGGGTGGACGCCGTACGGGAGCGGCCCGCGGCGCCGCCCGCCGCGGCCCCGGAGGAGCCGCTGCTCGAAGCCGTCGGGCTGCGGCGGGAGTTCGGGCGGCGCGGGGCGCGGACCACCGCCGTCGAGGACGTCTCGCTGAGCGTACGGGCCGGTGAGACGCTCGGCCTGGTCGGAGAGTCCGGCAGCGGCAAGACCACGGTCGGCCGGATGCTGGTCCGCCTCCTGGACCCCACCGCGGGCACCCTGCGCTACCGCGGCCACGACCTCGGCGCGCTGGACGAGCGCGCACTGCGGCCGCTGCGCGGCGAGCTGCAGATGGTCTTCCAGGACCCGGTCTCCTCGCTCAACCCGCGCCGCAGCATCGGCGAATCGGTGGCCGACCCGCTGCGCGCCGCCGGTGAGCTCGACGACGCGGGCACCGTACGGCGGGCCAAGGAGCTGCTGGAGCGGGTCGGGCTCGACCCGGCGTGGTACCACCGCTATCCGCACGAATTCAGCGGCGGCCAGCGCCAGCGGGTCGGCATCGCGCGGGCGCTGGCCCCCTCGCCCCGGCTGCTGGTCTGCGACGAGCCGGTCTCCGCGCTGGACGTCACGACGCAGGCACAGGTGCTGGAACTCCTCGGCCGGCTGCGCCGGGAACTGGGCCTGGCGATGATCTTCATCGCCCACGACCTGGCCGTCGTGCGGGCGGTCAGCGACCGGGTGGCGGTGATGCGCGCCGGGCGCATCGTGGAGGAGGGCCCGGTCGACACCGTGTACGACCGCCCCGAACACCCCTACACCCGCACCCTCCTGACGGCCGTTCCGGTGCTCGACCCCCGGGTCGCCGCAGACAGGCGGGCACTACGGGCCGTCGCCTGACGGTCACATAGCGCGGCGAAACGCCCCTAGGGGTGGAAAGTCACGCGCGTTCACCCCTTCCGGTGGCGCGACGGACAACCGTCCATCGCGCCACCGGCCCCTCTGCATAGCTTCTTCCTGCAGGTGACGGCCCGGCCGTCGCGCCAGGGACGCCGACAGAGAGGACGGGGGTGCACCGATGCGCATCGCATTGCTCACCGAGGGTGGCTACCCGTACGCGACCGGTGAGTCGCACGCGTGGTGCGACCGGCTCGTGCGCGGGCTCACCGCCCATGAATTCGACGTCTACGCCCTGACCACCCACCCCCACCAGGACGCCGGGAGCCCGCCCGAGCTGCCCGCCCACGTACGGCAGGCCGGCCGCGCGCCGCTGTGGGGCGCCGTCCCCGACGCACACCGCCGGCCCGCCGAGGAACGCCGGGCCCGCGCCGTCGGACGCCGCGAACGGCGCCGCTTCGCCGAGCACTTCGCCGACCTCGCCGCCGCCTTCGCCACAACACCCGCCGGGGAGGGCCGGACCGGCGCCGACCACCCCATGATCGACAAGGCGGACCGTTTCGCCGCCGGGCTCTACGGGCTCGCCGACCTCGCCCGCACCCACGGCGGCCTGCCCGCCCTGCTCCGCTCCGAGGACGCCGTACGCATCCTGGAAGCCGCCTGCCGCGCCCCCCGCACCCTGCCCGCCGCGCACGGCGCCCAGGTACGGGACCTGCTCACCGTCACCGAACACCTCGAAAGCGCCCTGCGCCCCCTCTCGCTGGACTGGTACGGCGACGTCGACGGCCTGGGCAGCGCCGACCTGTGCCACGCCGCCTCCGGCGGCGCGGCCGCCCTCCCGGGGCTGCTGGCCAAACGCTTCTTCGGCACCCCCCTCCTGGTCACCGAGTACGGCGTACGGCTGCGCGAGCACTACCTCGCACGCCCCACGGCCCCCCTGACCGCGCCGGTGCGCGCCCTGCTCGCCGCCTTCCGCAGGGCACTGGCCGCCGAGACCTACACCCAGGCCGCGCTGATCACCCCCGGCAACACCCACACCCGCCGCTGGCAGCAGCACTGCGGCGCGGACCCCGCCCGGCTCCGCACCGTCTACAAAGGCATGGACGCCGCCCGCTTCGCCACGGTCGCGGACGCCGAGGCCGACGGCTCCAAGACCCTCGTATGGGTCGGCGCCATCGAACCGGCCAAGGACATCATCGGCCTGCTGCACGCCTTCGCCCGGATCCGCCGCAGCGAGCCGTCCGCAACCCTGCGGATCATCGGCGGCGTCGGCCGCGACCCCCAGGCGCCCGGCTACCGCGCCCACTGCCAGGCGCTCGCCGCCCAGCTCTTCCCCGACGAGGCCGCCGACGACCGCACCGCCGGCGAGAACCCCGTCAGCTTCGAGGAGATCGGCAGCCCCGAAGTGCCCACCCTGGAGGACGCCTACGCCTGCGGGACGGTGCTGGTGCTCTCCAGCGCCGTCGAGGGCTTCCCGCGCACCCTGGTCGAGGCGATGTTCTGCGGCCGCGCCACGGTCTCCACCGACACCGGAGCGGTCCCCGAAGTCATTGGCGGCACCGGCCTGGTGGTCCCGCCGCGCAACCCCCACGCCCTCGCCGAAGCCTGCCGCGCGCTGCTCGGCGACCCCGACCGGCGGGCCCGGCTGGGCGCGGCCGCCCGCGCGCGGGCCCTCGAACTGTTCACCGCGGAGCAGAACATCGCGGCATTTCGTGGCATCTACCTGGAGCTGATCTCACACGCCCCGGGCCGCCCGGCCGCCTCCGGCGCCGCCTACGCGGACGGCGTGCCGCGGCCGTTCGACAGCCCCGCCGAGTCCCATGTGCCCGGCCACTGGGCCGCGGCCTGCGCGGGACGGACGCCCAGCTGGGCGGCGGGGGAGGAGCGGGACGACGCCGGTGTGCCGGCCTGCGCGGCCCCCGCCCCGTCCGCAGGGAGAGGAGAGCGAACATGACCGCGCCCACCAGCAAAGAAGCCGTCGCACGCCCCGCACGCCGGGGCCCCGCCGACCCCGTACGCGCCCTGATGCACCGCCACCAGGAGCTGTGCGCACACGCCGTCGACCCGCTGGAGATCGCCGCCGGCCTGGAGGCCCACGGCGTCACCGACCGCACCGCCGCCCACTGCCGCCACCGGGACATCTTCTCGCTGGCCGAGGAGCTCTACGCCCGGGTGCCGCGCGCCGAGGCCGCCGCGGCCGTCGCGCCCGCGGTCGAATGCGCACCACGGTCCCTGGGCGTGCGGGCCGCACTCCAACTGCTGCCCGGCGCGGTCTGCGCCGCGACCCTCGCCGCACTCGCCGCCGCCGCGCCGTCAACTCCCCTGACCCGCCCGGCCGTCACCGTCGCCGGCGGCGCGCTCACCGCCCTCGCGGTCCGACTGGCCGTACGCACCGGACCGCTGCGCTCACACCATCACGGCGGCGGCGCCGCGGGCCTGTGGATCTGCTGGACCGTCGGCTACGCCGTCTACGGCGACTGGCTGCTGGCCGAACTCCTCGGCGGCGGGCCCGATCTGCCGCCGCACCCCCGGGCCGCCGTCGCCACCGCCGTGGCACTGACCTGCGCCGTCGCGCCCGCCGCCGGGTGCGCCCGCTGGTTCGCCCGCCGCGGCCGGCGCGGCCTGGCCGCCAGCTGCCGGCTGACCGAACTCGCCGCCCGCATCCGCCCGTTGCTCCTCGGCGCCACCGCCCTCTTCCTCGGCGCCGTGCTGGCGCTGCTGACCGGCGCGCGCGCCGTCCTCGGCGGCCTCGGCACGACGGACCTGACCGCGGCGGCCGCCCTGGGAGTGCTGCTCTTCCTCGCCCGGCTGCTCACCGTCCACGGCTACCCCCGGGCCGCGGCGACCGGCCTCGCCACCGCCGCCGCCCTGGAAGCGCTCGCCCCCGCCCTGGTGCTCACCGCCCGGCTCCCCGGCCTGGCGCCGCTCGGCGCCCCGGTGGAGGCGTTGATCACCCACGCCGGACCCGCCGCCGTGGCCGCCCTCGCCTGCGCCGCCACCGCCCTCGGCCTCCTGGCGTACGCCCTGCGCGCACTGACCGGCGCCTGGGCGCACTCGCCCGCCCTGCCGGCGGAGGCGGACCGGCCGTGACCCTCCGGATACCGGCCCACCCTCCCCCGGCTACCGCTGGGAGGCGCCCCCAGCCAGGCCACCACCCCTCAAGGACCCCCCTCGCACCACGCACCACCCCCGGAGCGGCACCCCGATACCGCCGCCCCGGCCACTTCGCCGCGGACCCCACCCCCCACGTGGCCCCCGCCCGCACGGCGGACGCCGACCCCGCGGCCGACGCCGACGTACTTCCCCGACCCGTCTTAGGAGCACGACCATGAACGTCCACCCGACCACACGCCACGGGCACCGGGGGGCCGCACGATGAGGGTGCTGCTCATCGGCGCCAACGGCTACCTCGGCCGCTACGTCGCCGACCGCCTGCTCGCCGACCCCGCCGTCCAGCTCACCGTCCTCGGACGCGGCGACGACGCCGACGTCCGCTTCGACCTCGCCAGCGGCAGCCCCGGCGCGCTCACCCGCTTCCTCGACGCCGTCCACCCCGGCGTCGTCGTCAACTGCGCGGGCGCCACCCGCGGCGGCGCCCGCGAACTGACCCGCCACAACACCGTCGCGGTCGCCACCATCTGCGAATCCCTGCGGCGCAGCGGCTGCGGCGCCCGCCTCGTCCAGCTGGGCTGCGCCTCCGAGTACGGGCCCTCGCAGCCCGGCTCCTCCACCGCCGAGGACGCGGTGCCGCGCCCCGGAGGCCCGTACGGCGTGAGCAAACTGGCCGCCACCGAACTGGTCCTGGGCTCCGGCCTCGACGCCGTCGTCCTGCGCATCTTCTCGCCGGTCGGCCCCGGCACCCCGGCGGGATCCCCGCTCGGCCGGCTCGCCGAGGCGATGCGCCGCGCCATGCAGTCCAACGACAGCGAACTCAAGCTCGGCGGCCTCGGCGTCCAGCGGGACTTCGTCGACGTACGGGACGTCGCCCGCGCCGTGCACGCCGCCTCCCTCTCCGCCGCGCAGGGCGTCGTCAACATCGGCACCGGCCGCGCCGTACGGCTGCGCGAGGCCGCCTCCGTCCTCGCCCGGGTCGCCGGATTCGGCGGCGCGCTGCACGAGCTCGACTCGCCGCCCGCCCGCCTGGTCATCCCCGGCCCCGGCCCCGGCTCCGACCACCCGATGGACCGGCCGCCCGCCACCTACCCCTACCCGGACGGCTGCGGCACCTGGCAGCAGGCGGATGTACGCACCGCCCGCGACCGGCTCGGCTGGCGCCCGCGGATCGGCCTGGAGGAGTCCCTCGCCGACATCTGGATGGAGGCCGCATGTCGTATCTGACCACCCCCACCGGCCTCACCCGCGCCCCCCTCGGGGCCGTCCCCCTCGGCGTCGGCGTCCCCGGCTTCGCCCATCCGCTGCTCGCACCCACCGAATGGGCCGCGCTGCTGCGCTGCTCCCGGGGTGCCGTCCCCCAGGCCGCCGCCCGGGACGACGGCAGCGGATCCGTGGCGCCCCTCCACTGGGCGGTCCTCAACGTCTGCAACGGACCCGGGGCCCGCCCCGACCCGCACTGCATGCCCGCCGTCGCCCGCCTCCGGGAGACCGGTGTCCGCGTGCTCGGCCACCTGGACACCGGGCACGGCGCCCGCCCCTTCGGCGAGCTGATCTCCGATGCGCACCGCTTCCTGGAGTGGTACCGGGTCGACGGCTTCTGGCTGGACCGCTGTCCCACGGACCGGACACTGCTGCCCGAAACCCGGCGGATCGCCACCTGCCTGCGCACCCTGCGCGAGGACACCTACCTCGTCTTCGGCCACGGCACCCACCCCTTCCCCGGCTACGCCGAGTCCGCCGACCAGCTCGTCACCTTCGCCGGCGCCTGGACGGATTACCGCTGGTCACAGGTGGCGGAGTGGACCGCCGACTATCCGCCCGAGCGGTTCTGCCACCTCGTCCACGGCGTGCCCCGCACCCATCTGGAGGAGGCGCTGCGCATCGCCCGCTGGCAGGGCGCGGGCACGGTGTACCTCACCGACCGCCGGGCGGCCGCCGCGGCGGGCACGGCCGGGGGTGCCTGGGAGTCGCTGCCCGGTTACTGGGATGCGTTCGTCTCGCGCATCGGAACGGTTGACTCGGAATGAAGTAGGGCGTGGCAGTGTTACGAGAGACGCTCCCCGCATCAGCGGGGGACGGTCCCGTACTGACATACCGACCAACGGAGTCCCCGTGTCGCTGCCACCCCTGGTCGAGCCCGCATCCGAGCTCACCGTAGACGAGGTCCGCCGGTACTCCCGCCACCTGATCATCCCCGATGTCGGGATGGACGGGCAGAAGCGGCTGAAGAACGCCAAGGTGCTGGCCGTCGGCGCCGGCGGCCTGGGCTCGCCGGCGCTGATGTACCTCGCCGCGGCCGGTGTCGGCACCCTCGGCATCGTGGAGTTCGACGAGGTCGACGAGTCGAACCTGCAGCGCCAGATCATCCACAGCCAGGCGGACATCGGCCGCTCCAAGGCCGCGTCCGCCAAGGACACGGTGCTCGGCATCAACCCGTACGTCACGGTCAACCTGCACGAAGAGCGCCTCGACTCCACGAACGTCATGGAGCTCTTCTCCCAGTACGACCTGATCGTCGACGGCACGGACAACTTCGCCACGCGTTACCTGGTCAACGACGCCTGTGTGCTGCTGAACAAGCCGTACGTGTGGGGTTCGATCTACCGTTTTGACGGCCAGGCGTCCGTGTTCTGGTCCGAGCACGGCCCCTGCTACCGCTGCCTGTACCCGGAGCCCCCGCCGCCCGGCATGGTCCCCTCCTGCGCCGAGGGCGGCGTCCTGGGTGTGCTGTGCGCCTCCATCGGCTCCATCCAGGTCAACGAGGCCATCAAGCTGCTCGCCGGCATCGGCGACCCGCTGGTCGGCCGCCTGATGATCTACGACGCCCTGGAGATGACCTACCGCCAGGTCAAGGTCCGCAAGGACCCGAACTGCGCGGTCTGCGGTGACAACCCCACCGTCACCGAGCTCATCGACTACGAGGCGTTCTGCGGCGTCGTCTCCGAGGAGGCCCAGGAGGCGGCGGCCGGCTCGACGATCACTCCCAAGCAGCTCAAGGAGTGGATCGACGCCGACGAGAAGATCGACATCATCGACGTCCGCGAGCCGAACGAGTACGAGATCGTCTCGATCCCCGGCGCCCGGCTGATCCCGAAGAACGAGTTCCTGATGGGCACCGCCCTCCAGGACCTCCCCCAGGACAAGAAGATCGTCCTGCACTGCAAGACGGGCGTCCGCTCCGCCGAGGTGCTGGCCGTGCTGAAGTCCGCGGGCTTCGCCGACGCTGTCCACGTCGGTGGCGGCGTCATCGGCTGGGTCAACACCGTCGAGCCGGAGAAGCCGATCTACTAGGCCGCCACGCAAACGGCCGCCACTGGGCAGCCACGCAAGAGGCGCTACGCGAAAGGCGCCGGTCCGCACTGCGCGGACCGGCGCCTTTCGCATGCCCGGCCGCCGCTCAGATCTCGCCCTTACGGGTCAGATAGCTGAAGGCCAGCCAGCCCGGCAGCACCGGCAGCCAGAACACCATCAGCCGGAACAGCAGCACCGCCGGGAACGCCGTGGCACTCGGGAGCCCGGCGACCGTCAGCGCACCGAGCAGCGCCGTCTCCACGGCACCCAGACCGCCCGGCGTCGGGGCGGCCGAGCCCAGCGCGTTCCCGGCGAGGAACGCGACCGCGATACTCGCGTAACTGATCTTGTCGCTGCCGCCGAACGCGCGGATCGACGCATCCAGGCACATCACGTTCGCCGCCGTCAGCAGCAGCATCCCGCCGATACCCGTGATCAGCTTCCCCGGCCGCTGGAGGATGTCCAGCATCCGCGGGACCACCCCGGCGAACAGCGACCGCACCCGCGTCGAGACGAACTTGCGCAGCGCCGGTACGGCCGTCACCACCAGGACCAGCACCGCCACCGTCAGCAGACCGGCGATGACCGTACGCGACGGCGAGATCTGCGGCGCGTGCTCGGTGCCGGTCAGATAGCCGAAGGCCAGCAGCAGCAGGATGTGACTGCCCAGGCCGAACAGCTGGGACGCGCCGACGCTGGCCACCGCCAGGCCCGACCGGACCCCGGCACGCTGCAGGAACCGGGTGTTGAGCGCCACCCCGCCGATCGCCGCGGGCGCCACCAGCTTCACGAAGTTGCCCGCGATCTGCGCCAGCACCGTCCTGACGAACGGCACCTTCTCCGTGACGAACCCCAGCAGGCTCATCGCCGCCGCGGGATACGTCAGCGCCGAGAAGAACATCGCGACCAGGACCCACTCCCACCGGGCCTCGCTGATCACATCGCCCAGGTTGAAGTTGGTCAGCTGCGACATCAGCAGATACGCCGCGAACGCCCCGGCGATCCAGCTGATCAGGATGCGCGGGCTCAGCCGCTCCAGCTTCGCCGGCTCGATCACCGCCGTCGGGCGGATCAGCAGCACCTGGCGGCGGATCTGCGCCAGCAGATCCTCCTCGCGGGCCTCCTCCGACGCCTCCTCCAGGGCGCGCTTCTCGGCGTTCTTCGCGGCATGCCGCTCGGCCCGCAGCGTCTTGCGGTCCTGGGGGCCCGCCGCCTCCCGGGCCTCGCGCGCCTCCTTGGCGGCCTCCGACGCGGCCAGTACGGCCTCCCGCTCCCGCTTGGCGCGCTCGCGGGCCAGCTGGCGCAGCGTCGCCCGGGTCGTACGGCTGAGCGCGATCGGCTGGAGCAGCGGGAGGCTGTCGGCGACCGCGTCCGGGCCGAGCACCTCGACGGCCGCCGCCACCGCCCGCTCGGCGCCCACCCGCAGCCCGCAGGTGGCCAGCAGCTGGGCGATGTCCATCCGCAGCACGACGTCCCCGGCCGCGATCTCCCCGCCCCGCAGCTCGGTCAGCACGATGTTGCCGGAACGATCCACCAGAAGCGCATCACCCACCAGCCGCCGGTGCGCGATCCGCCGCGACTGGAGCGCCTCGACCTGCCGCCAGGCGCTGTGCATCAGCGCATCGGTGATCTCCTCGTCGGCCAGCGAGTCGAAGGTGCGGCCGCCGATGTGCTCGTAGACCAGCATCACCGCGTCCGGGCCGAGCTCGGACGTGGCGATCAGCTTCGGGGCGTTGGCGCCCGCCGCGATCGCCGCGTACGCCAGCAGCGCCTCCTGCTCCAGGGCCTGGCGCAGCGACAGCAGGCTGCGGCGCTGGTTGATGCCGCGCAGCGACAGCCGCCGCCACACCCGGTAGAAGAAGCCCTGCGCCTGCTGCTCGCGGTCCACGACGGTGACGTCGATGGGCGGGCCGTCCTCCAGGGTGACGAGGTAGCGGCGGCCGCGGTCGGCGTTCTCGGAGTGGTCCGGGCCCGCCGTGCCCGCGGCGTCCCCGGCGCTCTCGGCGAGCTCGGCGCGCATCGCGCTGACCGGGTGGAAGCCGACCCGGCGCAGCCCCGCGAGGAGGTTCTGACCGGTGGGGCGGACATTGGGGGAGCCGACGGCGTAGAGGGTGCCGTAGGCGACCGTCCAGCCGATCAGCACGGTCGTGACGATCGCGAACGGCGTGGTGTACCGGCCGACCAGCACCGCGAACGCGTCCAGCAGCAGCACGGCCCACATCGCGACCCGCCACCGCGGCCGCCGGGACATGCCCACCGCCGTCATATAGGCGATCACGGGCGCCAGATAGCTGTGCACCGGCGCCGACAGGGAACCGTTCTCCAGCGGCTGGGTGAGCGCCGCCCGGATGGACGGCGGGGCCGCCTCGGCCACCCACAGATCGGTGGCCAGCGACACGCCGTGCGCCAGCACGGCCGCCAGCACACCGTCCGCGATCCGCAGCCCGTCCCGCTTGATCAGCCGCTCCACCGCGAACGCCACCGGCACGATCAGCACCGCGACGCTGGACGTCAGCCCCGCCAGGTTGATCAGCAGCTCGGGCGCCGCCCCGAAGCCCTTGCCGATGTCGTTCTTCAGCCCCTGGGTGGTGCCGTGCGCGAACGTGGCGAGTCCCAGGACCAGCGCGATCCCGACGATGCCCAGCAGCAGCCGCAGCAGGTCGGAGGGGCGGTGCACCCGGGCGGGCAGCAGCGGCTCGTCGCCGGAGACCCGGTCGACGTGGAACTCGCCGTGCTCGTCGGCGGTCAGATCGGCGCGGTGCGAGCCCGTACGGGGCGCCTCCGCGGCGCGCTGCTCGTCCCTGCGCCCGGTCCGCCCGCGGTCCTTGTCGCGGTCGCGGTCGCTGTCGCCTGAGTGCGGCTCCTCCTCGTGGCGCGCGCGTGGCTCGGGGTCCGCGGGCTCTTTCGGCCTCTCGGACGCCTCGGGGGGTTCGGCCTTCTTGATCGTGCTCGCCTTTTCCGTCGGCTTGGGGGCGCCGGCGGCCAGCGCGTCAGGGGCGCCCGCCTCCCGTGGAGGCGCCGCACCCTGCTGCTCGGCCGTCTCTTCTTGATCTCGTATCACCAGTCACCGTCCGGAAGATGGTGGCACGGCCGACCAGTGGTGGGGGGCATCAGGGTGCATTTCGGGGGTGCGGGAAGCGGAACGATCTCCACCGCTGCGCGCCGACGGCACCCGGCCGGCGAACCGCCAGGGGAACCTGGACCGTGTGTCCGATCCCATTGTCGGTGCCGTGCGGCAGGATGGACCGAATGAGTGGGAGTGACGAGACGGAGGCGGACACCGAAGCCGCTGAGCTGCCCGCATACGCCGAGCGCGTACTGAGCGTCGCCGAGCTGATCCCGGCCGGACGGGTCATGACCTACGGGGATGTCGCCGAGTGGCTTGAAGACGGAGGACCGCGGCAGGTCGGACGGGTGATGGCCCTCTACGGCGGCGCCGTGCCCTGGTGGCGGGTGGTCCGCTCGGACGGCGTCCTCCTGCCCGGCCACGAGCTGCGCGCACTGGCGCACTACCGCGAAGAGGGCACGCCCCTGCGCGAGGCCTCGCGGACCGCCCTCGGCAGGGGCGCGCGAAGCGCATCGATGGGGGGCGGTGGCCGGGCGACGGGTGGGCACATACCGCGCCTGGACATGCGACGGGCCCGCTGGGACGGCTCGTGAGCCGACTGGCGTAGCGTTCTCCGGCGCCGCCGTCACCAACGGCCCGATACCCGGCCCCAGGCGCGCCCACCACCCGCACCACACCCCGATCAGCAACCCCACCAGGACCGGCGATCCACGTGAGTTCCTCCTTCTCGGCCGTCCCGTCGGTCCCGTCGCAGCGCGCGGCGCGACGGGACGCCCCCGGCGCGTACCGACTGGTGCGCACCCCGCCGGTGCCGGTGGATCCTCCTGCCTTGGACGCAGCCCAGCGCGCCGTGGTTGACCACCGCCACGGCCCGCTCCTGGTACTCGCCGGCCCCGGCACCGGCAAGACCACGACCCTCGTGGAGTCGGTGGCCGCCCGCATCCGCGACGGCGCCGACCCCGAGCGGATCCTCGTCCTCACCTTCAGCCGCAAGGCCGCCGTGGAACTCCGCGACCGCCTCGCCGCCCGCGCGGGCGCCGGCCACACCCCCCAGGCCACCACCTTCCACTCCTTCGCCTACGCCCTGGTCCGCGCCCACCAGGACGCCGATCTCTTCGCCGACCCGCTGCGCCTGCTCTCCGGTCCCGAACAGGACCTCCTCGTCCGCGAGCTCCTCGAAGGCCAGGCCGAGCTGGCCGGCGACGGCCGCGCCCAGGTCAGCTGGCCCGACGAACTACGGGCCTGCCTGACCACCCGCGGCTTCGCCGACGAGGTCCGCGCGGTGCTCGCCCGCAGCCGCGAACTGGGCCTGGGCCCCGACGCTCTCGGCGCCTTCGCCCGGCGCACCGGCCGCCCCGACTGGAGCGCCGCCGCCGCCTTCCTGGCCGAATACCTCGACGTCCTGGACGCCCAGGGCGTCCTGGACTACGCCGAACTGATGCACCGCGCCGTCCTGCTCATCGAGGACCCCCGCATCGCCGCCAAGCTGGCGGCCGCCTACGACGCGGTCTACGTCGACGAATACCAGGACACCGACGTCGCCCAGGTCCGGCTGCTGCGCGCACTGGCCGGCCACCACGGCGCACCCGGCACACCAGGCTCCCCCGGCCGCACACTCCTCGCCTTCGGCGACCCCGACCAGTCGATCTACGCCTTCCGCGGCGCCGACGTCGGCGGCATCCTCGACTTCCCCCAGACCTTCCGGCGCGCCGACGGCACCCCCGCCCCCGTGGAGGTCCTGCGCACCTCCCGACGCTCCGGCGCGAACCTGCTCGCCGCCACGCGGCTGCTCACCCACCGGATGCCGCTCACCCGCCTGCCCGCCCGAAAAGTCCGCGCCCACCGCGAACTGACCCCGGTACGCGACGGCGGCCGCATCGAGGCGTACACCTACCCGACACCGGGCGCCGAACTGGACAACATCGCCGACATCCTGCGCCGCGCCCACCTGGAGGACGGCGTGCCCTGGCGCGACATGGCCGTCCTCGTACGCGCCGGCGGGCGCTCGATACCCGCCGTACGCCGGGCGCTCACCTCCGCCGGAGTGCCCCTCGACATCGACGGCGACGACCTCCCGCTGCGCCACGAACCCGCCGTCGCACCCCTCCTGACCGCGCTGCGGGCGGCCGCCCGGGCGGCACTCCACGCGGCGCCCGACG
Organism: Streptomyces sp. JLSY215; assembly: GCF_059682825.1. Classification (NCBI taxonomy): domain Bacteria; kingdom Bacillati; phylum Actinomycetota; class Actinomycetes; order Kitasatosporales; family Streptomycetaceae; genus Streptomyces; species Streptomyces sp. JLSY215. The sequence goes on from NZ_CM185022.1 coordinate 5,715,171, forward strand.
CACCCCACCCGCTCGACACCGAGACCGCCCTCGACCTGCTGGCCTCCCCCCTGGGCGGCATGGACGCCACCGACCTGCGCCGCCTGGGCCGCGCCCTGCGCGAGGAAGAGCGCGCCGCCGGCCAAGCACTGCCCCGACCCTCCGACGAACTGATCGCCCAGGCCCTCGCCGAACCCCAGCGCCTGGTGGCCCACGACCCCGCGTACGCCCGCGGCGCCCAGCGGCTCGGCCTGCTGCTGCGCAAGGCCCGCGAAATCCTCGCCGGCGGCGGCACCGCCGAAGCCGCCCTGTGGGAACTGTGGGACAACACCCCCTGGCCGGGCCGCCTGGAACGGGCCGCCCGCCGCGGCGGCGCCGCCGGCCGCAACGCCGACCGCGACCTCGACGCCGTCGTCGCCCTCTTCGAGACCGCCGCCCGCGCCGAGGAACGCACCGGCGGCCGCGGCGCCCTCAACTTCCTCGAAGAACTCGACGCCCAGGACATCGCCGCCGACACCCTCACCCGCCGCACCGTCCAGCCCGACGCCGTACGCCTGATGACCGCACACCGCGCCAAGGGCCTGGAATGGCACCTCGTCATCGTCGCGGGCGTCCAGGAAGGACTCTGGCCCGACCTGCGCCGCCGCGGCTCCCTCCTGGAGGCCGACCGCATCGGCCGCGACGGCCTCGCCGAACCCCTCACCCCCGGCGCGCTGCTCGCCGAGGAACGCCGCCTGTTCTACGTGGCCGCCACCCGCGCCCGCGAACGCCTCGTCGTCACCGCCGTCAAGGCCGCCGCCGACGACGGCGACCAGCCCTCCCGCTTCCTGACCGAACTCGGCACCACCCCTCAGGACATCACCGGCCGCCCCCGCCGCCCCCTCGCCGTCGCCGCCCTGGTCGCCGAACTCCGCGCCACCACCGTCGACCCCACCGCCACCGACGCACTGCGCGACGCCGCCGCCCAGCGGCTCGCCAAACTGGCCGCACTCACCGACGACGACGGCCACCCCCTCGTCCCCGCCGCCCACCCCGACAGCTGGTGGGGCCTGCACGAACCCACCCACAGCGGCGTCCCGCTGCGCGACCGCGACCGGCCCGTGGTGCTCTCCGGCAGCGCCCTCGACCAGCTCGCCAACACCTGCTCCCTCCAGTGGTTCCTCGGCCGCGAGGTCAAGGCCGACAAACCCGCCACCGCCGCCCAGGGCTTCGGCAACGTCATCCACGTCCTCGCCGACGAGGTCGCCTCCGGCCGCAGCCCCGCCGACCTCAATGTCCTGATGGCGCGCCTCGACTCCGTCTGGGACGCCCTCGCCTTCGACGCCCCCTGGAAATCCCGCCAGGAAAAGGACACCGCCCGCGCCGCCCTGGAACGCTTCCTGCGCTGGCACGTCATGGCCCGCGACACCCACGGCCGGCACGCCGTCGCCGCCGAACACGGCTTCGACGTCACCCTCCAGGCCGGCGCCTACCAGATCCGCATCCGCGGCAGCATGGACCGCGTCGAACGTGACGCCCACGGCCGCGCCTACGTCGTCGACTTCAAGACCGGCAAGAACAAACCCACCGGCCCCGAGGTCGCCCGCCACCCCCAGCTCGCCGTCTACCAGCTCGCCGTCCGCGAAGGCGCGGTCGACGACGCCTTCGACGGCACCACCCCCGCCCCCGGGGGCGCCGAACTGGTCCACCTGCGCCTCGGTGCACCCCAGAAGGAAGGCGGCGACGCGCTGCCCGCCGTACAGGCCCAGCCGCCGCCCGGGACCGACGGCGAATGGATCGGCGAACTCCTCGCCACCGCCGCGGGCCGCGTCCTGGAAGAACGCTTCACCCCCACCACCGGCACCCACTGCACCCACTGCGCCTTCCACGCCTCGTGCAGCGCCCGGCCGGAGGGACAGCACATCGTGGAGTGAGCCGGCGGGTGGCCGGGTGGCCGGCCGGGCGGGCGGGCGCGCGGCGGCCGGGGGAGCTGCGGCCCCGGCCCCCGGCCCCGGCCCCGGCCCCCGGCCCCGGCCCCGGCCTCAGCCTCGGCCTCGGCCGAAGAAGCCCCTGACCTGCGCAAACGACCCGGCCCGCCGCGATTGTCAGTGCCGCCCGTTACGGTTTGCGATGTGTCAGCCCGCATCACCGACCCCGAGCAGCTCAAGGAGCTCCTCGGCATCCCGTTCACCCCGGAGCAGACGGCGTGCATCACCGCCCCGCCCGCCCCGCAGGTCATCGTGGCCGGAGCCGGCTCCGGCAAGACGACGGTCATGGCCGCACGCGTGGTCTGGCTCGTGGGCACGGGCCAGGTCGCCCCCGAACACGTCCTCGGGCTGACCTTCACCAACAAAGCCGCCGGCGAGCTCGCCGAACGCGTACGCGCCGCCCTGCTCGCGGCCGGCGTCACGGACCCCGCCGCCCTCCCCGCCGACACCCCCGGGGCCGACCAGCCCCCCGGAGAGCCCCGCATCTCCACCTACCACTCCTTCGCCGGCCAGCTCCTCAAGGACCACGGCCTGCGCATCGGCCTCGAACCAAGCGCCCGCCTCCTCGCCGACGCCACCCGCTTCCAGCTCGCCGCCCGCGTCCTGCGCGCCGCCCCCGGCCCCTACCCGGCCCTCACCAAATCCCTGCCCGCCCTCGTGGAGGACCTCCTCGCCCTCGACGGCGAGCTCGCCGAACACCTCGTGGACCCCGACCGCCTCCACGCCTACGACAGCGACCTCCTCGCCACCCTGGACGGCATCAAGCTCACCAACGCCGACCTGCGCAAGATCCCCGAAACCGCCCGCGCCCGCCGCGAACTCCTCGACCTCGTCGGCGCCTACCGCGACGAGAAACGCCGCCGCGACCTCCTCGACTTCGGCGACCAGATCGCCCTGTCCGCCACCCTCGCCACCACCCGCCCCGAAGTCGGCCAGGCCCTGCGCGACGCCTACCGCGTCGTCCTCCTCGACGAGTACCAGGACACCTCCGTCGCCCAGCGCCTCCTGCTCTCCGGCCTCTTCGGCGCCGGAAACGGGACCGGCACCGGCAACGAGACCGGCACCGGCAACGAGACCGGCACCGGAAACGCCACCGCCACCGCCACCGGCGCCGGGCATCCGGTCACCGCCGTCGGCGACCCCTGCCAGGCCATCTACGGCTGGCGCGGCGCCTCCGTCGCCAACCTCGACGACTTCCCCACCCACTTCCCCTTCCAGGACGGCACCCCCGCCCGCCGCTTCACCCTCAGCGAGAACCGCCGCAGCGGCGGCCGCCTCCTCGACCTCGCCAACGGCCTCGCCGCCCCCCTGCGCCAGATGCACGAAGGCGTCGAAGCGCTGCGCCCCGCCCCCGGCGCCGAACACCACGGCACGGTCCGCTGCGCCCTGCTGCCCACCCACGCCGAAGAGCTCACCTGGCTCGCCGACTCCCTCGCCCACCTCGTCCGCACCGGCACCCCGCCCGGCGAGATCGCCGTCCTGTGCCGCACCGCCGCCGACTTCGCCCGCATCCAGGGCGAGCTGGTCGCCCGCGACATCCCCGTCGAGGTCGTCGGCCTCTCCGGGCTCCTCCACCTCCCCGAGATCGCCGACCTCGTCGCCGTCTGCGAGGTCCTCCAGGACCCCACCGCCAACGCCTCCCTGGTCCGTCTCCTCACCGGCCCCCGCTGGCGCATCGGCCCCCGTGACCTCGCCCTCCTCGGCCGCCGCGCCCGCACCCTCGTCCACCACGGTGCGCCCTCCGACGACCCCGAACAGCGCCTCGCCGAAGCCGTCGAGGGCACGGACCCGGCCGAGACCATCTCCCTCGCCGACGCCCTCGACACCTTCCTGGAAGCCGACGGCCCCGACGACGGCCTGCCCTTCTCCGACGACGCCCGCATCCGCTTCGCCCGCCTCGCCACCGAACTCCGCGACCTGCGCCGCGCTCTGAGCGACCCCCTCATGGACGTGCTCCACCGCGTCCTGGCCACCACCGGCCTGGAGGTCGAACTCTCCGCCTCCCCCCACGCCCTCGCCGCCCGCCGCCGCGAAACCCTCGGCACCTTCCTCGACATCGCCGCCGGCTTCGCCGCCAAACAGGGCGGCGCCGCCCTCGACGGCGAGGCCTCCCTGCTCGCGTTCCTCGGCTTCCTGCACACCGCCGCCCAGTACGAAAAGGGCCTGGACAGCTCCCTCCCCGGCGGCGACAACACCGTCAAGGTCCTCACCGCCCACAAGTCCAAGGGCCTGGAATGGGACGTCGTCGCCGTCCCCGGCCTGGTCACCAAGCAATTCCCCAGCGAACAGGCCCGCGAGTCCTGGATCACCCAGCCCAAGGTCCTCCCGCACGCCCTGCGCGGCGACGCCGCCACCCTCCCCGACGTCGAGGAATGGGCCGCCCGCGGCCTGAAGAACTTCAAGGAGGCGATGAAGCACCACCAGGAGACCGAGGAACTCCGCCTGGGCTACGTCACCTTCACCCGCCCCCGCTCCCTCCTCCTCGGCTCCGGCCACTGGTGGGGCCCCCACCAGAAGCGACCCCGCGGCCCCTCCGCCTTCCTCCAGGCCCTGCGCGAGCACTGCGAAGCCGGCCACGGCGAGATCGAGGCCTGGGCCGACGCCCCGGAAGAGCACGCCGAAAACCCCACCCTCACCGAAGCAGCCACCGAACAGGCCTGGCCGCTCCCCCTGGACCCCGACGCCACCGCCCGCCGCCGGGCCGCCCGGGCCACGGTCCTCCGCCACCTCGCACGGCTGGGCCGGACCCCCGCCCCGGTCCCCGCCCCCGCCGTCCCCTCCGGGTCCCTCTTCGCCGACGCCCCGGATTGGCCCCCGCCCCCGGAGGACGAGGCGGCCGGGGAGCCGTACCCCGATCCGTACGACGACACCTACGCCGACGCATACGACGACCCCTACGCCGACCCGTACGACACCGACGAACCCGACCCCTTCGACGACGACCCCGAGCCCTTCGGCGACGCCCCCGAAGCCCCGGCCCCCCGCATCATCGCCCAGCGCTCCGCCCCACCCCCCACCCCCGAGGACACCGCCCGCGCCCTCCTCCCCGAGGAACGCCGCACCGTAGGGTCCTGGGACCGCGACCTCGACGCCCTCGCCGACGAGCTGCGCCGCTCCCGGGCCACGGTCACCGACGTCCCCCTCCCGCCTTCCCTGAGCGCCACCCAACTCCTCCACCTCGCCGCCGACCCCGACGGCTTCGCCCGCGAGCTCGCCCGCCCCATGCCCCGCCCGCCGCTGCCCGGCGCCCGCCGCGGCACCCGCTTCCACGCCTGGGTCGAATCCCGCTTCGAGGAACTGACGCTGCCCCTGCTCGGCCCCGACGACCTCCCCGGCACCGAGCCCGACGACACGGAAATCGCCGACGAACGCGAGCTGGCGGACCTCAAGGAAGCCTTCGCCCGCACCCCGTACGCCCACCGCACCCCCTACCGCGTCGAGGCCCCCTTCCAGATCACCCTCGCCGGACGGGTCATCCGCGGCCGGATCGACGCCGTCTACAAGGAACGCGGACCCCAGGGCGACCGCTTCGAGATCATCGACTGGAAGACCACCCGCGCCCAGCCCCGCGGCCGCGGCCCATGGCGCACCCCAGGAGCCGACCCCCTCCAGCTGGCCATCTACCGCCTCGCCTGGGCCGAGCGCTACGGCCTGCGCCCCTCCGCCGTGGGAGCCGCCTTCGTCTACATCCGCAGCGGCGAGATCGTCCGGCCCCGGCGGCTGCCCGGCCGGGCCGGACTCGAACGCATCCTGCTCGGTGAGACCGCCGACCGCCCTCCCCCGGAAGGCCGATAGGCTCGGCCGTATGAGCACCACCCCGGACAATGCCGTCCGCGCGTACATCGCCGGCCACCGCGAGACGTTCCTCGACGACCTCGCGGACTGGCTGCGCATCCCCTCCGTCTCGGCCGACCCGGAGCGCGCCGGCGAGGTCCGCCGCAGCGCCGAATGGCTCGCCGCGAAGCTCACCGACACGGGCTTCCCGACCGCCGAGATATGGGAGACCGACGGCCTGCCCGCGGTCTTCGCCGAATGGCCCTCCGGCGACCCGGCCGCGCCGACCGTGCTCGTCTACGGCCACCACGACGTCCAGCCCGCCGCCCGCGAGGACGGCTGGCACACCGACCCCTTCGAGCCGCACACCGCCGACGGCAAGCTCTACGCCCGCGGCTCCGCCGACGACAAGGGCCAGGTCTTCTTCCACACCCTGGGCGTCCGCGCCCACCTCGCCGCCACCGGGCGCACCGCCCCCGCCGTCAACCTCAAGCTCCTCATCGAGGGCGAGGAAGAGTCCGGCTCCCCGAACTTCCCGGCCCTGATCGCCCGGCACGCCGACCGCCTCGCCTGCGACGCCGTGATCGTCTCCGACACCGGCATGTGGGCCGAGGACACCCCCACGGTCTGCACCGGCATGCGCGGCCTGACGGACTGCCAGATCGACCTCCGCGGTCCCGACCAGGACATCCACTCCGGATCCTTCGGCGGCGCGGTCCCCAACCCCGCCACCGAGGCCGCCCGGCTGGCCGCCGCGCTGCACGACACCGACCGCCGCGTAGCCGTCCCCGGCTTCTACGACGGCGTGATCGAGCTCACCGACCGCGAGCGCGCACTCTTCGCCGAGCTGCCCTTCGACGAGGACCGCTGGCTGCGCACCGCACACTCCCACGCCGCCCTCGGCGAGACGGGCGCCACCACCCTCGAACGCATCTGGGCCCGCCCCACCGCCGAGGTCAACGGCATCTCCGGCGGCTATCAGGGCCCCGGCGGCAAGACCATCGTGCCCGCCACCGCCCAGCTCAAGCTCTCCTTCCGGCTGGTCGCGGGCCAGGACGCGGACGCCGTCCAGCAATCCGTACGCGACTGGGTCGCCGCGAGCCTCCCGGCCGGCATCCGCCACGACATCACCTTCTGGGGCGCCACCCGCCCCTGCCTGACCCCGCTCGACCACCCCGCGCTGCAGTCCGTCGTCCGCGCCATGGGACGCGCCTTCGGCCAGAAGATCCTCTTCACCCGCGAGGGCGGCTCCGGGCCCGCCGCGGACCTCCAGGACGTCCTCGGTGCCCCGGTCCTCTTCCTCGGCATCTCCGTCCCGTCCGACGGCTGGCACGCACCGAACGAAAAGGTCGAGCTCGACCTGCTGATGAAGGGCGTCGAAACGGCCGCCCACCTGTGGAGCGACCTGGCGGACAACTGGCGGCCCCGGCCCGGCACCCCCTGACCGCGCGCCCGCGCCCGCCGTCCCGCCCCGCGCCCGAACGCAGCAATCACCCACGCCATAGGGGGAGTTGGAAACAGCAGTGACCACCTGGACCAACCAGCACAGCGCCGACCGGCCCATCACCTTCAGCGCACCCAGCGGAATCGACCGCTCCGCCCACCACCGCCTCGACGAGGCATGGCTCGCGGCCGCCTGGAGCCATCCGACGACGCGCGTCTTCGTGGTGTCCGGCGGCCAGGCGCTGATCGACGACACCCCTGACGGCCGCACCGAACTGATCATGACGCCGTCCTTCGAGGCGCCGCTGACCGAGGCCCACCGCTACTACCTCGGCACCGACGAAGAGGGCATCAGCTACTTCGCCCTCCAGAAGGACGCCCTCCCCGGCCGCCTGGACCAGTCCGCCCGCGCGGCGGGACTGCGCGAGGCGGGGCTGCTGCTGTCCCCCCGCGACGCCGGGCTGCTCGTCCACGCCGTGGCCCTCGAGAACTGGCAGCGCCTGCACCGCTTCTGCTCACGCTGCGGCGAGCGCACCGTCATCGCCGCCGCCGGCCATATCCGCCGCTGCCCCGCCTGCGGCGCCGAGCACTACCCGCGCACCGACCCGGCCGTGATCATGCTCGTCACCGACGAGGAGGACCGCGCGCTCCTCGGCCGCCAGGTCCACTGGCCCGAAGGCCGCTTCTCCACCCTCGCCGGCTTCGTCGAGCCCGGCGAGTCCATCGAGCAGTCGGTCGCCCGCGAGGTCTTCGAGGAGGCCGGCGTCGTCGTCGGCGACGTGGAATACGTGGCCAGCCAGCCCTGGCCCTTCCCCTCCAGCCTGATGCTCGGCTTCATGGCCCGCGCCACGTCCTCCGAGATCCAGGTCGACGGCGAGGAAATCGAAGAGGCCCGCTGGTTCTCCCGCGAGGACCTGCGCGCCGCCTTCGAATCCGGCGAGGTCCTCCCGCCCTACGGCATCTCCATCGCCGCGCGCCTCATCGAGCTCTGGTACGGCAAGCCGCTCCCCAGGCCCTGACCACACGACATCGTGGGCCGGACCCTGTACCGGGCCCGGCCCACGACCGTATGCGACGGGGGTGAGCCGCCTCACACACCGATCTTCTGCTTGACCTGCGCCAAGGACGGGTTCGTCAGCGTCGAACCGTCGGGGAAGCGCACGGTCGGAACCGTCTGGTTGCCGCCGTTCGCCTTCTCCACGAACGCCGCCGACTCCGGGTCCTGCTCGATGTTGATCTCGGTGTACGCGATTCCCTCGCGGTCCATCTGGCCCTTCAGCCGACGGCAGTAGCCGCACCAGGTAGTGCTGTACATCGTCACAGTGCCCGCCATGCGCCCCGCGCTCCTTTACGTCTTGTGTCTCGGTTACCACGCCGCCGCGGCACCCTGTCCGCAGCGACGACTAGAGCATGAACGCATGGAGCCCGCGGAGCATTCCCACCGGCTTCGGCTTCGGCTTCGGGGGGCGTCCGCCGCCCGGCGCTCCCGCTCTCACCGGCTTCGGGGGCCGCCCCCCGCCCCCGCCCCCGCCCTCCCCACCTCTCCCCGACCGCCCTGCCCGAGCTGGCCCCGGGCCCGGCCCGAGCCAGGTCCGAGCCGGTCCCGCCCGGCTCACGGACGTCCCGCCCGGCCGATCTCGCCGCCGCGGCATCCCCACGGTCGACGGATCGGCAGCTCGGACCGTCGGATCCCGGCGGTGCAGCCGCCCGCTCCCGGCAGTTCCGGCCGCCCGCTCCCAGCAGCTCCGGCCGGGGGATCGCCCCGGCCTCGACCGCCGGATCCATCACAGCAGAGCCGCGCGTTCCGCGTCGGCGTTCGTCCACAGCGCGGCGGCGCGGTACGACCGGAGCCGGCGCCTGTGGACAACTTTCCCGGGCGCCTCCGCGGACCTGGCAGCATGGCGGGGTGACACCAGCAACGCACTCCACTCTTTTCCCGCAGGTCCCCGAGTCGGCCGATGCGGTGCTCGACGGGCTCGACCCGGAGCAGCGCGAGGTCGCGACGGCCCTGCACGGTCCGGTGTGCGTGCTGGCCGGCGCCGGGACGGGCAAGACCCGGGCGATCACGCACCGGATCGCGTACGGGGTGCGGGCCGGGATCCTGCAGCCGGCCAGTGTGCTTGCCGTCACGTTCACCGCGCGCGCGGCGGGCGAGATGCGGGGGAGGCTGCGGCAGCTCGGTGCGGACGGCGTCCAGGCCCGGACGTTCCACTCCGCGGCTCTGCGGCAGCTGCAGTTCTTCTGGCCGAAGGCGGTGGGTGGTGAGGTCCCGCGGCTGCTGGAGCGCAAGGTCCAGCTCGTCGCCGAGGCCGCCGCGCGCTGCCGCATCCGGCTCGACCGCAATGAGCTGCGGGATGTCACGGCCGAGATCGAGTGGTCCAAGGTCACCCAGACCGTGCCCGCCGACTATCCGGCCGCGGTCGTCAAGGCCGGCCGGGAAGCGCCGCGCGACCCGGCCGAGATCGGGCAGATCTACGGCACGTACGAGCAGCTCAAGCGCGACCGGGGCAGCATCGACTTCGAGGACGTGCTGCTGCTCACGGTCGGTGTGCTGCAGGACCGGCACGACATCGCCGAGCAGGTGCGGGCGCAGTATCAGCACTTCGTCGTCGACGAGTACCAGGACGTCAGCCCGCTGCAGCAGCGGCTGCTGGAGCTGTGGCTGGGGGACCGCGACAGTCTGTGCGTGGTCGGTGACGCCAGCCAGACGATCTACAGCTTCACCGGCGCCACCCCCGACCATCTGCTCAACTTCCGGACCCGCCATCCGCACGCCACCGTCGTCAAGCTCGTCCGCGACTACCGTTCCACCCCGCAGGTCGTCCACCTCGCGAACGGGCTGCTCACCCAGGCCAGGGGCCGTGCCGCCGAGCACCGGCTGGAGCTGGTCTCGCAGCGCGATGCCGGGCCGGAGCCCGCGTATGTGGAGTACGCCGACGAGCCGGCCGAGGCGGAGGGCACGGCCCGGCGCATCCGCGACCTGATCGCCTCCGGTGTCCCGGCCGGTGAGATCGCCGTGCTCTTCCGGATCAACGCCCAGTCCGAGGTCTACGAACAGGCGCTGGCCGACGCCGGCGTGCCGTACCTGCTGCGCGGGGCCGAACGGTTCTTCGAGCGGCCCGAGGTGCGGGAGGCCGGCGTCAAGCTGCGCGGAGCGGCCCGCTTCGGGGGCAATGACGCGTTGCTCGACGACGCGGTCGGTCTGCCGTCCGAGGTGCGGGCGGTGCTCAGCGACATGGGCTGGACGAGCCGGCCGCCGGCCGGGTCCGGGGCGGTGCGCGACCGCTGGGAGTCCCTGGCGGCGCTGGTGCGGCTGGCCGAGGACTTCGCCGCGGCCCGCCCCGAGGCGACCCTCGCCGATCTGGTCGCCGAGCTGGACGAACGGGCCAACGCCCAGCACGCCCCCACGGTCGAGGGCGTCACGCTGGCGTCGCTGCATGCGGCGAAGGGCCTGGAGTGGGACGCCGTCTTCCTGGTGGGTCTCACCGAGGGCATGATGCCGATCACCTACGCCAAGACCGATGAGCAGATCGAGGAGGAGCGCCGGCTCCTCTATGTGGGAGTGACCCGTGCCCGCCTCCATCTGGGTCTGTCGTGGTCGCTGGCGCGCTCGCCCGGCGGCCGTGCGGTGCGTCGCGCCAGCCGGTTCCTCAACGGGCTGCGGCCCGGGTCCGGGGCGGCGGCCGGGCGCCGCCCGGCCGGGGCGGTCACGGGCGGCGTCGAGCGCGGCGGTGCGGCGGCGGGGGCGACCCGGCGCCGGGACCGCCGCCCGGCCCGCTGCCGGGTCTGCAACAAGACCCTGACGGATGCGGGCGAGATGAAGCTGATGCGCTGTGAGGAGTGCCCGTCGGAGATCGACGAGGCGCTGTACGAGCGGCTGCGGGACTGGCGCGCCGAACAGGCCGCGCTGACGCGGCAGCCGGCGTACTGCGTCTTCACCGACAAGACGCTGATGGCGATTTCCGAGGCGGTTCCGGGAACCGAATCGGAGCTTGCGGGCATCTCAGGGGTGGGACGGCGAAAGCTGGACCGCTACGGGGCGGATGTGCTGGCACTCTGCGCCGGCGAGGACCTCGTGGACGTGCCGGAGGAGGCATCCGAAGGCGCCGCGAAAAACTCGTCGGAAAAATAGTTTGCGTGTGTGGAGCGCAGCCCCATAGCCTTCACAAGCAACGGAGACAACGGAATCTTCCGAGATCCGATGGATCCGTGCTGTACTTGAACGAGCCTGGAACGGGATCCCCGGTCCACCGAGACGCCGAGAGGAGGCGAGCCCAGTGATCAGCTTCATCGAGACCAACAAAATGACCGATCTCTCGGTCGTCGCCACCTGCGCCCTCGGCTCCTCGCTCCCTGGCACCGGTCTGTCCGGCTTCGGCCGCCTGTCCGGTACCCAGGTCGCTCGCCCCGAGCTCATCGCTGTGCTGACGCGCAGCGAGCGCACCACGCGACCGACCGAGGCACCTGAGGTAGCAGCAGCGGCGGCACAGGCGGATGCCTTTGCCTTCGAAGCGGCGGCCAATGGTGCCGGATCCCCGGAGCAGTACCGCAAGCAGCATGAAATGTGGGCCTACCGCGGCCTCGAACCCTGGAGAGATCCAGCCTGATCGGCAGATCAGGTCGGCACCTTCCAGGGCCGCGGAACCCACACCGGGATCCGCGGCCCTTTTGTTTGCCCCACGCGCCCGCCACCAGCCGGGCCGAAACAGACGAGGAACACACACCGTGCAACTGCAGACGCACACCCCGTCCGTAGCGACCGACCTGATCCCTCCGCCCGACCCCCAGGAGAACTCCTTGCTGCCCCTCACCGAGCTCGACGACGAGATCGACCGCCTTGGCACCGCCGTCCCGTGCCGCACCTATGACCCCGAGGTCTTCTTCGCGGAGTCCCCGGCCGACGTCGAGTACGCCAAGACGCTGTGTCAGACCTGTCCCGTCCGCGAGGCATGCCTCGCCGGCGCCAAGGACCGCCGTGAGCCGTGGGGCGTCTGGGGCGGAGAGCTCTTCGTCCAGGGCGTTGTGGTGGCCCGCAAGCGTCCGCGTGGCCGTCCGCGCAAGAACCCGGTCGCGGCATGAACACCACCGGCACAGGAACGATCGACCGTCCCGGCACACGGGATCCCAAGAAGCAGGACCCCACGATGAACTCCACCCTCACCGACACGCCCGCCCCCGTGAACGCCGACGCGATCGAGTCGCGTCAGAACAGGAACCACGCCATGCAACTCATTCCAGAAGCCCTGGCGCGTGCGCATATGCATGAACGCCTTCGGGAGGCCGAATCCGAACGCAGGGCGCACCGGCTCGCCGCCGCGCGGCGTATGCAGCGGCGCGCCGAGCGTGCGTCGCTGCGCGCCCGCCGCGCGCTGGCCATGGCCGTGATGCAGTAACGGGGGTCTGCATCCACCACACGGGGTCCGTCCGGAAGGGCGGGCCCCGTGTGACGTTGCGGCGTTGTATCCGGGTTGATGCCGTTGGCGGGGATATCGTCGGATGGTGGAACAGCAGACGCATGAACAGGCGGAGTTGACCGGCGACCACACCGTGTGTGCCGGCTGTGGCGCGGTCGCCGAGGGCACACCGCCGACCTGGACCTGCTCCGTCGAGAACGGCGAGCGTCGTTACTTCTGTGAGGCCTGCGCGCGGGAACACATCCGGGCCATCGAGGGGCGGCTGGACTCCAGCTGGTGGTGAGGGGCGGGCGGGCGGCCACCGCGGAAGCCGCCCGGCCCGCCGGGCCGCGCGCTCAGGCGGGGCTCTCCCGGAGGGGCTCCTTCTCCTCCTCGGCGCGGGCGGCGGCCTCGATGTCCGCGTCGATCTCCTGGACGATGTCCGCCTCCTCCGCCGTCAGCCCGGCCTCTTCCTCTTCCGGCTCTTCCGCCACGAACCCGGGCAGCCACGCCGCCAGCTCGTCCCGGAGCCGTACCGTCGCCCCCAGCTGGCACAGCACTCCGATGGTGCTCAAGGTCACACGGTGGATCAGCAGATACGCGGGCGGCAGATTGAGCCGCTTGCCCAACTGGTGGGCGGGGGATCGGGGGTCGCCGATCCGGGTCGCCTGCCGGCGCATCCAGTCGCGGGTGAAGGTGAACTCCTCGACCTGCGCCGGTTCGATGATCGGCAGCAGATATTCCAGTACCGCGTCCGGATCCAGCTCGATGGTGTCCTTGACGAAGCCCTCCTCGCACAGCAGCTGGTAGACCGCTTCGGCCTCGCCTTCCAGCGTCATCCGCAGCGAGCTGCCGATGGTCGGCGGCAGGCCCTCGGGCAGCCGGTCCACCGTGCCGAAGTCCAGCACCCCCAGCCGCCACCGGTCGGCGGGCCCGTCCGGGTCGTCGCCGGTCAGCAGCCGGAAGTTGCCCGGATGCGGGTCGGCGTGCAGCAGGCCGGTGCGGGCCGGGCCGGAGAAGAGGAAGCGGGCCAGGAGCTGTCCGGCCCGGTCCCGCTGCTCCTCGGTGCCGTCCGCGATGATCTCGGACAGCGGTACGCCGTCCATCCACTCCGTCACCAGCACCTGGTCGCTCTGGTGGATGACGGCCGGTACGACCACATCCGGGTCGTCGGCGAACTCCTCGGCATGCGCCTGCTGGGCCTCGGCCTCCAGGGCGTAGTCCAGCTCCTCGGAGACCCGGTCGCGCAGCTCGGTGATCAGCGGCTTGATGTCCATGCCCGGGATCAGGGGCCCCAGCAGCCGCGCGAACCGGCTCAGCTGGGTGAGGTCCGACAGGAGTGCCTTGCCCGCCCCGGGATACTGCACCTTGACGGCCACCTCGCGGCCGTCGTGCCACACCGCCCGGTGCACCTGGCCGATGGATGCGGCGGCCGCCGGCTTGTCCTCGAACTCCTCGAACAGCTCCCGCCAGTCGTCACCGAGCCGCTCCGTCAGCACGGAATGCACCGTGCCGGTCGGCATCGGCGGCGCCGCTTCCTGAAGCTTCGTCAGCGCGGCGCGGTAGGGCCCGGCGATCTCCTCCGGCAGCGCGGACTCGAAGACCGACAGCGCCTGCCCGAACTTCATCGCACCGCCCTTCAGCTCGCCGAGCACCTTGAAGAGCTGTTCCGCGGTGCGCTGTTGGAGCTCGCGACCGACGATCTCGGCGGATCTGCCGCCTATCCGCTTACCCAGGCCCCAGGTGGCACGGCCGGCGAACCCCAGCGGCAGAGCGGCCAGCTTGGCGGTGCGGGTGACCGCCTTGCGGGGAAGATCAGACATGCGCCCCTCCAACTCACACTGTCCCCCTACCGGGGTTACTCCGTCATTGTGGCGTCTCGTGTTCGAGAATCCGAGGCGCCCGCCCAACCGGCTGAAGCGGCGGCACCGCAGCCGCACTCGCGATGCGGCCCGATCCGCACCGTGCGCACGCTCGCACACGGCAGCGCAAGCTCCATCCGCGCCCCTGTGCACGGCGGGAGTTCGCCGTCGAGGAACGTCAGCGCCTGCACGGCGGCGAGCCCGGCCACCGCCGTCGCCAGTGCGGCATCACAGGCAGGTACGGCGGTCGACGCCCGTCCCGACCGCCACTGCGAGAGCAGCCGGGGCCACGCCGGCTCCGCATCCGTACGCGCCAACTCGTCGCACCGGGCGCACGCCGAACCGCCCGGCAGGACCAGCGGACCCACCACTCCCGTGCCCTCGATCACACCGGCGTAAAGATGCGGAATGCCGGCCGTGAGCAGCGGTTCGGACAGGACGGGGTCGGGGGCGTACGCGGCGAGGCCGTCGCGCGGGGTGAGCACCACCAGGGACAGTCCCGGCTCGCCGGAATCGCTGACCGGACCCCGTGGCCGCGGCGGGCGGCTCCAGGGGGATGCCTCCTGGACCAGCCGCCGGGCGGAGGCGTCGCGCCGCTCGCCGATCCGCTCGGCCGGCAGTCCGCCCGGTGTGACGTCCCACGGTTCGACGGTGCCGCCGTCCAGCACCTCCACCCGCCCGAGCCCCGAGGCCGAGAGCAGCGCCGCGACCGCGGCCCCCACCCGCCCCGTCCCGCGCACCCGTACCCGGACTCCCCGCCGTGCCCCCATCCGGCCCAGGGCGCCCGCCGCTTCGGGATGCCGCACCGACAGCGACGCCAGATCCGGCCGCAGCCGCTCGAACGCCGGGCCGTCCGCCCGTACCGCATCGGCCGCCGGGCCGCCCGCGGCCGGGGCCTCCAGCAGTCCGGCCGCGCCCAGGCGTTCCACCACACCTCGCGCATGTGCGGGTGGGAGGTCCAGTGCCCCGGCCGCCGCGACCAGCTGCCGCAGGGTGCGGGTGCCGTCGATCATTCCCAGGAAGCTGCCGGTCGCGGTGTCGACCGGCCGCACCACCTTCGCGTGCGCCGGTGCCACCCCGAACCGCACCGTTTCCCTGTCCGGCCAGCCGCGCCGCAGCGCGGGCTTGAGCATCGGATGCATGAGCCGCCCCCCGTCTTTCGTCGTCCTGCGCTCAGCATGCGGCAGACGCAAGCGGCGTGGGAGTTATCCACAGGGGGGTTATCCACCGGCATCAGGTATTTGTCGGGCAAGCGGTGCGCACCATGGAGTGTTTCGGCGGCGAACCGTCCGCCGGGCGGGACTTCGCCCGGGGCCAGCGGGTAACGTCGGGCGCGTGCCCGCCGACCCTTCCCCACGCGGCTCCGGAGAGACACCCCTGCGCCGCGCCGCAGACACTTCGCGCGGGGCTGCCCAGAGCCCGAAGGCCCGCGGATCGGGGGCGCGTGCGGTCGAGGTGCGCCGCAGCTCACGGCGGCGCAGAACGGTCTCCGCGTACCGCGAGGGCGACCGTACGGTGGTCCTGATCCCGGCCCGTATGTCGGAGGCCGAGGAGCAGCGCTGGGTCACCGTCATGCTGGACAAGCTCGCCGCCCAGGAGAGCAAGCGGATGCTGGGCGACAGCGAGCTCGCCGAGCGGGCCGAGCGGCTGTCGGGCCAGTTCCTTGAGGGCCGCGCCCGGCCCGCGTCCGTGCGCTGGGTGACCAATCAGAACACCCGCTGGGGATCGTGCACCCCGGCCGAGGGCAGCATCCGTCTCTCGCACCGTCTGCAGGGCATGCCGGAGTACGTCATCGATTACGTCCTGCTGCATGAGCTCGCCCATCTCCTCGTCCCCGGCCACGGCCCGGGGTTCTGGCGCCTGCTGGAGTCCTATCCGCGTACGGAACGGGCCCGCGGCTACCTCGAAGGGGTCGTCGCGGCCGACAGGTTGCCGCATCTGCCCGCGGCGCGCAGCGAATGACGGCCGCGCCGGGCGGCATTGGCAATGCACCCGGCATCGCCCGTTGTCGGCGGCAGCGGTTAGCCTGGCGCTGACGAACTCACAGCGGGAGCGGGGGACGGTCGTAACGTATGGCCAGGGAATTCCAGCGGGGCCACAAGGCCAAGGTCAGTGATCTGACGGCGGGAACGGATCTGTACGTCGGCGTGCAGATCGGCGGATCCGGCCTGACCTTCGACATCAGCTGTTTCGGTCTGGACGCCGGGGAGCGGCTGTCGGACGACCGTTACTTCATCTTCTTCAACCAGCCCAAGTCGCCCGAGGAGTCGATCCAGCTGCTCGGCGCGCAGGCCGGCGACGCCGAGTCCTTCCGGGTCACCCTCGACAAGATCCCGCCGCACATCCAGAAGCTGTCCTTCACCGCGGCGCTCGACGGCGCGGGCCAGATCTCCCAGATCGGCCCCGGCTACATCCGGATCGTGGCCGGCGGCGAGGAAGTCGCCCGTTACTCCTTCGACGGCAGCGAGTTCAGCACCGAACGCGCCGTCATGCTCGGCGACTTCTACCTCAAGGACGTCTGGCGGTTCGCCGCGGTCGGCCAGGGCTTCGACGGCGGCCTGGAGGCCCTGCTGAAGAACTTCGGCGGCGAGGTCGCCGAAGAGGCGGAGGCGCCGCCGGCCGCGGCCCAGGGGGCACCCGGTTTCGCGCCGCCGGCCGGCGGGGCTCCCGTGCCCGCGCCGTCCTTCGCGGCCCCCGCCGCGCCCGTACCGCCGCAGCAGCCCGCGCCCGACTTCGGCCCGCCCCAGGGCGCGCCCCCAGCGGTCCCGCAGCAGCCGCAGGTGCAGCAGCCCCAGCAGCCCCAGGCGCCCGTCGCGCCGCAGGTGCACAACGCCCCGACGATCGCCGCCCCCATGGTTCCGCCCGGTGGCCAGGTCCCGCCGCCGCCCGGCGTGCCCGGTCCGCCCGGACAGCAGCAGCCCGCGCCCTACGGCCAGCCCGCGCCCGGCGGCTACCCCGGACAGCAGGCCCCGCAGGCGCCCCCGTACGGCCAGCCGGCGCCCGGCCAGCCGGTGCCGGGACAGGACCCCTACGGCCAGCCCGGCCAGTTCCCCGGCCAGCCCGCCCCGTACGGCCAGCAGCCGCCCCACGGCGCCCCGTATCCGGGCCAGGCCCCGGCCGCCCCCCACCAGGGCGGCGCTCCCGCCGCCCCCGGACTGGGCGTCGTCCTGGACAAGTACAAGGAAGCGCCCACCGGCCTGCGCTGGACCCCGCAGAACGCCAAGCTGATCCGCGTCGACCTCGGCGTCGACGGACAGCCGGTGCTCGCCAAGCAGGGCAGCATGGTGCTCTACCAGGGCAAGGTCGACTTCGGCTACAAGGGCGCCGGCTTCCGCGGCCGGATCACCGGCAACGCCACCGGCCAGGAGATGCAGCTGATGCGCTGCACCGGCCAGGGCCAGGTCTTCTTCGCGGAGAACAGCGCCCATGTCCACCCCATCGAGCTGCAGGGCGACGCCATCTGCGTCTCCGCCGAAAGCGTGCTCGCCTTCGACGAATCGCTGCAGCACGAGGTCCGCCGCATCGAGGGCCACGGCATCCCCGGTGGCGCCCTGTTCACCATGCAGTTCCAGGGGACCGGCACCCTCGTCGTCAAGACCCAGGGCACGCCCGTCGTGCTGCCGGTCACCCCGACCACTTTCGCCGACGCCAACGCCATCGTGGCCTGGTCCGCCGCCTCCCAGGTGATCATCTCCAGCCAGGTGAGCGTGCGCCGGCAGGCCTACCCGGGCCACTCCGGCGAGAGCGTGAACCTCCAGTTCCGGGGCGCGCCCGGCAACTTCATCGTCGTCCAGCCCTACGAGGTCTGAGGGAGCCCGTAATCATGACCCAGCAGCAGCTGTCGGGCTACGTCCCGACCCCGCCCGCCGCCCGTATGGAGAACCACGGCAGCGCCATGGTGAAGATCGCCATGCAGAGCGGCCAGGACGTCTTCGCACGCACCGGCTCGATGGTCGCCTACGAAGGCTTCGTCCAGTACGAGCCCAACCCGCCCGCCGTCCGCCAGATGGCCTCCCAGTGGCTGACCGGCGAGGGCGCCCCGCTGATGAAGTGCTCCGGGGACGGCCTGCTCTTCCTCGCCGACTACGGCGCCGATGTGGTCTGCATCAACCTCAACGACGATGCGCTCTCCGTCAACGGCACCAACATCCTCGCCTTCGACGCCCACCTCCAGTGGGGCGTGCAGCGCGTCAAGGGCATGGCGAAGTTCGCCGGCCAGGGGCTCTTCAACGTCGGCATCGCCGGCACCGGCTGGGTCGCGCTGACCTCCCGGGGCGCGCCCGTCGTCGTCGACTGCGGCCGCGGCGACGACGAGACCTATGTCGACCCGGACGCGCTGGTCGCCTGGTCGACCAACCTCAAGATGAAGGGCAAGCGCAGCTTCAAGGCGTCCTCGATGATCGGACGCGGCAGCGGCGAGGCATACCAACTGGGCTTCTCCGGCCAGGGGTTCGTCGTCGTCCAGCCCAGCGAGGACAGCACCGACCGGCTCCGGGCCCGGGGCTGAGGGGGAGGACCGAACACGCCATGCAGAGTCCGCTTTTCGCCTTCACCGAGGCACAGACCCAGGACCGCTACGCCCTGCAGAACGATCAGTTGCTGCGGGTGGCCCTTACCGGCCACGAAGACCTCCTCGCCCGTAAGGGCAGCATGGTCGCCTATCAGGGCCTGCTGGAATTCGAGGGCAACTACCAGACCCAGGGCCAGCACCACGCCCGCGCGGTCTCCGGCGAGGGCCTGGACCTGATGCGGGTCTCCGGCCAGGGCACGGTCTATCTGGCCAACCTCGCCCAGTACATCCACGTCGTCGACGTCGACCACCAGGGCCTGACCGTCGACAGCAGCTATGTCCTGGCGCTGGACTCCGCCCTCCACTGGGACGTCGTCTCCGTCGACAGCCAGTACGGCATCGCCGGCACCGGCAAGTACCAGCTCAACATCTCCGGGCAGGGCAAGGTCGTGCTGATGACCTCCGGCCAGCCGCTGATGCTGCAGGTCACGCCCGAGAAGTACGTCAACGCCGACGCCGATGCGGTGGTCGCCTGGTCCAAGTCGCTGCGGGTGCAGATGCAGGCGCAGACGCACTCCTCCGGGGTGTGGCGGCGGCGCGGCAACACCGGCGAGGGCTGGGAGCTCAGCTTCCTCGGGCAGGGCTATGCGCTGGTGCAGCCCAGCGAGCTGCTGCCGCCGCAGAACGCCGTGATCGGGTCCGGGATGGCCGCCCAGTTCGGCATGGGCCAGCACGGCGCCCACGGAGCCAACCAGGGCAACATCTTCACCAACTGACCTGCCGCGCCCGCGAATCCGGCGCCCGCCCCTCGCCGGGGACGGGCGCCGGACGCGTCCTCAGGCGGACTGCCGCAACAGCGCGCGGGTGCGCTCCACCAGGCGCACCACCGACGCATCGGCGACGGAGGCCACCTCGTCGTACCGGAACCAGCGCAGGTCCAGCGACTCGTCGCTGATCGCCGCCTCGGCGCCCTCGGGGGCCAGCGCGGCGTACTGGACGTCCAGATGCCAGGCACAGGGCGTGTGATGACGGTCCAGCCGCACCGGCCCGCCGGGCAGCAGGGCCAGCCCCTGGGCGATCCCGGACTCCTCCCGGGCCTCCCTCAGGGCCGCTTCCGCCAACGTCGCGTCCTGTGGCTCGCAGTGCCCGCCCATCTGCAGCCACATCTCCAGCTTGCGGTGCAAGGTGAGCAGCACCCGGCCGCCGGCCGGATCGATCACCAGGGCGCTCGCCGTGATGTGGCCGTCCTTGCACGGCTTCCACATGCCGTCCTGGTGGGCGGCGAGATGGTCGAGATACGCCAGCCGCAGCCGCTCCTGGTCGTCCGACGGCGCGGGCCACTCCTTGAGCACCCGCGCCGCGTCCTCACGCAGACTCACCGGCCGTCGTCACCCTTGTCGTCGTCGGAGGCCTTGCCGTCGCCGGCCGCTCCGTCCGGGCCGTCGGCGTCCTCGGCGGGCTTGGACAGATCCGGCTTGCCGCCGCGCGCCGCCTCGCCGAGCATCTTGTCGAGCTCGGAGAAGTCCGGCTGCTCGTGGTGCACGAAGCCGTCCGGATCGTCCAGGTCGGCCGCCGTCGGCAGCATGTCCGGATGCGCCCACAGGCCGTCGCGGCCCTCCAGGCCCCGGGCGTCCGTGAGCGAGGCCCACAGCCGCGAGGCATCCCGCAGCCGCCGCGGACGCAGCTGGAGACCGATCAGGGTGGAGAACGTCTGCTCGGCCGGGCCGCCGCTCGCCCGGCGGCGCCGCAGCGTCTCCCGCAGCTTGTCCGCCGACGGCAGATGCGGCTTGGCGGCGGCGTGCACCACCGCGTCCACCCAGCCCTCGACCAGCGCCAGCGCGGTCTCCAGGCGGGCCAGCGCCGCCTTCTGCTCCGGGGTGTCCTCGGGCTGGAACATGCCCTGCTGCAGGGCGTTCTGCAGCTCCTCGGGATGCTGCGGGTCGATCTGCCCGACCACGTCCTCCAGCTTGGTCGTATCGACCTTGATGCCGCGGGCGTAGCCCTCGACGGCACCGAACAGATGCGAGCGCAGCCACGGCACATGCGCGAAGAGGCGCTGGTGAGCGGCCTCCCGCAGGGCCAGGTACAGCCGCACCTCCTCCTCCGGCACGCCCAGGCCCGAGCCGAACCTCGTGATGTTCCCGGGCAGCAGCGCGGCCCTGCCGGCCGGACCCAGCGGCAGCCCGATGTCCGTCGAGCCGACGACCTCACCGGCGAGCACCCCCAGCGCCTGGCCGATCTGGGTGCCGAACATCGCACCGCCCATGGAGCGCATCATCCCGAGCAGCGGGCCCGCCATGGCCTGCATCTCCCCGGGCAGCACATCGCCCATCGCCGACCCCACGCGCTCGGCGAGCGGATTGACCAGGTCCTTCCACACCGGCAGGGTCTCCTCGACCCACTCGGCGCGGCTCCAGGCCACCACCGATCCGGAGCCCGACGGCAGCGACGTCACACCGTCCAGCCACAGGTCCGCCAGCCGCACGGCCTCCTCGACCGCCGACCGCTCGCCCGGCGACAGGCTCGCGTCCTTGCTGCCGTCCTCGGCGCCCTGCGCGACGGTCTGCCGCGCGATGTCCTTGGCCATGTCCCAGTTCACCGGGCCGCCCTCGTACGAGAGCATCTGGCCGAGCTTCTGGAAGGCGGCGCCCAGGTCGCCAGGGTTCATCTCGCCGCTGGGGCCGCCCATGCCGCCGAAGAGCGCCGCGAACGGATTGTCCGCGCCGCCGCTCCCGCCGCCGAACCCGAAGGGGTCCGCGGGGCCCTGGCTACCTCCCTGGCCGCCCTTCTTCTTGCCGTTGTCGCCGTCCTCCGGCTCCTCCGGCGGAAGGCCGAATCCAAATGGGGTGTCACTCACGGGTTTCCTCGGCTCGTAGGGCCATCGGCAGGAGCCGACGGCGGCTGCCCGACATCACCTCCAGCGTAGACACCCCGCCCGCTTCGGGGCTCGGTGCTTCGCCGGGGCGGTGCCTGCGGCAGGATGGACGGCACCTGGTACGTACGCGTCATCTCGCGTGCGTACTGAATTCAACCGCTGGAGACGCCCGGTGAGTTCCCCAGATCCGACCGTTCGCGCAGCGCGAAACGCTGCGGCCAAGCCCGAGCCGGCAGGCAACGGCGCAAGCGAGGCCGCCGGCCGGCCGCTGCGCCGGCCCGTCGTGGCCGTCACCGGAGCCGCCTCCGGGGTCGGCGCGCTGCTCACCCGCGCCCTGGTGGCATCCGACGAGATCAAGCAGGTCGTGGCCATCGACGAGCGGCGCGGCGAGGTCGAGGAGGCGCAGTGGCACGTCCTGGACGTCCGCGACCCGGCCATTGCCGACAAACTGCGCGGCGCCGATGTCGTCGTCCACCTTGCGCTCGATCTCGACCTGGAGACCGACGCCGCCGCCCGCACCGCCTACAACGTGCGCGGCACCCAGACCGTCCTGACCGCCGCCGCGGCGGCCGGTGTGCACCGGGTGGTGCTGTGCACCTCCGCCATGGTCTACGGCGCGCTGCCCGACAACGATGTTCCGCTCGCGGAGGACGCCGAGCTGCGCGCCACCGCGGACGCCACCGGCGTCGGCGACCTCCTGGAGATCGAGCACCTGGCCCACCGGGCGCCCCGCGCCCACCCCGGCCTGAACGTCACCGTCCTGCGCCCCACCGTCCTGGTGGGCGGCACCGACACCGCCCTGACCCGCTATTTCGAGTCACCCCGCCTCCTGGTCGTCGCCGGATCCCGCCCGGCCTGGCAGTTCTGCCATGTCGAGGACCTGGTCAGCGCCCTGGAGTACGCCGCCCTGGAGAAGGTCGACGGCGAGCTGGCGGTGGGCTGCGACGGCTGGCTGGAACAGGAGGAGGTCGAGGAGCTGTCCGGGATCCGGCGCATGGAGCTGCCGTCCTCGGTCGCCCTGGGCGCCGCCGCCCGGCTGCACCGCATCGGGCTGACCCCGTCGCCCGCCGGGGACCTCGCGTACACGATGCACCCCTGGGTGGTCAGCGGCAGCCGCCTGCACGAGGCGGGCTGGCGGCCGAAGTGGACGAACGAGGAGGTGCTGGCCGAGCTCCTGGAGGAGGCCGCCGGCCGCCACACCGTCGCAGGCCGCCGCCTGGGCCGCAAGGACGCCACCGCCGCCGGAGCCGCCGGCGCCACCGTCGCCCTCCTGGGCACCGCAGCCCTGGTCCGCCGCGCCCGCAAGGCCCGGCGCCGCCTCTGAGGCGGCGGGGCCGGTGGGCTGTATGAGCCTCCATACGGCCGCCCGGACGCCCGGTGGAATCGGCAATTCCCCCGCGCGCCCGGGTACGGCACGATGGGAGCATGTCAGCCGATACCTCACGCCCTGGCCACGACCACCCCGGAGAGCAGGCCGCCGCGGACCCGATCAGGCTCATCGCGATCCGCGACACCGCGCTGTCCGTGGACGAGGTCTTCGCGGCCGTCGGGGATGCCGCGGCGGGCGGTACGGCGCTGTTCGTCGGCACGGTCCGTTCGCACGACGGCGGTGCGGACGTCGAGGGGCTCGGCTACTCTGCGCACCCCTCCGCCGAGGAGGAGATCCGCAAGATCGCCGAGAAGGTGGTCGCGGAGTACCCCGTCCGGGCGCTGGCCGCCGTACACCGAGTGGGTGATCTGGCCATCGGTGATCTGGCGGTCGTCGTGGCGGTCTCCTGCCCGCACCGGGGCGAGGCGTTCGAGGCGTGTCGCATGCTGATCGACGACCTCAAACACCAGGTTCCCATCTGGAAGCACCAGACGTTCAGTGATGGTGCAGAGGAGTGGGTAGGGGTTTAACGGGGGCGGCGGCCGCCATTGCTCCGGTTGCGTAACCCGCCCCCTGGCGTAACCGTTGACCCATCGGATGGTTAATCTGCTAATCGTCGATTGCGGTCGTACAAGGGGTTGGGAGGTCGCTGTGGGTGCGCTCCTGTGGTTGCTGGTTCCGGTTCTGGCCGCGCTTGCTGCCACGGTGTGGAGTACCTGGACCCAGCGCAGCCGTAAGGCCGGGGACGGCGAGGAGCTCGCCGGCTACGCCCGGTTCCGTGAGGCGATGGAGCGGGAACATTCCGTTTCCGATGCTGCCTCGGACGCCGCCTGACGGCCTCCCGGCGTATGCGTGAGCAACGGCCCTAGCTCCGCGTTCCCGTACGGACGGCCCCGCGGGCCGGTTGTCATACCCGTCCCGTACTGTCGTTCCATGCCACGCCGCACCGCGACGCTGCTCGCCTCGACACTGATGCTGATCGCGCTGCTCTGCACGGCGGTGCTGATCCCCGCGCCGTACTCCGAGATGTCACCGGGACCGACGGTGAACACCCTCGGCGATCACGACGGCTCGCCGGTGCTGCAGATCGCCGGGCACAAGACGTACCAGCCGACCGGTCATCTCAACATGACCACGGTCCGGGTCACGGGCCCCGACTACAGCATGAACGTCTTCTACGCGCTCGTCGGCTGGCTGGACCACGACAGCGCCGTGGTGCCGCACAAGACGCTCTACCCCGAGGGGCAGACGGCCGAGCAGGCCGACCAGGAGAACGCCGAGGAGTTCACCCAGTCCCAGGAGAGCGCCAAGGTCGCGGCGCTCCAGCAGCTGCACATCCCGGTGGCGGCGCAGACGGTGGTGGCCTCCGTCATGAAGGACAAGCCGGCCGACGGGCGGCTGCACGCGGGCGATGTGATCACGGCCGTGGACGGCAAGAAGGTCAAGGCGGTCGGCGATGTCGCCAAGCTCGTCACCCGGCACAAGCCGGGCGAGAAGGCCGTCTTCACGATCATCCCCGCCAAGGTGGCGGCCGCGGCGGAGAAGAAGGGCCACAGGCCCGAGGGCGGGCAGCAGCGGATCGCCGTCACCACGGCCAAGGCGCAGGACGGCCGGGCCATCGTGGGCATCCAGGCCGGTGTGGACCACATCTTCCCGTTCCCCATCGACATCAAGCTGGCCGATGTGGGCGGGCCCAGCGCCGGGCTGATGTTCGCGCTCGGCATCGTCGACAAGCTGACGCCCGGCAACATGACCGGCGGCAAGTTCGTGGCCGGTACGGGCACCATCGACGACAAGGGCAAGGTCGGCCCGATCGGCGGCATCTCGATGAAGACGGTCGGCGCCCGGGACAAGGGCGCGCAGTTCTTCCTGACGCCGAAGGAGAACTGCGCGGCCGCCGCCAAGGACACCCCGCAGGGCCTGACCCTGGTGAAGGTCGGCACCATAGGCGACGCCGTCAAGGCACTGGAGAAGATCCGTAAGGGCGACACCGCCGGCCTGCCGAGCTGCAGCCCGGCAGGCCGGTCGTAGGTCACACGGGGAGGGCGTCGGGGACGGGCCGAGGGCCCGTCCTACGCCTCGAAGGTCGCGGCCAGCGCGTCCGCGAGACCCGGCACCAGCGCGGAGCCGGTGAGGACCTCGGACGTGGAGTCCTTCTCGCGCAGCCGCAGCGCCGATTCGCGCGCACCGTCGCGCAGCACGGCCACCGTCATACGGACCTCCTGACGGTCCGGGTGCTCGGCGACCCACTTGGCGAGCTGCGCCTCGTCCATGCCCTGGGGCACGGAGTCCTCGGCGGACGGCGGCAGCATCAGCCGCTCCACGGTCAGCGCGCAGCCGGCGACGGCGTCCGGCCAGGCGATGGTGGCGAGGAACTCGTCCAGCGGGGCGCCGGCCGGGATCTCGTCCTGCTCGACGGGGGTCAGGGAGGCGGTGGTGGAGTCGTCGATGCCGAGCTGGGCGGCGAGCGAGGGCTCCTGATCACGCAGCTTGGCGGTGTCGACGAGGGCGAACAGTCGGGCGGGCTGGTCCCAGCCGAGCCCGGCGGCGTACTCGTCGATCTCGAGTACGGCGCGGGTCAGTGGGTCGGCGGCGAGGGGGGTGCCGGCGGCGGGAGAGCCAGGAAGGTCGGTCATGCTCAACATCGTGCCTTGTCCGTCCCGGAAATCGGGAACCGAGTAAAGCCTTCGTAAGTTGCATCACTGGGTCCTACTATCGCCGGGCCTGTTCCACACAACAGCGAATTTCGAGGTGCGCACCTTGGCTTTCCAGATGCCGGACCGCGGCTCAGGACCTTCCGGGCCACGGATCAGAGTCGGCCGACCGTCCCGGCGGGCGAGGACCCTGCTCATGACGCTGGGCGTACTGGCCGTGCTGGCCATGCTCTTCGTGATGTTCTCCGGGTTCTGGACCGACTGGCTCTGGTACCGCTCGGTCAATTACTCCTCGGTCTTCACCACGACCCTGTGGACCAAGATCGGTCTGTTCTTCGCCTTCGGCGCCGTGATGGCGGTGGCCGTCGGCCTCAACATCTGGCTGGCGCACCGGCTGCGGCCGCCGCTGAGCGCGATGTCCATGGAGCAGCAGAGCCTGGACCGCTACCGGATGGGCATCGCCCCGTTCAAGAAGTGGGCGCTGATCGCGATCACGGCGGTGATCGGGCTGATCGCGGGTGCGTCCGCGTCCGGCGAGTGGCGTACCTGGCTGCAATGGGTCAATGGCGTGCAATTCGGGCAGAAGGATCCGCAGTTCGGTAAGGACGTCGCGTTCTATGCCTTCGATCTGCCCTGGTACCGCTTTCTGCTCAGCTTCGGCTTCGCCTGTGCGGTGCTGTGCCTCGTCGCCGCGGCGCTGACGCACTACCTGTACGGCGGGCTGCGGGTGACCAGCCCCGGCTCCCGGGCGACGGCCGCCGCCACCGGCCATCTGTCGGTGCTGCTGGGCATCTTCGTCTCGCTGAAGGCCATCGCCTACTGGCTGGACCGCTACGGCCTGGCGGTGAAGTCCAGCGGCCTGAAGTCGGCGGAGAACTGGAACGGGTTGCGCTATGTCGATGCGCATGCCTATCTGCCGGCGAAGACCATCCTGTTCTTCATCGCGGCGATCTGCGCGGTGCTGTTCTTCGCCACGCTCTGGCGCCGCACCTGGCAGCTGCCGGTGATCGGCTTCGGCCTGATGGTGCTCTCGGCGGTCCTGATCGGCGGGCTGTATCCGGCGATCGTGCAGAAGTTCCAGGTCCAGCCGAACGAGGCGAGCAAGGAAGCGCCGTACATCAAACGCAACATCAAGGCGACCCGGGACGCGTACGGCATCAAGGACTCCGAGGTCAGGCGGTACAACGGCGACGACAAGCCCGTCGACAAGGAGGACAAGCAGCGGCTGCGGGACGCGGCGGACACCACGGCCAGCATGCGGCTGCTCGACCCGAACGTGGTCTCGCCGGCCTTCCAGCAACAGCAGCAGGTGCGGGCGTACTACCAGTTCCCCTCCACCCTTGACGTCGACCGCTACAAGGACAAGAACGGCGTCGAGCAGGACACCGTCATCGGTCTGCGCGAGCTGAACGTCGCCGGGATCTCGGACCACAACTGGATCAACGACCACTTCAAGTACACCCACGGCTATGGCGCGGTCGCCGCGAAGGGGACCGAGACGGCCGACGGCGGCGGCCCGAAGTACAGCGAGTCGGACCTGCCGGCCAAGGGGCAGCTCCCCAAGTACGAGCAGCGGGTGTACTACGGCGAGAAGACCTCGCAGTATTCGATCGTCGGCGGTCCCCAGCAGGAACTGGACTATTCCGACGACACCGGCGAGAAGAACTATCGCTACAAGGGCAAGAGCGGGGTGAATCTGTCCAACCCGATCAACCGCGCCGCGTACGCGGTGGCGTTCGGCGAGCCGCAGATCCTCTACTCCGGCGCGATCGGCGACGGCTCGCGCATCCTGTACAACCGCACGCCCAAGGAGCGGGTCGAGGCGGTCGCGCCCTGGCTGACCATCGACGGCGATGCCTACCCGGCGGTCATCAAGGGCCGGATCCAGTGGATCGTGGACGCCTACACCACCAGCAACGGCTACCCGTACGCCTCGCGCACCACGCTGGGGGACACCACGGCCGATTCGCTCACGGACGGACAGCGGGCGGTGGTGGCCCAGGAGAACCAGGTCAACTACATCCGCAACTCGGTCAAGGCGACGGTCGATGCCTATGACGGTTCGGTCAAGCTCTATCAGTGGGACGAGAAGGACCCGGTCCTCAAGACCTGGATGAAGTCGTTCCCCGGCACGGTCACGAAGAAGGACGCCATCAGCCCCGAGCTGAAGGCCCATCTGCGGTATCCGCAGGACCTGTTCAAGGTGCAGCGGCAGCTGCTGACCACCTACCACGTCACCGACCCGGGCACGTTCTACTCCGGTTCGGAGCGCTGGCAGGTGCCGAGCGACCCGACGACCAAGTCGGGCAACTCCGTGCCGCCGTACTACCTGAGCATGAAGATGCCGGACCAGAAGGAGCAGGCCTTCTCGCTGACGACGACCTTCACGCCCAACAAGAAGGACAACCTGGGCGCCTTCATGGCCGTCGACGCCGATGCCACGAGCCGCGACTACGGCAAGATCAGACTGCTGAAACTGCCCGCGCAGACACCGGTGCCCGGCCCGCAGCTGGCGCAGTCGAAGTTCAACTCCGATCCCACGATCGCCAATGAGCTCAACATCCTCAAGAAGGGCGATTCGGAGAT
This sequence comes from Streptomyces sp. JLSY215, assembly GCF_059682825.1. Classification (NCBI taxonomy): domain Bacteria; kingdom Bacillati; phylum Actinomycetota; class Actinomycetes; order Kitasatosporales; family Streptomycetaceae; genus Streptomyces; species Streptomyces sp. JLSY215. The sequence continues at coordinate 5,743,583 of NZ_CM185022.1, forward strand.
CGAGTACGGCAATCTGCTGACCGTCCCACTGGACGGCGGACTGCTGTACGTCGAACCTGTCTATCTGCGCGGCGCCGGCACCAACTATCCGCTGCTGAAGAAGGTGTTGGTCAGCTACGGCGACAGCAAGCCGGTGCTGGAGAACTCCCTCAAGGACGCGCTGGACGTCGTCTTCGGCAAGAAGGAGCAGGGTACGGGCACCAAGCCGCCGGGCGGCGGCGATACGGGCGAACCGCCGTCCAACCAGACGGTGCAGCAGGCGCTGAGCGACGCCGAGAAGGCCTACGACGAGGGCGAGAAGGCCCTTGAGCGCAAGGACTTGGGCGCGTACGACGCGGCCAAGAAGAAGCTCAAGGCGGCGCTGGACCGGGCGGCGGAGGCGTCCGAGAAGGCGAAGTCGTCCGGCAAGGGCGGCGGCGCGTCCGGCGGCTGAGCGGCCCCGCGTCAACTGCGGTGCGTGCGGCCGCCGGTGAACCTGCCGGCGGCCGCACGACGGCCGTGGTCGGGGCGCTCCCCGGCATCGTGATAGCGTGAGGACACACGACGCGGGGTGGAGCAGCTCGGTAGCTCGCTGGGCTCATAACCCAGAGGTCGCAGGTTCAAATCCTGTCCCCGCTACTGAAGATGAAGGCCCGGATCTTTCAGGATCCGGGCCTTCGTCATGTGTGGGTAGGCGATTTCGGCCGATGCTGGTCAAGGCCGCGTCGAACTGCCGATGTGGTGAACCTGTGTGCTTGAGTTTGGCAAGTCGCCGTGTCGGGAAGTCGACAAACCGCTGAAGTGACCTCACTGGCTGCGGTATACCAGGTGTACGCGGGTTACAGGTGATGCGACGATGGCTGTTATGGGGGACAAGGCAAGGTTGTTGGAGACGGACCGGTTTGTGCATGCGCCCGACGACGGGCGCGAATCCGAGCTGCCGATGGACGCGATGGAGGCCGCCGAGGCCGCCGAAGCATCCGATGCGGTCACCGAGACCGGCCACCGGCGGGCCGCCGAGGCGGGTGACACCGCCGCCATGAGTGCGCTGGGCGCGATGCTGCTGCGCCGCGGCGACCTGGACGGCGCCGAGCCGCATCTGCGCTCCGCCGCCGCGGCCGGCGACCGCGCCGCGGCCAACAACCTCGGCGTACTGCTCCACCAGCGGGGCTACGGCGACGAGGCCGCCGGCTGGTGGCGGATCGCCGCCGTCGCCGGTTCCGCGGCGGCCGCGCACGCCATCGGCCGGCACTACCGCGAGCGCGGCGACGAGCCCGCCGCCGAGTACTGGCTGCGCCAGTCCGCCGAATCCGGCCACTGCCTGGGCGCGTACGCCCTCGCCGACCTCCTCGAACACCGCGGCGACGTCGGCGCCGAGCGCTGGTTCCGCGCGGCCGCCGAGCGCGGCCACCGCGAGGCCGCCTACCGCCTCGCCCGGATCATCGAGGACGGCCGCGACAGCGACCGCCGTACGGTGCCCGCCTACGGGGAGCTGACCCGGCAGGCCGAGGCCGAGCAGTGGTACCGCCAGGCCGCCGCCCGCGGCCACCGCCGGGCCGCCCTCCAGCTGGGCGCGCTCCTGGAGGACCGCGGGGACATCCAGGAAGCGGGCCGCTGGTACCTGTCCGCCGCCAAGGACGGCGAGGCACGGGCCGCCTGCGCGCTGGGCTTCCTGCTGCGCGACGCCGGGGACGAGGAGAGCGCCGCCGAGTGGTGGCGGCGGGCCGCCCAGGACGGCGATGGCAACGCTGCCAACGCACTGGGCGCGCTGCACGCCGACCGCGGCGAGCTGGGGACCGCCGAACGCTGGTACCGCGTCGCGCTGGACGCCGGCGACGTCAACGGCGCGTACAACATCGGCCTGCTGTGCGCCGCGCAGGACCGTGCCGAGGGCGGCGAGCAGTGGTACCGCCGCGCCGCCTACGCCGGGCACCGCGAGGCCGCCAACGCCCTGGCCATCCTGCTGCTCCAGCGCGGCGACGCGGCGGGCGCCGAGCCGTGGTTCTCCAAGGCGGCCGAGGCGGGCAGCGTGGACGCGGCGTTCAACCTCGGCATCCTCTTCGCCGGGCGCGGCGAGGAGCGTACGGCGCACGTCTGGTACGAGCGGGCGGCGGCGGCCGGACACACCGAGGCGGCGCTGCAGGTCGCCATCGTGCAGCTGCGCGACGGCGAGCTGCAGGACGCGGAGCGCAATCTGCGCTGTGCGGCCGGCGGCGGCAGCCCGGAGGCGGCCTTCCGGCTCGCGGACCTCCTGGACCGCAGGGCCGCGGCGGCCGGCGAGGGCCTGGCGGACAGCGACCGCACCGCGGACGACGAGAGCACCCAGTGGTACGAGCGGGCCGCGCGCCAGGGGCACCGCCGAGCCCAGGTGCGGGTTGGCATGTTCGCGGCGGCCCGCGGCGATGTCGTGGAGGCCGCGAACTGGTACCGCGCGGCGGCCGAGGCCGGCAGCCGCAACGGCGCCTTCAACCTCGGGCTGCTGCTGGCCCGCGAGGGCAGCCTCCCCGAGGCCGCCCTGTGGTGGCAGCGGGCCGCCGAGGACGGCCACGGCCGCGCGGCGCTGCGCCTGGCGCTGCTCGCCGCCCGGCGCGGCGCGCTGGCCGAGGCGCAGAGCTGGTGCGCGCACGCCGTCGAGCTGGGCCCGCCGGAGGTGGCCGAGCGCGCGGCGCGGCTGCGTACGGCGCTCCAGGAGGAGCTCAGCGCGTAGTGCTGGTCTCCGGGGCCCAGGACCGGGCTCCGGAGGCCGCCCTTGGCGCCCGGCCCTGGGGCGCGGGGAAAGGGATTTGCGCTGGTCGTCGGGCCGGGGTTAGAGTAAAGACACAACGACGCGGGGTGGAGCAGCTCGGTAGCTCGCTGGGCTCATAACCCAGAGGTCGCAGGTTCAAATCCTGTCCCCGCTACTGAAGGGCAAAGGCCCGGATCCTCAGGGATCCGGGCCTTTGTCGTGCTCCGACGTTCATGCTCCGGCGTTCGCGCTCCGGGGCCGTGCTCAGGGTTCCGTCCGCCGGGCACGCGGGGTCACGGACGGTGGCCGACGGCCTCCGCGTAGAGGGAGCGGTCGACGAGCTTGTTCTCCGGCAGCGGCGCCCCCTTGGTGACGCCGGCGTCCCGGTAGGCCTTCTGCAGCCGGTCCGCGGTGCCCTTGCGGATCTCCCAGTCCATCCGGAGCGACGGCACCGAGGCCAGGACCCCGGCATCCACCCCGAGCAGCTTCGCCAGCTCGGCGGTGAACGCCTTGTCCGCCTTGTAGTCGCCGGAGAAGTAGGTGTTGACGGTACGGATGTAGGCGCGCAGGAAGGCCACGCCCGCGTCGGGGTCGTGCTGGAGCAGGTTCGGGCCGTAGAGGGCGCCGCCGAGCGGCTCCCCCTGGGGCTGGCCGCCCAGGAACGCGTACTTCTTGTTGCCGTCGACCCGGCGCCACACCGGGTCGAGCAGCCAGGCGCTGTCCACGCCGCCGCCGGTGAGGGCGGTCAGCACGTCGGAGGAGCCGAGCTGCTGGAAGGCGACGGAGTTCATGTCGGCTCCGTGGGCGGCGAACGCGGCGTCCATCGGGTACATGATCACGGAGCCCTTGCCGATCATGGTGCCCATCCTGGAGCCCTTGAGGGAGACCGAGGAGGCGCTCCGGCCGTCCTTCAGACGCACCCACAGGCCGCTCTTGGACTTCGGGTCGGGGGAGAAGTTTCCGGCCACCCAGCGGATGTCGAAGCCGCCGTTGACGCCGTTGACGACGGCGGCCTCGGGGGCCGCCCACAGGGCATCCAGATCGCCCTTGGCCAGCAGGGGCAGCGCTTCCGGGGTGGGCAGCACCTTGAGCCGGACGTCCAGGCCTTCCTTCTTGAACTCGCCCTTGGCGAGCGCCATGCGCAGCGGGGCGACGTATTCGGCGGCGAGGGTGCCGGTGGCGACCGTGAGGGTGCGGTGCTTCTTGAGGGGGCGGGGGGCCGGTGCGCCCTTGTCGCAGCGGGCCGGGGTGCGGCCGGGGGAGCGGTCGGCGGGGTCGGTCCACGCGGCCTTGCCGCAGCCGGCAACGGGCTTGATGGTGCGGGGCTTTGCGGCGGTTCCGGTGTCCTGCTGGGCGGTGCAGCCCGCGCTGAGGGCGAGCGCTGCGAGGAGCACGGCGAGGGTGGTGGTGCGGGAGCGCAGCATGGGACCTCCGTGCGGCGGGATCGGGGGAGTTGAGAGGTCAGTTCTGGGCGCGGCCGCGGTCGCGGGGGGCCCAGGGGGTGAGGATGCGCCCGGCCAGCCGCACCAGTTCGGAGAAGAGCACGCCCAGGACGGCGACGCAGACGATGCCGACGAACATCACGTCGTTCTGGAACAGGGCGCGCGAATCGAAGATCAGATGGCCCAGGCCGTCTGCGGCGGCGATCTGTTCGGAGGCGACGATCACCAGGACGGCCACGCCCGCGGCGATCCGGGCGCCCACCAGGACGGCGGGCAGCGAGGCGGGCAGCAGGACATGGCGGAACATCTGCCAGGAGCTCGCGCCGAACACCTGCCCCGCGTCGAGGTGTCCGGCGGGAACGGCGAGCACCGCCGCCATCGTCGAGATCCATACGAAGAAGAAGACGGTGGCGGCGACGAGGGCGATCTGCGGACCTTCGCCGAGGCCGAACATGTTGAGGAAGACGGGCAGGAGGGCGAGTTTGGGGACGACGTAGAGCGCGTCGAGGAGGGGTTCCAGGGCGGCCCGTACGAGGGAGAGGGAGCCCATCAGAAGGCCGAGGAGATAGCCGGTGACGGTGCCGATGGCGTAGCCGGCCAGGACGCGCTGGAGGGTGGAGCGGACGTCCGGCCACAGCTCGCCCGCCAGGGCGCGGTGCCAGCCGTCGGCCAGGATGGTGGACGGTGCGGGGTAGACGCGGGCGTCGATCCAGGCCTGGGCGGCGGCCAGTTGCCACAGCAGGACGAGGGCGAGCGGGACGGCGGCGGCGAGGGCGAGTTCGAGGGTGTGCCGGCGGCGGTGGGTGCGTTCGGGGTGCAGTTCCTGAGGGCCGGGGCGGCGGAGCAGGAGGCGGTCGGCGGCGGGTTTGCCGGGTGCGGTGGTCATGCCGGTACGGCCCCCTTCCTGACGGCGGCGTCCCGCCCGTCGACCTCGCCGCGCAGCAGCTGCCACAACTCCGCCTTCAGGGCGGCGAATTCGGGGGTGCTGCGGACCTCGCCGGTGCGCGGGCGGGGGAACGGCGGGCGGCGTTCGGCGATGATCCGGCCGGGCCGGGCGGACATCACCAGCACCCGGTCACCGAGCACGAGGGCCTCTTCGAGGCTGTGCGTGATGAACAGGGTGGTGGTGCGGGTGGTCTGGGTGAGGTCGAGCAGCTCGTCCTGGAGGATGGTGCGCAGCTGGGCGTCCAGGGCCGCGAACGGCTCGTCCATCAGCAGGATTTCGGGTTCGACGGCGAGCGCGCGGGCGATGGCGACGCGCTGGCGCATCCCTCCGGAGAGGGCGGCCGGGTAGGCGCCCGCGAAGTCGGCGAGCCCCATGCGGGCGAGCCAGGAGCGGGCCCGTTCGTCCGCCTCCTTACGGGGCACGCGCTGGATGTCGAGGCCGAAGCGGACATTGGCCAGGACGGTCTTCCAGTCGTAGATGCCGTAGTCCTGGAAGATCATCGCGGCCGGGCGGTCGGCGCTCGCCCGGATCTCCAGCTCGCCCGCGCTGGGGCGCAGCAGGCCGGCCGCGATCCGCAGCAGGGTCGATTTTCCGCAGCCGGACGGGCCGACGATGCAGACGAATTCACCGGGCGCGATCTCGACGTCCACGGGGCCGAGCGCGGCCAGCGCCTTGCTGCCGCGGCCGAAGGAACGGGCCAGGGCGCGGGCGTGCAAGGCCGGTGGGCGGGGGGACCTGTCGGTGGGCGGGGGCGGGTGCGGCTCTCCCACGGGGTGCTCCTTGCGAGTGCGGATGCGGACAAGGGGGCGCGGGGGTATGGGGCCGGGCCCGGTCGGGCCCGATGGCCGAAAAGCATGGCCCGCCGACGATATGACGGGTCGTCAGATCCGGGCAAGGGGGCGGACGGCCCCTGATGTGCGCGGGCGCGGGAGCGGGTGCAGGTGCCGGCGGAAGCGGATCCGGGCATGCGAAAGGGCCCGGCGCCGTGGAGGGCGCGGGCTCGGTGGGGCGTACGGGGGTGGCCCCGGTGCGGTGGCGTGACGGCTCAGGGGTGGCCCGGACGGGGGCCGGCGCCCTGAGGGGTCAGGAGTGGTGGGTGCTGCAGTGGGGGCAGATGCCCCGGTAGGTCACCGTGACCTCGGAGACCTGGAAGCCGTAGCGCTCGGGCTCGGGCAGGGCCGAGAGCGGGTCGCCCTGGACGTGGACGTCGCGGATCGTGCCGCACTGCGAGCAGACGAGGTGCTGGTGGTCGTGGTGGGCGTTCGGGTCGTAGCGCTTCGCCCGGCCGTCGGTGCTCACCTCGAGCACCTCGCCGAGCGAGACCAGCTCGCCCAGCGTGTTGTAGACCGTGGCGCGGGAGATCTCCGGGAGTCGCTCGGTCGCCAGCGCGTGCACTTCGTCGGCGGTGTAGTGGACGTGGTCCCCGTCGAGGACCTCGGCGACGACGCGTCGCTGTGCGGTCAGCCGCCAGCCGCGTCCCCGGAGCCGTTCCAGCAGGTCACTCATGCCAATCACCTATCAGTCAGATACAGCCAAGGGTAGCAGTGGCCGGTCCATCACCGGATCAGGTACGAGTTTCGGGTACTTCTTGACTTAGACATTGTCCAATGTAGGATCGTGATCGGCGCAAGCCAAGGGACAGGTGGAGAACACTTCAGGAGGCGCACGTGTCGGTAGAGAGCACCACTGGACCGCTGACCACGGAGTCCGGGGCTCCGGTCGGGGACAACCAGAACAGCGAGACGGCCGGCATCGGCGGACCCGGCCTGATCCAGGACCAGCTCCTGATCGAGAAGCTCGCCCACTTCAACCGTGAGCGCATCCCGGAGCGCATCGTGCACGCCCGCGGCGCCGGCGCCTACGGCACCTTCACGGTGACCGCGGATGTGACCAAGTACACCCGCGCCAACTTCCTCTCCGAGGTCGGCAAGCAGACCGAGACCTTCCTGCGCTTCTCCACCGTCGCGGGCAACCTCGGTGCGGCCGACGCGGTGCGTGACCCCCGCGGCTTCGCGCTGAAGTTCTACACCGAAGAGGGCAACTACGACCTCGTCGGCAACAACACCCCGGTGTTCTTCATCAAGGACGCCATCAAGTTCCCCGACTTCATCCACACCCAGAAGCGCGACCCGTACACGGGCTCGCAGGAGGCGGACAACGTCTGGGACTTCTGGGGCCTGTCGCCCGAGTCCACCCACCAGGTCACCTGGCTGTTCGGCGACCGCGGCATACCCGCCACGTACCGCCACCTCAACGGCTACGGCTCGCACACCTTCCAGTGGAACAACGCCGCCGGTGAGGTCTTCTGGGTCAAGTACCACTTCAAGACCGACCAGGGCATCAAGAACCTGACCTCGGAAGAGGCCGCGGTGCTGGCCGGTCAGGACCCGGACAGCCACCAGCGTGACCTGCGGACGGCCATCGAGCGGGGCGAGTTCCCGACCTGGACCGTGCAGGTGCAGATCATGCCCGCGGAGGAGGCGGCCAACTACCGCTTCAACCCGTTCGACCTGACGAAGGTCTGGCCGCACGAGGACTACCCGCCGATCGAGATCGGCAAGCTGGAGCTCAACCGCAACCCGCAGAACATCTTCGCCGAGGTCGAGCAGTCGATCTTCTCCCCGCACCACTTCGTGCCGGGTATCGGCCCGTCCCCCGACAAGATGCTGCAGGGCCGCCTCTTCGCGTACGGCGACGCCCACCGCTACCGCGTCGGCATCAACGCCGACCACCTGCCGGTCAACCGCCCGCACGCCACCGAGGCGCGCACCCACGGCCGGGACGGTGTGCTCTACGACGGCCGCCACGCCGGCCAGAAGAACTATGAGCCCAACAGCTTCGGCGGCCCGGCCCAGACCGGTCAGCCGCTGTGGCAGCCGGCCGCCCTGAACGGCCCCACCGGCGACCACGTGGCGCCCTCGCACGCCGAGGACGACGACTTCGTGCAGGCGGGCAACCTCTACCGCCTGATGTCGGAGGACGAGAAGGAGCGCCTGATCGGCAACCTCGCGGGCTTCATCTCCCAGGTCTCGCGCGATGACATCGCCCAGCGCGCGATCGAGAACTTCCGCAAGGCGGACGCGGACTACGGCAAGCGGCTCGAAGCCGCGGTCCAGGCCCTGCGCGGCTGAATGAGCCAGCCCACCCGGCTGCTCAGTCGTCGCTTGCCGTAACAGCCGAAGAGGCCGGATGCCATGGGGCTCCGGCCTCTTCGTGCGTGCCGGTCCCGTCCTCAGGCGGGCACGACGCCGGCCCGCTCCAGTACGTCCGTGCGGCAGCGCATGATGTCGCGTACGGAGACGATGCCGACGGGTTCGCGGTCGTCCAGCACGATCAGATGGCGGAAACCGCCGCGGACCATGGCGGCCGCGGCGTCGTCGAGGGTCCAGTCCGGCGCGGCGAAGACCACGTCCGAGGTGGTGTGGGTCTGGGCGGTCTCCCGGTCGGGATTCTCGCCCGCGCCGAGGGAATTGAGGATGTCGCGCTCGGTGAGGATGCCGAGGCCGCTGGTGTCGGTGTCGAGGACGACGGCCGCGCCGACCCGACGGGCCGCCATCAGTTGTGCGGCCTGGCGGAGGGTGTGTGCGGGCCCGATGGTGAGGACCACCGTGCTCATGGCGTCTTTGACGAACATGGGCATGGAGTGGAGCCACCTCCTTGGTGAATGTGCTTGCGAAGAGATTCACAAGTTCACAAAGTGGGGGATTCTCATGTTCACATGCCTTCGCCGACACAACAAGGTCCCTCAAGGGGCAAGTGCTGGACGTCTGTCCGAAAACTCGCCCCTTCGCAGGTCAGTGGCGCTCGTCGCCGACGTACGTCAGCAGATCCTCGTGCAGCAGGCCGTTGGACGCCGCGGCGTTCCCGCTGTGCGGGCCCGGCTTGCCGTCCAGGCCGGTGAACCGGCCGCCCGCCTCCTGGACCACCACCGCGCAGGCCGCCATGTCCCACAGCGACAGCTCCGGCTCGGCGCAGATGTCCACCGCGCCCTCGGCGACCATCATGTACGGCCAGAAATCGCCATAGGCCCGGGTGCGCCAGCAGTCCCGGCTCAGATCGAGGAAGCCGGGCAGCTTGCCGCGCTCCTCCCAGCCGGTGAGCGAGGAGTACGCGAACGACGCGTCCTGGATGCGGCCGACCTGGGAGACGTGCAGCCGGGTGGCGGAGGTCAGGCTGCGGCCCGTGAAGGCCCCCAGGCCCTCGGCGGCCCACCAGCGGCGGTTGAGGGCCGGGGCGGAGACGATGCCGACCACCGGGCGGTCGCCGCCCTCGCCGCGCTCCATCAGGGCGATCAGCGTGGCCCAGACCGGGACCCCGCGCACGTAGTTCTTCGTGCCGTCGATCGGGTCGATGATCCAGCGGCGCGGTCCGGCGCCCTCGCTGCCGAATTCCTCGCCGAGCACCGCATCGCGCGGCCGGGCCCGCTGGAGCTGGCCGCGGATCAGCTCCTCGGCGGACTTGTCCGCCTCGCTCACCGGCGTCATGTCCGGTTTGGTCTCGACCTTGAGGTCGAGGGCCTTGAACCGTTCCATGGTGGCGGCATCGGCGGCGTCCGCGAGGACATGGCCGAGGCGGAGATCATCGTGATAGTCGGGCATGTGCGAACAGTATCTACTGGTATACGCAGGAGCCACACGGCCATGCCCGGCCCGCCGTGCGGGGTCATTCCACTGGCCGTGTGAGCCCGTCCGTACGGCGCGCGCCGGTCGTACGGACGGGGCGTGCGGCGCCCCTTGACAGCCCCTGGTGCCCCGTCAATTCTGTGCGCACAGCGGCCGTTTGGGCCGACGGCCGGGGAGGCGACGGATGTCCGCAGCGCGCGAATGCTTGCTGGATGCCGCATACACCGCGCTGACGCGGCGGGCGTGGGCCGATGTCCGCATGGTGGATGTCGCGGCCGCCGCCGGGGTCTCCCGGCAGACCCTCTACAACGAGTTCGGCACCAAGGAAGGGCTGGCCCGCGCCCTCGTACGGCGCGAGACCGACAACTATCTGGCCGGCGTCGAGCGGGCGCTGACCCGGCGTCCCGCGGCCGGGCCGGGCGGCGACCCGGCGGGCCGGGTGGTGGCCGCGGCCGCCTGGACGCTCCGTACCGCACGCACGAATCCCCTGGTCAGGGCCGCTCTGACGGGATGCTGGAGCGACCGGCTGCCGGCCCCGCCGCGGTCGGGCCCGGCCGAGCTGGTCGGCCGGTTCTGCGACCGGGCCGTCGCCGCGCTGGAGCCGGACTGGCCCAAGGGGGAGCTGCCCGCCCTCGGAGCAGCCTGCGAGACCGCGGCGCGGCTGACGCTGTCCTGTGTCGTCGCCCCGGCCGGAACGTCGGAACGGGCCGGGCCGGAGGCGATGTCACGGCTGGTGCGGGGCGCGTTCGTCCGGGTGCGGGGCGGGTGAGGGCCCTTAGGGGGAGGGGGAACAGATCCCGTAGGGGGTGGGGGCGCCCCTTGCGGGCCACAACGTGGCGGGGGCGGGCGGTATTCCGGGGCGGGCGGTATTCCGGGATACGGGGCATTCCGGGATACGGGGCGTTCCGGGGCGCGGGGCGTTCCGGGGCATGGGGCGTTCCGGGGCACGGGGTCTTCCGGGGCAGCGGGTGGTGGGGCCGCGGGGCACGGGGCCGTGGGGCACGGGGCCGGGCCTCGATGCTGAGGGGCCGTTAATGCTCCACAGCCATCACGCCGAGCCTGCACAACACCGAGCGGCCTCACCTCCGAGGGCCCGCACCACCGAGCGTCCTCACCACCGAGCGGCGTTGCTTCCGCGCGCCTTCACCACCGCGCGCCTTCACCACCGAGCGGGCTTCGCTTCCGCGCGCCCTCACTACCGAGCGGGCGTCACTTCCGCGCGCCCTCACCACCGAAGGGGCGTCACCGCCAACCGGAGACCGGCCCCCTCAGTGCGCCGAGCCCGACAGCTGCAGTCCGATGACGCCGACGATGACCAGGGAGATGGAGACCAGCTTGAGGGTGGAGACCAGGTCGCCGAGGAAGACCATGCCGTAGATCGCGGTGCCGGCCGCGCCGATGCCCGTCCACACCGCGTACGCCGGGCCGACGTCCAGCTTGCGCAGGGCCAGTGTCAGCAGCCCGAAGCTGCCCAGCGCGAAGACCGCGAAGGCGATCGTAGGGAAGAGCCGGGTGAAGCCGTGGGAGAGCTTGAGGCAGACGGCGAACCCGGTCTCCAGGATTCCCGCCACGACCACCAGCAGCCACGCCATGTCCCATTGCCTCCGTCAGGTCCGTCAGGCCGTCAGGTCCTTACAGATCGGTGAGCGCTTCGCCTGCCTTGGGGTGATTATGCAGTTCCCTCGGACGGGTGGCAGCCCCTTCGCGCGATCAGTCGCCCTCGCGTCGCTCCCGGGTGGCGAGCAGCCGGCGCAGGGAGTAGAGGCGGGCCGGATCGGCGTGCCCGTCGGTGACCCATTGGTCGAGCGCGCAGTCCACCTCGTCGTGACTGCAGGCGCGCGGGCAGCCGTCGGTGCCCGGCTCCAGGTCGGGGAAGGCATGGATGACCCGCGACGGATCGACGTGGTGCAGGCCGAACGACCGCACACCGGGGGTGTCGATGACCCAGCCGGAGTCGCCGGGCAGCGGCAGCGCCAGCGCGGAGGTGGTGGTGTGCCGGCCGCGCCCGGTGACCGCGTTGACATGCCCGGTGGCCCGGCGGCGCTCCGGTACCAGGGCGTTGACCAGCGTCGTCTTGCCCACCCCGGAGTGCCCGACGAACGCCGTCATACGGCCCGTCAGCTGCTCCCGTACGCGCTCGGCGGCGGCGCCGTCGGCCAGTTCCTCGCGGTTGGTGACGACATACGGAACGCCCAGCGCGCCGTACGACTCCAACAGGGAGTCGGCGGGGGCCAGATCGGACTTGGTCAGGACGAGGAGCGGGTCGAGGCCCGCGTCGTACGCGGCGACCAGGCAGCGGTCGATCAGACGGGGGCGCGGCTCGGGGTCGGCCAGCGCGGTGACGATCGCCAGCTGGTCGGCGTTGGCGACCACCACCCGCTCGTACGGGTCGTCGTCGTCGGCCGTGCGGCGCAGCGTCGAGGTGCGCGGCTCGACCCGGACGATCCGGGCGAGGGTGTCCTTGGTGCCGGTCAGATCCCCGACGACCGCGACCCGGTCGCCCACCACCGCGCTCTTGCGGCCCAGCTCGCGGGCCTTCATCGCGGTGACCGTACGGCCCTCGATCAGGCAGGTCAGCCGGCCGCGGTCGACGGTCAGGACCAGGCCCTCGCCGGCGTCCTCGTGCTTGGGGCGGATGTTCGTGCGGGGGCGGTTGCCCTTGGGGTTGGGGCGGACACGGATGTCGTCCTCATCGGGGTTCTTGCCGTAGCGGCGCATGACGCGTCAGCCCTCAAGCTCTCCGGGCGGGGACGGCGGCCGGGTCGAGCATGTCCGTCCACATCGCAGGGAAGTCGGGCAGGGTCTTGCCGGTGGTGGCGACGTTCTCCACCTCGACGCCCTCGACCGCCAGGCCGATGATGGCGGCGGCGGTCGCCAGGCGGTGGTCCTCGTAGGTGTGGAAGATCCCGCCGTGCAGGGGCCGGGGCCGGATGTGCAGGCCGTCGGCGGTCTCGGTGACATCGCCGCCGAGCTCGTTGAGCTCCTTGGTGAGCGCGGCCAGCCGGTCGGTCTCGTGCAGCCGCAGATGCGCCACGCCGCGCAGCGTGGAGGGGGAGTCGGCCAGTGCGGCGACGGCGGCGATGCCCGGCGTCAGCTCGCCGACCTCGCTCAGGTCGACGTCGATGCCGTGGATGCGGCCGCTGCCGGTGAAGGTCAGGCCCTGGTCGGTCAGCTCGCAGGAGCCGCCCATGGCGGTGAAGATCTCGCGCAGCGCGTCACCGGGCTGGGTGGTGCGCTCGGGCCAGTCGGGGATCGTGACCCGGCCGCCGGTGACCAGCGCCGCGGCCAGGAAGGGCTGGGCGTTGGACAGGTCCGGTTCGACGACCAGATCGCGGCCGAGGAGCGCGCCCGGGGTGACCCGCCAGACGTTCGGCTCACCACCCGCTTCGGGGGTGTCCACCTGGGCGCCGACGCTGCGCAGCATGTCGACGGTCATCCGGATGTGCGGCATGGAGGGCAGCGCGGCGCCGACGTGACGGACCTCGACGCCCTGGTTGAAGCGCGGCGCGGACAGCAGCAGGGCGCTGACGAACTGGGAGGACGACGAGGCGTCGATCTCGACCGGGCCGCCCTCCAGGGCGCCGCCGCCGAAGACCGTCATCGGGAGCGCGCCGCGGTTGTCGTCGTCGATCCGGGCGCCCAGGGCACGCAGCGCGTCGATGACGCCGTCGAGCGGGCGCTCGTAGGAGCGGGGGTCTCCGTCGAAGCGGATCGGGCCGTCGGCCAGGGCCGCGACCGGCGGCAGGAAGCGCATGACCGTTCCGGCATTGCCGACGTCCACGGTGGCCGGGCCGTGCAGCCCCGCCGGGATGATCCGCCAGGCCTCGCCGCCGCCGGGCAGCGCATCGGCGCCCGCGGAACCGGCGGAGCTGGAGGAGGCGGTCTCCTCGATGCCGACGCCCAGGGTGCGCAGCGCCTCGGCCATCAGGAGGGTGTCACGGGAGCGCAGCGGGCGGCGCAGCCAGCCGGGCTCGGAGGACAGGGCGGCCAGGACCAGGCCGCGGTTGGTGACCGATTTGGAGCCGGGCACGGTGACGGTGGCATCGACGGCCCCGGGGGCGAGGGGGGCGGGCCACAGGGCGGGGAGGGCGGGGCTCTCGGTCATGCCCTTACTTTAATGGCTGGGCAAGGGGGCCGATCTTGATCAAAAGTGGCGCAACCTTCGCGAAACATGGCGCTGATAGTGCGCTCGGGTGCTATCAGGGCTGATGGCAGGCGCCGGACGGGCGTCCCGGAGGCGGCTCATATGCCGAGCAGCCAGCGCCCGCCGCCTATCAGGGAGCACAGCGTCACGACGTGGAAGAGGCCCAGCCAGACGGCCGCCGGGACGTGGGTGAGCCGGGCCAGCTGGTCCGGGTCGGAGTCCACGGCGCCGCCCCGTCGCCGCTTGCCCATCAGCTCGAACGGCGGCCGGACGCCGCCCAGCAGCAGGAACCACACCGCCGCGTACGCGAACGCCGCCTGGACATCCGGCGTCGTCAGCCAGGAGACGAGCAGGAAGGCGGCACCGGCCACGACGACGGTGAGCACGCCGTAGGCGTTGCGGATCATGATCAGCATGGCGATCAGCAGCGCGGTGGCGCCCCACAGCAGGGCCGTGATGTGCCCCGCGGCCAGCAGCGCGGCGCCCGCCAGGCCCAGCAGGGAGGGGGCGGTGTAGCCGGCCGCGGCGGTGAGCACCATGCCCAGCCCGGTCGGCTTGCCGCGGGAGACGGTCAGCCCGGAGGTGTCCGAGTGCAGCCGGATGCCCTGCAGGCGGCGGCCCGTGAGCAGCGCGATCAGCCCGTGCCCGCCCTCGTGCGCGATGGTCACGGCGTTCCGCGACAGCCGCCAGGCGGCGCCCGGCACGACCACGGCCAGCGCCAGCACCCCGGTGACGATCACCAGCCAGAGGGACGGATCCGGCTGGACACCGAAAACCCGGCTCCAGAGGTCGGTGATGTGATGGGTGTCCATGTCTCCCCTTCCGGTGGCATGGCAGTGTGGCATGCATGTGCGGTAGGTATGCAGCCAGTCGTAAGCCCGAGGATCTGGTGGGCCTCTTCGGTGTCCAGCAGTGGGAACCGCAGGAGACCCTGGCGCCCAGTTGGAACGTCGCCCCGACCGCAGGCGTGCACGCGGTGCTCGAACGTCCCCTCAAGGGCGAGGCGGCGGCCGCGTTCCCGCCCGGCCCGGTGCGCCAGCTGCGGACGCTGAAGTGGGGCCTGGTCCCGTCGTGGTCGAAATCACCCGAGGCCGCCGCGAAGATGATCAATGCGCGGGCCGAGACGGTCCACGAGAAGCCGTCCTTCAAGAGGGCCTTCGGCGCCCGCCGCTGCCTGCTCCCCGGCGACGGCTACTTCGAGTGGGTCACCGCCGCCGACGAGCGGCAGCTGGAGGAGCGGGGCAAGAAGAAGCGGCCCCGTAAGCAGCCGTATTTCGTGACGCCGGCCGACGGCTCCGTCATGGCGATGGCCGGGCTCTACGAATTCTGGCGGGACCCGACGCTGCCCCCGGACCACCCTCAGGCCTGGTGGGTGACCTGCACGGTCGTCACCACCGAGGCCGAGACCACACCGCTTGCGGGCGCCGGCGGCGAGGGCCCGCAGTCGCTGGCCGCCATCCACCCCCGGATGCCGCTGGTGCTGACCCCGGACCGCTGGGACGCCTGGCTCGACCCGGCCCGTACGGACCCCGAAGACCTGCGCCGGCTGCTGGCGCCCCCGCCGGCCGGGCTGATGCGCGCCCACCCCGTCCCCACCGACGTCAGCAACGTCCGTAACAACGGGCCCGAGCTGCTCAAGGAGCTGGCGGCCCCGGAGGCCGGCACGCTGTTCTGAGCGCCGTGCTGAGGGAGGCCGCCGCGCGGGGCAGGATGGAGCCATGAGTACGAGGGCGAACGAGAGCGAGACGGTCGCGACCCCCGTGGGCGACGCCCGTATCACCTGGTACCGCGAGGAGACCCCGGCGCGGGCCGTGGTGGCCGTCAGCCATGGCGCGGGCGGCGGCATCGAGGCCCGCGATCTGCGTGCCCTGGCCGCCGCGCTGCCCGCCCGCGGCTATACCGTCGCGCTGGTCGAACAGCCGTGGCGGGTGGCGGGCAAGAAGCTGGCCCCGGCCCCCAAGACCCTGGACACCGGGTGGACGGCCCTGTGGCCCGCCCTGGAGAAGCCGGGGCTGCCGGTGGTGGCGGGCGGCCGCAGCGCCGGCGCCCGCGTCGCCTGCCGTACGGCCCGCGAACTGGGCGCGCACGCCGTCCTGGCCCTGAGCTTCCCGCTGCACCCGCCGGGCAGGCCGGAGAAGTCCCGCGCGGACGAGCTGACCGGCGCCGGGGTGCCGACGCTGGTCGTCCAGGGCGGCCGCGACCCGTTCGGCAGGCCCGGGGAGTTCCCGCCCGGGACGCGGATCACCGAGGTGGCGCACGGCGACCACGGGTTCGCGGTGCCGAAGAAGGCGGGGGTCGGCGAGGCGGAGTCGATGGCCGTGATCACGGACGCGGTGGCGGGGTGGCTGGACGGGATGTTCGGCTGACGGCGGGACGGGGGCGGGGCCCAGGGGCGGCGGGCGCGGACGCCCGCGCCGACCCCACCGCGAAATACCTGCGAAATCACTTCGCCGACCGGGAATGACGCGCCCGGCACGGCTGTTGTGGCAGGCGTAAGGATCAAGTACGCCGTCCGCACACAGCATGAGAAGTGGGAGTCCGCCGCATGGGAATCGCTTGCCCCGCCCGCCCGGCCGCCGACCTGCAGTGGTCGCAGATGCAGGTGGCGCAGTCCGCCCTGGCTGGAGCGGCGGCGGCCCCGGATCGTCGTCTATTCTCCGATTCGAGGGGGTCCGCATCAGGATCCGTCATGGTGTTGGAGGAGGTGGGTCCGGTCACCGGTACCGACGCAGGGACCGACGGCACGGCTGAAGAGAAGACCGCCGGCCGGCGGGAGAGCGACGCCGAGCGCAATGCGCGCTTCGAGCGGGACGCGCTCATCTTCCTGGACCAGATGTACTCCGCCGCGCTGCGCATGACGCGCAATCCCGCCGATGCGGAGGACCTGGTGCAGGAGACCTACGCCAAGGCGTACGGGTCCTTCCACCAGTTCCGGGAGGGCACGAACCTCAAGGCCTGGATGTACCGCATCCTGACCAACACCTTCATCAACTCCTACCGCAAGAAGCAGCGGGAGCCGCAGCGCAGCGCCGCCGACGAGATCGAGGACTGGCAGCTCGCCCGCGCCGAGTCGCACATGTCGACCGGGCTGCGCTCCGCCGAGTCGCAGGCACTGGACCATCTGCCCGATTCGGATGTGAAGGCCGCGCTCCAGGCGATCCCCGAAGAATTCCGTATTGCGGTCTATCTCGCGGACGTCGAGGGCTTTGCGTACAAGGAGATCGCGGACATCATGGGGACACCCATCGGCACGGTGATGTCCCGTCTGCACCGCGGCCGCCGCCAACTGCGCGGCATGCTGGAGGATTACGCCCGTGAACGCGGGCTGGTCCCCGCGGGTGCGACGGCCGCGGACCCGCAGGCCGCGCGTACGTCGGAGTCGCACGACCGGAAAGGCTCGGGATCATGAGCTGCGGAGAGCCGCACGAGAAGGACTGCTCAGAGGTCCTTGATCACCTCTATGAGTATCTCGACCGTGAGATGCCCGCCGGTGAGTGCGCGGATTTCCAGGTACATCTGGACGAATGCTCGCCGTGCCTGGAGAAGTACGGACTGGAGCAGGCCGTCAAGAAGCTGGTCAAGCGCTGCTGCGGCCATGACGACGTCCCCACGGACCTCCGCTCGAAGGTCATGGGCCGGATCGATCTGATCCGGGCCGGGGAGACCGTCCCGGAGGTCAGCGTGCTCGACCAGGCCAAGCACGAACAGGCCCAGCGGGAGCGCGCGCAGGAGGAGCAGGCGGCAAAGGGCGCCGGCTCCGGCGCGGCCGGCTCCGAGAAGGCGGCCGACCCCTCCTAGGGGCCCCGGCTCCCGGAGCCCCAGCACATTTCGCGGCCGCGCGGGCCGCTTGATGCGGGAGACCACCCCAAGGGGTGAGTGGCGGGGTCGTTCGTCCCGCCCGATCCGCCGATGCGGCCTCTTCGGCGTCCCGCCCCCTCTATTCTCACCGGACCCAGGCGTGCCGCGGACGGCACGCCGGGGGATTCCCCTCGCCCGCAAGAGCGGGGGGAAAGCGTGAGGAGGGCGCGATGCGGGAACTTCCGGTGGCGGCGCGCGGCTATATCGGCGGCGCCGCACTGTCCGCGGCGCTGTGTGCGGCCCCCGCCTTATGGCTGGGCGCCGCCCCCTGGACCGGCACCCTGGCACTGACCGCCCTGTACGGGCTGTGCGAAGCGCTGCGCCGCTGCCCGCCGGCCGACGGGCGCACGGCAGAGCGGGCCCGGCCCGGCGCGGCCGGCGGGAACGACCGGTCGAACACGGCGTCAACGGCCCCGCCGACGTCATCTCCCGCGTCCTCGGCACCGCCCGCGCCCTCGGCACCGGCGGCGTTCCCGGCCGGCTGGGCCAGCCCCGTCCTCCTCGCGGCGGCCCTCCTGCTGCCGCCGCCGCTGGCGGCGCTGGTCGCCGTCCCTGGCGCGCTGGCCGCCCCCGCCGAGGCCCGCCCGGCGGCCGCCCGCAAGATCTGGCACGCCGCCGAACTCGCCCTGGCCTGCTGCGCCGCCTCCTGGCTCGGCCACGTCCTCGTCGACGCCCTCGGCGCCCGCGACCAGCTGTTGTCCGCGGCCCGCTTCCCCCTGGTGCTGCTCCCGGCCGCGGCCGCCGCCCTCGCCTTCTGCGCCGTGCTCGCCGCGCTGGACGGCGGGATCCTGATCGCCGCCGAGCGCCACCCGCCGCGTACCGCCTGGCGCGGTCTGCTGACCCGCTCCCTGGGCCCGTATCTGGTGCACGGGCTCGCCGGGCTGACGATGGCGGTGCTGTGGCGCAGCGCGTACGGGCCGCCGGCGGCGCTGCTCGTCCTGCTGCCGATGTACCTCTCCTGCTGGGTCTTCGCCCAGTACCACCGCGAACGCGCCGCCCACCAGGCCACCATCCGCGCCCTGGTGCAGGCCGTGGACATCAAGGACCGCTACACCCGCGGGCACAGCGAGCGGGTCGGCCGCGCCTCGGTGATGATCGCCCGGGAGCTGGGCATGGCGGAGGACCGGACGGAGGTGCTGCGGTTCGCCGGGATCCTGCACGACATCGGCAAACTCGGCGTCCCCACCCGGCTGTTGCGCAAGGACGGGCCGTTGACCCCGGCCGAACGCCGGATCATCGAGCTGCACCCCGAGTACGGCGACGAGATCGTCCGCGGCATCGGCTTCCTGGGCGAGGCGCGGGCGGCGATCCTGCACCACCACGAGCGGCTGGACGGCCGCGGCTATCCGTACGGCCTGTCGGGGCAGGGCATCCCGGAGTTCGCCCGGGTGGTGGCGGTCGCCGACGCCTTCGACGCGATGACCTCCACCCGGTCCTACCGCCGCGCCCGCCCCGTCCCGGCCGCCGTCGCGGAGCTGCGCAAATGCGCGGGGACACAGTTCGACCCGCGGATGGTGCGGGCGCTGGCGGCGTCGCTGGAGCGGTACGGCTGGCACCCCGACCTGGTGACGGCGGCGGACGCGGAGCCGGGCCGGGCGGCGCGGGCGGCGGTCCCCGCGCGGTCCGGCAGCGGAAACGTCCCTCCAGCGCGGCCGACGGCGGACGCCCCGCACCCCGCGCCCGCCTCCCGCCACCCGGGAACGTCCCGCCGGGACGGCGCCCCATGAGCCTGTGCCGCGTCCCCGGGGGCAAGGCTGCGGGCGCCCCCACCGTCGCCGCCGTCCACGCGGCCGCCGCCGTCCTCGCCGCCTGGAGCCTCGGCCGGACCCTGTGGGACGGCCTGGCGCAGCCCGGGGCGGCGCTGGCCTTCGGCGCGCTGATCGCGGCCGGTGAACTGCTGCGCCGGGCGTCCGCGCACACCACCGGCCCCGGCGAACGAGAGAGCGCACCCCTCGGCGCGGCCGGCGCGCTCGCCTATGCGCTGCTCGGCGAGGCCGGCGGCCGGCCGACGACCCACGGCGTGGCACAGACCGTGACGATCGTGGTCGCGGCCGTCCTGGTGGGACTCGTCCCGCATCTCGCGCTCGGCGGCGGCCACGCCCGCGACCACCTCGCCCGCCGGGTACTGACCGCCGGTTTCGCCGCCACCTGCTTCCAACCCCTCTACAACACCGGCACGTTGGCGAAGTGGGGCGTCGAGGGGCCGCTCTACCCGCTCCTCCTGGTCGGGCTGCTGGCCCTGACCGTGCTGTGCGACGCGGTGCTGGCCGCCGGTCTGGCCCGCGCCCGCACCGGCTGGCCGTACGGACCGCTGCTGCGCGACGAGTTGCGGGCGCTGCTCGGCATCGGCACCGCCATCTGCGCCACCGGCGTGGTCATCTCGCTGGCCACCGCCGTCGCCGGGCTCTGGGCACTGCCGGTCTGCGCGCTGCCGCTGCTGCTGACCCAGTTCGCCTTCCGCCGGTTCGCCGCCGTACGGGCCACCTACCGCCAGACCATCGCCTCGCTGGCCCGCGCCACCGAGGTCGCCGGCTGCACCCCGCCCGGCCACGCCCGCCGGGTGGCCGCGCTCAGCCGTGCGGTGGGCCGCGAACTGGGCCTGAGCGAACCGGAGTTGGACGTCCTCGAATACGCCGCGCTGATGCACGACATCGGCCAGCTCTCGCTCCTGGACCCGGTCCCGGCCGGCGCGACCGCACCGCTGCCGGCCGCCCAGCAGCGCCGGATCGCGCTCCTGGGCGGCGCCGTTGTCCGGCAGAGCGGAGTCCCGGCCCAGGTCGCGGTGATCGTGGAACGGCAGGCGGATCCGTTCCGTGACCAGCCGGTCACCGCCCGTATCGTCCGTACGGTCAACGCCTACGACGATCTGTCCCGGCCGGCCGCGGGCCCCGGGAGCGGGCTGCGCGCCCTGGAGCGGCTGCGGCTGTCCACCGCGCAGGACCATGAACCGCGGGTCGTCGAGGCGCTCGCCCGGGTGCTGGCGGCGGCCGGGCGGCACGAGGTGACGGGGAGGTGCCGACGGGATCACGCGGGGTGAGAAAACCGGCGGTTCCGGGCCGTCCCACGTCGTGGAACCCATGGGTAATGAGCGCCCTTCGAGATGGGCATGGTTGGATGCGAAGGAAGCCCCCCGCAGGGGGATTCAGGGGGTCGGCGAAGGGCAAGGAGCCGCAGAGGGCACAGCAATCAGGCTGAGTCCGACGGCAATCTGTGGCAGGTTGTCGAGTGGGCCCCCACAAGGGCCCCGGGCGCCGCTCGGAACACCCCCGGCAGCGGCATCGAGAGCAACCAGCAGGCGGGAATCGTGAGGATCTTCGGCAAGGTACGGCACCGGCCCTCCGCCTCGTGGCGGCAGGCGACCGACCGCGCTTTCACGCTGATCGGCGACGGCCGTTACGAGGACGCGGGGGCGCTGCTGACCCGTGCCGCGGACATGGAGCCGTGGCTGTCGGAGTCCTGGTTCAACCTCGCGCTGCTGCACAAATTCCGGCACGACTGGGAGCAGGCCCGCGCCGCCGGCCTGCGCGCGGTGGCCCTCCTGGACCGCGGGACCGGGGCGCCCGACTGGTGGAACGTCGGCATCGCCGCCACCGCCCTCCAGGACTGGCCGCTGGCCCGCCGCGCCTGGCAGGCGTACGGCCTCAAGGTCCCCGGCGAGGGCTCCCCGTCCGGTGAGCCGGTCGGGATGGCCCTGGGCAGCGCCGCCGTCCGCCTGTCCCCGGAGGGCGAGGCAGAGGTGGTCTGGGGCCGCCGCCTGGACCCGGCCCGGATCGAGGTGCTCTCCATCCCGCTGCCGTCCTCCGGGCGCCGCTGGGGCGAGGTCGTCCTGCACGACGGCGTCCCGCACGGCGAGCGGACCACCGCGGCCGGACCGGCCTACCCGGTCTTCGACGAGATCGAGCTGTGGGCGCCCTCACCGGTCCCCACCTGGGTGGTGCTCCTGGAGGCCGCCACGGAGGCCGACCGCGACGCCCTGGAGCGGCTGGCGGCCGATGCGGGCTTCGCCGCCGAGGACTGGTCGTCGTCGGTGCGGCTGCTGTGCCGTACGTGCTCGGAGAGCCGGATGCCCAGCGACGAGGGCGACGGCGAGCATCTGGACCCGCACGACCACAGTGAGCCCGGCCACCCGGGGCCGCTGGGGCACCGCACCGCGGGCTCGGGCTCCCTGTGGGTCCCGGAGCGCGAATGCGGCATCGCGGCGCCCGCCGCCCTGGTCCGCGGCCTGCTGGACGGCTGGGTCGCCGACAGCCCGGACACCCGGGAGTGGCGCGATCTTGAAGAGGTCTGCTGAGCCGCCGCCCGCGTCGCCGTAGGCTGTAGGGCGACTGATCAGGGTTTTGCAGGTTTTCAGGAAGGCGTACGGCGGAAATGGCCCAGCAGCCGGTGTTTGATCAAGACGGTGAGCAGCAGGTGGACGAGACGTTCACCGACGATGTGACGGACGCGGAAGCGCGCGAGGCCGCCCACCGCGAGCGCGGCACCTCGCGGCCGATCACGGTCGTCGGCAACCCGGTGCTCCACCGGGAGTGCAAGGACGTCACGGCGTTCGACGACGAGCTGGCCCAGCTCATCGACGACATGTTCGCCAGCCAGCGCACCGCCGAGGGCGTCGGCCTGGCCGCGAACCAGATCGGCGTGGACCTCAAGGTCTTCGTCTACGACTGCCTGGACGACGAGGGTGTCCGGCACGTCGGCGCGATCTGCAACCCCGTCCTCGACGAGCTGCCGGCCGAGCGCCGGGTGCTGGACGACTCCAACGAGGGCTGCCTGTCGGTGCCCGGCGCCTACGCCGAGCTGGCCCGCCCCGACTACGCCGTGTGCCGCGGCCGCAACGCCAAGGGCGAGCCGGTCGCCGTCCAGGGCACCGGCTACTTCGCGCGCTGCCTGCAGCACGAGACCGACCACCTCAACGGCTACCTCTACATCGACCGGCTCTCCAAGCGGGAGCGCAAGGACGTGCTCAAGCAGATGGCCGAGAAGGAGCCGCGTTACCCCGTCGTCGCCAACGACTGAGGCGCGTACCGCCGCTCAGGGCGCGTTCTGGTAGGCGGCCCAGATCTGTGGCGGGATGGTCGTTCCCAGCCCCGTGTCCGGGCCGCCCACGCCGTTCATCGGCAGCAGCTCCGGAGCGCCCGGCTTGTTGCGGAACATCGTGATGGCGGTGGTCGTCCCGTCTCCGTTGCGCAGGGCCTGTGCCTTGGGGGAGCCGGCGGCCATCTGCCCGCTGTCGGGCGTGAGGGACCCGGTGGACGGACTGCCGATGAACCACGCCGACTTCATCCGGTCCCCGGGCTCGCTGACGCCCGCCGCGACCGGCTGGTAGGCGGGATCGTGGTCCGCGGGGCCCAGCGTGCGCCAGCCCAGCCCCACCAGGATCCCGGTCATCTGCTTGGCCACCTCGGGCGTCAGGACCTGCTCGGGATCCGGGCGCTCGAAGCCTTCGAGGGGCTTGCCGTCGAGGGTCATCCGGGAGACCGCGTAGGGATCGGCGTGCAGCCCGCCGTTGCCGAAGGTGGTGTAGGCGCTCGCCATCCGGATCGCGCTGGGGGCGGAGGTGCCGAGCGGGAACGTCGGCTCCAGCTGCGCCAGGCTCTCCTCGCGCAGCCCCGCGGACACCACGAGATCCCGTAGCCGGGTCAGCCCGATGCGCTGCCCGGCGTCCACGAACGGCGCGTTCTGCGCCGACATCAGCGCCTCGCGCAGATCCTCCGTGCCGCGGTTCCCGACCTCCGGATCCGCCTCGGCGCCCCAGGTCTCGGTCTCCTGCTGCAGGGCCGTGGCCAGCACGAACGGCTTGAACGTCGATCCCGCGGGGACGGCGCTGGTGTCGGCGTTGTTGCTGAAGTGCCGGGTCGCGTCCGCGCCGCCGTACAGCGCGACGATCGCCCCGTCCTTGGGCCGCACCGAGGCCGCACCGAATTCCACGAAGGTGTCGGTCGCCCGCTTCTTCGGGTCGATGCTTTTCCTGCGGACGTCGGTGACCGCCTTTTCCAGGCGGTGGGTGAGATTCTTGTCGAAGGTGGTGTGAATGCGATAGCCGCCGCGGGCCAGGTCCTTGTCGGTCAGCCCGGTGCTGCTCTGGATGAACTTGTTGGCGACGTCGACGAGATATCCGGTCTGGCCGGCCTGGCTGGTGGGCTTCGCCAGCGGGCGGGGCTCCGGGAACTTGGTGTATTTCGCCCGCTGTTCCTTGCTCATCGTGCCGGTGGCGACCTCCCGGTCGAGAATCCACCGCCAACGTTCCACGGCCCGCTGGTGATTGCCCTTGCTCAGCGCCGGGTCGTACTGCTCGGAACCCTTGAGCAGGGCGGCCAGCAGCGCTCCCTGGCTCGGGTTCAGCCGTTCCGCGTCGATGCCGTAATAGGCGTGCGCGGCCGCCTGGATACCGTTCGAACTCCGGCCGAACCAGCTGGTATTGAGATATCCGCGCAGAATGTCCCGCTTGGACTTCTGATTGCTCACCTTCAGCGAGATGATGAATTCCCTCGCCTTGCGCGTGAGCGTCTGGTCCTGCGAAAGATAGGTGTTCTTCACATACTGCTGGGTGATCGTGGAGCCGCCCTGGGTGTCCCCGCCGGAGAGCATGTTCACCAGGGCCCGGCCTATTCCCTTGAGGGAGACGCCGGAATCGCTGTAGAAGGTGGCGTTCTCGGCGGCGATCACGGCGTTCTCGACGGAGTCCGGCACCTTGTCCAGGCCGACGTTCTGCCGGTTGACGGCGCCGACGCTGACCATCTGGCTGCCGTCCGCCCAGTAGTAGATGGAGGCTTCCTGGGCGGCCAGCTCGTTCTCGTTCGGGATGTCGACGGTGACGTAGACGAGGGTGAACAGCCCCGCCAGGCCCACGATGCACGACCCGAACGTGCCGAGCACCAGCTTCCACGACGGCAGCCAGCGACGCACGCCCACGCGCCCCTGCCGCGGATAGTCGATGATCCGGCGACGCGGCCGGGACGGCAGCCGGCCGCGCAGCGCGGCTCGCCCCTGTTGCAGCCAGTCGATGATCCGGCGACGCGGTCGGCGACGCCCCCTCTTCCCCTTCATACTTCCGTAGATAGTACGGAAGAGCGCCGCGGTTGCCGTGACGGCCGCCCGCTCATCGAATGCTCATAATCAGCGGGCGGCCGACGGTCCGACGTGCTAGAAGTCGTCGTCGAAGGAGACCGAGCCCTCCACGGCGACCTGGTAGGCCGAGGCCCGGCGCTCGAAGAAGTTGGTCAGCTCCTGGACGTTCTGCAGCTCCATGAAGGAGAACGGGTTCTCCGAGCCGTACACGGGCGGGAAGCCGAGCCGCTGCAGCCGCTGGTCGGCGACGCACTGGAGGTACTCGCGCATCGACTCGGTGTTCATGCCCGGCAGGCCGTCACCGCACAGATCGCGGCCGAACTGCAGCTCCGCCTCCACGGCCTCCTTCAGCATCTCGGTGACCTGCTGCTCCAGCTTGTCGTCGAAGAGGTCGGGCTCCTCCTCGCGGACGGTGTCGACCACCGAGAACGCGAAGTCCATGTGCATGGACTCGTCGCGGAAGACCCAGTTGGTGCCGGTGGCCAGCCCGTGCAGCAGACCGCGCGAGCGGAACCAGTAGACGTACGCGAACGCGCCGTAGAAGAACAGCCCCTCGATGCAGGCCGCGAAGCAGATGAGGTTGAGCAGGAAGCGGCGGCGGTCGGCCTTCGTCTCCAGCCGGTCGATGCTCTCGACCGAGTCCATCCACTTGAAGCAGAACTCGGCCTTCTCCCGGATGGACGGGATGTTCTCCACCGCGGCGAAGGCGGCGGCGCGGTCGTCCGGGTCGGGGAGGTAGGTGTCCAGCAGCGTCAGATAGAACTGGACGTGCACGGCCTCCTCGAAGAGCTGACGGCTCAGATACAGCCGCGCCTCGGGGGAGTTGATGTGCTTGTAGAGGGTCAGCACCAGGTTGTTCGCCACGATCGAGTCACCGGTCGCGAAGAACGCGACCAGCCGGCCGATCATGTGCTGCTCGCCGGGCGAGAGCTTGGCGAGGTCGGCGACGTCGGAGTGGAGGTCGACCTCCTCCACGGTCCAGGTGTTCTTGATCGCGTCGCGGTAGCGGTCGTAGAAGTCCGGGTACCGCATGGGCCGCAGGGTCAGCTCGAAGCCCGGGTCGAGGAGGTTCTTGGTGCCGGTGGTGGCGGTGTGCGCGGCGGCGGCGTTGGTCTCGGTGGTCATTACTGGCAGGCCTCGCAGGACTCGGGGTTTTCCAGGGAGCAGGCGACCGCCTCGGGGTCGGCCACCGGCAGCTGTGCGGGAACGGTCGCGGCGCGCGCGGACTGCGCGATCCGGGTCGCCGGGCGCGACCGCAGGTAGTACGTCGTCTTGATGCCGCGCTTCCAGGCGTAGGCGTACATCGAGCTGAGCTTGCCGATGGTCGGCGACGCCATGAAGAGGTTCAGCGACTGGCTCTGGTCGAGGTAGGGCGTACGGGCCGCGGCCATATCGATCAGGGCGCGCTGCGGGATCTCCCAGGCGGTGCGGTAACGGGACCGGACCTCCTCGGGGATCCAGGTGACGTCCTGCACCGAGCCATTGGCCTCGCGCAGCGCGTCACGGGTCCGCGCGTCCCACAGGCCCAGCGCCTTGAGCTCCTCGATCAGATAGGCGTTGACCTGGAGGAACTCGCCGCTCAGCGTTTCGCGCTTGAAGAGGTTGGAGACCTGCGGCTCGATGCACTCGTACACCCCCGCGATGGAGGCGATGGTGGCGGTCGGGGCGATGGCCAGGAGGAGGGAGTTGCGCATCCCGGTCTTCGCGATCCGGGCGCGCAGCGCGGCCCAGCGGTCGGCCCAGCGGGGCTCGGCGTCCGGGTAGTGGTCCGGGTGCAGCACCCCGCGGGCGGTGCGCGTCGCCGACCAGGCCGGATGCGGGCCCTGCCGCTCGGCGAGGCCGGCCGACGCCTCGTACGCGGCGAGCATGATCCGCTCGGAGATACGGGTCGACAGCTCCTTCGCCTCGGGCGAGTCGAAGGGCAGCCGCAGCCGGAAGAAGACGTCCTGCAGGCCCATCAGGCCCAGACCGACCGGGCGCCAGCGGGCGTTGGACGTCCCGGCCTGCTCGGTCGGGTAGAAGTTGATGTCCACGACGCGGTCGAGGAAGGTCACGGCGGTGCGGACGGTGGCGTCCAGCCGCTCCCAGTCCATCTCGCCGTCCTCGCCCAGGTGGGCGGCCAGGTTGACCGATCCGAGGTTGCAGACCGCGGTCTCCCCGTCGTTGGTCACCTCCAGGATCTCCGTGCACAGGTTGGAGGAGTGCACGACCTGGCCGGGCTCGGCGGTCTGGTTGGCGGTGCGGTTGGCGGCGTCCTTGAACGTCATCCAGCCGTTGCCGGTCTGCGCCAGGGTGCGCATCATCCGCGAGTACAGCAGCCGCGCCGGGATCTGCTTGAGCGCCCGGCCGTCGGCCTCGGCCCTGCGGTAGGCGGCGTCGAACTCGTCGCCCCACAGGTCCACCAGCTCCGGGACGTCGGCGGGCGAGAACAGCGACCAGTCGGCGTCGGCCTCGACCCGGCGCATGAACTCGTCCGGGATCCAGTGCGCGATGTTCAGGTTGTGCGTACGGCGGGCCTCCTCGCCGGTGTTGTCGCGCAGCTCCAGGAACTCCTCGATGTCGGCGTGCCAGGTCTCCAGGTAGACACAGGCGGCGCCCTTGCGCCGGCCGCCCTGGTTCACGGCCGCGACCGAGGCGTCGAGCGTGCGCAGGAACGGCACGATGCCGTTGGAGTGGCCGTTGGTGCCCCGGATCAGCGACCCCCGTGCGCGGATCCGGGAGTAGGAGAGACCGATGCCGCCGGCGTGCTTGGAGAGCCGGGCCACCTGGTGGTAGCGGTCGTAGATCGAGTCCAGCTCGTCCAGCGGGGAGTCCAGCAGATAGCAGGAGGACATCTGCGGGTGGCGGGTGCCGGAGTTGAAGAGGGTGGGGGAGGAGGGCAGATAGGACAGCGTGCTGGTCAGGCGGTACAGCTCCGCGACGTCCGCCAGCGCCCGCTCGGAGCGGTCCTCGGCGAGGCCGCAGGCCACCCGGAGCAGGAAGTGCTGGGGGGTCTCGATGACCTGCCGGGTGGTGGGGTGCCGCAGCAGGTAGCGGGAGTGCAGGGTACGCAGCCCGAAGTAGCCGAAGCGGTCGTCGGCGCCGTCCCGGAGGGCGGTTTCGACCAGCCCGTCCAGCTGCTGCGCATGCGCCCGGACGAACTCCGCCGTCTCGTCGGCGATCAGGCCCTCACGGTGGCCGGTCTCGACGGAGGCGGAGAAGGCGACCGCCCCCTGTCCGGCCGCCTCCTCCGCGATGGCGAGGGTGAGCAGGCGGGCGGCGAGCCTGGAGTACTGCGGCTCGTCGCCGATCAGACCGGCCGCGGCGTCGATGGCCAGCGCGCGCAACTCGGCCTCGTCCGAGCCCGGGTGACGACCGCGCAGCGCGGCGGCGGCCACCTTGCCGGGGTCGGTCGCGGTGAGGTCCGCGGTCAGGTCGGTCAGGGTGCGCAGCAGCGCGACGCCCGGTCCGTCCTGGCCCTGCCCGGCAGGGGCGTCCGGCGCGGCCACCGCAGGCGGCACGACCTCGGCGTCTGACGCGGGCTCCGTTGGCGCGATGGTCACGTGATGCTCTCCCTCACTCGGCGGGGGCCGGGAGGGCGCGGTGCGACGGGCGCTCGCGGGCATGCGGCACCCCGTGACGTTCAGGGGTGCGCGGGCACACCGCGCGGCGTCCATCGGCCCAACCCTCGGGGCCCGGACGTATCGACGTCCGCACCGATGGCGGTGCGGGCGTACCGTCGGCAGGTCCTCGGACTTCGCGGCACCCGTAGGACGGCCCTGTGGCAGTTGGGGTGCGCGTTCATACCGTTGCGGGACAGTTCCGGATTCCCACCGGATTCCCCTGCGGCGACAGCGAGGACGAGCATACATGTGGGGGTGGCTCCTCGTGTGCACCCCCACATCTAGTGTGTTGCGAGTGATCAACGAGTGATCGGGCGGTGCCTGTCAGTGGCCTGGGCTATCGTCGGTCTTACGTCCTCGGCCCTGCTGAGTTGAAGAAGGAGGAGCTCCATGACCGCGCTTGTCGATCGGCCGCACAGCACGTTCACCGACTACTTCGAAGAGGCAGCTCGGATGCTCGACCGGTCGGAGGAAGGCGCGCGGCTGGAACTTATCGACGGAAAAATCTGGAGCAAGGCTTTGCCGGACGGGGGCCACGGTCGGATCGTCGAGTGGCTGACACGCATCTGCATGCAGTCGCGCCCTGAGCTGTGGCTCTATCCGGACCAGGGAGTCAAGGTAGAGGTGTATCGCAGCGGCCGAGCCCGGCCGGATGGGGCACTCGCGGCCAGCGGCGCCTTTGTCGGCCAAGGTGAATGGGTAGATCCTGAACCGGTGCTGATGGTCGTCGAGGTCACGTCCTCCGACTCCGACACCCACAAGCGTGACCGGGTGGAGAAGCCCCGCGCCTACGCGGAAGCCAATATTCCGCTCTATCTGCTGATCGACCGACAGGAGTGCCAGGTGTCGCTCTACAGCGAGCCCGATGGCACCCGCTACGAGGACGTCCACACCGTGCCGTACGGCAAGTCGCTCCACCTCCCAGAACCCGTCGGCATCACCCTGGAAACCGAGCCGCTCAAGGACTGGGTGAACTAAAACCTCCCTCATGCAGGCAAAAGGGCCGCCATGACCCCGAGGGTCGCGGCGGCCCTTCTCCGTGAACGGACCGACGGCTCAGCGCCCGGCCGGCGCCTCCTCCGTGGCTTCCGGCAGTTCCGCCGTGACGCCCTTGTCGCCGATGTCCGCCGTGTAGTCGGCGGGGCTGGTCTCGTCGACGCCCTCCGGGGCCTTGGCGGCCTTCAGGGCGACGGTCAGCACCACCGAGACCACGACGTTCAGCACGAACGCGGTCAGGCCGATGTAGCCGATCTCGCCGATGCCGGGTATCTCCGCGCTGGAGCCGCCGAAGTGCTTCTGGGTGGGGCTGGCCACGCCGTACGCCGCCAGCGTGCCGTAGAGCATGCCGGCCGCCCAGCCCGTCAGCAGCGCCCAGCGGTGGAACCAGCGGGTGAACAAGCCGCCGACCAGCGACGGCATGGTCTGCAGGATCCAGATGCCGCCCAGCAGCTGGAAGTTGATGGCGACGGTCTTGTCCATGGTGAGGACGAAGACGAGCGCACCGACCTTCACCAGCAGCGACACGAGCTTGGCGACCTTGTGCTCCTGCTCGGGGGTCGCGTCCGGCTTGAGGAAGTCCTTGTAGACGTTGCGGGTGAAGAGGTTGGCCGCGGCGATGGACATGATGGCCGCGGGCACCAGCGCGCCGATGCCGATCGCGGCGAAGGCGACGCCGGAGAACCAGCTCGGGAACATGTCCTCGAACAGCTGCGGGATCGCCAGCTGAGGGTTGCCCTTGATGTCCGTACCGGCCTTGACCGCCATGAAGCCGAGCAGCGCCAGGAAGCCCAGCATCAGGGAGTACAGCGGCAGGATGGTGGTGTTGCGGCGGATCACGTTGCGGCTGCGGGAGGACAGCGTGGCCGTGATGGAGTGCGGGTACATGAACAGCGCCAGCGCGGAGCCCAGCGCCAGGGTGGCGTACGCCCACTGGGCGTTGGGGCCGCTGACCAGCTCGCCGCGCGGTTTGCCGGGGACGGCGCCGGGCTGGGCGAATGCCTTGCCGGCCGCGTCGAAGATCGCGTCGAAGCCGCCCAGCTTGATCGGGATGTAGATGATCGCCACGGCGATGACCAGGTAGATCAGGCCGTCCTTGACGAAGGCGATCAGGGCCGGCGCCCGCAGGCCGGAGGAGTAGGTGTACGCGGCCAGCACCGCGAACGCGATCAGCAGCGGCAGGTCCTTGACGAACCAGTTGGTGTTCTCGCCGCCGCCGACGCCCATCACGTCCAGGACGGCCTGGATGCCGACCAGTTGGAGGGCGATGTACGGCATCGTGGCGAGGATGCCGGTGAGCGCCACGGCCAGCGACAGGCCCTTGGAGCCGAAGCGGCCGCGGACGAAGTCGGAGGTGGTGACGTACCCGTGCTTGTGCGAGACCGACCACAGGCGGGGCAGGAAGGTGAAGATCAGCGGGTAGACCAGGATGGTGTACGGGACGGCGAAGAAGCCGGCCGCGCCCGCCGCGTAGATGGCCGCCGGGACGGCCACGAAGGTGTACGCGGTGTAGAGGTCACCGCCGAGCAGGAACCACGTCACCCAGGTGCCGAAGCTGCGGCCGCCCAGGCCCCATTCGTCGAGGTTGGCGGACTCCTCGGCCTTGCGCCAGCGGGCGGCCAGGAAGCCCATGACCGTCACGGCCAGGAAGAAGAAGACGAAGACGGCCAGTGCGATGCCGTTGACGCCGCCGGCCGGGGCCGCGGCGAGATGCGTGGCGGAGGCGTGGGCGGTCACTTGGCCACACCACCCTTGCGGGCGCGCTGCTCACGCTGCACCAGCTTGTACGCCAGCATCGTCAGCGCGGTCGAGATCAGCACCCACAGCATCTGGTACCAGTAGAAGAACGGGATCCCGATGAGCGTCGGCTCGATCTTCGCGTACGAACTCACCCACAGCATCGCCACGAACGGAGCGAGCAGACACACCCCGACCACCACACGGGTGGGCGTGACGATCCGTCTGCGCTCCGGGGATTCGGCTGCCGGCGCTGGCTCTGGTCCTGACATGGCGGGGCTCCGTCCGTGGCAATTTCTCCTGGGTAATCGGCTGGAAATCTAAGCCAGGGTCGTGGCACGCGTCACTAGGTGTCCGCATATCGGTATGGCATACCTGAGTTGGGCGTTCGGCCGGGCCCGCGCCGCGCCCTCAGTCCGCGGGGCGGCGCAGCCGGGCGACGAACTTGTAGCGGTCGCCGCGGTAGACCGAGCGCACCCACTCCACGGGCTGTCCCTGCGCGTCGAGGGAGTGCCGGGAGAGCATCAGCATCGGCAGGCCGACGTCCGTGCCCAGCAGGCCGGCCTCGCGCGGGGTGGCCAGCGACGTCTCGATGGTCTCCTCGGCCTCCGCCAGGCGGACGTCGTAGACCTCGGCCAGGGCGGTGTAGAGCGAGGTGTACTTGACGAGATTGCGGCGCAGCGCGGGGAAGCGCTTCGCCGACAGATGGGTGGTCTCGATGGCCATCGGCTCGCCGCTGGCCAGCCGCAGCCGCTCGATGCGCAGCACCCGGCCGCCGGTGGTGATGTCCAGCAGCTCGGCGAGGCGGTCGTCGGCCGTGACATAGCCGATGTCCAGCAGCTGGGACGTCGGCTCCAGCCCCTGGGCGCGCATGTCCTCGGTGTAGGAGGTCAGTTGCAGCGCCTGGGAGACCTTGGGCTTGGCGACGAAGGTGCCCTTGCCCTGGATGCGCTCCAGCCGGCCCTCGACGACCAGCTCCTGGAGAGCCTGACGGACCGTCGTCCGGGAGGTGTCGAACTCCGCGGCGAGGGTGCGCTCGGGCGGTACCGGGGAGCCGGGCGGCAGCGTCTCGGTGATCTCCAGCAAGTGCCGCTTGAGGCGGTAGTACTTGGGCACCCGAGCGGTGCGGGTGGTGCCGCCACCGCTCTCGGTGCTGCCGCCTTCGGTCTCCATGACCCGCCTCTCCGACCCCTGTCGTGCCGCCGTCACCGGCTCCTCCGTACGTAGCGCCTCACATCGTGGCATGAGTGCGCTCTCCGTGCTCCCTCGCAGGTCCCGGCCTGCCAGGTGTCGGTCCGGTAACGGACCTGACAGCGACTCTTATACACCCTTGACACCCCTAAAGGTCTAGGCCAAGCTGCGGGCACTGGTCTAAACCATTAAAGACCACACCCGGCTATTGGGGGAGAGCGCAATGAAGCGTGGGCTCATAGCGGCGACGGCGGTCGCGGGAATGCTGGTGGGTGTCGCTGCCTGTGGGTCGGGCGACGGAACGGCGGGCGCGGACGATTTCAAGGGCAAAAAGCTCACCGTATGGGTGATGAGCGGCTCCAATCCGACGCAATGGACCAAACAGGTCTCCGCGCAATTCAAGAAGAAGACCGGCGCCACCGTGGAGTTCAAGGTCCAGCAGTGGAATGGAATTCAGCAGAAGCTGAGCACCGCGCTGTCCGAGGACACCCCGCCGGACGTCGTCGAAATCGGCAACACGCAGACCGCCGCCTATGCGAAGGCGGGCGCCCTGGCCGACCTCGGCGACCTGAAGAAGGAAATCGGCGCCGACTGGAACGAGGCCTTCAACAAGGCCTCGGTGGTGGACGGGAAGCAGTACGCGCTGCCGTGGTTCGCCGGCAACCGCGTGGTCATGTACAACAAGAAGATCTGGGCCGAGGCCGGCCTCAAGGGCACCCCGAAGACCCGCGGCGAGCTCTTCAAGGCGTTCGCCGCCATCAAGAAGAAGACCGACGCCGAACCGCTCTATCTCCCCGGCCAGAACTGGTACTTCTTCGACGGACTGACCCTCGGCACCGGCGCCGACCTGGTGAAGAAGCAGGGCGGCAAGTGGGTTTCCAACCTCGGTGACCCCAAGGTCGCCAAGGCCATGGACATCTACAAGCAGTACCAGGCCTTCAGCACCGCCCCGAAGAACAAGGACGAGGCCACCCCGCAACAGGGCGAGGTCTTCGCCAAGGGGAAGACCGGCGCCGTGATCGCCATGGGGTACGAGGCGGCCACCGCCATCAAGGCCAACCCCGAAATCAAGAAGGACATCGGATTCTTCACCATTCCCGGTGAGACCGCCGCGCGGCCCGAGGGCGTATTCCTCGGCGGCTCCAACTTCGCGGTCGCCGGAATGGGCAAGAACCAGGAACTCGCCAAGGAATTCCTGAAGGTCGCCCTGTCGAAGGCGAACGACGCACAGATGGTCAAGGAGGTCGGCTGGACGCCGAAGTCTCCCGACCTGGCCGCGGCCGCCGAGCAGAATCCCGCCGCGGCGGCCGCCGCACCCGCCGCGGCGAAGTCCGGCGGCACGACACCGCTGATTCCCCAGTGGGCCGCGGTGGAGAACACACCGAACCCGATCAAGAGCTATATGACGGCCGTGCTGGGCGGTAAGTCCCCGGCCGACGCCGCCAAGGACGTCGAGTCCGAGATCAACGCGCGGCTCGCCAAGGAGTAACACCACCGGCGGCGTACGGGGCCGGCCGTCCCCGGCCCCGTACGCGCACACCGGGTGCATCCGAGGGGAACGAGGGGGAGCAGGGACCCATGGCAGTGCAGCTCGACGACGCGGCGGCCGCGACGGACCGGACCGCGGCGCGGACCGGCAACGGAAACGCGCCACCCGGCCGCCGCGGACCCGGGAGACGGCGGGGCACCCCGTATCTGCTGCTGCTCCCGGCCCTGCTCGCGACCGCGGTCTTCCTGGGCTGGCCGATGGTGCGCAATCTCCTGCTCTCCTTCCAGAACCTCAATATGAAGGAGCTGATCCAGCACCTCACCGAATGGCGGGGGACCGGCAACTACCAGGAGATCCTGGGCAGCGAGCAGTTCTGGCGGGTGACCCTGCGCACCCTCGTCTTCACCGCCGTCAACGTCGTCCTGATCATGCTCCTCGGCACCCTGATCGGACTGCTGCTCGCCCGGCTCGGCAAGAAGATGCGCCTGACGCTGTCCGCCGCGCTGGTCCTGGCCTGGGCAATGCCCGTGATCGCCGCCACCACCGTCTTCCAGTGGCTCTTCGACTCCCGCTACGGCGTCGTCAACTGGCTGCTGGACCGGCTCGGCCTGCACGCCATGGCCCACTACGACTGGGTCGGCACCCAGCTGTCGACCTTCTTCGTCATCACCGTACTGATCGTCTGGCAGTCGCTGCCCTTCGTGGCGCTCAACCTCTACGCCGCCACCACGACCATCCCCAAGGAGCTCTACGAGGCGGCCCGGATGGACGGCGCCGGCACCTGGCGGGTCTTCACCTCCGTCACCTTCCCCTTCCTCAAGCCCTTCTTCCTCGCCACGACGTTCCTGGAAGTCATCTGGGTCTTCAAAGCCTTCCCGCAGATCTTCGCGATCAACGAAGGCGGCCCGGACCGGCTCACCGAAACCCTGCCGATCTACGCCTTCACCGAGGGCGTCGGCAACCTCCACTACGGCATGGGCGCCGCGATCTCGCTGCTGACCATCGCGGTGCTGCTCGCCATGACCGCGTACTACCTGCGTCTGACGATCAGGCAGGAAAAGCAAGAGGAGAACGAGCTGTGAAGCGCGGAGCCCTTTCGACGGCGGGCCGCATCTGGCCCAACGCCACGGCGGTGGTGCTCGCCATCGGCTTTGTCTTCCCCGTCTACTGGATGTTCGGCACGGCCTTCAAGCCGACCCGGGACATCGTCACCGAAGACCCCGTGTGGTTCCCCTTCCACGGCACCCTCGACCACTTCGCGACCGCCGTGAACGCCCCCCACTTCTGGACCCTGGCCGGGAACTCGGTCATCGTGACCGTCCTCGCCGTCGGCCTGTCGCTGGTCATCGCGCTCTGCGGGGCCTTCGCCCTCACCCGGATGCGCTTCAAGGGCCGTAAGGGCATGCTGCTGACGTTCATGGTCGCCCAGATGGCGCCCTGGGAGGTCATGGTGATCTCGATCTATCTGATCGTCCGCGACGCCGACATGCTCAACAGCCTCCTCCCGCTCACCTTCTTCTACATGCTGATGGTGCTGCCCTTCACCCTGCTGACGCTGCGCGGCTATGTCGCCGCCGTGCCCAGGGAACTGGAGGAGTCCGCGATGGTCGACGGCTGTTCCCGCCGGCAAGCCTTCCTCAAGGTCGTCTTTCCCCTCCTCGCCCCCGGACTGATGGCCACCTCCCTCTTCGGCTTCATCACCGCCTGGAACGAATTCCCGCTCGTACTGGTCCTCAACAAGGAGCCCGAGGCGGGCACCCTGCCGCTGTGGCTCTCGCAGTTCCAGAGCCAGTTCGGGGACGACTGGGGCGCCACCATGGCCGCCGCCTCCCT
The DNA here is from genome assembly GCF_059682825.1 of Streptomyces sp. JLSY215. Lineage (NCBI taxonomy): Bacteria > Bacillati > Actinomycetota > Actinomycetes > Kitasatosporales > Streptomycetaceae > Streptomyces > Streptomyces sp. JLSY215. The sequence continues at coordinate 5,779,212 of NZ_CM185022.1, forward strand.
CTTCGCCGTCCCGATCCTGCTCCTCTTCCTGTTCCTGCAACGCAAGGCGGTCGGCGGTCTCACCTCCGGCGCAGTGAAGGGATAACGCATGGCTGCTGCTCCTCTCCGCCCCGTACGTTCCACCGACACCCTCACCCGCGACGCACTCGCCGTCCTCCAGCCCGGCTTCACCGGCACCACCGCCCCCGACTGGCTGCTCCGCCGCCTCGACGAGGGTCTGGCCTCGGTCGGCCTCTTCGGCCGCAATGTGCACAGCCCGGACCAACTCTCTTCCCTGTGCGCACAGTTGCGCGACGTACGGGACGAACTCCTCGTCGCCATCGACGAGGAGGGCGGCGATGTCACCCGCCTCGAGGTGCGCCGCGGCTCCTCCTTTCCCGGCAACCTCGCGCTCGGCGCCGTCGACGACACCGCCCTGACCCGCGGCGTCGCCCGCGAACTCGGCCGCCGCCTGGCCGACTGCGGCATCAGCCTCAACTGGGCGCCGTCCGCCGACGTCAACTCCAACCCTGCCAACCCCGTCATCGGCGTCCGCTCCTTCGGCGCCGACCCGCAGCTGGTCGCCCGGCACACCGCCGCCTACATCGAAGGCCTCCAGTCCGCCGGCGTCGCCGCCTGCACCAAGCACTTCCCCGGCCACGGCGACACCGCCGTCGACTCCCACCACGACCTGCCGCGCATCACCGCCGACCTGTCCACCCTCCAGGAACGCGAACTCGTCCCCTTCCGCGCCGCCATCGCCGCCGGAACCAAGGCCGTGATGAGCGCGCACATCCTGCTGCCCGCCCTGGACGGCGACCACCCGGCCACGCTCAGCCCGGCCGCCCTGCACGGCCTGCTGCGCGCGCCGGTTGCCGAGGGCGGCCTCGGCTTCGACGGCCTGATCGTCACCGACGGCATGGAGATGCAGGCCATCTCCGCCACCTACGGCATCGAGCGCGGCAGCGTACTGGCCATCGCGGCCGGTGCCGACGCGATCTGCGTGGGCGGCGGACTGGCTGACGAGGACACCGTGCTGCGGCTGCGCGACGCTCTGGTGGGGGCGGTGCGCGACGGGGAGCTGTCGGAGAAGCGGCTCGCCGACGCCGCGGCACGGGTGCGCGCCCTGGCGCGCTGGACCCGGAGTGCGGGCGCGGCGGTGGGGACCGCGCCCGCACCCGGCATCGGCCTCACGGCCGCGCGCCGCGCCCTGCGCATCACCGCCAACGGCCCCTACGAGCCGCTGACCGGCCCGGCCTATGTCGCCGCCTTCACCCCCCTCGCCAATATCGCCGTGGGCGACGAGACCCCCTGGGGCGTTGCCGCCGAACTCGCCCGCCTCCTTCCCGGCACCCGGACCGGCACCCACACCGCCGAGTCCGCGGCCGCGCTGGGCACCCCGGCCCTGATCGACCGTCTGCTCGACGAGGCCGCAGGCCGCCGCCTCGTCGCCGTCGTCCGCGACGCCCACCGCCACCCCTGGATGGCCGACGCCCTGCGCATCCTCACCACGACCCGCCCCGACACGGCCGTCATCGAAATGGGCGTCCCACAGGCCCCACCCACCGGCGCCCTCCACATCGCCACCCATGGCGCGGCCCGGGTGTGCGGCCATGCAGCGGCCGAGGCCCTCACGGCGGGCACGACCACCGCACCCGCGGCCGACGGCTGACAGCGCCGCGAACGACACGACCGCGGACGACGGGACCGCGAAGGGCAACACCACCAACGACAGCGCCGCGAACGGCACGACCACGATCGGCAGCCCCACCTAGGACAACGCCCCACCTAGGGCAACGCCCCGCCGGCGGAGAGAGGGCGCGCCCCGCCCGCCCGCGTCGGGCCGATGCACCTACCGCCCCGCCCCGCCCCGCCCGGGTCGGGTCGGGCCGGGCCGACGGTCGCGCCGCCGCCCCGACCCGATGCGGGCCACCGCCTAGATCCCCTGCCACTCCGGCTTCGCCGCATACGTGGCCCGGAAGTATTCGGCGAGCTTCAGCTTGGCGGCTGCGGCCTCGTCGACGACGACCGTCGCATGCGGATGGAGCTGCAGGGCCGAGGCCGGGACCAGCGCGGCGACCGGCCCCTCGACGGCGTGGGCCACCGCATCGGCCTTGCCCTCCCCGGTGGCGAGCAGGACCAGATGGCGGGCCTCCAGGATCGTGCCGATGCCCTGGGTGATGACGTGGTGCGGCACCTCGTCGAGGCTGTCGAAGAAGCGGGCGTTGTCCTCCCGGGTCTGCCGGGTCAGCGTCTTGATACGGGTGCGAGAAGCGAGCGACGAGCACGGCTCGTTGAAGCCGATGTGTCCGTCGGTGCCGATACCGAGCAGCTGGAGGTCCACACCTCCGGCCTCGCTCAGCGCCCTGTCGTACGCCGCACATGCGGCCTGGACGTCCGCCGCCGAACCGTCCGGCCCCATGAAGGAGTCCTCACCGAGACCCAGCGGCTCCACCACCTCCCGCAGAACCACCGAACGATAGGACTCGGGGTGTCCGGCCGGCAGGCCCACATACTCGTCGAGCTGGCAGATGCGGGCCCGCGAGGCGTCCACCGCGCCGGCCCGGACCTTCGCCGAGAGCGCCTCGTAGATGGGCAACGGGGTCGAGCCGGTGGCCACGCCGAGCAGCGCGTCGGGCTTGCGGCGCATCAGGGTGGCGATGGCCTCCGCGATGAGCTCGCCACCTGCCGTGGCGTCCGGGACGATGACAACTTCCACGCTTGGCCTGCCGTTCTGAAGAATGGGCTATGTGGTATAGACCAATCTAACAGAGCGGGGCCCGCGGAACCGGGTGCTGTCATGGAATGGCGGGGCACGTTTTGTCGTCGATCGGGCGACCGGACGGCCGACCGGCGGGTCGACGGGCCGGGGGGTGGGTGGGCCGCCCGGCGGCCGCACCCGTCAGAGCAGCGCACCCCCCGTCGCATCGATCCACTGCCCCGTCACCCAACGGCTGTCGTCCGAGGCGAGAAAGGCCACGATGTCGCCGATGTCGGTCGGATCCGCGACCCGGCCGAGCGGGGATATCGCCCCGAGCGCCTGCCGCGCCCCGGCATTGCTCTCCCCGCGCAGCCATTCGGCGTTCATATCCGTATCGACCGCACCGGGCGCCACCGCATTGACCGTGATGCCGCGCCCGCCCAGGTCCTTGGCGAGCGTCGAGGTGAACACATCGATCGCGCCCTTGCTCATGGCGTAGGCGATCAGCTCGGGCTTGGCCGCGCCATGCGTCAGCCCCGTCGAGACATTGACGATCCGGCCGCCGTCCCGCAGCCGGGTCAGCCCCTGCTGGACGAGGAAGAACGGCGCCTTGGTGTTGACCGCGAAGAGGCGGTCGAAATCCTCTTCCGTCATCTCGCCGAGGCGCTTCAGCGTCCCGTCGACCGCTTTGTTGATTCCCGCGTTGTTGACCAGGATGTCCACTCCGTCGGCCTGCTCGTCGAACGCGGCCCACAGCGCCTCGACACCGCCCGGCACTCCCAACTCGGCCCGGACCGCGAAGGCCTGGCCTCCCGCGGCCTCGATCGCCGAGACCGTCTCCTTGGCCGCCGTCTCATCGCGTCCGTAGTGAACGGCCACCCGCGCCCCGTCCCGCGCCAGCCGCTGCGAGATCGCCCGGCCGATCCCCCTGCTGCCGCCCGTCACCAGCGCCGTCCTGCCCCTGAGCGCACTCATGGCCGTGCCCCTCCCGATGTCGTATGTGCCGCTCGGTACGGGCGTACGCGCACACGCATCCCGCACCGAGCACTTTCTGTATCGCTCACTACAAAAAAACCGTAGCACGGCTTCCGTACCGACCGCTATAGAATTCACCCCATGGCGACCAAGGAGACGAGCAAGGAGACGAAACAGCGCGGCCGGCCCCGCTCCTTCGACCGGGAGACGGCCCTTGAGCAGGCGATTCGCTCCTTCTGGGAGCAGGGCTACGAAGCCACGTCCATCTCCGACCTCACCCGCACCATGGGCATCAGCGCCCCCAGCCTGTACGCCGCCTTCGGCGACAAGCGGGCCCTGTTCGACGAGGTGGTGGCCGAGTACGGGCGGCTCTACGGCGGCTTCATCTCCCGCGCCGTGGCCGAGGAGCCGACCGCACGCCGCGGCGTCGAACGGGCGCTGCGCGAGGCCGCGGTCGAATACACCCTGCCCGGCCGCCCTCGCGGCTGCCTCGTGATCAGCGCAGCCCAGAACACCGCCCCCGCGTCCGCCGAAGTCGCCGAGTCCCTGCGGGAGATGAGGCAGGCGAACCGCCGGGATTACGAGCGGGCCATCACGGCGGACATCGCTTCCGGAGAGCTCCCCGCCGATACGGACGCCGTCGCCCTCGCCCATTACGTGGCGGCCGTCGTCCAGGGCATGTCGCAGCAGGCGCGGGACGGCGCGGACCGGGCGGCGCTGGAGGCGATCGGAGAGCTGGCGATGAAGGTCTGGCCGAAGAGCCCGCAGAAACGGGGAAAGGCACAGAAAGCGGCCGGTACAGCGGCCGGAACCCCCTGAAGCACCCGCGGGCCGCGGCGCCGGGACAGGACCCTCAACCTGTCCGGCACCGCAGCCCGGAGCTGACATCGGCCGACCTCGTGTGCAGCCGGGATGTGCCCCATGTGCGGTAGGGGCACGGTCCCGGCCGAGGCCGGTCGATCGGAGGCCTCGGCGCAGTCAGGGCAGAGAGCGCCTCGGGCCTCGTTCCGCTCTCCTGTGCGGGGAGAACGGAGGATCAGGATCTGGAGAGTCCCCCAGAAGGTGTGTCGTACCCAACATTGTGGACTAGACCATTCTCGGTTGTCCATGCCCTTGCAAGGACCGCGGATGCGCTCCGGTGAGGGGGCGAACAAGAGAGCGGACAAAAGATACGCCTGAACGCCAGGTACACGCTACGCCGGTAGGCTCGCATATGTGCCCTCCATGAACGATCTCGTACGCCAGCACACCGCTCTGAGTGACTCGGACCTCGAGTGGCTGCATCTGCTGGTCTCGGAGTGGCAGCTGCTCTCCGACCTTTCCTTCGCCGATCTTGTGCTGTGGGTTCCCACCCTGGACGGCACCCGTTACGTTTCGGTCGCGCAGATGCGGCCCAATACCGGCCCCACCTCCTACCAGGACGACATGGTCGGCCATCTCGTTCCGCGCGGCCGCCGGCCGATGCTGGACTCCGCCCTGGACGAGGGCCGGATCGTGCGCGAGGGCGATCCGGAGTGGCGGGAGGAGGTGCCGGTCCGGGTCGAGTCCATCCCGGTCCGCCGCGACGGCCGGGTGCTCGGAGTGATCGCCCGGAATACGAACCTGCTGACCGTACGGACCCCGAGCCGCCTGGAGCTCACCTACCTCCAGAGCGCCTCCGACCTCGCCCAGATGATCGCTGCAGGATCGTTTCCCTTCCCCGGCCAGCAGGTCGACATGGATGCCTCGCCGCGCGCCGGCGACGGACTGATCCGGCTCGACGCCGACGGAGTGGTCCAGTACGCCAGCCCCAACGCGCTCTCCGCCTACCACCGGCTCGGCCTCGCCGCCGACCTGGTGGGCCACCATCTCGGACAGGCCACCGCAGAACTGGCGCCCGCCCGCGGTCCGGTGGACGAGGCGCTGGTCAAGCTCGCCAGCGGCTGGGCCCCCCGGGAATTCGAGGTCGAGGGCAGTGACGGCGTGATCCAATTGCGCGCCATTCCGCTCAAGCCGAAGGGAACGCACATCGGTTCCCTCGTGCTGCTGCGCGATGTCACCGAACTGCGACGCCGTGAGCGGGAACTGATCACCAAGGACGCCACCATCCGGGAAATCCACCACCGGGTGAAGAACAATCTCCAGACCGTTGCCGCATTGTTGCGTTTGCAGGCCCGGCGCATGGATTCCCCGCAAGGCCGAGAGGCGCTCAACGAGGCGGTACGCCGGGTCGGTTCGATCGCGATCGTGCACGAGACGCTGTCGCAGAACCTCGATGAGCGGGTCGAGTTCGACGAGATCGCCGACCGGGTGCTGGCCATGGTGGCGGAGATCTCCCCCGGAAAGGTGACCACGCGGCGCACCGGCCGCTTCGGCATCCTGGACGCCGAGGTCGCCACACCGCTGTCGATGGTGCTCACGGAGATCTTGCAGAACGCCCTGGAGCACGCCTTTGACCAGGCGGAAGGCGGCACCGTCGAGGTCGGCGCGGTGCGCGGCGGGACGCGTGCGGAGCCGCGGCTGGTGGTCACCGTCCAGGACGACGGCCGGGGGCTGCCGGAGGGTTTCGATCCGCAGCGGACCGGAAACCTGGGGCTGCAGATCGTCAGGACCCTGGTGGAGGGGGAGTTGGGCGGAACGTTCGACATGGTGCGGGCGTCCGACCGCGGTACGCGGGTCCTCCTGGACGTGCCCGTACGGGCGGAGAAGCAGCAGCACTGACAGGTGGCCCGCCGGTGAACCGCACCGGCGGGCCGTAAAGCCCCTGAACAGCAGCAAGCCCCGGACCCATCTGGTCCGGGGCTCAAAGCTGTTGCGATGCGATAACGACCGGTCTTTTCAGCGCCGGGGCTGCATCGGGGGTACTGCGCGCTGCGGCTCGGGGGCCACGGGGCTACTGGCTCAGGCGCTGGCGTTGCGCGCCCGGTTGCGAGCTGCACGGCGCTTCATTGCGCGGCGCTCGTCCTCGCTCAGACCACCCCAGACGCCGGAGTCCTGGCCGGACTCGAGCGCCCACTGCAGGCACTGCTCCATGACGGGGCAGCGGCGGCAGACGGCCTTGGCTTCCTCGATCTGCAGCAGCGCAGGACCGGTGTTGCCGATAGGGAAGAAGAGCTCGGGGTCTTCCTCGCGGCAAACGGCGCGGTGACGCCAGTCCATGGCTGCTCCATCTCCTCGTGTGACGGGATCGTTGCTTGTGAATGTGAACGCTTTCACGAATCCCCCCGCAAGGGAAGGGCCGTAACCCAGTTGTGAACTGGGGCGGTCCAGTGGAATGAGGGGGAGGATTCGGGCTCTCAAGGGGGCCGGTTAAGTGGCCGTCCCGATCGCCATGAAGAGACTCGCAAACCTCGGCTGCGGATACAACCCCTTCCGGAAACTTTTTTTTGATTCCTTGGTGTCGCATCGGTCACAGCCGTCATTCCAGGGGGTGGAAGACAGTCTAAACGTTCGAGTGAAAGGACTTTAGGCCCTGCTGCTCACACAATCACACGCAGTGCACGGCGAACGCCTGTGAACGTCACGCTCGTACGCAGTCCCAGGTGATCCCCGTCCATCTGAAACGGCAGTGGCGCCTGCGAATGCAAGGTGAACTCGGTGAGGTCGTGGAGGGAGACCGCGTGCTTGCCCCGGGGGCCGTGGTGCGGTGTTGACGTCAGCAGCTGGGTGCCGTAGCGGGCCACCGCAGGGGCCGACAGCTTGCCCAGTGCGAACAGATCCAGCCCGGTGTCGAACGATGCCCGGGGGGACGGGTAGATCGGGCGATTGCCCAGGTAGGTCCAGGGGGCGGTGTTGCAGATTATGGACATCACCAGGTCCTCGACGACCGCCGTGCCGCCGTCCGTGCCGTCCTCGCCGACCGGACGTTCGAGCGTGATGGAGCCGTTCCGGCGGTTCTGCTCGCCCAGGTACTGGCGTACGAACTGCCGCACGTACAGGGCATGCGTCGAACGCTTGCCGCGTTCGCGCTGCTGCTCGACGCGGCCCACGACGCCGGCGTCGAAGCCGAACCCCGCGCAGAAGGTGAACCAGCGGGGTGGCGCGCCCTCGTCCTTGCTGCCCGGGGTGCCGGAGGCCAGGCCCAGGCCGACGGTGCGCTCGCTGCGATCGCGCAGCGCGTCCAGGAGGGCGCCGGTCGCCTCCACCACGTCATTGGGCAGGCCGAGCGCGCGGGCGAAGACATTGGTGGAGCCGCCGGGGACGACGGCCAGCCGCGGGTGCGAGTCCGGATCGGGGCCGTTCGCCAGCAGGCCGTTGACGACCTCGTTGACGGTGCCGTCGCCGCCGAGCGCCACGACCAGCTCGGTCCGGCCGTCCTCGGCGGCCTCCCGGGCCAGGTCACGGGCGTGCCCGCGGTACTTCGTCTCGGCGACCTCCAGCTTGAGGTCGCTGGCGAGCGCATGGGCGAGCACTTCGCGGGTGCGGGCACTGGTGGTGGTTGCTGCGGGATTGACCACGAGGAGTGCGCGCATATGGAGCAGCGTACCTACCTGCAGGTACTTGTCTCACGCCCCGTCCGGGGTTCGGGCGGCCCCGGGCCCCGGTATCCGCGGCGCTACCCTGCTGGGGTGAGCAGCAAGCAGAAGCAGTCCGCGAACCGCGCCGCCGGCACCGCCGCCGTACCCGAGCCGACCGGGCCGCGGCCCGCCCGGCTGAGCGTCGCCGCGGCGCTCACCGCCGTCGAGGGGCTGGCGCTGGCCGCCATGGGCGTGTACATGCTGATCATGGGGCTGGTCGGTTCGCCGGACAGTCCGCAGCAGGCCGAGATGGGCGGTGTGACCGTGCTGGCGCTCGCCGCGCTGCCGCTCGTCGCCGCGCGCGGGCTGTGGCTGCGCCGCCGCTGGAGCCGCGGCCCCTCGCTGATCACGCAGATCGTGGCGCTGCCGGTGGCCTGGACGCTGATCAAGGGCGGCGGGGCACTGATCGCCGCCGGCGCCGGGCTGGCCGCCGTGGCGGCCGTGGTGCTCGTCCTGCTGGTGAATCCGACCGCGACCGTGGCGCTGGGCATCGGCCCCCGGGAAGCGGAATGAGCGCCGACGGGCAGTGAGCGACAGGGGGCGGGGCCATGGCGGCCCCGCCCCCTTCGTATCAGGCGTTACTCCTCGACTGAGGCGTTACTCCTCGACCAGGAGCTTGTCCCGCAGCTGTGCCAGGGTGCGGGCCAGGAGGCGCGAGACATGCATCTGGGAGATGCCGACCTCCTGGGCGATCTGCGACTGGGTCATGTTGCCGAAGAAGCGCAGCAGCAGGATCTTCTTCTCGCGCGGCGGAAGATCTTCCAGGAGCGGTTTGAGCGACTCGCGGTACTCCACCCCCTCCAGCGCCTCGTCCTCGGTGCCGAGGGTGTCGGCAACGGCCGGGGACTCGTCGTCCGTGTCCGGCACGTCCAGCGAGAGCGTGCTGTACGCGTTCGCCGACTCCAGCCCCTCCAGGACCTCCTCCTCGGAGATCCCCAGATGCTCGGCCAGCTCATGGACCGTCGGTGCCCGGCCGTGGCGCTGGGAGAGCTCGGCGGTCGCCGTGGTCAGCGACAGCCGCAGCTCCTGGAGGCGGCGCGGGACGCGGACCGCCCAGCCCTTGTCGCGGAAGTGCCGCTTGATCTCGCCGACGACCGTGGGGGTGGCGTACGTGGAGAACTCCACGCCGCGGTCCGGGTCGAAGCGGTCCACCGACTTGATCAGGCCGATGGTGGCGACCTGGGTCAGATCGTCCAGCGGCTCGCCGCGGTTGCGGAACCGCCGCGCCAGATGCTCGACGAGCGGCAGATGCATCCGTACGAGGGTGTTGCGCAGCTCCGCGCGCTCCGCGGAGCCGGTGGGAAGCTCGCGCAGCTCGTAGAACATCGCCCGCGCGCCGCTGCGGTCCTGTGGGCCGTGCGGCTCGTGGTGATGCTGTTCTTCCTGGGGCTTCTGGTCGGTTCCGGATGGATCGTGCCGGTCCGCCTGCTGCCCCTGCTGCTCGCTCTGGTCCATGTGGTCCGCCCGCTCTGCCTGCTCCGCCGCGTCCAACCGGCCGCCGTGGTCGTCCGTGCCCACCGGATGCGGCCGGGCCTGCTGCTCGGGGATGGCCACACCGGGCGCCATCCGCGTGCCGCGTTCGAGATCTTTCACGGGGCCCCCTGTTCGGTCATGACGGTCCGGGACCGGCGCCGCGCTCCTTGTACAGACTGATGGTGACCGTCTGGTCCTCGGCGACGGCGGAATCGACCTTGCCGGCCAGTGCGGAGAGCACCGTCCAGGCGAAGGTGTCGCGCTCCGGGGCACGGCCGTCGGTCGTCGGAGCCGACACGGTCACCTGCAGCGCGTCGTCGATCAGCTGGAAGACGCAGCTCAGCACACTGCCGGGGACGGCCTGTTGCAGCAGGATCGCGCAGGCCTCATCGACCGCGATGCGCAGATCCTCGATCTCGTCGAGGGTGAAGTCCAAGCGGGCTGCGAGCCCGGCCGTGGCCGTACGCAGCACGGACAGGTAGGCACCCGCAGCGGGCAGACGGACTTCCACGAAGTCCTGAGTCCCGGGCTCGCCTGCGATCTGGGACACCCTCACCTCCAAGGTGGCACAAGCTGGTTGAGCTGGAATGCGGGACGTCCCGAGGGCCTCGGGACATCCCCGCCGGATGCGTTCTCCTGTCGGGTGAAAGGAGAACGAACCGGTGCAGCACATGGTTCGGCTGTGACGCTATCGCGATCTGCGGGCCGGTGTCGCCCGGAAGGAGCACGGCTGCCTTCCGGAAGGCGCTCCGGGCCGCGGTCGCCCCGCGCCTACGCTGTCACTGGCTGTTACTTATTGTACGGCTATGAGTACGGACGGTGGCTAGAGGTCTGCGCCGCCAAATCCATCCCGATTACGCTCCGTTGACACGCGAAGCGCCGGCAAGGTTGTGCAGCGCATCTCCAGTGAGCCGGAAGACCGTCCATTCGTCCATGGGCTGCGCACCGATCGAACGGTAAAAACCGATGGACGGTTCGTTCCAATCCAGGACTGACCACTCACAACGTGCGTAGCCGCGGGTCACGCAGATCTCCGCGAGGGCCGCGAGGAGCGCCTTGCCGTGGCCGCCGCCGCGCGCCTCGGGGCGTACGTACAGATCCTCCAGGTAGACACCGTGCGTGCCCGTCCAGGTCGAGAAGTTCCGGAACCACAGGGCAAAGCCCACCGGGCCTGCCTCCGTCTCTCCGTCCGCCTCCGCGATCAGGGCGAAGGCCGCCGGGTGGGCCCCGAAGAGGGCCTCCTTCAGCTGCGGCTCGGTGGCCTGCGCGGACTCCGCCGCGCGCTCGTACGCGGCCAGCTCGCGGATCATGGCCAGTATGGCGGGGACATCGTCGGGCGTCGCTTCGCGGATCATGCCGCAAGGCTAAACAAGGCGCCGCGGGCCGCCGCCGTCGCCTCCCGCCGGGGCCTCACACCAGAAGCTGGTGGACGAAGCACCAGCGCCAGTCGTCGCCCGGTTCGAACGACCGCATCACGGGGTGGCCGGTCTCCTTGTAGTGCGCGGTCGCATGCCGGTACGGAGACGAGTCGCAGCAGCCGACATGGCCGCAGCTCAGGCACAGCCGCAGCTGCACCGGGTGGCTGCCGGCCGCCAGGCACTCCAGGCAGGTGGCGCTCAGCGGGGCCGGTTCGGCGCGCGGCAGTTCGGGAACATGCGTGCACTCGCTCATGCCGCCCCCTCGCTCCGCTCGGCCTGGCATTCACGAGGCGCGCACCTTTTTGTGATTCGCTCGCTGCGCTCGCTCATGCCGCCCCCTCGCTCCGCTCGGCCTCGCATTCACGAGGCGCGCACCTTTTTGTGATTCGCTCGCTGCGCTCGCTCATGCCGCCCCCTCGCTCCGCTCGGCCTCGCATTCACGAGGCGCGCACCTTTTTGTGATTCGCTCGCTGCGCTCGCTCATGCCGCCCCCTCGCTCCGCTCGGCCTCGCATTCACGAGGCGCGCACCTTTTTATGATTCGCTCGCTGCGCTCGCTCATGATTGCCAGGTTAGATCGCCGGGACGGCCGGTGAAGCGATCACCGGCGAAGGCGTGGGTACGGGGACGGGACGGGCCATGGATGTGATGCCGCTGCTGTTGCTGGTCGCGGGGAGCGCGGCGGTCGCCGGACTGGCGCGGCGCACCCCCGTGCCGGCGCCCTTGCTGCTGGTCGCCGCGGGGATCGGGGCCTCGTACATCCCCAACATCCCCGACTACACCCTCGACCCGGGCATCGTGCTGCCGCTGCTGCTGCCCCCGCTGTTGCACACCGCCGCACTGGACAGCTCGTATCTGGACCTGCGGGCCAACCTGCGGCCGGTGGCGCTGCTGTCCTTCGGTTATGTCCTCTTCGCGACCCTGGTGGTGGGCTACGCCGCCTACCTGGTCATCCCGGGTCTTCCCCTGACAACGGCGCTCGTGCTGGGCGCGGTCGTCGCGCCGCCCGACGCCGTGGCGGCCACCGCCATCGCCCGCAAACTCGGGCTGCCGAGCCGGATCACCACGATTCTGCAGGGCGAATCGCTGGTCAACGACGCCACCGCGATCACCGCCTACAAGGTGGCGCTGGCCGCGGCCGTAGGGGTCGGCGCCACCTGGTCCGACGGCATCAGGGAGTTCGCCGTGGCCTCCCTCGGCGGCATCGGGACCGGCCTGGTCCTGATGGTGCCGCTGCACTGGCTGCGCTGCCGGCTGCGGGATTCGGCGCTGCTGGAGAACACCCTCTCGCTGCTGATCCCGTTCACGGCGTATGCGGCCGCCGAACAGCTCGGCGCCTCCGGGGTGCTCGCCGTCGTCGTGGTCGGCCTCTATCTGGGCCACCGGTCCTGGCAGGTCGACTTCGAGACCAGGCTCCAGGAAGAGGCCGTGTGGAAGATGGTCTCCTTCATCCTGGAATCCGCGGTCTTCGCGCTGATCGGGCTGCAGCTGCCGGTCGTGCTGCGCGGCCTGGGGGAGTTCGGTACGGCGGAGGCCCTCGGGTACGCGGCGGTGCTGTTCGCCGTCGTGGTCCTCGCCCGCTTCGCATGGGTCTTCCCCGCCACCTTTCTGCCGCGCGCCCTGTCGGCCCGGATCCGTGCCCGCGAACCCGATACGAACTGGACCTCGCCGGTGATCGTCGGCTGGGCCGGGATGCGCGGGGTGGTGTCGCTGGCCATCGCCTTCTCCGTGCCCGCGACCGTGCACGGCGGCGGGCACTTCCCCGCCCGCAACCTCGTCCTCTTCCTGACCTTCACCACCGTCATCGGCACGCTTGTCGTCCAGGGTCTGACGCTGCCGCCGCTGATTCGCGCGCTGAAGCTGCCCGGCCGCGACGAACGCGCCGAGACGCTCGCCGAGGCGCAGGCCCAGAACGATGCCTCACGGGCCGCCGAGGCGCTGCTCGACGAACTCCTCCAGGACCCCCGCAACGCGCTCCCAGGGCCCCTCTCCGACCGTCTGCGCATCGTTGTGGAGCGGCGCCGCAACGCGGTGTGGGAACGGCTGGGCACGGTCAACGAGGAGACCGGCGAGTCCGCCGACGAGACCTACCGGCGCCTCGCCCGCGACATGATCGACGCCGAACGCCGGGTCTTCGTCGAGCTGCGCGACGCCCGCCGGATCGACGACGAGATGCTGCGGACCCTGCTGCGCCGGCTGGACCTGGAGGAGGCGGCGGCGTACCGGGAGGGGGCATAGGGCGCGGGGCCGGGCCGGGTCGGGCCGGGTGCGGTGCCTGGTGGCTACGGCGTGCCGGTGATCACGGCCGCGACGGTGCTGCCGGGGGCGAAGGCGCCCTCCTCGGCCAGCGCCGTCAGTCCGTACAGCAGCTTGGCGACATAGACGCGTTCCACCGGGAGGCCGTGGCGGTCCTCGAAGGCGGCGGCGAAGGCGTCCAGTTCGGGGGTGGTGCGGGCGTATCCGCCGCAGTGGAAGCGGCCGTCCAGGCGCCAGTCGCCGCGCGGGCCGCCGAAGGCCGCGCGCTGGAGCTCCTCGACGGTGCGCTGGAGGAAGTGCGGGCAGCCGGGGCCGTCGCCGCCCTTGAGGACGGGGATGCCGAGGGCGCGCTGGTCCCGGCCCAGCCCCGCGGCCAGCCCCGCCAGCGTGCCGCCCGTTCCGCAGGCCACCGCGACCGTGTCCGCGGCGCCGCGCAGTTCCCGGCCCAGCTCCGTACAGCCTTGTGCGGCTAGGGAGTTGCTGCCGCCCTCGGGTATGACGCGGAAGGCGCCGAAGCTCTCGTGCAGGGCGGCGAGCACGTCCGGGTCGGTCTTGCGGCGGTAACGGGCCCGGTCGATGAAGTGCAGCCGCATGCCGTCGGCGGCGCAGCGGGCCAGGGACGGGTTGAGCGGCGCGGCGGCCAGCTCGTCGCCGCGGACCACGCCGATGGTGGCGAAGCCGAGGAGGCGGCCGGCCGCCGCGGTGGCCCGCAAGTGGTTGGAGTACGCGCCGCCGAAGGTCAGCAGCGCGCGCTCGCCGGCCGCGGCGGCGGCCCGCAGGTTGGGCGCGAGCTTGCGCCACTTGTTGCCCGGCAGGTCGGGGTGGATCAGATCGTCCCGCTTGAGCAGCAGCCGTACGCCGCGGCGCGCGAACGGCGCGTCCTCGATCTCCTGGAGGGGGGAGGGGAGGCGGGGCCGCAAGGTGTCGGGGCCGGGGCCGGGCTCTGGGCGAGGGGGGCGGGACATGCCTCCCATTGTCCGGGGTGTCCCGGGTGCCCCGCCCGGCCCGCGGCCCGCGCGGTCACTTCAGGCGTTCGCGGATGCGTCCGCGCAGCGCGTCCATGGTGAAGCCCCGGGGATCGACCTTGCCCGGCTGCCACTCCAGATGGCCGATCACCGAGCGCTCGCCCCAGCCGTGAGCCCGGCACAGTGCCGCCGTGGCCTTCTCCAGGGCGGTCATCTGGGCGTCCGGCCAGGGGTCCTTGCCGTCGCCGAGGTTCTCGCACTCGAAGCCGTAGAAGACCTGATTGCCGTCGGTGTCGGTGTCGTTGTCCGGCGGCAGCCGCTTCTCGGCGATCACCGCGCGCAGGACGTCGCCGTCGCCGAGCCCGGCGTGGTTGGCGCGGCCGTGGCCGACCAGATGCACCGTGCCGTCCTTGGTGATCACGCCGTGGCACAGCGGGCCGGGCAGATCGGTGTGGCCGTTGTAGCAGAGCCGTACGGTGGACTCGGCGCCGGACGTCGCGGTGTGGTGCACCACGATGCCGTGCACCGGCCCCCAGGGGCCCATGTGGTCGCGGTTGTGCGTCCTCCAGTCGCCCACCTCGACGACCCGCAGCCCCTCGGCCTCGAGCGCTTCGAGAAAACGGTCAGCGGACAGCGGTAGGGCCATCACCGGCTCCGATCGTTACGTGGCGGCCGCCGACCGCGCACCGCCTCATGTCTCGCTTCTACGTGATCGCCGGGAGCGAGGGAGTGGAACGGCATAAAACGGACCGGTTGTTCGGTGGGTGTGCGAGCGATTCCGGCCGACGGCAGGCCGGCGGCGGGCTACCCCCGCAGGAACGCGTCGCCGTGGGCGTTGATGTGCGCCTCCAGCGCGCCGAGCGCCTCCCGGGTCGCCTCGGGTGTGCCCGTGCCGCTGCGCTCGGCGTAGTACGCGGCGCCCAGCTTCTTCAGCAGGTCGGACCCGGCGCGATGCGCCTGTACTTCGTCGACCTTCTGCTTGCCCTGCGCCAGTCCGCGCTGCGCCTGCTCCTTGGCCCGGTCGAGAAACCCTGACATTGCTGCCTCCGTGAAGGTCGGTGCCGTGAGGGATCAAAGCAGTCAAGCGATCACCGCGGTCGAGCGATCACTGCAGTCGAACCATCACTGCAGTCAAGTGATCAAAGCGGTGAAAGCGATGAAAACGATGAAAGCGATCAATGGAATCAACGGCGCGGACGGCCGTGGGGTTCCCGTGCCAGGCTGGGACATGTGGGCGAAGAGCGCGACACGGGTGGGCCGCACGGCGCAAGCGCCGGTGCTGCGAGCGCCTACCGCGAGCGGAGATCCCGGCTGGCCGGCGCGGTGCTGTGGGCCAACACCTTGGCACCCTCGGCGCGGCCGGTGCTGCCCGACGGCTGTATGGACCTGATCTGGACCGAGGGCCGGCTCCTGGTGGCGGGACCGGACACCGGGCCGTATCACCCGGGCCGGACCGGCGCGTCGCCGGGCACCTTCTTCGCGGGCCTGCGCTTCGCCCCGGGACAGGGTCCCGCCGTCCTCGGCGCGCCGGCCCATGAACTGCGGAATCTGCGGGTCCCGTTGGAGGAGCTCTGGGCCCCGGAGCGGGTGCGGGCGCTGGCCGGACGGGTGGCCGCCGAGGGGTCGCGCGCCCTGGAGGAGGCCGCCGGGGCCCGCCTGGAGGACACCGCCCCGGGGACGGCACCCAGGACCGCCGCCGTCGCTGCGGCCCTGGCCCGCGGCCGCCCCGTCGCCGAGGTCGCCCGCGGCGTCGGGCTGAGCGAACGCCAGCTGCACCGCCTCAGCCTGGACGCCTTCGGCTACGGCCCCAAGACCCTCACCCGGGTGCTGCGCCTGGTCCGCGCCCTCGATCTGGCGCGCTCCGGCATGCGCTACGCCGAGGTCGCGGCCCGCGCCGGATACGCGGACCAGGCGCATCTCGCACGCGAGGTGAAGTCGCTGGCGGGGGCTCCGATGGGGGTCCTCCTCGCGCCGGGTTAGCGACTATTGCCCAGGCGTTGGTTGTCATCGGCCACATAGTCACCCGTATGGATGGTTCTGGTTGAGTTTGCTGGTGCACGCCGTGAGGGGAGTGGATTGTTGTTCCCAGTACGAATGTTCGTGATCGTCGCTGGGGAGGGAGGCCGGGGCGTGGCGCGGGGGTTGCGGGTGCTGGTGGAGCCGTTCACGGTGGCTGCGCCGTGTGGTGCCCGTATCCGGGACCGATTGCGCGTGTCCGCTGGAGATGTGGAGGTGTTGCGGCGGGTCGGGGAGCATCGTGGCCGTCTGGCGCGGGCTGATCTGGCCGCGCGTGTCCGTATCGGCGATGTCCCGGCGAAGGACAATCAGCGAGCAGGGCGGAAGAGGCGGCTGACGGCTGTGTCATCCTCCCGCTGGGCCGGAGCAATCACCCGAGCCTGTGAGGACCAGTACCAACTGTCGACGCGCTGCCTGTTCGACGAGCGGGCCGCACTGCGCCGCGCGGTGGGCAAGATGTCCGCCCGCCTGAAGGTGGGGTGCGGGCGCCGCGAGCAGGGTGTACGCGGCTACGCCGATCAGGCTGAACGCTTCCAGAAGCAGCGCCCCCGCGGTGCGCTGAGCGCACGTCTGGCCCAAGTTGAGCAGCGCATCGAGGCCGGCCGCCCGGCGATCGTGGTAGGTGGCAGACGTCTGGCGAAGGTGCGGCATAACCTGCCCGAGGCTCAGCTCGCCAAGCACGAGTGGCACCGCAGGTGGGACGCGGCCCGCATGTTCCCGGTCTCCCAAGACCGTTCGGGGAGACGAACCGGGCCCGGCCCGGCTCACGGTGATGCGGCCGACAGCGGTCAACATCGCCAGGAACGGTTAGCGTGTGCGTCATGGACTACCAGGCCGTGATCGAAGAGGTAGCGGCCCATGCCCGGCCCTACGTGGGACAAGGACAGGTCGCCGACTACATACCGGCGCTGGAGAAGGTGGCCCCCGACCGTTTCGGGATCGCGGTGGCCGACCTCAACGGCAAGGTGTACGGGGCCGGCGACTGGGAGGTGCCGTTCTCCGTCCAGTCCATCTCCAAGACGTTCTCCCTGGCGCTGGTGATGGCCCAGAGCCACGGCAGCCAGGGCGGCCGGGACGCGCAGGGCGTCGACGAGATCTGGCGGCGGGTGGGCCGCGAGCCGTCCGGTACGCCGTTCAATTCGCTGGTCCAGCTGGAGGCCGAGAACGGCATCCCGCGCAACCCGTTCATCAACGCCGGCGCCCTGGTGGTCACCGACCGGCTGCTGACCCTCACCGGTGACGCCAGCACCGCGCTGCTGCACTTCCTGCGCGAGGAGAGCGGCAACCCGGAGCTGGCCTTCGACCAGGCGGTGGCCGACTCCGAGGCCGACCACGGCGATCGCAACGCCGCGCTGGCGCACTTCATGGCGTCCTTCGGCAACCTGGAGAATCCGGTCCCCAGCGTCATCGAGCACTACTTCTGGCAGTGCTCGATAGAGATGAGCTGCCGCGACCTGGCCACGGCCGGCGGCTTCCTGGCCCGCCACGGGCTGCGCGCCGACGGCAGCCGGCTGCTGGAGGCCCGCGAGGCCAAGCGGATCAATGCGGTGATGCTGACCTGCGGGACGTATGACGCGGCGGGCGAGTTCGCCTACCGGGTGGGGCTGCCCGCCAAGAGCGGCGTCGGGGGCGGGATCGTGGCCGTCGTGCCGGGCCGCTGCACGCTGTGCGTATGGAGCCCGGGGCTGGACGCCCGCGGCAACTCGGTCGCCGGTGCGGCGGCCCTGGACCACTTCACGACGCTGACCGGGTGGTCGGTCTTCTGAGGGCTGCGCGGGGCCGGGGGCCGCTTCGGCCGCCACGCGTTGTGGGCCGCCCCCGCTCGGCGCATCGTGGGGCTAGGAGGTGCACCGCCATGGACCATGAGATCCGCGCCGAATACGAGGAAGGTGTGCTGCCGCACGAGGACACACCCGTCAAGCTGTGGCACATGTGCCGCGTGACCAGCCTCACGGCCATGTGCGGGCGGGAACTGGCCCCGGCCGCCGCCGTCCAGCCGGCCGACCACTGGGGCACACCCAAGGCCGAGCCGTTCTGTTTCCTGTGCGGTGCCCAGTACCTGCGTGAGCACCCCGGACCGTAGGACACGGGTGGGGCGCTCACGACCCCGCCACCAGGCCCCCCCAGGACTAGGCCAGCGGCGCGAACAGGTCCACCCCATGGCCGTCCGGATCCTGTACGACGGCGTAGCGCTGCCCCCAGAACGCGTCCCAGGGGGCCTTCTCGCCCGCGTAGCCGGCGTCGGTGAGCTCCGCATAGACCTGGTCGACCGCGGCGGGATCCGCGCATGCGAAGGCCAGGCCGGTCGGCGTGCCCCCTTGGGGCGGGGTCCAGTCCGGGTCGACGGCGCGGGCGGTCGCGTACGAGTCCCACATCAGGCGCAGGCCGCCCGGGAGCTGCGCCTCGGCGTGCGGGGCGGCGTCGGCGTCGGCGGGGATGTCCAGGCCGAGGCGGCGGTAGAAGGCGAGCGAGGCGGCCATGTCGGAGACGACCATGCCGATGGCCGCGAAACGGGGGGACGAGGAGAGAGAGGGAGAGGGGGCCGGGGACGGGGCCGGGGAGGCGGAAGGAGTGGTCATGCGGCGAGCCTAGGGAGGGCGCCGCCGCGTGGTCTTGAACGAATCGGACGCGGGGGAACGCGGGCGGGCCGCACGCCGGTGGCCCGGCGCGGGCGCCCGCCCCGCCTCACGGGCAGCGGATGACCTGCCCCGCGTACGAGAGGTTGCCGCCGAAGGCGAAGAGGAGGACGGGCGCGCCGGAGGGGATCTCGCGGCGTTCCACCAGCTTGGCCAGGGCCAGCGGCACCGAGGCGGCGGAGGTGTTGCCGGAGTCGACCACGTCCTTGGCGACCACGGCGTTGACCGCGCCGATACGCTCCGCGACGGGCTCGATGATCCGCAGGTTGGCCTGGTGCAGCACGACGCCGGCCAGGTCCTCGGGGAGGATGCCGGAGCGTTCGCAGACCTGGCGGGCGATGGCCGGGAGCTGGGTGGTCGCCCAGCGGTAGACGGTCTGGCCCTCCTGGGCGAAGCGGGCCGGCTCGCCCTCGATGCGTACGGCGTTGCCCATCTGCGGGACCGAACCCCACAGCACCGGGCCGATCCCCGGCTCCGGCTCCTCGGACGCGGTGACCACAGCGGCGCCGGCCCCGTCGCCCACCAGGACGCAGGTCGAGCGGTCCGTCCAGTCGACCACATCGGTGAACTTCTCCGCCCCGATGACCAGCGCATGCCGCGCCGAGCCGGCCCGGATGGCGTGGTCGGCGGTGGCCAGCGCATGGGTGAAGCCGGAGCAGACGACGTTGATGTCCATCGTGGCCGGGGCGCCCAGGCCGAGCCGGGCGGCGACCCGGGCCGCGGCGTTCGGGCTGCGGTCGGCGGCCGTGCAGGTGGCGACCAGGACGAGGTCGATGTCCTGCGCGGCCAGTCCGCTCGCGGCCAGCGCCTTGGCGGCGGCCGCGGCCGCCATCGAGTCGACCGTCTCGTCCGCCGCCGCGATGTGCCGGGTCCGGATGCCGACGCGGCTGCGGATCCAGGCGTCATCGGTGTCGACGAGCTCGGCGAGGTCGGCGTTGGTGAGCACCCGGGAGGGCTGGTAGTGGCCGAGCGCCAGGACGCGTGACCCCGTCATGAGTTCCCCTGTAGGTACGTGGGCGGGCGGGTACGCGACCAGTCTCACCCCTCGGTGCCGGCCGGCGGTTGCGCGATCCGCCAATGTTCCGCCGTCAGAACTGGAGACATCCAACCGCCGGGCCGGGTCCGCGGGCGCCCCGCACCGTGCCGGGGACGCGCAGGGTGCGGGGCGGGCGCGTACGGACAGGGGACAGCGGTCCCGTCCGCCCGATCCAACGGCAGGGCCGCGCCGCCCCAGGGAGATTGAGCCGCCCGTGGGCGCGCCGCCGGGTACGCCGCGGCCCCGGCAGCGGGGTGCTGCCGGGGCCGCGGTCCTGGACGGTGCCGTCAGCCGGCGGTCCGCTCCGGCGTCAGCGCCCGGAAGCGCCGCAGCCGCAGGCTGTTGCCGACCACGAAGACCGAGGAGAAGGCCATCGCGGCGCCCGCGATCATCGGGTTGAGCAGGCCGGCGGCGGCCAGCGGCAGCGCCGCGACGTTGTAGCCGAAGGCCCAGAACAGGTTGGTGCGGATGGTGCCGAGGGTGGCGCGGGCGAGGCGGATGGCGTCCGCCGCGGCGCGCAGATCGCCCCGTACGAGGGTCAGGTCGCCGGCCTCGATGGCGGCGTCGGTGCCGGTGCCCATCGCCAGCCCCAGGTCGGCGCGGGCCAGGGCGGCCGCGTCGTTGACGCCGTCGCCGACCATGGCGACCGAGCGGCCCTCGCCCTGGAGGCGTTCGATGACAGCCACCTTGTCCTCGGGCAGCACCTCGGCGATCACCTCGTCGATGCCGACCTCCTTGGCGACCGATGCGGCCACCGCCTTGTTGTCGCCGGTGAGCAGCACCGGCGTCAGACCCAGGTCGCGCAGCCGGCGCACCGCCTCGGCGCTGGTGGGCTTGATCGCGTCGGAGACGACCAGCACCGCGCGGGCCGCGCCGTCCCAGCCCACGGCGACCGCGGTCCGGCCCGCCGCCTCCGCCTCGGCCTTGGCCGCCGCCAGCGCGGCCGGCAGCTGCTGGCTCCAGTCGGTCAGCAGCCGCTCGCGGCCCACCAGGACGGCGTGCCCCTCGACGATGCCCTGGACGCCGAGTCCGGGGACGTTCGCGAAGTCCTCCGGGGTGGGCAGCGTCCCGGTCGCCTCCTCGGCGGCGGTGGCGATGGCGCGGGCGATCGGGTGCTCGGAGGAGTGCTCCAGGGCGCCGGCCAGCCGCAGCGCCTCGTTGCGGGAGACGCCCTCGGCGAGGTGGACGCCGGTCAGCGTCATCACGCCGGTGGTGACCGTGCCGGTCTTGTCCAGGACGATGGTGTCGACCTTGCGGGTGGACTCCAGGACCTCGGGGCCCTTGAGGAGGATGCCCAGCTGGGCGCCCCGGCCGGTGCCGACCATCAGCGCGGTCGGGGTGGCCAGGCCCAGGGCGCACGGGCAGGCGATGATCAGTACGGCCACGGCGGCGGTGAAGGCGGTCACCGCGCCCGCGCCGGTGCCCAGCCAGTAGCCCAGGGTGCCGACGGCCAGCGCGATGACGATCGGGACGAAGACCGCGGAGATCTTGTCGGCGAGCCGCTGCGCCGCGGCCTTGCCGTTCTGCGCGTCCTCCACCAGGCGCGCCATCCGGGCGAGCTGGGTGTCCGCGCCGATCCGGGTGGCCTCGACGACGAGCCGGCCGCCCGCGTTGACGGTCGCCCCGGTGACGCTGTCGCCGGGCGCGACCTCCACCGGCACGGACTCGCCGGTGAGCATCGACGCGTCCACGGCGGAAGCGCCCTCCACCACCTGCCCGTCGGTGGCGATCTTCTCCCCGGGCCGTACGACGAACCGGTCCCCGACGCGCAGCTCGGCGGTGGGGATGCGCACCTCACGGCCGTCCCGCAGGACGGCGACATCCTTGGCGCCCAGTTCGAGCAGCGCCCGCAGCGCCGCGCCCGCCTTGCGCTTCGACCGGGCCTCGAAGTAGCGGCCCGCCAGGATGAAGGTGGTGACGCCGGCCGCCGCCTCCAAATAGATGCTGCCGCTGCCGTCCGTACGGGCGATGGTCAGCTCGAAGGGGTGCGTCATACCGGGCATGCCCGCGGTGCCGAAGAACAGCGCCCACAGCGACCAGCCGAGCGCGGCGAGGGTGCCCATCGAGATGAGCGTGTCCATCGTGGCGGCGCCGTGCCGCAGATTCGTCCAGGCGGCCTTGTGGAACGGCAGGGCGGAGTGGACCACCACCGGGGCGGCCAGGGTCAGCGACAGCCACTGCCAGTTGGTGAACTGAAGGGCCGGGACCATCGCCATCAGGACGACGGGGACGGTGAGGGTGAGGGCGACGAGCAGCCGGCGGCGGAGCGCGGCGAGGGTGTCGTCCTGTGCGGCGGGCCCGCCGCCGCCGTCCTCGGGGGGTGCCGGGGCCGGTGGCTCGGGGAGCGCGGCGGTGTAGCCGGTCTTCTCCACGGTGGCGATCAGGTCCGCGGCCTCGACCCCGCTGTCCTCCGCGACCGTCACCTGCGCCTTCTCGGTGGCGTAGTTGACGGAGGCGGTGACCCCCTCCATGCGGTTGAGCTTCTTCTCGATACGGGCGGCGCAGGAGGCGCAGGTCATCCCGCCGATCTCCAGCTCGACGCGGTGCTCCGTGATCGCGGTCGTCATGACTGCTCCTCCATGTGCTGCGAGTGCTGCGCGTGCTTTCCGGGGGTGTGCGGGGCCGTGCCGTACCGGACGGTGCCGGGCCGGGGCGACCCGGCACCGCTGACCGCGCGGCCGAGGCCTGCGGCGTCCAGTACACAGAACGATATACCCCCTAGGGGTATTCCGCCAAGCCGTCAGGTCGTCACCGCGCCTCCGTCTCCCGGCCCGCTCCTTCGGCCCCTTCGGCTCGCTCGGGCCCCTCCGCTCCCGCCGCCCGCCGCGCCCGGTCGCCCATCGCGCGCAGATACGCGACCAGCTCCGCCGGCTCCTGCACCGTGAACTCGTGCCCCAGCATCGTCAGCCGCATCGCCAGCCACTCCAGCGAATCCGGCGTGCTGCGCCACCGGCACGACCGCGCGTCGATCGCCTCCACCTCGCCCGCCCGGCCGCCCAGCCGCGCCGCCACCTCCGCGGCCGGCGCGTACACCGTCGCCACCGCCCGCAGCGGCGCCGGGCCCATCCCCTGCATCCGCTCCTGGACGTAGGCCGCGGCGTCGGCGGCGGGCAGCTCGCGCGGCGCGGTTCGGGCGCCCGTCGCGAACGCCTCGGTCAGCCGGTCCACCCGGAAGGTCCGCCAGTCCTCGCGGTCGTTGTCGTACGCCACGAGGTACCAGCGCCGCCCGGCCGCCACCAGCCGGTGCGGCTCCACCAGGCGCTTGGTGCGCTCGCCCGCGCCCGCCTGATAGCGGAACCGCACCCGCTCGTGGTTGGTGATCGCCGCGGCGAGCACCGTCAGCTGTTCCGGGTCGACGGTCGGACCGTCGCCGGCCGGCATCGGTACCGTGGCGCTGCCGAGCGTGCCCACCCGCCGCCGGAGCCGGGCCGGCAGCACCTGTTCCAGCTTGGCGAGCGCCCGTACGGACGCCTCCTCTATGCCCGCGATGGTGTGCCCGGCCGCCGAGCGCAGGCCCACCGCGATGGCCACCGCCTCCTCGTCGTCGAGCAGCAGCGGCGGCATCGCCGTACCCGCGGCCAGCCGGTAGCCGCCCACCGCGCCCATCGTCGCGTGCACGGGATAGCCCAGATCGCGCAGCCGCTCGATATCGCGGCGGATGGTCCGGGAGGTGACCCCCAGCCGCTCGGCGAGCTCGCTGCCGGGCCATTCGCGCGGGGTCTGGAGCAGGGACAGGAGATTCAGGAGTCGCGCCGATGTCTCACTCATGCCGTCGATGATGCAGGAGGAAATAGGACTGGAGCTGTCCTATACGGCACCTACTGTCGAAGACGTCCGCGGATCTCCGCCGGACGCCTCGTCCCCCGCTCAGGACCTTTCAGGAGAACGCCTTGACCACGACCGTCCCCGCCCCCGCAGAGGCGGCCGAAGCGGCGCCCGCACCGGCCCCCGCCGACCGCAGACGCTGGATCGCCCTCGCCATCGTCCTGACGGCGAGTTTCATGGACCTGGTCGACGCGACCATCGTCAATATCGCCATCCCCAGCATCCAGCGGGACACCGGCGCCTCCTTCAGCGCCCTCCAGTGGGTCACCGCCGGCTACGCCCTCGCCTTCGCCCTCGGGCTGATCACCGGCGGCCGGCTCGGCGACATCTACGGCCGCAAGAAGCTCTTCCTGCTCGGCATGGGCGGTTTCACCCTCGCCTCCGCGCTGTGCGGGTTCGCCGGGGACCCCGGGATGCTGGTCGGTGCGCGGGTGCTGCAGGGCGCGATGGCCGCGCTGATGGTTCCGCAGGTGCTGGCGATCATCCACGTCACCTTTCCCGTACACGAGCGCGGCAAGGTCTTCGGGATGTTCGGCGCGGTGATCGGCCTCGGCGCGGTCTGCGGCCCGCTGATCGGCGCGCTGCTCACCCAGGGCAACATCGCCGGCCTGGAATGGCGCCCGATCTTCCTGATCAACCTGCCGGTGGGCATCGCCGGCATCCTGCTCGGCGGCCGCTTCGTCACCGAGTCCCGGGCCCCGCGCGCCCTCCGCCTCGACCTCGTCGGCACCGCGCTGGCCACCCTCGGCCTGCTGATGATCCTCTACCCGCTCACCCAGGGCCGCGAGTCCGGCTGGCCACTGTGGGGCTTCGTCGCGATGGCCGCGAGTCCGCTCGTCTTCGTGGTCTTCGTCCGCTACGAGCGCGCCAAGGCCCGCAAGGACGGCTCGCCGCTCGTGGAACTCTCCCTCTTCCGGATCCGGACGTTCGCGGCCGGTGCCGGCGTCCAGCTCACCTTCGGCGCGGTCAGCGGCCTGTTCTTCCTGATCTGGACGCTCCATATGCAGCTCGGTCTGGGGTGGGGCCCGCTGCACGCCGGGCTGACCGGGGTGCCGTTCTCGCTCGCCTGCTCGGCCGCGGCCGGGATGTCCGTACAGAAGCTGGTGCCGCGCTTCGGCCGCAAGGTCCTCCAGGCGGGCGCGCTGATCATGCTGTCCGGGGGACTGCTCTACCTCTGGGAGGCCGGGCACTACGGCACCGCGCTGCAGTCCTGGCAGATGGTCCCCGCGATGCTCCTGATGGGCGCGGGCATGGGCCTGATCGTCGCCCCGATCACCGACTCGGTGCTCTCCGAGGTGCCCACCGAGCACTCCGGATCGGCCTCCGGCATCTTCAACACCACCGGCCAGCTGGGCATGGCGCTCGGACTGGGCCTGTCGTCGGTGGCCTTCTTCGCGGTGACGGACGGGGCGGGCGGCGGCACGCCGGGCGCCGCCTTCGTCTCGGCCACCACCCACGCCCTGTGGTGGGTCTCCGGCGGCCTGGTCGTCGTCCTCGGCCTGCTGTTCCTGCTGCCGCGCCGGGTGCGGACGCCGGACGTCCCGGCCGTCTGACACCCGCGCGCCCCGCCCCCCGCCGTCCCGAAGCCAAGGAGCCCCGAGCATGCCGCCGGCCGCCTTCCCCCTCACCTGGCCCGAAGTCAGCACCCGCCGCCTGGAGCGCGCGGGGCTCGCCGGGGCGCCCCTGGCGCCGGACCCGGCCCGGATCGCCGCCGCGATGTGCGGGGCGCACGCCCAGGTGCTGTCCGCCGCCGAGCTCTCGCTGATGCTGCGGACGGACCGCGGCACCCGCACCGCCGTACGCGACGCGTTGTGGACCCGGCGCACCCTCGTCAAGACCTACGGCCCGCGCGGCACGGTGCATCTGCTGCCCACCGCCGACCTGCCGATGTGGACCGGCGCGCTGTCCGCCGTACCGCTCGGCAACAGCCCCTTCCCGCAGGACGTACGGCTCACCCCCGACCAGACCGACCAGGTCCTCGCCGCCATCGAGGACGCGCTGGCGGACGCCGAGCTGACCATCGACGAGCTGGGCGAGGCGGTGGTCGCCGCCACCGGGCCCTGGGCCGGCGACCTCGTGATGCCCGCCTTCCAGACGCTGTGGCCGCGCTGGCGGCAGGTGATGCACCGGGCCGGCCAGCAGGGGGCGCTGTGCTTCGGCCCCAACCGCGGCCGCAAGGTCACCTACACCGGCCCCCGGCGCGCCCTGCCCGGTTTCCGCCCGATGGCGGGCCCCGAAGCCCTCGCCGCGCTGGTGCGGCGCTACCTCCACGCCTACGGCCCGGCCACCTCCGCCGACTTCGCCAGCTGGTTCGGCGCCCCGCCCCGATGGGCGGCGGAGCTCTTCGCCTCCCTGGCCGACGGCCTCCAGCAGGTCGACTTCGCCGGCTCGCGCGCCTGGATCCTGGCCGGCGACACCGCGGGCCCCGCCGCCGACCCCGCCGGCATCCGGCTGCTGCCGTATTTCGATGCGTACGGCATCGCCTGCCGGCCCCGCGACCTGCTCTTTCCCGGCCGGGCGGCGGAGCGGGCGCTGGCCGGGCGGCAGGCCGGGAACTATCCGCTGCTGCTGATCGACGGGGTCGTCGGCGGCGTCTGGCACCAGCGCCGCGCGGGTCGTCGCGTCCATGTCACGGTCGAGCCGCTGGCGCCGCTGACCGCCGGGCAGCGGCGCGCACTGGCGGCCCAGGTGGGCCGGACCGGTGAAATCCTGGAGGGCGAGGCGGAGTTGACGATCGGCACGGTCACGGTGGGCGCGCACGCCTAGCCGGACGCCGCCGCGAGGACCCGCCCGCGGGCCCCCGCCGGGCCGTAAAAACAGGCCCTTCTCCCTGCCCTTCCCGGGCCGGGGCCTTCATACTGGCCGGGTGTCGATGATCAGCAACCTCCGCAAGGCCGTCCGGCTGCCGCAGCCGCGCACCCGGGGAGTCGACCTCAGTCACCCGGCACGCTCACCGCTCGGCACCGCCGTGGTCAACTGCGCGGTGTACGTGGACGGCGTGCGGCAGGACGGCAACCACCCGGCCGATGTCGCGATACGCCGGGTCCGTCAATCCGGGAGCGGATTTGTCTGGATCGGGCTGCATGAGCCGTCCGAGAAGGAATTCGCTGGAATTGTCGAGCTGTTCGGGCTGCACCCCCTCGCCGTCGAGGACGCGGTCTACGCCCACCAGCGGCCCAAGCTGGAGCACTACGACGATTCGCTCTTCACGGTCTTCAAAACGGTCCGCTATGTCGAGCATGACCGGCTCACCGACACCAGCGAAGTGGTGGAAACCGGCGAGATCATGGTCTTCACCGGCGCCGACTTCGTGATCACGGTGCGGCACGGCGGACATGGCTCGCTCGGCCCGCTCCGGGAGCAGCTGGAGTCCGTCCCCGAGCAGCTGGCGCTCGGCCCCTCCGCGGTCCTGCACGCCGTCGCCGACCTCGTCGTCGACGACTATCTGGACGTCACGGCCGCCGTGCAGGTGGACATCGACGACGTCGAGAGCGAGGTCTTCTCCGTACGGGGCGGCGGCGGGGCCGGCCGGATCTACCAGCTCAAGCGCGAGCTGCTGGAACTCCGGCGCGCGGTGGCCCCCCTGGACCGCCCGATGCAGGAGCTGGCCACCCAGCCGATGCGGGAGGTCGACCCCCGGATCAAGACGTACTTCCGGGACGTCGCCGACCACCTCGACCGGGTCACCGAGCAGATCACCGCGTTCGACGAACTGCTCAACTCCATACTCCAGGCCCATCTCGCCCAGGTCACCGTCGCCCAGAACGAGGACATGCGCCGCATCAGCGCCTGGGTCGCGATCCTGGCCGTACCGACCATGGTGTGCGGCGTGTACGGCATGAATTTCGAGTACATGCCGGAGAAGCACTGGACGTTCGGCTATCCGCTGGTGATGGCGCTGATCGTGGCGATCTGCTGGGTGATCCACCGCGGCTTCAAGCGGAACGGGTGGCTCTAGGGTCTGTCCGATGTCCTAGGGTCTGTCCGATGTCCGTGGGCCCCGGCCCGCCACCTGCCGGGGCCGGGCCGCGCCCCACCCCGCCGCGATCTGCGGGAGCAGCAGCGCCAGCAGGACGGCCAGCGGGACGGTCCAGCCGCCGGAGGCGTCGTGTACGGCGCCCAGGACGGCCGGGCCGGTGGCGGCCAGGATGTAGCCGAAGCACTGGGCCATGCTGGAAAGCTGGGCGGCGTGCCGGGCGTCCGGGGCGCGCTGGACGATGAACAGCAGCGCCAGGCTGATCGCCGCGCCCTGGCCGAGGCCCAGCAGCGTCATCCACACGTAGGCGCCGCCGGCCGGCGCGACCAGCATCCCCGCCAGGCCCGTCGCGCACAGCGCCGCGCCCAGCGCCGCCAGCACCCCGGCGCGCAGCCGGCGGCCCACGACGACGGGGGAGAGGAACGAGCCGGCGATGCCCAGCAGCGAGGAGAACGAGAGCATCCAGCCGGCGTCGCCCGCGCTCGTCCCGGCGTCCTCGAGCATGGTCGGCAGCCAGGCGGCGGCCGCGTAGTAGCTCAGCGACTGCAGGCCCATGTAGCCGGTGACCTGCCAGGCCAGCGGGTCGCGCCACAGGCCGCGTACCGGGTGCGCCGCCTGCCGCGCCGCGGCCGCCGTCACCCGCGTACGGGAGCGCACCTGCGGCAGCCACACGACCAGCGCGACGACCGCGAGCGCGCCCCAACAGGCCAGCGTCGCCTGCCAGGTGAGACCGGCCGCCTGCTGCACGGGGACAGTGATCCCGGCGGCCAGGGCCGCGCCGCCGAACAGCGACATGGAGTACAGGCCGGTCATCAGCCCGGCGCGGGCCGGGAAGTCGCGCTTGATCAGGCCGGGCAGCAGGACGTTGGCGACGGCGATGCCCGCGCCGATCACGACCGTTCCGGCGAACAGCGCCACCACGGAGTCCAGCAGCCGCAGGGCGGTGCCCGCGCAGATCAGCGCCATGGTGCCGAGCAGCGACCGCTCCGTTCCCAGCCGCCGCCCCAGCCGCGGCGCGACCGGCGCCAGCAGCCCGAAGCAGAGCAGCGGCAGCGCGGTGAGCAGGCTGGTGGCCGCGGCCGACATTCCGCTGTCGTCGCGGATGGTCCCGGCCAGCGGCGACACGGCGACCAGCGCGGGGCGCAGGTTCAGGGCCAGCAGGACGACGCCGATGCCGAGCCAGAGGGCGCGGCGGCCGGTGACGGAGGGGGCGGGGGAGGGGGTGAGAGTGGGGGCGGGGGCCGTGGGGGCGGATCCCGGCTCCCGGGTGGCTATCGGGCCGTCGTCAGGCATCTGCGTCGCCTCCGGAAGCATCCGCGTCGTCTCCGGGGATCCGCTCGTCCGTCCCGCGCAGGGCGTCCATCGCCTCGGTCAGATGCGCCAGCGCCGCCCGTTCCGCGGCCTCCGGGTCCCGGGCCTCGATGGCGTCGACGATGGCCTCGTGGGACGCGTACTGATTGCGGACGGCATCGGGGACGGGGGCGCCGACGACCGACTGGAGCGTCGCGCGCAGGGCGTCGCTGAGGTGCGCGTACAGCTCGGCGAGGACGCTGTTGTGGGCCGCGGCGGCGACGGTGCGGTGGAAGTCCATGTCGGCGTCGATGAACGCGGCCGTGTCGCCGCTCCGCCAGGCGAGATCGCGTGCGGCGAGGGCGCCGCGCAGCGCGGCGAGGTCCTCGTCGGTACGGCGCCGCGCGGCATGGCGCGCGGCGTCCCGCTCCAGACAGGCGCGGACCTCGTACGCCTCCAGGTCCTCGGCCCGCCGCAGCCGGCGCTGGACGGCCGCGCCGAAGTCGCTGCTGGCGCGGACGTAGGTGCCGTCGCCCTGCCGCGGCTCCAGCATTCCGGTGTGCACCAGGGCGCGCACCGCCTCGCGGACGGTGTTCCGGCCGACGTCGAGCTTCTCGACGAGCACCGGTTCGGCGGGGATCTTCGTCCCGACCGCCCATTCGCCGCTGGCGATCAGGCTCTCCATCTGCTCGATGACCAGGTCCACCAGGCTGGTACGGGCGGTGCTGCGCAGTGGCACAGGGCTCCTCCGTCTTCTCCGTCGCGATTCTACCGGTGATGGGAACATCCCATGTTTCGCGCTGTCAAACGACGGGGGTTAGCCTGAGGCCGCCGATGATCTCGGCCGGACACCGGACCGCCGGACACCGGGCACCGGCCACTGGACGATCTCGGGAACGCTGCGGAGAGAGCCGAACGACCATGGACATGCGAGCCCGGCGGGCGGCGCCCTGGCAGGGCCAATGGCCGGTGATCGGCGTGGTGGCGGCGGGCGGCGCCATCGGCGCCGTGGCCCGTTACGGCGCCGCGCTGCTGTGGCCGACGGCGGCCGGCACCTTTCCCTGGACCACCCTGACCGTCAATGTCATCGGCTGTGCGCTGATGGGCGTACTGATGGTGCTGATCATCGAGCTGTGGTCGCCGCACCGGCTGGTGCGCCCCTTCCTCGGCACCGGCATCCTGGGCGGCTTCACCACCTTCTCGACGTATGTGGTGGACATCGCGCGCCTGGTGGACGCCCGGCGGGCGGCGCTGGGCCTGGCCTACCTGGCGGCCACCCTGCTCGCCGCGCTGGCGGCCGTATGGGGCGCGGCGGCCCTGACCCGCACCCTCCTCGAATTCCTCGAACTCCCCGGACAGAGGCGGCGATCGGCATGACCCGGTTCGGCGGCCCGGCGCTGCGGCTCACCGCGATCGTCGGCGAACACCAGGTGCGGCACCATAAGCCCCTCTACGCGGAGATCGTGCACCGCGCCCACGCGGCCGGGCTGGCCGGCGCGAGCGTCTTCCGCGGCATCGAGGGCTTCGGCGCCTCGTCTCTCATCCACACCCAGCGGCTGCTCTCCCTGAGCGAGGACCTGCCGGTCGCGGTCGTCGTCGTGGATGCGCCGGAGCGGGTGCGGGCCTTCGCGCCGCAGGTGGTGGAACTCGTCGGGGAGACCGGGCTGGTGACCCTCGACCGCTGTGAGGTGCTCTCGCCCGGTGCGCCGAGCGGTACCGGCCACGGCGGTACGGACGACGAGGGTACGGACGACGACGGCGGTACGGGTGCCGGCGGCGCGGCGGCGGGCGGGCGCGGGTGAACTGGTTGCTGGTGGTGGCCGGTGCGGTGGTCGGGGCGCCGCTGCGGTATCTCACCGACCGTCTGGTGCAGTCCCGGCACGACAGCGTCTTCCCCTGGGGGACGTTCACCGTCAATGTCTGCGGCTCGCTGATCCTCGGGCTGCTGACCGGTGCGGTCACGGCCGGCGCCGCCTCCTCGCACCTCCAGCTGCTGCTCGGCACCGGGCTGTGCGGCGCCCTGACGACCTACTCGACCTTCTCCTACGAGACGCTCCGGCTGGCGGCGGACGGCGCCCGTCTCTATGCCGCGGCCAACGTCGTGGGGAGTGTGGTGGCCGGGCTGGCCGCCGCGTTCGCCGGGATCGCCTGCGCACAGGGGCTGTGGGGCTGACGCGGGACCCGGTATTTCCCGGAGTCTGGCGGGTACCCTCCGCGTATCCGGCGCGATCGTAGCGATCGGCGGAACGGGGGAGGGCCCATGGCAGAGGTGTTCCTGCGGCGTCTGACCAGGTGGCAGGCGGAGAACCAACGGGAATCGGTCGCCGATCTCTACGTCGCGGCGCACCGCGATCCGCCCGCCGCCGACGCGGCCCCGGGCCGGCCGGACCGGGCGGAATTCCTGCGGCGGTTCACCGGGCACGACATCCAGCGCCCCGGCTTCGAGATGGTCATCGGCAGCGATCCGGCGCTGGCCGGCTGCTGCTACGGCTATCCCGCCGACCGCGAGGGCGACCGGCGCGGGGAGTACTCCCTCGGGCCGGCGGGGGAGCTGCCCCCGGAGCTGCGCGAACCGGCCGCCACGGGGCGGCTGTTCCTGATCGCCGGACTGATGGTGCTGCCCGCGTACCGGCGGAACGGGGTCGCCACCCGCCTCCTGGAGACGCTGCTGATCCGGAGCAACGCCGTACTGGCGCTGGCCGCGCTCGGCGCCGACAACGCCCCGGCCAGGGCCGCGTTCCGCTCCTGGGGCTGGCGGCCGCTCGACGAGGGTCCGTCACCGTCCGGCGCCGCCGGGCCCCGACGGGAGGCGTGGACGCGCCCGTTGCCGTAGCCGTTGCCGTAAAGGGCGGCACTCTGCAGAGAGAAAAGCACTGGGGCCCGGGAGAACGAACTCACCGGGCCCCACCGCTGTCGCGAACGCGTGGGAGGAACGCGGTCGCCGCCGGCGGCGCCGTTGCCGCCGGCCTTGCCCGCATCGCCCGCGCCGCCAGGGTCCGAGGGCCGGCCGCCAGGTACCGGCCCTCGGCAGCCACGCCGCAGTCGTGGCCTCAGCCGCTGTCGCAGCTGGTCAAGGGGTGGTTCAGCGCTTGAGGCCGTTGGCCCAGAGCTGGTCCACCTGGGCACGCTCGTTCGCGTCCGGCTGGGTGTTCTGGCAGGACGTGCCGGGCCCGCCACCGGACATCAGCTCGCTGCAGGGACCCTCGTAGTGGTCCGGCAGCCCCAGCACATGGCCGGTCTCATGGGCCGTGACGCGGGTGGAGTTGTATTCCTGGTTCTGCTTGTAGTCCAGGAAGACAAAGCCCTTGCCGTGGCCGTCGGTGCTGGCGTACGAGCCGCGCGGGTCGTCGCCCTCCTTGTACTGGAAGTCGCCGCCGCTGCCTTCCTGGAGCTTGACGTTCTGCACGGCGCCGTTCCATATGGACGCGCTCTCGGCTATCTGGCTCTTGAACGTCGGTGCCGCGCTCGCGTCGTAGGTCACGGTGACCGACTTCAGGCCCGGGTGCGCCTTCATCTTCGCCATGGCCGACTTCATGACGGCGTCGAAGAACGCCTTGGTGTCGGCCTTCTCGGCGGCCGAGCCGGTGTACGCGGCGATGGAGGCCCGCGTGCTCTGGTGGGTGGAGGTGTGGGTGGCGGGGGAAGCTGCCGAGACCGGCGCGGCGGCCGCGAGCGCGGCGGCCAGGCCCAGGCCGAGCGCTGCCGACAGCGCCGTCTTGGGAGAGCTCATGTGGGGGGCTCCTTAATTTCCGAGGGCCGCGGTCGCCGTGTGGGGCGGCGACCGGGGCCCTGCGGATTTCTTGGTGCCGTTGAGTCTGGACGGAGTTCACCCACGGGGCGGAGATGTTAAGTGGTGATAGCACCAGGCAATACCCCGGCGATACCCGCACCAATGCCGCCGGAAAAAGACCGAGTTCGGGCGGGTTTGAGAGGCTGGTGTGACCGATGCCGACGTTTTATGCTCCGGACGTGGAGCTCGAGGTAAGGCATCTGCGCGCGCTGTGCGCCATCGCCGACTCCGGCAGCGTACGCAAGGCGGCCCGGCAGTTGGGGATGACCCAGCCTTCCTTGACGACTCAGCTACGGCGCATCGAGAAGGCGCTGGGCGGCCAGTTGTTCTTCCGGGAGCCGACGGGCAGCCGCCCCACGCCGCTGGGGCACACCGTGCTGTGCCGGGCCCGCCCGATAGTGGCCGAAATGCGGGCGCTGGTCGACGAGATCGCCACCGCGTCGGTACGCGAGCGGGGTGCGCGACTGCACATCGGCAGCACCAACAGCCGTGCCGTCGCCGGCTGGCTGCGCCGCCTGCGCGTCCGCCTCCCGGACACCGACACGACCATCCGGACCGACGTCTCCGCCAATGCGCTGCTGCACATGGTCGCGTCGGGCCAGCTCGATGTGGCGTTCGTGCACGAGGTCGAGGGCGCGCCGCTACGGGTACCCGACGGCCTGGTCGAGCATGAACTGATCGCCAGGGAGCCGCAGTTCATCGCGATGTCCGACACCCATCCCGCCGCCGCCCGCGCCGTCGTGCGGGTGCGGGACCTCGCCGACGACCAGTGGATGGTCGACCCGACCGTCGACGGCGAATGGGCGGGCCTGCGCCGCATCTGGACCGCCGCCGGGATCAACCCCCGTGTGGTGCACGGCGATTACCTCACCGCCGTCGACCTGGTCACGGCGGGCGAGGTGGTCACCCCCTGCCAGCCGACCGCCCGCTCCCGCCCCGGTATGGCCGTCCGTCCGCTGCACGGCGACCCGCTGGCCGTACGCCTCTTCATGGCCTGCCGCCCCGACGGCACCCCGGCCGTCCCCGCCGAGGCGCTCTTCGCCGATCTGACCT
Source organism: Streptomyces sp. JLSY215 (assembly GCF_059682825.1). Taxonomy (NCBI): domain Bacteria; kingdom Bacillati; phylum Actinomycetota; class Actinomycetes; order Kitasatosporales; family Streptomycetaceae; genus Streptomyces; species Streptomyces sp. JLSY215. Next base: position 5,813,096 of record NZ_CM185022.1, read on the forward strand.
CGTCGTACATGGAGATCGCCTGGGCCACCGAGGCCTACCGCGACTGGCTCATCCGGCATGACGGCCCGCTGCCGCTGCCGCTGCCGGTCGCCGCCACCTGACCGGCCCGCCCGCGCCACGACGGCCGGTTCTTGCCGCTACGACGGCCGGTTCTCGCCGCCCTGCTCCGCCGCCCGCTGTTCCAGCAGGGCCCGCTCCCGGGCATTGCGGGCCAAGGACGCCGCCCGCAGGAACTCCTCCCGCGCCTCCGCCGTCCGCCCCAGCCGCGCCAGGAGGTCGCCCCGTACGCTCGGCAGCAGGTGATAGCCCGCGAGGGAGGGCTCCGCCGCCAGCTCGTCCACCAGCGGCAGGCCGTGCTCCGGCCCGAACGCCAGGGCCACCGCCACCGCCCGGTTCAGCTCCACCACCGGTGACGGCGCGATGTGCGCCAGGGCCTCGTAGAGCATCGCGATCCGCGGCCAGTCCGTCGCCCCGGGTGTCCGCGCCCGCGCATGGCAGGCGGCGATCGCGGCCTGCAGCGCGTACGGGCCGACCGTGCCGCCCAGCTCCTCGGCGCGCGCCAGGGCGGCCAGCCCGCGCCGGATCAGCAACCGGTCCCAGCGCGAACGGTTCTGCTCCAGCAGCAGCACCGGCTCACCCGCCGGCCCGGTCCGCGCCGCCGACCGCGAGGCCTGCAGCTCCATCAGCGCCACCAGGCCGTGCGCCTCCGGTTCCTTCGGCAGCAGTTCGGCCACCATCCGCCCCAGCCGCAGCGCGTCCTCACACAGCGCCGGACGCATCCAGTCGTCCCCGGCCGTGGCCGCATACCCCTCGTTGAAGACCAGGTAGATGACCTCCAGTACCGACGACACCCGCGCGGCCAGCTCCTCCCCGGCCGGCACCTCGAACGGCACCCGCGCCTCGGCGAGCTTCTTCTTCGCCCGCACGATCCGCTGGGCGACCGTCGCCTCCGACACCAGGAAGGCCCGCGCGATCTCCTCCGTCCGCAGCCCGCCCACCAGCCGCAGCGTCAGCGCGACCCGCGCCTGTGTGGGCAGCACCGGATGGCAGGCGATGAACACCAGCCGCAGCAGATCGTCCTCGATCTCCGCGCCCGCCACGACCCGCTCGAAATCGGCCTCCGCCCAGCCCGGTTCGCTCTCCGTCTCGCGCCCCAGGACCTCCACCTTGCGGGCCAGCCGCTCCCGTCGGCGCAGCAGATCGATCGCACGGTGCTTGGCGGTGGCCATCAGCCAGGCGCCCGGATTCTGCGGAACGCCGGTTTCCGGCCACCGCTCCAGCGCGGCGACGAGGGCGTCCTGCGCCAGCTCCTCGGCCTGCCCCACATCCCCCACGATCCGGGTCAGCCCGGCGATCAGCCGCGCCGACTCGATCCTGAAGACCGCCTCGATCGCGCGGTGCACCTCGCTACTTGCCGTCACGGGCACCCATCAGAGCAGTCCGTCCCCGCCCCGGCAATCCGCACCGCGGGGCGGGGGCCACGGCCTGCTCAGCCGAGGTCCTCGCCGGGCTCCTCCACCTGGCGGATCTCGGAGGTCAGCTCCCACTCGTCGCCGTGCACCCGCAGGAACCGCGTCGCCCACTCGACCGCCTCCTCCTTCGACGCGGCCTGGATGAGCGCGTACCCGCCGATGACCTCCTTGGCCTCGGTGAACGGCCCGTCGGTCGCATCGATCTTCCCGCCCTTGAGATGCAGCCGGGTCCCTTCCGCGGTCGGCCGCAGCCCGGCGGTGTCCAGCAGCACCCCCGCCTTGGTCATCTCGTCGAGCAGCTTGCCCATCTCCGCCATCAGCTCCGGGCTCGGGCCGCCGGCCGGCATCGACTTCTCGTCGACGTTGAGCAGCATCATGAAGCGCATCGCGATCTCCTGTGCAGTGTGTGATCCGCAGGGCGTGAACCGCCCCCTTGCTTACGCGACGAACGGACCGCGCCGTATTCGACACCCCCGCGAAGATTTTTCTGCACCCTGTTTCCCGAACCGCTTCCCTGTTTCCCGAACCGCTTCCCGAGCCCCTGGGAGGAACCGCTCCGTGCAGCTGCCCCATGTCCATCGCATCACCAAGTACGACCCCCGCGACCGCGACGACCGCGGCCGCTACACCGGCCCCGAGGACACCGACAGCGACCACGGCCCCGTCGAGGCGGCGTATCTCGGCGCCGTCGCCGCCTTCGCCGAGGAATCCGGCGTCGGCACGCTGTCCGTACGCGAACCCGAGCACACCGGCCACCCCGTCCCGCCCGGCTTCCACGACGGGGCACGGGTCCCGCTCCCCGCCGCTCTGGAACTGATCCGCGGCATGCTCCGCGGGTCCGGGGGCTGGTGCCGACTGGAGGCGGCGGACACCTTGGAGGCGGCGGACACCTTCTTCGTCCACGTCGGCCGGGACCAGTACGTCTACGTCGGCAGCCACGCCCCCTGCCCCGAGGCCCTCGCCCGCACCCGCGCCCTCGGCCTCTTCCCCGAGCCGCTGCCCGCCTCCCCGTACGCCTTCGACCCCGCGGCGCTGCCACCCGGCCCACAGCGCCCGGCCGACGACGTCTTCTGGGACCGGCTGGCCTGGCTCCTGAACTCCGACGGCGACCTCACCCTGGAGGAGTCCCCCGTCGCGAACGCCTCCCGCCGGCACCGCCTCACCCGCGCCACCCTCGACACGGTCCGCGCCGCCCTCGCGCCCCGCGCCCAACTCACCGTCCTGCGCGACGGCGACCCCCTCCTGACCGCGGTCCTCCCCGACGGCGACGGTGTCCTCCGCGCCCGCTGGCGCCCCGAACCGGCCCCGGACGACGCCCGCTGGGCCGTCCTCATCACCGTGCACCGCGACGAGGTCCGTACGGGCGTGGTGACCCGGATCGCTCCCTTCGGCGCCTTCGTGGACCTCGGCGGGCTGGAGGGCCTGATCCGCATCCCCGAGATCTCCTGGCAGCACATCGGCCACCCCGGCGACGTCCTCACCACCGGCCAGGAAGTGACGGTCAAGGTGATCGACGTCGACCCCGGACGGGAACTGGTCTCACTGTCCCTGAAGCAACTCGACGCCGCGGGGCCGACGGAACGGTGCGGCGGCTGAACACACGGAACCCGGCCCTCGCGCCGCGCGTCCCTGCGTACCGGGTCGGCGGTGCCGGTCAGGGCGGCGGTACCGGGCCGGGCGCCCGCTCGCCGGCCGCCGGGCGCCACATCCGCCCCTCGGGCAGATCCTGACGGGCCCCCAGAAAGTAGTCCACGCCCTCCGCGAGGGTCCCGGCGCCGAGGATCTCCGTCAGCGCTCCCCGCATGCCCGCCTCAAGGGGATATTCCCCGCCCGTCATCCATACGTCCTCACCCAGGTCGAAAAGGTGCCGGACGCGGAGAAATTGCTCCCGGGGCAGCCTGGCGTACGCCACGAGCTCATCGTCGGGGCCGAAACCGGTCAGCTCCCAGGCGAGATGGTGCCCGTCGGTGAAGGGGTAGGTGTCGTCCATCGCGCCAGGCTACGGAAGCGGGGCGGAAGAAAAACCTGGGCCGCTGGGACGCGAGCCCGGACCCGACCGGCCCCGTGCCGGGCACCGGCGACCAGGTTCGGAAGGCCGGAAATACGCAGGAAATACCTGGTCACCCCAGACTTTTCCGGCCGGTGGGCGGAGTGGTGCGAAGACACCAAGGCGCCGGGAGTTCCTCGCGTACCGGCTCCGCCGCGGGTGCCGTTTCCGCTGATCGACAACGCCGGGCCGCACCCGCGGGCCCGGGGGCAGGTCCGCGCGATGCCCCGCTGCCTGTATGTATCCGACGGGCGAAGGCTGAGCCGCCGCGTCGGCCTCCCGGACCGAAGCGAACCTTCGCAAGGATGGTTCATGTCGGATTGATCCCTTTTGGCGTAACGTGGAAAGCGGGTCGGAGCACGCTCACGTGCGATGACCCGGAAGGGCGGCTCCGGCGGGTATACGCCGGAGCCGTTGGCCTGCTTCCGTCAGCGCGCCCTGCGGCGAAGCGCTCGCGCGCGCGTCGTGCGGAGTACGGTGAGGTAGCAGGGCCGTATCGCGGTCGCACGCTCTGCGGTCGCACTGCTCTCTGCGGACGGGCGGACACCATGGCCGACTCAGACACCCCCGGCATCCCCAGGCTCCTGCCGGACGCCGTCCACCGGTCGGCGAAGCCCGGCACGGCCCTGCTGCGGCTGGAGACGACACACGCACGCGAGGGAATCCTGGACGGCGCATGGTGGCCGCGGTCCCGGGACATCGGCGCCGAGCTTCCCTCGCTGATCACCGCGCTGACCGAGTATCTCGGGCCGGTCACCCGAGTCGGCCTGGACAGCAGCGCCTGGGACGAACTGCCCACCCGGGTGATGGTCGACGGCCGGGTCGTGCACATCGACTCCTTCCCCGTCGGTGACGACACCGTCCTCATCACCCGGGGCGACCGCGACCATTTCTCCCTGATGCTGGTCCCTCCGGACACGTCGCCCGACGCGGCACGCGACGCGATGGCCAGGGCCGTACGGGCCGACAACGTCACCGAGGCCAAACAGATCCTCATCGATACGGGCAGCGACACGCCACCTACGCCGGCCTGACACGTCCGCCGCGGACGCCCCCCGCCGGCCCGGACGCTAGATGCGGGCGAACTTCACCGTCTGCTGGGCGAATTCCCGGGCCATGGCGGCGCTGACCGTGGGCTTGGTGTCGCTGATCGTGTCCAGGTAGTCGTCCGTGGTGGGGGCGGCCCGGTCTCCGGTGTCGAAGGTGCGCTCGAACTGGGCCTGGGAGACGGTGCGCGCCGCATGGGCGATGTCGGCGGGGGTGAACCCCTCGCTGGCGGACGCGAGAACCGCGCTGTCGGCCCGCGCGCCCGCCCGGGCCAGATAGCTCTCCCACAGCGCGGTCCTGGCGGTGGGGTCGGGAGGGCCGATCGGCAGCACGTAGTCGAAGCGGCCGTGTCGCAGGAACGCGGAGTCGAGCGCGGTCACGTTGTTCGTGGCGCAGACGAGCAGCCGTCCGTCCTGGCTCCGGAACCGGACGATCGCCTTGAGCAGTTCGTTGACGACGCCGACAGCGGTCGCGTCCGCGCCGCCGCGTTCGCCGGCGATCTCCTCGACCTCGTCGATGAAGACGAGGACGTGGTCGAGCCGGGCGATCTCGTCGAAGCGCCGGTTCAGCCCGGTCGCCAGGCCGTACTCGGCGGCCAGACGGGCGGGGAACAGTTCGAGGAAGGGCCATCCCAGGCGGCTGGCGATCGCGTGCGCGAATGTGCTCTTACCGGTCCCGGGCGGGCCGAACAGCATCACCGCCCGGGGCAGTTCCACTCCGTGCTGGGCGGCCAGTTCGGGATGGGCCAGCGGCAGGACCAGGCGCCGCTCGATGAGCCGCTTCTCCCGTTCCATGCCGGCGACCTTCTGCCACAGTCCCCCCGGCGGCAGCTCCGCTCCGAGCGAGGACAGCGTGCCGGCCGACTGCGGCGTCACCGGCCCGCGCTTTTCGAAGAAGACCAGCCCGGGGCGGGCGCCGAAGTCGCAGTTGCGCAGGGCGGTGGCACCGGTCTCGCCCTCGGGGAGGACGGCGTGCACGGCCCGGACACCGGCGGCGAAGAGCCGTTGCTCAAGGGCGGTGATCAGGGCGCTGCCCAGCCCGCGCTGCCGCCAGCCGGGCGCCATGCTGATGCGCAGGATCCATGCCCGTTCGCCCTCCACCCTGCTCACCGCGGCGCCGATCAGCACGTCGTCGGCCGTGGCCACCACGGCCGGGTGGCGGGCCTGGAGGGCCGTCACGGCGTCCGAGAGCGGGAAGAGCGGCGGCTCCTCGGTCGTGCCGCTCTCCATGTCGACTCGGATCAGCGCTTCGAGATCGTCCTGGGTGTAGTCCCTGACCCGCCAACCCGTCATGATCAGCTCCGCGTGTTCGGCCGTACTCCCATCATCGGCCGATGACCGGAGGTCGCGCGCGACAGGCGCCGGCCGCGCGTCCGCCCTGGTGGCACGGATCGCTCGCCCGCACCACCGCGGTACGGAGAGTGAACCCGCCGATGGAGGATCGCGTCGCCGGCTCCGCCGGTAGGGCGTTCGCGGGCAGCGGCGGGAGGGGAACGGGCCGCGTGCGTGCCGTCGGCCGTGTCCATGATGATTCGGCGGTCGGCTCACTCCAGGAGGGCGAGGTGGTCGGCGGCACCCCCGCGCGTACTCCCTTCTCCGTGTGTTCGATGCGGTTGACCCAGCGGATGAGTTGCTCCTCGCCGGACTGCTCTCCACCGGCTTCGTGTTCCTCGACCAGCCCGTCGGTGAAGCACAGCACCCGGTCGCCACGCTGGAGCATCTGCTCGCCGATCCGGGGCTCTTCACCGCCGAAGCCGACCGGCAAGGTGGTCGGGCCGGTCAGTTGCCGCACGACCTGGTGGTTGCGGATCAGCAGCGGTGCGGGGTAGCGGAGCGGGGTGGCCCGCGTTGACCCACGGCAGGTGGCCCGTTGCGATGTTCAGGCGCATCGTCTGCGTGGTGACGAAGTGCTCGGGCCCGAACTGCTCCGCGATGGCCCGGTCCGTGAACGCGTAGATCTCGGACAGGCCGATGTCGGCGCGTCCGGCGTGCCGGTGGGCCCCGACGGCGACGGTCGCCGTCGGGGCGGCGTCCAGGCCGTGGCCCCTCGCATCGACCATGGTCAGGTGCAGGATGTCCTCGTTGAGGGGTCCAGCAGCACCCCCGGCAGCCGCTCGCCGAACCCTTCCGAACGGTCCACCATGCCGTTGTCCGGCCGCCGCTCACCTTGTGCCGTGGCCGCGCCCGTGCACCGATGTCCTCAAGGTCTCGGTCACCGCGTCCCTGCTGACCTCGTGCCGCGGATGCGGCGCCCGCCCCGACACGCTCGGGGCCGTCCGGCGGTCATGGCCGAGCCGCTCGAACCTCTCACGTGCTCCGTACACAGGGCTCCCGACACGACCGTGATCAACTTTTCCGGAGTGACGCGGCCGACCGGGCCGAAGCGCCCATTACGCCAAACCTGGCATGTCACATGTGATCAGGACAGATGGCTTTCCACCCCGTTGTGCACCACATCCTCCACGGGGCGGCACCGTACGAAGCCCCGCCCCGGCAATCCGTCGCGCCGCAGTGCGCGCCTCTGTCGCCGGCCGTCGCGGCAGACCTCCGGGCCTCCCGCGAGGTACTGGCGGAGGGCGCTTGGGGTGGTGTCCGGGAAGTTCTCGGGGGCTGCGTCGACGTCGACCCACCGGACCCGGGCGTGCCGGCGAGCGGCTGTTCACGAGGGAGGAGGGCGAGCCCCTCAACTACCGCCGCGGGAAGACGGAGTGGAACTGCGCGCACCTGCGGCCGGGCGAAGAAGACCGCACCCGGACCGCCATGGACGCCGTGCTCGGCGGCCTGCGGGCCGGGTGCGGGCAGGTAGGCAATGCGACCCGCGAAACCGCAGGTCAAACGGCCTAGCCAAGGTCAGGCCTTCTTGGTCTCCCAGAAGATCCGGTCGATCTCGGCGATCAGCTCGAGGGCCTTCTCGCCGGTCTTGGGGTCGTTGGAGCCCTTGGCGGCGCTGAGCGCCTTGAGGGTGTCGTTGACCAGCTGGTGCAGCTGCGGGTACTTCTCGAAGTGCGGGGGCTTGAAGTAGTCGCTCCACAGCACCGAGACGTGGTGCTTGGCCAGCTCGGCGCGCTGCTCCTTGATCAGGACCGCGCGGGTGCGGAAGTCCGCGTCCTCGTTGGCCTGGTACTTCTCCTGGACGGCCTTGACGGACTCGGCCTCGATGCGGGCCTGGGCCGGGTCGTACACGCCGCAGGGCAGGTCGCAGTGGGCGCTGACCTTGACCTTGGGGGCGAACAGGCGGGAGAGCATGTTCAGTCCTTCCTCGTGATCGTCTTCTCAGGTGCGAGATTACTCGGTGGGGGAAGGCTTTTCTCGGGCGCCCCGGGGGTCTTAGGGCAAAAGTCCAGTGCCGGGCCGGGACTGATGGAGGATGGACCGGTGAGCGGGTCGGACCGGGGCGAGGCCGGGAGGTACGGGATGCCGGAGCGGGTGGATGACCGCGGGCAGGAGCCTGTGGGCGGCGCCGGAGAGCCGGGCGGCGGGCCGCTGCGGGCGTTCGGGCTGGCCGAGGTCTACAACCCGTCGATGGTGCCGACGCTCCTGCCGGGCGACCAGCTGGTGGTGCAGTACGGCGCGGTGGTACGGCCCGGTGATGTGGTGGTGGTGCGGCATCCGTTCCGGCAGGATCTGCTGATCGTCAAGCGGGCGGTGGAGCGCCGGGACGGCGGATGGTGGGTGCAGGGCGACAACCCGTATGTCACCAACGACAGCCGGGAATTCGGCGCGGTTCCGGACGAACTGGTCATCGCCCGCGCCTGGGTGCGGCTGCGGTCGCCGCGCGGGGTTCAGCGGTCGCCGCGTGCGGTGCTCTCCTGGGTGCTCTCGGCGGTGCGGCCGCTGCGGGCGGACCGTTCGCTCGCCAGGCGCTTGCGGGCCCGGTAGGCGGCGACGTTGGCGCGCGTGGCGCAGCGGTCGGAGCAGTAGCGCCGGGAGCGGTTGGTCGAGGTGTCGAGGTAGGCGTTGCGGCACGGCCGCGCCTCGCAGATGCCCAGCCGGTCGATGCCGAGTTCGGTGAGGTGGAACGCCAGGCCCATGCAGGCGGTCGCGGTGTAGCTCGCGGTGGCGTTGGCGGCGTGGTCGGCGATGTGCATGTGCCAGTGGGGGCGGCCGCCGTCGTCGCGGAATTCATGGCCGGAGATCTGCGGGCTGACGGGGAACTCCATCATCAGGGCGTTGAGGAGGTCCACGGCCAGCACCTCGTCGCCGGCGTCGGCCGCCTCGAACACGGCGCGCAGCCGGGTGCGGACCGTACGCAGCCGGGTGACGTCGCTGTCGGTCGCGCGCCGGGCGGCCTGCTGGGCCGGGCCGAAGAGGTCGCGCACCGCCTCGACCGTGGTGAGGGTGTCGCCACCGCGCTCGGGCTGCTCGGTGTTGACCAGTCGCACGGCGAAGTCCGAGTAATAGGCCAGTTCCACTTGTAGTCCTTACGGGGTGGGAATAAGGTGCGGATGCGCGCTGTTCGTAATGGGCGCCACTGCTATATGGCTATTACCAGGGTAGTACGGGCTGGAGGGGTTGCGATGACCGAGACCATGGCCGGGGCCGACTGGCAGGCCTGGCAGGACAGTTGGGACCGGCAGCAGGAGGGATACCTCCCCGACCGCGAGGAGCGGTTCCGGGTCATGCTCGACATGGTGGAGGCACTGGTGGGCCCCGCCCCCCGGGTGCTGGATCTCGCCTGCGGTACGGGCAGTATCTCCGACCGGCTGCTGAAGCGGTTCCCGGAGGCCGAGAGTGTGGGGGTGGATCTGGATCCCGCGCTGTTGGCCATCGCGGAAGGGTACTTCGCCGACGAGCCCCGGGTCCGGTTCGTACGAGCCGATCTCAAGGACCCGCAGTGGACGGCGAAGCTGCCGCACGCCTCGTACGACGCGGTGCTGACCGCCACCGCGCTGCACTGGCTGTACTCCGACGATCTGCGCGGACTGTACGGGCAGCTGGGCGGCCTGGTGCGGGACGGCGGGGTCTTCATGAACGCCGATCACATGCCGGACCCGGCCACCCCGCGGCTCAACGCCGCCGACCAGGTCCTGCGGCACAAGCGGATGGCACAGGCGCAGGCGGCCGGTGCGGCCGACTGGGCCCAGTGGTGGCGGCTGGCCGCCGCCGATCCGCACCTGGCCGGCCCGACCGCCGAGCGCTTCGCGATCTACGGCGAGCATGCGGACGGGGACACGCCCTCCGCGCAGTGGCACGCGGACGTCCTGCGCGCCGCCGGCTTCGCCGAGGCGCGCACGGTGTGGGCCTCGCCCTCGGACGCGCTGGTGCTGGCGCTGAAGTAAGGGGCGGCGGCACGGAAAACGCCGCGGCGAGCGCCCTCTCCCGGGAGGGGGAGAGCGCTCGCCGCCACGGTGCACCCTGCCGCGCTACAGCACCTTCGACAGGAACGACTTGGTCCGCTCGTGCTGGGGGTTGCCCAGGACCTCGCGCGGGTGGCCGGATTCCACCACCACGCCGTTGTCCATGAAGACCAGCGAATCGCCGACCTCCCGGGCGAAGCCCATCTCATGGGTCACGACGATCATCGTCATACCGTCGGCCGCCAGGTCCTTCATGACGTCCAGGACGTCGCCGACCAGCTCCGGGTCGAGGGCCGAGGTCGGCTCGTCGAAGAGCATCAGCTTGGGCTCCATGGCCAGGGCGCGGGCGATCGCCACCCGCTGCTGCTGGCCGCCGGAGAGCTGCGAGGGGTAGTTGCCGGCCTTGTCGGCGAGGCCGACCCGGTCCAGCAGCTTGACCGCGCGCTCCCGGGCGTTGGCCTTGGTCTCGCCCTTGACCTGGATCGGCGCTTCCATGATGTTCTCCACCGCGGTCATGTGCGGGAAGAGGTTGAAGCGCTGGAAGACCATGCCGATGTCGCGGCGCCGGGCGGCCACCTCGCGGTCGCGCAGCTCGTAGAGCTTGCCGTTGTGCTCGCGGTAGCCGACCAGTTCGCCGTCGACGGACAGCCGGCCGGCGTTGACCTTCTCCAGGTGGTTGATGCACCGCAGGAACGTCGACTTGCCGGAGCCGGACGGGCCGATCAGGCAGAAGACCTCGCGGGGCGCCACCTCCAGGTCGATGCCCTTGAGGATGTGGGCGGAGCCGAAGGACTTGTGGACGCCCTCCGCCTTGACCATCGGGCCGCCGGACTCGCCGGCGGTCTTCTCGGTGAGCTTGCTGGTGGTCATGCGGCACCTCCGGCGCGGTTGAAGCCACCGGCCAGCCGCGCCTTCAGACGCTGCAGGGGAGTGGGCGGAAGCTGGCGGCTGGAGCCGCGGGCGTAGTAGCGCTCCAGGTAGTACTGCCCGATGCTCAGGACGGTCGTGGCGATCAGGTACCAGGCGGCGGCGAGGATCAGCATCTCGACGACGACACCGGAGTCACGTCCGACGTTCTGCGCGGCCTGCAGCAAATCGTAGTACTGGACGGCGATGACCAGGGAGGAGGTCTTCAGCATGTTGATGACCTCGTTGCCGGTCGGCGGCACGATCACCCGCATCGCCTGCGGCACGATGATCCGGCGCAGCGTCTTGCCGTGGCTCATGCCCAGCGCGTGCGCGGCCTCGGTCTGGCCCTCGTCGACGGCGTTCAGGCCGGCCCGGCAGATCTCCGCCATGTACGCCGCCTCGTTCAGGCCCAGGCCCAGCAGCGCACACAGGAACGGGGTCATGAAGTCCGACCACTCGTCCTTGTAGATCGGCATGATGTCGATGTACTTGAAGACGAGGCCGAGGTTGAACCAGAGGAACAGCTGGACGTAGACCGGCGTGCCACGGAAGAACCAGATGTAGAACCACGAGACGGTGGAGGTCACCGGGTTCTTGGACTGGCGCATCACGGCCAGGATCACGCCGCCCACAATGCCGATGATCATCGACAGGACGGTGATCAGCAGGGTGTTGCGCAGACCCTTGAGGATGTCCGCGTTGAACATGTACTGGGGGATGGCGTTCCAGTTCACGTCGCCGGAGGCGAAGGCGCGGCCGAGCGCGAAGATCAGCGCGATGACGACGAGGGCCGCGACCCAGCGCCCGTAATGGCGGACCGGAATGGCTTTGATGGGCTCGGGCTGGGGCGGCGGGGCGTCCGCCGGCGGCTGGGCCGACTTGTCGACGTCAACTGACACGGGTGTTGCCTTTCAGCGTGTGGCGGGAGGTGCGGGCAGGGGGTGCAGGGTGGGCGCCACGGGCGGAGTCCGCCGGACCGTGGCGCGCCTCGGGTGGTGTGCGGCGGCTCAGGTGCCGCCGTTGAGCTGCACGTCCTTGACCGCGGCGTCCTTGACGTCCCACTTCTTGAGGACCTTGGCGTACGAGCCGCTCTTGATCGCGCGCTCCAGCGCGGCCTTGAGTGCGTCACGCAGCTTCGCGTGGCCCTTGGGGACCGCGATGCCGTACGGGGCGGCCTTGAGCGGGGCGCCCCCGACCATCTGGAAATCCTTGCCGTTCCCGGAGACGTTCACCGCGTACGCGGCGACCGGGTAGTCGCTGGAGACGGCGTCGACGCCACCGGTGCGCAGCCGGGTCTGGGCCTCGGAGTCGTTGTCGAAGGCCTCGATGGAGATGGCCCCCGAGCCGGCCTTCTCACAGCCCTTGGACTTCTCCTTGGCCAGGTCGTGCGAGACCGTGCCGCGCTGTACGGCGAGCTTCTTGCCGCACATCGTGTCCCAGCCGTCGATGCCGTTGGTCTTGCCCTTCTGCGTGTAGAGCGAGACACCGACATTGAGGTAGTCGATGAAGTCGACACCCGCGCCGATCTTCTTGCCGGTCGTGCTGTCGACGCCCTCCTGGCGGTCCTTGGTGTCCGTCATCGCCGACATCGCGATGTCGTACCGCTCGGACTTCAGGCCGCCCATGAGGGTGTCGAAGGTGGCGTTGTTGAAGTTGAGCTTGATGCCCAGCTCCTTCTCCATCGCCCTCGCCAGATCGGGGTCGATGCCCGCGATCTGCCCGTTCGTACGGAACTCCACCGGCTTGTACGTCATGTCCGAACCGACCTGGAGGAAGCCCTTGTCCTGGACGTCCTTGGGCAGCGCCTTGAACAGCGGCGCGTGCACATTGCGGTTCTTCTGCGCCTCGCGCCGGGCGATCGCTTCGTTGGTCTGATCTCCGCAGGCGCTGAGTGCCAAGGTGGAGACGACGACCGCGGCCACCGCGGCCACGGCCGTACGCGACCTGCCGGCAGCCGGGCGACGGGTGGTACTTGCGGTCATGCTGATCCTCCTGCGGAAGACGTGGTCCGACGGGCGGGGCCGGTGGGGCAGGGTCGGGCACACACCTTCGAGCGTCGCGACCTCGGCTGCGTCGGAATCCTGCCATCCGGACTCCGGTATTCGGACTGTCCCTCAGGTCAAAATCGGATAACGGACGAGCGAGCCCGACGTGTGGCCCAGGTGGCGTAAGGGTGAACCACTTCGGGCGATGCGTCTACCCCTGTCTTGCGCCGCCTGGCCTGTCTCGGATTCCGGACGCCTTCGGGTGGCCCTTCGGTGTCTTTATATATTTCGCCGCTAATGTCGGATCTCTCAACCGGTGGGTAATGAATCTGACTCGTCGGGGCCCGCGCCCGTCCGGTAGAAAGGTTCGTTACACCCCTCATCCGGGGCTCAGGGCGCGCGTGCGGCGCGCCCGGCGTCCGTACCTCCCCCCGCGCGGCGGCTATCCGCCTCGCAGGGACCGGACGCGGTGCCCGCCCACCCCTCAACCAGGGAGTGGTCACCCTCAACTGATTTACGAAGAAATAAAGGGGTTGGAACAAGTGGCAGCGGAGATCGTCAATCCTCGCAGCGACAGCACTACGGGCGCGGACGCGGCCGGTGCAAAGGGCAGCACGGACGAAGCCTTCTTCGATCCGGCTTTTGCGCTGCACCGCGGCGGCAAGATGGCCGTCCAGGCGACCGTGCCGGTCCGGGACAAGGACGACCTGTCCCTCGCGTACACACCGGGCGTGGCGAAGGTGTGCAGCGCCATCGCCGAGCATCCCGAGCTGGTGCACGACTACACCTGGAAGTCCCAGGTTGTGGCCGTCGTCACGGACGGCACCGCGGTGCTGGGCCTGGGCGACATCGGCCCGGAGGCCTCCCTTCCGGTGATGGAGGGCAAGGCCATCCTCTTCAAGCAGTTCGGCGGCGTGGACGCGGTTCCGATCGCGCTCGCCACCACCGACACCGACGAGATCGTGGACACCGTCGTCCGGCTGGCTCCGTCCTTCGGCGGCGTCAACCTGGAGGACATCTCGGCGCCGCGGTGCTTCGAGATCGAGCAGAAGCTCAAGGAGCGGCTCGACATCCCGGTCTTCCACGACGACCAGCACGGCACCGCCGTCGTCACGCTGGCCGCCCTGCGCAACGCCGCCAAGCTCACCGACCGCTCGCTGGGGCAGCTGCGCGCGGTCATCTCGGGCGCCGGTGCGGCCGGTGTCGCCATCGCCAAGATCCTCATCGAGGCGGGCATCGGCGACGTGGCGGTCTGCGACCGCAAGGGCATCGTCTCGGCCGACCGCGGTGACCTCACCGACGTCAAGCGCGAGGTGGCCGGCTTCACGAACAAGGGCAAGCTGACCGGTTCGCTGGAGGACGCCCTGGCCGGTGCGGACGTCTTCATCGGCGTCTCCGGCGGCACGGTGCCGGAGGAGGCGGTGGCGAAGATGGCGGAGAACTCGTTCATCTTCGCGATGGCCAACCCCAACCCGGAGATCCACCCGGACGTCGCGCACAAGTACGCGGCCGTGGTCGCCACCGGGCGCAGCGACTTCCCGAACCAGATCAACAACGTGCTGGCCTTCCCCGGCATCTTCGCGGGCGCCATGCAGGTGCGCGCCTCGCAGATCACCGAGGGAATGAAGCTCGCCGCCGCCGAGGCGCTGGCCGCCGTCGTCGCCGATGAACTCAGCGCCGACCGCGTCATCCCCTCGCCGTTCGACGAGCGCGTCGCGCCGGCCGTCACCGCCGCCGTCGCCGCCGCCGCCCGCGCGGAGGGCGTCGCCCGCCGCTGACCTGGTGGGCGCGTACGGACGCCAACGGGCCGGGCCCGCACCTGTCATGGGTGCGGGCCCGGCCCGTTGGGGTTGCGGAGCGGGTCCCGGGCGGGCGGCCGGCCCGGTCCGCTGAGTGACGGCGTGGAGGCGGTGCGTGTCACACCCGTTCGCGGTACCGCACCGCCCGCCCGCGGCCTACGTTGGGATCATGTTTGCTGCCTACGCCGCCCGCATCGACCGCGACCAGCCCCTCAACGGCCTCGAACTGGGCGACCGCCCGGCCCCCGACGCCCGCCCCGGCTGGACCACCGTCAACGTCAAGGCCGCCTCCCTCAACCACCACGACCTGTGGTCGCTGCGCGGGGTCGGCATCACCGAGGAGTCCCTGCCGATGATCCTCGGCTGCGATGCCGCCGGGATCGACGCGGACGGCAACGAGGTCGTCCTGCACTCCGTCATCGGCCAGAGCGGCCACGGCGTCGGCCCCGATGAGCCGCGCTCCATCCTCACCGAGCGCTACCAGGGCACCTTCGCCGAACAGGTCACCGTCCCCTCCTGGAACGTCCTGCCCAAGCCCAAGGAGCTGTCCTTCGAGGACGCCGCCTGCCTGCCCACCGCCTGGCTCACGGCGTACCGGATGCTCTTCACCAACGCCGGTGTACGGCCCGGCGACAGCGTCCTCGTCCAGGGCGCGGGCGGCGGGGTGGCGACCGCCGCCATCGTGCTCGGTGCCGCCGCCGGACTGCGGGTCTTCGCCACCAGCCGCGACGAGGCCAAGCGCAAGCGCGCACTGGAGCTGGGCGCCGAGGGGGTGTTCGCGAGCGGTGAGCGGCTGCCGCAGCGCGTGGACGCGGTCATCGAGACGGTCGGCGCCGCCACCTGGTCGCACTCCGTCAAGTCCCTCAAGCCCGGCGGCTCGCTCGTCATCTCCGGCGCCACCAGCGGCTTCACCCCGAAGAACGGTGAGCTGAACCGGATCTTCTTCCTGGAGCTGAAGGTCGTCGGCTCCACCATGGGCACCAAGGAGGAGCTCGCCTCGCTCCTCAGCTTCTGCGCGGCCAAGGGCATCCGCCCCGTCATCGACTCGACGCTGCCGCTGGACCGGGCCCGCGAGGGCTTCGAGAAGATGGCGCAGGGCGATCTGTTCGGCAAGATCGTGCTGACGGTCTGAGCCATGCGGATCCTGCGGGCCGACGGGCGCGAGGCGCAGCCCTGGAGCAACGGCGCCGGGGTGACCCGTGAGATCGCCGCCCATCCGCCCGGCGCCGGCTGGGACGCCTTCGCCTGGCGGGTCAGCCTGGCCGATGTCACCCGGGACGGCCCGTACTCCCCGCTGCCCGGCATCCGGCGCATCCTCACC
The DNA here is from genome assembly GCF_059682825.1 of Streptomyces sp. JLSY215. NCBI lineage: Bacteria > Bacillati > Actinomycetota > Actinomycetes > Kitasatosporales > Streptomycetaceae > Streptomyces > Streptomyces sp. JLSY215. The sequence continues at coordinate 5,828,972 of NZ_CM185022.1, forward strand.
GTCGTCGACGGCGGCGGCCTGGAACTGACCGTGGACGGCACCACCCGCCTGCTCCCGGACCGCTTCCGCCCGTTCGCCTTCCCCGGCGGCGCCGCCACCGGTTCCCGTCTGCTGGACGGTCCGGTCATCAACCTCAATGTGATGGTGCGGGAGGGGCGGGCGCGCGCCGGGGTGGAGATGGTGCGGGGGAGCCGGACCGTGCCGCCAGGTGAGGCGCTGGTGGTCGCGCTGGAGGGCGGTACGGAGGTCAGCGCGCCGGGGGCGGCCGCGGTGCGGCTGGGACGGTTCGACGCGGTGCTGTTCACCGGGGCGGAGCGGCCGGGCGGTGAGCTGCGGACCGACGGGGTCGCGGCGCTGATCTCGTTCGGCGGAGGCTGACGGGCCGTCCTCGGCCCGCTCGCCGCCGTGCCTCTCGCGGGGCCGCGCCCTTCGTGTGCCGTGCGACGGTCAACGCCGCACGGCGCCGCGGGTGTTCGGGCCCGGGGGTCACTTCCGCGCGGTCCCCGCCCCCTCCTGCCTCGCGTCCCCTTGCTCCGGTTCCTCCGCTTTCTCCGGTTCCTCCGGCACGAAGTAACTGTCGTGCCGGACCAGGAAGTCCGCGAACTCCTGACCGCCGCGCTGCGCCACCTCCGAGACCCGCTCGAAGTACTCCTCGCGGGGCGCGCCCGGCGAGAAGAGCATCAGCATCGACGCGGGGTCGTCGGAGTCGTTCCTGAACGCATGCAGCCCGCCGGGCGGTACGTACAGGAAGTCCCCGGCGCCGCGGGTGGCCCAGCGCTCGCCGTCGTAGAGCTGCACCGAGCCGGACAGCACGAAGAACGACTCCGAGATGGTCCGGTGGAAGTGGGTGCTGGGGCCGGGCGCCTTGGGGCCCATGTCGAGGCGGTAGAGGCCGAATTCGCCCCCGGTGGCGGCGTGCGTCGCCAGGTAGTGGGTCCGGCTGGCGCCCCGGACGAGGTCGGGAGGGGTGTCCGCCGGGCGGTGCACCGCGGAGATCTCGCCGTTCTCGCCCAGATAACGGGGCTCGGGGTAGGACATGCTCAGACTCCTTGAGCTGGTGAGGTGGTCTCCGGGGGCTGGACATTGACCAGGCTTTTGTACAGCCGGTAGTGCGCCATCTCCGGACCGTCGGGGACCGAGGGGATCGGTGTCACGCCGTCCAGGGCCGCGATCGCCTCCCGCAGCCGCGCCGACGCCCCGCTCGCCCCGTACTCCTGCCAGGCCGGCAGGTCCGCCCACTCGGCGTAGAGGAGTACGCGCTCGCCGTCCTGGCTCAGATGGAGGTGGGTGCCGAGCAGACCCGGCACCTGTTCGCGGGTCAGCCCGGCGACGACGGCGTCGGCGAGGGCGCGCTGGACGTCCGGGCCGGCGGTGGTGAAGGAGGGCGTGACCAGGAGGGTGGGCCGGCCGCCGGTCGGGGCCGCGGGGACGTAGCTGCTGTGGTGCCGCCGATAGCGCACCAGGCCCGGCCGCCGGACTCCGGGGAGGGCCGCATCGATACGGTCGATGGCCGCGGGGCGTCGGGTGCGTACCCAATCCCGGTGGGCGTCGTCGCTCGTCCACTGACCGTAGTTGAGGAGATGACCGCCGTCGTCGCTCAGAAAGACGCTGAGCGAGAGCATTGCTTCCGGACGTGACTGCTGCTCCCACTCGCCGAGGATCGCCTCGGCCGCCGGGCGCTGCAGCGCGGGTTCCGGCACGATCCACGCGCTGACCAGCGCGGTGGCGGCGTCGGCGCGCGTGACCTCGGGGAAGTGGGTGGTGAAGAGCGGTTGCGGGGTGGCCGCGGTGTCCGTGGTGCTCCCGCTGCCGCTGTCACTGCTGCTGTTTGTGCCGTTCATGGGTGCAGCGTTTCTCCTCAACTGCACTTGAGGTCAAGGGGTGTTGTGCGGAACCTCGCTCGTGTCAACGATGGTTGACGGATGCGCGCTGTCAACGTAAATTGACAGCATGACCGAAGCAACGGATCTCGCCGAGCGGGCGGGCGACCGGGACCCCAGGGTCGGGCTGCGTGCCGTGGCCGCGCTCCGGCGGCTGCTGGAGCAGCTCGAAGCCGTACAGGTGCGCAGCGCTCGCGCGAAGGGCTGGTCCTGGCAGGAGATCGCCGCCGAGCTGGGCGTCAGCAGGCAGGCGGTCCACAAGAAGCACGGGAGGCGTTGATGTTCGAGAGGTTCACGAAAGACGCACGTGCGGTGGTCGGCGATGCCGTCGCGTTCGCCGACCGTACGGGCAGTGGCACGGTCGGCGCACCGGAGCTGCTGCTCGCGCTGCTGGACCGTACGGATTCGGCCGCGGCCGCGGCGCTGGGCGCCCTCGGTCTGCGCGAACGGCGGGAGTCGGTGGCGGCGGCCCTGGCGGCGGCCCGGCGGCGCGGCGGGATCTCGACGGCCGATGCGCGGGCGCTGGCCGGGCTCGGCATCGACGTCGAGGAGATCGTGACGCGGGTGGAGCGCGAGCACGGTGTGGGCGCGCTCGCGGCGAGCGGTCCAACCGGGCGGTGGAAGGGCGCCCGTCGGCGGTTCACCCCGGAGGCGAAGTCCGTACTGGCCCGTTCGCTGCGGATCGCGCTCGGCCGCGGCGAGCGGCACATCGGTGACGAGCACCTGCTGCTGGCCCTGACCGCCCTGCCCGGCCCGGCCGCGGCGGTCCTCGCCGACCACGGGGTGGCGTACGGCGATGTGGAGCGGGCGGTGGGGGAGGCGGCCAGGGCGGGTTGAGGGGGCGGCCCGGCGCGCGGCGGGGCGGGTACGGCCGGGCCCGCGGGCTCAGCAGCTCGCGGCCGAGAAGGCGGTCGTCCTGATGCCCAGTGTGCTCTGCCGGGGCAGATAGCCCGCCTCGAACGCGGCGGCCACCACGGGCTTGAGGAGCTGGGCCAGGCGTTCGGCGCGGGAGTGGCCCAGGGCCCGCCAGGGGCCGGCGGCCAGGCGGTCCGTCATGTGCTCGATGGCCTCGCGTTCCTTGCGGCCGCGGTCGGTCGCGCCGCCGTCCGGGGTCATATGGCCGCGGGCCACGAGGCGGTGCCGGGCCTCGCTCCACTCCTGGGCGGTCCAGCCGCGCCCCCCGAAGTCGGCGGCCGGGGCCGCGCCGATCGCCGCGAACGACACCAGCGCCTCACAGGGATCGAGGCCGAAGGTCAGCAGGGCCGCCAGATGGCCGTCGCCGCGATGCTCGCGCAGTACCGTCGCGGCCTGCCAGAGCACCAGATGCGGTGCGTCGGGCCAGGGCAGATCGCGGTTGGCGGCGGCCAGCGGACGGGCCGCGGGGCCGGCGTTCTCGGCGGCCTGGCGTGCCAGCCGGGCCGCCTCGGCGAGCTGGCCGCCGGTCAGCCGGGCGCCCAGCAGGGCGGTCAGCGCGCGGTCCATGGCCAGCAGCCGCGCGTCCAGCACCTTGGCCGGGTCGGCGGTGGTCCAGATCCCCGGGACGTGACGGGCGATCAGTCGCGGGCTGAAGCTGTAGTACGTCGCGGCCACCAGCTCCGGCCCGGCGGCGCCCAGCGGCGCCGTGCGCCAGGCGAAGTAGCTGGGCCATCGCGAGGCGACGTCATAACCGAGGTCCGAGGCCACCTGGCGGGCCTCGGGGGCGTAATAGAGCGTGGCGTGCAGTGGCTCGATCTGGTGCCACATCCGGCGGGCGACCGAAAGGTAATCCGACATCGCTGTACCTCTTGGCCTTCACGATGCGTGCGAACAGGGGAAGTTGGGGGCGGGTGACCGTGACCCGAACATGGCGAACCATGCGATGAAAGGAATTCCCCGATTACGGGCCGTGAATCCCAGCTGGGATAATTAACTCTGGGTAACTAGTTGCCGGTCGGTCGGGAAGGGGATCCGGCCGCGGGCCCGGGGCGGCGAATCCGCCGCGCCACACCCCCGCCTCGGCACCCCCGGCGCCTCCGCCCCCGGCCCGCCCGCTGTTCCCCGCCCCCGCTCGCTCCGCCCCGCGCCTACTTCTCCCCGTCGGTCGCAGGCGCGTCCCCCCGGGGGCTGCGCAGCAGGGCTCCGATATGGGCGGCGGCCGTCGAGAGCCGCCGGCGGGACTCCGTCAGCTGTTCGGACGTGATGCCGTGGTCGCGGGCCGCGTCCCGGAGATCGTCGCGGAAGCGGTCCAGCAGGCGGTCGAAATCGCGCGCCGGGTCGCCGGTCGCCGGGTCGTCCGCCCACTCCGGGGCCGGGGGAGCCTCGGCCGCCGCGTCGTCCTTGGTCAGGTCGATGCGTTCGACGGTCACCTGGGCATCGGTGTCACCGGCGTCGTGCCCGGCGCCCGGCCGGCCGGACTGGCCGGCCGTGAAGCGGCCGACCTCGCGCGAGACCTCCGACAGCGCCTCGCGCACCACCCCGGACCAGTCCCCGGACCGTACGTGCTCCTGGGTCTGCTCCTGGACGCGCTTGATGACCCGCTGGACCTCCTCGCGCGCGAACACCTGCGCGTCCCTGGCCTGCTTGCGGGCCCGCTGGGCGTCCTGTCGGGCCCGGCGGCTCTCCTCCTTCGCCCGGCGGGCCTGTTCCTTCCACTCCTCCTTGGCGCGCCGGAACTCCTCCTTGGCCTGCCGCCAGGACTCCTTGTCGCCGAACGCGCCGTCGAAGTAGTCGGAGGCCTCGGGGAACGGCCGCCGCCCCGCGCCGTCGCCCGTGGGGGGCGTCGTCCGGGACCCGCCGCCCGTGCGGGCCTGTTGCGCGGCCTCCCGCATCTCGCGGCGCAGATCCCGCGCCGAACCGCTCACGTCCTCCCGGATGTCCGAGGCCAGCGCCGCGACCGACTCCCGGATCTCCAGCTCCAGATCGGCCAACTCGCCTCCCCGGTCGGCGAGTTCGGCACGGCCGGCGTCGGTGATGGAGTAGACCTTGCGGCCGCCCTCGGTGGCATGGGTGACCAGACCCTCGGCCTCCAGCTTGGCCAGCCGCGGGTAGACCGTGCCGGCCGACGGGGCGTACAGGCCCTGGAAGCGCTCCTCCAGGAGGCGGATGACCTCGTAGCCGTGGCGCGGGGCCTCGTCCAGCAGCTTGAGGAGGTAGAGCCGGAGGCGGCCGTGGGCGAAGACGGGGGGCATGCTCAGAGCACCTTCTTCTCGGGGTCGGCGGGCGGGCCCGCGGGGGCGGTGTCCTGGCGGTCCTCGAACGCGGGACGGCGCAGCAGGGCGAGTCCGCCGGAGACGGTGGTGACCTTGAGCCGGCCGGTGCCCGCGCCGAGCGTGCCGGTGATCCGCCGGGTGCCCCACCGGCCGTCGACCCGCAGGTCGTCGAAGGCGTTGGCGACCGTGCCGCTGGTGGTGTTGGCCTCCACCTTGGCGTCGGCCGGGTCGGGCAGCCGGATGGCGACCTCACCGGAGACCGTCGTCAGGGCGATGTCCGCGCGGTTCGCGGTCGGTTCCAGATCCACGGTCATGTCGCCGCTGACGGAGTCGGCGCGCACCGAGCCGCCGCCGATCATCGTCAGATCCCCGGAGACGGAGTGGAAGCGCACCTCGCCGGTGACGTCCTGGGTCTCGACGCTGCCCGACACCGTGTCCGCCCGTACCTTGCCGGTCAGCCCGACGAGCGTGATGCCACCGGAGACGCCGCGGACGTCCGTACGTCCCGAGATCCCGGAGACCACCGCGCTCGCCCCGATCGTGCCGACCTCGACGCGGGCGGCGGTCGGCACGGTGACCGTGACCACGGCCCGGCGGTTCCAGCCCCTGCGGTCGAGGAACTTGAGGAACTCCCGGGGGAGGTCCTCGTAGACGACGGAGAGGGTGCCGTCGGCGTACGAGACGGTCAGCGGCTCGCCGTGGACCTCGCCGATCTCCAGGCGGGGCGGGCCGTCGTCCGTGGTGCCGACGACGTTGACGGTGCCGCCGGCGATGCGCACGCGCAGGGCGTGGACGCCTTCGTCGAACTCCAGCTTGCGTGGCTCGGAGATCGACCACTCGGTCCGGGCTGACATACCAAGCCTCCCCTGGCTGGGCACGCACACGGGTAGCGTGCAACGCAACATATCGTGTCTTCGCTAGACACGATATATCGCGGAAGGGGGAAGTCAAGCAGCGGTCGGCCGGGGCGCCGGGCGTCGGCCGTGTGCCGGCCGGGTTACTCCTCGTCCTCGTCGTCGAGCCGCGCCAGCCAGGTGGCCAGCCGCTCCACCGGAACCTCGAAGTCCGGGTTCAGATCGACGAACGTACGCAGCTGATCGGCCACCCATCCGAGGGTGACCTCCTCCTCGCCGCGCCGGTTCTCCAGCTCCTCGATGCCACGGTCAGTGAAATACACGCGCTCTCCACCAGGGGTCATGGGACATTCCTGGTCAGGATAGGAGGCTCACGGACCTCTCGCGCCACAGGCACCCGAGGGCTAACCTGATCGTCCGTCAACGGTCCTGCGGCAATGGGGAATTGCCGCCTAGGGGGAGCGGGAGGCCGTGATGCAAGATCGCGCGCAGTACATCGAGCTGCCCGACGGTACGGGCATCTGGGCCCGCGTCTCCCGGCTGGACGCGCCGGGCCTCGACGGCTGGGACGCCGCGGATGGGGAATTCGAGGACGTCGGCGCCTGGGACGCGCTCGGCGCCCGGGTCGAAGGCCTGCGCGAGGTGGTCGGCGGCGTCGCCGCCAGCGTGCGCGCGGCCACCGCGCGGGTCGCGCCGCACGAGACCAGTGTGACCTTCGGCGTGGAGGTCTCGGCCAAGCCCGGCAAGGCCGTCGCCCTGCTCGCGGACGGCGAGGCGAAGGCCAACCTCTCCATCACGCTGACCTGGCGGCGCGACGACGGCCCGGCGGCCGCCGACGATCCCCACCACCCCGACCGGCCGGCCGACTGCCGGGAGCCGGATGATTCGGGCCGCTGATGGCGCCCCCGGACGGCACGGCCCGCACCCGCGGCGACCGCGCCGGATACGCCCAGCTGCTCGAACACGCCGGACGCACGACCGTAGGGCTGTGCGCCGCGCCCGGCCTCCGGCAGACGCGCACCTGGGGGAGCGGGGTGCTGATCGCCCCGGGCTGGGTGCTGACCTGCGCCCATGTGCCCGCCCCGCACGACGGGCGGCGCCGCGAGCTCGGCCCGGACGGTGTCCTCGGCGTCGTCCTCGGCGGCCGGGTGGTCCCCGCGCGGCTGGAATACGACCTCAGCCGTCCCGCCCCGGAGGCCGGGCCCGCCGCCGCCCGCGCCGACCTCGCGCTGATCAGGCTGCTCGGCCCGCCCGTCGAGCACCCCTGCGCCTGGATCAGCGATCAGCCGGCCACGCTCCTGGAGGACGCGTACATCTTCCGCGGGCACGACGAGCCGGCGATGGTCCCGGGCGCTGCGCGGGAACGCGTACTACGTGACGTCGACGGGGCCGGCGGATCCAACGGTGACGGCGGGTACGGCGGGTATGGCGGGTACGGGCATACCGTCGGGGGCAACGGGGCGGCCCCGGGGCCCGGTGGCCCGGTCGACCCCTTCATCGCGGTCCGGTTCGGCGCCCGGGACGGCCGCGGCCTCCAGTTCGGCAGCGATGTCCGGGTCACGCCCGGCGCCTCCGGCGGGCCGCTGGTCGAATGCGACCGCGGCGAGGTGGTCGGCATCGTCAAGGGAGCCCACCGCGAGGACCACCTCGGGCTCGCGGTGCCGGTCACCGCGCTGCGCGGGCTGGGCCCCGAACACCTGGTGGCGGGCGCCACGGGCCTGGGCCCCGACCCGTACCACGCGCTGCTGAGCGCCCACGACCGCTGGCACTGGAGCGGCCAGGACCTCGGTCGCGACGGCGGGCCCACCTGGTTCGACGCCCAGCACGCCATCATGGCCGGACGCGGCCGCCTGTGGGGCGTCCAGGAACGCCTCCAGGCGCTCGACCTGCTCGCCCGTCTGCCCGCGCCCCGCGATCCGCTGGACGTCGAGGAGGCGGTCGCGAGCGCCCTGGACCGCGACTTCGCCTGCAACGGGTCCGGCGCCTGGACGCTGCGCACCTGGCGGGACGGCCATGGCGCGCTCTACCAGGGCAGCGATCCGTACACCGAACTGCGCACCTTTGTGCACTATCTGCGGATCGTGGCGCAGCGGACCGCCGACCAGGCCCGCGGCGTCCCCGGCGACGCGGCCGCCGCGGTCCGCGAAGAGGCCGCCAGGCTCGGGGAGTTCGTCCAGGCCAAGGCGGTGGTGCTGCGGCCCCAGGACCGCCGCCGGATCGGGCCGGTACGGCGCGCGCCGCGCTCCGTGCTCGTCGAGTTCGAGCCGCTCTTCTTCCCCGACGAGGCCGGGCGCGAACTGTTCAACTGGTCCGTCAGCGAGGGCTATGGGCGCGGCGAGTGGCTGCGCGTCGACGTCCGGGAATCCGACGGCGGGGTGCCCTTCGAACAGGCCCGGGACGAGGTGCTGCGACGGCTCGGCGCCAGGCTGCTGCACGCCGACGACGAAGCGGGACCGGGCGGCCGGGTCCGCCTGGAGGTCGCCGTCCCCGAGGGCCGCTGGCACACCCCGGTCGGCCAGTGGGAGGTCGCGGCCTCCACCCGACGCACCGCCAGGGGCTGGCCGGTGGGTCCCCGGCGCCCCGTGGTGCTGCGCGACCAGGCGCGCCGCGACGACCTCGACCCGGCCTGGCTGCGCCGCTGGCAGGGCATCGCCGCCGCCGGGGAACTGCGCGCGCTGCGCCTTCCGCCGGACCGGCCGCCCGGCGCCGACCGGGGACTGCCCGGCGCAGCAGGCTCCCCCCTCTCCGAGCGGAGTCGAGAGCTTGGAGGCGGAGCCGAGAGCTGGGGGACGGGGCCGGATTCCGAGGAGGCACTGCTGCGGCTCCTGGAGGGCGCGGAGGACGGCACCGTGCCCGCGCTGTGCCACTCCGTCGCCGACGGCTTCGGGCGGACCGCGGTCGGTATCGCCCTGGACAGCGGCTTCCCGGCCGGGCTGTGGGCGTCGGCCGGCCACGGCGCGCGGGAATGCGACGCCGCCTGCGAGGAGTTCCACCTCGGCGTGCGCAAGCTCCTCCAGGGGGCGGGCGGGGTGGCCCGCCTGCCCGAGCTCGTCCGGGAGCTGCGCGCCGACGCCGCCGGGCCGGCGGAGAACGGCAGACACTGGGCGCGCGATCTGGTGCTCCTCTACGACGATCCGCTCGACCCGCTCCCGAAGCCGGCCGCGGACCGGCCGACGGTGTCGCCGCCATGAGCCCCGTCGCCCCCGGCGCGGGCCGCCGCCCCCGTACGCTCCTGCGCGCGCCCCGCAGGCGCCCGCGTCCCCCCGCACGCGCCCGGCGGCCGTCCTTCCGGTGGACGCCCGGTCCGTGCAAGTCGCGCCCTCTGAACGGCACTTGGCGCCCGGTCCGCGAAAACATCGGAGACCGGAAACCGCCCCGTGACCTTCCGTACGACTGGGTACTGTCATAGCGTCGTGGGAGACAAGCGAGACACAGTCTTTCGTGATGGCGTGGCGGACGTGGGGGAGCGCCGGGGGCGAATGCCGACGTCTCCCGGGTGGTCCTCCAGGACTGTCGCTCCTGCCCGATGCCTGGCCGGCGACGAGGAGTTCCGACGTGAGCGACTGGCTCATCTACCGTGGCGCGGGGGCACCGCACGACGGAATTGAGCACCTTCCGCCGCCCCCGCCCTGGCGCGATTTCGACGGCGGGCCGCTCGTGCCGCCGCCCGCCGCCCTCGACCCCGCCTCCGAACGCCGGCTCGGCGTACGGCCCGCCGAGGCCCGCCACCACCGGCCCGGCGAGACCGAGCGCGAGCTGGTCAACGCCGCCCTCTACCTCCGCAGACCGCTGCTGGTGACCGGCGCCCCGGGCAGCGGCAAGAGCACCCTGGCGCATGCGGTCGCCTACGAACTGGGCCTGGGCCGGGTGCTCAGCTGGCCGGTCGTCAGCCGCAGCACGCTCCGCGACGGCCTGTACGCCTACGACGCGATCGGGCGCCTTCAGGATCTCCAGATCGCCCGTGCGGCACCCCAGGAACAGCCGTCACCGGACCAGGACGCGGCGCCGGACCCCGCCGCCGAGCCGGGCGGCGGCATCGGCCGCTACATCCGCCTCGGCCCGCTCGGCACGGCCCTGCTGCCCGCCGCCCGGCCCCGGGTGCTGCTCGTCGACGAGCTGGACAAGAGCGACATCGACCTGCCCAACGACCTCCTGAACGTCCTGGAGGAAGGCGAATTCAGGATCCCGGAACTGGAGCGGCTGGGCGGCTCCGCCCCCGAGGTGCCGGTGCTCAGCGACGACGGCACCCGGGTGACGGTGCGCGACGGCCGGGTGCGCTGCCGCGCCTTCCCGTTCATCGTCCTGACCAGCAACGGCGAACGGGACTTCCCGGCGCCCCTGCTGCGTCGCTGTATCCACCTCCACATCCCGCTCCCGGACAAGGAGCGGCTGGCTTCCATGGTGCGGGCCCACTTCGGCGAGGGCGCGGCCGAGCGCCACGAAGCGGTGATCGACCGCTTCCTGGAGCGCGAACCAGGCGATGTGCGCGCCGTCGACCAGTTGTTCAACGCCATCCACCTCACCCAGCAGGCCGGATGGACGGACGAGGACGAGGAGGAGACGCGGCGGCGGCTGACGGCCGAGTTGATGCGACCTCTTGATCGGACGAGGTGAGCGCGGTGCCTCTCGGGGAGCCTGGCCCAGGTCCCCACGACGGACTCGGCGAATTCGTCGGGCGGCTGACGGCGGCCGGTGTGCCGGCCGACGCCCGGGGAATGGCCGACGCCCTCTGGCTCGCCCAGTGGATCACGCCGCACGGCACGGACGCCGACGCGACCGCACCGCCCGTACCGGACCGCCGGGATCCGGCCACTTTCTCCGCAGGGGAGGCCGGGCAGCCCACGGGCGCGCACACAACGGCGGCGGACACCCGCGCACCGGAGCCTTCGGACGCGGCCGAAGCACGCCCGCGCCGCCGGGACGCCGCGCTGCTGCCCGCCCACGACGCCCGGCTCGCCGACCCCGACCACCACCGCCTGGGCGAGATCGCGGTCCCCATCGCCTCCGCCTTCCCCGGCCTGTTACCGCTCCAGCGCGCCCTGCGGCCCATCCAGCGCTACCACCCGCCCGCCGCCCCGCTGCGCCGGGAGCTGGACGACGACGCCACCGCCGAACTCTCCGCACACGCCGAAATGGTCATCCCGGTGCTGCGCGGGGTGCACCGCCGCGCGGCTGCGCTGCGGCTCCTGATGGACGGCTCGTCCTCGATGGCCGTATGGGAGCAGATGCTGCTCGATCTGCGTCACGTCTGTGAACGCATCGGCGCCTTCCGCGATGTCACGGTGCACTACCTCCACCCGCACGGCCCGGACGTCGGCGTCGCCGCCACCCCCGGCCCCGGGAGCCCGCTGCGCCCCGCCGACCAGCTGCACGACCCCACCGGCCACCACCTCACCCTCGTCATCAGCGACTGCGCGGGACCCCTGTGGCGGGACGGCCGGATGCAGCGGCTGCTCTACCGCTGGGCCGCCGACGCCCCGCTCGCCGTGGTCCAGCCGCTGCCGCAGCGCATGTGGGCGCGCACGCTGCTGCCCGCCGTCGCCGGCACCCTCGTCCGTCGCCAGGGCCCCTACCAGGCCCTCGGCTTCCGGCCCGCCCGGCGCCGCCGCCGGCGTGCCGCAGCACCGGCCGCCCCGTCCGGCCGGGCCCGCGAACGCGTCGTACCGGTCCTGTCGCCGACCCCCTCCGCCCTGGGCACCTGGGCCCGGCTGGCCGCGGCGGACGCCGGTCTCTCGCTGCCCGGCGCGGCCACCGTCGTACGGGCCGACCACGGCGCCGAGCCCGCGCCCCCGCCGCCGCCCCCGCGTCCCGAACCCTCCGCCATGGTCCGGGAGTTCGACCAGCTGGCGTCCCCCGCCGCCCGGCTGCTCGCGGTCCATCTCTCCGCCGTACCGCTCGCCCTCCCGGTCATCCAGCTCGTGCAGCGCGCGATGCTCCCGCAGACCGGCCCGGCGGAGCTGGCCGAGGTCCTGCTCAGCGGCCTGGTCACCCAGCTCCCGCCGGAGATGGGGGTACCTCCCGGCTCCGCGGGCCCCGGGGCGAAGACCGCGGCGAGCGGCCCGTGGTACGACTTCGTGCCCGGCGTACGCGATGAGCTGCTGGGCCGGCTGAGTGCGGGCGAGGCGGCGCTGGTCCTCAAGCACTGCTCGCTCTACATCGAGCGCACCTTCGGCCGCAGCGCCCGTAACTTCCCGGCCGTCGCGGTCGCCCTGCTCTCCGGCAGCGGCCGCGAGCCGGAGACCGGGCAGCGCGCCGTCCCCGAGCCGTTCGCGCGGGTCTCCGAGCGGGTCCTGCGCCGCTTCGAACCGACGCTGCGGCCGCCCGACCGGCGGCCGTACGAGCCCGGCGGCCCGGCGGCCGAGGGCGCCGCCCTCCTGGAGCGCTACGAACAGGAGCGGACCGTACGCGACCTGGTCGAGGCCGTGCGGCTGCTGCGCGCCGCGGTCGGCCGCCAGCCGGTGGCGGGCACCGACCTCGCCCGCGCCCTGCTGCACGCCTGGGCGACCTGGCGGCAGCCCGACGCCCTGGAGGAGGCCGAACGGGCGGCCGGGGCCGCGGCGGCGGACGGCGGCGCGGAGGCCGAGCGGACCCGGGCGCTGATCGTGCTCGGCCGGGTCCGGCACGCCCGCGCCGGTGAGCGCCGCGCCGCGGGCGACGCCGCCGGGGAGCGCACGGCCCTGGAGGACGCCGCCCGCCGTCTGCACGCCGCCTGCGGGCTGATGAGCCTGCTGGACCCCCGCGTACTGGAGAGCATGGTGCTCCGCACCGAGATGCTGCGCCGGCTGGCCGAGCTGCCCGCGGCGGACGCCGAGGACGGCCCGCCGGACGCCGGCCCCCTGGACGAGGCGGAACGGTCCCTCACCACGCTCCTCGACCAGTGGCCCAGCGGCCGCCAGGTCCCCGGTGAGGTCTATGCCGCGCGCGGCGGCGTCCTGCTCGACCGGGCCCGCCGCGCCACCGGACCCGGCCCGGCCGACGCCCTCGCGGTGCGCGCCGCGGACGACCTCGACACCGCCACCGTCCTGTTGCGCCGCCGCGGCAGCGCCGCCGACCGGCTGGTCTGCGGGACGCTGCTGGACCTCGCCGCGGCCCGCTCGCTCTCCGGCGGCGCCGGCCTGCCGTCCGTACTGCCCACCCTGGAGCGCGCCCGCGCGATCGCCCATGAGCTGGCCGACCCGGCCCTGGAGGCCGACAGCCTGCGCCGGATCGCCGCCGCGCAGAGCGCCGCCCACACCCGTACCGGCTCCCTGGCCGCCCTCGACGCCGCCATCACCGCACTCGCCGCCGCGCTCCGCCTCACCGTCCCCGACTCGCCCGAACACAGCGCGCTGCTCGCCGAACGCGGCGCCGCGCTGCTCGCCCGCGCCCGGCTGGAGCCGGCCGCCGGGCCGGGCAGACGCCTGGCCAACGAGGCCGTGCATGTGCTGCGCGAGGCGCTGGCCCGGGTCGCGCCGCAGGATCCGGCGCTGGCCGGCCACCGTCTGCTGTTCGGCCGCGCCCTGCGGCTGCGCCACGAACGCCAGCCCTCGCTCGCCGATCTGCACGAGGCCGACTGGATCCTGGAACTGGCCGCGCGCGGCACGGACATACCGACCGTGGCGGCCGAGGCCTGGCTGGAGGTGGGCGACGTCCAGCTGCTGCTGGACCGCCGCTTCGACTCCCGGGAACGCCACGACCGGGCCGCCGCCTGCTACCGCCGCGCCGCGACCGCCGCCCTGGAGGCCGGCAGCGCCGTGCTGGCCGCCCGCGCCCACCACCGGCGCGGCGAGGTCCTGGAGGACGCCGCCGGAGCCCGGTCCGCCCTCATCGCCTACCGCGAGAGCTGGGAGCAGTGGCAGCGGGCGGCCGAGGACACCGGCCCCGAGGCCCAGCGCACCCGCGCCCGGATGCGCGCCCTCGAATCCACCGGCTGACCGCCCCGCACGCCCTGGCCGATGCCTGTCCATCGATCGGCGAACGTGTTTCTGTGGACGGGAGTTCGGGAACACACCCGTCCAGCCGGCCCAAGAGGAGAGCAGTGTGACAGCGTCTTCCGGGAATGACCGCACCGCACCGGCTGCGGCCGCCCCGTGGGCCCCGTCGGCCGAGCCGCTGCCGGACTTCACGGGCGTGGAGGTGGGCGCGCTGACGGTGCGCGGCGGCCATCCCGTACTGGGGCAGGTGGCGGCGCTGCTGCTGCGCCACTGGCCGTCCGAGGACGAGGCGGTGGCCTACTACGAGGACAGCGCCACGGACCCCGGCAACTGACGGCGCGCGGCCGCGGCCGCAGGCGGGTGTTTTTGGGCAATCGAGCTAGGGAACCGGCCAGTTGTCGAACGAGTTCGATTCCTGGACCGGTGGCGGAGCCATGTACCCAAGGGCGGGAGGTGACGATCCCGGATCCCGGACGTCGGCGAGAGCGGGGGGCGGCCGTGGGCGGACAGCGTGGCCGGACCGCAGCCGTACCCTTCCGGCAGTTCGTCATCAAGATCCACAGCCGCTGCAATCTCGCCTGCACCTACTGCTACATCTACGCCGGGCCCGACCGCAGCTGGCGCGACCGCCCACCGCTCGTCCCGGCCGACACGATCCGCCGGACCGCGCTGCGCATCGCCGAACACGCCCGCACCCACCGGTTGCGCAAGATCCGGATCGATCTGCACGGCGGCGAACCGCTGCTGACCGGCCCCGGCCCGCTCCTCGACCAGGCCGCCGCCGTGCGCGCCGCGCTCCCCGCCCACTGCACCGCCACCTTCGGCGTCCAGACCAACGGCACCCTGCTCACCCCGCACACCATCGACGCCCTGGCCGCCGCCGGATTCCGGATCGGCCTCAGCCTCGACGGCGGAACCCCCGCCCACAACCGCCGCCGCCTCGACCACGCCGGCCGCCCCTCCTGGCCCGCGGCCGCCCGCGCCGCACGCCTCCTGCGCGACCGCCCCGACGTCTTCGCCGGCATCCTGTGCACCCTCGACATCACCGACGACCCCGCTGAGGTCTACCGCTCGCTGCGCGCCCTGGACCCCCCGATGCTCGACTTCCTCCTCCCGCACGCCAACTGGTCCAGCCCGCCCCCGGCCACCCCCGGGCGGGTCCCCCACGGCCCCGCCGGCCGCGCCCCGTACGGCGACTGGCTGTGCACGGTCTTCGACCTGTGGTGGGACGGCGACCCCCGCAGGGAACCGCAGCCCCGGGTGCGGATGTTCACCGAGATCATCGGCCTCCTCCTGGGCCGCCCCAGCTCCAGCGAGGCGATCGGCCTCTCGCCGGTCGTCGCCGCCGTGGTCGACACCGACGGCGCCATCGAGCAGGTCGACTCCCTGCGGTCCGCCTACGAGGGCGCCGCCGCCACCGGCCTCGACGTCTTCCGGCACACCTTCGACGACGCCCTGGCGCACCCCGCCATCGCCGCCCGCCAGCGCGGCCGGGACGGGCTCGGCGCCCAGTGCCGTGGCTGCGCCCTGATGGCGGTGTGCGGCGGCGGCAATTACGCGCACCGCTATCGGGCCGGCTCCACCGGATTCGCCAATCCGTCCGTGTACTGCGCCGACCTCGAACGCCTCATCCGGCATATCGCGTCCCGTCTGGACGCAGCCGTCTCTCCCGCCCGCCGCCCGCCACCGCCCGCCCCGGAATCGCCGCGCGATCCCCCTCCCGGTCCAACTCACCTTCCCCCAACATGACCTGACGCACTGTCGCGGAATGCGGGGACACTTGGGCTATCGTGCAAATCAGCCAGGCATGTCCGCAGAAACCAGCCCCGGAACCACCCCGGGGGCCGGCCCCAGCATCAGCTTCTGCACGCGCGCACCTCGCATCCCAGGGAGACGGTCGCATGGTCGATCAGTCCGCTTCTGCCGGATCGTCCGGCCCCGGTGCCATCGGGCACATCACCATCAGCTATGCGGGCTTCGCCCGGCCCTGGGCCGCGTGGATCTCCCACCAGCTGGAACAGCTCGGCCACGGCACGACCCTGCTGCGCTGGGACCCCCAGGCGGACGCCGCGCTGGCCGAGGAGCTGTCGGGCCTGCTGGAGGCCGAGGGCCGGCTGCTGATGGTGCTCGACGACTGGTACTTCCGGCTGGGACCCAAGACCCAGGAGGAATGGACCGCCGCGCTACGGGAAGTGGTGCCACCGCACGCCGACCGCTTCGCCGCGGTGAGCGTGGCCACCCAGAGCCTGCCCGCCACCGCGGGCCTGCTGCGGCCCGCCGACCTGCGCGACCTCGACGCCCGCGAGGCGCAGCGCAGGGTGCTGCACCGGCTCGGCATCAAGGGCGCCGGCCGCGGCCTGGACGAGAACGCCCCCGGCGCGCCCCGCTTCCCCAACAACCCGCCCGAGGTGTGGAACATCCCACGCCGCAACAACCGCTTCACCGGCCGCGACGACGTCCTGGAGGAGCTGCACGACAAGCTGGCGGGCTCCGGCGTGGGCGCGGCCCCGCCGCTGGAGACCCGTATCGCGCTCTACGGCACCTCCGGCGTCGGCAAGAGCCAGATCGCCCAGGAGTACGCGCACCGCTTCGGCAACGACTACGACGTGGTGTGGTGGGTCAGCGCCATCAACCGCGGCGCCGCCCGCGAACAGCTCGCCGAGCTGGCCACCCGGCTCGGGCTCCCCGTGGGCCGGGAGCTGGGCGACCGGATCCGCGCCGTCCACGAAGCGCTGCGCATCGGCCGCCCGTACCGCCGCTGGCTGCTGATCTTCGACAGCGCCGACGACATGGAGCAGATCGAGGACCTCGTCCCGGACGGCCGCGGCCACGTCCTGATCACCACCCTCACCCGCGACTGGTCGGGGTCCGGCAGCGCCCAGGAGATCGAGGTACCGCCCTTCACCCGGGTCGAGTCCGTCGCCTACGCCCGGCGCCGGGCACGGCGGCTCACCCCGGTCGAGGCCGATCTGCTCGCCGAGGCCGTCCAGGACCTGCCGCTGCTGCTCGCCCAGACCGCCGCCTGGCTCGATGCCAACCCGATGCCGCCCAAGGAGTACATCGAGCTGATCCGGCGCGGCGAACCCAGCCTCGTCGGCATCCGGATCTCCTCCGACTACCCGATGGCCTTCCAGACCAGTTGGGCCATAACCCTCAACACGCTGCGCGAACGCAGCCCCGCGGCCGTCGAACTCCTCAAGCTGTTCGCGTTCTTCGCCCCGGACGCCATCCCCGTCCCGATGCTCGCCAAGGCCCGCCGCGGCGATCTGCCCGAGCACCTCGCCGACCTGGCCGCCGAGCCGATCAGCTGGAACACCGCGCTGCGTCGGCTGACCGAGTCCACCGCCGTACGCCTGGACTACCAGGTCTCGGAGGACGCCGACCCGGCCGTGGAGACCGCGCTGATGCACCGGCTCTACCACCGGTTCCTGCGCAGCGACATGACCGAGGACGAGCGCGACGCGAAGGCCGCCACGGCCTGCCGGGTGCTGGTCTCCGCCGATCCGCAGAACCCCGTCGACACCCGCAACTGGGACCGCTACGCCGCGCTGATCCCGCATCTGGAGCCCGCCTGCGTCCTGGACAGCCCCGAGCCCGCCGTCCACGAACTCCTCGTCAACTGCACCGAATACCTCCGGGTGCGCGGCGAGTACCGCATGGGCCTCAGGCTGTGCGAGCAGTTCATCGCCCGCTGGCGCACCCGGCTGGCGCCCACCCAGCGCACCATGCTCACCCTCACCCACCAGCACGCCAACATGCTGCGGCTGCTGGGCCGCTACCGCGAGGCCGAGGCCGTCGGCAGCGCGATCGTCGACCAGCTGCGCGCCGAGCGGGACGAGAACGACCCCGCCGTGCTGCGGGCCAAGGACGGCCTCGGCGGTACGTACATGGCCCTCGGCGCGTTCGAGGAGGCGTACGAGATCTTCGACGGCGTCTGGCGCGGCTTCGTCGAACTGCTCGGCCCCGAGGCGCCCCGCACGCTCTCCGCCCGCAACAACCTCGGCGAGGTCCTGAGCCTGCTGGGCCGCTACGAAGACGCGCTGACCACGCACGGCGAACTGCTCGCGGTCCGCGAGCGGGAGCTGCGCGCCCGCCACCACCTCACCCTCAGGTCCGGCATGGTCTACGCCCATATGCTGCGCCTGCTGGGCCGCTACCGCGAGGCCACCTCCCGCCAGGAGCTCAACGCCCGCCTCCATCACCAGGTCATGGGCCGGCACACCCCGCAGACCCTGCGGGCCGACCACAACCTCGCGCTGTGCCTGCGCCGCTCGGGCCGGCCGAACGACGCCGCCGAGCTGATGAAGGACGTGGTGGAGCGCTCCCGCCGGATCGCGGGACCGCGGCACCCGGAGACCCTCATGGTGCAGGCGGACCACGCCACGCTGCTGCGCGAGCACGGCGACCTCGGCGAGGCCGGGGAGCTGGCCGACGAGGTGGCCGAACGCTACCGGGCCCTGGTCGGCGAGAGCCATCCGTACGCCGTGGGCACCCTCGGCAACACCGGTCTGGTCCGCGCCGAGTTCGGCGAGCACACGGAGGCGCTGGCCATCGCCGAGCGGGCGCTGCACGGCATGACCGCGGCGATGGGCCCCGACCACCCCTGGACGCTGGGCTGCGCGCTGAACACCGGCGCGGCCCGCAGCCGGGCCGACGATGCGGAGGGCGCGGTGGAACTGAGCCGCGACACCCTGGAGCGGACCAAGGGGACGCTCGGGGAGACGCATCCGATGACCCTCTCCGCCAAGACCGCCCTCGCCGACGATCTGCGCGCCCTGCGCCGCAGCCAGGAGGCGGCGAAGCTGGAGCAGGAGGCGATCGGGCAGCTGAGCGAGACGCTGGGCACCGAACATCCGCACACCCTCTCCGCCCGGCGGCGCCGCCGTCCCTACTGGGACTTCGAGCCGCAGCCCGTGTAGCCCGTCCGTCGCCCGAACTCCACCGCCGTACGAACAGCCCGAAGGGCCCGCCCCCACCTGTGTGGGAACGGGCCCTTCGGGCGCTACGGGCGGCCTCGACGGTTACGCGTCGAAGACCTCCGCCACCAGCTGTGCCTGCTCGGCCTGGTGCCGCTTGGCGGAGCCGACCGCCGGCGAGGAGCCGTGCGGCCGCGAGATGCGGCGCAGGCGCTCGCCGTGCGGAACGTCCGCGCCGACGGCCAGGTCCAGGTGGTCGATCAGGTTGAGACCGAGGAACGGCCAGGCACCCTGGTTCGCCGGCTCCTCCTGGGCCCACAGGTACTTCTCGGCGTTCGGGAACTTGGCGATCTCCGCCTGGAGCTCCTTGCCGGGCAGCGGGTAGAGCCGCTCGATGCGGACGATCGCCGTATCGGTCGCGCCGCGCTTCTCCCGCTCGGCCTCGAGGTCGTAGTAGAGCTTGCCGGAGCAGAAGACGACCTTGCGGACGTCCTCGGCCTTGACCGTCGAGTCGCCGATGACGGGCCGGAAGCCGCCCGTGGTGAACTCTTCCGTCTTCGACGCCGCCGCCTTCAGACGCAGCATCGACTTCGGGGTGAAGACGACCAGCGGCTTGTGGTGCGGGTTGTGGACCTGCCAGCGCAGCAGGTGGAAGTAGTTCGACGGGAGCGTCGGCATGGCGACCGTCATGTTGTTCTGCGCGCACAGCTGGAGGAAGCGCTCGATCCGGGCCGAGGAGTGGTCCGGGCCCTGGCCCTCGTAGCCGTGCGGCAGCAGCAGGGTGACGCCGGAGGTCTGGCCCCACTTCTGCTCGGCGGAGGAGATGAACTCGTCGACGATCGTCTGGGCGCCGTTGACGAAGTCACCGAACTGCGCCTCCCACATGACCAGCGCCTCCGGGCGGGCCAGCGAGTAGCCGTACTCGAAGCCCATCGCCGCGTACTCGCTCAGCAGCGAGTCGTAGACGTTGTAGCGCGCCTGGTCCTCGGAGAGGTAGAGCAGCGGGGTGTAGTCCTCGCCGGTCTCCCGGTCGATGAGGACCGCGTGCCGCTGGCCGAACGTGCCGCGGCGGGAGTCCTGGCCGGCGAGCCGGACCGGGGTGCCCTCCATCAGCAGCGAGCCGACGGCCAGGGTCTCGCCCATGCCCCAGTCGATGGTGTCGTCCTCGACCTGGCCCGCACGGCGCTGGAGCTGCGGCAGGAGCCGGGGGTGCACGGTGATGTGCTCGGGGATGTTGACCTGCGACTCGGCGATCCGCTTGACGACCTCCTGGGAGATCGCGGTGTCGACGTGGACCGGGAACTCCGCCGTGGGCTGCGGCACCTCGGGCACGGCCGGGGCCGTGGTGGCGTCGCGGACCTCGGTGAAGACCTTCTCCAGCTGGCCCTGGAAGTCCTGGAGCGCCTGCTCCGCCTCTTCGAGGGTGATGTCGCCCCGGCCGATCAGCGACTCGGTGTAGAGCTTGCGCACCGAGCGCTTCTTGTCGATCAGGTCGTACATCAGCGGCTGGGTGAAGGCCGGGTTGTCCGACTCGTTGTGACCGCGGCGGCGGTAGCAGATCAGGTCGATGACGACGTCCTTGTTGAACGCCTGGCGGAACTCGAAGGCCAGACGGGCGACGCGGACGACGGCCTCGGGGTCGTCACCGTTCACGTGGAAGATCGGCGCCTCGATCATGCGGGCCACGTCGGTGGCGTACATGGACGAGCGCGACGACTCCGGGGCGGCGGTGAAGCCGACCTGGTTGTTGATGACGACGTGCACCGTGCCGCCGGTGCGGTAGCCGCGCAGCTGCGACATGTTCAGCGTCTCGGCGACCACGCCCTGGCCGGCGAACGCCGCGTCACCGTGCAGCTGGATCGGCAGGACCGTGAAGTCCGTACCGCCCTTGCCGATGATGTCCTGCTTGGCGCGGGCGACACCCTCGACGACCGGGTCCACGGCCTCCAGATGGGAGGGGTTGGCGGTGAGCGAGACCTTGATCTGCTCGCCGTCGAGGCCGGTGAAGGTGCCCTCGGCGCCCAGGTGGTACTTCACGTCGCCGGAGCCGTGCATCGACTTCGGGTCGAGGTTGCCCTCGAACTCGCGGAAGATCTGCGCGTAGGACTTGCCGACGATGTTCGCCAGGACGTTGAGGCGGCCGCGGTGGGCCATGCCGATGACGCACTCGTCCAGCCGCGACTCGGCGGCGGAGTCGATGACCGCGTCCAGCAGCGGGATGACGGACTCGCCGCCCTCCAGCGAGAAGCGCTTCTGGCCGACGTACTTCGTCTGCAGGAACGTCTCGAAGGCCTCGGCGGAGTTCAGCCGGCGCAGGATGCGCAGCTGCTCCTCGCGCTCGGGCGACTTGTGGGTGCGCTCGACGCGGTCCTGGATCCACTTGCGCTGCTTGGGGTCCTGGATGTGCATGAACTCGATGCCGGTGGTGCGGCAGTACGAGTCCCGCAGCACGCCCAGGATGTCGCGCAGCTTCATCATGGACTTGCCGGCGAAGCCACCGACCGCGAACTCGCGCTCCAGGTCCCACAGGGTGAGGCCGTGCTCGATGATGTCGAGGTCGGGGTGCTTGCGCTGGTGGTACTCCAGCGGGTCGGTGTCGGCCATGACGTGGCCGCGGACCCGGTAGGAGTGGATCAGGTCGAAGACCCGCGCGGCCTTGGTGACGTCGTCGTCGTGCGAGGCGTCGATGTCACGCAGCCAGCGGACCGGCTCGTAGGGGATCCGCAGCGACTTGAAGATCTCGTCGAAGAATTCCTTCTCGCCGAGCAGCAGCTGGCTCATGACGCGCAGGAACTCGCCGGAGGCGGCGCCCTGGATCACCCGGTGGTCATAGGTGCTGGTCAGCGTCATGACCTTGGAGATGCCCATCTTGTTCAGGGCGTCCTGCGAGGTGCCCTGGAACTCGGCGGGGTAGTCCATCGCGCCGACGCCCATGATCATGGACTGGCCGGGCATCAGACGCGGCACCGAATGGACGGTGCCGATGCCGCCCGGGTTCGTCAGCGACGCGGTGACTCCGGTGAAGTCGTCCATCGTCAGCTTGTTGTCGCGGGCCCGGCGGACGATGTCCTCGTAGGCCTGCCAGAACTCGAAGAAGGAGAGCGTCTCGGCCTTCTTGATGGCGGCGACGACCAGCTGGCGCTCGCCGCCCGGCTTCACCAGGTCGATGGCCAGGCCGAGGTTGATGTGCGGCGGCTTGACCAGCGTCGGCTTGCCGTCCTTCACCGCGAAGGAGTTGTTCATCGACGGCATGGCCTTGAGGGCCTGCACCATCGCGTACCCGATCAGGTGCGTGAAGGAGACCTTCCCGCCGCGGGCGCGCTTGAGGTGGTTGTTGATGACGATGCGGTTGTCGAACAGCAGCTTCACCGGGACGGCGCGGACGGACGTGGCCGTCGGCAGTTCCAGGGAGGCGTTCATGTTCTTCGCAACGGCGGCGGACGGGCCGCGCAGGGTGACGAACTCGGGACCGTCGGGGGTCACGTCCGCCGCGGCGGGCTTCGCGGGCGCGGGCTTCTCGGCCGGCTTGGCCGGGGCGGCCGGGGCCTTGGCGGCCGGCTTCGCCGGGGCCGGGGCGGCCGGGGTCTCCGGCTTCGCGACCGGGGGCGCAGGCGGCGCGGCCGGGGCGGACGGGGCCGGGGCGGCCGGAGCGGGAGTATTTCCCTCCGCCGGCTGGCCCGGCGCGGTGGCGCCCGGCTTGTAATCGGCGAAGAAGTCCCACCAGGCTCGGTCTACCGAGTTCGGGTCCTGGAGGTACTGCTGGTAGATCTCGTCGACGAGCCACTCGTTCGGACCGAAAGCGGCAGCAGGGTTCTTGCCCTGCCCCTCTTGGTCACTCGAGACACTCGCACTGTTGGGGGACTGTAGCGACACGGCGGCAACCGCCCTCTTCCGCTTCCTAAAGGTGGTGGACAGCGGGAATAAAGGCTACGCCTCTTGTGACCTTTGGTGCAGTCCGGGAGGGCCACTCGTCGCGCACGTCACATTCCTCGACGGGTTTCAGCGCTTGACTTGGCGGGAAACACACGAAGTTTGCCCGCGTGCGGGTACGACTCACCGCGGTCGCACCCCTTGGCGGAGACCGGCATGAGCCCGGAATGAGCCCGGAATGGGTGCGTCCGCCTTCGACCCTACGTCAGCGGCCCCGGCCGGGCGTCAGCTCCGGGCCGACTCCAGCCCCGGAAGAGTGACCCGGATCCGGCAGCCACGAGGAGATTCGGCCACCCCGATGCGTCCGCCGTGCAGATCCACCGCCCAGCGGGCGATGGCCAGGCCCAGGCCCGTGCCGCCGTCGCTGCCCGGACCGGACGGTGCCGGACCGCCGCGGTTGAACCGCTCGAAGACCCGGTAGCGCTCGGACGCGGGGATCCCGGGGCCCTCGTCCTGCACCTCCAGCTCCAGGCTCTCCGGCCCCTCGCCGCGCCGCGCGTGCACCGTGACCCGGCCGTGCCGGGGGCTGTGCTTGATCGCGTTGTCGATGAGATTCGCCACGACCTGGTGCAGCCGCTCGGCGTCCGCGTGCGCGGTCAGCTCCGGCGGCGAGACGTCGAGGTGAAGATGGACGTCCGTACGGGTGTGGGTGTTCGAGCCGGTCACCCCGGCCAGCGTCGAGGCGCTCCGGCTCATGTTCGCCTCCTTGAGCACCCCGGACAGATACGGCCACACCTCGAAGCGCCGGGCGTGCAGCGGCACCACGCCGTTGTCCAGCCGGGACAGGTCCAGGAGGTGCTCGACCAGGCGGCCCAGCCGCTCGGTCTGCTTCAGCGCCGTGCGCATCGTCTCCGGATCCGGCTCGCAGACCCCGTCGACGACGTTCTCCAGCACCGCCCGCAGCGCCGCGATGGGCGTGCGCAGCTCGTGCGAGACATTGGCGACCAGCTCCTTGCGGTGGGTGTCCACCGCCTCCAGGTCGGCCGCCATGCGGTTGAAGGCATCCGCCAGGTCCCCGAACTCGTCCCGCCGCTCGGAGCGCACCCGCCGCGAGTAGTCACCGTGTGCCATCGCCCGGGTGACGTCCGTCATCTCGTCGAGCGGCGCCGTCAGGCTGTTCGCCACGAACTGGGTGATCAGCAGCGAGGCGATGATCGAGAAGACCGTGATCACCCGCAGCTCGGTCGCGGAGGCGATCGCCACGAACACCAGCAGCGTGGTGATGATCACCGAGACGATGACCAGCGCACCGAGCGCCGCCTTGACGGAGCGGTAGGGATCCAGCGGCCGCAGCCCCTCCCAGATCCGCTCCCACAGGCCCCGCGTGGGGATCCGCCACCGCCTTCGCCGCATCATGCGGACGGGGTCTCCAGGGCGTAGCCGACGCCGTGGACCGTGCGGATGCGCTCGGCGCCGATCTTGCGGCGCAGCGCCTTGATGTGGCTGTCGACCGTCCGGGTGCCGGAGGCGTCCGCCCAGTCCCACACCTCGGCCAGCAGCTGCTCACGGGAGAGCACCGCGCGCGGGGTGTTCGCCAGGCAGACCAGCAGATCGAACTCGGTCGGGGTGAGGTGCACATCCGCGCCCCGGACCCGGACCCGGCGCTGCGCGTGGTCGACCTCCAGCTCGCCCAGCCGCAGGATCCCGCTGCGCGGCGTGTGCGCGGCCAGCGCGGCCCGCTCCACCCGGCGCAGCAGGACGTGCACCCGCGCCGCCAGCTCCCGCATCGAGAACGGCTTGGTCATGTAGTCGTCGGCGCCGACCCCGAGGCCGACCAGCATGTCGGTCTCGTCGTCGCGCGCGGTGAGCATCATCACCGGCACCGGCCGCTGGGCCTGGACCCGGCGGCACACCTCCAGGCCGTCGAAGCCCGGCAGCATCACGTCGAGGACCAGCAGATCGGGCTGCCAGGCCTCGGCGGTGTCCACCGCGGCCGGGCCGTCCGTGGCCGTCTGCACCTGGAAGCCCTCGGCGCGGAGCCGGGCCGCGATGGCGTCGACGATCGTCGGGTCGTCCTCCACGACCAGCACCCGGCGCTGGGCGCCCGGCGTGGCCGCGGTGGTGCCGCCCTGGGTTGTCTGAGTCTGGTCCATCGCCCGCCCCTGCATTGCCCCTGCGTGGTCGCGTCTTACTGGGCAGCAGCGTAAAGCCATGCCGTCACTGTCGGCTACGCGCCCTTGCGCGCAAGATGCACCGCGTCGGGGACACCTCGGGCAACGGGGATTTCTTCCGTGCGTACCCCAATGAATCCGGCATTCCGTAGTGCCCGCTCGAAAGCGGACGACGGCTGGGCGGACCATACGGCGAGCACTCCGCCGGGCGTCAGCCGGGCGTGGCAGGCGGCGAGACCGGCGGGGGAGTAGAGGCCGGTGTTGTCGTCGGTGACGGTCCAGTCGGGGCCGTTGTCGATGTCCAGGCACAGGGCGTCGAACGGGGCGCCGCCGCCGTGGAGATGCCCGACGAGGTCGGTGTGCACGATCTCGGTCCGGGGGTCGGCCAGCGCGTCGGCCGAGACGGCGGACAGCGGGCCCGTACGGTGCCAGTCGATCACCGCGTCCTCCCGCTCGATCACGGTGATCCGGCCCCAGCGCGGCTCGGCGGCCGCCCGCGCCAGCGAGAACCCGACGCCCAGGCCGCCGATCAGGACCGCGGGCCGCGGCCGGCCGGCGGGGAGGGCGTCGAGGGCGGCATCCATCAGCAGTCGCTCGGAGCGGCCGTCGGAAGTGTCCATCAGGAAACAGCCGTTGGCGATGATCTCGTAGACCGCGGGTTCCTCCCCGGTCCCGCCGGGGCCGGGTCCCCCGCCCCGTTGCCGCAACACGACTTCTCCATAAGGGCCTTCGCGGCGGTCGAGGGTGCGCGGTGCCTCCTGGTCGAACGGGGCGTCGGCCGTCTGGTGCGAAGGAACGGGAGCCATGCGGGCCATCTTGGGCGACGGCGGCGGCGCCGGTCCAACCGATTGCGGAAGGGGCGGTCGGGCGTTTCGCGCACAACGTGAGACTTCTCATCGAGGTTGAGCGGAGTGATGCATCTCACCTCCACAGCTCACTCATGGGTTGAGCGTGCAGGGTGGTCGCGAACGTACTCCGGGACGGAAGGGGGCTCGCCGTATGAGCTGGGTGGACACCGTCGGCGGCAGGCCGGCCGACACCGCGCGGCCGGGCGCCCTCGCGGGCATTCCGCGGCAGCGCCGCGAGGCCCCGGCGGAGCCCCGCGGCGGAACGGGACCGTCCGGCCGCCGCCCGCGGCCCTGGCGGCTGCTGCCCACCCCCACCGGCACCCCCTTCACCTTCGGCTACGCCGTCGTCCTCGCCGCCACCTCGCTGTTCGCGGCGCACGCCGACCCCACCCTGGTCTCCGAGCTGCTCCGCGGCTCCAGCACCGACATCGTCCATCTGGCGCAGGCCCCGCTCCTGGTGCTCGTCGCCTCCGCCCTCTGGATCGCGGGCGGTCTGACCTCCGGCTACGCCCTCGCCTTCCTCTTCACCCTCACCGCCCTGGAGCGGCGGATCGGCGGCCTGCGCACCGCCGCCGTCTTCTTCGGCGGCCATGCGCTGGCCACCCTCGCCACCGAACTCCCGGTCGGCTTCGCGGTCGCCGCCGGGCAGCTGCCCGACAGCTCCCTCCAGCGCCTCGACTACGGCATCAGCTTCGGCGTGATGACCTGCATCGGCGCGCTCGCCGGGCTGCTCCCGGCCTGGTGCCGCTGGCCGCTGCTGGCCGGCGCCGGCTATTTCGTGATCGCCGGCCTGCTCGCCTACGCCGACCCGATGACCGACTGGGGCCATCTGCTCTCGCTCACCCTCGGCGTGGCGAGCCGGCCGCTGCTGCGCCGGTGGCGGGACCGGCGGGTGGCTCAGCCGAGCCAGATCAGCATCCCCTCCCCCTCGTCCGCCGCCGCACGGAAGAACTGCCGCAGCCGCTCGTAGTGCCCGCTCACATAGTCCAGGGACTCGCCGCGCCGCCAGACGATGGCCGGGTAGACCTCCGCCTCGGCGAGCTCGGCCGGGGCGACGCCCGAGACCAGGCTCGCGCCGGACAGCCGGGTCATGGCCTCGGCGGCCACCTGAACCCGGGCCGGGGTGAGATAGCGGGGCGGCCCGTACCCCCAGTCCTCGGCGTCCGCTATGGCCTCCTCGCCATGGACGACGTCCACCGGGAAGCCCGTACGGCGCAACAGGAAGCCCAGGGCGTCCCAGGCCTTGTCGATGTCGAGGCAGCGCGCCTCGCCGGGCTCCTCCACGGCTTCTCCGGCCGCCTCCCACCGTCCGCTGACCAGCTTCAAGGCCCACTCGGGAGCCCCGGTCGCCCGGTCGAGTTCGGCGGCCGTGACCCGTGCGTACTCTCCGATCATGCTCATGGTCCGGATGCTAGGAGCGGGCACTGACAACGCCGGGCACCCGACGCAGCGGCCCGCGCGTGCGGGGATCAATTCCGGCCAGGAATCCTCCGTCGACTGGGACAATGGCCATCGCGTCACCGCGTGCCGCGGCCCCTTGCCCACCCCGCAACAGGAGTTCACCCGCCTTGTCCCGCGCCCAGGAATACCCCGTGCCCGACCCCGCCGCACTCGGCCTGAAATCCGACTGCGGCAGCTGCTTCGGGCTCTGCTGCGTGGCGCTGCCGTTCGCGGCCTCGTCGGACTTCGCGGTCGACAAGGAGGCCGGCACGCCCTGCCGGAACCTCCAGAAGGATTTCCGCTGCGGGATCCACGCCGATCTGCGGCAGCGCGGTTTCTCCGGGTGCACCGTCTTCGACTGCTTCGGGGCGGGCCAGAAGGTCTCGCAGGTCACCTTCGGCGGCCAGGACTGGCGCCGGGCACCGGGAACGGCGCGTGAGATGTTCGAGGCGTTCCCCGTCATGCGGCAGCTGCACGAGCTGCTCTGGTACCTGGCCGAGGCGCTGACCCTGCCCGACGCCCGCCCGGTGCACGCCGGTCTGCGCAGTGCGCTCGACGCCACCGAGCGCCTCACCCACGGCACCGCCCAGGAGCTGGCCGGGCTGGACATGCCCGCGCACCGGGGCGAGGTCAATGCGCTGCTGCTGCGCACGAGCGAGCTCGTACGGGCCAAGGTGCCGGGGAAGAAGAAGGACCGGCGCGGGGCGGATCTCATCGGGGCGCGGCTGAAGGGCGCCGCGCTGCGGGGCGCCAATCTCCGCGGGGCGTGTCTGATCGCCGCCGACCTCCAGGGCGCCGATCTGCGGTCCGCCGATCTGATCGGCGCCGACCTGCGGGACGCCGATCTGCGCGGCGCGGACCTCACCGGCAGCATCTTCCTGACGCAGTCCCAGCTCAACGCTGCCAAGGGTGACGCCGCCACCAGGCTGCCGGCCGCCCTGAGCCGTCCGGCGCACTGGTAGCGGGAGCGGCCGCCGCGGCTGATCGCTGACAGCGAACGGACGACGGGGAACATCTCCCGGGCCCCTTGCATTGAGTGAGTAAAGCTCAACTTGTTTGCCGAAGGGGAGATCATGGCATCGACGTCCACACCGCTCACTCTGCCCGTGCTGCCCCTCGATGACGAGGTCGTACTGCCGGGCATGGTGGTGCCCCTGGACCTGTCCGACGCGGAGGTACGGGCGGCGGTGGAGGCCGCGCAGGCCGCCGCCGACTCGGGCTCTTCGGGTAACAAGCCGAAGGTGCTGCTTGTGCCCCGGATCGACGGGAATTACGCGGCGATCGGCACGCTGGGCCGCATCGAGCAGGTCGGGCGGCTGTCCGACGGCGACCCGGGCGCGCTGATCCGCGGGCTCGGCCGGGTGCGGATCGGCTCCGGCACGACCGGGCCCGGCGCCGCGCTGTGGGTGGAGGGGGCCACCGTCGCCGAAGAGGTGCCCGCCCCGCTGCCCGGCTCGGTCGGCGAACTCGTCACCGAATACAAGGCGCTGGCCACCAGCTGGCTGAAGAAACGCGGTGCCTGGCAGGTCGTCGACCGGGTGCAGGGCATCGACGACGTCTCCACGCTCGCCGACAACTCCGGCTATCTGCCGTTCCTGACCACCGATCAGAAGGTCCGGCTGCTGGAGACCGTCGACCCGGTCGCCCGGCTCAAGGCCGCCACCGACATCCTGCGCGGGCATCTCGCCGAGCAGGACGTCGCCGAGTCCATCGCCAAGGACGTCCAGGAGGGCGTCGACAAGCAGCAGCGGGAGTTCCTGCTGCGGCGGCAGCTGGAGGCGGTGCGCAAGGAGCTCGCCGAGCTGAACGGCGATCCCGAGGACGAGGGCGACGACTACCGCGCCCGCGTCGAGGCCGCCGAGCTGCCCGAGGACGTCCGCAAGGCCGCCCTCAAGGAGGTCGACAAGCTGGAGCGGTCCAGCGACCAGAGCCCCGAGGGCTCCTGGATCCGCACCTGGCTGGACACCGTCCTCGAACTGCCCTGGAACGAACGCACCGAGGACGCCTACGACATCGCCGGCGCCAAGGAGATCCTGGACGCGGACCACGCCGGTCTGGAGGACGTCAAGGAGCGGATCACCGAGTATCTGGCGGTGCGCAAGCGCCGCTCGGAGCGGGGGCTGGGGCTGGTCGGGGGCCGCCGCGGCGGGGCGGTGCTCGCGCTGGTCGGGCCGCCCGGAGTCGGCAAGACCTCGCTCGGCGAGTCCGTCGCGCGGGCCATGGGCCGCAAGTTCGTCCGGGTCGCGCTCGGCGGCGTACGGGACGAAGCGGAGATCCGCGGCCACCGCCGCACCTACGTCGGCGCGCTGCCCGGCCGGATCGTCCGCGCCGTCAAGGAGGCCGGTTCCATGAATCCGGTCGTCCTCCTCGACGAGATCGACAAGGTCGGCTCCGACTTCCGGGGCGACCCGGCCGCCGCCCTTCTGGAGGTCCTGGACCCGGCGCAGAACCACACCTTCCGCGACCACTACCTGGAGGTCGAGCTCGACCTCAGCGATGTCGTCTTCCTGGCCACGGCGAACGTCCTGGAAGCCATCCCCGAGCCGCTGCTCGACCGGATGGAGCTGGTCCGGCTGGACGGCTACACCGAGGACGAGAAGGTCGTCATCGCCCGGGACCACCTGCTGCCGCGTCAGCTGGAGCGGGCGGGCCTGGAGTCCGGCGAGGTGACCCTGGAGGACGCCGCGCTGCGCAAGCTGGCGGGCGAGTACACCCGCGAGGCCGGCGTACGCAACCTCGAACGGGCCGTCGCCAGGCTGCTGCGCAAGGTCGCGGCCCAGCACGAACTGGGCGAACGGGAGCTGCCGTTCACCGTCGGCGTGGACGAGCTGCGCCCGCTGATCGGGCGGCCGCACCACACCCCGGAGTCCGCCCAGGACCCGGCCGAGCGGCGCACGGCGGTGCCCGGTGTGGTCACCGGCCTCGCGGTCACCGGCGCGGGCGGCGATGTGCTCTATGTCGAGGCGTCGCTCGCCGACCCCGAGACCGGTGCGTCCGGCCTGCAGCTGACCGGCCAGCTCGGCGACGTCATGAAGGAGTCCGCGCACATCGCGCTCTCCTTCCTGCGCTCGCACGGCGCGGAACTGGAGCTTCCGGTCGGCGATCTGAAGGAGCGCGGGGTGCATCTGCACGTCCCGGCCGGCGCGGTCCCCAAGGACGGCCCCAGCGCGGGCATCACGATGACCACGGCCCTGGCCTCCCTGCTCTCCGGCCGCCAGGTCCGCCCGGACGTCGCGATGACCGGCGAGGTCTCCCTCACCGGCCGGGTGCTGCCCATCGGCGGCGTCAAGCAGAAGCTGCTCGCCGCGCACCGTGCCGGGATCACCACGGTGGTCATTCCCAAGCGCAACGAACCGGACCTGGACGACGTACCGGCCGAGATCCTCGACGACCTCGAGGTGCACCCGGTCTCGGACGTCCGCCAGGTCCTGGAGCTGGCGCTGGTGCCGGCCTCCCAGGGCTCCGCGCCGGAGGTGCCGGTGGCGGCGTGAGCATGACGGTGGGGCGGCCGGTCCCTCCCACCAGGGACCGGCCGCCCCACCGCACCGCAACCATCGGTTGAGCAACCCCAACGGCGCCCGGCCACCTCCGCGAGAGCGGCGCCGGCTTAGGCGCAAAAAGGGGCCGTCAGCCGTTGGCCAGGGCCTGCAGGCGGTCCAGCGCGCCGTTGAAGCGGTTGTGGTCACCGACCGTCGCGCCGCTGGAGGTGTACTGCCAGATGGTGTGGAAGCCCCAGCCGCCCGGGAGTTCCCCGACCGAGGAGCCGTAGCGCGGGACCCACAGCGGATTGATGCTGCCGAAGGCCGCGGAGTTGCCGGTGCACTGCTTCCACCAGCTGGTGGAGGTGTAGATGACGGCGTCCCGGCCGGTGCGCGCCTTGTAGGTGGCGAACCAGTCCTTCATCCAGTTCACCAGCCCCGCCGCGCTCAGCCCGTAGCAGGTCGAGCCGTAGGGGTTGTACTCCATGTCGAGCGCCCCGGGCAGGGTCTTGCCGTCCTTGGACCAGCCGCCGCCGTGGTCGACGAAGTAGTTGGCCTGGGCGGCGCCGCTGGAGGTGTTGGGGGTGGCGAAGTGGTACGCGCCACGGATCATCCCCGCGTTGTAGGAGCCGTTGTACTGCTGCGCGAAGTACGGATTGGTGTAGCTCGTGGACTCGGTCGCCTTGACGTACGCGAACCGTGCCCCGCTGTTCCAGAGCGTCGACCAGGCGACATTGCCGTTATGGCTGCTGACGTCCACGCCCTCGACGGACGCCGCCAGGGAGGACGACGACGCGGCGATACCGGTCGTGGCCCCTTCGTGCTTGGCGATCTGGGAGCCGGCCCAGTCCTGTTCGGGGTGGGTGGGCTCCGTCGCGCGCCCGGGGGCCGCGGCACCAGCGGTGCCGGAAGCGCCGAGCAGGAGGGAGAGGACCGCCACCAGGATCCCGGCCACGGTCGCCAGGGAACGGGCCGGGCGGTGGGGAAGGGGGCGGGAGTGAGGGGAGCCGGATCTGAGCACGGGCATACGTGCCTCCGTAGATCTCGAGGATCCAGGTGAGTGACCTGAGGGGGGAAGGTCGAGTGACCTGAGGGGTCGTCCGAAGAGAAGGATCGGCCGGCATGACACTCGTACTTGGCTGCGTGCTTACCTGCGTACCTACTTGCTACCCACTTGGTGTGGCCATGCCACAAAGGACGATACGCGCGTAGACCAGCGTGACAAAAGAGGGGGACGGGGCTGCCGTTGGTCTAATCCTGCGAAATACTGGCCGAGCTGCGGCTTCGGCCGCCGGCGAAAGAAACTTTCAGGCAAGGAAAGCGGGAAAGGGCCCTGACGTGCACAACACCGGAGCCGACGGAATGACGGCGGACGGCGAACAAACTGGTGTGGACCACGTATTCCTGTCCCTGGAGCGCGAATTGGCGGTATTCCTCCGCCGGGCCCGAGCCTCCTCCGGGGAGCTGGCGCGCGAGGTCCACCCCGATCTGGAGCCGGCCGCCTACGGCCTGCTCTTCCGGCTGGCCGACGCCGGGGCTCAGCGCGCCACCGAACTCGCCGCCTTCTTCGGCGTCGGCAAGGCCACCATGAGCCGCCAGCTGCACGCCCTGGAAAAGCTCGGACTCGTCGCCCGCGAACCGGACCCCGCCGACGGCCGGGCGGTCCTGGTACGCATCACCGACGAGGGCCACGAGCGCTTCAACCGCGTCCGCACCGCCCGCCGCGCCCGCTACGCCCGCAACCTCGCCGCCTGGGACCGCGCCGAGGTCGCCGAGCTGGCCCGCCTCCTGCACCGCCTCAACGCGGAACAGGAAGGGGACGAGGGCTGACGCGGCGCCGCCGCGCCGGCCGGCGGCACGGCGCCGGGGCCCGTCGGCGCCGCCGCGCCACGGAAATTTGTCACGGCGCCACAAAAATCACCGACGCGTCGTCCCGCGCCTTCCCCCGCGGATACGCCGTCGCCTCCGGATCCGCCGCCTCCGCCGCCCGGACCCGGTCGATCAGCGCCTGTGGCCCCTGCCCCGCGACCAGCTCCGCGCACCGGTCCCAGGACCCCTCGCGGAAAACCTCCACCCAGCGGCCCGCGCCGTCACTCAGCGCGGTCAGCGAGCGGACCTCGGAGCGCGGGGTGCTGCCCGTCACCGCGCGCCCGGCCACCGCCGGATCCGCCGCCGCGGTGAAGAAGCCGCCCTCGGCGTTGCGCAGCGCCTCGACCGCCCGGCCGTACTCCCGGCCCGCGGCAGCGCGTTCGGCGGAGCCGCGGGGCAGTGCCCGTACGGCGTCCCGCCGGGCGCGGACGGCCGGGGGCAGTGCGTCCAGCCGGGAGTCCAGCACCGGATGTACCGATCCGTCCGGGTGCTCCAGAAGCAGCACGGAATCGGACAGCACCAGGTGCTCGACGGTGTCCCCGGACCACCGCGCGGCGACGACAGTTGCCTGCGGAGTGCGGACGTGAGAAAGGTCACAGGAGGCCCGATGGGCGTCGGCCGTCCGGGAGATGGCCGCGGCGAGCGCCTGCGTGAGCGTCATATCCCGGTGTGAACCAGACAGTTCGAGCATTGCGCCCCCCAGTCGCGCGGTGAACCACGGCACCGAATGGCGGCAGCCGTAGTCCCCCTCCGGCGGTGTCACCCCGTCCAGCAGCACCAGGACTCCGCCCTGCCCGTCGGCGGGCAGGGCGACCGATGCGTAGTCCTCGTTTGGGCGTTGGGGGTCGCCGGGCTCGGAGGCGAGTTCGATGCGCATACGGAAAAGTCTGCCGGAGCGGGCGGATCCGGCGTCGGCGCCGGGCGGCCACGGCGGTGCGGGCGTACGGGCAGGCCGGCGCCGTACCGAGGGCGGGGCCCGGGGTGCCGGGCGGGTGCGGGCGCGCATCCTTCCAGGACCGGGGCGCATCTCCAAACCTGTCTCGGGATTGCGCCGGGTTGCAGCCGCAACCGCCGACGCACGCAGGTTGATGGTCAAACTCCGATTGATGTTCACTCCTTCAGGTGGCCGGGCATGTGTTGCCGAGCCACTGCGCGGTGCCGGTGGAATGGTCGATGCCCGGATCATGGGGCGGGGCCATGACGTTCGTCGCGACGCGCAGAGCCGGGCTGTTTCTCCTTCGCGGAAGTGTGCGCTGCTGCGGTTTCGCACAGGTCTCCTCCGCGGGCGGAGAAATGAGCCGGGTCGGCGCCGCCACACGGCGTGCGTAGGCGAGACAGGAATGCGAGCAGCGGTGCGGATGAAGCGGCTTCGGGGCGGCGCAGGGAAGCCGGGTTCACCGGCCGGTTCGGTCTCGGGGCCGGGCACGGGCTCGGGACCGGGCACAGGCGCAGGGCCGGGCACGACGGCCGACGGTGCGGGCTCCACGGGACGGCGTCCCGCGCGGGTGCGCAACCGCCTTGTCGGGGCCGTGGCGGTGGTCGCCGCGGCCGTCCTGGGGGCCGGTGCCCCCGCCGTCGGCACCGCGGCCGACAACGCCCAGACCTCCCAGCAGCTGGTCGACCTCGCCGAGTTGAACGCGCGCGCCATCGCGCTCGCGCACTCCCTGGCCGACGAGCGTGACGCGATGACCGCGTATGTGGCGGCCGGACGCGGCACCCGCACCCTCGGCACGCCGGGCGCCACCGGCACCCGGGCCCGCGCCGCCGCCACCGGCACCCGGGCCGGCGCCGAGAGCGCGGAATCCGCCTCCCAGCGCGACCGGGTGGACCGGCAGATCAAGGAGCTGCGCCAGGAGGCCAACGACGCCTCCGGGGACACCAAGGTGTTCGCCGCCGCCGAAAAGCTCCTGGCCGGGCTCCAGCAGACCCGTCACGAGGCGCTGACCGGGCCCGGCACGCCGGAGGAGACCTACGCCGCCTACACCGAGGTCGTCCAGGCGCTCGGCGCGATCAGCGACGACATCGCCCGCGGACTGCCCGCCCGCGCGGACGCCGCGGACGCCGACACCCGTGCGCTGCCCGCCCTCGGCCGCGCCGCCGACCAGGCCGCCGGCACCCGCGGCCTGCTGCTCGCCGCACTGGGCGCGGGCGGCCCGCAGCCCCGGCTGACCGCCGCCGCCCAGGTGGCCCATCTGCGCGAACAGGGCGCCCTGGGCGACTTCGCGCAGGCCGCGAGCGACGGTGCCCGGGAGCACTACGACCGCACCGTGACCGGCGGCGACGTCACCACCGCCGAGCGCTATCTGACCCGCCTCACCGACCAGCCCCGCCTGGACGCCACCGATCTGCGGCTCAACCGCCGACGGGTGCAGTCCACGCTCACCGCCCGGGTCGGGCTGATCCGCGGCGTCGAGTCCGGGATGGCCACCGCCGACATCGAGCGCCTGAGCACCCTGCGCGACGACGATGTGACGGCGCTGGAGGTCCGTATCGGACTGGAGGGCCTGTGCCTGCTGCTGGCCGTCGGCGCCGGCATCTGGGCCGCCCGCACGATGACCCAGCCGCTGGCCGCGCTGCGCATCGGCGCCAAGCGGCTCGCCGAGGACCCCGGTCACGAGGAGCCCATCACCTACAAGGGCCGCGACGACGAATTCGCCGCCGCCGTACGGTCCGTCAACGCGCTGCACGCCCAGGTCAGCGAGCTGGCGCAGAAGAACGAGGAACTGGCGGGCGAACGCAAGCGGCTGGTCGGCGGCCGGCAGCGGCTGGTCGCCGAGCGCGAGGTGCTCCAGGACCAGGCCGCGGAACTCAAGCAGGAGATCGCCGACCTCAACGAGCGGCTGGCGGCGCTGCGCTCCGGCGTGCACGGGCGGTTCGTCAGCCTCTCGCTGCGCACCCTGGGCCTGGTGGAGCGCCAGCTCGCCGTCATCGAGTCGCTGGAGGAGAGCGAGCAGGACCCGGAGCGCCTCGACACCCTCTTCAAACTGGACCACTTCGCCGCGCGGATGCGCCGCAACAGTGAGAACCTCCTGGTCCTGGCGGGCGCCGAACAGCACGGCAACAGCCATCCGGGCGCGGTACCGCTGCTGGACGTGCTGCGCGCCGCCATCAGCGAGATCGAGCGGTACGAGCGGGTGCACATCCAGTCGCTGCCCCCGCACTCCCAGGTCGCCGGCTTCGCCGCGGACGACCTCAGCCATCTGGTCGCCGAACTCCTGGAGAACGCCACCGCGTTCTCGCCGCCCAACGCCCATGTCGAACTCTCCGGCTGGCTGCTGGAGAGCGGCGAGGTCATGCTCTCCGTCCAGGACGAGGGCATAGGGATGACCCCCGACCGCATGACGGAGCTCAACGAGCGGCTCGCCGACGTCGACGCGGCCTCGGCCTCCGAGACCATCGACGAGGCGCTGGGCCTCGGGCTCTATGTCGTGGTGCGGCTGGCCGCCCGGCACGGCGTACGGGTCCAGCTGCGCGACCAGAAGCAGGGCGGCGTCACCGCCGTCGTCGTCCTGCCCAAGTCGATCCTGCCCACCCGCCCGTCGCCGGCCGGTGCCACGCCGTCGACCGTGCCGCAGGACCTGGCGCACACCCCGAGCCTGCCCGGCTCGGTCGCCGAGGCGAACTCCAACGCCCTGCCGACGCGGGTGGCGCGGGCCGAGGCCCCGGTGCCCGCAGCGGATGCGGATGCGGAGAGCGGCGCGGCCGGGGCCGAGCCCGATGCGCTGGTGGCCGCCGCGGAGCGGGCCATCGAGGCGGCCGGGGCCGGCGCGGAAGGGGCCGGCGAGCACACCCGGCCCGCCGACGAGACGCCGCAGGCACCCACGGAGGCGACGGACGCGCCCGCCGCCGGCGACGACCCGTACGCCATCGGCCCGGACGCACACACCCGCGCCGACGGCGCCCCGGCCCCGGCCGCCGCGCCCGAGGCCGACGAGCCCTCCGCCGACGCGCCGTCCGCGGACAAGCCGTCCTCCGATGCGCCGCCCGCCACCGGAGCGGCGGCCGAAGCGGCGCCCGCCGAGGCGGCGGAAGCGGCGGCCGGACCGGACGCCGAAGAGACCCCCGCCGCATCTCCTCAGAAGCGGCGGACCGCCACCGGCCTGCCCAAGCGCACGCCCAAGGTCGTGGCACAGCAGTCGGCACCCGCCGCGCCGCGCAAGAGCGGCGCCGCCACGGCCGATGCGCTGCGGCGCCGGCTCGGCGGGTTCCAGCAGGGGGCGCGGGACGGCCGCCGCGAGGTCGAGGCCGAGATCGCGGAACGCACCGCGGAGCAGACCATTCCACAGACCGACACCGACGGAGCGGGGGCCCCGGGAGAGAGCCACGTTGTCGAGGAGGCACGCGAGTGAACGCGCAAGCGCCCGCTGGTTACGGACACGGGCTGAGCAGTCAGGCGAGAAATCTGCACTGGCTGCTGACCAATCTGGTCGATGAGGTCCCGGGCATCCGCTCGGTGGCGGTGGTCTCCTCCGACGGACTGCTGCTGCTGGCCTCCGACCCGGGGCTCGCGGACGAGGCACAGCCGGGAGCCGACGGCCCCCAGGGGTCCAGCGCGGACCTGGCCACGATCGTGTCCGGGCTCGGCAGCCTCACCGGCGGTGCGGCGAAGCTGATGGACGGCGGCGAGGTCAAGCAGACGATGGTCGCGATGGACGACGGCAGCCTGTTCGTCATGTCCGTCAGCGACGGCTCGCTGCTCGGCGCGTATGCCACCCCCGACTGCGATATGAGCGTCATCGCCTACCACATGGCGCTCTTCGTCGGCCGGGCCGGCCATGTCCTGACCCCCGAACTCCGCACCGAACTGCGTCAGTCGATGGAGAACGCCCAGTGAACGACCGTAGTGAGCGAGCCCTTCCGAGCCACATACCGGGCCGGCGCCAGGCCCGGCGAAGCGAGGTTCCGGCATGAGCGGCAACCCCAAACTCCCGAAACGCGGCGGGGACAGAAAACCCGCGCGGGTACGGCCGTACTCGCTCACCGGCGGCCGGACGCGGTTCGGCCACGTCCTGCTCGTCGAGACGTTCGTGGCGGCGATCGAGGCACCCGAGGAGCGGCGTGAGCTGACCTCCGGTGGGTGGGGCGACCGCGTGATGCCCGAGATGCGGGCGATCGTCGAGCTGTGCCGCCGGATGCGCTCCGTCGCGGAGATCTCCGCGCTGCTCAAGATGCCGCTGGGCGTGGTCCGCGTACTGCTCAGCGATCTCGCCGACCAGGGAAAGATCCGCGTCTACGGCACCGGGCACGGCACCGGCCGCCCGAACCGCGCGCTGCTGGAAAGGGTGCTCGGTGGACTTCACAAGCTCTGACACGACGTCGGCCGGGCCGATGACGAGCGGTGGTGCCGCGGGAGCGGCCGCCGACACGGGACTGCAGAGCTGGCAGACGGACCGCAGCCGGGCACCGATCGCCACCAAGATCGTGGTGGCGGGCGGCTTCGGCGTCGGCAAGACCACCTTCGTCGGCTCGGTCTCGGAGATCACCCCGCTGCAGACCGAGGCGGTGATGACGCAGGCCAGCGAGGACACCGACGATCTGACCGCCACCCCGGAGAAGACCACGACCACGGTCGCGATGGACTTCGGGCGGATCACCCTCGACCAGGACCTGGTGCTCTACCTGTTCGGCACGCCCGGACAGCAGCGCTTCTGGTTCATGTGGGACGACCTGGTGCGCGGCGCGATCGGCGCGGTCGTGATGGCCGACACCCGTCGGCTGGAGGACTGCTTCCCGGCGCTCGACTACTTCGAGAGCTGCGGCCTGCCGTATGTGGTGGCCGTCAACCACTTCGAGGGCACCCGGTCCTACGCCGTGGACGACGTCCGCGAGGCGCTGACCGTGCCCGAGCACATCCCCGTCGTGATCATGGACGCGCGGGAGCGGGCCACCGTGGTGACCGCGCTGCTGTCGCTGGTCGGCCATGCGATGGAGACCGCTCCCCAGTAGGCCGCCGCGCCCCCTCCCGAGACACCTCCCCTCAACAGCAGGAACAGAGAAGAGCACCGCCATGCGGAAGATACTCATCGTCGGAGCCGGCCAGTCCGGTCTCCAGCTCGCCCTTGGCCTCCAGGACAAGGGCTACGAGGTCACCCTCATGTCCAACCGCACCGCCGACGAGATCCGCTCCGGCCGGGTCATGTCGACGCAGTGCATGTTCGACACCGCCCTCCAGCACGAGCGCGACCTCCAGATCAACTTCTGGGAGAACCAGGCCCCGCGCATCGAGGGCCTCGGCGTCTCGGTCGCCGCCCCCGGCAGCCACGAGTCGCCCGAGGGCACGCAGCGCGCCATCGACTGGGTCGGCACGCTCGACGGCTACGCCCAGTCCGTCGACCAGCGGGTCAAGATGGCCGGCTGGATGGAGACCTTCGCGCAGCGCGGCGGCCAGCTCGTCATCCACGGCGCGGCCGTCTCCGACCTGGACTTCTTCGCGAGCCGCTACGACCTGACGCTGGTCTCGGCCGGCAAGGGCGAGCTGGTGTCCATGTTCGGCCGGGACGCCTCCCGTTCCCCCTACGACGCCCCGCAGCGCGCGCTGGCCGTCGCGTACGTCCAGGGCGTGGGCCCGCGCCCCGAGCACCCCGAGTTCGACGCGGTCCGCTGCAATCTCGTGCCCGGCGTCGGCGAGCTCTTCGTCATGCCGACGCTGACCACCTCCGGCCGCGCCGACATCCTCTTCTGGGAGGGCATCCCCGGCGGCCCGGTGGACGTCTTCGGCTCCGTCAAGGACCCGCAGGAGCACCTGGCCACCACGCTGGAACTGATGAAGACGTTCCTGCCCTGGGAGTACGCGCGCTGCACCAAGGCCGAGCTGACCGACGCCAACGGCACGCTGGCCGGCCGCTACGCCCCGACCGTCCGCAACCCGATCGGCAAGCTGCCGTCCGGCGGTCTGGTCCTCGGCGTCGCGGACGTGGTCGTCGCCAATGACCCGATCACCGGCCAGGGCTCCAACTCGGCCGCCAAGTGCGCCGCCTCCTACCTCGGCTCCATCGTCGAGCGCGGCGAGGAGCCCTTCGACGCCGACTGGATGCAGGCCACCTTCGACCGCTACTGGAACACCGTCCGGCACGTCACCAAGTGGACCAACGCGATGCTGGCCCCGCCGCCGGAGCACGTCCTGAACATCCTCGGCGCGGCCGGCCAGATCCAGCCGATCGCCGACCGGTTCGCCAACGGCTTCGACGACCCGTCCGACTTCGAGAACTTCTTCTACGACCCGGACAAGGCGAACGCCTACCTCGCCGCGTTCAGCGGCTGAACGGGCTCGGCGGCCGGGCCGGCATACCGGCTCGTGCCACTCCCGGCCGGCGGACTCCTCCAGACGGTCCGCCGGCCGGGCTCCTTGCCATCAGGCTTCCGCCGGCCGGTCGTCACGCCGCATGCCGTCGGTCGCCTGAGCCTCCAGCCGCCCCAGTTCCGTGAGCTGTTCGGGGGTGAGCGTGGCGAGCAGCGCCTCGACCTCCTTGAGCTTCCTCGCCGCCGTCTCCCGCTGATAGCGGGCCCGGTCGGTGAGCGCCTGCTGTTTGTCCAGCGCCGCATGGGCTCTGGCCGCCAGCGCGTCGGCCTTCCGCTCGCCGGTGGTGAACCGGGCCACCGCGGCCCGCTGGTCCCGCGCCGCCTCCCGGATCAGATGCCGGGTGTCCATGGCCTGCTGGGGATTCCTGGCCAGCAGCACCCGCAGATACGACGAGACCGGCGACACCGATGACTGGTACTGCAGCCGCGCCAGCCGCCCCGCGTCCGCTTTCCCGCCGGCCAGCTGGGCGCGGGCCCGTGCCAGCTGGGTGGTGAGGGTGTCGGACTGCTGCCGCACCGACCGGAGGTCGTCCTCCGTCTGCCGGTAGGCCCTGGCGGACTCCTCCGACTGGCGGTAGAGCGTCTGCAGCTTCTGGAGCAGGGCGACCGGGCTGCGTTCGGCGGAGCCGGGGGAGGGGCCGCCGGCGGGGCCGGTGTCCGACGGCTCGTCGGCGCCGCCGCCGGTACCGTCCGGCATTCCGTCCGGGCCGTCCGGGTCCCCGCCGTCGACGCCCTCGGTGACCCGCCCCAGCTCGCCCTCGCCGGTGTCCGGGATCCAGGTGTCGGCCGTGCCGGTGTCCGTGGTCCCGGTGGTCGCCGTCCCGGTGCCCTTGGTGCCGGGGGTCGGTTTGCCGTGGGGAGGCTTGGTGTCCCGGTGCCGGGTGTCCGGGGAGTGGTCGGCCCGGGGCGTGCTGTTCGACGGCTCGCTGTCCTCCCATCCCGCGGACCTCGACCCTCCGGGCGTCAACTCCGCGGGTACCGCGTGGGGCCCGGGATCGGCCAGGACCGACGACGGCAGCGTCAGCGCCACCACGCCGATGAGACCCAGGGTGCCGGCCCAGGGCAGAAGACGTCGGGACACCGATTCACCTCCGCCGGAAGCTCCGAGTCGCCCGTGTGTCCGGGCGATTGGGATGCTGTCACGACAGTCGTACATTTCGGATGAACGGGCGTCGGTGGGGCGCCCGGACCACCCGATCAGTCGCGGGAGCGGGCGCGCCGGAAGAGACGCCGGAGCGTGCCGCCGCCCTGCGCCGTCCCCTCCGGGTCGTACACGTACTTCCAGCCGCTCGGCAGCCCCAGCCGTCCCACCCGCCCCGGGGCCCGCCGGTAGACATGGACCGTCGGCGGCCGCCCGTCGTCGTTCGGCACCGGGATCTCATAGCTCTTCGGCGGCTGGCCGGTCGCGCCGACCAGCACGGGCAGGACCCGGCCGTCCAGCGGACCGCCGACGAACGGGGTGTTCTCGCTTCTCACCGTTCCACCGTACGGCGGCGTCGGCATCCGCCGCAGCCCGCCACCGGCGAGACGTCGCGGCAGGTCACAGAAGGTGCGCGGCGTCGCCGACGACGGGCAGGACGCGGCGGGCCAGATCGCCGGCCGGCCCCTCGGCGGTCTCCAGCGCCAGCGCCGCCCGGGTCACCCGCGCGGTCTGCTCGTCCCGGGCCGCGGTCGCGGTCAGCAGCGCCACGAAATGATCGACGAGCCAGTCGCGCAGCTCGTCCAGGCCGGGCCGCTTGTCCTCGTCCAGCCAGATCAGCGAGGCGGCCTCGACGGCGGTGATCCACATCCGGACCGTCATCCGCAGCCGCAGTCCCGGCTCGGGCTCGCCCAGATGCCGCAGGATCTGGTCGGCGGCGGCGCGCCGCACCTCATCCACGATCGCGCTGGTCCGGGAGGTCTCCACGACGCTGCCGCCCTGCAGCAGCGCGCTGAACCCGGCGTCGTGCTCGTCGACGAACGCCAGATACCGGTCCAGCGCACGCGACAGCCGCTGGGTGAGCGGGCCGGTCTCCGGTTCGGCGAAGCAGCGTTCCAGGATGTCGGCGGCGCTGCGCAGCGCCGCCTCGTACAACTGCTGCTTGCCGCCCGGGAAGTAGCGGTAGACCAGCGGCCGCGAGACCTCGGCGGCGGTCGCCACATCGTCCAGCGAGACGTCCTCGGGCGCGCGCTGCGCGAACAGGCCCAGCGCGGCGGCGAGCAGTTGAGAGCGGCGCTGCTCGACGCTCAGCCTGCGGTAGGCGGGTCGGGGTACTGCTGGGGCGGTGCCGCTGCCGTTCATGAGCAGCAGCGTAACCGCCCCGGAATTCGCCTCGTACACCTGCTCGTACCGGAGGTGTCCCGCGCGGTCGGCTTCAGGCCAGCAGCCCGGAGCTGCGCCACAACCGGCGTCCCAGGCCCCGCATGACGCCGATCTCGTCGAGGAAATCGGTCAGCCGCTGGGCGCCGGACTGCATCACCTCGCGGCGGTGGCCGCTCGCCTTGACCTGGGCGAGGGCCGCGCGCCGGTCCAGGCCGACGTTGGTGTAGACCTCGGGGTTGATGAAGGCGAGGGAGAAGACCCGGGCCGCCTCGCCGCAGCTGATGCGGGTCAACTCCCGTTCCCAGCGCGGCGCGGTGACCATCTGGCGGCGCAGCTCCTCGCGGGCGTAGCGGACGTGCCGGGCCTCCTCGACGACGTGGATGCGGGTCACCCCGCGCACGATGGTCTGCACCCGCTCGTCGGGGAACGTCAGCCGCTGCATCCAGTCCAGGATCTCCTCGCCGAGCAGGGTGCAGGCGAAGGAGCCGGGGGTGGTGGACACCGTCTTGAGGATCCGGGCGAGGTTGTGGTTGAGGCGGGAGACCGGGTACGTGGGCGCCCCGCCGTGCTGGATCATCCGCGCGAACATCTTGGAGTGCCGGCACTCGTCGGCGATCTCGGTGAGCGCGTAGCGGACGTGCGCGCTGGTCACCGGCTTGTCGTAGATGTGCCGGACGAGCAGCTGCATCAGGATGATCTCGAACCAGATGCCCAGCGAGGCGAGCGAGGCGGCCTCGTGCCGGGAGAGGTCCTGCTGCTGCTCCAGCGACATCTTCTTCCACATCGGGGTGTCGTAGAGCGAGACCAGCTCCGGCGGCCAGAACCACTTGCCGTCCTCGAGGGGCGCGTCCCAGTCGAGTTCGGTGTCGGGGTCGAAGGAGTGCTTGGCGGAGGAGTCGAGCAGGCGCTCGGCGACCTGTTCCCGGTCCTTGAGCAGCCCGAGGGCGTCCCGCAGGACTTCGGTGTCCGTCACGGTCATTGCGGTTGGCGCGCTCGTCATTGCGTGGCTACCTCACTCACGGGGTTACCGGCGGTCACGTGGCATCGCCTCTTATGAGACTGCGCGTCAGCAAGCCCGTCAATCCCTCGCGCACGACTTATTGACCCGCCGGTAAGAAACGTGTGAGCCTGCCAACGACTGCCCGTGGTGGGGCGTTTGATAAGCGTGTGGTGAGCGCTTCGGTGAGCGTTCCCGCGGGCGCCCCGGCGAGACGGTGACGAGTGCTGTGGTGCGTGTGCGGTGAATTCGGTGAGCTGAGGAGGCGTCGGTGTCGAGCCGCGATCTTTACGTACAGGACCCTGGCGACCCCCTGTGGACGGTGCCCGCCTCCGGCGCGGCCCGCTTCAGCTGGGAGTACGACGACGGCCGCGAACGGCTGCTGGCCCTCTACCAGAAGGGCAAGGACAAGCAGTGGGACGCCAATCTGCGCATCGACTGGGACCTGGAGGTCGACCCCAAGGACCCGCTCGGCACCCCCGATGAATCCATGTCCCTCTACGGCACCAAGTACTGGGACAAGATGACGGAGAAGGACCGCGGCGATCTCCGCCAGCACTACACCTCCTGGCAGTTCAGCCAGTTCCTGCACGGCGAGCAGGGCGCGATGGTGTGCGCCGCGCGGATCGTGGAATCCGTCCCGGACCTCGACGCGAAGTTCTACTCCGCCACCCAGACCATGGACGAGGCCCGGCACGCCGAGATCTACAGCCGCTTCCTCAAAGAGAAGATCGGGATGCT
The DNA here is from genome assembly GCF_059682825.1 of Streptomyces sp. JLSY215. Lineage (NCBI taxonomy): Bacteria > Bacillati > Actinomycetota > Actinomycetes > Kitasatosporales > Streptomycetaceae > Streptomyces > Streptomyces sp. JLSY215. Next base: position 5,872,739 of record NZ_CM185022.1, read on the forward strand.
CTACCCGGTCAACGACAACCTCCAGGCGCTGCTCGCCGACACCCTCAAGGACTCCCGCTGGGACATGCCCTACCTGGGCATGCAGGTGCTGATCGAGGGCCTGGCGCTGGCCGCCTTCGGCATGATCCGCGACACCACCACCAAGCCGCTGCCCAAGCAGATCCTCGCCTATGTCATGCAGGACGAGGCGCGCCATGTCGCCTTCGGCCGGATGGCGCTGCGCGACTACTACAAGCAGCTCACCGACGCCGAACTACGCGAGCGCGAGGACTTCGTCATCGAGGGCTGCTACCTGATGCGGGACCGGCTGCGTGGTCTGGAGGTGCTGGAGAACTTCGGCATCCCCAAGCAGGAGGCCGCGGAGTTCACCGAGCGCTCCGAATTCCTGCACCTCTTCCGCAAGCTGCTCTTCAGCCGCATCGTGCCGTGTGTGAAGGACATCGGCCTGTGGGGCGAACGCCTCCAGCGCGCCTACGTGGACATGGGCGTCTTCGAGATGGGCGACTCCAACCTCGACCTGCTGATGGCCCAGGACGAGGAGCTGGCCGAGAAGCTGGACGCGGAACGCTTCGCCGCCGAGGAAGCGGCCCGTACGGCCGAGGTGGCCGACGCGATCGCGCAGGGCGCGGAGGGGTGACGGGGGCGGGGGCAGGTGAGCGGGGCGGGGGCGGCGCTGTGCGGCCCCCGCCTCAGTTCAGGCGCCGGAACACCTCCGTGCAGACGATCCAGCACACCAGTACTGCCGCCAGCGCCACGTACAGCCGGCGGTTCTTGTTCTGCCGCCAGCTCCGGACCATGACGAACATTCCCGCGTAGGAACCGAGCAGATTCAGCACCGGGAGCCAGAGCAGTCCCGGATTCCTCGTTCCCACGTAGAGGAAAGCCCACGGGGCCACCGCACCGATGACGAGCAGCCAATTCCGGTGCGTGAGGTACTCGCTGCGGGTGGGCCCGTCCCGTGGAATGGGGTCTCCCATATCGGGGAGTTCCGGCGTACTCATGCTGTTCCTCCGTGGATCGACGGCAATCGGAACGTGTCCGACGGCGGTGAAAGCTGTCGGGCGGCGGCCGACCCGGTCCGCCCCGCGCGGCTATGCTGCCCGGTTGTCGTATGCGGAACCGGGAACGGGGAAGCCGTTGATGGTGCTGTAGGTTTCCGAGAGCGTGGCATTGACCACACCTGCCGCGGCGTTCGCGATTTTCATTGCACTGCCCAGCCGCGAGGTCGCCTCCCCCCACCGCTTCATCACCTTGACTATCTGCAGCGCGGACATTGCGTAGAAGGGTGCCGCGGCGGCGGCACCGACGCCGGTGGCCAGCGCCGCATCGCCGGCAATGAAGTTGAGCATCGCCTTGACGCCCAGATCGAGGACGTCCACGATCATGCCCTTGTAGAACTCCGCGAAGGAATAAACGGCGGCGGAGATCTGGGAGTAGTTCTCCTTGAGGGAGTTGAAGGTCTCCTCGAGAACGAGGAGCTTGCTGCCGGCTTCATCGAAGTAGGCGTAGGCGGCGTCCGCGGAGTTGCCCTGCCAGGTCGCGTCGAGTTCGAGGTTCCCGGCTTTGATGTTCCGGGAGATCGACGCCGAGCAGGCGGCCAGGGATCCCCAGACGTCGGAGCAGTTCTGGAACGACTCCCAGTCCCCGGCCATCGAACTGACGAAGTCTCCGAGCGGGTCCCACCCGGTCATCATCTTGATGAATTCGAGAACGGTGGCGGATGGACTGGCGAAGTCGAGGATCGTGCCCACGGTCTTCTCGACCGGGTGTACCTGGAACTCGCCCGCCCAGTCGGCTACGTAGCTGTCCCCGCCGCCGGGGGCCTTCAGCTGCGCGCCGGCGTCCTCCTTGTCCGCGAAACTTGAGGACGTCCCCTTCGCCTCCCGGAGGTCGCCCTTGCGGTCCACCTTGCTCTGCGGATAGGTGGCATCGATCTTCTGGGCCTGCTCCGCATCGGTTTCCCGGTAGTACTTGGCGGACTTGGTGAGTTCGTGCGAAGAGGCGTCGAGGATGCGCTGGAAACCGTTGAGGCATTTCTTTGCGTCTTGCAGGTTCTGATCATGAGGTACGAAGACGGTCTGCCAGAGATCTCCGGGCATGTCCTCGACGGTGGCGTTCTTCTGCATGAAATCAACGCCGGCCTGGAGGTCATCGCCGGCGCGCGACACCAGCTTTGCGTAGCCGTCCAGGTCCGCAGCCTCTACCGCGAAACTCACGCTCTCCCCGTTTCCTCAGGTCTTGTCATGAATGCAGGTCTTGTCATGCATGAAAGCCGCCGGCGTCAGTACAGTGACCAGCCCTTTCCGGTGTGCGCGCCCCCGGACTTCGCATTCTTTTCCTGCGCCGCGCGGCGCTCTTCCGCTATTTCGCGCCGGTACTCTTCGAGGGCCTGCTCGCCTTCGACGGCGCGGGCCTCGCGCTCGGCTTCGGACATTGCGTCCCATTGCTCCCGAAAGGGCTGGACCTTCTCGATGAGGGCGTCGGTGTAACCGGAGGTCTGTGTCGCCTGGCGCAGACCGGCGCGGCCGGAGAGCACCTCCTGGGCCATCTCCGTCAACGCGTCCCCCGCCCCGCCCTTGGAAATCTGCTCAAGGGACTTGCGCAGCGCCCGCGCTTCCGCCGGATCCCTGGCGATGTCCATGAATTCCGACTCGTCAACCTGCTTCTGCGGTTCGCTGGGCATGAATCCCCCTAGGCGCGTTAAATTCCCGTTAAGGGTACAGCAAAAAGATGATGTGCGGCCGGCGTCCGTGGGGATTGCCGCGTAATTCGGGATTGTCGAGAAGTAAAGACAACGTAAAGGTTTATTAATGTACTGCTCGGCGGCTATATGCGAATAATGCTCGGCTCCAGCGGGAAATCCGTTCCGGCGCGGACGGCCCGCATGGCAGGATCCCCGTCATGGATGCACGACGACGGGCCGCGGCGCGCGCGAGCATGGAGGGGTTGGCGTTCGGTGATGCCTTCGGGGAGCGGTTCTTCCGGATCTTCCGGCCGGTGGACGAGTCCCGGTCGTTGATCGCGGCCCGTCGGATCCCGCCCGACCCCCACTGGAACTGGACGGACGACACCGCCATGGCGGCGGATCTCCTCGCCGTCCTGGAGGCGCACGGCGAGGTGGCGGCGCGGCCGCTGGCAGAGCGGTTCGCCGCCACCTATCAGGCCGATTCCGGGCGCGGTTACGGCTCGGGGATGCACGCCCTGCTGTCCCGCGTCGCCGCGACGCCCGACGCGTGGGAGTCGCTGGCCTCCGCCCTCTTCGGCGGCGAGGGCAGCCTCGGCAACGGCGCGGCCATGCGGGTCGCCCCGCTCGGCGCCTGGTTCCACGACGACCTCGACCGCACCGCCGCACAGGCCGCCGCGTCCGCCCGCGTCACCCACGCCCACCCCGAGGGCATCGCGGGCGCGGTGGCGGTGGCCGTCGCGGCGGCCCTCTCGGCGCGTGGCGAGGCGCCGGCACTCGCCACCGTCGCCGACCGTACCCCCGACGGCCCGGTGCGCCAGGGCCTGTTGCGCGCGGCCGCGCTCCCGCCGAAGACCGATCCCGCAGCCGCCGCGGAAACCCTCGGCAGCGGCCGCCGCATCCGCGCCGACGACACCGTCCCCTTCGCCCTCTGGTGCGCCGCCCGGCACCCCGACGACCTGGAATCCGCCCTCTGGACCACCGCCGCCGGCCTCGGCGACGTGGACACCACCTGCGCCATCGTGGGCGGGGTGGTGGCGGCGCGTACGGGAACGGGCGCGCTGCCGAAGGAGTGGGCGCGGCGCCGCGAACCGCTGCCGCACCGCGCCGGTTAGCGCCTGCCCGACCGCGCCATCCAGCGTCCCTCGTGCCGGGACACCTCGATCGGCCGCCCGAAGCACGCCGTCATCCGCTCCCCGGTCAGCACCTCGGCCACCGGCCCGCGCGCCTGCACGCGCCCGTCGCGCAGCAGCAGGGCGTGGCCGATGGCCGGGGAGAGCTCCTCCAGGTGATGCGTCACCGTCACGGTCGCCAACTCCGGTCGCTCCGTGGCCAGTTGGTGCAGTGCATCGATCAGGTCCTCGCGGGAGGGCAGGTCCAGCGCATTGAACGGCTCGTCGAGCAGGAGCAGCGAGGGATCGGACATCAGCGCGCGGGCGATCAGGATCCGGGCCCGCTGGCCCCCCGAACACACCCCGTACGGACGGTCGGCGAGTTCCTTGCAGTCCAGCTCGGCGAGCAGCTCATGGGCGCGCTCGCGGGTGGCCGCGTCGTACTTGCGCCACAGCGGCTGCACGGTGCCGGTGGCGCCGGTGAGCACGACGGTGTGCCCGGTGGCGTCCTGTGGCACCTTCTGGGCGCTGGAGACCAGGCCGATGACGGCGCGCAGCTCGCGGACGTCCACCTTGCCGAGGCGGTGCCCGAGCACCTCGACCGTCCCGACGGTGGGGAACATCAGCGCCCCGACGAGCCGCAGGACGGTCGTCTTGCCCGCGCCGTTCGCGCCGAGCAGCGCCCAGTGCTCACCGGAGCGTACGGACCAGTCGATGGCGTCGAGGATGACCTGGTCGGTGGTGTGGCGGCGGACGCCGACGCCGTTCAGCGCGGCGATCACACGGGCGGCTCGCGGGTCCGAGGACGAGTCCGGGGACGGGGCCGATGACGGGGCCGATGACGGGTCCGAAGGCTGCGGGAGAGTCATCGCCGCAGAGTAGCTGTGCCTGCCATCTTTCTGCTCAGTCGTCCGATGCCTGGACCTCCGGCGGGCCCGGCGTCAGCCCCAACAGGCCCCGCACCACGGCGTACTTGGCGGTCAGCCGCTCCCGGGTCGGCCCGTCCAGCACGGCCAGCCGGGCCGGGTCCGCGTTGTGCGCGAGGTCGGCCTCCTTGACCAGCAGCGCGCCGGGCGTGGCCAGGATGCGGGCGGTGTACTCCCCGACCGGCTCGCCCGCCCGTTTGGTGACGGCCAGGACCATCGCCTTGGTGGCCGCACTCAGCGCCGCGCCCGCCAGCCACTCCCGGCTCAGCGCGTCGTCCTCGACGGCGTCGTGCAGCCAGGCCGCCGCGATCTGCTCGTCGCTGCCGCCCCGCGCCGCCACCCCCGCCGCGACCGCGGCGAGATGCTCGGCGTACGGACGGCCCGCCTTGTCGGTCTGTCCCGCATGGGCCCGCCGGGCCAGTCCCTCGACCTCGGTGAGCGAGAGCGGCGCGGGCGGTGTCGTATCGGCCATACGGCCATTGTCACCCGGGGCCGGTGCCGGTGCCGGGGCCTGTGCCGTCGTGCCGTAGCGCGGCCGCCATCACCTCGTGGGCGATCGGCGCCGCGACGCTGCCGCCGCTGATGTCCGACCGGTCCGCGGCGGCGTCCTCGACCACCACCGCCACCGCCACCGCCGGCTCGCTGCTGTCCTTGGCCCTCGCCCAGGAGATGAACCAGGCGTACGGCACCCCTTCGTTACGCGGCCCGTGCTGCGCCGTACCGGTCTTCCCGCCGACCGTGGCGCCCTTGATGGCGGCCTGTCTCCCGCTGCCGTGCTCGACGACGTCGACCATCATCTCCTGGAGCTGCTCGGCGACGGACGGTCCCATCGCCTGGCGGGGGGAGCGCTGCGGCGGCCCGGCGTCCAGGGTGGTTCCCCGGGCGTTGGTCACCTCGTCGACCAGGTAGGGCGGCGTCAGAATCCCGCCGTTGGCGACCGCCGCCGCGACCATCGCCATCTGGAGCGGGGTGGCGGTGGTGTCGAACTGTCCGATCGCCGACAGCGCGACCTGTGACGCGTCCATCTGCGTGCCGAAGGTGCTCGGCGCCACGGGGGAGGGGATGCGCAGCCGGCGGTCGTTGAACCCGAACCGCTCCGCGGCCTCGGCCATCCCGTACAGCCCGACCCGGGCACCCAGCCGCGCGAAAACGGTGTTGCAGGAGAGGCGGAAGGCGTCCTTGAGACTGGCGTTGTGGCAGCCCTTCGCCGCATTGCCCAGACGGGTGACGGTGCCGGGCAGGGTGTACGGATCGGGGGTGTCCGTGGGTGCGTCGATGTCGGTGACCCGACGGCTCTCCAGCGCCGCCGCCGCGGTGACGACCTTGAAGACGGAGCCGGGCGGATAGGCCTTGCGGATCGCCCGGTTGAGCATCGGCCGGCGGCCCGCGCCGGTCAGCCGCCGCCAGGTATCGCTGACCGAAGTGCCGTTCCCGGAAAGGGAGTTGGGGTCGTACGAAGGGGTGCTCACCAGCGCCAGGATCCGTCCGGTACGCGGCTCGATCGCGGCCACCGCGCCCTTCTTGCGGCCCAGCCCCTCGAACGCGGCGCGCTGCATCGCGGGGTCGATGCTGGTGGCGACGCTGCCGCCGGGCCGGTGGCCATGGGCCGCCCGGTCGCCCCAGGGGAAGGTGGCGAGCCGGTCGTCGGTGCCGGCCAGGATGCCGTCCTCGGCGCGCTCCAGCAGGGAGGTGCCGTAGAGCTGTGAGGAGTAGCCGGTGACCGGCGCGTACAAGGGCCCGTCGGTGTACGTCCGCTCGTAGCGCAGCCGGCCGCCGCTGTCCCGGGAGCCGGTGACGGGTCTGCCCGCGACCAGCACGGCGCCGCGCGGCTGGGCGTAACGGGCCAGCGCGGCACGGCGGTTGGCCGGGTTCGCGGTGTAGGAGCCGGCCTCCCACACCTGCACCCGGGCGGCGTTGACCAGCAGCGCGAGCAGGAGGAGGACACAGATCGCGGCGGTCTGGCGGATGCAGCGGGTCACCGGCGGGCCCCCGGCGCGGGGCGGGGCTCCGGCGTGCGGTGGGCGCGCTCCGCGGCGGGGGCCCCGGCCCGCCACGGCCGCTGCGGCCACCGCCGCCGCGGCCGCTCGGGCCCCCGCGCGCGGTCGCTGATCCGCGCCAGCAGCGCCACGATGATCCAGTTCGTCACCACCGACGACCCGCCCTGCGCCAGGAACGGCAACGCCATCCCCGTCAGCGGGATCAGCCCCATCACCCCGCCCGCGATGACGAACACCTGGACGGCGGGCAGCGCGGCCAGCCCCACCGCCAGCAGGGCACCGAACGGTTCGCGGATGCCGAGCGCGGCCCGGAAGCCGCACCCCACCAGCAGGGCGTACAGCACGAAGAGCGCGCAGAGCCCGGCCAGCCCCAGCTCCTCGCCGAAGGTCGCCAGCACGAAGTCGGACTTCATGGCGAACCCGATCAGCTGCGAGTCGCCCTGCCCCAGCCCCGTCCCCAGCAGCCCGCCCGCGGCGAAGGCGAACAGCGACTGGGCGAGCTGGCCCGGCCCCTTGCCCGCCGCGATGCCCGCGAACGGATGCAGCCAGTCCTCGACCCGCCCGTGCACATGCGGCTCCAGCGTGGCGACCGCCGTCGCACCGGCCGCCGCCAGCAGCAGCCCCACCGCCAGCCACCCGATCCGTCCGGTGGCCACGTACAGCAGCACCACGAAGATCCCGAAGAACAGCAGCGAGGTCCCCAGATCCCGCTCCAGCACCAGGACGCCCACGCTCACCAGCCAGATCGCCACCACCGGACCCAGCACCCGGCCGGTGGGCAGCCGCAGGCTCCACCTCGTGCCCCCGGCGCCCAGCGCACCGCGGTGCGTCGCGAGATAGGCCGCGAAGAAGACCGTGATCAGCACCTTGGCGAATTCGCCGGGCTGGAGCGAGAGCCCCGCCATCCGGATCCAGATCTTGGCGCCGTTGATGGCCGGGAACGCGATCGGCGCGGTCATCAGCAGCAACGCGAGGGCGGCGCAGGGGGCGGCGAACCGCTGCAGCATCCGGTGGTCGCGCAGCACCACCACCACGCCGATGAAGAGGCCGACGCCGACGGTGGACCACATCAGCTGGGCGGGGGCGGCATGGTCGCCGGGCGTCTCCAGGTCGAGCCGGAAGATCAGGACCAGCCCGAGACCGTTGAGCAGGACGGCGATGGGGAGCAGCAGCGGATCGGCGTACGGGGCGCACAGCCGCACGGCGAGATGGGCGAGCAGCGCGAGCGCGCCGAGGCCGGCGGCGTATTTCGCCGCGCCGACCGGAACGGCGTGCCCCGTGGCGACCCCCACGGTCAAATAGCCGCAGACACTGATGAACACGGCGCCTGCCAGGAGGCCCAGTTCGACGCCCCGCCGCCTGGGTGGCAGCGGCACGGGTGGGGGAGCGTCCGCGGGACGCGCGGGAGCCGCCGGTGCCGTTGCCGTCATGGCAGGCAACGTAGCAAGCGGCGAGCCATATATCCGTTATGTCGCACCCGGTGTTCGGGGACGGGGCGGGGGCCGGACCGCGCGGCCGGATGCCGTCACCGGATTCCTCCGATGGGGCCGTCCTTTAGGGCGGGGTGGGGGTACCTCCCGCTTGCGGGGGGAGAACCGGTCTCCTGTGGAGCAGGGGGATAGCGGTTTCGCCGTCAGGGCGAAACGGCGTCCGCCCGGGGGAGGGGTGAGGGTCCCCGCCGAGATCGATTGGTCTCAACTGTCAGTCCTCCCGATGAGGTTGATGTGTATGACGGTCGAGGCGGCGGTGGAGGGTGCCGGGTATGCCCGGTGGACGTTCCGGCTGCGTGTGTCGTCCGCGGCCCGCTCTGCCCTGATGGGCGAGTGGGACCGGTGCATGGGGTCTCCCCTGCTCGAGCGGAGCCGAGAGCTTGGGGAAGGGTGTGGAACGAGTGCGTTGCCAAGTCCAGAGCCATCCATTTGCACAACAAGGCCACCGGCGAGAAGCAGACGTGCGGTCCGGCGCAGCTCGACAAGATGCTGACCCGGGCCCGTGCCGGTATGCCGTGGCTGCGTGAGGGCTCCTCGGTGTCGCAGCAGCAGTTGATCCGCGACTTCGGCAAGTCCCGCGCGAAGGCGCAGAAGGACATCAAGGACCGGCTGCCGATGTGCCGGCGGGCGGGTATGCCGAGGTGGAAGAAGAAGCGCGAGGCGCTGCCCAGCCTCAGCTACACCCGGCGCGGCTTCCGCCTCAAAGACGGGCGTCTGCACCTGGCGGGCGGGATCGTGCTGACGGTGGTGTGGTCGCGGGACCTTCCGGCCGATACGTCCAGCGTCCGCGTCCACCAGGACACCACGGGAGCGTGGTACGCCTCGTTCGTCGTTGCGGCCGAGATCGAGCCGCTGCCCTCCACGGGCCGTGTGATCGGCATCGACTGGGGCGTGAAGGAGACCGCAACTACCACATCCGACGCCCACGACCTTCCCCATGCCCAGCACGGCCGCTCAGAAGCTGGCCCGCTATCAGCGGATGATGGCCCGCCGTAAGCCGAAGCGCGGGCAGGCCGGATCGAACGGCTACAAGGCAGCGAAGCGGCAGACTGCGAAGCTGCACAAGAAGGTGGCCCGGCAGCGCCAGGACACTGCCCGCAAGTGGGCCAAGCGGGTTGTCCGGGACCATGACGCCTTTGCAGTGGAGGACTTCCGCCCGAAGTTTCTCGCCAGGACCACGATGGCCCGCAAAGCGGCCGACGCTGCGATCGGAGCCACCAAAGCGGCCCTGGTCGAGATGGGCCGCAAGCATGGCAGGGTCGTGCACCTGGTACACCCCGCGCACACCACCATGGACTGCGCACAGTGCGGAGCGAGAACCAAGCACGCACTACCTCTTTCCGAGCGAACGTATGCCTGCACCGCGTGCGGAGTCGAATCCCCCCGGGACAAGAACTCCGCCCGCGTAATGCTGGTCCGGGCTGGTCTCAACCCGGCTGGTGCTGATCGCGGAAGACCTGACCAGGCGCTGCCTGGTCTGGCGGCGTGAGCCAGAAATCCCCACACAAGCCCTGGAGGGCGAGGAATCCCCTCCCTTCAGGGAGGGGAGGATTCAAACTTTGTAAACTCGTCCAGACCGACCTGGACGACCTGAAGCAGCTCAACAACCCGACCGAAAAGTCCGAACAGACCGAAAAGCACAAGGCCGAGCTCGTCACGCCGATGCGGCCGACCGATGACATCGGTCGACGGCATGGACCCGCGCCATGACCACCGCGGGCGAGGGGCTATGGCGTACGTCTCATCCGTGCACGCCGAGTGGAGGTCCCGTGCCGTCTCGGCCCGATGGGCCGCGGAGCGCGGGTGACCGACCCCCTCGACGAAAGGCAGTATTAGCGTCATGACGACTCTCCGTTCCCGGATCATCGCCTGGGCCGGCCGTATGTATCTGGCGAGAACACGCAAGAAGGGCTTCGACCTGTCTCGGATGTCTTTCTTGCCCGAGTCCGTCCTGATGCCCTTGCGGCGCGAGGGGCTCAACCCGGTGGGCGAATTGGGGGCCGTCCGGGAGAAGGAACCGATCACCAGACTTCCGGTGCCGATAGCCGCCAACGTCTGGCTGGTCACCGGCTATGACGAAGTCAAGCAGGTGCTCGGAAAGGCCGATGCCTTCAGCTCGGACTTCACCAACCTCGTCGGCAAGGCCGGCGCGGGCGCCGAACAGAACCCCGGCGGCCTGGGATTCGCCGACCCGCCCGTCCACACCCGGCTGCGCCGTCTGCTGACCCCCGAATTCACCATGCGCCGCCTCGGCCGGCTCACCCCGCGCATCCACGAGATCGTCGAGGAACGACTCGACGCGATGGAGGCGGCGGGCAAAAACGGCGACCCGGTCGACATCGTGCATTCCTTCGCGCTGCCCATCCCTTCCCTGGTCATCTGCGAACTCCTCGGTGTCCCTTACGAGGACCGCGCCGACTTCGAACGTCTCAGCGCCGCCCGATTCGATCTCTTCAGCGGGGCAAACGCCTCCTTCGGCGCCATATCCGAATCCCTTTCCTATTTCCGGGACATCGTCAAGAAGCAGCGCGAAAACCCGGGCGACGGCCTGCTCGGCATGATCGTCAAGGAACACGGCGACACCGTCAGCGACGAAGAGCTGGCCGGCCTGGCCGACGGCGTCCTCACCGGCGGCTTCGAGACCACCGCCAGCATGCTCGCCCTCGGCGCCCTGGTCCTGCTTCAGGAGCCGGAGCACTTCGCGGCCGTCAAGGACGGCGAGGACGCGGTGGAGCGCTATGTCGAGGAGCTGCTGCGCTACCTCACCGTCGTACAGGTCGCCTTCCCCCGCTTCGCCCGCGAGGACATCGAGATCGGCGGTGTGGCCATCGCTTCCGGCGACGTGGTCCTGTGCTCGCTCAGCGGGGCCGACCGCGACGGCAAACTCGGCCCGGAAATGGAGCAGTTCGATCCGTCCCGCAACGTTCCCTCCCACCTCGCCTTCGGGTACGGAATACACCGCTGCGTCGGCGCCGAGCTCGCCCGGATGGAACTCCGCGCCGCCTATCCCGCCCTGGTCCGCCGTTTCCCGAACATGCGCCTGGCCGCCAAGCCCGAAGAACTCGAATTCCGCAAGCTGTCCATCGTTTACGGAATCGAGTCGCTCCCGGTCCATCTCGACGGCTGACCCAGCGCTTCCCGGCGCCGCCATGCGACCGGGCACCCGGCCCGTTCGCCGAGTGCCCGGTCGTCGCATTCCGCGGTGGTCATCCCCCGGCGGCCGCCGTCCCCGCCGGCGGCAGCGAGTCCCGCGCCGTACGGGGCGTATGCGGTACGTGGCCCACGCCGTACGTGGCCTGTGCGCCCTGCGCCCCCGTTCTGAGCTTCAGCGGCCACCCGGCACACACCGCACGGATCCGCCTGCGGTGAAGCCCCGCCGCGCGCCCAAGGTCTCCGTGGCGCGCGGCGGGGATGGGCGGTCACATGGCTCAGTTGCCTACCAGTCCAAGATCGCGGAGGAGGTCGGGCACGAAGCCCTGGTCCTGCTCTTTGCCCCCGTCCGATTTCGTGGACAGAACGCTCTTGCCGTGCGAACCTCCATGGTCGTCCGCTGTGGCCAGGCTCGCGCCACCCAGTACGGCAGTGCCGGCCAGTGCTACCGCCGCGAGGATGGTGGGGATACGCATGCTGTGCTCCTGTTCGTTGGGGATGCGTCACTCCACGATCGGCACAGGCGCGCACGGGCGCGCGCCGGGCTACTCCATTCACGGGCCGGGTTACGCCCGATGGAGTGGGCAGCCCGTCGGGCGGACGGTATCTGCCTACCCCAGACAGCCGCCGACGGCCACGCAAGCGCCGTGCCCGGTCCCTTCCGACCCCCGTCGACCGGGCCGCGGATGCCACGCACCGCCCGCATGCGGCCCGCGTGACCCCGACGGCGCCATGCGGGTGACGGGGCGGGCCGGATGAGCCGCCTGGCCCACTAGGCATGCCGACGGTCGCAAAGAGGTCCATTCTGGAGACAGACGGTAGGGCCGCCGGCCGTCGACTCCGTTGTCCGTTGTGTGGCGGGTGGCCCCATTTCCCCTGGAATCTAGATGAGCGCACCGCCGACACCGATTACGGTCATCTGTGACAGCCCGCTCTTTATTCACGGCCTCGCGCATGTGATCAATCGCGAGCCGGATCTCCAGATTGTGACCTCGGTCACCACGGTTGACGAGCACCGCCGTGCGAGAAATGGCGGCGGGCTCATTCTGCTGAACCTTCAGCTGCCCACCCTGGAGACCTCCAGCGTTGTTTCCCAATTGCATCTGCAGGGATATGCGGTCATCGTGCTGTCGGTCTCCGAAACGCAATCCGACGTCGTTTTGTGCATCAAGGCCGGCGCGCGTGGTTATCTGGGGCAGAGAATCGGCGAAGACGAGTTGCTGACCGCTATCCGTGCGGTGGCTTCGGGGCACAGCTACTTCTCCACGCACCTCAATGGCCGGGTGCTGCCCGTACCGCCACTCCACATCACCGACCGGGAGCGGCAGATCCTGCAGCTCGTCGCCAACGGCGCCACCGACCGGGAGATCGCCGCCAAGCTGAACATCACCGAGAACACGGTGCATTCACATCTCGACCGGCTGCGCAGCAAGAGCGGCTCGCACCGCAGGGCGGATCTGACCCGGCTGGCGCTGCGCTACGGCCTGACCGGTGATTGATTTTCGAACGAGGTTGGGTAGATCTACCCATGGAGAAGTCTCCGGGCCTACCCACAGGCGGACAGGTCATTCTGCCCCTTGAAATTCCGTGCGAATGAGACAAACGTTGCCTGTGAAGAGTGCAATGACGCAGCGCCAAATGGCATGTCGCGTCGCAGTGCGGCACGCGTGAGGGCGCTCACGTGGGATCCACAACATTTCGCATTCACGTCACCGGTCTTTTATATTCACGCCGCCGGTTTTTCAGGCGAAAATCACGAAATATTGCGTGACTTCCCTTTTTGAAATTATTCAAATTTTACGGGACTGATCATGAAGAAGATACTCGGTGTCGCAACGGCCGTTTGCCTGGCGGCCGGGGCGTACGGCATCACAGCCACCGAGGCCAGCAGTGCACCCCAGACAATGAGCTCGGCAGCTGCACAGGCAGCACAGAGCCATGTCAAGGGTGCAGGAACCCACTCGAAGGCGAAGGCTCCGGACCGCCGCAGGTGCATCAGGGTGAACGGAGTTCTCAGGTGCCGCCAGGTCGTGGGCGGCGCCCAGGGTAATGCGATCGGCAATGCCAGGGGTAATGCCGGTGGTGCCGGTGCTCAGGGCAACGCGATCGGCAACGCCCTCGGTAACGCCGGTGGTGCCGGTGCTCAGGGCAACGCCATTGGTAACGCCAGGGGCAATGCCGGTGGTGCCGGTGCTCAGGGCAACGCGATCGGTAACGCCACGGGCAATGCCGGTGGTGCCGGTGCTCAGGGCAACGCGATCGGCAACGCCCTCGGTAATGCCGGTGGTGCCGGTGCTCAGGGCAACGCCATTGGTAACGCCAGGGGCAATGCAGGTGGAGCCGGTGCTCAGGGCAACGCGATCGGCAATGCTCAGGGCAATGCAGGCGGTGCCGGTGCTCAGGGCAACGCCATTGGCAATGCTCAGGGCAATGCAGGCGGTGCCGGTGCTCAGGGCAACGCCATTGGCAATGCTCAGGGCAATGCAGGCGGTGCCGGTGCTCAGGGCAACGCCATTGGCAATGCTCAGGGCAATGCAGGCGGTGCCGGTGCTCAGGGCAACGCCATTGGCAACGCTCAGGGCAATGCAGGCGGTGCCGGTGCTCAGGGCAACGCCATTGGCAACGCTCAGGGCAATGCAGGTGGAGCCGGTGCTCAGGGCAACGCCATTGGCAATGCTCAGGGCAATGCAGGCGGTGCCGGTGCTCAGGGCAACGCGATCGGCAACGCAGGCGGTTAGTTAGCCATGGGGACCGGAAATGCCAAGAAGCCGCCTCGTGTCGGAGCGGCGGCCGAGGCACTGCCGGACCGGGACGCGCCTACCGGACAAGCTCCGGTAGGCGCGGGCCGGGGCACCGGATTCCCGCCGGATCAGGGCAACAGACCGGGCAAAATATCCGGTCTTTCACCCCTCTCGGTGACCATCATCGTGCTCGCAGTCGTGGGTGTCGTGGTAGCGGCTGCTCTGCACTTGGCGATGGTCTTCCTTAATGTCGCCCCCCGGAACCCCCTCTCCCAGCAGCACGCCGCGGGAATCAACGCCTACGTTTCCCCCGACTTCACACAGGGCTGGAAGCTTTTCGCCCCCAACCCGCAGAACGAAAATTCCCATGTGCAGGCCCGCACGATGGTCCGCATGCCCGACGGAAGCCTGACGACCACCAGCTGGGTGGATTTGGGTGCGGTGGCCGAGGCGGGGATCGTGCACAACCCATTCCCCAGCCAAACGCAGCAGAGCGAACTCTTCACCGCCTGGAGCAACTACGCCGACCTGCACGACAGTCAGGGCCGCTCACTCGGCGCGCAGGGAAATCTGACCCAGCAGTATCTGCTGCGCATTGTCGCCCATCGCTTCGGTCCGCACCTCGACGGCGGCACCGTGGTCCGCATCCAGGTGCGCGGGGCCGTGACCCCCGTGGACACGCCGTCATGGGCTCACAACAAAATCGACACCACTACCAGCTATCAGCTCATGCCGTGGTGGACCGTCAATCCCGAGGATTTCAAGTGACCGCATACTCTCCGGCCACACCGGCCCGCGCATACGTGCCGTCTCCTTTCACCGGGCTTCGGCGCCGCATCCGTACCGCGTTCATGCGGGGCATCGAGCGTATTACCAGCGGCACCGTCGCGCCGTATCAATCGGCCGCCGTCCGGATCGGATTCTCGCTCACCTGGCTCGGCTTTCTCCTCCGCGAGTGGGTGCACCGCAACGAGCTCTACGGGGTGGGCAGCCCGTTGAACTGGAGCATGGCCCGCGAACTGGCCACCACGAACCAGGCCTTCACCGTCCTCATGTGGTCCGACGGCCGGCTGTGGTTCGAGACCGTCTACGCGGCGGCGATGGTCGCGTCGGTGATGCTGCTCCTCGGGTGGCGCACCCGTACCGCCTCCCTGCTTTTCATGATCGGCGTGCTGTCGCTCCTGAACCGCAACCCCTTCGTGGGGAACGCCGGTAACGACGTCATCCACGTCATCGCGATCTACCTGGTGTTCACGCGCTGCGGCCGGGTCTGGTCGCTGGACGCGAGGCGTACCGCGCGCGGCCGCGACAGCGGGGGAGGCGAGGACGGCGGCCGGGACACCGTGGGGATCGTCATGTGGGTGTTCCTCACCGCCGTACTCGCCCTGGTCACCGTGCAGGGCAAAGTGAGCGTGGCCTGGGCCCTGCTGCTCTGGGTCTTCGCCGTCGTGCAGGCGGTGCGATGGCTGGTGCGCCGCTATGCGCCCGGTGAGCCCCGCACCGTGATCGAGATGCTCGGCAACGTCGTGCACGCGGGGGCGATACTCGTGATCGCCGTCCAGGTGTGCCTGATCTACTCGGCCTCCGGCTGGTACAAGATCCAGGGCTCCCTCTGGCAGAACGGCACCGCGCTCTACTACCCCTTGCACGTGGGCGTCTACACCCCCTGGCCCGGGCTGTCCCACGCCCTCGCGAGCAGCAGCTTCATCATCCTGCTGCTGACCTACGGCACGGTGATGGCCGAAGTCGCCTTCCCCTTCACGCTGTTCAACAGGCGCCTGAGGACCGTGATGGTCGCCATCATGATGGGCATGCATGCGGGCATCGGCGTTCTGCTCGGCCTGCCCTTCTTCTCGATGGCGATGATCGCCGCGGATGTGCTCTTCCTGCCGACACCCATCCTGCGGTGGGTGGGGGACCGTATGGTCCGCGCAGTGACGCGGACGCGCGAGGCGGTGCCCACGGCGCGGGCGGCCCAGAAGGAGACCGAGCCCGTCCACTAGAGCGATCGCCGGAAAGCCGATCGCCGGAAAGCCGATCGCCGGGAAGCCGATCGCCGGGAAGCCGATCGACGGAGACCCCCGCGCATCATCGTTGACCTGCTCATTCGCAGGCCCATGTCACGGCCGACGCCCGGCGGTCATCTGAAATTCCGGTTGACCGATAAGCGAGTTGACGCCGGTTCGAGGCGGGCGTGTGATTCGGCGCGTCACGGAGTGGGTGCGTGGCATTTCGTATTAACCTCCATTAACTGTATGAAGTCGATCAATTACTGATCGAATCCGGTCAATCTATGGAGATGACATGCGCAAGATTCGCGAGGCCGCCGTCGTGGTAGCCGTTCTCGGCAGCGTCGGCCTCCTCGGTGCCGGCACCGCCTTCGCCGGCGGCGGGGCCAACGGCGGAAGCTACAGCCGCGTCCAGTCGAACCAGCAGGACTCCTACCAGCAGCAGTCGAGCGGCCACCGGCACGGCAGGTCGCACGGTCACAAGACCATCATCCGGCAGCACACCTCGTGCCGGGCGCACGACAAGAACGTCGATGTCCTCGGCGAGGTCGCGATCGCGAACGGCCTGCTCGGCTTCCACGGCCACAAGCACGGGCGGGGCGTGCAGTCCACGAGGATGGGCCTGTCCATGGGCTGCGACAACATCATCCGCCTGTAATAGCGCCGAACGGTGCGAAGCAGCGCAGAGGCCCGGACTCAACCGCACCGAGTCCGGGCCTCCACCCGTACGCGCGAAGCGGCAAGTGAGCGACTGTCCCGCGTACTTGCCGCCGCGGCCGGGCGACAGCGATGTGCTTGGCCCATCGCCACTTTCGCAGGCGGGTGACGTGATATGCCCTGTCCGCGGGCAGCCGCCGGGGCGTGAACTACCGGCCGCGGAAGGGGTCGTGTCCCTTTTGGTGACCCTCGACAGAGCCGCCCCCGCACCCCTGTCCTCGCCGGTGTTGCGGGGCATTCTGGGGAGAGTAGCCTGGAATTGATGTCCTGCCAGATCTGGAGGTAGGCGATGTTTCTCCGATTGCTGCGGCGTCATAAGCCGCATCGGCTCGTCCTTCTCGGTAACGGCCGTCTGATCCGCGGCTTCAGCGGCGGATTCTACGACGGTCACGGATACCAGCACTGACGCCGTTTTACGGTGAAATCCTGGAGGAAACGCGGTGGCAGCGGACACCGATGCCCTGGCAGCCATGGCAAGGATCCTGTCACCGCATTGCCGGGTGATCCGGATGTCCGACGGAGCGCTGATCGCGGACTGGAAGCGGACGCGTTTTCTCGGACTGGCGACGACGGAAGTTCAGAAATTCGCTTTCGGCAGCCCTGAGGAACGCGCCGAACTCGTCGCCGATCTCCTGCGTGCCGGGTGCGTGACGGTCCGCCGGAAGAAATACGCGGACGTCGACGTCGGGCTCTGGCTGGGCGGCGTGCACCTGCTGATCCGGACGGTTGGATTCGGGCGGGTCCTCCGGCTGCTGTCCCTGGCCGCCCCGGGTTACACCCGTGCGGACCTCCCCTCCACGGAGGAGGTCGGACGGCTGAAACGAGCGGTGCAGTCACACCGCAGCAGAAGCTGGTTCGTCAACGGCGACTGCAAGTCCGAGGCGGTGACGGCCTTCGTGCTGCTGCGGCGGCGTGGCCTCAAAGCCGTACTCCACGTCGGCGTGCGGGAACACCCGTTCGCCCTGCACGCATGGACAGCCTCGGGCGGCCTGTGCATCCCCGACGCCGATCCACGAGGGCACGCCTTCACACCGGTGCTCTCGATCGACTGCGGAGGACAGTGACATGGACGCGCTCCGCCTCGAGTGGGCCGGGGGCGCACCGAGGCTCCGGACCAACGAGGCCATGGCGCGTCAGGGACTCGTGACGACGGTCTCCTCGCAGGCCGGCACCGCGGCCGTCGTCGGCTGGGTCGGCACGGCCCGCGACCGGGCGGCGGGCGCGCGCGCCCTCCTCGACGACTTCGGCAGACAAGGCGCCGCCCCGCCCGTGCCCGCCGGCGACTACGCGGCTGTCCTGGTGTACCGCGACCGCATCCTTCTGACGCGCGACGAGCAGGCACGCATCCCGTTGTTCTTCAGGGAGTCCGGTGGCCGCGTGACCGCCGTGAGCACCTCGGTCCGCTGCCCGGGAAGCGCCACGGACCTGGACCCCCGCTACTTCTGCCGGTACCTCACCGGGAACATGGCGCAACCGCACTGGGACCTCACCCCCTTCGCCGGGGTGCACCGCGTCCTCGGCGGCGAGGTGGTCGAGCTGTCCCGCACCGGGCAGATGCGCAGTCGTTCGCCACGACGCGCCCCGCGGGCCACCGAGCCGCCCGGGCCGACCGCGGACGGCCGCTGCCTCGATGAGGCCGCGCGGGAGTTGCGTCGCGCGCTGGAGAACGCCGTCGGCCGCCGCATGGGCACGACAACGGCATGCCACGTCTCGGGCGGCACGGACTCCACCAGCGTCGCGCTGCTCGCCGCACGCCTGCTGGCCGCGGAACGGGACGGCGCCGGGGACCTGGTCCTGCTCGCCGGGCGATTCTCCCGCGGGGAGCTGGCCGCGGAGCGGCCGTACCTCGACGTCGCGCTGGAGGAGATCCGCCGGCACACGCCCGCCCGCCCGGTGATCGTCGATGCCGACGACGTGGCCGACTTCGACGACTTCCAGCATCACGCGGGAGACGCCGACGAGCCTCATGCGCACGCCTTCCGCGCCCCGTTCTGGGCCAGGCTGCACGCCGCGGCCGCGGACCTGGGCTGTGACACGCTCCTGACCGGCTGCGGGGCCGATCCGATCGCGGACGCCAACCCGTTCGCCCTGCACAGGCTGGCCCGCACGGGAGCGCTCCGACAGATGACCGAGCAGGCGCGCGCCTGGGCCGAGGGAAGCGAGCGGGGCCTGTGGGAGATCGTCCGCGCCTACGTGGTGCAGCCGGCCGCTCCGCTGGCAGCCGAACGGATCACCGCGCTCCTCCGCGGCGGAACGGTGCTCGGCGGCCTCGGCACCTTCAACCGCCCCGGATGGCTGCGATCCGGATTCGCGCGCGCGCACGGCTATCGGGACGCGGGCATCGCGGAGAGCCGGTTCGTCTTCGGGCGCAGGCCGGAACAGTCGCTCTACGACGCCGCCAATTACGTCGCCGCTCCCGACCCGCTGTCCTGGCAGCGCGCACATCGCGACGGGTTCTTCCTCTCACACCCCTTCCTCGACCCGGAGGTCGTCGCCACGATGCGCCGCCTGCCCGCCGCCGCCACGTTCCGGCCGGGCCGCCCGAAGGCCGTTCTCCGTGCGGCCATGGCGCATCTGCTCCCGGCCCCGATCCGCGGCAGGACGGTCAAGGTGCCCTTCAACGACCTCTACGCCCGCGGCCTGCGGTCACACGGCGACGAACTCATCGCCCTGTGCCGCTCCGCCCGGCATCCACTGATCGCGGAGATGTTCGACGTCGAGACCCTGTGCCGGGCCGTGCGGGAGGCCCAGCTCGGCCTGGGGGACGCGCACTCCTGGGACCGCCTGAACAGCTCCCTCGCCCTGGTGGCCTGGCTGGAACGACTGGACCGACGTCCCGGCGAACTCGACGCGGCGCTGCCCGTCACCGCTGTTTCTTGATGTCCCACAGGGTCCGCTCGACCGGGCCGGTGAGGAGGTTGACGAGGCCGTATCGGCTCACCACCTCGTCTGCTTCCGCCGGACTGAGGATGCGGTTCTCGTCGCCTTTTCGCGCAATGGATGTCTGCACTCTCGCGCCGTGCGTGCCGAACTGCCAGTAGACGGTGACGAAACGCGGGTCCCTCGTGCGTTCGTCGAGCGCATTGTTCTCGTGCACCCTGGCACGGTAGATGAGCGAGTCAAGACCGCTCCTCTGTTGCTCCTTCACCCATCCGGGGACTTTTTCCTTGCCCCAGGAGTACGCCACGAAGTCGAGCGGTGGCTGCAGCACGAGCCGGTCCTTGCGCGCGAGGCTCGCGGTGGCATAGAACGCCACCTGGTCGTACGGAGTGTTCATGGGCAGTTGCACCACCACGCGGGTGGCGTAGGTGTCGTTCGACTCGACCCAGTTGCCTTGGGACATCCATGGTTTCGCCTCGACCAACTCGCCGGGCTGGTGAATCTCCCGGCGGGAGAGCGGGTTCCAGTCCGAGGAGTTGGGCCACTGCTCGGCATCTCTTCGCCACTGCCGGCGGAGCCGGTCCTTCGAGCTCAGCGGGACCCTTTTCCCCATGGCGTGGAACTCGGTGCCGAGCACGTAGAAACCCACGTCGCCGTGGTTCCGGACAGTGATGTCGACCGGTATGGCGAATGCCGTGCGGTCCTTGCTCAGTACCGGCTTTCCCATGGACACCGTGATGAGAGGCTGGGTCTGTCGCTGGTACGGCTGAAAGAGATTCTGGTAGCCGAAATTGGCGGTCGCGATGACCGAGGAGACGATCAGCGCGGCGGCCACCCGCTTCGGAGCGGGGATCGCGACCGATGTCCGCCACACCGCGAAGACGGCGTATGCCGAACCCGCCGTGAGCGCGCCGAACAGCGCCGGGTAGGTCGCGGACTCGCCGTCCTTGACCGTCTGCACCAGGAGCATGGCATTCGTCAGCAACGCCGCGAACGTGCCGATCAGCGCGACCAGGCCGGAGTAGGGGAAGGTCTGCCGGATGTAGTGGTCCAGGATCGCGGCGGTGCCCACGAGCGTGGTGAACGAGACCACGAGAAGGACGGCACCGGTGAGGCGACCGGCGAAGGTCAGATCGTGGGCGAAGTCCTCGAGACCGACCCGAGCCAGCATCAGCGTGGTCATGAGGAGGGCCAGCACGATCACTGCCAGGGCCACCCGCGACTGCCAGGTACTCAGCGAGGGCCGTCGCGCTTTCGGGTGCGAGTGGGGGTGAGGCTTGGGGGGAGTAGGCACACGATCACCTCCTGAGGCCGCCGGTCGTGCGCTACACGTGTGCAGCGCGGACTCAGGAGTTCTGCCGCCGCGCCGAGGGTTCGTGCACCATCGTCCGTGCCGATCCATCGGGCCGCCATCCGGACGCCCCCGGACGTGAAAGCCGGCGGTTCGCCAGGTGGGCTGCTGGTGACGACAACAGTGGCAGCATCCATATCGACGCACCTGTTCTCGGCCAAGCCGCCCACTCAATGCGTATCGAATTCCCGGCGGATCCATTCACCCGTGAGGTAATTCGTTGAATGTGCAGCAAGGGATGTGCAGCAAGGACAACATCGGCCTGAGAAAGTGCACCGACGACAAAAGAAAGCGCCATGCTTTTTGTTGTCGCCGAACGGCTCAGGGCAGGCCTCGGATGCCTCAAGACCAGTTGGCTCGCCCCTCACGAGCGACCAGTGCGTAGCAACGACAAAGAGCCGGACCCAGTGGAACTGGGTCCGGCTCTCGAAGTCTGGCACTTCAGCAGGTCAGCGGGATGATCACGCTGGTCTGGCTGGAGTGCCCCCGGCAGGATTCGAACCTGCGCACACGGCTCCGGAGGCCGTTGCTCTATCCCCTGAGCTACGGGGGCGTTGCCGCCTGTGTTCTCGTGGCGACGGGTAGAACACTACCAGCTCTGATGGGGTGTTCAGGAACAGGGTTTTGCGGGGTGGGGGAGAGGGCGTTGGAGGGGGCACGGAAGAGGGCCTAGCGCATCCGGAGGGTGTGCCGGCGGTGGTCCGGGAAAGGTCCCTCGCATGGGGGCGGAAGTGGGCAAAACCGGGACGCAGTCGCAGGTGGGCCCCTAGTCTCATGGTGTGCCTGGCTTGTCCGGTCGGATCCTTGTGGTCGATGACAACAAGGTGATCCGGCAGTTGATCAGGGTCAATCTCGAGCTGGAGGGCTTCGAGGTCGTGACCGCGGCTGATGGTGCCGAATGTCTGGACGTCGTGCACCACGTGAGACCCGATGTCGTGACTCTCGACGTGGTGATGCCGCGGCTCAATGGTCTGCACACCGCCGCGCGGCTGCGCTCCGATCCCCGGACGTGGGACATCCCCATCGCCATCGTCAGCGCGTGCACGCAGGGCGAGGTGGACAACGGCGAGTGGATGGGTGTGGACGCCTTCCTGGCGAAGCCGTTCGAGCCCGCCGAGCTGGTACGGACCGTGGGGACGCTCGTCCGGGAAGGGCGGCAGCGGGAGCGCGGCCAGGGCGAGGGCGGGGGAACGGCCGGCGCCGGCGGAGCGCGCGGCGAGGTGGACGCCGGTCAGGACGATCCGGCCGATCCGGGTGATCTGCGCGACGTGACCCGGGGCGACGTGGTCCTGGAGCTCGATGTGGACGCGGGTGTGGAGACGAGCGGGGGGCCGGAGGCCGCGGCCCGGCCCAAGGGATGAGTGGCCCGCGCGCAGCGCGAGATGTCCACAGGGCGAAACCGGTCGCATGGCAGAGGTTCTTCTCCCATACGCTTGTGGTGTGACCCCCGCTGAGCTCTCCCGTACCGTCCTGCGCTCCGTGCGTGGCGCCGTGGCGGAGCAGGAGCTCTCCGTGCCGGTGCCGGAGCGCATCGTGGTGCGGCCGCCGAAGCGGGCCGGGTGCGGGGACTACGCCTCGAACGTGGCGCTCCAACTCGCCAAGGAAGCGGGCCGGCCGGCCACCGAGATCGCCGAGATCCTGCGGCAGCGCCTGCTGGGCAGCGCCGGGATCGCCCGGGTGGAGATCGCCGGGCCGGGATTCTTGAACATCACGCTGGGGGACGGTGCGCAGGCCGCGCTCGTACGGAAGGTCCTGGCGGACGGGGCGCGGTACGGCGAGAGGGAGCCGGGGGAGCGTGCCGTCGACGGCCGGGTGCCCGGCGATGCGCGGGGCGTCGTCGTCGCCGAGGCGCTGGGGCGGCTGACGACGGCGGCCGGTACGGGACGGCCGGTGCCGTCCCCGCCGACGCCGGGCGCCGCCGCGGAACTGGCCGGAATCGTGGCCCGGCTGGGCGACGACGAGGCGCGCTGGGCGCTGCTGCGGCCCGCGGCGCGGGATGCCGTGCGGTTGCCCGAGCGGCCGGTGCAGCGGGCGGAAAATCCGCGGTTCCGGGTGCAGTACGCCTACGCGAGGACGCGGGCGCTGGTGTGCAATGCGCGGGATCTCGGGTTCGCGAGCGAGCCCGGTGAGGCCGCCCCGGCCGGACCGGCCACGCAGACGACCGCCACGCAGCCGCCCGCCGCGCAGGCCACGCAGTCTCTGGTCACCCTCCTGGCCACCTACCCCGCCACCGTCGAGGCCGCCGCCCGGCACCGGGCGCCGGACCGGATGGTGCGGCATTTGGAGGCGACGGCCGACGCGTTCTTCCGGTGGTGCGAGGCGTGCCCGCCGCTGCCCGCCGGGGAGTGCAAACCCTTGGCCGTGCACCGCGCCCGGCTGGCCCTCGCCGAGGCCACCGGGACGGTGCTCGCCAACGGCCTGCGTCTGCTCGGCGTCTCCGCTCCCGAATACCTTTGACGTGCTTTGAGAACTTGAGGGGATCCCCGCTGTCATGAGTCGTTCCGCGCATCCTGCCGGGCCCCGGCACGCCGACGTGCTGCCCGAGGGGCACTACGCCGGGCCGCCCGCCGATCTCAACACCCTTGACCCGCGTGTGTGGTCCCGTACCGTCCGGCGTGCCGCCGACGGTGCGGTGACCGTCGGCGGGCTGGACGTCCGTGCGCTCGCCGAGGAATTCGGTACGCCGGCGTTCTTCCTGGACGAGGACGACTTCCGGGCGCGCTGCCGGGCCTGGAAGGACGCCTTCGGACCGGGGGCCGATGTTTTCTACGCCGGGAAGGCGTTCCTGTCCCGGGCCATCGTGCGGTGGCTGCACGAAGAAGGGCTCAATCTCGACGTTTGTTCGGGGGGAGAGCTCGCCACGGCGCTCGCGGCGGGGATGCCCGCGGAGCGGATCGCCCTGCACGGCAACAACAAGAGCACCGAGGAGATCACCCGGGCCGTGGAGGCCGGGGTCGGGCGGATAGTGCTCGATTCCTTCCAGGAGATCGTGCGGGTCGCGCACATCGCGGAGAAGCTCGGCAAGCGGCAGCGGGTGCAGATCCGGGTCACGGTCGGTGTCGAGGCGCATACGCATGAATTCATCGCGACCGCGCACGAGGACCAGAAGTTCGGCATCGCGCTGGCCGGCGGGGAGGCCGCGGAGGCCGTACGGCGGGTCCTGAAGCTGGACGGCCTGGAACTCATCGGGATCCACAGCCACATCGGCTCGCAGATCTTCGACATGGCGGGATTCGAGGTGTCCGCCCGCCGGGTCGTGCAGCTGCTGACCGAGGTGCGTGACGAGCACGGCGTGGAGCTGCCGGAGATCGACCTCGGCGGCGGCCTCGGGATCGCGTACACCTCCGACGACGATCCGCGCGAGCCGCACGAGATCGCCAAGGCGCTGGGCGAGATCGTCACCAAGGAGTGCGAGGCGGCCGGGCTGGCGGTGCCGCGGCTGTCCGTCGAGCCGGGCCGGGCGATCGTCGGGCCCACGGCGTTCACGCTGTACGAGGTCGGCACGGTCAAGGAGCTGGAAGGCCTGCGGACGTATGTGTCCGTGGACGGCGGCATGTCGGACAACATCCGCACCGCGCTGTACGACGCCGAATACAGCGTGGCGCTGGTGTCCCGGACCTCCGACGCCGAGCCGATGCTCTCGCGGGTGGTCGGCAAGCACTGCGAGAGCGGGGACATCGTCGTACGGGACGCGTTCCTGCCGAGCGATGTGGCGCCGGGGGACCTGCTCGCGGTGCCCGCCACGGGTGCGTACTGCCGGTCCATGGCGAGCAACTACAACCATGCGCTGCGGCCCCCGGTGGTGGCGGTCAGCAACGGTGCGGCCAGGGTGATCGTCCGGCGGGAGACGGAGGAAGATCTCCTGCGGTTGGATGTCGGGTAGGGGCGGATCCACGGGGCCGGGCCCCTGATGAAATAAATGTCTCGGCATCTGGACGATGGACGGAATCTGTCGTCCGGTGCGTGAGACTTGTGCATGAGCACGCTGTCTGCATGAAGCAAGCTGAACAATCGCTGATCGATGAGAAGCAGGGGTCGAATGATGCGTACGCGTCCGCTGAAGGTGGCGCTGCTGGGCTGTGGTGTTGTCGGCTCAGAGGTGACGCGCATCATGACGACGCACGCCGACGACCTCGCCGCCCGTATCGGCGCGCCCGTGGAGCTCGTCGGGATCGCCGTCCGCCGCCCGGACAAGGTGCGCGAGGGCGTCCCGGCCGAGCTCATCACCACCGATGCGACCGCGCTCGTCAAACGCGGCGACATCGACGTGGTGGTGGAGGTCATCGGCGGGATCGAGCCCGCGCGGAGCCTGATCACCACGGCCTTCGAGCACGGCGCCAGTGTGGTTTCGGCCAATAAGGCGCTGGTCGCGGCGGACGGTGCCGCGCTGCATGCGGCGGCCGAGGCCAATGGCGCGGATCTCTACTACGAGGCGGCCGTCGCGGGCGCCATCCCGCTGGTGCGGCCGCTGCGCGAATCGCTGGCCGGCGACAAGGTCAACCGCGTCCTCGGCATCGTCAACGGCACCACCAATTTCATTCTCGACAAGATGGATTCGACGGGCGCCGGCTACAGCGAGGCGCTGGACGAGGCGACCGCCCTCGGGTACGCCGAGGCCGACCCGACCGCCGATGTCGAGGGCTTCGACGCCGCCGCCAAGGCCGCGATCCTGGCCGGTATCGCCTTCCACACCCGCGTCACCATCGACGACGTGCACCGCGAGGGGCTGACCGAGGTCACCGCGGCCGATATCGCCTCCGCCAAGCGGATGGGCTGCACGGTCAAACTGCTCGCCATCTGCGAGCGGGCCGCGGACGGCGCGTCCGTCACGGCCCGGGTGCACCCCGCGATGATTCCGCTGACCCATCCGCTCGCCTCCGTGCGCGAGGCCTACAACGCGGTCTTCGTCGAGGCCGACGCGGCCGGGCAGCTGATGTTCTACGGGCCCGGCGCGGGCGGTTCGCCGACCGCCTCCGCGGTCCTCGGCGACCTCGTCGCGGTCTGCCGCAACAAGGTCGCCGGCACCACCGGGCCGGGCGAGTCCGCGTACACGCGGCTGCCCGTCAGCCCCATGGGTGAAGTTGTCACGCGGTACCACATCAGCCTCGACGTGGCCGACAAGCCCGGCGTTCTTGCGCAGGTCGCGACGGTCTTCGCCGAGCACGGCGTATCGATCGATACGGTCCGTCAGTCGGGCAAGGACGGCGAGGCATCCCTCGTCGTCGTCACCCACCGAGCGGCGGACGCGGCCCTGTCGTCGACCGTCGGGGCACTGCGCGAGCTGGACACCGTCCGCGGTGTCGCCAGCATCATGCGGGTCGAAGGGGAGTAAAGGAACCCATGTCTGCCAATTCCACCGTGACCACCACCAGCCGTCAGTGGCGCGGAATCATCGAGGAATACCGTGACCGGCTGCCGGTCAGCGACACGACCGAGGTCGTCACCCTCCGGGAGGGCGGCACTCCTCTCGTACCGGCCCAGGTGCTCTCCGAGCGCACCGGCTGTGAGGTGCATCTCAAGGTCGAGGGCGCCAACCCCACCGGCTCCTTCAAGGACCGCGGGATGACGATGGCGATCACCCGCGCCAAGGAGGAGGGCGCCAAGGCCGTCATCTGCGCCTCCACGGGCAACACCTCCGCCTCGGCCGCCGCCTACGCGGTGCGGGCCGGCATGGTCTGCGCGGTGCTCGTCCCGCAGGGCAAGATCGCGCTCGGCAAGATGGGCCAGGCGCTCGTGCACGGCGCGAAGATCCTGCAGATCGACGGGAATTTCGACGACTGCCTGACGCTGGCCCGCGGCCTGTCGGACAACTACCCCGTCGCACTCGTGAACTCCGTGAACCCGGTGCGCATCGAGGGCCAGAAGACCGCCGCCTTCGAAATCGTCGACATGCTCGACGACGCGCCCGACATCCACGTACTGCCGGTCGGCAACGCCGGAAACATCACGGCGTACTGGAAGGGCTACCGGGAGTACGCGGCCGACGGCATCGCCACCCACACCCCGCGGATGTGGGGCTTCCAGGCCTCCGGCAGTGCGCCGATCGTGCGCGGCGAGGTCGTCAAGGACCCGCACACCATCGCCACCGCGATCCGCATCGGCAACCCCGCCTCGTGGGAGTTCGCCGAGCGTGCCCGGGACGAGTCCGGCGGCCTCATCGACGACGTGACCGACCGTCAAATCCTCGCCGCCTACCGCCTGTTGGCCTCCCAGGAGGGCGTCTTCGTCGAGCCCGCCTCGGCCGCGTCCGTCGCCGGTCTGCTCAAGGCCGCCGAAGAGGGCAAGGTCGACCCCGGCCAGAAGATCGTCTGCACGGTCACCGGCAACGGCCTCAAGGACCCGGACTGGGCGGTGGCCGGCGCGCCGCAGCCCGTCACGGTCCCGATCGACGCCGACGCCGCCGCCGAGCGGCTGGGCCTGGCCTGACCGTCCGGCGTGACCCGCGGTCCGTACGGGCAGGAACTGCGCGTACGGACCCGCGGCACGGGGCGGCCGCCGCCCCGCAAATCCGCACACCGACCGGTGTGCAAAGGTGCAAAGCCCGCGGAAGAAGACGTCGAGGCACAGGAAGGCGCGCGACACGCATCGTGCGCCTCCTGTGCGCCCTATGTCGCCACAGAACCTTCCTTCGATAGGCTGGCACCCAACTCCCCTCCCCACGGCATAACGCAGTGGTGCGCAGGGCAAGTCAGAACAGACCCCATGAGTCGCTCGGGCGCCACGGTGCCGGTGATCTGGGGCAGTACCGCAGCATCAATCAAGGAGAGTCATCGAGCGATGGCCGGTCCCGCGTTCCGCGCCGCCGCCGTCCGGGTGCGCACCCCCGCTTCCAGCGCCAATCTCGGTCCCGGCTTCGACGCCCTCGGTCTGTCCCTGGGCCTTTACGACGACGTCGTGGTGCGCGTCGCCGACTCCGGTCTGCACGTCGACATCGCAGGTGAGGGCGCCGACACCCTCCCGCGCGACGAGAACCACCTGCTCGTACGGTCGATGCGCGCCGCCTTCGACCGGCTGGGCGGACAGCCGCGCGGCCTGGAAATCGTCTGCGCCAACCGCATCCCGCACGGCCGCGGCCTGGGCTCCTCGTCGGCCGCCATCTGCGCCGGCATCGTCGCCGCCCGCGCCGTGACCATAGGCGGCGAGCAGAAGCTCGACGACACCGCGCTGCTGGAGCTGGCCACTGAGATCGAGGGCCACCCCGACAACGTCGCCGCGTGCCTGATGGGTGGCTTCACGCTCGCCTGGATGGACGGCGGAACCGCGCGGGCGATCCGGATGGATCCCGCCGATTCCATCGTTCCGGTGGTCTTCGTGCCCGGCAAGCCGGTGCTCACCGAGACCGCCCGCGGACTGCTGCCGCGCACCGTCCCGCATGTGGACGCCGCGGCCAACGCCGGTCGTGCCGCACTGCTCGTCGAGGCCCTGACCAGGCGCCCCGAGCTGCTGCTTGCCGCGACCGAGGACCGACTTCACCAGGAATACCGCGCCCCCGCGATGCCGGAGAGCGTGGCCCTGGTGAACCAACTGCGCGCGGACGGCGTCCCCGCAGTTGTCTCCGGTGCGGGCCCGACCGTGCTCGCACTGGTTGAGGACGCGGCGGCCGACAAGGTCGCCGCGCTGGCGGGAGAGGGGTGGGCGGCCAATCGGCTGACCCTCGATGCGGCGGGCACCTGCGTGCTGCCGCTCGCCGGGTGATCACGCTTGTGATCGACTGATTGCCGGTCTTGGAGAGGGGGAATGTTTGTTGGATCCGGTAGTGTTAACCTCAAGTCAGTACCCGACACCTATGCGGTGCGGTGCTTGGTGTCCCCAGTCGGGACCACTCTTCTTCCGGGAGCCTCCCAAACTGCTTGGAGCAATTGCCTGAGCAGAAGTGAGCACGCTCCGGAATCGGCGTGGCGTCATGAGTCACTCTGCATCTCTTCACGCCGGAACCATGAATTGATCTTTCCGCCATTTCCGGCGGGACCACCGCCCCGGCCCGGTCCGCAAGACCAAGGACATCGAGCCGGACAGCACAACCCGGTCGCCGAGCCAGACAGGCCGACGCCCGCTCCAGGGAAGGACCCTTCGTGAGCGACACCACCGATCTGATGGGCGTGCGCACCGATGGCAGTGCCACCGCGCCCGCCACGGACGCTCCCGCCGCGCCCGCAACCACGCGGCGCCGCCGTTCTGGCACCGGCCTTGACGGCATGGTCCTGGCAGAGCTGCAGCAGGTTGCCTCCGGCCTCGGCATCAAGGGCACCGCGCGGATGCGCAAGAGCCAGCTGATCGAGGTCATCAAGGAGAAGCAGGCCGGGGGCTCCGGTGCCGCGGCCAAGGCCGACGCGCCCGCAGCCACCGAGACCAAGCCGAAGCGCCGTGCGACCTCCAAGGCCCGTACGGGCGAGGACGCGGCCGACAAGGGCGCCGACAAGGCCGCCAAGGCCGACAAGGCCACCGAGCAGCCCGCGGCCGCCCAGCAGCAGATCGAGATCCCCGGCCAGCCCGTCAGCGACGAGCAGCCGGCCGGTGAGCGCCGCCGGCGCCGGGCCACCGCCGCCGCGGGCAGCCCCGAGACCGTCTCCGGCGACGTCAAGACCGACACCAAGGTCGAGGCGCGGACCGAGACGGCGACGGCCAAGGCCGAGACCGCGGTGGAGACCGCCGAGGGCCGGCCGAGCAAGGACCGTCAGGACCGCGGCGACCGTCAGGACCGCCAGCAGAAGGGCGACCGCGGTGACCGTGGCCAGCGCGGCCAGCGCGGCGACCGTCAGGACCGCGGGGACCGTCAGGACCGCGGGGACCGCCGCAAGGGCGACGCGGGCGACGGCGGCCAGCGCGGCGACCGTCAGCGGGACAACCGCGACAACCGCCGTCAGGACGACGAGGACGACTTCGAGGGCGGCCGCCGGGGCCGTCGCGGGCGCTACCGCGACCGCCGTGGCCGTCGTGGCGGCCGCGAGGACTTCGGCAACGAGCCGCAGGTCACCGAGGACGACGTCCTGATCCCGGTCGCGGGCATCCTCGACATCCTCGACAATTACGCGTTCATCCGGACCTCCGGCTACCTGCCCGGCCCGAACGACGTGTATGTCTCGCTCGCCCAGGTCCGTAAGAACGGCCTGCGCAAGGGTGACCACGTCACCGGCGCGGTCCGCCAGCCCAAGGACGGCGAGCGCCGCGAGAAGTTCAACGCGCTGGTGCGGCTCGACACCGTCAACAGCGTGGCGCCCGAACAGGGCCGCCAGCGGCCGGAGTTCGGCAAGCTGACGCCCCTTTACCCGCAGGAGCGGCTGCGCCTGGAAGGTGAGTCGGGCGGCCTGACGACCCGGATCATCGACCTGGTCACGCCGATCGGCAAGGGCCAGCGTGGTCTGATCGTGGCCCCGCCGAAGACCGGCAAGACCATGATCATGCAGGCGATCGCCAACTCGATCACCCGCAACAACCCCGAGTGCCACCTGATGGTCGTCCTGGTCGACGAGCGTCCGGAAGAGGTCACCGACATGCAGCGGTCGGTCAAGGGCGAGGTCATCTCCTCGACCTTCGACCGCCCGGCCGAGGACCACACCACGGTCGCCGAGCTGGCCATCGAGCGCGCCAAGCGCCTCGTGGAGCTGGGTCACGACGTGGTCGTCCTGCTGGACTCCATCACCCGTCTGGGCCGCGCGTACAACCTCGCAGCCCCCGCCTCCGGCCGCATCCTGTCCGGTGGTGTCGACTCGACCGCGCTCTACCCGCCGAAGCGCTTCTTCGGTGCCGCGCGCAACATCGAGGACGGCGGTTCGCTGACCATCCTGGCCACCGCGCTGGTCGAGACCGGTTCGCGGATGGACGAGGTGATCTTCGAGGAGTTCAAGGGCACCGGCAACCTCGAGCTCAAGCTCGACCGCAAGCTCTCGGACAAGCGCATCTTCCCGGCGGTGGACGTCGACGCGTCCAGCACCCGTAAGGAAGAGATCCTGATGGGCAGCGACGAGCTGTCCGTCGTCTGGAAGCTGCGCCGGGTGCTGCACGCCCTGGACCAGCAGCAGGCCATCGAGCTGCTGCTGGACAAGATGAAGCAGACGAAGTCCAACGCGGAGTTCCTGCTCCAGATCCAGAAGACGACGCCGGGCGTGGGCAACAGCAACGACTGACGCCCGCGGCGACGCCGCTCCGGAGCCCTCCTCACCCCTATGGGTGGGGAGGGCTCCGTGCTGTGTGCTCTCCGGTGTGATGCGCACCGCCCCCGACGGCGGCACGACCGTGCCCTTCCTGAGACCTTCCGCACAGGATCGTGCGCCGTACAACTGTTCACGGATCATCGGAAAACGCGCCGTAAGCGCAGGTGAGAAGGACGAAAGTCCCGAACCGCCGCGCGCGCACCCGCTCCGTTCCTAAGAAAGCGCACACACCACGCTGTGCAACCCTTCCCCTCTACCTCCCGTCTGACCAGACACCACAGGCCGTGAAGCACGGAGCACGGTGCGGCGAGGAGTAGTCGAGAGACCAAGGACTGAGGAGCAGATGGCGGACAGCAACGGGACCGCGATGACGGCCGAAAGCCGTGCCCGCGGCATACGTGCCACGGGCCGCCGGCGCAGGGGCCCGACCCGGCGCCGCCGGGCACTGACGATCACCATGTGCGCGCTGGTCAGCGCCGTACTGCTCGGCGGGGCCGGACTCGGCTACGTC
Source organism: Streptomyces sp. JLSY215 (assembly GCF_059682825.1). Taxonomy (NCBI): domain Bacteria; kingdom Bacillati; phylum Actinomycetota; class Actinomycetes; order Kitasatosporales; family Streptomycetaceae; genus Streptomyces; species Streptomyces sp. JLSY215. The sequence continues at coordinate 5,904,457 of NZ_CM185022.1, forward strand.
TACTTCAAGCTGAACGGCAACCTCAAGGGCGTCGACATCAACGCCGCCCTCGGGCACGACCGCCCCCAGAACGTCGACAACGGCTCGATGGACATCCTGGTGATGGGGTCGGACTCCCGGGCCGGCAAGAACGGCAAGTACGGCAAGGACGAGGGCGGCGCCCGCTCCGACACCGCCATGGTCGTCCACGTCTACAAGGGCCACCGGAAGGCCAGCGTCGTCAGCGTGCCCCGCGACACCATGGTCAAGAGACCGGACTGCACCAAGAACGGCCAGGTCGTCCCCGGTGCGCAGCGGGCGATGTTCAACACCGCCTACGAGGTCGGCGGCCCGGCCTGCGCCGTGAAGACCGTCGAGTCGATCAGCGGGATCCGGATGGACCACTTCATCGAGGTGGACTTCACCGGCTTCAAGAGGCTCATCGACGCGCTGGGCGGCGTGGACATCACCACCACCAAGCCGATCGACGACAACGACAGCCACCTGCACCTGCGGCCCGGCAAGCACACGCTGAACGGCGAGGACTCGCTCGGCCTCGTGCGGACCCGGCACGGCGTGCCCGGCGGCGACGGCAGCGACCTGGGCCGTATCCAGCTCCAGCAGACCTTCATCAAGGCGCTGATGGACCAGGTCAGGAACGTCGGGGTGCTGACCAACCCCACCAAGCTCTACGACGTCGCGGACACCGCCACCAAGGCCATCACCACCGACACCGACCTCAACTCGGTGAGCGAGCTGACCGGGCTGGCCAAGAGCCTGGGCTCCATCGGCTCGGACCACATCGACATGGTGACGCTGCCGGTGGCCTACGACCCGGCCAACCCGGACCGGGTGATACCGCTGGTCAAGCAGGGCAAGCAGGTCTGGGACGCGCTGCGGCAGGACCGGGCCATCCCGAAGGCCGCGCTCAAGGGCTCGGCCGGTGACACCGGCGGCACGGGACGGTACGTGAAGTAGCCGCCGTACCCGCTGCCGGGGCCGTGCGGGCCCCGGCAACGGGCGGGGGAAAGCCGGGCGGGCCGGGTGGGGAATGCCTGCCGGGCCGGGTGGGGAACGCCCGGCGGGCCGGGTGGGGAATAGCTGCGGACCTACCCCGGTTTTGGGAGATACGGCTAGTCCTGGCAGACTGGACCGTCGGCCCCGGTTCACGTGACGTAACCCGCGACACGACCCGGTGCACTCCCGAACCTAGGAGAATCCCTTGAAGCGCGACATCCACCCGGAGTACGTCGAGACCCAGGTCAGCTGCACCTGTGGCGCGTCGTTCACCACCCGTAGCACCGTTGCCGGCGGCAGCATCCGCGCCGACATCTGCTCCGAGTGCCACCCGTTCTACACGGGCAAGCAGAAGATCATGGACACCGGCGGCCGCGTGGCCCGCTTCGAGGCGCGCTTCGGCAAGTCCGCCGCTGCTGCCAAGAAGTAGCGACCCGCAAGGCGCCGGTCTCCGGTCGCCCCTGGACAGGGGTGACCGGGCCGGCGTCTTTGTCGTCAGGCCTCCCCGCGTCCCGCCGGGAGGCGCCCGGTCCCGTACGAGGGCATCCGCGGCAAGTCCAGTCAGTCAGCAGAGGAACACACGATGTTCGAGGCGGTCGAGGAACTGGTCGGCGAGCACGCCGATCTCGAGAAGCGGCTGGCCGACCCCGCGGTCCATGCCGACCAGCGCGAGGCCACGCGGCTCAACAAGCGCTACTCCGAGCTGACCCCGATCATCAGCACCTACCGTTCCTGGCGGCAGACCGGCGACGACATGGAGACCGCGCGCGAGCTCGCCGCGGACGATCCGGACTTCGCCGACGAGGTCAAGGAGCTCGACGCCCGGCGCGAGGAGCTGACCGAAAAGCTGCGACTGCTGCTGGTGCCGCGCGACCCCAGCGACGACAAGGACGTCCTCCTGGAGATCAAGGCGGGCGCGGGCGGCGACGAGTCGGCCCTGTTCGCCGGCGACCTGCTGCGCATGTATCTGCGCTACGCCGAGCGGGTCGGCTGGAAGACCGAGATCATCGACTCCACCGAGTCCGAGCTCGGCGGCTACAAGGACGTCCAGGTCGCCGTGAAGACCAAGGGCGGCAACGGCGCGACCGAGCCCGGCCAGGGCGTCTGGGCGCGCCTGAAGTACGAGGGCGGGGTGCACCGCGTCCAGCGGGTGCCCGCGACCGAGTCGCAGGGCCGCATCCACACCTCCGCGGCGGGCGTCCTGGTGACCCCCGAGGCCGAAGAGGTCGATGTCGAGATCAACATGAACGACCTCCGCATCGACGTGTACCGCTCCTCGGGCCCCGGCGGCCAGTCCGTCAACACCACCGACTCCGCGGTGCGCATCACGCACATCCCGACCGGTGTGGTCGCCTCCTGCCAGAACGAGAAGAGCCAGCTCCAGAACAAGGAGCAGGCCATGCGCATCCTGCGTTCCCGGCTGCTGGCCGCCGCCCAGGAGGCCGCCGAGCAGGAGGCCGCCGACGCCCGTCGCAGCCAGGTGCGCACGGTCGACCGCTCCGAGAAGATCCGCACGTACAACTTCCCGGAAAACCGGATCTCGGACCACCGGGTCGGCTTCAAGGCGTACAACTTGGACCAGGTACTCGACGGCGAGCTGGATCCGGTCATCCAGGCGTGCGTCGACGCCGACTCGGCGGCGAAGCTCGCCGCCGCGCAGTAAGCAAGTCCGCACAACCTGTACGTTCCGGCTGGAGGACCCCAGTGCAGCAATCTCCCGGGGGGCACAGCGACCCCCAGCGGCCGCGCCGCGGGCCGAGCTCCCGGTCTCTGCTGCTCGCAGAGGTGGCCCAGGCCACCCAGCGACTGGCCGACGCCGGCGTGCCCTCACCGCGTTTCGACGCCGAGGAGCTCGCCGCGCATGTGCACGGCGTCAAGCGGAGCCAGCTGCACACGGTCCCCGACGCGGACTTCGACGCCCGCTACTGGGAGGCCATCGCCCGCCGTGAGGCGCGCGAACCGCTCCAGCACATCACCGGCCGCGCCTTCTTCCGCTACCTCGAACTCACCGTCGGGCCAGGGGTGTTCGTACCCCGCCCGGAGACCGAGTCGGTGGTCGGCTGGGCCATAGACGCCGTACGGGCCATGGATGTCGTCGAGCCGCTGATCGTCGACCTGTGCACGGGCTCGGGCGCCATCGCCCTGGCCCTCGCGCAGGAGGTGCCGCGTTCGCGGGTGCACGCCGTGGAGCTGTCCGAAGAGGCCCTGGAGTACGCGCGCAAGAACGTCGAGGGGTCCCGCGTCGTTCTCCACCACGGCGACGCGCTGACCGCGCTGCCCGAGCTGGACGGGCAGGTCGACCTGGTCGTCTCCAACCCGCCGTACATCCCGCTGACCGAGTGGGAGTACGTCGCACCCGAGGCCCGCGACCACGACCCCGAGCTGGCGCTGTTCTCGGGCCAGGACGGCCTGGACACCATCCGCGGCATCGAGCGGACCGCACACCGCCTGCTGCGGCCCGGCGGTGTGGTGGTCATCGAGCACGCCGACACCCAGGGCGGGCAGGTGCCATGGATCTTCACCGAGGAGAAGGGCTGGGCGGACGCGGCCGACCACCCCGACCTCAACAACCGCCCGCGTTTCGCGACCGCCCGAAAGGCGCTGCCGTGAGCCGCCCCGAGGAGCATGCCGCCCCGTATCCCGGGAGGACCGTCAGGTGACTCCGCCCGACGGGCCGCTCGCCCGGCCACCGGAGCGGACGCACGAAGGACAGGCCCTGCCCGCGGCCTCGCGGCACAGGACAGATCGTAATGATGCGGTGACGTTCCGCACTATCGTATTGACGAATCGCAGCGTGAAGGAGACGCAATGGCACGGCGTTACGACTGCAACGACGCGACCGACCGCGCGACCGGTCTGCGCGAGGCCGCCTCGGCCATCCGCCGCGGCGAACTGGTCGTGCTGCCGACCGACACCGTCTACGGCATCGGCGCGGACGCCTTCAGCGCCGAGGCCGTCGGCGATCTGCTGGAGGCCAAGGGCCGCGGGCGCGGGATGCCCTCCCCGGTCCTCGTCGGGTCGCCCAACACCCTCCACGGGCTGGTCACGGACTTCTCCGAGCAGGCCTGGGAGCTGGTCGACGCCTTCTGGCCCGGCGCGCTGACCCTCGTCGCCAAGCACCAGCCGTCGCTGACCTGGGACCTGGGCGAGACCCGCGGCACGGTCGCGGTACGGATGCCGCTGCACCCCGTCGCGATCGAGCTGCTCACCGAATTCGGCCCGATGGCCGTCTCCAGCGCCAACCTCACCGGCCACCCCTCGCCGCAGGACTGCGACGCCGCGCAGGAGATGCTGGGCGACTCCGTCTCCGTCTATCTCGACGGCGGTCCCACCCCCGCCGCCGTACCGTCGTCGATCGTCGATGTCACGGGCAAGATCCCGGTGCTGCTGCGCGAGGGCGCGCTCAGCGCGGAGGAGCTGCGCAAGGTGGTACCCGAGCTCGAGGTGGCCAATTGATGGCGCCCCTGGGGCGTGGCATAGCGGGACCGGACCACGACCTCCTGCTTCCCCCTGCCCGTCCCTTCCGGATCCTGCACGTCAGCACGGGCAACGTCTGCCGCTCGCCGATCACCGAGCGGCTGCACCGGCGTGCCCTGGAGCTGCGGCTCGGCGCGGACCGCAGCGGCGGGCTGCTGGTGGAGAGCGCCGGCACCTGGGGGCACGAAGGCGCCCCCATGGAGGCGCACGCCGCCACGGTGTGCAGCGACTACGGTGCGGACCCGGACGGCTTCCTCGGCCGCGAGCTGCTCGATGAGCACGTCATCCGCGCCGACCTGGTGCTCACCGCGACCCGCGACCACCGCGCCCAGGTCATCTCGATGGGCCATTCCGCGGGGCTGCGCACCTTCACGCTCAAGGAATTCAACCGGCTGGTGCGGGCCATAGACCCCGCCACGCTGCCCGAGCCCGACCCGGACCTGCCGGACGGCGGGCTGGTCGAGCGGGCACGGGCGCTGGTCGGCGCCGCCGCCGCGCTGCGCGGCTGGCTGCTGGCGCCCAACCCGGAGTCCGACGAGGTCTACGACCCCTACGGCGCCCCCATCACCTTCTTCCGCTCCATCGGGGACGAGATCAACCAGGCGCTGGACCCGGTCGTCACGGCGCTAACGGGAGTCCCGGCGCGCGCCTAGGGCCTGCCCCACGGGGTCAGGGCCGGGCCCAGAGCCGGGCCGCAGCCCGTGCGCCGCACACACCGCGCCCGATCGCTCCACCGCGCCTACATTGGGACTACGTCCCCGTACGAGGCCCGGAGCCAGCGATGTCCGCCACCACCGCGTCAGCCCGCAGTGAGAGCAAGGCCGCCGAGGAGCGGGCGCGGGCATCCGCCCGCGACGGCACCGCCCGCCCGGCCGGCGCCCCCGACTTCGACGCGCTGCTGAGCCAGGACCCGGAGATCGCCGGGGTGCTCCTCGCCGAGAGCGCCCGGCAGGCCGACGGCCTCCAGCTGATCGCCGCGGAGAACTACACCTCACCCGCCGTGCTCGCCGCCCTCGGCTCCCCGCTCGGCAACAAGTACGCCGAGGGATATCCGGGCGCCCGGCACCACGGCGGCTGCGAGATCGTCGACCTCGCCGAGCGGATCGCCGTGGAGCGCGCCAAGGCCCTGTTCGGCGCCGAACACGCCAACGTCCAGCCCCACAGCGGGTCTTCGGCCGTACTGGCCGCCTACGCCGCCCTGCTGCGCCCGGGGGACACGGTCCTGGCCATGTCCCTCCCGCACGGCGGCCACCTCACCCACGGATCGCCCGCCAACTTCTCCGGCCGGTGGTTCGACTTCGCCGGATACGGCCTCGACGAGGAGAGCGGGCTGCTGGATTACGACGCGGTGCGCGCGCTGGCCCGCGAGCGCCGTCCCAGGGCGATCGTGTGCGGTTCGATCTCGTATCCCCGGCACATCGACTACGCGGCCTTCCGTGACATCGCCGACGAGGTCGGTGCCTATCTGATCGCGGATGTCGCGCACCCGATCGGGCTGATCGCCGGGGGCGCGGCGCCCAGCCCGGTCCCGTACGCCGATGTGGTGTGTGCCACCACCCACAAGGTGCTGCGCGGGCCGCGCGGCGGGATGGTGCTGTGCGGCGCGAAGCTGGCCGAGCGGATCGACCGGGCGGTGTTCCCCTTCACCCAGGGGGGCGCTCAGATGAACGCGGTCGCGGCCAAGGCGGTGGCCTTCGCGGAGGCCGCCACGCCCGCGTTCGGCGCGTACGCCCATCAGGTCGTCGCCAATGCCCGCAGCCTCGCCCAGGGGCTGGCGGAGCAGGGGCTGACGGTCGGCACCGGCGGTACGGACACTCATCTGATCACCGCCGACACCGCGCCGCTGGAGCTGGACGCGCGCACCGCCCGGGGCCGGCTGGCGGCCGCCGGGATCGTGCTGGACACCTGCGCGCTGCCGTGCACGGAGTCGGCCGAGCGGCGCGCGGCCCGGCGGTACGGCATCCGGCTGGGCACGGCCGCGGTGACGACGCAGGGGATGGGCGAGGCCGAGATGCGGCTGATCGCCGAACTGATCGGGGCGGCGCTGCGCGAGGACACCGCGGCCCGCGCCGAGACCGTGGCATTGGTCCACCGCTTTCCGCCTTATCCCGATCGCGGCTGACCACCGGGGCCCGCGGGAACCGTCCGGGGGTGGCCCGCGTCTTCCCCTGTATTCACGGCCAGAGGGCGGACACGCATATGGTGTGTGGCTGTGATGGCCAGCTATATCTATGGGGCAGCCCGTGCGTGAATACCTGCTGACGCTGTGCGTCACGGCCGCGGTGACCTACCTGCTGACCGGTCCGGTGCGGAAATTCGCGATCGCGGCCGGTGCGATGCCGGAGATCCGCGCGCGTGACGTACACCGCGAACCGACGCCGCGGCTCGGTGGTATCGCGATGTTCGGCGGGCTGTGCGCGGGCCTCCTGGTCGCCTCGCATCTGACGAACCTCAAGAGCGTCTTCGAGAGCTCCAACGAGCCGCGGGCGCTGCTGTCGGGCGCCGCGCTGATCTGGATCCTCGGCGTGCTGGACGACAAGTGGGGCGTGGACGCGCTGGTCAAGCTCGGCGGCCAGATGATCGCCGCGGGAGTGATGGTCCTTCAGGGCCTGACGATCCTGTGGATCCCGGTCCCGGGCGTCGGCACGGTCTCGCTGACGCCGATGCAGGGCACGCTGCTGACCGTCGCGCTGGTCGTCATCACCATCAACGCCGTCAACTTCGTCGACGGCCTGGACGGCCTGGCCTCCGGCATGGTCTGCATCGCCGCCGCGGCGTTCTTCATGTACGCCTACCGGCTCTGGTACGGCTACGGCATCGAGGCCGCCGCGCCCGCGACGCTCTTCTCGGTCGTCCTGATGGGCATGTGCCTGGGCTTTCTGCCGCACAACATGCATCCGGCGCGGATCTTCATGGGCGACTCCGGCTCGATGCTGATCGGTCTGGTGATGGCGGCCGGCGCGGTCTCGATCACCGGCCAGGTGGACCCGGATCTGCTGGGGGAGAAGACCGGCGGTGTGCGCGAGGCGACCCACGCGATGGTGCCCGTCTACATCCCGCTGCTGCTGCCGCTGACGGTCATCGCGGTGCCGGTGGCCGACCTGATTCTGGCCATTGTGCGGCGTACGTGGAAGGGCCAGTCGCCGTTCGCCGCTGACCGCGGACATCTGCACCACCGGCTGCTGGAGATCGGTCATTCGCACAGCCGCGCGGTGCTGATCATGTACTTCTGGTCGGCGCTGATCGCCTTCGGGGCGGTCGCGTACTCGGTGAACAACGCCAGCATGTGGATCGTGCTGGGCATCGTGCTGCTGAGCGCGGTGGGTCTGGTGCTGCTGTTGCTCCCGCGCTTCACGCCGCGGGCGCCGCGCTGGGCGGAGTGGATGGTTCCGCCGCGGTACCGGCGGAGCCGGCGCGGGCCGGCCGAGGCCGTGGCGGCGGCGGACGGCGTGGCCCAGGCCGACGCGGAAGCGGAGCCCGAGCCGGTCCCGGCGGGCATCAACGGAGCCACCGCGATCGGCGACCGGTCACGCTTCGTGGACCGCCGTAAAGCGGGAAGTAACCGCTGAGACGGTGACCGCATCACCCGCAAGGGGGTCGGAAACCGCCATGGTTGACGCAATACCAGACATTTACCTGGCTGTCAGTGCACCAACGCGCAGGTTCACGCTCAGGTGTGACAGGGTCCACACGAACCAGGTAAAGACCTCATCAAATAGTTTGTGATACCGTTCACGAAACCCGGCGATAGAGCCGAAGGACCGTAGTGCGACGGCCCTTTGGCCTCAGGTTCCGCCTCAGGCCGGGTCTACGCTCGTCCTCGACGACACACCCCCACCTTTTGCCGGAGCGCCGCCATGCAGTCGAATGACGCCCGACTACTCCTTCACGCCGTTGTGCCCACGCTCGCCATCGGCGCCATCGCCGCTGCCCTGAGCGCTGTGGTCGCGGGCGGGACGGCAGTGCTCGGTGCCGTCCTCGGCACGGCGCTGGTGGTGCTCGTGATGGGTGCCGGGCTCGTGATCCTGCAGCAGACCGCCAAGAAGCTTCCGCAGCTGTTCCAGATGATGGGCCTGCTGCTGTACACCGTGCAGATCCTGCTCGTCGCGGTCTTCGTGATCGCGTTCAAGGACACAACGCTCTTTGACACAAAGGTATTTGCGTTCACGCTGCTCGGCGCCACCCTCGTATGGATCGCGGCTCAGACCCGCGGTCATATGAAGGAGAAGATTCTGTACGTGAATCCCGACTCCGCGGAGACGAAGAACGCGGAGACGGCGGGGTCGCCGACGTGAGACGTAGGGCCGGGATAAATGCCCTCATGCGGGCCTGCTATCGTCCGGTGCCAACTGCGGCACAGATGGCGCAGGCGGCTGAGCTCCCAGATTCCGAGGAATCCCATGGGCAGTTCTCGCGGCCGATGCCTGTGATTCGGCCCGGCCCAGCACCGGCCGGCCGCCGCCCCCTAATCCGTAAGACCAGTCCAGTGCCGCTCCGTGGCTCAACGCCGCGCCGACACAACGAGGTTGCCGTACCCATGCGCCACGCTGAAGGAGCCCGCGGTGAGTGCTGAAACGATGCTCGCCTTCGACGCGAACTGTCACCTCTTTATTCCGGGGTGTGGCTTCGAGTCCCCGGGCCTTCATTCGTTCGTCTTCAAGCCGCTCTTCACCGTCGGTGGCTTTGAGTTCAACAAGCCGATGCTGCTCGCCCTGCTCAGCACCGTCGTGGTCGTGTGGTTCTTCTGGGCCGCATTCGGCAGGGCCAAGGTGGTCCCCGGCAAGCTGCAGATGATCGGCGAAGCGGGATACGACTTCGTACGCCGCGGGCTCGTCTATGACGCGCTCGGCAAGAAGGAGGGCGACAAGTACGTCCCCTTCATGGTGTCGCTGTTCTTCTTCGTGTGGATCATGAACCTCTGGTCCATCATCCCCGTCGCGCAGTTCCCGGTCACCTCGGTCATCGCCTTCCCCATCGGCCTCGCGCTGGTCGTCTACATCATCTGGATGTCGCTGACCTTCAAGCGGCACGGATTCGTCGGCGCCCTGAAGAACCTCTCCGGCTACGACAAGTCGCTCGGCTGGGTTCTCCCGCTGATCATGGTGCTCGAGCTGCTCCAGCACCTGATCATCCGGCCCTTCACCCACGCGGTGCGGCTCTTCGCCAACATGTTCGCCGGTCACATGCTGATCCTGATGTTCACCATCGCCAGCTGGTACCTGCTGAACGGCGTAGGCATCGTCTACGCGGGCGCGTCGTTCCTGATGACCATCGTGATGACCGCCTTCGAGCTCTTCATCCAGGCCGTTCAGGCGTACGTCTTCGTGCTCCTGGCCTGCAACTACGTCCAGGGCGCGCTCGCCGAGAACCACTGAGCACCCCGGCTCCCGCAAATCGATTCAGTCCTCCGGTGGCCAACCCCCACCGGTCCGTGAAAGAGAAGGAAGTAACGGCATGTCCGCTGCTCTGGAGACTGTCAACCTCGCCGCCGGCCTCACCGGCAACATCGCCTCCGTCGGTTACGGCCTCGCGGCCATCGGCCCCGGCGTCGGCGTCGGCATCATCTTCGGTAACGGCACCCAGGCCCTCGCCCGCCAGCCCGAGGCGGCCGGCCTGATCCGCACCAACCAGATCATGGGTTTCGCCTTCTGTGAGGCGCTCGCCCTCATCGGCATCGTCATGGGCTACGCGTACAAGTAAGCGCATCGCTCGACGACGCCCATTTAGACGGAAGGCATTGTTGTGACCCTGGTCAACATGGCGGCGGAGGTTCCCGAGAACCCCCTGGTCCCGCCGATTCCAGAGCTGGTCATCGGTCTCGTCGCCTTCTTCATCGTCTTCGGCATCCTGGCCAAGAAGCTCCTCCCGAACATCAACAAGGTTCTGGACGAGCGCAGGCTCAAGATCGAAGGCCAGATGGAGGAAGCCGAGGCCATGAAGGCCGAGGCCCAGCAGGTCCTCGAGGACTACCGGGCTCAGCTGGCTGACGCCCGCCACGAGGCCGCGCGTCTGCGCCAGGAGGCGCAGGAGCAGGGCGCGACGCTCATCGCCGAGATGCGGGCCGAGGGCCAGCGGCAGCGTGAGGAGATCATCGCTGCCGGTCACGCCCAGATCGAGGCGGACCGGAAGGCGGCCGCGCAGTCGCTGCGTCAGGACGTTGGCACCCTCGCCACCGAACTGGCCGGCAAGCTCGTCGGCGAGTCCCTCGAGGACGCCGCCCGGCAGAGCCGGACCATCGACCGCTTCCTCGACGAGCTCGAGGCCCAGGCGGCGTCGGACGCGACGAAGGCTGAGGCCGGCCGATGAACGGAGCGAGCCGCGAGGCACTCGCCTCCGCACGCGAGCAGCTCGACGCGCTGACGGACGACGCTTCCGTCGACGCGGCGAAGCTCGCCGAGGAGCTGGCTGCCGTCACCGCTCTGCTCGACCGCGAGGTGTCGCTGCGTCGGGTCCTGACCGACCCGGCGCAGGGCAGCGAGGCGCGGGCCGAACTGGCCCAGCGGCTGCTCGGCAACCAGATCGGCGGCCCGGCCGTCCAGCTGGTCACCGGCATGGTCCGCTCCCGCTGGTCGCGCTCGCGCGACCTGGTGGACGCGATCGAGGAGCTCGGCTACAGCGCCGACCTCGCCGCGGCCCAGCGCTCGGGTGCGCTCGACGAGGTCGAGGACGAGCTGTTCCGGTTCGGCCGGATCGTCGCCTCGGCCCCTCAGCTGCGCAGCGCGCTGACGGACCGGACCGCGCCGGACCAGGCCAAGACGGAGCTGCTGCACTCGCTGCTGGGCGGCCGGGCCAACCCGGTCACCGAGCGGCTGGTGGTCCGTCTCGTGAGCCAGCCGCGAGGCCGTAGCCTGGAAGCGGGACTCGATGCCCTCTCCAAGCTCGCCGCGCACCGTCGGAACCGCGTGGTCGCGGTGGTCACCTCCGCGGTGCCCCTCAGCGAAGGGCAGCGGGAGCGCCTCGGCGCCGCGCTGACCGCGGTGTACGGACGGCAGATCCACCTGAACCTCGACGTGGACCCCGAGGTCCTCGGCGGCGTCCAGGTCCGGATCGGCGACGAGGTCATCAACGGGACCATCGCGGAGCGCCTCGAAGAGGCGGCCCGGCGGATGGCCGGCTGACCCAGCCACCAACTCAACAGCTGCGACGCAGCACAAGCACGACGGCGGCCCGAGTTGGGCCGTAAGCGGAAACCCCCCGAGGGGACAAGCCCCTCGGAAACCCGCAAGTAACTTCGGGCCCAACAAGGAGAGCAGGGAACCCAGATGGCGGAGCTCACGATCCGGCCGGAGGAGATCCGGGACGCGCTGGAGAACTTCGTCCAGGCGTACAAGCCGGACGCGGCCTCGCGCGAAGAGGTCGGCACGGTCAGCGATGCCGGTGACGGCATCGCGCACGTCGAGGGCCTTCCCTCGGCGATGGCGAACGAACTGCTGAAGTTCGAGGACGGCACGCTCGGTCTTGCGCTGAACCTGGACGAGCGCGAGATCGGTGCAGTCGTCCTCGGCGAGTTCAGTGGCATCGAGCAGGGCCAGCCGGTGCAGCGCACCGGTGAGGTGCTCTCGGTCGCCGTGGGCGAGGGCTACCTCGGCCGCGTCGTCGACCCGCTGGGCAACCCGATCGACGGCCTCGGCGAGATCGAGTCCGAGGGCCGCCGCGCCCTGGAGCTGCAGGCCCCGGGCGTCATGGTCCGTAAGTCGGTGCACGAGCCGATGGAGACCGGCTACAAGGCCGTCGACTCGATGGTGCCGATCGGCCGCGGCCAGCGTCAGCTGATCATTGGTGACCGCCAGACCGGCAAGACCGCCCTGGCCGTCGACACGATCATCAACCAGCGCGACAACTGGCGCTCGGGCGACCCGAAGAAGCAGGTCCGCTGCATCTACGTCGCCATCGGCCAGAAGGGCTCCACCATCGCGTCCGTGCGCGGTGCGCTGGAGGAGGCCGGCGCCCTGGAGTACACCACCATCGTCGCCGCCCCGGCGTCCGACCCGGCGGGCTTCAAGTACCTGGCGCCCTACACCGGCTCGGCCATCGGCCAGCACTGGATGTACCAGGGCAAGCACGTCCTGATCATCTTCGACGACCTTTCGAAGCAGGCCGACGCCTACCGCGCCGTGTCCCTGCTGCTGCGCCGTCCGCCGGGCCGCGAGGCCTACCCGGGCGACGTCTTCTACCTGCACTCGCGTCTGCTGGAGCGCTGCGCCAAGCTCTCCGACGACATGGGCTCGGGTTCGATGACCGGTCTGCCGATCGTCGAGACCAAGGCGAACGACGTGTCGGCGTTCATCCCGACCAACGTCATCTCCATCACCGACGGCCAGTGCTTCCTGGAGTCGGACCTGTTCAACGCCAACCAGCGTCCGGCCCTGAACGTCGGTATCTCCGTCTCCCGTGTCGGTGGTTCCGCCCAGCACAAGGCCATGCGTCAGGTCTCCGGCCGACTTCGCGTGGACCTCGCCCAGTACCGCGAGCTGGAGGCGTTCGCCGCCTTCGGTTCCGACCTGGACGCGGCCTCGAAGGCGCAGCTCGAGCGCGGTAAGCGCATGACCGAGCTGCTCAAGCAGCCGCAGTACTCCCCGTACGCGACCGAGGACCAGGTCGTCTCCATCTGGGCCGGCACCAACGGCAAGATGGACGACGTCCCGGTCGAGGACATCCGCCGCTTCGAGCGGGAGCTCCTCGACCACCTCCACCGGGAGAAGAAGGACCTGCTGACCAGCATCCGCGAGGGCGCCAAGATGTCCGACGACACCATCGGCGCGATCGCCGAGGCCGTCGACGGCTTCAAGCGGCAGTTCGAGACCTCGGACGGCAAGCTGCTCGGCGAGGACGCCCCGGCCGGCACCAGCAAGTGACGACGGAAGGGACCTGATCCATGGGAGCCAAGCTCCGGGTCTACAAGCGTCGCATCCGCTCCGTCACCGCGACCAAGAAGATCACCAGGGCGATGGAGATGATCGCCGCCTCGCGCGTCGTCAAGGCGCAGCGTCAGGTGGCGGCATCGACGCCGTACGCGAGTGAACTGACCCGCGCGGTGACCGCGGTTGCCACGGGCTCGAACACCCAGCACCCGCTGACGACGGAGGCCGAGAAGCCGACGCGGGCCGCGCTGCTGCTCATCACGAGCGACCGCGGTCTGGCCGGCGGCTACTCCGCCAACGTCATCAAGGCCTCGGAGCAGCTCACCGAGCGGCTCAAGGCCGAGGGCAAAGAGGTCGACGTCTACATCGTCGGGCGCAAGGGTGTGTCGTACTACAGCTTCCGCGAGCGCAAGATCGTGGAATCGTGGACCGGCTTCACCGACAGCCCGGCGTACGGCGACGCGAAGGCGATTGCCGCACCGCTGATCGAGGCCGTCCAGAAGGACACCGCGGACGGCGGCGTGGACGAACTCCACATCGTCTACACCGAGTTCGTCTCGATGATGACGCAGACGGCGCTCGGCGACCGCCTGCTGCCGCTCAGCCTGGACAAGGCGGCGGAGTCGGAGGAGTCGGCCAAGGGCGAGATCCTTCCGCTCTTCGACTTCGAGCCGTCGGCCGAGGACGTCCTGGACGCCCTGCTGCCGCGGTACGTCGAGTCGCGGATCTACAACGCGCTTCTGCAGGCCGCCGCCTCCAAGCACGCCGCCACGCGTCGTGCGATGAAGTCGGCGACCGACAATGCGGAAGAGCTCATCAAGTCGCTCTCGCGGCTTGCCAATGAGGCCCGACAGGCCGAAATCACCCAGGAAATCAGCGAGATCGTCGGTGGCGCCAGCGCTCTGGCCGACGCGACCGCGGGGAGTGACTGACCACTATGACCACCACTGTTGAAACGGCCACGGCTACGGGCCGCGTCGCGCGGGTCATCGGCCCGGTCGTCGACGTGGAGTTCCCCGTCGACGCGATGCCGGAGATCTACAACGCCCTGACCGTCGAGGTCTCCGACCCGGCCGAGGCCGGCAAGAAGAAGATCCTGACCCTTGAGGTCGCCCAGCACCTGGGTGAGGGTCTGGTTCGTGCGATCTCGATGCAGCCCACCGACGGTCTGGTCCGCCAGGCCGCGGTGACCGACACCGGCGACGGCATCACCGTCCCCGTCGGCGACGTCACCAAGGGCAAGGTGTTCAACACCCTTGGTGAGATCCTGAACAAGCCCGAGGCGGCCTCCGAGGTCACCGAGCGCTGGGCGATCCACCGCAAGGCGCCGTCCTTCGACCAGCTCGAGTCCAAGACCGAGATGTTCGAGACCGGCATCAAGGTCATCGACCTGCTGACCCCGTACGTCAAGGGCGGCAAGATCGGTCTGTTCGGTGGTGCCGGTGTCGGCAAGACCGTTCTGATCCAGGAAATGATCTACCGCGTGGCCAACAACCACGACGGTGTGTCGGTGTTCGCCGGTGTCGGCGAGCGCACCCGTGAGGGCAACGACCTCATCGAGGAAATGACGGACTCCGGCGTCATCGACAAGACCGCGCTGGTCTTCGGTCAGATGGACGAGCCGCCGGGCACCCGTCTGCGCGTCGCCCTGGCGGGTCTGACCATGGCGGAGTACTTCCGCGATGTGCAGAAGCAGGACGTGCTGTTCTTCATCGACAACATCTTCCGCTACACCCAGGCGGGCTCCGAGGTGTCGACCCTGCTCGGCCGGATGCCCTCCGCGGTGGGTTACCAGCCGAACCTGGCCGACGAGATGGGTCTCCTCCAGGAGCGCATCACCTCGACCCGTGGTCACTCGATCACCTCGATGCAGGCGATCTACGTCCCCGCGGACGACCTGACCGACCCGGCGCCGGCGACCACCTTCGCCCACCTGGACGCGACCACCGTTCTGTCGCGTCCGATCTCCGAGAAGGGCATCTACCCGGCGGTCGACCCGCTGGACTCGACGTCCCGGATCCTGGACCCGCGCTACATCGCGCAGGAGCACTACGACTGCGCGATGCGCGTGATCGGCATCCTGCAGAAGTACAAGGACCTCCAGGACATCATCTCGATTCTGGGTATGGACGAGCTCGGCGAGGAGGACCGTCTCACGGTCTACCGCGCCCGCCGTATCGAGCGCTTCCTGTCGCAGAACACCCACGTGGCCAAGCAGTTCACCGGTGTGGACGGTTCGGACGTGCCGCTGGACGAGTCGATCGCGGCCTTCAACGCGATCGCCGACGGCGAGTTCGACCACTTCCCCGAGCAGGCCTTCTTCATGTGCGGTGGTCTCGAGGACCTGAAGAACAACGCCAAGGAGCTGGGCGTCTCCTGACCCCGGCACCGGTCCCGGGGGCGGCTTTGGCCGCCCCCGGTCCGTAAGACCACTTGTATTTGACCCAACATCTGCCACGCCAGGCAGGTGGAGACCCGAGGAGCCATCGTGGCTGAGCTGCACGTCGAGTTGGTCGCCGCGGACCGTCAGGTCTGGTCCGGCGAGGCCAGCCTGGTCGTCGCGCGCACCTCGTCGGGCGACATCGGCGTCATGCCCGGACACCAGCCGCTGCTCGGCGTGCTGCAGTCGGGCCCGGTGACGATTCGTACGACCGGCGAGAGCGGGGACGGCACCGTCGTCGCCGCGGTGCACGGCGGTTTCATCTCGTTCGCCGACAACAAGCTGTCGCTGCTCGCGGAGATCGCCGAGCTGTCGGACGAGATCGATGTCCAGCGCGCGGAGCGGGCGCTGGAGCGTGCGAAGTCGGAGGCCGACGCGGCCGCCGAGCGTCGTGCCGATGTCCGTCTGCGTTCGGTGACGAGCGTGGGCGTCTAGTCGTCCCGAACCGGCCGTCGGCGGTCCGCGCCGTCGGTCCCTGCGCAGGCATGTGCAACAGAGTCGATCCAGGCACGGGTACACCCGTCCTGGATCGACGTTTTTGTTGCGGTGTTGCGGTGCTGCGGTCTGCGTGTGTGTTGCTAGGCCACCCTGTCCTCCAGCAGACCTGTGGTGAGGGCCAGGTACACGGCCTGTGCCCGGTTGCGGGCGCCGATCTTGCGCATCACGCCGAGCACATGCGAGCGGATGGTCGAGATCGAGACGAAGAGCTTCTGGGCGATCTCCTCATTGCTCAGCCCCTGCGCCAGCAGGTGCAGTACGTCGAACTCCCGTGGGGTCAGGCCGGCGTCCGACGGGGCGGGCAGGCCGCTGCCGAGGACTTTGGCGATGGCGTCGGTGTGCTCGGCCACGACGACCGGGGGCAGGAAGACCTGCCGGGCCTCCGCCGCGTACACGGCGGCACAGACCTCCTGCGGTGGCGGAGAACCGACGAGGACGGCATACACGCCTTGTCGTAAGGCGTCACCCACGGCGCGATGTGGGGTTTTCTCCGGCAGGGCGAGCACCACGGAGGTCCCCGCGCAGAGCTGGGCCAGCTCCAGCGAGTCCTCCTGGAGGCACTTCCCGCTGATCAGGATGACGTCGGGCGCATGCCGGCCCATGGTCTCGCGGGCCGTCTCGTAGTCGGCGGCGGGCTTGGCAAGTGCAATGTCGGTTTCCCAGCGCATTACGCTCTGCAACCAACGTCTGGCGGACGGGTCTTCATGGCAGATCAGCAGATTCAGCATGAGAATCCCCCTTTTCCTACACGGGACTCACTGAGTGAGCTGGTCAACCCGTGTATGACTCAGTGATCAAACCCGGCCGGAGCCTTGCTCGCGAGCGGGTTCGACTTGATCCACGATCATCCTGCCACCGTCCTCGGCTTTCCAACATCGACTTGATTGCAAAGGAATTGTGGGACTGCCTTTGCTAATGGCGGGAATAGCCGCGTCCCGCAACCCGCCGATTGACGGGAAAGAGCGCCTCCGAATTCAGCTCTTTGGTGGAGGCGCCCCCCTGATCGTGATCATTAGCGTGGCCGATCAAGGCGAGCGGGGGAGGATCGATGGAGTCACTTCCACTCAGCGGATTGACAGTTGTTTCTGTGGAGCACGCGGTCGCCGCGCCGTTGGCGACCCGGCATCTGGCGGATCTGGGCGCGCGGGTGATCAAGGTCGAGCGTCGGGGCACCGGCGACTTCGCACGTCACTACGACACCGCCGTACACGGCATGTCCAGCGTCTTTGTCTGGCTGAACCGCTCGAAGGAGTCCCTGACCCTCGACCTCAAGCACCCCGAAGCCCCCGAGGTGCTGCAGCGGCTGCTGTCCCGGGCCGATGTCTTCGTGCAGAACCTGGCACCCGGCGCGGCGCGCCGACTGGGCCTGTCCAACACCGAGTTGACCGCACGCTGGCCGCGGCTGGTGCCCTGTGCGATCTCGGGCTATGGCGAGGGCGGTCCGTATCAGGACCGAAAGGCCTACGACATGCTGATTCAGGCCGAAGCAGGTGTCATGTCCATAACCGGAACCCCCCGGGATCCCGCCAAAGTGGGCCTTTCGGTGGCCGACCTCGCGGCCGGGATGTATGCGTACAGCGGGATTCTGGCGGCACTGTTGCAGCGATTCCGTACGGGGCGGGGGCAGCCCGTCGAGGTCTCGCTGTTCGACGCCCTCGCCGAGTGGATGGGCTATCCCCTCCACTACACCGAGCACAGCGGACAGGAGCTCGGCCGCCACGGCACCGCACATTCCTTGATTGCCCCTTATGAGGACTTCCGGACGAAGGACGGGGTGAATGTTCTCCTCGCCGTCCAGCACGACCGTGAATGGACCCGCCTGTGCGCGGAGTTCCTCGGCCGGCCCGAACTGTCGGACCATCCCGACTTCGCCGACAATTCCTCCCGCCGGAACAACCGGCAGTCCGTGCACCGCATCGTCCAGGAGCGTTTCGATGCACTGACCCACGAGGAAGCCCGCTCGCTCCTGGACGCGGCGGGAATCGCCCATGCGGACCTCAACGACGTCACCGGGCTGCTCCACCACCCGCAGCTGACCGCCCGTGCCCGGTGGCGCGAGGTGGACAGCCCGGTCGGCCCCTTGCGCACCCTGCTGCCACCGGGCGTCCCCGTGGGTGCGCCGCCGCGAATGGGCCCCGTGCCGGAAACCGGCCAGCACACCGGACCGGTTCTGGAATGGCTCGGATATTCCGGCCCGGAGATCGAGCGGCTGCGTACGGCGGGCGCTGTTTAGACAGGCAATTCCGTGGGTGCCGGCCGAAGGGGGAGCGATGACGAGTACGCCGTACGAAATACCGAACGGGGCACATCCGCTGTCCGCTGCGCAGCGGGAAGTCCTGCTGGGACAGCAGCACAGCGGTCCCGACGACGTGTCCTACAACGTCGCCCAGTACGTGGAGATCCACGGCCCGGTCGACCCGCCGCTGTTCGAGGCGGCACTGCGCACCGTGATCGATGAGGCGGATTCGCTGCGCGTCCGGTTCGCGCCGGCGGACAGCCCCGAACGCACCCGTCAGATACTCGACCCGGCCGGCGCCGACTGGCCGCTGCACCACCTGGACGTCTCCGCCGCGCCGGACCCGCGCGCCGCCGCCGTGCAGTGGATGGAACGGGATCTGCGGGCACCCGTCGACCTCACCCGCGGCCCGCTGTTCGCCCAGGCGCTGTTCCGGGTCTCCGCCGACCGCTTCTTCTGGTACCAGCGCACGCACCACATCCTCATCGACGGTTTCAGCTGGTCGCTGCTCGTCCACCGGCTGGCCGACGTCTACTCCGCACTGGCCGCCGGCCGGCCCGTCACGGAGCGCACCTTCCCCACGCTGCGCGCCATGCTCGACGAGGACCACCGCTACCAGGAGTCGCAGCGGTGCGCGGACGACCGCGCGTACTGGGCGGCGCGGTCGGCCGGCCAGCCGGAGCCCGTCCTGCTGGCGGACCCGGCCCCCGTGCGGAGCACCGCCGCGCCGGCGAACATGCTGCGCAGGACGTCCGTGGTGAGCGGCCCGACCGCGGAGGCGATCGATGCGCTCGCCCGCCGGTGCGGGACGAAGTGGTCCCGCGTCGCCATCGCGCTGACCGCGGCCCATGTGCACCGCTGCGTCGGAGCCACCGACCTCGTGCTCGGCCTGCCGGTGACCGGACGGGTCGGCGACGCCGACCGTGCCGCCGTCGGGATGATGTCCAACATCCTGCCGCTGCGCGTCGAGGTGCACCCCGACGACAGTTTCGTGGACCTGACCAGGCGCGTCGCCGCCACCACCGACGCGCTGCTGCGCCACCAGCGCTACCGCGGCGAGGCCCTCCGCAGGGGCGCAGGTCCGGGCGCCGGGCACCAGCGGTTCGGCGGCCCCGTGGTGAACGTCGGGGCCTCGCACTACGACGTCCGGTTCGCCGGACACCCCGTCACCGTGCACAACCTCTCCTACCGCCCCGTCGACGACTTCTCGGTGTCCATCTACCGGCGGCAGGCCCACGAAGGACCGGGCCTGCGGCTCTTCTTCGACGTCAATGCCGCCACCTACGACGACGCCTCCCTGGCCTCGCACCAGCGCCGCTTTCTGCGCCTGCTGGAGGGGGTGACGAGTGAGCCGGACAAGGGCGTGGGACGGGTCGATGTGCTGACCGCCGAGGAGCGGGATCAGGTGTGGGGCTGGGGTGCCTCGGGGCCCGGGGTGGAGCCGGTGTGCGCGCCGGAGTTGTTCGGGGCGCGGGTGGCTGCGGCGCCGGGTGCGGTGGCGTTGGTGTGTGGTGATGTGTCGTTGAGTTATGCGGAGTTGGATGCTCGTGCGGATCGGTTGGCGCGGGTGTTGGTGGGTCGGGGTGTGGGGCCGGAGTGTGTGGTGGCGTTGGCGTTGCCGAGGTCGGTGGCGTTGGTGGTGTCGGTGTTGGCGGTGTGGAAGGCGGGGGGTGCGTATCTGCCGGTGGATACGGAGTATCCGGCGGAGCGCATCGAGTTCATGTTGCGGGATTGTGCGCCGGTGTTGGTGGTGGCTGGTGAGGACACGGTGGGTCGTCTGCCGGCCGTGGACGGTTCTTCCGTCGAGTTGTTTGAGGAGTTGGAGCGTGAGGCGGCCGCTCTGGGTTCCGGTGGCGTGCGTGATGGGGGGCGTCGTGTGCCCCTTCACGTTGGTAACGCTGCGTATGTGATTTATACCTCTGGGTCGTCGGGGTGGCCTAAGGGTGTGGTGGTGTCGCATGCGGGTGTGGCGGGGTTGGTGGGTGCGCAGGTGGGGTTGTTGGGGGTGGGGCCTGGGTGTGGGGTGTTGCAGTTTGCGTCGCCGAGTTTTGATGCGGCGTTTTGGGAGTTGTGTATGGGGTTGTTGTCGGGTGCTGTGTTGGTGGTGGCGCCTGGTGGGGGGTTGTTGTCGGGGGATGTGTTGCGGGATGTGTGTGTGGGGGGTGGTGTGTCGCATGTGACGTTGCCGCCTGCGGTGTTGGGGGCGTTGGGGGAGGGGGTGTTGCCGTCTGGGGTGACGGTGGTGGTGGCTGGTGAGGCGTTGGGTGTGGGGGTGGTGGAGCGTTGGGTGCCGCGGGTGGGGCGGTTGGTGAATGCGTATGGGCCGACGGAGTCGACGGTGTGTGTGTCGATGAGTGGGTCGTTGGGTGTGGGGGCGGGGGTGCCGTCGATCGGGCGTCCGTTGGCGGGCTTCCGGGCGTATGTGCTGGATGGTGGGTTGCGTCCGGTGCCTGCGGGTGTTGCGGGTGAGTTGTATGTGTCGGGTGCGGGTCTGGCACGGGGCTACAAGGACCGTGCGGGGCTGACCGCGGAGCGGTTCGTTGCGGACCCCTTCGGTGCCGCGGGCGGGCGGATGTATCGGACCGGGGATGTGGTCCGCTGGCGTGCGGGCGGCGAGCTGGAGTTCGTCGGACGCGCCGATGATCAGGTCAAGGTGCGGGGTTTCCGGATCGAGCCGGGTGAGATCGAGGCCGCGCTGGCCCGGCAGCCGGGAGTCGCGCAGAGTGCGGTGGTGGTGCGGGAGGACCGGCCGGGTGATCGCCGCCTGACCGCCTACATCGTCCCGGACCGGACCGCGGACGGGCAGCCGGCGGAGGCCGAGCCGGAACGCCTCGCCGAGTGGCGGAGCGCCTACGAGGAGCTGTACGCGGCCGAGGGGAAGTCGGCCGGTCTCGGCGAGAACTTCGCCGGCTGGAACAGCAGTTACGACGGACGCCCCATACCGCTTGCGCAGATGCGCGAATGGCGGGCGGCCACCGTCGACCGGATCCTCGAACTGCGCCCGCGCCGGGTGCTGGAAATCGGCGTCGGCAGCGGGCTGATCCTCTCCGGGGTCGCGCCGCACTGCGAGGAGTACTGGGGCACGGACCTCTCGCACGAGGCGGTCGCCGCCCTGCGGGAGCAGACCGCGCGGCAGCCCGGCCTCGCCGACATCGTCACGCTGCTGGCCCGTCCCGCGCACCAGGTCGACGGTCTTCCCCAGCGGCACTTCGACACCGTCGTCCTCAATTCCGTCGTCCAGTACTTCCCCAGCGGCGACTACCTGACGCGGGTGCTGGACGCGGTGCTGCCGCTCCTCGCCCCCGGTGGCGCCGTGTTCGTCGGCGACGTACGCAATCTGCACCTGCTGCGCCATCTGCAGACCGCGGTCCAGGCGCGGCAGCTCGGTGCCGGGGCCGGTCACGAGGCGCTGCGCCGGGCCGTTGACCAGGGCGCCGCGGCGGAGCGGGAGTTGCTGGTCGCACCCGGGTTCTTCCTGCGCTTCGCGGCGGCCTCCGGGGCGTCGGCGGAGGTCGGGCTGCGCCGCGGCCGGGCCCGCAACGAGCTGACGCGACACCGCTACGACGTCTTGCTGCGCCCGGCCGGTGCGGCCCGGCCCGCCGCTCCGCCCGCCACCGTGCTGGAGTGGGCGGCGCAGTCCGGCGGCACCGAGCGGCTGCGCACGCTGCTCACCTCCGGTGACCACCACACGCTGGTGGTGACCGGTATCCCCAACGCGCGACTGACGGGCGAGGCGGCCGCGCTGCGCCGCCTGGACGACGGCGGCGACGCGGCGGCGGTGCTGGCGGCGCTGGAGGAGGAGCCGTACGCGGGCCCTGCGGACGCCGCGCCCCCGGCCGGCGGTGCCCTCGACCCCGAGGAGGTGCACGCCCTCGCCGCCGAGCTGGGGCTGCGGGTGCGCACCCGCTGGACCGCCGGGGCCGTCGACGGCGCCTTCGATGCGCTCTTCTCCGTTACCGGGCCGCCCGCCGACGAGACGGTGCCCGGTCCGCTGCCCGATGCCGCCTGCACCAACACCCCCAGGGCGGCGCTGGACACCGCGGCCTTCGTGGCCGGCGTCCGTGGGCGCCTCGGTGGGCTGCTGCCGGGCCACCTCGCCCCGGCCGAGTACGTCGTGCTCGACCGGATCCCGCTGACGCCCAGCGGCAAGGTCGACCGGGCCGCCCTGCCCCGTCCCGACCGGGGCGGCCAGGACACCGGCGCCGCCGCGCGCACCCCGGTCGAGGAGCTCCTGTGTGAGCTGTTCGCCGAGGTGCTGGGGCTGGAACGGGTCGGCGTCGAGGCCAACTTCTTCACGCTCGGCGGCGACAGCATCGGCTCCATGCAGGTGGTCCGCCGGGCCCGGGACATGGGTCTCGACGTCACCACACGGGAGGTGTTCGAGCACAAGACGGTCGCGGCGCTGGCGGGCGTCGTACGGACGGTGGACACGGCCGCGCGGGACAGCGCGGCGGACGACGGCGTCGGGGAGCTGCCGGAGACGCCGATCATGTGCTGGCTGCGGGAACAGGGCGGCCCGCTCGAAGGGTTCCACCAGTCCGTCCTGGTGCACACGCCGGCGGGCTTCGACGTCGCGGCGCTCACCCGCTGCCTGGACCTGCTGCTGGACCGGCATGCGGCGCTGCGGCTGCACACCCTGGGCGCCGACGACGCCGACGGCGCGGGACGGCGGCGGCTGTGCGTCGCACCGCCCGGCGGCCTGCGGGCCGCGGAAGGCATCCGCCGCGTCGACGCCCGGGGCCTGGGCGAGGACGCGCTGGGGGCCGCGGTCGCCCGGGAGACGGAGCGTGCGGCGCGCTCGCTGACGCCGGACGGCGGTCCGCTGGTGCGCGCCGTGCTCTTCGACGCCGGGCCGGACCGGGCGGGCCGGCTGCTGGCCATGGTCCATCACCTCGCGGTCGACAGCGTCTCGTGGCGGGTGCTCCTGGAGGACCTGGCGGTGGCCGCGGAGGCGGTCGCGCGCGGGCGGGAGCCCGACTGGACGCCGCCCGGTACCTCCTTCCGCCGGTGGGCCGAACTGCTCGCCGCCGAGGCGGTCACCGAACGACGGACCGCCGAACTCCCTTTATGGGAAGGAATATTGGCGGACCCCGAACCGTCCCTGGGGGAACGTCCCCTCGACCCTGCCCGGGACACGGTGGGCCGCAGCCGGTCGATCGGCCTGGACCTGCCGGCCGAGCACGCCGAGCCGCTGCTGACCGACATCCCCGCCGCGTTCCACGGCAAGGCCGACGATGTGCTGCTCACCGGCCTGGCGCGGGCCGTGGCCCGGTGGCGCCGCCGCCGCGGCACCGGGCACGGCACCGCGGTGCTCGTCGACCTGGAAGGCCACGGCCGGGAGGAGATCGCCGAGGGGACGGATCTGTCCCGCACCGTGGGCTGGTTCACCACCATGTACCCGGTCCGCCTCGATCCGGGCGACGACGGTCCGGGCGCCCCACCGGGGAGCGCGGTCAAGCGCGTCAAGGAGCAGCTGCGCGCGCTGCCGGACCACGGGCTCGGCTACGGCCTGCTGCGCCACCTCAATCCGGACACGGCCGCGGTCCTCGCGGCCCGGCCCGGCCCGCAGATCCGTTTCAACTATCTCGGGCGCGTCGGCACGGTGCACGAAGCGCCCTGGGCGCCGGTCTCGGACGACGGTGCCCTCCAGGGCGGCGCCCATCCGGACACGCCCGTCTCGCACCCGCTGGCGCTGAGCGTGCGCGCCGTGGGCCGCGCGGGACGGACACGGCTGCGGGCGACGTGGACATGGCCGGAGGGATTCCTGCCGGAGCACGCGGTGCGGGAGCTCGCCGAGACCTGGTTCGAGGAGCTGGTCCGGCTCGGCACCGACGCGCTGGAGCCGGCCGCAGGGGGACTGAGCCCCTCCGACATCACGCTGGTGACGCTGGATCAGTCCGAAATCGAGGAACTCGAGGCCGAGTGGGGGGACTCATGACGAAGCGACCGGGGATCCAGGACATCCTTCCCCTCTCTCCGTTGCAGGAGGGGCTGCTGTTCCACACGCTGTACGACGACGAGGCGCCCGACGCGTACACCGTGCAGCTCGTCCTCGACCTCGACGGCCCGCTCGACGCCGAAGCGCTGCGGGACGCGCTGCGGGATCTGCTGGACCGGCATGCGAACCTGCGCGTGGGCGTCCGGCACCGGGGCCTGGCCCAGCCCGTGCAGTTCGTGCCGCGCGCCGTCGAACTGCCCTGGACCACGCACGACGTCGCCGGACTCGCCGCGCAGGAGGCCGGGGACCGGTTCGCGGAGATCGCCGAGGAGGACCGGGCCCGGCGCTTCGACCTCTCCCGGCCCCCGTTGCTGCGCGCCACCCTGGTGCGCTTCGGCCCCGACCGCCACCGGCTGCTGCTCGCCGTGCACCACCTCGTGCTCGACGGCTGGTCGATGCCGATCGTGGTGCGCGAGCTGTTCGCCTTCTACCGCTCCCGCACCACCGGCGAGCCGGACGGGCTACCGTCCGTACGGCCCTACCGGGACTTCCTCGGCTGGCTCGCCGGCCAGGACCGTGCCGCCGCCGAGCAGGCCTGGCGCGAGGCGCTGGCCGGCCTCGGCGAACCGGCCCGGCTTCCCCTGCAGGGCGGCACACCGGGCCACGCCCTGCCGCAGCAGGCCGTCGCCGAACTGCCGGAGGAGGTGACCGCCGGCGTCCGGGCCGTCGCGCGCGAGCACGGCCTCACCGTCAACACGGTCGTCCAGGGCCTGTGGGCGCTGCTGCTCGGCAGGCTGACGGGACGTCGGGACGTGGTCTTCGGCACCACGGTGTCCGGCCGCCCGGCCGACCTTCCGGGCGCCGACGGCATGGTCGGCCTGTTCGTGAACACGGTGCCGGTGCGGGTACGGCTGCGGCACGGCGAGGAACTCGCCACGTTCCTCGACCGGCTCCAGCAGGAACAGGCCCGGCTGCTGCCGCACCAGCACCTCGGCCTCGCCGACATCCAGCGCGCCGCCGGCGGCGGCGAGCTGTTCGACACCACCACCGTCTTCGAGAACTACCCCCGCGATCCCGCGGCGTTCGGCTCGCTCGCCCCCGGACTGCGGCTGGGCGGCCTGACGAGCCACGACGCCACGCACTACCCGCTCACCCTCGTCGTCTCCCCGCGCGGGGAACGCCTCGTCCTGCGCCTGGGCTTCCGGCCGGACACCGTCGGGCGGTCCGAGGCGGACCGTCTGCTGGCGGGCCTGGCCGCACTGTTCCGCACCCTCGCCGATGACCCGCTGCGCCCGCTCGGCCGGATACCCGTGGTGACGGACGACGCACGCGATCTGGCGCTCGGCCGGGCCCGGGAGACCGGGCGGACCGGGCGGACCCACGACGAGCACCCCGGCGACGAGCCGGGCGACGAGCTCGGCGAAGCCGCCGCGACACTGCCCGCACTGTTCGCGGCCCAGGTGGCGCGCACCCCGGACCGGACCGCGGTGACCTGCGACGGGACCGCACTGACCTACGCCGAACTGGACGAGCGGGCCACGCGGCTGGCCCGCCGCCTCACGGCCCGCGGCGCCGGCCCGGAACGCCTCGTCGCCCTCGCCCTGCCGCGCTCCACCGACCTGGTGGTCGCCCTTCTCGCGGTCCTCAAGACCGGCGCCGGGTATCTGCCCCTCGACCCGGACTACCCGGCCGAGCGCCTGACCTTCATGCTCGGTGACGCCCGCCCCGCCCTGCTGCTGACCGACGCCGCCACGGCGGCCCGCCTGCCGGAGACGGACGGCGTCGCCCACGTCGACCTGGAGACACTGCTCCGCGACGCCGCCGCGGACCCCGGCGACGACCCCGCCGCCGACCACGGCGCACCGGCCGGCCGGCCGCTGCCGGACGGCACCGCGTACGTCATCTACACCTCCGGCTCCACCGGCACCCCCAAGGGCGTGGTCGTCCCGCACCGCAACGTCGTCCGGCTCTTCACCGCCACCCGCCGCTGGTTCGACTTCGGCCCCGACGACACCTGGACCCTCTTCCACTCCAGCGCCTTCGACTTCTCGGTATGGGAACTGTGGGGAGCGCTGCTGCACGGCGGACGCCTGGTCGTGGTCGGGCACGACGTCAGCCGCTCGCCCGCGGAGTTCCTGCGCCTGCTGGTCCGCGAGCGGGTCACCGTCCTGAACCAGACACCGTCCGCGTTCCACCAGCTCTCCCTCGCCGACCGCGAGGACCCGGAAACCGGGGGACAGCTCCGCCTCCGGTACGTGATCTTCGGCGGCGAGGCGCTGGACACCGGCCGGCTGACGGACTGGTACCGCCGCCACCCGCACACCCCGCGGCTGTCCAACATGTACGGCATCACGGAAACGACCGTGCACGTCAGCCATCTGGCCCTGGACGCCGCCGCGGCCGCCGACGGACCGTCCGGCGGGATCGGCCGGGGCATCCCCGACCTGCGGGTGTACGTACTCGACGGCGCCCTCCAGCCGATGCCGCCCGGCGTGCCCGGCGAGCTGTACGTGGCGGGCGCCGGGCTCGCCCGCGGCTATCTCGACCGGCCCGCCCTGACCGCCGACCGCTTCTGCGCCGACCCCTACGGGCCGCCCGGCAGCCGGATGTACCGCACCGGGGACCTGGGGCGGTGGCGCGCCGACGGCACGCTGGAGTACGCCGGCCGCGCCGACCAGCAGGTCAAGCTGCGCGGATTCCGGATCGAACTCGGCGAGATCGAGGCCGTCCTCGCCCGCCACCCCCAGGTGGCGCACGCCGCCGTCGTGGTGCGCGAGGACCAGCCGGGCGACCGGCGCCTGGTCGCCTACACCGTCCCCGAGCCCCACACCACCCCGGACCCGCACGAGCTGCGCACCGCCGCCGCCCGCGTCCTGCCCGGCCACATGGTCCCCGCCGCCTACGTGGTCCTCGACGCCCTCCCGCTGACCGGCAACGGGAAACTCGACCGGGCCGCCCTGCCCGCGCCCGAGGCCGCCGCCCCGGCCGGCGACGGCCGGGCCGCCGCCACACCGCGCGAGGAGATCCTGCGCGGGCTGTTCGCCGAGGCCCTCGGCCTGCCGGACGTCGGCGGCGACGGCGACTTCTTCGTCCTGGGCGGACACTCGCTGCTGGCCACCCGGCTGATCAGCAGGATCCGGACGGTGCTGGGGACCGAGGTCCCGATCCGCACCCTGTTCGAGGCGCCCACCCCGGCCGCTCTGGCGGCGCGCCTCGACGGCGGCGGCACCGTACGCCCGCCGCTGCGCCCCGGCCCCGCCGACGGACCGGTCCCGCTCTCCTTCGCCCAGCGCCGGCTGTGGTTCCTCAACGCCTTCGACGGCCCCGGCCCCGTCTACAACCTGCCGCTCGCCCTGCGGCTCCGCGGCCCGCTGGACACCGGGGCACTGCGGTCCGCACTGACGGACGTCGTCGCCCGGCACGACACCCTGCGCACCGTCTTCCCCGCGACCGCCGCCGCCGGTGACGGGGCGGACGAGCCCGTCCAGCACGTCCTGGACGACGACCGGACCGAGGTGCCGCTGCCCGTCACCCCCACGACCGAGGAGCGGCTGCCCGACGAGCTGGCGGCCGCCGCGCGGTACGGATTCGACCTCGCCACCGAAATCCCGCTGCGCGCCCAGTTGTTCACGACCGGCGAGGACGAACACGTCCTGCTCGTCCTCCTGCACCACATCGCGGGCGACGGCCTCTCCCTGGCGCCGCTCACCGCCGACCTGGGCGCCGCGTACGCCGCCCGCCGCGCCGGACACGCCCCCGACTGGGCGCCGTTGCCGCTGCGCTATGCCGACTACGCCCGGTGGCAGCGCGAACTCCTGGGGGGCGAGGACGACCGGGACGGCGTCGCGGCCCGCCAACTGGCCTACTGGCGCGCGGCGCTGGCCGCCCTGCCCGACCAGCTCGACCTGCCCACCGACCGCCCCCGGCCCGCCGTCACCCGCTACGCCGGTGCCACCCTGCGCTTCACGCTCGACGCCGAGCTGCACCGGCACCTGCTGACCCTGGCCCGCGCCACCGGCACCACCCTTTTCATGACGCTCCAGGCCGGCCTGGCCACCCTCCTCGACCGGCTGGGCGCGGGCAGCGACATCCCTCTCGGCACCCCCGTCGCCGGCCGCACCGACAGCGGACTCGACGGGCTGGTGGGACTGTTCGTCAACACCCTCGTGCTACGCACCGACACCTCCGGCAACCCCAGCTTCCGCGCCCTCCTCGCCCGGGTCCGCAGCACCGACCTCGACGCCTACGCCCACCAGGACCTGCCGTTCGAGCAGCTCGTGGAGGCGCTCAACCCCGAGCGCGCGCTCTCCCGGCACCCGCTCTTCCAGGTGATGCTCGCCCTCCAGGGCCATGACGGCATCGGCGCCGAGCTGCCCGGCCTGCACGCCCGCCCGGAGCGGGTGGACGTCGGCGTGGCCAAGTTCGACCTGTCCTTCAGCTTCACCGAGAAACGGGACACGGACGGCGGCCCCGGCGGTCTCGACGGCCTCGTCGAGTACAGCTCCGACCTGTTCGACCCCGCCACCGCCGACGCGATCGCGGCCCGGCTGACCCGCCTGCTGGCCGCTGCCGCCGCCGAGCCGGACCGGCCCGTCGGACAGCTGGACGTCCTGGCCCCCGAGGAGCGCCACCACCTGCTCCACGAGATCAACGCCACGGACCGGCCGGTACCCGACCAGGACGTGCCCGAGCTGTTCGAGGCATGGGCGGCCCGGACGCCCGGCGCACCGGCCCTGCTGCACGGGGACACCGAGCTCGACTACGCGGAGCTCAACGCGCGGGCGAACCGTCTGGCGCGGGCGCTGGTCCGGCGCGGAGCGGGCCCCGAGCGCACCGTGGCCGTGCTCCTGCCCCGCACCCCCGACCTCGTGGTCGCGCTGCTCGCCGTCCTCAAGACCGGCGGCGCCTACCTGCCGCTGGATCCGTGCCACCCGCCGGAGCGGATCGCCGCCGTCCTCGCCGACGCCGGTCCCGCGCTGCTGCTCACCGACGCCACAGGGGCGGCCGTCCCGGCCGGCGCGGCCGCGGACATCCCCCGGCTGGTGACCGGCCTGCCGGACACCGCCGCGGAACTCGCCGCCCAGGACGCCGGGGATCTGCGCGCCGCGGAGCGCGGCGGGCCGGTGTCCGACGCGCACCCCGCCTACGTCATCTACACCTCGGGTTCCACCGGCGCCCCCAAGGGAGTCGTCGTCCCCCGGTCCGCCCTGCGCAACCTGCTCCTCGCGATGGGCGACCACCTCCGACTGACCGCGCGGGACCGGCTGCTGGCCGTCACCACCGTCAGCTTCGACATCGCGGCGCTCGAACTGTACGCACCGCTGCTCCACGGCGCCGCGGTGGTCCTGGCCACCGAGGACGAGGTCCGCGAGCCGCACGCCCTGACCCGGCGCATCGCCCGGTCCGGCGCCACCGCCGTCCAGGCCACCCCCTCGCTGTGGCAGACCGTGGTCGCCGCCGACCCGGACGGGCTGCGCGGCCTGCGGATCCTCGTCGGCGGCGAACCGCTGCCCGCACCGCTGGCCGCCCGGCTGGCGGACCTGGGCCGCACCGTCACCAATGTCTACGGCCCCACCGAGACCACCGTCTGGTCGACCGCCGCCGAGGTCCCGCCCGGCCCGGCTGCCACACCGTCCCTCGGCCGGCCGCTGTGGAACACCCGGGTGTATGTGCTGGACGGTGGGTTGCGTCCGGTGCCGGTGGGTGTTGCGGGTGAGTTGTATGTGTCGGGTGCGGGTCTGGCGCGGGGTTATGGCGGGCGTGCGGGTCTGACGGCGGAGCGGTTCGTTGCGGATCCCTTCGGTGCCGCCGGTGGGCGCATGTATCGGACCGGTGACGTGGTCCGCTGGCGTGCAGGCGGCGAGCTGGAGTTCGTCGGGCGCGCCGATCATCAGGTGAAGGTGCGGGGCTTCCGCGTCGAGCTGGGTGAGATCGAGGCGGTCCTCGCCCGCCGCCCCGAGGTCCGCCGCGCCGTGGTCGTGGTCCGGGAGGACCGGCCGGGCGATCAGCGGATCACCGCCTACGTGGTCCCGGCGGAGCCCGGCGCTGCCGATCCCGGCGAACTGCGGCACCACGTCGGCCGACTGCTGCCGGAGTACATGGTGCCGGGTGCGGTGGTGGTGCTGGATGAGTTGCCGTTGACGCCGAACGGGAAGGTGGATCGGTCGGCGTTGCCGGTGCCGGGTGTGGTGGTGGTGGGTTCGGGGCGGGCGGCGCGGACGGGGCAGGAGGAGGTTTTGTGCCGCCTGTTCGGTGAGGTGTTGGGTGTCGAAGGGGTCGGGTTGGATGACGACTTCTTTGCGTTGGGTGGTCATTCGTTGTTGGCGATGCGTCTGGTGAGCCGTGTGCGTGCGGTGCTGGGTGTGGAGCTGGGGATTCGGGAGTTGTTCGAGGCTGCGTCGGTGGGTGGGGTGGCGCGGGTTTTGGAGGGTGCGGGGTCGGCGCGGCCGGCGTTGTCGGGGGTGGTGCGTCCGGAGCGGATTCCGTTGTCGTTCGCGCAGCAGCGGTTGTGGTTCGTGAATGCGTTGCAGGGTGCGGGTGCGGCGTACAACTTGCCGGTGGCGTTGCGGATTTCTGGTGCGTTGGACCGGGTGGCGCTGGAAGCGGCGCTGGGTGATGTGGTCGAGCGGCACGAGAGCCTGCGCACCGTCTTCCCCGATACGCCCACCGGCCCCGTCCAGCAGGTGCTCACCGGTCCCGCCGCCCGCCCGGCCCTGCTGGTCGAGGCGACCACCGAGGAAGAACTCGGCGACGCCCTCGGCGCGGCCGTCCGCGAGCGGTTCGACCTGTCGGCCCAGGCACCCCTGCGCGCCCGGCTGTTCACCCTCTCCCTGGATGAGTGTGTGTTGTTGCTGGTGGTGCATCACGTGGCGGGGGATGGGTGGTCGTTCGGTCCGTTGGTGCGGGATGTGCGGGTGGCGTATGAGGCGCGGTGTGCGGGGCGGGTTCCGGGGTGGGATGCGTTGCCGGTGCAGTATGCGGATTACGCGGTGTGGCAGCGGTCGCTGCTGGGTGCGGAGGCGGATCCGGAGAGCTTGATGGGGCGTCAGGTGGCGTTCTGGCGTGGGGCGTTGGAGGGGCTGCCGGATCAGTTGGAGTTGCCGGTTGATCGTCCGCGTCCGGCGGTGGCCAGTCATCGTGGTGGCAGTGTCGCGGTGGCGTGGGACGCGGGGCTGCATGCGGGGCTGTTGGGGTTGGCGGGGCAGTCTCGGGCGACGTTGTTCATGGTGGTGCAGGCGGGTCTTGCGGCGTTGTTGTCGCGGATGGGTGCGGGGACGGACATTCCGGTGGGGACGCCGGTGGCGGGTCGTTCGGATGAGGCTCTGGATGATCTGGTCGGGTTTTTCGTGAACACGTTGGTGTTGCGTGCGGATGTGTCGGGTGATCCGTCGTTCCGTGAGGTGTTGGGGCGGGTGCGGGATGCGGATCTGGCGGCGTTCGCGCATCAGGATGTGCCGTTCGAGCGTTTGGTGGAGGTGTTGAATCCGGCGCGGTCGCTGGCGCGGCATCCGTTGTTCCAGGTGATGCTGGCGTTCCAGAACACCACTGCGGTGGATATTGCTCTGCCGGGTCTGCAGACGCGGGCCGAGCCGGTGGTGACGGGTGCGGCCAAGTTCGACCTGTTGCTGAACGTGCGGGAGCGGCGGACGGCGGAGGGGGAGCCGGCGGGTCTGGAGGCGGAGCTGGAGTACAGCACCGATCTGTTCGACCACTCCACCGCCGAAGCCTTCACCGAACGCCTGGAGCGTGTCCTGCGCACGGCCGCCGAAGACGCGGACCGCACCCTCGGCGACTTCGACGTACTGACCACCGAAGAGCGCACGACCCTGCTGCCCGCACCCACCACCACACCCCTGCCACCGGCAGACGTCACCGTGCCCGACCTGCTCCAGGCGCAGGCGGCCGCGACCCCGCGTGCGGCGGCGCTGCTGTGCGCGGGAGAGTCCCTGAGCTACTCGCAGCTCAACGCCCGCGCGAACCGGCTGGCCCGCGTGCTGATCGAGCGGGGCGCCGGGCCCGAGCGGGTCGTGGCCCTTGCGCTGCCCCGGTCACCCGCCCTCGTGGTCGCCATCGTCGCGGTCCTCAAGACCGGCGCCGCCTACCTGCCCGTCGACACCGAGTACCCGGCCGAGCGCATCGCGTTCATGGTCCAGGACTGCGCCCCGGTGTTGGTGGTGGCCGCCGAGGACACCGTGGGCCGGCTGCCGGCCGCGGACGGTCCCGCCCCCGCCCTGATCGAAGACCTGGAACGTGCGGCGGCCGCGCTGGACGGCGACGACGTACGCGACAGCGAGCGCCGCGCCCCGCTGCGTCCGGGCAACCCCGCCTATGTCATCTACACCTCGGGGTCCACCGGACGCCCCAAGGGCGTGGTCATGCCCACCGCCGGCCTGCTGAATCTGCTGTCCTGGCACGTCGGCCGCTTCCCCGGCGGCCCGGGAACGCGTACCGCCCAGTTCACCGCGATCGGCTTCGACTTCTCCGTACAGGAGATCCTCTCGGCGCTGGTCTCCGGCCGGACCCTGGCCGTGCCGTCCGAGGACGAGCGCCGCGACCCGGTGCGTCTGGTGCACTGGCTGGGTCGCCACGAGGTCAACGAGCTGTACGCGCCCACCCCGGTCCTGGAGGCGGTGCTCGCCGCGGCCGACGAGCAGGACTTCCCGCTGCCCGAGCTGTCCGCGCTGTTCCAGGGCGGTGAGGCCCTCGTTCTCGGCCCCCGGCTGCGCGCCTTCGCCGCCGCGCGTCCGGAGCGCCGGGTGCACAACGTCTACGGCCCGGCCGAGACCCACGCGGTCACCACCTGGACGGCACCGGCCGATACCGAGGACTGGCCCGTCTCGGCGCCGATCAGCGGCCCGGTCAGCAACACCCGGGTGTATGTGCTGGACGGTGGGTTGCGTCCGGTGCCGGTGGGTGTTGCGGGTGAGTTGTATGTGTCGGGTGCGGGTCTGGCGCGGGGTTATGGCGGGCGTGCGGGTCTGACGGCGGAGCGGTTCGTTGCGGATCCGTTCGGTGCCGCCGGCGGGCGGATGTACCGGACCGGGGACGTGGTGCGGTGGCGTGCGGGTGGTGAGCTGGAGTTCGTCGGACGCGCCGATCATCAGGTGAAGGTGCGGGGTTTCCGTGTCGAGCTGGGTGAGATCGAGGCGGTCCTCGCCCGGCAGTCGGGAGTCGCCCAGACCGCCGTGGTGGTGCGGGAGGACCGGCCCGGGGACCAGCGACTGGTGGCGTACGTCGTGCCCGCGCGGGCCGCTGCCGTGCCGCGTCCCGCGGAGCTGCGCGAGGCCGCGTCCCGTGAACTGCCGGAGTACATGGTGCCGGGTGCGGTGGTGGTGCTGGATGAGTTGCCGTTGACGCCGAACGGGAAGGTGGATCGGTCGGCGTTGCCGGTGCCGGGTGTGGTGGTGGTGGGTTCGGGGCGGGCGGCGCGGACGGGGCAGGAGGAGGTTTTGTGCCGTCTGTTCGGTGAGGTGCTGGGGGTCGAGGGGGTCGGGTTGGATGACGACTTCTTTGCGTTGGGTGGTCATTCGTTGTTGGCGATGCGTCTGGTGAGCCGTGTGCGTGCGGTGCTGGGTGTGGAGCTGGGGATTCGGGAGTTGTTCGAGGCTGCGTCGGTGGGTGGGGTGGCGCGGGTTTTGGAGGGTGCGGGGTCGGCGCGGCCGACGTTGTCGGGGGTGGTGCGTCCGGAGCGGATTCCGTTGTCGTTCGCGCAGCAGCGGTTGTGGTTTGTGAATGCGTTGCAGGGTGCGGGTGCGGCGTACAACTTGCCGGTGGCGTTGCGGATTTCGGGTGCGTTGGACCGGGTGGCGCTGGAAGCGGCGCTGGGCGATGTGGTCGAGCGGCACGAGAGCCTGCGCACCGTCTTCCCCGATATCGACGGCATACCCCACCAGGTCGTCCTGGGCGCCGCC
The DNA here is from genome assembly GCF_059682825.1 of Streptomyces sp. JLSY215. Classification (NCBI taxonomy): domain Bacteria; kingdom Bacillati; phylum Actinomycetota; class Actinomycetes; order Kitasatosporales; family Streptomycetaceae; genus Streptomyces; species Streptomyces sp. JLSY215. The sequence goes on from NZ_CM185022.1 coordinate 5,938,814, forward strand.
CTGGCCAAGCCCACCCTCCACCAGGTGCACACCACGGAGGCGGAGCTGCCCTCACTGCTCACCGCGGCCGCCCACGAGGTCTTCGCTCTCGATGTCGATCTTCCCCTGAGGGCCCGGCTGCTGGTGCTCGCTCCGGATGAGTGTGTGTTGTTGCTGGTGGTGCATCACGTGGCGGGGGATGGGTGGTCGTTCGGTCCGTTGGTGCGGGATGTGCGGGCGGCGTATGAGGCGCGGTGTGCGGGGCGGGTTCCGGGGTGGGATGCGTTGCCGGTGCAGTATGCGGATTACGCGGTGTGGCAGCGGTCGCTGCTGGGCGCGGAGGCGGATCCGGAGAGCTTGATGGGGCGCCAAGTGGCGTTCTGGCGGGGCGCGTTGGAGGGGCTGCCGGATCAGTTGGAGTTGCCGGTTGATCGTCCGCGTCCGGCGGTGGCCAGTCATCGTGGTGGCAGTGTCGCGGTGGCGTGGGACGCGGGGCTGCATGCGGGGCTGCTGGCGTTGGCGGGGCAGTCTCGGGCGACGTTGTTCATGGTGGTGCAGGCGGGTCTTGCGGCGTTGTTGTCGCGGATGGGTGCGGGGACGGACATTCCGGTGGGGACGCCGGTGGCGGGTCGTTCGGACGAGGCTCTGGATGATCTGGTCGGGTTTTTCGTGAACACGTTGGTGTTGCGTGCGGATGTGTCGGGTGAGCCGTCGTTCCGTGAGGTGTTGGGGCGGGTGCGGGATGCGGATCTGGCGGCGTTCGCGCATCAGGATGTGCCGTTCGAGCGTTTGGTGGAGGTGTTGAATCCGGCGCGGTCGCTGGCGCGGCATCCGTTGTTCCAGGTGATGCTGGCGTTCCAGAACACCACTGCGGTGGATATTGCTCTGCCGGGTCTGCAGACGCGGGCCGAGCCGGTGGTGACCGGTGCGGCCAAGTTCGATCTGCTGTTGAACGTGCGGGAGCGGCGGACGGCGGAGGGGGAGCCGGCGGGTCTGGAGGCGGAGCTGGAGTACAGCACCGACCTGTTCGACCACTCCACCGCCGAAGCCTTCACCGAACGCCTGGAGCGTGTCCTGCGCACGGCCGCCGAAGACGCGGACCGCACCCTCGGCGACATCGACGTACTGACCGCTGAAGAGCGCACGACCCTGCTGCCCGCACCCATCGACGCACCCCAGCCGCCGACGGGTGCCACTGCGCCGGAGTTGTTCGGGGCGCGGGTGGCTGCGGCGCCGGGTGCGGTGGCGTTGGTGTGTGGTGATGTGTCGTTGAGTTATGCGGAGCTTGATGCTCGTGCGGATCGGTTGGCGCGGGTGTTGGTGGGTCGGGGTGTGGGGCCGGAGTGTGTGGTGGCGTTGGCGTTGCCGAGGTCGGTGGCGTTGGTGGTGTCGGTGTTGGCGGTGTGGAAGGCGGGGGGTGCGTATCTGCCCGTCGATACCGAGTATCCGGCGGAGCGCATCGAGTTCATGTTGCGGGATTGTGCGCCGGTGTTGGTGGTGGCTGGTGAGGGCACGGTGGGTCGTCTGCCGGCCGTGGACGGTTCTTCCGTCGAGCTGTTTGAGGAGTTGGAGCGTGAGGCGGCCGCTCTGGATTCCGGTGGTGTGCGTGATGGGGGGCGTCGCGTGCCCCTCCGTGTTGGTAACGCTGCGTATGTGATTTATACCTCTGGGTCGTCGGGGTGGCCTAAGGGTGTGGTGGTGTCGCATGCGGGTGTGGCGGGGTTGGTGGGTGCGCAGGTGGGGTTGTTGGGGGTGGGGCCTGGGTGTGGGGTGTTGCAGTTTGCGTCGCCGAGTTTTGATGCGGCGTTTTGGGAGTTGTGTATGGGGTTGTTGTCGGGTGCTGTGTTGGTGGTGGCGCCTGGTGGGGGGTTGTTGTCGGGGGATGTGTTGCGGGATGTGTGTGTGGGGGGTGGTGTGTCGCATGTGACGTTGCCGCCTGCGGTGTTGGGGGCGTTGGGGGAGGGGGTGTTGCCGTCTGGGGTGACGGTGGTGGTGGCTGGTGAGGCGTTGGGTGTGGGGGTGGTGGAGCGTTGGGTGCCGCGGGTGGGGCGGTTGGTGAATGCGTATGGGCCGACGGAGTCGACGGTGTGTGTGTCGATGAGTGGGTCGTTGGGTGTGGGGGCGGGGGTGCCGTCGATCGGGCGTCCGTTGGCGGGTTTTCGGGCGTATGTGCTGGATGGTGGGTTGCGTCCGGTGCCTGCGGGTGTTGCGGGTGAGTTGTATGTGTCCGGTGCGGGTCTGGCGCGGGGCTACAAGGACCGTGCGGGGCTGACCGCGGAGCGGTTCGTTGCGGACCCCTTCGGTGCCGCGGGCGGGCGGATGTATCGGACCGGGGACGTGGTCCGCTGGCGTGCGGGCGGCGAGCTGGAGTTCGTCGGGCGTGCCGATGACCAGGCGAAGGTGCGGGGTTTCCGGATCGAGCCGGGTGAGGTCGAGGCTGTCCTGGCCCGGCAGCCGGGGGTTGCGCAGACCGCCGTGGTGGTGCGGGAGGACCGGCCGGGTGATCGCCGCCTGACCGCCTACATCGTCCCCGAGGACACTGCCGACACCGCCGACGCCCCCGACGTGGCCGACCTGCGGGCCCGCCTCGCCGACCGGCTGCCCGACCATCTGGTGCCCACCGTCTTCGTCACGCTGGACGCGCTGCCGATGACCCCCACCGGCAAGGTCGACCGTGCCGCGCTGCCTGCGCCCGACCTGGCCGAAGCGGCCGCCGGACAGCAGGGGCGGACACCTCGCGAACGGCTGCTGTGCGGCCTGTTCGCCGAGGTGCTGCACCTTCCCGAGGTCGGCGTCGAGGGCAACTTCTTCAACCTCGGCGGGGACAGCATCAGCTCCATCCAGCTCGTCAGCCTGGCGCGGCAGGCGGGCCTGGAGATCAGCCCCCGCGATGTCTTCCGCCACCAGACGCCCGAGGCGCTCGCGTCGGCCGTCACCGAACCCGGCGCGGCACCGGACACCGCAACGCCGGAGCCCACGGGCCCGCTGCCCCCGACGCCGATCGTGCACTGGCTCCTGGAACGCGGCGGCTCCTTCGACCGCTTCCAGCAGTCCGTACTCCTGCGCACCCCGCAAGACGTGGACGCGGCACGGCTCGTGCACGTCCTGGCCGCCCTCGTCGACCACCACGACGCGCTGCGCCTGACCCTGCGCACCGCCGGCGACGGCCCGCCCGAACTCCTCGTCGGCCCGCCCGGCTCCGTCGACGTCGCCGCCTGTCTGCGGCGGGTGGACATCCGCGGGTTGCGCGACGCGGCGCTGCACGACGTCCTGACCGAGGAGGCGGAGGCCGCGGCGGGCCGGCTGCGCCCGGCGCACGGCATGCTCCAGGCCGTCTGGTTCGACGCCGGGCCCGCGGCGCCCGGCCGCCTGTTACTGACGGTGCATCACCTCGCCGTGGACGGCGTCTCCTGGCGGATCCTGCTGCCCGACCTGGCCGCCGCATGGCAGGCCGTCGCCGACGGCCGGGACCCGCGCCCGGCGCCCACCGGCACTCCGCTGCGCCACTGGGCGCAGTCCCTGGCCGCCGAGGCCGAGCGGCCCGAGCGGGTCGCCGAGCTGCCGCTCTGGAAGAACATGCTCGCCGAGCCGGAACCGGCCCTGGGGGGCCGCCCGCTCGACCCCGGCCGCGACCTGGCCGGCACCACCCGCTCCCTCACCCTGACACTGCCCGCCGACGAGACCGGCCCCCTGCTCACCACGGTCCCCGCCCTCGTCCACGGCAGCGTGAACGACGTCCTGCTCACCGCCTTCGCCGCCGCCGTCGCCCAGTGGCGGCGGGACGCGGGACGCGGGAGCGGCTCCGCGGTCCTCGTCGACCTGGAGGGCCACGGCCGCGAGGAGATCACCGAAACCGCCGAACTGTCCCGCACCGTCGGCTGGTTCACCACACTCTTTCCCGTCCGGCTCGACCCGGGCGTCCTCGAGCGGGACGAGCTGCGCGCCGACCCGACCGCGCTCCGGCGGGCGCTGCGCCGCGTCAAGGAGCAGCTGCGGGACCTGCCGGACAACGGAATCGGCTACGGCCTGCTGCGCTACCTCAACCCGGCCACCGCGCCGGAACTCGCCGCGCTGCGCCCCGCCCAGCTCGCCTTCAACTACCTGGGGCGCTTCCCCGCTGCCGGGGACGCCGACTGGGGGCCCGCCCCCGAACGCGACGCCGTACGAGGCGGTGAGGACCCGGCCCTGCCCGCCGCCCACACCCTCGCCCTCAACGCCGTCACCGCGGACCGCCCCGGCGGGCCCGAACTGACCGCGACCTGGACCTGGCCCGCAGAAGTACTGACCGAGGACTCCGTACGCGCCCTCGCCGAGGAATGGTTCCGCGTACTGGGCGCGCTCGCCGAACTCCCCGAGCGCGGGGAAACCGAGGGGCACACCCCCTCCGACCTCTCCCTGGTCTCGCTGAGCCAGACGCAGATCGACCGACTGGAAGCGAAGTGGAGGACCACCGAATGAGCCGGTCGAGCCTTGAGGACATCCTGCCCCTCTCGCCGCTGCAGGAGGGACTGCTGTTCCACGCCCTCTACGACGAGAGCTCCCCCGACGTCTACACCGTCCAGCTGCAGCTGGAACTCAGCGGACCGCTCGACGCCCCGGCGCTGCGGGCCGCCGGTGACGCGGTGCTCGCCCGCCACGCCGGACTGCGCGCCGGATTCCTGCACGAGGGCCTCGACGTCCCCGTCCAGGCCGTGGCCAGGAACGCGGCCCTGCCCTGGCAGGAAACCGACCTCTCGGCGCTGCGGCCCGCGAAACGGGACCAGGAACTGGCCCGCGTCCTGGAGGAGGACCGGGCCCGCCGCTTCGACCTCGGCCGGCCGCCGCTGCTGCGCGCCACCCTGGTACGCCTCGCGGCCGAACGGCACTGCCTGGTGCTGACCTGCCACCACATCATCCTCGACGGCTGGTCGCTGCCCGTCCTGGTACGCGAATGGCTCGCCGTGTACGCACGGGGCGGCGACACCGGCTTCCTGCCCCGCCCGACGCCGTACCGCGACTATCTGGGCTGGCTCGCCGCACAGGACAGGACCGGCGCCGAACAGGCATGGCGGGAGGACCTGGCGGGCCTGGAGTCCCCCACGCTGCTCGCCCCGGGCACGCCCGTACGCACCCCCTGCCTGCCGGACCGGGTGGTCACCGAGCTGCCCGCCGACCTGGCGGGCGCGGTACGGGAGCAGGCGCGACGCCGCGGCGTCACCGTCAACTCCGTGCTGCACGCCTGCTGGTCGGTGGTGCTGGCGCAGCTGACCGGCCGCAGCGACGTGGTCTTCGGCGCGACCGTCGCGGTGCGCCCGCCGGAGCTGCGGGACGTCGCCGACATGGTCGGCCTCTTCGTCAACACCGTCCCCGTCCGCATCACGCTGCGGCCCCAGGACTCGCTGCTGGACACCCTGGCCCGCGTCCAGGAACGCCAGGCCCGGATGCTCCCGCACCAGCACCTCGGCCTCGCCGACATCCAGCGCACCGTGGGACTGGGCGAGCTGTTCGACACCACCACCGTCCTGGAGAACTACCCCATGGACGCCGAGCAGCTCCAGGCCTCGCACGACGGCCTGCGGCTCACCGGCTTCGAGGGCCGGGACGGCACCCACTACCGCGTCACCCTCATCGCCGCCTTCACCCCGGACGGGCGGCTGCGGCTGCGGCTGGACCACCGTCCCGACGCGGTCGACCAGGAGACCGCCGAGGAACTGTGCCGACTGCTGCGCCGCACCCTCGAACTGGTCGCGACCGCCCCCGAAACGCCACTGGCGCGCCTGGACCTGCTCACCCCCGCCCAACGCCGCCTGGCACTGGAGCCGGGCCGGGACAACGGCACGGCGCGCCCGTTCACCGCCGACGGCATACCCGGCCTGTTCACCGCACAGGCCGCCCGCACCCCGCACGCACCCGCCGTCACCACCGCACACGGCACCCTGACCTACGCCGAGCTGGAGGAACGCGCCAACCGCCTCGCCCGGCTCCTGATCGACCGCGGCGCCGGCCCCGAACGGATCGTGGCCCTGCTGCTGCCGCGCTCCGCCGAACTGATCACCGCCGTCCTCGCGGTCCTCAAGACCGGCGCCGCCTACCTGCCGATGGACCCCGAGTACCCGGCCGAGCGGATCGGGTTCATGGTGCGCGACAGCGACCCCGCCCTCGTCCTCACCGAGACCGGCACCGCCGCCCGCCTGCCCGCCGCGACCACCACGCCCCGGCTGCTCCTGGACGATCCGGCGACCCGCGCCGCCCTGGCGTCGCTGCCCGCCACCGACCCGGCCCTGCCCCACGCGCCCCAGCACCCCGCCTACGTCATCTACACCTCCGGCTCCACCGGCCGCCCCAAGGCCGTCGTCATGCCCGCCGCGGGCCTGTGGAACCTGCTCACCTGGCACACCGCGACGTTCCCGCCGGGCGAGGCGCCGGGCCGTACCGCGCTGTTCACCGCCATCGGCTTCGACTTCTCCGTCCAGGAGATCCTCGCCACCCTCGTGAGCGGCAAATGCCTGGTGGTGCCGCCGGAACGGGTGCGCCGCGACGGCGCCGATCTGGCCCGGTGGCTGGAGGAGCAGGACGTCAACGAACTGTTCGCGCCCACCCTCGTCATCGAAGCGCTGTACGAGGCGGCCGGGGAAGACGGCCGGCTGCCCGCGCTCCGCGACGTCTTCCAGGGCGGCGAGGCCCTCACCACCGGCGGCCGGATCCGCGAGGTCCACCGCCGGCGGCCGGAGCGCCGGCTGCACAACATCTACGGACCCGCCGAGACCCACGCCACCACGTCCTGGACGCTGCCGGCGGACGCGGCAGGCTGGCCGCACAGCGCACCCATCGGCCGCCCCGTCCTGAACACCCGCGCCTACGTGCTCGACCCCTGGCTGCGCCCGCTCCCGCCCGGCACCGCCGGCGAGCTCTACCTCGCGGGCGCGGGAGTGGCCCGCGGCTACCTGGGCCGCCCGGCACTGACCGGCCAACGCTTCGTCGCCGACCCGTTCGGCCCGCCCGGCACCCGGATGTACCGCACCGGCGACCTGGCACTGCGCCGGCCCGACGGCGTACTGGAGTTCATCGGGCGCGCCGACGAACAGGTCAAGATCCGCGGCTTCCGCGTCGAACCCGGCGAGGCCGAGGCGGTGCTCGCCCAGCACCCCGCAGTCGCCCGCGCCGCCGTCGTCCCCAAGACGCTCGGCACCGCCGACCGGCATCTCGTCGCGTACGTCTGCCCCGTACCCGGCCACACCCTCGCCCCCGGAGAGCTCCGCGCCTACGCCGCCGAGCGGCTCCCCGAGCACCTGGTGCCGGCCTCGGTGGTCGAGCTGGCCGACCTGCCCACCACCCCCAACGGCAAGCTCGACCGCGCGGCGCTGCCCGACCCGCGGCCCCACGGGGACGACGGGCGGCGCACCGAGGCCCTCTCCCCCCAGGAAGAGATCCTGCGGACCCTGTTCGCCGAGGTCCTGGGGCTGCCGTCGGTCGGCGTGCACGACGACTTCTTCGCCCTCGGCGGGCACTCCCTGCTCGCGACCCGGCTCATCAGCCGTATCCGCTCCGCCCTCGGCGCGGAGCTGGAGATCCGCCGCCTGTTCGAGGCCCCCACCGTCGCCGGCGTCGCCGCGCTGCTGCGCGATGCCGCCGCCGCCCGCAAGGCCGTCGTGCCGGCCACTCGCGCGGACCGCGTCCCGCTGTCCTCCGCGCAGCGCCGACTGTGGTTCTTCAACCAGATGGAAGGCCCCAGCGCCACCTACAACATGCCGCTCGCGCTGCGCCTGACCGGCCCGCTCGACCGGGAGGCGCTGAGCGCCGCCCTCGCCGACGTCGCCGGGCGCCACGAGACGCTGCGGACGGTCTTCCCCGCCGAGCAGGGCGAGCCGTACCAGCAGGTGCTGCACGGCCCCCGCTCGGTGCCGGACCTCGAAGTGGTGGCGACCGCGCCGGAACGGCTCGCCGAACGGCTCAACGCGGCGGCCCGGCGCGGCTTCGACCTGACCGCCGAGACACCGATGCGCGCCCACCTGTTCACACCGGCCGCCGACGCGTCCGGTACATCCGATGTATCCGACGCGTCCGGCGCGTCCGAACAGGCCACGGAGAACGTCCTGCTGGTGCTGCTGCACCACATCGCCGCCGACGGCTGGTCCTACGCGCCGCTCGCCCGCGACCTGGCCACCGCCTACCGGGCGCGCTGCACCGGCGCCGCCCCCGACTGGGCGGAACTGCCGGTCCAGTACGCCGACTACGCCCTGTGGCAGCGCGAACTGCTCGGCGGGGAGGACGAGGAGGGCAGCCTCTACAACCGGCAGCTCGCCTTCTGGCGGGAAACCCTGCAGGCGCTGCCCGACCAACTGGAGCTGCCCACCGACCGCGCCCGCGGCACGGTCACCGACTACCGCGGCGACACGGTCGAGTTCGACCTCGACCCGGCCCTGCACGCCGCCCTCGCCCGCGTCGCGCGGGACGGCCAGGCCACGCTGTTCATGGTGCTGCAGGCCGGCCTCGCCGCCCTGCTCGGCAAGCTCGGCGCCGGGCACGACATCCCGCTCGGCTCGCCGATCGCCGGACGCACCGACGACGCCCTGGACGACCTCGTCGGCTTCTTCGTCAACACCCTCGTCCTGCGCACCGACACCTCGGGCAACCCCTCGTTCCGGGAGCTGATCGACCGGGTACGGACCGCCGACCTGGCCGCCTACGCCCACCAGGACGTGCCCTTCGAACGCCTGGTGGAAGTCATCAATCCCGTCAGGTCGCTGGCCCGGCACCCGCTGTTCCAGGTCATGCTGGCCCTGCAGAACAACGCCGAAGCGTCCCTGGAACTCCCCGGGCTCACCGTCGCCCGCGAACCGGTCGGCACCGGCGTCGCCAAGTTCGACCTGCTCTTCAGCCTCCAGGAACGGCGCACCGCCGACGGCACCCCGGCCGGGCTGCGCGGCGTCGTCGAATACCGCACCGACCTATACGACCGGCGCACCGTCACCCTCATGGTGGCGCGGCTGCGGCGGCTGCTCACCGCCGCCGTCGCCGACCCCGAGCGGCCGATCGGACGGCTGGAGGTGCTCACCGACGACGAGCGCGCCCTGGTGCTCGGCGACTGGCACGTCAACCCCCGCCCGGCGGCGGCCACCGACGTGCCCGCGCTGCTCCAGGCCCAGGCGGCCCGGCGGCCCGAAGCACCGGCCGTGATCTTCGAGGACACCACGCTCAGCTACGCGCAGTTCCACGCGGCGGCCAACCGGCTCGCCCGGCTGCTGGCCGCCCGCGGCGTGGGCCCCGAGCACATCGTCGCGCTCGGCATGCCGCGGTCGGCCGAGATGATCGTCGCGCTGGTCGCCGTCCTCAAGGCGGGCGCCGCCTACCTGCCGCTGGACCCCGGCTACCCCGACGAACGCATCGCGTTCATGCTCGACGACGCCGCACCCACCTGCGTGCTGACCATGACGGAGCAGGCCGGCCGGCTCCCGGCCACCACGCCGCGCATCGTCCTCGACGACCCCGAGGTCCGCGCCGCCCTGGCCGACCTGCCCGGCACCGACCTGGAAGACCACGAGCGCACCGCACCCCTGTCACCCGCCCATCCCGCCTACCTCATCTACACCTCCGGCTCCACCGGCCGCCCCAAGGGCGTGGTGATGCCCGGCGGCTCCCTCGCCAACCTGCTGAGCTGGCACGCCGACACCTTCCCCACGGTCCCCGGCGGCCGCACCGCCCAGTTCACCGCGATCAGCTTCGACATCTCGGTGCAGGAGATCCTCTCCACCCTCGTACTGGGCAAATGCCTGGTGGTGCCCACCGACGACATCCGCCGCAGCGCGGCCGAACTGGTGCGCTGGATGGACCGGCACGAGGTCAACGAACTGTTCGCACCGACACTGGTCATCGAAGCGGTCTGCGAAGCGGCCCTCGAACTCGGCAGCGCCCTGCCCGCGCTCAGCGATGTGCAGCAGGGCGGCGAGGCACTGCTGCTCAGCGACACCATCCGGACCCTGTACGCCAAGCGGCCCGGCCGCCGACTGCACAACGTCTACGGCCCCGCCGAGGTCCACGCCGCCACCTCCCACACCCTGCCGGTCGAGGTGCCCGGCTGGCCGGCCGCCTCCCCCATCGGCGGGCCCGTCAACAACGCCCGCCTCTACGTCCTCGACGACGGACTGCGGCCGGTACCGCCGGGAGTCATCGGCGAGCTCTACGTCGGCGGCGGACAGCTGGCCCGCGGCTACCTGCGGCGTCCGGGCCTGACCGCGCAGCGCTTCACCGCCGACCCGTTCGGCCCGCCCGGCACCCGGATGTACCGCACCGGCGACCTGGTGCGCTGGCGCCCCGACGGGCTGCTGGACTTCCTCGGGCGCGCCGACCACCAGATCAAGATCCGTGGCTTCCGCGTCGAACTGGGCGAGATCGAGGCACTGCTCGACAAGCACCCCGACATCGCGCAGGTCGCCGTCATCGCCCGGGAGGACCGGCCCGGCAGCAAACAGCTGATCGCCTACCCCGTGCCCGCCGAGGGCCGCGAACTCGACCCCGCAGCGCTGCGCCGGCACGTCGCCGGGACGCTGCCGGACTACATGGTCCCCGCCGCGTTCGTCCCGCTGCCGCGCCTCCCGCTCACCGGCAACGGCAAACTCGACCGGGCGGCGCTGCCCACCCCCGACTTCACCCTCCTGTCCACCGCCCGGCCCCCGCGCACCCCGCAGGAGGAGGTCATCTGCGGGCTGTTCGCCCAGACCCTGGGACTGCCGCAGGTCGGCATCGACGACAACTTCTTCGACCTGGGCGGCCACTCACTGCTGGCCACCCGGCTGCTCAGCCGGATCGGCGCGGCACTCGGCGCCGAACTGACCATCCGCGACCTGTTCGCCGCCCCCACCGTCGCCGGGCTCACCGGACGGCTGGGCCTGGGCTCCGGACGCGACGCCCTCGACACCCTGCTGCCGCTGCGCCCGCACGGCAGCCGGCCACCGCTGTTCTGCGTCCACCCCATCTCCGGCCTGAGCTGGTCCTACTCCGGACTCATGCGCACCCTCGACGACGACCAGCCGCTCTACGGCCTCCAGGCCCGCGGCCTCGCCGACCCCGACGCACCCCTCCCCGAAGACCTGGCGGAGATGGCCGACGAGTACCTCGCCAGGCTGCGCGAGGTCCAGCCGACCGGGCCCTACCACCTGCTCGGCTGGTCCTTCGGCGGCGCGGTCGCCCACGCCATGGCGACCGCACTCCAGAGCGCGGGCGAAGAAGTCGCCCTGCTGGCGCTCCTCGACGGCTACCCGCGCAGCCGCTGGGCGGAGGAAGGGGTGCACGACGAGAGCGCGGTGCTGCCCCATCTCCTGGAGGCGGTCGGCCGGCCCCTGGACGAGGGCGCCGTCGCCGGCATCGCGGATCTGGCCGAGGCGCTGCGCCAGGCCGGCAGCGCGCTGGCCACCCTCGACGAGCGGGTGATCGACGCCATGGTCCGCATCATGATCAACGGTGGCCGGATCACCAAGGGGCACGACTTCGCCACCTTCCGCGGTGACCTGCTCTTCTTCACCGCCGGCAGGCAATCACCCGACGAACCGCACACCTACGACGAATGGCAGCCGTATGTCAGCGGCCGCATCGACAACCACGACATCGACTGCGCACACGGCGAGATGACCTGGCAACAGCCCCTCGACGCCATCGGAAAGGTCCTGGCGCGACGGCTGGACGAGGCACGGGCCGACGATCGCCGAGGCCCCCGGCACACCCCACACACAAGGAGCGAAGGATGACCAACCCCTTCGAGGACGACGACGCCACCTTCCTGGTGCTGACCAACGACGAGAACCAGCACTCGCTGTGGCCGACGTTCGCCGAGGTCCCCGACGGCTGGACCGTGGCCCGCGAGGCGGGCACCCGCCAGGAATGCCTCGACTACGTCGAGACCCACTGGACCGATATGCGCCCCCGGAGCCTGGCCACGGCCATGGACGCGCACACGGCGACCACGGAGGAACGATGAAAGTCGTACTCGTCAACATGCCCTGGGCGTCCGTGGACGTCCCCTCACTGGCACTGGGCATCCTCGGCAACGCCGTACGCGCCAAGCACCCGGACATCGAGGTGCAGACCGTGCACGCCAACCTCGACTTCGCCGACTGGGCCGCCGAACGCCTCGACTTCGGCATGAACGACTACGTCTACTACTCGATGGCGTCCTACTTCATCGGCGCCGGCGACTGGGTCTTCTCCTCGGCGCTGCACGGCGGCGCGCCCTGGCACGTCGAGGAGTTCAAGGCCCGCTACGGCGCCGGGATACCCGAGCCCGTCTGGGAAAAGAGCGTCGCGCTGCACCACCTCGCACCGCAGTTCGTGGCGGAACTCGCGGAGCGGATCGCCGCCCTGGAACCGGACCTGGTCGGCTTCACCACCACCTTCCAGCAGAACGTCGCCGCCCTGTCCGCCGCCCAGGCGATCAAAGCGATCAACCCCGCGATCCGCACCGTCTTCGGCGGAGCCAACTGCGACGGCCCCCAGGGCGAGGCCATGCACCGCAACTTCCCCCAGGTCGACTTCGTCGCCCGCGGCGAGGGAGAGGTCGCCTTCCCGCAACTGCTCGCCGCGCTCACCGACGACGGCGACCTGTCCGCCGTCCCCGGCCTGTGCTGGCGTAGCCCCGAGGGCACCTCGACGGCCAACGCCATGACCTCCAAGCCGCTGCCGCCCGCCGATATCGTCACCCCCGACTACGAGCCGTACTTCCAGCGACTCCAGACCTCGGCCGTCCGGGACTGGTGCGAGCCCAAACTCGTGGTCGAGGGCTCCCGCGGCTGCTGGTGGGGCGAGAAGCACCACTGCACGTTCTGCGGTCTCAACGGCTCCTTCATGGAATTCCGCAGCAAGAGCCCCACGCGCTTCTACGACGAGATCGTCGACTACGTCGAGCGCTACCGCATCCTCGACATGTACGTCGTCGACAACATCATGGACATGGGGTACCTCAAGACCCTGCTGCCCCGCCTCATCGACGCCGGATACGACCTGCGGCTCCAGTACGAGATCAAGTCCAACCTGCGCAAGGAACAGCTGGAAACCATGGCCAGGGCCGGCCTGGTCCATGTCCAGCCGGGCATCGAGAACCTCAGCAGCCGGGTGCTGAAGATCATGGACAAGGGCGTCACCGGCTGCCAGAACGTCCGGCTGCTGCGCGACGCCGAATCCCTGGGCGTCTCCCTGGCCTGGAACTACCTCTACGGCTTCCCCGACGAGACCGACGAGGACTACGACGCGATCGTCCGCCAGATGCCGGTGCTGCACCACCTCCAGCCCGCCGCGGGCTCGGTCCGGCTCGTCGTCGAACGCTTCAGCCCGTACTTCGACCGCCCGGAACTCGGCTTCGGCGAACTGGAGCCGGACGACCAGTACCGCATCATCTACGACCTGCCGGACAGCGAACTCCGCGACCTGGCCTACATGTTCGCCTCCAAACCGCAGGGCATCGGCGACGAGACCGCCGCCCGTCTCGACGCGGCCATCATGCACTGGCGCCGCATCCAGGCGGTCTCCCGGCTGACCTGCCAGGACAACGGCGACCACATCCGGCTGGTCAGCGACCGCCCGGCGTTCGACTGGCGGGTACTGCGGATCGACGACCCGGTCGAACTCGCCCTCTTCCGCCTCCTCGACCAGCCGCACTCCGCCGCCTCCCTCGCCCGCAAACTGCCCGACCAGGCCGGCCGGCCGGTACCCGAGGAGGAACTCACCGCGCTGCTCGGCAGATGGCAGGAGCTCGGCCTGCTCTTCGAGGAGGCCGGCCAGTACATCCACGTGGCGCCCAGCGCCGACAACCAACCCCTGCTGCGCTTCTACTACATGCGCACCCTCGCCGCCCTCGAAGCCGAGCGGCGCCAACCCCAGGAGCAGCCGGCATGAGCACGCACACCGCCGAACGGGCGGCGACCGGCACCAACGCGGTACGGATCGAGGCCTGGCAGGACTACGAGAAGGAGTGCGCCGACCAGCCCGGCGTGCGGATGGGCACCGAGACCCTGAGCGGCGATCTGGTGACCGCCGTCCACGACCTGTTCGCGCGCGGCGCCCGGCACGCACGGCTGCACGAACCGGTCACCCCCGGCGACGGCGCGGGGCCCGCCCTCGCCGCGGTACGGGAGATGACCGGCCAGGGCATGTCCGTCGAATGGGAACTGGCCACCGACCGCCCCGACGCCTGGCAGGAACTGCGCCACCTCCACCCCCCGGCCCGGGTCGTGGGACCCGGCGGCCCGGACCCGGAAGCGCTCGCCGCATGGCGCGCCGGCTACCACTACGGCCAGTTCACCTACCGGCGCGGACCGGGCTTCCTCCAGGTCCGCGACCGCCGCACCGGCACCCTCGCACTGACCACCCTCCAGGGGGACGCACGCCTGGAAGCCGCCGAACGGCTGCTCAACGGCGCGGCCCCCCACGACCTGCCCGCCGCGCCGCTGGCCGAATTCGAGGCCGCCGGACTCGTACTGCACGCCGGGGACCGGCTGTGGTGGGCCCCCTACCGGCTGCGCCGCTGGCCCTTCCCGGCCATGTTCATCACCGCCACCGACCTCATCTGAACCCCGGAGACCAGCGACTCCCCGCAACGGGCACCCCTCACACCGGAACGAGGAACCACAGTTGACCGAAAAGGCAGATGACACGGCGATACCCACCCCCGAGGACGGGGGCCGCCACCTGTTCGCCTGGATGCGGCGGATGCGCGACACGCAGCCCGTCTGGTGCGACTCCTCCGGCGTCCACCACGTCTTCCGGCACGCGGACGTCCGTCAGGTGCTCTCCCGCCCCGAGCTGTTCTCCTCCGACAGCAGCCGGATCATGCCCGGCATGGAGCGGCTCAGCAAAGGCAACCTGACCATGATCGACCCGCCCGAGCACGGCAACCTCCGCCGCCTCGTCAACAAGGCGTTCGGCCCGCCCACCATGGCCCGGCTCACCGACCGCGTCGGAGCCCTGGCGGACGAACTGCTGGACGAGGTCGACGGCGACGAGTTCGACCTGGTGGCCGCCTTCGCCTATCCGCTCGCCGTGAACGTGATCACCGAACTGCTCGGCGTCCCGGTCGAGGACCGCAAGATCTTCGACCGGTGGGCGGACCGCGCCCAGTCGATCCAGGTGTCCGGCCCCACCGACACCGCCCTCGCCGCCGCCTTCGAATCCGCCCGCGAGGAGATGAACGCCTACGTCCTGGAGCACTGCCAGGCCCGCCGCCGCGACCCCGGCGACGACCTGATCAGCCTTCTGGCGACGGCCGACGTCGACGGCGAACGGCTCGACGACGAGGAACTCGTCAACTTCTCCGCGCTGCTGCTCGGCGCCGGCTACAGCACCACCATGATGATGATCGGCAACACCGTGCTGTGCCTCGAGGACACCCCCGAGGCGGCCGCCGAACTGCGCGCCGACCGCTCCCTGATCCCGGATGCCATCGAGGAAGTGCTGCGGCTGCGCACACCGATCTCCCTCGCCACCCGGATCACCACGCAGCCGCTGTCACTCGGCGGTACCGAGATACCGGAGAACGCGATGGTGATGGCCTGGATGCTGTCCGCCAACCACGACGAGCGCTGCTTCCCCGATCCCGAGCGGTTCGACATCCACCGCGAGAGCAGGCAGCAGATGGCCTTCGGCCACGGCATCCACTTCTGCATCGGCGCCGCCCTCGCCCGGCTCGAAGGACGCATCGCGCTCAACACCCTCCTGGACCGCTACGCCGACCTGCGGGTGACACCGGGCGCCACGGTGCAGATGTACGAGCACGGCGGCTTCGGCGTCCCGAGCAGCATCCTCGGCGCCCGCACCCTGCCGGTCACCGTCACCCCCGCGGGGAAACGATGAACGGCACCCGCGTCGGACCCGTCCAGCGCGGCAGCCTGCTCGGCTCCGACGAACTGGAGGCACTGGCCCAGCTGTTGGAGGACGGGGCGTCGCTCTCCGCCGGCGAGCGGCGCACCGACTTCGAGCAGCAGTTCCGCCACCACGTCGGCCGCCGGCACGCGCTGTCGGTCACCAGCGGCACCGTGGCCCTGGAATTCGCCGCCCACCTGCTGGGACTGCAGCCCGGCGACGAGGTCGTCGTCACGCCCCAGACCTACCAGGCCACCATCCAGCCGCTGCTCGACCACGACGTGCGGGTCCGCTTCTGCGATGTGCGCGACGACAACCTCAACATGGACCCGGACCGGCTGCGCGAGCTGATCGGGCCGCGCACCCGCGCCGTGTTCCTCGTCGACTACGGCGGCTGGCCCGCCGACCTCGACGCCATCATGGCCATCGCCCACGAACACGGCGCCCTCGTCGTCGAGGACTGCGCCCACGCCCTGGGCGCGCTCCGCCACGGCCGGCCCGCCGGCTCCCGGGCGGACATCGCCTGCTACAGCTTCCACTCCAGCAAGAACATCACCACCCTCGGCGAGGGCGGGATGGTCGTCTTCGACCGCGACGACTGGGCGGAGCGGGCCGAGCGGATACGCGGCAACGAACCGGACGCCGACTTCCACCCCGTGCGCCCCGGCCCCCTCCTCTTCCCCGAATCGCCGGCGGACGCGCTGTACGTCGGCAACGCCTACACCCACCGCTGCCGGGACGTGCGCCGGGCCGGCACCAACGCGACCCTGAGCGAGGCCGCCGCCCTCGTCGGCTCGGTCCAGCTCGCCAAACTGCCCAAACTCGTCGAACGCCGGGCCCAGGTCGCCTCGTACTACACGGACATGCTGGAGGGCATCGACGGCGTCCGGATACCCGCCGTGCCCTCGGACAGCGTGCACCCCTACCACTACTTCACCTTCTTCGTGGAGCCCGGCGCGGCGCTCGGCCGCAACGACCTGCTGCACCGCGCCCGACGGGACGGCGTGGAACTCCAGCAGCGCTACTTCCCCCTGCACCTGCAGCCCGTATGGCGGGCCCGCGGACACGGCCCGGGGGAGTGCCCGGTCGCCGAACGGCTCTGGTTCACCTCGCAGGTCAACCTGCCGTGCTCCCCGGTGCTCTCCGACACGCAGGTCGAACACATCGGCGGCACGCTGGCCGGCCTGCTCGCACCGGGCCGGACCGCACCCCGCAACCGACAGGGCGCAAGCCGGCAGAGAAGTGAGGTGCGCGTGGATGGCTGACGCACAGGAGTTCTTCGACGTCGTGGTCGTCGGCGGCGGGCCCATGGGGCTCTCGGCCGCGGTCTCGGCCGCCCGCCGCGGACTGTCCGTCGCGGTGCTGGAGGACCGGGAGTTCCACGGCGACCACGGCGGCTCGGGCGGCGCCGAACGTCAGTGGCGCATCCAGTACGCCCAGGAAAACCTGGCCCGCCTCACCCTGGAGGCCCACCGGGCCTGGCAGACCTGGGAGGAGGAATCCGGCCGCCGCCTGGTGCACCGCACCGGGAGCCTGTGGTTCGGCGACGCCCAGGAATCCAACAGCGAGGGCCAGATCAACGCCGCCGTCTCCGTCCTCGACCGCCTCGGCGTGCCCTACGAGCCGCTGAAGACACCCGACATCGAGGAACGGTACGGATTCCGCGGCCTGCCCGGCCACTTCGAGGGCTTCTACCAGCCCGACGGCGGCATGATCGACGTCCGCGCCACCCGCTGGACCCTGGTCGAGAAGGCCACCGCCCTCGGCTGCCGCCTGCGCGGCCAGGAGAGCGTACGCGAACTGCTGCCGGACGGCGGCGGAGTGACCTTACGCACCGCACGCGGCACCCTGCGCGCCGACCACGTGATCATCGCGGCCGGACCGTTCAGCGCACCGCTGCTGGCACCGCTCGGCATCGCACTGCGACTGCGGATCCACGAGCTGGGCGGCGCGTACTTCCGCCGCCGCGACACCCGCGACTACCCGACCTGGTTCGCCTTCCAGAACGCCGTCGAGACCGACAGCAACGTCTTCTACGGCTTCGGCACCGCACCCTGGTCGGGAAACGACCTGGTCCGGGTGGCCCCGCTGTTCGAGCAGGAAACCCTCGCCGACGCGCGCGAGGCGCGCTACACCGTGCGCGCACACGAACTGCGGCGGACCGCGGAATGGGTGGCCCGCCACCTGCCGTCCCTCGACCCCGAGCCCCTGCAGGCCGGGACCTGCCTGGCCGCGCTCCCCGAGGACGAGAACCGGCAGTTCTACCTCGGGCGCGCCGACGGCCTCACCCCCGACGGCGAACGGATCACCGTCGTCGCCGGGGGATGGGCGTTCAAGTTCATCCCCGTCTTCGGGGAGATCGCCGTGGACCTGATGCAGCACGGCCGTACCGATCACGACGTCGCGGCCTTCGGCCTCCAGCCGGCCGAGAGCCGCGCCCCCTTGCCCGACACGAACCGGAACCGACCGAGCGGAGAGATGACCCGGTGAAGCAGTTGAAGATCATCAGCGGTGCGACAGTCCGGGAGCTGGTGACCCTGGAGGACCTCTTCGAACCGATGCGGTCGGCGCTGACCGAATTCAGCTCCGGCACGGCCTTCCAGCACCCGCGGGTCACCGTGGAGCCCCCCGGCGAGGGCGGCCGGGTGCTGCTGATGCCCGCCGGAGAGCCCGAATCGGCGGCGTTCGGCCTCAAGGTGCTCAGCATGTTCCCGCGCAGCGCGGAGAAGGGCCTGCCCAGCGTCCAGGGCCTCATCGTCCTGCTCGACGGGGTATACGGCGAGGTCCTCGCCGTCCTGGACGGCACCGTCGTCACCGAACTGCGCACCGCCGCCGTCTCCGCGGTCGGCACCGACTGCCTGGCCCGCCAGGACTCCGAGGTGCTCGCCGTCATCGGCGCCGGCGTACAGGCCAAGGCCCATATCGCCGCGCTGCGCTCCATCCGGCCCTGGCGCGAGGTACGGGTCTTCAGCCGCAGCCCCGAACGGGCCCGCGAACTCGTCGCCTGGGCGCAGGAACAGGGCCACCCGGCGACCCTCGCCGGCTCCAGCGACGCGGCGGTACGCGGCGCCGACGTCCTGGTGACCGCGACCTCCGCACTCGAACCGGTGGTCTCGGCCGCCGCGGTCGCCGCCGAAGGCTGCCACATCACCGCGGTCGGCGCCTTCGGACCGGCCTGCCGCGAACTGCCCACCGAAGTCGTCGAGCGCAGCACCGTCTTCGCCGAGAGCCGCGACGCCGTACGCCAGGAAGCCGGCGACCTGCTGATCCCCGTCGGCGAGGGCCGCCTCCCCGCGGACCACCCGGTCGTCGAGGTCGGCGACGTCCTCGCCGGACGGCACGGCGGCCGGGCCGACGCCCGCGAGACGACCCTGTTCAAGTCCCTGGGCCTGCCCATCGAGGACGTGGTCGCCTGCAACCTGATCCATCGCCGCGCCCTGGCCGCCGGCGCCGGCGACGACGTCGATTTCTTCTGACCCGGCCGCACCTTCCGCGAGGCGACCCGCACCTTCTGCGAGGCGACCCGCCGCCCGCACCACCCGCCCGTAAACAAGGAGACAGTGATGTCGCACGACACAACGACACCCGAGTTCGGGTTCATGACCCTGCCCCGCACGGTCGAGCAGACCGGCGAGATCGCCGTCGAGGCCGAGTCCGCCGGCTACTCCTGGCTCGGGATCGCGGACTCGCCCGCGGTCTATCCCGAGTCGTTCGCCCACCAGCACGAGGCACTGCGGGTCACCAGCCGCCTACGGGTCGGCCCCATGGTCTCCCACGTGGTGGTGCGCCACCCGCTGATCGTCGGCAACCTCTTCGCCACCCTCAACGAGGCGGGCGACGGCCGCACCGTCGGCACCCTGGCCACCGGGAACAGCGCGGCACGCGGACTGGGCCTGCGCCCCTCCACCATCGCCGAACTGGAAGAGGCGGTGCAGTGCATCCGCGGCTACTGGGCGGGCAAGGGCGGCAGCTTCAACGGCAGCAACATCCCGGCCACCGGGGTGGAGCGCCGCGGCTGTCCCCTCGTGGTGGCCGCCGACGGACCGCGCGGCGCCGCACTCGCCGGACGCGTCGCCGACGGCCTGATCTACAGCGGCACCCTCAAGTCCGAGGTGCTCGCCCGCCGGGTGGCGGCCGGCCGGGTACGCCCCGACCAGACGGTCTGGCACGCCCCGGCGGTCTCGCTCGCCGATTCGGTGGAGGGCGTCTTCGACGACATCGGGGCGATCATCGTCGCCATCGCCAACCGCGCCTTCCGTGGCGATCTCGTCGAGCGGGGCATCCCGGCCGAGCTGCACCCCGACATCCACGCCATGTGGGCCAACTACGACTACGCGGTGCACGCCGACAACACCCGGCCGCGCAACCTCGAACTGATCACCCGCCCGCTGGCCGAGTACATCGTCCAGAACTTCGTCGTCTGGGGCAGCGAGGAGCAGTGGAAGTCCCGGATCGACCACATCGCCGCACACGGTGTCGACGGCGTGATGTTCCTGCTCGGCCAGAACGACCAGCGGGCCGCCGTACGCGGCGTCACCGCCCGGCTGCAGGCCCTGGGCCTGCTGCCCGGCTGACCCCCACCGCCGGCGCGCACGGCACACCCCCCTCAGCACATGACCACAGCCCCAGCCGGCACACGACCCCGGGGCGCGAAACGGAACGGAACACGATGTCCCAGACCAAGGACGACCGGGTGGACTCCTGGCGCCCCACCAGCGGCCACGACATCCGGCAGCTGCTCGACCACCTGCGTGACCGGCGCGACAACGCGCCGGTCAGCGTGGACGAGCGAACCGGCATGCTGACCGCCTACCGCTACGCCGACGTCCACCGCATCCTCAACGACCACACCACGTTCTCCTCACAGGTCTACCGGGCCTCACCCGCCGGCGAGTACAGCCGCGGCAACCTCGGTATGACCGACCCGCCGGTGCACCGGCAGATGCGGACGCTGGTGAGCCAGGCCTTCACCCCGCGCGTGGTGGCGGAATTCGAGCCCCGCATCACCCAGCTGGCCCTCGACACCATGGAGGCCGCCGCCGGCCGCGAGTCCTGGGACTTCATCGAGGAACTCGCCCGCCCGCTGCCCGTCACCGTCATCGGCGAACTCCTGGGGGTGCCCGACTCCGATCACGCGCTCTTCCGCAAGTGGGCCGACGACATGCTCACGATCGACGCCGCCGACCCCACCGATCCCGACTACCTCGCCTCGGTGAAGGCCAGCAAGCAGGCCATGCACGACTACCTGCTGGAACGCTGCAAGGAACGCCGCGGCGCGCTCGGCGACGACCTCATCAGCCGCCTGGTGGTGGCCGAGATCGACGGTGAGCGCCTCGACGACGAGGAGCTGGTGAACTTCTCCAGCCTGCTGCTGATGGCCGGACACTTCACCACCACCGCGCTGCTGGGCAACGCCCTGCTCTGCCTCATCGACCACCCCGAGGCGGTGGCGCAGATCACCGCCGACCCCGAGCTGCTGCCGGGAGCCATCGAAGAGGCGTTCCGCTACCGCACCTCGGCCGCCCAGCTGGCCCGGATCACCAACCACGCGACGGTCATCGGCGATGTCGAGGTCCCGGCGGAAACCGTCGTGGGAATCTCCCTGATGTCGGCCAACCACGACGAACGGCAGTTCACCGACCCCGACCGCTTCGACATCCACCGCTATCCCAACCCGCACCTCGCCCTTGGCCACGGCATTCACTTCTGCCTGGGCGCCTCGCTGGCCCGGCTGGAACTCCGGGTGGTGCTGAGCGTCCTGTTCCGGCACTTCTCCCAGGTGGGCATCGCGCCCGGAGCCGACCTCCAGTTCTACTCGGCGCCGGGGCTGCACGCGCTCAAGAGCCTCCCCCTGGTGTTCTCCCGGGCCTGACCGCGGGGGCGGCGGTCCCCACGGCCCGCCGCCCCGCATCCCCCCATACCGCCTTTTCGGCCTGCCGAGCCCATCCTCTATGCTGTCCATCAAAACGCAGTCCTTCTCCGCGGCGGCGCCGACCGACCCGCCCAGGCAGGTGCGAGACCCGAGGAGCCATCGTGGCCGAGCTGCACGTCGAGTTGGTCGCCGCGGACCGTCAGGTCTGGTCCGGCGAGGCCAGCCTGGTCGTCGCGCGCACCTCGTCGGGCGACATCGGCGTCATGCCCGGACACCAGCCGCTGCTCGGCGTGCTGCAGTCGGGCCCGGTGACGATTCGTACGACCGGCGAGAGCGGGGACGGCACCGTCGTCGCCGCGGTGCACGGCGGTTTCATCTCGTTCGCCGACAACAAGCTGTCGCTGCTCGCGGAGATCGTCGAGCTGTCGGACGAGATCGATGTCGAACGCGCGGAGCGGGCGCTGGAGCGTGCGAAGTCGGAGGCCGACGCGGCCGCCGAACGCCGTGCCGATGTCCGGCTGCGTGCGGGGACGGGTGTGCGCTGAGCCCCGTCACCGACGAGATCCACCCTCAGCCGCGGGCCGCCCGGAATCCTCCGGAGCGGCCCGCGGCTGAGGCGATGCAGGTGCGTTTGTCTCCTCCGTGCCGGAACGGCGCGGAGGTACCCCCTTCGAGGCGAGGAGGTCGGTCGAGATGGTCCTCGCTCTGCTTGTGAGCGGCATCGTCGTGGTCCTGGTGCTGCTGGGGCTGTTCGTCTTCGGGCTACGGCGACGGCTCATCCAGCGGTCCGGCGGCACCTTCGACTGCAGCCTGCGCTGGAACGTACCGGAGCACCCCGAGAAATCCGGCGAGCCCAGCGGCAAGGGCTGGATCTACGGCGTCGCCCGCTACAACGGTGACCGCATCGAGTGGTTCCGGGTGTTCTCGTACGCCCCCCGGCCCCGCCGCGTCCTGGAGCGCTCCGCCATCGAGGTCCTGCACCGCCGTACCCCCCAGGGCGAGGAGGAGCTGGCGCTGCTCTCCGACTCCATCGTCCTGGCCTGCGCCCACCGCGGCACCCGCCTGGAGCTGGCGATGAGCGAGGACGCGCTCACCGGCTTCCTGGCCTGGCTGGAAGCGGCCCCTCCCGGCCAGAGGGTGAACGTCGCGTAGCCGGGCGGCGCGCCGTCGGTCCACGCCGGTCGCCTCGTGCGCCACGGGAATGCCACCCTCGGCGGTTTCGCCTGTGGGCCACGGGAACCTCACCCTCGGCGGTTTTCCCTGTGCGCCCCAGGAACGCCACCCCCGTCCGTCGCCTCGTGAGCGACGGAAATGCCACCCTCTTACGATCACCTCGCACGCCACGGGAATACCCCCCGCGCCCGCCACGTTGTGGCCCCGCAGGGGGCGCACCCGTCCCCTAGGGAATCCGTTCGGCCGCCCCCTAAGGCCCGTCGACCCCCAACTCCTGTGCCAGCACGGCCGCCTGCACCCGGCTGCGCAGGCCCAGCTTCCCCAGCAGCCGGCTGACATGCGTTTTGACGGTGGCCTCCGCCATCGCCAGCCGCAGCGCGATATCGGCGTTCGACAGCCCCCGCCCCAGACAGCCCAGCACCTCCCGCTCGCGCGGTGTCAGCGCGTCCAGGACGGCGGGATCCGGGGCGTCGCCGTCCCGCGCCGGCCGCCCCGCCGTATGCGGGCGGCCGAACTCCGCGATCAGCCGTCGCGTCACCGCGGGGGAGATCATCCCCTCGCCCGACGCCACCGTACGCACCGCCGCCAGCAGCGCGGCCGCGTCGCTGTCCTTGAGCAGAAAGCCCGCGGCCCCCGCCCGCAGCGCCCCGAAGACATAGGCGTCCAGGTCGAAGGTGGTCAGCACCAGCACGTCCGCCAGCGCTTCGGCGACGATCTGCCGGGTGGCGGAGACCCCGTCGAGCCGGGGCATCTGGATGTCCATGAGGACGAGGTCGGGGCGCAGCTCGCGGGCGAGCCGTATCGCCTCCTCGCCGTCCACCGCCTCCCCGACCACCTCGATGTCGGCGGCGGAGCGCAGGATGAGCACCAGCCCGGCCCGTACGGCGGACTGGTCCTCGGCGACAAGAACCCGGATCGGTTGTGCGGCGGCGCCCGTCATCGTTGTTGTTCCTCCTCGGAGGCGGGCAGCGCGGCCCGCACCAGCCAGACCTTGCCGGCCGGCCCGCCGTGGGGGCCGGCCTCGAATTCGCCGCCCAGCAGGGCGATCCGCTCGCGCATCCCGACCAGCCCGGCACCCGAGCCGGGCGCGCGGGGATCCGGCCGGTCGGCGTACGGGCTGCGGACGGTCACGGTGAGCGGCCCCTCGCCGTCCTGGGCGAGCCGGACCAGGACCTCGCCGGGCGCGGCGTGCTTGAGCGCGTTGGTCAGCGACTCCTGGACGATGCGGTAGGCGGCGAGCTCGACCGGAGCCACCATGCGGGGCTTCGCCCGCGGGGTGTCCAGCACGAAGGTCAGCCCGCTGCCCGCGCCGTTCGTACGGGCCTGGGTGATCAGCGCCTCCAGGCCCTCCAGCGTGGGCGTCGCGGCCGGACCGTCGGCGCCGGCCGCTTTCGCGTCCCGCAACAGGCCGATAAGACGGCGCATTTCGGCCAGACCCTGCACGCTGTTCTCGCGTATCACCCCGAGGGCCTCGCGGGTCGCCGCCGGGTCGTCGATGGTCTGCGCGGCGGTCGAGTGGATCGCGATCGCGGACAGATGGTTGGCGACCACGTCGTGCAGCTCGCGCGCCATCCGCGCCCGCTCCCCGGCCACCGCCTGCACACGGTCCATCTCGGCCAGCAGCGCGGTCTGCTCGGCGCGCAGCTGGGCGGCCTGGACGGCGTCGCGGTGGTGACGGACAAGGGCTCCGGTCCAGGCCGGGGCGATGGTGCCCAGGGCGAAGACGATGCTGAAGAGGACGACCTGGGGGTCGTGCCAGAGCGCGGCCAGCGTGATGGTGGCCAGGATCGTGAGCAGCACGCTGTAGAGCGGGATGCGGCGGGCCGCGGCCGGGCTGCCGTAGAGCACCGCCGCGTAGACCACGTCGGTGAACATCAGGACCGTGGCGACCAGGGTGCCGCTGCAGCTGTCCAGTACCAGCGCCAGGACGGCGACGGCCAGCGCGGTCCTCGGCGCCGTACGGCGCATCAGCTCGGCCCCCGACATCGCGGTGAGCGCGACGAGGGTGTGCGAGGCGGACAGGCCGAACAGCGGGGGGCCGCCGTGCAGATGGAGCGTCCACAGCAGCAGCCCGCACAGCAGCCCGCCGCCCGCGATGAGCACATCGATGCGGTGCGGCCGGCCGGGCGCGGCGGGGGTGCGGTCGGTGGGGACGGGCACCCCTCCATCCAACACGCCGCGGAGACGTCGCCGCCTCATCCCTTCAGCCACCCCGCTACATCGAAAGTTGCAGTCCCGGATCGTCGCCCGCGACGACGCGCCGGCCATCGGCCCTTGCCAGTCTGGAAGGCAACGAGGGACCGGAAGCCAGAGAGGGAACCGCCGTGGTCGTCACGCTGATCATCGCCTGTGAAGTCGGGTTCTGGGTGCTGCTGATCGCGGGCCTGGCGCTGCGCTATCTGGCCCGGATGCCCCGCACCGGAGCGGCGGTGCTCTTGTTGGAGCCGCTGCTGGAGCTGGTGCTGCTGATCGTCACCGCGATCGACCTGAAGAACGGCGCCCACGCGGACTGGAGGCACGGCCTGGCCGCCGTCTACATCGGCTACACCGTCGCCTACGGCCACTACACGATCAGCTGGATCGACGGCCACTTCTCGCACCGCTTCGCCGGCGGCCCGCCCCCGGTCAAACCCCCGCGCTACGGCACCGCCCGCGCCTGGCACGAAGGAAAGCTGTGGCTGCGGACGGTGCTGATGGCGGCCGTCGCGGCGACCCTGCTCCAGATAGCCATCTGGTACGTCGGCGACGACGGCGACAGCGGCTCGCTGCGCTCCTGGCAGCTCACCACGCTGAAGATCCTCGCCGTCCACGGCGTCATCGCCGCCACATACCTCATCTGGCCGAAGAAGGATCCGGGCGAGGCCACGCCGACAGCGGCCCCGGACCTGCCACGGGAGAAGACGCCCAGCGCCTAGCGCTCGCCGCCCGGCACCCACAGCACGTCCCCGACCTCCTTGTTGGCCGTACGCGCCAGAATGAACAACAGGTCCGAGAGCCGGTTGAGATAGGTGGCCGTCAGCGGATTCATCGTCTCGCCGTGCTCCTCGAACGCCGCCCAGGTGGAGCGCTCGGCGCGCCGTACGACCGTGCAGGCCTGGTGGAGCAGTGCGGCGCCGGCCGTGCCGCCCGGGAGGATGAAGCTGCGCAGCTTCTCCAGGTCGGCCAGGAAGCGGTCGCAGTCGGCTTCCAGCTTGTCGATATAGGCCTGTTCGACGCGCAGCGGCGGGAACTCCGGGTTCTCCACCACCGGCGTCGACAGGTCGGCACCGACATCGAAGAGGTCGTTCTGTACGCGCAGCAGCACCGCGGCCACCTCGTCCGGCAGCGAGCCGAGGGCGAGGGCCACGCCGATGGCGGCATTGGCCTCGTTGGCGTCCGCATAGGCCGAGATCCGCGAATCGGTCTTGGCGGTCCGGCTCATGTCGCCGAGGGCGGTGGTGCCCTTGTCGCCGGTGCGGGTGTAGATGCGCGTCAGATTCACCATGGGAGCGAGCCTACGCCGCGGCCCTGCGGAAGGCCCGGCTGCCCACGGCCGTCGCCACCACCGCGAAGGCGACGGCGACGAGGACGCCGTAGAGCATGGCGGAGGAGGCGTACGCGCCGGTGAACGCCGCCCGGACCGCATCGACGAGATAGCGGAACGGCATGAAGTGCGAGACCACATCGAGCCACTTGGGCCCCAGCGTCATCGGCAGCATCAGCCCGGACAGCAGCATCGACGGCAGCGTGACGGTGTTGATGACCGGTCCGAACTCCTGCGGAGTGGTCACCTTCAGCGCCAGCGCGTACGACAGCGACGCCAGCGCCACGGTCAGTACGGCGACGAAGCCGAAGCCGATGAGGATGCCGGCCAGCGGCGCACGCAGGCCCATGACCAGCGCCGCCAGCACCAGCAGCACGGCCTGGAAGACGAACAGCAGGGCATCGCGCAGCACCCGCCCCAGCAGCAGCGCCGACCGGCTCACCGGCGTGACCCGCATCCGCTCCACGACCCCGAACTGCTTCTCCACGATGATGCCGAAGCCGCAGAACGCGGCCCCGAACAGCGAGAGCTGAAGCAGCAGTCCGGGCACCAGCACCTGCCAGGAACTGCCGGGAACTCCGGACGACGACAGCGGCAGACCGGTCAGCAGCGGCCCGAAGAAGAGCAGATACAGCAGCGGCATGACGATGCCGAAGAGCATCTGGAGCCGGGAGCGCAGGGTCTGGCGGGCGTAGCGCCCGAAGACCAGCGCGGTATCGGAGAGAAGAGCGGACACAAGGTGCTCCTGAGGTGCGAGAGGTCGGTGTCAGACGGACAGCGGGGCGGGCTGCTCGTCGGCTGGGGCGCCGCGCCCCGTGATGGCGAGGAAGGCGTCCTGGAGGGAGGCGTCGGACGAGCCGGCGTGGGTGCGTTTGAGGGCGTCCGGGGTGCCCTCGGCGGCCACCGTCCCCTTGTCGACGATCACCAGCCGGTCGGCGAGCGCATCGGCCTCGTCCAGGTAGTGGGTGGTGAGGAAGACGGTGGTGCCGTGCTCGGCGCGGATACGCCGGACCAGGTCCCACAGGCCGGCGCGGCTGCCGGGGTCGAGTCCGGTGGTCGGTTCGTCGAGGAAGAGCACCTGGGGGCGGTGCATGAGCCCCATCGCGATGTCCAGCCGCCGGCGCTGGCCGCCGGAGAGCGTGGCGGTCTTGCGGTCCATCAGTTCGGTCAGGCCCAGGTCGGCGGCCAGTTCCGTGCTGCGGGCGAGCGCTTCGGACTTGGTCAGGCGGTAGAGGCGGCCCTGGGTGACCAGCTCCTCGCGCACCGAGACATGCGGGTCGACGCCGCCGGACTGGGCGACGTAGCCGCAGGCGCGGCGCACGCCTGCGGGATCGCGGACCAGATCGCAGCCCGCGACGGTCGCGCTGCCGCCGGTGGGCGCCAGAAGCGTGGTCAGCATCCGCAGGGTGGTGGTCTTGCCCGCTCCGTTGGGGCCGAGGAAGCCGAGGATCTCGCCGCGCTCGACGGTGAGGTCGATGCCGCGTACGGCCTCTACGGGGCCGCGTTTCGTGGTGAAGGTCCGGGCGAGTCCGGACGCGTCGATGACTGGCATGACGGACAGAGAAACAGAGTCTCCCCAAAATTGCAATGACTCCAAAATTTCATGAAGCCCAGCGAACGATAGGCTGAGGGCATGGCAGAGGGACTCAGGGAGCGCAAGAAGCGGCAGACGCGCCAGTACATCTCGGACGTGGCCACCGGTCTCTTCATGGAGCGCGGCTTCGACGCGGTGACCATCGCGGAGATCGCCGATGCGTCGAACGTCTCCGTGAACACCGTTTACAACTACTTCCCCGCCAAGGAAGACCTCTTCCTCGATCGGAGCAAGGGGCTGCTGGACCGGCTGTCGCGGTTCGTCCGGGCCCGCGGCGCGGGCGAGTCGGCCGCCGCCGCCGTACTGCGGGAACTGCGCGAGGAAGTGGTGAGCGTCTCGCCCAGGGTGGGGCTCATCGAGGGCTACGAGCGCTTCATGAAGGTCGTACACGGCTCGGCGGCCCTTCAGGCCCGCCTGTGGCACCTTCAGCGGGAGCAGTACACCAACCTCGAGGCCACCCTCCGCCAGGAGACCGGCGCCCCGGCCGATGACCCGATGCCCGGTCTGATGGCCGGCCAGATCAACTGGGTCCACGAGACCTTGATGGCCACCATCACCCACGAGATGATCGCCGGCCGCAAGCCCGCGGTCGTCTCCCGCGAGGCCCTCGCCCTGCTGGACGAGATGGAGGACCTGCTGAGCGAAAAGGTCCTCAACTACGCCGTACGGGTGGCCGACTGACGGGCCTGCGCGCCGCCGCCGGGTCCCGCCGGTGTGACGTCCGTCATGGAAAAGGGGCGCGGCGGCGCGATGGGGCTCGTCGAGTGGGGCGGTGTTGGGGGGCAGGAAATGCGCGCTGCGGCCCGGAGGGGCTCCTTGAGGGGCGGTGGTTGGGTGACGGGAAATGCGCGCTGCGGCCCGGAGGGGCTCCTTGAGGGGCGGTGGTTGGGTGACGGGTGGGCGTGACGCGTATCTCTTACGCACCAAAGGATCGCTCACGACCGCTAACGTCGCCTTGAGAGTCGTCGTAGAGCCGTCAAGTGCACAGGGTGTTAGGGGACAGCAGTGGCAAGGAAGCTCGCCGTCATCGGGGCCGGACTCATGGGGTCCGGCATCGCGCAGGTCTCCGCCCAGGCGGGGTGGGACGTCGTCCTCCGTGATGTGACGGACGAGGCGCTGGCCCGCGGCAAGGGCGGCATCGAGGCCTCGTACGAGAAGTTCGTCGCCAAGGGGAAGCTGGAGGCGGCGGCCGCCGAGCAGGCGCTGGCCCGGATCACGACCACGACCGATCTGGAGGCCGTCGGCGACGCCGATATCGTTGTCGAGGCGGTCTTCGAGAAGATCGAGGTCAAGCGGGAGATCTTCCAGTCCCTGGACAAGCTCGCCAAGGACGAGGCGGTGCTCGCCTCCAACACCTCCGCCATCCCGATCACCAAGATCGCCGCGGCCACCTCCCGCCCCGAGCGGGTCGTGGGGACGCACTTCTTCTCGCCGGTGCCGATGATGCAGCTGTGCGAGCTGGTGCGCGGCTACAAGACCAGCGACGAAACGCTGGCCACCGCACGGGAATTCGCCGAGTCGGTCGGCAAGACCTGCATCGTCGTCAACCGCGACGTCGCCGGTTTCGTCACCACCCGGCTGATCTCCGCGCTGGTCGTCGAGGCGGCCAAGCTGTACGAGTCCGGCGTGGCCACCGCCGAGGACATCGACATCGCCTGCAAGCTGGGCTTCGGCCACGCCATGGGACCGCTGGCCACCGCCGATCTGACGGGCGTCGACATCCTGATGCACGCCACCGACAACATCTACACCGAGTCCCAGGACGAGAAGTTCGCGCCGCCGGAGATCATGCGGCGCATGGTGGATGCGGGCGATATCGGCCGCAAGAGTGGGCAGGGCTTCTACGAGCACTGATACCGCTGAGCCCGCATCAGGGCCCTGGGCCCTGATGCGATCACCCTGCGGGGTGAATTCGGTATCGGTTCGCTTACAAGCGGCAACTTCGCCGCATGAGAGGCAGTCAGTTCTGTAGACGTCAAGGGAAGCAGGCCCATTGACCACCGGGCCCATCAATCGGGGAGCGCATATGCACATCAGGGGCGATCACGTCGAGCTGGTCGTCGGGGGCCGCCTCGACGTCCGGAGCGCGGCGGACGCCCGTACGGCCCTGCACACCGCCGTCGACTCCGGCCGCGGCGATCTCGTGCTGGACCTGACCGAGCTGGATTCCTGGGACGCCACCGGCCTCGGCGTGATCATGGGGGCGCACCGCCGCGCGGGCCGGGTGAACCGCCGGCTGGTGCTCCGCGGCGTACCGCCCCAGATGCAGCGCCTGCTGGTCGCCACCCGGCTGCACCGCATCCTCGCGATCGAGGGCGGCATCGAAGCCGAATCGCTTCCTCGCGTGTGAGGCACGGCGAGTGAGGCAGCACGCGTGAGATACCGGGCAAGGGGTGCCGGGCATGCGGCACCAGATATGAGGCGTCGGGTGCGAGGCCGTGCGGGGAGCGCGGCGGGATACGCGCCGCGGCGGGGCGAAAGCCGCATAGCCAGAGGTTCCCGCCCCACCGGGACGTTCGCCGCTTTCCGCGCAGTGTCCGGCCCCAGCGGTACGCCGCCCCGCGTCCCGGGGCTAAGGTGCGGTTGCCCGTCGTATGCCTGTATGGCGGTGGGCACCGGACCAGACCAGACGCCACGGCCAGGGGATCCCGGCCGCAGCCGGGGGGTGCGAACGGCCGGAAGAGCAGTCGGGCACGCCAGATCTGGGAGCTTGCAGCATGGACCCGAACACGAACCGGGGACCTGAGGAGTACGCCGAACAGGGCCACCCTGCCGAGGCGCCGTCACCTCCGTTCGGCACCCCGCAGGACGGCTCCGGTGGCCAGGCCCGCGTCGTACGGCTGGTCTCGGGCGGCTACCTCGTCACCGTCAACCCCATCGACGGCAGCGAGATGGAGCCCTGCCCGCCCGGGGAGCGCCCGGCCGTCCCCGGCAAGCTCCGGCCCGAGGAGCGCGCCGAGGCCGCCCGCGCCGCCGCGCCGCCGCTGCCCTCGGGACCGCCCGCGTTCGCCGGGCACGAGACCGTCCTCGAAGAACGCTCCGAGGACACCGATCGCCTGGTACGGCTGCTCTCCCGCGGCCGCTCGGTACGCGTCACCGGCCCCTCCGGATCGGGCCGCACCCGGCTGCTGGACGCCGTCGCCGCCGCGTGCCGCGACATCGCCCCCGACGGCGTCATCCGGCTCTCCGGCTACCGCCGCACCCCCACCGATGTGCTGTACGCGCTGTTCGGCGCCGTCTACCGCGCCCCGCAGCACCGTCCCGACCGCCCGGAGCTGCTGCGCCGGCTCGGCTCCATCGGCGCGATCGTCGTCCTGGACGACCTGGAGTTCGGCGGCACCGCGCTCGACGAGCTGCTGGACGCCACCCCCGAGTGCGCCTTCCTGATCGCCACCACCCCCGGTGTCCCGGCGCCCAGCGCCGGCTCGCCCCTCGAGGAGGTCTTCCTCGGCGGGATCGGCCGCAGCGCCTGCGTGCGGATGCTGGAGCGCGCCGTGGACAGGCCCCTCACGCCCGACGAGGAGGCCTGGGCCGGGGATTTGTGGTTCGAGTCCGAGGGGCTGCCGCTCCGGTTCGTCCAGGCCGCGGCGCTGCTGCGGCGGCGCGACCGGGTCCTTTCCGGGGCCGCGGCCGGCGCGACCGACATCCCGGACGCCGACGCCACCCAGGACGACGCCGCCCAGGACCACGTCACCCGGTCCGACGCCTCCCAGGACGAGGCCGCCGACTCCGACGGGCACCCGGACGGCCCGCTGCCCACGCTCGGTGAGGCCGCCTCACCCGTCCCGCTGCTCGCCGCCCGGCTCGGCGCCGCCGCCCAGGAGACGCTCCGCTTCGCGGTCGCGCTCGGCGGCGAGCTGCCGCACCAGGCGCATCTGCCCGCGCTCACCGAGGACACCCATGCGGACGCCGTCCTCGGCGATCTGCTGGGCAGCGGGCTGATCTCCCCGGCCGGGTCGCACTACCGACTGGCCGCGACCGTCCAGGACCAGCTGGCCGCCGTCGGCTACGCCGAGGACGCCGCCGCCCGCGCCCACACCGCCGCCCAGCACTACTCCTGGTGGGCCGGCCACCCCTCGGTCACCCCCGAGCGGGTCGCCGCCGAGGCGGATGCGGTGCTGGCCGCGATGGGCGTGCTGACCGCCAGCCGGGAGAGCGGCCACGCCAGCTCGGCCGTGCTGCTCGCCCGGACGGCCGCGCCCGCGTTCGCCGCCGCGCTGCACTGGAGCGCCTGGGAACGCAGCCTGCGGCACGGCCAGGAGGCCGCGCGGCGGGCCGGTGAGGTCGCCGAGGAGGCGTACTTCCACCATGAGCTGGGCGTCCTGGCGCTGTGCACCGGCAGCCTGGACCGGGCGCGGGCCGAACTGGAGGCGTCCATCGGACTGCGCGGGGTGCTCTCCGACCGCCGCGGCGCGGTCGCGGGGCGGCGGGCGCTGGCGCTGGTCAGCGACCGCTCGCGGGCCGATTCGGCCGCCGCCGACACGACCGTCCTCAAGCCCGTCGGGCCCAAGGCCGCCGGGAGCAGGACCGGCCCGGCCGCACCGGCCCCCGGAGCACGGGCCGAGGAGACGGACACCCCGTCGCCCGACGCCGTTTCGACGGCCAAGCTGAGCCTTCCGCGTACGCAGCAGGGGACCGGCGCCACGGTCGTCGCCCGGGGCGCGGCGAGCACCGCCGCCACCACCGCCCTGCCCGCCGCCGCGGGCGGCGCCGGCAAGCGGACGGTCCGGCGCAACCTCGTCGCGGCGGGCGCCGGTGCCGTGCTGGTTGCCGTGCTCGGCACCGTCGTCACGCTCGGGATGACCTCCGGCGACGATTCCAAGGGCGGCGACCACGTCACCTCGGAACAGACCACCCCGGACGGCGAGAACCCGGAACTGCCGACCGACGAGCCCGCCCCGGGCTCCAGCCTGCCGCCCGCCGGTCCCGGTACGTCCGCGCCGGTCGACGCCGGCCACAAGGGAAGCCCGAACGCGTCGGCGGACGACCCCACCACCGGCCAGTCACCGACCGGCCCCAGCACCCGCCCGACGGACCCCACCACCGGCCCGACCCGGCCCACCGGCAACCCCACCACGCCCACGGGCCGGCCGACCGGACCGACCCACAAGCCCACCGGCCGGCCGACCCCGACGCCGACCGAGGACCCGACCACCGAGCCGACGGACCCGACGCCGACCCAGGACCCCACGGGCAAGCCGACGACGCAGAGCCCCTCGGGGACCACCAGCGCGTCGGCCGCCGGTCCGTCGGCGGCGAGCCCCGAATCGGCGTCCGCGGCGGCGCCGTCCGCGTCCGGATCCGGCACGCCGGCGGCCACCCAGAGCGGCAGCCCGTCGGACCCGGGGAGCGCGTCGACCGCCTGACGGACGGTGTGAGCCCGGCATCAGCCGGCCGGGCTCATCCGCCCCGCTGCGGGCTCAGAACAGCCGCAGCTTGTCGTCCTCGATGCCGCGCAGGCCGTCGTAGTCCAGGACGACGCAGCCGATGCCGCGGTCGGTGGCCAGTACGCGTGCCTGCGGCTTGATTTCCTGGGCCGCGAAGATGCCCTTCACGGGAGCCAGGTGCGGGTCGCGGTTGAGGAGTTCGAGATAGCGCGTGAGCTGCTCGACTCCGTCGATCTCGCCGCGCCGTTTGATCTCCACGGCCACGGTCTGGCCGTCCGCGTCGCGGCACAAGATATCCACGGGGCCAATGGCAGTGGGGTATTCACGCCGAATCAGGGAGTAGCCCTCGCCAAGGGTCTCGATCCGGTCGGCGAGCAGCTCCTGAAGGTGGGCCTCCACGCCGTCCTTGATGAGGCCGGGGTCGACGCCGAGCTCGTGCGAGGAGTCGTGCAGGACCTCTTCCAGGGTGATGATGAGCTTCTCGCCACCCTTGTTCTCCACCGTCCACACCTCGCCGTCACCCTCCTTGAGGGAACAGGGCGGGGACATCCAATTGAGGGGTTTGTAGGCCCGGTCGTCCGCGTGAATGGAGACGGAGCCGTCCGCCTTGATCAGGATGAGGCGGGGGGCCGAGGGAAGGTGGGCGGTGAGCCGGCCGGCGTAGTCCACGGAGCAGCGGGCGATGACGAGACGCATGGTGCGAAACGCTACTCGACCGGAGGCCGCCCGCGCGATTCGCCCTTGGGGCACGGTCTCTTTCCGGGGGAAATCCCCGCACCCCCGGCGCTCGCCTTTGGCCGGTTGTATGTGCAATCTCCTGGTGCGGGCCTCTTGCGCGGCATACCGTTGAAGCGGGGGGTTGTGAGGCGAACACGCTGCGTCGCTGGACCCCTTGTCCCGTCCCTAGGCCCCGTCCGTCCCGGCGGGGCCGCGAGAGGAGAACCTCATGTCGCTCGACGTCTCACCGGCCCTCCTCGAACAGGCCGAGCGAGGCGAGGTCGACGAAGCCGCATTTGTCGACTGCGTCCGGAACTCCCTGCCCTACGCATGGGGGATGATCAGCTCACTGGTGGCCCAGCTGAAGGTGGACGGCGGTCAGTTCGCCGACAACCAGACGCCGCCGCCGGACGAGCAGGCGCGCGGCCAGCTGCTGCGCGCGCTGGCGAGTGACGCCATCCGCGGAGCGCTGGAACGCCACTTCGGTGTGCGCCTCGCTTTTCAGAACTGCCACCGGGTCGCGGTCTTCCCGCTCGACCCGGCCGTGGACGACCGCCTGGCCAAGTTCACCTCGATCCGGGGTCAGCTGCTGAACCAGTCGCCGGAACTGCGCGACTGCTGATCGGAGTTGCTGCCGCTGCGCAGCACGTGGGGGGCGCGCACCGTGCCCATGCGCCAGCGGCAGCACCACCGAACGACGGCACGGCCTCCCCGGAAGTACGGCGCATCGCATGATCACAGGCCAGGTTGCCAGGGGAAAACCGCACGTCGCTCCGCCCCGTCCGGCGGAGTCACCCCAGCTGCGGCAGGACCTCGGCGCCGAGCCGGCGGACGTTCTCCTCGGTGGCGGCGAGATCGCCGGAGCCCTCGACGAGCAGCGCGAACCGCCCGATGCCCGTACGCTCCGCCGACGCCGCCAGCCGGTCCGCGCACAGCCGCGGCGGGCCGACCGGATGCAGCCCGCACAGCAGCTCCGTATAGGCCAGCGGATCCCGCATGGCGCGATAGCGGCCGTCGACCGTGACATGCGCGCCCAGCCCCTGCCGCAGCCAGCCCGGCATCGCCTTCGTCAGGGTCTCCTCGGCATCCCGCCGGGCATCGGCGATCTGCACCACACCCGCCGACACATGCTCGGCCGCGGCCACTTCGTCGCCGTCGCGCCCGGCCTCCCGCGCGGCGGACCGCCACAGCGCGACCATGTCCGCCTTCTCCTCGTCGCCGCAGTGCATGCCGAGCAGCATCGGCAGCCCGCGCTCCGCGGCGAGCCGGACGGAGGCGGGCGAGGTGCAGGCGACCACCACGGGCGGCCCGGACGCCGTGCCGTCCGGATCGGTCAGCGCCTCGCCGGGCCGGGGGACCACCGCCACCTCACGGAAGGCATAGCGCTCACCGGCCGCGCCGACCCGCGGCTCGCGCAGCCAGCGCAGCAGCAGATCGAGCGACTCCGGGAAGCCGTGGTCGTACGCGGCCAGTCCGGCGCCGAAGACCTCGAGATCCACCCAGGGGCCGCCCCGGCCGACGCCGAGCGTGAACCGGCCCTCGGAGGTGAGATGCAGCAGCGCCGCCTGCTCACCGAGCGCCACCGGATGCTGGGTCGGCAGCACACTCACCGCCGTACCGACCCCGATCCGGTGGGTGCGGCCCAGCAGCAGCGCGGCCAGGGTCACCGCGCTCGGGCAGACGCCGTACGGCACGAAGTGGTGTTCCGCCAGCCAGACATCGTCGAGCCCGGCCTCCTCCGCCACCTGTGCGGAGCGCACCGCGCGGTGCAGTGCTTCCCCCTGTCCCTGGCCCGGGAATTGAGCGGCCAGGATGAAAGCGCCAACGCGCATCGCTCTCTGCCTCCTCGCAGCCGACGCGGCTTCCCCCTTACAGGCAACAACGTCTGACACGTGCCAAGGGCACGGCCTGACGCGAAATTTCCCGATGATCGCAGAAACCTGCCGGGCGGGGTCCGCCCCTGACCGGGACGCGTACGCTGGTGACAACCCTCCCCACGCTCGACTCCGCTCGCCCGGGGGGACTCCCATCCCCGCAGATTGCCCGAGGTGCTCAGTGTCCCCGCGTCGAAACCGCCAGCGCGGCGGTGCGAACCCCATCGACCGCACGGGCGGCGACCGGTACGGCCTGGAACGCACCGAGGAATGGCGCGGCGAGGACTGGACGGTGCGGCAGGTCGGCGGCGCCGGCGCGGGCAAGCACTACCGCTGCCCCGGCTGCGACCAGGAGATCCCGCCGGGCGTGCCGCATGTCGTCGCCTGGCCGCAGCAGGGCGATGTCGACGACCGCCGGCACTGGCACAAGGCCTGCTGGAACGCACGGGACCGCCGGAGCGCACGGCTCCAGCGGTCCCGTCATGCACCCAGGTACTGATCCGGGCTACACGTCGCGCTTTTCCTGGACGACGAAGGCGGCGGCCAGAACGACCGCGGTGACGCCGGCGAGGATCCACAGCGGGTTCCAGCCCTGCGGGCCGGTGTCGCCGAGGAACGGAATGCCGTAGAGCGTCGCCAGGGAGTTGGGCACCGAGTAGTTGACCAGCGCCTCGGTGAGCCACTTGAGGCTGCTCGCGCCGAGCATGAACACCGCCAGCAGCATCGGCAGCAGGACCACGCCGAACATGGCGCTGATGGCACCGGCGGAATGCCGCAGCAGCGAGCCGACCGCCAGGGCCAGAAGGCCCAGCAAGGACACGTAGAGGCCGGCGCCGACCGTGCAGCGCAGCCATTCGTCGGTCGTCGGCTGCCGGCCGTCCACCATCCCCGACATGGCGAGCGTGACGAGCGTCGTGGACAGGGTCGTGATCACAAAGGAGAGCACGAAGAAGACGATCGCCTTGGCGGTGAGCACCCGGGCCCGGCTGGGGCAGGCGGTCATGGTCGTCCGGATCATCCCCGTCCCGTACTCGGAGGAGATCACCAGGACGCCGAGCGGGATGATGCACAGGGTGCCCAGCATGACGCTGAAGAACCCGAAGGCGATCCGGGGGGCGACGGAGTGGCCCGACATGGCGGTGGCGGTGAGCAGGCCGATGCCGACGATCAGCAGGACCATCACGCCCAGCGTCCAGATCGTCGAGCGCACCGAGCGGATCTTCGTCCACTCGGAGGCCAGGGCGTGGCCGAGGTGGGTGTTGTTCACCGGGATCGGGGAGACGTAACCGGCGTGCCCGCCCTGCCAGTTGGCGGGCGGCTGGGGCTGCTGCGGCTGCTGCTGGGGGTGGGCCTGCGGGGGGACCGGGGCGTAGCCGGGCTGTGCCTGCGGCTGCGGCAGCTGCTGGGGAGCCTGCGGCGCCTGGGCGGCCGGGACCTGCAGCATCATCGTGCCCGCATCCTTGCCGGGGCCGTGTGCCGCGAGCGGCTGGGGCTCCGGGTGCGGCTGGGGGAGCGGCTGCTGGGCCTGAAGCATCATCGTGCCCGCCTCTTTGGCGAGCGAGGGGCCGGGCGCGGGCTGCGGCTGCTGCGGTGGCTGCTGCGCCTGCAGCATCATCGTGCCGGCCTCCTGCGCGGGCGCGGGCGGGCCCGCCTGGGGCGCGGCTGGCGGCATCGGCGGCGCAGCCGGTACCGGCTGCTCGTGCGAGCCGGTGTCGTGCGGTCCGCGCTCAGGCTGCGGCTGGGGCTGCGGCTGCTGAGGGCTGGTCATCGGGCGTCCTCGTTCTGCGGCGTGGGCATGGCGGCGGGGGCGGCTGGCGGCATGGGCGCGGCGGGCTGCGGCGGCTGCCCGTACGGGTTGGGTGCGCCGTACTGCTCGGGTGCGGGTGCCCCGTACGGGTGACTCGGAACCTGCCCCGGAGGCGGATAACCGGGCCCCGGAGCGACGGGCGGCTGCTGCATGTACGGGGCCTGGCCGCCGTACGGAGGTTGCTGGACCTGGCCGGGCGCATATCCGGCCGGCATCTGCTGCAGGCCCGCCCGCTGATCGGCCGTCGAGCGGTAGTCCACGGCGCCCTGGGTGAGCCGCATGTACGCCTCCTCCAGCGAGGCCTGGTGCGGCGACAGCTCCCACAGCCGGACATCGGCCTCGTGCGCGAGATTGCTGATCCGGGGCAGCGGCAGCCCGGTCACCTTCAGCGCGCCGTCCGGCTCGGGTTCGACCCGGGCGCCCGCCTCATCGAGCGCCGACGTCAGCTTCTCGCGCTGCTCGGGCTCGGTGTCGGGGGTGCGTACCCGGGCGAAGTCGGCGGAATTGGCCGAGATGAAGTCCTTGACGGGCATATCGGCGAGCAGCTGGCCGCGGCCGATGACGATCAAGTGCTCGGCGGTGAGCGCCATTTCGCTCATCAGGTGGGAGGAGACGAAGACCGTACGGCCCTCGGCCGCCAGCTGCTTCATCAGGTTGCGCACCCACAGGATGCCCTCGGGGTCGAGGCCGTTGACCGGCTCGTCGAAGAGCAGCACCTGCGGGTCGCCGAGCAGCGCCGCCGCGATGCCCAGCCGCTGGCCCATGCCCAGCGAGAAGCCCTTGGAACGCCGCGAGGCGACCTGCTGGAGGCCGACCACGCCGAGCACCTCGTCCACCCGGCGGGCCGGGATGCCGGAGAGCTGGGCGAGCGAGAGCAGGTGCTGGCGCGCGCTGCGGCCGCCGTGCACGGCCTTGGCGTCCAGCAGTGCGCCCACCTGGCGGGGCGCATTGGGGAGCTTGCGGAAGGGGCGACCGGAGATGGTGGCGTGCCCCGAGGTCGGCGTGTCCAGACCCAGAATCATGCGCATCGTCGTCGACTTGCCGGAGCCGTTGGGCCCCAGGAAGCCGGTGACCGTTCCCGGCCGTACCTGGAAGGACAGGTTGTGCACGGCCGTCTTGGCGCCGTAGCGCTTCGTCAGGCCGACTGCCTCGATCATTCTCCGCCCCTT
This sequence comes from Streptomyces sp. JLSY215, assembly GCF_059682825.1. Classification (NCBI taxonomy): domain Bacteria; kingdom Bacillati; phylum Actinomycetota; class Actinomycetes; order Kitasatosporales; family Streptomycetaceae; genus Streptomyces; species Streptomyces sp. JLSY215. The sequence continues at coordinate 5,977,731 of NZ_CM185022.1, forward strand.
GCGTGGTGGTCGGGGCAGAGGCGCCCTCGTACCCCCGTGAGGGTTATGAGGCTATCGGGACATTGACGGTTCCCGTCAATCTTGGTGTGCTGCGGCACTCTCGGCGCGGCACTGCCCTCAGGCATCGCGTTTCTTGAGGAGGACGAAGCCGCCCGCGAGCGCCGCCAGCGTCCAGGCGATCATGATGCCGAGGCCGCCCCAGGGGCCGTACGGGAGGTCCTCGCCCACCCGCGGGACGACCTGCATGATCTTCTGGCCGGCCTGGTCGGGGAGGTAACGGCCGAGTTTCCGGGTCGCCGAGACATTGCCGAGGATGTTGGAGATCAGGAAGAAGAACGGCATGAGGATGCCCAGCGAGAGCATCGGACTGCGGAGCATCACGGCGACGCCCATGGAGAACAGCGCGATCAGGGTCATATAGAGGCCGCCGCCGATCACGGCGCGCAGCACCCCGGGATCGGCGAGCTGCGCCCGGTGGTCGCCGAGGGCGGCCTGGCCGGCGAAGAAGGTCGCGAAGCTCGTCGCCAGGCCGACGACGAAGACCAGCGCGGTGGCCACCAGCAGCTTGCAGAAGAGGAAGGCGGCGCGCTGCGGTACGGCGGCGAGCGAGGCCCGGATCATGCCGGTGCTGTACTCGTTGGAGACCACCAGCACCCCGAAGACGATCATCGCGAGCTGGCCCAGGCCCATCCCGGCGAAGCTGATGTTGGTGGGGTCGAAGGTGACCCGGGCGCCCGCCGACATGGACTGGAAGTCGTTCCTGGCCAGAATGCAGATCAGCACGCCCAGCGCGATGGTGACCACCACGGCGATGCCCAGCGTCCACACCGTCGAGCGCACCGATCTGATCTTGGTCCATTCCGAGCGCAGCACCTGCGTGACCGCCGCCATCAGCTTCCCTTCCTCTGCCCGCGCCGCTGCCAGTCCGCGCCCCAGCCCTCCGGCTGAACCGGCGCGCCGTCCACCGGCGAGCCGTCCACCGGCCGCGGCCGCACCGCCGCCGGCCGGTCGTCGTGCGCGTGGTACTCCACGGACTCGGCGGTGAGCTGCATGAAGGCCTCTTCCAACGACGCCTGCTGCGGGCTCAGCTCATACAGGACGAGCTGATGCCGGGCGGCCATCTCGCCGAGCCGCGTGGCCGGCACCCCGTCGACCTCCAGCGAGCCGTTGCCGACCTCCACCGCGTCGATGCCCTCGGCATGCAGCAGATCGAGGAGCTTTTGCTGCTCGGGGGAGCGCAGTCGGACGTACGAGCGGGAGTTCTCCTGGATGAAATCGGCCATCGAGGTGTCCGCCATCAGACGGCCCTGGCCGATCACGATCAGATGGTCGGCGGTCAGGGCCATCTCGCTCATCAGGTGGGAGGAGACGAAGACCGTACGGCCCTGCGCCGCGAGGTTCTTCATGAGGTTGCGGATCCAGTGGATGCCCTCGGGGTCGAGGCCGTTGACCGGCTCGTCGAACATCAGGATCTCGGGGTCGCCGAGCAGCGCCGCCGCGATGCCCAGGCGCTGGCCCATGCCGAGCGAGAAGCCCTTGGAGCGCTTCCCGGCGACCGAGGTCAGGCCGACCGTGTCCAGCACCTCGCCGACCCGGCTGCGCGGAATGCCGTTGCTCTGCGCCAGGCAGAGCAGATGGTTGAACGCGCTCCGGCCGCCGTGCACCGCCTTGGCGTCCAGCAGCGCGCCGATGTACGTCAGCGGGTCCTTCAGCTGGCGGTAGTGCTTGCCGTCGATGCGGACCGTGCCCTCGGTCGGATTGTCCAGATCGAGCATCATCCGCATGGTCGTGGACTTGCCCGCGCCGTTGGGGCCGAGGAAGCCGGTGACGATGCCGGGCCGCACCGTGCAGGTGAGGCGGTCCACCGCGAGCGTGTCGCCGTAGTACTTGGTCAGCCCCTCGAGCTCGATCATGTACAGCACGCTAGGGGCGGCCCTGGGGCCTCGCCACCGGGCGCGGCGCGCCGTCACACGACCGCGCCCCCGTACCGCCGCAGTGGCGGTACGGGGGCGCGGGAAGCCGCCGGTCAGAACCTGCCGGGCGTCAGCGCGTCTGCTGAGCCGGGACGCCGCGGGAGATGGACTCCTCCTCGCCGGGGGCGCCGGCCGCGGCCACCGCCGCGCCGGTCAGCGTCGCCAGCATCTCGCGGACGTTGGTCAGCTGCGCGTTGATGGAGTCGCGGCGGTTGGTCAGCGCCGCCAGCTCGCGCTCCGATTCGCTGCGGATCCGGTCGGCCTTGGCGTTGGCGTCCGCCACGATGTCCTCGGCCTGGCGCTGGGCCGTCTCGACGGTCTGGCGGGCGCGGCGCTCGGCGTCGGTGCGCAGCTTCTCGGCCTCCAGACGGAGCTGCTCGGCGCGGTGCTCGATCTCCGCGAGCCGCTTCTCGGCCTTGGCCTGACGCGAGGCCAGGTCGCGCTCGGACTGCTCGCGGCGCTTGGCGAGGTTCGTCTCGAAGTCGGCGGCCGCCTGGGCGGCCTTGGCACGGGTCTCCTCGAAGAGGGAGTCGGCTTCCTCGCGCTTGGACTGGGCGTCCTTCTGCGCCTCGGCCCGCAGCGTGGCGGCCTCGCCCTTGGCCTTCTCGACGATCCGGGCGCCCTCGTCCTCCGCCTTCGCCTTGCGCTCGGCGGCGAACGACTCGGCGTCGTTACGGACCTGCTGGGCGGCCGACTCGGCCAGCTCGCGGTGCTGCTCGGCGGCCCGGCGGGCCTCCTCGCGCAGGTCCTTGGCCTCCTCCTCGGCGAGGCGGAGGATCTTCTCGACCCGAGCACCGAGACCTGCGTAGGACGGTTCGGCGTCGTTGACCTGAGCCTGGGCGTTCTGCGTTTCGAGGTGCAGTTCCTCGATCCGCTTTTCCAGCGACGTGATGCGGGCCAGCGCGCTGTCGCGGTCGGCGACGAGCTTGGTAATGCGGTCGTCCACCTGACCGCGGTCGTAACCGCGCCGCACGAGCTCGAAGCCGAAGGGGGAGGATGTGTCGCTCATGGGGTTCCTGTCGAAAGAGACCGGTGAGGTGATAAGGGAATCCTAGGGGTCTTAACGGCGTGTCATCGAGTCGTTGCACGTTTGGAATGGAGAATGACCCCTCATTTGAGTGGCTACCCTTCAGACGACTTGCCACTCGAACGAGTTGCGCCCGCCGTCGCGGACGCCTTGACGCCCCCCTTGCCGTCCGCGGCTCCGGCAGGTGCCTCGAAGGACTCCAGCGCGACCAATACGTCCTGAACGCGGGAGATTTCGGCGTTGATGTCCTCCTGCCGGCGCGACAGGACCTCCAGCTCGCGCTTGCCCTCTTCCACGATCCGGGCGGCCTCGGCCTTCGCCTCGGTGTGCATCCGCTCGGCGTTGCGCACCGCTTCGGCCTTTTTGTTCTCGGCCTCCTTGATCAGGCCCTCGGCCTTCTTCACCGCCGAGATCCGCACCTTGCTCGCCTCGCTGTTCGCGTCCGACAGCAGCTGGTCGGCCTTGTCCTTGGCCTCGACCTGCTGCGCCGTGGCCTGCGCGATGAGCTTGTCGACCCGCTCGCCGGCGTTCTTCATCGCCTCCGCGGACTCCCGGCGGGCCCGGTCGTGCAGCTCCTCGACCTCGCCCTCGACCCGCACCCGCAGCTCCTCGGCGCGGTCCCGTATGGCCGTGGCGTCCCCGCGGGCCTCTTCCAGCAGGGTGTTGGCGTCCGTACGGGCCTTCTCCACCCGCGCATTGCCCTCAGTGGTCGCCTCCGTGACGAGCCGGTCGGCCTCCTTGCGGGCCGCCCCCACCATCGTGTCGGCCTGCTCCTCGGCGGCGGTGGCCGTCTTGAGGGCCTCCTCCTGAGCCTTGGCGATGAGCTGGTCGGCCTGCTCGGCGGCGTCCCCGCGGCGCTTGGCGGCATCCTTACGGGCCTCGTCCAGCAGTCGGTCCGACTCCTGCTGGGCCTCGGTCCGCAGGCGCTCCGCCTCGGCCTCGGCGTCCTCCTTGACCTTCGCGGACTCACCGCGGGTCCGATTGGCGTGCTCCTGCGCCGCGGTGACCGTTTCGGCCGCGTCCGCCCGCAGCCGGTCCGCCTCCGCGGTGGCCGCGGCGAGCATCGCCTCCGCCTGCTCGCGGGCCTGGGCCCGGGTACGGTCCGCGTCCCGCTCGGCGGTGGCCGTGGTCGCCGCCGCCTCGGCACGCAGCCGCTCGGCCTCCGTACCGGCTTCCGAGATCAGCTCGTCGGCCTGCTGCGCGGCGTCCGACCGCGTCTTGTTGGCCGCCTTGCGCGCCTCGTCGCCGGTCTCCTCGGCGTCCGTCCGCGCCTTCTCCAGCACCTCGGCCGCCTCGGTCCGCAGCCGCTCCGCGACCTCGGCCGCCTCGGTGACCGTGACCTGCGCCTGCTGCTCGGCCTCCGCGCGCAGCCGGTCGGCGGTCTGCCGGCCCTCCTGGACCATGCGGTGCGCGTCGTCCTGCGCCGAAGACGTCAGCTCGGTGGCCTCGGTGACGATCCGTTCGGCCTCCGCACGCGCCTCGGTGATCAGCGCGTCGGCCTGCTCGCCGGCGTCCGAACGCATCCGGTTCGCGTCGTCCCGCGCCTCCGCACGGGCCCGCGCCGCGTCCTGCTCCGCGGACGCCAGCGCGTCCGACGCGTCGGTCCGCAGCTGCTGCGCCTTGGCGGTGGCGTCCGCGACCAGCTTCTCGGCCTGCCCGGTCGCCTCCGCCAGCAGCCGGTCGGCCTGCTCCGCCGCCTCCGCGCGCGCCGCGTTGGCGTCCCGGCGCGCCTCGTCCACCACCCCGGCGGCCTCGGTGCGCAGCCGCTCGGCCTCCTCGAACGCCTCGGAAACCGTCCGCTCCGCAAGGGACTTCGCGGCCTCGGACGCCTCCTGCGCCTCGCGCCGGACCCGCGCCGCGTCCTCGGAGGCCCGCTCCCGCTCGTCGTAGGCGTCCTTGCGGACCCGGTCCGCCTCGTCCTGCGCTTCGCTCTTGGTCCGCTCCGCCGCATGCTCGGCCGCCGACCGCAGCCCGGCGATCTCCTGCTCGGCCTGTTCGTGCAGATCCGCGACCGCGTCCCGCACCTGCTGAGCGGTCTGCTCGGCCGCCGCGACCAGCTCGCCGGCCCGCCGGTCCGCCTCCTCGACCAGCCGCTCCGCCTCCGCCTGCGCCTCGCTCACCCGCGTACGGGCCGACGCCAGCAGCTCCTCGGACTGCTCCCGCGCCGCGGTGCGCTCCTGGTGGGCCTCCTCGCGGGCCTCGCCCAGCAGCTGCTCGGCCTCCCGGCGCCGCCGCGCGGCCTCCTCCTGGGCCTCGGCCAGCGCCTGCGCCGCCTCCGTACCCGTGCGCTCCGCGGCCGTCGCCGCCTCCGCGCGCACCCGGTCCGCGGTCTCCTGCGCCTCCGTCTTGAGCCGCTCCGCCTCGGCCGCCGCCTCCGCGCGCAGCCGTACGGCCACCGCCTCGCCCTCGGAACGCGCCGTCGACGCGTCCGTGGCCGCTTCGGTGCGCAGCCGCTCGGCCTCCTCCTCGGCCTCCTGCTGCAACGCGCGGCGCCGGTCGGCGGCCTCCGCCTTGAGCCGGGCCGCCTCCTCCTGCGTCTCCCGGCGCAGCCGCTCGGCCTCCGCGCGCGCCTCGCGCAGCGCGTCCTCGGCGGCGGTGACCCTGCTCTCGGCCTCGGTGTGCAGCCGGTCCAGCTCGGCCTGTGCCTCGGTCCGCTTCTCCTCGGCGGCCCGCTCGGCCTCCGCGCGCAGCTCCTGGGCGCTCTCCTCGGCCGTCGTGGTCAGCGTCTCGGCGACCTGGGTGCCCTCCAGGAGCAGCTGCTCGGCCTCCGCACGGGCCCGCTCCAGCGCCTCCTCGGCCTGCCGGCGCAGCGCCGAGGCCCGCTCGATGGCCTCGGTCCGTACCCGCTCGCTCTCCGTGACGGCACCCGAACGGGTCTCCTCCGCATCGGCCTTGGCCTTGGACAGCAGCTCCTCGGCGGTACCGGCCGCCTCCTCGATCTGCTGAACGGCCTCGCGGCGGGCCTCGCCGCGGATCCGCTCGCCCTCGGCGACCGCGTCCGCCCGCAGCGTCTCCGCCTCGCCGCGCAGCCGCCGCGCCTCCTCCTGGAGTTCGACGGTCTTGGCGCGGTACTCCTTGGTGTCGTCCTTCGCCGCGCCCTTCAGCTGGGCCGCGGTGTCATGCGCCTCCTCGCGCAGCCGGTCCGCCTCGGACTCGGCGTCACGGCGCAGCCGTTCGGCCTCCTCCGCCGCGGCCTTGGTGGTGGCCTTGGCGTCCTCCGACGCCTTGGTCAGCACCTCCTCGGCGGTCCGCGCCGCCTTCGCCAGCTGCGCCGCGGAGTCCTCCGCCGCCTTCGACCGCGCGCTCTCCTGCGCCTCGGCGAGCAGCCGGTCGGCCTCCGTGCGGGCATCCGCGCGCAGTTGCTCGGCCTCGGCCTTGAGCGCCTCGGATTCCTTGGTCGCCTCGGCGACCAGCCGCGCGATCTCCGCCTTGGCCGTACGGGTGCGCTGTTCGTTCTCCGACTCGGCGGCCGACAGCCGCTTGCCGGCGGCCTGCTGGGCCTCCTCGACGAGCTTCTCGGCCTCGGCGCGCGCCTCGCGCAGCGCGGTGTCCGCCTCCTGGATCCGCGTCTCGGCGGTGCGGGTCAGCTCCGCGGCCGCCCGGCGCGCCTCCTCCGACTCCGTACCGGCCGTCGTGCGCAGCTGCTCGGCCTGATCGGTCGCTTCCTGCGCCTGGTTGGAGGCGGCGTTCAGCAGCCGCTCGGCGTCCGTGCGCGCCCGGCGCAGGATGGATTCCGCTTCGGCGCGGGCCTCCTCGGCCGAGGTGTCGAGGCGCTCGCGGGCCCGCTCGGCCAGCCGCTGGGCCTCGGCCCGCGCCGACCCCAGCGCCTGCTCGGCCTCCGCCCGCGACTCCTCCATGAGGCGGCGGGCCTGCGACTCCGTGCGCGCCCGCAGCTGTTCGGCCCAGGCGACGTTCTCGTTGACATGCGATTCGACGGTCTGGCGGCGCTCGTTGAGCTCCTCGTCCAGACGCTGCCGGCGGGTGACCGCCTCCGCATGCAGCTCGGCCTCCAGCCGGGACTGCCGCTCGGCCTGCTCCTGGAGCAGCCGCTGGGTCTGCGCCCGCGCCTCGCGCACCTCGCGCTCGGCGTCCGTGCGCAGCTGGTCCGCCTGGATCTGCGCATTGCGCAGCAGCTGTTCGGCCTGGTGGCTGATGTTGTCGTAGGCAGGGCGGGCCGCGAGGTTGCGGCGCGCCTCGTGCAGCTTGGCGCGCAACACCTCGACCTGGTAGCCGAGGTCGTCGGCGTGCTGGACGGCCTTGTCCCGCTCGGTCTTCAGCCGCTCCATCTCGGCCTCGAACTGCGAGAGGTGGTCGTCAGCCTCGTAGCGGTCGTTGCCCCGCACTGCGCGGTCCCATCCGTCCCCTGGTCATGGTGGCGGCCGACTCCGTCCTGCGGATGCTCGTCCCGTACACGTCACGTCGTACCGGACTCGCGCCCATCGGAGCTGACCCTTCCGAAGAAATGGTGTCAGATCATCGGCAGAGTATGGACCGAGCCCCACTCCCTTACCCCGGCCGAAGGTGCACTCTACCGGCCGGGGAACGTATAGGTCAGTGGTCCGCCGGGGAGGAGGGCGCCGCGGTGACGAGTTCGGTCAGCACACCATGGCAGTCCTTGGGGTGCAGAAAGGTGATCCGGGAGCCCATCGAGCCGGTCCTGGGCTCGTCGTAGAGGACCCGTACGCCCTTGTCGCGGATGGCCGCGGAGTCGCCGTCCACATCCGCCGTACCGAAGGCGATGTGATGTACCCCCTCACCGTTCTTGGCGAGCCATTTGCCCACCGCGGAGTCCTCCCGGGTGGGCTCCAGGAGCTGCAGATACGAGGCGCCGCCGTCGGACGTCTCGTTGATCTTCAGCATCGCTTCCCGGACACCCTGCTCCTCGTTGACCTCGGAGTGGAACACCTCGAACCCGTACGTGGCACGGTAGAAGTCGACGGTCTTGTCGAGGTCGAAACAGGCGATCCCGATGTGGTCGATTCGCGTCAGCATGGCTCCAGTGCACCGCCCGCACGGCCGGTTACGCAACGTGCGCGCCGTCACACCCGCTTCCCGGTGACCCCGGGCGTACCGCTCAGTACATTGACGAGAACCCTCGTTAACTTCCCTGCAAAGGAAGGCCGCACCGCATGTCTGCAACGAACGGCACGAACGCAACCACCTCGGTGATCGTGGCGGGAGCGCGCACCCCTATGGGCCGCCTCCTGGGATCCCTGCGGACCTTCTCCGGCGCCGATCTGGGCGCGGTCGCCATCAAGGCGGCACTGGACCGGGCGGGCATCGGCGGTGACCAGGTGCAGTACGTGATCATGGGTCAGGTGCTCCAGGCCGGCGCCGGACAGATCCCCGCGCGCCAGGCCGCCGTCAAGGCCGGCATCCCGATGAACGTCCCCGCGCTCACCGTCAACAAGGTCTGTCTCTCCGGCCTCGACGCGATCGCGCTGGCCGACCAGCTGATCCGCGCGGGCGAGTTCGACGTCATCGTCGCGGGCGGCCAGGAGTCCATGACCAACGCCCCGCACCTGCTGCCCAAGTCCCGCGAGGGCTTCAAGTACGGCGCGGTGCAGATGCTCGACGCGATGGCCCACGACGGCCTCACCGACGCCTACGAGGGCGTCGCGATGGGCGAGTCCACCGAGAAGCACAACACCCGCCTGGGCATCGCCCGCCCCGAGCAGGACGAGATCGCCGCGCGCTCCCACCAGCGGGCCGCCGCCGCCCAGAAGAACGGGCTCTTCGAGGCCGAGATCACCCCCGTCGAGATCCCGCAGCGCAAGGGCGAGCCGGTCCTCTTCAGCAAGGACGAGGGCATCCGCGGCGACACCACCACCGAGTCCCTCGGCAAGCTGCGCCCGGCCTTCGCGAAGGACGGCACGATCACCGCCGGCACCTCGTCGCAGATCTCCGACGGCGCGGCCGCCGTGGTCGTCATGAGCAAGGCCAAGGCCGAGGAACTGGGCCTGGAGTGGATCGCGGAGATCGGCGCGCACGGCAATGTCGCCGGCCCCGACAACTCGCTCCAGTCGCAGCCCTCCAACGCCATCAACCACGCCTTGAAGAAGGACGGCCTGACCGTCGAAGATCTTGACCTGATCGAGATCAACGAGGCCTTCGCGGCCGTCGCCGTGCAGTCAATGAAGGACCTCGGGGTATCCCCGGAAAAGGTGAATGTCAACGGCGGTGCGATCGCGCTGGGGCACCCGATCGGCATGTCCGGCGCCCGCATCGTGCTGCACCTCGCGCTGGAGCTGCGCCGCCGGGGCGGCGGGGTGGGCGCCGCCGCACTGTGCGGTGGCGGTGGCCAGGGCGACGCGCTGATCATCCGCGTACCGGGTAAGTAACCGCGAAACGGACCGAGCCGAAGGAGACGGGCAAACGATGGTGGACGTCCCGCAGCTGGTGGAGCAGGCCCGGCAGGGCCGCCCGAGGGCGGTGGCCCGGCTGATCTCCCTCGTCGAGGGGGCGGCGCCGGAGCTGCGCGAGGTCATGGCGACGCTCGCGCCGCTCACCGGCAACGCCTATGTGGTCGGGCTGACCGGCTCACCGGGCGTCGGGAAGTCCACCACCACCTCCGCACTGGTGACGGCCTACCGCAAGGCGGGCAAACGGGTCGGCGTGCTCGCCGTCGACCCCTCGTCGCCCTTCTCCGGCGGGGCGCTGCTCGGCGACCGCGTCCGGATGTCGGACCATGCCTCCGACCCCGGCGTCTACATCCGCTCCATGGCCACCCGCGGCCACCTGGGCGGCCTGGCCTGGGCCGCGCCGCAGGCCATCCGCGTCCTGGACGCGGCCGGCTGCGACATCGTCCTGGTCGAGACGGTCGGCGTCGGCCAGTCGGAGGTGGAGATCGCCTCCCAGGCCGACACCAGCGTGGTGCTGCTGGCCCCCGGCATGGGTGACGGCATCCAGGCGGCGAAGGCCGGAATCCTGGAAATCGGCGATGTCTACGTCGTCAACAAGGCCGACCGGGACGGCGCCGACGCCACCGCCCGTGAGCTCAACCACATGCTGGGGCTGGGCGAGGCGCGGTCGCCGGGCGACTGGCGGCCGCCGATCGTCAAGACGGTCGCGGCGCGCAGCGAGGGTGTGGACGAGGTCGTCGAGGCGCTGGAGAAGCACCGTGCCTGGATGGAGGAGCACGGGGTACTGGCCCAGCGGCGCCGGGCGCGGGCGGCGCGGGAGGTCGAGACGATCGCCGTCACGGCGCTGCGCGAGCGGATCGGTGATCTCCGGGGGGATCGCCGGCTCGATGCGCTGGCCGAGCGGATCGTCGTCGGTGAGACGGACCCGTACCGGGCGGCGGACGAGCTGGTGGACGGGCTGACGAACGGGGGCTGAGGGCGCCGCGGTGCGCTTGTGCCGCTGGGCTCGGTGGGGGCGGGTGTGGAGCGGGGTGCGTTGGTGCCGCGGGGGGGGCCGGAGGGGACGCACGGGTGTCCGTCCTCGGGCCGGGCGCTTCTGGTTCGTAGGAAGGGCGGCCCCCCGTTCGCTCCGGTCCCTGCGGGCGGACACCCGTACATCCCCTCCGGCCTACGTGTCCCGTCTGCGGCCCGGTGGCACTGCCCGTCCCGGCCCAGGGAGACGGGTTCGCCGCATCGCATCGCATCGTGTCGCCTCGCCTCGCCCCGTGCCTTGCCGTGCCGCATCGCGTCGCGTCGCCTCGGGCCGTGCCGTGCCGTGCCGTGGTGTGGTGTGGTGTGACGGTGATCGGTACGGCGGGACGGGCGCCCGCGTCGGTCGCCGGAGGGGATGTCCCGTAACCCGCCCGCAGGGACCGGAGCGGACGCCGGGGTTCCTGTGTCCGGGACCAGAAGCGCCCGGCCCGAGGACGGGTTACGGGGCGTCCCCTCCGGCCCCACCCACCAAGCCACGGCGAACCGGCCCCGGCCACCAGCCGGCGGTCAGTCGTCCGAGCCGCCGTTGTCGTCGTCGTCAGCGTCGTGCGCCGGGGCCACCGTCACCTTCCCGGACTGCGGGTCGACCAGCACCTTGTGCTCCTTGCCGTCCTTGGTGACCGTCTCGGTCTCCCAGACGGCCTTCGCCCGGTGGTCGTCGTCCAGGTCGACGGAGGTCACCGTGCCGTGCCCGGCGGCGATACGGGCGGCTGCCGCGGCGTCGACCTTCGCGCCCGTGGGCCGCGGGCCGTCGTCCTCGTGATCGATGTGCTGGTTCAGTACGCGGCCGTTGACGGCGTCCAGCGTGATCTCGTGCCACCTGCCGTCCTTGCCCAGGACGTCCGCGTCCCAGACCAGGCCGGGCCGGTCCCGGTCCAGGTCGAGGCCGGTCACCGCGCCCGGGACGGCCTTCAGCGCGGCCGCCGCGGCCTGCGGCGCGCTCACCTTGGCGGCGTTCGCCTCGCGGAGGTCCTCCTGGCTCCGGTCGCCGCGGTCCCGGTCGATTCCGTGTGCCGCGGGCCGCGCGTCCGTCCGGGCGGCGGACGGGGCGCTGCCGGGCCCGTCGCCGCTGTTGACGGCGACCGCGGTGGCGGTGCCGCCCGCGATGAGGACGGCCGCGGCGGCGGTGGCGATGATGACGTGGCGCTTCATGTTTTCTCCCCTGTGATCGGCTGTGACACCACAGTTGCCGAACGAACCTGAAGGGGAGCTGAAGCCGCCTGAAGACGCCTTCAGGAACGAGATGTCAGGGTGGGCGCATGCTCCCGCCCGTCGCCCACCACCGCCCCAACGGAGGCGCAATGCGCCGCCCCTTTCGCCTGCTGATCGTGGAGGACGAGAAACGGCTGGCCCTGTCGCTGGCCAAGGGCCTGCGCGCCGAGGGGTACGCGGTCGATGTGGTGCACGACGGCCTGGACGGGCTGCACCAGGCGGGTGCGGGCGCGTACGACCTGATCGTGCTGGACATCATGCTGCCCGGCATGAACGGCTACCGCGTGTGCGGGGCGTTGCGGGCCGCGGGCCATGACGTACCGATCCTGATGCTGACCGCCAAGGACGGCGAGTACGACGAGGCCGAGGGGCTGGACACCGGCGCCGACGACTATCTGACCAAGCCGTTCTCGTATGTGGTCCTGGTGGCCCGCATCAAGGCGCTGCTGCGCCGGCGCGGACGGTCCGTGCCGCAGGTGCTGCGGGTGGGGGAGCTGGCCCTCGACCTGGGGGCCCGCAAGGTCGCGCTGGACGGCGCGGAGGTCGCGCTGACGGCCAAGGAGTTCGCCGTCCTGGAGCAGCTGGCGCTGCGCGCGGGCGAGGTGGTGTCCAAGGCGGAGATCCTCGAGCATGTCTGGGACTTCGCGTACGAGGGCGATGTCAACATCATCGAGGTGTATGTGAGCGCGCTGCGGCGCAAACTCGGCGCCGGGCGCATCGTGACGGTGCGCGGCGCCGGATACCGGCTGGTGCCCGGTGCGTAGGGCGCTGGGCTCGGTACGGGCCAGGGCGGCGGCCGGTGCGACGGTGGTGGTCGCGGTGGCGCTGATCGCGGCCGGTACGGCGGTGCTGCTGGTGCTGCGGAGCAACCTCCAGGACCAGGCGGGGCTGCAGGCCGAGGTCGCGGCGCGGGAGGTCGCCGCGCAGATCGCGACCGGCACGGCGTACGGGAAGCTGGACCTGCCGGACGGCGACGACCATCCGGTGGTGGTCCTGGACGACGACGGACGGGTGCTGGCGGCCGGCGACGAGGTGCGGGCGGTGGACGGCCGGACCGTGCCGCCGTCCCCGGGAGGGTCCGTGGCGCCGCCCACCGACGACGACGGCGGCGATGACGACGACGCGGGCGGTCCCCGGCCCGGCGAGGTCGACGACGACGCGCACTACCGGGACGGCACCGCGAACGTCGACGGCAAGGTCGCCGACTACCGCTTCGCGTCCCTGGAGGCCAAGGACATCCACGGCGCGAAGGCCGTGGTGCGGGCCGGTTCGGCGCTGGCGCCCGAGCGCAGCACCGTCGGTACGGTGCGCACCGCGATGCTGACCGGGCTGCCGCTGCTCCTGCTGGTGGTGGCCGGGGTGACCTGGCTGGTGACCCGGCGGGCGCTGCGCCCCGTGGAGGGAATCCGCGGCGAGATGGCCGCGATCACCGCCAGTGCGGATCTGAGCCGGCGGGTGCCGGTGCCCGCGGCGCAGGACGAGATCGGCCGGCTGGCCCGTACGACCAACGAGACGCTGGCGGCCCTGGAGACCTCCGTCGAGCGTCAGCGGCGGTTCGTCGCGGACGCCTCGCACGAGCTGCGCAGTCCGATCGCCTCGCTGCGCACCCAGCTGGAAGTGGGTGTCGCGCACCCGGAGTTGCTGGATGTGCCGGGCGCGGTGGAGGACACCGTACGGCTCCAGCGGCTGGCCGCGGATCTGCTGCTGCTGGCGCGGCTGGACGCGGGGGAGCGGCCCGCGTCGGCGCGTGTCGATCTGGCGGCGCTGGTGCGGGAGGAGATTTCGCAGCGGTCCGGGGGCCGGGTGCCGGTGCGGGCGGGGGATCTGGCGGGCGTCGAAGTGGCCGGGTCGCGCGGCCAGTTGGGCCGGGTGCTGGGCAATCTGCTGGACAATGCGCAGCGGCATGCGGCCTCGGCCGTACGGGTGGCCGTGGCGCGCGAGGGGGAGTGGGCCGTGCTGCGGGTCGACGACGACGGGTCCGGGGTGCCCGAGGGGGAGCGGGAGCGGATCTTCGAGCGGTTCGTACGGCTCGATGACGCGCGGGCGCGGGACGACGGCGGGGCCGGGCTGGGGCTGGCCATCGCGCGGGACGTGGCGGTGCGGCACGGCGGCTCGCTGGCCGTGCGGGAGGGGTCGGTGTTCGAGCTGCGGCTGCCGGTGGCCTCCTGAGCCGCGGCCCGGTGGGGCCGCGGCCCCACCTCACAGGCCGCCGCGGCGTTCCCGGAGGTGCTCGGCCACCGGCGTGAGCGAGCTGCGCAGCGCCTCGAGGTCCTCGGGGGCGAACAGGTCGATGAAGTGCTTGCGCACCGAGGCGACGTGGTGCGGGGCGACCCGGCGCATGGTCTCCCAGCCCTCGTCGGTCAGTACGGCGAAGAGGCCGCGGCGGTCCGACTCGCAGCTCTCGCGGCGCACCAGGCCGGCGTTCTCCATCCGGGTGATCTGGTGGGAGAGACGGCTCTTGGACTGCAGGGTGCCCGTCGCCAGGTCGCTCATCCGCAGCCGGTGGTCCTCGGCCTCGGAGAGGTTGACGAGGATCTCGTAGTCGTTGTTCGTCAGGCCGAACGGCTGCAGATCGCGCTCGAGCTGGTGCATCAGCAGCCTGCTGACGTCCAGATGGGTGCGCCAGGCACGCTGTTCCTGGTCGGTCAGCCAGGGGGTGTCACTGTCGGTCGTCATGGAGTAATTCTACCCGTAAAAGTTGAATAGTGAATTAAGTTGCCGTGCCCCGGTTGGCCGGGACTCGTCCCCGTGTCGAGGCGTGAGACGCCATCCGGGACCCCGTGTGGTTGGTCAGACGTTCGAGGTCACCGTCCGCAGACTACCGCTCACAGCCCGAAGCGACGCTGGAGCCCTCCGAGGCTGCCGGGCAGCTGGGGCAGTTGTGAGCCACTTTGCGCCGCGTGCCCGCCGCCGCCCGGAACGCCCGCCTCGTCCGGCACCGCACCCGTCGCCAGCTCCGGCATCAACACCTCCGTCGACTGGAGCAGGACCGTCCCCGCCCCCACGAACTCGAACTGGTGCTCCTCGCCGGAGGCCCCGCCGATCCCGGTGTGCGCCCGCAGCCCGCCGAGGAATCCCCGCAGGTACTGGTGGTCGTAGTGGTGGCACGGGGAGGGGCAGTCCGCCCAGCCGACGAGCGCCTGCGGGTCCACCCGGAGCGGCGGCTCCATGAAGACCACCGGCCCGTTGGAGGCGGCCACGAACTTGCCCGTGCCGATCAGGGTGAGGAACCCCGGGATGATCGACTGCTTCAGCGACAGAGATGGCTGAAAGGCGAGCAGGTTGCCGGAGCGGATGGTGAGGTTGCCTTCGTCGAGGTCGAAGGAGTTCACATCGAAGGCGCGGTCGGCGAGGAGCATCTTGCCCTGCCCCTCGGCAACCACCCAGTCGGCGGCGTGCAACGGGGAGTGGAAGCTCCCGGCGATCAGCCGGTCGAGGCCGCCGTGTCCGATCCCGTGGAAGTCGATCCGCCCGTAATAGGCGATCATCTTCCCCTTCTGCAGGAACCACTGGCCGTTCAGATCCACGCTGAAGGCATAGGGATTGACGTTGTCGTCGGTCGGCAGTGTGCCGACATCGTGGACGACGGGACCGGTCACAGCTTCTCCTCCGAGGCCTGTACGTAGACGGTGCCCTGGCCCGACAGCTCCAGCTGGAAGGCCTCCCCCGAGCCGCGGCCGACCATGTCGCGCCAGCCGAGCGCCGTGGACAGTTTGTTGCGGACGTCGCCGCGGTGCGCCACGTAGGCCTGCGGGTCGACATGGACCGCGCGCTGCGGCGTGATCGGCAGCTCGATGACCCCGCCGTGCGCCATCACCGCGGCCGAGCCCTGGCCCTTGAGCGTCGTGGTGAACAGGCCCTGCCCGGTCACCTGGCCGCGCACCATGCCCATCACCCCGCCCTGCGAGCCCATGAACATCGTGCCCTGCTGGAGCGAGCCGTCGAAGGCCAGCAGCCGGTCGGCCTCGACATACAGCGTCTCGCCCGTCAGGTCGACGACATGGACGTGATGGCCGCCGTGGCCGAACATCACCGTCCCGCTGCCCTCCACCGTCATCAGCGGCGTCGCCTCACCCGCGATCCGCCGCCCGATCATCGAGCCGATACCGCCCTGGCCGCCCTGGATGTTCGGGGTGAAGGACACCTCGCCGCGGTAGGCGAGCATCGCCCCGCGCTGGCTGAACATCCGCTGGCCCGGCGTGATCCGGGCCTCCACCATGCGGGAGTTGAGCGCCGTGAACGGCATCAGACCTCACCGCCCACGGTGTTGCGCTCGCTGGGCTGTACGTACACCAGGCCCTCGCCCTCGAACCGGATCTGGAACGCCTCGCCGGAGCCCTCCCCTATGAACGTCCGGAAGTTCACCCCGGACTGGAAGTGCTGCTTGAGGTCGCCGGTGTGCGCGACATACGCCCCGGGGTCGACCTGGAGCGGATACTGCTTGGTCACTCGCAGCACCACCGCCGGCCCGTCCGAGGTGATCGCGGCCTGACCGCTGCCCTCGACGGTCGTGGTGAACAGGCCGTTGCCCTGCGAGGCGCCGCGCAGCCCGGTGAAGGTCGTGCCGGTCCGCAGCGCGGCATCCGTGCAGAGCAGATTGCTGGCCTCGACGTACAGCTTCTCGCCGTGCAGCTGCACCAGATTGATCTCGCTGGCGCGGTCGGCGAAGAAGCACGTGCCGTGGCCCTTCACCTCCATCACGGCCATCTGCTCGCCCGTCAGCCGCCGGGTGACCATGCCGCGCAGACCCTCGCCGCCCCCGGTCATCTTCTTGAACGACATCTGGCCGTCGTACGCGACCATCGCACCGTTTTTCGCCTTGACGGCGTCGCCCGTCATATCGACGGCGAGCACCTTGCTCCCCTGGAGCCGAAACTGAGCCACGGACCCGACCGTAGTCGGCCACGGCCGTCCGGGGCAGGCCCTTTTGGTCATGGTCTGCCCCGCACCGGCCCTTTTCCGGGCTTCGCCGCCCCCGGCGCGATGATCATTCGGACGGCTGTCACAATGGGCCGCAGCTTGTGAACTCTTGCACAAGCCCTTTGCTGGCTCCCTCCGCCGTACTGACGAGGTTCCCGTGGACATCAAGACCGCCGCTGCCCTGCACCGACTGCGCCTGGCATCCATCCCGGAGGCCATCTCCTTCCCGGCGCTGCTGATCTTCGGCACCGGCTTCCGGCTGGCCTTCGACTACGACTCCCTGGTGATGCCGCTCGGCCTGATCCACGGCGTGCTGTTCATCACGTACGTGGTGCTGCTGCTGGACGTGTGGAACCGCACCAAGTGGCCCCTCAAGCGGGTGGCGTTCTTCTTCGCCCTCGCGATCGTGCCCTTCGGCGGGCTCTACGGCGACCGGGTGCTGCGCCGCGAGGAAGAGGCCGGTGTGATCGCCGCCCGCGCCCGCAAGGAAGGGGTCGTCAACGCATGATCGTCGCCTTTTCCGTCAGTCCGCTGGGCGTCGGTGAGGACGTCGGCGAGTACGTCGCCGACGCGGTACGGGTGGTCCGCGAGTCCGGGCTGCCCAACCGCACGGACGCCATGTTCACCTCCGTCGAGGGCGAGTGGGACGAGGTCATGGACGTCGTCAAGCGCGCCGTCGCGGCCGTCGAGGCGCGCTGCGGACGGGTCTCGCTGGTGCTGAAGGCCGATATCCGGCCCGGCGTCACGGACGGCCTGACCTCCAAGGTCGAGACCGTCGAACGCCATCTCGCCCGGGACGCGTAGCAGCCTCAGCCGCCCGCCGCCAGGGCGATGCCCAGCGGCGTCCGCTCGTACAGCACCTGATGTCCGTGCCGGCGCGAGGCCAGCAGACCGGCGTCGCGCAGCACGGACAGATGCGCCGAAACGGACGACGGCGCCAGGCCCAGGCGGTGCGCCAGGGCCGAGGTGGTCGACGGGGCATCGAGGGCGGCCAGTACGGCGGCCCGGTTCGCGCCCAGCAGCCGTACGAGCGCCGGGCCCGTCTCCGGCTCGCTCCACAGGCCGCCGATCCCGCGCGCCGGATAGATCACGGTGGGCTGCCAGGGCGGATCGAAGCCGCTCACCACGTCCGGCCAGACGAAGGCGCTCGGCAGCAGCAGCACCCCGCGCCCGTCCAGATCCTGCATCTGCAGGAAGTCGCTCCGGGTACGGACCGTGAGCGTGTCCCCCGACCACGACAGCCGCGGATGCAGATCGGCGAACAGCCGCCGCAGCCCGCCACCCGCCAGCTGACGCGAACGGTAGGCGATCTCCGCCTCCAGCAGGGCCCGCAGCCGGGGCCAGTCCGGGGCCAGCAGCGCATGCCAGGCCCGCTCGGTGGTGTCCGCCAGCTCCTGGACCGCCCGCGCCGGATCGGCCAGCGCCGCCCGGCCGCGCGCCGAGGCGGCCGCCCCCGGCACACACGCCAGCGACTTGGCCATCTCGGCCCGCGCGAGCGCCGGATCGGTGGCCCGCAGCAGCGCCAGCTGCTCCTCGAACCCGGCCAGCGGCACGGCCGGCGGGCGCCCCAGGAAATCCGGGGTGTACCCGGGCGACGGCATGAACAGCCACAGCGGCGTCAGATCCAGTCCCGCCACCGTCTCGCGCATCCGCCGCAGCCACGGCAGGTGATAGCCGTGCCGGTCCGTGCGCCGCAGCATCCGTACCGCCTCGTGCGTCTCGCACAGCGGCGAAATCGCGAACCGGACCCGCAGAAAGTCGTCCGCCCCGAAATGCAGATCCAGCGGCACCGGCGGCGCCTCCCCTCCCCAGGATTCGGCTGCACCCGAAAGACTACGGTCCGGGGCCCGGCCCCGGCACGCTGCCGCCATGCGCTCCGTCACCGGGCCCGCACAGCCGGGCCGCGCCCCCGCACGCCCCGACGCGGCCGAGCGGCCCGTTCCGGCCGGCTACCGCGCCGTCTTCGCCGTCCCCGAATTCCGCTTCGTCTTCGCCGCCCACCTCCTGTCCTCCCTCGGCGTGGTCGTCTGCGAGATCGCCCTCTCCCTCCTGGTCTTCGACCTCACCGACTCGCCCCTGCTCAGCGCCCTGACCTTCGCCCTCGGCCTGCTGCCCTACGTCGTCGGCGGCACCCTGCTGTCGGCCGTCGCCGACCGCTACCCGGCCCGCACCGTCCTGGTCGTCTGCGATGTCCTGTGTGCCCTCGCCGCGGCCGGGATGGTGGCCCCGGGCGCCCCGATCGCCGTCCTGCTGTCCCTGCGCTGCCTGACCGCCGCCATCGCCCCCGTCTTCGCCGGGACCCGGGCCGGCACGCTCGGTGACCTCCTCGGCGACGGCGAGCTGTTCGTCCTGGGCCGCTCCGTCATCCGCATCGTCAACCAGGGCGCCCAGCTGGCCGGCTTCGCGGCCGGGGGCCTGCTGCTGGCCGTGGTGCCGCCCAGGGCGGTGCTCGCCCTCACCGCCTGCACCTTCCTCGGCTCGGCGCTCCTGCTGCGCCTGGGGACCCGCGCCCGGCCCGCCCGCGACACGGCCCGCGGCGCGCTGCTGGGCGCCTCCCTGGCCGGCACCCGCCGCCTGCTGGCCGACCGCCGGATCCGCGCCCTCCTCCTGCTCGGCTGGCTGCCGCCCACCTTCGTGGTGATCCCCGAGGCGCTGCTGATCCCGTACGGCGACCTCCTGGGCACCGGCCCGGCGGGGCTGGGGCTGCTGCTGTGCTCCATGCCCATCGGCGCGGTCATCGCCGAATCCCTGGTCGGCACGTTCCTCACCCCGCGTGCCCGCACCCGCCTCACCTTCCCCATGGGCCTCTTCGCCGTCCTGCCGTCCCTCGGCTTCGCGGCGGGCCCCTCCCTCGGCTGGGCGGTCCTGCTGCTCGTCCTGACCGGCACCGGGATCTCGTACAACTTCGGCGTGGACCGCTGGTTCGTGGCCGCGGTCCCCGAGGAGCTGCTGGGCCAGGCGATGACCGTGATGCAGGCAGGCCGGATGACGACCATGGGCCTGGCGATGGCCCTCGCCGGGGTGGCGGCCGCCTGTGCACCGCTCCGGGTGGTGATGCCCGCGGCGGGGGTGGCCGGTGTGGTGTGCGTGCTGGCGGTGATCTTCGAGGTGCGGCGCACGGCGGGCGGCGCCGCGCGGCCGGGCGGGCGTACGGCGGCGGGGAGAGCTGGCCCGGCCTAGGGCTCCCGCCCCGGTGCGCGGCGCGTCCTCGCGGACCGAAAGCTGAGACAAGGCTGACCACGATATGACCGGCGGGTAGGGTCGGAGATGTGCCGAAGCCGCTCAGCCTTGCTTTCGATCCCATCGCGCGTGCCGACGAGTTGTGGCAGCGCAGATGGGGCGCCGTGCCCTCGATGGCCGCGATCACCTCGATCATGCGGGCCCATCAGATCCTGCTGGCCGAGGTGGACGCCGTGGTCAAGCCGTACGGGCTGACCTTCGCGCGCTACGAGGCGCTGGTGCTGCTGACCTTCTCCAAGGCCGGTGAGCTGCCGATGTCCAAGATCGGCGAGCGGCTGATGGTGCACCCGACCTCGGTGACGAACACCGTCGACCGGCTGGTGAAGTCGGGCCTGGTGGCCAAGCGGCCGAACCCGAACGACGGCCGGGGCACCCTCGCCTCCATCACCGAAAAGGGTCGCAAGGTGTGCGATGCCGCGACCCATGACCTGATGGCGATGGACTTCGGGCTCGGCGCGTACGACGCCGACGAGTGCGGCGAGATCTTCGCGATGCTGCGGCCGCTGCGGGTGGCGTCGGGGGATTTCGAGGCGGAGTAGCCACGCCGCCACGGGCCCGTCATGCCGGGGGCGGCGGGCCCTCCCGTACGCCGGGGGGCGGCGAAGATCGCCCCGGAACGGGCGGTTACGCTCTGGGGCATGAAGCGAAGCGTCCTGACCCGATACCGGGTGATGGCCTACATCACCGCCGTGATGCTGCTCGTGCTCTGCACTTGCATGATCTTCAAGTACGGCTTCGGGATGGGCAAGGACCTCACCCTCGTCGTCTCGCAGATCCACGGCGTGCTCTACATCATCTACCTCGTCTTCGCCTTCGACCTGGGCTCCAAGGCCAAGTGGCCGTTCGGCAATCTGCTGTGGGTGCTGGTCGCCGGGACGATTCCCACGGCCGCCTTCTTCGTCGAGCGCAAGGTCGTCCGCGACGTCGAGCCGCTGCTCACGTCGGGTGCCCCGGAGCCGGTCAAGGTCTGAGGCCCCGCTCCCGCTCACCCCTCGACGCGCCTGTCCCCGCCGGGACGGGCGCGTTTGCGCTGTTCGGGGCGGCCCGGACGGGGCTCACCGGACTCACCGGCCGCTTCCCATCGACAATTACTAGGACGTCCTAGTAAATTCGAAGGTATGGACGCTGACGCGATCGAAGAGGGCCGCCGCCGCTGGCAGGCCCGGTACGACTCCGCCCGGAAGCGGGACGCGGACTTCACCACGCTCTCCGGCGATCCGGTGGAGCCCGCGTACGGTCCCCGGCCCGGCGACAGCGTCGAGGGCTTCGAGCGGATCGGCTGGCCGGGCGAGTATCCCTTCACCCGCGGCCTGTATCCGACCGGCTACCGCGGGCGTACGTGGACGATCCGCCAGTTCGCGGGCTTCGGCAACGCCCAGCAGACCAACGAGCGCTACAAGATGATCCTCAAGGCGGGCGGCGGCGGCCTCTCGGTCGCCTTCGACATGCCGACGCTGATGGGACGGGACTCCGACGACCCCCGCTCGCTCGGCGAGGTCGGCCACTGCGGCGTCGCCATCGACTCCGCGGCGGACATGGAGGTCCTCTTCCAGGACATCCCGCTCGGGGACGTCACGACGTCCATGACGATCAGCGGCCCGGCCGTCCCCGTCTTCTGCATGTATCTGGTGGCGGCGGAGCGCCAGGGCATCGACCCCGGCGTCCTCAACGGCACGCTCCAGACCGACATCTTCAAGGAGTACATCGCCCAGAAGGAGTGGCTCTTCCAGCCCGAACCGCATCTGCGGCTGATCGGCGACCTGATGGAGCACTGCGCCCGCGGCATCCCCGCGTACAAACCGCTCTCGGTCTCCGGCTACCACATCCGCGAGGCGGGCGCGACGGCCGCGCAGGAGCTGGCGTACACCCTCGCCGACGGCTTCGGCTACGTCGAGCTGGGCCTCAGCCGTGGACTGGACGTCAACACCTTCGCGCCCGGCCTGTCCTTCTTCTTCGACGCCCATGTCGACTTCTTCGAGGAGATCGCCAAGTTCCGCGCGGCGCGCCGGATCTGGGCCCGCTGGATGCGCGATGTCTACGGCGCGACCAGCGAGAAGGCCCAGTGGCTGCGGTTCCACACCCAAACCGCCGGCGTCTCGCTGACCGCCCAGCAGCCGTACAACAACGTCGTCCGCACCGCGGTGGAGGCGCTGGCGGCGGTGCTCGGCGGCACGAACTCGCTGCACACCAACGCGCTGGACGAGACCCTGGCGCTGCCCAGTGAGCAGGCCGCGGAGATCGCGCTGCGTACCCAGCAGGTGCTGATGGAGGAGACCGGCGTCGCCAACGTGGCGGATCCGCTCGGCGGTTCGTGGTTCATCGAATCGCTGACCGACCGGATCGAGGCGGACGCCGAGAAGATCTTCGACCAGATCAAGGAGCGCGGCGCACGGGCGGTCCCCAACGGCCAACACCCGATCGGCCCGATCACCTCCGGGATCCTGCGCGGCATCGAGGACGGCTGGTTCACCGGCGAGATCGCCGAGTCCGCCTTCCGCTACCAGCAGTCCCTGGAGAAGGGCGACAAGCGGGTCGTCGGCGTCAACTGCCACCATGGCTCGGTCACCGGCGATCTGGAGATCCTGCGCGTCAGCCATGAGGTCGAGCGCGAGCAGGTACGCGTCCTGGCGGACCGCAAGGCGGCCCGCGACGACGCCCGGGTGAAGGCATCGCTGGAGGCCATGCTCGCCGCCGCCCGCAACGGCGGCAACATGATCGAGCCGATGCTGGAAGCCGTACGGGCCGAGGCGACGCTCGGCGAGATCTGCGGGGTGCTGCGGGACGAGTGGGGGGTCTACACGGAGCCGGCCGGGTTCTGAGCACCACTCTTCCGAGTATGGATCGAGGGGGCGGGGTCGTCGTGTTGACGACCCCGCCCCCTCGATCAGTACCGGGTCGGCTCAACTTCCGGCAGTGAGGGCGAAGCCGAGGACCGGGCTGACGACGATCGCGCCGAAGAGGGCCCCTGCGGCGACGCCGATCACGATCTTGCGGGTTCGGGTGCCGGCGATCGATCGCCATGCCTCCCGCGTCTTGAGGCGCGGGCCGCCGGTTTCTTCCGTGCGCCAGGCAAAGATCATATAGGGGACGATGAGGAGAACAGCGAAGAAGGCGAGCGAGAAGTCCTCTATGACCTCCCCACGACTGGCGAGGGTATAGGTCCCGGCGGACAGAATGCTGAGAACGGTGCTGCCGTTGTGCCCCTGGGTCGTGATTTTGACGCCCGGGTCGTACTCGTCGTCGAGGTTGCTCATGGACGCCTTGTTGTCCACGACTTTCCCATCGTCCGAGCGGAAGGTGCCATCACACTCGTAATCATGGGAGGTCGTGGAGTGGCGACTTGTGCTTTGCCGGGAGCATTCCTTGACCGTGAAAGTTCCGTGCGTGCCGGTGAGGCCCGCTGCGGTCAGCCCTTTCAATGTCAAAACGACGAAGGCTACCAAGGCGACAAGGAACCCCGCAGTATAGGCCAATAGGGCCTTAAAAGACGTCCTGCCGGACATGCGGGGAGAGTTGGGCATGACGGTTGTTCCCTTTCGTGGTCATCGGCCGGGATCCGACGGCTGGGCGACGCCGGGGAGTTGTGCCTGGCGGGAGTAGCGGTGGCGGGCCGCCGGCTCAGCCGGACAGGGTGAAGGCGAGCACGGGACTCATGGCCATGCCGGCGAGGGCCACCGCCGCGATGGTGACCACGGCCGGGCGGGTTGCCGTGCCCTTGGTCGAACGCCAGGTTTCCTTCAGGGTCTTGCCGTTTTTGTCGAAGCGCGTGATGAACCAGAAGAGCACAAAGGCGTCAGCGAGAAGGAACGCGAAGCCGATAAGGAAGTTCTTCAAGGCCTCGCGTGGGCTGTTCAGCAGGACCGAAGCGCCGGTCCGCTGGGTCGAGAACTGATGCCCCTTGGGGTACGCCTTCTCGAAATCACTAATAAACGAATTGTCGTCGATCGCGATCTTGCTATCGGTCGGGCGGAATGTCCCGGTGCAGGTGTAGCTGTGTGAGATTGAACCGCCATGCTTGCCGGAGGTGGTGTGATGGGTGACGAGATGGCACTCCCTGACCGTGAATGTTCCGTGCGTGCCCACGGTGCCTGTCTGGGTCAGCCCCATCCAGAGGAAAATGCAACTAGCCGCCACCAGCATCACGATGGAGAGCAAGTGGAGGAACCGGCCCCACACTCTCTTCACTTCGGCTACGCGTCCAGAATGGGGCATGGCGGATATTTCCTTTTCTGTTCGATTCGGAGGGTCAAGGAAACCGCTGTCGGTGGTTCCGTCGCGCAACAGGCGATGCGCCGGATATGAAGGTGATCTTCACGGCCCTCCCATCCGGCGGTCGCGGCCATCGGATACCGTACGCCATAGGATTTATGCAATCCTTGCGAGATCCGTACGCATTCCTGTCAACTCGCGTGAACGCAGATCAAGGGGGGACCCGTGGCAGGCTCCGGCTACGATGTGGATCCGGCCGTCCTCAAGGCGCAGGGTGGTGTCTTCAAGGACATCGGCTCTGATTTCAGCGGTGCCGCCAAGAAGTTGGCGGCCGCCCTCAAAGAGGCCGAGGACTGGGGCGACGATGATTTGCTCAAGTATTTCATGGATGTCTACTCCCCGGTGAGTGCAGGTCTCGTCGAGTCGATGCCCACCCTCGGTGAAGGTCTCTCCACGATCGGGGAAAAGCTCGAGGCGACGGGCGAGCATTACGCCACCACCGAGCAGGATCAGCACGATCACCTCGCCAAGTACGCGGCGAGCCGCCCCAAATTCGCGAATTGACGTAGATTCAGCTCGGGACGCCCCCGCATACACCCCATACATCAACGAAAATACGCTTCCCGGGGGAGTGACTCATAGTGGCCATCATGCTTCCGACCGAGGTCGACTGGGTTCTCGATCTGCTGGGCTTCCAATGGCCCAATATCGACGAGGACAAGATGCGCGACGCGGCCGAAGCCTGGAGCAGCTTCGCCGCCTCCGTACGCGAGGCCCAGCAGCAGGGAGACGGTGCCGCCCAAACGGTGTGCGGCGCCAACTCCGGCGAGGCGATTGAGGCATTCAACGATAAATGGAAGAAGTTTTCCGGCGACGGCTTCCTTGATGAGTCCGCCGAGGCCGCCGAGGCGCTTGCCATCGTGCTCCAAATAGTGGCCGCGATCATCATGGTGATGAAGATCGCCGTGATTGCCCAACTCATCGCGCTTGCGATCGAGTTCGCTGCCGCGCAGGCCGCAGCGCCGGTCACGCTGGGTGCCTCCGAGGCCGGGGCGGCCGCCGCCACGGCGACGACTCGGGTCATGGTTCGCCAGATCATCAGCAAGGCGAAGGACCAGATCATCCAGGCCATCAAGGACGCCATCGCCAAGAAGGTGAAGCGGTCGGGCAGGGAGATCGTGATCGATCTGGCCAAGGAACTCGGCATCGACGCCGGCAAGAAGCTCGCCGGGAACCTCGCCACGCAGGGGATCAAGAGTCACTTCGGGGCGCAGAAGGGGTTCGACTTCGGCGCTGCGGGCGAGGCCGTGGCCAAGCCCTTTGTCGACAAGGGGAAAGAGGTCGTCGACGGCGTCAAGGGCGTCGGCGAGGTGGGCCAGGGTCTTGGAAAGATGGCGCAGGGCGACTTCGCCGAGGGCGCCAAGCAAGCATACGAGGGGGAGCAGAAGGTCGCCAAGGTCGCCAAGACCGCTTACGGCGCCACCTACAAGGACCCTGAGCCGGCCGCCTCGGGTTCCGGCACGTCGTCGGAAGGCGGCGACGGCGGCTCCTCCGAGGGCGGGTCCGGCTCCTCGTCGTCCTCGTCCGAAGGCGGCTCCGGCAGCTCGTCCGAGGGTGGCTCCGGCGGCTCGTCCGGTGGCTCCTCCGAGGGTGGCTCCGGCGATTCGTCGTCCTCCAGCAGTGGCTCCGGCGGCTCGTCCGCCTCCAGCGGCGGCTCCGGCGGCTCGAACTCGTCGTCCGCCGCCTCCTCGGGTGGAGCTGCCAGGTCCCGCGCCGAGAGCAACGCCAACACCGACAACGACGGCGGCCAGGACGAGGCCGCACGCGTCCGCAACGCCTTCGGCTGACGCAGCCCCGTACCGCCCGACAGGAGCCCACCACCATGGCCAGCAGCAACAACGCCTTCACCAACCCCGGCGACCGCGAATACCCCATCGAGGAGAGGGACCTCGCCGAGGAGCAGAACGAGCACCTCACCTCCGCTCTGCGCACCGTGCGCGACAACCCCAACGCGCCCTCCGAACTCCAGGACCTCGCCCGCAAAATGCTCGGCGGCCGGGTCGAGCTGAAGGACGTGCTGGACGATCCGTCCGGGTACCGGGCGCTCACCGACGGCATCTCCGGGATGCGGGAGAGCTGGCGATCGATGTCGCCGCAGGACCGGCAGGCGCTGCGGGCGGACATCGAGGAGAAGGCGGAGCAGGCGGAGGCCGAGGGGGTCGGTGCCACGTACCGGCCTCGTGAAGCCTGACGGCAGCCCCGTTACGGCGCCCCCGCCGGTACCCGCAACCGGAACAGCGCGCCGCCCCCCGGTGCCTGCTCCGCGGTGAGTTCGGCTCCGTGGGCGCGGGCGATCTGGCGGGCCATGGCCAGGCCGAGGCCGGAGCCGGGGAGGGCGCGGGCCGCCTCGGCGCGGTAGAAGCGGTCGAAGACGTGGGGGAGGTCGGCGGCGGCGATCCCGGGGCCGTGGTCGCGAACGGTCAGGTCCAACTGCCCTGAAGCGAGGGTGAGTTCGGTCTCGACCGGGCCGCCCGGCGGGGAGAACTTGGCGGCGTTGTCGAGGAGGTTGGACAGCAGCCGGGTCAGGCGGGCCGGTACGCCGGGGACGGTGACGGCGGCCGCGGCCGGGTCGATGCGGGCGGTGAAGGCGATCTCCGGCCAGTGTCCGCGGGCCGCGCCGACCGCATGCTCCAGGAGGGCGGCCGGGCGCACCTGCTCCACCAGCGGCTGCGGCTCCTCGTCGCGGGCCAGCTCGATCAGGTCGTTGACGAGGGTGGTGACCTCACGCAGCTGGCGGCCGAGGGCCGCGGCGGCGCGGTTGCGCTGGGCGTCGGTCAGACGGTCGCCGCGGGCCAGGAGTTCGGCGTTCGTACGGAGCGCGGTGAGCGGGGTCCGCAGCTCATGGGAGGCATCGGCGACCAGGCGGCGCTGGGCGGTGACGGACTGCTCCAGTTCACCGAGCATGATGTTGAAGCTGGTGGCCAGGCGGGTGACCTCGTCCTCGCGGGCGGCCGGGCCGGCGGGCAGCTCGATGCGGTGGCGGGCGTCGCGGGTGGTGGCGATGCGTTCGGCGGTGGCGGTGAGCCGGGCGACCGGGGCCAGGCCCGTACGGGACACCCAGTAGCCGAGCGCGGCGGCCAGCAGCACCCCCGTCGCGCCGACCGCGGACAGCGCCCAGGCGGCGTGCCGTACGCCCCGCTCGACGGTGTCGGAGCGCAGCGCCACCTGGAGCGCCTGGTCCCGGTGCGCCAGGTGCGTGGTGTACATCCGGACCGGGTGCCCGGCGACCGTCAGGTTGGTGTAGTACGCGGGATGGTGCCCGGCGGCGACCTGGCGGGCGGCGGCCCCGAGCGGGAGCGCGTAGCGCTCGTGCGGGTCCTTGGCGGGGTCGGACGGCACGATCTGGACGCAGGGCACGGCCTGGTACCGGCAGGAGGTGTCGCCCGCGGTCGGGCCCCAGCCCCGGGTCTGATGGGTGAGCTGGGTGGCCGTCTGGGCCAGGTTGAGGTCGAGCTGGCGGGTCATCTGGATGCGGATGATCACGAACGCGGCCGCGCAGACGCCGACGGCGACCAGCGCCACCGCCGCGGAGGCGGCCAGCGCCAGCCGGGTACGCAGCGGGCGACGGCGCACCCAGTGCCCGCCCAGCCCGCGCCGGCCGGTCATGCCTCCTCCGGCGGGCCCAGGCGGTAGCCGACGCCGTGCACGGTGTGGACGATGCGGGGTTCGCCCCCCGCCTCCAGCTTGCGGCGCAGATACCCCACGTAGACGGCGAGGGAGTTGGAGTCCGGCCCGAAGTCGCGGCCCCAGACCCGCTCCAGGATCACCTCACGCGGCATCACCTGCCCCGGGTGCAGCAGGAGCAGCTCCAGCAGCGCCCATTCCGTGCGGCTGAATTCGAGCGGCCGGCCGGCCCGGTGGCCGCCGCGGGTGCGCGGGTCGACGACCAGGTCGCCGAAGGCCAGGGTGTCGTCGTCGGCGACGGGGGCCGCGGCGCGGCGGAGCAGGGCCCGTAGCCGCGCGAGGAGTTCGTCCAGGGCGAAGGGTTTGACGAGGTAGTCGTCGGCGCCGGCGTCCAGGCCGTCGACGCGTTCGCTGACCGAGTCCCGTGCGGTCAGGACCAGGATGGGCGTGCGGTCGTCCAGCGCGCGCAGCCGGCGGCAGACGGCCAGCCCGTCCAGGACCGGCATCATCACGTCCAGGACGAGGGCGTCCGGCTGCCAGGCGGCGACCTCGGAGAGCGCCGCCAGGCCGTCGGCGGCGCCGCGCACCGCATAGCCCTCGACGGCGAGTGAGTCCTCGACGGCGGCGCGCACCTCCGGTTCGTCGTCGACGACGAGGATCTTGGGGGCGGCGGGTGGCTGCGGTGGCTGGTGTGGCATGTCCCAAGGCTCCCAAACGGCTCTCTTAGAAGCTTCTTACGGCGCTTGGCGAGCGTGGCGGCCATGCGCACACCACTCTCTGTCGTGATCGGTGCGGGCGGCACCGGCGGCCATATCTATCCGGGGCTCGCCCTCGCCGACGCGCTCCGCCGGGCCGTGCCGGACGCGGTGATCTCGTTCGTCGGGACCGAACGCGGGCTGGAGACCCGGCTCATACCGCAGGCCGGATACCGGCTGCACACCGTGGACATGATCCCCTTCGACCCCTCCCTCGGCGCCCGGCGCTATCTGCTGCCGGCCGCGCTGCTCAGATCGGGCGCCCAGTGCCGGGCCATCCTCAAGGCGCAGCGCGCCCAGGTGGCGGTCGGGATGGGCGGCTACCCGAGCGCTCCGGTCATCGTCGGGGCGCGGCTGGCCGGGCTGCCGAGCCTGGTGCACGAGTCCAACGCGGTGCCCGGCCGGGCCAACAAGTTCGCGGCCCGGCTCACCCCGCATCTCGCGCTCGCCTTCGACCGCAGCCGCGCCCATCTGGCGGGCGGCGAGCGGGCGGAGACGGTGGGGATGCCGCTGGTCGGCCCGCTGGCGGGGCTGGACCGTGCGGCGCTGCGGACCGCGGCGCGGCGGGAGCTGGGGGTGCCGGACGACGCCCGGCTGCTGCTGGTCAATGGCGGGAGCCTGGGCGCGGCCCGGCTCACCGGGGCCGCGGTCGAACTCGCCGGCCGCCGGCGTTCCCGTTCCGGCCTCCGGATGCTGATCAAGACCGGGCCCGCCGCCCTGGAGGAGACCCGGGCCCTGCTGGCGGCCAACGGCGGGGCGGCGGTCGCCGAGGCGGTGCCGTATCTGGACCGGATGGACCTGGCCTATGCCGCCGCCGATCTGGTGGTGTGCCGGGCCGGTTCGGCGACCGTCGCGGAGCTGGCCACCATCGGGATGCCCGCCGTCCTCGTCCCGTATCCGCATGCGCCCGGCGACCACCAGACGCACAACGCGCGGGTGCTCTCCGACACCGGGGCCGCCCTGCTGCTCCCGGACGCGCAGACCACGGCCGAGCGGCTGGAGGCGCTGGTGATCCCGCTGCTCGCCGACCCGGACCGGCTCGCCGCGATGGGCGCGGCCGCCGACCCGGGCACCCACGCCCACGCCGCCGAGCTGCTGGCCGCCAAGGCCCTGGAGCTGGCGGGCCACCCCCACCCGATGACGATCAAGGAAGCAGCATGAGCATGAGCATGAGCATGAGCATGAGCATGAGCATGAGTAACGGCAACGGCAACGGCAACGCCAACAGCACCCCGACCACGCGCTGGACCGGCCGCAAGGTGCTGGTCACGGGGGCCGAGGGCTTCATCGGTTCCACGCTGGTCGACATGCTGGTCGAGGCCGGCGCCGAGGTGCGGGCCCTCGTCCACTACAAGCCGTACGCCGAGAAGGGCCATCTCGCCCACCGGATGCACGACGTCGAGATGATGGCGGGCGACGTACGGGACGCGGGCCGGGTGAGCGACGCCGTCGCCGGGTGCGACACCGTCTTCCACCTCGCCGCGCTGATCGGGATTCCGTACAGCTACGACTCGCCCGGCGCCTACGTCCAGACGAATGTCGTGGGCACCGAGAACATCGCGGAGGCCTGCCGCCGGCACGCCGTCCGCCGCCTCGTCCACACCTCCACCAGTGAGGTGTACGGGACGGCGCTGACCGCCCCCATCAGCGAGGCACACCCCCTCCAGCCCCAGTCGCCGTACTCCGCCTCGAAGATCGGCGCCGACATGATGGCGCTGTCGCACTGGCACGCGTTCGAGCTGCCGGTGACGGTCGTGCGGCCGTTCAACACCTACGGTCCCCGGCAGTCCGCGCGCGCCGTGATCCCCACGATCCTGGCGCAACTGCACTCCGGCGCCCGGCAGATCAGGCTCGGCTCGCTCACCCCGACCCGGGACTTCACGTATGTGACGGACACCGCGGCCGGTTTCCTGGCGATGGCGGACTGCGACCGGGCGCTCGGGCAGGTCGTCAATCTCGGTACCGGGCGGGAGATCACGATCGGGGCGCTCGCCGAGGCGCTCATCGCGGCCTCGGGCCGGGAGGCGGAGGTGGTGGTGGACGAGGCGCGGCTGCGGCCCTCGGGCAGCGAGGTCGAGCGGCTGCTGTCGGACAACTCCCGGGCGCGGGAGTGGGCCTCGTGGCGGCCGCGGGTGTCGCTGGAGGAGGGGCTGGAGCGGACCTCGCGGTGGGTGGCCGACAACCTGCACCTGTTCGCGGCCGACCGCTACCAGGTCTGACCGACGCCTCGGCCCGTCAGCCCAGACCGATCAGTCCGGTCAGCAGCACCGTCGAGAACTGGTGGGCCCAGGCGGGGTCCACCGGTTCGGAACTGACCAGGGTGCGGTGGACGATCGCGCCGGCGATGACGTCGAAGATCAGGCCGATGGCCTGCTCGGCGGCCTGTGCGCCCTCGGGGCAGGGGCTGTCGGGCGGCAGTTCACCGCGCTTCTGGGCGCGTTCGCGGCCGAGGACGACCAGCCGTTTCTGGCGGTCGACGATCGCCGAGCGGATCCGCTCGCGCAGCGCGTGGTCGGTGGTGGACTCGGCGACCACGGCCATCAGCGCCGTCTTGGTCTCGGGCCGGGCGAGCAGCGCCCCGAACTGGAGCACCACGCCCTCGACATCGGCCTGCAGCGAGCCCCGGTCGGGGAGTTCGAGCTCGTCGAAGAGGACCGCCACGGCGTCCACGACGAGCTCGTTCTTGTTGGCCCAGCGGCGGTAGAGGGTGGTCTTGGCGACGCCGGCCCGCGCCGCGACATCGCCCATGGTGAGTTTTCCCCAGCCCAGGTCGACGAGCGCGGCCCGGGTCGCGTCGAGGATCGCGCGGTCGGTCTCGGCGCTGCGCGGGCGGCCGGTGCGGCCTTTCCGGGGGCTGGTGGAGTCGTGCATGCGGGCGACCATACCGGTCGGTAGGCGGCCCGTCGGCGAGGCCCGTGAGGTAGATCACGTCGCGGTGGGCGGGGGCGGGGTGCCGGGCGGGGGCCGCGGCCAGTTACGCTACGGGTCGTAGCGTAAGAGCTCGCAGCGTACGGGCTCACACAGCGACAACCACAGGCCGTGGGTGGGGACCCAGGGCCGAACGAAGCGGTCCTCCTCGGGACCATGGGCCGGTCCTCCTCGGGACCGGCGCGGGCACCTTCCCGGACGTACGCCGGCATTCCGGCGGGGCGTACGCGCGGGGGGCTGTGTCCGGCGGAAGCGGTAACGGCGGTACGGGGCCGGAGATACCGGCGTGACAGGTACGACAGTGCCATCCCGCCGCAATTTCCGCATCGCTTTTCGGAACAAGGCGCCCAGGGGGGAGGATGGACTCATGCAGCCACGCAACATGTCCATGAGTGGAGTCGTCGACCTCGCAGCGGTGAAGGCGGCCGGGGAAGCGAAGCAGAAGGCCGAACAGGCGCGCGCCGAGGCGGCCCGCACGGGCCAGGCGCCCGCGGGCGGCGCCCGCCTGGTGTTCGACGTCGACGAGGCGGGGTTCCAGCAGGACGTCCTGCAGCGCTCCACCGAGGTCCCGGTCGTCATCGACTTCTGGGCCGAGTGGTGCGAGCCGTGCAAGCAGCTGGGTCCGCTGCTGGAGCGCCTCGCGACCGAGTACGCCGGCAAGTTCGTACTCGCCAAGATCGACGTCGACGCCAACCAGATGCTCTTCCAGCAGTTCGGGGTGCAGGGCATCCCGGCCGTCTTCGCGGTGATCGCCGGCCAGCCGGTTCCGCTGTTCCAGGGTGCGGCCCCCGAGGCGCAGATCCGGCAGGTGCTGGACCAGCTGGTGCAGGCCGCCGAGCAGCAGTTCGGCATCGTGGGCGCGCCGGTCGACGCGGCGGCCGAGGGCGAGCCGCAGGCGGCCGAGCGTCCCGCGCCCGTCGGTCCGTACGACGCGCTGCTGGAGGCGGCGAGCCAGGCGCTGGACTCCGGCGATCTGGGCGGGGCCATCCAGGCGTACAAGAACGTCCTCGCCGACGACCCGGGCAACCCGGAGGCCAAGCTGGGGCTGGCGCAGGCCGAGCTGCTGCGCCGGGTGCAGGACCTGGACCCGCAGGCGGTGCGCAGGGAGGCCGCGGACGACCCGGCGAACGTCGAGGCGCAGATCCGCGCCGCGGACCTCGACCTGGTCGGCGGGCATGTCGAGGACGCCTTCGGGCGGTTGGTCGACACGGTGCGGCGGACCTCCGGTGAGGACCGCGAGGCCGCCCGGGTGCGGCTGCTGGAACTGTTCGAGGTGATCGGCGCGGACGACCCGCGGGTGACCGCAGGGCGCACGGCCCTGGCCCGCGTGCTGTTCTGACCTTCCCTCGGCCGCGGCGGGTGGACCCCGTCTGACCTCCACACCTTCCGCGGGGTGTCTCGCCAAACGGAACGGCGCCTACGTTTTACCAAATCTTGGTAATCGTAGGCGCTGTTACTTGGAGTAAGTCCGGCCGCCTCCCTTGCGTCGTTGCGCCCCGGAATGACCGATGTTCCGTCACGGTCAGTGCCACGGTGTGTGCCCGTTCGGTATCGGTGAGTGGCGGCTCGTTTATCGGTCCGTTACCCGCAAGTAACGAGCCCCTTGTGCGGCGGCTCCGAATGCACGACGATCGGCCACGCTCGGTCCCTTCCCGCAGCCCGGCATCCGGTCGGCGCCGCGGGGTACTTGGGTCCCCACCGGGTGGTCGGCGGCAGTGAGCGCCGGCCTTGGACAGGGGGGTCTCTGCCCCTTCCGGCAGGGCCTGTCCAGTGCGGTTGCGCGAGAGCGTGGCCAGTGGTTGTCGCTCGGGGGTGATCGCCGGTAATCGGAACGCACATCGCCTCCGAGGACGGGCGCTCTCCTTCCCGAGGACGTAGCACTTCTCCCATCCCAGGTGCGGCTGCTCTCAACTTCGAGGGCGGGTACCGGAGATGTACGTCCGAGAAGGAGGAAAGTCATGGAGTCCCTGGCTCGTGGCGGGACCAGATGGAAGCGGTTCGCCGTCGTCATGGTGCCGAGCGTTGCCGCGACGGCCGCGATCGGTGTAGCCCTCTCGCAGGGTGCGCTCGCGGCGTCGTTCAGCGTTTCCGGCCAGCAGTTCAAGGTTGCTACCGAGCGTCTGGACGGCACCGGATTCGTTCAGTACGGAGCCGTTGACGCCCAGAAGGGCGGCAAGAACGTCCCGGTGGCGGTCTCGGGGTTCTCGAACGCCAAGATCAAGAACCTGTGCCAGTCCGTCGTCGTACCGGTCCCGGTGTTCGGCGATGTGTCGATGAAGCTGTCCGCCGGTGGCGGCGGCACGCCCGTCGAGGCGAAGAACCTCTACATCGACCTCGACCAGCTGGACGCGGACGCGACCTTCAACAACATCAACATCGGTGTTGCTGCGGGCTCGACGTCCAAGGGCCCCGGCATGCACAAGGGCGACAAGGCCGACCCGGGCTCCTTCGCCCAGGAAGCCGACTCGGCCGTGCTGACCAATGTCAAGCAGCGCGCCTGGGCCACCACGGCCGGCACGTTCAAGCTCAGCGGCCTCAAGATGAGCGTCAGCAAGGGCAAGAACGAGTGCTACTGACGCACTGAGCGTGCGGGCGCGGGGCGAGCTGTACGGCGATTTCGAGCCGTGCCCCGTGCCCGTACGACGGTTGCGCCACGTAGGCACTCCAGTTCAGTACCACCGATTTGCCAGTCCCGAGGAGCTGTACAACATGAGCGCCGACACGCGACCACGGCTGATCGAGACCCTCGCCCAAAAGCGCCTTTCGTTCCGGGAGTGGCGGGGCCGCCGTCCGTTCTGGGGCGGCATGCTGGCTCTGCTCGGCGGCGTCCCGATCATGTACTTCCCCTACGCGCACCTCTCGCTCGGCGGTATGACCCTCAGCATGGCGACCACCGCCGGCGCCGGCTCGCTGATCATCGGCGTACTGCTGGTCGTGCTCGGTCTCACCATGTGGTTCCAGCCCGTCTCACGGGTGTTCGCCGGTGTGGCGGCCATTCTGCTGTCCCTGGTCTCCCTGGTCGTCTCGAACTTCGGCGGCTTCCTGGCCGGCTATCTGCTGGGGATGATCGGCGGTGCGCTGGCGGTTGCCTGGGCGCCGGGTGCGCCGGAGGGCAAGAAGGACGCCGGTGAACCGGACCGTGAGGTGATCGCCGGACCGGTGGTCGCCACGAACCCCGCACCGGCCACCGGTGGCGGTTCCGGGTTGGGCTTCGGACTGGACGACCTGTCAGGAACGAGCCCGACCAACGGATCGAACGGGAGGCACCGTGCCGGGTGACGAGCTGCACGAGAACGCAGCCGCCGGGCCCAGAACCGGGCCGCGCCACGCGGCGCCGAGAAAGCCGCTGCTGACTCGGCTCCACGTGCCCGCGGGCAAGGCGATAGCCATCGCCGCGATGCCGTCCGCCGTGCTCATGGGTATGGGGCTCACGCCCCAGATGGCGATCGCCAAGCCTGCGCCCAAGAGCCCGTTCAAGGACGGCCCCTGCGTCACCGCCCCGGACAAGGTGGACGGGAAGGACGCAAAGGCCAAGCAGGACGCCAAGGCCAAGGAGGACGCGAAGGCCAAGGAGGACGCGAAGGACGCTGCGAAGCCGTCCGCCACGCCGTCCGCCTCGCCCTCGGCCTCCAAGGACGCGGACAAGACGTCCGAGCCCGCACCGTCCACCGCTCCGAAGAGCGACGAGCCCACCGGCTCCGCGACCCCGTCGCCGTCGGCCTCCGAGGAGAAGGACGACGGGGGCCTGCTGGGCCTGGGTCTGGGTGAGAAGATCAAGGACTTCTTCACCCCGGACGACAAGGAATCCGCCGAGCCGAGCGCCTCGCCGTCGGAGTCCGCGACGAAGGATTCCGGGTCCGCCGACACCGCGACCCCGTCGCCGTCGGCGTCCGAGGACTCGGCGACCGGCTCCGGGACCGACAAGGTCACGGACACGGTCAACGGGCTCAAGGACGGCGCCACCCGGGCCCTCAAGGACCCGGCGCGCGCGGTCAACGACACCGCCCACGGTGCCGTCGGCACGGTGGACAACGCCCTCCCCGGTGGCGGACTCGACGGCAAGGACGCCGACGGCAAGAAGGCGTTCCCCTGTGTCGTCAAGAACGCACAGAAGGGCAAGGACGAGCAGACGCCCGTCACCCTGCCCGACAACCCCTGGCACCTGGAGTCCAGCGCGCTCACCCTGCGCGGTCTGAACTACGAGGGCGTCGTCAACGTCACCACGCAGAACGGCCACACCAAGCAGGCGCTGAAGTTCACGGCCGACACCGTCGACATCGGCGATCTGCACCAGATCGTGGACGGCCCGCAGGGGAAGCGTTACCACGTACAGGGCGCCCCGGGGTCCACGTCGACGATCCGTGGCGGCAAGGTGACGATGTACACCGAGCGGCTGCAGGGCAACCTTTTCGGGCTGATCCCGATCGTCTTCGATCCCGAGCACCCGCCGCCCATCAACGTCTCGTTCGCGTACTTCACCAAGGTGAAGATCGACCAGGCGGGACAGTTCGGCGGAAACCTCCATATCCCGGGTCTGCACCAGTCGATCACCGACTGAGCCGGCCGGGAAGGATTTCCCAGGACCCGTCCGGGAGCCGCAGAAAACGACCGTGGGCCGTCCCCCTCCAGGGGGGGCGGCCCACGGTCGTTCCGGCTGCCGGGCGCCTCAGGCGCTCTGACCGCCCAGGTGGTGCACCCGCACCATGTTGGTGGTGCCGGGGACGCCGGGGGGCGAACCGGCGGTGATGAGCATGGTGTCGCCCTTGCTGTAGCGCTGGAGCTTGAGCAGCTCGGCGTCCACCAGGTCGACCATCGCGTCGGTGTTGTCCACATGCGGGACGACGAAGGCATCCACGCCCCAGCTCAGCGTCAGCTGGTTGCAGGTGGAGACGTCGGTGGTGAAGGCCAGGATCGGCTGCGTCGCGCGATAGCGGGACAGCCGGCGGGCGGTGTCACCGGACTTGGTGAAGGCGACCAGCGCCTTGCCGTTGAGGAAGTCCGCCATCTCGCAGGCCGCGCGGGCCACCGCACCGCCCTGCGTACGCGGCTTCTTGCCGGGGACCAGCGGCTGCAGGCCCTTCGACAGCAGCTCCTCCTCGGCCGCCTCGACGATCTTCGACATCGTCTTGACGGTCTCGATCGGGTAGGCGCCGACCGAGGACTCCGCGGAGAGCATGACCGCGTCCGCGCCGTCGAGGATGGCGTTGGCGACGTCGGACGCCTCGGCGCGGGTCGGCCGGGAGTTGGTGATCATCGACTCCATCATCTGGGTCGCCACGATCACCGGCTTGGCGTTCCGCCGGCACATCTCCACCAGGCGCTTCTGCACCATCGGGACCTTCTCCAGCGGGTACTCCACCGCGAGGTCACCACGGGCCACCATGACCGCGTCGAAGGCCATCACGACCTCCTGCATGTTGGCGACCGCCTGCGGCTTCTCGACCTTGGCGATGACCGGGACCCGGCGGCCGACCTCGTCCATGACGCGGTGCACGTCCTGCACGTCCTTGGCGTCCCGGACGAAGGACAGCGCGACCATGTCGCAGCCCATGTTCAGGGCGAACTTGAGGTCCTCGATGTCCTTCTCGGACAGTGCCGGGACGTTCACCGCCGCGCCGGGCAGGTTGATGCCCTTGTGGTCGGAGATGACCCCGCCCTCGATGACGATGGTGCGCACCTGCGGGCCGTCGACCTCGACGACCTGGAGGGCGACGTTGCCGTCGTTGATCAGGACCGGGTCGCCCTTGGAGACATCGCCGGGCAGGCCCTTGTAGGTCGTACCGCAGATGGTCTTGTCGCCGGGCACGTCCTCGGTGGTGATGACGAACTCGTCGCCGCGCACCAGCTCCACCGGCCCGTCGGCGAAGGTCTCCAGGCGGATCTTGGGGCCCTGGAGGTCGGCCAGCACGCCGATGGCGCGGCCGGTGGCCTCCTGGGCCTTGCGGAGGCGGTGGTACCGCTCCTCGTGCTCCGAGTGGGTCCCGTGGCTCATGTTGAAACGGGCCACGTTCATACCGGCTTCGATCAGTGTCTTGAGCTGATCGAAAGAGTCAACGGCGGGGCCCAGGGTGCAGACGATTTTGGAACGGCGCATGGCGGAATCCTATCGGTTTGTTTCTGAGCGGAATATTCCGGTGGGCGGAAACACCAACGTCTAGGCGGTGACCAGGGCGTATGTCTGCTGGGCGATCTCCAGTTCCTCGTCGGTGGGGACCACGGCGACCGCGACCCGGGCGTACTCGGGCGAGATCAGCCGCGGCTCGTCGGACCGTACGGCGTTCAGCGCGGCGTCCACCGCCATGCCCATCTCCTCCAGGCCGGCGATGGCCGCCTCCCGCACCAGGGCGGCGTTCTCGCCCACGCCCGCGGTGAACGCCACCGCGTCGACCCGGCCGAGCACGGCGCTGTAGGCGCCGATGTACTTCTTCAGCCGGTGGATGTAGATGTCGAAGGCGAGCTTCGCGCGCTGGTCGCCCTCGTCGATCCGG
This sequence comes from Streptomyces sp. JLSY215, assembly GCF_059682825.1. Lineage (NCBI taxonomy): Bacteria > Bacillati > Actinomycetota > Actinomycetes > Kitasatosporales > Streptomycetaceae > Streptomyces > Streptomyces sp. JLSY215. The sequence goes on from NZ_CM185022.1 coordinate 6,015,561, forward strand.
CGCCGGATCTCGCGCATGTCGTTGTCGCCGCACAGCCCGATCAGCCCGCTCTTCTTGTTGAGCAGCTCATCGATCTCGTCCGCCGACATCCCCGCCACCCGCTTGAGGTGGAAGGTGACCGCCGGGTCGATGTCGCCGGAGCGGGTGCCCATGACCAGGCCCTCCAGCGGGGTCAGGCCCATGGACGTGTCCACGCACCGGCCGCCCCGGACGGCCGACGCGGAGGCGCCGTTGCCCAGGTGGAGGACGATCACATTGACCTCTTCCGGCGTCTTGCCCAGCAGCGCCGCCGTCTTACGGGAGACATAGGCGTGCGAGGTGCCGTGGAAGCCGTAGCGGCGGATGCGGTGGGCGTCGGCGGTCGCCACGTCGATGGCGTAGCGGGCCGCGGACTCCGGCATCGTGGTGTGGAAGGCGGTGTCGAAGACCGCGACCTGCGGCAGGTCGGGGCGCAGCGCCTGGGCGGTCCTGATGCCGGTGATGTTGGCGGGGTTGTGCAGGGGGGCGACCGGCACCAGCCGCTCGATCTCCGCCAGCACCGCCTCGTCGATCACGGTCGGCTCGGTGAACTTCAGCCCGCCGTGCACCACCCGGTGACCGATCGCGGCCAGCTGAGGGGAGTCGAGCCCCAGCCCGTCGGCGGCCAGCTCCGCGGCGACGGCCTTCAGCGCGGCCTCGTGGTCGGCTATCGGGCCCTCGGTCTCGCGCTTGTCGCCGCCGGTGGCCAGCGGGGTGTGGGTCAGGCGCGAGGTCTCCTCGCCGATCCGCTCCACCAGACCGACCGCGAGACGGGCGCCGTCGGTCATGTCGAGCAGCTGGTATTTCACCGACGAGGAGCCGGAGTTGAGGACGAGGACGCGGGTGGCGGTGGCAGTCATGTACGGCTTTCCGGTGAAGTGGCGGAGGGGGCTGCGGGGGCTCAGGCGGTGTGTCCGGCGCCGGGACGGGCGCCCTGTGCCTGGATGGCGGTGATGGCGACGGTGTTGACGATGTCCTGGACCAGGGCGCCGCGCGAGAGGTCGTTGACCGGCTTGCGCAGCCCCTGCAGGACCGGGCCGACCGCGACCGCGCCGGCCGAGCGCTGCACGGCCTTGTAGGTGTTGTTGCCGGTGTTGAGGTCCGGGAAGATCAGCACCGTGGCCTTGCCGGCGACGTCGGAGCCGGGCAGCTTGGTCTGCGCGACCGCCGAGTCCACCGCCGCGTCGTACTGGATCGGGCCCTCGACCAGCAGGTCGGGGCGCAGCTGACGGACGATCTCGGTGGCCTTGCGGACCTTGTCGACGTCCGCGCCGGAGCCGGAGGTGCCGGTGGAGTACGAGAGCATCGCGATCCGCGGCTCGACGCCGAACTGCGCGGCGGTGGCGGCCGACTGGATGGCGATGTCCGCCAGCTGCTCGGCGTCGGGGTCCGGGTTGACCGCGCAGTCGCCGTAGACGAGCACCCGGTCGGCCAGGCACATGAAGAAGACGGACGAGACGATCTGGGCGTCCGGCTTGGTCTTGATGATCTCGAAGGCGGGGCGGATGGTGGCGGCGGTGGAGTGCGCCGCGCCGGAGACCATGCCGTCGGCCAGTCCCTCCTGCACCATCAGCGTGCCGAAGTACGAGACATCGGCGACCACGTCGTAGGCCAGCTCGTAGCCGACGCCCTTGTGGGCGCGCAGCTCGGCGTACCGCTCGGCGAAGCGTTCGCGCAGCTCGGAGGTCTGCGGGTCGATGATCTGGGCGCCGGTCAGCTCGATGGCCAGGTCGGCGGCGCGCTTGCGGATCGCCTCCTCGTCGCCCAGCAGGGTCAGATCGCAGACGTCGCGGCGCAGCAGGACGTCGGCGGCGCGCAGCACCCGCTCCTCGGTGCCCTCGGGCAGGACGACGCGGCGGCGTCCGGAGCGGGAGCGCTCGATCAGCTCGTGCTCGAACATCATCGGGGTGACCCGGCCGGAGCGGGCGACGGAGATACGGTTCGTCAGCTCCACGGTGTCCACATGCCGCTCGAACAGGCCCAGCGCGGTCTCCGCCTTGCGCGGCGAGGCGGCGTTCAGCTTGCCCTCGATGGCGAACAGCTCGCCCGCGGTCGGGAAGGACCCGCCGGGTACGGAGACGACGGGGGTCCCGGGGGCGAGCCGCTCGGCCAGCGCCATGATGTCGGGGCCGGGCTTCTCGTCGAGGGTGAGCACCACACCGGCGATCGGCGGGGCACCGGCGCTGTGCGCGGCCAGCGAGCCGATGACCAGGTCGGCGCGGTCGCCGGGGGTGATCACCAGGCAGCCGGGGGTCAGCGCCTTCAGGAAGGTCGGCAGCATGGCGCCGCCGAAGACGAAGTCCCGCGCGTCCCTGGCGAGCCCGGAGTCGTCGCCGAGCAGCACCTCGGCGTCCAGGGTGTGCACGATCTGGCCGACGGTCGGCGCGGAGAGCGAGCCGTCCTCGGGGAGCGCGTAGCAGGGCACCGGGAGCCGCGCGGCGAGCCGTTCGACGACGGCGGTGCGCAGCTCGGGGGCGACGCGGTTGACGATCATGGCGACGACGTCGCAGCCCAGCGAGGTGTAGGCGCGGTAGGCGTTCCGGGCCTCGGCGCGGACCGAGTCGGCCTCCTGGCCCTGGCCGCCGACGACGGGCAGCACCGCGGCGCCGAATTCATTGGCGAGGCGGGCGTTGAGGGCCAGCTCGGCCGGGAGGTTGGTGGCGGCGTAGTCCGAGCCGAGGACCAGGACGTACTCGTACTCCCTGGCCACCGCGTGAAAGCGGTCGACGAGCCGGGAGACCAGCTCGTCGGTGCCGCGCTCGGCCTGGAGGGTGGCGGCCTCCTCGTAGCCGATGCCGTACACGGTGTCGGCGGACTGGGTGAGCCGGTAGCGGGCCCGCAGCAGATCGAACAGCCGGTCGGGCCCGTCGTCGTGGACCAGCGGGCGGAAGACGCCCACCCGGTCGACATGGCGGGTCAGGAGCTCCATGACCCCCAGCTCGATGACCTGGCGGCCGTCGCCGCGGTCGATCCCGGTCACGTACACGCTGCGCGTCACGCGTGCTCCGTCCTTCCGTCTGCTCGCAAGCGATGGCGCCGCTCGCAAGGTCAAATAGGCCGATATGGCGAGCTTGCCCCTCTTGACAATACCTGCGTAGATGGCTACGCCGCGCTCTCAGTTTCTCCTGAGCGGTCCGGTGAGGGGACAGTAGGGGTGGCCCCTGAGGCGACGGCGGGCCCCGCGCGCTCATGAAACAATCGGACCGGCTCACAAGAACCAACAGCGAGCACAGGAGACACAGCACGATGCGTATCGGAGTCCTCACCGCAGGCGGCGACTGCCCCGGCCTGAATGCTGTGATCCGGTCTGTTGTCCACCGCGCCCTCACCGGTCACGGAGATGAGGTCATAGGCTTCGAGGACGGCTTCGCCGGCCTGCTCGACGGCCGGTTCCGCAAGCTGGACCTGGAGGCGGTCAGCGGCATCCTCGCCCGCGGCGGCACGATCCTCGGCTCCTCCCGGCTGGAGCGCGCCCGCCTCCGCGAGGCCTGCGAGGACGCCAAGGACCACTCCAAGGACTACGGCATCGACGTCCTGATCCCGATCGGCGGCGAGGGCACCCTCACCGCCGCCCGGATGCTCTCGGACGCCGGGCTCCCGGTCGTCGGGGTCCCCAAGACCATCGACAACGACATCTCCTCCACCGACCGCACCTTCGGCTTCGACACCGCCGTCGGCGTCGCGACCGAGGCCATCGACCGCCTCAAGACCACCGCGGAATCGCATCAGCGCGTGATGGTCGTCGAGGTGATGGGACGGCACGCGGGCTGGATCGCGCTGGAGTCCGGTATGGCCGGCGGCGCCCACGGCATCTGCCTCCCGGAGCGCGAGTTCGACGTCAACGACCTGGTCGAGATGGTCGAGGAACGCTTTGCCCGGGGCAAGAAGTTCGCCGTGATCTGCGTTGCCGAAGGAGCCCACCCGGCCCCCGGCACCATGGACTACAAGAAGGGCGCCATCGACCTCTACGGCCACGAGCGGTTCTCCGGTATCGGCAACGCCCTCGCCCATGAGCTGGAGAAGCGCCTCGGCAAGGAGGCCCGCCCGGTCATCCTCGGCCATGTGCAGCGCGGTGGCACCCCCACCGCCTACGACCGGGTGCTCGCCACCCGCTTCGGCTGGCACGCCGTCGAGGCCGCGCACCGCGGCGACTTCGGCAAGATGACGGCGCTGCGCGGCACGGACATCACGATGGTGCCGCTGGCGGAGGCGGTCACCGAGCTGAAGACCGTGCCCGCGAACCGCATGGACGAGGCCGAGTCGGTCTTCTGACCGTTCGGCACGACGCAACACGACGCAACACGACGCAACACGAGGGAAGACGACGCAAGAGGCGGCGCGCCACGGGGCGCGCCGCCTCTTGTGCTTCCCGGCCCGGAGGGCCGTGCTTCCCGGCCCGGGTGCTACTGCGCGCCGATGGCCTGCAGCATGTTCAGCCGGGCGGCGCGACGGGCCGGCCACAGCGCCGCCAGTACGCCCACGACCAGCGCGATCAGCAGGAACAGTCCCAGCCGGCCCCAGGGCAGCACCATCTCGTACGTGGGGAAGGACGAGCCGACCATGCTGCCGCCGGCCCAGGCGAGGAAGATGCCCACGCCGATGCCGAGCACCGCGCCGAACAGCGAGATGACCACCGACTCCAGCCGGACCATCTGCTTGATCCCGCTGCGGGCCAGTCCGATCGCCCGCAGCATCCCGATCTCCCGGGTCCGCTCGAACACCGACATCGCCAGGGTGTTGACGACGCCGACCACCGCGATGACGACGGCCATGCCCAGCAGCCCGTAGATCATGTTCAGGACGGTGTCGATCTGTCCCGCGGTCTCCTTGCGCAGATCGTCATGGTTCTGGATCTTCAGCAGCGGGCTGTCGCCGAGCGCGTGCCGGATCTTCTTCGCCAGCTCGGGGGAGCCGCCACCGGCGGCCTTGACCAGCAGCTCTTCGTTCTTGAGCGGCGTGGCGTGCGGGTCGACCAGGGAGGTGTCGGCGAAGGCGTCGCCGAGCGTCTCGTTGTCCGCGTAGACCGCGGCGATCTTCAGTTTCGCCTTCTTCCCGTCGGTGAACTCGGCGTTCACCACCTGACCGGCGTGCCAGCCACGCTGCTTGGCCCAGCTCTGCGAGATCGCTATCCCGCCGGCCCGGACCGCATCCAACGAGCCCTGCCGGAAGGTGAGTTGGGTGACCTTGCCGAGCTGCGAGAGATCGGTGCCGCGGAGGTGGCCGAAGCCGCCGTCGCTGCTGATGCCCGTCCCGCGGAACGGCACCATCGCCTCGACGCCCGGTACCTTCGCCACCTTCTCGGACAGTTCGGGGTCCAGGCCGACGTACGTCGAGGTCGCGATCTTGTAGTCGGCGGTCAGGCCGTTGGCCATCATCTTGTCCATGCCCAGCTGCGCGGAGTGCCCGACGACCGTCATGCCGGTGATCAGGGTGAGGCCGATCATCAGCGCGGAGGCGGTGGCGGCCGTACGGCGGGGATTGCGCAGCGCGTTCTCCTTGGCCAGCTTGCCGCCGATGCCGAACAGCCGGGTGGTGACCGCGCCGGCCAGCGAGACCAGCGGCCGGGACAGCAGCGGCGCCAGGATGATCACGCCGATCAGCGTCAGCATCGAGCCCGCCATGGCGATCGGCAGATCGTCGCCGGACTTCAGGGTGGAGACGTAGAGCATCACGGCGACGCCGAGGCCGGTGATCACCGCGCCGATGGAGTTACGGACGATCAGGCTGCGCGGCGCGGGCGGCGCCTCGACGGTGTTCAGCGCCTCCACGGGGGCGATCTTCGCGGCCTTGCGAGACGGCAGCCAGGCGGCCAGTACGGTCACCACGACGCCGACGGCCAGCGCGGCCAGCACCGTGGTCGGGCTGATGATGACGGGCCCGTCCGGGAAGCCCGCGCCGTTGGCGTCCAGCACCGCGCGCAGCCCCACCGCGATCCCCGCGCCCAGCGCGAACCCGACGGCGGAGGAGACCAGCCCCAGCAGCGCGGCCTCGGCCAGCACCGAGCGCACGACCTGCCGGCGCGAGGCACCGACCGCGCGCAGCAGCGCGATCTCGCGGCTGCGCTGGGAGATCAGCATGGTGAAGGTGTTGGCGATGATGAACACCCCGACGAACAGGGCGATCCCGGCGAAGGTCAGCAGGGTCTGGCTCAGCGCGCTGTTCTGCTCGGCGATCATCTTGGACTGCTGCTCGGCGAGTTCGGCGCCGCTGGTCGCCTGGGCGCGGCCCTTGGGCAGCAGTTTGCGGACCTCGGCGGTCAGCGCCCGCTGATCGGTGCCGGGGGTGGCCGCCACCACCAGCTCGTCGAACTGCCCCGGGTGCAGATACAGCTTCTGCGCCGTCGCGGTGTCGAACAGCGCCAGACTGCCGCCCGCGGTCACCTGCGGGTCGTCGGTCGCGACGATCCCGACCAGCTTCTTCGTCAGCACCGGCCCGTCGGTCGCGAAGCGCACGGTGTCGCCGATGCGGTACCCGGCGGCCTGAGCCGTGCTCTCGGCCAGCGCCATCTCGCCCGCGTTGCGCGGGCCGCGGCCCTGCGCCATCGGGTAGCGGCCGTCCTTGCCGTCCTTCCCCGGCTGGTAGTTGACCGCGCGGTTCTGCCAGCCGTTGCCGATCGGCTGGTCGTCCTTGCCCGCGAGGGTCGCCTGGCCGGTGACATCGGACCGTACGGAGGCCACCCCGGGCAGCGCGCGGATCCGGTCCGCCACCTTGTCGTCGAGGGCGGTGGTCCGCTTGCCGTCCTTCTGCGGATCGGCGGCCGCGGCGGCCGCGCCGTCTTCGGGGGCCGCATCGATGGCCTGGACGGAGACGGCGACATCCTTGAGATTCCGGGCGGAGGCGTTCTTGACCGCCTCGCCGACGGTGTCGCTGAAGATCAGGGTGCCGGCGACGAAGGCGACGCCGAGCAGGACCGCGAGCGCGGTCATCATCAAACGGGCTTTGTGCGCAAGGACGTTGCGCAGGGCGGTTCGCAGCATGGTGGTGGATTCAGTCCTGAGGTCAGGGTCCGGTGCTCGGATACGGAGGGCGGCGCGCGAGGTACGGCGCGCGGGTACGGCGGGCGGCGTGCCGCGTCAGCTCGTACGGCCCTTGGCCGGCTCGTCCGGCCCTTGGCTAGCTCGTCCGGCCCTTGGCCTCGAAAAGCCGCATCCGGTCCAGGACGGCGCCGGCGGTCGGCGCGTGCAGCTCCTCGACGATCCGGCCGTCGGCGAGGAAGACCACCCGGTCGGCATAGCTCGCGGCGACCGGGTCGTGGGTGACCATCACCACGGTCTGCTGCATCGCCTGGACCGACTCGCGCAGGAAGCCCAGGACCTCGGCGCCGGACCGGGAGTCGAGGTTGCCGGTCGGCTCGTCCGCGAAGATGATCTCCGGTTGGGCGGCCAGCGCACGGGCGACCGCGACCCGCTGCTGCTGGCCGCCCGACAGCTGCGCCGGCCGGTGCGTCAGCCGCCCGGACAGGCCCACGGTCTCTATCACCCGATCCAGCCACTCCCGGTCGGGGCGGCGGCCCGCGATGTCCATCGGCAGCGTGATGTTCTCCAGCGCGGTCAGCGTCGGCAGCAGATTGAACGCCTGGAAGATGAAGCCGATCTTGTCCCGGCGCAGCCGGGTCAGCTGCCGGTCGTTCAGCGAGGCCAGCTCCGTGTCGCCGATCCGGGCGGAGCCGGCGGAGATGCCGTCCAGCCCTGCCATGCAGTGCATCAGCGTGGACTTGCCGGAGCCCGACGGTCCCATGATCGCGGTGAAGCGGGCCTTGCCGAATTCGACGGAGACGGAGTCCAGCGCGACCACGCGGGTCTCGCCCGCACCGTAGACCTTGCTCAGGTCCGTGGCGCGGGCGGCGACGGCCGCGGTGGCGGTGGAAAGGGGGAATGCGGCGGCCGCAGGGGACACGGGAACTCCAGGAGGGGACGATCGAGTCGTTGTGGTGGGAGTCCCCATTCTCGAATCCGCAGGTCAGGTAGGTCGTCAGCCCAAAGGACCCAATGCCGTACCGGTCGCAAGTGCGACATGGGCCCCCGGTGTCCTCCCACAGGAGGACACGGACCCTGACCTCCGGCCGATGGGCCGCCCCGCGGACGGCGCGGCCGCTACCGCCCGATCCGCTCCCAGAAGTCCGCCACGATCCCGTCGAGGAACGCGCGCCCCGCCTTGCCGGACTCGTCGGAGACGTCCCCGCCGCCCCAGTTGAGCGTGCCGGCCATGCCCGCCTGGTAAGCGGCGTGCAGCTCCTGCAGCACGCCCTGGATCCGCTCCTTGGGGAGCGGTACGAGCTTGCCGACCGGCCGCACATACGCCTGCCAGCGCGTCGTGACGGCGCTGGTCAGCAGTTCGGTGAGCTTCTCGTCCTGGCCGGTGAACCGGATCAGCGCGGGGAGCGGCAGCTCCAGCGCCTCCTGGAGCGCCGCGGCCTGGCGTTCACTGCCGATCCACTTCCCGCCGTCCTCCAGCCGCTCGTACGCACGCCGCTCCATGCCGATCCGCCGTGCCAGGTCGTCCGCCGCGAGCCCGAGGGCCAGCCGGTACTCGCGCAGCGTGCCCGGCGCCCCCAGCAGCTCCCCGGGCGCGCACCACAGCGCACCCGCCAGCGCGGTCAGCTCCGTATCCGTGGGGGTGCCCTCGCCCCGCTCCCAGGAGGCGACCATGGCGGGCGAGATCCGCAGGCCGAAGGCGGCCGCCATCCCGTAGGCGACATGTTCGGGGGTCATACCGAGGGCCTCGCGCAGCCGGCGCGCGGCCTCGGCGTTGAATGGGGGCCTGCGGGGCTCCCCGACGTGCGTGTTCACCAGCACACGGTAAGTGACGTGGCGGTTTCCTCCCTATGGTGCGGATGAACAAGTTGTTAACTCGTAGATTCCTACGTCTGAAATAGGTGTGCAGTAGGCGTACCGGGCAGACGGTATGTCGAGCGGTATGCCGAGTGGTTTGCCGAGGGCTTGTCGACCGGTGTGTCGACTAGCCCTTCACCGCCCCGCTCAGCGCGAACCCCCCGCCCAGCCGCTTCGCGATCAGCACGTACAGCAGGATCACCGGCGTCGAGTACAGGATGGAGAAGGCGGCCAGCTGCCCGAAGGCCACACTGCCCTCGTTGCCGAAGAAGGTGAAGACGCTGACGGAGGCGGGCAGCTGATCGGGGGAGAGCAGCAGCATGAAGGGGACGAAGAAGTTGCCCCACGTCATGATGAAGGTGTAGATCGTCACGACGGTCAGGCCGGGGCCCATCAGCGGCAGGACGATCCGCAGCAGCGTCTGCCGCCAGGAGGCGCCGTCCGTCCAGGCCGCCTCCTCCAGGGCCGTCGGTACGCCGTCCATGAAGTTCTTCATCAGCCAGATGGCGAACGGGAGTTGCGCGGCGGCCAGGAACAGCGCGGTGCCGTACATCGTGTCGATCAGATCGACCTGCACGAACAGGCCGTAGACCGGGACCATGACGGCGGTGATCGGCAGGCAGGTCGAGAACAGCACGGTCAGCAGGTACGGGCGGCTGAAGCGGGCACGGAAACGGGAAAGCGGATAGGCGGCCAGCGCGGCGCAGACGACCGTGATCAGGGTGGCGCCGCCGCACAGCAGCAGACTGTTGAGCATCGGCGTGAAGGTGATGTCGTCCGTCAGCACGGCCGAGAAGTTCCCCAGCGTGGGCGACCTCGGCAGCCGTACGCGCAGCGTCGCCTCCGGGTCCAGGGACGACAGCACCAGCCAGACCAGCGGAATCGCGAAGCCGACCGCGACGGCCAGCAGTCCCGCATCGGCGGCAAGGCGGCGGGCGCGCCGCATGCGCACCGTTCGGCGGCCCATCACCCCTCCTCGCGCAGCAGACGCAGATACACGGCAGAGAACAGCGCGCCCACCAGGAGCAGCAGCAGCGCCACCGCCGTGCCGTACCCGATCAGGGACTTCAGGAACGCCTGGTCGTACATGAACACCGGGAGGGTCTGGCTGCGGTTGCCCGGACCGCCCCGCGTCATGGCCCAGATCAGGCCGAAGACGGACAGCGTCTGGAGGGTGTTGAGCATCAGGTTGGTGCCGATCGAGCGGCGGATCATCGGCAGCGTGATGTGCCACAGCCGCCGCGGCCCGCCCGCGCCGTCTACCTGGGCGGACTCGGTGACCTCCTGGGGGATCCCGTCGAGCGCCGCGGAGTAGATGAGCATCGAGAAGGCCGTGCCGCGCCAGACGTTGGCGAACGACACGGCCAGGATCGGAAGCGTGAACAGCCAGTTCTGGGTGGGCAGATGGAGCCATTCCAGGATGGCGTTGAGGGTGCCGCGCCGCTGGAAGAAGCTGTACAGGAGGAAGCCGGCGACGATTTCCGGGATCACCCAGGCGGTGATCACGATCGCGCCGGTGAGCGACCGCAGCGGCCGCGAGGCGCGCCGCATCAGGCCCGCCAGCGCCAGCCCCAGGGTGTTCTGGCCGAGGACCGAGGAGAGCAGGGTGAACACCAGGGTCAGCAGCACCGCGTTGAGGAAGTTGCGGTCGGTGAGGGCGTGCCGGAAGTTGGCGAGGCCGACGAAGGACGCGGATTCCTGGCCGGTCAGCTGGGTGTCGGTGAAGGCGATGTAGACGCAGTAGCCGATGGGGCCGGCGAGGAAGAGCAGGAGGAGGACGGTGGCGGGGGCGAGGGGGGACCAGCGCAGCAGGCCGCGGCGCACGGGGGACGTACGGGCCGGGCGCGCGGCCTTGGCGGCGGCGCCGGCCTCGGTGACGGCGCCGGTCATGGCCGGGCGGCGACCTGGCCGTCCACGAGGGACGGCAGCGCTTCGTCGTAGTCCTTGGCGGCCTGGCCGGGCGAGGCGGAGTCGGCGGTGACGGCCTCCATCGCCTCACCGATGGCCGCGGAGACCTTGGGGTAGGCGGGCAGCGCGGGCCGGTACCGGCTGATCTTGACCAGGCCGGTGAAGAAGCCGATGCCGGGGACGGACCTCAGATAGCGCGGATCGGCCGCGACGTCCTTGCGGACCGCGATCTGCGCGCCCCGCACACACCATTCCAGGGCGTTCTTCTTCGACTGGAAGGTCTCGATCAGCTTCCAGGCCAGATCGGGCTGTTGGGCCCTCTGCGGTACGGACCAGGTCCAGCCGCCGGCCAGGCTGACCTTGCCGGGCGCGGCGCCGTGCTGGGTGGGGAACGGCGCCTGGCCGAGCGTCGTCGACCACGCGGGCCAGGGGTTGCCGCCCCCGGTCTTCTGCCACTGCTGGCCCAGCCACGAGCCGTCCAGATCGATCGCGAGCTTCTCCTCGGGCAGCAGTTCGGCGGCCACACTGGTCTGGATGTTGGGGCTGAGCGCGTCGGAGACATCGGGCCCGAGCTTTTCCCGGTAGACCGTGTCGATGAAGTCCAGGCTGTCCTTGAAGCCCTTGCTGCCGGTGACCCATTTCTTGGCGTCCGGGTCGTAGAGCGGCTGTTCGCCGGTGCCGTACAGCAGCATCTCGAAGCCCTGCATCACGGCGGCCTCGCCCGCGCCCTTGCCGGTGAAGACGTTCAGCGGGATGACGCCGGGGACCTTGCGCTTGACGGTGCGGGCCGCATCCAGGACCTCGTCCCAGTTCCGCGGCCGCCAGTCGGCCGGCAGCCCCGCCTTCTTGAAGATCTTCTTGTTGAACCACAGCCCCCGGGTGTCCGTGCCGTCCGGGACGCCGTACGTCCTGCCGTCCTGGGCCCGCGCCGCGGTCTTCGCGCTCGCCTCGAACTGCCGCCAGTCGTCCCACTTGGCCAGATACGGATCGAGGGGCCGCAACAGCCCCGCCTTGATGTCGGAGTTGACCAGAAACGTGTCCTCGTAGACCAGATCCGGCGCCGTCTTCGGGGAGCGCATCATCTGCTGGATCTTGGTGTAGTAGTCGTTCTCCGATGCCTGGATCGGGATGAGCTGGACCTTTTTCCCGGGGTTGGCCTTCTCGAACTCCTTGGCCACGAGGCCGATGTACTGGTCGCGGACCAGGACCTTGCCGTTGGTGTCCTTGATGAACGCGACCTTGACGGTGTTCCGGTCGCTCCCGGACCCGCTGCCGCAGGCGGTGAGCGTGCCGGCGGCGAGGACGGCGGCGGTGAGCAGAATCAGCGGGGCGGTGGGGCGCACGGCGACCTCCAACTAGGGGCCTGTCCGAGGGGTCAGGGCCGGGCCCGCGGCGCCTGGCACGGCACCTCGCAGCGTTCCCGAAACGTCCCGATAGCTCCGCTATCAGGCCGCTCCGGCGCCTTGCGATGCACCGCACCAGACGCCGCGGCCTTTCCGACCCTGACCCCTCGGGCAGGCCCACCACGAACCACGGCGGGTTGCCCGCCGAAAGTAAGCCACCGATCACAGCCGGTCAATGGCCCGACCAGCGATAGCGCAATTCCGGGCGGCCCACCTGGCCGTACTGCGGGGCGCGGGCGGCCCGGCCGCTGTCGACGAGATGTTCCAGATAACGGCGGGCGGTGATCCGGGAGATCCCGACATCGGCGGCCGCCTGCGCCGCGGTCAGCCCGCCCTCGGCGGCCCGCAGGGCATCGGTCACCGCGCGCAGGGTCGCCGAGGTCAGCCCCTTGGGCAGCGCGGCCGGCCGCGGCGGGCGCAGCGCGGCGATCGCCCGGTCCACCTCGTCCTGACCGCTGGCCTCGCCCGCGGTGGCCCGGAACGCGGCGTAACGGGTGAGCCGGTCGCGCAGGGTGGCGAAGGTGAAGGGCTTCAGCACGTACTGCACCACGCCGAGCGAGACGCCCTCGCGCACCATCGCCAGATCGCGGGCCGAGGTGACGGCGATGATGTCCGCGCCGTGCCCGGCCGCGCGCAACGTCCGGACGAGGTGCAGGCCGTGGCCGTCGGGGAGGTAGAGGTCGAGCAGGAGCAGGTCGACGGCGTGCCGGTCGAGGTGGCGGCGGGCCGCGGCCATGGAGCGGACGGTGCCGGAGACGGTGAAGCCGGGCACCCGCCCCACGTACAGCGCATGGGCGTCGGCGGCGACCGGATCGTCCTCGACGACCAGGACCCGGATGTCGGGGGCGCTCACCGGCCCCTCCTCTCGTTCACCGGGCGGCTTCTGTCGTGGCCGGCCCGCCGGCGGGGTGCAGCGGCAGCCGGACGGTGAACCGCGCGCCGCCCTCCGGTGCCCGGTCGAGGGCGATGGTGCCGCGGTTGCGGCGCACGGCCTGGCGGACCAGGGCGAGACCGAGGCCGTGGCCCGGCCCGGCCTTGGTGGACCAGCCGCGCCGGAAGACCTTCTCGGTGGCGTCCGCGGCCACCCCGGGGCCGTTGTCGGCGACGCCGAGCAGCAGCGCGCCGTCCTGCGTCGCGCGCGCGGTGACGTGGACGGCCGGGGGGTGCATCTGCGGTGGGGCGGCCGCGTCGATGGCGTTGTCGATGAGGTTGCCCAGCACGGTGACCAGATCGCGGGCGGGCAGGCCGGGCGGCAGCAGATTGTCGTCGATCCGGCTGTCGGGGGTCAGGCTCAGCTCGACGCCCCGCTCGTTGGCCTGCGCCGCCTTGCCGAGCAGCAGCGCGGCGAGCACCGGCTCGGCGACCGCGCCGACGACCTGGTCGGTCAGCGCCTGGGCCAGCTCCAGCTCGGCGGTCGCGAACTCCACGGCGTCCTCGGCCCGGCCCAGTTCGATCAGCGAGACGACGGTGTGCAGCCGGTTCGCGGCCTCGTGCGCCTGCGAGCGCAGCGCCTCGGCGAAGCCCCGTACGGAGTCCAACTCGCCCGACAGCGCCTGGAGTTCGGTGTGGTCCCGCAGGGTCACGACGCTGCCGCGCCGCTCGCCGCCGGAGACCGGGGAGGAGTTGACGACCAGGACCCGCTCGGCGGTCAGATGCAGCTCGTCGACGCGCGGGCCGGGCGCCAGCAGCGCCTCGGTCAGCGGCCCCGGCAGCCCCAGCTCCGCCACCGGCCGGCCCACCGCGTCGCCGGACAGCCCCAGCAGCTCCCGCCCGCCGTCATTGATCAGCGCGACCCGGCGCCGCCCGTCGAGCATCAGCAGTCCCTCGCGCACCGCATGCAGCGCGGCCTGGTGGTAGTCGTACATCCGGCTCAGCTCGGCGGAGTTCATCCCGTGGGTGTGCCGCCGCAGCCGGGCGTTGATGACGTACGTGCCGAGCCCGCCGAGCGCCAGCGCGCCCGCCGCGGCCGCGATGCCCGCCAGCACCTGGTCCCGCAGCTGCGCGCTGATCGTCTCGATGGTGATCCCGGCGCTGACCAGCGCGGTGATCCGGCCGCCGCGCCGCGGGTCGTGGACCGGCGCGACGACCCGCACCGACGGCCCGAGCGTCCCCAGATACGTCTCGGGGACGATCCTGCCGCGCAGCGCGGGCCCGATGTGTCCCAGGTACCTCTTCCCGATCGCGGACGGGTCCGGGTGCGTCCAGCGCGTCTTGTCCGGCGCCATCACCACCACGAAGTCCACGCCCGCATCGCGCCGCACCCGCTCCGCGTACGGCTGGAGCGCGGCCGACGGGTCCTTCGTACGGGCCGCCGCCACGACCGCCGGGGAATCGGCGACGGCGGTGGCCACAGCGGTCGTCTGCCGTCGCGCCGTCGCCTCCGCCTGCCGCTGAGCGCTCAGATACGCGAACAGCGCGCAGCCCGTCACGACCACCGCCACCAGCACCACCTGCATGGCGAACAGCTGCCCGGCCAGGCTGCGCGGGCGGCGCAGCCGCCGGGGCGGCAGGGGACGGGGGAGTCGCATACAGAACAGTCTGCACGGTCACTTTTTCGGCGCTCGGCGCGGTCGCTTCGCGTGAACGTAATGCACGCAAGGGTGACGGGCGCCACAGCGGCGTGCATAGTCGCCGGGACTTGTTGTGCACCAGAGCCGCAGACCAGCGCACAGCCGTAACCCGAGGAGGCAGCCGTGGCTGCACAGACCCCGCCACGTGGGGGCACCACCGAGGACACCGCACCCGCCAAGCGGGACCGGACCCACTATCTCTACCTCGCCGTCATCGGCGCGGTACTGCTCGGCATCATCGTGGGCTTTGCCGCGCCCGGCGTCGCCGTGCAGCTCAAACCGCTCGGCACCGGATTCGTCAACCTCATCAAGATGATGATTTCGCCGATCATCTTCTGCACCATCGTGCTGGGCGTCGGCTCGGTGCGGAAGGCCGCCAAGGTCGGCGCGGTCGGCGGACTGGCGCTCGGCTACTTCATGGTGATGTCCACCGTCGCGCTGGCCATCGGCCTGGTCGTCGGCAACATCCTGGAGCCCGGGTCCGGCCTGCATCTGACCGAGACCGTGCGCCACGCGGGCCAGGCGCAGACCGCGGGCCCCGGCGAAAGCCTGCCCGACTTCCTGCTCGGCATGATCCCCAAGACGCTGGTCTCCGCCTTCACCCAGGGCGAGGTGCTCCAGACGCTGCTGGTGGCGCTGCTGGTCGGCTTCGCGCTGCAGGCGCTGGGCGCGGCGGGCGAGCCGGTGCTGCGCGGCGTCGGGCATCTGCAGAAGCTGGTCTTCCGGGTGCTGTCCATGATCATGTGGGCGGCGCCGGTGGGCGCCTTCGGCGCCATCGCGGCGGTGGTCGGCGAGACCGGCCTGGACGCGCTGAAGTCCCTGGCCATCATCATGGTCGGCTTCTACGTCACCTGCCTGCTGTTCGTCATCGTCGTCCTGGGCGCGCTGCTCCGCCTCGTGGCGGGCGTCAACATCTTCCTTCTGCTGAAGTACCTGGCCCGGGAATTCCTGCTGATCCTGTCCACCTCCTCCTCGGAGTCGGCGCTGCCCCGGCTGATCGCGAAGATGGAGCACCTCGGCGTCAGCAAGCCGGTGGTCGGCATCACCGTCCCCACCGGCTACAGCTTCAACCTCGACGGCACCGCCATCTACCTGACGATGTCCTCCCTCTTCGTCGCCGAGGCGATGGGCAAGCCGCTGTCCCTCGGTCAGCAGATCTCGCTGCTGGTCTTCATGATCATCGCGTCCAAGGGCGCGGCGGGCGTCACCGGCGCGGGCCTGGCCACACTGGCCGGCGGCCTCCAGTCGCACCGCCCCGAACTGGTCGACGGCGTCGGCCTGATCGTCGGGATCGACCGCTTCATGAGCGAGGCGCGGGCGCTGACCAACTTCGCGGGCAATGCGGTGGCGACGGTCCTGATCGGCACCTGGACCAAGGAGATCGACAAGACCCGGGTGACCGAGGTGCTGGCCGGGCGCGTGCCCTTCGACGAGGCGGCTCTGGCCGCCGACGCGCACGGTGCGACCCCGGCGGCCGTCCCGGCACCCACGTTGCCGGCTAACGCCTGATCTTTCTCCCCACGTTGTCTGCCGTCCCGCCGTTGGGGTTTGCCGCCGTTGCGCCTGCGGCGGGCCGGTCCGCTGCGCTTTGCCTGGGCCGACGTTTTCGGCTTCCCCGCCGTAGGGGTTTGCCGCCGTTGCGCCTGCGGCGGGCCGGTCCGCTGCGCTTTGCCTGGGCCGACGTTTTCGGCTTGCCCGCCGCGGGGGTTCTTCGCCGTTGCGCCTGCGGCGGGCTGGTGCCGCTTGCGCGGGGCTGTTCGGCTGCGGGGCCGGGCCTCCGGACTCCGTCCTGCGGCCCGCCCCCTCCCCGTTGGGGGTGGGGAGGAGGACGGTTGGGGGTGTACGTCGGTGGTCAGGTGCACCGGGTGGACACAACCACCTGCACCTGACACGAGACGCTCGCCCCCACCGGCCTTTCCCACCCACCCACGGGAGGGGCCACCCCGCAGGACGAAGTCCGGAGGGGTGGCACCGCACCCGACAAACCCACGCCCGCCGCAGGCGCAACGGCGACAAACCACCACGGCGGGACAGCCGACAACGTGGGGCCAAGGCAAAGCGCAGCGTCAGGTGGGGAGGAACCACACCGTGGCCAACGGCGGCAGGACCGGCGTGAACGACATGTCCCGGCCGTTCCAACGGACGGGCTCCGGCTTCAGGGGGTCGGGGTTGGTGACGCCGCTGCCGCCGTAGCGGAGCGCGTCCGTGTTGAGGGCCTCGCGCCAGGCGGGTACGTCGCCGGGGACGCCCAGGCGGTAGGCGTGGCGGACGACGGGGGAGAAGTTGGTGACCGCGATCAGCGGGGTGCCGTCGGCGGCGTGGCGGAGGAAGGAGAGGACGTTGTCCTCGCCCGCGTCACCGTCGATCCAGGAGAAGCCGGCCGGGTCGGTGTCGCGTTCCCACAGCGCGGGCGTGTCCGTGTAGCCGCGGTTCAGATCGCGGACCAGGTCGCGCACGCCCCGGTGGTCCGGTTCCGCGTCGTACGACGGGTCCAGCAGCCACCAGTCCGGGCCGTGGCTCTCCGCCCATTCGGCGCCCTGCGCGAACTCCTGGCCCATGAACAGGAGTTGCTTGCCGGGGTGCGCCCACATGTAGCCGAGGTACGCGCGGTGGGTGGCGCGCTGCTGCCACCAGTCGCCGGGCATCTTCGAGACCAGCGACCGCTTGCCGTGCACCACCTCGTCGTGGGAGATCGGCAGCACGTAGTTCTCGGAGTAGGCGTAGATCATGGAGAAGGTGATCTCGCCGTGGTGGTACTTGCGGTGCACCGGCTCCTTGGAGACGTAGACGAGGGAGTCGTGCATCCAGCCCATGTTCCACTTCAGCCCGAAGCCCAGGCCGCCGAAGCCACCGGGGCCGACATGGTGCGTGGCCCGGGTGACGCCGTCCCAGGCGGTGGACTCCTCGGCGATGGTGACGACGCCGGGGCAGCGGCGGTAGACCGTCGCGTTCATCTCCTGGAGGAAGGCGACCGCGTCGAGGTTCTCCCGCCCGCCGTGGATGTTCGGCGTCCAGCCGCCCTCCTCGCGGGAGTAGTCGAGGTAGAGCATGGAGGCGACGGCGTCCACCCGCAGACCGTCGATGTGGAACTCCTCGCACCAGTAGACGGCGTTGGCGACAAGGAAGTTGCGGACCTCGGTGCGGCCGTAGTCGAACTCCAGGGTTCCCCAGTCCGGGTGTGCGGCCCGCGCCGGGTCCTGGTGCTCGTAGAGCGGACGGCCGTCGAACTCCGCCAGTGCCCAGTCGTCCCGCGGGAAGTGCGCCGGTACCCAGTCCATCAGGACGCCGATCCCGGCCCGGTGCAGCGTGTCGATCAGGTACTTGAAGTCGTCGGGGGTGCCCATCCGTGCGGTCGGGGCGTAGAACCCGGTCACCTGATAGCCCCAGGACCCGCCGAAGGGATGCTCGGCGACCGGCATGAACTCGACGTGGGTGAAGCCCAGGTCCTGTACGTACGCCGGGAGTTGGGCGGCGAGCTGGCGGTAGGTGAGGCCGGGGCGCCAGGAGGGGAGGTGGACCTCATAGACGGAGAACGGCGCCTGGTGGACGGGGCGCTCGGCGCGCCGCGCCATCCAGTCGGCGTCCTGCCAGTGGTAGTGCGACTCCTCCACGACGGAGGCGTTGGCCGGCGGGCACTCCGTCCGCCGGGCCATCGGGTCGGCGCGCAGCGTCTTCGACCCGTCCGGCCGGGTGATCTCGAACTTGTAGAGCTCGCCCTCGCCGATGCCCGGGACGAACAGCTCCCAGACGCCCGCCGAGCCCAGCGAACGCAGGGGATGGGAGGTGCCGTCCCAGAAGTTGAAGTCGCCGACGATCCGGACGCCTTGGGCATTGGGCGCCCAGACGGTGAAGCGGGTGCCGGTGACGCCCTGGTGGTCCATGGGCCGCGCGCCCAGCGCCCGCCACAGCTGCTCGTGCCGGCCCTCGGCGAACAGATGCAGATCGAGTTCGCCGACCGCGGGGAGGAAGCGGTAGGGGTCCTGGACCGTCACCGTGCTGTCCTCGTACTCGACGACCAGCTCGTAGTCGGGGATCCGGCGCAGCGGCAGCACCCCGGCGAACAGCCCGTCGCCCTCGGCGTGCAGGGTGGCGCGCAGTCCCTTGGCGACGACGGTGACGCCGGTGGCGTGCGGCCGCAGGACCCGGAAGAGCAGCCCGCCGCGCACCGGGTGTGCGCCGAGCAGCCCGTGCGGATCGTGATGGGCGCCGCCCAGCAGCCGGGCCCGGTCCTCGTCGCCGAGCGGGGCGGCGGCCCGTACCCCACGGCCCGCGGCCTTGGGCTTCTGCCCCCGGGGCGCGGGCGGGCGGCCGTCCGAGGTGCGTCCGCCGGTCCGCGCGTGCGGCGCGCCGTCGTCGGTCGCGTCCTGGGCGGGGGTGGGGTCGGTGGTGCTGGGGGACGGGCGGGCGGTCACGTGGGGTGCCTCCTCGGGGCGGGGCGGGGCGGGGGATCGGCCGGAGCCGGCGGGATCACAGGGGGTACGGGGAGGGTCAGGCACCCGCCGCCAGCCGCCGGATGGCGGCCATCGGGACGGGCAGCCAGTCGGGCCGGTGCCGGGCCTCGTAGAGCACCTCGTAGACGGCCTTGTCGGTTTCGTAGGCGCGCATCAGCTCGGGCGCCGAGCGCGGGTCGAGCCCGCCGGCCTCGGCATAGCCCTGGCAGTAGGCGTCGCGGGTGCGCCGCGCCCAGTCCAGCGACCAGGGATCGCCGCCGCCCGGTCCGCTGCGCGCCGCGTAGTCGAAGGAGCGCAGCATCGCGGCCACATCGCGCAGCGCCGGCTGCGGGCGCCGCCGCTCGGCCAGCGGCCGGGCCGGTTCGCCCTCGAAGTCGATCAGTGACCAGCGGCCCTCGTCGGCGGAGCGCAGCGTCTGGCCCAGATGCAGATCGCCGTGGATGCGCTGGGCGGCCCAGCTGTGCCCGTCCCGGCCGACCTCGGCCAGCGCGTCGAACGCCTCCCGCAGCCGGGGGCAGTAGGGCTGGAGCAGGGGCACCGCGCGGGCGGTGGCCTCCAGCCGCGCGTTCATCCGGGCGGCGATCGCGGCGAGCTGCGGGCGGTGCAGCTCCGTGGTCGGCAGCGTCTGCGCGAGCGCGGTGTGCACCTCGGCGGTGGCATGGCCGAGCGCGCGCGCCGAGCCGGTGAAGTCGGCGCGTACGGACAGGGCGTTCAACGCCAGCTGCCAGCCGTCCGCGGAGCCCGGCAGATACGGCTGCAGGACGCCCAGCGTGGTCGGCTCGCCGTCCGCCTCGGCGGCCTCCGCCTCGAACCACGCCACCGGGGCGGGCACCCGCGCACACTTGGCGTCGGCCAGTGCGCGGGGCAGCTCCAGATCCGGGTTGATGCCGGGCGCGATCCGCCGGAAGACCTTGAGGATGAACGATTCGCCGTAGACGATCGAGGAGTTGGACTGCTCGACGGCGACCGGCCGGGCCGGCAGCCCGGAGGGAATGTCCTGGCCCTCCTCGCGGTCGAAGCGCAGCGCGCCGATCCGGCCGGGCACCCGCAGCCGCTCCAGCAGCAGTCCGCACAGCCGGTTGTCGAGCAGCGCGTCATAGACGCTGCGGCCGCGCAGCGGGCCGCCGGTGGGGCGGCCGATCGCGGCGGGTGCCAGCTGCGGCGGCAGCGCGGGGTGCACGCCGAGCAGGAGTTGGTAGCAGTCGCCCGCGACGGTGGCGCGGTTCGGCGGCGCCGACTGCTGGGCGCGCACGAGCAGCTGCAGTATCCCCGGTGTGCCGCCGTCGGCGGTGCACGGCAGCAGTTCGGTCGCCGAGAGCAGCGAGAAGCCGGTGATCAGCCGTCCCTTGCCGGCGAACCAGCGCTGGCGGGGCACCCATGCGGCGAGCAGGGGGACGAGCGACGACAGCAGATCGGGTGCGGCGACGAGCGGGCGGTCAGGGGTGTTACGGATGGCACGGGTCGAGGCGGTGTCCGACATGGCGTCGCGTCCTTTCCCCGGGCACACGACAGATAGCCCAAAGTGTCCCGGAATGCGGCCTTGACTGTGCGGCGGCGCGGTGGGGGTACCCCCAGACGGAGTCCGGGGCGGCGCTGCATGCCTTGCACGGCGTCCCCTGGATCCCGGGGCCGCCGGTGACTCGCCCGGCCCGTGCGGTAATAGGGAGACTGCCCGAGCGAAAGGTCAAAAAACGCCCGTACGCGCGTGCGGCCGCGTACGGGC
The DNA here is from genome assembly GCF_059682825.1 of Streptomyces sp. JLSY215. Lineage (NCBI taxonomy): Bacteria > Bacillati > Actinomycetota > Actinomycetes > Kitasatosporales > Streptomycetaceae > Streptomyces > Streptomyces sp. JLSY215. Next base: position 6,036,465 of record NZ_CM185022.1, read on the forward strand.
GGATTTCTGGGAGCCCGTGCCGGTGAGGCGGCTCCGTCAGGCGCCGCTCACGCGGGGTTCTTGCGCAGCCGGAACCAGTAGAAGCCGTGCCCCGCGAGGGTGAGCAGGTACGGCAGTTCACCGATCGGCGGGAAGCGGACGCCACCGATGAGCTCGACCGGATGCCGGCCGCTGAACGCCTGGAGGTCCAGCTCCGTCGGCTGCGCGAAGCGCGAGAAGTTGTTCACGCACAGCACCAGGTCGTCGTCCGCGCCGCCGGTACCGGGCGACTCCCGCAGATAGGCGAGCACCGCCGGGTTGGAGGAGGGCAGTTCGGTGTAGCTGCCGAGCCCGAACGCCGGGTTCTGCTTACGGATCTCGATCATCCGGCGGGTCCAGTGCAGCAGCGAGGAGGGCGAACTCATCGCCGCCTCGACGTTGGTGACCTGGTACCCGTAGACCGGATCCATGATGGTCGGCAGCGAGAGCCGGCCCGGGTCGCAGGAGGAGAATCCGGCGTTGCGGTCCGGCGTCCACTGCATCGGGGTGCGCACCGCGTCGCGGTCGCCGAGCCAGATGTTGTCGCCCATGCCGATCTCGTCGCCGTAGTAGAGGATCGGCGAACCGGGGAGCGAGAGCAGCAGCGCCGTGAAGAGCTCGATCTGATTGCGGTCGTTGTCGAGCAGCGGGGCGAGCCGCCGGCGGATACCGATGTTGGCGCGCATCCGCGGGTCCTTGGCGTATTCCGCGTACATGTAGTCGCGTTCTTCGTCCGTGACCATTTCGAGGGTCAGCTCGTCGTGGTTGCGGAGGAAGATGCCCCACTGGCAGCCGGAGGGAATCGCCGGGGTCTTGGCGAGGATTTCCGATACCGGGTAGCGGGATTCGCGGCGTACCGCCATGAAGATCCGGGGCATGACCGGGAAGTGGAACGCCATATGGCATTCGTCCCCGCCGACGGCGTAGTCGCCGAAGTAGTCGACGACGTCCTCCGGCCACTGATTGGCCTCGGCCAGCAGCACCGTGTCGGGGTAATGCGCGTCGATCTCGGCGCGGACCCGCTTGAGGAAGGCGTGCGAGGCGGGCAGGTTCTCGCAGTTGGTGCCCTCCTCGGCGTAGAGGTACGGCACCGCGTCCAGCCGGAAACCGTCGATGCCCAGGTCGAGCCAGAACCGCAGGGCGGAGATCATCTCCTCCTGGACCGTCGGATTCTCGTAGTTGAGATCCGGCTGGTGGGAGAAGAAGCGGTGCCAGTAGTACTGCTTGCGCACCGGGTCGAAGGTCCAGTTGGACGCTTCGGTGTCGACGAAGATGATGCGGGCGTCGCCGTACTGCTTGTCGTCGTCGGCCCAGACGTAATAGTCGCCGTACGGCCCTTCCGGGTCGGTGCGGGACTCCTGGAACCACGGGTGCTGATCGCTGGTGTGGTTCATCACCATGTCGATGATGACCCGCATACCGCGCTGGTGCGCGGCGTCCACGAATTCCACGAAATCGGCGAGATCACCGAACTCGGGAAGCACCGAGGTGTAGTCGGAGACGTCATATCCGCCGTCCCGCAGCGGGGATTTGAAGAACGGCGGGAGCCAGAGGCAGTCCACCCCCAGCCATTGCAGATAGTCGAGCTTGGCCGTGATGCCCTTGAGGTCCCCGACGCCGTCGCCGTTGCTGTCCTGGAACGAGCGCACCAGGACTTCGTAGAAGACGGCCCGTTTGAACCAGTCGGGATCGCGGTCCTTTACCGGTGTGTCCTCGAACGTGTCGGGGACGGGCTCATTGACGATCAATTGGGTGACCCTCCGATCGGTGAGGACGGTCGCAGTGACAGCACATGAGCGGGCGCGAGAGAGCGGCCCGGCTCCAGGCGCACATAGTTGTCCCTGCCCCAGTGGTAGGTGTCGCCGGTGAGCTCGTCGCGCACCGGCAAGGAATCGTGCCGGCCGAGGCCGAGTTCCGGCATGTCCAACGACACCGTCGCCTCGTGGGTGTGGTGCGGATCGAGGTTGACCACTGTGAGCACCGTGTCGGCCTCGGCCCCGTGTCCCGCGCGCTTGGAGTACGCGATCACGGAGTCGTTGTCGACATGGTGAAAGTGCAGGTTGCGCAGCTGCTGGAGCGCGGGATGCCGGCGCCGGATGCGGTTGAGCGCGGTGATGAGCGGGGCGATGGTACGCCCTTCGCGGGTTGCCGCATCCCAGTCGCGGGGCCGGAGTTGGTACTTCTCCGAGTCGAGGTACTCCTCGCTGCCGTGGTGCAGCGGCGTCGCCTCGCACAGTTCGTAACCTGCGTACACGCCCCAGCTGGGGGAGAGCGTGGCGGCCAGTACGGCACGGATCTCGAAGGCCGCGCGGCCGCCTTCCTGGAGGTAGGCGTGCAGGATGTCCGGGGTGTTGACGAAGAAATTCGGCCGCAGGTAGTCGGCGCTCGCACCGCTCAGTTCGGTGAGGTACTCGGTCAGTTCCCGCTTGGTGTTGCGCCAGGTGAAGTACGTGTACGACTGGTGGAAGCCGATCTGGGCGAGGGTGCCCAGCATCGCGGGGCGGGTGAACGCCTCGGCGAGGAAGAGGACATCGGGGTCGGTGCGGTTGATGTCGGTGAGCACCTTCTCCCAGAACGCCACCGGCTTGGTGTGCGGGTTGTCGACGCGGAAGATCCGTACGCCCTTGGCCATCCAGAAGCGCAGCAGCCGTTCCGTCTCGCGCACCAGCCCGCGGAAGTCGGTGTCGAAGGCGAGGGGGTAGATGTCCTGGTACTTCTTCGGCGGGTTCTCCGCGTAGGCGATGGAGCCGTCGGCACGGTGGTGGAACCACTGCGGGCGCTGGTCGACCCAGGGGTGGTCGGGGGAGCACTGGAGGGCGAAGTCCAGGGCCACCTCCATCCGCAGATCGCGGGCGGTGCGCACGAAGTGCGCGAAGTCCTCGAAGGTGCCCAGGTCCGGATGGAGGGCGTCGTGGCCGCCGTCGGCGGAACCGATCGCCCAGGGGGAGCCGACGTCGTCGGGCCCGGCGGACAGCGCGTTGTTGGGGCCCTTGCGGAAGGCGGTCCCGATGGGGTGTACGGGCGGCAGATAGACGACGTCGAAGCCCATCGCGGCGACCGCGGGCAGGCGTTCGGCGGCGGTGCGCAGGGTGCCGCCGATGACGCTGCCGTCCGGTGCGGTGACGGCGCCCTCGGAGCGCGGGAAGAGCTCGTACCACGAGCCGTACAGGGCCCGTCGGCGCTCGACGACCAGCGGCATCGGCCGGGAGACGGTGAGCAGTTCGCGCAGCGGATGGCGGTCCAGGGCGCCGGTGACCTCGGGGGCGAGGGCGGCGGCGAGGCGGGTGGCGGCGGGGAGTTCGCCGTTGCGCAGCGCGTCCACGGCGCCGAGCACCGCCTCGCGGCCGTCGCTCTTGGGGACGTCGGCGGCGGCCCTCTCGTGCAGGGCGGCGCCCTCGGCGCAGACCAGCTCGGTGTCGATGCCCGCCGGGATCTTGATGGCGGCGTGCCGGCGCCAGGTGGTGAGCGGATCGGACCAGGCCTCGACGGTGTACGTCCAGCGGCCCTCGACGCCGGGGGTGACCTCGGCGGTCCACCGGTCGGTGCCGGGCGCGGCCTCGGTCATCGGGGTCCAGGGGCCGCAGCGGCCGGCGGGGTTGCGCAGCACCACGTTGGCGGCGACCGCGTCATGGCCTTCGCGGAATACGGTGGCCGAGACCTCGAGGGTCTCGCCGGCCACCGCCTTCGACGGTCGGCGGCCGCAATCGATCTGCGGGCGGATGTCCAGTACAGGGATGCGACCGATCATGGGCTCACCTGGGCTAGTGATACTTTGCGGGGTTTTGTCCTTTCTATCCGCTCCACGGTAGGGGGGAGGGGTCCGGGCATGGGCGCTCCTGTCCGCTTTCACTCGGTTGGCGGTGGGTGCGGCGAGTAGCGGCGTACTCCGTGAGCCTGCCCGGGGTGCAGGTCCGGGCAATCCGGTACGCAGGTGAACTACTCGTTCGTAACTCCTCGCCCGCCATGACCCGTCGGGAATCCTTCAGAACTCTCGCGGGACGGGGCCGAAATGCACTGACACAACCGGGTCGCCTCCTCAACTCAGGTGAATCACAAGAGATTTGAATCACAAGGGAGTTGCGGTGTGCGGATGTCCGATGCCGCGCCGGGCCCGTCGGCGTCACACCGCAGCCTCTCGCCAGGAGGGAGTCCGTACAAGAGCGCCTGAGGGGGTGGAATCGGCCATATCGACGGACCCGGCGGTACGGGTGGGGGGGCCGTGCAGTGGGGGAGGGGGAGTGCGGGCAGCACATGCCTGCGGCGGGGGAGGCGCTCCGGTGGCCGCCGTGCGGTGGCCGGATCCGGTGCCTGTGCCCGCGCGGGTCGGGCCCGGTGCGGCGGCCGGGCGCCGCCGTAGCACCGACCGAACACCTCTGCCGGGGCGGTGAGTTCCTCGCCGGGAGGGTGGGCGCCGGGGCAGGCCCTAAGGGGTCCGGGGCCGCACGATGCCCCGCCGCACCAGCCGGTCGCCGGCGTAGCAGAGCTCGTACGCGGAGGTGGTGTCCGGGTCCACGCCGTAGTACGCGCACAGCCATCCGCGCGGGGGCGGCGGCGTCCCGTCCGGCGGGGTGTCCAGCGCGAAGAACGGCACCACGGACTCCACCTCCGTGCGCGGCATACCGATCCGCAGGCGCGCGTAATCGGCCCGGTCCAGGACCGTCCAGCCGGGGCTGATCAGCGCGAAGACGCCCATCAGGACGAGCAGGCCGGCCAGCGCCGTCGGCGGGACGGTCACCGTCTGTCGCAGCCGCCGCCGCACCTGGCGCCGCGCCTGCGCCAACTCCCGTTCCGTGGCGCTCGGTTCGGGCTCCGGCGGGGCTTCGGTGACCGGCCCGTCGGCGGCCGGCAGCCACGCCGTGACCGCGAAGCCGCCGTCCGCCGTCGGCCCGCTGCGCAGCGTCCCGCCCGCCAGCCGTACCCGCTCGTCCAGGCCCACCAGCCCGCTGCCGCCGGAGACCGGATCCGGCCCGGGAGTGCCGGGGCGCGGGCCGTCCGGCCGGGGGCCGTTGGCCACCGTCACCTCGACGCGCTCGGCGGACCGGACGATCCGCACCCGGGCGGCCGCGCCCGGCGCGTGCTTGGCGGCGTTGGTCAGCGCCTCCTGGACGACGCGGTGCAGGGCATGGCCGGTCATCGGCGGCTGCGCCACGGGTCCCTCGCCGGTCTCCGTCACCGTCACCGACATCCCCGAGGCCCGTGCACGGTCCACCAGCGCGGTCACGTTCCCGGCCGTCGGTGGCGGGGGCGCGCCCTCGTCGTCCGTGCGCAGCACGCCGACGATCTCCCGTAGCCGTTCGGTCGCCGCTCCGGCCGCCGCCCGCAGCTCCCCGGCCGCCGCCCGGCGGTCCTCGGACAGCTCCGGGGCCAGCTCCAGTGCCCCCGCCCGCAAGGCGATCAGCGCCAGATCGTGGCCCAGCGAGTCATGCATGTCGCCGGCGATCCGGGCTCGTTCACGCAGCCGGGTGCGGTCGGCGACGGCCCGCTGCTCGCGCTCCATCCGGTCGGCCAACTGCCAACCGTTGCGGGCCAGTTCAGCGTACTGGCGACGGCAGCGGCCCAGCAGCCACGGCAGCGCCACATTGAGCAGCAGCGCGAGCAGGAAGGTGAACCAGGGCCACAGCGAGCGGCTGACGAGCGCGTACAGCGGGACGCCGGTCAGCGCCAGGCCGGCGATGAACCACAGCGCGGGCCGGGCGCGCGCCATCCGGATGCCGGCGAGATAGCCGAGGACGGCGAGGGCCAGGGTGTACGCACCGGTGGGCGGCTGCACCGAGAGCACCAGGCTCGGCACGACCGGAATCGCCAGCGCCGTCAGCGGCCGGGCCTTGCGTATCAGGACGGCCGCGCCGAGCAGCGGGAAGGCGGCGGCCGTCGCCCACCGCTGGAGCGCGTCGGGTCCGTCGAGCGTGTAGGCGGGCGGAACGCACAGAATCAGCCACAGCGCGAGCCCGGGGAGCCGGGGGCGGAGGCGGTTCATGACGGGGGGACCAGTCCCGCCTCGTACGCCAGGATCGCCGCCTGCACCCGGTTCTTGAAGCCCAGCCGGGCCAGGACGGCGCTGACATACGCCTTGACCGTGCCCTCGGTCAGGAACAGCCGCGCGGCGATCTCGGCGTTGGTCAGCCCGCCGCCGATCAGGCCGAGCACCTCGCGCTCGCGCGCGGTCAGCCCGTCGGCGCGGGCGCGGGCGGCCGCGCCGCGGCCGAGCCGGCCGTCGCCCAGATGCGCGATGACGCGGCGGGCGATGGCCGGTGAGAGCGCGGCGCCGCCCTCCGCGACGGCCCGGACGCCGGCGATCAGCTCCCGGGGATCGCCGGACTTCAGCAGGAATCCGGCGGCGCCGGAGCCGAGGGCGGCCGCGATGTACGCATCGTCGGAGAACGTCGTCAGGATGACGACGGCGGTTTCGGGGGCCAGTTCGGCCAGCCGCTCCGCGGCGGCGAGCCCGTCCAGGCCGGGCATCCGGATGTCCAGCAGGCAGACGTCCGGGCGGTGCCGGCGGGCCAGGGCGAGAGCCGCGTGGCCGTCCGCGGCCTCCGCGACGACCTCGATGCCGGGGTCGGTGCCGAGGACCGCGCGGACCCCGGCCCGCAGCATCGGCTCGTCATCGGCCAGCAGCACTGTGGTCGTTCGGCTCATCCCGTCCCCCGTGACGCGCGAGGGCGGTGCCCGGAGGGTTCCGGACACCGCCCGCCCGAGGTCACGTTACCCCGGGACGATCAGCGCGTTCCGTGCGTCTGCGGCACGGTGCGCGGTACTGCTGTGCGCGTTACTTGACCGCGACGCCGTCCCACGCGGCCTCGACGCCCTTGACCTCGGGGCTGCCGGCCTTGTAGAGGTCCGTGGCGGCCTTGACGGTCGCCTCGCGGGCACCCTTGTAGTCGGTGTTGGAGGTCATGTACTCGGTCAGGGCCTTGAACCAGATCTTCTCGGCCTTGTCCCGGCCGATGCCCTCGACCTTCTTGCCGTCCGCCGTCGGGCTGTCGTACTTGACGCCGTTGATCTCCTTCGCGCCGCTGCCCTCGGACAGCAGGTAGAAGAAGTGGTTGGCGACACCCGAGGAGTAGTGCGGGTCCAGGCCACCGGTCTCGGAGTCCCAGTTGTCCTTCGACTGGCCGTCCTTGCTGGGCTTGTCCATGTAGCGCAGCGGCGTGCCGTCACCGTTGATGTTGATCTTCTCGCCGATGAGGTAGTCGCCCGGGTCCTTGTCGTTCTTGGCGAAGAACTCGACCGAGGTGCCGAAGATGTCCGAGGTGCCCTCGTTCAGGCCGCCGGACTCGCCGCTGTACTCCAGGTTGGCGGTGGCCGAGGTGACACCGTGCGACATCTCGTGCGCCGCCACGTCCAGGGCGGTCAGCGGGGCCTTGTCGTCCTGGCCGTCGCCGTAGGTCATGCAGAAGCAGCTGTCGTCCCAGAAGGCGTTGACGTAGCTCTTGCCGTAGTGGACCCGCGAGGAGGCACCCTTGCCGTCGCCCTTGATGCCGGAACGGCCGTGGACGGTCTTGTAGTAGTCCCAGGTCACGCCGGCGCCGTAGGCCGCGTCGACGGCCGCGGTCTGCGGGTCGTCGGGCTTGCCGGTGCCCCAGTTGTCGTCGTCGTCCGTGAAGGCCTTGCCGTCGCCGGACTCGCCGTTCTCCAGGTTGGTGGTCTTGTGACCGCCGCGCCCGTCGTCGGTCAGCGTGAAGCCGTTGCCCTCCTTCTTGGTGCCCAGCTCGACGCTGCCGCTGTACTCGCTCTCGCCCTTGCCGGTGTGGATCTCGTCGTACTGGAAGAGCTTCTTGCCGGTGTTGGCGTCGGTGATGACGTGCAGCCGGCTGGGCGTGCCGTCCTTGCGGACGCTGCTGACGACCGTGTCGTACGCGAGGACCGGGCTGCCGGAGGCGGCCCAGACGACCTTGCGGGCGGTCTTGGCGGCGGCCGACCTCGCGCCGATGGACTTCGCCGCGACGCCCTGCGCCGACTTCTGCGCGGCCGCCGGGGCGATCTTCGCGGTGGTGGAGGCCACCTTGATGGCCTTCTCGGTGGACTTGGTGGTGCTCTTGATGGCGCCGCCCTTGGCGGTGTGCACGATCATGTCGCCGCCGAGGACCGGCAGTCCGGCGTAGGTGCGCTCGTAGCGCGTGTGCGTGGTGCCGTTGACGTCCTTGATGACGTCCTTGACGACCAGCTTCTCCTGCGAGCCGAGCCCGAGCGCCTTGGCGGTCATCGCCTTGTTGGCGTCCGCGGCCTGCAGCAGCTGGGCGCGGTGCGTGGAGCTCAGCGTCAGCGGAGCGCCGCCCAGCGCGGTGGGCTGGTTGGTCGAGGCGCCGGCGGTACCGACGGTGATACCGGCGGCCAGCAGGGCCGCGGCCACGACGGAGGTACCGATCACACGGGTCTTACGAGATATGTGGGGGGTCACGCGTGCTCCTTCAACTTTGCCAAGTGGTGGGGGTGCAAAGCGATGCGGGTGTGACATGCGTCGGGAAGACTGCCATTCGAACGCGTGCATGTCAGGAGTCTGGTGCAAGGTTGGCTGAAATTCGTCCGTAGAGAGGGGAGCGCTGTTCGTATAACGGAACGGGGCGCCGCCCCCGATGTTCCGGGGACGACGCCCAATTCGCTTGCTCAGCTGGTCAGTTGAGACGACGGATGCTCACCGGACCGTTCCTGCCATACGAAGATGACGGTTCGGTGGCACCGCAGGCTCAGAACGTGAGCTTCCAGCCGTTGATGTAGCCCGAGTCCTGCGCGTAGATGTCCTGGACCCGCAGCTTCCAGGTGCCGCTCGCCGCCTTCGAGGAGGCGTTGACGGTGTACGTGGTCTTCACGTTGGCCGCCGAGTCGAACGCGCTGGCGTTCTTCAGCCGGTACGCCGTACCGTCCGGGGCGATCAGATCGATGACCAGGTCACCGCGGTAGGTGTGGACGATGTCCACGCCGACCTTCAGCGTGCTCGGCGCGTTGCCGCTGCGGCTGACGGTGATCGGGGAGGTGACCGCCGCGCCCGCGTCCGGGATCGCCACGTCATCGGCGTTCTCGAAGACACTGCCGCCGCCCGCCGGGTTGACCGTCCAGGTGAAGGCGGCGGTACCCGTCTTCTTCGCGGCGTCGGTGACCGTCACCGTCACATTGCTGGTGCCGGTGGCGGTCGGCGTCCCGGAGATCAGCCCGCTGCTCGCGTTGATGGACAGCCCGGCCGGCAGCCCGCTCGCCGCGTACGACAGCGCGCCCGCCGTTCCGCTGCTCGCCTTGATCTGCAGGCTGGCCGCCTGGTTCACGGTGCTGGTCTGGTTGCCCGGGTTGGTGACCGTGACCCCGCCGCCGTCCGGCACGCGGGAGCCGACATTGACCGCCGCCCAGGTGTTGGCGACGGTGTTGTACGACGCGCTGCCCTGGCCGAAAAGGTCCGCCGCGGCCTGGAGGGTGGCGGTGCGGGCGCCCGCGTAGTTGGTGTTGGCGTTCATGTACTGGCTGAGCGCCTTGAACCACACCTTCTCGGCGTTGGCCCGGCCGATGCCCGGAACGGGCAGGTTGTCGAAGGTCGGGCTGTCGTAGTGGACGCCGCCGATGTCCTTCGGCCCGCTGCCCTCGGACAGCAGGTAGAAGAAGTGGTTGGCGACACCGGACGAGTAGTGCACGTCCTTGTTGCCGACATCGCTGGACCAGTAGTCCGCCGAGCCCCCGTCCTTGCTGGGCTTGTCCATGTAGCGCAGCGGGGTGCCGTCGCCGTTGATGTCGATCTTCTCGCCGATGAGGTAGTCACCGGGGTCGGAGGCGTTGTTGGCGTAGAACTCCACCGCCGTACCGAAGATGTCCGAGGTCGCCTCGTTGAGGCCGCCGGACTCGCCGCTGTACTCCAGGCCCGCGGTGTTGGAGGTGACACCGTGGCTCATCTCGTGGCCGGCCACGTCGATGGCGGTCAGCGGGGCGGCGTTGCCGCTGCCGTCGCCGTACGTCATGCAGAAGCAGCCGTCGTCCCAGAAGGCGTTGACGTAGCTGTTGCCGTAGTGGACGCGGGAGTAGGCGCCGACGCCGTCGCCCTTGATACCGCTGCGGCCGTGCACGTTCTTGTAGTAGTCCCAGGTCTCCTGCGCGCCGTAGGCGGCGTCGACACCGGCCGTCTGGGCGTTCTGCGGCGTACCGTCGCCCCAGGTGTCGTCCGCGTCGGTGAAGAGCGTGCCCGTACCGGAGGACCCGTGCTTGAGGTCGTAGGTCTTGTGGTTGCCGCGGGTGGCGTCGGTCATCGAGAAGTTCGGCGCCGAGCCCGACGTCCCGAGGGTGACCTTGCCGCTGTACTCGCTGTTGCCGACGCCGGTCTCGATGCCCTGGTAGGAGAAGATCTTCGCGCCGGTCGTGGCGTCCGTGATCACATGCAGCTGATTGGGCGTGCCGTCGTCCTGTAGCCCGCCGACCACCGTCTCGTACGCCAGTACCGGCTTGCCGTCGGCCACCCAGACGACCTTGCGCGGTGCCTTGGCGGCCGCGGTCTTCGTCGAACCCAGCGACCGCGCCGACTTGAGCGCCTGCGCCTCGGCCGCGGCCGGCGTCACCTTCGCCGTGGTGCCGGCGATCTTGAGCTGGGAGCGCACGGCCTTGGTGACGCCCTTGAGCGTGCCGCCCTTGCTCTCGTGCACCACGAGGTCACCGCCGAGGACCGGCAGTCCGGCGTAGGTGCGCTCGTAGCGGGTGTGGACCGTGCCGTCGGCGTCCTTCGAGACGTCCTTGACGACCAGCTTCTCCTGCGCGCCCAGCTTCAGCTGCTTGGCGGTCCGGGCGGTGGTCGCGCCGGCCTCCCGTATCAGCTCCGCACGCTGGGACGGGGACAGCTTGGCCGGCAGTGCGCCGGGGCGGGGCGTGGCATGCGCCGTGCCGGGCCGCGGGGCCGCGGCCGTGCCGGTGCCGGCCTGTACGCCGACGGCCAGCAGCGCGGTGACGGCGACGAGCGCGCCGGCCGCCGTGGTGCGTGCGGGGGAGGTGCGGCGCCGTGGGGTGGACCCATGGGGGGTGCGTCTCACACTGACTCCTTCTGCGGTGGCCGCGACGTCGAGGGCGCGACCGAGGGGGACCGGGCGGTGAAAGGGCCGTCCGGGCAGAGCGAGGCAGAACACTTGGAGCGTGTGGGGGGAGACGTACGTGTGCGGGTGCACGGGTGCACGGGTGCACAGGTGCAACCGGTGGTGCCGTGGTACGGGCTGCCGTCGGGTGTGGGGCTGTGGGGGCCCGTGCGGCGGCTGCGGGGAAGAGTCCCACCACTGACGGCCGGTTGTCAGGCTCCGTTCAACTAATTGGCCGGAAAACGTCCGTTGCGCGAAATCGGTGTCCGGAAGCCGGACGCGGCGTCGGGGCGGGGGCGGATGCGCAGGAGGGCCGTCGCCTCGTCCGGACCGGGCGGCGCCGATCCCTCAACGCCCTTTGTTCCACGGGGAGTTATGGCGGATTGCTGCGTCGTGCACGTTCCGGATGGTCGATGGTCGCCTCCGTGCCCTCGCCGGCGACGACGGTCGCGGCCACCGGGCCGCGACCGTCGTCATTGCCGGGTCAGTCCCGCGGTGCGGTGGGGGCTTGCCTTCTGAGGGCCTGCTCGGTCGTCGGCTTGCGGTGCGGGCGGAAGAGGAAACAGAACGCGACGGCGGCCACCAGGACCAGGGCGCACGCCATGAAGGTGGTCCGCATGGCGTCGACGAAGCCGGTGGCGAACGTGTCGGCGGTGACGCGTGCGTACCGGCCGGTCGTGGCGGGGCTCAGGCCGCCGGGCGGCGTGGGCGGGCTGTAGTGCCGCGCGGCGGCCGCGCTCTGGCGGATGAACTGGGCGCGCAGGTCCTCCGGCAGCCGGCCGGCGAACTGCTCGGCCGCGCTGCGCAGGGTCGAGGAGAGGCGGGCCGACAGCAGGGCGCCCAGCACCGCCGTGCCCAGGACGCCGCCGATCTGCCGGGTGGTACTGGAGACGCCGGAGGCCGCCCCGGCCAGCCGCGGATCCACGCCGTCCATGGTGGCCTGCTGCAGCGGTGCGAACGTGGCGCCACTGGCGGTCCCGATGATGATCAACCCCGGTAGCAGGTGCCACGCGCTGCTGGTGGGGCCGGCCATGACGGCCAGCACCAGAAGGCCGACGGCCAACAGCGTCATCCCGGCCATCAGGACGTACTTGCCGCCGAACCTGTCCGACAGCCGCCCGGCATACGCCGAGCCGATCGCGGTGAGCACGGCGTTCGGCAGCACCACCAGGCCCGTCTCCAGCGCCGAGTACCCGCGCGCCGTCTGCAGGTACAGCACCAGCACGAACATGATGCCGATCATGCCGAGTTGAAAGACGAACCCGACCCAGTTGCCGACCGCGAAATTGCGCGCGCCGAACAGCGCCAGGGGCACCAGGGGTTCGTTCCGCTGCCGGTGCTGCCACCCGACGAACGCCGCCAGCAGCGCGACGCCTGCGACGATCACCGAGGTGATGCCGACCGGTCCGGCGATGGTGCCCCAGTCGTAGCGCTCCCCCTCGATCAGGCCGAACACCATGGCGCTCAGCCCGGCGGTGGCCAGTGCGACGCCGACCAGGTCGAGCCGGTGGGTGCGGCCGGACCGCATGGGCGGTGCGAAGGCCAGCGCCAGCACGACGGTGATGATCCCGATCGGGACATTGAGGAAGAAGATCCAGCGCCAGCCGAGGTGGGCGAGCAGGAAACCGCCGACGACCGGGCCGACGACCGGGGCGAAACCGACGATCGCGCCGAACAGGCCGAACGCGCGGCCGCGCAGCTGTGGCGGGAAGATCGTCAGGATGGACGAGATCACCTGGGGGAACAGCAGTGCCCCGCCCAGTCCCTGCAGCCCCCGGGCGGTCAGCAGCTGGGCCGGTGAGCCGGCCAGCCCGCACAGCGCCGAGGCGAGGGTGAAGGCGATGATGCCGATCACGTACAGCCGGCGGTATCCGAAGATGTCCCCCAGCCGCCCGGTGCTGATCAGCAGCACCGAGAAGACCAGCAGATAGCCGTCGACGATCCACAGCACCTGGTCGTAGGAGGCGCCCAGGTCGTGGATCAGCGTGGGGACGGCGACGTTGACGATGGATCCGTCGAGCAACGACATGAAGAAGCCGATGCACATGATCGCGAGAACCAGCCACGGACGCTGCGTGACCGGGTGTGAGGGGGTTTTGTTTTCCGGCACTCCGGAGACCTCCCTGAGGGAACCGGCTCTGCTGGTGGCGACGCGGACCGGGCCGCTGATGCCGCAACAGTGCCGACGCCGGAGCGCGGTCCCCGGCAGATCCCTGGGGGCGCGGAAGGAACCGGAAGGGTCGACGCACGTCGCCACGTCACAGAACACCCTTTTCCAGGATGTGGTGAGTGACTTCCACCTTCCCCGCGTCATCGGGACGCGGGTGAAGCTGGTTGGCGAGGCGGAAAGCCCAACGGTGAGAAGTCGGCTCGCACCGTAACACAGCGCCTTCGGCCCGCATGCGACTGGAGGCCGGAGCAGGCTCCGTCGCGCCCAACTGGCTTCATCGCACGCGGCGTTGTGGATCCCGCAGGCCGTACCGCTCACACCGCGCTCTCACACCACGCTCTCGCGCCAGGCCTGGTGCAGCTGCGCGAACCGGCCGCGGTCGGCGATGAGTTCGCCGGGCGGGCCGTCCTCGACGATCCGGCCGTCGGACATGACCAGGACCCGGTCGGCCGTCTCGACCGTGGACAGGCGGTGGGCGATGACGACGGCCGTGCGGCCGCGCAGGACGGTGTCCATGGCGCGTTGCACCGCGCGCTCGCCGGGGATGTCCAGGGAACTCGTGGCCTCGTCCAGGATGAGCACCGACGGGTCGGCGAGCAGGGCCCGCGCGAAGCCGACCAGTTGGCGCTGACCGGCGGAGATGCGGCCGCCGCGCTTGCGGACGTCGGTGTCGTAGCCGTCCGGCAGGGCGGCGATGAAGTCATGGGCGCCGATGGCCTTGGCGGCGCGTTCTATCTCCTCGCGGGTGGCTTCGGGGCGTCCTACGGCGATGTTGTCGGCGACCGTGCCGGAGAAGAGGAACGCCTCCTGGGTGACCATGACGACACCGCGGCGCAGCTCGGCGGCGGACAGGTCGCGCAGATCGACGCCGTCGAGGAGGATCCGCCCCTCGGTGGGGTCGTAGAAGCGGGCCAGCAGCTTGGCGAGGGTGGACTTGCCGGCTCCGGTGGCGCCGACCACGGCAACGGTCGTGCCGGCTGCGAGGGTCAGATCGAAGCGGGGCAGCACCTCGCCGCCGGTGCGGTAGGCGAAGCGCACGCCGTGGAAGGCGGCCTCCCGGCCGGGCCGGCCGGCCGCGACGGCGGGCAGCGGAAGCGGCCGGGCGGGCTCGGGGACGGAGGGCCGCTGGGCGAGCAGCCCGGCGATCTTCTCCAGGGAGGCGGCCGCGGACTGATAGGAGTTGAGGAACATCCCCAGGCGGTCGATGGGATCGTAGAGGCGGCGGAGGTAGAGCACCGCGGCGGCGAGCACGCCGAGCGCGAGACCGCCGACGGCCACGCGGTAGGCGCCCCACAGGACGATCGCGGCCATCGCGATATTGGCCACCGTCCGGGACGAGACGACATAGCGGGCCATCTCCAGGATGGCATCGCCGTTGACCCGCTCGTGCCGGCGGTTCAGCAGGGTGAACGCGGCGTCGTTGGGGCGTTCGCGGCGGAAGGCCTGCACCGGCCGGATGCCGTTCATGGTCTCGGTGAACTTCACGATGAGGGCGGCGGTGGCCGTGGACTTCGTGCTGTAGACGCGCCGGGAGCGGCGCTGGTAGGAGCGCACGAGGAGGTACAGCGGCCCGGCCGAGGCGACGGCCGCGGCGCCGAGGCCCCAGTCCAGGTAGATGAGGGTCGCCGTGATGTAGACGGTCTGGAGGACGACGGTGATCAGTTCCTGAAGGCCCTCGTCGAGGAGTTCGCGCAGCGACTCGACATCGGTCGTGGCCCGGGAGATCAGCCGGCCGGACGTGTAGCGCTCGTGGAAGTCGAGGCTCAGGGCCTGGCCGTGGCGGAAGATCCGGCCGCGCAGGTCGAGCAGGACGTCCTGGCTGACCCGGGCCGAGAAGAGGATGAACGCGAACTGGAGGCCGCCGGAGGCGGCGGCGCAGAGCGCGGCCGCCACCGCCACCGTGATCAGCGGACCGTGGTCGCCCGCCCGGAGCGCCGGCACCGCGCGGTCGAGGGCGTACGCGACGATCAGCGGGCCGGCCTGGACGGCGGCCTGCTGGAGCAGCAGTACGACGGTCGTGAGCCAGACACGGCGCTTGTGCGGCGCCAGCAGCGAACGCAGGAGGGTGCGCGAGGCCCCGCGGGGGGTGGGGAGTACATCGCGTTCGAAGGCGTCGGGCGCTTCCGCTCCCGCTTCCGCTCCCGCTTCCGCTCCCGCTCCCGCTCCCGCTTCCGCGGCACCGGGGGAGCCGGGGCCGGGGGTGCGTCCCGCTGGGCCCGGGTCCTGCTCCGGGCGCGGGTCCTCCTGGCCGTCGGCGTGCGCATCGGGCGTGGTCGTCGTCATCGGGCCTCCTCCCTCTCGCGGCGGTCGGCGTCGCCGGACATCAGCGCGGCGTACTCGGCGTTGTCCCGGAGCAGTTCGTGGTGGGTGCCGACGGCGGATATCCGGCCGCCGGAGAGCAGCGCCACCCGGTCGGCGAGCAGGACCGTGGACGGCCGGTGGGCGACGACCAGGGCGGTGGTGGTGGCCAGCACCTGGCGCAGGGCCGCCTCGACGAGGGCCTCGGTGTGGACGTCGAGCGCGGAGAGCGGGTCGTCGAGTATCAGGAAGCGGGGGCGGCCGACCACGGCACGGGCCAGGGCGAGACGCTGCCGCTGGCCGCCGGACAGGCTCAGGCCCTGCTCGCCGACCTGGGTGGCGGCGCCCTCGGGCAGCGCGCCGACGAACCCGTCCGCCTGCGCCACCGCCAACGCCCGTGCGAGAACGGCCTCCTGGGACTCCTCGGTGTCGCCGGCGGCCATCAGGACGTTGTCCGCCACCGTCGCCGAGAACAGCGTCGGCTCCTCGAAGGCCATCGCCACCAGTGCGCGCGCCTCGTCCCGGCGGAGCGTCGCAAGGTCCCGGCCGTCGAGGGTGATCCGGCCGGCGGTGGGGTCGTAGAGCCGCGGCACCAGCGCCGTCAGGGTCGTCTTCCCGCTGCCGGTGGCGCCGACCAGGGCCATGGTCTCGCCGGAACGGATGTGCAGGTCGATGCCGCGGAGGGTGGGCGGGGCGTCCGCCGGGGCGTCGGGATAGCGGAACTCGACGCCCTCGAAGCGCAGGCCGTCCCGCTCGCCGGGCGGCCCGCCTCCGGAGTCCGCGACGGGCTCGCCGCTTGGGTCCGCCTTGGGGTCCGCCGCGAGCCCCGGCTCGGGGTCCGCCGCGCCGCCCGTGCCCCCCTCCGCCACGGTCTCCTCGTCCATCACCTCGAAGTACCGGTCCGTGGCCGTCGCCGCCTCATTGCTCAGGGCCAGCAGGAAGCCGATGGAATCCACCGGCCAGCGCAGCGCCAGCGCCGTGGAGAGAAAGGCGACGAGGGTGCCGGCGGACAGCGCGCCGTCGGCCACCTGGAGCGTGCCCAGCACCAGGGCCGTACCGATCGCGATCTCCGGGAGGGTCGTGATCAGGCCCCAGATCCAGGCCAGCAGCCGCGCCTTGTGGAGTTCGGTCGTACGGACCCGGCGCGTCAGGTCGCGGAAGGCGCGGGCCTGGCTGCGGTGGCGGCCGAAGCCCTTGATGATCCGGATGCCGAGCACCGACTCCTCGACCACCGTCGCCAGATCGCCCAGCTGGTCCTGGGCCCGGCGGGCGGCGAGCGCGTACTTGGCCTCGAAGACCGAGCACAGCACCGTCAGCGGCAGCACCGGAGCGAGCAGCACCAGCCCCAACGACCAGCGCTGCACCAGCAGGATCACACAGCCCACCACGATCGTCGTGGCGTTGACCAGCAGGAACGTCAGGGGGAAGGCGAGGAAGAGGCGCAGCAGCGAGAGGTCGGTGGTGGCGCGGGAGAGCAGCTGGCCGGAGGCCCAGCGGTCATGGAAGGCGACCGGCATCCGCTGGAGGCGGCGGTAGAGCGCCTCGCGCATGGCCGCCTCGACCGCGGCGAGCGGCCGCGCCACCAGCCAGCGCCGCAGCCCGAACAGCCCCGCCTCGGCGAGCCCGAGGAGCAGCAGATACCCGCCGCCCAGCCACACCCCGCCCGGATCGCGCGCCGCCACCGGCCCGTCCACCAGCCACTTGAGGACCAGCGGGATCACCAGTCCGAGACAGGACGCGAACACCGCGACGAACGCGGCCGTGAAGAACCGCGCCCGCACCGGACGGAGGAACGGCCACAGGCGCAACAGCGAGCGCACCGCGGAGCGTTGGGCGTCGCCCGTACCGCCGGACGGGGGCGCGGCACGGTCAGGGGTCGGGTGTTCGGGCGTCGTCTGTGCGGTAGCGGCCACACTCGCGAGCGTAAGGCGCACCACTGACAATGCTCATGCGGTTTTCGCCACGCGGAAGGCGCCGGGCGCGGAAAGCGGGGCGCCCCGCCTCACCCCGGCACCGCCCGGAACAGCATCACCGCCCGCCCCGGCACGGTGACCGTGCCGCCCGCCGGATGCCCGTTCCCGGGTGCCCCCGCCACCGGCTGCTCCTCCCGCGCGGTGTCCAGGAGCAGCTCGTACGAATTCGCCCAGGGCGGGCCGGGAAGGACGACGGGCCGGGGGTGGGCGTCCGCGTGCAGTACGGCGAAGAAGCTGTCGTCGACGATGCGGATGCCGCGCGCATCGCGCTGCGCGATGTCGTTGCCGGAGAGGTACATGCCCAGGGTGGCCCCCGGCGCGTACCAGTCCTGTTCGGTCATCTCCGTGCCGCCGGCCGTGAACCAGGCGAGATCGCGCAGTCCGCCCCGCCGCTGCGGCCGGCCGGAGAAGAACGCGCGGCGGCGCAGGACGGGATGGGCGCGGCGCAGCGCGATGAGGCGGGCGGCGAGGTCGGCCAGCGGCCGCCACTGCGGGTCGTCGAGCAGCGACCAGTCCACCCAACTGGTGGCGTTGTCCTGGCAGTAGGCGTTGTTGTTGCCGTGCTGGGTGCGGCCCATCTCGTCGCCGGCGACCAGCATCGGCACGCCGGTGGACAGGAGGAGGGTGGTGAGGAGGTTGCGGAGCTGGCGGCGGCGCAGGGCGGTGATGTCCGGGTCGTCGGTCTCGCCCTCGGTGCCGCAGTTCCAGGCCCGGTTGTCGTGGGTGCCGTCGCGGTTGCCCTCGCCGTTGTCGCCGTTGCGCTTGTCCTCGTAGGTGACCAGGTCGCGCAGGGTGAAGCCGTCGTGCGCGGTGATGAAGTTGACGGAGGCGTAGGGGCGGCGGCCGCCCCAGGCGTAGAGGTCGCTGGAGCCGGAGAGGCGGTAGCCCAGGTCGCGGACGTCGTGCTGGGCGCCGCGCCAGAAGTCGCGGACGGTGTCGCGGTAGCGGTCGTTCCACTCCGTCCACAGGGGCGGGAAGGCGCCGACCTGATAGCCGCCGGAGCCCACGTCCCAGGGTTCGGCGATGAGCTTGACGCGGCGCAGCACCGGATCCTGGGCGATCACGGCGAGGAACGGCGAGAGCATGTCCACGTCGTGCAGGGAGCGGGCCAGCGCCGCGGCGAGGTCGAAGCGGAAGCCGTCCACGCCCATCTCGGTGACCCAGTAGCGCAGCGAATCGGTGATCAGCCGCAGGACGTTGGGCTGGACGACATGCAGGGTGTTGCCGCATCCGGTGTAGTCGGCGTAGCGGCGGGCATCGCCGGCCAGGCGGTAGTAGCCGCGGTTGTCGATGCCCCGGAGGGAGAGCGTCGGGCCCCTTTCGCCGGCCTCCGCCGTGTGGTTGTAGACGACGTCGAGGATGACCTCGATCCCGGCGTCGTGCAGCGCCCGCACCATGCGCTTGAACTCGCCGACCTGCTGGCCGCGGGTGCCGGTCGCGGCGTATCCGGCGTGCGGCGCGAAATAGCCGATGGAGTTGTACCCCCAGTAGTTGCGCAGCCCCCGGCGCACCAAGTGGTCCTCGTGCGCGAACTGGTGCACCGGCAGCAGCTCGACGGCGGTGATGCCGAGCCGGACCAGGTGTTCCAGCGCGGCGGGGTGCGCCAGCCCCGCGTAGGTGCCCCGCAGCTCCTCCGGGATGCCGGGGTGGCGCATGGTGAAGCCGCGTACATGCAGCTCGTAGAGGACGGAATCCGGCCAGGGCGTCTTGGGCCGGCGGTCGTCCCGCCATTCGTCGGGCCCTCCCTCACCCCCGTCCCCACCGCTGTCGTCGGCGACGACCACGCCCTTGGGGACGTACGGCGCCGAATCGCGGTCGTCGCGCACCGTGTCGGCGACCCGCTGCTCCGGCCAGTCGCGGACGTGCCCGTAGAGCTGGGCGGGCAGCGCCCGCCCGGAGCCCACCGCCTCCGTACAGGTGCCGAAGTCGCCGTCCACGGCCCTGGCGTACGGGTCGAGCAGCAGTTTGGCCGGATTCCAGCGGGCGCCGGACCAGGGGTCCCAGCGGCCGTGCACCCGGTAGCCGTAGCGCTGTCCGGGGCGTACGCCGGGCAGGAAGCCGTGCCAGATCTCATGGGTCAGTTCGGTGAGCGGATGGCGCGTCTCGCGGTCCTCCTCGTCGAAGAGACAGACCTCCACGGCCTCGGCACCGCCCGCCCACAGGGCGAAGTTGGTGCCCGCGACGCCGTCGGAGGCCGTGCGGTAACGGGCCCCGAGGGGCGTGGGGCTGCCGGGGCGGATGACGACGGGCGGGGCGAGTGGTCCGTCCTCGACCGCCTCCTGCTCGGGTGCGCTCGACACGTGCCGGCCTCCTGGGGCTCATGGCTCGGTCGGGCGGCGGCCCGTGCAGCAGGGCACCCCCCAGCGTTGGCTGGGGAGAGTCCCGGCCCTGCGCGCGTGGCTCCGCCCTCCCCGTTGTTCTGCCCGCAACCGGGCGTTGCCTCACGTTTCCCGTCGGCGTGGGGGCGCCGCGGCGGACTGGTGACATCTGAGGACATTCCGCGCCATGGCATTCCGCACCGTTCCGCAATCTTCCGCCACAATGCGGCACATGACCGGCGGTGAGATGCGCGCAGTGAAGGATCCGGCGAAGGCTCCGGCGAGGGTCCCGGCCGAGGACCCGGCCGGAGGCCCGGCCGGCGAAGGGGCACCGCGGCGGGTGCGCACGCGGGTGCGCCGCCGCCCCCGTACCGCCCTCGCCGTCCTGGGAGTCCTGCTGGCCGCGGTGCTGCCCGCCGGCTGCGGCTCCTCGGACGGGGCCGGCGGGGACAAGGCGCCCTCCCGGGAGCCGGAGATCCGGGTCGTCCCGCACGACGGCGCGCACGGCGTACGGGCCGGCGGCCGGTTCGAGGTGCGGGTGCCGGCCGGGCGGCTGGAGCGGGTGGAGGTCCGGCGGACCGGAGAGGCGGGCCGACAGCGGGTCGCCGGGCGGATCTCGCCCGACGGGCTGATCTGGCGCCCGGCGGGCGGCGCGCTCGCCCCCGGCTCCCGGTACACCGTCGACGCGGTGGCCCTGGACGACGCCGGTCACCGCTCCGCCCGCCACACCACCTTCACCACCTCCGTGCCGCGCGGCCGGTTCGCCGGCTTCTTCTCGCCCGAGGACGGCACCACCGTCGGCACCGGCATGATCGTCTCGCTGGAGTTCAACCGGCCGATCGCCGACCGCGCGGCCGTCGAACGCGCCGTCACGGTCACCGCCCGCCCCGCCGTCGAGATCGCCCCCCACTGGTTCGGCGACCGGAGGCTGGACTTCCGGCCCCGCACGCGCTGGCGGCCGGGCACCGACATCTCCGTCGCACTGAACCTGCGCGGTGTGCAGGCCGGGCCGAACGCCTACGGCACACAGCGCAAGACGATCCACTACCGCGTCGGCCGCGACCAGGTCACCACCGTCGACGTCGCCCGGCACACCCTGACGGTGCGTACCCGCGGCCGGGCGTCGGCCACCTTCCCGGTCACCGCGGGCGACGCCGAGAACCCCACCTACAACGGGAAGATGGTGATCCTGGAGCGCCGCTCGGTGACCCGGATGAGCGGGCACACCGTCGGCTTCGGCGGGGAGTACAACATCCCGGACGTCCCGCACGCGATGCGCCTGACCAGGTCCGGGACCTTTCTGCACGGCAACTACTGGGCACGGTCCCAGGTCTTCGGCGCCGCCAACACCAGCCACGGCTGCGTGGGCCTGAAGGACATCAAGGGCGGCGGCCGCAGCACCCCGGCCGGCTGGCTGTTCCGCCACTCGATCGTCGGGGACACCGTCCAGGTGCGGCACTCCCGGGGCGGCACCCTCGCGCCGGACAACGGTCTCGGTGGCTGGAACATGCCGTGGGAGAAGTGGCGGCGCGGCAGCGCGCTGGGCTGAGACGGGACGGGCGGGGGCGCACGCCCGCGGCCGCCGGGGCGTCCCCACACTTGCACCCGCACGTGGTCCCGTACTTGGAACGGAACGGTGACATCGGCGGGGAGTTCACCGTCACCGCGGTGTGGTTATCTAACGGCAAGCGCGTGGCGCGTCCGCGCGCGGGGGACCGGGGCCGTGCGAGGGGAAAAGGGGCCAGTCGTGAATGTGCAGCCGAATGCGGGGGAGCCGGCGCGCCGGCGGCGGTGGCCACACAAGGGGGGCGGTGCGCTCGCCCTGGTGCTCGGCTCGATGCTGCTGCTGGTGACGGCGTGCGGCGGCGACGACGCCGACGGGAAGAATCCGGCCGGCAAAGCGGGGAGCGGCGATAAGGCCGCCTCGCAGGCCGCAGTAACGATTGCTCCCAAGGACGGCGCGGACGACGTCGCCACCAGCGGCGCGCTGAAGGTGACCGCCGACAAGGGCAGGCTGAAGTCCGTCCAGGTCAAGGACGGCAAGGGCAATGAGGTCGCCGGGAAGATATCCGGCGGCGGTGCCCTGTGGCGGCCCAGCGGTCATCTGGGCGCCTCGACGAAGTACACCGTCGACGCGGTGGCGGTGGACAGCCGGGGCCGGGAGGCCGCCGAGCACTCCACCTTCACCACCCTCGTCCCCAAGAACACCTTCATCGGCCGGTACACCCCCGAGAACGGCCAGCAGGTCGGCGTCGGCATGCCGGTCTCGATCCAGTTCAGCCGCGGCATCACCGACCCCAAGGCCGTCGAGGACGCCGTCAAGGTCACCGCCGAGCCGTCCGTGCCCATCGAGGGCCACTGGTTCGGCAACGACCGCCTCGACTTCCGCCCCGAGAAGTACTGGGCGGCCGGCACCAAGGTCACCCTCAAGCTCGACCTCAACGGCGTCGAGGGCCGCCCCGGTGTCTACGGCACCCAGGCCAAGGAGGTCTCGTTCACCGTCGGCCGCAGCCAGGTGAGCACCGTCGACGCCAAGTCGAAGCAGATGACCGTGGTCCGCGACGGCAAGAAGATCAAGACCATCCCGATCACCTCCGGCGCGCCGGGCACCGAGACCTACAACGGCCAGATGGTGATCAGCGAGAAGCATCCGGTGACGCGGATGAACGGCGACACCGTCGGCTTCGGCGGCGAGTACGACATCAAGGACGTGCCGCACGCCATGCGCCTGAGCACCTCCGGCACGTTCATCCACGGCAACTACTGGTCCGGCAGGCCGACGTTCGGCACCCGTAACGCCAGCCACGGCTGTGTGGGCCTGTTCGACCAGCGCGGCGGCGGCGACGGGTCCACCCCGGCGGCGTGGTTCTTCCGCAACTCCCGCATCGGCGATGTGGTCATCGTCAAGAACTCGCACGACGAGACGATCCAGCCGGACAACGGCTTCAGCGACTGGAACCTCTCCTGGGAGAAGTGGAAGGCCGCGCAGTAGTGGCTCCCTGAGCGCTTTCTGACGGTGGTGGGCCCGGTGCACTGTGACGCAGCGCACCGGGCCCACCACCGTTAACGGGGACTAACCTTTCCTCATGACTGTGAACCTCGAGGTCGCTGACGGCGTCGGCACCATCCGCCTGGACCGCCCGCCGATGAACGCACTGGACATCGCCACCCAGGACCGGCTGCGCGAGCTGGCCGAGGAGGCCACCCGCCGCGACGATGTGCGCGCCGTGGTGATCTGGGGTGGCGAGAAGGTGTTCGCCGCCGGTGCGGACATCAAGGAAATGCAGGCCATGGACCATACGGCCATGGTCGTCCGCTCGAAGGCCCTGCAGGACTCCTTCACCGCCGTGGCCAGGATCCCCAAGCCGGTGGTCGCCGCGATCACCGGCTATGCGCTGGGCGGCGGCTGCGAGTTGGCGCTCTGCGCCGACTTCCGGATCGCGGCGGAGGGCGCCAAGCTCGGCCAGCCCGAGATCCTGCTCGGCCTGATCCCGGGCGCCGGCGGCACCCAGCGGCTGGCCCGGCTGGTGGGCCCGTCCAAGGCCAAGGACCTGATCTTCACCGGACGGCACGTCAAGGCCGACGAGGCGCTGGCCATCGGCCTGGTCGACCAGGTGGTGCCCGCCACCGAGGTCTACGAGCGGGCGCACGCCTGGGCGTCCCGGCTCGCGGCCGGTCCGGCGCTCGCGCTGCGGGCCGCCAAGGAGTCCGTCGACGCAGGCCTGGAGACGGACATCGACACCGGCCTGACGATCGAACGGAACTGGTTCGCGGGGCTCTTCGCGACCGAGGACCGGGAGACCGGAATGCGCAGCTTTGTCGAGGAGGGGCCGGGCAAGGCCAAGTTCCGCTGAAACGCCTGGTGTTGAGGGGGCGCATGGTGCGTGGCCGGGGCGCGCTGCCTCGTGCGGGCGAATTGCGGAAAAATTGATCCGGACGTGACGGCGCCTTGTCGGCGTCGCCGGATGACTCTCCGTCCGCGGCGGGTTCACGCAGGTCAGTTGGGGTGCACCGGAGCCTCGACTGCCGTTGGCATATGTCTCGCGGCAGGTAGGAATCGACGATTCCGGACAACGGATTCCGTCGGTTCCTCCACCGCGACCGCCAAGTAACGGTCATGATGGGGGCATGGCGGGCCTCGAAGGTATGGAGCAGCCGCGGCCGCAGAACGGCACGGCCGCCGCACGCTGGGACACCCCCGGCGCGGACGGCGCCCCGGCGACGCCGGTGCCGAGCGGCCCGCTCTCCGGGCCGGCACTGATCGGCGATCCGACGCTCGACGAGGTACGGCTGCCCTCGCGCCCCGAGTCCGCGCGCATCGCCCGGCGGCTGACCGGCTGCGTCCTCCTCAAGCAGTGGTCCCTGGGCCCGCAGCTCGCCGAGCACGGCATCCTCCTCGTCTCGGAGCTCGTCGGAAACGCCGTACGGCACACCGGCGCCCGCTGCTTCGCGCTGCGGATGCTGCGCCGCCGCGGCTGGATCCGTATCGAGGTGCGCGACCCCTCCCGCGGACTGCCGTGCCTGATGCCGGTGCAGGAGATGGACACCAGCGGCCGCGGCCTCTTCCTCGTCGACAAGCTCTCCGACCGCTGGGGCGTGGATCTGCTGCCGCGCGGCAAGACGACCTGGTTCGAGATGCGGGTCGGCGACCGCTGACACGGGGCCGGACGCCCCCGGGAGGCCCGGTACGCGGCCCGCGGTCCGTAGGATGGGCGGTTCCCGCTCGCGTCCCACTCGCGCGCCAGGCATCCGGAGGGGAGGACATGCCCAGGCATCCGCAGCTGCACCGTGTACGCCGTTCGCCGGTGATGACGCTGCTGCTTCTCCTCGCGGTCACCTTCGGACCGATGCTGTGCCGGACCGGCGGCGAGCTGGCCCGGCCGGCGGACCCGGCGGCCGTGGCGGCCGCCTCCGCGGAACGCCCGGCCGTCTCCGGCCCCGGCCATCCGCACGCCGACGGCGCGTCCGTCCCTGTCGCCGCCGCCCCCAAGCGCTGCTCGAACCAGCATGCCCCGGCCCCCAACGAGTCCGCCCCGCTGCCCACCCCGCACCGCGCCGAGCCCCTGGCGCCCGCCACCACGGGCCCCGCCCCGCTCGCCGTCGACGCCGCCGCGCAGTTCGCGCTGGCCCGGCCACCCACCGGCAGCGCACCCGCCACCGACCGCACCGCGCTCCTGCCCGTACTGCGGATCTAGGCCGTCGCCCCGACGACCGGCCTCACTTCCCTCTCCGTACGTACCTCTGGAGCTTTCGCATGCCCAAGTCCACCCCGCCCACCGGCACCACCGCCTCGCCCACCCGCAAACTGGCCGCCATCGGCGCGGTCATCGCCCTCCTGGTGGCCGTGCTCGCCATCGCCATCGCCGTCGGCAAGGCCGTCGAGGGCGACCGTGACGGCGGCCGCGGCGACGCGCCGCGGGCCGCCGTCACGGCGCAGCCCGAGGAGGACCCCGCACAGCAGAAGATGTTCGACGACCTCGCCCGGCAGACCAGCCGGCGCGAGGACGGCGATCCGCTCGCCGTCGGCAAGAAGGACGCCCCGGTGGTCCTCGTCGAATACGCCGACTACCAGTGCTCGTTCTGCGGCCGCTTCACCCGCGAGACCCAGCCCGAGCTGATCAAGAAGTACGTCGACGCCGGCACCCTGCGCATCGAGTTCCGCAACTTCACCGTCTTCGGCGCCGACTCCGAGCGCGCCGCCCGCGCCTCCTGGGCCGCCGGGCAGCAGGGCAGGTTCTGGCAGCTGCACGACGAGCTGTACGCCACGACCCGCAAGGGCGAGGCGCTGGCCGAGGACAAGCTCGTCGACATGGCGCGCGCCAGCGGCGTGCGCGACCTCGGGAAGTTCCGTACGGACCTGAAGAGCGCGGCCGCCGAGCGGGCCCTGAAGCGGGACCAGGACGAGGGCTACCGCCTCGGGGTGCAGTCCACGCCGTCGTTCCTGATCAACGGCCGGCCGGTCTCCGGGGCCCAGCCCATCGAGGTCTTCGCGCAGGCCGTCCGGGACGCGGCGGCGCGGGCGGGGAAGAAGCAGGCGGCCGGGAAGTGACGGACATCGGCTACCTCGCGGCGTTCCTGGGCGGCGTGCTCGCCCTGCTCAGCCCGTGCAGCGCACTGCTGCTGCCGGCCTTCTTCGCGTACTCGCTCGCCCACCCCGGGCGGCTGCTGGCCCGTACCGGCGTCTTCTATCTGGGGCTCGCCACCACACTGGTCCCGCTCGGCGCGGCGAGCACGGCGGCCAGCCGGCTGTTCAACGGCCACCGCGACCTGCTGACCACCATCGGCGGCTGGGTCGTCATCGCGATGGGCCTCGCCCAGATCCTGGGCCTGGGCTTCGCCTCCCGGCGCGCCCAGGCCGCCGCGGCCAGGATCACCCCGCGCTCGGCCGTCTCCACCTTCCTCCTCGGCTGCGTCTACGGCCTCACGGGCTTCTGCGCGGGCCCGATCCTGGGCGCCGTGCTGACCGTGACGGCGGTCAGCGGCTCGCCGGTGTACGGCGCGTCGATGCTCGCCGTCTATGCGCTCGGCATGGCGCTGCCGCTGTTCGTGCTCGCGCTGCTGTGGGACCGCTTCCGGCTGGGCACCCGGGGCTGGCTGCGCGGCCGGGCCTTCCGGCTCGGCAGGCTGGAGCTGCACACCACGTCCGTGCTGTCCGGCGCCTTCTTCGTCGGCATCGGTGCGCTCTTCCTGCTCTTCGGCGGGGCCGGCGCGCTGCCCGGCGCGCTCGACGCGGACGCCGAATTCGGGCTGGAGCAATGGGCGCAGCGGATCGGGAACGGTGTGCCGGACGCCGTCCTGATCGCCGTCGTCGCGCTGGCCGTGGCCGCGGTGCTGGGCCGGATCGCGCTGCGCCGGCCGGAGCGGCGGACCGAGGGCGGGGAGGAGTAGCGCCCGCCCGCGCGGCGGGCCGCCCCACGGCCCGCCGCCGGCCCACCCGGCCCGGCCTCGCTCCGCCTCAGGCGCTCGGCCTCAGGCGCTCTGCCGTGGCCGGTGGTGCAGCTGCAGATGCGGCCGGCGCCGGCGCAGATGCGGATGCGGATGCTGGGCGTCCGCCCGGCGCCGCCGGTCGTTGCACAGCAGACATTTGCCGTAGCCCGGCGGAAGCGGATCCTCCGGGTCGCCGTACAAGGGGTCGACGGCGCCGTGGGGATGCTCGGCGCAGCCGGTCGGGCCGGTCTCGGCGCCCAGCGCGCCGGCGACGGTCAGCGCCCGCCGCAGGACGTCGACGAGCTGGTCTGCGTCGCGCCGGGTCGGCGCATGCTGGAGGGCGGAGGCAATGTCGGAGGCGGTGGTCAGCGCGGTCTGGAGTTCGCGCAGGTCTGCGTAACCCATGCCTCGGAGCGTAGGTGCACCCACTGACAATTGATCTTGAGATCGCACTTCGCGGCTTCCCATGGCCGCATGCATGCCCGTCCGGGCCCACGGTTTACCACCGGCGCGGTGACCGGGGCCTGGACGGGCGATGACAGATCGGGGCGCAGGGCCCTCAGGGAGCGACGGGCAGCGCCCGCTTGTGCTCGGTGAGGCGGTAGCGGCGCACGATGGCCTCGAAGGCGGCGGCGTCGACCGTCCCGCCCTCCAGGAAGTCGTCGATCTGGTCGTAGCTCACGCCGAGCGCGTCCTCGTCGGGCTTGCCCGGGTCCAGCGTCTCCAGGTCGGCCGTCGGGACCTTCCACACCAGCTCCGCCGGTGCGCCGAGGACCTCCGCCACGGCGCGCACCCGGCGCTTGGTCAGCCCGGTGAGCGGGACGACATCGGCCGCGCCGTCGCCGAACTTCGTGAAGAACCCGGAGACCGCCTCGGCCGCGTGGTCGGTGCCCACGACCAGGCCGTCCTGGGCACCGGCGACCGCATACTGCGCGATCATGCGCTGCCGGGCCTTGATGTTGCCCTGGACGAAGTCCTGGTGATGCGCGTCACGGAAGACGACGCCGCCGTCCACCGCCGCCGCCAGCGCCGCATCGCTCGCCGGCCGGATGTCGACGGTCAGCTCCTTGTCGGCGCGGATGAACTCCAGCGCCAGCTGCGCGTCCTTCTCGTCCGCCTGGACGCCGTACGGCAGCCGCATCGCGAAGAACGTGGCGTCGTGCCCGGCGGCGCGCGCCCGCTCCACGGCGAGCTGGCACAGCCGGCCCGCGGTCGTGGAGTCGACGCCCCCGCTGATGCCCAGCACCAGCGACCGCAGGCCGGTGGACGTCAGCCGTTCCGTGAGGAACGTCACCCGGCGCTCGATCTCCTGCTCGGCGTCGAAGGACGCGCTCACCTGGAGATCCCGGGCGATCTCCGCTTGCAGGGCCTTGGCCGCCGGGTCGGTCACGGCTGCTCCTCTTGTCGCTGTTCGGTCGTACGGACGAATAATGCCAACAGCGGGAACCTTATGCCGGGTGCGCCCATTTCTTGAGCGCGGCCTTGCTCTCGAAATCCGCGACGTCCTTGTCCAGCGGCCGGTCGGTGTACTGGTGGATGCGCCACTTCGCCTTGATCCGGGGATGCCCGGCGGAGACGTAATCGGCGATCCACAGTCCGTCCGCGGCATACGACGTGGTGTCGTGGTTGAGCCAGAAATCGCGGTTGCAGTAGAGCATCACGCGGTGCGTGGGCCGCAGCTTCTTGACCTCCAGCAGGAACTGGTCCTTCTGCGCGTTGCTCGCATAGGTCCCCTCGCCGGTGCGCTCCCAGTCGGCGGCGAGGATGTCCCCCTGCACCGAGGCGCACTTCTCGACGAAGTATCTGGCCTGCGCCGCGATGTTCCCCGGCCACAGGAAGTGGTAGAAGCCGACCACGCAGCCCGCCTTACGGGCCTTCGCCGCCTGCGCCGACTGGTGCGGATTGATGTAGGAGCGGCCCTCGGTGGCCTTGACGAACACGAAGTCCAACCCCGCGGTGGAATACGAGGTGTTGTACGAGCTGACATCGACACCATGCAGCATGCGCGGCCTCCTGCCGATCGGACCTGCGCTTCGGATCTGCGATGCGAAGCGTCATCTGAGTCAACTGCTCGAAGCATCCTGTGGGTTCCAGCAGTTCAGCATGTTCATGTTCCGAGACGCCAGATCGCGGCGGTGAAGTTCCCCGCGAAAACGATGTGTTGGCAGGGGACAGGAGTCAGGGGGCAGGGGGCAGGAGTCAGGGGGAGGGGCCGGTCCCGCCGACCGGACCGGCCCCGCCCGCTCAGGTTGCGGCTCGGGCCGCCGCGCCGGCCGACCGCCGGACCCGCCGCAGCAGCGCCCGCGCGCGCCCCCGGGCCAGGCCCAGCGCGCGCCGCCCCGCCCGGCCGTGCCGGGTGGCCCGCAGCTCCTCGAAGAGCAGCTGATAGCGGGCGGCGATCGGTTCCGGGTCGTAGCGGCGGGCGCTTGCCAGCGCCGCGCCGGCCATCCGGCGCCGCCGCGCCGGGTCCTCGATCAGCTGCAGCAGCCCGTCGGCCAGCGCCTGCCCGTCGCCGAGCGGCACCAGCAGCCCGTTCTCGCCGCTGTCGATGATCTCGGCCGGGCCGAGCGGGCAGTCGGTGCTGACGACCGGCACACCGCAGCGCATCGCCTCGACGAGGGTCATGCCGAACGACTCGGCGTCCGAGGCCGACGCGACGATCGACGCCTTGGCGAACTCCGCCTCGATCGGCGAGCGCGGCCCGGTCAGCTCCGCCCGGTCGCCGAGCCCCAGCCCGTCGATCAGCTCCTGGAGCTGCGCCCGCTCGGCGCCGCCGCCGTGGATCCGCAGCCGCCATCGGGGGTGCTTGGCGGCGACCGCGGAGAAGGCCTCTATCAGCAGGTCGAAGCGTTTGCCGCGGACCAGCCGGCCGGCCGCGGCGATCACCGTCGAGGTGCCGTCGGACAGCGCGTCGTCCGGCGCCGGAACGATGTTGGGCACGGCCAGGACCCGCACGCCCGGCAGCGGCATCCGCGTGCGGTAGACCGCCGCATCGGCCTCGGTGGTGGTGACCACGGCGTCCAGCGTCCGGTAGTGGCGGGCGAGCTCGGCCCGCAGCCGCTTGCCGTGCGCATCGTGCCGCAGATGCTCCTGGGCGATCCGCAGGGCCCGGCGCGGGCCGAAGCGGGCGAGGTAGACATTGATGCCGGGACGGGTGCCGATCAGCACGTCCGCGTCCGTCGTCCGCAGGAACTGCGCCGCCCGGACATCGATCAGCCGGCTGTACTGGTGGTGCCGCTTCTCGGCGGCGGGGAAGTCCCGGGCGGGCTCGCCGAAGAGCGGATCGGCCATGTCGTCGCTGCCGACCCTGGTGTCCACCAGGGGCACCAGCCGCACCCGGGGGTCCAGCGCGAACCGCGGGACCTCGCGGTGCCGCATCATCGAGACGATCTCGACGTCGTGCCGGCCGGCGAGGGCCGCGGCCAGGTTGAAGGTGGTGCGGATGGTGCCGCCGATGGCGTAGGCGTTGTGCAGCAGAAGGGTGATCTTCATACGGTTCTTCCCGGGGCCCGTTGGGCGGGGCCCGTCGCCGTGGCCGGCCGGTCCGGCATCGGGCAACGGTTGCGGTAAGGGGTAAGCCGTCGGCGTGGACCAGGTGAGAGACCGGTAAGAGCCGGGGGTGAGAGCCCGGTAAGAAAGCCCCGGGGCGGGCGGCCCGGCCCCGTCGCACCGCCGCGGCCTTGGCAGACTTGCCGGGTGACCCATTTGGTACTGCTCGCCGAGGACGATCGCCCGATCCGCACCGCCCTGGAGCGGGCCCTCACCCTGGAGGGATACCGGGTCATCGCCGTCGCCGACGGCATCCAGGCGCTCGCCGCGGCCCACCGCGAGCGGCCCGACGTGATCCTGCTGGACGTGATGATGCCGGGGATCGACGGCCTCCAGGTGTGCCAGGTGCTGCGCGCCGAGGCGGACCGCACCCCGGTCCTGATGCTCACCGCCCGGGTCGAGACCGCCGACCGGATCGCCGGCCTGGACGCCGGTGCGGACGACTACGTCGTCAAACCCTTCGAGGTCGAGGAGGTCTTCGCCCGGCTGCGGGCGCTGCTGCGGCGGACCGCCCCGGCCGGCGACGGCGGCCCGGCGGAGCACGCCCGGGACGGCCAGGAGCCCCACGGCGACGGCCGGGCGGCGGACAGCGGCCTCGTCGAGGCGGCCGATCTGCGCATCGACGGCCCCTCCCGCCGGGCCTGGCGCGGTGAGCGCGAGCTGGAACTGACCCGCACCGAGTTCGAACTGCTGGAACTGCTCGCCCGCAATGCCGGGATCGTCCTCGACCACTCGACGATCTACGACCGGATCTGGGGCTACGACTTCGGCCCCGGCTCGAAGAACCTCGCGGTCTACGTGGGATATCTGCGCCGCAAGGTCGATGTGCCCGGCACCCGGCCGCTGATCCACACCGTGCGGGGCGTCGGCTACGTCCTCCGGGAGGACTGAGGTGGCCGGGCCCGCGGGCCGCACCGGGTCCCGCGGCGGACGCCTCCGCGGCCGTATCCGCCGGCTGCGGGACCGTCTGAGTGCCTGGCTGCGCACCCGGAAACCGGCCAGCCTGCGCACCGTCTTCGCGCTGACCTTCGCCGCCGGGGCCGCGGCGGTGACCGTACTCGTCGGCTTCCTCAGCTATGACGCGGCGGCCCGGCTGGTGCGGGTGGACGAGAAGTCGGTGTTCTCCGGGGTCGTCGGGGATCTGCGGACGCAGGTCCAGGAGAAGCCGTTCCGGCCCGCCGACTATGTGACCGCAGACCCCGACCACGACGGGCCGCGCGACGACCTCACCCGCCCCACCCGAACCGATGTCCAGGTGCTGGGCGCCGGCGGCCGGATCGTGGACCTGGGCCGGCCGCCCCTCCCGGCCGGCCCCGAGGAGCGCCGGATCGCCGAGGAACGCCGCGCGGGCCGGTACACGCAGCGGGAGGCCGCGGTCGGCGACGACAAGTACCACGTCGCGACCGTCGCGCTGGGCGGCGGGCGCGGGGCGGTGCAGGTCGCCCAGAAGTTCAGCGAGACCGAGGACCTGCTCGCCGCGCTCCAGCAGCGCACCGCCCTCCTGGCGGCCGCGGTCATCGCGCTGGCCGGAGCGGCCGGCTGGTGGCTGGCCCGCCGGATCACCGGCCGCCTCATCCGGCTCACCTCCGTCGCCGAGAGCGTGGCCGAACACGGGCGGCTGGACGTCCCGGTGCCGGTGGCGGGCCGCGACGAGGTCGCCCGGCTGGGGCGGGCCTTCGACGACATGCTCGGCCGGCTCGCCAGCTCCGTCGAGGACCAGCAGCGGCTCGTCCAGGACGCCGGACATGAGCTGCGTACCCCGCTGACCTCGCTCCGTACGAACATCTCACTGCTCAAGCGCTTCGAGGAGCTGCCGCCGGACGCCCGCGACGAACTCCTCGCCGACCTGGCGGGCGAGGCCCGCGAGCTGACCGATCTGGTCAACGAACTGGTCGGCCTGGCCGCCGGACAGCGCGACGACGACCCGCTCTGCGAGGTGCGCCTCGCGGACGTCGCGGAGAAGGCCGCGGCCTCCGCCCGCCGTCGTACGGGCCGCGAGATCACCGTGGGGACCGTCCGCCCGGCCGAGGTCGAGGGCCGCCCGGCCGCCCTGCACCGGGCGCTCACCAACCTCCTGGAGAACGCCGCCAAATTCGACGCGGGCGGCACCGGCCCCATCGAGGTCAGGGTCACCGGCACCCGCATCGAGGTCCTCGACCGCGGCCCCGGCATCGCCGAATCCGACCTCAGCCGGGTCTTCGACCGCTTCTACCGCGCACCGGCGGCCCGCGGGCTCCCCGGATCGGGCCTGGGCCTGGCCATCGTGCGCGACGTCGCCACGGCCCATGGCGGGCATGCGTTCGTCAGCCGCCGGCCGGGCGGCGGGGCCGTACTGGGGTTCACGGTGGGGCGGGGGCGCAGCGGCCCGAGCGGTACGGAGAAGGACGAGGGGACAGGGGACTAGCTAGGGCGCGGCCCTGACCCAGTGGCCGGCCCCTGAGCCCCGCTCACCGCTCCGTTTCGCCCTGGGCCGTCTCCACGCTGTGGTGCAGATCGGCCGCGGCGTCCAGCGCGCCCGCCGCCGACAACGCCACACAGGCGAGCAGCGCCGCGGCGACCAGCCGGCGGCCCACCGGCCGCCGGTGCGCCGCCGGGCGGCCGGGCGAGAGCAGGGCGGCGACGCGGCGGGGGACCGGTCCCGCCGTGGCGGCGAGCGCGACGCCCGGACGGTGCGGGGAGGCGGATCCCCCCGCCGCCCCGGGACCGGCCAGCGCGGCGCGGCCGATGGCGCGGGCCGTCAGACGGCGGTCGCCGACCTGGGACGCGGCCGATTCATCGGCCCAGCGCTCCAGGGCGTACGCCAGCGGCGCGCGCAGACCGCGGAGCAGCGGGTGACAGGCCGAGGCCAGCGCGACGGTGAGCACGAAGAGGTGGTGGCGGCCGGAGAGATGGGCCCGCTCATGGGCGAAGAGGGCCTCGCGTTCGGCCGGCGCCAGCGCCCGCAGCATCCCGGCGGTCACCACGACCCGGTCCGGCCTCCCGGGCAGGGCGTACGCATCGGGCACCGGGTCCGGGAGGACGCACAGATCACCGGCCACGGTGTGGGCGTCGGTGGCCCGCCGGGCGGTGCGCAGCTCGGCGCGGTGGCGCAGCGCACGCCGGCCGGCCGCGACCGCGCAGGCCGTCAGCAGGGCGCCCGCCGCGTACGCCACCGGGACGGTGACGGCCGGATCGCCGCCGAGCAGCGGCAGCGAGAGATGGTCGAGGGCGGCGACCGCGGGCAGCCACAGCGCCCCGGCGGCGACCAGCAGCCCGAGCGCCGCACTCGCGCACAGCGCCAGAGCGGCGGCGCAGCCGGTCAGCAGCCAGGCCGCGGCGCGCGGCGGCAGCGACTCGGCGAACCGCCGGGCGGCCGGCACGGCGAGCAGCGGCATCAGCAGCGGAAGCCATACGGCGAAGATCACGGCGCGGCTCCGGAGCCGGCGTCGCCACGGGCACCCGGCGCGTCCTTTCCGCCGCCGTCCGTCTCGTCCAGGAGGGAGCGCAGCAGCCGCTCGTCCTCGCTCGTCAGCTGCGAGACGAAACGGGCCAGCGCGGTGCCCCGGTCGCCCTGCTTGTCGAGCTCGCTGCGCATCCGGCGGGCGGTCAGTCCGGCGGAGTCGTGTATCGGCGCATAGGCGTAGCCGCGTCCGGCCCGGGAGCGGGAGACCGCGCCCTTGCCGTGCAGCCGGGTGAGGATCGTCGTGACGGTCGTACGGGCGAGCCGGCCGCCCAGCGCGCTCTGCACCTCGGCCGGGCTCAGCGGCCCCGCGGCCGCCCAGAGCGCCGCCAGCACGCTCGCCTCCAGCTCACCGGCCGGGCGCCGCGGTACGGGGGGTGTCTCCGACATGGAACGCCCTTCACCCTTTCGTCGTCTACAGTTCCGTAGACCGATACCGTCTACGTGACTGTAGTCGGTAGGGCCGGTCGCACGGCAGGCCCGCTCCAGTAAACCCGCCCGCACCCGGAATCCGAACCCACCCGTCCCCCACCGGATCCGCCCTCCGCCGCCAAGGAGAACCCCATGCACACCCTCGCGTTCGGCGGAGCCTCCTTGGACGGCGGGCTGTACACCTGGATCACCGGTCTCGCGCAGCGCGCCCCGCACACCCTCAACACCCTCGTCTCCTACTGGACCGACTACGGCCTGGGCCTCTTCGCGGTGCTGATGCTGATCGCCTGGTGGCGGGCCCGGCGCGGCGGCTCCCGGCAGATGGCCCTGGTGCTGGCCACCCCGGTGGTGGTGGTCGTCGCCTATCTGGCCAACGACGTGATCAAGAGCCTCTTCGACGAACAGCGGCCCTGCCGCACGCTCCATGTGGTCACCGTCGAGGCGTGCCCCGGTGCCGGCGACTGGTCCTTCCCCAGCAACCACTCCGCCATCGCCGCTGCCGCCGCGGTCGCCCTGGTGCTGTGCGGCGGCGGCCTCGGCCGGATCGCGGTCCCGGCCGCGGTCCTGATGGCGGCCTCCCGCATCTGGGTCGGCGCCCACTACCCCCACGACGTCGTCGCCGGGCTGATAACCGGCGCGCTGCTCGCCGGGGCGCTGATGCCCCTGGCCCGTCGCGCGGCGCCCGCCGTCGACCGGGTCCGCGCCACCCGGCTGCGGCCCCTGGTGACCGCGCGGTGACCGCGACGGGGCCGCGCCCGCACCGCCGCGGCCCGCTCCTCGCCCTGGCCGCCCTCTGCGCCGCCCTGTTCGCCGCCGCGGCCGTCCTCGACGCCGTACGCCACGGCGCCCCGCTCGCCCCCGAACAGGCCGCGCACCACTGGGCGAGGGCGCACAACGGGGAGCCGCTGCGCTCCCTGGCCCGCGCCCTCACCGCGAGCGGCACCGGCGCCCTCCCCTACCTCATGGCCGTGCTCGGCGGCCTGCTGGCCGGGCGCGACGCACTCGGCCGGCTGCGCGCGGCGGTCTGCACCCTCGCCGTACTCGCCCTCGGCCAGGCGATCCGCTACGGCCTGATGGAACTCCTGGCCCGCCCCCGCCCACCCGCCGCCGACTGGACCACCCACGCGAGCCAGTACGCCTTCCCCTCGGGCCACGCCACCACTTCCGCCCTGGCGGCCGGCCTCCTCGCCTGGGGCATCGCCCACCGCGCCCGCCCCGCCACCGCCCGCACCTGGGCCGCCGTACTCGCCCTCTGGGCCCTCGGCGTCGGCGCCACCCGCGTCGTGCTGGGCGTCCACTGGCCGGGCGACGTCCTCGCCGGCTGGCTCCTGGCGGCCACCGTCCTGAGCCTGGCCCTCCTCGCCGAACCCTTCGCCCTCCCCGGCCCGCGCACCGGCCCGGCCGACGACACCGCCCCACATCATGAATAGCTGACGATAGGACCAGGTCTTCGCCAAGCGTGCATGGACCGGCACCGTGCGGAGCAGCACTGTCCTGGGCGCCGACAGGGGCCCACGGAAGCGATCACCGCACCGCCAGGGGGACGCCATGGAACACCGGTCCGAGCACGCCACAAACCCCCCAGCAGCCCCACCCGCAAGGCCCCTCCAGCGGCGCTGTCCCGCGGCCGCCGTCAAGGACCCCACCCCGTGCGAGGGGCCGCACGACGCCGCCACCATCGTCGACCGGCACGGCCGGGAGGTGGCCGGCTGCGTCCACCACTGCGCCCGCCTCCTCGCCGGCCTCGAAGGCGCCCGCGTCCACCCCTTCGTCCCCGCGGCCTCCGCCCTGGACATCTACTCCCGGGCCCGCGAACTCCCGCCGTTCGCCTGGGAGATCGGCAGATAGCCGGCCCCGCCAATCCTCACCGGGACACCGGCCGGAAAGGTCAGCGGCGGCGCGTCCGCATCGTCACCCTGATCCCGGACCCCCGGGCGACGCCGGTCCCCGGCTCCGGAGCCCGGCCCGCTCGGCGGCGGCGCGCGCCTGGGCCGGGGGTGCGCCGAGGCGGTCGGGAACCCCCGTCGCTTCCCGGCCGCCGTCGCTCCCCGGCCCGGTGCGGGCTCCGCCGAGGGTCAGCTCCTCACCGGGGGTCGGTGGCAGCGTCGGAGTCGGCCGCGTCCGCCGCCTTCTCGGCGTCGTCCAGCTTCTTCTGCATCCGGTCCGCCTCGGACGAGCCGGATGAGCCGGACGAGCCGGATGACGCCGATGAGCCGCGGCTGTCCGACGACCCGGCCGACGACCCGGACGACGTCCCGGGGGCGGAGGACGACCGGCCGGTGTCCCCCGAACAGCCGGTGGCCGTCAGGACCGGTACCGCGACCGCCGCCGTCAGCAGCAGCGCGACGCGCCGGGCCCGCCCCACGCGCCGTCGCCTCATGAACCGCTGCCGCCCTTGGCGTCGTCCTTCTTGGCGCACCAGGCCGCGACGGCCTTGATGTCGGTGCGCTCGCGGGTGAGGGTGGGCTTCAGTTCCTTGCGCCGGGTGAGCCGGTCCTGGAGGAACGTGGCGACCGCGTCGTGGTTCTTGTCGCGGGCCGTCTTCACCCGGTGCTCCAGGCGGGCGAGGGAGCCACGGGTGTGCACATCGCCGTTGATCCGGGCGAGCGCCCGGTCGATGCGCTTCTCCACCTTGGGCACCCGGGCGCAGAGGCCCTTGTGCCCACCGTGGCGGTGGTGGCCCGCGCTCGACGCCGCGGGCGAGGCGGCCGGGTCGCCGGACTCCGCCGCGTTCGCCGGTACCGCCGTGCCCAGCAGGGACGCGGCGAGCGCGAGTCCGGTGAGGACTCCTGCCACTGCGGTCTTCGGACGCTGCATGGTGGTGCTCCCTTCCAGGGAGGGACGTTCTGCGGATGGATGGGCACGGCCGCGTCCGTCCAGGGGGAGTCGGACGGGCCGTGTGCCGCAGACCGTAGGAGCGTTCTTTGTGGGGATCTTGTGAGCCGGCGCCCTCTCCGTCCGGGGGGCCGCCTCGCCGGCACAGGGAATCCACAAAGAGCGCTCCTACGCTCCTGGCCGTTGACCGTTGGCCGTTGGCCGTTGGCCGTTGGCCGTTGGCCGTCGGGCTTCGGAGACGTCCTGTACCGAGGCGTCAAAACCCAGGAGGCACAGTGGATTGCGGTGGTTTCGTGATGCCGGAAGAGCGTTCCCGTACGGGCCCGGGCACCCTCACCGCCGTGCAGCCCGGTGAGCTGCGGCTGCCCCTCAGCGGCTGGAGGCTGCGCATCGCGCGGGGCTCCCGGGACCGTCCCGCCCTGGAGGTGCACAGCAGGGCCGGGCTGATCGATGTGTCCGTCGTGGGCACGCTCACCGTCTCCCCGCTCAGGGGCGGCCGGCGCAGCGGCCGTTCGGCGACGCACTGGTCGCTGGCGTGGGGGCAGCTGCCGCCCGGCGCCGATGTCGTCGAGGCCGCCTTCCGGGGGTGGCGGCGCAGCCTGCGGGTCCAGGCGCACACGGTGGCCGATGCGTTCTGGGTCGCCGAGGTCGGCGGCCGGTTCCGCTCGGTGACGTGCACCGCGGGCGCCACCCGCAGCACGCGGCGGGTGGTCAAGGAGCCGCGGCCCCGGGGGAGGTGACGGGCTCAGCCCTCGCCGGGACCCCTGGCAGGCTTCTCGGGCAGCCCCCGGACGGCATCCTCCCGCCCCGGGAACTCGCTCAACCAGTCGCGGCGCAGCGGCAGTTCCAGGGTGCGGGTGTCGGTCCCCGCGTCCTGGAGACGGGGCAGCCGCACCTCGAAACGGGTGCCGGGCCGCCCCGCCGGCCGTTCCACGATCCGCACCGCGCCGCGGTGCAGCGCGATCTGCTGGGCCACCAGGGTCAGCCCCAGTCCCGAACCGGGGCTGTCCGGGCGCCGGTGGAACCGCTGGAAGACCTGCTCGCGGTCCTCGGGCGCGATGCCCGGCCCGTCGTCGTCCACGGTGAGCACCGCCGCCGGGTCCGCCGTCCGGCCGCTCGGCCGCAGCACCACCTCGACCCTCGCGGGCGCGCCCGGCCGGGCCCCGTGGACCACCGCGTTGCGCAGCAGGTTGTCGACGGCCATCCGCAGGCCCGGCTCCCAGGCGTTCAGCCACAGTCCGGGGGCGAGACGGGTGGTGAGCCGCGCTTCGGGGTGCTGCCGCCCCAGGTCGCCCACCGCCGCCGCGACGACCTCGGAGAGGTCCACCACACCGAAGGCGTCGGCCTCCACCAGGTCGCCCTGGGCGAGCGCCCGGAGCGCGATCAGCATGTCCATCAGCCGTTCGTGTCCGGCGTGCAGGTCGGCCAGGACTTCCGCGCGGTCGGCCGGACCGAGGTCAGGGTGGTCGGTGAGGATGTCCAGATTGGTCTGCATGCCCATCAGCGGGGTGCGCAGTTCGTGCGAGGCGGTCGCGGAGAAGGCCCGCGCGGTGGCCAGCGCCTCCTGGGTCCGCGCCGCCTGCTCGTCATAACGGGCCAGGACGGTCTGCAGGGTGCCGGCCAGGTCGTCCACCTCGGTGATCCGCGACGGCGTGTGGTCCAGGCGGGCCGCGCTGGTGCCGGGGTCCAGGCCGCCGGCCCGACGCTGGAGCCGGCGCAGCGGCCGCGTGGCGCGCTCGGCGATGGCCAGGGAGACCAGCCCGGCCAGCGGCGCGGCGACCAGCGCCACCAGAAGGATGCGCCGCTGTACGGTGCCGATCTCGGCGCTCCCGGCCGATCCCCGGGAGAACACCCTCAGCGTGCCGTGCGGGCCGGCCTTCGCGCTCGCGCCCCTGACCTGCACCGACAGCATCCGCCAGGTGTGTCCCTCGGACCGTACCGTCACCGGGGCGAGGGCCGCGGGCGGCAGCGGCACGGTGTCCGGCGGCTGCGGTCCGGCCCGGGCCACCACCCGGGCCGGCGCCTGCCCGCCGCCGGCCGTCGGGTCCTGCCCGCTGCCGGACGTGCTGAGGCGGACCCCGACATCGAGCCCCGCGTCGAGCAGCCGCCGCTCGTGGTTCGCCGTCCGCTGGGGCCGGCCGCCGCCCTCGGCCCGCAGCAGACCCCTGGCCATCGGCAGCAGCACCGCGGCCCGTTCCCGCAGACGGGCGTCCTGTTCGGCGTGCACGTCATGGGTGACCAGACGCAGCAGCAGCGCCCCCGAGCCCAGGACCAGCAGCGGCACGGCGATCCCCATGGAGAGGGCGATCCGGGTCGTGAGCCGCATCGTGCGCAGCCGCGGCATGCGGAGTCCCGTCGTCCGCAGTCCCGTCGTCCGCAGACCCGTCATCCGCAGACCCGTCGTGCGGGGACCCTTCGGGTGGATCCTCACCGTGCGGCCTCCGGTGCCGGCGCCCGCAGCACGAAGCCGACGCCGCGGACCGTGTGCACGATGCGTGGCCGCCCTCCGGCCTCCAGCTTGCGGCGAAGGTAGCTGACGAATGTGTCGACGGCGTCGGTGCGCACCTCGAAGTCGTAGCCCCAGACGCGGTCGAGGAGCTGGTCGCGGGTGAGGACGACGCCCGCGTTGCGCACGAGCACCTCCAGCAGCTCGAACTCCCGCCGGGTGAGCCCGACCTCCGCGCCCCCGTACGTCACCTCCCGCGCGGCCGTGTCCAGGACCAGGTCACCGATCCGCACCGCGTCCGTGGCCGCGGGCGGGCGGCGGCGCAGCAGGGCCTGCAACCGCAGCACCAGTTCCTTGAGCGCGAAGGGCTTGACCAGATAGTCGTCCGCCCCGGCCTGCAGCCCCGCGACCCGGTCCGCCAGCTCGTCCAGCGCGGACAGCATCAGCACCGGCACCTCGTCGCCGCCGGCGCGCAGCGTGCGGCAGATCTCGATGCCGCTGATCCCCGGCAGCGAGACATCGAGGACGACGACGTCGGGGGGCCGGGCCGTCAGTTCGGCGAGGGCGGACGGGCCGTCCTCGGCGAGCGCGACGGCGAATCCGTTGAGCCGCAGACCGCGTCCGAGGGACCGCAGGATCACCGCGTCGTCGTCGACGACCAGGACCCGGTCGAGGCGCTTCGCCGCGCACATTCCAAGCTCCGCTCTGGTCGCGCCGGTTTTCCGTGCCGCACCCGGCTCATCCGCTCGCCCCGCAGTTGTTGCAGGACCATCGGCCGTCGGGCCCCTGGACCACAGAGCCGCCGCACCGTGTGCAGTTCACTGTCGACGCCGTTCCGGTTCACCGACCCACCCCTTGGCGGCATCCCCTCGCGAGGCGGCCGCCCCGCGACCGTAGACGGCAATCTTGTGGGTTCTCTGTGGTCGCCGCCGTGACGGCCCGCCCCACATGCGCGTGAGGGGCACCCCGCGCACGCAGGAATGCCCCTCACCGTCGGCGCCGGGTCAGGCCCTCAGCACTCGATGATGTTGACGGCCAGCCCGCCGCGCGCCGTCTCCTTGTACTTGACGCTCATATCGGCGCCGGTCTCCTTCATGGTCTTGATGACCTTGTCGAGGGAGACGTGGTGGCGGCCGTCGCCGCGCAGCGCCATCCGGGCGGCGGTGACGGCCTTGACGGCGGCCATGCCGTTGCGCTCGATGCAGGGGATCTGGACGAGGCCGCCGACCGGGTCGCAGGTCAGGCCGAGGTTGTGTTCCATACCGATCTCGGCGGCGTTCTCGACCTGCTCGGCGGAGCCGCCCAGGACCTCGGCGAGGCCGCCGGCGGCCATGGAGCAGGCGGAGCCGACCTCGCCCTGGCAGCCGACCTCGGCGCCGGAGATGGAGGCGTTCTCCTTGAAGAGCATGCCGATGGCGCCCGCCGCGAGCAGGAAGCGGACCACGCCCTCCTCGTTGGCGCCGGGAACGAAGTTGACGTAGTAGTGCAGCACGGCGGGGATGATGCCGGCCGCGCCGTTGGTGGGAGCGGTCACCACCCGGCCGCCGTCCGCGTTCTCCTCGTTGACGGCCATCGCGTAGAGGGTGGTCCACTCCATGGCGTGCGCTTCGGCGTTGCCCTCGGAGCGCAGGGCGCGGGCGGCGTTGGCGGCGCGGCGGCGGACCTTGAGGCCGCCGGGCAGGATCCCCTCGCGGGACATGCCGCGGCTCACGCAGCCCTGCATGACGCGCCAGATCTCCAGCAGGCCCTCGTGGATCTCGTCCTCGGTGCGCCAGGCCTTCTCGTTCTCCAGCATGAGGGAGGCGATGGACAGGCCCGTCTCGCGGGAGAGCCGCAGCAGCTCGTCGCCGGTGCGGAAGGGGTGCTTGAGCACCGTGTCGTCGAGCTTGATGCGGTCCTCGCCCACCGCGTCCTCGTCGACGACGAAGCCGCCGCCGACCGAGTAGTAGGTCTTCTCCAGCAGCGGGGCGCCGCTCGCGTCGTACGCGAAGAGGGTCATGCCGTTGGCGTGGTACGGCAGGGAGCGGCGGCGGTGCAGGATCAGCTCGCGGCTCTCGTCGAAGTCGATCTCGTGGGCGGCGCCGATCTCGGCGCCGAGCAGACGCAGCCGCCCGGTGGTGCGGATGCGCGCCACCTCGTCGTCGGCGGTCTCGACGTCGACGGTGCGGGGGGAGTGGCCCTCCAGGCCCAGCAGGACCGCCTTGGGGGTGCCGTGGCCGTGGCCGGTGGCGCCGAGGGAGCCGAAGAGCTCGGCGCGTACCGAGGCCGTCTGGGCGAGCAGACCGTCCTTCTTGAGCCGGCCGACGAACATCCGGGCGGCGCGCATCGGGCCGACGGTGTGGGAGCTGGAGGGGCCGATGCCGATGGAGAAGAGGTCGAAGACGGAGATGGCCACGGTGGCGGACTCCCTTGTCTGCTCGTGGTGGACGTGGAGCGGCGGGGCGGGGGTGGAGCCCAGACGGCAGCAGGTACGTTTCTGCGCCGATTTTCGAGCGTAACCCGGACGGCGGCACCGGACCGTGTACGGGCATCGTCGAGTGACCGTCGTCACGGACAACGGCAGATGACCGGAGGAAAGGGACGGATGCTCGGCCGCGCGGGCGCGCGGACCGGCCGTGAGCCCGGGGCGGGTGTGCGGCCCCGGGCTCACGGCTGGTTCCTTACGTCGTGACGCGCGTCACATCGCCGATGCGGCGCGGTCCGGCGCGGTGCGGTATGTCACAGCGACGGGTACAGCGGGTGCTTGTCCGCCAGTGCGGTGACGCGGGCCTTGAGCGCCTCGGTGTCGTACGACGGCTTGAGCGCCTCGGCGATGATGTCGGCGACCTCGCGGAAGTCCTCGGCGGTGAAGCCGCGGGTGGCCAGCGCCGGCGTGCCGATGCGCAGGCCGGAGGTGACCATCGGGGGGCGGGGGTCGTTCGGGATGGCGTTGCGGTTGACCGTGATGCCGACCTCGTGGAGGCGGTCCTCGGCCTGCTGGCCGTCCAGCTCGCTGTTGCGCAGGTCGACCAGGACCAGGTGGACGTCGGTGCCGCCGGACAGGACGGAGACGCCGACCTCGGTGACGTCCGGCTGGATCAGCCGCTCGGCGAGGATGCGGGCGCCCTCGAGGGTGCGCTGCTGGCGCTCCTTGAACTCCTCCGACGCCGCGACCTTGAA
This sequence comes from Streptomyces sp. JLSY215, assembly GCF_059682825.1. Taxonomy (NCBI): domain Bacteria; kingdom Bacillati; phylum Actinomycetota; class Actinomycetes; order Kitasatosporales; family Streptomycetaceae; genus Streptomyces; species Streptomyces sp. JLSY215. Next base: position 6,079,065 of record NZ_CM185022.1, read on the forward strand.
GGAGACCGCCTTCGCCGCGATGACGTGCTCCAGCGGGCCGCCCTGCTGACCCGGGAAGACCGCGGAGTTGATCTTCTTGGCCAGCTCCTGGGTGGAGAGGATGACGCCGCCGCGGGGACCGCCGAGGGTCTTGTGCGTGGTGGTCGTCACGACGTGGGCGTGCGGCACCGGGGAGGGGTGCAGCCCCGCGGCCACCAGGCCGGCGAAGTGCGCCATGTCCACCATCAGGTACGCGCCGACCTCGTCGGCGATCCGGCGGAAGGCGGCGAAGTCCAGCTGACGCGGGTAGGCGGACCAGCCGGCCACGATCAGCTTCGGGCGGTGCTCCTTGGCGAGGCGCTCGACCTCTTCCATGTCGACCAGGTTGGTCTTCTCGTCGACGTGGTAGGGCACCACGTTGTAGAGCTTGCCGGAGAAGTTGATCTTCATGCCGTGGGTGAGGTGCCCGCCGTGCGCGAGGTTCAGACCCAGGATGGTGTCGCCCGGCTTGATCAGCGCGAACATCGCGGCGGCGTTGGCCTGCGCACCGGAGTGCGGCTGGACGTTGGCGGCCTCGGCGCCGAAGAGGGCCTTGATGCGGTCGATGGCGATCTGCTCGACGACGTCGACGTGCTCGCAGCCGCCGTAGTAGCGGCGGCCGGGGTAGCCCTCGGCGTACTTGTTGGTGAGGACGGAGCCCTGGGCCTCCATGACGGCGACGGGGGCGAAGTTCTCCGACGCGATCATCTCGAGGGTGGACTGCTGGCGGTGGAGCTCGGCGTCGACGGCGGCGGCGACGTCGGGGTCGAGCTCATGGAGGGAGCTGTTGAGAAGCGACATGAGTCTTTCCTGGAGGGGTCAGGGGGCGCGAGGGGCCCCCGGACGGGGTCCGGGGGAGCTTGCGCGCAGGCGGTCGCGGGACGGGGCGGTCGGGCCGGGGAGCCTCAGCCCTGGACGAAGGCGGCGTACTCGTCGGCCGAGAGCAGGTCGTCCGGCTCGCCGCTGATCTTCACCTTGAACAGCCAACCGCCCTCGAACGGGGCGGAGTTCACCAGTGCGGGGTCGGCGGCGACGTCCTCGTTGATCTCCGTGATCTCACCGTCGACCGGCGAGTAGAGGTCGCTGACCGACTTGGTCGACTCCAGCTCGCCGCAGGACTCGCCCGCCGTGACCTGCGTGCCGACCGCGGGAAGCTCCACGTACACGACGTCACCGAGCGCGTTGGCGGCGTGCTCCGTGATGCCGACCGTCGACACGCCGTCCTCGGCGGCCGACAGCCACTCGTGCTCCTTGCTGTAGCGCAGCTGCTGGGGGTTGCTCATGGCTCGATTCTCCTGTACGCGAAGGGGTGATCGTGAATGGGGTCTTGCACAGTGAGACGGCAGTGGGTGCCGTTACCGCGGTGAACCGTTGCTTCTGACGCCGGTGCCCGGCTACTTCTGGCGCTTGTAGAAGGGCAGCGCGACGACCTCGTACGGCTCATGGGTTCCACGGATGTCCACGGAGACACCCTCGGTGCCGGGCGTGGCGTAGGCCGCGTCCACATAGGCGATGGCGAGCGGCTTGCCCAGGGTGGGGGAGGGGGCCCCGGAGGTGACCTCACCGATGACCGTGCCGTCGGCCGCGACGACCTGGAAACCGGCGCGCGGCACCCGGCGGCCCGCGGCGATCAGCCCGACGAGCTTGCGCGGGGGAGTGGTCTCGGCGCGCTCGGCGGCCTCGGCCAGCGCGGCCCGGCCCACGAAGTCGCCGTTGTTGGTGGTCTTCTCGAACTTCACGACCCGGCCCAGGCCCGCGTCGAACGGCGTGGTGGCGGTGGTCAGCTCGTGCCCGTACAGCGGCATGCCCGCCTCCAGGCGCAGCGTGTCGCGGCAGGACAGCCCGCACGGGACCAGCCCGGCGTCCTTACCGGCCTCGGTCAGCGCCTCCCAGAGGGCGACCGCGTCCGCCGGCCGGACGAACAGCTCGAAGCCGTCCTCGCCGGTGTAGCCGGTACGGGCGATCAGCGCCTGCACACCGGCGACCGTGCCGGGCAGGCCCGCGTAGTACTTGAGGCCGTCCAGATCGGCGTCCGTCAGCCGCTTGAGGATGCCGGGGGACTCCGGTCCCTGCACTGCGAGCAGCGCGTAGGCGTCCCGGTCGTCGCGCACCGCGGCGTCGAATCCCGCCTGCCGCTCGGTCAGCGTGTCCAGCACCACCTGGGCGTTCGAGGCATTGGCGACGACCATGTACTCCTGGTCGGCCAGGCGGTAGACGATCAGGTCGTCGAGGATGCCGCCCTCGGCCTCGCAGATCATGGTGTAGCGGGCGCGGCCGGTCTTGACGCCGCCGATGTTGCCCACCAGCGCGTAGTCGAGGAGGTCGGCGGCCTGCGGCCCGGTGACGGTGATCTCGCCCATGTGGGAGAGGTCGAAGAGGCCGGCGCGGGTGCGGACGGCGACGTGTTCGTCGCGCTCGCTGCCGTAGCGCAGCGGCATGTCCCAGCCGGCGAAGTCGGTCATGGTCGCGCCGAGCGCGCGGTGCGTGGCATCCAGCGCGGTGCGGCGGGGGGCATCAGTCATGGTTCTGGGCTCCCAGGCATGGGTGACAAGACGGTCTCCCCATCTGTCATCGGAACCTGAGAGGTTCACCGGGATCCCGCGAACGGACCCGGTTTGCACCTTGGGTGGAGCCGCCCCCTCAGCCGGGCAGTGGCTCGCTTTTCAGATCTGCCTCGCCCGCGCGGTATAGGGGCCTGAGAGATTCAAGGGAGGACTTGCTCCTTCGGCGCCCCGCCATGGCGGCCGGGGACTCTCCCGCGCGGATTCAAGCGGCCGGTATGCAGTTGGTCGTGCGATGGCTGTGCCCTGGTGAGCAGAGATGCGCACGTGGCGCCGACATCATTGCATGGGAACGCCGGATCGAGGAGGGGCGGCCGTCACCCGGCTCACGAGCAGGACAGATCCGGCATTCGCCTTGATGGGCATTACCGTTTCTTGACACTCTGCGGGGTGGGAACGGTGCCGAACCGGCACCGAACCGGACCGGGAGGGGCGATCACGGTGCACAGTGAAGCCGCATTCGCGACAACGTCAGGGGTCGCTCCCCAGAAGACGGGGGGCGACCCCCAAGGACCGCCGGCGGCCGTCCGCCGCCCCCGGCGCGCGCCCCGGGACGTCGTACGGCCCGGCCGCAGCGCCGACGTCCTGGACCTGCGGGGTCCGGGCGGCCGTCCCGCCGAGCTGCGCTTTCCGGCGGGTGACCTCGTGGTGGTCTCCGGGCTGCCGGGCAGCGGCAAGAGCACCCTGATGCACCGCATCGTGCCGTCGCTGGACGCGCGCGGCGCCGCCGTGCACCGCATCGATTCGCAGGACGTCCGCGAACGCTGGGAGCGCGGCCGGCTGCGCCGGCTGCCGTACGGGGCCTACCGCCCGCTGGTCCGGGCCGCGCACTATCTCGGGCTGCGCCGCGCGCTCCGCTCCGGCGACAGCGCGGTCGTGCACGACTGCGGCACGCTCGCCTGGGTGCGCCGCTGGATCGCCCGGTCGGCCCGGCGGCGCGGCGGCGGGGTGCATCTGGTGCTGCTGGACGTGCCGCCCCAGGTGGCGCTGTCCGGGCAGGAGTCGCGCGGGCGCGGGGTGTCGGGGTACGCCTTCGCGCGGCACCAGGGCGCGGTGGGCGGGCTGGTCGGTGCGGCCGAAACGGGGCGGCCGCCCAAGGGGTTCGGCTCGGTGGTGCTGCTGGACCGGCGGGCGGCCAGCGCGCTGGAGACGGTCGGCTTCGGCTGAGCGTCCGGTGACCTCCGGCCGTCCGGCCGGGCATCCGCCCCGCACGCGCCGCCTCCCACCTCCTCGTCTAGGGTCGTTGGCCTGAAGGCGCGGTGCGGAACGGGTGGATGAAGATGACATTTCCGGAGCAGGGGAACTTTCCGGCGCAGGGCGGCTTTCCGGACCAGGGGGGCTTTCCTGACCAGGGCGGCAGCCCCGGGTACGGGGACTTCCCGGACCAGGGGATACCCCAGCTGTCCTGGCCCGCGAACGAGCTCGAAGAGGTCCTCGGTGCCGCGGCCGGACACCCCGGCGCGGGCGGCCGGATCGTGGAGGTCCTGGGCCGCAGCCGGGTGTGGGTGCCGCTGCCCAACGGCGGCGGCCCGGAGAGCGCAGGCCCCGGTGCCCGTGGACTGGACCTGCCGACGGTCGAGATCGAGGGCGCGGCCTATGTCCCGGTCTTCAGCTCCGAGCAGGAGTTCATGAAGGTCGTCGGGTCGCATATGTCCTTCACCGTCGCCCCGGCCCGGGAGTTCGCCCGCGGGCTGCCGCCGAAGCTGGGGATCGCGGTCAATCCGGACGGCACCATCGGCGTCCCGCTGCCGCCGCCCGCGGTGGCCGAACTGTGCCGGCCGGGCCGCGGCGAAGCGGACGCCGGTCTGCCGGGCGGCGGCCGGGTGCGGCTCTTCGAACCGGACTGGCAGGAAGAGCCGGTGGACTTCCTGGCCGCGGCCGGACTGGAGTTCTCCGGTGTCGGAACTGTCCTGACTGCCCGGCGCGCCCTGGCCAGTGTCGAGGGCGACACGCCCGCGCTGTTCGTCGGAGTGCAGGTCGAGGCCGCCGCCTCCGCGCTGCACGACGGCACCGCCCGCGACGCGGTGCTCAATGCCCTCGGACGTGCGCTCGGGGCCGTGCCGGTGCCCTGGCCCGTGCAGCTGGTGATGCTCGACATCGCCCAGGGCGACCCCGTCGCCGACTGGCTGCTGGAGCGCGTGCGGCCCTTCTTCGCCCGGGACCACTCGTAAGCTGGTTGGATGACGGGCGGGCGCACCCCCACGTGCCCCGCCAATGCGAAGGGACGGACCACGTGAGCGCGGGTGCGCATCAGGGAGCGGCGGCGGCCGGCCAGGTCGAGCAGATGCTGCAGCAGGTCTCGCCCGGTCGCTACGACGCCTATGAGGCGCTGCTGCACGCGCTCGCCGCCGGCCAGGTCTGGATGCTCCTGTGGCAGGGCCGCGCCGGAATGCCCGATGCGCAGTACGGAAACATGGAGGTCGAGGGCCTGGGCTATGCGCCCTGTGTGACCTCCGCCGCCGAACTCGCCGCCTCCGGCTGGAACCGCGACCACGAACTCGTCACCGGCGTGGAGATCGCCGCCTCGCTCTTCCCCGACCGCTGGGGCCTGTGGCTGAATCCGCACGCTCCCGGCGGCGGCGTCGGCATCCCCTGGCTGGATCTGCGCCGTATCGCCGGCGGCCTCGACCGGCTGCCGGCCGGGCCGCTGCGGATCTCCGAACCGGTCATCGACATCCCGCAGTTCTATGCCCTGCTTGCCCAGAATGCCCACCGGACGCCCGCTGTACGGTCGTTGCGCCGGGCCTGGGTGCAACCGGCCCTGGGTGCCCCGTATCTGGCGATCGGGCTGGATCTGTACGACGCCGGGCAGCCGGCGGTGGACTCCGTGCGGCTGATGATTCAGCAGTCGATCGGTGCCGTTCCGGATGGTTTGCCCGTCTCGACGGTCGCCATGAACGACGAGTACGACCCCGTCGCGATGTGGATGCGCGCCTCCACCCGGCCCTTTTTCGACCGCGACGGCTACGGCCAGGCGCCGGGGCAGCCGCCCGCTCCCGCGCCCACCTACGGCTACGGATACCCGCGCCCGTACTGACGTCCATGTCAACACCAGACGCCGCCGTCCGGCGTCGATCTTGGCGTGAATTCGCCCCATGTGCCCTCCTGCTGAGCCCCTCTCACGTGGGCATTCGCTCCGCTCAGCCACTACTTCCGTCCGTATAACGGAACACCGCGAGCCACATCACAGTTGCGCATCCATTCACCGCGAGGACTGGTGAGTGATCGCGAATCGGATGAAGACTCCGGCAACAGAGAGCTTCGGCTCTTTGTACGACCGACCATCCCAGTCGGCGTCGCGCGAATCCTCCGCACTTCCCACGGACGTACTTTCGCGATGCCCGATGGACCTGCTCGGCCGCCCCATCGCGGCCGTTGCACCACTGATGTGAACCAGGCCGCTACCGCGGCGGGCGTGGGCCGACCACCGTCGGCCGAGAGGGGTCAAAGGCACCGTGACCGCACCGATCGAGACCACCGGGGCGGCTGCTGAGGCGCAGCCGGAAGCGGTGCTGCAAGGCGTGGAGAGCAAGCGCATCGAAGGGCGCTCGCTCGGCCAGATCGCGCTGCTGCGCTTCAAGCGCGACAAGGTCGCGGTGGCGGGCGCCATCGTTGTCATCCTGCTCGTCGTCCTCGCCGCGCTCTCCCGCCCGCTCCAGGCCCTGCTCGGCCTCGACCCGGACAGCCCCCACCAGAACCTCATCGACCCGAACACCACGCTGCCCAAGGGCGACTTCGGCGGAATGAGCGGGGATCACCCTCTGGGCGTGGACCCCAAGTTCGGCCGGGACCTGCTCGCCCGCATCATCGAGGGCTCCTGGGTCTCGCTGATCGTGGCCTTCGGCGCGACGCTGCTGTCCGTCGCCATCGGCACCGTCCTCGGCGTGGTCGCCGGCTTCTACCGCGGCCGGGTGGACGCCTTCATCAGCCGCATGATGGACGTCTTCCTCGCCTTCCCGCTGCTGCTGTTCGCCATCGCCATCTCCGCCTCCCTCCAGGGCGGCGCGTTCGGCCTGGAGGGCCTGCCGCTGCACATCTCCGTCCTGATCTTCGTGATCGGCTTCTTCAACTGGCCGTACATGGGACGGATCGTGCGGGCGCAGACGCTGTCGCTGCGGGAGCGGGAATTCGTGGACGCCGCCCGCGGTATGGGTGCCCGCGGGCCGTTCATCCTCTTCCGGGAACTGCTGCCCAACCTGGTGGGCCCGATCACCGTCTACTCGACGCTGCTGATCCCCTCCAACATCCTCTTCGAGGCGGCGCTGAGCTTCCTTGGCGTCGGCATCCAGCCGCCCCAGGCGTCCTGGGGCGGCATGCTCAACCAGGCGGTCAAGTACTACGAGGTCGACCCCCAGTACATGCTCGTCCCCGGCCTCGCGATCTTCGTCACCGTGCTGGCGTTCAACCTGCTCGGTGACGGCCTGAGGGACGCACTGGACCCGCGCAGCCGCTGATTTCTTCCGGCATTCGCCCAGACGCCTCAACCGCATTTCGAAGTGCTGAGTTTTCGACGAACGAAGGGGATACCGACCACGATGCGAAGGTCAGTTCCGGTCGCGGCTATCGCGGCCATCACCAGTGCCGGCCTGCTGCTGGCCGGCTGCAGCGGGGGCAAGGGCTCCGACAGCGGCGACAGCAAGGCGAACGCCGCGACCACGGGCGTCGTCAACGCCTCGGACGAGAAGGGCGGCACGGTCAACTACGCGATCAGCGACGCCCTCGAGTCGTTCGACCCGGGCAACACGTACTACGCCTTCATCTACAACTTCAGCCGGCTCTACGCGCGCCCGCTCACCACCTTCAAGCCGGGCCCCGGCGCCAAGGGCAATGAGCTGGCCCCGGACCTCGCCGAGTCGATGGGCAAGTCCTCCGACGGCGCCAAGACCTGGACGTACAAGATCCGCAAGGGTCTGAAGTACGACGACGGCCAGCCGATCACCTCGCAGGACGTCAAGTACGCGGTCGAGCGCAGCAACTTCGCGCGCGACACCCTCTCGCTGGGCCCGAACTACTTCCAGCAGTTCCTCAAGGACAACGACGGCGGCTACAAGGGTCCGTACAAGGACAAGAGCAAGGCCGGTCTGAAGTCCATCGAGACCCCCGACGACCACACCATCGTCTTCCACCTCAAGAAGCCGTTCGCGGAGTTCGACTACCTGGTCAGCGCCCCGCAGACCGCGCCGGTCCCGCAGGCCAAGGACAAGGGCGCGGACTACACCAAGTCCGTGGTCTCCTCCGGCTCGTACAAGTTCCAGAGCTACGAGGAGGGCAAGCAGGTCACCCTCGTACGCAACCCGAACTGGTCCGCCAAGACCGACCCGCTGCGCAAGCAGCTGCCGGACAAGATCGTCCTGAACATGAAGGTCGCCCAGTCGACCATCGACAAGGACCTTCAGTCCGGCAACACCCACGTCGACCTGGCCGGCCGCGGCGTCGACGGTCAGACGCAGGCCCAGCTCCTGACCGACCCCAAGGAGAAGGCCAACACCGACAACGCGCTCGGTCAGCGTCTCGTCTACACGGCGATCAACACCCAGGTGAAGCCGTTCGACAACATCGAGTGCCGTAAGGCCGTCGAGTACGCGATCGACAAGAAGGCCGTACAGACCTCGCTCGGCGGCCCGATACGCGGCGAGATCGCCTCCACGGTCCTGCCGACCGACCTCGACGGCTACCAGAAGTTCGACCTGTACCCGCAGAAGTACAGCGGCGACAAGCTCGACCTGACCGAGGCCAAGAAGCACTGGGACAAGTGCGGCGCCGGCAAGATCGACACCACCATCCTGGCGCGCAACGACCGCCAGGACGAGGTGGACGGGGCGACCTCGGTCATCGAGTCGCTCAAGAAGATCGGCATCAACGCCAAGATCCAGAGCTACCCGACGAGCAAGTACTTCTCGGACTACGCGGGTGTGCCGAAGTTCAACAAGAAGAACAACGTCGGCCTGATCATGATGCAGTGGGGCTCGGACTTCCCGACCGGCTACGGCTACCTGCAGCAGATCCTCAACGGCAAGGCGATCAGCCAGTCCGGTAACGCCAACCTCTCCGAGCTGGACGACCCGGCGATCAACAAGATGCTCGACAGCGCCATTGCCAACCCGGACAAGGCGGCTCGCGAGAAGGCGTACGGCGAGATCGACAAGAAGACGATGGAGCAGGCAGTGATCGTCCCGATCACCTACTTCAAGGTCCTGATGTACCGCTCGCCCAAGGCCACCAACCTTGTGTCCACCTCGGCCTTCAGCGGCGAGTACGACTACCTCAACATCGGCGTCAAGAAGTAGCAGCCCTGGAAGGCAGGTGAAGGCATTGGTGTCCGCGGGCCGGTTCCGGCCGGCCCGCGGCGCCGACGCCGCATCCCCGTGTTCTCGTACATCATCCGCAGGTTGATCAGCGCAGCGATCCTGCTGCTGATCGTCAGCGCGGTCACCTTCGGCATCTTCTTCCTGCTGCCGAAATTGGCCGGGCAGACCACCGACCAGCTTGCCCAGCAGTACATCGGAAAGGCCCCCACGGCCGCGGACATCGCCGCGGTGAAGAAGAATCTCGGCCTGGACAAGCCCGTGTACGAGCAGTACTGGGAGTTCATCAAGGGCATCTTCGTCGGCGTCGACTACAAATTCGGTCCGGAAGCGGCCAAGTGCCATGTGCCGTGCTTCGGTTACTCCTTCAAAACGCATATCGAGGTGTGGCCGGAGATCCAGTCCCGCCTCCCGGTGACGCTGTCGCTGGCCGCCGGCGCGGCCGTGCTGTGGGTCGTCTCCGGTGTCGCCACCGGTGTGCTCTCCGCGCTGCGTCCCGGTTCGCTCTTCGACCGGCTGGCCATGACCGTCGCGCTGGCCGGCGTCTCGCTCCCCATGTTCTTCACCGGCGCCCTGGCGCTGGCCCTGTTCACCTACCAGTGGCCGATCTTCGAACGCAGCGACTACGTGCCGCTGATGGAGGATCCCTTCCTGTGGGCGCGCACCCTGGTGCTCCCGTGGGTGACCCTGGCATTCCTCTACTCCGCGCTCTACGCCCGGCTCACCAGAGCGGGCATGCTCGAAACGCTGAGCGAGGACTACATCCGCACGGCCCGCGCCAAGGGCCTGCACGAGCGCAAGGTCGTCGTACGGCACGGCCTGCGGGCCGCGCTCACCCCGATCATCACGGTCTTCGGCATGGACCTGGGCCTGCTGCTCGGCGGCGCGCTGATCACCGAACAGGTCTTCTCGCTCAAGGGAGTCGGCGCCTTCGCGGTAGAGGCGATCAACGCCAACGACCTCCCGAACATTCTCGGCGTCACCCTGCTCGCCGCGTTCTTCATCGTCATTTGCAACCTGGTGGTGGACATTCTGTACGCCGCCGTCGACCCGCGGGTGAGGCTCTCGTGACCGACTCCTCCGAGGACAAGAACGCGACGGCGGAAGCCGCCGGGACGGCTGAGAAGCAGCCGGAGGCCGCCAAGCCGGAGAACCAGCCGGAGGCCAAGCCGGAGAAGCAGCCGGACGCCCAGGCCGAGAAGGCCGCGGCCGAGCCGCAGAAGGCCGAGGACGCCGAGAAGGCCGAGGACGCTGCGGACGCCGTGAAGGCTGAGAAGACCGGGGACGCCGAGAAGGCCGAGGACGCCGACGGCGCCGAGAAGGCCGACGCCGAGAGCCTCACCGAGCCTGCCGCGAAGGCCGAGCCCGTCGTGAAGGCCGAGCCCGCCGCCCCCGCCACGCCCCAAAAGGCCTCCGCCTTCCTCGAAGTGCGCGACCTCAAGGTGCACTTCCCCACCGACGACGGCCTGGTGAAATCCGTCGACGGGCTGACCTTCAGCCTGGAGAAGGGCAAGACGCTCGGCATCGTCGGCGAGTCCGGCTCCGGCAAGTCCGTGACCTCGCTCGCCGTCATGGGGCTGCACCGCGCCTCGCGACGGCAGCGCAGCAAGGTGACGATGTCCGGCGAGATCTGGCTGGACGGCAAGGAGCTGGTCGGCGCCGACCCCGACGAGGTGCGCCGGCTGCGCGGCCGCCAGATGGCGATGATCTTCCAGGATCCGCTGTCCGCGCTGCACCCCTTCTACTCGGTCGGCAAGCAGATCGTGGAGGCCTACCGCGTCCACAACGACGTCGACAAGAAGACCGCGCGCAAGCGGGCCATCGAGATGCTCGACCGGGTCGGCATCCCGCAGCCGGACAAGCGGGTGGACGACCATCCGCACCAGTTCTCCGGCGGGATGCGCCAGCGCGCCATGATCGCGATGGCGCTGGTCAACAACCCGGAGCTGCTGATCGCCGACGAGCCGACCACCGCCCTGGACGTCACCGTCCAGGCGCAGATCCTGGACCTGATCCGCGATCTGCAGAAGGAGTTCGGCTCGGCGGTCATCATCATCACCCACGACCTGGGCGTGGTGGCCGAGCTGGCCGACGACCTGCTGGTGATGTACGGCGGCCGGTGTGTGGAGCGGGGTCCCGCGGAAAAGGTGTTCTCCGCGCCGCAGCACCCGTACACCTGGGGCCTGCTGGGCTCCATGCCGCGCATCGACCGTGACCAGACCGACCGGCTGATCCCGGTCAAGGGCTCGCCGCCCAGCCTGATCAACGTGCCGTCCGGCTGTGCCTTCAACCCCCGTTGCCCGTACGCGGATGTCCCCAAGGACAACCTCACCCGCACGGTGCGCCCCGAACTGCGCCAGGTCGACGGCGGGCACTTCTCCGCCTGCCACATGGCGCCGGAGGAGCGGGAGCGTATCTGGACCGAAGAGATTGCGCCGAAGCTGTGACCGAGACGACTGACGAGCAGAACAAGAAGATCCCGCGCCAGAAGGATCTCCGGAAGGAGACCCCGAAGGAGACGGAGCCCCCGGCGCAGAAGTCCCCGGAGGCCGAGCCCCTGCTGCGGGTCCGCGGCCTGGTCCGTCACTTCCCGATCACCAAGGGCCTCCTCAAGCGCCAGGTCGGGGCCGTACAGGCGGTCGACGGCATCGACTTCGACGTGCGGCCCGGGGAGACGCTCGGCGTCGTCGGCGAGTCCGGCTGCGGAAAGTCGACGATGGGCCGGCTGATCACCCGGCTCGACGAGCCGACCGGGGGCTCCATCGAGTTCCAGGGCACGGACATCACGCATCTGTCCCCGGGCAGGCTGCGTCCGATGCGCCGCGACGTCCAGATGATCTTCCAGGACCCGTACGGTTCGCTGAACCCGCGGCACACCATCGGCGGCATCGTCTCCACCCCCTTCCGCCTCCAGGGCATCGAGCCCGAGGGCGGCGTGAAGAAGGAGGTGCAGCGGCTGCTGGAGCTGGTGGGCCTGAGCCCGGAGCACTACAACCGCTATCCGCACGAGTTCTCCGGCGGCCAGCGCCAGCGCATCGGCATCGCCCGCGCGCTGGCGCTCAAGCCGAAGCTGGTGGTGGCCGACGAGCCGGTCTCGGCCCTCGACGTCTCCATCCAGGCGCAGGTCGTCAACCTCATGGACGATCTCCAGGAGGAGCTGGGCCTGACGTACGTCATCATCGCCCACGACCTCTCGGTCATCCGCCATGTCTCGGACCGGATCGCGGTCATGTACCTCGGCAAGATCGTGGAGCTCGGCGACCGCAAGTCGCTCTACGACGCGCCGATGCACCCGTACACCAAGGCCCTGATGTCCGCCGTGCCGGTGCCCGACCCCAAGCGGCGCACCCAGCGCGACCGGATCCTGCTCAAGGGCGACGTGCCCTCGCCGATCAACCCGCCCTCCGGCTGCCGGTTCCGTACCCGCTGCTGGAAGGCGACCGAGGAGTGCACCACCACCGAGCCGCCGCTGGTCGCGCTGCGGACGGGGCATCAGGTGGCCTGCCACCACCCGGAGAACGCGCCGGCGGAGCGGGCGAGCGCCGAAAAGGGCACCAACTGAGCTGTAACTGCTGAGGAATTGGCAAAGTCCTGGGCAAAGCGGGGCGGGAGGGTGCAGAGTCGGCACGGTTGTTCAATCATCCGTGTGTTCGAACGGTCCTGTTCAAAGGCCCGATTCGAAGGTCCGAAGGGACGGCTCATGGCTCTCTCCCGCTCCGCCCGTCACGCTTCCCGCTGGCTCGCCCTCGCCACGGCGGTGGCCTCCGCCGCCACCATCGCCGCCGCACCGGCCACCGCGTCCGCACCCCCCGCCTCGCCCGGCGCCCCCGGAGTCGGCGACCCGTACTTCCCCGATCTGGGCAACGGCGGCTTCGACGCCCTGCATTACGACCTCGGTGTCAGCTACGACCCCGACAGCGGCCTCCTGGAAGGCCGTACGACCATCAAGGCCAAGGCCACCGGGAACCTGAGCGCCTTCGACCTCGACCTCCAGAAGCTGAGGGTGGAGTCGGTCAAGGTGAACGGCAAGAAGGCGGCCTTCACCAGATCCGGCGACGAACTCACCGTCACCCCCGCCTCCCACCTGCGCAAGGGCCAGCGGTTCAGCGTCTCCGTCACCTATGCCGGCATACCCGAGGCACTCAGCGGCCCCATCGTCTTCGGCTCCGACTACGGCTGGATGAAGACCAAGGACGGCGTCTTCGTCGCCTGCGAGCCCAACGCCGCCTCGACGTGGTTCCCCTCCAGCGACCACCCCGGCGACAAGGCCACCTACGACATCCGCATCGACGCCCCCAAGGGCCTGACCGGCGTCTCCAACGGCCGGCTGATCAGCTCCGGCGAGGCGCACGGCCGCTCCTACGCCCACTGGCGCGAGAGCCGCCCGATGGCGACGTACCTGGCCACCGCCACCATCGGAAAGTTCGATGTCCGGACGGGCACCACCCCCGGCGGCACCCCGATCTACGTCGCCACCGACCCGACCCTGCCCACCGGCAATGTCGATGTCTACGGCATCACCGCCGAGGCCACCGACTACTGGTCCAAGGTCTTCGGCCCGTACCCCTTCGAGGAGACCGGCGCGGTCGTCGACGACATGCCGCAGGCGGGCTTCTCGCTGGAGGTGCAGTCCAAGCCGGTGTACTCGGCCGTACGCAACGAGACCACCATCGTCCACGAGCTGGCGCACCAGTGGTTCGGCGACTCGGTGTCCGTCAAGCAGTGGAAGAACATCTGGCTCAACGAGGGCTTCGCCAGCTACGCGCAGTGGCTGTGGGACGAGCACCGGGGCACCAGGAGCGCCCATGACGCCTTCCGCAAGCAGTACGCCTCCGTCCCCGCGGACGACGCCTTCTGGAAGATCAAGGTCGGCGATCCGCAGCGGGACACCATGTTCGCGAACGCGGTCTACAAGCGGGGCGCGATGACGCTGCAGGCGCTGCGCGAACGGATCGGCGACAAGGCGTTCTTCAAGCTGCTGCCGGCCTGGACCTCCGCGCACCGCTACGGCAACGCGGAGACGTCCCAGTTCATCGCGCTCGCCGAGAAGATCTCCGGCCAGCAGCTGGACGATCTGTTCCACACCTGGCTCTACACAGACAGCCGTCCGGCCCTGCCCGGCGCCAAGGCTGACGCCAAGTCCGGCGCCAAGTGAGCCCCCGGGAATAGCCTCCGCCCCCGTCACGTTGTGGCCCCGAAGGGGGCGCCGGCATCCCCTAGGTGTATTGATCACGAGCGTTGTTAACGGTCGCTGGGCTTGATCATGGCGAAGACCTCCGGTGTGGTGGAGGTGTCTAGGACTACACCGTACGGAGGTCTTCGTGTCCCACCGTAACGCCCGGCTGACCGTCTTCGGCAGGCGGCTGCTGGTCGAACGTGTCCGCTCCGGCCGCCCTGTGGCTCATGTGGCGGCTGAAATGGGCGTATCCCGGCCCACCGCGCACAAGTGGGTCCGACGCTGGCGAGCCGAAGGCGAGGCGGGCCTGCACGACCGCTCCAGCAGACCTCGCACCACCCCGCACCGCACAGGGTCCGAGACCGAAGCCCGCGTCTGCGAACTGCGGCAGAGCCGCAAGCTGGGACCTGCCCGCATCGGACCGGTCCTGGGCCTGCCGGCTTCCACCGTGCACCGCATCCTCACGCGCCACGGACTGCACCGCCTGGCCTGGCTGGACCGGCCCACCGGCCGGCCGGTAAGGCGTTACGAGCGGGCCCGGCCGGGCGAGCTGGTCCACGTCGACATCAAGAAGCTGGGCAACATCCCCGACGGAGGCGGATGGCGCACGGTCGGCAGAGAAACCGGCGACCGCAACCGCCAGGCCACCACCGACCAGCGCAGAAGCTGTAAACCGGTGATCGGCTACAGCTACATCCACTCCGCCGTCGACGACCACTCCCGCCTGGCCTACAGCGAAGTCCTCACCGACGAACGCAAAGAGACCGCCGCAGGCTTCTGGCAGCGGGCCCATGCCTTCTTCACCGCCCACGACATCACCGTCGAACGGGTCCTGACCGACAACGGCCCCTGCTACAAGTCCAGGCACTTCACCCGCACCCTCACCGCCGCGGGCATCGCCCACAAACGCATCCGCCCCTACCGCCCACAGACCAACGGCAAGGTCGAACGCTTCAACCGCACCCTGCTCGACGAATGGGCATACCTACAGCCCTACACCAGCAACACCCAACGCACCGAAGCCCTGACAGACTTCCTCCACACCTACAACCACCACCGATGCCACACCGCACTGGACGGGAAACCACCCATCAGCCGCGTGAACAACGCTGCGGGTCAATACACCTAGGGAATCCGTTCGGCCGCCCCCTAGTGGACGCCCGGCCGGTCCGGTGGGCACGCCGCCCGTCGAGTGGGCGCCCCGCCCGACTAGTCGGCGTCCCGCCCCTCGTCCTTGCCGCCGCGTCCGGCGAGCTGCTGGGGCCGTGGCAGATGGACGCCGAAGTACACCGCGCCCATCCGCAGCGCGAAGACCACCCCCGCCGAGACCGCGGCGGCGGGGGTGGCCCCCACCCCGAGGCGGTCCAGCGCCAGATAGCAGCAGGCGCCCGCCAGGGCGGCGATCGCGTACACGTCCTCGCGCAGCAGCAGCGGCGGGAACTCCCCGCACAGCACATCGCGGATGACCTCGCCGGCGACCCCGGTCAGCACGGCCAGGATGACCACGGCAAGCGGTGTGACGCCCGACTCGATGGCCGCACGGGCGCCGATCACGGTGACCACGGACAGCCCGACCGCGTCCACGACCAGCAGCGATTTATGCGGCAGCTGCCAGAACCGCAGATAGATCATGGTCCCGACGCCGACGCAGATGATCAGCGTGAGCAGTACCCAGTCGTGCGTCCACACCGGATTCCGATTGAGGATCGTGTCCCGCAGCGTGCCGCCGGAGATCGACGCGGCGAAGGCGAGGACCAGGCCGCCGAAGGGGTCCATGTTGGCCCGGTAGGCGGCCAGCACCCCGCTCGCGGCGAAGGCGGCCACGCCGACCAGGTAGAGCGCATGCAGCATGGCGGCATCATCGCAGGCGCGGACCGACGGCCTCCGCTTAGGTGTTCCCTTTGTGCCCCCACCGTGCTCGTTCCGACGCTTGAAATTGACACTACCGGTCGGTAACTTTTCGGTGTAGCGTTCCGGGCATGGCAACGGTGACCATTGGTAACAGCGAGTTCGACCGCGATACGGCGGTCACGCGCCGCGCGCCCGGCGTCTACGACGCGCACCTCTCCGCCGGCTGGACGATCATCCAGGCGGTCAACGGCGGCTATCTGCTCGCCCTGATGGGCCGCGCCCTGGGCGACGCCCTCCCGCACCCCGACCCCTTCTCGGTCACCGCCCACTACCTGACGGCCTCCGTCCCCGGCCCCGCCGTCATCCGTACCGAGGTGGTCCGCACCGGCCGCACGATGTCGACCGGCACCGCCAGCCTCGTGCAGTTCACCGAGGACGGCACCGAGGTCGAGCGGCTGCGCGTGCTCGCCGCGTACGGAGACCTGGACGCCCTCCCCGACGACGTCCGCACGACCGCCAAGCCGCCGGCCATCCCCCCGTACGAACACTGCCTGGGCGCCGACAGCGCCCCCGGCGGCCGCCCGGCCATCGCCGGCAGTACGGCCATCACCGACCGCCTGGCCCTCCGCCTCGACCCGACCACCGCCGGCTGGGCCGTCGGCGCGCCCTCCGGCAAGGGGGAGATGCGCGCCTGGTTCGGCCTCGCCGACGGCCGCGACCCCGACCCGCTCTCCCTTCTGCTGACCGTCGACGCCCTCCCGCCCACCGCCTTCGAGATCGGTCTGTCCGGCTGGGTCCCCACCGTCGAACTCACCGCCCACATCCGCCGGCGCCCGGCCCCGGGCCCGCTGCGCGTCTCCATCACCACCCGTAACCTCGCGGGCGGCTTCCTGGAGGAGGACGCCGAGGTCTGGGACTCCGCGGACCGACTGGTGGCCCAGTCACGGCAGTTGGCGCGCACCGTGCTGCACACCTGAGGCGGTGCCGCGGCGGCGTCCTTTTCCCAGGTGGCTCCGGGTGCGGATGCGGAAAGTGTGACGTGAAAGTGCGCGCGGTGAGCGTGCGGCTCATGTCAGACTGGCCGATATGGGGGACGTGGCGCTCAAGATGGATGACGGGACCGTCGTATGGCTGCGGGCCGAGGAGCCGCCGGCCGGGCAGTCCGCCGCGGTGCCGGACCAAGCGCCCGCCCCCGACGGTGAATTGGAACTGCCCGAGGCCTTCGGGTCCGCCGCGCCGGTCAGCGTGGACAGCCGGATGAGCCGCGCGCTGACCCGCGGCGGCGAGACCCTGGAAGAGGCCCTGCGCCCGCTCGGCGGCGTCCTCGCCCAGATCCACCGCTCAATCTCCGGCGGCAGCCACCGCCCCGACGAGGTCACCGTGGAGTTCGGCGTCACGCTCGGCTCCGATCTGCGCCTGGGCGTCTTCTCCGGCAAGGGCGACGCGAGCTTCAAGGTCTCCGCCAAATGGAACCTCGGCGCCGGCGCGGGTGACCCCGGGGGGACCACGCCGTGATCCCCGGCGCCGGTCCGGACACCCCGCTCCAGCTGTCCTTCGCCTCCGTACGGGACGGCGCCAGGGCCGTCGGGGCGGGCGTGCTGGTCGCCGAGCGACTCGTCCTGACCTGCGCCCATGTGGTCAACAGCGCCCTGGGCAGGGGGCGGTTCACCCAGGACACGCCCGGTCACGGCGACACGGTCACGCTCCGGCTGCCCCATGTCGCCGCCGACCGGGACCTGTCCGCCCGGGTCGTACGGGAGATGTGGGTGCCGCCGCGGGCCAGGGCGGCCGGGCGCGATCCGGTCGAGCCGGGGCGGGTGCCCTACCACGGTGATCTCGCCGTACTGGAGCTGACGGACGCCCCGCCCGAGGGCGCCGAGCCCGCACCGTTCCTCCAGCACAACTACGCGGGCGAGGTCATCGCCTTATGGGCCAGCGGCAATCCGCTGCCCACGGTCCGCGCCGTGCCCCGGGTGTCCGCACCGCCCTGGATCGCGCTGGACGTGCTCGGCGGCGCCCAGGTCACCGAGGGCTTCAGCGGCGGGCCGCTGTGGGACCGCGAACGCCAGGCCGTGGTCGGGCTGGTCGCGGCCGTGCACCGCGCGCCCGAGGCCGCCGCCCCCGGGGCGCAGCCACCGACGATGTACGCCATCAGCGTCCCGGCCATCGAGGCCGAACTCCCCGCGCTGCCGCCCTCGGCGGTGCCCACCGCCCGGCGCGGGGTGCAGCAGCTGCTCACCGCGCTGGAACGGGTCCTCAACGGCCGCGAGGCGGTCCTGGCCTGCGAGGAACGCCTTGCCGCCCGGCTCGGCAGACCCTCGGCGGGCCCGGCGGCCGACCTGGACCGCCTCGTCGGCCTGGCGACGAGCGTCCGCCGCGGCCTGCCCGAACTCCTCGATCTCGTAAGGGACTACGAGCCGCCGGTGGCCGCCACCCCCTATGACCCCCACGCACCCCATCTTCGGCCGTCCCGCTACGACACCCGCCAGGACTGGGAACGGCTGCGCCGCGCCGCCCGTACGGTCCGCCCCGGCGAGTATCTGACCACCCGTCAGCGCCGCGACCTCGCCGGGCTGCTCGCCCACTGCACCCGCACGGACCCCCGCACCCTCCTGGAACGCGTCCTGCCGCACGCCCCGGAGCTGCCCGCCGTCACGGGCCTCGCCGATGCCATGGACGCACTCGAAGGCTTCGGCGCCGCCACCGGCGCGCCCGTACCGCCGCTGCTGCAAGGGGTGGTCCGGATCGGCGTCGAGGAGCGGGCGGCCGGTCCCTATCCCGCCGAGGACCTGGACGCCTGGGTCGAGCGGGTGGCCGCCCGGTCGGGGGTGGACGAGGCGGCGGTCAGCCAGTTCCGCGCCGATGTCGAGGCCGCCGCCGCTCCCGTCCGCACGGCCTTCCCCGGCCTCCCCGCGGTCGTCGTCCCCGCGCCCGCCGCCCTCGCCCCGCGCGTCCAGGTGGAGCTGCTGCCCACCCCCACCGGCCGTCGCTTCACGTACCAGATCTGGACCTTCGCCGACGGCCAGTCGCACCGGCTCGCGCTGGTGAGGGACACCGAGACGGACAGCGAGCAGGTGGTCGACGACATCCGCCGAGTGCTGCGCACCGAGGTCCGGGAGGACCCGGAGACCGCCCTCGTCGAGTACTTCCTGCCGTCCGCCTGGCTCGGCCTGGACGTCGACTCCTGGGAATCGCCCGACAGCGACGAGGACGGCCCGTTCGCGCCCGGCATCACCCGCCGCGTGGTGGTCCGGACGGCCGAACGCTCACGGGAGAGCTACGCCGGCTGGAAACAGCGCACCGCCGCCCTCCCGCACGCCAAACGCCTCGTCCTCGACGACCGGCACACCGACCGCAAGGTCGCCCGCGCCCAGCTGGAGGTCCACCGCGACGCCGGGACGGTGATCGTCTGCTGCGCACCGCACCACCACGGCACGCTGCTGCGGCAGTGCGTCCAGGCGGGCGTGCACACCGTGCTGTGGCACCGCGCCGAGCACGGCGAGCACATCGCTCAGGACCTGCTGGCCCTGGTCGACGGCACGGACCACACCGAGGTCCCCGAGGTCGTGCGCCTGGAGCGGGCCAAGGCGATGGCCGAGCCCGAGAGCGCCGGCCACCACGGCCGTAGGCTGTCCCTGCTCTACGACGCACCCGACCACCGTCCCCCGCAACTCGCCCCCGACGCCTGGGTGCTGACCCAGCCCTGACCGTCGGCCCGGCGGGCCCCCTGCCAACAACGCCTGTGTGTGCAGCAATCGACGAGGAGAACGTGCGGTGACCGGACAGAGCGCAGCCGGCGCATACGACGACCCGGCGGCGGAGCCCGAGGACTGGTGGGTCTTCCGCGGCCCGTCGGACCTGCCCGCCCCGCCGCCCTGGCGGTGTTTTCCGGGGTCCCCGGCCACCCGTACCCCGGCACCCCGCGCCCCGTACCTCCTGGAGCGCAACGAGATCTCCGTCGTCAACGCCGCCCTGCATCTGCACCGCCCGCTGCTGGTCACCGGCCGCCCCGGCGCCGGCAAGAGCTCGCTGGCCCGCGCCGTGGCCGAGGAGCTGGGCCTGGGTGACGTCCTGCGCTGGTCGGTCAACAGCCGCTCCACGCTGCAGGACGCCCTCTACCGCTACGACGCCGTGGGCCGGCTCCGCGAGGCCTCGCTGCGCCGCGAGCGGGAGGCGCCGCGCGGCTCCGGCCGCCGCCCCCGCGCCCGGCGCGCCGCCGCGTCCGGCGACATCGGCCAGTATCTGCGCCTCGGCCCGCTGGGCACGGCCCTGGCGGCCGACCGTCCCCGTGTGCTGCTCGTCGACGAGCTCGACAAGGCCGATATCGACCTGCCCAACGACCTCCTGGTCGTTCTGGAGGAGGGCGAGTTCGAGATCCCGGAGCTGGCCCGGCTGCCCGAACACCAGCAGGAGGTACCGGTCCTGCTGAGCGGCAGCCGCGAGCGGGTGACGGTCCACCGCGGGGTGGTCCGCTGCGGCCACTTCCCGATCGTCATCATGACCAGCAACGGCGAACGGGACTTCCCGCCCGCCTTCATGCGCCGCTGCGTACGGCTGGACCTGCCCGAACCGACCGGCGACCGGCTGCGCAAGATCATCGAACACAACCTGGGGGAGCGGGCGGTCGCCGCCGCCGAGGACCTCATCGAGGTCTTCCACCAGCGCTCCAAGACCCAGACCCTGGCCACCGACCAGCTCCTGGCCGCCGTCCATCTGCGCATCAGCGGCGCCGACCTCACCAAGGAAGAGCTGCTCGCCGCCGTGCTGCACCGCCTCGACGAGCCGCTGTCGCCATGATCGACCGACTACGGCAGGCGATGTCGGCCGCCGGTTACGACCTCGGGGCCACCGAACTCCTCGATGTCCTGTGGCTGGCGCGGGTGATCGAGGGGCACGCCGCGCCGCAGGAAGCCGGGCCCGGCGCGGACGCCACCGAGGCGGACCACGCGGGGACGGGCCGCGACGGCGAGGCGGCGGCGGACCCGGCCGCGGTGGCGGGGGAGTCCCCGGAGCCCCTCACCGAGCCGTCGGATGCGCCCGCGGACGGACCCGGGCCCGCCGGACCCGGTGAGTCCGCGGAGCCGTCATCCGCAGCGCCCGACCCCGACGGAGCCGATGACGCCGCCGAGCCGGTCACCCCCGACGGCCCGTCCCGCCGCGCCCTGTACGCCATGGGCAGCCAGGGCGGCCGGCCGGGCGCGGAGCGGGCCCGCCCCGCCCGCGTCCCCGGCGGGCGCGCACTGCCCGACGCCCAGCAGCTGGGCCGCGCGCTGCGCCCGCTGCGCCGCTCCCGTGACCATCCGCACCGCACCGTCACCGACGTCGAGGCCACCGTCCGGCTCGCCGCCGAGACCGGCTTCCTCGATGTCGTCTCCCGCCCGGACCAGGAACGCCGCTGGTCGGCCGTGCTGCTGGTGGACTCCTCGCCGTCGCTGCAGGTGTGGGGCCCGCTCGCCGCCGAACTGCGCGCACTCCTCACCCGCAGTACGGTCTTCCGCTCCGTCGAGGTCCATGCCATCGACCCCCAGGACCCGGCCGCCTCGCTGTCCGCCCGGCGGGCCACCGCGCGGGCGTCGATGACCTTCCTCCTCACCGACGGTACGAGCCCCGGCTGGCGCGGCCCGGAGGCCGTACGGGCGCTGACCGCCTGGGGCCGCGGCGGCCCGGTGGCCGTACTGAATCCGCTGCCCCGGCGGCTGTGGCGCGGCACCGCCCTCGATGCCCGGCCCCGGCTCCTGGCCGCACCGGGCGAGTTCGACCCCGTGGGGCGCCTCATCGTCTGCGACGCGCTCAGCGGTGAGCGCGACCCGGACGCGGACGGCCTCCTCGCGCTGCCCGTCCTCCACCCCACCGCCTCCGCCCTGGAGCAGTGGGCAGGGCTGGTCACCCGCCCCGGCGTTCCGCATCTGATCGAAACGGCGCTGCTGGACGGGGCGCCGCTGCCCGTCCCGCCGCCCCGGCCGCACGGCACCGCCGAGGAGTTGCTCACGCACTTCCGGGGCGCCTTCTCGCCCGAGGCGTACCGCCTCGCCGTCCGGCTCTCCGCGATCCGTCCCCTGACCACCCCCCTGATGCAGCTGGTGCGCGCCGCCACGATGCGCGACGCGGGTCCCACCCATGTCGCGGAGATCCTGCTCGGCGGCCTCCTGGAACGCACCGACCGGGCCCCGGACGCGGCCGCCGCACGCACCCTGGACCGCGCCCTGGGCCCGCCGCCACCGGGCCAACCGGCCGAGCCCGTCTACGACTTCCGCCCCGGCGTGCGCGAGCTGCTGTTCAGCGGCCTCGGCGCCGAAGCGGCCGTGGAAGTCGTCGAGGCGGTCGGCCGCTCCCTGGAGCCGTACATGGGGCGGCTGCCGGACTTCCCGGTCCTGATGGGGGACGCGGAGGGGGAGCTGCGGCTGCATGCGTCGGCGCGGGCGTTCGCGGTGCTGGCCAGTCCGGTGCTGGAGCGGATGGGGGGCGCGGTGCCGGAGGAGCCGCCGGCCGCGCCGGAGCGCACCGTGCCGCCGCCGCGCCGTGCGGAGGCCGGGAGCCACCGCCCGCCGGCCGAGGACGGGACCGAGGAGGGCACGGGCGACGGCGCCGCGGCCCTGCCGCCCGCCCCCGAGCACTTCTTCGGCCGCGAGCAGGAGATCGCGGAACTGACGGCGGCCCTGCGCAGCGGGGACGCGGAGCGGCCGTGCTGGGCCGTCCACGGGCCCTCCGGGGCGGGCAAGACGGCGCTGGCGCTGCGGGTCGCCCACGAGGTGGCCGGTGACTTCCCCGACGGGGCGCTGTTCGTCGAAATGCGGGAGGCCGGTCCCGAACGGTGGGCGCACTGCGCCGCGTTGGCCGCCCGGCGGCGGGTCCTGCTCGTCCTGGACGACGTGGGCGACGACGAGGAGGAGCTCACCGCACTGCTGCGGCACCCGGGCCCCTGGTCCGGCGCGGTGCTGCTCACCGCCCGGCGCCGCCCGGCGCCCGACGGCCTGACCGGCGCCCTCGCGCTGCAGCGGCTGCCGGCGACCGAGGCGTACGCCGCGCTGCCCGAGCATCTGCTGCTCCAGTGGCTCGACGCGCAGCTCGGCCCCGCGGCGCGGCGCGCCTTCGTGCTGCTGGCCGTACCGGAGGGCGGCGGGCTGCCGCTCCCGGCCGTCGCCGCGCTGCTGGCCACGACACCGAAGCAGGCGCGCACCCACCTCTACGAGCTGCGGACGGCCGGGGCGGTGGAGAAGACGGCCCGCGGCCACTACCGCCACGCCGGCACCCTCCGTTCCTTCGCCGAGGGGATCGCCGAGCGCGAGCTGCCCCGGGAGCAGCGCGAGCGGGCGCTGTCCCGGCTGCTGGACCTGTACCTGGCCATGGGCCACCGGCTGCACGCGACCCGTTACCCGACGGAGCGCTGGCCCGCGCGGCTCACCCGGGCGTCCGCCCCGTCCCTGCCCAGGGCGACGGACGCGACCCCGGCGCTCGCCGCCTGGGCGGAGGAGACCCCCCTTCTCCTGGCGCTGGTGCGTCAGGTGGCGGCGCGGGCCCCGCGGCTCGTCCGGCCCGCCGCCGATCTGTTGCTGCTCGCCCGGGTGACGGCGGACACGGGGGCGCTCTCCGCGGCGTACGAAGCGGCCGCGCACGCGGTGGCGGCGCGGGCGGCCCGGGAGGGCGACGGCCTGGCGGAGGGCCGGGCGCGCGTCGCGCTGGCCGAGACGTACACCGCCCTGGGCAAGTTCGCCGAGGCCGAGCCGCAGGCCCGGCGGGCCGAGGACCTCGCGCGGCGTTCCGGCGATTCCGTCGCCCGCCTCCGCGCCGGGTACGCGCGCGGCATCACCGCCCTCCACCAGCGGCGGTACGACGCGGCCGAACGGCATCTGACCACGGCCTGGGAGGGCTGGCGCGACCAGCGGGACGAGCCGGGGGAGGCCGGCGCGCTGGCCGCGCTGGCGCGGCTGTGGGCGGCGACCGGCAACGGCGGCGAGGCGGTGCTCTTCGCCGAGCGGAGCGTGGACCTCGTCCGCCGGACGGGCGACGGCCGGTCGCGCCTGGCGCACAGCCTGTACGCCCTCGCCACGGCGCTGTCGTCGGCCGGCCGGCACACCGAGGCGCTGCGCGCGGCGTACGAGGCGCTGCCCCTCTTCGAGGAGGACCGCCAGCGGCTCTGGGCGGCCCGGGTCCGTACCCGGACGGCCGAGGCGATGGCCGGGCTGGTCCGGCCCGCCGAGGCCGCGTCCGCCGCCCAGGACGCGGCGAAGCGGCTGATGGTGCCGGGCGGCGAGCGGTGGCGGGCCGATGCGCTGGCCGTCTGGGGGCACGCCGAGAACGCCCTGGGCCGCCGGCAGGGCGCCGGTGTGCACTGGCGGGACGCGCTCGCCGTCCTTGAGGAGTTCGGCGCCCCCGAGGCCGACCACGTCCGGGCCCTGCTGCGGAAGGGGGCCGAACCGGCGGCGTTCGGTCCGCGCGGGCCGGGTGTCTCGCGCAGCGCGGCCAGGGCGGCCACCGGCACGCTGCTGCGCGATACGGCGGCGGCCGTCGGCATCCTCCGCGACCGGCTGCGGATGGCCTTTGCGGGGCGCCCCCAGGATCCGGGCACCCTGCGGACCCTGGCCGCCCTGGAGGCCGAACTCGCCGCCGAGCTGGGCGCTTTCGGACGGGCGGGCCGCCCCACACGGGACGCCCTCGCGCGCCTGCGCGCCGCGCTGGAGGACGCGGTCCCGGCCCCGGTGTCCGGAGGGCCGGCGGACGAGATGCACGCCGCGGCGCGCACCGTCCGTGCCCTCGCCCGCGCCCTCGCCCCGTAACCGCCCGCCCCGCCCGCCGCTACCCGCCCGACGCCACGAACTCCGCCAGCTCCGCGGTGAGTTCGGCGGGCGCGTCCTCCTGCACCAGATGCCCCGCGCCCTCGATGAGGCGCAGCCGGGCCCCCGGGACCAGGGCGGCCAGCTCCCGCCCCTTGGCGGCCGGGATCCAGGTGTCCTGCGCGCCCCAGTACACCGCCACCGGCAGCGCGAGCTGCCCGTACTGGCCCTGTATCCCGTCGGTGAAGCGCTGGTCGTTCTGCTCGATCTGGCGGTAGAAGGCGGGCCGCCCCTCGTCCGTGCACCAGGGCGCGACCAGCCGGTCGAGGACGTCGGGGTGGAGCCCGCGATGGCTCGCCGAGGCGATGTACTCGCGCACCAGCGCCCGGTGCAGGTCCGCCGGCAGCTGCGCGAAGACCTCGGAGTGCGCGCCCAGCAGCCGGTACGTGGGCGAACCCCAGGGCGCCAGCGCCACCGGGTCGACCAGCGCCAGCGGCGCGTAGCGCGCCCCGTGCAGCAGATGCGCCCGCAGCGCGACGCAGCCGCCGAAGTCGTGCGCCACCACGGCCGGCCGGTCCAGCCCCCAGTGGGCCAGCAGCTCCCCGAACACCCGCGCCTGCGCACCGAGCGACACGTCCTGCCCGTCCCGCATCTCCGAGGCGCCGTAGCCCGGCATGTCCCAGACGAACACCCGGTGCCGCGCCGCGAGGGCGCGCGCGGGCCCCCGCCAGACGTACGAGGAGAACGGCGTCCCGTGCAGCAGCACCACCGCCGGTGCCGCCGGCCGTTCCTCCCCGAGGACGGCCCAGCGCACCTCGTCGCCCGACGCGGTGCGGAACGTACGGTCCAGAAGCCACTGTGTCATGAGTGTCAGGCTAGACACTCCTTACGGACGCGTCCATGGGGGCGACGGGCCCGAACGGGAGCGGGCGCCCCGGTCGCCTCCCCGGCCGACGGCGCACGGCGCATCCGCGCGCCCGACATGCGCCCCCGGGTCCCCGCGCGCCTCCTCGTAGAATCGTGCGCACCATGGTTTACCTCGACCACGCCGCCACCACTCCGATGCTCCCGGAGGCGGTGCAGGCGATGACCGCCCAGCTGACCGTCACCGGCAACGCGTCGTCCCTGCACGCCGCCGGCCGCCGGGCCCGGCGCACCGTTGAGGAGGCGCGGGAATCCCTCGCCGCCTCGCTCGGCGCGCGCCCGAGCGAAGTCGTCTTCACGGGGGGCGGCACCGAGGCCGACAACCTCGCGGTCAAGGGCCTGTACTGGTCCCGCCGGGCCGCCGATCCGGCGCGTACCCGCGTCCTGGCCAGCCCCGTCGAGCACCACGCCGTCCTGGACGCGGTGGACTGGCTCGCCGAGCACGAGGGCGCCACCATCGACTGGCTGCCGGTCGACAGCTACGGCCGGGTGCACGCCGACGCGCTGCGCGAGGCCATCGCCCGCAACCCCGCCGATGTCGCGCTCGCCACCGTCATGTGGGCCAACAACGAGATCGGCACCATTCAGCCCGTCCGTGAACTCGCCGCTGTGGCAAGGGAGTTCGACATCCCGCTGCATGCGGACGCGGTGCAGGCGTTCGGCCAGCTGGACATCGACTTCGCCGCCTCCGGGCTCGCCGCGATGACCGTCTCCGGTCACAAGATCGGCGGCCCGTACGGCATCGGCGCGCTGCTCCTGGGCCGCGCCTACGCGCCCGTGCCCGTACTGCACGGCGGCGGCCAGGAGCGTCAGGTGCGCTCCGGCACCCTCGACACCCCCGCGATCGCCGCCTTCGCCGCGGCGGGCCGCCATGCCGTCGCACACCGCGAGGAGTTCGCCCGCGACATCGGCGCCCTCCGTGACGACCTGATCAAGGCCGTGCGCGCGGCCGCCCCCGACGCCGTCCTCGGCGGCGACCCCGACCCCGCGGGCCGGCTCCCCGCCAACGCCCACTTCTCCTTCCCCGGCTGCGAAGGCGACTCGCTCCTCCTGCTCCTGGACGCCCGGGGCATCGAATGCTCCACGGGCTCCGCCTGCACCGCCGGCGTCGCCCAGCCCAGCCACGTCCTGCTGGCCGCCGGCATGTCCCCGGACCTCGCCCGCGGCACGCTGCGCTTCTCGCTCGGCCACACCTCCACCGCGGAGGACGTGGCGGCGCTGGCGGAGGCCATCGGCCCGGTGGTGGAACGGGCCCGCAGCGCCGGCCTGAGCTGAGGCGGTTCCGCGCCGGGCCCCGGGCGGCCCGGCGCCGGCCCGCTCAGGTCTGCGCCGCCGCCTCCCGCTTGCGCACCTCGGTCACCACGAGCCCGATGTACCGGTCCCAGTCCCAGTGCGGCCCGGGATCGGTGTGATCCGTCCCCGGCACCTCCACATGGCCGACGATGTGCTCCCGGTCGGCCGGGAACCCGTAGCGATGGCATATCCGGGCCGTCAGCCGCGCCGACGACGTGTACATGGCATCCGTGAACGACTCCGGCCGGTCCACGAACCCCTCGTGCTCGATCCCGACGCTCCGCTCGTTGTAGCCCCGGTTTCCCGCGTGGAACGCCACGTCCAGCTCGCGCACCGTCTGCGCGATATGGCCGTCCTTGCGTACGACGTAGTGCGCCGCGGCCTCGTGCCCCGGGTCCTGGAACACCTTCAGCGCGGTCGCGAAGCTCCCCTGGACGACATGCACCACCACCCGGTCGATCCCGTAATCCGCCGGCCGGTCCGCCGTCCGGTAATTCTCCGGGGACGCCTCGACCCACTGCGCGCCCCGATAGTCGACGGCGCCCGCCTTCCGCGGCCGGACGTTCCCCGGCAGCCGCCACCACCAGTGAGACAGCTCACCCGTGGCCGCCAGCGCCGCCGTCCCCGCAGCCACCACCCCCGCACCCCCGATCCACAACGCCCGCCGCCGCGTCACGCCCGGCAGCTTCCCGTCCCCGCGCTCCCCGCTCTTGGCCATGCCCCGCATAACGCTTTCCCCGCCGCCGACAGTTCCGCTTACCCTGGACTGGCTATGACTGATGACGCCCCCCGCCGCCTCCGCGTACTCGCCGCCATGTCCGGCGGCGTCGACTCCGCCGTCGCCGCGGCCCGCGCCGCCGAGGCCGGCCACGACGTGACCGGCGTGCATCTCGCGCTTTCCGAGAACCCGAAGTCGTTCCGCACGGGCGCGCGCGGCTGCTGCACCATCGAGGACTCCCACGATGCGCGCCGCGCCGCCGACGTCATCGGCATCCCCTTCTACGTCTGGGACCTCGCCGAGCGCTTCCGCGAGGACGTCGTCGACGACTTCATCGCCGAGTACGAGGCCGGGCGCACGCCCAACCCCTGCCTGCGCTGCAACGAAAAGATCAAGTTCGCGGCCCTGCTGGACAAGGCCCTCGCGCTCGGCTTCGATGCCGTCTGCACCGGCCACTACGCCACGGTGGTCCGCCGCGAGGACGGCAGCCGCGAGCTGCACCGCGCCTCCGACATAGCCAAGGACCAGTCCTACGTCCTCGGCGTCCTCGACGACCGCCAGCTGGCGCACGCCATGTTCCCGCTCGGCGACACCCTCACCACCAAGGCCGAGATCCGCGAAGAGGCCGCCCGCCGTGGCCTGTTCGTCGCCAAGAAGCCGGACAGCCACGACATCTGCTTCATCGCCGACGGCGACACCCAGGGCTTCCTCGCCAAGCGCCTGGGCGCGGCCCCGGGCGACATCGTCGACGAGTCCGGCACGGTCCTCGGCACCCACGAGGGCGCCTACGGCTACACCATCGGCCAGCGCAAGGGCCTGCGCATCGGCCACCCGGCCCCCGACGGCAAGCCGCGCTACGTCCTGGACATCTCCCCGGTCACCAACACCGTGACGGTCGGCCCCGCCGCCTCCCTCGACGTCACGGCCCTGACCGCCATCCGCCCCCGCTGGTGCGGCCGTCCCCCCACGGCCGGCCCCGCCACGTACACCGCCCAGCTCCGCGCCCACGGCGGCGAAACCGAGGTCACCGCGGATCTGGTCGACGGCACCGAGCTCCGCGTCAAGTTCACGGAGCCGGTACGGGGCGTCGCCCCCGGTCAGGCGATCGTCCTCTACGACGGGACCCGCGTGGTCGGCTCGGCGACGATCGCGACCACGGAGCGGCGGGCTCGGGCGGAGGCGTAGGGCGGGGGCGGTCACTGCTCGGGTCCTTACCGCGCAGCCCTGACCGCTCAGCTCTCACCGCGCAGCCCTCGTCGCTCAGTTCCCACCACCTGCATCCGTTCCGGCGGCATCCCGTGTGACCTGCGGGGGCGCGGAGGCGCGACGCCGGATCTGACAAATGTCATGGATAAGTCGGGACGGGAGCGACTGTTGCCGGGCGAGGCCGTGGACGAAGCTGAAGGTGCCAGAGAGAAGACGCACCACCAGCGGCAGTTCGCCGCCCAACTCGGGGGAGTCCGCCATGAGTCAGAGCAGAGGTCAGAGCAGCGGTCAGAGCGGTAGTCAGACCCGGGGCGAGGGGCAGGGAGAGGGCAATTCGGCCCTGAAGGCCTTTGTGCCGCTGATCGTGGACGCCGGAATTCCGGTGGCCTCGTACTACCTCCTCAGCGACGGCTTCGGCCTCAGCACGGTGGCCGCACTGGGCTGGAGCAGCGTGGTGCCGGCGCTGCGTACGGTGTGGGGCCTGGTCAGCAGCCGGAGCGTCAACGGCCTGGCACTGCTGATACTGATCGTGAACGTCGTGGGCCTGGCGATGAGTGCGGTGGCCGGGGATCCGCGGTTGATGCTGGCCAAGGACAGTGCGGTGAGCAGCGTCATCGGGATAACGATCCTGCTCTCCGTCCGGCTGAAGCGGCCGCTGATGACCGCGGGCCTCAAGCCCTGGGTGACGAAGGGGAGCGCCGCCGGGGACGCCGCGTGGGAGCGGCTGATGACGGGCTCCGAACGGTTCCGGCGTGCCGAGCGCAGGTTCTCCGCGATATGGGGGAGCGTCCTGCTGACCGAGTGCGTGCTCAAGGTCATCGGTGCGTACACGCTGCCGGTGCACACGATGGTCTGGCTGGGGACGGTGCTGACGGTGGTGGCCATCTTGGTGGCGATGGTCGCCGCGGGCGGAAGCTCCGCCGATCCGATGGAGAAGATGGTCCAGGCCGAGATCGAGCGCAGCGCTGAGACGCGTCACACCGATGAGGGGGCGGCGGTGCCTGCTGCCGAGGCGGTCGGGTCCGAAGTCTGAATCGGGGCGGGCCCCCGCGCCGCCGACGAGGACCAGGTCCTCATCGGCGGCGAGGAGACCGGACTGTTGGTCGCCGGTCGCCGGTCGCCGGTCGCCGGTCGCCGGTCGCCGGTCGCCGGTCGCCGGTCGCCGGTCACGGGTCAGCGGTCAGCGGGTCGGTCGGTGGGGTGGACGACGGGGCGTTCGGCGGCTTGGGAGTCGGGCGCGGTGGGGGGCGTGGAGCGTCGCCGTAGTGCCTGGGCCACGCCTGCGGTGGTGAGCGCGGCCGCCACCAGGAGTGCGCTGACCCAGAGGGGGGAGCGGTAGCCGTGCCCGGCGGTGAGGGGGAGGCCACCCAGCCAGGGGCCGAGCGCACCGCCCACGTTGAAGGCGGCGGTGGCGAATCCGCCGGCCAGGGTCGGCGCCTCGGCGGCCACGTACAGGACCTGGGAGATCAGCGTGGAGCCGACGGCGAAGGAGAGGGTGCCCTGGGCGAGAACGAGCACGGCGGTCGCCGCCGGGATCGAGGCCGTCAGCGCGAAGGCGGCCCAGCCGATGAGCAGGGCGGGCCCGCCTGTGACGAGGAGGCGGAGGGGCCGCGCGTCGGCGAGCCGGCCGCCGACGGTGACACCGAGGAACGACCCCAGGCCGAAAAGCGCCAGCACGCCGGGCACCCAGGCCGCGGAGAGTCCGGTCACATGGGTGAGGAGAGGGGCGAGGTAGGTGTAGGCGCAGAAGGTGGCGCCGTTGACCAGGGCGCCGAGGAGCAGGGTGACGATCAGGCGCGGGTTGCGCAGGGCGCGCAGTTCGGCGCGGGCGCCGGTGGCGGCGGAGGAGCCGCGGGAGCCTTTGTCCGCCGGTACGGACCGGAGGATGGCGACGACGGCCGGTACGGACAGGAGGGCCACCGCCCAGAACGCCGAGCGCCAGCCCCACAGTTGGCCGAGCCAGGCGCCCGCCGGGACGCCCGCGACACAGGCGAGGGTGATGCCGCCGAGCAGCACGGAGGTGGCCCGCCCCTTGGCGTCCGGCGCGGCCAGGCCGCTCGCGGTCGCGACGGCCACCGCCAGGAAACCCGCGTTGGCCAGCGCCGCGACGACACGCGTGACCAGCAGCACGGCGAAGCCGGTGGTGACCGCGCCGAGTACATGGACGAGCAGAAACGCGATCAGGAACGTCAGCAGCGCGCGACGGCGTGACCAGCGCAGGCTCAGGACGGCCATCAGCGGCGCGCCCACGATCATTCCGACCGCGAACGCCGAGGTCAGCGCGCCCGCAGCCGGGAGGGAGATGTGGAGATCGTGGGCGATGTCCGAGACGAGGCCGGACAGCATGAATTCGGAGGTGCCCTGGGCGAATACCGCCAGGGCGAGCAGATGGACGGTCAGGGGAACGCTACGGGCAGACGGAACATGACGAGCGAACGGCACAGCGAGACTCCAGGACTCCGCAAGGCAACCACGGGAGAGATCGAGCGACCGGCGGACCCCGCGGCCGGACGGCCGGGTGATCGGTGACGCGGTCGATGACGCGATCGGTGATCCGGTGGCAGCGGGCGCGGCCGGCAGCGCTCAGGGCCTTATGGGGAAAGGGCCCGGAGCGTGGGCTTCGGCATGACGCCGCGTGAAGAGCAGGCCACCGGACGGCCGGTGGCTAGCGTCTTGATGCCTCGGGGCTGGACATGGGCGCACGGTAACGGGACCCGGGGCGCAGCGTCCAGGCATTTATGCGCGACGGAGTGCGCCGCCGACGTGCTGCGCGCGGGGGGCGCGGCCGGGCAACAACTTGCCGGTGCCGTTGACAAAAAGAGAGACATGTCGAGGAGAGCGTCGGGGAGACATAGTCAGGACGGGGAACGGCGGTGCGGCCGGGTGGGCGTCCCTGTTCGCCATGCAACCGAACGTCCTCGTGCGGGGTTCCACGTAACACAGAGTTGCTGGCGAGACGGCAAGGACGGACATCAGCGAATCGGCACGGGACGTGGTGACGGTGGCAGGCATCCGCCGGACGCAGAGGGACGGCGCCACCTCGGGTGGTGTTGTCGAACGGCAAGAGGTCGGCAAGTAAGGTCGGCGGAGCGACGGGACGTCTGTGGTCGCTGCGTCGAGGATCTGCCGTGATCCGGACCGCAAGCGGCTTTTCGTTCGGCCACGAAGGGAACGCAAGTCATGTCGAGTGTTCAAAATGAGGTCAAGACCGGCGCACATACGGCCGGGCCGGCCTCTCTGCACGCGGGGCTGGTGCGGCGGAATCCCGGGGAGCCGGAATTCCACCAGGCCGCTCTGGAGGTGCTGGAGACGCTGGCCCCCGTGCTGGCGGCCCGTCCGGAGTTCGTCGAGGCCAGGGTGCTGGAGCGGCTCTGCGAGCCGGAGCGGCAGATCATGTTCCGGGTGCCCTGGCAGGACGATTCCGGGGCGATCCACGTCAACCGCGGCTTCCGGGTGGAATTCAACAGCGCGCTCGGCCCGTACAAGGGCGGTCTGCGGTTCCATTCGTCCGTGAATCTGGGGATCGTGAAGTTCCTCGGCTTCGAGCAGATCTTCAAGAACTCCCTCACCGGCCTGAACATCGGCGGTGGCAAGGGCGGCAGCGACTTCGACCCGCACGGCAAGTCGGATGCCGAAGTGATGCGGTTCTGTCAGTCGTTCATGACCGAGCTGCACCGCCATCTCGGTGAGCACACGGACGTACCGGCGGGTGACATCGGCGTCGGCGGCCGCGAGATCGGCTACCTCTTCGGCCAGTACCGGCGGATCACCAACCGCTGGGAGGCCGGTGTGCTGACCGGCAAGGGCCTGGAGTGGGGCGGTTCCAAGGCCCGTACGGAGGCCACCGGTTACGGCAATGTGCTGTTCACCGAGGAGATGCTCAAGCGGCGCGGCGAGGAGCTCGACGGGCAGCAGGTCGTGGTCTCCGGGTCCGGCAATGTCGCGATCTACACGATCGAGAAGGCGCAGGCGCTCGGCGCGAACGTACTGACCTGCTCGGACTCGGGCGGCTACGTCGTCGACGAGAAGGGCATCGACCTGGCGCTGCTCCAGCAGATCAAGGAGGTCGAGCGCGGGCGGATCAGCGAGTACGCCGAGCGGCGCGGGGTGTCGGCCACATACGTTCCCGGCGGACGGGTGTGGGATGTCGCCTGCGATGTGGCGCTGCCGTCGGCCACCCAGAACGAACTGGACGCGGACGCCGCCCGGATCCTGATCCGCAACGGCGTCAAGGCGGTCTCCGAGGGCGCGAACATGCCGACCACCCCGGAGGCGGTGGCGCTCCTGAAGGAGGCCGGTGTGGCCTTCGGCCCGGGGAAGGCCGCCAATGCGGGCGGCGTGGCGACCAGCGCGCTGGAGATGCAGCAGAACTCCGCACGTGAGGCGTGGACGTTCGAGCGCGCGGAGGGGGAGCTCGCGGCCATCATGCGCGGGATCCACGACACGTGCTACGAGACGGCCGAGCGGTTCGGGCTGCCGGGCGACTACGTCGCCGGCGCGAACATCGCCGGGTTCGAGCGGGTCGCGGACGCGATGCTGGACCAGGGCCTGATCTAAGGCCCGAAGGGCCTGGTCCCGGGCCCGGCCGAGGCGAGAGACGGGCGGGCCACCGGGCCGGTGTCAGGACCGGCGCCAGGGCCGGGGCGGGGTGCGCACACCCCGCCCCGGCTGCCCGCCCCGCCCGGTGGCCGATGACGTACCCCTGCCCGGGGCCCAGGGCCCGGAGCCGCCGCCCGGTCCGTATCGTGACCGTATGAACATCTGCGTCTTCTGCTCCGCCGCCGACCTCGATGACCGTTATGTCACCCCCGCCCGCCAGTTCGCCGAGCTGATCGGCAAGGGTGGCCATGCGCTGGTCTGGGGCGGCTCGGACACCGGGCTGATGAAGGTGATGGCCGACGGCGTGCGCGGCGCGGGCGGGAAGCTCGTCGGGATCTCGGTGGAGTTCCTGGCGCACAAGGCGTACGAGGGCGCGGACGAGATGATCGTCACCAAGGACCTCGCCGAGCGCAAGGCGCTGCTGCTGGAGCGCGCCGACGCGATCGTCGTCATGGTCGGCGGCACGGGCACGCTGGACGAGGCCACCGAGATCCTGGAGCTGCGTAAGCACGGTCTGCACACCAAGCCGGTCGTGCTGCTGAACACCGCCGGTTTCTACGACGGGTTGAAGGAGCAGTTCCTGCGGATGGAGTCGGAGGGCTTCCTGCCGCTGCCGCTCACCGACCTGGTGTTCTTCGCGGAGGACGGCGTGGGTGCGCTGGCCTACCTGGAGGAGAAGGCGGGCATCGAGGGCTGAGCCCGCCGGGCGGACCCGTCGCCCGGCCCCCGTTACGATCGCACCATGGGTACGCACTTGATCACGGGCGCAGGGTCGGGCATCGGAGCGGCGGTCGCACGGCGCCTCGCGGAGCGCGGGGAGGACCTGTGGCTGCTGGCGCGGGACGCCGTACGGGCCAAGGAGCTGGCCGCGCAGTTCCCCGGCGCCCGCACGCTCGTGGGTGACCTCGCCCGCCCCGAGAAGCTCTCCTGGGCCTTCGGCCAGCAGCCGCTGCCGACCCGTATCGACTCCCTCCAGCACATCGCGGGCGTCGTGGAACTGGGAGCGGTCGGCGATCTGCCGGCCAAGGCCTGGCAGCGCCAGCTCGCCGTCAACCTCGTCGCGCCCGCCGAGATCACCCGGCTGCTGCTGCCGCTGGTGCGGGTCGCCGAGGGCCATGTCGTCTTCGTCAACTCCGGTGCGGGGCTCAACGCGCACGCCCAGTGGGGCGGGTACGCCGCGAGCAAGCACGGCCTCAAGGCGCTGGCCGATGCTCTGCGGGCGGAGGAGCACGGCAACGGCGTACGCGTGACCTCGGTCTATCCGGGGCGTACGGCGAC
Organism: Streptomyces sp. JLSY215; assembly: GCF_059682825.1. Classification (NCBI taxonomy): domain Bacteria; kingdom Bacillati; phylum Actinomycetota; class Actinomycetes; order Kitasatosporales; family Streptomycetaceae; genus Streptomyces; species Streptomyces sp. JLSY215. Next base: position 6,113,765 of record NZ_CM185022.1, read on the forward strand.
ACCGATGCAGGGGAGCGTCCACCAGCAGGAGGGCAAGGAGTACGACCCTTCCCGGTGGATCGACCCGGAGTCGGTGGCGACGACCGTCCTCGCGGCCATCGATCTGCCGCGGGACGCGGAGATCAACGATGTGACGGTGCGGCCGGGGCGCTGAGCGCCGGAGGTGAGCGCCCGCGGCCCCGCCGCTTCCGCCGCGGGCGACGTACGCTGCATGGGTGACCAAAGAAGCGAAGGCGACCGCGGCTGCGGGGTGCGGGTTCCGGGAGATCCGGGGGCTCGTCGCCGAATTGAGCCGCGCTCTGGACGCCCATCAGCGCAGCCGGGTCGCCGAACTCGAACTGACGCCGACCCAGGCGAAGGCGCTGGAGGAGCTCGGCGAGCCGAAGACCGCGCGGGAGTTGGCCGGGGTGTTGTGCTGCGAGCCGCCGAATGTCACCTATGTCATCTCCAAGCTGGAGAAACAGGGCATGGTGGAGCGGCGGCCGCACCCTCTGGACGGGCGGGCCAAGCAGCTCGTACTGACCGATGCGGGGCGGGAGTTGCGGCTGGATCTGCTGCGGCGGATGGGCACGGAGTCGCCGCTCGACCACCTCTCGCACGAGGAGCGGGCCGCGTTGCGCGATGACCTGCTGAAGGCGCTGGGGCGCGGTGGCCGGGGCGCCGGCCCCGCGGACAAGTCCTAGCCGTTCGTCGAGCCGGCCGAGGCCCTGGGGTGTGCCCCAGGGCCTCTTTCGTATGCGTTCAGTAAAGTTATAGCTGTAATCATTGCCCCGCTGAATGGATATAACTTTAACTAAATCCATGATCACTCAGACAGCGGCGCCGCGCCGGGCGGCGGGCGAGGCCGGCCCCGCCGCTTCGCCCCGTAACGCACCCCGTGGCGGACTCCAACTCCTCGTACTGGCCCTCGGGTTCGTGATGGCGAGCCTGGACACCGGCATCATGAATGTGGCCGCCGACGTCCTGCGGGACCACCTCGGTCTGACCATGTCCGGCCTGACCTGGGTCGTCGACGGCTATGTCCTGGCCTTTGCGTCGCTGCTGCTGCTCGCCGGGTCGCTGGCCAAGCGGTTCGGGGCCCGCCGGATCTATCTCATCGGCCTCGCCGCGTTCACCGCCGCGTCCCTGGTGGGCGCCGCGGCCCCCAACGGCGCCGCCCTGGTGGCGGCCCGCTTCGCCCAAGGAGTGGGCGCGGCGCTCTTCATGCCCAGCTCGCTCTCCCTGCTGATGAACGCCTTCCCCGAGCCGGCCCGCCGGGCGAAGATCCTCGGTATCTGGTCGGCGATCGTCTCGACGTCCATCGGGCTCGCCCCGTCCATCGGCGGCCTCCTGGTCGGCACCCTGGGCTGGCGCAGCATCTTTCTCGTCAATCTCCCCATCGGCATCGTCGCGCTGCTGCTCACCCCTCGGGTCATCGCGGCCGTACCGGCGCGCGGCTCCGCGCTGGGCGGCGGCGGGCACGTCCTGGGGCTGCTCGCGCTCGGCTCGCTCAGCTACGGGCTCATCGAGGGGCCCGACAAGGGCTGGTCGTCGCCCTGGGTGCTGGGGGCGTTCGCGGTGACGCTGCTCGCCGCGGCCGGATTCGCCGTACGCGAACGCGCCGCGCGCACCCCGATCCTGCCGGTCGCGCTCTTCGCTGACGGCCGCTTCGCCGCGGCCAACGCCATCGGCTTCCTCTTCAACTTCGCCTTCTACGGGGCGCTGTTCGTCCTCGGCCTGTTCCTCCAGACCGCGCGCGGCGCCGGCCCCGTCACGGCCGGGCTGCAGATGCTGCCCGCCGTCCTGATCATCCCGCTGGGCAACATGCTCTACGCGCGGTTCGGGCTGCGCATCGGCAACCGGGCGGCCCTGACCGCCTCCCTGGCGGTCTCCGCGGCGGGCTATGCCGTCCTCTTCCTGGTCCTCGCGCCCGGCCTGCCGTACTGGGTGATCGCGGTGGTGCTCGCCGTCACCAACGTCGGCAGCGGGATCGCCTCCCCGGCGATGACCGGCGTCCTGATGGCGGTCGCGGGCAGCGAGCACGCCGACATCGCCGGCGCGACCCTGAACGCCAACCGCCAGATCGGCTCGCTGGTCGGTATCGCGGGCATGGGCGCGGTGTTCACCGGGGCGGACGGCGGCCACCCGGGCGCGGCCCTCGCCTTCGCCCTGGCGGCGGGCGCGCTGGCGGCCGCGGCGGTCATGGGGTGGCGGGGCGTGCGGGCGCGGGTCTGAGCAACCGGCGGCCGAGGCCGGGCGGCAACACCCCGCCTCGCCCACCTCGGCCCGCCGCATACCCTCTCTGGGTGAGCACGAACAGCACGCACAAGTGGGCCGCGGGCGCGGCGACCGGCATCGGGTCGATGCCGGGCGGTGATGCGCGGGAAGCGGCGAAGACCGTCACCGGGTCCCTGGAGGCCTTCCCGTATCTGCCGGAGCTGCCGGCCCGGGGCCCCGGCGCCGACATGATCGGCCGGACCATCGGGATGCTCGTCGAGGTCTGGGCCCATGTGGAGCCCAGCGGCTGGCGGATCAGCGACCGGCCGGGGCGCGACACCCGCCGCGCCCGCGCCTGGCTCGGCGAGGACCTCGACGCGCTGGAGGAGTTCACGCAGGGGTACGAGGGGCCGCTGAAGGTCTCGGCGGTCGGCCCGTGGACGCTCGCCACCGCCCTGGAGCTGCGGGGTGGCGAGGCCGCCCTGAGCGATGCCGGGGCCTGCCGGGATCTCACGGCGTCGCTGGCGGAGGGGCTGCGCGGGCATCTCGCGGACGTACGGCGGCGGGTGCCCGGCGCCGAGGTCGTGCTGCAGCTGGACGAGCCGTCGCTGACGGCGGTGCTCCAGGGGCGGGTGAAGTCCGCCAGCGGCTATCGCACCCACCGGGCCGTGGACCGGGCGGTGGTCGAGGGCGCGCTGCGTGATCTTGTCGCGGTGGCGGAGGGCGGGCCCGTCGTCGTCCACTCGTGTGCGCCCGCGGTGCCGTTCGGACTGCTGCGGCGGGCCGGGGTGGCGGGCATCTCGTTCGATTTCTCGCTGCTCACCGAGCGTGAGGACGAGGCGATCGGGGAGGCCGTCGAGGGCGGTACGGCCCTGTTCGCGGGCGTGGTGCCGGGCGTGGACGGCCGATTGTCAGACCCTGCCGGTAGCGTCATGGGTGTCAGGACGCTGTGGCGCAGGCTGGGGCTGACACCAGGGATTCTCGCCGAGTCCGTGGTCGTCACTCCCTCGTGCGGGCTGGCGGGCGCTTCGCCCGCATATGCCCGCTCGGCGCTCGCCCACTGCGTCCGGGCGGCGAGATCGCTCGCAGACAACCCTGAGTGACGGCACTCAAGGACCACGGGAGGACAAGACGGTGGCTGGCGAACAGCACGCAGCGGTATCCGATGTGCCCGCAGCGGCGCGGGAGAAGCACGCGCAGCTCGCTGAGCAGATCGAGGAGCACCGCTTCCGGTACTACGTGAAGGACGCCCCGGTCGTCAGCGACGCGGAGTTCGACAAGCTGCTGCGCTCCCTGGAGGCGCTGGAGGACGAGCACCCGTCACTGCGCACCCCGGATTCGCCGACGCAGAAGGTGGCCGGGGCGTACGCCACGGACTTCACCGAGGTCGCGCACCGCGAGCGGATGCTCTCCCTCGACAACGCTTTCGACGACGAGGAGTTGGCCGCCTGGGCCGAGCGGATCGCGGGCGAGCTGGGCGGCGACCCCAAGAGCGCCGGGTACCACTTCCTGTGCGAGCTGAAGGTGGACGGCCTCGCCGTCAACCTCACCTACGAGCACGGCCGGCTCACCCGCGCCGCGACCCGCGGCGACGGCCGTACCGGCGAGGACATCACCCCCAACGTCCGCACGATCGCCGAGATCCCGCACCGTCTCAAGGGCGAGCGGATCCCGGAGCTGGTCGAGGTCCGCGGGGAGGTCTACTTCCCGATGGAGAAGTTCCTGGAGCTCAACGAGCGCCTGGTCGCCGACGGCAAGCCGCCGTTCGCCAACCCCCGTAACGCCGCGGCCGGTTCGCTGCGCCAGAAGGACCCCAAGGTCACCGCGAGCCGCCCGCTGCACATGGTCGTCCACGGCGTCGGCGCCCGTGCGGGCTTCGCCATCGACCGCCAGTCGCAGGCCTACGACCTGCTGCGCGAATGGGGCCTGCCGACGGCCGCGCACAACACCGTCGTCGACTCCCTGGAGGCGGTGCGCGCGTTCATCGCCCACTACGGCAACCCCGTCACCCGCCGTACGGCCGTCGAGCACGAGATCGACGGCGTGGTCGTCAAGCTGGACGAGATCCCGCTCCAGGGGCGGCTGGGCTCCACCTCGCGGGCGCCGCGCTGGGCGATCGCCTGGAAGTACCCGCCGGAGGAGGTCAACAGCAAGCTGGTGGACATCCGCGTCAGCGTCGGCCGTACGGGACGGGTCACGCCGTTCGCCGTCGTCGAGCCGGTCACGGTCGCCGGCTCCGAGGTGGAGTTCGCCACCCTGCACAACCAGGACGTGGTCAAGGCCAAGGGCGTCCTGATCGGGGACACCGTCGTGCTGCGCAAGGCGGGCGATGTCATCCCCGAGATCCTGGGACCGGTCGTCGACCTGCGGGACGGCAGCGAGCGGGAGTTCGTGATGCCGGCCGAATGCCCCGAGTGCGGGACGGCGCTGCAGCCCGCCAAGGAAGGCGATATCGACCTGCGGTGTCCCAACGCCCGCGCCTGCCCCGGCCAGATCCGCGAGCGGCTGTTCTACCTGGCCGGCCGCAAATGCCTGGACATCGAGAACTTCGGCTATGTCGCGTCCACCGCGCTCAGCCAGCCGCTGGAGCCCGCCGAGCCGCCGCTGAGGGACGAGGGCGGCCTCTTCGACCTCTCCATCGAGCAGCTGCTGCCCATCCGGTCCTATGTCCTCGACCCGGACTCCGGTCTGCCCAAGCGCGACCCGAAGACCGGCGAGGAGAAGATCGTCACCTTCTTCGCCAACCAGAAGGGCGAGCCGAAGAAGAACGCCCTGGCCATGCTGGAGAACATCCAGGCCGCCAAGCAGCGTCCGCTGGCCCGGATCCTGACCGGACTGTCGATCCGGCACGTCGGCCCGGTGGCGGCCGAGGCGCTGGCGCGGGAGTTCCGCTCGATCGACCGCATCCGGGACGCCGGCGAGGAGGAGCTGGCCGCCGTCGACGGCGTCGGCGGGACGATCGCCGCCTCGGTCAAGCAGTGGTTCGCGGAGGACTGGCACCAGCAGATCATCGAGAGATGGCGGGCGGCCGGCGTCCGAATGGAGGACGAGCACACGGGCGAGGAGGGCCCGCGTCCGCTGGAAACCGTCACCGTTGTGGTGACGGGCACACTCCAGACACACACCAGAGATGGCGCGAAAGAGGCCCTCCAGGCGCTCGGAGCGAAGGTGACCGGTTCCGTTTCGAAGAAGACCGGTTTCGTGGTGGTGGGCGATAACCCAGGTTCGAAGTACGACAAGGCCATGCAGCTGAAGGTGCCTGTGCTGGACGAGGAAGGCTTTGCCGTGCTGCTCGAACAGGGTGCCGAGGCGGCACGAGCGGTAGCGGTCACTCCGCCTGAGGAGGAGTGAGAAATCACCCCACTGGCGCATACCAGATCGGCCAGGGATGCCAGGTCGCATTCGGGCAACCGTTGCGGATCGCTGCCCGTAGTGGCCCTGGGCGTCCTACTGTTGAGGTGTGCGCCTGCCGTGGCGCGGGCACAGCCGGCTGTGAGAGGGATCGGAATGAAACCGACCGACAGCGTCGCTCCGGCGTCGCGGCTCCAGCGCCTCGTCGTGCCCGCGCTGCCCGCGACCATCCTCATCGTGGCGGGCCTCTCGCTCGGCACGGGCGTCATCTACACCCTCGGCAACGGCGATGCACTGTTCCCGGGAGGACCCGTCGGCTGGTCGCTGGCGATCCTCACCGGCATCATCGTCGGCCACCTGGTCGCCCTCGGCCGGGACCGCTGGTGGGGCGGCACGGGTTCCGGCGCCGCCCTCGCCCTCGCCGTACTGCTCCTGTACGGCTGGGTGCCCGCCACCCTCGTCAGCCTCGCGGTCGTCGTCCTGGTCGGCGCCGCCCGCAGACACCGCTGGCGACAGGCCGCGCTGCACGGCGCGGTGGACATCCTCGGCATCGGCGCCGCCGCGCTCGGCCTGACCGCGTTCGGCGTCGATGCCACCGTCCGCCGCCCCTGGAGCCCCGAGGCCTGGAACCTGACCGTCCTCCCCGAAGTCCTCACCGCGGCCGGCGGCTATCTCCTCGTCAGCCGCGCCCTGCTCTGGTTCACGCTGGCGCCGCGCACCGGCGGACTGCCCACCATCGCCCGAACGGCCGTGGTACGGCAGATCCTCGTCGGCATCGCGCTGCTCGGCATCTCCCCGCTGATCGCCGTCTGCGCCGTCCACGCGCCGCTGCTGCTGCCGATGTTCGCGGTACCGCTCATCGCCCTGGACTCCACCCTGTGGATCGCCCGCGCCCGCGCCGAGGAGCAGCTGCGCGACCCGCTCACCGGACTGCCCAACCGCCAGTGGCTGCTGGAGCGCACCTGGACCGCGCTGGACGACGCGGAGCGGGTCGGTGCCCGCTCCGCCCTCGTCCTGATCGACCTCGACCGCTTCCGCTCCGTCAACGACACCCTCGGCCACCTCGCCGGCGACCGCCTGCTCCTCCAGATCGCCGACCGGCTGCGGCACGCCCTGCCCCGCGGCGCCGAGGCGGCCCGGCTCGGCGGCGACGAGTTCGCCGTCCTGCTGCCCACCACCGACTCCCTCACCAGCTCCCAGCGGGTGGCGCGCAACCTCGTCGCCGCACTGGGATCCCCTTTGGACCTCGACGGCCTGACCCTCGTACTGGAAGCCAGTGCGGGGGTCGCCGTCTTCCCCGACCACGCCCTCGACGCCGAAGGGCTGCTGCGCCGCGCCGATGTGGCGATGTACCAGGCCAAACGGGACCGCAGCGGCGTGGAGCTCTACGAGGCCAAGCGGGACGGCAACACCCCCGACCGGCTCGGCCTGCTGGGCGATCTGCGCCGTGCCCTGGACGCCGGCGATGTCGAGCTGCACTACCAGCCCAAGGTCGGCTTCGACGGGCATGTCGCCGGGCTGGAGGCACTGGTCCGCTGGGTGCATCCGGACCGCGGCAGAGTGCCACCGGACGAATTCATCGCCATCGCCGAGTCCTCCGGACTGATGCCCCGGCTGACGGAGTACGTCCTGGAGACCGCACTCGCCCAGGTGGCGCGCTGGCGGGCGATGGGCCTCGAGGTGCCGGTGGCGGTCAATGTCTCGCCGCGCGATGTGCACTCCCCGGGCTTCGCGGGAGCCGTCGCCGCCCGGCTGGCCCGACATCGGGTCCCACCGGGCGCCCTCCAGCTGGAGATAACCGAACATGTCCTCCTGGAGGACCCGCAGCGCGCCGCGGACACCCTCGCCGGGCTCACCGCCCACGGCGTGAAGATGTCCCTCGACGACTTCGGCACCGGCTATTCCTCCCTGGTCCATCTGCGGCGCCTCCCGGTCAGCGAGCTGAAGATCGACCGGTCCTTCGTGGCCCGGCTGGCCGTCGACAACGAAGACGCCGAGATCGTCCGCTGCACCCTCGACCTCGCCCACTCCCTCGGCCTGCTGGTCGTCGCCGAGGGCGTCGAGGACGACGAGACCTGGGAGCGGCTGCGGGATCTGGGCTGCGACGCCGTACAGGGCTGGCTGGTGGCCGCCGCGATGCCGCCGGACGAGACCACGGCCTGGCTGAGGGCCCGCGGCGAGCACGGCTGGCACCGCGAATCGGAGACGGCCGCCCTGGCGGCGGAGAAGGCAGCCAAGAGCCCTTCGGGACAGGTCCTGAACTAACGACCCGGCCACCGGCCGTCCCATGTCCCCGCTCCGAAGAAACCTCGCAGGACCAGCCTCCATCCGAAGAAACCTCCCAGGACCAGCCTCCACAGGAACAGCATCCACGGGACCAGCATCCGCACGACCGGCCTGCGCAGGTCGCGCCACCGCAGGACCCGCCCGGCGGATCCGACGAGCCCGCCGAGCCCGACGAGCCGGAACAGTCCGACGAGGGCGAAGCGGCTGCCGGACCCGCCGGGCCCGCCGCCACGCCCCCGCGGCCCGAGGAGCCGCGGCCCGGGGCCCACCCCGGCCCCCCGGCGCCCGACGGTCCCTAGGGCGCCCGCGCGGACCCGGTCCCGGCCGTGGCCCGCACTTTCCGCACCGTTCCGCGGAATGCATTTCGGACCGCTCTCCCGTACGCCATAGGATTGGGCCGGATAAACGTTCACAGGAGTACGGGAGCACGGGAGCAATCGCCCGGCCGCTCCACCTGGAACACTCCGCCCAGAAGACTCCGCCCAGAACACCAGAGGATCGCTGCATGCCTGGCATCACGCGCGAGGAGGTCGCTCACCTCGCCCGGCTGGCACGTCTGGAGCTGAAGGACGAAGAGCTCGACCACTTCGCCGGACAGCTCGACGACATCATCGGCGCGGTCGCCCGCGTCTCCGAGGTCGCCGACCAAGACGTACCGCCGACCTCCCACCCGCTGCCCCTGACCAACGTCATGCGGCCGGACGAGGTCCGACCGTCGCTCAATCCCGAGCAGGCGCTCTCCGGCGCCCCGGCTCAGGAGCAGCAGCGTTTCAAGGTGCCGCAGATCCTGGGGGAGGAGTGACCGACATGGCAGACCTGATCAAGCTCACCGCCGCCGAGATCGCGGCGAAGATCGCCTCCGGCGAGCTCACCGCCGTCGAGGTGACCGAGGCCCACCTGGCCCGCATCGAGGCCGTCGACGAGAAGGTGCACGCCTTCCTGCACATCGACCGCGAGGGCGCGCTCGCCCAGGCCCGCGCCGTGGACGAGAAGAAGGCCCGCGGGGAGAAGCTCGGCCCGCTGGCCGGCGTCCCGCTCGCCCTGAAGGACATCTTCACCACCGAAGGCGTCCCCACCACCGTCGGCTCCAAGATCCTCGAGGGCTGGCTGCCGCCGTACGACGCGACCCTGACCAAGAAGCTCAAGGCCGCCGACGTCGTCATCCTCGGCAAGACCAACATGGACGAGTTCGCCATGGGGTCCTCCACCGAGAACAGCGCCTACGGGCCCACCGGCAACCCCTGGGACCTGACCAAGATCCCCGGCGGTTCGGGTGGCGGTTCCAGCGCCGCCCTGGCCTCCTTCCAGGCCCCGCTCGCCATCGGCACGGACACCGGCGGCTCCATCCGCCAGCCGGCCGCCGTCACCGGCACGGTCGGCGTCAAGCCCACCTACGGCGGCGTCTCCCGCTACGGCATGGTCGCCTTCTCGTCCTCCCTGGACCAGGGCGGGCCCTGCGCCCGTACGGTCCTGGACGCGGCGCTGCTCCACGAGGTGATCGCCGGGCACGACCCGCTCGACTCCACCTCCATCGACGCCCCCGTGCCGCCCGTCGTCGAGGCGGCCCGCAACGGCAGCGTCGCGGGCATGCGCGTCGGCGTCGTCAAGCAGTTCCGCGGCGAGGGCTACCAGGCCGGCGTGGTGCAGCGGTTCGACGAGTCCGTCGCGCTGCTCAAGGAGCTGGGCGCCGAGATCGTCGAGCTGGACTGCCCGTCCTTCGACCTGGCGCTGGCCGCGTACTACCTGATCGCGCCGTCCGAGTGCTCCTCGAACCTCGCCCGCTTCGACGCCATGCGCTACGGCCTGCGGGTCGGCGACGACGGCACGAAGTCCGCCGAGGAGGTCACCGCCCTCACCCGCGAGGCCGGCTTCGGCCCCGAGGTCAAGCGCCGCATCATGCTCGGCACGTACGCGCTCAGCTCCGGCTACTACGACGCGTACTACGGCAGCGCCCAGAAGGTCCGCACGCTGATCACCCGCGACTTCGAGAAGGCCTTCGAGCAGGCGGACGTGATCATCTCGCCGACCACGCCGACCACCGCCTTCCCGATCGGCGAGCGCTCCGACGACCCGATGGCGATGTACCTCGCCGACGTGTGCACGATCCCCGCCAACCTGGCAGGCAACGCGGCCATGTCGCTGCCCTGCGGACTGGCCCCCGAGGACGGGCTGCCGGTGGGTCTGCAGATCATCGCTCCTGCCATGGCCGACGACCGGCTCTACAAGGTCGGTGCCGCGGTCGAGGCCGCGTTCACCGCCAAGTGGGGTCATCCGCTGCTCGAGGAGGCACCCGCACTGTGAGCGTCGCACTCGCGGCCGCCGGGCCGCAGACAGCTACGACAGCCGTACCTCTGCGCCGCGGGGGCGGAGAAGCGAACGAGGAGGCACAGTGAGTGGAAAGCTTGCCAAGGCCAAGGGCTTCAAGAAGTCCAAGCCCGGTACGTATCTGTCCATCGGCACCACGCTGTTCGGCGCGGTGAGCGTCGTCAAGCAGGCGAAGAAGGCCCGGACGGAGCAGGACACGCTCCAGCTGGTCGACGCCGTCGTCTCCGCCGCCGCCATCGTCACCGGCGTCGCGCTGCTCATCCGCGAACTGCGCCGTCTGAGCGACGACGACGTCCTCGCGGGCTGACCGGCGCCGGACCTGAGAGGTTAGTTTCACCGTGACTGTCACCGACCTGGTGTCGTACGAGGACGCGCTGGCCGCCTACGACCCCGTCATGGGGCTCGAGGTGCACGTCGAGCTCGGCACCAAGACCAAGATGTTCTGCGGGTGTTCCACCACCCTGGGCGCCGAGCCCAACTCGCAGACCTGCCCCACCTGCCTGGGCCTGCCCGGCTCGCTGCCGGTCGTCAACGCGACCGGCGTCGAGTCCGCCGTCAAGATCGGCCTGGCCCTGAACTGCTCCATCGCCGAGTGGTGCCGCTTCGCCCGGAAGAACTACTTCTATCCGGACATGCCGAAGAACTTCCAGACCTCCCAGTACGACGAGCCGATCGCCTTCGACGGCTACCTCGACGTACAGCTGGAGGACGGCGAGGTCTTCCGCGTGGAGATCGAGCGCGCCCACATGGAGGAGGACACCGGCAAGTCGACGCACGTCGGCGGTGCCACCGGCCGTATCCACGGCGCCCTGCACTCCCTCCTGGACTACAACCGCGCCGGCATCCCGCTCATCGAGATCGTCACCAAGCCCATCCAGGGTGCGGGCGAGCGGGCCCCCGAGGTCGCCAAGGCGTACGTCGCCGAGCTGCGCGAGCTCATCAAGGCGCTGGGCGTCTCCGAGGCCCGGATGGAGCAGGGCCAGATGCGCTGCGACGTCAACCTCTCGCTGCGCCCCAACGGCACCGAGAAGTTCGGCACGCGCTCGGAGACCAAGAACGTCAACTCCCTGCGCTCCGTGGAGCGTGCCGCCCGCTTCGAGATCCAGCGGCACGCCGCGGTGCTCTCCTCCGGCGGCACGATCATCCAGGAGACCCGGCACTTCCACGAGGAGGACGGCTCCACGACGGCCGGCCGCATCAAGGACAACGCCGAGGACTACCGCTACTTCCCCGAGCCGGACCTGGTGCCGGTGGCCCCCTCCCGCGAGTGGGTCGAGGAACTGCGCGCCGCTCTCCCGGAGCTGCCGCGGGTGCGCCGCAACCGGCTGCGCGAGGAGTGGGGCATCTCCGAGCACGACATGCAGTCGATCCTCAACGCGGGCGCGGTCGACCTGATCACCGCCACCGTCGACGCCGGCGCGGACTCCGCCTCGGCGCGCAAGTGGTGGATGGGCGAACTGGCCCGCCGCGCCAACGAGGACGGCGTGGAACTGGCCGCGCTGCCCATCACCCCCGCGCAGGTCGCCCGGGTCACCGCCCTGGTGGCCGAGGGGGCGCTGAACGACAAGCTGGCCCGTCAGGTCATCGAGGGCGTACTGGCCGGCGAGGGCGACCCGGACGCCGTCGTCGAGAAGCGCGGCCTGAAGGTCGTCTCGGACGAGGGTGCCCTCGGCACCGCCGTCGACGAGGCCATCGCCGCCAACGCCGCCATCGCCGACAAGATCCGCGGCGGCAAGGTGGCCGCGGCCGGTGCCCTGGTCGGCGCGGTCATGAAGGCGACGCGCGGGCAGGCGGACGCGGCCCGGGTGCGCGAGCTGATCCTGGAAAAGCTGGGCGTCGAAGGCTGACGTCCCCTCGGCCGGGGGCGGGCTGACGCCCCCTCGGCCAGGTACCGCACAGCGGCCGCTCTCCTCCGGGAGGGCGGCCGCTGCGCGTGGCGTCACCCGATCGGCCCGGACCGGAATGCCCGGGGGCGCCGCGGTGCTGTGATCGGGAGAGGCCCTGTGTACGGACGCGGACCGGGCCACCCCTCAGCCAGTGGAGGAACGGTGCAACAGCACGCTCTCGCTTCGGTGATCGGCCCGATCGGTGTCTGGCACGGCGGCCTCGGCCGGGTGCCGGCCGCGACCGCCCGGCGGGCGGCCGCCGAGATCGAGCAACTGGGCTACGGCGCCCTGTGGTTCGGGGAGGGGCCGGGCACGGAGGCGGTCAGCCGGGCCGCACTGCTGCTGGCCGCCACCGAGCGGATCACCATCGCCACCGGCATCGCCAACATCTGGGTCCGGGACGCAGCCGCCGCCAAGGCCGCCGCGCACACCCTCGCCGAGGCGTACGACGGCCGCTTCCTGCTCGGCCTGGGCGCGAGCCACGCCCCGCTCGTCGACCGGCGGGGGCACACCTACGCCAGGCCGCTCGCGGCGGTGCGCGCGTACCTCGACGCGATGGACGCGGCCCCCTACGACGGTCCGGACGGTCCCGCGCCCGCACGGGTGCTCGCGGCCCTCGGTCCGAAGATGCTGGAGCTGGCGAAGGACCGGGCGGCGGGCGCCCACCCGTACTTCGTGACGCCCGAGCACACCGCCCGCGCCCGTGCGGTCCTGGGCACCGGCCTGCTGCTCGCCCCCGAGCAGGCCGTACTGCTGGAGACCGACCCGGCGAAGGCCCGCTCCCTGGCCCGCGAACACCACACGCGCTTCTATCTGGAGCTGCCGAACTACATCGGCAGTCTGCGCCGGCTCGGCTTCGGTGACGAGGACTTCGCGGGTGGCGGCAGCGACCGGCTGGTCGACGCGATCGTCGCCTGGGGCGACGCGGACGCCATCCGGCGGCGGGTGCGCGAGCACCACGAGGCGGGCGCCGACCATGTGGCCATCCAGCCGCTGGCGGCGGACCGGGGTCTGGGGCTCGATCAGCTCCGGGAACTGTCACCGGCGCTGACGGACGCCTGAGCCCGGCAGGGCGGGGCGGCCGGTCCGTCCCGTCCGGGCGGGCGGCGGTGGGACGGTGGGGCCTCCGTCGGGCGTGATGCCGGCCGGAAGTTCATCCGCTTCCGGCGGTGTCATCCGGATGTCCCCCAAGGACACACCCGCCCGCCGGTCCTTGATCACATTTCCCCCGGCCGCTTGTCTGGGACCGTGTGTGGGGAAGTCCACAAACGGGCCTATGGATCTTTTCGGGCTGTCACCCTGCTCGCAGAGGAGCGCCGACCGGAACGTGGTGGGCGCCCGTCCCCGTACATCCGCGCTCGGCACCACCCGTCACCCGGGAGTTATCGACGCTCAACCCGGGAAGCAGACGACGAAGTCCGTGACCTCTCTGGCTCGGTGGTGTTTCAGACGCCGCATCGTGGTGATCGTGCTCTGGCTCGCCGCCTTCGCGGGGGTCGCCGCCGCCGCGGGGATGGCGGGATCCGCCTACTCGACCGATTACGAGGTTCCCGGGACCGAGTCCGGGCAGGCCGGCGCCCTGCTGGCGAAGGCGTTTCCCGGGCAGTCCGGGGACAGCGACACCATCGTGTGGCACACGGACACGGGGTCGGTGCGGGCCGGTGCGGTCAAGAAGCGGATGACGCATGCCCTGCGGGACGTCGCCGGGCTGCCCGGAGTCTCCCAGGTGCACGGCCCCTACGGCCGCGCGGGCGACGGCCCGCACCCGCAGCGCCGGATCAGCCGGGACGGGCACACCGCCTACGCCACCGTCGTCTTCGACCGGCCGACCGACGAACTGCGCGCGGCCCAGGTGAAGAAGGTCGTCGACACCGCGCGGGCCGCCGCCGGCCCGCACCTCCAGGTGGAGCTGGGCGGCGCCGGGATCGCGCTGACCGAGGCGCCGCGCGCCCAGCTGCCGGAAGTCATCGGGCTGTGCGTGGCGGCCGTGGTGCTGTTCCTCGCGTTCGGCTCGCTCGCCGCAACCTTCCTGCCGATCATCACGGCGCTGGCCGCCGTCGGTACCGCCTCGGCCGCCATCACCCTGCTCGGCCACGCCATGACCGTCGCCGACTTCGCCCCCATGCTGGGCATGCTGATCGGCCTCGGCGTCGGCATCGACTATGCGCTGTTCATCGTCACCCGGCACCGCAAGGGACTGCGCGCGGGGCTGTCCGTCCAGGAGGCCGCCGAACGCGCCGTATCGGTGTCCGGCCGCGCCGTCGTCTTCGCGGGCGCCACCGTCTGCATCGCGCTGCTCGGCATGCTGATCCTGCGGCTGAGCTTCCTCAACGGCGTCGCCCTGGCCGCCTCGCTCACCGTCGTCCTGACCGTCGCCGCCTCGATCACCCTGCTGCCCGCGCTGCTCGGTCTGATCGGCATGCGGGCGCTCGGCCGCCGCGAACGCCGGCGGCTGGCCGGCCACGGCCCGCGGCCCGAACAGCCCACCGGGATCGCCGCCCGCTGGGCCTCCTTCGTCGAGCGGCACCCCAAACTGCTGGGCGTGACCGCCGCCGCCGTCATGATCACCCTCGCCCTGCCCACCTTCGGCCTCCACCTGGGCACCTCCGACCAGGGCAACAATCCGGCCACCTCGACGACCCGTAAGGCGTACGACCTGCTGGCGGGCGGCACCCACGGGGGCGACACCCGGGGCGCGGGGCGGGACGGTGCGCGGAGCGGCTTCGGCCCCGGGTTCAACGGCCCGCTGACACTGGTCGGCAGCCTGGACAGTGCCAAGGACCGGCTCGCCTTCGACAAGCTGCCGCACCGGCTGCGCGAGGTGCCCGGGGTCGCCCAGGCCAGCGGACCCGAGTTCGACGGCAGCCGCGGCACGGGCGTGATCACCGTCGTACCGACCAGCTCCCCGCAGTCCCAGCAGACCTCCGACCTGGTGCAACGACTGCGCGGCGAGGTCCTCCCCGACGCCGCGGAGGGCACGACGATGCGGGTGCACGTGGGGGGCATCACCGCCAGCTACGACGACTTCGCCGCCGTCATCATCGGCAAGCTGCCGCTCTTCGTCGGTGTGGTCATCGCGCTGGGATCGGTCCTGCTGCTGCTCGCCTTCCGGAGCATCGGCATCCCGGTGAAGGCCGCGCTGATGAACGTCGCCGCCGTCGCCTCGTCCTTCGGCATCGTCGTCGCGATCTTCCAGTGGGGGTGGGGGAGCGAGCGGCTGGGGCTGGGCAGCGCCGGACCGATCGAGCCGTTCCTGCCGGTCATCATGGTGTCCGTGCTCTTCGGACTGTCCATGGACTACCAGGTGTTCCTGGTGTCCCGGATGTACGAGGAGTGGCAGCTGACGCACGACAACCGCCGGGCGGTACGGGTCGGCCTCGCCGAGACCAGCCGGGTGATCAACTCCGCGGCGGTCATCATGATCGCGGTGTTCGGGGCGTTCGTCCTCAGCGGCGACCGGATCATCGCGATGTTCGGGATCGGGCTGGCCGCGGCCGTCGCCCTGGACGCCTTTGTGCTCCGTACGCTGCTGGTCCCCGCCCTGATGCACATGCTCGGCGGCGCCAACTGGTGGCTGCCCGCCTGGCTGGACCGCCGGCTGCCCCGGATCAGCATCGAACCGCCGCCGCAGGCCGCCGACCGGAGCCCCGAGCCCGGCCCGCAGGACGGGGAGAATCCGCTGGTGAAGGTCTAGGGCGCGGGACCCGCCAGGGGCCTTGCCCGGTGCCGCGTCCGGGGCGTTGCGCGGTGCCCCGACGGCCCCGTGCCGCGGCTCTCATCCGACTCTCATCCGCGGCACCTACGGTCGCGCCCATGGGAACGACGACTACGGAAAAGCGCACCGACGACGAGAACGCCTCCGAGGCGGACAAGGCGGACAAGGCGGGGAAGACCACCCCCGAGAGCGCCACGGAGGCCGTGGACGAGACCGCCGACGAGACCGCCGAAGGGACCGCCGACGACCGGAGCGGCGCGCCGCGGGATGCGGACCCCGCCGAGGAGGCGGCCGAGGACGCGGAGACCGCCCGGCCCGCCCCCGGGGTCGCCGCCGGCGCCGGTGCCGTGGTGGCCGCGGGGCTCGGCCTCGCCTCTGTCACCGGCACCTGGCTCGGCACCCTGATGGCCGAGCGGCAGACCCTGATGGGCCAGATCAACCTTCAGGCGCACCGCACCACCGACCAGATCGCCGCCGTCTACGGAACCCCCTGGCACACCACCGCCCTGGTCAACGGCGTCTTCGCGCTGCTCGCCCTGATCGTCGCCGCCGTGGTGCTGGCCCGGGCGCGCGCCACCTGGGTACGCGCCGTCGCCTGGGGCGGCCTGGCGCTCGGCGTGCTCGGCCTCTTCATCTCGGCGGGTATGTACCTCGACCTCTTCGCGAGCATGCCCAGCATCCCCACGGGCGGTGCGCCGGGTGCCTGAGTCCCCGCGACCGGAGGCCGCCGGTCTCTCTAAGTCCCCTCCGGCCGGACCCGCCGGTATCTAAGGTCCGTATGGGGCGCCCCGCCGGTTTCTAAGGACCGTGCGGGGCGCCTCGCGGATTTCGGACTCCCGCACGGGCACGAAGATCGGGCACTCTCCCGATGTGGTGGACCCCCCTCGGCGACGAAGCTTGAGCACATCGACAAGCAGCCGGCGCCACAACGCCGGCGCCGCGACGTCGACGCCACACCAGGGTCACCACCACATCGGGAGAGACATCATGTACACCTCCGAACTCGCACAGCGCGTCCGTTACGAAGAGCTGCGCCGCGCGGCCGACCGGCAGCGCCTGGCGCAGGAGGCGCTCGCGGGGCGGCGCGCCGCGGCCCGTTCCGGACAGCACGAACCGGAAGGGCGGGTGAGTCGGCGGCGGGGCCGGTGGGCGCGGCTGCGTCGTGCCACCGTCTGACCGCGGGCGGGCCGACGGGACGGGCCGCGGGAGGAAACACACTGCCGCATTGTCAGACCTCTGTGCGATGCTCAGCAGCGTGCAGACCAGGTCCGTCAGTCCCGTGTTCGTCGGCCGCGCGGCCGAACTCGCCGCGCTGCGCGAGGCGCTCGCCCGTATCGAGGCCTCCGGAGCGCCGCAGGCGATACTCATCGGCGGCGAGGCCGGGGTCGGCAAGACCCGGCTGATCGAGGAGTTCACCGAATCCGCCCGCGGCCAGGGCGCGCTGGTCGCGCTCGGCGGCTGCATCGAAATCGGCTCCGAGGGACTGCCCTTCGCGCCGTTCTCCTCGATCCTGCACACCCTCAACTGGCACCTGCGCGACGAGCTCGCCGCCGCCGTCGCCGGCCAGGAGGGCGAACTCTCCCGCATCCTGCCCGAATTGGGCGAGACGCCGGGAGAGACGCGCGACGAGGAGATCGGCCGGGCCCGGCTCTTCGAGCTGACCGCCCGCCTCCTGGAGCGGCTCGCCGCCGACCGCACCCTCGTCATCGTCATCGAGGACCTCCACTGGGCCGACCGCTCCACCCGCGAACTCCTCGCCTACCTCCTGCGCGCCCTGCACGACGCCAACGTCCTCCTGGTCGCGACCTACCGCTCCGACGACATCCACCGCCGCCACCCGCTGCGCCCCTTCCTCGCCGAGGTCGACCGGATGCGCACGGTCCGGCGCGTCGAGCTGGCCCGCTTCAACCGCGACGAGGTCCGCTCCCAGATCGCCGGGATCCATGGCAGCGAGCCCGAAGAGGACACCGTCGAACGGGTCTTCAAGCGCTCCGAGGGCAACGCCTTCTTCGTCGAGGAGCTGGCCCGCGGCCTCGCCGACGGCTGTCTGCACGGCCTCAGCGACCCGCTGCGGGATCTGCTGCTGGTGCGCGTCGAGGCGCTCCCCGAGGACGCCCAGCGCGTGGTGCGGATCGCCTCCGAGGGCGGCTCCACGGTCGAGTACGAACTCCTCGCCGCCGTCAGCGGGATGTCCGAGGACGCCCTCATCGAGGCGCTGCGGTCCGCCGTCGGCAGCAACACCCTGGTGCCCACCCAGGACGGTACGGGCTACCGCTTCCGGCACGCCCTGGTGCGCGAGGCCGTCGTCGACGACCTGCTGCCCGGCGAGCGCACCCGCCTCAACCGCCGCTACGCCCAGGCCCTGGAGGCCGACCGCACCCTGGTCCGCGCCGACGCCTGCGCCGCCCGCCTGGCCAGCTACTGGTACAAGGCACATGACGCCGCCAAGGCGCTGCCCGCCGTCCTCGCCGCCTCCGTCCAGGCCCGTCGCCGCCATGCCTACGCCGAGCAGCTGCGGCTGCTGGACCGCGCCCTGGAGCTGTGGGACGACGCGCCCCTGGAGGTCCGCCAGAGCGTGCGCCCGGTCGACTCCGCGGAGGCGTATCCGGCCTGCGGCTGCGGCGACGACGCCCTGCACTTCCTCGACCTGCTCGCCGAGATCGCGGTGGCCGCCCGGCTGACCGGCGACGGCGAGCGGGCCTTCACCATCACCAAGCGCGCCCTGCGCTCGCTGCGCGAGGGGAACGACCCTCCCCCAAGCTCTCAACAGAGTGCGAGCAGGGGGGACCCCCTCCGGGAGGCATGGTTCCTTCTGCAGCGTTCCCGGCTGGTCCAGAGCACCGGCCGCGGCGACGGCTGGGAGGACCTGGGCAAGGCGCAGGAGCTGATGCGCGGCCTGCCGCCGTCCTCGGTGCACGCCGCGGTGATGGCCGGCGTCGCCGGCTGGCAGATGCTGCACGAACCGGGTCCGGGCACCTTCGCGACCGCCGAACAGGCCGTGGAGCTGGCCCGGTCGGTCGGTGACGAAGAGGCCGAGCTCAACTCCCGGCTGACGCTGGCAAGTCTGAGAATCGACGCGGGCGAGGTCGAGGACGGCCTCGCCGAATTCCGTACCGTCCTCGCTCTGGCCATGGACCGCAGCTACTTCGCCGTCATCGGCCGCGGCCACAACAACCTCCCCTGCGCGCTGGAGGGCGTCGGCCGCTCCCGCGAGGCGGTCGAGGTCGCCACCCGGGGCGTCGAACTGGCCATCCGCCACGGCCTGAAGGAGACCGCCAGCTGGGTGACGGCAAACCTCGCCGAATCGCTGCACTCGCTGGGCCTCTGGGAGGAGGCGCGCCGGGCCGCCGCCGACGCCGGCCGCCTTTCGCAGAGCTCCCGTTCCATGGTGCTGGCCGCCAACCGCCGCATCGAACTCGCCCTGGACACCGGCGACATCGCCGCGGCCGAACGCGAACTTGCCCTGGCGAAGGAGACCTACGGCACCCACGACCGCCAGCCCCAGCAGATCATCCCGATGAGCCGCCAGGCCCTCCGCATCGCCGCGGCCCAGGGACGGCTCCTCGACGCCCGCGACATCCTCCAGCAGGCCCTGGACGCCGGCTTCCCGTTCGGCACCGTGCGCTATGCCTGGCCGCTGCTGTGGTCGGCCACGGCCGCCGAGGCGGACGCCCGCGGGCTGCCCGTCGCCGGGCCCGGCCGGGCGGGGGTCCTCGCCCGCATCCGCGACGTCGTCGAGCGGCTGCCCCGCCTCTCCCCGATCTGGGAGGCGTACAGACTGGCGGTCGACGCCGAACTCCGCCGCGCCGAGGGCCGTGCCGCGCCCGACGCCTGGGCCGCGGCGGTCGGCGCCTTCGAGCCGCTGGAACAGCCGCACGCGCTGGCCTGGGCCTGCTACCGCTGGGCCGAATCGCTGCTCCACGGCACCGAGCGGGCGACCGCCGGCCTGGACGGCCGTACCCCGCGCGAGGCCGCCGTCGACCTCCTCGCGCGGGCCCACGCCGCGGCCGTCACGATGGGCGCCCGCCCCCTGACCGACGAGGCCGAACTCCTCGCCCAGCGCGCCCGCATACCCCTCCCCGGCCAGACCGCGGCCGCCGCCCCGTCCCCGGCGTCCGCCGAGCCCGGCGCCGCCCCCGAAACGCTGGGCCTGACGCCCCGGGAAAGCGATGTCCTGCGCCTGGTCGCCGACGGCCGCAGCAACCGCCAGATAGCCGACGCCCTGTTCATCTCGCCGAAGACCGCCAGCGTCCACGTCTCCAACATCCTCGCCAAACTGGGCGTCTCCGGCCGCGGCGAGGCGGGTGCGGTGGCCCATCGCCTCCGCCTGTTCGGGGAGCCGACGGCCCGGTGAGGCGGCCGAG
Organism: Streptomyces sp. JLSY215; assembly: GCF_059682825.1. Lineage (NCBI taxonomy): Bacteria > Bacillati > Actinomycetota > Actinomycetes > Kitasatosporales > Streptomycetaceae > Streptomyces > Streptomyces sp. JLSY215. The sequence goes on from NZ_CM185022.1 coordinate 6,133,888, forward strand.
GGCGACGGCGGGGTGCGGGCGGTGCGGTGGGACGGCGCGATGCGCGCGCTCCGGTACGGCGGTCGTCCGGGACGGCTTTGCACCGGCGCGGCGTAAGGACTCCCGATGATCGTCGGACCCGCACGGGAAGCGGACGTCCCGGGCCTCCTCGCCCTGGCCGCCGAGGTGGAGCACTGGTTCGGCCCGCTGGTCGAGGACCCCGGTTTCCGCGCCGCCCTCGACCGGCACCTCCGCCGGTCCACCGCGCTCGTCGCCACGGCGCCGGGAGAGCCGGGCCTCCTCGGCGGGCTGCTGTTCAGCGCGAAGGAGGACGCGAGGTACCACGTCCGCTGGCTCGTCGTCGCGGAGCGGGCGCGCGGCCGGGGCGTCGGCCGCGCGCTGATCGCGGATGCGGTGCGCAGGTTCGTACGGGGCCCGGGGACCATCGAGGTGGTCACCTTCGGCGCCGCCGGCCATCCCAGCGGCGCCCGCGCCTTCTACGAGCGCCTCGGCTTCGCCCCCGGCGAGCCCGCCGCCCCGGGCCCGGAGGGCGGTTCCCGCCAGGTGTTCCGCAGGACCGTCTCCTGACGCCGCGAACGTTCCGGCGGCCTGCTCAGCCCGCGTCGGCCGCGGGCGCGGGCCGCGGACGGGGTGCCCTGACGACGACGGCCCCGGACGCGAGGTCTATCGGTCCCGCACCGGGATCGGCGTCCCCCACGTCATCGACGACGAGCGACATCTTCTGCCGCTCCTCGTCGGTGTGCTTGCGGCCGGGCGCGAACAGCTCCTCGACGACGTTGAACAACGTGCCCCCTTCCGGTAGCCCCGTCCCCCGGATCCGAGTGTAGGCAGGCCGCGGAAAAAGGGGATCAGTCCGCCCCGAAAAGGGATCAGGTCACCTTCAGGTGGAGAATCCGGTCATCGCCCTTACGGGGCCGGCCCCGCCCGTCGGTGTTGCTGGTGACCAGCCACAACGAGCCGTCACCGGCCGCGACGACGGTCCGCAGCCGCCCGTACGTGCCCTTGAGGAAGGCCTGCGGGGCGGCCACCGGCTTCGTACCGTTCAGCGCGATCCGCCACAGCCGCTCGCCGCGCAGCGAGGCCATCCAGATAGAGCCCTTCGCGTAGGCGATGCCGCTGGGCGAGGCGTCCTTGGTCTTCCACTCCTCGACCGGGTCCACGAACCCGGTGCCCGCCCCGCCCTTCTTCGCCTTGCCCTCCGCCTCCGGCCAGCCGTAGTTCTTGCCCGGCTCGATGAGATTGAGTTCGTCCCAGGTGTCCTGCCCGAACTCCGAGGCCCACAGCCGCTTGTCGTCGTCCCAGGCCAGGCCCTGCACATTGCGGTGGCCGTAGTCGTAGACCACCGAATCGGCACTCGGGTTGCCGTGCGCCGGCTCGCCGTCCGGCGTCATCCGCAGGATCTTGCCGCCCAGCGACGTCTTGTCCTGCGCGAGCCCGGTGTCGCCGGTCTCGCCCGTCCCGGCGTAGAGCATCTTGTCCGGGCCGAACGCGATCCGGCCGCCGTTGTGGATCTGGCCCTTGGGGATGCCCCGCAGGATCGTGTCGGGGGCGCCCAACTGGTCGCCCGGGGGGCGCTTCTCGTCGTAGATCATGCGCGCGATGCGGTTGTCGGACGCGGTGGTGAAGTACGCGTACACCTGGTGGTCCACCCCGAACGACGGGGACACCGCGATCCCCAGCAGCCCGCCCTCGCCGCCCGGATCCACGCCCGGCACCGAGCCCAGCTCCGTGGTTTTCCCGTTGTCCGCCGACACCCGGACGATCTTCCCGGTGTCCCGGGAGGCGACCAGCAGATCCCCGCCCGGCAATACCGCGACCCCCCAGGGCGACTTCAGCCCGGTGGTCAGCGTGCCGGTCACCTTGACCGAGCCCTTGGCGGGCGGCGCGGTGCTGGACGGACCGGCGCTCGGTGTGGCCGGTGTGGCGGAGCTCTTGCCCTTGGGGGCGGCGGATGTGCCCTTGGGGGTGGCCGGTGCGCCGCCGGAGGAGCAGCCCGCCGCCAGAAGCAGCGAAGCGGCGGTCAACACGGCGGTCCGGGAACGGCGTTGCACGGCGGGGATCCTCTCGTCGGCGGGCGGGACAAGGAGACCACATCGCGCCGGGCGGGGCGGGAGGTGGCGCGCCCCTGGGTCCGCCCTCAGTACCAGGACCCGCGGGCGGGCGGCAGCCGCGCGATCTCCGCCAGGTCGTCCCTGCTCAGCACCAGTTCCGCCGCCTTGGCGTTCTGGGCCGCCCAGCGTTCCTTCTTCGTGCCCGGCACGGGGACCACATGGCGGCCCTGCGCCAGCACCCACGCCAGCGCCACCTGGCCGGGCGTCGCGCCGTAGCGGGCGCCGACCCGCCGCAGCCCCGCGACCACCGGCTGGTTCGCCGCCATCATCTCGGCGGTGAAGCGGGGGTGCCGGGCCCGGACGTCCTCCGGCTCGAAGCCCTGGCCCGGGGTGAGGGTGCCGGTCAGATAGCCGTTGCCCAGCGGCATCGCCGCGAGGAAGCCGACGCCCCGGGACTCGCACCACGGCAGCAGCGCCTCCAGCGCCTCCGGCGACCACACCGACAGCTCGGCCTGGACGCTGCTGACCGGGAACACCTGCTGGATGCGCTCCAGTTGGCGCAGTGTGCCGTCGTGCATCCGTGACGGCGGGCGGCGCCCGGCGGCCGGCCGGCGCTCGCCGCGGGACGCGCGGGGCGGCCGTACCGCCCGCGCGCCGACCGCGCACAGCCCCAGGGACCGCACCTTCCCCGCCGCCACCAGCTCCGCCATCGCACCCCAGGTCTCCTCTATGGGCACCTCGGGGTCGGCGCGGTGCAGCTGGTAGAGGTCGATGCGGTCGGTCCCCAGGCGACGCAGCGAGGCGTCACAGGCGCGTTTGACATAGCCGGGGCGCCCGTTGGCGACGATGTGCTGTTCGCCGACCAGCAACCCGCACTTGGTCGAGACGAAGGCGTCCTCGCGCCGCTCCCTGAGCGCCCGGCCGACGAGCAGTTCGTTGGTGAAGGGGCCGTACATATCGGCGGTGTCCAGCAGGCTGCAGCCCTGGTCGAGCGCGGTGTGCACGGCCCGCAGCGAGCCCTCCCCGCTGCGCTGCGACGCGGTGTACCCCCAGCTCATCGGCATACAGCCCAGTCCGACCGCGCCCACCTCGAGGGCCGCCGCACCGATTGTCCTGCGCTCCACCTGGTCGTGCCTCCGTCCCCTCGCCCCCGATCAAGGGCCCTCACCAAACTAACGTCTGAACCAAACGCCTTTTCGCATAGCCTGCGGGCATGGCAACACGACACCGCCCCACCGGCGCCCGGGACGTCTGGCTCCCCATCCCGCCCGACGAGATCGACGGCCTCCCCGAGGGGTTCCGTTACCTCCACTGGGACGCCGGCCCGGACTACCCGGCCGACCCCGCCGACTGTGTCTTCTACGCCGTCCCCTACATGAAGCGCGCGGAGATCTGCCTGCGGCCGCTGCCGCTGATGACCCGGCTCCGGGCCGTGCAGATGCTGACCGCGGGGATCGAGCACATGCTGCCCGGCCTGCCCTCCATGCCGGCCGGCGCCGAACTGTGCAACGCCCGCGGGCTGCACGACGCCAGTACCGCCGAGCTCGCGCTCACGCTGACGCTGGCGGCGCTGCGCGGAATTCCCGGATTCGTACGGGACCAGGACGCGGAGAAATGGGGGGCGGGTTTCCAGCCGGCGCTCGCCGACAAGTCCGTCCTCATTGTGGGGTACGGTTCGATCGGCAGTGCCATCGAAGACCGGCTCACACCTTTTGAGTGCGCGCGGGTCTCGCGCATCGCGCGCACCGCCCGTGAAACTGTGCGCGGTCCCGTGCATCCACTCTCCGCCTTGTCCGCCCTCTTGCCCGACGCGGACGTCGTCATCCTGGCCACTCCGCTCACCGACGAGACCCGTGGCCTGGTCGGACGCGATTTTCTGGCCCGGATGAAGGACGGCGCACTCCTGGTGAACATCGCCCGCGGGGCGATCGTCGACACCGCCGCACTGCTCCCCGAATTGGCGTCCGGACGGCTGCGCGCCGCACTCGATGTGACCGATCCGGAACCCCTGCCCGCCGGACATCCGCTGTGGCACGCTCCCGGCGTGCTCATCACTCCACACGTCGGTGGCCCCAGTTCTGCCTTTCTGCCCCGTGCGAAGCGGCTTCTGCGGGACCAGTTGACGCTTTTCGCCGTCGGGAAGCCCCTGCGGAACGTGGTCGCCACAGCCGACGGAAGCGGTGGTGAGTAGCTCTACGAGGCCGTACGACTGCAAGGGGTGCTCATCTCTCCGCTGTCAGTCACGCTCTGTAGAGTGACTATGTCCCTGAGTGACGGAACTGGTGTATCGTCCGGATTGGGGACGGCGCCGGGGTCTGCGCGGCGCGGTGCGAAGGATCCGGAACTCGAGGGGGGCGACGGGCGATGTACAGCCGATGGGCGAATCGCGAGACGCGCGATCCACGAGCGCCCGAGGGGATAGCGCTGGACCTCCAGGTGCGCCGATCGCGACGTCGTCGTGCGCGAGCGAGCGGGAGAGAGCGGTGAGCGCCCCGGGGGCGGTGCTCTCCCGGCCGTCGGCCCCTGCGGGCGGCCCGCCGAGCGTGGTGCCGCAAGTCACTCTGGCCGTGGTCTGCGGCGGCTATGCCCTCGGCGCCGCCCTGGGCTGGGGGTCGCATGAAGTCGCGCTGTTCATGGGGGACTTCGGCCTCAGCGTCGCCGCCCTGCTCGCGGCCGTCTCCTGCGGACTGTACGCCCATCGGCACCGCGGCAGCCGCTTCCGGCCGGCCTGGATGCTCTTCGCCGCCTCCTCCGGGATGGCCGGCGTCGGCAACGGCATCTGGGGCTGGTACGAAGTCGTCCTGCGGGCCCCGGTGCCCAGCCCCTCCCTCGCCGACTTCTGCTTCCTGCTGTTCGCGCCGCCGGCCATCGTCGGACTGCTGGTGCTCGCCAAGCGGCCGGTCACCAGGGCCGGTTGGGTCTGCCTCGGCCTGGACGCCTGGCTGATCGCCGGCTCCCTGCTCACCCTCTCCTGGAGCCTCGCGCTCGCCCACACCGCGCACTTCCAGGGCACCAGCGTCGCCCAGAGCGCGCTCTCGCTCGCCTATCCGCTGCTGGACATCGTGCTGGTGAGCATGGTGCTCGCGCTGCACTTCCGGCGCTCCTCCGTGCACCGCTCCGCGGTCAACACCGCCATCGCGGCGCTGGCGCTGACGGTGCTGTGCGACGCCCTGTTCAGCTCGCCGCTGCTGCGCGACCACTACCGGTCCGGCCAGATCCTGGACGCCGGCTGGTTCGCCGGTTCGATACTCCTCGCCTACGCGCCGTGGGTCGCGCGCCGTACGGCCGGGGCCGCCGCCGACGACCCCCAGCGCGCCGGCGACGACTTCGAGCGCGCCGCGCGCCGCGCCCAGCCGCCCGGCAGCCGGCCCATCGCCGGCTCCCTCGCCGCCCTGACCCCGTATCTCGCCGCCGCCGTATGCACCCTGGGCATCCTCACCAACGTCCTGGACGGGCGGCGGATCGACCGTGTGGTGCTCTTCACCGGCTGCACGGTCGTCCTGGCGCTGGTCGTCCGCCAGGGCATCATGCTGCTCGACAACATCACCCTCACCCAGGAGCTGGCCCAGAAGGAGAACCACTTCCGCTCCCTGGTGCAGGGCTCCAGCGACGTCATCATGATCGCCGCCCCGACCGGGGTGCTGCGCTATGTGAGCCCCGCCGCGGCGGGCGTGTACGGCCGGGATGCGGAGGAGCTGGTCGGCTCCGAGCTGGCCTCGCTGATCCACCCCGAGGACCTGGGGCGGGTGGTGCACGAGGTGCGCAGGTTCCTCGCCGCCGCCCCCGAGAAGGAGCCGACCACCCGTATCGAATGCCGTTTCCGGGCCGGTGTGCGGCGCTCCGGCGGCGACGGCTGGCTGAATGTGGAGTCCACGGTCAACCGCCATCACGGCGGCCTGATCTTCAACTCCCGCGATGTCACCGAACGGGTCCGGCTGCAGGCCCAGCTCCAGCACAACGCCTCGCACGACGCGCTCACGGACCTGCCCAACCGCGCGCTGTTCACCGAACGCGTCAGCCAGGCCGTCACCGGCCGCCGCGCCAGCGACCACGACACCGCCGTGCTCTATATCGACCTGGACGGCTTCAAGCAGGTCAACGACACCATCGGGCATCAGGCGGGCGACGAACTCCTGGTGCAGGCCGCCCGCAGGCTCGGCGAATCCGTGCGCTCGGGGGACATAGCGGCGCGGCTGGGCGGCGACGAGTTCGCCGCGCTGATCACGGGCGAGGGCACCCGCGACCACGCGAAGCGCGAGACGCGCGTCCATGAAATCGCCGACCGGCTGCGCATCAAGCTCTCCGAGCCGTACCGCATCGACGGCCGCGACGTCCGCGTCGCCGCCAGCATCGGCGTCGCCTTCGCCGACCCGGGCATCACCCCGTCCGCCCTGCTGCGCAACGCCGACATGGCGATGTACCGCGCCAAGCAGGCGGGCAAGGGCCGGGTTGAGATGTACGCCCCGCAGATGCAGGCCGAGGTGGTCCAGCGCGCCGAGCTCGCCACCAAGCTCCGCACGGCGCTGCACGACGGCGAGTTCGCGCTGCTGCACCAGCCGGTGGTGGAGCTCACCAGCGGCAAGGTCACCGCGATCGCCGCGCACGCCCGCTGGCGCTCCGCCGAGGGCATCTTGTTCACCCCCGCCGAGTTCCTCCGGGTCGGCGCCCGCGGCCGGCGCACGGAGGACGGCGAGCGCGCCGCGGAGCTGAGTCGCTGGCAGCTGGCGGAGGCCCTGGAGCAGGCCGCGGCGCGGCACCGCGCGGGCCACACCGCCCCGGTCGCCATCCGGCTCTCCGCCCGCCGCCTGCTCGGCGGCGAACGCAACGGCACGCCCCCCAAGGCCGTCGAGGCGCTGCTCACCCGGCACGCCCTGCCCCCGGGCTCGGTCGTCCTGGAATTGACCGAGAACGACCCCCGCGTCCCCCTGGACGAGCTGGAGCGCCGTCTGGTGGCGCTGCGCCGACTGGGTGTGCGGATCGCGCTGGACGGTTTCGGCAGCGGGTACGCCGCCATGAGCGCGCTGCGCCGGCTGCCCATCGACGTGGTGCGGCTGGACCGCGGGCTGGTCGACGGCGTGGTGGAGTCCCCCCGGCTGCACAAGATCACTTCCGGGCTGCTGCGGATCGCCGCCGATCTCGGCATGCAGTCCGTCGCGGACGGCGTCGATCTGCCCGAGCAGGTCCTGGCGCTGCGCTCCATGGGCTGCACCCACGGCATGGGCCTGGCCTTCGCCGGGCCGCTGGACGAACTCCGGCTGCGGCATGCCCTGAGCCGCGGTAGCTACCCCGTGCCCGAGCCCGCGGGAGAGGGCCGCGCGGTGGTGCTCAGCGGCGGCGGACTGCCCGTCCGGAGGGGCGGTGCGGCGGGTCCGGATTCGCTCGGACATCCGCCATTGCGCTCAAATAGTGAGACCTCTGTCCCACCCACTTGACACTCGGTGCACGCCGGGGGGAGGGTCAGTGCCATGCGCACCCGAATTCTCGTACTTGGAAAGCGCGTCGGCTGAAGCCAGGGCCCGATGATGCCCAGCGAACCGCTCCGACGCGCTCCCCTCGCTTGCCACTAGGCACGGGGGGTTTTTTGTTGCACAGCTACCTCACAAATCCCGTCAAAACCCTCAGCTTCGAGAAGAGACGCAGATGACCGAGCAGGCCTCCGGGGCCCACCATCCGCAGCCGCGGGCCCGTAACGCCGGCGGACCGCAGAAGCCCGCCACCGTCGAGCACGTCACGGGCGCGCAGTCCCTCATCCGTTCGCTCGAGGAGGTCGGGGCCGACACCGTGTTCGGCATTCCCGGCGGTGCGATCCTGCCTGCGTACGACCCGATGATGGACTCCTCGAAGGTCCGGCACATCCTGGTGCGCCACGAGCAGGGCGCCGGACACGCTGCCACGGGATACGCCCAGGCCACCGGCAAGGTCGGCGTGTGCATGGCGACCTCGGGGCCGGGTGCCACCAACCTCGTCACCCCGATCGCCGACGCCCACATGGACTCCGTCCCGCTGGTCGCGATCACCGGTCAGGTCGCGTCCAAGGCGATCGGTACGGACGCCTTCCAGGAGGCGGACATCTGCGGCATCACGATGCCGATCACCAAGCACAACTTCCTGGTCACCGACCCGGCCGAGATCCCCCGGACGATCGCCGAGGCGTTCCACATCGCCTCCACCGGCCGCCCCGGCCCAGTCCTCGTCGACATCGCCAAGGACGCCCTCCAGGCCCGGACCACCTTCGCCTGGCCGCCGCACACCGACCTGCCCGGCTACCGCCCGGTGACCAAGCCGCACGCCAAGCAGATCCGCGAGGCCGCCCGGCTGATCGTCGAGTCCAAGCGCCCGGTGCTCTACGTCGGCGGCGGCGTGCTCAAGGCCGGCGCCACCGCCGAGCTCAAGGTCCTCGCCGAGCTGACCGGCGCCCCCGTCACCACCACCCTGATGGCGCTGGGTGCCTTCCCCGACAGCCACCCCCAGCACGTCGGCATGCCCGGCATGCACGGCGCGGTCACGGCCGTCACCGCGCTGCAGAAGTCGGACCTGCTGATCACCCTCGGCGCCCGCTTCGACGACCGCGTCACCGGCAAGCTCGACTCCTTCGCGCCGTACGCCAAGGTCGTGCACGCGGACATCGACCCGGCGGAGATCGGCAAGAACCGCGCCGCGGATGTGCCGATCGTCGGCGACGCCCGCGAGGTCATCGCCGATCTGATCGTCGCCGTCCAGGCCGAGCACGAGGCCGGCCACAAGGGCGACTACAGCGCCTGGTGGAAGGACCTCAACCGCTGGCGCGACACCTACCCGCTGGGCTATGACCAGCCGGAGGACGGCAGCCTCTCCCCGCAGCAGGTCATCGAGCGGATCGGGCAGCTGGCCCCCGCCGACACCATCTACGCCGCGGGCGTCGGCCAGCACCAGATGTGGGCCGCCCACTTCATCAACTACGAGCAGCCCGCCACCTGGCTGAACTCCGGCGGCGCCGGGACCATGGGCTACGCCGTGCCCGCCGCGATGGGCGCCAAGGCCGGCGAGCCGGGCCGTACGGTCTGGGCGATCGACGGCGACGGCTGCTTCCAGATGACCAACCAGGAGCTGGTCACCTGCGCGCTGAACAACATCCCGATCAAGGTCGCGATCATCAACAACGGCGCGCTGGGCATGGTCCGCCAGTGGCAGACCCTGTTCTACAACCAGCGCTACTCCAACACCGTGCTGCACAGCGGCCCCGAGTCCGACGGCGTCGCGGCCGAGGGCAAGGCCAGCGGCGGCACCCGCGTCCCGGACTTCGTGAAGCTGTCCGAGGCGATGGGCTGTGTCGCGATGCGCTGCGAGGACCCGGCCGAGCTGGACGCGGTCATCGCCAAGGCCAACGCCATCAACGACCGCCCGGTCGTCGTGGACTTCATCGTCCACGAGGACGCCCAGGTGTGGCCGATGGTCGCCGCCGGCACCTCCAACGACGAGGTCATGGCCGCCCGGGGCGTGCGTCCCGACTTCGGCGACAACGAAGACGACTGAGCCCAGGACGTCACGGACGCACGGAAGAAGAGAGAAGACGAATGTCCAAGCACACGCTCTCCGTCCTGGTGGAGAACACCCCCGGCATCCTGGCCCGGATCGCCGCGCTGTTCTCGCGCCGCGGCTTCAACATCGACTCCCTCGCGGTCGGTGTCACCGAGCACCCCGACATCTCCCGCATCACCATCGTGGTCAGCGTCGAGTCGCTGCCGCTGGAGCAGGTCACCAAGCAGCTCAACAAGCTCGTCAACGTCCTGAAGATCGTCGAGCTGGAGCCGGGCACCGCCGTCCAGCGCGAGCTGGTCCTCGTCAAGGTCCGCGCGGACAACGAGACCCGTTCGCAGATCACCGAGATCGTCCAGCTCTTCCGCGCCAAGACCGTGGACGTCTCCCCGGAGGCCGTCACCGTCGAGGCCACCGGGTCCAGCGACAAGCTGGAGGCGATGCTCAAGATGCTGGAGCCGTTCGGCATCAAGGAGCTGGTGCAGTCCGGCACGATCGCCATAGGCCGTGGCGCCCGCTCCATCACGGACCGTTCGCTGCGCGCCCTGGACCGTACGGCCTGACCTCGCCGCGGTTCACCCGGACCGCATGCCGAGACCCCCCAACCTTCCGCACCCCGCCCGACATACTGTGTGGGCAACCAGCTACATCCAAGGAGATACCCCAAGTGGCCGAGCTGTTCTACGACGACGATGCCGACCTGTCCATCATCCAGAACCGCAAGGTCGCGGTCATCGGCTACGGAAGCCAGGGCCACGCGCACGCGCTGTCCCTGCGTGACTCCGGCGTCGACGTGCGGGTCGGTCTGCACGAGGGCTCCAAGTCCAAGGCCAAGGCCGAGGAGCAGGGCCTGCGCGTGGTGACGCCCGCCGAGGCGGCCGCGGAGGCCGACGTCATCATGATCCTGGTGCCGGACCCGATCCAGGCCAAGGTCTACGAGGAGTCCATCAAGGACCACCTGAAGGACGGCGACGCGCTGTTCTTCGGCCACGGCCTGAACATCCGCTTCGGCTTCATCAAGGCCCCGGCCGGCGTGGACGTCTGCATGGTCGCCCCCAAGGGCCCCGGCCACCTGGTGCGCCGCCAGTACGAGGAAGGCCGCGGCGTGCCGTGCATCGCCGCCGTCGAGCAGGACGCGTCCGGCAAGGCCTTCGCGCTGGCGCTCTCGTACGCCAAGGGCATCGGCGGCACCCGCGCCGGCGTCATCAAGACCACGTTCACCGAGGAGACCGAGACCGACCTGTTCGGTGAGCAGGCCGTCCTGTGCGGTGGCGCCTCGGCGCTGGTCAAGGCCGGTTTCGAGACCCTGGTCGAGGCGGGCTACCAGCCCGAGATCGCGTACTTCGAGTGCCTCCACGAGCTCAAGCTGATCGTGGACCTGATGTACGAGGGCGGCCTGGAGAAGATGCGCTGGTCGGTCTCCGAGACCGCCGAGTGGGGCGACTACGTCACCGGCCCCCGCATCATCACCGACGCCACCAAGGCCGAGATGAAGAAGGTCCTGGCCGAGATCCAGGACGGCACCTTCGCCAACAACTGGATGGCGGAGTACAACGCCGGTCTGCCGAAGTACAACGAGTACAAGAAGGCCGACGAGGACCACCTCCTGGAGACCACCGGCAAGAAGCTGCGCAAGCTGATGAGCTGGGTCGACGACAACGAGGCATAAGCCCACCGGACAGGGGGCCGCGGCGCAGGCCGCGGCCCCCTCGTCCGTACCGGTGCGGCCCGTACGTCCAGGCGGCGGCGCCGCATTGTCCACCGCGTAGAAGCCCGCACGGGTGATCCTTCCGCTTCGGCGCAGGCTGCGTCCCCACGCGCCACTACACTCAAACCCAACAAGCGCGTCAGGCTCACAACGTCGTGCGTCTTCCACGCGGCTTTCCCCCTTCACCGCCTTCGGCCGTCGGGACGGCCGTCCGCGAAGGACTAGTGAGGACTGAAGACCACGTGAGCTCGAAACCCGTCGTACTCATCGCCGAAGAGCTGTCGCCCGCCACCGTCGACGCCCTCGGGCCCGACTTCGAGATCCGGCACTGCAACGGCGCGGACCGCGCCGAGCTGCTGCCCGCGATCGCCGATGTCGACGCCATCCTCGTGCGCAGCGCGACGAAGGTCGACGCCGAGGCCATCGCCGCCGCCAAGAAGCTGAAGGTCGTCGCCCGCGCCGGCGTGGGCCTGGACAACGTCGACGTCTCCGCCGCCACCAAGGCCGGCGTGATGGTCGTCAACGCCCCGACCTCCAACATCGTCACCGCCGCCGAGCTGGCCTGCGGTCTGCTGGTCGCCACCGCGCGCAACATCCCGCAGGCCAACACCGCCCTGAAGAACGGCGAGTGGAAGCGCAGCAAGTACACCGGCGTCGAGCTCAGCGAGAAGACCCTCGGCGTGGTCGGCCTCGGCCGGATCGGCGTCCTGGTCGCCCAGCGCATGTCGGCCTTCGGGATGAAGGTCGTCGCCTACGACCCCTACGTCCAGCCGGCCCGCGCCGCGCAGATGGGCGTCAAGCTCCTCACCCTCGACGAGCTGCTGGAGGTCGCGGACTTCATCACCGTCCACCTCCCCAAGACCCCCGAGACGGTCGGTCTGATCGGCGACGAGGCGCTGCACAAGGTCAAGCCGTCGGTCCGGATCGTCAACGCCGCGCGCGGCGGGATCGTGGACGAGGCCGCCCTGGCCACCGCCCTCAAGGAGGGCCGGGTCGCCGGCGCGGGCCTGGACGTGTACGCGACCGAGCCCTGCACGGACTCGCCGCTCTTCGAGTTCGACCAGGTCGTCGCCACCCCGCACCTCGGTGCGTCGACGGGCGAGGCGCAGGAGAAGGCCGGTATCTCGGTCGCCAAGTCGGTGCGCCTGGCGCTCGCCGGTGAGCTGGTGCCGGACGCGGTCAACGTCCAGGGCGGTGTGATCGTCGAGGACGTCAAGCCGGGGCTGCCGCTGGCCGAGCGCCTGGGCCGGATCTTCACCGCGCTGGCCGGCGAGGTGGCCCTGCGGCTCGACGTCGAGGTGTACGGCGAGATCACCCAGCACGACGTCAAGGTGCTCGAACTCTCCGCGCTCAAGGGCGTGTTCGAGGATGTCGTGGACGAGACGGTGTCGTACGTCAACGCCCCGCTGTTCGCGCAGGAGCGCGGCGTCGAGGTGCGGCTGACGACCAGCAGCGAGTCGCCCGAGCACCGCAACGTGGTGACGGTGCGCGGCACGCTCGCGGGCGGCGACGAGGTGTCGATCTCCGGCACGCTCGCCGGCAACAAGAACATCCAGAAGATCGTCGCGGTCGGGGAGCACTCCGTCGACCTGGCGCTCGCCGACCACATGGCGTTCCTGCGCTACAGCGACCGCCCCGGCGTCGTCGGCACCGTCGGCAAGATCCTGGGCGAGGCGGGCATCAACATCGGCAACATGCAGGTCTCGCGGGAGACCGTCGGCGGCGAGGCGCTGGTCGCGCTGACCGTCGACGACACGATCCCGGCGGCCGTGCTCGCCGAGATCGAGCAGGAGATCGGCGCCACCTCCGTGCGCGCCGTCAACCTCGGCTGATCCCCCGGTTTTCGCAGCTCACCGGGCCCGGCCCTCGCTTCGGCGGGGGCCGGGCCCCGTTGCGTGACGGGTCGGCCCGGGGGAGAGGGCGGCAGACGGGTGCCGCCCGCGCCGCCCGGGCGGATGCTTTCGCCCGTCACTCGAACGGCGTAGCGAGGGGGTGCCCGGCCCCGCGGGCGGGCGCGGCGTCAGCGCCGTCCCGGCGGCTTCGGGCCCGCCGATTCCCGGTCCTCCCGAGTCGCTGCGGGTGTCTTCGCGACGCGCAATGGGAGGTGCGCGTGCCCAGGGCGGCGCGCGGAACGACCGGAAGGACCGGAAGGACCGGAAGGAGAGGACGCGCCATGAACGCACCGCAGGGCGACAAGGGTGACGCCCCTCAGGGGCTGACCGGCCTGACCGTGATCGATATCCAGGGCTCCAAGGTCGGCCGCGTCCAGCAGGTCTACCGGGACGACGCCACCGAGGCCCCCGAGTGGATCACCGTGCGCACCGGGCTGTTCGGCATGCGGGAGGCCTTCGTGCCGCTTGCCGGGGCCCGGCAGGCGGGCGGCGAGCTGCATGTTCCGTACACCAAGGAGACGATCAAGAACGCGCCGCGGATCGACGCCGACGGTCACCTCGATCCCTCCGAGGAGGCGGAGCTCTACCGCCATTACGGGCCGGGCCGGCCCGACAGTCCCTCTTCCCGGTCCGGGCCGGACGCCGGTACGTCGGGGGACCGGCCGGGGGATCCGTCCGGGAATTCTTCCTGAGGCGGGCAGGCGGGCAGGCGGGCAGGCGGGCGGGCGGGCAGGCAGGGCCGGAGGGAGTCCGCGGAGCGTCGAGGAGCGCGTCATCGGCGCCCGCCCGCTCCCTCCCTCGCCGTCCCTCCCCGAAGACCCAAGCGCGACATACGTACGTATAAGACATTCGTCTGGTACGGGCGTATGGCGCGCCGGTAGGCTGTCCGCATGGGACACCGCGAAGATCTTCTGGAAGGCGCCAAACGGTGCCTGCTGGAGAAGGGGTACGCGCGCACCACCGCTCGCGACATCGTGGCCGCATCCGGCGCCAACCTCGCCTCCATCGGATACCACTACGGCTCCAAGGACGCGCTGATGCGCCAGGCCGTCATCGCCTCCAGCGAGGAGTGGGGTGCCGGGGTGGGGGAGATGCCCGGCGACGTCGACAGGACGGCTGAGCCGCTGGAGCGGTTCGCCGCAGTCTGGGGCAAGGTCCTGCAACGCATCGCCACGGAGCCGGAGTTCATCGCCTCACAGGTCGAGGTGCTGGGGCTGCTGCCGCGGGACGCCGGGCTGCGCGAGGCGATCGCCCAGGTGCTTCCGGAGGGCGGCGAGGGGCTCGTCGCGGTCTTCGAAGGGGTACCGGACACCGAGGTCGACGCGGAGGCGGCCCGGGTGGTCGGCTCCTTCTACCAGGCGCTGCTCACCGGCCTCATGGTGCAGTCGCTCGTCCGGCCGGACGCGCTGCCGTCCGGCCGCGATCTGGCGGAGGCGCTGCGCAGGGTGGCGGCGGGCGAGGTGCTGGGGCCGGAGGGCGAGGGGTAGGCGCCGGGCGGCGGCGTCAGTCCTTGCGGCCGGTCGCGGCGACGGTGACGCCGAGGCCGATCATCGCGAGCCCGCCGACCCCGCCGACCAGGGAAAGCCGCCGCGGCGAGCGGGCGAACCAGTCCCGTGCGGTGGCCGCGGCCAGCCCCCACACGGTGTCGGAGGCCACCGCGATGCCGTTGAAGACCAGCCCGAGCAGCAGCATCTGCGCCGTGACGTTCCCCTGGCTGCGGTCGACGAACTGCGGCAGCACGGCGGCGAAGAACACGATGGTCTTGGGGTTGGCCACACCGACCGCGAACCCCTCCCACAGCGTGCGCAGGCCGCCCCGCGCCGCCGTGCCGGTGGTGAACGCGGCCTGGAACGAGCCGCGTTGCCGCCATGCCCGGACGCCGAGGTACACGAGGTAGGCGGCGCCGGCCAGTTTCAGCGCCGTGAAGACGACGACGGAGCGCGCCACGACGGCCCCGACGCCCAGCGCCACGGCCACGACGAGCACATAGGCGCCCATCGTGTTCCCCGCGACGGTGGTCAGCGCGGCGCGCCGCCCTTGCGCCAGGGCCCGTCCGACGACGAAGAGCACGCTGGGCCCGGGGATGACGATCAGCAGGAACGACATGGCCGCGAAGGCGAGGAGACGGTCGGCGGACACCATGGCGCCCATGGAAGCACGCACACGGTGTTTCCCTCAGGTCCTTTTCGCGCGGGGGCCGGGGCCCGCCCGGCTCAGAGCCGCGCCGCCTTGAGCGCCATGTGCAGCAGCAGCCGGTCCTCGCCCTCGTCCAGGTCGAGGCCGGTCAGCTTCTTCACCCGGCCCAGGCGGTAGTAGAGCGTCTGGCGGTGGATGCCCAGGACCTGGGCGGTGCGGCCGGCCTGGCCCGCGCAGTCCAGGAACGCCTCGGCGGTGCGGGCGAGTTCGGTGTGCGCGGGGGCCAGCAGCGCGGCGACGGACGGGTCCGGGGCGACGGCGGGCAGCGCGGTCAGCAGGCGGTAGGCGCCGATCGTGTCCCACTGGGTGACGGGGCCCAGTCGCGGCTCGGCGCGGGCCGCGCGGGCCGCGGCCAGGGCCTGCCGCCAGGCGGCCGGAAGATCGGTCAACTCCTGTGTCCCGGTGCCGATTCCGGCGGCCCGCGGCCGGGGCGCGGCGGTGCGGCCCCCGGTCGCCCCGGTGGCTCCGGCGGTGCCCCTGGCGGCCGGTGCGGCGCCCGCGCGCGGCGAGCGCAGCAGCTGCTCGGCCACCGTATGGGCCGGGGCGAGCGAGCCGGGCGAGCGCAGACGTACGAGGGCGGCCAGCGCGGGGGCGGGGGATGCGGGGTGCGGTAGGCCGGTGCCACCGTTCTTGTCGGCGGCCCCGGAAGCGCGGCCGTCCGTCGTCGTGCCCGTCCTCGGGGCCTCGGTGGTGGTCGGCAGAGCGCTGCCCGCGGGCAGCGCACAGGCCGCGAGCAGCCCCGGCAGGCTGGGCATCGGCGCGGCCTCGGCGTCCGTGGTGTCCCAGGGCAGCACCGCCACCAGGGTGAGCGGCGACCCCGGCGGGAAGCGGAGGGTGTCCCGCAGCGCCCCGCGCAGCGCGGCCTCGGCGGCTCCGCGCGCGCCGGGCCCGGAGGTCAGCAACTCCCGTAGCAGATCGGCGAGTTCGGACCCGGCGCGGGCCTCGTCCGCCAGCAGGGCGCCGATCCGGGCGGCGGTCTCCATCGCCTGCGCGATCCGCGGGTCCGGGGGCGCGCCGCGGCCGCCCAGCTCCAGATCGGTCAGATGCCCGTCGTCCAGCAGCCAGACATAGCCGTGCACGATGCCGCCATGGCGTACCGGCAGGCAGATCCGGCCACGGAAGACCCCGGCCGCCGGATCCGGCGGAATGCGCAGCGCCGTGGTGGCCCGTGCGATGCCGAACGCCTCGAACCAGGCCCGTACGGCCGCCGACGACCGGCGCTGGAGGATCGACCGGGTCCGTACCGGGTCCATGACCTCGTCGTCGTCGCCCTCGTGCGCCCCGAAGGCGATCAGCCCGAAATCCCGGTCCTCCAGCGTCGCCGGCGCGCCGAGCGCCGCCGAGATCTCGTCCACGAGCTGCTGGTAGTCGCCCCGCATCCGCCGTCCGGCCCCTTTCCCGTCCGTGCCGCGTCCCGTGTGGTGCCCCGTTGCCGTGCTTCTGCCGCCCCCGTGTGAGCACCATTCTCATACATCTGTCTGAGATCCTGACCACGAAGGCGTGACAGCTGTCGATGGCCGGAAGATGGCGAGATCCTTAAGTTTCAGGTGGCTCATCTTGCCGCTGCGCCGCCGCTGGGCGGCCACCCGGCATTTGTCATCCTGAACCGTGGAGGTGCCCCATGCTGGGTCCCGTGCTTCTCGCCGCAGCGCGCAGCGACAGCATCCGCCGCATCGTCGCGGCCGCTCCGGTCACCCGCCCTGTGGTGGACCGCTTCATCGCAGGCGAGCGGCTGGCCGAGTCCATGACGGTCGTACGGTCGCTGGCCGCGCGCGGTATGGAGGTCACCCTGGACTTCCTGGGCGAGGACATCACCGATCCGGCCGAGGCGCTGCGCAACCGCGACGCCTACCTCCAGCTGGCCGAGGCGCTCAAGGATCAGGGGCTCGGCACCAAGGCCGAGATGTCCGTCAAGCTCTCCGCTTTCGGCCAGGCGCTGGCCGGCGGCCACGAGCTGGCACTGAAGAACGTCACGCCGGTGGTCGAGGCCGCCGCCGCGGCCGGCACGACGGTGACCCTCGACATGGAGGACCACACCACCGTCGACTCCACCCTCGCCATCCTCGCCGAGCTGCGCGCCCGCTTTCCGCAGACCGGCGCGGTGGTGCAGTCCTATCTCTTCCGCACCGAGGACGACTGCCACGCCCTCGCCGGGGAAGGTTCCCGGGTGCGGCTGGTCAAGGGCGCGTACAAGGAGCCCGCGACCGTCGCCTACCAGGACAAACGAGAGGTCGACAAGGCGTATGTCCGCTGCCTGAAGATCCTCATGGCGGGGCAGGGCTACCCCATGATCGGCTCGCACGACCCGCGGATGGTCGCCATCGGCCAGGAGCTGGCGCACCGCAACGGCCGTAAGCCCGGCGACTTCGAATTCCAGATGCTCTACGGCATCCGCGAGGCCGAGCAGCAGCGGCTGGTCGCCGAGGGCCACCGGATGCGGGTCTACATCCCCTACGGCACCGACTGGTACGGCTACTTCATGCGCCGCCTGGCCGAGCGTCCCGCGAACCTGGGGTTCTTCCTGAGGTCGCTCGCCACACGGGGCTGAGCGCCCCATAGCGGCCGGTTCGGGTGGATGCTGGAAACCCGGGCCGCACCGCAGACCCCCTGTACGCCCCGTACGACCCGTACACCGCCGTACGACTCCGTACGCACACCGACGATCACCACCGACGATCGCCACCGCGAACGACAGCGAAGGAGACACCGCCGCCATGGACGCTGTGACCCAGGTCCCCGTGCCGGTCAACGAGCCGGTTCACACCTACGCCCCCGGCAGCGCGGAGCGCAGCCGCCTGGAGGCCAAGCTCAAGGAGCTGGCCGACAACCCGATCGAACTGCCGATGACCATCGGCGGCGAGCGGCGGATGGGTGGCGGCGAGCGCTTCGACGTCGTGCAGCCCCACAACCACGCCGCCCGGCTCGGCACCTACGCCAACGCCACGGTCCAGGACGCCCAGGACGCGGTGGACGCCGCGCTGGCCGCCGCCCCCGCCTGGCGCGCGATGTCCTTCGACGACCGCGCCGCGATCATCCTCCGGGCCGCCGAGCTCCTCTCCGGCCCCTGGCGCGAGACGATGGCCGCCGCCACCATGCTCGGCCAGTCCAAGACCGCCCAGCAGGCCGAGATCGACACCCCCTGCGAGCTGATCGACTTCTGGCGCTTCAACGTGCACTTCGCGCGCCAGATCCTCGCCGAGCAGCCCCCCGCGAACTCCCCCGGCGTCTGGAACCGCTCCGACCACCGCCCCCTCGAGGGCTTCGTCTACGCGATCACGCCCTTCAACTTCACCGCGATCGCCGGCAACCTCCCGACCGCCCCCGCCCTGATGGGCAACGTCGTCGTCTGGAAGCCGTCCCCGACCCAGACCTACGCCGCCGTGCTGCTGATGCAGCTGCTGGAGGAGGCCGGGCTGCCCAAGGGCGTCATCAACCTCGTCACCGGTGACGGCAAGGACCTCTCCGAGGTGGCCCTGACCCACCCCGACCTGGCGGGCATCCACTTCACCGGTTCGACCAAGACCTTCCAGTACCTGTGGAAGACGGTCGGCATCAACATCGAGAACTACAAGACCTACCCGCGCCTCGTCGGCGAGACCGGCGGCAAGGACTTCATCGTCGCCCACCCCTCGGCCGACCGCGCCGTGCTGAAGACCGCCATGACCCGTGGCGCCTTCGAGTTCCAGGGCCAGAAGTGTTCCGCCGCCTCCCGCGCCTACGTGCCGGCGTCCGTGTGGAACGCGGGCTTCAAGGAGGAGTTCGCCGCCGAGGTCGAGTCCCTCACCATGGGTGACGTCTGCGACCTGGCGAACTTCATGGGCGCCGTCATCGACGACCGCTCCTTCGCCAAGAACAAGGCGGCCATCGACCGTGCCAAGGCCGACCCGACCGTCGAGGTCGTCGCCGGCGGTACGTACGACGACAGCAACGGCTACTTCGTCCGTCCGACGGTCCTGGTCTCCACCGACCCGGAGAACGAGATCTTCAAGGACGAGTACTTCGGCCCGATCCTCGGCGTCTACGTCTACGACGACGCGAAGTACGACGAGATGCTGGAGCAGATGGAGTCCGCCTCGGCCTACGGCCTGACCGGCTGCGTCATCGCCCAGGACCGCGCCGCGGCCGCCGCCACCTGCGAAAAGCTTCGCTTCGCGGCCGGCAACTTCTACATCAACGACAAGCCCACCGGCGCCGTCGTCGGCCAGCAGCCCTTCGGCGGCGGCCGCGCATCCGGCACCAACGACAAGGCCGGCGCCAAGCAGAACCTGATGCGGTGGACGTCCACCCGCTCCATCAAGGAGACGCTGGTGCCGCCGACCGACTACCGGTACCCGCACATGGGCTGACGGCCCGCGCACACGCCGACGGCCCGGCACCCTCTCGACGGGGGTGCCGGGCCGTCGGCGTTGCGCCGGCCGGGCTGCTCCGCTCCCGCACGGCAACCGTCGCCCGCGGGTCGGTGTTCTTCCTCATGTGCGGCACTCGAACGGCGCAAACGGCGGCCGAGCGCCCCTCGCCCCAAGGCCACGCAGTGGCGTCCGTCTCAGATAGTAGGAAGCCCAAGTAATTGTGCAGACATCACGGCCGAGCTGTCCTAGCTTTGTAGAAGCCGAACGTATCGCTCGATCGAGCGAGGCGGATGCGGCCCGGCGCGCCCATGCAGGTGATCCCTGCCGCGCCGCGGCCCCCGCCCTTTCCGGCCGTGTCTGCATCGACGCACCCCTCAAGCTCTCGGGGCTTTGGCATTGGAGACGTGAATCATGGCCGAGACCGCCGTCCGCAGGACCCGTCACTCCGCCCGTACGACCAACGAAGCCGACCGCCGGGCCGCCGCGGCCGCCCTCCAGCGGGCGCTCGACCGCCGCGACAACGGCGGCGCCACGGGGCACTGATGCCCCGAGCCCGCCCCCCACGGCGCGCTCAGGGCTCAGCTCCTGCCCGCGGCCGCGCCTAGCGCGTCACCTCGAAGTGGTCCACGCGCTCGCCCGACTCGGCGAGCGCGGTGACCTTCATACGGGGGCGGTGCCCCGGCTCGACCTCGACCGCGAGGAACGAGAAGCCGGTGTAGCGCACCCGCGACCACTCCACGGTGTCCACGGCCTTGGTGCGGTCCTTGGTCCAGTGGTACGTCTTCACCTCGTCGAGGTCCTTGACATGGCCCTCGTAGCTGTCCGGCACGGGGAAGTCGTACAGCGCCTTGCCCGCGCCGCCCGCGGTGACGTAGACGATGCCCTCGCGCGAGGAGTCCACCCGCTCGCCGATCGGCACCTTCTTCGAGACCCGGCCGCCCTTGATGGCGTCGGTGCGCTCATAGACGTGGTTGTGGCCGTTGACGACCAGATCCACCTGGTGCTTCTCGAAGAGCGGCAGCCAGGCGTCGCGCACTCCGCCGTCCGACGCGTGCGAGTTGGTGGTGGAGAAGGCGCAGTGGTGGAAGAAGACGACGATGAAGTCGATCCCGTCCATGGCGCGCAGTTCGCCCAGCCGGCGGTCCAGCCAGCGGGTCTGCTTGCCGTCGGTGTAGCCCTGGTTGGCCGGGATCTCGTACGAGACGTCGTTGGCGTCGAGGGCGACGACGGCGACGTTGGAGTAGGTGAAGGAGTAGACGCCGGGGGCGTTCTCGGCGTCCGGGCCGGTGCCGGGCAGCGTCCAGCGGGCGTTCTGGCCGCCGTAGCCGTTGGGGGAGTACCAGGCCTCCATGTCGTGGTTGCCGGTCGTCACCATCCACGGCACGGTCTTGGCCACCGACTCGGTCTGGGCGAGGAACTGGTCCCAGACGCGGGCGTCATAGGTGTCGTGGTCGGAGCCCTGGCCGTCCGGGTCGGCATAGCAGATGTCGCCCGCGTGCAGGTGGAAGGACGGGTCCTGACCCAGGATCAGCTGGTCGTTGGCGAGCGCGTGATAGCTGACGCCCTGGTCGCCGAAGGCGGTGAAGACGAACTTCCGCGCGCGGGCCGGGGCCGTGCGGAAGGTGCCGACGGTGCCGAAGTGCCGCGGGTCGGCCGGGTCGAAGCCGTCGTGGCCGACGCCGTAGTAGTAGGTGGTGCCCGGCTGCAGCCCGTCGAGCGCCGCGTGCAGGTAGTACTGGTCGACGGCCGGCAGCTTCGAGGAGAGCGCGGGGGTGTGCAGATCGCGCACCTCGGCCTGGATCTTGCGCCCCAGGTCCCAGGGCTTGAGGCCCACCCGCAGATACGGCCGCTTGACCGCGAACGGCACCTGCCAGGCCACCCGCATCTGGGTCCTGGGGTCGCCGCCGAAGGCCAGGTGGCGGCCGAAGGGCGCGACCAGCGCACCGTCGACGACGGCGGTGGCGCCCGACGTCAGCAGGGTGGGGGAGACGGCCTGGGCCGAACCGGCCAGCAGACCGGAGCCCGCGACCGCGCCCGCGGCGGCGGCCGAGGTCCGCAGCAGACCGCGGCGGGTCAGCTTCGTACGGAGGTATTCATGCTGCTCGGGCATGCTCATCCGGGCCGCGAGCCGCTCCGGTATACCGACGCGGGGGAGGTGCGAGGGCTGGGGGCCGGCCCCCTGGGAAGGTGCAGTCATGCCGTTGAATTTCGCAGCGCCCGTCGACCGGAGTGGGGCGTACGGATGAACGGCAGCTGACCGGATTCCCATGTGTCCGCATGACGGACGTTACGTGTCAATCAATGGGACGGAGAGTAGGGTCCAGACATGTCTCGCAGCATTCGCCTCGCAGTGATCCCCGGTGACGGTATCGGCCAGGAAGTCGTGGCCCAGGGCCTGAAGGTCCTGACCTCCGTACTCCCGCAGGACGTCAAGCTGGAAACCCAGGAGTACGACCTCGGGGCCAAGCGCTGGCACGAGACCGGCGACACGCTCCCCGACGCCGAACTGGAGTCGCTCAAGCAGCACGACGCGATCCTCCTCGGCGCGATCGGCGACCCGTCGGTCCCCTCCGGCGTGCTGGAGCGCGGTCTGCTGCTCAAGCTCCGCTTCGCCTTCGACCACTTCGTCAACCTGCGTCCCTCGAAGCTGTTCCCGAACACCGCGACCCCGCTCGCCGGCCGCCCCGAGATCGACTTCGTCGTGGTCCGCGAGGGCACCGAGGGCCCGTACACCGGCAACGGCGGCTCGCTGCGCACGGGCACCCCCGCCGAGGTCGCCACCGAGGTCAGCCTCAACACCGCCTACGGCGTGGAGCGCGTGGTCCGGGACGCCTACGAGCGCGCCAACGCCCGCCCCCGCAAGAAGCTGACGCTCGTCCACAAGAACAACGTCCTGGTCTACGCCGGCCACATGTGGAAGAACATCTTCGACCGGGTCGGCAAGGAGTACCCCGAGGTCACCACCGACTATCTGCACGTCGACGCCGCGACGATCTTCTTCGTCACGCAGCCCGAGCGGTTCGACGTGATCGTCACCGACAACCTCTTCGGCGACATCCTCACCGACCTCGCCGCAGCCGTCACCGGCGGCATCGGCCTGGCCGCCTCCGGGAACATCAACCCCACCGGCGAGTTCCCCTCGATGTTCGAGCCGGTGCACGGCTCCGCGCCGGACATCGCGGGCACGGGCAAGGCCGACCCGACGGCGACGATCCTCTCCGTCGCCCTGCTGCTGCGCCACCTCGGCTACGAGAGCGAGGCCGCGCGCATCGAGCAGGCCGTCGCGGCCGACCTGGAGGCCCGGGACGGCACGGCCCGCAGCACGGACGAAATCGGCGACGCCCTCGCCGCGCGAGTAGCGGGCTGAGGCCCTCAGCAGCGCAATCAGGCAGTACGGACAGCGCCGGGCCCCGAGGGGTTCCGGCGCTGTCCGCATTCCGGTCGCCGTCCCGCCCTGTGCTACCGCCGGGTTGGATGCGACCATCGGACCCGGAGACCGTGCACAGGTGTACGGCGGCGGACCCCCCCGAGCGATAATCGGACGCGGGGCCGTCGTCCGCGAGGAAACTCGGACGTCCCAGTAACGACCGGTACGTCAAGAGACCGTCGTACGCGGCCGCCACCAACCGCACCGGTGCGGAACACGCAGTGAAGGACACGCATTCATGACGACGCCCACGATCGAGCTCAAGCCCTCCTCGCACCCGCTGTCCCAGGCGGAGCGGGAGCAGATCCTGGCCGCTCCCGGCTTCGGCCGCCACTTCACCGATCACATGGTGACGATCAAGTGGACGGAAGGCCGCGGCTGGCACGACGGCCAGCTCGTGCCGTACGGGCCGCTCGCCCTCGACCCGGCGACCAACGTCCTGCACTACGCGCAGGAGATCTTCGAGGGCCTCAAGGCCTACCGCCAGCCCGACGGCTCCGTCGCCACCTTCCGCCCCGACGCCAACGCCCGGCGCTTCCAGGCCTCGGCGCGCCGGCTGGCCATGCCGGAGCTGCCCGTCGAGACCTTCATCGAGGCCTGTGACCTGCTCGTCCAGCAGGACAAGGACTGGGTGCCCGCGCACGGCGGCGAGGAGTCGCTCTACCTCCGCCCGTTCATGATCGCGACCGAGGTCGGCCTGGGCGTGAAGCCCGCCAACGAGTACCTCTTCGTCGTCATCGCCTCGCCCGCCGGCGCGTACTTCGCCGGCGGCGTCAAGCCGGTCTCCATCTGGCTGTCCGAGGACCGGGTGCGCGCCGTCCCCGGCGGCATGGGCGACGCCAAGACCGGCGGCAACTACGCCGCATCGCTGCTCGCCCAGGCCGAGGCCGCGGTGCACGGCTGCGACCAGGTCGCCTACCTCGACGCCGTGGAGCACAAGTGGGTCGAGGAGCTCGGCGGCATGAACCTCTACTTCGTCTACGAGGACGCCGCGGGCGGCGTCAAGATCGTCACCCCGACGCTTACCGGCTCCCTCCTCGCCGGTGTCACCCGTGACTCCCTGCTGTCCGTCGCCCGCGACCTGGGCTACGCCGCGGAGGAAGCCCGGGTCTCCATCGGCCAGTGGCGGTCGGACACGGAGAACGGCACCCTCACCGAGGTCTTCGCCTGCGGCACCGCCGCCGTGATCACCCCGGTCGGCACGGTCAAGAGCGCGGGCGGCGAGTGGACCCAGTCCGGCGGCGAGCCCGGCAAGGTCACGCTGAAGCTGCGCGAGACGCTCCTGGACATCCAGCGCGGCATCGCCCAGGACGAGCACGGCTGGATGCACCCCCTCGGCTGAGCCCCGCGCCCGCCCGTACCGGTCCGTACACGACTGAGGCCGCCCCCGACATCGCGTCGGGGGCGGCCTCAGTCGTGTGTACGTCGGCTCAGCCGACCTCCACGGGGGCCTCCGCGGCGCCCCCGGCAGCGGCCCGGAGCGCCGGGACCGGGCGCGGCTGGCGGGCGACGAGAGCCAGGTAGGCGACGGCGGCCACGGCGGCGGCGAGCAGGAAGCTGCAGTCGATACCGCCCGTGTAGGCCAGCAGCGGCCCGTTGTAGAACGGCACGTCCACGGCCATCAGACCGACCGCCGAGCCGATCGCCCAGGCGATGGTGGCCTGGACGTTCCAGCCCGCCCGGAACCAGTACACGCCGCCGACCGTGCCGCGGTTGTAGACCTGCAGCGAATCCGGGTCGTAGCTGCCGCGGCAGCGCACGAAGCCGATCACGGTGATGACCGCCCACGGGGTGCCGATGGCGGTCATCAGGAGGACGAAGGACGTCATCGCGTCCTGCGCCTCCCACAGGAAGTGACCGGCGAAGACCAGCAGGGTCGAGATCCCGGCGACGACGTAGGTGGCCTGGGTACGGGTGGCCTTCGGCAGGATCGCGTCCAGGTCCAGGCCCATGCTGTAGAGCATCAGACCGGAGTTGCCGACCGACCCGGCCGAGGCGTTGACCAGCAGCAGCGCGAGGTACCAGAAGGG
Organism: Streptomyces sp. JLSY215; assembly: GCF_059682825.1. Lineage (NCBI taxonomy): Bacteria > Bacillati > Actinomycetota > Actinomycetes > Kitasatosporales > Streptomycetaceae > Streptomyces > Streptomyces sp. JLSY215. Next base: position 6,159,056 of record NZ_CM185022.1, read on the forward strand.
CGCGCCGGCCACCAGCGGGCCCGCGTAGTCGTCGCCCGCGCCGACCGCGAGGGCGCTGAACGTACCGAAGAGCTGCGGCACCAGCAGACCGAGCACCAGGCCGACGTACGTGGCCCCGAAGACCTTCTTCGAGCTGTGGCGGCGCGGCGAGATGTAGCGGCTGTAGTCGCCGAGCAGGGTGATGAAGGCGATCGGGCCGCTCAGACCGGCGGAGACCGCGGACAGCAGCCAGGTCTGCCAGTAGCCGCCGAGCGCGTAGGGGACGCCGTGCACGGCGGCGGTGGTGAAGTGCGGCAGATAGGCGATCACGCCGACCGCGAGCAGGACCGTCAGGCCGATGGTGAGCACCTTGCTCAGCTTCAGCAGCACCTTGTAGCCGTAGACCGCGCCCACGGCGGTGGCGCCGGCCAGCAGCGCGTAGACGAGGGCGTACGAGACGCCGCCGGCCGGCAGGCCGACGAGGCGGTGCAGGGTGCCGACCATCGCATCGCCGCCGACCCACAGGGTCAGCGCGGTGTAGCCGAGCGAGAGCAGCAGCCCGATGATCGAGCCGATGAGCCGGCCGCGGACGCCGAAGAACGCGCCGCTGCTGGTGGACAGGTTCGTCGCGCTGCGCAGCGAGACGAGTGCGAGCGGTGCGGTCAGTACGGCGCCGACGAGGGTGCCGGCCGCGAGGGAACTGATCGAACCCCAGAAGTCGAGCCCGAAGGAGACCGGGAGCCAGCCGAAGATCACCACGCCGAGGGCGAGGTTCGAGCCGAGCAGGATGGAAATGAGGTCTCGAGGACCGCTGGTGCGTTCCTCGTCCGGGATCGTGTCGACTCCGCGTTGTTCGATCGGCATGAGGCTCCCCTGAGAGGCCGGAACAGTGTGATTTCGGTGCTCGGTGGCTGCTTTGTGCAGTGCTCCATGAGCGGCGCACGCCCGGGGGTTTCGGGCGGTATCGGGTGGTGTTCTTCGCGATCACTGTGGTGGTGATCGCCGTGGTGCTCGTGCCGGAGATCGATGTGTGGATCTTTGAGTGGCGTTCTATGCGGCTCGCCGAACGCCTTCGACTTAGAGCAGCGCTCAATGTGACTCATGAACGGGCTCCAGGTCAATGCTTTCTTCTTGACTTTTTGAGAGTTAGAGTGGTGCTCTAATCAAGTCATCGAGCTGGAGGTGCGACGGGATGCGGCTGACCCCCACGGAACGCGACCGGCTGCTGCTCTTCAATGCGGCACAGCTGGCGCGCGCTCGCCGCGACCGCGGACTGAAGCTGAATGTGCCTGAGGCGACCGCGTTGATCGCGGACACAGTCTGCGAGGCGGCGCGGGACGGGCGCCGCCTCGCTCAGGCCATCGAGGCGGGCCGCAGCGTGCTGGGCCCGGACGATGTGCTGCCGGGCGTGGCCGATGTGGTCGGCGATGTGATGGTCGAGGCCGTCTTCGACGACGGCTCCCGCCTCGCGGTGGTCACCGACCCGATCCGTGGCGGCGCGCCCGAGGCGGAGCCCGCCGGCGACGCGGACGAGACCGCGGTGCCCGGCGCGGTGCTCCCCGGCCCCGCCGACCCCGAGCCGGTCCCCGCGGTGACGCTGACCGTCCACAACACCGCGAGTGTGCCGATCAGCGTCACCTCCCACTTCCACTTCTTCGAGGCCAACCCGCGGCTGGACTTCGACCGCGCCGCTGCCTACGGCATGCGGCTGTGCGTCCCGGCCGGCTCGTCCGAGCGGTTCGACGCGGGCGGCACCCACGAGGTGGGTCTGGTCCCGATCGGCGGCGCCCGCATCGCGATCGGCTTCGCCGGTCTGGTCGACGGCCCGCTGGATGCACCGGGAGCAAAGACAGAAGCGCTGCGGCGGGCCGTCGCATGCGGTTACCTGGGAGCGGAGGAGCAGGCGTGACTGGCAGCATCGACCCTCAGGAGTACGCCTCGGTGCACGGCCCGCGGGCCGGCGACCGGGTCGTCCTCGGTGACTCGGGCCTGGTCGTCCGCGTCGAGTCCGACTCCCAGAAGCACGGCGACGAATTCCTCGCCGGCTTTGGCAAGACCGCGCGCGACGGACTCCACCTCAAGGCCGCGTCGCTGCGCGAGACCTGCGATGTGGTGATCAGCAACGTCCTGGTCATCGACGCGATCCAGGGCATCCGCAAGACGTCCATCGGCATCCGCGAGGGCCGCATCCACGCGATCGGCCGGGCGGGCAACCCCGACACCCTCGAAGGCGTCGACGTCGTCGTCGGCACCGGCACGTCCATCGTCTCCGGTGAGGGCATGATCGCCACCGCCGGGGCCGTCGACACCCACGTCCACCTCCTCTCGCCCCGCGTCATGGAAGCCTCCCTGGCCTCCGGCGTGACGACGATCATCGGCCAGGAATTCGGCCCCGTGTGGGGCGTCGGCGTCAACTCCCCGTGGGCGCTCGGCCACGCCTTCAGCGCCTTCGACGCCTGGCCGGTCAACATCGGCTTCCTCGGCCGCGGCTCCTCCTCCGGCGAAGCACCGCTGGTCGAGGCGCTGGCCGAGGGCGGTGCCCTGGGCTTCAAGGTGCATGAGGACATGGGTGCGCACGCCCGTGCCCTGGACACCGCGCTGCGCGTGGCCGAGGAGCACGACGTGCAGGTGGCGCTGCACAGCGACGGCCTGAACGAGTGTCTCTCCGTCGAGGACACCCTGCGGGTGCTGGACGGCCGCACCATCCACGCGTTCCACATCGAGGGCTGCGGCGGCGGTCACGTCCCCAACGTGCTGAAGATGGCGGGTGTCCCCAACGTCATCGGCTCCTCCACCAACCCCACTCTCCCCTTCGGGCGGGACGCGGTCGCCGAGCACTACGGCATGATCGTCTCGGTCCACGACCTGAAGACCGACCTGCCGGGTGACGCGGCGATGGCCCGCGACCGGATCCGGGCCGGGACGATGGGCGCGGAGGACGTGCTGCACGACCTCGGGGCGATCGGCATCACCTCCTCCGACGCCCAGGGCATGGGCCGCGCGGGCGAGACCGTACGCCGTACCTTCGCGATGGCCGGGAAGATGAAGGCCGAGCTGGGGCCCCTCCTTCCCCATGACGGGGGGAACGGCGACGGAGCCCACGACGACAACGCCCGCGTCCTGCGCTACATCGCCAAGCTCACGATCAACCCCGCCATCGCCCACGGCCTCTCGCACGAGATCGGCTCGATCGAGGTCGGCAAGATGGCCGACATCGTGCTCTGGTCGCCGCGGTACTTCGGCGCAAAGCCCCAGCTGGTGCTGAAGTCCGGCTTCCCCGCCTACGGCGTCACCGGCGACCCGAACGCCGCCACCGACACCTGCGAACCGCTGGTGCTCGGCCCGCAGTTCGGCGCCCACGGCGCCACCCCCGCCGAGATCTCCGTCGCCTTCGTCTCGCGCGCCGCGGCCGAGGGCGGGATGGACGGCATGCCCACCCGCCGCCGTCGCGTCGCCGTCCGCGGCACCCGCGGCATCGGCCCCGCCGACCTCATCCACAACTCCCGCGTCGGACAGGTGCAGGTGGACGGCAGCAGTGGTCTGGTCACCCTCGACGGCGACCCGATGCGCTCCGACCCGGCCGACACCGTGTCGCTGTCGCGCCTGTACTTCCTGTGACAGCACCGGCCGTCACCCCGTGACGGCCGGTACGTCCCCCCGCTCCGACCCGCCCCGCTCACCTTTCGAGGACCCCACATGAACACTCCCGTCGCCGACGGCTTCTCCATGCCCCCGGAGTGGGCACCGCACGAGCGCACCTGGATGGCCTGGCCCAGCCCCAACTTCACCTTCGGTGAGGAGGGCGGCGAGACGCTCGCCGAGGCCCGCGAGGCCTGGGCCACCGTCGCCCGCGCGGTCCGTCGGTACGAGCCGGTCACCGTCGTGGCGGGCCCCGGCCAGCTGGACGGCGCCCGCGCCCTGCTCGGCGACGACATCGAGCTGGTCGAGCGGCCGCTGAACGACGCCTGGATGCGGGACATCGGCCCCACCTTCCTCACCGACGGCAAGGGCAACCTCGCCGCCGCCGACTGGGTCTTCAACGGCTGGGGCGCCCAGGAGTGGGCCCGCTGGGACCTCGACGAGAAGATCGCCGAGCAGGTCGCGGGCCTGGCCGGCGCCCGCCGCTACGCCACCGACCTGGTCAACGAGGGCGGCGGCATCCACGTCGACGGCGAGGGCACCGTCCTGCTCACCGAGACCGTCCAGCTCGACCCGGGCCGTAACCCCGGCCGCTCCCAGGCGGAGGTCGAGGCCGAGATCCACGCACACCTCGGCACCACCAAGGCGATCTGGCTGCCGCGCGGCCTGGCCGCCGACTACGGCCAGTTCGGCACCCGCGGCCACGTCGACATCGTCGCCGCCTTCGCCCGCCCCGGCGTCGTGATGGTCCACACCCAGCCCAACCCGGACCACCCCGACCACGCGATCTGCAACGAGATCGTCAAGCTGCTGCGCTCCTCGACCGACGCCAAGGGCCGCCAGCTGGAGGTCGTCGAGATCCCCGCGCCCACCGTCATCGAGGAGGACGGCGAGCTCGTCGACTACTCCTACATCAACCATCTCCAGTGCAACGACGGCATCGTGCTCTGCGCCTTCGACGACCCGCGCGACGAGGAGGCGGCCGCCATCTTCCGCCGCCTCTTCCCCGGCCGGACCGTGACCCTGGTGGACGCCCGTACGATCTTCGCAGCGGGTGGCGGTATCCACTGCATCACCCAGCAGCAGCCCAAGGTCTGAGCCACGCCAGACCCCGCCGTCCCCGGAGGTCCCCCTCGTGCCCGGTCCCGCACCTGCGCGCCGTCCCCGGCGGCGGCTCAACCAGCCACGTGAACAGGTGCTCGCCGCGGCGATGGCCACCATCGCCGCGGAGGGCCTGGACCGGCTGACCATGGCCGGCCTGGGCCGCGAGGTCGGCATGAGCAGCGGCCACATCCTGTACTACTTCGGCACCAAGGACGAGCTGCTCCTCCAGACCCTCCAGTGGAGCGAGGAGCAGCTCGGCGCCGAACGCCGGGCCGCCCTCTCCCGCCGCGTCCCGGCCCGCGAACGCCTGGACGCCCTCGTCGACCTCTACCTCCCCGAAGGCCACCGCGACCCGCGCTGGACCCTGTGGCTGGAGGTCTGGAACCGCTCCCAGAACGCCGACGACAACGCCCGCGAACGCCAGCTCGACCTCGAACTCGCCTGGCACCGCGACCTCGTCGCCCTCCTGGTGGAGGGCACCTCCAAGGGCGAATTCAACCCCGTCGACCCCGAACGCTTCGCCACCCGCACCCGCGCCCTCCTCGACGGCTTCGGCACCCACCTGGTGGTGGGCCTGCCGGGCACCGACCGGGAACTGGTGGGTCGGCATGTGGCGGAGTTCCTGGACGAATCGCTGAACCCCTGAGAGGCCGAAGGCCGCGTCGAAACTTCGCTGTCTCCGGCGGATAGTTGGGCAGCGCGCTGACCTCCCCGTCCGCCAGGCGCCGGCCCGTCATGTCCGGCGTGATGAAGATCCGGTACACGGTTTCCCGCTTGCCCTCCGGCGTCCGGTACGGCATGGAGTCGCTGTGATCGCCGTAGGCGGCGGAGATCCCCGTTGCCAGGGTCGCCGACTGCAGGTAGCGAAGCGGCCGGCCACCGCGTGCACGTACGCCGTCGCCGGTTCCGGGGCGCGGCCTGTCCCCGCCGCGTACGCAAAGCACGTAAGTACGCTCGATCGTTGCCCGCCGTGCTCTTGTCAGTCACACTCCGGATCGGCGACCGTAACCGCTGGTCGGTCGATCGATCCGGGGACATGAGGAGGCTGCCGTGGCGCAGGGTGCGGGGGAGCGGGACGTGAGCGGTGACACCGCCAACTGGCGGAAGATCTGGGTGGGTTCGGCCGGAAACATGGTCGAGTGGTTCGACTGGTTCGTCTACGCCAGCTTCGCGGTCTATTTCGCGGACTCGTTCTTCCCGAAGGGGAATGACACCGCGAACCTCATGAACACCATGGGGATCTTCGCCGTGGGCTTCTTCATGCGGCCGGTCGGCGGCTGGGTGCTGGGGCGGGTCGGGGACCGGCGGGGACGGAAGGCGGCGCTCACGCTGACCGTCACGCTGATGTCCGCGTCGGCGATCCTGATCGCCGTCGCGCCCACGTACGCCGTGGCCGGATACGGCGGCGTGGCCGTTCTGCTGATCGCGCGAATGCTTCAGGGGCTGTCCGTCGGCGGGGAGTACGCGGCCAGTGCGACGTATCTGACGGAGGCGTCCGCGCCCGGCCGGCGCGGCTTCGCGTCCAGCTTCCAGTACGTGTCCATGACCGCGGGGCAGCTGCTCGGCCTCGGTCTGCAGATCGTGCTCCAGCGCACCATGTCGGAGGACGCGCTGCACAGCTGGGCCTGGCGGATCCCGTTCATCGTGGGGGCGCTCGGGGCCGGCATCGTCTTCTATCTGCGCCGCAACATGCTGGAGACCGAGGTCTACGCCGAGGACGACGGCGCCAACTCCGACCCGGACCGCGGCACCATCAAGGCGCTGCTGGCCCACAAGCGCGAGGCGCTCCTGGTCATCGCGCTGACCATGGGCGGCACGGTCGCCTACTACACGTACACGACGTACCTCACCAAGTACCTCTCCAACAGCGCCGGGCTGGACAAGCCGACCGCCTCGCTGGTCAGCTTCTGCGCGCTGTTCGTCTTCATGTGTCTGCAGCCGCTGGCCGGGAAGCTGTCCGACCGGATCGGCCGGCGTCCGCTGCTGATCACCTTTGCGGTCGGCTCGACGTTCCTGACCGTGCCGATCATGACGCTGCTGCGGCACGCCGGGAGTTTCTGGCCGGCGCTCGGACTCTCGCTGCTCGCGCTGGTCGTGGTCACGGGCTACACCTCCATCAACGCCTGTGTGAAGGCCGAGCTGTTCCCGACCGGCATCCGAGCGCTGGGCGTCGCCCTGCCGTACGCCATCGCCAACGCGCTCTTCGGCGGCACCGCGGAATATGTCGCCCTGTGGTTCAAGGACGGCGGCATCGAGTCCGGCTACTACTGGTACGTGGCGGGGTGCGCCGCCGTTTCGCTGATCGTCTACGTGACGATGCGCGAAACGCGCGACATCGATCTGCATCGCGTCGGCAAGGGCGGCAAGGCCACCAAGGGCACCGCCGAGGACGAGCCGCTGCTCGCATCCTGAGACGAGCCGGGCCGCGGGGGCGGTGGTGTGCCAGACTGCCCCCGTGCTCTCGTTCGCCATGATTATTGGCAGCAGGCGCGCCGGTCCGCAGTGACCGCCCCGTACGAACCGAGTACGGCGCGGCCCTCGTCGTCCCAGACCCGCGCGCAGACCTCTCGCACCCGCGAGAGGTTTTTTCGTTTCCGGCCCACCCGTCGCCGGAGGCGGAGCGCGAGGGACCATGGAGGGACGGTGGAACCGGTCATTCCGGTAGACCGAGACCCGACAGGAGCCAGACCAGCAATGACGGACGTACCCGAACACGCCGTGTCCGACGAATTCCATGTGTTCGACACGACGCTGCGCGACGGCGCGCAGCGCGAGGGCATCAACCTGACCGTCGGCGACAAGCTGACCATCGCCCGGCACCTGGACGACTTCGGCGTGGGCTTCATCGAGGGCGGCTGGCCCGGCGCCAACCCCCGCGACACCGAGTTCTTCGAGCGGGCCCGTACGGAGATCGACTTCCGGCACGCCCAGCTGGTCGCCTTCGGCGCCACCCGCAAGGCCGGTGTACGCGTCGAGGACGACCCGCAGGTCGCCGCCCTCCTGGACTCGCAGGCCCCGGTCATCACGCTGGTCGCCAAGTCCCATGTCGGTCATGTGGAACTGGCGCTGCGCACCACGCCGGAGGAGAACCTCGCGATGGTGCGGGACACCGTCGCCTATCTGCGCTCCCAGGGCCGCCGGGTCTTCCTGGACTGCGAGCACTTCTTCGACGGGTATGTGCTGGACCCGGTGTACGCCAAGCAGGTCGTGCGCACCGCGAGCGAGGCCGGCGCGGACGTCGTGGTGCTGTGCGACACCAACGGCGGGATGCTGCCGGCGCAGGTCACCGCCGTCGTACGGACCGTCCTCGCGGACACCGGCGCGCGGCTGGGCATCCACGCCCAGGACGACACGGGCTGTGCCGTCGCCAACACCCTCGCCGCCGTGGACGCGGGCGCCACCCACGTCCAGTGCACCGCCAACGGCTACGGCGAGCGGGTCGGCAACTCCAACCTCTTCCCGGTCGTCGCCGCGCTGGAGCTCAAGTACGGACGGCGGGTCCTGCCGGAGGGCAAGCTCGCCGAGACCACCCGGATCTCGCACGCGATCGCCGAGGTCGTCAACCTCACTCCCTCCACCCACCAGCCCTACGTCGGCGTCTCGGCCTTCGCCCACAAGGCTGGGCTGCACGCCTCCGCCATCAAGGTGGACCCGGATCTGTATCAGCACATCGATCCCGCGCTGGTCGGCAACACCATGCGGATGCTGGTCTCCGACATGGCCGGGCGGGCGTCCATCGAGCTCAAGGGCAAGGAGCTCGGCATCGATCTGAGCGGCGACCGCGAGCTGGTCGGCCGGGTCGTGGCGCGGGTCAAGGAGCGGGAGCTGGCGGGCTACACGTACGAGGCCGCCGACGCCTCCTTCGAGCTGCTGCTGCGGGAAGAGCTGCTGCGGGCCGGGTCGGGCGGGAAGGCGCCGCGCTACTTCACCGTCGAGTCGTGGCGGGCGATCGTCGAGGACCGCCCCGACGGCACGCACGCCAATGAGGCGACCGTGAAGGTGTGGGCCAAGGGCGAGCGGATCGTCGCCACCGCCGAGGGCAACGGCCCGGTCAATGCGCTGGACCGGGCGCTGCGGGTGGGCCTGGAGCGGATCTACCCGCAGCTCGCGCACCTGGAGCTGGTGGACTACAAGGTCCGCATCCTGGAGGGCGCCCAGGGCACCGGGTCCATCACCCGCGTGCTGGTCTCCACCAGTGACGGGCAGGGCGAGTGGTCGACGGTCGGCGTCGCGGAGAACGTGATCGCGGCGTCGTGGCAGGCGCTGGACGACGCGTACGCCTATGGGCTGCTGCGGGCCGGGGTGGAGCCGCAGGAGTAGCACGCGGGCGCGGGCGCGAGCCGCGCCGCGGAGGAACGCGAGGGCCCCGGCAGCTGTGCCGGGGCCCTCGCGTCGCTGTGTCTGCGGCCGTCAGGCGCGGACCGCGGAGATGTCGAAGGTGAGCTTGACCTTGTCGCTGACCATCACGCCGCCGGCCTCCAGCGCGGCGTTCCAGGTCAGGCCCCAATCGGAGCGCAGGATCTCGGCGCGGCCCTCGAAGCCGACCCGCTCGGCGCCGTAGACGTCGGTGGCCGAGCCGTGGAAGTCCAGGTCGATGGTGAGCGGCTTGGTGACGTCCTTGATGGTCAGGTCGCCGGTGATGCGGAATCGGTCGCCGGAGATCTGCTCGGCGGCGGTGCTGCGGAAGCTCATCAGCGGGAAGGCCTCGGCGTCGAAGAAGTCGGCGCCGCGCAGATGGGCGTCGCGGTCGGCGATGCCGGTGTCGACGGCGGCGGTCTTGATGTCGAGGGTGGCGGTGGAGCGGGCGGGGTCGGTGCCGTCGAGGCGCAGGCGGCCCTCGTGCTCGCCGAAGGTGCCGCGGACGTTCGTGACCATGGCGTGCCGGACGGTGAAGCCGATGCTGCTGTGGGCCGGGTCGATGGTGTAGTCGCCGGTCAGTGCGGCGAGCGCGGGGTCCGCCACCGGGGCGGCAGCGGGGGTCGTGGCGCCGGCGGGGGCGGCGTTGCGCTTGGTGCGGGTGAACAGAGCCATGGCTCCTCCTCGGTAGCGAAGGGTTGATTTAACGTTCAACGAGATTGAGCGTAGCAGATTTAGTTCAAAGTTCAACCTATTGGTTTTTCGGGTGGCTCCGGACGCCGTTCCGGCGCGGTCATTGCCGCCGCGCACCGGCCGTGCTAGACCGTCCGAACGCCCTCAAGTGCTCAGCGCCACAGCCTCGTTGATGCCGTCGAGAGGACCGACCGTGCCGAGAGACCCCGCTCCGTCCGCCTGGTCCCGCCGAGGTTTCCTCGCCGTCTCGACGGCGGGGGCACTGGCCCTCTCGCTCCGCGCCGGCTCCGCGTACGCCGCGCCCGACGACGAGTACGCCGCCCTCCGCGCCCGCTGGGTCGACCTCACCCTCGGCACCGGCTTCGACCCCGCGGCCGCCCCCTACGCCGCCGCCCTCAGGGAAACCGGCGACCTCGCGGACCGCTTCCGTACCGCCATGCGGCCCACCGGCGCCTCCCTCTGGCCCGACTGCCCCTACGACCCGCCGTCCGGCATCACCCGCAGCTACGGCCGGCTGAACACCATGGCCCAGGCGTACGCCCAGCCCGGCACCGGCCGCACCGGCGACCCGGACCTCGCCGCCGACGTGATCGCCGGCCTCGACCACCTCGACACCACCGTGTACAACACCCGCACCACCCGCTACGGCAACTGGTGGGAGTGGCAGATCGGCACCCCCAGACTCCTCCTCGACACCCTCGCCGTCCTCGACCAGCGGATGACCGGCGGCGACGGGCCCACCGACGCCCTGCGCGCCCGCTGCCTCGCCGCCGTCGACCACTTCGTCCCCGACACGATGCTCGGCGACTACACCGGCACCAGCACCGGCGCCAACCGCGTCGACCTCTGCCGCGTCGTCGCCCTGCGCGGCATCCTCGGCCGCGCCCCCGCCAAGATCGCCCTCGCCCGCGACGCCCTCTCCCCGGTCTTCCCGTACGTGACGAAGGGCGACGGCCTCTACGCCGACGGGTCCTTCGTCCAGCACACCTGGGTCGCCTACTCCGGCACCTACGGCTATGTCCTGCTCGACGGCCTGGGCCGGCTGTTCACCCTGCTCGACGGCTCGTCCTGGCAGGTCACCGACCCGGCCCGGGGGATCGTCCTCGACAGCGTGGAGCGCGCGTACGCGCCCCTGCTCCACAACGGTCTGATGATGGACTGCGTCAACGGGCGCGCCATCAGCCGCGGCTACCTCCGCGGCGACGAGCGGCACATCATGCGCAGCGACCACTTCCACGGCCATGCGCTGATCGCCGCCGTGGCCCTGCTCGCCGAGGCCGCCGGCGACACGGAACGGTCCCGCTGGCACGGCATGATCAAGGGCTGGATCGCCCGCGACCGCACGCTGCCCGTGCTCACCGACCGGCAGTACACCGTCGCCGACCTGGCCCGCCTCGCCGCCATCGACGACGGCCCGGCACCCGCCGCCCCCGAACCCGTCGGCCACCGCCTCTTCCCCGCCATGGACCGCGCCGTCCACCGCCGCCCCGGCTGGGCCGCCGGCCTCGCCATGGCCTCCGACCGCATCACCTACTACGAGAACGGCAACGGCGAGAACCCGCGCGGCTGGCACACCGGCGCCGGAATGCTCTCCTGGTGGGGTGCCGACTTCGGCGGCGACCAGTACACGGACGCCTTCTGGCCCACCGTCGACCCCTACCGGCTGCCTGGCACGACCGTCTCCACCAAGCGGCTGGCCGACAACGAGGGCGGCGGCTGGGGCGAACCGAAACCCGCGGTGCGCTGGGTGGGCGGCACCACGGACGGCACCTTCGCGGCCATCGGGCAGGACCTGCGGGGACTGTCCTCGACCCTCACGGCCAAGAAGTCGTGGTTCTTCCTGGCCGACGCCGTCGTCTGCCTCGGCGCGGGCATCACGGCACGGGACGGCGTCCCCGTCGAGACCGTCGTCGACAACCGCAGGCTGGGGCAGCCGGACGCCGCCACGCTCACCGTCGACGGCGTACCGCAGCCCGAAGCCCTCGGCCGTGCCGTCCGCCACCCCCACGCCCGATGGGCCCACCTCGCCGGACACGGCGGCTATGTCTTCCCGGTCTCCCCGGGCGGCGCCCCGCTGACCGTACTGCGCGAAGCCCGCACCGGCTCCTGGCACGACATCAACACCGGCTCCGACCCGGCCCCGCTCACCCGCCGCTACCTCACCCTCTGGCACGACCACGGCACCGACCCCACCGACGCCCGCTACGCCTATCTCCTCATGCCGGGCGCCACCCCGCGCACCCTCGCCGCCCGCGCCGCCGACCGGCACTGGGTGAGCGTGCTCGCCAACGACGCCACCCGTCAGGCCGTCACCGTGCACTCCCTCGGCGTAACGGCCGCCAACTTCTGGCGGGCCGGGCATGCGGGGGAGCTCACCAGTGGCGGCCCGGCGAGCGTCCTGGTACGCGCGGGACACCGCGGACGGACCGCGACGCTCTGTGCCGCGGCCCCCGAGCGCACCGGCGCCCCGCTGGAGCTCACCTGGTCCCGGCCGGTCCGCGCGGTCCTCGCCCACGACCCGTCCGTCGAGGTCCTGGCCACCGCGCCCGCCCTGCGCCTGCGCATCACCCCCGGCACCGCCTGCGCCACCCACACCTGCACCGTCGCCCTGGGCTGACCGGACCGGCACCCGCCCCGGCCTTTGTCGGCCTCATACAGTCGGAGTACGGCACCGCCACCCGTTCGGGGGGCCGGACGCGCAACGCATACAGCGCGATTCTGTGCTGCCTGCCCACGAAATCGGACCCGACGTTGTACGAAACCAACATCGGTGCGGCGGGGTCCGCCCACGTACCGTCGATACATGACCACTGTCGAAGATGCGCCCGCCGGTGCCAACGACGCCCGCGGGCGCGTCGCCGAACTGCACGCCATCCGTGAGCAGGCCCGGCGAGGCCCGAGCGAGCGGGCCACCGAGGCCCAGCGCGCCAAGGGCAAGCTCACCGCCCGCGAGCGGATCGACCTCCTGCTGGACGAGGGTTCGTTCAACGAGGTCGAGCCGCTGCGGCGGCACCGGGCGACGGGCTTCGGCCTGGAGGCCAAGAAGCCCTACACCGACGGCGTCATCACCGGCTGGGGCACGGTCCACGGCCGGACCGTCTTCGTCTACGCCCACGACTTCCGGATCTTCGGCGGCGCGCTGGGCGAGGCGCACGCCACCAAGATCCACAAGATCATGGACATGGCCATCCAGGCCGGTGCGCCCCTGGTGTCCCTGAACGACGGCGCGGGCGCCCGCATCCAGGAGGGCGTCTCGGCGCTCGCCGGTTACGGCGGCATCTTCCAGCGCAACACCAAGGCCTCGGGCGTCATCCCGCAGATAAGCGTCATGCTCGGCCCCTGCGCCGGCGGCGCCGCGTACAGCCCCGCCCTCACGGACTTCGTCTTCATGGTCCGCGAGACCTCGCAGATGTTCATCACGGGCCCCGACGTCGTCCGCGCCGTCACCGGCGAGGAGATCACCCAGAACGGCCTCGGCGGCGCCGATGTGCACGCCGAGACCTCCGGCGTCGCCCACTTCGCGTACGACGACGAGGCGACCTGCCTGGAGGAGGTCCGCTACCTCCTCTCGCTCCTCCCGTCCAACAACCGGGAGAACCCTCCGACGGTCGACTGCGAGGACCCGGCCGACCGCTCCGGCGACGCCCTGCTCGACCTCGTGCCCGCCGACGGCAACCGCCCGTACGACATGCACAAGGTCATCGAGGAGATCGTCGACGACGGCGAGTACCTCGAGGTCCACGAGCGGTGGGCGACCAACATCGTCTGCGCGCTCTCCCGCCTCGACGGCCGGGTGGTCGGCATCATCGCCAACCAGCCCCAGTCGCTGGCCGGCGTCCTGGACATCGAGGCCTCCGAGAAGGCCGCCCGCTTCGTCCAGATGTGCGACGCCTTCAACATCCCGCTCATCACGCTGCTCGACGTCCCCGGCTTCCTGCCCGGCGTCGACCAGGAGCACGGCGGCATCATCCGCCACGGCGCCAAGCTGCTGTACGCGTACTGCAACGCCACCGTCCCGCGCATCTCCATCGTGCTGCGCAAGGCCTACGGCGGCGCCTACATCGTCATGGACTCCCAGTCCATCGGCGCCGACCTCACCTACGCCTGGCCCACGAACGAGATCGCCGTCATGGGCGCGGAAGGCGCCGCCGGCGTCATCTTCCGCCGGCAGATCGCCGACGCCGAGGACCCCGACGCGATGCGCGCGCGGATGGTCAAGGAGTACAAGTCCGAGCTGATGCACCCGTACTACGCGGCCGAGCGCGGTCTGGTCGACGACGTCATCGACCCGTCGAACACCCGTGAGGTGCTGATCCGCTCGCTGGAGATGCTCCGCACCAAGCACGCGGACCTGCCCGCCCGTAAGCACGGCAACCCGCCCCAGTAGTCATCCGCCTGTCGCGACGACGCAGAATCGAGAAGACGACCAGTGAAGAGTCCTGCCGACCAACCCATCCGCGTGGAAAAGGGCCAGGCCAGCGAGGAAGAGCTCGCCGCCCTGACCGCCGTCCTCCTGGCCCGCGCCGCACACCGCCCCACCGCCGCGCCGACCCGCCCCCGGCACACCGCCGCCCGCTGGCGCCGCCTGGAGCGGCAGCACGGGTTCCACGCGGCGACCAGCTGGCAGCGGTAACGCTGCGCTGGGCTTGGCCCCACGTTTTTGGCTTTCCCGCCGCAGGTGCCGTTGCGCCTGCGGCGGGCGTGGTTTTGTCGGGTGCGGTGACGTCCCTACACGGCTCCGCCGCTACGGGCCGTCCCCTCCCGTGGGTGGGGGCGAGCGTCCCGTGTCCGGTGCAGGTGGTCATGTCCACCAGGTGCACGTGACAACCGACGTACACCCCCACCGTCCTCCTCCTACCCCCATCGGGGAGGGGGCGGGCCGCAGGACGGAGTCCGGAGGCCCGGTCCCGCTGCCGAACAGCCCCGCGCAAGCGGCACCGCCCGCCGCAGGCGCAACGGCGAGAAACCCCCGCGGCGGGAAAGCCAAAAACGTGGGGCCCAGGCAAAGCGCAGCGAAGGGGCCGCAGGCGCAACGGCGAGAAACCCCCGCGGCGGGAAAGCCAAAAACGTGGGGAGTCCGAATACTGGCGTAGGTTCGCCCCAACCCTCGGAAGCAGAGCTGTTCACGGCGAGATCCCCGTGCTGGCATGCGCTCGTCATTCCACTTCTGGAGTTCCCGCGCTGCGGGTCCGCGTGACGCGGACCCCCGCGCCACGGGTTCCAGGACGACCGGAAGGAAGTGCCCATGCTCAGCACGCTCGGTGCTGCGGCCGCCGCGGCATCCCTGCTCCTCGCCGGATCGGCATCCCCCACCCCGATGGCCCGGGTCGGCGACGAACCGCCGGCCGGCAAGATCACCATTGATGTCGCCACGGTGAACGGTTCGGGTTGCAGACCCGGCAGCGCCGCCGTGGCCATCGCGCCCGACAACACCGCGTTCACCGTCACGTACAGCGAATACCTCGCCCAGGCGGGCGGCGGCAGCAAGCCGACCGACGCCCGCAAGAACTGCCAGATCGCGCTGAATGTGCATGTCCCGCAGGGCTTCACCTACGCGATCGCCCGCGCCGACTACCGCGGTTACGCCTCCCTGGCCCCGGGCGCCAAGGGGCTGGAGCAGGCCGGCTACTACTTCCAGGGCCAGCAGGAGACGGCCCGTAAGAGCCATACCTTCGGCGGTCCCTACGACACCAACTGGCAGACGTCGGACGAGACCGACATCGATGCGCTGGTCTACGCCCCGTGCGGCGAGCAGCGCTACTTCAACATCAACACCGAACTGCGGGTGGACGCCACCTCGGCCCGCGCGGCCACCAGCTTCATGGCCATGGACTCCACCGACGGCAGCATCAACACCCTGTACCACTTCGCGTGGAAGGAGTGCCCGGCCTCCCGCGGGTAGCCGCACCCGCTGAGCGATGACCCGGGGCCCGTACGCACACCGCGTACGGGCCCCGGCGACGTCCTGGAGCGAGCGCCCACGCCGAAGGCCCCCGCACCTGGCAGGTGTCCGGGGGCCTTCGGCGTGTACGGCGGTCCTGCGGGCACGGGGAGCCCGCAGGGCACTAGCGCAGCCGCGCCATCAGAGCGTGCTCCACGAGCGTGATGAGCGCGCTCTTGGCCTCGCTGCGGTGGCGGGCGTCGGTGATGATGATCGGTGCGTCCGGGCCGATCTGCAGGGCCTCACGCACCTCGTCCGGCGTGTAGGGCTGGTGTCCGTCGAAGCCGTTGAGGGCGATGACGAACGGCAGGCCGGAGTTCTCGAAGTAGTCGACCGCGGGGAAGCAGTCGGCCAGGCGGCGGGTGTCGACCAGCACCACCGCGCCGATCGCGCCGCGGACCAGGTCGTCCCACATGAACCAGAAGCGGTCCTGACCGGGCGTACCGAAGAGGTACAGGATCAGGTCCTGGTCCAGCGTGATCCGGCCGAAGTCCATCGCCACGGTCGTGGTCGTCTTGTCCGGCGCGTGCGTGAGGTCGTCGATCCCCGCCGAAGCGGAGGTCATCACGGCTTCGGTACGCAGCGGATTGATCTCTGAGACGGCCCCGACGAACGTGGTCTTGCCCACGCCGAAGCCGCCCGCCACCACGATCTTCGCGGAGGTGGTGGAGCGGGCTGCACCGCTAGAGCTTGCGAAGTCCACTGAGCACCCTTTCGAGCAGTGTCACATCTGGCTGTCCGCCGGCGGTCTCGTCCCCGCCGGGCTGATGAATGGCGACAAGTCCGGCCTCCGCCAGGTCGGCGACGAGGATCCGGGCGACGCCGAGGGGGATGGAGAGCAGGGCCGAGATCTCAGCCACCGATTTGATCTCACGGCAGAGGTGGCAGATGCGCTGGTGCTCCGGCAGCTGGCCCTGCAGTCGCGAGGGGTCGGCGGTCGTGCTGACCAGCGCCTCGATGGCGAGCTGGTAGCGCGGCCGGGTCCGCCCTCCGGTCATCGCGTACGGACGCACGAGCGGATTGTGCATGCCCCCGGTGGGGGCGGGCTCGGGCGTACGCCGCTGCGGCTGCACCGGCTGGATGCGGGGCGCCTGCGGCTGTTCGTACGGCGACGGCTCGTACGGCTGGGAACCGTACGGCCGCTGCTGCGGCGGCTGCTGGTGCTGCGGCGGCCGCGGCGGTTCTGGCCGCTGCGGCCGGCGGCTCGGCGCAGACGGGAAGTTGAAGCGGTTGTGATGGGTCTCGCCCACAGGTCCGGACTCCTGCCCGGAACCGTACGGGTATCCGCTAGGGGGCGTTGCCACGTCTCCTCCTCCAACTTGCCAATCTGACGCCGGTCGCGCCACCGAACCATAAGGCGCGGTGGCGGGAAACGCACTGCCTGTCTGTTAGTTGAGAAGGCTGCCCTGCAGTTCGGCGCGGAGATCGGGCGTCAGAACATTGCCCGCGCGGTCGACCAGCAGGGCCATCTCGTAGCCGACGAGGCCGATGTCGCACTCGGGGTGCGCGAGCACGGCCAGCGACGATCCGTCCGAGACGGACATGATGAAGAGGAAGCCGCGCTCCATCTCCACCACGGTCTGGTTCACGCTCCCGCCCTCGAAGATGCGGGAGGCGCCGGCAGTCAGCGAGGTCAGCCCGGAGGCCACCGCCGCCAACTGATCGGCTCTGTCACGAGGGAACCCCTCGGACATGGCGAGGAGGAGTCCGTCCGCGGAGACCACGACCGTGTGGGACACCCCAGGGGTGTTGTCCACGAAGTTGGTGATCAACCAGTTCAGATTCTGCGCCGCCTGGCTCATCGGGCTCACACTAACGCTCCTGATCGTAGGTGCTGCCGGGGCCGAAGCCCTGTCGGTCATTGTGGGGTTCCGTGCCCGCATTGCGCCCTTGCTGGACACCACGGCGCAGATTGCTCAGCCGGCCGCGAACGTCCTCCGGTGCGCGGGAGACCTGTGGGCCGCCCTGCGGGGTCTGCTCCGCGGCGCCTTCGACCAGGTTGGCCTTGGGCACCCGACGGGGGAGGCCGGAGGCAGTGACTCCGCCCGCCTTCGGCTCGCGCAGTCGCTCCGCCCGCTGCCAGCGCTCGTCGTTGGAGCTGCGCCATTCGGAGCCGTCCTGGCCGTTGACCGGTGTGCTCCGCTGCTGCGGGGGCGCCACCGGCTCCACGGGCTGCTCCTGCCACTGCGGCTGAGCGTTCTGCTGAGCCTGCGGCGGTTGCTGGCCACGGCCTCCGCGGCGCGGAAGGCCGGCGTCGGTCAGCGAAGGGGAGTCGCTCGGGGTGGGGCCCGGACGCTCGAATGGTACGCGCTCGGACGCATCAGCGGGAGCGGCAGTTGTATTCCGGTCAGATTCCGCTTCGGTCCCGAAGTAGCCGCCGAACACGGGCGGTTCGGCCCGGTCGGTGTGCGCGGCGGGTTCGTCGGACACGAAGGGGTGCTGGCCGGTGGTCCCTGCGGAGGACGGATCGCCGAACGCCAGGCCGCCGTGCGACCGGTCGTCGTAGAGCGGCTGATCGCCTTCCGCATATGCCTGGTGACTGGAGTGCGCCGACTGGTCGGGGAAGCCGGAGAAGGCGTCTGCCGCACCGGTGGGCACCTCGTCGCGGAACAGCGGGCGGTCGTCGACCTGGAACGCGTCCTGGTCACCATGGCCGCCGGCCTGGGCCTCCAGCGCCGCACGGCGCTCCTCGCGGAGCAGCGAGCGGCCCACGGGGTCCAGCTCGGGGTTGTCGTCCGCCTGGCCGTAGCCGCCGTCGTCGAAGCCCAGCTCCGCGGCGGTCCGCTGGCGGCCCTCGTACGGCGTGTGCTGGTGCTCGGGGACGATCCGGGAGACCGTGAAGTCGTCCTCGTAGTCGGCCGGCTCCCCGCCGCCGCCGTGGGTGATCGCGTCCGGCAGCATCACGAGCGAGGTGGTGCCGGCCTGCTCGCCCGAGGGGCGCAGCTGGACCCGGATCCCGTGCCGGTCGGCCAGCCGGCCGACCACGAACAGGCCCATCCGCTGGGAGACCGCGGCGTCCACGCTCGGCGGGTTGGCCAGCTTGTGGTTGATGTCCGCGAAGTCCTCGGGGGTCAGCCCGATGCCCTTGTCGTGGATCTCGATCATCACCCGGCCGTCGGGCAGCCGGGTCGCCGCCACCCGCACCTTGGTCTGCGGGGAGGAGAACGTGGTGGCGTTCTCCAGCAGCTCGGACAGCAGGTGCACGAGGTCGGTCACGGCGGTGCCGTGGATCTCGCTCTCGGGGACGCCGGAGAGTTCTATTCGCTCGTACGACTCGACCTCGGACGTCGCCGCGCGCAGCACGTCGATCAGCGGCACCGGCTGGTTCCAGCGGCGGCCGGGCTCCTCGCCCGCGAGGATCAGGAGGTTCTCGCCGTTGCGCCGCATACGGGTGGCGAGGTGGTCGAGCCGGAAGAGGCTCTCCAGCTGGTCCGGGTCCGCCTCGTTGTTCTCCAGGTCGGTGATCAGCGTCAGCTGCCGCTCGATCAGGCCCTGGTTGCGCTGCGAGAGGTTGGTGAAGATCGCGTTGACGTTGCCCCGCAGCAGCGCCTGCTCGGCGGCGAGCCGGACGGCCTCACGGTGCACCTGGTCGAAGGCGCGGGCGACCTCGCCGATCTCGTCCGTGGTGGAGATCGGGATCGGCTGGACGCGGGTGTCGACCCGGCCCGGATCCGTGCGGGAGAGCTGGTCGACCAGCATGGGCAGCCGCTGCTCGGCGACACCGAAGGCGGCGGTACGCAGCTGGCGCATGTTGCGGCTCATCCGGCGGGCCATCAGACCGGCCACGACGAACGCGATGATCAGGGCCGCCAGCACGATCGCCGAGTCGACGAAGGTGGACTGCTTGGCGTCCGCGGAGATCCCCGCGGCCTCGTTGACCGCCTTGTTCGCCAGGTCCTTCTCGATGGACCGGTACATGTCGAACTTGCCCGTTGCGGCCGCGAACCAGGTCTCGGACGTGAGGCCCCGCAGGGCCAGCGTCTCGGGCGCCGCGCCGGTGGCGATCAGGGCGCTCATCTGGTCGATGGACGGCGGCGTACGGAACGTCCGGCCGACCGCCGTGGCCTGGGCCTTGGCCCGTGCCACCTGCTGCTTGGCCTTCTCCTTCAGCGCGGCGGCGTCCTTGGTGAGCCGCTCGACGTCCTCGGGCGTACCGCCGGAGGTGTACTCGCCGATGGCGATGCCCTCCAGGTAGCGGTACGAGCCGAACGCGGTCAGCTGGAGCTTGTGCTCCTTGCCGCCCTGCGGGGACGCCGGGTCGACCAGGAGGTGGGTGCCGATGGAGCGCTCCAGCGACTCGGCGGCCTTCGCCAGTGCGACGGCGTAGACCGTCCGGCCGTAGGAGGTGATGTTGCCGGTGCCCAGACCGAGTTCGTTGGCGAACTCCATCAGCGGGTGCTGGATCCCGACGTAGTTCTCCTCGGTCTGCACACCGCTCAGCCGGGAGGTGAAGGCGATCTTGCGCAGCCCGTCCAGCTTGGGCTCCACCTTCTCGAACGAGGCGAGCCGGCGCTGGAGACCGGGCTTGTCCGGCATGGCCTTGGCGGCCTCGTGGAAGGCCGCAGCGGCGTCGTCGGTGGCGTTGCGCGCCTCCTCGACGACCGGGTCGTCCTTCTTGCCCTTCAGGAGCGGGGCGGCGGTGCGGTCCCGCTCGTCGATCAGGGCGTTGCTGTAGGAAAGCGCTGCGCGAACGAGCTTCGCGGTGTTCTCCGCGTCCTGCGCCTCCTGCCAGGTGGCGAAGGAGCTGTTCACCCGCAGGCCGCCGAAGACGAGGGCGAGCAGTACGGGGATCAGCAGAATGGCGTTCAGGCGCGTGGCCACCCGCCAGTTGCGCGGGGAGTATTTACCGCCGCTGACCGGAGGCTTCGCGACCGTGTTCTCGGACGCGTCGGAAGCCGGTACGCCGCCACGCGGCGGCGGGGTGAAGTTGCCCCGCCGCGGTTCCTCCGGCTCTGGGCTCGCTTTGCTTCGCCTCACTCGACCAACAACCTCTCGGCGCCGGCACGTATTTGCTGTGCCGTTTCTTCTGGGCGTTACTACTCCGTAGTTCAGCGAATTTCAGCACGTCAGGGCGGTGCCTTCCAAACACCCGGCAAAGCCGCAGCGGTCTCGCAAGAGCGAGAGATAAAAGGGGCGTTAATGGGCGAGCCCCGCCAAATGGCGGGGCTCTTGTGCGCACAGCGAAGCCGCACATGCGCGAGGGGTGTCGAACGGCACCCGATTCACTGTCGAAACGTTATGAAGCACTTTCGTAGGCGTGTCGAAGGACACAGATCCATTCAGGCATACCGGGAACCGGGCCCTGGCGCCGACTACTGGAGCCGGGCCATCAGGGCGTGCTCGACAAGCGTGATGAGCGCGCTCTTGGCCTCGCTGCGGTGCCGGGCATCGGTGGTGATGATGGGCGTCCCGGGACCGATCTGGAGCGCCTCGCGCACCTCGTCCGGCGTGTAGGGCTGGTACCCCTCGAAGCCGTTGAGCGCGATGACGAACGGCAGCCCGCTGTTCTCGAAGTAGTCGACCGCGGGGAAGCAGTCGGCCAGGCGGCGGGTGTCGACCAGCACCACCGCGCCGATCGCGCCGCGGACCAGGTCGTCCCACATGAACCAGAAGCGGTCCTGACCGGGCGTACCGAAGAGGTACAGGATCAGGTCCTGGTCCAGCGTGATCCGGCCGAAGTCCATCGCCACGGTCGTCGTGGTCTTGTCCTGGACGTGGCTGAGGTCGTCGATCCCCGCCGAAGCGGAGGTCATCACGGCCTCCGTACGCAGCGGATTGATCTCCGAGACGGCCCCGACGAACGTGGTCTTGCCCACGCCGAAGCCGCCCGCCACCACGATCTTCGCCGAGGTCGTGGCGCGGGCCGCGCTCTGGCCGGCGCCCGCGTCAGAGCTTGCGAAGTCCACTGAGCACCCTCTCCAGCAGGGTCACGTCCGGCGTGCCCCCCGCCTCACCGCTGCCACCGGGCTGATGGATCGCCACCATCCCCGCCTCCGCCAGGTCCGCCACCAGGATCCGCGCCACACCCAGCGGGATGTGCAGCAGCGCGGAGACCTCCGCCACCGACTTCACTTCGCGGCACAGGGTGCAGATCCGCTGGTGCTCGGGCAGCAGTCCGGGCAGCTGCGAGGGGTCGGCCGTGGTGCTGACCAGCGCCTCTATGGCGAGCTGGTAGCGCGGCCGGGTCCGGCCTCCGGTCATTGCATACGGGCGCACCAGCGGTTGATCACCTTCGCTCCCGTACGGCGCTTGGCTGTACGCGCCGTACGGGCCGGAAGTGGCGGGTGGCGGGGTCATGGGTCCTCCGAGGGCGGACAACTGACTGTCGTCGGGTTGGGCCGGTGGGGGGTGCGGCACATGGTGGGTGGATTGCTGGACGGGGGCGCTGCGGACGCCTCAGTTCAGCAGGCTGCCCTGCAGTTCGGCGCGGAGATCGGGCGTCAGCACCGTGCCCGCGCGGTCGACCAGCAGGGCCATCTCGTAGCCGACGAGGCCGATGTCGCACTCGGGGTGCGCCAGTACGGCCAGCGACGAACCGTCGGAGACGGACATGATGAAGAGGAAACCGCGCTCCATCTCCACCACGGTCTGGTTCACGGTCCCGCCTTCGAAGATCCGGGACGCACCCGAGGTCAGCGAGGTCAGCCCGGAGGCCACCGCCGCCAACTGGTCGGCACGGTCGCGTGGGAAGCCCTCGGACATCGCGAGGAGCAGCCCGTCCGCGGAGACCACCACCGTGTGGGACACCCCGGGGGTGTTGTCCACGAAGTTGGTGATCAACCAGTTCAGGTTCTGCGCCGCCTGGCTCATCGGACTCAAACTTAACGCTCCTGCTGGTGAGTGGGGTCGACAATGCCGTGGTTGCCGGTGGAGGAAGTCCCTCCGGCCTGCCGGCCTTGCTGGATACCCCGGCGGAGATTGGTCAGCCGCCCGCGCACGTCACTGGGCGCACGCGAGACCTGCGGACCGGTCTGGGGGGACTGCTGCTGCTGTGCGGTACCCGCGACGAGGTTCGCGCGCGGGACACGGCGGGGCAGTCCGGACGTGGTGACGCCGCCCGCGGCGGGCTGACGGATCTGCTCCGCCTGCCGCCAGGTCTCGTCATTGGGCGAGCTGCGCCATTCGGACGCGGCGTCGCCGGACGCGCGCTGCGCTCCGCTGCGGGAGCCGCCCGGGGCGGGGTCCTCCTGCGCCGCGCCGCGGCGCGGCATCAGCGGCGCCTCGGCGGCACCGCCCGACTGCGGGGGGACGCCGGCCGCGGCGGACGCCGGGTGGCTGAACCAGTTCGACTCGATGGTGTCGAAGATCGGCGTACGGCCGTCACCGGGATCGGCCGTGCCGGTCTCGCCGAGCTCGTCGCGGCCCTGCGGCTGCACCGGGAGCCGGCCCGTCTCGTACGGGTCCGCCTCGCGCTCCGGCCGCGGGAACCGGCCGGTGTCGTCCTGCCGTCCCGCGTCGCCGCCGGGACGGCTGTCGGGCCGCTCGAACTGGCCGGTGGTCTCGTACTGGCCGGTGGTCCGGAACTGACCGGTCGTCTCGAACTGACCGGTCTCGTACGGGTCCGCCGCGCGCTCACCGGGACCGCCGGACGCACCGGCGCCCGTCCGCTCCGGCGCGCCGCCGGGCAGCGCGATGCCGCCCGTGCCGCGCGTCTCCGGACGCGTGAACTGCGTGGTGTCGGCCGGGCCGCGCCCGCCCTGCGGACCCTCCGCGCCGGGCGGCGGGCCGTTGAAGTCGGGGCGGGCGAACGCAGCGGTGTCACCGGGGCCGCCGCCGGACGGGCTCTGCCCGAAGCCGCCGGTGGCCTCCGGCTCCTCGTGGCCGCGCGGCACGTCCTGCGCCTCGCGCGGCGCCAGCGGCCAGTCGTCGTCGGCACCGCGCTCGCGGCGGGTGCCCCAGCTCGTGGTCGTGGGCTGCCGGCCGTCCTGACCGCCGGACGCGCCGGAACCGCCGGGCAGTTCGGCCGCGGGGCCGCGCGGGGGCAGCTGCGGCCGCTCCTCGCGCCGGGGCGCGCCGGTCGGCGGCGCGACGGTGGGCGGCTGGCCGCCGTCCGCGCCGCGGGTGGGAAGCGAGGGCAGTGCGCTGCCGGACCGACCGGACGCCGGACGGGCGTCGCCCGGTGCGGGCACGCCGGGAGGAGTCGTACGACGGGCCGCGGGCGCGCCGCCGAAGGCGTTCGCCGCACCGCCGCCGCCGGCCCCACCGGAGCCGCCGCGTCCGGGCAGCGCGGGGCGCCCGGCCGACGGGCCGGCGCCGACCTGACCGCGCGGCTGAAGACCGGCGAGCCGGCTGGAGGGCGAGCCGCCGACGTCACCGGCGCCGCTCTTGGCGGTGCTCGGCGCGGGCTTCTTGCCGCCCTGTGCCACATCGACGGGAAGCATGACCAGCGCGGTGGTGCCACCGGAGTCGGAGGGCCGCAGCTGGATACGGATGCCGTGCCGCAGCGACAGGCGGCCGACCACGAACAGACCCATCCGCCGGGACACCGAGACGTCCACGGTCGGCGGGCTGGCCAGCCGCTCGTTGATCGCCGACAGGTCCTCGGGGGAGAGGCCGATACCGGTGTCGTGGATCTCGACCAGCACCCGGCCGTCGGGCAGCGCGTGGCCGGTGACCTTGACCTTGGTCTGCGGGGAGGAGAACGAGGTGGCGTTCTCCAGCAGCTCGGCGAGCAGGTGGACGAGGTCGTTGACGACCCGGCCGGCCACCTCGGTCTGCGGTACGGCGTTCAGCTCGATCCGCTCGTACTGCTCCACCTCGGAGGCGGCGGCACGCAGGACGTCGACCAGCGGCACCGGACGCGTCCACCGGCGCCCCGGCTCCTCACCGGCGAGGACCAGGAGGTTCTCACCGTTACGGCGCATACGGGTGGCGAGGTGGTCGAGCTTGAAGAGCGAGGACAGCTGGTCCGGGTCGGCCTCGCGGGACTCCAGCTCGGAGATCAGCGAGAGCTGGCGCTGGATCAGACCCTGTGAACGCCGCGAGAGGTTGGTGAACATCGCGTTGACGTTGCCCCGCAGCAGCGCCTGCTCGGAGGCGAGACGGACCGCCTCACGGTGCACGTCGTCGAAGGCCGCGGCCACCCGGCCGATCTCGTCCCGGCTGTGCACACCGACCGACTCGACGGAGGTGTCCACGTCCTGCGGATCGGCCTCGGACAGCTGCTTGACCAGCTCGGGCAGCCGGTCCTGGGCGACCCGCTGCGCGGTGTCCTGCAGCCGGTGCAGCGAGCGGACCATGGACCGGGCCACGACGAATGCGCCGATCAGCGAGACACCGAGGACGAGCAGGATCAGCGCACCGTTGAGGATCGCGTCCTGGGTCGCCTCGTCGCGCAGCTCGCGCGACTTCTGCTCCATCTCGTGCAGCAGCGACGTCTCGATCCGCGACATCTCGGCGATCTTGACCGAGTCGGAGTCGTACCAGTCGAGGTACTTGTACTCCTGGCTGCGGATGCCGTTGCCGGAGTTGAAGGCGCGGTCGGCGAAGTTGCCGGCTTCCTTGATCTGGTCGTTGTTGCCGTCCAGACCACGGGTCAGCTCGCTGGCGGCTTCCTGGGGGGTGTAGATCTGCGAGAAACGGGCCCGCGCCGCCTTTTCGTTCTCCTCGGCGGTGTGGCCGGCCTGCCGGTCGTTGGCGGAGAGCCGGGGGCCGCCCTTGTGCGCGAGGCCGGCGCTGATCAGCGCACGCTGCATCGACGCGTACTCCTTGGCCGACGAGAACGCCGCCAGGGCACGCGTGGACTTGATCATCTCCGTGTTGCTGGTCGCCTGCGCCATGTCCTGGGAGAGCGACAGCAGCGAATTGATCAGCTCGTTGTACTTGCCGACCGTCTGCGCGACGTTGTTGTCGTCCTTGTAGGCGTTGGCGCGGATCTCGTTGAGCCCGGTGAGCTGGCGCCCGATCTCCAGGATGGTCGCCCGGACACCGGTCATGGCCGGGTCGCGGGGCTGGACGTCCCCGGTGGCCTGGTTGAACGAGATCTTGGCGCGGTCGGTCGCCTCGCGCGGCGCCACGACATTGGCGTCGTCCTTGGCGTTGCCGCTGCCGGCCAGCGGACCGGCGGACTTGTCCCGCTCCACCTGGAGCGCGTCGGCGAGCTCGGTCGCCTGCCGCGTCATCTCGGTGAGCAGCTGCATCTTGTCGAGCGCGTCGATGTTGTCCAGCTGCGTGTCGATGCGCATTCCACCGAGGGTGGTCGCGGCGACCACGGGAAGCGCGAGCAGGGAGACCAGGCGGGTGCTGATGCGCCAGTTGCGCAGCGATATTCGGGACCCGGGGCCGACCGCACCCTTGGGAGGCGCGGCCTTGCCGCTCTCCGCCGCGTCACCGCCCTGCGTCCGGCCGCCCCGGTCGGACGGCGCACCGTTGCTCTGGGCAGGCTGGGGCGAGGAGGCGCGGTCGGTCCCGCCGCGCAGCTCCGGGTCCGCCGCAGCGCTGCCATCCCTCTTGAAACGTCCCTGCACTAGCGTCGCAACCTCTGGACCAGGCGCCCCTCCGCGCGAACGGCGGGGCGGTGTCGAGTCGTGGGGGACCGCGTAGTCCCCCATGGCGGTCGTGAGTGACCGGCGGGCTGCCCCCTCTGGCCGAGAGAGCGGCACCACCGCGCGGCGCCACCTTGCGCCCTGCGCGCCGGCTGAAACGTGCGGCGGTCCGTGGAATTCCAGCACAGTGCCGGATCTCCAACAAGAGCAGAGCCGGTCGCTGTGACATGGGTGACGCAATGTACGGACTACGTGACGACTCGTAGAGGATTCCGTATCCAATACCGGACTTTTGCCCGCGATTCGCGCGCTCGGAGGCGCTGTCCCAGGTGCGGTGATCGGGAGCGGAACATGCGCTTCAATCCGTCAATGTCCGATTCGCCCTGGGATGTTGATCACGTCAATTGCGGCATTTGTCGGCCGCCTCGTGAGCAAACTCACAGGAAGATCGCAGACTCCTCCAACGCATCACAGGGAATAGCGCCCGTAGCCTGACGCTTTACACAGTTGCCCGATACGACAAGGGCACTGAAACAAGGCAGCAATGACAAGGCGGCCGGGGGCAACCCCTTTCCCTTGTCCTCCACAAAACGATCACACCCACAACGATCACAACGCGAGGCGTGAAGCAGTGAAGGCGAAGTCCACGATGATGTTCCGCAACATAGCCAACCCGCGGCGCACCACCCTCGCGCACCTCAAGGACGCCGACGAGCTCGCCGCCGCAGCGGCCCCGGAACACACCGTCGAACTGCCCGCCCAGACGGCCAACCCCCGCCGCACGGTCCTGATGGACGCGCCGGTGCAGGACGTACCGGCGTAATCCGGGGCGCGGGACGGCCGCGGCCCCGCGATAGCCTGGAGTGTCAACTCCGGCCAGTGATCAATGAGGGGCAGCGGCACCCGTGCGCATCGCCAGATTCTCCATCGACGGAAACGTCGGCTTCGGCGTGGTCGAGGGCGACGAACTCGACGTCATCAAGGGGCATCCCTTCGCCGAATTCGAGCGCTCGGGCCAGAAGGTCCCCCTCGACAAGATCCGGCTTCTGCCACCCACCCTGCCCAACAAGATCGTCGCGATCGGCCGCAACTACGCCGAGCACGCGGCGGAGCTGGGCAACGAGGTCCCCGACGCCCCGGTCACCTTCTTCAAGCCCTCCACCTCCGTGATCGGCCCCGGCGACCCCATCGCCTACCCCTCCTTCTCCCAGGAGGTGCACCACGAGGCGGAGCTCGCCGTCGTCATCGGCCGGATGTGCCGTGAGGTGCCCCGCGAGCGCGTCAAGGACGTCATCCTCGGCTACACCTGCGCCAACGACGTCACCGCGCGCGATGTCCAGAAGCGCGAGAAGCAGTGGGCCCGCGCCAAGGGCTTCGACAGCTCCTGCCCCCTCGGCCCCTGGATCGAGACCGAACTCGACCCCAGCGACCTGACCATCCAGTGCACCGTCAACGGCGAACAGCGCCAGCTCGGCCGCACCAGCCAGATGGTCCGTCCGATCGAGGACCTGATCGTCCACATCACCGAGGCGATGACGCTGCTCCCCGGCGACGTCGTCCTCACGGGCACCCCGGCCGGGGTCGGCCCGCTCAACGTCGGTGACGAGGTCGCCGTCACCATCTCAGGCATCGGCACTCTTACCAACAAGGTGATCAAGCGTGGTTAACGCGACCCCCGTCCGCGTCCGTTTCTGTCCCTCCCCGACCGGCAATCCCCATGTGGGCCTGGTCCGTACCGCCCTGTTCAACTGGGCCTACGCCCGGCACAACGAGGGCACCCTGGTCTTCCGCATCGAGGACACGGACGCCGCGCGCGACTCCGAGGAGTCCTACGAGCAGCTCCTGGACTCCATGCGCTGGCTGGGCTTCGACTGGGACGAGGGCCCCGAGGTCGGCGGCCCCCACGCGCCGTACCGCCAGTCGCAGCGCATGGACATCTACAAGGACGTCGCCGAGAAGCTCCTCGCCTCCGGCCACGCCTACCCCTGCTACTGCACCACCGAGGAGCTGGACGTCCGCCGCGAGGCCGCCCGCGCCGCCGGCAAGCCCTCCGGCTACGACGGCCACTGCCGCGACCTCACGGACGAGCAGAAGCAGGCGTACGAGGCCGAGGGCCGCAGCCACATCGTCCGCTTCCGGATGCCGGACGAGGCGACCACCTTCACGGACCTGGTCCGCGGCGAGATCACCGTCCAGGCGGAGAACGTCACCGACTACGGCATCGTCCGCGCCAACGGCGCCCCGCTGTACACGCTCGTCAACCCGGTCGACGACGCCCTGATGGAGATCACCCACGTCCTGCGCGGCGAGGACCTGCTCTCCTCCACCCCGCGCCAGATCGCCCTCTACAAGGCCCTGATCGAGCTCGGCATCGCGAAGGCGATTCCCGCGTTCGGCCACCTCCCGTACGTCATGGGCGAGGGCAACAAGAAGCTCTCCAAGCGCGACCCGCAGGCGTCCCTGAACCTCTACCGCGAGCGCGGCTTCCTGCCCGAGGGCCTGCTCAACTACCTCTCCCTGCTCGGCTGGTCCTTCTCCGCCGACCAGGACGTCTTCTCCATCGAGGACATGGTCGCCAAGTTCGACCTCGCGGACGTCAACGCCAACCCGGCCCGCTTCGACCTGAAGAAGGCCGAGGCGATCAACGCCGACCACATCCGCATGCTGGACGTGAAGGCCTTCGCCGAGGCCTGCGCGCCCTGGCTCAAGGCCCCGCACGCCAACTGGGCCCCCGAGGACTTCGACGAGGCGGCCTGGCAGGCCATCGCCCCGCACGCCCAGTCCCGCCTCAAGGTCCTCTCCGAGATCACGGCCAACGTCGACTTCCTGTTCCTGCCGGAGCCGGTCTTCGACGAGCCCTCCTGGACGAAGGCCATGAAGGAGGGCTCCGACGCCCTGCTCCGCACGGCCCGCGCCAAGCTGGAGGCCGCCGACTGGTCCTCCCCGGAGTCCCTCAAGGAGGCCGTCCTGGCCGCCGGCGAGGAGCACGGCCTCAAGCTCGGCAAGGCCCAGGCCCCGGTCCGCGTGGCCGTCACCGGCCGCACGGTCGGCCTGCCGCTCTTCGAGTCCCTGGAGGTCCTGGGCCAGGAGCGCACCCTCGCCCGCATCGACGCGGCACTGGCCAAGCTGGCGGGCTGATCCCGTACGAGTGCCCCGGGCCCGGAAGCCACTACGGCTTCCGGGCCCTTGGCGTATCCAGAAGCGGACGACAAGCTGAAGGGTGGGGACAATGACCGTAATAGAGGCTGAGGCAAGAGGAGGGCTGACCGTGACCGCGTTCGCCGACCGGCCGCACATGCTGCTGAGCGAATTCGAAGAGCTGGCTCGCCTTGCCGCCCGCACCGCCGAGGGGCTGCGTCTGGAATTCATCAACGGAAGGCTGGGGGTCAAGCCGGTGCCGAACGGCGACCACGACGAGATCGTTGCGTGGCTTCAGCGCGTGTGCATGCAGCACCGTCCTGAACTGCACCTCTACGGCGAGCGGGGCCTCAAGATCAAGGCGTACCGCGAGGGCAGGGCGATGCCTGACGCGTCACTCGCCCGGCCCGGCTCCTTTGCCGGTCACGGTGAGTGGAGCGACCCCGAAGCCGTGCTGATGGCTGTCGAGGTGACCTCGTTCGACCGGGACGCAGACGGCCGGGACCGCCGGAAGAAACCCCGCGCCTACGCTGAGAGCGGCATCCCGGTCTACCTGCTGATCGACCGCGACAGCTGCGAGGTGACGGTCTACTCGGAGCCCGAAGGTGATCGCTACGAAAAGGCGGTGACCGTGCCGTTCGGCAAGCAGGTGACCCTCCCCGACCCGGTCGGCATCGATCTCGACACCGAGCCGCTCAAGGACTGGGTGAGCTGACCCCATGCCCCTCCACGCCGTCCTCTGGGACCTCGACGACACCCTCTTCGACTACACCGGCTCGGACCGCGCCGGAGTGCTGCGGCATCTGGAGGCCGAGGGGCTGACAGGCGCGTACGGCGGCCCCGAGGCGGCGCTGGCGCGCTGGCAGGAGGCGATGGAGACCGAGTTCGCGCGGTTCCTCGCCGGCGAGGTGGGGTTTCTCGATCACCGCCGGGGCCGCGCCCGCCGGTTCCTGGGCACCGCGCTCTCGGACGAGGAGGCGGACGCCTGGTTCGGGCGCTACATCGCGCACTACGAAGCCGCCTGGGTGCTCTTCCCGGACTCCGCGCCCGCCCTGGAGGCGCTGTCGCCGCTGGTACGGCAGGCCGTGCTGTCCAACTCCGGGACCGCCAGTCAGGAGCGCAAGCTGGCCGCTCTGGGGATCCGCGGGTACTTCGAAGCGGTGCTGTGCTCCGACGCGCTGGGACACGCCAAGCCCGCCCCCGAGGCGTTCACGGCCGCCTGCGACGCGCTGGGCCTCCCGCCGGAGGAAGTCGCCTACGTCGGCGACCGTCTCGACGTCGACGCGCTCGGGGCGCGGGACGCCGGTCTGACGGCCGTATGGCTGGACCGTACGGGCGCCGGGGAGGAGCTGCCGGCGGGTGTGCGCCGCATCGTGAGCCTGGCCGAGCTCCCCGAGCTGTTGCGCGGAGTTATCGGTTTTGGTGCGCCGTCCACGATCAGGTAATGTTCTTCCTGCGCCGCCCGAGAGGGCCGAAAGGTCCGGCCGGGAAGCGCAAGTCAAAATAAAACCCCCTCCGGGGGTTGCGCTTTGATGGCCTATGGTGTAATTGGCAGCACGACTGATTCTGGTTCAGTTAGTCTAGGTTCGAGTCCTGGTAGGCCAGCTCGCAGAGCTTATCTGCAACGCCCCCGTTGTGTAGCGGCCTAGCACGCCGCCCTCTCAAGGCGGTAGCGCCGGTTCGAATCCGGTCGGGGGTACAGATCCTTTCACTCCGTCTCCTTCGGGTCGCTCCCGGATGCGACGACGTTGAGGATCGCTAGGGCCCCCGTTGTGTAGCGGCCTAGCACGCCGCCCTCTCAAGGCGGTAGCGCCGGTTCGAATCCGGTCGGGGGTACTGGTCTAAACCACCATGGGCTATGGTGTAATTGGCAGCACGAGTGATTCTGGTTCATTTAGTCTAGGTTCGAGTCCTGGTAGCCCAGCGCAGCGTGTCCCCGTGACAGGCTCAACTGCAGGAAAACTTGCCCCCGTTGTGTAGCGGCCTAGCACGCCGCCCTCTCAAGGCGGTAGCGCCGGTTCGAATCCGGTCGGGGGTACAGAGAAGAAGGCCCCCCGCATCATGCGGGGGGCCTTCTCGCGTTCAACTCCCGGTGCCGAAACGCCTGTTGGACTCCTCCGACTCGGCCAGCCGGCGCAGGCTCAGCAGCACCGGCTCGTACAGCACGGTGAAGGCCACGGCGGCCTCCACCTGCTCCTCCGGCGTCCCGAACTCCTCGACCAGATCCAGGTCCACGACGGCGAGTTGTTCCGCCTGGCGCGCGTACGGCAGCAGATGTGCGGTGTCGCAGGCGTAGTCGAGGCGACGCAGTGCCGCGATGGCGGCGACGAGCGTGCCGAAGGCGGGGGCGGCGGCGAGGCCGGCGCGCCAGCCGAGGAGTTCCAGCAGCTCGGTGGCGGTGCGCCGGGCGGCGGCCGTCGCCGGGTCCGTCTCGTCGGGCTCCGGGCCGTGCGGGAGCGCCCCGACGGCCGCGCCCAGCCGGTGGTGATGGTCGCGCGAGTCGTCCTCGATGGCGGCCAGGACCTCGCGGGCGGTGGCGACCGGGATCCGGCCGACCTGGATCAGGGCCCGTACGAGCCGCAGCCGGCGCAGATGCTCCTCGCCGTACTCGGACTGGGTGGCCGTGATGCGGCGGCCCGGCGGCAGCAGTCCCTCGCGCAGGTAGTACTTGATCGTCGGGGTGGAGACCCCGCTGCGCTCACTCAGCTCCGCCAGTCGCATCGTCCGTGCGCCTTCCCTTGCGTTCCGTATTGGAAAGTGCCACTATCCAAACATGGATAGTGGCACTATTCAATGCGTCCGGTGTGACGAAGGGGGCTGTCGTGAGCGGTGAGCCGGTGCAGGGGCGGATGACGGCGGACGGTGCGGGGGGCGTGGTGGTCTTCCTGGTCGGGATGCGGGTCAACAGCTGGTGGGCGGTGCGGAGTTGGCTGCCGGTGTTCCGGGCGATGCCCCGCATGATCAAGGAGCTGGCCCGCGATCCGGACAGCGGAATGCTGGGCTACCGCCTGCTCCCCGGACTCCCGAGGAATTTCGGCGTCATCCAGTACTGGGAGTCGAAGGAGAAGCTGCTGGCTTACGCCGCCGACCGGAGCGCTGAGCACCGGCCGGCCTGGGCGGCATTCAATCGGCGGGCGCGCGAGGGGCGGAACAAGGTCGGCATCTGGCACGAGACCTTCATCGTCCCGGCGGGCTCGTACGAGAGCATCTACGCCAATATGCCGGAGTTCGGGCTGGGGAAGGCCCTGGGAGTGGTGCCGGTCGGGCGCCGCGGGGAACGGGCGGCGGAGCGGCTGGCGGTCTGAGCGGCACCCCGCGGCGGGGTGGGCCGGGGCGGGGGCCGTCGTCGGTTGCGGTTGCGGGTATGTGGGGCGGCCCCGTACGGGAGGATCCGTACGGGGCCGCCTTTTCGGTGTCGTCAGCCGTTGCGGCGCAGGCCCTCGGAGAGGCGGGCGGCCGCGTCGATGACCGCCTGGGCGTGCATCCGGCCCGGGTGGCGGGTCAGCCGCTCGATGGGGCCGGAGACGGACACGGCGGCCACCACGCGGTTGGAGGGGCCGCGGACGGGCGCGGAGACGGAGGCCACGCCGGGCTCGCGCTCGCCGATCGACTGGGCCCAGCCCCGGCGCCGTACGCCGGACAGGGCGGTGGCCGTGAAGCGGGCGCCCTGCAGGCCGCGGTGCAGCCGCTCGGGCTCTTCCCAGGCCATCAGGATCTGGGCGGCCGAGCCGGCCTTCATGGGGAGCGTGGAGCCGACCGGGACGGTGTCCCGCAGTCCGGACAGCCGTTCCGCCGCCGCCACGCAGATACGCATATCGCCCTGCCGCCGATAGAGCTGGGCGCTCTCGCCCGTCACATCGCGCAGGTGGGTGAGTACCGGTCCGGCCGTGGCCAGCAGGCGGTCCTCGCCGGCCGCCGCGGCCAGCTCGGAGAGCCTGGGGCCCAGGATGAACCGGCCCTGCATGTCCCTCGCCACCATCCGGTGGTGTTCCAGAGCCACGGCCAGCCGATGGGCCGTGGGTCGTGCAAGCCCTGTCGCCGCGACCAGCCCGGCGAGGGTGGCCGGACCGGACTCCAGAGCGCTCAATACGAGAGCCGCCTTGTCGAGAACGCCGACGCCGCTAGAGTTGTCCATGCAACGATACTCGCGTCTCACACTGTGAAACGCAAGTTCAATTTTCCAGGGAAGTCGTCAATCTGTAGATGTGGCCCTCGACCAGGGCCCGGCGTCAGGCCCGCCAAGGGGATTTCCGCGGGCATCCGCGCACAGACGAGTAAGGCCGGCACAGCGGCCGGCCGGAGGGAAAGCGATGGGACGGACACTCGCGGAGAAGGTCTGGGACGACCATGTCGTCCGGCGCGCGGAAGGCGAGCCCGACCTCCTCTTCATCGATCTGCACCTGCTGCACGAGGTCACCAGCCCGCAGGCGTTCGACGGTCTCCGCAAGGCCGGCCGCCAGGTGCGCCGTACGGACCTGACCATCGCCACCGAGGATCACAACACCCCGACCCTCGACATCGACAAGCCGATCGCCGACCCGGTCTCGCGCACCCAGCTGGAGACGCTGCGCAAGAACTGTGCGGAGTTCGGCGTCCGGCTGCACCCGCTGGGCGATGTCGAGCAGGGCGTTGTCCACGTTGTGGGACCGCAGTTGGGACTGACCCAGCCCGGTACCACCGTGGTCTGCGGTGACAGCCACACCTCCACCCACGGAGCCTTCGGCGCCCTGGCATTCGGCATCGGCACCAGCCAGGTCGAGCACGTCCTGGCCACCCAGACGCTGCCGCTGGCCCCGTTCAAGACGATGGCGATCACCGTCGACGGCGAGCTGCCCGAGGGGGTCACGGCCAAGGACCTGATCCTGGCGATCATCGCCAAGATCGGCACTGGCGGTGGCCAGGGCTATGTCCTGGAATACCGCGGTTCGGCCATCGAGAAGCTGTCGATGGAATCCCGGATGACCATCTGCAACATGTCGATCGAGGCCGGTGCGCGGGCGGGCATGATCGCCCCCGACCAGACCACCTTCGACTATCTCCAGGGCCGCGACCACGCCCCCAAGGGCGAGGACTGGGACGCCGCGGTCGCCTACTGGAAGACGCTGCGCACCGACGAGGACGCGGTCTTCGACGCCGAGGTGCACATCGACGCCGCCGCGCTGTCGCCGTTCGTCACCTGGGGCACCAACCCGGGCCAGGGTGCGCCGCTTTCGGCGAGCGTCCCCGACCCTGCTTCGTACGAGGACGCCTCGGAGCGCCTGGCCGCCGAAAAGGCCCTGGAATACATGGGGTTGACCGCCGGTCAGCCGCTGCGCGAGATCACCGTGGACACCGTCTTCGTAGGTTCGTGCACCAATGGCCGTATCGAGGACCTGCGCTCGGCCGCGGCCATCCTCGAGGGCCGCAAGGTCGCCGAGGGCGTACGGGTGCTGATCGTGCCCGGTTCGGTCCGTGTCGCCCTGGAGGCCGTTGCCGAGGGTCTGGACAAGGTTTTCACCGCGGCGGGGGCCGAATGGCGGCACGCGGGCTGCTCGATGTGTCTGGGCATGAACCCCGACCAGCTGGCGCCCGGTGAGCGCTCCGCGTCCACCTCCAACCGGAATTTCGAGGGCCGCCAGGGCAAGGGCGGCCGCACCCACCTGGTCTCGCCGCAGG
Source organism: Streptomyces sp. JLSY215 (assembly GCF_059682825.1). Taxonomy (NCBI): domain Bacteria; kingdom Bacillati; phylum Actinomycetota; class Actinomycetes; order Kitasatosporales; family Streptomycetaceae; genus Streptomyces; species Streptomyces sp. JLSY215. Next base: position 6,194,045 of record NZ_CM185022.1, read on the forward strand.
TGGCCGCCGCAACGGCGGTTCTCGGCCATCTGGCCTCACCGGCCGACCTGTCCGACGCAGCCGTCGCCACGCCCGCGGGAGTCTGAACCATGGAAGCTTTCACCACCCACACCGGCCGGGCCGTCCCGCTGCGCCGCAGCAACGTCGACACCGACCAGATCATCCCGGCCCACTGGCTGAAGAAGGTCACCCGCGACGGCTTCGAGGACGGGCTGTTCGAGGCCTGGCGCAAGGACCCGGAGTTCGTCCTCAACCAGGCGGCCTACCAGGGCGCCACCGTCCTGGTGGCCGGCCCCGACTTCGGCACCGGCTCCTCGCGCGAGCACGCCGTCTGGGCGCTGCAGAACTACGGCTTCAAGGCCGTCATCTCCTCGCGGTTCGCGGACATCTTCCGCGGCAACTCCCTCAAGAACGGCCTGCTGACGGTGGTCCTGCCGCAGGAGACCGTGGACCGGCTGCAGAAGCTGGCGGAGGCCGACCCCACCGCCGAGGTGACGGTCGACCTGGTCGCCCGGCAGGTGCGGGCCGAAGGACTCGACGGAACGCGGGTGGCTGCCGACTTCGAGCTGGACGAGAACGCCCGTTGGCGGCTGCTGGAGGGGCTGGATGACATCAGCCTCACCCTTCGGGAGGAGTCCTCCATCGTGACGTACGAGGCGAATCGCCCGTCGTTCAAACCGCGTACCCTCGAGGTCTGACCTCGGGTTTTTGGCTCAAAGCGTTATTGCGTACGATGCGCCCCCTGTGCAGTTGGCAGGGGGCGCTTCGGCTTGTCGGGGCCGCTGTTGAGGCCCCGTGAAGCGACAACTCGCCGCAGATGGCACAATTAGCGCATGGAACGCGACGGCCAACTCGAGCTCTACGGTTTCGTCGCCGACCGACTCAAGGACGCACACGCAAGAGTGCGGACACTGCAAGTCCCGGAGGGCGTACGGATGGCGCTGACCCGGAAGCTGCTAGTCATCACGGCCGCGGCTAAACACGATCTTGCGGACGCGGCAAGGCGTCTGGAGTGGTTCATGGAAGACCTCGATGAAGGTCGTTATCCCGAAGATGCGCACCGCGACGGAAGTCCGTGAAGGTCGAGTTTGTTGCGGCACAAGGGTGATTAGCCCGTTTCGTGTTTGATTTGCGGTATGTATCTGCCTAACGTGCGAAAAAGCTTGGAAACTTTCGTTCCAGCAATGTCTCCGAAGGGGAAGACGTGAACAAGGCGCAGCTCGTAGAAGCCATTGCCGACAAGCTCGGCGGCCGCCAGAACGCCGCGGACGCGGTTGACGCGGTACTGGACGCAATCGTCCGCGCAGTTGTCGGCGGCGACCGTGTTTCGGTCACCGGATTCGGCTCGTTCGAGAAGGTCGACCGGCCGGCCCGCTATGCCCGCAACCCGCAGACCGGCGAGCGCGTGCGGGTCAAGAAGACCTCGGTGCCGCGATTCCGCGCCGGTCAGGGCTTCAAGGACCTGGTGAGCGGCTCGAAGAAGCTCCCCAAGGGCGGCGAGGTCTCCGTCAAGAAGGCCCCCAAGGGCAGCCTTACCGGCGGCGCCGCCATCAAGAAGGCGGCCGCGAAGAAGGCCACCGCCAAGAAGGCTGCCGCCAAGAAGGTGACGGCGAAGAAGGCCGCGGTGAAGAAGACCACCGCCGCGAAGAAGGCCACCGCCAAGAAGACGACGACGGCGAAGAAGGCCACCGCGACGAAGGCCGCCGCCAAGAAGACGACCACGGCGAAGAAGGCCACCGCCAAGAAGGCCACCGCCAAGAAGACCGCCCCCGCCAAGAAGGCCACGGCGAAGAAGGCGCCCGCCAAGAAGGCCACGGCGCGCAAGACCACCGCCAAGAAGGCCACCGCCCGCAAGCGGTGAAGCAGCGGCGACGCCGAGCGTCGGGCCGGTCTCCCTTCGGGGAGCCCGGCCCGCGGTGCGTTGGCGCCCAGGGCCCTGAACTAGGCTTTCTGCCATGCAGGCCACCGCGTACACCTACGACGACGACACCCGCTCCGGCAGCGTGCTGCTGGACGACGGCACCCCGCTGCCCTTCGACGCGGCGGCCTTCGACGCCGGCGGCCTGCGGCTGCTGCGGCCCGGCCAGCGGGTACGCATCGAGCTCGCGGAGGGCACGGGAAGCGGTTCCGGAGCCGGTCAGGGCGACGACCGCAGGATCGTGCTGATCACCCTCCAAACGCTCTGAGCCCGGTCGGCGGCCCCTTGGTGCCTGCCGGGGCGCCGAGCGCCAGCCGCGGCACCTGGCGCGCCGTATGCGGGCCCACGCCCAGCGCCAGCGCCGCCCGCAGATCCTCACCGGTGTCCACGTCACGGCGTACCGACGGCACCTGCGGTGCGGTGATCTCCCGCGCTCCGGACGCCAGGTGACGCGCCCGGGAAGCGCCGCCGAATGCGGGTGCCAATTCCACTCCGGAACTCGCGGCGAGAAGTGTTGTCCCGATTTCCGCCGCATCCGCGAGAAATGCGCGAGGAAATAGCGCGGCGGAATGGAGCACCAGTTCCAGCTCGGCCGGACGCAACGCCGGAAGGTCGGCGTTCAGCGCCGCCACCGGCGCACCGGGCCGACGCGCGCGTACCGCGGCCGCGCCGTGTGCCAGCGCGGCGTTGAGCCCACGGGCCGGAGTGTCGGGCACGATGCGCGCCCCCAGGGCCGCCAGACGCTCTCCGGCCTGCGCATCGTCCGTGACAACCGCCACATCGCGCACATTGGTGCAGGCCAGCGCCGCGGTCACGGTGTCCAGGGCGAAAGCGAGCGCCAAGTGGGGCCGGAAGTGTTCACCGGCCGCCTGCGAGAGCCTGCTTTTGGCCCGTACCAGCGGTTTCAGTGGCACCACCAGGCTCCAGTCCACATCCCCTCCGTCTCTTCGCATCGACGTCATTCTCACCCGCACTCGCCGCCGTTCGACAGCGGCGGGGTTACGGTGTTCTCGACATAGCGGGTACCCGGAGCGACACTTGTGCGGCTGCCGGCCCGGCGCAGCTTCGCAGGTCCCACAAGGAGGGTGTCCAAGTGTCCCGCCGCAGAATCGGCTTCTGGTACCGCTTGGCCGCGGTCATCTGCAAACCGCCGCTCTTGGTTCTGTTCAAGCGGGACTGGCAGGGAATGGAGCACATTCCGGCCGACGGCGGATTTATCACCGCCGTCAACCACAACTCGTATCTTGATCCGCTCTCCTATGCGCACTATCAGTACAACACCGGACGGGTCCCGCGATTCCTCGCCAAGTCCGGGCTCTTCAAGAGCGGCTTTGTCGGTCTGATGATGCGCGGCACCGGCCAGATCCCCGTCTACCGGGAAACCACCGACGCGGCCACCGCGTTCCGTGCCGCGGTCGCCGCCATCGACAAGGGCGAATGCGTCGCCTTCTATCCCGAAGGCACCCTCACCCGGGACCCCGAGATGTGGCCCATGCAGGGCAAGACCGGTGCCGCCCGCGTCGCGTTGCTGACCAAGGCGCCCGTCATTCCCGTCGCCCAGTGGGGTGCGAATGCGGCCATGCCGCCGTACGCCAAGGAGAACAAGCTCCAGCTCTTCCCCCGCAAGACGCTGAAGGTCAAGGCGGGACCGCCGGTCGACCTGAGCGAGTACTACGGCCAGGAGCCCACCGCCGAGGTACTGCGCGCCGTCACCGAGACCATCATGGCCGCCATCACCGAGCAGCTGGCCCTGCTCCGCGGCGAGCCCGCGCCCGCCGAACCGTACGACTACCGCAAGGCCATCGCCCGCGAGCGCCGCGCCGCCCGCGAGGCCGCCAAGGCCGCCGCGAGTGCCCTCATGGAGCCTGGCTGCGGCGGGGCCGTCGACGCCACTGAGCGGGCGGGAAGCACCCAGCAGGCACAGGAGGATGAAGGCAAGTGACGCGCTGCGCCGTCTACGGCACGGGGTCCTGGGGCACCGCATTCGCGATGGTGCTCGCCGACGCGGGATGCGAGGTGACCCTGTGGGGGCGCCGCGCGGCCGTCGTCGACGCCATCAACAGCGGCCGCACCAACCCCGACTACCTGCCCGGGGTCACCCTCCCGCCGTCCGTACGGGCCACCACCGACCCGGCGGAAGCGGCCCGCGGCGCGGACTTCACCGTCCTGGCCGTCCCCTCGCAGACGCTGCGCGCCAACCTCGCCGAATGGGCGCCCCTGCTGCCCGCCGACACGGTCCTGGTCTCCCTGATGAAGGGCGTCGAACTGGGCACCGCCAAGCGCATGAGCGAGGTCATCGAGGAGGTCGCCAAGGTCCCCGCGGAACGCGTCGCGGTGCTCACCGGCCCCAACCTCGCCAAGGAGATCGCCGCCCGCCAGCCCGCCGCGGCGGTCGTGGCCTGCGCCGACGAAGCGGTCGCCCAGCGGCTGCAGACCGCCTGCCACACCTCGTACTTCCGCCCGTACACCAACACCGACGTGGTCGGCTGTGAACTGGGCGGCGCGGTCAAGAACGTCATCGCGCTCGCCGTCGGCATCGCCACCGGAATGGGCCTGGGCGACAACGCCAAGGCCTCCCTGATCACCCGGGGCCTGGCCGAGACCACCCGGCTCGGCCTCGCCATGGGCGCCGACGCGCACACCTTCGCGGGCCTGGCCGGCATGGGCGACCTCGTCGCCACCTGTTCCTCGCCGCTGTCGCGCAACAACACCTTCGGCACCAACCTCGGCCGCGGCATGACGCTCGAGGAGACCATCGCGGTCACCAAACAGACCGCCGAGGGCGTCAAGTCCTGCGAGTCCGTGCTCGATCTCGCGCACCGGCACGGCGTCGACATGCCCCTGACCGAGACGGTCGTGGACATCGTCCACGAAGGCAAGCCGCCGATGGTCGCCCTCAAGGAACTGATGTCGCGCACCGCGAAGCCGGAACGGTAACCCGCGGCGTGGTGGGCCGGGGCGGGAGCCGTTGTCGGTTGCGCTCGTACACACACCCGGCGCTTCAGCGCTGACGTGCGCCCCCTCAGCAGGTACTCTCAACGCGTTATGAGCAGCCAGACCTCCTCCCACAAGCCCCGCGTCGCCGTCGTCTTCGGCGGTCGCAGCTCCGAGCACGGCATCTCCGTTGTCACCGCCGGCGCCGTCATGCGCGCCATCGACCGCGAGAAGTACGACGTGCTGCCCATCGGGATCACCACCGACGGGCGCTGGGCGCTGACCGCCGACGACCCCGAGCGGATGGCCATCGCCGACCGGCAGCTGCCCACCGTGGCCGCGCTCGCCGAGTCCCCCGAGGGCGGGGTCGTGCTTCCGGTCGACCCGACCAACCGCGAGATCGTCTACACCGAGCCCGGCTCGGTGCCCAAGGCGCTCGGCGAGGTCGACGTCGTCTTCCCGGTGCTGCACGGCCCGTACGGCGAGGACGGCACCCTCCAGGGCCTGCTGGAGCTCTCCGGCGTCCCCTACGTCGGCTCGGGCGTCCTCGCCTCCGCCGTCGGCCAGGACAAGGACTACATGAAGCGGGTGTTCACCTCCTTCGGGCTGCCGGTCGGCCCCTACGAGGTCATCCGCCCCCGCGAGTGGGACAACGACCCCGCGGCCGCCCGCAAGAAGATCGTGGACTTCGCCGGCGAACACGGCTGGCCGCTGTTCGTGAAGCCCGCACGGGCCGGCTCGTCCATCGGCATCACCAAGGTCAACGACCTCGCGGGCCTGGACGAGGCCATCGAGGAGGCTCGCCGCCACGACCCCAAGGTCATCGTCGAGGCGCTGCTGACCGGCCGCGAGATCGAGTGCGGGGTCCTGGAGTTCGAGGACGGCCCGCGCGCCAGCGTCCCGGCCGAGATCCCGCCGGTCACGGCCCACGACTTCTACGACTTCGAGGCCAAGTACATCGACTCGGCCGACGGCATCGTCCCGGCGCCGCTGACCCCCGAGCAGACCGCAGAGGTCCAGAAGCTGGCCGTCGAGGCGTTCGAGGCGGCGTCCTGCGAAGGCCTGGTGCGGGCCGACTTCTTCCTGCAGGACAACGGCGAGTTCGTGATCAACGAGATCAACACGCTGCCCGGCTTCACGCCCATCTCCATGTACCCGCGGATGTGGCAGGAGAGCGGTGTGAGCTACCCGGAGCTGATCGACCGGCTGCTCCAGGCGGCGCTGACCCGTTCCACGGGACTGCGCTGAGCGGGACTAGACGCCCTCCGGAACGGCCTTCTTGACGGCGCCCGCGAGGTCGGTGAGCACATCGACCTCGGGGGCGTACGTCCCGGGCACGGTCACCTCGACATAGGCCTTGCGCAGCACGGTCGTGAAGCGGTAGCCGTCGTCCCGCTTCTCGAAGAGCCACTGGACGCCGTCGACCACCGCCGCGTCCGCGTTGGGGTTGTAATGTTCACTCCCGTACGTCAGCACATCCGGCTTCGGCACCCCACAGCGCAGTTGAACGGCGGGATCGCCCCAGACGGCGGTGAAATCGGAGTCCGGCTGCGCATCGCCGCGCTTTTGGCCGTCCACGGTCTCCGGCAACGCCTTGTGGAGCGCCCGGCAATGCCGTACCGCCTCGCCCCGCGGGGAAGGCACCGCGACGTCCGACGAGGAACAGCCCACCGCCGCGAACAGCAAGGTCAGCACCGGCAGGGCCAGGTACCGGCGGCGCACAGATATCACCCGGCCGAGCATACGGGGGAGCTAGAGATGGACCACCGGGCAGGTGAGGGTACGCGTGATGCCCTCCACTTGCTGGACCTTGGCGACCACCATGCGGCCCAGTTCATCCACGGTGTCGGCCTGCGCCCGCACGATCACGTCATAGGGTCCGGTGACGTCCTCGGCCTGCAGTACGCCGGGGATCTTCGCAATCACCTCGGCCACGGCCGAGGCCTTGCCGACCTCGGTCTGGATCAGGATGTATGCCTGTACCACGGGACCTCCAGGGCGGCTACCGGGATCATGTGGGAAGAAGGGACGCCACGGTACCGCGTCACCGTGCGGAGCGGGGAGACCCGCGCGGTGAAAGCGGCAAGTGCGGCGCAGTCGTCAGCCAAGTACGGACCGTCCGTACGCAGGGGAAGGGCAACAGCATGAAGGGCACCGTGGGCGAGCTGGGGGAATTCGGGCTGATCAAGGAGCTGACAGCCCGGCTCACCTCCACCCCGGCCGTACGCATCGGGCCGGGCGACGACGCCGCGGTGGTCACCGCGCCCGACCGGAGGGTGGTGGCCAGCACCGACGTCCTCCTGGAGGGCAGGCACTTCCGCCGTGACTGGTCCACGGCCTACGACGTCGGCCGCAAGGCCGCCGCACAGAACCTCGCCGACATCGCCGCCATGGGCGCCGTGCCCACCGCGATCCTGCTCGGCCTGGTCGTCCCCGCGGAACTCCCCGCGACCTGGGCGACCGAGCTGATGGACGGCCTGCGCGACGAATGCCAGGTGGCCGGTGCCGCGGTCGTCGGCGGCGACGTCGTACGCGGCGAGATCATCACCGTCGCCATCACCGCCCTCGGCGATCTGCGCAACGCGGAGCCGGTCACCCGTGGCGGCGCCCAGCCCGGCGACGTGGTCGCGGTGACCGGCTGGCTCGGCTGGTCCGCCGCGGGCCACGCCGTCCTCTCCCGCGGCTTCCGCTCACCGCGCGCCTTCGTCGAGGCCCACCGCCGGCCCGAACCGCCCTACCACGCCGGCCCGGCGGCCGCCGGACTCGGCGCCACCGCCATGACCGACGTCAGCGACGGACTCGTCGCCGACCTCGGGCACATCGCCGACGCCAGCAACGTCCGCATCGACCTGCGCTCCGCGGCCATCGACATCCCCTCGCAGATGTCCGACATCGGCACCGCCGTCGGCGTCGACCCGATGCAGTGGGTCCTCAACGGCGGCGAGGACCACGCCATCGTCGCCACCTTCCCCCCGGACGTGAAACTGCCCGCCCGGTGGAAGGTCATCGGCGAGGTGCTCCACCCCTCCGCACTGCCCCAGGTCACGGTCGACGGCGCCCCCTGGGCGAAGGCCGGCTGGGACCACTTCGGGGACAACGAGTAGAGGGGGTCGGCGCGTCGCGGCTTCTTCCGGGGGTGGAGGTCGGGTGACGGGGAATGGGCCGGCGCGCAGCGGCGTCCTCTGGGGGTGGAGGTCGGGTGACGGGAGGGCGAGTAGATTCGGCGGTATGCAGAGCCGTACGCAGAGCCCCCGGCAGAGCCTTCCGCAGATACCGCCACGCGTCCTGACCGTCGCCGGATCCGACTCCGGCGGCGGTGCGGGCATCCAGGCCGACCTCAAGACGATGCTGGCGCTCGGCACCCACGGCATGAGCGTGCTCACCGCCGTCACCGCCCAGAACTCGCTGGGTGTACAGGGCGCCTGGGAACTGCCCGCCGAGGCCGTGCGCGCCCAGTTCCGCAGCGTCGTCGACGACATCGGCGTCCAGGCCGTCAAAACCGGCATGCTCTCCTCGGCCGAACTCGTCGAGACCGTCGCGGAGCTCCTCGCGGACCTGCGCGTCCCGGTCGTCGTCGACCCCGTCGGCGTCTCCAAGCACGGTGACCCGCTGCTCGCCACCACCGCCCTCGACGCGGTCCGCACCAAGCTGCTGCCGACCGCCACCGTCGCCACCCCCAACCTGGACGAGGTCGCCCAGCTCACCGGCGTACACGTCCGGGAAGAGGCCGATATGCGGCGGGCCGCCGCCGCGATCCTCGGCTTCGGGCCGCGCTGGGCCCTCATCAAGGGCGGCCACCTGGCGGCCGACGCCGAGGAAGCCGTCGATCTGCTCACCGACGGCACCGAGGAACACTGGCTGCGCGCCCCCCGCCACGACAACCGCCACACCCACGGCACCGGCTGTACCCTCGCCAGCGCGATCGCCGCACAGCTCGCCAAGGGGGACACCGTCCCGCAGGCGGCCGCCGCCGCGAAGGACTACGTCAACGGCGCCATCGCGGCCGGCTTCCGGCTGGGCACGGGCATCGGCCCCGTTGACCACGGCTGGCGTCTGCGGGCTTCGGAGCGGTCTTAGGCAGGTCGCAGGCAGGTCTCAGGACCTGACCGACGGGGCCGGGCGCGGCAGCCCCCGGCCCCGGGCACGGCAGCCCGCCCCCGGGAATGGCGAAAGCCGGCCCACCATGACGGTGGACCGGCTTCACAAGCAACCGGCTGGGCTGCGCTACGGCATAGACGTCAGCGCGAGACCTTGCCGGCCTTGATGCACGAGGTGCAGGCGTTCAGCTTCTTCGGCGTGCGCCCGATCACTGCACGCACCGTCTGGATGTTGGGGTTCCAACGACGGTTGGTACGGCGATGCGAGTGCGAGACACTCTTGCCGAAGCCCGGCCCCTTGCCGCAGACGTCGCAGTTGGCAGCCACGGGTCACTCCAAAGACTTCAGATGCACTTACGGTGAAATCCTGACGAGCCGAGTGCATTACCCGACCGGCACCGTCAGGAGAGGAATGGCCCGATTTTCATCGGGCAACCGGAGCAGCATACAACGACCGCTCCCGTAGAACGAAACTATCACGCAGCCCCGGGGCCCCGCCCCGGCCTCCCCGCCGGAGCGCGGCTACTGTGCGGTGCATCCCCGCGATCCAGGAGTACCAGGAGGCCGCAGTGCCCTACCCGCTCGACGCCGCCGCGGTCCGCGCCTGGTGCGGGCTGGCCCTGGAGGCGCTCGGCCGGGAGCGCGAGCGCATCGACGCGATCAACGTCTACCCGGTGGCCGACGGCGACACCGGCACCAACCTCTACCTGACCCTCGAATCCGCCACCCGCGCCGTCGAGGCAGCCTTCGACGGCCACGCCTCCACCGGGACCACACCCCGCCTCGCCGACGCCATCGGCGCCATGGCCCACGGCGCCCTCATCGGAGCCCGCGGCAACTCCGGCACCATCCTCGCGCAGCTGCTGCGCGGGATGACGGAGGTCCTGGCCTCGGGGGACGAGCCGGACGGCGGCACCGACGGCCCCGCCGACGCGCTGCGCCGGGCGCTGCGCCGCGCCGCCGCATCGACGTACGAGGCCGTCGCACACCCGGTGGAGGGCACGGTCCTGACCGTGGCGACCGCCGCCGCCGACGCCGCGGACCGCGCCACCGGAGACGCCGCCCACATCGCACGGGCCGCCCACGACGGCGCCCGCAGCGCCCTCAAGGCCACCCCCGGCCAGCTCGCGGTGCTCGGCCGCGCGGGCGTGGTGGACGCCGGCGGCTGCGGCCTGGTCGCCCTGCTCGGCGCGCTCGCCGACGCCCTGTCCGGCGAGGTCTCCGTAGCGCCCGTCACCGTACGGGCCGACGCACCGCTCCCCGAGGCCGGCGGCCGCGCGGCAACCGGCGCCGAGGGCTGCGCCGACAGCGACGGAGACGGACCCGCCTTCGAGGTGATCTACCTCCTGGAGGCCGACGACTCCGCCGTGGCACGGCTGCGCACCCGGCTCGACGGGCTGGGCGACTCCCTCGTGGTGGTCGGCGGCGACGGCCTGTGGAACGTCCATGTCCACGTCGACGACGCGGGCGCCGCCGTGGAGGCCGGCATCGAAGCCGGCCGCCCGTACCGGATCCGCATCACCCACTTCGGCGGCACCACCCGCACCAAGGAGCCCGAAATGGCGGCGCGGGCCGTCGTCGCCGTGGTGCCGGGCGCCGGGCTCGCCGGGCTCTGCACCGAGGCCGGCGCGACCGCGGTCTCGGTACGCCCCGGCGAACCCCCCGCCAGCGGCGAACTGGTCCAGGCGATCCGCCAGGCACATGCCCGCGAAGTGATGCTGCTGCCCAACGACCCCGAACTGCGGCACACCGCCGCGGCCGCCGCCGAACAGGCCCGCACCGAAGGCGTACGGGTCGCCCTGATCCCCACCCGCTCCGCCGTCCAGGGCATCGCGGCGCTGGCCGTGCACGAGCCGGGGCGCAGCTTCGACGAGGACGTCGTCGCGATGACCGCCGCCGCCGGCGCCACCCGCTACGCCGAGCTGGCCGTCGCCGAGCGGCAGTCGTGGACGATGGCCGGCGTCTGCCAGGCCGGCGACATCCTCGGGCTGATCGACGGCGATGTCGCGGTGATCGGCTCCGATCTGACCGCCACCGCGACGACGGTGCTGGACCGGATGCTCTCCGCGGGCGGCGAAATGGTCACCCTCGTACTCGGCGCCGACGTCCCCGATTCCCTCGCGGACCGGCTCGAACGGCATGTCCGCGAACGCCATCTGGCCGTCGACACCGTCGTCTACGAAGGCGGGCAGCACGCGGCACCGCTGCTCATCGGCGTCGAATAGCGAGTCGAACGGCGATACGCCCCGCCACGGCGCGGAAAGGGCCGGTGGTGGCTCGTTGTCAGTGCCGTGGTGTGCAATGTGAAGCGTGGCAGCGCTCGACGAACCTCTGAAGAAAATCCTCGGTGGCAGCACCGCGAAGGTGCTCGCCGAGCATCTCGACCTGCATACGGTCGGCGACCTGTTGCACCACTACCCCCGGCGCTACGCCGAGCGCGGTGAGCTGACCCGCCTCGCGGATCTGCCGCTGGACGAACACGTCACGGTCGTCGCCCAGGTCGCGGACGCCCGCGTGCTCAAATTCAACGCCGGCAGGGGGCAGCGGCTGGAGGTCACGCTCACCGACGGCAGCGGCCGCCTCCAGCTGGTCTTCTTCGGCAAGGGCCTCCACAAACCCCACAAGGAGCTGCTGCCCGGCCGCCGCGCGATGTTCGCCGGCAAGGTCTCCGTCTTCAACCGCAAACTCCAGCTCGCGCACCCCGAATACGAGCTCCTCGACAAGGACGGCGACAACGGCGCCGTCGACGCCTTCGCCCATCAGCTGATGCCGATCTACCCGGCCTGCCAGCAGATGGCCTCCTGGAAGATCGCCAAGGCGGTGGACGCGGTGCTGCCCAGCGCGCAGGACGCCCTCGACCCGCTGCCGGAGGCGCTGCGCGCGGGCCGCGATCTGATCCCCCTCACCGAGGCGCTGCTGAAGATCCACCGGCCCGGCACCAAGGCCGATATCGCCGACGCGCGCGCCCGCCTCAAGTGGGACGAGGCCTTCGTCCTCCAGGTGGCGCTCGCCCGGCGGCGGCTGGCCGAGACCCAACTCCCCGCCGTACCCCGCGCGGTGACCGAGGGCGGCCTCCTCGACGCCTTCGACGCCAAGCTGCCCTTCACCCTCACCGACGGCCAGCAGAAGGTCAGCCGGGAGATCTTCGACGACCTGGCCACCAGCCACCCCATGCACCGCCTCCTCCAGGGCGAGGTGGGCTCCGGCAAGGCGCAGCCGCTGGACGCCCTGGTGCTGACGCCCCGCGGCTTCCGGCCCATGGGGGAGATGGCCGTCGGCACCGAGGTCGTGGTGCCGTCCGGTGAGCGCGCCGTGGTGGACGGGGTCTTCCCGCAGGGGGAGCGGGAGGTGTGGCGGCTGGTGTTCTCCGACGGCAGCGCCGTCGAATGCGATGACGAGCACCTGTGGATCGTCCGCTCCCGCGGCACGGAGGAGCGGGTGCTGACCACCCGCGAGCTACGGGCCGATCTGCTGGGCGCCGACGGCCGGCCCAAGTGGACCGTCCCGCCGGCCACCCCGGTCGACCTCGACGGCGGCGAGGACCGGCCGCTCGACCCGTACCTGCTGGGCCGGGGGCTGGCGGACGGCGGCGACGGCCGGGCCGGGGACCGGGTACCGGCCGCCTACCGCAACGCACCGCTCAAGGACCGGCTGGCCGTGCTGCAGGGCCTGATGGACGCCGGGGGAGCGCCCGCGGGGGGCGCGGCGGTGTTCCGGGCGGCCCCCGCCCCGCTCGCCGAGGACCTCGCATGGCTGGTGCGCTCCCTGGGCGGCCGCGCCCGGATCGTCCCCGTACGGGACGGCGCGCACCACGTGCACATGGCGCTGCCGGACGCCTGGCCGCCGTTCCGCGAAGAGGCCGAGGAGGCCGAGCGGGGCCGTCCGAGCCCCGGGGACACGGCGGGCTTCCGCCGCACCATCGAGGCCATCGAGCACGTCGGCCGCAAACCCGTCCAGTGCATCAGCGTCGCCCACCCCTCCCACGCCTATGTGACCGACCACTTCACGGTCACCCACAACACCATGGTGGCGCTGCGCGCCATGCTCGGTGTGGTCGACAGCGGCGGCCAGGCCGCGATGCTCGCGCCCACCGAGGTCCTCGCCCAGCAGCACCACCGCTCCGTCACCGAGATGATGGGGGAGCTGGCCGAGGGCGGCATGCTCGGCGGCGCCGAACAGGGCACCAAAGTCGTCCTGCTGACCGGCTCCATGGGCGCCGCGGCCCGCCGCCAGGCGCTGCTCGACCTGGTCACCGGCGAGGCCGGCATCGTCATCGGCACACATGCGCTGATCGAGGACAAGGTGCAGTTCCACGACCTGGGCCTGGTCGTCGTCGACGAACAGCACCGCTTCGGCGTCGAGCAGCGCGACGCCCTGCGCGGCAAGGGCAAACAACCGCCCCACCTGCTGGTGATGACGGCCACGCCCATTCCCCGCACGGTCGCCATGACCGTCTTCGGCGATCTGGAGACCTCCGTACTGGACCAACTCCCCGCCGGGCGCTCGCCGATCGCCAGCCATGTCGTGCCCGCCAAGGACAAGCCGCACTTCCTGGCGCGTGCCTGGGAGCGGGTCCGCGAAGAGGTGGCGTCAGGCCATCAGGCCTATGTGGTCTGCCCGCGGATCGGCGACGAGGAGGACGCGCCCAAGGCCGCGAAGAAGGGCGCCAAGGGCGACGGACCCCAGGAGGGTTCGCCGGAGGACATCGAGGAGAAGCGGCCGCCGCTGGCGGTGCTGGACATCGCCGGGCAGCTCACCGAGGGGCCGCTGGCCGGCCTGCGGGTGGCGGTGCTGCACGGCCGGATGGCCCCGGACGACAAGGACGAGGTGATGCGGAAGTTCGCGGCCGGCGAGCTGGACGTCCTGGTGGCGACGACCGTCATCGAGGTCGGCGTGAACGTCCCCAACGCCACTGCCATGGTGATCATGGACGCGGACCGCTTCGGCGTCTCCCAGCTGCACCAGCTGCGCGGCCGGGTGGGCCGCGGCTCCGCCCCCGGCCTGTGCCTGCTGGTCAGCGAGATGCCCGAGGCCAGCCCGGCCCGCGCCAGGTTGGCGGCCGTCGCCGGCACCCTCGACGGCTTCGAACTCTCCCGGATCGACCTCGAACAGCGCCGCGAGGGTGACGTCCTGGGACAGGCCCAGTCCGGCGTCCGCTCCTCGCTGCGGATGCTCGCCGTCATCGAGGACGAGGAGGTCATCGCGGCCGCCCGGGAGGAAGCCACCGCCGTCGTCACCGCCGATCCCGAGCTGGCCGGCTACCCCGAGCTGCGGATCGCGCTGTCGGCCCTGCTGGACGACGAACGCGAGCAGTATCTGGACAAGGGATGAGACAGGGACGCGACAGGGACGAGACAGGGACGAGACGGGGGTGAGACAGGGGTGAGATCGATCACCCGTCCCGTACGACGCGGAGGGCCGCCGCCCGGCGCCGGCCGCCCGACGACCGAATATCGTGGGAGCGGAGCCCACCCGGCTCCGCCTGTGTCACCTCCACCCCACGCACTCCCCACCTCCCACCACCCCACCCACGTAAGGACGGGCCCATGACCCGCGTGATCGCCGGTTCGGCCGGCGGCCGCCGCCTGGCCGTACCACCGGGAAACGGCACCCGCCCGACCTCCGACCGGGCGCGCGAGGGCCTGTTCTCCACCTGGGAGTCGCTCGACGGCCCCCTGAGCGGCGCCCGGGTCCTCGACCTCTACGGTGGCTCCGGCGCGGTCGGCCTGGAGGCGCTCTCCCGGGGCGCCGCGCACGTCCTGCTGGTCGAGGCCGACACCCGCGCCGCCCGCACCATCCGCGAGAACATCCGCGCCGTCGGCCTCCCCGGCGTCGAACTGCGCACCGGCAAGGCCGAGCAGACCGTCGCGACCTCGGCCCCGGGCGACCCGTACGACATCGTCTTCCTGGACCCGCCCTACGCCGCCACCGACGCGGATCTTCGCGAGATCCTGCTCACACTCCGTGGTCAGGGGTGGCTTGCGGAGGAGGCACTCGTCACCGTGGAACGCAGCACGAGAAGCGGCACGTTCCCCTGGCCGGAGGGCTTTGAAGCGATCAAGGCCCGTCGTTACGGCGAGGCCACGCTTTGGTACGGTCGCGCCGCTTCGACGTCCGCCGAATCGACGTCAACAAGCGTGTCATGACCGGACCGCAGAGCACCGGACCGCAGAGCGAGGAGACGAAGTTGCGCCGCGCCGTCTGTCCGGGGTCGTTCGACCCCATCACCAACGGGCACCTGGACATCATCGCCCGTGCCTCCAAGCTGTACGACGTCGTCCACGTCGCCGTGATGATCAATCAGTCGAAGCAGGGCCTGTTCACCGTCGACGAGCGGATCGACCTGATCCGCCGGGCCACCGCCGAATACGGCAATGTCGAGGTCGAGTCCTTCCACGGCCTGCTCGTCGACTTCTGCAAGCAGCGCGACATCCCCGCCATCGTCAAGGGCCTGCGCGCCGTCAGCGATTTCGACTACGAGCTGCAGATGGCCCAGATGAACAACGGGCTGTCCGGCGTGGAGACCCTTTTCGTCCCCACCAACCCCACCTACAGCTTCCTTTCCTCCAGCCTCGTCAAGGAGGTGGCGGCCTGGGGCGGCGATGTCTCCCATCTGGTCCCGGCCTTCGTCCTCGACGCCCTGACCGAGCGCCTGCGCAAGAAGCGGTGACCCGCCGCGCCGCCCGTCCGCCGGCTGCCGGCCTGACGAAGCGTCAGTAGGTGTCGGGCCGGGGCCCCGTGGTCGTACAGTCGTCCCGTTCCCTCGTTCCAACCCTTCAGAGAGTGGCGAGTCCAAGGTGGACGTGCAGAAGAAGCTCGACGACATCGTCGGGGCCATCGGCAGCGCCCGGTCCGTGCCCATGTCGGCCTCGTGCGTGGTCAACCGCGCCGAGCTGCTCGCCCTGCTCGAGGAGGTCCGGGCGGCCCTGCCCGGCTCCCTCGCCCAGGCGCAGGAGCTGCTCGGCGGGCGCGAGCAGATGGTCGAGGAGGCGCGGGCCGAGGCGGAGCGGATCATCGAGTCCGCGCACGCCCAGCGCGAGTCGCTGATCTCCGACACCGAGGTGGCCCGGCAGTCCCAGGACGAGGCCGACCGGATTCTGGCCGAGGCCCGCCGCGAGGCCGAGGAGATCCGCGCCGAGGCCGACGACTACGTCGACTCCAAGCTCGCCAACTTCGAGGTCGTCCTCACCAAGACCATCGGCTCGGTCGACCGCGGCCGCGAGAAGCTGCTCGGCCGCGGGCCGGGGCTGGACGAGCAGGGCTATGCGGATGCCGAGGCCCCCGAGCGCAGCGCCGACCCGGAGACCCTCAAACAGCGTGCCGACGCCTATGTGGACGCCAAGTTCGGCGCCTTCCAGGCCGTCCTGACCAAGACGCTGGAGGCGGTCGGCCGCGGCCGCGACAAGCTCCAGGGCGCGCAAGCGATCGATGAGCTCGCGGTGCATCTGGCGACGGCGGGCGACCCCCAGGGCGGCCAGGTGCAGGCGGACGCCGAGTATCTCGCCGAGCTCGCGGGCATCGGCGCCGGCCAGGACCCGCAGCCGCCCCAGGCTGCGCCCCAGGTCCCGCCGCAGCCCCAGGCCCCGCCCCAGCCTCAGGAACAGCTCCAGCCCCAGGATCAGCTCCAGCAGGGCTATTACGTGGACCCGGCGGCCTACCAGCAGCAGGACGCCTACGGCTATCAGCAGCCGCAGCAGGTGCCCTACGCCCAGCACGGCCAGGATCCGTACGGCTACGACTGGCAGCAGCAGGCCCAGCAGCAGGGCTACGACCCGAACGCCTACCTCCAGCCGCCGCAGCCCCAGCAGGCCCCCCACGACCCGAATGCCCAGGCCGGGGCGCTGGACGAGACCAGCCTCTTCGACACCAGCATGATCAACATGGACCAGATCCGGCAGTACGAAGAGCAGTACGAACAGCGGCGCCAGTAGCCGGCCCGGGAGCGGCCGGAAGCGGATTGGGCCTAACGGGGCCCGTCCAGTATCCTGGCTGTTCGGTCGCGTCTACGTCCGCGATCACTGCTGCCCGCATTTCCAGCCGGTATCGGGCGGCTCGTAGCGCAGTACAGAAAGCAGGAAGCCATCAACGCCCGCCTCGACCACCGTTCCCCGCTCGTGTTCGATACACGCGAGCTGGGGCGTCGTCCCGGCACGCTCAAGCGGCTCTCCCGCACCGTCGAGGCCCCCCGGGACCTCGGCAATGAGGTCATCGGAGTGCCCGAGGGTGCCCCGATGGAGCTCGACCTCCGCCTGGAGTCGGTCATGGACGGGGTGCTTGTCACAGGCACCTCCCGTGCGGCCGTGAAGGGGGAGTGCGTAAGGTGTCTGGAGCCGCTGGAGCGAGAGCTCGACGCGGACTTCCAGGAGATGTTCTCCTACCCCGACGCCGATGACCGGAGCCGCCCCGCGGAGTCCGGCGACGACGCCGAGGACGAGGAAGACACCTTCTTCATCGAGGACGACCTGTTCGACCTCGAACCCGTGCTGCGGGATGCGGTGGTGCTCACACTGCCGCTGCAGCCGGTGTGCCAGGACGACTGCCCGGGTCTGTGCTCCGATTGCGGAGCGCGGCTCGCGGACGACCCGGACCACCACCATGACGCCGTCGACGCACGTTGGGCGGCACTGCAGGGACTCGTCGGGACCAACCAGGACGACGAGAAGGACAACGTTCCCCGCAACGGCGGGGATGAACCTCAGGAGAAGTAGCCGTGGCTGTTCCGAAGCGGAAGATGTCGCGCAGCAACACGCGCCACCGCCGGTCGCAGTGGAAGGCTGCGGTCCCCACCCTGGTGGCGTGCGAGCGCTGCCACGAGCCGAAGCAGCAGCACATCGCGTGCCCCAGCTGCGGCACCTACAACAAGCGCCAGGTCCTCGAGGTCTGAGCGGCTGGTGACAGGCAACGTGTCCAGCGCCAAGAAGGCGGAAGACGCCAATCCGTCGCCCCGCAAGCGCGGGGATGAAAATCCGGCGGACACAGCCTCGTCCCACACGCTTCTGGAAGGGCGGCTCGGGTACAAGCTCGAGTCCGCCCTTCTGGTGCGCGCGCTGACGCACCGCTCGTACGCATACGAGAACGGCGGTCTGCCCACCAACGAGCGGCTCGAGTTCCTCGGGGACTCGGTGCTCGGTCTGGTGGTCACCGACACGCTGTACCGCATCCACCCCGACCTGCCCGAAGGCCAGCTGGCCAAACTGCGGGCCGCGGTGGTCAACTCGCGTGCACTTGCCGAGGTGGGCCGCGGCCTCGACCTCGGCGCCTTCATCCGCCTCGGCCGGGGCGAAGAGGGCACGGGCGGCCGGGACAAGGCCTCCATCCTCGCCGACACCCTCGAAGCGGTGATCGGCGCCGTCTATCTCGACCAGGGCCTCGACGCGGCCGGCGAGCTGGTGCACCGGCTCTTCGACCCGCTCATCGAGAAGTCCTCCAGCCTGGGAGCGGGCCTGGACTGGAAGACCAGCCTCCAGGAACTCACCGCGACCGAAGGCCTCGGCGTCCCGGAATACCTGGTCTCCGAGACCGGCCCGGACCACGAGAAGACCTTCACTGCTGCCGCCCGCGTCGGTGGTGTCTCGTACGGCACCGGCACCGGCCGCAGCAAGAAGGAAGCCGAGCAGCAGGCGGCCGAATCCGCGTGGCGTGCCATTCGCGCCGCCGCGGACGAAGCGGCCAAGGCCAAGGAGGCGGCCTCCGGCGACGATGCGTCGCAGGATCCCGCCGGCTCCACCGAAGCGGCTGCCGCCGCGCGGCCCGATGCGGTTCCGGCTTCCGGCGACACCGAGTCGTCGGCACACTGAATCACCTCTTCTGACCCCGTCCAGGGCGGCCCGGCCGCCCCGGACGGGGTCAGAAGTCTTTCCCGAGGCCGTTTCCCCGGCCGTACCCGAGGATCGTGAGGAGCTTCCCCGTGCCCGAGCTGCCCGAGGTCGAGGTCGTCCGCCGCGGACTCCAGCGATGGATCAGCGACCGGACCATCGACGCCGTCGAGGTCCGCCACCCGCGCGCGATCCGCCGTCACACCGCCGGTCCGGCCGACTTCGCCGCCCGCCTCACGGGCCTGCGCATCGCCGAGGCACGCCGCCGCGGGAAGTACCTCTGGCTCCCGGTCACCGGCGGCGGCCCCGCCGCGCAGACCGCCGCCGAAGGCATCGGCCCCCTCGTCACCCCCTCCGTCACCCACGGCCTGGCGATCCTCGCGCACCTCGGCATGAGCGGTCAGCTGCTGGTCCAGCCCGAGGACGCCCCCGACGAAAAGCACCTGCGCATCCGCATCCGCTTCGCCGACGACCTCGGCACCGAACTCCGCTTCGTCGACCAGCGCACCTTCGGCGGCCTCTCGCTCCACGACACCGTCCCCGGCGACCCCGACCACCTCCCCGACGTCATCGCCCATATCGCCCGCGACCCACTCGATGCGGCCTTCGACGACGCCGCGTTCCACGACGCGCTGCGCCGCCGCCGGACCACCATCAAACGGGCCCTGCTCGACCAGTCCCTGATCAGCGGCGTCGGCAACATCTACGCCGACGAGGCGCTGTGGCGCAGCAAGCTGCACTACGACCGGCCCACCGCCACCTTCACCCGCCCGCGCACCGCCGAGCTGCTCGGCCATGTACGGGACGTGATGAACGCCGCCCTCGACGTCGGCGGCACCAGCTTCGACAGCCTCTACGTCAACGTCAACGGCGAGTCCGGCTACTTCGACCGTTCCCTGGACGCCTACGGCCGCGAGGACGAACCCTGCCGCCGCTGCGGCACCCCCATCCGCCGCCGCCCCTGGATGAACCGCTCCAGCTACTTCTGCCCCCGCTGCCAGCGGCCGCCGCGACCGGCGCAGACCGGCTGAGCCCACGGCCATGGACGCACGGGGCGAAACCCTCGCCATCGCGGACGACCAGATCGTCGCCGGCATGATCGTCCCCGGCCCCAAGCCGCTCCTCGACCACCTCGGCTGCTCGGTGCACGAGGCCCGGGACGTCCATCGCGCCCGCCACGACGTGCTGCGGCGGGAGCGGCCGGACGACTTCCCCACGAGCCGTGCGGAGTTCTGGGCCCACGTCCTCACCTGACAGCCCGCCGTCCCGGCCGCCCTACCACTGCCCCTCCCACCAGAGCGCGTCCGGGGAGTCGGCGTGGAGGTCCACCGCCTTGGCCAGGATCCGGGCATCGAGGGCCCACACCAGGGCGCGCAGCTCGCGGGCGGATTTCCTGGGCAGCCGGTGCAGAACGGATTCGAGCACCGAGCGGTAATACGTGGCGGTGTATCCCAGTCCGCCCTCGCATTCCCGGCAGGAGCAGCCCGCGTCGGGACGGCCGTGGGCGAACGCGCCGGCCGGCCGGCGCGCCAGGACCGACCAGTGCCAGAAGGCTTCGGCCGTCGCGCCCGGAGTCCGCCGGATACGTTCCAGCCTTCGCAGATGCGCCACACAGGCGCCGGAGAGACCGTCGATCGCCGGGAACCGCTGCCGGCCGTGATCACGGAGGGGGAGGTCGCCGCGTACGGCGGAGGGGCGCCTACGCGGCACGGCCCTTTCGGTACGACGTCATGGCGCGACGGTAGCAGGGGGAGTGGCCGGACCCCGAGCGGATTTCGGCGCCGCCCGGCCTCCGCGGACGTACGACCGTACGGGGCCCGCCCTGCGTTAGCCTCCGGAGGTGCGTAGCGATGGGGGAGTGGCGGCCTGGGTCGCCGAACGCGGGGCAATGCTGGGCACGGCCGGGCTCTCGGCCGCCTTCGACGCCTATCTGTGCACGCTGCCGTGGGCCGGGGCCGGCATCCGGTGGCAGGGGCTGCCGCACCGGACGCTCACGCTGGACGCGGATGTCCCGGACGAGACCGTGGTGGCCTGGGCCCGCCGGACCCCGGTGGCCGCGCACCGCCATGTGCTGATCATCGACTCGGCCCGCGAGCCCGGCGTGATCTGCCGGTTCGAGGACGGCCTGCGGGACTTCGAGCTGCTCACCGGCCGGCCGGATCTGTACCTGTGCGGGGTCGACATCCTGGACGGCGTACCGCACCCGGTCCACCCGCACTTCATCGAGCGACGGTCCTTTCACACCCTCACGGCACGGCTGTACGGGTGAACGCGCAGCGGCCGGGGCCCGCCCGGCCCGCCCGCGAACGCCTCAGAAGCCGAAGTCCTGGGTCCACCAGGGCCCGCCCGGACCGAAGTGGGCGCCCACACCCAGGGTCTTGTACTCGCAGTTGAGGATGTTGGCGCGGTGGCCGGGGCTGTTCATCCAGGAGTCCATCACGGACTGCGCATTGGCCTGGCCACGGGCGATGTTCTCCCCGCCGAGGTTCGGAATTCCCAGGTCACGGGCGCGGTCCCAGGGCGTGTGGCCGTCCGGGTCGGTGTGGTCGAAGAAGCCACGGGCGGCCATGTCGTCGCTGAAGCGCTGCGCCAGTCCGGCCAGTTGGCTGCTGGCGGTCACCGGGGAGCAGCCGGCCTGCGCGCGCTCCTGATTGACGAGGGCGAGCACCTGCGCCTCGGCCGACGACTCCGGGTCGGCGGAGGCCGACGGGGTCGCGGAGCTCTTCGGCGGCTTCGGCGCGGCCGTCGGGCTCGCGGTCTTCGTGGGGCGCTGCGAACCGGACTTTTCCGCGGGGGATTTGGCCGTAC
Source organism: Streptomyces sp. JLSY215 (assembly GCF_059682825.1). NCBI lineage: Bacteria > Bacillati > Actinomycetota > Actinomycetes > Kitasatosporales > Streptomycetaceae > Streptomyces > Streptomyces sp. JLSY215. Next base: position 6,215,617 of record NZ_CM185022.1, read on the forward strand.
GGCGCGGGGCGGGCGAGGCGGACGGGGTCGCCGCGGAGGAGGGACGGCGGGCGTGCGGGGCCGTGGGGCGGTCGCTGCCGCGGCTCGCCGGGGTGCTGGCGCGGTCCGTCGGCGCCGCGGAGTTGCCGGCCTGCGGCCCGGCGTCCGGCAGCGAGTCGGCGCGCACCCGGTCACCGCTGCCGCCCAGCTCGAACTGGCCGCCGCCCGGGATCAGTCCGGAGGCCACCGCCACGGCTCCCATGGCCACCGCGGCGGACGCGCCGAGCAGCCCGGTGCGTACCGGCGTCATCCGGCGGCCGCGCGCCGCGCGATGTCCGGCGCGCGGGGCGGGACGCCCTGCGGCCGCATCCTCCGGTGCGTCAACAAGGTGAGCACCTATGGGTTCCGGCGCGTCGGGAGCAGAGCGTCGATGGCGGCCCATCCGCTGTCTTCCTTTCCCCGGTGCGAGCACCGGTTCCACTGCCGCGGCTACCGCCGCACTGCCTTCTCGGCGTCAAATCAACTCACCCGAACGGGTGAGTCTCGATGTCGGGGGACTGTACGCCATGGCATGCGGGGCCGAGGTGCTCACCGGGCAATTGGCCGGTTAACGTGCACACATGAAGGAAGAGGTCAGGGTGACCGCGTGGGTGCGCGGTCGCGTCCAAGGGGTCGGATTCCGCTGGTTCACCCGCGCGAACGCACTGCGCATCGGTGAACTCGCCGGATTCGCGAGCAATCTCGGCGACGGCCGGGTCCAGGTGGTGGCCGAAGGGCCGAAGGACCGCTGCGATCAGTTGCTGGACTGGCTGCGCACCGGAGACACGCCCGGCCGGGTCGACGGTGTCACTGAGATATGGGACACGCCCCGCGGCGGATACGACGGCTTCGAGATCCGCTGAAGGGCCCGCCGGAACTGATCCGTACGGCCGTCAAAAATGATCTTTGGGCTATGCCTTTGTCAGCTGCTCACAGGAGATAAGGCCTGGTGGTTGCCAACTCGGCCGACCCGTGCAAGGCTGCCGCTGTACGGATGATCTCCACACCCCCGCGGGACCTTTCTGGAGAGTAGGCGCAGAGCCGTGACGGCCGCGCACTCTCGGGCGCCCGAGGATACGGGGTGTGATCGTGTTGACCCTCAAACCTTTTGGTGAGACTCTGGAATCCCCGCGCACCTTAGCTGTTTGGCATTGAAGACACCGGTAATGGCAAGCACCGCGGGTGCGAATCCCTCACGACCCACACCGCTTCGGTCGGTCACTCAGTGTGGAGGACCATCCATCATGGCAAAGGCGCTTCTCGGTTACGTCGGCGGCTCCGACCCCCGAGTCCTCTCCGAGATGCGACGGCTTCAGCAGCGCGTCCAAGACCTTGAATCCGAACTTATTCGGATGCAGGCCGAAAACGACATGCTGTCCGCTGCCGCACGTCACGACGACTCGATGCTCGACATCGACGTACCCCAGGCGGAGCCCGCGCTCACCTGACCCCAACCCCAGGGCCGGTCGGGCTGCTCGCCAGCCGCTTGAGGCACCGCCGCTCTCTTCAAGATCTGCAAGGGACGCTTCGGCGTCCCTTCGTCGTTTCCCCGGTAGTGGGCGCAGTGGATTTTCCCGGCCGCCGATACGCGGTCGAAACCGCTGATTCCCCCGCTTTCGCTTTGCCCGCACGGCCTCTTCGGCCACACGGCGTCTTCCTTACCGCATCATGTGCCCTGCACATTCCCCGGTGAAACCGAAAATGAACGCCGCCGCATACCCGAGAGCCGTACGCACCGCGAAACGGCGGCGGCGACCGGCGGCGGAATGTTGGGGTCGCACCCCGACAAACGGCCGGTAGAGTCCAAAAGCGTGCATCTCAAGAGTCTGACCCTGCGAGGCTTCAAGTCCTTCGCATCCGCCACAACGCTGCGGTTCGAGCCCGGCATCACCTGCGTCGTGGGACCCAACGGTTCCGGCAAGTCGAATGTCGTGGACGCGTTGTCCTGGGTCATGGGCGAGCAGGGTGCCAAGTCGCTGCGCGGCGGCAAGATGGAGGACGTCATCTTCGCCGGCACCACCGGCCGGCCCCCACTCGGCCGCGCCGAGGTCTCGCTCACCATCGACAATTCCGATGGCGCGCTGCCCATCGAATACGCCGAAGTCACCATTACCCGGATCATGTTCCGTAATGGCGGCAGCGAGTACCAGATCAACGGCGACACCTGCCGGCTGCTCGATATCCAGGAGCTGCTTTCCGACTCCGGCATCGGACGCGAGATGCATGTCATCGTCGGACAGGGACAGCTCGACTCCGTGCTGCACGCCGACCCGATGGGCCGGCGGGGCTTCATCGAGGAGGCGGCGGGCGTCCTCAAGCACCGCAAGCGCAAGGAGAAGGCGCTGCGGAAGCTCGACGCGATGAAAGCGAACCTCGCCCGCGTCCAGGACCTCACCGATGAGCTGCGCCGCCAGCTCAAGCCACTGGGGCGGCAGGCCGCGGTCGCCCGCCGGGCCGCCGTCATCCAGGCGGACCTGCGCGACGCCCGGCTGCGGCTGCTCGCCGACGATCTCGTCACCCTGCGCCGCGCGCTGCGCGCCGAGATCGAGGACGAGGCCGCACTCAAGGAACGCAAGGAGGCCGCCGAGACCCAGCTGCGCACCGCGCAGCAGCGCGAGGCGGTGCTCGAGGCGGAGGTACGGGCGCTGACGCCGCGCGTCCAGCGCGCCCAGCAGACCTGGTACGAGCTGTCGCAGCTCGCGGAGCGGGTACGCGGCACGGTCTCGCTGGCCGAGGCGCGGGTCAAGAGCGCCGCGGCGGCCCCGCCGGACGAGCGGCAGGGGCGCGACCCGGAGGACATGGAGCGCGAGGCGGCCCGGATCCGCGAGCAGGAGGCGGAGTTGGCCGCCGCGCTGGAGGCGGCGAGCCGGGCGCTGGAGGACACCGTGGAACACCGCGCCGAACTGGAGCGGCAGTTGGCGGACGAGGAACGCCGGCTGCGCGATGTCGCCCGCGCCATCGCCGACCGCCGCGAGGGGCTGGCCCGGCTCAGCGGACAGGTCACCGCGGCGCGCGGCCGGGCGGCCTCGGCGCGGGCGGAGATCGGCAGGCTCACCGAAGCGCGGGACGGCGCCCAGGAGCGGGCGACCGCGGCGCAGGAGGCGTACGAGCGGCTCAAGGCCGAGGTCGACGGTCTGGATGCGGACGACGAGGAGCTCGGCGAAGCGTACGAGGCGGCCCGCCGGGAGCTGGCGTCGGCGGAGAGCGGGCTGTCCGCGGCGCGCGAGGCGCTGACCGCCGCCGAACGGGCACGCGCGGCGACCTCCGCCCGGCACGATGCGCTGGCGCTCGGGCTGCGCCGCAAGGACGGCACGGGCGCGCTGCTGGCCGCCGCCGACCGGCTCACCGGTCTGCTCGGTCCCGCGGCGGAACTGCTGACCGTCACTCCCGGCTTCGAGATTCCGGTGGCGGCGGCCCTCGGGGCGGCCGCCGACGCCGTCGCCGTCACGGGACCGGCCACCGCCGCCGAGGCCATCCGGCTGCTGCGCAAGGAGGACGCGGGGCGGGCGGCGATGGTGCTGGGCGGGGGCTTTGGGGCGGGTGTTGTGGAAGGGGCCGCGGAGGGCACTGAGGGAGGTGCTGTGAGAGGCGCCGCGGGGGATGCGTACACGGCGGCGGGCGGGGCCGGTGAGGCGGGCGATCCGGCGATCGGCCGGGTGCCGGGCCCCGCGCGGGTGGGGGCCGCGGAAACACATGGGGTGATCGGCCGACAGGGGGCGCCGGGGACGGGTGGGGACGATGCGTCCGGTGCGGCCGTGGGGTCCGATGGGAACGGAGCGGTGCGGGCAACGGGCGGTGCGTTCGGTGGGGCTGCCGGAGTTGCTGGGGCTGGTGAGTCTGCTGACACTGGTGGGACCGGTGAGGCGGTTTCGGCGTCCGTTGGTGTCGCGGCGGGTGAGGCCGGCGCCGTCGAGTCCGCCGTACCCCGGGTGCCCGGTCCCCGTTCCGAGCCGGTACGGGCCGATCAACTGGTGCGGGGCCCGAAGGAGTTGACGGCCGCGGTGGCGCGGCTGCTGCGGGATGTGGTGGTGGTCGGGACGCTGGAGGACGCCGAGGACCTGGTGGCGGCGCGGCCCGGACTGACGGCGGTGACGGCGGAAGGGGACCTGCTCGGGGCGCATTTCGCACAGGGCGGTTCGGCCGGGGCGCCGAGTCTGCTGGAGGTGCAGGCGTCCGTCGACGAGGCGGCCGCCGAGCTGGAGCGCCTGGAGGAGCGTTGCGAGGAGCTGACGGCGGCGCAGCGGACCGCGAAGGAACGGCGCGGCGAGTGTGCCGCGCTCGTCGAGGAGCTGGGCGAACGACGCCGTGCGGCGGACCGGGAGAAGTCGAAGGTCGCGGGGGACCTGGGGCGGCTCGGCGGGCAGGCGCGGGCGGCCGCGGGCGAGGCGGAGCGCGCCGCCGCGGCGGCGGCCAAGGCGGAGGAGGCGCTGCTGCGGGCCACCGAGGAGGCCGAGGAGCTGGCCGAACGGCTGGCGGTGGCCGAGGAGGACCCGGGCGCGGGTGACGAGGCGCCCGACACCTCGGTACGGGACCGGCTGGCCGCGGACGGGGCCAACGCCCGTCAGACGGAGATGGAGGCCCGGCTCCAGGCGCGCACCCATGAGGAGCGGGTGAAGGCGCTGGCCGGGCGGGCGGATTCCCTGGACCGGGGGGCGCGCGCCGAACGCGAGGCGCGGGCGCGGGCCGAACGGCGACGCGCCCGGCTGCGCCATGAGGCGGAGGTGGCCTCGGCGGTCGCCTCCGGCGCGCGGCAGCTGCTGGCGCATGTCGAGGTGTCGGTCGTACGGGCCGAGGAGGAGCGCGCGGCCGCCGAGCGGGCCAAGGCCGAGCGGGAAGTGGCGCTGGTGGCCGAGCGCGAGCAGGGCCGCGAGCTCAAGTCGGAGCTGGACAAGCTGACGGACTCGGTGCACCGGGGTGAGGTGCTGGGCGCGGAGAAGCGGTTGCGGATCGAGCAGCTGGAGAGCCGTTCGCTGGAGGAGCTGGGGGTGGAGCCGGCCGCGCTGATCGCGGAGTACGGCCCCGACCAGCCCGTACCGCCCTCGCCGCCGGCCCAGGGCGAGGTGCTGCCGGAGGACCCGGAGCATCCCCGCAATCAGCCGGTGCCCTACGTACGGGCCGGCCAGGAGAAGCGGCTCAAGGCCGCCGAGCGGGCGTATCAGCAGCTCGGGAAGGTGAACCCGCTGGCGCTGGAGGAGTTCGCGGCGCTGGAGGAGCGGCACCAGTTCCTCAGCGAGCAGCTTGAAGACTTGAAGAAGACCCGGGCCGACCTGCTACGGGTGATCAAGGAGGTCGACGAGCGGGTCGAGCAGGTCTTCACCGAGGCCTTCCACGACACGGCCCGGGAGTTCGAGGGGGTCTTTGCGCGGCTCTTCCCCGGCGGCGAGGGCCGGCTGGTGCTGACCGATCCCGACGACATGCTGGCGACCGGGGTGGACGTGGAGGCGCGGCCGCCGGGCAAGAAGGTCAAGCGCCTGTCGCTGCTCTCGGGCGGCGAGCGGTCGCTGACGGCCGTGGCGCTGCTGGTGTCGATCTTCAAGGCGCGGCCCAGTCCGTTCTATGTGATGGACGAGGTCGAGGCGGCGCTGGACGACACCAATCTGCAGCGGCTGATCCGGATCATGGAGGAGCTGCAGGAGAGTTCCCAGCTGATCGTGATCACCCATCAGAAGCGGACGATGGAGGTCGCGGACGCGCTCTACGGCGTATCGATGCAGGGCGACGGCGTTTCGAAGGTCATCAGCCAGCGGCTGCGGTGACCCGGCCCCGGTCGGCGACGGCGCGGGCGCTGTGAGAGGGGCTGCGAGCGGGTGCGCCCTCCGGGTCGGCGCCCCCTCCGTACCCTCCGTGACATCTCTTTACGACTTGAACGAAGGGCGCTCGGGACCCCTCAGTTCGTGTCGGGAAACGAATTCATCACGGCCTATTGACTTCGAAACTTGAAGGCATAGTCTCTGCAACGTCGCTTTTACCTTCAAGTGGTGGGTACCCCCAACCTATGCGCCACTGGAAGGGCCAGCCCCCGACGCCCGGCAGCGCAGCCGGGCCACTGGAGTTCACGTTGACCAGCACCGCGCAGCCAAAGGTCCCGGAAGGCCGCAAGGCACACCCGGACCATCTCGGCCATGTCATCTTCATCACCGCGGCTGCCGCGATGGGCGGCTTTCTCTTCGGCTATGACAGCTCCGTCATCAACGGTGCCGTCGAGGCGATCCGCAGCCGCTACGACGTCGGATCGGCCGTTCTCGCCCAGGTGATCGCCGTCGCCCTGATCGGCTGCGCCATCGGCGCCGCGACCGCGGGCCGGATCGCCGACCGGATAGGCCGTATCCGGGTGATGCAGATCGCCGCGACGCTGTTCACCATCAGTGCGGTCGGCTCCGCCCTGCCGTTCGCCCTCTGGGACCTGGCGTTCTGGCGGGTCATCGGCGGCTTCGCGATCGGTATGGCCTCGGTCATCGGCCCGGCCTACATCGCCGAGGTCTCGCCGTCCGCCTACCGCGGCCGGCTCGGCTCCTTCCAGCAGGCCGCGATCGTCATCGGCATCGCCGTCTCGCAGCTCGTCAACTGGGGCATCCTCAACCTCGCCGGCGGCGACCAGCGCGGCACGATCGGTGGCCTGGAAGCCTGGCAGTGGATGCTCGGCGTGATGGTCGTGCCCGCCGTCCTCTACGGTCTGCTCTCCTTCGCGATCCCCGAGTCGCCGCGCTACCTGATCTCCGTCGGCAAGATCTCCCGCGCCAAGGAGGTGCTGTCCGAGGTCGAGGGCCACACCGTCAACCTCGACACCCGGGTCGTGGAGATCCAGGAAGCGATGCGCAGCGAGCACAAGTCGAGCTTCAAGGACCTGCTCGGCGGCAAGATGGGCTTCCTGCCGATCGTCTGGGTCGGCATCGGGCTCTCGGTCTTCCAGCAGCTCGTCGGCATCAACGTCGCCTTCTACTACTCCTCGACGCTGTGGCAGTCGGTGGGCATCGACCCGAGCAGCTCGTTCTTCTACAGCTTCACCACCTCCATCATCAACATCATCGGCACCGTGATCGCGATGATCTTCGTCGACCGGATCGGCCGCCGCCCGCTGGCGCTGATCGGTTCGGCCGGAATGGCCATCGCGCTCGCCCTGGAGGCCTGGGCCTTCTCCGCCAAGACCGCGGCCGGCACCCTGCCGACCACCGAGGGCACCGTGGCCCTGATCGCCGCGCATGTCTTCGTGCTCTTCTTCGCGCTCTCCTGGGGCGTCGTGGTCTGGGTCTTCCTCGGCGAGATGTTCCCGAACAAGATCCGCGCCGCCGCGCTGGGCGTCGCCGCCTGCGCGCAGTGGATCGCCAACTGGGCCATCACCGCCAGCTTCCCGAGCCTGTCGGACTGGAACCTCTCGGGCACGTACGTGATCTACACGGTCTTCGCTCTGCTCTCGATCCCCTTCGTGCTCAGGTACGTCAAGGAGACCAAGGGCAAGGCGTTGGAGGAGATGGGCTAACCCCCCGCCAGTCCGTCTCCTCAGTTGTGGCTGCTGCCCCGGCTCACCCGAGCCGGGGCAGCACCGTTTTGCGGGGCGCGGGGCGCGGGGCGCGGGGCGCGGGGCGCGGGGCGCGGGGCGCCGTACCCGGTGGCGGCCGCGCCGGTCGCCTAGCCGTCGAAGGTGAAGTCCGGTGCGGAGGGCGTGAGGACGGCCGCCTCGGTGGTGACCGGCCAGTGCGCGGTCAGCGCTTCGGTGAGCGTCTTCAGCAGCTCCGGCACGATGTCCGCGCCGCCTTCGTGCAGGGCCTCCGTCACCACGAGGATCCGGCCGGTGTGCTCGCCGACCGCCGAATGGCCGCTCTGGCGGTGGGTCCAGCGGCGGGCGTGGGCCCGTCCGGCGGAGTCGACGAAGGTCACCTCGCCGGGGGCGGGGTGTTCGGTGCCGCCACCGAAGGGCGTGTAGTGCTCGTCGCCCCGGGCGTGACGTACCTCGAGCAGCGGGCCGGTGATGCGGTCGGCGTCGAGGGCCGCGACCGGGACCGCGAAGGCGACCGAGATCGCGTTGCACAGGTCCACCACCGGATGGATGCGCGGCAGTGCCCCCTTGTTCCGCAGCTGACGCAGCAGCGACTCCGAGGCGCACCGGTACTTCGTCGGCTTGAGCCCCATCCGGGAGAAGGCCCGCCGCCAGGCCAGTACTTCGGGGAACTCGCTCTCGGTGGCGTCTGCCAGCCGGGCCGCGGCACGGGCGGTGTATGCCGTGGTGTCCGGTCCGACGTCGGCGGCGGCATCCACACCGGTGGCGTACAGCGCGCCGGCGGTGAGCCGGGGAAAGCCGGACCAGAGGGCGTCCGCATGGCGAAAGCGCATGGTCACGCCACCGCCAGCCGCACGCTCAGGCCCACGAAGCAGGCCGCGAACACCCGGCGGATCCCGGTCATCACCGCGGGCCGGGCCAGTACGCGGTCCCGCACGGCGGCGGCACACATCCCGTACGCGGCGAAGACCACGAAGGTCAGCGCCATGAAGACCGCGCCGAGCCGGAGCATCGCACCGACGGACCCGGACCCGGACCCGCCGGCGGGGACGAACTGCGGGAGGAACGCGACGAAGAACATCGTGAGCTTGGGGTTGAGCAGATTGACCAGCACCCCGGAGACGATCACGCGGGCCGCCGGCCGCGGCTCGGCCCCGCCCTCGACCACCAGCGCCTCCTTGTCGCGCAGCGTCGCCCAGGCCATGTACAGCAGGTAGCCGACGCCGAGGTACTTCACCGCGTCGTACGCAACGGCGCTGGTGTGCAGCAGCGTCGCGAGACCGCTGATCGTCGCCACCAGATGCGGCACGATGCCAAGGGTGCAGCCGAACGCGGCGATCACACTCGCCCGGTGGCCGTGGGACAGCCCGGCGGCGAGGGTGTACACCACGCCGGTGCCGGGGGTGACCACCATGACCAGGGTGGTCAGCAGGAACGCGATACTCAAGGGGACCTCCGCAACGTTCAAGGTCATCTCACCCTGCTGTGGTCATGGTTCGGCGGACAGAGCCAAAGTGGGCGGGATCCACCGGTCCATACGCGCGGGAGACGCCCGGCACGCGTGGGAGGCGCCCGGCGGCGGGCGTCGGCGCAGCAACCGTGGCCGTACTACCCGAGCAGCGGGCTGCCCTCGGGTATCTCCACCCAGCGCCGCGGCAGGCCGTCCACCGGAGCCATGTCCCTGACCCGCAGTCCCGCCATGGCGGAGGCGTAGGCGAGCGCGGGGGCGCCGTGCATCTCCTTCGGTATGCCCCAGTCCCAGAAGCGGTACAGCCAGTGCGCGTCGGGAGAGTCGGCGCCGTGCGTCGGCAGACCGATCTCCTCGGTGAGCTCGGTGCGGCCGTCGCGGGAGAACGTGCCGAAGGTGCCGCCCTTGGGGTTGAAGAAGAGGCCGTAGGCGGTCGTGCCGGGGGAGAGGGCATCGAGGACCGGGGCCGTGCCGAGCAGATACGACGAGAGCTGGACCAGCACACATCCGCCCGGCACGCCCGTCACCCCGACCTGGCGTTCGGCCTCGTCGAAGTCATAGGGATCGAAGCCGTCCGGGCCCGTGCCGTAGGGGCCCGGATCCGCGTCCGGATCGGGCGCCGGGCAGAGGAGCGGGTCGCCGCCGAGGCGCCGTATCGCCTCCTCCTCGTCGATGCCGGGAACGAAGGCGGCCGCCAGGCCGAAGGTGTCCACGCCCTTGAAGACGGCCATCCGGTCGTCGGCCTCCTGCTGGGCGGCGCGCTCCGCGGCCGTCAGCGCAACGGCCCCCGGCAGATCGGCGAACAGCGGCGCCATGGCCGTCGTCAGGGCCAGCCGGCCCGGCGAACGGCCGCCGATCACCGGGCTCCAGGCATCGGCGCCGGCTCCCAGCAGCAGCGCGGCGTTCGCCTCCGCGCCGTGGGTGACGGCCTCCCACAAGGGGGTGCAGCCCTCGTCGTCCCGGGCGTCCACATCGCGCACCCGTGCGATGAGTTCGGCGACGATCTCGGGCGGGCTCCCGGCGGCGGCCAGATGCAGGGGCGTCACCCGCGAGTCGAGGCCGGTGGCGGCGGGGTCGGCGCCCGCCGCCAGGCGGGCCCGGACCAGCTCCGGATCCTGCCAGTCGTGGCGGGTCATGCCCTCCCAGTCGCCGCGCGGGCCGTCGACGGCGGTCGGGCCCTCTTCCCGGAACGGAGCCCACAGCCCCGACGGCTCCTCCTCCGAGGGCTGAGCCAGGATCTCGTACGGCCCGAGGGGCGCGGTGAGGAAGCCCTGCGGCTGCGCACCGGCCACCGCGGGGGCGGGCGGCCCGGCGTCCGGCCAGATCTCCCGCACGTCACCGGCCGCCGCCCGCAGCACGGCCGCGTCGATGACCGTACAGGTCTCGGGCACCTGTTCGTCCGGCCACGCGACGGCCAGCCGGGCCGGTCCCGCGGGCGGCAACTGCGAAAGATGCAGCTCCATTTGGTAGTGGAAGGCACCGCCCGTGCCGCTGATCAGCCGCAGGGCCGGGCGGGCCGGTCCGCCCGCGGGCGCCTCGCCGTCGAGCGTGGTGACCGTGCTCCCGTCGGCAAGCAACAGGCCCACGCGCAGCCCCCCGGCTCCCGGGCCGTCGTCGTACGAAGGGTCCCGCGGCCGGATCCGCCGCAGAAAGAGCCCCAGACGCATCGTCACCGACCCCGGCCAGACCTCCCACCCGGTGAGCACGATCCGTACGTAGGGACCCGCGCCGACCTCCGCGACCTGCGGCAGCTGCGCCGGCACGAACCAGTGGTCGGGCGGGAAGTCCTCGTCCTCAACCGGCTCGTAGGCACCCAATGCCATGGACCCGGCCGGTGGTGCGGGCAGTGGTTCGCCGGTGCCCTGACCGTCGCAGAAGTTCATGTGACAGATAGTGACACCCGCCACTGACAACGCCGCCCGGCCGGGCGACGCCGCAGGTCAGCCGGCCGCACCACCCGCTGCGCCGGCCCCGAGCCGGGGCAGCACCCGCTCCGCGAAGAGATGCAGCGAACGCCAGCCCTCGTCGACCGGCATCCCGCCGCACAGCGGATGCAGAATCAACGAGCCCTGCGCACCCGCCTCTTGGGCCAGCCGTACGCACTCGTCCGGCGTGACGATCCGGTAGACGCCCTCCTTGCGCAGCGCCTCGGTGTCCGCCGCGGCGGAGCGCACCGCCGAGCGGATACCCGCGGACTGCCAGGAGGCGTAGGTCTCCGCCTCGTGCAGCAGATGCGCGCCGTACGCGTCCCAGGTGCGGTCGGGATCCTCGGAGAGGTGGAGCAGGCAGGTCCGCTCGGGCGGCTGCATCACCCAGCCCTCGGTGCCGTGTTCGGCGCGCTGCGCGTCGTAGTAGGCCGCCAGCTCCGGGAGATGGGCGCTGGGGAAGAGGGGGAGCCCCAGGCGGGCGGCGCGCCGGGCCGCGGCCCGCGAGCTGCCGCCGATCAGCAGGAGGGGATGCGGCTGGGTGTACGGGCGCGGGGTGACGCGGACGGTACGCCCCTGATAGCTGAACGGTTCGCCGGTCCATGCGGCGAGCAGCGTCTCCAGCACCTCGTCCTGGAGCGCGCCGCGGCGCTTCCAGTCCTTGCCGTGCGCCGCGTACTCCGCTTCCCGGTAGCCGAGTCCGGCGACGGTCATCAGCCGGCCGGCGCTGAGCAGGTCGAGCACGGCGATGTCCTCGGCCAGCCGCAGCGGGTCGTGGAGCGGGGTGATCATGGCCGAGACGGTGACGCCGATGCGGCGGGTGGCGCCGAGGACGGCGCCGGCGAAGGTGAGCGGGGAGGGCATCCAGCCGTTGGTGGTGGCGTGGTGCTCCTCGGTCTGCACCATGGTCAGGCCCCGGTCGTCGGCGAAGGCGGCCATCTCGACGGCGGCGCGGTAGCGGGCGGAGAGCGCCTCGGGGGTGGGCGAAGGGTCGACGAGGTTGAAGCGCAGGACCGTGATGGGCGTGGCAGCAGACATGACGACGTCCCCTTCGCCGGGCGGTGGGCGAAGGGGACGCTAGCTGACGTTGCGTCAGATCACCAGGGTGCGGGGGCCGCGGCCCGGCCGGTCAGCCGACCCCGGCAGGCTGCGGGGCCTCGTCGGCGGTCCGCTCGGACGCCTCGGCCGGGGTCCGCTCCGCGGCCGCGGGCAGCACCGCGAAGACCGCCGCGGATATCGCGATCGTGGCCGCCCAGCCCAGGCCGTTCTCGCCGACCCAGGTGGTGGCCAGCGGGCCGGTGAACCACTGGACCTTGGTGAAGCACAGGCCCGCGGCCAGCGCGACGCCCCAGGCGGTCATGGCCTGCCAGCAGAAGCCGCCGGCGTACCAGTAGCGGCTGGTGGGGCCGGTGTTCATCAGGCTGTCGCCGTCGTAGCGCACCGCCTTCTTGCGGCGCCGCGCCATGTCGATGCCGTAGACGCCGATCCACGCGGAGAAGGAGACCGCGAGCAGCGTCAGGAAGGCGATGAACTGGCCGATGAAGTCCTTGGCCACCAGCATCATGAACAGGCCGCCGACCAGGCTGATGACGGCGTTGATGCTGACCGCCAGGGCGCGCGGCAGCTTGACGCCCATCGTCTGGGCGGTGAAGCCGGCGGAGTACATCGACAGGCTGTTGATCAGCACCATCCCGACCAGCGCGGTGATCAGGTACGGGATCGCGAGCCAGGTCGGCAGGATGGTGCCCAGGAACGACATCGGGTCGGTGTTCTGACCGGCCAGCTTCGGGCTGGAGACGGCCATCACGCCACCCATCAGCACCATCGGCACCATCACCAGGGCGGCACCGGAGACGGTCGTACCGGCGATCTTCTTGCCGGAGACGGAGTGCGGGAGGTAGCGGGCGAAGTCGGGGCCGGTGGGGACCCAGCTGATGCCGCCGGCCGCGATCGTGCCGATGCCCGCGATCACCATGGCGGTGGTGCCGGCCTTCTTGGCGAAGATCGCGTTCCAGTCCATCGTGGCGATCAGATAGACCAGCACCATGATGCTGAACAGGCCGAACAGGTACGTCGAGTACTTGTTGCAGACGTTCAGCGCCTTCCGGCCCATGCCGCTGACCAGGTACGTCACGGCCACGAAGGCGAGCAGGGTGACGACGATCAGGACGTTGTTGCTCTTGATGCCGAAGCACAGATCGAGCACGGTCAGCACGGCGTAGGCACCGGTGACGGCGTTGATCGTTTCCCAGCCGAAGCGGGCGACCCACAGGATCGAGCCGGGGAAGTAGTTGCCGCGCACCCCGAAGGCGGCCCGGGAGAGCAGCGCACCGGGGGCGCCGCCCCACTTACCGGAGACCGACAGCACGCCGACCATGCCGAACGCGACGGTGGCGGCGACCGCGGCGACCAGCAGGACCTGCCAGAAGTTCAGCCCGTTGTTGACCACCAGGGAGGCGCCCATGGTGAGCAGCAGCACGCTGATGTTGGCGGCGACCCAGGTGGGGAAGAGTTCGCGGACGCGACCCTGGCGCTCGTTGTCCGGGACGGGCTCGATGCCCCGGGTCTCGACGGCGCCGTCGTTCTCGGGAGTGGCGGGGGACGTGGTGCTGGTGCCCATAGGTGCGGTGTCTCCGTGCGGGGGGGGATCTGGGCACCCCCGGTGGGGGAGGGGTGCAGGCAGCGGCTGTGGTACCTGGCCGAAATTGGCTGCCAGGACTCTACGCGCGTTGAGCGGCTGGGGGCCATCGTACTTTGAACCGACTTCTACTCGTACATACCTTTGGGCCCTCCGACAAGGGCGGGCGTCACACACCCTCGTCGGAGTGACCAGGCACACGCCGCTGATCAGGCCGGGGACGGTGCGGACCGCCGCTGGCTGACGCGGTGGTCGGCCCGCCGCAGCAGCTCCTGGGGATCGTCGACCGGCGGCGAGATCCATGTCTCGTTGATGGCGCGCTTCAGCTCCTTCGCGAAGCCTTCGGGGCCCTGGCGCAGCGTGCGGTCGAAGCCGGTGGTGGCCACCGCGCCGGCCGCGCCGAGGTCCAGGCAGGTGCTGTACGGGTCGGGCGCGAAGTCGACCTCCGGCAGGCCGAGCAGACCGGCCGCGGCGTTATGGCCCGCCGTCTTGCCCAGCGGCGTCGCGTGCTGGCAGCTCTGCAGCACCGTGTGGCCGCCCTCGGCCGTGGCCGCCGCGGTGTCCCCGGCCGCGTAGACGTCGGCGACGCCCCGCACCCGCAGCCGGGTGTCCACGGCGAGCCGCCCCAGCTCGTCGCGCGGTGCGGGGATCTGCGCGGTCAGCGCGCTCGCCCGCATCCCCGCGGTCCACACGGCCGTACGGGCGGGCAGCGCGCTGCCGTCCGAGAGGCGGACCTCGTGCGCGTCCAGCCCCGTCACGGTGACCCCGAGGCGGCGTTCGACGCCCAGCTCGTCCAGCGCCCGGGTGATCACCGGCCGGGCCGCCTCGCCCAGCGCCTCCCCGACGGCCGCCGCGCGCTCGACGAGCGTCACCCGCACCTCGTCCGCGGCGCCGTACGGGGCCGCCTTGGCGCGCAGTCGGCCGACCAGCTCCGTGGCGATCTCCAGCCCGGTGAATCCGGCGCCGACCACCACCGCGCTCCAGCGGTCCGGCCCCTCCGGTCCGTGGGGCAGCGCCCGCAGATGGTCCTCCAGCTTCACCGCGGCGGCCAGCGTGTCGATGTCGTGCAGCAGCTCGGCGCCGGGCAGATCGGGCCGTACCACCGCGCTCCCGGTGGCCACGATCAGCCGCCGGTAGCCCACCTCGGTACGGGTGCCGTCGGCGGTGGTCGCGCCGACCCGGTGGCGCTCGGTGTCGACGCCGGTCGCGGTGGCGGCGATCCGGTGGACGCCGACCGGGCCCAGCACCCGGTCGAGCGGAACGCGGAAGCCGGCCGGGTCGGCCTGGTAGAGGCGCGGACGGATGGTCAGGTCGGGGAGCGGGGTGAGCAGCGCGACCCTGGTGCCTGCGGCCGAGGGGTGCTCGGCCGTACGGCTGCGCAGCAGGCGGGTCGCCGCGGCGGCGCTCCAGAGTCCGGCGAAACCGCCGCCCAAAACCAGGACATCAAACATCCAGATTCTCCTTCCGGTGCTCCGCGGGCGGGTCCCGGGAGATGAATCCGGATATTACACATCCAGAATCAATCTGGAGAGTGACAATCCAGAATCCCTCAACGGGGGCGCACGGATGCCGGATTCCGCATCCCCGCAGCCCGCCCCAGAGGCCCGCAATCCGGGTCCGGCGCGTGCAGTCCCCACCGGCGGGCCGTGACTGATACTGGAGGGGTTATGGAAACCGTCATCCTTGCTGTAGTCATCGCCGTGGTCGTGCTCGGCGCGATCAGCGGGCTCATCGTCAGCGGCCGCAAGAAGAAGCAGCTGCCGCCGTCCCCGCCGGCTGCCCCGTCCGCGCCCTCCACCCCCTCCGTCACCGCACCCCCCGCGGAACCGCACGTCGGTGAGGAGGCCGAAACCCCCCGCGACGAAGAACGTCGCACCATCGAAGAAGTCGGACTGCCCGAGGCCGAGGCGGAGGCCCCCGCTCCGGCCGCCGAGCCCGAGGCGCCCGCGGCCCCGGCCGTCGAGGTCCCCGAACCGACCGCCGGCCGCCTGGTACGGCTGCGCGCCCGGCTCTCCCGCTCCCAGAACACCCTGGGCAAGGGCCTGCTGACCCTGCTCTCCCGCGAACACCTCGACGAGGAGACCTGGGAGGAGATCGAGGACACCCTGCTGACCGCCGACGTCGGCGTCACCCCCACCCAGGAACTCGTCGACCGCCTCCGCGAGCGCGTCAAGGTCCTGGGCACCCGCACCCCCGACGACCTGCGCGCCCTGCTGCGCGAGGAGCTGCTCACCCTCATCGGCACCGACGCCGACCGCACCGTGCACACCCACAACGGCATCGGCAACGGCGGCGAGGAGATCCCCGGCATCGTGATGGTCGTCGGCGTCAACGGCACCGGCAAGACCACCACCACCGGCAAGCTCGCCCGCGTCCTGGTTGCCGACGGCAAGTCCGTGGTTCTCGGCGCCGCCGACACCTTCCGCGCCGCCGCCACCGACCAGCTGCAGACCTGGGGCGAGCGGGTCGGCGCCCGTACCGTCCGCGGCCCCGAGAACGGCGACCCCGCATCGGTCGCCTTCGACGCGGTCAAGGAAGGCATCGCCGAGGGCGCCGACGTCGTCCTGATCGACACCGCCGGCCGCCTGCACACCAAGACCGGCCTGATGGACGAGCTGGGCAAGGTCAAGCGGGTCGTCGAGAAGCACGGCCCGGTCGGCGAGGTCCTCCTCGTCCTGGACGCCACCACCGGCCAGAACGGCCTGGTGCAGGCCCGGGTGTTCGCCGAGGTCGTCGACATCACCGGCGTGGTCCTCACCAAGCTCGACGGCACCGCCAAGGGCGGCATCATCGTCGCCGTCCAGCGCGAGCTCGGCGTACCGGTCAAGCTCGTCGGCCTGGGCGAGGGCGCGGACGACCTCGCGCCGTTCGAGCCCGAGGCCTTCGTCGACGCGCTGATCGGCTGACGCCGTCAGGGCGCCGCGCCCCTGGCTGTCCCCGGCCCCCGGACCCGCACCTGGCGGGCACCGGGGGCCGACGTCCGTCCGCGCCCCCTGGGGAACACCGCAGGATCAGGTGTCGGGACAACCCCATTCCCCGCCCGTGGGGCACGCCCCTAGCGTCCCGCCATGACAACTTCCTCCGAGGCGCCGGCCTCGTTACCGCGGCGCCGCGGCCTGACGGTGTTCCTGGGCGTCGCCTATCTGGGCATGTGGGTGGCCATGACGCCGCTCCTGGTCACGGGATTCACCCGGACCGACGGGCGGGCGGAGACCGGTGCCCTCGCGCAGTGGTGCATCGCCGCGGCGATGTGCGCGCCGGCGCTCGCGGCGGTCCTCGTGATCCACCGCATCGAGCGGAGCGGCCGGCTGCGGGACGTCCTCGCCCTGCGGTGGCCGACGCCCTGGACCCGCGCCGTACGGGCATGCCTGGTGGCCCTCGCCGTCCCCGCGGGCCTGACCGCCGCCGCCCTGGCCATCGGCGCCGCGGCGGGCGTCTACCCCGCGCAGGTGCCCCCGAGCGGACTCGGCCCCTGGGCGGCGGCCACGCTGCTGGAACTCGTGGCGTCGCTGCCGCTGTTCTTCGGCGAGGAACTGGGCTGGCAGGGCTATCTCTTCCCGCGCCTGGCAGGCGACGGACGGCGCCCCCGCCTGATCGCCGCCTACCTCGCCACCGGCATCGCCTTCGCGCTGTGGCATCTGCCCACCCTCCTGATGGGCGGCCAGTACCCCGGACGCCCCTGGTACGTCGCCGTGCCCGCGATGGTGGTCAGCTGCACGCTCGCCCTGCCGGTCTTCACCTGGCTGCGGCTGCGCTCCGGCTCGGTGATCCCCGCCGTCCTCGGCCATGCCTTCGTCAGCACGGCCGGCGTGGGCATGGTCAAGGAATTCGCCGCACCCAACGCCCGCCCTGACCCCCTGCACATGGGGCTCTTCGGCTGGCCCGGCTGGCTCGCCATGGGCGCCTTCGTCGCCTTCCTCGCCCTGACCGGCAGGCTCCGCACGACGCCGGACCGCGCGCCCCGCAGCGCCCCCGGGAAGCTGCCGGCCTCCGCACGCGCATAATTCCCGGCCGAACGCACCCCGCACTGGGCACGCTGGGCCCATGACGCCGCACATCACCGCCCCGGACCGCACCGGCGCGGAACACCTCCCCGACGGACGACTGCTGGGCTGGGCCGAATGGGGCCCGGCGGACGGCACGCCGGTACTGCTCTCGCCGGGCGCGGCCACCAGCCGGACCCTGGGATTCGGCCCGGCGGCCGTCGGCGCGCTCGGGGTCCGGCTCATCGGCCTGGACCGGCCCGGCCTGGGGGCCTCCTCGCCCGCGCCCCGGCGCACCTTCGCCGGCTTCGCCGCCGACGTACGGGACTTCGCCGCCCGGCGGGACCTGGGCCGGCCCGCCATGGTCGGCAATTCGCAGGGCGCGCCGTTCGCCCTCGCCTGCGCCGCGCACGACGTGACCGGCGCGCTGGCGGTGGTCTCCGGAGCGGACGAGGTCGCCGCCCACCGGTTCGCCGGGGCGCTGCCCGGCCAACTGCGGCAACTCGTCGATCTCGCGGTGTCCGACCCGGACGCGGCCGAGCGGCTCTTCGCCGGGTTCACCCCGCAGGCCATGTGGGACATGGTCATGACCGGCAGCCCGGCGTGCGACCTCGCCGTCTACGAGGAGCCCGCGTTCGCCGCCGCCTATCGCCGGGCGCTGGCAGAGGCCTTCGCGCCGGGGCCGCAGGGGTATGCGCGGGACACCGTGCTCGCCATGGGCCGGTGGGACATCGACCTCTCCGCGATCCGGGTCCCGGTCGACCTCTGGTACGGCGAACAGGACACCACCCACTCACCGGACCAGGGAGCCGGCCTGACCGAACGGATCCCCGGAGCCGTCCGGCACCTCGTTCCGGGGATCGGGGGCGCGGTGCTGTGGACCCACGCCGAGGACATCCTCCGTACGCTCCTCGACCGCACCGGGTCGGCGGGACCGGCCGACGCGCCGTAACGGGGCAATGCACCGTGACGGGACCGACGCGCCGTACGGGACGACGCGCGGTATGGGGATGACGTACGGCAACGGCCAGGCAACCGGGGCGGTTCGGATCCGGCTCAGACGCAGACGCGCGCGCAGAGATACGCCAGGGTGCCCACGACCAGCCGCGCCTGCGGCGGCCGGGCGGCCGTTTCCAGGGCGGGCGGGCGCAGCCAGCGCATCGGGCCGTGGCCGCCGAGGTCGGACGGGGGCGCGGTGATGTGGTCGCCCTTGCCCAGCGGACGCAGATCGAGATCGGCGTCGTCCCAGCCCGTGCGGTAGAGGAGGCCCGGCAGGCCGGCGGCCGCGCCGGGGGCGACGAAGAACAGGGCGCGGCCGGTCGGGGTGGCGGCCACCGGGCCCAGCGGCAGTCCCATCCGCTCCAGCCGGGCCAGCGCACCGCGGCCCGCCGCCTCCGGGACGTCGAGGATGTCGAACGACCGGCCCACCGGCAGCAGCACCGCGGCGCCCGGCGTCCGGGCCCAGGCCGCCGCGGCCTCCTCCAGCGTCGCCCCCGCAGCCACCTCTTTGGCGAAGTCCAGCGGATGCGCCCCGGGGGAGGGGCAGTCGGCGACGCCGCACGAACAGTCCGCACGGCCGCTGCCGGAGCGCGCCGCGCGGGCGCCGGGAACGACGTCCCAGCCCCACAGCCCCGTGTACTCCGCCACCGCCGTGATCTCGGACGAGCGGGCGCGGCGCCGCGCGCCGGACCGAATCTCCCGGAAGCCGCCGATCGTGAAGCCCATACCCCCTCCAACGGGTGCTGTGTGCCTGTGGTTACGAGTCGGCGAACCGCCGGGCGGACCCCAACTGCCGTGCTGCGCCGCCGCGTCGACAGCCGGCCGGCCGGTCGTGCAGGTGGTGCGGCGCGATGCGGTGCGGTGCGCCGGGTGGTGCGGTGTGGGCCGCACTCCCTTGTGCGCTTCGGTCCGCCCGGCCCGTTCCGACCCCTGTCAAGTCAATCGCGAGAGCCCGCCGGGCAGTTCATTCAAAGGGGTGGCGAATGGTGGCGTTTCCGTAATCGCCCTCGCGGGGGGCGTGATCGTAGGATTACTTTCGGTACACGAACCCCGGAGAGGCAACACTCGCACGGGTATGCCGGTGGCAACGCACCGGTCCGGCACAGGCCAAGAGGTGTGGCCGGAAGACGTGATCGGGTAGATGTACCGCGGACAGGCGTCGCAACGGGCGGCGTCCTGTGAAGGGTTCGCACCAAGCACCGGGCAACGATCGGGATGGGGGCTACCAAGTGGCCGGCAACGGCGGCACGGGCGGCACCGACGCCGTCAAACGACCCAACGCACAACTGGGTTCGTGGTTCATGCGCAGCGGCTGGTCCAAGGGCGAGCTGGCACGGCAGGTCAACCGCCGGGCGCGCCAGATGGGCGCCCACCACATCAGCACCGACACCTCGCGGGTACGCCGCTGGCTCGACGGCGAGCAGCCGCGCGAGCCCATTCCGCGGATCCTGTCCGAGCTGTTCTCCGAGCGGTTCGGCTGCGTCGTCGGCATCGAGGAACTGGGTCTGCGCACCGCCCACCAGTCCCCGTCCACCTCCGGCGTCGACCTGCCCTGGGCCGGCCCCCAGACGGTCAACCTCATCAGCGAGTTCTCCCGCAGCGACCTGATGCTGGCCCGCCGCGGTTTCCTGGGCACGTCCCTGGCACTGGCCGCCGGCCCCAGCCTGATCGAGCCGATGCAACGCTGGCTGGTGCCGGTGCCTGCCGGGCAGGGCGGCGTCGACGTACCGCAGGACCGTGCCCGGCGGCCCGCCCGGCTCTCCCGGCCCGAGCTCGAACTCCTCGAGTCCACGACCGCGATGTTCCGGCAGTGGGACGCCCAGTGCGGCGGTGGCCTGCGCCGCAAGGCGGTCGTCGGCCAGCTCCACGAGGTCACCGACCTCCTCCAGGAACCACACCCCGACGAGATCTCCAGGCGGCTGTTCAGGGTCGCCGCCGAGCTCGCCGAGCTGGCCGGCTGGATGAGCTACGACATCGGGCTCCAGCCCACCGCCCAGAAGTACTTCGTCCTGGCCCTGCACGCCTCCAAGGAGGCAGGCGACCGCCCCCTGGGCTCGTACATCCTCTCCAGCATGAGCCGCCAGATGATCCACCTGGGCCGGTCCGAGGACGCGCTGGAGCTGATCCACCTCGCCCAGTACGGCAGCCGCGAGACGGCCACCGCCCGCACCCAGGCGATGTTGTATGCGATGGAGGCCCGCGCCTACGCCGGAATGGGCCAGCCCAGCAAGGTCAAGCGCGCCGTACGGATGGCCGAGGACACCTTCTCCGACGTGCTGCCCGGCGAGGCCGAACCGGACTGGATCCGCTTCTTCTCCGAGGCCGAGCTGAACGCCGAGAACGCCCACTCCTACCGCGACCTCGCCTATGTCGCCGGCCGCAGCCCCACCTACGCCTCGCTCGCCGAGCCCGTCATGGAGCGCGCGGTGGAGCTGTTCGGCAAGGACCCCGAGCATCAGCGGTCATATGCCCTCAACCTCATCGGCATGGCCACCGTCCATCTGCTGCAGAAGGAGCCCGAGGCCTGCGCGGCGATGGCGCAGCGGGCGATCCCGTTCGCCAAACAGGTCCGCTCCGAGCGGGTCAACACCCGGCTGCGCAAGACCGTGGACACCGCCGCCCGCGAGTTCTCCGGCGTCGCCGAGGTGGTCCGGCTGAGCGACGAGCTCTCCCGCCAGCTTCCCGAGCACGCCGCGCAGGCCGTCTGACCCCATCCGCCCCCGGCCCCCGCCCGCGGCCGCCGCCCCGTACAGCCCGACTCGGCTTCCCCACGCCAGGTCATGCGGGAGCGGCACCGCGGGCGGGCTCTTTTTTGCGCCTGAGCCGGCGCCGCATTCGCGGAGGGGGTTGATCGCCGTGGGGGTTGCTCAATGGGTGGTTACTCGATGGGGGGCGGTGGGGCGAACGGGTGAACGGGGGCGCGGGCGCAGTTCACCGTGGCGTAACACGCAGGGCGTCTTCGTCACTGGTGCGAAACACCGGCAAGGTTTGGCCGAAACCCCCCTGCGACAACCTCATCGCGAAGTCGGCCCACCAGAAACACGCCCGCACGGGCCGCATCGACGACGAGGAGACGCCGATGCCCCCAGGCATCCTGACGTTGGCAGCAGACAAGGCCACACTCAGCCCGGCGAACACCGGATTCATGCTGATCTGCGCCGCACTGGTGATGGTCATGACCCCCGCACTCGCCTTCTTCTACGGCGGCATGGTCCGGGTCAAGAGCGTCCTCAACATGCTCATGATGAGCTTCATCAGCCTGGGCATCGTGACCATCCTGTGGGTCCTGTACGGCTTCGGGCTCACCTTCGGCACCGACAAGGGCGGCTTCATCGGCTGGGACAGCCACTTCGCCGGCCTCAGCGACATCGGCCTGACCCAGCTGTGGGGATCGACCACCATCCCGATCTATGTCTTCGCGGTCTTCCAGCTGATGTTCGCGGTCATCACGCCCGCGCTGATCAGCGGTGCGCTCGCGGACCGGGTGAAGTTCACCGCCTGGGCGCTGTTCATCGCCCTGTGGGTGACCGTCGTCTACTTCCCCGTCGCCCACTGGGTGTGGGGCGAGGGCGGCTGGCTCTTCAAACTGGAGGTCATCGACTTCGCCGGCGGCACGGCCGTACACATCAACGCCGGCGCCGCGGCACTCGGCGTGATCCTCGTCGTCGGCAAGCGCATCGGCTTCAAGAAGGACCCGATGCGGCCGCACAGCCTGCCGCTGGTGATGCTCGGCGCCGGTCTGCTGTGGTTCGGCTGGTTCGGCTTCAACGCCGGCTCCTGGCTCGGCAACGACGACGGGATCGGCGCGGTCGCCTTCGTCAACACCCAGGTCGCCACCGCCGCCGCGATGCTCGGCTGGCTCGCCTACGAAAAGCTCCGCCACGGCTCCTTCACCACCCTGGGCGCCGCCTCCGGCGCGGTCGCCGGACTCGTCGCGATCACCCCGGCCTGCGGCTGCGTCAGCCCGCTCGGCGCCATCGCGGTCGGCGCCATCGCCGGTGTGCTGTGCGCGATGGCCGTCGGCCTGAAGTACAAGTTCGGCTACGACGACTCCCTCGACGTCATCGGCGTCCACCTGGTAGGCGGCGTCACCGGATCCCTGCTGATCGGGCTGTTCGCCACCGGCGGCGTGCAGAGCAAGGCCAAGGGCCTCTTCTACGGGGGCGGCTTCGAACAGCTCGGCAAGCAGACCGTCGGAGTGGTCTGTGTGCTGCTGTACTCGCTCGTCGTCTCCTACATCCTTGCCAAGGCCATCGACCTGGTGATGGGCTTCCGGGTCGATGCGGACGAGGAGATCTCCGGCATCGACCAGGCCGCACACGCCGAGACGGCCTACGACTTCACCGGTGCGGGCGGCGGCGCGATGGCCCGCAAGGGCCCGGCACTCGGCGAGACCCTGACGAAGAAGGTGGACGCGTGAAGCTCATCACGGCAGTAATCAAGCCGCACCGGCTGGACGAGGTGAAGGAAGCCCTGCAGGCGTTCGGCGTGCACGGACTGACCGTCACCGAAGCCAGCGGCTACGGCAGGCAGCGCGGCCACACCGAGGTGTACCGCGGCGCCGAATACACCGTCGACCTGGTGCCCAAGATCCGCATCGAGGTGCTGGTGGAGGACGCGGACGCGCCGGAGCTGCTGGACGTCGTCGTCAAGGCGGCCCGTACCGGCAAGATCGGGGACGGCAAGGTGTGGAGCGTGCCGGTCGAGGACGCCGTCCGGGTGCGGACGGGGGAGCGCGGACCCGACGCGCTGTAGCACCTGGCCGCCCGCGGCTGCCTGTGGTGGTGGACCGGCGCTCGCCGGGGGAGCGCCGGTCCACCGCGCGGGGCTTGTCCTGAGGGGTGGTCGAACGGATCCCGTAGGGGATGCAGGCGCCCCCTGCGGGGCCACAACGCGGCGGGTGCGGGGCGGTATTCCCGGTTCCCGCTTGCCGGTTGGCGATTGCCGGTTGGCGGTTCCCGCGGCCCACCGAGTGAGCGGCGGAGCGCGGCCCACCGAGTGGGCGGCGGCACGTGGCGCACCGAGTGAACGGCGGAAGGCGGCCCACCGAGTGAACGGCGGACGCGGCCCACATGAGCACACCATCGCGGCCCAGGAGGATCCCTTGACGGAGAGTGTCGATGAGACCGGTGGCTACCCTGCCGCCCGCCTGCGCCTCCTCCAGGGCGAGGCGACCGCCGGCCCGGACCGCCGGGCCGCCCTCGCGCGGCTGACCGACGACTGGCTCGCCGCCCTCCTGGACCGCGCCGCCACCGAGGCCGGCGTCCCCGGCGCCGCCCTTGTCGCCGTCGGCGGCTACGGCCGCGGCGAACTCTCCCCCCGCAGCGACCTCGACCTCCTGCTCCTGCACGACGGCCGCACCGACCCCGGCGCCGTCGCCAAGCTCGCCGACCACCTCTGGTACCCCGTCTGGGACCTCGGCCTCGACCTCGACCACTCCGTACGCACCCCCGACGAGGCCCGCAAGGCCGCCCGCGACGACCTCAAGGTGCAGCTGGGCCTGCTCGACGCCCGCCACCTGGCCGGCGACGGCGAACTGACCACCGCGCTGCGCACCGCCGCCTACGCCGACTGGCGCGAGAGCGCCCCCAAACGCCTGCCGGAACTCCACGACCTGTGCCAGGAACGCGCCGAGCGCCAGGGCGAGCTGCAGTTCCTCCTCGAACCGGACCTCAAGGAGGCCAAGGGCGGCCTGCGGGACGCCACCGCGCTGCGGGCCGTCGCCGCCTCCTGGCTCGCCGACGCGCCCCGCGGCGGCCTGGAAGCCGCCCGCACCCGCCTCCTGGACACCCGCGACGCGCTCCACCTGGTGACCGGCCGCGCCACCGACCGGCTCTCCCTCCAGGAACAGGACCAGGTCGCCGCCGCCCTCGGCGCGCCGGACGCGGACACGCTGCTCCGCCGGACCTACGAAGCCGCCCGCACCATCTCCTACGCCGCCGACGTCACCTGGCGCGAGGTCGGCCGCGTCCTGCGCGCCCGCTCCGTGCGGCCCACTCTGCGCGGCCTGTTCTCCGGCCGTACGACGGGCCGGAGCGAACGCTCACCGCTCGCCGAGGGAGTCGTCGAACTCGACGGCGAGGCCGTCCTGGCCCGCACCGCCCGGCCCGGACACGACCCGGTGCTGGTGCTGCGGGCCGCGGCCGCCGCCGCCGAGGCCGGGCTGCCGCTCGCCACCCACGCCATCCGCCGCTGCGCCACCGCCGCGGCCGCCCGGCCGCTGCCCGTGCCCTGGCCCGCCGAGGCCCGCGAGCAGCTGGTGACCCTCCTGGGCGCCGGCGCGCCCACCGTTCCGGTATGGGAGTCCCTGGAGGCGGAGGGGATCGTGACGCGGCTGCTGCCCGAGTGGGAGCACGTCCGCTGCCGCCCGCAGCGCAACCCCGTCCACACCTGGACCGTCGACCGTCACCTCGTCGAGACCGCCGTCCGCGCCTCCGCCCTGACCCGCCGGGTGCACCGCCCCGACCTGCTGCTGATCGCCGCCCTGCTGCACGACATCGGCAAGGGACTGCCCGGCGACCACTCGGTGGCCGGCGAGCCCCTCGCCCGGGACATCGCCGCCCGCCTCGGCTTCGAGGCCCGCGACACGGCGGTGATCGGCGCGCTCGTACGCCATCACCTCCTCCTCATCGAGACCGCCACCCGCCGCGACCTGGACGATCCGGCCACCATCGGCGCGGTCGCGGCCGCGGTCGGCAACGCGGGCACACTGGAGCTGCTGCACGCCCTGACCGAGGCCGACGCGCTCGCCACCGGGCCGGCCGCCTGGAGCGCCTGGCGCGGCGGGCTCGTCGCCGGCCTGGTGGAACGCGTCGCCGCGCACCTCGCCGGGGAGGCCGAGGAGGACGTCGTCGGCTCGGACGAGCCGACCGCGGAGCAGGAACGGCTGGCCGTCGAGGCCGCCCGCACCGGCGGCCCGGTCCTGGCCCTGCACGCCCGCGCCGAAACGCCCACGGAGCACGACGCCCAGGAACCCGTCGGCGTCGAACTCCACATCGCCGTCCCCGACCGGCCCGGCGTGCTGCCCGCGGCGGCCGGCGTCCTCGCCCTGCACCGCCTCACCGTCCGCGCCGCCGATCTGCGCACCCTCGACCCCGTAGGGGACGGCCCGGTGCTCCTGCTCAGCTGGCGGGTGGCCGCCGAATACGGCTCGCTGCCGGACGCCGACCGGCTGCGCGTGGACCTGATCCGCACCCTGGACGGCTCCCTCGACATCCCCGCCCGCCTCGCGGAGCGCGAACGCGCCTACGCCCGCCGGGCCCGCGCCGCCCTCGCCCCGCCGCCCCGGGTGACCGTCGCCCGCGGCACCTCCCGTACGGCCACCGTCATCGAGGTCCGCGCCCATGACGCCCACGGTCTGCTGCACCGGATCGGGCGGGCCCTGGATTCCGCCGGGGTCCGCGTCCGCAGCGCCCACATCAGCACGCTCGGCGCGAACGCCGTCGACGCCTTCTACGTGACGGAGCCGGACGGGCGGCCGCTGGCCGAGAAGGCGGCGACGGCGCTCGCGGAGAGCGTGCAGAGCGCCCTGCTGTAGCGCATCGCACCAAGGCCCGGCCCGTATCGCTTGCAAGGGCGGATACCCTAGAAGCCGACTGCACCCCGCCCCCGACCCCGAGGATCGACGACCGCCGTGTTCGATACGCTTTCCGACCGCTTGGCGAGTACTTTCAAAAACCTCCGGGGCAAGGGCCGCCTGAGCGAGGCGGACATCGACGCCACGGCGCGCGAGATCCGTATCGCCCTGCTCGAGGCCGACGTCGCCCTCCCGGTCGTCCGCGCCTTCATCAAGCAGGTCAAGGAGCGGGCCACCGGCAGCGAGGTCTCCCAGGCGCTGAATCCCGCCCAGCAGGTCATCAAGATCGTCAACGAGGAGCTCATCGGCATCCTCGGCGGCGAGACCCGCCGGCTGCGGTTCGCCAAGCAGCCGCCGACCGTGATCATGCTGGCCGGTCTCCAGGGTGCCGGTAAGACCACCCTCGCCGGCAAGCTCGGCCGCTGGCTCAAGGGCCAGGGCCACAGCCCGCTGCTGGTCGCCTGTGACCTCCAGCGCCCCAACGCCGTCAACCAGCTCCAGGTCGTCTCCGAGCGCGCCGGCGTCGCCTTCTACGGCCCCCAGCCGGGCAACGGCGTCGGTGACCCCGTCCAGGTCGCCAAGGACTCCGTCGAGCACGCGCGGACCAAGCAGTACGACGTCGTCATCGTCGACACCGCCGGCCGCCTGGGCATCGACCAGGAGATGATGCAGCAGGCCGCGGACATCCGGGACGCGGTCGGCCCCGACGAGGTCCTCTTCGTCGTCGACGCCATGATCGGTCAGGACGCGGTCAACACCGCCGAGGCCTTCCGCGACGGCGTCGGCTTCGACGGCGTGGTGCTCTCCAAGCTCGACGGCGACGCCCGCGGTGGTGCCGCGCTCTCCATCGCGCACGTCACCGGCAAGCAGATCATGTTCGCCTCCAACGGCGAGAAGCTGGACGACTTCGACGCGTTCCACCCGGACCGCATGGCGTCCCGCATCCTCGGCATGGGCGACATGCTCAGCCTCATCGAGAAGGCCGAGCAGACCTTCAGCCAGGCCGAGGCCGAGAAGATGGCGGCCAAGCTGGCGAAGGGCCCCAAGGAGTTCACCCTCGACGACTTCCTGGCCCAGATGGAGCAGGTCCGCAAGATGGGCTCCATCTCCAAGCTGCTCGGCATGCTGCCCGGCATGGGCCAGATGAAGGAGCAGATCAACAACCTCGACGAGCGCGAGGTGGACCGCACCGCCGCCGTCATCAAGTCGATGACGCCGGCCGAGCGCCAGGACCCGACGATCATCAACGGCTCGCGCCGCGCCCGTATCGCCAAGGGCTCCGGCGTCGACGTCAGCACGGTCAAGAACCTGGTCGAGCGGTTCTTCGACGCCCGCAAGATGATGTCGAAGATGGCCCAGGGCGGCGGCATGCCCGGAATGCCTGGGATGCCGGGCATGGGTGGCGGCGCCGCCCGGAAGAAGAAGCAGGTCAAGCAGGCCAAGGGCAAGCGCAAGAGCGGCAACCCCATGAAGCGCAAGGCCGAGGAGCAGGCCGCGGCCGCCCGCCGCGAGGCCGGCCAGTCCGGCAATCCGCTCGGCCTGCCGCAGGGTGACCAGCAGCCGGGGAACTTCGAACTCCCGGAGGAGTTCAAGAAGTTCATGGGCTGAGCCCCACCGCACGCACCGCCTGAGCCCCCCCCGCCGCCCCCGCGCGGCCGGGGGCTCAGGCATGCCGCACGTCCAGGGGGCGGCCCCACGGGTCGAAACAGCCGGTCAGCTCCGGCCTGCCGCCCGACAGCCCGGAGACCACCGCGACCGGGCTGCGGGTGACGAACACCTGGGTGCGGAAGGCCAGTACGGCCGTATCGCCCACCCGCGCGTCCCCCGGCTCCAGCAGCCGGTAGTAGTCGATGTGCGCCGCGGGCGCGTCCCGTACGCGCAGCCGGGCGCCGGTACGGGGAATCAGCGCGGACC
The DNA here is from genome assembly GCF_059682825.1 of Streptomyces sp. JLSY215. Classification (NCBI taxonomy): domain Bacteria; kingdom Bacillati; phylum Actinomycetota; class Actinomycetes; order Kitasatosporales; family Streptomycetaceae; genus Streptomyces; species Streptomyces sp. JLSY215. The sequence goes on from NZ_CM185022.1 coordinate 6,243,633, forward strand.
GGACCGCGCCCCGGGGGTAGAAACCGCCGCCGAACAGGGCCGGGCTGCCGTCGGCGAGGGTGTGCGCGACCTCGGTGACGTAGACATAGGCGGGCCGCTCCGGCTGCCGGAGGTCGACGGCGTGCAGGGGAGTCGTACCGCTCAGCGCATGGCCGGGCTCGCCATGGGTGGCGCCGAGGCGGGCGAGCAGCGGCAGGGTCGCCATCGAGGTGACGCCGGGGGCGCTCAGAGTCAGCCCGGGACCGCAGCGTTCGGTCAGCAACTCCCTTGCCTTGAAGGCGAGTTCGAAGTTCGGGGTGGGGGACGGGCGGCCACTGTTCGGGTCGCACACCAGGCACGGGAACGCCGTCACCCCCGCGATCCGCACGCCCGGCAGCCGTTCGGCCGCCGCGGCGAAGGCCGCCATCCCCGCTGGCGGCACCCCGCCCTCCTGCCCCGGATGGACCGCACCCGGGGCGCCCTCGACGCGCACCAGGATGTCCTGCACGAGGCCGAGCCGGCGGGCCGCGTCCGAGACGGCGCGGGCGTTGGCGAGGTCGTAGACGGTGACCGCCGCCGGCCGCCAGGCGAGCATCTCGGGCAGCGCACGGCGGGGAATCTGCACCAGATGGCCGAGGTTCCCCGGCCGCGCGCCCGCCGCATGCAGCACCCGGGCCTCGGCCGCGTCGATCGCGGCGAAGTACGGAATGTGCCGGGCGACGGCCTCGATCAGCGCCGGGCTGCGGCCCAGCTGCTTGATCACGAACCACAGGCCCAGGCCCAGGCGGGAGGCCTCGGCGGCCAGCAGCGCGGCATTGGCCCGTACCGCGTCCAGGTCCACCACATAGCTGCCGGGCGGCACGGCGCCGCTCTCGTGCAGCTCGGCCGCGCAGGCCACCAGCCGCGGGTTGCGGGCGAGGACGGCATCGAGGAACACGGCACTCACCCCCCGCCCGTGCGGGACCCCGTCCCGCCGTCCAGATCGGCCAGCGCCCGCCCGAGGATGTCCAGGACCAGATCCGCGCCCGCCCGCATCGGATTGATCCGTACGGTCCAGTCGGCCAGTTCCGGGGCGTCGGCCAGCACCGACCGGGACAGGCGGTAGAAGAGCGGGGCGATCTCGTAACGGGAGTTGGCGCCGACCGGGAACGACGCGGCACCGTGCCGCGCGGCCGCCGTCGGGAGGGCGCGCGCCAGCGGCCGCTCCAGGCGGACGAGCACACAGCGGTCCTGCACATTGGCCAGCGCCGCCTCCGCGACACCCGGCACCGCACCCGCCGCCAGCCGCTCGGCGCACTCGGCCCCCACCGCCGACTGCACCGCCCACATCACCGGCACATGGGTCAGCGCCCGCAGCGCGTCCAGCGCCTGGTGCCCCTGCACCTGACCGCCGCCCGAGGAGTTGTCCGCACGCACCCGCGCCACCAGATCCGCCGCACCGGCCACCACGCCCACCCCCTCCGGACCGTGCAGCTTGAACAGGGAGAAGCAGGAGGCGTCGGCACCCAGCTCCACCCCGCACGAAGGGACCCGCAGCGCCGCGTAGTTGTCGTCCACCACGGTGCGCACCCCCGCCGCCCGGCACGCCGCCAGCACCGCGCCCGGATCGTAGGAATCCGCCAGCCGCTGCCGGGTGTGCTGGACGTACGCCCACCGCAGCCGGCCCCCGGCCAGCGCCTCCTTCAGCGCACCCGGGTCGTTGAAATCCGCCTCGACGGTCCGTACGCCCAAACCGCGCAGGGTGACGGCGGTGGTGCGGTAGACCGGCGCCCGGTGGATCAGCAGCCGGTCGCCCGGCCCGAGCACGGCGGCGAGCGCGGCCCGGATCGCGCCGGTGCCCGCGCCCTGCACCAGGGCCGCCGCCTCGGCCCCGAAGAAATCGGCGAGCACCGCCTCCACACGGGCGGTGGTACGGGGCCGGCCCGGACCCGGTACGACCCCGGCGTCCGCCTCGAAGAGCTGCGGGCCTTCGAAATGGCGGGCCGTGCACTCCAGGAGGCGGAACTGCCGGGTGGTGGCATCGGCCACCGCCACGGTGGGCAGCGGACCGGTCCGGGGCAGCCGCACGCTCATGACGCCCCGCCCCCCGCCGGGCCGTACGGAACGTCGCACCCGGTCAGGAACCGCAGCGGATTGCGCCGCGTCAGCCCGTCGATCAGCCGCGCATCCGCCCCGGCCGCCCGCAGCCGGGGCACGAACGACCGGAACAGATGCCCGTACCCGGTGCCGCCCTCGCCGACCAGATAGCCGTGCCGGGAGACATCGCAGCTGAGCAGCACCCGGTCCGCATGCCCGGCCTCCAGCAGCGCCAGCAGCAGCCGCAGCCGTACGGCGTCGCTCTGATAGCCCTCCTTGCCGACGGTGTCGAAGCAGACATACGCGCCCGCCGCCGCCAGCTCCCGGTGCACGGCCGGATCGTCGAGCAGGTCCTGATGGCCGAGCGCGATGCGGTCCGGCGGCAGTCCGGCCGCGGTCAGCAGCGCCAGCTGGGCGCGGCCGCCGCGGCCCAGCCCGGCGTGCGTGACCACCGGCAGGCCGGTGACGCCGGCGGCCAGCGCCGCGGCGGTCAGCACCCGCGCCTCCGGCTCGCTCGGCACGTCCCCGTGGCTGCCGATCTCGCCGATCACCCCCGGACGGATACCGCCGCAGCCGTCCCTGATCTCCTCCACCAGCGTCTCCGCCAGCCGCTCGGGACCGGCGCCGCCCAGTCCGGGCGGATGGAACGCCTCGTGGTACCAGCCGGTGGCCCCGACGACCGCGACCCCCGACGCCGCGGCGATCCGGGCCAGCGCAGCCAGGTCCCGGCCCATGCCCCGGCAGGTCAGCTCGACCACCAGCGACAGCCCGAACTCCCGGCGCACCGCGGCCAGCTCCCCGGCGATCGCGGCACGGTGGCGCGGCCCCAGGGTGGCCGCCGGACCGGAGCCCCGGGAGAGGTCGAGCGCCAGATGCTCATGGGCGAGCACCGGACCCCGCACGGCCGACGCCGGCAGCGGACCGGCAACGGTGCGCAGCAGGCCGCACCCGGCGCGCCGGCCGGCCGCCACCGGGACGGCGGTGCCCCCGGTCATGAGACGGCGGGCGGGGTGAACAGGCCCAGCCCGTACAGGAGGTTGAGGGCGATACCGGCGACGATGACGGCGGCGGGGCCCGCGGCCATCCGCACCACGACCCGCCCCATCGCCTCGTTGACCAGATACAGCCCGCCGACGATCAGGATGCCCAGCCCGCCGGCCATCGCCTCGGCCGCCATCAACGAGCCGAAAAGAATGGCCAGGTGAAGGGTCTCGCCGATGGCGCCGCGCAGCCGCTCGGAGGAGTCGCGCAGCGACGGCAGCCGGGCCAGCACCCGGCCGATACCGCTGAGCGCCAGCACCTCGGCGGCGAAGACCAGCGCGCCGCAGAGCACCGCCAGCCAGACGTTCGGCAGCAGATAGCCAAGGGGGTAGACGAGGGTGAAACCCGCGATGCCGTACGCGCCGGAGGCGAGCGCCGTGGTGGCGATCAGCGGCAGGAAACCGAGGACCCGGTAGAGGTCGACCTGGGCGGCCTCCGCGTACTTCCCCCGGGCGATCAGGAAACTCGTCGCCTCACCGCCGCCGAAGATGTGCATCTGCGCCAGCACACACACGCCGGCGCCCAGCGCCATGAACAGCGGCAGATGGCGGCGCAGCCGGGCGGCGCTCGCACTGAACAGGGACGCCATGGGGTCGGCCGCCTCGGGTGCCTGCGGCGGCCGGGCCGTCTCCTGGGCGGCGGCCCCGTCGCCGCCGGGCTCCGGACGCCGCGCCCGTACGTCCCTGGCCACCGCGAAACCGATCAGCAGCAGCACCCCGGCCGCCATCGCCGGCGCCCCGGCGAACACCTGCGGCCACAGCTTCATCGTCGCCACCACCAGGCCCAGCTCCACCACGCCCGTCACCGCGCCCCGCACCCTGCCGAACTGCTTGGTGACCGCCAGCACCGGGAACAGCGTGAACAGGAACAGGATCGGCGTGGACATCTGCTGCATCGCCGTGAGGAAGTCGACCGGCAGCCCCCGCACGGCCTCGTCCGCGCCCTTCAGACCGAAGACGATCAGCGCGCCCCAGGCACCGCCCAGCAGCGGCGCCAGCCACTTCCGGGGCGCCAGGATGCCCAGGACATCGGTGGGCAGGAACACCAGCCAGGGATTGAGCACCCCGGACGACAGCGCCATCGGCGCCCCCAGCCCGAAGACGAACCCCGCCGACAGCCCGAAGGAGACCGCCGCCGTCGCACCGCGCGTGGTCCGCCCGTGCACGAAGTCCAGCAGGAACGGCCGCACCCCGTCGTTGAACACCGCCAGCGCCAGATGCGCGACGAACGCGGTCAGCGCACACACCCCGATGACGGTCAGCTGCTGCACCAGGGAAAAGCCCAGCGCATGCACCTGCCCGGCGGCCACGGCGGAAGGGGGCCCCACCGGTCACGCCGTACGGACCGCGATGGCCCGCGCGAGCGCCGGCGTGACCGCCTCGATCCGGTCGAGGGCGAACCCGAAGACCGTCCTGCCCTCGCCCAGCAGCGCCTCGATCTGCTCCGCGGTGGGCACCGACCGGCCGAAGGTGTGACAGGCGGCGGCACCCATCAGCCCGACCAGCACCCCCAGCGAGGCGCCCGCCCCGGTGTGACAGGTGCCCAGGAAGTAATCCGCCCGCCCGGCCCGCAGCTGCACCGCCGCATCCATGTCATCGCTGACGACGACCTCGACGCCCGGCAGCCGCAGCCCCGTCACCAGGCTCGCCACCTCGGACTTGCCGACGCCACCGGTGAGGATCTTCGTCATGATGCATCCCTTCGCAGCGAGGGGCCCGCCTGCAGCACGGCCAGGTGCAGGGCCAGGAAATGGATCTCAGGGTCGGGCAGCCGGGCGCCCAGCTCACGCCCCGCCCGTACGGCCACGGCACGGGCGCGGGCGAGCGCCTCGGGATGATCCGCCAGCTCCGCGGCCACCGCCGCCGGGCACTGCGCGGCCGGCGCCCCGTCCAGCAGACGGGTCAGCGCCATCAGCAGATGACTGGCCATCATCCCCGCGCTGTCCTCCGTGACCCGGCGCCCCTCACCCGCCAGCGCCACCAGCTCGGCCGTCACGAACGCGGCCACTTCCGGGCGCACCTGACCGCTGTCGCGGAACAGCCGGATACGGCGGGCGAGCTGGGCCTCCATGGGCGGCCGTCCCCTCTTCCCGCCCGCCTACCGCGTCCGCGCGATCAGATACCGGAACACATTCGGCATCCAGACCGTCCCGTCCGCCCGCTGATACGGATGCAGCGCCTCGCCGAGCTCCTTCTCCACCTGCCGCCGCTCGGTCACTTCCAGCGCCGCGTCGAACACCCCCGTCGACAGCAGCCCGCGCACCGCGCTCGCCGCATCCGCGTAGCCGAACGGGCAGGCCACCCGCCCCGAACCGTCGGGCCGCAGCCCCGCCCGGTCCGCCAGGTCCTCCAGATCGTCCCGCCCGCCGGGCTGCCAGCCACCGCCGCCCGTACGCAGCGGATCCGCCAGCCGCCGCGCCACCCGCAGCACCCCCGCGGTGGCACACCGCTCCACCGGACCCCAGCCGCCCAGCACCACCGCACTCCCGCGCTCCGCCAGCGCGGTCGCCGCCGTCAGCGCGGCGGTCAGCTCCTCGGGAGTGCTCCCGCAGCCCGACGGGGGGAACGCGGTGATCACGTTGAACGGCGCCCGCCCGGCCGCCGCCGACGGCGCGCCGCTGACCAGCGCCGCCGTCTGCGGACCGCCGTCCGGCGCCAGCCGCTCGCGCGCCAGCGCCAGCCGCGACTCGTCCTCGTCCACCCCGCTGACCTGCGCGCCCCGCGCCGCCGCCAGCAGCAGCGCCAGCCCCGAACCGCAGCCCAGCCCCAGCAGCCGGGTACCGGCGCCGACCCCCAGCCGGTCGTACGCGGCCTCGTACAGCGGCACCAGCATCCGCTCCTGGATCTCGGCCCAGTCACGGGCCCGCGCCATCGGGCCGCCCGGATCGGGCAGGCCTTCACCGGGCAGACCTCCGCCGGGCAGGGAAGCGGAGGCCGGAAGCTGGTGCCGCACGAGCGTGGGTGACATCGAAAGCGCCCCTATTCGCCGAGAACCGAAGCTGTTCAGTGCCGATCGCCCCCGTGTCCGAGCGTTGTGCGCCCCCGCAATCCAGACAACTGCGCATCCGTCCGGGCGTCCAGAGGGTGCGCCGGGGTTGTCTCCCGCGCGCCCCCGTATGCGCCGGGCCCACGGCCCTGAGCGCCGTTCCAGCCTGCCCCGGCACGCGCCGATCCGCCACGCCGGCGCCCGCCGGCCGCCACCCTCCCGGTGCGGCGACCGGTGGCCCGCGCCCCTACGGTGGGCCGTAACATCGCGGCCGACGCCATCGCCCCGGCGGGCGTGCGCATTACGCCGTGCGGCCTACGCGGGGGTACGCCCCGGCTTACGGGTCACTGCGCGCCTTCGGTACGGATCGACGGAGATCGGCCGGGATCGGCGGATACCGGCGGAGATCGATGCACCCCGCCCCCGGCACGCCCCATGACCAGAAACTGACTGGTACGTGCAAATTATTTGGGATGCCCCGGAATCGGAACACTGGGCGCCCCCTGCTCGTTGTTACGACGTGAGCACGACACCGCCTGTTCTCGCCGCCGAGCTGGCGCTCGCGTGGGCCGATATTCAACGGCACCACCCCGAGCTGCCGGACCTGGCCGCGCCCGAGTCCCTTATCGGTGAGTCCTCGTCCGCCTGTGGCGCCGAACTCTCCTTCGAACGGCTGCTCCATGAGGCCGTCCACGGCATCGCCGCCGCCCGCGGCGTCCGCGACACCTCCCGTGCAGGCCGCTACCACAACCGCCGGTTCCTGGCGATCGCCGAGGAGCTGGGCCTGGACCACGTCGACGAACCGCATCCCAGCAGCGGCTTCTCCCTGGTCACGCTCAGCCCCGAAGCCAGAAGGCGCTACCGCCCCACCATCGAGCGCCTCACCAGAGCCCTCAAGGCCCACACCGTCGCCACCGCCACCGACACCGCCCGCAGCTTCCGCGGCCCGGCCGCCCGGCACGGCTCCTCCGGAGGCGGCGTCCGCGTCAAGGCCGTCTGCGACTGCGGACGCAACGTCCGCGTCGTCCCGTCCGTGCTGGCCCAGGCCCCGATCGTCTGCGGCGGCTGCGGCAAGCCCTTCCGTATCCCCGAGGTGGCCGCGGTCGGCTGACCGCAGCGCGTGTGGCACAATGGCCAGCTGTACTCGACAGTCGCACAGGACCCCTCTCTCCTCCGGCTGACGCGTCCATCGGGCATCCGAGTACCGCAACCCCACGTGGCATCTCGTTGTGCCCACCCACGTCAAGACCAGGAGACACCACTCCCGTGGCAGTCAAGATCAAGCTGAAGCGTCTGGGCAAGATCCGTTCGCCTCACTACCGCATCGTCATCGCCGACTCCCGCACCCGCCGTGACGGCCGGGCCATCGAGGAGATCGGTCTGTACCACCCGGTGCAGAACCCCTCGCGCATCGAGGTCGACTCCGAGCGTGCCCAGTACTGGCTGAGCGTCGGCGCGCAGCCGACCGAGCCCGTTCTGGCCATCCTCAAGGTCACCGGCGACTGGCAGAAGTTCAAGGGCCTGCCGGCCCCGGCGCCGATGAAGGTCGCCGAGCCCAAGGCCGACAAGCGCGCCCTCTTCGAGGCCGCCGCCAAGGCTTCCGGCGACGAGCCCAAGGGTGAGGCCATCACCCCGAAGGCGAAGAAGGCCGACAAGAAGGCGGACGAGGCTGCTGCCGAGTCCACCTCCGAGTCGACCGAGGCCTGAGCATGCTCGAGGAAGCCCTCGAGCACCTCGTCAAGGGCATCGTCGACAACCCCGATGACGTGCAGGTAGCCTCGCGCACCCTGCGCCGCGGGCGCGTTCTCGAGGTCCGGGTCCACCCCGACGACCTCGGCAAGGTGATCGGCCGCAACGGCCGTACCGCCCGCGCCCTGCGGACCGTCGTGGGCGCCATCGGCGGCCGGGGTATCCGCGTCGACCTGGTCGACGTGGACGACGTCCGCTGACAAGTTGAACACCGGCTCGGGCCGGGGAGGGCCTTCGGGGCCGTCCCCGGCCCGAGTGCGTAAATGACCGTGGCCCCACGGTCGGCACCATCAACCGAGGAATCACGACGGGGCCCGGCCCCCTCCGCGAAAGCGGCGGCGGCTCGGCCGCAAGGAGCAGCAGTGCAACTGGTAGTTGCCCGAATCGGTCGCGCCCACGGCATCAAGGGCGAGGTCACCGTAGAGGTGCGCACCGACGAGCCCGAACTGCGGCTCGCCCCCGGAGCGGTCCTCGCCACCGACCCGTCCTCCGTCGGACCGCTCACCATCGCCACCGGCCGGGTCCACAGCGGCCGCCTGCTGCTGCGCTTCGAAGGCGTCGCCGACCGCACGGCCGCCGAAGCGCTGCGCAACACCCTGCTGATCGCCGAGGTCGACCCCGAGGAGGTCCCCGAGGACCCCGAGGAGTTCTACGACCACCAGCTGATCGACCTCGACGTCGTCACCCGCGACGGCACCGCCGTCGGCCGGATCACCGAGGTCTCCCACCTGCCCTACCAGGACCTGCTGATCGTCAAGAAGCCCGACGGCGGCGAGGTCATGATCCCGTTCGTTGCCGAGATCGTCCCGGAGATCGACCTGGAGGAGCAGCGTGCGGTCATCGACCCGCCGCCCGGCCTCCTCGACGACAGCCAGGCGGAGATCGCCTCCAGCCGCGCCACCACCGACGAGGACAGCTGATGCGGCTCGACGTCGTCACGATCTTCCCCGAATACCTCGAACCGCTGAACGTCTCCCTCGTCGGCAAGGCCCGCGCCCGCGGCCGCCTCGACGTACGCATCCACGACCTGCGGGAATGGGCGCACGACAAGCACAACACCGTCGACGACACCCCCTACGGCGGCGGCCCCGGCATGGTCATGAAGCCCGAGCCCTGGGGCGAGGCGCTGGACGACATCCTCGCCTCCGGCGAGGGGCAGCCCATCGTGGTCGTCCCCACGCCCAGCGGCGCGCCCTTCACCCAGCAGCTCGCCGTCGAACTCTCCGAAGCGCCCTGGCTGGTGTTCACCCCGGCCCGCTACGAAGGCATCGACCGCCGCGTCATCGAGGAGTACGGCGACCGCCTGGACGTCCGGGAGGTCTCCATCGGTGACTACGTCCTGGCCGGCGGTGAGGCCCCGGTGCTCGTCATGGTCGAGGCCATCGCCCGGCTGCTGCCCGGCGTCCTCGGCAACGCCGCCTCCCACCAGGACGACTCCTTCGCACCCGGTGCGATGGCCGACCTCCTGGAGGGCCCCGTCTACACCAAGCCCCCCGAGTGGCGCGGCCGCACGATCCCCGACGTCCTCCTCAGCGGCCACCACGGCAAGATCGCCCGCTGGCGCCGCGACGAGGCCTTCCGCCGCACCGACCGGAACCGGCCCGACCTGATCGAGCGGTCCGACCCCGCCGCGTTCGACAAAAAGGACCGCGAAATCCTCGCCGCGCTGGGCTGGGCACCGGGAACGGACGGCCGATTTGGGCGCACGAGCGAGGCCGTGGAAGAATAGGCCGCTGCTGTGTGCGTCCGGCGCGCGCCCCTGCCACAGGGGGAACGACGCCCGCCCGACGGAACGGCAACCAGAACATCCTTTTCCGATATCCCGCTGATGACCTGTGGCATCAGCGAAGAAAGCAGTAGGTCATGCACCTTCTCGACTCCGTCGACGCCGCGTCGAAGCGCAGCGACATCCCGGCCTTCCGCCCGGGTGACACCGTCAACGTCCACGTCCGCGTCATCGAGGGCAACCGCTCCCGTGTGCAGCAGTTCAAGGGCGTTGTCATCCGCCGTCAGGGCTCCGGCGTGCGCGAGACCTTCACGGTCCGCAAGGTCAGCTTCTCCGTCGGCGTCGAGCGCACCTTCCCGGTCCACACCCCGATCGTCGAGAAGATCGAGGTCGTGACCCGCGGTGACGTCCGTCGCGCCAAGCTGTACTTCCTGCGTGAGCTCCGCGGCAAGGCCGCGAAGATCAAGGAGAAGCGCGACAACTGAGCGTCGCCGCACCGGACCGCGATTTTTTGCGCCGGAGCAACGCGTAGCCAAGCTCACGTACGGCGTCCGGAACCAGCCGGATAGGCTCAGGGCCCGATGGACACCGACGCACAGCTCACGGAGCGCGACCCCTCTCCCGCCCCCGACCAGGGGCCGGAGCAGCGGTCGCGCTCCGCGCGTTTTCTCGCGCGGGCGGCCGACCTCCGCTACCGGCCGCTCACCCTCTTCGCCTGCTGCCTGGCCTTCCTCTTCCTCCTCAGCACGTTCGTCGTGCAGCCGTTTCTGATCCCCAGCTCCTCCATGGAGAACACCTTGCGGATCGGGGACCGGGTGCTGGTCAACAAGCTGGCGTACCGTTTCGGCAGCGAGCCGGAACGGGGCGATGTCGTGGTATTCGACGGCACGGGGTCTTTCGTTCACAGCAACGCAGGGGAGAATCCCGGCACGGCGCTGCTCCGCGGTGCCGGCGCGGCGCTGGGACTGGCCCGGCCCGCGGACACCGACTACGTCAAGCGGGTGATCGGCGTCGGCGGTGACCACGTGACCTGCTGTGACAAACGGGGGCGGATCAAAGTGAACGGCAAGCCCGTCAGCGAGGGCTATCTCCATCCGGGGGACGCGCCGTCCTCGGTGGACTTCGACGTCGTGGTGCCGGAAGGGAAGCTGTGGGTGATGGGCGACCACCGCTCGAGATCCAGCGACTCCCGCGACCACCTCGGCGAGGCCGGCGGCGGCACCGTACCGGTCGGCAAGGTGATCGGCCGCGCCGACTGGATCAGCTGGCCCGTCGGCCGCTGGACCACCCTCGACACCCCGCGCTCCTTCGACGGCATACCCGCCCCGGCAGGCCCCCGTGGGTAACCGCGGCAAGCCCCGTCACGGGCACCAGAACCCCCCGGCGAACGGCCCCGAGGCCGGCACCGGCGAGCGCGCGGGCGTCGTCGACGAGCCCGGCGGGAGCTCCCCCCGGACCGGCGGACGGGCCGAGCGGCGCCGCCAGGCCAAGCGCATCAAACGCCGCCGGCAGCGTTCCTACCTCAAGGAAATCCCCATCCTCATCGGCGTGGCGCTGGCCATCGCCCTCGTACTGAAGACCTTCCTGGTCCAGGCGTTCGTGATCCCGTCGGGTTCCATGGAGAACACGATCAAGATCGGCGACCGGGTGCTGGTCGACAAGCTCACCCCCTGGTTCGGCGCCAAGCCCGAACGCGGCGACGTCGTCGTCTTCAAGGACCCCGGAGGCTGGCTGCCCCCGGACGAGAAGAGCCGCATCGGCGACGACCCGCCGGTCGGCGTCAAGCAGTTCAAGGACCTCATGACCTTCATCGGACTGCTGCCCTCCGCCGACGAGAAAGACCTGATCAAGCGGGTGATCGGGGTCGGCGGCGACACCGTGAAATGCTGCGACAAACAGGGGCGTATCACCGTCAACGGCACCCCGCTGACCGAACGGTACGTCCACAGCGGCAACCCGCCCTCCACGCTGAAATTCACCGTCACCGTCCCCACCGGACGGATCTTCGTGATGGGTGACCACCGCTCCGACTCCGCGGATTCGCGCTTCCACCTCGACGAGCCGTACCGTGGCACGGTCTCGGAGGACAACGTCGTGGGCGAGGCCGAATGGATCGGCTGGCCGTTCAGCCACTGGCGGAGCCTGGAAGAGCCCGACACCTTCAGGACAGTGCACGACGCGCCGGGCGCCAAGGCTGCGGCCGCGGACCCGCCACATAGGCTGTCTCCCGAGAGTTTGGCTGTACTCCCGACCCCTGCGGAACTCCCGCTCGTTATGGGAGTGGTGGGCCTGCACCGGTTGACGGGCGGGCGAATGCGCGGAGTGAGGAGCAGATGTGGGGGACTTGGCGGTCGGCGCGCGGTCCGGAACCGAAGAGCCCGAGGAGCCGGCGGGACGGGGTGAACCCCCGCGCCAGACGACGAGGTCCGTGCATCAGCCACAGTCACAGCGGTCAGCAGGGACCGGCACGTCCGGCTCCCTGGACGACGCCGGCCCGTTCGAGGCGGCCGACGAGAAGGAGGGCGGCAGGGTGACGAAGGCCAGGAAGCCACGGGCCTTCTGGAAGGAGCTGCCGATCCTCATCGGCATCGCCCTGCTCCTCGCGCTGCTGATCAAGACCTTCCTGGTGCAGGCGTTCTCCATCCCCTCCGACTCCATGCAGGACACCCTGCAGCGCGGGGACCGGGTGCTGGTCGACAAGCTGACACCGTGGTTCGGGTCGAAGCCGCAGCGCGGCGAGGTCGTCGTCTTCCACGACCCGGGCGGCTGGCTCAACGAAGCGCCCACCCCCGAGCCCAACCCCGTCCAGAAGGTCCTCAGCTTCATCGGCCTGATGCCGTCCGCCGAGGAAAAGGACCTGATCAAGCGGGTCATCGCGGTCGGCGGCGACACCGTTGAGTGCCATGGCACCGGTCCGGTGAAGGTCAACGGCAAGGCGCTCAAGGAAGACTCGTACATCTTCCCCGGCGCCACCCCCTGCGGTGACCGCCCCTTCGGCCCGATCAAGGTCCCCAAGGACCGCATCTGGGTCATGGGCGACCACCGCGACGACTCCCTCGACTCCCGCTACCACCAGAACCTCAAGGGCAACGGCACGGTCTCGGTCGACGAGGTCGTCGGCCGCGCCTTCACCATCGCCTGGCCCATCAACCGTTGGGCCACGCTCCCGGTGCCCGACACCTTCGACCAGCCCGGCATCAACAAGGCCATGGCCGCGGCCCCGGCCACGCTGGGTCTCGCCGGTGCCGTACCCCTCGTGATCCGGCGCCGCCGGAGGCTGACCAGGGACCGCACCCAGGTGCTGACCAAGGAGCGTTACCCCAGGTAGGGTGCCGTCCCAGATCTTCGAACGCGGGCGCCCGCCCGCAGGGTGGGAGTGCTGGGATGAGCAGCAGTACGGAACGCAGGACCGACGGCCGCGGCCGGACCACGGGCAGTGTGCTGTCCGGTCTGGCCGTGGCCGCCGGCTGTGTGCTGTTCCTGGGCGGCTTCGTATGGGCGGCGCTGATCTACCGCCCCTACACGGTGCCGACCGATTCGATGTCGCCGACGATCGCCGTCGGGGCCCGGGTCCTGGCCGAGAAGGTGGACGGCGCCGAGATACGCCGCGGCGACGTCGTCGTCTTCAAGGACAAGGCCTGGGGCGACCTGACGATGGTCAAGCGCGTCGTCGGCGTCGGTGGCGACAAGATCGCCTGCTGCACCGAGCCCGGCAAGCTCACCGTCAACGGCAAGCCCGTCGAGGAACCGTATCTGCAGGGCAACGGACCCGCCTCACCCATCGGCTTCAAGGCCAAGGTCCCCAACGGCCAGCTCTTCCTCCTCGGCGACCACCGCAGCGACTCCCTCGACTCCCGCGTCCACCTCAACGACGGCGACCAGGGCTCCATACCCCGCAGCGCCGTCCAGGCCCGCGTCGACGCCCGTGCCTGGCCGCTCGGCAGCCTCGGCATGATGCAGCGCCCCAGCAGCTTCGCCGCCCTTCCCGGCGGTGTCTCGCAGCCCGGCCCCGTCCAGCCCATCGCCCTCGCCGTCCTCGCCGGCGCGGTCCTCATCCTCGGCGGCGCCGCCTACGGCCCCATCGCCCGGCGTACCTCCCGCAAGGGCCGCACCCATGACTGAGCCCTCGGCCGCCGCCCCCGACGACACGGCCCCGGCTCGCCGCCAGGTCTCCCGCATCGTGCTGCTCGACCCCGACGACCGGATCCTGCTGCTGCACGGCTTCGAACCGGATGATCCCTCCGCCACCTGGTGGTTCACCCCCGGAGGCGGTCTGGAGGGCGCCGAGACCCACGAAGAGGCCGCCCGCCGCGAACTCGCCGAGGAGACCGGGATCACCGACGCCGTCCTCGGCCCCGTCCTGTGGAAACGTCACTGTTCGTTTCCCTTCGACGGGCGGCGCTGGGACCAGGACGAGTGGTATTACCTGGGACGTACGGACCGGACTGCCACCGATATGGGCGGGCAGACTGACCTGGAGCGACGCAGTGTCTCGGGACTGAGGTGGTGGACGGCGAAGGAACTGTCGGCGTCGCATGAGACGGTGTATCCGACCAGACTCGCCGAGCTGCTGCGCACACTGCTCGACGAAGGGCCCCCGAGTGCGCCGGTGATCCTGGAGACCGAGAGGGTCTGACGCACAATAGGGGAACGCACGGCTGAAGGGGATCTGCCATGAGCGCCGAGGACCTCGAGAAGTACGAGACCGAGATGGAGCTGAAGCTCTACCGGGAGTACCGCGACGTCGTCGGGCTGTTCAAATATGTGATCGAGACCGAGCGTCGTTTCTACCTCACCAACGACTACGAAATGCAGGTGCACTCGGTTCAGGGCGAGGTCTTCTTCGAGGTCTCCATGGCCGACGCCTGGGTCTGGGACATGTACCGCCCGGCCCGCTTCGTTAAGCAGGTGCGCGTCCTCACATTCAAGGACGTGAACATCGAGGAGCTCAACAAGAGCGATCTCGAGCTGCCGGGAAGCTGAGGGCGGAGCGGTAGGTGCCCCCTGCGGGTGACGGAGTTATCCACACCTGACCGGTTATCCACCAAGATCCAATACATCTGTGCGGACGCGTCACAGTCGGTGCCGGAGGTGGTGCCGAATGAACGCCACGCACACCGGCCAGGGGGCCGGGAACACACGACGGACCGGGAACACACGACGGACCGGGAACACACGACGGACCGCAGGGATCACGGGGGGCACGGGGGCCGCGGGCGGCACAGGGCAGACGGGACGCCGGCGGCGGGGGAGCGGGGCGGCACAGCGCCGGACGGCCGCGACTGCGACCTCAAGGGCTACTTCGCCCTCCGTTTCCCCTTCGCCTTCCCCGTCCCCCACTCCCTCGACCGCTACGTCGGGCGTCTCGACCACTGCGCCGACCGCTACGTCGGGCTCCCGGCGGGCGCTCGGGCGCTACGGCGAGGACCTGGCCGCCCGACGGCTCCTCGAAGCCGGGATGCGGATCCTGGACCGCAACTGGCGATGCCGGGACGGCGAGATCGACATCGTGGCGGCCGACGGTGACGCCCTGGTCGTCTGCGAGGTCAAAACCCGCCGCGCGGCCGTGTACGAACACCCCATGGCGGCGGTACGCGCCGAGAAGACCGAGCGGCTACGGCGGCTGGCCGAGCGCTGGCTGGAGCGGCACGGCGGCCCACCACCGGGCGGCGTCCGCATCGACGTCATCGGCGTGCTGCTCCCCGCCCGCGGCGCCCCCGTCGTCGAACACGTACGAGGGGTGGCCTGATGGGGTTCGCCCGCACCTGTTCCGTCGCCCTGGTCGGCGTCGAAGGCGTTGCCGTCGAGGTCCAGGCCGACCTGGAGCCCGGCGTCGCGGCCTTCACCCTGGTCGGACTGCCCGACAAGAGCCTGGTCGAGTCCAAGGACCGGGTGCGCGCCGCAGTCGTGAATTCCGGAGCCGAATGGCCCCAGAAGAAACTCACCGTAGGCCTCAGCCCGGCATCCGTACCCAAAAGCGGCAGCGGCTTCGACCTGGCCGTGGCCTGCGCGGTCCTCGGCGCCGCCGAACGTCTCGACCCCCGCGAACTCACCGACCTGATGATGATCGGCGAGCTGGGCCTGGACGGCCGCGTCCGTCCCGTACGCGGCGTACTGCCCGCCGTACTGGCCGCGGCCGACGCCGGATACCGCCAGGTAGTGGTGCCTGAACGCACCGCCGCCGAGGCCGCACTCGTCCCCGGCATCTCGGTGCTCGGCGTCCGCAGCCTGCGCCAGCTCATCGCCGTCCTCGCCGACGAACCCGTGCCCGACGAGGACGACGACGCCCCCGCCGAAGGCCGGCCCGATCCACTCCTGTCCGGCCTGGTCGTTCCCGGCACGGGCGTCTGCGCCGGACTGCCGCCCACCGGCCGCGTCCTCGACCTCGCGGACGTCGCGGGCCAGCACAATGCCCGGCGCGCTCTGGAAGTGGCTGCGGCAGGACGGCACCACATCTTCTTCAAAGGCCCGCCCGGAGCGGGCAAGACCATGCTCGCCGAACGCCTCCCCGGCCTGCTGCCGCCCCTGTCACCCAAGGAATCCCTGGAGGTCACCGCCGTCCACTCGGTAGCCGGCACGCTCCCGCCGGGACAACCACTCGTCGACCGGCCGCCCTACTGTGCCCCGCACCACTCCGCGACCATGGCGTCCCTCGTCGGCGGTGGCACCGGACTGCCGCGCCCCGGAGCCGTCTCCCTCGCCCATCACGGGGTGTTGTTCGTGGACGAGGCGGCCGAGTGCAGCGCCCGCGTCCTGGACGCCCTGCGGCAGCCGTTGGAATCGGGCCATGTGGTCGTCGCCCGGTCCGCCGGCATGATGCGGATGCCCGCCCGCTTCCTGCTGGCGCTTGCCGCGAACCCGTGTCCCTGCGGCAGACACGGCACCACCGGAGGCGGCTGCGAATGCCGACCCTCCTCGATCCGCCGCTACCGGGCGAGGCTGTCCGGGCCGCTGATGGACCGCATCGACCTGCGGATCGCCGTGGAACCGGTCGCCCGCTCCGAGCTGGTCGCACTCGGCCGCGGCGCCGAATCCACCGCCTCGGTCGGCGAACGCGTACGGTCCGCCCGCGAACGAGCCGCAGCCCGCTTCGCCGACACCCCCTGGAACACCAACAGCGAAGTACCAGGACATGAGCTGAGAACCCGTTGGCAGGTTGACCCCGGAGCCCTGGCCCAGGCCGAACGCGACCTGGAATGCGGCCTCCTGACTGCCCGCGGCCTGGACCGCGTCCTCCGTGTCGCCTGGACGGCCGCCGACCTCTCCGGCCACGACCGGCCCACGAAGGACGACGTCAACTGGGCCCTGGAGCTCCGCACGGGCGTACGGCGCGGCAATGCGGTGTCGCCGACGGCACCCGCGCCGGCGATGTCCTGACGCAGCGCGACACCCGCCAGGGCGCCGGTCCCGGTCCTTGGGCGCTGGTCGCCATGGCGGGTGGGGTGCCGGGCGCGGAGGGCGGGAGCAATGGGTCCGGCGCAGCGGGTCGGCGGGGCCATGAGGTGGTCAGCCAGTCCTGAGCTGATCCATGAGCTGCTGCGCATACGGGGGGGGTGGGGGAGGGGGGCGGGCCCCCGGAGGAAGCGGATGGCCCAGAGCCTCGCCGGGCCATCCGAAAACGGCGGTCCTCCGGCCCGCACCCGCCCACCTCGCCACTACGGCGGCCGCCTTGGGGATCACCATTAGGGCCGCGTGACCACGCGGCCTCCGGACGAGCAGGAGACGTGATGAACGGTATCGACGCATGGGGATTCACCACCCACGAAGCAATCAACACCACACCGGACGACGCAGCCACCGACCAGCAAGCGGCGCACGCCGACACGTACGGGCTACAGCGCACGGCGCGCGCGGCGCTCACCCGCATCCTTGAGCCGGGCGATGAAACCGCCGGCCGCTGGCTGCGCGAACTGGGCCCGGAAGCCCTCTGGCGTGCGCTGTCCGGCGATGCCGACCCGCCCGAGGGCGCGAACCCCGACAAGATCGCGGGACTGAAGCTGCGCGCGGCGCGTATCGAGCCCGCCGCCGACCTGGCCGCGGTCGCCGCCCTCGGCGGCCGCTTCGTCATCCCCGGCGACAACGAATGGCCCGGCCAGCTCGACGACCTCGGCGACGGCCGCCCCATCGGCCTGTGGGTACGCGGCCCCGCGAACCTCCGTTTCTGGGCGCTGCGCTCCGTCGCCATCGTCGGCGCGCGAGCCTGCACCGAATACGGCGCCCACCTCGCCGCCACCCTCGCCGCCGGCCTGGCCGAACGCGGCTGGACGGTCGTTTCCGGAGCCGCGTACGGCGTCGATGGCGCCGCCCACCGAGGTGCGCTGGCCGCGGACGGCGCGACCGCGGCCGTACTGGCCTCCGGCGTCGACTACGCCTACCCCCGCGGGCACACCGAATTGGTCGGCCGGATCGCCGAACAGGGCTTGCTGGTGGGCGAGTTACCGCCCGGCGCCCACCCCACCCGAAGCCGGTGTGTTAACTGCACCTTCATGATGTCTGCCGTTCAGGTGAAGCCTGTGCGCTCATGGAGGTCTGTGTGACGGTGAACCTGCATCACGAGCTGATGGAGGGACGGGGAGATGTACCCCGGATCGGCTCTGTGATCCAGTTAGAGACTCAGCACCCGCCGTACGTCGTGGTTGGGAAGAGCGGGAGCCCTGTTGAGCCGGTGGTGCCGTACCTGCGGGATCTGGCCCTCAGCGACAACAGCCCTGCTACCGGACGTAGTTACGCGTTCGATTTGCTGCGCTGGTTCCGGGTTCTGTGGCTGTTGGACATCCCGTGGGAGAAGGCCACTGAGGCAGAGGTGGCCGCCATGGTCGGGTGGCTGCGATCGGCGCCGAACCCGCAGCGGCGCCGGAGCAAGCAGAACACTCCCCAGCCGGGCGCGGTTAACCCGCGGACTGGCAAGCGGTATCTGAAGGCCGGCTATGCGCCCAGCACTATCAACCACGGGCTGACCGTCGTCAGCAGTTTCTACGAGTTCCACCGTGAGCAGGGCCGAGGTCCTGTGATCAACCCCGTCCCGGCGTCGCAGGGCCGTCGGGCCGCGATGGCCCACCACGACCCGGATGACCCCGTGCGGCTCTTCCGCCGGGCCCGCCTGCGACAGCGGATGCCCAAAGCTGAGCCCCGCGCGATTCCGGACGCGATGTGGGACGAGTTCTTCGCGACGATGAACCACGACCGTGACCGCGCCGCGGTGCTGCTCTATGTCGCTAGCGGGGCCCGTGCCGAGGAGCTCCTCGGCGTCACGCCTTCGGACATCGACTGGCAAGGCCAGCTCGTCTACGTCATCTCCAAGGGCACCAAGCTCCGCGAGCCGATCCCCACCAGCCCTCAGTCCCTGGTGGTGCTCGCCGCCTACCTCGATGCCAGGGGCCTGCCGCCGGCGGGCGAGCCGGTCTTCCGAACACGTCGTGGACCGGACAAGCCGCTGAGCTATTGGGCGATGCGTCGCGTCATCCAGCGCGTCAACGACAAGCTGGGCACCAACTGGACCCTGCACGATCTTCGCCACACCGCTGCCGAGCGGATGGCAAACGACCCGAACCTCACGCTGGTCGAAGTGCGGGCCGTCCTCCGCCATGGAGATCTGGCAACCACCGGCCGCTACCTGCGGGCCCGCGTCGAGGATCTTTTCGATGCTCTCCAGGCCCACTACAACCGGCCTCGGGTCGAGCGCACCATCGCGCCGGGCTACGACCCGGAGGACTTCAAGGCGGTGTTCGGTGGCTGACATCCAGACCGACTTGGACACCTACAGCCTGCGCAATCGGCGCACGAACTACCGCGAGGAGCCGTTCATCCCGGCCCCCGCATCGCGGTTCGACGCAACGCTGAAAGCGGCACCGGCCCCGCTGCCCAAGGTCACTCCTGGGCCGTTTGGCGACCTATCCCGAGCCCCGGCGAGGGAACTATGCCTGCTGGTGAAGCGGGATATCCGGCCTTCGAATGTCCAGAAGTATCTGAGCGGTGTTCAGGCATTGCTCAGCCACCTGAGTGAGCACCCAGGCGACACTTGGCAGGAGCGATGGCAGGCTGCCGGCTTCGACGCTGAAGGCGCCCCTTCTGTTGCTGTCCTGGCGCGTCCGGGCGACCACACTGGCAGGTCCAACCTGATCGGTGCACTGAAGTGGATCTTCTGTCTTCGGGTGATCAGGCCATCCGTTGCCGGTTTCAGGGCGAACACATTCCGGACCTATACGAGCTCGTTCCGTGAGATCCAGAACGACCGCCTGCTGGACAAGTTCTACGCGGCGGTCGACTCGACCGAGCACTTCCGCAACATCCACAAGGGCAGAGCCAAGTTCGACGTCGCGGTCGCGTTGACCACGCAGGGCATTGCCCTGGCCGACCTGACGCCGTCGGCCCTGCTGCACTATTCGGTGGAGACACGGCGCCTGGGGGTCAACCACGGTGCCAGGGGCGATCACAAACGCTTCGCCGCCCTTGGCGCATGGCAGGTACTTCACGGCATGGCGCACTTTCCGCCGGGAACCCCGCCGACGCTCCGTGCCTTCATCTATGCAGGTCAGCGAAGTATTACGGAGCTTGTCGACCGCTACCAGATCCGTCATCAGGGCGTTCGGCAGTTGCTGATCGACTACCTCACCCGACGGAGGGCCGAAACTGACTACGTCACGGTCGAAGGCTTGGCTCGGCGGTTGGCGAGCCAGTTCTGGGCGAAGATCGAAGCCGTCAATCCCGGCCAGCAGGATCTCCACATCAGCAGCGAGGTCTATGACCAGTGGCGGGCGGAGATCCAGCTCTGGGACAAGGACAAGACGAAGCAACGCAAGGACGCCTCCAGCATCCTCCTCGCGGTTCGCGCCCTCTACATGGACCTGCACAGCTGGTCGATCGGCGAACCCGAACAGTGGGCCCACTGGGTCGCTCCCTGCCCTGTCCGACGTCGCGACCTGAAGGGCTTCGCCAAGCGAAAGCGCGAGGTCAACCGGCGCATGGCGGAACGAGTCCGAGCCCGTCAACCGCTTCTTCCTGTCTTGTCCGCCCACATCGAGGCCCGGCACGAATACCTGACCGGCCTGCTTGAAGCAGCCGGGAAAGTCGAGCTTGGGGAGCCCTTCGTCCACGCGGGGCGTTCCTACCAGCGCACGAACTCCGGGCGGGACCAGAGTCGGGCCAGGACAGAAGAGGACCCACCGGTCCGCGTCATCGATGACAGTGGCGAGACGATCGACGTCACTGCTGCTGAGGAGACGGCGTTCTGGGAGTGGGCCCTGGTGGAAGTCCTCCGTCACAGTGGCATCCGAGTTGAGGAACTCGTGGAACTCACCCACCTCAGCATCCGGCAATACCAGCGACCGAACGGCGAGGTCATCGCGCTCCTGGTCGTGGCTCCATCGAAGAGCGAACGGGAACGCGTGATCCCGATGTCTGCGGATCTCTTCCACGCGATAGCCCAGATCATCCGCCGGCACACTGCGGGCGGCAGGACAATCCGGGTCCTCAGCCGCTACGATCCCCACGAAAAGACCTGGTCAGAGCCCATGCCGTTTCTCTTCCAACGGCAGATGGGCACCGTCCACGGCGTCATGGCGCCCACCACGGTGCTGCATATGCTTGCCCGCAGCTGCGAGGAACTGGCCGACACCAACCCGGCCTTCGCTGATCTGACCTTCACCCCGCACGACTTCCGCAGGCTCTTCGCGACCGAGGTCGTTAACGGCGGTCTCCCGATCCACATCGGCGCGGCCTTGCTCGGCCACCTCAACCTGCAGACGCTCCAGGGCTATGTCGCCGTCTTTGCTGAGGACGTTGTCGCCCACTACCAGCGTTTCCTCAACCATCGCCGGAGCCTGCGGCCCGCGGAGGAGTACGCGGAGGTCAGCCTCGAAGAGTGGGCCGACTTCGAAGAGCACTTCGACAAGCGCAAGGTCGAACTCGGCAACTGCGCTCGCCCCTACGGCACCCCCTGCCAGCACGAGCATGCCTGCATCCGCTGCCCGATGCTGCAGGTCAACCCCAAATTGCTTCCTCGTCTCGCCGAGATCGAGAAGGACCTCCTTCTCCGCCGCAAGCGCGCACAGGAAGAGCAATGGCTCGGCGAAGTCGAAGGCATCGACATCACTCTGACCTTCGTACACGCCAAGCAAGCCGAAGCAGCGCGGCTATCCAAACGACCAGTCGTGGACCTTGGCCTCCCCGCCCACCGCGCTGAGGAGAAAACATGATCAGCCCCGGACCACGAACTTGCGAAGTGCAGAGAAGCTTCATCCAGCGCAACCGCGTCATTGCCGCACTCACCCGCGGAACCGTCGTCGTGGAGGCCGAACTCCGCAGCGGCTCACTGGTCACCGCCCGGCGGGCGCTGGCCCTGGGACGGTTCACCATGGGGGTGCCGGGGCCCGTCACCAGCGGCCTGTCAGCGGGTGTGCATCAACTCCTGCGCGGTGAGGCGGTGCTGGTCACCGACGCCGATGAGGTCGTCGAACTCGTCGGCAGCATCGGCGACCTCGGCCCCCATCGGCATGGGCCGACCCTCGCCCGCGACCTCCTGGACCCCACAGCGGCCCGCGTGCTGGAAGCCCTGCCCGCCCGCGGAGGAGCGGATACCGCCCACCTGGCCAGGGAGTCGGGCACGCCCCGCGATATCGCGCAGAGCAAGCTCGTCGAGTTGCAGTCGCTCGGATTCGTTCAAAGGTGCGGTGACCGCTGGGAGTTGGCGCGACGCGCCGAGACCACCGAAGGTTCCCGGCGAGGCGGTACTTGACCTGGGGCGAACGGGTGAAAGGGTGAGGGGAATGACCGCAGAATCCAGGTTTGCCTTGCTTCGGCGCGCGGTGCCGACCTGTCGGAAGGCGGTGCTGCGGCGCAACGGGCGCACAGGATCCCGCCCGCCACGTCCTGGCGCCCAGCCGCCCGGCTCCTCGGAGGACCGGGCCCGGCGCCGAGTCCTGGGACCGCCGCGTCCAACGAGGTAACCCTGAGGTGCGGGCAGCGGAACGTATCTGCGCACACCCGATCCTCTCTTCCTCGCGCACCGCAACGCTATGGTCACGCTACGCTCACAGGCACTTCACCCCTCAACCGTCCACCCATCCAGCGTCTCGGCAGAACGGCTCAAGGCGACGAATGCCCCAGCACACCTCCGGGTCTGACCGCGCGGCTGTACCACCCGCCGCGCGCGGCAGCGTGCGCCCCGCCGCGCCCTCCTCGCTCGACGAGCTGTGGCGCTCCTACAAGGCATCGGGCGACGGCCGGTTGCGCGAGCAGCTGATCCTGCACTACTCCCCGCTGGTCAAGTACGTCGCCGGCCGCGTCAGCGTCGGGCTGCCCCCCAACGTCGAACAGGCCGATTTCGTCTCCTCAGGAGTCTTCGGCCTGATCGACGCCATCGAGAAATTCGAGCCGGAACGCTCCATCAAGTTCGAGACCTACGCGATCACCCGCATCCGGGGCGCCATGATCGACGAGCTGCGCGCGCTGGACTGGATCCCACGGTCCGTACGGCAGAAGGCCCGAGCCGTGGAACGGGCGTACGCGACCCTCGAGGCACAGCTGCGCCGCACCCCGTCCGAGGCGGAGGTCGCCGACGAGATGGGCATCGCGCTGGAGGAACTCCACGGGGTGTTCAGCCAGCTGTCCCTGGCCAACGTGGTGGCGCTGGAAGAACTGCTGCACGTCGGCGGCGAGGGCGGTGAACGCCTCAGCCTCATGGACACGCTGGAGGACACCGCCGCCGAGAACCCCGTGGAAATCGCCGAGGACCGAGAGCTGCGGCGACTGCTCGCGCGCGCGATCAACACCCTTCCCGATCGCGAGAAGACCGTGGTCACCCTCTACTACTACGAGGGCCTCACGCTCGCCGAGATCGGCAACGTCCTCGGCGTCACGGAGAGCAGGGTGAGCCAGATCCACACCAAGTCCGTACTGCAGCTCCGGGCGAAACTCGCTGACGTCGGACGGTGAAACTCCCCGCGCCGGGGAGACGGGCGGAGTGCCGCGACGGGCGTGCCATCCGTAGAGTGGGGATGTGCCAAGGATTCGAGCGGCCTCTGTGGCCGAGCACCGGACGATGCAGCGCGGCGCCCTCCTGGACGCTGCCCGCACCCTGCTGTCCGAAGGCGGAACGGAAGCGCTGACCTTCCCCGCCCTCGCCGAGCGCACGGGACTCGCGCGTTCCTCCGTTTACGAGTACTTCCGCTCCCGCGCGGCCGTGGTCGAAGAGCTGTGCGCCGTCGATTTCCCGGTCTGGGCCGCGGAGGTCGAGGCGGCGATGGAGCGTGCCGGGACGCCCGAGGAGAAGATCGAGGCGTATGTGCGCCGGCAGCTGGCGCTGGTCGGCGACCGGCGCCACCGTGCCGTCGTGGCCATCTCGGCCGGCGAACTGGACGCCGGTGCGCGGGAGAAGATCCGCGCCGCGCACGGCGGACTCATCGCCATGATCGTCGAGGCCCTCGCCACGCTCGGCCACGACCAGCCCCGACTCGCCGCCATGCTCCTGCAGGGCGTGGTCGACGCCGCGGTCCGCCGTATCGAACTCGGCGCGGCCGAGAATCCGGACGAGATCACAGAGGCGGCGGTGGGGATGGTCCTGCGCGGAGTACGCGGCTGACTGGGCCCCCGCCCCCCCGCCCCCCCCCCCCGCCCACCCCACCCCCAGACTCGTTGGCCACGCAGCACGCAGCACGCAGCACGCAGCACGCAGCCCGCAGCCCGCAGCCGCCGTTAGGTCGTGGGCCGGTACGAGGCCGCGGGGCTTGGCCCCGCGCTTCCGTGGTTCTGTGTCCACGCCTCGCGCGCTCGTCATCCCCGGCGCTCATCCTCCCCGGCTCACCTGCCCTCCGATACCCCCGCTTCTCCACGGGACGGGTGGCTCGGACGGCTCCCGCCCCTTCTGAGCGACCGGCCCGGCGACAGGCGTCCCAGCGCCCAGAGCGCGGCGGTGGCCAGTGCGGCCGCGACGGCGAGTGCGGTTTCGGTGGGAGCGGCAGCCGTGTCGTGAGCGGTCGGGGCGCCTGGGCGGTCGTGGTCCGTACGGCCTGGTGGCACGGGGATGCCGATCACCGGCAGCAGGCGCGACGGCCCGCCGTGGAGCATGGGTGCAGGTAAGAGCGTGAGCGGGTCCAGATACGCCTTTCCGCGGCGCAGGCCCCAGTGAAGGCAGGGCCCCCGGCAGTGGAACGGGCCCCGTTGCAGTACGGCGACGGGCTCGCCCGCCAGGATGTGTTCGCCCTCCTTTGCGGTGGCGCGGACCGGTTCGTAGGTGGTGCGTAACGGGGGACGGCCCGAGCGGGACAGCTCGATGGTGAGGACGCCACGCCCGGCAACGGTGCCGGCGAAGGCCACCCGTCCGGGCGCCGCCGCGCGCACCGTCGCACCGGCCGACGCTGCCAGGTCCACGCCGCGGTGGCCGGCGGCCCATGGTGTGGGTGGCGGTTCCCAGCCGCGTAACACCGTGGGCCGTATGCCTGCCGCGCCTTCCACCGGCCAGGCACGATCCTCCGAACCCGAACCCGAACCCGAAGTCGAAGCCGAACCCCGCGCCCGACCGTCTCCCGGCGCCACCGCCACGGCCACAGCCTCCGCCACCGCCTCCGACACAGCGACCGCCATGGGAGTGGTCCTCCCTCTCTCCGTCCCGAAGCTCGGCATCGCGTACGCCATCGCCGACGCCGGCGTCAGCGTCGTCATGGCAAGGGCCGCAGCCGTTGCGAAGGACAGGAACCCGGTCGCCGCCCACACAGGGAAGAGGCAGTTCTGCCCGTCTCTCCTGGGCGCCTCCTGCATGCGGCGCAGGTGGCGAACGCGCGCCGCATGACGCACACGCGCCGCATGGCGCACACGGTCCGTATGACGCACGTGCCGCAGACGCCACCGACGTCGTGCCGGTGATCCGGTCGTCCCGCGGAAGTGCGTGCCCGAGCTGGAATGTCGTTTCATGCCCCGACCGTGACGCAGTCCGCCGCGGCGTGGGGATCTTGGTCGGAATCTGTGGACAACCGGCCGATTGTGGACAACGGTGTCACCCGCACGGGGCACGAAAAGGTGCGTGTCGCCCAGTACATCGGCCGTCCCGTACACTTCTTGTGGCGATCCGGGTCACCGGGTCGACTTCGCACGCCCCGCCATCAGTGCAGCAGTCCCTTTTTGGGCAGCGCGATGGCCGCGCTCCTCGGTCCTCGGAAGGTTCCGCAAGGTTCATTCCTCGGCAGGCGCGTCGGGGCGTCAGGCACCGCGGCCGACCGGCCGTGGTGGAACCGAGATACACGAGGAGTACGGCCATGGCCGTCGTCACGATGCGGGAGCTGCTGGAGAGCGGCGTCCACTTCGGGCACCAGACCCGGCGCTGGAACCCGAAGATGAAGCGTTTCATCTTCACCGAGCGCAACGGCATCTACATCATCGACCTGCTCCAGTCGCTGTCGTACATCGACCGCGCCTACGAGTTCGTCAAGGAGACCGTCGCCCACGGCGGCTCGGTGATGTTCGTCGGTACGAAGAAGCAGGCCCAGGAGGCCATTGCCGAGCAGGCGACCCGCGTGGGCATGCCCTACGTGAACCAGCGCTGGCTCGGCGGCATGCTGACCAACTTCTCGACCGTCTACAAGCGCCTGCAGCGCCTGAAGGAGCTCGAGCAGATCGACTTCGAGGATGTGGCCGCCTCCGGTCTCACCAAGAAGGAGCTCCTCGTCCTCTCCCGCGAGAAGGCCAAGCTGGAGAAGACCCTCGGTGGTATCCGCGAGATGCAGAAGGTGCCCAGCGCCGTCTGGATCGTGGACACCAAGAAGGAGCACATCGCCGTCGGTGAGGCGCGCAAGCTCAACATCCCGGTCGTCGCGATCCTCGACACCAACTGCGACCCGGACGAGGTCGACTACAAGATCCCGGGCAACGACGACGCGATCCGCTCCGTCACCCTGCTCACCCGCGTGATCGCCGACGCCGTCGCCGAGGGCCTCATCGCCCGTTCCGGTGCCGCCACCGGCGACCAGAAGCCCGGCGAGAAGACCGCTGCCGCCGAGCCGCTGGCCGAGTGGGAGCGCGACCTGCTCGAGGGTGAGAAGAAGGCCGACGAGGCCGAGAAGCCCGCCGAGGCCCCCGCGGCCGCCGAGGCCCCCGCGGCCGCCGAGGCCCCCGCGGCCGCCGAGGCCGAGAAGCCGGCCGCGGACGCCGAGCAGGCCTGACCCGCAGCATCCGGTTGATGACGGCGGGGGCCGGCGCCACAAGCGCCGCCCCCGCCGTCCACCCGTAGATCTTTCGACTTCGAGATTTCGAGAAGAGATTCACAGACCATGGCGAACTACACCGCCGCTGACGTCAAGAAGCTCCGCGAGCTCACCGGCGCCGGCATGATGGACTGCAAGAAGGCCCTGGACGAGGCCGAGGGCATCGTCGACAAGGCCGTCGAGGCGCTGCGCATCAAGGGCCAGAAGGGCGTCGCCAAGCGCGAGGGCCGCTCCGCCGAGAACGGCGCCGTGGTCTCCCTCATCGCCGACGACAACACCTCCGGCGTCATCCTTGAGCTCAAGTGCGAGACGGACTTCGTCGCCAAGGGCGAGAAGTTCCAGGCCGTTGCGAACGCTCTCGTCGCCCACGTCGCCGCCACCAGCCCGGCTGACATCGCCGCGCTGCTCGCCTCCGAGATCGAGGCCGGCAAGACCGTCCAGGCGTACGTCGACGAGGCCAACGCCAACCTCGGCGAGAAGATCGTCCTGGACCGCTTCGCGCAGTTCTCCGGTGGCTTCGTGACGGCGTACATGCACCGCACGATGCCCGACCTGCCGCCGCAGATCGGTGTCCTTGTCGAGCTGGACAAGGAGAACGCCGAGGTCGCCAAGGGTGTCGCGCAGCACATCGCCGCGTTCGCGCCCAAGTACCTCTCCCGTGAGGACGTTCCGGCGGAGGTCGTCGAGTCCGAGCGCCGCGTCGCCGAGGAGACCACCCGCGCCGAGGGCAAGCCGGAGGCCGCGCTGCCCAAGATCGTCGAGGGTCGCGTCAACGGCTTCTTCAAGGACGCGACGCTGCTCGGTCAGCCGTACGCGCTCGACAACAAGAAGTCCGTCGAGAAGGTGCTGCAGGAGGCCGGTGTCACCCTGAAGCGCTTCGAGCGCATCAAGGTCGGCATCTGAGCAACACGAAGCCTCGCCGTCGGGCCACGGTCTTGGGGCCGGAAGCCTGCCGCGAAGGCAGCGAATGACCTGCGACCCCGCTAGGGTCGTACGCAGTCGGCCGCTCAACGGCCGGCCGCAGATGTGACGAGGAGGCCATTGCCGGACAGGGATCTCGACCAGACCCACGGCAATGGCCTTCTTCGTATGTGCACGAGGAGAGCTCAATGAATCACGGTGCCGACGGCGCGGACACAGACAAGGCCGACCACGGCGGCAGGCGACGGTTTTTGCTGAAGCTTTCGGGCGAGGCGTTCGCCGGTGGCGGCGGCCTGGGTGTCGACCCCGATGTGGTGCACGCCATGGCCCGCGAGATCGCCGCCGTGGTGCGCGACGGCTATGAGATCGCCATCGTGATCGGCGGCGGCAACTTCTTCCGCGGCGCCGAACTCCAGCAGCGCGGCATGGACCGGGCCCGCTCCGACTACATGGGCATGCTCGGCACGGTCATGAACTGCCTGGCCCTCCAGGACTTCCTGGAGAAGGAGGGCATCGACTCCCGCGTCCAGACCGCCATCACCATGGGCCAGGTCGCGGAGCCGTACATTCCGCTGCGTGCGGTGCGCCACCTCGAGAAGGGCCGGGTCGTCATCTTCGGCGCCGGTATGGGCATGCCGTACTTCTCCACCGACACCACCGCCGCCCAGCGGGCCCTGGAGATCGACGCCGAGGCCATGCTGATGGGCAAGAACGGCGTGGACGGCGTCTACGACTCCGACCCCAAGAAGAACCCCGACGCGGTCAAGTTCGATGCGCTCGAATACGGCGAGGTCATCACCCGCGAGCTGAAGGTCGCGGACGCCACCGCCATCACTCTGTGCCGCGACAACAAACTCCCGATCCTCGTCTTCGAGCTGCTTGCCGAGGGCAATATCGCGCGCGCGGTGAAGGGTGAGAAGATCGGCACGCTCGTCAGCGATCAGGGCACCCGGGCCTGACGGCCCCAACTGCCGAGACTCCGTACGGGCTTCCTCCCGTAGGGACGGCAACTCCCGGCCGTGGGAAGACCTCGGTACGGGGATGGACAACCGCCTGCCGGTCGGACACCGTGCAGGAGAAGACGCGCGGCAGGGGCGAGGCTCTGCTTCTTACCGATAAGACCAGGAGCAAGTGGTGATCGAAGAGATCCTCCTCGAGGCCGAGGAGAAGATGGAGAAGGCCGTCGTGGTCGCCAAGGAGGACTTCGCCGCGATCCGCACCGGGCGTGCGCACCCGGCGATGTTCAACAAGATCGTGGCGGACTACTACGGCGCCATGACGCCGATCAACCAGCTGGCGTCGTTCTCGGTTCCCGAGCCGCGGATGGCCGTGGTGACCCCGTTCGACAAGAGCGCGCTGCGCAACATCGAGCAGGCGATCCGCGACTCCGACCTCGGCGTCAACCCGAGCAACGACGGCAATATCATCCGAGTGACGTTCCCGGAGCTGACCGAGGAGCGCCGCAAGGAGTTCATCAAGGTCGCCAAGAACAAGGCCGAGGACTCGAAGATCTCGATCCGCAGCGTGCGGCGCAAGGCCAAGGAAGCCCTCGACAAGCTCGTCAAGGACAAGGAGTCCGGCGAGGACGAGGTGCGCCGCGCCGAGAAGGAGCTCGACGACACCACCGCGAAGTACGTCGCGCAGGTGGACGAGCTGCTCAAGCACAAGGAATCCGAGCTCCTCGAGGTCTGATGAACGAGTCATCCTGGGGGACCCCGCCCGGCGCCGCGCACTGGGGGCCACCCGACCAGGGACCGGTCCCCGCGCTCCGCGGGACGGCGCCCCCCGCCTCGGCGGGTCCCGTGCACGACGGGGGCGACGCGGCGCAGACTCGGCCCATGCCCATCGTGCCCGAGCCAGGCGGACACCAGGACGACTACCGGGACCACCGGGACGACCGGGGGGCCGCTCGACTGAGTGGCCCCCTCTTCCGCGACGAAGAGCCGCAGGAGCCCATGCCCACTGCTTTCCCCGGTTCCCCCGAGCCCGGCAGCTCGCGGCACCCAGAGAAGCCGAAGAAGAAGAGCGCGGGGCGCAATCTGCGCGCCGCGATAGGAGTCGGCGTCGGCCTCGGCGTGATCATCCTTGCGTCGCTCTTCGTCTACAAGCCCGTCTTCGTCGGCGTCATCGCGATCGCCGTCGTCGTGGGCCTGTGGGAGCTGACCTCGCGGCTGTCGGAGCGCAAGGACATCCGGGTGCCGCTGGTGCCGCTCGCGGTCGGCGGCACCGCCATGGTGATCGCCGGGTATGTGCGGGGCGCCGAAGGCGCATGGGTGGCGATGGCGCTCACCGCGCTGGCCGTCCTGGTCTGGCGGATGACGGAGGCGCCCGAGAACTATCTGCGGGATGTCACCGCCGGAGTCTTCGCGGCGTTCTACGTACCGTTCCTGGCGACCTTCGTGGCCCTGATGCTCGCCGCCGAGGACGACGGCCCGCAGCGGGTGCTGACCTTCCTGCTGCTGACGGTCGTCAGCGACACCGGGGCGTACGCCGTCGGCTGGCGCTTCGGCACGCACAAGCTCGCGCCGCGGATCAGCCCCGGCAAGACCCGCGAGGGGCTGCTGGGCGCGGTGGTCTTCGCGATGGCCGCCGGCGCTCTGTGCATGGAGTTCCTGATCAAGGGCGGAGCCTGGTGGCAGGGCCTGCTGCTCGGGCTGGCGGTGGCGGCCAGCGCCACCCTCGGTGACCTGGGCGAGTCCATGATCAAGCGGGATCTCGGTATCAAGGACATGGGCACGCTGCTGCCCGGTCACGGCGGGATCATGGACCGCCTCGATTCGCTGCTGCCGACCGCGCCGGTCGTCTGGCTGCTGTTCGTGGTCTTCGTCGGCTCCGGCTGACCGCCGGCCCGTCCGAACCCCCCGGTTCCCTCGCGTTGTCCCTGCATACGCGGGGGTTCCGGCGTTCAGAGGGGTCTGCCGCACTACGTGGCAGGCCCCTCTTCGCGCGTCTGCGACACTGGAAGCACCATGCCTGCACCCGGAGAACTCACTTTCGTCGCGCCGCGCGGAGCCAAGAAGCCCCCGCGTCACCTTGCCGATCTCAGCCCCGTCGAGCGCCGCGAGGCGGTGGCCGCGATCGGCGAGAAGCCGTTCCGCGCCAAGCAGCTTTCGCAGCATTACTTCGCCCGCTACGCACACGAGCCGGCGGCGTGGACCGACATCCCGGCGGCGGCGCGCGAGAAGCTGGCGGCGGAGCTGCTGCCAGACCTGATGAACGTCGTCCGGCACATCTCCTGCGACAACGACACCACCCGCAAGACCCTGTGGAAGCTGCACGACGGCACGCTCGTCGAGTCCGTCCTGATGCGCTACCCGGACCGCGTCACCATGTGCATCTCCTCGCAGGCCGGCTGCGGTATGAACTGCCCGTTCTGCGCCACCGGCCAGGCGGGCCTGGACCGCAACCTCTCCACCGCCGAGATCGTGCACCAGATCGTCGACGGCATGCGCGCGCTGCGCGACGGCGAGGTGCCGGGCGGGCCGGCGCGGCTGTCCAACATCGTCTTCATGGGGATGGGCGAGCCGCTCGCCAACTACAAGCGGGTGGTCGGCGCCATCCGAAGGCTGACCGACCCCGAGCCCGACGGCCTGGGGCTGTCCCAGCGCGGCATCACCGTCTCCACGGTCGGCCTCGTCCCCGCGATGCTGCGGTTCGCCGACGAGGGCTTCAAATGCCGGCTCGCGGTGTCGCTGCACGCCCCGGACGACGAGCTGCGCGACACGCTCGTTCCCGTCAACACCCGCTGGAAGGTCCGCGAGGTGCTGGACGCGGCGTGGGAGTACGCCGAGAAGTCCGGCCGGCGGATCTCCATCGAGTACGCCCTGATCCGCGACATCAACGACCAGGCATGGCGCGGTGACCTGCTGGGACGGCTGCTCAAGGGCAAGCGGGTCCATGTGAACCTGATTCCGCTGAACCCGACGCCCGGCTCGAAGTGGACCGCCTCGCGCCCCGAGGACGAGCGGGCGTTCGTCCAGGCCATCGAGGCACACGGTGTGCCGGTGACCGTCCGGGACACCCGCGGCCAGGAGATCGACGGCGCCTGCGGACAGCTCGCGGCCTCGGAGCGCTGACCGCCCGCTGGTAGCGTGTGCTCGAACAAATGCACATTCCGACAGGGGAGCGCCACAGCGCTGAGAGTGCGGAAGCGTCGTAGACCTACGGTGCCCGCAGACCCTTGAACCTCGCCCGGGTCATTCCGGGTAGGAAGTTCGGTCGTCACTCATGCTGTTGCGCCCTGCCCGGATCCGCTCGCCGTACGTCGCCCGACGACGTGGCCGCGGACACCGGGCGGGGCCGCGTCTCTTCCTGGCCAGCCAGGAGGAAATCAGTGAGCACCACCAGCAGGATCACCGCGACGGCGCTCGCCGCCGCGGTCGGCATGACCGCACTCACCGCATGCGGCGGCTCGGGCGGCGGCGCAAGCGCGGACGCCAAGACCGTCACGCTGGTCAGCCATGACTCGTTCGCCGCTTCCAAGTCGGTGCTGGCCGCCTTCGAGAAGGAGAGCGGCTACAAGATCAAGCTGCTCCCGGGCGGGGATGCGGGCAAGGCCGTCAACCAGGCGATCCTCTCGAAGGACAACCCGCAGGGCGATGTGTTCTTCGGCGTCGACAACACCCTGCTCTCCCGCGGCCTGAAGGAAGACATCTTCAGCCCGTACAAGGCCAAGGGCCTGGACGGCGTGCCCGGCTACCTGCAGCTCGACAAGGGCCGGCACCGCGTCACACCGCTCGACTACGGCGACATCTGCGTCAATTACGACCGCGCCTACTTCGCCGAGCACAAGATCGCGCCGCCAAAGACCTTCGACGATCTGATCAAGCCCCAATACAAGGGGCTGCTCGTCACGGAGAACTCCGCGACCTCCTCACCGGGACTCGCCTTCCAGCTCGGCACCATCGCGAAGTACGGCGCGGCCGGCTGGCAGGGCTACTGGAAGAAGCTCAAGGCCAACGGTGTCGAGGTCGTCGACGGCTGGGAACAGGCCTACAACAACCGGTTCTCGGGCTCCGCGGCGGCCAAGGGCAAGGGCGACAAGCCGCTGGTGGTCTCCTACGCCTCCAGCCCGCCCGCCGAGGTCCTGGGCAAGAAGCCGGAGCCTCGGCAGGCACCGACCGGTATCGCGACCGGCACCTGCTTCCGGCAGATCGAATTCGGCGGTCTGCTCAAGGGCGCGAAGAACGAGAAGGGCGGTAAGGCGCTGCTGGACTTCCTGCTGAGCAAGAAGTTCCAGGAGGACGTGCCGCTGCGGATGTTCGTCAACCCGGCCCTGAAGGAGGCCAAGGTGCCGGCGCTGTTCACCAAGTACGGCACGAAGATCGACAAGCCGGCGACCCTGGCCCCGGAGACGATCACCAAGAACCGCGAACAGTGGATCAAGCAGTGGTCCTCGCTCGTTCTGAAGTAGCCCGCCTCCGGCGCAGGAGGCCCGCGGGGGGAACGGCGGTGCGGCTCGGCCTGATGGCCGTGCCGCTCGCCTTCTTCGCGCTGTTCTTCGCGTATCCGGTGGTGGCGATCGTCGGGCGCGGGCTGAAGGACGGCGGGCGCTGGCAGCTCGGCCGGATCGGCGCGGTGCTCGGCGATCCCGATGTGCTCCATGTGCTGTGGTTCACCGTCTGGCAGGCGGCGGCCTCCACCGCGCTGACGCTGCTGATCGCCCTGCCCGGCGCCTACGTCTTCGCGCGCTTCGACTTCCCCGGCAAACGGCTGCTGCGGGCCGTCGTGATGGTGCCGTTCGTGCTGCCGACCGTCGTCGTCGGCTCGGCCTTCCTGGCGCTGCTCGGGCGCGGCGGACTGCTCGACGACCTGTGGGGCGTCCGCCTCGACACATCGGTGTGGGCGATCCTGCTGGCGCACGTCTTCTTCAACTACGCCGTGGTCGTACGGACCGTCGGCGGCCTGTGGGCGCAGCTCGATCCGCGGCAGGAGGAGGCGGCGCGGGTGCTGGGTGCCGGACGGTTCGCGGCCTGGCGGAGGGTGACGCTGCCCGCGCTCGGCCCGGCCGTTGCCGCCGCGGCGCTGATGGTCTTCCTGTTCACCTTCACCTCCTTCGGCATCGTGCAGATCCTGGGCGGGCCCACTTTCTCGACCCTCGAGGTCGAGATCTACCGGCAGACCGCGGACTTCCTCGACCTGCCGACGGCCGCCGTCCTGACGCTGCTCCAATTCGCCGCGGCACTGGGACTGCTGGTCCTGCACGCCTGGACGGTGCGCCGACGGGAATCCGCCCTGCGGCTGGTGGACGCCTCGACGACCGCCCGCCGGCCCCGCGGCGGCGGCCAGTGGACGCTGCTGTGGGGGACGCTCGCCGTCATCGCCGTCCTGCTCGTCGTGCCTCTCCTGGTGCTGGTGGAGCGGTCCTTCGACGGTCCGGACGGCTACGGAGGGACCTTCTACGCCTCGCTGGGCTCCGCCGCGTCCGCCGACAGCACCTTTGTCGTCGCGCCCCTCGACGCCCTGTGGAACTCCCTTGCCTACGGAGCCGCGGCGACGGCGATCGCGCTGGTGGTGGGAGGGCTGGCCGCAGCCGCCCTCACCCTTCCCCGGTCCCGGCTTCGGCCGAACGGGAAGTACTCCCGGGCCGGCCGGCTGGTGCGCGGTTTCGACGCCCTCCTGATGCTGCCGCTCGGGGTGTCGGCGGTCACCGTCGGCTTCGGATTTCTGATCACGCTCGACAAGCCGCCGCTGGACCTGCGCGCCTCCTGGTGGCTGGTCCCCCTGGCTCAGGCACTGGTGGGCGTGCCGTTCGTGGTCCGGACGATGCTGCCCGTCCTGCGGGCGGTGGACGGGCGGCTCCGGGAAGCGGCGGCCGTGCTGGGTGCCTCGCCGTGGCGGGTGTGGCGCGAGGTGGATCTGCCGATGGTGTGGCGGGCGCTGCTGATCGCGGCCGGCTTCGCCTTCGCCGTGTCCCTCGGGGAATTCGGCGCGACGGTCTTCATCGCGCGGCCGGACAACCCGACCCTGCCGGTGGCCGTGGCACGGCTGCTGGGGCGCGCCGGGGAAACCAACTACGGGCAGGCGATGGCCCTGTCGACCATCTTGATGGCGGTGTGCGCCGGGGCCCTGCTGGCGCTGGAGCGCATCCGCCCGCGGCCCCGAGCGGGCTCGGCAGCGGGTACCCCCATCGACCAGTCCGGGGAGTTCTAGATGACGGCACAAGGTGGGACCACGGCGCCGCAGTTGCTGCGGCTGGGCGGGGTGACCGTCCGCTTCGGCGCGCCCGGCGCACGCCCCGCGCTCGACGCGGTGGACCTGGACGTCGCAGCGCAGGAAATCGTGTGTGTGCTGGGGCCGAGCGGCAGCGGCAAATCCACGCTGCTGCGGGTGGTGGCCGGACTGCAACAGGCCGATGCGGGGCAGGTGTTGCTGGAGGGACGGGACCAGACGGGGGTGCCGACGCACCGGCGCGGCGTCGGGCTGATGTTCCAGGACCATCAGCTCTTCCCGCAGCGTGATGTCGCGGGAAATGTCGCCTTCGGGCTGCGGATGCGGGGTGCCTCGCGCGGTGACCAGGAGCGTACGGTCGCCGAACTGCTGGACCTGGTCGGGCTGCCGGGCGCACAGCGGCGCGCCATTGCCTCGCTGTCCGGCGGTGAGCAGCAGCGGGTCGCCCTGGCCCGCGCGCTCGCCCCGCGGCCGCGGCTGCTGATGCTGGACGAGCCGCTCGGCCAGCTCGACCGCGGACTGCGCGAACGCCTGGTCGTCGAACTGCGGCGGCTCTTCGGCGAGTTGGGGACGACCGTGCTCGCCGTCACGCACGATCAGGGCGAGGCCTTCGCGCTGGCCGACCGGGTCGTGGTGATGCAGGACGGACGGATCGCCCAGACCGGCACCCCGCTGGAGGTCTGGCAGCGGCCCGCCAGTGAGTTCGTCGCCCGCTTCCTCGGCTTCGACAACGTGGTCGAGGCGACGGTGCAGGGCGAGGCCGCCGTCACCTCATGGGGCAAGGTGCCGGTCCCGGACGGCACCGCGGACGGGCCGTGCCGCCTGCTCGTACGGCCCGCCGGTGTGCGGCTGACCTCCGCCCAGGAGGGCCTGCCCTGCACGGTCGAGGCCCGGACGTTCCGTGGAACCCATGTTGCGCTGCTGCTCCGGCCGGCCGCCGGGCCGCAGGTGGAAGCGGCCTGCGCGCTGGGGGACGCGCCGGAGACCGGGGAGCGGGTGGGCATCGCGTTTGCCGCGCGGGATGTCGTGGTCCTGGACGGCGCGGCGGGATGACCACGTAGGGCAGCCACGTGGGGCAGCCACGCGCGACGCCCCTGAGGGACGACCACGTGGGCTGTCGTGGCCATGCGCCCGTTGGCAGCGTACGGCCCGGTGAGTCTCAGGAGCGCACGCGATCGTCGGCGGTCAGGGAGTGTGGGGGCCGATCGGCGGGGCCCTCTCCGGGCGGCGACTGGGTGTCGCCGCCTGGCACGGGCGCCGCTTCCGGTTCCGGCTCCCCGAACCAGGCGACCGCGACGGCCCCGGCCACGGCCACCACGAAACCGAGCACCGCGACCCAGGCGAAGCCCGGCCGGGAGGAGTCCCCGAGCCACAGCACCCCGAGGATGCCCGGCACCACGGTCTCGCCCACGACGAGGGCCGCGGTGGCTCCGTTCACCGAGCCGATCTGCAGGGCGACGGTGTGCAGATACATCCCGCCGAGGCCCGCGACGAGGATCGCGTACAGCGCGGGGTCGGTGAGCAGGGACGAAAGGCTGAAGGGGCCGACCCCGTTCAGCACGCGGACGCCGATGCCGAGCGCGCCGAAGCCCAGGCCGGAGAGCAGTCCGGCGAGGATCGCGGCCCGTGCGCCCAGCAGGCGCACTATCAGCGTGCCGCCGCCGATGACCGCGATGGACGAGGCCAGCAGCCACCAGTGGCCGGCTATCGGTGTGTCGCCGCCGCCTTCCGGCCCGGCGGCCGTGGCGAGCAGCACCAGCGCCGAACAGACCACGGCGATGGAGGCCCACTCCGGGCGGGTCAGCCGGATGCCGAGGAGCTTGATGCTCAGCACGGCCGTGATCACGAGGTTGGCGCTGATCACCGTCTGGGAAAGGAACAGCGGTAGCAGCCGGGCGGCCAGCGCGCCCAGCCCGAACCCTATGAAGTCCAGTACCGTGCCGACCATGAATTCCCAGGTCACGGCCGCCTTCGCGGTGGAGGAGAGGCTGGGGCCGCCGTGCTGGGTGACTCCGGTGGTGGAGGCGGCAGCCGCCTCCCGGCGGGCGGACTTGCGCGAGCCCACCGCCTGCAGGACCGAACCCGTGCCGTAGCAGGCCGACGCCGCCACGGCCGTCAGAAGGCCGATGATCACCAAGAGCTCCGTTCGCGCACTGCCTGCATTACCCGTTCATTACCTGGTCTGGCAGACGCGCATTTCGGGACGACAGTTGCCTCCGGCCGGGCATCAGATCTCGGGAGCGATCGCCGGACCGGGGCGACGGGGCCCCGATCCGGCTTCCGGAGGCAGCGAACGGCCCGGTGAGCAAGGCGTCCAGGCCAGGGTCAGGGCCAGGGGCAGGCCAGGGCCAGGGTCAGGAAGGCGTCCCGGCCGCGAGGCGGGCCAGCGCGTCGGGAACCTCGTCCACCGAGTCGACCAGCGCGATCCGGGCCGCCATGGCACGGCCCGTCGCGAGAGCCTGGAGCAGCGGCCAGGTGGGCAGCTTCTCGGTCCAGTGCTCGCGGTTCACCAGCACCATCGGCGTCGGCTCGCCCCGCGACCCGTAGTAGTTCGGGGTCGCGTTGTCGAAGATTTCCTGCACCGTCCCGGCGGCGCCCGGAAGGTACACCACGCCGGCGTTGGAGCGTGCCAGCAGCCCGTCCTCGCGCACCGCGTTGACGAAGTACTTCGCGATGTCGGACGCGAAGGCGTTGGGCGGCTCATGCCCGTAGAACCAGGTGGGGATACCGACGGAGGAATTCCCGCCGGGCCAGCTCCGGCGGACGTCGAAGGCGGCTCGCGCCCAGTCCGTGACGGAGGGGGTGAAGTGCGGGGCCTTGGCCAGGATTTCCAGCGCCGAGTCGAGCATGTCGTCCTCGAAGGGCGCGGCGTACGCGCCGAGGTTCGCGGCCTCCATCGCGCCGGGGCCGCCGCCGGTCGCGACGGTCAGGCCGTCGCGGGTGAGCCGGCGGCCGAGCCGGGCGGCGCCCGCATAGGCAGCGGACCCGCGCTCCATGGCGTGGCCGCCCATGATGCCCACGACCCGTGCGCCCGCGAGATGTTCGTCCAGGGCGTCGGAGACGGCGTCGTCGTGGATGCTGCGCAGCATCGAGGCGAAGACATCGCCGTCGGTCTTCGTCGCCTGGTACCAGCGGTAGGTACGGGCGTCGGGCGTGGCGTCGTATCCGGCGTCGGTGAGGCCCTCGAAGAGCTCGTCCGGTCCGTACAGACTGCCGCGGTACGGATCGAACGGCAGGCCGGGTATGGGCGGGAAGACCAAGGCGCCGACGGCCCGCACCTTGGCGGCGGCGTCGGGCTCCATGGCGCAGCCGAGGAACACGGACTCGGTGGTGTCTGTACTGAGCAGGGCGAACGTACGGTCCGTCAGATCGACCGACTGGATCCGGAGTCCGGCGAGGGAGCCGGCGGTGACGGCCCGGTCGAACTCCTCGAGGGACTCGATCTCGAGGTCGCCGGTGGGGTCGCTGCCATGGGAGTTGTCGTGGGCGCGGCGGGCGGCTGGGGGCTCTGAATTCGGCTGCACGCCCGCCATGTTAGGTCCGCAGGATGTCCACCAGCGGCCCGAGGTGCCCGTCCTCGGCCGCCGCGTCGAGCGCGTCGCGCAGGGCACTGTCGTACGTCGGACGGGCCTTCTTCTGGACGTCGCGCCCCTCGTCGGTGATCACGCTGTAGACGCCGCGCCGGTCCTTGGGGCACAGGTCCCGGCGGGTGAGGCCGGACGACTCGAGCCGGGAGGCGAGCCGGCTCACGGAACTCTGGTTGAGGCCGATGAGGTCGGCGAGCTCCTGCATGCGCAGTTCGCCGTCGTCCGCCTCGGCGAGCCGGGCCAGCGCGCGGTACTCCGAGAGTCCGATCCTGTGGTGTTGCTGGAGGGCCTTGGCCAGCTCCTGCTCCACGCGTGTGTGCAGTGCGCCGAACCGGTCCCAGTGCTCCGCGTCCATCGTCTCCCGCAATCCTCCGCCGGTTTCGCCTGTTTCCGCTGGGCTCTTGACATCAGCGTACATGCATCCGAAACTTATGTATGCACATGCAGATACTGTATGTGCATGGAGATGGTCATGGAATCGCAAGGGTCAAGGAACGGCGGGGGAGTGTGATGTCGATGAACGGCGCGGCAGGGGCTCATGGTGTGCGGGAGATCGAGCGGGTGGCCACCACACCGGACTGGTACGAGCC
The DNA here is from genome assembly GCF_059682825.1 of Streptomyces sp. JLSY215. Lineage (NCBI taxonomy): Bacteria > Bacillati > Actinomycetota > Actinomycetes > Kitasatosporales > Streptomycetaceae > Streptomyces > Streptomyces sp. JLSY215. The sequence continues at coordinate 6,282,649 of NZ_CM185022.1, forward strand.
GTACAGGATCTCGCAGGCGATCAGGGCGGGCGGGCTGATCCATGTGTCGGGGCAGGCGGGAATCGACGAGCGCGGGCGGACCGTCTCGGACGACTTCCTCACGCAGGGACGGCAGGCGTTCGCGAATGTGGGACGGGTCCTCGCCGCGGCAGGTGCCTCATTCGCCGACGTGGTGAAGGTGGGCATCTTCGTCACGGACATGGCGGCCGATCTCGAGCACGTCATCACCTTGCGGGGCGAGTTCCTGTCCGAGCCCTATCCGGCCGACACGCTGCTGGAAGTGTCGTCACTGGCCCAGCCGGACTGGCGCATAGAGGTGGAGGTCACCGCGCTGGCCCGCTGAGCGGCGGTGTGCCCGTTCCGGGCCGTTCCGGGCCGATCCGGGCTGCTGCCTCGCCTCCCGGCCGGGGGCGGCGGGCGTGGCGGCGGGTGCGGCGTGGCGGGGGCGCCACGCCGCACGCCGCGCGAGACGCCGCTCCCGCGCCGCACCCGCCCCCTCACCGCATCAGCGGAAGCGCGGCCATTTCCGCGACGGCCCAGGTCAGCGGGCCCATCACAAGGATGAGAGCGGCGGCCCGCAGCGCCACGGCGCGACGCAGGGCGGCGGCGGGCGCGCCCAGGCGGCGCAGGGCGGCGGTGGTGGCGGCGCGGGCCGAGCGGGACTCCAGCGCGGCGGCGAGCGCGCTGGCGGTGACGCAGGCCAGGACGACGGCCGCCCCGATGGCGGTGAGCGGCCCGAAAGGACGGGAGGGGGAGGCCTCGTACACCTTTACCGCGGCCCAGGTTCCGGAGGCGACCGCGCAGAGCACGCCGAGCGGGCGTCCCAGGCGCTGTGACTGCTCCTGGAGCACACGGCCGGCGAGCAACCGCAGCGCGCCGGGGCGGCCCCCGCACAGGAGACGGCCGCACAGGTGCACCAGGCCGGGTCCGGCCAGGACGAGACCGAGGGTGGACAGCGCCCAGCCGCCCAGTACGCCGGGAGGGCTGCCGACCAGCCGGCCGGGGAACGGCAGCTGCCCGGTGGAGGCGGCGGCGCCGCGGCCGGCGTAGGCCTCGATGGCCAGGCCCGCCGCCGTGAGGGCCATGCCCCAGGGGAGCCCGGCGGGGTTGGCCGCCTTGGTGGGGGCCTCCGTCTCGGGGGAGATGTCCGCGCTGCGGGGGCGCAAGGACACCGCGCTCGCGGCGGCGGCGGTCAGCGGGACGGCCGACAACAGCATCAGCGCGCCGACCAGCGGCAGCGGGTGCCCGGTGCCCAGCAGGTCGGAATCGATGCCGAGGGAGTCGACGGCGGCGGGTGAGCCGCCGAGGTCGCCGCGCAGGCGGAGGAAGACGAACAGCGAGAGGAGGACGCCGAGGAGACAGAACAGAGCGGTGGACGCCGCGGCGAGCAGGGCCAGCCGCAGGGGGCCGAGGCCGGCGGCGGCCATGCCCCGGTCCAGGCGGGCGGCGGGGTCGGTGCGAGCCACCGACGCCGCGAGCTGGGCGGTGGCTGCCAGGGGGGCCGCACACCACAGCAGGCGGACCAGCGAATCGTCGGCCGTGGCCGGATGGCCGGTGGCGTAGCCGACGGTGGAGAGCAGGAGGAAGCCGGTGCAGGACGCTGCCGCTGCGACGAAGAGGCGGCGCAGCAGAACGAGGGGGTGAGAGCCGCGGGCTAGACGGAGAGCGAGCACGCTGCCCTGCTTTCCGCGTCGGAGGAACCGTCGGCGGCGGGCGAGCCGCCCGTCCGGCGGCCGTCGAGGAGGGCGATGGTCCGGTCGGCGAGGGCGGCGACATCGGGGGCGTGGGTCGCCAGGACCACGGTGATCTGGTGCGAGCGGGCCGCGGTGGTGAGGGTGCGCAGGACCTGCGTGCCGTCGCTGCTGTGCAGCGGGGCGGTCGGCTCGTCGGCGAACAGCACCTGGGGTTCGGCGGCGAGGGCACGGGCGATGGCGATGCGCTGGCGCTGCGACTGGTCGAGCCGGGCGGGGCGGCGGCGGGCGCACATGCCGACGTCGAGGCGGTCGAGCCACTCCATGGCGGCGTGCTTGGCGGCGCGGTGGCCGGTGCCGCGCAGCAGGAGCGGGAGGGCGGCGTTCTCCCAGGCGGTCAGTTCGGGCACGAGATGGGGTTCGGTGTCGATCCAGCCGAACCGGTCCAGGCGCAGCCGTTCGCGGCTGGGGGAGGAGAGGGTGTGGACGGGTGAGCTGTTGAACCAGATTTCGCCCTCCGCCGGGGCGAGCTGGCCGGAGAGGCACTTGAGGAGGGTGGTCTTGCCGCTGCCGCGCGGGCCCGTGACGGCGAGGATCTCTCCCTCGCGGACGCCGAGGGAGACGCCGGTGAGGGCCGGGGTGCTGCCGTGCATGTGGTGCAGGCCGCGGGCCCAGAGCACATCGTTGTCAGGCGGGGCCACCATCTGCGCACCTCTTGCTTGTTCGCGTCCGTTCGTTCCCCCAACCGGGTGAACGACCATGGAGGGTATCGGTCACTGGCACGGTAAGTACTGCTGACCCCCGGTATTCGGCGCTCGGCACGGACAACGGCTCAGATTCACCCGTATAGCTGAAAATGAGTGAATCTGAGCCGTTGAATATTCAGTTGTGATCTACCGCATCAGGGGGTGAAGCGATGATCGGGGTGAAGCGATGATCAGAGCTTGGTCCACGCCTCGGTGAGGACACCGCGCAGGATCTGCTCGATCTCGTCGAAGACCGACTGGTCGGCGATCAGCGGCGGGGCGAGCTGGATGACCGGGTCGCCACGGTCGTCGGCGCGGCAGTAGAGGCCGGCGTCGTACAGCGCCTTGGAGAGGAAGCCGTACAGGACGCGCTCGGTCTCCTCGTCGCTGAAGGACTCCTTGGTGACCTTGTCCTTGACGAGCTCGATGCCGTAGAAGAAGCCGTTGCCGCGGACGTCGCCGACGATCGGCAGGTCGTGCAGCTTCTCCAGGGTGCTCTTGAAGGCGCCTTCGTTGTCGAGGACGTGCTTGTTGAGGCCCTCGCGCTCGAAGATGTCGAGGTTGGCGACACCGACGGCCGCGGAGACCGGGTGGCCACCGAAGGTGTAGCCGTGCAGGAAGGTGTTGTCGCCCTTGTAGAACGGCTCGGCCAGGCGGTCGGAGACGATGCAGGCGCCGATCGGGGAGTAGCCCGAGGTCATGCCCTTGGCGCAGGTGATCATGTCCGGGATGTAGCCGAACTTGTCACAGGCGAACGTCGTGCCCAGGCGGCCGAAGGCGCAGATGGTCTCGTCGGAGACGAGCAGCACGTCGTACTGGTCACAGATCTCGCGGACCCGCTGGAAGTAGCCGGGCGGCGGCGGGAAGCAGCCACCGGCGTTCTGGACGGGCTCGAGGAAGACCGCGGCGACGGTCTCGGGGCCCTCGAAGATGATCTGCTGCTCGATCTGGTCGGCGGCCCAGCGGCCGAAGGCCTCGGGGTCGTCGCCGTGGATCGGGGCGCGGTAGATGTTGGTGTTCGGGACCTTGTGTGCGCCGGGGACCAGCGGCTCGAAGGGGGCCTTCAGGCCGGGCAGACCGGTGATCGACAGGGCGCCCTGCGGGGTGCCGTGGTAGGCCACCGCGCGGGATATCACCTTGTGCTTCATCGGCTTGCCGGTGAGCTTGAAGTACTGCTTGGCCAGCTTCCAGGCGGTCTCGACGGCCTCGCCGCCACCCGTGGTGAAGAAGACCTTGTTCAGGTCGCCGGGCGCCTCGTTGGCCAGGCGCTCGGCGAGCTCCACAGCCTTGGGGTGGGCGTAGGACCACACGGGGAAGAACGCGAGCTCCTGCGCCTGCTTGTAGGCGGTCTCGGCGAGCTCGACCCGGCCGTGGCCGGCGTTGACCACAAAGAGGCCGGCGAGGCCGTCGATGTAGCGCTTGCCCTTGTCGTCGTAGATGTTGGTGCCCTCACCGCGCACGATGGTCGGCACGGGGGCATTCTCGTACGACGACATGCGGGTGAAGTGCATCCACAGGTGGTCGTATGCCGTCTTGGAGAGGTCGCGGCTCATTGCTATCTCGTTCCCCAGGTGTAGGTCTGCTTCCGGAGCTTGAGGTACACGAAGCTCTCGGTGGTCCGGACGCCGGGAAGCGTGCGGATCCGCTTGTTGATCATTTCCAGCAGGTGGTCGTCGTCCTCGCAGACGATCTCGATGAGGAGATCGAAGGAGCCTGCAGTCATGACGACGTACTCGACTTCTTCCATGGTCGTCAGGGCGTCGGCCACGGGATCGAGGTCACCCTCGACGTTGATGCCGACCATTGCCTGTCGACGGAAACCGACCGTGAGGGGGTCGGTGACCGCGACGATCTGCATCACGCCTTGGTCGAGCAGTTTCTGTACGCGCTGGCGTACGGCCGCCTCGGACAGGCCGACGGCCTTGCCGATCGCGGCGTACGGACGGCGCCCGTCCTCCTGGAGCTGCTCGATGATCGCCAGGGAGACGGAGTCGATCGACGGAGTGCCGTTTCTGTCACGAGTGGCCACGCCCCTCACTGTGCACCAGCCTCGTCAGTCATGCAACCCCAAATCGATGAAATCAGTTGTGTCGCGATCCAAATTACACTGATTCCGTTGTTGAGGAGTGGCGGGTGTGTTGAAAACGTCGCTCACATGGCTAGGGTGGACCCAAACCACCGGACATACGACTGAAGGGGGCGCACAGTGACCACCGCACTGCGTCGTCTGCGCAACTACATCGACGGGGAGTTCCGGGACGCCGCCGACGGCCGGACCACTGAGGTGATCAACCCGGCGACGGGTGAGGCCTACGCCACCGCCCCTCTCTCGGCCGCCGCGGACGTCGACACGGCCATGGCCGCGGCCGAGGCCGCATTCCCCGCCTGGCGTGACCTGATCCCGGCCGAGCGCCAGAAGGTACTGCTCAAGATCGCCGACCGTTTCGAGGAGCGGGCGGAGGAGCTGATCGCCGCCGAGTCCGAGAACTGCGGCAAGCCGGTCGCCCTCGTACGCTCCGAGGAAATCCCGCCGATGGTGGACCAGATCCGCTTCTTCGCGGGTGCCGCCCGGATGCTCGAGGGCCGCTCGGCCGGCGAGTACATGGACGGCTTCACCTCCATCATCCGCCGCGAGCCGGTCGGCGTCTGCGCGCAGGTCGCGCCGTGGAACTACCCGATGATGATGGCCGTTTGGAAGTTCGCCCCGGCGCTGGCCGCGGGCAACACCGTCGTCATCAAGCCGTCCGACACCACGCCCGCCTCGACGGTGCTGATCGCCGACATCATCGGCAGCGTGCTGGACGAACTGGGCCACTCCCGCGGCGTGTTCAACGTCATCTGCGGCGACCGGGAGACCGGCCGCCTGATGGTCGAGCACAGGGTCCCGGCGATGGCCTCCATCACCGGCTCCGTGCGGGCCGGCATGCAGGTCGCCGAGTCCGCCTCCAAGGACCTCAAGCGGGTCCACCTGGAGCTGGGCGGCAAGGCGCCGGTCGTCGTCTTCGAGGACACCGACATCGCCAAGGCCGTCGAGGACATCTCCGTCGCCGGCTACTTCAACGCCGGCCAGGACTGTACGGCCGCGACCCGCGTGCTCGTCCAGGAGTCCATCCACGACGAGTTCGTCGCGGCGCTGGCCAAGGCCGCCTCGGAGACCAAGACCGGCGCGGTCGACGACGAGGACGTCCTCTACGGCCCGCTGAACAACGCCAACCAGCTCAAGCAGGTCGCGGGCTTCATCGAGCGGCTGCCCGCGCACGCCAAGATCGAGGCGGGCGGCGAGCAGGTCGGCGACAAGGGCTACTTCTTCGCCCCGACCGTCGTCTCCGGCCTCAAGCAGGACGACGAGATCGTCCAGCAGGAGGTCTTCGGCCCGGTCATCACCGTCCAGTCCTTCACCGACGAGAAGCAGGCGGTGGAGTGGGCCAACGACGTCGAGTACGCGCTGGCGTCCTCGGTGTGGACCAAGGACCACGCCCGCGCCATGCGGATGTCCAAGAGCCTCGACTTCGGCTGTGTGTGGATCAACACCCACATCCCGCTGGTCGCCGAGATGCCGCACGGCGGATTCAAGAAGTCCGGTTACGGCAAGGACCTTTCGGCCTACGGCTTCGACGACTACACCCGCATCAAGCACGTCATGACCTCGCTGGACGGCTGAGCCGACCGGCGGATGTGCCGGCCGGCCTGACCGCCGGCCAGGGGGACCCCCACCGTCGAGCGGCACGGAACGCTCGACACACCGTCGCGGGCGGAGGCCCGGCAACAGACGCTCTGTCTCTTGCCGCCTCCGCCCGCGGCACGTGAGAGTGCTCGCCATGGCTGATCTTTCGCGGCGTGCGCTGCTCCGAGGAATGGGCGGAATCGGTGTGACGGGGGCCCTGGCCGCCATGACCGGGTGCGGGGTGCCGCCCGCGTACGTCGACGCGGCGGACCGTACGAGCCCCGACCGCTCCGCACAGGACCGCAAGGTCGTCTTCGCGAACTGGCCGCTGTACATCGACGTCGATGACCACGACAAACAGCGCCGGCCCACCCTGGACGCGTTCCGGCGTCGCACCGGGATCTCCGTCACCTACAACGAGGAGATCAACGACAACGACGAGTTCTTCGGGAAGATCAGCCCCGCGCTGATGAACCACCAGAGCACCGGCCGCGACCTGATCGTCATCAGCGACTGGATGTGCGCCCGGTTCGTCCGGCTGGGATGGGTCCAGGAGATGGACCGGGCCGCCCAGCCGCATGTCGCCAAGAACCTCGATCCGCTGCTGCGCACCCCGCACTTCGATCCCGGCCGCAAGCACTCCGTGCCCTGGCAGTCCGGCATCACGGGCATCGCCTACAACCGCAAGAAGCTCGGCCGGGAGATCAAGCACACCTCCGACCTGTGGAAGCCCGATCTGCGCGGCCGGGTCACCCTGCTCTCCGGGCTCGACGAGGCGTTCGCCATGCTCATGCAGGGCAACGGGGTCGACATCACCCGCTGGAAGGCCGACGACTTCCACCGCATGATCGACCAGATACACGGCCTCGTCCGCAAGGGCCACATCCGGCGCTTCACCGGCAACGACTACATCAAGGACCTCGACTCCGGAGATGTGCTCGCCGCGCAGGCCTACTCCGGCGATGTGATCCAGCTCCAGGCGGACAACCCGGACATCGAATTCGTCGTCCCGCAGGAGGGCGCCGAGCTCTGGGCGGAGAGCCTGATGATCCCCAACCTCGCGGACCACAAGCGCAACGCCGAGCGGCTGATCGACTACTACTACCGGCCGGAGGTCGCCGCCGACCTCGCCGCCTGGGTCAACTACGTCTGCCCCGTCCCGGCCGCCCGCGACGTCCTCGCCTCCTCCAAGGACAAGGAACGCGCCGCGCTCGCCGAGGACCCGCTGATCTTCCCCGACGACGCGATGCGCAAGCGGCTGGCCATCGCCCGCGACATCACCTCCAAGGAGCGGACCGAATTCGCCAAGGCGTGGAACGCGATAGTGGGGCTGTGAGGCGGGAGCGGCGGGGCGGCCGGGAGCGGTGGCGGCAAGGCGGGCGCGAGGCGGGCGCCGCGGTGTGATCATGGTCAATTCCCGTGATCATCGGTCAACTGCCGTGCCAGACTTGCCGTTCATGACGCCTTTTACGAAGCACCCGGCGCGTGTCCCCTCCGCGTCGGTGGCTCCCGCCGGCTCCGCCGCTTCGCCGACGCCCTCCGCACCGGCGGCGCACGGGATATCGCCGGCCGTCACGCTCGGTCTGTTCGCCGCCTGGGCGCTGCACGATGCGGAGGAAGCGGTGTTCGGGCCGCGCTGGATCCGGGAGAACGTGCCGGTGCTGCGCAAGAGGTTTCCGCAACTGCCGGAGTCCGTATGGCAGTTCATGGAGACCTTTGACGAGCGGGAGTTCCGGACCGCGGTGGGCGTGATGGCGGTCATCGTGGCCGCCGCGGCGGTGGACGGGCGGCGTACGGGCGGCCGGTCCGCGTTCTTCCAGGGCGCGCTGGACGGCTTCGGGCTGCACGGCCTGATGCACCTCGCCCAGGCGGCGGCCGTCCGCGGCTACACCCCCGGCTCCGCCACCTCGCCCGTCCTCGTCATCCCCTTCACGCTCTGGGCGCGCGGACGTCTACGGCGCGCCGGGCTGCTCAGGCCGGCGTCCGTACGGGGCACGGCGCGTGGGGTGGCCGTGGCGGGGGCGGCCACGGTGGTCTCCCATGTGGTGGCGCGCAAGGTGATCGGCCGCGGGCGGCGGGCCGGCCTGCGGAACGCGCGGGGCTGAGGACGGCGGGGGTGCAAGCCGTGCACAGCGGTACGGCCCCGGTCCGGGGCCGTCGTCCCCGCCGAGGGCCGTGCCCCAGGTCAGGGGCCCTGCGCAGGCGATCGTATGCTCCGCACATGAGTCGCATGGCGGGTGATGGATGAGGGCCACGGTCAGCCGCTGGGAGGCGGGGATCTGTCGGTCGCGGGTGCTTCACGAGCCGGACGGTGCACGGCTGGAGGCCGCGCTGGCCGAACTCGACGGCGAGGTCTGCACGGAACTCTCGGTCGAGCGGTGGGAGGAGGGCGGCGGCGCCCTGACGATCAGCGGCGGTCCCGGGGTCTTCCTGGTGACCGGGGAATGCGAGGACGGCGCCCTGATCCAGCTGTGCCGCGCGCGGCCGGACGGCGGCGGGCCGGGGCGGCCGGTGCGCCCGAAAGAGCGGGGCGCGCGGTGCCTGGACGGTGAGCTGAACGGCCCCTCGGAGGAGCCGTTGTGGCTGGTGTGCGGCGGCCAGGGCGCGTACTTCCCGGCGAGGGAGGTGGTCGACGGCGCGGCCGCGCGGTGGGCCGTGCGGGAGTTCCTCGCGGGCTTTCCGGCCGGTCTCGGGGCGCCCTGGCGGGTGGAGTGACGCCCCGGCCGCCGGACCGGACCGGACGGGGTGGCGGCCGCCGGTGACGGCCGGCCGCCGGAAACCCGTCCCGCGGTCCGTCGCTGTCCCTACGTGTCGCGACCCGCGCCCACCGCCCCGCGGATCAAGCCGCCCCGCCGCCCCATGACGTGGTGTACGCGTCGATCTCCGCCGTCAGCCGGGCCTTGGCGGCGGTGTCCATGAAGGAGGCCGTGACGGCGTTCTTGGCGAGGCCCGCGAGACCGGTGGTGTCCAGGCCCAACAGGCGGGCGGCGACGCCGTATTCGGTGTTGAGGTCCGTGCCGAACATCGGCGGGTCGTCGCTGTTGATGGTGACCAGGACGCCCGCGTCGACCATCTCCTTGAGCGGGTGCTCGTCCAGCGTGCGTACCGCGCGGGTGGCGATGTTGGAGGTCGGGCAGACCTCCAACGGGATGCGGTGCTCGGCGAGATGGGCCAGCAGCGCGGGGTCCTGGGTGGCGCTGGTGCCGTGGCCGATGCGCTCGGCGCGGAGGTCGTTGAGCGCGTCCCAGATCGTGCCGGGGCCCGTGGTCTCGCCGGCGTGCGGGACGGAGTGCAGGCCCGCCGCGAGGGCGCGGTCGAAGTACGGCTTGAACTGCGGGCGGGGGACGCCGATCTCGGGGCCGCCGAGCCCGAAGGAGACCAGGCCCTCGGGCTGCAGATCGCAGGCGATCCGGGCGGTCTCCTCCGCGGCCTCCAGGCCCGCCTCACCCGGGATGTCGAAGCACCAGCGCAGCACCACGCCCAGCTCGGACTCCGCCGACTTGCGGGCGTCCTCGATCGCCTCGACGAAGGCGGCGTCGGGGATGCCGCGGCTGGTCGAGCTGAAGGGGGTGACGGTCAGCTCCGCGTAACGGATCTGCTGCCGCGCCATGTCCCGGGCGACCTCGTAGGTCAGCAGCCGGACGTCATCGGCGTCGCGGATCAGGTCCACCACGGAGAGGTAGACCTGGATGAAGTGTGCGAAGTCGCGGAAGGTGAAGTAGTCGGCGAGCGCCTCGGGGTCGGTGGGGACGGCGGAGTCCGGGTGCCGGGCGGCCAGTTCGGAGACGATCCGCGGCGAGGCCGATCCGACGTGGTGGACGTGCAGCTCCGCCTTGGGCAGGCCCGCGATGAATGCGTCGAGATCGGACAACGGAATCTCCTGGTCGTATAGGGGGAAGGGCGGGTGCGGAAACCCTGGTCATCGTAGGTGCGCACGGTCCGGCGGCCCGGTGCAGGTCCTAACATGGCGGAGAAGCGACGGGTGGGAGAGCGCGATGGGGCAGGGGCGGCGGCCGCGCGATCGTCATGCCGGGCAGGCCCCGTACGCCGTCCCCGGGCCCCCGCCCGCACCCAATTCCGCCAATCGTCCCCACTACCTCACCCACCCCGCCTACAGCGGCCCCCCGGGCCACCGGGGATACCCCGGCCACCCGGCACATCCGGCCCCCCGCGCCCCCCTCGCGCACCCCCTCTGGCTCCCCGCCCGGCCCGGGAACGGGTTCGGCACCGCGGCCCTCGTCGTCGGCGTCGTGGGCGCACTGCTCGGCGTCGGCATCGTCCCCGGAATCCTCCTCGGCGTCATGGCGATCGTCCTCGGCGGCGTCGGCCGGGCCAGAGCGGGCCGGGGCGAGGCGACCAATGGCGGGACGGCCGTGGCCGGGATCGCCCTGGGAGGTCTGGCGCTGCTGATCAGCGGCTTGATGATCACCCTGGTCGCGGCCGGCCGCTGAACCGGACGAGCCGCTCTCCCCGGCGCGCACCGACCTAGCCGGTCTCGCCCCCGCTCCGCCCCGCCCCCTCGGCCAGCCGCTGACGCACCTCCATCAGCGCGAACCCCAGCAGATTCAGCCCCCGCCACCGCGCCGGGTCCCCGGCGCGCTCGTCGTCGGCGGCCAGTCCGATGCCCCAGATCCGGTCCATCGGGCTCGCCTCGACCAGCACCCGGGAGTGCGTGCCGAGCAGAAACTCCCGCAGCGCCGCGTCCTGGCCGAATTTCCGCAGATTGCCCTCGACCACCAGGTCGAAGCGGTGCCGCTGCCAGACGGCGTCGTCGAAGCCGCGGACCGTGCGGCCGGCGTCCTTGGCCTGCTTGGGGTGGCCCGCGGATATCGCCCGCCGCTCCGCCTCCGGATCGTCGAACAGGCGGGCCTTGCCGGCCATCATCCAGTGCTCCGCGGTGGCGTAGGTGACGCCGTCGACGGTGAAGGGGGAGGGCCACCACTGGCTGAAACAGCCGGCGCCGATCCGGCCGTCGCGCTGGGGGCGGTGGCCCCAGAAATGGACGTATTTGACGCGTTTCCCGGCGGCGGTCACCGCGCGGAGCTCCTCGACCGAGCGCGGGCCGTCCGCCTCGCGACGTGCCGTGGACTGTGTGTCGGTTCCCGTGTTGTCGTGCACCATGCCGGGATTCTGTCAGCGGGCACTGACAACGTGTCGGGGGTTCGGCGCGGTAAAACGCAGAATTCGTCGCGTAACCAAAATTCAACAACGGAATCACTTGTTGCAGGTCTTTTCCTCTGTCAAGATCGGCCATCGATTCCGGAAATAGCTACGCCTGGCCGTGCCGCTGAGCGGCCCCGGAGACCGGGCGGAGGAGAGCACCATGGATCACCGTTTCGATGTCACCGAGCGATTCGCCGAGGGCGCGCAATTCATCGCGGGGGGTCTCCGCAGCGGCACATCGGGCCGCACTCAGGCGGTGGTCGACCCGGCGACCGGCGAAGCGGTGTACTCCTACGAACTCGCAGGTACGGCCGATGTGGACGCCGCCGTCGAGGCCGCGCGGCAGGCCTTCCCGGAGTGGGGCGGCGCCACCCCGGGCGAGCGTTCCGACGCACTGCACCGCTTCGCCGCCGCGCTCGCCGAGGACGCCGGTGATCTCGCCTTCGCCGAATCGCTGAACTGTGGAAAGCCGATCAAGCTCAGCAATGAGTTCGATGTGCCGGGTTCGATCGACAATGCCGCGTTCTTCGCGGGCGCCGCCCGGCATCTGGAGGGCAAGGCGGCCGGTGAATACAGCGCCGACCACACCTCCGTGATCCGCCGGGAACCCATCGGGGTCGTCGGCTCGATCGCGCCCTGGAACTATCCGCTGCAGATGGCCGCCTGGAAGATCCTCCCGGCCGTCGCCGCGGGCAACACCATCGTCCTCAAGCCCGCCGAGATCACGCCGCTCACCTCTCTGCTGTTCGCGCAGGCCGCGCAGCGGGCGGGGCTGCCCGACGGCGTGATCAACATCGTCTCCGGCGCGGGCCGGGACGCCGGTGAGCACCTGGTGGGGCACCCGGACGTCGCGATGACCTCCTTCACCGGCTCGACCGGCGTCGGCAAGCGCGTCGCCGAGATCGCCACCGGCACGGTCAAGCGCCTCCACCTCGAACTGGGTGGCAAGGCCCCGTTCGTGGTCTTCGACGACGCGGACCTGGAGGCCGCCGTCCACGGCGCGGTCGCCGGCGCACTGATCAACACCGGCCAGGACTGCACCGCGGCCACCCGCGCCTACGTCCAGCGCCCGCTCTACGACGCCTTCGTCAGCGGCGTCGCCGACCTGATGGCGACCGTACGGCTCGGCGACCCCTTCGACCCGTCCACCGACCTGGGCCCGCTGATCTCGCATGCCCAGCGCGACCGGGTGGCCGGTTTCGTCGACCGGGCCCGCGGCTACGCCACCGTCGTCACCGGTGGCGAGGCCCCCCAGGGCGAGCTGGCCAAGGGCGCCTACTACCGGCCCACGCTGATCGCCGGCGCCGCCCAGGACAGCGAGATCGTCCAGTCCGAGATCTTCGGCCCGGTGCTGGTCGTGCTGCCCTTCGACAGCGACGACGAGGGCATCGCGCTGGCCAACGACACCCCCTACGGACTGGCCGCCTCCGCCTGGAGCCGGGACGTCTACCGCACCGGCCGCGCCACCCGCGAGATCAACGCCGGCTGCGTCTGGGTCAACGACCACATCCCGATCATCAGCGAGATGCCGCACGGCGGCGCCAAGGCGTCCGGCTTCGGCAAGGACATGTCGGCCTACTCCTTCGAGGAGTACACGCAGGTCAAGCACGTCATGTACGACAACACCGCGGTCGCCAGGAAGGACTGGCACCGCACGGTCTTCGGGGACCGCGCCTAGTCCCCGTCCCCCGGGTGCCCCGCCCCGTGGCGGGGCACCCACCCCTCCGCGGCACCGTCACCACCGGCCGAGCGCCGGGCACAACCCCTGAAAGGGCACCGCGCATGGAGCACCACGAGCAGCCCGAACCCCTCTCCGCGGCCGAACTGGCCGCCATGCGCCGTAGTGCGAGCAACGGCCGGCTCGCCATGACCCGCCGCTCCCTGCTGCGCGCGAGCGGTGTCATGGCGGCCATGGCGGGCGGCATGGGGGCCCTGTCCGCCTGCGGCATCCCGCCCGCCGGCCGTACGGACGCCGGCCGCTCCGACGACCACTCCGCGGCGGAGAAGCGCATCAACTTCTCCAACTGGACCGAGTACATGGACCTCAGCGACGACGGCAAGCACCACCCGACGCTGGAGGCCTTCACCAAGCGCACCGGCATCGCCGTCAAGTACACCGAGGACATCAACGACAACGACGAGTTCTTCGGCAAGGTCCAGGCGCAGCTGGCGAACGGCCAGGACACCGGCCGCGATCTGATCGTGCTCACCGACTGGATGTGCGCGCGGATGATCTCCCTGGGCTGGATACAGGCCCTGGACCCGGCCAATCTGCCGCACGCCTACGCCAATCTCTCGGCGCAGTACCGCGACCCGGCCTGGGACCCGGGACGCGCGCACTCGTACGTCTGGCAGGGCATACCGGCGGTCATCGCGTACAACAAGAAGGCCACCGGCGGCAAGAAGGTCGACTCCGTCAGCCAGCTGCTGGACGACCCCGCCCTCAAGGGACGCGTCGGGTTCCTCTCCGAGATGCGCGACAGCATCGGCCTGACCCTGCTGGACATGGGCAAACGGCCCGAGGACGTCACCGGCGACGACTTCGACGCGGCGATCGCCCGCCTCCAGAAGGGCGTCGACAGCAAGCAGATCCGCCGCTTCACCGGCAACGACTACACCAACGACCTGGACAAGGGCGACCTCGCCGCCTGCGTCGCCTGGGCCGGTGACATCGTCCAGCTGCAGAGCGACAACCCCGACATCGCCTACGCGGTGCCCAAGTCCGGCTACATGACGTCCACCGACAACCTGATGGTGCCCAACAAGGCCCGCCACAAGAAGAACGCCGAACGGCTCATCGACTACTTCTACGAGCCCAAGGTGGCCGCCCGGCTCGCGGCGTACATCAACTACGCCTGCCCCGTCGACGGTGTACGCGACGAACTCGCCAAGATCGACAAGAAGGCGGCCGACAACCCGCTGATCCTGCCCGACAAGGAGATGGCCGCCCGGTCCCACTCCTTCCGGGCCCTCAGCGCCAAGGAGAACAAGGAGTACAGCCAGAAGTTCTCCGAACTCACCGGCGCCTGACCCCGATCGCTGCCTGCGCGCCCCCACCCCGCCAGGCCCGTACGAGCCGCTTCGACCTCCGACACACGGGACGACCCACATGACCCACACCGAGACCCCCCAGACCAGCGGCGGTGACGTCCGCCTCACCGGGATCAGCAAAACCTACGGCTCCTTCACCGCCGTCCACCCGCTCGACCTCACCGTCCCCGCGGGCTCCTTCTTCGCGCTGCTGGGCGCCTCGGGCTGCGGCAAGACCACCACCCTGCGCATGATCGCCGGGCTGGAGGAGCCCACCACCGGGACCGTCGAGCTCTCCGGCCAGGACGTCACCGCCCTGCCGCCCTACAAGCGGCAGGTCAACACCGTCTTCCAGAACTACGCGCTCTTCCCGCACCTGGACATCTACGAGAACGTCGCCTTCGGGCTGCGCCGGCGCGGCATCAAGTCCGTCAAGAAGCAGGTCGAGGAGATGCTCGACCTCGTCCAGCTCGGCCCGATGGCGCGCCGCAAGCCGCAGCAGCTCTCCGGCGGCCAGCAGCAGCGCGTCGCGGTCGCCCGCGCGCTGATCAACCACCCCCAGGTGCTGCTCCTCGACGAGCCGCTGGGCGCCCTCGACCTCAAGCTGCGCCGCCAGATGCAGCTGGAGCTCAAGCGCATCCAGACCGAGGTCGGCATCACCTTCGTCCACGTCACCCACGACCAGGAGGAGGCCATGACGATGGCCGACACCGTGGCCGTGATGAACGGCGGCCGGGTCGAACAGCTCGGCGCCCCCGCCGACCTCTACGAGAACCCGGCCACCACCTTCGTCGCCAACTTCCTGGGCACCTCCAACCTCATCGAGGCCGAGGTCGTCGAGGCCGCCGACGGTCAGCACGGCGAGCTGAAGCTCAAGGCCGCCGACAACAAGCTGCGGCTGCCCGCCGCCCGGTGCAGCGCCACCGCCCGCAGCGGCGAGAAGGTGCTGGCCGGCGTGCGGCCCGAGAAGATGGCCCTGGCGCACGCCGACGACGCCGCGGCCGTGCCCGACGGACACAACCGCCTGCCCGGCCGCATCAAGGACGCCAGCTTCATCGGCGTCTCCACCCAGTACGTCCTCGAGACGCCCGGGCTGGGCGAACTCGCCGTCTACGAGCAGAACATCCAGCGCGACGGCCGGCTCATACCGGGCGCCGAGGTCGTCGTGCACTGGGATCCGGCGCACACCTTCGGTCTGGACGCCACCCAGGACATCGCCGCCGGAGCGGACCTCGACGAGGAGGCCGCATGAGTACCACCGAGGCCCCCGCACCCCCCAAGGAGACGGCCACCGAGCCGCTCGCGCTCCGCAAGACGCCCACCCGCAAGCGGCTGATCCCCTACTGGCTGCTGCTGCCGGGCATCCTGTGGCTGATCGTCTTCTTCGCCGCGCCGCTCGTCTACCAGGCGTCGACGTCCATCCAGACCGGCTCCCTCGAAGAGGGCTTCAAGGTCACCTGGCACTTCGCGACCTACTGGGACGCGCTCGGCGAATACTGGCCGCAGTTCGTGCGCTCGGTGGCCTACGCCGCCATCGCCACCGTCCTGTGCCTGCTCCTGGGCTATCCGCTCGCCTACCTGATCGCCTTCAAGGCCGGACGCTGGCGCAACCTCGTGATGATCCTGGTCATCGCGCCGTTCTTCACCAGCTTCCTGATCCGCACGCTGGCCTGGAAGACGATCCTGGCGGACGGCGGCCCGGTCGTCGGCGCCCTCAACTCGCTGCACATCCTGGACCTCACCAGCGCCCTGGGCATCACCGAAGGGCACCGGGTGCTGGCCACCCCGCTCGCGGTGGTCTGCGGACTGACCTACAACTTCCTGCCGTTCATGGTCCTGCCGCTGTACACCTCGCTGGAGCGCATCGACCCCCGCCTCCACGAAGCGGCCGGCGACCTGTACGCCCGCCCGTCCACCACCTT
This sequence comes from Streptomyces sp. JLSY215, assembly GCF_059682825.1. NCBI lineage: Bacteria > Bacillati > Actinomycetota > Actinomycetes > Kitasatosporales > Streptomycetaceae > Streptomyces > Streptomyces sp. JLSY215. The sequence goes on from NZ_CM185022.1 coordinate 6,298,865, forward strand.
CCGCCGGGTGACCTTCCCGCTGTCCATGCCGGGCGTCGTCGCGGGCACCCTGCTCACCTTCATCCCGGCCGCCGGCGACTACATCAACGCCGAACTGCTGGGCTCCACCGACCAGAAGATGATCGGCAACGTCATCCAGTCGCAGTTCCTGCGGGTCCTGGACTACCCGACCGCCGCCGCTCTCTCCTTCATCCTCATGGCGGCCATCCTCGCCATGGTCACCATCTACATCCGCAAGTCGGGGACGGAGGACCTGGTCTGATGTCCGTACGCGACACCACGGCCGCGGGCGACACCACGGCCGCACGCGCCACCACCGCGCCGCGCACCCCCAACAAGGGCCTGCTCTGGCTGCGCCGCAACATCATCACGATCGCGGGCCTGGGCACGCTGGGCTATCTGATCCTGCCCAACCTCGTCGTGATGGTCTTCTCCTTCAACAAGCCCAACGGCCGCTTCAACTACCAGTGGCAGCGCTTCTCCACGGACGCCTGGAGCGATCCCTGCGGCGTCGCCGACCTGTGCGGCTCGCTCGGGCTGAGCCTGCAGATCGCGGTCTGGGCCACCGTCGGCGCGACCGTCCTCGGCACGATGATCTCCTTCGCGCTGGCGCGCTACCGCTTCCGGGCCCGCGCCTCCGTCAACACCCTGATCTTCCTGCCGATGGCCATGCCCGAGGTCGTCATGGCCGCCTCGCTGGCCACGCTGTTCCTCAACATGGGCATCCCGTTCGGCTTCTGGACGATCCTGATCGCCCACATCATGTTCTGCCTGAGCTTCGTCGTCACCGCCGTCAAGGCCCGCGTGATGAGCATGGACCCGCGCCTGGAACAGGCCGCCCAGGACCTCTACGCCTCACCGGTGCAGACCTTCCTGCGCGTCACCCTGCCGATCGCCGCCCCCGGCATCGCAGCCGGCGCCCTGCTCTCCTTCGCGCTGTCCTTCGACGACTTCATCATCACGAACTTCAACGCCGGCTCCACCGTGACCTTTCCCATGTTCGTCTGGGGATCGGCGCAGCGGGGCACACCCGTTCAGATCAATGTCATCGGTACGGCGATGTTCCTGGTCGCCGTCCTGTGCGTAGTCGTCGGCCAGCTGGCCGGGAACCGCCGTAAGAGGAGCAAGAGGAGCTGAGAACCATGGCACGAGCTGCCATGTCGTACACGTCCGGGGCACATCCGTCGTACCCCGTCCACGCACTCGCCGATGCCGAACCCACCCCGTTCTGGCTGGCCGACCCCGGCCGCCCGGCCGCCGAGCCCGCCCTCGTCGGCAACGAGACCTGCGATCTGCTGGTCGTCGGCGGCGGCTACTCGGGACTGTGGACCGCGCTGATCGCCAAGGAGCGCGACCCGCAGCGCGATGTCGTCCTGATCGAGGGCGCCGAGGTCGGCTGGGCCGCCTCCGGGCGCAACGGCGGCTTCTGCGCCTCCTCGCTCACCCACGGCCTCGGCAACGGCATGGCCCGCTGGCCCGGCGAGCTCGCCAAGCTCGAGGAGCTGGGCATCCGGAACCTCGACGCCATCGAGCACGCCGTCGCCCGCTACAACATCGACTGCGACTTCGAGCGCACCGGCGAGATCGACATCGCCACCGAGCCGTACCAGGTGGCCGAGCTCAAGGAGGCCGCGAAGGACGCCGCCGACCTGGGCCTGACCCGCCACCGCTTCCTCGACCGGGACGAACTGCGCGCCGAGGTCGACTCGCCCACCTTCCGCGCCGGACTGTGGGACCGCGACGGCGTCGCCATGCTCAACCCGGCCAAGCTCGCCTGGGGCCTGAAGCAGGCCTGCCTCGGCTTCGGCGTCCGCATCTACGAGCGCACCCGCGCCACCGGCATGACCTCCGACGGCATGGGCATGGCCGTCCGCACCCCCTACGGCCGGATCTTCGCCCGCCATGTGGCGCTCGGCACCAACGCCTTCCCGTCGCTGGTCAAGCGGGTCCGCCCGTACATCGTCCCGGTCTACGACCACGCCCTGATGACCGAGCCGCTCTCCGACGAGCAGCTCGCCGCCATCGGCTGGAAGAACCGCCAGGGCCTCTCGGACTCCAACAACCACTTCCACTACTTCCGCATCACCGCGGACAACCGCATCCTGTGGGGCGGTTACGACATCGTCTACCGCTACGGCGGCGGCGTACGGGCCGAGTACGACCACCACCCGGCCACCTACGAGAAGCTCGCCCGGCACTTCTTCCGCTGCTTCCCGCAGCTGGAGGGCCTGCGCTTCAGCAACGCCTGGGGCGGCGCCATCGACACCTGCTCCCGCTTCTCGGCCTTCTTCGGCACCGCGCACGCCGGCCGGGTCGCCTACGCCGCCGGCTACACCGGCCTCGGCGTCGGCGCCACCCGCTTCGGCGCGGAGGTGATGCTCGACCTGCTGGCGGGCGAGCGCACCGAGCGCACCGAGCTGGAGATGGTCCGCAGCAAGCCGCTCCCCTTCCCGCCGGAGCCGCTGCGCTGGGCCGGCATCGGCATCACCCAGTGGTCGATGACCCGCGCCGATACGCACGGCGGGCGGCGCAATCTGTGGCTGAAGGCCATGGACAAGGTGGGCCTCGGCTTCGACAGCTGACGCACACGGGGGCGGGCGACCAGGAGTTGCGCGCCCCCTGTGTGTCCGCGAACGCCCCCGCCAGCCGTGTAAGGACCCGGTCCCCGTGCCGTCTTTCCTCCCGGAGACGGCCGCCCGAGCGGGCCGCCGGGGAAGCGAGGGACGACATGAGCGCCGCGGCGGCGAACAACGCAGTGGACTGGCTGGTGGCAGCGGCACCGGACCCCGGGGCCTGCCGGTGGCAGTGGGAGCGCGACCCGCTCGGCGTCGCGCTCCTGCCGGCCGGCCGGCTCTGGGACGTACTGATCGTCGACGGCACGCTCGGCGCCCCGGCCCTCGCCGTCCTCCGCCGCGTCCTCACCCGCCCCGGCCCGGTCCTGGCCGGCTCCGCGGACTCCCGCACCGGCTTCTTCGTACCGCCCGGCACCACCGGCCGCTGGCTGGGCACCGGCGTACGGGGCGCCGGCCGCGGCAGCTGGATCGTGACCCCCTTCCCGGGCCGGGCCCGCGGCGGCGTCCGCTGGCTGGTGCCGCCGGACGGCAGCGGCACGCTCACCGACCCGTTCGTACTGGAACTCGCCCTGCACGAGGCGGCGGCCGCACGGGCGACGGGGGAGCGATGAGGGAGCGCGCCGCGACGCCCCCACGGCGCTACGGCTCCGCCCGCCGCGTCCCGTACCGCGCCCACCGCGCGCACACCGCCCACCACACCGACAGCAGCACCCCGGCCAGACACCAGCTGCCGACCACATCCAGCGGCCAGTGATAGCCCCGGCGCACCAGCCCGAGGCCGACCCCGGCATTGAGCAGGACGACACCGGCCACCAGGGCGGCGCGAGCCCGGCGGCCGGGCCGCCTCGGTCTCCGGATCAGCAGCAGCGCGGCCACCCCGTACGCCACCGCGGCCGTGGCGCCGTGCCCCGACGGGTAGAAACCGTCGTGGGCGCCGCCCGCCGTCTGCGGCGGCCCCGGCCGCGCGAACCACAGCTTGAGCGGGACGACCAGCGCGGGCACCGCGGCCAGGGCGAGCGCGGCGGCCAGCGGCGGCAGCCACCAGCGCACCGGACCGGCGCCCGCCGCATCCCGCGGACGCCGCTGCCGGTGCCCGCGCCAGGCAGCCCATGCCACCACGGCCAGCAGCACCGGCAGCGCGACGGCCGTATTGCCGAGATCGGCGAAGAACTCCGCCGGCCCGGCGGGCAGGACACCGTCGGCCACCGCGCGTCCGACCCGTTCGTCGACGGTGCGCAGCGGCCCATGGCCGGCCACCTGCCAACTGATCACGGCAAAGAGCGGCACCGCGACGGCAGGGACCGAGCGGGCGAGGAAGCGGGAGGGAAAACGAGAGGGAAAAAGGGTCGGCCGCCTCGGAACAGGGGGGGTGGTTCCGAGGCGGCCGAGCTGACCGGTGTCCCGCGCGCCCCGGGGGGTATGGGGCGGGCGGACATCCGATCGGTGAGGATTCCCGGAGCCCCGCAGAGCGGGAGTTCCGGTGTTGTGCGCGAGGGCACGGCCTGATCGGAGCCGGGGAAGCGCCGACCGGGCATCGCCCGCAGTCCCCTGCGGACGGGGTGTTTCACTCATCTGCCAAAACCGTACGGCACCGGGGGCACACCTGACAGGCGCATCACCCTGCCGCCATCGGCCCCCCACATCTTCTTCACGCCGCACTTCCCACTCCACGTGTACGCCCCAGCGCACAGGGTGCGGGAAAACGGGCGGGGAGAACGTGTGGGGAGAACGTGTGGGGAGAACGGGCGCGGCCCGGGACACGGATCCTGCCGTGTCCCGGGCCGCGCCGTGGTCATCGCGGGTCCGCACTCGCTCAGAGCTTGGCGAACGCCGCCTCGATGATGTCCAGACCCTCGTTGAGCAGGTCGTCACCGATCACCAGCGGCGGCAGGAAGCGCAGCACGTTGCTGTACGTACCGGTCGTCAGGACCAGCAGGCCCTCCTGGTGGCAGGCCTTGGCGAGCGCGCCGGTGGTCTCCGCGTTCGGCTCCTTGGAACCGGACTTGACCAGCTCGATCGCGATCATCGCGCCGCGGCCGCGGACCTCACCGATGATGTCGAACTTCTCCTGCATGGCCGTCAGGCGGGCCTTCATGACCTGCTCGATGTGCTTGGCCTTGCCGTTGAGGTCCTGCTCGCGCATGGTCTCGATGGAGCCGAGCGCCGCGGCGCAGGCCACCGGGTTACCGCCGTAGGTGCCGCCCAGGCCGCCCGCGTGCGCGGCGTCCATGATCTCGGCGCGGCCGGTGACCGCGGCCAGCGGCAGACCGCCGGCGATGCCCTTGGCCGTCGTGATCAGGTCCGGGACGATGCCCTCGTCCTCGCACGCGAACCACTGGCCGGTGCGGCAGAAGCCCGACTGGATCTCGTCGGCGACGAAGACGATGCCGTTCTCCTTCGCGAAGTTCGCGATGGCGGGCAGGAAGCCCTTGGCCGGCTCGATGAAGCCGCCCTCACCGAGGACCGGCTCGATGATGATCGCCGCGACGTTGTCCGCGCCGATCTGCTTGTTGATCTGCTCGATGGCCTGGGCCGCGGCCTCCTGGGCGCAGTTCTCCGGGCCGGTCAGCCAGCGGTAGGGGTAGGCGACCGGGACGCGGTAGACCTCGGGGGCGAACGGGCCGAAGCCGTTCTTGTACGGCATGTTCTTCGAGGTCAGCGCCATCGTGAGGTTCGTACGGCCGTGGTAGCCGTGGTCGAAGACGACGACCGCCTGGCGCTTGGTGTAGGCGCGGGCCACCTTGACGGCGTTCTCCACGGCCTCGGCGCCGGAGTTGAACAGCGCGGACTTCTTGGCGTGGTCGCCCGGGGTCAGCTCGGCGAGCGCCTCACAGACCTCGATGTACGGCTCGTACGGCGTGACCATCGCACAGGTGTGGGTGAAGTCGGCCAGCTGCGCGGTGGCCTTGCGGACCACGGCTTCGGCGCTGTTGCCGACGGAGGTCACGGCGATGCCGGAACCGAAGTCGATCAGGGAGTTGCCGTCCACGTCCTCCAGGACACCGCCGCCGGCGCGCTTGATGAAGACGGGCAGCACCGCACCGACGCCGCCGGCCACGGTCTCCTGCTTACGGGCCCACAGCTCCTGCGACTTCGGGCCAGGGATCGCAGTGACGATGCGACGTTCCTGGGGGAGGGCCGGGCCACCGGACAGTTCGGTCATGGCAGTCTCCTGGGTTGGACGGGGACGTACAGGGTTGTACAGAGGTCTTGTTCTCGCAGGTTAGGGCCGGTGGCCCGGCGTCGGCATGTTCCGTTCGGGAGAAGTGTGCGTGTTGCGTTGTCCGCACCGGACATAGCGACGGCGGACGGCCAGTAGATTGAGCGGCGGCAGCAGGTGACGGCTCAAGGGGGACAAGGGCAGCGGATGGATACCGAGGGCACGCAGGACGCACGTAACACCCGCTCCGAACTGGTCCCGCGGCCGACGGCACCGCCGGACGCGCCGCCGCGGCCCAGCGCGCCGCCCACCCCGCCGGCCGTGCCCGCGACCCCGCCCGGCGCTGCCGCCGTGGGGGAGCCGCCGCTGCTCGGCTGGCTCCGCACGCCGCGCGCGGCGGCGGGACCCGGCGTCTGGACGTACGGACACCGGCCGCGGCCCGCCGAGGAGCCCGAGCGGATCCCCGGCCGCCAGCTGGTCAGCGGCGCGCTGATCTCGTTCCTGTGCGGCTGGCTGCTGTGGTCGCTGCTGTGGAACGGCTACCTCGGCACCTACTGGATGTGGCCGCTGCTGCTGCTCACGCCGGACTCCTGGCGGGACGGCAGCGACCCGATGGCCTATGTCTGGGCCAGCTACATCTATTACGGACTGTTCCTGGCCCTCCTGGTCACCGTTTTCGGCCGTCTGGGCCGCTGGCCCGAGCTGGGCCGCCGCTTCCTGATGCCGCTCGTGCGGCGGCTGCGCCCCGCGCCGTCCGCCCCCACCCCCCAGCCCGCCGCCGACCCCGCCCAATGGCCCGAGCTGCGCGCCCATGGCGCCCCCGACGCCGCCGACAAACTCGCCGCCGAGGCCCGCGCCGGGCGGATGAACGATGTGGACGTGGCCAGGATCGACCGGGCCTGGCGCTCGGTACGGTCCGGCAAGAACTCCGTCGCCTCCTTCACCGACACCGTGCTGCGGCAGGGCGCCGCGGCCTGCGCGCACCCCTCCGGGCGGCGCGATCTGACCCGCCGGACCGCCGACCACGACCTGCTCGCTTACCAGGTACGGATCGGCACCGCCGCCGACCACGAACGCAACCCGTACCGGCACCGCGGCGTCGGCTGTGCCCTGGAACCGGCCGTGCTCGGCACGTCCCTCCTCGCCGTCGGACCCGCGGGCAGCGGCAAGACCACCCGGGTCGTCAAGCCGGTCGTGGAGTCGATGTGCCTCCAGGCGCTGGCCGGGCAGTGCGCGGTCATCGCCGTCGGACCGGCCGGTCCGGATCTGGGACCGGACGAGGCCTTCGACGTGGTGGTCAAGATCGGCCGTCCCGACCCGGAGTGCGATCTCGACCTCTACGGCGGCACCACCGACCCCGACGAGGCGGCCGGGATCCTCGCCGAGGCGCTGGTCGGCGACCTCGCCGGGCAGCTGCCCGGTGGCGACAGCCGCCGCGCCGCGACGGCGCTGGCCCAGCTGCTGGGCCCCTTCCGGGCCGCCCACGACCGTTTCCCCGCCGTCCCCGAGCTGCGTGAGCTGCTGGACGGCGCGCCGGAGGCGATGGGCGCGCTGCGCGCCGCCCTGGAGGACACGGGGGAGCAGACCCTGCTGCGCGAACTGGACGCCCGGGCGCGGCAGTCGGAGCGCGCCGGCGATGTGGGCGTCCTGCTCGCCGACCGCATCGCGCTGCTCGACCGCCCGGCCTTCGCCGACTTCTTCGACCCCACCGGAGGCACCCGCCAGGTCTCCCTGCGCGCCCTCGACCACCCGCTGCGGGTCCGCATCGAACTGCCCGAACGCGGTCACGCGGAGGCCTCACGGATCCTCGCCCGGCTGGTCCTGGCGCAGTTCACCGAGTGCGCGGTGGCCCGCACCGACCGCTCGCTCTTCGCCTGTCTGGTGCTGGACGAGGCGGCGCACACCATCACCGCCGAAGCGCTGCGCGGCCTCCAGCGGCTGCGTTCGGCGAACGCCGGCGCCGTGCTGACCCTGCGCTCGCTGGACGATGTCCCCGACGCGCTGCGCAGCGCGCTGCTCGGCGCGGTCGGCTGCCGGATGGCCTTCGCGGGCGTGACGACCTGGGACGGGGCGCGGTTCGCCGAGGTGTGGGGCAAGGAGTGGGTGGAGACCCGTGATGTGACGGACCGCCAGATCATCGCGGAGAGCGCCGCGGGCAAGGCGTTCCACATCTTCCGCCACCTGGTCACCGGCAAGGCGGCCACCGCCAAGGCCGTCACCGTCCGCACCGTCGAGCGGGAGCGCTGGTCCGCCTCGGACCTCGCCAACTCCGTACCGGCGGGACATGCGGTGCTCTCGGTGACCTCGGTGAAGGGCGAGCATGCGCCGCCGGTGCTGGTGGATCTGCGGGGGTGAGGGAGCGGGGAAGCGAGTGAGGGAGTGAGGGAGTGAGGGAGTGAGGGAGTGAGGGAGTGAGGGAGTGAGGGAGTGAGGGAGTGAGGGAGTGAGGGAGTGAGGGAGGGGAGCAGTCGCCGGGCGGTGTTTGCCGCATCCGCCGGGTGACGTCCTATAGCGCAGTGTTGCCGGTGTCCTTCTTGCCGTTGTCCTCCTTGTCGGTGTCCTTCTTGTCGTTTCTGCGTTCCGAGGGCGCCGTTCCGCCCGAACGGTCCCCGGTATTCCTCCGCTGAGGCAGAATCGGAAGCGGTCGTTCATACGGGGCGGCGCAAGGCTCCCCAGGGCGGCCGTCGGCTCCCGTCGTCATCGAAGGTCAATCGAAGGTCCTATGCCCCACACCCTCGCTTCCCTGGTCAACCACACCGCGCTCAAGCTGACCGTGCTCGCGGGTGAGGACCGGCTGAACGTTCCGGTGCGCTGGGCGCATGCCAGCGAGCTGATCGACCCGGTGCCGTACATGGAGGGCGGCGAGCTGCTGCTGATCACCGCGCTCAAGCTGGACGCGGAGGACGCGGAGGCCAGCCGCCGGTATGTGCGGCGGGTGGCGCAGGCGGGCGTCGTCGGGCTGGGCTTCGCCGTCGGGGTGAACTACGAGGAAATCCCCGAGGCGCTGGTGGAGGCGGCCCGGCAGGAGGGGCTGCCGCTGCTCGGGGTGCCCCGCCGGACGCCCTTCATCGCCATCAGCAAGGCCGTCTCGGCCGCCGTCGCCGCCGACCAGTATCGCGCGGTGACCGCCGGATTCGAGGCGCAGCGGGAGCTGACCCGGGCCGCGCTGAGCGCCGAGGGGCCGGCCGAGCTGCTGGCCCGGCTCGCCGCGCACCTGGACGGCTGGGCCGCGCTGTACGACGCATCGGGGTCCGTGGTGGCCGCCGCCCCCGACTGGGCGGCCCGGCGGGCGGCCCGGCTGGCCGACGACGTGGGACGGCTGCGGGAGCGGCCCGCGCCCGCCAGCTCGGTGGTCAGCGACACGGACGGCGACGACCGGGTCGAGCTCCAGTCGCTGGGCACGGGGCGCCGGGCGCGCGGCGTGCTCGCGGTGGGGACCGGGGCGCCGCTGGGGACCGCCGAACGCTACGCCGTGCACTCCGCCGTCGCCCTGCTCACCCTCACCACGGAGCGCTCCCGCGCCCTGCAGGACGCCGAGCAGCGCCTCGGCGCGGCGGTGCTGAAGATGCTGCTGGCGGGGGAGCCGGACCATGCGCGGGCGGTGGCGGGACGCCTCTACGGCGGGCTGCTGGACGCCCCGTTCCGGGTGGTGGTGGCCGAGCCGGTGGCCGCCGACGACGAGCCGCCTGCCCCGTCGGCGGGCGCCGCCACCCCGGCCGTACTCGATGCGCTGGCCGACGCCATGGACTCCGCCGCCGCCAGGACCGGCGAGGCCGTGCTCGCCGTCCCGGACGGCACCCGGCTGATCGTGCTGGTCGCGGACGGCGGTGCGGCCGCCGCGGCCTGCGCCGAGTTCGCCGCCCAGGCCGAGGCCCGCTCCGGGGCGCCGTCCCGGCCCCGCGGCCGCCCGGCGCGCGGCGAGGCGGGCCGCGGCGAGGGGCCGACGATCGGGCTGTCCGCGCCGACCGGCCCGATCGCCGCCGCGAACGCCTACCGCCAGGCCGAACAGGCGCTGTACGTCGCCCGCCGCCGCGGCCGGGCGCTGGTCGAGCACGAGGACGTGGCGGCGGGATCCGTCCTGCCGCTGCTCGCCGACGACGCCGTACGGGCCTTCGCGGACGGGCTGCTGCGCGCGCTGCGCGAACACGACGCCACCGGGCGCGGCGATCTCGTGGCCTCGCTGCGCGCCTGGCTCGCACGGCACGGCCAGTGGGACGCGGCCGCCGCCGACCTGGGCGTCCACCGCCATACGCTGCGCTACCGGATGCGGCGGGTGGAGGAGATCCTCGGCCGGTCGCTGGACGATGCGGATGTCCGCATGGAGCTGTGGCTGGCGCTCAAGGCCACGTCGACGCCTCCGGAGGAGTGACACGACGGCGCCGCCGGCCCCGGCGCCCCCTCCACCACGGAGAGACCCGCACACCGATTGCTCCGGTTCGGACAAACGCCACGACGCCGCCGCGCCCCTACCGTGGGTGCAGCGGAGCCGTATGCGGCGCCATATGCATCACACCACCACTTGGGAAGGGCCGGGATCCACTGTGCCGAACACTGCTGCAGCCCCCACCGCCTTCTGGCTCGCCGGCCGCAAGACCACCGGCGACGCCACCTTCGATGTCACCTCCCCCTGGGACGGACGTCATGTCGCTACGGTGAGCGTGCCCACCCAGGATCAGGTGGAGGAGGCCATCGCCGCCTCCGTCGCCGTCCAGGACGAGCTCGCCGCGACCCCCGCCCATGTGCGGGCCGCCGCCCTCGACCACGTCGGCCGCCAGCTGGTGGAGCGCACCGAGGAGATCGCCCAGCTGATCTCCGCGGAGAACGGCAAGCCCATCAAGTGGGCGCGCGGCGAGGTCGGCCGGGCCATCTCCGTCTTCCGCTTCGCGGCCGAGGAGGCCCGCCGGTTCAACGGCGGCGAGGCCCAGCGCCTGGACACCGACGCGGGCGGCGCCGGCCGCCTGGCCCTGACCCGCCGCTTCTCGCGCGGCACGGTCCTGGGCATCGCGCCGTTCAACTTCCCGCTGAACCTGTGCGCCCACAAGATCGCCCCGGCCATCGCGGCCGGCGTCCCGATCATCCTCAAGCCCGCCCCCGCCACCCCGCTCTCCGGGCTCATTATTGGCGAGCTGCTCGCCGACACTGACCTGCCGGCCGGCTCCTGGTCGATCCTTCCGGTGGGCAATGAGGCGATGCCCGCCCTGGTCAAGGACGAGCGGCTGCCCGTCATCTCCTTCACCGGCTCCGAGAAGGTCGGCTACGACATCCTCGACTCGGTGCCGCGCAAGCACTGCACCCTGGAGCTCGGCGGCAACGGCGCGGCCGTCGTCCTCGCCGACTGGGCCTCCGAGGCCGACCTGGACTGGGCCGCGCAGCGCATCGCGACCTTCTCCAACTACCAGGGCGGCCAGTCCTGCATCTCGGTGCAGCGGGTCATCGCCGACGCCTCCGTCTACGACCGCCTGGTCCCCAAGATCGTCGCGGCCGTCAACGCCCAGGTCACCGGCGACCCGTCGGACGACGCCACCGAGGTCGGCCCGCTGGTCAACGAGGCCGCCGCCAAGCGCGTCGAGGACTGGGTGGACGAGGCCGTACAGCGCGGCGCGAAGCTGCTCGCGGGCGGCAAGCGCGACGGCGCCTCCTACGCGCCGACCGTCCTGGAGGACGTGCCCGCCGGGACGACGCTGGCCACCGAAGAGGTCTTCGGCCCGGTGCTGACGATCAAGAAGGTCGACGGCGAGGCCGAGGCGTTCGCCGCGGTCAACGACTCCAAGTACGGCCTGCAGGCCGGCGTCTTCACCCACGACACCCGCACCGCCTTCCGCGCCCACCGCGCCCTGGAGGTCGGCGGCGTGATCATCGGCGATGTGCCGTCCTACCGCGCCGACCAGATGCCCTACGGCGGCGCCAAGCAGTCCGGTGTCGGCCGCGAGGGCGTGCGGTACGCGATGGACGACTACACCTACGAGCGGGTGCTGGTCCTGACCGGCCTGGCGCTGTAACCGAAACCGAACACAGCAGTCACCGACCGGCCTGGATTGGTGGACAGCGACGGCCATCCCTTGGGCCGTACTGCCGTCCAGGCTCCGGCCGGCGCACCCCCCGGCGCCGGCCCCAGGCCGCGGCGCGCTCCGGCACCCTGTTCCGGAGCGCGCCGCGTCCCCCATTGCCCCCCGGCATGCCGGCCCCCGTCATGCCGGAGTTCGACGGTACGGCGCGCGATGCACCCCGCTCCTCCTGTCTGAGACGGAGCCCGGCCTGTACCTCAGGGTGGAGCCGGGGCCGCGCGTACTCCCGGCGCGGTACGCCCCACCCCCCGAACGGCGGATAGCGCGGCCCGCCGCGCGGCCGGCGCCGCACCCCAGATGGCCCATGGCGGATACCCGTCCGCCCGCCCGGCAGTTCCCCGCGGCACCACTGGTGCAACCCCCACGGATCGGGTAACCCTCACAAGTAGCACTGTCCGGCGGCCGACCGACGCACTGCCCGGCGGCCGATGCTGCACTCCCGACCGCGGCGAGGTGAGCTCCTGATGACCGCTCCGTCCATCCGCAAGGTTTCCGAGCGCGAAGCGCGGCAGGTTGCCGAGGCGGCCCGCGAGCAGGACTGGCGGAAGCCCAGCTTCGCCAAGGAACTGTTCCTGGGGCGCTTCCGGCTCGACCTCATCCATCCGCACCCCACCCCGGCGGCCGACGATGTGCGGCGCGGTGAGAAGTTCCTGGCCACGCTGCGCCGATTCTGCGAGACCGAGGTCGACGGGGCCCGGATCGAGCGCGAGGCGCAGATCCCCGACGAGACGCTGCGCGGCCTCAAGGAGATCGGCGCGCTCGGCATGAAGATCGACACCAAGCACGGCGGCCTCGGCCTCACCCAGGTCTACTACAACCGGGCCCTCGCGCTGGCCGGCACCGCCAGCCCCGCCATCGGCGCGCTGCTCTCCGCGCACCAGTCCATCGGCGTGCCGCAGCCGCTGAAGCTCTTCGGCACCCAGGAGCAGAAGGACACCTTCCTGCCGCGCTGCGCCCGCACGGACATCTCGGCGTTCCTGCTCACCGAGCCGGACGTCGGCTCCGACCCGGCCCGGCTGGCGACCACCGCGGTCCCCGACGGCGAGGACTACGTCCTGGACGGCGTGAAGCTGTGGACCACCAACGGCGTGGTCGCCGATCTGCTCGTCGTGATGGCGCGCGTCCCCGCCTCCGAGGGCCACAAGGGCGGCATCACCGCCTTCGTCGTCGAGGCCGACTCGCCCGGCATCACCGTCGAGAACCGCAACGCCTTCATGGGCCTGCGCGGCCTGGAGAACGGCGTCACCCGCTTCCACCGGGTACGCGTCCCGGCCGCGCACCGCATCGGCCCCGAGGGTGCCGGCCTCAAGATCGCCCTGACCACGCTCAACACCGGCCGCCTCTCGCTGCCCGCGATGTGCGTCGGCGTCGGCAAATGGTGCCTGAAGATCGCCCGGGAGTGGTCCGCGGCCCGCGAGCAGTGGGGCAAGTCGATCGCCCGGCACGAGGCCGTGGGCGCCAAGGTGTCCTTCATCGCGGCCACCACCTTCGCCCTGGAGGCCGTCGTCGACCTCTCCTCGCAGATGGCCGACGAGAACCGCAACGACATCCGCATCGAGGCCGCCCTCGCCAAGCTCTACGGCTCCGAAATGGGCTGGCTGATGGCCGACGAGCTGGTGCAGATCCGCGGCGGCCGCGGCTTCGAGACCGCCGATTCGCTCGCCGCCCGCGGCGAGCGCGCCGTGCCCGCCGAACAGATGCTGCGCGATATGCGCATCAACCGGATCTTCGAGGGCTCCACGGAGATCATGCATCTGCTGATCGCCCGCGAGGCCGTCGACGCCCATCTGTCCGTCGCCGGCGACCTCATCGACCCCGACAAATCCCTGGCGGACAAGGGCCGGGCCGCCTTCCAGGCCGGCGGTTTCTACGCCCGCTGGCTGCCCAAGCTCGTCGCCGGACCCGGCCAACTCCCGCGTACGTACCAGGAGTTCGGCGAACTCGCCACGCATCTGCGGTATGTCGAACGGGCCTCCCGCAAGCTCGCCCGCTCCACCTTCTACGCGATGTCCCGCTGGCAGGGCCGGATGGAGACCAAACAGGGCTTCCTCGGCCGGATCGTCGACATCGGCGCCGAACTCTTCGCGATGAGCGCCGCCTGCGTACGGGCCGAGCATCTGCGGCTGAGCGGCGAGCACGGCCGCGAGGCCCGTCAGCTCGCCGAGGTCTTCTGCCGCCAGTCACGGATCCGCGTCGAGGAGCTCTTCGCCCGGCTGTGGACCAACACCGACGACCTCGACCGCAAGATCGTGAACGGTGTCCTGGGCGGCAGCTACACCTGGCTGGAGGAGGGCGCCATCGACCCCAGCGGCGACGGCCCCTGGATCGCGGACGCCACCCCGGGCCCCAGCGCGAAGGACAACGTGCGCCGGCCCATCCGCTGAGGCGGCCGGCCCGCGGCCTCGTACGGGCGGCCTCCGGGTCCCCCGTACGAGGCGCCCCGCCGACCGGCAACAATGGACCACATGACGGACTCCCTCGCACATCCGCACCTGCGCTTCGAGCCGGCCGCCGACGGCCTCGGCGACCCGGACGGCCCCCGCCCCATCGTGGTCCTCGGCTCGACCGGTTCGATCGGCACGCAGGCGATCGACATCGTGCTGCGCAACCCCGACCGCTTCCGGGTGACCGCCCTGTCGGCGGCCGGCGGCCGGGTGGACCTGCTCGCCGAGCAGGCGCATCTGCTGCGGGTGCACACGGTCGCGGTCGCCCGGGAGGACGCCGTCCCCGCCCTGCGCGAGGCCCTCGCGGCCCGCTACGGCACCGGGGAGCCGCTGCCCGAGATCCTGGCGGGCCCCGACGCCGCCACCGAGCTCGCCGCCTCCCCCTGCCACACGGTCCTCAACGGCATCACCGGCTCCATCGGCCTCGCCCCCACCCTCGCCGCCCTGAAGGCCGGCCGGGTGCTGGCCCTGGCCAACAAGGAATCGCTGATCGTCGGCGGCCCGCTGGTCAAGGCCCTCGCCGCGCCGGGCCAGATCATCCCCGTCGACTCCGAGCACTCCGCGCTCTTCCAGGCGCTGGCCGGCGGCGAACGCGCCGAGGTCCGCAAGCTCGTCGTCACCGCCTCCGGCGGCCCGTTCCGCGGCCGTACGAAGCGGGAACTGGCCGGCGTGACCCCCGAACAGGCCCTCGCCCACCCCACCTGGTCCATGGGGCCGGTCGTCACCATCAACTCCGCGACCCTGGTCAACAAGGGCCTGGAGGTCATCGAGGCGCATCTGCTCTTCGACGTCCCCTTCGACCGCATCGAGGTCGTGGTCCATCCGCAGTCCTATATCCACTCGATGGTGGAATTCACCGACGGTTCCACCCTGGCCCAGGCCAGCCCGCCCGACATGCGCATGCCGATCGCGCTGGGCCTGGGCTGGCCCGAGCGCGTCCCGGACGCCGCACCCGGCGTGGACTGGACGAAGGCCCAGACCTGGGAGTTCTTCCCGCTCGACGCGCAGGCCTTCCCGTCCGTCCCGCTCGCCTGCCATGTGGGTGATCTCGGCGGCACCGCCCCCGCCGTCTTCAACGCCGCGAACGAGGAATGCGTGGCGGCGTTCCTCAACGGCGGGCTGCCGTTCACAGGGATTGTGGATACGGTCGCGGAAGTGGTCGCCGAGCACGGCCGGCCCGCCAACGGAACCTCCCTGACCGTGGCGGACGTCTTGCAGGCGGAAACCTGGGCGCGCGCCCGCGCCCGCGAACTGGCCGCCCGTGCGGCACGGACACCTTCGGAGGTTCGCGCATGACGACCTGGATGACCATCCTCGGCATAGTCGTCTTCGTCGTCGGCCTGCTCTTCTCCATTGCCTGGCACGAACTCGGCCACCTCTCCACGGCCAAGATGTTCGGTATCCGCGTGCCGCAGTACATGGTGGGCTTCGGGCCGACGATCTTCTCCCGCAAGAAGGGCGACACCGAGTACGGCATCAAGGCCGTCCCGCTCGGCGGCTACATCCGCATGATCGGGATGTTCCCGCCCGGCGACGACGGGAAGCTGCAGGCCCGCTCCACCTCGCCGTTCCGCGGCATGATCGAGGACGCCCGCTCGGCGGCCTTCGAGGAGCTCCAGCCCGGCGACGAGAACCGGCTGTTCTACACCTGTAAGCCCTGGAAGCGCGTCATCGTGATGTTCGCCGGGCCGTTCATGAACCTGATCCTCGCGGTCGTGATCTTCATGAGCGTGCTGATGGGCTTCGGCATCAATACGCAGACGACGCAGGTCGGGTCCGTCTCCGACTGTGTGATCTCGGCCTCGGCCAAGACCGACAAGTGCCCGAAGACCGCCAAGGACTCCCCGGCCAAGGCCGCGGGCCTCAAGGCCGGCGACAAGATCGTCTCCTTCAACGGGCACGCCGTACCGGACTGGGACACCCTCCAGGGGCAGATCCGCGACACCACCGGGCCCGCCACGATCGTCGTCGAGCGGCATGGTGCCCGTACGACCCTGCATGCCGACCTGATAGAGAACAAGGTCGCCAAGACCGACGGACACGGCGGCTACGTCCCGGGTGAGTTCGTCACCGCCGGCTTCCTCGGCTTCACCCCGGCCAGCGGCGTCGTCCAGCAGTCCTTCGGCCAGTCCGTCGACCGCATGGGCAACATGGTCGAGCAGGGTGTCTCCTCGCTGGTCCACCTGCCCGCCAAGATCCCGGACCTGTGGGACGCCGCGTTCAACGGCGGCGAGCGCAAGCAGGACTCCCCGATGGGCGTGGTCGGCGCGGCCCGGGTCGGCGGCGAGGTCTTCTCCCTGCACATCCCGCCGGAGCAGCGGGTGGCGACCATGCTCTTCCTGGTCGCCGGCTTCAACCTCTCGCTGTTCCTGTTCAACATGCTGCCGCTGCTCCCGCTGGACGGCGGCCATATCGCCGGCGCCGTGTGGGAGGCCATCCGCCGCGCCTTCGCCAAGGTCTTCCGGCGGCCCGACCCCGGCCCCTTCGACGTCGCCAAGCTGATGCCGGTCGCGTATGTCGTCGCCGGGATCTTCATCTGCTTCACCCTGCTGGTGCTGGTCGCCGACGTGGTGAACCCGGTGAAACTGACCTGACGGCGCCCCTGTCCGACGGCTTTTCCGGCCGGAAATCGGGTTTGGCGACGGCCGGGCACCTCCACGGCGTTTGGAGGCGCCCGGCCGTCCCCTTTCGGGGGGCCTCAGGGGCGCGATGTGCTTGCGGCAACCCTTGTGCCGTAATCTCGGAAGCCGGAGCCCGCCGAATTCGGGACCTTGATCCACACCTTGGGGTTGCTCGCCAGATGACTGCCATTGCGCTGGGAATGCCGGACGTACCGACCAAGCTCGCCGACCGCCGCGTCAGCCGCAAGATCCACGTCGGTTCGGTCGCCGTGGGCGGAGACGCACCGGTTTCGGTGCAGTCGATGACGACCACGCGGACGTCCGACATCGGCGCGACGCTCCAGCAGATCGCCGAGCTGACGGCCTCCGGCTGCCAGATCGTCCGGGTCGCCTGCCCCACCCAGGACGACGCCGACGCACTTCCGGTCATCGCGAAGAAGTCCCAGATCCCGGTCATCGCGGACATCCACTTCCAGCCGAAGTACGTCTTCGCCGCGATCGACGCCGGCTGCGCGGCGGTCCGCGTCAACCCCGGCAACATCAAGCAGTTCGACGACAAGGTCAAGGAGATCGCCAAGGCGGCCTCCGAGGCCGGGACGCCCATCCGCATCGGCGTCAACGCCGGATCCCTGGACCGCCGCCTGCTCCAGAAGTACGGCAAGGCCACCCCCGAGGCGCTCGTCGAGTCCGCGCTCTGGGAGGCCTCCCTCTTCGAGGAGCACGGCTTCCGCGACATCAAGATCTCGGTCAAGCACAACGACCCGGTCGTGATGGTCAACGCCTACCGCCAGCTGGCCGCCCAGTGCGACTACCCGCTCCACCTGGGCGTCACCGAGGCCGGCCCCGCCTTCCAGGGCACCATCAAGTCGGCCGTCGCCTTCGGCGCGCTGCTCAGCGAGGGCATCGGCGACACGATCCGGGTCTCGCTGTCCGCGCCGCCCGCCGAAGAGGTCAAGGTCGGCCTGCAGATCCTGGAGTCCCTCAACCTCAAGCAGCGCCGCCTCGAGATCGTCTCCTGCCCCTCCTGCGGCCGCGCCCAGGTCGACGTCTACAAGCTCGCCGACCAGGTCTCCGCCGGTCTGGAGGGCATGGAGGTGCCGCTGCGCGTCGCCGTCATGGGCTGTGTCGTCAACGGTCCCGGCGAGGCCCGCGAGGCCGACCTCGGTGTCGCCTCCGGCAACGGCAAGGGCCAGATCTTCGTCAAGGGCGAGGTCATCAAGACCGTGCCCGAATCGAAGATCGTCGAGACGCTGATCGAAGAGGCCCTGAAGATCGCCGCGCAGATGGAGGCGGACGGCATCGCCTCCGGCACCCCGGTCGTCTCCGCCGCCGGCTGATCCCTCGTCCCACCCTCGCCGAGCCCCGCCGCCCCACCCGGGCCGCGGGGCTCGCGCGGCTTTGCCGCCAACCGCCTCCGCAGCGGGCCGGGTGCTCCCGCGCGGGGGGAGGTAAAGTGCCAAGACCTGCTCCCGCCTGCCCTCCCAGGCCCGTAACGGTGAGGCTTTCCGACACGTGCTGACGACCACCACCATCAAGGTCCTCGAGCCCGGGGAGCTCGATGACGCCCTCGCGGTCCTGGACCGCGACCCGGTCGCCAATGCGTTCGTCGCCGCCCGCGTACAGATCGCCGGACTCGACCCCTGGCGGCTCGGCGGCGAGATGTGGGGCTGGTACGTCGGCGGCCGGCTGGAATCCCTCTGCTACGCCGGCGCCAACCTCGTCCCGGTCTGCGCCACCACCGAGGCCGTCCACGGCTTCGCCGAGCGGGCGCGCCGGCAGGGACGCCGCTGCTCCTCCATCGTGGGGCCGGCGGGGCCCACCACCGAGCTGTGGTCGCTGCTGGAGCCGCACTGGGGACCGGCCCGGGAGGTCCGGGCCCACCAGCCGCTGATGGTCACGTCCTCGCCGTCCGCCGAGATCGCCCCCGATCCCTACGTCCGGCGGATCCGCAAGGACGAAATGGACACGATCATGCCGGCCTGCGTGGCCATGTTCACCGAAGAGGTCGGCATCTCCCCGATGGCCGGCGACGGCGGGCTGCTCTACCAGGCGCGCGTCGCCGAGCTGGTGGGATCCGGCCGCTCCTTCGCCCGGGTCGAGGACGGCAAGGTCATCTTCAAGGCCGAGATCGGCGCCGCCACCCCGCGCGCCTGCCAGATCCAGGGCGTCTGGGTCGATCCCGCCTACCGGGGCAAGGGCCTGTCGGAGACCGGGATGGCGGCCGTCCTGCGGTATGCGCTGAGCGATGTGGCGCCGGTCGTCAGCCTCTACGTCAACGACTTCAACACCGCCGCGCGCGCCTCGTACCGCCGGGTGGGGTTCGAGGAGGTCGGCGCGTTCATGAGCGTGCTCTTCTGAACCGTCGCTGAACCGTTCCTCCGGCCGCTCCGCAGCGGCGCGATCTCTTCGCGATCGTGCTCCGCGAGGTCGTGCCCTGCGGGGGCAGCGCCTTGTACGCTCGCGACCATGGATGATGTCGCGGTCGGCCCCCTCGATCTCGCCGCCCGCGTGGATGACGCGCTCGCGGTGCAGGCGCTGGCGTTCGGACTGAGCGATGACGAGATCGCGGTGCGCCGGCACATCGTGCTGCGCCACCTCGGCTGCCGCGGCGCGCGTGCCCTGGGGGCCACCACCCCCGCAGGACGGCTCATCGGCTTCGTGTACGGAATGCCCAACGACCGCGCCCACTGGTGGTCGACCGTCGTCGAGCCGTATCTGCGCAACGCACGGCTCGACCACTGGCTCGACGACTCCTTCGTCATCACCGAGCTGCACGTCCACCCCGCCTACCAGGGGCGCGGCATCGGCCGGGCGCTGATCACCCGCATCACGGACACGGCGCAGGAGCCCCGCTCCATCCTCTCCGCCCTCGACATCGAGAGCCCCGCCCGGGGGCTGTACCGGTCGCTGGGCTACCAGGACATCGCGCGGCGGGTGCTGTTCCCCAGCGCCCCCACGCCCTACGCGGTGATGGGTGCGCCGCTGCCGCTGATACGGCGCCGCACGGGCGCCGGCGGGTAACGCATTTCCGTGCTCCACACCCGTGCGGCTAACCTCCTGGGAGTCACCTTTCTTACGCAGGAGAAACTCCCATGGCCAACGCCGCACAGGTCCAGCGCATGTCCCGCTTGATGATCAAGACACTGCGCGAGGACCCGGCCGACGCCGAGACCGCCAGCCACAAGCTGCTCGTCCGCGCCGGGTACGTCCGCCGCTCCTCCGCCGGCATCTGGACGTGGCTGCCGCTCGGCAAGAAGGTCCTGGAGAACGTCTCCCGCATCGTCCGCGAAGAGATGGACGCCATCGGCGGCCAGGAAGTCCTGCTGCCGGCCCTGCTGCCCAAGGAGCCCTACGAGGCCAGCGGCCGCTGGGAGGAGTACGGCGACCTCCTCTTCCGCCTCAAGGACCGCAAGGGCGCGGACTACCTCCTCGGGCCCACCCACGAAGAGATCTTCACCCTGACGGTCAAGGACCAGTGCACGTCCTACAAGGACCTGCCGGTGATCCTCTACCAGATCCAGACCAAGTACCGCGACGAGGCCCGCCCGCGCTCCGGTGTGCTGCGCGGCCGCGAGTTCCAGATGAAGGACTCCTACAGCTTCGACACCACCGACGAGGGTCTGGCAGAGGCCTACGCGGCGCACCGCGGGGCGTACGAGAAGATCTTCGCGCGGCTGGGCCTGGACTACCGCATCGTCTCCGCCGTCTCGGGCGCGATGGGCGGCTCCGCCTCCGAGGAGTTCCTCGCCCCCGCCGCGGCCGGTGAGGACACCTTCGTCGACTGCCCGGCGTGCGACTACGCCGCCAACACCGAGGCCGTCACGGTCAAGGTCGAGCCCGTCGACGGCGCGGCCCACGGCCCCGTCGAGGAGCTGGACACCCCGGAGACGCCCACCATCGAGCTGCTCGCCGCGCACCTGAACGTTCCGGCCTCCGCCACGCTGAAGAACCTCCTGGTCAAGGTCGACGGCGAGATCGTCGCGGTCGGCGTGCCCGGTGACCGCGAGGTCGACCTCGGCAAGCTCGGCGAGCACCTCGCGCCGGCCACCGTCGAGCTGGTCACCGCCGAGGACTTCACCGACCGCCCCGACCTGGTGCGCGGCTATGTCGGTCCGCAGGGCCTGGCCGGAAAGGCGTTCCGCTACATCGCCGACCCGCGGGTCGCCCCCGGTACGGCCTGGATCACCGGCGCCAACAAGCAGGGCATGCACGCCAAGAACGTCGTCGCCGGGCGCGACTTCGAGGTCGACGACTACCTCGACGTGGTCGTCGTCGAGCCGGGCGACCCCTGCCCCAAGTGCGGCACCGGACTCAAGATCGACCGCGCCATCGAGATCGGCCACATCTTCCAGCTCGGCCGCAAGTACGCCGACGCCTTCGAGCTGGACGTCCTCGGCCAGAACGGCAAGCCCGCCCGGGTCACCATGGGCTCGTACGGCATCGGCGTTTCCCGTGCGGTGGCCGCGCTCGCCGAGCAGACGCACGACGAGTCGGGGCTGTGCTGGCCGCGCGAGGTGGCGCCGGCGGATGTGCACGTGGTCGCGGCCGGCAAGGCCAAGCAGACCGAGCTCGCGCTGGAGATCGGCGAGCGGCTGGGCGCGGCCGGGCTGCGGGTGCTGGTCGACGACCGGCCCGGCGTGTCGCCCGGTGTGAAGTTCACGGACGCGGAGCTGCTGGGCGTGCCGACCATCGTCGTCGCCGGGCGGCGCGCCGGTGAGGGCGTGGTCGAGGTCAAGGACCGGCGGACCGGTGAGCGCGAGGAACTGACGGTCGAGGAGGCCGTGGCCCGGCTCAGCGCCTGACGGCGACGCGACAACGGGGAGTCCGGCGGCTGGTTTCCGCCGGGCTCCCCGCCTTTTTTGCGGGCCGGATGTCCGGCCGGGACCATGCCGGCGCCGCCTAGAGAGCGGCGGCGAACTCCAGGAGCAGTTCACCGCGCTGGCGGTCGCCCACCGCCGACTCCCGGACGCCGTAGCTCACCGCGCGGTACAGCGACCAGGCGCGCAGCCGGTCCCGGTCCACCTCCAGGGAGTCGGCCAGCTTCGCCACCCGGCGGCGGGCCGCGGCGGCGGCACCGGAGCCGGCCAGCAGGTCATCGAAGCGGTCCAGCACCAGACCCGCCAGGTCGTACGCCCGCTCGCCCACCACGGGCTCGGGGCCGACCGTCAGCCAGGGCGCGCGCTCCCCGGCCAGCACCTTGCCCTGCCGGAACGCGCCGTGCAGCAGAAACCCCTCCTCGGACCCGCCGGGAAGCGTGCGGCGCAGCTCCAGCGCCTCGTCCACCAGCGGCCCGGCCGCCTGGGTGAGCCGGCCGGCCCACCGCAGCGCTGCCACCTCGTCCTCGGTACGCGCGGCCAGCGTCTCGAAGGGATGGCCGGTCTCCGGCACCACCCACAGGCGGCGGACCGTTCCGGCCGCCTCCAGGAGCGCCTTGGCCTCGGGCAGGGAACGCAGCGACACGGCGCTGCGCAGGCGTTCCAGCAGCAGCGCGCCGCTGTCGGGGTCGGCGCGCAGCAGCCGTACGGCACCCCAGCCGTCCCATGTCTCCAGCGCCGCGGCCTCGTGGGCGGACGCCCCCGGCGCCGGGAACTTCAAGGCCGCGGGCGTGCCGTCCGTTCGGCGTACCAGCGCCAGCAGACTGCTGCGGCCACCGGGGGCGTCCACCCGCTCCAGCGTCAGATCCCAGGCCGCCAACTGCTGCTGAACCAGCGTGGGGAGCGCGTCGAGCCACTGCCGTACCGGGCTCTCCGGATCGCCGCTCAGCGAACTCACCAACCGCTGCGGCGGTTCGATGGGGGCCGTTGCCATGCCTGGGCTGTCCCTTTCCTGGGGCGGTGACCGTGGGGCCGGTCGTTCACAGCGCGTTGGAGGGCGCGCTCGCAGAACTCGACGGCGGGCCGGCCGCGGCCCGCTCCACGAGACCAGGGAAGGCTACGCCGCTGCCGCGCCAGCGCACCGCCCGCACCGCCACCTCGCGCAGCGCGGCCGCCGCGTCCGTCCGGCGGGACCCCTCCGCGGCCCGTACGAGATCCGCGTAGACGGCCGCCAGCCGGTCCTCCAGCTCCGCCGCCAGCCGGGCCGCGGCGGCCGCGTCCGGGACCGGGAAGGGCAGCTCGTAGGCGGCCGCCGCGGCCAAAGGCCGGCCGCCCAGGTCCCGTACGGTGCGGCGCAGCGCGTCCCGGCGCGCGCGGTGCGCGTCGTACGCCGCCTGGGCCTCGCCACGCCGGGCGCGGGAGATACGGCCGCCGACCACGCCGTAGCCGTAGACGGCCGCGTACTCGGCGGCCAGCGCCGCCTGTACCGCCGCCAGTTGCCGGTCGTCCGACGTCTTCCCGCCGGTCTCGCCGCGGGCCTCGCCGCGGGTCTTTTCCGTCATGGTGTGCGAGCCCCTTCGCTGGTCGATGCCCGTTTCCGGCTGCCGTGTCCTCATACCTGCGCCAGCAGATAGGCGTGCGCCGCGCCCGCCGCGGCCACCGAGGCGAGCAAGCGGGCCAGCTCCGGCGGGGCGGTGGCCAGCGCCTTGGCGCGCCGGTCGGCCAGTTTGCGCTCCGCGTCGGCCAATTCCGCGCGGGCCGATTTCTCGTCCTGGGGGACCGGGGGACCGGCGTGTCCCGCGGGGGCGGGGGAGCGGTCCGACACGCCGGTGCGGGCGTGCGGGGACGCGTCCCGGGGCGGGGCCGTGCCGGGGGCGGTGTCCTCGCTGCCGAACGCCTTGGCGTGGCGGGCGACTTCGGCGCGGAGCGGGCTCAGGGCCGGTTCCAGTGCGGGGTGCGCGGCCAGGGTTGCGTCATAGCGGGCCAGCAGCGCGGCGCTGTCGTCGGCGGCGCGGTGGCGCAGGTGGTCGGCGGCCGAGGAGTGTTCGGCCCGCTCGGGGCCGGGATCCTCGGAACAGGCGGTGAGCAGGGCGGCGCCCCCGAGGGCGGCGCCGGCCAGCAGGGTCCTTCTGCGCGTGAGCGCCACGTTCGGCACGTTCCACTTCCCGGGGTCTTCCGTAGTGATCACCGCAGGCGAGAGTATCCGTGCCCGCCCACCGAATCGTCAGTACCCCGCCGGAACCGATAGGCTTTGACCCGACACGCGACCTACCCACAACAGCACACGCGGCCGAGGAGTCACCCGGATGAGCACCACCCAGAGCGAGAGGCTGCGCGGATTGCTTGAACCGCTCGTCGCCGCGCGAGACCTGGATCTGGAAGAGATCGAGGTGACCCCCGCAGGCAAGCGGCGTGTGCTGAGGATCGTGGTCGATTCCGACGACGGCGTCCAGTTGGACGACTGCGCGGCCGTGAGCCGCGAGGTTTCCCAGGCGCTGGACGAGTCCGATGTGATGGGCGGAGCCCCGTACACCCTCGAGGTGACCTCTCCCGGCGCCGACCGGCCGCTGACCGAGCTGCGGCACTACCGCCGCGCCACCGGCCGTCTGATCAAGGCCCGGCTGCACGAGGGCGGCGAGCTCATCGCGCGGATCATGTTCGTGGACGAGGCGGGGCTGGATCTCGAGGTGCCGGGTGTGAAGGGGCGGAAGCCGACCGCTCGGCGGGTCGAGTTCGACGAGATCGCCAAGGCGCGCGTCGAGCTGGAGTTCAGCCGTAAGAAGACCGACGAGAACGACGAGAACGACGAGAACAAGGAGGAGGCGTAGCCGTGGACATCGACATGAGCGCCCTGCGGGGTCTGGTGCGGGAGAAGGAGATCTCGTTCGACCTGCTGGTCGAGGCGATCGAGTCGGCCCTCCTCATCGCATACCACCGCACCGAGGGCAGCCGCCGGCAGGCGCGGGTGGAGCTGGACCGCGCCACCGGACATGTCACGGTGTGGGCGAAGGAGGACCCCGCCGATCTCGAGGAGGGCGCCGAGCCCCGCGAGTTCGACGACACCCCGTCCGGGTTCGGGCGGATCGCGGCGACCACCGCCAAGCAGGTCATCCTGCAGCGGCTGCGGGACGCCGAGGAGGAGATCACCTTCGGCGAGTACGCCGGACGCGAGGGCGATGTCGTCACCGGCGTCGTCCAGCAGGGCAAGGACCCCAAGAACGTCCTGGTGGACATCGGCCGCCTCGAGGCCATTCTGCCGGTGCAGGAGCAGGTGCCCGGTGAGGACTACACGCACGGGACGCGGCTGCGGTCGTATGTCGTGCGGGTGGTCAAGGG
This sequence comes from Streptomyces sp. JLSY215, assembly GCF_059682825.1. NCBI lineage: Bacteria > Bacillati > Actinomycetota > Actinomycetes > Kitasatosporales > Streptomycetaceae > Streptomyces > Streptomyces sp. JLSY215. The sequence continues at coordinate 6,323,878 of NZ_CM185022.1, forward strand.
AGTGCGCGGGCCGTCCGTGACGCTGTCGCGTACGCATCCCAATCTGGTGAAGAAGCTGTTCGCGATGGAGGTTCCCGAGATCGCGGACGGGTCGGTGGAGATCGCCGCCATCGCCCGGGAGGCCGGGCACCGGACCAAGATCGCGGTGCGGTCCACGCGGTCCGGCCTGAACGCCAAGGGCGCCTGCATCGGGCCGATGGGCGGGCGGGTGCGTGCCGTCATGGCGGAGCTGCACGGCGAGAAGATCGACATCGTGGACTGGTCGGACGATCCGGCCGATCTGGTGGCGAACGCGCTGTCGCCGGCCCGGGTCAGCAAGGTCGAGGTCGTGGACCTGGCGGCCCGGTCCGCCCGGGTGACCGTTCCCGACTACCAGCTGTCGCTGGCCATCGGCAAGGAAGGGCAGAATGCCCGGCTCGCGGCCCGGCTGACCGGCTGGCGGATCGACATCCGGCCGGACACGGAGCAGCAGGCTCCGCAGGACTGAACCAAGGCGTCGGCGCCGCGGCTCCCTCGTAGGGGTGTCGCGGCGGCCGACGGGAATATTGAGCAGACGTTCGGTCCTTACCCCATCGGGGTGAGGTCGGCGCGGGGAGGTAGACTTAAGCGGTGTCTGGCCGGACGCATGCCCGCGCATGCCCTGAGCGCACTTGTCTGGGGTGCCGGGAGCGAGCGGCCAAGGGCGATTTGCTGCGCATCGTGGCGATCGAGGGTGAGTGCACCCCTGATCGGCGCGGTACGCTGCCCGGCCGGGGTGCTTATGTGCACCCGACACCGGTCTGCCTCGATCTGGCGGTTCGCCGCCGGGCGTTTTCCCGGGCCTTTCGGGGCCCTGGGCCGTTCGACACGACGGAATTGCGTCGGGCCGTCGAACGGGAGACGCCCTGAGCAGCCGTTACGGCAATAGCGCACAGCGGTAAAAGCACAGCAAGAACGCACAGCGCACGGAAAACCGTGCGGTCAGGTACCTCGCGAGTCGGAAGTAGGTCGAGATTGCGATGAGCACTCGATGAGTACGCGATGAGTACGCCCATGAAGTAGCGACGGTCCGGTGGACAACCCGGACCTAGAAGGAGCGAAGTGGCTAAGGTCCGGGTATACGAACTCGCCAAGGAGTTCGGCGTTGAGAGCAAGGTCGTCATGGCCAAGCTCCAAGAACTTGGTGAATTCGTCCGTTCGGCGTCCTCGACGATCGAGGCGCCGGTTGTTCGCAAGCTGACCGACGCTTTCCAGGCAGGCAGCGGCAATGGCCGCGCCGCCGGTAAGCCCGCAGCGCCGCGCAAGTCGGCCCCCGCGAAGCCGTCGGCGCCCTCACCGGCGCAGGCCGGGGGCACCTCCCCTGCCGCCAAGGCAGCGGGGGAACGTCCCGCTGCCCCGAAGCCGGGCGCCCCCAAGCCGGGCCCCGCGGCTCCGGCTCCGGCCGCCCCCGAGGCGCCGGTGACCCCCGTGGCACCCAAGAGCACTCCCGCCGCCGGCCCCACCCCGGGTCCGCGGCCCACGCCGGCCCCCAAGGCGCCGGCGCCCAAGCCCGCTCCGGCCGCCCCCGCGCAGCCCGAGTTCCAGGCTCCGCCGTCCGCGCCGGCCGCTCCGGCCGCCGGCTCGTCGGCTCCCCGTCCCGGTGCCACCCCCGGCCCGCGTCCGGCCCGTCCGGCGCCCGCGCAGGGTGGTCAGGGCCGTGGCGGCGCCCCGCGTCCCGGTGGCGACCGCCAGGGCGGCCGTCCCGGCGGTGCCCGTCCGTCCGGCCCCCGGCCGGGCAACAACCCCTTCACCTCTGGTGGCTCCACGGGCATGGCCCGTCCGCAGGCCCCCCGTCCCGGTGGCGCCCCGCGTCCCGGCGGCCAGGGTGGCCCCGGTGGCCCGCGCCCGCAGGGCGGCGGCCAGGGTGCTCCCCGTCCCCAGGGCCAGGGCGGCGCTCGTCCGACCCCCGGTGGCATGCCCCGTCCGCAGGGTGCTGCTCCTGGCGGCGCCCCGCGTCCCGGCGGCGGCGGTAACCGCCCGAACCCGGGCATGATGCCGCAGCGTCCGGCTGCCGGCCCGCGTCCGGGTCCCGGTGGCGGCGGCGGTCGCGGTCCCGCGGGCGCCGGTCGTCCCGGGGGCGGCGGTCGTCCCGGTGGCGGCGGCTTCGCCGGCCGTCCCGGTGGCGGTGGCGGCGGTCGTCCGGGTGGCGGCGGCGGCTTCGCCGGTCGTCCCGGTGGCGGCGGTCCCGGTGGCGGCGGCGGTGGCTTCGGCGGCCGTCCCGGCTTCGGTGGTCGTCCCGGCGGTCCCGGTGGCCGTGGTGGCACGCAGGGTGCGTTCGGCCGTCCCGGCGGTCCGGCGCGTCGTGGCCGTAAGTCGAAGCGGCAGCGTCGTCAGGAGTACGAGGCCATGCAGGCCCCGTCGGTCGGCGGCATCATGCTGCCGCGCGGCAACGGTGCGACGGTTCGCCTGTCGCGCGGTGCCTCGCTGACGGACTTCGCGGAGAAGATCAACGCCAACCCGGCGTCCCTGGTCCAGGTCATGCTGAACCTGGGCGAGATGGTCACCGCGACCCAGTCGGTCTCCGACGAGACGCTGCAGCTGCTCGCCGAAGAGATGAACTACGTCGTCGAGATCGTCAGCCCGGAGGAGGAGGACCGCGAGCTGCTCGAGTCCTTCGACATCGAGTTCGGCGAGAACGAGGGCGGCGAGGAGATGCTCGTCTCCCGTCCGCCGGTCGTGACCGTCATGGGTCACGTCGACCACGGTAAGACCCGCCTGCTCGACGCGATCCGCAAGACGAACGTCGTCGCGGGCGAGGCCGGTGGCATCACCCAGCACATCGGTGCCTACCAGGTCGCGACCGAGGTCAACGACGAAGAGCGTCGGATCACCTTCATCGACACCCCGGGTCACGAGGCGTTCACCGCCATGCGTGCCCGTGGTGCCAAGTCGACCGACATCGCGATCCTCGTGGTGGCGGCCAACGACGGTGTCATGCCGCAGACGATCGAGGCGCTGAACCACGCCAAGGCGGCCGACGTGCCGATCGTGGTCGCGGTCAACAAGATCGACGTCGAGGGCGCCGACCCGACCAAGGTGCGCGGCCAGCTCACCGAGTTCGGTCTGGTGGCCGAGGAGTACGGCGGCGACACGATGTTCGTCGACATCTCCGCCCGCCAGGGTCTGAACATCGACCAGCTGCTCGAGGCCGTGGTCCTGACCGCGGACGCCTCGCTCGACCTGCGCGCCAACGCGGAGCAGGACGCGCAGGGCATCGCGATCGAGGCCCACCTCGACCGTGGCCGCGGCGCCGTCGCGACCGTCCTGGTCCAGCGCGGCACGCTGCGCGTCGGCGAGACGATGGTCGTCGGCGACGCGTACGGCCGAGTCCGGGCGATGCTCGACGACAAGGGCAACAACGTCGAGGAAGCGGGTCCGTCGACCCCCGTCCTGGTCCTGGGTCTGACCAACGTCCCGGGCGCCGGCGACAACTTCCTGGTCGTCGACGAGGACCGTACGGCCCGTCAGATCGCCGAGAAGCGCGCGGCGCGCGAGCGCAACGCCGCCTTCGCCAAGCGCACCCGCCGGGTGTCCCTCGAGGACCTCGACAAGGTGCTCAAGGCCGGCGAGGTCCAGCAGCTCAACCTCATCATCAAGGGTGACGCTTCTGGTTCCGTCGAGGCCCTGGAGTCCTCGCTGCTCCAGCTCGACGTCGGCGACGAGGTCGACATCCGGGTGCTGCACCGCGGCGTCGGTGCGGTCACGGAGTCCGACATCAACCTGGCGTCCGGCTCCGACGCGATCGTCATCGGCTTCAACGTGCGGGCCGAAGGCCGTGCCACGCAGATGGCCGAGCGCGAGGGCGTCGACGTCCGGTACTACTCGGTCATCTACCAGGCGATCGAGGAGATCGAGGCGGCCCTCAAGGGCATGCTCAAGCCGGAGTACGAGGAGGTCGAGCTCGGTACGGCCGAGATCCGCGAGATCTTCCGCTCGTCCAAGCTCGGCAACATCGCGGGTGTGCTCATCCGCTCCGGCGAGGTCAAGCGCAACACCAAGGCGCGCCTCATCCGCGACGGCAAGGTGGTCGCGGAGGACCTCAACATCCAGGGTCTGCGTCGCTTCAAGGACGACGTCACCGAGATTCGCGAAGGTTTCGAGGGCGGTATCAACCTCGGCAACTACAACGACATCAAGGTCGACGACGTCATCGCGACGTACGAGATGCGCGAGAAGCCGCGCGGCTGATCACGCGGATCACTGCCCGCGCGGAGCACGGTCCACCAGCGATGGTGGACCGGGCGACGAACGGACGCTGGGGCCGGTCGGCGGAGGAAAATCCGTCGATCGGCCCCGGCCGTTGCGTGTACGGTGCCAAGGACTCGTACGGTTCCAAGGACTCGTACACCTAAGGCCCCACGGGTGGCTTGACCCGTCTTGCATGTACGTAGGGACGCTGTCCTTTGACCTGCTTCTCGGCGACGTACGGTCGCTGAAGGAGAAGCGCTCCGTCGTCCGCCCGATCGTCGCCGAGCTGCACCGCAAGTTCGCGGTGAGCGTCGCGGAGGTCGGGGACCAGGATCTGCACCGCAGGGCTCTGATCGGCCTGGCGGTGGTGTCCGGGGACGCCGGGCATCTCACCGATGTCATGGACCGCTGCGAGCGCCTCGTCGCCGCGCGGCCCGAAGTGGAGCTGCTGTCGGTACGCCGACGGCTGCACGGCGACGACGACTGACCCCGACCGGGCAGGCCGCCGCCGGTGGAAGCACAATTGTGGAAGACAAGAAGGAGACGGACCAGTGGCCGACAATGCGCGGGCGAAGAAGCTGGCGGACCTCATCCGGGAGGTGGTCGCCCAGAAGCTGCAGCGCGGTATCAAGGACCCGCGGCTCGGTACGCATGTGACCATCACGGACACCCGGGTCACCGGCGACCTGCGGGAGGCGACGGTCTTCTACACGGTCTACGGGGACGACGAGGAGCGTGCCAGCGCGGCCGCCGGCCTGGAGAGCGCCAAGGGCATCCTGCGCTCCGCGGTGGGCGCCGCGGCCGGTACGAAGTTCACGCCGACCCTGGCGTTCGTGCCGGACGCCCTGCCGGAGAACGCCAAGACGATCGACGATCTGCTCGACAAGGCGCGGGCCTCGGACGCCAAGGTGCGCGAGGCGTCCTCGGGCGCCCAGTACGCCGGTGAGGCCGACCCGTACCGCAAGCCGGGCGACGACGCCGACGAGGCGGACGACGAGGGCCGAGCGGCAGAATGAAGCGTGAGAGCAACAAGCCGGGCGGACTTGTCATCGTCGACAAGCCGGCCGGCTTCACTTCGCACGACGTCGTGGCGAAGATGCGCGGTATGGCCCGCACCCGCCGGGTCGGGCACGCCGGCACGCTCGACCCGATGGCCACGGGCGTACTCGTCCTCGGCATCGAACGGGCCACCAAGCTCCTGGGCCACCTCGCGCTGACGGAGAAGGAGTACGTCGGCACGATCCGGCTCGGCCAGACGACCGTCACCGACGACGCCGAGGGGGAGATCACGGCGTCCAAGGCGGCGCACGGCATCGCCCGCGAGGACATCGACGCCGGGGTCGCCCAGCTGTCCGGCGCGATCATGCAGGTCCCGTCGAAGGTCAGCGCCATCAAGATCGATGGCAAGCGGTCCTACTCGCGGGTCCGGGACGGCGAGGACGTGGAGATCCCGGCCCGGCCGGTGACGGTCTCCTCGTTCGTGGTCTATTCGGCCGAGGAGACGGAGGCGGAGGACGGCACCCCGGTGACCGATCTGCTGGTCTCCGTCGAGTGCTCGTCCGGTACGTACATCCGCGCGCTGGCCCGCGACCTGGGCGCCGGGCTGGGCGTCGGCGGCCATCTGACGGCGCTGCGCCGCACCCGGGTGGGCCCGTACAAGCTGGACCGGGCCCGCACGCTGGAGCAGCTGCAGACGGCGGTGGACGACACCGAGGGCCCGGGGCTGCCGGTCATGCCGATCGGGGAGGCGGCGGCCGCGGCGTTCACCCGCTGGGACGTCGCCGAGCCGCAGGTGCGGCTGTTGATGAACGGCGCGCGGATCCCGATGCCGCTGTTCGAGGGCAGCGGCCCGGTGGCGGCGTTCGGGCCCGACGGCACGTTCCTGGCGCTGGTCGAGAACCAGGGCGGGAAGGCGAAGAGCCTGGCCGTGTTCGGCTGACGCCGACGGCACTGACCGGTGGCCGGTTCCGGCGCGTGACCCACGCGCCGGGGCCGGCCACCGGCGTTTGCTGCGCCCAGGGCTTCGGGCGGGCCATTCTTCGGGCGGGCGCGGTGGTACCGGAGGGCGGGGGAGAGGTGGTGGAACGCGGGCCGCCCGGCCCGGCCGGCGCCGGCCCGCGCTCCACCATCCCCCTCGCCTTGTCTCTGTCCAGCGCGGCATGATGATTCACTCATTCGGCGCGGCGCGCGGAGTGAATCACGGCGCGGACGGGGGCGCGTGCGAGCGGTTCGCCGGATCCGGCGACGAGGGCGGGCGCGGGATTGCCACCACAACTCCCTTACCCGATAGGGGAGTTGTCGTGGATGCGGCCGTGTCCGTGGCCGCCGCGCAGGCCCCCGTCGGCCGCACGACCGACGCCCGGGGCGGCCGGGGCACCGCGGCGGGGCGTACGCCGCCCCGTACGCCGCCCCGTACGCCGTCGCGGAGGCCGACCGCACCCCGTTCCGCCGGGCCGCCCCCGCCCGGAAACCGGCCCCGGGCCCCAGCGGGGCACCCTTCGCGCGAAGCGCCGCCCCCGGCATGGCAGTCTTAGACCTGTGTCATGGCGAAATGGCGCAGTGGACGGACAAGGGTACGGGCGAGGAGCGGGCACAGTGCAGCGCTGGCGTGGCTTGGAGGACATCCCCGAGGGCTGGGGACGCAGCGTCGTCACCATCGGCTCGTACGACGGTGTGCACCGCGGCCACCAATTGATCATCGGGAAGGCCGTTGCGCGCGCTCGTGAGCTGGGCGTTCCCGCGGTGGTCGTCACCTTCGACCCGCATCCGAGCGAGGTCGTACGGCCCGGCACCCACCCACCGCTGCTCGCGCCGCACCACCGGCGCGCGGAGCTGATGGCGGAGCTGGGCGTGGACGCCGTACTGATCCTCCCCTTCACCAAGGAATTCTCGAAGCTGGCGCCCGCCGACTTCGTGGTCAAGGTCCTGGTCGACAAGCTGCACGCGCAGGTCGTCGTCGAGGGCCCCAATTTCCGCTTCGGGCACAAGGCGAGCGGCACGGTCGCCACCCTCGCCGAACTCGGCGCCACCTACGACTACACCGTGGAGGTCATCGACCTCTTCGAGCGCGGTGCGGCGGGCGGCGGCGAGGCGTTCTCCTCCACGCTCACCCGGCGCCTGGTCGCCGAGGGCGATGTGACGGGCGCACGGGAGGTCCTGGGGCGCCCGCACCGCGTCGAGGGCATCGTCGTACGCGGCGCCCAGCGAGGCCGCGAGATGGGCTTCCCGACGGCCAACGTCGAGACCCTGCCGCACACCGCGATCCCGGCCGACGGCGTCTACGCGGGCCTGCTGCACGTCGAGGGCGAGCCGATGCCGGCGGCGATCTCGGTCGGCACCAACCCGCAGTTCGACGGCAAGGTGCGCACGGTCGAGGCCTACGCCATCGACCGCGTCGGCCTGGACCTGTACGGCCTGCACGTCGCCGTGGACTTCCTCGCCTATATCCGCGGCCAGGAGAAGTTCGACACCCTCGACGCCCTGCTGGAGCGGATGGCGATCGATGTGAAGCAGGCGCGGGGGCTGATCGCCGAGTCGTCCTGACGGGGCGGCACGGGCGGTACCGGCCACCGGGGCGGGACCCCGGCGCCTCCCGCCGCCCGAAGGCCGCCAGGACGCGCCAGAGGCAGAATGGGCAGGGGCCCCGCACCATGTGCGGGGCCCCTGCCCATTCTCTGCCCTACGCCCCGCTCACTGCGGAGGCGGCTGCTGCGTCCACCCGCCGCCGTCCGGCAACGGCGCGTCCGGAGCGGGCTGTTGCTGCTGCCAGCCGGCCGGCGGCTGGCCGGGCTGCTGGGTCCAGCCACCCTGCTGCGGCGGGTAACCGGCCGGCGGCTGGGCGGGCTGGCCCTGCTGCTGCGGCTGGCCCTGCTGCGGCTGGCCCTGCTGGGGGTACTGCTGCTGGTACTGCTGCTGGGCGTACGGATCGCCGCCCATCTGCTGCTGGGGGTACATCCCCTGGCCCTGCTGCAGCCGCGCGAAGTCCTCGGCCACCATGGCGGAGAGGTTGAAGTACGCCTCGCGGGTCTTGGGCCGCATCATGTCGAGATCGACCTCGGCACCGGCGGCGAGATGCTCGTCGAAGGGGACGACGACCACACCGCGGCACCGGGTCTCGAAGTGCGACACGATGTCCTCGATCTTGATCATCTTGCCGGTCTCGCGCACACCGGAGATGACCGTGATACCGCGCTGCACCAGGTCGGCGTAGCCGTGCGCGGACAGCCAGTCCAGCGTCGTACTGGCGCTGGACGCACCGTCCACGGACGGGGTGGAGATGATGATCAACTGGTCGGCGAGATCGAGGACCCCGCGCATCGCGCTGTAGAGCAGACCCGTACCCGAGTCGGTGAGGATGATCGGGTACTGCCTGCCCAGGACGTCGATCGCCCGCCGGTAGTCCTGGTCGTTGAAGGTCGTCGAGACGGCCGGGTCGACGTCGTTGGCGAGGATCTCCAGACCCGAGGGGGACTGCGAGGTGAACCGGCGGATGTCCATGTAGCTGTGCAGATTCGGGATCTCGCGCACCAGGTCACGGATGGTCGCACCGGTCTCGCGGCGCACCCGTCGGCCGAGCGTGCCGGCGTCCGGGTTGGCGTCGATCGCCAGGATCTTGTCCTGCCGCTCGGACGCGAGGGTCGAGCCCAGCGCCGTGGTGGTCGTCGTCTTGCCGACGCCGCCCTTGAGGCTGATCACCGCGATCCGGTAGCAGGACATCACCGGCGTACGGATCAGAGCCAGCTTCTGCTGGCGCTCCGCCTCTTCCTTCTTCGCGCCCAGCTTGAACTTCGACGGCTGGGCGTTGGCACCCGGCTTGCGCTTCTTGGGCTGGTTGCGCAGCAGCCGGTCGGAGGACAGCTCGACGGCGGCGCTGTAGCCGAGCGGCGCGCCCGGAGCGGCCCGCTGCTGCGGCTGCTGCTGGCCCGGCTGCGAGTACTGCGCGTAGTTCGCCGCGGCGTTGGGGTCGGCGGCCTGCTGGCCGGGGAACGCCTGGGCCTGCTGGGCCTGTTGCTGAGCCTGAGCCTGAGCCTGAGCCTGCTGGGCTTGCTGGGCCTGGGCCGCCTGCTGGGCTTGCTGTGCCTGCTGGGCCTGGGCCGCCTGCTGGGCCTGGAGCTGGGCCTGCTGCTGCGCCTGCTGCTGGTCGTAACCGGGCGCCGCCTGCTGCTGGCCCTGCTGCGGGTAACCCTGGGCGCCCTGCTGCGGATAGCCGTAAGCGCCCTGCTGGGCGGCCGCGTTGGGGTGCTGCTGCTGGGGCTGCTGCTGGGCCTGCTGCTGGGGGTAGCCGTACGCGGGCTGCGGATAGCCGTAGGCGGGCTGCGGCTGGCCGGGCTGGCCCTGCTGCTGCGGGTAGGCCTGCTGCGGCTGCTGCTGGGCCTGCTGCGGGTAACCGGCCTGGGGCTGCTGCGGCTGCTGTTGCGGCGGCTGCTGCTGGGCGGGCGCCTGCTGCTGCGGCTGGGGCTGCTGCTGTGGCTGCGGCTGGGCGGCCTGGGCCTGTGCCATGCGCGGGTCCGCGGGCGGGAACTCCGGCGGCAGCGGCGGCAGTCCACCCTGCTGGGGAACCCCCTGCTGCTGACCCTCCGGGGCGGCACCCCAGGGCGCGCCCTGTTGCGGCACACCCTGCTGGGGAGCACCCTGCGGCGCCCCTTGCTGCGGAGCCGCCTGCTGCGCGACGTCCGGCTGCGGCTGCACCTGCTGCGGCACACCCTGCTGTGGCTGGCCCTGTGCGGCCTGCTGAGCCTGCGCGGGCACCGCGGCCTGGCCCTCGGCCGGAGCGGGCTGCTCGGCCGCCTGAGGCGCGGGAGCGGGCGCCGCGGCGTCGCCACCGGTGGCCTCCGGCTGCGCCGCCGCCTCGGACCCGGCCGCCGGGGTGGTCTCCTCCGCGGCCGGCTCGTCGTCATCGTCGTCGTCCCAGAGCGAGGCCGAGGGATCGACACCAGAGCCCGCACGCACATTGTCGTTGCCGGCGTCCGCAGTCGGCGCGGGCTCCCGTGCCTCGGCAGGAGCCTGATTGTCCGGCTCGGTGGGCCGCAGCATCGGGAATCCGGGCGGCGCCAGGTCCGAGGGCGGTGTCATCGATGCCGGCGCGGTCGGGCCGGACGCACCCTGCGCGAGCCCCGGCAGCGGCTGCCCGGTGGGCGGCGGCGCCGGTGTCGACGCACCAAGAGGGGGGCCTCCGAGAGGCGGAGTTGCGGGCGCAGGCGCAGGAGGAGCCGGGGAAACGGGCGCAGAGCTCGCGCCGCCCCCGCTGGTGTCGCTGCTGGCGTACCAGGCCGGGGCGGTGAAATCGATCTTGAACTCACCGGTCAGATCGAACTCGGACTGGTCGTCGTCAGGATCGTTCCCGTCCGGGCGGAAAGCCTCCTGGTCGTTCACTGTGCCTCCTGGTCTACTGCAACGCACCTGAACGGCAGGACCGGATACAGGCGGATCGATCGGATGTAACGGATGTATCGGACGTCGGAACGCGCCACCCGGGGCTGCGCCAACACTTGCTTGTCTCCATCCCCGTATCGACTGCCGTCGTGCACTGCCTTTGTGGTGTGTCTCTGCGCTCTCGACGCTCTCGACACAGCCTAGTCAAGACTCGGCCCATAACGGCAGTCGATGCCATGTCGTCTTCAAGCCCCATTGGCACACCTACGGGCGCATCCGTGGATGCGCCCGCAAAATGCGCCCGCGGCCGGTTGCGTACGCGCTGCGTTTAGCGCCCAGGGGCAACCGGCCGACAGATTCGTGGAATTCGGTCAGTCCATACGGCGCGGCCCGCCGAGCAGGTTGGTCTCCGCCTCCGTCGGCTGGGTCATCACGAACTGGTGCCCGTCGCGCGAGCACCACAGCATGGCGTTGTCGCTGAGCGTCGGCAGCACCGCACCGACCTGCTCGGGCAGCCGCATGATCCGCGTCACAACCTCTGCCTCTTCGGGGGACAGCCGCTGCAGACCGACCAGATCGGCGCGGGCCAGCATCTGCGGTGACCTCGGCCCCAGGAACGGAAGCACGGTCAGCACCGACTGCCAGGGGCTCGGCGCGAGCTGATTGCGCGGCGGGCGCGCACCCATGTCGCGGACGACCAGGACGGGGCTGGAAACCGACGGTCCCTGTGGCGCGATCTGGCGCACCTCATGGATCGACACACACTGCTGCCCGCCGCCCGCGGCCTGCGCCATCTGGCCCCAGGCCTGCGGCCGGGCGGTCTCCACCGCGACGCGCGCCCCGGTGGCGACCGTACGCAGCCCCAGCACCTGCGCCATCCACATGCTGCCGACCAGCGCGATCTCCATCGGCGCGGGCCGCAGCAGGCTGAGGACGGCGGGCTGGTTCTGCGGATCGATGCCGATGATCACGCCGTCGTCCCCGACCGGCAGGGTCAGTGCACCGAGTGATTCGGCCGTCAGGACGTGCGGGTTGCGGCGCGGTCCGCGCAGCCCGAAGCCGGGCCGGAGCCGCGGTCCCGTCGGGCCCGACTCCTCTTCCTCCGGCCGGGGCTGGTGGTTGAGCCGGCGGCTGGTGTCGGCGCCGATCGGGGGGTTGCGCCAGCCGTTGCCCTGGACATTGACACGGGGCTGATAGGTGGGAGTGGCCATCAGCGGGTACCTCCGAGGGGAAGCGTGGCCAGCAGACCGGGCAGCTGCTCGCGGTCGAGGCGTACGAGGCCGACCTTCACGGAACCGGAACGGCGCTCCAACTCGTTCTGTGCGGAGGAGAGTTCGCTTTCACTTCGGGTCGACAGTCGGACGTACCCCGTGATCGCCGGGAGGCGGCCACCGCCGTGCGTGGCGGTCAGCGAGAAGGTGCTCGCCATCGCCCGCGTGCTGGTCAGAAGCTGCGTGATGGCCGCCAACGGTGCACCGCCCTCGCCCAGTTGGGGCCAGCGGCCGATCCAGTAGGTGGAGTGCCAGCGGTCGTCGCAGCGCATCGCCCGCGTCGTCTCCTGGGTACGCCGGGCGGCCCGCCCGTCCCGTCCCATCGCACCGCTGGCGGCCCGCGGGCTGACGCACACCGCGGTGCCGACCGCGGCCACGACCTCGCGCTCGTTGAGCACCTTGGCGCGTACACCGTGTGCGGTGAGCCGGCTGACGAGCTGGTCGGCGGCGCGCAGCAGTGAGCGCTGGGTGCCCTCCAGCCCACCGCCGCGGGCCTCGATGGCCTCGGAGGAAAGCTCCGGGTCGAGCTTGAGCGCGATCCACGTCAGCTGCAGGGCGGGAGTCTGGGCCTGCGCCTGCAGCGGCGCGTACGAACGGGCCGCGACGGCCTGTTCGGGCAGATGCGGCGCAGGCGCCGGCTGGGTGTACTGCACGAACTGCACCGACTCCAGGTGGATGTCCTCCACGTCGAGCGCGGTGTGCAGCACCTCGAGCGGCATCATGTGGCTGCCGCGCTGCGGCCGCAGCGGCTCGTCGCGGGCATCCACCTGAACGATCGCCGTCAGGAACGTTCCGTCCCCGACGAAGCCGATGGCGCGCTGGTCCGAGTCCGTCGTGTACTCGTAGGTCCGCAGCGCCGGTTCGCACTCCACGACCGGAGCGAACGCCGGGTCGACGCCCTGCGTGGCGGCGAGCGCGGAATTACCGTTCTTGCCGCGGCGCTTCATCGCGCGCACGGTCGTGATCCATTCCGGCAGCGGAATCTTACGCCGTCGGCCGAGCGCGAAGATCACCAGTACGGCCGCCAGCACGATCGAGGTGATCAGTGCGACCGGGTGGTCGATCGACAGACCCACCAATACCAGCGCGGCGGCGATTTCGACGATGGCCAGCTGCTGTACCCGAACACCGCCGATATTCCCGGCCTGTTGACGCAGACGCGGCGACACCGGGCCGGACGGACGGGGCGCCGGACCCTGGCCGCGATTTCCTCTATTGCCCCGCGCTGTGCCGTTTTGGCCAGCATTTCCCGCATATTGCGGTGCAGCGGAAGGCTGTTGCTGCTGTTGCCGCCCGTTGCGGCGTCGAGCCCTGGTGGCGCTGGACATCCCCCGGCCTGCTCCTCTACTGGTGGTGTGGCCTCTAGGCGTATCGCCGCCGCCGAGACTGGTGTGTTGGAAGGTGGCACCCGTACGGTACGGGTCGATCGACACACGGCATAGTAGAGGGCGCTACGGCGTGAGTGCCGGGGGCGGTCGTTGGTAGATCCGACAGGCGGGGAGAGAAAGCAACAATGGCATCACGTCGGGACGAGCTAAATGCGTATTCGTTCGCGCGAAAGCGCACGAATGCGGCATTCCTGAAGCCGCTGCCAAATGGCTCGATCGAGAGCGCACCGAAGCCGCTCAAGGCGGTGGTGCCCGGCATCGTGGTCAGTGTCCTGATTCTCGTGGGGTTCGGAGCTTGCGGGATCATCAAGCCTGTCGCTCCGCAGGGCTGGGACGACGTCGGCGGCAACGTACTCGTCGGGGACCCGTCCACCACGCGCTATGTCGTGTTGAACGACCAGGACGCCAATGGCAAGGACCGGAAGCTGCTCCACCCCGTCCTGAACCTCGCATCGGCCCGACTTCTTCTCGACCCGAACAAGTTCCAGGTCGTCAAGGTCACTGAGGAGCAGCTGGACGGAAAGATCAGCCACGGCCCGGCCATCGGCATCCCGTTCGCTCCGGACCGCCTGCCCGCCAAGGAGGACGTCGACAAGCCGAAGACCTGGGCGGTGTGCAACCGTCCCGGCAGTAGCAGCGGCAGCAAGCCGCAGCAGTCCGTGTTCGTCCTTGGGGGCAAGGACAAGGAGCAGTTCGACAAGAGCCCGGGCGTGCTGGATCTGCACCAGGCGCTGTATGTGCAGGATCCTGAGGGGAAGAAGTACCTGGTCGACGAGAAGGGGATGAAGTTCGAGTTCGACGCCACGATGATGGGCCGGCGGCCCATGTCCAAGAGTGCGGCGGACCAGGCCAACGAGGACCTGCGTCGAGCGGTCTTCCATGGGCGGTCACCGCAGCAGGTCACCGATCAATGGCTGAACACGCTCATCCCCAGCCCGATCCCGATCTTCGAGCCGCCGGTGGAAGGCGTCGGCACGACGACCACCGCTCCCCCCAACGCTGTTCCCGACCAGTACCGCACGGTCGGCACGGTGGTCCAGGACAGCTCAACGAGCCAGAAGTACGTCGTGACCAAGACCGACGTCGAGCAGGTCTCGGACTTCATCGCCAACATGCTGGTCAACGGCGAGAACGCCAAGAAGCTGGACCCCACCCACAGCGGCAAGGAGCTGAAGGTGCCCTCGCTGTCCAGCGCGAGGATCCACCCGGCGCCTGACGAGGACAACAACAGTCGGTACAAGGACTTCCACGGCAAGTTCTACGGCTATGACAACCCCTGGCCGATCGAGGACGTCGAGATGGCCAACTACTTCAAGGAAGCATCACAGACCGGTGGTCCGGCCGTTCCCACCGACAACGGTGTGACCTGCAACTTCTACAAGGGCACCAACAGTAAGTTCCCCGGCAGCGACAAGCTCGGATACCCGAACGGCGTACCGGACATGGGCACCTGGGTGGGTGACAAATACCCGGCCGAGACCCCGTCCGGCTCCACCGCGTACGTCACCCCTGGCAGCGGTCAGCTGTACATGGAGGTGAACAACGCGAAGCAGAAGCCCAGCGACGGTTCCATGTACCTCGTCACCGACACCGGTCTTCGGTACCCCGTGCCGATCAATAACGACGGCGGGAACAAGGCCGGCAAGGCCGACCAGGAGGTCGGGCAGAACCAGGCCCACCTCGGCTATGCGGGAGCGAAGGTCCCGGCGATCCTGAAGGACTGGTCGCAACTGCTCTCCTCGGGCCCGTCCCTGAACATGGAGGCAGCGGAGCAGCCGCAGGGCTCCTGACGCCCGGCCGCGCCGGTCCCTGTCATGGGGCACCGGCGCGGTCTGTCGTAGTAGTGCGCCGTATCCCCCCGGGGTAGACCGATACCGCCCCATCTATCCCATTCCCGCGAACAACGTTCCGGCCACGGGTAGTTGACAATGTTGTGATCCCGTCACAAGTACCCGCCCCCTGTTGGGAACAACCGTATGGAGTGGGTAATGTGGCCCAAGGCATCAACAGGAGATGCCAACCGCGCAGCGCCGTCACCTGATGCCGCGCGGTCGACGTACAAGTCTCATGGGGGACGTTGACTATGGCTGGTCAGCAGTACACAACCACTGAAGAGGAGATGGTCGCGTTCAGCGGCAAGATCGCCTCCGTCAACCAGGCGATCGAGGGCGAGATCCGTCACCTGAACACGGTCGTCGACAACATCACGTCTGGGTGGAGGGGTGCTGCGGCCACTCAGTACAACCAGCTGCAGTCGAAGGTGAACGACGACGCGAACCGGATCAACCAGCTTCTGGCTGAGATCAAGGAAGCGATCGACCAGACCACGAAGAACTACTCCGCCTCCGAAGAGGAGCAGGCGCAGTCGATCTCGCACGTCAACGCATCGGCGGACTCCCCGTTCGGATGATGCGGCCGCGCCGCCTCCCGCGGCGCGCCGGCCTCGCCGCAGCGCCAGCCGACCTGTCGGCCCCGTTGTGGCTTGTGAATCGACCAGGCTTCACCAACTCCTGAGGAGACATCATGTCCGGCCAGATCCTCGTTAATTTTGCGACGATCCAGCAGGCAAGTTCCGACGTGCGCAACACGGCGAACAAGATCCGTCAGCAGCTCGACGACCTCGAGGCGGGCGTCAAGAAGATCGCTGCGAGCTGGGAAGGCTCGGCGCAGGAGGGCTACCAGGCCCGCCAGCGCGAGTGGGACCAGCGCGCCGCTTCTCTGCACTCGACGCTCGAGGCCATCGCCAAGGCGCTGGACCAGGCCGCTCAGAACTACCAGAGCACTGAGCACAAGAACGCCGGTATCTGGGCGGGCTGACCTCGCGTCAGCACAGGTACGGATGGCAACCGGCTGAGCAGCCCTCACGGCTCGCACAGTGGTCAATGAGGGCGAGCGCGCTGCAAATAGTGCGCTCGCCCTTCTGCCGTCCACCTCCGCTTCGCGGCTTCCACCCCAATTCCTCCGCAGACCTCCCGCCTCTTCCTCGCCCTTCCCCCTCGCCTTTCACCCCTCGTTCCTGACCGTTACGCCACAGATGGAGAGCAGACAACCCGTGGGATCTCGCGCCATTGGTCACCGAGCCGGGCACCGCCGACGAGCGGCGGGCGCACTGGTCACGGCGGCTTGCGTCACCGGCCTGTCCTGCGCGACCGCCGCGCCGGCGGTCGCGGACGAGAACATGCCGCTCAACAGTGGCGAATGCAAGTTCAACACCAACAACATCAAAGAGACCCCCTGGTCGCTCCAGCGCCTCCTGACCACTCAGTTGTGGGCGAACGGCAAGACGGGGCAGGGCGTCAAGGTTGCCGTCATCGACACGGGTGTTGATCGAAACAACCAGCAGATCGCGCCCGCGCTCTCTCCGGGCGTAAGCATCGCCGGTGGCGGCAAGCCGGACCAGGACCAGGTCGGTCACGGCACCAAGGTCGCGGGCATCATCGCTGCCCATCAGATCCGGGGCTCCGGTTTCACCGGCATTGCGCCCGGAGCGAAGATCATCCCGTTCAAAACGACCAACTCGGAAAACGGCAGCAAGGCCGAGAACCTGGCCAAGGCCATCAAAAAAGCGACCGACCTGGGCGTCGACATCATCAATATCTCCCAGGGTACGGACGCCAGTAGGGTACGCCTGCAATTCCTTGAGGACGCAGTCCGTTATGCCAATGAGCACAAGGTCCTGATCGTTGCCTCAGCGGGCAACGGCGGCGCCGACGGCGGCAAGAAGGACATGTGGCCGGCCGCCTACTCCGAGGACTATCCCAACGTGATGGCGGTAGCCGCCTCCGACCGCAACAACGAGCGCGCGCCCTTTTCCCAGTCCGGATCGTTCGTCAATATCGCGGCCCCGGGCGTCAGCATGGTCTCCACCGTTCCCGACGGGGGCAACTGCGTAGACCAGGGCACCAGCTTCGCTGCACCGTACGCCGCGGGAGCCGCGGCTCTGCTCATTGCGAAGCACAAGAACGAAAAGCCTGGCGGGCGGTGGACGCCTCAGGAAGTCATCTGGCACCTGGAAAAGACCGCGGCACGCGTCAACACGAAACGCGATGACTTCATCGGCTGGGGTGTCGTTGACCCGGTAGCGGCCCTCAACGACGACGAGCGGCCCACCGGCGAACCTCAGCCGGACAAAATCAAGAACTCGGCCGCCGGCCTCAACATCCGACCGGTCTCGGTCACCCTGGGCGAAAGCGAAGAGGACCGGCGCGCTCGCTACTCCATCTACATCGTCGGCGGCGCAATCCTGGCCGTCGGCACGGTCGTTGGCTCCGCCGTCGCGTTGCGTGACTGGCGACGTAAGAATGGTATTGGCACGAACGGGGAGGCCAGTCATGGCTAAGGAATACCGCGTTAATCTTGACGCCTTGGATCAGGTTGTCAAGGAGCTCAATGGTGTCCTGAAGGACATGGGTGGGACGAAGGGTAAGGCTGCGAACGGGACTTACCTGTCCCCTGACGTTTTGGGGAAGAAGTTTGAAGAGCGCGATCATTTGCACAAGGCTCACACTGACATGAAAAGGTACATCGAGGATCACATCGTCAGCCTGATCGAGAAGTTGGTCGAGGATTTTGGCCAGAAGGCCAAGAAGACGAAGGAAGCCTACGATGACGCCGAGCAGCAGAACAAGAACAAGTTGCAGTGATGCCGACAGTGCATCGGTTGATTGCCAGCTGAGGGAAAAGGGGGCCGACAGGTGAGTGAAGGCAAGGGTGGCGTGCCCGCAAACGGGTACCAGGATCCGTGGGTAACGAACTTCAACCTGCAAAACTTCAACGGTCTGAAGGATATGCTGGATGGCGCCAATCCCGAGGCGGTTCGGACTGTCGCTCGACACTGGCAGAACCTTTCCGACGACCTGGAGGAACTGGGGAAGAAATTCTCCAAGGCCGTGGAAAAGGTGATGGAACACTGGCAGGGCGAGTCTGCTGATCGCTTCCAAAAGAGGGCTAACCAGATCGCCGAGAACTTCAAGGCCGGGGCGCCTTGGGCTGCCGGCACGGCGGGCGTCATGGGGGACACGGCCAAGAGCCTTCAGGACGCTGTCGACAAGATCGCGATGAAGGACGACGGCTGGGGCTTTGGCGATCTCTTCGACTGGGGGTCGTTCGGAGGGGGGATCGACGACGACGAACTGGACGACGCACTCAAGAAGGGCGCAAGTGCTCGGGGTCTCCTGAAGGCGAACAAGGACGATCTGGATGACGACCAGACGCTTCGGCTCGAGTCGACTGTGGCGATGGAGGACTTGGCCTCGGCGTACATGACGAATTCGAGGAAGCTGAAGCCGCCGGAGCCGGGGAAGGGGGGGATTGATGACAAGATCCCCGAGCACGACAAGAAGGACCAGAACAATGGTCCGGGCGGCATTAACCAGCCCATGATGCCCTCTGGTGGACTTAAGGGTGGTGGCGGTGGACTCAAGCTGCCGAAGCGGGGCATGACGTCCGGTAGCACCCCGAATATGCCCACATCCCCGGACCTTAAGCAGCCGGGCATCAGTGGTGGCATGGGTGAACTGAAGCACCCCAAGATGCCTGACGTCGGGACTGGTCTCGATAGCGCCGGTCCCGGGCTGAAAGTCCCCAACGGTCCCAGTGGAGGCCCCCCCGGAGGCGGCGGCCTGCACATGCCCAGCGGCGGTGGTCCCCACGGTCCCAGCGGTGGTCCTGGTCCCATCGGCATGCCGAACGGGATGCCGCCCGGCCGTGGTGGCACTGGTGGTCTTAAGAGTGGTGGCGCGGGTGGCCTTAAGAGCGGTACTCCTGGCACTGGCC
This sequence comes from Streptomyces sp. JLSY215, assembly GCF_059682825.1. Classification (NCBI taxonomy): domain Bacteria; kingdom Bacillati; phylum Actinomycetota; class Actinomycetes; order Kitasatosporales; family Streptomycetaceae; genus Streptomyces; species Streptomyces sp. JLSY215. The sequence goes on from NZ_CM185022.1 coordinate 6,342,890, forward strand.
CCAACGGTCCGGGCTCTCGCTCTGGACGCACCGGTATGCCTGGTATGGGCGGCATGCATGGTGGCGGCGCCGGGAAGGGCGCTGGTGCTGGACGCGCCGGTGCTGGCGGTGCTCTGGCGCGGCAGAAGGGTGGCACCATCGGCTCTCCGGGCGGCGGCAAGGCTAGCGGCGGCGGAGCCCAGGGTGGATCCGGCCTGCATCGCAGTCGAGGCGGAACGGCATCCGGCGCGAATTCGGGTGGACGCCGTCCGGCAGGCATGATGGGCGGCGCGCATGGTGCGCCCGGCGCCAAGGGCGAGGGTAAGGGGAATGACGCGAGCCGTCCCGATTACCTTGTGGAGGAAGAGGAGACCTGGACGTCGAAGCGTAACGTGGCTCCTCCGGTCATCGAGTAGGACCGGCCGGTCAAGCAATCGACAGACATGCTTGGGGCCCGCAGCCCCTCAGGCTGCGGGCCCCAACTCTGTAAGGAAGGTGTTACGGCATGAGCTTCACGCGGACGCTGCGTGCGGTGGGTGGCGCGGTGGTGGCGGGGGCGCTGCTCTTCGGCACCGCGCCGGTTGCTTCGGCAGATCAGATCAGGAAAGACCAGTGGCCGTTGACGGTCTTTGGGGTTGACGATATCTGGAAGGTGTCGACAGGGAAGGGCGTCACGATTGCGGTCATCGATGACCCGGTGGACGGAAGCCATCCCGACCTCAAAGGAAACGTGCTTGCAGGGAAGAGTTTCCTGACCGGAGGGGGATCGGCAGATCATCCGTGGGGCGATCGTGAGCACGGCACGGCCATGGCGTCGCTCATTGCTGGGCATGGGCATGGGCCTGGGGGCGGCGACGGCGTCAAGGGGCTGGCCCCTGACGCCAAGATTCTCCCTGTTGGAATTGACCTTGGAGATCCTGAGGGGGGCTCTGAGTCCAGCGACGAGACAATGTCCTACGCCGAACCGCTGAGGTACGCCGTAGACCACGGTGCGCGTGTTGTGAATATGTCATTCATGACTGATGGCGTAGAACCCTCAGCTGCTGAACAGGCGGCTGTTGACTATGCCCGGAAGCACGATGTGCTGGTGGTTGCGGGATCCGGAAATTCTGGCGTGAACTCCCCACGCAACCCTGCAGTAGCGCGTGGAGTCCTTGCGGTGGGAGCGGCGGACATTGATCTCAAAGTCTGGAAGTTCTCCAACTACGGGCCGCACATCAAATTGCTGGCTCCAGGAGTGCATATCCGCTCTGCAGGTGTGGAGGACCCATACAGGTTGGCAAATGGGACGTCAGACGCCACAGCGTACGTATCAGCCGCCGCCGCCCTCCTGCGTGCGAAGTTTCCGAATCTGACCGCTGGTCAGATTGCCAACCGTCTCGTGAAGACGGCATACCTGCCGAGTGGTTTGAAGGGTAAAAACCTTCCTGATCCCCACTACGGCTACGGCATCATCAAGCCGTACAGTGCCCTGACCAAGAGTATCCCCGCAGGCTCGAAGAACGGGCCGCTTCCCGCTCTCAGCGATGGCTCGTCCAAGGCGCCCGGCAAGGGCGGCAAGGACAACGGCGCTGAGCCGACGGCCCAGAGCGGCAGCGACAAGGGCATGAGTAACGGCGTCATCATCGGCATCGTCGGGGGTGTGGTCGGCCTCCTCGTCGTCATCCTGGTTGTAGTGCTGGTCGTCAAGAAGAACCGTCGTAATGGTCCGCCCGCGGGTGGCCCCGGCGGCTTTGTGCCGCAGCCTTCTGGCCCTCACCAGCAGCAGCCCAGCGCCGCGCCCGGTTCGTACCCTCCGCCGGCGCCGCCCACGCAGCCGCCGGGCCACTGACACTTAGTGACGGTCGGCGAACGTCGGAGATGGGGCCCGCAACCAACGAGTTGCGGGCCCCTCTCTGCTAAGGAGAGGTGTTAGGGCATGAGCTTCACGCGGACGCTGCGTGCGGTGGGTGGCGCGGTGGTGGCGGGGGCGCTGCTCTTCGGCATCGCGCCGGTTGCTTCGGCGGATCAGATCAGGCATGACCAGTGGCCCTTGAGATCCTTCGGCGCTGACGACATCTGGAAGGTGTCGACGGGTAAGGGCGTCACGGTCGCGGTCATCGATGATCCGGTAGACGGAAGTCATCCTGATCTAAAGGGAAGTGTGCTTCCAGGCAAGAGTCTTCTTGCTGGTGGGGGGCCGGCAGATCGCGCGTATGAGAAGTTTGAGCACGGCACCGCCATGGCTTCGCTCATCGCTGGGCACGGGCATGGTCCTGCGGGATCCCAGGGGGTAAAGGGGCTGGCACCTGATGCCAAGATCCTTCCTGTGGGGATTGACCTTGGGAAGGGTAGGGCGGGGACGGATTCCTACGCCGAACCGTTGAGGTATGCCGTGGACCATGGCGCGAAGGTCGTCAACATGTCGTTCGAGGTCTATTCGGATACCTCGCCTGCTGAAAAGGCCGCTGTCGACTACGCGCGGAAGCATGACGTGCTGGTAGTTGCGGCATCCGGGAATTCCGGCTCCAGCACTCCTCGCCTTCCTGCTGCAGTGCCTGGGGTCCTCGCTGTGGGAGCGGTGGACATCGACCTCAAGGTCTGGAAGTACTCCAACTACGGGCCACATATCAAACTGCTGGCTCCAGGGCTTCATATCCGGTCGGCGGGAGTTGAGACCCCGTATCGCTTGGCAAATGGTACGTCCGACGCGACGGCGTACGTGTCCGCAGCCGCGGCCCTCCTCCGCTCCAAGTTCCCGGACTTGACCGCTGGCCAGATCGCGAACCGTCTGGTGAAGACCGCCGGTCTGCCGGATGACATGAAGGGGAAGAAGCTTCCCGATCCCCACTACGGCTACGGCTTCATCAAGCCGTGGATGGCACTGACCGCGGATATTCCCCCGGGCTCGAGGAACGGCCCCCTACCCGCCTTCAGCGACAGTTCGTCCAAGTCGCCCGGCAAGGACAACGGCGCTGAGCCGGCGGCCCAGAGCGACAGCGACAAGGGCATGAGCACCGGCGTCCTCATCGGCATCGTCGGTGGTGTGGTCGGTCTCCTCGTCGTCATCCTGGTCGTGGTGCTGGTGGCCAAGAAGAAGAACCGCCGCAATGGCCCGCCCGCGGGTGGCCCAGGTGGTCTTGGTGGCTATTGCGGTCCTGGCGGTCCCGAATTCGTGCCCCAGCAGCCTGGTCCGTATCAGCAGCCCGGCGCAGTTCAGCAGCAGCCCGGTGTCCCGGCCTTCCCGCCGTCGTCGCCCACGCAGCCTCCAGGGCGGTAAGGCTTGGTCAGTCACAGTGAAAGACGGAATTGGGGTCCGCAGCCGGGAGAAACGAAGGCTGCGGACCCCAGTGCGTTGAGCCCAGTGCATTGATGCCCTCGTCCTCTTCGTGGATGGATCACGAAGAAGACGAGGGCATCAAAGGGTGGTGCGGTCAGCCGAAGACTGAGCGGACGTGGTCCGTGACGGCGTTGCGGCCCTCGTCCGTGACGTCCTGGTGGCGGGTGGCGGCGCCGCCGGTGTGGCGGTCGACGTGGCGCTGGGCGGCGTCCAGGCCGCGGTTGGTGTGGTGTTCCGCCACATTGGCGGCGTCGCCCTTGGCGCGGTCCACCCAGTGCTGGGGGTCGGCGAGGCTGGTGACGCCGTCCTTGTACGCGTTGACGCGGTCCTCGGCGTCCTTCTTGACGTCATCGACGTATTCGCCGGCCTTTTCCTTGGCGATGTCGGCGGTTTCGCCCAGGTCGATTCCGTCGCGGGCGCCGAAGTGGTTCTCGATGCCTTGCCCGACGAGGTTGCCGGCCATCTCCTCTCCGGCTTCCTTGGCCTTGTCCTTGGCCCCGTTGACCACGGTTTCCGTGACGAATTCCTTGGCGGAATCCTTGGCGGCGGTGACGACCTTGTCCTTGACCTCGTCCTTGACGGTGGTCTTGACGTAGTTCTTGGCCGCATCAAGGGCCGCCTTGCGGGCTTCCTTGGAGACCGCCTTCTTGGCCATGTTCTTGATGGCGTCCATGGTGGCGTGTTCCATGGCTTTGGTCGCCGCCTGCATGACCTCGCGCTTGAGCTTGTCGAGGATCTGACGGACGATCACTCGGGCGGCCTGGGTGGCGCCCGCCGCGCCCAGTTCGGAGAGGCCAAGGGTGAAGGGAGCGGCGGCCTGGGCCGCGATGAGTTCGATGGCCAGCGCGACGAGTTGGGCGATAACTGCGACCTTGCCGGCGATCACGGCGATGGCGGCCGCATCGAAGGCGGCGGCGATGACTTCGGCCGCCATGGCGGCATCGCGGAGGTAGTGGTCGCCGCTGTCGCCGGTGCCGGCGTAGGCGCCCCAAGCCTTGGAGAAGCCCTCGACCGCCTCGCCCGAGTTGGCGCCGGTGACTTCATTGGCTGCCGACGAGCCGTCGGAGAGCGTTTGATTGCACTGCTCAGCGAAGGTGCGCCAGACGGAGGCACATTCGAAGAGCTTGTCCTCATCGGCGTTGGGCCATTCGTAACCGATCAGGCTCAGGACCTCGACGAGTGGGTCCGGCAGTGTCAGTGACACAGTGATTGTCCCCCGTGCAGTTGTAGCTGAAGGCTAGGTGGAAGGGTGAGGGTTAGAGTGAGGGAGAAGAGAGACGAGGGGCCGGCCGGGTGGGCTCAAGGCGCGCTCGTCTCGCGTTGAGCTGAGGCAGGGGCTGCGTCAGATCTGCGGGCGGTCTACGGCGCTGATGGTCTGGGTGCCCTGCTCGTCGGATTCGGCGTACTTCTGTGCCATGTCTTGGAGCTTGTCACCGATGTCCTCGAGGCGTTCGCCGAGGGAGTCCATCGAGTCGAACATGCCCTTCGCGATGGGGTTGTAGATCGTCAGGAAGATCTCGCCGAAGTCGCATCCTTCGAAAGCGTCTTCTACGCCCTCGAGGCCGTCCTGCAGTTTCTTCGAGGCCTTCGAGAAATCGTTGCCGATGTGGACGAAGGTATTACCCTGCGCCTTCAGTACGTCCGGATCGACATCGAACGCCTTGCCTGCCACCTTTGCCCCCGTTTTTTCGTTGTGTCCTGAACTGCTCGTGTCGTGACACTTGTTGAATGGTCTTACATTAGGGTATCTGGATAACGATGTGTCAAGGTCGGTACGTAAGGCTGGAGTTCCGAGCGAGATTGCGCTGGGGCCCATTGCGACTCGATGCGAGAATTTTAAGATTATTTGAATTAGAGGCGGTTGAGGGGGGCGGGTCGGGGCTGGCCCCGCATCTCGGCGGAGCGGCCGTCCCGTAGCATCCCGCTCATGGACGCAACCGGCAATGAGCAGCCCCTTTCCGAGGATTACGAAGGATTGACGCCTCGTCAGGCCCGGCGAATACGCATCATCGTGGCCTCGGTCTTGATGGGCGCGATGGCGCTGGTGCTCGTCATCCGCCTGGCCTCTCGCCACTCGGTGCTGGTGGTCGGGGTCTACGGAGCCGCGCTGGTGCTCTGCGGCGTGGTGATCGAACTCAGCCGGAACGGACGTACACGGCTGGGTACTTGGCTGCTTGGCATCGGGCTTGCTGCCGCTCTGGCTGCGGACTGGCTGCTGCTGCCTTGACGGCTTTCGGCCGGCCGCAAGCGGGAGGCCAGAGGAGAGCCCCGTGTGGTGAGTGTCTTCCAAGTACTCGGCGCGGGGAAGCGCATCCACGCCATGGTGACCCCGAGACGGTCGTCTCGCGAACTGCGCGAGCTGCATCAGACGGCGCTGGGAGCAGTTGGCGCATGTGCGTTCCGGCGTCATGCCGAGGCGGCCCGGACGGCCCGTCCCCACCCCAGCGGTCCGTTGACATCCCAGCTTGGGCAGACGGAGTGCGTGTGGTTCCGTACCAGGATCACGCTCAAGTACGAGATCCGGAGAAAGGCTTCGAGTTCTGCCGAATACGGCGGCGACCGCGTCACTCGCGAGAGCGAGGTGGTCGCCGATTTCATCAGTGCCTCCCCTTCCTCGTCGAAGACGCGTCCGGCTCCACCGCCATACTTCCTGCGCAGGGCATCGTCGACCACGCGCCCGAGACCGTTGACCACTTCGAGGCCTACCAGGGCCGCCAGGCCCACCAGTCTGGGCACAACGACCGACGGGATTCCGCGACACCCTCGAGGCCCTCGACCCTCCTGGCCGGACCGACAACCATCATCCCCTCGGCTTCCTTCAGGAGGAGTAGGTCGTCCGAGCAGGCGCGCAGTTCTTTGTACGCGGCGAGGCCCGTGACGATGAGCGCGGCGAACTGGCCATCGCGGCCCCGTCGGACGGCACCCCGTTCCTCATGACCGCCATGTCCGAGCAGGACCTCATCGCCGTTGAGCGAAGCAAGAACGACCTCTTCGTGGTCATGGCCTGAGGAGGTTGTGTGCTCGGCCTGCTTGCGCTCGGCGGCTACTGGCTGCTCAACCGCTGACAGATGATTGTTGGCGGTCGAGATTCATGACCGGCAGCCGCACCAGACGACCACAGCCGGCGAGCCAGTGGGAGCCGGGGGTCCACTTCCCCCGCTGCGAGCACTGGCGTCCTCAGTACAGCCCGTGCCACATCTGCTCGATGATCAGCGACCACCAGTTGCCCTCGTCGTCCAGCGCCCACGAGTCGATCGCCGCGATCTGTTCCTGGAAGGCTGCCACCGCCGTGCCCGCCGTGCCCGGGTCCATGCCCTGCATCTGCCGGCGGGTGGTCGACAGGAGGGCGAGGGAGCGCAGGTAGGCGGCGAGGGTGCGGTTGGTGAAGCGGCCGCCGCCGGAGGTGGGCTGGACGGCCCAGACGGTGCCGATCAGGCTCTGGTTCTGTTCCGGGGCGACGCACTGTACGGCCATGGTGTAGAGGCCGTCGGTGCCGATGCGGACGTAGCCGGAGAGGGTTTCGAGGGTCTCCTCGCGAGCCTCCGTCCCGGTCTGGCGCAGGTAGGTGGCGACGTCCGTGAACAGACCGCCGGCGGGCGGGGCGTCGGCCCGGTCGGCGGTGAAGAAGTACGGCACCTCGGTCGGCAGCCCGGCCCAGGTGAGCGTCTTCTTCGTGGCGTCGGGGAGCTGGGTGGGGGCGGTGTCGTCGGCGTCCGGGCGGACGACGCCCTGGGGGCCGAAGACCTCCGCGAGATGCTTGCCCAGCGCCACATCGCGCATCTCCGGCGCGGCCTCGACGTTCTGGGGCACCGGCAGCCGGTGCGGCCGCGGCGGCGGCTGCTGCCCCGCGATCTGGTGCATCATCTCGACGTGCCGCAGCAGCCCGGCGACGCCCTCGGCGCGCTCCTCGGGCCGCATGCCGTAGCCCTCCGTGCAGGAGAACTGGGCGTTGGGGAAGGCACGGAAGATGAAGTCGCCCGGATATCCGCCGGGCAGCAGCGCGGGGCGCAGATCGGTGTGCACCGCCCGGACGTCCTCACCGCGGACGCCCAGGCGCTGCAGCTCGGCGGAGAGCTGGTACTCGGCGGGCGGCTGACCGGGGCCGGAGACCTTGGCGAGGCTGGTCTCCTCGCCGGTGGCGGGGTCGTTGTAGGTGGCGACGGCGGTGTTGCCGGGGCCGGTGACCGGCGGCTGATCGGCGGGGGCCGCCGCAGCCGTACCGGCGCCGTGCTTCTGCTGGTACATCCGCACGACCTCCTCGACCGGTACGGACGGCCAGACCGTCAGCTCACCGGACGCGCGGTCGACGACGCCGCACGCCGTGCCGACCTCGGCGGGCGGGCGCCGCTGCCCGGTCTGCGGGTCGACCTCCGGGGGCGGCGGCACGGCCCACACCACCCAGCCGAGGTCGAACTCCTGCATGGCCACTTCGCGCGGCGGACCCTGATGTCCCTCGGGGTTGAGCCAGCTGACGGCGGTGGCGTGTGCCTGCGCCTGGGTGATCACGAGTGGTCTCCTTCGAGGCCGGGGGAAGCATCCGGGTCGGTGGATGCGGCGGAGTCGTTGGTGCCGGTGCGCTGGGCCGGCACGGCGGGGGCCGCCGCGGGGACGGGCACGAGGATCTGCCGGGCGGTCACGCCGCGCTCCGTCGCGACGACGAGGACGCCGTCCGGCGAGAGATCGGCGCCGGTGAAGGGGGTGTCGGAGATCAGCGCCGTCACCACCTCCTGGCTCTCCCGGGCCCACACCCGCAGATAGTCGGTGCCCCGGCTGATGCCGAACGGCGCCGCGTCCAGCGTCGCGTCCGAGGGCCGCAGCACCTGCTCCGGGGCGACATCGACGTACTCCGGCCGCAGCATGTCGTGGATGAGCATGGCCGGGCCGTCGGCGGCGCCCTGCGCGGTACGGGAGCCGGGCGTGCCCTCCGGTACGAGGAAGGCCGCCACCGGACGCGAATCGGCCCCCTCCTCCTGCGGCGGCAGGTACCCCGTCCGCACCGCGCCCACCCCGGCGAGCGGCACGCTCCACAGGGTGCGCCACGGCAGCGCGAAGCCGAGGGAGTGCAGCGCCTGCGCGTACGGGAGGAGCCCGTCCTCGACGAACGCGGTCTCCAGCAGCGCCGCCCGCAGGTCGGCCGGGGCCTGGGAGCGGGTGATCAGGGGCGAGATCCGCAGATAGGTGCGGGCCGGCGCGTCCAGCTCCTCGACCGCAACGGCCTCCATGGCCGCCCGCAGCGTCACCGGGTCGGCGTGCGCGAACAGGCCGGGGTCGGTGAACAGCCGGGGGAGCAGTCCGGCCTCGAGGGTGTGCCCCGCGAGGTGGTCGCGGACGTAGGGATCGGCCTTGGCCCAGTTCTGCTCGGGCACCGCCTCCAGCAGCGCCATGGCGATCTCGGTCTGGGCCTCCCGGACGTCGGGCAGACCGGCGCGGATCTCCTCGGCGATCCCCGGGTGCATCAGCCGCAGCAGCGTCCGGCCGCCGCCGGAGCCCTCCTCGGTGTCCTCGGTGTCCTCGTCCGCGGCCACCTCGACCGGCTGGATGAACGGCGCGGCCAGCAGCATGCCGTCCGCGATCTCCTGGCTCATGTCCCGTCCGGCGACGGCGCTGGAGAGCAGGCCCAGCAGCTCGACGGGCAGCCCCTTGCCCTCGGCGAACGCCAGCGGCGCCAGTATCAGCCGCAGCGTCTGCGGATCGGCGCCCAGGCGGCGGGCGTGCAGGTCCAGCGCCTCGCCGACATCGGACGGCAGCTGGGACTCGTCCGACGGGTCGAAACCCTCGGGCTGCATGAGCAGCGACTGCACGGCGAGCTGCAGCGTCAGCCGGTTGGTGCCCGCGCGCCGCGCCATCGCCCCGGCGAGCGCCCGGCGGACGGCCGGGTCGGTGGTGAACGGGAGCTCCGGCGCCCCGAATCCGGGGTCGAGCGCGGTCTCGGCGTGCAGCAGCAGACCCTCGGGGTCGGCCCACTCGGGCTCGTCGAGGTCGATGATCTGCACCTGCCCGCTCGGCAGCGAACCGGCCAGCTCGGCGGCGAGTTCGCGCGGCACATCGGCGAGCAACTGCACCGTTTCCAGGGCCGCGAGCGGCTTGAGGACATCCCGTACGAGGCGGGCCGGCTCGCCCGCGGCACGGACCGGACCGGCCGCATCGACATCCGGCACCACGATCGTCACCGGCTCCTCGAACGCGGCGAGTTCGGTGTAGATGTCCGCGGCACGGGTGGCCTGCAGCCCGAAGTGGTCCGCGATCAGCCACTGGAACTGTGCGGCGGTCAGCAGGGTGGGGCTCGGCACGGCGGGCGCCGGGAGGTCCGGGGGAACGGTCGCCGGGTCCATGTCGTCCAGCGGCAGCTGCTTGCGGAATTCGGGCTCACACAGCATCAGAAAGCCGGTGAGCAGCCGCGAACGGCCGCTGCCCGAACTTCCGGTGAGCACGATGACGCGGGGCGCACCGGGCCACCGCATACGCCAGGCCGCGAGCGCGCGCAGCACGGCGGTGCGGCCGCCGATGAACGGGTGTGGCTCGTAGGTGGGCCTTTCGGCACTGCCGTCGGCTGCGGCGCTCATGACTTCCTCGTCCCCCATCAATCCCGCCCTCCACTGGCGTGGATTTCTGCGTCTCTATCTGCTCGATCTTATGATCCGGCGCACCTGTGCCAAGCCGCCGGGGCCCGGCTGTTCCGTAACCGGAACATCCGGACCGTGGCTGGTGGGGGGTGTGTGACGACGTGAGGCGCGGGTCGCCGATTGTGGAAAATGCGGTCGCTCCGCGCGTAAAGGACACGGAAAGCGCGTGAAAAGAGAGTAGCTCGCGGCGATTGCCCGGCCGGTGATCCGTTTTCTTCCGGCTGCCGTCCGTTCCGCGGCCCGTTCTGCCGTCCGATCTGCCGTCCGATCTGCGGTTCGTGGGCGCACCGCGGCCACGGGAGCCGCGGTGCGCCTACGAACACCGCCCCGGCGACCGCAGGGGCGGCCGGGTCATCCCCGGTGGCCGGCGGCCCGGCCGCCGCGCCGCGGACCGGTCACGAGGTTGGCGGAGGGGCCGTCGCGCTCGGCGCGCTCCTCGGCCTCCTTCTGCTCCTGCTCCTGCTGCCACTTGCCGAACTGCTCGCGCGAGGCCTCCCGCTCCGCCATCGTCTGGTTCTCCGCCGCCCGGCGCATCTCGTGCATCCGGTCGCCGATGGCGTCCATGTAGCTCGGGGTCTCGATGGCTTCCTTCATGCCCATCCGGCCGGAGAGCACCTCCTGGGCCATCTCCTTGAGCTTGCCGCCGACGTTGGGGTTGTCCGCCAGTGTCTGGAGGGCCTTGCGCAGCCGGTGCGCCTGCTCCGGATCCGCGGCGACGTCCATCAGATCTTCGTCCTGGATCTGCCGCTCGGTGCTCATCTGCGTCCCCCTAGGTGTGGTGGCGCGGCGACCCGTGTGCCGCGCTGGTCCCGAGTGTAATGACCGGCGCGAAGAAGGCGTCAAGGTGGAGTTGTCGGTATTGCGGTTTTGCTGCGCAATGATCCTTATGTATTCCGCAGTGTGCCGGGCGACCATTCCCCAGAGGGCTCCTGGGCTATTGCGGGTGTGCTAGACCTGAGAAGAAGTACAGCGGCCAGCCGCTATTCCATTCGGGGAGAAAAGATGTCCGACGAAGTCCGGCTCAGTTCGGAGGAGTTGCACAAGCTCGGTGCGACCTTCGAGATACGTGCGGAAGAACTGGGCCGGCAGCTGGCGGCATTCAGACGGAAGGCGGACGCCGAGGCGCTGCGTGACGGCTTCGGCGGCAGCCACGAGGAGGCCCGCGCGCATCTGGAGCGGTACGAACAGGCCGAGCACGCCCTCTCCATGCTGCAGGCACGGCTCGCCGAGGTGGGCGAAGGCATCAGGGAAACCGCCGTAAACGCGCAGGCGGCAGAGGCAGAGCTGGTCGAGATGATGCGGAGCGTCAAGTGAGCGAGCGGCGCAATCCCGAGGCCCTGCACGAAGCGGCGGCCGGCTGGCGCGACATGGGCAAACACCTTGAGGGACTCGTCGGCGACCTGGACCGGCAGGTCGGCAGCGCCGCCGCGCACCACTGGCAGGGCCCGGCAGGTGAGGCGTTCGCCGGGGAGTGGCACCGCCTCAAGCGGTCCGTCGACGACTCGCTGCCGGCCTTCGAACTGGCCGCCGCGGACCTGGAACTGGCCGCGGAGCAACCGGCCGGCAAGGAGGGTGAGGACCACTCCGCGGACCAAAGCCCGGCGCCGTCCACCAGCTCCTCCAACGGCCAGCAGACCGGCACCAACTTCGCCTACGGCTTCATGGCCCTCGGCCAGCTCGCCAACGGCCTCGGCGGCGCGTTCCGCAAACGCGGTGGCGGTGGGGGCGGCGGCCGGCAGGGGCCGGTTGTCACCCACAAGTGGGAGACCTCCTCGGCGGTGCATGGGCCCGATCCGTTCGGGGCGAAGAACGGCGGCGGTGTGGTGCGGCGCGGCGGCGAGAACATCGCCAAGGGCGTGCGGACGGATCCGGCCGCCGCGGCCGAACAGGCGGCCAAGGAGGCCAAGAGCGGCAACGCGCAGGCAAAGGCCGCCGAGAACAAGGCCTCGGACCAGAAGCCGACGTAGGTCCACCGGTCCTGGCCGGGGGCCGGTGCCTTCGGCCGGTGTGGCACACCGGCGCAGGCCACAGGCAACAAACGGCGGTGGGGCGCCCCTCCTGAGAGGGACGCCCCACCGCCGTTTTCCGTGCGTGCGGTTACTAGCTGTTCGGCGGCAGCCAGCCCGTCTGGACCAGCTGTGCACCGTGCTTGCGCGTGACGAAGGTCGCGCGGCCCGGCGTCATCTGGGTGCCCTTGATGTTGCCCATCAGCGGACCCTCGCCCGGGTCGGCGGACAGGATCAGACCCTGCGCACCGAGCTCCTTGGTGCGCTGCATCACGGGCTCGAACGAGGACCGGCCGGCACCCGAGGAGCTGCGCGCGATGATCAGGCGCAGACCCACGTCACGGGCGAACGGCAGGTACTCCAGCAGCGGCTGCAGCGGGTTGCCGCTGCTGGTCGCCACCAGGTCGTAGTCGTCCACGATCACGAACGCGTCCGGCAGGTCGTACCAGCTGCGGTTGCGCAGCTGCTCCGGCGTGACGTCCGGCCCCGGCATACGGCGGCCGAGCGAGCCGGCCAGACCGGTGATGACCTCCTGCAGCTGCGGCCCGGCGGCGCAGTACTTGTACAGGTGGCTCTCCGGAATCTCCCCGAGGTGCGCACGCCGGAAGTCGGAGACCACCATGAGCGCCTTGTCGGTGGCGTACCGCTCGGAGATCTGCTTGGCGATCAGACGCAGCAGCGCCGACTTGCCCGACTCGCTCTCGCCGTAGATGACCAGCAGCGGGTCGGTCTCGAAGTCGATGAACGCCGGCGACAGCGTCGCCTCGTCGACACCGATCGCGATGCCGTGCTCCGGGTAGTCGCTGCCCTTGGGCAGTTCGTTGACATGCAGCATCGTCGGCAGCATCCGCACCTGGGGGGCGGGGTCGCCCTGCCAGTGCTCCTTGACCGTGGCGACGAGGTTCGCGATGCCGTCGCTGATCGTCTCCGGGTCGGACATACCGTCCAGCCGCGGCAGCGCCGCCAGGAAGTCCAGCTTGTCGGGCGACAGACCACGACCGGGCTTGCCCATCGGGACGTTCTCCGCGCGCTTGCGGTCGAACTCCGATTCCATGGCGTCACCCAGACGCAGCTCGACGCGGTTGAGGAGCTGGTCGCGGAGAGCGGGCCGCACCTCGGTGTAGCGCGCGCCGGCGATGATCAGGTGGACACCGAAACCGAGACCCCGGGCGGCGATGTCAAGGATCACCGGGTCCATCTGCTCGTAGTCGGTCTTGAACGTTGCCCAGCCATCGATGATGAGGAAGACGTCGCCCCACTTCTGGTCGGGGAAGGCGCCCGCGGCCCGCCGCTGGCGGTACGTCGAGATCGAGTCGATGCTGTTCGCGCGGAAGAACTCCTCGCGCTCGTTGAGGATGCCGACGACCTCGGAGACCGTACGGCGCACCTTCTCGGCATCCAGACGCGAGGCGACACCACCGACGTGCGGCAGTCCCTCCATCGTGAGCATGCCGCCGCCACCGAAGTCGAGGCAGTAGAACTGCACCTCGGCCGGGGTGTGGGTGAGCGCGAACGAGGCGATGGCGGACCGGATCAGCGTGGACTTACCGGACTGCGGACCACCCACGACCAGGCCGTGACCGGCACCGGCGGAGAAGTCCAGGTACATCACGTCACGCCGCTGCTCGAACGGCTTGTCCACCAGCGCGACCGGCACCACGAGCTTGCCCAGCGCGGTGTACTCCGGCGCGTGGACACCCCGCTCGGGGGTGACCGCAAGGGTCGGCAGCAGCTGGTTGACCGTGGGCGGCTCCTCCAGCGGCGGCAGCCACACCTGGTGCGCCGGCGGGCCCTGACCCACCATGCGCTGGACGATGACGTCCAGCACGGTGTCGGCCAGCGCGTCGTCCACCTCGGGCTCGGACGACTCGACGACGACCGGCTCCTCGATGACCTGCTCGATGATCGGGGCCGCGGTGAACGGCACCGGCATCCGCGTCGACCCGCCGCCGGCGCCGCCACGGCCGCCGCCACCCGGGCCGCGGTAGACACCACCGACATACGCGGCCTTGAACTGCACCATCGTCTCGGTGTCGTACTTCAGGATGCCGGAACCCGGGACGTTCGGCAGGTGGTAGGCGTCCGGCACACCGATCGCGGTCCGCGACTCGGCGGCGGAGAACGTCCGCAGACCCAGCCGGTAGGACAGGAAGGTGTCCAGACCGCGCAGCTTGCCCTCTTCCAGCCGCTGCGAGGCGAGCAGCATGTGCACACCCATCGAACGGCCGATACGGCCGATCTGGATGAACATCTCGATGAAGTCGGGCTTGGCGGCGAGTAGCTCGGAGAACTCGTCGATGATCATCACCAGCGACGGCAGCGGCTCCAGCGGGGCACCCGCGGCACGCGCCTTCTCGTAGTCGGTGATGTTCGCGTAGTTGCCCGCCGAGCGCAGCAGCTCCTGACGGCGCTGGAGCTCACCGGTGATCGAGTCCCGCATGCGGTCGATCAGGGTGACGTCCTCACCGAGGTTGGTGATGACCGCCGCGACGTGCGGCATCTCCGACATACCGGTGAAGGTGGCGCCACCCTTGAAGTCCGCGAGGATGAAGTTCAGCGTCTCGGACGAGTGCGTGACCGCGAGGGCCAGCACCAGGGTGCGCAGCACCTCGGACTTACCGGAACCGGTCGCACCGACACACAGGCCGTGCGGGCCCATGCCCTGCTGCGAGGCTTCCTTGATGTCCAGCATGACCGGCTGGCCGTCGCGGTCGACGCCGAGCGGTACGCGCAGCCGCTCGGCCAGCGTCCGGGGCCGCCACGTACGCGACACATCGACGGAACCGGCGTCGCCGATGTTGAGCAGGTCGGTGAAGTCCAGGTTGGACAGCAGCGGTTCCTCGCCGTCCGCACCCGAACCGGCCCGCAACGGGGCGAGCTGGCGCGCCAGCGCCTCCGCCTCGGGGATCGACAGGGTGTCGCAGACGCCGTGGTAGACCGCACCGCTCGCCGACTCCAGCACCAGCTTGCCCGGCCACACCTGCACGGCCAGACCACCGCGGATCTCGTCCAGGTCGCCCGGGACGACCTCGAGGATGGTGACGCCCTGCAGGCCCTCGGCCCCCGCGATCACCGAGTCCATCGGGACCTCGCCGGCATCCAGCACGATCACCACGTGCGGGGAGTCGGTCACCGGGGTGCCCTGCGGGTTGAACCGCCCGCGGCCGTCCAGCTCGTCCGCCAGCAGCTCCTCGATCTCACCGAGGTCGCCGACGACCAGCCGGCGGCTGCCGGCGCCATCCGTGGTCCGGTGCTGGACCTGCGGCAGCCACTTCGTCCACTCCCACTCCGCCTGCGCACCCGGCGCGGCGACGACCGCCACCACCAGGTCCTCGGGCGAATGCAGGGTGCACAGCTGGGAAACGATGGCGCGCGAGGCACCGTAGACCGTGTCCGGGTCACCCGAGACGGTCAGGTGGTAGAAGGCACGCAGCGAGACCGCCAGCGGCAGGTCGTCCAAGTGGCCGTGCTTGTCGAGGAATTCCTTCATCGCATGCGCGGTGAGCGGCTCGAGCTCATCGACGGGCGCGGTCTCCGGAGCCCTCAGGGGAGTGGCCAGCTGCTGCGGCCCCAGCCCCAGACGCACTTGCCCGAAGTCCGGATCGGTGACCCGGCGTTCCCACACCCGTTTGCCCTCGGCCACGACCGACCACAGCTGGGCCGGGTCCGGGTGAATGTAGAGCTGGGCGTCCCGCTGCTTGCGGGCGGTGCGGCGTACCTCCTTGCGCTTTTGCGCAAGGTACTTGAGGTAGTCCTGGCGTTCCTGGACCATTTGCCCGGAAGGGCCCTGGCGGGATTTGACGATCTGCATGATCGCCATCGCCAGGGTGGACGCCACCATGAAACCGCCCATGATCTTCATGAACGGCTGATTGCCCATAAAGAGGAATCCCGCCGACGACGCCATGCCCATCATGGGCATGAAGGTCATCAGCAAGTTCTCCGACTCGCCCTCGCGGGGAAGCTCCGGAGGCGCCTCCAGTGTCACCTCCTCCGAGGAGACTTCAGGTGGCAGCGCGCGGGGCGGGCGCTTGACGATGACAACGCTCACCGAGGCATCAGTCCTTCATGCATCTCGCAGTCTCGGACCGCCCCCGTTGGTTTGACGGTCCCCCGGGCACAAGTCCTTGGCCCGACGCAGGCGTTGATCCTACTGTTACGGGTCAAGTCACGGGGTGGGTGGGGCAGCCCCCCGGGCGGACGGTACGCTGACGCACCGCGAGCGTGCCACAGCCCCACAGTGTCGGCTTTATATATAGGGCGCGTGACGCGACAAAACGCCCAACGGATAGGGGGAACCGCCAGGTGAGCACGAGCACTGGCACCGGCTTCTGCCGGGTCACAGTCGCCGCGCCGGATGCACGGATCGATGTGGCTCTGCCGGAGGACGTCGCACTCGTCGACATCTATCCGGAGATCCTGCGGCTCTCCGGGCAGTCCCAGGCGGAGGGCGCTCCGACCGGCTACCACCTCGTACGCCGCGACGGCACGGTACTTGACGCCGGACAGTCGCTCGCCCAGCAGCAGATCCTCGACGGCGACCTGCTTCTCCTGAAGCCCTTCGCGGAGTCGCTGCCGCTCCCGGTCTTCGACGACGTCTCCGACGCCGTCGCCTCCGCGGTCAAGCAGAACCGCAGCCGCTGGAGCGACGACCTGATGAACTTCGTCGGTCTGACCGCCGGCGTCCTGCTGCTCACCATGATGGCGTTCGCGCTGTGGGTCTCGAACCCGGTCTCCCACCGCGATATGAACAGCCTGCCCGGCATCATCGCCGGCGTCACCGGCATCGTCCTGGTCGCCCTGGCCGGCGTCCGCGCCCGGGTCTACGACGACCACGGCTCCTCCATCGCCCTGGGCCTCGCCTCCCTGCCGCATCTGCTGATCGCCGGCTCCGGCATCTTCCCCGTCGAGGCCGGCCACGGGCCCGGCCGGCTCCAGCTCCTCGTCGGCTGCGTGACCGTACTGATCGCCTCCATCCTGCTGGTGGTCCTGCTGCCGCGCGGCGACGCACCCTTCGTGGCCGCCGCGTTCCTGTCCGCCATCGGCACCCTGGCCGTCTTCGGCGCGATCCTCACCGACGCCCGGCCCAGCGAGGTCGCCGCCGTCACCGCCGTCGTCTCCATCGCGATGGTCGCCTGGCTCCCCGGCCTCTCCGCCCGCTTCGCCCGGCTGCCCATCGGCTACAGGTCGCCCGACCAGATCGCCAAGGGCTACGACGGCGAGCGCGGCGAGACCGAGTCGGTCGACTTCATCAAGATCGGCAACCAGGCCAAGCGCGGCCACGAGCTGCTGCTCGGCCTCGTCGCCGGCTGCGCCGCCCTCGTCGTCGGCTCCGCCGGTATCGTCCTCGGCTTCTCCGACAACATGTGGGCCCAGCTGCTCGCCCTGGCCGCCGGCATCACGATCATGCTGCGCGCCCGGCTCTTCGACTACACCGCGCAGGTCGCCTGCCTGACCATCGCCGGCATCCTGACGATCGTCCTGCTGATCCTGGGCATCGCGCTGAACCCGCCGCAGGAGATCTTCGTCGACCTGATCAAGTTCGACGACTCCGGACCGCTCAACATTCGCACCGTCTGGTTCTCCGCCAGCATCGCGGTGGGCGCCGCCATCCTCGTCGGCGTCGGCCTGGTCGTCCCCCGCAAGGGCGTCACCCCCTTCTGGGGCCGGATCTTCGACCTCTTCGACGGCCTGATCCTGCTGTCCCTGGTCCCGCTGTGCCTCGCGGTGCTGGACGTGTACGCGACCGTGCGCGGCCTCGTCGGAAGTTAGCGACGGCCACACCCTTCGCGCCGCGGCCCCCCGACCACCCGGTCGGGGGGCCGTTTCGTTGCTGGTACCCTGTGTGACGGTCCGATCGAGTCATCCAAGATTCCCTGTGAAGCAAACCAGGGGCGCTCAAGGACCAGATCCTTAAGGAGTCCGCGTGTCGCTCGACGCCGCAACGAAGAAGCAGATCATGGCCGAGTACGCCACCAAGGAGGGTGACACCGGTTCCCCCGAGGTTCAGGTCGCGATGCTCACCCGCCGCATCTCGGACCTGACCGAGCACCTCAAGACGCACAAGCACGACCACCACTCCCGCCGTGGTCTGCTGCTGCTGGTCGGCCAGCGTCGCCGCCTGCTGCAGTACCTGGCCAAGAAGGACATCACGCGCTTCCGTGCGCTGGTCGAGCGCCTCGGCATCCGCCGCGGCGCGGCGGGCGCCAAGTAAGACGCCACATAGGGAGCGGTTCCCACCGGGGGCCGCTCCCTTTGCCGTACGCGCCGGACTCTTTCGCCACCCCGCGGTGGCCGGAAGGTTTGTAGTCTGGTGCCATATCGCAAAAGCGAACACGGAGGGAGCGCCTCCTGGCCGCCGGTCCTCGGTAGTGGCCCCCGGAGGTTTCCGGGTGCTTCGATCGAAGACCGGCCCGCACGGCGCTCCTCCGCAGAAGGTCCGCTGCCACACGGGCAGCGGACGCAGACGAGGAGATATTCCTGGTGGAGAACGAGACCCACTACGCCGAGGCCGTCATCGACAACGGTTCCTTCGGCACCCGCACCATCCGCTTCGAGACGGGCCGCCTGGCCAAGCAGGCCGCCGGTTCCGCCGTGGCGTACCTGGACGACGACACCATGGTGCTGTCGGCCACCTCCGCTTCCAAGACCCCGAAGGACCAGCTGGACTTCTTCCCGCTGACCGTCGACGTCGAGGAGCGGATGTACGCAGCCGGGAAGATCCCCGGTTCCTTCTTCCGCCGTGAGGGCCGCCCCTCCGAGGACGCCATCCTCACCTGCCGCCTGATCGACCGGCCGCTGCGCCCCTCCTTCAAGAAGGGCCTGCGCAACGAGATCCAGATCGTCGAGACGATCATGGCGCTCAACCCCGACCACCTCTACGACGTGGTCGCGATCAACGCCGCCTCCTGCTCCACGCAGCTGGCCGGCCTGCCCTTCTCCGGCCCCATCGGCGGCACCCGTGTCGCCCTGATCAAGGGCCAGTGGGTCGCCTTCCCGACCCACACCGAGCTCGAGGACGCCGTCTTCGACATGGTCGTGGCCGGCCGCGTCCTCCCGGACGGCGACGTCGCGATCATGATGGTCGAGGCCGAGGCCACCGAGAAGACGATCCAGCTGGTCAAGGACGGCGCCGAGGCCCCCACCGAGGAGGTCGTCGCCGCCGGTCTGGAGGCCGCCAAGCCCTTCATCAAGGTGCTGTGCAAGGCCCAGTCGGACCTCGCCGCCAAGGCCGCCAAGCCGACCGGTGAGTTCCCCGTCTTCCTCGACTACCAGGACGACGTCCTGGAGGCGCTCACCGCCGCCGTCAAGGACGAGCTCGCCCAGGCGCTCACCATCGCCGGCAAGCAGGACCGCGAGGCCGAGCTGGACCGCGTCAAGGCGGTGGCCGCCGAGAAGCTGCTCCCGCAGTTCGAGGGCCGCGAGCGCGAGATCTCCGCCGCCTACCGTTCGCTGACCAAGTCCCTGGTCCGCGAGCGCGTCATCAAGGACAAGGTCCGCATCGACGGCCGCGGCGTCACGGACATCCGTACGCTCGCCGCCGAGGTCGAGGCGATCCCGCGGGTGCACGGCTCCGCCCTGTTCGAGCGTGGCGAGACCCAGATCCTGGGCGTCACCACCCTCAACATGCTCCGCATGGAGCAGCAGCTGGACACCCTCTCCCCGGTGACCCGCAAGCGCTACATGCACAACTACAACTTCCCGCCGTACTCCGTCGGTGAGACCGGCCGCGTGGGCTCGCCCAAGCGCCGCGAGATCGGCCACGGCGCGCTGGCCGAGCGCGCCATCGTGCCGGTCCTGCCGACCCGCGAGGAGTTCCCGTACGCCATCCGCCAGGTCTCCGAGGCGCTGGGCTCCAACGGCTCGACGTCCATGGGCTCGGTCTGCGCCTCCACCATGTCGCTGCTGAACGCCGGTGTGCCCCTCAAGGCCCCGGTCGCCGGTATCGCCATGGGCCTGATCTCCCAGGAGATCGACGGCCAGACCCACTACGTCGCCCTCACCGACATCCTCGGTGCGGAGGACGCCTTCGGCGACATGGACTTCAAGGTCGCCGGCACCAAGCAGTTCGTCACGGCCCTGCAGCTCGACACCAAGCTCGACGGCATCCCCGCCTCGGTCCTGGCCGCCGCGCTGAAGCAGGCCCGCGACGCGCGTCTGCACATCCTGGACGTGATGACCGAGGCCATCGACACCCCGGACGAGATGTCCCCGAACGCCCCGCGGATCATCACGGTCAAGATCCCGGTGGACAAGATCGGTGAGGTCATCGGCCCCAAGGGCAAGATGATCAACCAGATCCAGGAGGACACCGGCGCGGACATCACGATCGAGGACGACGGCACCATCTACATCGGTGCCGCCGACGGCCCGGCCGCCGAGGCCGCCCGCGCCACGATCAACGGCATCGCCAACCCGACCATGCCGGAGGTCGGCGAGCGCTACCTGGGCACCGTCGTGAAGACGACGACCTTCGGTGCGTTCGTCTCCCTGCTCCCGGGCAAGGACGGTCTGCTGCACATCTCGCAGATCCGCAAGCTGGCCGGCGGCAAGCGCGTGGAGAACGTCGAGGACGTGCTCGCGGTGGGCGCCAAGGTCCAGGTCGAGATCGCCGAGATCGACCAGCGCGGCAAGCTGTCCCTGATCCCCGTGATCGAGGACGAGGACGCCGAGAAGGACGACGCCGCCAAGTGACGTCCCGTACGCACGCGACGACGGCCCGCACCTCTTCGGAGGGGCGGGCCGTCGCCCGTACCCAAACGCTTCTCAAGGGCACCGCGGGCGCCGGCACGGTCCGCCGGACCACCCTCCCGGGCGGTCTGCGCATCGTCACCGAGACCCTGCCGTCGGTCCGCTCGGTCACCTTCGGGATCTGGGCGAATGTCGGCTCCCGCGACGAGACCCCCACCCTCAACGGCGCCACCCACTACCTGGAGCACCTGCTCTTCAAGGGCACCGAGCGGCGCAGCGCCCTGGACATCTCCGCGGCCATCGACGCGGTCGGCGGCGAGATGAACGCCTTCACCGCGAAGGAATACACCTGCTACTACGCGCGGGTGCTCGACACCGACCTGCCGCTCGCCATAGACGTGGTGTGCGACATGCTCACCGGCTCGCTGATCCAGGCCGAGGACGTGGACGCCGAGCGCGGCGTCATCCTCGAGGAGATCGCGATGACCGAGGACGACCCGGGCGACTGCGTGCACGACCTGTTCGCGCACACCATGCTCGGCGACACCCCCCTCGGCCGCCCGGTCCTGGGCACCGTCGACACCGTCAACGCCCTCACCCCCGAGCGCATCCGCCGCTTCTACAAGAAGTACTACGACCCCACCCACCTGGTCGTCACCGCCGCGGGCAACGTCGACCACGCCAAGGTCGTCCGCCTCGTCCGGCGCGCCTTCGAGCGGGCCGGGGCCCTCGGCCGTACGGACGCCACCCCCATGGCCCCGCGCGCCGGCTCCCGGGCCGTCCGCACCGTCGGCCGCGTCGCACACCTCAACCGCAAGACCGAGCAGGCGCATGTCATCCTCGGCGTGCCCGGGATGTCCCGCACGGACGACCGCCGCTGGGCCATGGGCGTCCTGAACACCGCCCTCGGCGGCGGCATGTCCTCCCGCCTCTTCCAGGAGGTCCGCGAGAAGCGCGGCCTGGCCTACAGCGTGTACTCGTACACCTCGGGCTTCGCCGACTGCGGGCTGTTCGGCGTCTACGCGGGCTGCCGCCCCAACCAGGTGCCCGACGTGCTCAAGATCTGCCGCGACCAGCTCGACCAGGTGGCGGCCGACGGCCTCACCGACGACGAGGTCCACCGCGCGATCGGCCAGCTCCGCGGCTCCACGGTCCTGGGTCTGGAGGACACCGGCGCGCTGATGCACCGCCTCGGCAAAAGTGAGCTGTGCTGGGGAGAGCAGATGTCGGTCGACGAGATGCTCACCCGGATATCCGCCGTCACCCCGGACGAGGTCCGCGCGGTGGCCCGCGACGTCCTGGGCGCCCGCCCCTCGCTGTCCGTCATCGGTCCGCTGACCGACCGGCAGGCGGGCCGTCTCGACGCCGCCGTCGCCTAGGCGACGCACCACCTACAGAGAGCTGGAAACGATGAGCAAGCTGCGCGTGGCCGTACTGGGTGCCAAGGGGCGCATCGGCTCCGAGGCCGTACGGGCCGTCGAGGCCGCCGAGGACATGGAGCTGGTCGCGGCCCTGGGCCGGGGCGACAAGCTGGAGACCCTGGCCGAGTCCGGTGCCCAGGTGGCGGTCGAGCTGACCAACCCCGGCGCCGTGATGGGCAACCTCGACTTCTGCGTCCGGCACGGCATCCACGCCGTCGTCGGCACCACCGGCTGGACCGAGGACCGCCTCGCGCAGCTGCGCACCTCCCTCGCCGCCTCACCCGAGGTCGGCGTGCTCATCGCCCCGAACTTCTCCATCGGTGCGGTGCTCACCATGCAGTTCGCCCAGCAGGCGGCCCGTTTCTTCGAATCCGTCGAGGTCATCGAGCTGCACCACCCCAACAAGGCGGACGCCCCGTCCGGTACGGCGGCCCGTACCGCCCAGCTGATCGCCGCCGCCCGGCAGAAGGCCGGCAGCGCGCCGCAGCCCGACGCCACCACCACGGCCCTGGACGGCGCCCGCGGCGCGGACGTCGACGGCATCCCCGTCCACTCCGTACGCCTGCGCGGCCTGCTGGCCCACCAGGAAGTCCTCCTGGGCGGCGAGGGGGAAACCCTCACCATCCGCCACGACTCCCTCCACCACAGCAGCTTCATGCCGGGCATCCTGCTCGGTGCGCGCCGCGTGGTGACCACCCCGGGCCTGACCGTGGGCCTGGAAAACTTCCTCGACCTGGGCTGACGGGCAGACCTCCTCGTGCGCGCAAAGATCACCTACTTCGTCCTCGCGGCCGTCCTCGTCGTCTATTTCGTGCTGGTCGGCAGCCGCGGCGTGCTCCTCATCGAGCAGGGCACCGCGGTCACCGTGGCCTTCGGTGCCGCGGTGCTGGTCCTGCCGTTCATCGGCCTGTGGTTCCTCTGGCACACCACCCAGTTCGCCCGCAAGGCCGGCATCCTCTCGCGAGAGCTGGAGGCCGAGGGCGGACTGCCGGTCGACGAGCTCAGGCGCACCCCCGGCGGCCGGATCGACCGCGACTCGGCCGACGAGGTCTTCGCCCGGCGGCAGGCCGAGACCGAGGACAAGCCCGGCGACTGGCGCACGTGGTTCCGCCTCGCGGTCGCCTACCACGACGCCCGCGACACCCCACGCGCCCGCAAGGCCATGCAGCGCGCCATCGCCCTGCACGACAACAAGCCCGTACGGACCTGAGTCCGTACGGGCTGGGGGGCTGAGGGGCGGGGCCTGGGGGCGTGCGGTGCTCCGGAGCTTCCGGCGGCTCCGGTCGTCCCGGGGCTTCAGCACCACACCTGGCCAACGCCTGGCCGACACCTCGTCGACCCTCTCGCCGATCAGCGGAATACCGCCCCACCCCACCACGTTGTGGCCCTGCAGGGGGCCCTCGCATCCCCTAGGGGATCCGTTCCCCACCCCCTAGTGGCGGTACTCCGCCGCCCACGCCTCCAGCAGATCCGCCGCCCGCTCGAAGGCTTCGGGGCGGGACTGGAAATCGCCGTTGTGGTCCGTGACCAGGACTTCCGGCTGCTCGCTCCGCATCCGGTGGACGATCACGGCCTGCCCCTGCACCGTCCGCGGCAGCCCCAGCCACCGCACCGGCTGCTGGACCGTACGGACCATGGCGATGGCACTCCACGGCTCCGTGCTCGTACGCAGCAGGCTCACCCGCCGCAGCCCTCTCGCGCTCACCCACACCCCCATGCGCAACAGACGCAGGGCGAGGACGATCACCAGCGCCGCCACCACCGCACAGACCACGGCCCCGGTGAGCGAACCGGCCAGGCCGATGATCATCGCCGACAGCAGGACGAACGAGGCGAGCAGTAAAAACACCGCCGCCGTCCCCACGCGCCACGGTCCGGGGCGGTAGGGACGGCGCCAGTGGTCGGGCTCGTCATGGGGGAGTACGACGGGGTCCGCCGCACGGCCACGGCCGTCGAGGTCGCGATCGGCCGTCAGGAAGGGCAGGGGCACGGCTGAACCTCACTCATGGGCACACGAACGGAAGCTGTGACCGGTGAGGCTATCTGGCCGGGGGGAGCGGAACCACCCGCTCCCCCGACCCCGCCCGTCCACTCAGCGGTGGGCGGCTTCGGACTGATGCACCCGGTTCGTGCCGGAGCTGTCCTGCTGCAGTGACGGAATACCGAACAGCAGGGCTCCGGCCAGGCCGCCCACGACGGTGAGGGTGATCAGGGACTGGCCGAGCAGCTGCGCGCGAGAAGCGCGCTGGCGCGGCGGGGGAGTGACATTGCTGCGGAACCGGTCTGCCTCGGCAACGAAGGCGAACGGGACGGGCTCTCGCCGGCGGAACATGAGCGGGCTCTCCTAGGAACCTCGAAGTGGGCACTGTCACAGAGATAGACGCATCCATCGTCCGCTTGGTGCCCGTTTTCAGTGACTTCTGTGAAAAATATCAACCGCCGGCTCATTCCCTGCTAGGCGGGGTCCGTTTTGCTCCTAACGAGTTGCGCGGCGGCATTTCCTGAGCTTCCTTCACCTTTCCCGGGCTGTCAGTGGCGGGCCGTAGGCTGGGCGCGCACGAGGATCGAACGGAAGGAACCGCCGGTGTCCCACACCCCCGACGAGAGCACTGAGAGCGCCGACAGTGCAGCCGCCCGCTTCCGGAGCGAGGTGACGGTCGAGCTGGTCAAGCACAGCGCCGCGGACAGCGACGTCCTGTGGGCGGCCCGGGTCTCCACGGCCGGCGAGCAGTCGCTGGAGGAGCTCCAGAAGGACCCCGAGCGTTCCAAGGGCCTGATCAACTACCTCATGCGGGACCGGCACGGCAGCCCCTTCGAGCACAACTCCATGACGTTCTTCATCAGCGCGCCGATCTTCGTCTTCCGCGAGTTCATGCGGCACCGCGTCGGCTGGTCGTACAACGAAGAGTCCGGCCGCTACCGCCAGCTGGAGCCGGTCTTCTACGTTCCCGGTGAGTCCCGCAAGCTGGTCCAGCAGGGCCGCCCCGGCAAGTACGAATTCGTCGACGGCACTCCGGCGCAGCACGAGCTCACCACCCGCGTCATGGAGGACACCTACCGCCAGGCCTACGACGCGTATCAGGAGATGCTCGCCGCCGGCGTCGCCCGCGAGGTGGCCCGCGCCGTCCTCCCCGTCGGCCTGTTCTCCTCGATGTACGCGACCTGCAACGCCCGCTCCCTGATGCACTTCCTCGGCCTGCGCACCCAGCACGAGCAGGCGAAGGTCCCCTCCTTCCCGCAGCGCGAGATCGAGATGGTCGGTGAGCAGATGGAGGCCCAGTGGGCCAAGCTCATGCCGCTCACGTACGGCGCATTCAATGCCAACGGCCGCATCGCGCCATAAAGCGCCAGGCGGCGGGGCGGACGGCGCACGGTGCGGCACTGGCGTGCGAGATGCCCGGATTGCGGCCTTTTGAGAAGTTCATCTACTCTGAACAAACGGACCCGGCACTGCTTGAACCCCCGAGCAGGCAGTGCCGGAGTCCACATCCCTGCTCCCCCAGAGGCGCATCCCGAGGTGCGTTACGAGTAGCGTGGGACCCATGGCTCCGACTTCCACACCGCAGACCCCCTTCGGGCGGGTGCTGACCGCCATGGTCACGCCGTTCACGGCGGATGGCGCACTCGACCTCGATGGCGCCCAGCGGCTCGCCGCCCATCTGGTGGACGCCGGCAACGACGGCCTCGTCGTCAACGGCACCACCGGAGAGTCCCCGACCACCAGCGACGCCGAGAAAGCACAGCTCGTACGCGCCGTGGTCGATGCGGTCGGAGACCGCGCCTTTGTCGTCGCCGGAGCCGGCACCAACGACACCCGCCACAGCCTCGAGCTCGCCCGCGCCGCCCAGGACGCCGGCGCCCACGGCCTTCTCGCGGTGACGCCCTACTACAGCAAGCCCCCGCAGGAGGGCCTGCTGCGCCACTTCACGGCCATCGCGGACGCCACCGAGCTGCCCGTCATGCTGTACGACATTCCCGGCCGCAGCGGCGTCCCGATCAACACCGAGACCCTGGTCCGGCTTGCCGAGCACCCGCGGATCGTCGCCAACAAGGACGCCAAGGGCGACCTCGGTCGCGCCAGCTGGGCCATCGCCCGCTCCGACCTCGCCTGGTACAGCGGCGACGACATGCTCAACCTCCCGCTGCTGTCGGTCGGCGCCATCGGCTTCGTCTCCGTCGTCGGCCATGTCGTCACGCCCGAGCTGCGCGCCCTCCTGGACGCCCACCTCAACGGCGACGTCACCAAGGCCACCGAGATCCATCAGAAGCTGCTGCCCGTCTTCACCGGCATGTTCCGCACCCAGGGCGTCATCACGACCAAGGCCGCCCTCGGCCTCCAGGGCCTGCCCGCCGGCCCGCTGCGCCTGCCGCTCGTGGAGCTCTCCCCGGAGGAGACCGAACAGCTCACGCGCGATCTTGCCGCCGGCGGGGTACAGCTCTGATCACAGACTTCACAACTGAATACCGACCAACAAACGCCACATAGCAAGTGCACGAATGTCATGCGCGCCACGTGCCTCAACGGCAGCGTGGCGCGTGTGGTGAGGAGAGTCTTTTGAGTCATCCGCATCCCGAGCTCGGCGCCCCGCCGAAGCTTCCCAAGGGCGGCCTGCGCGTCACCCCCCTCGGCGGTCTGGGCGAAATCGGCCGCAACATGACGGTCTTCGAATACGGCGGCCGGCTGTTGATCGTCGACTGCGGAGTGCTCTTCCCCGAGGAGGAGCAGCCCGGAATCGACCTGATCCTGCCGGACTTCAGCTCCATCAGGGACCGCCTCGACGACATCGACGGCATCGTGCTCACGCACGGCCACGAGGACCACATCGGCGGCGTCCCCTACCTCCTGCGCGAGAAGCCGGACATCCCGCTCATCGGCTCGAAGCTGACCCTCGCGCTCATCGAGGCCAAGCTCCAGGAGCACCGGATCCGCCCGTACACGCTGGAGGTCGCCGAGGGCGACCGCGAGCGCCTGGGCCCCTTCGACTGCCAGTTCGTGGCCGTCAACCACTCCATCCCGGACGCCCTCGCGGTCGCCATCCGCACCCCCGCGGGCATGGTCGTCCACACCGGCGACTTCAAGATGGACCAGCTCCCGCTGGACCGCCGCCTCACCGACCTCCCGGCCTTCGCCAAGCTCGGCGAGGAGGGCATCGACCTCCTCCTCTCCGATTCCACGAACGCCGAGGTCCCGGGCTTTGTCCCGCCCGAGCGCGATATCTCCAATGTGCTGCGCCAGGTGTTCGCCAACGCCCAGAAGCGCATCATCGTGGCCAGCTTCGCCAGCCATGTGCACCGCATCCAGCAGATCCTCGACGCGGCCCACGAGTACGGCCGCCGGGTCGCCTTCGTCGGCCGCTCGATGGTCCGCAACATGGGCATCGCCCGCGACCTGGGCTATCTGAATGTCCCGGCCGGCCTGGTCGTCGACGTCAAGACCCTCGATGACCTCCCCGACGACGAGGTCGTGCTGGTGTGCACCGGCTCCCAGGGCGAGCCCATGGCGGCGCTCTCCCGGATGGCCAACCGCGACCACCAGATCCGCATCGTGCAGGGCGACACGGTGATCCTGGCGTCCTCCCTCATCCCGGGCAACGAAAACGCGGTCTACCGCGTGATCAACGGTCTGACCCGCTGGGGAGCGAACGTCGTCCACAAGGGCAACGCCAAGGTCCATGTCTCCGGCCACGCCTCGGCCGGCGAACTCCTGTACTTCTACAACATCTGCAAGCCGAAGAACCTGATGCCGGTGCACGGCGAATGGCGCCACCTGCGCGCCAACGCCGAACTGGGCGCCCTGACCGGCGTACCGAAGGACCGCATCGTCATCGCCGAGGACGGCGTCGTGGTCGACCTCGTCAACGGCGTCGCAAAGATCGTCGGCAAGGTCCAGGCGGGCTACGTCTACGTCGACGGCCTCTCGGTCGGCGATGTCACGGAGACCCACCTCAAGGACCGCCGCATCCTCGGCGACGAAGGCATCATCTCGGTCTTCGTGGTCGTGGACAGCACCACGGGCAAGACCGTGGGCGGCCCGAACATCCACGCCCGCGGCTCCGGCATCGACGACGCGGCCTTCAACGCCGTCATCCCCAAGATCGAAGAGGCCCTGGCCAAGTCCGCCCAGGACGGCATCACCGAGCCTCACCAGCTCCAGCAGCTGGTCCGCCGCTCGGTCGGCAAGTGGGTGTCGGACAACTACCGCCGCCGCCCGATGATCCTCCCCGTGATCGTCGAGGTCTGACGCACAGAGCGGTACGAAGGTCCTCAAGTCGGAGTGGGGCGCCCGGATTTGCATCCGGGCGCCCCACTCCAGTAGGTTTACGGCTCCGCCTGAACGGGAAGCCCTGCACGCTTGCGCGTACGGTACGCCTCCCCGCCGGTTGCGGAATTCCGACCCAAAGCAATCTGTTAAAGTCGGATCAGCCGAAAGGCAACCCCCTCCGACGGGAATTCAGAATCGAAATTCGACCGGTAACGGCGAGGCCCGGATCTGCTAAAGTCGGAAAGGCCGAAAAGCGAAAGCGAAGCGGCCAACCCCGCTCCAACAGGGGGCCGGAGACGGAAACGGATCTGGTAAGGTTGGAAACGCGAAGAAGCCGAAAGGCGGAAACGCACCGGCGAAAATCGGAGCCGCAAGGATCTGATAGAGTCGGAAACGCAAGACCGAAGGGAAGCGCCCGGAGAGCCTGGTGAAACAGGCACAAAGGAAGCGTCCGTTCCTTGAGAACTCAACAGCGTGCCAAAAGTCAACGCCAGATATGTTGATACCCCGTCGACCGGAAACATCCGGGAGATGAGGTTCCTTTGAAAGTCCTGCCGACACCTTGTGTGACGGTAGGCAATACACAGCGAGGACGCTGTGAACGAGCAGGCTTATTCCGCCCGCTCGTTCCGCTCAACGCGAGTGTCACCCGATTACGGGTAAACATTCACGGAGAGTTTGATCCTGGCTCAGGACGAACGCTGGCGGCGTGCTTAACACATGCAAGTCGAACGATGAAGCCGCTTCGGTGGTGGATTAGTGGCGAACGGGTGAGTAACACGTGGGCAATCTGCCCTTCACTCTGGGACAAGCCCTGGAAACGGGGTCTAATACCGGATACGACACGGGGTCGCATGACCTCCGTGTGGAAAGCTCCGGCGGTGAAGGATGAGCCCGCGGCCTATCAGCTTGTTGGTGGGGTGATGGCCTACCAAGGCGACGACGGGTAGCCGGCCTGAGAGGGCGACCGGCCACACTGGGACTGAGACACGGCCCAGACTCCTACGGGAGGCAGCAGTGGGGAATATTGCACAATGGGCGAAAGCCTGATGCAGCGACGCCGCGTGAGGGATGACGGCCTTCGGGTTGTAAACCTCTTTCAGCAGGGAAGAAGCGAGAGTGACGGTACCTGCAGAAGAAGCGCCGGCTAACTACGTGCCAGCAGCCGCGGTAATACGTAGGGCGCAAGCGTTGTCCGGAATTATTGGGCGTAAAGAGCTCGTAGGCGGCTTGTCGCGTCGGATGTGAAAGCCCGGGGCTTAACCCCGGGTCTGCATTCGATACGGGCAGGCTAGAGTTCGGTAGGGGAGATCGGAATTCCTGGTGTAGCGGTGAAATGCGCAGATATCAGGAGGAACACCGGTGGCGAAGGCGGATCTCTGGGCCGATACTGACGCTGAGGAGCGAAAGCGTGGGGAGCGAACAGGATTAGATACCCTGGTAGTCCACGCCGTAAACGTTGGGAACTAGGTGTGGGCGACATTCCACGTCGTCCGTGCCGCAGCTAACGCATTAAGTTCCCCGCCTGGGGAGTACGGCCGCAAGGCTAAAACTCAAAGGAATTGACGGGGGCCCGCACAAGCAGCGGAGCATGTGGCTTAATTCGACGCAACGCGAAGAACCTTACCAAGGCTTGACATACACCGGAAAACCCTGGAGACAGGGTCCCCCTTGTGGTCGGTGTACAGGTGGTGCATGGCTGTCGTCAGCTCGTGTCGTGAGATGTTGGGTTAAGTCCCGCAACGAGCGCAACCCTTGTTCTGTGTTGCCAGCATGCCTTTCGGGGTGATGGGGACTCACAGGAGACTGCCGGGGTCAACTCGGAGGAAGGTGGGGACGACGTCAAGTCATCATGCCCCTTATGTCTTGGGCTGCACACGTGCTACAATGGCCGGTACAATGAGCTGCGATACCGCGAGGTGGAGCGAATCTCAAAAAGCCGGTCTCAGTTCGGATTGGGGTCTGCAACTCGACCCCATGAAGTCGGAGTTGCTAGTAATCGCAGATCAGCATTGCTGCGGTGAATACGTTCCCGGGCCTTGTACACACCGCCCGTCACGTCACGAAAGTCGGTAACACCCGAAGCCGGTGGCCCAACCCCTTGTGGGAGGGAATCGTCGAAGGTGGGACTGGCGATTGGGACGAAGTCGTAACAAGGTAGCCGTACCGGAAGGTGCGGCTGGATCACCTCCTTTCTAAGGAGCATCTAGATCCCGTAAGGGATCCAGAGCCACTACGTCGGCAAATGTCCGACGGTGGTCAGCTCATGGGTGGAACGTTGACTATTCGGCGCACTTGATTGGTTGTCACTAGTACTGCTTCGGCGTGGAACGTGGGGATTGAGATGGTGGGTCGGGCACGTTGTTGGGTATCTGAGGGTACGGACTGTGAGTCTGGACCTTCGCGATGCCGGCCCCGGTAAAGGCTCACTTTGGTGGGTTGTGACGGGTGGCTGGTCGTTGCTTGAGAACTGCACAGTGGACGCGAGCATCTGTGGCCAAGTTTTTAAGGGCGCACGGTGGATGCCTTGGCACCAGGAACCGATGAAGGACGTGGGAGGCCGCGATAGGCCCCGGGGAGCTGTCAACCGAGCTTTGATCCGGGGGTGTCCGAATGGGGAAACCCGGCAGTCGTCATGGGCTGTCACCCGCTGCTGAACACATAGGCAGTGTGGAGGGAACGCGGGGAAGTGAAACATCTCAGTACCCGCAGGAAGAGAAAACAACCGTGATTCCGGGAGTAGTGGCGAGCGAAACCGGATGAGGCCAAACCAGTCACGTGTGATACCCGGCAGGGGTTGCGTGGTTGGGGTTGTGGGATCTCTCTTTCATAGTCTGCCGGCTGTGAGACGAGTCAGAAACCGTTGATGTAGGCGAAGGACATGCGAAAGGTCCGGCGTAGAGGGTAAGA
Source organism: Streptomyces sp. JLSY215 (assembly GCF_059682825.1). Classification (NCBI taxonomy): domain Bacteria; kingdom Bacillati; phylum Actinomycetota; class Actinomycetes; order Kitasatosporales; family Streptomycetaceae; genus Streptomyces; species Streptomyces sp. JLSY215. The sequence continues at coordinate 6,374,101 of NZ_CM185022.1, forward strand.
CCCCCGTAGCTGAAACATTGACGGCTCGTTTGAGAGACACCCAAGTAGCACGGGGCCCGAGAAATCCCGTGTGAATCTGGCGGGACCACCCGTTAAGCCTAAATATTCCCTGGTGACCGATAGCGGATAGTACCGTGAGGGAATGGTGAAAAGTACCGCGGGAGCGGAGTGAAATAGTACCTGAAACCGTGTGCCTACAAGCCGTGGGAGCGTCGCACAAGGAACTTGTTCCTTGTGTCGTGACTGCGTGCCTTTTGAAGAATGAGCCTGCGAGTTTGCGGTATGTTGCGAGGTTAACCCGTGTGGGGAAGCCGTAGCGAAAGCGAGTCCGAATAGGGCGTTGAGTAGCGTGCCCAAGACCCGAAGCGGAGTGATCTAGCCATGGGCAGGTTGAAGCGGAGGTAAGACTTCGTGGAGGACCGAACCCACCAGGGTTGAAAACCTGGGGGATGACCTGTGGTTAGGGGTGAAAGGCCAATCAAACTCCGTGATAGCTGGTTCTCCCCGAAATGCATTTAGGTGCAGCGTCGTGTGTTTCTTGCCGGAGGTAGAGCACTGGATAGGCGATGGGCCCTACCGGGTTACTGACCTTAGCCAAACTCCGAATGCCGGTAAGTGAGAGCGCGGCAGTGAGACTGTGGGGGATAAGCTCCATGGTCGAGAGGGAAACAGCCCAGAGCATCGACTAAGGCCCCTAAGCGTGTGCTAAGTGGGAAAGGATGTGGAGTCGCAGAGACAACCAGGAGGTTGGCTTAGAAGCAGCCACCCTTGAAAGAGTGCGTAATAGCTCACTGGTCAAGTGATTCCGCGCCGACAATGTAGCGGGGCTCAAGCACACCGCCGAAGTCGTGTCATTGCGATATTACCCCCAACGGGGATCGTGATGGGTAGGGGAGCGTCGTGTGCCGGGTGAAGCAGCCGTGGAAACGAGTTGTGGACGGTTCACGAGTGAGAATGCAGGCATGAGTAGCGATACACACGTGGGAAACGTGTGCGCCGATTGACTAAGGGTTCCTGGGTCAAGCTGATCTGCCCAGGGTAAGTCGGGACCTAAGGCGAGGCCGACAGGCGTAGTCGATGGACAACCGGTTGATATTCCGGTACCCGCTTTGAAACGCCCAATATCGAATCCATTAATGCTAAGGCCGTGAAGCCGGCCTGGAGTCTTCGGACGAAGGGACGTGGTGGAGCCGCTGACCCAAGGTGGTAGTAGGTAAGCGATGGGGTGACGCAGGAAGGTAGTCCAGCCCGGGCGGTGGTTGTCCCGGGGTAAGGGTGTAGGACGCTGTCTAGGCAAATCCGGACAGCATTTAAGTCTGAGACCTGATGCCGAGCCGATTGTGGTGAAGTGGATGATCCTATGCTGTCGAGAAAAGCCTCTAGCGAGTTTCATGGCGGCCCGTACCCTAAACCGACTCAGGTGGTCAGGTAGAGAATACCGAGGCGTTCGGGTGAACTATGGTTAAGGAACTCGGCAAAATGCCCCCGTAACTTCGGGAGAAGGGGGGCCATTGCTGGTGATCCGATTTACTCGGTGAGCTGGTGGTGGCCGCAGAGACCAGCGAGAAGCGACTGTTTACTAAAAACACAGGTCCGTGCGAAGCCGTAAGGCGATGTATACGGACTGACGCCTGCCCGGTGCTGGAACGTTAAGGGGACCGGTTAGTCACATTTCGGTGTGGCGAAGCTGAGAACTTAAGCGCCAGTAAACGGCGGTGGTAACTATAACCATCCTAAGGTAGCGAAATTCCTTGTCGGGTAAGTTCCGACCTGCACGAATGGCGTAACGACTTCTCGACTGTCTCAACCATAGGCCCGGTGAAATTGCATTACGAGTAAAGATGCTCGTTTCGCGCAGCAGGACGGAAAGACCCCGGGACCTTTACTATAGCTTGATATTGGTGTTCGGTTCGGCTTGTGTAGGATAGGTGGGAGACTTTGAAGCAGCCACGCCAGTGGTTGTGGAGTCATTGTTGAAATACCACTCTGGTCGTGCTGGATGTCTAACCTGGGTCCGTGATCCGGATCAGGGACAGTGTCTGGTGGGTAGTTTAACTGGGGCGGTTGCCTCCTAAAGAGTAACGGAGGCGCCCAAAGGTTCCCTCAGCCTGGTTGGCAATCAGGTGTTGAGTGTAAGTGCACAAGGGAGCTTGACTGTGAGACTGACGGGTCGAGCAGGTACGAAAGTAGGGACTAGTGATCCGGCGGTGGCTTGTGGAAGCGCCGTCGCTCAACGGATAAAAGGTACCCCGGGGATAACAGGCTGATCTTCCCCAAGAGTCCATATCGACGGGATGGTTTGGCACCTCGATGTCGGCTCGTCGCATCCTGGGGCTGGAGTCGGTCCCAAGGGTTGGGCTGTTCGCCCATTAAAGCGGTACGCGAGCTGGGTTTAGAACGTCGTGAGACAGTTCGGTCCCTATCCGCTGTGCGCGTAGGAGTCTTGAGAAGGGCTGTCCCTAGTACGAGAGGACCGGGACGGACGAACCTCTGGTGTGCCAGTTGTCCTGCCAAGGGCATGGCTGGTTGGCTACGTTCGGAAAGGATAACCGCTGAAAGCATCTAAGCGGGAAGCCTGCTTCGAGATGAGGGCTCCCACCCCCTTGAGGGGTTAAGGCTCCCAGTAGACGACTGGGTTGATAGGCCAGATATGGAAGCGCCGTAAGGTGTGGAGTTGACTGGTACTAATAGGCCGAGGGCTTGTCCTCAGTTGCTCGCGTCCACTGTGTAGGTTCTGAAGTAACGACCGTTGAGTCATGCTCCGGTGTTAACTTCATAGTGTTTCGGTGGTCATTGCGTTAGGGAAACGCCCGGTTACATTCCGAACCCGGAAGCTAAGCCTTTCAGCGCCGATGGTACTGCAGGGGGGACCCTGTGGGAGAGTAGGACGCCGCCGAACAATCATTCAGCTCCGGCTCCTGAACCTTCTGGTTCAGGAGCCGGAGCTTTTTTGTTCTGATTTTCAGGTGAGAGGCGTAACTTGACGTTCACCTCGCGTCGCCAGGATCCGCGTCATGGCGACAGTGGGAATGCTCGAGTCCGCCGGTGTGCGTGCTGGTGACGAGGTTGTGGTGCCGGCCTATGGCAACGCCGAAGTGGCGCGGGCTGTGGTGCAGTTGGGTGCCATACCGGTGTTCGCCGATGTGGACGCCGACAGTTACTGCCTCGACCCGGCCGCGGTGGCGGACGTGGTGACCAGCCGGACGGCGGCGGTCGTGGCGATACATCGCTTCGGGCGCCGGGCCGACGCCGGCTGGATCCGCGAAGTGGGTCAGCGGCACGGATTGTTGGTGCTGGTCGAGGACGAGCCGGGAGCGCAGCCGGACGGTGCGGAGCGGCGCCGGGCGCTGGCGACGTATCTGGACGGCAGGCTCAGCGGCGTGGGTACGCCGGCGCCGGCCGCCGGGCACACGTATGAGCAGTACGTGGTGCGGGTGCCGGGGAACGGGCGGCCGGACCGGGATGCCTTTGCTCGGGCTCTGCGGGCCAAGGGCGTGGCGTGCAAGGTCCCCGTGCAGGCTCCGGCGTATCGGATGGCGGGGCTGCGGCGGGATGTGTTTCTGCCGCATACCGAGCGGGCCGTTGACGAGACGCTGGCGCTGCCGCTGCATGTGGATGTGACGCAGCGGGAGTTGCAGAAGATGGTGAGCGCTTGCAATCGGCTGGGGGGATTGCTGCAGCCGGCCTTCTAGCCGCGTCGGCGGGTGAGTGTGCCGGAGCGTCGCGGAGATCAGGTAGTATTTCTTCTGTCGCTGCGCCCCAATAGCTCAGTCGGCAGAGCGTCTCCATGGTAAGGAGAAGGTCTACGGTTCGATTCCGTATTGGGGCTCTGGATAGCGAAGGCCCCCGCCGGTTGGCGGGGGCCTTCGTCGTACCCGGGGTGTATCCGGGTCAGTCGGCGGGGATTTCGGGGACGCGCATGGCGAGGATGGCCATGTCGTCGGAGGCCGGTTCGGCGGCGAAGCGTTCCACGGCGCGCAGGACGCGGGCGGCGACGGCGCCCGCGGTCAGGCCCGTACAGGTCGTCAGAACGTCGGTGAGGCCGTCGTCGCCGAGCATGCGGGTGCCTTCGCGGCGTTCCGTGACGCCGTCCGTGACGCACAGGAGGACGTCGCCGGGGTCGAGGGTCACCGTCTGCTCGTAGAGCTCGAGGTCGTCCATGACGCCGAGGAGGGGCTGGGGTTCGGCGGCCGGTTCGACCGTGCCGTCCTGGCGCAGGCGCAGCGGCAGGGGATGGCCGGCGCAGACCACCTTGAGGAGGGCGCTGCCGTCGGGCTGGGGCCACAGCTCGCCGTAAAGGAGGGTCAGGAAGCGGCTGCGGGCGCCCTCGTCGAGGATGGCGGCGTTGAGGCGTTCCAGGACGGCGGGGCCGCCGAAGCCCTCGCGGGCCAGGAGGCGGAGGGCGTGCCGGGCCAGGCCCGTGACGGCCGCCGCTTCGGGGCCTGTACCGCAGACGTCGCCGATGGCGAAGCCGTAGGCGCCGTCGCGGATCGGGAAGAGGTCGTAGAAGTCGCCGCCGACTTCGTTGCCTTCGCCGGCCGCGCGGTAGATGACCTCGACCTCGACGCCGGCGATATCGGGCAGCTCCGGGGGGAGCAGGCTGCGCTGGAGGGACTGGCTGATGGCCGTGCGCTCGGAGTAGAGGCGGGCGTTGTCCAGCGCGAGCGCGGCGCGGCGGGAGAGGTCCTCGGCGAGTTCGAGGATCTCCTGGCGGAAATGCTCCTCGGTGGGCTTGCCGAGGGTCAGCATGCCGATGACGCGGTTGCGGGCGACGAGGGGGAGGACGACGGTCTCGCCGCCGACGGCTGAGGCGGTGGCCAAGGTGGCGCCGGGGCCGGTGGACGGGCGGGCGGAGTTGCCCAGGCCCAGGCTGCGCATGGACGTGCGCAGGGCCGCGTCGTGGGCGGCGTCGCTGGGGGCCGTCCAGACGCGGGCGCCGGGGGTGGGGACCGGCTCGGGCGGGGCGACCTTGAGGAGGAGGGTCTTGAGGCCGTCGATGCGGTCCTCGTCCTCGTGGAGGACGTAGGAGAGCTCGGGCTCGGAGGTCTGGTCGGCGACGGTGTAGACGGCGCACCAGGTGGCGAGGGTGGGGACCGTCATCTGGGCCATCAGGGCCAGCGTCTGGTCGCGGTCGAGGGTGCCGGCCAGGAGGTCGGAGGCCTCGACGAGGAAGGAGAGGGAGCCGCGGCGCAGCTTTTCCAGCTCGGTCAGGCGGGCGCGTTCGACGGCGAGGGCGATGCGGTCGGCGGCGAACTGGAGGCGGAGTGCCTCTTCGTTGGTGTAGCGGCCGGGGCCTTCCGCGGCGACGCCGAGGGAGCCGGTCAGGCGGCCCTCGACCTTGAGGGGGACGGTGACGACCGAGCGCATGCCCGTGCCGGAGAGGAGCGGTACGGCGCCGGGGACGGCGGTGAGGTCTTCGTGGACGGCGGGCATCCGGGCGGAGCCGTAGCGTCCGGATCCGGCCTCCACGGGGACCCGGGCGAACCGCTGGCGGGCGGAGGGCAGGCCCGTCGAGGCGCGGACCTCCAGCTCGGTCTCGTCGTCGGTGGCCAGCAGGAGGTAGGCGGCGTCGCCGTCGAGCATGTCGCGGGCGCGTTCCACAGTGCGCTGGAGCAGGCCGTCGAGGTCGTCGGGGGCCGGGGAGCCGATGAAGACCTCGAACGGGTCGGAGGAGCGTCCCTCCGACTGGGAGGCCTGGGTGGCGGCGTCCGGGGCGGGGGTGCGCTGGGGGCTCTGCAGGATGGCGCGCTCGTGATCGCGCACGAGGAGGCAGACCGTGGAGGCCTCACCGTCGGCATCGCGAACGCGCAGGTGGGAGGCGTAGACGGGGACGACGCGGCCGTCGGCTCCCCTTATGCCGTACGAGCCCTCCCAGCGGGAGAGCTCGAGCGCCTCGGCGATGCCGGTGCCCGTGCCGGGGGTGTGCGGCCAGGCGGCGAAGTCGGTGATCGGCTTGCCGATGACCTTTTCCTGGTCGTATGCGAAGAGTTCCTGGGCGTCGTCGTTCCAGGTGCTGATGCAGCCGGCGCGGTCGATCTGGACCACGGCGACGCGGACGCGGGTTTCGGTGGCCGGCAGGGCGTCCACCGGGAGCGCGGGTCCGGCGGACCGGGTGCCGGCCGGGCGCTCGGGGAGTTCGAGCTGGAACCAGACGTGTTTCTGGGCGGCGGTGTACTCCACGCCCCAGCGGGCGGCCAGTGCGCCGCACAGCAGCAGGCCGCGGCCGCCCTCGCGGTCGGGGTGGACCATGGCCTGGCCGGCGTTCTGGAGCGGAATCTCGCGTTCGGGGTAGCGGTCGGCGACGGAGATGCGTACGCCGCCGTCCGTGCGCAGGCACAGCACATCGGCGGCGGTGCCGGCGTGGACCACGGCGTTGGTGACCAGTTCGCTGGTCAGGACGACGGCGTCGTCGACGATGTCGCCGAAGCCCCAGCCCTGGAGGGTGTCCCTGACGAACGCACGGGCAGTGGCGACCGAACGCCCGACCGGCTCGAATGTGGCGGCGGCCCGCGCGGTGATCACAGCACTCCCCATTGGTTTTTCGTCGCTCCCCCGAGTCCTGTGCCCGTTTCTCGTGGTGTCGATGCGCATGCCAGGCTAGACGGTCCGGTCGGGCAGTGGGAACGAAGGCGTGCGTTCCAGGGCGCAGACGTACTCGGACGGCCATTCTCGTCCGCCGTGAGGAATGTGCGGGGCCGCCGGATCATGGTCGATGACGTGTTGCACGCGGGGGATGGATGCTGCCGGACCGTGGTGACTCCTGCCCTTCCTGAAGGCGGGGATTCCCGGCTCACGCCGCTCGGCCGTCCGGCGCGGGAGCGGGTCTTCTGCGGTCGGCGCCGACCGGGTCGGGACCGGCCGGGAGCGAAGAAGCGCAATTCCTGCCCGTCAGCTTCAACGAATCTCCATCAGTGTGGTTACGTTTCGACTCCTTGCCGCGTCCGTGCGACGGGGTGAAACACTGGGCACGTACCGAGAGAAAGCCCGGCTAGAACGGTCGACCCTGCGGGAGGGACACGGTGGAGTCTGGCGCAGCGGCGCGGGGCGTAAGCACACGCGCGAAAGGCGGACGTTCCCGGAACAACGGGACGACCGAGGTGGACACGGCTGCCCTGAACCGGCTGTTGGTCGCTCTTGTCGCCATGCGGGACGGGAACTTCCGCAAGCGGCTGACGGTTTCCGGTGAAGGCGTCATGTCGGAAATCGCGGCGGTCTTCAACGAGGTCGCCGACCGCAATCTGCATTTGACGGGCGAGCTGGCGCGGGTGCGCCGGGTCGTCGGACGTGAAGGAAAGCTCACCGAACGGCTGGAGGTCGGCGCCGCCGAGGGCTCCTGGGCGGCGGCCATCGACGCCTCGAACGCCCTGGTGGACGATCTTGTGCGGCCGGTGTCCGAAGTGGGCCGGGTGCTGTCGGCGGTGTCCGAGGGTGACCTGGAACAGCGGATGGACCTCCGGTCGCGCAGCTCCGACAGCTCTTCGGAGCATCCCCTGCGGGGCGAATTCCTGAAGGTCGGCCGTACGGTCAACGGGCTGGTGGACCAGCTCTCCGCGTTCACCGACGAGGTCACGAGAGTGGCCAGCGAGGTCGGCACGGAGGGCAAGCTCGGCGGTCAGGCCCGGGTGCGGGGTATGTCCGGTTCGTGGAAGGACCTCACGGAATCGGTCAACACCATGGCCTCGCGGCTCACCGCCCAGGTGCGTGACATCGCCCTCGTCACCACCGCGGTCGCCAAGGGTGATCTGTCGCGCAAGGTGACGGTGCATGTCGCCGGCGAGATGCTGGAGCTGAAGAACACCGTCAACACGATGGTGGACCAGCTCTCCTCGTTCGCGTCCGAGGTGACCCGGGTGGCCCGGGAGGTCGGCACGGAGGGCGAGCTCGGCGGTCAGGCGCAGGTCCCCGGTGTGGCCGGCGTGTGGAAGGACCTGACGGATTCGGTCAATCTCATGGCCGGAAACCTGACCGCCCAGGTGCGCGGGATCGCCCAGGTCACCACGGCCGTCGCGAACGGCGATCTGTCGCAGAAGGTCACGGTCAGTGCGCGCGGCGAGGTCGCGCAGCTCGCCGACACCATCAACACCATGACCGAGACGCTGCGGACGTTCGCGGACGAAGTGACGCGGGTGGCGAACGAGGTCGGGGCCGAGGGCCAGCTCGGTGGTCAGGCGCAGGTGCCGGGTGCGGCGGGGACGTGGAAGGACCTCACCGACTCGGTGAACAACGCCTTCCGGAACCTCACCGGGCAGGTGCGGGACATCGCGCAGGTGACGACGGCGGTCGCGAACGGTGATCTGTCGCAGAAGGTCACCGTCGATGTGGCCGGTGAAATGCTGGAGTTGAAGAACACCGTCAACACGATGGTGGATCAGCTGTCCTCGTTCGGTGCCGAAGTGACGCGGGTGGCGCGGGAGATCGGCGTCGAGGGTGAGCTGGGCGGCCAGGCGGCGGTGCCGGGCGCGGCGGGGACGTGGAAGGACCTCACGGACTCCGTGAACACCGCCTTCCGCAACCTCACCGGGCAGGTCCGCAACATCGCGCAGGTGACGACGGCGGTCGCCAACGGTGATCTGTCGCAGAAGGTCACCGTCGACGTCTCCGGCGAGATGCTCCAGCTGAAGAACACCGTGAACACCATGGTGGACCAGCTGTCCTCGTTCGCGGACCAGGTCACGCGGATGGCCAGGGACGTGGGTACGGAGGGCCGGCTGGGCGGTCAGGCCCGGGTGGACGGCGTCAGCGGCACCTGGAAGGAGCTGACCGACTCCGTCAACTTCATGGCGGGGAACCTGACCTCGCAGGTGCGGCAGATCGCCCAGGTGACGACGGCGGTCGCGCGCGGTGATCTGTCGCAGAAGATCGACGTCGATGCGCGCGGCGAGATCCTGGAGCTCAAGAACACCATCAACACGATGGTCGATCAGCTCTCCGCCTTCGCCGAGCAGGTGACCCGGGTCGCCCGGGAGGTCGGCACGGACGGCCGGCTGGGTGGTCAGGCGCAGGTGCCGGGCGTCGCGGGCGTCTGGCGGGATCTGACCGATTCCGTGAACGGCATGGCCGGGAACCTCACGGCTCAGGTCCGTAACATCGCGCAGGTCGCGACCGCGGTCGCGCGCGGTGATCTGTCGCAGAAGATCGATGTGGACGCCCGGGGCGAGATCCTGGAGCTGAAGAACACCCTGAACACCATGGTGGACCAGCTGTCCTCCTTCGCCGAGCAGGTCACGCGGGTGGCCCGCGAGGTGGGTACCGAGGGCATCCTGGGCGGCCAGGCCGAGGTGCAGGGCGTCAGCGGGACCTGGAAGGACCTCACCCAGTCCGTCAACTTCATGGCGAACAACCTGACGTCGCAGGTGCGCAACATCGCCGAGGTGACGACGGCTGTGGCCCGCGGCGATCTGTCGAAGAAGATCACCGTCGACGCCAAGGGCGAGATCCTCGAGCTGGTCACGACCGTCAACACGATGGTGGACCAGCTCTCGTCGTTCGCCGAGCAGGTGACCCGGGTGGCCCGTGAGGTGGGCACCGAGGGGCAGTTGGGCGGTCAGGCGCGGGTGCCGGGCGCGACCGGTATCTGGCTGGATCTCAGCGACAACGTGAACCTGATGGCCAACAACCTGACCATCCAGGTGCGCAACATCTCGCAGGTCTCGGCGGCGGTCGCCAACGGCGATCTGACGAAGAAGGTGACGGTCGAGGCGCGCGGCGAGGTCGCGCAGCTGGCCGACACGGTCAACACCATGGTCACGACGCTGTCGTCGTTCGCCGACGAGGTCACACGGGTGGCCCGCGAGGTGGGCACCGACGGCATCCTGGGCGGTCAGGCCCGCGTCCCCGGTGTCGCCGGTACGTGGAAGGACCTCACGGAGTCCGTGAACTCCATGGCCAACAACCTGACCGGCCAGGTCCGTAACATCGCGATGGTCACCACCGCGGTCGCCAAGGGCGATCTGACCAAGAAGATCGACGTGGACGCGCGGGGTGAGATCCTCGCGCTGAAGACGACCATCAACACCATGGTCGACCAGCTGTCCTCGTTCGCCGAGCAGGTCACCAGGGTGGCCCGTGAGGTGGGCACGGAAGGCCAGCTGGGCGGTCAGGCGCAGGTGCGGGGCGTGGCCGGCACCTGGAAGGACCTGACGGAGTCCGTCAACGAGATGGCGGGGAACCTGACCCGGCAGGTGCGGGCGATCGCCGCCGTCGCCGCGGCGGTGACCCTCGGCGACCACAACGTCCGCATCGATGTGGACGCGGCCGGCGAGATCCTGGAGCTCCAGGACAACGTCAACACCATGATCTCCACGCTGCGGGAGACCACTCTCGCCAACGAGGAGCAGGACTGGCTCAAGGGCAATCTGGCCCGGATCTCCGGTCTGATGCAGGGCCGGCGCGACCTCAAGGACGTCGCCACGCTCATCATGAGCGAGCTCTCGCCCGCGGTCTCCGCACAGCACGGCGCGTTCTTCCTCGCGGCCCAGCCCGACAGCCGGGAGATCGGCGCGGACGGCGCCGAGGCGGGCGCGTACGAGCTGCGGCTGATGGGCTCGTACGGCTATGCCATGGGCGGCATGCCGACGACCTTCAAGCCCGGCGAGACGCTGATCGGCACCGCGGCGGAGGAGGGGCGGACCATCCTGGTGGAGAACGTCCCCTCCGGTTACCTCAAGATCGCTTCCGGGCTGGGTGAGGCGCCGCCGGCGAATGTGATCGTGCTGCCGGTGCTCTTCGAGGACAAGGTGCTCGGCGTGATCGAGCTGGCGTCCTTCCAGCCGTTCACGCAGATCCAGAAGGACTTCCTCAGCCAGATCGCCGAGATGATCGCGACGAGCGTGAACACCATCTCGGTCAACACCAAGACCGAGGTGCTGCTCAAGCAGTCGCAGGAGCTGACCGAGCAGCTGCGGGAGCGCTCCGCCGAGCTGGAGAGCCGGCAGAAGGCGCTGGAGCTGTCCAACTCGGAGCTGGAGGAGAAGGCCGAGCAGCTGCGGGCGCAGAACCGCGACATCGAGGTGAAGAACACCGAGATCGAGGAGGCGCGGCAGGTCCTGGAGGAGCGCGCCGAGCAGCTCGCGGTCTCCATGCGCTACAAGTCGGAATTCCTGGCGAACATGTCGCACGAGTTGCGCACGCCGCTGAACTCCCTGCTGATTCTGGCCAAGTTGCTGGCCGATAACGCCGAGGGGAATCTCTCCCCGAAGCAGGTCGAATTCGCCGAGACCATCCATGGGGCGGGTTCCGATCTGCTCCAGCTGATCAACGACATCCTCGATCTGTCGAAGGTCGAGGCGGGCAAGATGGACGTCAGCCCGACGCGGATCGCGCTGGTCCAGCTCGTCGACTACGTCGAGGCGACATTCCGGCCGCTGACCGCGGAGAAGGGGCTCGACTTCTCCGTACGGGTCTCCCCGGAGCTGCCCGCAACGCTGCACACCGACGAACAGCGGCTGTTGCAGGTGCTGCGCAATCTGCTCTCCAACGCGGTGAAGTTCACCGACAGCGGTGCCGTCGAGCTGGTCATCCGGCCGGCCGGTGCGGATGTCCCGGTGGCGATCCGTGAGCAGCTGCTGGAGCACGGTTCGCTGCGCGACCCGGACGCCGACATGATCGCGTTCTCGGTGACCGACACCGGTATCGGCATCGCGTCCAGCAAGATGCGGGTGATCTTCGAGGCGTTCAAGCAGGCGGACGGTACGACCAGCCGCAAGTACGGCGGCACGGGCCTGGGCCTGTCCATCAGCCGGGAGATCGCGCGGCTGCTGGGCGGCGAGATCCACGCCGCGAGCGAGCCCAGCCGCGGCTCCACCTTCACGCTCTACCTGCCGCACAACCCCGGCGGGCTGCCGCCGCAGGGCTACCCGCAGCTGGTGGCCGGCGGCCTGGCGATGGACGCGGAGGCGCGCGAGAGCGAGGTCGGGCGGCAGGCCGAACTGGAGGCGCTGCCGGAGGAGGAGCCCGGCTCCAGCCTCAACAGGCGGCGCCGGCGCTCCATTTCGGGCGGTGCACGGCGCTTCGCCCTGCCCGGCCAGCCCGCGCCCACCCCGCCGCAGCAGGCGCCGCAGCAGCCGTCGGAGCCGACCACGCAGCAGGCCGCGGAGGAGCCCTGGATCGGCAACGGCCAGGATCTCGTCCAGCCGGGCCTGGGGGACGGTGGCTTCCATGGCGAAAAGGTGCTGATCGTCGACGACGACATCCGTAACGTCTTCGCGCTCACCAGCGTCCTGGAGCAGCACGGTCTGTCGGTGCTGTACGCGGAGAACGGCCGGGAGGGCATCGAGGTGCTGGAGCAGCACGACGATGTCGTCCTGGTGCTGATGGACATCATGATGCCGGAGATGGACGGCTACGCGACCACGGCCGCGATCCGTCGGATGCCGCAGTTCGCCGGGCTGCCCATCATCGCGCTGACCGCGAAGGCGATGAAGGGTGACCGGGAGAAGAGCATCGACTCCGGGGCCTCCGACTACGTGACCAAGCCGGTGGATACCGATCATCTGTTGTCGGTCATGGAGCAATGGATGCGCGCGAGGTGATGGGGCGTCCAAGATGGAGCCGAAAGAGGATCATCGCGTGCTGACTCACTGTTGCCGCGGACGTGTGGACGCGCGGGTTTCGGGGAACCTTCTGGTCTCTCGCTGCGTTTCTGCTACGTGCACGGTGACATCGCGGTGACAGGGTGTGGCGATAGGCGGGGTGCAGCTACCATGACCGGCACAAGAACGGGCGACGTGACGGAGTCGTCCCCTGGGGCGGCGTCCGGTTCGATGCCGGGGCGAGGAGGACGGGCCATGGTGCAGAAGGCCAAGATCCTCCTGGTCGATGACCGGCCGGAGAATCTGCTGGCGCTGGAGGCGATCCTCTCTGCGCTCGATCAGACACTGGTGCGGGCATCGTCCGGGGAGGAAGCGCTCAAAGCACTGCTCACGGACGACTTCGCGGTGATTCTGCTCGATGTGCAGATGCCGGGGATGGACGGATTCGAGACCGCCGCGCACATCAAGCGGCGCGAGCGCACCCGCGACATCCCGATCATCTTCCTCACGGCCATCAACCACGGCCCGCACCACACCTTCCGCGGCTATGCGGCCGGTGCGGTCGACTACATCTCCAAGCCGTTCGACCCGTGGGTGCTGCGCGCGAAGGTCTCGGTCTTCGTCGAGCTGTACATGAAGAACTGCCAACTGCGCGAGCAGGCCTCGCTGCTGAGGCTCCAGCTCGAGGGCGGGCGGCCGGACTCGGAGGCGCGGGAGTCGGCGGGGCTGCTCGCCGAGCTGTCGGCGCGGCTGGCCGCGGTCGAGGAGCAGGCGGAGGCGCTGTCCAAGCAATTGGACGAGACGGCGGAGGCCGCCGCGGTCGCCACCGCCGCCCATCTGGAGCGCAAACTGACCGGTCTGCGCCGGGCGCTGGACGCGCTGGAGCCGGGGTCGGGCAGCGGGGCGGGCTGAGGGGCGCCCGGCGGCGGGTGACTGACGGTCTCTCATGAGGCGGACGCGCGACACGAATGGGTGAAGCGGCGTGCGCTCGTGACACGCTTGCCGTCGCCTGTAATCTCGTCGCCATGGCCTCACGTACGTCCGGCAAGGGAACCCAGAGCAAGGCGGGACCCGCCAAGCAGCGTGCCGGACAGTCCGGGGGCGCCGCGAAGAAGACCGCCGCCCGGCAGCCGTCCGCCGCGAAGAAGGCGGCGGCCAAGAAGCCGCCGGTGAAGAAGACCGCTGCCGCGAAGAAGGCTCCGGCGAAGAAGGCACCGGCCAAAAAGGCCGCCCCGAAGCCGGCGCCCTCGCCGACCGGTGGCGTCTACCGCATCGTCCGCGCCTGCTGGCTGGGGGCGGCGCACGGCATCGGGGCGATGTTCCGCCACTTCGGCCGGGGCGCGAAGAACCTCGACCCGGCGCACCGCAAGGACGGCCTGGCGCTGCTGCTGCTCGGCCTGGCGCTGGTGATCGCGGCCGGCACCTGGTCCAACCTCAGCGGCCCGGTGGGCGATCTCGTCGAGCTGCTGATCACCGGTGCGTTCGGGCGGCTGGATCTGGTCGTGCCGATACTGCTGGGCGTGATCGCCATACGGCTGATGCGGCATCCCGAGCAGCCCGAGGCCAACGGCCGGATCGTCATCGGGCTGTCCGCGCTGGTCGTCGGCGTCCTCGGACAGGTCGCGATGGCGTGCGGCTCGCCGGGCCGCGGCGACGGTCTCGCCGCGATACAGGACGGCGGCGGCTATGTCGGCTGGGCGGCGTCCAAGCCGCTGATCTTCACGGTCGGGCAGACCCTGGCGGTGGCGCTGCTGGTGCTGCTGACCGTCTTCGGGCTGCTGGTGGTCACGGCCACGCCGGTCAACGCCATTCCGCAGCGGCTGCGGGCGGTGGGCATCAGGCTGGGGGTGTTCTCGGCCGAGGAGCCCGAGGCGGACTTCGAGGACGACGACCGTTACGCGGAGGACTGGCGCGAGCAGCCCGCCCGCCCGGCGCGCCGCGGCGCCGCCGAGGATCCGGAGGCGTACGAGGAAGAGGCGCTGTCCCGGCGGCGCCGCCCGCGCCGGGCCGCCGCGCAGCCCGCGCCGGACCGGCCGATGGACGCGGTGGATGTCGCCGCCGCGGCGGCCGCCGCGCTGGACGGCGCGGTGCTGCACGGCGTCCAGCCCTCGCCGCTGGTCGCCGGGCTCAGCAGCTCGGTCTCCGGGGAGCGCCAGGACTACGAGGACAGCACGGGGGAGAGCGGCGCGGTGCCGCCGGCCCGTGAGGCGGAGCGGCCCGCTGGCGGGCCCGCCCCGGCCGTGCCGGACTTCACCAAGGCCGCGCCCGAGCCGTCCGGCGATCTGCCGCCGCGCGCCGAGCAGCTGCAGCTGTCCGGCGACATCACCTATTCCCTGCCGTCCCTGGACCTGCTCGCGCGGGGCGGCCCCGGCAAGACCCGCAGCGCCGCGAACGACGCGGTAGTGGCCGCGCTGAGCAATGTCTTCCAGGAGTTCAAGGTCGATGCGGCGGTCACCGGTTTCACCCGCGGTCCGACGGTCACCCGTTACGAGGTCGAGCTGGGCCCGGCCGTCAAGGTCGAGAAGATCACCGCGCTGGCCAAGAACATCGCCTACGCCGTGGCCAGCCCCGACGTCCGGATCATCAGCCCGATCCCGGGCAAGTCTGCGGTCGGCATCGAGATCCCCAACACCGACCGGGAGATGGTCAACCTCGGCGATGTGCTGCGGCTGGCCGATGCCGCGGGCGACGACCACCCGATGCTGGTGGCGCTGGGCAAGGACGTCGAGGGCGGCTATGTCATGGCCAACATGACGAAGATGCCGCACGTCCTGGTGGCGGGCGCCACCGGCTCCGGCAAGTCCTCCTGCATCAATTGCCTGATCACCTCGGTCATGCTGCGTGCCACCCCGGAGGACGTCCGGATGGTGCTGGTCGACCCCAAGCGCGTGGAGCTGACGGCGTACGAGGGCATCCCGCACCTGATCACGCCGATCATCACCAACCCCAAGCGGGCCGCCGAGGCGCTGCAGTGGGTGGTGCGCGAGATGGACCTGCGCTACGACGATCTCGCGGCGTACGGCTTCCGGCACATCGACGACTTCAACGAGGCGGTGCGCGAGGGCAAGGTCAGCTCGCCCGAGGGCAGCGAGCGGGAGCTGGCGCCGTACCCGTATCTGCTGGTCATCGTGGATGAGCTGGCGGACCTGATGATGGTCGCGCCGCGCGATGTGGAGGACTCCATCGTCCGCATCACCCAGCTGGCCCGCGCGGCCGGGATCCACCTGGTGCTGGCGACCCAGCGCCCGTCCGTCGATGTCGTGACCGGCCTGATCAAGGCCAATGTGCCGTCCCGGCTCGCGTTCGCCACCTCCTCGCTCGCCGACAGCCGGGTCATCCTCGACCAGCCGGGTGCCGAGAAGCTGATCGGCAAGGGCGACGGGCTGTTCCTGCCGATGGGCGCGAACAAGCCGGTGCGCATGCAGGGTGCGTTCGTGACCGAGGCCGAGGTCGCGGCCGTCGTGCAGCACTGCAAGGACCAGATGGCGCCGGTCTTCCGCGACGACGTCACCGTGGGCGGCAAGCAGAAGAAGGAGATCGACGAGGACATCGGTGACGACCTCGATCTGCTCTGCCAGGCCGCCGAGCTGGTGGTGTCCACCCAGTTCGGGTCGACGTCGATGCTCCAGCGCAAGCTGCGGGTGGGCTTCGCGAAGGCCGGACGGCTGATGGATCTGATGGAATCGCGCAACATCGTCGGGCCCAGCGAGGGTTCCAAGGCACGGGATGTCATGGTGAAGCCGGATGAATTGGACGGAGTGCTCTCGGTCATCCGGGGGGAAGCTACCGAGTAGCACACCCATCCGGGTCACTCGTACGTGAGAGAAAGCAACCGTTTCTCCTGCTGATACGTCAAGTTGAGGGAGGTGCGGGAATGATGGCCCATCATGGCGTCCGCGGCACCGTGCTCAGGCGTTCTGATGGCGTACAAACTCCGCTCTCCCGCTTGCCCGACCCTTTCGCTCCACCCCTAGACTGAACCTCCAGCAGGTGGCTACACGCTCGAAAGGCGCCCCCGTGTCCATCGGCAACTCTCCCGAAGACGACCGGCCTTCCGTCGGTCGAGCCCTCCAGCAGGCCCGTATCGGAGCAGGACTGACCGTTGAGGAGGTCAGTACGACCACACGGGTGCGCATCCCGATCGTGCACGCGATCGAACAGGACGATTTCTCGCGTTGTGGCGGCGACGTCTACACGCGGGGACACATCCGGACGCTCGCCCGCGCCGTTGCCCTCGACCCCGAACCGCTGATCACCCAGTTCGACGCCGAGCACGGCGGGCGTCCCGAGCCGATGGTTCCCGCTCCGCTCTTCGAGGCCGAGCGGATCCGCTCCGAGCCGCGCCGCCCCAACTGGACCGCGGCGATGGTTGCGGCGATCGTCGCCGTCATCGGATTCGTCGGCTTCACGCTGTTCAACGGCGGCAGCAAGGGCGCCGACGGCCCGGTCTCGGCCGATGGGACGGCCAACGCCGAGAAGAAGCCGGCGCCGGCGCCGAACACCACCAGGCCGACGGCCAAGCCCAAGGTCCCCGCGCCCTCCGAGAGCGCGATCGCCGGGCTGCCCAAGGACAAGGTCACGATCAAGGTGACCGCCCGTGACGGCCAGAGCTGGGTCTCGGCCAAGGACGCCAACGGCAAGCTCCTCCAGGACGGCCTGCTCAAGAAGGGCCAGTCCAAGACCTTCACGGACAAGAAGCGGATCGATCTTGTGCTGGGCAATGCCGGCGCCGTACAGCTGTACGTCAATGGCAAGGAGGTCAAGCGGGTCGGCGATGAGGGTTCCGTCGAGCGGCTGAGCTACACCCCCGGAGACCCCCAGGCGGGCTGAGCGCGGCCTCCGGCCGCGTCCGCCGCCGGGCCCGGGGCGCCCGGGACCGGTGGCACAGACCTGCGCGCCATGGCTGTCGGCGGGACGAAGTAGGCTGAGCCCCATGCCCGAACGCCGTACCGTCGCCCTTGTCACTCTTGGCTGCGCCCGTAACGAGGTGGACTCGGAGGAGCTCGCAGGCCGCTTGGCAGCGGACGGCTGGGAGCTCGTCGAGGAAGCCGCCGACGCGGATGTCGCCGTCGTCAACACCTGTGGATTCGTCGAAGCCGCCAAGAAGGACTCCGTCGACGCCCTGCTGGAAGCCAATGATCTCAAGGATCACGGCAAGACCCAGGCCGTCGTGGCCGTCGGCTGCATGGCCGAGCGGTACGGCAAGGAGCTCGCCGAGGCGCTGCCCGAGGCCGATGGTGTGCTCGGTTTTGACGACTACAGCGATATTTCCGACCGCCTCCAGACCATTCTGAACGGCGGCATCCACGCCTCGCACACCCCGCGCGACCGCCGCAAGCTGCTGCCGATCAGCCCGGCCGAGCGCCAGGGTGCCGGGGTCGCGCTGCCCGGCCACGCTCAGGACGCAGCCCCCCAGGACACCGCGCCCGAGGACCTCCCGGAGGGCATCGCGCCCGCCTCCGGGCCGCGGGCGCCGCTGCGCCGCAGACTCGGCAGCAGTCCGGTGGCCTCGGTGAAGCTGGCCTCCGGCTGTGACCGGCGCTGCTCGTTCTGCGCGATCCCGTCCTTCCGCGGCTCGTTCATCTCCCGCCGGCCCTCCGATGTGCTCGGGGAGACCCGCTGGCTGGCCGAGCAGGGCGTCAAGGAGATCATGCTGGTCTCCGAGAACAACACCTCCTACGGCAAGGACCTCGGCGACATCCGGCTCCTGGAGACGCTGCTGCCGGAGCTGGCGGCGGTCGACGGCATCGAGCGGATCCGGGTCAGCTATCTCCAGCCCGCCGAGATGCGCCCCGGGCTGGTCGACGTCCTGACCGGCACGGACAAGGTCGCGCCGTACTTCGATCTGTCCTTCCAGCACTCGGCGCCCGGGGTGCTGCGCGCGATGCGGCGCTTCGGTGACACGGAGCGGTTCCTCGGCCTGCTGGAGCAGATCCGTTCGAAGGCGCCGCAGGCCGGTGCCCGCTCCAACTTCATCGTCGGCTTCCCGGGCGAGACCGAGAGCGACCTGGCCGAGCTGGAGCGCTTCCTGACCGAGGCGCGCCTGGATGCCATCGGCGTCTTCGGCTACTCCGACGAGGACGGCACGGAAGCCGCCTCCTACGAGGACAAGGTCGACCCCGACGTGGTCGCCGAGCGGCTGGCGCGGGTGTCCTGGCTGGCCGAGGAGCTGACCTCGCAGCGCGCGGAGGAGCGGATCGGCGAGACCGTACGGGTGCTGGTGGACCGGATCGACGAGGAGGACGGCGTCGTCGGGCGGGCCGCGCACCAGGCGCCGGAGACCGACGGCTGCACGTTCCTGACCAACGGCCGGGACGGCGAGGACCTCGTTCCCGGTCGTATGGTCGAAGCAAAGGTCGTTGCGAGCGAGGGCGTCGATCTCGTGGCCGAGGTGCTGTCGGTGGACGGCACCGCGTGTACCGAGGAGGCGGACAGATGAGCGGAGTCCCGGCTTCCGCCGCCGGCGGGCCGCGCACGGCGCCGGCCGTCGGGCAGGCCGGGCTGTGGAACATCGCCAACGTCCTGACGATGCTGCGGCTGCTGCTGGTCCCGGCCTTCGTGCTCCTGCTGATGCACAACGGCGGGCACGACCCGGCCTGGCGCGCATTCGCCTGGGCGGCCTTCGCCATCGCCATGATCACCGATGTCTTCGACGGGCATCTGGCGCGCACCTACAACCTGGTCACCGACTTCGGCAAGATCGCCGACCCGATCGCGGACAAGGCGATCATGGGTGCGGCGCTGATCTGTCTGTCGGTGCTGGGCGATCTGCCCTGGTGGGTGACGGGCCTGATCCTCTTCCGGGAGCTCGGCATCACGCTGATGCGGTTCTGGGTGATCAAGCACGGGGTGATTCCGGCCAGTCGTGGCGGCAAGATCAAGACATTGGCGCAGGGCACCGCGGTCGGGATGTACGTCCTGGTGCTGTCCGGGCCGCTGGCCACGTTCCGCTGGTGGGTGATGGCGGTGGCCGTCGTGCTGACGGTGGCCACCGGACTCGACTACGTCCGCCAGGCGGTCATGCTGCGCAGGGCCGGACTGGCCAAGGAGCGCGGCGAGCGGGCCGAGCGGGAAGCCGCGCGGTGACCGGGCCGGGTTCTGCGGCGGCCGGGGCGCTCGAGGCGCTTGCCGGGCGCGGGCAGAGCCTGGCGGTGGCCGAATCGCTCACCGGCGGTCTGGTGGCGGGCGCGCTGACGGCCGTACCCGGGGCCTCGCGGGTGGTGCGGGGCTCGGTGACGGCGTATGCGACCGAGGTCAAGCGGGATGTGCTGGGTGTGGACGGGGCGCTGCTGGCCGCGCGCGGAGCCGTCGACGCCGAGGTCGCCCGGCAGATGGCGAGCGGTGTCCGGCGGGTCATCGGCGCCGACTGGGGCATCGCGACCACCGGAGTGGCCGGGCCCGAGCCGCAGGACGGGCAGCCCGTGGGCACCGTTTTCGTGGCCGTCGAGGGGCCGGGCGGCGCCGGCGAGGTGCGGCGGCTGGCGCTGGACGGGGATCGCGACCGGATCCGACGGGACACCATCGACGCCGTGCTCGCACTGCTGTTGAGCGAACTGACAGAAAAATGCGTGGCACAGGATACGGAACAACACGGGGGGAATGGATGTTTGCAGCCCTGAGAGAACACGAACTCACGCCCGGCACGGCCACGGCCCAAGGCGGTACGGTGGGGCGAGAAGGATCCGGATCCGAGGTCCGAGGAGGGAGCCAGCGATGATTCTGCTTCGTCGCCTGCTGGGTGACGTGCTGCGCCGACAGCGTCAGCGCCAGGGCCGAACCCTGCGCGAGGTCTCTTCCTCCGCCCGGGTATCGCTCGGCTATTTGTCCGAGGTGGAGCGGGGGCAGAAGGAGGCGTCCTCCGAACTGCTCTCGGCGATCTGTGACGCGCTGGATGTGCGCATGTCAGAGCTTATGCGAGAGGTCAGCGATGAGCTGGCGCTCGCCGAGCTGGCAGCATCCGCGGCCGCGAGTGACCCGGTACCGGCACCGGTGCGGCCGAAGCTCAATTCGGTGTCCGTCACGTCCCTGGCCGGTGTGCCGGAGGACCGTGTGACGATCAAGTCCCCGGCCGACGTCGTGGATGTCGTCGCGGCCTGACTTTCCCGTTCGTGCTTGTACGAAGCCCCGGTCGGCAGCGGTTGGCCGGGGCTTCGTGCTGCCCGTGCGGCCTGGGGCGGAGCCTCGGCCGGCCCTCTTGACCTGCCCCAAAGCGCCCGATCATTTATACGATGGGTGAAACGGAAATATGGGGTGAATCCCCGTAGGGCTACGTGGACGGGCGCCGAGCTACCCAGATGCGCACAGAACTACGTAGATCCGCGTAGATCCGCGTCATGCCGAAGTCTCGCGCGAACAGGAGTAGCTGGATGTCTGTGGTCAACAGCCCGCTGTCCGACGGCGACCGCGCCATCGTCGGGAACGCCCTGCAGGGAGCCCTCGTCGACCTGGTGGATCTCTCCCTGATCTCCAAGCAGGTGCACTGGAACGTCGTCGGCCCGCGCTTCCGCTCCGTACATCTCCAGCTCGACGAGGTCGTGGACACCGCGCGCATGCATGCGGACACCGTTGCCGAGCGGGCGTCGGCGATCGGAGTGGCGCCCGACGGGCGGGCCGGGACGGTCGCCAAGACCAGCGGGATCGGTGAGGTTCCGGACGGCTGGATCAAGGACGGCGAGGTGGTCCAGACGCTGGTGAAGGGGCTGGCGGCGGTGATCGAGCGGATGCGGGAGCGGATCATCGACACCGCGGAGCCGGACCCGGTCAGCCAGGACATCCTCATCGGCCTGACCGCCGACCTGGAAAAGCATCACTGGATGTTCCAGGCGGAGTCCCAGTGACATGGCGGACGGCCTGACGATGGACTCCGTGGACCGGCCGCGCGGCCCGCTGCGGAACGCCCCGCCCGCGAACGGGCGTGGCATATCCCACCGCGCCCCGCGCGCGCCCCGGTGCGCTCTCCCGTACGGCCGCGGGCCCGTCTAGCGTCGGCCGAGGGAGGCAAGCCATGGCATGGCATGACATCGGGGCCCGCGGCCCGGGTGGACGGCCGGCGGGGCGCCCGTCGTCCGCCCGGCGCCCCCGGGCCGTACCCGGCCGCTGGATAGCCGGGGCCCTCATCGGGGCCTTGTGGTGGTGGGCCGCGCTCCGGGTGACGCTGGAGCCGCGGGCGACGGGGACGGTCGAGGGGGCGGTTTTCCTGGGGGGCTGGGGGCTGAGTCTGCTGCCCGTGCACTGCGTGCCCTGGGCGGGCCGGGGGAAGGACGCGGCGGGGCGGGGCGTATCGCTGAAGGGGTGCCGGGCGGCGGTCACCAGGGCATGGCGACGCCGCCGTTCGGGCGCAGGATCTGGCCGGTGGTGAAGGACGAGGCGTCCGACGCCAGGTGAAGCACGGCGTGTGCGATGTCCTCGGGCTCGCCCACCCGCCCCAGGGGAGACATCCGGATCATCGGCCCCTCGGCCTGCTGCTGGGCCTCGGCGCTGTGCCGGTCGGTCATCGCCGTACGGATCCAGCCGGGGGCGACGGCATTGACGCGGATGCCGTACCGGCCGACCTCGGTGGCCAGCGTCTTGGTGAGCTGGACGACGGCGGCCTTGGCCGCGCCGTAGCAGAGCAGCCCGGGAGCGCCGGTGTCGATGGCGCCGGAGGCCATCGTCACGATGCTGCCCCGGGTGCCGGTGGCGATCATGGCGCGGGCGGCTTCCTGGCAGCCGTGGAGCACGCCCTTGAAGTTGGTGTTCCAGACCCGGTCCAGATCCGCGTCGGTGGTCTCCAGGACGGGGGAGGAGTGCATGATCCCGGCGATGTTGGCCATCACCTCCAGACGGCCGGTGGCGCGCCGGGCCGCGTCGACGACGGCGGCCAGCTGGTCGCGCCGGGTGACGTCGACGGTGTGCGGGTGTGCGGTGCCGCCCGATGCGGTGATGGCCTCGGCGGTCGTCCGGGCTCCCGGGCCGTCGAGATCCGCGCAGTGCACGATGGCGCCCGCCTCGGCGAGGAGGACGGCGGTGGCGCGGCCGATCCCGCTCGCCGCGCCGGTGACGATCGCGGTGCGGCCGCTGAGGTCGTACGCCGTGAGGGCCATGGGGTGAGGGTAGGGAGCGATCTGACGGGGCGTCAATTGGCGTGCGAGGTGGGGTTCCGGGAGCCGGTCCGGCGTCACGGGGCGGGCTGGCAGGCGGGACACCAGTAGGTGACGCGTTCCTCGGCGGCCGGTCCCTGGTCGGCGGTGCGTACGGGGGTGCCGCAGCGCGGGCAGGGGCGTCCGGCGCGGCCGTGGACCCACAGGCGGCGGTCGGGGCGGGACGCCCCACGGCCCTCGGGCGGGCGGAGCCCCCACGGGGTGGTGCTGCGTACGGGGCGGCGCTTGTTGGCCTCGAGGAGCTTCCTGGCGAGCGCCGGGGCGCGTTCCGGGTCCGGCAGCCGCCCTACCGGGAGCCAGGGGGAGGCGCGGAGCAGGAAGCACAGTTCGCACTTGTAGACATTGCCGATACCGGCCAGATTCCGCTGGTCCAGCAGGGCCTCGCCCAGCGGGCGTCCGGGGTCGGCGAGCAGCCGGCGCAGGGCTTCGGCCGGGTCCCAGTCGGGGCCGAGGAGGTCGGGGCCCAGGTGGCCGACGGCCCGGGACTCGTCGGCGGTGCGCAGCAGGTCGAGCACGGGGAGGCGGTAGCCGACGGCGGTGTGCCCGGCGGTGCCCAGGATCGCCCGGATCTGGTGGGCGGGGCCGCCGCGCCAGCGCTCGGCCGGGGCGTAGATCCGCCAGGCTCCGTCCATCCGCAGATGGGAGTGGAGGGTCAGGCCGCCCTCGATGCGGGTGAGGAGATGCTTGCCGCGGGGGACCACCTCGAGCACGTCGCGGCCGGTCAGATCCACCGTGGCGAGGCGGGGGGTGCGCAGGTCGCAGCGGGTCAGCGGGCTGCCGGCCAGCGCTTCGTGGAGACGCTGGGCCAGACGCCAGACGGTGTCGCCCTCGGGCATGGGTCCATCATGCCGGGGACCGGCGGGGAGTGGGGGCGGCGCCGGGCCTCCGCGGCCCGTCATCCCCGTAGCCGGAATCCGCGCGGGGTCGGGTGGAAGCCGGCGGACTCCAGGACGGGGGCGTAGGGGGAGGTGAGGGCGGCGGTGCCGTTGATGCGTTCGGTGGTGATCGTGCCGAGGGCGCCGGCGCGGGCGGCCTCGCACAGCGCCGCCACGGCGGGCTGGACGCGGGCGTCGGTGCCCCGCTCGGCGGCGTCCCGGCCGAGCGGCCAGAGCAGCAGGGTCTTGCCGCCGCGCTCCATGTAGAGCGCCAGCTCGCCGTCGACGAGGACGACCAGGGAGCCCGCCTTGCGTCCCGGCTTGTGGGTCGAGCCCTCCGGGGGATCGGGCCAGGGCAGGGCGGCACCGTAGGCGTTGGCGGGGTCGGCGGCCGCCAGGACGACGGCGCGCTGCGGACCGTCGCCACGGGACCCGGCGGGGCCGCCGTCGGGCAGGGCGCCGTCGGCCGTGCGCTCGCGTCGGCTGCTGACCGCGCGCAGCCGGTCGACCGCGCCGTCCATCGCGAACTGGGCGGCCCCGAGCCCCTCCACGACATAGCCGCGGCGGGCCTGTCCGGACTCCTCGAACGCCGCCAGGACGCGGTACGCCGCGGAGAACCCGCCCTCGACGCCCTCGGCGGCGACCGCGCCGCGGGTGACGATGCCGTGCCGGTCCAGGAGCGTACGGGCCAGGGCGTGCGCGCGATGGGTGGCGTCCTGCTCCGGGGCGGGGAGCAGGGACCAGCGGCCGCCGACCGTCGGCGGGCCGCTGCGGGACGCGGTGGGGCGGCCGCCGGCAGCGGCCGGCGAGCCCGCTCCGAACCCCGTCCGGGGGGATCCCCAACGCCCCCGGGGCACCGACCGCCGCGCCCGGTGGGCGGTGGAGCCGGCCGTACGGCCCGAGCCCAGGAGAGCCCGCAGCGGGGCCAGGGTGTCGTTGGTGAGCCGCCCGGACCAGGCCAGGTCCCACAGGGCGTCGGCGAGTTGGGGGTCGGTGGCGTCGGGGTGGGTGGTGGCGCGGACCTGGTCGGCGATCTGGCGGAAGAACAGGCCGTAACCGGGGGCGAGGGCGGCCAGGACGGAATCGTGCAGCGCGGTCGGCTCCAGCGGCAGCGGGGGCGGAAGCAGCAGCGGCGCGGTGTCGGCGAGATGGAGGGAGAGCCAGCCGTCCTTGCCGGGCAGCGCGCCGGCGCCGGCCCACACCACCTCACCGGTGGCGGTGAGTTCGTCCAGGAGGGCGGGGGTGTAGTCGCCGACACGGGACGGCAGGACGAGCTTTTCCAGGGCGGAGGCGGGGACCGGGGCGCCCTGGAGCTGCTCGACGACGCGGACCAGGCCGTCGATGCCGCGCAGGCCGTACGACGGGCCGCCGCGCGCTCCCGCACCGGGGGACGGGCTGCCGACATGCTGCCACTGGGGAAGGAAGGCGGCGAGGGCGGCGGGCGGTACCGGCTCGAGCTCCTCGCGCAGCGCGGCGAGCGAGCGTCGGCGCAGCCTGCGCAGCACCTGGGCGTCGCACCATTCCTGTCCGATGCCCGCGGGGTGGAACTCGCCCTGGACGACGCGGCCGGCGGCGGCCAGGCGGTGCAGGGCGCCGTCGGTGACGGCCGTACCGAGGCCGAACCGGGCGGCGGCCTGCTCGGAGGTGAACGGGCCGTGGGTGCGGGCGTAACGGGAGAGCAGATCGCCCAGCGGGTCCTTGACCGGTTCCGTGAACGATTCCGGGACACCGACCGGCAGGGCCGTGCCCAGTGCGTCCCGCAGCCGTCCGGCGTCCTCGATGGCCGCCCAGTGGTCGGCGCCGGCGATCCGCACCGCGATGGCGCGGCGGGCGGCGGCCAGCTCACCGGCCCACGCCGGGTCCGCGCCGCGCTCGGCCAGCTCCGCGTCGGTCAGCGGCCCGAGCACCCGCAGGGCATCGGCGACGCCCTCGACGTCCTTGACCCGGCGGTCGTCCGTGCGCCACTGCAGCTCGCGCTCCAGCTCGGTCAGCACCTCGGCGTCCAGCAGCTCGCGCAGCTCGGCCTGGCCGAGCAGCTCGGCCAGCAGCCGGGAATCCAGGGACAGCGCGGCGGCGCGGCGCTCGGCGAGCGGGGAGTCGCCCTCGTAGAGGAACTGCGCGACATAGCCGAACAGCAGCGAGCGGGCGAACGGGGACGGCTCGGGGGTGGTGACCTCCACCAGGCGGACCCGGCGGGCCTCGATGTCGCCCATCAGCTCCGTCAGGCCCGGTACGTCGAAGACGTCCTGGAGGCATTCGCGGACCGCCTCCAGCACGATCGGGAAGGACCCGAACTCGCTTGCCACCTGGAGGAGCTGGGCGGCGCGCTGGCGCTGCTGCCACAGCGGGGTGCGCTTGCCGGGGCTGCGCCGGGGCAGCAGCAGGGCGCGGGCGGCGCATTCGCGGAAGCGGGAGGCGAACAGCGCCGAGCCGCCCACCTGGTCGGTGACGAGCTGGTCGACGTCGCCCTTGTCGAAGACGACATCGGCGGCACCGACCGGGGCCTGCTCGGGGTCGTACTCCGCGCCCCGGGCTCCGGGGTCGGCGGCCGGGGGGAAGCCGTCGCCGTCGAGGAGGTCGAGACCCATCAGGTCCGCGTCCGGCAGCCGCAGCACGATACCGTCGTCGGCGTGCATGACCTGGGCGTCCATGCCGTAGCGCTCGGCGAGGCGGGCGCTCAGGGCCAGCGCCCACGGGGCGTGGACCTGCGCGCCGAAGGGGGAGTGGACGACCACCCGCCAGTCGCCGAGCTCGTCGCGGAACCGCTCGACGACGATCGTGCGGTCGTCGGGGACATGGCCGCAGGCCTGCTTCTGCTCGGCGAGATAGCCCAGGACGTTGTCGATGGCCCAGTCGTCGAGGCCGGCGGCGGACAGCCGGGCGCGGGCGTCCTCGGGGGCCAGGGAGCCGAGCTCGCGCAGGAACGCGCCGAGCGCCCGGCCCAGCTCCAGGGGGCGGCCGAGCTGGTCGCCCTTCCAGAAGGGCAGCCGGCCCGGCACCCCGGGGGCGGGGGTGACCAGCACCCGGTCGCGGGTGATGTCCTCGATGCGCCAGGACGTCGTGCCGAGCGTGAAGACATCGCCGACCCGGGACTCGTAGACCATCTCCTCGTCCAGCTCGCCCACCCGTCGCCCGCCACCTTTGCCGGACTCGGAGCCCGCCAGGAAGACGCCGAACAGCCCGCGGTCGGGGATCGTGCCACCGGAGGTGACGGCCAGCCGCTGCGCCCCGGGGCGGCCCGTGACCGTCCCGGCGATGCGGTCCCAGACGATGCGCGGCCGCAGCTCCGCGAAGGCGTCGGAGGGATAGCGGCCGGCGAGCATGTCCAGCACGCCCGTGAACGCCGACTCGGGCAGCGCGGCGAAGGGCGCCGCCCGCCGGACGACGGCCAGCAGCTCCTCGACGTCCCAGCTGTCCATCGCCGTCATCGCGACGATCTGCTGGGCCAGCACGTCCAGGGGGTTGGCGGGCACCCGCAGCGCCTCGATGGAGCCGGAGCGCATCCGCTCGGTGACCACCGCGGCCTGCACCAGATCGCCGCGGTACTTGGGGAAGACGATGCCCCGGGACACGGCGCCGACCTGATGGCCGGCCCGGCCCACCCGCTGCAGCCCGGAGGCCACCGACGGCGGCGACTCCACCTGGACGACCAGATCGACCGCGCCCATGTCGATGCCCAGCTCCAGGCTGGAGGTGGCGACCACGGCGGGCAGCCGGCCCGCCTTCAGGTCCTCCTCCACCTGGGCGCGCTGCTCCTTGGAGACCGAACCGTGGTGGGCGCGCGCCAGCAGCGGCGGCGCGCCCTTGGCGGCCCCGGCCTCCGCCATCAGCTCGGCGGGGGAGTGGTGCTCGGGCAGCGGCTCACCGTGGGTGCGCTCGTACGCGATCTCGTTGAGGCGGTTGCACAGCCGCTCCGCCAGGCGCCGGGAATTGGCGAAGACGATCGTGGAGCGGTGCGCCTGGACGAGATCGGCGATCCTCTCCTCGACCTGCGGCCAGATGGACGGCTTCTCGCCCGTATCGCCTTCCTGCACGGGGGAGCCGCCCAGCACCCCCATGTCCTCCACCGGGACGACCACCGAGAGGTCGAACCGCTTGCCGGACGGCGGCTGGACGATCTCCACCCGCCGCTGCGGCGACAGATAGCGGGCGACCTCCTCCACCGGGCGCACCGTCGCCGACAGGCCGATCCGGCGGGCCGGGCGGGCGCGCCCCTCGGAGCCCGCGCCGCGCAGCTCGTCCAGCCGCTCCAAAGAGAGCGCCAGATGCGCACCCCGCTTCGTCCCGGCGACGGCGTGCACCTCGTCCAGGATGACCGTCTCGACGCCCGCCAGGGCCTCCCGGGCCGAGGACGTCAGCATCAGGAACAGCGATTCGGGGGTGGTGATGAGGATGTCCGGCGGGCGGTTGGCGATCGAGCGGCGCTCGGCGGGCGGGGTGTCACCGGAGCGGATGCCCACCGTGATGTCCGGCTCGGGCAGCCCGAGCCGCACCGACTCCTGGCGGATGCCCGTCAGCGGGCTGCGCAGATTGCGCTCGACATCGACGGCGAGGGCCTTGAGCGGGGAGACGTACAGCACCCGGCAGCGCTTCTTCGGCTCGGCGGGCGGGGGCTCGGACGCCAGCGCGTCCAGCGAGGCCAGGAACGCGGCGAGGGTCTTGCCGGATCCCGTCGGCGCCACCACCAGGACGTCCGAGCCCGCGCCGATCGCCCGCCAGGCGCCCTCCTGCGCGGCGGTGGGCGCGCTGAAGGCTCCCGTGAACCAGCCTCGGGTCGCGGGCGAGAACGATGCGAGCGCCGACTCGGGGATGTCTGCCGCTGGGGCTGCCTCTGCCATGTCCTCCATCGTGCACCGGACCACTGACAACGCGGCTGCGCGCCCGGTCCGGCGGGATCTGTGAGCTGGGCGGGCGGGATCTGTGAGCTGCGCGGGCGGCAGGCCGCGGCTGTCCGGCCACCGTCCGTCCGCAGTCCGTCCACGGTCCGGACGCGCGGGCCGCCCGCCGCCCGCCGGGCGCAGAATGGAGGCATGATCACGGGGAGCGGGGCCGGTACGGAGGGCGCCGGCGCAGGCAACGGAACCGGTCCGGACGTCGCGCCGCGGGCCCGCGGCGAGTGGGCCCGCCACTGGCACTACCCCGATCTGCCCGGTCTCGACCTGCTGCGCGCCCGCTACGTCCGGCACTCCTTCCCCCGCCATGCCCATGACGGATACGTCGTCTGCGCGGTCACCGGCGGCATCGAGGAGGTCGGCCTCGCCCAGGGCCCGGTCCGGGCCGGACTCGGCGAGATCATCATGATCAACCCGGAGGTGGCGCACACCGCGCGGGCCGGTGCCCCCGAGGGCTGGGCCTACGCCACGCTCTACCCCTCGGCCGCGCTCGTCGCCGAGATCGCCGAGGAGACCACCACCTTGCGCGGCACCGCGGCATTCGCCGAGACCGTCACCGAGGACCCCCACATCGGCCGCCTGATCACCGAGGTCCACCGCGCCGCCGAGGCCGGCCAGGCCCTCGCCGCCGACACCCTGCTGCGGCTCGCCGTCGCCCGGCTGCTGCGCCGCTACGGAGGACCGCTCCCGGCCCGCACACCCCGTACGGCGGGCGCCCGCACCGCCGCCCGCGCCAAGATCCTCCTCGAGGAGCGGATGGCCGCCCCGCCGTCCCTGGAGCAGCTCGCGCAGGAGCTCGGCACCAGCCCGTTCGCCCTTCTGCGGGCCTTCAAGAACGCGTACGGGATGCCGCCGCACACCTGGCTCACCGACGCCCGGGTGCGCCGCGCCCGCCGTCTCCTGGAGGCGGGCAGCGCGCCCGCCGAGGTCGCGGTCACCGTGGGGTTCAGCGACCAGCCGCATCTGAACCGGCACTTCACCCGCATCGTCGGGGTGCCGCCCGGCGCCTACCGGCGCGAGCGCGCGGCGCAGGCCGGCGGCGCAAGAACGTACAAGACCGCAGGGCGCACCGCCCCATAGCGTCCGGGGCGTGCCAGAACAGACACAGATACCCGCTCCGGAGCGGGCCGTACCGGACCCGCCCGCCAAATCGGACGCCGCCGTCATCCGGGACGCGCTGGGCGTCGGCATCGCCGTCGGCCTCTCCGGCTTCGCCTTCGGCGTGACCTCTGCCGGCGCCGGGCTCGGCGTCCTCCAGACCTGCGCGCTCAGCCTCCTGGTGTTCACCGGGGCCTCGCAGTTCGCCCTGGTGAGCGCGCTCGCCGCCGGCGGCAACCCGTTCACCGCGGCCGTCGGCGCGCTCTTCCTGGGCACCCGCAACGCCTTCTACGGGCTGCGGCTGTCCGCCCTCCTGGGCTACCGGGCCGCGCTCAAGCCGTTCGCCGCCCACTGGATCATCGACGAGACCGCGGCCGTCGCCATGGCCCAGCCCGACCGCCGCAGCGTCCGCCTCGGCTTCACCGCCACCGGGCTGAGCCTGTACGTCCTGTGGAACCTCACCACCCTCGGCGGCGCCCTGGGGGCCGAGGCGCTCGGCGACACCGCCGCCTGGGGCCTGGACGCGGCCGGCCCCGCCGCCTTCCTGGCGCTGCTCGCCCCGATGCTCAGGACCACCGTCGAACGGGTCGCCGCGGGCCTCGCGGTGGTGCTGGTCCTGGTGACGCTGCCGGTGCTGCCCGCCGGCGTGCCGGTGCTCCTGTCGGCGCTCGCCGCCCCCGCCGTCCTGTTCGTCCAGGGGCGACGCGAGCGCGCCCCCGTCACCGCCGCCCCGCACACCGATCCCCAGGAGGACCGGTCATGAACGTCTGGATCGCGATCGGCGTCACCGCCGTCGGCTGCTACCTGGTGAAGTACCTCGGCCTGCTGGCGCCCGCCGGCGTCCTGGAGCGCCCGGTCGTCAAACGGCTGGCCGCGCTGCTGCCGGTGGCCCTGCTCGCCGCGCTCACCGCCCAGCAGACCTTCGCCGACGGCCCGCACCTGGTGCTGGACGCCAGGGCCGCGGGGGTGGCCGCCGCGGCCGTCGCGCTCGTTCTGCGGGCGCCGTTCCTCGTGGTGGTCGGCGTCGCGGTGGCCGTCGCCGCCGGGGTGCGGGCCCTGGGCGGCTGACGCCCCGGCCGGCCCGTCCCGGGCAGGCCCGTCGAGGGGCGCACCCCGTGCGCCCCGTTCAGCCGACGGGCCGCCCGTAGGCCCGCAGGGTCAGCAGCGCCTCCAGGGTCACCATCGGGCGGCACTCCAGGGCCGTCCCCGGTGCCCACACGCGCCAGTTGACCGGCCAGCCGCCGTCCTCCCCCTGGAGCGAGGCGAGGTGGTCCAGCGCCCGGTCCATCTCCGCGTCGCTGAACCACTGGCGGGCCAGCGAGTCGGGCGTCGCCGCGAAGTCGTACGGCAGGTGGTGCTCCCCGGGGGCGTACCCCGGCGCCACCGGGACCTCCGCCGCCCGCTCCGGGTCCAGCAGCACCAGGCCCCGGTCCCGTACGAGCCCGCCCAGCCGCCGCGCCGTGGCGGCCGCCCGGGGGCGGTCCGGGGCGCCGTCCAGGAAGGCCACCGCCGCCTCGACCTCGTACGGATGGGTCTCCGTCAGGGATTCCACCGCCGCCCAGCAGTAGTCCGTGGCCCGGAACAGCCAGGCGTGCCACACCTCGTTGCGGTGCAGCACGCCCACCACCGGGCCGGTGGACAGCAGGGAGCTCGGCGGATCGTCGACCACCGGGATCCAGGGCGCCGCCGGATACCCGCGCAGCGAGGGGTGCAGCGCCGGCAGCGCGCCCTCGGGGGTGGAGATCCGCGTCAGATAGCGGCAGATCCGCTCCACCTGGCGGCCGTCGCAGCGCCCGATGCGGTTCAGGACCTTCAGGGCGTGCGCGGTGTGCAGCGGCTGACTGACCGGGCCGCGCAGATCGGGTTCCAGCGCGTGCCCGAAGCCGTCGTCGTCATTGCGGTACGCGTCGAGCGCGGTCTGCACCGCGTCCGCCCCGCCGCCGAGGAAGTGGTACGCGAAGAGCCGCTGCTCCAGCACCCGGGCGGTCAGCCAGATGAAGCGCTCGGCGCGCGCCAGGGGAGTCGGTGGCGGGCTCATATTTTCGGCCATGGCACGACCGTAGGGCCGAAACCGCCCGGTGACACCGGCTCCCGCCCGGCGCCCTCCCAGGGCGGGATACCGGACGGCACGCGGTTGACGGTTTTCCGGCGTCGGCGCCCGGCGGGCCCTCCGCCTGCCCGTCGGGCCGGACGCGCCGCCCCTGGCCTTACCCTGCGTAGGGACACACCCTCGTCCCCACCCGGAATCCCCTTGCGGCCGGCTGTGCGGGGGCGTGGGGGTGCCGGGGCGGGAACGTACAGGTCAGAGCGGGCGCGGAGCGGAACACATGCGGTTGACGATCTTCTGGCAGCGGATGGCGGATCACTTCGGTGCGGCCTATGCCGACTCCTTCGCGCGCGATCATGTGATGTCCGGGCTCGGCGGCCGGACCGTGCATGAGGCGCTGGACGCGGGGTGGAGCGCCAAGGACGTGTGGCGGGTGGTCTGCACGACGATGGATGTGCCGTACGACAAGCAGTGAGCCCCCGTCGGCGGCGCTCGGGGCGCGGCCGACGATCATGGCCGGCGGATTTCCGGGGCAGGGCCGGGATTGTCGGAGCCGTACGCGACACTGGCTGGGTGTCCGCGACAGATGAGATCACCAGCAACGACGCTCCACGCCCCGACGACCGGCTTGCGACGCGGATGCCGCGCTGGCTGCCGCGGGCCATGGTGCTCGCCCTCGCCCTGGTGGCCTGCTTTCAGCTCGCCACCTGGGGCTTCCATCAGCTGATCACGCTGCTGCTGAACATTTTGATCGCGTTCTTCCTCGGGCTGGCGGTCGAGCCGGCCGTCGACTGGATGGCGGCCCGCGGCGTACGGCGCGGGGCGGCCACCGGCGCGGTCTTCCTCGGCATCCTCGTGGCCGCGGCCGGGTTCTTCGCGCTGCTCGGTTCCATGCTCGCCGGGCAGATCGCCAAGATGGTGGAGGAGTTCCCGCAGTATCTGGACTCCGTCATCAGCTGGTCGAACAGCACCTTCCACACGCACCTCTCGCGGGTCGAGGTGCAGAACAACCTGCTCCGCTCCGACTGGCTGCAGAAGTACGTCCAGGACAGTGCCAACAACGTCCTCGCCGTCTCCGCGACGGTGCTGGGCAGCCTGTTCAACCTGCTGTCGGTGGCGCTGTTCTCGTTCTACTTCGCCGCCGACGGCCCCCGGCTGCGCCGCGCGCTGTGCTCCGTCCTGCCCCCGCGGCGGCAGGCGGAGGTGCTGCGTGCCTGGGAGATCGCGGTCGCCAAGACCGGTGGTTATCTCTACTCGCGCGGCCTGATGGCGCTGATCTCCGGTATCGCGCACTACGTCCTGCTGGAGATCCTGGGTGTGCCCTACGCCCCGGCGCTGGGCATGTGGGTCGGCCTGGTCTCGCAGTTCATACCGACCATCGGCACCTATCTGGCGGGCGCGCTGCCCATCCTGATCGCGTTCACGGTCGCGCCCTGGTACGCGGTCTGGGTGTTCGGCTTCGTGGTGGTCTACCAGCAGTTCGAGAACTACCTCATCCAGCCCCGGATCACCGCCAAGACGGTGGACATCCACCCGGCCGTCGCCTTCGGCTCGGTCGTCGCGGGCACGGCCCTGATGGGCGCGGTCGGTGCCCTGATCGCCATCCCGGCGACCGCCACGCTGCAGGCCTTCCTGGGCGCCTACGTCAAGCGGTACGAGGTCACGGACGACCCCCGGGTCCATCGGGGGACGCGCCGCGACCGCGCCACCAGGGCCCTCGCCAGGTTCCGCAGCACCCTTCACTCCGAGCCGGACACGGCGCCGCCGGCGGCCGACCGGGACGGGCCGGCCGAGGCCTGAGCACCGGCCGCCGGAGCCTACTTCCCGGCGGCCGGGACGAGGCCCGGGGCGAAGCGGTGGGAGAGGGATTCCATCAGCGGCTTGCGCTTGGTGTTGTGGAAAGCCGCGATACTCCACCTCCCGTCGTCCCGGCGGACCAGCGTGTACGTCTGCATCTTGGTGAGCTTCGTCGGCCGCTTGCCCTTGTAGGTGTCGCCGCGTCCGTTGACGACGGCCACATCCGGCCCGGGGAAGCGGATGCCGAGGACCTCGTCCGCGAGCCTGGTGCCCTTGAGGAAGCCCGCGAACAGCGCGCGGTGGCTGTCCACGATGTCCCGACGCCCCTGGTACAGGGTGCCGACGAAGGTGACGTAGGTGGCGTCCTCGGTGAACAGCTCTCCGTACGCCTCGGCGTCGTGCCGCCCCCAGGCGGCGACGAGAGCGTTCAGTACCGAAGTGACCGCAGCGGCATCATCCGTGGTCGTCATGGCGGGCGACTCCTCCTCTGGCTGGATCCTCTGGATTAGACTGGAGCAGAAATCTGCATAGAAGCAATATCTGCATACGTGCAGATAACTGTCCTGTGACTCTAGGAGGTGGCTTCACCGATGACAACCCCCGCAGACGCCGCGGATGAGCATCTGGTTTTCCGCGAGTACCTGGACGCGGTCGGCCTCCAGGGGCTGGCCGGCGCGGAGGCGGCGGGGCTGCACACCTCGGAGTGGTACGCACTCAGCCTGATCGCGCGGGAGGGCGGCCTCACCTCGGGCGAGCTGGCCTCCAGGACCGGGCTCACCACCGGCGCCACCACCCGCCTGATCGACCGCCTCGAGCGGGCCGGGTATGCGCGCCGCGCCGCGGACGCCAAGGACCGCAGGCGGGTGATCGTCGAGCCGGTGCCCGACGCACTCGACCGCATCGAGGAGGTCGTGGCCCCGGCCCGCCGCCACATCGCCGAGATCCTGGCGCGCTACACCCCCGAGCAGCGCGCCCTGCTCTTCGACTACTTCAGGCGCGCCGCGCCCGCATTCCGTGCCGCCACCGAGGAGATGCGCGCCGCCGCGGGCCCCGGCCGCGGTGGAGCCGCCCGGGCCAAGGGCGGCCGCTGACCGCTGCCCGCCGGTCCGTGTGCCCGGCCCCGCAGGCCCGGGCGCTCATCCGGCGGGCGCAAGGCCCGGCCGCGCCCCGGCGCGACAGGCCCGCAGCCTGCTTGACACCAAAATCGAACATCCATTCTTATGGGGGTTCCGGCCTGTCTCCCGCGGCCTTTCCGCGGAGTTATCCACAGGCTGGAGCCGGGTCCGGGCGCATTGTCAGTGGCAGGCGTTAGCGTCATGGACGTGAAGCGATCGACTCAAGCAAATCGGGTGGAACCCATGGCAGGCACTGACCGCGAGAAGGCGCTGGACGCCGCGCTCGCACAGATTGAACGGCAATTCGGCAAGGGCGCCGTGATGCGCATGGGGGAGCGCTCGAAGGAACCCATCGAGGTCATCCCCACCGGCTCCACCGCGCTCGACGTGGCGCTCGGCGTCGGCGGCCTCCCGCGCGGCCGGGTCATCGAGGTCTACGGTCCGGAGTCCTCCGGTAAGACGACCCTGACCCTGCACGCCGTCGCGAACGCCCAGCGGGCCGGCGGCTCCGTGGCGTTCATCGACGCCGAGCACGCACTCGACCCCGAGTACGCCAAGAAGCTCGGCGTGGACACGGACGCCCTGATCCTGTCCCAGCCCGACAACGGCGAGCAGGCGCTGGAAATCGTGGACATGCTGGTCCGCTCCGGCGCGCTCGACCTCATTGTGATCGACTCCGTCGCCGCCCTGGTGCCGCGGGCCGAGATCGAGGGCGAGATGGGCGACTCCCACGTCGGCCTCCAGGCCCGGCTGATGAGCCAGGCCCTGCGCAAGATCACCAGCGCGCTCAACCAGTCCAAGACCACCGCGATCTTCATCAACCAGCTCCGCGAGAAGATCGGCGTGATGTTCGGCTCGCCGGAGACCACGACCGGTGGCCGCGCGCTGAAGTTCTACGCCTCGGTGCGCCTGGACATCCGCCGTATCGAGACCCTCAAGGACGGCACCGACGCGGTCGGCAACCGCACCCGCGTCAAGGTCGTCAAGAACAAGGTCTCCCCGCCCTTCAAGCAGGCGGAGTTCGACATCCTCTACGGCCAGGGCATCAGCCGCGAGGGCGGCCTGATCGACATGGGTGTCGAGCACGGCTTCATCCGCAAGTCCGGTGCCTGGTACACCTACGAGGGCGACCAGCTCGGCCAGGGCAAGGAGAACGCCCGTAACTTCCTCAAGGACAACCCGGACCTCGCCAACGAGATCGAGAAGAAGATCAAGGAGAAGCTCGGCATCGGCGTGAAGCCGCAGGACCCGGCGGCGGAGCCCGGCGCGGACGCCGCGGGCGCGGCGGCCGAGGCACCCGCATCGGCTCCGGCGCCCGCGACCAAGGCCGCCAAGGGTTCCAAGGCCGCCGCGGCCAAGAGCTGACCTGTCATGACACGGCGAACGGAATGGCCGAGCAGCGAGGACGACACCGCCGGCGCTGCGGGCGACGCCGAGACCCGTCATGGCGGCACGGTCCGCAAGGGCCGTAAGGACAGCGGTGGTTCCGCCTCGTCGAGGGCCGAGGCGGGACCGCCGCGCACGCCCGAGGAGCAGGCGCGGGCGATATGCCTGCGCCTGCTCACCGGGAGCCCGCGTACCCGCAAGCAGCTCGGGGACGCGCTGCGTCAGCGGGACATCCCCGACGAGGTGGCGGAGCAGGTGCTCGCCCGCTTCGAGGAGGTCGGGCTGATCGACGATGCGGCCTTCGCCGGCGCCTGGGTGGAGTCCCGCCACCACGGCCGCGGCCTGGCCCGCCGCGCCCTGGCCCGCGAGCTGCGCACCAAGGGGGTGGACTCCGCCGTGATCGACGAGGCCGTCGGCCGTCTCGATTCCGAGCAGGAGGAGTCCACCGCCCGGGAGCTGGTCGACCGCAAACTCCGCGCGACCCGGGGCCTGGACCGCGACAAGCGCCTGCGCCGCCTGGCCGGGATGCTGGCCCGTAAGGGCTATCCGGAGGGTCTCGCCCTACGGGTGGTCCGCCGGGCCCTGGAAGAGGAGGGGGAGGACCCGGAGGCGCTGGAACAGCATCTGCCGGAGATATGAGGCGGAGCAGGCGGGCCGGTGCGCCGGGGGCGAGCGGTCAGCCCCCGCGGGAGACCGGCAGCCCCGCCGCCCGCCACGCCTGGAAGCCGCCGGCCAGGTCGGTCGCGCGGTGCAGGCCCAGTTGGCGCAGGGAGACCGCCGCGAGGCTGGACGCATAGCCCTCGTTGCAGATCACCACGACCGGCAGACCGCGGTGGGTCGCCTCGGGGGCACGATGGTCGCCGGTCGGATCGAGGCGCCATTCCAGCTCGTTGCGTTCCACGACCAGCGCGCCGGGGATGGTGCCGTCGCGGTCCCGCAGGGCCGCGTACCGGATGTCCACCAGCAGTCCGCCCTCCTCCTGGACCGCGGCCGCCTCCCGGGGATCCACCCGGCGCAGTTCGCTCCGGGCCCGCGCGAGCAGTGCGTCGACGGCGCTCATGCCGGCAGTCCGCCGGTCTCCGGCCGGGGGGACCTCCACGCTGCGCCCGCTCACTCCCACTCCTGCGGACGCTCGACCTCTTCGAGCCGCAGCACCGGCCCGCTGCGACTGTAGCGCCGCATCAGCGGAAGCGGCGGGTAGTAGGCGTGCACCGACACGGCGTGGGCGTCGTGGGACAGATTGAGCACCTGATGGACATGGTGCGGGCCGAACGCCCGGCCCCGGCCGTCGCGGAGCGTGCGCTCGCGGTCCACGCCCTCGGCGAGCTCCAGGGTCTTCCAGCCCTCGGTGGGGAGTTGGGCGGCGAGCGACTGTTCCGTCAGCTCGCCCGCGGCCGTCGCGAAGGCGCCCCGCGAGCCGCCGTGGTCGTGCCAGCCGGTGCCGGTGCCCGGCGGCCAGCCGATCAGCCAGGCCTCGCTGCCGCCCGGCCCGTCCAGCCGGATCCAGGTGCGGCCTTCGGGGTCGAGGGGGAGGGAGGCGAGGAGTTTGACGTCCGCGGCGCTGCGGCGGACGAAGTCGAGGAGTTCCGCGGCGCTGGGGCCACGGTCACGGCCACGTTCGCGGTGATGGCCGTCGTCATGGCCATCGTCATGACCGTGGCCATGACCGCGGTCTGCGGCGTCGCCGGTGGTGTACGGGCGCACAGGGGTGTGTACGTCGGGCACGGAAACCGTCCTGAGTGATCGCGAAGAGGCGCGGCCACCGGTACGGAGCGCGGGGCCGCGCGGGGAAGGAGATGCGGATCAAACGGACGGACGACACATGCAGCCCGCATAGCGGACCAGGTCCAGATGGACCCTCCGCCAGAATCGCGAGCCGTGATCAGTCACCTTCGGAGTGAAGCACGGGCCCTCCCACAGGGTCAACCGCCGGACCGGGGCCCACGATGCCGCCCGCACCGGCCCCCGGCTCCCCGGCCGCGCCGCCGCCCCCGTCGACCGCCCCGCCCCGTACCGCGTCCGCGCACGCGGCCAGCTCGGCCGGGCGGACGCCGGACAGCGCCGTGACCAGATGGCCGTCCGGCCGTACGACCAGGACGGTGTGCGCGGCGGCGCCCGGATAGGCCTCGGTCACCAGGATCTCGGCGGGCATCGGCAGCGCCTCGACCGCGCTGGTCAGCTGCGGCATCAGGCCCGCCGACTGCCAGTGCCGCCGGTCCCAGACGCCGGTGCCGGGCGCCACCAGCACGACCAGGAGGCCGCGCCCCAGACGGTCCCGCAGCCGCACCACCGAACCGTCGCCGGCGGTCACCGGAACATCGGGTACCGGCGAACCGGGACGGGTGTCGACCGCCACCGCGCCCGTCTGCCCGGCGGCCGGTGCGAGCGGGGAACGGGGATAGACGGGCGGCGCCCCCAGCGGACCGCGGCCCAGATGACCGTCGGTCAGCAGCGCACTCTGCCCGCGCGCCGCGCCCGGCAGCACGGTCCGCCAGCGCACCGCACCGCCGTCCCGCAGCAGCGGCAGCGCCTGGTCCGCGGCGCGCAGCCGGGTCGCCACCGCGCCCCGCCGCTCCTCCTGATAGCTGTCCAGCAGCGTCTCGGAGGCGCCGTGGTGCCAGGCCAGGGCGAGCTTCCAGCCGAGGTTCTCGGCGTCCCGCAGCCCCTCGTCCAGGCCCTGTGTGCCGAGCGCGCCCAGCAGATGCGCGGCGTCCCCGGCGAGGAACGCGCGGCCCTGCCGCCAGGTCCGGGCCAGCCGGTGGTGGACGGTGTGCACGCCGGTGTCGAGGAGCTCGTACGGGGGGACCGGCCGGTCGGCGTTCCGCCCGCCCCCGCCCTCCGGCTCCGCCGCCCAGCCCGCCAGGGAGTCGCGGATCCGGGCCACCAGGGCGTCCGGGGTGACCAGGTCGCGGCCCGGCGGCAGCAGCCAGTCCAGCCGCCAGATGCCGTCGGGCAGCGGCCGGGCAGAGACCTCCCCGCCGCCGGGGCCGGACTGCCGGCCCGGCGAGCGGTGCAGCAGCCCCTCGCCGGGCCACGGCAGCTCGGTGCGCAGCGCGGCGACGGCATGCCGCTCGACGGCCGTACGGCCCGGGAAACGGATCCCCAGCAGCTTGCGGACGGTCGAGCGCGGTCCGTCGCAGCCGACCAGGTAACTCCCGCGCCACCATGTGCCGTTGTCGCCCCTGGTGTGCGCGCCGATGCCGTGCTCGTCCTGCTCCAGCTCGGCCAGCCGGCTGCCGGTGACGATCTGCGCGAGATCCTCCCGGGCCAGGGTGGCGCGCAGCGCACGGGTGAGGGAGTGCTGGGGGAGATGGACGGGGGAGGCGAGGGCGGCGGGTGCCGCATCGTCCGGGATGCGGGGGGCGAAGGTGACCCGCTCCAGCAGCCGCCGGCGGCGCACCGTGCGCCAGGCCGTCCATCGGGCGCCCTCGGTCTCGAGGGTGTCGGCGCAGCCGAGCCGGCCGACGAAGGCCGCGGTGTCCTGGCGGAGCACGGCGGTGCGGGCCGGGCGGGTGTCGTCCTGCCCGGCGGTCTCGTCCAGGACGACGGAGGGCACGCCGTGGCGGGCGAGCGAGAGGGCGAGGCAGAGCCCGACCGGGCCGGCCCCGACGACGATCACCGGGTCCACGGCGTGGCTCCCTGGGCCTCGCGGTGCTGACGGGGTGTAGGGGAACTGGCGGTGGGAGCCCGGTGCGTGATCACACAGCGTATGCAACCCATTGCGAGGGCCCGCGTCAAGTGACGGAGGCGGCGACCTGCTCGGGCAGGTCGCCGCCTCCGGGCGCGCGTGCTGTCGTGCCGTCAGTTCCCCGTGTCGGAGGTCCCGCCGGCGGTCGTCGCCGCCGTCAGGGCGCCGGCGTTCGCCACATCGCCGGTCTCCACGACCCCGATGCCGGTCTTGGCCCGGCGGCCGCGCCGCTCGATCCAGTGGGCGAGCGCGGTCAGCGCCAGACACATCGCGACGTAGATGGCGCCGATGACGATGATGACCGGAACGTAGACGGCATCGCCGTTCACGATGATGTTGCTGGCCATCAGGCGGCCCGAGTAGAGGAGTTCCTCGAACGTGATGATGTAGCCGAGGGAGGTGTCCTTCAGGGTGACCACCAGCTGGCTGATGATCGTCGGCAGCATCGCCCGGACGGCCTGCGGAATCAGCACCGTCACCATGACCTGCGTCTTGCGCAGCCCCAGCGCGTACGCGGCCTCGCGCTGCCCCTTCGGCACGGCGTTGATGCCGGCGCGCAGCACCTCGGCCTGCACCGCACCGTTGTAGACCGTCAGGCCGATGACCAGCGCCCAGAACTGCGGCTGGTGGCCGGTCAGGCCGAGCGCGTCGCGGTTGGTGAGCAGCAGCACCCAGACCACGTAGATCGTGATCAGCAGCGGTACGGCGCGGAAGAGCTCGATGAACCCGGTCGCCAGCCAGCGCAGCGGCTTGTGCTCCGAGAGCCGCGCCACCGCGAGCAGCACACCCAGGGCCAGGGAGAGCACCGCGGCCACCGCGAACACCCCGAGGGTGGTCAGCACGCCGTCGCGGATGCTGGTGCGCACGCCCGCGTTGTTGAAGATGTTCCACTTCTCGGGCTCGAACTCGCCCTTCTGGTACAGCCGCAGCGCGACGAACCCGATCAGGGCCAGTACGGCGAGCGTGCCGACGACGCTGTAGATGCGGTTGCGTGCCTTCGCCTTCGGCCCCGGTACGTCATAGAGAACGCTGGCACCACTCATGCCCCTACCTCGCTTCGTTCCGCCCCGCCCGCGCGCGGCACCCACGTGATGCTCTTCCGCCTGCCGTGTCCGCTCATCGCGCGACCCCCATCCGGCGCTCGAGCAGCCGGAAGACGCCGCTGATGCTGAACGTGATGACCAGGTAGGCGAGGGCGACCCACAGGAAGATCACGGCGATCGCGTATCCCTTGTCGCTGAGCAGCTTGGCGACGCCGAAGAGTTCGGCGACGCTGAAGGCGCCGGCGATCGCGGAGTTCTTCGTCAGGGCGATGAAGATGCTGCTCAGCGGCTGCAGCACGGTGCGCGTGGCCTGCGGAAGAACGATCATGCGCAGCGTCTGGGTGAAGGTCATGCCCAGGCTGCGCGCGGCCTCCGCCTGGCCGACCGGCACGGTGGAGATACCGGACCGTACGGCCTCGCACACGAAGGAGGAGGTGTAGCAGCCGAGCGCCAGCATGGCCAGCACGAACGGGCTGGCCCCGTCGAACGCGATCTCCGGGATGACGAAGGTCGCCACCAGGAAGAGCAGGGTCAGCGGGGTGTTGCGCAGCAGCGTGACCCAGGCCGTTCCGAAAGCACGCAGCGGCGCGATCGGGGAGACCCGGAAACCGGCTATGAGAACGCCGAGCACCAAGGCGATCACCGCGCTGGCGCCGGTGATCGCCAGGGTTCCGAGGAACCCGGCACGGAACTCGGGCAGATAATCGAGGAGTACGTTCATGGGGTCTCCGCGGTAGCGGTCGGGTCGACGGCGGTCAGGGATCGATCAGGGGCGCGGACGGCCGGAAGAAGGCGCGCCCCGCACACCCGCCGCGGCGGGCGTACGGGGCGGCACTGTCAGAAAAGCGCCGGCGCCTCAGTCCATCGGCAGCGGCGTGTGCGGCTTGACGTACGCCGAGCCGGACTTGCCGAGCGTGCCTTCGTAGGCCTTCTCGTAGTCGCCGTTGTCGATGTGGTTCTCCAGCGCCTTGGTGATCGCCTGGCGCAGGGCCTTGTCGTCCTTGTCCATGCCCACGCCGTAGGGCTCCTTGGTGAACGGCTTGCCCACCACCCGGAGCTTGGTGGGACGCTGGGCGGCGTAGCCCTTGAGGATCGCGTCGTCGGTGGTCAGAGCGGAGACCTGGCCGTCGAGCAGCTTCTCCACGCAGTCCGAGTACTTGTCCAGCTCCTGGGTGTGCGCGCCGTACTTCGGCTTCTTGATCTCCTGCAGCGGAGTCGAGCCGGTGATGGAGCAGACCGTCTTGCCCTTGAGGGAGTCCGGGCCGGTGATGGTCTTGTCGTCCTTGCGCACCAGGAGGTCCGCGCCGGCCGTGTAGTACGGACCCGCGAAGCCGACCTGCTTCTTGCGCTCGGCGTTGATCGTGTACGTACCGACGTAGAAGTCGACGTCGTGATGGGAGATCTTGGTCTCACGGACGTTGGAGTTGATCGTCTCGAACTGGATCTGCTTCGTGGAGAAGCCCAGGTCGGCCGCGACCATCTTGGCGATCTCGATGTCGAAACCGGAGTACTTCTTCGTCGACTGGTCCTGGAAGCCGAGGAACGGCTGGTCGGCCTTGACGCCAATGATGATCTTCCCGCGCTTCTGCGCGTCCTTCAGCGCCCGCGAGTCGAACTTCACGTTCTTGGCGGGCGTGTAGTCGTGGCTGTAGACATTGTCGGCGGCCGACTTGTCGCCCGCCGAGCCCGACTCGCCGCCGCACGCCGTCGCCGTCGCCGCCAGCGCGAGCACCACCGCACCCGCCGCAGCCGTCTTACGCATCCTCATGGTGAACTTCCTTAGGTTCAGCAAATGTTGGCAAACATGGTGGCCCAACTGCGGCCTCAGTGGTGCAGGATCTTCGACAGGAAGTCCTTCGCGCGGTCGCTGCGAGGGTTGTTGAAGAACTGGTTCGGCTCGGCCTCTTCGATGATCCGGCCGTCCGCCATGAAGACCACGCGGTTCGCCGCGGAGCGCGCGAAGCCCATTTCGTGCGTGACCACGACCATCGTCATGCCGTCCCGGGCGAGCTGCTGCATGACCTCCAGCACCTCGTTGATCATCTCCGGGTCCAGCGCGGAGGTCGGCTCGTCGAACAGCATGACCTTCGGGTCCATGGCCAGCGCACGGGCGATCGCCACGCGCTGCTGCTGACCGCCGGACAGCTGTGCGGGGTACTTGTCCGCCTGGGTGCCGACGCCGACCCGGTCGAGCAGCTCCCGGGCCTTCTTGGCGGCGTCGCCCTTGTCCTTCTTGCGGACCTTGATCTGGCCCAGCATCACGTTCTCGAGCACCGTCTTGTGCGCGAAAAGGTTGAAGGACTGGAAGACCATGCCCACGTCGGCGCGCAGCCGCGCAAGCTCCCGCCCCTCCTGGGGCAGCGGCTTGCCGTCGATGGTGATGCCGCCGGTGTCGACGGTCTCCAGGCGGTTGATGGTGCGGCAGAGCGTCGACTTGCCGGACCCGGAGGGCCCGATCACCACGACGACCTCGCCGCGGTGGATCGTCAGGTCGATGTCCTGGAGCACGTGCAGCGCGCCGAAGTGCTTGTTGACGTTGTCCAGCACGACCAGCGGGTCACCCGTCGGGGCGGGCCCCTCGGCGTTCTTGGTCACCGATACTTCGCTCATCGGCGTACAGCTCCGTCCTCCTCGGTTGGGAGGACAGTAATGACGGCCCGCGACCAGCGTCATTACATCTGAGGGAGAATTGAGCATAACGATCCGGCCGCATTGGGACACTCCGCGTGAACGGGACGTGGTGGCGGCGGGACCCGGGGCGTACCGGCTGGGTAACGGATGGTGGCGCACGGGCGGCCTCCTCTTGACGCGCATGCCTCTTATCGCCGTAGATGCCCTGTGGCCTGTCCGCAGGCACCGCCGACCGCACATACAGATCGCCCGCACGCACCGAAGGAGGAGGCCGGATGAGACTGCTGCTCGTCGAGGACGACGATCATGTCGCCGCGGCCC
This sequence comes from Streptomyces sp. JLSY215, assembly GCF_059682825.1. Lineage (NCBI taxonomy): Bacteria > Bacillati > Actinomycetota > Actinomycetes > Kitasatosporales > Streptomycetaceae > Streptomyces > Streptomyces sp. JLSY215. Next base: position 6,417,663 of record NZ_CM185022.1, read on the forward strand.
TGTCCGCGGTGCTGGCCAGGCACGGCCTGGAGGTCAGGCACGCCCGCAGCGGCGAGGAGGCGCTGCAGGCCCTGCTGCCCGACGACGCCGAGCCGTTCGCGGTGGTACTGCTCGATCTCGGGCTGCCGGACCAGGACGGCTTCGAGGTGTGCGGCCGGATCCGCAAGATCAGCACCACCCCGGTGATCATGGTCACCGCGCGCTCCGACGTCCGCTCGCGCATCCACGGCCTCAACCTCGGCGCCGACGACTATGTCGTCAAGCCCTACGACACCGGCGAACTGCTCGCCCGGATCCACGCGGTGAGCCGGCGCACCACCACCACCGGGAGCGGCGAGCAGCCGGCCGAGGAGTCCGCCGCCGAGGAGCCGCTGCGGCTGGGCGCGGTCACCGTCGAACTCCCCACCCGCCAGGTGTCCGTGGACGGCGCCGCGGTGCCGCTCACCCGCAAGGAGTTCGACCTGCTGGCGCTGCTCGCCCAGCGCCCCGGGGTGGTCTTCCGCCGGGAGCAGATCATCAGCGAGGTGTGGCGCACGAGTTGGGAGGGGACCGGCCGGACCCTGGAGGTGCACATCGCCTCGCTGCGCGCCAAGCTCCGGATGCCCGCGCTGATCGAGACCGTACGGGGGGTGGGCTACCGGCTGGTGGTTCCCGCTTCCGGCGCGCCGGCCGGGGCCCCGGCCTCCCCGGCGTCCTGACGGCCGCCCCGCTCACGTGCGCACCCGACTCCTCCCGCTCCTCATCGTCCTCATGGCCGGTGTGCTGCTCGCGCTCGGTGTGCCGCTCGCCGTGATCACCGCGGGCGTGGAGCAGCAGAAGGTGGTCGTCGACCGGATCGACGACGCCGCGCGGTTCGCCGCACTCGCCCAGTTCGTGACCGCCCGCCCGGACGCCGGCGAGGCCGGCAAGAGCCCCGAGGAGGACGAACGGCGCGCCACCCTCCGCGGCGAACTGGCCCGCTACTACGACCTCTACGGCATCCGCGCCGGCGTCTACTACCGCGACCACACCCCGATGGCCGCCGCCCCCACCGGCCTGCCGGTGCCCCGCGACGGCGAGGGCGCCCGCGCCTTCAGCGAGGCGCTGGCCGGGCGCCGCAGCCATGACCCCCAGCAGATCTGGCCGTGGGACGGCGGCGGCCGGATCCCGGTCGCCTCACCCGTCATCCGCGACGGCGATGTGGTCGCCGTCATCGTCACCGACTCGCCCACCGGGCAGATGCGGGCGCGCACCCTGCGCGGCTGGCTGGTGATCGCGGCCGGGGAATGCGTGGCCATGCTCGTCGCCGTCGCCGCGGCCTTCCGGCTCACCGGCTGGGTGCTGCGGCCCGTACGGGTGCTGGACACGGCCAGCCACGACATCGCCACCGGCCGGATGAAGGCCCGCGTCGCCGCCACCGCCGGACCGCCCGAACTGCGGCGGCTGGCCCGCTCGTTCAACGAGATGGCCGACCATGTCGAGGACGTCCTCGAGCAGCAGCGCGCCTTTGTCGCCGACGCCTCCCACCAGCTGCGCAACCCCCTGTCCGCCCTGCTGCTGCGGATCGAGCTGCTGGCCCTCGAACTGCCCGACGGCAACGAGGAGATCGCCTCCGTCCGCACCGAGGGCAAGCGGCTGGCCCGCGTCCTGGACGACCTCCTGGACCTGGCCCTGGCCGAACACGCCGCCGCCGACGTCCAGCTCACCGATATCGCGGCGCTGGCCGCCGAACGCGTCGACTCCTGGCGCCCGCTGGCCGACGACCGGGGCGTGTGCCTCTCCTACGAGGGCCACAGCGCGGTCACCGGCTGGGCGGACCCCATAGCGCTCTCCAGCGCACTGGACGCGGTCGTCGACAACGCCCTGAAGTTCACCCCGCCCGACGAGCCGGTGACGGTGGCCGTCGCGGCCGACGGCGCATGCGTGACGATCACCGTCGCCGACCGCGGCCCCGGCCTGACCGACGACGAGCTCGCCCGGATCGGCGACCGCTTCTGGCGCAGCGGCCGCCACCAGAACGTCTCCGGCTCGGGCCTGGGCCTGTCGATCACCCGCGCGCTGCTGGCCGCCGGCGGCGCCGCCATCGCCTTCGCCCCGCACCCGCCGCACGGCCTGAAGGTCACCGTCACCGTGCCCAGGACCGCACCGTGATCCGTGCTCCTGCACGCCTGTGCTAGTCTTGCCGACGTTGCAGTTGTGGTACCCATGAACTTTGTGCGCGCCCGGTGGCTGGTAGCCCCGGGCGTTCCTTGTTTTTCCGGACGTGTGCCGGTGTGGGGCGATCATCTCGGCGACAAGGAGGCCGCGCAGTGCGGTCTCCGGTTTGCCCCATGAAGGAGAAAAAAATGGCTTCCGGCACCGTGAAGTGGTTCAACTCGGAAAAGGGCTTCGGCTTCATCGAGCAGGACGGCGGCGGCCCCGACGTCTTCGCCCACTACTCGAACATCCAGTCCCAGGGCTTCCGTGAGCTCCTCGAGGGCCAGAAGGTCACCTTCGACGTGACCCAGGGCCCCAAGGGCCCGCAGGCGGAGAACATCGTCGCCGCCTGACGCCCTCGCGTCACGCGGACAGGGCCCGCACCGGCCACGCCGGTGCGGGCCCCGTCCCGTTTCCGTACAGGAGCCACCCGCCCCTTACGGGTACCCCACCCTCTCCCCCTGAAGGGCATTCCATGACCCGAGCGTCCGCACCGCGACAGAGCGCCGCCCCGAAGCCGTCCACCGCGGCGTCTTCCACCCCGCCCGCCGGCTCCTTCGACGAGCTGCCGCTGGCACCGGCCCTGCTCACCGCGCTGCGCGCGCAAGGTGTCACCACGCCGTTCCCCATCCAGGCAGCCACCCTGCCCGAGACCCTCGCCGGCCGCGATGTGCTCGGCCGTGGCCGCACCGGCTCCGGCAAGACCCTCGCCTTCGGGCTGGCGCTGCTCAGCCGTACGGCCGGCAAGCGGGCGGTGAGCAAGCGCCCGCTGGCGCTGGTGCTCGTCCCCACCCGCGAACTCGCCGGGCAGGTCACCGACGCCCTCGCGCCGTACGCCAAGGCCCTGGGCCTGCGGACCGCCACCGTCGTCGGCGGCACCTCCATCAACCGCCAGGTCGACACGCTGCGCCGGGGCGCCGAGGTCCTCGTCGCCACCCCCGGCCGGCTCGCCGATCTGCTGGACCGCGGCGCCTGCGCGCTCGGCGATGTCGCCATCACCGTCCTCGACGAGGCCGACCAGATGACCGACATGGGCTTCCTGCCGCAGGTCACCCGGCTGATGGAGAAGGTCGACGCGAACGGCCAGCGGATGCTGTTCTCCGCCACCCTCGACCGCAATGTCGACAAGCTGGTCCGCCGCTTCCTGACGGACCCGGTCACCCACTCCGTGGACCCCTCGGCCGCCACCGTCACCACCATGGACCACCACGTCCTGTACGTGGACGACGCCGACAAGCGCGCCACCGCCACCGAGATCGCCGCCCGCGACGGCCGGGTGATCATGTTCGTGGACACCAAGCGCGGCGCCGACCGGCTCACCAAGCACCTGCTCGCCCAGGGTGTGCGCGCCGCGGCGCTGCACGGCGGCAAGTCCCAGCCGCAGCGCACCCGCACCCTGGAGCAGTTCCGCACCGGCCACGCCTCGGCGCTGATCGCCACCAACGTCGCCGCCCGCGGCATCCACATCGACGGCCTCGACCTCGTCGTCAACGTCGACCCGCCCACCGAGGCCAAGGACTACCTGCACCGCGGCGGCCGGACCGCCCGCGCCGGCGAGTCCGGCACCGTCGTCACCCTCGTCACGCCCGCCCAGCGCCGCGACATGACCCGGCTGATGCGCCAGGCGAAGATCACCCCGGCCACCGCGACGGTCCGCCCCGGCCACGCCGACCTGATAAAGGTCACCGGCGCCCGGACCCCCTCCGGTGTCGCGGTCGTGGTCACCGCGCCCGCACCGGCGCCCGCGGCTGGTTCTCCCGGCTCTCCCGGCGGCGGCACCCGGCGCCGGCGCCCCCGCCGCGGCCGTCCCGCCCGCCGCACCGCCGGGGCACCTAGGGCTTGACCGACAGGTAATAGCGACGGGCGCCCTGATGCAGGGCCAGCGGATCGGTGAACACCGCCGTCCGCAGGTCCACCCGCTGCGCGGCATGCACCTGGCGCCCGATCCGGTCCCGGCTGTTGATGACGGCCCGGGTCATGTCGAAGGTCATCGCGGCATCCTCCCGGTCCGTCGTCACCAGCAGATTCGCCACCGCGATCGTCTTCACCGCCCGGCCGTCCTGCACCTTGGGATACGCGTCGGAGGGCATCACCGCCGCCCGGTAGTAGCGGGTGGGCTCGCCCTGCGCATGCAGCGCCTCGCTCAGGTCCCCGAGCTGCACCAGCCGGATCGGGAACCGCTGCGCCAGATGCTGCACCGCGGTGGTCGGCAGCCCGCCCGACCAGAAGAACGCGTCCAGCTCGCCCCGCTCCAGCAGCGCGGGCATCCGGTCGATGCCCACCCGTACCGGCACGATGTCCCTGGCGAAATCCAGTCCCGCCGCCTTCAGCAGCCGCCGGGTGATCAGCTGGACGCCGGAGCCGTCCGTCCCGACCCCCACCCGCAGCCGCCGCAGCCCCTTGGCGGAGCGGACGGCGGACTTCTTCGGCACCACCAGCTGCATGTAGTCGTCGTACAACCGCGCACAGGCCCGCAGCCGGTCCGCGCCCGCCTCGCCCCGGGCCTGGTACGTCGAGACCGCATCCGCCGTCGCGATGGTGAACTCCGCGCGCCCGGCGGTCAGTTGACGCAGATTGTCGATGGACCCCTCGCTGCGCGCCAGCCGCAGATCCACCTCCGGGGTGTCGTGCGCCAGATCCTGCTTCAGCAGCTCCCCGTAGCGCGCGTACACGCCCGTCGGCAGCCCGGTGGCCAGCGTCACCCGTCCGCCCGGCGCACGCTCGCCCCGCATCGACAGCAGCCCCCACGCCACCAGCGCGAGCGCGATCAGCGCCGCGGTCGCCACCTGGAGTGCCCGGCGGCCGCTTATTCGGGGGAGTGCTGTGACCATGGGCGGGATCCTGCCAGCACCGGGCCGCCAAAGGGAGGGGCAGATACCCAACCGTGCTATTGGAGGGCCCCACGCAGCAGGCCCAGCAAGGCCCTGGCCGCGGGGGTGGCGGGCCCGTCCGTCCGCCAGACCAGCGCGATCCGGCCACGTGGCGGCCGCGGCCCGGTCAGCGGCAGCGTCCGCAGTCCATAGGCGTCCGCCGCCTCGGCCGGCAGGGCGGGCACCACCGCCACGCCCAGGCCCCGGGCGGCGAGCTGCGCCAGCAGATGCGGCGAGGCCGCCTCGAAGGCGATACGGGGCCGGAAGCCGGCCGCCGCACAGGTACGTTCGAGCACCCCGCGCAGCCCCGTGCCGCGCGGCAGGCTGAGCAGCGGGCGGTCGCGGAGCGCGGCCGGCGCGATGCCCGTACCGTCCGCGTGCGCCAGGAGCGGGTCGCCCGGCGCCACGGCGGCGACCAGCGGGACATCGAGCACGACCTCGGCCGAGATGCCCGGCGGCGGCTCGTCCGCCAGCCCGATCAGCGCGAGGTCCAGCTCACCCGCGCGCAGCGCCGCCAGCATCCGCTCCGAGTTGTCCTCGGTCAGGGCCATCTCGACATCGGGGTGGGCGTCATGGAAATCGGCCAGCAGAGCGGCCACCTCGAATCTGTCGGAGGCCGCCCCGGAGACCACCCCGATCGTGACCCGGCCGCGCAGCAGCCCCGTGAACTCGTCCACCGTCGCCCGCACGCCCTCGACCGCCGCCAGCGCCGCCCGCGCGTACGGCAGCACCGCCGCGCCCACCTCCGTCGGCGTCACCGACCCGCCGGACCGGTCCAGCAGCGGCTGCCCCAGCTCCCGCTCCAGCTGCCGGATCTGCGCGCTCACCCCTGGCTGCGCCAGATGCAGACGGGCGGCGGCGCGGGTGAAATGGGCCTCTTCCACCACGGCGATGAAGTACTGCAACTGACGGAGCTCCATAACCAGGAATTCTAGGGATGAGCAGATCCATCTCTTGGACTTGTCGCCGTCCGCCCGACAGCCTGGAAGCACGGCCGATCACGGCCCGGCCACATCCGTGGTCCCGGGCCTGACCACGGCCCGGGGAGGAGATCACTCATGGCCATCACCATGGACATCAAGGCCGCCATAGCGGCCGAACGCCGGGAACTGGCGGACATGCTGGACGCCCTGCCGTCCGGCGCCTGGGACGCGCCGACCCTGTGCGGGGGGTGGCGGGTACGGGAGGTCGCCGCCCATATGTCGATGGGCTTCCGCCACCCGTTCCCCCGGCAGGCCCGCGAACTGCTCAAGGCACGCGGCAACCTCCACCGCATGACCGACCGCCTCGCCCGCAAGGACGCGGCCGACTTCGCGCCGCGGGAGCTCGCCGCCTTCCTCCGCGACAACGCGCACCACCCCTGGACACCGCCGGTCGGCGGCCTCACCTCGGCCCTGGGGCACGATGTCGTCCACGGCCTGGACATCGCGGTCCCCCTGGGCCTGGACCGCCGCGTCCCCGAGGACCGCCTGCGCACCGTCCTGGACGCGACCGGACTGCGCGCCGCCAAGTTCTTCGGCGCCGACCTCACCGGCATCGCCCTGTACGCGGACGACCTCGACTGGTCCTTCGGCAGCGGCACCCCCGTCCACGGCACCGCCCAGGACCTGCTGCTGGTCACGTTCGGCCGCAAGCTGCCACCGGGGCGGCTGCGGGGCGAGCGCAGCGAGCGGTTCCTCGCGGCCTGACGGCCCCGGGCCCGCCCGCCCCCCCCGGCTCCGTTTCCGCCCCCCCGCTCCCGTTTCTCCGTTTCTTCTCCCCGCCGCCGCGGAACGTCTCTCACCGTCACCTTGCTCCCGGTGCCCCGCGCCGCGCCCCGTGCCGCGGCCGAGGCCCCGGGACGTCGCCGAAGGGAGCGGTAGCGATGGAGCGGACCACATGCTGTGTGGTGGGCGGCGGGCCCGCCGGGATGGTGCTCGGCCTGCTGCTGGCCCGTGCGGGCGTGGCCGTCACGGTCCTGGAGAAGCACCACGACTTCCTCCGCGACTTCCGCGGCGACACCGTGCACCCCTCCACCCTGGCGCTGCTCGACGAGCTGGGGCTGAGCGAGCGGTTCGCCCGGCTGCCGCAGCGGCGGGTGACGACGGTCCAGCTGCCGCTCGGCCGGGACGGGACACTGGTCACCGTCGGGGACATCGCGGCGCTGCGCGGCAGGTTCAACTACATCGCGATGGTGCCGCAGTGGGACCTCCTCGACCTCCTGGTGGACGAGGCCCGGCGGGAGCCCTCCTTCTCCGTACGGATGAGCACCGAGGCGACCGCCTTCCTGATGGAGCGGGGCCGGGTCGCGGGGGTGCGCTACCGCACCGCCGACGGCCGCAGCGGGGAATTGCGGGCCACCCTCACCGTGGCCTGCGACGGCCGGGGCTCGCTCGCCCGGTTGCTGCCCGAACTCGGACTGCGGAGCTTCGCCTGCCCGATGGACGCCTGGTGGTTCCGGCTGCCGCGGCACGACGGCGATCCGCACGGGCTGGTGGGCGGCGCAGGGGAGCGGCTGCTCGCAGCCATGATCGACCGCGGCGACTACTGGCAGTGCGCCGCGATGATCCCCAAGGGCACCGACACGCAACGCCGCGCCGCCGGTCTCGAATCGTTCATGGCCACCTATGCGGCTGCCGCCCCCTGGCTCGGCGACCGGCCGCACGCCCTCCGCTCCTGGGACGAGGTCAAGCTGCTCGACGTGCGCCTCGACCGCCTCCGGCGCTGGTACCGGCCGGGGCTGCTGTGCATCGGCGACGCGGCCCACGCGATGTCCCCGGTCTTCGGCATCGGCATCAACCTCGCCGTCGAGGACGCCGTGGCCGCCGCCCGGCATCTGGTCGGGCCGCTGCGCACGGGCGCGGTCGGCCTGCGGGACGTCCGCGCCATCCAGTGCCGCCGGTGGCCGACCGCGGCCCTGACCCAGGCGCTGCAGCGGTTCGCCCATGCGCGGGTCATCGCACCCGTCCTGGCGGGCGAGGCGCCCTTCGGCGACCCCCGGCGGGCGCAGCGGGTGGCCGAACTGCTCACCAGCTCGCACTGGGTGAACCGGTTGCCGGCCTACTTCCTCGCCTACGGCGCGGTACGCGAACGCCCGCCGGCCGCGTCGTTGCGATGAGCCGGGCCGCGTCCGCGGGGCCCGCCCGCTCCCCGGCAGCGGCTCCCGGACGGGTGAACCCGCGGTCCCCTTTACCCTGGGGGAATGACCAGCAGCAGTGACCCGGCCGGAGCAGTGGAAGCAGTGGACGCCACTCGAAGCTACGAGATCCGCACCTACGGGTGCCAGATGAACATCCACGACTCCGAGCGGTTGTCCGGCCTCCTGGAGGACGCCGGATACGTCCGGGCGCCCAAGGACGCCGACGGCGCCGACGTGGTGGTCTTCAACACCTGCGCGGTGCGCGAGAACGCCGACAACCGGCTCTACGGCAACCTGGGGCAGCTCGCTCCCAAGAAGGCCGCCCGGCCCGGCATGCAGATCGCGGTCGGCGGGTGCCTGGCCCAGAAGGACCGGGACACCATCGTCAAGAAGGCCCCCTGGGTCGACGTGGTCTTCGGCACGCACAACATCGGCAAACTGCCGGTCCTGCTGGAGCGCGCCCGCATCCAGGAGGAGGCGCAGGTCGAGATCGCCGAGTCGCTGGAGGCGTTCCCCTCGACGCTGCCGACGCGGCGCGAGAGCGCATACGCGGCGTGGGTCTCGATCTCCGTCGGCTGCAACAACACCTGCACCTTCTGCATCGTGCCCGCGCTGCGCGGCAAGGAGAAGGACCGTCGCACCGGCGACATCCTCGCCGAGATCGAGGCGCTGGTCGGCGAGGGCGTCAGCGAGATCACCCTGCTCGGCCAGAACGTCAACGCCTACGGCTCCGACATCGGCGACCGCGAGGCGTTCAGCAAGCTGCTGCGGGCCTGCGGAAAGATCGAGGGCCTGGAGCGGGTCCGCTTCACCTCCCCGCACCCGCGCGACTTCACCGACGACGTCATCGCCGCCATGGCCGAGACGCCCAACGTCATGCCGCAGCTGCACATGCCGCTGCAGTCCGGCTCCGACCGCGTCCTGAAGGCGATGCGCCGCTCGTACCGCCAGGACCGCTTCCTCGGCATCATCGAGAAGGTGCGCGCCGCGATGCCGGACGCCGCGATCTCCACGGACATCATCGTCGGCTTCCCCGGCGAGACCGAGGAGGACTTCGAGCAGACCCTGCACACCGTCCGCGAGTCCCGCTTCGCCCAGGCCTTCACCTTCCAGTACTCCAAGCGCCCCGGGACCCCGGCGGCCGACATGGAGGGCCAGATCCCCAAGGCGGTCGTCCAGGAGCGCTACGAGCGGCTGGTCGCCCTCCAGGAGGAGATCTCCTGGGAGGAGAACAAGAAGCAGGTCGGGCGCACCCTGGAGGTGATGGTCGCCGAGGGCGAGGGCCGCAAGGACGACGCCACGCACCGGCTGTCCGGCCGCGCCCCCGACAACCGCCTGGTCCACTTCACCCGCCCCGACGAAGCGGTCCGCCCGGGCGACATCGTCACCGTCGACATCACCTACGCCGCCCCGCACCACCTCCTTGCCGAGGGTCCGACCCGGGCCGTACGGCGCACCCGGGCCGGCGACGCCTGGGAGAAGCGCAACGCCGCCCCGGCCGAGAAGCCCAAGGGTGTGCTCCTGGGCCTGCCCACGATCGGCGCCCCGGCGCCCGCACCGGCTCCGGCGGCGGGCTGCGGCTGCGACTGAGCCGCACGTCAGGCGGCGGCCCGCCGAATCGGCAGCCACGGCGCGGCGCCCCACACCCGGGGCGTTACGCTGCGTGTCATGCTCGTAGCCGCCGCCATCTGCCCCTGCCCGCCGCTCCTCGTCCCGGAGGTCGCCGCCGGCGCCGCGCCCGAGCTGGACGCGCTGCGGGCCGCCTGCCTCGACGCGGTCGGTGTACTGGCCGCCGCCCGCCCGGACCGGCTGATCGTCCTCGGCCCGGCCGAGCAGGCGGGACGGGGACCGCACCCGCAGGGCGCCACCGGCTCGTTCCGCGGCTTCGGGGTGGACCTCGAGGTGCCGCTGGGCGCGGCCGAAGGCGTCGTCGACCGGGAACTCCCGCCGTCGCTGGCCGTCGGCGCCTGGCTGCTGTCCCGCGCGGACTGGGACGACGCGCCCGTCGAGGGCCTGGGCATAGGAGAGCCGCTCACCCGCGAACGCTGCCTGCCGGTGGGCCGCGAGATCGCCGCCTCCGCGCCCCGCGTCGCCCTCCTGGTGATGGGCGACGGCAGCGCCCGCCGCACCGTGAAGGCGCCGGGGTACTTCGACGAGCGGGCCGAGGCCTTCGACGCCGCCGCGGCCCGCGCCCTGGGCGCCGCCGACACCGCCGCGCTCACCGAGCTCGACGAAGAGCTCGCCTTCGACCTCCAGGCGTCCGGCCGCGCCTGCTGGCAGGTGCTGGCGGGCGCCGCCCAGGGCGCGGGCCTGCAGGGCGCGCTGCTCCGCGAGGAAGCGCCGTACGGCGTCGGCTACTTCGTGGCGAGCTGGTCCTAGGACAACCACAGGGGGCGACGGCCGGGCTGCCCGGCCGTCGCCCCCTGAGCGTTGCGCTACTTGCGGGCGCCGTCCGCGGCATCGCTGTCGGCCGCCGCGCCCGCGGACTGCTGACGCGGGATGCCAGGGCTCTCGGGGGTGCCGCTGCCGGATTCGCCCTCCGCCGCAAGCGCATCGTCCGACGCCTCGGCCGGCCGCTCCTCCGGCGTCCGCCCGCTGCCGGTCTCCGCCGCTTCGGCCGGCTCCGCCTCCGCGGCCGGCTCCGCCGGCTCCACGTCGTGCGCGGACGAGCCCGCCGCCTCGGGCTGCGCGGATCCCTTACGCCGACGGAAAAGCGAAAACAGGCTCATTGTTGCTCCAACCATGCCAATGCCGTGCTCATGTGGGTGAAATCCCGCCTCGCGCGGAGCGCCCTGTTGCGCCGCCCGCGACCGCCGGTCGTGCGCCGGCTCTCGGGACCTCGAACAGGCAACGACGTCATGCGTGCCCCGTCACGTCGCTCATTCGGGACCGGGGCGTGATGTTTGCGAGACTGGCGGGGTGAACACCGCCGTTCCCGCTCCGCGGGTCATCGCCGTCGTCGGTCCCACCGCGGCCGGAAAGTCCGATCTGGGCGTCGCGCTCGCCCGCCACCTGGGCGGCGAGGTCATCAACGCCGACTCCATGCAGCTCTACCGCGGCATGGACATCGGCACCGCCAAACTCACGCCCGAGGAGCAGCAGGGCATCCCGCACCGCCTCCTGGACATCTGGGACGTCACCCGCGCGGCCAGCGTCGCCGAGTACCAGCGGCTGGCCCGCGCCGAGATCGACCGGCTGCTCGCCGAGGGGCGCACGCCCGTCCTCGTCGGCGGCTCCGGCCTGTACGTCCGCGGCGCGATCGACGCCCTCGACTTCCCCGGAACGGACCCCGAGGTACGCGCCCGCCTGGAGGCCGAGCTCGCCGAACACGGCAGCGGCGCCCTGCACGCCCGGCTCGCCGCCGCCGACCCGGAGGCCGGCCGCGCCATCCTGGCGAGCAACGGCCGCCGCATCGTGCGCGCCCTGGAGGTCATCGAGATCACCGGCCGCCCCTTCACCGCCAACCTCCCCGGCCACGAAGCCGTCTACGACACCCTCCAGATCGGTGTCGACGTCGAGCGCCCCGAACTCGACGAGCGGATCGCCCGCCGGGTCGACCGGATGTGGGACGCGGGCCTGGTGGACGAGGTGCGGCAACTGGAGCGCGAGGGGCTGCGCGAGGGCCGTACGGCCTCCCGGGCGCTCGGCTACCAGCAGGTGCTCGCCCAGCTGGCGGGGGAGTGCAGCGAACAGGAGGCGCGCGAGGAAACGGTGCGCGCCACCAAGCGCTTCGCGCGCCGTCAGGATTCCTGGTTCCGCCGGGACCCGCGCGTCCACTGGCTCAGCGGCGCCGCCGACCACCGCGCGGACCTGCCGCGGCTCGCGCTTGCCTTGCTCGAACGACCGGTCACAGCCTGATCACGTCATGGCATCGGGACGCTCCGGCCGTCATCCGGCCCCCTGAGGGCGTGTCATCATCGACCTTCGATCGAGGCGTGCAGTCTGCAGTGGGGAGGGCACGTGGCAATGGAGGCCGGCCCTCGCAACGGAACCCAGGAAACGGACCACGGCGACGCCGATGCGACGCCCGACAGCATGCCGCTGACCCAGGACGGCCCGGACGCTCACGACGTCCTGCCCGCCCCCGGTGACGCCCCGCTGACCGAGTCCGGCGCCCTGGACGACGCGGGCACCCTGAACGACTCGGACGGCCCGGACGCCGGCACCCCGGCCGAGGGCGGCGAGTCCTTCCGGGAGCTGCGCCCGCCCCGTCGGCTGCGCCTGTGGCAGCTCGCGCCGATCGTGGTGCTCGCCTCCGTCGGCTCCCTGATGTTCGGCTTCCCGCTCGCCTTCGAGTTCGGCGGCGACGGCGGCGCCGTGATAGCGATGCTCGGCCTGCTGCTGTGCTGCTGCGCCGCCGGCTGGGGCATGATGGCCGCCCGCCGCGCCGGCCACACCTGGCCGGGCCTGCCGCCGCGCGGATCGGACCGCCGGGCCCGCTGGCTCGTCGTCCTCGGCTACGCCGCGGTGGTGGCCGTCCTGGCGGCGCTCGCCATCTGGCGCGTGGCCCGGCTGCGCTGACCCGGCGGTACCCCGTGCGCACCCCGTCCGCGCCGCCGGCCCCGTCCGCCCGTACGATTCAAGGGTGACCACGCAGCGCATCGCCTTCCTCAAGGGCCACGGCACCGAGAACGACTTCGTGATCGTTCCCGACCCCGAGGGCCGCATCGACCTGTCCGCCGCCGCGGTCGCCCGGATCTGCGACCGGCGGGCCGGACTCGGCGGCGACGGCGTGCTGCACGCCGTACGGTCCGCCGCGCACCCCGAGGCGCGCGACCAGGCGGACGAGGCCGAGTGGTTCATGGACTACCGCAACGGCGACGGCTCCATCGCCGAGATGTGCGGCAACGGCGTCCGCGTCTTCGCGCGCTATCTGCTGCACGCCGGCCTGGTCGAGCCCGGCGATCTCGCCATCGCCACCCGCGCCGGCGTCCGCCGCGTCCACCTCGCCAAGACCGGCGATGTCACGGTCTCCATGGGCCGCGCCGAGCTCCCCGAGGAGAGCGTCACGGTCACCCTGGACGGCCGCAGCTGGCCGGCCCGCAACGTCAACATGGGCAATCCGCACGCGGTCGCCTTCGTCGAGGACCTGGCGCACGCCGGGGACCTGCTGGCCGTACCGCCGTTCAGCCCGGCGGCGGTCTATCCCGACGGCGTGAACATCGAGTTCGTCGCCGACCGCGGGCCCCGGCACGTGGCGATGCGGGTGCACGAGCGCGGCTCCGGCGAGACCCGCTCCTGCGGCACGGGCGCCTGCGCGGTCGCGGTCGCCACCGCCCGCCGGGACGGCATCGACCCCGCCGAGACCGGACTGCCCGTCACCTACACCGTCGACGTCCTCGGCGGCCGCCTCTCGATCACCGAGCTGCCCGACGGCACGGTCGAGATGACCGGACCGGCCGAGATCGTCGCCGAGGGCACCTTCGACCCGGCCTGGCTCACCACGGCGCTGGCCTGACAGGCACGCTTTCGCCCACGAATTCGCTCGAATGGATGGTCCGTTTCACGCTGAGCGAGAGACGGACAGCGGTGCGTGATGGGCTCGGTAGCATCAAGCACCGGCCCGGACGTTCCGTGATTCCGAGGGAGGGCGTCCCACCGCCGGTCGACGCCGCCGGAGGTGCCCATGAGCGCAGAGGCCACTGACCCTGATAACGCCGAAGCAGCGGGCCGCAGGCGCGGCCGCCCCCGGCTGGACGTCCAGGGGCTGCGGCGGATCGGGCGCGCCGCACTGCTCGGCACGGCCCCCCGTGACGGCCTCCCCGACGCCCTGGAACACGTCGCCAAGGTGCACCGCCGCCATCATCCCGATGCCCGTCTGGACATCCTGAGCAAGGCGTACGCGCTGGCCGAGTCCTCGCACCGCGGCCAGATGCGCAAGAGCGGCGAGCCGTACATCACCCACCCCCTCGCGGTCACCCTCATCCTCGCCGAACTCGGCGCGGAGACCACGACCTTGACCGCCTCCCTCCTCCACGACACCGTCGAGGACACGGAAGTGACGCTCGATCAGGTGCAGGCGCAGTTCGGCGACGAGGTGTGCTATCTGGTCGACGGCGTGACGAAGCTGGAGAAGGTCGACTACGGCGCGGCCGCCGAGCCGGAGACCTTCCGCAAGATGCTGGTCGCCACCGGCAACGACGTCCGGGTGATGTCGATCAAGCTCGCCGACCGGCTGCACAACATGCGCACCCTCGGCGTGATGCGACCCGAGAAGCAGGCCCGGATCGCCAAGGTCACCCGCGACGTCCTGATCCCGCTCGCCGAACGCCTCGGCGTCCAGGCGCTGAAGACCGAGCTGGAGGACCTGGTCTTCGCCATCCTGCATCCGGAGGAGTACGCCGCCACCCGCCGCCTGGTCGGCGAACACGCCGGCCGCCCCGACCCGCTCGCCGCCCTCGCCGCGCGGGTCCGTACGACCCTGGACGAGGCCAGGATCCAGGCCGAAGTCCTGGTGCGGCCGCGGCACTTCGTCTCCGTGCACCGCGTACGGATGGCCCGTGGCGAGCTGACCGGCGCGGACCTGGGGCGGCTGCTGGTCCTGGTCACCGAGGACGCCGACTGCTACGCGGTCCTCGGCGAGCTGCACACCTGCTTCACCCCGGTCGTCTCCGAGTTCCAGGACTTCATCGCCGCGCCGAAGTTCAACCTCTACCAGTCGCTGCACACCGCCGTCACCGGCGAATCGGGGGAGATCGCCGAGACGCTGATCCGTACGCACCAGATGCACCGGGTCGCCGAGGCCGGGGTGATCGCACTGGGCAACCCGTACGCCCCGACCGACGGCCCGGACGCCCCGGACGGCGAGCGGGCCGACCCCACCCGCCCAGGATGGCTCTCGCGCCTCCTGGAGTGGCAGCGCACCACACCCGACCCGGACACGTTCTGGAGCTCGCTGCGCGACGACCTGGCACAGGACCTGGAGATCACGGTCTTCTGCGCGGGCGGCCCGGCGAACGGCCCCGCCGACGGCGCCCTCGGCCTGCCCGCCGGGGCGAGCTGCGTGGACGCCGCCTACGCCCGGCACGGCGAGGCGGCGCACTGCTGCATCGGCGCCCGGGTCAACGGCCGCCTCGCCACGCTCGCCACCGTCCTCCGCGACGGCGACAGCCTGCATCTCCTGATGGCGCCGGACGCCCCGGATTCCGCCACCGGGCCCGCACCCGAGTGGCTCGACCACGCCCGCACCCCCGCCGCCCGGCTCGCCATCTCCCGGTGGCTGTCGCGCTCCACCGGGGACGACGCCGGCGAGCCGCCCCCTGTGTCACCCAGGACGGCCCCCGCCACCACCGGCCCCGGACCCGGCGATCCGGCCGCGGTCACCCCCGCCGCCGTCCTGGCCGTCGCCGACCTGCCCGGCGCCTCCGTACGGCTCGCGGGCTGCTGCACCCCGGTGCCGCCGGACAACGTCACGGGATTCGCCGTACGGGGCGGCACGGTCACCGTGCACCGCTCCCTGTGCCCCGTCGTGGCACGGATGGCGGCCACCGGCCGGCAGCCGGTGGGGGTGCGCTGGCGGCGCGCGGGCAAGGCGGGCCACGGCTGCCGGGTGACGCTCCTGGCCGAGGCCTTCAGCCGGCCGCACCTGCTGGCCGACCTCACCGAAGCCATCGCCGCCCAGGGCGTCGCCGTGGTGTCCGCGGCCGTCGAACCCCCGCATGAGCAGCGGGTACGGCACACCTACACACTGCATCTGCCGAACGCCGCCGGGCTGCCCTCCCTGATGCGCGCGATGCGCGAAGTCCCGGGCGTCTTCGACGTGTTGCGCGCGGGCCGGGCCAGGCCGACCGCCGCCCTACGCCCCTGATCACACCGCCGCACCCGGAGGTAAGCCGGACGCCCGAACCACCGCCCTTTCGGGTGCCGTCCTGCCGTGCCACCCGCGGGCCGGGGAGCCGCGCTGATAGCCGTAACCCATGTCGCTTCCCTCGCGTCGACCGTCCCCCGACCCCTACCGTCCCGCCGTTCCCGATCCCGCGGCCCGCCTCGTGCGTCGCTGGATCCCGTCCCGGGCCGGCCGGCGGGCCACCGCCCTCTCCCTGGCCGCCGTCACCCTCCTCGGCGCGGCCCCGCCCTCCGGCGCCCCCGGTGCGCGCGGCATCGGCGACCGGCTGTTCCCCACCCTCGGCAACCCGGGCTACGACGTCACGTCCTACCACGTCGACCTGGACTACTCCGGCCACAACGACCGCCCCCTGAACGCCGTCACCGAGATCACCGCCCGCGCCACCGAGGCACTCGACCAGCTCAACCTCGACTTCGCCCGCGGCACGGTCCAGTCCGTGGAGGTCAACGGCCGGCCCGCCCGCCATCAGCAGCACGGCGAGGACCTGGTGATCATCCCGTCCGCCGGCGTCTCCCCGGAAGAAGAGCTGAAGATCGTCGTCCGGCACACCAGCGACCCGCGCGGCACGGGCGACGGCGGCTGGATCCGCACCGGCGACGGGCTGGCCATGGCCAACCAGGCCGACGCCGCACACCGCGTCTTCCCCTGCAACGACCACCCCTCCGACAAGGCGTACTTCACCTTCCGGATCACCGCACCCCAGGGCGTGACGGCCGTCGCCAACGGAGAGCCCTCCGAGCAGAGCGAGCGCGGCCCGCGCCGCGTCTGGACGTACCGCACCGCCCACCCGATGGCCACCGAACTGGCGCAGGTCTCCCTCGGCCGCTCCACCGTGCTGCGGGCCGAGGGACCGCACGGCCTGCCCGTACGGAACGTCGTCCCCACCGCGCACCGCGCGGCGCTCGCCCCCTGGGCGGCCAAGACGCCCGACCAGCTGGCGTGGATGGAACGCAAGATCGGCGCCTTCCCCTTCGAGAACTACGGGGTGCTGATCGCGGACGCCCGCACCGGCTTCGAGCTGGAGACCCAGACCCTCTCGCTCTTCGAGAAGGGCCTGTTCACCGGCCGGCTGCCCGACTGGTACGTCGAGTCCGTCATGGTGCACGAGCTGGCGCACCAGTGGTTCGGCGACAGCGTCAGCCCGCACCGCTGGTCCGACGTCTGGCTCAACGAGGCCCACGCCACCTGGTACGAGGCGCTCTACGCCCAGGAGAAGGGCGGCGGCCGGGCCCCCCTCGACACGCGGATGCAGCGCGCCTACCAGCAGTCGGACGGCTGGCGCGCCGACGGCGGCCCGCCCGCCGTGCCCAAGGCCGCCCAGCCCGGCCAGAAGATCAGCATCTTCCGGCCGTCCATCTACGACGGCGGCGCACTGGTCCTCTACGCCCTGCGGGACAAGATCGGCCCCGAGGCCTTCGACCGACTCGAACGCACCTGGGTCACCCGCCACCGCGACGGCGTCGCCGGCACCGCCGACTTCGTCCGCCTGGCCTCCGAGATCTCCGGCCAGGACCTGACCGGCTTCTTCCAGGGCTGGCTCTACGGCGCGAAGACCCCGCCGATGCCGGGCCACCCGGAGTGGCAGGCCAAGCAGCCGCACTGACCGGCAGGGGCCCGCCCGGTGGGCCGTCCGAGGCACAGCGGGCCCCGCCGCCGGAAAACGCCGGAAACCCGCGTGACGCGCCGTAACGGGCCGTGCGACCATCTTCGGGTCGACGACGCCGACGGCCGGCCGGGAATCTCCCGGGAGGCCGGGACGTTGTGCTTGTCGAAAGCCGCAGTATCAGCGACGACAGCCCCAGCGGGACCGCCCGGTCCCCGACGGGACCTCCCAACGACACAAAGGATCAAATGACCTCCTCTTCTTCCCTTCCGCAGGACCGGCAGCGCCTCCCGGAGAGCCTTCGGGCCGACGCCCTGATGGAAGAGGACGTCGCCTGGAGCCACGAGATCGACGGGGAGCGCGACGGCGACCAGTACGACCGTTCGGCCCGTGCCGCGCTGCGCCGTGTGGCGGGCCTGTCCACCGAGCTCGAGGACATCACCGAGGTCGAGTACCGGCAGCTCCGCCTGGAGCGCGTGGTGCTCGTCGGCGTATGGACCACGGGGACGGTGAGCGACGCGGAGAATTCGCTGGCCGAGCTCGCCGCGCTGGCGGAGACCGCCGGCGCCCTCGTGCTCGACGGCGTCATCCAGCGGCGTGACAAGCCCGACCCGGCCACGTACATCGGCTCGGGCAAGGCGCTGGAGCTGCGCGACATCGTGCTGGAATCCGGCGCGGACACCGTGGTGTGCGACGGTGAGCTCTCCCCGGGCCAGCTGATCCACCTCGAGGACGTCGTCAAGGTCAAGGTCGTCGACCGGACGGCCCTGATCCTCGACATCTTCGCCCAGCACGCCAAGTCCCGGGAGGGCAAGGCGCAGGTCTCGCTGGCGCAGATGCAGTACATGCTCCCCAGGCTCCGCGGCTGGGGCCAGTCGCTGTCCCGTCAGATGGGTGGCGGTGGCTCCGGTTCCTCGGGCGGCGGTATGGCCACCCGTGGTCCCGGTGAGACCAAGATCGAGACGGACCGGCGGCGGATCCGCGAGCGCATGGCCAAGATGCGCCGCGAGATCGCGGAGATGAAGACCGGCCGGGACATCAAGCGCCAGGAACGCCGGCGCAACAAGATCCCCTCGGTCGCCATCGCCGGCTACACCAACGCCGGCAAGTCCTCCCTGCTCAACCGCCTCACCGGCGCCGGCGTGCTGGTGGAGAACGCCCTGTTCGCCACCCTGGACCCGACCGTCCGGCGGGCCGAGACGCCCAGCGGACGGCTCTACACCCTCGCCGACACCGTCGGTTTCGTCCGGCATCTGCCGCACCACCTCGTCGAGGCGTTCCGCTCCACGATGGAGGAGGTCGGCGACTCCGATCTCATCCTCCATGTGGTCGACGGCGCGCATCCGGTGCCGGAGGAGCAGCTGGCCGCCGTACGCGAGGTGATCCGCGAGGTGGGCGCGACGGACGTGCCCGAGATCGTGGTCATCAACAAGGCGGACACCGCCGATCCGCTGGTGCTGCAGCGCCTGCTGCGCAACGAGAAGCACGCCATCGCGGTCTCGGCCCGTACGGGCCAGGGCATGGCGGAGCTGCTGACCCTGCTCGACGAGGAACTCCCCCGGCCGCAGGTCGAGATCGAGGCGCTGGTGCCCTACACCCAGGGCGCCCTGGTCTCGCGGGCACACGCCGAGGGCGAGGTCATCTCCGAGGAGCACACCGCGGACGGCACGGTCCTCAAGGCCCGGGTGCACGCAGAGCTGGCCGCGGAGTTCGAGCCGTTCGTACCGGCCGCCTAGCCCGTACGGTACGCACGCACCTGCACAAGAAGGCCCGCCCCGGGGAAACCCGGGGCGGGCCTTCGTCATGCCCTGTGCGGTGCGGGGCCGGGTGCCCGCCGCGCTCCGGCGCGGGCACCCGGCCCTCAGCGTGCTACTTGTTGGCCCACTTCTTGCTCATCGCGTCGAAGATGGACTTGGCCTCGGGGCCCAGGTGCGGGCCGGCCGCCCACTTGGCGGGCCGCGGTCCCATCGACATGTTGGAGATCAGCTGCGGCTTGCCGTCGGGGCCCTTGGCGAACCAGGGACCACCGGAGGAGCCACCGGTCATGGTGCAGCCGATCCGGTACATGGTCGGCTTCTTGGCGTCCAGCGACAGGCGGGTCGGCTTGTCGGTGCACTGCTGCTGCGAGGCACCGTCGAACGGCGGCTCGGCCGGGTAGCCCTGCGCGGTCAGGCTCGGGATCTTGCCGATCGCCGGCGCGTTGAAGTTGACGTCGTACGCACCGCCGGCGATCTCCTCCAGCGACTTGCCGCCGGTGTTCTCCTCGGGCTTGACGTGCATCAGCGCGAAGTCGTACGGAGCCATCGGCACGCCCGGAACGGCGCCGCCGTCCTTGATCCACTCCTTGGACGTGGCCAGGTCGTCGGCCCACCACTTGCCCTTGGGGACGCGCTCCTCGAACGGCTTGTTCTTGATGTTGTCGGCGGTCCCGCCCGTCTTGTTGAAGCTCGGGACGAACACCAGGTTGCGGTACCAGCCGCCGTTCTTGCCGGCGTGCACACAGTGCGCCGCGGTCCACACCAGGTTGGACTTACCGGGGTGCGCCGGGTCCTTGACGACCGTCGCGGAGCAGCGGGCCTCACTCGTGCCCTTGCCGTCCTCGCTGGGCATGTTGAACACCAGCAGGCCGATGCCGGGCGCCGTCTCGTCGTACGGGGTCGCGACGGCCTTGGCCGGGACGGCGGAAGGCTCGGGATCGGTCTTGCCCTGGTCCTCGGAGACATCACCCGGCGTGGTGTGGTCCTGCGGCGGCTTGGCCTTACCGATCTTGTCCGGGTTCCAGAAGTCCTTGATGATCGGGTTGATGAACTGGCCGGCCTCGCGGAGCCACTTGTCCTTGTCCCAGTTCTTCCACTCGCCGTTCTTCCACTTGTCCAGGTCGATGCCGTGTTCCTTGAGCTTGTCCTGGAGGTCCTTGGGGATCTTGAAGTCACCCCCGCCCGAAGTGTTCCCGGCCGCGTTGGTCGGCTTGTCGTTCGCGGGCTCGTCCGACGGTCCGCAGCCGGTTGCGGTCAGTGCCACCACGGCGGTGAGAGCGGCGGCGGCCATCACTGGCCGACGTATGGATCGCATGGGTGACTTTCCCCCTGTTGTGTTCTGAACTGGCTGGTGTTGCCCGTGCTGAGGTGCGCCGGTGTGAACTTGTCATGACCCCCAAGATCCCGGCGCGACCCCTCACTATGCCGGTGCCGACCAAGACGACGGCAGCCGGGTCCCCGGTTCCGCCACCGCAAGGATCTTGACGCCGGCCGTGATCCACCGTCCGAAGCGTCGTTGGTACGTACGGGGGACCGCCGGGCAGCTCATACGGCCCGCGGGGCATCCAACAGCACACCAGCAGGAGGACACAACTGCCGTGGCGTTGACCGAAACCGTGCCGACGGTGGTGCCGTCGGCCCACGAAGGGATCCTGCGCCGCCAGTCCCTGCGTGAATCCGCCGCCCGTACCTACGCGCGCTCCCTGCCCATCGTCCCGGTGCGCGCCCGCGGGCTGACCATCGAGGGCGCCGACGGCCGCCGCTATCTCGACTGCCTTTCCGGCGCCGGCACGCTGGCACTCGGGCACAACCACCCCGTCGTGCTCGAAGCCATCCGTACGGTCCTCGACTCCGGCGCGCCGCTGCACATCCTCGATCTGGCGACCCCCGTCAAGGACGACTTCGTCACCGAGCTGTTCGCCACGCTGCCGCGGGAATTGGCCGAAACGGCACGCGTGCAGTTCTGCGGACCGGCCGGCACGGACGCCGTGGAGGCCGCCTTCAAACTCGTCCGCACGGCGACCGGCAGGGACGGCCTGATGGCCTTCTCCGGCGCCTACCACGGCATGACGGCCGAGGCGCTCGCGGCCTCCGGGGGAGCGCGGCACACCACCGTGACCCGGCTGCCCTATCCCTACGACTACCGCTGCCCCTTCGCCACCGGCGGCGAACGCGGCGCCGAACTCTCCGCCCGCTGGACCGAGAGCCTGCTCGACGACGACAAAAGCGGCGTGACCCGGCCCGCCGGGATGATCCTGGAACCCGTCCAGGGCGAGGGCGGCGTGATCCCCGCACCCGACAGCTGGCTGCGGCGGATGCGACAGCTCACCGCCGACCGGCAGATCCCGCTGATCGTGGACGAGGTGCAGACCGGCGTCGGCCGCACCGGCACCTTCTGGGCCATCGAGCACAGCGGGATCGTGCCCGACGTCCTCGTCCTGTCCAAGGCGATCGGCGGCAGCCTGCCGCTCGCCGTCATCGTCTACCGCGCCGAACTCGACACCTGGCAGCCCGGCGCGCACGCCGGCACCTTCCGCGGCAACCAGCTCGCCATGGCCGCCGGCCGCGCCACCCTCGCCTACGTACGCGAAAACCAACTCGCCCGCCGCGCACAGGAGCTGGGCGCCAAAATGCTCGCCCGGCTCGGATCGCTCGCCGCCCACCACGACTGCATCGGGGACATCCGCGGCCGCGGCCTGATGCTCGGCGTCGAACTCGTCGACCGCGACGCCGACGCCGAAACCGGCGGCGCCCGCCCCGCCGACCCCGCACTCGCCGCCGCCGTCCAACGCGCCTGCCTGGACCGCGGCCTGATCGTCGAACTGGGCGGCCGGCACTCCTCCGTCGTCCGTCTGCTGCCACCCCTGACCATCACCGACGAACAGGCGGACGCGATCCTCGACCGCCTCGCCGACGCCATCGAGGCGGCGGTCCGCACCACCCCCGGGCCGACGGGCTCGTCCCCCACGACAATGCGAGGCACCTCCCCATGAACGAACGCCCCGGTCCCGAGGGGACCCCGGCCGCCGAGCGACTCCCCGCCCAGCAGTGCGCCGGCGCCACCACCGAACCGACCGTGCCGCGCCAGCAGCGGCACACCGCGGACGACGACGCCTGCCACCAGCCGCTCGAGGACCGCCAGACCCGCCCCCCGGCCGCCGGCCACGGCGCCCCGCGCCCCTGCGGCACCGCCCACACCGACACCCGCACCGCCGACCCCCTCGACCACCCCGACCCGGCGGCCGCCGCCGACGCCGCCGGGATCGAGAGCCTGCTGCGCTGCTGGATCCGCGAGAGCGGCGCCCGCCGCCCCGCAGGCGGCCGGCTGCGCATCCCGCTGTACGCCAGCGGCACCGCCCTGCACCTCCCCGTCCGCTACTGGTCGCCCACCGGCTGGCACCGCCTCGGCGCCCCGTCCCTCGAAGGCGCCCCGGCCACCGCCGAGCCCCTGGACGCCGTCACCGTCGCCGCACTGCTGCGCCGCGAGGCCGCGTACGGCGGCGAGCGCCGGGCACCGGACGGCGAGGAGCGGCCGGCCGGCGACCCGGCGCCGCCACCGCCCGGCGAACGGCACCACGCGCCCGAGGGCGAGCGGCCACAGGCACCCGAGGGCGACGGCGCGGAACTCGTCGGCCGGGTCGCGGCCTCCGTCCGCAGCACCGCCGTCTTCCTCGCCGACCGCCGCACCCGCCCGGCCGACGCCCATGCCTCCCTCTTCCTCGAAGCCGAACAGTCCCTCCTCCTGGGCCACCCGCTGCACCCCACCCCCAAGAGCCGCGAGGGCCTCACCGAAGCCGAGACCCGCGCCTACTCGCCCGAACTCCGCGGCGCCTTCCCGCTCCACTGGATGGCCGTCCACCGCTCCGTCCTCGCCACCGACTCCGCCTGGACCGAACGCGGCAAGCCCGTCCCCGCCGAACGCCTCGCCGTCGGCCTCGCCGACGGCACCCTCCAGCTCCCCGACGACACCGTGCCGCTGCCGCTGCACCCCTGGCAGGCCCGCGAACTCGCCGGCCGCCCCGACATCACCGCCCTCCGCGACGCGGGCCTGCTCCACGACCTCGGCCCGCACGGCTCCCTCTGGCACCCCACCTCCTCCGTACGCACCGTCTACCGCCCCGACGCGGACGCCATGCTCAAGCTCTCCCTCGGCCTGCGCATCACCAACTCCCGCCGGGAGAACCTCCGCAAGGAACTCGAACGCGGCGTCGAGGTCCACCGGCTGCTGCGCACCGGCCTCGCCGAGCAATGGCAGGCCGTCCACCCGGGCTTCGACATCATCCGCGACCCGGCCTACATCGCCGTCGACGGCCTCGACGGCCGCCCCGTCCAGGGCCTGGACGTCGTCATCCGGCACAACCCCTTCACCACCACCGACGACGCCGTCTGCATCGCCGGACTCACCTCGCCCCGGCCCTGGCCCGGACACCAGGGCGTACGCTCCCGCCTCGAAGACCTCGTCGCCACGCTCAGCGCCCGCACCGGCCGCCCCCAGGACGCCGTCGCCACGGAGTGGTTCCTGCGCTATCTCGAAGCGGTCGTACGGCCCGTCCTGTGGCTCGACGGCACCGCCGGCGTCGCCCTGGAGGCCCACCAGCAGAACACCCTCGTCCTGCTCGACCCCGACGGCTGGCCGGTCGGCGGCCGCTACCGCGACAACCAGGGCTACTACTTCCGCGCATCGCGACGCGACGACCTCCAGCGGCGGCTGCCCGGCATCGGCGCCACCAGCGACACCTTCGTCGCCGATGACGTCACCGACGAACGCTTCGCCTACTACCTCGGCATCAACAACGTCCTCGGCCTCATCGGCGCCTTCGGCGCACAGCGCCTGATCCGCGAGGAGATCCTGCTCGCCGCCTTCCGCCGCTTCCTCGCCGACGCCGCCGCGGCCCCCCGCACCCACCGCTCGACCCTGCCCGAGCACCTGCTCACCGCCCGCACGCTGCGCTGCAAGGCCAACCTCGCCACCCGGCTGCACGGCCTGGACGAACTCGTCGGCCCGGTCGACACCCAGTCCGTCTACGTCACCGTGCCCAACCCCCTCGCCACCTAGCCCCGCCGACCCACCGCCCCCGGCCCCAGGCACCGCCCGCGACCCACAAGGCCCCGCGGGAGACCGCCACGAGAGGAGAGCGTCGCCGTGCCATCCACCGACCCCGGCCTCAGCACCGGCTCCGAAGACCCCCTCACCCTGCAGCTCCCGTCCGAATGGAGCGCATGGTGCGCCGAGGAGCCCCGGACGCCGGCCCAGGTCGCCACCCCGACCGCCGGCGCCCCGCTCGCCAACCTGGCCGACGGGGCCACGGCCGACACCCCCGCCGGGCCGTTCGCGCTCGTCCCCGTCCGCCTGGACCGCGATCTCGACCGGATCGCCGGCTGGATGAACGACCCGGCCGTCGCCGCCTTCTGGGAGCTGGCCGGCGCCCCCGAGGTCACCGCCGCCCATCTCCGCCCCCAGCTGCACGGCGACGGCCGCAGCCTGCCCTGCCTCGGCGTGCTGGCCGGCGTCCCGATGAGCTACTGGGAGATCTACCGCGCCGACCTGGACCCCCTCGCCCGCCACTACCCGGCCCGGCCCCAGGACACCGGCCTGCACCTCCTGATCGCCGACGCCGCCAACCGCGCCCGCGGCCTCGGCAGCACCCTGCTGCGCGCCACCGCCGATCTCGTCCTGGACCACCGCCCCCTCTGCCACCGCGTCATCGCCGAGCCCGACCTGCGCAACACCGCCTCCGTGGCGGCCTTCCTGAGCGCGGGATTCCACTACTCCGACGAGATCGAACTGCCCGACAAACGCGCGGCGCTGATGATCCGCGACCGCGCCCACCGGCACATGCTCTGACCCCCGCTCCGCCCCGGGCGTCGTCCCTCGACGGCCCCGGCCCTCAGCCCGCCGCACCACATGGCCCCGTCCACCGCCCCGGTTGTCCCCCGTACGTGCCGGGCCCGTCCCGCTTCGAGGAGTCCCGCCTTGTCTCCCGCGTCCCAGCCCCCGCACACCACCTGGCAGCACGCCGGCCGCCGACTCTTCGCCAAGATGCTGGCGGAGTTCGCGTACGAGGAAATCCTCACCCCCGAGCCCGACGGCACCGCCCCCGACGGCACCCCCCGCTACCGCCTGCCCGTCACCGACGACCTGGTCTACCGCTTCCGGGCCCGCCGCGGCGCGTACGGCCACTGGCGCGTCGACCCCGGCTCCCTCGCCCCCGACGCGGACCCCCTCCGCTTCCTCACGCACGCCCACGACACCGTGCTGGGCCTGTCCGGCGACACCACCGGCCACCTCATCCGCGAGCTGACCGCCACCCTCGCCGCGGACACCCGCCTCGACGCCGCCGCCCTCAGCGCCGCCGACCTCGCCGACCTGGACTACGCCTCCCTCGAAGGCC
Source organism: Streptomyces sp. JLSY215 (assembly GCF_059682825.1). NCBI lineage: Bacteria > Bacillati > Actinomycetota > Actinomycetes > Kitasatosporales > Streptomycetaceae > Streptomyces > Streptomyces sp. JLSY215. The sequence goes on from NZ_CM185022.1 coordinate 6,443,424, forward strand.
ACCAGACCGGCCACCCCTGGCTCGTCGCCAACAAGGGACGGCTCGGCTTCTCGGCCGCCGACGCGGCGCACTGGGCACCGGAGGCCCGCACCCCCGAGCGGCTGCCCTGGCTGGCCGCGCACCACAGCCTGGCCCACTACCGCGGTATTCCCACCCTCGCCACCCCCGACCGTCTCTACCGCGAGGAACTCACCCCCGCCGTCCGCGACACCTTCGCCCGCACCGTCTCCTCCCTGGGCCGCGACCCGGCCGACTACCTCTACCTCCCCGTGCACCCCTGGCAGTGGGACGAGACCATCGCCCCGCTCTTCGCGCCGCAGCTCGCCGACGGATCCATCATCGCGCTGCCCACTGACAACGACCTCAGGCTCCCGCAGCAGTCGATCCGCACCTTCACCAATATCAGCCGCCCCCAGGGCCGGACGGTCAAGCTGCCGCTGTCCATCCTCAACACCCTCGTCTGGCGCGGACTGCCCACCGAGCGCACCCTCGCCGCCCCCGCCGTCACCCGCTGGGTCCACGGCCTGCGCGACGAGGACCCGTATCTGCGCGACGAGACCCGGGTGATCCTGCTCGGCGAGATCGCCTCCGTCACCGTCGAGCACCCCCTCTACGACCGGCTGCCCGGCGTCCCGTACCAATTCAAGGAGCTTCTCGGCTGTATCTGGCGCGAGCCGGTCACCCCCAGCCTCGACCCCGGCGAACGCGCCCGCACCCTCGCCTCGCTCCTGCAGACCGACCCGTCCGGCCGCGCCCTGACCGCCGAACTGGTCCACCGCTCGGGCCTGGCCCCGCGCGTCTGGCTGCGCCGGCTCTTCGCCGCCCTCCTGCCGCCCCTGCTGCACTTCCTCTACCAGTACGGCACGGTCTTCTCCCCGCACGGCGAGAACGCCATCGTCGTCTTCGACGAGCACGACATCCCCACCCGCCTCGCCGTCAAGGACTTCGTCGACGACGTCAACACCAGCTCCGTGCCGCTGCCCGAGCACGACTCCATGTCGGAGGAGGTACGGGCGGTGCTGCTGACCGAACCGCCCTCCTTCCTCATCCAGTTCCTCCACTCCGGCCTGTTCGTCGGCGTCTTCCGCTATCTGGCACCGCTGTGTGAGGAACAACTCGGCGTTCCCGAGGGGGAGTTCTGGTCACTCGTGCGGGCGGAGATCCTGCGCCACCACGAACGCTTCCCGCGTCTGAAGGAGCGGCACGAGACGTTCGACCTGCTCACCCCGCGTATCGCCCGGCTGTGCCTGAACCGCAACCGGCTGCACGTCGACGGCTACCGCGACCGCCACGAGCGCCCGCACGCCGCCGTGCACGGCACCGTGCCCAATCCCCTGCACGCCCTGTGACCGCTCCGGCCGGCGTCGGCTGTCAGAGGTCCCGCGTAGGCTTGCAAGCGCTATGACGAAGCCCTCTCTCCCCGATCTGCTGCACGCCGCCGTCACCGCCGTCGGCGGCACCGAGCGCCCCGGCCAGGTGGCGATGGCCGAGGCCGTCGCCCAGGCGGTGGATGATCAATCGCATCTCCTCGTCCAGGCCGGCACGGGCACCGGAAAGTCGCTCGGCTATCTGGTCCCGGCCCTCGCGCACGGCGAGAGAGTGGTGGTCGCCACGGCCACCCTCGCGCTGCAGCGCCAGCTGGTCGAGCGCGATCTGCCGCGTACGGTCGAGGCGCTCCATCCGCAGCTGCGCCGCCGCCCCGAGTTCGCCATGCTCAAGGGCCGCTCCAATTACCTCTGCCTGCACCGTCTGCACGAAGGCGTCCCGCAGGAAGAGGAGGACGGCCTCTTCGACGTGTTCGAGCAGGCGACGCCCACCAGCAAGCTCGGCAAGGACCTGCTGCGGCTGCGCGACTGGGCGGACGAGACCGAGACCGGCGACCGCGATGCGCTGACCCCCGGTGTCTCCGACCGCGCCTGGGGCCAGGTCTCGGTCTCCTCCCGGGAGTGCCTGGGCGCCTCGAAGTGCGCCTACGGTGCGGAGTGCTTCGCCGAGGCCGCCAGGGAGCGCGCCAAGCTCGCGGATGTGGTGGTCACCAACCACGCACTGCTCGCGATCGACGCCATCGAGGGCGCGCCGATCCTGCCGCAGCACGAGGTTCTGATCATCGACGAGGCCCATGAGCTGGTCTCCCGGGTCACCGGCGTCGCCACCGGCGAGCTCACCCCCGGCCAGGTCAACCGCGCCGTGCGCCGGGCCGCGAAACTCGTCAACGAAAAGGCCGCCGACCAGCTCCAGACCGCGTCGGAGACCTTCGAGCGCCTGATGGAGCTGGCCCTGCCGGGCCGCCTGGAGGAGATCCCCGAGGAGCTCGGCTACTGCCTGATGGCGCTGCGCGATGCGGCCCGTACGGTCATCACCGCGCTCGGCTCGACCCGGGACAAATCCGTCCAGGACGAGGACGCCGTCCGCAAGCAGGCCCTCGCCGCGGTGGAGAACGTCCACGCCGTGGCCGAGCGCATCGCCAACGGCTCCGAATACGACGTGGTCTGGTACGAGCGCCATGACCGTTTCGGCGCGTCCCTGCGGGTGGCGCCGCTGTCGGTCTCCGGGCTGCTGCGGGAGAAGCTCTTCGCCGACCGCTCGGTGGTCCTCACCTCCGCCACCCTCAAGCTGGGCGGCGACTTCAACGGCGTCGGCGCCTCCCTCGGCCTCGCCCCCGAAGGCACCGAGGCCGAGGACGCGCCGCCCTGGAAGGGCCTGGACGTGGGCTCCCCCTTCGACTACGGGAAGCAGGGCATCCTCTACGTCGCCAAACACCTCGCCCAGCCCGGCCGCGAGGGCAACCGCCAGGACATGCTCGATGAGCTCGCGGAGCTGGTCGAGGCCGCGGGCGGGCGGACGCTCGGGCTCTTCTCGTCGATGCGCGGCGCCCAGGCCGCGGCCGAGGCGCTGCGCGGCCGTCTGGACATGCCGGTCCTCCTCCAGGGCGAGGACACGCTCGGCGAGCTGATCAAGGCCTTCGCCGACGATCCCCGTACGTGCCTGTTCGGCACGCTGTCCCTGTGGCAGGGCGTCGATGTCCCGGGGCCGAGCTGTCAGCTGGTGGTGATGGACCGGGTGCCGTTCCCGCGTCCGGACGACCCGCTGATGAGTGCCCGGCAGAAGGCCGTGGAGGAGGCCGGCGGCAATGGCTTCATGGCGGTCGCCGCGACCCATGCGGCCCTGCTGATGGCCCAGGGAGCGGGCCGCCTGGTCCGCGCCACCGGCGACCGCGGTGTCGTCGCGGTCCTGGACCCCCGGGTCGAGCGCGCCCGCTACGGCTCCTTCCTGCGCAAGTCCATGCCGGACTTCTGGTACACCACGGACCGCAACCAGGTACGCCGGTCACTGGCAGCCATCGACAAGGCGGCGAAGGACGCAGAAGCCTAGCCACCCACGACCGCTGGTACCGCAACCACCGCTTGAGCAACCCCCACCGAAGATCAACCACCTCCGCGAAAGCGGCGCCGGCTTAGGCGCACAACACAGAGCCCCGGAACCGGCGCAGTGGTCCCGGGGCTGTCCTGTGGGCGGGGGTCAGACGCGGCGCAGCACCGCCACCACCTTGCCGAGGATCGTTGCCTCATCACCGGGGATGGGCTGGTAGGCGGCGTTGTGCGGCAGCAGCCACACATGGCCGTCCTCGCGCTTGAAGCGCTTGACGGTGGCCTCGCCGTCCAGCATCGCGGCGACGATGTCGCCGTTCTCGGCGACCGGCTGGCGGCGGACGGTGACCCAGTCGCCGTCGCAGATCGCGGCCTCGATCATGGAGTCGCCGACGACCTTCAGCACGAACAGCTCGCCATCGCCGACCAGCTGGCGGGGGAGCGGGAAGACATCCTCGACCGATTCCTCCGCGAGGATCGGGCCGCCGGCGGCGATCCGGCCGACCAACGGCACATACGACGCCGCGGGCTTGCCGGCCGTTTCCGTCGTCGCGCTGGTGGTCTGGTCCGAGCCGCGGACCTCGTAGGCGCGGGGGCGGTGCGGATCGCGCCGCAGGAAGCCCTTGCGCTCCAGGGCCATCAGCTGGTGGGCGACGGATGACGTGCTGGACAGCCCGACCGCCTGGCCGATCTCCCGCATCGACGGCGGATAGCCACGCCGCTGCACCGAATCCCGGATCACCTCGATCACCCGGCGCTGCCGGTCGGTGAGCCCCGAACTGTCGGCCCGGATCCCTGGCGGCCGTCCGGGCAGCGAGCGGGTGGGCTTCGGCTCTTCGGAGTCCAACGTGGCGTCGTCCATCGGCGTGTTGCGTGCCGATTGCGGATGCTCGAACCGGCTCTGGGAGTGGCTTTGTGCGGTGATGGTCGCGCTGTCTGCGGTGGTGGTCACGTCGGCCCCTCTCGAAATGTTCTCCCTAGTTAGCCAACGGTAGTTGCTTTCGAAAGGTTGCGCCAAACACACGTTCGAGTGAAAAAGTCGCTGATTGGCTGACCCGATCAAGTAGCTAGGTGTATGGCGAAAAAGCAATTCGGGCTTTTGGTGCAGGCTTTCGTCCGCGATTTCCGTCGGCCGTCCCCGCCCGTGCCGTCACCGATTCTGTCATCCCCGCCCCTGCGGCCCGCCGCCCGGGTGGCTTCCCGTACGCTCTTCAGCGGCTGACCGGCCCGCCGCCGCCGCGACACGCGGTAGGCGGCTATAAGCGCCGAGACACCACATCTAGTGCTTAGATGCGGTTCGCCGCCTACAAGTTGTGGTGCCTGGTCCTTCGCGGCCCCGGGGATCGCCTATGCTGGTGGCTGCTCCGAAGGGCCTGCGAGGACCGGTCGGTGCCATTCAGTCGTACGCCGGGGTTCGATGGCGTACGCCCGTATACGAGGGTGAGGAGGGTGGAGCCATGCACTGCCCCTTCTGCAGGCACCCCGACAGCCGGGTCGTCGACAGCCGCACCACGGATGACGGCACGTCGATCCGCCGGCGCCGCCAGTGCCCCGACTGCGCCCGCCGCTTCACGACCATCGAGACGGCGTCCCTGATGGTGATCAAGCGGAGCGGGGTCACCGAGCCCTTCAGCCGCAACAAGGTCATCGCGGGAGTGCGCAAGGCATGCCAGGGGCGCCCGGTCACCGAAGACGCCCTCGCCAAGCTCGGCCAGCGGGTCGAGGAGGCGGTGCGTGCCACCGGCAGCGCCGAGCTGTCCACCCACGACGTCGGGCTCGCCATACTGGGCCCGCTCCAGGAGCTGGACCTCGTCGCCTACCTGCGCTTCGCATCCGTCTACCGGGCCTTCGACTCGCTCGAGGACTTCGAGGCGGCCATCACCGAGCTGCGGGAGCAGCGCGAGCAGAGCCCGCCCGGGCAGGACTGCGGCACCCACGGGGAGGCCGGCGGCCCGGCCCTCGCCGTGCCCGTGGGGCCTGCCCCCACCGCCGACTGAGTTCGGCGCACATCCAGGACCTGGCCGGGGCCAGAGCAGGCGGCCCCGGCATCAGAAAGACATACACCGTGCCACGGAATGCGTGCGCACATATGGGCGTTTGCCCGTATACAGGGAGGCGGAATGACAGAGACGGCGAGCGGCCCGGCACGAGGCTCCCGCGCCAAGGGCAGCAAGGCGAGCAAGGGGCTGCGCATCGAGCGCATCCACACCACCCCCGGCGTGCATCCGTACGACGAGGTGGAGTGGGCGCGCCGTGACGTCGTCATGACCAACTGGCGCGACGGCTCGGTCAACTTCGAGCAGCGAGGCGTCGAGTTCCCCGACTTCTGGTCGGTGAACGCGGTCAACATCGTCACCAGCAAGTACTTCCGCGGCGCGGTGGGCTCCCCGACCCGCGAGGCGAGCCTCAAGCAGCTCATCGACCGGGTGGTCAAGACCTACCGCAAGGCCGGCGAGGACCACGGCTACTTCGCCTCCCCGGCGGACGCCGAGATCTTCGAGCACGAGCTGGCCTACGCCCTCCTCCACCAGGTCTTCAGCTTCAACTCCCCGGTCTGGTTCAACGTCGGCACCCAGCAGCCGCAGCAGGTCAGCGCCTGCTTCATCCTCTCCGTGGACGACTCCATGGAGTCGATCCTGGACTGGTACAAGGAAGAGGGGATGATCTTCAAGGGCGGCTCCGGCGCCGGTCTGAACCTCTCCCGCATCCGCTCCTCCAAGGAGCTGCTCTCCTCCGGCGGCAACGCCTCCGGCCCGGTCTCCTTCATGCGCGGCGCCGACGCGTCCGCAGGAACGATCAAGTCGGGCGGCGCCACCCGCCGCGCGGCCAAGATGGTCGTCCTGGACGTCGACCACCCGGACGTCGAGGCCTTCATCGAGACCAAGGTGAAGGAGGAGGAGAAGGTCCGCGCGCTGCGCGACGCCGGCTTCGACATGGACCTGGGCGGCGACGACATCACGTCCGTCCAGTACCAGAACGCCAACAACTCGGTCCGCGTGAACGACGAGTTCATGAAGGCCGTCGAGACCGGCTCGAAGTTCGGCCTGCGCGGCCGGATGACCGGCGAGGTCATCGAAGAGGTCGACGCCAAGGGCCTGTTCCGCAAGATGGCCGAGGCCGCCTGGGCGTGCGCCGACCCCGGTATCCAGTACGACGACACCATCAACCACTGGCACACCTCGCCGGAGTCGGGCCGGATCACCGCGTCCAACCCCTGCAGCGAGTACATGCACCTGGACAACTCCTCGTGCAACCTCGCCTCGCTCAACCTCCTGAAGTTCCTGCGCGACGACGACCTGGGCAACCAGTCCTTCGACGCCGAGCGCTTCGCCAAGGTCGTCGAGCTGGTCATCACCGCGATGGACATCTCCATCTGCTTCGCCGACTTCCCCACCGAGAAGATCGGCGAGACCACCCGCGCCTTCCGCCAGCTGGGCATCGGCTACGCCAACCTCGGCGCCCTGCTGATGGCCACCGGCCACGCCTACGACTCCGACGGCGGCCGCGCGCTCGCCGGTGCCATCACCTCCCTGATGACCGGCACCTCCTACAAGCGCTCCGCCGAGCTGGCCGCGGTCGTCGGCCCGTACGACGGCTACGCCCGGAACGCCGACGCCCACAAGCGCGTCATGAAGCAGCACTCCGACGCCAACGGCACCGCGGTGCGCATGGACGACCTGGACACGCCCGTCTGGGCCGCGGCCACCGAGGCCTGGCAGGACGTCCTCCGCCTCGGCGAGAAGAACGGCTTCCGCAACGCCCAGGCCTCCGTGCTCGCCCCCACCGGCACCATCGGCCTGATGATGGACTGCGACACCACCGGCGTTGAGCCCGACCTGGCGCTGGTCAAGTTCAAGAAGCTGGTCGGCGGCGGCTCCATGCAGATCGTGAACAACACGGTCCCCAAGGCGCTCAAGCGGCTCGGCTACCAGCCCGAGCAGGTCGAGGCGATCGTCGCCCACATCGCCGACCACGGCAATGTCGTCGACGCCCCCGGCCTCAAGCCGGAGCACTACGAGGTCTTCGACTGCGCCATGGGCGTCCGCTCCATCTCCGCCATGGGCCATGTGCGCATGATGGCCGCGGCGCAGCCGTTCCTCTCCGGTGCGATCTCCAAGACGGTCAACGTCCCCGAGACGGCCACCGTCGAGGAGATCGAGGAGGTCTACTTCGAGGGCTGGAAGCTCGGCCTGAAGGCGCTCGCGATCTACCGCGACAACTGCAAGGTCGGCCAGCCCCTCTCCGCCAAGAAGAAGGAGGAGAAGAAGGCCGAGGCCGAGCCGGTCGCCGAGAAGAAGGTCGTCGAGTACCGCCCGGTCCGCAAGCGCCTCCCGAAGGGTCGTCCCGGCATCACCACCTCCTTCACGGTCGGCGGCGCCGAGGGCTACATGACCGCCAACTCCTACCCGGACGACGGTCTCGGTGAGGTCTTCCTGAAGATGTCCAAGCAGGGCTCGACCCTCGCGGGCATGATGGACGCCTTCTCCATCGCGGTCTCGGTCGGCCTCCAGTACGGCGTGCCGCTGGAGACGTACGTCTCGAAGTTCACCAACATGCGCTTCGAGCCGGCCGGTATGACGGACGACCCGGACGTGCGGATGGCCCAGTCGATCGTCGACTACATCTTCCGCCGCCTGGCGCTGGACTTCCTGCCCTTCGAGACCCGCTCGGCGCTCGGCATCCACTCCGTCGAGGAGCGCACGCGCCACCTGGAGACCGGCTCGTACGAGCCCTCCGACGACGAGGTCGACGTCGAGGGTCTGGCCCAGTCCGCACCGCTCCAGACCGAGCCCCCGAAGGCCACCCCGGCGGCCAAGGTCGTCGAGGAGGCCGCGGCACCGGCCCCGAAGCAGGCGCACACCAACGCCGAACTGGTCGAGATGCAGCTCGGCATCAACGCCGACGCACCGCTCTGCTTCTCCTGCGGCACCAAGATGCAGCGGGCCGGCAGCTGCTACCTGTGCGAGGGCTGCGGGTCCACGAGCGGATGCAGCTGATTCCGGACAGCGCGCGATAACTGAATAACGCACGAGGCGGTGGCCGGGGAAATCCCCGGCCACCGCCTTCGTCTTATCGGTGTGGGTGGGCGCCGCGAATTTCCGGTCGGCGGTCGATGGGTGGTCCGGCGGACCGTGCGAGGGTCCTGAGAATCGCTTCGGCCGCCTTTTATCGCGCGCAGCGCCCGGCTCCGGACCGGCTCACCGGCTCCTGTCGACGGTGGGCGTCCGCCCGTTGATATCCGTCAGGCGCCCATCAGCCTGGCGAACTCGTTGGGATCCGCATCGAATCCGCGGAGTACGGCGCGGAACCGCCATTCGCCCGACTGGTCCCGGGTGAATTCGGCGACGGTGGCCGCGGTGGCCTCCGCGACATCGGCGAAGTCGTTCTCCGCAAGGTCGGTGTGGCCCTCGCGGATCAGTACCTCGGTGTTCGCCACGTCGCCGAACACCTTCCGGCCCTCGCCCTGCTGGATGGCGACCCCGACGATGACGCGCGTATACGTCTCGGACAGCCGGTTGAATTCCAGCGTCATGACCTCGTCGGCGCCGAATCCCTTACCGGTCCGGCTGTCGCGGTTGAGGATGATGGTGCCGTCGGGCGACCTGCTGCCGAAGTGCACCAGATAGGCCGGTTCGCCGTGCGGTGCGTCCCCGGTGTACGTCGCCGCGATGAAGTCGAGGTCATTGTCCGGAGTGCCGATGGGGCTGGGGTCCCATTTGAGCGTTACCTCGGCCTTCTCTATCCCTTTGTTGAGATTGCTCACCGGGCTTCCCCTTCTTCGCATGCTTCGAGCCCGCGGCTCGCCCACGTCATGGTGCGGACAACTCCCCGAGACTTCCCCTTGGTCGACCATCGTGCCACGCCGGGCATCCCTCGGCCGGGCCGAAGTGCGGCCCGGCGGGCTCCGGTTGGGGCGAGGGATGGCTTGAATGTGCCGTCCGGCTCCGTTAGATGGCGGCCGGTTCCCAGAGGCTCCTGAGGTGGCCGCCGAGGATGTCCACCGCGGCGGCCGGGGTGAGGTGCCCGATCAGGACATGCGTGGTGAGCCCGTCGGCGAGCGCGAGGAGGGTGCGGGCCGCCCGCTCCGGGTCGGCGGACTCGGTGCCCTCGGCGATGAGCCGGGCGAAGAGGCGCTGCAGGCCCGTGTAGTGGGTGCGAAGAGTCTCGGCCAGGGACGGGCTGACCGCGGCCTGGGCCACGAACGCCAGCCAGACCCGGGCCTCGGCGCGGTGTTCCTCCTGGAGCAGCGAGACCTCGGTCGCGGCGTGCCCCAGGGTCGTACGGGCCGACTGGGCGGGCGATGCCATGGTGCGGGCTGCCACCCGCGCCGAGACCCGCTCGCCGATGTGGGTGAGGGCGAAGACCAGCATCTCCTCCTTGGTGCCGAAGCACCGCTGCACGGCCCCCATGGACACCCGGGCGCGGGCCGCCACATCGCGGAGCGTGACGCCTTCCAGGCCGCTCTCGTCGGCGAGGCGGCAGACGGCCTCGGCGATCTGGCGGCGTCGGCTCTCGTGGTCCACCTGCTTGGGCATGCCGCGCTCTCCGGTTCGTGCGATGCGGGTGTATCGCGGGTGTATCGGTCATGAGGGTACGGGGCCGTGTCCAGGCTGCGGACCTGCGAGGACTGCGGTCATCGCGGTATCGCGAGGGCGATGACCGAGCCGGACCCGGGGGAGTGGCCGACCGGGTGGTGAACGGCCTCCCGTGGGGCGCGCAGCGGATCGGGCGCTCCTGCCGGGAAGGCCGGCACCTGGAGGGGGGCGGGGTGGTGGCACGGTTCCTGTGGGTGCTGGTGGCCATGGCCCGGCGCCCGTAGGGGAGTTCGTGGTGGTTGCCCTGTTACGCGTCGTGATGTCGGGGGCGCCTGGGGCCGTACGATGGCGCGGTGCTGGTCAAGTGGATTCGCCTCACCGTTGTGGACCGTCGAGGGTTCGAGCGGGGGCAGCGGAAATGGGCGGGGCTGCTGGGTGAGCCGGGGTTTCGGGGGCAGGGCGGGGGGTGGAGCCGCAGCCGGCCGGGCGTCGCGCATCTGGTGGCCTTCTGGGAGAGCCGGGCGTTCTACGACTCCTTCATGGCCCGCTCGCACGACCGGCTGGCGGCCGCCCAGGTAGGCACCTACAAAGACCAGCAAGTGCGGCTTTTTGAGCACGAATTCGATGTGAAGGTGGGCTTCCGGCCGACGTTCGGCGACGCGGACGTGCTCCGGCTGGCGCACTGCCAGGTGCGCCAGGACCGGGTCGATCACTTCATGCTGATGCAGGAGAAGGTCTGGAACCCGGCGATGGCGGGCTCGCCGGGCATGCTGAGGGGAATGCTGGGGCGGGCTCCGGGGGAGGAGTTCCTGGTGGTGTCGCTGTGGCAGTCGGCGGCCGAGCGGGGCAAGTACCGGCCCGAACGCGTCGAGCGGCTGGCGCTGCGGGCCCAGATAGCCGCCGATGTCCAGGCCATCGCCGGTGATGTGGTGCAGCTCGAACCGTCGTGGACGGTGTGAGGCGCGTCAGGAAACGGCACCGGGGGCGGGGGATCCGGCGGTGCCGCCCACGGTGAAGGCCCCGGCTCGGGCCGCCGCCAGCGCCGCCGCGGCCGACTGATCGGCGAGGGCCTCGTCGACCGGCTCGCGGGTGATGAACAGCCGCAGGAAGAGCGGCGCGGTGACGGCCCGGACCAGCGCGCCGGCGTCGACCGCGGCCTCCTCGTGCGATCCGGTGCCCGTGGCCTCCTCGTGCGATCCGGAGCCCGCCGGGGACGGTGCCTCCCCGCGTACCATGGCGCGTTCCACGATCGCCTCGCAGCGCCGGAACCGCTCGGTGTAATAGGCGCGCAGGGCCTGTGCGGCCCGCTCGGACTGGAACCCGGCCGCGATCAAGGCGGAGCCGGAAGCGGCCACCGCCGGGTCGGTGAAGGACTCGACGACCTCGCGGGCGAGGGCGCGCAGATCGCCCTCCAGGGACCCGGTGTCCGGCGGTGCCCAGCTGTCCTCGCCCGCCAGGTCCAGCGCATCGGCCACCAGCCCCTCGAGGTCCCCCCAGCGGCGGTAGAGCGTCGTCTTGTGCACCCCGGAGTGCTCGGCGACGTATTCGACGGTCAGGCCCGGATATCCGTGCCGGATGAGCCCGGCCAGTACGGCGTCGCGCACCGCGGCCCGGGTGCGGGCGGTGCGGCCGCCGGGGCGCTGTGTGCCGGGACGGCGGGCGTCCGTTGTCGCGTCGTCACTTTCGTCAGTCAATTGCAACTCCTGTTGCGTTAGCGCGGGGGCGTGTGTCATCATCATCGTAATGCAACGAGAGTTGCATTTGCTTGTCGATGCCTGTCCCGATCCCCGGAGGCTTGTTTGCCCACTCAGATCTCGTTACGCGATGTCACCAAGACCCACGCCGACCGGCCGCTGCTCGACGCGGTCTCCCTGTCGATAAGGCCCGGCGAACGCATCGGGATCGTGGGGGAGAACGGCGCCGGAAAGTCGACCCTGCTCCGCATCATCGCGGGCGCCGAGCGGCCCGACGACGGCCAGGTCGTGCTCAGCGCGGACGGCGGCGTCGGCTACCTCGCCCAGACTCCCGGCCTTCCGCCGCACCACACCGTGCAGGACGCGATCGACGCCGCCCTGGCAGACCTCAGAGACATGGAAAACCGGCTGCGATCGATGGAGCGGGAGCTCGGCGAAGCCTCGGCCGGGCGGCTCGCCGAGTACGGCGATCTGCTCACGCAGTTCGCCCTGCGCGGCGGTTACGAAGCCGACGCCCGTGTCGACAAGGCGCTGCACGGTCTGGGCCTGGCGCGACTGGACCACGGTCGGGTGCTCGGCAGCCTCTCGGGAGGCGAACAGGCCCGGCTCGGGCTCGCCTGCCTGATCGCCGCGTCGCCCGAGGTCATGCTCCTCGACGAGCCGACCAACCACCTCGACACCGCCGCCCTCGAGTGGCTCGAAGGCGCTCTGCTCGCCCACCGCGGCACCGTCCTCACGGTCTCCCACGACCGGCTCTTCCTCCAGCGGATCGCCACCGCGATCGTCGAGGTGGACGGCGACCGGCGGACCCTCGTCCGCTACGGCGACGGATACGGCAACTTCGTCGCCGCCAAGGCCGCCGCCCGCCGCCGCTGGGAACAGGCCCACGCCGACTGGTGCGAGCAGATAGCGCAGCTCAGCGACTTCGCGGCGGGTACGGCACACGACGTCGCCCAGGGCCGAGCCATCAAGGACGGCAACAAGATGGCCTACGAGCGGGACAAGGGCCGCGTCCAGGCGTCCGTGTCCAGCAGAGTGCGCAACGCCCGCGAACGGCTCCGCCGGCTGCACGAGGCGCCGGTCCCCAGGCCGCCGGATCCGCTCCGCTTCCGGGCGGCACCGGACGTCGGCGAGACGGCGGGCACCCTCGTCGCCCTCGACGGAGTGCGGGTGGGATCCCGGCTGGCGGTGGATTCCTTCTCCGTGTCCGCCGGTGAACGACTGCTGGTCCACGGCGCCAACGGCGCGGGCAAGACCACCCTGCTGCGGGTCCTGGCGGGTGTCACCGCACCGGACAGCGGCACCGTCCACCGCCGCGGGCGGATCGGCTACCTGGCCCAGGAGATACCGGTCTCCCACCCCGCCGAGCCACTGCTGGCCGCCTTCGGCCGGGGCCTGGCGGTGGATGCCGACGAGTTGTCCGCCCTCCTGCTGTCCTTCGGGCTCTTCCGTGAGCGCGATCTGCGGGTGCCCGTCGGAGCGCTCTCGGCCGGCCAGCGGCGCCGGCTGGCCCTGGCCCGGCTGCTGGCCCGCCCGGCGGACCTGCTGCTGCTCGACGAACCCACCAACCACCTCGCCCTCGGCCTGGTCGAAGAACTGGAGCAGGCCCTGACGCAATGGCCCGGCGCCCTGGTCGTCGTCTCCCACGACCGCCTGCTGCGCAGCCGCTTCGGCGGCCGTCCCTACGAGATACGCGACGGCCGGCCTGCCCTCGCCGCCTGCTGACCGCCCGGCCCTGCCCGGCGGGTGGCACGGCCGCGACCGTAGCGGCATGCGGCATGCGGCATGCGGTATGCGGCATGTACAGAGCAGCCGTTTTAGGCTGGCCGCATGGCCCGGCCCCGACGCATCGTCCTCATCCGCCACGGAGAGTCGGAGGGGAACGTCGACGACACCGTGTACGAGCGGGCGCCCGACCATGCGTTGCACCTCACCAAGGTGGGCCGGCGGCAGGCCGAGGAAGCGGGCGGCCGACTGCGCGAGATGTTCGGCGGCGAACGGATCTCCGCCTATGTCTCGCCCTACCGCCGCACCCACCAGACCTTCCAGGAGCTGGGCCTGGACCCGGCCAAGGTCCGGGTCCGGGAGGAGCCGAGGCTGCGCGAACAGGACTGGGGGAACTGGCAGGACCGCGACGACGTACGCCGCCAGAAGGCCTACCGCGACGCCTACGGCCACTTCTTCTACCGTTTCGCCCAGGGCGAGTCCGGCGCGGACGTCTACGACCGGGTCGGGGCGTTCCTCGAGAGCCTGTGGCGCAGCTTCGAGGACCCGCACCACCCGCCGAACGTCCTGATCGTCACGCACGGCCTCACCATGCGGCTGTTCTGTATGCGCTGGTTCCACTGGACGGTGGCGGACTTCGAGTCGCTGTCCAATCCGGGCAATGCGGAGTGGCGCGCCCTGCTCCTCGGCCCCGACGGACGCTACTCGCTCGATCGGCCGTTTGAGCGCTGGTGCAAACCCGAGCCTTATGGCGCCACCGGTTAGAGTGCACACCGATGACCGCCGACCACCGTGACGCAGACCGCTGGGAGCGGGCGCTGGCCAGCCTGCGCGGGCTGGCCGTGGGCGATGCCCTCGGATCGCAGTTCTTCGTCCCCGCCCATTACCCCGCCCTCAAGCGCCGGGAGCTGCCCCCGTCCCCCTGGCAGTGGACCGACGACACCGAGATGGCATGTTCCATTCTGGCGGTGCTGACCAGCCACTTCCGTATCGACCAGGACGCGCTCGCCCGTTCCTTCGCCGATCACCACGATTTCGACCGCGGCTACGGCCCGGCCGTCAACCGCCTTCTCCGGCTGATCCGTGAGGGCGGCGACTGGCGCGAACTGTCCTCCGCGCTCTTCAACGGCCAGGGCTCCTGGGGCAACGGCGCCGCCATGCGCATCGCCCCCCTCGGCGCCTGGTACGCCGACGACCCCGAGCAGGCCACCCACCAGGCGGAGATCTCCGCCTACCCCACGCACCAGCACCGCGAGGCCGTGGTCGGCGCGATGGCCGTGGCCGCCGCGGCCGCTCTGGTGGCCGACCCCTCGCGTGCCCTCGGCCCCCAGGACCTGCTCGACGGCGTCCTGGCGCTGATCCCGCGCAGCGCCGTACAGGCGGGACTGCGCCGGGCCCGGGACATGCTCGACTACGCCGACTCCGGCACCGTCGCCGCCGTCCTCGGCTGCGGCCGGCGCACCAGCGCCCACGACACCGTCCCCTTCACCCTCTGGGCCGCGGCCCGCCACCTCGGCGACTACGAGCAGGCCTTCTGGGCCACCGTCCAGGCGGGCGGCGATGTGGACACCACCTGCGCCATCGTCGGCGGCATCGTCGCGGCGAGCCCCGCCGGCGCCCCGCCCCAGGCCTGGCTGGACGGCACCGAACCCCTCCCGGCCTGGGCGCCTGCGCTCGCCGACTGACCGCCGCCCGCCCCGCGCGCCCGGCAACGCGACGCGCTGGACGGCGACTTCACCCCCGCCCGGCCCCGTGTGCGCGGCGGAGCACCGGGCAGTGCGGAGCCCGTTCCGTACCCCGGCGGCATCGGTTCCGTATCCGATGCCGATCCGATGCGGACGGCTGGGCCGAATAGGCGTAACCTGGCTGGCGCCATGCCGTACGAGCCCCCCACCCATACCGTCGAGCGATCACTACGCGCCACGACGGGCGCCAAGATCGTTGCAGGTGTCGACGAGGTCGGGCGCGGAGCCTGGGCCGGCCCGGTCAGCGTCTGCGCAGCCGTCACAGGTCTGCGTCGGCCGCCCGCCGGACTCACCGATTCCAAGCTGCTGACCGCCAAGCGCCGCACCGAACTCTGCGAGGTACTCGGCGACTGGGTCACGGCCTACGCCCTGGGGCACTCGTCACCGGAAGAGATCGACGAGCTGGGCATGACCGCGGCACTGCGGCTCGCGGCCGTACGCGCCCTGGAGGCGCTGCCGGTCCGTCCGGACGCGGTCATCCTCGACGGCAAGCACGACTATCTGGGCGCGCCGTGGCGGGTCCGCACGGTCATCAAGGGGGACCAGTCCTGTGTCGCGGTTGCCGCCGCGTCCGTGATCGCAAAGGTGCGACGCGACGCGATGATGGCCGAACTGGGCCTGGAATACACCGACTTCGACTTTGCGGCCAACGCCGGCTACCCCTCCCCGACCCATCGCATCGCCCTGGAGGAGTACGGTCCTACGCCGCACCACCGGGTGTCGTGGTCCTACATGGATGCCCTGCCCCGGTGGCGGCATCTGAAGAAGGTGCGCGTCACCCCCGAAGCAGCCGCTCTGGAGGCCGGTGGCCAACTCGGCTTCGACTTCTGAGCGGTACGGACGTCAAATCGGTACCCGATGACGCGTCCCGCACTTACGTTTGATAGACATCCCTTTATGCCTCTCATCCCCGAGGAGCCTCAGATTCACGAGAGTGTCCCGGGTCCCCGCGCAACTCCGGCCGCCGGCCGCACCGCGCCGACCCCCCGTCCCGTCCCTGGCCCCGGTCCCCGCCCCGCGCCTCCGCGTGGCGCCCCGGCGTCCAGCGTTCGTCCGGGCAAGCCCGGACCCCCTGCCCCGGCGCGTGGGCCTGTCGCCGCTCCGCCGGCGCAGCGCACCAGCTCCCCGCAGCCCCCGGCCCCAGCCGCCACAGGAGCACAGCTCCAGCTGATCCCGGCACCCGCCGACGGCGCCATCGACGCCGCCGACGAAGCCGTTGATCTGCTGCTGGACTCCGGGCGCGCGCCGTCCGAGATCCTGGTGCTGACCACGGGGGGAAACCACCCGTGGGCCGCCCATGAGCTGTCCTTCGGCGAGGCGTCCTACTGGGCCCAACAGGACGCCGCAGACGATGTGTTCTACGCGGACGCCGCCGCCGAGCGCGTCACCGGGCGCCCCGTCGTGGTCGTCGCCGTCAACGGCGGCACGGACGGGGTCACCGCGCGGGCGCTGCCCTCGGCGATGACCCGTGCCGGAACTCTGCTGGTCGTCTGCGGTGACCCGCAGCGGATCAACAGCATCCTCGGCGCGAACGCGTAGCAGCCCCCGCACGAAGCAGCCCGTCGGCCATCCGGTCGGTCGGGCTTGCTTGCGTTTCCGGGGCGCTCCCGGAGCCGCCCGCCTGGGCTCAGCGGGCCGCGGTGTGCCGCTGCACCGCCCGCGCCCCGCCTCCGGAACGCCGGGGTGCCGCCGGTATTCCGCTCCGCGTGGGCGGCTCGGCCGCGGCCAAGGGCTCCGTCGGGGGCGTACGCGGCGAGGGCATGCGCGGCACCACCGCATCCGAGGCGGCCGTCCGCGGCGACATCGCGCGCGGCGCTCGGGCCCGCGACGGCTCCGTACGGCGGGAATCCGCTTCGGTACGGCCGGACACCGCTTCGGCCGGCAGGTCCGCCGGGACGGTCCCCCGGGACACCGCTCCGGTGCCGCTGGACACCGCCTCGGTCCGCCGGGACGGTCTGGGCGGCCGCCCGCCGCGATCCTCACCGAGCACCTGCCAGCGGTCCGGGGTCAGCGTGATGTACGCCCCGCACCGCAGCCCGTGCAGGGTGCAGGCATCCCGCAGCCCCCACATCCACGCCCCGTCCGCCTCCGTCCAACGGGGCTCGCCCTCACGGCAGTAGAGCAACACGGCCGTCCGGACCGGAGTGCGCAGCCGCAGATCGTGCGGGATGACCCGGCGCAGATGCGCCAGCAGCACATTGCGGAACTCCCAGCCGTCGGGCAGCGCCGCGGGCTCCGTGAACGAGGCGCTGGCGGCCACCCGCTCCAGCGGATCGAGCACCGCCACGATGGCCGTCGCAGGCCCCGGGCGATGACGGTCGTGCAGGCCGGTGACGATCTCACGGGGATTGCGCAGCAGCGGAATACCGGCCGAGGCCCACTCGGAGGGCTCCAGCATCCGGCCCAGCCTGGCGGTGGAGTCGGCGGACACGGGCCGGGACACATTCGCGGGCGGGGCGAAACCGAAGGTCACGGATCCTCCCTTCGTCTACGCGTCCACGCAGCGGGCGCCGGCCGGGCGCGAGCGCACCACGGCATGACCCTGCCTGGCCGCGGACGCGGGCCGGTACGGGGAAGCAGCTCCAATTCTTCCTGTCGTACACGCATGCGGCAACGAGCAATTTCTCGCGCGATCCGGAATCGACCGGTGCGCCGTCAATATCCCTGCCCGCCGCACCGGCCCGTGAAGCCCGGCAGCCTCTTCCCCTCTCCCGAAACGGCTATCCCTGTACGGCAAGGACCAGCGGAAACACTCCTTCGGCCCCCGCCCCGCGCAGCAGACGGGCGGCCACCGCCAGGGTCCAGCCGGTGTCCGAAAAGTCGTCCACCAGCAGCACCGGGCCACCCGCCGACGCCAGCGCCTGCGCCAGCTCCGGCGGCACGGTCAGCGAACCGTGCAGGGCGCGCAGCCGCTGGGCGCTGTTACTGCGCGGAATCCTGCCGTCCGCTCCGTCGTCCACCGATGTCACCGTCCCGAGGAACGGCATCCTGCCCACCGCGGCGATCCGCTCGGCCAGCGAATGGATCAGCTGCGGGCGGGTGCGTGAGGAGAGGCAGACAACGCCCACCGGGCGGGCCGGCGCATCGTCCGCTCCGGAGGCCCAACCCCCCGACCCCTTGGCCCAGTCGGCCAGGACCGTGACCACGGCGGCTGCCACATCGTCCGGAACCGGACCGTCCGGCGCCTGCGGTGCCAGCATCGGCCGCAGGCGGTTGCCCCACCCGATGTCGGACAGCCTGCCCAGGGCCCGCCCGGTGGCGGCCAGCTCACCCGCCGGAATGCGTCCCTTGAGGTCGACGCCGATGGCCCCGAGCCCCGTCGGCCACATCCGCCGCGGCTCCACCTCCACACCCGGACGCCCCAGCTCACCCCGGGCCGCGTCCAGCGACGCGGGGGACACCTCGGTGGCGAACCTGGCACCGGCGCAGTTGTCACAGCGGCCGCACGCCACCGCCTCCTCGTCGTCCAACTGCCGCCGCAGAAACTCCATCCGGCAGCCCGTCGTGGTGGCGTAGTCCCGCATCGCCTGCTGCTCCGCCGCGCGCTGACGGGTCACCCACGCATAGCGCTCCGCGTCGTACGACCACGGGCGGCCGGTGGCCGTCCAACCACCCTTGACGCGGTGCACGGCGCCGTCCACATCGAGCACCTTGAGCATGATCTCCAGACGCGACCGGCGCAGTTCGACCTGCGGCTCCAGCGCCGGCAGCGACACCGGCCGGCCGGCCGCCGCCAGGACGTCCAGCGTCTGGCGCACCTGCTCCTCGGGCGGAAACGCCAGCGACGCGAAGTACTTCCAGATCGCCTCGTCCTCGCGGCCCGGCAACAGCAGCACCTCGGCATGCTGCACACCTCGGCCGGCGCGCCCCACCTGCTGGTAGTACGCGATCGGGGACGACGGCGAGCCCAGGTGCACCACGAACCCCAGGTCGGGCTTGTCGAAACCCATGCCCAGCGCGGACGTCGCCACCAGCGCCTTGACCCGGTTGGCGAGCAGATCGTCCTCGGCCTGCTGCCGTTCGGCGTTCTCCGTCTTGCCGGTGTACGCGGCGACCACATGCCCCCGGTGCCGCAGGAACGCCGTGACCTCCTCGGCGGCGGCGACGGTGAGCGTGTAGATGATTCCCGAGCCCGGCAGCTCGTCCAGATGGTCCGCCAGCCACGCGAGGCGGTGCGCGGCGTCCGGCAGCGGCAGCACACCCAGGCTCAGGCTCTCCCGGTCCAGCGGACCACGGAGCACCAGCGCCTCCGCCGTGCCCTCGCCCGTCCCCAGCTGTTCGGCGACATCGGCCGTCACCCGGGCGTTGGCGGTCGCGGTCGTGGCGAGCACCGGCACACCGGGCGGGAGGTCGGCGAGCATCGTGCGCAGCCTGCGGTAGTCCGGCCGGAAGTCGTGGCCCCAGTCGGAGATGCAGTGTGCCTCGTCGACGACCAGCAGACCGGTGGCTGCGGCGAGCTTGGGCAGCACCTGATCGCGGAAATCGGGGTTGTTGAGCCGCTCGGGGCTCACCAGCAGGACGTCGACCTCGCCGGCCGCCACCTCCGCCTGTACGTTCTCCCACTCCTCGGTGTTGGAGGAGTTGATCGTGCGCGCGCGGATCCCGGCCCGCGCGGCCGCCTCGACCTGGTTGCGCATCAGCGCGAGCAGCGGCGAGACGATCACCGTCGGCCCGCTGCCGCGCGCCCGCAGCAGCGCCGTCGCCACGAAATAGACCGCGGACTTGCCCCAGCCCGTGCGCTGTACGACCAGGGCCCGGCGGTGGTCGGCGACCAGCGCCTCGATCGCCCTCCACTGATCCTCGCGCAGCCGGGCCTCGCCGCCGGGATCCCCGACGAGTCGGGTCAGGACGGCATCGGCCGAGGCACGCAGGTCTTCATTGCTCATGCCCCCATGCAACCCGATGCCACTGACAACGCGCGAACCCCCGCCCGAACCTGTGGAAAACCGCGTCACCCGAGAGTTATCCACAGGGGTCGCGGAACGGCGGCCGACCGCGCGATCTTCGAGCCATGACCGAGCACAGCGAACCGATCGAGCCCAACTCTCCCGACGACACCCCGCACGTCTCCGACGACACCTCCCGCCCCCCGAACCCCGCCCCGAGCCCTTCCCCGACGTCCTCCCGACCCGCCGAGCCCCAGATCACCTTGCGCAGCGCCGCCGAACTCGCCGACGCACTCCCGTACCTCATGGGCTTCTTTCCCGACGACAGCATCGTTCTCGTCGCGCTGCACGGCCCTCGAGGACGCTTCGGCGGCCGGGTCCGGCTCGGGATCCCGGCCGACACCGCACAATGGCCGGACGCCGCCGACCAGCTCGCCGACTGCTTGATCACTGCCGCGCAGGACCCCGCAGAGCGGCCCGCCGCCATCGTCGTCTACGTCTGCCAGGAGCCCGCCGCCGGCCAGACCGGCAAGGACGTCAAGGACCGGCTCCGCCCCCTCGCCCAGCTGCTGCGCACCGCCTGCGGCGCGCTGGACGTACCCGTGCTCGAAGCCCTGTGCATCTCCAACGGCCGTCACTGGTCCTACTGCTGCCCGGACTTCCGCTGCTGCCCCGCCGACGGCACGCCCCTTGCCCTGCCCGGCACGTCCGTGCTGGCCGCGGCCGCCGCGTACGCGGGTGTGCAGGTGCGCGGCTCGCTCAAGGAGATGGAGGCCCGGCTGGCGCCCCGCACCGGGCCCCGGGGCGCCGACCAGGAGAGGGCCCTCGACGTCGCGGCCGCCGAGCTTCTGCCGCGCATGCTCCGGCCGGACGGCGCGGCGGCGGTGCGCCGGGAGACCCTCGACCTGGCCGAGACGATGATCCGCCGCTTCCGCCTGGACACGCCCGCGGGCAGCAACCGGGCCAGGGACGCCTGCGACGACGCCCTGATCACCGACGCCGAGGCTGCCGCGCTCATCCTCGGGCTCCAGGACCGCATCACGCGCGACCGGGCCGCGGAGTGGATGGAGGACCCCCACGCGGCGCCTGCTCTGCGGCTCTGGCGCGCCCTCGCCCGCCGCTGTGCCGGCGGCTTTCTCGAGCACGCCGTGGCGCCGCTGACGCTCGCCGGATGGATCTGCTGGGCCACCGAGGACGCCCCCTCGGCGCGGGTGACGCTGGGCCGTGCCCTGGCCATCGACCCCGGCTACGTCTTCGCCGATCTGCTGCACCGCGCCATCAACGACGGCCTCGACCCGGAGCCGCTGCGCCGCTGTCTGCGCGAACAGCGCAAGGAGCAAGCGGCACTCTCCCCCAGCGGGCCGGCGCTGCCCGCCAAGGAGGCGCCGCGGCCCGGCAAGCGGCCGAAGCCGGCCCGCCCCGGAAGCGCCGACCGCCCCGTCGGGCCACGCGGCGGCGCCCGCCCCGGCAGCCGGACGGCCGACGGACGCCGCACGCGCCGGGCGGGCCGGGACGGTGACCGGAGTCGGCGGTGACCCCGCCGAGGCCGGGAGGCCGGCGTGACCTGCGCGCCGGCCGAACCGTTCACGAGAGTGGCGGGTGCCGTACGGAGCCCCGAAACCACCAGGGAGCGCACAGCGTGCCAGGCATCGTCCCCACCACCCAGCCGGCCCGCCGGCCGCCCGGCGAACGGCGCCCCGCGCCGCCCCGGGTCCCTCAGCCGCAGCCCGTCCACTCCTCGCTGGTCTGCGTGGCCCTGCCGGGCCTCGCGGTCTCGTCCCCCTCGGGACAACTGACCGGCCAGGGGCTGGACGGCTACTACCGCGACGGGATACGGATCCTCTCCCGCTGCGAGGTACGGGCCGGGAGCGGCGAACCACTCGTCGTCCAGGGCAGATTGGTCGCCGCGCACCGCGCGCGGTTCGTCGGCACGATCCGCACAACCGGTGAGCGCGGCCCGGACCCGGAGGTCCGGATGGAGCGGCTGCGGTCCGCCGACGGCACCGAACAGCTCACGTTCCGCAGCAGCGCCACCCGGCCCATCCGGCTCCCGGTCGAGATCCGGCTGGGCACCGACCTCGCGGAGCTCGGCGCCGTCGCCGCCGGGCTTCCCGGCCCCGGGCTGCGGGCCGCCGTCCATGGATCAGGGCTCCGCTGGTCCGGGCCCGGCGCATACGCGGTGGTCTCCGCGACGCCCGCGCCGCAGGATGCGATCGCGTCCGCGGGCCTGCTGCGCTGGAAACTGGACCTGCCGCCCGGCGGCCACTGCACCATCGAGCTGCGCGTCCGGCTCGAGCACGACGCCGGCGTCCCCCTGGGCGGCCGTCCGGCCGGCGGACGGCGCCCGGGAGATGCCCAGGTCACCGGCCCGCAAGCACGGATACCCGTTCCCCGTCCACGCGGTGACCGCCCACCGCGCCCCTGGTCGCCCGCGCAGCTGGAGTGCGACGACCACCGGGCCGACGCCCTCCTGGCAGGCAGTCTCGACGACCTGTACGGCCTGCTGATGCGCGACCCCGCGCAGCCCGCGGACACCTACGTCGCAGGCGGCTTTCCCTGGCGGTGCGGGCTCGCCCCGGCGGAGGCCCTGTGGGCGGCGCGGATGCTGCTGCCCCTGGGCACACGTCTCGCCGCGGGCACGCTGCGGGCTCTCGCCCGTACTCAACAAGCCACGCCAGGGGCGGATTTCGGCCGAATCCCCGGTGGCCTGCGCGACGCCGGACCGCACGCACCGCCGAGCTGCACCGGAGTCGAGGCCACCCTCCTGTTCCCCGCCGTCCTCGCGGAGGCCCGCCGCTGGGGCCTGCCCGACCAGGAGACCGAACGCCTGCTGCCCGCCGCGGAACGCTGTCTGCGATGGCTGCGCACCGCATCCGAAGCGGCCGGCACGGCGAGCGGCGGCTACGTCCCCGACCCCGCGCCCGACGGGCCGTACCGCAGCGAGACCCAGGCCCACGCCCACCGCGCCGCGCTCCTGGGCGCCGACCTCCTGGATGCCTGTGGTGCGTCCGATGCGGCGGCGCTGCGGGAGTGGGCCGCGGATCTGCGCACCAGGTTCCGTACGGACTTCTGGATCGCGGACCGGGCGGGCGGCCGTCCCGCCGCCTTACTGGCCGGCGACGGCCGCCCGCTGCCGCATCTCGGCGCCAGTGCGGCCCACCTCCTCGACACCGGCCTGCTCGGCGCCGGCACCCTCGCCCCGGGCCTGCTGGACCCCGCCCAGACCGACCAACTGGCCAGACTCCTGGGCGGCCCCGCCCTGGACACGGGCTGGGGGCTGCGCGGCCTGGGGGCCAAGGAGAGTGGCTACAACCCGTTCGGTCACCGCAGCGGCGCGGTCCGGGTCCACGAGACCGCGATCGCCGTCGCGGGACTCGCCGCGGCCGGCCACGAGAAGGCGGCCGGCGCGCTGGCACGGGGCATCCTCGACGCCGCGGACAGCTTCGGGCACCGCCTCCCGGAGATGTACGCGGGGGAGCAGCGCACCGCCGACGGCGCACCCGTCCCGCACCCGGCGGCCTGCCGTCCCGCGGCGGTGGCGGCGGCGGGTGCGGCGCAGATATTGACCGCGCTCGCCGGCCTGCGCCCCGACGTGCCCGCCGGGACGGTGACCCTCCGTCCACTCGGCAGCGCGCCGCTGGGCGCGATGCAGTTCACCGGTCTGAGCGTTGCGGAGCAGCCGTTCGCCGTACGGATCAGCAGGCTCGGCCTGGGGATGGTGGAGGCGGCGGCGGACGGTCTGCAGCTGGGGTCCTGAGGAACATCAAGACCTGTTTATCGTCAAGCGGACGACTATGATCGCGGGCATGCCACCCTACGACCCGTCGGCCTTTCCGCCCTTCGCCGTCACCGTCGACCTGGTCGTGCTCACCGTGCGCCGCCATGCGCTGTGCGCACTGGCCGTGCGCCGTGGTGAGCCGCCGTTCCAGGGGCGCTGGGCCCTGCCCGGCGGGTTCGTCCGCGCCGATGAGGACCTCGCGGCCGCGGCCGCCCGGGAGCTCGCCGAGGAGACCGGCCTGCACGCCCAGTCCCCGACGGGTCCGCCGCCCGCCTACGGCGCGCACCTCGAACAGCTCGCCACCTACGGCGACCCCAAGCGCGACCCCCGTATGCGCGTCGTCAGTGTCGCCCATCTCGTCCTCGCCCCCGACCTGCCCGCCCCGCGCGCCGGCGGCGACGCCCACAGCGCGCGCTGGGCACCGGTCGAGACCCTCCTCGACCAGGACGGCACGCACGGTCGCGACGGCGAGCTGGCGGCGCCGCTGGCCTTCGACCACGCCCAGATCCTCGACGACGGCGTCGAGCGTGCCCGTTCGAAGATCGAATACTCCTCCCTCGCCACGGCCTTCTGCCCACCCGAGTTCACCGTCGGCGAGCTGCGACGGGTCTACGAAGCGGTCTGGGGCGTCGCCCTGGACCCCCGTAACTTCCATCGCAAGGTGACCGGTACGCCCGGCTTCCTGGTGCCCACCGGCGGCACGACGACCCGTCAGGGCGGCCGACCGGCACAGCTGTTCAGGGCCGGCGGCGCCACGCTGCTCAACCCGCCGATGCTGCGCCCCGAGGTCTGAACCGGGACCCCGGTGACCCGGCAGGACACGACGGAACATCACAACCCGGCAATTACGAGTAAATAGGACATATCGCGTTACCTTGGCCGGGTGAGCCCTCTCGTATCCCCAGCGCCGGCCGCACGGTCTCACGCCCCGCGAGGGACGCGATGATCCAGGCCATCGGACTGACCAGCGCACCCCGCGGCGAACTCCCGCCCGCCATCAACGACCTGAGCTTCGAGGCGCGGCCCGGCAAGGTCACCGTGCTCCTCGGCGGCGCGGCCGCGGGCAAGACCACCGCCCTGCGCCTGATGCTGCAACTCGAACGCGGCCGCGGCGTCGCCCTTTTCCGCGGCCGCCCCGTGCACCGCATCCCCAACCCCGCCCGCGAACTCGGTGTCCTCCTCGGCGACACCCCCGCCGACCCTTCCCGCACGGCGCGCACCCATCTGCGGATGCTCACCGCCGCCGCCGGCGTCCCGGTCACCCGCGCCGACGACGTCCTGGAGCTCGTCGGCCTCAGCGGCCTGGCCGACCAGCGCCTGGGCGAGTACTCCCGCGGGATGGACCGCCGGCTCGGACTGGCCGCGGCACTCATCGGCGACCCCCACACCCTCGTGCTCGACGAACCCGCCGACGGAGTCGCCCGGCGCGAGGCGGCATGGCTGCACGGCATGCTCCGCAGCTACGCCGCACAGGGCGGCGCCGTCCTCGTCACCTCCCGCGACGCCAAGGAGGCCGCGCGGATCGCCGACCGCGTGGTCACCCTCGCAGAAGGTCGACTTGTCGCCGATCAGGAAGCCGTCGACTTCGCCCGCACCCGCCTGCGCCCACGGGTGGCCGTCCGCTCCCCGCACGCCGACCGTCTCGCCACCCTCCTCGTGGACGAGTCCCAGCGCGCAGACCACGCCGCGGACCCCGTGGTCGGCCGCGCCATCGAGGTGGTGCGCGAGAGCGGTAACCGCCTCGCCGTCTACGGCAGCAGCTGCGCCGCGGTGGGGGAGGCCGCCTTCCGCCACGGCATCCTGGTGCACCAGCTCGCCGACGAGGTCGGTGACACCAGCCCGGTCACCCCGCTGCACCGCGCCGACGGCCGCCCACCCGGTCCCACCGCCGACGTCCCGCCCGCAACATCGCCCCCGGACGACGCGCCTTCCGGGCCCGCCACGGCCCCCACCCCCGTCCCCACTTCCCCTTCCGCCCCCGCCCCCGCCCCCGCTCCGATGGTCCGCGTCCTCCAGGCCGCCCGCGCCGCCATCGCGCCCAAAGGCACGGACACCGTGTCCGACACCCTGACCCTCCCGATCATCGGCGCCACCGTCCCCGCCGCCCGCCCGGCACGCTCCTCGGCGCCGGTCGTGGAGCAACTCGCCATTCCCCGGCTGCCCGCGCCCGGCCCGGCCTGGCCGCTGCGCTACGAGCTGCGCCGCACGTTCAGCGACCGCACCGGCCTGTTCGTGACGTTCGCGTCGCTGCTCGTATCCCTGGGCCTGGCACTGCTGCTGGCCCGGCACGGCGAAGCGCCGACGTCCCGTGTGCTCGCCGGCTGGCCCCGTCAACTCCCCTTCCCTCCGGCCGCACTCGGTGCGGGGCTCCTCGGAGCGCTCTGCTTCGGCCAGGAGTTCCGCTACCCGGCGCTCGCGCCCGAGCGCGGCACCGTCCCCCGCCGCCTCGGACTGCTCACCGCCAAACTCCTTGTCAGTGGTGCATCCGCGCTGGGCCTCGGCATCTGCGTACTCACCGTCGACGAGGCCGGTGCCCGCTACCTGTTCGGGCCGGAATCCGTCACCAGCAGCACCGAATGGCCTGTTTTCGCCGCCGGTTGGATCGGCCTGCTGATCGGCTGCGCCTGGGCGGGTGCGCTCGCCGCCGGCGTATTCCGGTCCACCGCAATGGGGTTGGCCGCCGTGCTCGCCGTACCCGTCGTCGTACTGCCACTCGTGCAGCGCGTGATCGCCGAGCCCGCCACCCATTCACTCGTGGGACTCCCGGGGCGACTGGGGTCGTCGGCTCTCTATCGATGGCCGTCCGGAATCGATCAGGCCGTATCGGTAGCCGTGCGCCTCGCGACCCAACCCGTAGGCAGCGCAATGGCGTTGTCGCTGACCGTGCTGGTCTGCGCGTATGCCCTCACGATGTTCCGTGGATGGGCACGGTGACGCCGTATGACGCCCGTTTCACGGCCCTGTTGTTGCGCCGCTGTCCACAACTCGCCACAGGCGGCGCATTTCTTTCCGATAAAGCGTCAATTGAGAGATGACGGGCGATCACCCTTTCGTGTGCTTTTCACCAAAGACCTCAAGGGTGTTCAGGGTGTCGCCGACAAAGGATGCGTGAGTACCCTTGCGCACACCATGATGACCGCGGCTCGCCCCGGCGACACCGGCCTCGCAGGTCCGGGCGAGCTTGACCGCTACCCCTACGCCAACGGCGCCAACGCCGCCGTGAACGCGGCAGGCGTGGATCGCACCGAGCGCGTCTCGCCGGTTTGGGACGGTTCCGAAGCAGAGATGGGCCGGGTCGGCCGCCGCGCCGCCGGCAGCCGTGGCCGCGGCCTGCACGGCCAACTCGTCCAGCAGCTCGGACAGATGATCGTCTCTGGCGATCTCGGCGCCGATCGACCGCTCGTCCCCGAGGAGATCGGCCAGCGCTTCGAGGTCTCGCGGACCGTCGTCCGCGAGTCGCTGCGTGTCCTCGAGGCCAAAGGCCTGGTCAGTGCCCGCCCCAACGTGGGCACCCGGGTCCGCCCGGTCAGCGACTGGAACCTCCTCGACCCCGACATCATCGAGTGGCGGGCCTACGGGCCGCAGCGCGACGACCAGCGACGCGAGCTGTGCGAGCTGCGCTGGACCATCGAGCCCCTCGCCGCCCGCCTCGCCGCCGGCCACGCCCGCGAGGACATCCAGCAGCGCCTCGCCGACATGGTCGAGATCATGGGCCACTCCGCGGCCCAGGGCGACACCGTGACCTTCGGCCGCGCCGACGTCGAGTTCCACACCTTGCTGCTGTCGATCGCCGGCAACCGGATGCTCGAGCACCTCTCGGGGATCGTCAGCTCCGCACTGCATGTCTCCGGCGGTCCGTCCGGCGGCTGCGAGCGCCCGATCGAGACGTCCGTCGGCCAGCACATGCGGATCGTCGACGCCATCGGCTCCGGCGACGCCACGGCGGCCGAGTCCGCGATGCGTCAGCTCCTCGCGGCCCACGGCGACGCCGCCGGCCAGGGCTCCGGGACGCCCGTCGACCACGTCGTCCCCGCGCCCCGCGAGCACTGAGGACCCCGTACTCGAATGCGTACGGACCGTAGGCGCCGCGGCGGCCGGTGGCCCCGCGCCCCCTACGGGCGGGGTGCTCCGTACGCGTCGACGGCACGCGAGATCGTCGGATCCGGGGCGTCGCCCGGGTCCGACGATGGACCTTAGGAGGATTGCATGCCATATGACCGGGAATGGGTCGTTATGGGGTGTGACTCGGGCCACGCGGATTGGGCGTAACGCTCTCCGGGGAAGCGCGATGACTTAAGAGGTGATGGCCGAGGAGGGAATACGGACGGCGTTCGTGACGCTGTTCAACTCCCCGGCTGCCCCCGCGCCGTCGGTCCATCCCCTACCGGCGGTCGTCGGCTCCGATCCACAGTGGACGGGGTCGGAAGCCGTTTCCATCGTTCCGAGAGGTTGTTCGTGTCGGCCAGCACATCCCGTACGCTCCCGCCGGAGATCGCCGAGTCCGAGTCTGTGATGGCGCTCATCGAGCGGGGAAAGGCTGATGGGCAGATCGCCGGCGATGACGTGCGTCGGGCCTTCGAGGCTGACCAGATTCCGCCAACCCAGTGGAAGAACGTTCTGCGCAGCCTCAACCAAATCCTCGACGAGGAGGGTGTGACGCTGATGGTCAGTGCCGCAGAGGCGCCCAAGCGCACCCGCAAGAGCGTCGCAGCGAAGAGCCCGGCAAAGCGCACCGCCACCAAGACCGTCGCGGCCAAGACCGCCACGGTGAAGAAGGCCACCACCGCGGCCACCGCCCCGATGGCGGACCCGTCCGGTGAGACCGAGTCCGCGCCTGCCAAGAAGGCAGCGGCGAAGAAGACCGCAGCCAAGAAGACGGTTGCCAAGAAGGCGACCGCCAAGAAGACCACTGCCAAGAAGATGGCGGCCAAGAAGGACGTCGACGAGCTGCTCGACGACGAGGCCACCGAGGAGACCCCGGTGCCCGGCAAGGGCGAGGCGGCCGACGCCCCCGAGGGCGCCGAGAACGCCGGCTTCGTCCTGTCCGACGACGACGAGGACGACGCCCCCGCGCAGCAGGTCGCCGCGGCCGGCGCCACCGCCGACCCGGTCAAGGACTACCTCAAGCAGATCGGCAAGGTCCCGCTCCTCAACGCCGAGCAGGAGGTCGAGCTCGCCAAGCGCATCGAGGCGGGTCTGTTCGCCGAGGACAAGCTGGCGAATTCCGACAAGCTCGCACCCAAGCTCAAGCGCGAGCTGGAGATCATCGCCGAGGACGGCCGCCGGGCCAAGAACCACCTCCTGGAGGCCAACCTCCGACTGGTCGTCTCCCTGGCCAAGCGCTACACCGGTCGCGGCATGCTCTTCCTGGACCTGATCCAGGAGGGCAACCTCGGCCTGATCCGTGCGGTCGAGAAGTTCGACTACACCAAGGGCTACAAGTTCTCGACCTACGCGACGTGGTGGATCCGCCAGGCCATCACCCGCGCCATGGCCGATCAGGCCCGCACCATCCGTATCCCCGTCCACATGGTCGAGGTCATCAACAAGCTCGCGCGCGTCCAGCGCCAGATGCTCCAGGACCTGGGCCGCGAGCCCACCCCGGAGGAGCTGGCCAAGGAACTCGACATGACCCCCGAGAAGGTCATCGAGGTCCAGAAGTACGGCCGCGAGCCGATTTCGCTGCACACCCCGCTCGGCGAGGACGGCGACAGCGAGTTCGGTGACCTCATCGAGGACTCCGAGGCGGTCGTCCCGGCCGACGCGGTCAGCTTCACGCTTCTGCAGGAGCAGCTGCACTCGGTGCTGGACACCCTCTCCGAGCGCGAGGCCGGCGTGGTCTCCATGCGCTTCGGCCTCACCGACGGCCAGCCCAAGACGCTGGACGAGATCGGCAAGGTCTACGGCGTCACGCGTGAGCGGATCCGCCAGATCGAGTCCAAGACCATGTCCAAGCTGCGTCACCCGTCGCGCTCCCAGGTGCTGCGCGACTACCTCGACTAGCCGAACGGGCACGGACCGTCCCGCGAGCCCGGTTCCTCCTTCCTGGAGGGGCCGGGCTCGCCGCCGTCCGGGTGCGGGGGACCTCCGTTTGGGTCACTCTGGGTGGGCGACCACTGTCCCCAGAGTCAGGAGTCCGTATGCGTCCGTCCCACGCTGCTTTCGGAGCTCTCGCGCTGGTCTTTGCCCTGCCGACGGCCGCGACCGCGGACGATTCCGTGGTCGGCGGTACGCCGGTACGCCTTTCCCAGAGCCCATGGGCGGTCGCCCTCGCCTCCCATGCCCGGTTCGGCGCCGCGCGCTCCGGACAGTTCTGCGGCGGTGTCCTGGTCGGCAGCTCGACGGTGGTGACCGCCGCGCACTGTCTGAGCAGGGAGGTGCTGGGCGTGCCCTGGCAGCAGGTGACCGATCTGCGGATCGTCATCGGACGCGACAACCTCACCCAGGGTGGCGGGCATGAACTCAAGCCGGCGAAGGTCTGGGTGAACCCGGGATACGACAGCTGGACCAATGAAGGCGACATGGCCGTTCTCACGCTGCCGAAGCCCATCAGCAACCGGCCGATTCCCATAGCGCGCCAAGGGGATGCCGCCTACCAGGCAGGCAACGTGGCCACCGTTTACGGCTGGGGAGACATGACCGGCGAGGGCAGCTACGCGTCGCGGCTGCGGTCGGCCGCGGTGAATGTGCTCAACGATGCGGTCTGCGCCAAGGCGTACCCCGGCAATGCCGACGGCACGTACAAGCCCGAATCCATGCTGTGTGCGGGTGAGCCCGGAGGCGGGCGTGATGCCTGCCAGGGGGACAGCGGCGGGCCGCTGGTGGTGCAGGGGCGCCTGGTGGGGCTGGTGTCGTGGGGGACGGGCTGCGGCAAGGCCGGCAGCCCCGGTGTCTACACGCGGGCCTCGGCACTCCTGCCGGCGGTGTCCGGGCACGGTGCCGGGTGAGTGGAATGCCGGGTGAGGCGGTGCGGAGCAGCGGGCGCGACGGAGCGTACGAGAGCGGGCGGTCTCCCCGGTGGTGCCGGGGGGACCGCCCGCCGCACGGCCTCAGGCCGCTGTTCGCTCGTCGTGGATGCGAAGTGTCAGCGTTCCTCATCGGACGCGGACGTTGGAGAGGCGGTCAGCCGCTCCGTCTCGTCCTGTATTTCCGCGGCGATCTTCTTGAGTTCTGGCTCGAACTTGCGACCGTGGTGGGCGCAGAAGAGCAGTTCGCCGCCGGACATCAGGACGACGCGCAGGTATGCCTGGGCGCCGCAGCGGTCGCAGCGGTCAGCGGCCGTCAGCGGGCTCGCGGGTGTCAGAACAGTAGTCACGTCGCCTCTTCTCTAGCTCGACGAGCTGTCGTACCAGGGTCAACATCCAACCAGGCCGAAAACGTTCCCGCTTGTGCCTTTTCCTCGAAAAAACTTCTTCGAGGTGGCCGGGTGCTGCCGGGTGGCGGCGAATGAGCCGTATTGCGTAGTGGTCTGCATCACGTTGGTTGTTGTGGTCTGCCCTCCCGGCTGGCTTGCCGGTTGTTGATGAGGACGTGCCCGGAGCCTAAATGGTTCATGCCTGGAAGGGAACGTGATGTGCACGTCACTCGGACGTCATACTATCGAGGGATCGAACGTTTGAGCGAAGATCGACTAGCATGGACGTGCTTACGGGTGGCGTCACATCGGCTCTACCAGGCCTCGGTACCCTCTCACCGGCGACACCGCCACAACCGAGTCCGCGGAATGCGGACTGCCAGAAATTCAGCGAGGAGCGAACCGCGTGACCGCCGAGATGTCCGTGCCGTCCACCGCAGTGCTGACCGGGGCAGACCGGGACGGATCCAACTACACCGCGCGGCATCTGCTCGTCCTCGAGGGTCTGGAGGCCGTCCGCAAGCGCCCTGGCATGTACATCGGCTCGACGGACAGTCGCGGCCTGATGCACTGCCTGTGGGAAATCATCGACAACTCCGTCGACGAGGCGCTGGGCGGCTACTGCGACCACATCGAGGTGATCCTCCACGACGACGGGTCGGTGGAGGTCCGTGACAACGGCCGCGGCATCCCCGTGGACGTCGAGCCCAAGACCGGGCTGAGCGGCGTCGAGGTCGTGATGACCAAGCTGCACGCCGGCGGAAAGTTCGGCGGCGGCTCGTACGCGGCCTCCGGCGGCCTGCACGGCGTCGGCGCCTCGGTCGTCAACGCGCTCTCCGCGCGGCTCGACGTCGAGGTGGACCGCAACAGCAAGACGCACTCCATCAGCTTCCGCCGCGGCGTCCCCGGAGTCTTCACCGAATCCGGCCCGGACGCCCCCTTCGACCCCGGCAACGGCCTGATCAAGGGCAAGCGCGTCGCCAAGGCCAAGACGGGCACCCGGGTGCGCTACTGGGCCGACCGGCAGATCTTCCTCAAGGACGCCCGGCTCTCCCTGGAGACGCTGCACGCCCGCGCCCGCCAGACGGCCTTCCTGGTGCCCGGCCTGACCCTCATCGTCCGCGACGAACGCGGAATCGACGGTGCCGGCAAGACGGAGGAGACCTTCCGCTACGACGGCGGCATCAGCGAATTCTGCGAGTACCTCGCCCAGGACAAGGCCGTCTGCGACGTCCTGCGCCTGACCGGCCAGGGCACCTTCAAGGAGACCGTGCCGGTTCTGGACGACCGCGGCCATATGACACCGACCGAAGTCACGCGGGAACTGGGCGTCGACATCGCGCTGCGCTGGGGCACCGGCTACGACTCCATGGTCAGGTCGTTCGTCAACATCATCGCCACGCCCAAGGGCGGCACCCACGTCTCCGGCTTCGAGCGCTCGGTCACCAAGACCGTCAACGAGGTGCTGCGGACGCAGAAGCTGCTGCGGGTCGCCGAGGACGACGTCGTCAAGGACGACGCCATGGAAGGCCTCACGGCGGTGGTGACCGTACGGCTCGCCGAGCCGCAGTTCGAGGGCCAGACCAAGGAGGTGCTCGGCACCTCCGCCGCCTCACGGATCGTCGCCCAGGTGGTGAGCCGGGAACTCAAGTCGTTCCTGACCTCCACCAAGCGGGACGACAAGCAGCAGGCACGCTCCGTCATGGAGAAGATCGTCGCCGCGGCCCGTACCCGTATCGCCGCGCGTCAGCACAAGGAGGCCCAGCGCCGGAAGACGGCGCTGGAGACCTCCTCTCTGCCGGCCAAGCTCGCCGACTGCCGCAGCGACGACGTCGACCGCAGCGAACTGTTCATCGTCGAGGGTGACTCGGCACTGGGCACCGCGAAGCTGGCGCGCAATTCCGAGTTCCAGGCGCTGCTGCCGATCCGCGGCAAGATCCTCAATGTCCAGAAGGCGTCGGTCTCGGACATGCTCAAGAACGCCGAGTGCGGCTCCATCATCCAGGTCATAGGGGCCGGATCCGGCCGCACCTTCGACATCGACACCGCCCGCTACGGCAAGGTCATCTTCCTTGCCGACGCGGATGTCGACGGCGCGCACATCCGCACCCTGCTGCTGACCCTCTTCCAGCGCTACATGCGGCCGATGGTCGAACAGGGCCGGGTCTTCTCCGCCGTCCCGCCGCTGCACCGCGTCGAACTGAGCAACCCCAAGAAGGGCCAGGACAAGTACATCTACACCTACTCGGACAACGAGCTGCGCCAGACGCTGCTCGAGCTCCAGCGCAAGAACGTCCGCTACAAGGACAGCATCCAGCGCTACAAGGGCCTGGGTGAGATGGATGCGAACCAGCTCGCCGAGACGACGATGGACCCGCGCCACCGCACCCTGCGCCGGATCAACATCAGCGATCTCGAAGCGGCGGAGAAGACCTTCGACCTCCTGATGGGCAACGAAGTCGCCCCCCGTAAGGAGTTCATCACCAACTCCGCCTCCACCCTCGACCGTTCGCGCATCGACACCTGAGCCTGCCGCGATCCCTGACGGGCGCCTCTCCACCCCCGGGTGGAGAGGCGCCCGTCGCGATTTCCACCCGCCGCCCACCCCTGCTCCGATCCGGCCGGCAACACCGTCTCCGTAGCGTCGGGAGCGTCATCAGTTCCCTGTCCTATGGAGGCCCAGGCCATGAGCGGCGTGCTCACCATCGTCGTGATCACCGCGGTTGTCGTGCTCGTATTCGTCCGGCAGTTCACGGCGCAGCGCATCACCTCGGCGGACAAGAAGTGGTGGCTGATCCCCGCCGTCCTGGCGGTCGTGGCCTGCCGGGAGCGCGGACTCCTGGATCCCGCCCACGGCACGGCCTCCGCCGCCCTGCTCGGCGTGGAGCTCCTGATAGCACTGGCGAGCGGCGCCGGCTGGGCCTGGACCACCCGGATCTGGACCGGCCCGGACGGCGAGGTGTGGAGCAAGGGCGGCTGGGCGGCGGCCGGCGTGTGGCTGTGCGGGATGGCGGTCCGGATGGCGGCCGTGGGGGTGGGCCTGCTGATGGGTGTCCACCAGGGCAGCCCTGCGATCACCCTCTCCGTTGCCGCGATGCTGCTGTCCCGGGCCGGCGTCCTCGCCTGGCGGGCCCAGGCCGCCAGGCGGACGTACCGTGTCCCTGTCGCGGGCTGATGCTCTGCGCGCCCGGAATCACCGGACACCCCGAAGGACCGTACGTGCCGCCGAACCCCTGGACGAGCTGGCCCCTACGGGAGTCGCTCTCCCGTGAGGGCCTCGGCGCCGCCCGCCTGTGGGTCGGACGGGCGATCCGTGTCCTGGTGATGGCCGGTCTGCTCTGGACCACCCTGGCGGGCGGTGCCTTCAGCGGCTGGGGTCTGGCGGCGGCGTTCGCGGGGACGGCCATCACCGTGCTGGCGTTCCGCGGCTTCTTCCGTACGACCCTGGCACGGCGCCTGTGGCCGTCCGTCGGCCTGCTCTTCCTGCTGGCGGCCGCGGCCTTCGGGTTCGACTTCGCCGGGGCGCGGACGGCCGCCGTCGTGCTGTGGTGCGCGTGCGCCATCACGGCCATGCAGCGGCTGCCGCTGAGCGCCGCCCTGCCGTGCTCGGCCGCCGCCCTCGCCGCGTTCGCCGTGATGACCACCGACAACTGGCTGACGACCACCGCGACCACCGCGGGCCTCGCACTGGCGGGCTACGTCGTACGGCTGGATGCCGAGGCGCGCGGCAACGCCCAGCGGCTGCTGACCCAGGAACGCGCGGCCCGCACGGCCGAAGCCGAGACGGCCGCGCTGGCCGAACGCGGCCGGATCGCCCGCGAGATCCACGACGTCCTCGCCCACAGCCTCAGCGCTCAGCTGGTGCACTTGGAGGCGGCGCGGCAGCTGATCCAGCGCAGCACCGACCTCGAGGCCGACCGTGATCAGATCCTGGAGCGGGTGGTCGCCTGCCGGGGAATGGCCCGAGAAGGGCTTGACGGGACCCGTGAGGCGCTTTCGGCCCTGCGCGGGGACATGATCCCCATCGAGGACTTCCTGCGCCGTCTGGCGGCCGCTGAGGGCGCGCGGCTCGACATCACGGGCGAGCGGCGCACCGTACCGGCGGAAGCGGGGCTCGCGCTCCGGCGAGTGGCGCAGGAGGCGCTGACGAACGTACGCAAGCATGCGCCGGGCGCCCGGGTGAGCGTGCGGCTGGAATACGCGGACGGCGACGTGGGGCTCGAGGTACGCGACTCGGGCGGCAGCGGCGCGCCCGCCGAGCTCGCGCGCAGCGGCGCCGGGTACGGTCTGCTCGGGATGCGGGAGCGCGCCGAACTCCTCGGCGGAACACTGGAGTCCGGTCCCGAGGAGGAAGGCTTCGTGGTGCGGTTGAGGGTGCCGGCATGACGGCACGCACGGACGCGCGGGTGGTGGTCGCCGACGACCAGACGGTGGTGCGCGAGGGCATCGTCATGCTGCTGGGGCTGCTGCCGGGCATCGAGGTCGTCGGATCCGCCGCGGACGGCGAGGAGGCGGTCCGCATGGTTGCCGAACTCGCCCCCGACGTCGTCCTGATGGACCTGCGGATGCCGCGCTGCGACGGCGTCGAGGCGACCCGCCGCATCCGTACGGACCACCCGGGCACCCAGGTCGTGGTGCTCACCACCTACGCCGACGACGACTCGCTCTTCCCCGCCCTCCAGGCCGGCGCCCGCGGCTATCTGACCAAGGACGCGGACGGCGACGAGATCGTCCGCGCCATCGACGACGTGCTCTCCGGCGAAGCCGGGCTGTCACCGAAGATCCAGCGCCGCCTCCTGGAACGCCTCGCGGAGCCCGCGCGCCCCCGGCCGCAGCCTGCGGAGGCGCCCCCGGACGGGCTGACCGCCCGCGAGACGGAGGTGCTGCGTCTTGTCGCAGAGGGGCAGTCGAACCCGGAGATCGCCCGCACGCTCCACGTCTCCACCGCGACCGTGAAGACCCACATCAACAACCTCTTCGCCAAGGCGGGGCTGCGGGACCGCGCCCAGGCCATCCACTACGCCTACCGCCACGGCCTCGCACAGCCGCCCGGATGACCCACCTGATTCAGTGAAGCATTCGGAATGAAGAGTCCCGGATCTTCCTTTCTGTCCATCCTTGGTCACCACGGTCTACAGGCCCGTGCAACAAGGAGTGTTCGGTGGACAAGCAGGACGGCAGAGCGGCCGGTGAGCCCGGCGACGTACGGTGCGACCACGACCCCCGGTACGACGCGCACGCCGGCGGACGGGGCGGGTGGGACGACGGCCCGACGGACGAACGGCGTGCGCCGGACCGTATTCCGCCGGACCGTGTACGAACACCCGCGCCGGTACCGGAGCCGCGGTCCGCGGCCCACGACGAGGTCTACCTGGCGGTGCAGCGAAGCGGCGCCTTCCAGGAGGTACGACGCCGCTACCGGCGCTTCGTCGTCCCCGCCACGGCCCTCTTCCTGGCGTGGTACCTCGCCTACGTGATCACGGCCACCGTCGCACCGGGCCTGATGGCGCACCGCGTTGCCGGCGCGCTCAACGTCGCGATGCTCGCCGGACTCGGACAGTTCGCCACGACCTTCCTGCTCACCTGGGCCTACGCACGGCACGCCAGGCTGCGCCGGGACCGCGCGGCGCTCGACATCCGCTGGGAGACCCAGGACCTGACCGGAAGGAACGCGCGTTGACCGGCGACCACCAGACCCTGGCGCTGGCCCTGTTCAGCGCGTTCATCGCCGTCACACTGGCGATCACCACATGGGCGAGCCGCCGCAGGCACGGCTCCGCCGAGGAGTTCTACGCCGGCGGCAGGCTTTTCTCGCCCATGGAGAACGGTTTCGCCATCGCGGGTGACTACATGTCCGCCGCGTCCTTCCTCGGCGTCTCGGGACTGATCGCCCTCTTCGGCTACGACGGCCTGCTGTACTGCGTCGGCTTCCTTGTCGCCTGGCTCGTCGTTCTCTTCCTGGTAGCCGAACTGGTCCGCAACTGCGGCAGGTTCACCCTCGCCGACGTGGTCGCCGCGCGGATGCGTGAACGCCCTGTCCGTATCGCGTCCGGTGCCGCCTCCGTCACCGTCTCCGTGCTGTACCTCGTGGCCCAGATGGTCGGCGCCGGCAGCCTCGTGGCGCTGCTCCTCGACGGGGCGGGCGCACAGGCGCGTACCTGGATGGTGATCGGCGTCGGCGCGCTGATGGTCGTCTACGTGGCCTTCGGGGGCATGCGGGCGACGACATGGATCCAGATCGTCAAAGCCGTGCTCCTCCTTGGAGGTACCGTCGCACTGACCGTTCTGGTGGTGGCCCGCTTTCACGGTGACATCAACGGGCTGCTGAACACCGCCGCCGAACGCAGCGGGCACGGAGGTCAGTTCCTCGCACCGGGACTCAAGTACGGCGACGACTGGACATCGCGGCTCGACTTCATCAGCCTCGGCCTCGCGCTTGTCCTCGGTACCGCAGGGCTGCCGCACATCCTGGCCCGCTTCTACACCGTCCCCACGGCCCGCTCCGCCCGCCGTTCCGCCGTCTGGTCCATCGGCCTGATCGGCGGCTTCTACCTGATGACCATCGTGCTGGGGTTCGGCGCCGCCGCGGTACTCGGCAGCGACGCCGTCCGCGCGTCCAACAAGGCCGGCAACACCGCCGTTCCGCTGCTCGCCCTGCAACTGGGCGGCGGCGCCGGTTCGACTGGCGGAACGGTTCTCTTCGCGGTCGTGGTCGCCGTCGCCTTCGCCACGATCCTGGCCGTGGTCGCCGGCGTCACCCTCGCCTCGTCCGCCTCCGTCGCCCACGACCTGTACGCCTCGCTACGGCGCTCGCGAAACGCGACGCGGGGCGGTCGGCGGAGCGAGGTGGCCGTGGCGCGTATCGCGGCGGTGGGCGTCGGAGCCGTGGCGATCGGCCTCGCGCTCCTCGCCCAGGACCTGAACATCGCCTTCCTGGTCGGCCTGGCGTTCGCCGTCGCCGCATCGGCCAACCTGCCCGTTCTCCTGTACACCCTCTTCTGGCACAGGTTCACCACCCGTGGCGCCGTCTGGTCGGTCTATGGCGGCCTGATCCCGGCACTGGCCCTGGTGGTCCTGTCACCGGTGGTCTCCGGCACTCCGGAGTCGCTCTTCCCCGGACTGGACTTCGCCTGCTTCCCACTGGAGAACCCGGGTGTCGTATCGATCCCGCTCGGCTTCCTCATGGGCTGGCTGGGAACAGCGCTTTCCCCGGAGGCAGCCGACGAAGCCCGTCACGCGGAGACGGAGGTCCGGGCTCTCACCGGGGCTGGGGCCGTCTAGGGCTTGCCGGCTGGGTCAGGGTCACTTGCGGCCGGCCTGCGCCGTACGGTGACACGGGCTCGTACTCCGTGTGCCGTTCCCTAGACCCACTCGTAACGGTGCTCGGGGCGGCCGGTCTCGCCGTACCTGAGGGTGAGACGGACCCGGCCGGTGCGTTCCAGGAGCTTGAGGTAGCGCTGGGCGGTCTGGCGGCTCAGTCCCGCCTGGAAGGCGACGTCCTGCGCGGACAGTGGGGCGTCCGCGGAGCGCAGCACCGAGCGCACACGGTCGGCGGTGGCGGTGGAATGGCCCTTGGGCAGCTCGGTGCTGCCTGCACCGGCGGCCCCCAGGGCACCGAAGATCCGGTCGACCTCGGACTGTTCCGCCTGGCCGCCGCTCTCGAAGGTACGGTGCAGCGCCGCGTATCCCTCCAGCTTGGAGCGCAGGCCCGCGAAGGTGAACGGCTTGACCAGGTACTGCAGCGCGCCGTGGCGCATGGCGGCCTGCACGGTCGCGATGTCACGGGCCGCCGTCACCATGATCACGTCGGTGAGCAGACCTCGCCGCCGCAGATTGGCCACCAGTTGGAGCCCCGTCTCATCGGGGAGGTAGTGGTCCAGGAGGATCAAGTCAACGGGGTGGGTGTCGAGGGCGGCCAGCGCCTCCGCGGCGGAGTGCGCCAGGCAGCTGACGCGGAAGCCCGCGATCTTGGCGACATACGCGGCATTGATCTCCGCAACCCGTATGTCGTCGTCCACGACCAACACGTCGATCATCGGCCGGCTCCCGTGGCGTCCGTCGCATCAGCGGAGCCCATTGGGCGCTGAGCGTCTTGGGAGCTGCCGGCCCTCCCGCAGGCAGCGTCGTCCGTACGCCTTTCATGACCCGATGCTTCATGCGTCGACTCTGGAAACTCTTCGGACAGAGCATCGGGGACTGTCACCGTGAACACCGCGCCACCTCCGGCGCGTTCGCCGACCGCGACGCCACCGCCATAGCGCTCGGCGAGGCGGCGTACGAGCGCCAGGCCGATGCCACGCTGCCCATGCGCCGGTGGCTCCTTGGTCGTCCAGCCCTCGGTGAAGATCTCCGCGCGACGGGCCTCGGGCACGCCAGGTCCGTTGTCGCAAACCTGGATGACGGCGGCCCGGCCGTCCGT
This sequence comes from Streptomyces sp. JLSY215, assembly GCF_059682825.1. Classification (NCBI taxonomy): domain Bacteria; kingdom Bacillati; phylum Actinomycetota; class Actinomycetes; order Kitasatosporales; family Streptomycetaceae; genus Streptomyces; species Streptomyces sp. JLSY215. Next base: position 6,482,929 of record NZ_CM185022.1, read on the forward strand.
GCGGATCTCCACCTCCACCCGCGCGTCCCGCCGGCCCGCCGTGGCGTCCAGGGCGTTGTCGACGAGGTTGCCCAGGACGGTGACCAGGCCGTGCGGGTCGACCAGACCGTCGGGGAGAAACGTGGTGGGGGAGAGGCGCAACGACGCGCCGCGCTCGGTGGCAACGGTGGCCTTGCCCACCAGGAGGGCAGCCAGCAGCGGATCGCGAATCCGCTCGGTGACCTGCTCCGCGGTCGCCCGGTGCACGCCCACGGCCTCCGTCACGAATTCCACGGCCTCCTCGTACAGACCGAGTTCGAGCAGTCCGAGGAGTGTGTGCAGCCGGTTGGCGTGCTCGTGATCCTGGGCGCGGAGAGCATCGATCAGACCGCGGGTGCCATCCAGTTCTCGGCCCAGCCGCTCCAGTTCGGTGCGGTCACGCAAGGTCACCACGGCGCCCCCGTCATCGGTGGGCATGCGATTCGCCACCAGGACACGCTGCCCGCTGACGGCGAGCAGATCGGCACCAGAGACCCGGCCTGTAAGGACGTCGGTCGTACGGCCCGGCGGCAGGCTCTCGTCCAAGGGGCGGCCGATGTCCGCAGCATTCAGGTCGAGGAGGCGCTGCGCCTCGTCATTCATGAGGCGGATCCGGCCGTCCTTGTCCAGCGCGAGGAACCCCTCACGGATGCCGTGCAGCATCGCCTCACGTTCCGTGAGCAGTGCGGAGATGTCAGAGAAGGCCAGGTCGTGGGTACGACGCTGCAGGCGGCGAGCAACGAGATAGGCGGCGAGCGCGCCCGCAGCAAGGGCTCCGCCCGCGTAGGCGAGCAGTTCGGGCACGGTGGAGAGCAGCCGCTCCTGCACGCTCTCGTATGAGATACCGACCGATACGGCTCCGATGACCTTGCCGGTCTCGTCGCGCAGCGGGACCTTGCCGCGAGCGGAACGACCGAGGGTGCCCTCGTCGATCTGCATGACCTGCTTGCCGGCGAGCACGATGCTCGGGTCGGTCGAGACGTGATGGCCGATCTCGTCCGGGTCGGTGTGGGACCAGCGCACCCCATGCTGGTCCATGATCACAACGTATTCGGCGCCAGTAGCGGCGCGAATCCGTTCGGCCTCGTTCTGGACAGGACCGTGCTGCGTCGGCCGGGAGGACTTCAGGGCATCGTCGAGGCGAGGCTCGGCGGCGGTGGTCTGGGCGATGGCGAGCGCGCGGCGCATCGCCTGATCGTCGAGTTCGGCGCTGAGCGGGGCGAGGAACAGACCGGTCGCGAGCGCGGTGACGCCGCCGGCGATGGCCAGCTGCATCAGCAATACCTGGGAGAAGACGCGGCGTGGCCAGCCCAGGCGCGGCCTGGTGGTGCGCGGCGGGCCGACCGGGGACGTGCCTTTCGCGGCCCACTGCTTGCTGCCGCGTCGATCAGCGTTGCCCGGCACCCTCGTAGCGGCATCGGCGCGCGGCGCGTGGCCCGAGGGCCGTGCGGCGCTCGGGCGGGAGGCCGGTTCGTCCTTCTCGCCCATATGAACGAACAGTAAGCGCGGAGGGGACAGGGCCGGTAATCCCTGCCGGGCTGGATGCGGAGGGTGGTCGGAGAACGACTCTCACGTGCTCCCGGCCGCCCTGGCGGCCCGCTGCGCGGAGTTATCCACAGGCCTTTCGGTTGCGGATTGTGTGCGCTTAGCCTCGCAACGTGAAGCCGCAGGGGATTCGTGCCGCCGGTGGTTGCAGCGGGTCCGAGGGGGCGCAAGGCGCAGGCGGGGCGTGCGGAATACGTGGAGGGGAGCGGCCATGTGGTCGATGCGGGATTGGCGCGGAGAGCGGCGAAGCACGGCGTCAAAGGGTGCACGGCGCCCCGTCACCATGCCGGAAGTGGTGAGACCGGTGCTGGGCGGTCTGGCCTTGGCGGTCACGTTCGGAGTGGCTTTGGGGCTGGTGCTGAGGCGCGGTGGGGCACAGGACAGCGCAGGGCGACCCGCAGAGGAATGCTGCTGCAGGCGCCGCTCGGAAACAGGGAAGCGGGAGCGGCGGACGGCGTCAGGGGACCGGAAGGGCGAGCGAGACGTGACGCGGCGCAGGGGCGAGGCTCGAGACGGCCGTGATGGAGGTGACGGCCATACGCGCAGGTGGACCGAGCGGCGCACCACAACTAGCGGGCGCCGGAGCACCGTCGGTCCGCTGTTCAACCGCAACGCGCCAGGCGCGGCCGTCGGTGTGCGCGAGAAAAACGGACCAGGCAGCAGTGCCTCCCGTGAGCGGCCCACCCGCAGGCGCCCGGTCGTCGGGCCGCCCCGGTTCGGGCCTCACCGTGTCGGTCCGTACGACGTCGAGTGCGTCCGCCCGCTCCTCCCGGATCAGCTCGCGAACCGCGAGGTCAGCGGCCTGCGCCGGCCGGCCCCACGCGGAGCGGCCGCGGCAGTGGTCGAACGTGATCCGTCCATTGCGCGCCGCCTCCACGGCGTCCTTGACGAGGTGAGCCGACGCCCGGCCGTAGGCGTAGCCGTACGGGAGGACGAAGAGCGTGGGGGAGAAGCGGTGGCCTCCGATGTGGGTGACCTCCCAGGTCTCGGTTCCACCGGCGGCAAGCTCGGCGGCCAGAGGCCGACCGAGAACCGCGCAGCAACGGTCCCGCTTGCCGTTGGTGCAGACGAGGACCAAAGGATCACCGGTGTACGGCTCCCAGAGGCCTCGGTGATCCCCGGCGCCCAGCGCCGCAAAGTCCAGCCCGAGGGCGGCCCAAGGGTCGCTGATGGTGGTGGTGCGAATCCAGGACCGACCTGGCGCGGTGTGCGCGACGAACAGTCGGCGCCGGGGCGCTCCGTGGCAGTCGGCATGCCGTCCGGGCCGACGGATCAGAGCGACGCGTACGTCCGTACCGTCTGTCGCGGCCTCCAGCGCCCTGCCGAGGTGCGGATCGAGGTGGCTGTCCGTCAGCGCATTGGCGCCCCAAGGGCCGGTCTGCTCGATGAGCAGCCATGTGCGGGCGGTCGCCGCGGTCCCGGCGACGGGTTCGGCCGTTTCGCGGGAAGCGGTAGCGCAGATGCTCACGAAGGTAAGCCTAACCTGATCCGTTGTGGTGAGTCTTCACCGGCCGGTGTCCCCCTCTGTCAGGGCACGGGCTGCGAGGGACGGGGGTCGCTGTACTGCCCGCTGGGGCGCATGCGCAGCGGGCGTTCGTCGCACTCCTCCACTGCGTGTGCGCTCCAGCCGGCCGTACGGGCGGTGGCGAAAACCGTTTCACCCGCCTCGGCGAGCATGCCCGCCGAGGCCGTCAGCACGGCCAGTGCAAGGCTGCGCGGTAGCGCCGAGCGTCGAGGCGCTGCCGGCCGAGCTCAAACCGGGCCGTGAGCTGCACACCAATGTGGAGCTCTATGCCGGCGTCGTCATCGAGCTGTGCGGGCTGCCCCACGAGATGTTCACTCCTACCTTCTACGCGGCCCGTGCCGTCGACTGGAGCGCCAACACCTGAAGCAGGCCGAGGACCCGAAGATCATCCGGCCCGCGGCCCGGTACACCGGCCCGCCCCGCCCCCCCCCGCTGCCCGACGCCACGCCCTGACACGCTGGCGGGCAGCCGGCGGGGGAGGGAACGGAACAACAGGCCTCCGGCGTGCGACCGGCAGCCGGATGCCACGGCAGCCCGGCCGCCGCCGGCGGTGAGGCCGCTGGCCGGGGGCGCGTCGGTAGGGGTCCGTTACGATCGACAGCTCGTCCGCCGCCGTCCCGCGCGGCCCGCCACCCGCACCATGGAGGCGTCCCACCGTGGCCATGCAACAGATCCCGGTCGTCGTCCTCGCGGGCTTCCTCGGGTCGGGCAAGACCACCCTCCTCAACCACCTGCTCGGCGCCGGCGCCGGAACCCGCATCGGTGCCATCGTCAATGACTTCGGCAGCATCGAGATCGATGCGATGACCGTGGCTGGACAGGTGGACTCGATGGTCTCGCTGGGCAACGGCTGTCTCTGCTGCGCGGTCGACACCAGCGAACTCGACGCCTACCTGGAGCGGCTGGCCCGCCCCGCCGCTCGTATCGACGTCATCGTCATCGAGGCCAGCGGGCTGGCCGAGCCCGAGGAACTCATCCGGATGATCCTCGCCAGTGAGAACGACCACATCGTCTACGGCGGCCTGGTGGAGGTCATCGACGCCGCAGAGTTCGCGGACACCCGTACCCGGCATCCCGAACTCGACCGGCATGTGGGCATCGCCGATCTTGTGGTGCTCAACAAAGCGGACCGGATCGGGGACGCGGCGCGTCAGGAGCTCATGGACACGCTGGGGGATCTCGCGCCAGGCCGGCCCGTGGTCGCCACGGCTTACGGGCGCATCGACCCGGAGCTGTTCTTCGACCGGGGCGCGGGCGAGGACCTCGACGCGGCGGTCAGGCAGCTGTCCTTCGAGGATCTGCTTCGGGAGAACGGTGTGGATGCCGCCACCGGCCCAAGCCACCCGTCCGACGAGCATCAAGGCCATGACCACGGTCCCGGTGAACTCTGCGCTCACCTCCACGCCGCCTACCAGAGCGTGGAGTTCACCTCGTCAGCGCCGATGCATCCGCGTCGACTTATGGATTTTCTCGACAGCAGGCCCCCCGGCCTCTACCGCATCAAGGGCTTCGTCCACTTCGACGTCCCGGGCAGCCGGCAGAAGTTCAGCATGCACGCCGTGGGTGACTTTCTGCGCTTCTACCCTTCGCCTTGGGGGCGTGACGAAGAGCGCAGCACCCAACTCGTCCTGATCGGCAGCGGAGTCGACGCGGCGGCTCTGCGGAAAGAGCTGACGATGTGCCGCGACGACGCTCCGGAGGAAACCTCGGAGCACAGCATGTGGGGCGTCCTCCGCTACGTGGCTTCCCGCGAGGAGTAGCCACCCGTCAGGAACCGCCGACCGCGGACCCCCGTATCCCCGTCGGCCCCACCGCCATCTGAACGGCCCTCGACCGCCCCCCACAAGACGCGGCACCCCCCAAAAAAACCGAACCGGTCGGCCCCCAAGGACCGGCCGGTTCGGCTCAGCGACGCTCCGCCGCCTCCACTGCCCCGCCTACACGGGCCCCGCCAGCGCCGCCACCGGCTTCGCCAGCGGGACGCCCGAGCCGTCCCGGCGCGGGTCCACCTCCGGCAGCTCCACCGGCGCGCCCTTGGCGTCCGCAGCCCGTACCGGCGCGGCTCCGACCCACGCCATGGTCAGGCAGTCCTCCCCCTTGAGGAACCGCTGGCAGCGCACACCACCGGTCGCCCGGCCCTTGCGCGGATACTGATCGAATGGTGTGAGCTTGGCCGTGGCCACCGAATCGTCCAGGGTGCCGTGCGAGCTGGCGACCGTGAACACCATGGCCTCGGACGCCGGATCGACCGGGGCGAACGCGATCACCTTCGCGCCCTCGCCCAGCTTGACGCCCGCCATACCGCCCGCGGGCCGCCCCTGAGGCCGTACCTGTGATGCCGGATAGCGCAGCAGCTGCGCCTCGCTGGTGATGAAGACCAGGTCCTCGTCACCGGTACGCAGCTCCGCCGCGCCCACGATGCGGTCGCCGTCCTTGAGGGTGATGACCTCCAACTCGTCCTTGTTGGACGGATAGTCGGGCACCACGCGCTTGACGACCCCCTGTTCCGTGCCGAGCGCCAGGCCGGGCGAGGACTCGTCCAGCGTGATCAGGCAGATCAGATCCTCGCCGTCCTCGAGGGTCAGGAACTCCGAGAGCTGCGCGCCACCGGAGAGGCTGGGCGCCGCCGCGGTGTCCGGGAGCTGCGGCAGATCGATCACGGGAATGCGCAGCAGCCGCCCGCTGGATGTCACCGCGCCGACCTCGCCGCGGGTCGTGGCCGGCACCGCCGAGACGATCGTGTCGTGCTTGACCCGCTTGGCCTCCGCGTCGTACGGCACCTCCCCGGTCGCCGTACGCGCCAGCAGCCCCGTCGAGGACAGCAGCACCCGGCACGGGTCGTCGGACACCTGCAGCGGCACCGCGCCGACCGCGGGCCCCGCCGACTCCAGCAGGACCGTGCGCCGGTCGGTGCCGTACTTCTTGGCGACCGTGGCCAGCTCGCCGGAGACCAGCTTGCGCAGCTCGGCGTCCGACTCGAGGATCCGCGTCAGCTTCTCGATCTCCTCCTGGAGCCGGTCGCGCTCCGACTCCAGCTCGATGCGGTCGAACTTGGTCAGCCGGCGCAGCGGGGTGTCGAGGATGTACTGCGTCTGGATGTCGCTCAGGGAGAAGCGTTCGATCAGCCGCTCCTTGGCCTGCGCGCTGTTCTCGCTGGAGCGGATGAGGCGGATGACCTCGTCGATGTCCACCAGCGCCGTCAGCAGGCCCTCGACCAGGTGGAGCCGGTCGCGCCGCTTGCTGCGCCGGAACTCGCTGCGCCGGCGCACCACGTTGAAGCGGTGGTCGACATAGACCTCCAGCAGCTCCTTGAGGCCCAGCGTCAGCGGCTGGCCGTCCACCAGCGCGACGTTGTTGATGCCGAAGGACTCCTCCATCGGCGTGAGCTTGTAGAGCTGCTCCAGGACGGCCTCGGGGTTGAAGCCGTTCTTGACCTCGATCACCAACCGCAGGCCGTGCTCGCGGTCCGTGAGGTCCTTCACGTCCGCGATGCCCTGCAGCTTCTTCGAGCCGACCAGGTCCTTGATCTTGGAGATGACCTTCTCGGGACCGACGGTGAAGGGGAGTTCGGTGACGACCAGGCCCTTGCGCCGGGCCGTGACGGTCTCGATCGCGACCGTGGCGCGGATCTTGAAGGTGCCGCGGCCCTTCTCGTACGCGTCCCGTACGCCGCCCAGGCCCACGATCCGGCCACCGGTGGGCAGATCGGGCCCCGGAACGAAGCGCATCAGGGTGTCGAGATCGGCGTTCGGATGCTTGATCAGATGGCGGGCCGCGGCGATCACCTCGCCGAGGTTGTGCGGTGGCATGTTCGTCGCCATCCCGACGGCGATGCCGGACGCGCCGTTGACCAGGAGGTTCGGGTATGCGGCGGGGAGGGCGACCGGCTCTTGTTCCTGGCCGTCGTAGTTCGGCGCGAAGTCGACGGTGTCCTCATCGATGGACTCCGTCATCAGGGACGTCGCCGAGGCCATCCGGCACTCGGTGTAACGCATCGCGGCCGGCGGGTCGTCATTGCCCAGCGAGCCGAAGTTGCCGTGGCCGTCGACCAGCGGCAGCCGCATCGAGAACGGCTGCGCCATGCGCACCAGCGCGTCGTAGATGGACGCGTCGCCGTGGGGGTGGAGCTTACCCATCACCTCGCCGACGACCCGGGCGCACTTGACGTACGAGCGTTCGGGCCGCAGGCCCATCTCGTTCATCTGGTACAGAATGCGGCGGTGCACGGGCTTGAGGCCGTCGCGGGCGTCCGGCAGGGCGCGGGAGTAGATGACCGAATACGCGTACTCAAGGAAGGAACCCTGCATCTCGTCGACGACGTCGATGTCGAGGATCCTCTCCTCGAAGTCGTCCGGCGGCGGGGTCTTCGTGCTGCGGCGGGCCATCGCGGCTGCGGCTCCTTCTGCTGCGTCTACTGCCGATGTGGGATCAACATGCTCGGGTCGGTCAACACTGCCGGGCCGACCGGAAGTGCCGGTCGCCCCGTTGGCGGGCCGGTCGGCCGGCGGATCGGTCAGACGTCGGACCGATCAGCCGGCGGATCAACCCGTGAGTCTGCCTGAGTCTGACGCGGACCATTGTGGACCGCCCCACTGACAACGCCGACCGCGACTCCCCTTTCGGCGGCTCGGGGCCGTCGCGCGGGCCCTCCGTACGGGTCCGCTCGTCCGGGAACTTCGCCAGATGTCGGCGCGGTTGCATACAGTGACAGGACTTCCTCGCAAGCGGATCGAAGGGACGTACATGCCCATGGGTCACACGGCCACAGAACAAGCCGGCTCCGGCGGCCTGACAGCGACCGAGCACCGGCTGCCCAACGGCCTGCGCGTGGTGCTCTCCGAAGACCACCTGACCCCGGTCGCAGCGGTGTGCCTCTGGTACGACGTCGGCTCCCGCCACGAGGTCAAGGGCCGTACGGGCCTGGCTCACCTCTTCGAGCACCTCATGTTCCAGGGTTCCGCACAGGTGAAGGGCAATGGCCACTTCGAGCTCGTCCAGGGCGCCGGCGGATCGCTGAACGGCACCACGAGCTTCGAGCGCACCAACTACTTCGAGACCATGCCCGCCCATGAGCTGGAGCTCGCGCTCTGGCTGGAGGCGGACCGCATGGGCTCGCTGCTGACCGCGCTCGACGACGAGTCCATGGAGAACCAGCGCGACGTCGTCAAGAACGAGCGCCGCCAGCGCTACGACAACGTCCCCTACGGCACGGCCTTCGAGAAGCTGACGGCCATGGCGTACCCGGAGGGCCACCCGTACCACCACACCCCCATCGGGTCGATGGCCGATCTGGACGCGGCCTCTCTGGAGGACGCGCGGGAGTTCTTCCGTACGTACTACGCGCCCAACAACGCCGTGCTGTCGATCGTCGGAGACATCGACACCGAGCAGACGCTGGCCTGGGTGGAGAAGTACTTCGGCTCGATCCCCTCGCACGACGGCAAGCGCCCGCCGCGCGACGGTTCGCTGCCCGAGATCATCGGCAGCGAGCTGCGCGAGGTGGTCGAGGAGGAGGTGCCCTCCCGCGCCCTGATGGCGGCCTACCGGCTGCCGCACGACGGCACGCGTGAGGCGGACGCCGCGGATCTCGCCCTGACCGTCCTGGGCGGCGGCGAGTCCTCCCGGCTCTACAACCGCCTGGTGCGCCGCGACCGCACCGCCGTCGCCGCCGGTTTCGGGCTGCTGCGGCTGGCCGGGGCGCCCTCGCTGGGCTGGCTGGACGTGAAGACGTCGGGCGGCGTGGAGGTCCCCGCCATCGAGCGCGCCGTCGACGAGGAGCTGGCCCGCTTCGCCGAAGAGGGGCCGAGCCCCGAGGAGATGGAGCGCGCGCAGGCCCAGTTGGAGCGCGAATGGCTGGACCGTCTGGCCACGGTCAGCGGCCGCGCCGACGAACTGTGCCGCTTCGCCGTCCTGTTCGGGGACCCGCAGCTCGCGCTGACCGCCGTCCGGCGCGTCCTGGACATCACCCCCGAGGAGGTGCAGGCGGTCGCCAAGGCCCGGCTGCGCCCCGACAACCGCGCGGTGCTCGTGTACGAGCCCACGGAGCCGACCGCCCCGGCCGATCCGGCCGCCGACACCGAGAAGGAGGAGGCGGACCGGTGAGCGACTCCACCACCCGCGCAGATTCCGCCGTGACCACCATGGACTTCCACCCCCAGCCCAAGGGCGGCGCGCCCAAGCCGTGGGCCTTCCCGGCCCCCGAGCGCTCCCAACTGGCCAACGGGATCACCCTCCTGACCAGCCACCGCCCCGGCCAGCAGGTCGTTGCCGTCGAGATCAACCTCGTCGCCCCTCTGGAGGCCGAGCCCGAGGGCCTGGACGGTGTCGCCACGATCATGTCGCGCGCCCTGTCCGAGGGCACGGACAAGCACGACGCCGAGGAGTTCGCCGCCGAGCTGGAGCGCTGCGGCGCCACCCTGGATGCGCACGCCGACCACCCCGGCCTGCGGGTCTCCCTCGAGGTACCGGTGTCCCGGCTGCACCGCGCGCTGGGCCTGCTCGCCGACGCGCTGCGCGCCCCCGCCTTCGCGGAGAGCGAGATCGAGCGGCTGGTACGCAACCGCCTCGACGAGATCCCGCACGAGCTCGCCAACCCGGCGCGACGGGCCGCGGTGGCGCTGTCCAAGGAGCTGTTCCCGGCCACGTCCCGGATGTCGCGGCCCCGCCAGGGCACCGAGGAGACCGTCGAGCGCATCGACGCCGCGGCCGTCCGCGCCTTCTACACGACCCATGTGCGGCCCGCCACGGCCACCGCCGTCATCGTCGGTGACCTGACCGGCGTCGACCTGGACGCGGCGCTCGCCGACACGTTGGGCGCCTGGCAGGGCTCCACCTCCGAGCCGCTGAAGCCCTCGCCGATCACCGCCGACGACACCGGCCGTGTGGTCATCGTCGACCGCCCCGGAGCCGTCCAGACGCAGCTGCTGATCGGCCGTATCGGCGCCGACCGGCACGACCGCGTCTGGCCCGCGCAGGTCCTCGGCACGTACTGCCTGGGCGGCACGCTCACCTCCCGGCTGGACCGGGTGCTGCGCGAGGAGAAGGGCTACACCTACGGGGTGCGCGCCTTCGGTCAGGTGCTGCGCTCCGCCGCGGACGGAAGCGGCGCCGCGATGCTGGCCATCAGCGGGTCGGTGGACACCGCCTCCACCGGGCCGGCGCTGCAGGATCTGTGGCAGGTGCTGCGCACCCTGGCGGCGGAGGGGCTGACGGACGCCGAGCGGGACGTCGCCGTGCAGAACCTCGTCGGGGTCGCGCCGCTGAAGTACGAGACCGCGGCCGCCGTCGCGGGCACCCTCGCCGACCAGGTGGAGCAGCACCTCCCGGACGACTTCCAGGCGCAGCTGTACGCCCGGCTCGCCGAGACCGGGACGGTCGAGGCGACCGCGGCGGCCGTCAGCGCCTTCCCCGTGGACCGCCTGGTGACAATCCTGGTGGGTGACGCCGCGCAGATCACGGAGCCCGTCAGGGAACTGGGCATCGGCAAGGTGACGGTCGTCAGCGGCTGAGCCCCGCCGTCTGACTGCCGGTCAGGGACCGGCCGGGGAAGGGCCCGGCCATCCATCGATACAACGGCTCCCGTGGTGCACGTCCGCCACGGGAGCCGTCGTATGTCCGGAATGGTGCGTCTGGTTGCCCGGTGTCCTTGTGGCGTACGGCACAAAGGGCCAGTTCTGTTTGCCGATTGAAAGATGTCCCGATTAGCGTCGGTCCGACTGTTCGTCACAGGTCCGCCACAACAGTGGCACCGGACAGTCATCGCCGAGTCCCCGTACGGCGCGAGCCAGGGGAGCCGGGGACCCACATGTCCCTTGGGGTGAATCGGGTCTCTCTCCGGAGGGGTCCGTAGGAGACCTTCCTGCTCCGAACCCGTCAGCTAACCCGGTAGGCGAGAAGGAAGGAAAGGACAAGCCAGCAGATGGCGTTCACCCGTGCCACCGGGAAGCATCGTCGTGCCAGCCGCACGGCCCGTACGACCCGCAAGTTCGCCGGCGCGGCCACCCTCGCGGCCACCGGTGTCGTCGCCTCCGTCGCCTCGCCGGCGCTGGCCGCCTCCAGTGGGACGCACGCCGCGGACACCGGCCTGCAGCAGGCTGTCGTGATGGGCGACGAGCTCGCCAGCCGCGTCGAGGCCCAGGCCGACTCGCAGCAGACGGCCGCCGAGGTCGCCGCCGTGCAGGCGAGGGCCGAGGCCGTGGCGAAGCGGGCGGCCGACGAGGCCCAGCGGCTCGCCGAGGCCGCCAAGAAGAAGGCCAAGGCGGAGCGTGAGGCCAAGGAGCGCGCGGCCCGCGAGGCCGAGCGCAAGCGGCTCAACGCCTTCGTCGCCCCGATAGCGGGCTCCTACATCTCCACCGGCTACAAGGCCTCCAGCAGCCTGTGGTCCTCCGGCAGCCACACGGGCATCGACTTCCACGCCGCCACCGGCACCTCCGTCCACGCCGTGGGCCGGGGCACCGTCGTGGAGGCCGGCTGGGGCGGCTCGTACGGCAACAACATCGTGATCAAGATGCACGACGGGACGTACACCCAGTACGGCCACCTGTCGTCCATCGGGGTCGCGGTCGGCCAGACCGTCACCCCCGGCCAGCAGATAGGCCTCTCCGGTGCCACCGGCAACGTCACCGGGCCGCACCTCCACTTCGAGGCCCGCACGGGCCCCGACTACGGTTCGGACATCGACCCGATCGCGTATCTGCGCTCGCACGGCGTCGACGTCTGACGTCCCGCGTGTTCCGCTGAAGCCCCGGCCGACCGGCCGGGGCTTCCGTGTGTCCGGCGGACGGCGGCCGCCGGTCGTCGCCGTCCCCCGGAGTCCGGCGCCTGGCCAAAAAATATCCCTGAATTCCCGGAGCCCGTCGGAAAACTCGTCCCGGTCGAATAGAGTCACGGAAAACCCGCCGATCGGCGGCGTTTCCCGGGAATTACGGCGGAGGCACGACGATGCGAGGCCATCTTTCCGCGCATGCGGTGTGCACGGCGATTCGCGATGACATTGTCTCCGGTGCGCTCGCACCGGGGAGCCGGCTGATCGAAGAAATTCTCGCGGCCCGATACGGAGTCTCCAGAGTCCCGGTCCGCGAGGCGCTGCGCACCCTGGAGTCCGAGGGCTTTGTCACCACCCGCCATCATGCGGGCGCCTGCGTCGCCGAGCCCACCGAACAAGAGGCGGCCGATCTGCTGGACATCCGCGCCCTGTTGGAGCCGCTGGGCGCCGCCCGTGCCGCCGTCCGCCGCAGCCCCGCCCATCTGAAGGTGCTGCGCGGTCTCGTACGGCTCGGCCGCGAGCGGGCCCGGCACGGTCACCCCGCGGACGTGCGCCAACTGGACGGCTGGTTCCACGAGACGCTCGCCCAGGCGGTGGGCAGCCCCAGTCTGACGGCGCTGCTCACCCAGCTACGGCGCAAGATCGAGTGGATGTACGCCGTGGAGCTGTCCGCGCGGGCCACCGACTCGTGGGAGGAACACGGCGCGGTGCTGGACGCGGTGGCCAGGGGAGACGCGGAGCGGGCCCGCGCCCTGATGGCGGCTCATATCGAACGCTCCCTCCCGGTGTACCGGCTGCGCCCCACCGCGGCCGCGGTGAGGGATGCGAAACAGCCCGTCAACACGGCGCGTGCCCGTCATTAACATTCGGTCTGTATACAAAGGGGGTGCGGAATTCGCCGCCGGGGCGCTCAATGCGGCCATGGTGTCTGTAATTCGCGACGCCGGTATTTTCGCACCGTGTTTCCACACCGCGTTTCCGCGCCCCGTTTCGGTGCTGTGTTTCCGTGCCGCGTCCCCGCCCGGATAATTGGCGGTCGTGATGACGATGTGCCCGTACAGCAAATAGGTTTCAGCGGTTCCGTGCAGGGAAGCGCTCCACACCGATCCTGCCTGCCGTCCGCGCCTGCAAGAAAACGACCCCGCCGCGGCAACCTTTTCGGGTCACCGCCGCGGGGTCGCGAGCAGAGAGAGCAAAAAATCCCGAGGGACTCAGACCGTCTCCGGGAGCTCCTCCAGGCCCTCGGCGACGAGCTTCGCCAGCCGGTCGAGCGCGGCCTCGGCGCCCTCGGCGTCGGAGGCCAGCACGATCTCCTCGCCACCCTGGGCGCCCAGGCCCAGAACGGCGAGCATGGAGGCCGCGTTGACGGGGTTGCCATCGGCCTTGGCGATCGTCATCGGGATGCCGGCCGCGGTGGCCGCACGGACGAAGATCGAGGCGGGGCGGGCGTGCAGGCCCTCTGCCCAGCCGACATTGACGCGGCGCTCAGCCATGGTGATGCCCTTCAAGTCGCGTGACAGTTGTCTAGACCAGTCTCTCACGCTGCCGGGAGTGCTCCGGCGGCGTCCCGGCAACGCTCCGTTGGCACCGAGCGTACGCATGCCGGGCCGGTTGTCAGTGCCCCGCCGTACGCTGTCCGCATGCAGACGCAGCCGGATCATGCGTACCCGACCCACTGGGAAGCCGACGTGGTGCTGCGCGACGGCGGCACGGCGCAGATCCGCCCCATCACCCCCGACGACGCCGAGCGGCTGGTCTCGTTCTACGAACAGGTCTCGGACGAGTCGAAGTACTACCGCTTCTTCGCGCCCTACCCGCGGCTGTCCGACCGTGACGTCCACCGTTTCACCCACCATGACTACGTCGACCGGGTCGGCCTCGCCGCCACCGTGGGCGGCGAGTTCATCGCCACGGTCCGCTACGACCGCATCAACGACCAGGGGCTGCCCGCCAAGGACCCCGAGGACGACCAGGCCGAGGTCGCCTTCCTGGTCCAGGACGCCCACCAGGGCCGCGGTGTGGCCTCCGCCCTTCTGGAGCACATCGCCGCAGTGGCCCGTGAGCGCGGTATCCGCCGGTTCGCGGCCGAGGTACTGCCCGCGAACTCCAAGATGATCAAGGTGTTCACGGACGCCGGCTACACCCAGAAGCGCACCTTCGAGGACGGCGTGGTCCGGCTGGAATTCGACCTGGAGCCGACCGAGCAGTCCATGGCCGTGATGCGCGGCCGCGAGCAGCGCGCCGAGGCCCGCTCCGTCCAGCGGCTGCTCGCCCCGGGCTCGGTCGCCGTCATCGGAGCGGGCCGCGCCCCCGGAGGCGTCGGCCGCTCCGCCCTGCGCAACCTCCTCGACTCCGGCTTCACCGGCCGCGCCCACGCCGTCAACCACGCCTTCCCCAAGGGCATGGACCGCCTCGACCCCGAGGGCGTGCCCGCCGTCCGCGCGCTGCGGGAGATCCCCGACCCGGTCGATCTGGCGGTCATCGCCGTGCCCGCCGACCGTGTCCCTGATGTGGTCCGCGACTGCGGCGAACACGGCGTCCAGGGGGTCCTGATCCTGTCCTCCGGATACGCCGAGGCGGGCCCCGAAGGCCGCGAACGGCAGCGCGCCCTGCTCCGCCAGGCCCGCTCGTACGGCATGCGGCTCATCGGGCCCAACGCCTTCGGCATGATCAACACAGCCCCGGCCGTGCGGCTGAACGCCTCCCTGGCGCCGCAGATGCCCGGCGCGGGCCGCATCGGTCTGTTCACCCAGTCCGGCGCGATCGGCATCGCCCTGCTCAGCGGCCTGCACGCACGCGGCCCCGGCGACGGCGGCATCGCCGGTATCTCGTCCTTCGTCTCGGCCGGCAATCGCGCCGACGTCTCCGGGAACGACCTCCTCCAGTACTGGTACGACGACCCGGACACCGATGTGGTGATCCTCTATCTGGAGTCCATCGGCAACCCCCGCAAGTTCGCCCGGCTCGCCCGCCGTACGGCCGCCGTCAAGCCGGTCGTGGTCGCCAAGGGCGCCCGGCACAACGGCACCGCCCCCTTGGGCCACGCCGTTCCCACGGTCCGGATCCCCGACAGCACCGTCGCCGCCCTGATGCGGCAAGCCGGTGTCATCCGCGTCGATACGATCACCGAGCTGATCGACGCCGGGCTGCTGCTGGCCTCCCAGCCGCTGCCGGCCGGGCCCCGCATCGCGATCCTGGGCAATTCCGAATCGCTCGCGCTGCTGGCCTACGACGCCTGCCTGACCGAGGGCCTGCGCCCGCTGCGGCCGCATGTGCTGGCGCCCACGGCGACACCGGACGACTTCCGGGCCGCGCTGGCCCAGTCGCTCGCGGGCGACGGCTGCGACGCCGTCGTCGTGACGGCCATCCCCTGGGTCGGCGAAGCGGAAGGTGCTGATCCGGGCGCGGGCGAGGGTACGGCGCTGGCCGCCGCCCTGCGCACCGCCGCCACGGCAGACCCCGTCAAGCCCGTGACGGTCGTCCACCTGGCGATGGGCGACCTGGCCGATTCGCTGGCCGCCCCGGGGGAGTCCCCCGAGCCGCCGCCCCCGCCCGGGGACGAGCCGTCGCCCCCCTCCGGCCCCCCGCTGCCGGCCCGCCCGGACGCCCCCGCCCAGGCGCCGCCCCCGCCCGCCTACCCCCCGCGGCCCCCGCACCCGCCCGCCTACCCCCCGCGGCCCCCGCACCCGCCCTCCTCCGGCCCCCGCCCGCCCCAGGAAACGGCGCCCCCGGTCCGGCCCGCCCGCCCGGCCCCCATCCGCATCCCCGCCTACCCCGCCGCCGAGCGGGCCGTCCGCGCGCTCGCCGAGGCCGTCCGCTACGCCGCCTGGCGCCGCGATTCCGCCGAGCCCGGCCGGGTGCCCGAGTACGACGACATCCAGGAGACGGCCGCCGGAGCCGACATCGACCGGCTCCTCGACCGCCTAGGCCCCGGTCCCGGCCGTTCCGCCCCGCTGCCCGCGCCCGACGCCGAGGCGCTGCTCGCCCGCTACGGCATCCACACCCGCCCCTCCCTGCCCGCCCCCGACCCCGACACCGCCCTCCGCGCCGCCGCCCGGCTCGGCTACCCGGTCGCCCTCAAGACCACCGCGCCCCATCTACGCCACCGAGCCGACCTCGGCGGCGTCCGTCTGGACATCGCGGGCGAGCGCGAACTACGCCGTACCTACGCCGAATTGACCGACTTCCTCGGCTCGCCCGAAGAGCTGCGCCCGGTCGTCCAGGCGATGGTGCCACGCGGCGTCGACACGGTCGTCCGCGCCGCCATCGACCCGGCCGCCGGCGCCGTCCTCTCCTTCGGGCTGGCCGGTGCCCCCTCCCAGCTGCTCGGCGACATCGCCCACCGTCTGATTCCAGCCACCGACCGCGATGTCGCCGACCAGATCCGGTCGATCCGCGCCGCCCCGCTGCTGTTCGGCTGGCGCGGCTCGCAGCCCGTGGACACCACCGCCCTCGCCGAGCTCCTGCTGCGCGTCTCCCGGCTGGTCGACGATCATCCCGAGGTCGTCGGCGTCGACCTCGAACCAGTCGTCGTCGCACCGCACGGTCTCTCCGTCCTGGGAGCCGCCGTCCGCCTGGCCCGGCCCCCCGCCACCACCGACCTCGGCCCCCGCCGCCTGCCCGTCTACTGAGGCTCTCGCGCCCCGGTACGCCCCGTAAGATGGACCCCATGGCTAAGACCGGTACGACGACCCAGGGGCTGCGCGCGGCGATCGAGCGCAGTGGCTATTACCCGACGCTCGTGGCCGAGGCGGTGCAGGCCGCGGTGGGCGGCGAACCGGTCGTGTCGTACCTCGTCCACCAGGAGACGACCTTCGACGCGAACGAGGTCCGCCGCCATGTCACGGTCCTCGTCCTGACCGGCACCCGCTTCATCGTCAGCCACACCGACGAGCAGGCCGCCGACGCCACCAGCCCCTCGCCGTACGCCACCACCTCCACCGAGTCCGTCAAGCTCGGCCGGATCTCGTCGGTGGTACTCAGCCGTGTGGTCGCCAATCCCGAGTCGTACACCCCCGGCCAGCTGCCCCGCGAGGTCGTCCTCACCATCGGCTGGGGCGCCGTCGCCCGCCTGGACCTGGAGCCCGCCAGCTGCGGCGACCCCAACTGCGAGGCCGACCACGGCTATACGGGCTCCTCGACCGCCGACGACCTCTCGCTGCGGGTCAGCGAGGCCGGCGACGGACCGGACTCGGTCCGCGAGACACTGGCCTTCGCCCAGGCGCTCTCCGAGGCCACCGCGGCCACCACCAGCTCCCGCTGATGGTGCACACCGCCCCCGCCTGGCCCGAACCAGCACCCCTCGACCCGCTCACCGCCCCGGTGCCGCAGTACGGCACGGGCTCGCTCGCCGACCTGCTGCCCACCATCACGGCGGGCCAGGGGCTGCGCGAGCTCGCCACCGGTATGGAGCTGGCCCCCGCCGACCGCGCCTGCGTCTTCCTCATCGACGGTCTCGGCTGGGAACTGCTGCGCGCCCATCCGGAGGAGGCGCCGTTCCTCACCTCCCTCCTGGACACGTCCTTCAACGGCACCGGCCGCCCGCTCACCGCAGGCTTCCCCGCCACCACCGCCACGTCCCTCGCCTCGGTCGGCACCGGTCTGCCACCGGGCGTCCATGGCCTCGCCGGCTACACCTGCGAGGATCCGGCCACCGGCGCGCTGATGAACCAGCTGCGCTGGCGCCCGTGGACCGACCCGCACGCCTGGCAGCCCCACCCGACGGTCTTCCAGCTGGCCGACGCCGCGGGCATCCACACCTGCCAGGTCTCCGCGCCGGACTTCGAGCACACCCCGCTCACGAAGGTGGCGCTCAGCGGCGGCACGTTCCACGGCCGGCTCTCCGCCGAGGAGCGGATGGACCTCGCCGCCGAACAGCTCGCCGCCGGCGACCGCTCGCTGGTCTACACGTACTACTCCGAGGTCGACGGCAAGGGACACCGCTACGGCGTCGACTCCGATGCCTGGCGCGGCCAGTTGATGTACGTCGACCGGCTCGCGCAGCGGCTGGCCGAGCAGCTCCCGCCGCGCTCCGCCCTCTACATCACCGCCGATCACGGCATGATCGACATCCCGTTCGGCCCCGAGCACCGGATCGACTTCGACGAGGACTGGGAACTGAGCGCCGGCGTACGCCTGTTGGGCGGCGAGGGGCGGGCCCGCCATGTGTACGCGCATCCCGGCGCGGCCGGCGATGTGCTCGCCATCTGGCGCGAGGTGGTCGGCGAGCAGATGTGGGTCGCCAGTCGTGAAGAGGCCATCGCCGCCGGGTGGTTCGGCCCGCGCGTCGACGACCGGGTGCGCGGCCGGATCGGCGATGTGCTGGCGGTGGCGCACGCCGATATGGCGATCATCGCCTCGGAACGCGAGCGGGGTGAGTCGGCGATGGTCGGGCTGCACGGCTCGATGACCCCGGCGGAACAACTCGTACCGCTCCTGGAAGTCCGTAGCTGACCCGTCCGGTTCCTGCCCGCCCGGTCCCCGACCGCCCCTTCCCCACGAGCCCGAAAGGCCCGCTGCCTCCCATGCCCGAGCTGGTGTTCTTCTCCGGAACGATGGACTGCGGAAAGAGCACCCTCGCTCTGCAGATCGAGCACAACCGCTCGGCCCGCGGGCTGCAGGGGCTGATATTCAGCCGCAACGACCGGGCCGGCCGCGGCAAGCTCTCCTCCCGCCTGGGCCTGGTCACCGAGGCCGTCGAGGCCGCGGACGACATGGACTTCTACGCCCACATCGTCGGCCGGCTCTCCTCCGGCGGCCGGGTCGACTACGTCATCGCCGACGAGGCGCAGTTCCTCGCCCCCGAACAGGTCGACCAGCTCGCCCGCGTCGTGGACGACCTCGGCCTGGACGTCTTCGCGTTCGGCATCACCACCGACTTCCGCAGCAAGCTCTTCCCCGGCTCCCAGCGGCTGGTCGAACTCGCCGACCGAATAGAGGTGTTGCAGGTCGAGGCGCTGTGCTGGTGCGGAGCGCGCGCCACGCACAATGCGCGTACCGTCGACGGCCGGATGGTCGTGGAGGGCGCGCAGGTCGTCGTCGGCGATGTCGCGGGCCGCGATGCGGAACGTGCGCAGGCCGAGGTCGGATACGAGGTGCTGTGCCGGCGCCATCACCGCCGTCGGCAGACCTCCGCCACCGCCCGCGCCGGCGCGCTCTCCCCGGACGTCCTGCCGGTCGACGCGCCCCGCTGAGCCGCCCCTGCGCGGGCCGTCAGCGCTTCTGGATGATCGTGAACGAGGCGCCTTCGCCGTCGGCGACCGTCGCGAGCCTGCCGTGTGCGGAATCCTGAGGTGGCCGCAGCACCCGTCCGCCCAGTTCGGTGACCCGGCGCACCGCGGCGTCGGTGTCCGGTACGGCGAAGTACGTCATCCAGTACGGTCCCCGGTCCCGCGGCAGGGCGTCGCCCACGCCATGGATCCCTGCCACCGGGTGTCCTTTGATGTGCAGCGTCACATAGTCGAAGCCGGCTGCGTCCACGGCCTCCGGCTCGAACCCGAAGACCCGTTCGTAAAACGGCTCGACCACGCCCGTCTCTTGGGTGACCAGTTCGTTCCACACCGGGGTGCCCGGCTCGCCGCTGATCGCGGTGCCCATCATCGACTTGCCCTGCCAGATGCCGAAGATCGCGCCCTGGGGGTCGGAGCCGATCGCCATCCGGCCCGCGTCTTCCGCGTCCAGCGGCCCGACGCCCACCGTCCCGCCGCAGGAACGGATCTGGTCGGCGGTGACATCGGCGTCCTCGCTCGCCAGATAGGTGGTCCACGCGACGGGCAGATGGCGGTCCGGTGCCAGCTCGCCGACTCCGGCAACCTCCCGCCCATCCAGGTAGGCGCGGGCGTACGGACCCAAGTGCTGTGGCCCCGGGCGGAATTCCCAGCCGAAGAGCGCGCCGTAGAACTCCTGCGTGGCGGACAGGCTGTGTGCCAGGAGGCTCACCCAGCAGGGCGCGCCGGGCATCCGCCGAGTCGCTGCCTCGGTCGTCATCGTCTCTTACTCCTCGGAGCGTCGGGGTGCTGGCCATGGGGGTACGGGCGCGGGTCCCGAGCAGATGCTCGCACCCTGTGACCTGCTGTGCGCCCCGGCCGCGCCGTCCTTGGCGCGTTCACGAGGGAGAATGCCCGTTTTGCTGGTTTGCATCCGATTCGGTGGCGGCGTCAACTTACCCAACTCCGCCATACAGAGGGTGGGATCCTGCCTTCTCTACGTAGTCATCGCTACGCAAGGATGAGTCCCATGAATGCCATCATCACCGCTACCGAACTCGCGAGCGAGTTGGCGGGGTCCGCCGCCCCGGTGCTCCTCGACGTCCGCTACCAGCTCGGCGGCCCGCCCGGCCGCCCGGAATACGAGGCCGGGCATCTGCCCGGTGCGGTCTATGTCGACCTCGACAGTCAGCTGGCCTCGCCTCCCGGTCCGGCCGGCCGCCACCCGCTCCCCGATCTCGCCGCCTTCGGCGAGGCCATGCGTGCGGCCGGTGTCGGCGCGGACCGTGCCGTGGTCGTGTACGACGGCGGTCAGGGCTGGGCCGCGGCACGTGCCTGGTGGCTGCTGCGCTGGTCGGGTCATCCTGATGTCCGCGTGCTCGACGGCGGCCTCGCCGCCTGGAAGGAGGCCGGCGGAGCCATGAGTGTCGACAAGACGACTCCGCGAGCCGGTGACTTCACGCCCGCCCCTGGTGCGCTGCCGTTGCTGACGGCGGACGACGCGGCCTCTCTGGCGCGCCGGGGCGTCCTCCTGGACGCGCGGGCCGCCGAGCGCTACCGGGGTGAGGTGGAGCCCATCGACAAGGTTGCCGGCCACATCCCCGGGGCCGTGTCCGCGCCCACGACCGACAACGTCGTCGAGGGCGGCACCACCTTCCGCGCGGCGTCGGAGCTGGCGAAACGGTTCGCGTCGCTGGGCGCCACGGAGGACGCCGAGGTCGGTGTCTACTGCGGCTCGGGTGTCTCGGCCGCCCACGAGGTGCTCGCCCTGGCGGTGGCCGGCATCCCGGCCGCGCTGTACGTCGGCTCCTGGAGCGAATGGTCCAACGATCCGTCCCGGCCGGTGGCCACCGGCTCCCAGCCGGGCTGAGGCCCGCCCGGGGCCGTGCGTGCCCCGACAGCGCGCCGCCCGCCCCTGGCTTCCCAGGGACGGGCGGCGCGTGTGTCTCGGGACCTACTCCGGCTTCTTGCGCCGGGTGCCGAAGACGATCTCGTCCCAGCTCGGCACCGCGGCCCGGCGGCCCGGCCGTACGCCGTCCGCCTCGGCCTGGCGGTCCGTCGTCCCGGTCAGCCGGTCGCGATGCCCGGCCACCGCCCGCGGCATCAGCACATCGGCGTACGCGGAACCCGCGCCCGCACTCGCCGCCGGCGCGGCCGGCTCCTCCAGCTCCTCGTCCGCCGCTTCCTCGTCCTGCGGCGCCTTGGCGGTCTCCGGTACGACCATGTCGCCGCGGAAGCTCGGCACCGCCTCCAGCAGGCTGGTCAGCGAATCCCGCTCGCGTTCGGCGGTCGCCTCCTCCGCGACCCGGGGGCCGCTCTCCTCGCCGACCGGCTGCGCCGGGCGCTCGGCCCGCTCGCCGCGGTCCGGGGTCTGGCGGTCCAGGGCGCGGTCCAGCGGCCGGTCGCGCGGCAGCCGCGCGATACGCGGCACGAACGGGAAGCTCGGCTCGGGCGTGTCGTCGTTCTCGCCGATCAGGGCCCGCGCCTCGTCGTCCACGGCCTGCACGAGACGCCGCGGCGGGTCGTACGTCCAGCTCGCGGAGTGCGGCTCGGCCGCGACGCGGTAGACCAGCAGCACCTCCCAGGTGCCGTCGTCCCGGCGCCAGGAGTCCCACTGGATGCTGTCCTTGTCGGCGCCGCGCAGCAGCAGCCGCTCACCGACCGCCTCGCCGAGCTGCGGGCCGGTGTTCTCGCCGGGGCGCCGTACGGGTGTCTTACGGGCCCGTTCGGCCATGAATGCGCGCTCGGCCAGGACCGGCCCCTCGAAGCGGCGCACCCGGTCGACGGGGATGCCGGCGAGCTGAGCGACCTCCTCAGCGGAGGAGCCGGCTCGTATCCGCGCCTGGATGTCCCGCGGACGCAGGTGGCTTTCGACCTCGATCTCGATCTGGCCCAGCCGTGCGCGGTCGTTGCGGACCGCGGCGCGCAGCCGCTCGTCGATCGGAAGCGTGTACTCGGTGCTGTCCGCAGCTTTGAGCACCAGCCGTGTGCCGTCGTTGGAGACGGCCACGACACGCAGTTCGGGCATGGGGACCTCCCGGGTGGTGCCTGCCGACGTCACGTGCGTCGCTGCTTCCGCTAGTCGAGTGTGGCCTGCCCGGGTGCAGCCTGCCACAACATTGCCGAGTTGCCCGGCGAGTCGAGGCTTGGCCCAGAAACGCCGTTATGACACGGTTACCAGTTTGCAACGCTCGGTGACCATGTCGCGTGCCCGGTGACCGATCACCCGTGCCGAGCGGCGGCGCCCCGGGTCGAGTGCCGCTTTCAGGGCCCTTCCCGTGGATCCGGGCAGCCGGACGGGATCCCGGGCCAGGGCTCGCCACAGTACTCCATTTGGGCCACTGAAGTGGACCGCCGCGCCGCTGAAGTTCTGTTGCGGAAACGGAGTTGGGTCGCCTTGTCGATCTCTCTACCGCCGTCACGGGTGGTGAGATTCACAAAATCTCCAGAACTGGAACTATCCACTTCGCCAAAAGGTCACTTCTCCATGCAAGCTGGATCGAAGGGGCTAGCAAAGGTAGGAGATGGACGAAGAAACCGAAAACGACAGGAAGCAGAAGAGGAAGCGGATCGACCTGAGCGTCGCCCAGGTCGCCGGCAGCGCTCTCGCGGCGGCCATCGCCGCGTATCTCGCGGGCCGGCTCGGCGTCTACGGAACCATCATCGGTGCGGGTCTGGTCAGTGTCGTGGCCACGACCGGCGGCTCGATATTCCAGCATCTGTTCCGGCGCACCGGCGAACAGATCAAGGAAGCCTCGGTCACGACCAGGCCGAAGCCGCGCCGCGCCTCTTCTCCCCACCCTCGATCCACAACCGGAGCGGCGGCCCGTGCCCAGCGCACGATGGTGCTGCCGACCTTCGACAAACAGGGCGCGCCGGACGACGTCACCGCCGTCGCCGCCAAGAGTCCCGGTCCCGGTCCCGACATGGACCGCACCCAGCTGCTTCCGCAGGGCGCCCGGGCATACCGCCGTGACCCCGCAGGCGCGCACCCCGCGCCGCGGCCGGACGAGGCGACCCGGATGCTGTGCCCGGCCGATGCGGCCGGCGGCGGCAGGCCCACCGACAAGACGCAGTTGGTGCCGCGCCTGGACGACCGGACCACGGCGCCGGCCCACGCGGCTTCCCGTGTGGGCGACGCCGCCGTACCGCCCGCATCCGGCAGCGCCGGGCGTGCCGGGCGGCCGGAGGAGATCAGTGCCGCGACCTATGGCACCCGGCTGCGCGGCTGGAAGCGGCCCGCGCTCGGTGCGCTCGCCGTCTTCGTGCTCGCCATGGGCGCCGTCACCGGCACGGAGCTGATGACCGGGTCGACGCCGAGCGGCCAGGCGGGCACCACGCTGGGCCGTCTCACCGGCGTCGGAGGCGTCCAGCACCAGCGGCCCGGTGGCCCCGGAAGGCCGGATCCGGGCCGTTCCCCCGGCCATGGCACGCACGGCGGCAGCACTGGCGAGCCGACTCCGGACCCCAGCGGCTCCGGCAGGACCGGCAGCGGAAGCGAGTCCGGCAGCGGAGCGCAGTCCCCGTCCCCGGCCCCGTCCGACGGCGGCAAGAGCTCGCCGGATCCCGAGACGTCCCCGTCCGGCGAGCCGTCACCGAGCCACTCCCCGGACGGTGGCAGCGGGACCGGCGGCGACAGCGGCGCCGGATCGACCGGAGGCCAGGACCAGGGCGGGTCGGACCCGAACGGCGCCGAGCAGCAGACTCCGGCGCCGAACGCCTCCTGACGGCCCCGGCGCGAGCCGCGAACGGCCGGCGGCCGGTGCCCCGTTGAGGGTGCCGGCCGCGCGCCCGTGGCGTCAGTCGCCCAGGACCCGCCGCAGATACGCGTTGGTGAAGCGGCGCTCGGGATCCAGCCGGTCGCGCAGCGCGGTGAACTCACCGAACCGTGGATAGGCGTCGGCAAGGTAGTCGGCGTCGCGGGTGTGCAGCTTCCCCCAGTGCGGGCGGCCGCCGTGCGCGGTCATGATCCGCTCGGCGGCGGCGAAGTACGCCTCGTGGGGCGTACCGCGGTACATGTGCACGGCGATGTACACGGTGTCCCGGCCGGAGGCGGTGGACAGCGGGATGTCGTCGGCGGGGGCGACACGCACCTCCACCGGGAAGCTCACCTTGAAGTCCGAGCGTTCCACCAGCGACTTGAGCTCGCCCAGCGCCGCGACGGCGGCCTCGCGGGGCAGCGCGTACTCCATCTCCACGAAGCGCACCCGCCGAGGCGAAGTGAACACCTTGTAGGGGATGTCGGTGTACCTACGGGCCGACAGCGCGCGGCTGGAGATCTTGGCGATGCCGGGTATCGCGGCCGGTATTGCCCGGCCGACGGTGCAGGCGACCTGGAAGACGCCGTTGGACAGCAGCTCGTCCTCGACCCAACCGCTGATCTTTCCGGGTGGCGCGGCGGGGCCCTGGCTGCGGTTGTTGCGCTTGGTGTTGCAGCTGCCGGTGTGCGGGAACCAGTAGAACTCGAAGTGCTCGTTCTCCGCGACGAACTCGTCGAAGCGGCCGGTCACTTCGTCGAAGGGCATCGGCTCCTCGCGGGCGGTCAGCAGGAACTCCGGCTCCACGGCGAAGGTCAGCTCGGTGATCACACCGAGTGCGCCGAGTCCCAGCCGCGCGACGTCGAAGACCTCGGGGTTCTCCTCGGCGGAGCAGGTCAGGACCGAGCCGTCGGCGGTGACCAGTTCGAGGGCGGTGATCTGGGCGGCGAGGGAGGCCGAGTCGCGGCCGGTGCCGTGGGTGCCGGTACTGGTGGCGCCGGAGACCGTCTGCTCCATGATGTCGCCCATGTTGGTCAGCGACAGTCCGTGCGCGGCAAGCGTCTGGTTGAGGCGCTTGAGGGGCGTACCGGCGGCCACGGTGACCGTCCCGGCCTCGCGGTCCACCGCGCGTATGCCGGTCAGCCGGTCGGGGCGGACGAGCAGCCCGTCGGTGGCGGCCGCAGAGGTGAAGGAGTGCCCGGTGCCGACCGCTTTCACGGTCAGGCCGTCGTCGTCGGCGGTGCGTATGGCGGCCGCCAGTTCCTCGGTGCTTGCCGGGGCCACGCTCCGGGCGGGGCGGGCGGTGACATTGCCAGCCCAGTTACGCCACGGTCCACTGGGACCGCGCCCTCCCGAGCCGCCGACGGCGTTACTGGCTGCCATGGTGACGTCCCCTCCCTCCGCGCGGGCAGGCCGGGTTCGGCCGCCGTTGGTGTCAGCGCATGATGTCAGTCACCGACGCGACATCCAGGCGTGGTGACGGGAATCACATGATCAAGGAATCGGCCGGAATCGCCCGGCTCCCGGACATGTCGTACCGCCGGTAACACGACCGCCGCTCGCGGACGGGCCCAGGGGGCGCCGGGCTCGCTGATGGAGCAGAGGGGAGAGCCGGTTTCGCTGAGCGTCCAGAGGAGGCGGCGGGCTTCCCGACGGACCAGAGGGGCGGGCCGGTGGTGCCGGGTGCCGATGGTCCAGAGGGGGAGTGGTTTTCGCTGACGGTCCAGAGGAGGGAGTGGGTTTCCCCGATGGTCCAGAGGGGCGGGCCGGTTCCGCGGCCCCCGCCCGAGGAGGCCGGAGGCGTGCGCAGCGCCAGGTGCGCGCACGTCCCGTACGGCAGCGCCTAACCGACCGGCTCGTCGTTCCGCCGCACGCCGGCCGGGGCCGGACCGGCGACCGGGGTGCCCGGCTCCGGCGGCGTCGGCTGCGGGCGCAGTCTGCGGTAGCCGGCGAACGCCACCAGCGCGGCCAGGACACCCGCCGTGCCCGGCACCAGATAGCCGCGGGCCGCCCCGAGGGCGTCCACGACCCAGCCACCCGCCGCCGAGCCGAGCGCGACGCCCACCGCGAGCCCGGTGCTCGTCCACGTCATGCCCTCGGTCAGCTTCGCCTGCGGCACATGCTCCTCGACCAGTGCCATCGTGGTCACCATCGTCGGCGCGACGGACAGCCCCGCCAGGAACAGCGCGAGCGCCAGCAGTGGCAGCGAGCTCACCAGCTGGAGCGGCACCATGCTCACGGCCATCGCGCAGACCCCCACCACCCAGCGGCGGGACGGGTGCCCCTTGAGATGCAGCAGCCCGAAGACCGCGCCCGCCGCACACGAGCCGAGCGCATAGACGGCCAGCACCAGGCTGGCGGCGGACTTGTGGCCCACCTCCTCGGCGAAGGCGACGGTCACCACATCGGTCGCCCCGAAGATCGCCCCCGTTGCCACGAACGTCAGCACCAGCACCTGCAGCCCCCGCGAACGCAGCGCGGAGCCCTTGGTGTGGTGTTCGCGCGGGTGCGGCATCGGTTCCGTACGGCGCTGCGCGGTCAGCCAGAAGACACCGGCCGCCAGAAAGACCGCCGCCAGCAGCGGCCCGGCCTCCGGGAACCAGGACGTCGACAGCCCGATGGACAGGATCGGGCCGAAGATGAAGCACATCTCGTCGACGATGGACTCCCACGAGTACGCGGTGTGCAGCTGCCGCGGCGAGCCCCGGTAGATCTCCGCCCAGCGCGCCCGGACCATCGAGCCCACGCTCGGCACACAGCCCACGCACGCCGCGAAGACGAACAGCGTCCAGTCCGCCCAGCGCTGCTGCGCACTCAGCAAAAGACCGGCGACCGCGACGAGGGAGACGAGGGTGACCGGGCGCAGCACCCGCCGCTGGCCGTGCCGGTCCACCAGCCGGGAGATCTGCGGGCCGATGGCGGCGGCCGACAGCGCGATCGTCGCGGACAGCATCCCGGCCAGGCCGTAGCGCCCGGTCAGCTGGGAGATCATCGTGACGATGCCGATGCCCATCATCGACAGCGTCATCCGGCCCAGCAGCCCGGCGGCGGAGAAGGACTTGGTGCCGGGACGGCCGAATATGGCGCGGTAGGGACTGGACAACGGGGGTGCTCCGCCAGGTGAGGACCGAGATTCGCTGAGGAATACAGCCGGTAAGGAACGACTAGGGCCGATACAGCTTACGGGTGGCCAGGCGCCGGCCGCCTCCGGGTTTTCCGCCCCTCGTTCGCCCAGGGCGCGCAGGGGGTCCGCCCGCCGCGGCACGGCGGAGGTGGCAGGATCAGCGACATGCCCGAACAGCGCGACCCCCGCCCTTACGACGCCCTGCTGTTGCTGTCCTTCGGAGGTCCCGAAGGCCCCGACGACGTGGTCCCTTTCCTGGAGAACGTCACCCGCGGCCGCGGCATCCCCCGTGAGCGCCTCAAAGAGGTCGGGCAGCACTACTTCCTGTTCGGCGGCGTCAGCCCCATCAACGCCCAGAACCGCGAGCTGCTCGACGCGCTCCGCAAGGACTTCGCCGAACACGGCCTGGACCTGCCGGTCTACTGGGGCAACCGCAACTGGGCGCCCTATCTGACCGACACCCTGCGCACGATGGTCACCGACGGCCATCGCCGTATCGCCGTCCTGGCGACCAGCGCCTATGCCTCGTACTCCGGTTGCCGGCAGTACCGCGAGAACCTCGCCGACGCGCTCGCCGTCCTCAAGGCCGAGGGCCTGCCCGTACCGCAGGTCGACAAGCTGCGGCACTACTTCAACCACCCCGGCTTCGTCCGCCCGATGATCGACGGCGTACTGGCCTCGCTCGCCGGACTGCCCGAGGACGTACGCCAGGGCGCGCACCTCGCCTTCACCACGCACTCCATCCCCACGGCCGCCGCCGACGCCTCCGGCACGCCCGCGGAGCACACCTCGGACGGCGAGGGCGGCGCCTATGTCGCCCAGCACCTGGACGTCGCCCGCGAGATCGCCGCCGCCGTGCATGCGGAGACCGGCGTGCAGCACCCCTGGCGGCTCGTCTACCAGTCCCGCAGCGGCGCCCCGCACATCCCCTGGCTGGAGCCGGACATCTGCGACCACCTGGAGACGGTGCACGC
Source organism: Streptomyces sp. JLSY215 (assembly GCF_059682825.1). NCBI lineage: Bacteria > Bacillati > Actinomycetota > Actinomycetes > Kitasatosporales > Streptomycetaceae > Streptomyces > Streptomyces sp. JLSY215. The sequence continues at coordinate 6,510,841 of NZ_CM185022.1, forward strand.
CGAGGGCGCCGCCGCCGTCGTCATGGCCCCCATCGGGTTCGTCTCGGACCACATGGAGGTCAAGTACGACCTCGACACGGAGGCCACCGCCAAGGCCGCCGAACTGGGGCTGCCGGTCGCCAGGTCGGCCACCGTCGGCGCCGACCCGCGGTTCGCCGCGGCGGTCCGCGACCTCCTCCTGGAGCGGGCGGCCACCGAGCGCGGCCGCTCCCCGGAGCGCTGCGCCCTGGGCGCCCTCGGCGCCTCCCACGACCTGTGCCCGGTCGGCTGCTGTCCCGCCCGTGCGCCCCGCCCGGCCGCCGCCGGCGCGGACTGGCAGGGTCCCCTCACACAGGCCCCGGCGTAAGCCCCGAAGCCGTACCCGCGCCGCCGCAGCGCCCGCCCCGTACGTCCCCGACCACCGCCCGCCTGAGCAAGGAGCAACGTGCCCGACCCACTGCACTCCGACCCGACGCACACCGCTGAGACCGGCGAGGCCGACGAGACCGCCGCCCTGTACGACGAACTCCTGGAGCTGGCCCTGGAGGCCGCCCGGCGCGCCGGGGCGCTGCTGCGCGACGGCCGGCCCGCCGACCTGGGCGTCGCCGCCACGAAGAGCAGCCCCATCGACGTCGTCACCGAGATGGACCTCGCCTCCGAGAAGCTGATCACCACCTTCCTCGCCGAACGCCGCCCCTACGACGGTTTCCTGGGGGAGGAGGGGGCAAGCGTCGACGGCACCAGTGGGGTCCGCTGGGTCATCGACCCCGTCGACGGCACCGTCAACTACCTCTACGACCTGCCCTCCTGGGCGGTGTCCATCGCCGCCGAGAAGGACGGCGAGACCGTCGTCGGCGTCGTCGCCGCCCCGATGCGCGGCGAGACCTACCAGGCCGTCCGGGGCCGCGGCGCGTTCAACAACGGTGTCCGCATCCGCCACCGGCCCGCGCCGCCGCTCTCCCAGGCGCTGGTCGCCACCGGCTTCGGCTATCTCGCCGAGCGCCGGGCGGCCCAGGCGGAGGTGGTGCGCACCCTGCTGCCGCAGGTCCGCGACATTCGGCGCGGGGGATCGGCCGCGATCGACCTGTGCGATGCGGCCTGCGGCCGGCTGGATGCCTACTACGAGCGCGGCCTCAACCCCTGGGACCTGGCGGCCGGTGTGCTGATCGCCGAGGAGGCCGGCCTGCTCACCGGGGGCCGTCCGGGCCGGGCCGCCTCCGGCGAGCTGACCCTGGCGGCCTCACCGGCCCTCTTCGGGCAGCTGCAGCCGCTCCTGGACGAGCTCGGCGCCTGGCACGACTGACCCCGGCCGACGGGCCCACCGACGCACGGGGCCACCGACGCAGGGGCCCACAGACGCACGAAAGCGCCCCGGCACCAGCCCTGCGGTGCCGGGGCGCTCCCGTCGTGGACGGCCGGGAGGTCAGGCGTTGCTGACCGCGCCGACCTCCACGCCATGCTCGGTGGCCAGACGCTGCAGGTCCTCAAGCTCTGCCTGCTCGACCTCGGCGAGGAAGTCGTCGCCCGACGCACGGGCCCGGTCCAGATCGGCTTCGGTGTTCTTTATGCGCTGCAGAATGCCTGCGGTGAACGCGTCCATGGTGCGCCCCCTCGTCGTGGGTCGGTGGCACGGGGGTGTGCCGACGGGTGGGTCGATCACGGCGTGGTCCCTGCGGTGGATCGGCCGCCAAATGACGCCAACAGGGTGTGATCGCGGGTGTGCAGACGTCCTCCCCACCCCAAACCTCACGGAAACCTCAACCCGTCCAGGAATCTGGCCATCCGGCATCCGGCGCCCGCTCTGAAACCCTCCGCACCCCCTCTTACCGCCGGTTTATGGCTCTTCGGGGCAGGATGGAAGGGCTCTGAGAGATGTTGTGCCCTGCCCCAAAGGGCCCTGAGGAAGGACAAGCGACGTGCGTGTACTCGTCGTCGAGGACGAGCAGCTGCTCGCCGATGCGGTGGCCACCGGACTACGCCGGGAGGCCATGGCTGTCGACGTGGTCTACGACGGCGCTGCCGCCCTGGAGCGGATCGCGGTCAACGACTACGACGTCGTTGTCCTCGACCGCGACCTGCCGCTGGTGCACGGCGACGACGTCTGCCGCAAGATCGTCGAGCTGGGCATGCCCACCCGCGTCCTGATGCTCACCGCCTCCGGTGACGTCAGCGACCGCGTCGAGGGCCTGGAGATCGGCGCGGACGACTACCTCCCCAAGCCCTTCGCGTTCACCGAGCTGACGGCCCGGGTGCGCGCCCTGGGGCGCCGTACGACCGTCGCCCTGCCGCCCGTCCTGGAACGGGCCGGCATCAAGCTGGACCCCAACCGCCGCGAGGTCTTCCGGGACGGCAAGGAGGTCCAGCTCGCACCGAAGGAGTTCGCGGTGCTGGAGGTGCTGATGCGCAGCGAGGGCACGGTCGTCTCGGCCGAGCAGCTCCTGGAGAAGGCCTGGGACGAGAACACCGACCCGTTCACCAACGTCGTCCGGGTCACGGTCATGACGCTGCGCCGCAAGCTGGGCGAGCCGGCCGTCATCGTCACCGTCCCCGGCTCGGGATACCGGATCTGACCGGCGATGCCTTCCTTGCCTTCGTTCTCCAAGGCGCACACGCCGCCACCCGCCACCCCGCCCAAGCCCACGTGGGACCCCCGGCCACCGGCCAACATCCGGCCGTTCCCCTGGCTGCGGCCCACGATCCGGATACGGCTGACGCTGCTGTACGGCGGGATGTTCCTGATGGCCGGCATCGTGCTGCTGACGATCATCTACATGCTGGCCGCGGACGCGCTCAGCGTGGGAAACCAGCCCCCCTTCAAGATCGTGGGCGCGAAGGAGCTGACGATCGAGAGCGCCACCTGCCGCGGGCTGTCCCCCTCCGTGATCAACGTGGACCAGCTCAACGGCGCGGTCGGCGAGTGCCTCCGGCACCAGCGTGCGGTGGCCCTCAACACCCTCCTCAACCGCTCCCTTCTCGCGCTCCTCGGCCTGACCCTCGTCGCCTTCGCCTTCGGCTACGCCATGGCAGGCCGGGTGCTGTCCCCGCTGGGGCGCATCACGCGCACCGCCCAGCGGGTGGCGGGTTCCGATCTGCACCGGCGGATCGAGCTGGGCGGGCCCGACGACGAGCTCAAGGAGCTCGCCGACACCTTCGACGAGATGCTGGACCGCCTGGACCGGGCCTTCGAGTCGCAGCGCCGCTTTGTGTCCAATGCCTCGCACGAGCTACGGACCCCTCTGGCGATCAACCGCACCTTGCTGGAGGTTCAGCTCGCCGACCCGGACGCGTCGCCCGAGCTCGCGCAGCTCGGCAAGACGCTGCTGGCGACGAACGAGCGCAGCGAGCAGCTGGTGGAGGGCCTCCTGCTGCTCGCCCGCAGCGAGAACAAGGTCGTCGACAAGAAACCCGTCGATCTGTCCGAGGTCGCCGCCCAGGCCGTCGACCAGGGCCGCCAGGAGGCGCACTCCAAGGGCGTGGAGCTGCGCGGGGTCCGCAAGCAGGTCTTCGTCCAGGGCAACGGCGTCCTGCTGGAGCGCATCGCGCTGAACCTCGTGCAGAACGCCGTGCGCTACAACGTCCCCGAGGGGGGCTGGGTCGAGGTCTGTACGGAGCCGCAGCCCGGCTGCGCGGTCCTGGTGGTGTCCAACACCGGACCGGTCGTCCCGGCCTACGAGATCGAGAACCTCTTCGAGCCGTTCCGGCGGCTGCGCACCGAGCGCACCGGCAGCGACAAGGGCGTGGGCCTCGGCCTGTCCATCGTGCGCTCGGTGGTGCGTGCCCATGACGGCACGATCACGGCCGAGCCGCGCGAGGGCGGCGGGCTGGTGGTGCGGGTCGTGCTGCCGCTCTGAGGCGGCCGCCGGGCGCCGGGCGGTCGTCGCCCGCCGCCCTGCGGGGCCGTGCGAGGGGCTGTGCGGCCGCTGGAGGCGTTACGCGCGTCCGCCGACGGTTTCGGACATGTGTACGCATGATCGCCCGCTGGGCGGCCGCACACCGCCTCGCCTCCGAGTTTGACGAAAAGGGCGGTGACCGAGGATCCTTCGCCCGAGTTCGCTTTGCGCGGAATTCGGCCGGCCCTCCCGGCGCCCGGAGCGTGTGTGATCCCTCACAGGCGCGAATTTCCGGCCATCTACGGTGAGTGATCAAAACACCCGGTGGAAAGCCGGGAAAATCCGGGTTTCCCGGGGGCCTGATCACGGGAAGTACACGTGATGGGCTGCGCGAGGTGCGACTTTCGGACCGTGTACGGTCCTGATCGCCATCCAAACCGATCACCTCTTCAGGGGTGCGGTTGGGTGTCGATTGAGTAACAGACCTTGATGTGAGGCAAAATCTCCGCCTCAGGTCGGGCACAAGTCCGGCCTCTCACGCGTTACGAGCGCTGAGACACCGCAGACACCCAGAGGGGGAGAGCGAAAATGGCTACGGATTACGACACCCCACGCAAGACCGATGACGACCTCAACGAGGACAGCATCGAGGAGCTGAAGTCGCGGCGGAACGACAAGTCCGCCTCGGCCGTCGACGTCGACGAGTTCGAGCAGGCCGAAGGCCTGGAACTGCCCGGCGCCGACCTGTCCAACGAAGAGCTCGCTGTGCGCGTGCTGCCCAAGCAGCAGGACGAGTTCACGTGCATGAGCTGCTTCCTGGTCCACCACCGCAGCCAGCTGGCCGCGGAGGACAAGAACGGCAACCCGATCTGCCGCGACTGCGCGGCCTGAGAACGGCCGACGCCGTGCCAGGCGTGAACCCGTTCCGTAAGGGACCAAGGGGCGAGAAAGGTCCGGCGGCCGGCGCACGATCACGCGGAGACAACGCGCCCGTGCCCGCCGACCCGACCGCCCTGCCCGCGGAGCGGACGACCGGCACACCGCAGTGGGGGCACCGCCCGCTCGAGCGAAGCCGAGAGCGGGGGAGAGGCCGCATGGCCTCGCTCGCGGCCACGGCCGTCCGCGGTGCCCGGACCGGCCGCGTCGGCGCGCGGGCACGGCTCGCCGCCATCGCCGACCGGATCGTCGACACCGCCCCGCGCATCCCGGTCCGCGACCTTGCGACCTTGCGCGCGCAGTTCCCCGGCCTGACCCCCGAGGAGCTGGCGGACAAGCTGATCGAGAGTGCCTGCAAGGGCACCGCCACCGTCGGTGCGGGCGTGGGCGCGGCGGCGATGCTGCCCGCACCGCCCGCCATCCTGTACGAGCTGACCGCCGAGATCGTCGGCGTCGCCTCCGTGGAGCTCAAGCTGATCGCCGAGCTGCACGAGGTCTACGGCCTGCGGCCCCGGGGGAATCGCCGGCAGCGCGCGCTGGCCACACTGACCTCCTGGACGGAGGAGCGGGGCATCGAGATCACCAACCCCGCGACACTGGACGTCGCGCTGGGTGTGCAGATGCGCCGCGAACTGCGCCGGCAGGTCATGAAGCGCACGCTGCGCAACCTTCCCAACCTCATGCCGTTCCTGGTGGGCGCCGCCGTGGGCGCGTTCATGAACCGCCGCGACACGGCACGGCTGGCCGACAAGATCCGCAAGGACCTGCGCCGCAGCCAGGTCCCGTGGGACGCCCTTCCGGACTCCGTACGGCCCTGAGGGGCCCCGCAAGGCCGGACGCCGCTCCGTCAGGCGCGTACGGCCGCCAGCGCCGCCACCAGACGCTCCGGCTCGCGCGTCGAGAGATACGCGTACGGCGTCGGGTCCTGGGGGTCGGTGATCTCCACCCGCACCGCGGTACGGATGTAGCCGCGCAGCAGCATGAACGCCCGCGCATCGGCCTTGTGCGTACGCCAGGCCATCGCCTCGTCGGCGTCCAGCGCCTGGGCCTCACCCAGCGCCGTCACCGGGATCTTCGCGTCACCCGCGATCAGCGAGTCGCCCACCACCCGGATCCGCGCCGAGCCGTACGAGCTCACCGCCACCGCGGCGAGCGCCGCGCCGCCGATCAGCCCGCCGAGCATCGGCAGCGTCCCCAGCGGGAGCAGCATCAGGGCGCAGGCGACGCCGATCAGCGTGGCGATCACCCACCAGGACCGGGGCGCGGTGAGGCGTTCTTCGTACGACTGCATGGCTCCAGCTTGGCACGGCGGCGCGGGCCCGTTACGCGCGCGGGTAGGGTCTGCACTCGTGAGTGGAACTGACAGAACGAGGTCGGAGGCGCCGCGGCTGACGCCACCGAAGGACGCCGTCGCTCCGGTGCGGCATCCGGAGGCGCCGGCGCCCGGCGAACTCCTCGGCGCGCACTACGACCGCTGCTTCGGCTGCGGCGACGGCCAGCAGCACGGTCTGCACCTGGAGGCGCGGGCCGGTGACGGTGTCAGCGTACGGGCGGAGTTCACGGTCAAGGAGGCCCACCAGGGCGCACCGGGCCTGGCGCACGGCGGCGTGCTGGCCACCGCGCTGGACGAGACGCTCGGCTCGCTGAACTGGCTGCTGCGGGTGATCGCGGTGACCGGCCGGCTGGAGACGGACTTCGTGCGGCCGGTGCCGCTGGGCACGGTGCTGCACCTGGACGCGCGGGTCACGGCGGTGGCCGGGCGGAAGATCTACTCGTCGGCCGAGGGCCGGATAGGCGGGCCGGACGGCCCGGTCGCGGTCCGCGCGGAGGCCGTCTTCATCGAGGTGAAGGTCGACCACTTCATCGACAACGGACGGACCGAGGAGATCCAGGCGGCGATGGCCGACCCGGACCAGGTCAAGCGAGCGCGTGCCTTCGAGGTGAACCCGTGAGTCAGGTACGGAATCCGGTGGATGTGCTGCTGCGGCGGCTGGATCCGGAGGTGCCCGTTCCGTCGTACGGGCATCCCGGCGACGCGGGCGTGGATCTGGTGACCACCGAGGCCGCCGAGCTGGCGCCGGGGGAGCGCGCCGTGCTCCCCACCGGGGTGTCGATCGCGCTGCCCGACGGGTACGCCGCCTTCGTGCATCCCCGCTCGGGTCTCGCCGCCCGGTGCGGCCTGGCGTTGGTGAATGCCCCCGGGACGGTCGATGCCGGGTACCGTGGGGAGATCAAGGTGATCGTGGTCAATCTGGACCCGCGCGAGAGCGTGCGGTTCGAGAGATTCGACCGGATCGCCCAACTGGTCGTCCAGCAGGTCGAGAAGGTGCGCTTCCACGAGGTGGCGGAACTTCCCGGCTCGGCGCGGGCCGAGGGGGGATTCGGTTCCACCGGCGGTCATGCGGCGGTGGGTGGGTCCACGGGCGGGAATGGATACGCATCGGTCGGTGCCGACCGGGAAGGACAGTGACGTGTTCGGACGTCGCAAGAAGAACGAGGCTCGCCAGGAGCCGGCGCAGGACACCGCGCTCGCCGAGGAGGCAGCGGTGAGCGACGCCGACGAGGACGAGGCGAGCGATCAGCGGATCGGTCTCCCGCCCGCGCCGCGCCCCGACGGCCCCTGGGACTCGTCGGAGGTCAAGGAGCCCGGCGAGGGCCGGGTGGACCTCGGCGGGCTGTTCGTGCCCGGGGTCGAGGGCATGGAGCTGCGGGTGGAGGTCGCCGGGGACGCGATCGTCGCCGCGACCGTGGTGCTGCAGGACAGCGCCGTACAGCTGCAGGCCTTCGCCGCCCCCAGGAACGAGGGCATCTGGGGCGAGGTCCGCGAGGAGATCGCCTCCGGCATCACCCAGCAGGGCGGTGCCATCGACGAGGTCGAGGGCCCGCTGGGCTGGGAGCTGCGCGCCCAGGTCCCCGTGCAGCTGCCGGACGGGACGAACGGCGTGCAGGTCGTGCGGTTCGTCGGCGTCGACGGCCCCAGGTGGTTCCTGCGCGGTGTGATCTCCGGGCAGGGCGCGGTGCAGCCGCAGGCCGCCGGGGTGCTGGAGCACATCTTCCGGGACACCGTGATCGTCCGTGGCGAGGCGCCGATGGCGCCGCGCGACCCGATCGTCCTGAAGCTGCCGGACGACGCCCAGATGGTGCCGGACGGTGTGCAGCAGGATGCGGCCGGAGGGTCGCGCTTCGGTGGTGGCGTGGAGCGCCTGGAGCGCGGTCCGGAGATCACCGAGATCCGCTGACACATCCCCGGCCGGCGGGCGCACGGAGTGCGCCGAGGTCGGCCGGAACAGTGAGGGTCATGAGGGCCCGTATCCCCGTTGAGGGGGTGCGGGCCCTCGGTGTTTGTGCAGGTCAGGTCGGAACGCGTATGAAAATCGTCAACAGAGCGCTAATGGCCGTAAGGGAGACGTCAACGGCGGTCGTGCGACGTCGGAAGGACGCTTTGCTTTGGGGGTCCTCATCTCCCCATCCATCTAGGAGCACACGATGGCCGACGTGGCCTTCGTCGTTGTCACGGTCGCGGTCTTCGCGCTGGTGGCTCTCGTCGCCAAGGGGGTGACGAAGCTGTGACCATCGAGAACATCGTCGGCCTGATCGTTGCCGTCGCCCTGCTCGGATATCTGGTCCTCGCCCTCGTCTTCCCGGAGAGGTTCTGAGCACTAGATGAGCCCCGTTCTTGCAGGTGTGCTCCAGCTGATAGCGCTCGTCGCGGCGCTGGCCCTGGCGTACCGTCCGCTCGGCGACTACATGGCCGCCGTCTACAGTTCCCCCAAGCACCTTCGCGTCGAGAAGATCATCTATCGCTGCATCGGCGCCAACGCGGACGCCCAGATGCGCTGGCCCGCCTACCTGCGCGGCGTCCTGGCCTTCTCCGCGGCGGGTGTGCTCTTCCTCTACCTCCTGCAGCGCCTCCAGGGTGGCCTGCCGCTGTCCCTCGGCTTCGCCGCGATCAGCCCGGACCAGGCGTTCAACACCGCCGCGTCCTTCGTCGCCAACACCAACTGGCAGTCCTACAGCGGCGAGCAGGCCATGGGCCACGTCGTGCAGACCGCCGGCCTCGCGGTGCAGAACTTCGTCTCCGCGGCCACCGGTATGGCCGTCGCGATCGCCCTCGTCCGCGGCTTCGCCCGGTCCCGCACGGGCGACCTCGGCAACTTCTGGGCCGACCTGGTCCGCAGCACCGTACGGATCCTCGTCCCGATCTCCGTCGTCGGCGCCATCGTCCTGGTGGCCTGCGGTGCCGTCCAGAACTTCTCCGGCATCCACGAGGTCGGACAGTTCATGGGCGGTGCCCAGCAGACCAATGGCGGCGCGGTGGCTTCCCAGGAGGTCATCAAGGAGCTGGGCACCAACGGAGGCGGCTACTTCAACGCCAACTCCGCCCACCCCTTCGAGAACCCCACCGCCTTCACCAACCTCTTCGAGATCTTCCTGATCCTGGTCATCCCGTTCGCGCTGACCCGCACCTTCGGCAAGCTCGTCGGGAACGTGAAGCAGGGCTACGCGATCCTCGCCACGATGGGCATCATCTGGCTCGGCTTCACCGCCCTGATGATGTGGACCGAGTTCGCGCACGGCGGCCCGGCCCTGCAGGCCGCGGGCGCCGCCATGGAAGGCAAGGAGACCCGGTTCGGTGTCGGTGGCTCCGCGATCTTCTCCGTGGCCACCACCCTGACCTCCACCGGAGCGGTGGACTCGTTCCACTCCTCGTTCACGGCGTTCGGCGGCGGCATCCAGCTGCTGGGCATGATGCTGGGTGAGATCGCGCCCGGCGGTGTGGGATCCGGCCTCTACGGCATGCTCGTCATGGCGATCATCGCGGTGTTCATCGCCGGCCTGATGGTCGGCCGTACGCCCGAGTACCTCGGCAAGAAGATCGGCACCCGCGAGATCAAGCTCGCCGCCTGCTACATCCTCATCACGCCCACCCTGGTGCTCGGCTTCACCGCCGCGTCCATGGTGCTGCCGGACGCGCTGGGCTCGATTCTCAACACCAAGGCCATGGGCGCCGGTTCGCACGGCTTCTCCGAGGTGCTCTACGCCTTCACCTCCGGTGCCAACAACAACGGCTCCGCCTTCGGCGGACTGAACGCCAACACGCCCTGGTACAACACCACGATCGGTCTGGCGATGCTGCTCGGCCGCTTCCTGCCGATGGTGTTCGTGCTCGCGCTGGCCGGCTCGCTCGCCGAGCAGAAGCCGATCCCGGAAACCGCGGGCACCCTGCGTACCGAAAAGCCGCTCTTCGCCGGGCTGCTCGTCGGCACGATCCTGATCATCACCGGTCTGACGTACTTCCCGGCGCTGGCCCTCGGGCCGCTGGCGGAGGGCCTGTCATGACCGCCCCCGTGAAACCGGAAGGGCCCGGCTCCATGGCCTCCAGTTCGACAGCAACTCCGACTCGCGCTCCGCACCAGGACGTTCCCAGCGGGCACAAGCCCGGCGACGGCCGCGTGGGCGGCGGGCTCTTCGACCCCAAGCAGCTGGTCAAGTCCTTCCCGGACGCGATACGCAAGCTCGACCCGCGGGTGATGGTCAAGTCCCCCGTGATGTTCGTCGTCGAGGTCGGCTCCGTGCTGACCACGATCTTCGCCGTCAAGTCCCCCTCGGACTGGTTCGGCTGGGCGATCGCCGCCTGGCTGTGGCTGACGGTCGTCTTCGCGAACCTCGCGGAGGCGGTCGCCGAGGGCCGGGGCAAGGCGCAGGCCGACACCCTGCGCAAGGCCAAGACCGACACCGTGGCGCGCCGGCTGAACGGTGCGACGGAGGAGCAGGTCCCCGGTACCGAGCTGCGCATCGGTGACCTGGTCGTCTGCGAGGCCGGCGACATCATTCCGGGTGACGGCGACGTCGTCGAAGGTGTGGCGTCGGTGGACGAGTCCGCGATCACGGGCGAGTCGGCCCCGGTGATCCGGGAGTCGGGCGGCGACCGCTCGGCCGTCACCGGCGGGACGAAGGTGCTCTCCGACCGCATCGTCATCAAGATCACGACGAAGCCGGGCGAGACCTTCATCGACCGGATGATCAACCTCGTCGAGGGCGCCGCACGGCAGAAGACCCCCAACGAGATCGCGCTGAACATCCTGCTCGCGTCGCTCACCATCGTCTTCCTGCTGGCGGTCGTCACCCTCCAGCCGTTCGCGATCTACGCGGGCGCAGAACAGCCCATGATCGTGCTGCTCGCGCTGCTGGTCTGCCTGATCCCGACGACGATCGGTGCGCTGCTGTCGGCCATCGGCATCGCCGGTATGGACCGGCTCGTCCAGCGCAATGTGCTCGCGATGTCCGGGCGCGCCGTCGAAGCGGCAGGCGATGTATCGACATTGCTGCTCGACAAGACGGGCACCATCACCCTGGGCAACCGCCAGGCCGCCGAGTTCGTGCCCGTCCGCGGGACGACCGAGGCGGAGGTCGCGGACGCCGCGCAGCTTTCCTCGCTGGCCGACGAGACGCCCGAGGGCCGCTCCATCGTCGTCCTGGCCAAGGAGAAGTACGGGCTGCGCGAGCGCCACCAGGGTGAGCTGACGGGCGCCGAGTGGGTGCCGTTCACCGCCCAGACCCGTATGTCGGGTGTGGACGTGGACGGCCGCAAGGTCCGCAAGGGCGCCTCGGGTTCGGTCATCGCCTGGGTCACCGAGCGCGGCGGCAGCGTCGCCGACGACGCCGACACGCTGAGCAACGCGATCTCGCAGGCCGGCGGCACGCCGCTGCTGGTGGCCGTCGAGGACGACAAGGGCGCCCGCGTCCTTGGCGTCATCCACCTCAAGGACGTCGTCAAGGACGGCATGCGCGAGCGGTTCGACGAGCTGCGCCGGATGGGCATCAAGACCGTGATGATCACGGGTGACAACCCGTTGACGGCGAAGGCGATCGCGGACGAGGCGGGGGTGGACGACTTCCTCGCGGAGGCCACGCCCGAGGACAAGATGGCGCTGATCAAGCGGGAGCAGGCGGGCGGCAAGCTGGTCGCGATGACCGGCGACGGGACGAACGACGCTCCGGCGCTGGCGCAGGCGGATGTCGGCGTGGCCATGAACACCGGGACCTCGGCCGCCAAGGAGGCCGGGAACATGGTGGACCTGGACTCCAACCCGACCAAGCTCATCGAGATCGTCGAGATCGGCAAGCAGCTCCTGATCACCCGTGGCGCGCTGACGACCTTCTCGATCGCCAATGACGTCGCGAAGTACTTCGCGATCATCCCGGCGATGTTCGCGGTGGCCTACCCGGGCCTGGACACCCTCAACATCATGCGGCTGTCCAGCCCCAACTCCGCGATCCTCTCCGCGATCATCTTCAACGCGCTGATCATCATCGCGCTGGTGCCGCTCGCCCTCAAGGGCGTGCAGTACCGGCCGGTCAGCGCCGACAAGATGCTGCGGCGGAACCTCGCCGTCTACGGGCTCGGCGGCCTGATCGCCCCCTTCATCGGCATCAAGCTCATCGACCTGCTCATCTCTCTCATCCCCGGGCTGCACTGACTTAAGGAGCTGGTGACCGACATGAACAACTCCGTAAGCAACACCGCCCGGTTGATCGGGGCGGGGCTGCGCGCCCTGCTCGTACTGACCGTGGTCTGCGGGGTCATCTACCCGCTGGTGGTCACCGGAGTGGCGCAGGCGGCGTTCCCCGGCAAGGCCAACGGCTCCGAGGTGAAGTCCGACGGCAAGGTCGTCGGCTCCTCGCTGATCGGCCAGCGCTACGACAAGGGCCAGGACAAGGCCGGAAACCCCGTCCCGGACCTGAGGTTCTTCCAGCCGCGCCCGTCGGCGGGACTGGGCAGCAACAAGACCAACGGCGTCAACACGCAGTACGACCTCCAGGTCTCCGGCGCCTCCAACCTGGGCGCCACCAACACCGACCTGATCAAGGCGGTGCGGGAACGCAAGAAGTGGGTCGCCACGACGTACGGGGTGCCCGAGTCGAAGGTCCCGGCGGATGCGGTGACGTCCTCCGGCTCCGGCCTCGACCCCGACATCTCACCGGAGTACGCCCGGCTGCAGGCGGCCCGGGTGGCCAAGGAGAACCACCTCCCCGCCGGCAAGGTGGCGCAGCTGGTCAAGGAGCACACCGACGGTCCCGCCCTGGGTTTCCTGGGCGAACCGCGGGTGAACGTCCTCGAGCTCAACATCGCCCTGAAGGGGCTGGTGCGGAGCCAGGGCTGAGTGGCCGTCGCGGCGGGCGGCTCCGGGGAGATCCTCCCCGGGGCCGCCCGCCGCGCTGTATGCCGTTACCTACGGCCGAGGAGGGCGCGCGTGCCTACGTACGGTGCCGGGGAGGGCGCCCTCCTGAAGGACCTCTCAAAGGACCTCGACCTCAAAGGGCTTCGTCCTGAAGGGTCGTCAGCAATGCCGCCAGCAGCCCGGGAAACCGTGCGTCGAGGTCGGCGCGGCGCAGCTGCACATAGCGGTTGCGCCCGACGGCCCGCGTGGAGGTGATCCCGGCCTCGCGCATGATCCGCATATGGTGCGACACCGTTGACTTGTGCAGATGGGCGAGTCCCAGCCGCTGCGACGAGCAGTCGTACTGGTCGCCGCTCGCGTAGATCCGCAGCAGATGCAGCCGCGTCGGATCCCCGAGCGCATGCAGCACCTTCACCAGCTCGATGTCCGCGGTCTCCGGCTGCTCCAGCAGCACACCCTCGCCGTCACCCGCAGCGCCGCCGCTCACCGGGGCCTCCTTCCGTCGCCGCTCTGCAACCGCTCAGCCTAATTTCCCTCCGGACCCCCGCTCCCCAATTGTTTGACAATCATCCAACAATCTCTATTGTTTGACGCACGTCAAACTTATCCGGCCTCTCCCCTCCGCGCTGGGAAGGACCTCCGTGCGTCTTCGTCTGTTACTGCTCGCCCTCGGTACGTTCGCCATGGGCACCGATTCCATGGTCATGGCCGGCATCCTCGGCCTCGTGGCCCACGACCTGGGCGTCTCCGTCCCGGCGGCCGGTCAGATGGTCACCGTCTTCGCCCTGTCCTACGCGGTGCTCGCCCCGGTGCTCGCGACCGCCGTCGCCAGATGGCCGCGCCGCGGTGTGCTGCTGGTCGCGCTCACCGTTTTCACCGTGGCCAATGCGCTCAGCGCCGTGGCACCCAACTACCCCGTCCTGCTGGCCACTCGGGTGCTGGCGGCGGCCGGCGCCGCGCTCTACACCCCCACCGCCAACGCCGTGGCCACCACCCTCGTACCGCCCGAGCGGCGCGGCCGCGCACTGGCCACCGTCCTCGGCGGAATGACGGTGGCCACCGCGCTCGGCGTGCCCCTGGGCACCTACCTCGGCCGCACCGACTGGCGGCTGACGATGTGGCTGGTGGTGGTCCTGGGGGCCGCCGCGTTCCTCGGCCTCGCCCTCCTGCTGCGCGACCTGCCGGCCCCCGGCGCCGCGCCCGGCCTGCGCGCCCGCCTCGCCCCGCTGCGCGATCGCCGCGTCCAGGGAGCCGCCGTCACCACCCTGACGTTCTTCCTGGCCATCAACCTGGTCTACATCTTCCTCGGCACGGCGGTACGCCCGGCCACCGGCGGCGACGCCGGCCGGCTCAGCCTGATCATGCTCGTCTCCGGCATCGCCTCGGTCGCCGGCAACTGGCTGGGCGGCCGGGCCGTGGACCGCCTGGGGGTACGCATCGTCCTGCTCACCGGCGGCGCACTGGCCGCGACGATGTACCTCGCCCTGCCCTGGGCCGCGACCACGATGACCGGCGCGCTGATCTACGCCGCGCTCGCTCCGCTCGCCGCCTGGCCCGTCGCCGTCGCGCTGCCGCACCGCCTGGCATCCCTCGACCCGCCCAACGCGCCGCTGCTGATCTCCCTCAACAGCAGCGCTCTCTACCTGGGTATGGCCGCCGCGGGCGGCGCCGGCAGCCTCGCGCTCACCGTGCTCGGCGAGCGCTGGTTCCCGCTCGTCTCGGCCGCGCTGATGCTCGTCGCGCTGGGGCTGTCGGCCGTCAGCACGCGCCGGAGCGCGCCCCGCGCGGGGACGGACGCGGGCGCGGAGGCGGGCACGAACGGGGGAGCCGATGCCGGCCGCCGGCCCGCGGCGCCGGGCCCCTCCCGCGACGGCGACGCGCCCTCCGGGAGCCCGGCGCCCACCGCCTCCGAAGGCGCCGCCCCCGCCGCACGCTGAGCCGGCGGCCCGCCGCCAGGGCGGGCCCCCGGCTCAAGGGCACGCCCGCGCCGACGGCCCGCCGGCCCGCAGGCCGTAGGGGCGCCGGCCGGGAGGGCCGGAGCTACCAGACGTCGCCCTCCCGCCAGTCGCAGCCAAGGTCCGCGTCGAGGTCGACGGCGGCCGCCGTCGGCAGGACGTAGAGGCAGCCGTCCTCGTCGGGGGTGCGCCGGATGCCGTCCGGCGTCAGGGCCCAGGAGCAGCCGCGCCACAACTGCCAGCCGCGCGCCGCATAGAAGTCCGCGGCGTCCTCGGAGGCGGCCAGTGCGCCGAGGTCGTAGGCGCCGCGTATCACCCGC
Organism: Streptomyces sp. JLSY215; assembly: GCF_059682825.1. NCBI lineage: Bacteria > Bacillati > Actinomycetota > Actinomycetes > Kitasatosporales > Streptomycetaceae > Streptomyces > Streptomyces sp. JLSY215. The sequence continues at coordinate 6,526,044 of NZ_CM185022.1, forward strand.
TCCAGTGCCTCCATCATGGCGGCGCCGTGGCCCCGGCCGCGGCGGTCCGCGCGGACGCCGACGCCCTCCACATAGCCGCAGCGCAGCGCCCGGCCGCCGTGCAGCAACCGGCGCTGGACGACGGCCGCATGGCCGATGAGTTCGCCGTCCTCATGGATCAGTGCATGGATACCGCCGAGCGAGTGTTCCCAGTCCTCCGCGGTCATGTCGTCGAACACGTCGTACAGGAGGATGCGGGCCGCCCCGAGGGTGGCGGTGTCCAGGGTGGAGGTATGAGCGGTGTGCAACTCGGCCATACGGGCATCCTCGCAGCCGGTGCGCGCCCGGGCGACGGAGTTTTACGGTGCCCCGCGGCGCGGTGACCGGGGTATCGGCGACCCGCGTATCAGAGTCGCGTCAAAACCGCATCCGGAGCCGCCACCTGCGGCTTTTGTCCGCCTGTGGGGTCTGTAGGGTCGGAGCAGGTCCAGCCCGGTGGGGGCGGCCTTCACGTAAGACAATGGGGCCATGGCACGCGGCAAGCTACGGATATATCTCGGCGCGGCACCGGGCGTCGGCAAGACGTACGCGATGCTGTCCGAGGCGCACCGGCGCATGGAGCGCGGTACGGATGTCGTGGTGGGCTTCGTCGAGCACCATGGCCGCCCGCGTACCGAGGTGATGCTGCACGGGCTCGAGCACATCGCGCGCCGGGAGCTGGAGTACCGCGGTACGTCCTTCACCGAAATGGACGTGGACGCGGTACTGGAACGGCGGCCGGCCGTGGCACTGGTCGACGAGCTGGCGCACACCAACATCCCCGGATCGCGCAACGGCAAGCGCTGGCAGGACATCGAGGAGCTGCTGGAAGCCGGGATCAATGTGATCTCGACCGTCAACATCCAGCATCTCGAATCGCTCGGTGACGTCGTCGAGTCGATAACGGGCGTGCGTCAGCAGGAGACCGTTCCCGACGAAGTCGTCCGCCGCGCCGACCAGATCGAACTGGTCGACATGTCGCCACAGGCGCTCCGCCGCCGGATGGCGCACGGCAACATCTACCAGTCCGACAAGGTCGACGCCGCCCTGTCCAACTACTTCCGGCCGGGCAATCTCACCGCGCTGCGCGAGCTGGCGCTGCTGTGGGTCGCCGACCGGGTGGACGAATATCTGCAGGAGTACCGCGCGGAGCACTCGATCCGCTCCACCTGGCAGGCGCGCGAGCGCATTGTCGTCGGGCTGACCGGCGGCCCCGAGGGCCGTACGCTGATCCGCCGCGCGGCCCGCATGGCGGCGAAGGGCTCGGGCAGCGAGGTGCTCGCCGTCTACATCGCCCGCAGCGACGGGCTGACGTCGGCCTCGCCCAAGGAACTCGCCGTCCAGCGCACGCTGGTGGAGGACCTGGGCGGTACGTTCCATCACGTCATCGGGGACGACATCCCGCTCGCCCTGCTGGAGTTCGCGCGCGGTGTGAACGCCACGCAGATCGTCCTCGGGTCGAGTCGCCGCAAGGCCTGGCAGTACGTCTTCGGGCCGGGTGTGGGGGCCACGGTCGCCCGCGACTCGGGACCCGACCTCGACGTGCACATCGTGACGCACGACGAGGTGGCCAAGGGCCGGGGGCTGCCGGTGGCGCGCGGGGCGCGGCTGGGCCGGGCCCGGATCGTGGCCGCCTGGCTGGTCGGCGTGGCCGGTCCGGCACTGCTCTCGCTGCTGCTCACCGGCCTCACGAACGGCCCCGGGCTGGCCAACGACGTCCTGCTCTTCCTCTTCCTGACCGTCGTCGCGGCGCTGCTCGGCGGGCAGCTGCCGGCGCTGGCGTCGGCCGCGGTCGGCTCGCTGCTGCTGAACTTCTACTTCACGCCGCCCACCCACACCCTCACGGTCAGTGACCCGAAGAACATCGTCGCCATCGTGATCTTCTTCGCGGTGGCGGTGTCGGTCGCCTCCGTCGTGGACCTCGCCGCCCGCCGCACCCACCAGGCCGCCCGGCTGCGCGCCGAGTCGGAGATCCTCTCCTTCCTGGCGGGCAGCGTGCTGCGCGGCGAGACGGCCCTGGACGCCCTGCTGGAGCGGGTACGCGAGACCTTCGGCATGGACACGGTGGTACTGCTGGAGCGGGCCGGCGACGTCGACCCGTGGACGTGTGCGGGCCGCGCCGGCGACTCCCGGGACGGCGAGCCGCTGCTGCGCCCCGAGGACGCCGATGTCGACATGCCGGTGGGCGACCACATGGCGCTGGCGCTGACCGGCCGGGTGCTGCCCGCGGAGGACCGGCGGGTACTGGCCGCGTTCGCCGCCCAGGCCGCCGTCGTACTGGACCGGCAGCGGCTGGTGGGCGAGGCCGAGCGGGCCCGCGAGCTGGCCGAGGGCAACCGGATCAGGACGGCGCTGCTGGCCGCGGTCAGCCACGATCTGCGGACCCCGCTCGCGAGCATCAAGGCATCCGTGACGTCCCTGCGCTCCGACGACGTCGCCTGGTCCCCGGAGGATGAGGCGGAGCTGCTGGCGGGCATCGAGGCGGGCGCCGACCGGCTCGACCACCTGGTCGGCAACCTGCTGGACATGTCACGGCTGCAGACCGGCACGGTCACCCCGCTGATCCGCGAGATCGACCTCGACGAGGTGGTCCCGATGGCGCTCGGCGGCGTACCGGAGGGCAGCGTCACCCTCGACATCCCCGAGGAGCTGCCGATCGTCGCCGTCGACCCGGGGCTGCTGGAACGATCCGTCGCCAATCTCGTCGAGAACGCCGTGAAATACAGCCCGGACGGTGCGGCGGTGCTGGTCTCGGCCAGCGCGCTCGGCGACCGGGTGGAACTGCGGATCGCCGACCGCGGGCCGGGCGTCCCCGACAGTGCCAAGGACCGGATCTTCGAGCCCTTCCAGCGTTACGGGGACGCCCCGCGCGGCGCAGGAGTGGGGCTCGGCCTCGCCGTGGCCCGCGGCTTCGCGGAGGCGATGGGCGGCACGCTCGCCGCCGAGGACACCCCGGGAGGCGGTATGACCATGGTGCTGACCCTGCAGGCCGCGGCCGGCCGACCCCCGGTCCGCCCCGATCTTCCGGCCGAGGCCATCACATGAGCACGGCCGTCCGGACCACCCCCACCACTTCCCCCGCGGGCACGGCCCGACGGGGACCGAGAGACCGTAACCAAAGGGGAGAACGCCAGTGAACCGGGTGCTTGTGGTCGATGACGAGCCGCAGATCGTCCGCGCCCTCGTGATCAATCTGAAGGCGCGCAAGTACGAGGTGGACGCGGCCCCCGACGGGGCCACCGCCCTCAAGCTCGCCGCAGCCCGCCACCCCGACGTCATCGTCCTCGACCTCGGGCTGCCCGATATGGACGGCGTCGAGGTGATCAAGGGGCTGCGCGGCTGGACGCGGGTGCCGATCCTGGTGCTCTCCGCCCGGCAGACCTCGGACGAGAAGGTCGAGGCGCTGGACGCGGGGGCGGACGACTACGTCACCAAACCGTTCGGCATGGACGAGCTGCTGGCCCGGCTGCGGGCCGCGGTCCGCCGGGCTGAGCCCACCGGGCCGGCCGAGGACGAGGTGATCGTCGAGACGGACGGCTTCACCGTCGACCTCGCCGCGAAGAAGGTCAACCGCGGCGGCCGCGACATCCGCCTCACCCCCACCGAGTGGCACCTGCTGGAGGTCCTGGTCCGCAACCAGGGCCGCCTGGTCAGCCAGAAGCAGCTGCTCCAGGAGGTGTGGGGCCCCTCGTACGGCACCGAGACCAACTATCTGCGGGTCTACATGGCCCAGCTCCGCCGCAAGCTGGAGAGGGACCCCTCGCACCCGCGGCACTTCATCACGGAGCCGGGGATGGGGTACCGGTTCGAGCAGTGAGGAGCGGGGGCGGGCCGGGGGTCCGGGGGTTGTCCCCGGGGGATGCGGCATCACGGAGCCGGGGATGGGGTACCGGTTCGAGCAGTGAGGAGCGGGGGCGGGCCGGGGGTCCGCCGTTGCCGGGCGCCGCAGCACGGCGCCACGAGGTTGCCGAGCGGCTCGTGATCCGCGGTGGGGGCCACCGGTACGCTGGGGTTATGAGTGCTGGGACCCGATCCGAGAAGCCGGCCGGACGCTTCCGCCGGATGCTCGACAGGCTGTCGTCCTCCGAGGAGGAGCTGCAGAGTGCCGAGCTGCAGCAGGACACGGAGGCGACGGGGTGTACGCGCATCTGTGACTGCGACGACCGCCAGATAGTCAAGGTCACCGGCACCCTGCGGCATGTCACGCTGCGGCCCCGCGCCGGTGTGCCCGCGCTGGAGGCGGAGCTGTTCGACGGCTCCGCGGCCCTCGACGTGGTGTGGCTCGGCCGCCGCTCCATCGTCGGGATAGAGCCGGGCCGTAAGCTCATCGCCTGGGGCCGGGTCTCCATGAGTCACGGACGCCGAGTGCTCTTCAACCCGAAGTACGAACTCCGACCGCTCGGACAGGAGTAGCCGGTGACGTCTCACGACCGACCGACCACCGACCGACCGACCACCGACCCCGCTGCCGGCGCCGCCCCGGACGCCGACGCCAGGGCGGTGACCGAGAAGGCGCTCTTCGAGGCCTTCGGCGGCATCCGCGGCACGGTGGAGACCGTTCTCCCCGGCCTGCTGTTCGTCGCGATCTTCACGGTCAACAAGGACCTGCACATCTCGGCGATCGCCGCGCTGGCCGTCGCCCTGGTGCTCACCGCCGTACGTCTGGTCCGCCGGGACACAGTCAAGCACGCCTTCAGCGGCGTCTTCGGGGTGGCCTTCGGCGTGGTCTTCGCGATGATGACCGGCAACGCCAAGAACTTCTATCTGCCGGGCATGCTCTACACCCTCGGGCTGGCCCTCGCCTATATCGTCACCACGCTCGCGGGCGTCCCCCTGATCGGGCTGATCCTGGGCCCGGTGTTCAAGGAGAACCTCTCCTGGCGCACCCGCAACCCGGGCCGCAAGAAGGCCTACGCCAAGGCCAGCTGGGCCTGGGGACTGATCCTGCTCGCCAAGTGCGCGATCCTCTTCCCGCTGTACTGGTGGGGCGACACCGAGCACCTCGGCTGGGTGCTGGTGGCGCTGAAGCTGCCGCCGTTCCTGGCTGCGGTCTGGCTCACCTGGGTCTTCCTGACGAAGGCGCCGCCGCCGATCGACGTCTTCGCCGAGATGGAGGCGGAGGAGGAGCGCGAGAAGGCCGAGAAGGCGGAGCGCGAGGCCGCGAAGGAGCGCCAGATCCTGGGGGCGGTCGCCGACGACGTCTTCCAGGGCTTCGCGGACGAGGCCGCCGCGGAGGCCGCCGAGCGCCCGCAGGGGCCGCGCCACCGCCGCTGAGGCACCACCGAAACGCCGGGGCCCGGGAACCGCTTGGTTCCCGGGCCCCGGCGTGTGTCCGGCGCTGCTAGGCGTCCGTCCGCCGCACCGACAGCAGATCCTCCAGCTGCTCCTCGCGCGACTGGGCGGCCACGAACAGCAGCTCGTCGCCCGCCTCCAGGGCGTCCTCCTTGTTGGGGGTGAGCACCCGCGTACCGCGGATGATCGTCACCAGGGAGGTGTCCTCGGGCCACTCCACATCGCCGACCCGGGTCCCGGCCAGTGCGGCCTCCGGGGGCAGGGTGAGCTCGACGAGGTTGGCGTCGCCGTGGCTGAAGCGCAGCAGCCGCACGAGATCGCCGACGCTCACCGCCTCCTCGACCAGGGCCGACATCAGGCGCGGCGTGGAGACCGCGACATCGACGCCCCAGGACTCGTTGAAGAGCCACTCGTTCTTGGGGTTGTTGACCCGGGCGACGACCCGGGGCACGCCGTACTCGGTCTTGGCGAGCAGCGAGACGACGAGGTTGACCTTGTCGTCGCCGGTCGCCGCGATGACGACGTTGCAGCGCTGCAGCGCCGCCTCGTCGAGCGAGGTGATCTCGCAGGCGTCGGCCAGCAGCCACTCCGCAAGCGGCACCCGCTCGACCGAGATGGCGGTCGGCGCCTTGTCGATGAGCAGGATTTCGTGGCCGTTCTCCAGCAGCTCACCGGCGATGGAACGGCCCACCGCGCCGGCCCCCGCGATCGCGACCCTCATGCGTGCGCCTCCTCGGGCCCCGTGGCGAATGCCGCCTCGACCTTCTCGACCTCGTCGGTGCGCATCATGACGTGCACCAGATCGCCTTCCTGCAGCACCGTCTGCGAGGTCGGCAGCATCGCCTCACCCAGCCGGGTGAGGAAGGCGACGCGGACGCCGGTCTCCTCCTGCAGCTTGCTGATCTTGTGGCCGACCCAGGCCGGGGAGGTGTGCACCTCGGCGAGCTGGACGCCGCCGCTGGGGTCGCGCCACATCGGCTCGGCGCCCGAGGGCAGCAGCCGGCGCAGCATCTGGTCGGCCGTCCAGCGGACGGTGGCGACGGTGGGGATGCCCAGGCGCTGGTAGACCTCGGCGCGGCGCGGGTCGTAGATGCGGGCCGCGACATTCTCGACGCCGAACATCTCGCGGGCCACCCGGGCGGCGATGATGTTGGAGTTGTCGCCGCTGGAGACGGCGGCGAAGGCGCCCGCCTCCTCGATGCCGGCCTCGCGCAGGGTGTCCTGGTCGAAGCCGACGCCGGTCACCCGGCGGCCGCCGAAGGTGGAGCCCAGGCGACGGAAGGCGGTCGGGTCCTGGTCGACCACCGCGATCGTGTGCCCCTGGCTCTCCAGGGTCTGCGCGAGCGCGGAGCCCACGCGACCGCACCCCATGATGACGATGTGCATGCTGATTACCCCGTGCCCTGAATTAGCGCGCTGACCTGCCCAAACACCCTGCTCAACTCTTTCTTCTCCGAGTGCCGGCGACACGCGGCCACTGCTCGCGGTCGCGAAGCTACGGCTCGCGACCGGGACCTCGTGCGCGTCAACGGGCGCGTTGGGCGCAGCGCGGTCCGGTACAACCGTAGCCGTAATGCCGTCCCCGGTAAGGGGCGCGGTAGGCCCCGGCCGGATGCGGTGCCGGGTGGGCGGTGCGCCGGCAATGCGCGCCGGGCTGCGCCGCTCGGTACCCGTAAGGCACGCTACGAGGTGTGCCCAACCTGCCTCAGCAGCCCCAACAGGGCTCCTACGCCCCTCACATGGTGGTCTGTGGTGACGATGCGCTAGCGCACCGGCTCGCCGCGGAACTCAAGGACGTCTATCGCGAACGGGTGACACTCGTGGTCCCCTCCGCCCGGGAGCCGCACCGGCCCCGGATTCCGCCGCCGGCCCGCGCGCTCGGCCGGGCCACGGCGCTGCTCGGGAGGGTGTCGGCGGTGGTGGCGCGTACCCCGGTGCCGGCGAACGACCCGGCGCCGGCCGCCGGGGCGGACGACGGCGACGAGACGGCGGAGGAGCCGGTACGGATCCTGGAGGCGGCCGAGGCCGACGACGCCGTGCTGACGGCGGCGGGCATCGCCGAGGCGGGCGCGCTGGCGCTGGTCTACGACGACGACGAGCTCAACATCCACGCCGCGCTGCGCGCCCGCCGCCTCAACCCCCGGCTGCGGCTGGTGATCCGGCTCTACAACCGGAAACTGGGCCAGCACCTGGAGGCGCTGCTCGACCAGGCGGCGACGGTCACCTCCCCGGGCGGCGCGGACGTGGGCGGCACCGACGCCTCCACGACCGTGCTGTCCGACGCCGACACGGTCGCCCCGGCGCTGGCCGCCACCGCGGTCGCCGGGACAAGCAAGGTCATCGAGGCGGACGGGCTGCTGCTGCGCGCCGTGGAGCGCCCGCCGGCCTCTCCGGGGCGGCCGGCCGACCCGGGGCTGTGCGCCCTCGCGGTGCTCTCCGCGTCGGCCACCGATCCGGCCGCCGTCAACGGCCCGGTGCCGGCGCCCGGTTCGGCGGCCGCCGACGAGGGCCCGGTGCTGCTGCCGGACGACGCGACGGCCGCGGCGGCCGACGGGCGTCAGACCATCGTCCTGGAAACCGTCTCCTATACAGGGCGGACGGTGCGCCCGCGCCTTCTGCGCGGCCGGGGTGCCCCGCTCGCCTCCCTCTTCTCGCGGCGGCTGCGCTGGTCGCTGGCCGGTGTCGTCGGCGCCGTACTCGCGCTGGCCGTCGCCTCCACCCTCGCCACCGGCGAAAAGCCGCTGCACGCCGCTTACCTCACCCTCCTCGATCTCTTCGCCATCGACGACCCGGCGATCGGCGAGTCGACGCCCCGCAAGATCATCCAACTGCTGTCCGGGCTCACCGGGATGCTGCTGCTGCCGGTGCTGGTCGCCGCGGCGTTCGAGGGCCTGGGCACCTTCCGCAGCGCCTCCGCACTGCGCCGTCCGCCGCGCGGGCTGTCCGGGCACGTGGTGCTGCTCGGGCTCGGCAAGGTCGGCACCCGGGTGCTGAACCGGCTGCACGAACTGGGCGTCCCGGTGGTGTGCATCGAGGCCGACCCCGAGGCGCGGGGCATCGCGCTGGCCCGTCGGCTGCGGGTGCCCACCGTCCTGGGGGACGTCACCGACGAGGGCGTCCTGGAGGCCGCGAAGGTCGACCGGGCGCACACCCTGCTCGCGCTGACCAGTGAGGACACCACCAACCTGGAGGCCGCCCTCTACGCCCGCTCGGTCAAGCCCCGGCTGCGGGTGACGCTGCGGCTGTTCGACGACCGGTTCGCCACCGTCGTCTACCGCACCCTGCGCGCCGCCCACCCGCATGCGCTGACCCGCAGCCGCAGCACCTCCTTTCTGGCGGCGCCCGCCTTCGCCGGCGCGATGATGGGCCGCCAGATCCTGGGCGCGATTCCGGTCGAGCGCCGGGTGGTGCTGGTGGCCCGCGTCGAGGTGCGCGGCCATGCCGCCCTGGAGGGCCGTACGGTCGCAGACGTGCTGCGGCCGGGGCGGCTGCGGGTGCTGGCCGTGGACACCTCCGCGCCCGCCGAGGCGCAGCCGGACGCCGTCCCGGGCGCGTCGAAGCCGGCCGCGGAGCGCGAGCCGGCGCACCTGGTCCACGAACTGGGCGACGGATACGTCCTGCGGCCCCAGGACCGGGTGCTGCTGGCCGCCACCCGGGAGGGGCTCGGCGATCTGCTGGCCCGGCGGCCGCGCCCCGCCGACGCCGCCCGGCGCGGCTGAACACGGCGGCCGTCCCGGACCGGGGCCGACAGCGCCCACCCCGGACCGGGGACCGGGGCCGGTACCGCCCACCCCGGACACGGGACGATTCCGGCTATCCGGGCACACGGCCGAGAGGGCTGATAGGGCCGATACAGGCCACCCAGGAGCCGCCGTGACGAAAACCACGCACATCACCCACATCAGGGGTCTCGTGGGTGATATGTGCCCGTGACGTGCGGGTTATGTGCGGGCGCCGCGTTCCCCAGGGCAGCCACGCAGGTCAGGTGTGGCGCAGCGCACTTTGTGGCGGCCACCCGCGCGGGTGGTGGGTGGGCATGGGCCTTGACGACCCCTTAGCATCCTCTCCGTGTCCAAACTGACCGACGTGCCCAAACGGATCCTGATCGGGCGCGCACTGCGCAGCGACAAGCTCGGGGAGACCCTGCTCCCCAAGCGCATCGCACTCCCCGTCTTCGCCTCCGACCCGCTCTCCTCCGTGGCGTACGCGCCGGGCGAGGTGCTGCTCGTCCTGTCCGTCGCGGGTGTCAGTGCGTACAGCTTCAGCCCCTGGATCGCGGTCGCGGTCGTGGTGCTGATGTTCACCGTCGTGGCGTCGTACCGGCAGAACGTGCACGCCTACCCGAGCGGCGGCGGCGACTACGAGGTCGCCACCACCAACCTCGGCCCCAAGGCCGGTCTGACCGTCGCCAGCGCCCTGCTGGTCGACTACGTCCTGACCGTGGCGGTCTCGATCTCCTCCGGAATCGAGAACCTGGGCTCCGCGATCCCGTTCGTCGTCGAGCACAAGACACTCTGCGCGATCGTCGTCATCGTCCTGCTCACCCTGATGAACCTGCGCGGGGTCAAGGAGTCGGGCAAGCTCTTCGCGATCCCCACCTACATCTTCGTGGCCGGCGTCTTCATCATGATCGCCTGGGGCGCCGTCCGCGGCCTGGTCCTGGGCGACAGCATGAAGGCCCCCACCGCCGACTACACGATCCACGCGGAACAGGGCGGCCTGGCCGGCTTCGCGCTGATCTTCCTCCTCCTGCGCGCCTTCTCCTCCGGCTGTGCCGCGCTGACCGGCGTCGAGGCGATCTCCAACGGCGTCCCGGCCTTCCGCAAGCCGAAGTCCAAGAACGCCGCCACCACGCTGGCCCTCATGGGCGGCCTCGCCGTCACCATGTTCTGCGGCATCATCGCGCTGGCCATGACGACCGGCGTCAAGATGGCGGAGACCCCCGCCAAGGACCTGCTGGACCACGGCAGGCCGGTCGGCTCCGGCTACACCCAGAACCCGGTGATCTCCCAGGTCGCCGAGGCGGTCTTCGGCAACGGCTCGTTCCTCTTCATCGTCCTCGCCGCCGCGACCGCCCTGGTCCTCTTCCTGGCCGCGAACACCGCATACAACGGCTTCCCGCTGCTCGGCTCGATCCTCGCCCAGGACCGCTATCTGCCGCGTCAGCTGCACACCCGCGGCGACCGCCTGGCCTTCTCCAACGGCATCGTCCTGCTGGCCGGCGCCGCCGCCGTCCTCACCTACCTCTACGGCGCGGACTCCACCCGCCTCATCCAGCTCTACATCGTCGGCGTCTTCGTCTCCTTCACGCTCAGCCAGATCGGCATGGTCCGCCACTGGAACCGCCACCTGCTGACCGAGAAGGACCCGGCCAAGCGCCGCCGCATGCAGCGCTCGCGCGCCATCAACGCCTTCGGCGCCAGCCTCACCGGCCTCGTCCTCCTCGTCGTCCTGCTGACCAAGTTCACCCACGGCGCCTGGGTGGCCCTGCTCGGCATGGTCATCTTCTTCGTCACGATGAGCGCGATCCGCCGCCACTACGACCGGGTCGCCGACGAGATCGCCGCCGAGGACACCGCGGACGACGAGGTCGTACGCCCCTCCCGCGTGCACTCCATCGTGCTGGTCTCCAAGGTCCACAAGCCCACCCTGCGCGCCCTGAACTACGCCAAGCTGATGCGCTCCGACACCCTCGAAGCCGTCAGCGTGGACGTGGACCAGGCCGACACCAAGGCCCTGCGCGAGGAGTGGGAGCGCCGCGGCATCGAGGTCCCCCTCAAGGTCCTGGCCTCCCCCTACCGCGAGATCACCCGCCCGTTCATCGACTACGTCAAGTCGCTGCGCCGGGAGAGCCCGCGCGACGCCGTCTCCGTCTTCATCCCCGAGTACGTCGTCGGCCACTGGTACGAACACCTCCTCCACAACCAGAGCGCGCTGCGCCTCAAGGGCCGCCTCCTGTTCACCCCCGGCGTCATGGTCACCTCCGTGCCCTGGCAGCTGGACTCCTCCGAGGCCGCCAAGCTGCGGGCCCGCAAGCGCGCCGAGTGGAGCGCTCCCGGTGCGGTACGGCGCGGCCCGGTCGCCGCCCAGCCGAAGAAGGAGAAGGCGGCCGTCAAGAAGGAGCGGGTCGCCGAGAAGTAGGGCGCACCGCGCAACGGGACGTAAACTTGACGGCTGGCCTCCCGCCCGGAGGCCGGCCGTCACCGTTTTCTCGCCCCGCACCCCAGGAGCCCTCCCCGCCATGCAGACAGAACCGAAGAAGTCGCTGGTCGGCGAGGAGTACGAGGTCGAGGTCGGCCCGGTCGCCCATGGCGGTCACTGCGTCGCCCGTACGGAAGAGGGCCAGGTCCTCTTCGTACGCCACACCCTCCCCGGCGAGCGCGTCACCGCCCGCGTCACCCACGGCGAAGAAGGCGACCGCTTCCTGCGCGCCGACGCCGTGACGATCCACGTCGCCGCGAAGGACCGCGTCGAGGCCCCCTGCCCGTTCTCCGGCCCCGGCAAATGCGGCGGCTGCGACTGGCAGCACGCCGCCCCCGGTGCCCAGCGCCGACTGAAGGGCTCGGTCATCGCCGAACAGCTGGCGCGGCTGGCCGGCCTCTCGCCCGAGGACGCCCGCTGGGACGGCACGGTCGAGCCCGCCCCCGGCGACAAGGTCGCCAAGGGCGAGGTACCGGCCTGGCGCACCCGCGTCCAGTACGCGGTGGACGCCGACGGCCACGCGGGCCTGCGCAAGCACCGCTCGCACGACATCGAGCCGGTCAGCCACTGCATGATCGCCGCCCCGGGCGTCTCCGAGCTGGGCATCGAGAAGCGCGAGTGGCCCACCATCGCCACCATCGAGGCGATCGCCGCCACCGGCTCGAACGACCGCCAGGTCATCCTCACCCCCAAGCCCGGCGGCCGCCTGCCGATCGTCGAACTCGACAAGCCCGTCTCCGTCCTGCGCATCGGCGAAAAGGACGAACAGGTCCACCGCGTCCACGGCCGCCCCTTCGTCCGCGAACGCGCCGCCGACCGCACCTGGCGTGTCGGCAACGGCGGCTTCTGGCAGGTCCACCCGAAGGCCGCCGACCTCCTCGTCGACGCCGTCATGCAGGGCCTGATGCCGAAGAAGGGCGATATGGCCCTCGACCTCTACTGCGGTGTCGGCCTCTTCGCCGGCGCCCTCGCCGAACGCGTCGGCGACAAGGGCGCCGTCCTGGGCATCGAATCCGGCAAGCGCGCCGTCGAGGACGCCCGACACAACCTCCAGGACCTCGACCGGGTACGCATCGAACACGGCAAGGTCGAGGCCGTCCTCCCCCGCACCGGCATCACCGACGTCGATCTGATCGTCCTCGACCCTCCGCGCGCCGGCGCCGGCAAGAAAACCGTCGACCACCTCGCCGCCCTCACCCCCCGCCGCATCGCCTACGTCGCCTGCGACCCGGCCGCCCTCGCCCGCGACCTCAAGTACTTCGGCGAGACGGGGTATGTGCCGCGGCGGATGCGGGCGTTCGATCTGTTTCCGATGACGCATCACGTGGAGTGCGTCGTGATCCTTGAGCGGGCGGCCAAGCGCTCCTGAGCTGGGGCTCTGTGAGCGCGCAGGACGTGCGGTGCGGGTGTTACGGGCCGCATCGTGACGCTTGCGACGCCCGTTCCGATGGTCCGACGGTTCGTCCCCTCGCTGATGGTGCAGGTCACGCGCGGCGGGGCGGAGGTCCGCTCCCCGGGTCTGGCTTCCTGGAAACCAGGCAGAGCACCGTCAGCAGCCGTCGCCGCGGCGAGCACGCCGCAAGCCGCGGCTCGGCCTGGTTCCACGGTCGGTTGGGCGCACGGAGCAACCCTCGGCGTCCGGATTACTGGCACTCAGGTGTCAGGCACCAGGCGTCGGCATCTCCGGCATTGAGGTGTAGCGCGCGCCCTGCCGACCTCTGACCCTATGAGGAACGAACGGCTCTTGATGGAGTCTCAGGCGGTGCCCTGCCCTGCCCTACCCTGGTCTGCCTGCTCCAGCCCTTCCGACGGGCCGCCGAGATCGTCGAGCCGCTGCTGGCTGCCGCCACAGCAGCTGCGCTGGGCGCACCTCCCGGACACCGGCGAAACCCCCGGCGGAGTGGGAGGACAGCGACAGCACAGACGCGCAATGCGTCCACCACAGTCCCCCCACGCAGGAGACCTAACCCTGCGAGCGTGCTGAACCGGGACAGACCATCGGAATGCGCCTGCCTTGTGGGTGGTGCCCCAGTGACCAGGTGCTCCGGCGACCCAGCGGTCCGGGACAGCTCGAACCACCGCGGACGTACCCCCAAGTCGTGCTGCACCCATCGGATCGTGTAAGTTCTTCGAGTTGCCACACGGCCGTAACGGTTCTGCGGCAGCCATCCCGCCGCTTCGCGGCACACCACTACTGCACGGCCCCTCACCGGGAACAATTTCGGCATGCCGAAATTCGGACCGGGACTCGATTATGAGTCACCGAGGAATTCCGCTAAAGTAGTGACCCCGACAGGAAATCGGAACTGAATTCGAACCGGAAGCGGAACGAAATCGGATCTGATACAGTCGGAAAGGCCGAAAAGCGAAAGCGAAGCGGCCGACCCCGCTCCAACAGGGGGCCGGAGACGGAAACGGATCTGGTAAGGTTGGAAACGCGAAGAAGCCGAAAGGCGGAATCGCACCGGCGAAAATCGGAGCCGCAAGGATCTGATAGAGTCGGAAACGCAAGACCGAAGGGAAGCGCCCGGAGAGCCTGGTGAAACAGGCACAAAGGAAGCGTCCGTTCCTTGAGAACTCAACAGCGTGCCAAAAGTCAACGCCAGATATGTTGATACCCCGTCGACCGGAAACATCCGGGAGATGAGGTTCCTTTGAAAGTCCTGCCGACACCTTGTGTGACGGTAGGCAATACACAGCGAGGACGCTGTGAACGAGCAGGCTTATTCCGCCCGCTCGTTCCGCTCAACGCGAGTGTCACCCGATTACGGGTAAACATTCACGGAGAGTTTGATCCTGGCTCAGGACGAACGCTGGCGGCGTGCTTAACACATGCAAGTCGAACGATGAAGCCGCTTCGGTGGTGGATTAGTGGCGAACGGGTGAGTAACACGTGGGCAATCTGCCCTTCACTCTGGGACAAGCCCTGGAAACGGGGTCTAATACCGGATACGACACGGGGTCGCATGACCTCCGTGTGGAAAGCTCCGGCGGTGAAGGATGAGCCCGCGGCCTATCAGCTTGTTGGTGGGGTGATGGCCTACCAAGGCGACGACGGGTAGCCGGCCTGAGAGGGCGACCGGCCACACTGGGACTGAGACACGGCCCAGACTCCTACGGGAGGCAGCAGTGGGGAATATTGCACAATGGGCGAAAGCCTGATGCAGCGACGCCGCGTGAGGGATGACGGCCTTCGGGTTGTAAACCTCTTTCAGCAGGGAAGAAGCGAGAGTGACGGTACCTGCAGAAGAAGCGCCGGCTAACTACGTGCCAGCAGCCGCGGTAATACGTAGGGCGCAAGCGTTGTCCGGAATTATTGGGCGTAAAGAGCTCGTAGGCGGCTTGTCGCGTCGGATGTGAAAGCCCGGGGCTTAACCCCGGGTCTGCATTCGATACGGGCAGGCTAGAGTTCGGTAGGGGAGATCGGAATTCCTGGTGTAGCGGTGAAATGCGCAGATATCAGGAGGAACACCGGTGGCGAAGGCGGATCTCTGGGCCGATACTGACGCTGAGGAGCGAAAGCGTGGGGAGCGAACAGGATTAGATACCCTGGTAGTCCACGCCGTAAACGTTGGGAACTAGGTGTGGGCGACATTCCACGTCGTCCGTGCCGCAGCTAACGCATTAAGTTCCCCGCCTGGGGAGTACGGCCGCAAGGCTAAAACTCAAAGGAATTGACGGGGGCCCGCACAAGCAGCGGAGCATGTGGCTTAATTCGACGCAACGCGAAGAACCTTACCAAGGCTTGACATACACCGGAAAACCCTGGAGACAGGGTCCCCCTTGTGGTCGGTGTACAGGTGGTGCATGGCTGTCGTCAGCTCGTGTCGTGAGATGTTGGGTTAAGTCCCGCAACGAGCGCAACCCTTGTTCTGTGTTGCCAGCATGCCTTTCGGGGTGATGGGGACTCACAGGAGACTGCCGGGGTCAACTCGGAGGAAGGTGGGGACGACGTCAAGTCATCATGCCCCTTATGTCTTGGGCTGCACACGTGCTACAATGGCCGGTACAATGAGCTGCGATACCGCGAGGTGGAGCGAATCTCAAAAAGCCGGTCTCAGTTCGGATTGGGGTCTGCAACTCGACCCCATGAAGTCGGAGTTGCTAGTAATCGCAGATCAGCATTGCTGCGGTGAATACGTTCCCGGGCCTTGTACACACCGCCCGTCACGTCACGAAAGTCGGTAACACCCGAAGCCGGTGGCCCAACCCCTTGTGGGAGGGAATCGTCGAAGGTGGGACTGGCGATTGGGACGAAGTCGTAACAAGGTAGCCGTACCGGAAGGTGCGGCTGGATCACCTCCTTTCTAAGGAGCATCTAGATCCCGTAAGGGATCCAGAGCCACTACGTCGGCAAATGTCCGACGGTGGTTAGCTCATGGGTGGAACGTTGACTATTCGGCGCACTTGATTGGTTGTCACTAGTACTGCTTCGGCGTGGAACGTGGGGATTGAGATGGTGGGTCGGGCACGTTGTTGGGTATCTGAGGGTACGGGCTACGGTCTGGACCTTCGCGATGCCGGCCCCAGTGAACTCAGCCTTCGGGTTGGGGTGGTGGGTGGCTGGTCGTTGCTTGAGAACTGCACAGTGGACGCGAGCATCTGTGGCCAAGTTTTTAAGGGCGCACGGTGGATGCCTTGGCACCAGGAACCGATGAAGGACGTGGGAGGCCGCGATAGGCCCCGGGGAGCTGTCAACCGAGCTTTGATCCGGGGGTGTCCGAATGGGGAAACCCGGCAGTCGTCATGGGCTGTCACCCGCTGCTGAACACATAGGCAGTGTGGAGGGAACGCGGGGAAGTGAAACATCTCAGTACCCGCAGGAAGAGAAAACAACCGTGATTCCGGGAGTAGTGGCGAGCGAAACCGGATGAGGCCAAACCAGTCACGTGTGATACCCGGCAGGGGTTGCGTGGTTGGGGTTGTGGGATCTCTCTTTCATAGTCTGCCGGCTGTGAGACGAGTCAGAAACCGTTGATGTAGGCGAAGGACATGCGAAAGGTCCGGCGTAGAGGGTAAGACCCCCGTAGCTGAAACATTGACGGCTCGTTTGAGAGACACCCAAGTAGCACGGGGCCCGAGAAATCCCGTGTGAATCTGGCGGGACCACCCGTTAAGCCTAAATATTCCCTGGTGACCGATAGCGGATAGTACCGTGAGGGAATGGTGAAAAGTACCGCGGGAGCGGAGTGAAATAGTACCTGAAACCGTGTGCCTACAAGCCGTGGGAGCGTCGCGTTGAGTCTTCGGATTCAACGTCGTGACTGCGTGCCTTTTGAAGAATGAGCCTGCGAGTTTGCGGTATGTTGCGAGGTTAACCCGTGTGGGGAAGCCGTAGCGAAAGCGAGTCCGAATAGGGCGTTGAGTAGCGTGCCCAAGACCCGAAGCGGAGTGATCTAGCCATGGGCAGGTTGAAGCGGAGGTAAGACTTCGTGGAGGACCGAACCCACCAGGGTTGAAAACCTGGGGGATGACCTGTGGTTAGGGGTGAAAGGCCAATCAAACTCCGTGATAGCTGGTTCTCCCCGAAATGCATTTAGGTGCAGCGTCGTGTGTTTCTTGCCGGAGGTAGAGCACTGGATAGGCGATGGGCCCTACCGGGTTACTGACCTTAGCCAAACTCCGAATGCCGGTAAGTGAGAGCGCGGCAGTGAGACTGTGGGGGATAAGCTCCATGGTCGAGAGGGAAACAGCCCAGAGCATCGACTAAGGCCCCTAAGCGTGTGCTAAGTGGGAAAGGATGTGGAGTCGCAGAGACAACCAGGAGGTTGGCTTAGAAGCAGCCACCCTTGAAAGAGTGCGTAATAGCTCACTGGTCAAGTGATTCCGCGCCGACAATGTAGCGGGGCTCAAGCACACCGCCGAAGTCGTGTCATTGCAGCATTAGGACCAACGTCTGCTGTGATGGGTAGGGGAGCGTCGTGTGCCGGGTGAAGCAGCCGTGGAAACGAGTTGTGGACGGTTCACGAGTGAGAATGCAGGCATGAGTAGCGATACACACGTGGGAAACGTGTGCGCCGATTGACTAAGGGTTCCTGGGTCAAGCTGATCTGCCCAGGGTAAGTCGGGACCTAAGGCGAGGCCGACAGGCGTAGTCGATGGACAACCGGTTGATATTCCGGTACCCGCTTTGAAACGCCCAATATCGAATCCATTAATGCTAAGGCCGTGAAGCCGGCCTGGAGTCTTCGGACGAAGGGACGTGGTGGAGCCGCTGACCCAAGGTGGTAGTAGGTAAGCGATGGGGTGACGCAGGAAGGTAGTCCAGCCCGGGCGGTGGTTGTCCCGGGGTAAGGGTGTAGGCCGTGTGGTAGGCAAATCCGTCACACGTTAAGGCTGAGACCTGATGCCGAGCCGATTGTGGTGAAGTGGATGATCCTATGCTGTCGAGAAAAGCCTCTAGCGAGTTTCATGGCGGCCCGTACCCTAAACCGACTCAGGTGGTCAGGTAGAGAATACCGAGGCGTTCGGGTGAACTATGGTTAAGGAACTCGGCAAAATGCCCCCGTAACTTCGGGAGAAGGGGGGCCATTGCTGGTGATCCGATTTACTCGGTGAGCTGGTGGTGGCCGCAGAGACCAGCGAGAAGCGACTGTTTACTAAAAACACAGGTCCGTGCGAAGCCGTAAGGCGATGTATACGGACTGACGCCTGCCCGGTGCTGGAACGTTAAGGGGACCGGTTAGTCACATTTCGGTGTGGCGAAGCTGAGAACTTAAGCGCCAGTAAACGGCGGTGGTAACTATAACCATCCTAAGGTAGCGAAATTCCTTGTCGGGTAAGTTCCGACCTGCACGAATGGCGTAACGACTTCTCGACTGTCTCAACCATAGGCCCGGTGAAATTGCATTACGAGTAAAGATGCTCGTTTCGCGCAGCAGGACGGAAAGACCCCGGGACCTTTACTATAGCTTGATATTGGTGTTCGGTTCGGCTTGTGTAGGATAGGTGGGAGACTTTGAAGCAGCCACGCCAGTGGTTGTGGAGTCATTGTTGAAATACCACTCTGGTCGTGCTGGATGTCTAACCTGGGTCCGTGATCCGGATCAGGGACAGTGTCTGGTGGGTAGTTTAACTGGGGCGGTTGCCTCCTAAAGAGTAACGGAGGCGCCCAAAGGTTCCCTCAGCCTGGTTGGCAATCAGGTGTTGAGTGTAAGTGCACAAGGGAGCTTGACTGTGAGACTGACGGGTCGAGCAGGTACGAAAGTAGGGACTAGTGATCCGGCGGTGGCTTGTGGAAGCGCCGTCGCTCAACGGATAAAAGGTACCCCGGGGATAACAGGCTGATCTTCCCCAAGAGTCCATATCGACGGGATGGTTTGGCACCTCGATGTCGGCTCGTCGCATCCTGGGGCTGGAGTCGGTCCCAAGGGTTGGGCTGTTCGCCCATTAAAGCGGTACGCGAGCTGGGTTTAGAACGTCGTGAGACAGTTCGGTCCCTATCCGCTGTGCGCGTAGGAGTCTTGAGAAGGGCTGTCCCTAGTACGAGAGGACCGGGACGGACGAACCTCTGGTGTGCCAGTTGTCCTGCCAAGGGCATGGCTGGTTGGCTACGTTCGGAAAGGATAACCGCTGAAAGCATCTAAGCGGGAAGCCTGCTTCGAGATGAGGGCTCCCACCCCCTTGAGGGGTTAAGGCTCCCAGTAGACGACTGGGTTGATAGGCCAGATATGGAAGCGCCGTAAGGTGTGGAGTTGACTGGTACTAATAGGCCGAGGGCTTGTCCTCAGTTGCTCGCGTCCACTGTGTAGGTTCTGAAGTAACGACCGTTGAGTCATGCTCCGGTGTTAACTTCATAGTGTTTCGGTGGTCATTGCGTTAGGGAAACGCCCGGTTACATTCCGAACCCGGAAGCTAAGCCTTTCAGCGCCGATGGTACTGCAGGGGGGACCCTGTGGGAGAGTAGGACGCCGCCGAACAATCTTTGTGGGAAGCCCCGCACCGTATGGTGCGGGGCTTTTCCGCGTTCACCGCGTCCGTCTTTTCGCTTTCTTCCAAGGCCAGCGTCCAGCCAGCTCGATCAGCGCCGACGCCGGATTTCCGTACACCTCCGTTTACGAGGCATCCAAGGCCGCCGTCGCGGCGCTCAGCGAGGGCCTGCACGCCGAGCTCGCCGAGTTCGGCGTGGCGGTCAAGGTACTGCACCTCGGCAGCACGGAAACCAAGATTTTCACCAAGGCCGACCGCGCGAGGGCGTCCCAGAGGACTTCACGGCCTCCTGGAACACCTTCGCCTCCCTGAACCTGGTCCGCTCCGACCTGGCGATCACCGCCGAGGTGATGTTCCGGATGGTCACCGATGGCATCACGCGTAAGGTCCACTACTGCAGCGGCCCCGACGCCGCGGCGATCCCACAGGTGAAGCAGCTCCTCGGCCAGGACTGACACTGGGAGGAGTTCAGCGCCCGCAATCGCGGTGAGCCCAAAGCCCTGTGGCACGCGCTGATGTCCACCCACAACCCCCGGCCGGAGACGGACGGCCACTGGCCGCCCGCCGGGAAGGGTGGCGCGAGCCTCGGGCGGTCAGGAGGGGAGGTCCGGCGGCGGCCGTAGTGGTTCCCACCAGTCGCGGTGTTCGCGGTACCAGGCCACGGTGTCCGCCAGTCCGTCCGGCAGGCTCACCTCGGCCGCGTAGCCCAGTTCCTCCGCGGCCTTGCGGCAGTCGAGGGAGTAGCGCAGGTCGTGTCCCTTGCGGTCGGGTACCCGCCGCACCATGTCCCAGCCCGTGCCGGTCGCCTCGAGCAGCAGGCCGGTCAGCTCCTCGTTGGTCAGCTCGGTGCCGCCGCCGAGGTGGTAGACGTGGCCGGGCCGTCCCTTGCGCAGTGCCAGATCGAGGCCGCGGCAGTGGTCGGAGACGTGCAGCCAATCGCGTATGTTGCGCCCGTCCCCGTAGACGGGGATCGGTCTGCCGTCCAGCAGGTTGGTGACGAAGAGCGGGATCACCTTCTCCGGGAACTGGTACCGGCCGTAGTTGTTGGAACAGCGGGTCACCACGACGTCCAGGCCGTGGGTGCGGTGAAAGGCCAGGGCGAGGTGGTCGGAGCCGGCTTTGGAGGCGGCGTAGGGCGAGTTGGGGGAGAGCGGGCTCTCCTCGGTCCAGGAGCCGGTGGGGATCGATCCGTAGACCTCGTCGGTCGAGACGTGGACGAAGCGGCCGATGCCGTGGCGGTGCGCGGCGTCCAGCAGCGTCTGTGTGCCGAGCACATTGGTCAGGACGAACGGGCGTGCTCCCGCGATGGACCTGTCGACATGGGACTCGGCGGCGAAATGCACCACGGCGTCATGGCCGGGCATGACCTCGTCGACCAGGTCCGCGTCGCAGATGTCGCCGCGGACGAAGGTGAATCCGGGGTGCTCGGACACCGGGGCGAGGTTGGCCATGACCCCGGCGTACGTGAGGTTGTCCAGGACGGTGATCCGTATGCCGTGGTGCACCGGGTGCCGGGACAGCAGGAGAGATCTGACGAATTCCGAGCCGATGAACCCGGCGCCGCCGGTGACGAGGAGCCGCATGCTCCCGAACTCTAGCTCGACGGGGATCCGGCAGGCGTTCGCGGATGTCGGCGGGGACCGGGCGGCCGGACTCGGGTGGATGGACCCGGGTGGATGGGCCCGGACGGTCGGATGGCCGGACCCCGTGAACGCCGACGGCAGCCGGTGAGGCCGACGGACGGCTACTGGCAGGAGGCCTCGCGCAGGGCCGGATCGGCGCTCCAGGCGTCGGCGAGTTCGGAGAGGGAGATGCCGAGTACTCCGCTGAGCCGGACGATCGTGCCGAAGGCGGGCGTCGGCAGCCGGCCGGTCTCGATCTTGCGGAGGGTCTCCGGTGAAATGCCCGCCGCCAGGGACACCTCTGCGGGGTTGCGTCCGGCTCGGGCGTTGCGCAGCGCGATCCCGAGGCGTCGGCCCGCCTCGATCTGTTCGGGGGCGAGCGGCTGGCGGACCATGGCGCCATGGTATTGCCACAGGTTTCCGGCAGCAATCACGTGGTCGCCTGGTATAAATATACCTATCGCCTGTCCACCTACCTGCCTACCGTGCCTGGGGAATCGAGGATCGTAGTGATCGAGCTCAAGTCTCAGCGTGAAATCGAGCGCATGAGCGTGACCGGACAGTTCGTCGGCCAGGTGCTGGCGGAGCTCGGCGACCTCGCCGCGGTGGGGGTCGACCTGATGGACCTCGAACACCACGCCCGCCGCCGGATCAAGGAGCGCGGCGCGGAGTCCTGCTACTGGGACTACACACCCTCGTTCGGCAACGGTCCGTTCCGTAACGTCGTGTGCCTCTCGGTCAACGACGCCGTGCTGCACGGCCTGCCGCACAGCTACCAGCTGCGCGACGGGGACCTGCTGAGCATGGACATGGCGGTGGGCATCGACGGCTGGGTCGCGGGCTCGGCCTGCTCCGTCATCGTCGGCACCCCGGACGAGGAGGACCAGCGGCTGATCGAGTCCACCGAGGTCGCCCTGGAGGCCGCGATCGAGGTCGCCCGGCCGGGCAACCGGCTCGGGGACATCTCCGCGGCCATCGGTGCGGTCGCCGCCGACTACGGCTACCCGGTCAACCTGGAGTTCGGCGGGCACGGCCTCGGCCGCACCATGCACGAGGACCCGCACGTCCCCAACGACGGCCGGAGCGGCCGCGGCCTGAAGCTGCGCCCCGGCCTGACGCTCGCGATCGAGCCCTGGTTCGCCCGCGGCACCGACAAGATCGTCTTCGACCCGGACGGCTGGACCATCCGCTCGGCCGACGGCTCGCGCACCGCCCACTCCGAGCACACGATCGCCATCACCGAGAACGGTCCCCTCGTGCTCACCCGGCGCCCCGGCCACAAGGAAGAGCAGGAAGGCCGGCAGGAAGCGCCCACGGCCACGCAGTGACGAGCCTTTGGGGCAACGGTGCGGCCGCCGGACCGCCGGACCGCCGGCGACCGGCTGATCCGGTGGGTGCGGGTGATGCGGCGGGAGCGGCCGCGGCCCGGTGGCATGCGACGGGCTGCGGGCGTACGGCGGGGGCCGGTGGCGGGGTTCCGCTGCGCTCGGTTCGAGTTCGGTTTGAGTACAGTCTTCCCGAGGAGGTGGCAGCGGCGGTGACGACGAGACGACGGCAAGTACGAGCGGGCGGCGCCCTGGCGCACCTCCTGCTGGTCGTCGTGCTCGCGCTCGGCGTCTTCGTCATGCACACCGTCGGTCATCCCGATGGGACCGCCGGCTCCGGGGAGCACGCCGCGGCGGGCCATGCGGCCGGCCGGGGCGCGATGTCCATGGCATCTGCCGCCCCCGAGACTGTCCCTGAGGCCGCCTCTGGGTCCGTCTCCGGAGCCGGGAGCGGCCGGACGCGTCCCGCTCACACCGCCCACACTGCCCATTCCGGGAATTCCGCCGATCCGTCGGCGCATTACGCACCGGGGCCCGGCAGCGCCATGAACATGGCCTCGCTGTGTATGGCCGTGCTCGGCACCTGGGTGCTCGCGATGCTGCTGCGAGCGGCCCTGGCCCGGCACATCGGATGGTCGGCGAACCTCCTCGCGAAGGCCGTCGTCCTGCTGCGGCCCAACCCTCCGCCACGCGGACCCGATCTCACCCAGTTGTCAGTTCTGCGGATCTAGGCCGACCCGTCCTCGCGGCCGCGCACTGCGCGTGGCCCGCGAAGCCGCGTACGCGCAACACATCCGCACCACCGACAACATGAGGTGTATCGACATGAGTTCCATCGAGCGTGCCGTCCGACGTCCCCTCAACCGCCGCCTGGCGGCCGTGGGCATCATCGCTTCGGGAGCGCTGCTGCTTGCCGCGTGCGGCGGCAACGGCGACACGAGCGGGAAGCACCACGGGGGCCAGGCCGCGCCGACCGCATCCAAGGAGACCGGCGCGCGGCCCGCTCCGGGGGCGTTCAACACCGCGGACGTCACCTTCGCGCAGAGCATGATCCCGCACCACCAGCAGGCCGTGGAGATGGCCGAGCTGGCCGACGGGCGCGCCTCGGACGCGCAGATCAAGACGCTGGCGGCCGCGATCGAGAAGGCCCAGGACCCGGAGATCAAGACCATGCGGTCGTGGCTCAGGACATGGGGCGAGCCGGAGTCGCCCTCGCACGGCATGCCCGGTATGCACCACGGATCGGGCGGCATGGACAAGACGGGCGACATGGCCGGGATGATGTCCGAGAAGGACATGACGGATCTCAAGGCGGCCAAGGGCAAGGACTTCGACAAGAAGTTCGCGCAGATGATGATCGGCCACCACAACGGCGCGATCACCATGGCCAAGGACGAGCAGAAGAACGGCCGCAACGCGACCGCGAAGAAGCTCGCCGGCAACGTCATCAAGAACCAGACCGCCGAGGTCGACAAGATGAACAAGATCCTCGACCGGCTCTGATCCCCCCTCTCCCGCGCACCGCTTCGGTGCGTACGGAAGCGGTGCGCACCGTTGCGGGCCTGTCGCCGGCAGGCCCGCAACGGCCCGGCGTCACCACCGCCGGATCGGGCGACCGCCGTCAGCGGTCCACGGCACGGGCCTGCCCGCGGGCCCGTGCCGCGGCAGCGGTGTGGTGCCAGGCGGCGTACAGGCCCGACAGGCCAAGGGCCACGGGAGCGAGGGCGGCGGGCTGCACGCCGGTGCGGATGAGCACGATGCCCGTCGCCAGGACGGCCAGGAATGCGACGAGATCGATTCGCCGCGGAGCGCTGTTCACTACGATGCCTCTCTTGTCATGCCTTGTATGAGGGTGACTACAGATTCGGACGGAGCGGGCCTGTTGCGGGAGTCGGCACAGTTGCCGAGTCGCCGCAACACCCGAAGGGTGTGAGACATGGGAAGCCTTGAGCCGCTCGGCAGCGATCTTCCGTACGAGGCCGGTGAGCTGGCGCTGGCGCTCCGCAGCCTGTTCGGCGCGCTGGAGGTCAGCGTGCGGCGGTACGGGGCGCGCCGGCACCGGGACGCGGGCTCCATCTCCCGCTTCCTGAACGGAACGCGCATCCCCGCCTGGGAGTTCGTCGCGGATCTGCTGACCGATGTGGCCGAGCAGCGGGGGACCGCCGCAACCCCCGACATGGTGGAACACCTGAGGGGACTGCACCGCCGCGCGCTGGCCGCCGGCGGTTCCCCGCAGCACCGCGTGCAGCTGCTGGAGGCGCAACTGGCGGACGCCGACCGCAGTGCACGGCGCTCCGTGGTCCGCGAGCGGGCCATCGAGGATGCGTTGCTCGACGCGCAACACCGGGTTGCCGACCTCGAACTGCAGCTGCGGCAGCTGGAGTCGGCGGATTTCCGGGACCGGTCCGGTGTGCATCTGGTGCCGCGGATGCATGAGGACGCCCTGGATCCCCTCGTCGCGCTGCGCAAGGAGCGCGACGAGCTGCGGGACCAGGTGGCGGACCTGAGCGAGGAACTGAAGGACGCACACGCCCGACGGATCCGCGCCGAGGAGCGGTGCAACGAACTGGAACGGCAACTCGTGCAGGCGGAGCAAGGAGTTCGCGCCGACGCCGGGTCGCAGGACCAGCAGGAGGCCCGACAAGAGGCCCAACACGAAGCGCGCGCCCAGACCGTCCGGGTGACGGCGCTGGAGGATGAGCTGCAGTGGTTACGGTCGCGCGTGGCGAGCCTGGACGACGGCGACGTACGAGCCGGGTCCGGGCCGGCCGACGGGTGGGGGTCGGCCGAGCCGTTCACCGATGCCGCCCGCGACCGTACGGAACGAGCCTCCCGGATTCCTCGCCCCCGGCTCGGTCCGGTGGCGACCTCCGCGCCCGACCACCCCTACCGGTTCGAGAACTTCGCGGCGGAGGCGGCCAACCGCTTCGCCCACGATGTCGCCGTCGCCGTCGCCGAAGCGCCCGCCCAGGACTACAACCCGCTGCTCATCCACGGCGGCCCGGGGCTCGGCAAAACGCATCTGCTCCGGGCGATCGGCCACTACACCTGCACCCTCTATCCGAAGACCAGGTCCCCTTACGTGGACTACCGGGAGCTCCTCGGGGTCCTGCGTCCGGCGCGGCGGGGCGCGGCGTACGGCACGTTCCAGCAGCGCTTCGGGTCGGTCGACATGCTGCTGGTCGACGACGTGCAGTGGTCGGCGCGGAGCGGCGCCTCCCAAGAACTCTTCGCGGACGTACTGACCGCGCTGCTGAACGCCGACAAGCAGGTCGTCCTCGCCTCGGGCCCGTCCCTCGTACAGATGCCGCACCTGGAGAGGGGGCTGCGCGACTGCTTGGCGGGCGGCCTGGACATCGGTGTGGAAGTACCCAGCGCCCGGACCCGCCTGGCGATTCTCCGTAAGAAGGCGGAGAAGGAGCGGCACGACGTCCCGCTGGACGCACTGGAGATGATCGCCGCTCGCGCGGGCCGGACCATCCGGGAGCTCGAAGGCGCCCTCGTCAGGGTGACGGCCTTCGCGAACCTCAACCGGTGCCCGGTCGACACCGGCCTCACCAAAATCGTCCTCGACGACCTGCAGCCGGGCGCGGGATCGGACATCACCGGGGAAGCCGTCATACGGAAGACCGGACACTACTTCGGGCTGTCCGTCGAGGATCTTCGGGGCACCGATCGTTCGCGGGTGCTGGTGACCGCCCGACAGATCGCCATGTACCTGTGCCGGGAGCTGACGGGCTACTCCGTGCCCACCATCGCCGCGCTGCTCGGTGGCAAGGATCCCGGCGCGGTGCTCTACGCGGACCGGAAGATCCGGGCCATGATGAGCGAGCGCCGCTCCATCTACAACCAGGTCACGGAATTGACCAACGGCATTCTCTTTCCCTGAGGGGCGGCGGAGGGCGGCGGGGGCGTCGAGGGTGCGGGGCTCCGGACGCCCTTTGACGCTTCTTTGTCCTTCCCTGTGCCGTCCCGGTCCGGCGGGCCGGTTCCCCGTGGCCGCCCGCCGCCGGGCGAGCGGCCACGTCACCGGGCCTATGCCGTACGGCGGATGAGGTCGGCCGCCTTCTCCGCGATCACCATCGTCGCGGGGTTCGTGTTGACGGAGACGATGGTGGGCATGACCGACGCGTCCGCCACCCGCAGGCCCTCCAGGCCGTGCACGGTCAGGTCCGGGGCGACCACGGCGTCGGGGCCGGTGCCCATCGCGCAGCTGCCCACGGGGTGGAAGTACGTTCCAGTGGCGGCCGCCAGGCGGCGGCGTAGTCCCGCCTCGTCGGTGACGTCGTCCCCGGGGAGCACCTCGCGCGAGCGCCACCGTGCGAAGGGGGCGGCCGCCGCGATGTCCCGCGCCACCTCGATGCCGTGGAGCATGCGCCGGACGTCCGACTCCGCACCGAGGTAGTTCGGGTCGATCAGCGGCGGTGTGTCGGGGTCGGCGTCCGCGAGGCGCACCGTGCCCCGGCTCTGCGGCACGGTCGCCACGCCGAAGGCGAAGCCGTGCGGCGGGGCCTGCACCGTCGGCGGGAGGTAGGGGATGTGAATGAACATCAGCTGCATGTCCGGCCCGGGGAGGGCGGCGTCGCTGCGCCAGAGCAACGAGGTCTCGGCGTGGTTGGTGCGCCCCGGGGGGACCGGCCGGCTCGCCTCGTAGACGACCGGACACAGCGGATGGTCGTGCAGATTGCGGCCGACGCCGGGCAGGTCGTGATGGACGTCCACACCGGCCCGGCGCAGCTCGTCCGCGGGGCCGACGCCCGAGAGCAGCAGCAGCCGTGGCGAATCCACGGCGCCGGAGCTGACGATCACTTCGGCGTGGGCCCGGGCGGTGAGGGTCTGCCCGGCCCGCTGGAACTCCACCCCCGTGCACCGGCTGCCGTCGAAGAGCAGGCGGCGGGCGCGGGAGTCGGTCGAGACGGTGAGGTTCGGCCGTTCGGCGCGGACGGGGTGCAGATACGCGGTCGCGGTGCTCTGCCGCCGGCCGTCGGCGATGCTCAGGTCGTGCCATCCGGCGCCTTCCTGGACGGCGCCGTTGAAATCGTCGGTCAGCGGATGGCCCGCCGCCACCGCCGCGTCGAGGAAGACCTCCGACAGGGGGTTGGCGTCCTCGGCCCGCACCGGCGCCGGCCGCATCGGGCCGCCGTCGCCACGGAACTTCGGATCCCGGCCGCTGACCGTCTCCATCCGCCGGAAGTACGGCAGGAGCGCGTCGTACCCCCACCCGGCGCACCCGGACGCCGCCCAGCGGTCGTAGTCGTTGCGGTGCCCGCGCAGGAACACCATCGCGTTGATCGAGCTGCTCCCGCCCAGCGTCCGGCCGCGCGGGTAGGGAAGCGCCGGCGCGTCGATACCGGCCTGCGGCACCGCCGTGTAGCCGTGATCGGCCTCGGTGCCCTGCAGCGCGGGCCAGGCGGGTGGCACGGCGAGCTCCGGCCGGGTGTCCTCCGGGCCCGCCTCCAGCAGCAGTACCGTCGTCTCCGCGTCCTCGGACAGCCGCGCGGCCAGCACGCAGCCGGCCGAACCGGCCCCGACGACGATGTAGTCAAAATCCTGCGACAGCATGGTGTCCTTCCCCTGCCGGTGTCCGTGCCGACGGCCTCAACGCGTCGGCGGCCACCGGATGTTGATGCCGGTCGGATCCCGTCCGGCGGCGGCGGTCACACCGCTGTCATCGATTCTGGCGGGGCGCGGCGGGGCCGGCGGGCCCAACGGACAACAGGGGCCTGAACCCTCGCCCGGGGTTCCGCCGGGCCCCGCCGCGCCGACGGCGACCGCTATGCGTCAGGGGTCATCGCGCCGCTCCTTTCGATGCGGCGCCGGCGCGCGGCGGGCAGTTCTCGTCGATCTTGTACTTGAGCGCCTTGGGATAGTCGCGCCGATCCAGCTGCACCCGTACGAGGACGGGACCCTGATTGATCGCGTCGGTGGGCTCGGCGATCCGCTTCAGCAGGGTGGCGAGATCGTCGTGCTTGCGGACGACGGCCCCGTGCATCGGGTGCTTCTCGGAGCCGAAGACCGCCGCGAGCTTGTCGTACTGCCAGGGCTGCAGCTCGTTGTAGAAGTCGGCGCCGTCGGAGTCGGGTACCCCGTCCTTGTAGTAGCAGGGGTGGACGAGCATCTGCTCGATGCCGTAGAAGCCCGCGTTGTCCAGGACGAACACCACCGGGCGCAGCCCGTGCCGGACGTGCGTGGACATCTCCTGGCAGGTCTCCTGGAACGAGCCGTCGCCGACGAACACCAGGGGGCGTTTGCCGGTGCTGCCGCGGCCCAGCGCCACCCCGGTGGCCGCGCCGACCGAGTAGCCGATGGACAGCCAGCTGTTCTGCGCCACGAACGAGGCGCGCTCCGGCATCCGCAGATTCATCGAGCCGATCAGCGCGAACGCGGCGTCGCTGATCACCGTGAACGGTGTGGTGCGCGCTCCGGATTCGTCGGTGGCCTGCGTCTCCAGGAAGGCGCTGAGGTGCCGGAAGAAGCTGTCGTACGTCACGTTCTCCGGGTAGGGGCCGCCGGTCAGGGACGTGAGGTAGGCGGCGGTGCTGCCGGGGACTTCGAGGCCCGCCTTGTGCGCGTCGGCGAAGTAGTCGGCGGCGAAGGCGCCTTCCCCGAAGTCCGCGACGAACGCCTCGCGCAGTGCGGGGAGGAAATCCGCCAGCCGGACGTCCGGGAAGTACGAGGCGCCGACATGCACCCCCTCATGGGCGGCGACCGCCCAGTCGGTGCCGATCGACCGCCGGCCGCCGAGGTTCTTCGACGTCGCCCACGAGCCCAGCCCGATGCGGCAGCCGGCGTTCTGGAAGACCTTGGCCACGTCCGGATCGCTGGCCTTGCCGTTGTAGACGCCGCAGAAGCCCGGAGTGTCCTCGGACACGACGGACTTGGCCCCGACGGTGGTGCAGAACGGGATGAGGGTCGCGCGGACCAGCTTCTCGAACTCCTCGGCCAGGTTGAACCGGTCGATCTCCTCACCGGCCCACAGGATCGGGTTGCTGTCGTGGTCCCGCACCAGCTCCACGCAGGCCGCGACCGCCGCCTCCAGCATCCGCCGGTTCTGCGGGGTGAGCGGCCTCTCCTGCCGGGTCAGCAACCCGCGTGGCGCGGGGCACCGGGCCTCCCAGACGTCCTCCATCACCTCCAGATAGACCGGCCGGCGGTGGGTCAGACAGGCGGTGAGGGCGCCGTCGATCTGGCCGGGGGCCAGACCCGGGTGGGAGATGGCCTGGGCGTCCACCGTCACCTGGCGGTAGATGTCCAGATTGCTCTCCGGGCGCTGGGACATGTGCGAGGTGAGCAGGCCGATCGCCCGCTGGTTCAGCCACTCCTCGTACGTGGGGGCCGCGTTGACCGCGATCAGCGGGACGTACTCGGCGTAGGCGCCGCCGATCGCGTTGAGCAGATTGGCCGCGCCCACGCCGTAGGTGACCGCGACCGCGCCGATGCCCTGCTCGCCGAGCGCGGTCTCGGCATCGGCGACCTTCACCCGGGCGTAGCCGTCCGCGGCCTGGCCGGCGCCGCCCTCGGTCGGGGTGCCCACCCAGCGGACGTGGGTCTTCTCGTGCAGCGTCGACAGGAACGGGCCGAGGTGGTTGCCCGGGACGCCGAACAGATGGGTGATGCCGAGCTGTTCCAGCCGGATGGCCAGGTACTCGGCCACCGTGCAGTTCTGTGAGGTCTGTGAGGTGCTCATGACGTCAGTGCTCCCTCTCGCGACGCTTCGGACGGTGCGGCCGCATCCCTGCGCCGGTGCGGCGCCTCGGCGGCGCTCTCGCCCGTGGTGGGAGACTCGTGGACGGCGAGGGCGGCCCGTACGGCCGTCTCCACCGCGCCCTCGATCCAGGCGTGTTTCAGCGACACATGCTCACCGGCGAAGTGGACCGGCCCCTCGGCACGGACCGCGTCGAGGTGGAAGCTGGTCATCTGATGCGGGGTGTAGACCGCCGCCTCACCGCAGGCGTACGGGTCGCGCAGCCAGCTCTGGGTCTGGCCCGCGCCGGTGTAGAAGACCTCGATCCGGCGGCCGTGCACGGACTGGAGATTGAGCAGCGCATAGCCGTAGCGCTCGTGGTCCTCGAAGGAGTCCCAGCGCGCGGCGTCGTCCGACCAGGAGTAGCCGGCCAGCACCACGCCGCCCTTGCTGCCGGGGACGGGGTGCGAGGGGTAGTACATGAAGCGGTTGGCGTTGTCGGTCGTGGAGCCGCCGCCGTAGGCGTGGGTGGCCGGGCGCACGCCGCCGTGCAGCGAGGAGTTGCGCAGGTAGTCCACCTGCTTCTCGCTGATCCGTTTCTCGTCGACGCTGGGGTGGGCGCCGAGCAGCCCGGTGGGCAGGTCCCGCACGCCCTGCGGGACGGCCAGCGCGGCTTCGGCCGGGTCCTCTCCCCACTGCTGGTAGTACGCGTACAGACCGGGATCGATGGCGTCGAGCTCCCGCTTCCAGTCCGCCTCGGTGAATTCCCACCAGCGGCGCGAGAACTCCAGCAGCACCTTGGTGGCCTGGTCGTAGTGCGTCTCGATGACGGCGCGGCGCTTCTTGTACGAGAACGGCGGCGTCACGGCGGTGAAGCGCAGGCTGGAGAACGGGATGGTGATGATCGCCAGGTCACCGGTCCAGGTCTCCGGCTCGCTGTACGGGGCGTCCTCGGGCACGGTCTGGATCGCGACCGCGGGCCCGCCCGGTCCGGCGAGCCCGCCGTGCGAGCCGTCGCGGCCCGGGTCGTAGTACTCCAGCCGGACCATCCGCCGGCCCATCACGATCTGGTCGCCCAGATCCTTGGCGAGCGCCTCCGGAAGCATGCGGCTGCCGCCCTCGATCTCCCAGTACGTGGCCGTCGGGTCGATGTCGCTGCGCCCCAGGAAGCTGTGGAAGAACGCGAGGTGCAGCCGCGAGGTCATGTTCTCGATCGTGCCGATGGCCTCGATGGCCTCATCGCTGAATCCGGCGTACTCCCGCAGGAAGCGGCCCATCGAGTAGCCGTCGAAGTCGCGGATGACGTCGGCCCAGCCGTCCAGCCACTCCTTGAAGGGCTTGGGGACCCGTTTCCCGTCGCTCTGCAGTACGGAGTAGTAGTCGCGCACCGGTTCCAGCGCCTGGTGGACCATCTCCGAGACGGTCAGCCGCGATTCGCAGCCGGTCAGATGGAAGCCTTCGTTGATCCCGGACGGGTCCGTGGCGTACTGGGCGCGCCGGACCTGCTCCCGGTTGGTGCGGATCCAGGTCTGGTTGCGCTTGGCGGGTTCCTGGAATTCGGGGCTCGGCTCGCCATTCGTCCACACCTTGCCGTCCTTGAACGAGCGGTAGACCACGGGCGGTACCCGCGCCTCCTGGTTGCCCGTCGTCGGGTCGATGTCGACATTGAAGAACAGCCGTCGTTTCAGGCCGAGTCGGTCGATCAGCGCCAGCGTCAGCGGATGGAAGCTGGGCAGCCGCATCGCCCCGGCCTCCGCGTACTGCGCGGGATCGGTGAACGGCGGCCGCTGCCCCTTCTTGGTGTGGAAGGTCTTGATCCGGCCGCCGACCCGGTTGGCGTTGGCCTCCAGGATCGTCACATCGTGCCCGGCGCGGGTCAGCAGCGAGCCGGCGACCAGGCCGGCGATGCCCGCCCCGACGATCAGTACGCGCTTGGGTACGACGGTCGGCGGCAGCCCCTTGTCGATCAGTACGTCGAGATAGCGCAGCTTGAGGTCCTCATTGGCCGGCTCGGGGCCGATCAGCAGGAGTTCGCGGGCGAGTTGTTGATAGGTCCGGGCATGGGCGCGCTCGACGCCGTTGGTTCCTGGGCGGTCGCTGTGGTTGTCCATGGCGTCGTCAGCCCTTCCTGTGCCGCGAGGAGTGCGCGGCGGGCCGCCGCGGAGTGGTGAGCGGGGGCGTGCAGGCGTGGACCGCACCGGTGGTCAGGACGGAGCCGGGCAGCGGCACGGTGATCCGCCCGATGTCCGGCACGGCGGCGGGCCGTACGGAAGTAGTGGTCACTGGTCTCCCTGTCTGGGGCTGCGCGCAGGCGAATTCCGCGTCACCGCACGCCGACTGATGAGGGAAAAGAAGCAGGGCACACCGAAGGCAGCCGGTGTGCGGCCTGCGCTGCCAGCCGAACAGGGAAATGCCCCGCCCGCATATGCACCGGCGCCAACCGGAGCACGGGACCTACTCGAATCGGTGAGCGTGCGCAGGGCGTGCCGCGTGGCGTCGCGCGAGGCGGGGCGGGCCGGAGTGCGGGCCGGGCGGGCCCGGGGGAGAGGGGTCAGGAGGCGGCGCGGCCCCGCCTTACGGGATCAGCTGCTCCGTCCACAGCGTCTTGCTCCCGGAGCTGGTGTAGCGGGTACCCCAGCGGTGCGTCATGGCGCCGACCAGCTGCAGCCCGCGGCCGCTCTCGTCCATCAGCGCCGCATGGCGCACACGCGGGGCGGACTGGCTGCCGTCGTAGACCTCGCAGGTCAGGGTGGTGCCGCGGATCAGGCGGAGCCCGACGGGGCCGGTGGCGTGACGGACGGTGTTGCCGATCAGTTCGCTGACGATGAGCTCGGTGGTCATGATCAGGTCCGCCAGGCCCCACTCCGTCAGCTGACCGCGGATCAGTTTGCGGGCGGTGCCCGCGGAGGACGGCTCGAAGGGCAGGTCCCAGGAGGCGACATCGCGGGCCGGAAGGCGGCGCGCCCGCGCGGCCAGGACGGCGGCGTCGTCCGAAGGGTGCCCGCCGGGCCGGGGCAGCGACTGTGTAACGGTGTCACAGAGGCCTTCCAGCCACGCGACGTCGTCACCGGGTCCCGCCGAGGGCGCGCCGTCCCGCTCCCGGGCGGCCGCCCCGAGGAGCCCGGAGAGCCGGTCCGGTCCCGAGTCCGGGTCGGCCGCGGAGACCAGGCCGTCGGTGTAGAACACCAGCAGACTGTCCTCCGGCAGCGTGATCTGGGTGCTCCGGTACGGCATCTGGGCGGTGCCCAGCGGCGGGCCCACCGGGACGTCGGCGAAATAGGGCCGCCCACCGGGGTGGACGACGGCCGGCGGCGGGTGCCCCGCGCTGGCGAGCGTACACACGCCCGTGGTGGGGTCGTAGACCGCGTACAGGCAGGTCACGTACTGGTCGTCGCCGAGTCCGCCCGCGACGTCGTTGAGGTGGGCGAGCATCTCCTCCGGCGGATGGTCCAGCGTGGAGAGCGTCGATACGGCGGTGCGCAGCCGGCTCATGGTGATGGCCTCGCGCAGCCCGTGCCCCATCACGTCACCGATCACCAGGGCGACCCGCTCCGCGGACAGCGGGATGGTGTCGTACCAGTCGCCGCCGACCTCGCTGCGGGCACCGGCCGGGCGGTAGCGGGCCGCGGCACTCAGCGCCGGGAGGTCGGGGAGCACGGAGGGCAGCAGATGCTGTTGCAGCCGGCGGGCGCGGTTGTGCTCGCTGTCGTACAGCCGCGCCCGTTCCAGCGCCTGGGCCACCAGACCGCTCAGCGCGATCAGCAGGCCGCCGTTGTCGCCGCTGAACGGCTGCGGACGGTCGAAGGCCAGGAGGCAGCTGCCGACCTGATGGCCGCTGGCGGTCAGCGGCAGCACCGCCCAGGCGCCGGCGCCGCCGCACCGGGCGAGCTCGGCCAGTCCCGGGTAGCGCCGGCCGAACTCCTGCGCGGAGTGGATGAAGCGGGGGGAGCGCTCGGCGAGCAGCTCGGTGGTGTCCTGCCGGTGCAGCCGGTCCAGGAACTCGTCCGGGTAGCCGACCGCCCCCACCAGGCGCAGCCGGTCGCCGTTCATGGCGTGCACCAGGACGCCGCCGGCGCCGAACGGCGCCAGGATCTGCGCCGCCACCGCGTCGACCACATCCTGTGTCGTCAGCGCCTGGGCCAGCGCCTCGGTCAGGGCGCCGATGCGGCGGGCCCGTTCCGTGGCGGCGCGCTCTGCGTCCACCTCCGCGGTCACGTCCGCCACATAGACCACGAGGTGCGGCTCCACGACCACCAGCCGCAGCCGCTGCCAGGTCTCCCCGGCCTGGATGACGGCCGTCAGCGGGCGGTCGCTGCGTACCGCTTCCTCGAAACGTTCCTCCAGCCCGCTCTCCTTCAGGGCGGGCACCGCATCCCACGGCGCCCGCCCGACCAGCTCCACCGGCGCCGACCCCAGCAGCTCGGCCTGGGAGTTGGCGTACAGCACCCGCCAGTCCGCGGGGTCCACGATCAGGAAGGCGTCCGGCATGTGGCCCAGGACGCGGGTGACCACCTGCTCGGTCATCCGGGTGGCGGTGGTGTCCCAGCCCGTGCCGGTCATCCGCAGCGGGGTGCCGTCCGGGGCGTAGGTGGTGTGCCCGCGCAGCTCGACCCAGCCGATCCGGCCGTCGAGCGAGCGCACCCGGTACTCCACGGAGTACACCTCGTGCTCGGCGATCGCATGCTCGATCGCCGACAGCACCCCGGGCAGATCGTCGGGGTGCACCCGCTGCATCCAGGTCTCGATCCGGTTGTCCCACTCGTACAGCCCGGCGACACCGGCGACCGTCTCCAACGCGGCCTCGTCCAGCAGGAGTTCACCCGTGATCAGGTCCCATTCCCAGGTGGCGACCCGCACTCCCGCCATGGCCTCCCGCAGCCGCGAGCCGGAACCCGACCACCAGGGGAGCAG
This sequence comes from Streptomyces sp. JLSY215, assembly GCF_059682825.1. NCBI lineage: Bacteria > Bacillati > Actinomycetota > Actinomycetes > Kitasatosporales > Streptomycetaceae > Streptomyces > Streptomyces sp. JLSY215. Next base: position 6,561,026 of record NZ_CM185022.1, read on the forward strand.
CCGGGTGCTGGGCGCGCCCGTCCGGCGCAGCGCTTCCCCGGTCGTCTCCGCCAGGTGCGACAGCAGTGGCAGCCGGTCCTGCGCGAAGGCCTCGACGCCGAACAGCGACAGCGCCCCTATCGGGCCGTCCGCCCCGGGCAGCGGCAGCGCCAGCACGCCCGCCGCCCCGATCCCCGGCAGCACCTCGGGCACGCCCCCGGTGGCGGGGCCGTCGGCCGGCTCCGCCGCGATCCATACGGCACCGTTCTCCCGGACCGCCCGCGCGGGCGCCGCCCGCCCCTCCACCCTGAGGGATTCCCAGGGCCGCGCCACGTCCAGCGGCAGCCCGCCCAGCGCCGCCAGTTTCAGCTCCCCGGTCGCCGGCCCGCCCAGATGTGCCACGCCCGCCAGTCCGCCCGCCGCCGAAAGCGCCTGCTGGAGCGCGAGCCGCAGCAGTTCCACCTCGTCCAGGTTGCCCGTCGCCACGGCCGCTTCGAGAAGTGCGAGCCGGGCGCCGTCCGCTCCGACACATCGCGGTTCACCATGGCGGCACCCATCCATTGCTTCGCCTCTCGGAGGACGGTTTGGAACAGCAGGAATCAGTCCGTCGGCCCATCGGTCCGTGCGCCCGCAGGTCTGCAGGCCGGCCGCTGATCCCTGCGGACCTAAAGGGGAGTTCGAGCAGGATAAACGCGAGGCGGGCGCACTGGCCAACGGTTGGTGAAACGTTTCGGGAGACCGTGCGGCGGAGCCGCCGTGCCGCCCCCGCACCAGGTCAAGGCGGTTGCGGAGGCAGCGAAAGAAATCGGCCGGAAATCGGCCGGAAGAAAAGCAATCCAACGGGAATCCGGTCGCGGAGTCAGGGAATGCGGCGCGGGAAACCCGTACGGATTCGCGTATTCCAGGTAATCGGCCGACCCGGCCGGCCGACATCCACGGCGCCACCCGTACGGCCCCGTGCCGCCCGGCCGGGCGCCGGACGCCCGCCGGGGGCCACGCCGGGTGCCCCGACACCGCCACCGGCCGCTTGAGCCGAGCCAACGCAGCGTTGCAGACTACGAGTTCAGTTGTCGACACGGGGCGGTGGAGCGATGGAACCGATGCTGGACAGTGCGGGAACGGCGCTGGTCGGGCTGATGGTGACCGAGGCCTGGACGCAGGCCCGGACCGGCGTGGTCGCCTTGTGGCGCAGGCTGCGGCCCGCGGACGCCGACGCCGTCGAGCGCGACCTGGACGAGGCCCGCGGCGAACTCGTCGAGGCCAGGGAAGAGGGCGAGGCCGGCGCGGAGACGGAGCGGGAGCTGGCCGGTGAGTGGCAGCGGCGCCTGCTGCGGGTGCTGCGCGACGATCCGGCCGCGGCCGAGGAGCTCCAGCGGATTCTGGAGGCGGCGCGCGGCACGCTGCCGCCGGAAAGCACGGCGGGCGGCGTGCAGTTGCAGGCCCGCGCCGAGGGCAACGCCCGGATCTACCAGGCGGGGCGGGACATGCGGGTGCAGGGTTGACGGACGAGGAGCCGCCCGGGGCCTCCTTCCGGGCCGATGCGCAGGACACCGCCCGGATCTATCAGGCCGGCCGCGATCTGCACCTCACCGTCCGGCCGGAGGCCGACGAGCCGCCCCCGGCCGCACGGCTGACCCTGCTCCATCTGCTGGCCTGCTGCGCCGAGGCCCCGCTCCCGGTGTCCGTCCTGTCCCCCGAGGCCGTCGCCGCCGTCCGGATGCCGGAACTCCCGGGAGAACGGGTCACCGCCGAGCTGCGCGCGCTGCCGCACGTCCCGGGGGAGGTGCCGTGCGTACGGGCCGACCCGGCGGCGCTCGCCGCGGCCGCCCGGGAACTGACCGACGGCGCGCGCACCCGGCTGGCCGCGTACGCCGCGGCCCTGCTGGACCACGCCCTGCTGCGGACGCCGGACGACCCGGCGCCGGACCTCCTCGCCCCGCATGTGATGGCGCTGCTCTGGCACTCCGGCGGCGATCCGGTGCGGGCCGCCGCGCGCCGGATACGGGATGCGTACGAAGGCCGCGGGCGGTACGCCGAGGCCCTGCCGTTCGCCGTGCGGATCGCGGAGAACGGCACCGGGGCGACGGTCGCCGACGGCCTGGCGCTGGGCCGGATCCGGACCGGCTGCGGCGACGTCGGCGAGGCGGAGGCCATGCTGCGCCCGGTGCTCGCACGGGCGGAGCGGGAAGCGGAGGGCTGCAAGGTGCCGCTGACCGGGCGCACCGGCCCGTCAATCGCCCAGCTCCTCCGCGACGACCCCGCGGGCCCGTTCACCGCGGGGCTCTCCTCGGCGGACTGCCAGGCGCTCGCGGACGTCGCCGACGTCCAGCACGCCCTGGCCGAGGCCTTGTACCGACTGCACCGTTACGCGGAGTGCGAGCGGCTGCTGCTGGCGGCCGGGGGGCTGCGCTGGCGGGTCCTGGGGACGCTGCATCCGGCGTATCTGCTGGCCCAGCTGCACCGGGCCCGCGCGCAGGGGCGGCAGCGGCTGTGGCACGACGCGATCGGCCTGGTCCAGGACGTCCGCAGCTATCAGGACCGGGCGGACTACACACCGGCCCCACCGCGGGACGACGCCCTGCTCCGCCTGGCGCATGCGCAGGTGATGACCGCGGTCGTCCGCTCGCTGCGCGAGGACGGCGCGGGCCGGTCCCGGCGCGTGGGGGTCTTCCCGGCGCCGGTGGTGCGTTTCCTGGAGCGTACGGCGGGCACCAACCCCCGCCCGGAGAAGGTGACCCGGGAGGAGGCGCAGGCCCTGGCCGAGGAAGCGGTACGGGCCTGTGACGGCGCCTTCGGCCCCGGGCATCCGCACACCCGCGCCGCGCGGGAACTCCTTGAGGGGCCGCCGCCCTGAGGGGCCGTATGGAGCACGCGCGCGGGCGGGTACGGCGGTCGCGGACGGGCGGGACGGCCTCGGCGCTCAGACCGCGTACATCTCCTCCCGCGACCCGGTACGGCCGCCGACGCGCGCACGGTGCGGTGCGCCGTTGGGCGGGTGCGTGGGCTCCGGCACCCGGTCGTGGATGTCGAAGCTGTCGCCGAGGCCGACCGTCCCCAGGATCCGCAGGAAGCGGGGGTCGGTGATCACCAGGGAGAGCCGGCCGCCGGCTTCGTGGACCCGGCGCCGGGCGCGGCACAGGACGGCGATGCCGCTGCAGTCCAGGAAACTCAGCTGTGCCAGGTCGAGCACCAGGTCCGGGCGCTGCCCCGTGGTCAGCGGATCGAGGTACTTGATCGTCGGCGCGGCGCTCAGAAAGTCCAGTTCGCCGCGGAGCTGTACGAGGACGGGGGTGCCCGTCCGGCGCCGCCCTGCCCCGTCCACCGGCCGCCGCAGCATGGCCCTCACCTCGATCTCGTCCGCTGCATCTCGTCCGCGCCTCGCCTCGCCCGTCCGTACGTCCGGGGCCCCGAGGCCGTTGTCTCATCCAAAGCACGGGCCGCGTCCTGGAAGGAGTGCCGGTCGGGCCAGGGCGGCAGGGGTCTTTCGGCCCCGCCGGGAGGGGCCGGACGGGCGGGCGCGGGGCGCTCGGGGCCCTGCCGGTACGGCGCTACAGGCCCGTCTCCCGGCGCCCCCACTGCGCGTCGCCGGCCGCCCACTCCCGGTCCCACAGCGCGTAGCGGCGGCGGGTGAGCAGCGCCCCGCCGGCCCGCTCGGCGGCGAACAGCGCCAGACAGGTGCCGCCGGCCGCCACCGTGCCGACCGCGATGCTCTCGACCAGGGCCTCCCCATGGGTCACGGGGTCCCGCAGCAGCGCACCGCGCCCGTCGATCCAGACCGTGGTCGGGTCACCGGCCCGCACGCCCGCCGGCACCGTGGTCTCTCCCGTGCGGGTGGTGCCATCGGCGGCGGTCCACCGCACCGTCGTATGCACCCGGCTGCCGATACCGCCGGTGGGATCCGCTCCGATGCCGGCCGGCGGGGTCTCGGTCACCACCGCCGCCACGCCGTGCCGGTCCTGGCTCTGCCGGTCCGCGGCACCGGCCACCGCGCGCGCCGCGGTCACCCCGGCGGCCGGGGCCGCGACCGCCATCAGCAGCGCGGTGGCGACCACCAGCCAGGCCTCCGCCACATCGCAGCCGCGCCGCAGCGGCCCGCGCCTGAACCGCGACAGCATCGTGCGCAGCGGCATCGCGCACCACCGCCTTCCGCCTGTGTACCGACCGTCGCACGTCTCACGGGCCGGGCTAAGGGGCCGAACGGCCCTGGTGGGAGCGGGCCGGGCGTCCGTCGTGCGGGGGCGTCTGCCCGTTCGGCCCCTGGTGTGTCCGCGGGGTGCGGCCGACCATGGGAGTGATGCCGTACGCGGCGCGCCGCCGTCCGTGGGGTGGAGGGAACGATGAGCGAGGCACCGGAATTCACACCGCAGCGGCCGATCCGCGCCTTTCTGCTCGACGATCACGAGGTGGTACGGCGCGGGGTGCGGGACCTGCTCGACGCGGAACCCGACATCGAGGTGGTCGGTGACGCCGGTACCGCCGGTCATGCGCTGGCCCGGGGCCCGGCGCTCCGCCCGGACGTCGCGGTGCTCGATGTGCGGCTGCCGGACGGGGACGGGATCACGGTGTGCCGGGAGCTGCGCTCGCGGATGCCGGACCTGGCGTGTCTGATGCTCACCTCGTTCGACGACGACGATGCCCTGCTGGACGCGATCATGGCCGGGGCCTCGGGGTACGTCCTGAAGGAGATCAAGGGCGCGGACCTGGTGGCGGCCGTACGCATCGTCGCGTCCGGCCGCTCGATGCTGGATCCGGCGACCACCGCGCGGCTGATGAACAACCTGCGCGGCACGGACGGCGATACCGGCTCCGGGGGTGACGCCCTGTCCGCGCTCTCGCCCCGCGAGCGGCAGATCCTCGGCCTGATCGGCGAAGGGTTGACGAACCGTCAGATCGGCCGGCGGCTCTATCTGTCGGAGAAGACGGTCAAGAACCATGTCTCCCGGCTGCTGGCCAAGCTCGGCGTCGAACGCCGGATCCAGGCGGCCATGCTCGCCACCCGGGCGGCGCCGCCGCACGACTGAGGCCGGCGCCGCACCGGGCGACCCGGCCCGGGGCTCACCCCGAGGGCAGCGGCACCCGCCACACCAGCGACGTGCCGCCCCGCTCCGCCGCCCCGACCGTCAGCTTCCCGCCCAGGCACTCGGCCCGGCCGGCGAGATTGCCCAGCCCGCCGCGGTGGCCGGTATCCGGGGCGATGCCCACCCCGTCATCCGCAACGGCCAGGGTCAGCGTGGTGCCGCGGACGATCAGCGAGACATCCGCCGAGTGGGCGTGCGCATGCCGGGCCACATTGCTCAGCGCCTCCGCCAGCACCGCCACCACATGCTCCGCGATGGGCGGGGGCACATCGGTGTCGATCAGCCCCGCCATGTGGAGCGAGGGGGTGAAGCCCAGTGCGCGGGCCGCCTGCTCCACGGCCGTGACGGTGCGCACCCGCAGCCCGTGACCGGCCCGCCCCAGATCATGGGCGCGCAGACCGAAAATGGTGGACCGGATGATCTTGATGGTCTCGTCGAGGTCGTCCACCGCGCGCAGCAGCCGCTCCGTCGCCTCCGGGCTGTCCACGAACCGCACCGCGCTCTGCAGCGTCATACCGGTGGCGAACAGCCGCTGGATGGCCAGATCGTGCAGATCGCTGGCGATGCGGTCGCGGTCCTCGAAGAGGGCGAGCTGCTCGGCGGCCGCGCGTTGCTCGGCCAGCTCCATCGCCAGCGCCGCCTGCCCCGCGAAGGTCAGCAGCGGAGCGGCCTCCGGTTCGGTGAACGCCTCGCGCCCGTGGACCCTGGCCAGCAGCAGCACCCCGCGCACCCGCTCCCCTGCGATCATCGGGACCGCTACGGCCGGGCCCAGCCCCATCCAGCGCGGCGGACCCGCCGTGATCCTCGGGTCGTGCTCGACATCGAGGCTGAGCAGAGGTCTCCCGGCGTCGAGGGCCGCGCCGACGAACGATCCCGCACGGGGCAGCACCAGCCCCTGATGCGCCTCGGCGTCGACGCCGGACGCCAGCACCACCCGCAGCGAACCCTCCTCGACGGGCAGCGCGAGCACACCGAGATCCGCGGCGAGGATGTCCCGCGCATGATCGACGATCAGCCGCAGCACCTCGTTCTCGTCCGCCCCGGACAGCAGACTCGCGACGATCTCGCCGTGGACCTCCAGCCACCGCTGCCGGAGGCGGGCCTCCCCGTACAGCCGGGCGTTCTCGACGGCCACCCCCGCCGCCACCGCGAACGTCGAGAGCATCGTCTCGTCCTCGACGTCGAACCCGCCGCCGCCCCGCTTCTCGGTCAGATAGAGGTTGCCGAACACCTTGTCGCCCACCCGGATGGGAACCCCGAGGAACGAGTGCATCGGCGGGTGGTGCGGCGGGAATCCGTACGACGACGGGTGGTCGGAAATCTCCGCGAGCCGCAGCGGCCTGGGATGCCGGATCAGCTCCCCCAGGATGCCGTGCCCGGCGGGCAGCGCGCCGATGGCCCGCTCCTGTTCCGCGGTGACCCCCACGGGCAGGAACTGCGCGAACCGGGTGTCCTCGCCGACCACGCCCAGGGCCCCGTATTCGGCGTCCACGACGACGACGGCGGCCTCGACGATACGGTGCAGCACCTGCGGCAGATCCAGCCCGGGCGCCACCGACAGCACGGCTTCGAGCAGCAGATTGGCCGACGCCCCGGGCCCGCTGAGTACGGCGTCCAGGCGTTCCCGCAGCCCCTCCGACAGCCCGTCGAGCCGTCGTCGACCGCTGCCGCCCTTCGCTCCGTGGTCGCCGCCCACGCACCGCACCTTTCCCGCGGCCCGCGCCGCCCGCCCCGGTGGCGGTCGCACCGCGGTCACCGCGCTCCGGCCCGCGACCGTCACCGCCGCACGCCCTCGCGTACGTCACGCCCTCGCGTACGTCACGCCCTCGCGTGCGTCACGACGCCCCTGCGTTCCTCACGTCCTCGCGTTCCTCGGATCTCCCGGTCGCTCACGCCATCTCGTTCATCCAGCCGTACGCCTCCCGCGGTCCGCGCTCGGGGCGCCCCACGCCGACGCTCGCCATGTCGTTGTCGGCCACCCGCAACAGCTTCGCGCCCAGGTCGTGCATCGCACGCCCGGCCGCCAGCTCGTCCCCGATCACCGGTACGTCGGCGTCGTGGGGATTGCACCGGGCCATGCCGTACCCGGAGAGCGCGATGGTGCCGGTGTCCAGCTCCACCCGCGCCTTCGTCGTCCCGTCCTCCTCGGAGAGGTACAGATGAATGTCCCACTCCGCAGTCGTAGCCATGCTCCGCCTCCGCTCCCGCCGGCCGGCCCGGTCAGGCCCGTCGGCCCGTCACTCGTGCGGCACCACCGCCACCGCGCACGGCGCGTGATGCACGACCGCCTGCACCACATGGCCGATGCGCAGCGCCAGCATCCGCCGCTTGTGCCGGCGCCCGACGACCAGCAGCCCGGCGTCCTTGGCGTCGTGCAGGAGCGCCGGCGCCGGACTCTCCAGCTCCACCCGGGCGTCCACCCGCACCTCAGGGAACTTCTCCCGCCAGGGCCGCAGCGCCTCGGCCAGCTGCTGCCGGGTATCTGCGGCCGTCACCTCCGCGGCACAGGGCTCCACGCCGCCGCCACGGTTGTAGGCCTGCGCCGGCAGATGCTGACCGTGGACGACGCGCAGCGGCACACCCCGCGCCGCGGCGCTGTGGAAGGCGAACCCGAGCAGCGACTCGCAGGTCTCGTGCAGGCTCAGCCCGACCACCACATCCCCGTCGCGCTCGCTCGCCGACTCCTGCCGGGCCCGTACGAGCACCACCGGGGTCTCGGTGTGCGCCACCAGGTGCAGCCCCACCTCGCCCATCACGAAGCGGGAGACCGGCCCCAGATCGCGGGAGCCGAGCACCAGCACGTCCGACTCCCCGGCGGCGTCCTTGAGCGCCTCCAGCGGGTCCTTGGCCACCAGGTCCTCGTCCGGCACCAGATCCGGCTCCTGCGCCCGTGCGGTCTCCCGCGCCTCGTTCATGATCCGGTGCGGCCAGTAGTTCTGATCCCCCTCGTCGAGGGGGTGGGGGGACTCCTCCGGCGCCAGCATCACCCACGCGTGCATCAGCCGCAGCCGGGCCTTCCGCGCCCGTGCCTCGTGCGCCGCCCACCGTACGGCGGACAGCGACTCGGGCGTACCGTCCAGGCCGACCGTCACGACGTCCTTCATGGCTTCGCTCCGTTCCACACCTCTACCTTCCTCCGCGCCCCGGACCTGGGCCACTCATCGCCTCTGCGCCCCCCGGTGGCGGCGGGCGCCGAGGCGACGAGTGGCACCGACGAAAATGACCGCGGCGCGGGGCCGCGGTCACTTCGCGAGGGGAACGGGGATATACGGCAGGTCAGGCGCTCGGCGGCACCCGCGACGGGCGGCCGGAGCCGCGGGTCAGGGCGTAGCCCCCGATGCCGGCCAGGGCCGCGAGCAGCCCGCCGACCGCCGTCCAGACCCAGCGGTCGGACCACCAGCCGGCGGACCAGCCGCCGTCCGGCCCGGCCGCCGCCGTCGGATCGTCCGGCGACGCGGTCGCCTCGTCCTGGGCCGTCGCCTCGTCCTGAGGCGTCGCGTCGTCCTGCGCGGTCGCGTCCTCCCGCGGCGTCGCGGCGCCCGCTCCCGGTACGAGCGGCGCGGCGAGGGAGCCGTCGACGGCCGCCCCGCCGCCGGCCTCGGCCGTATCGGTGCGGACCTCGGCGTGCACCGGCAGCCCCAGGTCCGACTGCGGCAGATCCACGACCGTCAGCCGCACGTAGTAGCTCCCCGGCAGCGGGTCGTTCGCCCACGGCTCCGCCCAGCCGCGGACGGTACGCAGCGCGCAGGACAGCTCGACGGAGCCCGCGTCCGGCGCCGCCGCCCTGGTCTGCGCCCCGTACCGGCACGCCTGGCGGCGCCGCAGCCCGTCGTACACATCGAGCTGCCAGGTGGCGGCGCCGTGCCGGGTGGCCTTGGGCAGCGTCACCTTGGCCGTGACCGTGGCGCGCTGCCCCTGGTCCACCGGGACCACCCAGTAGAGGTAGTCGCCGGTGGACGCGCTCGCCGTCGCCGGCTGGCCGGGCTTGATCGCGGTCGCGGTACGGAACGACGTACCGGCCTCGGTCGGCCCCTCGGCACCGGCACTCGCGCTGGAGCTGGGCGACGGGCTGTCCGCCGCCGCGCTGCCCGCCGCACCGAACAGCGCGGCACCCGCCACCACACAAGAGGCCAGCGCGTGGCCGGCGACCGCGCGAGGGCGCCACGTCCTGTCGGTCAGCGGACGCCCGGTCGGCACATCTGTTCCTTCGGCACGCATCAGTTGGTCCTCCAGACGGAAATGCGCCAGCGCGAGATCCAGCCCCACAGCAGCCCGGCGACCAGGCCGGTCAGCACCAGTGCGCCCAGCAGCCACCACCCGCGTCCCAGGCCGAAGGCGGCGGCGTCCGCGGCGTCATGCGGCGCGTCCACCAGATCGACGGTCAGCTCGACGGGCAGGCCGGGCGCGGTCTTGACCGAGGCCGGTGCCGAGAAGGAGTTGCTGACCTGCAAACACACCGTCTCCGCCGCGGGCTTGTCCGCCCCGTCGGCGTCGTCCGACGACTTCGGATAGCGCAGCCCGGATGAGATCACATCGGTCCGCCCGCTGCCGGCTTCCGATCCGCGGACGATTTCCCGGCCATGGACCGTCGAGGCCCGCAGCAGGACCCCGTAGTCGTTGTTGACCGCGCGGTCCGCGCCGATGCTCACCGACGCCCGCAGCTCCTGACCCGGCAGGACGTCCACCCGGTACCAGCGGTGCTCGGCGAACTTCTCCCGGTCGGTGTAGAGACCGGGGGTGAGCTTGGGCGCGCCGTCGCACTGCTGCGCGCCTTTGGTGGCCACCGGAGTGACGACCGGACGGGCGGCCCGGTCCACCAACTGGTGGACGCGGTCGCGGAGTTCCTTGGTGTGCTGCACCGAGGTGTAGGTCCCGCCGGTGGCCTCGGCGATGCAGCTGAGCTGGTTACGGGTCTTGGCGTCCGGCAGCAGGCCGAGCGTGTCGACGGTGAGATGGATGCCCCGCGCGGCGATGTCGCGCGCCACTTCACAGGGGTCGAGCGGGGCGCAGGTGTCCTCGCCGTCCGTGATCAGGACGATCCTGCGGGTCGCATCGCCGCCCTTGAGGTCATCGGCGGCACCCTGCAGGGCCGGCCCGATCGGCGTCCAGCCGGTGGGGGCGAGCGTCGCCACCGCCGTCTTGGCCTCGGTCCGGTCGAGCGGGCCGACCGGGTAGAGCAGCTTGGTGTCCCTGCAGCCGCGTTTGCGGTCCTCCCCGGGGTAGTTGGCGCCGAGGGTCCGGATGCCGAGCTGCACCTCGTGCGGCACCGCGTCCAGTACCTCGTTGAACGCCTGCTTCGCCGCGGACATCCGCGACTGTCCGTCGATGTCGCGGGCCCGCATGGAACCGCTGACGTCGAGTACCAACTCGACCTTGGGGGAGGGCTTCGCATCGGGCTCGTCTGCTACGGCGGATCCGGGAAGGAGACCGACGGCCAAGGCGGCGAGCAGCCCGCACACCCCGGCCGCCAGCCGTTTTCTTATGATCATCGCCGGATCGTATTGAGGATTCGCCCCGGCGCCAAAACTTCCTGTTTACCGGCCTTTTTGCGGCGCGCGGCCGGCCGGCGCATCCCGAACGTCATGCGCCCGCACTGCCGTCACTCCCTCTGATGGGCGGCACGGGCCGCTTCCACAAAGTCTTCCAACGCCTTCCAGAAAGGTCTGAAAGCGGCATCGAAGGCGTGGTGGCTGTCGGGTTCCCCGTCAAGGCCGGCCTTGACGGCCGCAAAGAAAGGGTTTGTAGATTTTTGCAGGGCGAGCGCCGCGGCGGCGGCCGTGGGCGGGCCTTCCAGATCGACGACGCGTGCGCAGCGGCGGATCTTCACATACTCGGCCACCTCGCGATCGTGCAGCGCCGCCAGGGTGGCGGCCCGGTCCGCGGAATCCGGGAGACCGAGCGCGGTGGATATCTCCCAGTACAACTCGCCCATGAGGTGGGTCTGTTCGATCAGATCCAGGTAGGCCGTGCGGCGGCTCTCGCGGAGCCGTTCGGCGCGCTGGGCGCCTGCGGCGATCTCCGCCTGTATCCGGGCGGCCTGGGTGCTGCCGCGGCTGGTGACCCAACTGGCGAGCACCGCGGTGCCGCCGGTCAGCGCCGCGATCGCCACAGTCCACACCGTGCTGTCGTCCACGCGGCGTCACGATACCCAGGCGCCGACGCGCCGCATTGCGCAGGTGCCGCTACGAGGGGAACCGGTCCGCCGGCACCTCGCTCGTCGTCGCATTGCCGCCGAGCACCTTGTTCAACGTGAAACTCAGCACCGTGTACTGCGTACCGCCGGCGACCCGGACCGTCCGGAAGTCCGCCTCGTCGTCGAACCTCTGGAAGCTGCACTCGCGCGTAAAGGACCGCTTGCCGCCGTCCCAGTCCTCGCCGGTGGTGAAGTACACCGTGTACGAGCCGCTGCTGACGCTCTGTACGGTCGCTTGGTCGCCACCGCGGACATAGACGGAGAACGCCGTCCGCTCGCCCCGGGTCAGCGTCACCACGGCGTCGGTGCCGGTGCCGTTGTTGATGGTCAGCCGCCCCAGGCCGGCGCGGCTGCCGTCCCGGACGAAGACGTTGTTGCCGAGCCTGCGGTGCTGGGGCCTCTCGGTACGCGGCAGCCGCACGGTGGCGTCGTAGCCGAGAGCGGTGAGCGCGCGGCCTGCCTCCTTGACGTCCTTGGGTCCGGTGGCCGTTCCCAGCTCGACGCGTGGCGAGGTGGCGCACCGCCCGCCGTCACCGTGCGCGCTCCGCAGGTCCCGTCCCAGGGCCCTCAGCGCGGTCGCGAGTTGGCCGTTCCCCGCGGTGGCGTCGTCCGGCGTCCGTGCGGCCTCCAACGCCTCGGCGGACGCGTCCGCCTTGTCGGCCGCCGTCTCCAGCGCGTTGTTCAGCGCGCGGCCTTCCTGCGCCCGGTCGACCGCGCGCAGGGCGTCGGTGAGCGGCCCGAGCGCGCCGGCCAGCGTACGGCGGTAGTCGGCGGGCGCGACGGTCGGCGTGGGAGTCCCGGAGGGCGACGTGCGGACCGACGGGCTCGCGGACCCGCCTGCCGCATCATCCGTTCCCTGTGTTCCCTTGCCCGCCGAACACCCCGCCAACGGCAGTGCCAGCACCAGCCCGACGCCGAGCCCGACGGCCCGGCGCGCCACCCGGCGCCCGATTCCCCCACGTGCACCCGCAGCCGCGGCCGCATCGGCATTCGCGGAACCGGACCCGGACCCCACCACGCCGACCATGCCCACTGCGATTCCCCGTTCCCCCGGATACCGCATTCCCCCCTGTCCCGGCGTTCACCGGGACAAGCCGACCACCAGGCTTCTCCGCCCGCGGAGGGGTGTCAAGGGAGCGCAAGCCGAAGGCTCCTGCTCACGCCGTCCGTCCGCGCACGTCACACCACGTCCGCAAGTTCTTGCTGCAACCGCCGCTTCGGTCGCACCCCCACCAGCGACTTCACCGGTTCGCCCGCGCGGAAGACCATCAACGTCGGCATCGACAGCACGCCATAGGCCTGTGTCGTCACCGGATTGCTGTCCACGTCGAGCTCGACGATCCGCAGCCGTCCCGCTTCCTCCCTGGCCATCTCCGCCAGTACCGGCGCGATCATCCGGCACGGCGGGCACCAACCGGCCGTGAACTCGACCAGCACGGGCAGTTCGGAGCGCACCACCTCCTCCTCGAACGTCTCGTCCGTAACGGATAACACGGCGGCGTCGTACGTCTGCGGCATCAGTTCTCCTGGTGTGCGGGTGCGGGTGCGGGTGCGGACGGGGGCGTGGCCGGCCGGTCGAAGGACGACAGCTCACACAGCGGTACCGGCGCGGCTCCGGGCACGGATGCGGGAGCGGATCCGGGCCCGGGCCCCTGGTGTTCCCTTGCCTCTGCCTCCGCGTGCCCCAGCTGCCGCCGCACCGAGTCCCGTACGTTCTGAAGTTCCGCGATACAGCGGTCGAGTTCGGCGAGCTTGCGCCGATAGACGTCGATCGAGGCGGGACAGGCATCTCCCGTCGGATTCCCGGCCTGGAGGCACTCCACGAACGGCCGGGTGTCCTCCAGCTCGAATCCGAGGTCCTGCAGCACCTTGATCTGCCGCAGCACGCGCAGATCGTCCTCGCCGTAGTCGCGGTAGCCGTTGCCGTCACGCCCGGCGGTGAGCAGGCCCCGCGACTCGTAGTAACGCAAGGCGCGCGCCGTGGTCCCCGCACGCTGCGCCAGATCGCCGATCCGCATCCGTGAGCCCCTTCTGCATCCGTCGGTCCTTGACCGTCTCGATGGACGGTAGACCTTGACCTCGACGTCAAGGCCAGCATCTGTCTGGTCGTTGACCCGCTGGACTGGCAGGAGGTCATCGACTCGGGCGCGTTGACCGTGCTGGAGGGGCCGGTCGGCCGGTACGGCGCGCGCGGTGATGCGCAGTCCATCTACTTAGCGGATCCCGATGGCAACACGGTTGAGCTCCGCTGGTACCCGGAGGACGCCGCGCAGTAGCACGTCGGAGGAAGCCGGCGGGACCGGGCCGTCTCCCCGTCCCGCCGCAACCCGTTCCATCACAAGAGCGGATGAACAGGCACACAGAAACTCGACCCACGATCTGCCAAGGCTGTCGCCACGAGTAAGGAGCCATGGTGCAGGATGGGGCAGGGATGTGATGGCGTGTGTGTCGCACCCGGCGAGCTTTGTATGTTTATCGGTAGAATTCGCGCGATGCAGATACCGATTCAGATTCCGATGCAGATACCGCAGAAAGCCAGCGAGCCTGTGAGTGAGGTGATTCGGTGAACGGTCCCGATGCCACCGACGAGCAGTGGGAGGGTCTCGCCGAGGTCGTCCCGCTCCGCAGCGGCAGTGAATGGCCGTCCTGGCCCGATCACCGCGCCCTCCCCGAGGACGAACCGGGGGAGGAGAAGCGGCGGTTCATGGTCATCCGCGTCCAGACCTTTGCGGACGCACGCGAGGTGGCCGAGTACCTCATCGCGCAGATCCCGGTCCTGCTGGACCTCAGCAGCGCCGACACCGACGTCGCCAAGCGCATCCTGGACTTCGCCAGCGGTGTCGTCTTCGGCCTCGGCAGTGGAATGCACCGCGTCGACACCAATGTCTTCCTCCTCGCGCCGGTCGGTACCGAGGTCGCCGAACCTGCCGCCGGTGCCGTCCCCCGTTCGTAGGAAGAGCTGTTGGGCGTAACGGTTCTCCGAGCGGGGCGCTGCATAGCGTCCCCACATGAATACTGACAGTGCACGGCCGACGGTCACCGAATTACGGCTCTCCGCCTTCAAGAACCACCGCGGCGTCACTCTCCCGATCGGCCCGGTGACCCTGCTGAGCGGCGAGAGCGGCAGCGGCAAGTCCAGTGCGCTGCAGGCGTACGAGATCCTCTCCCGGCTCGGCAGCGGAGAGCCGCTGGCGCGTGCGGTGGGGACGGTGGCGGGCGGTGCGGCGGCCTGCGTTCCGGCGGGCGCGCGCCCCGACGAACAGGGGCGGCGCGGCTTCCGTATCGGCTGCACGGTCGACGGCCCGGCCGGCCCCGTCACCCTCGATCTCGCCGTACAGGCGGAGCCCGAACTGCGGATCGTCGGCGAGCGGCTGACCGGCGGCGGCGAGACGCTGCTCACCACGGCACTCATCGACCCGGCCCGCCGCGCCGTGCAGGCGGCCTGGCATACGGCGGGCTCGACACCGGTGACCCGCGCGCCGCTGCCCGATGACCGGTTGGGCACCTCTCTCCTCCCGCTGCGCGTGGCCGGCAAGACCGCGGGCCAGCAGCTCGTCCTGGCCGCCGCGGAGCAGGTCGTGGTCGCGCTGCGGTCGGCCTTCGCCTGCGATCCCCGGCCCGAGGCCATGCGGGAGACGGGGCAAGGTGCGACCCCTGTGGCCGATGTGGCCGATGTGGCCACGGCGGCGGTGGGTGCGGGGGGCGGGAGTGCGCGTGCCCGGGGGCGGGCGGGTAGCCGCGGCGTCGCGGCCGGCAGCTGGGGTCGCGACGGGGACGGGGAATCGGACGAGGGACGCCTGCGGTCGTCCTGCGAGAACCTTCCGGCGGTGCTGGCGCGGACCAGTCGCGAGTGCCGGCGGCGGCATGCGCTCCTGGTGGCGGCGGTGCGGGATGCCTGCGCGGGTCCCGTTGACGGGCTGCATGCGGTCCCGCGGGAGGCGGACGGCGATGTGGGGGCGACGGCGACGGCCGGGTCCGGGAGCGCCGTGGAGGGGCCGGCCGTGGGTGGGACGGCATCGGCCACGTGGGGCGAGGGGCGGCCGGAGCGGGGTGCGCAAGGCGCCGTGGCGACGCGGACGGCGCGGGCGGCGGGCGGGGCGCGGCCGGCGTCCGCGCGTGCGGGGATGCGGGCCTTGGTCGACCGGGGCGCGCTGGGGATGATGCCGGTCGAACAGCTCGGCGATGGCGAGCTGCGGTTTCTCGCGCTGGCGCTGGTCCTGCTCACCGGGCCCGGGGTGCTGGCGATGGATCCGGTGGGGGAGATTCCGTCGGCCCAGCAGCAGCTGACCGTCATGGCGGACGGGCTGGACCGCTGCATGGACCGCCGGCAGGCGCGCGAGCTGGTCTCGCTGGCGGTACGGATGGCGGAGCGGGGGCACGTCCGGCTGCTGGGGACGGTGGGGGACCCGTCGGTCGCCGAGGGGCTGCCCGGTGTGCGGGTGCTACACCTAGGGGCATGAGTGACGATCTTCATGCCCTGCAGCGACGGCTGGCCGAATTCGCGGCCGCGCGGGACTGGCAGCAGTACCACACGCCCAAGAACCTCGCGGCGGCGCTCAGCGTCGAGGCCGCCGAACTCGTCGAGATCTTCCAGTGGTTGACGCCGGAGCAGTCGTCGGCGGTGATGTCCGACCCCAAGGCGGCGGGCCGGGTCGAGGACGAGGTCGCGGATGTGCTGGCGTATCTGCTGCAGTTCTGTGAGGCGCTGGGGATCGATGCGCTGACGGCGCTCGCCGCGAAGATCGAACGCAATGAGTCGCGCTTCCCGCCGGTCCGCCGGGCCCGTCCGGACCGGCCGCGGGGGAGCGAGGGGCGGGTGGGAGAGGAGTAAGCGGGAGCGAGGGGAGTGGCGGGGAGCGTTGGGGGCGGAGAGGCGTCATGGCGCCATCCCTTCGCCCCTCTCGCTCCCTTTCCTCCCCTTCCGTACACCCCTCCCACTCCCTCCTTGCCGCCCTCTGTGCGTCGGGCGCGATCGGCGAGAATCGCATGGATCCGTGTGGCAGGAGTGTCGTCGAAGATTCAAGTGCCTTGTGATGGCAGTGTGGTTGGCGAGGGCAGGGTGGCCCGAGAGGGAGGAGCGGGCCCGGGCGCGCGTTTCGTCACTCTATGGAGTCATCGATCTTTCCACAGCGCCTTGCTTGTCCACAGATTTGCGAAATCCTCTGGCTTTTTTGGGTGTTCACCCTCACTCTGGGTAGTGGAAACAGTGCGGGGTGAAGGTGAGTGATGAGCGATACGGAAGGGAGGGGGCGCGGATGGACGCGGTGCGGATCATCGCGGCCAGCCGGCGCGGTCTGGCGCGGGCGAGCACGGTCCAGGACGTGGTTGTCGAGGCGTGGCAGTCGCAAGCCTTGGCGGAAGCGATAGGCAGTCATCTCGCGATAGTGGGGCCGTATGAAGTGCGCTCCAGAGCCCAGGGGTTGGGCGACGCGGGAGGGCAGTTCAGCGGGGGACTGCTCTGCCAGGCGCCGGCCACCGACGGGCTGCGGGCGGCCCAGCTGTCCGAAGTGCGCGATGTCAAGGCCGCTTTGACCGGCCTGTGCCAGCTGCTGCAAGAGGTCTGCGAGGCCCTGGTGAGTGTGGTGTGTTCGGCGGACGAGGAAGGGATGTACTGGACCTGCGTCGAGGCCATGGACACGGCCGATGAGTCGAGAGACCACGTGGCCGGAATACTGGAAAAGCTAGAGGCGCGCGAACGCAACCTCGCCTGACGGGCGACGGGCCCGCCCCGGAGCGCGACGGCACGGTATGCCCGCCGGCAGCGGCATGCCGATCGTTGCCGACCCGTCCCTCCCGTATCGGACTTCTGCGCCCACGCTTCTGCGCCGTACTTCTACGCCCATGCCCGAGGCGGCCCCCCGCCGCCGCCACCTCCGTCGCCGCCGCCCGGCCGCTACGGCTTCGGCCCGCCCACCCCCTTACCACCAGGCACGGCGCTGCCAGGCGCGACGCCGCCATCACCGCGGTCGGCGGGCCCCTGCCGGCCGAGGGTGATCCGACCTGGTGCATCGACCCGCTCTGACGGTTGGTCCGCCGCCAAACGTGCAGGATGGAGGTATGGATCTACGAATCTTCGCGGAGCCCCAGCAGGGCGCTTCCTACGACACTCTTCTTACGGTCGCCAAAGCCACCGAGGACCTCGGTTTTGATGCGTTCTTCCGGTCCGACCACTATCTGCGGATGGGTAACGCCGACGGGCTGCCCGGTCCGACGGACGCCTGGATCACGCTGGCCGGACTGGCCCGCGAGACCCGGCGCATCCGCCTCGGGACGCTGATGACGGCGGGCACCTTCCGGCTCCCCGGCGTGCTGGCCATTCAGGTGGCGCAGGTCGACCAGATGTCCGGCGGCCGGGTCGAGCTCGGCCTCGGTGCGGGGTGGTTCGAGGAGGAGCACAAGGCGTACGGAATTCCCTTCCCCAAGGAGAAGTTCGCGCGCCTGGAAGAGCAGTTGGCGATCATCACCGGCCTGTGGGCCACCGAGGAAGGAAAGGAGTTCTCCTACGACGGCAAGCACTTCCAGCTCGAGAAGTCGCCCGCGCTGCCCAAGCCCGCCCAGGGCAAGGTGCCGGTGCTGGTCGGCGGACACGGCGCGACGCGTACGCCGCGGCTGGCGGCGCAGTACGCCGACGAGTTCAACATTCCCTTCGCCTCGCTCGACGACACAGAGCGCCAGTTCGGACGGGTGCGGGCGGCCGCCGAGGCTGCCGGGCGCAGGGGCGACGACCTGGTGTACTCCAATGCCCTGGTGGCCTGCGTCGGCAAGGACGACGCCGAGGTGGCGCGGCGAGCCGCGGCCATCGGACGGGAGGTGGATGAACTGAAGGCCAACGGCCTCGCGGGCACGCCCGCCGAGGTCGTCGACAAGATCGGCCGGTACGAAGCCGTCGGCGCGTCCCGGATCTATCTGCAGATGCTGGACCTCGACGATCTGGATCACCTGGAGCTGATCTCCGCAAAGGTGCAGTCGCAGCTGGGCTGAGACCGGACTCCGGCTGCGGCCAGGCGCGGGCACTGCCGGAAATCCGGTGGGAGATCGCCGCCGGTGAAGCAATACTCGGATATGTGTTCCTGACGATAACGACCACCGGCAGCGCCGACCGTCCCGCGACCGACCTCGGATTCCTGCTGCACAAGCATCCCGACAACGCCCAGCAGTTCTCGACGGCGTACGGAGTCGCGCATGTCCTCTATCCCGAGGCCGAGGAGCATCGGTGCACGGCGGCCCTGCTGCTGGAGGTCGATCCCGTCGCCCTGGTCCGCCGGGGCCAGGGGAAGGGCCGGGGCGGCGCGCCGGATTCGGCGCTCGGGCAGTACGTCAACGACCGCCCGTACGCGGCGTCCTCGCTGCTGGCGGTGGCGCTCCGCAGCGTCTTCGCCAGCGCGATGAAGGGGCAGTGCAAGGCGCGGCCGGAGCTGCCCGAGCGGGCGATGCCGCTGCGGATCGAGGTGCCGGTGCTGCCGGCGCGGGGCGGGGCGGAGCTGGTGCGCAAGCTCTTCCGGCCGCTGGGCTGGTCGGTGACCGCGGAACCGCTGCCGTTGGACGAGACGTTCCCGGAGTGGGGTGACTCGCGCTATGTGCGGCTCGTCCTGGAAGGGGAGCGCCGGCTCGGCGAGGCGCTGCGGCATCTGTATGTGCTGCTTCCGGTCCTGGACGACGCCAAGCACTATTGGGTCGCGCCCGACGAGGTCGACAAGCTGCTGAGGGCCGGCGAGGGCTGGCTGGAGGACCACCCGGAGCAGCGGCTGATCGTCGGCCGCTATCTCGCGCGGCGCTGGGCCCTGACGCGCCGAGCCATCGAACGGCTGGCGCTGGAGCGGCTCGCCGAGGCGGATGACGCCGACGGCGAGGAGATCGACAACGCCGTGGACGAGGAGGTGGACACCGAGCAGAAACCGGTACCGCTCGCCGTGCAGCGGCGGGAGGCGATCCTGGCGGAGCTGCGTGCCGCCAAGGCGTCGCGGGTGCTCGATCTGGGCTGTGGTCAGGGGCAGTTGGTCGGTGCGCTGCTCAAGGAGCGGCAGTTCACCGAGATCGTCGGCCTGGACGTGTCGATGCGGGCGCTGCACGAGGCGCGGCGCCGGCTGCGGCTGGACCGGATGTCCGAGCGGCAGTCGGAACGCGTACGCCTCGTACAGGGATCGCTGGCGTACACCGACAACAGGCTCCAGGGATATGACGCGGCGGTGCTGAGCGAGGTCGTCGAGCATGTGGATCCGGCGAGGCTGCCGGCGCTGGAGTACGCGGTGTTCGGGTCGGCCAGGCCGCGGACGGTCGTGGTGACGACGCCGAACGTCGAGTACAACGTGCGCTGGGAGTCGCTGCCGGCCGGGCAGGTGCGCCATGCGGACCACCGCTTCGAATGGACCCGGGAGGAGTTCCGGCGGTGGGCGCAGGAGGTCGGCGCGCGGCACGGCTATGCGGTGACCTTCGGCCCGGTGGGCCCGGAGGACCCCGAGGTCGGGCCGCCCACCCAGCTCGCCCGCTTCCGCCTTGCCGGGGACGACGGCGGTGGTCACGGGAGCGGCGGTGATCACGAGAGCGGCGACGGTCCCGGGAGCGGCGGTGCCGACACGAACAGCGGTGGCGGGGAGAGCGGTAGCAGGTCGATGAGAGGGAAGGAGGCCGCGGCATGACGGACGCCGACCGTATGGAGCACGAGGACGAGCAGCAGCACCAGCAGGAGGACCGGCACGAGAACCACCAGGGGAGCGGGCGCGAGCAGGAGAGCGAGCGCCGGCCGCAGCCGCGGGCCGAGCGGGCGCGGCGCACGCTCGCCGTGCCCGACCTCTCGCTCGTCGTGCTGATCGGTGCCACCGGCTCCGGTAAGTCGACCTTCGCCGCCCGGCACTTCAAGCCGACCGAGGTCATCTCCTCCGACTTCTGCCGCGGGCTGGTCAGCGACGACGAGAACGACCAGAGCGCCAGCCGCGACGCCTTCGATGTGCTGCACTTCATCGCGGCCAAGCGGCTGGCGGCCGGCCGGCTGACCGTCGTCGACGCCACCAATGTGCAGTCCGAGGCCCGCGCCCAGCTCGTTCGGCTGGCGCGCGAGCACGATGTACTGCCGGTGGCGATCGTGCTCGACGTACCCGAGCAGGTCTGCGCTGCCCGCAATGCGGAGCGCGCCGACCGGGCCGGGCTGCCCCGCCGGGTCATCCAGCGCCATCAGCGCGAACTCCGGCGCTCGATAAGGCACTTGGAGCGGGAAGGCTTCCGCAAGGTGCACATCCTGCGCGGCCAGGAGGAGGTCGAGGCCGCGGAGATCGTCACCGAGCGGCGGTTCAACGACCTGCGCCATCTCACGGGACCGTTCGACATCATCGGCGACATCCATGGCTGCCGCTCCGAGCTGGAGAGCCTGCTCGGTGGGCTGGGCTACGCCCTGGAGCGCGACGCACTCGGCCGGGCCGTGGACGCCGCACACCCGCAGGGCCGTACGGCCGTCTTCGTCGGTGACCTCGTCGACCGCGGGCCGGACAGCCCCGGTGTGCTGCGCCTGGTGATGGGCATGACCGCCGCCGGTCACGCCCTGTGCGTGCCCGGGAACCACGAGAACAAGCTCGGCCGTTACCTCAAGGGACGCAAGGTCCAGCACACCCATGGACTCGCCGAGACGATCGCACAGCTGGAGAAGGAGGACGACGCCTTCCGCGCCGAGGTGGCGGACTTCATCCAGGGCCTGGTCAGCCACTACGTCCTGGACGGCGGCGGGCTGGTGGTGTGTCACGCCGGGCTGCCGGAGAAGTACCACGGCCGGACGTCGGGACGGGTGCGCTCGTTCGCGCTGTACGGCGACACGACCGGCGAGACCGACGAGTTCGGCCTGCCCGTGCGCTACCCCTGGGCCGAGGACTACCGGGGCCGCGCCGCCGTCGTCTACGGCCACACACCCACCCCGCGCGCCAATTGGCTCAACAACACCATCTGCCTCGACACCGGCTGCGTCTTCGGCGGCACCATGACCGCGCTGCGCTGGCCGGAGCGCGAGCTGGTGGACGTACCGGCGGAGAAGGTCTGGTACGAGCCCGCCAAGCCGCTGGCCACCGAAGCCCCCGGCGGCCTGGACGGCCGTCCGCTGGACCTCGACGACGTGGCCGGACGGCGCATCGTCGAGACCCGCTACATGGGCCGGCTCGCGGTCAAGGAGGAGAACGCCGCGGCCGCGCTGGAGGTGATGAGCCGCTTCGCGATCGATCCCCGGCTGCTGCCGTACCTGCCGCCGACGATGGCGCCCTGCGCCACGTCCAAGGAAGAGGGGTACTTGGAGCACCCGGCCGAGGCGTTCGCCGCCTACCGCGCCGACGGCGTGCGCGAGGTCGTGTGCGAGGAGAAGCACATGGGCTCCCGCGCGGTGGTGCTGGTCTGCCGCGACGAGGCCGCGGCGCGCGAGCGCTTCGGCGTACCGGAGGGCGTATCGGGCGCGCTCTACACCCGTACGGGACGGCCGTTCTTCGACGACCCGGAGACGACCGAACGCATCCTGCGGCGGGTCCGCGAGTGCGCGGAGCGGGCCGGGCTGTGGGCGGAGCTGGAGACGGACTGGCTGCTGCTGGACGCCGAGTTGATGCCGTGGTCCCTGAAGGCGACCGGTCTGCTGCGCAAGCAGTACGCGGCCGTCGGCGCGGCCTCCGGGGCGGTGTTCCCGGGCGCGCTCGGGGCGCTGGAGGCGGCGGCCGCGCGGGGCGTCGACGTCGCGCCGCTGCTCGACCGGCAGCGGGACCGGGCGTCGGACGCCGCCGCGTTCACGCAGGCCTACCGGCGCTACTGCTGGCGCGTCGGCGCGGAACGGCCCACCGGGACCGACGAGCTGGCGGGCATCCGGCTCGCCCCGTTCCAGATCCTCGCCGTACAGGGCCGCAACCTGGCCGGGCTCGCGCACACCGACCAGCTCGCGATGATCGACCGGCTCATCGAGGCGGAGGCGGCGGGGGCGGAACCGGGGGCCGCACCTGGGGGAGGGGACGGCGGTCCGACGGCACTCCTCGCCCCGACCCGCCGGCTCGTCGTCGACACCGAGGACGAGGCATCGGTTGCGGCCGGTATCGCCTGGTGGCTGGATCTCACCGCGGACGGCGGCGAGGGCATGGTGGTCAAGCCGCTGCCGGCGCTGATACGCGGCGAGGACGGCCGGCTCATCCAGCCGGGCATCAAGTGCCGCGGCCGCGAGTACCTGCGGATCATCTACGGGCCGGAGTACACCCGTCCGGAGAATCTGCGGCGCCTGCGGGTCCGCCATCTGGGCCACAAGCGCTCGCTCGCCCTGCGCGAGTACGCGCTCGGCCTGGAAGCGCTCGACCGGATGGCGGACGGCGAACCGCTGTGGCGCGTCCACGAGGCCGTCTTCGCGGTGCTCGCGCTGGAGTCCGAGCCGGTGGACCCGCGGCTGTAGCGGGGAGCCCCGGCTGTAAGGGGGCCCCGGAGGCCGTCCGCCGTACGTCTCCGGGGCAGCCGGGCGGGCCGGACCGGCCGGGGCAACGGGGGGCCACCGCGGCCACCGGGCTCGCCCGCGCCGCCCGGAACCACCCGGCACCACGTCGGCTCACGGCGAGGCCGCCCCCGCGGGCAACTCCCGCCCCCGGGCGGGGGATTGCCGGCGGAATTCCGGGCGCGATCGGGCCCCCCGGGCCGCCGCGCCGCCCGGCGCGACCCCGCAACATCGGCCGAGATGTCCCGATGATGTTCGTACTCGCCTCCGAGCGGCCAAGATGGGGAGATGGGATTCCATGTCGACTCCGAGGCCGGGCGGCTGCGCCGGGTCATTCTGCATCGCCCCGATCTGGAGCTGAAGCGGCTGACGCCCTCCAACAAGGACGCCTTGCTCTTCGACGACGTGCTCTGGGTGCGCCGGGCGCGGGCCGAGCACGACGGGTTCGCGGATGTGCTCCGCGACCGGGGCGTGGATGTGCACTTCTTCGGGGATCTGCTCGCCGACAGCCTGCAGATCCCCGAGGCGCGGACGCTGGTCCTTGACCGGGTCTTCGACGAGAAGGAATACGGGCCGCTGGCCACCGACCACCTCCGGGCGGCGTTCGAGGAGCTGCCGGTGTCCGAGCTGGTCGAGGCGCTGGTGGGCGGCATGACCAAGCGGGAGTTCCTGGAACGGCATGCCGAGCCGACCTCCGTCCGCTTCCACGTCATGGAGATGGACGACTTCCTGCTCGACCCGCTGCCCAACCACCTCTTCACCCGCGACACCTCCGCCTGGATCTACGACGGGGTGTCGATCAACGCGATGCGCTGGCCCGCCCGGCAGCGCGAGACCGTGCACTACGAGGCGATCTACCGGCACCACCCGCTCTTCCGCGGCGAGGACTTCCACGTCTGGTCCGAGGGCCAGGCCGACTACCCCTCGACGATCGAGGGCGGCGACGTCCTGGTGCTGGGCAGCGGGGCGGTGCTGATCGGGATGAGCGAGCGGACCACCCCGCAGGCCGTGGAGCTGCTGGCGCGCGGGCTGTTCGCGGCGGGGTCGGCGCGCACGATCGTGGCGCTGGACATGCCCAAGCGCCGGGCCTTCATGCATCTGGACACCGTCATGACCATGATCGACGGGGACACCTTCACGCAGTACGCGGGGCTGGGGATGCTCCGCTCGTACACCATCGAGGCCGGTTCGGGCGACCGGGACCTCAAGGTCACCGACCATCCGCCGGAGCATATGCACCGGGCGATAGCGGCCGCCCTGGGACTGGACGACATCCGTGTGCTGACGCCGACCCAGGACGTGCACTCCGCGCAGCGGGAGCAGTGGGACGACGGCTGCAATGTGCTGGCGGTGGAGCCGGGCGTGGTCGTGGCCTACGAGCGGAACGTCACCACGAATACTTTTCTGCGCAAGCGCGGCATCGAGGTGATCACCATCCCCGGGAGTGAGCTGGGCAGGGGACGGGGCGGGCCGCGGTGCATGAGCTGCCCGGTGACGCGGGACGCTGTACCGGGAACGGCCTGACGCGACGGATCCGAACCGTGTCCTGACCCGATGACCTGCCCGGACGGCCCGGGGCGAGGGGCCTGACGGGAGGTGGCCCGACTGCGGGTACCCGGTCGGGGCGGGGCCGGGCCGCGCCGGTGCGGCGGGCCCGTGACCGGCCCGGGAGCGTCACGGGGTCTACGTATAGAGATACGTAGTCTCGTATACACTTCCAGGGTTCACATTCGTCCGCCTCGATTGCCGCGAACCAGGAGTCCACCATGGCGATAGACCTCACGGGCCGCCACTTCCTCAAGGAGCTGGACTTCAGCGCCGAGGAATTCCGCCGACTGATCGACCTCGCGGCCGAACTCAAGGCAGCCAAGCGCGCCGGGACCGAGATCGCCCGCCTCAAGGGCCGCAACATCGCCCTGATCTTCGAGAAGACCTCGACCCGGACCCGCTGCTCCTTCGAGGTCGCGGCCGCCGACCAGGGCGCCTCGACGACCTACCTGGACCCGTCCGGCTCGCAGATCGGGCACAAGGAGTCGGTCAAGGACACCGCGCGCGTGCTGGGCCGGATGTTCGACGGCATCGAGTTCCGCGGCAGCCGGCAGGCGGACGTCGAGGAGCTCGCCGCGCACGCCGGGGTGCCCGTCTTCAACGGGCTGACCGACGACTGGCACCCCACCCAGATGCTCGCCGACGTGCTCACCATGGTCGAGCACGGCGGGGGCCGCCCCCTGGAGGAGACCGCCTTCGCCTACCTCGGCGACGCCCGCAACAACATGGGCAACTCCTACCTGGTCACCGGCGCGCTGCTCGGCATGGACGTACGGATCGTGGCGCCGAAGCAGCTGTGGCCCGAGGAGGCGGTGATCGACCGGGCCCGCGCGCTGGCCGACATCAGCGGCGCCCGCCTCACCCTCACCGAGGAGGTCGCGGAGGGCGTGCGCGGCGCGGACTTCGTCGCCACGGACGTCTGGGTCTCGATGGGGGAGCCCAAGGAGGTCTGGGACGAGCGGATCGCGCTGCTCGCCCCGTACGCCGTCACCATGGACGTGCTGCGCGCCACCGGGAAGCCGGAGGTGAAGTTCCTGCACTGTCTGCCCGCCTACCACGACCTGGGCACCGCGGTCGGCCGGGACATCCACGAGCGGCACGGGCTGGAGTCGCTGGAGGTCACCGACGAGGTCTTCGAGTCCGCGCACTCCGTGGTCTTCGACGAGGCGGAGAACCGCATGCACACGATCAAGGCGGTGCTGGTCGCCACGCTGGGGCGGTAACCGGCGCCCGGTGCCGGTGCCCCGCGGCGCGCCGCCGCGGCACGGCACACCGCAGGGGATATCGCACCGTCCGCGCTGCATAGCCATACGTCACAACGGGCGATCATGCGGACGGAACGGCTACCATCGAGCCGCTCACGGGGTTCGGACCCACCGGTCCGGACCCCGAACTGTGTGCGGCCCACCCCCGCCGCGCGCACCGCACCACCAGAGATGAGATCCACCCCCCATGAGCTCGTCCGCCTCCCGCCCCGGGCTGCGCATCAAGTCCCCCGACCTCCTCCTCGCCGAATCCGGCACGGACCGCGCGGGCAACGGCCTCAAGCGCAGCATGGGGCTCTTCCAGCTCGTATGTTTCGGCATCGGCGCGATCGTCGGTACGGGCATCTTCGTCGGACTCTCCGACACGGTCGCGGAGGCGGGGCCCGCCGTCATCGTCTCCTTCGTGCTCGCCGCCATCACCTGCGTCTTCACCGCCTTCTCCTTCGCGGAGCTGGGCGGCGCGATACCGGTTTCGGGCAGTTCGTACTCCTACGCCTACGCCACCCTCGGCGAGCGCACCGCCTTCCTCGTCGGCTGGTGCCTGCTGCTCGAATACGGCATCTCGGTGTCGGCCGTCGCCGTCGGCTGGGGGCAGTATCTGAACGAACTGCTGGGCAGCCTGACCGGCTGGCAGCTGCCGGCCGCGCTCTCCAGCCCGCCCGGTGACGGCGGCATCGTCAACATCCCGGCCGTCGTCGTGATACTGCTCGCCGCGCTCCTCCTCGTCCGCGGCATCCGGGAGAGCGCCCGCGCGACCGCCGCGATGGCCGTCCTCAAGCTCGCGGTCCTGGTGCTGTTCTGCGCCATCGGCTTCAGCGCCTTCCGGGCCGGTCACCTCTCGCCCTTCGCCCCGCAGAGCGTCGCCGGGATCACCTCCGGTGCCTCCGTCGCGTTCTTCTCGTACATCGGCTTCGACGCGATCACCACGGCCGGCGAAGAGGTCAAGAACCCGCGGCGCAACATCCCCGTCGCGATCCTCATCTGCATCGGCGTGGTCACCGTCCTGTACTGCCTGGTCGCGGTCGCCGCCATCGGCGCGCTCTCCGCGGACCAGGTGGCCGATCAGCCCGCCGCGCTGTCGCTGATCGTCAACCGCGTCACCCACTCCGCGCTCGGCGGCGGCGTGATCGCCTTCGGCGCGGTCGTCGCCATCGCCTCCGTCGTCCTCGCCGTGATGTACGGCCAGACCCGCATCCTGATGTCGATGTCGCGGGACGGCCTGATCCCGCGGATCTTCGAGCGGATCTCGCCCCGGACCGCCACCCCGGTCGCCAACACCTGGATCGTCGCGCTCGTCTTCGCGGTCCCGGCCGCGGTGGTCCCGTTGGACGTCGTGATGAACCTGACCACCATCGGGACGCTGGCCGTCATGGCGGTGGTCAACCTCAGCGTGATGGTGCTCCGCCGCACCCGCCCCGCGCTGCCGCGCCGCTTCCGGGTGCCGCTCTTCCCGGTCAGCCCGCTGCTCGGGATCGGCTTCTGCCTCTATCTGATCTACGGGACCGGGCCGGCGACCTGGCTGCAGTTCGCCGCGTTCCTGGTCGTCGGCGCGCTGGTGTACGCCTGCTACGGGCGGCGGCGGTCGCGACTGGCGTCCGCGGCGCAGCCGGTGGCGGCCGAGGAGGGCGCGGCGGCCCCGGCTCCCGCCCTGGCTACGCGAGAAGGGTGAACCAGACCGCCTTGCCGTGCGCCGTCGGGCGGCACCCGGCGGCCGAGCTGAGCGCCTGGACCAGCATCAGGCCGCGGCCGCGGCCGCCGTCGCCGAGGGCGTCGCCGAGGTCGTTGCCGCGGTGCGCGTCGCCCGCCGCGTCGCGGTCCGTTCCGCCGTCTTCGCGGACGGCTTCGCCGCACCGGCCGGTGCACGGCGCCGGGTCGCCGTCGTGCACCTCCACCTGGTAGCCGGTGGGCACCCGCTCCACCACCAGCTGAAGGGGGCCGGTGCACGGGGTGTGCCGGAGGGCGTTGGTGACCAGTTCGGCGGTCAGCAGCTCGGCGGTGCCGCCGTCGGCGGCGGCCCGCAGGTCCAGCAGCGCCGCACGGACCAGCGCACGGGCCATGGAGACGGCGGCCGGGGCGTGCGGCAGCGCGATCCGCCAGACAGGGGGGTGGGGCGGTTCCGGCATGTCCAGCATGGCGCTTCCGTTCGCAAGGGTCGATGGCATCGAGGGGATCGACGGGATGCCTTCACCGTAGAAAGCGCTCGGGTGCGCGGGCAGGGCCGGGCGGCCGGGACCGACGGGACCTGCGTCACACGGCGGACGGGACTTTCGGCCCTGCGCCGCGGTCCCCGCGGTCCGTGCCGCACGCTCCGGCGCCCGTCGTGTCGGGCACGTCCTGTTATCGCGTTCTCGTGACGGCAGTAATCAACCGGTGATAACTTCAAAAGGCAGCACCCCGGCGCATCCCGGGCCGGCCGACCGCACTCCACCGCACTCCATCGCGCTTCACCGCACGCACCAGCCGTCCGGCCGAAGGGGGCAGGCAGCTCGATGAGTCCGTTCGCAGGATCCGCCCACCGCACCAGCGCCTGGGAACACCTCCGGGTGACCAGGAACGACGGGGTCGCCACCGTCACCCTCGCGCGCCCCGAGAAGCTCAACGCCCTCACCTTCGAGGCCTACGCGGATCTGCGCGATCTGCTGGCGGAGCTGTCCCGGGAGCGTTCCGTACGTGCCCTCGTCCTCGGCGGGGAGGGGCGCGGGTTCTGTTCCGGCGGGGACGTCGAGGAGATCATCGGCGCCACCCTGTCGATGGACACCGGGCAGCTGCTGGACTTCAACCGGATGACCGGCCAGGTCGTCCGGGCGCTGCGGGAAGCCCCGTTCCCGGTGATCGCGGCCGTGCACGGCGTCGCGGCGGGCGCCGGCGCGGTGCTCGCGCTGGCCGCCGACTTCCGCATCGCCGACCCCTCCGCCCGCTTCGCGTTCCTCTTCACCAAGGTCGGCCTGTCCGGCGGCGACATGGGCGCGGCCTATCTGCTGCCCCGCGTCATCGGACTCGGCCATGCCACCCGGCTGCTGATGCTCGGCGACACGGTACGGGCACCGGAGGCCGAACGCCTCGGCCTGATCAGCGAGTTGGCCGACGAGGGTCAGGCCGATACGGCCGCCGCCGCGCTCGCCCGGCGGCTCGCGCAGGGCCCGGCGCTCGCCCATGCCCAGACCAAGGCGCTGCTGACCGCCGAACTCGACATGCCGCTGGCAGCCGCCGTCGAAATGGATGCCGCCACCCAGGCGCTGCTGATGAACGGCGCCGACTACGCCGAATTCCACGCCGCCTTCACCGAGAAGCGGTCGCCCAAGTGGCAGGGGAAATAGCCATGCGGGTCGCCGTCATCGGCGGCGGGCCCGGCGGGCTGTACGCCGCCGCCCTCCTCAAGCGGCTCGATCCCACCCGCGAGATCACCGTCTGGGAGCGCAACGCCCCCGACGACACCTTCGGCTTCGGCGTCGTCCTCTCCGACGAGACCCTCGGCGGCATCGAGCACGCCGACCCGGAGGTCTACCGCGCGCTCCAGGCCGAATTCGTCCGCTGGGACGACATCGACATCGTGCACCGGGGCCGCACCCTCACCTCCGGCGGGCACGGCTTCGCGGCGCTCGGCCGGCGCCGGCTGCTGGCCGTACTGCACCGGCGCTGCCGCGACCTCGGCATCGACCTGCGCTTCCGCACCGAGGCGCCGCCCGCCGCCGAGCTGGCCCGCCGCCACGACCTGGTGATCGCCGCCGACGGCGTGCACAGCGCCACCCGCACCGCGGCCGCCGACACCTTCCGCCCGCGGCTGACCACCCACCGCTGCCGCTACATCTGGCTCGCCGCCGACTTCGCGTTCGACGCCTTCCGCTTCGAGATCGCCGAGACCGAGCACGGCGTCGTACAGCTGCATGCCTACCCCTATGCGAGGCCCGTCGGACCGCAGGGCCCGTCCGGTGCGAGCACGGTCATCGTCGAGATGCGCGAAGAGGTCTGGCGGGCCGCCGGACTCGACCGCGCCGATGAACGTGAGTCCGCCGACTGGTGCGCCAAAACCTTCGCCGACGCCCTGCGCGGCCGACCGCTGCGCTCCAACAACTCCAGCTGGACCGCCTTCCGTACGGTCGTCAACGAGCGCTGGTCGCACGGCAATACGGTCCTGCTCGGTGACGCCGCGCACACCGCGCACTTCTCCATCGGCTCCGGCACCAAGCTCGCCGTCGAGGACGCCCTCGCGCTGGCCGCCTGCCTCCGGGAGCAGCCGGACACCGCAAGCGCCCTGGCCGCGTACGAGGCGGAGCGCCGCCCCGTCGTCGCCTCCACCCAGCGCGCCGCCCGCGCCAGCCTCGCCTGGTTCGAGGAGCTGGCCACCTACCTCGACCAGCCGCCGCACCAGTTCGCCTTCAACCTCCTCACCCGCAGCCGCCGCGTCACCCACGACAACCTGCGGCTGCGCGACCGCCGTTTCACCGGGGCCGTCGAGCGCGAAGCCGGCTGCCCGGACGGCACCCCGCCGATGTTCACCCCCTTCCGGCTGCGCGGCCTCACCCTGCGCAACCGCGTCGTCGTCTCGCCCATGGACATGTACTCCGCGCAGGACGGCGTCCCCGGCGACTTCCACCTCGTCCACCTGGGCGCACGGGCCCTCGGCGGCGCGGGGCTGGTCATGACCGAGATGGTGTGCGTCAGCGAGCAGGGCCGCATCACCCCGGGCTGCGCGGGCCTCTACACCTCGCAGCAGGCCACCGCCTGGCGCCGTATCACCGACTTCGTGCACGAGCGGTCGCCCGGCACCGCGATCGGCGTCCAGCTCGGCCACGCGGGCCGCAAGGGCTCCACCAAGCTGATGTGGGACGGCATCGACGAACCCCTCGACGACGGCAACTGGCCCCTCGTCGCCGCCTCCCCCCTCCCGTACAAGCCCGGCAGCCAGCGCCCCCACGAACTGACCGCACGCGAACTCACCGTCATACGCGAGCAGTTCACCGCCGCCGCGCAGCGCGCCGCCCGCTGCGGCTTCGACCTCCTGGAGCTCCACTGCGCCCACGGATATCTGCTGTCCGGATTCCTGTCCCCGCTGACCAATGAACGGACCGACGCCTACGGAGGTTCCCTGGCCGGCCGCCTCCGCTTCCCCCTGGAGGTCTTCGACGCGGTCCGGGAGGTCTGGCCGGACGACCGGCCCATGACGGTCCGGATCTCCGCCACCGACTGGTCCGACGGCGGCACCACCGCCGAGGACGCGGTGGCGATGGCGGCGGCCTTCACTGCGCACGGCGCCGACGCGATCGATGTCTCCACGGGACAGGTCGTGTCCGACGAGCGCCCCGACTTCGGCCGTTCGTATCAGACGCCGTTCGCCGACCGCATCCGCAACACCCTCGGCACACCGGTCATCGCGGTCGGCGCCATCTCCTCCTGGGACGACGTCAACTCCCTCGTGCTGGCGGGCCGCACGGACCTGTGCGCGCTGGCCAGGCCGCATCTGTACGACCCGCACTGGACCCTGCACGCCGCCGCGGAGCAGGGCTACGCGGGCCCCGGCGCCCCCTGGCCGCTGCCCTACCAGGCAGGCAGCCGCACCCCGCCCACCGGGCGCACCGACGCCCCCAAACCCCGCCTCACCCTGCGCTGACGGGCGGCCTCAGGGCCGCGCGGCGGGGCATTTGCCGGAGGAGCGGACGGCGGTCTGCACGCTGCGCCCGTGCGGGTCCAGATGACTGAGCGCGCCCGGCGAGGCGAGCCCCGGCAGGGTGTGCTTCCACAGTGCCGTGACGCGCTCCGGCAGATCGGCGCGGTCGGTCGCGGCCCGTGAGAACAGCTGCACCCCCATATAGGCGGCGACGAAGAACTCCGCCGCCCGGTCCGGCACCACGCTGTGCAGCAGCTCCCCGTTGCCGCGCGCCTCGGTGAACATCGTCGCGATGATCTCCGTCCACGCCCGGTAGGGCATCAGCGGGTCCTCGCTGAAGGTCGTCTCGACCGCGATCCGCGTCCCGGCCTGCAACAACGCATCGCTGCGCAGCGCCAGCGCCACCTGGTGGGTGAAGTCGATGGCGTCCTGCAGCCGGGACTCGCTCACCTGCGGGAGGAAGGGACGGTTCTGCTCCGTGACGACCGCGCGGGCCAGCGCGTGCTTGGAGGTGAAGTGGAAGTAGAGGGCCCCTTTGGTGACTCCGGCCCGCTGGATGATCTCGGCCATGGTGGCGGCCTGGTACCCATGTGCGCCGATGACGTGGGCCGCCGCTTCGAGGACAGCGCGCCGGGTGCGCACCGCGCGTTCCTGCTTGGCCACTGATCATCCTCCGTATGCTCTCTTGGAGTTGTGGTGCCTGAGCAGGATCCGTCGCCCCCGGGCCGCCCAGACTCTTTTCCGCATGATAAGGAAGCCAACCATGCGGTATCGGACCGCGACGCCGTCCGGCGGAGTGATCCGGCGCCGAATCCCCCCACGAGTGCTAGGAGCTGGCCGATGTCCCTGACCTCCGTACCCGCAACGCATCGGGAGGTGCGGCTCGCCTCGCATGTCCATGGCGAGCTGACGCCGGACCATTTCACCCTTGCCGAGGCCCCGGTGCCCCGGCCCGCGGCCGGACAGGTCCT
Organism: Streptomyces sp. JLSY215; assembly: GCF_059682825.1. Lineage (NCBI taxonomy): Bacteria > Bacillati > Actinomycetota > Actinomycetes > Kitasatosporales > Streptomycetaceae > Streptomyces > Streptomyces sp. JLSY215. Next base: position 6,593,093 of record NZ_CM185022.1, read on the forward strand.
GGTGCGCACCCGCCTGATGGCGGTGACCGCGGCGATGCGGACCCAGATGACCGGTGCCGAGCTGCCGATGCGCTCGTTCGTGCCGGGCCAGGCGCTGTGGGGCTCCGCGGTCGGCGAGATCGTGGCGGCGCCCGGCGGCGGCTTCACCCCCGGTGAACTCGTCCATCACCCATACGGATGGCGGGAGTTCGCCCTCGCCGAAGAGTCCGTGGTACGGCGCATCGATCCGGACGCGCTGCCCACCCCCGCCGCGCATCTGTCGCAGGGCGCCACCGCCTGGGGCGCGCTGCACCGAGCCGCCGAGATCCGGCCGGGGGACACGGTCTTCGTCACCGGCGCGGCGGGCGGCGTCGGCAGCCTCGCCGGCCAGATCGCGCGACGGCTGGGGGCCGGCCGGGTCGTCGGCAGCACCAGCTCCGAGCGCAAGGCGCTCCGGCTGCGGGCCGAACTCGGCTACGACGACACGGTCGTGCGCGGCGCCGGGCCGATCGAACCGCAGCTGCGCCGGGCGGCCCCGGACGGTATCGACGTGCTGCTGGACACCGTGGCCGGCGAACAGCTCACCGCGGCGCTCGCGGTGGCCCGCCCCGACGCCCGCTTCGCGCTGGTCGGCGCGCTCTCCACCCAGCTTGCCGGGGACGGCGCCGTCGCCTCCCCGGTAGAGCTGGACGCGGGGCTGATCATCACGCGCCGGGTGACCGTGCGCGGCTTCTCGCGGTACGCCCACCCGGACCTCGCCCAGGAGTGGACCCGGGAATTCGGCCGGGGCCTGCGGGACGGCTCGCTGGTCTTCCCGCATTCCCTGCTACAGGGCATCGAGCAGGCGCCGCGCGCGCTGTGTGAGCTCACCCAGGGGCGTCACACCGGATCCGTGCTGATTGAGCTGTGAGACCGGGCCGTGCCGTGACGCCTGAGCGCGGCGCGACCTCGGACGGCTGCGGCGGGACCGGGGCGGCCGCGGGGGCCTGGCCACCGGCCGCCCCGCCGCCGCCCGGCGCGGCCAACAGCCGGTCCCACATGCCGATGATGGCCGCCCTGTCCCACCACGCGGGATCCTCCGCGCCCAGATGCAGCAGGCCCGCCACCACGGTCGTCAGCAGCCGGGCCGTGCGCTGCGGTTCGCCGTCGGCCTCCTCCGCGACGTCGCCCTCGCCCCGATAGGCCGCCCCGTACGCCCCGTTGGCGAGCGCCTTGTCGAGGAAGAGGGAGTACCACCGGTGCTCCAGGGCGTGGATGTCGAGCCCCGGGACCGTGTCCGTCCGCAGCCGTAGCCCGGCGCGCAGCACGGGGTCGGACTGCACCCGCTCGAACAGCCCGACGGCGAAGTCCCGTACGGCGGGGACGAGTGGCTGTGGGGAGCGGGCGAGGGCGCTCTCGACCTCTTGCAGGGCGGCCAGCGCGCTGTCGTGGACCGCGAGCGTCAGATCGTCCTTGGACGTGAAGTGGAAGTAGAGCGCACCCTTGCTCAGGCGGGCGCGCCGGCTGACTTCGACCATGCCCGCGGCGGGCACTCCCTTCTCCAGGAAAGTCTCTGCGGCCGAGCGGATGAGCGCCTGGCGGCTCTGGATGGCGCGATGCTGCGTGGGCACGGTGTCCGTCCCGTCTCTAGTACGGCTGTGCAAGCTCGATGTAGTCTACAAAAAAACCGACCATGCGGTTCTATCCCTTGAAGGGAATTGGCCGGAAGTACTTGCCGCGGCGTGAAGGTGACGCCGGCTCACCCGTCCGGTCCGGGGCCGCCCGCCGCCGCCGTACGCCAGACAGTCTGGGCCTTCGGGGGTGACGCTGTCGACCCAAAAGCGGTGACAGGGGCACATTGACAAACAGCGCGGACGGTTTTTAAATTCCTGGAGGCGATAAACGGGCGATCCGCTTCCGTTGAGCCGCCTCGACTGTCATGCACCGCCCTGGGACAGCGGTGCGTCATGGAGAGACCGCATCAGTCCGTCCATCGTCGACCGCAGGCCGTCCGAACGACCGCGCCAGCACGTCACCGAGCCACTGCATCCACCGGAACCCGGAAAGGTCTCAGCCATGCGAGTATCAACGGAACTCCGCGAGCGTCCCGTAAGAGGAATGCGGAGCACCGCCGGCGGCGAGACGATCAGGGCCGCCGTCTTCGATCTCGACGGGACGCTCGCCAACACCCTTCCCGCGATCAGCAAGCTGCTGGTCAAGGTGGCCGGGGAACAGGGCTGTTCGGTCACCGCACGGCAGGCGGCCACCGCCATCGGCAAGCCTCCCGGCCCCGCCTTCGGCCGGCTGCTGGGCAAGCCCGAGGACGACGGCCGGGTGCAGGCCGCCATCAACCGCTACCGCGAGCTGTTCTCCTACGAGGTCCTCTGTCAGGGCCCGCAGCTGCTCTTCCCCGGTGTCACGGCGGGGCTGTCCGCGCTGCGCGCCCACGGCGTCGAACTCGCCGTCGCCACCTCCAAGACCACCCGCAGCGCCGAGGCGCTGCTCGACGTCATGGGCATCCGCGACCTGGTCGGCCCGGTCATCGGCCAGGACATGGTCCGGCGCGGCAAGCCGCACCCGGAGATGGTGCTGCGGGCGGCCGGCCGGCTGGGGGTCGCGGCCTGGGAGAGCGCGTATGTGGGGGACACCGTCGGGGACATGCGGATGGCGGTCACCGCGCGCATGGAGCCGGTCGCGGTGACGTACGGCGTCGGGTCGTTCGGCGAGCTGGCCGGCGTCGCCGGCACCCGGATGTGCAGCTCCTTCAAGGACGTGGTCTCCGTGATCGCCGCCGCCCGGCCGCGCTCGGCCGCCGCGATGGCGGGACCGCCGCGGCGCCGCTGACACCCTGCGGGGCCCCGTGCCTCAGGCCGTCGCCTCCCGCGCGTAACGGGCACCCGCCGCCCGGAGCTTGGTGTGCAGCCGGCCGAACACCTCGGCCGCGCGCTCGCCCGGCCAGTCCGCGGGCAGAAGAGGAGAGGGCAGCCCGGGATCCGCGTACGGCAGCCGGCGCCAGGCGTCCAGCGCCAGCAGATAGTCGCGGTACGCCTCCTCCGGAGGCACCGTACGCCGCCGCGACCACCGCCGTAGCACCGGCTCATGCGCGTCCAGGAAGGCGCGGTGCTGCGCGGCGATGGCGTCCAGGTCCCACCACCGGGCCGCCGCCCGCGCGGTCGGCTCGAAGCCCGCGTGCGCGCCGGTGAACAGATCGACGTACGAGGCGAGTTGCAGCCGCTCCAGAGTGTGCCGGGTCTCGTCGTAGAGGTGCGCGGGCGCGATCCAGATGCCGGGTGCCGCGGTCCCGAAGCCGAGCCGGGCCAGCCGGGAACGCAGCAGATGTCGCTTGTGCCGCTCCTCCTCGGGCACCGAGAACACGGCCAGCACCCAGCCGTCGGACAGCCGCGCCGCGGGCCGCCCGTAGATCCGCCGGTCGCCGTCCTCCAGCAACTGGTGGGCGGCGGCCGACAGGCCGTACGCCGCCGCCCCGGAGGCCGTACGGTCCGCGACGAGCAGACCGCGGCGCTTGAGCCGGGAGACGGCGGAGCGCACGGACGGCGGATCCACGCCGAGCGCCCCCAGCAGCCGGATCAGGGCGGCGACCGGCACCGGGCCGGCGATGCCGGTCACGTCGTCGGGCCCGCCGCGCCCGTAGGCGCCGTAGAAGGTGACGATCAAGGACCGTGGGGTGCGCTGCGCTTGCTGGTCGCTCACCGGATCACTCTAGATCGGCTCCGCGCAGCCGAAAGCGCTGGAGCTTGCCCGTGGGGGTGCGCGGCAGCGCGCCGTGGAAGACGATCTCGCGGGGGCATTTGTACGGCGCTATACGGGACTTGGTGAAGGCGCGCAGTGCCGCGACGGTGTCCTTGTCCGGAGCGACGCCGGCCCGCAGCACCACATGCGCGACGACCACCGCCCCGCGTTCCGCATCGGGCCGGCCGACCACCGCCGCCTCCGTCACGTCCGGGTGCCGCAGCAGCGCCTCCTCCACCTCCGGCCCCGCGATGTTGTACCCGGCCGAGATGATCATGTCGTCCGCGCGGGCGACATAGCGGAAGTAGCCGTCCGGCTCCCGGATGTAGGTGTCGCCGGTCAGGTTCCATCCGTGGTGCACGTACTCGGTCTGCCGGGCGTCGGCAAGATAGCGGCACCCGGTCGGGCCACGGACCGCCAGCAGCCCCGGCTCGCCGTCCGCCACCGGCACCCCGTCCGCACCCACCACCCGCGCCTCGAAGCCCGGCACCGGCAGCCCGGTGGTACCCGGCCGGATCGCGTCATCGGCGGCGGAGATGAAGATGTGCAGCAGCTCCGTGGCCCCGATGCCGTTGATGATCCGCAGTCCGGTCGCCTCGTACCAGGACTGCCAGGTCGCGGCGGGCAGGTTCTCGCCGGCCGCCACGCAGCGGCGCAGCGCCGAGACGTCGTACGCGGCGAGCTTGGGCAGCATCGCCCGATAGGCGGTGGGCGCGGTGAACAGCACCGAGATCCGGTGTGCCGCGATATCGCCGAGCAGCCGCTCCGGCCCGCCCCAGTCGGACAGGAACGCCGAGGCGCCGGCCCGCAGCGGGAAGACGACCAGCCCGCCCAGGCCGAAGGTGAAACCGAGCGGCGGGCTGCCGGCGAAGATGTCCTCCGGGCGCGGCCGCAGCACCTTCGCGGAGAAGGTGTCGGCGATCGCCAGCACATCCCGGTGGAAGTGCAGACAGCCCTTGGGGCGGCCGGTGGTGCCCGAGGTGAAGGCGATCAGCGCGACATCGTCGGCGGCGGTCGCGACGGCCTCGTACGGTCCGGATCCGGGCTTGGCGCGCTGCCACAGGTCACCGGGGCCCTCCCCGCCGAATGTCGTGATCGCCAGCTCCGGGACCTCCGCCCTGACCAGGTCGGCCACGGAGCGGACATCGCACAGGGCGTACCGCACCTGCGCCAGCCGGCAGATCGTGGCGAGTTCGTCGGGCCGCTGGGCGGCCAGGACGGTCACCGCCACCGCGCCCGCCTTCATCACCGCCAGCCAGCAGGCGGCCAGCCACGGCGTGGTCGGGCCGCGCAGCAGTACGCGATTGCCGGGCACCACACCGAGCTGCCCGGTCAGGACATGGGCGATCGCATCGACCTGCTCCTGCAGCTGACCGTAGGTCCACACCACCCCGCCCGCATCGCGTACCGCGGGCCGGTCGGGGCCCAGCCGCGCGACCGTGGCGTCCAGCAGCTCGGCGCCGCAGTTCAGCCGGTCGGGATAGCCCAGGTCGATCAGATGCGGCCACTGCTCGCGGGGCGGCAGCCGGTCGCGCGTGAAGGTGTCGGCGTGGGCCGAGGGCCGTAGCTCCATGGCAGATGCGCCCCCTGGCGACGTGGCGGCCGGCGAGCGGCCGGGGAGGAATGGGGGACTGTGGAGGCTGGTACGGGAACCGGACGGGACCGGTCGTGGACGGCTGAGGGAGTGCTCGTGCGTACTCGGGAGTGCTCGGGCGTCGGGCGGTACCCGGCAGGCGGCGCGGTACTCGGGAAGTGCGCGAGCGGCGCTCAGGAGGTGCGGCGAGCGGCGCTCGGGGACTGCCGTACGGATCCTTCGTCAGCGTAACGTGTTCGTGACGGCAGTCAACAGATCGCGATACGCGGCGCGCGAGGCAGGCGCCCGCGGCAGCGGCCGACCGCCGAAGACCGCCACCGCTACCAGGGAGCCGCCGCGTGACCGCATTCGCGCTGGGACCGGACGAACAGCAATGGTGCGCCGAACTACGGGCGATGACGGCCGAACGACTGCGCCCGCTGGCGGAGAAGGGCGAACAGGGCCGGATCAACCGCCCGTTGGTCGCCGCCCTCGGTGAACTCGGCCTGCTGCGGCGCCTGTTCCCAGCCGACCGACCCCTGCGCGCCCTGGACCTGTGCCTGCTGCGGGAGTCCCTCGCCCAGGAATGCACGGAGGCCGAGACGGCGCTGGCGCTGCAGGGGCTGGGCGCCTACCCCGTCGTGCAGTCCGGGAGCGCGGCCCAGCGCGCCCGGTGGCTGCCCGAGGTGACCGCGGGCCGGGCGGTCGCGGCCTTCGCGCTGAGCGAGCCGGGCGCCGGCTCGGACGCCGCCGCGCTGTCCCTGGCCGCCGCACCGGACGGGCCGGACGGCTGGCGGCTGACCGGCGAGAAGTGCTGGATCTCCAACGCCCCTGAGGCCGACTTCGCCACCGTTTTCGCCCGCACCGGCGGCGCGGCGGGCGCCCGCGGCATCACCGCCTTCCTCGTCCCGGCCGGCCGGGAGGGGCTGACCGGCGAGCCCCTGGACATGCTCAGCCCGCACCCCATCGGCACACTGGTCTTCGACGGGACGCCCGTGACCAGGGCGGATGTGCTGGGTGAGGTCGGCGGCGGGTTCGCAGTCGCGATGGCCACGCTGAACCTCTTCCGGCCGAGCGTGGGCGCCTTCGCGGTCGGCATGGCACAGGCCGCGCTGGACGCGGCGCTGACGCACGCGGGCGCGCGGACGGCGTTCGGCGGCCCGCTGCGGGACCTGCAGGCCGTCGGCCACCAGCTCGCCGAGATGGCCACCCGCGTCGAGTCCGCGCGCCTCCTCGTCTACGCGGCCGCGGCGGCGTACGACACCGGGGCCCCCGACATCGCCCGCCGCTCGGCCATGGCCAAACTTCTGGCGACCGAGACCGCCCAGTACGTCGTCGACGCGGCCGTCCAGATCCACGGCGCCCGCGCCCTGCGCCGCGGCCATCTCCTGGAGCACCTCTACCGTGAGGTCCGTGCCCCGCGCATCTACGAGGGCGCCACCGAGGTGCAACGCTCCATCATCGCCAAGGAGCTGTACCGCACCAGGGCCTGAGCACCGGCCGACGGGTGATCGGCCGACGGGCGATTGTCAGTGCCAGATGTCAGGCTGGACATCAGGCGGATATCAGGCGGCTAGATATCGGGCCGGGCGTCACGCGACGACGCTGGACATCGCGTGGCGCCGGAGCCTGGCACGCCGCGGCGCACGAGCGGCGCGGACGGCACACCGAGGCGCGCGGACGGCACACCGAGGAAACGGGAATTGCGAAGGGAAGGCCCGCCATGATCACCACTGACTTCGTCCCCGGCTCCCCGTGCTGGCTCGATCTGGGCGCCCCCGACATCGCCGCCGCGTCCGCCTTCTACGGCGCCGTTTTCGACTGGCAGGCCGCGCCCTACAGCGAGGACGAGGGCGGATACACCCTCTTCCGCCTCGACGGGAAGGTCGTCGGCGCGGTCGGTGCCCTCACCGAGGAAGGCGCCCGCTCCGCATGGACCGTTTATTTCAACACCCCGGACGCGGACGCCACGATCGCCTCCGTCGAGCGGGCCGGCGGCGCGGTCCGTACGGAGCCAGCCGAGGTCGGCGACACCGAAGGCCGTTTCGCCCAGCTCACCGACCCGCAGGGCGCGTACTTCGCCATCTGGCAGCCCGGCAGATACCCGGGCCTCGAGCTGACGGACGTACCGGGCAGCCTCGGCTGGATCGAGCTCTACACCACCGACTCGCCCGCCGCGCAAGCCTTTTACCAGGAGATATTCGGCTGGACCACCCAGGACATATCCCTCCCCGGTGGCGGCGGCACCTACACGCTGATAGCCCCCAAGGGCGGCGGCGAGGAGCGCATGCACGGCGGCATCATGGGCGTCCCCGCGGACCTCCTCAAGGACGGCGGAAGGCCCTACTGGCACCCGGTGTTCGGCTCCGCGGACTGCGATGCCACCGTCGCCCTGGTGACGGGCAACGGCGGCACCGTCTCCATGGGCCCGGAAACCGCCGAGGGCGTCGGCCGGCTGGCGGTGTGCACCGACCCGGCGGGCGCGGAGTTCGTGGTCCTGACCCCCGAGCCGGCCGCGGCCTGAGCGACCGGGCCGAGACCGCCCCGCGGCGCAGGTCATCTGCCGGCGGGGCCGTCGCAGGAAAACGGCAGGCGGACCGGGCCGGCTTCCGGACTGTGCCGTGAGGCCGACCCGGTGCGCGGCGTCAGTCTCGCGTGTGCGGTGTGACGATCGGGAACTTCGGGTCGGGGCGGGTCAGGGTGGCGAAGACGGCGTCCGCCGCTTCCTGGGCGTTCTCGCCGTCCAGCGTGATCGTCTTGTCCTGTACGGCCTGGTCGAAGTTCTCTTTGAAGCCCAGGGGCCCGGCCAGCTCGTCGAGTGTCCGGCGGCTCAGCTTGATGGTGGCGTCCGGCGCTTCGAGGAGGCGGTCGCCGCCCGCCACGAAGACCAGGACACCGTTGCGGAGCGTTGTGGTGCACTTCTCGCCGGTCTCGACGCCGGTCTCGTCGGTGAAGACCCAGTTGAGCGCGATCGGGGTCCGGTGCCGCTCGGCGGCCGTCGGGCCGTCCACGCTGCGGGCGAGCGCGGAGAAGTACTGATCCAGGGTGGTGCTGCGGATCAGGTCGACGGAGGTCTGGCTGGTGATCAGCGGCTGGGGGCCGCTCACGACCTCCTGGGCACCGGTGAGGTAGGCGTTGCGCCAGGTGCTGTTCTCACTGCCGTAGCCGAGTTGGGTGAAGACCTTGGACTGGAGCTCCTTGGCCCGGGTGACCTGGGGTTCGGCGAGTGGGCTGCCCGTCTCGGCGGCGGACGCGAAGATGACGTGGTCGAGCAGTTCGGCGGCCCAGCGGAAGCCGTCGGGGGTGTCGCTGTCGTAGGCGCGCCGGGCGGCGTCGACGACCGCCTCGGCACCCCCCATCGCCTCCACATAGGCCGCGCCCGCCTGGATCGGCGGCAGCTGCCACAGGTGCGCCGGGTTGCCGTCGTACCAGCCCATGTAGCGCTGGTAGACCGCCTTGAGGTTGTGGCTCATCGAGCCGTAGTAGCCCTGGTCGTACCAGTGGTCGCGCAGGCCGGGCGGGAGGGTCGGCAGCCGCTCGGCGATCTCGCTGCCCGTGTAGCCGTTGTTGATCATCCGCAGCGACTGGTCGTTGAGGTAGCCGTACATGTCGCGCTGCTTGCTGAGGAATTCGAGGATGCGCCCGTTGCCCTCCTCCTCGGCCCACATCGGCCAGTGGTGCGAGGCGAACAGGACGTCGGTGTCCTTCCCGAAGGTCTGGATCGCTTCGGTGAGGTACTTCGACCAGGCGTGGGCGTCCCGCACCTGTGCGCCGCGCAGACTGAGGATGTTGTGCATGGTGTGCGTGGCGTTCTCCGCGATGCACAGCGTCCTGGCGTCGGGTAGGTAGATGTTCATCTCCGCCGGTGCCTCGGTGCCCGGCGTGAGCTGGAAGACCAACGGGAAGCCGAACCCGTCGAACGCGTACAGTCCCGGCCGCCAGGGGATGACGTACGAGCCCTGCCAAGAACCCTCGGGGACCGGCCGCTGCTCCGGCCCGCCGATGTGGACGGTCGGCGGAATGAGTGTCACCTCACCCGTGGAGATGGTCATGCCCAGACCCGAACCGACCTGCCCCATGGGGCTCTTGTCCAGCTGCGCCGCGTACATGTACTGCGCGCGCCGCGCCATCGCCGGGCCCGCGTAGACGTTCTCGCTGATGGCGTGCTCGAGGAAGCCCTCCGGCGCGATGACCGGCACCTCGGGCTCCAACGGGTCGCCCAGCTCGCTGAAGATGCCGCGGGCGCCGCCGAAGTGGTCGACGTGGCAGTGGGTGTAGATCAGCCCCTTGACCGGCCGCTGCTCCTTGCTGAGCTCCGTCTTGTCCCGGAACAGCTTCAGCGCGGCCTGCGCGGTCTCGTAACAGGCCAGCGGATCGATGATGACCAGGCCCTCGTCGTACTCGACGATCGTCATGTTGGACAGGTCGTAGCCACGCACCTGGTAGATGCGGTACTGGCGGCAGGAAGTGACCTGGAACAGGCCGGCGATCGCGGTCAGTTCGCCCTGCCGGTGCAGACTGCCGTTGACCGACGGCATCTCCCCGCGCAGGTCCGGGTCGAGGAAGTCGTACGCGGTGAAGTCCCAGACCACCTTCTGCGGGTCCTTGCGGGACATGATCACCGGGGCGTCGGGCGGGGCGATCTGGAACCTGCTGGCGTCGGCAAAGTCCTTGCCGTCCTTCTCGTCAGCGGCCCTGGCCGCCTCGGCGGCTTTCCGGTTCGCCGCGGCGACCGCCGCCGACGGCTCGATGGGCTCGGCGTACTCAAACTCTCCAGGCATGGCGAAATCGCTCCCACAGTAGGTGTGTTGAGACCGCGCACTAGCGAGCGTGACGCTATGCACACGCGTCGTCACCCACAAGGTGGTGATCGAGCCACGCAGGCCAAGACCTGCCGCACAATCGGCAGATTGCCGCCTTGTGCGGCTGATTCCGGGCCTGTGCGGGGCGGACTGGGGTGCGGCGGGACCGCTCCCCATATGTCCCGGAAGAGACCAGAGGGCGCCGTGACCTGCTGCGAAGCGTGGTTTCAAGCCGCTGACCTGCGTGAACAGCCTCTCTGCTGTTTCACGCTCGTGCCCATTGATGCAGCCGGAAGTCCCAGAAAAGCCCCAGGGCACTCCCAGTGGCTGCAGCCACTCTTTCAGCTTTGTGCAGCGGGTGGGGGCAGTGTGGGCTGGTGTTTGTCCATCGGTGGTCTGCCCTGAATGAACGGCAGCGCGCTTCTCGAACGGCTCGCGGGCGGCGAAGAACCGGGAGCGTGGGCGCCGGGTGAATGGCACTCGGCTCATGCCCTGCGCGACCGCGGACTCGTGACTGTCAGCCGCCGTGGCGGTGACGTGTCTACGGAGGTCACTCAGGCCGGCTGGTTCTACCTTCGGCATGGTCATCACCCTGACGAACCCGGCGTTTGCAGACGGTGGAGTCCAGACGGTGTCCGCCGGTGTCGGCGGACGGTGGCAGGAGGCGCCAAGCCATGGGGCGAACGCGCAGTCACGCATTACAGCAAGCGGTCTGTCGCCCGTGCTCGACGGGCGAAGGTGCGGGAGTTGGTCGAGCGTTTGGTCGTCGAGGGGCATGTCCGTCTTGCCGACCCTGATGACGACGAGGGCGCTGAATGACGGCGTGTCGTTGATTCGAAGCGGCACGGCCTGGAACCACAAGGCAAGCGCATCGACAAGGTCGGCTTCGGCCCACGTGGTCTGGAGATGTACCTGGCGGAGGGCCCACACCCCCAATTCCCGGAGCCAGAGGTCGGAAGACGACTCGTCGGCGATCCCGGTCCACGCGCGACTGAGTTCCCTGCATCCGGCCGTGGCTGCGGGCAGGCACGATGAGGATCGGCTGGTGATGCCGCCCGTACACGTCGCCGGGCACTCCTGATGCTGCAGGCGCCGGTCGCCAAGGCCGTGCGGTGAGGGTACGACGTCAAGGAGATGTACATCCGCCAGGCCGCCCGTGGGACCAAAGTGGGGCGGGCCCTGATGAACCATGTGCGGCAGATCGCCGTGGAGGCCGGCTGCTCCCGGCTGGAGTGGCACGCGGACGTGGACAACCCTCGCCTCCTGCCGGATTCGAACCGGCGACCTTCGCTTGACAAGTCCTGGCGGGGGTGTGGTGGATGGTCCCGGGTACTGCTTCGTTGTCCGAATCCACCTGGTCAGAGGACGTCCGTGGCGATGCGTAGTTCAGCCCGTGACGGCTCGTGCCGTACCGTCCGCTCACGCATCGCTCACGCACGAAGCGTGGTCGACCAGCAGGTTTGGCCCTGCTGGTCATGCTCAGCCTGCCGGCCGGTGCGCATTTGCCTCCCCACAGGTGGGGCGACAGGAGCCAGGCGATGCGGCGATGCGGACCGTGTGAGGACCCGGGCCCCGCGCCCCTGTCAGTGCTTGCGCTTGCCGGGCTTGTTGGCCTTCTTGGGGCCTGGTTTGGCGTCGGGCGCCCTCTCCGGCTTCTGCTTGGCAGGCTGTGCCGGGGGTGAGGAAGCAGTCTCGTATGACGCCGAAGGGGACGGCGTGACGGGGCTCGTGCTCGTGGAGGGGTTGGTCTGCGGCTCCTGCGCCGAGCCGGTGCCGGGCGAGAACCACACCATGCCCACCAGCAACGCCAGGGTGAAGAGGCCGGCGCCGCCCAGTACAGCCACCAGCCGGGAACGGCGGCGGAACGGAAGGTGTGAGTGGCGGGTCGTGGCCCGGTGCACGCTCGTTTGCCACTCGGTGTCCGGCACCGGCCTGAACGCACGGTCGGAGTGGGCGGTGGGTGCGGGGAGGGAACTTGCAGGGGCGGCAGCCCTTGAGCCGGTGATGTGCGGCCGGTCCGGGCGGCCGTGATGCTGGTGTTCGCTCGGCAGCGGCTCCGGCGCGCCTCGCCACGCTCCGCGCCCGAACCAGGCCGCCACCTCCTGCGCCGTGGGTCGGCTCTCGGGCTCCTTGGCCAGCAGACCGAGCAGATAGCTTTCGAAGGCGGGCGGTAGATCGGCGCCGAGTTGCCGGGGTGAGACGGGGGCGGCATCGAGGTGCTGATGAAGCACCGCGAGCGCACTGTCCGCCTGGAACGGCGGTCGGCCGGTGAGGAGTTGGTAGAGCAGGCAGCCCAGGGAGTACACGTCGGATGCCGGGCCGGCGGTGCGGCCCAGGGCCCGCTCGGGCGCGAGGTAAAGGCTGGTGCCGACGATCTGACCGGTGGCGGTGAGCGCGGCACCGGGGTCGTCGAGGAAGCGGGCGATACCGAAGTCGCCTATCTTCAGGGTGCCGTCGGCGCCCAGCAGGAGGTTGGCAGGCTTGATGTCCCGGTGCACGATGCCCTGCTGGTGCGCGGCGGCCAGCCCAAGGGCGGCCTGTGCGGCGATCTGGGCCACGTGCTCGGCGGGCAGTGGTCCGGAGACGGTGAGCCGGTCGGCGAGGCTGTCCCCATCAACGAGCTCCATCACCAGGAACAGACGGTCGTCGTGCTCGCCGAAGTCGAGAACGCCGACCACATGCGGGTGGCTGAGGCGACCGGCGGTCTGCGCCTCCAGCCGGAAGCGGGAGGGCGCGGTGTGGTCGGAGTCGTGGGGGAGCAGGAGTTTCACGGCAACCGGTCTGTCGAGCGTCTCGTCGAAGGCCCGCCAGACCTCCCCCATCGCGCCCCGCCCGATGGTGTCTCGCAGCCGGTATCGGCCCGCTATCAGCACTTGTTCTTCATCCTCATGCCCAAAGACGTCTTGATCGCCGTAAGCCATGACTCACCGTGGGGTGCGGATCAAGGTGCGGGGTGCCGCAGCGGCCTCAGCGTACCGGCCCGGCGACCTCCGGGCGGCATTGAGCCCGGCGGCTACGGGCAGTCCTGGCGGAGGGCAAGGATGCGCGGATGGTCAGTGGTTGAGTCGTGACGGCTTTACGTTGCTCTGTTCACAAGAGCGCTGGATCGGTGACCGTCTCTCGCCACCAGTGACATTCCAGGGGCACAGCGCGCTGGAAGGAGTGACCCGATGATGAGGGTCGAGGCGCTCGCTCTCCTGCGGAGGTACGCGGGCGCCGACCGCAGGAGCGGGCTGGTTCCCCCCGTGCCGGCCCGCTCCTGCGCGCATACGGCAGCCCGGGCGTCCCACGTGGCAATCCCCCGCGGGCTGCCGTCATCAGTCGACGGCTTGCCCGGCATTCACGTCGGCGACGAGCGACTGTCAGTTCTCCATCCGGAGGATCATCGCGCTAAGGCATTCTTTGGTGCAGCGGGCCCGCAGAAAGTGGATGAGGTCATCAGGCGAAGCGCATGCTGTCGCGCAGAGCGCCGATGACATTCGTCGCGAGACGCGGGTGTTGGTGCCGGCTCGGCGCTCGGTGCCACTTGGCACCCCGGAGTTCTGAAATCCACATTCTCATGGCCCAGTAACCAACACCTTGCAGTCAAGGGACCCAAAGCGAGCGCACTCGGATCCCTGTCTCATGCCGGTCTTTTCGCCCAATCGATGAGCCGAGCCCAGAAGCCGTCCCTCGACCGGCCAGGCCGACTCCCTGGGTACCCAGGAGCGTGTGTGCGTCGCGACGCCCCGCTCTGTCGGGTCGGCACAGATTCCGATCGAGTCGTCGCCCCGACTGTGCCTTCACGTTTGCGTTCCGCGGGCTCACACATGCACCGCTGAGCCGTTGGCACACCCATGAGGACTTGCTCCACATGCCTTCCGCAGCCCTCATGGGTCAACTTCCGGCACGACCGACAGACAGCACGCTGACACATGATTACTCTCCCTTGGCCCTTCGTTCGACATATACGACATTCACGCCATCGCCGCAAGGAACTCCAGAATTTACACCCTCCCCGTAAACGGCTGACTTGCGCCAGTGCGGGCTTCGATCACGAAGTCGAATCACGATCCAAGCGGCCTCACCGGCGGTCGTAAATATCCGGACACGAGAGACAGACTCCGCAAATCCGTCGCGGGAGTATCTCACTAAGTAGTGCCAAGTGACCTGTTTGGAAAAATTCCCCGAGTTGCTCGGCACACCGAAACAATGATTGCATCGCGCCCGGTCGAGGAATTGAGGCACAGCGCCCTCTTTCACTGCCCGCCACCGCATTGCTTTTCAGGCCGTCGACCGGGCCGGCGAGGGCAGGAATCGAGAACAGCAACCGCTCTCCCCCAACGGGTGGTACGCCAGTCAGGAGGGAGCAACGTGAGTTGCTCGCACGCTACAGGATGTCCCCTTTTCCCCCTACTCAAGGCGAGCTTGCAAGGTTGGCGCGAGTACTACTGCGACAGCGCTGATCGCTGGCTCGGCTGTGCGCGCTACCAGATGTCACTCACCGGCGAGCGCGTGCCGATCAGCCTGCTGCCCAACGGAGCCCAGGCGCGGCACCTCGAAACCCCGGCCGAGGTGGACCAATCCAGCGCCACCCGGACGACCCGGCCACATGAGCAGTCAGGACCTGGAACCGCGACACCTGAGGCCATGGCCCAGTTCGGGGCAACACCTACGCGAGCAGGTGTCCGGCATCACCAACCGTCACCACAGGTTGCCCGACCTTCGGACCGCCTCGCCGCGCCCGGCTCAAAGCGCGGCTGGTGGGCTCGATTTGCCGATTGGATGAGGGGACCCGCATGAGTGCCTACTGGCCCTGGTGGGCGGGCGCTATCGGGCTCGCTCTGATCACCATCAACCACACCCTCATCACTGATCGGTCGCTCGGGGTGTCGGCCGCGTGGGATCGCGTGCTGCACTGGCGTCGCGAACGCCGGCTCGAGCGGATGGACGAGGAGTTCGCCGACGACCAAGCTCTGGCTGAGGCGCTTGCCGCAGCCACAGCGGAGCACTTCGGCACCGGCACCGGCGCGCCTACCGTGCCGCAGGTTCCGTACGAGAAGTCGCAGCCGCTCGAAGCCGACGCCGAACCGGCAGCGAGTGAGCGCCCGGCAGCCACGAGCCTGCGCCCGGCCCCGCTGGTCACGCAGGCTGCCCTGCTGATGTCGATCTTCCTCGGTGGGTTCATCGCCGCGGTCGCCTCCGGGCGGTTCCACCTCCGCTACGACATGGGCCCGGGTTTTCGGGACCTGGTCACCGCCGATTCGACCACCATGATCGCCATGCTGTTCGTGGGAGGTGTGCTGGTCGGCTTCGGCACTCGGCTGGCCGGTGGGTGCAGCTCCGGCCACGGACTCAGCGGCTGCGGCCGGCTGCGCCCGGTCAGCATCGTCGCGACCGCCGTGTTCTTCGGCACCGCCGTCGCGGTGTCGTTCCTCCTGTGGAAGGTGATCTGATGCGCACCCGGGGCGCGATTCTGCTGGCCAACATCATCACCGGACTGGCCCTCGGTTATACCGTCACCAACATCGGTTTCGGCGACTACGCCGAGCTGAACCGCATGTTCACCTTCCAGGACCTGCGCATGTTCCTCTCGTTCGCGGGTGCTGTGGTGATCCTCGTGTGCGCGTTCGCTCTGCTGCGGGTCCGCCGCACCCCAGGGCGCATCCACGCCGGCGTGATCCCCGGCGCGGTGTTGTTCGGTACGGGCTGGGCGATCTCAGGTGGGTGCCCTGCAATCCCGGTCATCCAGGTCGCCAGCGGATACCTGCCTGCCCTGATCACCATCGTCGGCGTCATCGTCGGTATCCGGTTGTGCCGCTGGGCCAACGCCCGGTACTTCCACCTCGACCGCGGCTCCTGCGGGCTGTAACCCAGCACGCCCACCGACACGAGCCATGAAGGTTGGGGCTCTCGCTTTGACGATCTCCCCGACGGCCTGCGTCGCCCATGCCCACCTGGGACCGGGCGACGCAGAGCCCGGCTCTCGCGGCGTCACGGACCGCGAAGCGGCCGGGGTGCGCGGTGGTCTCGTCGGGCGGCGGTGTTGTCGCCGGTCAGGATGAAGACGGGGACGAAGATCGCCGATATCCAGTCCGCCAGCCGCCGGAAAACAAGCGCATCCCGGACCTGCAACGCCAGGGGGAACAGCCGTGCGGGCTGGTCACCGGCCTCCTTGACGAGCACCTGGCGGAGATCGACCAGCGCATCGCCGGCCTGCAGGCGCTGCGCCGAACCCCGCAGGCCGCCCGCGACAGCGCCGATCAGGCCGCGGGGCGTGGTGAGCCGGGCGTCATCCGCCACATCATCGAGTCCGTGCCCGCCGACGCTGACTTACGGCGGAGTCCGGGAAGCGTAAGCGCGGTACGTTGACGGTGTCCGCCCAGGCGGTCGGCGTACGGCTCGATGAGCACGACAGGGCCAGTCATCCGGAGACCACCCGATCTCCATGGGCGGCGGTGAACCGCTGCCGCAGCCAGGACGGATCGTTGAGCCCGTCGAATCGATCGGCGGGGCGGGCGGCATCGTGGGCGAAGGCGATGCCTTCGCGGGCTCCCGCGGCGGCGTAGGTGGCGAATTTCCCGTCACGGCTGATCGTCCATGCGTCCAGTCGCTCGCGGGCGTCGTCGTCGGCCATGCCGTACTCGCTGCCGCGGGCGAGCATCGCGCATTCGCGGAAGTGCCCCTTCCAGGCGTGGAAGGGGCACTGGTGGAAGCGGGTGACTCCTGCGGTCTGTTCGGCGAACTCGATGCGGCCGGGCAGGCGAGTCGGTCGTCTCCCTGGCCAGGTGGCTCGGCCACTCCGACCCCGGCTTCACGCTCCGGAAGTACGCGCACTTCCTGCCCCGCGCCGGTGCGCGCGGCGGCGCTGCCGTCGACGCGGTCTTCGCGTAGCCGCAAGCCGACCGGCAGAAGCTCGGTCCTGGCGCAAAGTCCCAGAGAAGTCCCAGAGAAGTACCAGAGGTGCCGCCGCACCCCCTCCTTGCCCGTATTCGTGCAGGTTGGAAAGGGTGCGGCGGCATCCGCCGTTCAGATGTCCCGGAAGATCTCGATCTGCGCGCCGATGGAGTTGAGCCGCTCCGCCAGGTCCTCGTAACCCCGGTTGATGACATAGACGTTGCGCAGTACGGACGTGCCCTCGGCGGCCATCATCGCGAGGAGGACGACGACGGCCGGGCGCAGGGCCGGGGGGCACATCATTTCCGCGGAGCGCCAGCGGGTGGTGCCTTCGACCAGTACGCGGTGCGGGTCGAGCAGTTTGACCTGGGCGCCCAGGCGGTTGAGGTCCGTCAGGTAGATGGCGCGGTTGTCGTAGACCCAGTCGTGGATGAGGGTCTGGCCCTGGGCGCTGGCCGCGATGGCCGCGAAGAAGGGGACGTTGTCGATGTTCAGGCCCGGGAAGGGCATCGGGTGGATCTTGTCGATCGGGGCCTGGAGCTTGGAGGGGCGTACGGTCAGGTCGATGAGGCGGGTGCGGCCGTTGTCGGCGGGGTACTCCGTGCTGCGTTCGTGGTCGAGGCCCATCTCCTCCAGGACGGCCAGCTCGATCTCCAGGAATTCCACCGGCACCCGGCGGATCGTCAGCTCCGACTCGGTGACGACCGCCGCCGCCAGCAGGCTCATCGCCTCGACCGGGTCCTCGGACGGGGCGTAGTCCACGTCCCGGTCGATGTGCGCGACGCCGTGGACGGTGAGCGTGGTCGTGCCGATGCCCTCGACCTTGACGCCCAACTCCTCCAGGAAGAAGCACAGATCCTGGACCATGTAGTTGGAGGAGGCGTTGCGGATGACCGTGATGCCGTCGTGCCGGGCGGCGGCCAGCAGGGCGTTCTCGGTGACGGTGTCGCCGCGCTCGGTCAGGACGATCGGGCGCTTGGGGGCGACGGTGCGGTCGACCTCGCCGAGGTACGTGCCGTCGGTCGCGGTGATCTCCAGGCCGAAGTGGCGCAGCGCCGTCATGTGCGGCGTCACGGTGCGGGTGCCGAGGTCGCAACCGCCCGCGTACGGAAGCTTGAAGCGGTCCATGCGGTGCAGCAGCGGCCCGAGGAACATGATGACGCTGCGGGTGCGGCGGGCCGCTTCGGTGTCCATGGCCTCGAGGTTCAGCTCGGCCGACGGGAGGATCTCCAGGTCGTTGCCGTCGTTGATCCAGCGGGTGCGGACGCCGATGCTGCCGAGCACCTCGAGGATGCGGTAGACCTCCTCAATGCGTGCCACGCGGCGCAGAGTTGTGCGGCCGGCGTTCAGCAGCGTGGCGCAAAGCAGCGCGACGCAGGCGTTCTTGCTCGTCTTGACGTCGATGCTGCCGGACAGTCGACGGCCGCCGACCACCCGCAGATGCATGGGCCCGGCGTAGCCGAGCGAGATGATTTCGCTGTCCAGGGCCTCGCCGATGCGAGCGATCATCTCAAGGCTGATGTTCTGGTTGCCGCGTTCGATCCGGTTCACTGCGCTCTGGCTGGTGCCGAGCGCGTCGGCGAGCTGCGTCTGTGTCCAGCCCCGGTGCTGTCGGGCGTCACGGATGAGCCTGCCGATGCGTACGAGGTAGTCGTCTGCCATGGGGTGACCGTATCTCAGATATGAGATGGATGCGTGTATTGACGATGGTCGGATTGTCTTGTTCTCGGCTCTATTTCGTGGCGTAGCTGTTCTAGTAGTATGCGAATAACTGCAACTGGAGGTTGCCATGGCCGATATGAAGGCCGGGAAGACGGGGGAGAAGGGGAAGGCGGGGGCGACGGCCTCGGCGCCGCCGGAGGGTGCTTCCGGGGCGCTGCGGAGCGGGCTTGCGGCGTTCCCCTTCATCGCGGCCATCGTGTCCGTCGCGGCCGTCTACGCGGGGGTCTCCGACCGGCTGCCCGAGCCCATCGCCACGCACTTCCACGGCCTCGACGGACGGGCCGACGGCTACTCCTCCGCCCAGGGCTTCCTGACCGGGACGCTCCTCGCGACCCTTGTGCTCGGCATCGGCCTGGGCGTCCTCGTCCGGCTGCGCCGCACCGCGCCGGGCATCCGCTGGTCGATATCGCTCGGATGGGGGGCCGCCGTCCTGCTGGGCTCGCTGGCATCCGTGACGCTGCTGGACAACGCCGGTGTCACGGACGCCGCGGCGGTGCGGCTGGGGCTGTGGCAGGTGGCGGTGGCGGTCGCCGCGGCCGTCCTGTGCGGCGCCTTCGGCTGGCTCCTCGCCGGTCCCGACCGGCGGCCGGCGTCCCAGCGGCCGGTGGGCCGTGCGCAGCGGCTCGCCCTGGCCCGCGGTGAGACGGCCGGCTGGTCGCGTTCCGTCAGCTCGCCGCTGCTGGTCGTCCTGAGCGTGGTGCTGCTGGCCGCGTCCGCGGCCCTGGCCTTCACGCCCGGCCGGCTCGCCGCCGGCGTCCTCGTCCTCTCCGTACTTCCGGTCGGGGCGCTGGCCTCCGTACGGGTGACCGTGGACCGGCGCGGACTGGCGCTGGCCTCGACGCTGGTGCCGTACCCTTTCCGGCGCATCCCGCTGGACCGGGTAGAGGAGGCCACCAGCCGGAAGATTGTCCCTCTCGTCGACTTCGGCGGCTGGGGCTATCGCGTCCGGCCCGGCCGCAGCGGCCTGGTGCTCCGTTCCGGTGACGGGCTGGTGTTGCGGCTGACCAGCGGCCGGGAGTTCGTGGTGACGGTGGACGATGCGGCCACCGCCGCCGCATTGACCAACACCTATCTCGACCGTGCGCGGGCACGGCAAGGAGACTGAGATGCTCTTCCGGGTCGACCCCGGCTCCGCCGTACCGCTCGGGGACCAGATCGCCGCATCGGTGCGCGGAGCCATCGCCGACGGTTCGGTGGACGCGGGGGAGCGGCTGCCGGCCGCCCGTGCGCTCGCCGCGTCCCTGGGCGTGAACGTCCATACCGTGCTGCGCGGCTATCAGCGCCTCAAGGAGGAGGGCCTGATCGAACTCCGCCGCGGCCGCGGCGCGGTGGTCACCAGCGCCGCGTCCCCCGCCCGTGCCCGGCTGGGCGAGGCCGCCGAACAGCTGATCAGCCAGGCCCGCCAACTGGGCCTCTCGGACGACGAGATCGTGACGGTGGTGCGGCTGGGGCTGGCGGGGCGGTGAAGGGGCCTGGCCGGGCGGCGGCGTACGGGGCCGCGCAGCGCTCCGCCCGCCGCTCGGCCCGTCCCGGAATCCGGGCAGCTCGTTGCGTCGTTCCTGGCCCGTTGCCCTCGCCGGGGCGGGCGGCGGTCAGATGGCCGTCACCTCGTCGAGCCGCCCCAGGCGCTCCGGATCCGCCAGGATGTTGATCTCGACGACCTTGCCGTCCGCGATGGTGAATCCCATGACGGCGACCGTCCGGCCGTTCTGGACCGTGACCACCCCCGGCACCCCGTTCACCAGCGCAGGACGCGCGAGATGGGCCAGCCGGGAGAACATCAGTGCCTGCTTCACCACGGCCCGCGCACCGCGCACCACCTGTGTCAGGTCCACCGCGCCGCTGTCGGCGCGCAGCAGGACGTCCGGGTCGAGGACCGCGAGCAGCGCGTCGAAGTCGCCGTTGCGGGAGGCGGCGAGGAAGGCGTGGACGACCTCCCGCTGGCGGGGCAGGTCGGCGTCGGGCGCGGCCGTGCCCTGCACCCGGCGGCGGGCGCGGCTGGCGAGCTGGCGGGTGGCGGCGGGGGAGCGTTCCACGATGGGGGCGATGTCGTCGAAGGGCACGGCGAACATGTCGTGCAGGACGAACGCCAGCCGCTCGGCGGGAGCCAGCGTTTCGAGGACGACCAGCAGCGCCAGCCCGACCGAGTCGGCCAGCAGCACCTCCTGCTCGGGGTCGATGCCCTCCTCGCGGCTGATGACCGGGTCGGGGACGTGCACGTCCAGCGCGTCCTCACGCAGAGCCTTGCGGGTGCGCAGCATGTCCAGGCACACCCGCCCGACGACCGTCGTCAGCCAGCCGCCCAGGTTCTTGACGCCGTCCGCCCCGGACCGGCTGAGCCGCAGCCAGCTCTCCTGAACGGCGTCGTCCGCTTCGGCCAGCGAGCCGAGCATCCGGTAGGCGACCGCCCGCAAATGGCTGCGGTTCTCCTCGAACCGCTCGGCCAGCCACTCGCTTTCGCTACCGCCCTTCTCGTTCCCGTCCTCGGTCTGCTTCCCGAACTCGTCCATCGCTCACATTCCTCCGTTGCGTTCCGTCACTGCAGTGACGGACGAGCCCCGGCCGATGTGACACGAAGACGTTCGAGGCCGGCGCGGTCACCCCATCCTCGCGGATGATCACGCCGGCTGAACAGATCGTGCGCCGCCACCGATGCGCGCCGACTTCCGGTATCCGCCGAAGAGCACCGAATGCGGCTGACGGCCGGCTGCCACCGCTTGCCGTCGGCCACCTGCTATTGCCGGCAACCGGCCGCCGGCGACTACCAGGTCGCGCCCGCCACCTGCTGGGTGGTGACGTTGAGGCGGTTGAAGAAGTTCGTCAGGCCGATCATCAGGGTCAGCGCGGCGAGCTGCGTCTCGTCGAAGTGGCGGGCGGCCTCGTCCCAGACGGCGTCCGGCACCGGGTCGGACCGGTCGGCCAGCCGGGTGGCGGCCTCGGCGAGCGCCAGCGCGGCCCGCTCGGCGTCGGTGAAGTACGGCGCCTCCCGCCAGGCGGCCACCGCGTGCAGCCGCTCATCGGTCTCGCCCGCCTTCTTGGCGCTCTGGGCGCCGCCGACCACGCAGTAGCTGCACCCATTGATCTGGCTGGCGCGCAGATGGACCAGCTCCATCGTCGTCTCCGGCACACCGCCCGTCCGCGCGGCCTTGACCACGTCGAGGATGGCCGACATGGCGTCGGGGATGACCACGGCCGGGTTCTGCATACGTGCCTGCATCGGTGCTCTCCTTGTTTTCCTGCGCCGTGCGCCGTGCGCCGTCTTTTGCTGCGCCGTGCGCCGTCGCATCGCTTGGTTTCGTCGTCACCCCACTGACGGATCGCGGCGCGAGGATGTGACGAGCGATGGCGTACGAATCCGACGGCGTACGAATCCGGGGCGGCGGGACGCGGTGAGTGGCGGGCGGAGCCAGGGGGCCGGGCGGGGGCCGGTGGCTCGCGCCGTCCATGCGATGCGGCCGTCAATCTCTGTGGGCTCAGGCGCAGTTGAGTTCGTGGCGTCCGGCCGTATCGGCCGACGGCCGACGGGCTGCGCCCCGGGGAGCGGCGGGACGCGAGAGCGGCGGGCCCGGCGAGCGGCCGGCCGGGAGATCCGGGAAGGGGGAGATGAGAGTGCCCGCCGCCGGCTGAGGCCGCTACGGGCCGACCCACCTACTTGCCCACTCGTCCACCCGCCGCCCCGCCGACCGCTTCACCTCGGCGCACTTCTCGTTCTTCTTGACCACCGTCAGCGTGATCTTCAGCTCGTCCATCCGGGCCCCGGGGGCCGGCCGCTGGTCGCAGACCTTCCAGGACGCCGGCCACAGCACATGGCGGCGCCTGCCGAGCCCGTCCGTGAAATGGATGCTGGTGTTGTAGTGCAGGTCCTGGTACGCCGCGACCAGGCCCTTGCCCTTCACATTCGGCATGTTCCCCGGGCCCGTGTCGGCCTGCGCCGGACCGGCCGACGGTACGGCGGCGGCCAGGGCCAGCGCTGCGGTGATGACGGTCTTCTTCATGACCGGAGGAATGACCGCTACGGGGGCCGGTCACGCCCCCGCCGACCTGATCGGAGCAACTCCGGGCCCCTGACAGGCGACCGGCCGGAAGCGGAACGGCAGCCTCAGGAACCGGACACGGCGGGCGCCAGCAGCTCGGCCGCGAAGTCCTCGGCCGAGCGCGGCGGGCGGCCGAGCACGCGCTGCACTCCGTCACCGAGACCGGCCACGCCCTCGCGGCGATAGTTCGTGTACAGGCCGTACAGCCCGTCGATGACCCGCGGCGGGACCCCGCCCTCCGCGAGCGCGGCCCGCCAGGCGTCGTCGAGTGGGGTATCGACGTACCGCACCGGCCTGCCCAGCGCGGCGCCGAAGCGGTCGGCGAGCTCCGACAGCGTCAGTGCCTGCGGACCGCTGATCTCGATCTCCCCTCCGACCGGCCGCTCGGCCAGGAGTTCGGCGGTCGCGACCGCCGCGATGTCCCGCACGTCCACATAACCCCGGGCGCCGGGTCCGGCGGGATCGGCCAGCGTGCCCTCGGCGATCGAAGCCGCCGCCGGGAGGAAGTTCTGCAGGAAACGGTCGGGTTGGAGCACGATCAGTTCTGCGACACCGGCGGTTCGCAGCTGCTCGGTGATCGTGTCGTGGGTGCCGGTGACGGGGTCCGGGACGATCCCGTCACCGGTGAATCTGCGGGCACCGAGTTTGACGATCCGGCGCGCGCCCGCCTTGATGGCGGCGACACCGAGGTGCGTCTCGGCGGCGGCCTGGTCGTCGGCGAAGGGATGCGCGAGGTAGAGCCGGTCCACGCCGACGACCGCATCCCGGACGTCCGCCGCATCGGTGACATCCCCGATGAAGACTTCGCCGCACACCTCACCGAGCCTCTTGGCGGCGGCCTCGGAGCGGACGAAGAAGCGCGCATCACGCCGGTCGCGCAGCGCTTCGGTCAGATGGCGGCCCACCGCACCGTTCGGGGTGGTGACCAGGATGGTCATGGAGCTCCTCCATGAAGGCGATACAGCGATCAAGACCTGCTTCCGCTCCAACGGCGTGCAGGCTCCGGCCCATTCCCCGCCCGGACGGTGCGCACGGCGCGTGCGCCCCCGGCGCGCTCACCCCGTACGACGGCGCTCACCCCGTATGACAGCGCTCACCCCGTACGCCGTCGGCCACCGGCGTCCGGTCTGCCCTCTGCGCGGTCAGCCCCGGTCACCCAGATCCAGGCGGTCGAGCAGCCCGGCCTCGGTGAAGGCGGCGATCAGTTCGTCACGGCCTTCGGTGAAGTGCGCCCAGCTGTCGTAGTGGACGGGAACCACCCGGCGGGCACCGAGGATCCGGGCGGCGTCGGCGGTCTGCGCGCTGTCGAGGACTATCAGTGCGCCGTCGAAGAGGACGGGGAAGCGGGGAGCCCCGGCGAACAGGATGGCGGTGTCCACCGGGCCGAACCGTTCGGCGATCTCCTTGACCAGGTCGAGCGAGGCGTTGTCGCCGCTGACGTAGACCGTGGGCAGGCCCTCCCCGGTCAGGACGAATCCGATGACCTGGCCGGTGATCGCTTCGACCTCCTCGCGCGCGCCGGGCCCGTGGAGGGCGGGCACGCCCGTGACGGTGATCGTGCCGCCGCCAGGGCGGTCCAGCGTGACCGACTCCCAGTCGGCCAGCCCCCTGGCCCCCGCCCCCAGGCGCCGTCCGCCCCCGGTCGTGGTCAGCGTCAGCGGGACGTCGGCGAGCATTGCCCGGCCGGAGTCGTCGAGGTTGTCGGGGTGCTCGTCGTGGGAGAGCAGGACCACGTCGATGCGGCCGAGGTCGGCCGGCGTGGCGGAGGCGGGCGCCGTCTTGGTCAGCCGGCCACCCGGCACGGCGTAGTCGCGGGGCGCGTCGAAGGTCGGGTCGGTCAGGAATCGCAGGCCACCGTAGGCGAAAAGGGCGGTCGGGCCGCCGAGGACGCGGAGCGGGATCTGCTCAGTGGTCATGTTGGTATCGGCCATCAAAACCTCACGGATGAGAAGTGGTTTATCCGTGATGCGCACGCTAGCGGTGTCTCACGGATGAAAGCAAGCCGTACCATGACAACCATGAGCGAGACCCCGACCGCCGAACCCGTGCCACCGCCCGCGCCGGGGGCGGCGGACCACCTCGCCCTCGACTTCGTCAACAGCGCCGTCGCGCTGCCCGGAGGGCACTTCATCGATCTCCTCGGCACCCCCGAGGCCGCGAACCGGTGGCTCACCGAACGCGGCCTCGCGCCGTCCGACGCCGGGGTGCAGGAGATGTGCGCGACGCAGCTGCGCTCCCTGCGCGAACACCTCAGGGGGTTGTTCGCCGCCCGCGTCGCCGGTCTGCCCGCCCTGCCCGCGGCACTGTCCGCCGTCAACGACGCGCTCAACGGAGCCCCCGCGGCTGCCCTGCTGTACTGGGACGAGAAGAACGGCCCCTACCGCGCGGCGCCGTGCCCCACCAACGAGATCCTCGACCGCGCTCTCGCGACCCTCGCGGCCGACGCGGCCGATCTCCTCACCGGCCCCGACGCCGACCGCCTCACCGACTGCGGTTCCACCCCCTGTAACCGCTACCTGCTGCGCCACGGCCGCCGTCACTGGTGCTCCACTCGCTGCGGCGACCGCGCCCGCGCCGCCCGCGCCTACGCCCGGCGCACCCGGCCGACGGCAGGCTGACGCCACCTCTGCGGTCCGTGCCCCATGCGATCCGGTCCGATGCGCTTCCGGCCTCAGGCGTGCTCCGGCCGCGGAGCGTCGTCACCACGCTCGGCGCCCACCGGCACGGGGCGCGACCGGTGTGACGGAGCGTCATGCCGTCTTTCGCTACCGGCCGTGTCGGGTCCGGACACCCGGTCCGCCCCGGCGTCCGGTGAGCACGCCCTCCCCGGAGGCGCCGGCAGTGCGGCCAGGCACCCGATCATCGCGGCGAGCAGAGCGGCGGCACGGCCGAACGGTGCCCGCGGGGCCGGGGGTGCTGGGTGGGCAATTCAGGCGGCGGATCGGATGCGTTTCAGGCGGCGGAGGCGTTTTCGGCTGCTCGGAGGTGTGGCTGCCGGGTGCTCTGTTGGTTCTGTGCCCAGCGGACGGCGAGTGGTGCCGCCAGGCCCGTCAGCGCGAAAACGGCGCCCACGACATACCACCCGGGGCGGCCCCAGGTGATGCAGAGCGCGATGAGCAACCCCGGCCCAACGGCCTCGGCCAGTCCGGCGCCGAGGCCGAACACGCCCAGGTACTGGCCCGTGGCGTGTCGTGGAGCGAGCGCGAAGGACACCTCGAAGCCGGCGGCGGAGTGCCACAGCTCGCCGGCCGTGTGGATCACCACTGCGGTGATGAGCAGCGTCGCGGCAGCCCACGCCGGTATCCCTGCGGACAGTGAGATCAGCGAGCAGGAGACGAGAAAGGCGAAGCCTGCCCGGCGGTAGGCGTTTCCGCCGGCTGCGGGGGAAACGACGTTGCGGCTGGCCCGTACCTGGAATGCGATGACGATGACGGTGCCGGTGAGCATGGTGCCCGAGATCAGCCAGTGCGGGGCGGTGGTGGCACCGACCAGCCAGAGCGGGATGGCCACCGTGAGCACTTTGAACTGGATGGCCATGATGCCGTCGAGCGTGGTGAGCATGAGGTAGGGGCGGTCTCGCAGGGCGATCCAGCGAGGGCCGCCGCTGGTCGGGACGGGCGTGACCGGCGGGAGGAAGACCAGGAGCGCCGCGGAGACCACGAAGGCGATCGCGTTGCCGATGACCATGAGCTGGTAGGCGGTGGCGGTGCCCACTTGAACGACCCATCCCGCTCCCAAGGCACCGAGGGAGACGCCGACGTTGGTCACCGCGCGGAGATAGGCCCGGAACTCCTGCGGCCGGTCCCCTCCGTAGTGCCTGATGAGCGGGGAGCGGGCGGCGATTCCGGCGGCCTTCGCCCCGGCGGCCGCGCAGACCGCGAGGACGAACGGCCAGAAGCTCTCCGCCAGGACGAAGCCGGCCGTGGCCAGCGCCTGGATCACAAGGGTGGCCGCATAGACACCGCGTGCTCCGTATCTGTCCGCCAAGTGGCCGACCGCAACGCCCAGGGCCAGCGCGACAAGACCGGCGATGCCGAGCCCGAGCCCCACCTGGTCTGCCGGGAGGTGAACCGCCTGGGTGAAATACAGCACTCCGGCGGTCAGGTAGAGGCCGCTGCCGATGGTGTAGACGAAGTTCGAGACCGCAAGGACGCGCTGCGGTCCGGCAGTTGGCATCAGTCGGGGCATGACTGGCTCCGTATCCAGGGCGGGCAGTAAGGGCCGGACCAGCTTGTTGCATATTACTTGCAATAACAAGAGTCAGGCAGTAGAGGCTGCTGAACCGACTCGGTGAGGGCGGTGGACCCCGACGATTCCTGTGTCGACAGGCCCTATGACGCCTTCGGTCTCGTGCCGGGCGCGGAAGCGCCGCGCGGAGCCTCTGCGGTGTCCTCGCGCATTGCCCGCACATCGCCCGCGCATGGCGGAACCCCGCCAACCGGCGCAGACTTGCCGCGAACGCCGCGAACGCCGCGATCCATTGAGGCGGCGCGCCTGGCAGGCGACCGGCCAGGAGCGGAACGGCGGCCTCGGGAGCCGGACGCGGTGCCGGATACCGGCCCGGAACGCCGAACGGCGGGATCCGGCGAAAAGCCGCCCCGACGGGATGAGCAGGACAAACCCGGCCGGGGCATGACCTCGGAGCACCGATGTATTAGAGTTATCTCGACATCGAGATATCTACCGAGAGGCGTACCGCTGCCGCGCCAGTAAGGCATACCTAACTTAGGTACACCTTAGCGGAATGGCAAGCACCTGGGGCGGCACCATGCGGCGGTAGCCGCATAGGGTGCACCGCGCGGTGGTACGCGCGAAATTCATGCATGAAGGAGACTGTCGTGTCGGCGAACAGCTTCGACGCCCGCAGCACGCTGCAGGTGGGCGACGAGTCGTACGAGATCTTCAAGCTGGACAAGGTCGAGGGCTCCGCCCGTCTGCCGTACAGCCTGAAGGTCCTGCTGGAGAACCTGCTCCGCACCGAGGACGGCGCGAACATCACCGCCGACCACATCCGGGCGCTGGGCAGCTGGGACTCGCAGGCCCAGCCCAGCCAGGAGATCCAGTTCACGCCGGCCCGCGTGATCATGCAGGACTTCACCGGTGTGCCGTGTGTCGTGGACCTCGCCACCATGCGTGAGGCCGTCAAGGAGCTCGGCGGCGACGCGGACAAGATCAACCCGCTGGCCCCGGCCGAGCTGGTCATCGACCACTCCGTCATCGCCGACAAGTTCGGTACCAAGGACGCCTTCGGCCAGAACGTCGAGCTGGAGTACGGCCGCAACAAGGAGCGCTACCAGTTCCTGCGCTGGGGCCAGACCGCGTTCGACGAGTTCAAGGTCGTCCCGCCCGGCACCGGCATCGTCCACCAGGTGAACATCGAGCACCTGGCCCGCACGGTCATGGTCCGAGGCGGCCAGGCCTACCCCGACACCCTCGTCGGCACCGACTCGCACACCACCATGGTCAACGGCCTCGGCGTGCTGGGCTGGGGCGTCGGCGGCATCGAGGCCGAGGCCGCGATGCTCGGCCAGCCGGTCTCGATGCTCATCCCGCGCGTCGTCGGCTTCAAGCTCACCGGTGAGCTCACGCCGGGTACGACCGCCACCGACCTCGTGCTGACCATCACCGAGATGCTGCGCAAGCACGGCGTCGTCGGCAAGTTCGTCGAGTTCTACGGTGAGGGCGTCGCCGCCACCTCGCTCGCCAACCGCGCCACCATCGGCAACATGTCGCCGGAGTTCGGCTCCACCGCCGCGATCTTCCCGATCGACGGCGAGACCCTGAACTACCTCAAGCTCACCGGCCGCTCCGAGCAGCAGGTCGCGCTGGTCGAGGCGTACGCCAAGGAGCAGGGCCTCTGGCTCGACCCGGCCGCCGAGCCCGACTTCTCCGAGAAGCTGGAGCTGGACCTGTCGACGGTCGTCCCGTCGATCGCCGGCCCGAAGCGCCCGCAGGACCGCATCGTCCTGGCCAACGCCGCGCAGCAGTTCGCGCAGGACGTCCGCAACTACGTCGAGGACGACGACGAGGCGGGCAAGGAGTCCTTCCCGGCCTCCGACTCCCCGGCCACCGCCAACGGCGTGCCGACCCGTCCCACCACGGTCACCGCCCCCGACGGCTCGACGTACGAGATCGACCACGGTGCGGTGACGGTCGCGGCCATCACCTCCTGCACCAACACCTCGAACCCGTACGTCATGGTCGCCGCCGCCCTGGTGGCCAAGAAGGCGGTCGAGAAGGGCCTGACCCGCAAGCCGTGGGTCAAGACCACCCTCGCCCCGGGCTCGAAGGTCGTCACCGACTACTTCGACAAGGCGGGCCTGACCCCGTACCTCGACAAGGTCGGCTTCAACCTCGTCGGCTACGGCTGCACCACCTGCATCGGCAACTCCGGCCCGCTGCCGGAGGAGGTCTCCAAGGCCGTCAACGAGCACGACCTGGCCGTCACCTCGGTGCTCTCCGGCAACCGCAACTTCGAGGGCCGGATCAACCCCGACGTCAAGATGAACTACCTCGCCTCGCCGCCGCTGGTCGTCGCGTACGCCCTCGCCGGTTCGATGAAGGTGGACATCACGACCGAGGCGCTCGGCACCGACCAGGACGGCAAGCCGGTCTTCCTCAAGGACATCTGGCCCTCCGAGGCCGAGGTCAACGACGTCGTGGCGAACGCCATCGGCGAGGACATGTTCAACAAGTCCTACTCCGACGTCTTCGCGGGCGACGCCCAGTGGCAGGCGCTGCCGGTCCCGACCGGCAACACCTTCGAGTGGGACCCGCAGTCCACCTACGTCCGTAAGCCCCCGTACTTCGAGGGCATGACGATGGAGACCACCCCGGTCTCGGACATCGCCGGTGCGCGGGTCCTGGCCAAGCTGGGCGACTCGGTCACCACCGACCACATCTCCCCGGCCGGTGCGATCAAGGCCGACACCCCGGCCGGCAAGTACCTCACCGAGCACGGCGTCGAGCGTCGCGACTTCAACTCCTACGGCTCGCGCCGTGGTAACCACGAGGTCATGATCCGCGGCACCTTCGCCAACATCCGTCTGCGCAACCAGATCGCGCCGGGCACCGAGGGCGGCTTCACCCGCGACTTCACCGTCGAGGGCGGCCCGGTGTCGTTCATCTACGACGCGTCGCAGAACTACCAGGCCGCCGGCACCCCGCTGGTCATCCTGGCCGGCAAGGAGTACGGCTCCGGCTCGTCCCGCGACTGGGCCGCCAAGGGCACCGCGCTCCTGGGCGTCAAGGCCGTCATCGCCGAGTCCTACGAGCGCATCCACCGCTCGAACCTCATCGGCATGGGCGTGCTGCCGCTCCAGTTCCCCGAGGGTGCCTCGGCGGAGTCGCTGGGCCTGACCGGCGAGGAGACCTTCGCCGTCTCCGGCGTGACCGAGCTGAACAACGGCAGCACGCCGCGCACGGTCAAGGTCACCACCGACACCGGTGTGGAGTTCGACGCGGTCGTCCGCATCGACACCCCCGGCGAGGCGGACTACTACCGCAACGGCGGCATCATGCAGTACGTGCTGCGCGAACTTGTCGGTTCTTGAGCTGATCGGCTCGGATACCAGAGGATCTGGTCGCTGACTCGCTGCTACCGGCGGTCACACTAGAGTCTCGCACAAGCGCCCCGTCAGGCTTCGGCCTGGCGGGGCGCTTGCTGTTTCATGCTGATCGAGTAGTGGCCGGTACGTGTCCCGCCGACGCTGATCCGCCCTTTGCCCTGAGCTGCCTGGGGCAGGGCTCACCGTCACACGAGGGGCTAGAAGTTGACTGACTCCCACGGAGCGTTTGATGGCGTCGCAGGAAGCCTGCGAGATCGTGAAGAGTCCATGCTCCTCCTCGTCCTGCCTTTGTGGCTTTGCCCAGCGCGACGGGAGGATGGAGGGATGGAACGGCGGATCGACTTCTCGCGCGCCCGGCGCATGCTGTGCGGGGCGTGCGGTCATGGTTGGCGCGTCGATCTGGACTGGCTCGATCGATGGGAGCAGGCGACGGAGAAGTGCGAGGAGCGAACGCTGGCAGGCTTGCCGCCAAACGGTTTTGCTCAGAAGCCATCCGCATTCCGGTCAGTGGAGTTGCCGGTCGAACAGGGTATCTGTTCGGGTGATCGCGACGGGGGCGGTGCGTGAAGGCAGGACCTCCTGGTAGCTCGGCGATGTGAGTCAGGTCGAGCTACCGGAGACCTGTTGTCGCAGTGTCGCGTGAGCATGTCCGTACTGAGCTAGGCCGTTTCGTTCGGATCATCTGATCGTTGGTTCAGGTGCCGTTAACAGATGAGCAGTGGGCGCGGATCGAGCCGTTGTTGCCGGACCGGACACCCAGGCGGGGTGGGCGGTGGCGGGATCACCGTGAGGTGATCGATGCGATCGCCTGGAAGTTCCAGACGGGTTCGCAGTGGGTGCACCTGCCGGAGAAGTACGGGAACTGGCGCTGGGTCTACAACCGATTGCGGATGTGGGCCGTTGACGGTACTTGGGAGCGTGTCTTCACCGCATTGATGGCTCAGGCCGACGCCGATGAGGACCTGAACTGGGCGGTCTCGGTGGGTTCCACGATCGTGCGCGCGCATCAGCACGCGGCCGGGGCGCGCAAAAGGGGCCCCGGCCGGCGAGCCGCACGACCATGCCGTCGGCCGGTCCCGCGGAGGTCTGACGACAAAGGTCCACCGCGCAGCCGACGACCGCTGGCCTTCGTGCTCACTGCCGGGCAGGCCGGCGACGCACCTGCCTTCCCCGATGTGATGGCTCGCCTGCGCGTTCCCCGCCCGCGGGGGCGGCCTCGCACCCGGCCCGATGTGGTCCTGGCCGACAAAGCGTATTCCTCACGCGCCATCCGCGAACACCTGCGCAAACGCCGCATCCGGGCGGTCATCCCGATCCCAGCCGACCAACGTGGTCACCGACTTCGCAGGGGAAGCCGCGGCGGCAGGCCACCAGCCTTCGACCGCGACGCATAAAAACAGCGCAACACCGTCGAACGCTGCATCAACAAGCTCAAGCAATGGCGCGGCCTCGCCACTCGGTACGACAAGACCGCAACCATCTACCTCGCCGGACTCCACCTCGCAGGCATCTTCATCTGGTCAGCCCGATGATCCAAACGAAACGGCCTAGCCAAGTTGCGTTCCCGCGTCGAGGAGATCCGCGGCCGGGCCGCGGTCAACGCCCGGCTTCCTGCCGTGAGTCTGGGGACCGCCGAGCGTGTGATGTGCCGAGTGGCTACGCCCTGCAGTTGTCGCTCGGCCCGCTGGATTCACTCGTGGACTCCTTGCGGCTCGCCCGGGCCCACAAGTACGCGCTGCTGCTGAAGATGGTGCAGCGCATCCACCAGGCCGGCCACGCTGATGGCTGGCCGACGGGTGCACCTATTCCTGCCCGCATCGTGTTCGGACCGCACACCCCCACCGACCGAACCGCCATCCTGAACGAGGTCGTCAAGGGTGTGACCTCGCGAGTGCTCTCGCTTGAGACGGGCGTTCGGATGCTCCAAGACGCCGGCTACCCCATCGAGGACGTGCGGGAGGAAGTTCGGCGCATCTTTGCTCATGAGGAAGTATCGCAGGACTCATCCCAAATGGGGGTGCGGCACAAGCCCGAGGCCGAACAAGAGGAACAGGACGAGTCAAAGAACGAGGGGCGCGATGGGTGATTCGCGCCGTGGCTATTTCTTTCCGGAGATGGCGTGGTGCTTCATTGTCTTCACCGAGACGATCTCCGCAATGAATTCCTTACCTTCCGGGCACCTGAGCATCTCGACTACCCCCGCATGCCTTCCTGGTCAAATGGTGCAGACCAACCCGCATTGATGATCTTGCCGTGAGGCAGGAAGTGCAGCAGGGCAGCCCGGGGCGTGCCGCGAGAGTCGCCCACGGTCAACCGTGAGGGAGACCACCCGGCGCGTGGCGCTCGCTTTCGCGGCACGTCCCGGCGGTGGCGTCATGCGGTGGCGCGCTTCCGGCGCCGCAGGATGGTCAAAACGGCGACCGCAGCGAGGGTCATCCAAGCCTTTCCGAGGATCTGCCCGGGCAGGTACTCGAAGGAGCCGAAGGCCAGCTTGAGGAACAGCAGACTGTCAGCGAGGAGGCCGATGGCGTTCGACGCGAGCATGGCGATGACCAGGCCGCGCGATCGGAGAGGTTCGTAGACGGCAAAGTCCATGGTCTCAGCGACCGCGAAGGCCGCGGCCGAGGCGACGGCGAGCCCCGGGCTGGCGAGGAAGTAGGACACAACGGTGCCGACGGCTATCGCGCCGAGGACCGCCTTTCGGCCAGCGGCCTCGCGGGCGAGGTCACGGAGCACGAGGGCCAGGCCGACCATGTAGACGCCGGCAGGTGCGGCGTAGCCGAAGCCGACGGGGACGGCCCCGAAGTGCGTGACCGCCAAGTTGGCGGCTGGGATGGTGGCGACGTAGCCGAGGAGGGTAGCAATACCGGCTGGAGCGGGGAGTTTCACGATCTGCTTTCTGTCTCGATGCGGCAGGAACATGCCCGCCTTGCCTCCCGCGGGGAGCAGGTGGCAGACGAGCGCCCAGACAGTACAGCTCACGGCACTGACAACACCGCCGTGTCCGGCCTCCAAGATCGATCCGGGGCACCGCTCCTCGGCGGCGATGACGCAGGGCAGACAGGGTCGTTACGCTGCCCCGCAGCCGATCTCGACTGCGAGTTCAGCGAATGGTTTCGGCCATCGTCACGGGGCAGCACCCCGTCACCTCGCCCTCCCGGTGATCGATTTAAGCGAAATTGAAACCTTATAGCCGCAAATGAGCAAGGGGCAACTGAAGGCTTTCAAGCCCCTCCTCGAATATACATACGAATTCGTTTGAAGCATCTTCGACGTTGTTGTCAGTGCCCCCCGTTAGGCTCGTCAGCGTTGGCGTACAAGCAGGTGGGGGCGAGAAGAAGGATGGCTTCAGGCTTCGCAGTCGGGTACCTCGTCGAGTTCCAGGGGAGCCCTGGGATCGGACGGGTGGGCGCGATCGCCGATGGCTCACTGCGCGTGGACTTCTTCGAGTCCATGGCCGAGCCCAAGATCGATTGCCAGACCGTTCCCGCTGTCGCCTGTGAGCGCGTGCGGCTAAGACCTCCAACGCGCGTATTCCGTCACAACCCGAACACCGGCGAGTGGATGGCCGGCCGCGTACAAGGCCCGGCCCCTGGGGGCTACTTCGTTCGGTTTCCCAACGCTGACTACGACCTGCCGGTACCCGAATCTGATCTCCGCGTGCGCTGGAACAAGCCGGTACGTGACCCTCTCCAGGTCCTGGTGTCCGGAGGCAACGAATCCGGACACCTTTACAACGCACGCATCCCGATGCTGCACAACCTGGTCGCTCAGCGCGCAGCCAGTGCCAGCACCCCGGCTCTCCTGGCGGCCGCCGCTGAAATCTACCCGCACCAGGTCCGCGCCGCGCTGACCGTGCTCTCGGACCCGGTTCAGCGGTATCTCCTCGCCGATGAAGTCGGACTCGGTAAGACCATCGAGGCCGCGCTCGTGGCTCTGCAGACCCTGATCGATAACCCGCAGGCACGCGTGACATTCCTCGTCCCTGAGTCTCTGCGCCGACAGTGGGTAGCCGAGCTGCGCACGAAATTCTTCACCGATGACTTCCCGAGGCGCGTAAAGGTCATCTCCCATGACTCTCCCGACCTATGGGAGCGGCACCACGGCAGTGATCTTGTCGTGGTCGACGAAGCCCACCAACTGGTCCAAGATCGCGATGACACGGACCCCACCTATCGCGCACTGCGCGATCTCGCGCACTCTGCGTCAAAGCTCCTGTTGCTGTCTGCCACACCAGTCACTTCCAGCCACACCACGCACCTGGGACTTCTGCACCTGCTTGATCCCGACGTGTACAAGTGGAGCGAGCGGGAGGCGTTCGAACAGCGGTACAACCACCGGGCGGAGTTGGCGAACCACGTCCTCAGCCTCGACGCGGAGTACCACCCATTGCTGCCGTCCACGATCGACATGGTCAAGGCACTGCTGCCCCCGGAGGACTCCCGCTTCGAGCGCCTGGCAGCCCAGGTGCTCGACCTTCTCGACGCGGAGGGAAGCCTCCGCGATGAGACGGGGATGCCAGAGCTCAAGGCGCGCGTCACTGCGCTTCGGGCGCACATCAGCGAGACGTACCGACTGCACCGCCGTGTGATCAGGAACCGCAGGGCGAACGTACTGCGCCAAAACGACGACTCAGCAGCCGTCCCCTACGAGGTGCGCGGCCGCGCCAAGCCAGCAAAGCTGCCGGCCGAGTCTTACAGCCCGGCCGCGGACAACCTTCTGGAGTGGCAGACCCAGCTGTGGGGGCACCTCCTCGACGAGGGCCTTGAGGGTAAACGCACCAACTACGCGCTTGCGCTGGCCGTGCTCGCGTCCCGTCTCGGTGGCGCGTCTGCTGACTATCTCGACGCACTTCGATGGCGGGTCCGCCGTGACGAAGGCGCCGCTCAGCGTGCCGGCCTGAGTGCCCGCGAGCGGAACCACCTCTCCAACGTGCCCGTGGCGCCCCACGAGGCCAAGAGCCTGGAGAATCTCGAATCAGAGATCACGGACGACGGTCGCGCTTCTGAAATCGACGACCTCATCAACACCCTCCTCCCTGCACTGCGTAAGGGGGGACACATCATTGTCTTCTGTGGCCCAGGCTCACTCGCTTCAACACTCACCACACGCATGCGCGCACGCTTCGCCGAGGTCGGCTTCTTCGAGCACACCCGCAGCGCAGGCCCCGACGCATCCGAAGTTGCCACCACAGCATGGCGGAAGCCCAGCACAAAGGCCGCCGTTCTCATCACGGACGACACTGCGGAAGACGGGCTGAATCTCCAGGCCGCCCAGACCGTAATCCACGTGCGGTTGCCGTGGTCACCCAACCAACTTGAGCAGCGCCTCGGCCGCACAGACCGCTACGTCGAGTCCCACCGGCAGCGCCAAGCACCACGCCAGTTCGTGCTCGCGGACACCGAAGCGCACACCGATGCATGGCTGTCGCTGCTCACTGATGGCTACCGCATCTTCGACGGGTCGGCCTCCACGCTCCAGGATGCCATCGCGGAAGGCCTCGCTGCTGTCTGGGCGGAGGCACTCGAGCATGGGCCGGAAGGCTTGCCCGGTTTCACCCAGACTGTTCAGGAGCAACTCACCCAAGCCCGCCGCGAGATCGACAGCATGGACACCCTTGAGTCGATCTTTGACACATCCCCCCACGACATCGACTTCGCGGAGCGACTCGCAACGTTCGAGGCTGGCTGGGACGCCACTCGCAAAGCCATGCTCGGATACACCGGACGAGACGGCTCGGAGGGGATCAAACTCCGCCACACCGAGCGCAAGATCAATGACGTGATGTGCGAGGTCTTCGACCTCAAGTCGCGCACCCTCATCTCCCCCCATCTCTATGGCCTCAAGAACCTCACAGAGGAGATGGCCAAGGGCACGTTCAGCCGGTCTGAGGCACTCAAAGCCCCCGGCACACGCCTGTTCCGTATCGGGAGCCCACTCGTCAACAGACTCGCGGACGTCGTTTGGTGCGACGACCGCGGCCAGGCCACGGCCTTCTGGCGCGCTGATGTCAATCACCGGGGAGAGCCGGAGCCCTACTTCGGATTCGACTACCTCGTCGAAGCCGATTTCTCCTCGGCGCTCGCGCTGGCGCTGCGACTCGTGCAAGAGTCCCGCGACGCGGAAGCAGCTTTGAGGCGCCAAGCTGAACAGCTTCTCCCACCGTTCACGCTGAAGGTTTGGGTGTCGGCTGGAGCTACCGAGGCCCTGACCAGCGGAGACACCCAGAAGTGGCTAGATGCCCACTACCGGGCCACGGACCACAACTACAACGCCGGAAACATGTACGAGTTGATGGACCTGCTCGATGGGCACCCCGGATACGAAGCGTCTGCACGTGGTGCTGAAACAGTCGCCCGAGCGGAACTCAAGCGAGTGACCAACCTGGCCGACAGGTGTGCCCTGGCCCAGCAACAGGGACGGGAGCGCCTCACCGTCGCGAAAGCACAGGCGGAAGCCCGCCAAGCAGCCGGTCGGCTCCTGGGAGACGGAGAGAGCTACCTGCTGGATGTTGCCATCACAGATGCGCTGGTGCAGGCACTTAGCGAACCGAAGGTTCGGCTCGTGTCGGCCACCTGCTTGGTGAAGACGGGGCTCAGGAGGATCCCTCGTGGCGACTGACAACTGGACCGGGGCTAAGACCCTCTTCAACCACCTGTCGGAGTACCGCGATCTCCAGCAACTTCCGAGGCTTCCCGAAGCGAAGGGGACGTTGCGCAGGCTCCGTGATGCCCTGGCCAGTGAGTCCAGCGGGTGGAGGGACATTGCCTCGCTGACTCGGCAGATCCTGCTCGAAGCTCAAGCACGGGAGAACACAACCGGATTCACGGTTCCCCTTCTCCCGCGGCTGCCCACTCGCGAGCAGTGGGAGCAAATGCGCTGCCAGACTGCGCTGCGCGATGGCGGCGCCAACTTGTGGGTAAGTGCGCTGCCGTGGCATCCGCCTGTGCCAGACGAAGGATCCCGCCAAGCGGCTCAAGAGGATCTACGACAGGTCTATCTCGGTGAAGACTCACCACACCGTCGCAAGCTGGAGTCATACCCAGCCGACCCGTTCTTCACGACCGCCCTCGGTGACGATCACAGCCACTATGTGTCGGCCGGTCAGCGACAAGCCGCTAGGGCTATCGCGCTTGCCCCACCGGGGAGCACCACGATCATTTGTCTCCCAACAGGGCATGGAAAGACCGCAGTTGCGATAGCCCCCGCGCTCCTATCGAGCGTGAGCAGCGGCGTATCGGTGGTTGTTGTGCCTACGAGTGTTCTCGCAGCAGACCTGGAACGGCGCGCCTTCAAGATCCTTGAACAGTACGGGCATCACAGCCCCATGCAGCGGTACGCCTACACCAGCGGGCTTTCTGACGAAGGCCGGCAACAGATGCAAGACGACATCGCGGCGGGCCGCCAACGTCTTGTGTTCACGTCACCTGAGGCTCTAGTGCAGAGCTTGAAGAAGCCTTTGGAAGACGCGGCTGAGGCCGGGTTGTTCAACTACTTCGTGATCGACGAAGCACACCTGGTCGAGCAGTGGGGCAACAGCTTCCGCACCGCGTTCCAGACGATGTCGAGTCACCGCCGTATCTGGCTCAGCAAGGCACCAGAGGGTAGGCAGCCAGTCACCATTGCGATGAGCGCAACACTGACTGGGCAACAGATGGAGACGCTTGACACGCTATTCGCCTCGCCGCAGCAGGCAAGGGTCATCTGGGCTTCCCAACTCCGCCACGAGCCGAGCTACTACATCGACGTCTTTCGGAGCGAGACCGACCGCGAGGCCGCAGTCCTTGATGCCGTCTCGTACTTGCCGAAGCCGATGATCCTCTACACGACCAAAATCGTCCATGCGCAGGAGTGGGCGGGGCGTCTTCGCAGCCACGGGCTGCGCCGCGTAACTAGCGTAACCGGGGACTCCACCGACCCCGAACGTCGCGCCGCCTTGGAAGGATGGAGTGGCACGACCGCTGAGGGCGACGTGGAGTCGCGATACGACATCGTGGTGGGTACCTCCGCCTTCGGCCTGGGCGTGGATCTCGATGACGTCAAGACGATTGTGCACGCCTGTCTGCCGGAAACGGTGGACCGCTACTACCAAGAAGTCGGCCGAGCGGGGCGCAACGGAAGCCCTTCAATCTCGTACCTGGCCACTACGCGCAAGGACGAAAGTATCGCCAACAAGATGAGCGACGAGGTGGTCATCGGCGCCCCGCGCGCATGGCAGCGCTGGGAGGCAATGTTCCACAGCCGGGACACCATCCAAGACCGCCACCGAGTGAGTCTGGATTCCTACCCCCCTGACATGAACGAGGGCTTTCAACGGAACCGGCAATGGAACATCCGGATCCTGAACCTCATGATGCGATCGGGGATCGTGGCCATCCATCCACCACAGGCTCCCACCAAGAATGAGCGCGAGTCAGATATCTTTTGGAAAGCGCGACTTGCCCTGTTCTATTCCACGGCTGACGGCTACGCAGACGTAGAACTCCTCGACTCCGACGCGAGGAACCGTGAGAAATTTCGTGATCGCTTTGACGCTGAGCGTAAAAAGTTGCTGCATGGTCGTGCTTCGGCACTGCGTGAGCTGAAATCCGCTCTGCGGGGTGACCGATGCATCGGCGACGTGCTGGGGGCGTACTA
The DNA here is from genome assembly GCF_059682825.1 of Streptomyces sp. JLSY215. NCBI lineage: Bacteria > Bacillati > Actinomycetota > Actinomycetes > Kitasatosporales > Streptomycetaceae > Streptomyces > Streptomyces sp. JLSY215. The sequence goes on from NZ_CM185022.1 coordinate 6,632,013, forward strand.
CCGAATCCCACACGGCGAGGGCTTTCGACGTAGCGGCATAACCTGCCGTGGGTGTCCTCGATGCAGGGCTACTGCGAAGCTCCTCCCTGCAGGCTTCTACCGGCTCGCTGGGGAACCGCACCCTCTGCTGCCGGCGTCCGAGACTCATGGGCGTCTGCCGTTGACGCCTTACTTCGGGGACCATCAATGCCTGAGCCTGTGGTGGCAAGACGCTGACGACCGGGCTTTGGCAGCACGGCTGGTGGAAAGCCTTGTCCGTCGAAGGATCTGCGTGGTCGGAGGGCCAGGCATGAACAGCCGTCTCAGAAGCCAACTGCAGACAACAGCACGCACCCGCACCGTGATCGTCGATGATGACGATGTTCTGCTGTCGGACTGGTCCGGCCCTGTTATCTGGATGGCTGACCCGAACACAACGTCTCCGGGACCACAGATCGCTAGACGCTTCACCTGGGATGCACCGACCTACCTGATCCATCCCCGCGCCATGCATCACCCAGAACGCCGAGGTACACCACTCGTCGATGTCCACCCGGCGAACTTGTCGATCCGCCGTGCCTTGGAGGAACTCTGATGACTCTCCTGAACGTAGACGCAGCCATCCCCTCCCAGACATGGGCGGTCGTGCGCCTTCTCACCTATTTGGGGAAGAGCATCGCCTTGGACGAGGCGCGGGCGCTGGTCAGTCCTCCCTCCTTGCGTTCAGAGGACACATCAACCAAGCCGCCTTTCGACTGTGCTATCAGTTCCCTCCAGGTCCTGGAGTTGGCACAGGTCGATGCTGGCCAGCAAGAGCTCTCGCTGGCGGGCCCAACCAAAGATCTCGCCAACAGCGACGATCTGGAGACGTACACCCGCATCCTTCGTCGCGCAGTCCTCAAGGCGGACTACAACAACGACCTGGGGGCTGACAACGAACCGACAGGGCCCCGAGACCTAACCCGTGCGCTTGCCTGGTTCCTCTCGCACGACCCAATGGAACGCCCCATTGATTGGGTCGCCGCACAGCGACTCCTGGATGAGAAAGACGGCAGAGACCGCAAGCTGCTGAGGACCGAGGTGCTTCCGCTCTTCGCCAACGACACGCGATGGCCCCGTTTCGGGTATTGGGCAACTGCTCTTGGCTTCGCCGCTGCCCCTGTCTTCCGCACCGAAGGCCGCGGCCCACTGGTCCCGGACTGCACCCTGGCCGTCAAGCAAACAGTGCTCGACCTATGGCAGCCGACCCAGCGCATCAATGCTGTTGAGGCACTGCAAGTTCTGCGAGAGCACCTACCGGTGCTGCCTGGCGGCGCACACTCGCTCGCCGTGGGGATCCCCAGTCCGGGCGACAGTGTGGCCGGCACCGCCCTCTCGTTTGCTCTCCTGCGTGGCCACGACGAGAAGTGGCTGCGCCTGGAGCACGACGACGATGCTCGGAAGATTCTTCTCTTGCACGACCCTGAACGGCCCGCTAGTCCGCGCCCCGTTAGCGACATCACGATCCTGGAGCCCACCGATGGCTGACTTCCGCGGGATGCTCTGCTGGGAACCAGCAGTGGCAGCCTCCACCATCAACACTGAGGCGGTCAGCCCTTCGCGGTCGGTCTTCTTGGCCACGCATGCGCCGTTGCGGATTAAGCGCGCCCGGATCATGGATGGGAAAGAACTCGCCATCGAAGGCGAACCGATCGGTGAGAATGCAGTCCTTAAAGACTTCATGGCGCTCCGCGCGGACAGCGGAGCCCTGCTCATGCCGGTTGTCGGTGAGTCTGGCTCAGGTAAGTCGCATCTGGTCCGTTGGGTTCGCGAGCAACTGGCGTTGATGGAGGAGGGCGCAGACGAGAGAGAGGTTATCTACCTCGAGAAGTCCAAGACCAGCCTCAAAGCCGTCGTCAGCACGCTCATCGCGAAGGCGGAGAGCAACGAGCTGGCTCAGCTCAAAGAGGACATCAACCGGTTTACCGAAGACATCGACGAGGAGTCGCTTGCGAGGCGCATCCTCAATGAACTGAGCGAGGCTCTCGAAGCTACTTCCCCGAACTCAGAATCACGCCCGTTGGCCCGAATGCTTGTGGGGCCCGGCAAACTGGCTGCGGTGCTTCTCGATCCCCATGTTCGTGCGGCGTTGCTCGCGCCCCGAATGTTTGTCCCTGAGCTCGCTCATCAACTGATTCACAATCGCCGGGACGGACAGTCTGACCGCCCCGAAGGGTTCAGTGTCAGCGACCTTCCACTCGACATTCAAGACATCCAATCCGCGTCGGGCCTGGCGCAGAAGCTGCTCGGCACCATCAGTACACGCGGTGACCTTCAGGGCATTGCAGTAGACCTACTCAACAGACACCTCGAAGCCGCCATCAAGAGCGCCGCCAACCTCGGGGCAGGTCGGCTACTCGATGCGATGAAGCAGGTACGAGAGGAGTACCACCGGCAGGGCAAGGAGATCGTCCTGCTCATCGAGGACTTTGCTCTCATCCAAGGTGTCCAGCGAGATCTGCTAGATGCCGTGGTTGAAGCAGCAAACCGGGAGGGCAAGACGACTCTCGCCCCCATCCGCACACTCATGGCGGTAACGACGGGCTACTTCCAGTCCTTGGATGAGACAGCCCTGACCCGCATCCAGGCCGGCACGGGCTACGTCTACCACCTGGATGTTCCTTTCAGTCCGGAGGAGACCGGACACACGGAGATTGCCTCGTTCGTCGGCCGCTACCTGAATGCTGGGCGCTTGGGCCGCGATGAACTTGAGCGTGCGAACACCGGCGAGGTCCCTCCCAACAAATGTCTGTCCTGTTCGTTCCGGACGGAGTGCCACGAGGCGTTCGGAGCAACCGCTGAGGGCTACGGGCTGTACCCGTTCAACGAGTCGTCTCTTGTAAGGGCCGTCCACTCAACGGCAGATCAGAACAAGCCTTGGTCTTTCAACCCCCGCGTCGTGCTCGGGAGTATCGTGCGACCGGTCTTGGTTGAACACGCCACGGCGATGCGGCAGGGCGAGTTCCCGGACCCGATGTTCCGGCAACGGTTCCGGCCCACCAAGCTCGACAAGCGCGTCAGCCGCGACGTGCTCGGCTTCGTAGCAGAGAACGATCACGACCGTGCCTCTGCGGAGCGGCGGAACCTCGTGCTCGAGTTCTGGGGAGACGCCCCTGAGCACGCCAACAGCCTCCATCCAACCATCCTGGATGCCTTCTCTCTGGAGCCGCTCGGGGGCGAAGAGGGGCAAAGGTGTCCGCCTGCTTCTACCGCCATCCGGGGGCAGACGGGTGCCGGGGAGTCAAAGCCCGAGGCAGGAACGAGTGGCAAACGCGACGAACTTCCCAGGGAACTCCAGCGAATGCTAGAGACGGTGGATGAGTGGCTCACCCGCGAAGGTGGTCTGGATACTTCCACCGCAAATCGGATCCGCGTCGTTGTTTCCACTGCGGTATTGCAGAGGTACCAGTGGAACTCACCTCTAATGCGGGAGGTGGGTAGCACCGAGTTGCGGAGGGCCGCATGGCCGACCAAGGCAACTGTCGTCTCCATCCAAGGCGCGAAGGAAAACCTGGCCGGCGTCGAGAATGCCCCTATCACCTTCACTCGTCGCCCAAAGGACAGTTGGTTCTTCGACAGCCTACTGAAAGCTGAGCGGGAACTCCCTGCGCGAGCCGAGGACATCCGACGGCTGGCGTTCCTGGCAGAGAAGCACGGCCGAGATCTCACTGCACGGCTACAGCGGCACATGGAGGTCACCGACGATCACCTCGTTGCGGGGCTCCGCGCATCGCTGCTTGGTGCGGCACTAGCTGGCAAGGCCTGGCCCGGGATGCCTCATTCTCAACTCATTGCCGCCGTGCTCGATGACGGGCAAGAGTGGCGTCGCGAGGACGATGGCATCCGTGCAGGGAAGTGGATAGACATGCTCCAGGGGCACCTCAAAGTGCGCCCCGAACTCGTGAAACAGCTCCGCTACGCCGTCGGCATCGCCCAAGGCATTGGCGCGGTGAACATGGTTGATGCCGCGCGTGTCCTCCCGCTACTCGACAGAGCCGCGTCCTCGTGGAACTGGGATGTCGAGGCCCTGGACATTCCGAAATGGGTGAGGTCGGCCGTTACTGGGTTCGCGTCCTGGACGACCATGGTCGAGGATCAACTCACTCGCCACGCAGATCTGCTCAACTCGATCCGAAGTCGTCACCCTCGGGGCACCACTGGCGTCCAGACCCTGGCTGCAATCCGCGATGCTCTCAGCGCCGCACGAGAAGTTGGGCTACCCCTGACAGCCGAGCAGACGCGTCAGTTCAACGCCCTCCTTCAAGATGCCCAGAACGCGGACTGGAAGGCCATCTCCGCACTCGAAGACGACCTGGCCAAGGCAGGCGACGAAAGCCGTGATTCCTCAACTCGTCACCAAGCCCGCATGGTTGCGGCTGTCAAGGACCGCGGTGACTCGCTCAAGCTGATTCAACAACTACTCATTGCCAGCAACGACTGGCTGGACGCTGCTCTTGCCAGCGCCGAGTCACGCTCTAGTGGCTCCGCAGGTGACAGTGCTGCGGAAGACGTGGGTCAAATCTGTGTGGAGTGGCATGCGCTCACCGCTGCCCCGTCCGCCGAAGACGACGGGGAGGACTGGTGACCAACTTGTCCGTGTACGACAAGGCTGTACAGCTGCAAAACCGTGCCCGCCAGATCTCTGCAGGCGCTGTCGGGGAGAAGGAGGCGGCGAGGGTTCTGAGCCGCACCAAGGAACTCCGTGCGGGGCTGGCTGAACTCAGGGCCCAGGTGGAGTTGAGCCATACGCTTGCGACATTGGGAGCGGCACACAAACCCGATCTTTCAGGCATCGACACCGCGCGCTCCGCCTTCGAGCGGAAGGCCCTCAACGGACTTCCCAGTGACGCTGTCTTCAACACCGCCCGGAAGAAAGTCCAGGAGTTCGCGGGCAAGCTCAGGGCTCAGAGCAGTGCGGCATGGGCCAGTTGGGCGACATCACAGGTCGCCGGCCTTCCTCTGGCTCGGATCCCCATGCTCTCGCGCGACGAACGCGAGGCCGCACGCAACCGGGAGAAGGAACTCCGGCAGGCGGTGGCAACCAAGAACCTGTCCAAGGCGGACGTAACTCTCTTCACCAGCACGTACGCCCTCCTCGCGGAGTCCTTGCACGACAAGAGTGATCCCCCCAGCGAGCTGCTGGAACTCCTGGAACTGCTGGAGAAGCGGCCCAGTCCCACCCTCCGCGACATCAGAGACAGCGACATTGCGCTGCTGCGCCAGTTCGAGATGGACATCCACATCACCCTGCAGAGGACGGGAGCGTGACAGAGCACCTTGACGTTCGCTTCGCGAACGAACTCCTGAATCGCCTGGAAGACCACGAACTTCCCTTGCTGTCCTGGGGCGTTACAGAGACTGCCCTCTCCAAGGCCGAGGTGATAGAGGCCATCGACGGTCTCTTGCACAGTCACGAGGCGGCCCCGGCCAGCATGTCCGCTGACGCTGTGCTGGAGGAGTTCCTCCTCCGTGCCTTGCTGTTCGAGGTGCCGGTGCCTGTGGCCTCGCCACCGCGGTATCGCACCCGCTTGGCGGAGTCACTCAGGCTCACGACTGGCCTTCGGCAGCTCTTTGCCCGAGGTGGCTGGGCGCAGGAGGAGCGGCCCGGCTGGTGGCAGCATCAGCGTCGTCTTGTCGCTGACTATCGACTGCACGTAGCACCGCGGCGCTACCCACGTCGAGACATCCCAGCTTCCGACGCTCTCCGCGATCTCGGGCAACTTCCCCACTGGGGTGAGGTGCAGGAACGCGTGGCGGCAGCTCAGTTGCAGGGACGCAAGCTGGCGCGGTTCCAGTTGGACGCCACCTGTTCCGTATTCGCTTCGCTCAGCGCCGAAAGGTCCAAGGGGATCATCGTTGGCGCTGGCACGGGTAGCGGCAAGACACTCTCGTTCTACTTGCCAGCCTTCGCAGCGATGGCAGAAGAGGCGCACGGTGGCGCGGCGAAGCGAGTGCACACACTGGCGCTCTACCCACGCAAGGAACTTCTGCGCGACCAGCTGCGGGAGTCGATCAGGACTGTTGACACCGTCGATCCGGCACTGCATGCGAGTAGGCGACGACCTATCCGAGTCGGTGCGCTCTACGGCGACACCCCGTGGAACGTTCGGGACCGGAGGCTGGAACCAGACTCTCGACTCGCCACTTCCTGGAAGCGCACTCCCCAGGGCGTCGTGTGCCCGTATCTGCCCTGTCCCACTCCGGACTGCGGCACTGGGGAACTCCAGTGGAGAGACGAAGACCGAAGGCAAGGCCGTGAGCGGCTGTCCTGCATGAGGTGCGGCTACACGCTGAACGACGGGCGCCTCGCGCTCACCCGGGAATCCCTCAAGAAGAACCCGCCCGATTTGCTGTTCACCACCACGGAGATGCTGAACCGCTGCAGCGGCGACAGCTATCTGGAGTGGCTGCTTGGGTGGCGCGGCAGCGGCTCGGCTCCCTCCCTCGTGTTGCTCGATGAGGTCCACACCTATAGCGGCCTTCACGGCGCCCAGGTGGCACTGCTGTTGCGCCGCTGGCGGGAGGCAGCACGTCGCCCGATGACGTTCGTAGGTCTGTCTGCGACCCTGCGTGACGCGGACAGGTTCTTCGCTCAACTGGTCGGCCTTCGCCCAGGCGACGTCGACTCGATTGAGCCGGCTGACGAGGCCATGGAGTCCGAAGGCCGTGAGTACGCACTGGCGCTGCGCGGCGACCCGGTTTCCGGAACGAGCTTGCTGTCTACGTCGATCCAAACGGCCATGCTCCATGGCCGCATGCTCGACTTGGACAAGAGGGAGTACCTGTACGGCTCCACTGGCTTCCTCTTCACCGATGACCTGGACGTCACCAACCGCTTCTACAACGACCTGCGTGATGCGGAAGGTGGACAGAACCGAGCAGGCCGCCGCAACGGTCGCAAGCCCGTACTTGCGGGCCTGCGTTCGTCAGAACGCAACGAACACCCTGCGCGCTACCTGGACGGTCAGTCTTGGGACATCGTCGAGAAGATCGGACATGACCTCGACCCGACCCTTCAGCTCCACCACCTGCATGTCGGTCGCACGTCCTCTCAGGACGTCGGGGTCGACCACAATGCGAACCTGACCGTAGCCACAGCTTCCCTGGAAGTCGGTTTCAACGATCCTCGTGTGGGCCTCGTGCTTCAGCACAAGGCACCCCGCGACGCGGCAGCGTTCATCCAGCGCCGCGGCCGCGCAGGCCGAGAACGTGGCACGCGGCCGATCACGGTAGTCACGCTATCGGACTACGGCCGAGACCGACTCGCCTACCAGGCGTACGAGACGCTGTTCGCACCGCAGGTACCCGCACGAAGTCTTCCGATCGGGAACCGCTTCGTACTCAAGATCCAAGCCACCCAGGCTCTCCTGGACTGGGCGAGCCGCAAGCTCCGGTCCCGGAAGCTGTGGGCCGACCCTCGAAAGATCCTCCGCGCCCCCAGTGGTCACAAGGTGCGCAACGAGGACCGGCAAGGTCACGACGCGCTGACATCTCTCCTGAAGGCGATCCTCGACGTACCCGGTCTGCAGGACGATCTTGCCCAGCACCTGGCGAAGGCTCTGCAGATCAGTGCAGACGAGGTCCAGGCGCTGCTGTGGGAACAGCCCCGGTCGCTGCTGCTGTCTGTCGTTCCCACTGCGCTGCGGCGTCTTTCCAGCCACTGGTCATTCCAGCGCCTTGATCCGGGCGCGAAGGAAGGCGCCCTACTACCCGAGTTCATCACGCGCTCCCTCTTCGAACCGCTGAACCTGCCCGAGGTTGAACTGCTCCTGCCGTTCAATACGAACGACACGTTGGAGCAGTTGCCGATCGCCAGGGCGCTACGTGAGGCTGTACCTGGACGCGTCAGCCGACGATTCGGTCACCGCCGTGATGAGCATCGCACATGGCTCCCAGTTCCACCGGCCGGCAGCAGCACTCTCCCGCTGACACAGATCGTGCAGCACGCCGATCCTGAAGGAACCTGGCAGCCCGATGGTTACGCACCAGAGGGGCTTCAGGTCTTCCGACCCACACAGTTGAAGCTCGAGCAGCCAGGCCAGGAAATCTCCGACCGTTCGCAAGGCCTCCCCTTGTGGGGTACGCAAATTGTTGTGTCCGATGAGGCGCCACCGACCCCGGCGGATATCCCTGACCCGTCTCTCTGGCACGAGCGTGTGAAGGCTGTCAGCTTTGCCACGCACGCTGCCGGCAACCCCATCGAGATGCGTCGCATGACCGTCGGCGCCGATTGCCAGGTGGTACTCGAGCGCGGAGAAGTCGAGACACGCAAGGTCTACTACGAACTGCACGGCAAGCCAGCTGCTCTTGGTTTCAGACTCGGCGTCGATGCTGCGCGGATCTTGCTCCGGCCCTTGGACACCTCGGATCCTCTGGTCAGGGAGTACCTGTCGTCTCCGCAATGGCGGTCACTGGCGTTCTCGGCCACTTTCGCAGAGGACCCTGCCCTTGAGGATGTCGCCAACAAGTTCCAGCGTGCATGGCTTGGCCAGGTCTATCTCACCGCTTATGCGCTCGAAGGCCTCAAGCAATCTCGCACGTCTGAGGAGGTTCGCGCTTCTCTCGCTAACGGAGCGTGGACTGGGGAGCTGTCACGCATCCTGAGCGCCCTCTACCGCGACAACAGCGACCCTGACCACGTGGTCGAAAATGCGCGGCTGATTGACGGCCTCACGCAATTGCTGCGAGACGGACGAGTGCTCGCTGCGATTGACCGTGCGGCGGAACACCTCTTCGATCCGGATATTGCCGTCCGAACTGAGGGCCTGGCCCAACGCGCCTATCGCGACACAGTGGCCGCGGCGATCCTCTCAGCCGCTCAGAGAGCCTGCCCCGACTCGCAGGACGGGGACCTGATCGTCGACGTACTGCCCGGTGCTGCCAGTGGCGATCCAGCTGTCGTGTGGCTCAGCGAGACCTCTGTTGGGGGCTTGGCGGTTGTCGAGAGCCTTGTGCGCTTCTACGGAGAAGACCCTCGTCGTTTCTGGGCGCTTGTCACCAGCGCGTTGGCCCCCAGCGACTACGAGTACGTGGACGCCACACTCACCGGGCTGCTGCGTCACCTGGCCGATGAGCCTGGCGGAGATGCCGCAGAAGCCATGCGTGCATTGCGAGGAGCCCAAGATGCCGAAGCGGCCCAGGAGGCCCTGAACCGCCTCCTTGCCGCGTGGGAACAGTTGGATGGCCGTCCCCGTCGCACTGCGGTTTCAGCGTTGTCGACACGACTCCTCCGGCCGGGGTCCGGACCCGACACGGACACGCAGGCTCTAGCAATGGTCGATGCGTGGGCCGACCTGGAGAAGAGGCTCGGCGTTGAGGTCGACGCGAGCGTCATTGCCTTCGCGGTCGGCGACAACCGGCTGAACGTCGGCGGGAGCAAGCGGTTGACGGCCGACCAGGCCTTCAGCTTGCTCTGGCCTCGGGGACGACAAGCTCGCACACAGGATCTCCAGCACTACCAGCCGTACACGGATGCCCCGGTGCTGGACCGGCTGCTCGTGCGCAAGGCTCACAACGACCGCCTTCCCAAGGTTTACGTCACGGCGAGCGATTGGGTCCTGGACTACCAGATGGCCATGGCCGACAGCGGTGCCGCAGAACTCATCTGTCCGGCCGGCGAGTCACAGGCCCTGGCAGAGGCTCTTATCCGAGTGCCGGCGCTGCCCGTAGACCGGGACGTACTGCGTGTCTACGGCGAGGTTCGTGGCTACGCCCGGCATCGAGACAAACTGCGTGTACGGGTGGAGTTGCGGGAGGCAACCCAGTGAAAGATCTGACCAGAACCGTGCGCACAGGTGCTCGTACAGGGCTGCGCATCAACTCGATACTCTCCGCTGCGCTGATGGCGGAGATGCTCAACCCCAGCAGCGACTTGTGGTTGGTCTCACCGTGGATCACAGACGTCCAAGTCATCGACAACAGCCACGGCACCTACGACGCCTTCTTCGGTGACGTCCCTCCCAGCGGATGGCGACTGTCTGACACGCTTCTGCGCATCGCCGGGGCCGGGGCTCGCGTCCACGTGGTCACGCGCCCGCACCCTAACAACGATGCGTTTCTGCGTCGGATCGAGGCCCCAGAACTGGCCAGCCTGGAAGTGCAGCGCGATCCCGACGTCCATGAGAAGACTCTGTGTGGCCAGGAGTGGATCCTCACCGGGTCGATGAACTACACGGTCCGCGGCATGGCGAAGAACGATGAGTTGGTCACCTACAAGGTGGGCGGGCCAGATGCCGGGCAGGCGCGGCTGGACCTGGCACAGCGGTGGAGGAGCAGCTCATGACGCAGACCCAGGAGCAAAAGCGAGAAGCCCTCGAAAGGTTCTTGCACCGGTTCTTCGGCCCAGGAAACGGCGTCTGGCCAAACCTCGATCCGAACCACCGCTACAAAGACCGCACACTGCCCTTCGTCGAGTCCCTTCGACGCGGCGAAGACGCACCCGTAGTCCTGCCACGCGTGTATACGGACCGCGATCGCTTCGTCGTCTATGTCATTGACCGTGAGCCTGGTGAGCGAGCCAAGACGGCTGAGTTGATCCGCGCCTTCGCTGGCCCCACCTACATCGCGTATGACGAGCAGGTTGGCATCCAGCCCGCCTGGCTGGACCCAGACGATCCCGTCGAGCAGGCCATCCGTGACTTCGCCGGCGATCGCACCACCTTCCGACTGGAGACGGGACGCACTCTCGACCACCGCCGGAATCTGGCTGGGGTACTGGAGTTGATGCAAAGGACCCAGGCTCGCCGACCTCCCAGACTGTGGCGGGTGGCCAAGCCGATTGGCCGGCTCCTCGCTGAGTTCGACGCCTCCCTCTCCGCAGGGGCCGAGGCCGCCTCAAATGTGCTGCTTGACCATCTGGCCGCAGCGGGCGGTATGACCGCAGCCAACCTCGCGAACTTGAGGATCAAGCGGCTTGACCGGCTCGGCCGCAGCGAACAGATCCTCCAGTTCCCTGAACTGCCCGACGCCATCCGGCAGGATCCTCCCGTCCCGGTGAAGGAGGCGATCCTGAACGCCGTGTACGCGGCGCTGGAAGAACCTCTCGCAGAAGGCGATCTATCGGCAGCACGAGCCAAGCTCGAAGCGCGGGGACGGTTCCTGCCTGCCTTGTTGGATACCGATGCGGGCTTGTTGGGCACACAGGCCGTTTCCGTTCTTCTGATGGCGGCCACCATCCTTGAGGACCTGCCGGCTCTGCGTCGTCTCGTGGAAACTGTGCAGAGCGAAGGCCGCCTAAGCGAACTACCGCCACTCGTCTGGGAGGACGCTCAGCGTGTCCTGGCCGAAGGCGATGGTGCGCCAGCGGCTCCCGTCGCGACAGAACCCGCGGCACAGCCAGGCGAGAACGACGCGACGGAAGCATCTCCGACCATCGATTCCTGGCCGTCCTTCCTCGCTGCAGTGGCTGCAGGCAGCAGCGAGGGCCGCTCGGCGGCAGAAGAGCGCAGGTGGACTTCGTGGCTCTCGCCAGCGGATCACGACGCGGCCCTCGCCGGATTCCTGGACAGTCTGGAGAACCAAGCTGCGGAAGAGGTCTGGCGGGCTGTTGGCGCGTTCATTGATGCTGTCGGTTACGAAGCTCCGGCGGGACTGACCGCCCATGCGTTCATCCGGAACGCGGTCGCCTTCGACCGGTTTGGACCTGGTGATCTTGCCGTGCTCCAGGCGCTCGCGGAGATCACCCTTCGTGCGGCCCCTTCAGCACAGACCTATGCCGAGCTTCTAGACGAGATCGGCGCCTATCGCAGTCGCTGGGTTTCCCCGGAGCGGGCAGCAATTGCGCTGGACTTCGTCGATCGGCTGTTCTTGGCTGCTTGCCCGGACCTCGAAGCCCGTGGCCAGCTTGCGTACGACCTGCTGGAGCCTCTGTGGCGGCATCAAGGGCGCCTCAACGAGGCCGACTTGGCCTTCGCGAAGCGTCTCTCACGAGAACTCGGGGTCGACTTCACGTGGCAGGACCGGACCGGAGCCGACAGCGAGCAGGAGACGACGCTCATGGGCCTCCGGCCCATGAACGTGCTCCTGTACTCCCTCGACGAGGCGGTGCTTGCGCGGTGCGTCGAGGAGATCGGGCAACTTGCTCCCTCGGTGAAGGCAGTCACGGCCAACGACCAAGTCGGCAGCGCCCAACTCAGGCAGAAGGCTCGCGGTGCTGACTTGATCGTTCTCGCGACTCGCTGCGCCAAGCATGCGGCGACGGGATTCATCACGCAGCATGCCGGAACAAAGCACATTTGCTATGCAGATGGAAGCGGTTCAGCGTCTCTGCTTCGGGCTGCCGTGGGCGGTCTTCGCGCCGTCGCAGCAGGCCAATAGCACGCTGGTGGTCTCCCCAATCCCTACGGGGAGACCACCATTTGATGCCACCGCGGTTTAACTACCGGCTGACACGGGCTTGCAGGTGAGTGCTGAGCAGGCGTACGTCGTTGGTCGTGTTCTGCAGGCTGTTCCAACGGCGCTCCTGGCCGTCTGCGAACGTCCACGTACCGGAGGTCCAGGCCACGTCATCTTTCAGCCCGCGCAGGGTGATACGAACCTTGTCCCAGTTGACCTTGTCGTAGGGGACGTCTGCGGTGAGGCGGTCCATGACGAAGCCCATGGCCTGGATGCCCACACCGTGGGTCAGCCTCGACTCCTTGGGAGGCCTGTTCCACGCATCCTCGAAGAGGTTCGCCACTGGCGTCCAGAAGGACAGTAGGTGCGCCAGCATCCGCTCTTCGTCACCGGTACCGTCCTCCGCGTTCCGGTACTGGTACAAGGCGCCCTCATAGATGCTGTGCTCCAGCATCCTCAATACGCTGTTGTCCTTGATGTTGCCGGCAGGCGATGTGGGACTGCTGATCCTTCCGGAGAAGGGACCGTCCCCCATGTTCAGGTGGACCATGAGCTTTGCGGCGAGTTGACGACGCGCGTACGAGCGCGGCAACTGGCCGGAGGTCTCAGGCAGGAGTTCATAGACGAGGCCCTTGGGCAGCGGCTTGGTCGAGTTGACCAAAATGAACTGCGACCGCTGCTCTTCCTGGGAGGCGATGAATCCCACAGCTGCGACGGGGAACTCCGCGAGATCAGCATCCCTGATCGCAGCACTGCGCTGCTGGCCGTCCACGAGCCAGGCCGGCTTCTCGTCGTCGGCCAGTGACTCATCGACCGGAATAACCAACTCGCCTGGGGTGGAGTAGTCCACCTTACTGCTGCCGCGAACTGCCGGTTCGAAGGTCACTCGCTCATCGAATCCGAGGACCACAGCGTTGGGAAGCATCGCCCCCTCAGACTCAAGGTAACGGCGGATTGACCGGATGTGGCTGAGAACCTCGGGCCGCTGGTAACCCTGCAACTTCTTCTGATCGTCACGGCGGATACGCGAGACGGCGGTGAAGTCGTGCAACCTCTTGCCATCAACCGCGAAGCAGTAGATTTGCTTATCGCCTTGAATAACTCGCAGGGCAGGGAGTCGCAACGTGTATTGGTCGGCCACATCATCTCCTAGGTGGGCAGTTCGTAGACATTAGGCGTTTCAGGCCTTCACGCGAGGTCGAGTTCACTCATCTTCGCTTCGAGGACGGTCATGTTGTGAAAACCGCGGCGCTTGTTCCGTTCCGTACCGCGGAAGATCACGATCTCGATGCCCAGGTCTTTACAGAGGAGGCAGGAGCAGCGCTTCCAAGGCCGGTCAGTCAAGGTCTCCTTGTAGTTCTTGTGGTACTTGTCCCACTTCTTTTCGTCGACGAGGGTCAGATAGGTCCCCAATGCTGCCATGGCCTCGGCTAGGTCCAACTGCTCTTTGCCGTATGCGCGAAGGGCCTGCAGGCAGTCCCGCTCGGCCTTGATGGCGGCCGACTGAGAGACCGCACCTGCCAGGATCTGCTTCTTGAGCGTCGGGTTCCCGTCTACTTGGGGAACCCGGACAGCCGTGTAGGGGCGCTCGGCGGTGTGGTAGTTGTTGCGCTCGTCCATGAAGGCTTGCCGAAACGCGGACGTACTGTCGAAGCTCGACACTCCTCGCTTCGAGAACTCCTCCATGCTGCCGATGCGCGTGATCCCCAGAAGATGCAACTCTGTACCGTCGTGCCGAACTTCGTCGATCTTGTCAAGGCAGGCAATGATCTCGTGCGACTTGAGGGGAACCATGCCGCCCAGCGCGATGCGCTTGTACCCCATGTCCTGAAGCTGGGCCACGCTGTCGGCATAGCTGTCCGGGCTCCACCCCTGAGCGGCCCCGAGAGGCTTGACCTTGCTCTTACGGGCCTCGATGCCGGCGAGGAAGTCCTCAGCAAGCTTGAGAGAGATGCGACGGCGCTCCACCCAGGCTGGGTCAGCATCGGACTCGGTCGCTTCCGGCTGGTAGCCGAAGATCACGTGGTCGATGCTGACACCCTCGTCGAACTGGCACCCCTCATAAAAGTCGAGGACTTCTTCAATCGAATACGGAGGGATCTTCTCGTCAATATAGTTGAACGCGCCGCAATCGCCGAGACTGTCCATCCCTTCGGGCAGCCTGAAGAACTCTCGCACACCGAGGCGATAGAGGCGTTCCCTTTGAGGGGTGTTGTACTTTCCAGTACCCTTTACGGAGCCGTCAACGATGGCCTTGCTGACCAGTATCCCCTTGTAGGGGATGGGGGTGACGACTTGGTGCGCGTAGCGGTCATCGCGCTGCCGGACGCGGAACGGGGGGTATTCATCGTTGAGGAAGTCATAGCTCGGGCTGACTTGGTCCTGGCTATCCGGGAAATAGAACTTCACGACGCGCTTGTCCTCGACTGAAAGTAGATGCGAATCAAAAGGTTCGAGAGGGTGCTGATATGCCGCGGCGTGTTCTGGAGTTCATCCCACGGGGTGTTGAGTTCAGGCCAGCGGCCCTTGGTCCATCGGCAGTGGGGAGCGATGAGCGCCAGTTCAGCCTTGGCCCTCTCGTATGCCTCTGGTGAACCTGGCTCCGCGACGGCCAGCACTCGATCCATGATCCGATCCATAAGGCGCCCCATCGACCGGATGCCCACGCCGTGCATGAGGCGGCTCTTGGTCGGCGACACACCCCAAGCGTCCGGGAAGGTGTCCCGCACCGCACTCCAGTAGGTGACGAGAATGCTACGGATCGTGACTGTATCAATTGTGCCGTTAGAGAGGTTTTTGTACGGGAACAGGGCGCCTGACGGCTTCAGTGACTCCTCAACAGCCGAGATCAGGCTGTTGTCCTTAACTACGGCATTGGAACGCTTCTCCGAGGTGGTTGACGCCTGTTTGATCAACCCCTTGAAGGGCGAGTCAGCGTCCTGGTTCAGAGCGTTCACCAAGACGGAAGGGAGTTTCTTCGCAGACAGCTTCGTCGGGAGTTTGGTGTGCACCTCGGGGAGGAGTTCGGTCACCAAGTTGCCAGGCAGGGGCGACACGGTATTGACGCGCAGGAACTGATCTCGCTGCACCTCGATGTCCTCGGCCACGAAGCCGGCTACCGTAACGGGCAGCTTGGATCTCCGGGTACGCGCGAGTGCGAGACTGCGCTGCTGCCCGTCCACAATGAGAGCGGGCCTGGGGGCGGTTGGCGGATCTGGCAGAGGAATCTCCAGCGTCCCGATCGTTGAGAGCCCATCGGTGCTGTTCGGCCCGCGGCTACCCCTGAACCGCACAGAGGACGGGAGGGCAAGGATCAGACCGTTGGGGAACAGCACATCCTCGCTGTCGAGGTACTCCAAGATCTGCTTTACATGCTGCTTCTTTTCCGGCCGCTGGTACCCGAAAAGCTTGCCCGCCTCGTCCCGCGAGATCCGCGCCACGTCAGCCACACGGTCGATCTCTCCGGCTTCGAGTGCAAACACGTACAGCGGGATGGCCGGATTCTGCTCGATCCGCAGTGCTCTGCGTTTGATGACGTCCACTGTCACGGCTCTCCCATGGTCCTTTTGTGTAGATTCGCGAACCTGCTCTGTTCACAGGCTCGACCGCCATCGCGCAAGATCCGCAGGAGGCGGGTGCGTGAGATACCCGGCACTTTCGCTGTCTCCCGTTTGATAAAGACGATGACGTCTTCATCCGACATGGGCTCTCGGTTGTACCGCTGAGGCTTCGTGGTGGCCGCTGCCCACTGATTCCACGAGTTCCGTGTGGCCTGCGACATGAGCGTGCCGTCCTGGGCGCGCTCGAGCCACGAAGCAGCCATGCGCACATTCAGGCTCGTCAACGTGCCCCCCAGCGCGTGACGCAGCCCAGCGTCAGCAGGGACTCGGTGGATGCCAGTGATCTCGCGCACTCCGCCGATCAGTAGCGCCTCGCCCCCAAGGGCTCCGAGGGCCAGAAGTTCCTCCTCCATGGCGCTCGCATAAACCTCGGAGAGCACCATGAGTACCGGCCCGTGCTTGCCGAGCTCCTGGAGCGTGGCGCGCCCGATGCCGCCTTGAAGGTGACTCCACCACTGGGCGTTCTCGTTTGCGGAGGCACCCACGGAGTCGGCATGGCGGGTACTGAACGTTGCCGCATAGGCGGGCGCTGTCTGCGTCTTCGGGTGCACTGGTTGCAGGCCCAACCCAGCCGAAGCGACCCACAGCTGAGTCTTGAAGCCCGCAGCAGTGGCCGCTGTCGCCAGCCGGCGAGCCTGAGTCCAGTGATCACCGCGGTAGAGGTCCGTGAGTGCAGGGAGATTGGCTCCGCCACGTGCGGTCGCGGTCTGGATGCGCTTCTGCCAGTTAGCGGAGCGTTCCTTCACGCTGCCCTTCGGCAGGGACCGCGCGCACAGAGCTGCGTCCGGCGTATCGGCCTTGCGGTCAGTGCACGTAACCACCAGTGATAGTTGCCTCACGCAGCCCGACTCCTGACGCCATAACTCGTACTTGATCGTGGTTACTCTACCTGCCAGTTATCACGCTAGGGTGCATGCGTACACAACGAGCTAACTAGGGAGTAAGGCATGGGACGTCCTGCGATCGTTTTGCTGAGTGGTGGTCTGGACTCGACCACGGTTCTGGCCATCGCGAAGGATCAGGGCTACACGCCGTACGCCCTCAGCTTCCGGTATGGCCAGCGTCACAGTGTGGAGCTTGAGGCTGCGAAGCGCGTGGCCGAGGCCCAGGGCGTCGCCCGGCACGTCATTGCTGACATTGACCTGCGGGTTTTCGGCGGCTCCGCGCTGACCTCTGACATTGAGGTGCCCAAGCACGATTCCCTGGACCACACCGATGAGGGCGGCGTGCCGATCACCTACGTTCCGGCGCGCAACACGATCTTCCTCTCGTTCGCTCTGGCGTACGCCGAAACTGTCAACGCCAGTGACATCTTCACCGGTGTAACTGCGGTCGACTACAGCGGTTACCCGGACTGCCGCCCCGAGTACATGGATGCCTACGAGCGCATGGCCAACCTGGCGACCCGCGCCGGCGTCGAGGGCACGCAGAAGCTCAAGCTCCACTCGCCGCTCATCGACATGTCGAAGGCGGACATCGTGCGCGAGGGCCTGCGCCTGGGCGTGGATTACTCCATCACCTCTAGCTGCTACGACCCCGACGAGCAGGGGCGTGCCTGCGGGCGCTGCGAGACCTGCCTGCTGCGCCTGAAGGGCTTCACCGAGGCAGGCGCGACCGATCCCGTGCAATACCAGGACGCGTGAGAATGACCTATCTGGTCAAGGAAATCTTCTACACCCTCCAAGGTGAAGGGAGCCATGCAGGCCGCCCAGCGGTCTTCTGCCGCTTCTCACGGTGCAATCTGTGGACGGGGCTTGAGAAGGATCGCCACCGCGCGATCTGCCAGTTCTGCGACACCGACTTCGTAGGTACCGATGGCGAAGGTGGTGGCCGGTTCGCCACTCCCGAAGACCTGGCTCAAGCCGTTGAAAACGCTTGGCCCTCGGAGGCCCCCGACCACCGCTTCGTCGTGTGCACGGGAGGAGAGCCACTCCTTCAACTCGACGAAGCGGCCATCGAAGCACTGCACGCCAGGGGCTTCGAAGTCGCCGTCGAGACGAACGGCACGCGTGTGCCGCCGTCGGGCATCGACTGGCTGTGCGTCAGCCCCAAGATCGGCTCCGAACTCGTAGTCACCAACGGAGACGAGTTGAAGCTGGTCTACCCACAACTCGGCGGTGACCCTGCCCAGTTCGAGGACCTGGACTTCCGCTTCTTCCGTCTCCAGCCGATGGACGGCCCCGACGTAGAAGCCAACACCCATGCAGTAGTCGATTACTGCATGAAGAACCCGCGCTGGATCCTTTCTCTCCAGACGCACAAATATCTGGGAATTCAGTAATGGAAATCTTTCGCGAGTTCACATTCGAAGCGGCACACCGTCTGCCCAACGTCCCGGAAGGCCACAAGTGCTCCCGGCTTCACGGGCACTCCTACAAGGTCATCGTTCACGTCGAGGGCCCGGTTGATCCCGATGCGGGCTGGGTCATGGACTTCGGAGACGTCAAGCGCGCCTTCCGGCCACTCGAAGAGCAACTCGACCACTACTACCTCAACGAGATTGACGGCCTGGAGAACCCGACCAGCGAGGTCCTGGCACGTTGGATCTGGGAGCGGCTCCAGCCCAACTTGCCGGGGCTCACTGCTCTGACGGTTCGGGAAACATGCACGTCTGGCTGCACTTACCGGGGCGAGTGAGCATGCACGACATCCAGAACGAGATCGACTCGCGCGGAATCGAACTCGACAGGGTCGGTATCGACGGCCTCCGCTACCCCGTGAGCTTCGAGGACGGCTACCTCCGTCAGGAAGGCATCGCGGACTGCGAGGTGACTGTGCGGCTCCAGCACGACCGGCGTGGCACACACATGAGCCGCATGGTTGCCCTCGTGCACGAGCACCTGCAGAGGTTCGATCCTCGGCAGTTTCCCAGGATCCTTAAGACCGGAGCGGACCTTCTGGATGCTCCCGCCATCACCTTGGCGGTGGCCATGCCCATCAGTACGACCGTGGTCGCCCCGGCGAGTGGCCGTGAATCAAAGCAGGTACACGACGTGCGCCTCGAAGGCCATTGGGACAACGGCGACGTGACGGTGAAGACAGCCGTCACCGCGGAGGTGACAAGCCTCTGCCCTTGCTCGAAGGCCATCTCCGACTATGGTGCACACAATCAGCGAAGCCAGATCACGCTCACGGTGACCGGCCAGGGTGACACCCCATACCCTCTGCCGGTCCAGAGCGCCGTGCGATTGCTGTCGTCGTCCGCTTCGGCGCCGGTAGTGCCGCTGGTCAAGCGCGCCGACGAACGTATCCTCACTATGCAGGCGTACGACCACCCGGTATTCGTCGAGGACATGGCCCGCACAGTCAGTGCCTCCTGCCGGGATCGGGGCCTTCGTCACGCAGTGAGCATCCGCAACCTGGAGAGCATCCACAGCCACGACGCCATCGCCTACGTCGCTGGATAGCCGACAGGCCCCCGGGAGATCGAGCCGCTTGGCCCTCTGGCCCATCCTCCGTGCATCGCACGGAGGATGGGCCAGACTCTTGCTCGCCTGCGGCTACGACCTGCTCATGGGCCCGGCGTCAGCTTGCCTTCCGTAGACTCGACCCTGGCGCGGGGCCGTCTGGGAGCAAGCACTCTTGAGGAACCGCTGCCTGCCCGCACCGTCAACTGTGCTCGGCTATTGCCGAGATGGCCGCCCGATCTATCCCGTGATCGGGGCGACGCTACGAATGATGAGGCCTCGGTCAGCCTCAGCCAGAAGCGCCTAAACACGCTGATGGCCAGAGAGAAGGACCAGGGTGGTCGGGCCGCGGTCCGGAATCTGGTCGACAATTTGGGCTTCTCGAGCGCCTCGGCACTGGAGCAGTTCATCACTGGTGCCCGCCAGGCAGAGCAGGAGCGTCTCACGGAGACGCAGCGGCGTGAGCAGGCGCTCGCCGAGCGAGAAGAGGCTGCCGCGCGGCGGGGAGGAGCCGAGTCCGCGCTCCTCCCTGCCGCCTCTTTGACCAGGAACTGCGTGAACATCGACGTACTGCGCTGGCTTCAATCCCAGCTCGGCCCCGACATCGACGCCGAAGACCTCGCTGCCCGGTATAAGAGGCTGCACGCCGCGAAAGCCGTCGCCCTTGAAGTCCTGCACGCGCGGGTCAACGCGCTCGTCGCCGAACCGCTGAGGGTGACCGTCAACGGCGTCGCCACCATCGACAACTCCGCCAACGTTGCAGCCCTGGAGCGTCGGATCGCCCACCCCAGGCTGCTGGAGAAGACACCGGTGCTGGAGGTGACGGGCCCGTGATCGCCAAGCCCCGCTTACGCAGCACCCTCTGGCCGCAGGTTCGCGGTATCTGCTTCGACCTGGGCGGCACCTTGGTGCGTACGGAAGCCGAGCAAGACGACCGGGCAGGTCGCCCAAGTGCTGGGCATCTCGCTGGAGCAGGCCCGCGCGGTAATGGAACAAGGGGCGAAGCGCCGCCGGATGACCTCCGAGGAACTCGCCCGGGACCTGGCCGCGGCCTTCGGCCGCCCTGGGCTCGTCGGCCCGCTCGTACACGTGCTGGAACGAGCCAGGCAACGGGCCGCCGAACCGCAACTGTTCCCCGACACTGCGCCAGCCCTGACCGCGCTGCGGCAGTGGGGCTTCGCGCTGTTCTCCCTGACCAACAGCCTCGGCTCCTCTGTCCCGACCGAGACCCCGGCAGCCTTCCGGGACCTGCTGGACCGGGTGATCTATTCGGCCGAGACCGGCGCGGTCAAACCCGAGCGCGAAGCCTTCCCCGCCGTCGAACATGTCAGCGGCCTGGCCCCCGGCCAGTTGCTGCACGTAGGGGATTCACTGCGGGCGGATGTCGCCGGCGCCGCTGCGGCGGGCTGGCATACCGCCTGGCTGGACCGCCGTATGGCCGGCGGTCCGCTGATGAGCTCAGCTCGCACCTTTCGCCTCCACACGCTCTCCACCCTGCCCCTGCTGCTGCCCGCCGGGCCCGCACCGGCCCCGTCGATGAACTCGGAGGCGTGCTGATGGACCCGACCGCCAAGCACTGCCACGCTTCGCCCGCCGACGACCCGCTCGTGAGCTCGGTGCCGTTGTTCGATCCGGCATGGCTGCCGCTACGCAACTGGTGCGCCGGCAGCCGCGAGGACGCGGTCACCGGCCTGGTCGCCTTCCCCGACTTCCACAGTCACATTCCCCGAGCCCTCGCCGCCGCGCTGACCGGCGGGGGAATGGTGGGACTGGCGATTGGGGACGCCGACGGTCTCAAGGGCCACGTCGAGAAGGCGAACGCGACCGAGCCGGGCTGCTACGGGCACCTGGCCGGGAACAAGGTGATGGCCCGCCTCGGCGCCGTCACCCGTACGTGGTTCCACCAGCAGCCCTGGGGGGCCGGATGCGTGGCCACCTTCGGCGGCGACGAAGTCATCATCGTGGCCGCCCTGGACGACGCGTCCACCTTCCACCGGGCCATCGCCGAGCTGCGAGACCAGCTCGCCCACGAGCTGCCGGTACGCGTCTCCCTCGCGCTGACCCTCGCCTCCGCCGAACACCTCCCCGCCGGACGCGGCCCCGGCAGCTGGAAGCACGCCTTCACCGACCGCCTGCTGGCGGCCGTCGACCGCTGCCTGTTCACGCACAAGACCGCCCGCCGTACCGGCAGGGGCGAAGGTGGCATCATCGCCGTCACCCAGCCCCCGCCGCCCGGCCACGCGACCCCGGCCGAGGACCAACGAGTCCTTCTGCCGCTGCCAACTGGTGTCGAGACGCTGCACGTTCTGGCTCGCCCCGTTGGTGCCGGGGCACGCGGCATGCTGTTGCTGCCGTGCACCGGGCCGGTCGGCCTGCGTGCCAAGCGACTACGGGTGACCTTCCCGGATGGCACGGCCCATACCGCCGTCGCCGTTTCCCTGCACGGTCAGGCCGCCATCCCTTACGAGACCCCCGAGGTCGCCGAGGCTGCCGAGGACGAATGGCCGGGCATCCCGCTCACCCTTCAGCCCATTCGCGACCGGCTCGGCCGCAGCGTCCCCGACGACCTGGCCGCCGCATTGGAACGGGCCGCGCTGGATTGGCCGGTGCTGCCGACCCACGAGCAAGCCCAGATGCTGCACCTGATCAGCGAATCCGCCACGGACGACATCCGTACCGCTCGCATCACCGCCGTCATCGACGCGGTTGCCACCCGCACCCGGAGCTGACCCATGTCCCGGACCACCACCCCGCGCATCGACACCCCGGCGCCGCCCGGGTCGCCATCACCCGACTTCCCCGACTGGAGCCACGCCGCCAAGGCAGTGCCCGACCAGGCCATACCCGAACGAGACAAAGTAGGTGCGCTTCGCAGCGTTGCACATCGTCGTTGAGCGCGCATCCGATTGGGATGATCGCTGTGTGGCTGCCGCGACCGGGGACTTTGACTTCACTCGAGGGCGGCGCGGCCTTGGGAAAGGGCGACTCGATCTCCCCGATCACTCCGCGGAGGGGAAGTCTCTGCGTGAAGCGGCTTCGTCAACTTGGAGGGCTCGCGCCGCTAGGGTCTGTCCGGCGGATCTTTGCAGGCCGTGCTGGCGCAAGGCGGTGGTTCTATGTCATCCACTCGCCGAGGACGCGTCCGAGGGTTCTGCCGTCTCGGGCGCGACGCCAGCCTCCGCCAACTCCGCGCTGTGATTGAGGAGTAGCCCGCAGAACGGGCAGCAGAACGACTCGATACTTCCCACCCCCTCGTTCCGGTCGTCGTGGGGGCAGGTGTCCCACTCTTGCTCGCAGGAACAGCCCCTGGGCTCCAGGTCACCGTAGACGTTGCCGCTGTAGCCGCAAGCCGGGCAGTTATGCCACCAGCGGCGTGTGCCGGATTTCGCCAATACGTCTTCCAGTAGACGTCCTGAAGTGCTGACTTCAGCCAGGATCGGCGCGATAGACAAGGCAGGGAAGTTGTTGTGAACCCGACGGATGGCGGAGCCCACGCTCGATGCGAGTAGAACCTTGACCATCACTGCGGTCCGCGCCCGCTGCTCGATCTCGGAAGGGCTGGGCGGAGCTTCGAGCGGGAAGGTGTAGGGGACTATGTCGTAGGCGACGAGAAGCTCTCTCGCAGCGTCCCGTATGCGGTCCCCAGCGGAGTCGAGGGCGGTGAGCAGGGCGGCGATCAAGGCGGGCTACAGTTTCCTGGACGTCGGGCGTGCCGCGCCTCAGCCCACCATGAGCTGACCGACTGAGCCCTCCGGGCGGCTGTGGTGAGCTCGCGGACGACCATCTGGGCCTGGCGAAGCGCTAGCTGCTCGGTCGCTCTTTCGATGGCTGGCCGGTCGCTCTGGCCCTTCTGGCTCGGCAGATCGGCGACCTTGTCCAGGTTCGTGAAGACGGACTGGTACTCGCCCCAGAAGGTGGAGGAGTCGAGGCACAGTTCGGCACATACGGCTTCGATGACCTGGAGACCCAGTTTGACGACCTCGGCTGCAGACCCTTCGCTGTGGTGCGCGTAATGAGCAACACCGTTGCGTGATAAGGCGACCGGATGAAAGCCGCGCTCGTCGAGGGGCATACGTCCGCCCATGAAGACCGTCGCGTCCCTGAACGCTTCCGTGATGCCGATGGTTCGAGCCTCGGCCAGCGGCTTGACCCCTGGCGCGCTTCCGAATCCGAGGCTATGGAAGCGGTGGCCCGGTCGCCCTTCTCTGAGATGAGAAGCGGGTCGTGGCGGCACAAGAGAGCCTTGAGAATGTGTTCGCACCCGATGCCGCAATGCAGCACCGCGAAGGCTCGGTTTCCCGCGCGCCACGAATCCAAGCTTGCCCGGGCGAGCTGGCCCGCCATCTCGCCGAACCTCTCCTCGTTCACTTCTAGCCTCTCCCCACGCCTGACCCTGACCTCCGCCCCGCCCGCCCCAGTGCTGGACGGAGGCGCTTGGAGTAACAGAACCACGACTTCCGTGAGGTCGTGGGGCATTAAGCGTCACTCCCACGACCCCGTCACCACACCAGCGATCCACGTACAGCTCCGCCCGTGACCCACCGGACAAGCCCTAGATGCCGAGGTCTGCACGGCGAGCATCTCGCAGAGGCCATCGCGTGTCATGCGCCAATCCTGCCGGGCCATCGCCCAACTGCCCCCTTGAAGAATCAGTCACAACGGCTTCGCCGCTGCTTGGCAGTCAGTTTGCGGTGTTCTGGTGGCGCTTGGGGGCCTCATGTCTCGCCGTCATCCGAGCTGATGGTGGGTAGGTTACGGCTCGCGAGTATGCGACGGCCAAGGCCCGGCACGTCGTTCAAGGCAGGGTCAAGCGCCGTCACATCCTCCTGGAACGTGCTCAGCCTTTGCGGTGTAGTGCACACGTTGAGGAGAAGGCCGGTGAAGTCTTTCCAGGCCAGCTCCCCGGAATGGCGGCTGATGGCCTCGGCCCGCCTCAGGTATTCGTCCGTGCGCCGATTTAAGGCCCGAGTTGCCTCAACGTGCAGTGCGTCCGGATCTTCGAGCCCTGCCCTCCGGGCCAAAGCCAGCGCAGGGGAGGCTTCTGCGAGAAGCGCCAGCACGTCGCGGACCGCGCAGATCACTCGATACTCGACCTGTTCCATTCTCTGGACCCGGTCTTGGAGTGAGGGCCAGCGAGGGCGGCGGAGAAATGGGCTCTCGCCGTCGCCTTCTGCCTCTCGGACGGCTTTACTCAAATGGGCGAAGACCTGTTTGCCGTACTCGTCAGCGAGTTCCGGCAGCGACTTGCTGACTGCCTCCACGATGGCGTCGGCGCCGAAGTTCTCGAAGCCGAGCACCGTGGCCACGGCGAAAGTCGCGAGACCGTCGGCGTCGGCAAGGTTGTCGGGCGCTGTCGTGCCCGGCGAGTGCCTTCTTTGCTTCGCCTGGCGGTACAGCTTGGGGAAATAGCGGTGAGCCGACTCCAGGGCGGCGTCCATCGCCTTGTCGGGGCAGTTGCCTGCGGACTGGGCCGCCTTCTCGATGGCGGCAAGTGGAGTCGTCCCGGGCCATATACCAGGCCAGAGCCCGTCGAACCGCACGTTCGGGTAACAGTACTGACGGGGCCGCAAGGACCTGATCGAACCGAGGGTGCGTGGTGAACACGTGGAGTACCGCCTGCTCCAGGGGCCTCTTCTTGGTGGTGGCCAAAGCCAGAGCCTCAGCGACCGCGAACGTCTCGGGGAGGAGCTCCGAGGTGGACCCAGACCCACGCCCCAGGCCGTGCTGTTTCTTCCAGGGGAGCGCACCGAACTCCCGCCATCGGCGGATCTTCGCCCAGCTCACTGATAGCCCGTGCGCCGCAAGCTGCTCACGCAGTCGCCGCTCGGCGGCACTGGGCTCTTGCCACACCACGGGGTCAGTCTAGTTAGAACCCCGCGATTCACAGGGGGCCTCACTGTGGGACGTGTTGGCCTACTGAGCCCTACGGCATACGCCTGCCGCACGTTGTGCGCACGGCAACCAGGTCAGAGGGGAAGATCAAATGACAAGCCGTTTCCGCAAGGGGTCTCGACACATGCTTAGGGCCGCGGGGTTCGCCATGATCCGAGGTGCTGCGTACGCAGTTGGCAGCGCCGTCGTGACTGGGGGGATCTGGTGGTTCCAGTCCCGGTAGTTCGCGCCGACTCATGCGCTCTCCGCAGCGAGGCGCGAGGTGTGGCCAACCACGACGTGTACTGGCCTGAGAGCCTGCTTGGCGCAGGATGGCGACGATCCGGTCGACTTGCGCCTGTGACAGAGGAGGCGCGCCTTCGGCCTTGGCGGCTCCCGCCTTCTGGAGGTCCTCGAGTACGACCGGAGAGGCCGGGTGGCGCGGCCATCGTGTTCGCGAGGCGCTCTGATTGTCGGCGTGCTCTGCGCTCACGGTCGTGCGTGCCGAGCGTCGAATTGATCGCGGTACGTCGCTGCTGTTCTCGGCTGTGTCGCCTGCTGCAGCTGATGAACCCAACAGTTGCCTCCTTCCGACCAGGTCCGTCTGCCACGGGTGCATCGGCGCCTCGCGCTGCCACCGGCGGTACTTGCGCGGATGCTGCTGTTCCTGGGCGCGAACCAGGCCATTGCGGGACAGCACACGGTGGACCGTGGCCCGCGACGGCGCCGACTCCAGCCCGCGGCCGGACAGCTCGTGGGAGATCCGGCGGGCACCCCACCGGGGATGCCGGCGGCGCAGCTTGCAGATCTCGGCCTGGGCCTCGGCGGACAGGCGCGTGGGACTGTTCCGCGGCCGACGGGAGCGATCCAGCAGAACCGGGCATGCCCTCCTGCTCGAACCGCCGCCGCCAGCTGTGCAGGGTCTGGCGCGAGGTGCCGTACCGGGCCGCGACCTCACCGATCGGAGACCCGCCGAGCACTTCGCGGACAGCCCGGTAGCGGTACTCGGCCAACTGCTGTATATCCACGACTCCGACGGAAGCACCGCTGCCGCACCGGCAGTTGGGGGATAGCGGACGTTCAGCCGAACGTGTCAACCATGTCCAGAGCACAAACGGTTAAGCATCTACTGAGACCTCACACCGACAGCCTCCTTCCTCAAGTACGAGCCGCTCTCGACTCGTCAGCCGAACGCGTCGGTTTCGCTCAGGACGACTGGTCTTCGCCTGCCCGCAGCAGCGCTGCCATGCCCACCCATGACCGACGAAGCCGGTGTCGAGCGCGGAAGCTCGGCTCGGACCCCGGGTCGATCGCAACGTCGGATTTCAGGGGAGGTGGCGATCTCAAGTGCCGCGCGTGTTGAGGTGCTGCGTTGGCGGTAGGAAAACTTAGCCAGATATGCTCTCCACGCCCGGAAACTATGCGCATTTTGTCTATCTGATGCGAGGATCACTGCTCAGAACGCCATCGTCCTCGAAACCCTGCAGAACTACCGTGCAGCGGGACCACGTCTCAGTACGTGCTGCGGTCGCTGATCCGGAAGTAAGCACTGCCGTAAGCCGGCCGCGGCGCCGGCGCACGCAGGTTCATGGCGGGCCGCACTCCCACTCATCGGGTGGGGGTGCGGCCCGTCCGCTTGCTGCCGGGGGGATTCGGGGGCCCGGGACGGAATACCCCGGAGACGGCCGAGGCTGATCTGATCATGAGCGAGATTCTGGTGACCGGCGCGACCGGCAACGTCGGCCGACAAGTGGTGGTTCAGCTCCTGGCCACGGGCACTGCCGTGCGTGCCCTGGCGCGTGATCCCGCATCGGCCGGGCTGCCGCAGGGAGTCGAGGTCGTGGGCGGGGACCTGTCCGACCCGGACACGCTGGAGAAGGCGCTGACCGGGAGCGACACGGTCTTTCTGATCTGGCCGTTCCTCACGACCGAGGGCGCCCCCGCCGTACTGGAGGCGATGGCACGGCATGCCCGCCGCGTCGTCTACCTCTCCTCGTCGGGTGTGGACGAGGATGCCGAACGGCAGACCGACCCGATCAACCAGCTCCACGCCGGCATGGAGCGCCTGATCGAACAATCCGGCCTGGAGTGGACCGTCCTGCGGTCGGACACCATTGCCTCCAACGCGCGCGGCTGGGCCGAACAGATCCGCACCACGCAGCTCGTCCGCGGCCCCGACATCGCCGCCACGGCGGTGATCCACGAGCGGGATGTCGCGGCGGTGGCGGTCCGGGCGCTGACCGATGACGCACACGCGGGCAAGAAACATGTCCTGACCGGCCCGCAGGTGCTGACCAGGGCCGAGCAGGTACGGACGATCGGGGAGGCGATCGGCCGCCCGACGCGCTTCGAGAAGGTCCCCCTGGAGGTCGCACGGGCCCAGATGCTCGCCGACGGCCGGCCGCCCGCGCTCGTCGAGGCCCTGTTGGGCAGCGCCGCAACGCGGCCCGCATCGAACGTCATCACGTCCACGGTGGAAGAGATCACCGGAGCGCCCGCGCGCACGTTCCGCTCGTGGGCGGAGGAGAACGCGGACGCTTTCCGCTGAGCGGGTGCGGGGCGAGCGCCGCCGGGTGCGGGGCCCGGCGGCGCTCGGAAACGGCAGGGGTGCGGCCGTCATTCCCTGGCGGCCGGGCCGGAGGGATTCCCGGCCGACAGGAGTTCCACCTCCGCCAGTCGTGCCGTCGCCCCGCCCCCGAGGGGTTTCAGGCGGTAGTGCGCGTACGAGCCCGGGTGGGCGACCGTGAAGACCCTGGTCTGGTGGTCCCAGCGGAAGGCCTCGCCGGTGCGGGTGTCGAGGTCCGTCCATGCCGAGCCGTTGGCCGAGCCCTGCAGTACCCACCCGGTGGGCGCCGTGTCGTGGTCCGACGAGGTGAGGGTGTACTGGGCCGCGCGGCCGGTGGCGGAGGACAGTGGGAGGTCCTTTGACGGTCCGATGGCGGCGTCCGTGGCGGAGGTGTTGTCCAGGAGGGGGGAGCCGCCCGGACGGGTCAGATCGCCGGCGGGGGACGGGACGCGGTCGCCCCGGGTGAGGGACGTCGGGCCGGCGTTCGCGCCGCTGCCCCAGGACGAGGGACGTGGCCCCATCGTGAAGTCCAGCCGGGCTCCCCGGGCGAGGGCCGCATGCGGCAGCGCGGTGGAATTCCAGGGTTTTCCGTTGACCTCGAGGGACTGTACGTAGACGTTGCGGGCGCTGTTGCGGGGGGCGTTGATGGTCAGATCGCGGCCGTTTTCCAGATGGACGGTCGCCTTGGTGAAGAGCGGGGAGCCGACCGCGTATTCGCCCTGGCCCATCACCAGCGGGTAGAAGCCGAGTGAGCTGAAGACGTACCAGGCGGACATTTCGCCGTTGTCCTCATCGCCCGGATAGCCCTGGCCGATTTCGCTGCCGAGGTAGAGGCGGGAGAGCGCTTCGCGGACCTTTTGCTGGGTTTTGTAGGGCCGGCCGGTGGCGTCGTAGAGGTAGGCGATGTGGTGTGACGGCTGATTGCTGTGGCCGTACATGCCCATGCGGGTGTCGCGGGCCTCGGTCATTTCGTGGATGACGTCACCGTAGGATCCGGCGAATTCCTTGGCGGCGGTCTCGGGTGTCGAGAAGTAGGCGTCGAGTTTCCTGGCGAGTGCGGACCGGCCGCCGTAGAGGTTGGCCAGCCCGCGGGTGTCCTGGGGCGCGGTGAAGGCGTAGGTCCAGGCGTTGGTCTCGGTGTAGTCGTTGCCCCAGACGCGGGGGTCGAACGCGTCCGGCGTCAGGCGCCAGTTGCCCTGCCCGTCCTTGCCCTGGAAGAAGCCGACCCGGTCGTCGAAGAGCCGGACGTAATTCTGGGCGCGCTGCCGGAAGTACGAGGATTCTTCCAGGTAACGCCGCTTGTGGGTTTTCTCGTAGAGGGCCTTGCCCATACGGGCGATGCCGAAGTCGTTGAGGTAGCCCTCCAGGGCCCAGGACATGCCTTCGCGGGTGTCGGTGCTCGTATAGCCGAGGAAGGGGGCGGTATTCATGCCCTTTCGGCCGACGCCGGGGCCGGGCGGCGCCACGGTGGCGTTCTTCACGGCCGCTTCATAGGCGGCCTCGGCATCGAAGCGCACGCCCTTGGCGTAGGCATCGGCGAAGGCGACATCGGAACTCGTACCGGTCATGAGGTCCGCGTAACCGGGGGAGGACCAGCGGGAGATCCAGCCGCCGTCCTTGTACTGCTGGACGAATCCGTCGACCATTTTCCCGGCGCGTTCCGGGGTGAGCAGGGAATAGGCGGGCCAGGTGGTCCGGTAGGTGTCCCAGAAACCGTTGTTGACGTAGATGGCGCCGTCGACGATTTTCGCGCCGGTGCGGGTCGGGGTGTCGGGGCCGGTCTTCGGGGAGAACGGGCTGGCGTAGCGGGTGCGGGAACCGACCTGCTCCGCCCCGGAGTTGGGGTAGAGGTAGAGGCGGTAGAGGTTGGAGTAGAGGGTGGTGAGCTGGTCCCGGCTCGCGCCCTCGACCTCGATGCGGCCCAGGAGGCCGTCCCACTGCGACCGGGCGCGCCGCTCGACGGTGGAGAAGGGCGTGGCGGCCGGGATCTCCCGCGTCAGGTTCGCCTTCGCCTGCGCCACGCCGATCAGGGACGTGGCGATGCGCATGGTGACGGTGTGGTCGGCGCCGGGCCGGAAGCGGAGATAGCCGGTGACGTCCTTGCCGCCGCCTCCTCCGATCTTCCCGCCGCCGGTGACGGGCGCGTCGAAGACCCCGTAGACGAAGAGCCGGGTGGCGCCGACGGACAGGCCGCTCTTGACGTCGGAGTAGCCGGTGACGACGCCGTGTTTGGCATCGAGGGTCAGGCCGCCCTTGTTGTTGACGTTGTCGAAGATGAGGCTTGCGCTGTCGCCGGGGAAGGTGAAGCGCATCAGGGCGGCGTGGTCGGTGGGGGTGATCTCCGTCTTGAGGCCGTTGTCGAAGGTGACGCCGTAGTAGTGCGGTCGCGCGGTCTCGTTGGCGTGGTGGAACGGGAGGGCGCGGGCGGTGCGGGAGCCGTCCGGGGTGCCGGCGGCGGTGGAGGGCATGACCTGGAAGGTCTGGCGGTCGCCCATCCAGGGGCTGGGCTCATGGCTGGCGCTGAAGGCCTGGAGGGTGGGCAGGTTGTCGGCGTTGTTCTTGCGCGCGTACTCGTAGAGCCAGTCGGCGGAGCCCGCGTTGGTGACCGGCGTCCAGAAGTTGAAGCCGTTGGGGACGGCGGTGGCGGGGAAGGTGTTGCCGCGCGAGAAGCCGCCGCTGGAGAGGGTGCCGCGGGTGGTGAGGGCGTAGTCGGAGAGGTGCCGGAGGCGTTTCTCCGGCAGTTGCGGGGCGATGGTGATGTCGTCGAGCCAGCCGCGGAAGGCGGGTGCGGTGCGCGGTGCGCCGGGGGCGTCGTAGCCGATCAGGATGCGGTCGACGGTTTTGCCGGCGGCGACCGTGCCGAGGCGGGAGACGCGGTGGTTCCACTGGTTGGCGTAGAGGGTTTTGGCGGCGGCCTGGCCCTGCGGCGTCAGCGGGGCGCCGTACTGGTCGACGGCGGGCAGATCGCTGAGGTAGGTGCCATCGGTGAAGGCGAGGTCCACGGCGGCATGGGTCGCGGGGTAGGACAGGTCGGTGGTGGCCATCTCCGGGAAGAGCTTGTAGGAGAGGGAAGTCGCGGCCGTCACACGGATGTTGACGTCGAAGAGCTTGTTGTACGCGTAGCCGCGGCCGGGGGCGGTGTGGGTGCCGGCGTAGCGCAGGGCATGGGTGCCGGTGAATCCCGTGTGCGGCTTGGCGGTGGGGGAGTCGGCGGGGCCGGTGTCGGGCCGGCTGGTCATGCCGGGTGCCGCGCGGGTGCTCTCCGGGGTGACGCCGGCGGCGCGGGGCGTGCCGTCGGGGGCGGTCTCGGCGGTGTCGGTCCAGGTCGGCGACGGGTCGCCGGGTTCGAAGGAGGAGTGGAACTCCGTTGCCGCCGGGGCCTTGCGGGGCGGCGCGGCCTGGGCCGGGGCGTGCGCGGTGAGGACGAGCAGAGCGGCCGCCGCGAGGGCGACGGGGCGGGTGAATCCCCGCGGTGGACGGTGCCGGTGTCTGTGCCGCACGGTGAGCCTCTCAACGAGGTTGACATCGTTGTCAGTTGGATGGCGCCGAGATACGCAGGAAAGGGTGGCGATGGGCGTGACGATGGGCAGAGCTAAGTAAGCGGGGTGGGGGGATTGGTGTCAAGGGTGCTGTTGCGGTCGGTGGGTCGCCGACCGGCCACGCGTACCGGCGCGTCGGCCAGAGGGGGATCAGCCCGCATGGCGGAGAGGTCTCAACTAGGGAAAGGTGCCGCCCAACCCTGCATTCGATCTTGCCCCTTCGGCCGGAAGTGGACTATACCTGTCGGCATCCGAGCGGCCGGGCGACCGGGCCGTGGATCCGGGGGAGTGCGGGGGAATGGATGATTTCCCCGCGTCTCCCTAGCGCGTATCCCGCGCGTCCGGTGCACATCCCGTACAACTCAGCTTCATCTGACCTGCGGTGCCGGGGTGGCTCCGGTACACCGCCTGAGTCCTGAAGAAGGCGAGGACTTGAGCATGGGATCCACCTCAGAATTCAACCGCCGCGATCTGGTCAAGCGGGCCGCGGCTCTGGGAATCGTTGCCGTACCGGCCATGAGCATGTTGTCGGCCTGCGCCGGCGCCTCCAGCGAAGACGGTGACAAGGTCGCCAAGGGAAAGAAGACGGCGAAGAATCCGCTGGCCGTCAATGAGTCCGCGGGGCTCGACGTCGTCATCTTCGACGGTGGATTCGGCGACAAGTACGCCAAGGACGCCCAGGCCGAGTACACCAAGGCGTTCCCCAAGGCCGACGGCAAGGTCAAGCTCTCCTCGACACAGAAGATCCAGTCCACGCTGCAGCCGCGTTTCAACGGGGGAAATCCCCCCGACCTCGTGGACAACTCCGGTGCCGAGCAGATGGATTTCGGCACGCTGGTCGCCAAGAACCAGCTGACCGATCTGACCGCGCTGCTCGACGCCCCCTCGGTCGACGACCCGAAGAAGAAGGTGCGCGACACGCTGCGCCCCGGCGTCATCGAGATGGGCCAGTTCGGCAGCAAGGAAACGTGGATCCTGTACTACGCGTACACCGTGTACGGCGTGTGGTACTCCAAGGGGAATCTGCAGAAGCTGGACGCGGAATACCCCGAGACCTGGGACGACATGCTCGCGCTGTGCGCCAAGGCCAAGAAGAAGGGCATCGCGGGCTGGACGTACCCGGGTAAGTACCCCTACTACTTCCCCTTCAGCCTCTACCCGTTCATCGCCAAGATCGGCGGCGCGGAGGTGCTGCGGCGGATCGACAACCTGGAGCCGAACGCCTGGAAGGATCCGGCGGTCAAGGCGGCCTTCGAGGCCTATTACGAGCTCTACAAGAAGGGGTACGTCCTCAAGGGCTCGCCGGGGCTCGACCACCTCCAGTCGCAGAAGGCCTGGGCCGACGGCAAGGCGCTGTTCATCCCGAACGGTTCGTGGGTGGAGAACGAGTCGGCCCAGCAGATCGCGAAGAATCCGCACTTCGACCTCGCGGTCGGCGCGCCGTCCAGCCTCTCCAGCTCGGACAAGATGCCGTACGGCACGATCTGGGCCTCCGGCGGCGAGCCGTACATCGTCCCCAAGGCGGCGAAGAACGCCGAGGGCGGTATGGAACTGCTGCGCATCATGCTCAGCAAGAAGTCCTCGCAGAATTTCATCAAGCAGGTCTCGTCGCTCACCTCGCTCAACGGCGGCACCGAGGGCCTGACGCTTCCGCCGGGCCTGGCCTCGGCGCAGGCGGCGCTGCAGAAGGCCGGCTCGAACATCGTCAATCCGCGGCTGCAGGACTGGTATGTGGCGCTGCAGAAGGAGCGGATCGGGGTCGGCGCGCTGGGCGAGATGATGGCCGGCCGGATGACGCCGGACGAGGCCATAAAGAAGATCCAGAAGTACGCGGACGACACCCGTGACGACTCCAGCGTCAAGAAGTACAAGCGCTGACCGGTGAGTTCGTGGGGGCACCTCCTCGGGTACCTCCGGCGTGGGCCGGGGAGCGGGCCCGGGGTGCGTCACCAGTGGCGGCCTCCGCCCCCACACTCGGCTTCTCCCCCATGCGCGGGGGACCCCCATGCGCGTGCGGTACCCCCATGGAGAGAACGGGATCGTGAGTCATGCAGCACGGTAAATACCGTTTTATCGCGGGATTCTTGGCCGTCCCGCTGGCGATTTATGCGATCTTCGTGATCTCGCCGTTCGTGCAGGCCATCTACTACTCCTTCACGGACTGGACCGGCCTGAGTCCGGACATGAAGATGGTCGGCTTCGACAATTACGTCCGGCTCTTCAAGGATGATGTCTTCTGGGCCGCCGTGGGCAACAGCGTCACGCTGCTGCTTCTGCTGCCGGTGGTGACGCTCTCGCTAGGGCTCTTCTTCGCCTTCATGCTCAATGTCGGCGGCCGCCGGCGGAAGAAGGCAGTGATCGGCGGCGTACGCGGCTCGGGCACGTACAAGATCCTGTACTTCTTCCCGCAGGTGCTGTCCGTCCCGATCGTCGCCCTGCTTTTCCAGTTCGCCTACAACCCCGAGAGCGGCGCGCTCAACGCGTTCTTCAAGGCGATCGGGCTGGACAATGTGCAGCCGGACTGGCTGGGCGACCCCCAGATCGCGCTGTGGTGCGTGATGGGCGCGATGGTGTGGGCCAATGTCGGCTTCTACGTCGTGCTCTTCTCGGCCGGGATGAGCTCGATTCCGAAGGACTTCTACGAGGCCGCGCTGCTGGACGGCGCGAACCGTTTCAACACGTTCTTCCGGATCACCCTGCCGCTGCTCTGGGACACCGTGCAGACCGGCTGGATCTATATGGGCATCCTCGCCCTGGACGTTTCCGCCTTCGCGTTCGTGCAGATCATGAGCGTCGGTCCGGGCGGCCCCGACTATTCCACCGAGGTCCTTCCGCTGTACGTGTACCAGAAGACCTTCCGCGACGGTCAGGCCGGATACGCGACCTCCATCGGCGTTTCCCTGCTGATCGTGACCCTCATCTTCTCGGCCATCGTGATGCGGCTGGGACGACGCGAGCGACTGGAGTTCTGATGAGTGCGCAGACGGATCCCGCGGAGCTGCCGGGCATCACCAAGGAGAAGCCCTCGGCCGGCCGGTCCGCGCCGCCGCGCAAGGAGAGCGCCGGCGGCAACGGCGGCGAGGGCCGGGTCCTCAATGTCTTTTCGCACGGCGTCCTGGTGATCTGGGGCCTGCTGGTCACCATGCCGCTGCTGTGGGCGGTGGTCAGTTCCTTCAAGGACGACACCGAGATCTTCGGCTCGCCCTGGGGACTGCCGTCGGTCCTGCATTTCGACAACTGGGCGCGCGCCTGGGACAAGGCCAACATGGGCCAGTACTTCCTCAACTCGCTCATCGTGGTGGGGGGTTCGCTCATCGGCACGATGCTGCTCGGGTCGATGGCGGCGTATGTGCTGGCCCGCTTCGACTTCCCCGGGAACCGCTTCCTCTATTTTCTGTTCGTGGGGGGAATGGGCTTCCCGGTCATCCTGGCGCTGGTGCCGCTGTTCTTCGTCATGAAGAACATGGCGCTGCTGGACACGTACCACGGCCTGATCCTGGTCTACATCGCCTACTCGCTGCCGTTCACGGTCTTCTTCCTCAGCGGGTTCTTCAAAACGCTGCCCACCTCGGTGGCGGAGGCGGCGCTCATCGACGGGGCCTCGCACACCCGCACCTTCTTCCAGGTGATGCTGCCGATGGCGAAGCCCGGCCTGATCAGCGTCGGGATCTTCAACTTCCTCGGGCAGTGGAATCAGTACCTGCTGCCGACCGTGCTCAATGTCGGCGACCCGAACAAGAAGATGCTGACGCAGGGGCTGGTGGCGCTGGCCGTGAGCCAGGGGTACAAGGGCGACTGGTCGGGGCTCTTCGCCGGCCTGACGATCGCGATGCTGCCGGTACTCGCCGCGTACATCATCTTCCAGCGGCAGGTGGTGGCCGGTCTGACGGCGGGCGCGCTCAAGTAGCACGCGGCACGCTCCGTACCGCGCCTGACGTGCGGCAACGGTCGGAGAAGCCGTACCCGCCGTACGCGCGATACACGTCATCGATGCACGTCATACAGGGGCCTCCCGCCGGTTCGCCGCGGGAGGCCCCCGGCGTTGCGCACGGTTTCCCACCGATTCCCCCGGACTTCTGCATGATCTCTTGGCAGCTCAAGGACTTGACGGGAGGCGGCCTCGGCGCGTCAGCTTAGATTCACATGTTGGAGACAGAGCCGGGCCCCGCTGATGTGGCCCAGCCCCAGACGGGAGTGGATGAGTCAATGGAGACTCCGGGGTCGCAGTCCTCGCTGCACCGGGCCAATCTGGAGCGGGTCGTACGGGCTGTACGTATGGCGGGCTCACTCACGCAGGCGGAGATCGCCCGGAGCACGGGGCTGTCCGCGGCCACCGTGTCCAACATCGTTCGTGAGTTGAAGGACGGCGGGACCGTCGAGGTGACCCCCACCTCCGCGGGCGGCCGGCG
Source organism: Streptomyces sp. JLSY215 (assembly GCF_059682825.1). NCBI lineage: Bacteria > Bacillati > Actinomycetota > Actinomycetes > Kitasatosporales > Streptomycetaceae > Streptomyces > Streptomyces sp. JLSY215. Next base: position 6,667,776 of record NZ_CM185022.1, read on the forward strand.
GGCGCGCAGCGTCTCCCTCTCGGGCGACGCGGGCATCGTCGTGGGCGTCGATTTCGGCCACTCCCATCTGCGGGTGGCGGTCGGAAACCTGGCCCATCAGGTGCTCGCCGAGGAGGCCGAGCCGATCGATGTGGACGCCTCCGCGGCCGAGGGCTTCGACCGCGCGGAACAGCTGGTCAACCGGCTGATCGAGGCGACGGGCATCAACGCGGGCAAGGTCATCGGCGTCGGCCTCGGCGTGCCGGGCCCCATCGACGTCGAATCCGGGACCCTCGGCTCGACGGCGATCCTGCCGGGCTGGTCCGGTACGAACCCCGGCGAGGAGCTCTCCGGCCGCCTCGGGGTCCCCGTGTACGTCGACAACGACGCCAACCTGGGCGCGCTGGGCGAGCTGGTGTGGGGCGGCGGGCGCGGGGCGGCCGACCTCGCGTACATCAAGGTGGCCAGCGGCGTCGGCGCGGGCCTGGTGATCAGCGGGCAGATCTACCGCGGGCCGGGCGGCACCGCGGGCGAGATCGGGCACATCACGCTGGACGAGTCCGGGCCGGTCTGCCGCTGCGGCAACCGCGGCTGCCTGGAGACCTTCACCGCGGCCCGGTACGTGCTGCCGCTGCTCCAGCCGAGCCATGGCGCGGATCTGACCATGACGCGGGTGGTGCAGCTGGCCCGCGAGGGCGACCCCGGCTGCCGGCGGGTGATCGCGGACGTAGGCCGTCATATCGGCAGCGGCGTGGCCAATCTGTGCAATCTGCTCAATCCGAGCCGGGTGGTGCTCGGCGGCGACCTCGCCGATGCCGGAGAGCTGGTGCTGGCGCCGATCCGGGAGTCGGTGTCGCGGTACGCCATTCCCAGCGCGGCACGGCAGTTGGGGATCGTCACAGGAACCCTCGGCGGCCGCGCCGAGGTCCTGGGCGCGCTCGCGCTGGTGCTGAGCGAGATGGGTGACTCGACCCTGCTCGACGGCGTTCAGAGCGGGAACGCACCCGCCATAGCGTGAAAGCGTTGAGTTCACACAGCTAACGCATGGCACCGTTGTCATCTCGTTAAGGATTTACTCCTTGACGGTCGGCTGGCGGCCGAGTTGACTTCCAGCCACCTCGGCCGCAAGGACGCGGCCTCGTCAGGGAGGCAACCCCATGAACGTTTGGACGCGTCGCGTCGTCATAGGCACCGCCGCAGTTTCGATGGCCCTCTCCGTGGCCGCCTGCGGCAAGGCCGGTGACGGCGCCAAGGCGGGCGGCGGTGACGGCAAGACCATCGGTCTGCTGCTGCCGGAGAACAAGACCACGCGTTACGAGACCTTCGACCGCCCGCTGATGGAGGCGAAGATCAAGGCGCTGTGCAGCGACTGCAAGGTCAAGTACAACAACGCCGACCAGGACACCCAGAACCAGAAGAAGCAGTTCGACGCGCTCATCACCCAGGGCGTCAAGGTGATCATTCTGGACGCGGTCGACTTCAAGGCCACCAAGTCCTGGGTCAACCGGGCCGCCAAGCAGGGCGTCAAGGTCATCGCGTACGACCGGCTGGCCGAGGGCAACCTCTCCGCCTACGTCTCCTACGACAACGAGAAGATCGGCCGCCTGCAGGGCCAGGCACTGGTCAAGGCGCTCGGCGACAAGGCCAAGGACAGCAATGTCGTCATGATCAACGGCTCGCCCACCGACCCGAACATGCCGTTCTTCAAGAAGGGCGCCCACAGCGTCCTCGACAAGCAGGTCAAGAAGATCGCCTACGAGCAGGACATCCCGGACTGGTCGTCGGACGAGGCCAACAAGAAGATGGCCGCGGCAATCGACTCGCTCGGCAAGAACAACATCCAGGGCGTCTACTCCGGCAACGACGGCATGGCCGGCGGCATCATCACCGCCCTCAAGAAGCAGGGCGTCGAGGTCCCGGTCGGCGGCCAGGACGCCGAACTCGCCGGTCTCCAGCGGATCCTCAAGGGCGACCAGGCGTTCACCATCTACAAGCAGATCAAGCCGCAGGCGGACTCCACGGCCGAGATCGCGGTCAAGCTCCTCAAGGGCGACAAGATCGACTCCCTGACCGACCGGAAGGTCGACAGCCTCAGCGGCGAGGTCAAGGGCATCCCCGCCAAGCTGTACGACGCGCAGATCGTGACCAAGGACAACATCGCCTCCACGATCATCAAGGACAAGGTCTACAAGGCGAGCCAGATCTGCACCGGCGACGTCAAGAAGGCCTGCGAAGCGGCCGGCATCAAGTAACCGGCATCAGGCAGCCGGCATCGGAAAGCCGGCGTCACCCCACGCATACCCCGGGCCCGCGCCGCCCCGTCCCTGGCGCGGGCCCCCCTTTCCCCACTTCGCAGAGCCCCCCGCTCTTCGCACCACCATCCCCGCCGTTTGCGACGGCGGCGAAGGAGATGATTCACGTGTCCGCTACGCCTGTGCTGGCGTTGCGCGGAATCTCCAAGCGGTTCGGTGCCGTCCAGGCACTCACGGACGTCACCCTGGAGATCCACCCCGGTGAGGTGGTCGCCCTCGTGGGCGACAACGGAGCCGGCAAGTCCACCCTGGTCAAGACCATCTCGGGCGTCCACCCGGTCGACGACGGCACCATCGAGTGGGAGGGCGCGGCGGTACGCATCGACAAGCCGCACGACGCCCAGGAACTCGGCGTCGCCACCGTCTACCAGGACCTCGCGCTCTGCGACAACCTCGACGTCGTCGCCAACCTCTTCCTCGGCAACGAGAGCCGCACCGCCGGTGTCCTCGACGAGATCGCCATGGAGAAGCGCGCCAAGGAGCTGCTGGACACCCTGTCCATCCGCATCCCCAGCGTCCGCATCCCCGTCGCCGCGCTCTCCGGCGGCCAGCGGCAGGTCGTCGCCATCGCCCGCGCGCTGATCGGCGACCCGAAGGTCGTCATCCTCGACGAGCCCACCGCCGCCCTCGGCGTCGAGCAGACCGCGCAGGTCCTCGACCTCGTCGAGCGGCTGCGGGAACGCGGCCTGGGCGTCATCCTCATCAGCCACAACATGGCCGATGTACAGGCAGTCGCGGACCGCGTGGCGGTGCTGCGGCTGGGCCGTAACAACGGTGTCTTCGACGTCGAGGGCACCTCCCACGAAGAGGTCATCGCCGCCATCACCGGCGCCTCGGACAACGCCGTCACCCGCCGCAAGGCGCGCACGGACCAGGTGAAGAAGGAGGCCGGGGCGTGACCGATCTCAAGAAGAAGCCCGCGGCGGAGACGACCGCCGAGCCGGCCGCCGAGGCGGCCGGGCCGACCGAGGCCGCACCCGCCGCCGTCGACCCCCGGCTGCTGGTCCGCGAGCAGGGCCTCGCCGGCTACCTCAACGACTTCAAGCGCCGGGTGCGCGGCGGTGAGCTGGGCTCGCTGCCGGTCGTCATCGGCCTGATCGTGATCGCGGTCGTCTTCCAACTGAAGAACAGCAGCTTCCTGTCGGCCGACAGCCTCGCCAACATCGGCGTCTACACGTCGGGCCTGGGCATCATGGCCGTCGGCATCGTCTTCGTCCTGCTGCTCGGCGAGATCGATCTCTCGGTCGGCTCGGTGGCGGGCGTCGGCGCGGCCGTCTGGGCCGTGCTCAGCGTCACCCACGGCGTCAACGACTACCTCGCGGTCCTGGTGGCCATCGGCGCAGGCATCGCCATCGGCGCCCTCCATGGGTTCTTTTTCGCCAAGGTCGGCGTGCCCGCGTTCGTGGTGACGCTGGCCGGCTTCCTCGGCTGGAGCGGTCTGCAGATCTGGATGATGGGCCAGGAAGGCTCCATCAACACGCCGAGCGGCAGTCTGGTGGAGAACCTCACCGGCTACTACTTCGAGGACAAGGCCGCCGGTTACGGCCTGGCGCTGGTCGCGGTCCTCGCGTACGCGGGATCGCTCCTGCTGGACGCCAGGCGCCGCAAGGCCGCCGCGCTGCCCTCGCGGCCGCTCGGCGAGATCCTGCTGCGCACCGGCGTGGTCGCCCTGATCGCCTTCGCGGTCGCCTACGTCCTCAACGAGCCGGCCGGCGCCCGCGGCCTGCCGCTGGCCCTGGTGCTGTTCCTCGCCGTGCTGGTCATCGCGGACTTCGTGGTGCGCCGTACGACCTACGGGCGGCAGATCTTCGCGGTCGGCGGCAACGCCGAGGCGGCCCGCCGCGCCGGCATCAACGTCAACAAGATCCGGATCAGCGTCTTCGCCATCTCCGGGATGCTGGCCGCCTTCGGCGGACTGTTCATCGCCAGCCTCTCCGGCGGTGCCACCAAGAACCTCGGCTCCGGCAACACGCTGATGAACGTCATCGCGGCGGCCGTCATCGGCGGCACCAGCCTCTTCGGCGGCCGCGGCAAGATCTGGTCCGCGCTGCTGGGCATGCTGGTCATCCAGTCGATCCAGCAGGGCCTGAATCTCCTGGGCATGGCCAGCGAGATCCAGTACATGATCACCGGCGCGGTGCTGCTCGCCGCCGTGGTGATCGACTCGGTCTCCCGCCGCACCCAGAAGACAGCCGGGCGCACATAACCACCGGTCGTCGTGCATCCGCGGCAGCGCGCCGGGCGCACATAACCACCGGTCGTCGTGCATCCGCGGCAGCGCGCCGGACGCACCTGATCACTGCCGGGCATCTCCGGCAGATCGGCCCCCACCAGGCATACACCGGTGGGGGCCGGTCCGTGTCCGCGGGCGGCTCCGTTCGGGTGCCGCACCCGGGTGACATACATCGCAAGGCCCGGCCGTCGGCACCGCGAGCGGAACATTAGACTCATCTGATCGGCAAGCTCGATGCACGGCAACAGGCAGCAAGGCAGAACGCAGCAAAGCAGAACGCAACAAGGAGGCAGGGGTGGCGTTGCTTTCCCGTATCAGGGGACCGCGCGATCTGGACCGGCTGGAGCCGGAGCAGCTCGAGCAGCTGGCAGGGGAGATCCGTACCTTCCTCGTCGACGCGGTGTCCAAGACCGGCGGACACCTCGGCCCGAACCTCGGCGTGGTCGAGCTGACCATCGCCCTGCACCGCGTCTTCCACTCCCCGAAGGACAAGGTCCTCTTCGACACGGGACACCAGTCCTACGTCCACAAGCTGCTCACCGGCCGCCAGGACTTCACGGGACTGCGCACCAAGGGCGGGCTGTCCGGCTATCCCTCCCGCGCCGAGTCGCCGCACGACATCATCGAGAACAGTCACGCCTCCACGGTGCTGGGCTGGGCCGACGGCCTCGCCAAGGCCAATGAGGTGCGCGGCAAGGACGACCATGTCGTCGCCGTCATCGGCGACGGCGCGCTCACCGGCGGCATGGCCTGGGAGGCGCTCAACAACATCGCCGCCGCCAAGGACCGCCCGCTCGTCATCGTCGTGAACGACAACGAGCGCTCCTACGCCCCGACCATCGGCGGCCTCGCCAACCACCTCGCCACGCTGCGCACCACCGACGGCTACGAGCGCTTCCTCGCCCGCGGCAAGGACCTCCTCGAGCGCACGCCCGTCGTCGGCAAGCCGCTGTACGAGACCCTGCACGGCGCCAAGAAGGGCCTGAAGGACTTCATCGCGCCGCAGGGCATGTTCGAGGACCTGGGCCTGAAGTACGTCGGCCCGATCGACGGCCATGACATCGAGGCCCTGGAGTCCGCGCTGGCCCGCGCCAAGCGCTTCCGCGGCCCGGTCATCGTGCACTGCCTCACCGAGAAGGGCCGCGGCTACAGGCCCGCCGAGCAGGACGAGGCCGACCGCTTCCACGGCATCGGCCCGATCCACCCGGACACCGGCCTGCCGGTCAAGACCGCGGCCGCCAGCTGGACCTCCGTCTTCGGCGACGAGATGGTCAAGCTCGGCAAGGAGCGCGACGACATCGTCGCGATCACCGCCGCGATGCTCCAGCCGGTCGGCCTGAAGAAGTTCGCCGAGGCCTTCCCGGAGCGCATCTACGACGTCGGCATCGCCGAGCAGCACGCCGCCACCTCGGCCGCGGGCCTGGCCACCGGCGGCGTGCACCCGGTCTTCGCCGTCTACGCGACGTTCCTCAACCGCGCCTTCGACCAGGTCCTGATGGATGTCGCGCTGCACAAGTGCGGCGTGACCTTCGTCCTGGACCGGGCCGGTGTCACCGGCGACGACGGCGCCTCGCACAACGGCATGTGGGACATGTCGATGCTCCAGGTCGTGCCGACGCTGCGGCTCGCCGCGCCGCGCGACGCCGAGCAGCTGCGCGCCCAGCTGCGCGAGGCCGTCGAGGTCACGGACGCGCCGACGGTGCTGCGCTACTCCAAGGGCGTCGTCGGACCGGCCGTGCCCGCGGTCGGGAAGGCCGGCGGCATGGACATCCTGCGCGAGAGCAAGGCCGACCGGCCCGATGTCCTCGTCGTCTCCGTGGGCGCCCTCGCCCCGATGTGCCTGGAGATCGCCGACCTGCTCGACAAGCAGGGCATCTCCACCACGGTCGTCGACCCCCGCTGGGTCAAGCCGGTCGACGCGGCGCTGCCGGGTCTCGCCGCCAAGCACCGCGTCGTGGTCACCGTCGAGGACAACATCCGCTCCGGCGGCGTCGGTTCGGCCGTCGCGCAGGCGCTGCGGGACGCCGGGGTGGACCTCCCGCTGCGCGACTTCGGCATCCCCGAGAAGTTCCTCGACCACGCCTCCCGCAAGGAGGTCATGGCCGAGATCGGGCTCACCGCACCGGACATCGCCCGCCAGGTGACGGGCCTCGTCGCCCGGATCGACAACCGCGGCGGCGACGCCGTGGCGGCCGCGGACGGCCGGACCGCCGAGGTCGCCCGCGACTGATCCGCCCCGCAGCGGCACGATGGGCCGGTCGGAACACCCGTACGAGTGTTCCGACCGGCCCATCGGCATACCTGCCGTCACACCCCATCGGGTGAATCACCGCCGTGCGAAGGCCCGCCGACACTGACTGTTTCTCCCCATTGCGGAGACTCGGTCAGTTCAGGAGAGTTGCGAGGGTCGTCCAGGCGGAGGTTCGCCCATGAGCACACAGCACGGCACAGGGAAGATTTCGCGCCGCGATCGCGGCATGTTCCGGACGAAGACTGTGGAGCAGTCGATCCAGGACACCGAGGAGCCGGAGCACAGTCTCAAGAAGTCCCTTTCAGCCCTCGATCTGACCGTTTTCGGTGTCGGTGTCGTCATCGGCACCGGCATTTTCGTCCTCACCGGCAAGATCGCCAAGGAACAGGCGGGGCCCGCCGTCGCACTCTCCTTCGTCGTCGCGGGTGTGGTCTGCGCGCTGGCGGCGCTGTGCTACGCCGAATTCGCCTCCACCGTCCCGGTCGCCGGATCCGCCTACACCTTCTCCTACGCCTCCCTCGGTGAACTCCCCGCCTGGATCATCGGCTGGGACCTCATCCTCGAACTCGCCCTGGGCTGCGCGGTGGTCGCCGTCGGCTGGTCCGGCTACATCCGTTCGCTGATGGACTCCGCCGGCTGGCATCTGCCCGTGGGCCTGTCCGGGACCCATGAGGGAGTGTTCGGCTTCGACCTCCTCGCCTGCATCCTGGTCCTGGTCCTGACCGGCATCCTGGTGCTCGGGATGAAGCTGTCCTCGCGGGTGACGGCCGTGATCGTCGGCATCAAGGTCACCGTCGTCCTGCTGGTCATCATCGCCGGCGCGTTCTTCATCAGCGGCGCCAACTACCGGCCGTTCGTGCCGCCCAGCGAGCCCACCACGGGCGGCGGCGGGCTGGCCGCGCCGCTGGTCCAGCTGATGTTCGGCTTCACCCCGTCGAACTTCGGCACCATGGGCATCTTCGCCGCGGCGGCCGTGGTCTTCTTCGCCTTCATCGGATTCGACATCGTGGCCACCGCCGCCGAGGAGACCCGCCATCCGCAGCGCGACGTGCCGCGCGGCATCCTCGGCTCGCTCGCCATCTGCACGCTGCTCTACGTCGCCGTCTCCGTCGTCGTCACCGGCATGGAGAAGTACAGCAAGCTCTCCACCGACGCCCCGCTCGCGGACGCCTTCAAGGACCTCGGGCAGCCGTTCTTCGCGAACATCATCAGCTTCGGCGCGGCCGTCGGCCTGACCTCGGTCTGCATGATCCTGCTGCTCGGCCAGAGCCGGGTGTTCTTCGCGATGAGCCGGGACGGGCTGATGCCGCGGATCTTCTCGCGCTCCCACCCGCGGTTCGGCACTCCGTACCGGGCGACCGTCCTGCTGGGCGTCATCGTCGCCATCGCCTCCGGCTTCACCTCCATCGACGTGCTGGCCGAACTGGTCAACATCGGCACCCTGTTCGCGTTCGTCGTGGTCGCCGTCGGCGTCGTCATCCTCCGCCGCTCGCGCCCCGACCTGCCCCGCTCCTTCCGCACCCCGCTGGTCCCGTTCGTCCCGCTGCTGTCCGTGCTCGCCTCGCTGTGGCTGATGCTCAATCTGCCCGCCGAGACCTGGGTCCGCTTCGGGATCTGGATGCTGGTGGGCTTCGGCATCTACTTCGTGTACGGGCGCGGGCACAGCCGCCTCGGGATGCGCCTGCGCCGGAACGGCCCCAAGGGCGCCGGAGGCCAGGAGGGCACGTCCGGCACCCGCGCGTAAGCCCGCCCCGCACTCTCCACCCGGCCCGTACGGTCACCCGGCCGTACGGGCCCCGTCATGCCCGACGTCCGCCCCGCCCGCCGCCCCAGACGGCGCGCGGTCCCGTCACCCGCGCCCCCAACGCCTCAACCCGCCCCCGCAGTGCACGGTCCGCGGTGACCACCAGACAGTCCGGGTCACCGCCCTCCGCCGCCACCAGCGCCACGATCCGGTCATCCCCGCTGCCGTCCGCGGACTCCACCCGTACGCCCTCGACGGACGCCACGCCCCGCGCCGCGCCCTCCACGACCAGCACCATCTCCAGCGGTGCCGCCGCCAGCCCCGGCAGCCCCTCGTCGACGTACCGCGGCAGCGCGTCCCGCAGCCGCTCCGCCGCCCCGTGCCGGTCCCGCCACCAGCCGTCCGGCACCGAACCGACGACATTCGCGGCATCGACAATGACCAAGCAATCCATGGGGCCAGCCTGCCACGAACGCGAAAGCGCGGGCCGGCTCCGCCGAGCCGGCCCGCGCATTCCGCAATCAGCTGTGCACCCTTACGCGGGCACGCTCGCCAGGCCAGGGGCCAGGAACTTCTTGCCGTTCACGCGCTCGGAGACGCCCTCGCGGTCCAGGTACGGCGTGATGCCGCCCAGGTGGAAGGGCCAGCCGGCGCCGGTGATCAGGCACAGGTCGATGTCCTGCGCCTCGGCGACGACACCCTCGTCCAGCATCAGGCCGATCTCCTGCGCGACGGCGTCCAGGACGCGGTCGCGGACCTGCTCCTCGGTCAGCACCGAGTCGCCCTGCTCGAGCAGCGCGGCGACCTCGGGGTCCAGCTCCGGCTTGCCGGAGTCATAGACGTAGAAGCCGCGCTTGCCCGCCTTGACGACGGCCGCGAGGTTCGGGGAGACCGTGAAGCGCTCGGGGAACGCGGCGTTGAGGGTCTCCGACACGTGCAGGCCGATGGCCGGGCCGACCAGCTCCAGCAGCACCAGCGGCGACATCGGCAGCCCGAGCGGCTCGATGGCCTTCTCCGCGGTCTCGACCGGGGTGCCCTCGTCGATGACGTTCTGGATCTCGCCCATGAAGCGGGTCAGGATGCGGTTCACGACGAACGCCGGGGCGTCCTTGGTCAGCACCGCGGTCTTCTTCAGCTTCTTGGCGACGCCGAAGGCGGTGGCCAGCGAGGCGTCGTCGGTCTTCTCGCCGCGCACGATCTCCAGCAGCGGGAGGATCGCGACCGGGTTGAAGAAGTGGAAGCCGACGACCCGCTCGGGGTGCTGGAGCTTCGAGGCCATCTCGGAGACGGACAGCGAGGAGGTGTTGGTGGCGAGGATCGCGTGCGCCGGGGCGACGGCCTCCACCTCCGCGAACACCTGCTGCTTGACGCCGATCTCCTCGAAGACGGCCTCGATGATGAAGTCCGCGTCCGCGAAGCCCTCGGCCTTGTCCAGGACGCCGCTCACCAGGGCCTTGAGGCGGTTGGCCTTGTCCTGGTTGATCCGGCCCTTGCCGAGCAGCTTGTCGATCTCGCCGTGGACGTAGCCCACACCCTTGTCGACGCGCTCCTGGTCGATGTCGGTCAGCACGACCGGCACCTCGAGGCGGCGCAGGAAGAGCAGGGCGAGCTGCGAGGCCATCAGACCGGCGCCGACGACGCCGACCTTGGTGACCGGACGCGCCAGGCTCTTGTCCGGGGCACCGGCGGGGCGCTTGGCGCGCTTCTGCACCAGGTTGAACGAGTAGATGCCGGCGCGCAGTTCGCCGCCCATGATCAGGTCGGCGAGCGCCTGGTCCTCGGCGTCGAAACCGGCCTGGAGGTCACCGTCCTTGGCGGCGGCGATGATGTCGAGCGCGCGGTACGCGGCCGGGGCGGCGCCGTGCACCTTGCCGTCGGCGATGAACCGGCCCTTGGCGACGGCCTGGTCCCAGGCCTCACCGCGGTCGATCTCGGGACGCTCGACGCTCACGTCGCCCTTGAGGACGTTCGCCGTCCAGAGCAGCGACTGCTCCAGGAAGTCCGCGCCCTCGAAGATCGCGTCCGCGATACCGAGGTCGAAGACCTGCTGGCCCTTGAGCTGCTTGTTCTGGTTGAGGGAGTTCTCGATGATGACCGAGACGGCCTTGTCCGCGCCGATGAGGTTCGGCAGCAGCGCGCAGCCGCCCCAGCCCGGGACGAGACCCAGGAAGACCTCGGGCAGCGAGAAGGCGGGCAGCGCCTTGGAGACCGTGCGGTACGAGCAGTGCAGACCGACCTCGACGCCACCGCCCATGGCGGCACCGTTGTAGTACGCGAAGGTCGGCACGGCGAGCGCGGACAGCCGCTTGAAGACCTCGTGGCCGCCCTTGCCGATGGCCAGCGCGTCGTCGTGCTGCTTCAGCAGCTCGACACCCTTGAGGTCGGCGCCGACGGCGAAGATGAACGGCTTGCCGGTGAGGCCGACGCCGACGATGTCGCCGTCCGCGGCCTCCTTCTCCACCTGGTCGATCGCGGCGTTCAGGTTCGCCAGCGAGCCGGGGCCGAAGGTGGTCGGCTTGGTGTGGTCGAAGCCGTTGTCCAGCGTGATCAGCGCGAACTTGCCCGCGCCGTACGGCAGGTCGAGGTGGCGTACGTGCGCCGACGTCACGACCTCGTCCGGGAACAGCTCGGCCGCGCCCTTGAGGAGCTCGGCGGTAGTGGTGGTGGTGCTCACTTGTCGCCTCCGGCGTCCTTGTGGTTCGGGTTCTCCCAGATGACCGTGGCGCCCATGCCGAAGCCGACGCACATGGTGGTCAGGCCGTAGCGGACCTCCGGCTGCTCCTCGAACTGGCGGGCCAGCTGGGTCATCAGCCGGACGCCGGAGGAGGCCAGCGGGTGGCCGAAGGCGATGGCGCCGCCGTACTGGTTGACGCGCGCGTCGTCGTCGGCGATGCCGTAGTGGTCGAGGAAGGCGAGCACCTGCACGGCGAACGCCTCGTTGATCTCGAAGAGGTTGATGTCCTCGATGGAGAGCCCGGCCTTGGCGAGCGCCTTCTCCGTCGCCGGGATCGGGCCGTAGCCCATGACCTCGGGCTCGACGCCCGCGAAGGCGTAGGAGACCAGGCGCATCTTGACCGGGAGGTTGTTCTCCCGGGCGAAGTCCTCGGAGGCGATCAGCGAGGCGGTGGCGCCGTCGTTGAGGCCCGCGGCGTTACCGGCCGTGACGCGGCCGTGCGTACGGAACGGCGTCTTCAGCCCGGCCAGGTTCTCCAGGGTCGTCCCCGGACGCATCGGCTCGTCCGCGGTGACCAGACCCCAACCGGTCTCGCCGACCTCGGCGTTGGTGTTCCGCACGGAGATCGGGACCAGGTCCTGCTGGATCTTCCCGTTCGCGTACGCCTTCGCCGCCTTCTCCTGCGAGCGCACGGCGTACTCGTCGGCGCGCTGCTTGGTGATGTGCGGGTAGCGGTCGTGGAGGTTCTCCGCGGTCATGCCCATGAACAGGGCCGACTCGTCGACGAGCTTCTCCGACACGAACCGCGGGTTGGGGTCGACGCCCTCACCCATGGGGTGGCGGCCCATGTGCTCGACACCGCCCGCGATGACGGCGTCGTACGCGCCGAAGGCGATGGAGCCCGCGGTCGCGGTGACGGCGGTCAGCGCACCGGCACACATGCGGTCGATGGAGTAGCCGGGCACGGACTGCGGGAGGCCCGCAAGGATGCCGGCGGTACGGCCCAGGGTCAGGCCCTGGTCACCGATCTGCGTGGTCGCGGCGATGGCGACCTCGTCGATCTTCGCGGGGTCCAGGTCCGGGTTGCGGCGCAGCAGCTCCCGGATGGCCTTCACGACGAGATCGTCGGCGCGGGTCTCGTGGTAGATGCCCTTCGGGCCCGCCTTGCCGAACGGGGTGCGGACGCCGTCGACGAAGACGACGTCCCTAGCGGTACGAGGCACGTTGGCTCTCCTCCAGGGTGCGGGATGGCACTGCTGCGGGGCGCCCCCAAGGAACGCTTCCCACCCACATGCTACTTACGGGTAACCAAGCTGCACACCCCCACCGCCGGGAGCGGCGAACATCACACCCGATGGACGCGTACCCCGCGGTGTGCCCGGCCGCGCAAAAGGCCCCGGCCGCGTGTCCTCACACGCGGCCGGGGCCTTGGACTGCTGGTTGTCGCTGGTCAGCCGCCGTTCGCCGCCAGTGCCTCGGCGAGCACCGGCGCGGCCTGCTCGACCTGCCAGGGGCGGGCGCCGTACCCGGCCAGCACCTCGGCGACCGTCTCCCGGGTGGGCTCGGCCGGCGGCTCCCAGCACAGCCGGCGCACCGTGTCCGGGGCGATCAGATTCTCCTGCGGGAGGTTCAGGCTCTCGGCGAGCGTGGTGACCGCGGCGCGGGCGGCCGACAGCCGGGCCGCGGCGACCGGGTCCTTGTCGGCCCAGGAGCGGGGCGGCGGCGGGCCGTTGAGCGGCTGGCCGGGCTGCGGCAGTTCGTTCTCGGGCAGCGCACGGGCGCGGTCGACGGCGGCCTGCCACTGCTCCAGCTGACGGCGGCCCATGCGGTGCCCGAAGCCGGGCAGCGCGGCCAGCGCGTGGCTGTTGGGCGGCAGATTCAGCGCCGCCTCCACGATCGCGCCGTCACCGAGCACCTTGCCCGGCGAGATGTCGCGCCGCTGGGCGACCTGGTCGCGGGCCGTCCACAGCTCCCGTACGACGGCCATCTGGCGGCGCCGGCGGACCTTGTGCATGCCGGACGTGCGGCGCCAGGGGTCCTTGCGGGGCGGCGGCGGGGGAGCGGCGGCGATGGCCGCGAACTCCTGCCGGGCCCACTCCAGCTTCCCCTGCCGCTCCAGCTCCTCCTCCAGCGCATCGCGCAGATCCACCAGCAGCTCGACGTCGAGCGCGGCATAACGCAGCCAGGGCTCGGGCAGCGGGCGGGTGGACCAGTCGACGGCGGAGTGGCCCTTTTCCAGGGCGAAGCCGAGGACGTTCTCGACCATCGCGCCCAGTCCGACCCGTGCGAAGCCGGCCAGCCGTCCGGCCAGCTCGGTGTCGAAGAGCCGGGTGGGGACCATCCCTATGTCGCGCAGACACGGGAGGTCCTGGGTGGCGGCGTGCAGGACCCACTCGGCGTCGCCGATGGCCTCGCCGAGCGCCGTGAGGTCCGGGCAGCCGACCGGGTCGATCAGCACGCTGCCGGCGCCCTCGCGGCGCAGCTGGACGAGGTAGGCACGCTGGCCGTAGCGGTAGCCGGAGGCGCGCTCGGCGTCCACGGCGACCGGGCCGCGGCCCGCAGCGAAGGCCGCGACGACCTCGGCGAGCGCCGCGTCGGTGGCGGTCACCGGGGGGATGCCCTCGCGGGGTTCCAGGAGCGGGACCGGCGCCGGTCGGGGGTCCGGAGGCGAGTCTCCGGATGCTCGCAGTGTCGTGTCTGCTGTCTCTGCTGCGGTCTTTTGGGCGTCGGTCACGTGGTCAAGGGTATCTGTGTATGCACGTCGCCCGTCGAGGGAACGTTCCCTCGACGGGCGCGATGGCCGGGTGATGGGGTCAGTGGATGATGCCGGTGCGCAGCGCTACCGCCACCATTCCGGCCCGGTCGCCAGTGCCGAGCTTGCGTGCGATACGGGCGAGGTGGCTCTTGACGGTCAGCGCCGAGAGCCCCATCGAGACGCCGATGGCCTTGTTGGACTGGCCCTCCGCAACCAGCCGCAGTACCTCGACCTCCCGGCCCGACAGCTCGCGGTAGCCGCCGGGGTGCCCGGGGGCGCCCGGGGGGCGGCGCTGCATACGGGCCGCGTTGGCGCCGATGGGTGCGGCGCCCGGCCGGCCGGGCAGGCCGAGGTTGGTACGGGTGCCGGTGACGACGTAGCCCTTGACGCCGCCCGCCAGCGCATTGCGTACCGCGCCGATGTCGTCGGCGGCGGACAGCGCGAGACCGTTGGGCCAGCCGGCGGCCCGTGTCTCGGACAGGAGCGTGAGGCCGGAGCCGTCGGGAAGGTGGACGTCGGCAACGCAGATGTCGCGCGGGTTGCCGACGCGGGGACGGGCCTCCGCGATGGACGACGCCTCGATCACGTCACGCACTCCGAGGGCCCACAGGTGGCGGGTGACGGTGGAGCGGACGCGAGGGTCGGCCACGACGACCATGGCCGTCGGCTTGTTCGGGCGGTAGGCGACCAGGCTCGAAGGTTGCTCGAGGAGAACAGACACCGGGCCTCCTGGGGGAGTGGCGGGGGACGGAAGCCGACTGGGGAGAGCCGGAATGATCCGTGTTGGAAGGGTCACTGACCTCTTCGGCAGCAATCCGGCGGGACTTTAGACTTTGATCACGATTTAGTTAGGGGCAATTCGGGCAAATCGGATGCCTGAGCGATCAAGGGTGAACATCGAGTGAGCAGTGATTGCGCACCGGCCTTCACCAGGGCACGCCAAGGCGCCGATCATGCGCGAACATGATCGCGGTGCGTAAGGCATACCGGTCACCGGGCGTAATCGGCGAGCGGTGCGTGAGGCATACCGGCCCGGCGGGGGCCCTCAACCCGGCGACCGGTCTTTCGTCGTCACCGGGCGGAACCACCGACGGCTCCTGCCCGGGGTCACCTCGGCGGGCGGGATCGACGCGGTGACCGGTCTTGCGTCGTCACCGGGCGGAACCACCGACGGCTCCTGCCCGGGGTCACCTCGGCGGGCGGGATCGACGCGGTGACCGGTCTTGCGTCGTCACCGGGCGGAACCACCAACGGCTCCTGCCCCGGGTCGCCCCGGCGGGCGGGATCGACGCGGTGACCGGTCTTTCGTCGTCACCGGGCGGAACCGTCAACGGCTCCCGCCCCGGGTCACCCCGGCGGACGGGATCAACGTGGCTGCGGCCCGCGGCGCTGCGGCAGTGCCACCACTCCGCCGTGCGGCGCCGGATCGAGCGTGGCCGGCGGCAGCCCCGCCACCTGGCACAGGAGATCGCACCAGGCGGCCAGATGTGCCGCCATGTCCGGCACCCCGCCCGGCCCCTCGGCCGGTGTCCACGACGCCCGGATCTCGATCTGTGTCGCGGGCTCGCGCGAGGCCAGGCCGCCGAAGTAGTGCGACCCGGCGCGGGTCACCGTCCCGCTCGGCTCGCCGAAGTGCACCTCGCGCGCCTCCAGCGCACCGGTGAGCCACGACCAGGACACCTCCGGCAGCAGCGGATCGGTGCCCATCTCCGGCTCCAGCTCCGCCCGCGCCAGCGTCACCACCCGGAAGGCGCCCTGCCAGGTCTCGTCGCCGGCCGGGTTGTACAGGAGCACCAGCCGCCCGTCCGCCAGATCCGCGTCCTCGCCGTCCGGCCCCGCACCCGGTTCGACGACCGCCGCCTCCAGGGCGTACGCGAACGGGGCGAGCCGCTTGGGCGCGGGCGTGGGGTCGATCTCGATCTCCGGCCGCAGCCGTGCCGCGCGAAGCGCCTCGACCGCCTGACGGAAGGGGATCGGGGTCTCGTCCGCGCTGTCCGCGAGGTGTTCTTGAGCCGCAGCCATGCCCGGAAGATTAGGCGGAAGAAAGCCCTCAGCCCGGGAGGACACCCGCTGCGCGCGTCGCCCATTCGGAGGTGTGCCCCCGCGCGCCGCGATGCCCGGCCACCTACCCGAACCTGCAGGCGGCCTCTCATGCGAAGATTTGGGGCGTGAGCGCCAACGAGAGGCCTGTGGGCCAGCAGCAGACCGGTACGTACGATTCGGCATTTCTCAAGGCCTGCAGGCGCGAGCCGGTGCCGCACACCCCGGTGTGGTTCATGCGCCAGGCCGGGCGCTCGCTGCCGGAATACCGCAAGGTCCGCGAGGGCATCGCGATGCTCGACTCGTGCATGCGGCCCGACCTCGTCACCGAGATCACGCTCCAGCCCGTGCGCCGCCACGGCGTCGACGCCGCGATCTACTTCAGCGACATCGTCGTCCCCCTCAAGGCCATCGGCATCGACCTCGACATCAAGCCCGGGGTCGGCCCGGTGATCGCCAACCCGATCCGCTCGCGCGCCGACCTGGCGCAGCTGCGCGACCTGACCCCGGACGACGTCTCCTACGTCACCGAGGCCATCGGCCTGCTCACCGCCGAGCTCGGCCCGAAGCCGCTCATCGGCTTCGCGGGCGCGCCGTTCACGCTGGCCAGCTACCTCGTCGAGGGCGGCCCGTCGCGCAACCACGAGCACACCAAGGCCCTCATGTACGGCGACCCGCAGCTGTGGGCCGACCTCCTGGACCGCCTCGCCGACATCACCGCCGCCTTCCTCAAGGTGCAGATCGAGGCCGGGGCGAGCGCGATCCAGGTCTTCGACTCCTGGGTCGGCGCCCTCTCACCCGCCGACTACCGCCGCTCCGTGATGCCCGCCTCCACCAAGGTCTTCCAGGCAGTCGAGGGCTACGGCGTCCCGCGCATCCACTTCGGCGTCGGCACCGGCGAACTCCTCGGCCTGATGGGTGAGGCGGGCGCGGACGTCGTCGGCGTCGACTGGCGGGTCCCGCTGGACGAGGCGGCCCGCCGCGTCGGCCCCGGCAAGGCGCTCCAGGGCAACATCGACCCCGCCGTGCTCTTCGCCCCCCGCGAGGCCGTCGAGACCAAGGCCCGCGAGGTCCTGGACGCGGCCGCCGGTCTGGAGGGCCATGTCTTCAACCTCGGCCACGGCGTGCCCCCGAACACCGACCCGGAGTCGCTGACCCGGCTGGTGGAGTACGTGCACGAGCAGACGGCGCGCTGAGCGGACCGTCCGCGGAACCTCCGCCGGGTTCCGGGCGTCGTAGGGATCATGCACCCGACGCCGCCCGGAACCCCCGGCCTTGCCGCTCTGTCCGCCGCCTGGCAGCAGGTCGGGCCGGACTCCCGGCCGGACGCGGCCGACCCGGTCGTCCTCGACTGCGCGCGTCGGCTCGCCGCCGATCCGGGGGGTGCGTACGCACCGACATGGGTCTACGGGCTTCTCTCCATGACCCGCTACATCGCCACCCGCGCGGGCGACGCGGTGGCCGGGCCCGTGGTCGAGGCGCTGCGGGCGGCGGACCGTGCCCTCGGTGACCCGCCGCCGTGCGGCCATGAGACGCATCCCTACGAGAGCGCTCTGGTGAGCATCGGGCACGGTGACGACGAGCTCGATCTGCTGCTGTCCGCGCCCCGTCCGGAACTCCCCGGCGCCGTGGAGGAAGCCCGCTGCCCGCACAGCGTCGGGATGTTCGCGCGGATCGCCGCGGACATCATCGCGCCCGGCACCGTGGCAGGCGTTGCCGACCGGGTGCCGCGGCATCACCAGGAGGGCATCCGGGATCTCGCCTCCGTCCTGCACGGCTATCCGCGCGGCGGGGTCGAGCCCGAGTACGAGATCATCGCCGGGACGGGCATCCCCGCGCACCCCACGAAAGGGGCCCTCGCCGGGCACATCGTGCTCCTCCGGGCCTGCTGCTGGTACGCCGTTTCCGGGCAGATCAAGCAGCGCTGGGTGCTCGACGACATGATCGGGACGCTGGAGAAGGTCCTGCCGGGCCTGGCCGACGCGTCCTGCGCGCACACCGACGGCGAACACCCCGCGCTCTCGGGCGACCCGGATTCCGACGCGGCCATCGGCTACCACCTCCTCACCCCGGGAGGCCGTGCCCGGATGCGGAAGAACACCGCGGACGGGATCAAGGAGGCCCCGCCGGCCGCCTGGACCTGCCCCGTACTGCTGCGTGACCTCGCCCGGGACACCCTCGGCCACCTCACCGAGGCCCGCGAGCGGTTCTTCGGCGAGCGGCCCACGGATCACCTGGACGACGCGTACCTGCGCGCGGACGGGGAGTTGGAGGTGGCGGGGATCGCGGAGCGGCTGGTGGACGCGGTGCGGAACGAGCCGGGCGCCGAGGACCTCGCGGTGTGGGCCGCGCGTCGCCGTGCACGGGGTACCGGCGACGACCGCGAGCAGGTCTTCCTCTTCCTGGCCGCGGTCCGCTGCCTGGACATCGGTGCGTCGGATCTGCCGCCGTCCGTCTGCCGGGACGTACGTCCGCTGCTGGAGGACGTCCTCGCGGGGCCGCTCCCCGTGAGCTGCCCGCACCGCAGTGATCACCCGGGGACCGGGGACGCGCTGGGCGACGCGGTCGGCGCCCACCTCGCCCACCTCGCCGACCCGGAGACCTTCCCCGCCCCCGAGGGCGCCTTCCCCTTCGACGCCTGGGCCTGCCCCCGCAACCTGGCCTCGGTCGCGGCGGAGTGGCTGGAGTGGCTGGACGAGTGGGACGAGGCGCCCGAGGACGGGGACGAGGAGGAATAGGCGCGGCCCCGGTCAGACCCCGGCCGCCCGCACCGCCGCGGTCGCCTTGCGCGCCGCCACGAGCACCGGGTCCCACACCGGGGAGAACGGCGGGGCGTAGCCCAGGTCGAGGGCCGTCATCTGCTCCACGGTCATCCCGGCCGTCAGCGCGACCGCCGCGATGTCCACCCGCTTGCCCGCGCCCTCCCGGCCGACGATCTGCGCGCCCAGCAAACGCCCCGTACGGCGCTCGGCGAGCATCTTGACGTGCATCGGGCGCGCGCCCGGGTAGTAGCCGGCGCGGCTGGTGGACTCGACGGTGACGGTGACGAACCGCAGCCCGGCGGCGCGGGCATGGCGCTCCAGCAGCCCCGTGCGGGCGATCTCCAGATCGCAGACCTTGCTGACGGCCGTACCGACGACCCCGGGGAACGTCGCATAGCCGCCGGCCACATTGGCGCCGATGACCTGGCCGTGCTTGTTGGCGTGGGTGCCCAGCGCGATATGGCGCTCGCGCCCGGAGACCAGATCGAGGACCTCGACGCAGTCGCCGCCCGCCCAGATGTTGTCGTGGCCGCGGACCCGCATCGCCAGGTCGGTGAGCAGCCCGCCGGACTCGCCCAGCGGCAGCCCGGCCGCGGCGGCGAGGGTGGTCTCCGGCCGTACCCCCATGCCCAGGACGACCACATCGGCCTCGTACCGGGCGTCCTTCGTGGCCACCGCGCGGGCCCGCCCTGACGCGTCGGTCAGCACCTCGGTGACCGCCGCGCCGCGCACCGTCTCGATGCCCAGGCCGCACATCGCCTCGTGCACCAGCGCGCCCATGTCCGGGTCCAGGGTGGACATCGGCTGTTCCCGCGCCTCCAGGACCGTGACCCGATAACCACGGTTGATCAGCGCCTCGGCCATTTCGACGCCGATGTAGCCGGCGCCGATGACCACGGCCCGCCGGCCCTCGGTCGCGGCCAGCGTGTCCAGCAGGGCCTGGCCGTCGTCGAGGGTCTGCACCCCGTGGACGCCCGGCGCGTCGAAACCGGGCAGCGGAGGCCTCATCGGCCGGGCGCCGGTGGCCAGCACCAGCTTGTCGAAGCCGGTCCACGACTCCTTGCCGCCGTCCTCCAGATCCCTGGTGCGCACCCGGCCGCCGTCCAGGTCGAGTTCCGTGACCTCGGTGCGCAGCCGCAGATCGATGTCCCGGGCGCGGTGTTCCTCCGCCGTGCGGGCGATCAGCGCGTCCGGCCCGTCGACCGCACCGCCGACCCAGTACGGGATGCCGCACGCGGAGTACGACGTGAAATGGCTGCGCTCGAACGCGGTGATGGCCAGCTCGCCGGGCCCCTTCAGCCGACGGGCCTGCGAGGCGGCGGCCATGCCCGCCGCGTCGCCGCCGACGACCACGAGTCGTTCCGCCGCCATGCCGGGTCCCTTCGCCGGGTGCCGCTCTGTTGGATACCGCTTGGCCGGATGCCGCCCTGTCGGAGATCGCTCCGCCGGGCGGCGCCGAGCCTAACGCTCCAGTACGAGCGCGAGTCCCTGCCCCACGCCGATGCACAGCGCCGCCAGGCCCGTGCCCGAGCCCTGGGCGGCGAGCTGGTGGGCCACCGAGCCCGCGAGGCGGGCGCCGGATGCGCCCAGGGGGTGGCCGATGGCGATGGCGCCGCCCCGGGGATTCACCACCGAGGGGTCCAGTTCGGGCCACTGGCCGATGCAGCCCAGCGCCTGCGCGGCGAACGCCTCGTTGAGCTCGAAGGCCGAGACGTCCGCGAAGGTGCGCCCGGAGCGCTCCAGGGCGCGCCGTACCGCTTCCACGGGGCCGAGGCCGAACAGCTGCGGCTCGATGCCGGTGACCGCACTGGCGCGGATACGGGCCAGCGGTTCGCGGCCGGTGGCCCGCAGACCCTCCTCGTCGACCAGGAGGAGCGCCGCGGCGCCGTCGTTCAGCGGCGAGGAGTTCCCGGCGGTGACCGTCCCGCCGGCCGTACGGAACACCGGCTTGAGCTTGGACAGCGCCTCCAGGGAGGAGGCCTCCCGGATCGTCTCGTCGCGTGCCAGGTCCACGTCCGGCAGCGGCACCACCTCCGCGTCGTAGGCGCCTGCCTGCCAGGCCCGTGCCGCCTTCTGATGGCTGGCCAGCGCGAAGACGTCCTGCTGCTCGCGGGTGATGCCGTGCCGGTCGGCGATCAGCTCGGCGCCCTCGCCCAGCGCCACCGTCCACTCCGGGGCCATCCGGGGGTTGACCATCCGCCAGCCCAGCGTCGAGGAGAACATCTCCTGATGGCCCGCGGGAAAGGCCCGTTCGGGCTTGCGCAGCACATACGGGGCGCGGCTCATCGACTCCACGCCGCCGGCCACCGCGATATGCGCATCGCCGTGCGCGATGGCGCGGGCGGCCTGGATGACCGCCTCCAGGCCGGAGCCGCACAGGCGGTTGACGGTCACCCCGGGCACGGTGACCGGCAGGCCGGCCAGCAGCACCGCCATCCGCGCGACGTTGCGGTTGTCCTCGCCCGCGCCGTTCGCATCCCCGAAGCAGACGTCGTCGATACGCGCCGGATCGAGGCCGGGCGTGCGGTCCACCAGGGCCCTGACCACATGGGCGGCCAGATCGTCGGGCCGGACTCCGGCCAGGGCGCCGCCGTACTTGCCGACGGGGGTCCGTACGGCATCGACGATGTAGACATCCCGCAGGCGTGCGTCGCTCATCAGGCGCTGTCCTCGCTGTCCCGGCTCGGCGGTGGGGGGCGGGCGACGGCCGGCCGGAGCCGGGCCGAAGATCGTCGTCGCCCACCGCCGAGTCTTTGCCCGCCGTTGCCCGGTGTCAACGGGTTCCCCGGTCACCTTCCCCGGCGGTTCCGGCCGCCTCGGGCTTCGCGGCGGCCTCGGACTCCCCGGGGTCCCCGGGGACCCTGGACCGGTCGGCCTCCCCGGTTCCGTCGCCGTCCGCCGGACCGCCGTCCGTTCGGTCCGCGGCAGGGCCGGTCCCCCCGGGGCCGCCGCTCCCGGCCGCCCGCCGCCGGGTACGCCACTGCGCCGGGAGCCGCCCGCGGACCAGCCGCCACAGCCCGTACAGCACCGCCCCGGCCGCGGCGAACGGCAGCAGCGCGCCGATCGCCACCAGCAGCCACCGCACGGCCGCCATGAAGGCGTGCCAGCCGCCGGAGAGCGCATCCCCGAACGACACCGGCTCGTCCTGCGGCTCCTCGGGCGTGGCGTCCGGCTGCCGCAACAGCAGCGTGACGGTGGCCATGCCGGTGCGCTCCTTGAGCGACTTCAGCTCGGCCTCCAGCGATTCGAGGTTCGCCTGGCGGGTGCTGAGCTCGGACTCCAGCGAGACGATGTCGCCGATCGACGTCGCCTTGTCCATCAGCGCACGCACCCGGTTCACGCTCTCCCGCTGCGTCTTGAGGCGGCTGTCGACGTCCACCACCTGATCGGTGACGTCCTTCGCCGAGACCTCGCGCGAGACGAGCTTGCCGAGCCCGGCCAGCCGCCCCAGCACCGCGTCGTACTCCTTGGGCGGCACCCGCAGCACGATCCGCGACCGGTCGTGGCCCCCGGAGTCCCGGTCGGTGTTCTCTTCGGAGGCGTAGCCGCCCGCACCGTCCACCGCGCTGCGCGCCTTGGCCAGCGCCGCCGGCACATCCTTGGTCTGCACCGTGAGGGTGGCCGTCCGGATGATCTGCTCGGGGACGACCTTCGCCGCCTTGCCGTCCCGGCCCCTGGTCGCGTCCGTCGCACCGGTGCCGCCGTCCCGCTCCGCGCCCGGTGCCCGCGACGGGGCGACCGCCGCGCCGTCTCCCGCCCTCGTATCGGCGCTCATGCTGACGCCGTCCGACCCGCTGCATCCGGCCACCGCCAGCGACGCGGCGAGCAATACGCCCGCCGCGGCCCCCCGACGGCCCGATGGCCGGCCACCGTTCCCCGCTCCCCGCATTCCCCGTACGTGCCGCATCGGCTGCTCGCCCTCCAAGTGGCTTGATGCTGATGCCGCTTCGACGGTCACCGGGGGAGCGGGGTTGCCGTCCGCAGATCGCGATCCGGTCACGGTCCTGTCAGTGGGCTCTGAGACAGTGGAGGCATGAGCGCAGTGCACAGCAGTACGGGCCGACCGCCCGCCGGCGTCGGTCACGTCATCGTCATCGGCGGCGGCATCTCGGGTCTGGCGGCCGCGCACCGCCTGCTCGAAGGCGGCGCCCGGGTGACGGTCCTGGAGTCGGGCGGCCGGCTCGGCGGCAAGCTGCGCGCGGGCGAGATCGCGGGCGTACCGGTCGACCTCGGTGCCGAATCGATGCTGGCCAGAAGGCCGGAGGCGGTGGACCTCGCGCGGGCCGTCGGCATCGGCGACCGCCTCCAGCCGCCCGGCACCGCCACCGCCTCCCTGTGGACCCGCGACGCGCTGCGCCCGATGCCCAAGGGCCATGTCATGGGCGTCCCCGGGGATCTCGCGCCGCTCGCCGCCTCCGGTGTGCTCTCCGCGGCGGGGCTCGCCCGCATCGAGGAGGACACCCGGCTGTCGCGCACCGAGGTCGGCGAGGACGTCGCCGTCGGCGAGTATGTCGCCCGGCGCCTGGGCCGCGAGGTCGTCGACCGGCTCGTCGAGCCGCTGCTCGGCGGCGTCTACGCGGGCGACGCCTACCGCATCTCGATGCGCGCCGCGGTCCCGCAGCTCTTCGAGGCCGCCCGCAGCGAGCGCTCACTCCTCGCGGGCGTACGGGCCCTCCAGGTGCGCGCCGCCGTCGGCGCACCGGCCGACGGGCCCGTCTTCATGGGCCTCGACGGCGGTATCGGCACGCTGCCGGGCGCGGTCGCCGAGGCCGTGCGCGCGGCGGGCGGCGAGATCCGCCACCACTCCCTCGTCCACGGTCTGCGCTGGGCCGGCGACGACGGCTGGCAGGTCCCCGTCGGCGACGGCTCGCTCGCGGCCGACGCGGTGATCGTGGCCACCCCGGCGGGGGACGCGGCGCGCATCCTCCGCACCGGCTGCCCGGTCGCCGCCACCGAGCTGGACACCGTCGACTACGCCTCGATGGCGCTGGTCACCATGGCCTTCCGCCGCTCAGACCTGGACCGGGCGCCGGCCGGCAGCGGCTTCCTCGTACCGCCCGTCGACGGCCGCCGCATCAAGGCCGCCACCTTCGCCAGCCACAAGTGGGACTGGATCGGCGGCGCCGACCCGGACCTGTTCGTCCTGCGCACCTCCCTCGGCCGCTACCACGACGACGCCGATCTCAAGCGCGAGGACTCCGAGCTGGTCGACCTCTCGCTCGCCGACCTCGGCGCGGCGGTTGGCCTGGCCGCGCGGCCCGTCGCGAGCACGGTCACCCGCTGGGAGGGCGGCCTGCCGCAGTACACCGTCGGCCATCTGGACCGGGTGGCCAGGATCCGCGCCGCCGTCGCCGGGCTGCCGGGCCCGCTGCGGGTGTGCGGCGCGCTCTACGACGGCGTCGGCATCCCGGCCTGCATCGCCTCCGCCCGCAGAGCCGCCGACGACATCCTCGGCACCCTGCCGCGGGTCACCGCTCCGGGCGAGTGAGAATGGACGACATGACAGACGCTTCGACCCCCGCCACCGCTTCCGACAAGACCTCCGAGAAGGCACCGAACGCCGGCAAGAAGGCGAAGGACCTCAACGAGGTCATTCGCTACACCCTCTGGTCGGTGTTCAAGCTGCGCGACGTCCTCCCGGAGGACCGCGCGGGCTACGCCGACGAGGTCGAGGAGCTGTTCGCGCAGCTCGCCGCCAAGGACGTCGTGGTGCGCGGCACCTACGACGTGTCCGGTCTGCGTGCGGACGCCGACATCATGATCTGGTGGCACTCGGAGAGCTCGGATGCCCTCCAGGAGGCGTACAACCTCTTCCGCCGCACCCGGCTCGGCCGCACGCTGGAGCCGGTCTGGTCGAACATGGCGCTGCACCGCCCCGCGGAGTTCAACAAGTCGCACATCCCGGCCTTCCTGGCCGACGAGCAGCCGCGCGCCTATGTGAGCGTCTACCCCTTCGTCCGCTCCTACGAGTGGTACCTCCTCCCCGACGAGGACCGCCGCCGGATGCTCGCCGACCACGGCAAGATGGCCCGCGGCTTCCCGGACGTCCGCGCCAACACCGTGCCGTCGTTCTCGCTCGGCGACTACGAGTGGGTGCTGGCCTTCGAGGCCGATGAGCTCTACCGCATCGTCGACCTGATGCGTCATCTGCGCGGCTCCGAGGCGCGGATGCACGTCCGCGAGGAGATCCCCTTCTACACGGGGCGGCGTAAGGCGGTCTCGGAGCTGGTCGCGGGCCTGGCGTAACGCCTCCGGCCGCCGGACCGTCGCCGCCGGTCCGGCCCACGGTGCCGTAAAGCGCTGCGGGCCGCCCCCTCCAGGGGACGGCCCGCAGCGCTTTCTCCGTCGGGGTGCGGCCGCGGCTATTTCGCGATCCGCTGCGGCAGCTGGTTCGGCATCGGCTCCGCACGCGGCGGGCAGCTCGCCGAGTGCCCCGGGACCTCACCGCGCAGCAGATACGCCTCCGTGTAGTGGTTCACGCATTCGTTGGCGCCGAGCGCGATGCCATGGGTGCCCGCACCGCGCTCGGTGACCATCGAGGACCCGGCCAGCCGCCGGTGCAGCTCCACCGCGCCCGGGTACGGGGTCGCCGCGTCGCGTTCGGCCGCCAGCAGCAGCACCGGGGGCAGCGCGCCGGGCGCCGTGCGGATGTCGAGCGGGCCGCGCCGCCCGAGCGCCTCGTCGACCGCCGTCGCCGCCACATTGCCGGTGGCGTCGTCCAGCCCGTGCCCGGCCGCGTCCCGCGAGACGCCCTTGACCACCCTGTCGGCCGCGGCATCGAGCCCGGCCGAGGCCGACTCCGTCCGGTCCGGCCAGAAGGCGCACGGCAGATTCATCCAGGCGTTGTCCCAGGTCTCGAACGGCGCCGTACGGGCGACGCGGGTGTTGTCCCGGTCCCAGGTCGCCCAGTCGCGCGGCCAGGACGCATCGTTGCACTCGACGGCGGTGTAGACCGCGTTCATGTTCTCCTCGGCGACGTCGTTGCTCGTCTTGGGCAGGGTCTGGGTGGCCAGCGGCTTGGTGTCGCCGTGCAGATACGACGCGAGCGACTGGGCGCTGATCGGCCAGTAGGCGTCGTTGTAGCCCGTCTTGAGGAACGCCGCCTGCAGCTGGGCGGGCCCGACCTTCCCGTTGACCGGCACCCGGCGCACCCGCTGAATGGCCGTGTCGTAGGAACGCTGCACCGCCTTCGGGCTCGCACCGAGGTGGTAGGTGGCGTCGTGCGCGGCGACCCAGCGCAGCCAGTCGTTCCAGCGGCGCTCGAAGGCGACGTTCTGGTCGAGGTTGTTGCGGTACCAGATCTGCCGGGGGTCGGGGTTGACGATGCTGTCGAAGATCATCCGGCGGATGTGCCCGGGGAAGAGCGTCGCGTAGACGGCGCCGAAGTACGTCCCGTAGGACGCACCCATGAACGTCAGCTTCTGCTCCCCGAGCGCGGCCCGCAGCATGTCGAGGTCGCGGGCGTTGTTGATGGAGTTGTAGAAGGGCAGATCGGCCCCGGCGTTGCGCGCACAGCCCTGCGCATACGCCCGCGCCTGGGCGATCTTCTCCCGTTTGAACGCCTCGGTGGGATAGCGCTGGGTGTCGGTGGGCGCCTTGGTGAACTCCTTCGGGTCCTGGCAGGACAGCGGCGCCGAGCGGCCCACGCCGCGCGGTGCGTACCCGACGAAGTCATAGGCGCGGGCGGTCCGCCGCCATTTGGGCAGCGCGCCGTACAGCGGGAATTCCATGCTGCTGGCGCCGGGGCCGCCGGGGTTGAAGACCAGCGCGCCCTGCCGCTCCTGGGGGGCGGTGGCGCGGATCCGGCTGACGGTGAGGGTGATCTTCTTGCCCTCCGGGCGCGCGTAGTCGAGCGGCACCTTGAGCGTGCCGCACTGCACGGAGGCGGGCAGATGCTCCACGGGCGCACAGCGGCCGAAGACGATGCGCTCCGGCACCGGGGCGGGCGGCGCGGCGGGCGGCGCGGTGGCACCTCCGGCCGGGGCGGTGGCCATGGCGGTCACGACCAGCGACCCGATGGCGCCGTACAACGCAAGTGTTCTCACGAGCCGTCCCTTCGTGGGGTGCGGGTGCGTGGCGCACGACGAGAGGCTCGGTGCACTAGGCCGCACGGTGTGCATACAAAAGGGATAGTTGAGCGGGGGGTTCGCGATGTAAAGCACCGGGCACCGGTGTCGGACGCTATGCCCCGGAAGAGTGGAGGGCGGTCCGCAGGGCCGGATCGGTGAGCGTGGTCCGGCCGTGCACGGCCAGTGCGGTGAGGGCGGTTTGGGCGTCGGCGGGCAGATGCCGCAGCAGCAGCCGCTCGCCCGCCGGGGTCGCCCAGTCCGGGTACGGATGGATCTCCATACGGGCCATCGCCCAAGTACCGCAGGCCAGTACGAGCGGCGGCGCGAACCACATCAGCACCGGCCCGCTCGCGGTCCCGGCCGGTGTCGTCCAGATGGCCGCCCCGGCGGTCAGCAGCACCAGGAGGAGGGTGCCCCGCAGCCGCCGGACGGCCGAACCCACCCTGTTGCGGGCGGGGGCGGGCAGCGCCAGACCCGCGTCGACGAGGCCCTCGGACAGCGCCCGCACCGTGTCGTCGGTGGCGAGGATGCCCCGTATCGCGGGTATCCGGCGCTGGCCGTCGGGCCCTATGGCGGCCAGGACCGCGCGTTCGACGACGTCGTGGCCGACCGGGTCGACGACCGAGGCCCAGCCGGTGTGCGCGAGCAGCAGCCGGCGCTGCCGGGCCATCGACACCAGGGCGACATCGGTGAGCCGCTGCGGGCCGCCGGCCAGATAGGCGGTCTCGTAGAGGGTGAGCTCCGGGGGCCGCAAGTCGTCCGCGCCGGATGCCGGACGCGCGGCATGGGCGACGGCGACGGCGGCCCGGCAGACACCGGCGCAGGCCAGACCCGCCGCCACCCAGGCGACGGCGAGGAAAAGGAGCCACATGGCCGAATTTCTATGGGACGGCCGGCCGGGACCGCCATGCCTTTTCTCAGCATCCGGGCACGGCGCCCGCGGCTCACCGGCGCCGTGCCCCGATTCCCGATTCCCAGGGCCTGTCAGCTGCTCCCGCAGCCGCCGCCCCCGCCGCCTCCGCACGACGAGCCGCCTCCGCAGCTCGACCCGCCCCCGCAGCTCGAACTCCCGCCGCCCCCGCAGGACGAACTCCCGCAGCCGGACGACGACCCGCCGTCGGAGGAGCCGCACCAGGAGCCGCCGCCCCCGTCGCCGGGGGTCGCCCAGCCGCAGCTGCTGCCGGACGAGCCGGTGGAACCGGTGGCCGACGACGACGCGGAGGCGGCCGCCATGGTGCGCTGAGCCTCCGTCAGCTGCGTCCGCAGCATCTCGTCCGCGATCACCGCGGCACCGCCGAGCGCCACCACCATCCCCGCGGCCTGGACGGCGTCGCCGGCCGCGCCGGTGCCGTGGGCGCTCCGCGCGGACTTCAGCGCGAAGGTGCCCGCCATCGTGACCCGTCGCCGGAGCGCCGCCTTGCAGACCGCGGCGACGACCGTGGCCACGAGGAGGCCGGGGATGATCGCGATGAAGACCGGCACCTCGTAGTCGTCGCCCCCGGTGGCTCCCACGAGGGTCAGCAGAAAGCCGCCGAAGAACAGCACCGCACAGGCCGCCATCTGGATCCGGGCCATCAGGCGCCAGCCGCTGCCGTTCCGCGGGTGCCGCAGCAGCCCTCGGGCGGCCAGCCGGTCGCCGATCGCCTGGACGGGCAGGCTCTGCATGGCGGTGGTGCGCAGCGCGGGCAGCGCCCCGCCGGGCGTCCCGGTGACGGCGTTGAGGACGGCGGCCTCCACCGCGTCCTGCGCGGTGGGCTGCCGTACCGTCACCACCCCGGGGCCGCCGACCGCCAGCCGGCCGTCCTCGTGCATCCTGGCGAGCGCGGTGTCCACCACCCGGCCCGGACCACCGGCGAGAAACGCGATCTCCCAGACGTCGTGGGTCAGCGAGTCCACCAGCCGGGGCCGCGGCGTGGCCCGCCGGGTCGTGACCGTGCCGATGACGAGCACCAGCGACGAGACGACGACCGCGACGTACACCCCCGTTGTGTACGTCATGTCACTCACCCCGGTGGAGCGCGAGGCGGACCGCGCGCACGAGCCGGGACGCGGGCCCGGAGGACGGCGGCCTGGGACCCGCGCGATCCCGCCACCACTGCGTCAGCTGCCGCCGCGCGTCCGGGTCCTCGGGACGGCCCAGGGCCAGCAGATACCCCGCGAAGTCCAGGGCGTCGTGGCGGTAGCCGCCGGTCATGGGGCGGTGCCGCGCATAGTCGAGGAAGGCGGCACGGTAGCCGTCGCCGAGGATCTCCGGCAGCTCGGGCGCGATCTTGGCGACGACGGACGCCCGCTTGGCGGTCAGCGCCCGGCTCTGCACGCCCAGCCGGGCCCGGTCGAAGCCCTCAGGGGCCGGTGTGCCGGCCACCAGCGCGGACAGCAGCGCGGTCTGGGCGAGCGCAAGCCGTTGCCGTGCCGCGTCGGTGCCGGACCCGGGAGCGCCCCTGCCGCCGCGCACCACCTCAAGCCGCTCGGACATGGCGGGCCTCCTTCAGCACTGCGCGTATCGCGTCCAGCTCACTCGCCAGCTCGCCGCCCTCGGGGAAGTCCTCGTCCCGCTCCAGGAGCACACCGGGCGGCGTCGTACGGGCGCACAGCTCGGCCAGGACGTCCAGCACGGGCCGGGTCACCGGATGCGCATGGCTGTCGTGCCACACCCCGTCCCGCTCCACGCCGCCCGCGACATGGACGTAGGCGATCGCCTCGACCGGCAGCTCGTCCAGCGCGCGCGCCGGGTCCTCACCCCGGTTGACGTGATTCGTGTGGAGGTTGGCGACGTCGATCAGCAGCCGCACCCCCGTCCGCTCGACCAGCTCGGTCAGGAACTGCCCCTCCGTCAGCTCCTCGCCCGGCCAGTTGATCAGCGCGGCGATGTTCTCCAGCGCCAGCGGCACCGGCAGCGCGTCCTGGGCGATCCGGACGTTCTCGCAGAGCACGTCCAGCGCGTCACGGGTGCGCGGCACCGGGAGCAGATGCCCGGCCTCCATCGGCGGAGAGGCGGTGAGCGGCCCGCCGGCCCGGACGAACGCGATGTGCTCGGTGACCAGCGGCGCCCCCAGCGCCTCGGCGCGCTCCGCCAGGGCCGTCAGCCGCCCCGCGTCCGGCCGGTCGGCGCCGCCGAGACCGAGCGAGACCCCGTGCGGTACGACGGTCGTGCCGCGCTCGCGCAGCTCCTGGACGGCCTGCGGAAGATGACCGGGACAGATGTTCTCGGCCACGACCTCCACCCAGTCGATACCCGGCAGCCGGGCGATCTCCGCGGCGATTTCCGGCCGCCAGCCGATACCCGTACCAAGGCGCTCCATGGTTCCCCCTCTCCCTCCGTGGTGAGGGTACTCATGGCCACTGACAGCGGGCCGAACCCTGCATCCGCGGTGTTCAGAGGTTGATTTGAGCTTCCGCCGCGGGTGCCCTCACCCGCCGTGCGACAACGCCCGCCGCAGCGCCGGATGGTCGGCGACCACCGTGCAGGAGCCCGGGGCGATCTCCGTGAACCCGGCGTCGCGCACCACGGGCAGCCCGCTGCGGGTCAGCGCGTCCCAGGCCGCCGGCTCCGCGGACCGTACGGCCAGCGGGAACCCGGCCGCGCGCCAGGCCGTGCGCTCCTCCTCGGTCAGCTCCCACCAGGCGAGCTGCGCGCCGTGTCCGGTCTGGGCCATCTCCTTGCCGGCGGACATGTCCAGCTCGGGGTTGAGCCACAGCACCGGCCGGTCCGCGCCGGGCGCGACCGGCGGTTCCGGGTCGCTCAGTTCGGTGCCCGACACCTGGAGCCGCGCCAGGTCCTTGGGCCAGCCGTCCAGCGGAACCGGCGGGAAGACCCGGACCTCGGCGCGGTCCCCGGTGACCGTGATGCCCGGCAGGGCTTCGGCCCGCCGCCACTCCGCGCCGCGCGCCCGGCGCACCACCTTCCGGATCCGGGCGTCCTGCCAGTCCCGTACCGCCTGGGCCCATTCGCCCTCGCCGGCCGCCCGCTCGTCCGACAGCAGCACCAGCACCGCGCGCGCCGCCGTCTCCAGCGCGTCGGTGCGCGCCGGCGGCTCGGCGCGCTCGATCCGCGCGACCAGCGGCAGTACGAACTGGGGCGCCGAGTCCCTCTCGGTCTCTTCGTGGCGGAAGGGGCTGCTGGGGCTGGTGGTGTCTGTTCCTGTCACTTGCACCAGTTTGCCAGCACTCACCGACAACGCGCCCACGATCGGCCTAGCATCCTCGCCATGAACAGTGACCTCTTCGCTCCCGAGAACATGGCCAAGCCGGCCACCGCGCCCGGCATGACGCAGCAGAACGCGAAATCGATCAAGTACGCGGTGAACGGTGAGTGCTGCGCGCGGCAGGGCGCGATGATCGCCTATCGGGGAAACCTGCAGTTCGAGCGGCAGGGCCAGGGGGTCGGCAACTTCCTCAAGCGCGCCGTCACCGGCGAGGGCCTGGCGTTGATGACCGTACGGGGCCAGGGCGAGGTGTGGTTTGCGCACGAGGCCGCCAACTGCTTCATCATGGATCTCACCGCCGGCGACGGCATCACCATCAACGGCCGCAACGTGCTGTGCTTCGACTCGTCCCTCTCCTACGAGATCAAGGTCGTGAAGGGTGCCGGCATGACCGGCGGCGGACTCTTCAACTCCGTTTTCAGCGGCCAGGGCAAGCTCGGCGTGATGTGTGAGGGCAACCCCATCGTCATACCCGTCTCCCCCCAGGCCCCGGTGTTCGTCGACACCGACGCGGTGGTCGGCTGGAGCACCTCCCTGCAGACCTCGCTGCACCGCTCGCAGAGCATCGGCTCGATGCTCCGCGGCGGTTCCGGCGAGGCCGTCCAACTGCGTCTGGACGGTGACGGGTTCGTGATCGTACGGCCGAGTGAGCTGCGTCCGGAGAAGTCCGCGGGGAACTAGCCGGGCCCTGTCCGAGGCGGACCGAGGCCTCACGTGCGGATCGGGCGGGCGGACCGGATGGCGGTACCGGCGGAGCGGAGTCCGGCGCGAGCGGCGGTGACGGTCTTCTCGTGCCGGGTGGCCGGGCCGCGCCGCTGCAGCGGGCGGGTCGACGGCACCGCCCTTCGCCGACGCTCCCGGAGGCGGCGTGCTGCCATTTCGCGGGGCGCCGCGGATGGCTGGCGGCCGATGCCTTTCCGCTCGTGCCTTTGGTGGCGGCGTTCCTTGGCCGGGGGAGCCGGTGAACGACATGGACGCTGCCGCAGACGGTGATGCCGGTGACGTTGATCAGGTGCGCCTGCGCGTGGTGCACGCGCTCTCCGGAGGCCGGGTGCTGATCACCTCGCAACTGTGCGGCTCAGTCCGGAGGAACTCGGCGAGCTGGGGCATGAGTTGCTTGCGGTGCTGGGTCCCCGGCTCGCCAACCAGCCGGCCCCGGGCCGCGCACCGTACCTCCTCAGCCCGATCCTCTTCCCGGCCGAGCAGGCGCCCGCCGACGAGGAGCGGCCGTAGGGTCAGCGGTCGCTTCTTCCTGGTCATCGGCCCCCTGCGTCGGCGTGGCACCCGCATCCACCGCGACCGGAATCCCGCGGGAACCAAGCGGGGGGTGCGAGGAGTTGGGGGAGTGACGGATCCGGGGGACGGGGCGGGAAGGTGCCGGGGGGCATGAGGTTCGACGGGGTCGGGCGGCGTTACGGGGTGCGGGGGCCCTGGGTGCTGCGGGACGTTCAGCTGGAGGTGCCCGCCGCGGCGCTGGTGCGTATCGAGGGGACGAACGGCAGCGGAAAGTCCACTCTGCTGCGCCTGTTCGCGGGCATCGACCGCCCCAGCGCCGGACGCATCACCGGCCGCCCGCGTGCCGCGTACGTGCCCGAGCGGTTCCCCGCGGCGCTGCCCTTCACCGCCGTCGGCTACCTCACCCATCTGGGGCGTATCCAGGGCCTGCGCGGGCCCGAGGCGGCCCGCCGCGCCGCCGCCTGGCTCGACCGCTTCGGGGCTGCGGGGCACGGCAGCACTCCGCTGGCGAAGCTGTCCAAGGGCACCAGCCAGAAGGTCGCGGTGGCCCAGGCGCTGCTCGCCGAGCCCGAACTCCTCGTCCTGGACGAGGCCTGGACCGGCCTGGACCGGGGGGCGCGCGAGGTCCTCGACCGGGCGGTCGCCGAGCGGACCGCCGACGGCGGCACCGTCGTCTTCGTCGACCACGACCCGCGCCGCCTGGCAGGCGCGGCCACCGTGTGCCACCGCGTCGTCGACGGGCTGCTGATGCCGCAGGAGCGCGGACCGGCGGCGGAGACGGTGGCCACGGGCCCCCGGGTGATCATCGAGGCCGAGGGCGCACCGGGCGGCCTGCTGCGTCACGGACCCGGCCCCACCGCCGCGCAGTTGCCCGGCGCACCACAGATCTCGGGCGGCTCCGACGGCGCGTCCCGGCTGACCGTCGCGGCCGCCCACTCCGACGCCCTGCTCCGGGCCCTGCTCGGCGCGCATCCGCCCTGGCACATCCGCTCGGTCACCACCGTCCCGCCCGCCTCGCCGCCCGAGGCCCCGTTCGCAGACCCCGCCCAGGGCGCCGCGCCCGCGCCCGGCTCCGCCCCTGACTCCGACGGGACGGCCCGCACATGATCGCCCTGCTCCGCTATCAGGCGGCCCTGCTCGTCGGCTCGCACCGCTGGCTGCCGCCGGTCATCCTCTACGCCGCGTACCTGGCCATCGGTATCCAGACCGGCGGACCGATTCTCGACGGGTACGGCGTCGCCGCCGCCGGGCTGCTGCCCGTCGCCGTCTGGCTGACCCGGATCTGTGTCACCAACGAGCCCCCGGCCGCCCGCAACTGCACCGCGGCCGCCGCCGGTCCAGGCCGCGTCCATCTGGCCTGCCTGCTGACCGCGACGTTGACCGCCCTGCTGCTCGCCCTCCTGGGCACGGCGTTTGTCGCCTTCGTGTCCGATGCCCACTCCTCGTATCGGCGGGTCGCCGTCCCCCTGCTGCCCGCGACCGCCGCCGGACTGCTGACCGCCCTGGCCTGTGTGCTGCTCGGCGCGGCGATCGGCGCGCTGTGCAACTGGCCGGTCCTGCGCAGTTCCGGTTCCGCCATACCGGCGGGGCTGCTGGCCGCGCTGCTGCTGCTCGTCCTGGGCGCCTCGCCGGCGAATGCCGCGCTGACGGGCCTGGTCACGGGCTCGGCGCACGGCACGGTCAGCATGCCGTGGCTGCCGCTCGCCGGGGCCGTCCCGATAGCCGTGGCGGCCGTCGCGGCCGCCTGCGCGCTGAGTTCCCGGCGTACCTGACCGGGTGCCTGACCGGGGTGCCTCCGGCGTACGCTCGATGCCATGCCGGACACCGAGCACGCCCACGACGAGCCCGTCGACACCGGTTACTGCGCCGCTCCCGGTGGCGTCGTTTCTGGTGGCGTCGTTCCCGATGCTGCCGTTTCCGGCGGTCCCGCCGGGGGACCGCCGTACGCGGACTGTGTGCTGTGCGCCGAGCCGACCGAGTATCCGGCCGACCGTCCCGGCATGGTGCTCTGCCCGGTGTGCGAGTGGCAGGAAGCCCAGCGCTCCGCCTGCTCCGGCTAGCCGGGGACGGGCCGGTCGGTGATGGGTGATGGGTGTTGGGTGGCGGGCGGTCAGTGGTGCCAGGGGCCCGTCACCGCGAACGTCGTCCCCGGGGTGTAGCAGTTGACGTACATCGTCCGGTGGTCGGGGGAGAAGGTCACCCCCGCGAACTCGCCCCACTCCGGCTTGTCCGGGGTGCCGATGTTCTGCCGGCCACGGGCCATGGCGTACACCTCACCGCCCCGGGTGAGGCCGAAGACGTGCTGGGCGCCCTCGCCGTCCTCGCAGACCATCAGGCCGCCGCTGGGCGCGAGGCAGATGTTGTCGGGGGACTCGCCGGGAAGCTGCAGATCGGTGTCCGGCCCGAAGACCACGACCAGGCTGAGCCGGCGCCGCTTCGGGTCGTACTTCCAGACCTGGCCGTAGTGGTCGGCCGCCGAACCGGCGTCGCGATGCGCGAAGCTGGAGACGAAGTAGACGCAGGAGCCGCCCCAGTAGCAGCCCTCCAGCTTCTGGGCGTGGGTGATGCCCTGAGGGCCGAAGTCCTGGAAACGGATCGGGGTCCGGCGTGCCAGCGGATCGGGGACGTCCACCCAGGTGACGCGGTCGAAGGTGGCGCCGGGCTGCTGGACGGTGGACAGGTCGGGCACACCGGGGACCCGCAGCGCCTGGAGGCGGCCGCCCGCGCGCAGTGAGCCGCGGCCGCCCATCGGCTTCTCGGGCAGAAAGCGGTAGAAGAGGCCGAAGGGCTTCTCGAAGGCGTCCTCGGTCTCATAGACCGTGCCCGTGCCGGGGTCCACCGCGATGGCCTCGTGCTGGAAGCGGCCCATGGCGGTCAGCGGGACGGCTCCGGTGCGCCGCGGGTCGTAGGGATCGACCTCGAAGATGAACCCGTGGTCCTTGGTGTAGTTCTCCTCACCGGCCCGGAACTCGGTCTCCTCGCAGGTGAGCCAGGTGTTCCAAGGCGTATGGCCCCCCGCGCAGTTGGTGGAGGTACCGGCGATGGCGACCCGCTCGGAGCGCACGGTGTTGTCCCGGTCGAGTTCCAGGGCCGTACAGCCGCCCTCGCCGCCGGGGTCGTAGGTCAGATCGGGGACCCGGGGGACGGCGGAGCGGGAGTGCGTACGGTTCTCGTGGTTGCGGACGAGATACGTGCCGCCGCGGCGCCCGGGGAACGCCGACATGCCGTCACAGTTGCTGGGCACCTTGCCCTCGCCCGAACGGAGCGGGTCGCCCTCCCGGGAGAGGACCCGGTAGCGGAAACCCTTGGGGAGGTCGAGCAGGCCGTCGGGGTCGGGGACCAGCGGTCCGTAGCCGCTTCGGCCCATGCTCTGGGCGGTCGCGGTCCCCGCGAAAATCTCCGAGAGGCTCCCGGCGAAGGCGATGGACGCCCCCAACGCACCGGTTCTTGCCAGGATCTGACGTCGTGTCGCGGACATGGGCAACTCCCTGTTGGCGGACAGGTGACGTGACCCGGTTGTGTGTACCACGCGCCCACGCCGCCGGGAACCAGGCGAACCAGTGTTCCCCCGGATGCCCATGGGACGAGAGCCGAAGGAGGCCTTCGCCGCCCCACCGCCCCGCCGCCGCGCCCGCGCGCCTAGTGCGCGACCAGCGCCCCCGCGTCGCGCGAAAGGGCCGTGAGCCGGGAGATGGCGCGGAAGTACTTCTTCCGGTAGCCGCCGCGCAGCATCTCCTCGCTGAACAGCTCGTCGAAGGCCTTGCCGGAGGTCAGCACCGGTATCTCGCGGTCGTAGAGCCGGTCCGCGAGGACCACCAGGCGCAGCGCGGTGGACTGGTCGGGCACCGCCTGGACGTCGGTGAGGCAGACGGCCTGTATGCCGTCGCACATCGCGCCGTAGCGGCTGGGGTGGACCTTGGAGAGGTGGTCCAGCAGGGAGGGGAAGTCGTCGAGCGAGGAGCCGTGGGTGCGGTAGGCGACGCGGGTGACCGTCTCGTCGTCGTACGGGGCGGGTGCCTCGGGCAGACCGCGGTGGCGGTAGTCCTCGCCGTCGATGCGCAGCGGGCGGAAGTGCGCGCTGAGGCCTTGTATCTCGCGCAGGAAGTCGGCGGCGGCGAACCGGCCCTCACCGAGCTTCCCGGGCAGCGTGTTGGAGGTGGCGGCCAGCGCCACGCCGGAGTCGACCAGCTTGCCGAGGAGGGTGGAGACCAGGACCGTGTCGCCCGGGTCGTCCAGCTCGAACTCGTCGATGCACAGCAGCTTGTGCTCGCCGAGGGTGCGGACGGTCTGCTGGAAGCCGAGGGCGCCGACGAGGTTGGTGAGCTCGACGAACGTGCCGAAGGCCTTGCGCTCGGGCGGGGCGGGGGTGGCGTGCCACAGGGAGGCGAGCAGATGGGTCTTGCCGACGCCGTAGCCGCCGTCCAGATAGACACCGCGCGGACCCTTGGGGGCGGCTTTCTTGGGGGTCTTGGCGAACCAGCGCCGCTTCGCCGTACCGGCGGCGCCCGCTCCGCCCTGGATGCTTGCCGCGAAGGCGCTCAGCACCTCGACGGCCTCGGCCTGGCTGGGCTGGTTGGCGTCGGGTATGTAGGTGTCGAAGCGGGCGCCCTGGAAACGCGGCGGCGGCACCATCTCGGCGACCAGACGGTCGGCCGGGACCTGCGGCGCGCGTGCGGTGAGGGCGGTGGGGGCCGCGTCGCTCCCGTCAGCCGGCGCTCCGGCTATAGGAGCGGGCTGGGAGGGCGAGGGGTGAGAAGACGACGACACAGCCGTCCAGCCTAGTCGCTCCGCAGGACCCCTCGGTCCGGTGAGCGAGGCATGTCACACTGCCGCCATGCGACGCCTGTATCCACCGTTCGTTCAGCAGACCACCCCGGCCGCGGCAGCCCGCGGCGACGAGAACCCCACGTCGGGGGCGGTGCCCGCGGACACCACGGACCGCGAGTGGACGCTGGAGGAGCTGGCCGACGCCTACGCCTACCCGGCGGCGGACGATCCCGTACGGGCCGGCCGGACCGGCTGGCTGCGCGCGAACATGGTGTCGTCCATGGACGGCGCGGCCCATCACGAGGGCCGCTCCCAGCCGCTGTCCGGCGCGGCCGACATGCGGATCTTCGGCGTGCTGCGCGGCCTTGCGGACGCGGTGGTGGCGGGCGCGGAAACGGTCCGGAAGGAGGGCTACCGGCCGGCTCGCGCGCGCGAGGCGTTCGCCGCCCGGCGGGCCGCCGCGGGCCAGGGCCCGGCCCCCGCCATCGCGGTGGTGACCGCGGGGCTCGGCCTGGACTTCACGCTGCCGCTGTTCACCGAGCCCCTGGTGCCCACCCTCGTCCTGACCGGCGCGGGCGCCCCGGCGGACCGGGTGGCAGCGGCGTGTGCGGCGGGCGTCGAGGTGCTCTTCGCGGGCGAGGGGCTGGGCGTGGATCCGGCGCGGGTGGCGGGGCTGCTCGCCGAGCGGGGGCATGAGCGGCTGCTCACCGAGGGCGGACCGAGGCTTCTGGGGCAGTTCGCGGCGGCCGGGGCGCTGGACGAGATGTGTCTGTCGCTGGCTCCGGTGGTCGCCGTCGGCGATGCGCCGAGGATCATGAACGGCCCGGCGGTGCCGGTTCCGGAGCGGTTCGCCCTGGCATCCGTTCTGGAGGAGGCCGGGTTCCTGTTCACCCGATACCGTCGGTCCTGACAATGGGCGGAATTATCAGTTCCGCTTAGCTTCGGTTGGGCACACTAAAGGCCAACAGGTCCCGTGTGGCGACGGGGCAGGATGGTTTCTGTGGGCCCGAGCCTAGCGGGCCCAAGAGGAGAAGGGCGTCGTCGTGTTCACGAGCGTATTGATGATCGAGAAGCCTCTGACGCCCGCCGACGTGGAGTTCGTGAGCACCCTGCACGGCGATGACCAGGGATCATTCGTCGTCCTGATGCAGCCACGCGGCAAGCAGGACGTCCTGCTGCGGGCCATCGACGACGTCGCACTGGGCGAATTCGACGACGCCGTGCGCGAGGGTGCGGAGACCACCGCGGAGCTTCCCGTCGAGCGCGCGCTGACCCACACCCTCACGGCACTGCGCGCCACCGGGGCCGAGGCCGTCGGACAGGTGGTCGAGGAGCACCCGCTTGACCTACTGCAGTCCGTCGTCGAGCAGACCCACGCCGACGAGGTGATCGTGCTGACCGCGCCGCACTTCGTCGAGGAGTTCTTCCACCGCGACTGGGCCTCCCGGGCCCGCCACAAGGTCGGCGTGCCGGTGCTCAAACTCTTCGCCCACGCACCCGACGAAGCGGTCAACGACGGGAGCTAGGAGGCAACGGGGGGAGCCAGGGGCCCGGCCGGCGGAGCGCGGCCGGGCCCCTGGCCCCGCTCACGCCGGCAGCGGGGTGCTCAGCCGCCCGTCCCGCACCTCGACGATCTCGTCCACCGTGTCCAGATGCGAACGGTCGTGGGTGACCAGCACCGTCGCGGTCGCGCGCTGATGGGTGAGCGTCGTCAGCAGATCGAGCACCGCGGCGCCCCGCTCGTGGTCCAGCGCGCTGGTCGGCTCGTCGACCAGCAGGACGGCGGGCTCGTTCATCAGCGCCCGCGCGATGTTGATCCGCTGCCGCTGGCCGCCCGACAGCTGGTGCGGCCGCCGGCCGGCCTGCTCCTCCAGGCCGACCGCCGACAGCAGCTCCAGCGCCCGCGACCTGGCCTTACGCGGGGAGCGGCCGTCGAGGTGGGCCATCACCTGCAGCTGCTCGGCGGCCGTCAGGGACGGCAGCAGATTCGGCTGCTGGAAGACCGTGCCGATCGTCGTGCGGCGCAGCGTCGTCAGCTCGGCGCGGCTCAGGCCCGCGGTGTCCGTGCCGTTGATCACCACTCGCCCGGAGTCCGGGGTGATCAGCGTCGCGGCCACCGCCAGCAGGCTCGACTTGCCGGAGCCGGACGGGCCGATCACCGCCGTCATCCGGCCGGCCGGCACCGCCAGCGACACCGCGTCCAGCGCGGTCAGCCGGCCGCCCCCGTCGGGGTAGGTGAGGGTGACATCGGTCAGTTCGAGGCTCATCGGGCACTTCCCAGGGCGGTCAGCGGGTCTACGGACGTGATGCGGCGGATGGACAGCGCGGCGCCCACGGCACCCAGCGCGATCATGATCAGGGCCGGTATCAGCACGGTGGCGGGGTCGAGCACGAACGGCACGGTGCCACCGACGGCGGCACCCACCCCGGCCGCCACGGCGGTCCCCAGGCCCGTACCGATCAGCAGGAGGACGACGGCCTGGCCGAGCGCGTCCTTCAGCAGGGAACGGGTCGAGGCGCCCAGCGCCTTCAGGACGGCGACATCGCCGCTGCGCTGAATCGTCCACACCGTGAAGAAAGCGCCGATGACCAGTGCGGAGATGGCGAACAGAAACCCGCGCATCAGCTGGAGGGAGCCGTTCTCGGCGCTGTAGGAGCCGATCGCCTTCAGGGCGTCGTCGGCCGTGACGGTACGGGTGCCGAGCCGCTTGTCGGCGGCGGCCAGATCGGCCGCTCCGCCGGTGGACAGGGCCACGACGGTCGCACCACCGGAGCCGCCGGGCAGCCGCCGCCAGTCGCCCAGCGACGTCCACACGACCGGGGTGTGGCTGTACATCGCCGCGCCCGACACCGCCGCCACCTCGACCGTGCGCCCGCCCAGCGTGAACGAGCCACCGGCCCGTACGCCCAGCGACCGGGCGGCCTTCTCGGAGAGCACCGCCTCGCCGTCACCGATGGCGGTCCCGCCCGGCCCCAGCGGCGACCCGGGACGTATCCCGAACGCCGACACCGCCGCGGTGCGGCTCCCCGCCTCCGCCTTCGTCGTGGCGATCCCCAGCGGCTCGGCGCTGCGTACGCCGGGCACCCGCGCCCAGTCGCCCACGGTGCGCTCCGCCAGCCGCGAATCCGTGAACGAGACGGCACCGCCCTCGGCGGGCGCCGAGAACACCAGATGGTCGGCGGGCAGCGCCGTGACCGCCGAGGTGTTCTCCCGGCCCAGGCCCGCCGTCAGGCCCGACAGCAGGCCCACCAGCACCGTGATCAGCACGATGACGGTGCCCATCAGGGCGAACCGCCCCTTGGCGAACCTCAGGTCTCTCCAGGCGACGAACACAGGCTTTGCCATCCTCGGATCGGGGCTGCCGGACCCACTGCCCGGCGGCTGACCCCACCGTCGCCCGGGGCCGCGGCCCCGCACATCCCGCTCAGGAGGGGTCCGCCCGTATCGAAAGATGCGGCCCGCGCTCCACCTTTCGATTGATGCCGCAGGTCGGAGGGGCCCGTAGCCTGAAGAGGCCGTGACCGAGAAAGCCGGGAGCGATCACTCCCTCACCCCCGTGCTGCGGGTGCTGCGCACCTGCCTCCACCTGATGGTGGCCGCGCTGCTCGCGCTCGCCTGTGTCCGGGCGGTCGCCGACCACACCGCCGACGCCCCGGCCGTCATCGTCACCGCCGTAGCGCTCTTCGCCCTGTATGCCGCGGGCCCCTCGCTGCCCCGCATCCGTACCTCCACCGCCGCCGCCGGCCTCTGGCTCGGGGCCGTCGTGCTCCTGTGGCTGGTGCTGCTCGCCCTCACCCCGGACGGCGTCTGGCTGGCCTTCCCGCTCTTCTTCGTCCAGCTGCATCTGCTGCCGCTGCGCGGGGCGCTGCCCGCCGTCGCGGCCACCACCGCCGCCGCCGTCGCCGGATTCGGCTGGCACACCCACACCCTCAGCGTCGGCACGGTCGTCGGCCCCGTCCTCGGCGCGGCCGTCGCGGTCGCCGTCGTCCTCGGCTACGAGGCCCTCTACCGGGAGAGCGAGGCCCGCCGCCGCCTCATCGAGGAGCTCACGGCCGCCCGCAACGACCTCGCCACCGCCGAACACGCCGCCGGAGTCCTCGCCGAACGCGAGCGGCTGGCCCGCGAGATCCACGACACCCTCGCCCAGGGCCTCTCCAGCATCCAGCTGCTGCTCCGGGCCGCCGAGCGCGCCATCCCCGAGCGCCCCGACACGGCCCTCGGCCATGTCCGCCAGGCCCGGATCGCCGCCGTCGACAACCTCGCCGAGGCCCGGCGCTTCGTGCGCGCCCTCAGCCCGCCCGACCTGGAGGCCGGCTCGCTGCCCGCCGCCCTGGAACGGCTCTGCGCCACCACCGCCCGCACCTCCGGCCTCGCCGTGCACTGCCACATCTCCGGCGCCCCCACCGAACTCCCCACCCCGCACGAGGTCGCTCTGCTGCGCATCGCCCAGTCCGCGCTCGCCAACACCGTCCAGCACGCCGCCGCGGACCGCGTCGAGCTGACCCTCAGCTACATGGACACCGAGGTCGCCCTGGACGTCGTCGACGACGGCGCCGGCTTCGTGCCCTCCCGGGTCCCCGCCCCCGGCTCCGCGGCCGCCTCCGGCACCGGCTTCGGCCTCGCCGCGATGCGCGCCCGCGCCCGCGCGCTGCAGGGCACCCTCGCCGTCGAATCCGCGCCCGGCGAGGGCACCGCCGTCGCCGTCACCCTGCCCTGCCCCGCAGCGCCCGCCACCCCGGAGGCCGCCCCGTGACCGCCGCGCATTCCCCCGCCAGCCCCCCGGCCCGGCCGGAGCGGGGCGACACCCCCACCATCCGGCTGCTGCTCGCCGACGACCACCCCGTCGTACGCGCCGGACTGCGCGCCGTCCTGGAGACCGAACCGGACTTCGAGATCGTCGCCGACGTCCCCACCGCCGAGGGGGCCGTCGGCCTCGCCGCACAGCTCGACCTCGACGTCGTCCTGATGGACCTCCAGTTCGGCGGCAAGATGCTCGGCTCCCAGGCCACCGCCGCCATCACCGGCCGCGCCGGCGCCCCCCGCGTCCTGGTCCTGACCACCTACGACAGCGACGCCGACATCCTCGCCGCCATCGAGGCCGGCGCCACCGGCTACCTCCTCAAGGACGCCCCGCCCGAAGAACTGGCCGCCGCCGTACGCACCGCCGCCGC
Organism: Streptomyces sp. JLSY215; assembly: GCF_059682825.1. Lineage (NCBI taxonomy): Bacteria > Bacillati > Actinomycetota > Actinomycetes > Kitasatosporales > Streptomycetaceae > Streptomyces > Streptomyces sp. JLSY215. The sequence goes on from NZ_CM185022.1 coordinate 6,709,975, forward strand.
CGGCAAATCCGCGCTCGCGCCCACCATCGCGCTGCGCCTGATGGACCGCATGCGCACCCCCGCCACCGCGCTCTCCCGCCGTGAGACCGAGGTCCTGCAGCTCGTCGCCGACGGCCTGTCCAACGCGCAGATCAGCAAGCAGCTCTTCCTCAGCCAGGCGACCGTGAAGTCACACCTCGTCCACATTTACGCCAAGCTGGGCGTCGACTCCCGTACCTCCGCGGTCGCCGCCGCCACCGCCCAGGGCCTGATCCGCCGCTGAGCGCCGCAATCGCCGCCGTGCGACCGTGCGGCCCCGCCCTGTCGGTGCCGGGTGCGAGAATCACCCACAGCACCACCGCATCACAGCACGACCCGCACGACCGCACGTGACGATGACGATTCAGGGAGACCACCCATGGCACCCGCCATCCCAGCCTCGATGGACCGGCCGCACTTCATCGGTATCGGCGGAGCCGGCATGTCGGGCATTGCCAAGATCCTCACGCAGCGCGGCGCGCGGGTAGCGGGCAGTGACGCCAAGGACTCCGCGACCGCCCAGGCCCTGCGCGACCTCGGCGCCACCGTCCACATCGGCCACGCCGCCGGACATCTCGCCGCGGACGCCACCTGCGTCGTCGTCTCCTCCGCCATCCGCCAGGACAACCCCGAGCTGGCCGCCGCCCAGGAGCGCGGCATCCCGGTCGTCCACCGCTCCGACGCCCTCGCCGCCCTCATGGACGGCCTGCGCCCCATCGCCGTGGCCGGCACCCACGGCAAGACGACCACCACCTCCATGCTGGCCGTCTCCCTCACCTCCCTCGGCCTCAAGCCGTCCTACGCCATCGGCGGCGATCTGAACGTCCCCGGCTCCAACGCCGAGCACGGCGCCGGCCAGATCTTCGTCGCCGAGGCCGACGAAAGCGACCGCAGCTTCCACAAGTACGCGCCCGAGGTCGCCATCGTCCTCAACGTCGAGCTGGACCACCACGCCAACTACGCCTCGATGGACGAGATCTACGAGTCCTTCGAGACCTTCGTCGGCCGCATCCGCCCCGGCGGCACCCTGGTCATCTCCGCCGACCACCCCGGCGCCCGCGAGCTCACCGAGAAGATCTCCGGCCGCTTCGACATCGAGATCGTCACCTACGGCGAGTCCAAGGACGCCGACGTCCGCATCTTCAAGGTCAACCCCCGCGGCCTGACCAGCGACGTCACCGTCACCCTCACCAGCGGCAAGATCCTCACCTTCACCGTCTCGGTCCCCGGCCGGCACTACGCCCACAACGCCGTCGCCGCCCTGGCCGCCGGCGTCGCCCTGGACCTGCCGCCGCACAACCTCGCCTCCGCCCTCGGCACGTACACCGGCGTCAACCGCCGCCTCCAGCTCAAGGGCGAGGCGGGCGGCGTCCAGGTCATCGACTCCTACGCCCACCACCCGTCGGAGATGACCGCCGACCTCGATGCCATCCGCGGCGCCGCCGGCGAGGACTCCCGCGTCCTGGTGGTCTTCCAGCCCCACCTCTTCTCCCGCACCCAGGAGCTCGGCGCGGAAATGGGCCAGGCGCTCGCCCTCGCCGACGGCTCCGTCGTCCTGGACATCTACCCGGCCCGCGAGGACCCGATCCCGGGCGTCACCAGCGCCCTGATCATCGACGCCGCACGCGCCGCGGGCGCCGACGTCACCGCGGAGAGCGCCAAGGAAGCCGTCCCGGACGTCATCGCCGGAATGGCCAAGCCCGGCGACCTTGTTCTCACCATGGGCGCGGGCGATGTGACCGACCTCGGCCCCGCCATCCTGACCCGCCTGGCCGGCTGAGCCGAGCCGAGACGAGGAGCCCCAGATGCCGTACGAGATCGACAAGCCCGACGACCAGTGGCGCGCCGAGCTGACCCCCGCCGAGTACCACGTCCTCCGTGAGGCCGGCACCGAGCCCGCTTTCGTCGGCGAATACACCGACACGAAAACCGTAGGCAGCTACTCCTGCCGCGCCTGCGGCGCCGAACTCTTCCGCTCCGACACCAAATTCGAGAGCCACTGCGGCTGGCCGTCCTTCTACGACCCCAAGGACACCGACGCCGTGGAACTCATCGAGGACCGCTCCCACGGCATGGTCCGCACCGAGGTCCGCTGCGCCCGCTGTGGCTCGCATCTCGGGCACGTCTTCGAAGGGGAGGGCTACCCCACCCCCACCGACCAGCGGTACTGCATCAACTCGATCTCACTGCGGCTGACGGCTGACGGCTGACGAGGGCTGACGCGCAACCGCCGGCTGTTGTCGGGCCGGAGGATGCCCGCACAGGGAGCCTTGTGCGGGCATTCCCGGAGCAGAAGCCCTACCAAGCCGTCGGTTGCCCTCGACAAGGAACGACGTGAGCTGCTGAAGCACTCCAAGTGAACCTGGGCACCACGCCGGCGACCGCGACACACGGCGACAGCGCCGGGATGAACGGCCGGACGATTCGACTCCAGACGGAGAGGCCAAGACGGCCTGGCGGGTTACGACTCTTTTGCCTATGCGCTGGAGGCAGCAGCGACTGGCCACGACTTCGGCACCGCTCCGGAACCAGGCGCACTCCACACCAAGGAGGAGGCCGACGTGCAGAGCAAGATCGGTGCTTGGGGGAATCAGGGCAGGTCAGAGACGTTGTCAGTGGGGTGCGGCATGATGTGGGTACGAAAGGTTCACGGGGTGATCGCAGGCACCCCGTGAGGTCGCCCGCGCACATTCCCACCACGCCTGCCGAACGGCACGTTGGCGCCGCTCCGGTGTACGAGTTCGCCCCGCCGGAATCGATCACCGAGCCGTGTCGCCGGCGCCGCGCCACACGTGGGTGACACGTGCACGCCACACCTGGGTGACGAGCGGCGGTCGGGGTGCGATTCACCCCGGGCGACGCCCCTAGGATGAACGGCGTACGGTCAACACGACTTGACGGTGCCGGACGGACAGGACAACGGGGAGACAATGACCAGCCCGACCCAGGCCCCAGAGCAGACCAAGGCCCCAGAACAGACCAAGGCCCATGAGCCCCACCCCTACATCGGGGGGCGCAATGCCGCGCTGCGCGCGCTCACCGCGTGGCGGATGGAGCGGCCGGGCGCGCCTCGGGTCGTCATCCTGACCGGGAGTCCGGGCACCGGGTGTTCGCGGCTGCTCACGGGGTTCCTGATGCTCTGCGATCCGGAGTATCGCAAGGGGCTCGAGCTGGACGCGCTCGATCCGGCGACCGTGCCTCCGGACTTGCCCGCACCCGCGGTGCCGAGCGTCGCCGGGCTGACGGCAGCGCAGACCCTGTGGCTGCTCGCCGATCACTACGAGTTGTCCGCGACCCGCACCGCCGACATCCTCCCCGAACTCGGTCAACTCCCGTTGTCCGGGCGGCCGGTGACGATCGTGGTGCCGGATGTGGATCGGGCCGGTCCGGTGCGGGGGACGGGTGAGCCCGCGCACGTGGTGCGGGACGTGCTGAAGCCCCTCGCCGCCGTCGATTCCATACGCCTTCTCGCCGACGTGCCCCGGGAGTTCGCCGTCGAGCTCGCCGAGGGCCTGCCACCCGGCGTGGCCCGGATCATCGACCTCGACGCACCCGAGTGGGCCGACCCCGAAGGGCTTGTGCTGCAGGCCGAGGCGCTGCTCAATCCCCAATTCGGCGCCCCGGAGCTGCCCTTCACGACCGAGCCTGACGCTCGACGCGCGCTCGCCGAGGCGATCGCCGGGCACGCGGGAGACGGCGTGGGCAGCCGCCTGACCGTGCATCTCGCCGTGCAGTCGATCCTGATGCACCCGGAGGGGTTCGACCCGGCGGATGCGAGCCAACTGCCCGGCAGCGTCGGCGAAGTGCTCGATCTGCACGCCCAGCGACTTGACACCCACCCCCGCACCCTGCGGCAGATCCTCGCGCCCCTCGCCCTTGCCGAGGGCGACGGCCTGCCCGTGCACCTGCTGACCCCGCTCGCCTCCGCAGTCGCCGAGCGGGACATCAGCGAGGACATGGCGCGGGGCATGCTGCTCGCCGCCCCCTTCATCCGCCCCATCGAGAGGGCCGGCGAAGGCATCCCCGAGGACGAGCGGACGCTCATTGGATTGCAGCACCCGGGCATCGGCGAGGCCGTTCGGGCAGGTATTCCGGATGTTCCGGGCGCTCAGGCGCGTATCGCCATGGAGTTGCTGGAGGCCATACCCGATCAGGACTGGGCGAAGGCGGGGGCGTACGTCCGCGATCACATCGCGGGACATGCCCTGGAGGCCGGTTTGCTCCCCCGGCTCCTCGCCGACCCCGGCCTGTTCGCCCACGCCGAGCCGGTGCGGTTGCGCGCCGCGGTGGAGGCCGTACCCCCGGAGCAGTTGGACGCACCGGCGCGCACTTATCTGCGTACGGCCCCGCTGCTCACCCGCTCCCAGGCACCCGCCGTCCTTCGAGCGGCGCTCCTGGAGACCGCGTTCGTCGAGGACGGACTGCCGGAGTACGCGGCGATGCTGCGGCGCGTGGTGCCCGAGCTTCCGTGGCACACCCTGTGGAGCGTACCGGTCGCCGGGGTCGACGCCGTGACCGTCGGCAAACTGCCCCCGTCCGCGGCCGCGTCGGACAGCGCCGCGGAGGCTCCACTCGCGGTTGCCGTAAGTGCGGTGCCTCAAGGCACGCCGGGTTCAAGCCCGTTGAAGGCCGACGATCCCAAGGCCCCCGCCGCGCTGGTGCAGGACCTCGCCACCGGCTCCGTCATCGATGCCGACCCGACCCAGATCCTGCGCCTCTCGGATGACGAGCGCGCCACGGCGCCGCTCGGGTTCAGCCGCGGCGCCGACTATGTACGCGTCTGGCGTCGCGGCGAGCAGAAGGGCGACGAGAAGATCGTCACGGCCCTGATCTCCGCCACGCCCTTCACGGGAACCGACCTCTCCTCCGACGGCATCCTCCTTGTTGCCACGGAAAGCGGTGTGAAGGCGCTGCAGATCCGCCCGGCGCAGCCCTCTGCCACGACCGCCCGGCGCTCCGTACCCGACCCCCGGGCAGCCCAGCCCGAGCCCGCACAGGCCCCCGAGCCGAAGCCGGAAGCCGCACAGGCTCCACAAGGCCCCGGGCCCGATGCCCACCCGGCCGCCTGACACCCACCTACCGCAGACCGTTAGCCTCAAGGGCGCAGAGGCACGAAGCCTCACAGGCTCAAAGGCCCGAAGCCTCTCGAAGGCGCCCGCATCAGACCGCCTGCACTCAGGCCCACTCGGACGAGGGCCGCGGCGCGCGCCCGGCACCGACCCCGGCCGCCCCGGCCCCGTCCGTCCGAAGACTCGAAGGGAGTTCCCGTGATCAGCCAGGAGCAGGCGCTCGCGACCGCCGAGGGGTGGCTCAACCCCGAGGGACAGGAGCACCGTGAGGTGCGGATGCAGGAGTTCGATCTGGGCTGGGTGGTGTGGGCCGCGGCCCCGCCGATCGAGCGTGACCCGGTCACGGGCAAGCGCCGGCCGCCGGCCACGATCGGCCACTCCTGCGGTGTGGTCGACCGCCGCACCGGCGAGCTGAGCACCTGGCCGTCCGTGCCGGTCGAGGAGGTCGTGCGGATGTATCAGCAAAAGCACGGCGGCGGCCAGGAGGCCGCGCCGCCCGCGCAGCCGCCGGTCACCGGCCCCGGCAACACCACGGTCATCACCTACGTCGACCCGCGCACCGGCGAGGAGACGAGCCTCTTCAAGAACTCCGCCCCCGGTGAGCCGCACTCCGAGTACCAGGCGATGGTGGAGCTCGACAGCCTGGACGTCCCCGCTCAGAACGTGGTCGCGATCCACACCGACCTCAGCTCCAGCCCGCTCCCCGGCGGGTACCCGGGCCTGCTGCTCGGCCGTCGCTTCCCCAACGCCAAGTTCACCTGCGTGCAGGAGTACGGCCTGCGGGGCGAGGAGCGCGCCGAGGCGATCGCCGGTCTGCTCGAGCACGTCGAGATGATGCACCAGACCGCGGGACAGCAGCCGCCGCCACGGCCGCACCGCGTGCCCGTTTCGGCCGACATCGAGCCGGCCGAGCCGCTCCGCGATGTTGCCCTGGGCCGCGAGCTGACGGAGACCTTCGGCGCTGACGGCGTACGTCGCTATGACGCCGACGACGTGGCGGGCACCCCGCTCCCCGAGGCCACCAAGGCCACGCTGACATGGGCCGGGCTGCCGACCGACATCCCGTTCTTCTTCACGGCCGACAGCCCGGAGACGGAGCTTCCGGCCGGCCTGTTCGGCAACGCCGCCGCGCATCTGCGCGAGGTCGGCTCCCAGGCGAGCGCCGACTCCCTCGCGTTCCTGGAGGGTCACGTCAGGATCGGCACCGACGGGGTCGCTCTGATCACCGTCCAGTGCACGGGGTCCGATCGGGAGGGTGAGCCGGTCGGCCAGCTCTGGGCCGTCACTCCGGAAAGCGGCGCGGGCCGCCGCGTCAACGCCTCGGTGTCCGCCTTCGCCCGCTCCCTCGCGCTCCTGCACACCACGCGCGAAGGGATGATCGCGCTCGACCCGATCATGGCGGGCAGGGCCGTCGCCGACTTCCAGGATCAGCTCGTCGCCATCGACGCATCGGCCCTGGACGACCCGAGGAACTGGTGGTCGGTGATCGTCGAGCAGATGTGGCACGGGTTGTTCTGATCGACCCCCATTGCCTTGGGGCGCGGCGCGTTACCGACAACGCGCCGCGCCTCTTCGCGTACGCACGAATTCTGTACGCGCTCTTGAGGCAGCCCGCGCCGCGCACCAAGCCCAAAGCCCTCGACCGGCACCGCCAATGCGACCGCCTGCGCGCGGGCCCGGACCTGAACGGGCTTGTACACGTGCTCGCCCCCTTCGTGCACATCGGCGGGGTTGTCGACGAGCTGCTCAAGAACGAGGCGACGGCACGGCAGTGCGCGTCCGTGGACGTGGTCGCGCCGGTCCCGGCTGCCCTTCCGGCCGAGGCCGACCGTCCAGCGACCGAAGGGCTGATGGCCACGATGCGTCCCGAGGGCCCGATCGGCGCCAGGCCCATGCCGGGCTTGCGCACACGAAATCGACGAGACCTTGCCCGACCTGTCCGAGTTGCAGGTCGCCCGTATCGCCCATGTCTGGAAGGCGCTCCGGACGGGAGTCAACTGCCAGGAGGGACTGAGGCGTGCGGTCGCCCGCCCCTCCGACTGATCGACGTCACTCGTTGTGGAGTACGTACGCCCAGGCGGGCTGCTCACTGCCCGTCTCGTCGACTCCGGCCAGCGCTCCCAGGACCCAATAGGTGATCTGCCCCCGCTCGGAATTGGCCGGGGGCAGAACACTCCGCGTACGCAGCCCGGTGACCCACAGCGCGACCATGGTGAGGAAATCTTCGAGGCTGTGCGCGGCGGGAAGACCGGCGAGGTGATCCTGGCCCGGCTTCGTGGGAACGCGCAGGACGTGTCCGGTGGGTCCGTCGACGACGAGCTTGCCGCCCATCCACTTGCCGAACTGGAAGAAGGGACCGCTTTCGGGGACGGGCTCGATTCCCTCGGGCCAGGAGGGAAGTTCGTCCAGAGTTCCCATGCCCCAGCCGCCGTACGGGAAGATCCCCATGGCCGCTTCGTTCACGTAGGGCAGACCGAAATCGAGGAGCAGTTCGCGCGTCGCCGCATGGGTGAGTCGATCCGGAAGGTCCTCGTCCGGGATGGGGCAGAGCAGGTTCTCGCCGAAGAGGGGGATGACGTCCTCGTGACTCGGTGCTGGCGCGTCGATCGGACTGCACGGGCCCGCGTCCGTGTAGTCCCCGCTCAGGGGGCGCAGCCGGGCGCCCCAACCGGAGATGTCCACGCCGTCCGCGGGACTGATGGCGATCAGCCCCAAGTCGCCTGCGAAAACGACGACTTCACCCACGGTCAGCGGCACACAGGGAAGCATGAAAGCGCGCTGGTCGCGTCGGGGGGACGACGCAGCGAACAGATCTCGCACGCGTGCGGGCGCGGCGGCGTCGCTCCCGGGTGACGCGGGCCAGGTGAGGTCCGCGCGATGCTCCTGCGGAATCTCGTCGTGTTCCCAAGGGTCCGCGACACGGTCTCCCGTCTCCGCGTCCCAGATCGAGACGTACAGCTCCTGTTCCTCGAGCACCGTCCGCTGCTGCAGACCGGCGATGGCGGGTCGACCCTGCCAGCGCACCTCCGTCAGGGCAGCGAATCTCCCGGCCTCCAGAAAGCGCGTGTGATAGCCACCCGGCGGCCGCCACCGTGCCCACTTGGCCCGCCAGGGCAGTGCCACACCGGAGGCGGCGACCGCTGACGCGAACTCGACATCGTCGCGTGAAAGCGCCATCAACTGCAGCCACGAAGCCCACTCGGTCTGATGCCGCGGTGTCACTCCCCAGCCCCACAGATGAATGGCGTCGGCGGCGGCCGTGTTTCCGGGGATGAGGAAGGTGATGCTTCGTGCCGCGTCCATGAGCGCCGATTGCGGAAGATTGGCGATGACACGACCGTCCCGAAGAACTTCGTCGTACGTCCCCGCCTGTACGGCGTGCATGGCGAGCCCAGTGGCGCCGTACAGGCCGACGGCACCGCGCCTGGCCCACCCTTCGGGGTGGCGGAGATCCGGGGTCGAGCGAATGAGCCAAGCGACCACATGCCCATTGACACGGGCGAGTTCGGCGGAATCGATCTCGCGGCGCACAGCTTCGGCCACGGCCTCGTCGACGAAGGAAGCCCCGAGCGGCCCGAGTCGGAGAACGTCGGACTGTTCCGCTGCGATATTCGCGAGTTCCTCCTCGGATACCGCTGCACCGCTCAGCCCGGCGACAAGTTGGGCCCAGACGGGAAGGGGTACGAGGCGAGGCTCGGCCAGCGCCAACGCCCGCACGGCAACGGACGCTGCTACCGCCTGCAGAGACTCGGCGGCCGGCGCGGACAGCCGAAACACCGCCCTGGGGTCAACGCGGGACGGCAGCAACTCGGGAGCCACATGGGCCACCACGGCCAACTTGCCACGCGCCAACCACGGAAGGGTCTGGGTCACCAGCCGCTCGGGCTCGTACGACCGCCGAGTCGGCCCGGCGCGGTGCGCGTTGACGACGAGCAGCAACCGTTCCTCGGGCCACGAGCCGAGCGCGAAACGCCAGTCATCGCGCTGCTCAGCGGACAGATCGACGCCGAGCGCCGTGAGGGCCTGCTGCATGATCTGCTCGGCGGTGAGACCGGTGGCGTCGACGAGGACGCTGTCGGGTACGTGCTCGTGAATCTCCCGCACGACAGCCGAGGCGTCATGGCCGGCCGTAGGGACAAGAAAGGCCACTTGGCCGGCGTGCCCACCCTCACGCCACCATGCGCCGACGCGACCGGCGACCTCTTCCTCGGGGATCCCAGAGGGGTCGGTGGTTGGCTCGGGCATGGTCCTCCTCAGTTGCGCGATGACTCCTCGACCCTACGCATGGTGGGCGGTGGCGGAATCAGGCCGGGGCAGCCGCGACGCGGCGCAGCACCACGGTCCAGTCGTCCTCGCTCGGCCAACCCGTCAATTCGGCGAGCTGCCATGTCTCGTCGCCCACGGGGAAGGTCTCACCAATGCGGAGGGTGTGATCCTGCTCCTCGGTGGCGAACGTCGCGAGCCGAACCCTGACCGAGGCGTCGGACTCCCTGTAGATGTCCATCACTACGAACCTCGCGTTCTCGGATTTTCGCTGAATCCCGTGCCAGAGATGAATCGTGTCGGCATTACTCACTTCTCATCCTCCAAAGACGCGTACTGGTTGCTGCAGTATTTCATGAATTCCTTGATGGTCAGCGGCTGGGGATGTTTCAAGTTATGTGGATTGCGCAACTGAATCAGGCCCTTGTCGTCGACCGAGACGATCTCGTAGGCGTGGGAACTCAGGAGGTCCTTCTCCATGTTGTTCTCCACACCCGTGCCCCTGGGGACGGTGCCGATAACGACCGGCCTGCCGCTTTCCGTGAGCTCCCGCAGGTGGGCCAGGATTTGCTTTTCCGGGCTGCGGCCGTGCATGTCGTACTGCGTCGGGAAATCGTGGTTCTCCGCCGTACGTCCCGTGAGCTGGGCGAGCAGCTCGGCACGGTCGCCCGATGTGGAGCCCTGGGTGATACGGGAGTAGCCCGTCAGCAGCTTGCCGTCGAAGTCCCTGTAGCGGGGGTACTGCGCCATGCGCTCGCGCTCTTTGTCGTCCCAGAACTGGTCCAGGCCCGCGATGGCCTTCTCCATGATCGCCGGCCAGGCCACACCCACGTCGTTGGCGTCGGCGTAGGGCGTGATGGTGGGGAAGTCGCTGTACACGGGCACGTCGGGAGTGACCCGCATGGTCAGGATGCGCCCGGTCGGAGCCTGGTTGCCGTACCTGTTGCGCGCGACCTCGTGGAAGCGGACCTCGTAGTTGCCGTCCTCCGTCTCTCGAATCATGTCCTGGAGGAGATCCGGGTACCTGCTCGCGACGGCTCCCATGGTGGCGATGATGCCGCAGTCACCGATTTCACCCTGCTGCGTCTGCTCACGCGACGGAGGCCCGTCGAACAGCGGCACGCGCGTCCCGTCGGGACGGTCCAGCGGAGTGCCGTAACGGTCGGGCTGGTGCTCCGGCAGCTTCTTGTAGTTGCCGAAGCGCGGCTGGTCCACCTCAGTGGTGATCTCGGTGGTCTCGGCCGGGCCTGACTGGGAGATCGACTGCCAAAGCTGCTTGAACCGGCCTGGCTTTTTCGGCTGGTCGTCCGAGGCGGGGGAGCCTTCGCGAGGCTCGTCGGCGGATGGGTTCGGGGCGCCGGCGTGCTCGCCCGCCCCCGTGGCGACGGTGGTGGGGCGCGGGGTCTCTCCCGCGCCCGTGAGTCCCGTCTCCTTCTGCGAAACGTCGCGGTGTGAGCGCTGCGAGTCCGCCGGCGCGGATGTTCCGTTGTCCGCAGATCCGTTGCCCGAAGTCCCGTTGTTCACCGTCCCGTTGTTCACAGGGGAGTTGACGCTCGCGGGGTTTGGCGAAGGTGTGCGCTCGCTATCGGTCGGGGCGGTGGTCGGCGTGCCGACGGAGTCCGCCGGGGGCCTGCGGTCTGTGCCTGCGGGGTCGGCAAGGGGACGGCGGTCTGTACCTTCCGGATCGGCAACAGGACGCCGGTCTGTACCTTCCGGATCGGTAATAGGACGCCGGTCTGTACCTTCCGGATCGGCAACAGGACGCCGGTCTGTACCTTCCGGATCAGCAACAGAACGCCGGTCCGCACCTTCCGGATCAGCAACAGAACGCCGGTCCGTACCTGCCGGGTCCGATGGGGGTGTGCGGTGGGGGTCCGTGGGATGGGACGGGCCCGACTGAGGCGCCTGGGTGGGCGGTGTGTTGTGGTCGGGCGTTGGGGCCGGCGGTGTGTTCTGGCCCGGATTCGCCAGCGTCTGTGCCAAATCGTTGACGAAGTTCAGGTGCTGCTGAATCTCCGCGTCCTGGGTCTGCTGGCTCGGCGTGCGGTACTTGCTGAGTGCCGTCCTGATTTGAGACTCGCTCTTGCCTTCCGCGCGCAGCCTGTCCCGCTCGGCCGCCTTCAGAGCCTTGAGGTCCGGGTCCGCTCGATAGGTCGTGCTGTAGTGGACGGGAACACCGTCCATCGCCTGGGAATTGTTGATCGTCCTCGAGCAGTTGGCGTGACCGGTGGGATGACCGGATGCAGTGTTGGGCAGGCCACAGGGCTCACGTTCGGTGTAGAGGCCCTTGACCTCGACCTTGGCCTGCCCCTGAGCTGCCCGATTCTCGTTGAGCTGGTCGATCCAATTGAGAATGTGGGACTCGGAGTGCATCGGGTCGGCGCCGTCCACGGCAGGGGGAACCGACGAATCGACGATGTAGTGGCTTTCCTTGGTGTCCGGGTCGACAACTTCCACGACCGCGTAATTCTTGCCGGAGAGGTCGGGCGAATTGCTCTCCGTCTCCTCAAGCAGTTGCTTGAGGTCGTCCACATCCCGAAGGTTCGTCCCGTCCGGGTGCGATGCGAGTTCACGTCGCCAGGGAGCCGCTGATTCGTGGAACTTTCCGTCGCTGTAGGCGTCGTTGTTCGCGGCCGGGTCAGGGTTCACGCCGACGGCGTTGTTGGCATGGAAGGACTGGCTGATGCGGGCCAGAGTGGCGATCGCGGCGTACCGCTGGCCGTCGTTCATCTGCGACCACGCAGGATCAAGATGCTGCCGGAGGTCACTGTCGGTGAAGTTCGTCGACGGCATCGGAACATTCCGGTGCGCCGTCATCGCCGCCTTGTGGGCGGCCTCGGCCTGGGGGAGAGCCTGCTGGGCCTTGGCGAGCCGCTGATCCGCCACCGCCCGCTTGGCCTGAGCCGCCTGTTTCGCCTCGGCGGTCTTGGCTTTCCGCTCCGCGGTCGCCGCCCTGGTCCGCTCTGCCTTGGCGTCGGAGACTTCCTTCAGCGCCCGGTCATAGTCCTGCCTGGCTTCACGTACCTGCTGCGCCGACTCCGCGTGCGCCTGCCGGCGATCGATGGATTCCCGCAGCACGTCGGCCAAGGGCACCCGGGACGGGTCGCCTTGCGGCTGCGCCCACTGCCGCATCTGCGCCTGGACCGGGTCCAGACCGATCCGGTGGACGTTGTGCGCGTCCCGAAGGTCGCCCTGTGCCTTGTCCGGAGGAAGGTTCGCATGCGAATCGGTCCGTGTTTCCGGGTCGGGAAGGCTCTGGTTGCGGTGCTGGCGAGTGGCTTCCGCGCTGGGGTCGTTGGACCCAGGGGGCGAACCGGCCGGGCGCTGGGGCGCTGTGTGGCCGGCATCGGCAGGTGTGGTCTGGCTCTGGTTTTGCGTGGTGGGCTGGTTGGTGGTCTGGATGGGCCGGCGGTTGGCGTCCAACGGGATCGCGAAGACGCCGTTGTTGCCGCTGTGGAGCGGGGTGGTGCTGCTCTGGCCCGTCTGCGGGTCGGCGTAGACGATCTGGCCGTTGTGGTTGACCACGTTCCAGGCGTGGGCGCGGCCGTCGGCGTTCTGGGTGATGATCACGGCCTGTGAGCCGTGGCCCTCGTCGAGGAGGGTGGTCTCCAGGTTGTTGTACGCGTCGCGGCCGTCGCCGAAATCGTCGAACTCGGCGCCCAGGGTGTTCTCGATGCGGTCGCGGCCGCCCGGCTCGGGAGTGTCGGCGGGGGTGCCGTCCTCGTTCGGGCTGCGGCGGGCGGCGACCGTGGGATTGCCCGCGTACGAATCGGCGAACGCCAGCGCCCCGTCGGGGCAGTTGACGTCACGGCCGGAGTCGTCGGGGTTCTGGCCGCGGATGTCGTCGACCCAAGTGCCCTCGCGCGGGTCAGGGGCCTGCTGGAACGAGCCGTCCTCGTTGCGCGGGAATCGTTCCTGCTGTGCGCGGTTGTCGGCGTCGGTGGGGTCGTCGTAGCCATCCGGCGGACCGGAGGGGCGCGTTGCCGTGGACGGGACCGGATCCCCCGACTCCGGTTGCTCGTCGGCGTCTTGAGGGTCCTCGGTGTCCTGGGTGTCCTCGGTGTCCTGGGTGTCCTGGGAATCCTCAGGGGCTTGGGATTCCTGGCTGTCCTGCGTGTCCTGCGCGTTGTCGGGCTGCGGGCTGTCCTGGTCCGTCGCGTCCGAGTCCTGGGTCGCTTCCGAGTCCCGGTCCGTGGTGGAGTCCGTGTCCGGGGTGGTCTCGGATATCTGGTCCTGGTGGGACTCCTGGGTGGTGTTCGTGTCCGGAGAGGTGTCCTCGTTCTGCGGTGAAGTCGTCTCCGGGGTCGGCGTCGCTTCGGGGGTCGGCGTCGCTTCCGGGGTCGGCGTCGTCTCCGGCGTCGTGGAGGATTCCGGGGTCGTCGACGGCGGTGCTGTGTCGGTGCTGCCGTCGTTCGCGTTCTGTCCGGCGGTCGCGTCGTCGTTGTCGGAGGGCGCCTCCTCCGTGGATGGCTCAGTGGACGGGTCAGTGGACGGCGAGGTGTTGGAAGGTCCGTCCGACTGAGCGTCGGGAGTTGACTGATCCGTCGACGAGTCGGGGTCCGGGTCCGAGCTGTTGTTGGTGTCCGGAGTGTCCTGGGTGGACGGTTGAGGCGTCGACGGGGTCAGGAAGTACGGAGTGATCGGATTCCGATTGGCGTCCAGCGGGGTGTAGAAGACCTCTTGGGCGCCCAGGTGAATCGGATTCTCGCTGACGACACCTGTTTGCGCGTCGACGAACAGGACCTGGCCGTTGTGGTTGACCGCGGCGAAGGCATGGCCGCCACCGCCGGGCCAGTTGACGCCGATCACGGCTGCCGAGCCGTGCCCGGCCTGCGACAGCTCGTGGGCGATACGTGCGTACGGGTTGGGATGGTCGTTGCCCGCGTACGTGCTGGGTGCGCCGGCCCAACGCGTTTGGTTGTCGACCGAGTCGCGCTCCGCGGAATAGGTGTTCAGGCTGCCGTCCGCATTGAGGTCCAAGGTGCGCGGGGCGGACACCGTCGGGCGGCCGAACCATGTCTCGAGGAACGAGCGGGTGCAGTCGGCGCAGTTGTTGGACCGGCCGGGCACCCCCACGCCGCCGTCGTTCTGCAGGGCGGCCCAGTTTCCTTGCCGCGGGTCCGCGTACACCTGCGGGGTGCCGTCGGGGTTCCTCGGGTGGGCGTTTTCGAGGTCCTGCTGATGGGCGGGGTCGGGTGTGGTCAGGCCTTCGAACGGGATGTTCAGGTCGTTACGGATGTCCGAAAGGTTGTCTGCCTGGGGCGGAGGCGGAGGCGCCGTGGGCTGCTCAGGCGCGCTGTCGTCAGCGGGGGGCTGGTTCTGATCGGGCGTCTGGTTGGTGTCGTCGGGATGCTGACTGTCCGGCTGTTGGTTGTTCGGTGCCGGCATCCCCTGGTCGTTCGGCGTGGAAGCGGGGGACTCGGCCGGCGACTGCTGGTCCGTCGGACGGTTCGTCGGCTGTTCGCCGCGGGGCGGCGTGGTCGGGCGCCCAGGCGTCTCGGTGCGCGGAGTCTCGGCACGCGGCGTGTCAGTGCGTGGTGGTGTGGTGGGGCGGCCGGGCGTTTCGGTCCGCGGTGTGTCGGTGCGCGGCTGCGTGGTCGGGCGGCTCGGTGTCTCGCTGCGCGGCGTCCCGGTGCGCGGCGGCGATGTGGGACGGTTCTGCCGGCTGTCCCGCGACGGCGTCGTGGGCCTGGTGCTCGGCCGTTCCGTAGGCCGCGTCGTGGCGCTGGGCGTGGTGGCCCGCGGTCTCGTCGTGCGGTTGCCTGCCGCCGGCGCCTGCGTCGGGATGGGGCCGGCCGCCGGTGGTGGCATGGCGCCCGGGGTCGACGTTGAGGGCGTCGTGGACGACGGGGCTGCCTGCTGCGGGATGCCCGCCTCACCGGGCTGCGTACCGGGGGCCGGGGGCGCCGCCGTGGCGGCGCTGCCCATGAGGCCCATGTTGTCGTCGTCCGGGTTGTGCGGGGTCCGTGATGACGGTGTCGGCGCGTGGCCCTGACCAGGGCTGGGGTGTGCGGTGGGCGTGTGGCCGGGTATGGCGCCGCTCGGCATGGAGCCGCGGCCGCTGCCCTGGTTCTGGTTGTCGTTGTTGTTGCCGTCGTTGTTGTTGCCGTTGTGGGAGTCGTCCGGCATGGGGCCCTGGGCCGGTGCGGGCATGGTGGTGACCGAGTCGCGGTCGGCCTGGTGCACGCCTGGTTCGGGGCGGGAGTTGTCGGGAGCCGGGGCCGGTGCGGGCTCGGGGCGGTCGGTCTCCGGCGGCGGGGACGGCATGGGCGCGGGCTCGGTGTTGCGCGGGTCCGGGATCGACGAGCCCTGCTCCGGGGTGTGGACGTCGACGCCTTCCGGGCGGCTCGGGCGAGCGCTGTCCGGAGTGGTGTCCGGCGCCGGGGAGCCATCGGCATCCGGCGTGGTGCCCGGGCCCTCGACGTGCGAGGAGTTGGCGGGCATGGACGGGTCGTTGCCCGGTGCCGTGCTCGGCGGGGCGTCCGGTGTGCGTGGGGCGTCCGGTGTGCTGTCCGGACGGGCGGAGTCAGGGGTGGTGTCGGGGGCCGGTCCGCCCTCGACGTCCGGCCTCGTCGGGGTGGACGGCGTGGACGAGTCCGGAGAGGAGTCGGGGGTGGACGGCGTGGACGAGTCCGTAGCCGAGTCGGGGGTGGGCGAGTCGTCGCCCGGAGGACGACCCATGCTCTCGTTGTAGGCCTGGGTGCCCACGTCGAAGGGGCTGGGCGAGTCGGAGCCACGGCTTGGTGAGGGCGAGGACGACGAGGGGGGCGACGAGTCCGGGCTGCCGGTGCTGTCCGTGCTGCTGTGGGACGGCGTACTCGAGGAAGAGGAGGGCGAACTCGAAGCCGACGGGCCGTCGGACGACGAGGACGGGGTCGACGAAGAGCTGTCCGAACCGCTCGACGAGGACGAGTCCGACGGAGAGCTGTCCGAACCGCTCGACGAAGACGAGGACGACGGACCGCCGATATCCGGTGCCCTGCGCCCGGAGTCGGCGCTGCTCGAACTCGGCGAACCACTGGAACTCGGCGAGTGGCTCGACGAACTGCTGTCGTTCGATGACGAGTTGGATGAGCTCGGCGAGTTCGACGAATGGGAGTCGCTGGGGGAGTTGTTGGACGAACTGCTGTCGTTGGACGACGAGTTGCTGTTCGACGACGAGGAATCGTTCGACGACGAGGAATCGTTCGACGACGAGGAATTGTTCGACGGCGAATCGCTGGACGAAGAGTCACGGGAACTGCTGTCGTTCGACGACGAATCGTTGGAGGTCGAAGAGCTGTCGTTTCCGGAGTCCGACGAGCCGTCGCCGCCGTCGTGTCCGCTGTTGGTCAGTCCGTGGCGGGCGCCATGCCCTGCGCGGGAGCCGGCGCCGTCGCGCAGGGACTCGCCGAAGGTGGAACCGGAATTCTTCAGGGCGTCCTTGCCCTCTTCGTAACCCTTCTTGGCGGTGCGGCCCAGGTCGTAGCCCGACTGCTTGCCGAAGTTCTGCTCGACGGTCTGGGCGACCAGGTCGGAGACCATGGCTTCCAGAGCGGAGACAAAGGGTTCCTTGGCGGTCTCCAACACCGCCTGCAAGATCTGCTGGGCTATCTCCTTGAGGAGTTTGCGCAGGATCATCCGCGTGGCGGCGGCCGCGCCCATCGCGCCAAGCTCGGAAAGCCCCAGGGTGAATGGAGCGGCGGCCTGGGCCGCGGCGATCTCGATCGCCAGGATGACCAACTGGGCGATCACCGCCACTTTCAGCCCGATGATGAGCATCGCCGCGGCGTCCATGCATATGGCGATCAGTTCGGCGCCCTGGCGGGCGTCGTCGAAGTAGCCCGAGCCGCCGGAGAACTTCTCCCAGGTCTTGTTGAAGCCGTCGATGGAGTCGCCGGCGCTCTCGGCGAGGACGTTGCCGGCGGCGCTCATACCACGGGCCTGGAGGCCCTCCACATCAGCGGCGAACTGGCGCCAGGTGTTGGCGCACTCCATCATCTTGTCTTCGTCGCCTGTGGGCCATTCGAAGCCACACATCTCGAGAACCCACTCAAGTGCGTTCGGCAGCATCAAAGCCATGACGAAGACCCCCGTTGTCGCCCATGTAGTTCGTGTCGTCCCGGCCCTGTGGGCCGACCGACTCCATCCGCCTCACCCTCGGCGGACGGGCCCTGCTTTTCCGCTGCTGCGGGAGGCGCCATTCGGAGCCTCGAGAGTGCTCAACCGGTTTGCGTCGGCGCAGAGCCATGCCCAGGCCAGAGCTTACCCAACGGCCCTGACGATCCCTTAACTCTGGTGTGACCCAGTGCTGTAGCAGACGTCCGGTCCAAAGCCGTCCAGTCCTCAGGCGGCAGCCCTAGCCATTGGGCCGGCGCAGGCTGCGGTACAGCTCGATCGCGGAGTCCGGCGGAAAGTTGGGGACATAGGTGACGGCTCCGTCGCTTTTGGAGATCACCATGTGACTGCCACCCAACGGCGCCTGAGTGCCGGGCGGCGGTGGGGGCATGACGGCGTGGATGAGGAAGCCGATGTCGAACTCCGCCACGTACAACGGCGCCGGATTTCCTTGCAGATCCAGTACTTCGAATCGGGCGCGAGCGGCAGCCAATGCCTCTTCGGCAGTGGCGGGGACGGGCTGTACCGGTTCCGGCGCGTCGGGATGCGACACGGACTCTCTCCTATCAGTGAAGGGGCAGCTGTGGGTCAGGCGCGGTCATGCGGTGGAACTCGGGCTTGGCGCGAGCAGTTGGCCGTCGAAACGTCGAAACGTCGCCCCGTGGTGCGGGCCGTGTCAGTTGCTCGTGGACTTCAGAATCCGTACATCGCCGCCGAACTGGTTCTCCGGCTTCTGCTCCTTGATCAGAGCGTTGTTGAAGTCCTCGTTCTCCTCGTGGTTCTTCGCCATCCGCTCCAACGCCTTGCCGATTTCGTTGAGCTTGGTGGCAAGGTGCTCCATCGAGTCCGTCATGCCGTCGCGCAGGCCTTCGTAGACCACGCCGAACTTCTCGCCGAGCTCGTCGTCACCCCATGGTGGGGTGCCTGCCTTGTCGCTGAAGGTGGTCAGGCCCTTCCAGGCATCCTGGGCGACACTCGAGAACGTCGTCTCCTTCGGCGCTTCGCCTCCGCCGCCTCCACCGTCACCCTGCGCGGCCAGGCCGTTCTTCAGCCTGGTGGTCGCCTGGTAGAAATCCCTGCCGATCTCGGAGAAGTTCTTTCCCTCGGCCTTCAGCATCTCCGGATTGCTCTTGAACCCGTCCCCCATGACTGCGCCCCCGTTCAGAAACCGGCGTCATCGAGCTGCCGGTTCACGTCCTTTTCATTTCTGTGCCAGCGTACCCAGAGGCACTGACAAGCCCTCAACCCCTGGGTGTCACAGTGCTGTCCCGGGAGCCTCCGGCCGATACACCTTCCGATACACCTTCCGAGACAAAGCGATCGCCACGTTCGGGGTAGCCGATGTCGAAATCGCGCACCCGCAACGGCGTCCGGGTGCCGTCAGGCCCGGTGGGACCGAAGAAGGCGCGGGCCATTCGAGGGCCTCCCCCATCATTCGCCGGTAGGCGGTGCGCCGGCGAGACGGCCCGAGCCTCCGTGGGCACGGGCCCTCGGTCCGTATCCGGCCCCGGGCTCAACCCCGGTGTCCGCCCCGCCCGCGCTTCTTCGGCCCCGTGACCAGGTTGATCGAAGGACCGTCGTGCTCGGCGCGCTCCTTCTGCTCTTCCTCGTCCCGCTTGCGCTCCCACTGCTCGCGCTTCTCGCGCTCGGCCTCGCGGTCCGCCATGGTCTGCGACTCGGCGGCGCGGCGGATCTCGGTCATGCGGTCGCCCAGCGCGTCCATGTAGCGCTCGTTCTTGATGGCGTCGGTCATTCCCATACGTCCCGACAGGATGCCCTGGGCCATCTCCTGGAGCGGTCCGCCCGCATTGGGGTTGTTGGCCAGAGTGCGCAGCGCCTTGTGCAGGCTGTGAGCCTGCTCCGGGTCCCGCGCGACGTCCATCAGCTCGGAGTCGTCGATCTCCCGCTCGCCCGGCCCCGGTCTGCTTCCCGGCCTGTTGGTCATGAGAACCCCCATCGAGCCCAGTGGGCCCTTCGCGCGCACCGAACGCGTCTTTCGCACTCGCTACAGCTTGCTACACGTGTTGGCGAGCTTATCCAGCCGACCGTTTGAACCGTCAACCCGGGCGCATCCGCGCATCGGCGCGGCCCCGCCACGGCGTTTGAGCAGGTGTCTGAATGCGCAGCTCGGGTCATGAGGCATCTGTCCATGGCCCCCAGGGAGGCCCGCTCCTAATCTGTGGGCACGCGCATACGGCGTCGAGCGCAGGGCGATCCTCTGCGCCCCGCGTCCGATGAGCCTTCAGCGACCTCCCGTCCCACCCCCGCCGCGGCGCGATCCAACGACCCGCACCGCGCGCCGCACCGGACGGGGCACCGCCCAGGGGACGCACCCCCACCCCGTATCGGAACTTCCTCCCCGGACTTCCTCCCCGAACTTCCCCTCGGAACTTCCTGCCCCAGGGCGCCACACTCCCCACGATCCGAAAGGCCGAAGGGTTGAGCACGCGGACCTCCCGGGGTCAGGAACCGCCCCACGTCCCCAGGACGGGCGAACACATAGTGATCGTCGAAGACGATGAGGCCCTGGGCCGGGAAGCCGCTGAGTGCATCCGCCGCTGGGGCAGCACGGTGCACCGGCTCACCCGCCCGGACCACGACACCCTGCAGCGTGCGCTGCGGCAACCGGCCGACGGCATCGCCGTGGTCTCCAGGGACGACATCGTCGCCCTGCGCTACGCCCTGCTGACCGAGCACCTCAGGCCCGGTATCCGTCTGGTGGTCACCCTCTTCGACCGTACGGTCGCCGACGAGGTCGCCCGCACGATCCCCAACTGCAGTGTTCTCAGCATCACCGACACGATGGTGCCCAGCCTCTTGGCCAGTTGCCTCGACCCGCGGTACGCCATGCTCCGGTCCACCGGGTCCGGCGTCGTCGGCGTGAGGCGCCAGGGCACCCCCCACACCGTCGAGCACCTCTCCCGGCGGGCGCTCGCCTCGCCCTCCGGCCCCCGGCCGCCGGTCGCCCTCACGGCGTGGTTCCGCTCCCTCGGCACCTCCGCCAAGGCACTCGTCGCCGGCTTCACCGGACTGCTGCTGGTCTTCGCCCTGGACGTGGTTCTCGGCGTTGTCGTCCTCCACGAGCAGGGGGACGACGCTCTGTGGAACGCGGCGCGCACCCTCACCACGATCGGATCGTCGGCCGCCGCGGAGCACGGCCCGGCGTGGTACAAGATCCTCTGCGCCCTTTCCATGCTGGCGGTCCTGGCCCTCGCCGCCCTCTTCACCGCCGGCCTGGTCGACCGGCTCACCGGGCGGCGGATGACCGGCATCCTCGGCGCCCGCTCCATCCCCCGCCATGGCCACGTCATCGTCGTCGGCCTGGGGCAAGTAGGACTGCGCCTCGCCGCTCAGCTGCGGGATCTGGGGATCAAGGTCGTCGCCGTGGAACGCGATCCCCAGGCCGCCTGTCTCCCCTTGGCGCGCTCCCTCGCCATCCCGGTCGTTCTCGGCCGCGGTGGCGACCGCTTCCGCCTGAACCGGCTCAGTGTCCAGCGGGCACGGGCGCTGGCAGCGGTGACTTCCGACGGCTTGGAGAACATCGCCGTGGCCGTCACCACCCGGGCGGTCGCTCCGCATCAGCGCATTGTGCTGCGGGCCGGCGGCGACGAGATCACCGCCGATACCCGGTCGCTCTTCCGTATCGGCGCCGTGTGCGACGTCACCCGCATCGTCGGGGCATCCGTGGCCGCCTCCGTGCTGGACACCGGACCGCTCGGCGTCTTCACCACAGAACGACACCTCTGCGCCTTGTTCGCCGACGAGAAGGTCGTCGACCTCGGCACCTGGAACACGGACACGGGAACAGCAATGGACACGGCAACGGCAGTGGATACGGGAACGGCGATGGACACCGACACGGACACGGACCATGGCCTCGCCGAGGAGAGCGGCGATCGGGCCGCCGGCACATCCGTTGGTCCACCCCGATGACCTGGTCATCCTGATCAGCTATGCGCAGGTGGACAACGCGGAGGCCCGTACGCTGCGGCCGAAGGCCGTACACGTCGACGCGGACAACAGGATCGTGGCGCTGGGGGCCGACGCCTCCGAGCCGGTGTCCGGCAGCGGTACGTCACGCAGCCCCAGGGCCACGGCGGTCTGAGGGCCCGACAGCACCGCCGGCCACCGGAGAAGGTCCGTGGCCGGCGGCGCTGATCCTCGGTTCGTCACCGCGCAGCCGCGGGTGCGGCTACGGCCTTCCGGCGGGGCGCGGTGCCCCGGTCATGCCGTCATCACGATCGCCGTCATCACCAGCCCCGCCCCCACCATCCACCGTCCGCTGAACTCCTCGACGGCCTTTCCGGCGACCACCGGGCCGGGGACGAGGAGGCGGGCGGTGAAGGTGGCGTCGGTGGGGTCGAGGGTGATGTGGGCGTCCTCGAAGCCGAGCCAGCGGCCGGTGAGCGGGTACCACGCCTTGTAGACGGACTCCTTGGCGCTGAAGATCAGACGGTCCCAGCTGATGTCGGGCTGGAGTGCGGCCAGTTGGGTGAGCTGGGGGCGTTCCTCGGGGAGGGTGACGAGGTCGATGACACCGGGGTCGTCGATCGGTTTGTTGGGTTCCGCGTCCAGGCCGACGGTGACGATGTCCCGCGCGCGGGCGACCGCCGCGGCGCGGTAGCCGGAGCAGTGGGTCATCGCACCGACGATGCCGTCCGGCCACCGGGGGGCGCGCCCGGGGCCGGGGAGTATGGGTGCGGGGTCGATGCCGAGTTCCGACAGTGCCGTGCGGGCGCAGCGGCGTACGGTGCCGAATTCCCGCTGCCGTTGCGGGACCGCGCCCGCCACCAGCGCCCGTTCCTCGGGGAACATCGCGGACAGCGGGTCGTCCTCGAAGGCCTCGGCGGTCCGCAGCGGCCGCGGCAGAAGCTTTTCGATCATGCGGGGGTCCCGGTGGCGTCGGAGGGGACGGCGGTGGTGGCGGGCAGGATCTGCACCGGGCGGCCCGGCTCGGTGGAGCGGCGGTGCCACTCGCGTGGGTAGCCGAGCGAAACCTCCTGGTGGGGCACGCCGTCGCTGATCAGCAGCCGCGGGATGTGGAGATGGCCGTAGACCACCGTCGTGGCCCGGAACCGGCGGGGCCAGTCGGCGGTCGCCTCGGTGCCGCACCACAGCGCGAACTCCGGGTACCGCAGTGGCCGGGTGGGTTCGCGTACCAGGGGGAAGTGGTTGATGAGCACGGTGGGCAGCTCGTCGGGGACGGCGGCGAGCCGGGCCTCGGTGGCCGCCACCCGCGCCCGGCACCACGCCTCGCGCGTCGGATACGGGTCCGGGTGGAGGAAGTACTCATCGGTGCAGACCACCCCGGCCTCCTCGGCAACGGCGAGCGCCGCCTCCTTGGAGTCCAGCCCCGGCATCCGGAACGAGTAGTCGTAGAGGAGGAAGAGCGGCGCGATGACGACCGGGCCGCCGTCGCCCTCCCAGACCGGGTACGGGTCCTCGGGCGTGAGCACCCCCAACTCCCGGCAGATTTCGACGAGATGGTCGTAACGGGCGACACCGCGCAGCTGTACGGGGTCGTTGGCGGGCGTCCAGAGTTCGTGATTGCCCGGTACCCACACGACCTTGGCGAAGCGGCTGCTGAGGAGGGCGAGCGCCCAGCGGATGTCGGCGGTGTATTCGCCGATGTCACCGGCGATCAGCAGCCAGTCGTCGTCGGACTCCGGGTGCAGCCGCTCGACGATGTCGCGGTTCTCGTCGTAGCGGACGTGCAGATCGCTGACGGCCACCAGCCTGCCGCGTCCGCGCCGCTGCCCGCGGTCTTGGCCCGGCGGCGGGCCGGCGTTGGGTGCCGCGACGGTACCCGGGGGGATGCTACGGATCTCGTAAGCCATGGTCGAAGTAAAGACGGTGGCGGGGCGAGAGTGAAAGGCGTTTGGTGCCGGGCGCGTTGCGGCTACCGGTCGCGCGGGGGCGGGGGAGCGGCCGGGGCGCCGGCGGTGCCGCCGCGCCGGATCCGGGTGGCCAGCCACAGGTCGAAGCGGTCGTCCGGGTCGTCGAGGCGGCGGCCGGTGAGGTCCATGGCCTTGTCGAGGCGGTTGCGTACGGTGTGGCGGTGCACGCCGAGCCGCCGGCTGGTGGCGTCCCAGGCGCCGCCGGTCTCCAGCCAGGCCGCCAGAGTGGCGATCAATTCCTCGCCGTTGTCCGCCAGATCGAGCGGGCCGAGCACCGTATCGGCGTAGCCGTGCAGCGTGCTGCGGTCACCCAGGTCCAGCAGCAGCCTGCTGGCCGCGCTCTGCCGGGCCTCCGCGGGCGCACCGCTCGACCGGCTGACGGCGAGCAGCCCGGTCGCCTGGCGCAGCGAGACCCGTACCGCTTCGGGGGCGGTGGCCGGACCGATCCCGGCCGCGCAGCGCGGGGCGAACCGGGCGAGCACATCGCGGATGTCCAGGTCCTCGCCGACGACCGCCTCGATGATCCCTTCCGTCACCCTGACCAGCCCGCCGGGCATCGCCAGCGCGAGATCGGCGGCCATGTCGTGGGCGACGCTCTCCGGGGAGGGCGCCGCCCGCCCCGGACCGCTCCTGCGGCCCCCGGCCTCCACCACGACGCCCCGCACCCGTTCGGCGGTCAGTCCGGCCGAGGCCAGCATGTCGCGGGCCCGCCCGGCCGACAGCTCCTCCTCGGCCAGCAGCTCCGACAACAGCGCCGACCTGCGGCGGCGCTCCGGTTCATCGCGCAGATGACGGCGCTCCAGCTCCAGCGAGAGCAGCGAGACCAGACCCGGTACGACCGACCGGGCGGCGTCGTCCGGGCGGCCGGTGAGCAGCAGCAGCCCGCGCAGCCGCCGGGCGCCGAGCGGCTGGACCTCCAGCTGCCGCCCCGCCGCCGTGCTGGCGGCGCTGCCGCGCAAGCCCCGCGCCGCGACCCGCTCGATCAGGTCCCGGGCCTCCGCCAGCGGCGGGCTCGTCTCCCGCTCGCCCACCGCGAGCAGCCGCCCCAGCGGATCGAGCACCGCCGCGCCCACCCCGGTGGCGGCCGTCCACTCCTCCAGCATCGGCCGCAGCCCGTCGCCGGCCGCCGCGGCCGTCAGCCGCCGCTGGGTGGCGAACGCCCGGTGCAGCACCTCGCGTTGCTCATCGGCCCGTGCGTCGAAAACCGCCTTGGTCACGGCGATGAACGGCACCTCGTCCGGCACCGTCAGCAGCGGCAGCCCGGCCTCCTCGGCGGCCCGCACCAGCGGCTCGGGCGCCTCCTGGTACGGCAGCCCCTGCCCCAGCCCGAGCGCCAGACACGCGGCGCCGCCCTCGGCGACGTCCCGGACGTACGCCCGGCACGCGGCCGGCTCCATCGGCAGCAGCAGCCCGATGGTCATCAGCAGCTCACCGCCCTGCAGCCATTTGCCCGGGACCAGCAGATCCGAGACGGTCGCCGCCTCGATGGTGCGCGCCAGCAGCTGCGGCGGCACCGTGTAGGTGACCGACAGATTCAGGTCCGGCCGGGCCAGCAGGTCCGAGATATGCAGGGGCATGGACATAGTGTCCACCACATATTTATGGGATGGACGATCGGGCGATCGAGTCCCCGCGGCAATGCCCCTAGGTTCACACCACCGCGGAATCGCTGTAGTCAGCAACTATCGCGGCGCCCGCCGCAGAGACCCGTCGCCACGCCCCTAGGAGAAGCCCATGGACCCCAAGGCCGCCATGGAAAGTACGAGTGAGGGGCGAGGATCCCGAGTGATCGAGGTCCGCTCCATCGACTACGTCCCCGTCCGCGAACGGCACGGCAAGGTGTGGCACCAGGGGCCCTTCTGGTTCACCGGGAACTTCGTGCTGACCACCATGGTCACCGGCTTCCTCGGCCCCGCGCTCGGCCTGAGCCTGCTCGCCTCCGTGGCCGCCGTCGTCCTCGGCGCCTGCTTCGGCACCTTCTTCATGGCCTTCCACGCCAACCAGGGTCCGCGCATGGGCCTGCCGCAGATGATCCAGTCGCGCGCCCAGTTCGGCATCCGCGGCGCCATCGTCCCGTTCGCGGCGGTCGTCTTCGTCTATGTCGGCTTCAACGTCTTCAACGTCGTCCTGGCCGCCCAGGGCCTGCGCACCGTCTTCCCCGGTGGCACCACCCTCTGGTATGTGCTGATCATCGGCGTCGCCATCGTGCTCGCCATCGTCGGCCACGACCTGCTCCATCTGGTGCAGCGCTGGCTGACCTATGTCCTGATCGTCGTCTTCGGCGTGCTGACCGTTGGCGCCCTCATCCAGCTCGACCCGCACTCCGCGGCCGGCGCCGCGCACGCCGCCCACGGCTCCTGGACGTCGTTCCTGGTCGTCTTCTCCGCCGCGGCCGGCTATCAGATCAGCTACGCCGTGTACGTCTCGGACTACTCCCGCTACCTGCCCCGTGACGTCTCCGCCCGCAAGGTCATCTGGTGGACGTACGCGGGCGCGGCGGGCTCGGCCGCCTGGCTGATGTCGCTGGGCGCGCTACTCGCCTCGGCGCTGCCCCACCCGGACGCGATCACCGGCATCCGCCAGGTCGGCAACGCGATCTTCCCCGGCTTCGGCACCTTCGCCGTCGTCGTCTCCTCCGTCGCCCTGATCGGCATCATGGCCGTCAACGCGTACGGGGCGATGCTCACGACCACCAGCGCGGTGGACGCCTTCCGCAGCGTCAAGCCGACCGTCCGCATCCGGATCGCCGGCATCGTCGTCATCGGACTGATCATCTTCGCCGTGGCGATGCTGCTCCCGGAGAACTACCTGGAGAGCTTCAACACCTTCGTGCTGATGATGCTCTACTTCCTGATCCCGTGGACCGCGGTCAACCTCGTCGACTTCTACTGGGTCCGGCGCGGCCACTACGCCGTCACCGCGATCTTCGACCCGGCCGGCATCTACGGCCGCTGGGCCTGGCGCGGCATCGTCGCCTACGCGGCGGGCTTCGTCGCCATGATCCCGTTCTTCTCCACCTCCTTCTACACCGGCCCGGTCACCGAGGCGCTGGGCGGCGCGGACCTCGCCTTCGTCCCCGGCCTGCTGGTCGGCGGCGGCCTGTACTACCTGCTCAACCGCAACCTGGACGGGGCGGCCGAGGAGGCCGCGGTCGCCGCCAGCGAGCGGGAGCTGGAAGGCGCGGACGCGGACGGGACGGCGGCCGCGGCGGGCAGCGTCGGGTAAGGCCCGTCCGGGTCGGCGGCCGTGCCGCGCAGCGGATGAGCGATCCGATCCGTCCCGTTATGGTCGGTGGGTGAGAGGCGGTGACCGCTTCCTCACCCACCGACACGAACGGACGTGAGCGCACTATGCGGGTGGCGTTCCTGGTGGCCCCCTTGGGCACCGAGCAGGTCGAGCTGACCAGCCCGTGGCAGGTGGTGACCGAAGCGGGCGGCACTCCGCAGCTGGTCTCCACCTCGGCGGGGAAGGTGCAGGCGTTCCATCACCTGGACCGGGCCGACAGCTTTCCCGTCGACCTGACCGTCGGCGATACGTCCGCGGCCCGGTTCGACGGCCTGGTGCTGCCCGGCGGCGTGGCCAACCCGGACGCGCTCCGCCTGGACGCCAAGGCGGTCGCCTTCGTCGAGTCGTTCTTCGCCGCGGGCAAGCCGGTGGCCGCCATCTGCCACGCGCCGTGGACCCTGATCGAGGCCGATGTCGTACGCGGCCGCACGCTGACCTCCTGGCCGAGCCTGCGGACCGACATCCGCAACGCCGGCGGCACCTGGGTCGACGAACGGGTCAGCATCTGCACCGCGGGCCCGAACACCCTGATCACCAGCCGCAAACCGGGGGACCTGCCGGCGTTCAATGCGGCCGTCGTCGAGGAATTCTCCCCTTAGCGGGGCTACTTGGGGCGCTTGACATGCGTCGACCCCGGGACGGAGAGTCCCGGGGTCCCGGCCGGTCCCGTCGGTGCCCAGCCGCACCGAGGGGCCGGATGGCGCCGGTTCGGGCGCCGTGGCGCCGTAACGCGAAGACCGCGGTCAGACGCCGGTGGTCGTCACCGTGGCCAGACCGGCGACCTGGGAGACGGGCAGGGTGGGGGCGAGGGACTGGGCGGTCCCGACGACATCGCCGATGCTCAGGGAGGCGCCGTGGCCGGCCACCTCGCCGCCGACGCTGGCGATTCCACCGGAAATGCCGTCCAGCTCGCTGTCGGAAATCTCGCAGGCGTCGTTCTCAAAGGTGAAGCCGTTACGCATGGCGTGCTTTTCCCTTCAATGCTCTGGGTTCCTGAACTCATACCGGACGGAATGCCGGTAAAGCCCATCGGGCGGTCGGGCGGTCGCGGTACGCCCGGAGCCGGGCGTTAATAGCGACCACTCGTGCTCGCAGGATGCAATCACGCCGGTGGAGCGCCCGGCAACTTACCCTCCGGTTTTTTACCTGGCCGCAATTTACGGTCACGATTGTCCGGCCCGGCGCTTTTATTCGCCTCTGGGTGAGGAATTCCCTCGCATGGCAGCCACGGGGCAACCCTTCGGGAAAAGGGGTGCGCAGGCCCTGTATGGGGCCCGTATGGGGATATCTGGGCGCGGGGTGGGGGCGTGTCTCTGCGCCTTATGTATTTTCTGTGTGCGCGGTGTGCCGGTTGTGTCGGGCATATGGCGGGTGTCGATTTACCCGTGGGTTTCAAGCGGAATTCGCCGGTGGTCGGGGATGCGCCGGGGACGTGCCGAGGACGTGCCGAACCGTGAATCCGTGAAACCGGGAAAAATGTATCCCCCGTCCGGAATTTCCCCGCCGTCCCCGGCGTTATGGCCCCAAAGGGGGCCCGCCCATCCCCTAGGGGATTTCCCCCACCACAACCACCGACTCCGCCCCCACCCGCAGCGCCCCCGCCCCATCGGGCCCGCCCCCCGCCCCCCACGTGCCCAGGACGCGCAGCGCCGGGGCGGGGGTGGCGTCCGTACGTACCGGGACGGACACTGCGGCGTCCCCCGACAGATTGACCGCCACCCGGACGGGCCCGCGGCGCAGCAGCAGCCACCGGGCCGCCTCGTCGTAGGTGACGTGTGTACGGGAGGGGCCCGGATCGGTCAGGGCGGGCAGCTCGCGGCGCAGGCCGAGCAGGGTGCGGTGCCAGGCCAGGAGATCGGCATGCGGGGCGCGGTCCGGTTCGGTCCAGTCCAGGACGCAGCGGGCGCGGGTGGCCGGATCCTGCGGGTCGGGCCAGTCGGCGCTCGCGGCTCCCCAGTCATGGGCGGCGAATTCGCGTCGGCGTCCGGCCCGTACCGCCTCCGCCAGCCCCGGGTCCGTATGGTCGGTGAAGTACTGCCAGGGCGTCCGTGCGCCCCACTCCTCGCCCATGAAGAGCATCGGGGTGAAGGGGGAGCACAGGACCAGCGCGGCGGCGCAGCCGAGCAGGCCGGGGGAGAGGGTGGCCGCGAGGCGGTCGCCGAGGGCGCGGTTGCCGATCTGGTCGTGGGTCTGGGCGTAGGACAGCAGCCGGTGCGGGGGTGTCACGCGCGGGTCGAGCGGGGCGCCGTGGCTCCGGCCGCGGAAGCTGGAGTACGTACCGTCGTGGAAGAAGCCGCCGGTCAGTGTCTTGGCGAGGGCGGCCAGCGGGGCGCGTGCGAAGTCGGCGTAATAGCCGTGGGATTCGCCGGTGAGGGCGGTGTGCAGGGCGTGGTGGAAGTCGTCGTTCCACTGGGCGTGCAGGCCGTGGCCGCCGCTCGCGCGGGGTGCGGTGGTGTGCGGATCGTTGCGGTCCGACTCGGCGATCAGGAACAGCGGGCGCCGCAGATGCCCGGCCAGCGCGTCCGCGGCCGCGGACAGTTCGGCCAGGAAGTGCCGGGCGCGGGAGTCGTGCAGCGCATGGACGGCGTCCAGCCGCAGCCCGTCGATCCGGTAGTCGCGCAGCCAGGACAGTGCGCTCGCGATGAGGTAGCGGCGCACCTCGTCGGAACCGGGGGCGTCGAGGTTGACCGCCGTCCCCCAGGGCGTGTGATGGGTGTCGGTGAAGTACGGCCCGAAGGAGGGGAGATGGTTGCCGGAGGGGCCGAGATGGTTGTGGACGACGTCGAGGACGACCCCGAGCCCGTGCCCGTGCGCGGCGTCCACGAAGCGCTTGAGCCCGTCCGGCCCGCCGTACGGCTCGTGCACCGCCCACGGGGCGATCCCGTCGTACCCCCAGCCGTGCGTGCCGGGGAACGGGCACACCGGCATCAGGGAAATATGGGTGATGCCCAGGTCGACGAGGTGCGGCAGCCGCTCGGCGGCGGCGTCGAAGGTGCCCTCGGCGGTGTACGTGCCGATGTGCAGCTCGTAGAGGACGGCGCCGGGCAGCGGGCGGCCGGGCCAAGGGTGCCGCCAGGCGAACCGGTCGTGGTCGACGACCGCGCCGGGGCCGCCGGGGCCCTCCGGCAGCCGGGCGGCGCGCGGATCGGGCAGCGGCGGGCCGTCGTCGAGACGGTAGGCGTAGCGGTCGCCGTCGCGGGCCGGCGCCGTCACCCGCCACCAGCCGGCCCGCTCCGCATCGCGCTCCAGGGGGAGCGGCGCTTCCCCGGCCCGCTCGCCCGCCCACTGGAGCGTGACCCGTCCGGCGCTCGGCGCCCATACCTCGAACAGCACGGCGCTGCCTCCTTTGTTCGCTCCCCGCGGGGGACGTGGTGCGCTTCCGGCCTCCAGACGAAGAAAGCACGCCGTCCGCCCGCCCGACACCCCGACGTGGCGGCAGGCGCGACTTCGCGCCGCTAATTGCGCCATTTCGCCGTGGGGCGCGATCCGTTGCGATCCGGCGACCGCGCCGCCCCGTTCACCGGCCCCGCGGCCCGGCCCGTTGTCCCCGCGTCCCCCGCCCTCCGTCTCCCATATCGCCCCCGACCGCCCATGAGGCACACATCGCCTGGACACCGGCTCACGGTGGCCGGAGAATCGCGGCATGACATCGCTCGAGTTCCCCGCACGGCCGGCGCGCCCGTCGGACGCCGACCGGGAACGCGCCCTCGACCTGCTGCGCGAGGGCGCGGCGCAGGGACGGCTGTCCCAGGACACCTTCCTGCGCCGTCTGGAACTCGTCCTCACCGCCCAGCAGCACGACGACCTCGCCCTGGCCACCGCCGACTTGGAGAGCCGCGGCAAGTTCCAGGGAGTGCTGCTGCGGATGGTCGGCCGGGTGTCGGCGTTCCACATCCGGGTGCGCCGGGCCTGGCGCATGGAGCGGCTGCCGAAGCTTCTGCTGCCGGAGCCGGGCCCGTTCCCGCTGCTCATAGGGCGGGCCCCCGGGGTGGGCCTGCGGCTCAACCACGAGACGGTCTCCCGGGCGCACGCCGAACTGCGCAGCACGGGCAGCGGCTGGGTGCTGCGCGACCTCGGCTCCACCAACGGCACCTGCGTCAACGGGCGCCGAGTGGTGGGCGAGGTACCGGTCGGGCCGGGCGACCACATCACGTTCGGCCGGGTCGACTACGTACTGACACCGCGCTGACCGGTCGGCACATCAGGGGGGGAGAGGCCCGGCCGGGGCGCTCCCCGGGCCGGGCGAAGTGCGCGTAAGGCGGGTGGGCGGCGAAGAGGACGTCCAGTTCCGGGTGCCGCCGGTGCGCATCCGGCACCAGCAGATCGGTGAGGGTGGAGACCAGGACGCTGTGGCCCTTGGTGACGCCCTTCTGCCGCGGCCCCCAGCCCGCCGCATACGCCACCGCCTCGGCGCCCGCCGCGAAGACGTCCCGGCTGCCCGTCAGGAACAGCGTTCTGGCGCAGGTGACCGGTCGCAGCCGGTCCCGCCGGCCGGTGTGGTGCGCCCGCGCCCGCCAGGCCGCGGTGTCGGCCGCGGTCCGCCGCTCGTCCGTCCGCACGGTCAACTGCCGCCCATGATCCAGGCGTTGCCGTATCCCCGGCCAGCGGGAGACCCGGAGCCCCAGCGAGTGATGGACGAGGACCAGGTCCACCCGGGGCCGGTCCCAGGTGACGAACCGCTCCTCCGCGAGCGGTACCCCCGCCCGCAACGGGATGTGCACCACGGTGGTCCTGGAGTACGCCGCGAACGAGAACAGCCCCGCGATCCGGGACAGGCCGTCGTGGTCGCCGTACAGAAAGCCGTAACTCCCCTGCGGATCGGCCACCGCGGTGTGCCGCAGCGGGGGCCGGGGCCGGACGACGCGGAACTCGCGTCGCCCCTCGCGCACCGGGAAGCTCTCCAGCCTCAGCTTCATGCCCGCCCGCCTTCCGCGCCCGTCCCGTGCGCCGCCGCCCCGGCCGCCCGCACCGGACGATCGCCCGACGGATACGAGCTCCACACCCCTTCGCCGCGCGTCAGGCCGGGCAGCAGCCCCTCGGCCCGCAGCACCTGCCGCGCCGGGAGCGCGCCGCGCACCAGCCAGGTGTGCCGTCCGCCGGCCGTCTCGCCGAGCTCCGCGCCCAGCGCCGAGAGCCGGGCCGTGACCGCGGCCAGCGCATCGAGCGGCAGCTCCGCCTCGAACGCGTGGTACGGCTCGTAGGTCCGCGTCCCGGCCCGGCGCAGCGCCCGCAGCAGCACGTCCGGTGTCACCGCACGGAAGTCCCCGGCCGTGCTCACCGGGCCGACGAACCCGGAACGGGTCAGCACCACCCGGCAGTCCGTCACCGCCGCCCCCCGCGGCCCCCGCCGCAGCGTCGCCAGCACGGTTTCCTCGATGGCCTGGTGGAAGCCGTGCGGCAGCGCGCCCAGTTCCGTCTCGTAGGCGAAGACCGGGCCGGAGCCGCGGGCGCCCGGCTCGACCCGCAGCCCCACCGTCGCCCAGTGGCCGCTGTGGCCCCGCTTGGCGATCTCGTGCAACGCCTCGCCGACCCCGCGCGGCCGCTCCAGACACACCACCCGGCTCGGCGCGAACGCCGCCTCGATGCCCCGTTCGTCGCGGAGCGTGGCCGCGATGATCTCCTTCTGCACCTCGCCGTGCAGCAGTACCGAGGTCGCGCCGTCGGCCGCGGGGCGCGCCCGCAGCAGCGGGTCCTGATCGGCCAGCGCCAGCAGCGCGGCGCGCAGCGCGGCGGCGTCCGCCGGATCCTGGGCGCGGACGACCGTCTCCAGGGTGGGGGAGGGGAACAGCGCGTCGTCGGCCTCCGGCACCGGACCGAGGCGATCGCCGGTACGGACGCCGGGAAGCCCGCGGAGCACGGCGATATGGCCCGGCGTGAGCGGCCCGTCGTCGCCGGGCGCCCGGCCCACCACCTCCAGGGAGGTGATCCGGCCGGTGTACGCGTCCCAGCCGCCGTGCTCCGCGCGCCGGTGCAGACGGATCTGCTGACGTGCTCTCAGCTCGCCTCCGTAGAGCCTGAGATGGGCCGTCCGCTCGCCGCCGGACGGCTGATGTACGGCGAAGACCGTGCCCCGCGGCGTACCGTCCGCCGCCGCCACGGCCGGCGGAATCAGCCCGGCCATCCCCTCGACGAGCGCGCCGACGCCCTGCCCGCCGAGCGCCGAACCGAAGTACACCGGGTGCAGCGCACCGTCGGCCGTACGGGCGGCCAGCGCCGCGCGCACCTGGGCGGCGGTCGGCGGCGGCCCGTCCACCACGCGGGCCAGGAGCGACTCGTCCGCCTCGGCCACCGCCTCGGCGATCCGGCCGCGGGCGTCCGCGTCCGCCAGGTCGTACGGCGTGACGGATGCCCGCGCCGTGCCGAGCCCGGCAACGGACGTCATCGGTACGGCGAGCGGAGTCAGCAGGCGGCGGATGTCCGCCAGCAGCGCCTCGCCGCGGGCACCGGCCCGGTCGATCTTGTTGATGAACAGGAGGGTGGGCAGCCGCAGCCGCCGCAGGGTCTTCATCAGGACCCGGGTCCTGGCCTGGACGCCCTCCACCGCGGACAGCAGCAGAACGGCGCCGTCGAGCACGCCCAGGGCGCGTTCGACCTCGGCGGTGAAGTCGGAGTGGCCGGGGGTGTCGATGA
Source organism: Streptomyces sp. JLSY215 (assembly GCF_059682825.1). Lineage (NCBI taxonomy): Bacteria > Bacillati > Actinomycetota > Actinomycetes > Kitasatosporales > Streptomycetaceae > Streptomyces > Streptomyces sp. JLSY215. Next base: position 6,743,234 of record NZ_CM185022.1, read on the forward strand.
GGTTGACCTGAACCTCGCCGACGGAGAAGGAGGCGACGGCGGAGCGGATCGTGATACCGCGCTGCCGCTCCAGCTCGCCGGTGTCCGTACGGGTGTCACCGGCGTCGACGCTGCCGAGCCGGCCGATGGCGCCGGTGTCGAACAGCAGCCGTTCGGTGAGGCTGGTCTTACCCGCGTCGACGTGGGCGAGAATCCCGATGTTCAGGATGCGCGAAGGGGAGGGGGAAGGTGCCATGGAAGGGGGAGTCCTCGAGAACTGTCGTCCGGATGGGGCGGTGAGTAGTTCCGAGGAATCGGCGCATTCCGGGCTCCTTGCTGAGCGAAAGCTGAGAGAAAACGGGCGTACGGCGCCATGTTGCCAGCCGTACGCCCGGACGCAACCGAATTGATCGGCCGGGCCCGCACCCCTGGGCCCCTGCCGCTCAGTGCTGGTGCAGCCCCCGCCCCGCCAGCGTCAGGAAGGCCTCGCCGACCGCCTCCGACAGCGTCGGGTGGGCGTGGATGTGCCGGGCCACATCCGACGGTTCGGCGTCCCAGCCCACGATCAGCTGGCTCTCCGCGATCATCTCCGAGACGTGCGGACCGACCAGATGGACGCCGAGCACCACCCCCGTGGCCTCACCGCCCGCCCCGTCCGCGGCCGCGATGACCTTCACCATGCCGCCCTGCCCGTGCACCATGCCCTTCGCGGTCGCCGTCAGCGGCATGGTGTTCACCTTGACCGCCAGTCCCCGCGCGCGGGCCTGCTCCTCCGTCAGGCCGACCGACGCGGTCTGCGGCGAGGAGTACGTCACCCGGGGCACGGCCGCGTAGTCCACCGGCGGCGACGGGATGCCCGCCAGCGTCTCGGCGACCAGCAGCCCCTCCGCGAACGAGGCGTGCGCGAGCCCCAGTGACGGCGGCGGCAGCAGATCGCCGACCACATGGATGCCCGGAACCGCGGTCTCCAGCCGCGACCAGTCGGCGGGCACCACATGACCCCGCTCGTCCGTCGACAGCCCGGCCGCCGCCAGACCCAGCCCGTCCGTCACGGGGGCCCGCCCCACGGCGACCAGCAACCGCTCCGCCTCCAGGACGACTTCCTCCCCCTTGGAGGTGCGGACGGTGGCCCGCACCCCGTCCTCCCGCAGCTGCGCGCCGGCCAGCATGGAGCCCGTACGGACCGCGATCCCGCGCTTCTTCAGCCCGCGGACGAGATGCCGGCTCACGTCCGCGTCCTCCAGCGGCAGCAGCCGGTCCGCGGCCTCCACCAGGGTGACGTCGGCGCCCATCGAGCGGTGCAGCGACGCGTACTCGACGCCGATCGCGCCGCCTCCCAGGACCAGTACGGACGCCGGCAGCCCCGGGGCGAACAGCGCGTCGTCGCTGGTGACGACCCGTCGGCCGTCAGGGGTGAGACCCGGCAGCAGCCGCGGCCGGGAGCCGGTCGCCAGGACGATGCCGCGCCGTGCCGTGAACTCCCCGGCGCCCTCGATCAGGACCGTACGCGGCCCGGTCAGCCGCGCCGTGCCGCGCAGCACCCGCACCCCGGCGCGCGCCAAGTGACCCTCCACCCCCTGGTGGTTACGGCCGACGATGTCGTCCCGTGTCGCCACCAGGGCGGACCAGTCCAGCGAGTCCACGGTGGCCTTCACGCCCCACCGCTCCCGTGCCTCCGCGATGCCGTCCACCAGCTCCGCCGCATGCAGCATCGCCTTACTGGGGATGCAGCCGCGGTGCAGACAGGTGCCGCCGATCAGATCGCGTTCGGCCAGCACCACCCGCAGGCCCAGGGACGCGGCGCGCAGGGCGGTGCTGTAGCCGCCGGTGCCGCCGCCGATGACGATGACGTCGGTCGTGCCCCCGGCCGTTTCCGCCCTGCGTCCGCTCTTGCCGTCACTCATGTGCTCGCTCATGGGGCAAGGCTCCGCCCACCTGCGGTGATGAGTCCAAGGCAATGTTTCTATGGGAGCGATGAGCCGTGTGCATACGGCATGGGGTGCGCCTCGGGGAGGGGACGGGCATGAGCCTGCGGCAGATGGAATACCTGGTGGCGGTCGTGGAGGAGGAGTCCTTCACCCGGGCCGCCGAGGTGCTGCACGTCACCCAGTCAGCGCTCTCGCACCAGATCAAGGCGCTCGAACGGGAGGCGGGCGGCGCCCTGTTGGAGCGGCTGACCCGCGGCGTGCGGCTGACCGCGATGGGGCGGGCCTACTTCCCGCACGCCGAACTCGCCGTCCGCAGCGCCCGGCAGGCCCGCCGCGCGGCGCTGGCGGCGGCCGGCGCGGAGAGCGGCGAACTGCATCTGGCCACGGTGCACGCACAGGCCATCGGCATACTGCCGCCGGTGTGCGCCCGCTGGGGCCGCGAGCACCCCGGGGTGCGCCTGGTCCTCCACGAATACGCCACCACCGAGGAGCTCTACGACCGGATGGCGCGCGGCGTCGCCGATGTGGCGGTCGGGCCGCGCCCCAGGGACTGGCCGGGACCGGTCACCGTCGTCGGGCAGGAGGAGATCGTGCTGGTCGTGCCGCGCGGCGATCCGCTCGCCGCGCGGGAGTCGGTACGCCTGGTCGATCTGGCGGACCGGCCGTGGGTGCGCTGCAGCCTGGAGCCGGTGGTCGAGGGGCGGCGGTGGCTGGACCTGGAATGCGAGCGGGCCGGCTTCACCCCCCGTACCGCCGTCCGTACGCAGCACACCTCGACCGCCGTCCGGATGGCCGCGGCCGGCGTCGGGGTGCTCCTGACGGCGGCGCATGAGCTCACCGGCCTCGACTGCGCGCAGGTCCCCACCGACCCGCCCTGGCGCCGGGAGATCACGGTCTTCTCGCGCGTCGAACCGACCGGCGCCGCGGAGCGGTTCACCGAACTGCTCCGCACCGCCCTGGCGCCCTGAGGGGGACGTCACTCCGCCGCGAACAGCGCCACCGGCGACCCCTCCAGCAGCTCGCTCAGCCCCACGGCCGCGCCCCCGGCCACCACCCGGCCGCTCAGCAGCTCGCGCCAGGGACCGCCGGGCGGCAGCCGCAGCGCGGTGTCCCACCAGCCGCCGGTCTCCACCAGGCGCATCGACAGCCGGGTCACGGCCGTCACCACCCGCCCGCCGCGGCCGAAGGCCACACAGTGCTCGGCGGCCGGTCCCTCCGCGCGCAGCGGCTCGTACCCGGCGGTGGCGTCGAACCATTCGGGGTGCGCGCGCCGCAGCCGCAGCGCGGCGGCCGTCAACCGGAGCTTCTCGGCCGACAGACCGCCCGGCGCGGCCCCGCCGTCCAGCTCGGCGAGCAGGTCGGGCCGGAAGGCGGCGGGCCGCCGGTTGTCCGGGTCGACCAGCGCCGAGTACTCCCGCTCGGTGCCCTGGTAGAGGTCGGGCACGCCCGGCATGGTGAGGTGCAGCAGCGTCGCCCCGAGCACATTCGCGCGGATGAACGGGGCCAGCTCGTCGCCCAGCGCGGCAAGCGGGCCGGCCGGCGGACCGCACGGCCCGCCGCGGACGAACTCCGCCACCGCCTCCTCGTACGCGGGGTTCTGCTCCGTCCAGGAGGTGCGCAGCCCGGCCTCCCGTACGGCCTTGAGGACCGCGGGCGCCACCCGGTCGGCGGTCACCGCGTCGCCGGCGGACGGCCCGCCCAGCCCGAACACCGTCTGCCAGGCCGGCCAGGACACCATCGGATCCACCGGGCCGCTCGCCGTGACGGGCCCGCCCCCGCCGCCGGCCACCTGGCCAAGCACATCGCGCCACCGGTCCGGGCACTCCGACAGCACCGCGATCCGCGCCCGGACATCGGCGCTGCGCTTGGTGTCGTGGGTGGAGAGCACCGTCCCGGTGGCGGGCCAGTCGCGCTGCGTCCGGAGACAGAAGTCGTGGAACGTCTGCGGGCCGAGCGCGGGCGTTCCGGGGTCGCCGCCGACCTCGCAGGCCGACAGCAGCACGGGATAGCGGTAGAAGGCGGTGTCCTCGACGGACTTGGCCTGCAGTGCGGAGGCGGTCTGGGCGAAGCGGGCGGCGAAGTCGGCGTAGTCGGAGGGGTCCGTGCGGTCCGTGCGGTCGGTGCGGTCGGTGACGTCGGCCGGGCCGGCGGCTGCGGGGCCGTCCCGGTGGGCCCGGTCCGCGTACCGTCCCAGCGCCAGATCGTGGACGAAATCCACCGCCCGCGCCTCCTCGGGCACCGGGAACGCCCCCCGCGCCCCCGCCGCGGCCTCGCCCAGCATCGCCGCGTCCTGCCCGGCGCGGCCGGGGTCCGCGGCGTACGGACGGTAGACCGGCAGCCGCACCAGCAGCTCGGTGACCGCCTGCCGCAGCGCCCACGGCGCATGGTCGCCCGGCTGCGGCGCCCGCTCGCTGATCCGTACCGCCGTCCGCACCAGCCGTTCCACCTCCGCGGCCAGATCGTGCGTGACCACCTCGTACGCGGCCCGGCGCACCGTCTCCTCCCAGTCGCCGCCCTCGTCGGCCAGCGGCGTGACGAAGTCCCGGTAGTGGGAGAAGAGGCGGCCGGCGCCCTGCGGGCAGACGAACAGCGCGTCGATGTGCCGCAGCGCGTCATAGCCCGTGGTGCCCGCGCACGCCCAGCCGTCCGGCAGCCGCTCGTCGCCGGTGAGGATCTTCTCGACGACCGTCCAGCGGCCCTCGGTGGCGGTATGCAGCCGGGCCAGATAGCCACCGGGGTCCACCAGGCCGTCGGGATGGTCGATGCGCAGTCCGTCGATGACGCCCTCGCGGATCAGCCGCAGCAGCGTGCCATGCGTCGCGTCGAAGACCTCGGGGTCCTCGACGCGCACCCCGATCAGCTCCGAAATGGTGAAGAACCGCCGGTAGTTCAGCTCGCTGCGGGCCAGCCGCCACCAGGCGAGGCGGTACCACTGGGCCTCCAGGAGGCGCTCCAGCGGCAGGTCCTGCGTACCGGGGCGCAGCGGGAAGGCGTGCTCGTGATAGCGCAGTACCTCGCCGTCGACCCGCAACTGCGGCAGCTCGTCGCCCAGCCGCCCGGCCAGCACCGGCAGCAGCACCCGGCCGCCGTGCGCGCCGTCCCAGTCGATGTCGAACCACCGGGCATACGGGGACGCCGGGCCGTCCCGCAGCACCTCCCACAGCGGCCTGTTCAACGAGGCCGGGGCCGGCAGCGCCATATGGTTCGGCACGATGTCGACGACCAGCCCCAGGCCGTGCGACCGGGCCGTTGCCGCCAGCGCCCGCAGCCCCTCCTCGCCGCCCAGCTCGGCCCGGACCGCCGTGTGGTCGACCACGTCGTACCCGTGGGTGGATCGCGGCACCGCCTCCAGGACGGGGGAGAGGTGCAGATGGGAGACGCCGAGCGCGGCCAGGTGGGGCACCGCCCGCTCGGCGGCCGCGAACGGGAAGTCCGGCTGGAGCTGCAGCCGGTAGGTGGCGGTCGGCGACGGTCTCGAAGGCTGCGTCATGGGAACACCCGTACCCCATTGACGGCGTGTTGTGTCAGCTATCCGAGGTATCCGCCCATGCTCACCACATTGGTATTTCCTCCGAATCGGCGGGCCGCCGCGAGGTATTCCTTCGTGCGTCCGGGGTATACGGTGCGAGGCCCCGCCCCGGGTAGCGTCACCCGATGACCGCTGTAACAACCACCTACCGCCAGGTGATCGCCCTGGGCGGGCCGCTGCTGCCCGTCGCCTCCTTCCTCGGCAGACTTCCCACCGCCATGTGCCAGCTCGGCAGCCTGCTGCTGGTGGCGAGGACCAGCGGCTCGCTCACCACCGCGGGCCTGGTGGGCGGTGCGCTCGCCGCGGGGCAGACCGTCGCCGGACCGCTGATCGGCCGCCTCGCCGACCGGCACGGGCAGCGCCTCGTCGTCCTGGCCGCCTGCTGGCTCAATGCGCTCGCCGTGACGGCCCTGGTGGTGGCCGCCCTCGCGCGGATCGCGACGCCGCCGCTGGCCGCGATCGGGCTGCTGGCCGGCGCCACCGTGCCGCAGATCGGACCGCTGGCCCGTACCCGCCTGGTGGCCCTCGCCCATCGCGCGGGGGCCGACGAGCGGATGGTCAACGCCGCGCTGTCCTTCGAAGGGACCCTGGACGAGGTCTCGTTCGTGCTCGGCCCGGCGCTGGTCGGGCTGGCCGCCACCGTCGCCCATCCGGCCGTCGCCCTCGCGCTGGCCGCCGTGCTGCTCGCCGTCTGCGGTTCGGCCTTCGCGCTGCACCGCACGGCCACCGTGCTGCGGCCCGCCAAGACCCCCGCGGCCGCCCGCCCGGCCCGCTCCCGGCTGCCCCGCGGCGTGTACGGCATGCGGGTCTCCATGGCGCTGCAGGGCGCGATGTTCGGCGCCTGCCAGTCCGGCATCACCGCGCTCACCGAACGGCTCCACCAGCCCGCGCAGGCCGGTCTCGTCTATGCCGCGATGGGCGTGATGAGCGCGGTGGCGGGCCTGTCGCTGGCGCTGCTGCCGGCCCGGTTCGGGCTGCTGAGCCGATGGCGGGCGGCCGGCGCCGCGCTGATCGTGCTGTCCGTGCCGCTGCTGTTCGTCCAGACGCTGTGGGCGCTGTATCTGGTCGTCGTCGTCCTCGGCGTGGCCTTCGCCCCGCACCTGATCACCGTCTTCGGCCTCACCGAACGCGCGGTGCCCGCCGCCCGGCTGGCCGAGTCGATGGCCTTCCTCACCAGCGCCGTGGTCGGCGGACAGGCCCTGGCGCTGGCCGTGTCCGGACGGCTTGCCGATGCGCACGGCTCGTTCGCGGCCTTCGCCGTGGTCGTCGGGGCCGCGGTGCTGATCTTCACCGTGGCGATGACGGCCCGGGTGACCACCGGCGCCCGCCGGGTCATGTCGGCCGCTGCAGCACCAGCAGACTCCGCCCCGTCAGCATCAGCCGATCACCGGCCTTGACCTTGGCGCCCCGGCCGTCCGCCACCGCCCGCGGCCGGTCGGTGTCCACCACCACCTGCCACTGCCGCCCGTGGTGCACCGGAACGGTGAACTCCTTCTCCTGTTCGTGCGCATTGAACATCAGCAGGAAGGAGTCGTCCGAGACCGGCTCGCCCCGCGGGCCCGGTTCGGAGATGGAGCTGCCGTTCAGGAAGACCGTCAGTGCCTTGGCGTGGACGGACTGCCAGTCGCGGGTCCCCATCTCCTCGCCCTCGGCCGTGAACCACGCGATGTCGGACAGCTCGTCGTGCGTCCCCTCGACCGGCTGCCCCTGGAAGAACCGCCGCCGCCGGAAGACGGGATGATCGCGCCGCAGCCACACCATCTGCCGGACGAAGGCCAGCAGCTCCCGCTCCTCGTCCGGCTCCGGCGCCTCGACCGCTTCTTCGTCCCGCTCACCGGCGTCCCCCGCCTTGCCGCCGCTCTCCGGCCACCGCACCCACGACAGCTCGTTGTCCTGGCAGTACGCGTTGTTGTTGCCGCCCTGGCTGCGCCCGAACTCATCGCCGTGACTGAGCATCGGCACACCCTGCGACAGCATCAGCGTCGCGAGGAAATTACGCATCTGCCGGGCCCGCAGCCGACGCACCGAGGGATCGTCGGTCGGTCCCTCCACCCCGCAGTTCCAGGACCGGTTGAAAGTCTCGCCGTCCTGGTTGTCCTCGCCGTTGTCGTCGTTGTGCTTGTCGTTGTAGGCGACCAGGTCGTGCAGGGTGAAGCCGTCGTGGCAGGTCACGAAGTTCACCGAGGCCAGCGGCCGCCGCCCGTCGCCCTGATAGAGATCCGAGGAGCCCGTCAGCCGGGACGCGAACTCCGCCAGCGTGCGCGGCTCCCCCCGCCACAGATCGCGGACCGTGTCGCGGTACTTGCCGTTCCACTCGGTCCACAGCGGCGGGAAGTTGCCCACCTGGTAGCCGCCCTCGCCCAGGTCCCACGGCTCGGCGATCAGCTTCACCCGGCTGACCACCGGGTCCTGATGCACCAGATCGAAGAACGACGACAGCCGGTCCACCTCGTGGAACTGCCGGGCCAGCGTCGCCGCCAGATCGAACCGGAACCCGTCGACGTGCATCTCCTGCACCCAGTAGCGCAGCGAGTCCATCACCAGCTGCAGCACCTGCGGCGAGCGCATCAGCAGGGAGTTCCCGGTGCCGGTGGTGTCCATGTAGTAGCGCTTGTCGTCCGTCAGGCGGTAGTACGAGGCGTTGTCCAGCCCCCGGAACGACAGGGTGGGGCCCAGATGGTTGCCCTCCGCCGTGTGGTTGTAGACCACATCCAGGATCACCTCGATCCCGGCCCGGTGCAGCGCCCGCACCGCCGTCTTGAACTCCAGCACCTGCTGCCCGCGGTCGCCCCAGGACGCATACGCATTGTGCGGCGCGAAGAACCCGATGGTGTTGTAGCCCCAGTAGTTCGCCAGCCCCGCGTCCACCAGCCGGTGGTCCTGTACGAACTGATGCACCGGCATCAGCTCCAGGGCCGTGACCCCCAGCTTCGTCAGATGGTCGATGATCGCCGGATGGGCCAGCGCCGCATAGGTGCCGCGCAGCTCGTCCGGCAGCTCCGGGTGCAGCATCGTCAGGCCCTTCACATGGGCCTCGTAGAGCACCGTCTCGTGATACGCGGTGCGCGGCGGACGGTCGTCGCCCCAGTCGAAGTACGGATTGACCACCACCGACGCCATGCTGTGCGGCGCGGAATCCATGTCATTGCGCGCCTCGGGCCGGCCGAAGTGGTAGCCGTAGACCGCCTCGCCCCAGTCGATCCGCCCGCTCATCGCGCGCGCATACGGGTCCATCAAGAGCTTCGCGGAATTGCAGCGGTGCCCGCGCCCCGGCTCGTACGGGCCGTGCACCCGAAAGCCGTAACGCTGCCCCGGCATCACCCCCGGAAGATAGGCGTGCCGCACGAAGGCATCGCTTTCGCGCAGCTCGACGGCGGTCTCCGAGCCGTCGTCGTGCAGCAGACACAGCTCGATGCGTCTCGCGGCTTCGGAGAACACCGCGAAGTTGGTGCCCGCCCCGTCGTAGGTGGCACCCAGCGGATACATCTGTCCCGGCCAGACCTGCATGCCTAGACTGTCGCACCTTCTTGGCGGGGGGCGTGGCAACTCCACGACGACTCCACGACAAAGAGGCATACCGCGGGGATGTTGGATCGTCGTACCGTACGGATGAGGGGGCCGGGGGGTCCGACGAGAGCCGGCGCCTCACGGGAGAGCCCGGCCGCTCGACGACGTCGCCGCCTCGCCGGACCACGGGTGAACCGATCGCCCGCCGGTCGCACCCGGGTCAACGGGCGACCGCCGAAACACCCCATCGCGTGGGCCCGCACCCGCCGCACCCGGCTCCCTGCGACGTCACGGCTATGAATCCGCTCACTCCGCTTCTCCATGCAGGGGGCAACGGGCCCTGAGTTCCAGGGGAGTTGGCAGCCGACTCGATCCTTCCTGCTGCACCGCCTCCCGCGCCGCAGTAGTCTGCCTTGATCGTTGGCACGGGGGTTCGGGAGGCGGTGGCAGGTGAGCGGCGGGCTGGAGTTGCCCCCTGGTGACGAGAGTCACGAGGGCCATGAGGGCGGCTCCGTCGACGCACCGCCCGGTGCGGTGTCCCTGGCACGACCGCTGGAGATCGGGGCGGAGCTGGACTGGGGCGCCGAGGCCTGGAGCGAGGTGCGCACCCGCGCCCGCCGGGCCGGACGCGCCTACATCTGGCTGAATCTGGTCGAGCAGCGGCTGCGGGCCGTCGTGGCGGCCGTACTGCGCCCCATCTACGAGCCGGTGCACGGCGACGAATGGGTGATCGCCGCGGCCGGGCCCGCCGGGCAGGAATGGGTACAGCGCGCGGTCGCGGTCCGCGAGGTCAGCCGCCGCAAGGGCTATCTCCTGGATCCCGCCGACGACAACATCGTCAGCTTTCTGACCCTGCCCCAGCTGCGCGAACTGATGGTGCAGCACTGGCCCTGCTTCGAGCCGTACTTCGACGACCGCCGCGAGGTCGAGCTGGCCCTCGACGAGCTGGAGGTCGCCCGCAACATCGTCTCCCGCAACCGCGCGCTGTCCCAGACCGTGCTCGCCCAGGCGGAGCGGGCCTCGGCCCGGCTGCTCGACATACTGGGATCCGGCGTCGGCACCCGGATCTCCGGCCGGCTGCCCATCGACGCCGTGGAGGACCTCGTCGGCGACCGCTACGCCGACGTCATCGGCGTCCACCCGGACCGGGTGCGGCTGCAGCGCCAGCTCCCCGCCGAGGACCTCTTCGGCGAGGCCCGCCGCCTCGACGCCGTCGGCATAGGCCTGAACCTCCTCGTCCAGAACTACTCCGGCCGCCGCCTGGTCCGCCTCGCCGAGTCCGGCTGCCGTATCCGCCTGCTCTTCCTGAACCCCGCGAGCAGCGCGGTGCGCCGCCGGGAGCGCGAAATCGGCCTGAAGAAGGGCGAGATGAGCCGCTCCATCGAAATGAACATCCTCCATATGCGGCGGGTACGCGCCCGGCTGCGCGACCCGGGCGCCTTCGAGATCCAGGTCTTCGACGAGACGCCGCGCTTCACGGCGTATCTGGTCGACGGCGACGGCCCGGACGGCCTCGCGGTGGTGCAGAGCTACCTCCGCAAGAGCCGCGGGATGGAGTCGCCGGTACTGGTGCTGCGCGGGGGCGGCCGCGACATCGTCCGGGCGGACGGCCGGGACGGGCGCGACGGCGAGCACGGTCTCTTCGAGACCTACCGCGAGGAGTTCGAGAGCGTGTGGGCGGATTCGCGGCCGGTGTCGTGAGGCGTGTGTGGTGGGCCCGCGTGGTGAGGCCCGTGTGGTGGGGCGGGTGTGGGGTCAGGACGTGTGGTCCGGGACGTGCGGTGAGGCGCCGTCCTACGGGCTTCCCGTGATCCCGCCGTCCACCCGCAGCTCGATCCCGTTGACGTAATCGGCGAGCGGGCTGGCCAGATAGGCGACCGCGGCCGCGATGTCCTCGGGCCGCCCCGGGCGCCCCGGCTGCTCGTCCGCCGACCCGTCGATGCGTTCCTCGTCCGTGACGATGATCCCCGGGCTCACGCAGTTCGCGGTGACCCCGGTGCCGGCCAGGTGGTGCGCCAGGCTCGTGGTCATGTTCACCACCGCCGCCCTGGCCGCGGAGTAGGTGACCGTGTCGTGCGGCGGTGTCCGCGGGGCCCGGCTGCCGATGGTGATCACCCGCCCCCAGCCGTGCTGGCGCAGCGAGGGCAGCAGGGTCTGGGTGACCCGTACCGTCGGCAGGACGTTCCCCTCGAAGGCGGCCCGCCAGTCGGCCGGTCCGGAGGTCTCCCAGTCGTGCTCGGCGAACGGACCGGCATTGTTCACCAGGATGCGGGCCCCGAAGTCGCGTGCGGTGACCGCGACCTGCTCGGCGACGCCCGGCTCGGTCAGATCGCCGAGCACCACTTCGGCACGCACCCCGCACGCCGCGACCTGCTCGGCGACCGCCGCGGCGGCGGCCGCGTCCCGCCCGTGGACGAGGACGTCGCAGCCCTCGCCCGCCAGCGTCCCGGCGATCGCCGCCCCGATCCCCGCACTGCTACCCGTCACCAGCGCGCCCTGTCCTGCCAGCCGTAGGTCCATGCGGTCAGCGTAGGGGCGGCGGGCGGGCGAGGGGGCCTGCCGCGTCGGGGGCCGGGGGGATTGTCAGTGGTGCGTGGGAGAGTGAAACGGCAACGGGGGATGTACCACCGAAGGAGGGGCCGCCGCATGAGTGAGCGTGGCAAGAAATGGCATCAGGAGCTGCTGGTCGGCTTCGATCTGGAGACCACCGGCACGGACGTCGAGCGGGACCGCATCGTCACCGCCGCACTGATCCGCCTGGAGGGGGACGGCAGGGTGGCCGGGAAGCAGTCCTGGCTGCTCGATCCGGGCATTCCGATTCCGGACGAAGCCGCGGCGATCCATGGCATTTCGACCTCATATGTCCGGGAGCACGGCCGCCCGCCGGCCCTCGCGATAGAGGAAATCACCGAGGCGCTGGCCGAGGCCCTGCGCGCGGACATCCCCCTGGTGGTGATGAACGCGCGGTACGACCTCTCGCTGCTGGACCGCGAGTGCCGGCGGCACGGCGTACGGACCCTGACGGACCGCCTCGGACACGCCCCCGCGCCGGTCATCGACCCACTGGTGCTGGACAAACACGTCGACCGCTATCGCAAGGGCAAGCGCGCACTGCAGGCGCTCTGCGGGCATTACGGCGTACGGCTGGACGGCGCCCATGAGGCGAGCGCCGACGCGGCGGCCGCGGCCGGGGTGGCCCGGCGCATCGGGGAGAAGTACCCGGCCGTCGCCATCCCGTCGCCGCGTGCGCTGCACGCCCTCCAGGAGGAGGCCGCCGCCGCACAAGCCGCCTCGTTCCAGGCGTACTTGCGGCGCTCCGGCGACCCCCGGGCGATAGTCGAGGCGGCCTGGCCGCTGATTCCGTACCAGGCCTGACGGGCATCGGGAGGGCCTTGGCGGGTCCTCACCTTCGGAGCGGCTCTTCGGCGCACCCTCGGTACGGTTCGCCGGCGGTCCCCGGCCGGGGTCTTCGGCGGCTCGTCCGCGGCGCCTCAGCGGCTCCTCAGAAGGGGTACCACCGCACGGTCGCGTCCTTCTCGCGCAGCGACGCGATCCGGCGGCGGAATTCCTTGAGCGCCGCCGGGTTGCCGGGCGCGTGCTGGGAGACCCAGGCGCAGCTCGCCGTCTCGCGGGCCCCGCGCAGCACGGCACAGCCCGCCCAGTCCCGTACGTCCCACCCGTAGACCGCCACAAAGGTGTCGTAGGCCTCCGCGGCCAGCCCGTAGCGGTCCCTGCTCAGCGCCATCACGACCAGATCGTGTTCGCGCAGATCGGAGGAGAAGGTTTCCAGGTCGACCAGCACCGGCCCGTCGGGCCCGACATGAACGTTACGTGGCAGCGCATCGCCATGGATGGGGCCACGGCCCAGATGCGGTTCCAGCGCCGACGCGGCCGCCGCGAAGGCATCACGCCGCCCGCGCAGATACTCCGCGTCCTGCGCCGATACGGCGTCGCCCGCGAGCCGCAGCCAGCGCTCGACGCCGCCGAGGAGTTCCCGGCGGGGAAGCGCGAACGGCGGTTCCGGAAGCGCGTGGACCACTTTCAGCAGCTCGGCGAGATCGCCCGGCCCGGCGGGCCGGACGGCCTCCGGGAGCCGCCGCCAGTACGTCACGGGATGCCCGTCGACCAGCGAGGCAAGCGGCTCGGCGGCCCGTACGGCCGGCACGCCCGCCGCCTCCAGCCACTGGGCCACGCCCAGTTCCCGCTCGGCGCGCTCCAGGAGCTCGGCGCTGCGGCCCACCCGTACCACGGGCCCGCGTTCACCGAGGGCGAAGACGGCGTTCTCGCCGAGCGAGAGCAGCGGGGCGTCCGCCGCCGCTTCGGGGTGCCCGGCCGCGGCCAGGACGTCCCGGGCGCGCGCCTCCGTAAAGGCGCCGGGGCTCGGTTCGGTCATGGTGGTGCCTCCTGCGATGCGTGATCGCGACCAGTGTCGCAGGTCCCGAAAACGTCCCGGACGGGGAGATCCGCCACGGAATCCGGCCGGAAGCTTGACTGCGGTGGCGGGCGTCACGACGATGACGGCGCCGGCAACGGGGGAGAGGTGGCGTGCGATGGCAGCAGTGCCGACGGCGGAAGGCCGGCGCGAGGAGCCGGTGTCATGACCCTCGCCACCGCGCCGCAGCGGTCCACCGCAGCGTCCCCGGCCCGCGCCGCCGGGCTCCGGCGCGACCACAGCGCCTGGTTCCTCGTACTGCCCGCACTGATCCCGATCCTGGTGCTGAGCGTCGGCCCCCTGCTCTACGGCATCGGGCTGGCATTCACCGACGCCCAGTCGGGCCGCACCCAGGCCACCGGATTCGTCGGGACGCTCAATTTCACCGATCTGTTCCAGGACACCCTCTTCTGGGACTCCTTCCGGATCGGTCTGGTGTGGGCCCTGGGTGTCACCGTCCCGCAGTTCCTCCTCGCCCTGGGCCTCGCCCTGTTGCTCAATGCGAAGCTGCGGCTGCGCTGGCTGGCCCGAGCGCTGGCGATCATCCCGTGGGCGATGCCGGAGGTCGTCGTCGGCATCATGTGGCGGCTGGTCTACCACCCGGACGCCGGTGTCCTGAACGAAACGCTGAGCCGGCTCGGCCTGGCCGGATCCGACGGCCGGGACTGGCTGAGCGGCCTGGCCACGGCACTGCCCGCGGTCATCGTCGTCGGCGTCTGGGCGGGCATGCCCCAGACGACCGTCTCGCTGCTGGCCGGTCTGCAGAACGTTCCCCAGGAGCTGCACGAGGCGGCGGCCATGGATGGCGCCGGCGCCTGGCGCCGCTTCCGCACGGTCACCTGGCCCGCCATCAAGCCCGTCGCCCTCGCCATCACGGCCCTCAACTTCATCTGGAACTTCAACTCCTTCGCCCTGGTCTTCGTCCTGACCGACGGCGGCCCCGGTGGCCGGACCCGGCTGCCGATGCTCTTCGCCTACGAAGAGGCCTTCCGCTACGGGCAGTTCGGATACGCCGCCGCCATGGGCCTGGCGATGGTCGCGGTGATCTCGGTGCTGCTGGCCGTCTACCTGGCCGGCCGGCTGAAGGGGGCCGACGACAAGTGAGCCGAACGAGCCGAGCGAATCAGCTGCGCCGTACGACCCGGCGCCCGACCGCGAAGCGCACCGCCACCCGCACCGGCCAGTACGCCGCGCTCCTCTGCTACCTGGCGTTCCTCGCGTTCCCCTTCCTCTGGCTGGTCTCCACCGCCTTCAAGCCACCGCGCGAACTGGGCAGCATCCACCCCACCTGGATTCCCGAGGCCCCCACCCTCGACAACTTCCGGCAGGCGTTCGAGCAGCAGCCGCTGCTGGCGGCGGCCGGCAACAGCCTGCTGGCCGCGGCGGTCTCCGCGGTGATCGCGATCGTGCTGGCGACCCCGATGGCGTACGTCCTGGCCCGCTACCGCAACCGCCTCGCGAAGGCGGCCACCGGCTGGGTCGTCATCAGTCAGGCGTTTCCGCTGGTCCTGGTGATCATCCCGCTGTTCCTGATCCTCAAGACCCTGCATCTGGTCGACTCCCGGATCGGCCTGATCATGGTCTATGTGGTGTGGTCGCTGCCGTTCGCCCTGTGGATGCTGACCGGCTATGTCCGTGCTGTACCACCGGAGTTGGAGGAGGCCGCCGCGGTCGACGGCGCGGGCCGGATACGCACCCTCGTCTCGGTCACGGCACCGCTCCTCGCGCCCGGCATCGTCGCGACCGCGCTGTTCGCCTTCATCACCGCCTGGAACGAGTTCTTCTTCGCCCTGGTCCTGCTCAAGTCTCCCGAGAAACAGACGCTGCCGGTCGTGCTGACCCACTTCATCGGGACGGAGGGCGTCGCCGACCTCGGCCCGCTCGCCGCCGCCGCGCTGCTCGCCACCCTTCCGAGCCTGCTCCTGTTCGCCGTCATCCAGCGGCGGATCACGGGCGGGATGCTGGCCGGGGCGGTGAAGAGCTGATGCGCGAAAAGCCGATGCGTGCCGAGCCGATGCGCGACTTCCCCCGTCGAGGGCTGCTCGCGGCCGCCGCCGCGCTGCCCGCCGCGGCCCTGCTGCCCGGCTGCTCCGCCGGGTCCCGGCGCGCGGCCGGCGGCAGGATCACCCTGCGCTTCCAGTCGCTGGCCTGGCAGCAGGACTCCCTCAAGGTCAACAAGCAACTCGTCGCCGAATGGAACCGCCGGCACCCCGATGTCCAGGTGCGCTACATCCAGGGCGCCTGGGACACCGTCCACGACCAGTTGCTCACCTCCTTCGAGGGCGGCGAGGCGCCGGACATCATCCATGACGCCACCGACGATCTCGCCGACTTCGCCTACGGCGGCGATCTCGCCGACCTCACCTCCCTGCTGCCGTCCCGCCTCAAGGCCGACATCCCGCAGCAGAGCTGGGAGACCGGCACCTTCGACGGCCGGGTCTACGGCGTCCCGTTCCTCCAGGAACCCCGGGTGCTGATCGCCAACCGCAGCAAGCTGCACCGCTCCGGCGTCCGGATCCCCACCCCCGAACACCCCTGGACCTGGGAGGAGTTCGCGGAGGCGGGGCAGCGGCTCACCCGCGGCGGCAGCTACGGCGTCGCCTGGCCGCTGAAGGAACCGGTCTCCGCCACGCTCAACCTCTCCCTGTCCACCGGCGGCCGGATCTTCCACCGCCGCCCCGACGGCAAGGTGGAGGTCCGCTTCGACGCCGTCGACCAGGTGGTGCCCCGCACCATCCACGACCAGGTCAACGTCGACCGCACGGCCTCCCGTTCCACCCTGGGCATGGGCGGCTCGGACACCCTGCCCGGCTTCTTCGCCGGGCGCTACGCGATGGTCCCGCTCGGGTTCTCCTACCGTCAGCAGATCGTCCAGCAGGCACCCAAGGGCTTCGACTGGACGGTGCTGCCGGCCCCCAAGGGCACGGCCCTGGACCAGGGCGTGAGCCCGCAGACCTTGTCGGTGGCGCAGGACTGCCCGTACAAGGAGGAGGCGATGGCCTTCATCGACTTCCTCCTGCGCCCACGGAACATGGTCCGGCTGGCCCTGGGCGACTGGCTGCTGCCGACCGGCCGGCAGGCTCTCGAGGATCCGGCCCTGCGGGTCGCCAAGTACGACTGGGCCACCGGCACCGCACTCGCCGGCGCCCTGCGCTCGGCACCGGCCCAGTCCGTACGCGGCTACCCGGAGTGGAAGGACAAGATCGCGGCCCCCGGTCTGCAGGACTACTACAGCGGCGCGATCGATCTGGACGCCTTGCGCCAACGGCTCGTCGAGGACGGCAACTTGGTGCTGGCGCGCTATCAGAGGTGAGCGCTGCGCCGGACCGGAGATCTTGCCGGGCGCGAGCCTGCCACACCCCGGCAACCGATCCGGTGCCCGTTCCGTCGGCCGACTGCCCCTATTACGCCTCCATTGCGTGAACGTAAAGGGAGTTGAGTCGCTCGCCGTCAACTACGCAGCTCTTTTTGCCCGCTTCTGCGAATTTTCGCCTTTATTCAAGCTTGTTGCCTATCTCACGCGGCTGGGCGGGCCTTGAATTGAACCCGTCAATCCGACAGGGTTTCGAGCCAGTCCAGCGGAGATCTTCCGGTCTCTTCGGGCTGTTGCGCAACGCTTTCCCCCCACACCACGAACGAGGAGAACCCTCGCAATGGATCACAAGCGTTCCAGCAAGAAGCGGCTCGTCACGGCGATAACCGCCGCAGTCGCTGCCACTGGTATCGCCGCCGTCACGGCAGTCACCGCCGGCGCCTCCTCCGCCCCCGCCGAGGGCAAGATCTACGGCGCCCAGGCCAAGGGCGCCGTGAACGGCAGCTACATCGTCATGCTGAAGAAGTCGGTCCGTACGGCCGCCAGCAGTGACCTCGCCGCAAAGTACGGCGGCAAGCTCAAGCGGAGCTACTCCTCCGTCGACGGCTTCTCGACGACCGGTCTGAACGAGGAGGAGGCCAAGCGCCTCGCCGCCGACCCGGCCGTCGACAAGGTCGTGCAGAACAAGAAGTTCCACATCGACGCCACCCAGGACAACCCGCCGTCGTGGGGCCTGGACCGCATCGACCAGGCCGACACCCAGGGCGACAAGAAGTACAACTACCCCGACAGCGCGGGTGAGGGCGTCACCGCCTACGTCATCGACACCGGTGTCCACATCAGCCACAAGGACTTCGGCGGTCGCGCCTCGTACGGCTTCAACGCCATCGACAACAGCGACAAGGCCGAGGACGACAACGGCCACGGCACCCATGTCTCCGGCACCATCGCCGGTGAGGCGCACGGCGTCGCCAAGAAGGCCAAGATCGTGGCCGTCAAGGTCCTGGACGGCCAGGGCTCCGGCACCACCGAGCAGGTCGTCGCGGGCATCGACTGGGTCACCAAGAACCACAAGGGCCCCTCGGTCGCCAACATGTCGCTCGGCGGCGGCGCGGACGAGGCGCTCGACGCGGCCGTCAAGAAGGCCATCGACTCCGGCGTCACCTTCGGCGTCGCGGCGGGCAACGAGTCCACCGACGCGGGCCAGGGCTCCCCGGCGCGCGTGAAGGAGGCCATCACGGTCGCCTCCAGCACCAACAAGGACGAGCAGTCCGACTTCTCCAACTACGGCAGCGTGGTCGACCTCTACGCCCCCGGCTCCGACATCACCTCGGACTGGAACAACAGCGACGACGCCACCAAGACCATCTCCGGTACGTCCATGGCGACCCCGCACGTCGTCGGCGCCGCCGCTGTCTACCTGGCCGGCCACAAGGACGCCAAGCCCGCGGACGTGGAGAAGGCCCTGACGGACGGCGCCACCCCCGACAAGATCAGCAACCCGGGTGACGGCACGCCCAACAAGCTCCTGAAGATCGTCGAGTAACGATCCGGCAGCTCGGCACCATCCGCCGGCCTTCGCGCCCTCCCCCACGGGGCGCGAAGGCCGGCGGTCTTTTCTGTTCCGGAGCCCGGCCGGGGGCCTCGCCGTCCGGCCGGGCCCGGCATCATGCGATCCCCGCCCACGCCTCGGCCCCGAACGCGCCCTTCACATCGGAGGCGATGGTGGTGGCGTTCACCCTGGCCTGGAGGGCGTAGACGGTGGTCTTCCGGGTGCCGCGGACGCTGAGGCGGACGGGGCTGTCGCCCGGGTGGTCCGCGAGGATTCTCTTCAACTCGCGCACGGACCGTTCGGTGACCTGGTGGGCGGAGAGCTCGAGCCGCACGGGAGGCCTGCCGCCGTGCTCGGCCGAGGACACGTCCAGCGTCCTCAGCTCCCTGCCGAAGAGGTGCACGCTGCCGTCGCGGTCTTCGATCCTCCCCTTGACACAGACGACGTTGTCCTCGGCCAGCGCGTGCTGCACGAGCTGGTAGGCGGCGGGGAAGAAGAGGACCTCGATGCCGGCGTCGCGGTCGGTGAGCTGCACGATGGCCCAGGCGTTGCCCTGTTTGGTCATCTTGAGCTGGACGCCGGTGATCAGCCCTGCGAGCTGGACATCGCCGGTGGTGCGGCCGGAAGCGAGCAGTTCGGCGAGGGAGCAGTCCCGGGCTCCGGCGAGGATGTGCTCCGCGCCGTCCAGCGGGTGCGCGGAGACGTACAGGCCCAGCATCTCGCGTTCGGTCGCCAGGAGCAGACGGCGGGGCCACTCGGCGTCGTCGATGGGGAAGTCCAGGCCGAAGGCCGGTGCTTCGGCGCCCTCGCCGCCCAGATCGGCGAAGAGGTCGTCCTGCCCGAAGACGGCTGCTTTCTTCACGGGGACGACGGCGTCGATGGCGGCGTCATGAACGGCGGTCAGCCCCTTGCGCGAATGCCCCAGGGAGTCGAAGGTTCCCGCCTTGATCAGGGATTCGACGGCCCGTTTGTTCAGCGCGGGCAGACCGGCCTTGTCCAGGAAGTCCGGGAAGGACGTGAACTTCCCCTTGCTGCGGCGGGCGTCGACGATGGCGTCGATGACGTTGTCGCCGACGTTGCGTACGGACCGCAGTCCGAACCGCACGTCGTCGCCGACGGCGGTGAACTCCCCGACCGACTCGTTCACATCGGGCTGCAGGACCCGGACGCCGTTCTTGCGGGCGTCGGCGAGGTAGATCGCGGCCTTGTCCTTGTCGTCCCCGACCGAGGTGAGCAGGGCGGCCATGTATTCGGCCGGGTAGTTGGCCTTGAGGTAGGCGGTCCAGTACGAGACGAGGCCGTAGCCGGCGGTGTGGGACTTGTTGAACGCGTAGCCGGAGAACGGCAGCATGACGTCCCACAGCGCCTTGATGGCTTCCTCGCCGAAGCCGTTGCCCCGCATGCCGTCACGGAACTTGTCCCACTCGGCGGCCAGCACCTCCGGCTTCTTCTTGCCCATCGCGCGACGCAGCAGGTCGGCGCCGCCCAGGGTATATCCGGCCAGCTCCCGGGCGATGGCCATGATCTGCTCCTGGTAGACGAGCAGATGGAAGGTGTTCCCGAGGATCGGCTCCAGGGCGTCGCGCAGCTCGGGGTGGATCGGGGCGATCTCCTGGCGGCCGGTCTTGCGGTGCGCGTAGTTGGTGTGCGCGTTCGCCGCCATCGGGCCGGGGCGGTAGAGGGCGTTGACCGCCGCGATGTCCTCGAACCGGGTGGGTTCCATCTGCTTCAGCAGGACCCGCATACCGGCGCCGTCGAGCTGGAACACCCCGTACGTATTGCCCTCGGCCAGCAGCCGGTACGTCGGGGCGTCGTCCAGCGGGATCACGACGGTGGCCAAATCGCCGTCCATGGGGTCCACGGTGGCCAGGCTGACGCCCCGGTTCTCGCGGATGTTCTCGATGGCCTGGTCGATGACACCCAGGTTCCGCAGCCCCAGGAAATCCATCTTGATCAGCCCCATCGCCTCACACGACGGGTAGTCGAACCCGGTGATCTTCACGCCGTCCGAGGCGCGCATGTGCAGCGGGATCCGGTCCGTCAGCCTCGTCTTGGACAGGATCACCGCCGCGGCGTGCACACCGGTACCGCGGGTCAGCCCTTCCACCCCGCGCGCCGTGTCGATGACCCGTTTCACGTCCGGCTCGTTGTCGTACATCTGCCGTAGCTCGCCGGCCTCGCCGTACCGCTCGTGGGAAGGGTCGAAGACGGCGGCCAGTGGGGCGGATGTGCCGTTCTGGTCCGGCGGGAGCGCCTTGGTGATCCGCTCCCCGTGGGAGTAGGGGTAGCCCAGGATGCGGGAGGAGTCCTTGGTCGCGTTCTTGGCCTTGATCCTGCCGAACGTGTTGACCATGGCGGTGTACTCGTCCCCGTACTTCTGCGTGACGTAGCGGACCATGCGGTCGCGGTGGCGGTCGTCGAAGTCGAGGTCCACGTCGGGTGGGTTGATGCGCTCCGGGTTGAGGAAGCGCTCGAACAGGAGCCCGTGCTCCAGGGGGCACAGTTCGGTGATGCGGGTGGCGTAGGCCACGATGGAGCCGGTGGCCGAGCCGCGGCCCGGACCGAGCGGGATCCTGTTGTCCCGGGCGTGGCGGCAGATGTCCGCCACGACGAGGAAGTAGGAGCTGAAGCCCATGGGGCCGATGACCGCCATCTCGGTCTCGAAGCGGTCCATGACGTGCCGGGGCACCGGATCCCCGTAGCGCATCGCCAGGCCCGTGAGGACTTCTCTGCGCAGCCACGATTCCTGGGATTCGCCCTCGGGCACGTCCGGGAATTGCGGCATCTCGTCGATGTGGTCGAAGACCTCGTCGTAGGACTCGATGCGCTCGGCGATCAGCAGGGTGTTGTCGCAGGCTTCGGGGAGATCCGCGAAGAGGCTGCGCATCTCGGCGGCGCTCTTGAGGTAGTAGCCGGAGCCGTTGAAGCGGAAGCGCTTCGGATCGTCCTTGTTCTTGCCGACGCCGATGCACAGCAGGCTGTCGTGCGCGTCGGCCTGGTCCTCGGTGACGTAGTGCGCGTCGTTGGTGGCCAGGAGGGGCATGCCCAGCTCCTTGGCCAGGCGCAACAGGCCGCCGCGGACGGTGCGTTCGATGTCCAGGCCGTGGTCCATCAGCTCCAGGAAGTAGTTCTCGCGGCCGAAGATCTCCTGGTAGGCCGCGGCGGCGGCCTTCGCCTCGTCGTACTGGTTCAGCCGCAGACGGGTCTGGATCTCGCCGGAGGGGCAGCCGGTGGTGGCGATGATGCCCTCCGGCCGTTCGGCGATGAGCTCGCGGTCCATACGGGGCTTCCCGGCCGGGAACTGGCCCTCGTAGCTGGCCCGGGTGCTGAGCCGGAACAGGTTCCGCAGCCCCTGTATGTTCCGGGCCCACATGGTCATATGGGTGAAGCGGCCGCCACCCGAGACGTCCTTCGATCCCTCACCGTCCTCGCTCACGGCGCGGCGGCCTCCCGGCCCCCAGAACTCCTGCTTCCGGCCGAAGCGCGAAGAAGGCGCGACGTACGCCTCGATACCGATGACCGGCGTGATGCCCTCGAAGCCCTTCGCGACCTGGCTGAACTCATAGGCCCCGAACATGTTGCCGTGGTCGCTCATGGCGATCGCCGGCATCTGCTGCCGGGCCGCCTCGGCGAACATCGGCTTCAGCTTCTGCGCACCGTCCAGCATGGAATATTCGGTGTGATTGTGCAGATGGACGAACGAATCCGGCACGGGTGAGTCCTCTCCGAGGCGAGTAGGAGGCCACACCCCGGCCGAAGCCGCGGAAGTGACCTTGCCGGCGACCGAACGCACCGGCATCGGCGGACGGTCGGGCCGCGCGGCCCCTCGCGTGTGATCGCGAAGGCGGGGCGACCGGAGGGACCGCACCCGCTCGGGCGGACGACCGGACCGGGCCCCTCAAGTCCCGTCCGCGACCGTCCGGCCGCCGGGCGTCGCACTCCTGCCGAGCTGCCTTGCAACACCACACGTTGACCAGAGACATCAAAGCGAGCCCGGAGTACCGGAATCAAACAACCATTTCGCCCCTTGCCCTCAACCAATGGTTGATTTCCCGGTCACCTAGGATGGCCGGTGTGGACCTCATTGCCGTGCGCACATTCGTCGCCGCCGTGGACGCGGGACAGTTCCAGGAAGCCGCCGTCAACCTGTCGATCACCCCGCAGGCCGTCTCCAAGCGCATCGCCGTGCTGGAGAAGGAGCTCGGTGTGCAGCTGTTCAGCCGCACCGCGCGCGGCGCCCGGCTCACGATCGACGGACAGGCGTTCCTGCCCCATGCCCGGACGCTCCTCCAGGCCGAGGAGCGGGCCGCCGCTTCCGTACGGCCGGGCAGCCGCCCGCTACGCGTCGATGTGATCGGCCGACGGGTCTCTCTGGCGGGCCGGCTGCGCGACTTCCACCGCAGGTACCCCGATATCGAGCTCGATGTCGTGACCCTCTTCGGCTCCGACGAGGCCATCGCCGCCCTCGAGTCCGGAACGATCGACGCGACCTTCCGCGCCGTCACCATGCCCGGCCTGCGGCTTCCCGACGGCATCGCGGCCACCCCGGTCTTCGACGAGCCCCTGCAGCTGTTCACCGGGCCGGCCCACGAGTTCGCCTCCGCCCCCTCGGTCGCCCCCGCCCGGCTCTCCGGCCGCCGGATCTGGATGCCCGGCAACGCCCCCGGCGCCGAGTGGACGGCCTACTACGACACATTCGCTGCCGAGTTCGGGTTCACCATCGACGCGATCGGCCCCAACTTCGGCGTCGACTACCTCCTCGACACGGTCGCGAGCTCCTCGACGCTGGCCACCTTCGTCAGCGAGCAGACCCCTCTCGTCTGGCCCAGCGGCCACGACCTGCGGCGCATCCCCCTGCATGACCCGACCCCGGTCTACCCACACTCCATGCTCTGGCGCACCGACAACCCGCACCCCGCCCTCGCCGCACTCCGGGACCACCTCACCTCCGCATACCCGGGCCGCCCCGAGGGCGAGATCTGGATCCCGAAGTGGGCGCAGCGCCCTCCGCGTTAGCCCGGCGCGCTTGCCGCGCTTGCCGCGCTCGCCGTGTTCGCCGTGTTCGTCCGGACCGGCCGCGTCCGGGAAGGGGGCTCGGTCGAGTTATCCACAGGAGGCTGCCTCCGAAACCATTCAACCCCCCATCCGGCTACGGTCGGTGACATGCACGGAGGCCTGCCGTTCATCGGCATCAGCACCATCGTCTACGGCGTGATCGGCCTGACCGTCGCCGTAGTCGGCAAGATCCGCGAGACAGGGGGAGCGCGCCATGCACACCATCACCGTCATCGTCCCAGCTCACAACGAGGAGGAGGGGTTGCCGGCCACACTGGAATCGCTCGCCTGCCAAACGGTGCCGCCTGACCGGGTCCTGGTCGTGGACGATGCTTCCACCGACCGCACGGGCGAGGTGGCGACATCACACGGCGTGAGCGTTCTCCGGCCACCACACAACCTCGGAAGCAAGGCCAAGGCGCAGAATTACGCGCTTCCGCACTGCACCACCGACCTCGTCCTGGCGGTCGACGCGGATACCGTTCTCGCGCCGGACTACATCGAGACGGTCGTTCCCGTCTTCGACGACCCCGGAGTCGCGGTCGCCGCGGGCACGGTCCGCACCCGCCATACGCGCACGATCTGGGAGCGCGGTCGGTCGACCGAGTACCTCTTCGGCTTTCACTTCCACCGCCCCATCCAGGCCCGCGCCAACAGCCCCATGGTGTGCTCGGGTTGCTGCTCGGTCTTCCGGCGGGACGACCTGGTGGCCTTCGGCGGATTCCCCGAGCGGACGATCGTCGAGGACATGGACTACACGTGGTCGCAGCAGATCGCGGGCCGGCGGGCGGTGTATGTCCCGGACGCCGTGGCCCTGGCCGCCGACCCGGAAGACCTCACCTATCTGCGCAAACAGGTCTGGCGCTGGATGGCCGGCTTCTGTCAGAACGTGCGGCTGCATCTCGGGCGGCTGATCGTGCACAAACCGCTGCTGGCGCTCTGGGTGCTGCTCGCCCTGCTGGAGATCCTCACCGCGCCCCTGTGGTGGGCCACCCCCGTGGTGGTCGCCGCGACGACCGATCAGTCGCCGGCGTCGGCCTTCGCCTGGTGGGCCGGGGCCGAGCTGGTGCTGACGGCGCCACCGCTGGTCTATGCCGCCCGCCGCCGCAGACTCCCGCTCGCCGGAGTCCTGCTGAACATCCCCTGCGTCTACGCGACCAAGGCCGTCAACCTCGTCTACGCCTGGAAGGCCCTCATCGTGGAGCTGCTGCTGGTGCCGCTCCATCTGGCGCGGGGCCTGACGGTCTACGAGAAAGGCCGGGCCGATTTCCGGCCGGGGGCGTCCGCGGCGGCAGCCGTATGACCCGCCGCGGCCCGGCACGCACCGGCCGGCCCGCTCCCGTCAGGCGCTCAGCGCCGTCAGCTTCTGCCGGACGCGGGCCTCGGCCGCCTGGTCGTAGCGGCGCAGCAGCAGCCGGGCCAGCTCGGGGGCGGGGCCGAGCACCGGGGCGAGGATGTCCGCGCCGGCCTCGCGGGCCCCGGCGGCGATCCGGTCCGGGAGGAAGCCGGGGGCGATGACGTACGGCGCCACGGCCACCCGGCCGACGCCCTCGGCCCGTAGTGCCCGCACGGCGTCCGCCGTACGGGGCAGAGATGCGGAGGCGAACGCAGGTCGCACGGCACACCAGTTGGCAGTGCGCCGCCACTCCCGCGCGATTTCAGCGATCACTGCGATCGCCTCCGGGTCACTGGAGCCCGCCGAGGCCAGCACGACCCCGGTCGAGCGGCGGTCGCCGGGCCGCAGCCCGGCCTCCTCCAGCCGCCGCTCCAGCGCGGCGGTCAGGAGGGAAGAGGGGCCGAGCACCTCGGCCTGATGGACGGTCAGCAAGGGGAGCCGCAGCGCGGCCTCCCGCAGCACCGCGGGGATATCGGACTTCGCGTGGAAGGCGCGAGTGAGGAGGAGAGGCAACGCCACCACGTCCCGGACGCCTTCGACCGACAGGCGTTCGAGAACGCGGGGCACGGCGGGCGCGTTGAAGTCGAGGTAGCCGACCTCGACCCGCAGCCCCGGCCGCAGCGCCCGCACCCGCGCGCAGAGCGCGGAGACGGTCGCCGCGTGCCGCGGGTCGCGGCTGCCGTGGGCGATGACGAGAAGAGTGGGACGTGCGTTCATGGCTCAGCTCTTGATTCAGCTCTTCACGAGGAGGCCGCGGCTGCGCAGCACCCGACGCTCGATCGGCGCGAAGATCAGCAGCTCGATACCGATACCGACGATCAGGATCAGCAGGATCGCGGACAGCACCCAGGACAGGTCCCCGATCTCGCGGCCCTGCTCCAGCAGCTGACCCAGGCCGGTGCCCAGGTCCGGGGCGTTGACGATGAGTTCGGCGGCCATCAGGGAGCGCCAGGAGAAGGCCCAGCCCTGCTTGAGGCCGGCGATATAGCCGGGGAG
Organism: Streptomyces sp. JLSY215; assembly: GCF_059682825.1. Taxonomy (NCBI): domain Bacteria; kingdom Bacillati; phylum Actinomycetota; class Actinomycetes; order Kitasatosporales; family Streptomycetaceae; genus Streptomyces; species Streptomyces sp. JLSY215. The sequence continues at coordinate 6,768,921 of NZ_CM185022.1, forward strand.
CGCGGCGGGGAGGAGGACATGGCGTACGCCCGCGACGCCGGTGGCGCCGATGGTGCGGCCGGCCCGCAGGTAGAGAGGGGAGATCTGGTCGACGCCGGCCACCAGGCCGTTGGCGATGGAGGGGACAGCGCCGAGCAGCACCACCGCGTAGATGGTGGCGTCGCTCAGGCCGAACCAGATGATCGCCGCCGGGACCCAGGCCACCGAGGGGAGGGACTGCAGACCGCTCAGGATCGGGCCGATCGCTGCCCGTACGGCCTTGACGCGGGCGACGACCAGACCGAGGGGCGTACCGATGACGACCGAGGCCAGGAAGCCGAGGGCGCCTCGGGAGACGCTGGTCCACACGTAGTTCAGCAGCGTGCCCTCGAGCCACTTGTCCTGCAGGGACCGGGCGACGTCCACGGGGCTCGGCAGCAGGTAGTGCGGCTTCAGCTGGAAGTGGTAGGCGAGCTGCCACAGCCCGAGCACGATCGCGATGGCGATGAGGGGAGGGAACGCCTTTGAGGCGACGGTACGCAGCCAGGGCTGACGATCGACGACGGTGGATTCCAGGGCGTCGAGCCCGGCCTCCAGACCGGCGAGGTCGCCGGCGGTGTCGCGGGTGGCAGGCCCCTCGGCGGTGGCTTCGGAGGGCGCGCCCGCGACCGGATCGGCGGCGTCCGCGCCGGCCTTTCCGGTGGCGGACGTGGTCTCAGTGCTGGCCATGGCGGCGGATCTCCCCACGGAGCTGTTCGGTGATCTCGACGGAAAGGTCGGCGACCGCGGCGTCCTCGATACGGCGCGGCTGCGGGATGTCCACCTGCCACTCGCGGGCGATCCGGCCGGGACGGGAGGAGAGCAGCACCACCCGCTGCGCGAGCCGTACCGCCTCGCGGACGTTGTGGGTGACGAAGAGGACGGAGAGGTTCGTCTCGCGCCAGATGCGGGTGAGCTCGTCGTGCAGGACGTCGCGGGTGATGGCGTCGAGCGCGGCGAACGGCTCGTCCATCAGCAGCAGCTGGCTGTCCTGGGCGAGCGCACGGGCCATCGCGACCCGCTGGCGCATACCGCCGGAGAGCTCGTGCACACGCTTGCCGTACGCACCGCCCAGCCGGACGAGTTCGAGCAGCCGCTCGGCCTCGGCGCGGCGCTCGGCGCGGGGCACCCCGCGCAGCCGCAGCGCCAGTTCGATGTTGCGGCCCGCGGTCAGCCACGGGAAGAGCGCGTGCTCCTGGAACATCAGGGCCGGCCGGCCGTCGGGCGTGTCGATGCTGCCCGCCGACGGCGCGTCGAGGCCGGCGACGAGGTTGAGGAGGGTGGACTTGCCGCAGCCCGAGGCCCCCAGGAGGCAGACGAATTCGCCCGGTGCGACATCGATGCTGATGTCGTCCAGCACATGCTGCTGCGCGCCGGGGCGGCCGAACGACTTCGAGACATGGTCGATGCGAGCGGCGTACGTCTCGGTGCCGGCCGGGGCCGCGGGGGCGGGCTGCTTGGTGAGTGTGGTGGTCGTCATCGGTGTCACCTCCTGGGGGACTGCGGTGCTAGGGAATGGAGGGCGGTCAGCTGCCGAGGCCGGCGTCGTCGACCGGCTTCTTGCCCTCGGACTTGAGCACCTTGTTCAGCAGGGTGAGGTCGTAGATGCCCTTGAGGTCCGGCTTCTCGAGCAGGCCCGCCTTCACGGCGTGGTCCGCCTCCTCCTGGAGGGTGGCGGCCAGCGGGTCATCGGTGACGTCGATGTTCTTGAACGCCGGGTCGATGACGTTGTCCGGCAGCGCCTTGCCGGCGACGTTCGGATCGGCGAGCTTGTCGTTGAGCGCCTGCTTCGCCTCTTCCGGGTGCGACCGGATCCAGGCGTTGGTCTTCACCGAGCCGCGCAGCACCGCCTCGACGGCCTTGGGGTGCTCCTTGAGGAACCTCTGGGAGACGATCACGTTCGTGATGACGAACTTGCCGTCCTTCCACAGCTTCTTCTCGTCGAGGATCACCTTGCCGCCCGCGGCGACGAGCTTGGAGGCCGTCGGCTCGGGCACCCAGGCGCCGTCGATGGAGCCCTGCTCGAAGGCGGCCGGCGTCACCTTGTTGTCGGTGCGCTGGACGGTGACATCGCCCTTGCCGGTGGTGGCGTCGACCTTGTAGCCCTTGTCGGCCAGGAAGTTCAGCAGCGCCACGTCCTGGGTGTTGCCCAGCTGCGGGGTCGCGATCTTCTTGCCCTTGAGATCGTTCAGGCTCTTGATCTTCTTGGGGTTGACCACCAGCGAGACACCGCCGGAGGCCGAACCGGCGATGATCTTCAGGCTCTTGCCGTGCGACTTGGCGTAGCCGTTGATGGCGGGCGAGGGGCCGATCCAGCCGATGTCGATGGCGTTCGAGTTGAGGGCTTCGATCTCCGCGGGGCCCGCGTTGAAGGTGGAGGACTTCACCTCCGTGCCGCCCAGTTCCTTCTGGAACAGGCCCTTCTGGAGGCCGACCAGCGGGGTGGCGTGCGTGGTATTGCCGAAGAGCCCGATCCGGACCTGATCGAGTCCGTCGATCTTGGGGCCCTTGGGGGCGACGTCGGCCGCGGTGTCCTTCTTGGCCTCGGAGCCGTAGCCGCAGGCGCCCAGCGCGCCTACCAGGAGCGGGACGGTGACGGCGGCCGCCAGCAGGCGGTGTCGAACGGCAGACACGGGAGGAGTTCCTCTCGGAGGGCCGGGGCGGTATGCGCCCGTCTAAGGCGCGCCCGGCAAGTCAATGGATCTTCGGAAGGGGGGTGTGGGGGGTACGGAGTCGAGCATCGTCAGCACACACATCGCCCGACTCCTCCCTGGCCACTGCCGAGGGCGCCGCTGCCGATCCGGCCGCCCTCTATCGCGAAGGTGGAGAACATGTCTTTGAGCATGCTCAGAAGTCCCATCCGTCGTCGTCCGCCTCGGCGGCCGGAGCGGCCTCCGCGGCCGCCTCCGCGAAGGCGGTGCCCGCCATTCCCGCGGTCAGCGTCGTACCGTCCGCCGGGTCGATCAGCAGGAAGGAGCCGGTGCGCCGGGAGTCGGCGTAGGCGTCCAGGGCCAGCGGCTCGGCGGTCCGCACGACGATCCGGCCGATGTCGTTGGCGGCCAGCTCGCCCGGTGCCGGGTGCTGGGAGAGGTCGTCCAGGGTCAGCCGGGACGGAATGTCCTTGACGATCGCCTTGACCGTGCGGGTGGTGTGCTTGAGCAGCACCCGCTGGCCGACGGTCAGCGGCCGGTCCGCGACATGGCAGATCGTCGCCTCGATGTCCTGGGAGACCGACGGCGCCGTGGCGGTCGGGACGATCAGGTCACCGCGCGAGATGTCGAGGTCGTCGCTGAGCCGGACGGTCACCGACTGCGGCGCCCAGGCGACGTCCACGGCCTGGCCGAGGGCGTCGATCGCCTCGATGGTGCTGGTGCGGCCCGAGGGCAGCACGGTCACCGGGTCGCCGACGCGCAGCACGCCGGAGGCGATCTGGCCCGCGTAGCCGCGGTAGTCGGGGTGTTCGGCGGTCTGCGGCCGGATCACGTACTGGACCGGGAAGCGGCCGGGGTCGTCCGAGGGATCGGCGACGACCGGGACGGTCTCCAGGTGCTCGAGGACGGTCGGGCCGCCGTACCAGTCCATGTTGGCCGACGCGGTCACGACGTTGTCGCCGGCCAGCGCCGAGATCGGGATCGCGGTGATCTCCGGGACGCCCAGCGAGGCCGCGTAGGTCGTGAACTCCTCGGCGATGGCGGCGAAGACGGGCTCGGCGTAGTCGACGAGGTCCATCTTGTTGACCGCGAGGACGACATGCGGGACGCGCAGCAGGGCGGCCACGGCCGCGTGCCGCCGCGTCTGCTCGACGACGCCGTTACGGGCGTCGACCAGGACGACGGCCAGCTCGGCGGTCGAGGCACCGGTGACCATGTTCCGGGTGTACTGCACATGGCCCGGGGTGTCGGCGAGGATGAAGCGGCGCCGGGGCGTGGCGAAGTAGCGGTAGGCGACATCGATGGTGATGCCCTGCTCGCGCTCGGCGCGCAGCCCGTCCGTCAGCAGCGCCAGGTCCGGCGCCTCCTGCCCGCGGTTGCGGGAGGCGTGCTCCACGGCCTCGAGCTGGTCGGCGAGCACCGACTTGGAGTCGTGCAGCAGCCGCCCGACCAGGGTCGACTTGCCGTCGTCGACGGAGCCGGCGGTGGCGAAACGCAGGAGCGAGGTCGCGCCGGCGTCGACGACGCCCTCAACAGCATTGGTGGTGCTCATGGTTAGAAGTACCCCTCGCGCTTACGGTCCTCCATGGCGGCCTCGGACATCTTGTCGTCGGCCCGGGTCGCGCCCCGCTCGGTGAGGCGCGAGGCGGCGATCTCCGTGATGACGGCCTCGATGGTGTCGGCGTCGGAGTCGACCGCGCCGGTGCAGGACATGTCGCCGACCGTGCGGTAGCGCACCAGGCGGGTTTCCAGCGTTTCGCCGTCCTTGGGGCCGCCCCACTCACCGGGCGCCAGCCACATCCCGCTGCGGGCGAAGACCTCGCGCTCATGGGCGTAGTAGATGGCGGGAAGCTCGATCTTCTCGCGGGCGATGTACTGCCACACGTCCAGCTCGGTCCAGTTGGACAGCGGGAAGACGCGGACGTGCTCGCCGGGCGAGTGGCGGCCGTTGTAGAGCTGCCACAGCTCCGGGCGCTGCCGCCGCGGGTCCCAGCCGCCGAACTCGTCGCGCAGCGAGAAGACCCGCTCCTTGGCGCGCGCCTTCTCCTCGTCCCGGCGGCCGCCGCCGAAGACCGCGTCAAAGCGGTTCTTCTCGATGGCGTCCAGCAGCGGGACGGTCTGCAGGGGGTTACGGGTGCCGTCGGGGCGCTCGCGCAGCTCACCGCGGTCGATGAACTCCTGTACGTGGGCGACGTGCAGGCGCAGGCCGTGCCGCTCCACCGTACGGTCGCGGTAGTCCAGGACCTCGGGGAAGTTGTGGCCGGTGTCGACGTGCAGCAGGGAGAACGGCACCGCGGCGGGCGCGAACGCCTTCAGCGCGAGGTGCAGCATGACGATGGAGTCCTTGCCGCCGGAGAACAGGATCACCGGCCGCTCGAACTCACCCGCCACCTCGCGGAAGATGTGCACGGCCTCGGACTCGAGGGCGTCCAGGTGCGACAGGGCGTAGGGGCTGTCGCCCTCGGTCTCGGTAGCGATGGTCGCGGTGGTCACGCCAGTCCCCTTTCGACGAGAAGCTCGTGGAGCGCGGCTGCGGACTCCTGCACGGTCTGGGTGTGCGACTCGATGCGCAGGTCGGGCGATTCGGGCTGCTCGTAGGGGTCGTCCACGCCGGTCAGGCCGGATATCTCGCCGGCCGCCTGCTTGGCGTACAGCCCCTTCACATCGCGTTCGGAGCACACCTCGACCGGGGTGGCCACATGCACCTCGAGGTAGGCGGTGCCCTCGGCCTGGTGACGCTTGCGCACCGCCTCCCGGGAGTCCGCGTACGGCGCGATCACCGGCACCAGGGCCGTGACCCCGTTGCTCGCCAGCAGCTCGGCGACGAAGCCGATCCGCTGGACGTTGGTGTGCCGGTCGGCGCGGGTGAAGCCCAGGCCGGCCGAGAGGAACTCGCGGATCTCGTCGCCGTCCAGCACCTCGACCCGGCGGCCCTGCTCGCGCAGCCGCTCCGCGAGCGCATACGCGATCGTCGTCTTGCCCGCGCTCGGCAGTCCGGTCAGCCACACCGTGGCGCCCGTCATCGGCTTCTCCTGAGCTTCCGCAATGTCGTGTACATCTGTCGTGCCCTGCAAGGTGTCCCGAAAATTCTGAGATTCGGCCATCAGTGCAGCCCGCACTCGGTCTTGTTGCTGCCGGCCCAGCGGCCCGCCCGCGCGTCCTCGCCCGCCTGGACCCGGCGGGTGCAGGGGGCGCAGCCGACGGAGGCGTAGCCGTCCATCAGCAGCGGGTTGGTGAGCACGCCGTGCTCGGCGATGTAGGCGTCCACGTCGGCCTGCGTCCAGCGGGCGATCGGCGAGATCTTGACCTTCTGGCGCTTGGCGTCCCAGCCGACGACCGGGGTGTTCGCCCGGGTCGGGGACTCGTCCCGGCGCAGCCCGGTCGCCCAGGCGTCGTAGCCGGTCAGGCCCTCTTCCAGCGGCTTGACCTTGCGCAGTGCGCAGCACAGGTCCGGGTCGCGGTCGTGCAGCTTCGGTCCGTACTCGGCGTCCTGCTCGGCGACGGTCTGACGGGGCGTCAGCGTGATGACGTTGACGTCCATCACCTCCGCCACCGCGTCCCGCGTCCCGATGGTCTCCGGGAAGTGGTAGCCGGTGTCCAGGAACACCACGTCCACGCCCGGGACGGCGCGCGAGGCGAGATGGGCGACGACCGCGTCCTCCATGGAGGAGGTGACGCAGAAGCGGGCACCGAAGGTCTCGGCGGCCCAGGTCAGGATCTCGAGCGGGGACGCGTCCTCCAGGTCGCGGCCCGCGCGCTCGGCGAGCTGCGGCAGATCGGTGGCAGTGGTCACGACGCACCTCCAGCAGAAGATGAGGGGGAAGCGGGGAGTCCCTGGGAGAGCAGGCCCAGGAACTTCAGCCGGAACGCGCGGCTGCACGACCGGCATTCCCAGGCGGCACCCTCGCCGCGGACGGAACCCTCCTCGGAGGGACGCAGGTCCTCGTCACCGCAGTACGGGCAGCAGAAGGGGGCGGCGCGCTCGCTCACTGTGCCTCCCGCTCAGCCTCAGCGCGCGCTTGCGCGCCGAGGCTCGCCCACTGTGCCTCCCGCTCGGTCCGGGACCCGGTCACTTCAGCGCACCCTCTTCCGCACGGGCCGCCCACTGGGCGAACCGCTCGCCGTCGGTGCGCTGCGCCTCGAAGTTGCGCAGCACCCGCTCGACGTAGTCGGGGAGTTCGGCGGCGGTGACCTTCAGACCGCGGACCTTGCGGCCGAACCCGGCCTCCAGGCCCAGCGCGCCGCCCAGGTGGACCTGGTAGCCCTCGACCTGGTTGCCGTCGTCGTCCAGGACCAGCTGGCCCTTGAGACCGATGTCCGCGACCTGGATACGGGCGCAGGCGTTGGGGCAGCCGTTGAGGTTGATGGTGAGCGGCTGGTCGAAGTCCGGGAGCCGGCGCTCCAGCTCGTCGATCAGCGAGCTGCCGCGGCCCTTGGTCTCGACGATCGCCAGCTTGCAGAACTCGATGCCGGTGCAGGCCATCGTGCCGCGCCGGAACGGCGACGGCTTGACCTGGAAGTCCAGCGCCTCCAGTCCGGCGACGAGCGGCTCGACCTGGTCCTCGGGCACATCGAGGATGATCATCTTCTGCTCGACGGTGGTGCGCAGCCGGTCGGAGCCGTGCGCCGCGGCCAGCTCGGCGATCTTGGTGAGGGTCGCACCGTCCACCCGGCCGACGCGCGGGGCGAACCCGACGTAGAACCGGCCGTCCTGCTGCCGGTGCACACCGATGTGGTCGCGCCACTTCTGCGCGGGCTCCTCCGGCGCCGGGCCGTCGACGAGCTTCCGCTCCAGGTACTCGTCCTCCAGCACCTGGCGGAACTTCTCCGGGCCCCAGTCGGCCATCAGGAACTTCAGCCGGGCGCGGGTGCGCAGCCGCCGGTAGCCGTAGTCACGGAAGATCCCGACCACACCGGCCCAGACGTCGGCCACCTCGTCCAGCGGCACCCAGGTGCCCAGACGCTGCGCGAGCTTGGGGTTGGTGGACAGGCCGCCGCCGACCCAGACGTCGAAGCCCGGTCCGTGCTCGGGGTGCACGACGCCGACGAACGCCACGTCGTTGATCTCGTGGACCACGTCCTGGACCGGCGAACCGGAGATCGCGGTCTTGAACTTGCGCGGCAGGTTGGAGAACTCCTTGCTGCCGATGTAGCGCTCGTGGATCTCGTCCACGGCCGGGGTGCCGTCGATGATCTCGTCGGCGGCGATGCCGGCCACCGGGGAGCCGATGATCACGCGCGGGCAGTCGCCGCACGCCTCGGTCGTGGACAGGCCCACGGCCTCCAGCTTCTCCCAGATGGCGGGGACGTCCTCGATACGGACCCAGTGCAGCTGGATGTTCTGCCGGTCGGTGATGTCGGCGGTGCCGCGCGCGTACTGCTCGGAGACCTCGCCGATGGCGCGCAGCTGCGGCACGGTCAGCCGTCCGCCGTCGATGCGCACCCGCATCATGAAGTACTTGTCGTCCAGCTCCTCCGGCTCCAGGATCGCGGTCTTGCCGCCGTCGATCCCGGGCTTGCGCTGGGTGTACAGGCCCCACCAGCGCATCCGCCCGCGCAGGTCGTTGGGGTCGATGGAGTCGAAGCCGGCCTTCGAGTAGATCGTCTCAATGCGTGTCCGCACATTGAGACCGTCGTCGTCCTTCTTGAACTGCTCGTTGCCGTTGAGCGGCGTGAAGTGGCCAACGGCCCACTGGCCCTCGCCGCGGTGGCGGCCGGCCTTGCGGCGCGTCGTGGCGGCCCCGGCCGAGGGCTGGGGGTTGTCCGGGGTGGCGGCGGCCATGGGTGTACGTCCTTCTGGGCGGGCTCAAGGGGCGGACGGGCGCGGCACACCCGCGTGACCTGCGCAGACACACTGAAACGCGGCGCGCGGCAACGCGTCGAGGTGTCCTGCAAGGGCGGGGTACGGCCGCGTCCGCGACGATGGGGACGGCGGGTGATCGGTAGTGCTGGCGGTGCTGTCCGGGGCTCGGCGCCCTGGTCGGCGCTTCGTCAGCCTGTCCGACAAATGGCGCTGGACATGCGGCCGAGGTCGACGTGCCGCCGACTCACCAAGGCAATTCCAGCTCTAGACATGACGGAAGCGTGGCACGCGGCTCTCTGGCCAGTCCACCGTCGTCCAGGATTTGGACATCGCTGTCCCGAATGGCGAGACCTTGTGTGGTGGATCACTTCCCGGGGCCGCCTTCCGGGGGCGGCTCCGGGGTCACCCTCCGGCGGGATCCTGCAAGGGTACGAGGGGCCCGGCGCCCGGCCAGGGTCCCGGCATCGGCACCTCGGCCTCCTCCGTCACCGTCGTCTCGTGCACCCGGAAACCGCGCCGCTCGTAATTGGCCCGCGCATGCGCACCGTCGTCGCTGCAGGTGTGCACCCACACCCGCGTCGTCCGCTCCCGCTCCGGCCACCGTTCCGCCAGGTCCCAGGCCCGCGCGGTGCCGTACGCCAGCAGATGCCCGCCGATCCGGCGCCCCCGGAAGGCCGGGAGCAGGCCGAAGTAGGCGATCTCCACGGCCCCCTCCGGTTGCGCATCCAGCTCGATGAACCCGGCGGGTGTCCCACGCTCGTACGCCACCCAGGTCTCCACGCCCGGTCGCCCCAGGTATTCCGCCCACCGTGCGTACGACCAGTCCAGCCGGTCGGTCCACAGGATGTCCCCGCCGACCGCCGTATAGAGGAACCGGCTGAATTCCGGCGACGGAGTCCCGGACCGGACGATACGGACACCCTGCTCGGTGGGCGGCGCCCCGGCGGGGAGGAGGTCGGAGGGCGAGGTCTGCTCCAGGTACCAGGTGGTGACCGAGTGGCTCATGGGGTCAGGACATCACAGCCGCCGCCGGGGCCGGCGATCGCCCCGGCGCCGCACCGCCCGGCCCGGCGGGGGCGGCCGGCCGTGAGGCGATTGCCGTCGAGGTGGAGGCGGGTGAGGGGGGAGGTGCCGCGGCGTTTCCGGGAGCGTGGTGAAGCAATTCCCAGTACGTCGGAGTTCGGTGAGGGAAATGAGATCTCCCGGCGATTCGGGGAGGGGCGAGCGCATTGCCGGCCGGGACGGGTTCGGCGAGATGTGTGAACTCGGACAACGCTGTCACCTGGGCCTCAGGACCGGACTTCGGACGACGCAACTCCCCCTCCATCAGCGGGAGTCGGTGCGATCGGCAAGGGATGTCGGGGCTGCCGTCGCGGCCCGCGTCATCCGGGCGAAGACCACCAGATTTCCCGTATATCCCGTGCTCGCGGAATAGCCGCCGCCGCAGGTCAGAATTCGGAGTTCCGGGCGCCCGGTGGTGCCGTACACCCGCCGGGACGGAAAGTGTTCCTTGGCGAATACCTGGATTCCGTAGACCTCGAAGGTCACGATGCGTCCGTCCGCGCGGGTCACCCGGATCGTCCGGCCCTTTTTCAGGGAGCCCAGGCGGTAGAAGACGGCGGGACCGGTGTAATTGTCGACATGGCCGACGATCACGGCGGTGCCCCGTTCGCCCGGGGCGGGGGCGCCGGTGTACCAGCCCGCGAGGCGGGGGTTCCGGGCCGGCGGGGCGGCTATGCGGCCGTCCTTGTCGAGTCCGAGCGGGACCAGCGGGGCGGAGATCCGGAGCGAGGGGATGTCGACCCGGGTGACGGCTGAGCGGGTGAGCGGGGGCGGCCCGGAGGGGTGGCCGTTGACCGGGGTGAGCGTGGTGCCGTCGTGCGGCTGCGGCGGACCGTCGGCCTCGTCCGACAGCCCGCTGCGCAGCATGGCGAAGCCGGTGAGGCCGACCAGGGCCATGACGCCCCAGTTGGGCCGGCGCGGCGGGTGCTCCGCGCGCGGCTCCTCGAACCGGCCCGTCAGGCTCATCGCTCTCCTCCCGGGACCGTGCTCCCTCCTCCCGGGGCCGCGCTCCCGCGCCGCGCACGGTCCACCGACAGCACGCTAGGTGCGCGCGAGGTAGCGGGCCACTTCGCTGCGCTTTGCCTGGGCCGTACGTGTTCGGGTTTCCCGCCGTGGGGGTTGTTGTGCGTTGCGCCTGCGGCGGGCGTGGGTTTGTCGGGTGCGGTGACGGCCCTACACGGCTTCGCCGCTACGGGCCGTCCCCTCCCGTGGGTGAGTGGGAGAGGCCGGTGGGGGCGGACGTCTCATGTCGGGTGCCAATGGTCGTGTCCACCAGGCACACCTGACCGCCGACGTACACCCCCACCGTTTTTCCCCACCCCCATCGGGGAGGGGGCGGGCCGCAGGACGGAGTCCGGAGGCCCGGTCCCGCGGCCGAACAGCCCCGCGCAAGCGGCACCGCCCGCCGCAGGCGCACCCAGAGAAACCCCTACGGCGGGGAAGCCGAAAACGTGGGGCCCAAGCCAAGCGCCGCGTCCCGCGCCGCCACCACCGCCGGTGCCGACGAGTGCGGCAGCAGTTCCAGGGGCCGCGACGGCAGCCGCAGCTCCACCTCCAGTCCGTCCGCGAAGCGGTACGGCCGGTGCGCCAGCACCCCCGCGAGATGGCGGCGCAGCCGGGACAGCTCGGCGCGGACCGTGACCGTCCGGCCGCGGTCCCCGAACAGGTCCTGGGCCAGCTCGGCGGCGCTGCGGCCCTGCGGATGGTGTGTGGCGAGGACGAACAGCAGCTCCGCATGGCGCGGGGACAGCCCGTGCGACCAACCGCCGGCCGGCCCGGTGACGGTGACCGTGGCGCCGTCCCGGCCGCTGACGTCCAGCAGCACCCGGCTGGGCCCGGCGGCCGGCTCCTCGCGGCCGATGCGGATCAGCCAGCCGCCGGGCAGCGGCTCCAGCGTGCACATGCCGTGCCGCGGCAGCCACAGCGGCCCGGCCTGGGGTGACTTGGGCAGTGCCACCCGGTCCGGCGGGGTGATGCCGGTGACCCCGGCGATCCAGCCGTTCGGGTCGACGGCCAGCGCCCGGCCGCCGATCCGCGCGAGGATCGGGGCGGCCGTCGACCGCAGCCGCTCCAGGGACGCGTGATGCCGGGTGCGCAGCTCGCCCTCCGCCAGCCGGGCGACCGCGGAGACCAGGGACAGCGTCGTGGGATGGAAGGAATGCGCCGGGCCGCTGATGTCCACCGTGCCCAGCAGCCGGCCGTCGCGGGGGTCGTGCAGTGGCGCCGCGGCACACGTCCACTGGTGGTGGCTGCGGACGAAGTGCTCGGCGGAGTGCACCAGCACCGGGCGCCGGGCCACCAGTGCCGTACCGATCGCATTCGTGCCGACCACGCCCTCCGTCCAGTCGGCGCCCTTGTCGAAGCCGAGCCGGTCGGCCATCCGCCGGACCGGCGCACTGCCCTCCCGCCACAGCACCCGGCCCTCCGCGTCGGTGACGACCATGATCTGCTGCGCGGCGTCGGCGGCCGCCAGCAGCCCGTCATGGAGGACCGGGAGTACCGCCGTCAGCTGGGAATTGTGCCGACGGTGCTCCAACTCGGCCATGGACAGCGGGTGTTGGACACTGTCCCGCTCCGGGTCGACGCCCGAGCCCATGGCCCGTAACCAGGACTCGCCGATGACCGGCCGGGGCGCGTCCGACGGCGCATCGGGCGGCGGCTCGCCCGCGAGCGCCGCCTCCCGGATCGAGGCCAGGCGGCGCGCGGTCTCGCGGATCTCCTGGGCCGACCGGACGGCGCTGCCGATCGCTGTGTGCTTCACGCTGCTCCCCGTTGCGCAACTCTCCCGGCGGCCACCGGAAGCCGCCCACGGGGGGCCTCCCCCCGGCCCGTGCCCATCGTGCCGTCACCGGGCCGAAAACGCAGGTCCATTGGGCAGATCCGCCGGACCGGCTGCAACCGGCTGCAACCGTTGTGGCCTATGACGCGCACCGGGACTCTTGTTCCAGCGGTCGATGGCGTCCCTCTGCCGGAGGCTTGCCGGACACCCGTCGGCGAGCCCCGGCTGTCCGCCGGGGATTCCATCGGCCGCCGCCATATCCGCAGGGCACGGCGCGGGAGGAGAGCGCACCATGGGGGCGACCGCTCCGCGCGTCGTGGTGATCGGAGCGGCGGAGGGACTGCGTATCGCGCGCGCCGGCCGGCTGGCCGCTCACTACGGGGTGCCCAGGCTGCCCGCGGTCGACGTTCTGATCAGACGTCAGCCGCTGCCCGCCGACGGCTATGTCATCGACGGTGCGCCCCGGTTGCTCGACCGGGTGGCGCGGGTCGGCGGGCTGCTGCCCGCGCTGGCCTTCGCCGACCTCGTGGTGCATCTGTGCGAGGCGGGCCGTACGGAAGGGGAAGACGCGGGCCGGATCCTGCGTTACTACGAGGCCCGTGGGGCGTTGGCCGGTTTCCGGCCGGACGCACCTGACGGGGACCTCATCCTGGCCATCGACGCGGCGCGGCGCGGGCGGACCGCGGCGGACCCGCCGAGATGGCCCTGAGACCGGGAGGGGTGCCGAGTCGGCGCGGCACCGCTCCTTGACCGGCGCGGCGGCGGGGTCCCCCGGCCCCGGCCCCGGAGGTCCCCCGCTCTCCACGGGGGCCGGGGAACCCGCCGCCGCGCCAGCCCCGCAGAACGCCCCGCGGCGCCGCCCCGCAGGCCTCAGCCGCCGGTGACCGGCCGCGCCCGCGCCACGATCGCCGCCAGATCCAGCGTGTGCGGCAGCGTCCCGAACGCCGCCCCCGCATCGCCGCCCAGCCGCGACGCACAGAACGCGTCCGCCACCTCGGGCGGTGCGTACCGCACCAGCAGCGCCCCCTGGAGCACCAGCGCCAGCCGCTCCACCAGCCGCCGGGCCCGCGCCTCGATGCCGTCCAGATCGGCGAGTTCGGTCAGCAGCCCCTTGATCGCCCGGTCCAGCCGGTGGTCCGCGCCGCGCGCCGTGCCGATCTCCGTCAAGTACGCGTTCAGCGCGGCCGGTTCGCGTTGCAGCGCGCGCAGCACGTCCAGCGCCTGGACATTGCCCGAGCCCTCCCAGAGGGAGTTCAGCGGCGCCTCGCGCAGCAGCCGCGGCATCCCCGACTCCTCGACATAGCCGTTGCCGCCCAGGCACTCCAGCGCCTCGGCGGCCACCGGCGTGCACCGCTTGGTCACCCAGTACTTGGCGGCCGGGACCGCCAGCCGCAGAAGGTGCCGGTCCTGCTCGCTGCCGCTGTCGACGGCCGCCGCCAGCCGCAGCGCGAGCGCCGTCGCCGCCTCCGACTCCAGTGCCAGATCGGCCAGCACATTGCGCATCAGCGGCTTGTCGATCAGCGGCCCGCCGAACGCCTCCCGGTACGCGCAGTGGTGCACCGCCTGCGCCACCGCCTGCCGCATCACCGCCGCCGCCCCCGTCACACAGTCCAGCCGGGTCGCCGCGACCATCTCGATGATCGTCGCCACCCCGCGGCCCTCCTCACCCACCCGGCGCGCCCAGCTCCGCCCGTCGAACTCGATCTCCGCGGAGGCGTTCGAGCGATTGCCGAGCTTGTCCTTGAGCCGCTGGATGCGGAAGGCGTTGCGGGTGCCGTCCGGCAGCACCCGCGGCAGCAGGAAGCAGGTCAGCCCGCCCGGCGCCTGGGCCAGCACCAGGAAGACGTCCGACATCGGCGCCGAACAGAACCACTTGTGCCCGGTCAGGACGTACTCGCCGGGCGCGGCCAGCGGCTCGGCGCGCGTCGTGTTGGCGCGTACGTCGCTGCCGCCCTGTTTCTCCGTCATCGCCATCCCGGCCAGCGCGCCGCCCTTGTCGGCGGCCGGCCGCAGCTCCCGCTCGTAGACATGCGAGGTCAGCAGCGGCTCCCAGACGGCCGCCAGCTCCGGGTCGGCGCGCAGCGCGGGCACCGCCGCATGGGTCATCGACACCGGGCAGGTGTGCCCCGCCTCCGCCTGACTCCAGACGAGGAATCCGGCGGTGCGGCGGACCTGCCCGTCCGGGCGCGACCAGGCGTCGGTGAGACCGGAGGTGACGGCGTGCCCCAGCAGCCGGTGCCAGGCCGGATGGAACTCCACCTCGTCGATGCGGTGCCCGTAGCGGTCGTGGGTGCGCAGGACGGGCGGATGGGCGTTGGCCTGCTCGCCCCACTGCTGGGCGTGCGCGGAGCCGGCGGCCTGCCCGAGCCGGCTCAGTTCCTCCCGTACCTCGTCGAGCCGTACGTCCTCGACGTACCGCGTGATCGCCTCGGTGAGCGCCCGGTCGGAGGCGAAGACGTCGTATCCGACCAGCGGCGGAGGCTGGTTCGTGACCGTATGAGTGCTGGCTGCCATGGCAGCTACGGTAAGGAGGTGCCGCCAGCAAACGAACCAGTCAAACGGCCGGCGGGCCGTCTGACCAGGGCCCGGGTCCTCTACCGCAATGTCTCCAAGCGACGGCTGGCATGGTTGCTGCTCAAGGACATCGTCAACTCCTGCATGGAGTACCGGGTCACCGGGCTGGCCGCCGAGGCCGCGTTCTTCTGCCTGCTGTCGCTGCCGCCGCTGCTGCTCGGACTGATCGGCCTGCTCGGCTATATGGAGCAGTGGATCGGCCACGAAACCATCGACAGCATCCGGCAGAACATCCTCGACGCCTCCGCCACCGTGCTCTCCGACAAGGGCGTCAACGAGATCGCCCGGCCGCTGCTGAACGATGTCTTCACCGGCCGCCGTCCCGACGTGATCTCCCTCGGCTTCGCCATCGCCCTGTGGTCCGGCTCCCGGGCGGTGAATGTCTTTGTCGACACCATCACCATCATGTACGGGCTCGACGGGCGGCGCGGCATCGTCAGGACCCGCCTGCTGGCGTTCGTCCTGTATCTCGGCGCGCTGGTCGTCGGGGCCGTCGCGCTGCCGCTGATGGTGGCCGGGCCGGACGCGGTCGTCGGCTGGCTGCCGGCCAGCGCCGACATCGTCCGGGTGCTGTACTGGCCGGTCGTGCTGATCCTGTCCGTGGCCTTTCTGACCACGCTCTACCACGTGTCGGTGCCCGTCCGTTCGCCGTGGCCGGAGGACATTCCCGGTGCCGTCGTCGCCCTCGCGATGTGGGTGTTCGGCAGCTTTCTGCTGCGCCTCTACCTCACCTCGACCGTCGAGGGGCCCACGATCTACGGGTCGTTGGCCGCGCCCGTCGCCGTGCTGCTGTGGATCGGTGTCTCCGCCTTCGCCGTGCTGGTCGGGGCCGCGATGAACGCCGCCCTCGACCGGGTGTGGCCCTCGGTCGCCACGGCCGCGGGGCGCGCCGAGCGGGAGCGGCGGGTGCATGCGGTGGGGGAGGGGCGCCGGGCTCCGGACGGTGAGCGCGGCGGCGACGACGGCAAGGGGCGGGACCAGGGGCAGGGGCCGGGGCGGGGGCCGGCCGCCGGATAGCGGCGGGTGCGCGGGCCATTGACAGCGCCGGGGCGCGGGGAGAGGATCCTCAGCCAGTTAAGCGAACGAAAGTTCACCACGCGAACATCCGTTATCGCTCGCGCGCCACCCGGCCCGCTGTGAATCCGAGGTCGCCATGTCGCCCACCGGCACGCCCGCGTCCCCCACGGACACCTCCGTCGCCCCCGCCCCCGCCCGCCACACCTTCCGCTCCGTCGCGCCCGTCCTCGCGCTGTGCTGGCTCGCCGTCTTCTTCGACGGCATGGACGTCAGCGTCTACGGCGCCGTCATGCCGCACATGCTCGACGACCCGTCGCTCGGGCTCACCCCCGGCGCGGCCGGCACCATCGGCAGCTGGACCACCTTCGGCATGCTGATCGGCGCCCTCGCCACCGGCACCCTCACCGACTGGCTCGGCCGCCGTCCGGTCCTGGTCGCCAGCGTGCTGCTGTTCTCCGCCGCGTCCGCGGTCTGCGCCCTGTCCGGCGGGCCCGCGCTCTTCGGCGCCGGACGCTTCCTCGCCGGGCTCGGGCTCGGCGGCCTGATGCCGATCTGCCTCTCGATGGTGATGGAGTTCGCGCCGCCGCGCCGCGCCGCGCTGGCCACCGGCCTGCTGATGACCTCGTACCACGTGGGCGGCATGGTCGCCACCGGCCTGGGCCTGACGCTCGCCCCCGCGGTGGGCTGGCGTTCGGTGTTCTGGGCCGGTGTGCTGCCCGCCGTCATCGCCGCCCCGCTGCTGCACCGGCTGCTGCCGGAATCCCCCGGCGTCCTCCTCGCCAAGGGCCGTACCGCCGAGGCCGACGCCCTCGCCGACCGCTACGGCATGGCCCGCCCCGTCGCCGCCGATGCGCCGGCCCCGGGAGCCAAGAGCCGCCTGGGCGCGATCCGCGCCCTCTTCCGTCCCGGTGTGCGCGGGGCGACCCCGCTCCTGTGGCTCGCCTCCTTCTGCGGTCTGCTCCTGGTCTACGGCGTCAGCACCTGGCTCCCGCAGATGATGCGCGCCACCGGCTACGGCCTGACGTCCTCGGTCAGCTTCCTGCTCATCATCAACGCGGGCGGTATCGCCGGTATGTTCCTCGCCGGCCGCATCGCCGACCGGTTCTCCCCGGTCGCGGTCTCCGCCCTGTGGTTCCTGCTCACCGCCGTCGGCGCGCTGCTCCTGGGGGCGCATCTGCCGCTCGCCCTCACCTATGTGGTCGTGGCGGTCACCGGCGTCTGGCTCTTCAGCGCGCAGACGATGGTCTACGCGGCCGCCGACCGCCTCTACCCGCCCGCCGAACGCGCCACCGGCCTGGGCTGGGTCACCGGCATCGGCCGCACCGGCGCCGTGGTCGGCCCCTGGCTCGGCGGCGCCCTGGCGGCCGGCGGCAACGACCAACTGGGCTTCAATGTCTTCGCGTTGGCGGGTCTGCTGGGCGCGGTGGCGATCGGGCTGGTGGCGGTGGCCGGCCGCGGCGCCCGGGGCTGACGGCTCCGCCGCCCGGCGGGCGTCAGCCGGGCGGCGCGGCCGGTGCCCCGCTCACCGCGTCGGGATCCGTACGAACCGTCCCGCCACGCGCAGGTCCGCCTCGATGGCCGCCGCCGCCTCGCGCAGCGCGGGGAGGATGGCCTCCCGGGCCTCGTCCGGTGTGCAACGGGCCGCATGCGTCGAGACGTTGACGGCGGCCACGACGCGGCCGGTGCGGTCGTGGACCGGTACGGCGAGGGAGCGCAGGCCCTCCTCCAGCTCCTCGTCCACCAGGGCGTAGCCCTCGGCGCGGACGGACTCCAGGAGCGTCATCAGGCGCTGCGGGTCGGTGACCGTGTGGCGGGTGAGGGGTTCGAGGGGAGTGAGGGCGAGGCGGGCGGACGCCTCGGCCGGGGGGAGTCCGGCCAGGAGGACGCGGCCCATGGAAGTGGGGTGGGCGGGAAAGCGGGTGCCCACGGTGATGTTGACGCTCATGATGCGGACGGTGGGGACGCGCGCCACGTACTGGATGTCGTCGCCGGACAGCACCGCCATCGACGCCGAGTCGTGGACCCGCTCGACCAGCGCCGCCAGATGCGGCTGGGCGACGGCGGGCAGCGTCAGACCGGAGAGATGCGCAAAACCCAGCTCCAGGACCTTCGGTGTGAGGCGGAAGAGCTTGCCGTCCGAGGCGATGTAGCCGAGGTGCTCCAGGGTGATCAGGGCCCGGCGGGCGGTGGCGCGGGCCAGGCCGGTGGCCTCGGCCACGGCGGTGAGGGGGAGGGCGGCGCGGCCGGCGCCGAACGCGGTGAGGGTGATCAGCCCGCGGGCCATCGACTCGACGAACTCGGGGCCCAGTTGCTGCTTCGACGCCCGCATCCAGCCCGCATGCGCCGCTACGGGGTCCGCGTCGGCGTCGGCGGCGGACGGCGCGCTCAGGGCGTACTCCATGGCGGCCACCGTCTCCCGCAGCCGCGGCGACACCGCCTCCCGCAGCCCGTTCGCGCTCAGCCGGCTGGTGTGGCTGACGACGCTCACCGCGCAGACCGTGCGCCCCTCCGGGTCCCGTACCGGCATGGCCACCGCGACCAGGCCCGGCTCGATGAGCTGGTCGTCCTGCGACCAGCCGGCCGTCCGGGCGGCGGCCACCCGGGCCTCGAAGCCGCTGCCCGGGGCGTCGTCCGTGGCCGTCGGCGCGTCCGCGGCGGGCCGCGGCGGTACGGCGGGGAAGCCCGCGTCCGTGGGGTCGGCCGTCCGCCGCTGCCGCCAGCGCCGCCAGTCGTCCGCGTCCCACGCCGCCGCGAACAGCGCGCCCGGCGCGCCCCGTTCGGCCGGCAGCAGATCGCCGATGCGGAAGGCCAGGGACATGGCGCGGCGGCGGGTCGCCTGGTGGACGAAGCGGACCCCGTCGCCGTCCGGGACCGCGAGCGAGACCGATTCGTCGAGTGCGTCGGCGAGCCGGTCGGCGAGCGGGCCGAGCCGGTCGGGGAGTTCGGATGCGGCGAGGTAGGCGTTGCCCAGCTCCAGCAGCCGTGGCGCGAGGACGGCGTCCCGGCCCTCGGTGCGGAGGTAGCCGAGCCGGGCGAGGGTGCTCAGCACGCGGTCCACGGTGGAGCGCGCGAGCCCCGTGCCGCGCACCAGATCGCCCACCGCCTGCCGGCCGCCGCCGGCCGCCAGTGCGCGCAGCACGGTCAGGCTGCGCATCAGCGGGGCCACCGCCTCCGGCGGCGGGGTCGGCGAGGACGGGTCGGTGGGTGCGGGGTGGCTCATCGGCTCTCCACGGTGCGGCGATCTCGTCGGAACGGTACCCGGCGAGCCGTTGACAGGGCCGGGGGCGGGGTTCAAACTCAGGGCAGCTCGATTCTGAACTTTAGTTCACTGGACGAACGGAGGCCGGTGAACGCGAACAGACGCTTCCTGAGCCGGAACCGAAGGCGAGGACATGGCCGACATCCGTTCCCTGCACGACGCCGTCGCGGAACTGATCCACGACGGGGACACCGTGGCGCTGGAGGGGTTCACCCATCTGATCCCGTTCGCGGCGGCGCACGAGATCATCCGCCAGAACATCACGGGCCTCACGCTCGCCCGGATGACCCCGGACGTGGTCTACGACCAGCTGATCGGCGCGGGCGCGGCCCGCAAACTGGTCTTCTCCTGGGGCGGCAACCCGGGCGTCGGCTCGCTGCACCGCTTCCGGGACGCCGTCGAGAACGGCTGGCCCGCCCCGCTGGAGACCGACGAGCACAGCCACGCCGGGATGGCCAACCGCTATGCCGCGGGCGCCGCGAGGCTTCCGTTCGCGGTGCTGCGCGGCTACCGCGGCAGCGATATCCCCGGCCGTACGACCACGGTCTCCACCGTCACCTGCCCGTTCACGGGGGAGGAGCTCGCCGCCGTCGCCGCCCTCAACCCCGATGTGACGGTCATTCACGCCCAGCAGGCCGACCGGGCCGGCAATGTCCAGCTGTGGGGCCTGGCCGGAGTGCAGAAGGAGGCGGCGCTGGCCGCCCGGCGCGTCCTGGTCACCGTCGAGGAACTCGTCGGCACGCTGGAGCCGCGTCCCGGGAGCGTCGTACTGCCCAGCTGGGTCGTCGATGCGGTAGCGGTGGTCCCCGGCGGCGCCCATCCCTCGTACGCGGCCGGGTACTCGGTCCGGGACAACGCCTTCTACCGGGAGTGGGACGCGATCGCGCGGGACCGGGAGGCGTTCGGGCGGTGGGTGACGGAGGAGGTGCGCAAGGAGGGGGCGTGCACGGAGAGGGCGCGCGAGGAGGGCGCGCGCAAGGAGGGGCGCGGGCGGCCGACGGCCGCCTCCGGTGCCGCCGCCACCAGCGAACCCGCCGACATCCCTGACGACGCCCCCGCCTGCACCCCCGACGAGCTCATGGAGATCAACGCCGCCCGTGCGCTGGCCGGCGCCCGTACCTGCTTCGTCGGCATCGGCCTGCCCAGTACGGCCGCCAATCTCGCCCGCCGCACCGTCAATCCGGACCTGGTGCTCGTCTACGAGTCCGGCACCCTCGGCTCCAAGCCCACCCGGCTTCCGCTGTCTATCGGGGACGGCGAACTCGCCGACACCGCCGACTCCGTGGTGTCCGTACCGGAGATCTTCAACTACTGGCTGCAGGGCGGCCGGATCGACGTCGGCTTCCTCGGCGCCGCCCAGGTCGACCGGTTCGCCAATATCAACACCACCCTCGTCGACCGCGGCCCCGGCCGGCCCGAAGGGCGGCTGCCCGGCGCGGGCGGCGCCCCGGAGATCGCCGCCAACTGCGGTCAGGTACTGATGGTGCTCCGGCACAGCCGCCGCAACTTCGTGCGGGAACTCGACTTCGTCACCACCCTCGGCCACGGCAGCGGCCCCGGGGACCGCGCGGCCCTCGGCCTGCCCGGCGCCGGCCCGACCGCCGTCATCACCGACCTCGGCGTGCTCCGCCCCGACCCGGACACCGCGGAACTCCTCCTGACCGAGCTGCATCCGGGCGTGACGGCCGATCAGGTACGGGACGCCACCGGCTGGGACCTCAAGGTGGCCGACAGGATCGGTGTCACCGCCCCGCCCACCGCCGCCGAACTCGCCGCCCTGCGCGCCCTGAAGGAGGCCTCGTGATCACCGACCGCCCGCGGGACGTCTTCGTCGTCGACGCCGTCCGCACCCCCATCGGCAAGTACGGCGGCGCGCTCTCCGGCGTCCGCCCGGACGATCTCGCCGCGCATGTCCTCAAGGCCCTGGTGGACCGTGCACCGGGACTGGATCCGGCCACGATCGACGACGTCTACCTGGGCAACGCCAACGGCGCGGGCGAGGAGAACCGCGATGTGGCCAGGATGGCGGTGCTGCTCGCCGGGCTGCCGGTGACCGTGCCCGGCGTCACCGTCAACCGCCTGTGCGGCTCCGGAATGGAAGCCGTCATCCAGGCCGCCCGCGCCGTGGCCCTCGGCGATGCCTCGGTGGCCGTCGCGGGCGGGGTGGAGTCGATGAGCCGCGCACCCTGGGTGCTGCCCAAGCCCGAACGCGCCTTCCCGGCCTCCCCCGGGACCCTGCACTCGACCACCCTGGGCTGGCGGCTGACCAACCCCGAGATGCCCGGCGAATGGACCATCGCCCTCGGCGAGGGCGCGGAGCTGATCGCCGACCGGTACGGCATCACCCGCGCCCAGCAGGACGCCTACGCGCTGGCCGGCCACGAAAAGGCGGCCCGCGCCTGGAAGGACGGCGCCTTCGACGCGGAGGTCGTGCCGTACGGGGCGGACGGGGCGGACCCGGCGCCCCTGGTCCGCGACGAGAGCATCCGCGAGCACACCTCCCTCCAGGCACTGGCCGCGCTGCGGCCCGCCTTCCGTACCGGGCAGGGCACCGTCACGGCGGGCAACTCCTCGCCGCTCAACGACGGCGCGGCCGCCCTGCTG
Source organism: Streptomyces sp. JLSY215 (assembly GCF_059682825.1). Classification (NCBI taxonomy): domain Bacteria; kingdom Bacillati; phylum Actinomycetota; class Actinomycetes; order Kitasatosporales; family Streptomycetaceae; genus Streptomyces; species Streptomyces sp. JLSY215. The sequence continues at coordinate 6,790,688 of NZ_CM185022.1, forward strand.
CTGATGGACGAGCGGGGACTGCGCGCCACCGGGTGCGCACCGCTCGCCCGGATACGCAGCAGCGCCGTCACCGCCATCGAGCCGCAGTACTTCGGGCTCGGCCCCGTCGAGGCCGCCCGGCGCGCCCTGGACAAGGCCGGACGGCGCCTCACCGATCTGCACACCGTCGAGCTGAACGAGGCCTTCGCCGCCCAGGCCCTCGGTTGCCTCGCCGGCCTGCCCGAACTCGACCCCGCCCTGGTCAACCCGCACGGCGGCGCCCTCGCCCTCGGCCACCCGCTCGGCGCCTCCGGCGCCCGGATCACCGGCACCCTCGCCCACCGGCTGGCCGCCGCCGGCTCCGGCACGGGACTCGCCACGCTGTGCATCGGCGTGGGCCAGGGACTCGCGGTGGTACTGGAGAGCTAGGGCGTGTCCGACAGCCGCCGCCTCACCCGGCCAAAGCCGGGCCTCCACGAAGGAGTCCTGATGACCGTACCCGCCACCCGCCGGTCCGCCACCACCCGCCGGTCCGGCAGCACCGATCAGTCCCGCACCACCGATCAGGCCGGCATCGCCCGCGAGATCGCCGCGCTCGAATCCGCGGCCGCACGGGCCCGTGCCGCGGGCGAGCCCGCCCCCGAGCACCCCGCCCGCGATTACACCCCCTACCGCAGCAGCATCTCCCGCCACCCCCGCCACCCGCTCGTCGAGATCGCCGCGCTCGCCGACCCCGAGGCCGTCGAACTGACCGGCCCGGTCTTCGGCAGCACCGACGTCACCGACCTCGACGCCGACCTCACCCGGCAGCACACGGGCGAGCCGCTCGGCGAACGCATCACCGTCACCGGCCGCATCGTCGACCGCACCGGCCGCCCCGTCCGCGGCCAGCTCGTCGAGATCTGGCAGGCCAACGCCGCCGGCCGCTACGCCCATCAGCGCGACCAGCACCCGGCCCCGCTCGACCCCCACTTCACCGGCGTCGGCCGGACGCTGACCGACGACGAGGGCCGCTACACCTTCACCACCGTCAAGCCCGGCGCCTACCCCTGGCGCAACCACGACAACGCCTGGCGCCCGGCCCATATCCACTTCTCGCTCTTCGGCTCCGCCTTCGCCCAACGCCTGATCACCCAGATGTACTTCCCCGGCGATCCGCTCCTGCGCCACGACCCGATCCTGGCCTCGGTCACCGACCCCGCCGCCCGCGCCCGCCTGGTGGCCGCCTACGAGCCCGGACTGTCCCGCCCCGAATGGTCCCTGGGCTACCGCTGGGACATCGTCCTGGACGGCCCGTCCGCCACCTGGACCGAGGAAGGCCGCTGATGCCCCCCGCCACCCCGGCGCTCCCGCCGACCCCGTCCCAGACCATCGGCCCGTTCTACGGCCACGCCCTGCCGTTCCCCGGCGGCGAACGGATCGCGCCCGACGGCCATCCGGACACCGTCACCGTCCACGGATACGTACGGGACGGAGCTGGCGACCCCGTGCCGGACGCGCTGCTGGAGTTCTGGCAGGCGGGCCCCGACGGGGGCCTGACGGGCGCGCCCGGCTCGCTGCGCCGGGACCCGGCCACCGGCGCCGTCATCGGCCGCAACGGCGTGGACTTCACCGGCTTCGGCCGCGTCCCCACCGACGCCGACGGCCACTACGCCCTGCGCACCCTGCCCGCCACCGCCCCCGCCGGGCGCCCCGACGCCGCCCCCCACCTCGCCGTCTGCGTCTTCGCCCGCGGACTGCTGCACCACCTCTTCACCCGCGTCTACTTCCCCGAGCACGGCACGGCCCACGCCGCCGACCCGCTGCTCTCCCGGCTCCCCGCCGACCGCGCGCGCACCCTCCTCGCCCGCGCCGACGGCCCCGCCCGCCGCTACCGCTTCGACATCCATCTGCAGGGCGCCGAGGACGGCGCCCACGAGGAGACGGTCTTCCTTGCCTTCCGATGACACGCCGGGCGGATCCGCGCCGTCGGGCCCGCCGCCGTCGGGCCCGCCGCCGGACCCGATGCCCCAAGCCCCCTGCCCCGCCGCCGACCTGGGACTGCTCAGCCCCTCCTGGGCCGGCTCCGCCGTCGCCGACCGCACCGGGGACGCGGCGTATCTGCGCGCCCTGCTCGACGCCGAGGCCGCGCTCACCCGCGCCCAGGCGGCCCTAGGGCTCGCCACGGAAGCGGCGGCCGCGGCCGTCACCGAGGCGGCGGCCGCCCCGCTCTCCGGAGACCTCGCGCTGCGGTCCCGCGCCGCCGGCAACCCGGTGGTCCCGCTCGTCGCCGATCTGACCGCCGCCGTCGCCGACCGCGACCCGGACGCCGCCGCCCATGTCCACCGGGGCGCCACCAGCCAGGACATCCTGGACACCGCCACCATGCTGGTCAGCGCCCGCGCCCTGGACGCCGTCCGCGCCGACCTGGGCCGCACCGCCGACGCGCTGCACCGGATGGCCGCCGGGCACCGCGACACCCCCATGGCCGGGCGCACCCTCACCCAGCACGCGGTGCCCACCACCTTCGGCCTCAAGGCCGCCGGCTGGCGCAGCCTCGTCCTGGACGCCGACGACCGGCTCGCCGCGGTACGCGCCGCGCTCCCCGCCCAACTGGGCGGCGCCGCGGGCACCCTCGCGGCGTTCGGCGCCTACGCCGGGACCGGCCCCGGCCCCGCCACCCGGCTCCTCGCCGCCTACGCCGCCGAGACCGGCCTCGCCGAACCCGCCCTGCCCTGGCACACCTTGCGCACCCCCGTGGCCGACCTCGCCGGCGCGCTCGCCTTCACCGCGGGAGCCCTCGGCAAGATGGCGGCCGATGTGCTGACCCTCTCCCGCACGGAGATCGGCGAACTCGCCGAGGGCGGCGGCGGGGGATCGTCCGCCATGCCGCACAAGGCCAACCCGGTGCGCGCCACCCTGATCGCGGCCGCCGCCCGCCAGGTCCCGGCGCTGGCCGCGGTGCTGTACGGGTCCCTCGTCGCCGAGGATGAGCGCCCGGCCGGAGCCTGGCACGCCGAATGGCAGCCGCTGCGCGAGGCGCTGCGCCTGGTGGGCGGCGCGGCGCGGGACGCCGCCGAACTGACCGCGGCGCTGCGGGTCCGCCCGCACCGCATGCGGCAGAACCTCGGCACGACCGGCGGTCTGGTGGTCAGCGAACGCCTCGTCGCCGCCCTCACCCCGCTGATGGGCCGCGCCGAGGCCCGCCGCACGCTGGACGCGGCGGCCCGCCGCGCCGCGGAGGAAGGCATCGACCTGTTCGAAGCCCTCGGCCCCGAGGTCTGCCCCGACGTCCTCCCCGAGCACCGCCTCCGCCAACTCCTGGACCCCACCGCCTACTTGGGCGCCGCCGGACCCCTCGTCGACCGGGTCCTGGCCCGCCCCGCGCCCCACCCGCAGGAGCCCGCACCATGACCCCCGCATCCGCCGCCCCGCTCCCGCACCACACCGTGGACGGCCCCGACGACGCCCCGCCGCTGATCCTGGGCCCCTCCCTCGGCACCTCCCACCGGCTGTGGGACCCCCAACTACCCGCCCTGGCCCGCCGGTTCCGCACCCTCCGCTGGAACCTCCCCGGCCACGACGACCCCCCGCGCGCCACCGCGACCCCTGCCACCGCGACCCCCGCCACCCCGGCTCCCCCCGTCACCGTCACCGTCCCCGGCCTCGCCCGCCGCGTCCTGGCGCTCGCCGACGCCCACGGCATCGACCGCTTCGCCTACGCCGGCGTCTCCCTCGGCGGCGCCGTCGGAGCCTGGCTCGCCGCGCACCACCCCGAACGCCTCGCCTCCCTCGCCCTGATCTGCTCCTCCGCCCGCTTCGGCGCGCCGGCCGCCTGGCACGAGCGGGCCGCGCTCGTCCGCGAGCGGGGCACCGGCCCGGTCGCCGATACGGCCGCCACCCGCTGGTTCACCCCCGCCTTCGCCGCGTCCCCGCAGGCCACCGCCCTGGTCGACGCGCTGCGCCGTACGGTCTCGCCCGCGGGTTACGCCGCCTGCTGCGACGCCCTCGCCGCCTACGACCTGCGCGCCGCCCTGCCCCGTATCACCGCCCCCACCCTCGTCATCGCGGGCCGCGCCGACCCGGCCACCCCGCCCCCGCACGCCCGGGAACTCGCCGACGGCATCCCGGACGCGACCCTCCTGGAGCTCCCCCGGGCCGCCCACCTGGCCACGGTCGAACGCCCGGCCCCGGTGCTCGCCGCCCTCCTCGCCCACCTCACGGAAGGAACCCCCTGGTGACGCGCCCACGCCACACCACGGTCGGCATCATCGGCGGCGGCCCCGCGGGCCTGCTGCTCGCCCGCCTCCTGCACCGCTCCGGAATCGACTGCACCGTCCTGGAGAGCCGCGACCGCGCCTACGTCGAACGGCGGCAGCGCGCCGGCATCCTCGAACAGGGCACCGTCGATGTGCTGCGCGCCTGCGGCGCCGGGGAGCGGCTGGACCGGGAGGGCCTGGTCCACGACGGCATCGAGCTGCGCTACGACCGGCGCGCCCACCGCCTCGACTTCCCCGCGCTGACCGGCGGCCGCCGCGTCACCGTCTACGCCCAGACGGAAGTCGTCAAGGACCTCATATCCCTCCAGCTCGCCGCCGGACCGCCCCTGCTGTTCGGCGCCCAGGCGCTCGCCGTGTCCGGCGCGGCCACCGGCACCCCCCACATCCGCTACCGCCACGAGGGCCGCGAACACACCCTCACCTGTGACTACGTCGTCGGCTGCGACGGCTTCCACGGCGTCGCCCGGCACGCCGTCCCCGCCCACGAACGCCGCACCTACGAGCGCAGCTACCCCTACTCCTGGCTCGGCGTGCTCGCCGAGGTCCCCCCGTCCTCCGACGAGTTGATCTACGCCCACTCCGCACGCGGCTTCGCCCTCTTCAGCATGCGCACGCCCACCGTCAGCCGCCTCTACCTCCAGGTCCCCAACGGCACCGACCCGGCCGACTGGCCCGACGACCGCATCTGGGACGAACTGGAGACCCGCGCGGCCCTCGACACCTCCCGCGGCACCCCGTGGAAGCTGGAACGCGGCCCGATCACCGCCACCTCCGTCCTCCCCATGCGCAGCTCGGTCACCGAACCGATGCGCTACGGCCGCCTCCTGCTGGCCGGGGACGCCGCGCACATCGTCCCGCCCACCGGCGCCAAGGGCCTCAACCTCGCCGTCGCCGATGTCACCGTGCTCGCCCGCGCCCTCGCCCACCTGCACCGCACCGGCTCGACGGACCTCCTCGACGCCTACTCCGCCACCTGTCTGCGCCGCGTCTGGCGTGCCGAGCACTTCTCGTCCTTCATGACCGCCACGCTGCACACCGACCCGGACCAGAGCCCCTTCGAGACCCGGCTCCAGCTCTCCCAGCTCGACCGCATCGCCACGTCACCGCATGCCGCGGCCGAACTGGCGGAGAACTACACGGGACTGCCGCTGGTGTGACCGGACCTGCGGGGGAACGCCCGGTTCACCAGGCGACCGGGTAGCGGACGGGATGCCCGCCGATGCGGCCCGGCAGCAGGCCGATCGCCACCAGCAGCGCCGTGGCCAGCGCGAGCAGGGGGAGGAACGGCACCGGATGCGGGGCCTGCAGCACCACGATCACCGCGGTGGCGGCGGCCGGGGAGTGGGAGAGGTGGGTGAGCATCATGGCGCCCAGCGAGATCCCGGCGGCCACCGCCGCGCCCCAGCCGTTGCTCCCGGTCACCGCCAGGGTGCCGAAGCCGATCACGGCGGAGAGCAGCTGCCCGCCGACCAGGTTGCGCGGCTGGGAGATCGGCAGCCCGGGGGCCCCGTGCACCAGTGCCGCGCTGGCCGCCAGCGGCGGGATCAGCAGCGGCTCGTGCAGCAACACCCCCACACCGACCAGCAGGAGCAGGGCACCGATGGCGAAGGCGGTGGCCCGCAGTACGTGCAGCGGGCGCGGCCTGGGGGTGGCGGCGGGCAGGGGTGTGGGCATGCGGTGGGCTCCGGCAGGGTGGGCGAGGACCCCAGATCATAAACAAATTGTTGAATGACGGATGAACGTCTTGCCTCGTGGGCAAGGCGCCGGACATCTCGGACAGAGGGCTGCCCCAGCGCCCACCGGACCCCCGCGACCCGGTCGTACGCAACTTTTCCCCGCCATGTCACCCGGCAGCCGTCGATGCCGCCGCGGCGGAACGGGATGCGGTGCTGCCGACGCTCGGCGTGCCCCCGGGGAAGGAGCCGATCACCACCTATGCGCGCGACGTGGCCCATATCGTCGCCGCGATGACACGGCACCGGGTGCGCCGGCTCGCGGTCGTCAGCTCCGGCGGGGTCGACCCGCACCCGTACTCCGACGGCGGGTTCCTGTTCCACCGGGTGCTCCCACGAGGCCGGTCAGTCCCCGTGCCCGTCCCGGTAGCGCACCAGCAGCATCGCCGCATCGTCGTGCAGCGGCCCCTCGACATGCTCGACGAGATCCTCCCGCACCGCGTGCAACGCCCCCTCGGGGTCGGGGTCCTTGAGGAGGGCGGCGCGTTCGTCGAGAGGGTAGAAGCGGCCCGCCGCATCGCGCGCCTCGGTGACGCCGTCGGTGTAGAAGAGCAGCTGGTCGCCGGGGGCGAACGGCAGCGCGTAGGGGCGCGGCGGATCGGCGACCTGGTCGGAGAGGCCGAGCGGGAGGGCGCGGTCGGGCGGGGCGGCGAAGGCGACCGCGCCGCTGGGGCGGACGACGAGGGGTGCCGGGTGGCCGAAGTTGAGGAGGGTGGCGTGCGGGCCGTCGCCGACCTCGGCCAGCACGGCGGTGACGAAGCGCTCGCCCGCCAGATGCCGGTTCAGCGCGCGCTCCACCCGCTCGCCGACCGCGGACAGGTCGGGTTCGTCGTGCGCCGCCTCGCGGAACGCGCCGAGCACCACCGCCGCGGTCTCCACCGCCTCCAGCCCCTTGCCCTGCACATCGCCGACGATCATCCGTACGCCGCCGGGCGAGGTCACCACCTCGTACAGGTCCCCGCCGATCCGGGCCTCGGCCACCGCCGACGTGTAGGAGACGGCGATCACCAGCGGTCCCGCGCCGCGCGGGACCGGGCGCAGCAGGACGCGCTGGGCGACCTCGGCGATCGACCGGACGCTGGCCAGTTCCGCCTCGCGGCGCTGACGCATCAGCGCGGCCAGCACGCCCGCCGCGGTGACCCCGGCCACCGTGAGGAGCGCGGTCAGTCCCCGCCGTCCTTCGAGCAGGTCGCTGTAGACGCCCAGGGCGACACAGAGGACGGCCGCGATCAGCCCGACCAGGGCCGTACGCCGCCAGCCGCCGACCAGCCCGGCGAACGCGGGCCCGAGGGAGACGAGCGGCAGCAGCCCGAGCCCGGGGCCCGCCATCAGGTCCCCCGCACAGACCGCGGCCATCACGGCATACGGGAGCGCGAACAGCACCCGGGAGCCGGTGCACTGCTCGGTATGGGACACGGCCAAGGTGTACTCCGACGGGGTCATCTGATGCGGCAGCATGCGGGGGGAAACCGCCCCCGACCTGAGCATATGCGTGATATGCCGGACCGAAATACCGTCATGCCGCTCTGTTATCAAATCGCCGTCCAGGGACCGCCACGGGCGGCCGGCCGCCGGGCCGGGGATCTTACGGACCCATGACGCACCGCCCGCCGGACGGGCCGCGACGCCCCGCCGCGCTTAGCGTGACCGGCATGCGTGTACTGGTCACCGGCGGCGCCGGATTCATCGGATCGCAGGTCGTCGCGGCGCTGGCGGAGCGCGGACACGAACCCGTCGTCCTCGACGCGCTGCTGCCGTCGGCCCACCCCGAACCGCCCCCGCCACGGCCGGGCACGCGCCGTATCGTCGCGGACGTCCGCGACCGGGCGGCCGTCGCCGAGGCCCTGCGCGGCGTGGACGCGGTCTGCCACCAGGCGGCGCTGGTGGGCCTGGGCAAGGACTTCGCGGACGCGCCCGACTACGTCGGCTGCAACGACCTGGGCACCGCCGTACTCCTCGCCGAGATGGCCGCGGCCGAGGTCGGCGCCCTGGTGCTCGCCGGGTCAATGGTGGTCTACGGGGAGGGCCGCTACACCTGCCCCGAACACGCGGTGGTGCGGCCGGGGCCCCGTACGCCGGCGGACCTGGACGCCGGGCGGTTCGAGCCGCGCTGCCCCGTCTGCGGTGCGCCGCTGCGCCCCGGACTCGTCGGCGAGGACGCGCCCGTCGACCCGCGCAATGTGTACGCGACGACCAAACTCGCCCAGGAACATCTGGCCGCCTCCTGGACGCGGGCCACCGGCGGCCGCGCCATCGCGCTGCGCTACCACAACGTCTACGGGCCCGGCATGCCCCGCGACACCCCCTACGCCGGCGTGGCCTCCTTCTTCCGCTCGGCGCTGGCCCGCGGCCAGGCACCCACCGTGTACGAGGACGGCGGCCAGCGGCGGGACTTCGTGCACGTACGGGATGTCGCCGCGGCCAACGCGGTGGCGCTGGAGGCCCTGGCGGGCCGGGATGCCGGGACGCTGACCGCGTACAACACCGGCAGCGGAGAGCCGCACACCGTGGGGGAGATGGCTCAGACGCTGGCACGGGCGTACGGCGGGCCGGAGCCGGTCGTGACGGGGGAGTACCGCCTCGGCGACGTCCGGCACATCACGGCGTCGTCGCGGCGGATCGCCGACGAGCTCGGCTGGCGGGCCCGGACCCGATTCGCCGACGGCATGGCCGAGTTCGCCCGGGACGGGCTGCGGGCCGCCCCGGCAGCCCCGGCCCGCACCGCCCCGCGCCCGGCCCCGGCCCCGGTGGACGTCGTCCTCCCCTGCCTGGACGAGGCCGCCGCGCTGCCCTGGGTCCTGGCCCGCATCCCGGACGGCTGGCGGGCGATCGTCGTCGACAACGGCTCCACGGACGGTTCCGCCGAAGTCGCCCGCGACCTCGGCGCCACCGTCGTCCACGAACCGCGCCGCGGCTTCGGCGCCGCCTGCCACGCCGGACTGCTGGCCGCCGACGCCGACATCGTCTGCTTCTGCGACTGCGACGCCTCCCTCGACCCCGGCCTGCTCACCCCGTTCGTCCGGGCCGTACAGGACGGCCGGCACGACCTCGTCCTGGGCCGCCGGCGCCCGCAGGGCCGCGGCGCCTGGCCCCCGCACGCCCGGCTCGGCAACCTCGCACTGACCCGCATGCTGCGCCGCCGCACCGGCCTGACCCTGCACGACCTCGGCCCGCTGCGCGCCGCCCGCCGCACCGCCCTGCTCGGCCTCGGCCTCACCGACCGCCGCAGCGGCTATCCGCTCCAGATGGTCGTACGGGCCGCCGACGCCGGCTGGCGCATCGCCGAACGCGACGTCCCCTACCGCCCGCGCACCGGCCGCTCCAAGGTCACCGGCACCTGGCGCGGCACCTGGCACGCGGTACGCGATATGCGCGGCGTGCTGCGGCAGCCGCCGCCCGTGCCCGGTGCGGAGACCGGGACGCAGGAGGCGGCCCGATGAGCGACCAGCGCACCGGCGACGCACCGCCCGCCGCCGAGGGGCCGACCACGGTCCTGGTCATCGCCAAGGAACCCGTCCCCGGCCGGGTCAAAACCCGGCTCACCCCGCCCTATACGCCCGACGAGGCCGCCCAACTGGCCGAGGCCGCCCTGCGCGACACCCTCCAGGCCGTCCGCACCATGCCCGCCCGCCGCCGCGTCCTCGTCCTCGACGGACGCCCCGGCGCCTGGCTGCCCGCCGGCTTCGAGATCCGGCCGCAGTGCTCCGGCGGCCTCGACGAACGGCTCGCCGCGGCCTTCGCCGACAGCCCCGGCCCGACCCTGCTCCTCGGCATGGACACCCCCCAGGTCACCGCCGAACTCCTCGCCCCCGCCCTGGCACCGGACGCCTGGCAGCGCTGCGACGCCTGGTTCGGCCCGGCCGAGGACGGCGGCTTCTGGGCGCTCGGCCTGGCCGAGCCCGACCCCCGGCTGCTCCGCGGCGTCCCGATGTCCACCCCGCACACCGGCGCCACTCAGCGCGCCCGGCTCACCGGCGCCGGCCTCCGGGTGCGGGACCTGCCGCCGCTGTGCGATGTCGACACCGCCGCCGACGCCGAACGCGTCGCGGCCGCCGCACCCGGCGGACGGTTCGCCGCCGCCCTCGCCCGGCTGACGGCGGTCACCGAACGATGAGCGGCACCGCCCACACCGCCCCGGCCTGGGGCGCCGACCCGTACGCCGAAGCGCTGCGCAGCGGCCGCGGCCCGCTGTTCCTGCGCCGCCCCGACGGCTGGCTGCTGCCCCTGGACGTCGAGCGCTGGTGCGCCGGGGCGGACGCCGCCGATCTGTCGGCGCTGCGCCGCTGCGAGGGCCCGGTCCTCGACATCGGCTGCGGCCCCGGCCGGCTCGTCGCCGCCCTCGCCGCCCAGGGCCGCCGGGCGCTCGGCATCGATGTGAGCGAGGCCGCGGTGGCCCGTACGGCGGCGACCGGCGGCACCGCCCTGTGCCGTTCGGTCTTCGACTCCCTTCCGGACGAGGGGAGTTGGGGCACCGCGCTGCTGCTCGACGGCAATATCGGCATCGGCGGCGACCCCCGTGCCCTGCTGCTGCGGATCGCCGAACTGCTCGCGACGCGCGGGCTGCTCCTCGTGGAGACCACGGCAGAGGACGTCGACGAGCGGGTCCGGGTGCGGGTCGACGGCGGGTACGGCGGGCGCCGCGAGGCGGGCGGACTGTTCCCGTGGGCCCGGGTGGGCACGCCCGCGCTGCTGCGGTACGCGGCCGCCGCCGGCTGGGCGCCGGTGGAGCGCTGGAGCGTGCCGGAGCCCGGGGATCAGCGGTCGGAGGGCGCCGAGCGCCGCTTCGTGGCCCTGCGCCGCCGCGCCCGCGCCGCCGCCCCGCGCAGCCAAGGCGCCGCCGCACCGCCCACCAGCAACAGGGCCGACAGCGCGCACAGCACCGCCGTGATCAGCAGCCAGCGGGCGAGAAACGCCTCACCGGGCAGGCCGGTGACCAACTCGTAGCGCTCCGCCGCCCCGGCCGGGACCCCCGCCGAGCCCGCGATCAGCGGAAACCACACCAGCAGCAACAGCCCCGACAGCATGGCGGGCACCCGCACATACGCCGTCCACGCGCGGTGCCGCCCCGCCCCCGCGGTGGCCGCGCACACCGCCCGGTCGGCAAGGGAATACAGCGGCAGCAGCACCAGATCGTGCACCAGCGCCGCCCCGACGAACCACACCACCACCAGCGGCCACTGCGCCCCGGCCAGCAGCCGCACCGCCGCATACCCGGTGAGCGCGAACGAGGCGAGCATCAGCAGCAGATGCAGCGCCCCCTCGCCGTACCAGTGGCGCCGCCCGATCCGCCGCAGCCACGCCCACAGCGATGCCCGCAGTGCCGCCGCCCGTACCCGCCGCGCCATCACAGCTCCCCGAACGTCAGCCGCGCCACCCACTTGGTGTTGAGCACCCCGGGCGCCGCCGGGACGATGATCCGCGCCGGATAGCCGTGGTCCTCGGACAGCTCCGCGCCGCCCACCCGCAGCGCGAGCAGCGCCCGCCCGTCCCGCACCTGGTTGGCGCGCAGCGCCGCCCGCCGGAACGCCCCGTGCAGCTGGAGCGACTCCACCACCACATCCGGCGGCCGCTCACCCAGCCCCACCAGCGCGGCGAGATCGCGCAGCCGCACCCCGCTCCACAGCTGATCGTCCGTCGACCAGCCCTCGACACAGGCGATCGGCAGCGCCGCCGCATGCTGGGGCAGCCGCAGCAGCTCGGCGCGGCTCAGCCGCACCCGCCGGCCGCCGCCCTCGACCGTCAGCCGCCAGTCGTCACCGGTGTCCTGCGGCCGGATCCCGGCGTACGCGGCGGTCTTGTTGATCTGGAAGCCGTTCGGGCCGCTCCCGGGGTCCGCGCCACCGTGCGGCGCCAGCAGCGCCGTACGCCGCCACCACCCCCCGATGCTCTGCCCCGCCGTCGTCGCGAGCAGCACCAGCGATCCGCCGCCGACCAGCCACAGCGCGCCGCGCCGCGATACGGTCGGCGCGGCCGGCCGGGCCGCGACCAGCCCCGTGTCATCGGCCTCGGCGGCGGGGTCCGTACGCTCCCGCAGCGCCCGCACCGTGCGCGGCAGCCGCAGCACCACATGCGCGACGAACGCGCCGATGAACACCCACGCCCCGTAGAAGTGCAGCGCATAGAACGACCCGGGGAAGAGGTAGTCCAGCTGGATGTTGAGGATCCCGGTGACGAACTCGAACAGCGCACCGCCGACCAGCAGCAGCAACGACAGCCGCTCCAGCGCATGGCCCGGCGACCGGGCGGGCGGCAGCGTGAACAGCTTCGGGATCACCGACCACAGCTTCGCCAGCAGGATCGGCACCAGCGCGATGCCGAGGGTGACATGCAGCCCCTGGGTGAGCCGGTAGAGCCAGCGCGGACCGGTCGGCCAGGCGAACAGATAGAAGCCCAACAGACCCTTGTCCGGTGTCTTGTCGTTGACCCCGCCGGCCAGATCCGGGTTGTACGCGGCGTACGACAGCAGCCCGGTCACGAACAGCAGCGTGATACCGGCCAGCAGCACGACACCGAGCAGCGCCGTCAGCCGGGGGCCGCGCCGCGGACTGCGCCAGAACGACGGCGAGGTAGGGGGAGTGGGCACGGGGAGACGGGCACGCATCATGTGTCCTCGACGGGTCGTGCGACGGGGGTGCCCCGCCGCGCTCCGACGGTATGCCGCAACCGATGCCGCCAGGAGGCTACGACCCATGACGAAACCCTGACGTCGCTGCGACAGAGCAGCCGTGACGGCCCGTCGGCGCCCTAGCGTTCCGGTGTGACCCCTCGTCTGCCCCCTCGTGTGACGCCCCGCGCGGCCCGCCGTGCGTCCGGCGAAGAACGCCGCGTGTGCCGCGCCGATCTGCTGGCCGCCGCCGCCGGCGTCCTCCTCGTCACGGCCGCCGCCGTCGTCGGCACCGTCATCCAGCGCACCACCGGCAATCTGCGTGTCAACTGGCCCCCGCTGTACGCCTCATGGTTCCCGCACCTCGGCCCCGGCAGCCCCGCCGCGCTCACCGTCGCCGTCCTCGTCATCGCCTATGGACCCCCGCTGGCCGCCCGCCTGCCCTGGCGCGCCCTCGTCCTCACCGGCTGGCTCGCCTCGATGGCCTGGATCTGGTCGCTGGCCCTGATCGACGGCTTCCGGACCGGCATCGCCAACCGCCTCACCACCGCGTACGAGTACCTGACGGTCATCCACCGCTTCGACCGCCTCGGCCCGGCGCTGCGCGACTTCACCCACCACATCCTGCTCCACCACGGCCCGGACTCCTGGCCCGCCCACGTCGCCGGTCACCCGCCGGCCGCCGTCCTCACCTTCGTCGGCCTCGACCGCATCGGCCTGGGCGGCGGCGCCTGGGCCGGCATCTGGTGTCTGACCCTCGGCAGCTCCGCCGCGGCCGCCGCGCTGATCGCCCTGCGCGCCCTCGCCGACGAGCCGGTCGCGCGCCGGGCCGCGCCCTTCCTCGTCCTGGCCCCGGCCGCGGTCTGGATCGGCACCTCCGCGGACGGCTACTTCGCCGCCGTCGCCGCCTGGGCCCTCGCCCTCCTGGCGCTCGCCGCGACCCGCTCGGTGCGCGCCCCGGCGGCGGCCGCCCTCGCCGCGGGCCTCCTCTTCGGCCTCACCTGCTACCTCTCCTACGGCCTCACCCTCATCGCCCTCATCGCCGCGGCGATCCTGCTGATGAACCGCACCCTCCGCCCGCTGCCCCTGTTCCTTTCCGGAGCGGCGGCCGTCGCGGCCGCCTTCACCCTCGCGGGATTCAACTGGTGGGAGGGCTACCGCCTCCTGGTCGAGCGCTACTACCAGGGCGCCGCGGCGGTCCGCCCGTATGCGTACTGGATCTGGGGCAATCTCGCCTGCGCCGTCCTGATCACCGGCCTCGCGACCGTGGCCGGTCTCCGGCACGCCCTGGCGGCGGCACCCCCGGCCCTGCGGCGGCTGCGTCAGGCACCCCCGGGTACGGCCGCCGACCGGCTGGTCCTGCTCACCCTGGCCGCCCTGGTCACCCTGCTCGCCGCCGACCTCTCCGGCATGAGCAAGGCGGAGACCGAACGCATCTGGCTGCCGTTCGCCGTCTGGCTGCTGCCCGCGGCCGCGCTGCTGCCCGCCGCCCGGCATCGCCACTGGCTGACGGCCCAGGCCGTCCTGCCGCTACTCGTCAACCACCTTCTGTACACCGGATGGTGACGACCAGTCGGGGTAGCTGGACCACGCGAACAGCGACCGCGACGCCTTCACCCGTCCGGGGCGCAGGATCCGCAGCGGCCCGCGGTTGCACGCCGGACAGTCCGCGCGGGTCAGCGGCGAGGCGACGTGGCGGCCCCCGGCGAAGTAGTCGGTCCGCCGCTGCCCGGCCAGATCCGTGGAGTGCCGGATCTCGTACTCCTGCTCCCACGCGTATCCGCAGTGCAGGCAGACGAACGAATACGCTTCGTGAACGGTCTCGGCGTCCCTGTCCATGGTCACCACTGCCTTTCCCGCGCCCCGCACACCTGCGCGCCGGGCACGGATCCGTACCGCATCTCTCCATTATTGCGCCGTGCAACGGCAAGCGCGGAGTGTGCGGACCGCGGGCGCCCGATGCCGCCCGTACGGCCCCCCACCAGGGAAAACGCCCCCACCGGGTATAAAGACGCCATGGGCGCCAAGGGGCACGAAGAGCATTTGGGAACCGAGCGCGGACTCGACGACGACGCCGAGGAGGTGATCGCCGCCGTGCTGACCGCCTCCCGGCTGCTGGTCGCGATATCGGCGCGGGCGCTGGCCGAGACCGAGCCCGCGCTCACCCTGCCCCAGCTGCGCGCCCTGGTGGTGCTGGACAGTCAGGGCCCGCTCAAGCTCGCCTCGCTCGCCGCCGCGCTGGGCGTCAACCCCTCCACCGCGATGCGGATGGTCGACCGGCTGGAGACGTCCGGCAGCGTCAGCCGGCAGGCCAACCCCGGCAACCGCCGCGAGGTCGTCCTGAGCCTGACGGCACAGGGCCACGACCTCGTCGCGCGGGTGCTCTCCCACCGGCATGCGGAGATCGCCGGCATCGTCTCCCGGCTGCCCGCGGAACAGCGCGCCGGCCTGATCACCTCGCTGCGTGCGCTCACGGACGCGGCCGGTGAACCCCGCGTCGCCCCGAACCCGGCGCCGCCACCGGAGTCGGCCGCGCCGTAGGGCCCCCGGCGGGCGGCGCGGGACGGGATACGGCGGGTGCATGACGGGAATCGGCGGGTGCTCACGCCGGGGCGCCGGCGCCCTGCGTCCGCCCCAGTGCCTCGTATGTCGCCGCGAGCAGCCCCATGTTGCGGGGGTCGGCATCGCCGGTGGCGCCCGTGCCGTACTTGTTCATCGCATACGCATAGGACATGCCGTTCTCCGGATCCGCGAAGGCGTACGAGCCGCCCGCGCCGCCGTGCCCGAAGGCGCGCGGATTGGGACCGGCCTGGCCCTGGTGATTGAGCATGAAACCCAGCCCCCATTGCCGCTCCGTCCCGGGCGGCGCGAGCGCGTCGATCGCCAGATCCGGCTCGTGCGGCAGGCTCTGTGCCTCGCGCATCGCCTCCAGCGTGGCGGGCCGGACCAGCGTCCCGCTCGCCAGCGCGCCGTAGACGGTGGCGAGGCCGTGCGCCGAGGCGTGCGCATTGCCCGCCGGGATCTCGGCCGAGCGATAGGCGGCGCTGTTGACGTCACCGGTGGGGATGTACGTCAGCGCCAGCATCACCACGGCCAGCGGATGGTCCGAGAGCGCCCGGAACGGCGGCTTCGGCACGCCCGGGAACCGCTCGGCGATCCGCGCCTCGTCCAGCTGCCCGACCATCTCGGCACACCGCGGGTGCTCCTCCACGGGCGTGCCGATGAACACCCGCGCGCCCAGCGGCTCCGCGATCTCGCTCCGCAGGAACGCCCCGAGCGACTGCCCGCTGATCCGCCGGACCACCTCGCCCACGAGATATCCGAACGTCACCGCGTGATACCCCTGCGCGGTGCCCGGCTCCCACCACGGCGGCGCGGCGGCCAGCGCGGCACACACGTGATCCCAGTCGTAGGCGTACCGCGCGGCCACCGGCTCACGCGGCGCGATCATCCCGGCACGGTGGCTGAGCAGCCAGCGCACCGGTATGTCCTGCTTGCCGGCCTGTGCGAACTCCGGCCAGTAGCGCGCGACCGGCGCATCCAGCTCCAGCTCACCCCGGTCCACGAGGAGATGGGCGCACAGCGCGGTCAGCCCCTTGGAGGTCGAGTAGACATTCACCAGGGTGTCGCGCTCCCAGCCGCGCGTCCGCCCGGCATCCGCATGCCCGCCCCACAGATCGACCACCGTCTCGCCGTGCAGGGTCACCGCCACCGCCGCGCCGACTTCCCCGTGCACCCGGAAATTCCGCTCGAAGGCCTCCCGGACCCCTTCGAAGCCCGGCGCGCAGTGTCCGCTCACGGTGGCTTCCCCCGCCTGTGCCATGGTGACTCTCCCTCACGTCGTCCTCACACCTGTCCGCCCTCGCGCCGACCGCTCTCGCCCGGGTCCCCGGCGTGCGTGCCCCTTCTCGTATGTGCCGTTCTCGTACGGGAGTTCCGGAGTGCGTCGTTCCGTACCGGATGATCCGTCCGGTCGATGACCGTGGCAACTACGGGAGCCCGTCCGGCTCAGCGGGGTGCGTCCGGATGGCGCAGTCCCCCGTCGGTCCCCCTTTGGCGTACTCCCGCCCATCGTTCACAGGGTGCCCCCTTTCGTCACTTACGGTAATGTTCTGGGGGTGTTTTGGGAAGTTGCGCCCATTTAAACCACTCGTTCGAGTCTCCGGTCGCACACGGGGAGCCATGGAGCGAGCCTGGAAGCGTTCGGCTCCCAGAGGAAGGCCCCGACAGTGAACAGCGCGGAACAGACGTCACACGCGGAGCACCCGCAACCCCCGGACGAGGTCGTGGTGGAGATCGTCGGCTGTGCGACGCACGACGCGCATGCGGTCTTCAGCGCCCTGCGCGAGTCCTTCGCCTCCGACCGGGAGGCGGACGATGTGCCCACGGAGGTGGCCGGGGCGGGCACGACCGTGTGGACCGTGACCGTGGACGCGAGCGAACTGCGGGCCCAGGCCGCGCCGCGGCCGCTGACCGCGCCGGTGACGGTCGACCTCCAGGGCGGCTACTGGGCGGTGGCCCGGCTGCGCGAGAGCCTGGCGCACGCATTCTCGGTACGGATCGTCGGCACGGCCGCCGGTGACCAGGAACAGGAGGTCCAACTGCGGCTGGAGACCCGGTGACGGCCCGGCACCCGGCGGGCGGCGAGAGTTCCGCGCTGTACCTGCGGGTGAACGGGACGACGTACACCGTGACCGTGGGTCACCGGACCACGCTCCTGGACGTGTTGCGCGAGCGCCTCGACCTCACCGGGGCCAAGAAGGGCTGTGGCCACGGGCAGTGCGGTGCGTGCACGGTGCTCGTCGACGGCCGGCGGGCCAACAGCTGTCTGCTGCTGGCCGTGGCGCAGGACGGGCGCAGCTTCGGTACAGCTTCCGCCTGTACCCGAACGAGCCTCAGCGTGTTGCGCTGGCCCGTGCGTTCGGGTGTGCGCGGGTGGTCTACAACGATGCTCTTCGGGCCCGTGAGACCGCCCGTGCTGGTGGCGGGACGTTCCCGAAGACCGGGGAGCTGTCGAAGCTGCTGATCACCGAGGCGAAGAAGACCGAGGACCGGGCCTGGCTCGGCGAGGTGTCGGCCGTCGTCCTGCAACAGTCCTTGCGGGACCTGGACGCCGCCTACCGGAACTTCTTCGACGGCCTCAAAGGTAAGCGCCCACGTATGGGCGCACCACGGTTCAAGTCCCGCAAGGACAACGGGCAGGCCCTGCGGTTCACAGCGAATGCCCGGTGGAAGATCACGAGCGGCGGGGACTTGTTGTTGCCGAAGATCGGTGATGTGCGGGTGAAGTGGTCTCGCCACCTGCCCTCCGTGCCGTCCACGGTGACCGTGATCAAGGACGCGGCCGGTAGGTACTTCGCCTCCTTTGTGGTCGAGACCGATACCGAGTGCCTGCCCGAGACGGATGCCGTGGTCGGCATCGACCTTGGCCTGGGACGCTTTGCGGTCCTCTCGGACGGGACGAAGATCGACGCCCCGCGTTTCCTGCGCCGGGCGGGGAAGAAGCTCAAGCGCGCACAGCAGGTTTCCCCGGTCCCGCCCCGGCTCGCCTCCTGACGGACCGGCGGGGCGGCCCGCGCGTGGCCGAACTGCGCGCCTCGTCCGGCACGGGAGGTTACGATCGCGGCATGGCAACGGCGTGGTCGCCCCTTCGCAGCGTGCGGGACCGTGGTGCAACGGTCCCGTTCCGGCTGCTGTGGCCGGCCCTGCTGATGCTGTTCTGCGTGACCCTCGCGCACGGCGCGCGGGCGGAGAGCGCGGAGGGACATGCGGCGGGTGCCGTGCCCGCCGTGCCCACCGTGTCCGTGCCGTCCGTCGTGTCGGCGCCGCCCGCCGTGTCCGCCGTCGCCGTGGCGACGGTCACCGCGGCCGCCGCCGAGCGTGCGACGGCCATCGCCCCATCGGCCCTGCTGCTCACGGCAGTTGACGAGGACGGTCACGGCGCCGACCGCGACCGTCCCGCGGCCCCCGCCCACTCGCACTCCTCCGAGCTGTGTGTCTCGGGGCAGCCGCAGCAGGGCGCCGGGCTGACCCTCCCCTGTCCCGCGCAGGTGGCCGAGGCTCCGGCGCACGCCCCCCTGTGGGGCCGGTCCCGGGCGGCCGGTGACGCGTCGGCCCTGCCGCCGTTGCGCAGCGCCACGGGGCGCGTCGTTCAGCAGGTCTAGATTTCCGGCCGCATCCGGCCCGCTCCTGCTGTCGACCTCGCTCTTCGCCGCCCCCTGCTCGCACCGCTTGCGCCGCTCCGCGTTCTCCTTCCGTTCGCGGGCGCGGCGGCGGTCATGCCATGGAGGACCCGTGTCGCTTCGCCCTCCCGTCCGGACCCGCCCCTTACTGCCCGCGTTCCCGTTCCTCCGGTCCGCCCGGCTCCGCCCACGGTGGCCGCTCGCCGTGCTGCTGCTTCTCGGCGGGCTGCTGCTGACCGCGCTGCCGTGTTCCGGCGCGGGCGGTGCGGGCGGTGCGGGCGGTGCGGATCACCCCCGTCCGGCGGCCGCCCCGGCGGTGCCGTCGGCGGGCCACGCACCCCTGGCACAGGCACCGGAGGACGACGGCCGGCACAGCGAGTGCGGGCATGCCACGAGCGGCCGGATCCCGCAGGGGCGGACGGCCGTCGGGGACGGGGGCGGCGCGCCGCCGGCGGCCCTGGCCGCGGTGGTGGTCGTGGCCGCGCGGCGTCCGGCCGCGGGGCGCGGGCCCGCGCGGCGCGGACCGCCGCGCGGCGGCCGCCGGACGCTCGCCGCCCTGTGCAGGCGCCGGATATAGGAGCCGCCCGCGTGGCCGGCCCCACGGCCCGGCCGCCGCGCGCCGCGCCCGAGCGGCCCGGCGCGCGAGAGGAGTGCCCCCATCCCCGCACACCGAACGAGAGCGACACATGCACTCTCTTCCCGCCCTTCCCCTTCCCACCCTGCCCACCGTTCCGGTGCCCCCCGAGCCCACCCGAGGCCGGCCCGCCCGGGAGACCTCCGGCATGCCCGGCCTGGTCGGCAACACCCCCGTCCTGCACATCTCCGAACCCCTCACCCCGCCCGGCCGCGGCTTCTGGGCCAAGCTGGAGGGCCGTAACCCCGGCGGCATCAAGGACCGCCCCGCCCTCCACATGGTCGAACGCGCCCGCGCCCGCGGTGAGTTGCGGCCCGGCGGGCGGATCATCGAATCCACCAGCGGCACCCTCGGGCTGGGCCTGGCGCTCGCCGGAATGGTGTACGGGCATCCCGTCACCCTCGTCACCGATCCCGGCCTGGAACCCTCGATGACCCGGCTGCTGACCGCGTACGGGGCGCGGGTCGACCTCGTACCGGAGCCGCACCCCAGCGGCGGCTGGCAGCAGGCGCGCCGCGACCGGGTGGCCGCGCTGCTGGCGGCGCACCCCGGCGCCTGGTGCCCGGATCAGTACAACAACCCGGACAACACCTCCGCCTACCTGCCGCTGGCCCTCGAACTCGCCGGCCAGCTGGGCCATATCGACATGCTGGTGTGCAGCGTCGGCACCGGCGGGCACTCCGCGGGGGTGTCCCGGGTGCTGCGTCAGCTCTATCCGGAGCTGCGGCTCGTCGGCGTCGACACCATCGGCTCGACCATCTTCGGCCAGCCCGCCCGCCCCCGGCTGATGCGCGGGCTGGGCTCCAGCATCTATCCGCGCAACGTCGCCTATGAACAGTTCAGCGAGGTGCACTGGGTCGCGCCGGGCGAAGCGGTGTGGACCTGCCGCCGGCTGGCGGCCTCGCACTACGCCACCGGCGGCTGGAGCGTCGGCGCGGTCGCGCTCGTGGCGGGCTGGCTCAGCCGCACCGAACCGGCCGGGACGCGCATCGCGGCGGTCTTCCCGGACGGCCCGCAGCGCTACCTGGAGACGGTGTACGACGACGAGTACTGCGCCGCCCACGGACTCCTCGACGCCCCGCCGGCGGACGGGCCGGAGACGGTGCGACGGCCGGACGAGAAGGAGATCACCGCCTGGAGCCGGTGTGCCGGCGTCGTCGATCCGCTCACCCTGCGGGCCGCGGCACCCGAGGGGGCGGGCCGATGAAGGGCACGCTCACCCAGGTGCGTTCCTATGAGCGCAGCGTCCAGCTGCTGATGGTCAATCAGTTCACCATCAACCTCGGTTTCTACATGCTGATGCCCTATCTGGCCGCGCATCTGTCCGGGACGCTCGGGCTGGCCGGGTGGCTGGTCGGGCTGGTGCTCGGCGTCCGCAACTTCAGCCAGCAGGGGATGTTCCTGATCGGCGGCACCCTGGCCGACCGGCTCGGCTACAAGCCGCTGATCGTGGCCGGCTGTGTGCTGCGGACGGTCGGGTTCGCCACGCTCGGCCTGGTGGACTCGCTGCCCGCGCTGCTGGCGGCGTCCGCGGCCACCGGACTGGCCGGGGCGCTGTTCAACCCGGCGGTGCGGGCCTACCTCGCCGCGGAGGCCGGGGAGCGCAGGCTGGAGGCCTTCGCGCTGTTCAACGTCTTCTACCAGGCGGGAATTCTGCTCGGCCCGCTGGTGGGCATGGTGCTGACCGGCGTGGACTTCCGGGTCACCTGCCTGGTCTCGGCGGGGATCTTCGCGCTGCTGAGCATCGTGCAGATCCGTGCGCTGCCCGCCCGCGGCGGCGACGGCGCCGCGGCCGGTGCGGACGGCGACGGGAACGGGCGGCGCGAGGGCGTGCTCTCCCAGTGGCGGCGGGTGCTGGCCAACCGGCCGTTCCTGCTCTTCTCCGGCGCCATGATCGGCTCGTATGTGCTCTCCTTCCAGGTCTATCTGGCGCTGCCGCTGGAGGTGAAACGCCTCGGCGGCGAGGGGGAGTTCGGCACGGCGGCGGTCGCGATGCTCTTCGCCGTGTCGGGGCTGAGCACCATCGTCGGGCAGACGCGGGTGACGGCCTGGTGCAAGGCGCGGCTGGCTGCCGGCCGCGCCCTCGCCTGGGGGCTGCTGGCGATGGGGCTGGCGTTCGTGCCGGTCCTGGCGGCCGGTGCGCTGCCGGTCCCGCAGGCGGGTATCGGCCGCTGGGCGCTGGCGGCGGTCCCGCCGGCGCTCGCCGCGCTGCTGCTCGCCATCGGCACGATGATCACCTACCCGTTCGAGATGGACACCATCGTCCGGCTCTGCGGTGACCGGCTGGTCGCCACCCACTACGGGCTCTACAACACCATCTGCGGTGTCGGCATCACCCTGGGCAACCTCCTCACCGGTGCCGCCCTGGACGCCTCCCGCGCGGCCGGGCTGCCCGCCCTGCCCTGGCTCGTCCTGACGGCGCTGGGCCTGGCGTGCAGCGCCGCCCTCTACGGCCTGCACCGGACCGGCCGGCTCGGCCCGGTCGCCGTCCCGGGCCCGCAACCGGCCACCGCCTGAGCGCGGCGGGCCACCTCCCGTCGGCGGCCGTCCCCGCACCCGCGGGGACGGCCGCCGCACGACCTGCACCCTCTTGCGCCGTTCACCGGAAATACGCCACCACGCCGTCTCCCGGCGCCCCCGCCCGGGGAGTTCGCCGTGCGTACCGCGAGGTGTCGCACTTGGGACACCCCCGCTTCCCTGGCGCTCGTTCCTCTTGGAACACTCTGCTGAGCCCTGTTTCCTTACAACCCCTCACACGAACACACAGCACGGTCTCCACTTCCGCAAAATCCCCCACACACCGAGAGGTTCCCGAAGCCATGGCTGAACTCAACCGTCGGCGCTTCCTCCAGATAGCCGGTGCCACCGCGGGCGTCTCCGCCCTGTCCGGCAGCATCGCCCGCGCCGCGGCCATTCCTGCCACCCGCCGTTCCGGCTCCATCCAGGACGTCGAGCACATCGTCGTGCTCATGCAGGAGAACCGTTCCTTCGACCACTACTTCGGCACGATGAAGGGCGTCCGCGGCTTCGGTGACCCGCGCCCGGTGACGCTGCCCAACGGCAAGCCGGTGTGGAACCAGCCCGGCGTCGGCAAGGACGTGCTGCCCTTCCACCCGGACGCCGAGGACCTCGGCATGCAGTTCATCGCGGGCCTCGACCACGACTGGGCCGGCGGCCACAAGGCGTTCAACAACGGCAAGTACGACCAGTGGGTGCCCGCCAAGTCCGAGCGCACCATGGCGTATCTCACCCGCAAGGACATTCCGTTCCACTACGCGCTCGCCGATGCGTTCACCGTCTGCGACGACTACCACTGTTCGTTCATGGGGGCCACCGACCCCAACCGCTACTACATGCTCTCCGGTCACGTCGGCAACGACGGCAAGGGCGGCGGCCCGGTCCTCGGCAATGCGGAGGCCGGGTACGACTGGACGACCTACGCCGAGCGCCTGGAGCAGGCCGGGGTCTCCTGGAAGGTGTACCAGGACATCGGTGACGGCCTGGACGCCAACGGCAAGTGGGGCTGGATCGAGGACGCCTACCGTGGCAACTACGGCGACAACTCGCTGCTCTTCTTCAACAAGTACCGCAACGCCAAGCCCGGCGACCCGCTCTACGACAAGGCCCGCACCGGCACCAACGCCAAGGCGGGCGACGGCTACTTCGACGTCCTCAAGGCGGATGTGAAGGCCGGCAAGCTCCCCAAGGTCTCCTGGATCGCCGCGCCCGAGGCGTTCAGCGAACACCCCAACTGGCCGGTGAACTTCGGCGCCTGGTACATCTCCCAGGTCCTGGACGCCCTCACGTCCAACCCCGACGTGTGGAGCAAGACCGCCCTGTTCATCACGTACGACGAGAACGACGGCTACTTCGACCACATCGTCCCCCCGTACGTCCCCTCCTCCGCCTCCCAGGGCAAGTCCACCGTCGACACGACGCTGGACTACTTCCCCGGTGACGCGAGCTACTCCGCGGGCCACTACGGCATGGGCCAGCGGGTCCCGATGATCGTGGTCTCGCCGTGGAGCACCGGCGGGTTCGTGTGCTCGGAGGTCCTCGACCACACCTCGATCATCCAGTTCATGGAGAAGCGCTACGGCGTCAAGGAGCCGAACATCTCGCCGTGGCGGCGCGCCATCGCGGGCGACCTCACCTCCGCCTTCGACTTCGGCGTCAAGGACACCGACCCGGCGAAGCTCCCCGACACCGCGGCCTACCAGCCGCCGGACCACGAGCGGCACCCCGACTACGTCCCGCACGCCCCCGCGAACCCGGCCCTGCCCAAGCAGGAGGCCGGCTCCCGCCCCTCCCGCCCGCTGCGGTACGCGCCGCTGGTGGACGGCGCCGCGGACCCGGCGGCGGGGAAGTTCACGCTCACCTTCAGCGGCGGTGACGCGGCGGGCGCCTGCTTCCACGTCCGCTCCGGCAACCGCACCGACGGCCCCTGGACGTACACCACGGAGGCGGGCAAGACGCTCTCCGACACCTGGAACTCGGCGTACTCCAAGGGCACACACGATCTGTCGGTGTTCGGCCCCAACGGCTTCCTGCGCGTCTTCAAGGGCCCCGGCAAGACCGCGGGACCCGAGGTGACCGCCCGCCACGACAAGGTCAGCGGCAACCTCAAGCTGACCCTGACGAACAAGGGATCCGCCGACGTCAACCTCACCGTGACCAACGCGTACGGTGGCGCGGCCGAGACGTTCAAGGTCAAGGCGGGCGCCACCGTGGACCACACCGTCGACCTGCGGGCCAGCAAGCGCTGGTACGACCTGACGGTGGCCTCCGACGCGGACGCCGGCTTCCTGCGGCGCCTCGCCGGACACGTCGAGAACGGTCAGCCGGGGGTGAGCGACCCGGCGATCATCACCGGCTGAGCGGCCGCTCCGCCCGGCAGGGGCCGGTGCCTCGGGCACCGGCCCCTGCCCGTTGCGGGTGGAGCGGACCAATGGGGGTCAGCGCAGCGCGGAACGCTGCTGCCACTGCTGCCAGGTCTCCTGCCAGACCTCGAGGCCGTTGCCGACGTCGGTCTTGTTGGGGTTGCTGGTTCCGTTCACCTTGACCGTGGAGCCGATCGTCAGGAAGTCGTAGACCGTCTTGGCGTCGCCGGTGGACATCCCGAAGCAGCCGTGGCTGGTGTTGGCCACGCCGAGCTGGTTGTTCCAGGGCGCGGAGTGCAGGAAGGTGCCCGAGGCGGTGAGGTGGGTGACCCACTTCGAGTCCAGCATCCACTCGTTGCCGTGGCCGATGGTGGAGGAGTCCATGGTCTCGGCCGCGTTCTTGCTGCGCACAGTGTGCACGCCGCCACGGGTGGGGTCCTGGGGGGAGCCCGCGGAGCCGACGACGCTGCCGACCTTCTTGCCGTTCTCGTACATGGTCAGGGTGTGCGAGGGCACGTCGATGACGGCCTTGTGGTCGGCGCCTATGCGGAAGCCGAAGTTGTAGTCGCGGGCGAACCAGCCGCCGTTGGAGCCGGAGTCGATCCCGGACAGCGCGCCCTTGACGGAAACCTTGGTGCCCGACGGCCAGTAGTCCTTGGGCCGCCAGTCGATCCGGTCCTTGCCGGAATAGTCCTTCACCCAGCCCCAGGCGCCCTCGACATGCGGCTGGGTGGTGACCTTCAGCGCCTTCTCGATACCGGCCCGACGGTCCGTGGCGACGGGGTTGTCGAAGAGGATCGAGACCGGCATTCCGGTGCCCACGGTCTGCCCGCCGCCGGGGAAGTTCGTGAGCTTGTTGATCTTGTCGGCCGCTTCCGTGGTGAAGACCGAGGTGGCGGCGGTTTCCTTGCCGCCCGTCGACTTCGCCCGGGTCTTCACCGTGTAGGTGGTCTTGGGGCGGACCTTGCCGTTCGACGTCCAGGACGTACCGCCGGCGCCCATCCGCCCGTCGACCTTGGTGCCCTGGTCGTCCTTGACCTCGACCGAGGTGAGCTTGCCGCGGTCGGCGCGTATGGATATGGCCGAGCCCAGCTTGACCGACTTGCTGCCCGCGGCCGGGGTGACCGTCACCTTGGCCGTGGGCTCGTCGGCCTTCGACGAGTCCGCGCCGCCACCCGTCCCGCACGCGGTCAGCAGGGTGGCCGTCGCTATCAGCGCAGGCAGGTACCGGACGGAATGGCGACGAGGTGCGGCGTGCACGAAGGTCCTCCAAAGCAGACAGCTGACGGCGGGAACCCGCCGCACCTACAGAGGGTTTGTCTGCTTCGGAGGTTGTCTGAGGGATCGGAGATTTATGCCACGGTTCGGTCTCGGTCTCGGTCTCGGTCTGGGACTTGGTCTCGGTCTTGGTGTCGGTGCCGGTCTTGGTCCGGGGCACGGCTCCGGTCGCCGGGGTCGGCGCGGGCGTGGACCCCGGGTGGGTTCACGGGCTGGTCTGCCCCGTACCGCCGCCCGTCGACGCCGGTGCGGGCTGGGACCCGGTGGTGGGTGGCGGCGCGGTCGGGCCCTGGGTGCCGGTCGGGGTTCCGGGCGGGGTGGCGGCGGTCTCGGTGCCGGTGGGGGACGGGGTGGCGGAGGACTCCGAGGACGTGGAGGTGGGGGAGGTCTCCGAGGCGGAGGAGGTCGGGGAGGACGGGGTTCCGGAGGGGGACCGGGTGGGGGGCGATGTCCAGCGGTCGGTGCCGCCGTTGCTGCCCTTGGGGCGCTTGAAGTACTCGCCCGTTTCCGGGTCGTAGAGGACGAAGGACTTCACCTCGGTGGTGGCGGGCTGCACGGCCACCGTGTTCGAGGCGCGGTATCCGGGCCAGGCCGTGCCGGTCGTGCGGGCATGGGCCTTGAGGGGCACCGGTCGCTGGAGCGGGTTGCCGCAGGCGCAGCGCACCCGCGGCAGACCGCGGGAGTCGATGAGGACGGCGGTGCCGGCCTGCAGCACCGACTGGAAGGGGACGGCCTTGCCGTCCTGGAAGCCGTTGTTGGTCACGCGGGTGTCCATCCGCAGCCGTACCGGCGTCAGCGAGCGCAGAAAGGACGGTACGGCGCCGGCGTCGATGCCCGCGGCGCCGGCGAATGCCTTGGCCTTGGCCCGGTCGCTCGCCAGGAACCGGATCTGCTGCTCGACGTCGCAGGCGGCGGCGTTCCGGCTGCCGCCGTACAGGCCGGGCTCCGAGCCCGGGTAGTTGGGCGTGCCGGACGCGGTACCGGGCGACGGGCTCGACGGCGTACCGGTGGACGCGCTCGGTGACGGCGGCGGGGCGGACTGCTTCGCCGTCGATTTGGTGAAGGGGTCGGGCCCCTCCGCGGCGGCGGGCTGGAGGAACACCTCGCCCGCGCCGTTGCCGCTCGGACGGGTCAGGATGACGGTCAGCGCGACGGCCGCCACGACGGCGGCCGCGATGATCGCGACCCGGGGGGTGGACCGCCACCAGGGCGCACCGCCGCCCGCCCCACCGCCCCTGCCGCCGCCTCCGCCGCCGGACCCGCCGCCACCGGACCCGCCGTCATCCGGGCCCCCGCCGCCGGGTCCGTGCGGCCGGTCCACCTCGGTCGGCGGCCCGCCCTGCCGCGTCGGCCGCTCGGACGAGGGGCCGGACGAGGACCCGGACGGTGAGCCCGCGGAGGGGCCGGAGAGCGGACCTGACGGCGGTCCGGTCGGGTGGCTGTCGGGCGGCGGCTGAGATGTCACGGGTCCCTCTTCCGGCGCGTGCGGGCCATCCGGCGAAGCGAGCGCCGCCCGGAGTCTGCCCGGATTCGTCAACCTTTGGGTCATTGTGTGCCGGTGGTCGGTGTCGTCCGCAAGCGGGGTGGCCTGTGCGTGCTTACCGTGGGGGAGATTCCCCCGACCCGCCGTCCGGCAGGAGGCAGCGTGAGTCAGCCGCGAGGCCCCGCAAGCAGTGGCCCCCTCCGGGTCTGGCGGGAAGCCCTGGCCGCCGCGGCGGCGGGCGTCGTCACCATGTACGTGGTCGCCGCGCTCGGACTGTGGGCCGCGGGCGCCGGTGACCTGCCCGGCGGCGCGTTCCCCCATGTCGTGGCGGCCGCCGTCGTCGTCGCGGCGGGCGGTTCGGTCGACGTGACGGGCGATGCCGGCGTGATCGCGAAGGCGGACGCCGCCCTCGATGCCGTACCGCTGTCGGTGACGCTGGCCGGCGCCCTGGTGACCGCCGCGCTCTTCCTGCGTCCGCTACGGCACCGGGCGGTGGCCACCGGCCATGAACTGCTCGCCAGGGTCGCCCGTACCGCCGCCTTGTGGCTGCTGTTCCTGCTGATCCTCGCCCTGGTCGCACGCCACAGCTTCAAGATCACCGTGGGCAACGACCTCGCCGACCAGATCGGCGCGGAACTCGGCGCGACCCCCACGGTCGGCTTCCGCGCCGATGTGCCCGCCACCCTCGGCGTCGGGCTGCTGTGGGTGCTGGCGCTGCTCGCGCTCACCTTCGTCGTCTCCCGCCGGGCGCCGCTCTCCTCCCGGCTGCTGCATCTGCAGAACTCCGTACGGCCGCCCGCCTTCGCGATGCTGCTGGTACTGCTCGCCTACGCGGCGCTCGGGCTGGTCACCGGCGTGATCGTGCTGATCGTCAAGGGCCATCCGGCCGAGACCCTCGCCGTGATCTTCCTGGGGCTGCCGAACCTGGCCTGGATGGCGCTGGGCATCGGCACCGGCGGCGCCTGGACCGGCCATGTCGACAAGGCCATCGGCCTGCCCCTTCCGCAGCTGCTCGACGACGTCCTGCGCACCCGGCACGGACAGCGCACCCTCGACCTGGGGTCCCTCGCCCAGCACGACGGCCGCGCCTGGCTGCTGGTGGCGGTGGCGGCCGTGGTGCTGCTCGGCGCCGCCTTCGCCGCCGCGGTCCGCTCCCCGGCCACCATGCCCGCCTGGCGGCAGGCGGTGGAGCTGGCCGTGGCGCTCGCCGTCACCCTGCTCGTCGTCGGACTGCTCACCCGGATCCACGCCCATTACGGGCTGTCCGTGATGGGCGTCGGGGACCTCAGCGGCAACCTGGGCGGCGAGGTCGTCCTGCAGCCGCAACTCCTGCGCCTGGTGCTGGTGGGCGCCGTATGGGGGCTGGTCACCGGGTTCCTCGGGGGCGTGGCGGCGCGGCGGGTACGGCATCCGGGGGAGGCGCCGGGGCGCAGGCCCCCAGCCTGAGGCTGTCCGCGGCCCCGGCACCGGAAACACCGGTGCCAGGGCCGGGAAACGCCATACCCGGGGCCAGGGAAACGCCACGCCCAGGGCCGCACCCGGGGCGCAGAGCCGTCAGAGCGGGTTGAGGCGGGCCTTGAGCAGGCAGAACTCATTGCCCTCGGGGTCGGCGAGGACGTGCCACTGCTCCTCGCCGGTCTGGCCGATGTCGGCCGGGCGCGCCCCGAGCTTCAGGAGGCGTTCGAGCTCGGCGTCCTGATCGCGGTCGGTGGGGTTGACGTCGATGTGCAGCCGGGTCTTTCCCGGCTCCGGCTCGTCCCTGCGGCTGAGGATGATCGTCGGCTGCGGGCCGCCGAACCCTTCGCGCGGCCCGATCTCGAACATGTCGTCCCCTTCGCGATCGAGCACCACGAAGTCCAGGACCTCGCACCAGAACCGCGCCAGCACCTCGGGGTCACGACAACCGAGCACGAGCTCACTGATACGACATGCCATCGACGAAACCTGCTCTCAGCGTGGGGAAGCGTGGGGAACTGCCGGGGCGGCCGCGCGCGGAACTCATGGGCTGCCCGCAGGGGGAACACGTCGAGACCGTACCTGGCGAGGCCAGTGGGTGCGAAGGGTTTTGGATTCTCGCCCCGCCCGGCCGGGCCGCCGGGCGGCGACCGTGGGCCGCGCGGTGGGGCAGCCGGCTTCGGATGCGCTCCGGCCGTAGTGACCTAGCGCCCCGGAAACACCGGCGTGGCCCAACTCGGCGGCGGTGGCGGCGCGGACGGACCCGAGGGTGCGGGGGACGTGTCGACCTTCGTCGGGGGGTGTGCCCGGGGCCGTCCGGCCGAGGTGTCCCGGCCCGCCGTGCGCAGCGCCGTCACGAACTCCCGGCAGGTGCCGTGCCGTTCCTCGGGGGACTTCGCCAGCGACCGGGCGAACACCGCGTCGACGGCCGGCGGCAGATCCGGGCGTCGTTCGGTCAGAGGCGGCGGCGGGTCGAACTGATGGGCCCAGAGCAGCGCCATATCGTCGTCGCGGCGGAACGGCGGCGCACCGGTCAGCATTTCGAACAGCACACAGGCCAGGCTGTAGACATCGCAGCGGCCGTCCACCGGGCGGCCCGAGATCTGCTCGGGCGCCACGTAGTCCAGGGTGCCGACGAACTGCCCGACGCTGGTGAAGCCGGTCAGCGACAGCGACTTCTTCGTCAGCCCGAAGTCGGTGAGATACGCATGCTCGGGGCGGTCGCTGTCGGTGCCCTCGGCGATCAGGACGTTGCCCGGTTTGACGTCCCGGTGCACGAGTTCGTGGTCATGGGCGGCGTCCAGGGCGGAGGCCACCTGGAGGGCGATCCGGCAGGCGACCTCCAGGGACAGCGGCCCCTCGCGGTCGAGCAGCGCCCGCAGGTCCCGTCCCTCGACGTACCGCATCGCGATGTACAGCACGCCCTCGGCCTCGCCCGCCTCGAAAACCGGCACGATGTGCGGATGGTCGATGGCCGCCGCCACCCGCGACTCATGGACGAAGCGCTGCCGGAAGGTGTCGTTACGGGCCAGCTCGGGCGCCAGCAGCTTGACCGCGACCGTGCGGCCCAGCCGCAGGTCCTCCGCCTTGTAGACGACCGCCATACCGCCCCGGCCGATCTCGTCCCGCAGCCGGTACCCGGCGATCCGGCGGCCGCGCAGTCCGGAGGAGCCGGTGGCGGTGTCGCGGTCGCCGGGCTCCGGCACGGCGGCGTTCACCGGGCGTCACCCAGGCGGGTGGGGGAGGGCGGCGGGCCCTCCGTCGGCGCACCGTCCACCGGCGCCGCCCCGTACGCCTCGTCCCGCTCGTCCCGCTCGTGCTGCTCGTCCCGCTCGTGCGGCTCGTGCGGCTCGTGCGGCTCGGCGGAGGAGCCCGGGGAGTCCGGGGTCTGCGGGCCGGACTCCGGGCTCCCCGGGGCGTCCCCTTCCCCGCTCCGCGCCGAGGGCCCCGCCGTCACCGCATACGTCTCCAACGACACCCCGTCGCAGTAGCACCACCGCTCGTGCCGCGCGTCGTACAGCCACACCGCCGCGCCGTCCACGACCATCCCCACCCGCATGCCCCGGGTCCGCGAACCGAACGACTCGCCGTCCAGCCGCCCCGCGGCCAGCTCCTCGACCAGCCGCCGGTAGCGGCCGAGTTCGCTCTCGGCCGCGCCCAGCAGCGGCCGGGGGTCCGCGGTGCGGGCGGGCGGCTGCCCGGCGGCGGGCGGCCGGTGCGGGATCGACAGCAGCAGCCGGCCGTCGACCCAGGCCGACCAGCCGTTGGAGCACAGCGCCAGCGCCCAGTCGCCCCGCCGGTCGACGACCTGGACGGGCAGCAGCGGGTCGAGCGGCACCGTCGGCCGGGTGGCGTCGGGTGCGGACCAGGTCGCCATGCCGTCCGGCGGGACGATATGGCTCGGGAGGAATTCGGGCGTGGTCACGGGCGGCTCCTCCTCGACGCTACTTGCGCATGATCTCGGGCTCACGCCGCCGCAGCAGCTTGGTGACCAGGAATCCGAGGACGAGGCACAGCACGATCATCATGCCCATGTTGAGCAGCCAGATCCCCGGCCGGTGCTGGAACAGCGGATCCGCGGTGACCGGCGTCGGCAGCAGCCGGTGCAGATCGACCGTGCCGCCCATCGCGCCGAGCGCCCACCGGGACGGCACCAGCCAGGCCACCTGCTCCAGCCCCGGCACCCCGTGCAGTTTCAGCAGCGCACCGCAGAGCACGACCTGCACGATCGCAAGGAGCACCAGCAGCGGCATGGTGACCTCCTCCTTGCGCACCAGCGCGGACACGAAGAGGCCGAGCATCATCGCAGTGAACGCCAACAGCGCCACGGCAAGGATGATTTCGACAAGGGGCGGCATCAGCACCCCTTTGCCGCCGGGTGCGTTGAGCCTGACGCCGAACAGCCCCACCAGGGTCAGCACCACGGCCTGCACGACCGTGATGGCGCCCAGCACCAGCACCTTGGACATCAGATACGCCGAGCGGGACAGGCCGACGGCCCGCTCCCGCTGATAGATCGTCCGTTCCTTGACCAGCTCACGGACGGCATTGGCGGCGCCGGTCAGCACTGCGCCGACACACAGGATCAGCAGCCCGTTGAGCGCCGATTCCCGGGTGAAGCTGCTGCCGGCCAGGGCATGCGCCAGCGCGCCCATCACGAACGGCAGCGCGACCATGATGATCAGGAACGTCCGGTCGGCGCTCAGCACCGCCGCATACCGCCGCACCAGGGTGCGCAGCTGGCTGCCCCAGCTCTGCGCCTTGTGCGCGGTCACCGGGCGGCGTTCAAGGGGCGCGGCCTCTGGCGCGTGCCGCGGCTGCCGGGAGTCGGCGGAGATGTAGCGCCGGTGCAGCGGCGAGGCACGGTACTGCCCCGCCCAGTCCCGCGCGGTGTCCGCCTCGAAGGCCTCGAACGCCTCCGGCCACTGCGCGAATCCGAAGAACGGCAGCGCCTCGGCCGGCGGCCCGTAATACGCGATCTTGCCGCCCGGTGCGAGGACCAGCAGCCGGTCGCAGACGTCCAGGCTCAGCACGCTGTGGGTGACGACGATGACCGTGCGGCCGTCGTCGGCCAGGCCGCGCAGCATATGCATCACCGAGCGGTCCATACCGGGATCGAGCCCCGAGGTCGGCTCGTCGAGGAAGAGCAGCGACGGCTTGGTCAGCAGCTCCAGGGCGACGCTCACCCGCTTGCGCTGGCCGCCGGAGAGGCTGTGGATGGGCTGGTCGGCCCGCTGGTCGAGGCCCAGTTCATGGATGACCTCGTCGACCCGGGCCAGCCGCTCGGCCTTCGCGGTGTCCTCCGGGAAGCGCAGCCTGGCGGCGTACCCGAGGGCCCGGCGCACGGTGAGCTGGGAGTGCAGGATGTCGTCCTGCGGTACGAGCCCGATGCGCTGGCGCAGCTCGGCGTAGTCGCGGTAGAGGTCCCGGCCGTCGTAGAGGACCGAGCCGTCGTCCGCGGGCCGCAGTCCGGTCAGCGCGTTGAGCAGCGTCGACTTGCCCGCCCCGCTCGGCCCGACCACCGCCAGCAGCGACTTCTCGCCGACGGGGAAGGACACATGGTCGAGCAGCGTCCTGCCCGTGCCGCCCCGGCCGCCCTTGCCCACCACCACGGCCAGGTCCTGGACGTCCAGCGAGACCTCGCCGGTGTCGATGAACTCCTGCAGTTCCTCGCCGACGAGCGCGAAGGCGGAGTGGCCGATGCCGATGATGTCGCCGGGGACGACCGTGGCGCGGTGGACCGGCTGGCCGTTGAGGTAGGTGCCGTTGTGGCTGTCCAGGTCGACGATCTCGTAGCCGTCGGGTCCGGCCCGCAGTTCCGCGTGCTGCCGGGAGACGGCGAGGTCGTCGACCATCAGGTCGTTGCCGGGCGCGCGGCCGATCCGGGTGGTCCTGGCGGCGGGCAGCGGCCGTACGGAACTGGGCCGGCGGAAGGTGTGGGTGCCGGCGGGGTGCGCGACGGCGGATGGGCGGCCGGTGCCGTGCGGCGGCTCCTCGTGTGGCGGCGCCCCGCTGAGCACCGCGCACGGCCCGTCGGTCGGATTGCCGAACCGGATCACGCTTCCCGGCCCGATGTCGCAGTGGTCCACCCGCCGCCCGTCGGTGTAGGTGCCGTTGGTGCTGTGCTCGTCCTCGACCATCCAGTGGCCGTCGGTGGTCCGCAGCACCGCGTGGTGCCAGGAGACCCGCGCGTCCGTGAGGACGACTTCGCCGGCGGGGTCGCGGCCCACGTGGTAGGTCCGGTGCGGATCCATCATCACCGTGCCGCCGTCGGCCTCGACGAGGAGTTCCGGCGCGGTGGCATCCGGGCGCTTGGCCATACCTGGATTTTACGGCGAGGGGCCCGTCCCCGCCTGTTCGCAAGGGCCCGTCGGCCGCAGGAAACCGCAGGTCAGGGCGGGGGAGAGCGGTGCGGCGGGGGTCGGGGAACGGCGCGGTGGGCGGGCCGGCGGCGGCGGTGACCGCCGGTTACTCGCGAGAAATACCCCAGGTCAACTAAGGTGAGCGCTCCGATTGGCCGCACCCGCAAATTCCATGGAAATACCGGAAATTGCCCGGCCGATCGAAGGAAGTCCTGTCGAACCGGGACACAATGCGCAGTGCAGGGCTACGTGGTGTCGGCAACACCGCTCAACGTCGGCTTTGTAGGACCCAGCCGGCTCCGTCATGCCATCCGGACATGCGGGGCCCGGTTCGCTTCTTATTCACCTACCTCGTGAAGGCAAGGCAGAGATGGCACGATCCTCCCGACATTCCTCCCCGCAGTTCCCCGGACAGCGGACCCACCCCGTCGACGAGGTGCTCCCCGTCGGCAAACTCGCGCTCTACGGTTTCCAGCACGTCCTCGCCTTCTATGCCGCGGCCGTCATCGTCCCCATTCTCGTCGGCAATGCCCTGGGGCTGACTCACGAGCAACTCGTCTACCTGATCAACGCGGACCTGCTGACCTGCGGTATCGCCTCCATCATCCAGGCCTTCGGCATCTGGAAGATCGGCGCCCGGCTGCCGCTCGTACAGGGCGTCACCTTCACCGCGGTCTCCCCGATGATCGCCATCGGCCTGGGTGCGGGCGGCGGCGTCGCCGGACTTCTCGTCGTCTATGGCGCGGTCATCACCGCGGGCATCGCGACATTCCTGTTCGCGCCGTTCTTCAGCAAGCTGGTGAAGTATTTCCCGCCGGTCGTCATCGGCACGATCCTCACCATCATCGGCCTCACGCTGATACCCCAGGGACTCCAGGACGCGGCCGGCGGTGCGCAGTTGATCGGCCACCCCGAATTCGGCTCCGGCAAGAATCTCGCCTACGCCCTGGGTACCCTGCTGTTCATTCTCGCCGTGGTCCGCCTCGGAAAGCCGTATCTGAGCAGCCTGGCCGTACTGCTCGGTCTGATCGGTGGCACCGCGGTCGCCTGGTTCTTCGGCGATGTCGATTTCAGCGCGGTGGGGAATGCCGACTGGTTCGGCGTCAGCACGCCGTTCCATTACGGATTGCCGAAGTTCGAACTGCTCCCGATCGTCGCCATGGCCATCGTCATGCTGATCACGATGGTGGAAACCACCGGAGACGTTTACGCGATCGGGGAGATCACCCGCAAAAGGGTCGACAACACCACCGTCGCCAACGCCCTGCGCGCGGACGGCGTCGCCACCGTTCTCGGCGGGGTGCTCAACTCCTTCCCGTACGTGGCCTTCGCGGAGAACATCGGCCTGGTGCGGATGTCCCGGGTGATGAGCCGCTTCGTGGTGGTCGCGGCCGGCGTCTTCATGATCGCCCTGGGGCTGCTGCCCAAGGTCGGCAGCGTGGTCGCCGTGATCCCGCACCCGGTGCTCGGCGGCGCGGCCATCTCGATGTTCGGCATGGTCGCCACCGTCGGCATCCAGATCCTGGGCAAGGTGGATCTGCGCGAGGAGCGCAACGCCCTGATCCTGGCCGTCAGTCTGGGTGCCGGACTGCTGCCCTCCGCGGTCGCGCCGTTCTTCGACCGGATGCCGGCCGATGTGAAGGCGATCCTCGACAGCGGGATCACGCTGGGCGGTCTGACCGCCATCCTGCTCAACCTCTTCTTCAACGTCCTCACCAGCCGCAAGTCGATGGACATCGACTGGGACGACATCGAGAACGACGAGGACGACGAGACGGCGGACCCGCAGGGACCGCCCATGGGCGCCCCCGCGTTCTGAGCCACGCCGTCGGACGCGGGCCGCACGGCGGGCCCGCGTCCGACGCGTTCAGTGAGCGGCGCTCAGTACGTCGCGTTCAGTACGTCGCGTTCAGTACGTCGCGTTCAGTGCGTCACCGAGTTGAACGGCGGCGCCTCGCCGGCCTCGCCGATCAGCTCCCAGAAGTGGTCGACGAGGCGGCGCAGATACGCCGAACGCTCGGCCGCCACCTCCTTGAGCCGGGCGTCGTCGTTACGGGCCACCACATGCCCCATGTAGCGCTCGGCGAACTCCGCGAACTCCGCATGCATCGTGCGCAGCGCATCGCTCACCCGGGTCTTGTTCAGCGTGGTGATCTCCATGATCGGAGAGACGTGCGACTTCCAGCGTCCTTCGATGGCCGCGCGCAGATGCCCGGCCAGCTCGTCGACCTGGCCCATCACCCCGATCAGCTTCCGCAGCGACAGCCCCAGGGCGTCCACCAGCGCCTTGGTCTGCCGGTAGTCGCCGGTCCAGCGCTGCGCCGACTCCGCCAGCCGGTAGGTGTCCGGGTCCATGCCGATGAGCTGCGCCAGCCGCTCCGCGCTCAGTTGGCGGGCCATCCGGTGCTGAGCCAGTGTCCGGGGCTCGACGCCCATCAGGACCGTGGGCGAGCACCACAGGACATCGGCCAGGGCGAAGAGCTGCGGCTCCGTCGGCACCTGGGAGCCGTACTCCCAGGCCTCGATCAGCTCGGGGCGGGCCGGGGCGCCGCACGCCGTCATGGACTGGGCGACCTGAGCGGTGGTCAGGCCCACCCGCGCCCGTGCGGAGCGGGCTTCGGAGGGGGAAAACGGTGTGCTGTACACGTGCGGGACACCTCGCTGCACCCGGTGAGCGGAGGGGTGCTTGGGGAGCGGGAGATGGAGGAACCTCCAGGAGCGGGCAGATTAACAGATGGTTCAGAAGTACGAACCTACAGTTCCCCTTCGGTCTGAAGGTGCCGGGGCGCTTGTGGCGGTGGAGGGAGTAATTGCGTCGTATCGTCCGATATCGCTCATCAACTTCCTTACCGTGTATAGCCGATGGAGTGGTGCGTACCGGACGGTAGCGCTCATCGAGACCGGTAAGACGGCGGGACGTGATCAGAGCGTTACGTGGATGAAGGTGTGACGACGCTGCCCGGCGCTCTCCGCGCAGCGCGTCAGGGCCGCATCAGGAAGCGGCCGCCGCCCGTATCGACGGCGTCAACGACCCCCGCCGCACCCCCGCCGCAGGCGGCAGCATGGCATCCGGGGGCCGTACGACAGCGCCGCATGCAGGAGGTTTCCGATGACCGCCGTGCACCACTTGACGCCGCCGATCCGCCCCTCCGCCCGCCGCGCCCCGTCCGGCGTGCCGCTGCTTCGCCCGCACGGTGCGCCCCGGACGGGGCCGGTACCCAGCCTCGCCCGCGACCTCGCCCTCCCGGTCGGCGCGGTCGGAGCGGCCCTGCTGGTGGCGGTCCTGATGTCGGCCGGTGCGCACGCCCGTGGCGCGCTCGCCCTGGGCTGCTTCGCCCTGCTGACCCTGGCGGTGACGGCGCTGGCGCGGCCACTGCTGGTGCCGGCCGTCGTCCTCGTCTGCTGGATGTTCTTCGACGGCTTCCTGGTGAACGGGCAGGCGCGGCTGGGCTGGCAACCGGCCGACCGGACGGGCCTGTTGGTGCTTGCCGCCGCGGGACTCGCGGGCGCCGGCTGCGCGGGCGTCGTACGCGCCGCCCGCCGCCATGTCACAGGGCCGGCTCGTCCCATTGGTCCAGCAGGGCGTCGGTGAGGTCCACCGCCGGCTCCTGGTGGCCGTTGTCCAGGGACTGTTCGGTCCAGATGACCTTCCCGCCGGGCGTGTAGCGGGTGCCCCAGCGCTCGGCGAACTGCGCGACGAGGAACAGTCCGCGGCCGCCCTCGTCGGTGGTGGCGGCGCGGCGCAGATGCGGGGAGGCGTTGGTGCCGTCGGAGACCTCGCAGATCAGGGACCGGTCGTGGAGGAGGCGGACCCGGATGGGCTGGGTGCCGTAGCGGATGGCGTTGGTGATCAGTTCGCTGAGGATCAGTTCGGTGGTGAAGCCGATGTCCGACAGCCCCCAGGACTCCAGGGTGCGGGTGCACTCGGAGCGTACGGGGGAGACCGCGGCGGGGTCGGAGGGGACGTCCCACTCGGCGACCCGGTCGGCGGGCAGCAGCCGGGTGCGGGCCACCAGCAGGGCGATGTCGTCGCTGGGGTGCTCGGGCAGCACGGCGTCGAAGACGGCCGCGCAGGTCTCCTCCGGGGTGCGGTCCGCGCCGGTGGCCAGGGCGCCGCGCAGCAGCGCCAGGCCCGTGTCGATATCGCGTTCCCGGTCCTCGATGAGGCCGTCGGTGTAGAGCACCAGCCGGGAGCCCTCGGGCAGGACCAGTTCCGCGGTCTCCACGGGCACGCTGCCGCCCAGACCCAGCGGCGGCGAGACGGGGACGTCGGGGAAGGAGACGGTTCCGTCGGGGAGCACCAGCGCGGGACCGGGGTGGCCGGCCCGTGCCAGGGTGGCCCGGCCGGTGGCCGGGTCGTAGATGGCGTACAGGCAGGTGGCTCCGGTGATGGTGATGCCGGCGCCGTTGTCGGCACTCTCGCGGGCCGGGCCGGTGGTGCGCCGGGCCTCGTCGGTGTCGATATGGGTGACCAGCTCGTCGAGGTGGCCGAGGAGTTCGTCGGGCGGCAGGTCGAGGGCGGAGAAGTTGTGGACGGCGGTGCGCAGCCGGCCCATCGTGGCGGCGGCGTGCAGTCCGTGCCCGACGACATCGCCGACGACCAGGGCGACCCGGGCGCCGGGCAGCGGGATGAGGTCGAACCAGTCGCCGCCGACCCCGGCCCGCGCCGGCAGATAGCGGAACGCCACGTCCAGGGCGGTCTGCTCGGGCAGCGTCTGCGGCAGCAGCCGGCGCTGCAGGGTGACGGCGGTGTTGTGCTCGCGGGTGTAGCGGCGGGCGTTGTCGATGGAGACCGCGGCCCGTGCGGCCAGCTCCTCGGCGAAGGTCAGGTCCTCCGCCTCGAACGGCCCCAGCGCCGCGCCGCGCCAGAAGGTGGCCAGGCCGAGGGCGACGCCCCGGGCCCGTAGCGGGACGGTGATCAGGGAGCGGATGCCGTGGTCGAGGATCTGCCGGGTCCGCTCGGGGTCCTGCGCCTGCCAGGCGCCGGCCGTGCGGAGGTCGCGTTCGAGGACGGAGCGGTTGATCCGGGAGGCGGCGGGGGCGAGGCCGGGGGCCCAGTGGTCCGGTTCGTCGGTGCCGGGGCCGGCCGGGCGCTGGTCATGGGGGAGCGAGGGGTCGCTCGCCTCCTCGGCCGCCATGGACGCGGTCGGCAGCGAAGTGATCGGCTCGGTCGCCGGATGGCGCGGCACATCCGGCCGGTCCGCCCCGCTGACGGCCATGCGCCGCAATGCGGCGGTCCCCCATGGCGGCTCGGCGCCCCGCAGCACCGGGTCCAGCAGTTCCACGGTGACGACATCGGCGAACCGGGGCACCGCGACATCGGCCAGCTCCTCGGCGGTCCGCGTCACATCCAGCGTGGTGCCGATGCGCATCCCGGTGTCGTAGAGCAGCTTGAGCCGCTCCTGGGCCACCTCCGCCTTGCCCGCCAGCGCCCGCAGTTCGGTGGAGTCCCGCAGCGTGACGGCGGTCCCGGCCGGCCCGCCGTACGGGGCGGTCGCGCGCACATTCACCGCCAGCAGCCGGTCACCGGCCCGGTGCACCTCGTCGGTGACCGTCCGCCCGGACTCCAGCAGCGCGGCCATCTGCGGCTCCAGGCCCAGGTCGGCGACGTGGTGCCCCTCGGCGTCCGCGGGCAGGTCCAGCAGCCGCCGCGCCTCGTCGTTGCACAGCAGCAGCCGCCCGTCGCTCCCGATGATGAGCACGCCCTCCCGTACGGCATGCAGCACCGCGTCGTGGTGGTCGTACATCCGCGTCATCTCGGCCGGGTCCAGCCCGCGGGTCTGCCGCCGCAGCCGGCGGCTGACCAGCGCCACTCCGCCCACGCCCAGCACCAGCGCCCCGGCGGCCGAGCCGAGCAGCAGCGGGAATTGGCCCATCACCCGCTGGTTCGTGTGGCGGACCGTGATCGAGACGGTGACCAGCCCGACGACCTTGCCGCTCGCGTCCTTGACGGGGACGGTGGTGTTCACGGCGGGGCCGAGGGCGGTGGTGAACGTTTCGGTGCGGGTCCGGCCCAGGGGCAGCGTGATATGGCCGGGGACGCGTTTGCCGATCAGGCGCGGGTCCCGGTGCGTCCAGCGGATCCCCTGCGGGCTGTACGCGACGATGAGGTCCACCCCGGACGCCTTGCGGGCCGCCTCGGCCTGGGGCTGCAGCAGCGCGCTGGGACGGTCGGACCGCATGGCGGCCAGCGTCCCCGGTGCATGGGCGAAGGTCTCGGCGCCGACGAGGGACCGCTGCCGGGCCTCGTTCACGCTCCCGCCCCGCGCCTGGACGACGAGGGCGACGACGGCCGCGGCGACCAGCAGCACCACGAGCCCCAGCTCCAGCACGAACACCTGGCCCGCGACGGTGTGCACGCTCAGCAGGGAGCGCAGAAAGCGGCCGGGGGAGCGAGGGCGCCGCCCTGGTGAGGGAGGCGGCGGAGCCGGGGCCCCGGCGCCTTCCCGCCCGGCGCCCGATCGCCCGATATGTCCGGTCATGCCCCATGTCTAGCACTGCCCGCCGCCCCGAGGCGACCACCGACGTGAGGTGGGGCGCGCGGGGGGCGTCAGGGTGCACGCAAGGAAGCGCATAAGTACCCCTTTGTGAAGACCGAAGGGGCTTTATGAGGGTGAATCAGGTCGCTTGCCGTATGCGGAAGGGCGCCTCCGGAGGTACCGGAAGGGCGGTTCCGGTACCTCCGCTCGTGGTGGCGGGCGTGCCACGCACAGTAGTCGCACGCATATGCGGAATCGCCGGCCCGGGGCACCGGGGGTTTCCGGCCGGAGCCCGGCGAACGGTCGCTTGCGGGCGGCACGTTCCGACCGCACGATCGCAGGCGTTCCCTTGCCGTCGACGGCCGCGCGCCGGCCGTCCGGCATGCCCGTTCCAGCAGCTCCTTCTCCCAGGAGGTCCCCGTGAACGATCGGATGAGTCTCGGCCCGGATGCCGCACGGCAGCTCGCCACCACCACCAAGACCACCCCCCAGATGCGCGGCATCACCCCGCGGTATCTGCTGCGCGCCCTGCCCTGGGTGGACGTCGAATCCGGCGTCTTCCGCGTCAACCGCCGCCGCACCTACGTCCTCGGCGACGACCGCATCAGCACCCACACCGACCAGGGCTCGCCCCGCATCATCCCCGGAGACCTGCGGGAGGTGCCGTATCTGCGGGAGGCCGACGACGAGCTGCTCGCCGAACTCGCGGCCGCCTTCACCGAGGTCGCCTTCGAGCCCGGACAGCTGCTGGCCCAGGACGGCGACGCGCACGACCGGCTGTGGGTGCTCGTCCAGGGCCGCGCCGAGAAGCGGGCCAGCGGCCGGTACGGCGAGGACGCGATCCTCGAAGTGATCGGCGACGGCCAGTTCTTCGACCTCGACGCCTGGACCCGCGCCGAGCCGATGCCCTACCGCGTCCGGGCGCTCACCCCCGGCGTGGCGCTGTGCGTCGAACGCGGCGTGCTCTTGGGCCTGTGCGACCGCGACGAGCGTTTACGCGGTGCGATGGACGCCTACCTCGCCGCGGACGGCGTGCTGCCGGGCGCCGAGGTGCCCGTGGACCTCGCCGCCGGCCACGTCGGCGAACCCGACCTCCCCGGGACCTTCGTCGACTACGAGGACACGCCCCGCGAGTACCACATGACCCTCGCCCAGACCGTGCTGCGCGTGCACACCAGGGTCTCCGACCTCTACAACGGACCCATCGACCAGACCCGGGCGCAGTCCCGGCTCACCGTCCAAGCGCTGCGCGAGCGCCAGGAGGCCTCGCTGCTCAACCACCCGGAATTCGGCCTCTTCCACAATGTCGCACCCGGCCAGCGCGTCCAGGCGCGCACCGGCTCGCCCACCCCCGACGACCTCGACGAGCTGCTGTCCCGCGTCTGGAAGCAGCCCGGCTACTTCCTCGCACACCCCAGGGCCATCGCCGCGTTCGGCCGGGAATGTACCCGCCGGGGCGTGCCCCCGGTGATCGACACCCGGTTCGGCAGCCCCCTGCTGAGCTGGCGCGGCGTCCCGCTGCTCCCCTCCGACAAGGTGCGCTTCTCCGGCGGGGCGGGCGTCGGGACGACCGAGATCCTGCTGATGCGCGTCGGCGAGGCCGAACAGGGCGTCGTGGGGCTGC
This sequence comes from Streptomyces sp. JLSY215, assembly GCF_059682825.1. Taxonomy (NCBI): domain Bacteria; kingdom Bacillati; phylum Actinomycetota; class Actinomycetes; order Kitasatosporales; family Streptomycetaceae; genus Streptomyces; species Streptomyces sp. JLSY215. Next base: position 6,832,140 of record NZ_CM185022.1, read on the forward strand.
GCCCCGCGAAGATCGCGGACGAGGTCGAACCCGGCCTGGCGATGAAGAACATGGGCGTCGACCAGAAGGGCATCACCTCGTACCTGATGACGGCCTACTTCAACAGCGCGGTGCTCGTGGAGGACGCGCTGGCCGTGCTCCAGAACGTCGAGGTGTCCAACTACCATGACTACGCCTGACGTTGAGCGGGCCGCCCGGTCGGCGACGGATCCGCACCGGCCGCCGGCGGGGGTGACCGTCCCGGCGGACCCCGCCCCCGGCCCGGCCCGCCGGCCCGGCGCCTTCGCCCCCGAGGCGGCCCGCCGCGACATCCCGGCCCTCCAGCGCACCGTGAACGGCCACCCCCTGGTCTGGCTGGACAACGGCGCCACCACCCACAAACCACGCCAGGTCATCGAGGCGCTCACCGGCTTCTACGGCGCGGCCAACTCCAACATCCACCGCGGCGCGCACACCATGGCGCGGGAGGCCACCGAGGCGTACGAGGCGGGCAGGTCGGCCGTCGCGCAGTTCCTGGGCGCCCCGTCCCCGGACGACATCGTCTTCGTACGCGGCACCACCGAGGCGATCAACCTCGTCGCCCGGAGCTGGGGACGCGACAACCTCGGCCCCGGCGACGACATCCTGGTGCCGGTGCTGGAACACCACTCCAACATCGTTCCCTGGCAGCTGATCGCCGGGGAAACCCGGGCCAGGGTGGTCCCTGTACCCCTGCGACCGGACGGCGGGATCGACCTCGACGCCTACGCCGACCTGCTGTCGGTGCGCACCCAACTCGTCGCGGTCAGCCAGGCGTCGAATGTGCTCGGCACCGTTCCGCCGGTCGCGGAGATGACCGCACTCGCGCACCGCTACGGGGCCAAGGTCCTGGTCGACGGCGCACAGGCGGTCGCGCACTTCCCCGTCGACGTGCAGGCCCTGGACGCCGACTTCTACGTCTTCTCCGGGCACAAGCTGTTCGCCCCCACGGGCATCGGCGCCCTGTACGCCAGACCGGAGATCCTGCGGGAGATGGCGCCGTGGCAGGGCGGCGGCAACATGATCGAGTCGGTGGACTTCACCCGCACCACCTATGCCCCCGTCCCGCACCGGCTGGAAGCCGGCACCGGGCACATCGCCGGCGTGGTCGGCCTGCTGGCCGCGCTCAACTGGCTGACCTCCTTCGACCGCAACGCCATCGCCGCCTACGAGACCTCCCTGATGGCCTACGCACAACAGGCCCTGACCGCGGTGCCGGGGCTCGAACTCCTGGGCGCCGCCCCCGACCGGATCGCCGTACTGACCTTCACCCTCGCGGGCCACGACCCCGCAGAGATCGCCGACTGGCTGGACCGCGACGGCATCGCCATCCGCGCCGGCCACCACTGCGCCCAGCCGGCCCTGGCCCACTACGGACTGCAGAGCGCGGCGCGCGCCTCCCTCGCGCTGTACAACACACCGGAGGAGGTGGACCACCTGGTGGCGTCGCTGCTGCGGCTGCGGCAGGCCGCCTGATACCGACCGTGCCGGCGCGCGTCCCCCTGGCGGCGGACGCGCGCAGGACTTGACCGACGGTCAGCGCAGCTCTTTACGGGCGCGGCTGACCAGGGCGCGGCCCGCCGGGCCGCTCGGACCGCCGGCGCGCCAGGCGAAGGCCAGGCGGCCGCGCAGCGCGGGTGGGTCGAGGGTGAGCACCCGAAGCGGCTCCGGCCGCGCCTTCGCGAACGCGCCCGGCAGGATCGCCGCACCCAGCCCGAGGGCGGCGAGCTGGGCGAGGACATCGGGATCGCTGGCCTCGAAGGCGATCCGCGGCGTGAATCCGGCCTCCGCGCACGCCTCGTCGAGCCGGGCGCGCAGGCCCGTACCGCGGGGCAGGCAGATCAGGGCACGGTCGCGCAGGGCGCCGAGGGGGACGGCCCGCTGGTCGGCGAGTTCATGGGACTCGCCGACCGCGACGACGATCGGCTGGTCGTCGATGACCTGGATCTCGATGCCGTCCGGGGGCGTGCCGCCCACACTGATGACGGCCGCGTCGAGCTTTCCGGTCCGCAGATCATCGACGAGCGGGGCGGTGTTCGCCTCGGTCAGGGTGATCTCCACCGCCGGATGGTCCCGGTGGAAGCCCGCCAGGAGGCCGGGCAGATGGGCGTTGTGCGAGACCACGGAGCCGAGGGCGACCCGCCCGCGCAGGAGTCCGGTCAGTTCGTCGACGGCGAGCCGGGCCCCCTCCACCGCGGCGAGCGCGGCCCGCACATAGGGGAGGGCGGTGTCGCCCGCCTCGGTCAGCGTGACCGTACGCCCCGAGCGGTCGAGCAGCTCCTGCCCGAACTCGCGCTCCAGGCGACGCACTTGGGCGCTGACGCCGGGCTGGGACACATGGAGTTTCTCGGCGGCCCGGGTGAAATTCCCCTCTTCGGCCACGGCCAGAAAGTACTCGAGCTGGCGCAGTTCCATAACCATCGATACTAGCAACCAGACTCATCATCTCTTGGACTTCTGGCATGCGCGGACCCAGGGTGGAAGGCGAGAGAAGGGAGTCGTTCATGTACGCAATCCGTGAACGCGCCGCCGCCTCCGGGGACCTGCCCCGGCTGTCCGTGCCCGAGTTCCAGGGGGACCGATGACCGTGCTCATCGCCGGGGCGGGGATCGGCGGGCTGACCGCCGCACTCAGCCTGAACGCCGCGGGAATCGACGCGCTCGTGCTGGAAAGCGCCCGCGAGATACGGCCGCTCGGCGTCGGCATCAACCTGCTGCCGCACGCCGTGCGGGAACTGACCGAACTCGGCCTCGGCGACGGCCTCGCCGCCCTCGGCGTGGCCACCGCCGAGAACGTGTACAGCGACCGGTTCGGCAACGAACTCTTCGCCGAGCCACGCGGTACGGCGATGGGCTATCGCTGGCCGCAGTACTCGGTCCACCGCGGGGAACTGCAGATGCTGCTGCTCGCGGCGGTCAGGGAACGGCTCGGCCCCCGCGCGGTCCGGACCGGAGCCCGGCTGATGGACTTCGAAGGGGCCGCGGGCGCGGACACCGTCGGTGCCCGCGTCCTCGACCGGGCGAAGGGGACCTTCGAAGAGATCGACGCCGAGGCCCTGATCGGCGCGGACGGGCTGCACTCGGTGGTCCGTGCCCGGCTGCATCCGGCCGGCGGACCGCTGCTGTGGTCGGGCATCCGGATGTGGCGGGGCACGACCGAGGCCGAGCCGTTCCGCACCGGCCGTTCGGCGGCCCTCGTACGGGACGGAAACGTGGAGCTGGTCGCGTATCCGATCGGCGGCGGCAGGATCAACTGGGTGTGCCTGGTACGGGTCTCCGAGCCCCGGCCGCTCGCCGAGGACGCCGGCTGGAACCGCCGCGGCCGCCTGGGGGATGTGCTGCCGTACGTCCGGGACTGGGAGCTCGGCTGGCTCGATGTGCCCGCCCTGCTGGAGGGCAGCGGCGAGATCCTGGAGTACCCGATGGTCGACCGGGCCCCGCTGCCCGCCTGGGGGCGCGGCCGGGTGACCCTGCTCGGCGACGCCGCGCACCCCATGTATCCGGTAGGGGCTAACGGCGGCTCCCAGGCCATCGTCGACGCCCGCGTCCTCGCGTACGAACTCGCGCGCGCCGGCGGTGAGGTGACGACCGGCCTCACGCAGTACGAGATCGCGCGACGGGAGACGACCGCGACGGTGGTGCGCGCGAACCGGGAGATGAGCCTGGCAGGCGGGTGGAGCACACCGGAACTCGCCCGCATCACCGACACCTACCGGTCCGCGACCGGGAGCGATGTCGACCTCCTCAACTCCCGGCCTTCCCTGACGCCGAGGCCGATCCCGAGGCCGACGCCGGCGCGGTGACGGCGCGCCGCGTTCACCCGTCGGCGGTGAGCCTGCGCACCGCCGCCTCGGCGTCCTGGTCATCGGGGAGATAGCACAGGAAGTGATGGCCGGGCTCGTCGACGGCGGCCAACTTCACGTAACGCAGCCGTAGTTCACCCGCGACCGGATGCCGGAAGTGCCGTACCGCCGGCTGGTAGACGGCCGTCTCCCGTCGCGCGTACCAGCGGGCCGCGTCCGGGTCCTGGGTGATCTCGTCGACGATCTCGGTGTACCGGCGGTCGTCGGGATGCCGGGCAGCGTTGGCACGGAACTGCCCCAGCAGGTAGCGCGCCTCCGCCTCCCAGTTCACCATCAGCTCGCGGGCCGGTGCCCAGCGGAACACCAGCCAGGGCAGATTGCGCCGCTTGGGAGGCAGGCGCGCGGGGTCGGTGAGCAGCGCCGCGTAGCCGGTGTTCCAGGCCAGCAGGTCCCAGTGCGGGTCGATGACGGCGGCCGGGTTCGGCGCGACCGACTCCACCAGCGTCAGCAGGTTCCGCGAGACCCAGCCGGGCGGCTCACCGGCCGCCGTGGCGTCCTCGACGAAGGAGAGGACATGCGCGGTCTCCGCCGCGTCCAGCCGGAGCGCCCGCGCCACCGAACGCAGCACCTGCTCCGAGGTACGCACCCGCCCCTGCTCCAGCCATGCGTACCAAGAGCTGCTGATCCCGGCCAGCTCGGCCACCTCGTCGCGGCGCAGCCCCGGGGTGCGCCGGCGCCGCGACACCGTCAGGCCCAGCTCGGCGGGGGCCAGCCGCTCCCGGCGGGAGCGCAGAAAGGCGCCCAGTTCCTTGCGCAGCGCACCCGCCGTACTCCCCTGGCCGGCCACCGGCCGCACGGCGCTCATCTCGTCCGCCCCTCCTCGCTCCTCGGCTGTTCGGCAGCAGCGCATATCTGCGCCGCCGAACACAGTGTGGGCGATCGGCAAGGTGTGAGCGATTGTCACCGGCTGAGGGGGAAATCCGGACGGCCCGAGTGGTGATCTTGGAAGGGCCCGGGGACCTCCCGGGCGCCGAAAGGAGCGACACCCTCGTGTCCACCTCATCCGCGTCGTCCACCTCATCCATCTCGTCCACCACCTCCACCATGTCCGCCCCGCCCGACCCGCCCGCCCTCGCGCGCCGTTCGCTCTGGCTGCTGCGCTCGGCCGGGCTCGTCAGCAACTTCGACCGCTTCTGCATATCGCCGATGCTGGTGATCATCGCGGCCCGGCTCGGCACCGATATGCCGACGGTGGTCCTCGCGGCCAGCGTCTACTTCCTGTGCTACGGCCTGATGCAGCCGGTGTGGGGACTGGCCAGCGACCGGCTGGGCCGGGTCCGCGTGATGCGGCTCTCCCTCGCGGCAGGGACGGTCGCGTCGGTGGTCTCGACGCTCGCGCCGAATGCCGCGGTCCTGATCGGGGCCCGCGCCGTCTCCGGGGCCTGCTTCGCCGCCTGCGTTCCCGCAGCGCTCAGTTACGTCGGCGACGTCGTGCCCGCCGCGGTCCGCCAGCGTCCGCTCAGCGACCTGATGACCGCCTTCTCCCTCGGCACGGCGCTCGGCACGGTCGTCGCCGGAGCGCTGGCGCACTATGTCAGCTGGCGTCTGGTCTTCCTGCTGCCGGGGCTGCTCGCCGCCTACCTCACCTGGGCGCTGCGCCGCCTCGCCGAGCCGGCGCGGCAACCTTCCGGCGCCCTCCTGGCCCCGTTCCGCATCGTGCTGGCATCGCGGTGGCAGTGGTACGTCATGGGCGTCGCCCTGGTCGAAGGGGCCGTGCTGCTGGGCTTCTTGACGTATCTGGCGCCCGCACTGGAGGCCCGGGGGGTGCCGGCCGCACCCGCCGGCGCGGTGTCGGCGCTGTACGGCGTCGGTGCCATGGGCTTCGCCCAGCTGGTCAAGAAGCTGGTGGGGCGGTGGAGTCCGGCCATGCTGATCGTCGTGGGCGGGGTACAGGCCGCCGCGGCCTACGCGGTCGCGGCGGTGAGCCAGTCCCTCCCGGCGCTGGCGGTCAGCGCGCTGCTGCTCGGCGGCGGCTGGTCGTTCCTGCACACCACCATCCAGTCGTGGGCGACGGTGCTGGCCCCTACGGCCAGGGCCACCGGCGTCGCGATGTTCGGCGTGAGCCTCTACGGGGGCAGCGCGCTCGCGGGCAGCCTGACGGCCGGCGCCGCCGGTGACCACCGGTACGGCCTCCTCTTCCTGATCGCCGCCGTCCTGACGGTCCCGCTGACCCTCGCGGCCGCGTGGGGACGAGCCCGGTACCGCTGACGTGCGCCCGCGCCGCCGCCCGCCCACGGCGGCACCCGAGGGCGACGCGGAAAATCGCTGGCGCCGCCGCACGGGCTGTTCTAGGGTCGGCGACATTGCAGAGGACGGCATCGAACCGCCGTCGTCGTCGGCCGTTTGTGAGAAACCGGGAGGTGAGCCTGATGACTGTCGCAGTGAGGGGCGTTGCCCGCATCCAGAAGTTCATCAACCTCCCCGTGGTCTCCGGCTGACTCGACTTTCCTGCTCCCTTCCCGCGCGTGGTGCGCGGGTGCGCGCGCTGCGCACGGCCGGGACCGCTTCTTCCTGAAGGGTCATCCCGTTGTTCGACCTCAGTTCCTCCGCTGCGCATCCGCTGACCGCCTATGGCTGGGACGACGCATTCGCGGAGAGTTTTCTCCCCTTCACCGGGCAGGGGTTCGTGCCCGGCCGGATCGTCCGCGTCGACCGCGGCCGGGTGGACGTCGTCGTACCGGACGGCGACGGCATCCGGACCGTTCTGGCCGATACGGCGCTGGTGGCGACCAGCGACCCGATGCGGGTGCCGTGCACCGGCGACTGGGCCGTGATCGACCTGGCGAACGGCCGCGGCGGCGACCATGTCGACGGTGTCGTACGGGCGTTGCTGCCCCGCCGCACGGCCTTCGTGCGCTCCACGTCGTCGAAGCGCTCCGAGGGCCAGGTACTGGCCACGAACATCGACACCATCGTCATCTGTGTCTCGCTCGCGGACCCGTTGGACCTCGGGCGGATCGAGCGGTTCCTCGCGCTGGCGATGTCCGGCGCGGGCGATCAGCGACCGCTGCCCGGGTCCGCGCCGTCCCAGGAGGGCGGGCCGCAGCCCATGGTGGTGCTGACCAAGGCGGATCTGGTCCCGGATCCGGCCGTGCTGGCGCATCTGGTCGCGGATGCGGCGGCCGCGGCTCCCGGCGTGCAGGTGCTGGCGGTGAGCGCCGCGACCGGCGACGGGATCGAGGCGCTGACCACGGTGCTCGCGGGCGGTACGTCGGCGTTGCTGGGCCAGTCCGGCGCGGGGAAGTCCACGCTGGCCAACGCCCTGGTCGGGGCGTACGTCCAGGAGGTGCAGGCGATCCGCGACCGGGACGGCAAGGGGCGGCACACCACCACCACACGGGATCTGCTGGCGCTGCCGTGGGGCGGGGCGCTGATCGACACCCCCGGGCTGCGCGGCGTCGGAATGTGGGACGCCGGGACCGGGCTCGCGCGGACGTTCGCGGAGGTCGAGGAGCTGGCCGAGGAGTGCCGTTTCCCCGACTGCGCGCATGAGACGGAGCCCGGCTGCGCGGTGCTGGCGGCCATCGAGGACGGCGCGCTGCCCGAGCGCCGGCTGGAGAGCTTCCGGAAGCTGCGGCGCGAGAACCTGCGCATCGTGGCGAAGACGGACGCCCGGGTGCGGGCCGAGATCCGGCGGGACTGGAAGCAGAAGCAGGCGCTGGGCCGGCACATGGGCGAACGCAAGCGGGGTTCGCGCAGGTAGCGGCGGCCGAGCCGCGGGGCCCGGCACGCGCGCCGGGCCCCGCGCAGCCGCCGGGATGCGTGTCAGCACCGTGTCCGGATTCCGCCAGTGGTGGCGGTGCGGGCGGCGCAGACTGGGGCCGTGCGCAACGACGTGATGAATGACGAAGCCCGGTACGAAGCGGTGTCCAGCCGGGATGCGCGGTTCGACGGGGAGTTCTTCTTCGCGGTGCGGACCACCGGGATCTACTGCCGGCCGAGCTGCCCCGCGGTCACCCCCAAGCGGATCAATGTGCGGTTCTTCCCGTCGGCCGCCGCCGCGCAGGCCGCCGGGTTCCGGGCCTGCCGGCGGTGCCGGCCGGACGCCGTGCCGGGGTCGGCGGAATGGAACGTACGGGCCGATCTGGTCGGCCGCGCCATGCGGTTCATCGGGGACGGCGTGGTCGACCGGGAGGGCGTCGGCGGGCTGGCGCGGCGGCTGGGGTACAGCGCGCGTCAGGTACAGCGGCAGCTGACCGCGGAGCTCGGCGCCGGCCCGGTGGCGCTGGCGCGGGCCCGCCGGGCGCAGACCGCCCGGATGCTGCTGCAGACCACCGAGCTGCCGGTCACCGAGCTGGCCTTCGCGGCCGGGTTCGCCAGCATCCGGCAGTTCAACGACACGATGCGGGAGATCTACGCCGGGACGCCCAGCGAACTGCGGGCGGCGGCCCTCAGGGGCGCGGCGCGGAGCGCGGCCGGCGGGATTCCGGTGCGGCTGGCCTACCGCGGCCCGTGCGCCGAGGCCGAGATGTTCGACTTCCTGCAGGTACGGGCGGTGCCGGGCGTCGAGGAGATCCGGGGCGCGCGCGGCGCCCGCACCTACCGTCGGACGCTGCGGCTCGACTACGGCACCGGCATCGCCGAGGTCGACGAACGCGGCGCCGCGCGGCCGCGGCGCATCCCGCCCGCCGGGCTGGTGTGCCCGGCCGCACGGGGCGCGGACGGCGGCTGGCTGGAGTGCCGGCTGCGGCTGACGGACCTGCGGGACCTGGCGACGGCCGTCCAGCGGCTGCGCCGCCTCTTCGATCTGGACGCCGACCCCTACGCCGTCGCCGAGCGGCTGGGCGCCGATCCGCAGCTCGGCCCCCTGGTGGCGCAGCTCCCCGGGCTGCGGTCGCCCGGCACCGTGGACCCGGAGGAGCTGGCCGTACGGACGGTCCTGGGCGGGCCGCCGGAGCGCGCCGCGGAGCTGGTGCGGACGTACGGGAAGCCGCTGGATGCACCCGACGGCGGGCTCACCCACCTCTTTCCCGCTCCCGCCCAGCTGACCGGCCCGGAGGTCGCGGCGCCGGTACGCGCACTGTGCGCCGCGCTCGCCGCCGGGGACCTCGCGCTGGACGCGGGCGCCGACCGCACCGCCGCCGAACGGGCGCTGGCCGCCCTGCCCGGCGTCGGGCCGGCCGCGGCGGCGTACATCCGGATGCGGGGGATGGGGGACCCGGACGTGGGAGCCGCGGCCGGGGTGGCGGACGCCTGGCGCCCCTGGGGAGCGTATGCACTGCATCATCTGTGGCGCGCCGGGCTCCGGGCGGACGGGGAGATCCCGGAGGCGGCCGGGGCGGCCGCGTGAGCGCGACGATCCCGTACGCCGCTCACTTCGCGAGCACGGCACCCATCCAGGCCCCCACCACCAGCAGACAGGCGAACAGTTCGATCAGCACGCTCAGGCCGATCGCCCGCATGGCCGTACGGGTGGAGGCCCAGGCGTCGCCATGGCTGCCGAGCCGCACCCGTTCGAGGAAGTAGAGGCCGCCCACGGCGCCCAGCGGGCCGCCGATGACCGGGATCAGGAAGAACCCGGCGATCCCGGCCAGCCCCGCCAGGAACAGCGTGCGGTACGACGCGCCGGCGGTGCGGAGACTGCGGGCCGGGAGCAGCCATTTGAGTGCCTGGTTGAGGAGCAGCAGAACGGTGGCCCCGATCAGCACCGCCCAGGCGACGCCGCTCTGCTCGGTCATCGCCCACCACAGCACCCCGGCCCAGACGATCGGCGGCCCGGGGATGCCGGGCAGCAGCACCCCGAGCAGCCCGAGCAGCAGGACCAGGCCGACCCCGACCAGCTGCCACACACTCATGTGACGGCTCTGCCCCTGGGGGTACCACCCGGCGGCAGCCGGGGCACTTCGACCGGGGGAACCCCCCTCCTGCGCTCTCTCATGGCCCAAGCCTGCCGGAAGCGGCACCAACGCGCGCCCCGGCGGCCCACCGGCCACGGCACGGTACGCCGCGCGGCCCGGCGACGCAGCCGGACGCCGCCGCGGAGGTACCCGGCCGCGCCGCCCCGCCTGGGCCATGCGACGGACCGGACGGCCGTGGGGGTGTGGCAGCCGCGGCCGGGCGGGTAGGCGGGCTGAGAGCCACCTGAGGCGCAGCACGTCGGGAGGAGCCGGCCGCCATGCCCAAGCAGACCGTCGCCGAGCAGTTTGTCGACATCCTGGTGCGGGCGGGGGTGCAGCGGCTCTACGGAGTCGTCGGCGACAGCCTGAACCCGGTCGTGGACGCCATCCGCCGCAACTCCGGCATCGACTGGATCCAGGTCCGGCACGAGGAGGTGGCGGCCTTCGCCGCCGGGGCGGAGGCGCAGCTCACCGGCAGGCTCGCCGCCTGCGCCGGCTCCTGCGGGCCCGGGAATCTGCACCTGATCAACGGCCTCTACGACGCGCACCGCTCGATGGCGCCGGTGCTCGCCCTCGCCTCCCACATCCCCGCCGGCGAGATCGGCACCACGTACTTCCAGGAGACCCATCCCGACCGGCTGTTCGCCGAGTGCAGCCACTACAGCGAGCTGATCTCCAGCACCCGCCAGATGCCCCGCGTCCTGCAGACCGCCATCCAGCACGCCATCGGCCGGAGCGGCGTCGCGGTCGTCTCACTGCCCGGCGACATCGCCGCCGAACCGGCCCCCGAGCGCGCCGCCGAGCACGCCTTGGTCACCTCGCGCCCCTCCGTACGCCCCGGGGACACCGAGATCGACAAGCTGGCCCGGATGATCGACGAGGCGGACAAGGTCACGCTGTTCTGCGGCAGCGGCACGGCCGGCGCGCACGCCGAGGTGATGGAGTTCGCGGAACGGGTGAAGTCCCCGGTCGGGCACGCGCTCAGGGGCAAGGAATGGATCCAGTACGACAACCCCTACGACGTCGGCATGAGCGGGCTCCTCGGGTACGGCGCGGCCTACGAGGCCACCCACGAGTGCGATCTGCTGATCCTGCTCGGCACCGACTTCCCCTACAACGCCTTCCTCCCCGACGATGTCACGAAGATCCAGGTCGATGTCCGCCCCGAACACCTCGGCCGCCGCACCAAGCTGGACCTCGCGGTGTGGGGCGATGTCCGCGAGACGCTGCGCGCCCTGATCCCCAGGGTCCGGCCGAAGACGGACCGCAGGTTCCTGGACCGGATGCTCAAGAAGCACGCCGACGCTCTGGAGGGTGTGGTCGGCGCCTACACCCGCAAGGTGGAGAAGCACACCCCGATCCACCCCGAGTACGTCGCCGCCGTCCTGGACGAGGAGGCGGCCGAGGACGCGGTCTTCACCGTCGACACCGGCATGTGCAATGTCTGGGCGGCCCGCTACCTCAGCCCCAACGGCCGCCGCAGGGTGATCGGTTCGTTCAGCCACGGCTCGATGGCCAACGCGCTGCCGCAGGCGATCGGCGCGCAGTTCCTCGACCGCCGGCGGCAGGTCGTGTCGATGTCGGGCGACGGCGGGTTCACCATGCTGATGGGCGACTTCCTCACCCTGGTCCAGTACGACCTGCCGGTGAAGGTCGTGCTGTTCAACAACTCCTCCCTGGGCATGGTGGAGCTGGAGATGATGGTCTCGGGCCTGCCCTCCTACGGCACCACCAACCACAACCCGGACTTCGCGGCCATCGCCCGCGCGGCCGGGGCACACGGCGTCCGGGTGGAGAAGCCCAAGCAGCTGCGCGGCGCCCTGCGCGACGCGTTCCGGCACCCCGGCCCGGCGCTGGTGGACATCGTCACCGACCCCAACGCCCTGTCGATCCCGCCGAAGATCAGCGCGGAGATGGTGTCCGGCTTCGCGCTGTCCGCCGGGAAGGTCGTGCTGGCGGGCGGGGTTGGCCGGATGCTCCAGATGGCCCGGTCCAACCTGCGCAACATTCCCCGGGTGTAGCCCCGGCGGCCGGACAGGTCAGATGCGGGGCCGACTCAGGGGCCGCAGCCGCAGCGTCAGGATCTGGAACGGGCGGAGCTCCACGGTGATGTCGGACGTCGGACCTTCCTCCTCCTCCCGGAGGGGCCGCTCCAGCAGATCGGTGACGAGGGCCCGTTCGACCGCGAACCCGGAAGACAGGGTGCCGGTCGCCCGGCCGCCCCGGGACTCGTACAGCCGCACCACCACATCGCCGCTGCGGTCCTCGGCGAGCTTGACCGACTCGACGGTGACGGCCGGGTGGTCGATGCGGATCAGCGGCGGCACGGGCGGTACGGCGGCGGTCCGCAGGGGGAGGTTGAGCGCCAGCCCCTCGGCGACCGCGTCGCCCACCCCGGCGCCCGGCAGCAGCGCGTACGTGAAACGGTGCGCGCCCTGGTCGGTCTCCGGATCCGGGCTGTGCGGGGCCCGCAGCAGGGTCAGCCGCACGGTCGTGCCCCGGCCCTGCGCCTGCGGCGTACGGGTGACGTCATGGCCGTACGTCGAGTCGTTGAGCAGCGCCACGCCATAACCGGGCTCGGCGACCTGCAGCCAACGGTGCGCGGGGATCTCGAAACGGGCCGCGTCCCAACTGGTGTTGGTGTGCGTGGGGCGGTGCACATGCCCGAACTGCACCTCGGCGGTGGACCGTTCGGCGTGCACATCCAGCGGGAAGGCGGCCTTGAGGACCTTCTCCGACTCGTGCCAGTCGATGTCGGTGGTGATGTCCAGGCGCCGCGAGCCCGCGCGCAGCGTCAGGTCCTGGGTGATCCGGGACGCCCCGAAGGCCCTGCGCACCCGCACCGTCGCGGTCAGCCGTCCGGACGTCACCAGCTCGACGGACTCGGCGTCGGTCAGATCGGTGTGCCGGTTGCGGTAGTGCCGGTCGAGGTCCCAGGCGTCGTACTTGTTGGGGTGGTCCGGGTGCAGCTGGAGCAGATTGCCGCGGGCGCCGGGGGCCAGGACCTCGCGGCCGGCGTGCAGATCCAGTACGGAGGCCAGCAGACCGTCGGCGTCGATACGGACGCGGAGGAGGCCGTTGTCGAGGGTGACGGCGCCCCCGGCGCCGGCGCTCGACCGTACCGGCGCGGGCGACGGGGTGGGGGAGTGCGGGCCGGGCGGGCGGACGGTCGCCGAGCCCAGCGCGGGCACATGGACGGCGACCGTGGTGTCCTCCGTCAGCCCGACGATCTCGTCCCGGTCGTACGGCGAGGCGTTGAACACCGTCGGCACCCCGGCCGCTCCGGCCCCCGCACCGCCCAGCGCCCCGATCGCCGCCTCGATGATCTCCGTCAGCTCCGCCGCCACCTCCTGGTACGTGGCCCGCGCCTCCCGGTGCACCCAGGCGATGGACGAGCCCGGCAGGATGTCGTGGAACTGATGGAGCAGGACCGTCTTCCAGATCCGGTCCAGGGCCTCGTACGGATACGGGTGGCCGGTCCGCACCGCCGCCGCGGCCGCCCACAACTCCGCCTCCCGCAGCAGGTGTTCACTGCGCCGGTTGCCCTGCTTGGTCTTGGCCTGAGAGGTGTACGTGCCGCGGTGGTACTGCAGGTACAGCTCGCCCGACCAGACCGGCGCCGCCGCCCCGTACTCCGCGTGCGCCGCCTCGAAGAACCGGGCCGGCGGCTCGACCTCGACGCGCGGTGAGCCCTCCAGGGAGCGGAGCCGGCGCGCCCGCTCCAGCATCTCGCGGGTCGGGCCGCCCCCGCCGTCGCCCCAGCCGAACGGGACCAGCGAGCGGGTGGCCCGCCCCTTCTCGGCGAAGTTCCGTTCCGCATGGGCGAGTTCGAGGCCGTGCAACCGGGAGTTGTACGTGTCGACGGGCGGGAAGTGGGTGAAGACACGGGTGCCGTCGATGCCCTCCCACCAGAAGGTGTGGTGCGGCATCTTGTCGCTCTGGTTCCACGACAGCTTCTGCGTCAGGAACCACCGCACCCCGGCCAGCCGCGCCAGCTGCGGAAAGGCCGCGGTGTAGCCGAAGGAGTCGGGCAGCCAGATCTCCTCGGTCTCCACCCCCAGCTCCTCCAGGAAGAAGCGCTTGCCGTGCACGATCTGGCGGGCCAGCGCCTCGCCGCCGGGCATATTGGCGTCGGACTCCACCCACATCGAGCCGACCGGCGCCCAGTTCCCCTCCCGTACGGCCTTCTTGATGCGCGCCCAGATGTGCGGCTGGTGCTCCTTGACCCAGGCGTACTGCTGCGCCTGGGAGCAGGCGAACACCAACTCCGGGTATTCCGTGGCGAGTTGGGTGACATTGGCGAAGGTGCGGGAGGCCTTGCGGACGGTCTCGCGCAGCGGCCACAGCCAGGCGGAGTCGATATGGGCGTGCCCGACGGCCGAGATGCGGTGGCTGCCGGCGGCGGCCGGGCGGCTCAGGACGTCCGCGAGTTCGGACCGGGCCGCGGCGGCCGTTCCCGCCACATCGTGCAGATCCAGCGCGTCCAGCATGTCCTCCAGGGCGCAGAGGATTTCGTGCCGGTGGGTGCGGTCCTGGGGCAGCTCGTGCATCAGCTCCGTCAGCACCTCGATGTCCAGGACGAGATGCCAGACCGTCTCGTCGAGGACGGCGAGGTCGGCGGAGGCGAAGCGGTACAGGGGGCGGGCGGGCGCGGTGCGGACGTCCCCGAGGTCGGTCGGGCGGAAGTCGCGCAGCACCGCCGGATTCGCGGCCGCCTCCAGCAGCAGCCGCACCCGCTCGCCGCCCTGTGCGGGGGCGGCGACCGGGACGTGGCGGTTGAACGGGTGGATGCCCTTGAGCGGCACGCCGTCGGCGTCGTGGACCAGCCCCTCGGCCTGGAAGCCGGGCCCGTCGCCGCTGAACCCGGGATCGATGACCGCCTCCACCCGCCGGCCCGCCCACTCCGCGGGCACCTCACCCGTCAGCCGGAACCAGCTGGTCGACCACGGCGGCCCCCAGGCCGCACCCACCGCGAACGGCTCGTAGGCGGCCCGCAACGCCTCCGCCACCGGCTTCGGCTCGCCCGGCGCATGCCATACGGCCAGCTCCAGCGGCACCCGCGCCGCGTACTGCGCGGGCCGGATGAACTGCCCCAGCGCCCGCTCCAGACGCCCCTCCACCAGCAGTCGGTCGTCGTGCACAGCAGCTCCTCTCGCGCGTACGGCATGTGTCCGGGTTCGGTCCGTGCGGTTACCGGAGGCATACCCAGGGGAGAACGTGGCTCCGCATGGTGCGGTAAGGCGTCTGACGAAGCATGGCGCCTGGCCCGATGGGAATGCATCACCGTGAGGCTGTTCGAGGGAGAGCGCCGATCGTTGTCCGGGGGCGGGGGAGAGCATGCGTCAGCCTGTGCGGCGCGAGGAACGGGACACACATCACGACGTGACCGAGCGGGGCAGGGGCGGGGGAATCGCCGCGCGGACGCCGGGGGTGCTCAGACGCAAGGTCCGGCATGCGGATCTTCGGGCGGTCGGCGAGGTGCGCCGGGAGCTCCGGCTGCTGCTGAGCTGCTGGGCAGGTCCGGGCACCGGCGAGGTCGCGGAGGTCGCCACGCTGCTGACCAGCGAGCTGGTCACCAATGCCCTGATACACGCGGAGGGCGGCGCCGTCGTCACCGCCACG
The DNA here is from genome assembly GCF_059682825.1 of Streptomyces sp. JLSY215. Classification (NCBI taxonomy): domain Bacteria; kingdom Bacillati; phylum Actinomycetota; class Actinomycetes; order Kitasatosporales; family Streptomycetaceae; genus Streptomyces; species Streptomyces sp. JLSY215. Next base: position 6,847,479 of record NZ_CM185022.1, read on the forward strand.
GTCGGCGACCGGCTGCGGGTGGAGGTACGCGACTTCGTCTCGGGCCGCCCCGAGCCGAAGGCACCGACCACCGAGGGGACATCCGGCCGGGGCCTGGTGCTGGTCCGCTCCTTAGCGGACGCGTGGGGCATACGGTCCCACGGAGTGGGCAAAAGCGTGTGGTTCGAGCTGGGCGGCGGACCGGCCTGAGCCGGCATCGGGGGTGTGGGGTCGGCGCGGTCCGCCACCGGTCAGGCGAAGCGTTGCTCGATCGCGGCGAGCTTCTCCTCCAGGGAGTCCAGCCGCGGCAGCGACTGGGTGTCGTCCTCGGCGGTGAGGTCCACGGTCCGGCGCGGCTCGGCCGCGAGGGCGGTGGCGCCGAGATCAGTGCCGGTCACGGCCTTGAGGGCCGGGCGGTAGCGCAGCGGCGAATCTGATGCGGGCAACGGTCCTGGATGGTCGGTGGGTATGGCGGAATCCCGGTCGCCCATCTCCGCGGGCCCCGCGGTGGCCTGGGTGACGGTCAGCCGGCCGCCGCCCCTGCCGATGCCCCACGAACGGTGCTGCCGGTTGATGGCCTTGATCCGGGCCCGGTCGAGCTTGCCCTGCTCGCGACGGCGCAGCCGGCGCTGCTCCTTGGCCCGGCGGTCCTCCCGTACCTCCTCGACCGCCTCGTCCAGCGACCGTACGCCCTCCAGCAGCATCAGCGACCAGGCCCCGAAGGTCTCGCGGGGCGCCCGCAGCCAGCGCACGACCCGGATCTGCGGCAGCGGACGGGGCACGAGTCCCTGTTCGCGCAGCGCCGCCCGGCGGGTCTGCTTGAGCGCCCGGTCGAAGAGGACGGCCGCCGACAGCGACATCCCGGCGAAGAACTGCGGTGCGCCCGCGTGGTCCAGGCCGCGCGGCGCATGCACCCAGTTGAACCAGGCCGCGGCGCCCGCGAACGTCCACACCAGCATCCGGGAGCCGAGCGCCGCATCGCCGTGACTGGCCTCGCGCACCGCCAGTACGGAGCAGAACATCGCGGCACCGTCGAGCCCGAACGGCACCAGGTATTCCCAGCCCCCGGAGAGGCTGAGGTTCTGCACGCCGAACCCGACCAGGCCGTGGAAGGACAGCGCGGCGGCGACCGCCGCGCAGCAGAACAGCAACAGATAGGAGGCGGAGGCGAACACGGCCTCCTTGCGCCGTCGGCGCTCCTCGCTGCGCTCCCACGAGTCGTCGGCGGGCCGGTCGGCCGCGCGTTTGCCGCGCAGGACCAGCACCCCGGCCGTCAGGACAGCGGCGAGCAGCAGAACCGCCGGGACCAGCCAATTCAGCGATATGTCGGTCATTCTCATTCTGGGATTCCTTGCCTCGCGTACGCGGTTTCGCGCGACATCCTGACGGAAGCCGCCGCCGTAACCGAGGCATTCGAAACAAGACAACGCCAAGGGGTGCGATGAGGCCAACTCAATATCGAACTACGTACATAGCAGGGAAGTTGAGTTCGATTGAAGTCACCCTTTTGGGTGGCGTGGCGGCCCGGGTGCGAGGCCGAGCGCCGATTCGTGTCCGCCTGCGGTGGTCTTTTCGAGAGAGGTCGTGCGTCCCATGCATGGCTGCCTCTAGGCGTCTTTAGTAGCCCTGATGCTGACCCAATGCTGACGCTAGTGACGGTGCGTCAGGCTCAAACTTCGTGCCTTCCAGGTGCTCGCGTCGCGCTAGCGCACCATTGGCGGCACTGACGCGCGAAAACGTCGTGCGCCTGCGGTGTCCCCGTACATATGCGTTCATATGCGTTACGCGCCGGGCTTGCGGACGAACTCCAACTTCTGCGCCGCATGGCCCATGGACAGGATGCCGGAGTCGGCGAGGGTGTACCCACGGGCGCCGGTGGGAGCCATGCCGCAGGGATGCGCCGACCCGCGCCGGTAGAGCGGTCTGGAGATGAGGCCGGTGTCGTTCACGAACACCAGGACCTCTTTCCAAGCGCAGCGTTTTTTATGGGAGTTGTCCCAGCCCTTGATGAAGATGTCCCCGGTCTTCGCCTGCTCGATGGTGACCTGGGCCGTCGGGTCGTCCTTCTCGCCCTTGGGCACCCACTGCCCCACGTACTTCTCGGGCACGGCCGCTTTGCCGGCCCTGGCCTTGAAAAGGACGGCCTTGTACTGGCCGTTGTCGGTGGCAAAGTCGAGGTTGCCGTCCTTACGGGTCTTCAGGGTGTACGACGGCAGGAACTTGCACGTGCCGCCGCCGAAGGCGTTCTCGCTACGGGCGTCCCCCAGGGAAACCGAGCCCTTGGACGCCTTCTTCGGTTCCTTGTTCACCACGCAGAGCGAGGTGCCGGTCAGGAAGAAGGACCTGGCGACCGTGCGGTGCTGCTCGTCCTTCTTGAATTCGACACGTACGCGTGTGTCGCTCAACGGCACGCCCTCCCACGCCCCGAGGAAATTCTTCGGCACGGCCATCGCCGCCGGGGTGGCCTCCGCGCTGCCGTCACCACCACCGTTCGTACCGCCGCTTCGGCCGGGGTCCGCGCCGTTGCCGTCCCAGGAGTTCGCCGCGATCGGCACGCCGACGGCGAGAACCAGCACTCCGACGGCAGCACCGAGGAATCGGGCCCGTTTGAACCGTGACTGCGCGGGCGGGGCACTCGGCTGTGTCGGGCGGCCGCCGGACGTCGGGGTGCCCACCGCAACAACCACCGGCACGTCGGGCCGTACCTTCTTGTGTGCATCCACCGGAATGTCCGGCTGCATGTCCGCCCGCGCATCCAGCGGAGCCTCCACCGGCACGTCCGGCTGCGTAGCCACAGGCACACCCGGCGTACGTCCCTGCGGATCCAGATCCAGCAACCACGCCGCATGCCTTCCCAGTTGCTCAAGCACCTCTCCCGGCAGCCACGGCCGCACCTGCCCGGCGGCGGTGCGGGCCACAATCTCCTCAGGCGTGGGCCGTTCCTCGGGCGCCTTCTCCAGGCACTGGCGTACGAGCCCGAGCACATCCTCCGGCACGCCCTCCAGGTCCGGCTCCTCCTCGGCCACCCGGAACAACTGCGCGTGCAGCCCGATGGAGGGGCTGCCGAACGGGGGCCGCCCGGTCGCCGCGTACGCGAGGACGGCACCGAGGCTGAACACGTCGCTCTGCGGGCCGACTTCGAGCCCCCGCGCCTGCTCGGGCGACATGAAGCCGGGCGAGCCGATGACAACGCCGGTGCGGGTACGGAAGTCGTTGCCGGAAACGGCATGCACGGCGCGGGCGATGCCGAAGTCGATGACGCGGGGGCCGTCGACGGTGACCAGGACGTTGGACGGCTTCAGGTCCCGGTGCACGAGACCGGCGTCGTGGATGGCCTCCAGGGCGAGCGCGAGCCGGTTCGCGAGGGTGCGCAGCGAGCGCTCGGGCAGCGGGCCGTAGTCGTCGGCGACGACGGTCTGGAGGTCGGGGCCCGGTACGTAGCCGGTGGCGACCCAGGGTGTCGCGGCACTCGTGTCGAAGTCCAGGACCGGCGCGGTCCAGTCACCACCCACGCGCCGCGCGGCGTCGACCTCCCGCGCGAACCGCTGCTGGAAGTCGTCCTGCCTGGCGAACTCGGCCCGCACAACCTTCACGGCGACGGTCCGTCCCCCTTCGGACCGCGCGAGGTACACCCGGCCCATACCCCCTTCTCCGAGCACCCCGAGAAGTCGATAGGGCCCTATCGCACGCGGATCGTCCGGGCTCAGAAGGTTCATGCAAGGACGATACTCAGGGGAAGATGGGCGGGGTGAGCACGACTCAGTTGCTGTGCTTGGTATTTGGCGCGTTCCTGACTCGAAACCGGCACCGTTGGCCGAGTCGTGGCGGACGCCCCTGAGCGGGCTCATCCGCGGGTAAACCTTCGCAGCGGTGGAGGCGGGGCGGTGGTCGGCGACCTGGGAGTTCTCGATACGCCCCGCGGTATTGGTGCAATCACAGAGCGTCTCCAATCGGAAGGCTGATCAGGGGCGGCAGTCGCGTGCCCGACGGCGAAGGCGGCTACCGGCCTTTCGCGGCCCCCCGCCACGGCCACGGAAGCCCGAGGAGCCGGTGTGCCCGCGCACCTTCGTGAACCATCGAGCTGCGTGCCGCGTCCCCCAGATGCGCGGCCGTGGCGGACGGGCGCTGTGCGAGGGAGAGCAGCGGACGGATGACGGGTGAAACGATCGGTATCGGGCTGGCCGCTTTGGCGGGCCTGGTGAGTCTGTGGGCCGGTGCCCGGGAGGCACGGCTGCAGATGCGGCTGAGCCGCCACGGGCTGCACGCCGAGGGGGTGGTGGTGGACCAGGAGAACACGTCGGCGGACGATTGTTCGACGCCCGTCATCGAGTTCACCGACCGGCAGGGCCGACCCGTCAGGTTCCGGCCCCCCGCGACGGGGACGGGGCTGGCCCTCGGAACCCATGTACCGGTCGCCCCTGCCCGAAAGGCCCGAAAGGCCGGAAAGCGCACGGGTGTTCACCCGGAAGTACCGCCTACATCGGATCGTCGGCCTGTTCTTCGGAGCCATGCTCTGCCTCGGTGTCGCGGCTGGGTGCGTGATCACGCGCTGAGCTTGTTCTCCCTCCTCGTTCTCACCAACGGATCCGCCGCCAGACCCGTCACGGGACCCATCGGACACGCCCTGGCAGGGGCTTTTGGGCCGCTCCGCTGTTCGGTCAGGAACAGGTGGGCGGCGGTGACGAGGGTGACGTGGCGGTGCCGGCCGGCGAGCGGGCGGCCCTCGAAGTGGTCCAGGCCCAGGGGTGTCTTCAGTTCGCGGGCCGCCGGCGCGCCGCTGCGACGCCTCGGGTGGTTGGGCGGATCAGCCCGCGGCGCCGTCCAACAGGTGGCTGTGGCGCAGTCGCAGTGCCCGCTCTGTGCTGGCCGCCAAGGTGGCGACGCCGATCGCGATGTTGCCCCACTTCGGCACGTCGATGGGTGAGGTGAAGATCCCGGTGTACTGGGCGATGTCCTCGGACTTGGTGAGCTGTTCGGCAAGTTGTGGGACGAGGACGGCCAGGGCGGTGACGAGCACGCACAGCGAGAGGAGACCGATGGTGCGGCTGAGCGCGGGGTGCGCGCGGTCGAGGCGCGCCCGTCGCCCCTCGGCGGAGTCGGGGTCCGGGACCAGCTGGAACTCGCCGCCTTCGTCGGTGACGTAGTGGCAGCGTTTGAGGCCGAATCCGCTCATCTTCACTTCGACGGTGCCGCCCGGGACGGGGAAGACGGCAGGGAGCTTGGACACGGCGTGCAGCCTGCCGTCGAGATACAGGTGGGCCTTGACGTTGCCGGACGACTGGTTCTGCCAGTGTCTGACGTCGACGGTGTAGACCGTCCTGCGGCCGTCGTCGCCCGTCAGCCGCAGATGGAACAGGGCGCGGAAAGGCAACTGCCACCAACGGAAATGCTTCAACTCCCGCCCGTCCCCGGGCATGACCCGCTGTACGGCACGACGGTGCCGCCACTCCTTGATCATGCGTTCGCTCCCGTTACTTGTTCGGCTCCGCCGCGCAGGCGAGGTCCTCGGCCGGGCGCTGTCCGTTGGTCAGGAACGCTGTCACCGTGTTGTTCGCGCACGTGTTGCGGCCGAACGGGTAGACACCGTGCCCGCCCTGGTCGGCGGTCACCATCGTGGCCCGGTCGCCGAATGCCCGCCGCAGCTTCATGGCGCCGACCAGGGGTGTCCCCGGGTCGCGCTCGTTCTGCACCATCAGTACGTTCGACGGGCCGCGGTCACCGATCTTCACCGGCGGCTCGACCCGGTTGTCCGGCCAGTACGCGCAGGGCTTGATGTTTCCGGTGGTCCCGCCCAGCATCGGGTACGTCAGCCGGTCGATCGCCGCATTGCGCTGGTAGTCGCGGACCTTGCCGGGCCAACGCGAGTCACCGCACGTCACGTAGAAGTGGCCGGCCAGGAAGTTCTCCGAGATCTGCGGCGGCGAGGTCGGCAGCGGTTTGCCCTGGTCCAACGCCCGCCACTCCTTGGCCAGTTGGGGCATGAGGCCCTCGATGTAGAGGCGGTCGAAGGTCATCCCGCGGAACAGTGTGCCGTCGATGCCGTCGACCGGTTCGGCGTCCAGTCGCTTCGCGAGTTCGAAGAACTTGGCGGTCACCTGCTTCGGTGTGGTGCCCAGGCCGTACTCGGGGTGCGCGGCCGCGTACGCCGCGAAGTCCGGGAACCGGTCCTCCATTCCGCGGCCGAGCAGGCGGAAGCTCGCCAGGTCGTAGCCGCCCGGACCCAGGTTGCTGTCGAGCACGATCCGGTCGCTGCGCTCGGGGAACAGCGTGGTGTACACCGCGCCGAGGTAGCTGCCGTAGGAGGCGCCGAGGTAGGAGGCCTTCGGCTGGCCCAGCGCCGCCCGGATCCGGTCCATGTCGCGCGCGGTGTTCGCGGTGGTGGTGTACGGCAGCATCCAGGCCGTTCGCGACGTGGCGCACTGTTCGGCGATGGTCCGCGCGTACGGCGCCTCCTTGGCGACATCGGCCGCGGTGTGCGCGTACGGCGGGAAGTTGCCGCGTGCCTGCTGCTGCGGTGTCAGGTCGCAGGTGACCGGTGTGCTGCGGCCGACGCCGCGCGGGTCGAAGCCGATGATGTCGTAGGAGTCGAGGACGTCCTTCGGCAGCCCGGCGCCGGCGAGGAGAGCCGGGTAGTCGAGTCCGGTGACACCGGGGCCGCCCGGGTTGGTCAGCAACACACCGCGGCGCTTCGAAGGGTCCTTGCTCGTCAGGCGGGAGACGGCGATCTCGATCTGCCGGCCGTCGGGATCGCGGTAGTCCAGCGGGACGTCGAGCGTCGCGCACTCAAGACGGGGCGCGTCGGCGTTCTGCGATTCGGCCTTCTGTGATGCGGCCTTCTGCGGACACGGGCCCCACTGCGGGGAGTCCGGCGTGGCCGTCACCGTGGCCGGAGTCGCCGCCGCCGACGCTCCCGAAATCGCGGCCGCCGCGACCGCGGTGGCGGCGAGGGCGAGGGACAGGGTTTTGCGCATCTGGTGTCCTCCTGAGGGGGCGCACGAGGTCGCGCGCCGGAACGTTCGGGTGACGGATACGAGTCTGTTCATCCGGCGTCACCGGCACATCGGCCCGGCGGCTCGAGTCACCTTCGACCAAAGTCGAGGCGGTGAGAGGCGGTGATACGACTCCGGGCGAGGGCGGGAGTGTCCCAGGGGCTGCTGCGCCGGCCGCACGGTTTCGCGACAATGACCGGATGAACACGGACGTCGTGCCACGGCTCGGGGGGTGGCAGCAGACCTGGCGGCTGGTGGCGGCCGCGGCACTGGGCATTCCCTTCTGGCTCTCCACCGGTGCGGCGCTGCCGCGGGGGTGCGCGACCGACACGTGCTCCTGGATCGTCACCGGTGATCCGCTGGTGGCTCTCGGCTGCCTGACGGCGCTCCTGTGGCGGCGACGGTTCCCGCTCGCCGTCGCCATGGCGGTCGCCATCGCCTCGGGCGCGTCGTCACTCGCCATCGGTGCCGCGCTTCTGGCGCTGTGCTCGATCTCCACTCGTCGCCGTCCGGTGGAGATCGGAGTTGTCGCGCTCGTCTACGTGGCCGCGTCGCAACTCGCCCTCGTGCTGTACCCGATCGAGACACCGCCCGGCTCGCTATGGCTCCAACTCGCACTCCCGACACTGAGCGCGGGCATCGCGGTGGCCATGGGCGTGGCCATCGGCGCACGGCGCGTCGAGGTGCGGTCCTTGCGAGAGCGGGCAGAGAGCGCGGAACGGGAACAGACCGCACGGGCGGCGCAGGCACGGGCCCTGGAACGCAACCGCATCGCCCGGGAGATGCACGACGTGCTCGCGCACCGGATCTCCCTGGTCGCCATGCAGGCCGGAGTGCTGGACCACCGCGGTGACCTCAGTACTGAGGAGAACCGCACGCTGATCCGTGGCATCGCCGACGGCTCCCACCAAGCGCTGGAAGAACTACGAGACGTCCTCGGTGTGCTGCGCGCCGACCCGGGCCGCCCGGAACCGCCACAGCCCTCCCTCGACCGCATCCCGGACCTGGTGGCCGACGCCCGCGCTTCCGGACTGGACGTCACGCTCACCACCACGGTGACGGGAGAACCGTCCGACGTCGTGGGACGAACCTGCTACCGGGTCATCCAGGAAGGCCTGACCAACGCCGCCAAACACGCCCCAGGCGCCCCCGTACACATCACCGTCGAAGGAACAGCCGGCGACGACCTGCGCGTAAGCGTCCACAACTCCCCGGCCACCACGACGACCGCTCAACCGCCGGCATCAGGATTCGGCCTGCTCGGCCTCGCCGAACGCATCACCCTCGCCGGCGGAAAACTCAGCCACCACCCGACACCCGACGGCGGATACGTCCTCACCGCGCACCTACCCTGGCCGAACGATGACCACGACCACGACCACGACCACGAAAAGAGAAGCTGAGTGGACAGCGAGCGGGAGCCGGTGCGTGTCGTCATCGTCGACGACGACCAACTCGTGCGGCTGGCGCTACGCCTCGTCATCGACGGCGAACCGGACCTGACCGTCGTCGCGGAGGCGGCCGACGGGGACGCCGCGATCACCGTGGTGGACGAGCAGCGGCCGGACGTCGTGCTGATGGACATCCGGATGCCCGGCCGTGACGGTCTCAGCGCGACCCGGGAACTCCTCACCCGGCCGGCGCCGCCCCGGGTGCTCATGCTGACCACGTTCGACTCCGACGATCTGGTGCTCGGTGCGCTGCGCGCCGGAGCCCTCGGGTTCGTCCTGAAGGACACCCCGCCGGCGCGGATTCTCGACGCGGTGCGGACGGTCGCGGACGGGAACCCCGTGCTGTCCCCGGCGGCCACGGCACGGGTGATCGCCGCAGCCACCGGGCCGCAGTCCTCCGAGGCTCGCCGCTCGTCCCGCGAAGCCGCGCGGAAAAAGCTGTCCGCGCTCACCGAACGAGAACTCGACACTGCCCGGGCCATCGCGGACGGTCTGGGCAACCCGGAGATCGCCGAGCGGCTGCACATCAGTACCGCGACCGTCAAGGCGCACACAGGCAACCTGTTCGCCAAGCTGATGGTTGAGAACCGGGTGCAGATCGCACTCCTGGTCCGTGACGCAGACGAATGAGCGGCTACCCGCCACACGCCACACGGCACCCGGACGACTACCTCGGGTACCTCGCCGGCCCCCCGGTGAGGCTCCTGCAGGAAGGGGGCCAAGACCATAAAGCCGAGCAAGAAACTCAACAAGGCTCCCAGCACATGGCAAGCCAACGCCCGCAAGAAGCGCGCCAACCGCCGGGTACGCGAATGGCGCAGCGTCATCGACACTGACATCATCGGCGTCGCCGACACCCCGGAGAAGGCCGTAACCCAGGTCCGCCGCGTCACATGCGGGGTGTGACCGAATCCGTCTGATCTGCTGATCGGAGTCGACGTTGACGCCTTCCTCCTCTCTCTACAGCACCCGCATACAGACACAGGTGGTCCACCTGGTCCTGCGCCACCTGTCCCGCCCGTTGCACGGGAACACCTACGTGCGGGGAGTACTCCCACCACAGGGCGGGGAGGAAGCCGTCTGCATTGCCGTCGGCACGAAGGACGCGTGTGCACCGGACCTGAATGTCTACGAAATCCCCCTGATCCAAGACGAGATCGTCATCGCCGCCGGCGAAGTCCTCCAGATCGCGCGGGCCGCCCAGACCGCAGACCCCTTCTACCGGACCTTCTACCGCGACGACGAAGACGACCTGTCGCAGATGCCGTCCCTGACCCTTGACCTCCTCGACATCCGAGGAGACCAGGAACAGCAGGAACCGGCTGTCCTGCCCCCAGAGACGATGCACTCGACGGACAGGGCGAATCTGGTGGGGGTCCTCCCCCTGGCGCCCGGACGGCATCGGCTGTACTGGTCATGCGGCGACTGGCCCGGAATCATCGCCTCGGACGCCGAGACCTCCAACAGCCCCGAAGCACTGCAAACGGTCGCCGCCCACGGCCTGCCCGATACGCGCCGCGCGCAGCCTTCAAAAGATCTCCACTGCTGGAAGATCGCCCCACTGCTGGAGCCCTAGGGGCTTTCCCCTACGTCCCAGGGGCTCACCGGTTCCCTCCGCGCGGCGCCCAGGCCGGGTGTCCCGTCTCAAAAGATCAGGCCTGCGAGCAGGGCGAGGTCCCGAGGGTCTCGATCACGGAGTCCGGGACGGAGCTCCCCCGACGGGCTGATGACAGGCTCAGCCGGTGGCTTGTGAAGTACCCGGAGAACGGGCGAAGTCGGCAAGAGTCCGAACGTGCAGGCCCTGGGCGGATGCATGGTTGGTCGTCGATCTCAGTCGACGGCCTTCAAGTTGCCCAGCGCGTCACCGAGGTTGATTTCGGTACGGCCACGGGTCTGGAAGCCCCGCTCGAACAGCTCTGCCGTACGTTGCCGCGCTGCCTCACCCCGCACGAGCTGCTGGAACAGGGCGGCATCCGCGCGTACGTCCGCTGGAGTCGGCAGGCTGATGGCGTTGATGGCTGCTTTGGCCGCGATCAGCGCATCGCGGGGGAAGTCCCCTATGCGCGCGGCGAGGCCGGCTACGAGCTCGTTCAGTTCGGTGTCGGGCACCGCGCGGTTGATCCATCCGTAGCGTTCGGCGAGTTCGGCATCGAAGTCGGCCGATGTCAGTACGGCTTCGAGCGCTCGCCCCCGGCCCAGCAGCCGGGTGAGGTGCTGGATCGCTCCCGCGCCGGGCAGGGTACCGATGCCGACTTCCGGCTGGCCCACGACGGCGTTCTCGCGGGAGGCGAAGCGCATGTCGCAGGCGAGGAGGAACTCGCTGCCCGCCCCCCGTGCACGGCCGCGCAGCTTGGCGATCGTGACGGCCGGGACCTCGCTGAGCTTGCGGAACAGCATCCCCAGGGACGCCTCGCCCGGGCCCCCTGCCTTCCCGGCTTCAGCGGTGTATTCGGGCACTTTGGTCAGATCCACGTGCGGGAAGAAGAAGTCGGGATCCGCGCTGTCGAAGACCACCACCCGCGCGCTCGCCGGTTGGGAAACCTCCTCGAGCAGTCCGACCAGGTCTCGCACGACCTCGGGACCGATGAGGTTGATCGGCGGGGCGTTGAAGGTGGCGAACAGAACGTTCCCGTCCAGCCTGGTGCCGATGGTCTCGTACGGGGCGGTCATGTTCTCCTCCGCTCGGCGCTCATCACGGCCCGCTGCCAATCCCGGCCGGCAGATTCCGGGGGTCCCCGTGCCGCAGTGCGACCGCGGCGATCTCCTCACCCGTCCAGAGGTGGCAGCCCGGGCAGCACCTTCTCAAGCGTGATGGGGAAGTCCCGCACGCGTATCCCGGTGGCGTTGAACACCGCGTTCGCGACCGCCGCGCCTGCCCCGCAGATGCCCAGCTCGCCTACGCCCTTCGCGCCCAGGACGTTGGCCTTGTCGTCGTACCCGTCAAGGACGACCGCGTCGACGTCGGGGACGTCGGCGTGGACCGGCACCAGGTATTGCGCGAAGTCCCGGTTGACGAAGGCGCCGGATCGCAGGTCGACCACGGCCTCTTCTTCGAGGGCCGCGCCGGCTCCCCAGATCATGCCGCCGATCAGCTGCGAGCGAGCCGTCTTCGCGTTGAGCACGCGGCCCACCGAGAACACGCCGAGCATCCGCCGCAGACGGATCTCGGCGGTGTCCGCGTCGACTCCCACTTCAGCGAAATGGGCCCCGTAGGTGTTGATCGAGTAGTCCGTGTAGTTCGGATCATCGCCCATGAAGCGGGTACCGCCTTCCGCCTCGACACCTTCCGGATGGTGGCGCGCGACGATCTCGCTCAGCGCTTCGGACGCGCCGCCGACAGCCACGTTGCCATCGGAGAAGACGGCGTCCGCCGGGTCCAGGCCGTGCAGCGGGGAGCACGTGTCGCCGCGCGCCGCGGCCAGGAGCTGCTCGCGCAGGGTCATACACGCACCATGCACCGCATTGCACGAGTTGGCGGCGCCCCACGAGCCGCCGGACCCCCAGCTGGTGGGAAAGTCGGAACGCCCGAGCTCGATCCGCACCCGATCCGGCGGCAGTCCGAGCCCGTCGGCCGCGACCTGGGTCAGGACGGTGTACGTGCCCGTGCCGAGGTCGGTCATGTCCGTCCGGACGACGGCGGTGCCGTCGGCCTCCAACCGCACCCGCACCGCTGTCGGCCCTTGGAAGTGTCCGCGGATGGCGGCCGACATGCCGTAGCCGACCAGCCGGCGATCGTCGCGCATGCTCGCCGGGGTGGCGGGGCGGTGCTCCCAGCCGAACCGGCGCGCGCCTTCGCGCAGGCAGTCGACCAGGTGCCGGTCGCTGTACGGCACGGCTCGCTCGGGATCGACGGTGGGCTCGTTGAGGATCCGCAGCTCGACGGGGTCCATCCCGAGCGCATGGGCCAGCTCGTCCATCGCCGACTCGACCGCCAGCATGCCCGGCGCTTCGCCCGGCGCGCGGACGTCCGTCCCGGGCGGCAGGTCGAGCGGCGCCAGCCGGTGGCTGGTCAACCGGTGGGGCGCGGCGTAGAGACTGCGGGTCGTGGCGGCGGTCTGCTCGGCGTACTCCAGGTCGGGGTTGGTGTGCATGGTGACGTCATGGGCCATCGCGCTCAGCCGTCCGTCCTGCTCCGCGCCCAGTCGGACCCGCTGGCTGGTGGTGGCACGGTTGCCGACGAGCTGGAAGATCTGCTGCCTGGTCATCGCGACCTTGACCGGTTGGCGCAACTCGCGAGCGGCGAGCGCCGCCAGGATCGTCTCGGAATGGATGCCCAGCTTGGAGCCGAACCCCCCGCCGACGAAGGGGGTGACGATATGAACCCGCTCCGGGTCGAGCCGAAGCGTGGCCGCGACCGAGGCCCGCGCCGCGTCGACGATCTGGCAGCTGACGTAGACGGTCAGGTCCCCGTCGCGCGGTTCCACGAGGCACGCGTGCGGTTCCATCGGCATCGAGAGCTCGTACGGCGTCGTGTACTGCTGGTCGACCGTGACCGCCGCGCCGTCGAACCCGGCATCGAATTCGCCGACCGCGGTGTCGGTGGGGAGACCGGCGTTGACCACCTTCGGGATGTACACCTCGTCTTCCTGCTCGGCAAAGTTGAAACGTCCCCGCCCGCCGGTGTACTCGACTTCGACCAGGTCGGCCGCCGCTCGGGCCTGCTCGAGGGACGTGGCGACGACGAATGCCACCGGCTCGCCGTAATAGTGGATGTCGGGGCCGGTCAGCACCGGCTGGGCGCGCCAGTATTCGAAGGGAATGGACTCATCACGGACGCCCTGCGCGGGAGCACTGTAATGGGTCATCACCATCTTTACGCCGGGCGCGCGTTCTGCGCTCTCGGTGTCGATCCGGGTGATGCGGCCCTTGCCGATCGTCGCGCCGACGATGAACCCGTAGAGGGGTTGGCCGGCCACCCACTGCTCGTAGGCGTACGTGGCCCGGCCGGTGACCTTCAACGGGCCGTCAACGCGGTTGACTGCTTGCCCGATCATCTCGTCTCCTCAGCTCGACCGGGCCGCCTGTGCCAGTGTGCGGCACAGCGTGCGCCGGGCCAGCTCGATCTTGAAGTCGTTGTGACCCTGGCCCACGGCGTCGCGCATCGCGGCCTCGGCGGCGGCGTGATACGTGGCCATCGTGGCGGGGCGGCCGGCCAATGCGGCCTCCGCCTCGATGGACCGCCACGGCTTGTGCGCCACACCGCCGAACGCAACCCGCGCCTGGCTGATCGTGCCCTGATCGGTGGCGACGACAGCCGCCACGGAGACGAGCGCGAACTCATAAGATGCCCGGTCGCGCACCTTGCGGTAGAGCTGCCGGCCCGGCGGGGGCGGTGGCAGGACGACGCTCGTGATCATCTCTCCCGGACGCAGCACCGTTTCGCGGTGCGGCGTATCGCCCGGCAGCCGGTAGAAGTCCGTGATGACGACGCGGCGTACCGTCTCGTCGGCGTCGAGCAGCTCGATCTCCGCCTCCAGCGCGGTCATCGCGACGGCCATGTCCGAGGGGTGGGTGGCGATGCAGGAGTCGCTGGCGCCGAGGATCGCGTGGATCCGGTTGAACCCGCCGATCGCCGAACACCCGGATCCGGGATTCCGCTTGTTGCAGCCCGCGGCCGTGTCGTAGAAGTAGGGGCAGCGAGTGCGCTGCAACAGGTTTCCACCGGTGGACGCCTTGTTGCGCAACTGGCCCGAGGCGCCGGACACCAGGGCCTGTGACAGCACCGGATAGCGGGTGCGTACCCGGGCATCGGCGGCCACATCGGAATTCACCGCCTGGGCGCCGATGCGCAGTCCGCCGTCCGGCAGCTCCTCGATGTCCTGCAACGGAAGCCGACTGATGTCGACCAGATGGCTGGGATGCTCGATGTCGAGCTTCATCAGGTCGAGCAGATTGGTGCCGCCGCTGATGAACTTCGCGCCGGATCTGGACGCCGCGGCGACGGCGGCCTGTGCGTCCGTCGCCCGCTCGTAGGTGAAAGGCCTCATTCCGGGCCTCCGCTCGCGATACCGCGGATGGCCGCGACGATGTTCGGATAGGCGGCGCACCGACAGATGTTGCCGCTCATCCGCTCGCGGATCTCCTCATCGGTCAACGCGATCCGCGGCGAGGCGACGTCACTGGTGGCGTGGCTGGGCCAGCCCGCCGCCACCTCGGTGAGCATGCCGACCGCCGAACAGATCTGGCCGGGAGTGCAGTAGCCACATTGGAAGCCGTCACATTCGACGAAGGCGCGTTGCATGGGGTGCAGGTCACCGGGATCGCCCAGGCCCTCGATCGTCACCACCTCGTCGCCCTCGTGCATGACGGCGAGCGTCAGACAGGGGTTGACGCGCCGGCCGTTGATCAATACGGTGCAGGCGCCGCACTGCCCGTGGTCGCACCCCTTCTTGGTTCCGCTCAGACGAAGCTGCTCACGCAGCGCGTCGAGCAGCGTGGTCCGCGGATCCACCTCGAGCCGCCGCATCTGGCCGTTGATGCGCAACGCGATCGCCGAGAGGCGGGTCTCACCCTCGCTCCGCCCCGCAGTGCCTGTCTCTGCCTCTGTATCGCTCACCACCGCTCGCCCTCCTCCCTGGGTGCGGTGTCACGCCGGAGACGTGTCACCGTTGCCAGGCGCGCTCTCCTGGTTTCAGCGTCTCGCAGAAGCCTGACCATCGCACTGGGAGCGTTCCCTCGGTGCCGGGCGGCCGGGCGCCGGCCGAAAAATAGCCGCGGTCCCTGCGGCACTGCTGCCCCCCCTGCGAGATCGTCCTGTTCGGCGGAGACCGGCACGACCCCGGACGACACACAGTCTGTGGTCTCGTCTCGCGGACATTTCTGCCGGACGGTGCTATCCGATGGCGGTGACTCTCGGTGACGGCAGTTGTCCGGCGGTGCCGGGCCACGTGGCCGCACGACATCCTGGCGGAATCGGTCCCTCCCCCCAGGGGTTTCGTGGCAAGAGAACGCCAAGGGGGTGCCGGTGGCGGCAGATGAGTGATTGGTCCTCGAATGAACTCCCTTGCGGGGGCGCGGAGTTGAGTCCGATTTCGGCGACCCGAAAGGGGGGTGTGGGTCAGGTGGTTGCGGTGAGGCGGGTGATGCGGTCCGTGTCGCAGGTGCGGGGGCAGGTGACGCAGGTGTCCTCGGGCCGCAGCGTGTAGAACATGCAGCAGCTGGCGCGGTCGCGGGTGGGCAGCGCCTCGCCGTTCGGGCCGGTGAGGGTGCGGAATGCCGCGCTGCCGACGTACGGGGCGGTGGCCCCCGGCAGCAGCAGCTCCAGTTCGGCGACCGCGCGCGACTCCTCGCCCAGCAGATGCCCGAGGTACCACAGGCCCTCGACGATCTCGTCGGACGCCATGCCCCACAGCGCCCGCGGGCCGCGCCGCATCCGGCTCCGGAAACCGTGCAGCACGGGCTCCAGATGCTCGGCCACCGCCGCCCGCACCTCGGCCCGTAGCGCCTCCTCGTCCGGCACGACCCGGGCGCCGGGCAGCGCCGCCGCCGGATCTCCCGGAAGGCACGCGAACGAGCGGACCCGCACCGCCATCCGGCCCAGCTCCCGCTGGAAGGCGACGTCCGCCAGGGGCAGCCGCGGCACCCGGCGGTGCAGGAACCAGGGGATGGTGATCAGCAGACAGGCCGGCCAGGCGTAGCGGTGCAGCGCGAAGCCGGCGATGACGTCGGGGCGGGCGCGCTGTCCGTAGTCGCGGAGGATCTGCGCGTCGTCCCAGGCGAGGAACGTGTCCAGGATCTCACCGCCGGCCGCGAGACCGGCCGCGGGCACCCAGCCGTCGTCGCTCGGTGGTGCCGTTTCCCATCCGGTCACCTGCAGGCCGGGGAACACCTCGAAGAGCCGGTCGTACGCGGCGGCCACCGGCTGTGTGCGGGGCGGGGCGGCGGGGGCAGAAGTCATCCGGGAGACCACCGAATCGCGATCGTTGGCAGGTAAGCCTTACCTTATCGGCAGACTCTACCCGGGCCCGCTGAGGTGTGAACCGGCGCTGCGTGCGCCTATGGTGCTGGGAACCGTCAGGAGGAATCCCAATGGAGCAGGGCACAGCGGAACCGGAGCCGCGCGCACGCACGCGTACGCCGGCGCACGCCGGTTCCCCCGTGCCGCAGCCGATCGTGCCCCGGCAGCTGGCCCGGCCCCAGCGGCACTCCGTACGCGGTCAGGTGCTGGCCGCGCTGCGCGAGGCGCTGGTCGGCGGGGAGCTGGTCGCGGGCGAGGTCTACTCCGCGCCCGCGCTCGCCGAGCGCTACGGCGTCTCGGCGACCCCGGTACGCGAGGCCATGCAGCAGCTCGCGGGCGAGGGCGCCGTCGAGGTCGTGCCCAACCGGGGCTTCCGGGTCTGCGAACACAGCTCCCGCGACCTGGCCGAGCTGGCCGAGGTGCGCGCCATGCTGGAGGTCCCCGCGATCATCCGGCTGGCCAGGGCGTTGCCACCGGAGCGCTGGGAGGAGCTGCGTCCGCTCGCCGACGCGGGGGTGAGCGCCGCGGCGCACGGCGACCGGGTCGGCTACGCCGAGGCGGACCGTGCCTTCCACCACGCGCTGATGTCCCTCACCGGCAACCGCCGGCTGACCCAGGTCAGCGACGATCTGCTGCGCGGCACCCAGTGGCCGGCCGGCGGCTCCCGGCTGCGTACCGCCGACCTGCTGGCGGACGCCTCCGAGCACACGGCGTTGCTGGACGCGCTGATCGCGCAGGAACATGCGGTCGCCGAGCGCATCGCCCGCGAGCATCTGTCGGCGGCCCGGCACCCGCACTGAGCGGGGTGGGCCCGCGGGCTCAGCCGGGCAGCAGCTCCGTCAGCGGCAGCGCCGCGGCATCGGCGGCGGGCCGGGAGAGATACAGATCGGCGTGGTAGAAGCCGTCGGCCTCCTTGCCGACGGTGGACAGCCCGCGCGCGGCCAGCGCGGCGAACGTCGCCCGCCGCTCCTCGCCGTCGGTGAACCGGCGCTGCCGGAACGTCCGCGTGGTCAGCTTCTCGGTCACCAGCCCGGCCTGGGTCAGCAGCGCGGAGACCGGTTCGTAGGACACCGTACGGAGCACGAACGCCGCGATCCACGGTGGCGCGGACACACAGTCGAGGAGACGGCCGAAGGTGCGCTCGGAGATGTAGCCGACGCCGCCGGTGACGGTGATCAGGTCGATGCCGGCGAGGGAGGCGCGCAGTTGGGGGCTCGGGTCGTCGAGTTCCAGGTTCTCGGAGAACCCCCGGTCGAGGAGGCCGACCGACTGGGCGTAGCCGACCGCCTGTTCCGCCGCGTCGAGGCCGATCACCCGGGCCGCCTCGGGGCGTCGCCGGGTGGCGAAGAACGTCCGGTCCTCCTGGGCGAGCCGGGGCGTCGCGGGGCCGCCGTGGCCGGGCCCGGCGTAGCGGCGGTAGAGGTCGGACAGGGACAGCCGGTGGTTGAGCAGCGCGGCATTGACCCCGTACGAGCAGCACAGGTCGACGACGTTCAGCGGCGGACGGTCACTGCGGCGCCGTTGCAGGACCTCGGTCACGGCGCGGAAGACCGCCTGGCCGTGGTGCGGTATCTGATATTCGAACGGTTGCAGAGTGGTGAAGTACCTGCGCGGATCAGGGCAGTTGTAGATCGCCTCGAAATCCGCCTTGCCCCAGTCGGTTGACGCGCTGGTATTGGACACTCCTGCTGCCACGTGGACCTCCTGAAAAGGCGCCCCTAAAGGGAGCGGGTCCCGGAACAGCATTCAGGCCCGGCCGTCGCCTTGCACTGCGACTTGCGGCCATTCTCGGGGCCCGTGGGGCGGGGGCGGGGCACCCGTGTCCGAGCCTCGCACAGGGGAACAGCCACCGCACCCCGGCCGATCCGCCGCGGTGACCGCACGCTTTCGGCCAATCGGCTCGCCGACCCGCATGGCTGAGGGCGGGGGGTTGACGGGTGGGCGGGCCCTCGGCGCCCGGCCGACGGGCCCGGTCCGTACGACCGGCCCGCCGGCCCCGTGCGGGGCGTGGGACGTCCTGCGGCCCGCTGTTCCCGGGCCCGCTGTCCTGCGTCCCGATGCGTGGCGCCCTACGCCGCCCTACGCCGCCCTACGCCGCCCTACGCCCCCTGTGCCGCCCCTGCCGCCCGTGCCGCCTCACGTCGCCGCCGGATCCGGCGTGAGGTGATCGGCGAGCCATGTCGGAACCCCGCCCATGAGGCGGAACAGCCGGGCGGCCTCGGCGCGCAGCCGGGGCGCGTCCTCCTCCGGCGCCGCGTCGGCCAGCGCCGCCAGCGCGGGCGCCGTACCGACCAGGAAGCCCAGCTCCTCCCGGATCCGCAGCGACTCGGCGAAGCCGTGCCGGGCCTCGGTCAACTCCCCGTCGCGCAGGGCGAGTCCGGCCAGATGACGCCAGGTGAAGGACAGCAGCAGAATGTCGCCCTGGGCGGTGGCGCCCGCATGCGCGCGGCGGTAGGCGGCGCGTGCCGAGTCCGGACTGTCGGCGACGTGCTCGGCCATCAGCCCGCGGCGGAAGTCCAGCAGCGGCCGGCCGGCCGCCGTGGGGGCGAGCAGCGCGGCGGCCCGGCCCAGCGCCGAACGCGCCTCGTCGGCCCGGTCGCGGACGCCCAGCACCGTGGCCGCGTACGCGAGGTGGCCGCGCTCGCAGGCCGCGCCGCCCCGCTCGTCGTCGTCGCCCGCCAGCGCCTCGGCGGCGCGCAGCGCGTCCTCGGCCGCGGCCCACCCGGTGGCGGTGAACATGCAGCGCTCGACGAGGAGCGCGGCGCGGCGCAGCGCGGCGGGGGCGTGCCGGGCGGCGTGCGGCTCCAGCAGCGCGGCCGCGTCGTCCCAGCAGCCGCGGGAGCGCAGCCGCCACACGGCGCGGTCGAGGGGATCGTCGTTCGCGCCCGGTCCGAGGGCCGGCACACGGGGTGCCGGGACCGATGCCGAGGGGAAAGCCGATGCCGATGAGGAATCCGATACCGAGATGGATTTCGATACCGGGGTGGATGTCGGTGCTGATGTGGATTTCGGAGCCGATTCCGCTGACCTAACGGCATCCGCGGATTCCGCGGAACCTGACATGGCGGTATCCGCCACATTGCCCTCCCCGAGCGCGCCATTGAGCTGGAAGCCGTGCCGTGGGCGAATCTCAGCACGAATTCCGTCGCCGGGCCAAGGGGGTGGGTGAATGATTTCACAATCGCCGGGAGGGCGGTCGGCCCCGGCGTCCCGGCCCTGATCGGCCGCGCTGCGCGGGGCGCGGCCGCCGTACGGGCAAGCGCCGTTGACGTCACGTCGCCCGATCGGGGTACCTCGAAGGGCGTAACGCGGTGCGTTCACCCGAAGAGCGGTCCGCGGGGCGGGGGCGCCGGGAAATGACGCGGATCCCGTCGCTCGGCGACGGGATCCGCAGGGTGGCACCGCTTCTGTGCGGCTCGGCCGGGTCAGCTCATCCGCAGCGCGAGGAAGAAGTCGAGCTTGTCCTCCAGCCGGGACAGATCGCGGCCGGTGAGCTGCTCGATCCGGCCCACCCGGTAGCGGAGCGTGTTCACATGCAGGTGCAGACGGGTGGCGCAGCGGGTCCAGGAGCCGTCGCAGTCCAGGAACGCCTCCAGGGTGGGGATCAGCTCGGCGCGGTGCCGGCGGTCGTAGTCGCGCAGCGGGTCCAGGAGGCGGGCGGTGAAGGCGCGCCGGACGTCGTCGGGGACGAACGGCAGCAGCAGGACGTGCGAGGCCAGCTCCTCGTGCCCGGCGGCGCAGACCCGGCCCGGACGGGCGGCGGCGACCCGGCGGGCGTGCCGGGCCTCCTCCAGGGCGCCGCGCAGCCCCTCGGCGGAGTGCACCGACGCGCTGACGCCGACGGTGAGCCGGCCGTCGTTGTCCAGGCCCCGGCCGAGCGGCTCCTGGACGACGGCGAGCAGGTCGTCGGCGTGCAGGCCGGTGGCCGTGGTGTCCCCGGACTCGTCCGGCGTGGCGGGCAGCGGCACCAGCGCCACCGCCTCGTCGCCGGTGTGCGCCACCGCGATCCGGTCCGACGGTTCGGGCCCGAACGTGCCCGGATCGATCAGCACTTCCTCCAGCAGCGTCTGCGCCACCTGGCCGCCGGGGACCTCGCCGGACTCCCACTCGACCCGGGCCACCACGATCTGCCAGTGCGGGGCGCTGCCCAGGCCCGGCAGCAGCACCGGGGCCGCCACCCGCAGCCGGGCCGCGATCTCGGCGGGCGGGGCACCCGTCTGGACGAGCTCCAGCACCTCCTGGGCGAGGCGCCGGCGCACCGTACGGGCCGCATCGCGCCGGTCGCGTTCCACGGCGATCAGCTGGGTGACGCCGTTGAGCAGGTCGAGGCGCTCCTCGGGCCAGTCGCCGGCGTCCGCCTCGACGGCCAGCAGCCAGTCGGAGAGCAGCGTTTCGCGCAGGTCACGGCCGTCGTAACGGATCGGGAAGAGGGAGTACGTCACGCCGCCGAGGGTGACGCGGTGCGGGCCGCGGCGGCCGGTGCGGGAGGCGGCGAGATGCTCGCCGGCGAGCCGGGCGCCGAGCTCGGCGGGCAGCTCGGGGCCGGAGTCCGCCAGCGTGGATCCGGCGATCTGGCGCCCGGTGGGGGACAGGACCCAGGCCCGCAGGTCCAGATCCGATCCCAGCAGGTCCAGGACGACCTCCGGGCCGCCGCCGGTGGGCCCGGACGTCATCAGGCGCCGGTGTCGGTCCACCACGGCAGCCAGGTCGCCGGCCCGCTCACTGGAGACCTGGCGTACGACATACTCGGTAATGGAGGCGAACGACACGTCCTCGACCACGGAGAACAGCGGGAGCCGGTGCCGGCGACAGGCCTGTACGAGGTCATCGGGCACCGCGCCCAGCTCTGCCTCGCCGGCCGCGAGACCGGCGACACCGGCCGAGGCCAGGATCCGTACGAACCGCTCGGAGTCCTCCGCCTCGCGGCGCCAGGCGAGGCCGGTCAGGACCAGTTCGCCGCCGGAGAGATACCGGCTGGGGTCGCGGAGGTCGGTGGTCATCACACCCCGTACCGTTCGGTCCAGCTCGTCCTCGTCTCCGAGCAGCCGTAGGCCCAGAGTGTCGGTTTCCAGGAGTGCGCGGAGCCGCATGACCTCGCCCGCCGTTCTTTGCTGTCTTGTGTGGCCGGTGGAATGCCGCGAGGTTTCAGAGCCTCGTCTTTCGTTCGAATCTACAAGACAGGTGGCTTGGCCAGCCAACCGCTTCATGGTTTCGGTGACTGCACCCGGTGGGCCCTAGGCGCGTTCACTTGCTCCAACCCGTTAACAAGACGTGAACAAGCTCCATGGCGACCAGGGCCCGAGGTCCTCACCATGAGCTGCGGACGACCCGATTTCGTAGAAGAGGCCACCCATGGACTTCCTTCGCCCCGCCAGCTGGGAGGAGGCGCTCGCCGCTAAGGCCGAGCACCCCACCGCTGTGCCCATCGCGGGCGGCACGGACGTGATGGTCGAGATCAACTTCGACCACCGCCGCCCCGAGTACCTGCTCGACCTGAACCGCATCGGTGACCTGAGCGAGTGGGAGGTCGGAGAGAAGACCGTACGGCTGGGCGCCTCCGTTTCCTACACCAGGATCATGGAGAACCTGCGGGGCGAACTCCCGGGCCTGGCGCTGGCGTCGCACACCGTCGCCTCCCCGCAGATCCGCAACCGCGGCGGCGTCGGCGGCAACCTGGGCTGCGCCTCCCCGGCCGGCGACGCGCACCCCGCGCTGCTCGCCTCCGGCTGCGAGGTCGAGGTCGAGTCCGCCGAGCGCGGCGTCCGCATGATCCCGATCGACGAGTTCTACCTCGGCGTCAAGCGCAACGCCCTGAAGCCCGACGAGCTGATCCGCTCGGTGCACCTGCCCAAGGCCGACGGCCCGCAGCAGTTCTCCAAGGTCGGCACCCGTAACGCCATGGTCATCGCGGTCTGCGCGTTCGGTATCGCGCTGCACCCCGAGACCCGTACGGTCCGCACCGGCATCGGCTCGGCCGCGCCCACCCCGATCCGCGCCAAGGACGCCGAGATCTTCCTCGCCGCGGCCCTGGAAGAGGGCGGCTTCTGGG
This sequence comes from Streptomyces sp. JLSY215, assembly GCF_059682825.1. Lineage (NCBI taxonomy): Bacteria > Bacillati > Actinomycetota > Actinomycetes > Kitasatosporales > Streptomycetaceae > Streptomyces > Streptomyces sp. JLSY215. Next base: position 6,869,904 of record NZ_CM185022.1, read on the forward strand.
AGTCGGGCGCCCCGATCCCGCCGTCCGTCGCCAAGCAGTTCGCGCAGCTCGCCTCCGGCGCCTGCAACCCCATTGACGATGTGCGCGGCAGCGCCAAGTACCGCCGCCACGCGGTCGGGATCATGGCGCGCCGCACCCTCGGCTGGACCTGGGAGTCCTACCGCGGAAACGAGAGGAGCGCACAGTGCGCGTGACATTCACCGTCAACGGCCGCCAACAGGAGGCCGACGATGTCTGGGAAGGCGAGAGCCTGCTGTACGTCCTCCGCGAGCGGATGGGCCTGCCTGGTTCGAAGAACGCCTGTGAGCAGGGCGAATGCGGTTCCTGCACGGTCCGTCTGGACGGCATCCCGGTGTGTTCCTGCCTGGTCGCGGCCGGCCAGGTCGAGGGCCGCGAGGTGGTGACCGTCGAGGGACTGGCGGACTTCGCCAAGCAGCGCGCCGAGAAGGGCGGCTGCGCCACGGGGGCCTGCGGGACGAGCCTGCAGGACGCCCAGCAGTGGCAGTCCAGGCCCGCCGACTCCCAGACCGGCGAGAACACCGAACTCTCCCCGATCCAGCAGGCGTTCATCGACGCCGGCGCGGTCCAGTGCGGCTTCTGCACCCCGGGCCTGCTGGTCGCCGCCGACGAGCTGCTGGAGCGCAACGACTCCCCGTCGGACGCCGACATCCGTGAGGCCCTGTCGGGCAACCTGTGCCGCTGCACGGGCTACGAGAAGATCCTCGACGCGGTCCGGCTGGCGGCCGCCCGCGGCGAGAACCAGACCGCCGGACAGGGGGCCTGAACGCCATGGCTGGTGCCACCCGTACACCCACCAACCTCACCCAGGGCGGCAAGACGGACGCCGGTATCGGCGCCTCCACGCTCCGCCCCGACGGCACCCTCAAGGTGACCGGCGAGTTCGCGTACTCCTCGGACATGTGGCACGAGGACATGCTGTGGGGCTTCACGCTCCGCTCCACCACCGCGCACGCCGAGATCGTCTCCATCGACACCTCCGAGGCGCTGAAGACCTCCGGTGTCTATGCGGTTCTCACCTACGACGACCTGCCCACCGACGTGAAGAACTACGGCCTGGAGATCCAGGACACGCCGGTTCTCGCGCACGGCAAGGTACGTCACCACGGCGAGCCGGTGGCGCTGGTCGCCGCCGACCACCCGGAGACCGCGCGCCGCGCCGCCGCCAAGATCAAGATCGAGTACAAGGAACTCCCGGTCATCACCGACGAGGCGTCCGCCCTCGCCGAGGACGCGATCCTGGTCCACGAGGGCCGCGACGACCACCACTCCGGGCACGTCCCGCACCCCAACATCGTCCACCGCCAGCCGATCATCCGCGGCAACGCCGACGAGGCCGCCAAGAAGGCCGACGTCATCGTCTCCGGCGAGTACGTCTTCGGCATGCAGGACCAGGCCTTCCTCGGCCCGGAGTCCGGCCTCGCGGTGCCCGGCGAGGACGGCGGCGTCGACCTCTACGTCGCCACCCAGTGGCTGCACTCGGACCTCAAGCAGATCGCCCCGGTCGTCGGCCTGCCCGAGGAGAAGGTCCGCATGACGCTCTCCGGCGTCGGCGGTGCCTTCGGCGGCCGCGAGGACATCTCGATGCAGATCCACGCCTGCCTCCTGGCGATGCGCACCAACAAGCCCGTCAAGATCGTCTACAACCGGTTCGAGTCCTTCTTCGGACACGTCCACCGGCACCCGGCCAAGCTCTGGTACGAGCACGGCGCCACCAAGGACGGCAAGCTCACCCACATGAAGTGCCGGATCGTGCTGGACGGCGGCGCCTACGCCTCCGCCTCCCCGGCCGTCGTCGGCAACGCCTCGTCCCTCTCGGTCGGCCCGTACGTCGTCGACGACGTCGAGATCGAGGCCATCGCGCTCTACTCGAACAACCCGCCCTGCGGCGCGATGCGCGGCTTCGGCGCGGTCCAGGCGTGCTTCGCCTACGAGGCGCAGATGGACAAGCTCGCCAAGAAGCTGGGCATGGACCCGGTCGAGTTCCGGCAGCTCAACGCCATGGAACAGGGCACGCTCATGCCCACCGGCCAGCCCGTGGACTCGCCGGCCCCGGTCGCCGAACTGCTCCGGCGCATCAAGGCGATGCCGCTTCCCCCGGAGCAGCAGTGGCTGGCGGCCGGCGAGGGCGCGGACGTCCGTGCCCTGCCCGGCGGTCTGTCCAACACCACGCACGGTGAGGGCGTCGTCCGCGGTATCGGCTACGCCGTCGGCATCAAGAACGTCGGCTTCTCCGAGGGCTTCGACGACTACTCCACCGCCCGGGTGCGGATGGAGGTCATCGCCGGCGAGCCGGTCGCCACCGTCCACACCGCGATGGCGGAGGTCGGCCAGGGCGGTATCACCGTCCACGCCCAGATCGCCCGCACCGAACTCGGCGTCGAGCAGGTCACCATCCACCCCGCCGACACCCAGGTCGGCTCGGCCGGCTCGACGTCCGCCTCCCGGCAGACCTACATGACCGGCGGCGCGGTGAAGAACACCTGCGAGGCCGTGCGCGAGAAGGTCCTGGAGATCGGCCGCGCCAAGTTCGGTACGTACCACCCCGCGTGGGCCACCGCCGAACTGCTGCTGGAGGGCGGCAAGGTCGTCACCGACGGCGGCGAGGTCCTCGCGGAGATCGCGGACGTCCTGGAGGGCGAGGCGGTCGACCTGGAGCTGGAGTTCCGGCACCGGCCCACCGAGGCGTTCGACCTGAAGACCGGCCAGGGCTTCGGCCACGTCCAGTACTCCTTCGCCGCGCACCGCGCGGTCGTGGAGGTGGACACCGAACTCGGCCTGGTCAAGGTCATCGAGCTGGCCGTCGCCCAGGACGTCGGCAAGGCGCTCAACCCGCTGTCCGTCGTCGGCCAGATCCAGGGTGGTACCACCCAGGGCCTGGGCGTGGCGGTCATGGAGGAGATCATCGTCGACCCGAAGACCGCGAAGGTGCGCAACCCCTCCTTCACGGACTACCTGATCCCCACGATTCTCGACACCCCGACCATCCCGGTCGATGTGCTCGAACTCGCCGACCCGAACGCGCCGTACGGTCTGCGCGGTCTCGGCGAGGCCCCGACCCTGTCGTCCACTCCGGCCGTCCTCGCGGCGATCCGGAACGCGACCGGGCTGGAGCTCAACAAGACGCCGGTGCGCCCCGAGCACCTCACCGGCACCTGAGCCGTCCGGGGCGTGACCCCCGGACAACCGGTTCCGGGCAGTACGCGACAAGGGGTGTCCCTGTCCGTCCTCCTCCGCGTGCTGCCCGGATCCCGCATCACCTCGTAGAACCCCCGCACCACGCAGTCGCTGTTCCGGCGCCAGGCCGGAATCAGTACCCCAGTGCGTTCGTCTCGGGCCGTCCCCCGGGTCGTGCAGCCGATGTTGTCCCAAATCTCGCAGTCGATGCGAGGGCCCCTTTGAACCTTGGGAGTTCAGGCACCATGACCCAGCAGTCCACTGAGCCGAAGACGGTGGCGGAAGACGCGGGCACCGGCTCGCGTCAGCCCGCCGGCCGCTCTTGGCTCGACCGGTACTTCCACATCTCCGACCGCGGATCGACGATCGGCCGGGAGGTGCGTGGCGGCGTCACCACCTTCATGGCGATGGTCTACATCGTCCTCCTGAACCCGGTGATCCTCACCAGCGCCCAGGACATCACCAAGGCCCACCTGGACGCCGGCCAGGTGACCACCGCGACGGCACTGGCCGCCGCAGTCACCACCATCGCCATGGGCTTCCTCGGCAACGTTCCCCTCGCCCTGGCTGCGGGGCTGAGCGTTTCCGCCGTGATGGCCTTCCAGGTCGCTCCCACGATGACCTGGGACAACGCCTGGGCGATGTGCATCATTTACGGTGCCGTGATCGTCCTCCTCGTCGTCACCGGCCTTCGTGAACTGATCATGAACGCCATTCCGTTGCCCCTCAAGCACGCGATCACCATGGGCATCGGTCTGTTCGTCTGCCTTATCGGCCTGGTCCAGGCGGGCTTCGTCACCTCCATGCCCGGCCCCGGCGGCATAGCGGGTGCCAAGCCGATCCAGCTCGGCACCACCGACATGCTCACCGGCTGGCCCGTCGCCTGCTTCTGCTTCACCGTCCTGCTGATCTTCCTCCTCCAGATCCGCAAGGTCCCCGGCGCCATCCTCATCGGCATCGTCGGCGGCACCGTCGTCGCCGCGATCGTCCACCAGCTGGCCGGCCTGACTCCCAAGGACTGGGGCGGCACCAACGCCCCGGTGCTCTCCGGCTCCGTAGTCTCCACCCCCGACTTCGGCCTGCTCGGCCATGTGTCCTTCAGCGGCCTGGGCAACGTCGGTGGCATCACCATCGGCGTCATCGTCTTCACCCTCGTCCTGGCGGGCTTCTTCGACGCCATGGGCACCATCATCGGCATCGGCCAGCAGGCCGGTCTCGCCGACAAGGACGGCAAGATGCCGGGCCTGAACAAGGCCCTGGCCATCGACGGTGCCGGCGGCATCGTCGGCGGTCTCGCCGGAGCCTCCGGCCAGACCGTGTTCGTCGAGTCGACCGCGGGCGTCGGCGACGGTGCACGCACCGGCTTCGCCAGCGTCATCACCGGCCTCGGCTTCGCCCTGTGCCTCTTCTTCACCCCGCTGGCGCAGGTCATCCCGACCCAGGTCGCGGCCGCCGCCCTGGTGGTGATCGGCTCGATGATGCTGACCAACGCCAAGCACATCAACTGGGACGACCCGGCGACCTCCATCCCGGTCTTCCTGACGACCGTCCTGATGCCGTTCACCTACTCCATCACCGCCGGTATCGCCGCCGGTTGCATCGCTTACGTCCTCATCAAGGCCGTCCAGGGCAAGTGGCGCGAGCCCGGCTGGCTGATGTGGGTGCTCTCCGCGGTGTTCCTGGCCTACTTCGCGCTCAGCCCGATCGAGCAGTTCCTGGGCGTGCATCACTGATCCGCCCTCCCAATAATCCGTCATCCGTTAGGAGACCGACATGCTGGACATCGCCGAAGAGCTGCACCGGTGGGTCGAGCAGGGACGCGATTTCGCGGTGGCCACCGTCGTGGCCACCAACGGAAGCGCTCCCCGCCAGCCCGGCGCCGCCCTTGCCGTCGACACCGACGGCACGGCGATCGGGTCGGTCTCCGGCGGATGTGTGGAGGGCGCCGTCTACGAGCTGTGCCAGGAGGCGCTGGAGACCGGCAAGCCGGTCCTCGAACGCTTCGGCTACAGCGATGAGGATGCCTTTGCCGTCGGCCTGACCTGCGGCGGCATCATCGACATCCTCATCACCCCGGTACGGACGAGCGGCCGAGGATCCGCCCCTGACAGCGGATTCGGCTTCGCATCCGAGGAAGAATCAAGGAGCGAAGGCGGAGCGCAGCGGAGCGGCACCCCGGTGGACAGCACCGCCGAGACGCTCGCCGCCGCGCTGGCCGTCGCCGCCCGTGGGGAGGCGGCGGCGGTCGCGCGGATCATCGAGGGCCCGGCCGAACTGGTCGGCCGTGCCCTGCTCGTACGCCCCGACGGCAGCCACACCGGCACCTTCGGCGGCCACCCCGCCCTCGACCACACGGTGGTCGAGGAAGCCCGCGCCCTGCTGGACGCCGGGCGCACCACGACCCTGGAAATCGGCGCCGGCTTCGCATCCGAGGAAGAATCAGAGAGCGAAGGCGGAGCGCAGCGGAGCGGTTCGCAGTGCGGTCAGCCGGTCGTCCTGCTCGTCGAATCGTCCGTCCCCGCCCCCCGCATGATCGTCTTCGGCGCCATCGACTTCGCCTCCGCGCTCGTCCGGGTCGGCAAATTCCTCAACTACCACGTCACCGTCTGCGACGCCCGCCCCGTCTTCGCCACCAGGACCCGCTTCCCCGACGCCGACGAGATCGTCGTCGACTGGCCGCACCGCTACCTCGACTCCCAGGAGCTGGACGGCCGCACGGTCCTGTGCGTGCTGACCCACGACGCCAAGTTCGACATCCCGCTGCTGGAGCGGGCGCTCACGCTCCCGGTCGCCTACGTCGGCGCCATGGGCTCGCGCCGCACCCACCTCGACCGCCTCCAGCGGCTGCGCGACGTCGGCGTCACCGAACTCGAACTCAACCGGCTGCGCTCGCCCATCGGCCTCGACCTCGGCGCCCGCACCCCCGAGGAGACCGCCCTCTCCATCGCCGCCGAAATCGTCGCCAACCGCCGCGGCGGCACCGGCACCCCGCTGACCGGCGCCCATACGCCCATCCACCACGACACGGCCCGGCCGGTGGGACGGATCGGGTCGGTGGCCTGAGGGCCGCAGAACTCACGGGACCGGCGGCCCTGACACCGCCGGCCCCGTGCGGCGGCTCCGGGACGCCGCGGCCGCAAGGAGCCATCGAGGACAGCAAAGGGGCCATCGAGGACAGCAGCTGACCGCGATGGCCCCTACGCTCGCCCTCATGACCCCGCGCACCGCCGCCCCGCTCCTCACCGCCCGCGCCCTCGGCCGCGCCACCCTGGCGCGTCAACTCCTCCTCGAACGCGCCGAGTTGACCGCCCTGGAGGCCGTGGAGCGGCTGGTCGGCCTGCAGGCCCAGTCGCCGCGCCCGCCCTACTACGCGCTCGCCGCCCGCCTCGCCGGCTTCCGGCCGCAGGAGTTGTCCGGTCTCCTCGAGACCCGCAGGGTCGTACGGATCTCCGCGATGCGCTCCACCATCCACCTGCTCAGCGCCCGCGATGCCCGGCTGCTCCGGCCGCTCACCCGCTCCGTGCACGACCGCGTCCTGCGCGGCAGCTTCGGAAAAGCGCTGGCCGGCGTCGATCTGGACCGGCTCGCCGAGGTGGCCCGTGCGCTCGTCGAGGAGCGGCCGCTGACGTCCAAGGAGCTGGGGGAGCGGCTCCAGCGGGAGTGGCCGGAACACGAGCGCAGGCCGCTGTCGATGGCGGCCCGTCAGCTGCTGCCGCTGGTCCAGGTCACCCCGCGCGCCCTGTGGGGCCGCAGCGGACAGGCCGCGCACACCACGCTGGAGGCCTGGCTGGGGGGCGGGCCCGCCGCGGAGGAACCGGCTGCCGAGGAACCCGCGAACCCGGACCCGGACCCGGACCCCGACCCGCAAGAGGCCCTCCCCGCCGTCCTCCTCCGCTACCTGGCGGCCTTCGGCCCGGCCTCCGTGAAGGACATGCAGACCTGGTGCGGTCTGACCCGCCTCCGTGAGGTCGTCGATCCACTGCGCCCCCGCCTGCGCACCTTCCGCGACGACGGGGGCACCGAACTCTTCGACCTGCCCGACGCGCCCCGCCCCGTCCCCGACACCGAGGCGCCCGTCCGCTTCCTCCCCGAGTTCGACAACATCGCGCTCTCGCACGCCGACCGCACCCGGATCATCGCCCCCGAACACCAGGGACGCACCTGGGAAGGCAGCACCGCCTACCGCGTGCTCCTCCTCGACGGCACCGTCCGCGGCCTGTGGAGCCTCCAACCGGGCGCCGGTTCCCTCCAGTTGACGATCGAACCGTTCGCCCCTCTATCCCCTGCCGAGCGCGCCGCGGTCGAGGAGGAGGCGGGCGGAGTGCTGCGCATGACGGCGCCGGAGGCCACCCACGACATCCGCTACGGCCAGGTCCACGGCCAGGTCGCCGGGCGTCCGTGAACGTGCCGTAGCCGAAGCTCAACTCCCGCCGCTGCCGGCGGTCGTGCCGGTCGTGCCGGTCCTGGCCGATCATGAAGGGCTGCGACCGGGACCGGCGCTCTCATCCCCGGCTCCGGCGGTCCTCCCCCGGCCCCGCCTCGAAGGCCTGGCTGACCGCGAGGCTGTCCTCGTAGACGTGGTGCCTGGTGACCAGGCCGTCCTCGATCGTGAGGTGCAGCGCGAACCGCGCGCGGTAGGCGCGTCCCGTGGATCGGGCGGTCTGCCGGATCTCGCCGAGCACGACCGCATCGTTGCCGTCGACGAGGATCCGCTCGATCTCGGTGGCCGCGCGCTCCGGCACATGGTGCTCGGCCAGCTCGCGATAGTGCGCGGCGGCGTCGGCGCGGGTGTGCCGGTGGCGGATCCACGGGGTGGCCGCACGGCCGTGCTCGGCCTCCGGCCAGTCCAGCTTCCAGTCGCCCCGCTCCGCATACAGCTCGGCGATCCGCTCGGGGTCGCCCTCGCCGATCCGGCGCAGCAGTTCCTCCACCGCCGTGCGGGTGGCCGTGGGCGTGGCTGTGGACATGGCTGATCCCTTTCGGTCCGGAACCCGCATCGCACCGATGCGGACAGGACGTCATCCTTTCCGGCGCCGGCCGTCCCCGGCGATTACTTCCCAGGTAACCGCCGGCACCGCAAGGTTTCCGCCGCTCGGGGGCCGTGCGGTCGGCGCACTCCGTACCGCCGCTATGGACCGCTATCACAAATGCTGGGTAAACCCGGAAGATTGGCCTGTAGATGTGGGCCTGAGGGGCTGTTATAGTCCGCATGCGCGACCGCCAGGGAAGCGATACAGCTGATCGCCGTCCTGGTTCCACGCTGTTCGGCGGCGGCACAGCCGTCCGCCATTTCGCCCCCATGACGACAGACGGCATCCCTCCGCAGGGCAGTAGCCGGCCCGGTGGTGCCGAAGCAGCCGCGTCCCCGACGGCACCGGCGACCCCGGTACCCGGCGCGGAGCCCGCGCGGCAGGCGTGACGGTCGCTCCGATCCACGGACAACGATCCCGGGGCCGGGCCGTACATGCCGAGGCCCTGACCACTTCTCCTGCCCGATGCCGCTTCCGCACAGCGCTGCCGTGCCACGTCCACCGCGTTGATGCCAGGGAGCACGTCCACCGCGTTGATGCCAGAGAGGGAGAATGCGATGAAATTGAGGACTCTGCGGGGTCTCGCCACCGGAAAGGCGCTGGTCATAGGCGCCCTACTGACCGTGGCGGCACCAGGAATCGCCTACGCCAACACCGTGAGCGTGACCGTGAAGACCCCTGGGGCCACCCTCGGCCCCGCGGCCACCTTCTCCGAGATCTCGACCCATGCGGACTGCGCCAGCGGCCTGATCTCCGGCGGCGGGATCAACCAGGCCATCGGCACCGGTATGTCGTCGAACGGCAACCACGTGAACGGCACCGTGCCCAGTCCCGACGGCAGCACCGAGTACACCGGCTCCACCGGCGTCGTCGGCACCGATGTCACCCACTGGCTCGGCATCGGCGGCAGCGGCGGCGCGGTGAACAGCGACTTCTCCACCACGCCCTACGCGGTGTGTTTCACCAGCAGCCCGATCAACCACACCCAGGTGGTCATGAACAAGATCGCCGGACCCGCCACGAGCGGCACGGTGGGCCTGGTGGTGGCGACCTGCCCGGCCAATACGCGCCTGCTCGGTGGCGGCGCCCGCACCACCCCGGCCAGCGCCGGCAGCCTCAAGCCGATCGCCGGCTTCCCCACGTTCAACAACGCCGCGCACGACTTCGGTCAAAAGGCCGCGGCCGACGGAGAGACCGACCCCGACTCCTGGGCGGCCGTCGGATGGAACGGCGGCGGAGGCAACAGCGGCAACACCACCTATGCGTACGCGATCTGCAGCGGAAACGGCATCGACGTCAGCGGCACCACGGTGACGGTCCGCCACAGCGAGGTGAGCGGCCCGACCGCGGCAACCGCGGGGCAGACCGCGACGGTCGGCTGCGGTGCCGGGGACGGGAAACTGGTCAGCGGTGGCGCCGCCATCAGCGGCGGCAGCGTGACGACCACCGACTTCACGGGTCCGGGTTCGGTCGGCGACCACCTCAACGGCAGCTTCCCCAGCGACTCCGGCGGCAATCCGCTCGGTGACGGGACCGCCACTCCGGCGTACTGGACGGCCTCCACCCACACCGGGGGCGTCAGCTCACCGGCCACCTCCACCGACGTCTGGGCGCTGTGCGCCGACGACGGAGCCTGAGACAGCGTCAGCACCCCTCCGCGGGCGGGCCCGGCGCCGAGCGCCGCCCGCCCGCGGATCACCCCGTCCCACCTCGGTCCCACAGCGGGCCCGGAGAGGCAGTGCCCCTTCCCATGAACCGTCCTGTGAACCGTCCCATGAACCGTCGCGCGAAGCCTCGTTCCAGCACCTCCGGACCCCGTTCGAGCGTCCCCGGACCCAAGAGGATGTGGGTCGGCGCAACCTGCCTCCTGGCCGCCGTCCTGGTCCCCTTCCTCGCGACCGCTGAACCCGCGGACGCGGCCGCGTCCGCGCACTGCGGCACCGGCGGTGTCTTCACCCCATCGGCACCCGCCTGTACCTACACCGCGGTCGGCACGGACACCTTCACCGTCCCGGACGGGGTGACCGCGGTGCGCGTCGACCTGTTCGGGGCCGAGGGCGGCAGCGCGGCCGGGTACGTCGCGCCCAACCCCGCGAACGAGGGGGCGCCCGGCGGGCTCGGCGGCGAGACCCGCGCGACGCTGGCCGTCAGCGCGGGGCAGCAACTTCAGATCACCGTGGGGGCCGCCGGTATCCCCGGCACGTCCCGGCACGGCGAGTACGCCCGGCCCGGCGGCACCGGCCACGGCGCCGGCGGCGGCGGTGCGCACGGCGGGGGTGGCTCCGGAGGCGGCGGCACCGATGTGCGGATCGGCGACTTCGGCCCGTCGGATCGCGTGCTGGTGGCGGGCGGCGGGGGAGGGGCGGGCAACGGCGGGCCCCTGCTGCACGGCGGCGACGGCGGCGGCCTCACCGGCGAGGACGGCGGCCAGGGCGGCGGCCCCGAGGGGTCCGGTGTCGCCGGCGGCGGGGGAACCCAGGCCGCGTCCGGAGCCGGCAGCCCCAACTCCGCCCTCGGCGGCCCCGGAACGCCCGGCGGCGACATCGACCCCAACACCGGCCTGCCCAACCCGGGCAGCGGCGGCCCCGGGGGCAACGGCGGCCGCGGGGGCAACGGCGGCGGAGGCGGCGGTGGCGGCTACTTCGGCGGCGCGGGCGGCTCCGGCGGCGGGAATCCCGGCAATCTCTACGGCGCGGGCGGCGGCGGGGGAAGCGGATTCGCGGCCGCGACGACGACCGATGCCTCCCTCCGCACGGGCGTCCGCCACGGCAACGGCAAGGCGGTCGTCTCGTTCCGCTACGGCACGTCGCTCTCGCTCACCCCGGACACGTCCACCCCGCTGTTCGGTCACCCCGTCACCTTCACCGCCACCGTCGACCCGGCGAACCCGGCCGCGGGCACCCCGGACGGCACGGTGACGTTCTCGGACGGGCGGACGCCGCTGGCGACCGTGCCACTGCACGAGGGGCAGGCCCGGTTCACCACCGGCGCACTCCAGCCCGGCGCCCATGAGATCACCGCCCGCTACGACGGAAACCCGGCGTTCACGCCGAGCGCCACCGACGGGCCCACCGACGTCACCGTCGGCTTCAGCCGGCCGTGCCTGACGACGGCGGGCGACGGCGCCCTGACGGTGGGCGCCGACGAGTCGCTCTGCATCGCATCCGGCGGCAAGCAGGAGGGGCCGGTCAGGGTGCGACCCGGTGGCGCCCTTGCGATAACCGATGCCGAGATCACCGGTCCGGTCTCCGCCGACGGCGCCCTCGCCGTCACCGTCTGCCACTCGGCACTCGCCGCGCCGGTCACCGTCAACGGAAGCAGCGGACAGGTGCTCATCGGTTCCGCTCACGACGGCACGACGGCCTGCAAGGGCAACACGATCAAGGGCGCGCTGACCCTGAACGCCAACACCGGCGGCGTCGAGGCCGCGGCCAACACGATCACGGGACCGGTCAGGATCAGCGACAACAGCGGCAGCGGCCTGTTCCCCGAGGACGCCGTACCCGGATTCGAGGCCAACCACGTCACCGGCCCGCTGCGCTGCGACGGCAATGAACCGACGTTGCACCAGACGGGCAACACCGTGGACGGGCCGCGGTCCGGACAGTGCCGATGAAGCGCCGCCGATGCCGCTGACCCGCCACGCGGCGGCCGGGACGACCGTGCGGCCCGGCCGCTGAACGCAGGCACCGCACCACGAGCAAACCGTGCACACCGAGGGCCCACACGACCAAGTGCGGGCCCTCGGTGGCGTGTTACGGGAATGACGGGCGGCGGCGAGGGGCGGTGGCCCTCACCCCGGACCGCGACCCCCGCTCTCCTGCTGTGCGAGCGCGGTCCATGAGCGCAGCAGCAGATCGAAGGCGTCCACGACGACATCGTCCGGGATGCCCTCGGGGGTCAGCAGGCGCTGGATGAGCAGACCGTCCTCCAGGGCGTGGACGATCAGGGCGAGGAACGCGGGGTCCCCGGGCGCTCCGACGCCGCGGGCGGCGAACGCCTGCTCCAGACCGGCGGCGTGGGCGTCGCGGGCGAGGCGTTCGCGTGCGGCGAGCAGCGGGCGCAGCTCCTCGTTCCGCAGCGCGTACAGGACGAGTTCCATCCGCAGGGCAAGCCATTCGGGCAGGTGCCGGGCGCGGTCGTGGTTCCAGGACCGGAGCTTGCCGAGGGCGTCGTCGAAGGAGGCGGCGTCCTGGGTGAGGCCGCGGACTTCCTCCAGTTCGCGGCGGGTGCGGTGCTGGAGCAGCTCGGCGACGAGGGCGTTCTTGTCGTCGAAGTTTCCGTAGAAGGCGCCGCGGCTGTAGCCGGCACGCTCGGCGATCTGCTCGACGGAGGTGCCGTTGACGCCGCGTTCGGTGAACAGCTCGGCGGCGGCGGCCAGCAGGCGGCCGCGGGTCTGCTGCCGGCTCTCTTCGCGGGTCAGGCGCTTGCGTTCGGGTGTCACGGCGGCATCCTACGGCGCACCCGGCCGGAATATTCACACCTGTATTCAGATACAGGTGTGTATCTTGCTGGGAGAGCGAAGGGAGCCCCGAGGGAAATGAACGCACCGAAGGACATGGGCACACCGAACGAACCGAACGAACCGAACGGACCGAACGGACCGAATGAACCGAACGGGCCGAACGAACTGTGGGCGCTGGAGGCGTCGCGGCTCGCCGAGCTGGTGGCTTCCGGGGAGGTGTCCGCGGCGGAGTCCGTGGAGGCACACCTGGAGCGGATCGCCGCGGTGAACCCGCAGGTGAATGCGGTGACCCGACTGCTGGCGGACGGCGCTCGGCAGGCCGCGCGGGAGACCGACCGGCGCCGGGCCGCCGGCGAGCCGCTGGGCCCGCTGGCCGGGGTGCCGTTCACCGTGAAGGAGAACATCCACGTCGCCGGATCGGCGACCACGCACGGCGTACCGCACTTCCGCGACTGGATCGCGCAGGCGGACGCGCCCCCGGTGCGGCGGCTGCGCGCGGCCGGGGCGATCCCGATCGGCCGCACCAACATGCCCGATCTGGCGCTCGCCGGAGTGCACACCGTCAGCCAGCTGTTCGGGGACACCGTCAACCCATGGGATCCGCGGCGCACCCCCGGTGGCACCAGCGGCGGCGACGCGGTCGCGGTGGCGACCGGTATGGCGCCACTGGGACTGGGCAACGACTCCGGCGGGTCGATCCGCAATCCGGCGACGTTCAACGGCGTCGCGGGGCTCAAGCCGAGCTACGGGCGGTTCCCGGCCGACCACCGGATGACCGATCAGGAACCGGTCCTGGGCCACCAGCTGTTCCCCGTGGACGGCCCGCTGGCCCGGTCGGTGGCGGACCTGCGGGCGGCATACGAGGTGCTCGCGGGGCCGGATCCGCAGGACCCGCGGGCGGTCCCGGCGCCGCTCCGCGGGCCGCGGCCGGACGCGCCGGTGCGGGTCGGTGTGGTGACCGACCCCGGCGGCCGGGGCGACGTCCACCCGGACGTGCGCGCGGCGATCGAGGCGGCGGCGTCCGCCCTGGAGGACGCCGGGCACCCGGTCGAGGAGGTGGCGGTGCCGCGGCTGCAGGACGCCCTCGACGGCTACGGCGCGCTGCTGCGCACCGAGTTCTCCCTGGTCTGGCCCGTGCTCAGGAGGCTGCTCACCGACGACAGCGCCCGCCACATCGAGCTGGACACCCAGCGCCACCCGGCCATCGGCCTGGAGGAGTACGTCCGCCAGCCCGGCGTACGCCTGGGCGTCCAGCGCGCATGGGCCCGCTTCTTCGAGCGCTGTCCGCTGCTGCTCGGGCCGGTGTCCACGCAACCGGTACCGGAGGTGCTGATACCGCGGACCGCGGAGGAACGCGACGCGATGATGACGCCGATGCGGCTGCTGACCGCGACGACCTATGTGGGGGTGCCGGCCGTGGTCGTGCCCACCGGACTCGCGGCCGGGCTGCCGCAGGGCGTGCAGGTCGTGGCCGGGATGTACCGCGAGGACCTGTGTCTGGACGCGGCGCAGCGGATCGAGGAGCGCCTGGGCGTACTCGCCCCGATCGCCCCGCGCACGCACCGGGCCGGCGGCGGCGAGAGGTGACGGCGGCCGGTCCTCCCCACGGGAGCCCCCGGCCGCACCACCCTGGACGCGACCCCGGGAGCGGGTGACCGTCGTGCGCCGGGGATGATTCCTCAGCGGTGCGTTGTTCGGGCGGGTGCGGTCCGGGCGGCGAGCGCCGCGGGAGCGGAATACTCAGGGGAATCGACAGGGGATCGGCGGGGGATCGGCGGCGTCGGCCGGCGATCGACCGGGACGGGGGAGGCGTGGAACTCCGGCAGGTGCGGTACTTCGTCATGGTCGCGCAGGAGCTGCACTTCGGGCGCGCGGCGGACCGGCTGCACATCGTGCAGTCGGCGGTGAGTCAGCAGATCCGGCGCCTGGAAAGGGAGTTGAACGCCGACCTCTTCGACCGGTCGGCGCGCCAGGTGCGGCTGACGCCGATCGGCGAGCGGTTTCTGCCCGAGGCGCGGGCGCTGCTCGCCGCCGAGGAACGGGCCCGCGCGGTCGTCGCCGACCTGGCCGCCGCCCGCGCGGGCACCCTGCGGGTGGGCACCGGTACGGGCCTGGGCGCCCACCTGGACCGGGTGCTGGACGCGCTGGCCCAACTCGCCCCGGACATCGGCGTGGAACTGGTCGCCGTCCCGGCCCGGGAACGCCTGGAGCGGGTCGCGGCCGGTGAACTGGACGCGGCGTTCGTACGCGGCGGGGTGGACGACGGGGGCCGCTCCCCGGCCCATGAAGCCCGGGGGGAGGCCCGGGAGGCCCTGAGCTTCGTCCCGCTGTGGCAGGACCCCTTGGTGGCCGCCGTCCCCGCCCGCCACTCGCTCGCCGCCTCGCCCGGCACCATCGCCCTCGCCGACCTCGCGGAGGTGCCGCTGATCCTGACCGAACGCCGCATGAACCGCCCCCTGGTCGACCTTGTCGTCACGGCCTGCCACCAGGCCGGCTTCACCCCGGTCCCCGGCCCCCGGCCCGGCAGCCTCGACAACACCCTGGCCGCGATCGGCGCCTGCGGCCCGGCCGACGCCCTGTGGACCGTCGTCTACGCCGCCCACGCCCAGCGCCTGAGCACCCCGAAGGTGGCCTATCTCCCGTTCCGCAACCCGGGGATGGAGCTGACCACCTCCCTCGCCGTCCAGCGGACCGCCCCGCCCGCGGGGGTGGAACTCCTGCTGCGGGCCTGCGCGGCGCCCCCCGATCTCGATCGGTGATCGCTGCCTGCGCGATCCGCTTCTTGGTCGCGCCTCCCGTACGCGATGGACTGATCCCACGCCGGTGAGCCGTCCGGAGCCCCGGACAACCGGAGCCGACAGCAGCGGAACGGCCGCCACTGACAAGGGAGTTCAGCCATGCCGATCGTCACCGTCCAGCAGGGTCCGCGCAGCGTCGAGCTCAAGCGGGAGCTGGTCAAGCAGATCACCGACGCGTTCGTGGACACGTACCGGATTCCCGCCGAGAGCGTGCAGGTGTGGATCCAGGAGGTCCCGGCCGACAGCTGGGGCGCGGCGGGCAGGCTGACCGCCGACAAGTAGCCGGGGCCGGGGCGGGGCGGCACCTCCGCCCCGCCTCACCAGGTAGTCCGCACGGGACGACTCCGCGGCCCCGATGACTGGACCACCCGCATCGGGCACGCCGATGATGTCTGCAGGCGTCAAGATCACGCTCTGCCGTTGCCGTCCCGGAAGCCGTCGCGTCCGGTGCCGGCGACGGCAGCCGCCAGGATCCCGTCTCAGACGTATGCGTGCCGGATACAGGAGAGAGAACGATGCGGACACCGATGACGATTGCGGACTTCCTCGACCGGGCCGAGCTGGGCTTCCGCGCCAGTCCCGGGGTGATCGACGAGCCGCAGCAGCCCGGCCCGCCGGTGCCCGAGTCGACGTACGGGCGGTTCGCCGAACGGGTGCGGGCCTGGCAGGCGGGGTTCGATGCGCTCGGGGTGGGCGAGGGCGAGCGGGTGGCGGTGGTCGCCCACAACTCCGCGCGGATGCTGGAGCTGCTGTTCGCGGTGCCGATGAGCGGCCGGATCTGCGTGCCGGTCAATTTCCGCCTCAAGCCCGAAGAGGTGGCCTACGTGGTGCAGCAGAGCGGGGCCTCGGTCCTGCTCGTCGACCCGGAGCTGGACGACGCCCTGGCCGGTGTCACGGCACGCCACCGGTTCGTTCTCGGCGAGCAGACCGAGACCGGGCTGATGCGCTTCGGCGTCGATCCGCGGCCCTGGTCGAACCCGGACGAGGACGCCACCGCGACGATCAACTACACCTCGGGCACCACCGCCCGGCCCAAGGGCGTACAGCTGACCCACCGCAACATCTGGGTCAACGGCATGACCTTCGGCCTGCACACCAGGGTGTGGGAGCGCGATGTCTACATGCACACGCTGCCGATGTTCCACTGCAACGGCTGGGGCATGCCGTATGTGATGGCCGGGCTCGGCGTCAAACAGGTGGCGCTGCGCAAGGTCGACGGCGCGGAGATCCTGCGCCGGGTCGAGGAGCACGGCGTCACGCTCATGTGCGGTGCGCCCGCGGTCTGGAACGCCGTGCTGGACGCGGCGGCGACATGGCAGGGCGAGATCCCGGGCCGCGATCGGGTACGGGTCGTCTGCGCGGGCGCCCCGCCGCCGAGCAGGACCATCCAGCGCATGGGCGAGGAACTGGGCTGGGAGTTCACCCAGATCTACGGTCTGACCGAGACCTCGCCGCTGCTCACCTTCAACCGGATCCGGCCCGAGGACGCGGCGCTGCCGGCCGAGGAGCGGGCGCGGAAGCTGTCCCGCGCGGGACTGCCCGCGCTCGGCGTCACGCTGAAGGTGTCCGGGTCGGGCGAGGTCCTGGCCCGCTCCAACACGGTGCTCGAGGGCTACTGGGACAAGCCGGAGGAGACCTCGGCGGCGCTGGAGGACGGCTGGTTCCACACCGGCGACGGCGGCACCCTCGACGAGGCCGACGGCCACCTCACGATCTCCGACCGCAAGAAGGACGTGATCATCACCGGCGGCGAGAACGTCTCGTCGATCGAGGTGGAGGACACGATCTTCAGCCACCCGGCGGTCGCCGAGGTCGCCGTCATCGGTGTGCCGCACGAGAAGTGGGGCGAGACGATCAAGGCCCTGGTGGTCCTCGCCGAGGGGGCGACGGCACAGGAGGCCGACATCATCGCCCACTGCAAGGCGCGCATGGCCGGATACAAGGCACCCACCTCCGTGGAGTTCCGCGACGCCATCCCCCGCACGGCCACCGGCAAGATCCAGAAGTTCAAGCTCCGCCAGCCGTACTGGTCCGGCCTCGACCGCGACGTCAACTGACCGCCGGCCCCGCACACCCCGTGACGGACCCACGCCGCGCGAGGCGCGTGGGCCCGCGCGCAACCACAACAGAACTCCCTCTCCTGGAGGCCGGCACACGCGGCCGTGCCGTGCTCGGCGTGGCCGCGTGCCGGGTCGAACATGCCGTGGGGCAGGGAGCGGATTCCGGCCAGGGTGCAGGTCAGGTGCGGGTCGGGTGCGCGGGGTGCGGGGGCGGGTTGACCGCCGGCTGCCGCTGGGCCAGGATCCGTCCCGCCGACCGGCGATTCCTCCAGGCCTCCCACCACCAGACCGATCTCGCCGTTTCGCGCCGAAGAGCGCACCGCGCAGGGCGACGGCGACGCCGAGTACCGCGAGGAGAACCACCGATGAGCAGTCAGCAGCAGACGGATCCGGCCGAGTTGGCGTATGCGAGCGGGGTCGCGGAACGGCCCCTGCTCGGCCGTACCATCGGCGCCGATCTCGCCCGTACCATCGCCCGCTTCGGTGACCGTGAGGCGCTGGTCGAGGCGGCGAGCGGCCGTCGCTGGACGTACGCCGAACTGGGCCGCGCGGTCGACGAGGTGGCCCTCGGACTGCTGGCCAAGGGCGTCGGCAAGGGCGACCGGGTCGGCATCTGGTCGCCCAACTGCGCGGAATGGGTGCTCGTCCAGTACGCCACCGCGAAGATCGGCGCGATTCTCGTCAACGTCAACCCGGCCTATCGCGTCCACGAACTGGCGTATGTGCTGCGGCAGGCGGGTATCGCGGTGCTGATCTCCGCGATCCGCCACAAGAGCAGCGACTACCGCCGGATGACCGAGCAGGTACGGGGCGACTGCCCGGCGCTGCGCGAGGTCGTCCACATCGGCGACCCGGCGTCCTGGGGCGGCCTGCTGGCCGCCGGCGCCGCCATCCCGGCCGCCCGCCTGGCCGACTGCGAACGGGGCCTGACCGCCGACGACCCGGTCAACATCCAGTACACCTCCGGCACCACCGGCTTCCCCAAGGGCGCCACCCTCTCCCACCACAACATCCTCAACAACGGCTACTGGGTGGGCGAAACGGTCGGCTACACCGAGCACGACCGGATCTGTCTGCCGGTGCCCTTCTACCACTGCTTCGGCATGGTGATGGGCAACCTGGGCGCCACCTCGCACGGCGCCTGCATCGTCATCCCGGCCCCCGCCTTCGACGCCGCCGCCACGCTCCGGGCCGTCCAGGACGAGCGCTGCACCTCCCTCTACGGCGTCCCCACCATGTTCATCGCCGAACTCAACCACCCCGACTTCGCCTCGTACGACCTCTCCTCGCTCCGCACCGGGATCATGGCGGGCTCCCCGTGCCCGGAAGAGGTCATGAAACGCGTCGTGGCCGAGATGCACATGGCCGAGGTGTCCATCTGTTACGGCATGACCGAGACCTCGCCGGTCTCCACCCAGACCCGCCGCGACGACGACCTCGCACACCGCACCGCGACGGTGGGCCGGGTACTGCCGCACATCGAGGTCAAGGTGACCGACCCGGCGACCGGCGTGACCGTCCCGCGCGGCACCCCGGGCGAACTGTGCACCCGCGGCTACAGCGTGATGCTCGGCTACTGGGAGGAGCCCGAGCGCACCGCCGAGGTCATCGACGCCGCGCGCTGGATGCACACCGGCGACCTCGCGGTGATGAACGAGGACGGGTACGTACGGATCGTCGGCCGGATCAAGGACATGATCATCCGGGGTGGTGAGAACGTCTATCCCCGGGAGATCGAGGAGTTCCTCCACTCCCATCCCAAGATCGCGGACGTCCAGGTCGTCGGCGTCCCGGACGAGAAGTACGGCGAGGAGATCGCCGCCTGCGTCATCCTCCGCGACCCCGAAGTGCCGCTCACCCACGAGGAGTTGGCGCACTACTGCCGCTCCCGGCTCGCGCACTACAAGGTTCCGCGCTACCTCGAGATCGTCGAGGAGTTCCCGATGACGGTGAGCGGGAAGGTCCGCAAGGTCGAGCTGCGGGAGCGGCTGGCGAAGGCGCTGGGGGCGGTGCGCTAGGGGCCGGTCCGAGAGGTCATGGGCGGGCGGCAGAGCGCCGCTGGTGCGCCCCGGCGGGGGATGTCCTCGTCCAGGAGCCGGGCCCAGGCCGGGCGCCAGCGGGGTGCGCGGGATGCCATCTCGCGTGCCAGGGTGTCCGGCCGGGCCACGGCCGTGCCGTAGCGGGCGCCCCACCAGGCCGGCAGGTGGTCATGGGCGCGGTCGACGGTGACCGTATCGGCGCCGGCCCCGGCGTCCGCCGGGATCTGCACCCGCAGGTACATCCAGCGCCCGGCCTCGGCGTCGCCCGCCGCGTCCGTCCCCCGCAGGTCATCGAGCAGGTCGCACAGTTCGTCGGCGAGCCGCTTGCCCCGCTCGTCGTGGAAGCCGTCGCGGCGGTACAGGTTGCCGGGGTCCGTGCCGTCGGCGAACGCCGCGGTGAGCAGGCGGCGCCCGTCGTCGCCTTGTGGGTGGTGGGCGCGCAGCCAGGACGTCAGACGCTCCAGGGCGGCGCCCGCGGCGGGCGTCGCGCGGGGCAGTTCGCCGGCCGCGCGCATCGCGACCGCGATCACCCCCGCGTACTGTTCCGGAAGTTCGCACGGCACCCGCCGGTCCGCCGGCTCCCCGTGGCCGGCCGGCAGGTGCGGGCGGGCGAGACCGCGCACGGCGGCCGCCCGTGCCTCGGGCGTCCCCATGCGCCGCACCTCCGCCGCATCGGTACCGTCCTCCGCCAGCGCAGTGAGGACGGCCCGCACCTCGTCGTCGCCGTCGGGGACCATGGCGCGCACGCCGTCCTCCCGCACCGCGTACGGGTACGGGGCACGGCCCCACGCGCCGTCCGCCCACCAGTAGAGGAAGCCGATGCCCTCGCCGCGGTCGGTCAGCGCGGTCAGCCGCTCCCAGGGCAGCCAGGACGGGCCGCCGGCCAGCAGATCGACGGGTGGAGCCTGCGCGACGGTGTCGCTGTAGTCGAGGTCGAGTCCGTGGAGCACCGCCCGTCCGCCCTCGACCCAGGTCAGCGACCACCAGCCGTTGCCGATGTCCTCGGAGTGCAGCCCCGTGTCGTCCACCCGGTAGGTGTGCACGGGCAGCGGGCGTTCGGCGGCCCAGGCGGCGAGGGTGGCGCCGTGCGACCAGAGCACCTCGGGGTGCGGTGGCGCCTCGTTCGGTACGTACCCCAGGTGGACCGGGGCCGGGTCGGAGCCGGGCGGGGTGTCGCGCACCGCCGCCAGCAGGGCGGGGAGCTGGGGCGGCCAGAGCGGGTCGGGGGAGTCGGCCAGTTCGGCCGGGGTCCACCAGCGGCCCTGCAGGATCTTGTCGTCGGCGTGCGCGGCCGCCACGCCGTCGGCCACCTCCCGGCGCGGCCCGTGCGCGAGGTAGAGGTGCTCGTGCTGCCGTACGGGCACGCCGGTGCCGGCCGCCTGGGGGCGGGTGAAGTCGTGTTCCCAGGTGCACAGCAGCGGGCCCGGCTCCAGGTCGGTCCAGCCGGTCTCCTCGCGGAGTTCGCGCAGTGCGCCCTCGCGCGGGCTCTCGCCGGGGTCCAGTCCTCCGCCGGGCATGGCCCAGTGGACGCCGACCTCTTCGTTGTCGTACCGGAAGAGAAAGATCGCGCCATCGGGATCGAGCACGGCAACGCGTGCGGCCTGGCGGAGTGTTCGCATGCCGCCACCCTAATAGCGGCGCCTACCTGGCTTGTTTCGTTCGCACAAGATCACTGGCGAGGGTGGGTCCCCGTAGGGTGCGGTCGGCGCGATCATGACAGGATTCAGGCCAAGGGCAAGGCCTCTTCGCGCCAATTACCGCCCATCATCTCAACCACTCACAACCACCCCCAACCCCCCATCAATCCACTCGTCAACCACCGTCGAACCACCCGAAGAAACGGAACTCCATGACGCGTATTGCTCGTTGGGCGACCGCAGCAGCTGCCGTGGTTGCTTCTCTGGGGGCCTTCGCCGCCCCCGCCTCCGCCGTCGGGCCCGACCAGCACGGCGGCTACAACACCGAGGTGTTCACCGCGGGTTGCCAGAGCGCGACCGGCCACCAGCACGGTGGCAAGCCCGGTGACCTGCTGGCGATCGACGCCGACAGCGCCGCCGCCTACTACCGCTGCAACCCGTCCACCGGCGGCGCAGCGGCCCAGCAGGAGCGCGTGACCTGCGCACCCGGCGCGTACTTCGACTGGACGCGCGGTCTGTGCGGCCCGGCGCGTACGGTCCCCGAGATGGGCACCAAGCTGACCGCGGGGCGCGCCGAGCTGATCCGGCAGTCGCCGGCGGAGGCCAAGCTCGGTCATCTGAACGCCACCCTGGTCCGGGACCGCGACAACGGCCCCCAGGACGCCATCTGGAACGCGACCATCACGTTCAAGGACGGCGCGGGCAAGGTCCTGTGCGTGGCCAGGACCGACACCGCCGGCCGGGCCTCCTGTGACGCGACTCGGTCGCTGTCCGTCGCCGAGGCGGTGCTGGGCGGCTACACCGCCGAGTACGCCGGGAACGGCAGCGTGGACGGTGCGCTCAACACCGTCGCCCCCGCCACCGCACGGGGCGGCGTGCTGTAGGCACCGGCCCTCGGTGTGCCGGGCCGGGCACCGCACCCCGCCCGGCACGCCGGGACCGGCCGGTCACTGCTGACCTTCCCCCGGCCAGTCCAGCAGCAGGCGCTGCGCCCGGGGCAGGGAAGCCACGATCAGGTCGTAGGAGTCCTCGATCATGTCGAGGACCAGCCGGTCGGTGAGGTCCCCGACCAGCGAAACGGTGTTCCAGTGCCGCTTGTTGAGGTGATAGCCGGGCACCACCTCCTGGTGCGCGGCGCGCAGCCGCTCGGCCAGCTCCGGATCGCATTTGAGGCTCACGGTCAGCGGGATGGCCGTCAGCGTCGTCAGCGCGAAGATCTTGCCGCCGACCTTGAAGGTCGAGACGTCCGGGTGCCGGGGGAACGGGAATTCCTCGGTCGCACCGGGAAAGCCCAGGCAGGCGGCCCGGAGCGCGTGTGCGTCGATCATCTCCGCATTGTCCCCCGATCGCCTCCCGAGCGTCTCGCGATCGCTTCCGGGCCGCCGCCCGCCGCCCGCTCGCGTCCCGGTCGTCCTGCGCCCGCCTCCCGATCGTCTCCCGCGGGCGCGTTCGCTCGTGCCCTCTTGACCCGCCCACCTGACCACCCGTCAAATTGCGGGACAAAAGCGCCCGGCAGCAGTCGGCAGTCGTGGGAGGGCCCGTGCTCACACTCGAAGGCAAGACCGCCGTCATCACCGGAGCCGCGCGCGGCCAGGGCGCCGAGGCCGCCCGGCTGTTCGCCCGGCTCGGCGCGCGCGTGGTGCTCGGCGACGTACGCGACGACCTCGGCGAGAAGGTCGCCGCCGAGATCGGCGACGCCGCGCGCTACATCCCGCTCGACGTCACCGACGAGTCCCGCTGGACCGCCGCCGTCGACCTCGCGCTGGAGGCCTTCGGCGGCCTCGACATCCTCGTCAACAACGCCGGGGTCTTCCGCTCGATGCCCCTGTGCGACGAGTCCCCGGAGGCCTTCGAGTCGACGCTGCGCATCAATCTCGTCGGGCCGTTCCTCGGTATCCGGGCGGTACGGGAGCCCATGATCCGCGCGGGCGGCGGCTCCATCGTCAATATCTCCTCCACCGCCGGCCTCACCGGCGTCGCCCGCACCGGCGGCTACGGCGCCTCCAAATGGGGTCTGCGCGGCCTCACCAAGGTCGCCGCGCTGGAACTCGGCGAGCACGGCATCCGCGTCAACTCCGTCCACCCGGGCATCATCGACACCCCCATGGTCGAGAGCTTCGCCCCGCCCGCCGGCCCCGGCAACCACCCCGGCGTCGCCCTCCGCCGCATCGGCCTGCCCCAGGACGTCGCCGGCCTGGTCGCCTTCCTCGCCTCCGATGCCTCGGCCTATCTGACCGGAGCCGAGATCGCCGTCGACGGCGGCTCGACGGCGGGCCGTGCGCCGGCGGTCACCCCGACGACCTGACCCGCGGGCGCCGGCCCGTGCGCCTCGCCCGCGGCGACCGCCGCGACCTCGTCCCCGCGCGGCCCGGGCAGCCGCCGGCGGACGCCCCGCGACTGCTGACGGCGACCGCCGGGGCCGGGGTCAGCGTCCCGTGGCGCCGTACTTGATCAGCTCGTCCGCCGGGTCGTTGACCGGCTGCGGCGTGCCGGTGAGGTCCATCACGAACAGCGGCAGATGGAGCTCGTCGGCGCGGGCGCGGGCGTCGCGGGCGTAGCCGGCCAGGGAGAAGAAGACGGCGACGGCCGAGTCGTTGAGGCCGTTGAGCCAGACGCATTCGACCTCGCGGAGCGTGGTGGACCGGGTCGTCGGGTCGACCTGGGCCACCACTCCGGTGCCCCGCAGGTCGACACCGGCTGCGCTGCGCTCCTGGGTACGGCCGACGTCCGTGAAACCCAGCCATTTCAGATACTGCGCGGCGGCGGTGACGCAGTCCCGGGCGGTACGGATGGTGACGGGGCGGAACGCGGGCCGCAGCACGGCCGGCCGGGGAGCCGGCGCGGCAGGCGGCCGGAGGGCGGGCGCACCGGGCGGGCCGAAGGCGCCGGGCTCCGGGATGAGGGGCGGTGGCGGAGCGGGCGCCGGGACCACCGGGACGCGGACGACCGTGCCGCAGGCACAGCCCGATTCCGGCGCCGGCCACTCGTCCTGCCGCCCGCAGACCTCGCACCGGACCTGTACCCAGGAGGCCTGCCAGGTGCGGTGGAGTATCTCGACCGGTACCCCGCCGCGCAGGACGGGCATGGTCAGCGGCGCGCCGCAGGCGCACGGGAAGGTGGGCGGGGTGAAGGCGTTCTCGCGGCGGCACGTAGGGCACCGCACCGGCACGCTGTCGGCCATATGGGCTCCTGGCAACTTGCGGGTGGGCGGCAGACGGACGGTGCTGCCGCTGTCGTCCATGCTCCTCCAAAACGGTGCGCAGGGGGCCGAAACAAGAGGAGATCCGCAGGCCGGGCGGACCTCTGGCGGGAGCGGCGGAACGCACGGAGGGCCCGGAATCCGTGACCGTACGGATTCCGGGCCCTTCGTGGGTGGTTCCCGTCCGGTGATACGAGATTTGGGCGCGACAGGACATCGCACCACCGGACGGAGTCGTGGTCCCACGGGACGGAGGCCGTGGGACGGAGGCAGGAGGCGGGCTCCGCGGCGGGGAGTGGCTCGCCCTTCCCTATCGGGCGAGCGCGGCCACCGCACTGGTAACTCCCCGGGTGCCGCGGAGCACCGCGCTACCTCTCCGTACCGGTCGACCACCCCTCAACGGGCCGACCGGTACGGATGCGCAAGGAGGCTGACCTCCCGTCAGTCCTCGCGCAGCTCGCGGACCTTGGCCTCGACGCGCTTGCCGTAGTCCTGGTCGGCGGCGTGGAAGTGGGCGAGGTTCTTCTCGATCACATCGTCGCGGCTGACCTGGGAGAGACCGCCGGCGATGTTGTCCACCAGGCGCTTCTTCTCGTCCTCGGACATCAGGCGGTAGAGCTCACCGGCCTGGAAGAAGTCGTCGTCCTTGGTGTGCGCCGGGGCCTCGTGGGTGCCGGTGTAGCCGGAGATGGCGAGCGGGGCGGAGAGCGCCTCGTTCGTCTGCACCGGGCCGCTGTAGGAGTTCGGCTCGTAGTTCTTGGCGTTACGGCCCTGGCCGTTGGTCGCCATGAGGCCGTCCCGGCCGTAGTTGTTGGCCTGGGTCGCCTTGGGGGCGTTCACCGGCAGCTGGGTGTGGTTGACGCCCAGGCGGTAGCGGTGCGCGTCGGCGTAGGCGAACAGCCGGCCCTGGAGCATCTTGTCCGGGGACGGGCCGATGCCGGGCACGAAGTTGTTCGGCGAGAAGGCCGACTGCTCGACCTCGGCGAAGACGTTGTCCGGGTTGCGGTCCAGGACCAGGCGGCCGACCCGCTGCAGCGGGTAGTCGGCGTGCGGCCACACCTTGGTGAGGTCGAAGGGGTTGAAGCGGTAGTTCGCCGCCTCGGCCGCGGGCATGATCTGCACGTACAGCGTCCAGGACGGGTACACGCCCCGCTCGATGGACTGCAGCAGGTCCGTCTGGTGGCTGTTGGGGTCCTTGCCCGCCAGCTCGGCGCCCTGCTCGCTGCTCAGGGAGCGGATGCCCTGGTTCGTCTTGAAGTGGTACTTGACGAAGAAGGCCTCGCCCTTGGCGTTCGTCCACTGGTAGGTGTGCGAGCCGTAGCCGTTCATGTGACGGTACGAGGCCGGGATGCCGCGGTCGCCCATCAGCCAGGTGATCTGGTGGGTGGCCTCGGGGGCGTGCGCCCAGAAGTCCCAGACGTTGTCCGCCTCCTGCTTGCCCGTGAAGGGGTCGCGCTTCTGGGAGTGGATGAAGTCGGGGAACTTGATCGGGTCCTTGATGAAGAACACCGGGGTGTTGTTGCCGACGAGGTCGTAGTTGCCCTCTTCGGTGTAGAACTTCAGGGCGAAGCCGCGGGGGTCGCGGGCGGCGTCCGGGCCACCGAGGTTGTCGGCGACGGTCGAGAAGCGGATGAACGTCTCGGTGCGCTTGCCGACGGTGTTCAGGAAGTCGGCGCGGGTGAAGCCAGTGACGTCGTCGGTCACCTCGAAGTAGCCGTAGGCGCCCGAGCCGCGGGCGTGCACGACGCGCTCCGGGATGCGCTCGCGGTTGAACCGCGCGAGCTTCTCCAGCAGGTGCTGGTCCTGGAGGATGATCGGGCCGCCGACGCCGGCGGTGGCGGAGTTCTGGTTGTCGGCGACCGGGGCGCCGGACTCGGTCGTCAGCGTGGGCTTCGACATGGTGACCTTCCGTACGAGAGCGCGGAATTGGCTTCCGCATGTCGGAGCGTAAGAACTGCTCCGACCAAACGTCAACAGTTTGTTGAAATAAAACCTGGGTGTGGGCTGGTGTTCCGGGCGACGGCCGCGCCTGGGCGCGACAGGACAGGTGTCAGCGCGGCCGCCGCCCGGAAATCTAGGGGTTCAGGACCCGGGAAATGCCTGGGAAATGCGGGCCCTGAAGGGCATCAGCCTTCGATGGTGTGGCCGGAGAGGCGCTCGACGCCGCGCAGGAGGGCGGAGTGGTCGAGGGAGCCGTCGCCCTGGGCGCGGAGGGAGGCGACGAGGTTGGCGACGACGGCGCCGACGGGCAGGGCGGCGCCGACGGTGCGGGCGGCGTCGGTGACGATGCCCATGTCCTTGTGGTGGAGGTCGATGCGGAAGCCGGGCTTGAAGTCGCGGTTCTTGAAGTTGTCCTTCTTGCGGGCGAGGACGGTGGAGCCGGCCAGGCCGCCGTTCAGGACGTCGAGGGCGGCGGCGAGGTCGACGCCGGACTTCTCCAGGAAGACGACGGCTTCGGCGCAGGCCTGGATGTTGACGGCGACGATGAGCTGGTTGGCGGCCTTGACGGTCTGGCCGGAGCCGTGCGGGCCGCAGAGCACGATGGTCTTGCCGAGGGCCTCGAGGATCGGGCGGGCGGCGTCGAAGTCGGCCTGGTCGCCGCCGACCATGATCGACAGGACGGCCTCGATGGCGCCGGCCTCGCCGCCGGAGACGGGGGCGTCCAGGACACGGATGCCCTTGTCGCCGGCGGCCTTGGCCAGGTCGATGGAGGTCTGGGGGGTGATCGAGGACATGTCGATCAGCAGGGCGCCCGAGCGGGCGTTGTCCAGGATGCCGTCGGGGCCGTAGGCGATGGCCTCGACCTGCGGGGAGGCGGGGACCATGGTGATGATGACGTCGGCGTCCTTGACGGCCTCGGCGATCGAGCCGGCCGCGGTGCCGCCGGCCTTGGCCAGGCGCTCGAGCTTGTCGGCCTCGAGGGTGAAGCCGGACACGGCGTAGCCGGCCTTGATCAGGTTCTCGGCCATGGGGGAGCCCATGATGCCCAGGCCGATCCACGCGATCTTGGGGAGGTTGCTCATCGAAATAGCCTCTTTCACACTCAAAAGAATTCGGGGCGGGTGCCGGGCCGGGTTACGGGGCGGGCCGCAGCGGGGCGGGCAGCCACGCGAAGGAGGAGGCGCTGGGGGCGTCGCCCGGCTTGTACTCCAGGCCGATCCAGCCGTCGTAGCCGTTCTTCTTCAGCCGCGCGAGCAGGGCGGTGAAGTCGAGGGAGCCGGTGCCGGGGGCGCCGCGGCCGGGGTTGTCGGCGATCTGCACATGGGCGGTCTTGGCGGTGTAGCGGTCGATGACCTCATCGAGGTCCTCGCCGTTCATGGACAGGTGGTACAGGTCCATCAGGAACCGTGCGTTGTCCAGGCCGGTCGCCGCGTTCACCGCGTCCACGATCTCGATGGCCTTGGGCGCGGAGACGATCGGGCACTTGGGTGACTCGGGGGCGTTGAGCGCCTCGATGATCAGCGTGCCGTCGATCTCGGCGACCGCGCGGGCGGCGAAGGCCAGGTTCTCCAGCGCGAGCGCGTCCTGCTCGGCCGCCTCGACGCCCTCGACGCGGTTGCCGTAGAGGGCGTTGAAGGTGGTGCAGCCCAGCGACTTGGCGAACTCGACCGCCACCGGCACGTTCGCCCGGAACCTCTCGGATTCCTCACCCGGGACCGACAGCGCACCGCGGTCGGGGCCCGGCAGCTGCCCGGCGTAGAAGTTCAGCCCCACCAGCCGGGTGCCCGCATCGTTCAGGGCGTCGCGCAGCGCGTCCAGCTCCGCCTGCTCGGGGACCGGGGCATCCACCCACGGCCACCACAGCTCCACCGCCGTGAAACCCGCCGCCCGCGCGGCCGCCGGCCGCTCCAGCAACGGAAGCTCGGTGAAAAGAATCGACAGATTGACGTTGAAGCGCGTGTCCGTGAAACCCATGAAGGCCGGCGCCCCTTCCGAATTGTGGAACTTAATTTCTGCGTAACGGAACACTGCCTGCCAGGCTTGGACGCTGTCAAGAGGGGTCCTGGGCAATTTCTGGTGGCGGGGGCGATGCGCGCGTAGGTTGAGCGGCGTGCGATTGAGAGTTGAGTTCACGACGGAGCCGTTCGACCTGGACGAGGCGCCGGCCCATGCGGTGGTGGCGCGGGAGATCGTCACCGGCGCCGAGCTGGACGCCGTGGACGTCGGCCCGTTCGGCAATACGGCCGAGGGCGACGCCGACCGGGTACTGGGCGCGGTCAATGCCCTGCTGCGGGAATCCCTGGGGGCGGGCGCCACCCGGGTCTCGCTGCAGGTCAATGTGATCGCCGACGCCGAGCCGGACAAGGGGGATGTCAGGTGACCGAACCCGCCGACCACCCGTTCGTCCAGGCGGTCAAGCCGCTGGTGGATGCGATGGGCGGACAGATGGTCGCGCCCGACCTGGCCCAGGGCGACGATGTCGTCCTGGCCTGGGAGGGTCAGGACCGGGTGGCCGTACGGCTTCCGCATCTGTCGGACTCGCTCGACCACATCCTCGCCGAGCTCCAGCGCCGCCACGGCATGCCGCTGGCGGACCTGGACCGCAAGACCAAGCAGTCGGTCGTCCGCATATTGGAGTCCCGCGGCGCCTTCTCCGTGCGCCACGGCGTGGAGACGGTCGCGGGCGCGCTCGGCGTCAGCCGCTTCACGGTGTACAACTATCTGAACCGGGAGAACACCGCGAAGGGCGCCGACTGAGGCGATCCGGTCGCAACCGCCCGTCCTCAACCCAAGCCGCCGTCCGGAATCACCGGTCGGCGGTTTTTGTGTTGCCGAGTTTTCAACAAAGTGTTGACGTGATGTTGCCGGGGGTCTTAGCTGTTTCCAGCCAAGCAGAGCTGTCCAGCACCAGGCCACGGAGGCTTCCCGTGTCTTCGAGTTCGACCCCAGGTCTTTCCCGGTTCAACGCCGCCGACGACAGTACGGCCACGGCCGAGCTGCACGAGGTGTGCGCGAGCCGGGCATGGGGAAGCAAGATTCTCGCCCAGCGCCCTTACGCCACCACCGACGCCCTGTTCGCCGCCAGCGACGCCGCCATGGCCGAGCTGACCGCGGACGATCTGGCCGAGGCGATGGCCGGGCACCCGCCCATCGGCCGGCCCAAGCCGGGCGACCCGACCTCGAACCGCGAGCAGAGCGGCATGGCCGGCGCCTCCGACGAGCTCAAGGCGGAGATGCTCGAACTGAACCTGGCCTACCAGGAGAAGTTCGGGCATGTCTTCCTGATCTGCGCCTCCGGCCGTACCGGGGAGCAGATGCGCGATGCGGTCCGTAACCGGATCGACAACACGCCGGAACAGGAACGAGAGATCGTTCGTGTCGAGCTCGGCAAGATCAACCGGATCCGCCTGACCCGCCTGACCGAAATTGCAGAAGGAGACGCAGCATGAGCAGCGAGACGGCTGCACCGACGTCGGTGTCCACGCACATCCTGGACACCAGCGTGGGCCGCCCCGCGGAGGGTGTCGCCCTCACGCTCTCGGTGCGCTCCGGAAGCGAGGGCGCCTGGACTGCCCACGGCGCCGGCAAGACCGACGCCGACGGGCGCTGCAAGGACCTGCCGGCGCTGCCGGAAGGCACCACGCACGTACGCCTCGACTTCGCGGTCGAGGACTACTTCGTGTCAAACAAGCACTGCACCGACCACAAGGCAATCCAGCAAGCCGAGGAACAGCAGGACGCCCCCCGCGTAAGGGACAGCGGAGCCTTCTTCCCGGAGGTGGCAATCACCTTTGCCGTCAAGCCGGGCGAGCACTATCACGTACCGCTGCTGCTCAACCCGTTCGGCTACTCCGTATACCGAGGGAGCTAGCACCGACATGCCCACGATTCTCGGCCAGAACCAGTATGGCAAAGCGGAAAACCGCGTCGTCAAGATCACCCGCGACGGCGACACGCACCACATCAAGGACCTGAACGTCTCGGTCGCGCTCTCCGGCGACCTGGAAGAGGTCCACCTCTCCGGCTCCAACGCCAACTGCCTGCCGACGGACACGACGAAGAACACCGTGTACGCCTTCGCCAAGGAGTACGGCATCGAGTCGGCCGAGCAGTTCGGCATCCACCTGGCCCGGCACTTCGTCAACAGCCAGGAGCCGATCAAGAAGGCCCGCATCCGCATCGAGGAGTACTCCTGGGAGCGGATCGCCACCTCCGACGCCAACTCCAAGTTCATCGGCTCGGACGACGTCAAGCACTCCTTCGTCCGCAAGGGCCAGGAGACCCGGCTGAGCGAGATCGTCTACGACGGTGAGCAGTGGCAGGTCATCTCCGGCCTGAAGGACCTGGTCGTCATGAACTCCACCAACTCGGAGTTCTGGGGCTACATCAAGGACAAGTACACGACCCTCAAGGAGGCGTACGACCGCATCCTGGCCACGCAGGTATCCAGCCGCTGGCGGTTCAACTGGACCGACGACGAGCAGCGGATGCCCAACTGGGAGCGTTCGTACGAGCAGGTCAAGAAGCACATGCTGCAGGCCTTCGCGGAGACCTACAGCCTCTCCCTCCAGCAGACCCTGTACCAAATGGGTTCGCGCATCATCAACAACCGTTCCGAGGTCGACGAGATCCGCTTCTCGCTGCCGAACAAGCACCACTTCCTCGTGGATCTGGAGCCGTTCGGGCTGAAGAACGACAACGAGGTCTACTACGCGGCGGACCGCCCGTACGGCCTGATCGAAGCCACTGTTCTGCGCGACGGTGTCGAAGCCCGGATCCCGATGGATCTGACGAACCTCTAACGGCCTCGACGCAACGCCGTGCCTCGCGTCCCCTCCCCTCCCCGCAGCGGGGAGGGGGCGCGAACTCCGAGGGGAACGACCCATGGCACAGCAAGAGCAAGTTGAGCACCACCCCGTCCCACCGGTTCACCCGGTGGACGAGAAGCCGGCGGCCAAGCGGCTCGTCCCTGCCGCCCTCCAGCACATCGCTGCCATGTACGCCGGCGTCGTCACCCCTCCACTGATCATCGGTCAGGCCGTCGGCCTGGACACCGCCGGCCGCACCCGGCTGATCGCCGCGAGCCTCCTCATCGCCGGACTCGCCACCCTGCTCCAGACGCTCGGCATCCGTAAGTTCGCCGGCAACCGCCTGCCCTTCGTCAACGCGGCCAGCTCCGCCGGCATCACCCCGATGCTCGCCATCGCCGAGACCACCTCCAAGGGCCACCAACTCCCCGCGATCTACGGGGCGGTGATGGTCGCCGGGGTCTTCTGCCTCGCGGTCGGCCCGTTCTTCGGGAAACTGCTCCGCTTCTTCCCGCCGCTGGTCACCGGCGTCGTGATCACCCTCATCGGGGTCACGCTGATGCCCGTACCGGTCGGCTGGGCGCAGGGCGGTGACAAGCAGGCCGCCGACTTCGGCGATATGAAGAACCTTGCGCTGGCCGGCTTCACCCTCGTGGTGATCCTGCTCATCCAGCGCTTCACACAGGGCTTCATCAAGCAGATCGCGCTGCTGATCGGCCTGGTCGTCGGCACCCTCGCCGCGATCCCGTTCGGGATGGCGAGCTTCGACGGGCTGCGCTCGGCGCCGATCGCCGCACTGCCCACCCCGTTCGCCTTCGGTGCCCCCGAATTCCAGCCCGCCGCGATCCTCTCCCTGTGCATCGTGATGCTGGTGCTGATGACGGAGTCGTCCGCCGGCATGCTGGCCCTCGGCGAGATCTGCGACCGCAGGACCACCGGCGCCACCATCACCCGGGGACTGCGCACCGACGGCATCGCCACTCTGCTCGGCCCGGTCTTCGGCGGCTTCCCGACCAGCGCGTTCGCGCAGAATGTCGGTGTGGTGTCACTGACCCGGGTCCGCAGCCGGTACGTCGTCGCCCTCGCCGGCGCCGTGCTCCTGGTCCTCGGCGCCTTCCCCGTCCTGGGCGCCGTGGTCTCCCTGGTGCCGATGCCGGTGCTCGGCGGTGCGGGTATCGTCCTGTTCGGCTCGATCGCGGTCAGCGGTATCCGTACGCTCTCCGAGGCCGGACTCGACGACAGCTCCAACATCATCCTGGTGGCGGTGTCGCTCGGCGCAGGCATCATCCCGCTCGCCGCGCCGACCTTCTACGCGGACTTCCCCGCCTGGGCACAGACCGTGCTCGGTTCCGGAATCAGCGCCGGAGCGCTGGTCGCGGTCACGCTCAACCTGTTCTTCCACCATCTCGGCACCCGGAGCACGCCACGGGCAGCGGTACTGTCAGCCGCCTCGCCCGGCTCCGGCACTCAAATCCCGTAGGGCCATGCCGTGCCCAAATCGCCAGTATTCGAAAGAAGGAAGCACCATGGCTGCATCGGCATCCCCTGACAGCGCGGTGAAGCAGCGCATCGTCATCGAGAACTGCGCCATCGCGACCGTCGACGCCAACGACACCGAGTACGCCACCGGCTACGTGGTCGTCGCGGACAACATCATCGAGTCGCTGGGCGCGGGCAAGGCTCCCGAGGGACTGGAGAACGTCGTCCGCCGGGTCGACGGCACGGGACACCTGGTCACCCCGGGCCTGATCAACACCCATCACCACTTCTACCAGTGGATCACCCGGGGCCTGGCCACCGACCACAACCTGTTCAACTGGCTGGTCGCGCTCTACCCGACCTGGGCCCGCATCGACGCCCCGATGCTCGCGGCCGCCACCCAGGGCTCGCTCGGCATGATGGTCAAGGGCGGCGTCACCACCGCCTCCGACCACCACTACGTCTTCCCCCAGGGCTCCGGCGACCTCGTCGGCGCCGAGCTGGCGGCCGCCGCCGAGATCGGCGCCCGGATCACGCTGGCCCGCGGCTCCATGGACCGCAGCGAGAAGGACGGCGGCCTGCCCCCGGACTTCGCCGTCGAGACCACCGAGGGCGCCCTGCTGGGCACCGAGGAGGCCATCGACAAGTACCACGACGCCTCCTTCGGCTCGATGGTCCACATCGCCGCCGCGCCCTGTTCGCCGTTCTCCATCTCCACCGAGCTCCTGCGGGAGGGCGCCAAGCTCGCCCGCCGCAAGGGCGTCCGGATGCACACCCACGGTTCGGAGACCGTGGAGGAGGAGAAGTTCTGCCACGAGCTGTTCGGCATGGGCCCGACCGACTACTTCGAGTCGACCGGCTGGCTCGGTGACGATGTGTGGATGGCGCACTGCGTCCACATGAACGACTCCGACATCGCCGCCTTCGCCCGTACGAAGACCGGCGTGGCGCACTGCCCCTCCTCCAACGCCCGCCTCGCCGCCGGTATCGCCCGCGTCCCCGACATGCTCGCGGCCGGCGTCCCCGTCGGCCTCGGCGTGGACGGCACCGCCTCCAACGAGTCCGGCGAGCTCCACACCGAGCTGCGCAACGCGCTGCTGATCAACCGCCTCGGCGCCCACCGGGAGGCCGCCCTCAACGCCCGCAAGGCGCTGCGGCTCGGCACCTTCGGCGGCGCCCAGGTTCTCGGCCGGACGAGCGAGATCGGCTCCCTGGAGGCCGGCAAGCTCGCCGACCTGGTCCTGTGGAAGCTCGACGGCCTCGGCCACTCCTCGATCGCCGACCCGGTCACCGCCCTGGTCTTCGGCGCGGCCGCCCCGGTCACGCTGTCGCTGGTCAACGGCAAGCCGGTCGTCGAGGACAACCACCTCACCAACGTCGACGAGGACGCCATCGCGCGCACCGCCCGCGCCGAGGCCCAGCGTCTGGCCCGTATCGCCGCCGAGGGCTGATCCCCTCGGGAGCACCGCACAAGACTCGGCCGGGAGGGACGGCTCCCGGCTGAGCTTGTGGATCCGAGCGGGATCCACAAGCGCCGGACCCCGGGGGTACGGGATCTCCACCAGGGAGCATCGTCGTACCCCCGGGGCCGGGTACCCCCCGGTCGGTCGACCGTCGCCCATCCGTCCCGGCGCCACAAGCGCACCCGTTACACACCACGCTCACCAGCGCGACTTCTCGCACCACCGCACCACATGGCAAGACCTCCGTGACAGCCTCGCGTAGCCGGCCCCGGCGACGCAGAAATCGACAGGAGGCCCGCAGTGGCCGCAATTTCCGGGCAGAAGTCGGAGGAGGACCGGAAGCATCCGGTTGATCAGACCCTCCCGCCCTTCAAGATGTTCACCAGCGGCCTGCAGCATGTGGCCGCGATGTATGCGGGCGTGGTGGCCCCACCGATGATCGTGGGACCGGCCTGCGGGCTGAGCCCCACCGAGACCGCCTTCCTGATGGGCGCCAGCCTCTTCACCGCCGGCATCGCCACGCTCCTCCAGACCCTCGGGTTCTGGAAGGTCGGTGCCAAGCTCCCCTTCGTCAACGGCGTCTCCTTCGCGGGTGTCACGCCGATGGTCGCCATCGGCAAGGCCCAGAGCCCCGAGAACGCGCTGCCGATCATCTTCGGCGCGGTCATCGTCGCCGGTGTCCTCGGCTTCTTCGTCGCCCCCTACTTCTCCAAGCTCGTACGCTTCTTCCCCCCGGTCGTCACCGGCACCGTCATCACCCTGATCGGTGTCTCGCTGCTCCCGGTGGCCTTCAACTGGTCCCAGGGGGGTAACTCCAAAGCGCCCGACTACGGTTCCCTGACGAACATCGGGATGGCGGCGCTGACGTTCCTGATCGTGCTGGTGCTGCGCAAGGTGCTGCGCGGCTTCCTCCAGCAGATCTCGATCCTGCTCGGCCTGGTCGCCGGCACCCTGATCGCGATACCCGTCGGCATCACCGACTTCGCCGCCATCACCAAGGCGGACATCATCGGCTTCCCGACGCCCTTCCACTTCGGGGCACCGCAGTTCGAGATCGCCGCGATCATCTCCATGTGCATCGTGATGCTGGTGTGCATGACCGAGTCGACGGCCGACATGCTCGCCCTCGGCAAGATCGTCGGCCGCCCGGCGGACGAGCGCACCATCGAGGGCGGCCTGCGCGCCGACACCCTGGGGACGGCCATCAGCCCGCTCTTCAACGGCTTCGCCAACAGCGCCTTCGCCCAGAACATCGGCCTCGTCGCGATGACCAAGGTGCGCAGCCGGTTCGTGGTGGCCACCAGCGGTCTGATCCTGATCGTGCTGGGCCTGTCCCCGGTGGCCGCCTCGGTGATCTCACTGGTCCCGCTGCCCGTCCTGGGCGGCGCCGGCATCGTGCTCTTCGGCTCGGTGGCTGCCAGCGGCATCCAGACGCTGGCCTCCGCCGCGATGGAGAAGGGCGAGAACTCCCTGATCGTGGCCGCTTCCGTCGGCATCGGCCTGATCCCGATCGCGGCGCCGGAGTTCTACCACAACTTCCCCAAGGACCTGCTGGTCGTGCTGGACTCCGGCATCAGCACCGGGTGCCTCGTCGCCATCGTCCTCAACCTCGCCTTCAACCACTTCGGCAAGGGCGCGGACACGGCGGGGGAGGGGGATGCCACGGATGCCCTGGAGGTCACGGCCATGGAGGCCGCGGCTCCGGAGGCCGACAGCGGCACCTCCGGCGAGGCGCGCATCCCGCAGCAGCCCGACCGCCGGGCCGCGGACTCGGGCAATCCGGCGTCGGCCCCCGCGCACTGACCCGTGGACGGCCGATTACCCCAGCACACCCCTGACGCCGGCGACGGCCCGTAGGGGAGCGGCACCTGCCGTTCCCGTACGGGCCGTCGATGTCTGTCGGGGTCGGTCGATGTCTGCAGGGGTCTGTCGGGGTCCGCGACGCCCGGCCGACCGCTGCCGGACCACCCGATCCGGACCATACGATCCGGATCAGTCGATGTGGAAGCTGTCCCCGTACACCTTCCAGTCCAGGGGCGTGTGCAGATCGAGATTCCCCTTCTTGAGGAACACCCGCTGCTCGGTGTCCACCCGGCTGGTGTCGCTGTGCGCCTCCTCCTGTTTCATCGCCCAGACCCGCGCGTCGAGGAAGGCGTTCAGGTAGGTCTTCTCGTCGCCGCCCTGGGCCGGCGGCTTCGCCTTGGCCAGCGCGCGCTTGCGGATGCTGGAGAAACTGGTGCTGTCGTCGCCGTCGCCGTGCATCACGATCGCGTCGTAGTACGCGAACTGGCCCAGCACACCGATGCCGTCGGCCTTGCCCTGCTTGACCGCGGGGTTGAAGTAGACCCGGTCGCGCTCATCGTTCTGCGCCTTCTGGAACTCGGGATCCTGGGCGGCTTTCTTCCAGTCCTTGGTGTAGGTGGGGTCCAGTCCCTCGTGCGAGTCGCTGCCGTCCACCTCGCGCAGCGCGGGCAGGTACTTGGCCAGGACGTTGTCCGGCTTGCGCTTCGTGTAGAGCTCGACGAGTTCGAGCATGTCGTGCGTGCCGGAGCAGAAGCCGATGATGCCGCCGGTGTAGCCGCGCCCGTCGCCGATGTCCTCGATGTACTTGTACTGGGCCTTCCAGTCCAGCGAGGAGTTCTCCGCGCTGGAGACCAGCTGCATGGCGATCTCCTTCTTCGCGGGGTCGTCGAGGCCGGTCGCGGCCCGCGCGGCGGGAGACGCGTGACGGGCCGCGGCCGGGGCGTGGCGCCCGTCCGGGGCCGCCGTGGTGGCGATGGCGGTGGCCGGTACGGCGAGCAGGGCGAGGCCGAGGGCGACCCGGGCGGCGGTCTTGGGCAGGCCCCTGCCCGCTGTCCGGCGGTCGGTTGACCGGCCGTCTGCCGACGGCTCTTCTGTCGGCCGGCTGCCTATCGATCCGGTGCGCATGGAGTCCTCCAGTCCGGAGTGGGCCGTGGGGGGTGGGCCCTTGGGGCGTGGGCCCGTGGGGGCAGCCCATGAGGGGTCCCCAATCGTTAGGAAGCTTTCCTACCAGACTTGCCCCACGGCGTGAACCCGTCGCGCAGGGCCAACGGGCAGGGGTGGGCGAGCGGTTGGGCGGAGGCATTGCGCCGTATCGGCCGACAGCGGCCGCCGTCCGGGCGCCAGGTGTGCGGGGTGGCGCGTCACTTCACCGCACGGGCCTCGGCGCCGCGGCGCTCTCGGCCCAGCAGCCCGCCCAACAGCTCCCGGATCTCCGGTGTCGGGTCGAAGTCCTCGTCGGGGAAGGCGAGTTGATGCAGGATGACGCCGTCGAGATGGTCGAGCAGGATCCGGCCGTGCCGTTCCGGGACGTCGGAGCCGAAGCGGCGTACCTGCTCCGCGCCCCAGGCGAGGACCGTCCGCCGGCCCCGGGTGAGCGGGGCGCGGAGTTCGGGCCGGGCGGTGGACTCCAGGAAGAGGGCGAAGCGGGCGGCCGTACGGGCCCGCGCCGGCCCGGTGGCGTGGCGGGCGAAGGCGGCCATCGCCTCGGCCAGCTCGCCGGTGTCGGCCGGGTCGGTGCCGGCCGCGAAGGATTCCCATTCGCGCCGTTCCAGGGCCTGGAGGTGGTCGACGATGCCGTCGATCAGGGCCGTGCGGTTGCGGAAGTAGTTGGACGTGGTGCCGGTGGGGACGCCCGCGGTGGTGTCGACGGCCTGATAGGTCAGCCGCCGCAGTCCCTCGGCCCCCAGCACCTCGATCGCCGCATCCAGCACCTGGTCCCGCCGTCGTGCCACGTCAACCGCTCCTTTTACTACGTTCATAGTGCTCAACCACTACGCACACAGTACCGTGCGGGCGTGCGGCTCCCAGGGTGCGCACCCTTCGCCGCATGCACAATCCCCGCCGGCGCACGATCATCGTCGTGCGCCGGCGGGGATGTCCGTGGTGCGCGTCCCGGGGGCCTCGGGCTCAGCGGCGCAGGGCCGTCTCCTGCTGCATATGTGACAGCTTCTCGGGGTTGCGCACGGCGTAGAGCCCGGTGATGAGGCCGTCGTCGAGGCGCATCGCCACGACGGTGTCGATCTCGCCGTCGAGCCGGAGAATCAGCGCCGGATAGCCATTGACCTCGGCCGGCCGCAGCGACGCCCTGGCGGCGACCTTGCCCAGCCCGGCGGCCAGCAGGCGGGCCACCTTGTCGGACCCCACGATGGGCCGCAGGACGGCCTGCTTGATCCCGCCACCGTCACCCATCAGGACGACTTCCGGCGCGAGGATGTCGAGCAGGCTCTGTACATCGCCCGTTTCGATCGCCCGTTGGAACGCATCGAGCGCGTCCCGGGTCTCGGCCGGGGAAACGGTCCCGCGCGGCCGGCGCGCCGCGACGTGCGCCCGCGCCCGGTGCGCGATCTGGCGGACCGCGGCCGGGCTCTTGTCGACGGCCTCGGCGATCTCTTCGTATCCAAAGTCGAACACCTCGCGCAGTACGAACACCGCCCGCTCGGTCGGCGCGAGCGTCTCCAGCACCAGCAGCATCGCCATCGAGACGCTGTCGGCCAGCTCGACGTCATCCGCCACGTCCGGGGCGGTCAGCAACGGCTCGGGCAGCCAGGAGCCGACATAGGACTCCTTGCGGCGGCCGAGCGTACGCAGCCGGCTCAGCGCCTGACGGGTGGTGATCCGGACCAGGTACGCACGCTGGTCCCGCACCACGTCGAGATCGACACCCGCCCACCGCAACCAGGTCTCCTGCAGGACGTCCTCCGCGTCGGCGGCCGAGCCGAGCATCTCGTAGGCGACGGTGAACAGCAGATTGCGATGGGCGACGAACGCCTCGGTGGCGGGGTCCGTGCGTCCGCCGTCGGCGGGCCGTCCCGCCGCGTCCTGTGTGCGCTCGCTGTGTCCGCTGTTCACCGGCTGCTCCTGCCTGTTCGCTTTCGACCGTGCCACGCGCACAAGACGCCGGTCCCCGCGGCTCTGTGACACCCCGGGGCGGTGGCGTACCTCACACGGACGCGCCGTCACAAGGGCCGGTCCGGAGGCATCTCGTGTTCGTCCAGTGCACGACCACGAGTGAGGACGAAGCCATGGAAGCCCGATTCAACATGTTCGACAACGCGCTCGCGATGAAGTTCGCCAAGCGGTTCTTCAATGCCGGCCAGGTGATCCAGGAGTCGCCGCTGCCGAAGTCCACCCAGGAGCTGGTGTCGCTGCGCGCCAGCCAGATCAACGGCTGCGGCTGGTGCATCGACTTCCACACCAAGGACATGGCGGCCGCCGGGGAGACCGCGGTCCGGATCAACCTGGTCGCCGCCTGGCGCGAGTCCACGGTGTTCACCGAGGCCGAGCAGGCCGCGCTGGCACTCGCCGAAGAGGGCACCCGGCTCGCCGACGCCCACCAGGGTGTGTCCGACGAGACCTGGGACCGGGTGCGCAAGCACTACGACGACGACCAGATCGCCGCGCTGGTCTCGTTGGTCGCTCTGATCAACGCGGCCAACCGGCTCGCCGTGATCGTGCACCAGCAGGGAGGTTCCTACGAGCCCGGCGCCTTCGCCGCGTTCAACTGACCCGCAGGCGCATCCGGCCCGGCCCAGGGGTGATCGACCCGGGCCGGGCCCGCGCACGTCCGGGCCGACCCGCCCACCCGACACGCCCCCTAGCTGCAGATATCTCTGATATGCCCGATCTCCTGTTGCACTGATTCACTGCCGCACGGATGCATCGAGGCGCAGATGCATCGAGACGCGGATGCACAGACGCACAGATGCACTGATTCTGGCGGTGCGTCAAGGGGCGTCGACGGCCGCCGTGACGGCGCCAGGGAGAGGAGTTCCGCGGTGAACCACGGAGCCGACGATCCGCACAGGCACGCCTGGCTCCGCCGGCGCGCCCGGTCGGGCGCGGTGGCCCCCGGCCTGGAGTCCATCGTCGACGCCCTGATGGACGGCGTCTGCACCGACCTCAAGCGACTGGCGGCCATCCCCTCCATCGCCTTCCCCGGTTTCTCGCCCGAACCGGTCCTCGAGGCGCGCGACCTGATCGTCGCCCTGCTCAGGGACGCCGGCGTCACCGACATCGGCGAACTCAACCTGCCCGGCACCGCCCCCGTCATCACCGCCACCATCCCGCCGCCCACCCCGGACGGCCCCACCGTCCTGCTCTACGCGCACTATGACGTCCAGCCGCCCGGCGACGAACGGTCGTGGGACACCCCGCCCTTCCAGCCCACCGACATCGAGGGCGGCATCCGCGCCCGCGGCATCGCCGACGACAAGGCCAATGTGATGGTCCATATCGGCGCGCTCCGGGCGTACGGCGGGCGGCCCCCGGTCGGCATCAAGATCGTCTTCGAGGGTCAGGAGGAGTACGGCAGCGCCTTCGGCGACTACCCGCCCACCGACCCCGACCTCTTCGCCTGCGACGCGATGATCATCGCCGACACCGGCAACATCCGCCCCGGCACACCCACCCTCACCACCGCCCTGCGCGGCTCCGCCGAACTCCTGGTGGAGGTACGCACCCTCGACGCCGCCGTGCACAGCGGCCACTACGGCGGCGCCGCCCCGGACGCCCTGCTCACCCTCTTCAAGGCCCTCGCCACCCTGCACGATGTGCACGGCGATGTCGCCGTCGAAGGTCTGCACCGCACACCGTGGCAGGGCACGGCCCTCACCGACGACGAATTCCGCGAACTGGCCCGCGTCACCCGCGGAACGCCGCTCCTCGGCTCCGGCGACCTCGGCGAACGCCTCTGGAGCGGCCCTGCCATCACCGTCATCGGCCTGGACGCGCCGCCCGTCGAACGCGCCGCCTCCGCCGTCGTCCCCTACGCCCGCGCCAAACTCAACCTCCGCGTCCACCCCCACCAGGACCCCGAGGAGGCCCTCGCCGCCCTCGTGCGCCACCTGGAACGGCTGCGTCCCTTCGGCGTCTCCCTGACCGTCACCCCCGGCGGAACCGGCCCCGGCTACGAGGCCGCCACCGACGGCCCCGCCTACCGCGCGGCCGCCACCGCACTGCGCCGCGCCTGGGGCGGCGACCCCGTCCACGCCGCCGCCGGCGGCTCCGTCCCCGCGGTCAACGGCCTGGCCAGGGCCGTGCCGAACGCCGAGATCCTGCTCTTCGGCGCCGAGGACGGCCCCTGCAATCTGCACGGCCCCAACGAACGGGTCCTCCTCTCCGAACTCCGCGGCGCCCTTCTCGCCGAGACCGCCTTCCTGGCCGAGTACGCGGCGACCTACCGCGCCGGAGCCCCCGGCTGACCGCCCTGCCGGTCCTCGCCCCGGTCTCCGTCGTCCCGCCTTGGACCCCCTCCTCTCGCGCTGGGCGCGATGGCCATCCGCGCCCACTAGGTTGACCGCGTGAGCACATACGGACGGAGCTACCGGTACGTCGGCCCCCCGGAGCTGATGGCCGCGGTACGGCCCGGCGACGGAGGCCGGCCGATCCGCTCGGCGGCCGACCTCGACCGCTGGATCTCCTCCCGTACGGCGGCGGAACCGGCCGAGCCCTTCACCTTCGTCATCGACCTGGGCGGCTTCCTGCGACTGGCGTCGCGGCGCAGCGAACACGTGGCCTGCGCCGGCGGTGAACGTGTCCTGAGCGCGGGCGAGATGGGCTTCGCACG
The DNA here is from genome assembly GCF_059682825.1 of Streptomyces sp. JLSY215. Taxonomy (NCBI): domain Bacteria; kingdom Bacillati; phylum Actinomycetota; class Actinomycetes; order Kitasatosporales; family Streptomycetaceae; genus Streptomyces; species Streptomyces sp. JLSY215. The sequence goes on from NZ_CM185022.1 coordinate 6,911,606, forward strand.
CACGGCGGGCCGCTGGACGGTCGGCGACGTCACCAACCAGTCGACCGGCTACTGCCCGGACCTCTGCTCATGGTCCGCCGTCGCCGAGGCCCTGGACCGCGCCGGCCTCGCGCACCCCGACGGCTTCACGCACCCCGTGGTCTTCCGGCGCTGCCCGCACTGCCAGGAGCACAACATCGTGCGCGAGAACGACTTCTTCTGCGTCTTCTGCGGCACCGGTCTGCCTGCGGCCTGGAACGTGGACCCGGCCCCAATCCGGCCGCCCGGACGAGCAGTTGATGCCTGCGCAACGCCTCGTGATTTCTCATGCACACACCGTACGACCCACCACTGACAACGCCCCCGTGGCGGCCGCGCCGGGCATGCCGAAGGGCCCGTATGCGCCGCGGTGCGGCGGCGCATACGGGCCCTTCGGACCGGGGTCAGCCCAGCAGTTCGTACGCCGGGAGGGTGAGGAAGTCGGCGAAGTCGGCGTCCAGGGAGACCTGGAGGAGCAGGTCGTGGGCCTGCTGCCACTTGCCGGAGGTGAAGGCCTCCTCGCCGATCTCGGCGCGGATGGCGGCCAGCTGCTCCGTGGCGACCGTGCGGACCAGGTCGGCCGTGGCCGTCTCGCCGTTCTCGAAGACGACGCCGGCGTCGACCCACTGCCAGATCTGCGAGCGCGAGATCTCGGCGGTGGCTGCGTCCTCCATGAGGCCGAAGATGGCGACCGCGCCGAGGCCGCGCAGCCAGGCCTCGATGTAGCGGGTGCCGACCTGGACGGCGTCGATCAGGCCCTGGTAGGTGGGCTTGGCGTCGAGGGAGTCGATGGCGATGAGGTCGGCGGCCGCAACCGAGACGTCCTCGCGCAGGCGTTCCTTCTGGTTGGGCTTCTCGCCGAGGACCGCGTCGAAGGAGGCGCGGGCCACCGTGACCAGGTCGGGGTGGGCGACCCAGGAACCGTCGAAGCCGTCGCCGGCCTCGCGGTCCTTGTCGTTCTTGACCTTGGCCAGGGCCTTCTCGTTGGCCTCGGGGTCACGGCGGTTGGGGATGAAGGCCGCCATGCCCCCGATGGCGTGCGCACCGCGCTTGTGGCAGGTGCGGACGAGGAGTTCCGTGTAGGCGCGCATGAACGGGGCCGTCATGGTGACCGCGTTGCGGTCGGGCAGGACGAACTTGGCGCCGCCGTCACGGAAGTTCTTGACGATGGAGAAGAGGTAGTCCCAGCGGCCGGCGTTCAGGCCCGAGGCGTGGTCGCGCAGCTCGTAGAGGATCTCTTCCATCTCGTACGCGGCCGTGATCGTCTCGATGAGGACGGTGGCGCGGATGGTGCCCTGGGGGATACCGACGTAGTCCTGGGCGAAGACGAAGATGTCGTTCCAGAGGCGGGCCTCGAGGTGCGACTCGGTCTTCGGGAGGTAGAAGTACGGGCCCTTGCCCAGGTCCAGGAGGCGCTGGGCGTTGTGGAAGAAGTACAGGCCGAAGTCCACCAGGGCACCGGGGACGGGCGTGCCCTCGAAGCGCAGGTGGCGCTCCTCCAGGTGCCAGCCGCGCGGGCGCATCACGACGGTCGCGAGCTCCTCGGCGGGCTTGAGGGCGTAGGACTTGCCGGACTTCGGGTCCGTGAAGTCGATCCGGCGCTCGTAGGCGTCGGTCAGGTTGAGCTGGCCACCGATGACGTTCTCCCAGGTGGGAGCGGAGGCGTCTTCGAAGTCGGCGAGCCAGACCCTGGCACCGGAGTTGAGCGCATTGATGGTCATCTTCCGGTCCGTGGGACCGGTGATCTCCACCCGGCGGTCGTTGAGCGCGGCGGGCGCCTCGGCCACCTTCCAGCTGTCGTCCGCCCGGATGTGGGCGGTCTCGGGGAGGAAGTCCAGGGTGCTGGTGCGGGCGATCTCGGCCCGGCGCTCGGCACGCCGGGCGAGGAGTTCATCGCGACGCGGGGTGAATCGCCGGTGAAGCTCGGCGACGAAGGCGAGTGCGGCGTCGGTGAGGACCTCGTCCTGCCGTGCAGGGGTGTGTTCGGGGCCGACTTCGACGATGGCCAGCGGGGACGGCGCTGGTGCGGACATGAGCTGTCACTCCATTCAGCGGCGGTGCCTGGCGGCCGCCGGGGCGCCGATACGGCACGGGGTGCCGCAGGCTCCGAGATACGGTCGCGGGCGCCGTCTGGATTCAGGGCGCTTCTGACCAGTGGAGAGTAGTTTCCTTATCGCGGAACTTCAATGGTTTGTTGATGTCGAGATTCTCTGAGTCGACAGAAGTGGAGATCAAATGGCTCTCGGTGCCATCGGTGTCACTCTCCACAGTCCCCGCGCGCTCCCCGGCGTCGCGGGCCGTGCTTCCGGTCGCGCCCCAGGTCGCACCCCTGATCGGTCACTCCAGCTGCCGCAGATCCTCGGGGGTGTCGATGTCGTACGGCTCGGCCACATCCGCGCATTCGATGAGCTTGATCACATCGGCGTGTTGCCGTAGGTAGTCGCGCGCCCCCTGGTCGCCCTCCGCGCCCGCCGCGATGTCCGCCCAGCGGTCGGCGCCGAACAGGACCGGATGGCCGCGCCGGCCTCCGTACGCCGCGGATGCCAGTGACGCCCGGCCCTCGTAGGCCGCCACCACCCGCGCCACGGCCGCTGCGCCGATACCCGGCTGGTCCACCAGGGACACCACGACCGCGTCCGCCCCGGAGCCGGCCAGCGCCGCGAGTCCGACGCGCAGCGAAGAGCCCATTCCCTGGGCCCAGTGGGGATTCTCCGACGTGCCGTAAGCGGCGAGGTCGGCTTGTTCCCGTACGGTGTCGGCGGCCGCGCCCAGCACGATGTGTACCGGGTCGCAGCCGCCGTCCCGCAGTACCCGCGCGGCGTGCTCGACCAGGGGCCGCCCCCGGTGGCCGAGCAGCGCCTTCGGGCGGCCGCCGAGTCGTCGCCCGCCGCCCGCGGCGAGCAGCAGGCCGGCCACCCGTGCCGGTGTCGTCTGCGACGGCCGCGGCGGCCGGGATGCCGCCGGCGCTCCCGAGGTTGATGGGCTTGATGAGGTTGATGCCATGGGGAGTGCTTACCTCATGGCGGCTCACGGTGGTGCGCCATGGTGTGCAACACCTCGTTACGGGCCCTGAGGTGGGCCCTGTTGCGCGCCCTGTGGTGAGCCTCGGTCTGCTCTCCGCTGCGCGGCGCACCGTCTCACGCCGCGTCGCCGGACGCCCGCTGGCGTGGGATCCTCGGCCGTAGCCGGTCCCGGAGTTGGTGCGTCCGGTTGTCCGCGAGGCGGTGCTCGGTGACGTAGCGGTGTATGTGCTCGACGGTGATCTCGGACGCGTCGGTGAGGCCGTATGCCCGGCAGATCAGCTGTACGACGCTGACGGGGTGCGGGTTCGGGCCGGATTCGGGGCCGGTGTTGGGCTCCAAGACAGTCTCCGATCCAGTGATATGCCGGAAATTTCCCTGAACGTGAGAGTGCTCCATCAGGCCGCGCCGTACGCATCGGATCCCCTACGCTCATGCCAACGGGTGACGTGACGAAAGAACATCTGATGCATGATCAGGGTGCGACTGGGAATTGCCGGGCCGGTGGGGCGAAATTCGGCCATGAATCCGGCGCTTCGGATATAGCGCCCACCGAGTCGGGACGGATGTCACGGCACGGCGGTTGGCCGGATAAAGTTCTGCCCCGTTGCGGACTTCGTGGCTGCCGTGCCGATGCGGCGGGCCCAGTTTTCTGAGTCGGGGGACCTAGTGGTGAACAGTGTGGGCTCGTCCGGAATCTTCCAGCCGCTGGAAGGTGACGACCCTCGGGCGATCGCGGGCTACCGCCTCACGGCGCGGCTCGGTGCCGGTGGCATGGGCAAGGTCTATCTCTCGTACACGCCTGGTGGCCGCCCGGTCGCCATCAAGGTGATCCGGCCCGAGTTCAGCGAGGACGCCGAATTCCGCCGCCGCTTCAAGCAGGAGGTGCAGTCCGCGCAGCGCGTCCAGGGGCTGTTCACCGCCCCGGTCATCGACAGCGACTCCGAGGGCTCCAGCCCCTGGCTCGCGACCGCGTACGTACCCGGCCCCTCGCTCACCGCGGCCGTCGCCGAGCACGGCAAACTGCCCGTCTCCACGGTGCTGTTGCTGGTCGCCGGGATAGCCGAGGCGCTCCAGGTCATCCATGGCGCGGGCATCGTCCACCGGGACCTGAAGCCGTCCAACGTCCTGCTCGCCGCCGACGGCCCGCGCGTCATCGACTTCGGTATCGCCCGCGCCGCCGACGCCACCTCCCTCACCAGCAGCGGCGTCACGGTCGGCACCCCCACCTTCATGGCGCCCGAACAGGCCGCCGGCAGCACCGTCACCCCCGCCACCGACGTCTTCGCGCTCGGCCAGGTGGCGGCGTACGCGGCCATCGGCACCCCGGCGTTCGGCGAGGGCACCTCCCACGGCGTGCTCTACCGCATCGTCCACGAGGAGCCGGATCTGACCGGACTCCCCGACGAGCTCCGCGAGTTGGTCACCCGCTGCCTCGCCAAGGACGCCGCGGAGCGTCCGTCCGTCGCCGAGGTGATCGCGCTGTGCGGCGCGGCCTCCGACCAGACGCAGCTGCGCCGCCCGGAGGACTGGCTGCCCACCGCCGTCGCCGCCGAGATCACCACGCGTACGGCGGCCCCCGCGCCCGCCCAGGCACCGCCGCCCCCGGTGGAGGCACCGACCACGCAACCGGCCACCCCGCAGGCGCCGGCGCACCCGCCCACCCAGCCGGTGCCGGCCGCACCGAACCACCCGCAGACCCCGCCCCCCGGTTTCGGCCCGGCGGCGTATGCGCCGACGGCCAATGCCACCGCGCCGCTGACCCAGGTGTCGAGCGGCCCGGCCGTCACCGGCCCGACCGCCACCGTGCCGGCCCCGCAGCCTCCGAAGAAGAAGCGCAAGGGGCTGGTCACGGCTCTGGCGCTGGTCTGCATGCTGGCGTTCGCCGGAGCGGGCGGCACCGCCGTCTACTACGTCATGAAGGACGACGGCCAGAAGGCGAAGAACCAGGCCGACGACAAGGGCGGCAAGCACGGCAAGACGAAGGCGCAGAACGGTGACGCGTCCGGTGGCGCCACCGGCGGCCCGACGGCGAGCCCCGGTGCCCAGGGCGGCGGCAACGGCTCCAACACGCCGGTGAAGAACCCGGAGCCGGTCGACACCAAGGGCGTCGACCTGCCTGACGACTACCACCTGTCCATGGCCGACGACCCGCTGAAGCCGAAGAGCTCGGACACCTCGGACGTCGATTTCCTCTACAACGACAACTCCTTCTCGGACGACACGGTCAGCACCGAGCAGGGCAAGCTGGTGCTGCTCGACTCCGGCGAGCAGGGCACGCTCGACACCTGCCGGAACGAAACCCGGTTCACCACGAGCATCAACACCAAGCAGCTCACCAAGGGCGCGCAGATGTGCCTGACCACCAACTACGGCACGATCGCGCTGATCACGTACAAGCGCTCCGCACCCGAGTCGTCCCCGAGCCGGTTCATCTCCCTTGACGTACGGGTGTGGCGCAACGCGACGGAGCCCGACCCGAACCAGTAGGGAGTGGGGCGGTAGCGGCGGGGCACAGCGGCGCGCGAGCCCGTTCGGCGACAGGTCGGCGGGCTCTCGGCGGCGGTCCCGAGGCGGTCCTGAGGGGCTCAAAGGAGGCGCTCAGGGGAGGCGGCTCCGGGCAGGCCCTGAGGCGGCTCTGAGCGGCACGGCGGGGACCGCAGCTGCCGCGGGCCCTTCGCGCCCATGCGGCTCGTCTCGCGGCCGCGGAGTGCCTTGGCGGCCCCGTTCCGTGGTCTGCCGCCCTGGTGCGATGCGGCGGCCGAGCGCCCTGTGGTCTCGCCCGCTTGCTCGCGCAGATGGGCCTTCGCGTACCCGCCGCACCCGAGCCTTGGCGTACCGCGTTCCCGGGCCTTTGCACACCGCGCACCCGCGGCTTCGCGTACTCGCCGCACCCGGGCTTTCGCGCATCGCGTCCCCACGCATCCGCGGCACCTGCGCCCTCGCGCCCTCGGACCCTCGCGCGCGCCGAAACCGCGCCTCCAGACCCGCCCACCCCCCGAAGGGGGGTGGGCGGCGGGGAAAAAACAACAGGTGCGTGGGCGGCGGGGAAAAAACCCAGGGGTGCCCCGACCGCTCACCCGCACCGCCCCCGCCGTTCCTCCCGGTGATCGGAATTTTTCGCTCTCCGTATGGCGCGCTCACCGGAGAGTGGCGTTAACTGTCCCGCATTGTGAAACGCTCAACGACCATGGAGGCCGCCGTCGTTGTGGAACAGGCCCAGATGCAGGTACAGGTACAGGTGGAGATGCAGGGGCAGAGGCGCGGGCGAGTGGCCGGGCAGATGACCGGGGGAGCGGACGACGTACGGGTCCAGGCGCTGCGCGGCGCGGTGGCCCGGCTGCGGCGTCAACTGGCCGTACTTCCGGGGGAGTTACCCGACCGCGCGGCCGCCGATGAGGAGCTGGCGGCGCTGGATGCGATGGTGAGCCATGGCATACCCGAAGTGCCCCGGCTGCGCCGTTCGTTACTGCTGATCGCGGGGGCGGTCGGCTCGGTCAGCGCGCTGTCGCCCGCGCTGACCGAGGTGCGCGAGGGAATCGACAGCTTCGGTGAGCTGCCCCGCGGCCGCTGAGCCGGTGAACCGGTGCACGGAAGCCCGGCCCGGCGCGGGCCGGAGCGAACGCGCCCCGGCCCGGGCCTCACTCCGCTGACCCCTACGTCCTACGCCCTACGACCATGTCCCTGGGCAGGCGGCCGATGCGTCAGCTACGCCGGCGCCTGATTCGCCAGCGCCACCGAAAGCTGCGCGGCGATCTCCTGAAGCACCGGCACGATCTTCTCCGTCGACGCCTCCGTCACCCGTCCCGTCGGGCCCGAGATGGAGATCGCCGCCGACGTGGGGGAGTTGGGCACCGGCACCGCGAAGCAGCGGACACCGATCTCCTGCTCGTTGTCGTCCACCGCATAGCCGAGCCGCCGGACATCGGCGAGCGCGTCGAGGAAGCTGTCCGGGTCGGTGATCGTCTTCTCGGTCGCGGCGGGCATGCCCGTACGGCCGAGCAGCGCGCGGACCTCCTCCGGCGGGTGGTTGGCCAGCAGTGCCTTGCCGACCCCGGTGGAGTGCGGCAGGACGCGGCGGCCGACCTCGGTGAACATGCGTACCGCGTGCCGGGAGGGGACCTGTGCGACGTACACGATCTCGTCGCCGTCGAGCAGCGCCATATTGGCGGTCTCGCCGGTCTCCTCCACCAGGCGGGCCAGATACGGCCGGGCCCAGGTGCCCAGCAGTCGCGACGCGCTCTCGCCCAGCCGGATCAGGCGGGGGCCGAGCGCATACCGGCGGTTGGGCTGCTGGCGGACGTAGCCGCAGGCCACCAGCGTGCGCATCAGGCGGTGGATGGTGGGGAGCGGAAGTCCGCTGCTGCCGGAGAGTTCGCTGAGGCCGACCTCGCCACCGGCGTCGGCCATCCGCTCGAGCAGGTCGAAGGCGCGCTCGAGGGACTGGACGCCGCCGCTGGCGCCTGTGGGCTTGGCTTCGGCGGCGGAGGTGCTGGCGCTGGACGGCGGCACGTCGCGTTCCTTTCGGGGCGGGTCAGATCGGTCTCGGCAGGTTCGTGCCCGGAGGCTTTCGGGCGCCGGGCCCGACCGGAGCAGCCTACCGGTCCCCTTCCGTTAACACACGGTCTCTCGCACACTCGTTCCCGCCGGTCAGGGGGTGGATCGTCCCAAGGCGTGAGAAGGCGCCTGCGCGTAGTCGCCATCTCTTGACGGTGCCAGTGGCCATAGCTACGTTCTGCTGCGCGAAACCTACTGTCCATTCTGTGGAATCCTCCAAATTGCTGGAGTGTCATGCGCATTCTCGTCATGAACCCGAACACCACGGCTTCCATGACCGCCGCGATCCGCGCCACGGCCACCGCCGTTGCCGCCCCGGGGACGCAGATCATCGCCGCCGAACCCCTGTGGGGTCCCGAGTCGATCGAGGGCCACTTCGAGGGCTATCTCAGCGCCGCGGCCGTTCTGGACCGGCTCGCCACCTTTGATGAGCCCTTCGACGCCCTGGTGATGGCGGGTTTCGGTGAACCCGGCCGGGAGGGCGCCCAGGAGCTGCTGGACGTCCCCGTACTGGACATCACCGAAAGCGCCGCCAAGATGGCCATGATGCTCGGCCACGCCTACGGGATCGTCACGACGCTCGACCGCTCCGTACCGCAGATCCAGGACCGGCTGCTGACCGCCGGGCTGCTGCAGCGCTGCGCCGCCGTCCGCGGCACGGGCCTCGGCGTTCTGGAGCTGGAGGAGGACCAGGAGCGCACCGTCGAGGTCATCATCGAGACCGCCCGTGAGGTCGTGCGGGCCGGGGCCGAGGTGATCTGCCTGGGGTGCGGCGGGATGGCCGGACTCCAGGAGAGGGTTGCGGCGGCGCTGGGGGTGCCGGTGGTGGACGGGGTCGCGGCCGCGGTGAAGTTCGCGGAAGCGGTCGTCGGTCTCGGGCTGTCCACCAGTGCGGGACGCAGCTTCGCGCCGCCCCGTCCGAAGGCCATCGGCTCCTGGCCGCTCAGCGCACATCTGCGGCTGCCTCAGGGGCACGTTCGGCCCTCCCTGGCCGATGCCGAATTTTCCGCACAGACGTCAGGCATCTGATGTCTGACATCTGATCGATCGCTGTAATCCGGTGCCGTACTCGGTCGACCGCGGCCGATGACGACACCGCTGCTGTATCCGCTGTATCCGCTGTATCCGACAGATCCGCCGCATCGATGGATCCGCTGTATCCGACGGATCCGGCACCCGACAACCGGTCCCCGAGCTCCACTCCACCTGCCCAGGAGGACACATGCCGACGTCCCCGCAGAACAAGCAGCTCCCCGCGCCACCCGACCCCCGCCTCTTCAACGAGGACCTCGCGCCCGCCCCCGAGCGCAAATGGGGCACGTACAGCATCTTCGCGCTGTGGATGTCCGACACCCACGCGATCAGCAACTACGCCTTCGCCGCCAGCCTGTTCGTGCTCGGGCTGCCGGCCTGGGAGGTGTTCCTGTCCCTGCTCGCCGGCATCACGATCGTCTACTGGCTGATGAACCGGATGGGACATGCGGGCCATCGGACCGGCGTTCCCTATCCGGTGCTCGCGCGCGCCAGCTGGGGCGTCTACGGCGCCAATATCCCGGCACTGCTGCGCGCGGTCATGGCGGTCGCCTGGTACGGCATCCAGACCTGGCTCGCCTCGACCGCGGTGGTCCTGCTGACCTTGCAGATCGCGCCCGGACTGGCCGTGTACAACCACAACTCGGTACTGGGTCTGTCCACCCTGGGCTGGGTCGCCTTCATGGTGATGTGGGGTCTGCAGGCGGTCCTGCTGACCCGTGGCATGGAGTTCATCCGCAAGGTCCAGGACTTCGCGACCGGCCCGGTGGTCTGGCTCGTGGTCCTGGCGCTCGCGGTCTATCTGGTCGTCGAGGCCCACGGTGACATCTCGCTGACCCGCAGCCTCACCGGCCTCAGCGCTTCCTCGCAGGTCGAGCAGAGCCTGATCGCGGTCAGTCTGACGGTGGCCACGTTCCTGACGCTGGTCCTCAATTACGCCGATTTCGCGCGGTTCACGCCCGATCACGGCTCGTACCGGCGCGGCAATCTGATCGGGCTGCCGGTGAACTTCACGGCCTTCGCCGTGGTCGCCGTCCTGGTCACCGCGGGCACCATCTCCGTCTTCGGCGAGGCGATCTACGACCCGGTGAAGGTCATCCAGAAGATCGACAACCCGGTGGTGACGGTCATCGGCGCGCTGGCCTTCATCGTCGCCACCATCGGCATCAACGTCGTCGCCAACTTCGTCTCGCCCGCCTATGACTTCGCCAACCTCGCGCCGAAGCATCTGAACTTCAAGCGCGGCGGCATGATCACGGCCGTGCTGGCGGTCGTCGTCATGCCCTGGAAGCTCTACTCCTCGGCGCTGGTGATCCAGTACTTCCTGGGGGCGCTGGGCGCGTTCCTCGGGCCGCTGGTGGCCATCCTGCTCGTCGACTACTACCTGATCCGGCGCGGACGGATCGATGTCGATGCGCTGTTCTCGGCCGATGCGGAAGGGGCGTATTTCTATCGCCGCGGCTACAACCCGAAGGCCGTGCTCGCCTTCCTGCCGGCCGCTGCGGTCTCCGCCTCGCTCGCCCTGATACCGGCCTTCGAGGCGGTGGCACCGTTCTCCTGGATCTTCGGGATGGGGATCTCCGGTGCCCTCTACGCCGCGGTCTCGCGCCGCGGGCGGATCGCGACGGACGCCGGGCCGATCCCGGACGAGATCATCCCGTCGCAGGTCAGGGGTGGTGAGGCGGCGGAGGCCATCGCTGCCGAGGCGGTGGCGGTGGTTGTCGAGCCGGTGCCGGTGAAGGGGTCTTGACGGGCCGGGATCCGGCGTGAAGACTCATTCAACAGACTGTTGAATTCCGTATGTCGGCGCGGGGTGAATGCCCAGCTCCAGGCGGATCCGGCCTGGTGGCCGTGCATACCGAGCGCCGTCACGCAACGATGAAGAGACGAAACGAGGAGGGGACTGGGTGTCCGAAATAGAGCTGGTGCTGCGCTCCACGCGCGTCGTCACCCCGGAGGGGACGCGCGCCGCGTCCGTCACCGTCAGGGACGGGAAGATCGCGGCGGTGCTGCCGCACGACGCCGAGGCCCCGGCCGGGGCGCGGGTCGAGGACTTCGGTGACGACGTCCTGCTGCCCGGCCTCGTCGACACCCACGTACACGTCAACGACCCCGGTCGCACCGAGTGGGAGGGCTTCTGGACGGCCACCCGCGCGGCCGCGGCCGGCGGTATCACCACCCTCGTGGACATGCCGCTCAACAGCCTGCCGCCCACCACCACGGCCGCCAACCTCGACACCAAGCGCGAGGTCGCCCGCAGCAAGGCGCATATCGACGTCGGCTTCTGGGGCGGCGCCATCCCCGGCAACGTCAAGGATCTGCGCCCGCTGCACGACGCCGGGGTCTTCGGCTTCAAGTGCTTCCTGTCGCCCTCCGGCGTGGACGAGTTCCCCCAGCTCGACCAGGAGCAGCTGGCCGCCGCCCTCGGGGAGATCGCCGGCTTCGACGGGCTGCTGATCGTGCACGCCGAGGACCCGGGCCACCTGGACGCGGCCCCCGAGGCGCACGGCCCCAAGTACGTGGACTTCCTCGCCTCCCGCCCCCGGGTCTCCGAGGACGACGCCATCGCCGGGCTGATCGCGCTGGCCAAGCTCCTGGACGCCCGGGTGCACGTCCTGCACCTGTCCTCCAGCGACGCGCTGCCGCTGATCGCCGCCGCCAAGGGCGAGGGCGTCAAGATCACCGTGGAGTCCTGCCCGCACTTCCTGACCCTGACGGCTGAGGAAATCCCGGACGGGGCAACGGAGTTCAAGTGCTGCCCGCCGATCCGCGAGGCGTCCAACCAGGACGCGCTCTGGCAGGGCCTGGCCGACGGCACCATCGACTGCATCGTCTCCGACCACTCGCCCTCCACCGCCGACCTCAAGACCGCCGACTTCGGCGCGGCCTGGGGCGGAATCTCCTCCCTCCAGCTGGGCCTGCCCGCCATCTGGACGGCGGCCCGCGAGCGCGGCCACACCCTGGACGACGTCGTGCGCTGGATGGCCACCGCCCCCGCGGCGCTGGTCGGCCTGGACCAGAAGGGCGCCATCGAGCCCGGCCGGGACGCCGACTTCGCGGTCCTCGCACCGGACGAGACCTTCACCGTCGACCCGCACGCGCTCCAGCACCGCAACAAGATCACCGCGTACGCCGGGAAGACGCTGTACGGCGTCGTACGGTCCACCTGGCTGCGCGGCCGGCAGATCAACGACGGCGCCACCCTCGCCGAGCCCACCGGCGAGCTTCTCGAAAGGGCGGACCGCGTATGACGACCGCCGAGCTACCCCGCTACACCGGCGACGCCAGCCCCTACGGCGGCGGCGACCCGTACGCCGACTACCGCACCCCGGGCCCCGGCGGCTTCCCCTTCACCCACCTGCCCGACCTCGCCGACCGGCGGCTCGGCGCGGGTGTGATCGCCGCCAATGACGAGTTCTTCGCCGAGCGCGAGAACCTCCTCAAGCCCGAGGCCGCCCACTTCGACCCCGAGGCCTTCGGCCACAAGGGCAAGATCATGGACGGCTGGGAGACCCGGCGCCGCCGCGGCACCGACGGCGATCACCCCTTCCCGACGGACGAGGACCACGACTGGGCGCTGATCCGCCTCGGCGCGCCCGGAGTGATCCGCGGCATCGTCGTCGACACCGCCCACTTCCGCGGCAACTACCCGCAGTCCGTCAGCGTCGAGGGCGCCTGCGTCGTGGGCTCCCCGTCGCCCGAGTCGCTGCTCTCCGACGGCGTCGTGTGGACGACGCTGGTGCCGCGCACCGCCATCGGCGGACACGCCGCCAACGGCTTCGCCATCGACACCGAACGGCGCTTCACCCACCTGCGGCTCAACCAGCACCCCGACGGCGGCGTCGCCCGCCTCCGCGTCCACGGCGAGGTCGTCCCGGCCCCCAACTGGCTCGCCGCGCTGGGCACTTTCGACCTCGCCGCGCTGGAGAACGGTGGCCAGGTCGAGGACGCCTCCGACCGCTTCTACTCCTCGCCCACCAACACCATCCAGCCGGGCCGCTCCCGCAAGATGGACGACGGCTGGGAGACCCGGCGCCGCCGCGGCAGCGGCAACGACTGGGTGCGCTACCGCCTCACCGAGCAGTCCGTCATCCGCGCCGTCGAGATCGACACCGGCTACCTCAAGGGCAACTCGGCCGGCTGGGCCGCCCTGTTCGGACGGGACGGCGAGGACGGCGGCTGGACCGAACTGCTGCCACGCACCCGGCTGCAGCCGGACACCGTCCACCGCTTCCTGCTGCACGACGCCCCGGCGGCCACCCATGTCCGGATCGACATCTTCCCGGACGGCGGCATCGCCCGGCTGCGGCTGCACGGCTCGCTCACCGAGGAAGGCGCGCGCCGGCTGGCCGACCGCCACAAGGAGCTGGGCGGCTAGAGCCCGACCGACGGGCCGGGGCCGAACAGGCCCCGGCCCGCCTCCGTTCAGCGCGGAAGCACCCCGTTCACCTCGATGGCCCGACCGCCGTCGCCCGCGGCGCGGCCTCTTCCTCCGCGGCCGGGTCCCCGGCGGCCGTCGCCCGGTCGGACCCGGCGACCGCGCCCTCGACGAAGGCGTCCAGCACACCGTCGCCGACCACCACCGGGATCCGCTTCCCCTTCATGTCGACATAGACGAACGACCTGGCCGTCTTCACCAACCCGGGGATCCGCTGCCGCAGCCGCGCCGCCGCCGCATCGTCGCCCGCCCTGACCGCCTCGATCAGCCGGAGCGCCGTCCGGGCCGCGACGCCCCACGCCCGGGTCGCATCCAGCCACGGCCCGCTGTCCTCGATGAAGCCCCGGTCGGCGAGCCGGTCGCGCAGCACCGCGGGTGCCTCCTGGACGGTACGCAGCGCCGCGTCCAGCCGCCGCGCGTCCCCGTCCTTGCCGAACTTCTCGATGGCGGCGGCCAGTTCGGGCGCCTGCTGGGGGTTCAGGGACGAGGCGTAGCCGGTGTCGGCGAAGGCGCGCAGGGCCCGTGCCGTACGGGCATCGCCACCGGCGAGCTCCTCGATCGCCGCGCCCCAGGAGGCACGCGGGTCGTAGGCCGTGTCGTTCCACGCGTAATCGGCCACCGTGTGCAGCGCGATCTTGGACGCGGACGGCTGGATCATCGGGTTGGCCGTGATCCCGGCCAGCTGCGCCGGCAGGCCGCGTTCCCGGCCGTTGAACGGCCCGAGCAGCAGCCGGCTGGTCACATAGTCATTGACGGGATAGTTGTCCCAGGTCAGGATCGGATGCCCGAAGACCTCCCGGGCCTGCCGGGCCTGCGCGACGGTCATCGTCGGCGCGATCACGCCCACTCCCGTCCACTCCACCAGCACGTTCTTGTCCAGCTGCGTGGCGAGCGCCGTCTTGTACGGCGACGGCTTCACGTCGGCGTACTCGGTCGGCACCATCTGCAGCGGCCGGGCGCCCGGATGCCCCGCGATGAAGTCCCGGTTGACGCGGTTGAGCAGATACGCCTGCGCCGCACCGGCCGCTCCGCCGCCCGTGCCGAACTTCTCCTTGTCCGCCGCGCAGTTCCATTTCGTGTAGCTGATGTCGTCCAGCGGCACCGCAAAGGTCCGTACGCCGATGTCCCACAGCGTCTGGAACTTGCCGGTCAGCGCCTTGAGATCGGCGTCCGAGCTGTAGCAGACGGACAGACCGGGCGAGAGCGCGTAGGTGAACTCCACATGCCGCTGCCGCGCCCGGTCCACCAGCTCCTTGAGTGGTGCCAGCCGGTCGGAAGGGTAGGGATCGCGCCACTTCTCGCGCAGATAGGCGTCGTCCTTCGGCGAGTAGACGTAGAGGTTCATCTTGTGCGCGGCGGAGAAGTCGAGCTGGTCGAGGCGGGCGGCATGCGACCAGGGGGTGCCGTAGAAGCCCTCGATGACGCCGCGCAGCGGGGTGGCCGGCCAGTCCCGTACGACGGTGCCCTGGATGCGGGCGCCGGGCCGGGAGCGGTGCGGCAGCAGCTGGGCGAGCGACTGCGCGGCGTAGTACGTCCCGGTGGCGTCCTTGCCGGACAGCGCGATCCGGCCGTCGCCGAGGGCCAGGACGTACCCCTCCGCGGGGAGCCCGTCGGCGCCCCGTGCGCCCAGGTCCCGCAGTGTCCGCGCCGCGCCCGTCCCGTCCACGTAGACGGTCAGCTGCCGGCCGGCCGGGGCCCGCCGGGCGGCTACGACCCGGTCGGCGCCGGCGGCCCTGAGGGACTTCTCCACGAGGGCCAGCGCGGCGGCGTCGGCCCCGGGGCCCGCGACGACGGTCACGGACCGGGTGACGGCGATCCGGTCCCGCCGGGCGTGGACCGACTGCGGGGTGGGGGAGACGGCGGCGCGCGCCGCGGGGCCGGCCGGGGCGCGGCCGGCGTCCGCGGCCGTGCCCGGCGGCCCGGTCATGCCCGTCAGGGGAACGGTGGCGAGGGCCAGGGCGAACGCGGTGAGTACAGCGGTGCGCGTACGGGCCATCCTTCGGTCCTCCTCGGTGCGGCGGGCGGGCGCGCGGAGCGGCGTGCGCATGCAGGCTGTACCCGGTGAGGGGCGCGGGCAATGGACTTTCCCGCCGTATGGATGGACCTTGTGGGGGAGCTTCGCCGATACGGGCGTGTCCGGCTCAGCGGGTCTTGGCGGCGTACACCAGCAGGCTCATGAACGCCAGCAGCACATGCGTGGCGACGACGTAGATGAAGACGCGGACATAGACGCCGCGGGGCGGCTTGGTCTCGACGTACTTCCGGGCGGTGCTGTCCTCGGGGGTATCTCCGGGCACGGCGCGGGTTCCTTCCCTGGGGGTTCGGTGGGGGTGTCGGGGTGTCACAGGCCACGGCGCGGGGGCTCGTCCCCCAGGCACAGTTCCGCTGCTCCGCTCTGCAGCAGCGTGTGGACGAACAGCAGGTCCGTGCCGCCCCGCGAGGCCGCCGCGATGCGGTGCGGCGTCAGCGAGTCGAAGTGCGCGGCGTCCCCCGGATCCAGCACATGGACGCCCTCGCCGAGCGTGAGCCGCAGCTGCCCCTTGAGGACGTACAGCCACTCCTCGCCCGGATGCACCCGCACCAGCTCGCCCTGCGCCCGCTGCGGCACATGCACCCGCAGCGCCTGCATCGCCCGCCCGGCGCCGCCCACGGTCCAGTACGTCCAGCCGCCGGCCTCGGACGGCTCGGTGCGGTCGGCCCGCAGGATGGGGTCCCGCTCGGGTGCGGTCTCCCCGAGCAGGTCGGATACCGTGGTTCCGTACGTACGGGCCAGGGCGAGCAGCATCGGCAGCGAGGGCTGGCGCCGGCCGGTCTCCAGCCGGGACAGATGCGCGGGCGACAGGCCGACCCGCCGCGCCGCGGTCTCCAGGGTCAGCCCGCTGCGGCGTCGCAGGTCCCGCAGCCGGGGCGCGACCGTGTGCAGCTCCTCGGGCGGGGCCGTGGCGGCCGGGGGCCCGTCGGGGAGCCCGGCGGGGTCCGGAGCCGTCCGCCGTTCCGCAGGCGGGTCGTTGTGCGTGTCCGTCATATCCCCGGTATAACGGCGCTTCGCCTCTCAGGCAAAGCTTTTGCCTGAGAGGCAAAACGACCGCCGCCCGGCACCACGGCGAAAACCCTCGCCGGAGCCCGCCCCGAACCGGCCCGGCGTCCGCCCTGGGCGAGCCGTAACCCGCCCGGAACGAGGGGACGGCCAAGGTGGGGATCCTGTGAACTCCTGGGAAACTTAAGAACGTTGGGATTGACAGGAGCATGTCTACGCGCGTCATGCTGGACGGTATGAGAATCCCCCCACGGATTACCCGGATCGGCGCCGCCGGCGCCCTCGCATCGGCCCTGCTCCTCGGCGGCACCGCGGTTGCCGCCACGCCCGCCGTCGCCGCCCCCCAGCAGGTCACCGCGTACGCCGCGACGGCGCACGCGAAGACCGTGCAGGTGAACGCGGTCGGCGACATCTGCTACTCCAAGCTGCCCTCCCAGGCCCATGACACCCTGGGCCTGATCGAGAAGGGCGGACCCTTCCCGTACCCGAAGGACGGCACCGTCTTCGACAACCGCGAGGGCATCCTCCCGGCCCAGAGCACGGGCTACTACCACGAGTACACCGTCATCACTCCCGGCTCTCCCGACCGCGGTGCACGGCGCATCGTGGCCGGTGAGAAGAAGGACGAGGACTACTACACCGCCGACCACTACAAGTCGTTCGACCTCGTCGACCGCAGCTGCTGACACGGCGGACGCGAACGACGACGGACCGGAACCGCCTCGGCGGCGGACCGGAACGCTTCAGCTTCAGACGAGAGCCGCGGCGGCCGGGGTGCACCAGCACCCCGGCCGCCGCCGTGCTGTGTCGGACCCCGGGCTGTCGGATCCGCCCATTGTTGGCGGAAGAGGGGCGCGGAGGCATACCCCCGAGGGAGGATTGTCAGTGGTTGCCGGTAGCGTTTCGGCAGAAACGAGGAGCGGGCGGGCATCGACGGCAAAGAGGCCATGTAGCGGTCAGTTGCCGCGGCGCGCCCCGGGAAGTGGCGTCTTCGCCGTGGTCACGGCGGGCGGCGCCATGGAGCGTTGAAGACAAGGAAGGACGGCGAACTGCCGTGTATCGCTGGGAGATCACCCGGGCCGCCCTGGCTCAGCGGGTTTTCGCCATCGTCCGCTGCACGACCTATGACGAGGCGAGCGCCACCGCCGACACCCTGCTCTCGGCCGGCATCACCAGCCTGGAGATATCCCTGACCACGCCGTTCGCGCTGGAGGCGGTCACCACCCTCACCCGCGAGCTGGGCGAGGACGCGGTCATCGGCGCGGGCACGGTTCTTGACGCGACGTCGGCCCGGATGGCCGTGGACGCCGGCGCCCGCTTCCTGGTCTCGCCGAGCCTGGACCCCGAGGTCATCCGCACGGCTCATCGCTACGGCGTCCCGGTCTTCCCCGGCGTGTCGACGCCGACCGAGATGGTCCGCGCGCTCGAACTGGGCGCGGACGCCCTCAAACTGTTCCCCGCCTCCGCGCACCACCCCTCCTGGATACGGGACGTCCGCGCCGCGCTGCCGCAGGCGCCGCTGCTGCCGACCGGCGGGGTGACGGCCGAGAACGCCCCGGACTGGATCGCCGCGGGCGCGGTCGCCGTCGGCATGGGTTCCGCCCTCTCCGAGGGCGACCGCGACACCGTCGCCAAGCGCGCCGCCGACCTCCTCAGCCGCCTCGCCGACGCCGCCTCCGGCGGTCTGCCGCCCGGCCCGGTGGAGCCGTTCGACGACTGAGCCCCCAGCGGCCCCGCCGCGGTCCGAGGCGGTCCCACCGACCGGTCATGGGGTTCACCTGGGCCGCGGCCTCTGCCACTCTGATGCTTCCTCACGTGATCATGCCCATGCCGCAGGAGTCACCATGAAGCGCGCCGCCACGCTGTCCGCCCTCGCCTGTCTGCTCACCCTCACCGCCGCGGCTCCGTCACCCGCCAACACCCCCGCGCCCACACCGGGATCCGCCCCCACGTCCGCCGCCCAGGGCAGCCGGCGCCCGGCGGCCACGCTCCTGGACGCCGTCCCGCGGCGCGGGGTGCTGCGCGTCTGCACCACCGGCGACTACCGCCCCTTCAGCCACCGCGACGCCAAGACCGGCGCCTACACCGGCGTCGACATCCAGATGGCCCAGGACCTCGCCAAGAGCCTGGACGCCAAGCCGCGTTACATCGCCACGACCTGGGCCGAGCTCATCGACGACCTCACGGCCGGACGCTGCGACATCGGCATGGGCGGCGTCTCCATCACGCTCCCGCGCGCCCGCGCCGCGTACTTCAGCGAGCCCACCCGCACGGACGGCAAAACGCCCATCGTGCGCTGCGCCGACCAGGACAAGTACCAGACGCTGGACCAGATCGACCGCCCCGGGACGAAGGTCGTCGTCAACCCCGGCGGCACGAACGAGCAGTTCGCCCGCGCGCACATCAAGCGGGCCACCCTCACGGTCCACCCGGACAACACCACGATCTTCGACGAGATCATCGCCGGCCGCGCGGACGTGATGATGACGGACGCCAGCGAGACCCGCTATCAGGCCAAGATCCACCCCGAACTGTGCGCGGTCCACCCCGACAAGCCCTTCACCTTCTCCGAGAAGGCCTATGCACTGCCGCGCGGCGACGAGCAGTTCAAGCGCTACGTGGACCAGTGGGTGCACCTCGCCACGCATGACGGCACGTACCGGCAGTACGAGGACGCGTGGATGAAATAGCGGCGGGGCGGGGACGTGCGGGGCGGGCGCCGGGCGGTCAGCCGGCGCCGCCGTCCCGGGGGGCCGTATGCCCGAGGACGTTCACCACCTGGCCGTTCGGATCCCTGACGAAGAACCGCCGGACGCCCCACTCCTCGTCCCGCAGCGGCCGGACGATCTCCGCACCGCCCGCCCGCACCGCCTCGTACACCGCGTCGACGTCGTCCACCTCGATGCTCAGATCGGGGGTGACCGGCGCGGTCCGGTCCTCGGTCAGGAAGGTGAGCTGGGCGCCGGGGTTGGCGGGGGAGGCGAGGGTGATCACCCACCCGTGGTCCATGACCTGCTCGAAGCCCAGCAGCCCGTAGAAGGCGCGGCTCTCCTCCAGGGCATCGGACCGGATGTCGGGGACGACGCGGCGGACGGACACGGGCTGCTCCTCGTGATGGGGCGACGGGGCCTGGGCCAGGGCTTCGATGATGCCCCGGCGGGGCGTCGGAGGGGGCGGAACCGGCTGAGAAGGGGCCACGGAAGCCGCCGGGCCCGCGCGGTGCGCAGGCGGCCCGCGGCCGGTGAGCCGGGCCGTACCGGCCTTGTCCGGACAATGTGACCTCCGGACTTCCCGTCATCTGCGCGGACGGATACGCTCGCGATCGTGGGGAAACGCGATACAGACGCCGCGGGCGCCGAGAACCCTGTCCAGTTCAGCGTGGACCGGAGCAGCCCGGTCCCGCTGTATTTCCAGCTCTCCCAGCAGCTGGAGGCCGCGATCGAGAACGGCAAGCTGGCGCCCGGCAGCCTGCTCGGCAACGAGATCGAGCTGGCCGGGCGGCTGGGGCTGTCCCGGCCGACGGTGCGCCAGGCGATCCAGTCGCTGGTGGACAAGGGCCTGCTGGTGCGCCGCCGCGGCATCGGCACCCAGGTCGTGCACAGCCAGGTCAAGCGCCCGCTGGAGCTGAGCAGCCTCTACGACGACCTGGAGGCGGCCGGGCAGAAGCCCGCCACCCGGGTGCTGCTCAACACCACCACCGAGGCCGATGCCGAGGTGGCCGCGGCCCTGGGGATCGCCGAGGGTGCGGAGGTCGCGCTCGTCGAGCGGCTGCGGCTCACCCACGGCGAGCCCGTCGCGCATCTGCGCAACCACCTGCCCGCCGGGCTGCTGAGGCTGGAGACGGCCGAGCTGGAGGCGACCGGTCTGTACCGCCTGATGCGGGGCGCCGGGATCACGCTGCACAGCGCCCGCCAGGCCGTCGGCGCGCGCGCCGCGACGGCCGCGGAGGGTGAGCGGCTGGACGAGCCCGAGGGTGCCCCCCTGCTGACGATGCAGCGCACCACCTTCGACGACACCGGCCGCGCGGTCGAGTTCGGCTCGCACGTCTACCGCGCGTCCCGGTACGCCTTCGAATTCCAGCTGCTGGTCCGTCCCTGAGGCCCCCGGCCGCAGTCGGCCGCGTCCTGCCGGGATAGCCCGGTCATCAGAATGTTCGGACAAAGTATTGACGTGGCTCCGCGCGCGCCGTTAGAACTCCTGCAGCCGCATTACGGCGGCCTGGAGCAAAGGCGGTTCCACGATGAGCGGCGTGCGAAGCGCGCGAAAAGTGCCTACGGCCAGACCCGTCACCGTCCGCAGTGCCGCCGCCCTGGCGGCGGCCCTCGCGCTGGTCGCCGGGTGCAGCGCCTCCGGCGGCAAGGATGCCGGAGAGGATCCCCGTACCCCCCGGATGACCATCGGGATGGTCAGTCACTCCGGCGAGGGCGACACCTTCTGGGACATCGTCCAGAACGGCGCGGAACGGGCCGCCGCCAACGACCGGGTGAAGTTCCTCTACGCCAACGACAAAGAGGGCGCCAAACAGGCCGAGCTGGTGCAGTCCTACATCGACCAGAAGGTCGACGGGCTGATCGTCACCCTCGCCAAGCCGGAGGCCCTCAAGGCGGTCGTCCGCAAGGCCGTCACCCACGGCATCCCGGTCATCACCATCAACTCCGGCGGCCAGTACTCGAAGGCGTACGGGGCGCTGACGCACATCGGCCAGGACGAGTCGGTGGCCGGCCGGGCGGTCGGTGCGGAGCTGGCCAGGCGGGGGAAGAAGAAGGTCCTGTGCGTCATCCACGAACAGGGCAACGTCTCGCTGGAGGACCGCTGCGCGGGCGTCCGCAAGGGCTTCGACGGGACGGTCGAGAACCTCAACGTCGACGGCACCAACGCGCCGGCCTCGCAGTCCTCCATCGAGGCCAAGCTCCAGTCCGACAAGTCCCTCGACGCGATCGTCACGCTCGGCGCGCCGATGGCGGCGATCTCCGTCAAGGCCAAGGAGGAGGCCGGCAGCCGGGCGGACATCGCGACCTTCGACCTGAACGTCGCGGTGGTCAAGCTCCTCAAGGCCAAGGACGTCGTCTTCGCCGTCGACCAGCAGCCCTACCTCCAGGGGTACGAGGCGGTGGACCTGCTCGCCCTGCACAAGACCAACGCCAACGTCCTGGGCGGCGGCAAACCGGTGCTCACCGGCCCGGAGCTGGTCACCGGCAAGGACGTACCGAAGCTGGAGGAATACACGGGAAGGGGCACCCGGTGAAGCCGTACGGAAAGCGGGCACCCAGGGGGCGTCCCGGCCCCGCATCCGACCCCACGAACCGGTACAGAACACCGGTAACGGATACTTGGCCGGTTGGGCCAATACCAGCAATACGGACGGCACAGCGAGATCGGCGGGAAGGGCAAGTCCTCGTGGCAAGGGTTCGAAGAAGGGGACGCATCGCGGGCGCGGCGCTGGCGGCGCTGCTCTGCGCCTCCCTGGCGGGATGCAGCAGTACCGGAGGCAAGCGGGCCGAGGACGCGCGCGCCGCGCAGGCCGCCGGCGGCAAGGCGGCCGTGAACACCCCCAGGTGGACCTTCGCGATGGTCACCCACTCGGGAGACGGCGACACCTTCTGGGACATCGTGCAGAAGGGCGCCCAGCAGGCCGCCGACAAGGACAACATCAAGTTCCTCTACGGGCACGACGAGGAGGCCCAGCGGCAGAGCCAGCTGGTGCAGTCCTACATCGACCAGAAGGTCGACGGGCTGATCGTCTCGCTCGCCAAGCCCAACGCGATGAAGGACGTCGTCGCCAAGGCCGAGAAGGCCGGTATTCCGGTGATCACGGTGAATTCCGGGGCCGCGGAGTCCAAGGCGTTCGGTGCGCTCACCCACATCGGGCAGGACGAGACGGTGGCCGGTGAGGCCGTCGGCGAGGAGCTGAACAAGCGCGGCCGGAAGAAGGCCCTGTGCGTGCTCCACGAGCAGGGCAACGTCGGGCACGAGCAGCGCTGCGACGGCGCGAAGAAGACCTTCAAGGGCGATCTGCAAAAGCTCTACGTCGAGGGGACGAACATGCCGGATGTGCAGTCGTCCATCGAGTCCAAGCTCCAGGCGGACCCCGGCATCGACGCGGTCGTCACGCTCGGCGCGCCCTTCGCCGCCACGGCCGTCAAGGCCAGGGAGCAGGCCGGCAGCAAGGCCGAGATCGACACCTTCGACCTCAACGCCCAGGTCGCCGGCGGCCTCAAGGACGGTTCGCTCGGCTTCGCCGTCGACCAGCAGCCCTACCTCCAGGGCTACGAGGCGGTCGATCTGCTGTGGCTGTACAAGTACAACTCCGACGTCCTCGGCGGCGGCCGGCCGGTGCTCACCGGACCCCAGGTGATCACCAAGAAGGACGCCGCCGCACTGCAGGAATTGACCCAGCGGGGGACCCGATGACCACCACCGTCAAGGCATCGATACGGGACGAACGGCTGCTGCACCGCTCCCTGGCGCGCCGCCTGATGGGACGCCCCGAGCTCGGCTCGGTCGTCGGCGCCATCGCCGTCTTCCTCTTCTTCGCCGTCACCGCCGAACCGTTCCTGCGGGCCTCCAGCCTCTCCACCGTGCTCTACGCCTCATCGACGATCGGCATCATGGCCGTACCGGTGGCGCTGCTGATGATCGGCGGCGAATTCGATCTGTCGGCCGGCGTCATGGTCGTCAGCTCGGCCCTGATCTCGTCGATGTTCAGCTACCAGATGACGGCCAACACCTGGGTCGGCGTCGGGGTGTCCTTGCTGGTCACGCTGGCCATCGGCGTCTTCAACGGGATACTGCTGACCCGGACGAAACTCCCCAGCTTCATCATCACGCTCGGCACGTTCTTCATGCTGACGGGCCTCAATCTCGGCTTCACCAAGCTGATCAGCGGCACCGTCTCCACGAAGTCCATCGCCGACATGGAGGGCTTCGAGTCGGCGCAGGCGCTCTTCGCGTCCCACCTGACGATCGGCAGCGTGGACATCCAGATCACCATCCTGTGGTGGATCGTGCTGGTCGCCGTCGCCACCTGGATCCTGCTGCGCACCAAGGTCGGCAACTGGATCTTCGCGGTGGGCGGCAACGCCGATGCCGCCCGGGCGGTCGGTGTGCCGGTCACCAAGACCAAGATCGGCCTGTACATGGGCGTCGCCTTCGCCGCCTGGGTCTCCGGCCAGCATCTGCTGTTCTCGTACGACGCGATCCAGTCCGGCGACGGCGTCGGCAACGAATTCCTCTACATCATCGCCGCGGCGGTCGGCGGCTGTCTGATGACCGGCGGCTTCGGCTCGGCGATCGGGGCCGCGGTCGGCGCCTTCATCTTCGGCATGACGAGCAAGGGCATCGTCTACGCGCAGTGGAACCCGGACTGGTACAAGTTCTTCCTCGGCGCGATGCTGCTGCTCGCCACACTCCTGAACGCATGGGTCCGCAAGCGGGCGGAGGACAAGTCATGACGGCGCTCGTCGAGCTCGACAAGGTCAGCAAGTTCTACGGCAACATCAAGGCGCTGGAGGGCGTGTCCCTGGAGGTGCACGCGGGCGAGATCTCCTGTGTGCTCGGCGACAACGGCGCCGGCAAGTCCACCCTCATCAAGATCATCGCGGGGCTGCACCAGCACGACGCCGGCACCTTCACCATCGAGGGCGAGGAGACGAAACTCGCCTCCCCGCGCGAGGCCCTGGACCGCGGTATCGCCACCGTCTACCAGGACCTGGCGGTCGTCCCGCTCATGCCCGTGTGGCGAAACTTCTTCCTCGGCTCCGAGCCGACCCGTGGGGTGGGCCCCTTCAAGCGGCTCGATGTCGCCACCATGCGCGAGACCACCCGCAGCGAGCTGCTGCGGATGGGCATCGACCTGCGCGATGTCGACCAGCCCATCGGCACTCTCTCCGGCGGCGAGCGGCAGTGTGTGGCCATCGCCCGCGCCGTCTACTTCGGCGCCAAGGTCCTGGTCCTGGACGAGCCCACGGCGGCGCTCGGCGTCAAACAGTCCGGCGTCGTCCTGAAGTACGTCGCGGCCGCGCGGGACGCCGGGCTCGGCGTGGTGTTGATCACCCATAACCCGCATCACGCCTATCTGGTCGGCGACCGTTTCGTGCTCCTCAAGCGCGGCACGATGGCCGGCAGCCACGCCAAATCGGAGATCGCCCTGGAGGAGCTGACCCGGCAGATGGCGGGCGGCAGCGAGCTGGAACAGCTCAGCCATGAGCTCGCCCGCACGGCGACCCCGGAGTTCCCCGGAGGTCACCGGCCGGAGTGATCCTTCCGCGCGCCCCGCGCCGGTCCCCGGGCCGCGCGGGGCGCATCGCTCCACGTCGCGGTGCGCCGGACGCCGCGGGTGATGCACAATCGCACCGGACCATACGCACCACGCACGTGACAGACACCGCACCCACGACGCACGCCGAGGCCCCGGCCTCCCGAGACCCGCAGGGACGAGACGACTCTTGCGAGCACGCAGCCGCCGCATGGGGGTAGTCCCCCAGCTACCGCTGGGGGCACCCCCACCCACGCCGTCGAGGCAGTGGGGGAGTCAGGGCGCCCGTCATGGCATCCGTCACGCAGAACGTCACGGAAGAGGGGCGGGCCGATGAGCATGTACCGGGACCGGGCGCACCGAGGATCGGCCAGGGCCACCGTCCTGCGCACGGTCGGCACCCGCGAGCGCCGCTCGCATCTGACCGCGCCCCGGGTGCCCACCGTCGGCATCGACATCGGCGGCACCAAGGTCATGGCGGGCGTCGTCGACGCCGACGGCACGATCCTGGAGAAGATCCGCACCGAGACGCCGGACAAGTCCAAGAGCCCCAAGGTTGTCGAGGACACCATCACCGAGCTCGTCCTGGACCTCTCCGACCGGCATGACGTGCACGCGGTGGGCATCGGCGCGGCCGGCTGGGTCGACGCGGACCGCAGCAGGGTCCTCTTCGCCCCCCATCTGAACTGGCGCAACGAACCGCTGCGCGACCGCCTCGCCGGCCGCCTCGCGGTCCCCGTCATGGTCGACAACGACGCCAACACCGCCGCCTGGGCGGAGTGGCGCTTCGGCGCCGGACGCGGCGAGGACCACCTCGTCATGATCACGCTCGGGACGGGCATCGGCGGGGCGATCCTGGAGGACGGCGCGGTCAAGCGCGGCAAGTACGGCGTGGCCGGTGAATTCGGCCATATGCAGGTCGTGCCCGGCGGTCACCGCTGCCCGTGCGGCAACCGCGGCTGCTGGGAGCAGTACAGCTCCGGCAACGCCCTGGTCCGCGAGGCGCGCGAGCTGGCCGCCGCCGACTCCCCGGTCGCGTACAACATCATCGAGCGGGTCGGCGGGCGCGTCGGCGACATCACCGGCCCCCTCATCACCGAGCTCGCCCGCGAGGGCGACGCCATGTGCGTCGAGCTCCTCCAGGACATCGGCCAGTGGCTCGGCGTCGGCATCGCCAACCTCGCCGCCGCCCTCGACCCGTCCTGTTTCGTCATCGGCGGAGGCGTCAGCGCCGCCGACGACCTGCTGATCGGCCCGGCCCGGGACGCCTTCCGGCGCACCCTCACGGGCCGCGGCTACCGCCCCGAAGCCACCATCGCCAAGGCCCAGCTGGGCCCCGACGCCGGGATGGTCGGCGCCGCCGACCTCGCCCGCCTCGTCGCCCGCCGCTTCCGCCGTGCCAACCGCCGCCGGGTCGAGCGCTACGAGCGCTATGAACGGTCCGGCCGCCGATGACCGACACCGAGCTGAATCCCATGAACGACGACATCCACGCCACCCCGCCGCCCAGCGGCAAGCGCCGCCGCCCCGTCCTGATGGGGCTGATCATCTTCCTGCTGATCGCGATCCCGGCCGGCTACATCGTCATCTCCGCCGAGCAGAGCCGTGACAGCGGCGTGAGCAAGGACGCGGAGGCCGCGGCCACCGGCCTGACCAACGCCTTCCCCTCCAAGGTCCAGCAGCGGACCTACGACGTCCCGGTGCCCGTCGGCTCCACCCCGGTCTACTACTACGAGACCAACTCCTGGAAGACCAGCTCCCTCTTCGTGCAGTTCCGCACCAACGACTGGGGCCTGGACCACTACCTCAAGGCCGTGGGCACCAGCGTCGCCGAACTGAAGAAGGGCGCCCACACCATTCCGCGCGGCCAGGCGGCGAAGGTCGGCTGGGACTTCAGCGTCGACTGGCCGTGGGCCGGCACCGTCAACCCCAAGAAGGCGCCGCAGCCCACCCAGCGGATCATGGTCAGCTACGACGAACCCGGTCATCCCGTCGTCTACACGGTCTCGACCATCAAATTCTGACGTCATCCGAATTCTCCTGACCAGGGTGCCAGGACCGCGTCACGGAGTTCCGCAGCAGGGTCGGGTGAGTGAGAAGCCCCTGAAGCACAGGTGAGGGTGCCGGCGGCGGCGCCGTGGAAGCCGTCAGGGTGCGTGATCCTTTCCGTGGTGGCGTCCTGGGTGGTGGATCGCGATGAGAGCGGCGTCGTCGCTGAGACGTCCTCCGGCGTGGGCGCGGAGGTCGCGCCGGATGTGGTGCAGGAGCGTTTCCGGAGAGTTCTCGGTCCACTGGGCGGCTCGTTCCGCGAGCGGGTAGAAGTTTCCGCCTCGGTCGCGGGCTTCGATGGCGCCGTCGGTGTAGAGGAGGAGGGTGTCGCCGGCCTCGAAGGAGAACACGTCGACGGTGTAGTCCGCTGCTTTCGTGCTGCTGACCCCCAGCGGGGGCGCGGGGTGCAGGCTCGGGCTGGTGAAGGCGTGGCCTGGGCTGAGCAGCAGGGGTGGGGGGTGCCCGCAGCTGGTCATGCGGGTGGTGCTGCCCTCGTCGGGGATCTCCAGCAGCAGGGTGGTGACGAAGCGTTCTCCGGCCTCGTCCTTCGGCTCGAAGTCGGCCTGGTAGCGGGAGACGCTCTGTTCCAGGGCGGCGGCCAGTGCGGGCAGGGTGGTGTGCTGGTGGGCGGCCTCGCGGAAGGCGCCGAGCAGGAGGGCCGCCTCTCCGATGGCGGCCAGCCCCTTGCCCCTTACGTCCCCGATCATCACGCGGGTTCCGCCGTCGATGCGGGCGGCCGCGTACAGATCTCCGCCGATCTGGGCCTCGTCCTCGGCAGCCAGGTACAAAGAGGCTATCCGCAGCGGGCCGATCCGGTCCGGGAGGGGCCACAGCAGGACGTGCTGCGCGGCTTCGGCCACCGTCCGCACCTGGGCCAGCACCCGTCTGTGCCGCTCGCGCAGCACGCAGAAGAAGACGATCAAGGCCGAGAGTGCGGCGAGGGCGGCGATCTGCACCATCACGTTGCGGGAGGACAGCACGCCGAAGTGCAGGCCGATGTATGCCTGGGCCGCCACGGCCAGGACCCCGATCACTCCGGTCAGCAGGGGGCCGGCGAACGAGGCGGTGATCGCGGGCGCGATGACCAACAGCGGGCCCAGGTGGACGTCAGCCGGCACCAAGAGGTCCACGATCGTGATCACCACGATGAGGACAACAGGAATCGCCAGCAGCGCATGACTCGGACGCCATGGCTCCCGCAGACCCGCAATGCGTTGCCGGAGGCCCACGTCTTCCACAGTGCACCGCCCCTCAGGCGGCTGACGAGTCGGGCAAGGGGCCGTCGAGCCGGGCGGATCCCTCGTGGCGGGGGATGTGCCTGCTCGGAGCGGCCTTCCGGCCCTGATCGAGGGCTCGCGTGCTGCCTGATCTGCGGGGAGGCAGGTGCCCGCGAGGTCCATGGCGTCGTGGTGACGCCGTGGTGACGCCGTGGTGCCCTTCGGATACGTATCCGTAGCCGCAGTCCCGGTAGAAGGTGTCGGGCATCAGGCGGCTACACCCGGCCGCGCGGGGAGCCGACAATGCCGGTGGGTCCGCCCCGGACCGGAGCGGACCCACCGGCGCATGCCAGGGATCAGATGTCCGGCATCTTGTTGAGCAGCCACAGCGCGCTGTTGTCACCGCCGAGCTGCGGGAAGTAGTGCATGGCCTGCTCGCACAGCTTGATGAGGTGCGCCTTCTTGCCCGTCGCGGGCAACTGGTAGAACTCGAACGTCGGCGCCGCGTTCTGCTGAATCGTGGTGGTGATGTTGAGCGGGCTGGCGACCATGGTCTCGGCCACGGTCAC
The DNA here is from genome assembly GCF_059682825.1 of Streptomyces sp. JLSY215. Classification (NCBI taxonomy): domain Bacteria; kingdom Bacillati; phylum Actinomycetota; class Actinomycetes; order Kitasatosporales; family Streptomycetaceae; genus Streptomyces; species Streptomyces sp. JLSY215. The sequence goes on from NZ_CM185022.1 coordinate 6,939,797, forward strand.
CAGCACGCCCTGCATGAGCGAGATGAACGTGCGCTCCAGGTGGTAGCGCTGGTTCTGCTTGTTCGCCTCCATGTCCGCCCACGACGTGTCGTAGATGACGTCGAGCATGTGCATCGTGTAGCAGTACGCCGCGTTGAACAAGTCGTTGAGGCTATGGGCCTCGGGCTCCGTCTTCTTGTCGTAGTACTCGGTTTTCGGGTCGGTGGGCAGGTTGTACACGAACCCCAGCGGTTCGACCCCGTCGGCGATCCGCTTGAACTTCGTGTAGTGCGGCAACTCGTCAAGACCGGGAGTCGGTTTGAGCGGGTTGATCGGCACGGAGGGGTTCTTGGGGTCGATTCCCTCCCCCTGCTCCACGATGATTTTCATGGCGTCCTGCGCGCTCTTGAGGTCGTGCACGAGGACCGGCCCGCCACCGCCGTCCTTGTTCCAGTACGCGTCCACGTATTGGTACTTCGCTTCGTTGAGCTTCCAGATGGTGCCCCCGGTGCTCTTGTCGAGGGCGGCGAGACGCTTGCCCACACCCTCGTAGAACTCGCCGATGGTCCGGTACCAGCCTTCGGGGACCGCTTCGAGGGTGGTCAGATCCTGCTTCGGGAGTTCGAACTCCATGAAGACGTCCTTGACCAACTGCGAGGTGCAGGGCCCGAGATGCAACATCAGCTCGGGCCATCGATGCAGCATGAGTGACGGGTACCTCGGCATGAAGTCCTTGTCGTAGAACTTGATCCTTTTCCGGCCGCCGATGGCGACCAGGAGGTTCCGGACCAGGGACAGATGCAGCATCTCCTCGACCACGATGCTGCGGATCAGCCGGAAGGCGCCCATCCCCGGGTCCCACTGGGAGTAGCCGCGCGTCTCGATCGAGAACATCGCGTACAGATACATCGGGACCGTCGACATCTCCAGGTAGGCGGCCTGGATCAGGTGGTTCTGGAGTTGGTCGAGATCCTTGAGGTCTTCAAGGGGGTTCACCGGCGCCAGGGACATGACCGGTGGCACCAGTTCCTTGGTGGGGGTTTCGGTGGCCATCGTGGAGGCTCCTTCAGTCACGGGGTTCGACGGGAGTCATGAACGGGCGGGCGGGCGGCCCTCGGCGAGCCGCGACGACAGCAACCGGTAGGCGTCCGGCTCCAGTTCGTGCGTGACGACCGCGTAGTCGCGCCGGGAGAGGGCCAGGTGCACGGGCTCGGGGCCGGGGGTGGGCGGTTCGGCGGGCAGGTCGCGCCGGACCGTCGCGTGGTAGGTGTGCACGGGCGCGCAGACCCGCAGCACCCGCAGGAACGGGGCGGTCGCCGGGCCGGGGTCGTCGTAGACCTCGGCGAAGGCCCGCTCATAGCGCGCGAGGTCGACGATCACGTCCACCCAGCCCTCGCGCCGGCCGCCCGGCAGACCACGGTCCGGCCGGATGGTGGCGAGGTGATCGGTGAACCGGGCGTCCAGCTGGAAGAGGGTGTACGAGCGGGGTGGGCAGGCGTCGAGGTAGTCGAGCGCGAAGTCGTCGAAGAGGTCGGGGCCCAGCAGGGTACGCAGGGCGGGGTGCAGCCCGCGCATCGTCTCCAGCAGGCGCAGGCGGTAGCCGCGCCGGTAGACGTCGAGCCGCTGCCGTGCGCTCAACTCCCCGGAGGGGGTGAGGACTTCGTCGACGGAGTCCGGTGGCTCGCCGGGGTCGAGGACGGCGCGCTGGAACCAGCGCTGGGTGTCGGCCAGGGTGACGGGCGCACTAGCCACAGAGCACACGCGCCCTCTCGTCGCGCACGGCGCCGGTGTACCGGCGCGCCTTGGCCAGCTCGTCGAGCAGTTCGGGGAAGGCCGGGATGTGGTCGTCCCATTCGAGCAGGGTGGCGACCGGCCCCGTCAGGGAGGTCGCCAGCCGGTACAGCCGCCACACCGGGTCGGCCACGGGCCGGTCGTGGGTGTCGACGATATGGGTGCCGAGGTGGGTGTGGCCGGCGAGGTGGATCTGCACCACGCGATCGTGCGGCAGCGCCCGTACGTACACCTCGGGGTCGAAGCCGTGGTTGACGGAGGAGACATAGACGTTGTTGACGTCCAGCAGCAGCCCGCAGCCTGACTCGGAGGCCAGTCGGGAGACGAACTCCCACTCGCTCATCACCGATCCGGTGAACTCCGCATAACTGCTGGGGTTCTCCAGAACGAGCGGACGTTCCAGGAAATCCTGCACGGCCCGCACCCGGCGGACCATGTGGGCCAGGGACTCCTCGGTGAACGGGACGGGCAGCAGATCGTGGGTGTTGAGCCCGGCCACCCCCGTCCAGCAGATGTGGTCGGAGACCCAGCGCGCCCCGGTCGCGGTGGCCAGACGGCGCAGCCGGTCGAGATAGTCGCGGTCGAGCGGGTCGGTGCTGCCGATCGACAGCGAGACGCCGTGCATGACCACCGGATAGCGCTCGGCGATCCGGTCGAGCGCGTGGCGCGGATATCCGCCCGAGTCCATGAAGTTCTCGGAGATGATCTCGAACCAGTCCACCTGCGGCCAGTGCCTCAGCACGTACCGCAGGTGCGGGGTGCGCAGCCCGAGGCCGAACCCCAAGTCGCTTTCCGGCAAGGGATACACGGTGGGGCGCGGTGGCGCGGGCTCGCCCGCCGGGGCATCGCGCACGGTCACGTGGGAATCTTCCGCTTCTCTTCGTACCGCGGCACCATGTTGTCGGGGAAACCTTCGCCGGGGGAGGGGCCGAAGGGTCTGCCGGCCGCGTACATCCGTTCCTCGAAGATCTTGCGAGCCCGCTTCCAGACGCTCGTGCCGCGATAGGGCCCGGCGGCATGCACCCTCCCCTCATTGATGGGGCTGGCACAGCTGCCGTTCCAACGGCACTCCTGATTGCCGGGTTTGGCCTGCTCCGCGTCGCTGCCGCTGTATCCGCAACCGCCTTGCCCGCGGCACTCGTTGTCACCGTGACAGACGTGGAAGACGGTCGCGCACTGCCCCATGCCGGCCATCTCGCCGGTGCCGTCCACGCCGTGTCCCTTGCAGGAGTTCAGCCCCATGCACACATGGAGCTCGATCTCCTTCTGGAGCTTCTCCGGCTCGATGAAGTACGGGGTTGCCTCCCGGGCCCCCGCCCGCTTGTCGGCGCCGATCTCCCCGCCCTCCATGAGCAGCGAGACCTCCTTGGCGCTCAAGCGCTTGTGGCCGTTGGGCTGCGATGCGCCCATGTCCGCTCTCCTTTCTTTCCTCGGTCCCCGGCCGCCGTGCGGGAGCCGCCGGATCTGGGTACCCGGGGTTGCCTTCCAGCGAGCAGATAAGGCCAAACCGGCTGTAGGGGTGAAAAGGTGCATTTCGGGTATCGGGTCGTGTTGGAGGGAAGGGGCCGCTGGCGGGACCGGGGTGCGCGACTTCTCCTCGTGGTCCAGCGATGTGGCGGCCTACCGTGACACCGCACGTGGCGGCCTACCGCGACACCGCACACCTGACGTAGCTACGACCCGCGGTCGAGCCCGGCGCGGGGCCTGGTCGCGCTCCGCGCCTGATGATCACCATGAGGGACAACCCGGAACGCCTCCATGGTGAGGCGTCGTTTGCCGCGCGCGATCGCCCGCGATCGCACTTCCATGAGACTGCTCGGGTATCGACGAGCCAGGGCAGCCGGAGGCTGAACAACAGGCTGAGGGAGTTTACTCGTAGCATGACCGATACCAATGGAATGCTGGCCGGTAAGGCCGTCATGATTACGGGCGCCTCGAGCGGGATCGGTGCAGCGGCCGCTCGCCTGTTCGCCGCCGAAGGAGCGGCGGTCCTGCTGATGGCCCGCCGCGAGGACGCGCTGAGGCGCCTCGCTCAGGAGATCAACGATGCGAACGGCCGGGCGGCGGTCAGCGCGGGCGACGTCGCGGTCGCCGAGGACGTACAGCGTGCCGTGGACGCGACGCTCGAACACTTCGGCGCCCTCGACGCGGCCTTCAACAACGCGGGATTCGTCGGCGAGGACCTGTCGCCTCTCCATGAGCTCGACCAGGCCCTCTTCGACCGCATGATCGACGTCAACGTACGCGGCACCTGGAACTGTCTGCGCTCCCAGATCCCGGTGATGCTCGACGCCGGGAAGGGGGCGATTGTCAACACCTCCAGCACCGCCGCCATGGTGGCCACCGGAGCCCCCGTGCCCTACGTCGCCGCGAAGCATGCGGTGCTCGGCATGACCAGGGCCGCTGCGGCCGAGTACGCCGCGCACAACATCCGCATCAACACGCTCGTCGTCGGCACCACCCGCACCGACATGATCAACCAAGTGGTGGAGAATCGACCGGAGTTGGAGACCGCCTTCGTCGCCCGCCAGATGCAGAAGCGCATGGCCGAACCGGTCGAGATCGCTCAGGCGGCCCTGTGGCTGTGCAGCGACCGCGCCTCGTTCTCCACCGGATCGGCCCTCGCCGTGGACGGCGGGCTGACATCCAACTGATCACCGCAGCCGCTGGATCGGATACCGCAGGCAACAGGTGAAGGGGCGGGCCCGGGTCCCGGGCCCGCCCCCGACCACCGCCAGTCGTGGCGAGGCGACCGCTGTGCAACCACGCCCTGCACGGCGGCCTCGCCGTATTGTTCGACGTCGACGAGCACACCGGCGGCTTCGGCGGCGCCCGCGCCTACCTCTCGGCCACGCCACGCCGACGGCGCGGCCCCAGTCGCTGCCAAGCGAAGGCGGCAGAACAGGGGCTCAGCGCGAGCGAAGCCTTGCCGGGTGCCGCCCTCCTCGGTTTCGCCGCGCGCGCTCCTGCGGTGCGGCGCCCCGGCGGCCCTCGCGGCGGCCGTTGACGGTGGGCAGCTCCAGGTCCGCGCTCTCCGCCCAGCCGTACCGGCCGGAGTGCTTGGCCCGGTACATCGAGACGTCGGCGCCGCGCAGCAGGGCGGACAGGGCCCGGGTGCCGAGGTGGCCGGAGGCGGCGGCGCCGACCGAGGCGGCAACGGGGAGCGGCCCGGCCTCGGTGGGCACCGGTTCGTGCAGCGCGCCCATCAGCAGCCGGAGGCGCTGCGCCAACGCGTCGTGCGCGGTGCGGGAGTCCACCCGCGTCGCGACGGCGAACTCGTCTCCGCCGAGCCGTCCGACGATTCCGTGCGGGCCGGCCCAGTGGGCGAGGCGGTCCGCGGTGACTGCGAGGACCTTGTCGCCTGCGGCGTGGCCGTGGGTGTCGTTGAGCCGTTTGAAGTGGTCGAGGTCGACCAGGCAGACCAGGGCGCCCGTGTGGTGGCGGGCCAGCATCCGCCGGGCGTGGCGTTCGAAGGCGGCGCGGCGGTGGGCTCCGGTGAGCGGGTCGCGGCGTTCGGCGGCGAGGCGCCGGTGGAGGCTGACGGCGTGGAGGGTCCAGCCCATCAGGGGGACGGCGACGCTGGTGATGAGCAGAGCGCGGTTCGCCGCAAGGGCATGTACGTGCGCGTTGGAGGCCATGCTGGTGGTGGCTCCCTCTCGTCTCGTACGGGGGTGGGTGGCCCGAGGCAGGCGTCGGTTTCCAGGCCGTGTGCGTCTGCCTCGGGCATTTCGGTGTCTGCGGTCGCCCCCCCCGGCAGTCAGGAGCGGGCAAAGGCGCAGAGCGTGAACTCGCAGCCGCTGCCGTGATCACGGGGCTCGGTGGTCAGTGCTGCGCCCGTCACGGCGCGGCTGCTCTCCCGGAGCAGGGCGGGGGTCAGTCCGGAGTGATGCCGGTGAGGACAGCGAGAACGGCGAGACGGATGCGGTTGTCCCGGCCCGTCTTCGCCATCAGGCTCGCCACGTGCGTCTTCACCGTGGTGACCCCGAGATGCAGCCGGTCGGCGATCTCCTTGTTGGACAGACCCACGCCGAGCAGTCCGAGTACCTCCCGCTCGCGCGGGGTGATGGCCGGCACCGGCATGTCCGTAGGGGTGTCGGAGGAGGAACGGGTGTGAAGAGCCTGGGCGACGAGGCGGTCGAGGATGTCCCGGCTGAAGGGGGCCTCTCCGTTGGCGGCCCGGCGTACGGCCGCCAGGAGTTCGGTCGGTGGGGTGTCCTTGACGAGAAAACCGCAGGCTCCGGCCGCGAGCGCCGGAAACAGATGGTCGTCGTCGTCGAACGTGGTGAGGGCGACGACCCGGGTGGCGGGGCGCGCGGCCAGGATGCGGCGGGTGGCCGTGATGCCGTCCATGCCGGGCATTCTCAGATCCATGAGGACGACGTCGGGAGCGAGGCGTTCAGCCAGTCGTACCGCCTCCGCGCCGTTGTCCGCCTCGCCCCGGATCTCGATGTCCTGCGCCTGCTCGAAGAGCATGCGCAGTCCCATGCGGACGAGCTGCTGGTCGTCGACGACGAGGATGCGGATCACAGCTGGGGCTCCATGTCGGGTATGAAGGCGGGCAGTTCGGCCGTGAGCCGCCAGCCCTGAGCTGCGGGACCCGCATCCAGCCGGCCGCCGAGCAGGTCCACGCGTTCGCGCATGCCGATCAAGCCGTGGCCGGAAGGGCCAGGGGCCGGTGGCCGGGCCCGTCCGGCCCCGTCATCGTGGATCGTCACGTGGATGGCGCCATCGGCCACCCGCACGGCCAGCTCGGCGTGTGCGCCGGGCCCGCCGTGCTTGGCCGCGTTGGCCAGGCCCTCCTGGACCAGGCGGAGGACCGCGAGGCCACGTACCGCGTCGAGCCGCGCGACACCGGGATCCACGGAGGCGGTGACGGCCAGGCCGGTCTGGCGGCTGTGTTCCACCACCGACTCCAGTGCCGCCGGCAGTGCCCCGGGCGTGACCAGGGAGCCGGTGTCGGGACCGGTCCGGTCCGGGGCGCGCAGTACAGCCACCAGGCGCCGCAGATCGGTCAGCGCCGCGCCGGCACTGGAGTGCAGGTCGTCGAGGACGTCGGTGATCCGCGGGTCGGTGGTGCTGGTGGCGGCGGTGACATGCCGGGCGACACCAACGCGCAGCACCATGGAGGAGACGTGGTGGGCCACGAGGTCGTGCAACTCGCGCGCGATGGTGGTGCGCTCCGCCGCGCGGGCGGCCAGCAGCTGTTGTTCGGCGCGGAGTTCCTGCTGTTGCGCGTACTGACGGGCGTGCACCGCGGCGTCGCGCGTCACGCGTACATACGCACCCAGGAGCAGCGGCAGGCCTGCGACGATGCCCATCTTGTAGAGCACCGGGAGGAGCGCGCCCGGCAGGTCCTCGAGGCGGTTCACGGCGACGGCAAGCGCCAGTGCCGTCGTCCCGGCGGCCAGGCGGCGCCCGGACTGCCGAACCGCCAGCTCGAAGAGCGTCACGGCGGCCAGCACCTTCAACGAGGAAACGGTGCTCGCGCCCAGCGCGTGTGCGGCAACGAGCAGGGCCGACTGCGCCAGGAGCGCGCCGAACGCCCACTTGCCCGCGGCCAGGCACAGCACGAGCCCGGCTGCGGCAAGGCCCCAGTCTCCTGCCCCGGACGGCCGCTGCAGCAGCAGGAAGTCTCCGATCAGGACGCCGGCGAGCGCCAGGACCCGTATGACGGCGGATCCCCTGTCGAACGCAAGCTCGATCCAAGGTCGGTTCACGCGGCCCACGATAGGCGGACGCCCGTGCGCCTGGGGTCCTGCCATGGGAGGAGGGCAACTCCTCCTACCGGCCGCGATGTCCGGCCCGAGGACGGAGCCGTGCGCCCGGGACGGGCTGCGAGCGTGATCGCCATGGATACGCATGCGAACACGGACACGGACACCGACACGGACACGGACACGAGTACCGACGCGAACGCGAAATCCGGGGCTACGGGGCGGCGTTCCCTCCTCGGTGGTGCTGCCGCCCTGGGCCTGGCGAGCGCGGCTTTCGGCGCCAGCGCCCATGCGGTCGGCGCCCGGTCCAGGTCCGCCACAAAGGCCGGCCGCTTCCAGGGAAAGTCGGTGCTCATCACGGGTGCCACATCGGGTATCGGCAGGGCAGCGGCGAAGGCGTTCGCCGGGGAGGGTGCCCATGTCGGATTCTGTGGCAGGCGGGCCGAGTTGGGGCGCCAGGTGGAACGGGAGATTCGGGACGCGGGCGGCGAAGCCACGTACATCCAGGCTGACGTACGCGAAAACGCCCAGGTGCGCAGCTTCGTGGACCGGGTCGCGAGCCGTTACGGCGGCATCGACGTGGCCTTCAACAACGCCGGCATCGGCAGCGGCAAACTACCCCATGAGATGAGCGTCGAGGAGTGGGATGACGTCCAGGCCACCAACGCCCGGGGGGTGTTCCTCGCGATCAAGTACGAGATTCCGCACATGCTCAAGGCGCAGCGCGGCGTCATCATCTGCACCTCGTCGTCAGCGGCCGAACAGGCGCGGCCGAACGGCGCCGCGTACACCGCAAGCAAGCGGGCGGTGCAGGGCATAGTGAAGTCCGCGGCGCTCGCGTACGGACCCAAGGGAATCAGGCTCAATGCCCTGCTGCCCGGCACCACCGACACCCCCTTCGTCCGCCCGCCGGGAATTCCGGACGCGGATTGGGCCAAGTACAAGCAGGCGTGGGGGCCGCTCAACGTCGACGGTCTCGAACGGATGGCCGACGCCGAGGAGATCGCGCGCGCGGTGCTCGGGCTCGCGTCCGACGACTTCCCGTATATGACGGGTGCGTCGGTCACCGTGGACGGCGGAAGCACCGCGGGCCGGAAAATGATCCAGCCGAGCGGTACCTGAGAGGGGGCCCTTGACGTTGCGGCGATTCGCCGACGCACCAGGACCAGCTCATCCAGGCAGGGAACCGCTCGGACTTCCTGTGCTCGCCGCAAGGCCGGTGGAACAGGACGCGGGCCCGCTCGCAGAACTCCTCCACGTCTGCGGCATCCGGCTCGTCACCGTCCGCTGGTGCCGCGTCAGCCGACGTTCGCCCTGTTGCGGTCCGACCGCAGCGTCGGCTGAGTTCGGGTATTGCCGGGAGATGAGGTCGCCGGTTGGCGAGGCGCGCGCCAACTCGGTTCAGAATCCTTCGGTCGGCGGGCCGCGCTTCCGCCTAAGGTGTCGGTCATGTTCAAGTCAGGGGTGGGGTTCCTCGCGTTGTTCGGGCTCGGCTGGTGGCTGCTGGCCACGAGTGCATTCGGCGGCTTGGCGCGGCTGGTCGAGGTCGTGGTCGGCTGCGTTGTCGCGTTGGGGCTGATGCTCGCCGCGCGCCGTTTTCTCCCCGCGTCGGCAGGCGGACCATTCCCCGCCGACCGACGTCGGCGGTTCAATCAGATCAACGGTCTCCAGTGGCTGCTGATCGTCGCCATCGCCGTGGTGTGCGCCCGCGCCGCACTGCCCGTGCTCGTTCCCCCGCTGGTCGCGATTGTCGTGGGGCTCCACTTCCTCCCGCTCGCGGCGGTGTTCGAGCAGCCCCGGCTGCGGGTGCCGGCGGCTCTGCTGACGGCGGCCGGAGCATCGGGCCTGGCCGTGTGGTTCACGAACGGGCCGGACGAGACCGTTCGCCTCGTGGTGGGCCTCATCTCTGCGCTCAGCCTGTGGGGGACGGCAACCTGGACGGTCGCGGGGGCGGCTTCCGCTGCCGAGCAGGGCGTCAGGGAGTGAGGGTGCCGGCGACGCGTGACGGTCACTCCGTCCCGGCGGCAGAGCGAGTACGTGCATAGGCGGCCGAGATCTCGTCCCATAGCTTCTGCGGGCCGCCCTGGTGCACGGTGATCATGTGGCGGCCGTCGTAGCCGACGGTGGCGCCCCGGTCGGGCCGCCGGTGTCCCAGGCGAAGGAGGCGCCCGGCCCCGCGAGTTCGGGGCCGGGCGCCTCCTTTTCCAGCGCACCGACGCCGTGTTGGCGGAGTGCGGGACGCGCGGTGCGGCGCGGCCCGCACTGCGGCGTCACTGGCAGACGGGCCGTCAGAAGTTGTACGGCTTCTTGGTGCTCCAGTTCAGCACGTCGGCCTCGTTCCAGCTGAACTGCGGCTTCTCGCCCTTGATGGCGACGGAGTAGGACGGGCCGTCGTGACCGTCCGCGCCGCGCAGCGCGAGGGCGAACGACTGCGCCGTGTGGTTCTTCGAGCCGTAGTCGAAGAGGTTCACCGCGCTGTATGCCGTGCCGCCGGGCTGGAGCGTGATGCGCTGGTCGCCGCCCGGGTTGTCCTTCTTCGAGTGCGGCAGTGCGGCGCTGTCGACATCGCCGAGCTTCACGGTCGGGTACGAGGTGACCCAGCACGGCTTGGTGCCCTTGTTCGACGCGGTGACCAGCAGGTGGTCGCCCTGCTGCCCGGCGAAGCGGTGCACCGCGGTGAGCAGCATCTCGTCGCCGCGGCACTGCTGGGCGCCGGCCGTTGTGCCCTTGCCCGCGGCCTCGCCCGTCCCGCCCGAGGCGGTCGTCGAGCGTGCGCCCTCCTTGGTGGCACCGCCGCTGTTGGCCTGCTGCGCGCCGCCCTTGCCGTCCCCGTTGGATGCGGACCGGCTCTGCGCGGTACCGGCGGCGTTGTCGCCGCCCGCCGTCTTCGAGCCGCTGTCGGCGCCGCCGCAGGCGGTCAGGCCCAGCGCCAGCGCGGCGGTGACGGCGGCGAGGGTGGCGGTACGAATCCGGGAAGTGCGCATGATGGGTTCCCCCTGTTTCGTGCGGGAGTTTTCTTGGCCGTTCCCGCGGTGTGGACACCACTTTTCCCGGGGCCGCTGACGTTCCGGAAACGCCTCACTCACGTTCCGCAAACACACCGCGCGCGAACGGGTGAGGCCGAGCCGTGGGCGGCCTGGAGTTCCTCACCGTGGATCTGGCGCCCGCAACGCGGCCAGCCGCGCAGGGCGGGACGGCCGCGTACTGCTTCCACAGCGGCAGGACGTCCGGCACTTCCTCCATGGCGACCCACTCCGGCTCTCCGACAGCGTTCAGGGCGTGGAGGTAGCGCATCGGCTCCGCCGTGAGCGGGGAGCGCTCGTCCCTGCAGGTGGCGAGGAGGCGCTCGCGGGTGTCGCGTCCGGCCGATGAAGGGTCCCGCCGGATACATCGCCACGTCGGTCCGGATCGTCAACTGCCCAGCCGGAGTGCGAGTTTTGCAAGCCCGCTCGTCCCATTCCAGGCCGACGTCGCGCGCCCCGAGGACGCCCAGTGCCCTGCTCCAGCCGCCCGGCCCCGCGAAGGCGTCGAGGATCACGTGGCCGGCCCGAGGTCGTCCTGCGTCCGCGCGTCCGTCTCCCCGCGGGACGCCCTGCGCAGGGCTGCCCGTTGGGCTGCGGTGACGTGGTCGATGGGCGCCTGGTCAGCGGGACGCGGGAGCGGTGCAGGAACGCCTCGCCGAGCAGCCGGTTACCGGATGCGTTGGCGCGGGCATTTCCCTGCCGGATGGCCGCGTCGAATTCGACGACGTCCTCCCGATCGGACGGGGATGTGTCCCTGATGTGCCTCCACTGCGCATTTCCATGGAATGGGCATCCCAGGCAGCTCGATTTCGGTGTTTCGGCCGGCCCCAGCGAGGTCAGGTAACGAAGGCAGTCGGACCTGCTCCACCCCAGGTCCAGAAGAGGATGCCGATGGTGCATGTACTTCACGTCGGCGTCCTTGGTCGGGTGGAACTCACCGGTGGAGATTCCCAACCACTGCTCGACGAACACCCCCTTGGGGACGCGCGATGGATAGGGGTATCCGAGCACCTCGCGGACCTTCTTCTTTATCGGCTTTACCTTGTATTCGCCGGTGAGGAGAGCGCTGGAATGAACTCCCGCACCCAGACTCCCGCACCTAGAGAAAGGGCGCGGAATCGGGATTGATCTGAAATGGACCGTCCACGGCGCGGACGGCGCGGTCGAGGACGTGCCCGCCTGCCAGGGCGCGGTGGTGAGATCTAAGGGCATGAAGGGCGCGGGTGAGATACCGGTGCAAACTCTGCAACGACGCTTGGATGGGCCCGAAGAGGCCCTGCTGCTGATCACGAGCAAGGGGCACCGCGTCCGCACCGGCGGATCGTGGTGAGCTACGAGGATCTGGGCCACAGGGTCGTCCTCGTCGTCTCCACGGTGAGGCTCTGACCTGCGTGTACCCCGCTTCGGCCGTGGTTGACGGACATGCTCCGGTGGCTCCTCCTTACCCGGGTGTCAGGACCGCGTCACGAAGTTCGATAGCGTGGTCGGGTGAGTGAGAAGACCCTGCAGCACCGGATCGACGGTCCCGACGACGCCCCCGTACTTGTACTGGGTGCTTCGCTCGGTACCACATGGCACATGTGGGACCGGCAGATCCCCGAGCTGACCCGCCACTGGCGCGTCATCCGTTTCGATCTGCCCGGTCACGGCGGCTCGCCCGCCCACGCCGCGTCCTCCATCGCCGAAGTGGCCGACCGTCTGGTCGCCACCCTCGACCTCCTGGGCGTCGAGCGGTTCGGCTATGCGGGCTGCAACATCGGCGGTGCCGTCGGCCTCCAGCTGGCCCTCACCCGCCCGCACCGGGTCACCTCCCTCGCCCTGGTGTCCTCCTCCCCGCGCTACGGCACCGCGGACGCCTGGCGCCAGCGCGGCGTGGTGATCCGTACGAACGGACTCGACCCGATCGCCCGCACCGCTCCCGAGCACTGGTTCACCGCCGGTTTCGCGGGCGCGCAGCCCGCCATCGTCGAATGGGCCGTCCAGATGGTGCGGACCACCGACCCCGGCTGCTACATCGCCGCCTGTGAGGCGCTCGCCTCCTACGACGTACGGTCCTCCCTCGGCCGCGTCGGCGTGCCCACCCTCGTCGTCGTCGGCTCCGAGGACCAGGTCACCCCGACCACCGACGCCCGCACCCTGGTCGCCGGCATACCCGACGCCAGCCTCGCGCTGGTGCCCGGAACCTCCCATCTCGCGCCCGTCGAGCAGCCCTCGGCCGTCACCGAACTCCTCATCCGGCACTTCACCACCAACTGGCACGACAACCCGGGCCCGGCCGGCCAGCCCGCCCTCGGCGCGGCCGCCCCCAAGGCGCAGATCGCGCCCCCGCCGCCCCCGTCGGCGCCGCCCGCCGCCATAGAGTCCGGCCTCACCAAGCAGGAGCCGGTCCGCGGCGGCACGTACGAGGCGGGGATCAAGGTCCGCCGCGAGGTCCTGGGCGACGCCCATGTCGACCGCGCCGAGGCCGCCGCCGACGACTTCACCGGCGACTTCCAGGACTTCATCACCCGCTATGCCTGGGGCGAGACCTGGACCCGTCCCGGTCTCGACCGCCGCACCCGCAGCATCATCACCCTCACCGCCCTGGTGGCCCGCGGTCACCTCGACGAACTGGCGCTGCACACCCGCGCCGCCCTCCGCAACGGTCTCACCCCCGCCGAGATCAAGGAGGTCCTGATGCACACCGCGATCTACTGCGGCGTCCCGGCGGCGAACTCCGCGTTCGCGGTGGCCCAGCGGGTGATAAAGGACGAGACGACGCCGGAGAGCTGACCGCGGGCGCGTCCGCCGCTTCCGGGGGTGGGCGGCCCTCATGCGCGGCAAGATGGCCCCATGGAACTCACGAAGAAGACCCACGCCTGCGTCCGGCTCGAGAAGGACGGGCGGACGCTCGTCATCGATCCCGGAGTCTTCAGCGAGCAGGACGCGGCCGTCGGCGCGGACGCGATCCTGGTGACCCATGAACACATGGACCACTTCAACGAGGAGCGGCTGCGCGCGGGCATGGAGGCGAACCCGGGCGCCGAGATCTGGACCCTGGCGAGCGTCGCCGACCAGCTCTCGGCCGCCTTCCCCGGGCGGGTGCACACCGTGGGCGAGGGCGACACCTTCACCGCCGCCGGGTTCGACGTCGAGGTGCACGGTCAGCTGCACGCCGTCATCCACCCCGACATCCCCCGCATCACCAACGTCGGCTATCTGATCGACGGCGGTGCGGTCTTCCACCCCGGCGATGCGCTCACCGTCCCCGAGGGCCGTAGCGTCGAGACCCTCCTGCTACCGGTGCACGCCCCCTGGAACAAGGTCGCCGAGGTCATCGACTATGTGCGTGCGGTCGCGCCGCGCCGGGCCATCGACATCCACGACAGCCTGCTCCAGGACCACGCCCGGCCGGTCTACGACTCCATGATCGACAAGCTCGGCGGCGCCGACCACGGGCGCCTGGCCCCCGGCACCAGCACCACCCTCGGCTGACGGCCTCACCCGCCTGTCACACCCCCGCTGTAGGTTTACGTACATGCGCATCGCGACCTGGAACGTCAACTCGATCACCGCCCGCCTCCCGAGGCTGCTGGCCTGGCTGGAGAGCACCGGCACGGACGTGCTGTGCATCCAGGAGACCAAGTGCTCCGCCGAGCAGTTCCCCTACGAGGAGCTGCGCCAGCTCGGCTACGAAGCGGCGGTCAACGCCGACGGCCGGTGGAACGGCGTGGCGCTGCTGTCCAAGGTGGGCCTGGAGGACGTCGTCGAGGGCCTGCCCGGCGGCCCGGACTACGACGGTGTGCAGGAGCCCCGCGCCGTCTCGGCGACCTGCGGCCCGGCCCGCGTCTGGTCGGTGTACGTCCCCAACGGCCGCGAGGTCGACCATGCGCACTACGCCTACAAGCTTCAGTGGTTCGAGGCCCTGAAGGCCGCGGTCGCCGAGGACGCGGCGGGCTCCCGCCCGTTCGCGGTCCTCGGCGACTACAACGTCGCCCCGACCGATGACGACGTCTGGGACATCTCCGTCTTCGAGGGTGCCACTCATGTCACCCCCGCCGAGCGCGCCGCCCTCGCGGCCCTGCGCGACGCGGGCCTCACGGACGTCGTCCCGCGCCCCCTGAAGTACGACCACCCGTTTACGTACTGGGACTACCGCGCCCTCGGCTTCCCCAAGAACAAGGGCATGCGCATCGACCTGGTCTACGGCAACGAGCCGTTCGCCAAGGCCGTCTCGGACGCCTATGTCGACCGGGAAGAGCGCAAGGGCAAGGGCGCCTCGGACCATGCGCCGGTGGTCGTGGACCTCGAGGTGTGAGCGGTCCCCCGATGATGCGCCGGCCGGCGCCCGGTCAGCCCCGGTCCGGCACCAGCGCCCGCAGGTCGACGGCATCGCCGAGCGCCTTCAGCCCCGCGTCGCCGGGATGGAGATGGTCGCCGCTGTCGTAGGCGGGCAGCATCCGCTGGGGGCGCCGGGGATCGCGGACCACGGCGTCGAAGTCCACGGTCGCGTCGAAGGTGCCGTCATGGGCGCGGAGGAAGGCGTTGACGGCCTGGCGGCGGTCCTCGACGGCCGCCGTGCAGTCCTTGTAGCCCTCGCAGGGGGCGATGGTGGCCGCGGCGACCCGTAGACCGCGCGCGTGCGCGCGGCGTGCGAGGGACCGCAGGCCGGCGATCACCTCGTCCGCCGGGGTGCCCCAGCGCACGTCGTTGATGCCCTCGAAGACGACGACCGTACGGGCGCCGGGCTGCGCCAGGACATCCCGCTCCAGCCGGTGCTGCGCGCTCACCCCGCCGGTGTCGGTGCTGACCCCGTCGCCCTGGTAGCGGTCGGTGACGATGCGGTTCGCGGAGATGCCGTGGTTGAGGACGCCGTAGCGGGGGACGGCGGTCTGGGACCGGAAGCGGCGGGCGAGGACATCGGGCCAGCGCCGGTTGGCGCCGCCGGTCGACTTCACACCGTCGGTGATGGAGTCGCCCAGCGCCACGACCGAGCCGGGGCCGCCGTCCACATCGACGCCGGTCAGGAACGGCCAGATGGTCATGGTCTCCGGAAAGGCCGCGCCGCCCGCGTCCCCCGTGCGGTCGCCGCTGCCCGCAGCGCTCAGATAGGAGACCTGGGTGGCCTCCTGGTGGACCGGCGCCGCCGTGACCGTCCCCGGGAGGTGGATGCTGACCAGCAGGTTGGTGTCGTCCGGGACCCGGAAGCCGACCGGGTCGCTGACGGCCTCGGCGCCCGCCGGTATGCGGGTGCCGATGTGGCCGCGGCCGAAGGTCAGCGGCACGGGCGCGGACCGCGCCGCCGCGCCCGCGCCCTGCACCGCCACGCTCGCCGCCCCTATGTCCACCGGCGCCGCCGCGAAGGTGTTCGCCAGCCGTATCCGCGCCCGCGGCCCGCCCGCCCCGGCGTGCACGACCAGCCGCAGCGTGCGGTCCGTCCAGGGGCCGACTGCCCGGTATCCGGCCGTACTCGCCGACCAACTGCCCGTCCTGGTAGGAGAGTTGGAGTGCGCCGCCATCGCGAAGACATGGAGATCGGCCGCCGGGCCGGGGTCCCGGGGCAGTACCACCGACGCCACCTCGCGCCCGGCCCGCAGGGGTACGGTCACCGCGTACAGCCGCGCCACGGCCCGCTCGCCGGGTCCGTCCGCACTGTTGATGTGGGGCAGCCCCACCGCTTTGGTACTCAGCGGTCCCGAACGCCAGTCGGGTGCGGTGAGTTCATAGGCGGACCGGGAGCCGTCGCGGTAGTGCACGGTTCCGGTGCCGGTGGCCGGTACGCCCTCGGCCCCCGTCCCGGCGGCGAGGAACGTGAGTGCGTCGCCCCGCCCGTGCAGCGCCACCGCCTGCCCGTCCGCCACTACGTTGTCGGGCGAGCCGGCCGCCGTACGGGGCCAGCCGAGCCGGGCCCCGTCGAGGGTGAGGGTGCTGCCGGGCCGCCAGCCGGCCGCCGTCAGGTCCTGTGCGGAGAGCGAACGGCCCGCCCCGTCGAAGTCGGCGGCGCCCGGTGCGGCGTCGTCGCTGATGGCCTTGTTGTCGAAGAGCCTCGCCAACGGCGCGGGGCGGTCGGGCTGTTGTGCGGCGCGGGCCGGTGCCGCGGTGGCGGTCACGGCGGGCAGTGCGGTCGCGGTGAGCAGGAGTGCCAGGGCGGTGCCCCGTCGTCGTGCGCGCATGAGTGCCTTCCCTCTGGTGGGGACTCCGGGCGACGTGCGGCGACCTCGGGGCGGCACCGGACGGCGTCCGATGGCATCGGCCGAGGTCAATGGGCAGGTGCTGAGCTGCGATCCGGCCGTTCCCGCGAAGGGCGGCAGGCTCCGGCGGACCCGGCCGATCCGATCCGAGCGTCATGAAGGTAGGAAGGCCGGCGGGGGGCGTCAAGGTGACGAACCGTGATCCGTTGCGCCGCGCGCCTGTGGCCGGGGCCCTGGTGCGGGTGGGACCCTCACACCATGAACATGTCTTTCCTGGACAAGTGGCGCAAGCGCTCGCACCCCGTCCGGTCGGTGCCGCTGGCGGAGTCGGTGAGCGCCGACCCCGAAAGCGTCATCGAGCTGCTGTCCGAATGCGAGCTGCTGC
Organism: Streptomyces sp. JLSY215; assembly: GCF_059682825.1. Lineage (NCBI taxonomy): Bacteria > Bacillati > Actinomycetota > Actinomycetes > Kitasatosporales > Streptomycetaceae > Streptomyces > Streptomyces sp. JLSY215. The sequence continues at coordinate 6,956,859 of NZ_CM185022.1, forward strand.
GGGCGCAGGCGGCCGCCGAGGGGGTCGAACTGGACGACTCCGTAGCGTCGTTGGAGGCGCTCGATCAGCTGCAGCCGGTCTGGCGGGACGACCCGGACGTGGTGTCCTGGCTCGGGAATGACGCGGGCCTCTATCTGGGCACGGTCCTGGTCCGCACGGTGCGGGACGCCGTATGGCACGTCTGGCCGGACGGGCAGCCGGTGGTCAGGCTGGCCTCGGGCCGGGAGATCGATGTGGTGGAGGCGGGGCATGAATGGGCGGATGTCGGCGCGCCCGAGCTGTCCCAGGTGTACGCGGAGGCGGCGGAGAGCTGACCGCCCGGTGCCAGGCGAAAGCGGCCGTCACACCGGGCTCCGCCGTCACCGTGGTTTAGCCGCCCATCTCCCTGCCCACGTGCGTGTCAGCGCGGATACACCCCTTTTGTCCCGATAGTTTGCGGGCTCTCCGCTGTACGGATGAGAGTGGGCAGGTCTGCATATGGCCGGTGATGCGCTGATTGAAATGCGCGGGGTCAACAAGCACTACGGAAAACTGCACGTCCTCCGGGACATCGACCTCACCGTCGGCCGCGGGGAGGTGGTCGTGGTCATCGGGCCCTCCGGGGGCGGGAAGTCCACCCTGTGCCGCGCCATCAACCGCCTGGAGGCCATCGAGTCCGGCAGCATCAAGCTGGACGGCAGACCGCTGCCGGAAGAGGGCCGGGCGCTGGCACAGTTGCGTGCCGAAGTCGGCATGGTCTTCCAGTCCTTCAACCTCTTCGCCCACAAGACCGTCCTGGCCAACATCATGCTGGCGCCGGTCAAGGTACGGAAGAAGAAGCGGGAAGAGGCGGCGCAGCGGGCCCGCGAACTCCTCGACCGGGTGGGCCTCGCCTCCCAGGCCGACAAGTACCCGGCCCAGCTCTCCGGCGGACAGCAGCAGCGCGTCGCCATCGCCCGCGCCCTCGCCATGGAGCCCAAGGCGCTGCTCTTCGACGAGCCGACCTCGGCCCTCGACCCGGAGATGATCAACGAGGTGCTGGAGGTGATGCGGCAGCTCGCCCGGGAGGGCATGACGATGGTCGTGGTCACGCACGAGATGGGCTTCGCACGGTCCGCCGCCAACCGCGTCGTCTTCATGGCCGACGGCCGCATCGTCGAGGACCGCACCCCCGAGGAATTCTTCACCGCACCGCGGAGCGAACGCGCGAAGGATTTCCTCTCCAAGATCCTCAAGCACTGAACGGGGGTGCCGCGATGCCGACCTTTCCCCTCCCGCACCTGCGCCGCGCCCTGGTGGCCCTCCTGTTCACCGCGCTCGCCCTGGCCGCCGCCGGCTGTGGCCGCGAGGGCAGCCCACCGGTCAAGGGCCCCAAGAGCAGCGAACTGCCCGCGTACCCCGTCGCCAAGAACTTCACCCTGCCCGCCTCGCCGACCTGGCTACGGGCCAAGCGCCGCGGGCACCTGACCGTCGGCGTCAAGGAGGACCAGCCGTACCTCGGCGAGAAGGACCCGGCCTCCGGGCTCTACAGCGGCTTCGACGTCGAGATCGCCAGGATGGTGTCCGCGGGCCTCGGCTTTCCGCCCCGCACCCTCCAGTTCCGGACGATCGCCTCGGCCAACCGCGAGACGGCCCTGCAGAACGGCCAGATCGACTACTACGTCGGCACCTACACCATCAACGACAAGCGCAAGAAGCTGGTGGGCTTCGCCGGGCCGTACTACATGGCCGGCCAGTCGCTGCTGGTCCGCACCGACGAGAACGACATCCACGGGCCGCGGGACCTGGCCGGCAAACGCGTCTGCTCCGCGGCCGGCTCGACGCCCGCGCAGCGCATCCAGGCCGACTATCCCCAGGCCGATCTGGTCACGTACGACACCTACTCGGTGTGTGTGGACAATCTGCTGACCTATCAGGTCGACGCGGTCACCACGGATGACGCGATCCTGCTGGGCTACGCGGCCAAGGCGTCCGACGAACTGAAGGTGGTCGGCCGGCCGTTCTCCCACGAGCCGTACGGGATCGGCGTCCCGCGGGGCGACAACGCGCTGCGGTACGCCATCGACGATGTGCTCGCCGCCGCCGAGGCGAACGGCACCTGGAAGAAGGCGTACGACGCGACGCTCGGCCTGTCGGGCGTGCCCGCACCGAAGCCGCCCCCGATCGACCGCTATCCGGCGAGCTAGGACACTGGGACCTGATCCGTGAACGTTCTCCTCGACAACCTCTCCCTCTATGGGGACGGCCTGCTGGGCACCGTCGAACTCACCGTCTACGCCTCGCTGCTCGCCCTCGTCCTCGGCTTCCTCATGGCGGCCTTCCGCGTCGCGCCGGTGGGCTCGCTGCGGGCGTTCGGCACGGCCTGGGTGACGGTGCTGCGCAACACTCCGCTGACGCTGCTCTTCTTCGCCGTCGTCCTGGGCCTGCCGCGCTTCGGGCTGGTCCTGCCCTTCAAACTGTTCGCCGTCCTGGCGCTCGGCTGCTACACCTCCGCCTTCATCTGCGAGGCGGTGCGCTCCGGCATCAACACCGTGCCGACGGGCCAGGGCGAGGCGGCCCGCAGCCTGGGCATGACCTTCCCGCAGACCCTCGGCGACATCGTCCTTCCGCAGGCCTTCCGCTCGGTCATCTCGCCCATCGGCTCCACCCTCATCGCGCTCGCCAAGAACTCCGCGATCGCCGGTGCGTTCAGCGTCGTCGAGCTCCTCGGCGTCTACAAACCGCTCAGCGAGATGGGCTACAACATCATCTGGACGTTCGTCTGGATCGCCGTCGGCTATCTGATCGTGACCCTGACCATCAGCGCGGTCTTCAACCTGCTGGAGAAGCGCTTCGGAGTCGCCCGATGACCACCCCGATGACGACCACCGCCCTCTACGACATCCCGGGCCCCAGGACCCGGCAGCGCCACCGCCTCTACGGCCTCGCCTCGACGGTGGCGATCCTCGGCCTGCTCGCCTGGATCATCTATCTGCTCTTCGCCACCGGCCAGTTCACGGCGGCCAAGTGGACGCCCTTCACCTACAAGGGAATTCAGGAGCTGCTGCTCACCGGCCTCGGCAACACCCTGCGGGCCTTCGGTATCGCGGCGGTGCTCTCCCTGGCGCTCGGCGCGGTGCTGGCGACCGGCCGGCTCTCCGAGCACCGGGTCGTCCGCTGGGTGAGCACGGTGCTGGTCGAGTTCTTCCGCGCGATGCCCGTCCTGGTGATGATCTTCTTCATCTATGTGGCGCTGAAGGCGGACCCGCTGCCCGCGCTCGTCGCGGGACTGACCCTCTACAACGGTTCGGTCCTCGCCGAGGTCTTCCGTACCGGCGTGCACTCCGTCGACCGCGGCCAGCGGGAGGCCGCCTATGCGCTCGGCATGCGCAAGACCCAGGTCATGACCCATGTGCTGGTACCGCAGGCGGTCCGCGCGATGCTCCCGGCGATCATCAGCCAGCTGGTCGTCGCCCTGAAGGACACCTCGCTCGGCTACCTCATCACCTACGAGGAGTTTCTGCACGCCGGCAAGCTCATCGCCTCCAACCTCGACTACGACCTGCCCTTCATCCCCGTCGTCATGATCATCTCGCCGATCTACATCGGCATGTGCATGCTGCTCTCCTGGCTCGCCCACTGGGTCTCCAGGCGCCAGCGCCGCAACCCCAAGGTGGAGGCGGCCGAGGTGGCCGCGCCCGAGCCGGGGACGTTGCTGCCGGGGACGCACCGGCCGCCGCAGGAGTGAGTCCGGGACCCGCCCGCGGGGCCGGGGCGCCTGCCGCGCCCCGGCCACCGTCCTTACGGTGCCTCAGTCGCGCACCGGAACCGACACATACGACGGATCCGCCTCGGGCGAGGAGAACGTCAGCTTGGCGCCGCGCGGATTGTGCTCGATGTACAGCGGGTCGACGGTGTCCACGACCACCGCGAGGCGGTGCCCGGCCGGCACGTCGTATGCGGTGGCGAAGAGGTCGAGGTCCACGCCGAAGGGCTTGCCCGGAGTCTTGCCGTGGAAGGTGAACGGCGCGTGCGTGACGAGCTTGCCGAGGCCCAGCGGGCCCACGTCGTAGAGGTAGGCGATGGCGGTGCCGCTCTCGGCGGTGCTGGTCAGGGTGGTGTGCAGACGGGTCGTCCCGCGTACGCGCTGCCCGCTCTCGTAGCGCTCGGACTGCCATACGGCCGCCAGCGAGCGCGGCAGCAGCGGCACCGAGGCCATCGGCGGCAGCCGGAAGAACTGGTCCAGCATGCTGGAGAGGAAGATCAGCCCGCCGTCGGCGCCGGAGTCCCAGTTGGTGTTGATCTTCTGGCTGCCGTCCAGCGCGATCTTCCGGTGCGCGGACGGGACGTCCTTCCAGCTCTTGTAGCCCTCGTACGCCCCGGTGGAACGGGACTTGAGCAGGACCGGCGACTCGCGGTTGATGCCGTTGTCCGCGCCCTTGAGGTAGTGGTCGAACCACCGCTTGGTGTTCGTCCAGGTGTCGTTGGGCAGCCCGAACAGCCCGGTCGCCTCGGCCGTGGCATGGTCGCCGGGCCGGAACTCCAGCCGCTTCGGCCCCTTCAGCTTCTCGTAGAAGTCGGCGTACTGGTTGGGCGGGAAGAGCGAATCGCCCCATGCGTTGCCGAGCATGATGGCCGCGCCATTGGCGTTGATCTTGTCGAGATAGGTGGCGGGGGAGCGCTTCTTCCCCCACGCGATCATGTCCTTTTCCTTGGCGAGGTTGGAGGTGAGGAAGTCCTTGAGGACGCCCTGCAGTTCGGCGCTGGGGCGCCCCGTCAGCGCGCCCGCGCCGCCGAGCATCGCCGCCGCCTGGAGGTGCTGGGTGCGGCCGCTGTAGATGGAGCCGATCAGATCGCCCCAGCCGCTGAGCGCCGCAACCGCCTTGATCCGCTTGTCGAATGCGGCTGCCAGCAGGCTGATCCCGGCCCCGTACGAGACCCCGCCCATGCCGACCTTGTGCGGATCGGCGGGCGTGTGGGCCAGCGCCCAGTCGATGACCTTCGAGGCATCGGCGACGTCCTGCGGACCGGCCGTCTCGATCTCGCCGCCCGACTGCCAGAAGCCGCGCGAGTTGTAGCCGACGACCACGTAGCCCGCATCGGCCAGCTTCTTGGCCTGCGCCATGTATTCGATCTGCGGCATCGCCCAGCTGGTCGGCAGCACGATGACGGGGTAGCGCCGGCTCCCGTCCGCCCCGGCCGGGGTGAAGACGTTCGCCTTGAGGGTGATGCCGCCGTCGCCCTTGATGTCGACGAACTTCACCGAGGGCACGCCGGACGCCGGTGCCGCTTCCGCCGTCGCGGCCTGGGCGGTGGCCGGTGCCACGGTCAGGACCGTGGTGGCGAGCACCGCCGCGGAGACGGTGACGATCGCGGTGCGCGGGGCCGTACGGGAGGTCGTGCGGGAGGGCGTCATCTTCTCTGCTCCAGATCTCGATGCGAGCCACGCGCACGCTGTCCGCGGACGTGCTGGCCGCCCGGAGACAGGTGGGGCGTGCGGGGCTCGATTTGACTGGAGGGTAAGGCGCCTTGCTTACCCGTGGTAACCCGTCGGTAGGTTACGGGTGGGTAACGTCAGGGAAAGCGGGTGGAGTTGTGACGGCCGCGTCCGTCGCCCCTTCGGGAGGCCTCGATGCGCATCGCCTCGGTCATCGCCTTCGGGGCGACCGCCGCCGTCGCGCCGTCATGGCTATTTGACGTCAAGGAGTCCTGACGAAAGAGTGGAGGCATGCTGACGCCCGAAAATCTCGAGGGGCATTTCACCCTGCTCTCCGCCACCGCTCGCTATGACGCGCTCCGGCTGCGTGACTCCCTGGCGCCGGATGGGGATGTCCAGCCGCTCTCCAGGGACGAGGTGTTGGAGATGCTGGCACTCGGCGAGGTGATCGCGCGCAAGGCGGCGTACGGGCGGCAGCTCTCGGTGCGGTCCGCTCGGGCCGCCGGGGCCTCCTGGTCGGCGATCGGCGCGGCGCTGGGGATGAGCAAGCAGGCCGCCTGGGAGGCGCACGGCCGCTGGCTCGAAGAGCAGGCCGAACAGCAGCGCCGCGGAGGTTCCCCCGAGGGGTGACGCCGGGGGCGGGCTCCGGTGGCAACAACGGTTTCAGGGGCGGCCCGTCGGTGGCGCCTCCTCGCCCGCCGGTACCGGGCCCGGTGGCGTGCCGTCCCCGAAGGGCCGTCCGCCCAGCTCCTCGCGGTGGTGCGGGGTCAGCCAGCCGCTCAGATCCGGGCCGAGCGGGACGATCGCGGTCGGGTTGATGCCCGTGTGCACCCGGTAGTAGTGCTGCTTGATGTGGTGGAAGTCCACGGTGTCGCCGAAGCCGGGTGTTTGGTAGAGGTCCTTGGCGTACGACCACAGCACCGGGTCCTCAGTGAGCTTGAAGCGGTTGCACTTGAAGTGGCCGTGATAGACGGCGTCGAAGCGGACCAGGGTGGTGAAGAGGCGGATATCGGCCTCCGTGATGGTGTCACCCACCAGATAGCGGCGGTCGGCCAGCCGCTCGGACAGCAGTTCCAGGCGCCGGAAGACATCGCGGCTCGCCGCGTCGTACTCGCGCTGACCGGTGGCGAAACCGGCCCGGTACACACCGTTGTTGACGTCGCGGTAGACGTCCCCCATCACCTCGTCGATCTCCGCGCGCAACGGCTCCGGATAGAGGTCGGGCGCGCCGGGCCGGTGCAGCGCCGTCCACTCCGTGGCCAGGTCCAGGGTGATCTGCTGGTAGTCGTTGGTGACGAGCTGCCCGCTGGGGATGTCGACGACGGCGGGGACGCTGACCCCGCCGGGGTAGTCCTTCTCGCGGGCGTCGTAGGCCTCGCTGAGGTAGCGGATGCCCAGTACCGGGTCGCGGCCGTCGGGATCGAGCGTGAAGCGCCAGCTGCGGTCGTCCTGGAGGGGGTCGGGGACGGCGAGCGACAGGGCGTCCTCCAGGCCGAGCAGCCGTCGCGAGATCAGTGCCCGGCTCGCCCAGGGGCAGGCGCGGCTGGCGACGAGGCGGTAGTGGCCGGGCGCCACGGGCCAGCCGTCCCGGCCGTCCGCGGTGATGCGGTCCGCGAAGTGGCTCCTTGAGCGCTTGAACGGCTTGCTGCCGTATTCGGCGTTGCCTTCCGGGCTGTCCGGGCTGTCCGGGCTGTCCGGGCCTGCCTTGTTGCCGTCGTTGTCGCTGTCGCTGTTGAGGGGGCGGGCCATCAGCGGGTCCTCTCCATGTGGTCTCCGTGTGTTCTTGGCGCGTGCTGTGTGTGCGGTGCGAACCTTCCCCGACCTCCGGACCATGACGCAGACCCGCACAAGAGACATGTCCGGGAATAGCGTTAACAGGACGCGAATTTGATGGTGAGTGATATTCGGATGTCTTCGGTCATGCCAAGTTTTACGAAGGGAATAACGACCACTCGCCGGTAACCGGAAGTCCGCACCTAGAATCGGCCGATGATCAAGAAACTATTCGGCGTCGCCATAGCCGGCGCCGCGTTCGTCGTGCCCCCGGTCACCGCTCACGCCGCACCGGCGGCCGACTGGCAGCGGGTGGGGGACGGCATCACCTCCGGAATCAGTGGAATGGTGGTCGACGGTCGGGACGGCGACGCGGTGGACACTCTCGCCGTCCGTGACAATAAGAACCCCGGAGAGAACCGTCTGGTTGCAGTGCGCTACACCCCCGACTCCGCGCCGCGCGTGCAGCCGCTGGAGTGGAGCGGGGAACTGCCCGTCGACCTGGAGGCGATCGACGCCGTCCCCGGCCGCGACCACGAGTATGTGGCCCTCGCCAGCAGGGGTACGGCGTACCGCATTCATACGGAAAAGGGGACCGCGCGCGTCGTCGGCACATTCCAGCTGCCCGGAATTTCCTCGGACGGCAATTACGAGGGATTCGCGCTGACCGCCACAAAGAGGGGAATCGTCGCCGTCTGGGCGGACCGCGGACAGGACGACCGGCCCGCGAAACTGACCGCCGCCACCTGGGATCCGGCCACCAACGCCTTTGGCCCGCACGATTCCGCGCATTTCCGCGCGCCGTATCCGGACGAGCACGTCCGGCACATCTCGGACGTGAAGGTATCGGCCGCCGGCGATCTGACGGTGTCGTCCGCCTCGGACCCGGGCGACGACGGGCCGTACGACTCCGCGCTCTACGACGCCGGACACCTTTCCGTCGGCGATGACGGCGACGCCCGTCTGTCCGTGTCCGACAAGCCGCACCGGACCGCCGCATTCTCCGGGCACAAGGTCGAGGCGCTCGCCTGTCTCCCGGGATCGCACGAAGGGATCGTGGGCACGGACGACGAGAACGACGGCGGATCGATCGCCGTCGCGAAATTCTGCGGCCCATGAGAGGCCGCTTTCCGTAGTCCAGGTGAGGCCGGATTCCGCGGCCCGCGAGAGGCCGTCTTCCGCGGCCCGTGAGCGGCCGGCGAAATACCGGCGAAGGACGAGGGAATCCCGGTGAAGGGGAGTGGCCGAGGGGCAGCCGTCCCTGCCTCGCGGCGGTCCACTCCGGCGGCGCCGTGACGCGCCGTCAGCCCAGGCGCGTCAGATCCGGCCGCAGCCGGTGCCAGATCGGGTGCCGTAGCCGTCCCGCCGAGGTCCAGCCGGTGAAGGTGATCTCGGCGATGAGCCGGGGTTCGGCCCAGTGGGCACCCGTGACGTCCACCGGGTTGGTGAAGGGGGAGTGGCCGAGCGGGATCACTCCCAGATACTGCGCGAGGTCCCGCCGCTCCCGGTCGGACAGGCCCGAGCCCACGGAGCCCACGTACCGCAGCCCGCTTGCCTCCGCCACGCCCGCCAGGACGGCGCCGGGGAGCCCGGTGAGCCCGCCGTGCCCTTCCGTCCAGCCGCCGATGATCACGTCGAGCGTCACCAGATGCTTGGTCTTGCGCCACTCGGGTGACCGTACGCCGGGGGTATACAGCGAGGTCAGCCTCTTCGCCACCACGCCCTCGATGCCGCCCCGCAGCGATGCCTCCCACGCCTCCTGCCCCCGGCCCTCCGCATACGCGGGCACCGACCAGTTCGGGCCCCGCAGACGCAGCTGGGACAGGATGCCGCGCCGCTCGTAATACGGCGCGCCCAGCAGCGGCTGCCCCAGATACATGACGTCGAAGAGGACGAGGTGGACGGGGTACTCCATGGCCAGCCGGGCCGTGCGGCGCGGATTGACCACGCCCATCCGGCGCTGCAGCAGCCCGAAATCGGGCCGGCCCCGCGCATCCAGCACCACGACCTCGCCGTCGAGCACCGTGGGCCGGCCGCGCAGCTGCTCGCCCAGCGGCGCCAGCTCCGGATAGGTGCCCGTCGCGTCGTTGCCCGCCCGCGTGGTCAGCCGGACCGTACCGTCACCCGGGGTGCTGACGATGCAGCGCGCCCCGTCCCATTTGGCCTCGAACGCCCACATCGCCTCCTCGTAGGCGGCGGGCAGCGGGCCGACGGTGGCCAGCATCGGCCGGATCTCGGGATACGGCGGAAAGCCTCGCTCATCGGTCGGGGCCATAGTTCGATGATCGGGCGATACCGGACGGGGGGCCAGGCGGGACGCCGGGAGGCCGCAGGGGTCCGGCCGGTGCCACCCGCCTGGAGAAGTCGCTCCATGCCGCCCCCCAAGGGGAGGGGCGGCATGACAGAGCGCATTGGACGCTCCCATTCAAGGCCGGTTCCGGCGGCGCGGCACGTCGAGGAGGGGAGACGGGCGGCTGCCCGGCTGGGAGGTGCCCCACGAGGCGCTGACCGCGCTGGCCGAGGTCGGGCCGGCCCGACCTGCTGAAGGGATGGGGAGAGCACGACTGGGCCGTCGACGACGAGCTGGTCGCGCAGGCCCACCGGGCCGCCGAGGCCGGTACCCCGCCGGTCCGTCCCCTGACGCCGACCGACCGGGACATCGAGGAGCTGAGCGAGGGTTACGCCGAGATACGGCGCACCCCGCACTCCCGACGGCAGGGGCCCATCGAGCAGCTGACGGCGCGCGCGGCCGAGTGCGGGCACTTCTCCGCCGTGCTCGACCTGCTGGAGCGGCTGCCGCTCGGCGACGACTTCAACGATCGTCCGGGCGTGGCCTTCAATGCGCTGTGGCTCGCTCTCACCGGGTTCAGCACCCCGCCGTGGTGACCGGCGGCGGACCCGCACGCCGGTGACGGCGCGGGGGCAGGCGGCTACGGGCCGGGCGTGATCAGCGTACGGAACGTCACCGACACCCGCCGCCCCCGCGGCACCCGGCCGCCCGCCGGCCCCGGGTCGCTCTTGCGTGCCGCGATGGCATGCCGCCAGGTGAGCCGGGCGGGCCCCGTCATCACACACAGACTGCCCGGCGCGAGCGGTACCCCCACCTTGGTGCCCGTACCGGGATCGCTGAAGTCCATGACGCAGGCGGATCCCAGCGACACCGCCGCCACGACCGGCCCGAAGCACGGTACGCAGTCCACATGTGCGCTGATGCCCTGCCCCGGCAGGTACTCGTTGACGATGACCTGATCCGCCTGGCGGTCCATCACCTCCTCGTCCGCGAGCCGCGCGGCGATGTCCCGCAGCCACCCGGGAATCGGCGGCGCGGCCGCGGCGCGCGGGTCCGCCGCCACGCTGCGCCGGCCGTAGTCGTAGCGCTGCCCGTAGTGCTGCACCCGCCGCTTCAGCTCCGTCGACCAGGTACCGGCGTCGATCCGGGCCAGCACCGCGGCGCAGGCAGCCGGGGCGAGCCAGTCGGCGACATGACGCAGGCCGGGGACGAGGGCCGGCCCGTCCGGCCCACCGGAGAAGGAGAGTTGCCCGAATTCCGATTCCGCAGACATCCGCGCACCGTATCCATCTGCCTCCATCTGCCTCTGTCTGCCTTCCTCTGCTGATCCATCTGCCCGTGCCCCCACCGCCGTTGGTGCCGGGACCCCACGCTTACGATCATTGCGCTGGCTGTCGAGATTTGGGTGAGGAGCGCGGATGAGCCGGGCGGTATTGGTGACGGGGGCCTCGCGGGGGATCGGCCGGGCGGTCGCGGAGCGGTTCGCCGCGGACGGGGACCGGGTGGCGCTGCACTACTCGTCGCGCCGGGAGGCGGCCGAGGAGGCCTTCGCGGGGCTGGCGGGGAGCGGGCACGTCCTGGTGCAGGGGGACGTGCGGACGCCGGAGGGCGCGGCGGAGATCGCCGAGGCGGCGGTGGACGCGCTCGGCGGGATCGACGTACTGGTCAACAATGCCGCGTCGAATACGCCGCACCCGCTGGACCGTACGCCGTTCGAGGAGTGGGCGGCCGCCTGGCGGCAGATCACGGACGTGAATCTCCTCGGGGCGGCGTATATGAGCCACTGCGCGGCGCGGAACATGATCGAGCGGAAGGTGGCGGGGCGGATCGTCCACATCGGGTCGCGGGGCGCGTTCCGGGGCGAGCCGGATCATCCGGCGTACGGGGCGTCGAAGGCGGCGCTGCATGCCATGGGCCAGTCGCTGGCGGTGCATCTGGCGCCGTACGGGATCGCCGTCGCGTCCGTCGCGCCCGGTTTCGTCGGTACCGAGCGGGTCGCGGACCGGCTCACCGACGAGGTCAGGGCGCAGAGCCCGTTCGGCCGGGTCGCCACGCCGCAGGAAATCGCCTCGGCCGTGCACTACCTCGCCTCGCCCGGCGCGGTCTGGTCCTCCGGCGCGGTGCTGGACGTCAACGGGGCGTCCCACCTCCGCTGACGGGCCCGTCCCGCTGACGGGCCGCCCCGCGGACAAACCCGTCCGGCCGCCCTGAGGCACCTCGGCCCGGTGCGCCCGTGCGCGGGCGGCGCGGAAAAAAGGAGGGCCCCGGCCGAACGGGGGATTCCGGCCGGGGCGGCCCCCAGCCGAACGGGGGATTCCGGCGGGGGCGGTCTGGGGGAGGCGGAGTCCGGAAAGTGATTTCCGTGCGCCTCGCGATTGAACGATAAACCATTGACCGGCGTTCTAGTTCCGCGGCCCCGGGTGACGGTCGTCACCCCGGGCGCGCGGCGCCGGATCCGCACCCGTCCGGCCGAGCCGCGGCCCGGGGCGTCAGGGGCTGACCGCCAGCACGAGGTACGCGGCCAGCAGGGTGAGATGGACGCCGCCCTGCAACGGAGTGGCGCGGCCGGGGAGCACCGTCAGCGTGCCCACCATCACAGTGAGGGCGAGCAGCACCATATGGGTCGCGCCGAGGCCCAGGTAGAGCGGGCCCGACAGCCAGACCGAGGCGACGGCGACCGCGGGAATGGTGAGGCCGATGCTGGCCATCGCGGAGCCGAGGCCAAGATTGAGGCTGGTCTGCACGCGGTCCCGGTAGGCGGCCCGTACCGCCGCGATGGTTTCCGGCAGCAGCACCAGCAGGGCGATCACCACGCCGACGACGGACGACGGCAGGCCGGCCTCGGCCACGCCGGACTCGATCGCCGGGGAGACGGTCTTGGCCAGCCCGACCACCGCGATCAGGGCCAGCGCCAGCAGCCCCAGGCTCGCCAGCGCCACTCTCCGGGGCGGCGGAGCGGCGTGTTTCTTCGTCTCGATCACATCGCCCGCCTCGGTCACCGGCAGGAAGTAGTCCCGGTGCCGGACCGTCTGCGTGGCGACGAAGAGGCCGTAGAGCACCAGCGCGGCGAGCGCGGCGAAGATCAGCTGCGGGGTGGAGAACCGTGGCCCCGGCGTGGTGGTGGTGAACGTCGGCAGGACCAGGCTCAGACCGGCCAGCGTGGCGATGGTCGCCAGTGCCGCGCCGGTGCCCTCGGCGTTGAAGACGGCCACCCTGCGTCTGAGGGCGCCCACCAGCAGGCACAGGCCGACGATGCCGTTGCAGGTGATCATCACCGCCGCGAAGACGGTGTCCCGGGCGAGCGCGGCGCTCTTGTCGCCGCCGTCCACCATCAAGGTGACGATCAGCGCCACCTCGATGATCGTGACCGCGACCGCCAGGACGAGCGACCCGAACGGCTCGCCCACCCGGTGCGCGATCACCTCGGCGTGATGCACCGCGGCCAGCACCGAGGCGGCCAGGAACAACGAGACCAGCCCGACCAGGACGGCCGGCAGCGACCGCCCCCAGACCAGGGCCAGCAGCACCACCGCCAGGGTCGGCAGCACACCCGTCCAGTGCGGGACGGCGGTGCGCAGACGGGCGATCATGCGTCCGAGCTTCGCAGATCCCCCGGGTCGCCGCCCGCCGAGCGTCAGGCCGTCGCCCGGTGCCCCTTCACCTCGGCGGGCGAGGTCGCGGCCTTGGTGACATCCGCGACCAGTTCGACGACATCGGGCCCGTACGACTGCGAGTTCACCACCTTCAGCAGCAGCGCGAACTGGCCGTTGGCGCCGTGCTTACGGGCCAGCTTGCCCCGGTTGCGGACGAGATGACGCACCGCGGCCCGATGGGTGACCGGGCGCTGACCGGCCGCCAGGAACACCGGCCGGTCGCCCTCACCGGCCGTCAGACGGGCCAGCAGGACGTACTCGACCGCGCCCGGCTCCATCCGGTACGCCGTGCCGCCGATGGTGAAGGTGCCGCGGCCGGCGCCGGACTCGTCGCCCGGGTGCACCGCGACACCCGGCAGAAGGTTGGCCATATGGGCCGCCAGCCGGCGGTGTGCGGTCGGGTCGCCGACGCAGAACTCGGTGCGCGCCCCGAAGCCCTGCAGTCCGGTGTCGTGCGGGGCGACCTCCGGGTGCGCCCCGCAGTTCTCGACCACCGCGGCCAGCCCGAGCAGCGCCAGCGCGTCGTGCCGCGGGATGCTCCAGTGCGCCGAGGCGCTGTCCCGATGCGTGACCAGCACACACTCCGACCCGGCCGGCAGCCCGAAGAAGTCTTGTTCGCGGGTCAGCTTCCGGCGGGCCGCCGCCGATTGCACGGCCCAGCCGGCAGCCAGGCCCACAACGAGGGCCGCGACCGCCACGGTCAAGAGCAGCAGGGTGTCATCCATGGCGGGGGAGCGTAGCGGCTGGCCGGGTGTGTGTTCGAGGGTGGGGCGGGTGCCTGGGGCGGCTTGCCCCGTTATGCCGCCCGCCGTCATCGGGCTCCCGGCTTCGCCGCCATGCTCCCGGATCTGCCCGTGCACGGGGCCCATGACCAGGGGGCATTCCAGCGCCGGGGACCCCCGTGTGCGGGCGCGGTACCCCCGTCGCCGGTCCGCGAGTAGGCTCCGGTCCCCGCCGCTCCTCACCGCGTACGCACTTGGAGGACACCCGGTATGACCCAAGTCCGACGTCTCACCGTCCTGGGAGCGGCCGCCGCGCTGGCCGGCTCCCTGCTGACGGTCCCGGTCGCCGCCCAGTCCGCACCACCGCGCGGCCCCGCGCCCCAGGAGAACGCCACCCCCGCCAAGACCCCGGTCGCCGTCGGCCACGGCGGGGCGGTCGCCAGCGTCGACGCGGACGCCTCCGCCGCCGGAATCGCCGTACTGGAAAAGGGCGGCAACGCCGTGGACGCCGCGGTCGCCACCGCCGCCGCCCTCGGCGTCACCGAGCCGTACTCCGCGGGCGTCGGTGGCGGCGGCTACTTCGTCTACTACAACGCCCGGACGCGGACCATACGCACCCTCGACGGCCGGGAGACCGCCCCCCGCTCCGCCGACAAGAACCTCTTCCTGGAGAACGGCAAACCCCTTCCGTTCGAGGACGCCGTCACCAGCGGCCTGAGCGTCGGCACCCCGGGGACGCCCGCCACCTGGGACACGGCCCTGCGCCGGTGGGGCAGCCGGTCGCTCGGTCAGGTCCTGCGCCCCGCCCGGCGGCTGGCCGCCGACGGCTTCACGGTCGATGAGACCTTCCGTCAGCAGACCGCCGGCAACGAGGCCCGCTTCCGCGACTTCCCCGCCACCGCCGACCTCTTCCTCCCCGGCGGCAAACTGCCGGTGGTCGGCTCGACCTTCAAGAACCCCGATCTGGCCCGCACGTACGGCGAGCTGGCGGCCAAGGGCGTCGGCGCGCTCTACGACGGCGACCTGGGCCGGGACGTGGTACGCACCGTCCGCACCCCACCGGTCCGCTCCGGCGCCGAACGCAAGGTACGCCCCGGCGACCTGACCGCGGCCGACCTGCGCTCCTACCGGGCCCTCGGCCAGGCGCCCACCCACACCACCTACCGCGGCCTCGACGTCTACGGCATCGGCCCCTCCTCCTCCGGCGGCACCACCGTCGCCGAAGCGCTCAACATCCTTGAGAAGAGCGACGTCTCCCGCCTGACCGAGAAGCAGTATCTGCACCGCTACATCGAGGCCGGCCGGATCGCCTTCGCCGACCGCGGCCGCTGGGTCGGCGACCCGGCCTACGAGGACGTACCGACCCGCGGCCTGACCTCGCAGCGCTTCGCCGACTCCCGCGCCTGCCTGATCCACGACGACAAGGTCCTGACCAGCCCGCTCGCGCCCGGCGACCCCCGCCACCCCGAGCCCTGCGGCACCACGGGGGCGGCCGCCCCGACGACGTACGAGGGCGAGAACACCACCCACCTCACCGTCGCCGACAAGTGGGGCAATGTCGTCGCCTACACCCTCACCATCGAGCAGACCGGCGGCAGCGGCATCGTCGTACCGGGCCGCGGCTTCCTGCTCAACAACGAACTGACGGACTTCTCCTTCGCGCCCGCCAACCCGGCGGTCCACGACCCGAACCTCCCGGGGCCCGGCAAGCGCCCGCGCTCGTCCATCTCGCCCACCATCGTCCTGCGCCACGGCAAGCCGGTCGTCGCCCTCGGCTCACCCGGCGGCGCCACCATCATCACCACCGTCCTGCAGACCCTCACCAACTTCCTCGACCGCGGTATGCCCCTGGTCGACGCCATCGCCGCGCCCCGCGCCAGCCAGCGCAACGCGGCGGCCACCGAACTCGAACCCGCCCTGTGGAACAGCCCGCTCCGCGGCCAACTCGAGGCGATCGGCCACACCTTCAAACAGAACCCGGAGATCGGCGCGGCGACCGGCGTCCAGCGGCTGCCGGACGGGCGCTGGCTGGCGGCGGCCGAAAAGGTACGGCGCGGCGGCGGCTCCGCGCTGGTGGTCCGGCCCTGACCCCCGGTCCCGGACCGGCGGCCGCTGTGCCGTCCGTGTGACGTCCATGTGGCCTACGTGTGGCGTCATTGCTGGCCACAGCGGTGACGATTAGCCTCCTGGGACCGTTCGTTGGACCGTTCACCGGCAGGAACCACTCACCGGCAAGAACCGTTCACTGGCAGTAGCGGTCCGTTCGCAAGAACGGTCCCAGGGAGGGCACGCACCGTGAGCGTTGACGAGACCCGTGGCACCGGCACCGGCACCGGAACGGGAAGCGGATCCGGCCCGGCGGGCCGGATCCGTACGACGGCCGGGGGACCGGAAGGCCTCGCCGATCAGGCACGGGCACTGGCCGAGGGGCGGGCGACCTCCACCGCGCTGGTGCGGCGCTCCCTGGAGCGCATCGAAGCCACCCAGAGCACCGTCAACGCCTTCCGGCGGGTACGGGCCGAGGCGGCCATGGCCGAGGCCGCGGAGGCCGACCGGAGACTGGCCGCCGGCGAACGGCTGCCGCTCCTCGGCGTGCCCGTCGCCGTCAAGGACGACACCGATGTGGCGGGCGAGCCGACGGCGTTCGGCTGCGCCGGCACCTTCCCGCCCAAGGAACACGACGCCGAGGTCGTACGGCGGCTGCGCGCGGCCGGCGCGATCATCGTCGGCAAGACCAACGCCTGCGAACTGGGCCAGTGGCCGTTCACCGAGGGCCCGGCCTTCGGCGACACCCGCAACCCCTGGAACCTCGACCACACCCCCGGCGGCTCCTCCGGAGGCTCGGCCGCCGCGGTCGCCGGGGGCCTGGTCCCCGCCGCACTCGGCACCGATGGCGCCGGCTCGGTCCGGATCCCCGCCGCCTGGTCCCACCTCGTCGGCATCAAGCCACAACGCGGCCGCATCTCCACCTGGCCGGACGCCGAGTCCTTCCAGGGCATCACCGGCATCGGCCCGCTGGCCCGCACCGTCGAGGACGCGGCGCTCCTGCTGGACGTCGCCAGCGGCAACCACGAGGGCGATCTGCACCGTCCCCCCACCATCGCGGCCACCGACGCCGCCGGCCGCGACCCCGGACGCCTGCGCATCGCCCTCTCCTGGAAACCGGCCATCACCTTCACCCGCAAACCCCTGCACCCCGAAGTCCGCGCCGCCGTCACCGAACTGGCCCGCACCCTCGCCCGGCTCGGCCACTTCGTCGAGGAGGCCGAACCCGACTACGGCCTGGTCGGTCTCTCCTTCGTCCCCCGCGCCACCGCCGGCGTCGGCGAGTGGGCCGCCCGCGTCCCCGACCGCACCCTCCTCGACCCCCGCACCCGCGGATCCGTCCGGATGGGACGCATCCTCGGCGGCCCCGTCCTGCGCCGCGCCCGCGCCGTCGAGGAACGCCAACAACGCCGCATCGGCGCCCTCTTCGGCCCCTACGACATCCTTCTGACCCCCACCACCGCCACCCCGCCGCCCCGCATCGGCACCCTCGCCAAACTGAACGGCTGGCGCACCGATCAGGCCATGATCGCCGCCTGCCCCTACGCCTGGCCCTGGAACGTCCTCGGCTGGCCCGGCGTCAGCGTCCCGGCCGGCTTCAGCGTCGACGGCCTGCCCCTGGGCGCCCAGCTTCTCGGGCCCGCCCATGGCGAGCCCCGGCTGATCTCCCTGGCGGCCCAGCTGCAGGACGACCTGCGGTGGCAGGAGCGGCGCCCGGCCGGCCTGACCTGACGGGCGCGCACGCCGGATCGCGGGTGCCCCGCCGGATTCCCGGCCGGACACCCGCGACGACCTGACGGCCGCTCAGCCCAGCAGCTTGATGAGGGCCTCCGTCGTGTCGGTCTCGCCCAGGCGCGGGAAGATCTTCTCCAGGCTGTTGCGGTGCGCCGCCTCGTCCAGGTCGGTGACCGCGTCGATGGCGATGGTGACGTGGTAGCCGTGTTCGTGCGCGGCGCGGGCGGTGGATTCGACGCCGATGCTGGTGGCGATGCCGGCGAGCACGATCTGGGTGACGCCGCGGCGGCGGAGTTCGAGGTCCAGGTTCGTGCCGTGGAAGGCACCCCACTGCTGCTTGGTGACCGTGATGTCGGTGGGCTGCCGGTCGAGTTCGGGGACCAGCTCGGCCCAGTCGGCGGGCGGGGTGGCGCCGCGCGCGGCGCTCTCCGTACGGCCCGGGGCGCCGCCGGTGACGTTCACCAGGACGACGGGCAGATCGCGCGCGCGGAACGCGGCGGCCAGGCGGGCGCCGCGTTCGATGACATCGGCGGAGGGGGTGGGGGTGCCGGGCAGGCCGGCGATCCCCTTCTGCAGGTCGATCAGGACCAGGGCGGTGGTGGGGTCGAGGACGGTGGCGGGCATGAGGTGAACTCCTTGGCGGTTGGTCGGGCAGGCGGTGGCAGCGGCGTCATCGGGTGCGCGCCGAAGGGCCGGAGACCGGCGGCCTCGGCCGTCCGGTCGGGGGCTTCGGGCGCACGGCGAGACCGGCGGGTTCGAGGGAACGGCTCGGCGCGCTCATCAGGCTTCTCCTTCGTGGATACCCCCGGCTTCAGCCGGGGGGGTGGGGGTACGTCCCGCTTGCGGGGGAGGAATCGAAGCTCCCGGGGAGCGGGCAGGGGTGGCCGAACTCCGCCCGCGTGATGCTGGTCCGGGCCGGTCCTCAACCCGGCTGGTGCTGATCGTGTAAGACCTGTCGGCCCGCCGGGCCGCAGGCGACGTGAGCCAGGAATCCCCCTCGTTCACGAGGGGAGGGATCAATCCTGCGTCAGTCGCCGCATCAGCCCGGTCGCCGCTTCGAGGGTGCGTTGTTCCTGCGGGCTCAGCCGCTCCGCGATGGCTACGGCGAGCCAGTTCTGCTTGGCCTGCCGTGCGACCTTGAGCAGTCGGCGCCCCTCCTCGGTGAGGGAGAAGACGACCTGCCGCCCGTCGGTCGGATGGGGGCTGCGGGCGAAGACGCCCATGTCCTCCAGCGCGCCCACGGTCATCCGCATGGACTGAGGGCGGACCAGCTCGGCGCGGGCCAGCGCCGCGATGGTGGCCGGCCCGTCGGCGTCGATCCGGGCGATGACCGCGCGCTGGGTGGGGCTCAGCTCACCCTGCGGCGACGCCGCGCGCAGGCGTCGCATCAGCATGCCCACCGCCGCGCCCAGATCCGTTGCGAGACGTTCCTGGTCCTTGTTCGGCATGGGGTGAGCGTAATGACTCAACAGGAAGACTTGCAAGTTTACCTGTCTTGTTTCCCGGACCGGGCGGACGTGAGCGCGGCTGTGCGCGTGGTCGTGTGCGCGGTCCGTAACCCCCGCGTAGCGCGCCGTCGCCACCGTCGAAACATCGGTGGTGTGCCATGCCGCCGAGGGGGAGAAGTCCGGTCGAAGGGGGGCTGCTCGGTCCATGTCGGGAACTCAACTCCATGAAGCAGTTGGGGAGTTCGCGCATTTTCTGGCCGCTCTCGCGCGGCGGCTCGATCCGTCCGCCGGGTGGTACGGCGTCTTCGTCCGGCGCGACCCCGACGGCCTGCGGGCCTGTCTGGAGGGGCGGGACGTGCCGCCGTGGGACGTGGTGGAGTCGCTGCTGTACGACCTTGCGGAGCTGCCGGGCGATCATGCGGTGAGCACCGCCGGTGCGCGGGCCCGACGGCTCCATGCGCAGGCGGTGGCCGGTTATGACGCCCGGCCGGGCGGCCGCCCCGCACTGCGGGAGCGGCTGGCGGCGATGGAGCGCGAGGAGCGGCACGCGGCGCTGCGCGTCCGCGAACTGGAGACGGCCGTCCAGGCAGCCGTACAGGTGGCGGGCCCCGGGGAGGCGGAGCGGTCGGCCGAGGAGCTGGCCTGGGCGCGGAACGACCATGCGCGCGCCGGTGCCCGGGTCGGCGAGCTACGGGCCCGGCTGGAGGCGCTGGGGGAGGCCGAGGTCAGGCGGCGCGCCAGGGGCAAGGCCAAGCGTCCCGCGCGCCCGCGCGGCGCCCGCTTCGCGGGGCTGGAGCTGCCGGAGGAGGAGACGGTCGCGGAGGCAGGGGCAGGGGAAGAGGTAGAGGCAGTGATGGGGGCGGAGGTGGCGGTGGAACGGGAAGTGGCGGAGTACCCGGGCCCCGCTGCCCCGGAAGCCGCCCCGCGCGGCGCCCGATTCGCCGGAGCCCAGGGTCGCGAGTCGAGAGGCGACGACGGCCGGACGGGAGACGGTCGCGCCCGGCCCGCGACACCCCCGGCCACCGCCGAGGCCCGCCACGCCGTTGCGACCGCCGTCTCCCGCCTGGCCCGCCTCCGCGCCACCGCCGACGGCGGCCTCGCCCTCGCCGAACTCTGCGCCGCCGCACACCGCCCCGCACCGGAACTTCCCCTCCTCATAGAGGAGTTGGAACGCGCCGGCCTCGCCTCCGACGTCCCCACCCTGCTGTGGGAAGCGGCCTGCCTGCCGCCCGCCGGACTCGCCGCCGCCGCCGACGCGCTGGCTTCCGCCGGGCGCGGCGCGGACGGCGGCCGCCTGCTGCGGCAGGCCGTGGCCCGCCCCGTCGAGGAAGTGGCGGGGACCGCGCTGGCGCTGCTCGAACGGGACCGGGCCGGGCAGGCGCGGGAGCTGCTGGCCGCGCTCGTACGGACCCGTACGCCACAGGAAGCGGCCGCGGCGGCCGCCGCGGCGCCGGGCGCGCTCGGGCCGCTGCTGCTGGAGGCGGCCGGGAACGTCTCACCGCATCGGCACAGCGACATCGCCCATGCCCTGCGCGCCGCCGGCCGGTGAACCCCTGCGCGCCGCCGGCCGGTGAACCCCTGAGCCCCGCTCGCCCCTGATCCCCCACAGGGGCGCGCCGCGCTGAGAGATGGTCTTGCCACGGTGCGTGACGAGGCTTACGGTCGCCTCCACACGCGTAGATCCCGCCGGCGATCCCGCGTGGGCTGCAGGCTGACGCATCGACAAAGGAGCAGCTCATGGCCGATGTTGTGCGTGCCGCACTGGTCCAGGCGAACTGGACCGGCGACACCGAATCGATGATCGCAAAGCACGAGGAACACGCCAGAGCGGCGGCCGCGCAGGGCGCCAAGATCATCGGCTTCCAAGAGGTCTTCAACGCCCCGTACTTCTGCCAGGTCCAGGAGCCGGAGCACTACCGCTGGGCCGAGCCGGTGCCGGACGGCCCGACCGTACGCCGTATGCAGGCGCTCGCGCGCGAGACCGGCATGGTCATCGTCGTGCCGGTCTTCGAGATCGAGCAGCCCGGCTTCTACTACAACACCGCGGCCGTCATCGACGCCGACGGCACGGTCCTGGGCAGCTACCGCAAGCACCACATCCCCCAGGTCAAGGGCTTCTGGGAGAAGTACTACTTCAAGCCGGGGAACGCGGGCTGGCCGGTCTTCGACACGGCCGTCGGAAAGGTCGGCGTCTACATCTGCTACGACCGCCACTTCCCCGAAGGCTGGCGGCAGTTGGGGCTCAACGGCGCCCAGCTGGTCTACAACCCCTCCGCCACCTCCCGCGGACTGTCCGCCTACCTCTGGCAGCTGGAGCAGCCCGCGGCCGCCGTCGCCAACGAGTACTTCATCGCCGCGATCAACCGGGTCGGCGTGGAGGAGTACGGCGACAACGACTTCTACGGCACCAGCTACTTCGTCGACCCGCGCGGTCAGTTCGTCGGCGAGGTCGCCAGCGACTCCAAGGAAGAACTCCTCATCCGCGACCTCGACTTCGGACTGATCGACGAGGTCCGGCAGCAGTGGGCGTTCTACCGCGATCGCCGCCCCGACGCCTACGAAGGACTGGTGCAGCCGTGACCCACGACCCCGCGGAGCTGTACGCCCGCCACCAGGCCGTCCTGCCGTCCTGGCTGAGCCTCTACTACGAACGGCCGCTCGAAATCACGCACGGCGAGGGCCGCTACGTCTGGGACGCCGAGGGCAACCGCTACCTCGACTTCTTCGGCGGCATCCTCACGACCATGACGGCGCATGCGCTGCCCGAGGTGACCAAGGCCATCGGCGAGCAGGCCGGCCGCATCCTCCACACCTCGACGCTCTACCTCTCCCGCCCCATGGTCGAGCTGGCCGAGCGGATCGCCGCGCTCTCCGGCATCCCCGACCCCCGGGTCTTCTTCACCGCCTCCGGCACGGAGGCCAATGACGCGGCCCTGCTGCTGGCCACGACGTACCGCCGCTCCAACCAGATCCTGGCGATGCGCAACAGCTACCACGGCCGGTCCTTCTCCACCGTCGGGATCACCGGCAACCAGAGCTGGTCGCCGACCAGCCTCTCGCCGCTCCAGACGCTGTACGTACACGGCGGCGTGCGCAGCCGCGGCCCGTACGCGGAGCTCGGCGACGCCGCGTACCTCCGCGCCTGCGTCGCCGACCTGGAGGACATGCTCCAGCAGACCGCGGGCGGCGTCGCCGCGCTGATCGCCGAACCGGTGCAGGGCGTCGGCGGCTTCACCTCGCCTCCGGACGGCCTGTACGCGGCGTTCCGCGAGGTGCTCGCGCGGCACGGCATCCTGTGGATCAGCGACGAGGTGCAGACCGGCTGGGGCCGGACCGGAGACCACTTCTGGGGCTGGCAGGCGCACGCGGAGAACGGCCCGCCGGACATGATCACCTTCGCCAAGGGCATCGGCAACGGCATGTCCATCGGCGGTGTCGTCGCCCGTGCCGAGGTGATGAACTCCCTTGCCGCGAACTCCATCTCCACCTTCGGCGGAAGCCCCGTCACCATGGCCGCCGGCCTCGCCAACCTCACCTACCTCCTCGAACACGACCTCCAGGGCAACGCCCGGCGCGTCGGCGGCCTGCTCATCGAGCGGCTGCGGGCGGTCTCGGCCGGGCTCGATGTCGTACGGGAGGTGCGCGGCCGCGGCCTGATGATCGGCGTCGAGCTGGTGCGCCCCGGTACCGACGAGCACTCGCCGCAGGCCGCGTCGCTGGTGGTGGAGGCCGCCCGGGAGCGGGGCCTCCTGATCGGCAAGGGCGGTCAGGGCGGCGCCTCGCTGCGTATCGCACCCCCGATGACGCTGACCGTCGCCGAGGCGGAGGAGGGGGCGGAACTCCTCGCGGAGGCGCTGCGGACGGCGCAGGGCAGACTGCTGGGGGCGTAGCCGCGCACACCAACGGCGGGCGGGGCAACGGTCATTGCCCCGCCCGCCGTTGGTGTGCGGTGCGGCCGGCCCGGTGCGGACGTCAGCTCGGCGACCGGGTATCTCCGCCCGGCCACCGCGCTGTTGAGACATGCGGCGGCCCGGCCGCCGGGTTCCGGGACCCGGTCAGCGCGCGCTCCGTGCGGCGGCGTTCGCCTGCCATTGGCGGCCGATGGAGCGGATCAGCGCCGGGTACACCCCGGTGTACCGGAAGGGTTTGATGACGGCCATGTAGAGGGTGCCGAAGAATCCGTTCGGCTTCACCAGGACGGCCATCTGGCCGCGGTGGCCGCCGGCCCCGTCCGGGACCCAGCCGATGTGCATCACCGCGTGCACGGTCTTGTTGCCCATCTCGGCGGCCCACTCGTCGTCCCTCTGATAGAGGGAGCTGAACGGGGACGATCCGAGGTCGGGACCTCGGGGACCCTCGCGAAGGTCCGCCGGCAACCGGTCGCGCAGGGCCGGCAGCCGGGTGCCGATGCCGGTATCGGACTTGTCCCAGCCGAGCAGCGCTCCGAGCTTCCAACGGATGGCGAAGAGTGCGCGGGAGGCGATGCCGTCTCCGGTCACCCCGCCGCTGATTCCTTCGGCGAACTGGCGCACCAGCCACACAAGGTCGGCGGGTCCGCCGGGGGTGGGCAGCGCCCACACGTCCTCGACCGTGAAGTCGTCGGCGATCTCGTGGATCCGCCAGGGTCGGTCGGTGTGGGCGGTTCGGGGAAGGCGCATGAGCAGGCCCCTATCTATACGGTGGCGTATAGATCAAGCGTAGACCCATCTATACGGAGCCGTATACTCGGTGGGGACGTGAGGAGCCACACACCATGGGTACAACCCGCACGCCACGCGGCAAGTGGATCGAGGAAGGCCTTCGGGCACTGGTCGCAGGCGGCCCCGAAGCCGTCCGGATCGAGGTGCTGGCGCAGGCGCTCGGCGTCAGCAAGGGTGGCTTCTACGGGTACTTCCGCAATCGGGGCGCACTGCTCGCCGAAATGCTCGACACCTGGGAGTACGAGGTCGCCGAGGGCGTGATCGAGCAGGTGGAGAGCGGTGGGGGAGATGCCCGGGCCAGGCTGGAGCGGCTGTTCGCCCTCGTCGCCGCCGCCACCGACGGGCCGGTGCGGGGCATCACCGCCGATATGGCGATCCGCGACTGGGCCCGCCGGGACGCGGCCGTCGCCGAGCGTCTGCGCCGCGTCGACAACCGCCGTATGGACTACCTGCGTTCCCTGTTCTCCTCCTTCTGTCCCGACGAGGACGAGGTCGAGGTCCGCTGCCTGCTCGCCGTCTCGGTGCGCATCGGCAACCACTTCAATGCGGCCGACAACGGCAAGCGCAGCCGCGCGGAAGTGATGGAGCTGATCAGTCAACGGCTGCTGGAGTAGCCGCCCCCGCATCGGCAGTTCTGCAGGACCGAGGCCAGGTCCCCTCGCCCCGCACCCGTCGCCAGCCAGGGCACTCCCTAGCCGCCCGCCGCCACCTCCCGCACGGTGTCGGCCACCAGGGTGAAGAAGCGGGTGTGCGCGCGGCGGCTGCACGGGGCCTCCGGGTTCCACGGCAGCAGCCGCGCACCGGCTTCCAGGGCACGCCAGTGTGCATCGGCGCGCAGCTGGGAGGGCCGGGCGGCGTTGACCCGTTCGTCCGACAGTACGATGTCCGGGCGCATCCCGGCGGCCTCGGCCCAGCCGACCGTGGACCAGTTCGCGCCGGATCCGGCGGCCGGCTCCAGCAGCTCGACGCCGTGCTCGGCCAGCGCCCGCAGATCCGGCCAGGCGCCGGGCCGGGCCAGATGGACCCGCTCGCGGTCGCCGGCCGACAGCGCGAGCACCCGGGGTCGCACCGGCCCGCCGGCCGCCTGCCGCAGTACATCCTCCGCCGCGTCCAACTCCCGTGCCGTACCCAGCGGTTCCCCCTTCCCCAGCGATCCGGCGAGCGCCGCGAAGCGCTCCCGCACCTCGGCGAGCCCCCGCCCCGGACCCACCGCGATGGCCACCACCGGCACATGAGCCTCCAGCTCCAGTGCGGTCTTCGGCTCGAGCCCGTAGACCTGTTCGCCGTCATAGGTGACGGCCACGACGAGGTCCGGCTCGGCCTCCAGCACGGCGTCCGGGTGCAGCGCGCGGCCCGAACCGAGATACCGGATCTCCGTCAGCGGCAGCTCACCGGCCTTGGCCGCGTCGGGGGCGGAGCCGTCGTGCTGCGACCCGAAGAGCCCCGCGGGGCGGATGCCGTGGTCCCACAGCGTGGCCCCCGCCTGTATGTAGGAGACGATCCGCGATGGCCGGTCCCCGGCCACCGCCAGGCGCCCGCGGTCGTCGGAGAACTCCCACGGTGTGCTCTGCTCCATGACGTGCCGCCTTTCTGACGTCCGATGTCCGGCGTCCGGTGCGGTGTGCGGTCTGCGGTGTCTGGTGGCTGGTGTCGTCCGCGCCCTGCGTCCGGCGTCCTGTCTGTCCGGCTTCCTTGCCCGTGCCCGTTCCGGCCCGTTCGCCTCCCCGGCCTGCCCCTGCCCCCGGCCGCTCCCGCACGGCCGTTCCGGCGTCCTCGTTCTGCCCGCCGCGGCGCCTCCGCACCCCTCCGGGACCGCTCTCCCACAAGCGGTGGGGCGGGCTCCGATCGCGCCCCGCGTTCAACCGTCCAGCTGATCGTCGACGCAACACGAACGTCCCCGCCGATGAACGGTCACGGTATTGCCACCGTGGGTGACATGCTTCTACGGTCTCCTTCTCGACCGGTATCTACGGGTGTAGACCGGTTGTGGCATGGCGTCAGCGGAGCAGGTATGCCGAGGAGTCGACGCACGTCGCGCTCCGCCTTCCGGTGCCGCCGAGGTTGCTGGTGTGGAAGGAGCAGGGATTGTGAGCCGTACGGTCATCCGGGGCGGACTTGTCATCACCGCCGCCGACGAGATGCACACCGATGTCCTGGTGGAGGAAGGCCGGATCGCCGCCCTGGCCGCGCACGGCAGTCCGCACGCCGAGAGCTGGAGCCGGTCCGCGGACCGCACCATCGACGCCACCGGCAAATACGTCATCCCGGGCGGCGTCGACGCGCACACGCATATGGAGTTGCCGTTCGGCGGCACCTTCGCCTCGGACACCTTCGAGACCGGCACTCGCGCCGCGGCCTGGGGCGGCACCACCACCATCGTCGACTTCGCCGTCCAGACCCGCGGCCAGTCACTGCGTCAGGGCCTGGACGCCTGGTACGCCAAGTCCGACGCCCAGTGCGCCATCGACTACGCGTTCCACATGATTGTGTCCGACGTGAACGAGTCAACGCTCAAGGAAATGGACGGCCTTGTCAGCGAAGGCGTGAGCTCGTTCAAACTGTTCATGGCGTATCCGGGGGTGTTCTACTCCGACGACGGGCAGATCCTGCGCGCCATGCAGCGGGCCGGCGAGAACGGCGGCCTGATCATGATGCACGCCGAGAACGGCATCGCGATCGATGTGCTGGTGCAGCAGGCACTGGAGCGGGGCGAGACCGACCCGCGGTATCACGGCGAGGTCAGGAAGGCGCTCCTGGAGGCGGAGGCGACGCATCGCGCGATCAAGCTGGCCCAGGTCGCCGGGGCGCCGCTGTACGTCGTCCACGTGTCGGCACAGGAAGCCCTCGCCGAGCTGGCGCGCGCCCGCCACGAGGGTCTGCCGGTCTTCGGCGAGACGTGCCCGCAGTACCTGTTCCTGTCGACGGACAACCTCGCCGAGCCCGACTTCGAGGGCGCAAAGTACGTCTGCAGTACGCCCCTTCGCCCGAAGGAGCACCAGGCGGCCCTCTGGCGCGGACTGCGCACGAACGACCTCCAGGTGGTGTCGACGGACCACTGTCCGTTCTGCTTCTCGGGGCAGAAGGAGCTCGGCCGCGGCGACTTCTCCAAGATCCCGAACGGGCTGCCCGGCGTCGAGAACCGCATGGACCTGCTCCACCAGGCCGTCGTCGACGGACATATCTCGCGCCGCCGCTGGATCGAGATCGCCTGCGCCACGCCGGCCCGGATGTTCGGCCTGTACCCGAAGAAGGGCACCATCGCGCCGGGCGCCGACGCCGACATCGTGATCTACGACCCGCACGCCGAGCAGACCATTTCGGCGGCCACCCACCACATGAACGTCGACTACTCGGCGTATGAGGGCAAGCGCGTGACGGGACGGGTGGAGACGGTCCTGTCGCGGGGCGAATTCGTCATCACCGACCGGGAGTTCACGGGCAGTGCCGGGCACGGCGCGTACATCCCGCGCGGCACCTGCCAGTACCTGCACTAACCGGACCTGGAGGTCGAGCGCTACGGACGTCGTGGTGACCGACCGTCCGCAGCCCCGGCCCAGGCAGGGAATTCAGCAGACGTAGATCGTTCAGCGGGCCCGCTGCGGCTGCGGCTGCGGCTCGCCGATTCGTACTTGATCAGTAAGGGGCTTCCCATGGACTTCGGACTCGTCCTGCAGACCGACCCGCCCGCCTCCGAGGTCGTGGAGCTGATGAAGCGTGCGGAGGATGCCGGGTTCACGCACGGGTGGACGTTCGACTCGTGCGTGCTGTGGCAGGAGCCATTCGTCATCTACAGCCGCATCCTCGCGGAGACGGACCGCCTGATCGTCGGCCCGATAGTCACCAACCCGGGCACCCGGACCTGGGAGGTCACGGCCTCCACCTTCGCCACGCTGAACGACATGTACGGCAACCGGACCGTCTGCGGCATCGGCCGCGGCGACTCGGCGATGCGGGTCGCCGGGCGCAAGCCGAACACGCTCGCGCGGATCAGCGGGGCGATCAAGGTGATCCGGGCGCTCGGTCGCGGCGACGAGGCGGATCTCGGCGGCACGGTGGTCAAGTTCCCGTGGGTACGGGAGGGCGCCGAGGTCCCGGTATGGATGGCGGCGTACGGCCCCAAGGCGCTGAAGATGGCCGGCGAGGAGGCCGACGGCTTCATCCTCCAGCTCGCGGACCCGTTCCTGACGGAGTGGATGGTGAAGGCGGTACGGGATGCGGCGGTGGCCGCCGGGCGCTCGGTGGACGACGTCAAGATCTGCGTCGCCGCGCCCGCGTACGTCACGGAGGACGACTCCCCAAAGGCCCTCGCCCACGCGCGCGAGCAGTGCCGCTGGTTCGGCGGGATGGTCGGCAACCACGTGGCCGACCTGGTGGGGAAGTACGGCTCCGACTCCGGCATGGTGCCGCAGCAGCTGACGGACTACATCAAGGCGCGTTCGGGGTACGACTACGCGCACCACGGCCGGTCCGGCAATCCGGACACGGAGTTCGTGCCGGACGAGATCGTGGACCGATTCTGTCTGATCGGCCCGGCGTCGGCGCATGTCGAAAGGCTGCGCGCGCTGAAGGCGTTGGGTGTCGACCAGTTCGCGGTGTACGCGATGCACGACGCGAAGGAGAAGGCCATCGACGAGTACGGCCGGAACGTCATCCCCGCACTGACCTCATGACCGGCGAGTTACCGAACCCCTCGGCACCCTCTTCATCCGCTTCATCCGCTCCACCCCGCAAGGCAGTTCACGGCACCCGCATGGCCACGTTCCCGCGTCCCCCGTAGGGCCTCCTCATCGGCCCTCATCGGCCCCTCATCGAACGGACTGCCCATGACCAACGCCAACCCCTCCCCCTCTTCGTCTCCGATACCGCCGGCCGAAGGCGTCGGCATCGAGCTGACCGCTGACGCGTCCCCGGCCGGCAGCCGCTACGCCAATGAGGACCTGCGTCCCGTCCCGCTCGCCGAACGCCGCTGGACCACCTACAACTTCGTGGCCCTGTGGATCGGCATGGCCCACTGCATCCCGTCCTGGACCCTGGCCTCCGGGCTGGTCGCGCTCGGCATGGACTGGAAGCAGGCGGTCCTCACGATCGCCCTCGCCAATGTGATCGTGCTGCTGCCGATGCTGCTCACGGGCCATGCCGGACCGAAGTACGGCATACCCTTCCCGGTCCTGGCCCGCGCTTCGTTCGGCATCCGTGGCGCGAACCTGCCCGCCATGGTGCGGGCCGCGGTGGCCTGCTGTTGGTTCGGCATCCAGACGTGGATCGGCGGCCAGGGCATCGTCGTACTGCTGGGGAAGATCTTCGGGGGATGGGCCGACACGGGGAAGATCGGCGGCTACCCGTGGACGCTCTGGCTGTGCTTCGTCCTCTTCTGGGCGCTCGAACTGGCCATCATCTACCGGGGGATGGACACCCTGCGCCGCTTCGAGAACTGGGCGGCGCCGTTCGTGCTCGTCGGCGCCGTCGTGCTGCTGATCTGGATCGCGAACAAGGCGGGTGGCTTCGGTCCGTTGCTGCACGAGCCGTCGATGGTCGGCTGGGGTGCGGACTTCTGGAAGGTGTTCTTCCCGGGGCTCATGGGCATGATCGGCTTCTGGTCGACCTTGTCGTTGAACATTCCTGACTTCACGCGCTTCGGGAAGGGCCAACGGGCCCAGATCTGGGGCCAGACCCTCGGCCTGCCGACCACCATGACCGCCTTCGCCCTCATGTCGGTCCTGGTGACGGCCGGTTCGGAGAAGGTGTACGGAGCCGCGATCTGGGACCCGGTCGCGCTGGCCGCCAAGACGGACAACGTCTTCGGACTGCTCTTCGCGCTCGTCACCGTCTTCGTGGCGACGATCTCCGTGAACATCGCGGCCAATGTCGTCTCCCCTGCCTACGACCTCGCGAATCTCGCGCCGAAGGTCATCAACTTCCGTACGGGCGCGATCATCACGGGTGTCGTCGGCGTGCTGGTCATGCCGTGGAAGCTGACATCCACGCCCGAGCTGTACATCTTCACGTGGCTCGGCGTCGTCGGCGGGCTGCTCGGCACGGTGGCCGGCATCCTGATCGCCGACTACTGGATCATCCGGCGGACCGTGCTGCACCTCGCCGACCTGTACGTGGCGGGTGGACGGTACTGGTACGGCGGTGGCTGGAACTGGCGGGCCGTCGTCGCGTTCGCGGTCGGAGGCCTGCTGGCCGTCGGCGGGTCCTACTCGACGCTCGACGCGAAGGGGGACAAGGCCGGGCCGTTCCCGATCGACGGACTGATCCCCTTCCTCAAGCCGCTCGCGGACTACGGCTGGGCCGTCGGACTCGCGGCGTCGCTCGTCGTCTATGTGGGTCTGATGGCAGGAGAGCGGCAGAGGGCCTCCGCCGGCACGTGACAGTGGCTGATTCGAGGGGCACTGCCGATCACCGAGGGCATCGTGATCCGGTTGACGGCCGCGAAACTCCCCAGCGGCGGGGTGAACCACACACCTTTCGCCTGCAAAACGACAAGCTCAGCTGATGAACAAGGTCAGGGGCCTACGTACTCGTAGACCCCGCCGTGCGGGTGCCGCAGCACTGCGCGGTGGCCATTCGGAGTGGGCTGAATGGGCATCACGATCTCGGCTCCCCCTGCCTCCGCCTCCGCCACCGCAGCGTCCAGATCGGCGACAGCGAGAGTCGCCGCCACACCCGCCACCCGCTGCACCGCCTCGTCAGGTCCGGCGAACAGGAGGAAGGGACCGACGCTTGCCAGCGTGACCCCGGCGAAGGCGAACCGCGATGCGGCGCTTCCCGTCAACTTCTCGTAGAACGGCACAGCCGCATCCAGATCCTCGACACGCTGTCGCACGACCACTGAATCGATAGCCATGGTCGACATCATCACATTTTCGTACGTGTCTGCGAAGGTAGTTCCTGTTGTCCCACAGGCCGCTGTTGCGCCGCCCGGACGTGGTGCTGGGCGACCGCGGCTACGGCCACGACAAGTACCGTCGCCTGGTCCGTGATGCACACCGATCCGCTGAAGACGTCTTCGAAACATGTTGAGTTGAGGACGTCTAGGATGCGCGCGTTCCTGAACACCGGTGGACAGGAGACCAGCGTTGACCGCTCCGCGCAATGAAGTGAGCCCGGACAGGGCGGATGACCTCGCCGTGCCTGCACCCGGTCAGTTACTGGGCTCCGATGGCCCTGCGGAAGCCTGGGGGGAGGAGCTTGATCCTCAGGCGCGTAGCTACTATCTGCTCGAGTTCGCTTACGAGGAGACACCGAACTCCTACGACATGGGCTACTTGTCCGCTGACCCGGTCGAGATCCGCGCCGCGCTGGAGGCCCAGTACGGCGGCATGCACCTAACTACTGGTATGGGTGAGCAGGTGTGTCTCTGGGTGGCTCAGCGTGGGGTACTCACACACGGCCTCGACCTCAACCCGCTCATCCGTACCCGCTGTACTGACGGAGTCATCCGCACGCTTGCCGAGCTTCGGGAACTGCACAGTGCCGGACCGAACTTGTACGGCAAGCGCCAGGCGCATGAGAACTTCACCATCGACTGGGGCGCCATTGCCGCCCTCATGCCGCCTCTGTCGGCTCCGTTGGCCCAGCCTCGGGACGACGAACTCTTCCTCGATGTGCCTGCCGAGTTTTCCGCGCCCGAGGTGCCCGTCTCGATAGACAACCATGACTCTTTGGAGCACGGCTGGACCGACCTGTAACAGGCTGGTTCCTGACGGCACACGGCTGATCCAGCCTGTCACGCCAGTACAGGTGCAGACGATGACGGCCAGGAGCCGTGAGTCGATGCGCACTGTCGGTGGAGGATGCGCAATGAGTGCGCATATCCGGGGCTCGGCGCGCACCCGCCGCAGTCCGTGGCATTCCTGAGCGCAGGGGTCGGCGGGCCAACCGCAAACGGCGTGGCAACCGCAGGCGGCGTGGCAGCCGTGCCGGCCGCTGCCGGGCCCACAGCACACTGCGGCATCCACGCCCGCCACACTCCAGCCGATCCGTCCGGTCCTGGCCGACTCGGAGCCGCCACGCTGCGACCATTACCACCACGAAGAAGATATTCTTCGCACAAAGGGGCAAATATCGCCGAACGGCGATGGATGCGTCGCCCCGAGCGGTCCTGGCCGGGGACCTGCCGACTGGTCGGTTGAGATCGCCGAGGAGGTGCGCCGCGTGGCAGATGAGCGGGCTTGGTTGGGCGAGTTGTTGAGATCAGTGGAGTCGGCACCCCCCGAGACGGCCGTCTCCGTGCTGGCCCAGCTGCTGGCGAGAAGGCTTGCCGCGACCGAGGTGTCCTTTCTGATCACGGACCTCGGCGGCAAGGCCGTCGTACGGCTGACCGGGGCCGCTGCGGAGGGCGGGCCGAAGCAGCCGCAGCGGATCCAGTTGCGCGGCTCGGTCTACGAGGGAGTGGTCCGCTCCCAGCAAGCGCACGTGGCGAGCGGCGAGCGGTCGGGAGCGGGCGGACCGGGCCTGGTCCAGGTCATCGTGCCGGTGTCCGACCGCGGGGATGCGATCGGTCTGCTGGAGCTGACCGTGCCCGCCCGCCCCGACCGCCGGACGATGCAACTCATCGACGATGCCGCCCATGCGCTCGCCTACGTGGTGATCGTCAATCGACGCTTCACCGATCTGTACGAATGGGGTCGGCGCACCACACGTCTGTCGCTGGCCGCCGAGATCCAGCACCGTCTGCTCCCCGACTCCTTCACCTGCGACACCGGCCGGTTCATCGTCGCCGGAGCGATGGAGCCGGCTGCCGACATCGGCGGGGACACGTTCGACTACGTGCTGGACCGTCAGGCCATGTACCTGTCCCTCACCGACGCCATGGGGCACGACGTACAGGCGGCACTGCTGGCGACCATGGTCGTCGGAGCCCTGCGCAACGCACGCCGGGCCGGCGGTAGCCTCCTCGACCAGGCCCAGGATGCCCACCAGGCCGTCGCGGACTACGCAGACCAAGCGCATCGGGCGTTCGCCGAGCAGTCGGAGCAGGTGCGCCAGGCCGTCATCCGGCACGGTGGCCAGGTCATGGCCACCGGTCAACTGCTGCGCGTCGGTCTCGACACCGGCCAGGCCACCTTCGTCAACGCCGGCCACGTCTGGCCGCTGCGCCTGCGCGACGGGCGGGTCGAGGAGATCACTCCCCTGGTCGACCTGCCCTTCGGCGTCACACCGAACCCGGGCTACCGCCTCCAGAGCCTCGACCTGCGCCAGGGCGACCGGTTGATCCTGCTCACCGACGGCATGCTGGAGCCCCGAGGGACCGAAGCCGGCCTGCGCGACCTGATCCGGCAGACCAGCACCTGGCACCCCCGCGACGCCGTACGCCTCTTCACCGAAACAGTCCTGGAACTCTCGAACCACGACCCACGCGACGACGCCACCGTTCTGTGCCTGGACTGGCCCGTCTCCCATGCCCCCTACACCGGCCGCAGGACCGACGACAAACAGACCGGACCATCCTGAAGGCTGCCCCGAGCCCGCCTTCGTGTTCGCAACAGGGGCAGCACCCCGGGCCGCTTCCCGTCGGTACTGGTGCACACCGTCGCTGCTGGACAGCTACGCATCAGAGCGTCGCGCCGCGGCCGATGCTTCGCCGGCGCGAACCGGCCACCGCTTCCCGCACCGCTTCACCGGCGACGGGACTTCCACCCTGGACCTCATCGGGTCACGCTGGACGCTCTTCGCCTGGTGCCCCGGCGAGGCTTGTGGTGGCCCGGCGGCGAATCTGGCGGGCCACCTTGCGGTCAGTGAGTGTCGGTGCGCTTTTCGAGGCGGGTGCCGTGGCGAAGGGTGATCGACATCAGGTCGCTGGGGGTGTTCAGCTCCAGGCGGTGCCAGCGGCCGCGGGGGACGATCACGGCGGTGCCTGCCTGCAACTGCACCATGTCCTCGGCGCCGCCGGGCGTGGTGGGGCGGAAGTAGAGGCGGACGCCGCCGGTCAGGCAGCACACCGCCTCTTCGGCCTCCGGGTGCATCTCCCAGTGGTCGGCGTGGACGTCGGCGTCGGTCTCCACGTGGAACGTCGCGATCTGCCAGGCGCCGGAGTCGCCGCTCGTCATCCGCCGTTCGGCCGGTCGGACATCGCCGTCGGGGCGGAACTGCAGTGCGGAGGCGAACAGGTCGATGGGGGTCGTCGTCATGATGGGGTTCCTTCCAGTTGGTTGTTTGCGGGGGAGGCGGGTTGCGGGTCAGGTATGGCGGCCGGGCGTCGGGGCAGTACGCCGATAGGCGGTGGTGAGCATCCCCAGCGCGGCTGGGGCGGCCGCGGCAGCACCCAGCCCCTGGCCGGCACGGGCGGCGATCAGTTGCCAGGGCGCCTGGGCCAGCCCGCCCGCCAGCGAGCACAGCCCGAAGACGGCCAGGCCCACCACGAACAGCCGACGGTGACCGTACAGATCACAAGCGCGGCCCCCCAGTAACAGGAGTCCGCCGAAGGTGAGCGCGTAGACGTGCACGATCCACGAGAGGTCGAGCGGCGCGAATCCCAACGCGGTGCGGATCGCGGGCAATGCGATGTTGACCACCGACATGTCCAGGGCGAAGACGAACTGGGCGACGGCCGCCGCCGCCAGCACCAGTCGGGGTCGCCCCCGTGAGTTTTTGTACATGTAAGGAAAGTAGCCTCAGGGGATCGTCGCTGTCGACACCTGGGGGATGATGATGGGCATGCCGCAACCGTCCGCACCGCGCAAAGCCCCCGGGCGACCTCCCCGTATCTCCCGCGAGGAGGTCATCGGGACGGCCCGCCGGATCGTGACCGAGGAAGGCGTGGACCGGCTGACCATGCGGCGGCTGGCCGCGGAGATCGGCAGTACGCCGATGGCGCTGTACCACCACGTCCGCAACAAGGAAGAACTTCTCGTCCTGCTGCTGGACGACTACGCCGCGCGGGCGCTGCGCCGACCCGAACTGCCCGACCACCCTCGCGAGCGGATCGTCGTTGCCGCCGCCGCGATCCACGAGGCGCTCGCCGCCTGTCCCTGGATCGTGGAGGTGCTGACGGCCGATGACCTGATGTCCGCGTCCGCGCTGTGGTTTGTCGAGCAGATCGTCGACGGCCTGGTCGCATGCGGACTGTCCCCCGAGCGGGCCGTGCACGGTTATCGTGCGATCTGGTACTACACCGCCGGAGAGATCGTGGTCCGGGCGGCAGCGGCCCGGCGCGCGGACGACGACCGAGCGACCTACCGGGAGCAGGTCTTCGGCGATCTCGACCCGGGTGAGCTACCCCGGTTGGCGCAGGTCGCGGACCGCTGGGCCCCGCTGACCGGCGAGGACACCTACCTGGACGGGCTCCGAGCCCTGGTGGAGGGCCTGCTCGCCGTCCGCTAGACGGTCCTCCGTCGCCGATGAGGTGCGCCTGGCCGTTGACCGGATGCTCCCCACGGGATCTCACGCGTCCTCGAGTGCCGGCGAACGACCGTCTGCCGACACGCGCACCCGTGATCACGAACCCGCAGGTGGGCAGGCACTGTCAACGACTCGCGTCGGGAAACTCGGAGAACAACGTCGGTGAACGGCCCGGCCGATCGATTCCGACACATGCTCATCGGCTACGCGCGTCTCGACCGCTGACCAGAACCCCGACCATCGGATCGACGCCCTGCTGCGGGCCGGCGTCGACCGCGACGACATCTCAGGCCACCGGTGGCGGCCGCCGGGTACGCCGTGGTGGCACTGCGCATCGACGCCGTGGTCCGGCAGGACGGGGGGTGGTGGGGGAGGAGGCGCTCAGGATGCGTTCAGGTTGCGGATGACACGGTCGGGCACCATGACAGCTGATATCCCTGGGGTCACGGAGACGCACGAGGCGTCCGACACCGCTCCCGCCCATGCCCGCCAGCGCGTCCGCTGGAACAAGGTTCCCGAAGTCACGGCGTACTTCTGGGTCATCAAAATCCTGTGCACCACGGTCGGCGAGACCGCGGCAGACCTGCTGAACGAGAAGCTCGGCCTGGGCCTGACGGGCGTGTCGCTGCTGATGAGCGTGCTGCTTGTCGCGGTCCTGGTGGCGCAGTTCCGCACCCGCGCCTACCGGCCCGGTGTCTACTGGCTCGCCGTGGCGCTGATCAGCGTCGTCGGCACGCTGATCAGCGACAACCTCACCGACAACCTGGGCGTACCGCTGGAGACCAGCACCGTGGCCTTCGCGGTGGCCCTCGTCGTGGTGTTCGTGGCCTGGTACCGCAGCGAGCGGACCCTGTCCATCCACCACGTCGACACCAGCCGCCGCGAGTCCTTCTACTGGCTCGCCGTGCTCTTCACCTTCGCCCTGGGAACCGCCGCCGGTGACCTGGTCGCCGAGCGCATGGACCTCGGGTACTGGCTCTCCGCCGGCCTGTTCGCCCTGGCGATCGCCGCGGTCGCGGTGGC
The DNA here is from genome assembly GCF_059682825.1 of Streptomyces sp. JLSY215. Classification (NCBI taxonomy): domain Bacteria; kingdom Bacillati; phylum Actinomycetota; class Actinomycetes; order Kitasatosporales; family Streptomycetaceae; genus Streptomyces; species Streptomyces sp. JLSY215. Next base: position 6,992,989 of record NZ_CM185022.1, read on the forward strand.
GCACTTCGCCCTCGGTCTGGACGCGGTGTGGAGCTTCTGGATCGCCTACATCCTGACCCGGCCGCTGGGCGCGTCGATCGGCGACTACCTTTCCCAGCCGACCGCCGACGGCGGGCTCGGCCTGGGCACGGTGATCACCAGTGTGCTGTTCCTGACCGTCATCCTCGGCCTGGTGGTGTTCTTGACGGTCACCAAGCGGGACGTCTCGGAACCGGAGCGGCTCACCCCGCAGGCGAGCTGACCGCGGGTTCGCCCTGGACGGCGGCCGGTCCCCGGGTTCCGGGGGCCGGCTTCACCCGTTCCGGGGCCGCTCCGCGGGTGCCCCGCGTGCTCCGCGGGGGCGGTCGGTGGCGTTCAGGATGCGTTCAGGTTGCGGCTGGGAGGGTCGGGCGGCGTACGTCGTCATCGCTGCGAGCGGTGTGCCTCGTACCCGCTGATTGCGCCACCACTGTGCGCACTTCGCGAGGCCCGCGGCACGACGTGAGGCGATGCGGAGGCGCCCCAAGAAGGGATCGACATTGCCTGAGCCCGAAGTCCTGACCGATACGGACGTCGCCGGCACCGACAGGTACGTGATGCGGAAGCTCCCGGAGGTCACGCTGGCCTTCTGGGTCATGAAGACCGCAGCGACGACGCTCGGCGAAACGGCCGGTGACCTCTTCGCCCAGACCCTCAAGCTCGGCTACTTCCTGACGACCATCGCGCTGTTTTTGATCTTCGTGGTCACGCTGGTCGTGCAGCTCCGGTCCCGGCGCTACAACCCGTTCTTCTACTGGACGGTCATCCTGTCCACGAGCATGGCGGGCACCACGATGTCCGACTTCATGAACCGGGACGCCAGCGCCAAGTTCCTCACCGACGGTGCGAAGTCGCTCGGCTGGGGACCGCAGGGCCTGGGGCTCGGATACCCCACCGGGGCCGCCATCCTGATCTCGCTGCTGATCGCCATCTTCGTCATCTGGAAGTCCACCGGGCTGACGTTCGCCATCCGCGACATCGTCTCCTTCCGCGCGGAGGCGCTCTTCTGGGCGGCGATCCTTGTGTCGAACACGCTCGGAACCTCGATGGGTGACTTCCTCTCCGACAGCTCCGGGCTCGGTTACGCGGGCGGCGCCCTGCTCGTCACAGGCGTGCTCGCCGTGCTCGTCGCCTTGATGCGGGTGCCGGCCGTGCCGAACGTCGTGCTGTTCTGGATCGCCTTCGTGCTCACCCGGCCCCTTGGGGCGACCGCCGGTGACTTCCTCACCAAGCCGCTCGCCAAGGGCGGCCTCGACCTCGGCACGGCGGGCTCGTCGGCGGTGCTGCTCGCCGTTCTGCTCTGCCTCATGGGGTACGCCCACGTTCAGGAGCGCAAGACCGCCGCTCCCCAGGACAAGACCCTCACCGGCGTTTCCTGAGCACGACCGGGAGGGGCGCGACCGCCGCGGCCCTCCCGCCCGGGGAAGTCGGGCCGGCCGGGTCATCCGGGGAGCCGTTGGCCGGCCACCCGCACCGTTCCGCCGTCCGGCTCGTCGAGCACCGCCAGGCAGTTCAGCAGGGTGGTCTGCCCCGATCCGGACGGCCCGGTCACCGCGACCGTTTCGCCGCGCCCGACCTCCGGTCCGACGCCTTGCCACGCGAACGTTTCCTCCTCGCCGGCTCGGAAGAACCGGTACATACGGCGCCGCCCCCGTGACGGGGCGGTGCGGCGATGCGGCTGCTGTGGGCGAGCAGGCCGCCGCTCCGCACAGGGCTCCGGTGACCAGCACGAGGCCGGTTGCGGCGGCGGCGAACGGACGACGCATGGTGGACACCTCCCGCAGCGAGGGCGGCGGCGGAGGCCCGCCGCCACGGCGTGCGCCTCTTCTCCGACGTCAGGCGCCGCCCGGTCGGGGCCCGCTCTGCGCGGGGTTGTCGCGGGGTTGTCGCGCGGTTGACGCCGTGTCTTGAACGGTGAGGCGGACGGGCACAGCAGATGGCTGCGGCGGGGCCGAGCACGTTCCGCAGCTGCCGAGATGCCGCTCGCCGCGCGGCCGGCAGAAAAGCTCAAACGGCTCGCCGAAGAATGGCTGGATGACGTCCCGAACAGGACGGAGGCATACCGTGGGCGCATCGCCGACTTGGACGCCCGGATCGAAGAGAGTCGTCGTATGCGCAGGAAGAAACTCGTCGCATTCGCAGCGGTGGTGGCGACGGATGCACGTGATGACGCCGCAACCGAGGTGGACATCCAGGCGGCCATCGCGGAAGGAGAGGAGGCGGCCGAGAAGAAGGAGCGGCGCCTCCAGATCCTCCGGGCGATGCAACGGGCCGCGGGCAACGGCGGGTTGATCATGATGCACGCCGAGAACGGCATCGCCGTCGATGTCCTCGTCGAGCAGGCGCCGGCCGCGGGCCGGACCGACCCCCGTGGCGCGGGTGTCCGGCGCGCCCGAGCAGACCGTCTCCGCCGCCCCGCACCACATGAACGTCGACCACTCGGCGTACGAGGGCAATCGGCTCACCGGACGCGTCGAGACGGTCTTCTCCCGCGGTGAACTCGTCATCGAGCAGCGGGAATTCACCGGCACGCGGGCCACGGTCAGTGCCTCCCGCGTGGCACCTGCCAGTTACCTCATCCAAGGAGCGCCGCCGTGGACTTCGGACTCGTCCTGCAGGCCGACCCGCCCGCATCCGCCGTCGTGTCCCTGATGCGCCGCGCCGAGCGCAGTGGCTTCCGCTACGGCTGGACCTTCGACTCGGCCGTCCTGTGGCAGGAACCGTTCGTCATCTACAGCCGCATCCTGGAGCACACCGACCGCCTGATCGTCGGCCCGATGGTCACCAACCCCTACACCCGCACCCTTGAGGTCACCGCCTCCACCTTCGCCACCCTCAACGAGATGTACGGCAACCGCACCGTCTGCGGCATCGGCCGCGGCGACTCCGCGATGCGGGTGGCCGGCTGGCCACCGAACACCCTGGCCCGGCTGGGCGAGGCCATCGGCGTCATCCGGGATCTGGCCGAGGGACGGGAGGCGGAGGTGGGGGGCCACCGCCTGCAGATCCCCTGGATCAGGAACGGCAAGCTGCCGGTGTGGATGGCCGCCTACGGCCCCAAGGCCCTGGAAATGGCCGGGCGGTTGGCGGACGGCTTCATCCTCCAGCTCGCCGACCCCTTCCTCACCGAGTGGATGATCAAGGCCGTACGCGATGCCGCGGTGGCCGCCGGACGCGACCCGTCCGACGTCACCATCTGCGTCGCCGCGCCCGCGTACGTGGGCGACGACCTCGGCCACGCCCGCGAACAGTGCCGCTGGTTCGGCGGCATGGTCGGCAACCACGTCGCCGACCTCGTCGCCCGCTACGGCGAACACTCCGGTCTGGTCCCCGACGAGCTCACCGACTACATCAAGGCCCGCGAAGGCTACGACTACTCCCACCACGGCCGCGCCGACAACCCCGACACCGCCTTCGTGCCGGACGCCGTCGTCGACCGCTTCTGCCTGCTCGGCCCGGCCTCCGCGCATGTCGAAAAGCTGTGCAGACTGAGGGAGTTGGGCGTCGATCAGTTCGCGCTGTACGCGATGCACGATGCGCGGCAGGCGGTGATCGACGCGTATGCGACCGACGTCATTCCCGTGGTGAATGCCTGACCGGAGGGTGAGCCCCTCCGGCGCCGCCGGGACCCTCGCTCAGGCCGGTGAGGCGTGCGGCGGCCCGTTCCCAGGGCCGTCCGGCAGCAGGGCGACCAGCTGCCGGGTTCACGATCAGGCGAAGGAGAACAGGCCGACGCCCGTTGCCGCCAGGGCGGCGTGCACCGCGCCTCCGCGGTCAGGGAATGCGCGCGGTCCACTCGTCGGTCGCGTACTTGGTCCGTACGAGGTCCCGGGCGCGGGCCATCTCCTCGTCCGTGACGCCCCCTTGGACGAGTCCGTAGCGGCTGCGGAACGAGGCGATCATCCGGTCGATGACCGTGGCGCGCGGCAGGCCCGTCTGGCGCCGCAGCGGGTCGACCCGCTTCTTGGCGCTCCTGGTGCCCTTGTCGGAGAGCTTCTCCTTGCCGATGCGCAGGACATCGAGCATCTTGTCGGCGTCGATGTCGTACGACATGGTGACGTGGTGCAGGACCGCACCGGGCCCGCCGTCCGGTGCCACCATCCGCTTCTGCGCGGCGCCCGCGACCTTGCCGTATTCCGTGGCGATGTCGTTGAGCGGCTGGTACCACGCCTTGATGCCCATGTCGCCGAGCGCGGAGAGGACCCAGTCGTCGAGGTAGGCGTAGCTGTCGGCGAAGGACAGGCCGGAGACGAGGGACTCGGGGACGGCGAGGGAGTAGGTGATGGTGCTCGGGGGTTCCACGAACATCGCGCCGCCACCGGAGATCCGGCGGACCACCGTGATGCCGTGGCGGGCGGCCCCGTCGAGGTCGACTTCGTTGCGCAGGGACTGGAAGCTGCCGATGATGACGGCCGGGGAGTCCCATTCCCAGACGCGGAGGGTCGGGGGGCGTTGTCCGGCCGCCACCTGCGCGGTGATGACCTCGTCCAGCGCCATGTGGAGGGCGGGGGACTGGGGCGCCGCGTGAATGAGCTGCCAGTCGTAGTCGCGCCAGTCGGTGGCCCGCGCCAGCGCGCGGCGCACCGCGACGGCCACGCTCTCCGTGCTGAGACCGAACAGGACGGCCGACCCGGGCAGCGCGGCGTCGATCCGGCGCGTCAGCCCGGCGGTGTCCGTATCGGCGGGGGCGCCCTCCAGGGCCGCGTCGATCAGCGTGAGGGCTTCGTCGGGCTCCAGGAAGAAGTCCCCGGAGACCCGGACGTCCCGCAGGAGTCCCTTCTCCACGGCGAAGTCGACCACCACCAGCTTGCCGCCGGGGACCTTGTACTCGCCGTGCATGAGGCGCCCTCCGTGCCTATCGGGCGCGCCCGACCGAGAGGACGTCCCACATCTGTCCAACGGTAAGCGGACGCCGGCGATTCCCGGTGGAGCGGGCCGGGCCGGAGCGCCTGCCCCTTCTCCGGTCCAACTGGTCTTCCTTCAGGGCGGGTTGGAGGTGGCGTCGGCCCGAGGGGAGGGGGCGCCGTCAGCCCAGGTCCGCCAGCAGCCGGGGCAGCGCGCTGCCGATCGGCTCGCGGATCACCTCGTCGGCGATGTCGTCGTACGGCGTCGGCTCGGCGTTGACGATGATCAGGCGGGCACCGTGGTCGGCGGCGACCCCGGCGAGCGAGGCGGCGGGCTGCACCTGGAGCGTGGTGCCCACGGCGAGGAAGATCTCGGCGGCCTTGGCCACGCCCAGCGCCGTACCGAGCACCTCCGGATCCAGCCGCTCCCCGAACATCACCGTCGCCGATTTCAGGATGCCGCCGCACACCAGGCACGCGGGGTCCGGATCGCCCGCCGTCACCCGCTCCAGCGCCTCCTCCATGGACGACCGGGCATGGCAGCGGGTGCAGGTGACGGCGCGCGCCGTGCCGTGCAGCTCCAGGACCTTGCGCGCGGGCATTCCGGCGAGCTGGTGCAGCCCGTCGACGTTCTGGGTGATCACCCGCACGGGCATCCCGGAGCGGTCCAGCCGCGCCACCGCCTCGTGCGCGGCATTCGGCCGGGCCCGGAACGCCGGGCTCTCCAGCCGCATCCGCCACGACCGCCGCCGGATCTCCGGATCGGCCATGTACGAGTCATAGGTGACCAGCTTCTCGGCCTCCGGGTCGCGCCGCCACAGCCCGTTCGGGCCGCGGTAGTCGGGGATCCCGGAGTCGGTGGAGATCCCGGCGCCGCTCAGGATCGCGACGAGGGGGCGGCGGGCCGGCGCGTCGGCGGCCGGGTCGTGAGCGGAGCTGGTCATGGGCCGAGCGTACGCAGACGCGGCACGCGCCGTCCTGTCAGTTTTCGGTGTCGGGGTGCCAGCCGGGGGCGTGCTCGGCGGCGAGCGCGTCCCAGGCCTCGGCTCCGCCGGGCAGGGGCCAGGAGCGGGTGAGGTCCGGGGACACCTCGAGGTCGTGGAGCTGTTCTCCCAGTTGGCGGCTCGCGGCACCGGCGAGGACCTGGGCGAGCGCATCCCCCTCGGCGCAGGCCCGCTCCAGGGGCGCGAGATGCTTCTCGTAGGCGTCGATGGGGGGCTTGCCGGCCCATCTGACCCAGCGCTCCGATGCCTCGCGGGCCAGACGGAGGACGGCGGGCCGGCCGCCCTCGGCCAGCGCCGCCGCGACCCGGTCGTGCCCGTCCACCAGCACCAACGCGTCGAGACCGCCGATCCACCACACCAGGACGGGCGGCAGTACGCCCTCGCGGTACTGACGGCGGTACGCCTTCACCCGCGGCGCGTCCGGCGCGGACAGCGGGCGCAGCGGCAGGAGATCGCGCCGGTCCTCCTCGGGATCGCCGTAACCGAACCAGGTGATGTGGCCGACGGCAGGGTCGTGGACGGGCAGTCGCGCCCAGTTCGCGGCCGAGTCCCACTGTCGGGGCATGCCGGGCGTCAGCCGCCAGTCACCCTCGTGCAACGGTCCGTTGGGGGTCTCTCGCAGCTCGTTCGCGAAGCGCTGGGCCCAGCGGGCGAGCCAGCCGTCGTCGTCCGGGCACCCCTCCCGGTACGCGCGGGCCAGGCCGGCGCGCAGCGGGGGCAGCGGGGACGCGTAATGCCCGGTGCGGACGTAGTGCACTCCGCGGTGGGTGATCCGCTGCCGCGCCAGCAGCGCGACCCGGTCGCCCTGCCGCAGCACCAGCCGCCGCCCGTCGGCGACTTCGACGCGCAGCGGCGGGCGCACCGGTCCGTCGACGGTCAGCGACAGCCCGTCCCAGGGGACGCCGGAGACCGAGCGGGGGAGATTGGCGCGCTGCATGGACATGCAGAAAGGGTACGTACCCGGTGACCGTCCCTCCCGTGCAACGGACAAGGAGCCCCGTGTTCACCACCCGCCCCACCCTCCAAGGCACCTTCGGCATGGCCGCCACCACGCACTGGCTGGCGTCGCAGTCCGCGATGGCCGTCCTGGAGGACGGCGGCAACGCCTTCGACGCGGCCGTCGCGGCCGGCTTCGTGCTCCATGTCGTCGAGCCGCATCTGAACGGCCCGGCGGGCGAGGTGCCGATCCTCCTGGCCCCGGCCGGCGGCCCGGTGCGGGTGCTGTGCGGGCAGGGCCCGGCGCCGGGCGGCGCGAGCGTGGCGCACTACACCGCGCTCAGCCTCGACCTGGTGCCCGGCACCGGGCCGCTCGCCGCCGCCGTACCGGGCGCCTTCGACGCCTGGATGCTGCTGCTGCGCGACCACGGCACCAAGTCCCTCGCCGAGGTGCTGCGCTACGCCATCGGGTACGCCGAGCACGGCCATCCGGCCGTCGAGCGGATCGGCGAGACGGTGGAGACGGTCCGCGAGCTCTTCGAGACGGAGTGGACCACCTCCGCCGAGATCTATCTGCCCGGCGGCAGGTCCGTCGCCCCGGGCGGGCTCCTCAGGAACCGCCCGCTGGCGGCCACCTGGCGGCGTCTGATCGCGGAGGCGGAGGCCGCCGCGACCGGTCGCGAGGCGAGGATCGACGCCGCCCGCAGGGTGTGGCGCGAGGGCTTCATCGGGGAGGCGCTCGCCGCCTCCGCGAGCCGCCCGGCCATGGACACCTCCGGCGAGCGTCACCGGGGCACGCTCACCGGCGACGACCTGGCCGCCTTCCGCGCCACGTACGAGGACCCGGTCACCTACGACTGGCAGGGCTGGACGGTCGCCAAGGCGGGCGGCTGGTCGCAGGGCCCGGCGTTCCTCCAGCAACTCGCCCTGCTGCCCGACGAGTTGCCCGCGTACGGCAGCGCGGAATACGTCCACCGGCTCATCGAGGGCGGCAAGCTGGCGATGGCCGACCGCGAGGCCTGGTACGGCGACGCCGGGGACGGGGGCGCCGCGGAGGTGCCGCTCGCCACGCTCCTCGGCGCGGACTACAACGCCGACCGCCGGATGCTGATCGGCGAGCACGCCTCGTACGAGCTGCGGCCCGGCAGCCCGGACGGCCGTACCCCGCGGCTGAGCAAACACGCCACGGCGGTCGCCTCCGGGGACGCGGGCTCCTTCGCCCTGGGCATCTCCGGGGGCGGGGCGGGTGAGCCGACGGTCGGGCGCGGTGCGGCGCCGGACACCGCGGCCCCCGGCGCGCCCGAGACCGGCCGGAACGGCGCCACCAGGGGCGACACCTGCCATATCGACGTCGTCGACCGCTGGGGCAACCTGGTCTCGGCCACGCCCTCCGGCGGCTGGCTGCAGTCCAACCCCGTCATCCCGGCCCTCGGCTTCCCGCTCGGCACCCGGCTGCAGATGGCCTGGCTGGAGGAGGGCCTGCCCAACACCCTCACCCCCGGGCGCCGCCCCCGGACCACCCTCAGCCCCTCCCTCGCGCTGCGCGACGGCGTCCCGGTGATGGCCTTCGGCACGCCCGGCGGCGATCAGCAGGACCAGTGGCAGCTGCACTTCTTCCTCGCCGTGGCGCTGCGCCCGGCGGTCCGCGGCGGCCTCGACCTGCAAGGCGCCATCGACGCCCCGAACTGGCACAACGACTCCTTCCCGGGGTCCTTCTTCCCCCGGGGGATGCGGCCGGGGAGCGTGACGGTGGAGTCCAGGACCGGTACGGCGGTGATCGAGGACCTGCGGCGGCGCGGCCATCTGGTCACGGTGTGCGGCGCCTGGGAGGAGGGGCGGCTGTGTGCGGTGGCGCGGGATCCGGAGACCGGGGTGCTGGCGTCGGCGGCGAATCCGCGGGGGATGCAGGGGTACGCGGTGGGGCGCTGAACCCTCCCGTGGTCTGTGCGGCACCCGGAGTTCACCTGGGATCCGGTCGCTGTGTCAGTGCCGCGTGTTTCCATGGACGCATGATCGAAGCACTTCGTACCCATGATTCGGGAGATACCACGAACATCACCGCTGCCGCGGCCCTCCCGGCCACGGACTTCGCCCCCGGCCTCGCCGCCCTGGACCTGGCCGCCGTCGAGGCCGCCGTCCGCCAGGCCGCGGCCGACGAGATCATGCCGCGCTTCCGGCAGCTCGCCGCCGAGGACATCGTCGAGAAGAACGGCCCGCACGACCTCGTCACGGTCGCCGACCGGCGCGCCGAGGAACACCTCACCGCCGCGCTCACGGCCCTGCTGCCCGGCTCCCGGGTGGTCGGCGAGGAGGCGGTGCACGCCGACCCCGCCGTCCTGGACGCGCTGCGCGGCGACGCCCCCGTCTGGATAGTCGACCCGGTCGACGGCACCCGCCAGTTCGTCCACGGCGACCCCGGTTTCTGCACGCTCGTCGCGCTCGCCCACCACGGCGAGGTGCTCGCCTCCTGGACGTACGCCCCCGCGCTCGGCCTGATGGCCATCGCCCGCCGCGGCGCCGGCGCCGAGCTGAACGGCGTCCCGCTGCGGTCCGGCTCCCCGGACCCGGGCGCCGTCCTCGACGTCGCCACCTCCCACTTCGACTTCACCGACGACGACCAGAAGCGGGTGCTCGCCGCCCTGGACACCGGCGGTATCGCGCCGCGGCCGTGCGGCTCGGCGGGCCTGGAGTATCTGCAGATAGCCCGCGGCGACCTCGACGCCACGGCCTTCAGCTGGGAAAACGCCTGGGACCACGCCGCCGGGCTGCTGCTGGTCCACGAAGCGGGCGGCGCCAGCGGTACGGTCGCCGGGCAGCCGTTCCGCATAGCGGGCGGCAATGCGCTGCCGTTCACCGCGGCACGGGACGCCGAAACGGCCCGGCGTATCCTCGGACTGCTGGCAGCCGCCAACTGATCCTCACCGACGAGGGTCGGACTTGAGGGGAGTGGCGCAGGTGCCGAGGATGCTCGATGCCGTCGTGGTCGGGGCGGGGCCCAACGGCCTGACGGCGGCGGTCGAACTGGCCCGCCGAGGAATGTCCGTCGAGGTCTTCGAGGCCCGCGACACCATCGGCGGCGGAGCCCGCACGGAGGAGCTGACCCTCCCGGGCTTCCGCCACGACCCGTGCTCGGCGGTGCACCCCCTCGGCATGGGCTCGCCCGCCTTCGGCGCCATGCCCCTGGAGCGGTACGGGCTGGAATGGCTGCACCCGGATCTCCCGATGGCGCATCCCTTCCCGGACGGCACGGCCGCCGTGCTGGCCCACTCCGTCGGCCAGACCGCGATGTCCTTCGGCCCGCGCGATGCCGGCACCTACCGCAGGCTGGTCGCGCCGTTCGTCGGCAAGTGGGACAGCCTGGCCCACGACTTCCTGCGCACCCAGTGGCTGGGCCTGCCCAAGGACCCGGTGACCTACGCGCGGTTCGGCCTGGTGGCGATGCAGCCGGTCAGCCTGCTCAACCGCCGCTTCCAGGACGAGAAGGCCCGCGCCCTGATGGCCGGACTCGCGGCGCACTCCATCGCGCCGCTCGGCTCCTTCGGTACCAGCGGCCTGGCGCTGATGTTCGCGCTCGCCGCGCACGCGGGCGGCTGGCCGGTGCCGCGCGGCGGCTCCCAGGCCATCTCCGACGCCCTCGCCGGGCTGCTCCGCGCCCACGGCGGCGCGGTGCACACCGACTTCGAGGTCAAGCGGCTGGATGATCTGCCGCCGGCCCGCGCGTACATCTTCGACACCTCACCGACCGCGCTCGCCCGGATCGCGGGCCTGGGCAACGCCTACCGCGACGTGAAGTACGGTCCCAGCGTCTTCAAGATCGATTACGCGATGGCGGAGCCGGTGCCCTGGACCGCCGAGCAGGCCCGCCGGGCCGGCACCGTCCACATCGGCCCCACCAGCGGCGAGATCGGCGCCGCGCTGGACGCCGCCGTGACCGGCCAGGACCCCTCCGTCCCCTTCCTGATCACCGCCCAGCCCAGCCTGATCGATGACAGCCGTGCCCCCGCGGGCAAGCACACCTTCTGGGCGTACGGCCATGTCCCCAACGGCTGGGAGGGCGACGCCACCGACGTCGTCGAGCGGCAGATCGAGCGCTTCGCGCCCGGCTTCCGCGACCTCGTCCTGGCGCGCGCGGTCGCCGGACCGCCCGAGATCGCCGCCCGCAACGCCAACTACGTCGGCGGCGACACCGCCAGCGGCTCCGCGGCCGGGCTGCGCCTGCTCATCCGCCCCAAGCTCGCCCGGGTCCCGTACGAAACGGCGCACCCCGCCGTCTTCCTCTGCTCCCAGTCCACCCCGCCCGGCCCCGGCGTCCACGGCATGTCCGGCCACTACGCCGCCAAGACGGTCTGGCGCCGGCTGCGCGCGAACCGCCGCTGAGCAAATAGGCTCGCCGCCCGGCACGCCCCTGCTTACGCTCGGGCCTCATGAGCGCTGCCACCTCCCTCACCCTCATCCAGGGCGACATCACCGAACAGCCGGTGGACGCCGTCGTCAACGCCGCCAACTCCTCCCTTCTGGGAGGCGGCGGCGTGGACGGCGCGATCCATCGCCGCGGCGGCCCGGAGATCCTCGCCGAATGCCGTGACCTGCGCGCCTCCCGCTACGGCCGCGGCCTGCCCACCGGCGCGGCGGTCGCCACCACCGCGGGCCGGCTGCCCGCCCGCTGGGTCATCCACACCGTCGGCCCGGTGTATCAGGCGTCCGGCGGTGACGCCTCGCTTCTCGCCTCCTGCTACCGGGAGTCCCTCCGGGTCGCCGACGAGCTGGGCGCGCGGACCGTCGCGTTCCCGGCCATCTCCACCGGCGCCTACGGATGGCCGATGGACGACGCCGCGCGCATCGCGGTGGAGACGGTGCGGGAGACCCAGACGGCGGTGGAAGAGGTGCGCTTCGTCCTCTTCGGCGAGCAGGCGTTCGCGGCCTTCGCCGCGCAGGTGCGCTGACGGCGGCACGGGCTTCTCGGGTGTGCCACGGCCCCTCGAACGTGGCGTGCTTCCCGCTGCTCCCCTCCGCTCTCCACCCGAAATGCACTCTTCGTGCGCGCATGCAAGTCTGGTAGGGCCCATAGTCCGAGATCCGCCACAGGAGGCACGATCGTGGGCAAGAAACAGACCCGGCAGAACCGCGGCGCCCGCACCGGCGGGCATGAACGCAGCGCCACCGCGGAGACGAAGGGGCAGGCGAAGGCGTCGGCTGCCGCGCACGAGACGGAGCAACCGATCTCCAAGCACGTCGCCCATAAGCAGCTGCGGAAGTTCGGCCACAACTGATCTTCGCTGGTCGGCCGCAGCCGAGTGGAGTGCGTAGCGGTGGCAACCGGCACGGCACGGTGCCACCGGAGAGGGGTCTGTGCGGTCTGTGCGTTCCGGGGAGCCACCGAGTCCGCTGTGTACGTGCGCTCCTGAGCCACCGGCAGCTGAAAGCGCCGGCCGTCCCGCTCCGGCCCGTGCCGTACAGATGTCGGCTCAGCCGAAGATGTGGATGTTCTCGTCGACCCAGGTGCGCAGGGTGAGCGGTGCCGCGCCGGTGATCTTCTCGACGGCGTCGGAGATCTGCCGGTCCCAGGCGGCGGACTGCCGCTTGAGTTCGAGCAGGGCCTCCAGGCGCGGGCCGCCCCAGCCGAGGCGGTCGAACTCCGCCCGGGTCTCGGCGGCGGTGCGTTCGACGACCCTGACCTCCTGGCCGAGGGCCTCGCCGATGATCGCGCCCTGCCGCTGCGGGCTGAGGGCCTCGCCCCCGGTCAGGGTGTAGGCATGGCCTTCGTGGCCGGAGGTGGTCAGGACGTGGGCGGCGACGGACGCGATATCGCGCGGGTGGATCATGGCGGAGACCGGGTCGCCCTCGGTGACGTACATGGTCCGCTCGGTGCCGATGGTGCCGGCGTAGCCGTAGAGGTAGACCATGAAGGTGCCGGGACGCAGAACGGTCCACTCCAGGCCGGATTCTGCGATGACCCGCTCGCCGGCGCGGTGGCCCGAGGTGAGCGGATCGGTGGCGCCGAAACCGACACCGCTGGTGGAGAGCTTGACCAGGTGCCTGACACCGGCCTCGCGGGCGGCGGCGACCAGGGCGGTCTCCTGGACGGGGCCCTCGGGGCCGTAGCCCGGCGGGACGACGAAGACGCGCTCGACGCCGGTGAGGGCGGCGGGCAGGGTGTCCGGCTTGTCGAAGTCGCCGGCGACGACCTCGACACCGGCCGGGAGGTCCGCCTTCTCCGGCGAACGGGTCATGGCCCGCACCGGCACGCCTTCGGCGGCGAGCCGGGCGACGAGTTCGCTGCCGACATTGCCGGTGGCGCCAGTAACCAGAATCATGCGTGGTTCTCCTTTGAGGAATGTGCTGGTGAGGGATGTGCTGCCGGGGGACGTGCTGCATGGCGGGCGCCGCGCAGGGAGCACCCGCCGAGTGGTGCGTCAGGAAGTGCCGCGAGCGGCCGAGCCGGAGTCGGCGCGCTCGTCGGCGGAGGACGTGTCCCGCCCGGCCGCCGGGTGCCCGTCGGCGAGCTTGATGTCCTTGAGGAAGAGCGAGGCCACCAACCCGATGAGGGCGAGGGGGATGACCGCGTAGAAGAGGAAACGGAGTGAGTCCGCGTAGACACCGGCGAGTTCGAGCCTGAGGGAGGCGGACAGCTTGCCGATGACCTCGGGGGAGAGGGAGCCGTCCTCGTCGATGCGGACACCGGACCGGCCGAGACGGTCGTGCAGCCCGCTGCCGAGCCGACCTGTGAGGACGGCGGCGAAGAAGGAGACTCCGAGCGAGGTGCCGAGCTGGCGCAGGAGAGTCGTGGTGCCCTGGACGGCACCGATGTCCTGCATGCTCGCGGTGTTGCGGGCGGCGAGGCCGAGGGCCTGTGAGTTGAGGCCGCCGGCGATACCGAACAGCAGCAGGTAGACGACGGCGAGCAGAGGACCGGTCGAGGGCCCGGCGGTGGAGAACAGCGCGGCGGCGACCGCGAAGACGACCATGCTGAGCGCGGGGAACCAACGGTAGGAACCGGTGCGACCGATGACCTTGGTGCTGATGTACGAGGTCAGTACGACGGCCAGCATCATCGCCGTGAGGGCGAACCCGGATTCCTGGACGTCGAGGGTGAGGACGGTCTGCAGCCACAGCACCAGGTAGTTGACGATGCCGAGGCCGATGAATCCCGAGAGGAAGCCGAGGACCACGACGAGGGTGAAGGTCCGGTCGGCGAACAGCCGGAGCGGGATCACCGGGTCGACGGCGCGGCGCTGGGACAGGACGAAGAGCACCACGGCGACGACGGACCCGGCGGCGAGGCCGACGATGACCGGGGAGCTCCAGTCGTACGTGGTGCCGGCCCAGCCGGTGAGCAGGTTGAGGCCGACGATCGCGACGACGAGGAGGAGCACTCCGACGTGGTCGAGGCGGGCCTTCCGGCGGCGCACGGGCAGCTCCAGCATCGAGGAGACGACCAGCACGACGACCGCTCCGACGGGCAGGTTGAGGAAGAACACCCAGCGCCAGTCGGCGAGTTCGGTGAGGACGCCGCCGAGAGTGGGCCCGGCGAGGGAGGCGGCGCCGAAGGTGAGGGAGAACCAGCCGTAGTAGCGGGCGCCTTCGCGCGGGGAGAACATCTCGCCGATGACGGCGAGCACGGAGATGAACAGGCCGCCGCTGCCGATGCCCTGGACGACACGGCAGGCGATGAGCTGACCCATCGTCTGCGCGAGGCCGCAGAGCGCGGATCCGACCAGAAAGACGATGAGGGAGGCCAGGAAGACGCGCTTGCGTCCGAAGAGGTCGCCGAGCTTGCCGTACACGGGGACGGCGGCGCTGCCGCCGATGAGATAGCCGGTGGTGACCCAGGCGAACTGGTCGAGTCCCCCCAGATCGCTGACCACACGGGGCAGCGCGGTCGCGACGACCTGGGAGTCCAGCAGGGAAAGGAAGACCGCCGCCATCAAGGTGAGGACGACCGCGTGGGTCCTGGCCGACGCGGCCGGGGCCGCGGAGGCGTCGACGGCAGGCTCGGAGGAGCGGGAACGCATAGGGAAACCTCGTAATCGAGGAGCGACGCCGCGGTGCGGAGCATCGCCCGGAGTGGGAGTACGCAAAACGAACTCGGTGAAGAACGCTGCTCGCTTCAAGCAGCGGAGATGGGGTGGTCGGATCCTGTGTCCGACTCCGGCCTTCCTCGGCCCTCTCAACCGTCGATCGGTCCTCAACGGACGTGTCGATCGCGGTCCTTCGCAAGTCGCTTGGCTTCTCGCCGCTCCCTCTGTGTCGATTACAGCTGCCGGGCACGGTAGTGGAGGCTTCGCGAAACACGCAACCGTGTTCGAGTCGACGCCCGTGCGTCAGATGCCCGGATGCGGCGACTCACCGGAGGCCGGGAAGGCCCGTCGTCGGGAGAGGGCCAGCCTGCGCCGCTCCCGGTCGATCTCGGTGACGACGACGGAGACCTCGTCGCCGACCTGGACGGCCTCGCCCGGAGCCGCCACGGGCGACCGGTCGAGCTCGGGCAGGGGAACCAGGCCCTCGATCCCCTCGGCGACCCGGACGAACGCACCGAACGGGACCAGCTTGGTGACCTGCCCCAGCAGCGTCCGGCCCACGGCCATCCCGTCGGCGAACGCCTGGAAGGGGTCCGGCCGCATCGCGCGCAGGGACATCCTGGCCTCCCCGTTCCACGTGTCGAACTGGAGGAACTCACCGGAGACACGCTGGCCGACCCGCACGACGTCCGAAGCCGCCTTGATGCTGCGCCACGCCAGTTCGGGGATGGTGATGAACCCGACGCCGGGGAAGACCGGGTGGGCGGGGCCGTCGTCCAGCGCCACGAACACGCCGAACGGTTCGATGGCCGCGATCGTGCCGGAGAGGATCTCTCCGCGGTGGAGTGATCCGAGGAACGCCCAGAGTTCCGGGTTCTCGTCGGCTGCTATCGGCATGCGGGCTCTCCCTCTTCGGCCGGTTTCGGTGCGGTCTCCATGGTTGCCGACGGCCGACGGCCGACGACCGACGACCGACGGCCGACGGCCGGCGACGGTGCGGGACGCGCCCAATGTCCGCAGGGGGCCGGATCGATGTCCGGCCATTGACGTCCGGCCGTTGACGTCCGCCCATTGATGTCCGGCCATTACTGTCCGGCCTCTCCCGACCGAATTCGAAGGCCGGCGCTTTCGGGAAAGGTGGGGAATGGGCCCAGGGCCGCTCACCCCTTGGGGAAGCGGCCCCTGCGATATCCGTGGCCCGCCGGTGTGGCGCTGTCCGCCATTGCCGTAAGGGGCCACCCAACCCTCTTGAGAGGCCCCCCAACCCCCTTGACATACAAGCGACTTGACCTCCAAGGTCATTTCACCGGCCGCAACGTGCACGACCGTTCCCGTCCCGATTCCCCACCCGGAAGCAATGGCGAACGGACCTCTCCGCACTCTCTGCAAGAACACTTCTGGAGTTGCATTGCCTCGCCTGCGGCCTTACGGGGCCTTGATAGCCGCGGCCGGAAGCTGGGGCGTGGCCACCGCCGTCGCGAAATACGCCGTTGCGGGGATCGGCGCATTCACCACCCTTTTCCTCGAGGTCGGTGCCGCGGCGGCCGCGCTGTGGATCGCCATGCTGCGCGTACGTCCCCGCAGGACCGTGCCGCTGCGCCACTTTCTCTGTCTCGGTGTGCTGGAGCCGGTGGTGGCCTACGGCGCGCTCGACCTGGGGCTCCAGTACACCGGCGCGGCCGATGCTGCGCTCCTGGACGGGCTGCAATCCGCGATGGTGCTGGTCATGGGCGTCCTCTTCGTCAAGGAGGCGGTCAGCCGGCGCAGTGTGGCGGGGGTGCTCGTCGCCACCGTCGGCGCCGCGATGCTGACCGGTGCGCGTATCACCGTCGGCGGCGGTATCGGCGATGCCCTGGTTCTGCTGGGGGCCCTCGGCGCGTCGGCATCGGTGATTGTCGTCAGCCGGCTCGCCGCGGACGCCTCGGCCCTGGAACTCACCGCCTACCAATTCGGCTGCGGGTTTCTCTGCACGCTTCCCGTTATGGCCGTCGTGTGGGGCACGGGCGCCGAGCCGATTCCGGGCGCCGCGCAACTGCCGCATATCGCGGCCGCCGTGGCGATCGGACTGGTCGGCTTCGCGCTGGGCTATCTCGCCTACAACTACGCGCTGTCGCGGGTGGCCGTCGGCGTGGCCGGTATGGCCCTCAACCTGATCCCGCTTTTCGGCGTCGTGGTCGCCGTGCTGTGGCTCGGGGAGGAACTCTCCCTGCCCAAGGTGATCGGCGGGGCACTCATTCTCGCCGGGGTGTTTCTCTTTCCCTACGATGCGGACGCCGCGTTCGCGCACGATTCCGAAAATGCGGCCGCCATTCCTGAGGAGAGCCACTCATGACGGCCATCGTCACGTCCCCGGCCGGCCTGCCGGAGCGTGCGGGCTACGACCGGCGGCGCGGTTTGCCGCGCTTGCCGCCCTTCGGGCCGCCGGAACTGCCCCGTGGGTTCTTGCCCGTCGACTTGCCGGTGGATTTGCGGGCCGCGGGCTTGCGCGGCGCGGCACCCGCCTCGGCGCGCTTCGGCTGTGCCGGGGCGGCGGCGCGGCCCCGGGTGCTGTTGACCGTCCGTCCCCGGACGATCCCGATGAAGTCCTCCACCATGTCGGTGGTGGCGTCCTCCGGCCACGACAGCGCGACGCTCGACTGAGGGGCGTCCGTGACCGGCCGGTAGGTGAGGTCCTTGCGGTGGTGCAGGCGGGCGAGCGACTGGGGGACGACGAGGACCCCCACTCCCGCCGCGACCAGCTCGATGGCGTCCGCGGTCGTGGCGGGGCGCTCGTACGCGGGCCGTCCCGGCCGGGGCTCCCAGTCGAGGGTGTCATCGAGGGGATGCAGCACGATCTCGTCGGCCAGATCCTCGGCGGACACCTCGTCGACCGCCGCCACGAGGTGGTCCTTCGGGACCACGACCACGGTCGTCTCGGTGTAGAGGGGGATCGCGCTGAAGTACGTCCGATCGACCGGCAGGCGCACGAAGCCCGCGTCGGCGCCGCCGTCCCGCAGGACGTCGGAGGCCTCGGTGGCGGTCACGGCGACGAGGGTCAGCGGGATATCGGGCAGCCGCTCGTTCCAGATACGCACCCATTTGGCCGGAATCACGCCGGGGACGTACGCGAGCCGGAACGAAGGAGGTGCGTCGGAGCCTGTCACTCCGCCAGGTTACCGGTCGTGTTCGGAGGCATCGCACACGCTCGCTACTCTTGACAGCATGACGTCGCACCAGACCACCCAGACGATGAAGCCCGCAACCGCGGCGAAGAAGCTGGGTGTGTACCTCGAGGCCACCCCCGCCGAGTTCCAGGAGGGTGTCATCTCGCGCAGCGAGCTGAACGCGCTGCAGGCCAATCCGCCCGAGTGGCTCGTGGAACTGCGGCGCAACGGCCCGCACCCCCGCCCGGTGGTCGCGGCGAAGCTGGGCATCTCCATCTCGGGTCTCGCGCGGGGCGGTATCACCGAGCCCCTCACCACCGAGCAGATCGACGCGCTGAAGAACGACCTCCCCGAGTGGCTGCAGAAGGAACGCGCCACCCAGGCCGAGGTCCGGAAGGAAGCGGTGCGGATCAAGGAGATGCACAAGGAGAAGAACCAGGCGAAGGACGCGGAAGGGCGCGGCAAGGAGCGCTGACGAAGGCCGCGCAGCCCTTGGGCGGAGTGGCCGCGGCGTACCCGGGCGGCCGCTCCCGGCCGGGTACCCGGCGGTGCCGCCGGCGCGGCTACTCGAACCGCGCGGTGTCGCCTCCCCCTCGGCGTACGATCTCGAGTTCGCCGCCGGAGAAGTCGATGACCGTGGTGGGCTCGGTGCC
The DNA here is from genome assembly GCF_059682825.1 of Streptomyces sp. JLSY215. Classification (NCBI taxonomy): domain Bacteria; kingdom Bacillati; phylum Actinomycetota; class Actinomycetes; order Kitasatosporales; family Streptomycetaceae; genus Streptomyces; species Streptomyces sp. JLSY215. The sequence goes on from NZ_CM185022.1 coordinate 7,011,605, forward strand.
GCAGTCGCCCGAGTCGATCACGGCGTCCACCACATGGTCGAGCCGGTCCTTGATCTCCCAGCCCTGAGTCATCGGCTCGTCGTCGTCGGGCAGCAGCAGGGTGCTGGAGAGCAGCGGTTCACCGAGCTCGGCGAGCAGGGCCTGGGCGACGACATGGTCCGGGATCCGGACCCCGACCGTCTTCTTCTTCGGGTGCAGCAGCTGGCGCGGCACCTCCTTCGTCGCGGGGAGGATGAAGGTGTAACTGCCGGGCGTCGCCGCCTTGATCGCGCGGAACACGTCATTGTCGATGTGCACGAACTGACCTAGCTGCGCGAAGTTCTGGCAGACCAGCGTGAAGTGGTGACGGTCGTCGAGATTGCGGATCGACCGGATCCGGTCGATGCCGTCGCGGCTGCCCAGCTGGCATCCCAGCGCGAAACAGGAGTCCGTCGGGTACGCGACGAGCGCGCCGGAGCGGATGCTGTCCGCCACATTGCTGATGGTGCGCGGCTGAGGATTTTCTGGGTGCACGTCGAAATACTTCGCCATCCGCCGAGTCTAGGCCGTCGCAACCTCCGCTCTCGGGCGGGCGCGGCGGCGGCGCCGGTCCCGCCGGCGAGTGCGCAGGAGCGCGCGTCCGTCGGCCTGCGTAGGCCGGGGGAATCGCCGCCGTTCCGGAGTCCGGATCCCGGGGGGTGTGCGGCGAGGTCGGAACGTCGTTTCGGCGCGGTTCCGCGGGCGCGATCGGATCCGGCCTGGGAGGCCGAAATGCGCGCCGTGTCTCGCAATGTGGGCGCTCTCGGCGTGGCGTGTTGAATCGCGGCCGAATATCACGGGTGAAGTGATATAGGGGGGCCTGCCGCCCGGCGGATGCGCCGAAAAACGGCTGATGCACGAGCCGAAAGGCGAGCCGTTACCGGCGGGATAGCGAGCGGCGCATACGGCGAAATGTGAGGGATCTGTGAAGTGGTGTACGGCTGCCGCCCGCATATTCCGGCACTGTTCTCGCCAAGGTGCGGCCGAAATTGCATCATGCGACCTCACGGAGTTCTCCCGGGGTGCCGGGATGCGGAATCCGTAAGGGGGTGATGTGCCGTTAAACAGACAGTCCCGGGCAACGGGTGCAGCCGAGACAAGAGGCCCGTGTGCTGGGTAAACGGAAGTAACAGCGGTGGGGACGAGGCCGTGCCGCAGGTTTGATACGGTGCCAGGTCCGGTGGTTTTCGCGCTGGTGAGTCGCGACGCGCCGGGCGGGAGAGGGTGCTCGCACTACGGCCTTGGGTGAGCTACCTGTACCAGTGACCCACTTGTGAACCCCCTGTTCGGTGTTGCTCGGAATAGGTATGTTGGGCGTATCTGACACGTCAGGCAGGGCGCGGCGGCGGATGATTTCGCCGCGGTATAGGAGAAGGCATCGATGAGTCACGTGAAGTCGAGCGAATTTATCGACCGCGCGCCCGAGGTCGTCACGCTCGATAACGTAACGAAAATCTATGACGCGACCCCGAACGCGGTGTATGCGCTGCGCGGTGTGAACCTCGCGGTAAGAGCCGGCGTGTTCCTAGCGGTAATGGGCAAGGAGAAGTCGGGAAAGACGACTCTGCTGAAGTGTCTTTCCGGGGAGATCCAGCCGTCGTCCGGGTCCCTGAGCCGCCGTGCCGGGGCCCAGGGCGGCGTCATGGTGCCCTGGCCGACCGAGCCGGAGGGCGCCTCGTCGCTGGAGGCCGCGCTCGCCCGGCGTCCCGAGCTGCTGCTCGCCGACGAGGCGTCGGAGGAGTGCGGCGCGGCGCTGCGGCGCGCGGTGGAGGACCGGGGGGTTGCGGTGGTCATGGCGACGACGGCACCGGCCGCGGCGGCGCGGGCCGATGCCGTCGTGTTCCTGAACGACGGGGCCGTGGTCGACATGGTGGCCGACGCCGGCCCGCAGACGATCAGGGAGTGCCTGGAGCGGGCCGCCGGGTTCGACGCCGCTCGCTGAGCGGTTCGTCGCCGAGCGGTCGGCCGCCGGGCTGCCGGCCGCTCAGCTGTCGGTCGCCGGGCTACCGGCCGCTGACGTGTTGGCCGAGCGTCCGGCCGACGATCTCCAGCAGCGGGGCGGCCTCCCGCAGGAAGAAGTGGTCGCCGGTCAGCTCGTGGGAGGTGAAGCGGCCGCCGACGTGCTCGGCCCAGTCCTGGACCTGCCGGTGGGTGGCCTCCGGGTCGGCGGATCCGGCGAACGCGGTCACGTCCACGGGGATCACGGCGTCCGGGGCCGGTACGCAGTTCTCCGCGAGCGCGAAGTCGGCGCGCAGCATCGGCAGCAGCAGCTCGATCAGCTCGGGGTTCTCCAGGAACTCCGGCGGGGCGCCGTTCATCTTCCGTATCTCCGCCAGCAGTTCATCGTCGGGCAGTGTGTGCCGCAGCACCGGGCTCGGGTGCGGGACGCAGCCGGAGACGAACACATGCACCGGGCGGGCGGGGCCGCCCTGGCACAGATGCCGGGCGAGGGAGAAGGCGATTTCGCCGCCCATGCTGTGGCCGAAGAAGGCAAAGGGCTTGTCGAACCAGCCCGCCAGGTTTTCCGCGAGTTCCGGTACGAGGTCCTCGACGCGGGTCCGGGGCGCCTCGCCGAAGCGTTCCTCGCGGCCCGGCAGCAGGACGGGGCAGACCTCGACGGTCTCCGGGAGAAAGCGGCTCCATGAGGTGAAGAGGCTGGAGCCGCCGCCGGCGTAGGGGAAGCAGAACAGCCGGACGGCGGCCGCGGGCCGCGCCGGGCGGGCGACCGCCCAGCGGGGCGAGGCGGAGCGTGGGTTGACGGGCATGGGTCACCTTTCCGAGAGTTCCTCGGTTTCCGAGGCGGGTACGGGGTGCAGTGCGTCCTCCGTTGCCGCAGGTTCGCCGCTGACGGAGGTGAACGCGCGCAGCGCGGGGCTCAGGCCCGCGGCCAGCGCGGCCAGCAGCAGAACGCCGCTGCAGACCAGGACGGCCGTCGTCCGGCCGCCGCCATCCACCAGAAGCCCGCCGAGCAGCGGCCCCGCGGCACCCGCGGCGCCGCCGGCCAGCCCCAGCGCCGCGCTGACCCGGCCGCGCAGCCGGTCGGGCGTCCGGGCCATCTGGTACGTCACCACGGCCGTCTGCACGGTGGGCGCCAGGAAGGCGACGGCGGCCAGTACGGCGCCGAAGAGATAGCCATTGGTCCGCACCAGGAGGAGCGGCGTGAGGGCGGCGCCCAGCCAGCCCAGCAGGATGATCGCGGCGCGGGGCGTGAGGAGCCGGTGCATACGGGGCGCCAGCAGGGCGCCGGCCAGACCGCCGGCGCCGACCAGCACGCCGATGGCGCCGATCTCGGCGGCACCGATGTCCGCGCGCTCGGCGACCGTGAGAACGATGAGGTAGAGCGCGTTGAAACAGACGCTCACACCGACCGCGACGAGCATGCTCGCCCGGATGACGGGACGGTGCCAGATCCAGCCGATGCCCTCGCGGATCTCGCTGCCCAGGGAACTCCGGCCGCCACCACCGCCGTCGGCGTCCGCCGCGGCCGGTCCCTTGAGCCGCAGGAAGAGCAGCATCACGAACGAACCCGCGTAGGTGGCCGCGTTGACCAGGAACGGCAGGGCCTTGTGGGCGCTGAAGAGGAAGCCGCCGATGCCGGGGCCCGCCAGGGTGGCGATATAGCTGCGGGCCGCACTGACCGAGACGGCCGTCGGCAGCTGGTCCCTGGTGACGACCTGGGGGAGGGCGGCCTCCTCGGCGGGGGCGAACATCGCGGCGGCCGCACCGTCGACCACCGCGACGGCCACGATGTACGCGAAGGACACCCCGTCGCCGAGCAGCGCCAGCGCCAGCCCGGCCATCATCGGGACCCGGGCCAGCTCGCACAGCAGCATGACGCGCTTGCGGTGCCAGCGGTCGATCAGCGCACCGGCCGGAATGAGGACCACCAGCCGGGTCAGGGCACTGACGGCGCCGGCCGCGCCCGCATTGACGGCCGAGTCGGTGAGCATCAGGATCAGCAGCGGCAGCGCGAACACCGATATCTGCGCGCCGAGTTCGGAGAGCGCCTGACTGCCCCACAGCAGGTGGTAGTGGGTGTTGCGGCGCAGCGGGACGGTCATGGGCGCATGCTGCCATCGGCCTTCCGGCCGCGGCAGGTGTTTAAGGCTGAGCGCAACTGCCCTGGTGGGGAGGGTGATCAGGGGCGCGCCCGGCTCGCTGAACCCGTGATGGTGGTGCAGGCTCCACCCCGGTTCGGGGGTGCGGTGTACTGACCTGCACCGGCCGCTCGGACACCATGGATGGCAGACAGCGCGGCCCCGGGCCGTGCGAGACGACGGTACGACTGGAGACCTCTCATGGCACGTACGAACCGCAAGAGCGGCTGGATCGTTCCCCCGCTGTTCGTCTTCTTCGCGGGCGCCATGCTGACGTCGGTGATTTCCCACGCGGTCACCGGCGGTACGCACACCGCCGTGATGATCGCGGGCTTCACCCTCGATGCCATCGCACTGCTCTGGGGAGTGCTGCGCTGGCAACGGGCCGGCAGCGCCGATGACTGAGCCGCTCGCACCGAGGCCGCACCGCGGCATCGCACCGGGCCGACCCACAGACTTCCGGACAGACCTTCCGAGGAGAACAGCAGCATGAATGCGTCCATGGCCCGCAACGGCCCCCTGCGCGGAAAGTGGAAGACCGCTGCCAGGACCGCGGTCGCGGCCCTCATCGTGGTCCCGGCGGCATTCGGCATGGCCGGCTGCGAGAATTCCCCGCAAAAGGCCCTCGACCGGGGGGACATCTGTCTGAAGATCCTGGATGTGGCGCTGTTCGACCCCAACCCCAAGGACGCGGCGGCCGCGCAGAAGGACGCCGAGGAACGCGCCGACAAGCTGGATGCGCTGGCGAAGAAGACGGACGACGAGAAGATCCGCAAGGCCGCGCAGGACACCGCGAAGGAGCTGCGCCGGTCGACGCCGAAGGAGCGCACGCCCAGTTCCGTCGCCGACTATGTGGCGGACCAGAACAAGCGGCTGAAGCAGCTGCGCAGCACCTGCACCTCCGTCGGCGACTACCTCTAGGCCTCTGGACCTCTAGGTCTCCGGACCTGGAGGCCCCCAGACCTGTAGGCCGGTAGGAAGTCGCCCCACGAACCGGGCTTCCCGCGTGGTCAGCCATCCCCCGTTGGGGCCGCGCGGGAATTCCCGCCCCCGGGTGTTCGGAGCCCCCCGTCTCCGGACACCCGGGTTTTTTCCGTGCCTCTTCCGTCGCGCGCCCCGCGGGCCCTTTCTCAGATCGCCGGGCTTTCCGGTGCGGCGTTGCCCAGATACGCCAGTACGGCCAGCACCCGGCGGTGCACACTGCCGCCCTCCGGAGGCAGCCCGAGCTTGTCGAAGACGCCGCGGATGTGCTTGCTCACCGCGCGTTCGGTGATGACGAGTTTCTCCGCGATGGCGGCATTGGCCAGGCCCTGCGCCATCATTTCCAGCACCTCGTGCTCGCGCGGGGTCAGGCCCTGCAGTGGCCGGGCGGCGGCCTTCTGGCTGACGATCTCGGTGACGACCTCGGGGTCGAGCGCGGTGCCGCCGCTGGTGATGCGCTCCAGCGCCTCCAGGAACTGCTCGACGCGGCCGACCCGGTCCTTGAGGAGATAGCCGATCCCGCGGGCGCCCTGCGCCAGCAGCTCGGCGGCATAGGCCTGTTCGACGTACTGGGACAGCACCAGGATCGGCAGGTCGGGCAGCTCCTGCCGGGCCTGCACGGCGGCGCGCAGGCCCTCGTCGCGGAAGCTCGGCGGCAGCCGTACGTCCAGGACCGCGGCGTCGGGGCGGTGTTCGCGCAGCGCCGGCATCACCTCGGGGCCGGCCGCGCAGGTGGCCACCACCTCATGGCCGTTGCTGGTCAGCAGCAGGACCATGCCTTCTCGTAGCAGCGCATTGTCCTCCGCGATCACGATCCGCACGGCAGCTCCACTTTCAGCTTGGTCGGCCCGCCCTTGGGGCTGGTGAGGCTGGTCGTGCCATCGAGTGCGGCGACCCGCCGGCGGATGCCGACCAGGCCGCTGCCGCCGTATTCATCGGCGCCGCCGCGACCGTCATCGGTCACGGTCACCTTCAACAGTCCGTTGCCCCGGGTGAATCGTACCGACGCCTGGGTGGCCCGCGAGTGTTTACGGATATTGGTCAGCCCCTCGGCCACCACGAAATACGCCGCGGCCTCGACCGATGCGGGCAGCCGGCGGCCGTTCTCCACCGAATTCAGGCTCATTTCCACCGGGATATCGGACGAGGCCGCCAGGGCGCGCACCGCACCGGCCAGCCCCCGGTCGGTCAGGACCGGCGGATGGACCGTGCGCACCACGTGCCGCAGATCGGCCAGGGCGCCCTCGACGCCCGCCTGGGCCTCGTCGAGACGGGCGAGCGTGGCGTCCGGATCGCTGCGTACCTGTTGCTTGGCCAGACCGATCCGGACCGACAGCGCGACCAGCTGCGCCTGTACGCCGTCGTGCAGATCCCGTTCGATACGGCGCAGTTCGGCGCTGTGCGCCTCCACCGCACCGGCCCGGCTCTCCGACAGCTCGGCGACCCGGTCGGCCAGCCGCGCAGAGGCCGAGGGACGCAGCAGCGCCGCGGTCCACCGGGCCTGGGTGTCGGCCAGCGTCACGATGTGGCGCAGCAACAGCGACCGGCGCGGGGCCGCGGGCACGCCGTACGCGGCCTCGCGGCGCCGGGCGAGCACGCCGCCCACGCCCATCCCCAGGCCGTCGACCAGCAGCCCCGTCAGCCACAACGGCAAGGTCAGCACGCTGAAGACGATGTGGGTCAAGGTGGCCATCGGCAGCCACAGGGCGTCGCGCCAGGTGCCGGGGTCGGTCAGTGCCAGACGCAGCCGGTCGACGGTGGCGCCGTCGAGCGGGAGGTACTCCTCGGGGACCGGGGTGCCCAGCCAGCTTCCGGCGCGCACCCGCTCATATCCGGCCAGTCTGCGCAGCAGCCGGACGATCTCCGGCATCGCCGGCGCGCCGATCAGGAACAGCGTGAACAGCAGGCCGATCGGCACCAGGAAAGCGGTCAGAAAGCACAGCCAGGCCATCGGAATACCGAAGTAGAGGTAGTAGCCGGCGTGCCAGGAGTTGCGTAATTGGGTGGTGAAGTCGTCCATCGTGGGCTCCCTCGGGGGCGGGACGCACAGCCGGTCCCGGCGCAAAGTGAGGATACGGATCACGGTATTCGCACGGGGGCGAACCCGCGGTGGGCCGGTCACCCCAGGCGATGGTGGAGCAGGCTGAACCCCGGGACGGGTGTGCGCTCCATCGTGTCCGCGGGCCGTGATCCATACCGTTCAGAGCAGGCGGAAAGCCACCGTGAACGGCAGTGGCCGGATGGCACGGACGAGATCGGACGAGACCGGGCTGCCCGGTCGGACAAGGCCCGGAGGGCACACATGGTCAGGCTTCGCACGGCGAAACGTGCCACGACGGCGGCCGGCGGACACCCGGCCGCGCCCCCCGGCCCGGCGGCCGCGCTGACCCTGGACTCGGTCACCCGCAGCTACCGCCGCGGCGGCCGCACGGTCCATGCGCTGGACGACGTCAGCCTCACCCTGCGGCGCGGCCGGTTCCTGGCGGTCATGGGCCGCTCCGGCTCCGGCAAGACCACGTTTCTGCAGTGCGCCGCCGGGCTCGACCGGCCCACCTCGGGCACGGTACGGATCGGCGAGACCGATCTGTCGAGGCTCAGCGAGGCGGGCCTGACGCGGCTGCGCCGGGACCGGGTCGGCTTCGTCTTCCAGGCGCTGAATCTGGTGCCGTCGCTGACCGTTGCGGAGAACACCGCGCTGCCGATGCTGCTCGGCGGCGACCGGCCCGAGGACCCGGCCGTACGGGAGCGGGCGCTGGCCGTCCTGGCCGCGGTGGGGCTGGCCGACCGGGCCGACGACTCGCCGCTGACGCTCTCCGGCGGCCAGCAGCAGCGGGTGGCGATCGCCCGCGCGCTGGTCACCGACCCCGCCGTGATCTTCGCGGACGAGCCGACCGGCGCCCTCGACCCGGTCACCGCCCGCGATGTACTGACGCTGCTGCGCGATGCGGTGGACCGCGAGGGGCACACCGTGGTGATGGTCACCCACGACCCGGTGGCCGCGTCCTGGACGGACGAGGCGCTGTTCATCGAGGCCGGACGGATCGTCAGCCGGATGGAGCGCCCCGAGCCGGACGCGGTGGCGCGGACGCTGGCCGGACTCGGGGAGCGGTGAACGCCATGTCCCTCGCCACCGGATCCCGCCCCGGCACCGCCAAAGCCGTGCGCCCCGACTCCCCGGCCCGCACCCTGCGCACGGCCCGTTTCCTCGCCACCCGTTCGCTGCGCCGGCACCGCAAGGCCTGGGCCGCGGTGTTCGCCGCCCTGGTCCTGACCTCGTTGCTGCTGGGCAGCTTCGCGCTGGCCACCCTGTCGGCGTTCATCGGCCACGCCCGGGTGGAGCGCTACGCCGCCACCACCGCGGTGGTGGCCGGCGACCAGACCACCCGCTACACCGCCAAGCCCTGGGGCGACCCGCCCATGACGGAACGCCAGTCGCTCACCGAACGGGTACGGGTGCCGCGCACGGTGCTGGCGCGGCTCGCGGCGGTCCCGGGGGTCAAGGCGGCCGTCGGGGACGATGTCATCCCCGTCGCCGTCGCCGGGCACAACGGCGCGGCCGTGCCCGGCCCGAGCAGCGACTCCGGGAACGCCCCCGTCTTCGGGCACCCCTGGTCCGCCGCCGCGCTCGCCCCCTTCACGCTCCGCTCCGGACACGCCCCCCAAGGCTCCCGACAGGTCGTCCTGGACGGCGACCTGGCCGCCCGTGCCGGGGTCCGCGCCGGCGGCCGGATCACGCTCCAGACGCTGGGCGCCCCCGTCTCGTACGAGGTCGCGGGCATCGCCGCACCCAAGGCTCAGGGCGACGCCACCGGACTCGCCCACCAGGGCGCCGTCTTCTTCGGCGACGAAGCCGCCCACCGGCTGGCCGGCCACCCGGGCACCACCGACGCCATCGGCGTCCTCGCCGACCCCGGAGTGAGCGTCCACCAGCTCTACCCCCGGCTGCGCCAGGCGCTCGACGGCGGGCACCCCGCCCGGGACGCCTCGGCCGGCAGCCGCTACAAGGAGGACTCCGGGGCGCTGCGGGTACTGACCGGCAGCGGCCGGGGCGAGCCGGAGTTCCTGGAGTCGGCGCCCAGCCGGATGGGCCTGCTGATGCTGCTCGCGACGGTCTGCGCCACCGTCATCATGATCGCCGTGCTGGTGGTCTCCAGCACCGTCGCCCAGGCCGTCCACCAGCGCTCCCGCGAAATGGCGCTGCTGCGCGCGGTCGGCGCCACGCCCCGGCAGCTGCGGGTCACCGTGGGCCGCGAGATCAATGTGGTGGCGGTGACCGCCGCGCTGCTCGGTGCGATCGGTGCGGTGCCGGTGTTCCTGCGGCTGATCTCGCTGCTCCAGGAGCGGCGGGCGGTGCCGATGGGGCTCGAACTGCCCACCCCGGTCTGGATGTTCGCGGTTCCGGTGCTCACCGCCGGGCTGACCCTGCTGGTGGCCCGGATGTCCGCCGCGCTCGCCTGCGGCCGGATCGCCAAGGTCCGCCCGGCGCAGGCGATGGGCGAGGCGCAGCGCGAACCGGCGCAGCCGGGCCGCGGCCGCACCATCACCGGACTGGTGGTGCTCTTCCTCGGCATGAGCTCGGCCGGTACGGCGGCGCTGCAGTACGGGGAGCTGGCCGCGGCGGCCGCCAGTACGGCGGCGCTGGCGCTGGTCATCGCCTGTGCGCTGCTGGGCCCCTGGATCGCCCGCGGCGCGATGCGGCTGCTGGCCGTGCCCGCGCGGCGGCTGGGCGGGCCCGGCGGCCATCTCGCGGCCGCCGCCGCCCGTTCCCAGTCCCGCCGCCTGGGCGCCGCGATCACCCCCATCGTGCTGGTGGTGGCCTTCATCGGCGTACAGCTCTCGGCCGGCGCGACCCTCGACCAGCAGGGCGGCACCCAGGCGGACCGGTCCCTGCGCGCACGGCTCGGCGTCACCACGAAGGGGCCCGGCATCCCGGAGGAGGCGGTGCGCCGCGTCGCGAAGGTGGACGGCGTGGCCGCGGCCACCGGCGTCCTGCACAGCACCGTCGTCCTGGCCCGCCGCGAGACCGGCGAACCGAAGCTGGACCGGCTGCCGGTCATGGGCGTCACCCCCGCGGCGCTGCCCGCCACCCTCGACCCCTCCGTCACCGCCGGCACCCTGAAGAACCTGGGCAAGGGCACGGTCGCCGTCGGGCAGAGCCGGGCCCGCTCGCTGGACCTGGACATCGGCTCGAAGGTCACCCTCCGCTACGGCGACGGCGCCGCGGTGCCGCTGAAGGTGGCCGCGATCTACGACAACTCCCTGGCGCTCGGCGACTTCCTCCTCGCCTCCCAGGAACTGGCCCCGCACCTGGCCGCCCCGCTCAACTCCCGCATCCTGCTGAGCCTGAAGCCGGGCGCCGACCCCGCCGCCGTACGCCGGGCGCTGGCCGGTCCGCTGGCGGCCGCCGCCCTGGACACCGAGGTGGTGGACCGGCCCAAGGCCGAGCATCTGCAGGCCGAGGACCGGGGCATCGGCCAGGTGATCACCGTGGTCGCGGTGAGCGTGATCGGCGGCTTCACGGCCATCGCCGTGCTCAGCACGCTGACCCTGATCATGGTGGGCCGCCGCAACGAACTGGTCCTGCTGCGCCTGGTCGGCGCGAGCCGCCGACAGCTGCGGCGGATGCTGCGCATCGAGGCGGCCATCGTCGTCGTGGTCGGTGTGGTGGTCGGCGGGCTGGCCGCGGCGATACCGCTGGCGGCGTTCAGTTTCTCATTGACCGGTTCGTTGCCCTATATCCCGCCCGCCCAGGCAGGATTGATCGTCCTGACGGTGGTGGTGACGGCCGCGGCCGGATACCTGCTGCCCGCCCGGTCGGCGCTGCGCACGCGGCATCCGGCCGGCCTGGGCCGCGGCTGAGCGCGCGGCCGCCGCACACGAGAGACGAGGAGACACACCCCATGGCCCGACTGACGGTGGCGGTCCTGCTGACGCTCATCGGGGCGGCGGCGCTGGTCCTGAGCGCCTTCCAGCCCTGGTACCAGGGGCGCGATCCCCGGTCCGTGCCCGTGGCGGACCTGTTCACGGGGCTGACCGGCGACGGCGGCGTGGCGATCACCACGTCGATGCTGCTGCCGCTGGCGGCGGCCGGGCTGCTGGCGCTGATCGCGCTGGCGGCCCGCTCCAAGGTGGTGATGGCGCTGGCCGCGCTGGTGGGCCTGGCGACCTGTGTGCTGTGGCTGGTCCAGCAGATACGCGACATCGCGCCGATCGCCTTCGAATGGACCGCGATCGAGCCCGGCCTGCGCAACGCCTTCGGGGGCGTCCTGGTCCTGCTGATCGCCGTCGCGGTCCTGCCCGCCCGCGAGCGCTGACCCCGCCCACCGGCCCCGCCCGAACCCCTTTTTCACCCCTCTGAGCTGCATCTTTACCACTGCACTTAAAGCCCTGTTCGAACCATTCGCCCTGCTGAAGACTTTCTCTCGAGCGGCCGGCCACAGGCGGGTGATGGGGCCGGCCGCCGCGCCGGCCGCATCCCGCGGCCGGATCGCGGTCAAGGGAGAGGAAGGTCGACGCGGTGCACGGGGACTATGCGGATCCAGCGGATTGCGGCGCCGGTGGCGGCGCCCCCGTCGGCCTCGACCTGGACCGCCTCGCCCGTGACTGCGACGTCGTCGGCGGGCAGCTGGCCCTCCATCACCAAGGCACCCTGACCACCTGGGAGTTCGGCACCGAGGAGGACGGGCGTCCGGTACATCTCGGGTCGGCGTTCCCGTACGGGTCGGCGACCAAGGCGTTCACCGCCACCGCCGTTCTGCAACTGGCCGGTGACGGGGACCTGGACCTCGACCGCCCGGTACGCGAACTGCTCCCCGAGGCCGAGACCGAGGTCGAGGCCGGAGCCGGGGCCGGTGCGCGCGCGGACGGCGGCCACCCGGCCCTCGCCGCCACCCTCCGCCATCTCCTCAGCCACACCGCCGGACTCCCGTCCGATCACGACGACGAGCGCGCCCCCTCGCTGCGCCGCTGGCTCGCCGGCTTCCTGGCGCTGCCGGTCGGCGCCTGGCCCGCACCCGGCTCCTTCTCCTACTCCAACGTCGGCTACGGCATCGCGGGCCGCGTCGTGGAGTCCGTCACCGGACTGACCTGGTCCGAGGCGGTACGGGACTTCCTGCTGCACCCGCTGGGCACGGCCATCACGGTGCTGCCCACCGACCCCGGCTCGCTGCCCGCGGGCGGTCTCGCGGGCAGCGCCGCCGACCTGGTACGGCTGGGCCGGCTGCATCTGGACGAGCCCGGTGACCCGGACCTGGCCCGCCTCGCCGACCCGGACGCCCTGCGGGAGATGGCCCGGCCCACCGCCGGCGCCGACCCCTTCGGGCTGGCGGACGGCTGGGGACCGGGACTGGGCCGGTTCGGGCCCGCCGGCAACCGCTGGCTCGGCCACGACGGCACGCTGGACGGCGCCACCTGCCATCTGCGCATCCACCCCGGGCGTGGCACCGTCGTCGCGCTGACCACCAACTCCCCGACCGGGCAGGCCCTGTGGGAGGCCGTGGTCGACGCACTGCGGGACGCGGACATCGCCGTCGGCGTCCACCGCCCCACGCCCCCGCCCCCCATCGCCGCGGCGGCCTTCGCGGACTGTACGGGCACCTACCGCAACGGCGACCTGGCGGTGACGGTCGGCATCGACGGCCCGCACCTCGTACTCGAACTCCCCGGCGGCGCAAGGGAGTTGGCGCAGCCACTGGCTCACCGGACGTTCTCCTCGCGGGGGGCGGGCGGCTTCCTCGGGCGCTTCGTCACCGACGCGCGCTCCGACGCCGTCCACGCCCTCCAGTACAGCGGACGCACCCTCCTGCGGGAAGCGGGAGAGTCCCGCCGCGCACGGTCGCACTGACCCCCGACGGCGGTCAGCACTCCTCACCCACTCCAACGGCGCTCTATGGGGTCTCGGCATGAACTCTGACAACCGCTCCCTCACCCACGGCCGCCCCGCGGCGGGCTCCACGACCCTGCACGGACTCTTCGAGGCCCAGGCCGCCCGCCGGCCCGCCCACCCGGCCGTCGAATGCGGGCCCGTCCGGCTCGGCTACGGAGAGGTGGACCGGCGCGCCAACCAGCTCGCACACCGCCTCGTCGCACGGGGCGTCCGGCCCGAGACCCGGGTGGGCGTCTGCGTCCGGCGCGGCCCCGACCTGATCATCGCCCTGCTGGCCGTCCTCAAGGCCGGCGGCGCCTATGTGCCGCTGGACCCCAACTACCCCTCCGAGCGGCTGGCGTTCATGGTCGACGACGCCGGCATCGCCCTGGTGATCAGCACCGCGGACATCGACTCCCGCCCGCACAACGCGCCCGGCACCCTGCTCCTCGACGCCCCGCACCAGGAGAGCACTCCGGACACCCCGCCCGCCCCCGGCCTGCTCCTCGACCACACCGCCTATGTCCTGTTCACCTCCGGCTCCACCGGCACCCCCAAGGGCGTGGCCGTCACCCACCGGGGCATCGAGGTGCTGGGCGCCGCGCACGCCGCGGCCCTGGACATCGACGAGGACAGCCGGGTGCTCCAGTTCGCCTCGCCCAACTTCGATGTGTCCATCGCCGACATGGTGCAGACGTGGTACGCGGGCGCGACGCTGGTGCTGCCGGCCGGACCCGCGCAGGCCGTCGGCGAGGCGCTGGCCGATCTGCTGGCCGGTGCGGCCGTCACCCACGCCATGATCCCGCCGTCGGTACTGGCGACCGTCCCCCCGGTCGAGCTGCCGCAGCTGCGGGGCCTGGCCACCGGCGGCGAGCCGTGCCCGCCCGAGCTGGTCGCCCGCTGGGCCCGCGGCCGGCGGATGTTCAACGCCTACGGGCCGACCGAGGCCACCGTCACCGCCACCCTGCACGGCCCCCTGCCCACCGATCTGACCGGACCGCCGGGCATCGGCCGGGCCGTCGACGGAGTACGGGTGGCCGCCCTGGACGAACGGCTGCGGCCGGTACCCGAAGGCGGCGTCGGCGAACTGTGCATCTCCGGGGACGGTCTGGCCCGCGGCTACGAAGGCCGCGCCGCACTCACCGCCGAGCGCTTCGTCGCCGACCCCCACGGCCCCGCCGGATCCCGGATGTACCGCACCGGCGACCTGGTACGGCGGCTGCCCGACGAGAACTACGAGTTCCTCGGCCGGGCCGACCACCAGGTGAAGATCCGCGGTCTGCGGGTGGAGCTCGGCGAGATCGAGACCGCGCTCACCGAGCACGGGCAGGTCCTGCAGTCCGTCGTCACCCTCACCACCACGACCGGCACCCCGCAACTGCTCGCGCACTACGTGCCGCTGAGCCCGGACGCTGCCCCCACCGCCGCCGACCTGCGCGCCCACCTCTCCGGGCGGCTGCCCGCCCATATGGTCCCCGCCGCCTTCGTCGCCATGGACCGGCTGCCGCTCACCCCCAACGGCAAGGTGGACCGCACGGCGCTGCCCGCCCCCGCCCCCGGCGAGCGGCCCGCGTACGCCGCACCGCGCACCGACCTGGAAACCGCGCTCGCGGAGATCTGGGCCGAGGTGCTGGGCGTCGACGACATCGGCATCGAGGACGACTTCTTCCTGGCCGGCGGCGACTCCATCTCCGTACTGCGGATGGCCTTCCAGGTGAACCGCCGGCTCGGGCTGACGCCCGCCACCACCGCGCTGTTCGACCACCCCACCATCGCCGGATTCGCCGCCCACCTCACCGCCTCCGGGCATGCGGAAGCCGCCCCCGCGCTCGCGCCCGTGAACCGGCACGCCGCGCTGGCGGCCTCCTCCGCCCAGCGGCGGCTGTGGTTCCTGGACACCTACGAGCCCGGCGGCGCCGCCTACAACTGCGCCACCGGCCTGCGGCTCACCGGCGAACTCGCCCGCCCCGCGCTCGCCGCCGCGCTCACCGCACTGGTCGCCCGGCACGAGCCGCTGCGCACCACCTTCACCGAGGCGGACGGCCGGGTCCTCCAGATCATCGGGGAGCCCACCGAGGTCCCGCTGCCCGTCACCGACCTGACCGACGGACCCGCCGCCGACCGCGACCGCCGCCTGGACCGGGCGCTGCGCACCGAGGTCTCGGCCCCCTTCGACCTGCGCACCGGCCCCGTCCTGCGCGCCCTGCTGCTGCGCACCGCCCCCACCGAACATCTGCTGCTGCTCACCGCGCACCACATCGCCGCCGACGCCTGGTCGATGGACGTCATGGCCCGCGAACTGGGCACGCTGTACGCCACCGCGCTGGACGCCCCCGACGCCGGCCCCGAGCGCCTCCTCGACCGGGCCGGCCTGCCGCCGCTGCCGGTCCAGTACGCCGACTTCGCCGCCTGGCACAACGACCGCCTCCAGGCGCCGGACCTGGACGGCCAGCTCGCCTACTGGCAGCGGACACTGGCGGACGTGGCGCCCCTGGAGCTGCCCACCGACCGGCCCCGCCCGGCGGTCCGCACCTCCGCCGGGGAGCGCCACCTCTTCGACCTCCCCGCCGACACCGTCCAGGCGCTGACCGCCCTCGGCCACGCACAGGGCTGCACCCTCTTCGCCCCGCTCGCCGCGGCCACCCAGCTGCTGCTCGCCCGCTGGTCCGGACAGCGGGACATCGCGCTGGGCACCGTCGACACCGGCCGCGACCGCGCCGAACTCGCCGACCTCGTCGGCTTCTTCGTCAACACCCTGGTGCTCCGCGCCGACGTCGACGAATCGCTGACGTTCCAGCGGTTCATCGCGCGCACCCGCGAGACCGTGCGGGCGGCGCTCGAACACGCCGCCGTGCCCTTCGACCGCGTCGTGGACGCCGTACTCCCCGAGCGCGACCCCAGCCGTCCGCCGCTCATCCAGGCAGTCCTCGTCCTGCAGAACGCGCCCGTGGGGCTCCCGGAACTGCCCGGCATCGACGCCGCCGAACACGAACTGCCCCGCGAGGCGGCGCTCTTCGACCTCACCATGGAGTTCTGGCAGCGTCCCGACGGCTCCCTGCGGGGCTCCGTCGAATACAGCACCGACCTCTTCGACGCCGCCACCGTCGAACGGTTCGCCCGCCATCTGCGCACCCTCCTCGGCGAGCTGGCCGAGGCCCCCGACCGTCCCATGGCGGACGCCCGGATGCTCGGCGCGGCCGAGACCCGGCGCGTCCTGGAGGAGTGGAACGACACCGAGCGCGGTATCGCCCCCGCCACCCTCCCCGCGCTCTTCGCCGACCAGGCCGCCCGCACCCCCGACGCCGTCGCCCTGCTGCACGGCGACACCCGGCTGACCTATGCCGAACTCGACGCCCGCAGCGATCAGTTGGCCCGGTACCTCGCCACCCGCGGCGTACGCCCCGGCGACCGCGTGGCCGTCTGCCTGGAGCGCGGCCCCGAGCTGATCGGCGCCCTGCTCGGCATCCTCAAGGCCGGCGCGGCGTATGTGCCGCTGGACCCGAAGTACCCGGCCGCGCGGCGGCAGTTCATGGCCGCGGACTCGGAGGTGACGCTGCTGGTCACCGACCGGGCGCACCGGGACGCGAGCGGCCTGGACCAGGTCCTCGTCGACGACGACCGCGCGGCCATCGACGCCGAGCCGGAGCGGCCCCTCGCCGCCCGCATCACCCCCGACAGCGGCGCCTACGTCATCTACACCTCCGGCTCCACCGGCACCCCCAAGGGCACCCTCACCCCCCACCGGGCCATCGACCGCGTGGTGCGCCACACGCCCTACATCACCCTCACCGAGGGCGATGTCGTCGCCCAGCTGGCCTCGGTGTCCTTCGACGCCGCCACCTTCGAGATCTGGGGCGCGCTGCTCAACGGCGCCACCCTGGCCATCGCCCCGCCCGGCGTGCTCGCCGCCCCCGAGCTGGGCGCGTTCCTGTCCTCGCACGGGGTGACCACGCTGTGGCTGACCGCCGGGCTGTTCCACGAGGTCGTCGACGCGGACATCGAGGTGCTGGCCGGACTGCGGCATCTGCTGGCCGGCGGCGACGCCCTCTCCGCCCGGCACTGCAAGGCCGTACTGGAGCGGCTGCCCGGTATCGCCCTCATCAACGGCTACGGCCCCACCGAGACCACCACCTTCGCCGCCGCCGGACGCCTGCTGCCCGAACACCTCGCCCACGACACCGTGCCCCTCGGCCGGCCGATCGCGGACACCCGGCTGTATGTCCTCGACGACCGGCTGCGCCCGGTCGGCCAGGGCATCGTCGGCGAGCTGTACATCGCCGGCGAGGGCCTGGCCCAGGGGTACGCGGGGCGGCCCGGCCCGAGCGCGGAACGGTTCGTCGCCGACCCCTTCGGCGCATCCGGCACGCGGATGTACCGCACCGGGGACCTGGTGCGCTGGACCGCCGCCGGGATGCTGGAGTTCCTCGGCCGCGGCGACGACCAGGTCAAGGTGCGCGGCTTCCGCATCGAACCGGGCGAGATCGAGGCGGCGCTCGCCGCCCACCCGGACGTGGCGCGCGCCGTCGTCGTGGCCACCGCGGGCCGCAACGGCGCCAAGCAGCTGGCCGGGTACGCCGTACCGCGGCCCGGCGCCACCCTGGAGGCCGCCGGGCTGCGCGCCCATCTGTCCGCCACCCTGCCCGACCACATGGTCCCGTCCCGCTATGCGGTCCTGGACGCGCTGCCGCTCACCCCGAACGGCAAGGTGGACCGCCGGGCGCTGCCCGCCCCCGAGGCCGCGGGCGAGGGCTCCGCGCGGCTCGCCCCGCGCACCCCGGTGGAGGAGACCCTCGCCGCCATCTGGGCGGAGGTGCTGGGCCTGGAGGCGGTCGGCGTCGAGGACAACTTCTTCGACCTCGGCGGCGACTCCATCCTCAGCATCCAGGTCATCTCCCGCGCCCGCCGGGCCGGTCTGGTGCTCGCCTCGCAGGACATCTTCGTACGGCAGACCGTCGCGGAACTCGCCGCCGGGCTGCAGAGCGCGGCCGACGACACCGACGGTCTCGACGAGCCCCCCGTGGAGGGCCCCGTGGTACTGACCCCCATCCAGCGCTGGTTCTTCCGCACCCACCGCAAGGCACCGCACCACTTCAACCAGGCGCTCCACCTCGACCTGACGCCCGGCACCGATCCCGAGGCCCTGGCGGGCGCGGTGGCCGCGGTGGTCGCGCACCACGACGCGCTGCGGCTGCGCTACGAGCGCACCGGTGCGGGCTGGCGGCAGCGCAACCTCGCCGAGGACAAGACGGCCACCCTCGACCGGCACGATCTCTCCGCCCTTGCGGCCGAGTCCCGCGAGAAGGCCATGGCGGAGGCCATCGACGCCCTCCAGACCGGCTTCGACCTCTCCGCAGGCCCGCTGATCCGCTTCGCCCTCTTCGAACTCCCCGCGGGAGACGCGCAGTTGGTGATGGTCGCCCACCACCTGGTGATGGACGGGGTGTCGTGGCGGGTGCTGCTGGAGGATCTGGCGGTGGCGTACGGGCAGCTGTCGTCGGGTGCGGCGGTGGACCTCGGCCCCAAGACCACGTCGTTCCAGGAGTGGGCCTCCCGGCTGCGGTCGCATGTCGAGGAGGGCGGCTTCGACGAGGAGCTGGCGTACTGGTCGGGGGTGGGCGAGGGCGTCCCGACCGCGCTGCCGGTCCATGACGTGACGCCGGGCGAGCCGCGTACCGCCGCCGCCGAGCTGTCGGCCGAGACCACGCGCAAGCTCCTTCAGCGGGTGCCGGCGACGTACCGGACGCGGGTGAACGAGGTGCTGCTGGCGGTGCTGGGCCGGGTGCTGGGGGAGTGGACCGGTCAGCAGCGGGTGCTGGTGGATGTCGAGGGGCACGGCCGGGAGGAGATTTTCGAGGGGGTGGATCTGTCGCGGACGGTGGGCTGGTTCACCACCGTTTTCCCGGTGGAGTTGCCGGGGGACGCGGCCGCGGGCTGGGACGTTCTGGTCAAGTCGGTGAAGGAGAACCTGCGTTCCGTGCCGAACCGGGGCCTGGGCCACGGCGCCCTGCGGTATCTGGGCGACCCCGACTCCGCGGCGGGGGATCTCGGCCGTACGGTCCGGCCGGGGATCAGCTTCAACTACCTCGGCCAGTTCGACGGCATGACCGGCGACGGCGGCCTCTACCGCTCCCTGCTGCCCACCCCCCGGGGCGAGCACAGCCCGCTGGACGGGCCGTCCTATGCGCTGGACGTGGTGGGCCGGGTGGCCGACGGCCGGCTGGTGACGGAGTGGAGCTGGGCCGACGGCGTCTTCGCGCCGGAGACGGTGGACCGGCTGGCGTCCCGGTTCATCGCCGCGCTGGAGGAGTTCGTCGCGCACTGCGAGGAGCCGGGGACCGGTGGCTGCACACCGTCGGACTTCCCGCTGTCCGGGCTCGACCAGGCCGGTGTGGACCGGGTGGTGGGCGACGGCCGGGGCGTCGAGGACGTGCTGCCGCTGCTGCCGATGCAGTCCGGCATGCTCTTCCACGCCCTGATGGACCCGGACCAGGCCCGGACCGCCGCCTACTTCGAACAGCTGATGTTCGTGGTCGACGGCGTCACGGATGCCACCGCCTTCGGCGCGGCCTGGCAGCGGGTGGTCGACGAGGTGCAGGCGCTGCGGGTCGGCGTCGTCTGGGAGGGCGTCGCGGAGCCGGTGCAGGTGGTGCACCGGGAGGTGACGCTGCCGGTCGAGATCCTCGACTGGCGCGTCCGTACGGAAGAGGAGCAGTCGGCCCGTTGGGAGGAGTGGGTCGCCGCGGACCGTACGCGGGGGCTGGACCTGCGGCAGGTGCCGCTGGCCCGGCTGGCCCTGGCCCGTCTCGCCGACGACCGTATCCGCGTCCTGTTCACCTTCCACCACATGCTGCTGGACGGCTGGAGCCTGGCCCGCGTGCTGTCGGCGGTCTTCGACGGGTATGCGGGCGCGGCGCCCGGCGCGGTCTCCGGCGGGCGCCGGCTCGCCGACCATGTGCGGTGGCTGACCGGCCGCGATCTGCCCGCCGCCGAGGAGTTCTGGCGCGGGGTGCTGGCCGGGTTCGACAGCCCGGTGGCGCTGCCGTACGACCGTCCGGCGGTCCGTTCCGGACAGTCCCGCTCCTCGGCCCGGGTCGGGGTGGAGCTGACGCCGGAGCTCACCGACCAGCTGTACGCTTTCGCGCGCCGCCACCGGCTGACCGTCAACGCCGTGGTCCAGGGCCTGTGGGCGCTGCTGCTCGCGGGGCGCAGCGGACAGCACGACGTGGTGTTCGGGGCGACGACCTCGGGCCGGCCCACCGACCTGCCCGGCGCCGACGAAATGGTCGGCCTGTTCATCAACTCGCTCCCCGTCCGCACCCGGCTGGAACCGGAGCTGGGCGTGGTGGAGTGGCTGCAGCGCCTCCAGGCCGAACAGGTCGAGGCCCGCCGCTACGACCACCTCCCGCTCACCCGCGTCCAGGCCCTGTCGGAACTCCCGGCCGACCAGCCGCTGTTCGACAGCCTGGTCGTCTTCGAGAACTACCCGGTGGACACCGACGCGGCCGCCGAGCACGGGCTGAAGGTCGGCGAGATCAGCGCCGTCGAGGCCACCAACTACCCCCTCAACCTGCTCGCCTACGGCGGCAAGCGGCTGGAGTTCATCCTCGCCTACGACCCGGAGGTCTTCGACCGGCCGACGGTGCGGGGACTGTGCGACGAACTCGCCCGGCACGCCCGGACCGTGGCCACCGCCACCGGCCGCAGACTCGGCGGCCTCGACCTCGTCGACGCCGCGGCGCGACGGCGGATCCTCGACGAGTGGGGCCGCGACGAGCGAGGGCTGGCACCACGTCCGCTCGGCGAGATCTTCCGGGCGCAGCTGGCCCGCACCCCCGGCCTCCCGGCCGTCATCTCCGGCGAGACCACGCTGACCTATGCCGAACTGCACGGCAGAGCAGGTCAGTTGGCGCATTTCCTGCTCGCCCGGGGCGTGCGCCCCGGCGACCGCATCGCGGTCGCCCTGGAGCGCGGCATCGACTGGCTGGTCGCCATGCAGGCGGTCTTCCACGCGGGCGCCGTCTACGTACCCGTCGACCCGAAGTATCCGGCCGAGCGGATCGCCCACATGGTGACCGACTCGGGCGCCACGCTGCTGCTCACCGAGAAGCGCCTCGGCGCCGCACTGCCCGGACCGGACGTCCTGGGTGCCGTACCCGTGGTGGAGGTGGACACCCTCGGCGCCGAGCTCGCGGACCTGCCGGCCGCGCTCCCGGACGTCCCTGTCGATCCGCATGCGCCGGCGTATGTCATCTACACCTCGGGATCGACCGGTGTCCCCAAGGGCGTCGAGGTCCCGGGCACCGGCTTCGCCGCCCTGCTCACCGCCGTCGTGGAGAGGCTGGCGGCGGCCGAGGGCTGCCGGGTGCTGCAAGGGGCGTCCCCCAGCTTCGACGCCTCGCTGATCGAGGTGCTGATGGCGCTCGGCGTGGGCGGCACCCTCGTCCTGTCGCCGCCGGAGACCCTCTCCGCCGAGCAGCTGGTGGATCTGCTGCGCCGCCACCGGGTCAGCCATGCGCTGATCCTGCCCGCGATGCTCGCCACCCTGCCCCGCACCGAACTCCCCGATCTGCACACGCTGTTGGTCGGCGCGGAGGCGGTCAGCGCCGACCTCGTCGCACGGTGGGCGGACGGCCGGCGGATGATCAACGGGTACGGCCCGACCGAGGCCACCATCGCCACCACGTTCAGCGACCCGCTGTCCGCCGCCGACGCGGGCGCCCCGCCCATCGGCCGCCCGTACGCCGATGTCCGCACCTATGTCCTCGACGCCTGGCTGCGGCCGGTCGCGCCGGGCGTCGCCGGTGAGCTCTACATCGGCGGCGAGGGCGTCACCCTGGGCTATGTGAACCGGCCGGGGATCACCGCCGAACGGTTCGTCGCCGACCCGTACGGCGCGCCGGGGGCGCGGATGTACCGGTCCGGGGACGCGGTGCGCTGGGGCGACGACGGCCAGCTGTGCTTCGTGGGCCGGACGGACGCCCAGGTCAAGGTGCGCGGCCACCGCGTGGAGCTGGGCGAGGTGGAGACCGCGCTCGCGGAGCACCCGGCCGTCGGCCAGGTGGCGGTGCTCTTCCGTACGGACGGGCCCGGCGCCCGGCTGGTCGGCTATGTGTCGCCCGCGGCGGAGGACGGTGACCGGGCGCCGGACGCGGCGGCGCTGCGCGAGTTCCTCGCCGAGGGGCTGCCGGAGTACATGGTGCCGTCGGTGTTCGTCACGCTGGACGCGCTGCCGCTCACCCCGAACGGCAAGGTGGACCGCCGGGCGCTGCCCGCCCCCGAGGCGGTGACCGGGGACTTTGCGCGGCTGGCGCCGCGCACCCCGGTGGAGGAGATCCTCGCCGTCATCTGGGCGGAGGTGCTGGGCCTGGAGGCGGTCGGCGTCGAGGACAACTTCTTCGACCTGGGCGGCGACTCCATCCTCAGCATCCAGGTCGTCTCCCGGGCGCGGGCCGCGGGCCTGTCGATCGCGCCGAAGGACGTCTTCGACCGGCAGACGGTACGGGCGCTGGCCGAGCACGCGGGCCGGGCAGATGCGTCCGGGCCCGCGCCGGAGCGGCGCCGCGTCGACGGCCCGGTGGGACCGACGCCCATCCAGGAGTGGTTCTTCGCCGCCCATCCCGCGGCGCCGCACCACTTCGACATGTCGATGGCGGCCACCCTGAACGACGGTGTGGACACCGACACCCTGGCGGCCGCGGTGGCCGCCGTGGTGGCCCACCACGACGCCCTCCGGCTGCGCTTCGTACGCGGCGCGGACGGCGCCTGGACCCAGTCCGTGGCCGACGCCGCCGACGCCCCCGTACCCGTCCACCACACCGACCTCACCGGCCTCCCCGCCGATGCCCGCCGGGCCGAGCGGGACCGGCTGGTCGCCGAGGCCCAGAGCGGCCTGAACCTCACCGAAGGCCCGCTGCTGCGCGCCCTGTCCTTCGCGCTCGGCGCCGAGGACGGCAGCCAACTGGTCGTCGTAGCACACCACTTGGTGGTGGACGCGGTGTCCTGGCGGGTGATGCTGGAGGATCTGGCGGTGGCGTACGGGCAGCTGTCGTCGGGTGCGGCGGTGGACCTCGGCCCGAAGACGACGCCGTTCGTGGAATGGGCGTCGCGGCTGCGGGAGCACGCGGCCGACGGTGGCTTCGACGAGGAGCTGGCCTACTGGTCGGCGGTGGGGGAGGACATCCCGACCGCGCTGCCGGTCCAGGAGGTGACACCGGGCGAACTGCGGATCCGGTCCACCGAGCTGTCGGCGGAGGCGACGCGCAAGCTGCTTCAGCGGGTGCCGGCGACGTACCGGACGCGGATGAATGAAGTACTGCTGGCGGTGCTGGGCCGGGTGCTGGGGGAGTGGACCGGTCAGCAGCGGGTGCTGGTGGATGTCGAGGGGCACGGCCGGGAGGAGATCTTCGAGGGGGTGGATCTGTCGCGGACGGTGGGCTGGTTCACCACCGTCTTCCCGGTGGAGCTGCCGGGGGACGCGGCCGCGGGCTGGGACGTTCTGGTCAAGTCGGTGAAGGAGAACCTGCGTTCCGTGCCGAACCGGGGCCTGGGCCACGGCGCCCTGCGGCATCTCGCCGGCGCGCTCCCGGACCGCTCCCCGCAGGTCAGCTTCAACTACCTCGGCCAGTTCGACACCGCCGCCAATGCCGCCACCGCAGGCTCGGCGGCCGACGCCGAGGGCGCGCTCTTCCGCGAGACCGGGTTCGTCCAGGACGGCGACACCAGTCCGCTGGACGGGCGGGCGTATGCGCTGGACGTGGTGGGCCGGGTGGCCGACGGCCGGCTGGTGATGGAGTGGGGCTGGGCCGACGGCGTCTTCGCCGAGGAAACGGTGGACCGGCTGGCGTCCGGCTTCCTGACCGCCCTGGAGGAGTTCCTCGCGCACTGCGAGGAGCCGGACGCGGGCGGCTGCACCCCCTCCGACTTCCCGCTGTCCGGGCTCGACCAGACCGGTGTGGACCGGGTGGTGGGCGACGGCCGCGGCGTCGAGGACGTGCTGCCGCTGATGCCGATGCAGTCCGGCATGCTCTTCCACGCGCTGATGGAATCGGCACAGACGCGGACGGCCGCCTACTTCGAGCAGCTGATGTTCGTGGTCGACGGCGTCACCGACCCGGCCGAATTCGCCGACTCCTGGCAGCACGTGGTCGACGAGGTCCAGGCGCTGCGGATCGGAGTGGCCTGGGAGGGCGTCGCGGAGCCGGTGCAGGTGGTGCACCGGGAGGCGACGCTGCCGGTCGAGATCGTCGACTGGCGCGGCGTCACCGAGGAGGACCGGTCGGCCCGTTGGGAGGAGTGGGTCGCCGCCGACCGTACGCGGGGACTGGACCTGCGGCAGGTGCCGCTGGCCCGGCTGGCCCTCGCCCGCCTCACCGACGACCGCATCCGCGTCCTGTTCACCTTCCACCACGTCCTGCTCGACGGCTGGAGCCTGGCCCGCGTCCTGTCCCTCGTCTTCGACGACTACACCGCGCGCCGGGACCGCAGGCCGCTGCCCGCCATCGCCGGCGGGCGACGGCTGGCCGACCAGGCCCGCTGGATGCGGGGGCGGGACATACCGGAGGCGGAGGAGTTCTGGCGCGGGGTGCTGGCCGGGTTCGACAGCCCGGTGGCGCTGCCGTACGACCGGCCGGCGGTCCGTTCCGGACAGTCCCGCTCCTCCGCGCGGGTCGGGGTGGAGCTGACGCCGGAGCTCACCGACCAGCTGTACGCCTTCGCGCGCCGCCACCGGCTGACCGTCAACGCCGTGGTCCAGGGCCTGTGGGCGCTCATGCTGGCCGGCCGCAGCGGACAGCAGGACGTGGTGTTCGGGGCGACGACCTCGGGCCGGCCGACCGAGCTCACGGGCGCGGACGACATGGTGGGGCTCTTCATCAACTCGCTCCCCGTCCGCACCCGGCTGGAACCGGAGCTGGGGGTGGTGGAGTGGCTGCAGCGCCTCCAGGCCGAACAGGTCGAGGCCCGCCGCTACGACCACCTCCCGCTGACCCGGATCCAGGCGCTCGGCCACCTCCCCGCCGACCAGCCACTGTTCGACAGCCTCGTCGTCTTCGCCAACTACCCGGTGGACACCGACGCGGCCGCCGAGCACGGGCTCAAGGTCGGCGAGATCAGCGCCGTCGAGGCCACCAACTACCCCCTCAACCTGGCCGCGTACACGGGCGACTCGCTCACCCTCACGCTCCTCTACGACCCGGAGGTCTTCGATCCGGGCACCGTCGAGGCGCTCCGCGACGACCTCACCCTGTACGCACGGACGGTGGCCGGTCTCCAGGACACCGACCGCAAGCTGGGCACGCTCGACCTGGTCGATGCCGAGCGGCGGCACCGCATCCTGGAGGAGTGGGGCCGCGGCGCACCCGGCGACGAAGGCACCACCCTCACCGAGGTGTTCGCGCGACAGGCGGCCCGCGCCCCGGGCAACACCGCGCTGATCGTCGACGGGCAGGAACTGAGCTACGCCGAGGTGGACGCCCGCGCCAACCGGCTCGCCCACCGGCTGATCGCGCTCGGGGTGGGCCCCGACACCCGCGTCGGGGTGTGCCTGGGACGGCACGCCGAGCTGTTCGTGACGCTGCTGGCGGTGCTCAAGGCCGGCGGGGCGTACGTACCGCTCGACCCGGAGTACCCGGCCGACCGGCTGGCGTTCATGGTCAGCGACTCCGGTGCGGAGCTGGTCGTCACGGACACCGGGTCGGCGGGGGCGCTGCCGCCCGGCGACGCCCGCCGACTCCTGCTGGACGAGACCTCGACCGACGGCTACCCGGACGTGGCCCCCGAGGTGCCGCTGCACCCCGACAACCTCGCCCATGTCATCTACACCTCCGGCTCCACCGGCCGCCCCAAGGGCGCGGTCCTGCCGCACCGAGGGGTGCTGCGGGTGGCCCGCGACCCGAAGCTGGCGATGAGCGAGCGCGATGTGGTGGGCCAGCTGGCGACGGTGTCGTTCGACGCCGGGACGCTGGAGATCTGGAGCGCCTGGCTCAACGGCGCGGCGCTGGCCGTCAGCCCGAGCCGGGTGATGTCGGCGGCCGAGACCGGGGAGTTCCTGCGCTCGCGCCGGGTGAGTGCCATCTGGATCACCGCGGGGCTCTTCCACGAGATGGTGGACAGCGACGTCCGGGTCTTCTCCGGGCTGCGGCTGATCATGTCCGGCGGCGACACGCTCTCCCCGGCGCATGCCACCAAGGCCGTCGCACAGCTGCCGGGCGTGCGCATGATCAACGGCTACGGGCCGACCGAAGGCACCGTGTTCACCTCGCTGTACGTCGTCAACGGAGACGGCGACGGTGACGGAGACGGTGATGGTGATGGTGAAGGCCACGCGGCGGCCCAGGCCCCCGGCCCGCTGCCCATCGGCACCCCGATCGCCGGCACCCGCGTCTACGTCCTGGACCCCGCGCTGCGGCCGGTGGCGCCGGGCGTGCCGGGCGAGCTGTATCTGACCGGGGACGGTATGGGCCGCGGCTATGTGAACCGGCCGGGGATCACCGCCGAGCGGTTCGTCGCCGACCCCTTCGGCGAGCCGGGGGCGCGGATGTACCGCTCCGGGGACCTGGTGCGCTGGCTGCCCGACGGCAACCTCGACTTCGTCTCCCGCACGGACTTCCAGGTCAAGATCCGCGGTCTGCGGATCGAGCTGGGCGAGATCGAGGCCGCGGCCGCCGCCCACCCGGGCGTCGCCCAGGCCCTGGTGCTGGCCCGCGAGGACATCCCGGGCAGCAAACGCCTGGTGGCCTACGCCGTGCCGGTACCGGGCGAGGGCCCCGGCCCCGACGAGCTGAAGGAGTTCATGGCCCGCTCGCTGCCCGCCCATATGGTCCCGGCGGCGGTGATCGTCCTGGACGCCTTCCCGCTCACCCCGAACGGCAAGGTCGACCGGCGGGCGCTGCCCTCGCCCGAGGAGGCGGCGGGGGACCGGGCGCAGCATGTCGCGCCCCGCAACCCGGCCGAGGAGATCCTCGCCGGCATCTGGGGCGATGTGCTGGGCCAGGACCGGGTGAGCGTCGAGGACAACTTCTTCGACCTCGGCGGCGACTCCATCCTCAGCATTCAGGTCATCTCCCGCATCCGCGACGTCTTCGTGATCGATCTGCCGGCCCGTGCCCTCTTCGACAACCCGACGGTGGCCGACCTGGCGGCGGCGGTCGAGGAGCGACTGCTCTCGGAACTGGAACAGCAGTAGCCGCCCCGCCACCCCCGACACCACCCACCGTGAACCACCCCTGAAGGAGACGCTCATGGACGCCGCGGCATCACGCGAGAGCTGGATCCAGTCCCTGCCGGAGCACCTCCGGGACCGGATGCGCTCCCGCCTGGCCGGCGACGCCGGGGACGGACGGCCGGACCGGATCGCCCCGGTGGGCCGGGACCGGGAGCTCCCGCTGTCCTTCGCCCAGCAACGGCTCTGGTTCCTCGACGAGTTCGAGCCGGGCAGCGCGGAGTACAACTCCTGCACCTCGCTGCGGCTGACCGGTGAGCTGAACGTCCCGGCCCTGGCGCTGGCCCTGTCGGCGCTGGTGGCGCGCCATGAGTCGCTGCGGACGACGTTCGACGCGGTGGACGGGCAGGGCGTGCAGATCGTCGGCGAGCCGTTCCGCGTGCCGGTGCCGGTCGCGCAGGTGCCCCGGGCGCCACGCGAGGACCGGGACGCGATCGTCCGGAGCCTGCTGCGGGCGGAGGTGGCGCGCCCCTTCGATCTGCGCACCGGGCCGCTGCTGCGCGCCCTGCTGCTGAAGCTGGACGAGCGCGAGCACATCCTTGCCCTGACGATCCATCACATCGTCACCGACGGCTGGTCGATGGGGATCATCGGGCGGGAGCTGAGCGCCCTCTACGACGCGGCGCTGCGGCCCGGCGCCGCACCGCGCGATGCGCAGGCGCTGCTCGACCGCGCGGGACTGCCCCCGCAGACCGTCCAGTACGCCGACTTCGCCGTCTGGCAGCGCGAGCGGCTCTCCGGCGAGGAGCTCGACCGCCAGCTGGCCTACTGGACCGGCAAGCTGGACGCCGTCACCCCGCTGGAGCTGCCCACCGACCGGCCGCGCCCGGCCGTTCGCACCTCCGCCGGCGCCCAGCACCTCTTCTCCCTCTCCCCGGAGACCACCGAACGGCTCACCAAGGCGGCCAGGGACCGCGGCGCGACCCTCTTCATGGCCGTCACCGCCCTCAGCCAGCTGGTGCTCTCCCGGTACTCGGGGCAGAGCGACATCGCCGTGGGCACCTCCGTCTCCGGCCGCGACCGGGGCGAGGTGGAGGGGCTGGTCGGCTTCTTCGTCAACACGCTGGTGCTGCGCGAAGAGGTCGATGAGAGCAAGCCGTTCGCCGACTTCCTGGACTCCGTACGGGAGACCGTGCTGGAGGCGTTCGCGCACGCCGAGGTGCCGTTCGAACGGGTGGTGGACGCGGTCGTCACCGACCGGGACCTGAGCCGCCCGCCGCTCGTCCAGGCCATGGTCTCGCTCCAGAACACGCCCTCCGAGCCGCTGCGGCTGAGCGGGCTGACCCTGGAGGACTACGTCTTCGCCCGCGAACAGTCCCTCTTCGACATCGACTTCGACTTCTGGGAGCGCGACGGCGGCCTCCTCGGCGCCGTGCAGTACAACCCCGATCTCTTCGACGCGAGCACGGTGGAGCGGATCTGCGGGCACCTTCAGATCCTCGCCGACCGGCTGACCGCCGACCCCGGCCGCCCCATGGCCCGTATCGCGATGCTCACCGCCGACGAGGAGCACCTGCTGCTCACGGGCTGGAGCGGCGCCCGGCATCCGCTGCCCGACACCACCCTCCCCGCGGTGTACGAGGCGCAGGCCGCCCGTACGCCCGACGAGACCGCCCTGGTCTGCCACGCCGTCTCGCTGACCTTCCGGGAGCTGGAGGAGCGCGCCAACCGGCTGGCGCACCACCTCATCTCCCGGTCGGTCGGCCCCGAGGACCTCGTGGCGCTGGCGCTGCCCCGCACCGAGGACATGGTCATCGGCATCCTGGCGGTCCTCAAGGCGGGCGGGGCCTATGTGCCCGTCGACCCCGATCTGCCGCGCGACCGCGTCGCGTTCATGCTGGCCGACGCCGCCCCGGCGCTGGTGCTGGTCAGCGGCGCGGACACCGCGTCCCGCCTCGGCGTGCCCCCGGCCCTGCCCGCCCTGGACCTGACCGGTGCGGCGGCCCGCGAGCTGCTGGCCGGCTGCCCCGCGACCGCGCCCACCGACGCCGACCGCCGCGCACCGCTGCGCCCGGCCCACCCCGCGCACCTCATCTACACCTCCGGCTCCACCGGCCGCCCCAAGGGCGTCCTCACCGACCACGCCGGGCTGCTCAACCTCTACCGCAACCACGAGGCGGAGTTCATCCGCCCGGCGTCCGAGGCCGCCGGAGGGCGGCTCTTCAAGGCCGCGCTGACCGCCGTGTTCTCCTTCGACACCTCGTGGGAGGGCCTGCTGTGGATGGTCGCGGGCCATCAGCTGCACGTCCTCGACGACGAGGTCCGGCGCGACCCCGAGGCGATCGTCGGATACGTCCGCAAGGAGCGCATCGATCTGCTCGACCTCACCCCGACCTTCGCCGAACAGGTCCTCGCGGCCGGGCTGCTGACCGGCGACGATCACCGGCCGGCCGTGCTGATGCTCGGCGGCGAGGCGGTGGGCGACACGCTGTGGCAGCAGCTGCGGTCCGCCGAGGGCGCGGCGGCCACAGCGGACGCCGCGGCCACCGCGGGCACCGGCACCACCACCGGCTACAACTTCTACGGGCCGACCGAGGCCACCGTCGACACCCTGTGGTGCAAGCTCGCCGACAGCCCCCGGCCCGTCGTGGGCCGCCCCGTGCACAACACCGGCATCCGCGTCCTGGACCGGCAACTGCGCCCCGTCCCGGTCGGCGTCGCCGGCGAACTCCACCTCTCCGGGCCCCAGCTGGCCCGCGGATACCTGGGCCGCGCGGCCCTGACCGCCGAGCGGTTCATCGCCGACCCCTACGGCGAGCCCGGTACCCGGATGTACCGCACCGGCGACCTGGTGCGCTGGACCGCCGACGGCGTCATCGAATACCTCGGCCGCGCCGACGACCAGGTCAAGGTGCGCGGCTTCCGCATCGAGCTGGGCGAGATCGAGTCGGCGCTGGCCGCGCACCCGGACGTGGCGCAGTCCGTGGTGGTGGCCCGCGAGGGCCGGGCCGGCGGCAAGCAGCTCGTCGGCTATGTCGTCCCGCGGCCCGGCGCCGAGGCCCCGGACACCGCGCAGCTGCGCGAGCTGCTCTCCCGCACCCTGCCCGACTACATGGTGCCCACCGTCGTCGTCGCCCTCGACGCGCTGCCGATGACCAGCAGCCGCAAGGTCGACCGCAAGGCCCTGCCCGCCCCCGACCCCGCCCTCTTCGCCTCCGCCGCCGCCCGCGTCGCGCCCCGCACCGCCCTGGAGGAGACGCTGGCCGGCATCTGGATGCAGGTGCTGAAGCTGGACGGCGTCGGCGTGACGGACAACTTCTTCGAGCTGGGCGGCAATTCCATCCTCAGCATCCAGGTGATCTCCCGGGTCCGTAAGACCTTCGGGATCGAACTGTCCGCCCGCGCCCTCTTCGACCGCCCCACCATCGCGGGCTTCGCCGAACAGGTCGCCGCGGGCCGGGCCGCCGCCCACACCGCCCGGATCGCCCCGGCGGACCGCGACCGCCCGCTGCCGCTGTCCTTCGCCCAGGCCCGGATGTGGTTCCTGGACGAGTTCGAGCCGGGCAACGCCGCCTACAACGCGGGCGGGGTGCTGCGGCTCAGCGGCCCGCTGGACACCGGCGCCCTGTCCGCCGCCCTCTCCGCGCTCGTCCGCCGCCACGAGGTGCTCCGGACGACGTTCGACACCGAGGACGGCGCGGCCGTACAGCGCATCGGCGAGCCCTACGACGTCCCCGTCCCGCTCGCCGAACTGACCGCCACCGGCCCGGCCGCCCGCGAGGCGGAGCTCCAGGACACCCTGCGCGCCGAGATCGCCGTCCCGTTCGATCTGCGCCGCGGCCCGCTGCTGCGCGCGCTGCTGGTACGCGACGGCGCGGACGAGCACGCCCTCGCCGTCACCATGCACCACATCGTCACCGACGGCTGGTCGATGGGCGTGGTCGCCCGCGAGCTGGGCGCGCTCTACGACGCGGCGCTCGAATGCGGCTCGCGGGACGCCGCGGAGGTGCTGGCGCACAGCGGCCTGGCCCCGCTGTCCGTGCAGTACGCGGACTACGCCGTATGGCAGCGCGACCACCTCGCCGGGGCCGAACTGGAGCGCCAGCTCGACTTCTGGAAGCGCGAGCTGACCGACGTCGCGCCGCTGGAACTGCCCACCGACCGGCCCCGACCGCCGGTCCGCGGCTACGCCGGTGCCCTGCACACCTTCGGCCTGTCGCCCGCCGCGACGTCCCGCCTCGCCCGTCTCGCCCAGGACCACGACGCCTCGCTCTTCATGGCCGTCACCGCGCTCAGCCAGCTGGTGCTGGCCCGCTGGTCCGGGCAGCGCGACATCGCCCTGGGCACCCTCAGCTCGGGCCGCGACCGGGGCGAGGTCGAGGACCTGGTCGGCTTCTTCGTCAACACCCTGGTGCTGCGCGAGGACGTCGACGAACACCTGCCCTTCGGGGAGTTCCTGGACTCCGTGCGGGAGAGCGTGCTGGCGGCGTTCGCGCACGGCGAGGTGCCCTTCGAGCGGGTGGTCGACGCCGTGGTCGCCGAGCGCGATCTGAGCCGCCCGCCGCTCGTCCAGGCGCTGATCGCCTTCCAGAACACCCCCGCGGAGCCGATGCGGCTGCACGGCCTGCGGCTCTCCGAGCAGCCGCTCGCCCGCGACTTCTCGCTCTTCGACCTCACCCTGAACTACTGGGAGGAGGACGGCGCGCTGCGCGGCTCCGTCGAATACAGCACCGAACTCTTCGACGAGGCCACCATCGCCCGCCTGACGGGCCATCTGGCCACCCTCGCCGAGGAGCTGACCGCGCCCGAGGCCACCGAACGGCCCATGGCGACGCTGCCCATGCTCACCGCGCCGGAGCGCAGCCGCGCCGCCGCGGACCGCGACGGCGCCCGCCACCCGCTGTCCGACGCCACCGCCATGGACCTCTTCGAGGCCCAGGCGGCCCGTACCCCCGACGCCCCCGCCGTCGTCTCCGACGGCGCCGCCCTCACCTATGCCGAACTGGACGAGCGCGCCAACCGCCTGGCCCGTCACCTGATCGGCCTCGGCATCGGCCCCGAGGACGTCGTCGCCGTCTCCATGCCGCGCTCGGCCGGCCTCCTGGTCGCGCTGTACGCGGTCCTCAAGGCCGGCGCCGCCTATCTGCCCGTCGACCCCGGCTATCCGGCCGAACGCATCGCCGCACTGCTCGCCGACGCCCGCCCGGCCTGCGTCATCACCCAGCGCGCGGCCGGCCTCCTCGTACGGCTCGACGAGGGCACCCACCACCTGGTCCTGGACGCCCCCGCCACCCGTACGGCACTGGCAGCGCAGCCCGGCGGCGTCCTCACCGACGCCGACCGGCGCGCGCCGCTGCGCCCCGGCCACGCCGCGTACGTCATCTACACCTCCGGCTCCACCGGCCGCCCCAAGGGCGTGGTCGTCCCGCACACCGGGCTCGCCAACTACCTGCGCTGGTGCGAGGGTTCCTACCCCGGCATCCGCGGCGGCGCGGTACTGCACTCCTCCGTCTCCTTCGACCTCACCGTCACCACCCTCTTCGCCCCGCTCATCGCCGGCGGCACGGTCTACGTCAGCGACCTGGAGGACCTCGACCCGCGGCTGTGGAGCGAGGCCGGCCGGCCGGTGCCGACGTTCCTCAAGGCCACCCCCAGCCATGTGGGGCTGCTGGAGTCGCTGCCCGCGGAGGTGCTCGCCGAGGGCGATCTCGTCGTCGGCGGCGAACAGCTGCTGGGGGAGTCCCTGACCGCCTGGCGCGCCGCCCATCCGGGCGCGACCGTCGTCAACGAATACGGCCCGACCGAGGCGACGGTGGGCTGCGTCGTCCACAGCCTGACGCCGCAGGACCCCGACGCGGCCGGCGCGGTGCCCATCGGCGGCCCCTCGTGGAACATGCGCGCCCATGTCCTCGACGCCCTGCTCCGCCCGGTTCCGGTCGGGGTCCCAGGCGAGCTGTACGTGGCCGGCGCCCAGCTCGCCCGCGGCTATCTGGGCCGCCCGGAACTGACCGCCGAGCGCTTCGTGGCCGACCCGTTCGGCGCGCCCGGCGAGCGGATGTACCGCACCGGGGACCTGGTGCGCCGGACCGCCGACGGCGGCCTGGAGTACCAGGGCCGCACCGACGACCAGGTCAAGATCCGGGCGCACCGGATCGAACTGGGCGAGGTGGAGGCGGCCCTGGCGGCGGCCCCCGGCGTGGGCCAGGTCTGTGTCGTCGCCGCCGCGGGCCCCGGCGGCCTCCGCCTGGTCGGCTATGTGGCCCCGCGCCCCGAAGGCCCCGCGCCGGACGCGACGGCGCTCAAGGAGTTCGCGGCCCGCAGCCTGCCCGAATACATGGTCCCGGCGGCCCTGGTCGTGCTGCCCGAACTGCCGCTGACCATCAACGGAAAGGTGGACCGCAAGGCGCTCCCCGCACCGGAGACGGCCACCGCGGCACCGGCCCCCGCCGATCTGCCGGAGACCGACACCCAGCGACTGCTCGCCGGGATCTTCGCCGAGCTGCTCGGCCTGGAGCGCGTCGGCCTGGACGAGGGCTTCTTCGACCTGGGCGGCGACTCCATCCTCAGCATCCAGCTGGTCGCCCGGAGCCGCCGCGCCGGACTGCCGCTCAGCTCGAAGGAGGTCTTCCGCAGCGGAACGGTGCGGGCGCTGGCGGAGCTGATCGACGCGGCCGGGCAGGCGGACGGGGGGAGCGGGGCGGGCGCCGCGGCCGGGCAGTCCGTGAGCAAGCCGGCGGGCACGGCAACTCGGACCGGCACGGGCACGGACGCGGACGCGGGCGCGGAGGCCGGTACGAGCGCCGGGCCGGTGCCCCTCACCCCCGTACAGCACTGGTTCTTCGACGCCTACCGCACCGCGCCGCAGCACTACAACATGTCCGTCCTGCTGGAGCTCGCCCCGGACACCGACCCGGCGGCGCTGACCCGGGCCGTGGAGGCGGTGACGGCGCGGCACGAGGCGCTGCGGATGCGGTTCCCGCAGGAGGGGGCGCGCGTACAGCGGCCCGCGCCCGGCGTCGTCCCCGTACCCGTCGACCGCGAGGACCTCTCCGGTGTCCCGGAAGAGGAGCTGGCGCGGACCGTCGACCGTGTGGTGGCGGCCGCCCAGTCCTCGCTGGACCTGGCCCGCGGGCCGGTGGCGAGAGCGGTGCTCTTCGACGGCGGCACCGCTCACCCCTCCCGCCTCCTCCTGGTCGCCCACCACCTGGTCACCGATGCGGTCTCGCTGCGCATCCTGCTCGCGGACATCGAGGCCGCCTACGGTCAGGCCCGAGCGGGGGAGCCGGTGCGGGTGGCGCCCGTCCCGACGTCCTTCACCGGGTGGGCGGCACGGCTGAGCGACCACGCCGCCGGCGGCGCCCTGAACGCCGAACTCCGTTATTGGGAAGGGGTGGTGGAAAAGAATTCGGCCACCCTTCCGGTGGATGCGCAGGGCGCCAGTACGGTATCGTCCGAGGCGGAATACACGGTCGAACTGACCGAAAGGGAAACCGAGGCGCTGCTGCGCACCGCACCGGGCGCCTATCGGGTCCGCACGGAAGCGCTGCTGCTGGCCGCGCTCGGCGCGACGCTTTCCGAATGGACCGGCGGCGACGGCATTACGGTCGATATCGAAGGCCATGGCCGCGACGAGATATTCGACGACATCGATCTCTCCCGCACCGTCGGCTGGTTCACCACCCTCTACCCGGTCCATCTGGCCCGGCCCACGAGCGACGACCCGCGGGCCAGGGCCAAGGCGATGGGGCGGCAACTGCGGGACATTCCCGGGCGTGGCCTGGGATACGGCGCACTGCGACACCTCGCCGGCGCACCCTCGCTGACCGCGGCGGCCACCCCGCAGGTGATCTTCAACTACCTCGGCCGCTTCGACGAGACGCCCGGCGGCGGCCGGGAATCGGGGCCCTTCCGGTCCGTATTGCCGGCCGTCGAGCAGCAGAGCGCACGGAGCGAACGGCCCCATCTGCTCGATATCGCGGGAGCGGTCAGCGGACAGCAATTCCGGCTCACCCTCCGCTATTCCACCGAAGTGCACAGAGAAAAGACCATCGCCGATCTCGCCGAGCGCTTCCTGCGCGAACTGCGCACGCTCCTCGGCTGACCCGCACCGCATTCCGCCCCGCCGCATTCCGCCGCACAGCATTCCGCTGCTACACACCCAGCGAAAGGACCATTCCTCATGTCCAACCCCTTCGAGAACGACGAAGCCTTCTACCTCGTGCTCGTCAACAAAGAGGGCCAGCACTCCGTCTGGCCCAGCTTCGCCGACGTCCCCCAGGGCTGGGAGGTCGCCTTCGGGCCGCAGCTGCGCCAGGAGTGCCTGGACTTCGTCAACACCAACTGGACCGATATGCGCCCCAAGTCCCTGATCGAGGCCATGGGCGCCTGACCGGCACCCGGGCACGGAACGACAACGCAGGAGAGGCATCAGCATGGTTGAGGAACTCCCCGGGCGGCTGGCCACGCTCGGCGGCCGGCGCGGCCGGCTCGAGGGCACCGCCCACACCCACGTCGTCGTCTACGAGGCCGACGGCGACGACCCGGACCTCCCCGGCATCGCCCGCTGGGCCACCGAGCAGCGCGAGCACCTGATGGAGGCCCTCGGCACCCATGGCGCCGTGCTGGTACGCGGTGTGGTCGACAACGCCGCGCTGCTCAACGACGTCGCGGCCCGTATCGGCGGCGAACTGCTGAGCTACACCGAGCGGTCCACGCCCCGCAGCCAGGTCGACGGCAACGTCTACACCTCCACCGAGTACCCGGCGAACCAGACCATCGTCCAGCACAACGAGAGCGCCTACTCGCACAGTTACCCGCGCTGGCTGTTCTTCGCCTCCGTCATCGCCGCCGAGACCGGCGGCGAGACCCCGCTCGCGGACACCCGCGCGCTGCTGGACCGGCTGCCCGCCGACCTGGTGGCCCGCTTCCGTGACAAGGGCGTCCTCTACACCCGCGCCTACCGCGAGGGCATGGGCCTGACCTGGCAGGAGTCGTACCAGACCGAGGACCGGGCGGACGTCGAGCGCTACTGCAAGCAGCACGGCATCGAGTTCACCTGGACCGAGGACGGCCTGCGGACCCGGCACCGCAGGCCCGCCCTGATCACCGACCCGGTCAGCGGGCGGGAGTCCTGGTTCAACCAGTCGCATCTCTTCCACACCTCCAACCTGCCGCCGGCCACCCGCGAGGCGCTGGCCGAGATGTTCGACGCGGAGGACATGCCCCGCGCCGCCTACTACGGCGACGGCACGCCCATCACCGACGAGGAGATGGCCACCGTCCGGGACGCGTTCGAGGAGTGCAGCTACGCCTTCCCGTGGGTGCGCGGCGATCTGCTGATCGTCAACAACCTGCTGGTCTCGCACGGTCGTCGGCCCTACACCGGCGAGCGGCAGACCCTCGTCGCCATGGCGGGCGCCGGAGGTGGCGACGATGAGCGCTGACCGCCCGGACCCGGCCCGCGAGACCAAGCTGGCCAAGGTGCACGACTACTACCGGCTGGTGGACGCCACCGATGTGCCCGGCCTGATCGCGCTGTTCACCGAGGACGCCGTATACCGGCGCCCCGGCTATCCGCCGATGCGCGGCCACCAGGGCCTGTGGGCCTTCTACACGGGCGAGCGGGTCATCGAGAGCGGCCGGCACACCGTCACCTCCGTCGTCGTCCAGGGCGAGCGCAGCGCGGTCACCGGCGTCTTCGAGGGTGTTCTGAAGGACGGCAGCGAAGTCTCCCTGGAATTCGCCGACTTCTTCGTCCACGACGACGCCGACCAGCGCTTCCGCCGCCGGGACACCTACTTCTTCGCCCCGCTCGTCTAGCCGCCCGTCGCGCCGTGGACGTGCCCCGACCCGCGCCACCCCCCGTACCGCCCGACCCGCCCGATCCGTGCGACCCGCCACAGGAGGCCGGAGTGCCTATCGTGTCCAAACCCGTCGCCCGCCCGCTCACCCCGTCGGAGCGCGCGGAACGTACCGCCTCGACCGCATTCGGCTCCGCCTTCACCGAACACCTGGTCTCCATCCGGTGGAGCGAGGAACAGGGCTGGCACGACGCGGAGCTGCAGCCCTACGGGCCGCTGCTGCTGGACCCCGCCACGGTCGGCCTGCACTACGGGCAGGTCGTGTTCGAGGGGCTCAAGGCCTTCCGCTCGGCCAACGGCCGGGTCGGCGTCTTCCGGCCCGAGGTGCACGCCCGCCGGCTGCAGTCCTCGGCCCGCCGGCTGATGATGCCCGAGCTGCCCGAGGAGCTGTTCCTCGACGCGGTGGACGCCCTGGTCGCCCAGGACCAGCACTGGATCCCCGACGACCCCCAGATGAGCCTGTATCTGCGGCCCGTCCTCTTCGCCAGCGAAGTCACCCTCGCGCTGCGCCCGGCCCGCGCCTACCACTTCCTGCTGATGGCCTTCGTCACCGAGGGCTACTTCGGCCCCGGTCAGCGCCCGGTACGGGTCCAGGTCACCGACACCTACTCCCGCGCCGCGGCCGGCGGCACCGGCGCCGCCAAGTGCGCGGGCAACTACGCCGGGAGCCTGCTGCCCCAGGCGGCGGCCCAGGAGGAGGGATACGACCAGGTCGTCTGGCTCGACCCGGTGGAGCGCCGCTGGGTGGAGGAGCTGGGCGGGATGAACCTGTTCTTCGTGTACGGCTCCGGGCGCGACGCCCGCCTGGTCACCCCGCCGCTGTCGGGCAGCCTGCTGGCCGGCGTCACCAGGGACGCGCTGCTGCGGCTGGCCCCGGCCCTCGGCGTGCCCGCGGCCGAACAACCGGTGAGCCTGGAGGACTGGCGCAGCGGCTGCGCGTCCGGCGAGCTGACCGAGGTGTTCGCCTGCGGCACCGCCGCCCGGATCACCCCCGTGGGCGAGGTCGGCACCGCCGACGGCTCCTGGACGATCGGCGACGGCACCACCGGCGAGGTCACCGCCCGGCTCTCCGACGCCCTGTTCGGCATCCAGCGCGGTGAACTGCCCGACCGCTACTCCTGGATGCGGCCCGTCGAACCGGCGCCGCAGCCGGCCGGCACATGAACGCGGCGACGGCACCCGACGCGCACGCGGAAGACCCCCAACACCCCGCATCCGACCGCCTGTTGACGATGCTCAAGGAGAGCGGAGCCCGCTACGAGCTGCTCTCCCATCCGCCCGAAGGGCACACCGCACGGGCCAGCGAGCTGCGCGGCCACCCGCTCTCCGCGGCGGCGAAATGCATGATCGTCACCGTGGAGGGCACCGACGCCGTCGACCGCCAGGTGCTCGCGGTGATCCCCGGCGACCGGCGGGTGGCCCTGCCCCGGGTGGCCGGCGAATTCGGCGGCCGGCGGGCCCGGCTGGCCCGCCGTGAGCTGGCCGAGCGGCTGTCCGGCTGCGTCAGCGGCAGCATCATCCCGTTCGCGTTCCACGACGAGCTCTCCCTCCTCGCCGACCCGGCGCTGCTGGAGGAACCCGTGCTGTATTTCAACGCGGCCCGCCTGGACCTTTCGGTGGCGCTGGCCACCGAGGACTACCGCGCGCTGGCCAACCCCAAGATCGTCCCCATTGCCGAGTGACGGCGCCCCGCGAACGGCCCTTTGAAGTGCGTCTTTTCAACAGCGCTTAAGAGCCTGTTCCGCCCCTGCACCCTGCTGGATGCTGTGCGCCAGCTCACCATTATTTCCCGCCCAGCAGCATTCCCACACACCACCTTTCCCGGAGGAATTGTGCTTTCCAGCGTAGTAATTGTCGGCGGCGGCACCTCGGGCTGGATGACGGCCGCCTATCTGCGGGCCGCACTCGGTGAGAGCATCAACGTCACCGTCGTCGAGTCCAAGCGGATCAAAACCATCGGCGTCGGCGAGGCCACCTTCTCCACCGTGCGCCATTTCTTCGACTACCTCGGTCTCCCGGAGAACGAGTGGATGCCGAAGTGCAATGCCACCTACAAGCTGGGTATCCGCTTCGAGAACTGGCGCGCAAAGGGCCACTACTTCTACCACCCCTTCGAGCGGCTCCGCGTCGTCGACGGCTTCCCGCTCACCGAGTGGTGGCTGAACAAGAAGCCCAGCGACCGCTTCGACCAGGACGTCTTCATGATGTCCGAGATCTGCGACAACCTCCGCTCGCCGCGGTACCTGGACGGCACCCTCTTCGAGCAGGACTTCATCGAGCGCGGCGGCTCCATGGACCTCGAGCGCACCACGCTCGCCGAGCAGGCCACCCAGTTCCCCTACGCCTACCAGTTCGACGCCTCGCTGCTCGCCGACTTCCTCACCGAGTACGCCACCACCCGCGGCGCCCGGCACATCGAGGACGACGTGGTGGAGGTCGTCCGCGACGAGCGCGGCTGGATCAGCCACCTCCGGACGCGGGAGCACGGCGAGCTCGCCGGCGACCTGTTCATCGACTGCACCGGCTTCGCCGGCCTGCTGCTCAACAAGACGCTGGGCGAGCCGTTCCTCTCGTACCAGAACAGCCTGCCCAACGACAGCGCGGTGGCGCTGCGCGTGCCGCACGACGCGGAGCGGACGCGGCTGCGCCCCTGCACCACCGCCACCGCGCAGGAAGCCGGCTGGATCTGGACGATTCCGCTGTTCGAGCGCATCGGCACCGGTTACGTCTACGCCAGCGACTACACCACGCCGGAAGAGGCCGAGCGCACCCTGCGCGAATTCGTCGGCCCCCAGGCGGCGGACGTGGAGGCCAATCACATCCGTATGCGGGTCGGGCGCAGCCGTAACTCCTGGGTCAACAACTGTGTGGCCATCGGCCTCGCCAGCGGATTCGTCGAGCCGCTGGAATCGACCGGCATCTTCTTCATCCAGCAGGGCATCGAGGAACTCGTCAAGCATTTCCCGAACGCCGACTGGGACCCGCAGCTGCGCACCTCCTACAACCGCACCGTGGCCAATGCCATGGACGGCGTGAGGGAATTCCTGGTGCTGCACTACCGCGGCGCGGCGCGCAACGACAACGCCTATTGGCGGGACGCGAAGACCCGGGAGATTCCCGACGGACTGGCCGCCCGTATGGAGGCGTGGCAGTCCAAGCTGCCCACCGAGGAGACGATTTTCCCGCACTACCACGGCTTCGAGCCGTACTCGTACCACGCGATGCTGCTCGGCCTCGGCGGAATCGACCTCAAGCCCGCGCCCGTGCTGGCGCACATGGACGACTCGCGTGCCGCACAGGAGATCCAGCGGCTCAAGGACCAGGCCCGGGACATCGCCAAGCGGCTGCCCAGCCAGTACGAGTACCTCGCCCAGATGCACTGACCCGCCGGCCCGGCCGACCGGGCGGCACCACTGACGAGGAAAGGGAGAGACCGTGGACGCACTGACCGTAGTCCAGCCTGCGCTGGTCCTCGCGGCGATCGTCCCCACCGCGCTGCTGGGCCGCTGGACGGCCCGTCGCCTGGGCCAGCCGGAGGTGGTCGGCGAGATCACGGTCTGTCTGCTGCTGGGCGTGCTGCTGGTCACGGTGACCGGCTGGGGCGGCCCGCAGGCCCAGGGCAAGGACGCGCTCAAGGAGTTGGGCCATATCGGCCTGGCGCTGTTCCTGGTGGGCGCCGCGCAGGAAATCCGTGGCGGCGCCGTCCGGATCAGCGGGCGGGCGGTGGCCTGGCTGACGGTCGGGTCCGCGTTGCTGCCCATGGCGGCCGGGGGACTGCTGGCCGTATGGGTCCTCGACTTCGGCGGTCCCCGGCTGCGGGGCGGCGCCGAAACCCCGGCGCTGGTGCTGATGCTGGCCGTATCGCTGGCCGTCACCGCCGTCCCCGTGCTGGCCGGCATCCTCAAGGACCGGCGGATCGAGCACACCGGCACCGGCCGGCTGGCCATGGCCAGCGCGATCACCATCGACGCGGTGACCTGGGTACTGCTGGCGCTCGCCGTGGCCCTGGCCACCGGCCAGGGCGGCATCGGCCGGGCCGCCGCGGTCCTCGCGGGCGGCGCGATCGGCGGGTATCTGCTGCGCCGGCTGGCCGCCACCGCCCCCGTACGGAAGGCGGCCGACGCCCACCCCACGGTGGTGCTGGTCCTGGTCGCCGTGGCCGCCTTCGCGGCCTCCACCGCCACCGGAAGCCTCGGCCTGACCGATGTCTTCGGCGCGGTGCTGGTGGGCCTGGCGCTGCCCGCGGACGGCGAGCGGGGGGCGTTCTCCCGGGCCGCCGGCACCCTCGGCCGGACCGGCCGCCTGGCCCTGCCGGTCCTCTTCACCATCACCGGGACCTCGCTCGCGGTCGGCCCGGACGCGCTCTTCTCCTGGCCGGCGGTGGCGCTGGGCACCGCACTGGCGATCGCCTCGAAGCTGATCGGCAGCTACCTGGGGGCGCGGGCGGGCGCCCAGACGCACCTGGAGGGCATGCGCCTGGCCGCGTTGATGAACACCCGCGGCCTGACCGAGATCGTCGTCCTCCAGACCGGCTACAGCGCGGGCATCCTCACCCCCGGCCTCTACCTGGCGCTGGTCATCATGGCGCTGATCACCACCGCACTCAGCGGCCCGCTCCTGTGGGCCGCCGACCGCCGCGGCCGCACCACCCCCGTGGCCGCGGAGCCAACCCTCCAACCAGCCGAGCGGTGAGCCCCTTGGAACTCGTCACGCCATCCACCGAAGAGAGCGCGCCGGCCACGGACACCCCGGCCACCGACACCGACTCCCGAGCCGCCGACCCGAGCACCCCGGCGCGCTTCCGTTCGCTGATGACCGGATTCCCCAGCGGCGTGGCGGTCATCACCGCCGTGGACCGGGACCACCGTCCCTGGGGCATGACCTGCTCGGCGCTGTGCAGCGTCACGGTGGAACCGCCGACCCTGCTCGTCGGCATGCGGATCGGCAGCCCCACCCTGGCGGCCGCCATGTACAGCGGCCGGTTCGCGGTCAATCTGCTGCACGCCAAGGGGCAGGAGACCGCCGAACTGTTCGCCTCCGGCGACCCGGACCGCTTCGCCGTCACCGTCTGGGACGCGCCCGCCGGCCGCGGCGGCCCCCACCTGACCGAGGC
This sequence comes from Streptomyces sp. JLSY215, assembly GCF_059682825.1. Taxonomy (NCBI): domain Bacteria; kingdom Bacillati; phylum Actinomycetota; class Actinomycetes; order Kitasatosporales; family Streptomycetaceae; genus Streptomyces; species Streptomyces sp. JLSY215. The sequence goes on from NZ_CM185022.1 coordinate 7,053,696, forward strand.
GGCGCGGGCGGTGGCCGACTGCGAGATCACCCAGACCGTACGGGTCGGCGCCCAGCGCATGGTCTTCGGCCAGGTCTACGGCATCCGCGAACTCGCCGACACCGAGCCTTTGCTGTACGGCCTGCGGGCCTACCGCTCCTGGCCACCGCCGGGCTGAGACCCGCCCCTAGGGTCCGTCCGCACCCCCCCCGCTTCCCCCACCCCTCCACGCCCCGCGCTTCCCCCACCTGAACTGGAGCGACATGAGCGAGCTCGCCCGCACCCGGACCGCCCGCCCCCGGCACTACCTGATGTGCCGCCCCACCCACTTCGAGGTCAGCTACTCCATCAACCCCTGGATGGACCCCGCCAAGCCCGTCGACACCGAACTGGCCGTCGCCCAGTGGGAGCGGCTGCGCGCCCTCTACGCCGAGCTCGGCCACCGGGTGGACCTGATAGACCCCCTCCCCGGCCTGCCTGACATGGTCTACGCGGCCAACGGGGCCACCGTCGTCGACGGCAAGGTCCTCGGCGCCCGCTTCCGCAACGCCGAGCGCACCGCCGAGGGCCCCGCCTACCTGGACTGGTTCCGCGCCGCCGGGTACACCGCCCGCCACGACCCCGAGCACATCAACGAGGGCGAGGGCGACTTCCTGGTCACCGGCAGCTGGGTGCTGGCCGGCCGCGGCTTCCGCAGCGCCCCCGAAGGGCACGCCGAGGCCCAGGAGTTCTTCGGCCGCCCGGTGATCGGCCTGGAGCTGACCGACCCCCGCTACTACCACCTCGACACCGCGCTGGCCGTCCTCGACCACGACGAGGTCATGTACAACCCGCAGGCGTTCTCGCCCGGCAGCCTGGCCGTACTCCGGCGGCTGTTCCCGGACGCGGTGCTCGCCGACCCCGCGGACGCCGCCGTATTCGGCCTCAACGCGGTCAGCGACGGCCGCCATGTGGTGCTGCCCGAAGCGGCCACCGGGCTCGCCGCGCAGCTCCGCGGGCGCGGCTTCGAACCCCTCGGCATCGACCTGTCCGAACTGCTCAAGGGGGGCGGCAGCGTCAAGTGCTGCACCCTCGAACTCCGCGGAGAAACGAGCGGAGAGGCCCGCGGAGAAGCCCGCTCACACCCGCACCGAAGAGCCTGACGGCTCACCACCCGAGGCGGAAGCGCCGCGCGGCAACCGCTCTGCGGCGCGGCGCTTCCCCATTCCGCACTGTCCTACGGGAGGCCCCTGATGGAGGACAGCACCGTGCACAGACCGCAATCACCCCAGATCCTGCCGGACTTCGGCGTCCAGCGGCCCAGCCGCATGCCGACCGGCAAGTACCGGGCGTACCGTCCCCTCGGGCTTCCCGACCGGACCTGGCCGGACCGCGTGGCCCAGCGGGCACCCCTGTGGTGCAGCGTCGATCTGCGCGACGGCAACCAGGCGCTGATCGAGCCGATGAACGTCGAACGCAAACGCCGGATGTTCGACCTTCTGGTGGCCATGGGCTTCAAGGAGATCGAGGTCGGCTACCCGACGGCCTCCAGGGACGACCACGATTTCGTACGCCATCTCATCGAGGACGACGCCATCCCCGAGGACGTCGTCATCCAGGTGATGTCCCCCATCCGCCAGGACTTCATCGAGCGGACCGTCCACGTGCTGCGCGGCGCCCGGCGCGCCTGCCTCCAGGTCTTCAACCCGACGTCGGAGGTGCAGCGCAGGCTGGTGCTGCGCGCCGACCGGCAGGCGACCCTCGCCCTCGCCCTCGACGGCGCCCGCCAGGCGCTCCGCCTCCAGGACTCCCTCCCCGACACCGAGCTCTACCTCCAGTACGCCCCCGAGTCCTACACCCAGACCGAGCCCGACTACGCGCTGGAGATCTGCAACGCCGTACTCGACTTCTGGGCACCGCGCGCCGACCACACCCTGCGCATCAACCTCCCCGCCACCGTCGAGATCTTCCCGCCCCAGGAATTCGCCGACCGGATCGAGTACGTCAGCCGGCACCTCGCCCACCGCGACCGCACCCTCCTGTCCGTGCACCCGCACAACGACCGCGGCAGCGGCGTCGCGGCCGCCGAGATGGCCGTGCTGGCCGGCGCGCAACGGGTCGAGGGCACCCTCTTCGGCAACGGCGAACGCACCGGCAACGTCTGCCTGATCACCCTCGCCATGAACCTCTTCTCACAGGGCATCGACCCGATGCTGGACCTCGGCGGCATCGACCGCATCCGGCGCATCGTCGAGGACTGCAACCAGATGCCGGTGCCGGCCCGGCACCCCTGGGCGGGCGACTTCGTCTACACCTCGTTCGCCGGCACCCACCAGGACGCGATCGGCAAGGGCCTGGTGGCCCGGCAGCAGGCCGGCGACCAGGGCGTCTGGGACGTGCCGTACCTCCCCATCGACCCGCGGGACATCGGGCGCGACTACCAGGCGCTGATCCGGATCAACACCCAGTCCGGCAAGGGCGGCATCGCCCATCTGCTGCGCAGCGCCTACGGCCTCGAACTGCCCCGGCGGCTCCAGATCGACTTCGCCGCGGTGATGCAGAAGCAGTGCGAACGCACCGGAGGCGAGGCTTCCGCGCCGCAGGTGTGGCTGACCTTCGAGGAGACCTACGCCCTGCCGCGGACCGCGGACGACCCCCGCAACCCGCTGGTGCCCGCGCTGGGGGAACCGTCCGGCGGCACGGCCACCGAGAAGTGGCTCGCCCCCGCGCAGCGGCTCCTCGGCGAGCTGGGCGTCACCGGCCAGGTCCGGCACGCACAGGTCGACCGGGTCACCGGCCGCCTCAACGGCGCCGTCGCCTACCTCGAAGTCGTGGTGGACGAGCGCTCCTTGTGGGCCGTCGGCCGGCACGCCCAGGAGGGTGAGGCGGTACGCCGCGCGGTGCGCTCCGCGGTCCGGCGCGCCGCCCTGGCACGCACCCCGGTGGCGCCGTGACGACGCCGACCGTGCTCGAAGAACTCGTGGCCGGCACACGGGAGGATCTCGCCGTACGCCAACACGCGGTGAGCCAGGCAGAGTTGAGGGAGCGCATCGCCCGCATGCCGCCGGCCCTCGACGCCGTCGCCGCGCTGCGCCGCCCCTCCGGCGTCCAGGTCATCGCCGAGGTCAAGCGGGCCAGTCCCGCCAAGGGGCCGCTGGCGCCGATCGCCGATCCGGCGGCGCTCGCGGAGGCCTACGAGAGCGCGGGCGCCGCGGCCGTCAGCGTGCTCACCGAGCGGCGCCGCTTCCAGGGCACCCTCGCCGACCTCGACGCGGTACGTGCCAGGGTCGGCATTCCCGTGCTGCGCAAGGACTTCATCGTCACGCCCTACCAGCTGTGGGAGGCGCGGGCACACGGCGCCGATCTGGTGCTGCTGATCGTGGCCGCACTGGCGCAGGGCGACCTGGTGGCGCTGATGGAGACGGCCGGGGAGCTGGGGCTGACCGTTCTGGTGGAGGTGCACGACGAGGCGGAGGCCGACCGGGCGCTGGCCGCCGGGGCGCGGGTCATCGGGATCAACGCCCGGAACCTGAAGACCCTGGAGGTCGACCGGTCCGCCTTCGGGCGGCTCGCCCCGCGGATCCCCGCCGACGTGCTGCGGATCGCCGAATCGGGGATCCGCGGGCCGGCGGACGTGGCCGCGGTGGCGGCCCACGGCGCGGATGCCGTCCTGGTGGGGGAGGCCCTGGTCACCGGGGCCGAAGGACCCGACCGGACGCTGGCCGCGCTGCGCGCCGCGGGGCGCCGCTGACGGCGGCGCTGACGGCGGCGCGGCGGGCGGCGTCCGGCCGGGACCGGGCGGACGCCGCGGACCGGCCGGACCCGGCGGACCCGGCCGCGGCCTACCGCCCGCCGCCGCCCGCCAGCTTGCCGGACACCGTCACCCACCGCTCCAGCACCTCCGCCGCCGCCCCCGAGTCGATCGCCCGCGCACCCCGCTCCATCCCGGCCGCGAGGCGTACGGCGATCGGCTCGTCCGTCGGGTCGAGCGCCGCCAGCCCCGCGGCGGTGGACAGCAGCACGGCATCGCGCACCGGCCCCCGCGCGCCCGCCAGGAGGTCCCGCGCCACCCCCGCGTTGTGCGCGGCATCCCCGCCGCGCAACGCCTCCAGCGGGGCGTACCGCACGCCGATCTCCCGGGGATCGAACACCTCCCTGCGCACCGCCCCGTCCCGCACCGACCAGACCGTGGAGGTCGTGGTGACCGTCAGCTCATCGAGCCCGTCATCGCCACGGAAGACCAGCGCATCGGCGCCGCGCCGGGCCAGCACACCGGCCAGCAGCGGCGCCAGCCGGGCGTCCGCGACGCCGACCGCCTGCGCCGTGGGGCGCGCCGGATTGGTCAGCGGGCCCAGCGCGTTGAAGACCGTGGGTATGCCCAGCTCGCGCCGCGCGGTGACGGCATGCCGCACGGACGGGTGGAAGAGCGGCGCAAAGCAGAAGGTGATGCCGACCTCCGCGACCAGCCCGGCGACCTCCGCCGCCGGCAGCTCCAGCGCCACCCCGAGCCGCTCCAGCACATCCGCCGACCCGCAGGCCGAGGACGCGGAGCGGTTGCCGTGCTTGACCACCCGCGCCCCGGCGCCCGCCGCGACGATCGCCGACATCGTGGAGATGTTGACGCTGTTCGAGCGGTCGCCGCCGGTACCGACGATGTCCAGCGTCGGCCCGGGGACCCGGAGCGGCACGGCGTGCGCGTACATGGCCCGGACGAACCCCTCGACCTCGTCGACGGTCTCGCCCTTGGCCCGCAGCGCCACCACAAGTCCCGCCAGCTGAGCGGGGGTTGTCAGGCCCCGCATCACCCGGTCCATCGCCCGCGCGGTGTCCTCGGCGGCGAGATCCTCACCGGCCAGCAACGCCGTCAGCAACTCGGGCCAGGACTTTTCCCTGTCCGCAGCGGTATCCGTATCCGCAGCAGTTTCCGTATCCGTATCGGTCACGGCAATCCCCTTCCCTCACGGCAATTCTGTGGTTCGCCGCAAACCACCGAACAGACCAATTCAGCGCGGCAATTCCGGTCCACTTCCGGGGAGAAGAAATGGCCTGGCACGCCCTTGTCGACGTGTCCCGAAACTCCGCATTACCGCTCACCGCGCAGATCGAGTCCACCCTGCGGAACGAAATATCGGCCGGCGCGCTGCACCCGGGCACCCGGCTGCCCTCCAGCCGGCAGCTCGCCGAGGATCTGGGCGTCTCGCGCAGCGTGGTGGTCGAGGCGTACGGCCGGCTGATCGCCGAGGGCTACCTCGAGGCCGTACGGGGCTCGGGCACCCGCGTCGCCCCCCACATGGCCGCGCCGCCCGCGCCGCCGGGCCTGCCCACGCTGCTCGACGACGGCCTGGTCCCGCCGGCCCGCTGGGACCTGCGCGGCGGCACCGCCGGGCTGACCGGCTTCCCGCACCGCGAATGGCTCGCCTCCTACCAGCGCGCCCTGTCCGCCGCCGGCCCGCACGACCTGGACTATCCGCCGCTGTCCGGCGCGGCGGCGCTGCGCGAGGAGCTGGCCCAGTACCTCGGCCGGGCGCGCGGCGTGCTCACCACCCCCGGCCAGATCATGGTGATGTCCGGCTTCGCCCAGGCGCTCGGCCTGCTGTGCTCCGTACTGTCCGCCCACGGCATCGACCGCATCGCCATGGAGGACCCCTGCCACCACCGGCAGCGGCAGTTCCTCCAGGAGGTGGGGCAGCGGCCGGTGCCGGTCCCGGTGGACGCCGAGGGCATCGACGTCGACGCGCTCGCCCGCACCGGGGCGCGAGCCGTCCTGGTCACCCCCGCCCACCAGTTCCCCACCGGCGCCACCCTCACCGCACAGCGCAGGGAAGCCCTCGTCCGCTGGGCGCGCGACACCGACGCCTGGGTGATCGAGGACGACTACGACGGCGACCTGTGGCTGGAGCGCGGCGCCCGCCCGCCCGCGCTCCAGCGGCTGGCCCCCGAACGCGTGGTGTACGGCGGCACCGCCAGCAAATCCCTCGCCCCCGGACTGCGCTTCGGCTGGCTGGCGGTGCCCGCCCGGCTGCTGGCCCCTCTGGAGCGGATGCGTTCCCACCGCGACCTGGGCTCGGACATCGTCACCCAGCTCGCCTTCGCCGAGTTCCTGCGCTCGGGCCATTTCGACCGCCATCTGCGCCGCCGGCGCGCCCGCTACCGAGTCCGCCGCGAGGCCCTGACCCAGTCCGTCCGCCGCCATCTGCCGGGCGCGCGGATCGCCGGCGCGGCGGCCGGTCTGCACGCGTATCTGAGCCTGCCGCCCGGCACCGACGAGGCCGCCCTGGTCGAACGGGCGCTGCGCTGCTCCGTACTGGTCCGCGGGGGCCGCCGCTACCACCGCCGCCCCGAACTGGCCGCACCCGCACTGGTGCTGGGCTATGCCGCGGTGCCCCGTACGGGGATCGCGGAGGCGGTGGAGGCGCTCGGCGCGGCGTATGCGGAGCGGGGCGAGGGCGCGGGCCCCGCGCCGGCGAGGAAGTTCTCGAACAGCGCCAACCCGCCCTCCGTCATGATGCTCTCCGGATGAAACTGCACCCCCTCCACCGCCAGTTCACGGTGGCGCAGCCCCATCACATAGCCGTCGTCCTCGGACGTCGCCGTCTCCACCAGGTCCGCCGGCAGCGGCCGGGAGACGATCAGCGAGTGGTAGCGGGTGGCGACCGTGCTGGACCCGAGCCCCGTGAACACCCCCGCCCCGTCGTGCCGTACGGAGCTGGTCCGCCCGTGCAGCAGATGACCGGCCACCGCCACCCGCCCGCCGAAGGCGAGCGCGATCGCCTGATGCCCCAGGCACACGCCCAGCACCGGCACCGCTCCCGCGAACCGCCGCACCAGCTCCACATGCCCGGACACGGCCGGATGCCCCGGACCGGGCCCCAGCACCACCGCATCCGGCCGGGTGGCCGCCAGCTCCTCCGGACTGCGGGTATGCGACCGCACCACCTCGGTGTCGGCGCCCAGCGTCCGCAGATACTGATCGATGATGTGCACAAAACTGTCATAGGCATCCACCAGCAACACCCGCATCACGCCAGCTCCTCACCGGTCAGCGCCCAATAGGCGGCGCCCATCTTCGCCAGGGTCTCGTTCCACTCCGCCTCGGGCGTCGACTCCGCCACGATGCCCGCCGAACTCTGCGTGGAGTACGTCCCGGTACGGCCGTCGCGCACCACCGTCCGGATGCACAGCGCCAGCTCGCTCCAGCCCCGGACGTCGATCAGCCCGACCGCGCCCGCATACATCCCGCGCCGCTCCCGCTCCAGCCCGTCGATGATCTCCATCGCGCGCAGCTTCGGCGCGCCGGTCATCGTCCCCGCCGGGAACGTCGCGCACAGCGAACGCCAGACATCGGCGCCCGGCTCCAGCCGCCCGGTCACCGTCGAGACCATGTGGAAGACATGGGAGTACGCCTCGACGGTCATCAGATCGTCCGCCGCCAGCGAACCCGGCCGGCACACCCGCCCGATGTCGTTGCGGCACAGATCGACCAGCATCACATGCTCGGCCTGCTCCTTCGTGCTGGCCAGCATCTCCTTCACGCGCAGCTGGTTCTCCTCCTCCGACGCCGTCAGCCGCGTCGTCCCCGCGATCGGCCGCATCGCGAGGGTGCCGTCCTCGGTACGGAAGAACAGCTCCGGGCTGGCACCGATGAGGGTGTCCCCGGCCCGCGGCGCCAGATACATGTACGGCGAGGGATTGCGGTGCCGCAGCCGCCGGTAGACCTCGACGGGTGTCAGCCCGGTCTCGACGTCCACCCGGTGCCCGATCTGGATCTGGTAGATGTCCCCGACCCCGATGTGCTCCAGACACCGCCGCGCCCACCCCAGGAAGGTCTCCCGCGCGACGCTGTCGCGTACCGCACGCGGCGCCGGCGCCGGAGGACAGGCCGCGAGATCCCCGCCGGCCGCCTCGGCCGCGAACGCCGCGACATCGGGCTCCGCCGGGTACGGATACGGCGCCGGGAACGCCTCCGAGCGGGCGGTCAGCAGCCGCGCCCGGCCCGCCTCCCGGTCGTAGCGGACGGTGTCCCGATAGAGCGTGAACGTCATGTCGGGGCCGTCGCGCTCGCCGTCCCGCGCGGGCAACTCGTCCATGTGCCAGGCGGCTTCGTACCCCAGACAGGCCAGGAACCCGAACGCGTAACCGGCACCGCCGGCCGGACCGTCGCCCGTCACGGCGAACATCCCCTGGGCGCGCCGCAGCAACTCCCAGACCTGCTCGGACCGTTGGAACGCCCACTCGGACGACCGTGCCCGGCCGGACGACCGCCCCGACGGCCCCGGCTCCATCCCGGCCGCCCCGGCCGCCGCGGCCAGCGCCTCGCTCAGCGCGGCCGCGCCCTCGATCTCCACCCGTCCGGCGAACACCCGCACCTCGGCCAGCCGTCCGTGGCCGACCACCGCCCAGCGGCCGCCCTGCTCCGGCCCGGCCAGGCTCTCGAAGAGAAACGGCTCGTGCCGCCCCAATTCCCGTTCCAGGGCGGCATAGAGCCGCAGCGGATCGTGCGGCGCCAGCTCCCTTTCCGTCATGTGTACGCCGATCTGCACGCCATCGGCATTCTCTGTGTATCCCATTCGGCAAGAGAAACATCGGGCCGGTGACCGCGACCAGACCAATTGCGCGCAGCCCGAGCAGTCCACTCACAGGACGCTTGACCGTATTCCCCCGGACGCGCTGGAATCCTTATGGCAGGGCCGCCCACCCAGCGAATTCACCGCAGGTTCCCCGGCATTCACCCGAAGCCGGCACTCACCCACAGCAAAGGCCCGCAATGACGACCCAGCACACCCCCACGCCCTCCACCCCCGACGCCTGGCGCGGCCTCCCGGCCGCCCAGCAGCCGCAGTGGCCCGATCCGGAACTGCTGCGCGAGGTCACCGACGGGCTCGCGCACGCCCCCGCGCTCGTCTTCGCGGAGGAGTGCGACCGGCTGCGGGAGCGGATGGCCGCGGTCGCCCGCGGCGAGGCGTTCCTGCTCCAGGGCGGAGACTGCGCCGAGACCTTCGCCGGGGTGACCGCCGACGCCATCAACGGCAAGTTGCGCACCCTCCTCCAGATGGCCGTGGTGCTGACCCACGGCGCCGCCGTCCCCGTCGTCAAGGTCGGCCGGATCGCGGGCCAGTACGCCAAACCCCGCTCCCGGCCGACCGAGACCCAGGGCGGCGTCACCCTCCCCGTCTACCGCGGCGACGCCGTCAACGGCCTGGCCTTCACGCCCGCCGACCGCCGCCCCGACCCCCGGCGGCTGCGCCGGATGTACGAGGCCTCGGCCGCGACCCTCAACCTCGTCCGGGCCTTCGCCACCGGCGGCTACGCCGACCTCCACCAGGCCCACGCCTGGAACCGCGGCTTCGTCTCCCACTCACCCGCCGGCCGCCGCTACGAGGAGCTGGCCGCCGAGATCGACCGCTCCCTGCGCTTCATGGCGGCATGCGGAGTCGACCCCCAGGAGCTGCGCGCGGTCGAGTTCTTCGCCGGCCACGAGGGCCTCCTCCTCGACTACGAGGCCGCGCTCACCCGCACCGACTCCCGTACCGGACTCCGGTACGCGGGCAGCGGCCACCTCCTGTGGATCGGCGAACGCACCCGCGACCTGGACGGCGCCCATGTCGAGTACTTCTCCCGCATCCGTAATCCCATCGCCGTGAAACTCGGCCCCGACGCCACCGCCGACCAGGCACTGGCCTACACCGAGAAGCTCAACCCGACCGCCGAACCGGGCCGGCTGACCTTCGTCGTCCGGATGGGCGCCGACGCGGTCCGCGACCGGCTCCCCACCCTCGTGGCGAAGGTCACCGCGCAGGCCGCCCCCGTCGCCTGGGTCTGCGACCCCATGCACGGCAACACCTTCGAGGCCCCCAGCGGCCACAAGACCCGCCGCTTCGAGGACATCCTCGGCGAGGTCGAGGGCTTCTTCGCGGTCCACCGCGACCTCGGCACCCACGCGGGCGGCATCCACGTCGAACTCACCGGCGACGACGTCACGGAGTGCATCGGCGGCGGCGAGGAGGTCCAGGTCGCCGACCTCCACCGCCGCTACGAAACGGCCTGCGACCCGCGGCTGAACCACAACCAGTCCCTCGAACTGGCCTTTCTGGTGGCCCAGATGCTCCGCACCTGAACCACCGCCCGCGCCCGTTCACCACCCCGCGACCGTGTAGACCGCGAACCCGGCGGCGAGCAGCGCGGCAACGGCCCGGCGAACCCGGGTCACCCCCGTCCAGGGAGCCTCGAACCGGCGGGCGGACCGCCCGATGAGGATCAGCGCCACCGCGAACAGCGGCAGCCACGCCAGCCGGGCCGCGATCCAGGGAAGGCTGTCGGGGACGGTCGTCAGGCCCGGCACCGTGCCGAAGAAGGAGCTCGGCACGGCGGCGGCGAGCATCGCCGTCTGGTGCCAGCAGAAGATCGTCATCGCCGAGAGGTTGACCAGGACGACGGGCGCCCAGAGGGCGGGGCGGCGCAGCAGCTTCGCGAGGCGGTCCCGGAGGAGGAGGGCGGCGCCGGACTGCGCGGCGGCCAGCGCCAGGACGAGCAGCGACGGCGGATGGGAGTTGGTGCGGTCCTGGCCGGGGACGCCGACCATGCTGGCGGGGTAGTGGAACGCGAGCAGCAGCAGCGCGAACAGCGCGGCGCCGCCGAGCAGCAGCACCCACGCCGCGCGCCGGCCGAGCCTCTTCTCGCCCCAGGCGACGCCGAGTTGGTAGGCGAACAGCCAGCCGGGGAGGAGGTTGAGCAGGCTCAGCCAGGACGGCATGGCATCGGCGTACGGTCCGTAGCGCAGAAAGTCCACCACGGCCACGCAGCCCAGGAGCGGCGCCGCGGAAGCCGCACCCAGCCGCCGCGCGGCCCGCACGCAGTACGGGGTCAGCGCCGTGACACCCGCATAGACGCCGACGAACCACAGCGGCTGGATGACCAGCGTCGCCCCGGTCCGCAAGGTGGCCGCCGGAACGCCCGCCGCGAACAGAAGGGGCAGCAGGGCGGCCCAGACGGCCGTCACCCCGAGCACCGGACGCCCCAGGCGGGCGAGCCGCCCGCGCAGCCACCGGGCCGGTGACTCGCCCCGGCCGGTGGCGCGCCGGTACGACAGCACCGACGCATAACCGCCGACCAGGAAGAAGATGCCGAGCATCTGCAGCACCCAGCTCAGCGGCGCCAGGAAGGACAGTGCGGTGAGCGGACTGGCGTTGTGCAGCGCGCCCTCCGCATCGCGGGTGAAGCCGCCGAGCAGCCAGTGGCCGGTCGGCACGGACAGCAGCGCGAGGGCGCGCAGACCGTCGATGGCACGGTCGCGGTCGGCGGGCGTACGCGCGTCGGTCGTCCCGATCATCCGGCGTACGGGGGCGAGCAGATCAGCCGAGGTCATGACGGCACTCCTGGTCATCGGCGGCGCAGCGGACGGCGGAGTAGGCGCCGAGGACGATGTCGGCGAAGTTGTCGAGCGAATCGGTGCCGGGGACGAAATAGCCGGTGTGTCCCTCGGCCCGGTCGGCGGAGACGCGGCGCGCTCCGTACGCGGGATCGGTGGGGTCCGTGCCGTGGCCCAGGCCCAGCAGCCGCAGATGCGGCACGTTGCCGATCCAGTCGGTGGCGTCCCGGGCGGCCCATACCCGGGCGGTGGTGCCCAGTGCGGCCGCGGAGTCGGCGCGCGTCCCGGGGCTGCCGAGGAAGACCAGGTCGGAGGCGGCACCGTGGGCCATGTCCGGCGCGGCCACGCCGCACACGACCGAGCCGTAGCTGTGGCACAGCACGGTGGGCGCGGGGGAGCCGGTGGCCTGGAGGCCGGCCAGGAGCCGGTTCAGCCGGGGCGCCCCGGCCTCGGCCAGGCGGCCGGTGACGGCGTCCGGGCCCAGGCCGACCGGCGTCGTATAGCCGGCCCAGGCGATCACCGCGGTCGGCGTGGCGGGGGCGTTTTCGGTCATCTTGGCGTGCAGCGCCCGCGCCATGCGCGACGGTGTGCCATAGGGGTCCTGGGCGCGGTCGAACGACCCGAGGTCGATATCGGAACCGGGCACCACGACCGCCGTACGCCGCGCCGTCTCCAGATTCCCGTACACCTCCGCGATTTGGCCGCGCCCGCGCGGATCAAAGGCGAGAATCTGCCGGCCGGGCCGGAGCAATTCGGCGTACCGGGCCGCGCTTTTCCCCTCCTGCGGTGCGGTCGGACCCGACCGTTCCAGCGCCGCCTTCTCCGCCTTTATGGCAAGGAAATTGGCCCGGTAGCGCAGCGGAACGGGAGCGCCGTCCAGATTTCCGACGGTGAGCGGATGCCGCCGTACCAACTCCCGCTGCTGAGCGTCGGTCAAGGACGCGAAGAAACGGGCGACGGCGGCGGGGGAGGCGGTCGCCGGATCGGGCAGCGACCGGCCCAGGGAGTGGTCCGCGCGCCAGGACGCGGCGCCCGGCGGCGGGGTGGTGACGGCCCGCTGGACGCTCTCCACGCCCCAGCCGCCGGTCCCGAGAACGGAGATGAGGACCAGCCCGATCGCCTGGGCCAGCCGCCTCTTGCGCAGCATTTCGGTCACGTCCCTTCTCCGTCCGGACGCCCACGGCCCGGCCACTTTTCATGCTGCTGGGGAAAAGGCCGGAAAACAGTGACGGCAGCAGGCCAACCGCGGTAGGGCTGGCTGTACTTCGCGCCCTGGGGCCTGCCGCCGCACGGGGTACGGCTACCTGGAACATTCGGCCTCGGCTTAATGCCCTGGCCGGTGCCGATGCCCGATGAAACCCTTCGGGGAATTCGTCGGCCGACCGCCCCGGCAGCCGGCCGGAACCGCCGTCCGACGAAGCCCACCATCCGAAGGAACTGGGGCCGAGGGAATCCGATGAGCATCCCGAGAACGACCGCCGACCCGACGAGGACCACCGCGCCGGGCACGGCCGCCGAGCCGAGAACGGTCGCCGAAAAGCTGTGGGAAAGCCGAGTCGTTCACCGGGCACCGCACGAGCCGGACCTGCTCTACGTCGATCTGCACCTCACCCACGAGGCCACCTCCCCGCAGGCCTTCGACGGCCTGCGGCTCGCCGGACGGCGCGTACGCCGCCCCGAGCTGACGCTCGCGCTGGAGGACCACAACGTCCCCACCGACACCAGCGAGATCCACGACCCGGTCAGCCGCACCCAGCTCGACACCCTGCGCGCCAACTGCGCCGCACACGGCGTCGAGCTCTACCGGATGGGCCACCGCCGCCAGGGCATCGTCCATGTCGTCGGCCCCCAACTGGGGCTGGTCCAGCCGGGGATGACGGTGGTCTGCGGCGACAGCCACACCTCCACCCACGGCGCGCTGGGCGCCCTCGCCTTCGGCATCGGCACCAGCGACGTCGAACATGTGCTGGCCACCCAGTGCCTGGCGATCGACCGGCCCCGGACCATGGCGGTGGAGTTCACCGGCACCCTGCCGCCCGAGGTGGGCGCCAAGGACCTCATCCTGGCGCTGATCGCCGAGATCGGTACGAACGGCGGCCGCGGCCACATGATCGAGTACCGGGGCGAGATCGTCCGCGGGCTCTCGATGGAGGCCCGGATGACGCTGTGCAACATGACCATCGAGGCCGGCGCCCGCGCGGGTCTGATCGCCCCCGACGACACCACCTTCGCCTACCTGGCCGGCCGCCCCTACGCCCCCCAGGGCGCGCAGTGGGACGCCGCCCTGGCCCACTGGCGCACCCTGCACACCGACCCGGGCGCCGTCTTCGACCGCACGGTGACCCTGGACGTATCGGACCTCACCCCGCTCGTCACCTGGGGCACCAACCCCAGCCAGGTCGCCCCCGTCGGCGGCGTGGTGCCGGACCCCGACGAACTGGCCGACGCCCAGGCGCGCCAGGCGGCCCGCCGCGCCCTGGACTACATGGACCTGACCCCGGGCACGGCCCTGCGCGATCTGTCCATCGACGTGGTCTTCCTCGGCTCCTGCACCAACGGCCGGATCGAGGACCTGCGGGCCGCCGCCGGCGTGCTGCGGGGCCGCACGGTCGCCGACGGCACCCGGCTGATCGTCGTCCCGGGATCCGCACAGGTACGCACCCAGGCCGAGGACGAGGGCCTGCACGACGTGATCACCGCCGCGGGCGGCGAATGGCGGCTGCCCGGCTGCTCGATGTGCCTGGGCATGAACGCCGACCGGCTGCGCGGCGCCGAACGCTGCGCCTCGACCTCGAACCGCAACTACGAGGGCCGCCAGGGCGCGCAGGCCCGCACCCATCTCGTCTCGCCGTCCGTGGCCGCCGCGACCGCCGTGGCCGGCCGCCTCGCCGCCCCGTCGGACCTGCTCCGGTAGGGGGTCTGTCCGGTGGGTCATGGCCGGGTCCGCGGCGGCCTTTTCCGACCCTGACCCACCGGACAGACCCCAGGACGCGTCCCCGGCCCATCGAAGGAACGGAACCCCCAGATGACCAACCTCAAGCCCTTTGACGCCTATACCGGGCGCGCGGTGGCACTGCGCCGGGACAACATCGACACCGATCAGATCGTCCCGGCGGAATTCTGCAAGCGAGTGACGAAAACCGGCTACGCGGACGCTTTGTTCGCGCGCTGGCGCCAGGAGCCGGACTTTGTTCTGGACCGTCCGGTGCACCACGGCGCCGGGATACTCGTGGCGGGCCGTAACTTCGGTATCGGCAGCTCCCGGGAACATGCCGTATGGGCGCTGAAGGACGGCGGATTCACCGTCGTCATCGCCACCGGATTCGGTGACATTTTCCAGCGCAATGCGATGAACAACGGATTGCTGCCGGTCGACCAGCCGCCTGCGGTGGTGGAACTCATCATGAATGCGGTGGAGCGGGACCCGGGCCTGGAGCTCACCGTCGACCTTGTGAATTGCCGGCTGCTGATGGCGGAGAGTGGCTGGGACTTCACAGTGAACGAGCGCGCCCGGCAGCTTCTCCTCCAGGGGCATGATGCTATTTCGGCCACATTGCAGCGCGACTCGCTGATCGCGGAGTATGAGGCGGGCCGCCCCGACTGGCTGCCCACGCTGCGCCCGGGCAGCTGACGGGGCCCGACGGTCCGTCAAGGTTCAGTCAGCTGAACCTTCATAGGCGTGCGCGCCCCCCTGTCGGAACTTTCGTCCCCGACGCACCATGGGTACCGCTACGGACTGCCAGGGCCCGGTCAAGGACCACTACCGGCCATCACGGCAATTCCAAGCGTTTACGAATGCCAACCAAGGACTCGTGATAGCGTCGAATGGACTTGCGAGTTGGGCGGTGGGGCGGCTAGTCGCCGGTGAAAACGAGACCGGTTTGACGATGCGCACGGATCCTGCGGGGGAGTATGCGTCGCATATACTTTACGTCAGAAAGCTTGTCAAGAACCAGAGTTTCGCCCGAGGTCAGCCAGTTACGCGAGGCCCTCTTCGCGCTGGAAATGCTGAGCGTGGGCGGCGGCGGACCGGTTTTCAAACCGTGGCGCAAACAGATAGGCGGTTCGGGGAATATCCGCGCGCTGGTGAAACTCGCGCAGATCGTGCGGCCGTTACCGGATATGAGCCAGATACTGCGGCGCGACGGCAACGGCACACCGGGCGGCGCCGACCGGGCCGTCCGGGCCAACCGGCCGCAGGTCGTCCGCGACCTCGAGGAATTCCACGCCATCGCGGTGGCCCCCTACTGGACCGCCATCGCCAAGGCGCTGAACGCCGACCGCACCGCACGCGGCCAGATCATGCTCAGCGACGGCGTGGGCAAACTGCTCGCCACCCTCCACCCGGCCATCGGCTGGACCCCGCCGGTGCTGGAAATCCCGGGCACCGGCGACGACGTGAAGCTGGAGGCCTGCGGACTGATCCTGGTCCCGTCCCTCTTCCTCGCGGGCCGCCCGCCGGTGCTCTTGGACGAGGGCGGCGACGGCCGCCCGGCGACCCTGATCTACCCGACCCCCGTGAACGCCGACTGGGCGGAATCCCTCTGGGATCCCAAAGAGGGCGCCGACCACGCCCTGCACGCCCTGGTGGGCCGCACCCGGGCGGCCGTACTGGAAAGCCTGACCCGAAGCCGTACGACCACCGAGGTCGGCGAACGCGTCGGCATCTCCTCCGCCGCCGCCAGCCAGCACACCTCGGTGCTGCGCGCGGCGGGCCTGATCACCACCGTGCGTACCTTCAACAAGGTCCAGCACACCCTGACGCCCCTCGGCGGCGCCCTCCTCCACGGCGAGCTGGCCTGACCGGCCTGGCGCCTTCCGCTTCCCGGGGCCCGTGCGAGCCGGCGCGGCCCCACCCGCCGGGCGGGGGAGCGGACAGGCACCCCGAACGGCGCAGATCCTCCGCCGGGCCGAGGCGATGGCGGAGGATCTGGCGCGGGGTGCCGTCCGGCTACCGGCCGTTGGACGGGTGCCCGGTTTTTAGACGGTGCCCGACTTCGCGATCTTGATCGTCGACTTGGTCTTGCCGCTCTGCGAGCCCTGCGCCTCGATCGTCTTCACGACGTCCATGCCCTCGACGACCTCGCCGAAGACGACGTGCTTGCCGTCCAGCCAGCTCGTGACGATCGTGGTGATGAAGAACTGCGAGCCGTTGGTGTTCTTCCCGGCGTTGGCCATGGAGAGCAGGCCCGGCTTGGTGTGCTTCAGCTTGAAGTTCTCGTCGGCGAACTTCTCGCCGTAGATGCTCTTGCCGCCGGTGCCGTCACCCCGGGTGAAGTCGCCGCCCTGGAGCATGAACTCGGGGATGACCCGGTGGAAGCCGGAGCCCTCGTAGCCGAAGCCGTGCTGGCCCGTGGCGAGCTCCCGGAAGTTGCGGGCGGTCTCGGGTACGACGTCGTCGTACAGCTTGAAGACGATGCGCCCGGCGGGCTGGTCGTTGATGGTGATGTCGAAAAACACGTTGCTCATGACGGCATCCTCACATCCCGGCCCCCCATGCGAGAAAACGGGCTGCCGCCATTTGCCCCCACGGCCCTCCGCGCACGACGATCCGGCCCCTGGTGCCGAACCGCTCCCGCCTGTCAGAGGCGGGTGTTTGAATGCCCGCATGGACCCGGAGACCACACTCACCGCCCTGCGTGGTTATTGCGTCGAACGCCTCGGCGCGGAGCTCGCCGCCCGCTGCGTCGACCTCGTCCGGCCCGGCTTCGCGCTCACGAAGGCCGGGCCGGGCGAGGCCGCCGGTCACAGCCGGTTCGGCGGCCCCGCGATGCTCGAACCGGGCACGCCCTGGCCGCTCTGCAAGGGCTTTCCGCTGAGTCTCCTCGCCGTCCTCGACACCGACGCCCTGGCCCCCTGGCTCGGTGACCTCCTCCCGGCCGGGACGGGCCTGCTCAACTTCTTCTACCTGGACAGCGACACCGAGCAGAGCGACCCCGCCGCGGGCAAGCTGTTGCTCGCGTTCGGCAGCGACGACCCGCAGGTGGGGAAGGTGATCGCGGCCCGTTCCGGGCAGGCCGTCGAGACGCCCCCGCCCGCCCGGTCGACCGTCTTCGCACCGGTCGCGTGGGCCGCGTCACCCGGGTTCGCCTTCCCCGACCCCTGGGACCCGGCCTGGGACACCCTCGACCTGGGACCCGAGGCCGACGACCTCGCCAGAGCCATGCCCGGCATGTACGTCGAGGATCTCCTCACCGAGTGGCCGCAACGGCCGGGCGCGCTCGACGCCTCGGACATCGCCTTCGGCCGACCGGAATTCCCGACGGGAAGCTCGCCGTCCCTGCCGTCCGGCGAGGACCCGAACCTCTACCACCACCTGCTCCAGCTGTCCGGACAGGACGAATGGCGCATCGGCGGCGACGGCGGCTGGATGCACTGGTCGATCCCCACCGAGGCGCTGCGCGCCGGCGACTTCAGCCGAGCGGTCCCGACCCCGGACATCTGGTGACCACCAACCCCTCGACCCCCGACCGCCCGGAGGCCCGGCCATGCCTGACCACTACCCGCCGATCGCACCGTACGAGACGGGCATGCTCGACGTCGGCGACGGCAACCTCGTCCACTGGGAGGCCTGCGGCAATCCGCACGGCAAACCCGCGCTCGTCGTCCACGGCGGACCGGGCTCGGGGTGCCGGCCCCGGGCACGGCAGTACTTCGACCCCGACCGCTACCGGATCGTGCTCTTCGACCAGCGGGGCTGCGGCCGCAGCACCCCCCACGCGAGCGATCCCGCCACCGATATGCGGCACAACACGACGGGTCATCTGCTGGCGGACATGGAGCAGTTGCGCGCGCACCTGGGCATCGAACGCTGGCTGCTGTTCGGCGGGTCATGGG
Organism: Streptomyces sp. JLSY215; assembly: GCF_059682825.1. NCBI lineage: Bacteria > Bacillati > Actinomycetota > Actinomycetes > Kitasatosporales > Streptomycetaceae > Streptomyces > Streptomyces sp. JLSY215. The sequence goes on from NZ_CM185022.1 coordinate 7,071,856, forward strand.
GCTCGACGCTGATCCTGGCGTACGCGGAACGCCACCCGGAGCGGGTCTCGGAGATCGTCATCCCCGGCGTCACCACCACCTGCCGCTCGGAGACCGACTGGCTCTACCGCGGCGTCGGGCGCTTCTTCCCCGAGGAATGGGAGCGCTTCGCCGCCGGGGCGCCCGAAGCGGGCCGGGACGGGGACATCGTGGCGGCGTATGCGCGCAGGGCGGCCGACCCCGACCCGGCCGTACGGGAGCAGGCCACCGCCGACTGGTGCGCCTGGGAGGACGCGGTGCTCTCGCTGGAGCCGAACGGCGCGGCCCGCCCCTATGGCGACCGGCCGTCCGCCGCCCGGCTGGCCCTGGTCCGGATCTGCTCGCACTACTTCTCGCACGGGGCCTGGCTCGAGGAGGGCGCGCTCCTCCGGGACGCCGGGCGGCTGAAGGGTATCCCCGGGGTGCTCCTCCACGGCCGTCACGACCTCGGCAGCCCGCCGGACACCGCCTGGCAGCTGGCGCGCGCCTGGCCCGATGCCCGGCTGATCATGATCGACGACGCGGGGCACAAGGGCAGCGCGACGATGGCCGCGGAGGTGACGGGGGCGCTCGACCGGTTCGCCGGTGCCTGAAACAGTCGTTCGTACCGGCCCTGGTAGCCCGACGCTGATGTCGGATTCTCGCCAGCCAGGCCCCACCGGCTGAGCAATCCTTGAAGGCATGCACACCGACACCGAGCGCTGTCTGCGCGCCGTGCAGTCCAAGGACGCCCGCTTCGACGGATGGTTCTACACCGCCGTCCTGACGACCGGAATCTACTGCCGGCCCAGCTGCCCCGTCGTGCCGCCCAAGCCCGAGAACATGCGCTTCTACCCGAGCGCGGCGGCCGCCCAGCAATCCGGGTTCCGGGCCTGCAAGCGGTGCCGCCCGGACGCCAGCCCGGGGTCGCCGCAATGGGACGAGCGGGCCGACCTGGTCGCGCGGGCGATGCGGCTGATCGCCGACGGCGTCGTCGACCGCGAGGGCGTCCCCGGACTCGCCGCCCGCCTCGGCTACAGCACCCGCCAGATCGAACGCCAGCTGCTGGCCGAGCTCGGCGCGGGACCGCTCGCCCTGGCCCGCGCGCAGCGCGCCCAGACCGCCCGGCTGCTGGTGGAGACCACCGCGGTGCCGATGGCCGATGTCGCCTTCGCCGCCGGGTTCGCCAGCATCCGTACCTTCAACGAGACGGTACGCGAGGTCTTCGCGCTCTCCCCGACCGCACTGCGCGAGCGCGCCCGGCCAGGCGGCGACGCCGCGGCGGTGCCCGGCACCCTCTCGCTGCGGCTGCCGTTCCGCCGGCCGCTGAACCCGGACAACCTCTTCGGGCACCTCGCGGCCACCGCCGTCCCCGGCGTCGAGGAATGGCGCGACGGCGCCTACCGCCGCACCCTCAGCCTCCCCTACGGCCACGGCATCGTCGCCCTGTCACCCCGCCCCGAGCACATCGACTGCCGCCTCGCCCTCACGGACCTGCGCGATCTCGCGGGTGCCATCGCCCGCTGCCGGCGGATGCTGGACCTCGACGCGGACCCGGAGGCCGTCGACGGGCTGCTCCGCGCGGACCCGCTGCTGGCCGAGCTGGTCGACAAGGCGCCCGGCCGCCGGGTGCCGCGCACCGTCGACGCCGAGGAGTTCGCGGTCCGCGCCGTACTAGGCCAGCAGGTCTCCACCGCCGCGGCCCGTACGCACGCCGGGCGGCTGGTCGTCGCGCACGGCGAGAAGATCGACGACCCCGGCGGCGGCCTCACCCACCTCTTCCCGTCCACCTCCGCGCTCGCCGCACTCGACCCCGCGTCCCTGGCGATGCCGCGTACCCGCCGGGCCACCCTCACCGGCCTCATCGACGCCCTCGCCTCCGGCGCGCTGCAGCTCGGCGTCGGCAGCGACCGGGAGGCGGCCCGCGCCCGGCTCGCGGCGCTGCCCGGCATCGGTCCCTGGACCGTCGAGGTCGTCGCCATGCGCGCGCTCGGCGACCCCGATGCCTTCACACCGACCGATCTCGGACTGCGCCGGGCCGCCGCCGGCCTCGGGCTGCCCGCCACCCCGGCGGCCCTCATCCGCCACTCGTCCGTCTGGCGCCCCTGGCGCGCCTACGCCGTCCAGTACCTCTGGGCGACCGACGACCACCCCATCAACCGCCTCCCCACGAACTGAGCCCACCGCCATGACCGTTCACGCATCCGGCCGGCAGGCCGCCCCGCTCACCCACACCGTTCTGGCCGGCACCCCGGTGGGCCCGCTCACCCTCGTCGCCCTCGGCGACGCCCTCACCGGCCTCTATATGACCGACCAGCGCCACCGCCCGCCCCAGGAGACCTTCGGCGCCCCCGCGGACCCGGACGACCCACCGTTCGCCGAGACCATCGCCCAGCTCCAGGCCTACTTCCGCGGCGAGTTGACCACCTTCGACCTGCCGCTCGCACTGCGCGGCACGCCCTTCCAGCGGCGGGTCTGGGCCGCGCTGTGCACCATCCCGTACGGCGAGACGGTCAGCTACGGACGGCTCGCCGAACAGCTCGGTGCCCCGAGCGCGGCCCGCGCGGTCGGCCTCGCCAACGGCCGGAATCCGGTGGGCATCATCGTGCCGTGCCATCGCGTCGTGGGCGCCAACGGCAGCCTCACCGGCTACGGCGGCGGCCTGGACCGCAAGCGCCGGCTGCTGGATTTCGAGCGGACGGAGAGCGCGCTGTTCCCGGTGGAGGAATGCGGCTGACGCGGTGCCCGCGCCGGCACGTGGCAGGTGCCGCAGCCGCGCGGGTGCGGGGCTGCGGCACCGACCGGCTAACGGAAGACCGCGGTCAGCTTCCGCCACACCCGGGACAGCAGGCTCCTGCGGGCGACGGGCGGCGCGGGGGAGGGGCTCCCCTCAGGGGCCGCATCGTCCGGCGCCTCCTCCGGGCCGCCCGGCCCTTGAACGCCGGTGTGTTCCGGCGCGGGGCTGCCGCCTGGCCTGGGGATGGCGGGTTTTCCGGTACGGGTCCCTTCTGCGAAGGCCTTTCCGGTGCGGTTCTTTCCGGTGGGGTTCTTTCCGTTGCGTGCGGCTTCGGCGCGTACGAGCGCGCCGAGAGCGGCGAAGACGTCGAGGGGCATGCCGATCTCCTGCGCTGAGAAGGTGGGAGCTGATGACGGCAGGCCGAGGCCGCCCCTCACCCGAGGGCGGAAGAACGTGGGCGGACCCATCGGCCGGTCCGGATCAGCAGCGCAGGACGACCGTCCGCTCGGGAGGTGCGCCGACGGCGGCGTGCACGGCTCCGGGAGAGGCGCCCCCCGAGGCCGCGGCAACGGTGCCCAGGGGCGTGCCCCCGATGGCCTTGCCGCAGGTCCCCGTGGGGATCTGATGGCGCAGTGGGCAGGCCGACGCCTCGCTCCCGCGTCGGCCGCCGCTGCCCGGATGGTGCTTTCTGCCGCCGGCCGACGTCAGCTCGGGCGCGTCGCCGACGCAGTGCGCCACCGACATGCTCGCCGTGGCGGCGGCAGGGGCGTGGGCAAGACAGTGGTTCGCCTGGGAGGACGGCAGATGGCAGGCGCCGATGACGAGCGCGGCCTGCACCAGCGCCAGCAGTGCGACGAGCAGCAGACCGCGCACGCCGCCCGCATCCGCGGAGCGGCCACGGCCGACGGTGTCGCGCATGCGCTTCTCCCCACGCTCTCCGCGAGGGATTCCCCAGGAAACGCGCCGGATGCCCCAGAGAGGCCAAAAGAGGCGATATTTCCCCCTGATCCGGGCATGTGTTCGCGCATATGTCCCACCGTCGCTCGGTTGCCCGCGGGCGACGGCTCCGCCTCAGGCGGCGACGGCCGCCCGCACGTCCTCCACCAGTCGTTCCGCCTCCGCCAACGACCGCCGCAACTCCTCGGCCGTAGTGCCGAGTTGGCCGAGCAGGGCGGTGGCCCGGGCGGCGAAGCCGGGCGGTGTGCCGGGAAGGGCGGCGGCCGCCGCGAGGGCGCCCTTTTCGTTGAGGCACCAGACGCCGTGCTGTGCGTGCAGCGCCTGGACGAGGTCGCCGACGGCCCGGGACAGGCACAGGGACACATGCAGCGCGTCTCCGGCCCCGCACGACTTGGCCGCCATCGCCGCCGAGAACCCCGCGTCCCACAGTGCGCCGTCGGTCAGTGACGTGCGCAGGGCCTCGGGATAGTGCCGGGTCTCCTCCTTGAGCCGCGCCAGCTCGCCGTCGGTGTCGGCGAGCACCTGCCCCAGCGCCACCTCGCCCGGATACCCCGGGGACCAGAAGCCCAGCGGATGACCGGCCTGCATCCCGGTCTCGAAGCGGCCGGCGCGGCAGTCCTGCCACACCCGCCGCACGCGGTCCACGTCCCGCAGGATCCAGTCCACATGGCTGCCGTCGGGCAGGACGAGCCAGGCCCCGCCGTTCACCCAGGCGCCCCAGGCGCCCGGCCCGTACACCTCGACGGGGCCGCCGGTCACCGCGGCGGCCAGCGATTCCAGCGCCGCCAGATCGGGCTCTCCGCGGTAGTAGACGCCAAGATCCCAGTCGGAGTCCGCCCGATGCGTCCCCCGGGCCCGGCTCCCGCCGAGCATCACGCCCACAACTCCCGGTACCCGTAAGGTCCTTGCGGCGATGTCCGCCATCCGCTGAAGATCGTCCATGGCGGTCACCCTAGGACCGGACGTCCTCCCCGCACCACGGGGTTTTTCACACGGCACCGTGCCGCGCGGCCCCCTTGGGCGGCAGCCCGTCCTCCAGCTCCGCCGGCCCGCGCCCGTCGGCCAGCACGTCCAGCGCGGCGCGGACCCGCAGCCGCATCTCGTCGTTCAGCAGCTTCTCGGCCTCGCCCCAGTGCACCAGCCGCCACGACAGCAGCTCGTCCTCCTGGAGCCGGATGGCGGCGATCTGCGCCTCGTCCAGCACCCCGCCGTCGAAGAGGTACGACACCAGCGGCGGCCGCCCCTCCCCGCGCGCCCAGTCGACGGCGAGCAGCGCGCCCACCTCGACATCCAGGCCGATCTCCTCGGCGGTCTCGCGGCGGGCGGCCTGGCGGGGCGACTCGCCGCTGTCCGATTCGATGGTTCCGCCGGGCAGGTTCCAGGTGTCGCGGTAATTGGGCTCCACCAGGAGGATGCGGCCCTCGACGTCACGGAGGAGGGTGCCCGCCCCCGAGAGGATGCGGGGCAGACCGGCGATGTAGGTGGCGTAATCCATGGTCGTCACGGCGCGAGCCTAGAGGATGGCGGCGGCGCCGCGGCGAAGGATGCGGGCCGGGTCCTACGGAGCGAGATGCCCTGTTCGCGGGGCCCCCTCGCCGGATAAGGTCACAGCGGCGCGACTGCCAGTTCGAAAGCAAGGGGAAACACGGTGGCGGACGCAGCAAGGACACACACCGGACAGGTGCTGATCGCCGCGGACAAGTTCAAGGGTTCGCTCACGGCCGTAGAGGTCGCCGAGCACGTCACGGCCGGTCTGCGGCGCGTGGTCCCCGACCTGGACGTGGCGGCCATCCCGGTCGCGGACGGCGGCGACGGCACGGTTGCGGCAGCGCTCGCGGCCGGTTTCGCCCGCCATGAGGCGCGGGTCATGGGCCCCACCGGCGAGCCGGTGACGGCCACCTTCGCGCTGCGCGAGGACGGTACGGCCGTGGTGGAGATGGCGGAGGCCTCCGGCCTGCAGCATCTTCCGCAGGGTGTTTTCGCACCCTTGACGGCCACCACGTACGGCACCGGGGAGCTGCTGCTGGCGGCCCTCGACGCGGGCGCGACCTCGATCGTCTTCGGGGTCGGCGGCAGCGCGACGACCGACGGCGGCGCGGGCATGCTCGCGGCGCTCGGGGCGCGGTTCCTGGACGCACAGGGCAAGCCGGTCGCCCCCGGCGGCGGCCCGCTGGCGGAGCTCGCCACGGCCGATCTGTCGGGCCTCGACCCCCGGCTGGCCGCAACGGACATCGTGCTCGCCAGCGACGTCGACAACCCGCTCACGGGCCCCAAGGGCGCCCCCGCGGTCTACGGCCCGCAGAAGGGCGCCAGTGAGGCGGACGTGGCCACGCTGGACGCGGCCCTGGCGCACTACGCCGAGGTGCTGGAGGCCGCCGTCGGCCCGAAGGCCGCCGAGCACGCCCTGGCGCCCGGTGCGGGCGCGGCGGGCGGTATCGGCTACGGCGCGCTGGTCGGCCTGGACGCGGCCTTCCGGCCCGGTATCGACGTGATGCTCGATGTGCTCGGCTTCGCGCCGGCGCTGGCGAAGGCCACGTTCGTGATCACCGGCGAGGGCTCGCTGGACGAGCAGACGCTGCACGGCAAGGCGCCGGCCGGTGTCGCCGCCGCGGCCCGTGCGGCGGGCATCGAGGTCGCCGCGGTCTGCGGGCGGCTCCAGCTGTCCCAGGAGGCCCTCGGCGCGGCCGGTATCAGCCGCGCCTACGCCCTGACGGATCTGGAGCCCGACCCGGCCCGTTCCATGGCCGAGGCCGGTCCGCTGCTGGAGCGGGCGGCGGAGAGCCTGGCCCGCGACTTCCTGGTCTGAGCCGCGGACGGACGCGACAAAGGCCGAGAGCCCCGGGCGATCATCGCCCGGGGCTCTCGGCCTTCTCGTATCCGTCCCCGCTAGGGAAGCTGTGCGGCCCGCGACTCGCGGCGATTGTCGCGGAAGGTGTTCACCCTCCGGGCCGTCGCGAACAGCGGGATCATCGCGCCCAGGACCACCTGGAGGGAGCAGCCGGTCCACAGCAGCAGCTGGCCGCCGGGGGCGTCCAGCGCCCAGGCCGCCAGCATGCCCATGCTGAGGACGATCCAGCTGAGCATCGCCACCGCGAGCCGGCCCCGCGGCTTGGGGTACTCGACCCGGCTCACCATCAGCCAGGCCACCCCGATGATCGCCAGCAGCGTCGGCAGGAACGGCAGCTCCAGCAGCACGATGGCGACGACGGTCAGGGCGCCGAAGGGGCTCGGCATGCCCTGGAAGATGCCGTCGCGCAGCGTGACGCAGGAGAACCGCGCCAGCCGCAGCACCACCGCCAGCAGCACCACCACCGCCGCCACCACCGACACCCGCTGGTTGGCGCCCGAGGCGGGCACCGCGACCATGCCCCAGGTCACCACGAAGTACGCGGGCGCCAGCCCGAAGCTGATCAGGTCGGAGAGGTTGTCGAGCTCGGCCCCCATCGCCGAGGCCCGCAGCTTGCGCGCGACCAGACCGTCGAAGAGGTCGAAGACCGACGCCATCAGCATCAGGATCACGGCCACCGCGGCGCTGTGCCGCGCCATCCCGCCGTCCTCGGTCCCGGTCAGATGCGGGATGAGGACGCCGGTGGTGGTGAAGTACACGGCCATGAAGCCGCAGATGGCGTTGCCGAGAGTGAGGGTGTCCGCTATCGACAGCCGCGTGGACAGCGGCATGTCGTCCCCGTCCTCCTCGGTCTCGGGCGCCCAGCCTGCCTGTGTTTCAGGATCAATCACGGTCAAGGCGAGTCACCCCCGCGGTCGTGGCCTGGCCGACCTCGACGGCCGGCTCGACGCCCTCCGGGAGGTAGACGTCGACGCGCGAGCCGAACCGGATCAGTCCGATGCGCTCGCCCTGCTCGACCTTCGTGCCCTGGGGCACGTAGGGGACGATGCGGCGGGCCACCGCGCCGGCGATCTGCACCATCTCGATGTCGCCGAGCTCGGTGTCGAAGTGCCAGACGACCCGCTCGTTGTTTTCGCTCTCCTTGTTGAACGCCGGGACGAATCCGCCGGGGATGTGCTCCACGGACGTCACCGTGCCGGCCAGGGGCGCACGGTTGACATGGACATTCAGCGGGCTCATGAAGATCGCGACGCGGGTGCGCCCGTCCTTCCACGGCATGATGCTCTGCACCACGCCGTCGGCCGGAGAGATGACGCGGCCCTGAGCGATCTCGCGCTCGGGGTCGCGGAAGAACCACAGCATGCCCGCCGCGAGAGCGGTGGTGGGCACGGCGACGGCGGCCCAGCGTCCCGAGCGACGGGAGCGGGCCAGGCTGACCGCTGCCGTTGCCACGGTCGGGAGGAGCCACGGCGACGCTCCGCGCGCGAGGCGGACGCGACCGCGAGGTGCAGAGGATTGGCTGTGGGGCATGGATGACCTTCGTAGCGGAGGATGCCGCGTAGGGATACGGGGGACGGCGGCTTTCCGGGGATGCTATCGGGTACGGGTGGCAACTGGCCAAGAGCCAGCGCCAATCCGTGGCCGAAGAACGATGACGGGGTGTGATCTTCGTCTAGACGAAAACGCCCCAAACGGGACGTTCACCCCTGGATTCGGTACTCCTCCAGTAGCCGTCGACCAATGATCATTTTCTGGATCTCGGCGGTACCTTCACCGATCAGGAGCATCGGGGCCTCGCGGTAGAGACGCTCGATCTCGTACTCCTTGGAGAAGCCGTATCCGCCATGGATACGGAAAGCGTCTTCGACCACCTCCTTGCAGTACTCGGAGGCCAGGTACTTCGCCATGCCCGCTTCGAGGTCGTTTCGCTGGCCGGAGTCCTTTTTGCGAGCGGCGTTAACCATCATTGCATGCGCCGCTTCGACCTTTGTGGCCATTTCCGCCAGTTTGAACTGGATGGCCTGATGCTGGGCGATCGGCTTGCCGAAGGTCTGGCGCTGCTGGGCGTACGAAACGCCCAGCTCGAAGGCGCGCTGTGCGACACCGCAGCCACGCGCGGCGACATTGACCCGGCCGACCTCGACGCCGTCCATCATGTGATAGAAGCCACGTCCGGTTTCCCCGCCGAGCACCCGATCGGCCGGAATGCGCAGGCCGTCCATGATCAGCTCGGTGGTGTCGACGCCCTTGTAGCCCATCTTGTCGATCTTGCCCGGAATGGTGAGGCCGGGACGGACCTCGCCGAAGCCCGCCTCCTTCTCCACCAGGAAGGTCGTCATCGACTTGTGCGGCGCGGTGCCCTCCGGGTGGCCCTCGTCCGTACGGCACAGCACCGCCACGAGCGTGGAGGAGCCGCCGTTGGTGAGCCACATCTTCTGGCCGTTGAGGACGTAATCGTCGCCGTCCCGCACGCCCTTGGAGGAGATGGCCGACACATCCGAGCCCAGCGCCGGCTCCGACATCGAGAAGGCGCCGCGGATTTCACCGGCCGCCATCTTCGGCAGGAAATAGTCCTTCTGTTCCTGCGTGCCGTGCTGCTTCAGCATGTACGCCACGATGAAGTGGGTGTTGATGATGCCCGAAACGCTCATCCAGCCGCGGGCGATTTCCTCGACGGTGAGCGCATATGTGAGAAGGGACTCACCCAGACCGCCGTACTCCTCGGGAATCATCAGCCCGAAGACGCCCAGTTCCTTCAGTCCCTCGACGATCGCCGCCGGGTACTCGTCGCGGTGTTCCAGCTCGGTGGCGACCGGCAGGATCTCCTTGTCCACGAAGTCGCGGACGGTGGCGAGAATCTCCCGCTGAATGTCGGTCAGACCCTCGGTCTGCGCAAGACGGCTCATGACGCTCACTTCTCCTTCTTGGCCGGCGGGGCCTTGAGCTCCGGGCGGCCGGGCTGTTCGCCGCCGCGCTCCTTGATGTACGTCTCGGTGGGGACCATCACCTTGCGCCGGAAGACGCAGACCAGCGTGCCGTCCTGCTTGTAGCCCTTGGTCTCGACATACACGATCCCGCGGTCCGACTTGGACTTCGACGGCGTCTTGTCGAGCACCGTCGTCTCGCCGTAGATCGTGTCGCCGTGGAAGGTCGGCGCCACATGCTTCAGTGACTCGATCTCCAGATTGGCGATCGCCTTTCCGGAGACATCCGGCACCGACATGCCCAGCAGCAGTGAGTAGATGTAGTTACCGACGACGACATTCTTTCCGAAGTCGGTGGTCTGCTCCGCGTAGTTGCTGTCCATGTGCAGCGGGTGATGATTCATCGTGAGCAGACAGAAGAGGTGGTCGTCGTATTCCGTGACGGTTTTCCCCGGCCAGTGCTTGTACACATCGCCGACGGTGAACTCTTCATAGGTACGGCCGAACTGCATCGCGCTTACGCCTCCGGAGCTTCGAACTTCGAGGTACGGGTCATGCCGGCGGCCCGGCCCTTGCCGGCGATCACCAGCGCCATCTTCCGGCTCGCCTCATCGATCATCTCGTCGCCGAGCATCGCCGACCCCTTCTTGCCGCCCGCCTCCGAGGTGCACCACTCGTAGGCGTCCAGGATCAGCTCGGCGTGGTCGTAATCCTCCTGCGAGGGCGAGAACACCTCGTTGGCGGCGTCGACCTGACCGGGGTGCAGCACCCACTTGCCGTCGAAGCCGAGGGCCGCGGCGCGCCCGGCGACCTCGCGGTAGCCGTCGACGTTCTTGATCTGGAGGTAGGGACCGTCGATGGCCTGGAGGTCGTGCGTACGGGCCGCCATCAGGATCCGCATGAGGATGTAGTGGTACGCGTCCGCCGGGTAGCCCGGCGGCTGCTCGCCGACCACCAGGGACTTCATGTTGATGGACGCCATGAAGTCGGCCGGGCCGAAGATGATGGTCTCCAGGCGCGGCGAGGCACCGGCGATGTCATCGACGTTCACCAGGCCCTTGGCGTTCTCGATCTGCGCCTCGATGCCGATCTTGCCGACCTCGAAACCCATCGTCTTCTCGATCTGGGTCAGCAGCAGGTCCAGCGCCACGATCTGCTGGGCGTCCTGCACCTTCGGCAGCATGATGCAGTCGAGGTTGGGGCCCGCACCCTCGACGACCGTGATGACATCCCGGTAGGTCCAGTGCGTCGTCCAGTCGTTGACCCGCACGACCCGCGTCTTGCCGGTCCAGTCGCCGTTGTTCAGCGCATCGACGATGGTGTGCCGGGCGCCCTCCTTGGCGAGCGGCGCGCAGGCGTCCTCCAGGTCGAGGAAGACCTGGTCGGCCGGTAGCCCCTGAGCCTTCTCCAGGAAGCGGGGGTTGGATCCGGGGACCGCCAGGCACGAGCGGCGGGGCCGCAGACGGTTCACCTGGGTCATGCGGGGACCTCCAGAGGGTCGAGCTGGTTCGCTTTCCGGATCTCGTCGACGATGCGGCCGATGATTTCCGTGATACCGAAGTCCTTGGGTGTGAAGACCGCCGCCACCCCGGCTTCCCGGAGCGCGGTGGCGTCGGCGGACGGGATGATGCCGCCGACGATGACGGGAACGTCGTCCACGCCGGTACGGCGCAGCCGGGCCAGTACGTCCGGCACCAGCTCGGCATGCGAACCGGAGAGGATCGACAGCCCCACGCAGTGCACGTCCTCGGCGACGGCCGCCGAGACGATCTGCTCCGGCGTCAGCCGGATGCCCTGGTAGACCACCTCGAAGCCGGCGTCCCGGGCCCGTACCGCGATCTGCTCGGCGCCGTTGCTGTGCCCGTCCAGGCCGGGCTTGCCGACCAGCAGGCGCAGCTTGCCGGTGCCGAGGTCGGCCGCCGTCTTCGCGACCTTCTCGCGGACCAGCGCGAGCGGGGTGCCCGCCTCGGCCGTGACGGCGAGCGGCGCGCCGGAGACGCCGGTGGGCGCCCGGAACTCGCCGAAGACATCCCGCAGCGCCCAGGACCACTCGCCGGTCGTCACCCCGGCCCGAGCGCACTCCAGGGTCGCCGAGAAGAGGTTGCCCTCGCCCGCCGCGGTCTTCTTCAGCGCCGACAGCGCCTCCTGGGCGCGCCCCTCGTCGCGGTTGTCCCGCCAGTCGTGCAGGGCCTGGACGACCCGCGCCTCGTTGGCCGGATCGACGGTCATGATGGCGGTGTCCAGATCCGCGGTGAGCGGATTCGGCTCGGTGCCCTCGTAGCAGTTGACGCCGACGATCTTCTCCTGGCCGGCCTCGATCCGGGCCCGGCGCTCGGCGTGCGAGGAGACCAGCTGCGATTTGAGATAGCCGGACTCGACGGCGGCCATCGCGCCGCCCATCTCCTGGATCCGGTCGATCTCGGCCAGGCACTCGTCGACGAGGGCGTCCACCTTGGCCTCGATGACATGCGATCCGGCGAAGATGTCCTCGTGCTCCAGCAGATCGCTCTCGTGCGCCAGCACCTGCTGGATGCGCAGCGACCACTGCTGGTCCCAGGGCCGGGGCAGCCCCAGCGCCTCGTTCCAGGCGGGGAGCTGGACGGCGCGGGCGCGCGCGTCCTTCGACAGGGTGACCGCGAGCATCTCGAGCACGATCCGCTGGACGTTGTTCTCCGGCTGCGCCTCGGTCAGGCCCAGGGAGTTGACCTGGACGCCGTAGCGGAACCGGCGCTGCTTGGCGTTCTCGATGCCGTAGCGCTCGCGGGTCACCTTGTCCCAGATGCGGCCGAAGGCGCGCATCTTGCACATCTCCTCGACGAATCGGACCCCGGCGTTCACGAAGAACGAGATCCGGGCGACCACATCGCCCTTGCGGTCCTCCGGGACCTGCCCCGACGCGAAGACCGCGTCCAGCACGGCGATCGCGGTGGACATCGCGTACGAGATCTCCTGGACCGGTGTGGCGCCCGCCTCCTGCAGGTGGTAGCTGCAGATGTTGATCGGGTTCCACTTCGGGATGTTGTTGACCGTGTACGCGATCATGTCGGTGGTCAGGCGGAGGCTCGGCCCCGGCGGGAAGACATGCGTTCCCCGCGACAGGTACTCCTTGACGATGTCGTTCTGCGTCGTCCCCGACAGCTTGGTGATGTCGGCGCCCTGTTCCTCGGCGACCACCTGGTAGAGGGCCAGCAGCCACATGGCGGTGGCGTTGATGGTCATCGAGGTGTTCATCTGTTCCAGGGGTATGTCCTGGAACAGCCGCCGCATGTCGCCGAGATGGGAGACCGGGACCCCGACCCGGCCGACCTCGCCGCGGGCGAGGATGTGGTCGGGGTCGTATCCGGTCTGCGTCGGGAGGTCGAACGCGACCGACAGGCCGGTCTGGCCCTTGGCGAGGTTGCGCCGGTACAGCTCATTGGACGCCTCGGCGGTGGAGTGCCCGGCGTAGGTCCGCATCAGCCACGGACGATCCTTCTGACGCTCAGTCATATGTGACCCGTATCTTCGTCGTTCAGACGCTGGCGAGGTGACGCGCGCGCGTCAGACGTTGCGGAAGCGGTTGATGGCGTCGAGGTGCTTGGCGCGCATCTCCTCGTCGCGCACGCCCATGCCCTCCTCGGGCGCCAGCGCCAGCACGCCGACCTTGCCCTGGTGCAGGTTGCGGTGCACGTCGTACGCCGCCTGCCCGGTCTCCTCGAGCGTGTACGTCTTCGACAGCGTCGGGTGGATCTTGCCCTTGGCGATCAGGCGGTTGGCCTCCCACGCCTCGCGGTAGTTCGCGAAGTGCGAGCCGATGATGCGCTTCAGGGACATCCACAGGTAGCGGTTGTCGTACTCGTGCATGTAGCCCGAGGTGGAGGCGCAGGTGGTGATGGTGCCGCCCTTGCGGGTGACGTAGACACTGGCGCCGAAGGTCTCGCGGCCGGGGTGCTCGAAGACGATGTCGATGTCCTCACCGCCGGTGAACTCGCGGATGCGCTTGCCGAAGCGCTTCCACTCCTTCGGGTCCTGGGTGCGCTCGTCCTTCCAGAACTTGTAGCCCTCGGCGTTGCGGTCGATGATCGCCTCGGCGCCCATCTTCCGGCAGATCTCCGCCTTCTGGTCGCTGGAGACCACGCAGATCGGGTTGGCGCCGCCGGCCAGCGCGAACTGGGTGGCGTACGAGCCGAGGCCGCCGCTGGCGCCCCAGATCAGGACGTTGTCGCCCTGCTTCATGCCGGCGCCGTTGCGGGAGACCAGCTGGCGGTACGCGGTCGAGTTGACCAGACCGGGCGCCGCCGCCTCCTCCCAGCTCAGGTGGTTGGGCTTGGGCATCAGCTGGTTGGACTTGACCAGGGCGATCTCGGCGAGACCGCCGAAGTTGGTCTCGAAGCCCCAGATCCGCTGCTCGGGGTCGAGCATGGTGTCGTTGTGGCCGTCGGAGGACTCCAGCTCGACGGACAGACAGTGCGCGACGACCTCGTCGCCGGGGTGCCAGGAGTTGACGCCCGGACCGGTGCGCAGGACCACGCCGGCCAGGTCGGAACCGATGACGTGGTACGGCAGGTCGTGCCGCTTGGTGAGCGGGGAGAGCTTGCCGTAGCGCTCCAGGAACCCGAACGTCGACAGCGGCTCGAAGATCGAGGTCCAGACGCTGTTGTAGTTCACGGAGGAGGCCATCACGGCCACCAGGGCCTCACCGGGCCCCAGCTCGGGCACCGGCACCTCGTCGAGGTGCAGCGACTTGCGCGGGTCCTTCTCCTTGGTGGACAGGCCGGCGAACATCTCCGTCTCGTCCTTGTGCACGGTCACCGCGCGGTAGGACTCAGGGATGGTCAGCGCGGCGAAGTCGTCGCGGGTGGTGTCGGGCGCGAGGATCGCGTCCAGGATTTCGTTCACGGGTTGCCTCCGGCGAAGCACGCGTCAGGGGAACGGCTTGAGGGAACGTCGGGGGGGTGGTGCGGGGGTGGTGCCGTCGGTTCGGCCGGTGTGGCGAATGCGCCGGTGGGCGCGGTGTTGATGCCTGTGACGCAGGCGTCCGGGCGGGCAGCCGCGAAGGGTTGCTGGGACAGCCGGTGCACGGGGTGTCGTGTGCGCCGGTCGACCGGACACCTTCAACGTATGACACCGCGTGCCATCTGACAAGACACTGAGTGCCATGAATTTCTCGGTTGAGTGCCCCGGGGTTCAAATGAGCGAGATGAGCGATGATCGTTCAAAGGGCCGGCGCGCCCGCGGCCCGCGGGGGACGCGCCGGACGAAGCGGTGCACGGGATCACCCGGCGGCTCAACTGCTGTGCAGAAAACGCGACTTGGGCACTGCCCGGAGGTTTCCGGGCAAGAAGAAGCCGCCGCCCGGATCCGGGCGGCGGCAAGCGACAACGTCCTCAGCGCTTCTTCAGCGCCCGCTCGATGGTCCGCATGACCTCGTCCAGCGGCGCATCCGTGCGGGCCACCGCAACCAGGACCTCGCCCTCCCGCGACACCTTCGCCGGCGGGGCCCCCTCCCCGGTGGCCGTGCGCCCCGCGCCGATGCCCGTGCCGAACGTCTCCCGCACGATCTCGAAGGCATGGTCCAGCTGGGTCTCGACGTCGCCCTCGGCGCCCGCGCGCAGCCAGCGCCGCAGGACGTGGTTGTGCGCGGTGACCACGGCCGAGGCGGCGACCTCGGCGAGCAGCGGGTCGTCATCGCCCTCGCGGTGGGCGCCCTCGTCGAAGTGGCCGAGGAGATAGCGGGTGAAGAGGCGTTCGTAGCGGGCGACCGAGGCGATCTCGGCCTCGCGCAGCGTGGGGACCTCGCGGGTGAGGCGGTAGCGGGCGACGGAGACGGCCGGGGCGGCCGCGTACATCCGCATGACCTCCTTGATGCCGCGGCAGACCGTGTCGAGGGGGTTCTCGTGCGGCGGGGCGGCATCAAGGACGGCCTCGGCGCGCACGAGGGTGTCGTCGTGGTCGGGGAAGATCGCCTCTTCCTTGGAGCGGAAGTGGCGGAAGAACGTACGGCGGGCGACCCCCGCGGCGGCCGCGATCTCGTCGACCGTGGTCGCCTCGTAGCCCTTGGTCGCGAACAGTTCCATGGCCGCCGCCGACAGTTCGCGGCGCATTTTGAGCCGTTGAGCGGCCGCGCGGCGAGCGCCGGGAGTGCTGGTGTCTGTTGCGTCGGAAGTCGGCGTACGAGCGGGCTGGGACATGTGGGGACGGTACTGCATATCTACTCGGCCTGCGGCATCAGGTACCGGCCGCGCCCCCGTGACCTGGGACGGACCGCCGGCCCAAGGGTCCAGCAGTCCGCCCCACGTGCCCCCGGCGCGCGGCCGGGGGCGCCCCCGCCCGTCAGCGCTTGGCGTACTCACGGAAGCCGCGGCCGGTCTTGCGGCCGAGGCAGCCCGCCGCGACGAGATGCTCCAGCAGCGGCGCCGGAGCGAGCCCGGGGTCGCGGAACTCGGCGTGCAGCACCTTCTCGATGGCCAGGGAGACGTCCAGGCCGACGACATCGAGGAGCTCGAACGGGCCCATCGGGTAACCGCCGCCCAGCTTCATGGCGGCGTCGATGTCGTCCAGGGAGGCGTAGTGCTCCTGGACCATCTTGATCGCGTTGTTCAGGTACGGGAAGAGCAGCGCATTGACGATGAAGCCGGCCCGGTCACCGCAGTCGACCGGGTGCTTGCGGACCTTGGCGCAGACCGCGCGGACGGTGGCGTGCACCTCGTCGGCCGTCAGGACCGTACGGACGATCTCGACCAGCTTCATCGCGGGGGCCGGGTTGAAGAAGTGCATGCCGATGACGTCCTGCGGACGGGAGGTGGCGCGTGCGCAGGCCACCACCGGAAGCGACGAGGTCGTCGTGGCCAGCACGGCGCCCGGCTTGCACACCTTGTCCAGCGTGGCGAAGAGCTGCTGCTTGATCTCCAGGTCCTCGGCCACCGCCTCGACCGCCAGGTCCACGTCCGCGAAGGCGTCGAGGGAGCCGGCCGGGGTGACCGCCGCGAGGGCGGCATCCCGCGCCTCGGCGCTGAGCCGGCCCTTGTCCACCGAGCGGCCCAGCGACTTGGCGATCCGGGCCTTCGCCGCCTCCGCCTTCTCCAGGCTGCGGGCCGCCAGCACGACCTCGAAGCCGGCCTTGGCGAAGACCTCGGCGATCCCGCTGGCCATCGTCCCGGACCCGGCGACGCCGACGGAACGGACGGTGCGGCCCGCCGCCTGGTCACCGGCGGCCGCGGGCGTCTCCGCGTCCGGGACGACCGTGGCGCTGTCGGGTGCCTCGTACGTGTAGAAGCCGCGGCCCGCCTTGCGGCCGGTCAGCCCGGCCTCGGCCAGCTGCCCCAGGATCGGCGCGGGAGCGTGCAGCCGGTCGCGCGACTCGGCGTACATCGCCTCCAGGACCGTGCGGGCGGTGTCCACACCGATCAGGTCCAGGAGCGCGAGCGGACCCATCGGCAGCCCGCAGCCCAGCCGCATCGCCGCGTCGATGTCCTCCCGGGTGGCGTACTTGGACTCGTACATCGCGGCGGCCTGGTTGAGGTAGCCGAAGAGCAGGCCGTCGGCGACGAAGCCGGGGCGGTCGCCCACCGCGATGGGGTCCTTGCCCAGCTCGCGGGCGAGCTGCGTGACGGCGGCGACCGCGGTCGGCGCGGTGAGCACCGAGGAGACCACCTCGACCAGCTTCATGGCCGGCGCGGGGTTGAAGAAGTGCAGACCGAGCACCCGCTCCGGGCGCTGCGAATCGGCGGCCAGCCGGGTCACCGACAGCGCGTTGGTGCCGGTGGCCAGGATGGCGTCCGGGCGGACGATGCCGTCCAGGGCCGTGACGACCTGCCGCTTGAGCTCGTAGTCCTCGGGCACGACCTCGATGACGAGATCGGCGTCCGCAGCGGCCTGCAGATCGGAGAAGGTGCGGAACCGGGCCAGGATGTCCTGCCGCTCCCGCTCGGTGATCCGCTCGCGCTGCACGGCGCGTGCGGTGGCGGCCTCGAGGGCGGCGACGGCGTGCCGGGCCGCGGCCTCGTCGGTGTCGATGCCGATGACCTCGCGGCCGGCCCGGGTCAGCACCTCGGCGATGCCGGTGCCCATGGTGCCGAGCCCGACCACGGCCACGGTCGAAAGGGACAGAGGGGAAACGTCGGTTGAGAGATCAGGGGTGGACGAAGGGCCCATCGCGAGACTCCAGAGGGTGTTCCCCTGAGGGCAGGGGAGAAGTGACGACTGAGGAGTGCCGCACGGACGCGACCGTGTGCAGCGCGCAGCGGCTCAAGGGAAACGGCGGGTGGGCCGCGGAAGCCGCAGCGCCACAGGAGCGCCGGCGGAGAGGGAGCCGTGGCAAGCCCTGTCCCGGGGCCGTGCCATGTGCTACCTGAAGCTGTCGTGCAGGTGCGGTGCCGAACCGACTTCACTTGCTGGCGGCTGCGTCACCGGCCGCCCGAGCAGGGGTGCTGCTCGTTCCAGCAGGTTAACCGGTGGGTAACCGGAGCGCCAGGGGTAGTGCGGGTCATTAGGCTGTGGCGCAGGCCACGTCCGCGGAACCGGGGAGGCCCGGCGGGAGGGAAGCGTCAAATGGAAGACGAATTCCACGAGTTGACGGACCGGGTGCGGGCCGAGCTCCGCTCCCCACAGGATCTGGTCGCCTACGAGCGGCTGCTCGGACTTGCCCGGAAGAACACCACGGCCGGACGCGAGGAACTGGCCCGGATGCTGGTCGCCGTGGAGCGCCCCCTGTGGGCCCGGGAGATCGCGGCCTTCGTCCTCGGCTGCGCCGGCGACAAACGCGCCTTCGAGACGCTGGTGCTGCTGCTGAACTACCGCGAACCCGTCCGCTGCGCCACGGCCGCGCACGCCCTGGGCCGCCTCGGCGACCCCCGCACCGCCCGCGCCGCCGCGGCCCTCGCCACCAACCCGCTGCGCACCGCCTACGCCCTGCACCCCGTCCGGCTCCTCGCCGAACTCCGCGCCCCGCAGTCCGTACCGGCCCTGATCTCCACCCTGGACCGCCTGCTCACCCCCAACAACCCGTACTGGCGGGTGGCCCTCGCCTGTGTCGAGGGCCTCGGCGCCCTGGGCGACCGCCGCGCGGTCCCCACGCTCACCGCCGCCCTCCCGCATCCCCGCCTGGCGGCGGCCGCGGCGGCATCACTGGCGCGGCTGGGGGTGCACGACGACACGGCGGAGGACGGGCCGGACGGCGCCGAGCGCGACGGCCGCAAGGCCGGGACTTGACCTTGACGCCGGGGGCAGGGTTCGAGACTCCCGGCATGGAAGACACACAGCAGCACCACGCGTCCCCCTCGCCCGCCGCCCGGGTCGTGATCGTCACCGGGGCCGGCACGGGCATCGGCCGCGCCACCGCCCATGCCTTCGCGGCCGAGGGGGCGCGGGTGGTGGCCGTCGGACGGCGCAGCGCACCACTGGAAGAGACCGCACGGGAGTGCCCCGAGGGCGGCGCGATCGTGCCGTATGCCGCCGATATCACCGAGGACGGGTCGCCCGAGGACATCGTGCGGTACGCGGCCGAGACGTACGGGCGGCTGGATGTGCTGGTCAACAACGCCGCGACGGTCGGCAACGGAGCGCTCGGCGGGTACACCAAGGAGCTGATGACGCCGCTGCTGGCCACCAACCTCGTTGCGCCGGTGCTGCTGACCCAGGCCGCGGTACCGCACCTCGAACGGACCGGCGGGGTGATCGTCAACCTCAGCACCTCGGTCGGCCAGCGCGGCTGGCCGGGCAACGCCGTCTATGCCGCGACCAAGACGGCCCTCGAACTCCTCACCCGCAGCTGGGCGGTGGAGCTCGCGCCCCGCGGCGTACGGGTCGCCGCCGTCGCACCCGGCGCCGTCGAGACGCCGATCGCGCTGCACCAGGGCTGGTCCCCGGAGCAGCGGCAGGCCGTCCGCCGGTGGCAGATCGACCACACCCCGATGGGGCGGGTCGGGCGGCCCGAAGAGGTGGCCTGGGCGATCACGCAGCTGGCCGCTCCCGCCGCCTCGTTCGTGACGGGAGTGGTGCTGCCGGTGGACGGGGGAGCGGTGGTCGGCTGACCGGGGCCGGGCCGCCGGCCGCCGGCCTGCTAGAAACGTCCCCGGAGGTGGTCCGGTGCGGATCGGGGAGCTGGCACGGCTGACGGGGGCGTCGCCGCGGGCGCTGCGCAACTACGAAAGCGAGGGGTTGATCGGCTCGGAGCGGACGGCGAACGGCTATCGCGACTACGACGCGGGCACGGCCGTACGCGTCCGCAACATCCGCCACCTCCTCCACGCCGGCCTCACACTCGCCGACGTACGGTGCTTCGCGCAGTGCCTCGACGGCGATATGACCACCGCGCCGCCCTCACCCGAGGGCCTGCGGATCGCCCGCGAGCGGCTCGCCGTCATCGACGAGCGGATCGCCGCCCAGGTGGCGGCCCGCGACCGCCTGGCGCGCGCCCTGGCGGACGTGCCGGAGGCTCACAGCAGCGTCAACTGCGTGGGCTCGGACGGCTGACCGCCCGGCGTCGCCGGGGCGGCGGACGGCGTGACATTGCGGTGCTCGCCGGCGCGGTAGGGGCCGATGCCGTACTCCCCGGCGAGTTCGTGGACCTGGCGGGTGATCCGGCGCTGGTACCAGGTGGGGGCGTACGAGCCGCCGGCGTACATCCGCTCGTAGCGCCGCACCAGATGCGGGTGGTGGTGGCCCAGCCACGCCATGAACCATTCGCGGGCGCCGGGCCGCAGATGCAGGACGAGCGGGGTGACCGAACCGGCGCCGGCCTCGGCGATCGCCCGGACCGTCGCCCGCAGCTGGTCGGGCGCGTCGCCGAGGAACGGGATCACCGGCGCCATCAGGACGCCGCAGGGGATGCCGTGCGCGGTGAGCGTCCGCACCACGTCCAGCCGGCGCTCGGGGGCCGGCGTTCCGGGCTCGACCGTGCGCCACAACGCGTGGTCGAGGAAGCCGACGGAGACGGAGATGCCGATGTCGGTGACGTCGGCGGCCTGCCGCAGCAGCTCCAGGTCGCGCAGGATCAGCGTGCCCTTGGTGAGGATGGAGAACGGGTTGGCGTGGTCGCGCAGCGCCGCGATGATGCCGGGCATGAGGGCGTACCGGCCCTCCGCCCGCTGATAGCAGTCGACGTTCGTCCCCATGGCTATGTGCTCGCCGCGCCAGCGCCGGGCGGTCAGCTCCCGGCGCAGCAGGTCGGGGGCATTGACCTTCACCACGATCTGCGAGTCGAAGCCGAGCCCCGTATCGAGGTCCAGATAGCTGTGGGTCTTGCGGGCGAAGCAGTAGACGCAGGCGTGACTGCATCCCCGGTACGGGTTCACGGTCCATTCGAACGGCATCCGGGAGGCGCCCGGGACGCGGTTCACGATCGAGCGGGCGCGCACTTCGTGGAAGGTGATGCCACGGAATTCGGGGGTGTCGATCGTCCGGCTGACGACGTCCGTGCCGAACAGCGCGGCAGGGCTTTCGCCCAGATTGTCCCAGCGCATCGGGCCTCCTTCAGGGTCCTGTCGAGTCCCCGTTCCAGATAATAGAACACCTGTTCCCTTGTCGGTCGTCACCCCGGATTTTGGGCGCGCCGCCCAGTGGTGGTTGGCTTGGCGGCGCATCGCAGGACCGGCAGCCGACTACTGGAGGAAGACACACATGGGTCAGGTCGAGGCCATCACGCAGCGCGAGATCGCGGCGGACCCGGAGGACGTGTTCGACGCGCTCGCCGACTACAGCGGCACGCGCCAGAAGCTGCTGCCCGAGCACTTCAGCGAGTACGAGGTCCGTGAGGGCGGCGACGGCAAGGGCACCCTCGTCCACTGGAAGCTCCAGGCCACCAGCAAGCGCGTACGCGACTGCCTGCTGGAGGTCGATGAGCCGACCGACGGTCAGCTCGTGGAGAAGGACCGCAACTCCTCCATGGTGACCACCTGGGTCGTCACCCCGGCGGGCGAGAACCGCGCGAACGTCGTGGTCACCACCAACTGGCAGGGCGCCGGCGGTATCGGTGGTTTCTTCGAGCGGACCTTCGCCCCCAAGGGGCTCGGCCGGATCTACGACGCGATCCTCGCCAACCTCGCCAAGGAGATGGAGAAGTAGCCGGTCACCGGTTCGGGTGGTTTCCGTTGCGCCGCGGTGTCCGGCCGTCCGGATCGTCGTCGTGCGGAAACCCCTGATGGGAGCCCAATAGGCGCCCCGGGTAAGGCACTTGACGCCCCTTCCCGCCCCGCATGCCCCCTTTCGTCGTACTTGTTCGCCCTTGTCGCCCGATGCGAAAAAGGGGCGGTGGTGCAGGTGTGACGAGGGAGGCAGTACGTGGGCGGGACCACCCTGGCAAAGAGGGGCAAGCGGGCCAAGCGGACCGTGGTGCCCGTCATCGTCGACCCGGGCGGCGGTGCGAGGCTGACCCTCGGCTCCCGGCGCAGACGGACGGTCTTCGCCGCCCTGACGCTGACGCCGGTGCTCGCGGCCCTCGACCAGACCGTCGCCGCCACCGCGCTCCCCAAGATCGTCGGTGAGCTGCACGGCATGCCCAGGATGTCCTGGGCGGTCACCGCCTACCTGCTCGCCTCCGCCATCGGCCTGCCGCTCCACGGCAAGCTCGGCGACCTCTTCGGCCGCAAACCGGTCTTCCTCTTCGCGATCCTGGTCTTCGTCGCCGGCTCGGCACTGTCCGGCTGGTCGCACTCCATGGACGAACTGATCGCCTTCCGCGCCGTCCAGGGCATCGGCGGCGGCGGGCTCCTGATCGGCGTCCAGACGATCCTCGCCGAGGTCGTACCGCCCCGGGCCCGCGGCCGCTGCCTGGGCCTGATCGGCGCGGCCTTCGGACTCGCCGCCGCGGCCGGACCGCTCATCGGCGGCCTCCTCACCGATCACGCCTCCTGGCGCTGGTGCTTCTACCTCAACGTGCCCTTCGGCGCGCTGGCGTTCCTCCTCATCGCCTGCTTCCTCAGACTCCCCAGGCCCCCGGTCCGCCCCAAGCTGGACATCGCGGGCGCGCTGCTGCTCGCCGCGTTCTCCACCTGCCTTGTCCTCCTCGCCGGTTGGGGCGGCACCGAGTACGCCTGGAACTCGCGGGTCGTCCTCGGGCTCGGCGCCGGAGCGCTCGGCGCCGCCCTGCTGTTCCTCGCCGTCGAGCGCTTCGCCGCCGAACCGCTGATGCCGCTCCGGCTCTTCCGCGACTCCGTCTTCACCCTCACCAACCTCGTCGGGACCGCCGTCGGCATCGCGCTCTTCGGCGCCGCAAGCCATCTGCCGACCTTCCTCCAGATGGTCGACGGCGCCACCGCCACCGCATCCGGCCTGCTGATGATGCCCCTGATGGGCGGCATCGTCCTCGCCTCCCTCGCCACCGGCCGGCTCATCAGCCGCACCGGCCGCTACAAGATCTTCCCGATCCTCGGCTGCGCGGTGGCCGCCGAGGGCATGTGGCTGCTGTCCCACATCGAGCCGGACACCCCGCGCGGCGTCTACAGCCTCTGGACGGGCATCCTCGGCCTCGGCCTCGGCTTCGTCATGCCGGTGCTGGTGCTCGCCGTACACAGCTCCGTACGCCGCACCGGTCCCGGCACCGCGACCGGCATCACCGCCTACTTCCGCCAGATCGGCGGCAGCATCGGCGCGGCCCTCTTCGGCGCCCTCTTCGCCCACCGCCTCGCCGGTCAACTCGCCCATGAACTGCCCGGGTCGGCGCGCCTGCCCGACCCGGACTCGCTCACCCCGCAACTGGTACGAGCCCTGCCCACCGGGCTGCGGGACAGCTACCTCGCCGCGTACGCGAACGCCATGCCGGGGATCTTCCTCTACCTCGCGCCGGTGCTCGTCGTGGGTTTCCTGCTCGCCCTCTTCCTGAAAGAGAAACCACTGGTGTCCTACGCCTCTCCTGCATCGCAGGCCCCCCAGACCTCGCACCCGCCCTACGGCGACACCGAGGACCCCGCGGCCGGCGTGCCCCGGGCGCGCACCGCCGTCAACGGCCATGCACCCACGGCCGGTTACGCCGCGACCTCGGCCGGCGTGCCCGTCTGCGGCGCGGTCCGGCACCACGACGGCTCCGTCGTGCCCCGCGCCGCGCTCACCCTCATCGACGTCGCCGGACGGCAGATCGGACGCGGCGCCACCGGCGAGGACGGACGGTACGCCCTGAGCACCCCCGGCGCCGGCTCGTACGTGCTGATCGCGGCCGCGGGCGGCCACCAGCCGCAGGCCGTCACCGTCACGGTCGGCGAGCGCCCCGTCGATCTGGACGTGGTGCTCGGCGGCGCGGGACGCCTCGCGGGCACCGTGACCACCGGCGACGGCACCCCCGTACGCGACGCCATGGTCACCCTCACCGACGTACGCGGCGAGGTCGTCGCCACCACCCGCAGCGGGCGCGAAGGCGGCTATGTCATCGGAGAGCTGGTGGCCGGCGAATACACCCTCGCCTCCAGCGCCCCGGCGTTCCGGCCCGCCGCGCTGCCCGTCACCGTCCACGCCTCCCGCGAGACCCGCCAGGACATCGAACTCGCGGGCGGCGCGGTGCTGCGCGGGACCGTACGGGCGGGCGGCGGCCGCCCCGTGGAGGACGCGCGGGTGACCCTGCTCGACGCGGGCGGCAATGTCGTCGACACCGCGACCACCGGACCCGACGGCCTGTTCCGCTTCGTGGACCTCTCGGCCGGCGAGTACACCGTCATCGCCGCCGGATACCCGCCGGTGGCCACCGTCCTCCAGGTGGCGGGCGGCGGCCGCACCGAACGCGACCTCCAACTGGGCCACGAGGACTGAGCCCACCGCGCACGGCCTCGCCCGGCCCCGGACCCCGCGGGGCGGCGGCACCTCCTGCCCCGCCCCGCGAAGGGACGCACCCCACGGGTCTACGATCCAGTCGTCGCCGTGATCCGCACGCCACCGAGGAGACCTCTTGAGGACGTTCCGGCAGCACATGAGGCAGGCGACGGCGCGCGCCCTGGCGGAATTCCCCGAAGAGCTGACGCCCGACATCTACGCCGTCACCTTCCGGATCGACAGCGTCGACCAGGACCCCCGCCTCCCGTACCTGGCGATCGGCTACAACACCGAACGCGAAGTGGCCCGGCAGCTCGCGGAGCCACACCCGCCGAAAGAATGGGAGGTCCGCTGGAACTACGCCTATTTCCCCCCGTCGGGCCTGGAGGGCATCCGCATCGTCGGACACCACCCCGAACACGACCCGGCCGGCGCCGAATTGCACCGCATCCAGGCCCAGGCGGAAGGCCTCTGGTACGAGGACGGGCTCCCCGAACACGAACAGGACGAGCGCGACGAACGCCTGGACGCACAGTTCCACGCACTCTGTGTCGACCTGGCGCGGCAGCTCCACTCCGACGGCCACCTCGTCAGCACGCTGGGCAGACCGCTGCCGGTCGTCCTCTACGACATGTTCAACCCCGACGAGATGTTCGCCCTGACCCGGGCCGCCAACCCGGCAGACCTCGTGGCGGAGTTCCTGACGGAGGACCCGGCGGGGCCTGCCCGGCCCGCACTTCAGTAGCCGGCGCCGCCCGCACCGAACCGCAGCAGCGTGATCAGCGGCCGGTCCCCGCGCAGCAACGGCACCGCCGCGGCCCGCGGCGCAAGAAACCCCAGGAGACCGCGGCCGGCGGGCAGCGGGACGTCGGCCACCTCGGTGACGGACGGATGGGCGGTGCGCAACGCCTTCCGCTCGGCGGCGTTCATGCCCCAGGGCATCGGCGGCAGACGATGACCGCCCGGACCCCGCACACCGTCGCGGGAGCGGGCACTGAACCGCCGTGACACGGTGTCGAACACCATCGAGCCGCCGGGAAAGGCCGCCGCGCAGGCACCGATCAGCCCCTGCGCCTGCGCGGGCTGCAGATACATCAGCAGGCCCTGGGCCGTCACCAGCACCCCGCGCGAGGGATCGATACCGGCCATCCAGCGGCGTTCGCGGGCGTCGCAGGCGACGAGCCGCTGACGGGCGCCGGGCGGCAACAGGCGCCGGCGCAACTCCAGCGGATCGCTCAGGTCCACGGTGACCCACTGCACCCGGCCGTTGTCCACCCGCCAGAACTGCGTCTCCAGGCCCTCCCCGAGCGCGATCACGGTGCCCTCCGGATGGCGGGCCAGAAACGCGCGCACCGCACCGTCGAAGGCCAGCGCACGCAGCGCAATGGCCTGCGCCACCCACGGCCGGGCGGCGCCCAGCCGCTCCTGGAACGGGTACTCCACCTCGGCGACCAGCCGTACCGCGCGCGGGTCCGGCAGCACGGTGTCCGTCCGGGCGGCCTCGGCGGCCCGGTGATAGACGGTCCACAGGGCCGTTTCGGGAATTCCCCGGAGGTCTGCCGCGATACGGCCCGACGTCACCTGATGGCGCACATCCTCGATCATGTGGCGTTGATATCGGGAGACCGGTCCCGCAGGAGGGCGATCGGAGTGTCGGTCACCCGAGGGGCTGCAAAGTCGTACCGGCGGTCAGCCCGTCTGCGCGGACATATACGCGGCTGCCGAGCGGACCACCGGGGCGCACCCCTGCCCGAGGGCATCGGCGGCCCGCAGCACCTCCCTCAGGACGGACAGGTCGCGCGCCTGGACGCAGAGCACCAGCAGCGGGGCGAGGTGGGCCGCCCAGGCCTCCCGCGACGCGGGCGGGACCCGGGCCGCCTCCCGGGCCCAGCGCAGGATCTCCTCGGGCGCCGCGCAGGGGAGTTGCGGACCGCGGCCCACACCGCTGCCGCCGCCCCGCTCGATCCGTACCGCCGCGGCCAGCGCCGCCGCCAGCGTCGTGTGATAGCAGCTGCCGAAGAGATAGGCTGCGGCCTTCTCCCCGGTGAGCCCGGCCAGGACTTCGGGCCGGTGTACGGGGCTGGGCACCGCGCCGTCGGGCCGCCGGGCGCGGGCCAGGGCCCTCCAGCCGTCGCGCACCAGAGGGGCCGAGGAGGCCCCCAACGCCCCAGCGCAGAGCAGGAGTTCGGCGACCAGGTCAAGGCTCCCGCGGGCGAGATGGGCGGCCAGCAGGACCCGTACGGTCTCGCGCAGCCGGGCCGCCTCCTCGGGGCCGCCGACAAGATCACGGCCGCCGAAGTCCGTGACGTAGAAAAGCGCATGGGTCAGGGCGTAGGTCTCACTCTCGGTGAGATGCAGGACATCGGGGCGCAGGGCGGGCAGGCTCTCGCGGAGGAGCGTGCCGATCTCGGGCAGCGGGGCGGGGGCCGGGAAGCCGCCGCGGTCCAGGAAATAGCGCAGCTCGATCCGGCCGAGCACCGGCTTGTACGGCTGCGCGTGGGCGCCGGCGCCCGCCGCCAGCAGGGCCTCGCACCGTGCCCGTAGCGCGGGCTGCGGGCGACCGAGGAGCTCCAGCAGGGCGATGAGGTTGAGGTGGTACGGGAAGAGCGCGTCGGCGCGGCACAGGCCGCGGCCGAAGTCCGGTTCGGCCACGGCCCGTTCGGCGAGATCGAGGGCCCGGGAGGGCAGCGGGGCGTCCTTGGGGAGACGGCCCGAGCGGTCCAACAGCCTTACCAGACCGAGGAGTTCGAGCAGCGGACCGGGGCGGAAGGGGCGGCGCGGCAGGAAGCGCTCCCAGCGCGGCGGGGCGAACCATTCGAGGTGGGCGTCGAGCCAGGCCAGCGCCCCGGCAAGTACGCCGGCCGCCGCCTCCTCCTCGTCCAGCGGCGGCCCGGCGGCCCGCGCATGTGCGGGCAGCGGGGCCCAGCACGGCTCCGGGCCCTCCGCGGCGCTCACCGTCCGCTCCGCAGCCGCAGCAGCACCAGCGCGACCGCCAGCACCCCGCCCAGCGCGGCCAGATCCGCCCACCACACCAGCAGCCCGCCGCCGCCCAGAAGGGTCCCCCGCGCCAGATCGACGGCATAGGTCATGGGGTTGAGGTGCATGATCAGCGCCAGCCAGCCCGGCGCGTCCCGAGCGCTGAAGACCGAGCCGGACAGGAACAGCATCGGGAACATGACGAGCTGGACGGTCGCCTGGAGCGTCTGGACCCGTGTGATGACCGTGGCCAGGCACAGGCCGATGACGCTGAAGACCGTGGCCGCCAGCGCGTAGCAGCCCGCGGCGGCCGCGAACCGGCCCGCCGTCAGATCCACCCCCATCAGCGGCGAGAACGCCAGCATGACGACGCTCTGCACGCTCACCATCCCGGCGCCCGCCGCGACCTTCCCCAGTGGCAGACAGATCCGTGGCACCGGGGCGACGAGGAGCTCGCGCAGCACACCGTATTCCCGGTCCCAGGCGTACGTCTGGCCGGAGGCGACGCCGATGGAGACCACCTGGATGGCGATGATGCCGGGGAAGACATAGGCGCTGAAGGGCACGGACCCCACGGAAGGGATCATGCCGTCGAAGCCGACGGCGTAGACGAGGACGAAGAAGGCGATCTGCACCGCCTGGCTCAAGAGCACGCCGGGCCGTTTGACCTGGCGGAGCAGGTCGCGGTGGGCGATCACGGCGATGGCGCGCAGGGCGACGGACAGCCGCCCTTCGGCGGCTGCCGGGGCGGGAGCGGCGGTGGGTACGGGGGCGGTCGCTGTGGTCATGGCGTCCTCACGCTCTGCGGCACCGGCTGTCGTTGGCCGAGCGGCCCCTGTGGCGCCTCGTTCCCGCGCGGCCCGTCGGTCCCGGTGGGCACGTCGGTCCCGCGCGGCCCGTCGTCCCCCTGCGGCCCGGCGCTCCCGCGCGGCCCGTCCCTCCCGTTGGCGGCAGCCAAGTACACGTCGTTCATGGACGGATGGCGTACGGACACGGTCAGTCCCGGCACATCCAGGGCCCGCACCACCTCCGCGATCCGGGTCTCCGGGGCGGCGCAGTGCACGCAGACGCCCTCGGCACCCAGCAGCGGATCGAAGCCCGCGGCGCGCAACTGGCGCGCGGCGGCGTCATTGTCCGCGCAGGACACCATGATCCGCGACGAGTCCAGGCCGCTCTTGAGCCGGTCGGCGCTGCCCCGCCGGACCACGCGCCCCTTCTGCAGGATGACGATGTCGTCGGCGTACTCCGCCTCGTCCATGTAGTGCGTCGAGTAGAGCACCGTGACGCCCAACTCGGCCCGCAGCCGCAGCAGATCGTCCCAAACGGCGCTGCGCGCGGTCGGGTCCAGGCCGTTGGTCGGCTCGTCCAGAATGATCAGCCCCGGGCGGTGAAGGAGGGCGCGGGCGATCTCCACCCGCCGGGACAGCCCCCCGGAGAGCTCCTCGACCGGGTCCCGGCGACGGTCGGCGAGGCCGAACAGATCCAGCATCAGGCCGATACGGGCCCTGGCATCCGCGCGTTTCATGCCGAACAGCCGGGCGTGGAACCACAGATTCCGCTCGACGGACAGCTCCTTGTCGAGCGTCCGCTCCTGGAAGACCAGCCCCAGGCGCCGCCGGGCGGCCATCGGCGCCTCGCTGATGTCGTGCCCGAAGATCCGTACGCTGCCACCGTCCGGCCGCGCCGCGGTCGACAGCACCCTGAGCAGGCTGGACTTCCCCGCGCCGTTGGGGCCGAGGAGCGCGGTGATACGGCCCGGCGCCGAGGCGAGCGACACGTCCTGGACGGCGGTCAGCTTGCCGTAGCGCACCACGAGACCGGCCACCTCGAAGGCGGGGGGCGTCGAAGGCATCGGGACATTCCTCTCCTGGAGCGCGTCGTCCGGGCCGTTCGCCTCTGCGTGGTGAGCGGTCATGCCAGCCCCAGACAGCGGTCCCAGGGCAGCGGTGCGCCGTCGACGGGCAGCAGCGCCAGGGCGACGCCCGCGGCGCCCTCCAGCATCCCCGCGACATTCACCGCCCGGTGCGTAACGGGCGAGCGGGCGGCGGCCGGGAAACGCATGAGGTGACGGAAGGCAAAGGGCGCCTCCTCCTCGGCGCACCCCAGCACCTTGCCGCGCAGCCGCTCGCACCCGGCACGGAGCACGTCGTCACCGGAAGCCGCCGCCACCCGCGCCAGGACGCGCAGCAGCCCCGCGTATCCGTGGCAGACCGTGGGCCCCTCGATCGCCCACCGCGACTCGTCCCGGCGGAGCGCGGCCCGCAGCGCCTCGACGGCGGCCTCGCGCCAGCGCGGCCGGCCCAGCGCCGTGCCCGCGCGATGGAGGGCGGCGGCCACACCGGGCGTCCCGTAGCACCAGGCGGTGCGGGTGAACAGCGCATCCGGGCGCCGCGCCGCCCGCTCGTCGTCCCAGCTCACGCGGGCGGGCCAGTAGGCGCCCGCCTCGTCCCGCAGCGTCCAGCCCAGCAGCCACTCGGCGATGCGCTCGATGGCCGCGCGCATCCCGGGCACCTCGCGGCCCGCCTCGTACGCCGAACACAGCACCGCCAGCGGGCCGCCGATCCCGTGGGCCATCCCGAGGTTGAAGTCGCCGCGCGGATAGTCCGCGCGGTCGCGGTCGCTGATCTGGAGCTCGGGGGGCACCCACCAACCGGGGACGTCGTGGCCGTCGACCCGGATCGGCGCGCTGAGCGCGACGAGGTGCTGGAGCGATGCGGTGAGGGCCGACTCCACCGCGGGGCCGCGCTCCGCCGGGTCGGCCGCCGAGTCCAGCAGCAGGCGGGCCGTCCCGGACAGCCCGTTGATCAGGTCGTACGCGGCCCAGTCGACACCGGCACCGCCCTCCTGGGCGCGACCGCGGACGGCCCGCAGCCGTTCCGTCTGGTCCTCGGCGACCCAGGTGGCCAGATCACGCCGCAGCGAGGCGTAGTGCCCCTCGCGTCCGGCGCAGGTCTGTGCGGCCGCCAGCAGCGCGGCCGGACCCGAGAACAGCCCACGGCTCGGCGCCGATGCCATGGCCCGCCCGGCGGCCGCCAGATGACGGTGCGCGACCGGCCGCCAGGTGCCGTCGGTACGGGCCAGCTCGCCGTAGAGGAGGGCCGTGCCGGGGAGCCCGTTGGCGAGAGTGAGCGGGCCCCACATCACCGCGTCGTAGACGGGATCGCGGTTGTCGTCGCGGGAGGCCACGGCGGCGATGTGCCCGGGGTCGGCGAGCCGCTCGGCGACCAGGGCGACGGCGCCCTCCATAAGCGTGGCTGCTGTGGTCACGGCTGGTGCCTCCGGCGGTTGAGGTGGTCCTGTACGGCGCCGCGGGCGATGCCCAGCACGGTCATTTCACGGGCGCTGGACCCGCCGAACAAGCGGTTGCAGACCATGTGCAGCAGGCTGCCGACGACCCGTCCCTCGGGGGTGTCGCCCGACTCCCTCACCCGGGCGGCGAGCCGGTGGACTGCCTCGTCGCGAGGGCGCAGCGCCTCCAGGACGCGGGCGCCCGCGGGATCCCCGGCGAGGGCGGGCCAGCCGCCGTACGGGTCGACGAGGCGGCGCCACCGGGCGGCCTTGGTGCGGAACTCGGCGGGCAGATCGCGGCGCGAGCCGGTCATCGACAGCCAGGCCGCGGCGCCGTCGCGCCCGTAGTCGCCGGTGGACGGGGCAGGGCCGGGCGCGGGCGGCCCGAAGGCGTGCGCCAGGGCGGCGCAGGAGATGACGGCCAGATCGTCGACGCTGTGATCGTTGCCGGGGTCCTTGGCCAGCCGCAGCAGGGCGAGGGCGGCCTCGCTGTCGTACCGGAAGGCCCGCTCGGCCAGGCGCTGCGCGGCCGGGCCGCCGTAGCGCTCGGTCTCCGGGTCGTACTGCGCGAGGCTGTGGCCGCGCAGCAGTCCCGCGCGCTGCCAGCTCGTCAGCAGCGCGCCGGTCTCGGGGGCCACCGCACCCCACAGCGCGCGCGGGTCCGGGCCGTGCAGCCGCAGCCGCAGATGATGTCCGGCGTCGTCCGTGTAGCGGAGGAAGAACCAGTCGTCGCAGCCCAACTCAGCTGCCTGCACCAGGAGTTCGGGAAGGCGGTCACGCAGGAGGGCGTCCTGGGCGCGGGCGGCGCCGTGCAGTTTGAGGTAGAGCCAATTGCCGCCGAGGCCGTGAACCGTGCGCTCCGGCTGGAGGTGGCCGGCGTACGGGCGGCGGCGCGGGAGGCCCGTTTCCCGGCGGACCAGCGGCACGACCAGCTCCGAGACATGCCCGGCGAGCGGGCCCCCCAACCGGCCCTCCTGCTCGCCCGGCACCTCCTGGGCGATCAGATCGGGATGGCGCAGCACCTGGTCGAGAAGCAGCTCGCGATGCCAGACGTTCTCCAGGTCGAGCAGCAGACGCTGGTCGGCGGTGACGGCGAGGACCCGGCGCGGTACGTCCCAGGCGGCCCGCCAGTCCCCGACCGCCCGCGCCCAGTCGGCCTCGCGCGCACCGCCCGCCCCACGGAGCCGCTCGGCGGCCGTACGGATCTCGTCCGGCCGCCAGATGGCGGGGGCCAGCACGAACCGGCCATGGCGCACCCGCGGAACGAACGGCGCATCCGCGAGCGGCCCCCAGTTCCACGGCTCCCACAGCCGCTGGCCCTCCAGTCCGATCTCCCACAACAGGCGGATGGCGTTGGGGGCCTGGGCGGGGGCGCTGACCATGTTGCCGAGGACGGGGGCGAGCTCACGGCCGGTGGGGAGATGGACGGCCGTCAGGCGCTCCAGGGTGGCGCCGATGCCGATGTCGGACAGCCGCAGCTCCTCGACGCCGGCCGCGTCGGGCACGCCGACGGCGATCCGGCGGCCGGTCGCGGGCGTGGTGTGGGCGAGGTTGGCGGCCCGTCCGGAACGGGGCCGGAACGCGAGATCGACCGGGACGGCGCCCTCGATGTGCACCGGATTGTCGCGGTGCAGCGCGGCGAACGCCTCCCGCCAGCCGGGGCATTGATCGGCGAACCGGGCGAAGGTGGCCCCCGCCCGGTGCGAGCCGGGCGACGGCGAGAGGAAGACCCGGAAGTCCCCGTTGGACAGCGCGTCCGTCGAGGGGGCGACGACCTGCACCGTCACCTCACAGCAGCCGGGCAGGTCCGCGGGGTCGGCGATGTCATGGCACAGCTCGGGCAGGTCGGCGTCCTGGAGGACCACCTCGCGCCGCCCAGAACGCTGAGCGGCGGCCACCAGCCGGGCCATCGCGCGGTCGCGGCGGGCGGTACGCGGATCGTCGGGCGGCGCCGGAGCGGCCTCGCCGTTGGGCCAGCCGTAACCCGCCGGAGCGCCCAAACCCGTTGATTCGTCGAGGAGTTGAAGGACCGGGACCAGGCGGTCGGCCCCATAGGCATCGAGGAAACGGCGGTGGTAGTCCCGCAGCGCGAACAGTCCGAGCTTGGGACGGGAGAGCCGCCACATCACGCCGGCGGCCGCCTCGATCGCCTCGCGTACCGCGTACGGCAGATGCAGCTCGGCATCCAGGCGGGTGTCGATGTGCAGGGGAGTGTCGTCCGGCTCGACGGACCGGGCGGTCGCCAGGAGGCGGCGCAGCGACGCCTGGCCGTCGCCGACGGGCCGCGCGTCGTAGGCCCGCCGCTCGCGGTCGAAGGCCAGCAGCCCGGCGTGGATCCGGCGGGTCTCCGCGCCGGGCCCGGTGACCCGGGAGAGCAGCCCGAGGAGGTGCCGCAGCGGGTCGCCGCCGTCCAGCGGCGGGCGCAGGCCGGTGATCAGAATCTCCTGGCGCACCAGCTCCGCCAGCAGGGCCCGGATCCGGCCCACCGGAGCCGTGGGGAAGGCCGCGGCGGTCCGGCGGACCAGCTCCTCGTACGGCAGCGGTCCGGCCGCCTCGGCCACCGCCCACGCCACAACCGGCGTCCTGCGTACGGACACCGAGGACCGCCCCTCGCCGCTCTCGGAGGGGGCGACGCCCTGGGTGGAGGGCGAGACGAGCACCAGCCGGTCCCCGGCGGTCACCAAAACCTGGTGGGCCTGGACGGTGAGCGTGCCGAGCACGGCCGGATCGCGCTCGAGGCGGTGGCCGATCCTGGTCAGCCACTGCATATCGGCATGGGTACGGGTGCGGTGCGCGTGGCCCCGCGCCACCTTGGCCGTGGCGTCGAAGACGCCCGTCGCCACCCCCGCGAACAGGCCGAACGGCGTGGGCCGGGTCCGCATCCGGATGTCGTAACGGAGCGCGGCGAGGGCGGCCCGGCGCAGCTGACCGGCCTTGATGCCGGCGCCGCCGCGCTCGCTGACCCGGCGGACCAGGGCGCTGAGACTGGGGGAGGCGAGGTCGAGCGCCTCGCTCAGCGCGGGGTCGTCGTCGACCGAGGAGAGGAGCGCGACGCAGGCGTCGACGTCCTGGGGGCCGCCCGTATCGGGGAGGGGGAGGCCCGGTGCGTCCGGCGCCAACGGCGCACGCAGCAGGAAGAGTTTCCGAGCGGCGAACGGCGCGTGCGATGTCTGTGTTTCCCCCATGGCTCCCCCTGCTTCTCCCACGGCTCCCCCTTACTCTCGCCGCCCCGCCCTTTGCTGCGGCGCTTGCCCCGCGCAGCTCTTCGTAGGAGGCGTCTGAGGCGGCGGGAACGGCCGGTGGGGCCGGGCGAGCGCCCGCCCGGTCCCACCGGCCGGTGATGTCAGCAGCAGTGGCTGCAGCCGGAGCCGCCGCCGTCGCTGGTGCACCCGGGGGTGCAGTAAGAGATGCTCGTGACGGCCGGGCCGGCGATGGACTTCTCCACGCCGATCTCCAGGTCGAGGTCGAACAGGCCGTCGTCCTGCGTCTGGGCGGGTCCGTTGATTCCCATGGTGTCCTCCGTTGAAATCACATGGACGGGTGGATGTGCATGGATCGCGATCCGGGCTTCACGCAACCACGGTCATTCGAGGCTCTTCAACCGTTCTGAGCGGTCTTGGCAGTCTTGGCAGTTGCGCGGCAGTGGGCGGGAGCGCGGCAGTCGCGGGAAGATCCGGTCGGCCAGGCAGGAGGATCCGGGACGGCAGTCGCATCCGGCCCGGCCGCCGGAGGGGTGGGACCCGTCGCCGTGCGGGATCCCGGCCGTATGCCCGAGCCCCGCTTCGGACATCAGATCAATCCGGTGAATCCGTGAACCGATCCCGGATTCTTGGATACGTACACGGTGTGTGTTCGGACGAAGTTCTGCTGACCGCGGTCGCCCGCGGCGATCAGGCCGCCCTGCGGTCCCTTTACGACAGGCACGCGGCCACCATGCTCCGCCTCATCCGCAGACTCACCTCGGATCAGGGGGTCGCGGAAGAGCTCCTTCAGGAGTCCTGGCTGGCCGTGTGGCGCTCGGCGGGTGGTTTCCGTGGTGAGTCCTCGGTACGGGGCTGGCTGCTGGGTGTGGCACGACGGCAGGCCCACAACCAGCTCCGGAAATCGCGGCCGCAGCTGACCGATCTCGCCGAGGCTCACGAGGTGCCGGACCCCGCGCCGAGCGTCGAGGACCAGATTGTGCAGGATGCCGACCGCACGGCGCTGTTGACAGCCGTGCGGGCGCTTCCTGAACATCTGCGCGAAGTCCTCGCGCTGGTGCTGGTCGAGGACCTGGCCTACCCGGAAGTGGCCACCGTGCTCGCCATCCCGGTGGGCACTGTCAAGAGCCGGATGTCCCATGCGCGACGGCGACTGGGCAAGATGCTCGCCGCCACGCGGCTGGAAGGAACGGGACGACGATGACACCTCACCTCGCGGACGACGCCCTGGCGCGTCTCTCCCGGCCCGGCGCGGTCCCCGCGCAGCACCAGCAACATCTCGACGACTGCCTCGACTGCCGTACGCGGATGGCAGTGTGGCAGGACATCGGTGAGGCGGCGCGGGCGGATGCGGTGGAACACACCGTTGCGGTCCCGTCGTTCGACGCACTCATGGGGCCCGCGCTGGCCGACGCCGGCCGGCATCAGGCGGAGCCCGCCACGGAAACCGTGCCGGCGGCGCGGCCCCGCCGCTTCGCGCCCCTCGGCCTTGCCCAGCCCTGGCGGCTGGCCGGACTGCTCGCGCTGCGGCAGGCCGCGCTGCTGCCACGTATCTGGGCGCCGCTGAGCGCCCTCGGCATCGTCGGCGCCGCACTGGTGGCCTCGACCCTCACCCAGGAACGTCTCGCCCTGCGGGTGTTCGGCGGCGTCGTGGTCCTGCTGATGCTGTTCGGCGCACTCCTGGTGGCCTCGCCCCGCCGGGATCCCCGGCGCGAGCTGCTGTTCACCCTGCCGGTGCCGCCCGCGGCCGTGTTCCTGGCCCGGCTGGTGGTGGTGCTCTGCGTCGATGTGGCGCTGGCCCTGGCGTGTTCGGCGCTGCTGGACGGCCCCGCCTGGCGGACGGTGGTCGCGAGCTGGCTCGGGGAATCGTTGCTGGCCGCGTCCCTGGCACTGGCCCTGTCCGTACGGTTCGCCCCCGCCGTGGGCGCGGCCGCCGGCGGCACACTCTGGCTCCTCGGCCTGCTCAGCGGCCCCCAGGGCATGTTCACCACACCGCTCCAGAACCTGACGGGCAACCTGCTGTCGACCACCCCCTGGACGCTGCTCCTGGCCCTCGCACTCCTGGCTTGGGCCGCCACGGCGATGCGGGCGGCCGGGGGGCCGGAGCCCTCGGACTAGCCGCGCCCGCGCGCTGCTCGCTCGCCCCCGCCCCCACCCCCCCCCGTCACCCTGCCCTCCCCCCTTCGGGGGGAGGGCAGGGTGGGGGCGGGGGAGGGTGTGTGGGTGGGGTGGGGGGCGCAAAGCGGCCGAATGCGGGCGCAGGCAGGCCATCGCTCGGTGCGCAGGCGTGCCGCGGCTCCGGGCTGTACGTGGACCGCCGACGTTGGCGTACAGCCGCCCGGGCGTACGTGAATCGCGGAGGCAGGCGTACAGCCGCCCGGACGTACGTGAACCGCGGACCCAGCCGCACCGCCACCCCGGACGTACGTGAGCCGCCATCCCTGCTACCGCATACCGCCACCCCACCCCTGCCACCGTCGCTCCGAACGCACGCGAACCGCCGCCCCGGGCACGTGTGAACCGCAGAGAGCCGGGACGCTACGTACTGTCCGTACCGCCTGCTTTCCGCGGGATCACATGGGAGGAATGGCGCAATGACTGCTGCGACTTGGTGGCCCCACGAGGTCCGCCGCTGCGGACGGCAGGCCTATGCCCTGCCGCTGCTGGCGGCCCTCCTGGCATACGGGGCGATGGCCGCGCGCACCGGCGAGGGCATGCTGCTCGGCCGCGCGCTGGTGACCTGCGCACCACCCACCGCCGCGGCCCTGGCCTGCGCGGCCGTGGTCGCCCGGGAGCCGATGACCGAGCTCCATCTGTCGCTGCCCACCGCCTACTCCCGCACCGTCGCCCGCCGTCTGACCTGGCCCGCCGCCGTCACGGCCGCGGCGAGCCTCGTCATGACCGGGGCGCTGACGGCCACCGGCTATCACCTCGACCTCGCCGTCACCCTCGTCGAGCTGGCCGGGCTGACCGTCCTGCTCGGCGGCTGCGCGGTCTGGGCGACCGTACGGTCCGGCTCGGCCGCGCCCGCCACCGGGCTGGTCGTCGCCGTGGTCCTGGCCAAACTCCTGCTGATCGACCGGGTGGTGCCGGAGGGCGCGGCGCAGGCGGTGCCCGCGCTGCTGGCCGGCGGCTGGCTGACCTTGCTGGCGCTGCGCGCCCTCCGGCCCGGCGGACACCAGGGAGCCCGGCTCGGCCGCGCCTCCGGGCCCGGCCTCGGCCCCGGGGAGGCCTGATGACCGCCCTGCTCGTGACCCTGCGCTACGAAGCGCTGATGGCCGCCCGCCGCAAGGCCGTCTGGGCCGCCGTCCTCCCGCTGGCGCTGCTGAGCCTGCTCCTCGCCGCCACCTCACCCGTCGTCACCGAACACAGCGACCCGGCGGCCAGATGCGGCGCGGCCGCGGTGCTGGTCAACACCCTGTGCACCCTGGGCGTGGGCCTCGCGCTCACCGACCGGCTGCGCCGCTCCCTCGAGGCGCGCGGTATGCCCGAGCTGCTGACCGCCACCCCCGCCGGACTGCTGGCACGCACGACCGGGACCCTGATCGGGCCGCTGCTGACCGCGCTGGCGCCGGTCGTCGTCCTCTTCCTCCTCTACGGAGCGGTGATCTCGGTGACCGCCGGCTCCGCCGCCCCGTTGGCCTCGACGGTCGTCGCCCTGGTGGTGGCCGTACTGCCCGCCGCGCTCCTCGTGACCGCGCTCGCCGGGCTGCTCGGCGTGCTGATGCCGGTCGCCGCCGCGCGCGCCGTCACGGTCGTCGTGTGGCTGTGGGCCCTGCACTTCCCGCCGAGGTTCTCCCCGCTGCCCACCGCCACCGGCACGGTTCTCTCCCCGCTCGGCGGCTATCCGCTGGCCGCCTGGGCGCACGCCCCTGAGGTCTGGGCCAACCGGCAGGGCTCCGGTCCGCTGCGCCCCGAAGTCACCGACGCCACCGCGCTGCTGAACCTCGTCCTCGTCCTGGCCATGGCCGTGGCCTGCTACGCCCTCGGCCATCTCGTCGCCCGACTACGCCGACACGGAGCATCATGAACATCACCACTGAGCGACTGACGAAGGTCCACCCCGGCGGCCGCCGCGCGCTGGACGCCGTCGATCTGCACATCGACCGTGGCACCGTAGGACTGTTGGGCGCCAACGGCGCGGGCAAGACCACGCTGCTGCGCATCCTCACCGGCGTACTGCGGCCCACCTCCGGGCGGGTGACCGTGGCGGGCC
This sequence comes from Streptomyces sp. JLSY215, assembly GCF_059682825.1. Lineage (NCBI taxonomy): Bacteria > Bacillati > Actinomycetota > Actinomycetes > Kitasatosporales > Streptomycetaceae > Streptomyces > Streptomyces sp. JLSY215. Next base: position 7,109,714 of record NZ_CM185022.1, read on the forward strand.
ACGACCTGTCCACCAGCCATGGCCTCACCGCCGTCAAACGCACCCTCGGCTACCTCCCGCAGGAGCTCTCCCTCTACCCCGACCTGACGACCCGCGAGTTCCTCGACTACATCGGCGTCCTCAAGGGCATCCGCGACAAGCGCACCCGCCGCGCCCAGGTCGAAGCCAAGATTGCCGAGGTCGGCCTGGAGGACCGCGCCGACGAGCGGCTGGCCGGCTTCTCCGGCGGGATGAAGCGCCGGGTCGGCATCGCCCAGGCACTGATGGGCGACCCTTCCGTACTGATCGTCGACGAGCCGACCACCGGACTCGACCCCCACGAACGGATGCGCTTCCGCGCCCTGCTGGCCGGTCTCGGCGGTGGCCGTACCGTCCTGCTGTCCACGCACATCCTCGACGACGTCGCCCAGACCTGCCCCGAGGTGGCGGTCCTCACCGCCGGCCGGCTGGTCTTCCATGACACCACCGCCGCGCTGGTCAGCCAGGCCGCGGGATGCACCTACGCCCTCAAGGCGGCCGGACCGCCGCCTGGCGCGGAGGTGGTGAGCGCGGTGACCACCGCCGAGGGGCCCGAGTACCGCATCGTCACCACCCATCCGCCCGAGGGGGCGCGCCCGGTCGAGCCGTCGCTCGAGGACGGCTACGCCGCGCTCCTGTGCGCCGAGGGAAAGCCGCGCACACCAGAACTCTCCAATTCTTCACATTCCGACAGCGAGCCAGAGCGTTCCGGTGCTTCCGGCGGCGCCGGTAATTCCAGCGGTCCCCAGTAATTCCCGCAGTTCCCGCAGTTCCGACAGTGAGGTGGCCATCACATGAGCGCAGACACCCGTCCCGCCCGGCAGACCCGTCCCGTCCGGCCGGGCCGACCCGCCCGGCAGACCCGATCCGTCGTCGTATCCGCCCTGGCCGGACTGGCTCTCCTGGGCCTTACGGCCTGCGGGGGCGGCGGCCGCAGCGCACCGCACACCACGGACCCCGTACCGCTGCCCAGCCCGACCGCCGCCAGGCAGAAGATGAGCGATAAGAACCTCGGCTACACCTGGCCGCTCAAGGTCAACCACGGAACTGCCGAATGCCGTAAAGACAATCAGGCGGTCTTCACCGCCCCCGACGGCACCACCTACGCTCTCAACGACCGTGCCCGTAATGCCGGATACCGTGACATCGACCCGCTGCGCGCCTCCGGTGACAACGGCGACAAGGTGAGCCTCGGCTCCCTGCTCAGCAAGACCCTCAAGCTCTGCCGCGTCGCTCACTGACCCGAGCCGGCCGGCCCGCGCACCACCAAAGGAACACCGCACGAACGCACCAAACGGGGGGCACCACCATGCAGCATCAGCACGCCTCGTCCGCCACCGGGCTGCATCTCCTGGCCCAGTCCGGCCTCCGAGCCCAATTCGAGTCGCCACACTCCCCGCTCAGCGGTCTCCGCCCCGGCCTGGACCGCGTCGATTTCGTCGAGGACGCGGATCTGACCGCCCCCGGCACCGCCCTCGATCTGCCGCTCCTGATGCCCGTCACCAGCGAATTCCAGGCCGAGGGGCTGCGCGTCGTACGGGTCCGGCATCCCCTCGCGCTGCTCGTCGCCGTCACCAACGATGTCTCGGGCCATCAGACGTACTACGCCATCCGCTCCGGGGCGAACTTTGTGCTCAACCTCGCCATCCCCGGGGAACGCCAGATGGACATGCTGTACGCGCAGTGCCGGGCGCACCGCGTGGCAAGCTCCGTCGACGGCTCCGCCGCCTGGCTCCGTTCCGTGCCCGGCGACCATGGCGGCCATCGTTGTGCGGAGGACAGTGGCCACCCCGGCTGGGAACCCCCGCTCGCGCCGCGCCGGGAGGCGCACGCCTTAGGGCTTCCGGACCCCGCCTCGGCCGGGGCGGTGATCAGGCCCCGGTCGGCGCTCGACCCACCCCGCGAGCCGGCTCGGGGCGCCATCCCCGATGCGGCTTCCGTCCCGGAACGGCGCCGGGCACCCCAGCCGCCGCCCGACCCACCGGCACCGCTCGTACCGGGATCCGCGGTGCCGGACTGCGACCGCGAACTCCTGCATTCGCTCTGCACCTCGGCGACCGTGTCGGAAATCGCACGGCGCCATTACTGTTCCGAGCGGTCCATGTACCGCCGCATCCGCCGTCTCTATGACGACCTCGGCGTCGGCGGCCGGTCCGAGCTGCTCTCGCTGGCCGCCGGGTGGGGCCTGGTGCATCCGGTGCCCGCCCGTGCCAGCTGAAGCGCCGTTCGACGGTGCTGCGGGAGGGCGGCGGCGTCCGGGCGGCCCCGGTGGCGTGTGCCACCGGGGCCGTTGACGGTCCCCGCCGAGGGCTCCGGCATCAGCGGATTCCCGCATCCGCGGTCTCCAGCAGCCGGAAGAAGCCGGCCTCCACATCTCCGTCGAGGGCCAGCCCCGAGAGCGGCCCCTCGAAGCGGGTACGCCCGGCCACGAGCACCTGCACCCGGTCGCAGACCTGGGCCACCTCCGCCAGCTGATGACTGGCGATCAGTACGGCCACCCCTTCCCCGGCCAAGCGGCGGATGATCCCGCGCATCTCGCGGATACCCACCGGATCCAGACCGTTGGTGGGCTCGTCCAGCACGATCAGCCGCGGTTTGGCCAGCAGCGCCACGGCGATCCCCAGCCGCCAGCGCATCCCCAGGGAGTACGCCCCGACCTTCCGGCTCCGCGCATCGGTCATCTTGACCAGCTGCAGCGCCGGTTCGATCCACTCCTGCGGCACCCCACGGAGCTTGGCGTGTACCCGCAGCGTCTCATCGCCCGTCAATGTCGGCCACAGGCCCGGAACTTCGATCAGCGCGCCGACATCCGCCAGCGACTGGCGTCCCACCGGCCGGTCGAAGATCTCGATGCTTCCCGAGGTCGGCCGCTGCAGTCCCAGCAGCGCCTTCATCAGGGTCGTCTTGCCGGCGCCGTTCGGCCCGAGCAGGCCATAGACCTCCCCTACCTGGACCGTCAGATCCACCCCGTCCAGGGCGCGGTGCGCGCCGTAATGCTTGTGCAGCTGCCGGATCTTGAGGGCCGCCGGCATCCGGCCGGTCGGCATTTCGGAGTATCCCGGGGTCATCGCGGTCATGGTCAGATCTCCTTACGGCTCATGTGCAGGCTGCCGACGATCAGCAGGACCGCCGTCAATGCGGCGGCGAGGCCTACGGCCAGAGGGATGGCCGAGGGGTCCGTGACCGGACTGTCCTTCGGCAGCGGTACGCCGTTGGGCCCGATCCCCGCCAGCGGCAGCACCACCCGCATCGGCCAGGCGAACGGCACCGCGTACCAGAAGACCTTGTCGGAGATCAGCGCTCCGGAGAGCAGCCCCGTCACGCCCACTCCGATACTGGGGCCCATGCCCCACATCACCGCGACCAGCACGGCCAGCGCGGTCATGGACAGTCCCACCAGCCACGGCAGATAGACCGCGGCGGCGACCGTGCCCATGGCGTCGGGGAATTTGCCGCTGAGCACCGCACCGAGCGACAGCATCACCAGCAGCACCGTGGACGAGACGAAGCCCAGCACGCCCAGCGCGGCCACCTTCCCGACGAAATAGCGGCCGCGCGGCACGCCGTACGACAGCAGCAGCCGCCAGGCGTCCTGGTCGGCGCGGACCGACAGCGCGGCGGCCAGGCCCGCCGTCATCGGCACCAGCACGCCCCAGAACTCCAGCGTCACATTGCGGAACACCTCGAACGTCTGGCCCGCCTTGGCCTCGGAGGAGCCGAGCGCCCCCAGGAACAGCGGGACGGTGATGATCACCGGCGCGAGGAGGTGGTACCAGGGCACAAAACCCCGGCGGTTCCTGGCGAGCTCGGTGCCCAGCACCGTGGCCAGCGAGGGATTGTCGCGCTTGCCCGCAAGGGGCGGGGCGAGGGTGTCGTGTGTCATGCGTTCTCCCGCAGATGGCATCCGGTTACGCCCTGTACGTAGCGGCAGCCGGCGACTCGGTTCACCGCGATGTGCCGGCGATCTCGCAGACGCGCGTCCGGATGCCTGGGCCCCGGTACGGGATGTGGCCCGCCCCGGCAAGGCGGGGCGGGCCACTTGGGTGAAAACGGATAGGGCGTGGGCCGGGCTCAGATCTCCTCACCGGAGAGCAGCGGCTCGAACCTCTCGTAGGACGCATAGTCCCGGAAGTGCCGGGTGTAGAGATCGGCGTCCCGGGTCAGGTCGGTGTCCTCGGCCTCCTTGACGTCGACGATCGCCCGCAGCCGCCAGGTGACGGTCTCGCCCTGGTCGTTGCGGTAGCTCGTCCCGGCCACCTGGGCCCATTGTTCGACCCGCTCCCGCGCGGCCTTCTCGTCCGGCGCGTGCACCAGCAGGAAGTTCTCCTGGAAGAGCGGTGGCCGGTCCGCCGCCTCGGAGCGTGCCTCCATCAGCACAATCGCCACATGGGGAATGGTCATGCCGGTCATGGCGGACTCCTTGGTCGGTTGGTGTCGGCCGACGCGTGCGCGGCGTGCCGTTGTCCACGATGCCCGCGACCCGCTGTTTTCTCACTTGTCGAAGCGGCGGTCGTTCAGCAGCTTCCATGCCTTGACGTCGTCCTGGTCCCCCCTCAGCTTGCCCGCGTAGATCTCGCCGAGCGAACGGGAGAGCCTGTCCGTGGGGAATTCCCGGCGGATGGATCCCTTCTTGCAGCGCGAGATGAACTTCGCGGCGATCTCGTCGTGGTTGTCGGCGGCGCGGCAGCTCAGCGCGGCCGACACCGTCGTGGTCAGGGGGGCGGCAGCGGTCGGCGCCGCGGCGGAGGCGGCGGGGGCCAGCAGGCCGCCCAGGGCGAGGGTCAGGACTCCGGCGAGGAACGCACGGCGCAGCGTCTTCATGGTCTTCCTCCCATGGCGTGGTTGAGGCCGGTGCACCGGACCGGACGAGTCACGGGGGAGACCCGTCGGCCCGGTGCTGGCAATGAACCTTGCACCTCATGCGGCCAGGTAGACGCGATGGCAGCGACATTGGCAGACAGGTGTCAGCTACGCCGTCATGTCAGGGAGTTCTTGCCTTGGAGCGCCGTCCAGCATCTAGCGTCTGCCACCTAGCGTCCGCACACGAACCGGCAGCACGAATCGCCCTATCGAACTGCCACACCAGCTGCCACACGAACTGCCACGACACATGCCACAGCGGAGCTGCCCTGTGGGTCGCGGCGGCACCCGTCGGGCGGTCCCGGGCACGACCTGACAGACACGTTCCGACAGGCACGAAGGGGAGATCGGAGCGCTACACACTGTTCGGCAGGATCGGTCTGCGAGTGAGCGAGTTGAGCCTGGGGGCCATGACCTTCGGCTGGGGAGGGGCGGTGGACCGGGACACCGCCTTGGACACCGGCGCCCGCATCCTCGACGCGTACACGGACGCCGGCGGAAACTTCATCGACACCGCCAACATCTACACCGGCGACCGATCGGAGACGACCCTCGCGTCGGCGCCACGAAGGAGGCCCGGCCCAGCTCGCCGACAATCTCGCCTGCGTGGAGGTACGGCTCGACGCCGATGTCCTGGCACGGCTCGACGTGGTGAGCCGGACCGTGCGCTGCCGGGGCGCCCGCGTCGATCGGAGCGCGCGCACGTGGCGGACGGCTCGCGCCGCGCCCATGACGATGAGCGCGGCGCAGGCACCGGCCCGCCGGCCGGCCCGTCAGGTCAGCCGCTGCATACGCCGGGCCACCCGCGCATGGTCCCTCAACTTCTCTTCCAAAGCCGGGAGTTGGGGCTCGCCCCCGTCCACCAGCACGCGTCCGCCGACCACCGTGGTCCAGGCGCGGGACGGCCCGCAGCGCAGCCAGGCCTCGACCGGGTCGGTGAAGGAGCCCGCGAGCGCCACCTCATGGGTGTTCCACACGACCAGGTCGCCGCAGGCGCCGGGCCGCAGATGGCCGAGTTCGTCGTCGCGGCCCAGGCAGCGGGCGGAGCCCCGGGTGGCCATGTCGAGGGCGTCGCGGGCGGCCATCGCCCCGGGGCCGCCGCGGTACCGGGCGAGCAGCAGGGCGCCGCGGGTCTCCATCCACAGCGAGGCATGGTCGGTCGAGGCGGACCCGTCGCAGCCGATCCCCACCGGCATGCCGAGCTCGCGCATCTCGCGGATGGCGGCGGTGCCGCCGCCGATCAGCATGTTGGAGCTGGGGCAGTGCGCCACGCCGACCCCGGCCGCGGCGAGCCGGGCGCGCTCCGCGTCGTCCGGGTAGATGCAGTGCGCCACCCACGTCCGGTCCGTCATCCAGCCGACGGAATCGAAGTACTCGACGGGCCGGCAGCCGTACGTCTTCCGGCAGAAGGCGTCCTCGTCGCGGTCCTCGGCGAGGTGGGTGTGCAGCCGTACGTCGAGGCGCTCGGCCAGCTCCGCGGTCTGCACCATCAGCTCCTTGGTCACCGAGAACGGCGAGCAGGGCGCCAGTGCGACGCGGATCAGGGCGCCGGGTGAGGGGTCGTGGTAGGTGGTCACGACCCTTTCACTGTCGGCGAGTACCTCGTCCTCGGTCTGCGTGACGGAGCGCGGCGGCAGCCCGCCGTCCTCGACGGAGCGGGTCATCGAGCCGCGGGTGGCGTGGAAGCGGAAGCCGATCTCCTGGGCGGTACGGATCTCGGCGTCGACCAGGCGCGGCCGGGGATGGACATAGAGGTGGTCCATCGAGGTCGTACAGCCGCCCATCAGCAGTTCGGCGATGCCGACGTAGGTGGAGAGGTGGACGGCTTCCGCGTCGAGGGCGGACCACAGGGGGTAGAGCGTGGTGAGCCAGTCGAAGAGAGTGCCGTTGACCGCGGGGGCGAAGGAACGGGTGAGGTTCTGGTAGATGTGGTGATGGGTGTTGATCAGGCCGGGGGTGACCAGTCGGCCGTGGGCGGAGATCGTACGAGCCGCGCTCTCCGGCTCGGTGCCGGGCCCGCCGACCGCGGCGACGCGGCCGTCGCGGAGGGCGATCCAGCCGCCGGCGATCTCGGTGGCGTCGTCGACGACGAGCAGTTGGGAATCCTTGACGAGCAGGTCGTAGTCATGGCTGGGCTTGCGCATGCGTGGTTCTCCCGTGATCGGTGTGCCGGCAGTGGCACAAGGACTGCACCGTGTGCGCAGTTGCCCTGTACCGGTGTCGTGCGCCGAGCCGACCCCGGATCGTCACCACCCGCTCACGCGGGCGGACGGGCGTTGTTCCCCTGGTCGTTGGTGGTCTGCCCGCTGGGGACCGCCGTTATTCACCCCGTGATTCCGCCCCGTGATTCCGTCTCGTCGTGCCCGCTCGTACCGCTCGACCCGTTGACCCCTCGGCCCCTCGTGGAGCTGCGCCGCCGTATGCCGAGGACGCCGGCCGGTCGTGGCGGCTGACCAGGATGATCAACGGTCACCGGAGCGATCGGTACCAGGATCGGTACCGGGGGGCGTCGTATGGCAGGCCCGGGCTCGAAGGAGCCGAACGCCCCTTCCTCGACAGCGACTTCGGCGGCGCGATCGCCGAGGCCTGCGCCCTCGTCCCCGTCTTCCGGCAGGCCCCGCAGGGCCGCCGGCTCAACGGCGTCTTCGCCCTCACCCCCGACGAACTCCCCCTCGTCGGCCCCGCCCCCGGCGCCCCCGGCCTCTGGCTCGCGGCGGCCGGCTGGCTCGCCCACGCCGGGGGCGTCGGCCGCCTCCTGGCCCACCTCCTCCTGGAGACGGGGCGCCCCCTGGTGGACCCGGACCGGCTGGCCCCGGACCGCTTCGTGCACTGGAGTGACCGGAAGGTGCGCGAGACGGCGCTGGGCACTATCGCGGAATTCATGACGCGCATTGACGCCTGGTGGCGCGTATGGGCGGCTCATCGGAGGCGAGCGGCCCGCCGCGGCTATCGACCCAGCGATTGCGGAATGCGCGCGGCCGGCAGGTCCTCGAGGAATTTCTGCAGCGCCGCGTTGAACACGTCGGGACGTTCCAGATTCGGCATATGGGCCGTCTGCGGGATGACCGCGAGCGTGGCGTCGGGCACCCGGTCGGCTATGAGCTCGGCATCGCTGACGGGCGTGAACTCGTCCTCCTCGCCCACGACGACCAGGGTGGGCACCGTGATGCGGGGCAGCAGGTCCGTGTAGTCACGCCGCTCGGCGCGGCCGCGCAGCGCCGCGGCCGCGCCCTCCGGAGAGGTGCCCTGCATCATGTCCAGGACGTGCCGGGCAACGGCCGGCTGCGTCTCGATGGTGCGCGGCGAGATCATCTTGGGCAGCACCTCCCGGGCGTAGCCGGCCATGCCGTCGCGCAGCAGGCGATCGGCCGTGTCGCGGCGGACGGCTCGGCCCTCGTCCGAATCCGCGGCCGCGAAGGTGTCGGCGAGCAGCATTCCGCGGATCCGGTCCGGGAATTGCCGGTGGAATTCCATCGCGATCTGCCCGCCCATGGACAGGCCGCCGAGGACGAAACGGTCGACCTCGAGATCGTCGAGGAGAGCGGCGATGTCCTGCGCGAAGGTTTCCAGTGTGGTTTTTCCCCGTGCGGTGCCTTCCGGTGCCGGGGTGGTCACGGCCGGGCCCTCGCCGTAACCGCGCAGATCCGGGGCGATCACCCGCCGGCCGGCCCGCCGGAAATGCTCGATCTGCGGGCGCCACATCGAGCGATCGAAGGGATGCCCATGGATAAGGACGAGCGGCTCGCCGTCGCCCGCGTCTTCGTATCCGCCAGTGGTGGTCATGGTGTCTGCCCCCGCCATTTCGGCTGCTTTCGCCAACGGTCGTCGGTGTGGGTCGAAATTCGGCACCGTCCGCCCACGTCCTTCAACGTCCGTCGGCTTTCCTCGACTTGACGCCTCGATGCTATAGACGGCAATCTCTCGGTGCAATATAAATAATGCACTCGGTGCAATGTCGAATGTGCGGAGTGTGTGGACTGTGCGGCGGGTGCCGAGTGCACGGAGTGTGCCGAGTGCGTGCCGCGGGGATGTGGGGGACCGCTGGTGGACGACTATCGCGTGATCGCCGATGAGCTGGCGGCCGAGATCGCAGCGGGGCGGCTCCGCCCGGGGGACCGGCTGCCGCCGCTGCGCCGGTACGCCCGCCAGCGGGGCATCGCGAGTTCGACCGCGGCACGCGTTTACCGGGAGCTGACCCGGCGCGGCCTGACGGTGGGTGAGGTCGGGCGGGGGACGTTCGTACGGACCTCCGCACCGGCGGCCGAGCCCGCGCTGGCCGAGCCGGGCGGGGCGCGGATCGATCTGGAACTGAACTTCCCGGTGCTGCCCGACCAGCCGGCCCGACTCGCCGCGAGCCTCCAACACCTGCTGCGCGCCGATGTGTTGGGGGACGCCCTGCGGCCGGTCGGCGTGGCGGGCACCGCGCCCGCCCGCGAGGCCGCCGCCGCCCACCTCGCCCGCGGCGACTGGGCCCCGGACCCCGGGCGGCTGCTCTTCGCGGGCAGCGGCAGGCAGGCCATCGCCGCGGCCATCGCCGCCCTCGTCCCGGCCGGTGAACGCCTCGGCGTCGAGCCGCTGACCTACCCCGTGGTGAAGGGCATCGCCGCCCGCCTCGGCGTCACCCTCGTACCGTTGGCGATGGACGAAGACGGCCTCCTCCCCGAGGCGATCGACGCCGCCCCGCCGCTGCGCGCCGTCTACCTCCAGCCCGCCCTGCACAACCCACTGGGCATCACCATGCCGGGCGCCCGCCGCGAGCAGCTCGCCGAAACCCTGCGCCGGCACGGCCTCTTCGCGATCGAGGACGCCATCTACGGCTTCCTCCGCAGGGACCTGTGCCCCCTCGCCGCCCTCGCCCCCGAACGCACCGTTCTCGTCGACAGCCTGTCCAAACGCCTGGCCCCCGGGCTGACCTTGGGTTTCGTCATGCCGCCCGAAGGCCGTACGCAGGACTTCGCCGCGGCGCTGCGCTCGGGGGCCTGGGCGGCCACCCGCTTCGCGCTCGACGCGGCGACGCGCTGGATGGCCGACGGGACCGCCGCCGCCATCGAGGAGGACAAGCGCCGCGACGCCGCCAACCGTCAGCGGCTCGCCGCCGAACGCCTCGCCCCGCACACCGTCCGGGCCGATCCGCACGCCTACCACCTGTGGTGGCAGCTGCCGGACCCCTGGCGGGCCGACACCTTCGTCGCCGCGGCGGCTCGCCACGGCATTGCCGTCACGCCCTCGGGAGCGTTCGCCGTCGGTCCGGGGCATGCCCCCAACGCCGTACGCCTGGCCCTGGCTTCGCCGCCCCTCGACGCGCTGGCCGATGCCCTCGGCGTACTGGCCGGACTGGCCCATGGCGCACCGGAGGACGTGGGGGCGGAGTAGGCGCGGCGCCGGACCGGCCGTAGAAGATGCAGCGTCGGCCATCGGCGCCGCCGCGGACGGCCGTCCGGCGGGGTCAGTCGGCCTCCGGCCGGTCGCCGAGGACGTACAGTCCGGGCAGGTTGACCACGATGGCTTCCTGAGTGCTGCGGGCGATCACCACCACGGCCTCCTCGTCGGGGCTCGGGTTCTCCTCGCGGTGGGGGACGTACGGCGGGACGAACACGTAGTCGCCGGGAGCGGTACGGAGCCGGACCTCCTCGGGGGTGCCGCCGGAGTCGTCGAGGAAGACGAACTCCGGGTGGCCCTTGAGGACATGGATCGCGGTTTCGGAGGCGCCGTGGTGGTGGTCGGCGGAGGCGGTCCCCGGGGCGACATGGGTCTGCCCCATCCAGATGCGCTCCGAGCCGGCCGTCCGCCCGCTGATCGCGGCGAAGCGCCGCATGCCCCCGGACTGGGCAGTGTCGCCGTCGAGGGCATCGGCGCGGATGTGGTGCAGCCGGGCGCGCAGCGGCGTGGAGCCGGCGCCGTCGTCCGGGAGGTCGGGGTGGAAGGCGTCGTGCGACGTCATGGGAATCCTGGTCTTCGGGGGCGGTCGGGTCGATCAAGGAGGCCACGGTACGGAGCGGGTGCGCCCTTCACCTGGACGCCGCTCCGTACCGTGGCCCGAATCCTCCCCCGATCACCTGACGGCAATGCCGACCGGCCGGGTGCCGTCGGCTACTTCACCGAACCGGCCATGATCCCCTGCACGAACTGCCGTTGGAACGCGAAGAACACGATCAGCGGCACGATCAGCGAGAGGAAGGCGCCCGGCGCCAGCACCCCGATGTTGCTGCCGAACTGCCGCATCTGCGACTGCAGGGCCACGGTCAGCGGCTGCGAGTCGTTGTCGGCGAAGAGCAGGGCGACGAGCATGTCGTTCCACACCCACAGGAACTGGAAGATGGCCAGGCTGGCGATGGCGGGCCGGCCCAGCGGCAGGACGAGCTGGGAGAAGATCCGCCACTCCCCGCCACCGTCCATCCGGGCCGCCTCCAGCATCTCCTTGGGAATCTCCGCGAAGAAATTGCGGAGCAGGAAGATGGCGAAGGGCAGGCCGTACGCGGTGTGGAAGAGGACCACGCCGGGGATGGAGCCGAACAGTCCGAGCGCGCCGAACATCTTGGCCACCGGCAGCAGCCCGATCTGTACCGGCACCACCAGCATCGCGACGACCAGCAGGAAGATCCAGTCCCGGCCGGGGAAGTCCAGCCAGGCGAAGGCGTATCCGGCAAGCGCGGCGATCACCACGACGGCGAGGGTGGTGGGCACGGAGATCAGGACGGTGTTCCAGAAGGCCTGGACGATGCCCGAGTCCTTCAGCAGCGCCGAGTAGTTGTCGAACGACAGCTGGCCCGGGGTGGTGAACGCCTGCCACCAGCCGCCGCTCGCATTGGCCTCCTCCGTCCGCAGGGAGGACAGGAACAGCCCGGCGGCCGGGGTGAGCCAGACCAGTCCGATGACGATCAGCACGGCCTGGATCAGACTGCTGCTCAGCCGCTTCGCCGGCCGTACCGTCTTGCGCCCGCGCGGGGCGGTGGCTTGCTGGACGGTGGTCATGACTGGCTCCTGCGGAAACGTCGGATGTTGAGGGCCATGGCCGGGACCACCAGAAGCAACAGCAGCACACCGAGGGCGCTGCCCAGACCCTGGTTGTTGCCGCCGCCGAAGGAGACCAGCCACATCTGCAGGGCCAGCACATTGGCGTCCTGCTGTACGGGGCCGGGGGCGATGATGTAGACGAGGTCGAAGACCTTCATCACATTGATCACCATGGTCACGAACACCACACCCAGGGCGGGCGCGAGCAGCGGCACGGTGATCCTGCGGAACACCTGCCACTCGTTCGCACCGTCCATCCGTGCGGCCTCCAGGACGTCCCGCGGCATCGCGGAGAGGCCCGCGCCGATCAGGACGAGGGAGAAGCCGGTCCAGATCCACATGTACGCGCCGATGATGGCGGGCGTGATCAGCGCCGGGCCGAGCCAGGACACGCCCTCGTAGGGCGGGGCGAAGTCCTGGGCGGGGAGCCGGACGGCGTACGAGCCGGACTTCAGGCCGGTCAGCCGGTACGCGCCGTCCGCACCGGTCGTGCCGTGGGCCACCACCTTGCCGTGCGGATCGACGGCCTCGACGGCGAGCCGGGGCAGCCCGCGTTCGGTGCCGTCCACGATGCCGGGCCTGCCGCCGCCACCGGGCGTGAAGTCGAGGAAGACCACACCGCGCAGTTCGCCGTCGGCGGCCGGCGCGCGGCCCGCCTTCGCGGCGGGTGCGGCCTCCTTGGGCATGTCCTTGGGCGCCACGCCCACCAGTCCGAGGTTGACGGTGTTCCCCGGCCCCGTACGGCGGGCCGTGGTGTACGCGCCGTCGTCCCCCTTCACCAGCAGCTTGTCGCCGATGCGGGTCTTGGCGGTGGGGAAGGAGGCGGCGTCCCCCTGGAAGCTGTCGTGGATGCCGACGGTGACGGCGTTGAGGACGCCGCGCTGGGGGTCCTGCTCGTAGGCGAGCCGGAAGATGATGCCGGCGGCGAGGAAGGAGATCGCCATCGGCATGAACATCAGCAGCTTGAACGCCGTCTTCCAGCGGATCTTCTCCGTCAGTACGGCCAGGACCAGACCGAGTCCGGTCAGCAGCGCGGGGGCGAAGACGACCCAGATGGCGCTGTTCCGGATGGCGCGGAGGGTGGCCGGGTCCTGGAACATCTCGGTGTAGTTGTCGGCACCGACGAAGGTGGTGCCCGAGGCGTCGTACAGGCTGCGGACGACGGAGAACACGATGGGGTACGCGACCAGCGCGCCCAGCAGCAACAGTGCGGGCAGCAGGAAGACGGCCGCGATCCGCCGGCGGCGTCGGACGGCGCGCCGCCCGGGGGCGCCGGCCCGGCCGGACCGGATGTCCGGCGGGCCGGGCCGGGTGCCGCCCGTCTTGGCGGGCGGCACCTCGGAAGTGGTGACTGGCATGACCGGGCCCCTTAGCTGTGCTGGTACGCCTTGGCCGCGGCGGCCTCGAGCCGGCCGGCCGTGGCCTTGGGGTCCGAGGGGTCGCGCAGGAAGTCCTGGAGCAGCTTCCATTCGCCCGCGCCTTGCGTGCCGCCGAAGGCCGCGGGGGCCTGGTCGGACATGTCGAACCGCACGGAGTTGCCCGCGGCCGTCAGCGACTGGGCCGCCTGCCGGGTGACTTGGTCGTGGTAGTCGCCGGCCGGGACGTTCTTGTTGGGGGAGATGTAGCCGCCGGCCTTGGCCCAGATGCCCGCCGCCTCCGGGGTCGCCAGGAACTTCACCAGCTCCATCGCGGCCTTCTTGTTCTTCCCGGCCTTCAGCACCACGGCGGCGTCACCACCGCTGACCACCGGGGCCTTGCCGCCGTCGACGGAGGGGAACGGGAAGAACTTGGCGTCCTTGCCCACCTCCTTCTTGAGCTCGTCCTTCACCAGCGCGCCGACGAAGTCGCCCTCGTAGACCATGGCCGCCTGCGGCTGCGGACCGAAGACCTGCTGGACCGACTCGGGGAAGTCGGTCCGCAGCGCGCCCGAACCGCCCCCGGCCACCAGGTTCTTGTCGCCGAAGAGCTTGCCGAGGGTGGTCAGCGCCTTGACCACGCTGGGGTCGGTCCAGGGGATCTTGTGGGCGGCGAGCTTGTCGTACTTCTCGGCACCGGCCTGCGAGAGGTAGATGTTCTCGAACCAGTCGGTGAGCGGCCAGCCCGCCTCGCCCGCGACGGCGAAGGCCGGCACGCCCGAATCGGAGAGCGTACGGCCGGACTTCAGCAGGTCCTGGTACGTCGCGGCGGGCTTGACCCCGGCCTGTGCGAACGCGTCCGGGCTGTACCAGACCGTCGACTTGTGGGAGGCCTTGAAGTACAGGCCGTAGTAGGTCTTGTCGACCGTGCCGTAGTCCTGCCACACCTGCGCGTAGTTCTTCTCGGCCTGGGCGTCGACCTCCTTGGAGAGGGGCGCCAGCCAGCCCTTCTTGGCGAACTGCTGGAGCACGCCGACCTGGGGGACCATCACCACGTCGGGGGCGTTGCCGCCCTCGATCTGGCTGCCGACGACGGTCGAGACATTGTCGCCGGTGGAGGCGAACGTGACCTTGGCGCCGGTCTTCTCGGAGAACGCGTCCAGCACCCGCTTGAAGTTCTTCTGCTCCACGCCGGTCCAGACACCGGCCACGGTCAGCGACTGGCCGCTGAGTTCCTGCTTCCCGCCCCCGGGGGAGACGTTGCCGCCGCAGGCGGTCGCGGTGAGCGCCAGGCCGAGTACGGCGGCGCCGGATATGGCGGTGCGGGCGATGCGCAGTGGACGCGCGGGGGTGTGTCTCATGGTGGGCTTCCCATCGGTCGGAGCGGTCGGAGCGGTCGGTGCTCGCTGGGCGGTCGGAGGGGGCGGATCCGGCGGCGCCGGCGGAACCGGCGCCGGCGGAACTAGCTGGGGTCGGGGGTGTGCATCCACCAGGCCGCGGTGGCGCCGGGGAGCGTTCCCGCCGGGCAGTCGCCGCTGGCCAGGAGCGGGGTACCGGGTACGGGGGCGGGTACCGGCCGGGTGCCGAAGTTGACCGCGCACACCAGGCCGTCCCCGCGGACGAAGGCCAGTACCTGAGGCGGCGTCTCCAGCCACCGCAGCGTGCCCTCGCCGAGCTGGGGGAGCGTACGGCGCAGGTGCAGCCCCTCGCGGTACAGGTGCCAGAAGGACCCGGTGTCGGCCACCGCCCGGTCGGCGGTGTGGTCGGCGAACCACTCGGGCTGCGGCAGCCAGGTGCCGGCGCCGTCGGTGCGCGTGCCGTCCGCCGTCGTGCTGAAGCCGAACGGTGCGGCACCGCCCGACCACGGGAGCGGCACCCGGCACCCGTCCCGGACGTGCTGACGGCTGCCCGTACGGTGGAAGATCGGGTCGGTGAGGACCTCGTCCGGCAGATCGTCGACCTCGGGCAGGCCCAACTCCTCGCCCTGGTAGACATACGCGGCCCCGGGCAGCGCCAGCATCAGCAGCGCGGCCGCGCGGGCCCGTGCCGCACCCACGCCGCTCGCCTCGCCGCCGGGCCCGGTCGCGTACCGGGTGACGGTCCTGACCTGGTCGTGGTTGTTGAGCACCCAGGTGACGGTGGAGCCGGTGCTCGCGATATCGGTCAGCGCCTCGGAGATGACCTTGCGGAAGACCTCGACGTCCCAGGGCGCGGTCAGCAGATGGAAGAAGAACGCCTGGTGCAGTTCGTCGGGCCGGACGTAGGCGGCCTGTTCGCTCGGCGTCCGTACCGAGACCTCGCCGACCAGCAGCCGGTCGTGGCCGTCCCGGGCCGTGTACTCCTCGCACAGCGCGCGCCAGCTGCGCCACACGTCGTGGACCTCGGGCTGGTTCCAGGCCAGCGGGTTGACCGAGTCGCGGGTCCGCTCGTCGGCCGACGGGTCGGGGGAGTCGGGGAGTTCGGGGTGCTTGAACAGGCCCGCGGCCACGTCGATACGGAATCCGTCGACGCCGCGGTCCAGCCAGAAGCGCAGCACCTTCTCGAAGTCCGCGCTCACCTCGGGGTTGCGCCAGTTCAGATCGGGCTGCTCGGGGGTGAACATGTGGAGGTACCACTGACCCGGCCTGCCACCCGGCTCCGTGACCTGGGACCAGGCGGGTCCGCCGAACATCGCCCGCCAGTTGTTGGGCGGCAGTTCGCCGTCGGGCCCGCGCCCGTCCGCGAAGTGGAAGAGCGAGCGGGACGGGCCACCGGGCCGGTCCTCCAGGGCGGCGCGGAACCACGGATGCTCGCTGGAGCAGTGGTTGGGCACGATGTCGAGGAGCACCTTGAGGCCCAGCCGGTGGGCGTCGTCCACCAGGAGGTCGAATTCGGCGAGATCGCCGTAGGCGGGGTCCACCTCGCGGTAGTCGGCGACGTCGTAGCCGTGGTCGTGCTGCGGCGAGGGGAAGAACGGGCTGAGCCACAGGCCGTCCACGCCGAGCTTCTTGAGGTACGGCAGCCCGGCCCGTACGCCCGCCAGATCACCGACGCCGTCGCCGGTGGTGTCGCGGAAGCTGCGCACATACACCTGGTAGATGACCGCATCGCGCCACCAGCGCTGTGCCGTGTCGGGTGCCGTGCCCGGTGTGGTGTCCGTTGCGGTGGCCGGTGCCGGAGCGGGGGAGGTTGCGAGTCCGACCGAGGGGCCGTTCCCTGCCGAGGCTGTGAGCATCTGCCGTGATCCCGTTCTTACCTGAGCATGCCGAAGCGGCCTGCAGTTCGCCGGTCAGTTGGTTGGTATGCATGCATGTTAAGTAGCTGTGTCATTTGAGTGTCAATGAAGCGGCCGAAAATGACAGAGAGATGCCCGAGTTTGTCGAGGTATGAGAAAGGGGTGGCCTCTCGCGGCCTACTTAACGTGTAACTAGAAGCTAGAAGTTGATCAACTGCGACCGATGGATCAACCGCGACCGACGATGGCCCCGAGCTCCCGGCTCAGCCGCGCCACCGTCGCATCGGCGCTCCGCCCGTGCACGAGCGCGTCATGCATCACGGCCTGCACCGCCAGGCTCACCTGGTCGTACCGGGGGCTCTTGAGGCGCGGCCGGGCCGCCAGCACGCTCCGCTTCAGCGTCGGCAGATACGGGAAACGGCGCACCAGCTCCGGCTCGCCGTACAGATCGGCCCACACCGGCGGCAGCGCCCCCTCGGTGAGCACCCGGCGCTGCACCGGCTCGGACGTCAGATAGGAGATCAGATCGGCGGCCGACTTCTGGTGCCGCGAGTGGCTGCTGACCGCCAGGTTGGAACCGCCGAGCACGCTGGAGCCCGGACCGTCGGGGCCCGGCAGCGGCACCGTGCCGACCTTGCCCGCCACCTTCGACGCCCCCGGATGGGCCAGCGCGTACGCATACGGCCAGTTCCGCAGGAACAGCAGCTTGCCGTCCTGGAAGGCCTGCCGGGACTCCTCCTCCTTGAACGCCAGCGCCCGCCGCGGGATCCACCCCTCGCGCACCCCGTCAAGGAGGAAGGACAGCCCCCGGCGCGCCGCCGCGGAGTCCACCGTGACCCGCGCGCCCTCGCCCGCCAGTACGGTGCCGCCCGCCGACTGCACCGCCTCGGTGACATTGGCGGTCAGCCCCTCGTA
The DNA here is from genome assembly GCF_059682825.1 of Streptomyces sp. JLSY215. NCBI lineage: Bacteria > Bacillati > Actinomycetota > Actinomycetes > Kitasatosporales > Streptomycetaceae > Streptomyces > Streptomyces sp. JLSY215. The sequence goes on from NZ_CM185022.1 coordinate 7,127,090, forward strand.
CGGCAGGAACTGCCCCGCGTAGCCGTCCAGTCCGTACTTGGGCGCGACCGTCTTCGCCAGCCGCTTCAGCTCCGCCCAGGTGCGCGGCGGCCGGGCGCCTTCCCGGTCGAGCACGTCCTTGCGGTAGTAGAGCAGCCCGGCATTCGTCACATAGGGGACGGCGTACAGCCGCCCGCCGAAGGTGGCGGTGTCCACCACGGGCGGCAGGAAATGGCGCAGCGGGAACCGTCGTCCGTCCACCGGCGTGATCCAGCCCGCGGCCGCGAACTCCGACGTCCATGCCACATCGATGTTCAGCACGTCGAAGCGGTCGCTGCCGGAGCGCAGCTCGCTGACCATCTGCGCCCGTACCTCGTCGGCGGCGTCCGGCAGCTCGACCAGGGTCACCCGCTCCCGGGGGTGCCGGTCGTTCCAGCCGTCGAGGACCCCGCGCAGATAGCCGGTGAGGTCGCCGCCGGTCACCAGCGTGAGCGGGCCGCGCCCGTCCGCGCCGCCGTGCGGCTCGCCGGCCTGCGCACCCGTCATCCCCGCGAACAGCAGCGAGCACACGAGCAGAGCCCGGCCCGCGGCACGCTTCCACCGCATGGGCTCCTCCTCGTACCGACACCGACGGGTCATCGGCCCGACGGCAGGCCCCCTGTATACCTGTTAGCCATGCAGGGATACTAGGGCCTGGGCCTCATCCACCGGACGGGCTCGAGAACCCGCGGCAAAAGCCGTGGGAACGCAGGAAGAGCTGCGGGAACGGACGGCTCTGCAGGAATATACGACGGCGAACCGGCCCCCGGCCGGACGAGTTCAGCCGGCCGGCAGGTACGGACCGGCAACCACGGGCGGAGAGGGAGAGGGAAGGCGTTGCGGCTGCCACTCCTGGCGCTGCTGGTCGGCGGACCCGCACACGGCTATGAACTCAAGCAGGCCCTTGAGAACCTCCTGGGCGCGGCATACCCTCAGCCGAACGTCGGCCAGATCTACGTCACCCTGGGCAGGCTCGAGAAAGCGGGCCTGATCGAGGGCGAGGACGTCGAGCAGTCGGATCGCCCGAACAAGCGCATCTACCGGATCACCGCGGCGGGACGCGAGGCGGTGGACGCGTGGTTCGAGGAATCCACCGCCGAACCACGGGTGCGGGACGAGTTCTTCATGAAGCTCGCCCTGGCCCCGTACACCGGCGCCGCCGACCAGATCGCCCTGATCAACAAGCAGCGCCGACACTATCTCAACACCATGCGCGACCTGTCGAAACTCGCCGCTGCCGAGGACCGCGACAACCAGGTCGCGCAGCTGCTGATCGAGGGCGCGATGCTGCATCTGCAGGCGGATCTCGACTGGCTGGAGCGCTGCCAGGAGGAGTGGGAATGAGGCGGGACGAGCCGTCCGGTGCGATATCCGGCCCGATACTGCGGGCGGCCGGCCTGGTCAAGACCCACCGGCCGGAGGGCGCCGCGCCGGTCCATGCCGTGCGGGGCGTCGACCTGTCCGTCGAACGCGGCGAATTCGTCGCCGTCACCGGCCCCTCCGGAGCCGGCAAATCCACCCTCCTCCACCTCCTCGGCGGCCTCGACCGGCCCGACAGCGGCGCCCTCTGGCTCGACGGCCGCCGGGTCGACTCCCTCAGCGAGGCACGCTGGGCGGTGCTGCGCCGCAACCACATCGGCATCGTCTTCCAGTTCTTCAACCTCGTCTCCAACCTCACCGTCGCCGACAACGTCGAACTCCCCGCACTGCTGGCCGGCCGCTCCCCGAAGAAGGCCCGCGCCGACCGCGTCGAACTGCTCGAGGAGCTGGGCCTGACGGGCAAGGACAACTGCACGCCCGGCGAGCTGTCCGGCGGCGAACAGCAGCGCGTCGCGCTGGCCCGCGCCCTGGTCAACGCACCCAGCCTGCTGCTCGCCGACGAACCCGCGGGCAGCCTGGACAGCAAGGGCACCAGAGAGGTGCTGCGGCTGCTGACCCGCTTCCACCGGAGAGGCCAGACCATCCTCCTGGTCACCCATGACGCCCGGATGGCGAGCGCCGCGGACCGGGTGATCAGCTTCTTCGACGGCCAGGTGGCCGACGATGCGCACCTGGGCGGCGGCCGCCCCGGGGCCGATGTGACCGACGTCCTCAGGCTGAAGGGCTGACGCGTGCGAGCGGCGGCCCGCTGGACCCACGCCCACCTCAGATCGCACCGCGCGGCGGCGGTGCTCATCGTGCTGGCAACGGCCGGGATCACCGTCTCGCTGCTGCTGGCGAGCGCCCTTTTCGCGTACGCCACCGACCCCTGGCAGCGGGTCTTCGCGCAGTCCCGCGGCGCCCACGTATGGATCCACACCCAGGCCGGCGCGCCCGCCGCCTCGCTCGCCCGCCTGGACGAGGTACGCGCCGCCTCCGGCCCCTTCCGTACGGTCCGCACCACCGCCGCCCTCCAGCTCGGCGGCTCCAAAGCGACGCTCGAACTGCGCGGCGCACCGGCGCTGCCCACCACCGCCGTCCCGCAGATCGCCGCGGGCCGCTGGCTCGACCCGGCCGCCGATACGGGCACCCGCGCGGGCGCGGACCGCGGCATCGTCCTGGACAGCTCGGTGGCCCGCGCGATGTGGGCCAAGCCGGGCGACTCCCTCGCGCTGAGCGGCTTCCCCGCGCCCCTGCGGGTGGTGGGCGTCGCGGACACCGCCGAGGCCGGTTTCCGCGCGGGCGAGACACCGGGCGTCGCCTGGGTGCTCCCCGGCACGCTCGCCGCCTCGGACGCCGGCCCCGACCAGCGCGGCCGGACCGTCGGCCTGCGCCTCACCGACCCGGACGACACCGACTACGTCGTCCAACGGGCGGTCACCCGGCTCGGCGCCGACCAGATCACCGACGTCTCCACCTGGCGGCAGGCCAAGGCCGCGGCCGCGGGGGACAACCAGCTCCTGGGCCGGCTGCTCGCCCTGTTCGGGCTGGGCGCGCTGTGCGCCGCTGCCCTGGCGGTCGGCGGCGCGATCAGCACCCGCGTCCACGGGCACCTCAGGGACATCTCCGTCCTCAAGGCCATCGGCTTCACCCCCAGCCAGGTGGTCCGGATGTTCCTCGCCCTGCACCTGGGCTTCGCGCTGGTCGGCGGCGCGCTCGGCGCGCTGCTCACCCGGACGCTCGGCCCCCTCGCCCCCGGCCGGATCGGTGAGGCGCTGGCCCTGTGGCAGGACCTCCCCGGAAACGCCTGGCTGCCGCTTGCCGTCCCCGCCGGTGTGGTGGTCCTCATCGGCTCGGCGACCTGGCTGGCCGCGTGGCGGGCCGGACGGGTCCCGCCGGTGCCCGTCGCCCGCGCCGCCGTACCCTCCGGCCGCCGGGTGCCGGGCTCGACCCGGCGCGCGCTCGGCCTCGGTGTCCCGCCGGCCGTCGTACTCGGCTGGCGCGGCGCCTTCCACCGCCCGCTGCGCGCCACCTCGGCCGTGGCCCGGCTGGCCGTTCCGCTGCTCCTGATCACCATCGCCCTCGGCGCCTGGGCCACCATGAACCGCTTCACCGCCCACCCCGAGCGGGTCGGCCTGCCCGCCGCCCTCACGGCACGCTCCGACACCCTCGGCGAGCGGGACCTGCACCGGCTGCTGGCCGCGCAACCCCGGGTGACCGCCTACCCGGGTGTCGAGGTCCAGGCCCTGGTACCGGGACAGACCGGCACCATCACCCTGCGCGGCCTCGGAACCCAGGCGCACCCCTACCCGTTCACCGTCGTGGAGGGCCGCACCGCCGACGGCCCCGACGAGGCGATCGCCGGGCAGGGCCTGCTCGACCTCCTCGACGCCCAGGTCGGCGACTGGGTCCGGATGACCGTCGCCGGACAGCCGCACGTCCTGCACATCGTCGGCCGCGGCATCGAACCGGCCGACGGCGGCCGGGTCATCTCCACCGGCCTGGACACCCTCCGCGACGGCGCCACGGCGCTGCACCCCGACTTCTACAACCTGGTCCTCCGCCACGGCACCGACCCGGCCGCGGTCCGCGACGCCCTGACCGATGCGTCCGCCGGCCGCCTGGAAGTCCGCGCCATCCCCAACCCCGCCGACCAGCTCTCCGCGGTGCGCGCCGTCATCATCGGCCTGATCGCGGTCCTCGTGCTGATCGGCCTGGCCGAGCTGTCGACCACGGTCGCCGCCGGAGTGCGCGACCGCGGCCGCGACCTCCTCGCCCTGCGGGCCGTCGGCCTGACCCCGCGCCAGATCGCCGCCGTGATCGTCGCCGCGACCGTCTTCGTGGCCCTGGCCGCCGTGCTGCTCGGCACCGTACTCGGCGTGTTCGCCGCCGAATGGCTCATCGACCTCCAGGGCCACACCAGCGGCTGGGGAACGGGCATCGCCCAGCGCCCGGCGGTGCGCACCCTGGCGCTGGTCGACGCGGTCGCGGTGCTGGTCGCGGGGGCGGTCTCGTTGCTGCCGGCGGTGCGGGTGGCGCGTCGCCGGCTGGCGGATTCGGCCAGTGCGGTGGTGTAGGGCCCGTCCCTCGGGTCCGGCGCTTCCCGCCGCCACCGCCCCCGCCCGCTGACCCACCCGGGTAGATCTGCACTGGTCTGGACCTCCGGAGTTATCCACAGGCCTGGTCCGGTTGTTCGGGGCCGCGTAACGTGACGAGGCATGAAGATCCTGATCAGCGCGGACATGGAAGGCGCAACGGGCGTGACCTGGCCCGCCGATGTGCTGCCGGGTACGCCGCAGTGGGAGCGCTGTAGGCATATGTTCACCTCCGATGTGAATGCGGCGATCGCCGGATTCTTCGATGGCGGGGCCGATGAGGTGCTCGTCAACGAAGCGCACTGGACGATGCGCAATCTTCTGCTGGAGCAGCTCGACGAGCGGGCGCAGATGCTGACGGGCCGGCACAAATCGCTCAGCATGGTCGAGGGCGTCCAGCACGGTGACGTCGACGGAATCGCCTTCGTCGGCTATCACACCGGCGCGGGCACGGAAGGCGTCCTCGCGCACACGTACCTGGCGAATACGCTCACCGGCGTCTGGGTCGACGGCACCCGGGCGAGCGAGGGATATCTCAACTCCCTTGTGGTGGCCGAATACGGCGTGCCGGTGGTGCTGGTCACCGGCGACGACCGGACCTGCCAGGACGCGAAGGGCTACGCCCCGGACGCGCCCGGGGTGGCCGTCAAGGACTATGTGTCGCGGTATGCCGCGGTGTGCCGGCCCCCGGCCCGTACGGCGGCCGACATCCGGGCCGCGGCGTCGTCGGGGGCGGCGCTGGCGGTGCGCCACGATCCCGTGCGGCGCGGTCCGTACCGCTTCGAGATGGAATTCGACGCCGAGCATCTGGTGGGCGCGGCGACGTGCGTGCCCGGCGTGGAGCGCAGCGGAGAGCGCCGCGTGACGTATACCAGTGAGAACATGTACGAAGCCATCCGGTGCTTCAAGGCGGTCACCACCGTCGTCTCGTCCGCCGTGGAGGAACAATATGGCTGAGCAGCAGGGGGACCGCACCAGATCCGTCGGCCCCACCAAAACCGTCGGCCCGGCAAGAGTCGTCGGACCGGCCAAGGCCGTCGATCCCCTCGACCGCGTGGATGAGCAGGCCCTGGACGAAGTGGTCCGCTTCACCTCCGAGCTGATCCGCATCGATACGAGCAACGCCGGTGACGGCGCGTGCCAGGAGCGCCCGGCCGCCGAGTACGTCGCCGAACGGCTCGCCGAGGCCGGACTCGAACCGGCGCTGCTCGAACGGACCAAGGGCCGTACGAACGTCGTCGCCCGGATCGCCGGCGCGGACCCGTCGGCCGATGCCCTGCTGGTGCACGGCCATCTGGACGTGGTGCCCGCCGAGCCCGCCGACTGGAGCGTGCATCCGTTCTCCGGCGAGATCATCGACGGTGTGGTCTGGGGCCGGGGCGCCGTCGACATGAAGAACATGGACGCGATGGTGCTGGCGGTCGCCCGGCAGTGGGCGCGCACGGGGGTCCGGCCGCGGCGCGACATCGTGCTGGCCTTCACCGCCGACGAGGAGGCCAGCGCCCACGACGGCTCGGGATTCCTCGCCGACCACCACGCCGACCTCTTCGCGGGCTGCACCGAAGGCATCAGCGAATCCGGGGCGTTCACCTTCCACGCCGGCGGCGGCATGCGGCTGTATCCGATCGCGGCGGGGGAGCGCGGCACGGCCTGGCTGAAGCTGACCGCCCATGGCCAGGCGGGTCACGGATCCAAGGTCAATCACGCCAATGCCGTCAGCCGGCTGGCCGCCGCCGTGGCCCGCATCGGCGAGCACAGCTGGCCGGTCCGGCTCACCCCGACCGTACGGGCCGCGCTCCGCGAGCTTGCCGCGCTGCACGACATCGACGTCGATGCCCTGTCGCCCGACATCGACGTCGACGCCCTGCTGAGCAAGCTCGGACCGTGCGCCAAGCTGGTCGAGCCGACGGTCCGCAACAGCGCCAACCCGACGATGCTGGACGCCGGGTACAAGGTCAATGTGATCCCGGGCAGCGCCGTCGCCTATGTGGACGGCCGGGTCGTCCCCGGTGGCGAGGCGGAGTTCCGTACCACCATGGACGCCCTCACCGGACCCGACGTGACCTGGGACTACCACCATGGCCAGGTCGCTCTCGAAGCCCCGCTGGACTCCCCGACCTACGCCGCGATGCGGGCCTCGGTCGAGCGGTTCGACCCGCAGGGCCATGTCGTCCCGTACTGCATGTCCGGCGGCACGGACGCCAAGCAGTTCTCCCGGCTGGGCATCACCGGCTACGGCTTCTCGCCGCTCAAGCTGCCGGAGGGCTTCGACTATCAGGCGCTGTTCCACGGCGTCGACGAGCGGGTGCCGGTCGAGGCGTTGCACTTCGGGGTCCGCGTACTCGACGACTTCCTGAGACAGGCCTAGGCGCAAGCAGGGCGGCGGCGGGGCAGGAAGAGGGCGGGCACCAGAGCGGTGTCCGGCAGAGGAGGAACATCAGCATGGTGACCACGGCTCCCTACGGCGCCTGGCCGTCCCCCATCGACGCCCGGACGGTTGCCGCCCATGACGGCCGTCCGGCCTTCGTCGGCACGGTCGGCGACGAGGTCTGGTGGACGGAGCCGCGGCCCGCCGAGGGCGGGCGCCGGGCGCTGGTCCGCAGGCGCCCCGACGGCGCGGTGGAGTCGGTACTGCCCGAGCCCTGGAACGTCCGCAGCCGGGTGCTGGAGTACGGCGGCCAGCCCTGGGCCGGTTCGGTCACCGAGCACGGACCCCTCGTGGTCTTCAGCAACTTCGCCGACCAGCGGCTGTACGCCTACGAGCCGGAGGGCGACGCCGCCCCGCGCCCGCTCACCCCGCTGTCCGAGGTCGGCGACGGCCTGCGCTGGGTCGACCCCGTGCTGCGCCCGGAGCTCGGCGAGGTGTGGTGCGTGCTGGAGGAGTTCACCGGCGACCGTCCCACGGATGTGCGCAGGGTGATCGCCGCCGTGCCGCTGGACGGATCCGCTGCCCAACACCGCGCTTCGGTAAGGGAGTTGACCGACGACCGGCATTGTTTCGTGACCGGCCCGCGGATCTCGCCGGACGGACAGCGGGTGGCCTGGATCGCCTGGGACCATCCCCGCATGCCCTGGGACGGCACGCAGGTGATGCTGGCCCGGATCACGGCCAAGGCGGAGTTCGACGAGGTCCGGCCGGTGGCCGGTGACCCCGGGCCCGGCGCGCCGGGCGGCGGGGCGACCGGGGAATCGGTCGCGCAGATCGAATGGGCCGCCGACGGCACGCTGCTCCTCGTCTCCGACCTCAGCGGCTGGTGGGAGCTGCAGCGCATCGACCCCGACGGCGGCCGGGCGGAGCCGGGGGAGGCCGCCCGACGGGGCCTGTGCCCGTCCCGCCAGGAGGAGTTCGGCGGTGCGCTGTGGAACGTCGGACAACGCTGGTTCCTGCCCCTGGAGAACGGCACCCTCGCCGCCATCCACGGCCGCGGCACGACCACCCTGGGCATCCTCGACCCGGTCTCCGGTGAGCTGGTCGACGCGGCGGGCCCCTGGACGGAATGGGCCCCGACCCTCGCCGTCCACGGCAGCCGCATCATCGGCGTCGCCGCCGGCCCGCACGGCTCGTACGAGATCGTCGAACTGGACGCCTGCACCGGCCGCGCCCGGGTGATCGCCGCCGGCCACACCGATGTGGTGGACCCGGCCTACTACCCGACGCCACAGATCCGTACCTTCACCGGCCCCGACGGCCGGGACGTCCATGCGCACATCTATCCACCGCACAACCCCGGACACACCGCCCCCGAGGGCGAGCTGCCGCCCTACGTGATGTGGGCGCACGGCGGCCCCACCGGCCATTCCCCGCTCGTCCTCGACCTGGAGCTGGCGTATTTCACCTCCCGGGGCATCGGCGTCGCCGTGGTCAACTACGGCGGTTCGACCGGCTACGGCAGGGAGTACCGCGAGCGGCTGCGCGGCCAGTGGGGCGTGGTGGACGTCGAGGACTGCGCCGCCGTCGCCCGTGCGCTGGCGGACGAAGGCACCGCCGACCGCGCCCGGCTGGCGATCCGCGGCGGCAGCGCCGGCGGCTGGACCACCGCCGCCTCGCTCTCGGCCACCGACGTCTACGCCTGCGGCGCGATCAGCTACCCGATCCTGGACCTGGCCGGCTGGGCGACCGGCGAGACCCATGACTTTGAATCGCAGTATCTGGAGTCGCTGGTCGGCCCGTTCGCCGAGGTCCCCGACCGCTACCGCGAGCGCTCGCCGCTGCATCGCGCGGACCGGATCGCCGCGCCGTTCCTGCTGCTCCAGGGGCTGGACGATGTGATCTGCCCGCCGGTGCAGTGCGACCGCTTCCTCACCGAGGTCGCCGGGCGCGGCATACCGCACGCCTATCTCGCCTTCGCCGGTGAGGGCCACGGCTTCCGCCGCGCGGAGACCATCGTCCGCGCCGTGGAAGCCGAACTCTCCCTCTACGCCCAGACCTTCGGCTTCACCCGCGACGACATCCCGGCACTGGAGCTGCGCACATGACGGTGACGAGGGCGATTCGGCCGCCACGCCTGCGGCCCGGCGACCGGGTGGCGGTGGTGGCGCCCAGCGGCCCGCTCTTGCCCGAGCGGCTGGACTGCGGGCTGGATGTGCTGCGCGGCTGGGACCTCGACCCGGTCGCCGCACCCCACGCCCGGGACGCCCATGGCGCCCTGGGCTATCTCGCTGCCGCCGACGCGGACCGCGCCCGCGACCTCCAGGAGGCGTGGTGCGATCCGTCCGTCAAGGCGGTGTTCGCGGCGCGCGGCGGCTATGGCGCGCAGCGGATGGTCGACCTGCTGGACTGGGCCGCCATCCGGGCCGCCGCCCCCAAACCGCTGATCGGCTTCAGCGATGTGACGGTGCTGCACGAGGCGTTCGCGGTGCGCGCGGGGGTGGCGACGGTGCACGGCCCGGCGGTCGCGGGCGAGGTGTTCCTCAAGGACGACGCCACGCGGGAGGGGCTGCGGCGCACGCTCTTCGCTCCGGAGACGGTCCGCACGGTGGCCTCGGCATCCGCCCGGCCGCTGGTGCCGGGACGGGCCCGCGGGGTCACCCTGGGCGGCTGCCTGACGATGCTCGCCACCGAGCTGGGCACCGCGCACGCCAGGTCGGGTGCGGCGGGCGGACTCCTGCTGCTGGAGGATGTGGGGGAGCCGCCGTACCGCATCGACCGGGCGCTGACCCAGCTGCTGCGCGCCGGCTGGCTGGACGATGTCGCCGGGGTCGTCCTCGGCTCCTGGGCGCGCTGCGGGCCTTACGAGCGGGTGCGAGAGGTGCTGGTGGACCGGCTGGGCGGGCTGGGGGTGCCGGTGGCCGAGGAGTTCGGTTTCGGGCACGGCGACTCGGCGCTGACGCTGCCCCTGGGCGTACCGGCGGAGCTGGATGCGACGACCGGCACGCTGACGTTCGAGACACCCGCCCTCAGCTGAACTCCCGCGCCGGATCGCTCCGCCCCCCGCGTCGGACCGCGGTGAACCGACGCGGGGGGGGGAGGGCTGCGAGGGGCAGCGAGCGGCAGCGAAAGGGCAGGAAAAAGGCAGCGAACCGACCGTGAAACTGCCACTAACTGACGCCGCAGCAAAGGGAACTGACTTCCTGCCAGTAACTCCTGTCAGGAGCGTTGACACCTCGGTTACTCGTGTCACAACATGAGGCGCCGTTACCGACTGGTTGGTACGGCTGTCCTTGTGGAGGTCATTCGTGCCCAGCGTGTCCCGAGCCGTGTCCCGCCCCGTACTCCGCACTTCTCTTGCCCTGCTGGCCGGCACCGCCCTCGCCGCGCCCCTCGTCCTGGCCGCCCCCGCGAGCGCGACCGCGGCCGACCCGTACACCGTGACCGCGCTCAAGGTGACCGTCCGCGCCGGCGACCGCAACTGCACGCTGGACGCGGACCTCTACCGCCCGGCCGGCGTCGACGCCGCGCACCCGGCGCCCGCCGTACTGACCACCAACGGCTTCGGCGGCAGCAAGGCGGACGGCTCGACCGACGCCACCGCCAAGGCCTTTGCCGCGCGCGGCTATGTCGCCCTGGCCTACTCCGGCCTAGGCTTCGGCAGGACCGGCTGCCCGATCTCCCTCGACGACCCCAAGGCCGACGGCCGGGCCGCGAGCGAACTCATCGACTTCCTGGCGGGGTCGCGCACCTCCGACGACGGCACCCGGGTCGACTACGTCACCAAGGACGGCAAGGGCGATCCGCGGGTCGGCATGATCGGGGGCTCGTACGGCGGGGCGATCCAGATGGCCACCGCCTCGGTCGACCACCGCGTCGACGCCCTGGTCCCGCTGATCACCTGGAACGACCTCTCGTACTCCCTCGACCCCAACAACACGGGGCGTACGCAGGGCGTCAGCGGACCCGTGCCCGGTGCGTACAAGCATCAGTGGACGAACGGGTTCTTCCTGATCGGCGAGGCGCAGGGGCTGCTCAACCCGGGCCTGGACCCGTCGCGGTGGGGCGGCGCGGGCTGTCTGCACTTCGTCGCGCCGGCCTGTGAGACCAAGCGGCTGCTGGATTCCCGCAGGTACCCGACGGAGAAGACGGCCACCATGCTGGCGTACGCCCGCAGCGTCTCCCCCGTCTCGTATCTGAAGTCGGTCAAGGCGCCCACGCTGCTGGTGCAGGGCCAGGCCGACACCCTCTTCAACCTCAACGAGGCCACCGCCACCTACCGCACTCTCACCGCCCAGGGCACGCCTGCCAAGATGATCTGGCAGTCCTGGGGGCACAGCGGCGGGATGAAGGACCCCGCGAAGGGCGAACTCGACCTGGGAAAGGGCAACTTGGAGACCAGCTATGTCGGTAAGCGGATCCTCGCCTGGTTCGACCGCTATCTCCAGCACCGGAAGGGCACCGACACCGGCCCCGCCTTCGCGTACTACCGGGACTGGGTGACCGAGGGGCCCACGTACGCCACCTCGCGCACCGTCCCCGGGGGCGACGGTCAGAAGCTGTATCTCTCCGGGGACGGCAAGCTCGTCGACAACCGCAAGAAGGTGGCGCGCGGCAGCCGGGAGTACCGCAATCTGCTGGTGCCCACCAGCCATTCGGAGAGCTCGCTGGCCGGGATGCTCGGTCTGCCGGACCCCGCCCCGTACGACATCAAGGGCACCTATCTGGACTGGACGTCCGCCCCGGTGGCGGGCCGGCCGGTGGATGTGGTGGGCGCGCCCAGGGTGACGCTGAACGTCGTCTCGCCCAGGACCGAGCGGGTGCAGAACTCCGGCGACGCGGCCGACAAGCTGGTGCTCTTCGCGAAGCTCTACGATGTCGCGCCGGACGGAACGAAGACGCTGGTGCACCGGTTGGTGGCCCCGGCCCGGGTGCCGGATGTGACCCGGAAGTTCACCGTGGAACTCCCGGGCATCGTGCACCGTTACGAGCCGGGGCACCGTCTGCGCTTCGTGATCGCCGCGAGCGACACCGCCTATGCGGGCAATCGCGGAGTGAAGCCCGTGACGGTCACCAGCGCGCCCGAGGACACCGGTGTGCTCGAACTTCCCGTCACCCAGGGGACGTTGAGGTAGCGCCGGGCGGTGCGGCGGCGGATGGGGCGGACTTCATCGGGACGGCAGGGACGGCCGGGAGCGGGGGCGGCAGGGACGAATGCCGGGGCGGGCGCGCTCAGGCGTCCGTCAGTTTGATGGCCTGCACCGGGCAGGCGCGGACGGCCTCGTGCAGGAGCGGGTCGCCCGCGCCGTCCTCGCGGCCGGGCAGCACCTGGCTGAAGCCGTCGTCGTCCTGGGTGAAGATCTCCGGCGCGGTCAGGGCGCACTGCCCGGAGCCGATACACACTTCCTGGTCGATGACGATCCGCATCTCGGACCCCTTTCACTTGTCCACTGCCACCGGCGCCGTCCACCAGGTCGCCGGCAGCTCGATCCTGCCTTGCAGGGTGCCACCCGGCATGAACGGAATGCCGGTGGCGGGTGCGGCGAGTCGCGGATCCGGGGCCCCTCCGGGCGCGCGGACGGAACGGGGAAGTCCGGGTTCCGCCGGTCGGACGAGAGCCGAGGGGCGGTGAGCGGCGCCCGCGCCTCGGCGTGGCCGGTTACCGAGCCGGGTCGCCAGCGGCTCGACGGCCACCGCCGCGAGCCCGCCCTCGCCCATGGCGGCCAGCGCGGCATCCGCCCAGTCGCCGGCTGGCCCTGGCGGCGCCGAGCGCGGGGGAGCGGGAGCGGGCCAGGGCACAGGCGTAGCGGCGGCCTCTGGTGGTGCATTGGTGGCACTCGGTGCCACACTGCCGGTATGGCGCAGCGATGGCACACCGATACGGATCTGGCCTGGGCGGTGCTCGGCGGCGACCCGGCCTGCACGGAGCGCATCACGTACGGCGGGCCGCCCGGTCCGCTGCCGGCCCGGCTGCCGGTCATGGCACTGGCCCGCACCACGGTCGCGGTCTGCGCACTCGCGGCGGCGGAGCTGACGGCCGAGCGCACCGGCGGCCCGGTACCCGCCGTACGGGTCGACGACGGCGCGGTGGCCACCGCCTTCCTCAGCGAACGCCATCTGCGGATCGACGGCCGGGCGCCCTCGGCGTTCGCCCCGCTCTCCCGCTTCTGGCGCACCGCCGACGGCTGGGTGCGCACCCACGCCAACTACCCGCACCACCGCGCCCGGTTGCTGCGTGCGCTGCGCCTGCCGGAGACCGCAGGCCCGGCGGAGGTCCGGGCCGCACTCGCCGGGCGCCGCGCCGAGGAGGTGGAGGAGGCGGTCTACGCGGCGGGCGGGCTGGCGGTCGCCGCCCGCACCCCCGAGCAGTGGGCCGCCCACCCACAGGGCGCCGCGGTGGCCGCGCACCCCCTGCTCACCCTGGACACCCTCGACGACGGCACCCCGCCCCGCCTTCCCGCAAGCCCGCAGGAGCAGGGCGGACCCGTGCTGCCCGCCGCCGGGCTGCGGGTGCTGGACCTGACGCGGGTGCTCGCCGGGCCGGTCGCCACCCGTACGCTCGCGCTGCTCGGCGCGGATGTCCTGCGCATCGACGCTCCCCAGCTGCCGGAGAGTCAGGACGCCCACAGCGACACCGGTTTCGGCAAGCGCTCCACCGCCCTCGACCTGGCATCCCGTTCCGGCCGCGCGGCCTTCGAGTCGCTGCTGACCGCCGCGGACGTCGTGGTGACCGGCTACCGTCCGGGCGCCCTGGACCGCTTCGGCCTCGCCCCCGAGGCCCTGGTCGCACGCCGCCCGGGGCTGGTCGTCGCCCGCGTCTCCGCCTGGGGCGACGACGGGCCTTGGGGCGAGAGGCGGGGTTTCGACAGCCTGGTCCAGGTGGCCACCGGGATCGCCGCGATCGAGACGGACGCCGGCCCCGCGTCCGAGGACCCGGCGGAGAGCGGCGGCACCCCCGGCGCGCTGCCCGCGCAGGCGCTGGACCACGGGACGGGGTATCTGCTGGCGGCGGCGGTGCTGCGGGGGCTCACCGAGCGGGCACGGGTGGGCGGTTCGGGCGTGGCGACGCTGGCGCTCGCCCGTACCGCGCGGTGGCTGGTGCACGGACTGCGGGGCGACGGCCGGGCGGCGGATGCGCCGGGCTACGACGCCGAGCGGTACCTCCGGTCCACCGACAGCCCGGTGGGACGGCTGCGTTACGCCCTGCCGCCGGTCTCGTTCGACGGCGGGCCGGACACGTGGGCGACGCCGCCGGGGCGCTGCGCGGCGGATCCGCCCAGGTGGCGGTGAGCGGGCGGCGGCAGCGGCGCCGCGCCGGACCACCCCTGGGCGGCCCGTACCGCGGTCCCTCCGTACGATCTCCCGATGACCTTCAGCGATCAGTACCTCGCCCGCGGCCCCCGGGTCGGCATCCGCCCCTTCACCGCCGCCGACCGGGACGAGTTCACGGCGCTCGCCCGGGAGAGCACCGAGCTGCACCGCCCCTGGCTCTTCCCGCCGGGCACCGACGCCGACTACGAGAGCTATCTGCAAAAACTGCAGGAGCCGCAGCGCGCCGGCTTCCTGATCTGCGAGCACGACAGCGGCCGGATCGCGGGCTTCACGACGATCAACAACATCGTGCACGGCGCCTTCCGCTGCGGCGCCATCGGCTACGGCGCCTTCGCGCACGCCGCCGGCCGCGGACTGATGACCGAGGGCCTGCGGCTCGTCGTGCACCACGCCTTCGAGGAACTGGGCCTGCACCGGCTGGAGGTCAACATCCAGCCCGCCAACACCGCTTCCCTCGCACTGGTCCAACGCGCCGGATTCCGGCGGGAGGGCTACTCCCCGGACTTCCTCTTCATCGACGACGCCTGGCGCGACCACGAACGCTGGGCGCTCACCAGCGGCGAGGCCCAGGGACCGGTCTTCGGCCGCACCGTGCCCGTCTTCCGGATCTTCGACATCGCCAAGGCCCACGAGTTCTACGTCGACTACCTCGGCTGCACCGTCGACTGGGAGCACCGCTTCGAGCCCGGTATGCCGCTGTACACGCAGGTCTCCCGCGGCGCCCTGGTCCTGCACCTGTCGGAACACCACGGCGATGCGACCCCCGGCTCCACGATCTACACGGAACTGACGGGGGTGCGGGAGCTGCACGCCGAACTGGCGGCCAAGGACTACCCGTATCTGCGCCCCGGCCTGGAGGACGACGAGATCGGTACCTCCCTCAACCTGACGGACCCCTTCGGCAACCGCCTGCGCTTCACCGAACCGCCGCGCCCCGAGGGTCGCGCGGCGGGGAGCCCCGAGGCCAAGAGCCCTACCGGCCCTTGCGGTTGATCTTCATCGTGTCCATGTCGGTGGCCGTGGAGCGCAGCTCCCGACAGCCGAGTCCCGCTTCCCTGAGCGCGGTCTCCGCCCTGTCCTCGGCGAGCGCCGCCGCCATCTCCTCGCCGTCCGCCGCGTCGGAGACGATGACGTAGCGGTAGCTGAAGGAGTGCAGCGCGGTGTCGTACGCCAGCGAGCCCTCGGGCGTGAACCGCAGCTGCGACAGCCCGTGGTCGTCCACCTCGGCGAGCAGCTTCGCCCGGGACTCGGCCGTCAGGCCGTCCCACTTGCCGCGCACGATCACTCGATAGGTGTGCTGGGTCGTCGCCATGGGTGCCGTCTTCCGTTCCGCTCTGCCATGCCTGAGGGGGCCGAAGCGTCAGGGTATTTCGGCGGCACTTCCGGAGCCTGCCATTTTTCCCGTGCACCCGTGCATCTGCGGCCGTGCACCCGTGCACCGGTGTGAGCCCCCCGTCCCGCGGCCCCGGCCCCGAGGCGCCCCCCGCCGCTTTCCTCGGGGGCGTCTTTGCGCA
This sequence comes from Streptomyces sp. JLSY215, assembly GCF_059682825.1. Taxonomy (NCBI): domain Bacteria; kingdom Bacillati; phylum Actinomycetota; class Actinomycetes; order Kitasatosporales; family Streptomycetaceae; genus Streptomyces; species Streptomyces sp. JLSY215. Next base: position 7,142,776 of record NZ_CM185022.1, read on the forward strand.
ACCCTGACCCCGACCGCCGCAAGAAGCCCTGTTCAGAAGGGCGCTGACAGGGTTCCATGGTCAACAGGAGGCCGCCGGAGCCGAGGTGGCCGGTCCAACCCTGCGAGGCAGCCGTGGCCACGAGTGTGCGACGCACCACCCTGACCCTTCCCGCCGCCCCCATCGGCCCGGACAACCCGCTCCCGGCCCTGCGCCCCGGCCGCGATCCGCACCGCATCGAGATCCCCGGGGACGCCGGCCTGCCCGCCGCGATGGCGCGTCAGATCGGCTACGAGCCGCTGCGTTCGATCCTGCCCACCAGGCTGCGCGACGGCTACGGCCGCGACCGCCGCGCCACCGACCTCGACGCGCTGGTCCTGGAGAACGACCGGCTGCGCGCCACCGTCCTGCCCGGCCTCGGCGGCCGGGTCCACTCCCTGTACCACAAGCCGACCGACCGCGAACTCCTCTACCGCAACCCCGTGTTGCAGCCCGCCAACTTCGCCCTCAACGGCGCCTGGTTCTCGGGCGGCATCGAGTGGAACATCGGCGCGACGGGCCACACCACGCTCTCCTGCGCCCCGCTGCACGCCGCTCGTGTCCCGGCGCCGGACGGCGGCGAGATGCTGCGCCTGTGGGAGTGGGAGCGGCTGCGCGATCTGCCCTTCCAGGTGGATCTCTGGCTGCCGGAGGGCTCCGACTTCCTCTACGCGGGCGTACGGATCCGCAATCCGCACCACCACACCGCGCCGGTCTACTGGTGGTCCAACACCGCCGTCCCGGAGGACGCGCGCACCCGGGTGCTGGCCCCCGCCGACGAGGCCTGGTCCTTCGGCTACGAACGGACCCTGCGGCGCGTCCCGGTCCCCGCCTCCGACGGCGCCGACCGGACCTACCCGCTGGACAGCGAGTTCCCCGCCGACCACTTCTACGAGATCCCCGACGGCGAACGCCGCTGGGTCGCCTCCGTGGACGGCGCGGGCCGGGGCCTGGTGCAGACCTCCACCGACACGCTGCGCGGCCGCAAGCTCTTCCTGTGGGGCGCGGGGCGGGCCGGGCGGCGCTGGCAGGAGTGGCTCACCGAGCCGGGCACCGGCGGCTACGCCGAGATCCAGGCCGGTCTGGCCCGGACGCAGCTGGAGCACGTCCCGCTGGAAGCCGGCGGCGAGTTCGCCTGGCTGGAGGCGTACGGGCCGCTGGCCGCCGACGCGGCGACCGTGCACGGGAGCGACTGGGCGGCGGCCCGCGGCGAGGTCGCCGACCGGCTGGAGGCGGCGCTGCCGCGGGCGGAGGTGGATGCCGCGTACGCCGCCTGGCGGCCGTACGCGGACCAGGAGCCCAAGGGTTCGCTGGCCACGGGCTCCGGGTGGGGTGCGCTCGAAGTGGCCCGCGCGGGCCTCGACCTGCCCGGAACGCCGTTCGACGAGGGGACCCTCGGTGCGGCGCAGCGGCCCTGGCTGATGCTGCTGCGGACCGGCGATCTGCCGCCCGTCGGCCCGCTCCCGGGTCCGGCGCTGGTCGCCCCGGCCTGGCGCGATCTGCTGGAGTCGGCGCGGCCGGGCCCGGCCACCGACTACCACCTCGGCCTCGCCCAGTGGCACGCCGGCGACCGCGCCCAGGCCGTACGCAGCTGGGAGCGGGCGCTGGCGGCCGGCGGTGGCCGGCTGTCGCTGGACGCCCTGCCGCTGTACTGCCTGGCCGTCGCCGAGGCCGAGGCGGGCGATGCGGAGCGCGCCGCCGAACGGTATGCGGAGGCGTTCGGCTGCGCGGCCCGGTTCGCCGAGACGCTGGCGTCCGAGGACGCGTCCGCGCGCATCTGGCGGTCGGTGCTGCCCGCGCTCGCCCGGGAGGCGGTCCCGGCACTGCTCGCCGTCGGGCGCGCCGACGAGGCCTGCGATCTGATGGCGCATCTGCGCCAGGAGGACCTGGCCGCCGGCCGGTTCCGGCTGCTGACCGCTCAGGTCCTGCTCGCCGAGGGCGAACCGGCCGCCGCCCGTGCGGTCTTCGACGCAGGCTTCGAGATCGCCGATCTGCGGGAGGGCGACGAGACCCTCAGCGACACCTGGTACGCCATCGCCGAACGCCTGGTCGCGGGTTCCGGCCCGGTCACGGACGAGGTCCGGGCCAGGGCGCGCGCCGAACACCCGCTGCCGCAGCGGTACGAGTTCCGGATGCGGCCGGTGTGACGGGCGGTAGGTGTGACGGGCGAGCGGTGTGACGGGCGAGCGGTGTGACGGAGCGGTGTGACGGGCAGGCCGGGGGTGCCGCGGACCGGAGGCGACGGGCGGGCCACGCCCGCACCGCGCCCCCGGCGCACCCGCGTACGCCATTGGGGGAAAGTTCCCGCGACCGCGGAATGATCCCCGCTCATCACGGGTTGTGACGGATCATGAAGGCAATCAGCGTGAACAGCTACGGCGGCCCCTCGGTCCTCGAATACACCGACCAGCCGGATCCGAAGGTCGGCCCCGACTCGGTCCTGATCCGGGTCAGGGCGGCCGGCGTCAATCCCGTCGACTGGAAGATCGTCGAGGGCTATCTCGATTCGATCATGTACGCCTACTACCCGCTGATCCCGGGGTGGGATGTGTCGGGCGTGGTCGAGGCGGTCGGCGCCGATGCCACCGAGTACGAGGTCGGCGACGAGGTCATCGGCTATGTCCGCAAGGACGTGGTGCAGCACGGCACGTACGCCGAGCTGGTCGCCGCCCCGGTCCGGACCCTGGCGCGCAAGCCCGCCTCGCTCAGCTGGCAGCAGGCCGCGGGCCTCCCGCTCGCCGGGCTGACGGCCTATCAGTCGCTCCGGCGGGTCGGCACCCAGCGGGGCGAGACGGTCCTGGTGCATGCCGCGGCGGGCGGCGTCGGCTCCTTGGCCGTACAGATCGCGGTGGCCGAGGGCGCCCGTGTCATCGGTACGGCCAGCGAGCGCAACCACGACTTCCTGCGGTCCCTGGGCGCCGAGCCGGTGACGTACGGTGACGGGCTGGAGGACCGGGTGCGGGCGCTGGCGCCCGAGGGGGTGGATGTGGCCCTGGACTTCGTCGGCGACGGCGTTCTGGATGTGTCGCAGCGGCTGCTCAAGGACCGCAGCCGGCTGGTGTCCATCGCCGACGGCGAGGTTCAGGCGAAGGGCGGCCACTTGGTGTGGGTGCGCCCGGACACCGCCGATCTGACGGCGCTCGGCGATCTGGCGGAGGCCGGGAAGCTCGTGGTGCGGGTCGACGCGACGTTTCCGCTGGCCGAGGCGGCCGAGGCGTTCAAGCGCAGCATGTCGGGGCGGTCCCGCGGCAAGATCGTGCTGGAGGTCTCTTCCTGACGCCGGCTCAGCAGCCTGCGACGCGGCCCGGGGCGGCCTTCCTCCGGCTCCCCGGACCTCGTCGTCGGCGGACCCTCTTCACCGGCGCGCCCTGACGGGAGGCGGGTCATGCCTGTTGTGGTGCGCGCCGCCCGGCGGCCCTTCCGCCGTGCGCGGTCAGGCGCCCGGTCCGGCGTCCTGTTTCCGGTCGACGTATTCGAAGACCGACCCGTCCGGATGGCGGGCCACGAGGTTGCGGCCGATCGGGGTCGACAGTGGCCCCGCGATGATGTCCGCGCCGACCGCCTTGAGGTCGGCGAGCGCCTCGTCCACGTCCTTCACGGCGATGGTCGCGGTGATCTTCCGCAGCACCGACAACTCCGCCTCGGGGCCGCTCATCAGGAAGAAGCACCCGACGGCCGCGACCGCCACGCCGCCGCGCTGGAAGCGTAGGGCCTCGGCGCCGGTGAGCCGTTCATAGACGGCGACCGCCGCATCGAGATCGCCGACACATACCCGCAGTGAGGTCCCCAGAATGTCCATACGGGGCAGCCTAGTTGGGCACCCCGGTGGCACGCATCATGGTCACACCCGGCACAGGATCTCGCCGTGCAGGACGGCGAACCAGCCGTCCTCCTGCGCGCCCCACTCCCGCCAGGACCGGGCGATGGCCGCCAGCTCCTCGGCCGTGGCGTGCCCGCCGTCCACCGCGATCCGGGCGTAGCCGGAGGCGACCGTACGGTCCGCCCACAGTTCGCTCCACCAGGACCGCTCCTCGGGGGTGGCGTAGCACCAGGTGCTCGCGGTGGCGGTGACGGCGGACCGGTCGAAACCGGCCTGGCGTGCCCAGGCGTGCAGCTGGCGTCCGGCGTCCGGCTCGCCGCCGTTGGCGCGGGCCACCCGCAGATACAGCCGCTGCCAGTCCGTCATCCCCGCGACCTCCGGGTACCAGGTCATGGCCGAGTAGTCCGAATCGCGGACGGCGACGATCCCGCCGGGCTTGGTGACCCGGCGCATCTCGCGCAGCGCCTGCACGGGATCGCCCACGTGCTGCAGCACCTGATGGGCGTGGACCACGCAGAAGGTGTCGTCCGGGTAGTCCAGGGCGTGGACGTCACCGACCGCGAACCGGACGTTGGTGACCCCGCGCCCGGCGGCGGTGGCGCGCGCCTGGTCCAGTACCGCCGGTGCGTGCTCCAGGCCGGTGACCTGCCCGTCCGGGACCAGCGCGGCCAGATCGGCGGTGATGGTGCCGGGGCCGCAGCCGATGTCCAGGATCTTCATGTGCGGCCGCAGCGAATCCAGCAGATATCCGGCCGAGTTGGCGGCGGTGCGCCAGGTGTGGGAGCGCAGTACGGACTCGTGGTGGCCGTGCGTGTAGACGGCGGACTCCTGCGGCATGGTCGGCTCCTTCGCGTGACCGGGGCGTACGGGTCATGGGTGGTGACCGCGCGGTGGGCGTGCAGTGGTGTGCCGTGCACGCCCGCCCGCGCACTGGTCACACCGTACGCGCGAATCTCGTATCTTGAGAGTGCCGTCTTATGATGTGAGCGTCCTATTCGGGCAGCAGGCGATAGACCGGCAAGGCCTCGTTCTGCTTCTCCAGCGTCAACTCGCCCTTCGACGCGCTGACTTCGCCGTCGAAGGCGAGCGCCGTCCCGTCCGGGAGGCCGCTCAGCCGCAGCCGGCGCATCCGGGCCTCGCCGAGGACCGGCGAGCTGCGCGGCGTGCCCGTCAACGCCGCGACGAGCAGCCGGGTGCGGGCCAGCCGGCCGCCGTGCACCACCCGGACATCGAGCACCCCGTCCGCCAGATCGTGCCGCCGCACCGGAGCCAGCCCCAGGCCCCGGTACTGGCAGTTGCCGACGAACAGCAGCCACACCGAGCGCCGCCTGCCGTTGACCTCGATGGTCAACGGCTCGGCGGTGCGCAGCACTTCCCAGGCCGCGAGCACCCCGGCGGGCCAGGCCCCGATCCGGCTCGCCCACCGCTCGCGGATCCGCACCAGCTCCGGATACACGCCGATGGAGAAGGTGTTGAGGAAGTAGCGGCCCTCCTTGTGCGGCCCGCTCCGGAAGTGCGCGAGATCCACCGCGACCGCTTCGCCGCTCTCCAGGGCGCGCGCCGCCTCCGCGTAGGTCTCGATCCCCAGGTCGTACGCGAAGTGGTTGTGGGTGCCGCCCGGCAGTACCGCCAGCGGCAGACCGTGCCGCAGGGCGACCGTCGCCGCCGCGTTGACGGTGCCGTCGCCGCCGATCACCCCCAGCGCCCCGCCCTGCTGCCGGGCGCGCTCAGCGGCCTCCTCCAGAAGGTCCGCCAGCGGCTGAGCCTGCGGCCCGCGGTACTCCATGACCTCGGCGTGCGGCAGCACCCCCTGCACCTCCTGGGCGCGGTCCGGGCGCGGCCCGGCGCGCTGCCCCGAGCCCTGGTTCGCGACCACCACCAGGCCCCGCCCGCCGGGCAGCGCGGGTGCGGAGGCGCGGGGCCGGGCGGGCGGCGCCAGCTGGGCGCGGGTCGGCGCGAAGCCGCGGACGGCGAAGGCGGCACCGGCGCCCAGCGCCGCCCCGGCCAGCACATCGCCCGGATAGTGCACCCCGGTATAGATGCGGGAGAAGGCCACCGACGCGGCGATCGGCGCCAGCGCCAGCCCCCACCACTTGTTCTCGAACGCCACCCCGGTGGCGAAGGCCACCGCCGAGGCCGCGTGCCCGGACGGGAAGGAGGAGGTGACGGGCTGGCGGTGCAGCTGCCGGATCACCGGAACCGCGTCCAGCAGCGGCCGCGCGCGCCGCACGGACCGTTTGCCGAGCGTGTTCACCGTCGCGGAGGCCACCGCCAGCGAGGCCATACCGCGCAGCGCGGCCCGCCGTCCGGGTCTGCCGCCCAGGGCGGCGCCGCCCGCGGCGAGCCCGCACCACAGCAGCCCGTGATTGGCACTGCGGGACAGCCGCGGCAGCACGCGCTGGGCCCCCGGCCATTCGCGCGCGGCGATCCGGACGAAGGCCAGCCGGTCGAGTTGGGTCAGTATTTTGCGCATGCGGCACCTTGTACCCCGGCGGGGCCGCGGCAGACCCGGGCGCTGCCGAACGGGGGCGGGCGGAGCCGCCCGGGGCGCGTGGGGGATACCGGCCGTCGGCGGGGCGGGGCCACCCGAATGGCGTAATGCGCCGTCCGCCCCGCCCGCTCCTCGCCGTGAGCCGCCGCGGAAGGGCGGGGCAGCCCTACCCACCGCACCCGCCGCCCGCGCCCGGACCGGACGCCGGGCCGCTCCACACCTCCGTGGCTACCATGCTTGCGAGCGAAGGAAAGGGGCTTTTACTGCCCAATGGCGAATATCCGCATCCATGCATATACACCGTATATGCGTCGCATATGCGCCGTGTGCATGCGTCGCGTGTCAGCGCCATGTACCTGCGCCGGATGCCCGCGCACCCCTGTGCGGGCACCCGGCGATGCGCGTCCTTCGCTCCGCCCGGCGCTGCCGAACCGGCATGCCCCGGCCCGCCGTCGCAGGCGGCGCATCCGCTCGTCCCCTCTTACTCAGGGAGTTCGTATGGAATCCGGCCCGAACGTCTGGAACTGCCCCTTCGACTACGCCGAAGGCCTTGAGTTCGACCCCACGCTCAAGCGCCTGCTGGACGAGGAACCGGTCGCCCGCATCCGTCTGCCGTACGGGGAAGGCGAAGCATGGCTCGTCACCCGGTACGAGGACGTGCGCACCGTGACCACCGACCGGCGCTTCAGCCGCCACGCCGTCGTCGGCCGGGACTTCCCCCGGATGACGCCGGAGCCGATCGTCCAGGCCGAGGCGATCAACGTCATGGACCCGCCCGACAGCAGCCGCCTGCGGAGCCTGGTCTCGAAGGCGTTCGCGCCGCGTCAGGTGGAGCGGATGCGGGCCGGTACCCAGCGGATCGTGGACGAACTGCTGGACCGGATGAGCGAGCAGGGCGCGCCCGGCGACCTGATGGAGAACCTGGCGTCCCCGCTGCCGCTGACCACCATCTGCGAGGTCCTCGACATCCCCGAGTCCGACCGCGCACCGCTGCGCGCGTACGCCCGCACCATGATGAACACCAGCCTGGACAACAAGGACGACGCCATCCGGGCCAAGGCCGAGATGCGCGCCTACTTCGCGGAGCTGACCGCGCAGCGGCGCGCGCACCCGGCGGACGACCTGATCAGCGCCCTGGCCACGGCGCGCGACGGGGACGAGATCCTCGACGAGCAGGAGCTGACCGTCATGGCCATGGTCCTGCTCATCACCGGCCAGGACACCACCACGTACCAGATCGGCAACCTCTCCTACCTCCTGCTCACCCGGCCCGATGCGCTCGCCATGCTGCGCGCCGACCCCGGGAGGCTCCCGCAGGTGATGGAGGAGATGCTGCGGTTCATCCCGTTCCGCAAGGGCGTCGGTATTCCCCGCGTCGCCCTGGAGGACGTGGAGCTGAGCGGTGTGAAGATCCGGGAAGGGGACATCGTGCATGTCTCCTATCTGACGGCCAATCGGGACGGCCGGAAGTTCGACCGGCCCGACGAGCTCGATCTGGACCGCGAGAAGCCGCCCCACATGACCTTCGGCTGGGGCGGGCACCACTGCCTGGGTGCCCCGCTCGCCGTCATCGAGCTCGAAGTGGCCCTCGGTACCCTCCTGAAGCGCTTCCCCGAGCTGAAACTGGCGAAGCCGGCCGAGGAGATCCGCTGGAACGAGACCTCTATCTGGCGCTATCCGCTGGCACTTCCGGTCATCTGGTGACATCCGCACCGCAGCGGCATGCGAACGTCACCCGACTGCCGTACCGTTGCTGGGACAGATGACCCACCCTCACAGGGAGAGTTCATTCTTCGACGGCTGGCCCGCTCGCGTCCCTCCCCGGGGCATCGACCCGGGCCGCCGGAACCGTCAGTGGTTCTGTTGCACCCAATCGAGCGCATGCATTGCCGCGGCGGCTACCGCCGGCCCACCACACCCCGTAAGGCAGAGCCAGGGATCGTACCGAGCGGACCACAGTCTGCTAGGAGTCCATTCCATGGCGGTTCTGTGCAAACCGGCAATCGCAGTCCCTGAATACATCATCACCAGGGACGACACCCTCGAACTCGCGCGCCAGCTGCACTACGACCATCTGCAGCTCAAGAAGGTGCTCCGGCTCATCGAGCATACGGGCGTGGTCAGACGCCATCTGATCCTGCCGATCGACAAGGTGCTGGAGCACCCGGGGCTCGACGCCCGCAGCGCCATCTACGAGGAGGAGTCCAAGGCCCGGGTCCCCTCCGTGGTGCGCAAGGCGCTCGACCAGGCCGAGCTGGAACCGAAGCAGATCGACCTGATCATCTACGTGTCCTGCACCGGCTTCATGATGCCGGCGCTCACCGCGTGGCTCATCAACGAAATGGGCTTCCGGTCGGAGACACGGCAGATCCCGATAGCCCAGCTCGGCTGTGCGGCGGGCGGCGCCGCCATCAACCGCGCGCACGACTTCTGCCGGGCGTACCCCGACGCCAATGTGCTGCTCGTCGCCTGCGAGTTCTGCTCGCTGTGCTACCAGCCCACGGACCTGGAAGTCGGGTCGCTGCTGTCCAACGGCCTGTTCGGCGACGCGGTCGCGGCCGCCGTGGTCCGGGGCAACGGCGGCACCGGCGTCCACCTGGAACGCAACGGCTCGTACCTCATCCCGCACACCGAGGACTGGATCTCCTACGCGGTGCGGTCCACCGGATTCCACTTCCAGCTGGACAGACGCGTACCCGGGACCATGGAGCCGCTCGCCCCGGCCCTGCGCGCCGTCGCCGAGCAGCAGCACTGGAACGCGGGCGACCTGGACTTCTACATCGTCCACGCCGGCGGCCCGCGCATCCTGGACGACCTGTGCCGCTTCCTCGACGTGCCACCCGAGGCATTCCGCTTCAGCCGCGCGACACTCACCGAATACGGCAACATCGCCAGCGCCGTGGTGCTCGACGCCCTGGGCCGGATGTTTGACGAACATTCGGCGCTCGACGGCCAGCGGGGGCTGCTGGCGGGATTCGGGCCCGGCATCACCGCCGAGATGGCCCTGGGGACATGGACATCCAGCCCCGCGGGGACGGGCTGAGCGCACCCGAGTGCGGCCGGCCCCGCACGGGCCGGCCGCGCACCCGCTCGTACGAAGGGGTGACCCGCTGGCCCATCCGGCCCCGCCCCGCCCCGCCGCGCGCCCCCTCCGTCCCACCGCTGACGTGTCGCCCCGGTCGCCACCCGCCCCATCTGCCAAGGTGGTCGGAGCCGTCAATCATGTGACGGTCCCATGATCGCCTGCCGTCGCGGAGGGTGGAGGTACGGATGCAGCGGACCGCCCCGGATCCGGCGCCGGACCCGCCGGTGGGCCTTCCGGTGCTCCCGGACCTCGCCGCGCACCTCTCCGCCGCCGCCGGCCGCAGCGAACCGGAACCCCCCGGCGGCTCCCCGGCGCTGCGCGCCGCCGCCTGCGGCTACTGGGCACGCCGCGGCCTGGACACCGACCCCGGTCATACGCTCGCCGCCCCCGGCGCACCCCTCCTGCTCCTGGCGCTGTACGCCGCGGCCGACGGCGCCGTGGTGCTGCCGCGGCCCTGCGCCGAGTGGTACGCACCGCCCGCCCGGCTGCTCGGCCGTCCGGTGCACTTCGCGCCCGTCCCGGCCGAATCCGGCGGTATGCCCGACCCGTTCGCGCTGCTGGAGACCGTCCGCCGGGCCCGGATGCACGGCGAGCAGCCGCGCGTCCTCGTCCTGTCCGTCGCCGATGACCCGACGGGCACCTGCCCGGCGCCCGAGCAGCTGCACGAGGTGTGCGAGGCGGCGGCGGGGGAGGGGCTGTGGATCGTCAGCGACGAGTCGTACCGCGATCTGCTGCACGATCCCCATGACACCGTGGTGCTCAGCCCCGCCGAGATACTGCCCGACGAGGTCGTGGTGCTCACCGATCTGCGCGCCACTCTCGCCCCCGCCTCCTGGCCCGCGGCGCTCGCCCGCTTCCCGGACACGGAACGGGGCGCCGCCCTCCGTGCCGCGGCCCGGGAAACCCTGGCCGCGCTGCGCGCACCGCTCCCCGGCCCCCTCGCCTGCGCCCTCACCCACGCCCTCGGCGAACCGGACCCCGTACGCAGCAGAACCGCCGCCGCCGCCCGGCTGCACGCCACGCTGACCGCGGCCCTCCACCGCACCCTCACCGCGGTCGGCGCGGTCTGCCGCCCGCCGCACTCCGGCAGCCATGTGTACGCCGACCTCGAACCGCTGCGCCGCGCCCTGACGACCCATGGAATCGTGGAACCCCACGCGCTGGAGCGGGAGTTGGCGCCCTGGTCGGCCCGAGGCGGGGACCGCTTCGGGGACGATCCGGGGGCGTTGCGGGTACGGCTGGGCTCCGAGGCGCTGCTGGGCGCCGGCCGGGAGCTGCGCGGGCGCGCCCTGGAGGCGCCCGACCCCCTCGAACTTCCCGCCGTCGCCGATTCGTTGACCGCCCTGTCGCGGGCGCTGGCCGCGCTCACGGACCCGGCGGACGGCTGATCCGCCGCTGCCCGGTCGCCCCGATGCCGCCCCCGATGCGCCCCACGCGTCCCCGATGCGTCCCTTGAATGGAGCCCCTCGATGACCGAACAGACCGAGCGCTCGGTCGCCGAAGCCCGCGCCGCCACCGCGCCCACCTCAGCCGCCCCGCCGGTCACCTCTGAAGCCGCCCCGCCCGTCACCCCCCACGCCGCCCCCGGTCTCTCACACGCCACTCCCGACCTCCCGCCTCCGCTCGTCGCGCCGCGCCCCCTGGGGGAGCCCCGGACCTGGCCCAGGGATTTCACCCACCGGCTCACCGCGCCGCTGCCCGGCGTCCGCGCGCTGGCCCGGATCGCCCGGGAGGGCAAACTGCGCCCGGTACCCGAATCGCTGCGGGAGATCCAGGAACTCCCCTTCGAGCCCGGCCCGATGCCCGCCGCCGGACCCACGACCGTCGCCCTCACCTGGGCCGGGCATGCCAGCTGGGTGATCCGGATCGGCGGACTGACCGTACTGACCGACCCGGTCTGGTCCCGCAAGATCCTCGGCACCCCCGCCCGGGTCACCCCCGTAGGCGTCCGCTGGGAGGACCTGCCGGCCATCGACGCGGTCGTCATCAGCCACAACCACTACGACCACCTGGACGCCCCGACCCTCAAGCGGCTGCCCCGCCACACCCCGCTGCTGCTCCCCGCCGGGCTGGCGCCCTGGGCCCGCCGCCGCGGCTTCACCCACGTCACCGACCTCGACTGGTGGGAGGCCGTTGAACTGCCCGCCCCCGACGGCCCCGTACGCTTCGACTTCGTCCCCGCCCACCACTGGAGCAAGCGCACCCTGACCGACACCTGCCGCACCCTCTGGGGCGGCTGGATGCTCACCGCGCCCGACGGGCGCCGGCTGCACTTCGCGGGGGACACCGGTTACGGCCACTGGTTCGAGGAGATCGGCCACCGCTACCCCGGTATCGACCTGGCGATGCTCCCCATCGGCGCCTACGATCCGCGCTGGATGCTGCGCCCCGTGCACACCGACCCGGAAGAGGCCGTACGGGCCTGCCAGGACCTGGGCGCGCGGGCGCTGGTGCCGATGCACTGGTCCACCTTCCTGCTCTCCGCCGAACGGCCGATGGAACCGCTGCACCGGGTGCGCGCCGCCTGGGCCGCCACCGGCCGTCCCCGCGAGGACCTGTGGGATCTGCCGGTCGGCGCCTCGCGGGTGCTCGCCGAGGCCTGACGCCCCGCCGGCCCGCCACCGCGCACAGGGCGCGGAACCGGAGCCGCCGGATTCGCTTTCGGCACTCATCTGCCCGCCGTCCAGGCCTCGTTGAGCCGAAGCCGCCTGCCGAACGCCCCATGGCAGAATCACCAGGTGCAGATCGGGATACTTGGTCCATTGGAGGTACGCACCGACGACGGCGGCTCGGCCGACGTGCCGGGCGCGCGGTTGCGGGGACTGCTGATCGCCCTCGCGCTCAAGCCGGGTCAGGTGGTCCCGAAGGCGTCGCTCATCGACTGGATCTGGGGGGAAGAGCCGCCCGCCGAGGCGACGAACGCCCTGCAGCGCCTGGTCTCCCGGCTGCGGAAGGCACTGCCGGACGGGGCGGTCGAGGGGCAGCCGGACGGCTACCGGCTGACGGTACGGCCCGACGCCGTCGACGCCGTGCGGTTCGAACGCCTCGTCCGCGCGGGCCGGTCCCGTACCGAGGACGTCTCCGGGCGGGCGCGGCTGCTGCGCGAGGCCCTGGAGTTGTGGCGCGGGGCGGCCATGCAGGACGTCGGTCTGCGGGACAGCGCCGCATGCGACGCGGCGGCCGGCCGGCTCGAAGGGCTGCGCCTGACCGCCACGGAGGAACGGGCCGACGCGGACGTCACGCTCGGACGCGGCGCGGAGGTGGTCCCCGAGCTGACCGACCTGGTGGCCGCGCACCCGGTCCGGGAACGCCTCGTCGCCGCGCTGATGCGCGCCCTCGTCGCGGCCGGCCGCGACGGCGAGGCACTGCAGGTGTACGAGCGCGCGCGGGCGGCCCTGGCCGACGCGCTGGGCGTCGACCCCTCGCCGGAGCTGTCCGCGGTGCACGTCGCGCTGCTGCGGGGCGAGCTGGGACAGGGCCTGCGGCAGGGGGAGGAGAGCCGCCGGACCAATCTGCGCGCCGAGCTGACCACCTTCGTCGGCCGGGGCGCCGATGTCGCCGCGGTCCGCGCACTCATCGCCGAACACCGGCTCACCACCGTGATCGGACCGGGCGGCGCGGGCAAGACCAGGCTGGCCACCGAGACCGCCCGCACGCTCCTCGGCGATCTGCCGGACGGGGCCGCACTGGTGGAGCTCGCCGCCATCGGCGCGGACGGCGACGTGGCGCAGTCGGCGCTCGCCGCGCTGGGCCTGCGGGACGCCCTGCTCGGCGGGGCCCCGAGCGCGGAGCTGACGGACCGGCTCATCGCCGCGATCCGCGAGCGGGAGGCGCTGCTGATCCTGGACAACTGCGAGCATGTGGTCGAGTCCGCGGCGGTGTTCGCCCACCGGGTGCTCGGGGAGTGCCGCGGGCTGCGGATCCTGGCGACGAGCAGGGAACCGCTCGGCATCACCGGCGAGGCGCTGTGGCTGGTCGAACCGCTGGCCGTGCCGGAGGGGGACGCGGGCCCGGACGAGATCGCCTCGTCCCCCGCCGTCCAGCTGTTGCGGGACCGGGCCGGGGCGGTGCGCCGGGACCTCGCGGCCGACGCCCGCACGCTGGCGACGATGGTGCGCGTCTGCCGGGCGCTGGACGGGATGCCGCTGGCGATCGAACTGGCCGCGGCCCGGTTGCGCACCATGTCCGTCGATCAGCTCGCCCACCGCCTCGACGACCGGTTCCGCCTGCTGACCAGCGGCAGCCGCACCGCGTTGCCACGGCACAAGACGCTGCGCGCGGTGGTCGACTGGAGCTGGGAACTGCTCACCGACGCCGAACGGACGGTCCTGCGCAGGCTCTCGGTGTTCACCGGCGGGGCGAGCCTGGAAGCGGCCGAACGGGTCTGCGCGGGCTACGCAGGCGACACCGTCGAGCCGGAGCAGGTACTCGAACTGCTCACCGCGCTGACCGAGAAATCGCTGCTGCTCGCCGAGGGCGGCGGCGCACCGCGCTACCGCATGATCGGCACGATCAAGGAGTACGCGGGGCACCGGCTGGCGGAGGCGGGGGAAGCGGACCCGGCCCGCCATGCGCATCTCGCCTACTTCACCGAATTCACCGAGGCCGCGGAACCCCATCTGCGCCGCGCCGCACAGCTGGACTGGCTGGCCCTGCTCGATGCCGAGCACGACAACATCGGTGCGGCGATGCGCGGCGCGCTCGCGGCGGGCGAGGCGCAGTCGGCGATGCGGCTCGCGGCGGGCGCCGGCTGGTACTGGTGGCTCAGCGGCCACAAGGCCGAAGGCATGGAGCTGATCACCGCGGCCACCGAGACCCCCGGCGAGGTGACCGACGAGGTCCGGGCCACGGTGTACGCGCTGGTCGTGCTGTTCGTCAGCTCCGGGCCGGGCGACGAACAGCTGGCCGCGGAGTGGATCCACAAGGCGCACCGGTTCAGCGAACGCAGCCGGTCCAGCCGTCGCCGCCACCCGCTGATGGGGTTGGTCGCCCCCATGGAGCGCATGCTCCAGGCGCCCGACGCGATCCTCTCGGCGTTCGAACCGCTGCTGGACGACGAGGACCCCTGGGTGCGCGCGCTGGCCCGGCTGCACCTGGGCAAGATGCGGATCGTGCTCGGCCACGGCGGGCGGGAAGCGGACGCGCATCTGGAGAGGGCGCTCGCCGAGTTCCGGGCGCTCGGCGAGCGGTTCGGGATCTCGTTCGCCCTGACCGAGCTGGCGGACCGGATCGCCATGCGGGGCGAGTTCGCCGCCGCGTGCGAGCACTTCGAGCAGGCGGTCGCGGTCGTCACCGAGGTCGGCGCCACCGAGGACGTCATCCGGATGCGGTCGCGGCAGGCGCAGCTGTACTGGCTGCTGGGCGACAAGGACGCCGGCGCGGCCGCGATCGCCGAGGCGCAGCGGTACGCGGAGCGGGTCGCCTGGCCGGGTGCGCTGGCCATGCTGGCCTTCTCGAAGGCGGAACTCGCCCGGTGGAGCGGCGACACCGAGGAGGCGCGCAGACAACTCGGCGCCGCGACGGCCATGCTGGGCGACGAAGCGCGGCGGGCGACCATCCGCGCGGTGACCCACGACCTGCTCGGCTACCTCGCCGACGACCTCGGTGAGGCCCGTGCGTCCCGGGTGGCGGCCTGCGAGGCGGCGTCCGAGGCGGGACATGCGCCGGTGATCGCGCTGGTGCTCGTCGGGGTGGCGGATCTGGCGCTGCGCCGCGACGAGTACGAGCAGGCCGCGCGGCTGCTCGCGGCGAGCGCCCATGTGCGCGGTCTGCCCGACCGCTCCCACCCGGACGCGGCCCGGATCGAGCGGGCCGCGCGGCGCCGCCTCGGTGACGCGAAGTTCGACGAGGCGGCACGGGAGGGGACGCGGACCAGCTGGTCCCGGCTGGTCGAGGTCACGCTCGCGTCCTGAACGGGGAAACCGGCCAACAGGCAGGAGCGCGCGACCACTTACCGCCGCCGGGGCGTTGTCAGTGGTCCATGTCACGATCGCTTGAGCACATGACGACACCGCACGACACGCCACCGCACGACGCCACACCACACGACGTCACACGACACGTAAGCGCCACCGTCCGGCAACCGTTCCGCGAAGGACCCGCCCCGTGACCGACAGCTCCCGCTCCGCCCTCCACCTCGCGCTGAGTCTCGCCGACCCGGCCCTCGCCGACGCGCTCGCCGAGCGGCTGCGGCCACAGCTGCTGGACGTCCTCGCCGACCGGTTCGGACTCCCGGAGGAGATGGTGTCGGAGCTGCTGGGCGCGGACGCGGTGCAGATGCGGGCGGCGCTGGGCATCGACCCCGAGGAATGGCTCCTGGGAGCGGCGGAGCTCGGCGATCCGGACGTCGGACCGGCGCTGTGGCAGGCGCGATTCCGCAACGACCAGGGGCATCTGGAGCAGGCGAGGGAGGAGATACCCGGCCTCCTGCCGACTCTTCTGCGCGCCGCCGACCTCGCGGATCCGCGCTGGTACGACGACGACGGCCTGTTCCCGCTCCTTTACGAGGTGCCCGAGGGCCCGCTGCTCGTCACCGTCCTGACCAGCGGATTCCCCGGGGTGACCGCGGGCACCCTCGCAGTGTCCGCCGCCTACCTGCCCCCGCCGGTCGTGGTGGACGCCTGCCTCGGCCTCCTGGAGCTCTGGGGCAGCACCGAACCGTTCACGCTGTTCCTCCGTCTGCTCGAGGACGCGCCGGATCTGGATCCCGGGCATCCCTGGCTGCCGGGGCTCCTGCGGCAGGCCCTCGATGCCCCCGATCCGTACGCGTTCCTGAGGGAGCACCGGCCCGCCGGGGAGTGGGAGGATCCTGAGCACCTCCGCGCGCTGCTGGCGCTCCGTTACGGTGACGTCCGTGATGTCCCCGTGGCGAAGCCCGAGGGCCTCGACTGGGAGCTGATCCGCCGTGAGCACGAGCGCCTCCCCCTCGGCCAGGGGAACCACTTCCGGTCCGGCTTCGCGCTGCACGGGCTCGCGCGGTGGGAGGGCTGCCCCGCCGACCTGGTGAGCGGGAGCCTGCGCAACCACCCCGTTGCGGCCGAGGCGGACGACGATCCGCCCTTCGAGGCGATCGCGGGGCCCGAGGCACAGACGGGCGAGATATATCTCCCGCATGTCCTCGAGCGCGGCATCGTCCAGGGCCGGTACTCCGTGGACCGGGTGCTGGCCGAAGTGTGTCCTGCGGCGGAGGTGCTCGAATCGCTGCCGTACGACCACGGACCGACCCGCCGGGCCGTCGGCCGCCTGCTCGACCGCCTCGGCACGGATCCCGTCAACTGGCTGACGTGCTACGCCCGGATGGGGCGCGCCCACGGCAGCGTCGCCGAGCTGATCGCGGACGTCACCGCACCGGCCTCCCGCAAGAAGCGCTCCACGAGCTGGCCGTGGCCGCAGGGCGCGAAAATCCCGGCCGACCGGCCGGAGAATTCCCGGGCGGCGTTCCTCGCCATGTTCCGCTGCGTCCCGGAAGCGGTCCAGAAGGCCGTCGTCCCGCATCTCGACGTGCGGGCCGTGCAGCATCTCCTGGTATACGGCGAGCCGTCCCCGGCGGTCCGCGACGCGGTGGTGGCCGCCCATGGCCTCCCGGCCCAGATCGCGATGGCCGCCTCGTACCACCTCTCGGACGCGCAGAAGGAATACCTCCTGGATCTCGACGAACCGCTGGTGGACGCCCAGCTGTTCCACCACGCCCACCCCGACCGGCGCGAACGGGAGCGGCTGCTCGCCGGGCGGCTGCGGAGCGGCGGCAGCCGCCCGGTCCCCGCGGAGCTGCTCGCGGTGCTGGAGTCCGTCACCGTCAACGACCACCGCGACTGGTTCATCGCCGGCCTGGGCTCCGGCGACCTCGGGGTGGCCCGCCTCGTCCTCGGCCGGCTGCGGCTCCACGTCCCGGCCGCCCGGACCCGGCTGCTGACCGCGGTATGGGAGCGCGGCGGCCCGGATGCCGTACGGGAGATCCTGGCCATGGACCGCCTCCCGGCCCGGCTGACGCGGTGGACCGAGCGGGCCCTCGACGCCCCGGACGGCCTGCAGCGGCTGCGCGCCAGGCTCGCCGAGGAGCAGTCCCCGGCCGGGCTCGCGGACTTCCTCACCGCGACCGTCGATCCTGGTACGCGGTTGCGTCAGCTCGTCGCCGAGGGCTACCAGGTGCCCTGGTCCGCGCTCGTTGCGGCCCACCGGGCCAAGGGCCTCGACGCCCTGTTGCTGATCAACCTGACGGACCGCCCGGAGTGCCCCCGCGAACTGCTGCTGGGAGCCCTGGCGGCCATCGGGCCGGGGACGGACTGGCCGGTCGACGCGCTCCGCAGCGGGCGGCTGACCCTCGACGACCTCATCACGCACGCCGCGCCCGCTCGCGTGGCGTACGACTGCCTGCGGCGGTACGCCGACGAGGCGACCGACGCCGCGCCGGCACGGGCGATGCGGGACCGGGCCGCCGCCCTGACCCGGGAGCATCTGGGCACGGACGTCGAGGCCTGGTCCGTCTGCCTCCAGCTGCTGCCGACGTTCGCCGGGACACTCACCGAACTCGTCGCGACGGCGGCGGCGATGACGCGGCTTCCCGTCTGAGAGCCGGGCACATCACGGCCCGGCGCGGTACTTGCGGCGCTCTCCCGGGCCGGGCCCGTTCGGCGCCGGGCGTCCGGGACCGC
This sequence comes from Streptomyces sp. JLSY215, assembly GCF_059682825.1. NCBI lineage: Bacteria > Bacillati > Actinomycetota > Actinomycetes > Kitasatosporales > Streptomycetaceae > Streptomyces > Streptomyces sp. JLSY215. Next base: position 7,160,841 of record NZ_CM185022.1, read on the forward strand.
GCACCGACGAAGCCCGGTAGTAGCGTCCGAAGCCGCCGAGCCGCCGAGCCGCCGACCTGTTGACGCGTCGACCCGTTGGACCATCCGGCCACTCGAACCGGGCGGGCGGGTGGCTCCGGGGGACGCGCCGCCGTTCATCTGCCCGTTCGCCCGTCGGACCGGAGATCCTTCGCTCCGAGGTGGTTGCGACCCGAGCATTTCCGGCGATTTGAAGGGCGCCACTCCAGCCGGTGACCATGTGTGCTGCCCGGCGACCTCGGGCACCTGGCAAGACGAGAGACGCACAATCCATGCACCGCAGCCCTGCCACTCAGCACCCCGAGACCGGCTCTGACCTGCAACATCAAGCCAAGCAGCCGTTCCGGATGAGCTTGCTCACGGCCACCGCCCTGGTGATGGGCAACATCATCGGCGGGGGCATCTTTCTGCTGCCGGCCTCGGTCGCCCCGTTCGGCACCGTCAGCCTGCTCGCCTTCGCCGTCCTGACCGTCGGGGCCGTCGCCCTCGCCCTGGTCTTCGGCAGGCTGGCCCAGCGTCACCCGGACACCGGAGGACCGTACGTCTACGCGCGCGAGGCGTTCGGCGACTTCGCCGGATTTCTGTCCGCCTGGTCGTACTGGACCATGACCTGGGTCAGCAACGCGGCCCTCGCCGTGGCCGCCGTCGGCTATGTCCACGTCCTCTTCCCCGGCCATGCGTCCGCCGGCACCGACCTCGCCGTCGCGCTCGGCGCGCTCTGGCTCCCGGCCCTCGCCAACTTCGCCGGTACCCGCTACGTGGGCGCCGTCCAGCTGATCTCCACCGTCCTCAAGTTCCTCCCGCTCCTCTTCATCGCCGTTGCCGGGCTGTTCTTCTTCGACCCCGGCAACCTCGGCGCGTTCCACGAGGGCGGCGGCAGCGCGGTCGGCGGACTGTCCTCGGCGGCCGCGATCCTCCTCTACAGCTATGTGGGCGTGGAGTCCGCCGCGATGAGCGCGGGCGAGGTCCGCAACCCGGAGCGCAACGTCGGCCGGGCCACCGTCCTGGGCACCCTCGGCGCCGCCGTCGTCTACCTCCTGGGCACCCTCGCCGTCTTCGGCACCGTCGCGCACAGCAAGCTGGTGCACTCCACGGCGCCGTTCTCCGACGCGGTGAACGCGATGTTCGGCGGCCACTGGGGCGGTACGGTCATCGCCGCCGCGGCCGTGATCTCCATCCTCGGCGCCCTCAACGGCTGGACCCTGATGAGCGCCCAGTCCCCGTACGCCGCCGCCAAGGACGGCCTCTTCCCCGCGCCCTTCCTGACCAAGCGGCGCGGCGTCCCGACCTTCGGCGTACTCGCCGCCGCGCTGCTGGCCAGCGCGCTGACCGTGATCAACTACCTGACCGGCGCCGGCGGCGTCTTCGAGATCCTGGTCCTGATCACCACCTTCTCGGCAACCGTCCCCTACCTCCTCGCGGCCGGGGCCCAGATCTACTTCCTGCTGACCGGCCGCCGCGACAAGGTCCGCCCGGCCCGCTTCGCCCGCGATCTGACCCTCGCGCTGGTGGCGTTCGGGTTCACGTTCTGGCTGGTGGCCGGGGCCGGGTATGCAGCGATCTACCAGGGCGTGCTGTTCCTCTTCACGGGGATCCTGGTGTACGCGGTCATGGCGGCGCGCCGGGCCGGGCGCGAGCGCGGTGGCGAGGTGGCGTCGGACGAGGTGGCGTCGGACGAGGCGGCGTCGGACGGGGCGGCCGACGCCCCGGTGGCCGCAGCGGCCGACGCGCAGTAGCCGGTCCCCGCGCCCGCCCCCGTCCGCGTCCCTTCCCCGTCCCGCCCCGTTCTTGATCCCGTGGGCGGGGCGGGCGGCCCGCTACGGCCGCGACCGCGCCGCCCGCAGCGGCTCGCCGACCCGGTGCAGATGACGCAGCGCCTCCCCGTACGAGGCGAGGAGCCCCGTCTCGTGATACGGGACGCCGATCTCGGCGCAGTACCCGCGCACGATCGCCTGGGCGCGGCGCAGATGCGGGGTCGGCAGATGCGGGAAGAGGTGGTGCTCGATCTGGTAGTTGAGGCCGCCCAGCAGGACATCGGTGAACCGGCCGCCGCGGACATTGCGCGAGGTGAGCACCTGACGACGGAGGAAGTCCGGCCGGTCATCGCCCGTCAGCGTCGGCATGCCCTTGTGGTTGGGCGCGAAGGTGCAGCCCAAATAGACGCCGAACAGCGCCTGATGGAGGAAGAGAAACGCCAGCGCCTTACCGGGGGACAGGACCAGGAAGAGCGCCCCGAGGTACAGCGCCAGGTGCGCCGTCAGCAGCCCGGCCTCCGTGCCCCGGCGCTTGATCGCGGGCGACCGGAGCGCCCGAACGCTCGACACATGGAGGTTGAACCCCTCCAGGGTGAGCAGCGGGAAGAACAGCCACGCCTGGTGGCGGCCCATGAAGCGGGGCAGTCCCGTGGCGGCCCGCGCCTGGTCCTGGGACCACACCAGGATGTCGGGCGAGACGTCCGGGTCCAGCTCTTCATGATTGGGGTTGGCGTGGTGGCGGGTGTGTTTGTTCATCCACCAGCCGTACGACATCCCGACGCCGAGGTTGCCGAACACCAGGCCGCCGATCTCGCTCGGGCGCCGTTTCCGGAACACCTGCCGATGCGCCACGTCATGCGTCACGAGCGCGATCTGCCCGAAGACGAAGGCCAGCACGGCGGCGACGGCCAGCTGCCACCAGCTGTCGCCGAGGACCAGGAACGCCGTCCAGGACCCGAAGAACGCCGCGGTCACGAGCGTGAGCCGGACCGCGTAGTAGCCGGGCCGGCGGGCGAACAGCCCGGCCTCCGCGATGCGGCGGGACAGCCGGGCGAAGTCGCTGCCGAGGGCCGTGGCCGCAGCGACGGGCGGGGCGGCGGTGGGGACGGGGGACGGGGGACTCGTCGTCATACGGCCGAGTCTTCTGATGCGGGAGGGACACCAACAGCCGGTCCGCCCCCCGGACGGGTGGGGGGTTTACCGGGGTCCTTCCGGGGGGCCTACCCGGGGGGAGCCCCCGGGTGCGGGGGCTCCCTCAGGGCTCTCCGGGGCCCCCGTCTCTCCCTCCCCCCCCCGCTGGCAAAAGGTGTTGCCACTTCCGGGAAGCGCGCGATGCAATGGACGGGTGGAGCACTCACCCGCCATCACCCGTGCCCTGACCGAAGTCGGCCCCCGCCTCAAGCGCCTGCGCACCCAGCGCTCCGTGACGCTGGCGGCGCTCTCCGAGGCCACCGGCATCTCCAAGAGCACCCTGTCCCGTCTGGAAACCGGCCAACGCCGCCCCAGCCTGGAACTCCTGCTCCCCATTGCCCAGGCCCACCAGGTCCCCCTGGACGAGCTGGTCGGCGCCCCCGAGGTCGGCGATCCCCGCGTCCGCCTCACGCCCCAGCGCAGGAACGGCACCACCGTGCTGCCGCTGACCCGGCAGCCCGGCCCGCTGCAGACCTTCAAAATGGTGCTCCCGGCCACTCGCAGCACACCGGATCCCTGTACCCACGAGGGCTACGAATGGCTCTATGTCCTCTCCGGACGGCTGCGCCTGATCCTGGCCGACCACGACCTGGTCCTGGAGCCGGGCGAGGCCGCCGAGTTCGACACCCGCCTGCCGCACTGGTTCGGCACCACCGGCGACGGCCCCGTCGAGGTCCTCAGCCTCTTCGGCAGCCAGGGCGAGCGCATGCACGTACGCGCCAAACCCCGCCGCCGGAACGAGCCCGGCGCCTGACCCGGCGGCGCCCGCACCGCACGCTCCATGCACGGAGAGGACGGCGATCGGGGTGGGCGCCTGCCGTTGCATCGGTCGGCCTCATGAGGCCGGGCCGAGTACGTCGTCGGCGCTGCGCGGCTCCGTGCGCGGCTGCTGGTTGAGCCTGTGGCGCTCGATGGAGGACCGCCGGTAGACCTCCTTGCGGGCCCGCATGATGTTGCCCAGGGGTGCGTGCTCGGCGGTGACCCGCCAGGGCGTGAAGGACAGTGCGTCCATCTTCTCCAGGTTCTCCGGCTCGGAGATGTCCTGCCGCGGCAGCCGCAGCCTGGCCACGGTGACGGACGGCGAGAGCTGCTCGGGCCACTCCACGGTGGTGTCCTGCACCGGCATGCGCTCCAGGTCGGTGCAGAGCTGGACCTGGATGTCGAAGGCGTAGGGCCGCTCCTGCAACTCGGCCTGCAGGGCCGGTCGGAAGACCTCTGCCGCAGAGGCCGGGTCGAGGGTGCGCCGGACCACCGCGGCGGCGGAGGACGGGTCGGGGGTGATGCGCACCTTGGCGATGTAGTCCCCGTGCCGGACCGCGCCCATCGTCCAGTAGCTCGACAGCAGCAGGTTCGCCGGAGGGATCTTCGACAGCCGCAGGAAGGCCAGGAACTCGTCCCACGCCCAGTTGCCCTGCTCCAGCGTTCCCTTTCCGGTCACGAATTCGGTGAAGAAGCGATGCGCGCCGGGTCGGCCCTTGGAGAAGTAGGCCGGCGCGTCCAGGAACAGTTCCTGGATGAACAGGTAGTGCTCGACCGTGTTGCAGAAGAAGACCGGTCCGTTGATGTTGGCGTAGTCGAATGTGCCCGTGTCCGGTTCGTCGTCCAGCAGGGTCGGGCCGGGGATGTCGAACATCTTCAGCGCCAGTCCGGTGGCGGCGCCCAGTCGTGCGTCGGCTCCGGCGTGCGGGGAGCCGTTGGAGAAGCGGATGAGCGCATCGTGGGTTCCCGGAGTCGCGTAGATGCCTTGGGCGTACTCAGGGGGCAGCCCGTCCAGGATCTCCACCTCCCCCCGGACCAGGCCGTAGCCCTTGGCGTGGGCGTCGCGCAGGGCCCGTCCGGTGCCGCCGGCCGTGACCGACTCGGCGATGTAGCTCTCGGTCTTTTCGATCACCGTCTGCACGTTGCGGTCGAAGTCCGGGTCGTCGTCTTCGACGTCAGGCGTGTAGCGGACGAACTGTGCTGCCATGACTTCGACCTCTCCTCGGAGAGCGTGAGGGGACCTCAAGGGGCGGGAATCGCGGTCAGTCCTCCAGTTCGGCGAGCCAGCGCAGGGCACGCAGACCCGGCAGGAAGCAGTACTCGCCGCCGCGGGTGATCACGAAGCTGGGCAGGTTCCGCAGGCGACGCCGGACCGGCTTCTCCGGGATGGTGACGCTGCCGGTTCCGCCGTGATGCCCGGCCACCGGGTCCTTCTCGCCGGGGTAGCCGATGAAGTTGCCGTCGTTGACCCACTCGGCCTTGATGAACTCGAACTGCCGCTCCAGATGGGCCCCGATGAACGCTCCGACCAGGCCCCGCTCGGCGCCGTCGTCCTCCAGCACGCCCTCGGGCAGCGGGGGGCCGTAGGTGGTGCCGCGGCGGATGAGGCGGTGCATCCGCGCGTCGCCGATGATGGTGGCATCGCGGGGGTTGGTACGGCGGATGTGCGCACCGGCGGGGCACCGGTACCCCCGGTCGTCGTTCTCCCGGTACAGGAAGTTGTTGACGCGGTGCGGATCGGCCGCCAGCTCCGGGTCGTCGTGCTCCGGTGTCAGCGTCAGCGGTGCGCCGCTCGGCCAGCGCCCGACCATCTTCGCCGCCAGGAGTGCCTCCTCCTCGGCGCCGGAGCTGTTCGCGCGCAGGTACCGGCGCCAGGCCGCCACATTGGTGTGGATCTTGCGAACGGCCACGTACGTCCCGTTCCGCCCCAGCACATCGGGGCTGGGCATGGGCGGCAGATTGCCGGTTTCGTCGGGGTAGCCGAGGAGGAACTCACCGGCCTTGATGGGGGCTTCCTGCGGGTTGGATCCGGGCAGCCCGACGCCCTCGATGTTCGGATGGCTGATGCCGTCGCGGAAGCCGAAGGTGGTGCGCCCGGTCGGGAGCTGGTGGACGTCCTGCTGCCAGATCACCTGGACACCGGGCGTGTCCTCGTAGGCGGCACGGGCCCGCTCCAGCTCCTTGTCCAGCTCTCCCGTGTCGGAGGAGAGGGCGCTCAAGGCGATGTGGACATCGCCGGTTCCGAACGGTGCCTCCCAGTGGGCCGGTGCACTCTCACCCACGTCGCCGATCAGCTCCGCCCGAGCGGCCATGCCCTCCCGAAACGCGCGCGGAAAGCTGTCCAGCGACTCCTGGGGCACCCCCAGGGCCGTCAGCCCCTGAAAGGTGAACGCCACAGCGACCCAGGCATCCTGACTCCGTTCCGCACTCGGCAGACCACCCGAGGTCACCGGGAGCAGCCGCCGCAGCAGGGCGCGCCCGGCGTGGCGGTCATCGACGCGCAGGAAGACGAACTTTCCCTCGTACGGCACGGGCCTCGGACGCAGGGCCCCGCTCTGGACGTCGTCGATCTCGACGCTCACCCCGGCCGCACTGCCGCTGTCCGCCGTGTTCATGATCGCTTGTGCCTCCACATCGGTCTCTGCCCGGACAGCCGGGTGTGTCCGGGTGCTAGGCCGAGGCCTCCTCCATCAGCTTCTGGAAGGAGGACGTGGCCACCAGGTCCGCGTTGGCCGGGTTGTCCAGCATCGCCCGGAATTCGGCGGTGTCCAGCACCTCCTGGAAGGCGTCGTCCACGCGGTGGTCCTTGTAGATCTGCTGAACGGTCAGGTCGGGGTAGGCGCTGACGAAGACCCCCGCGGGCTCCTGGTGGGCGAGGAACCAGTCCTTGACCCCTGGATCTTTGATGCCGGGGAACCCCTCGCTGTGTGAGAAGACCTTGTCGAAGCGGGCCCCGACTACCGTCTTGGCGAAGTCGTCGATGTAGGTGTCCCAGGAGCCGTCGAAGACGCTGGCGAACATGAACCTGGTGTCGTTGTCGAAAATGACGTGCCGTGCGTCATGCAGCGTGCCGATCTGGCGCAGCGCCGCATGGACATTCTCGTCATTCGACGCGTCGCTGAGCCAGGTGAGATCCTCACGCAACGCATCGGCCTCGCCCGGCTTGATCTTGGTGAAAACGGTGAACTCGTTACTGACCCCATCCATCCTGCCCGGGTGCTCAGGGTGAGCCGGCTGGGTTGCACCTGTCGCAGCCATCGCGAGGTCCTCCTGCCACAGATCGACGCGAGGGTCGCCAAGTGCCCGAACATGGGACGCCATCGCCCCCACACATCAATCCTCACGGCGGACGTACTGCCCCGCATCCCGGGCGCCCTGGGCATTGTGCTCACCCGAGGCGGAGCCCCGGGCGACTCCGGCACCGCGGGCGTCCAGCATGATCCCCCCCGCCCCGAGAAGCTCCCGAGGACAGATCCGGCCGGGCGCAGGAAGATGGACCCCATACGGAGGCAATCATGGGCGCAGTTCTCGGTGACGTACTGGGCTTCGCGGCCGCCGTCGCGGTCAGCCCGCTGCCGATCATCGCCGTCATCCTCATCCTCGCCACGCCTCGTGGACGTCTCAACGGAGTCCTCTTCACCGTCGGCTGGATCCTGGGACTCTCGGCACTGGGCGCGGTGATGCTGGCGATCGCTTCCCCCGCAGGTGCCTCCACCCACAACCACCCGGCCACCTGGGTGGGCGCCCTCAAGCTCGCCCTGGGCCTGTTCCTCGTCCTCTTCGGCGCCCGGCAATGGCACCGCCGCCCCAAGGATCCCTCGCAGGCCCGGCTGCCGAAGTGGATGAGCGCGATCGACCGCCTCACGCCGGTCAAGGTCTTCGCCCTCGGAGTGGCCCTGGCCGCGCTCAACGCCAAGAACGCCCCGCTGACCATCGCCGCGGGCGCCACGATCGGCTCGGCCGGCCTGCCGGCAGGGCAGCAGATCGCCTCTCTGGCGGTCTTCGTCCTGGTCGCCACCCTCGGCCTGCTGGCCCCACTGGGAGTTTTCCTGCTCGGGGGAGAGCGAGCCAGGACCAGGCTCGGCAACTGGAAAGACTGGGCAGCCCAGCACAACGTCGCCGTGATGGCGGTCCTGTTCTTCGTCCTCGGGCTGAAACTGCTCGGAGACGGCATCGCCGCCCTCATCTCCTGACGGGCCTGCTCGCGTCGCCGTGTGGTGCGAACCGTGGCTGCTGTGCAGGTCATTACCTGGCACGTAAGGAAGGGCTAAGCGGGGGCACAGGCAGGCGGGGTGGAATCGGGCATCGGCGGCTGGGGTTGCTCTGTCAGCAGTCCATGACCGTCCACGTCAGTCCGCCAGGATGTGCCTCCGGTGGCTCCCCCTTGGCTCCCGACCACTTCTCCGTGGCTCCCAGGCAGCCGTAGGGAAGCCCCCATGGGCCTGTTCGCGATCTGCGCTACCTGGTCTTGTGTGGGGCACCGCCGGCGGTCCTCAGAAGGCACATGGGCCGCCGGCGGTGCCCCGGTGGGCCGTAACCTTGCCGAAGCGCGAACCGAGTTAGGAGTTCGGTCGGCATCCCTCTCACGCCTGGAACCCGTCAGCTGACCATGCCACGCCAAGCCGCCGCCGACCGCCGCCGTCCACGGCTGCTGATGTCACCTGTGGATGTCAGGGGGACGGGATGCTGCCGGCACATCAGGGTCCCGCCTGCGGCGGCTCCAGCTCCTCCTTGACCGCCTCGTTCCGGCACTCAAGGGCCATGAGAGACGGCTTCATCCAGGCGGCTACGACGGGGCATGGAGCTCGTGGAGTGAGTTGACCTGCCCAATCCAGAACTCGAGCTTCGCCGTTGCGGAGGAGCCCTTTGGAAGCAGGCCGAGCTGCTGCGCGAGTGTGTAGAATCCAAGCCCAGCGTCGTTTGCGCCGAGGTAGTGGACCAGGGCGGAGATCATGAGTCTGCTCTCTGGGTAGTTCCGCTCCACTATCAGTCCGAGTAGGTGGCCCATCGCTGCCCGCTCGTCCGCCTGCTCGAAGTCGAAGCCAGGAAGTCCGGTCCGCCGGGCCAGCACAGAATTCATCTCCGTGTAGGTCGTGACCTTGCGGAGCTGTGCCCGCTCAGTGAGGAACTTCAAGCCAGCACTGGCCAATTGATCCCATGTCTCATTGCTCCGGCCGTACATCGCCCACCCCCTGCACTCGCGGTCCAGGCGCCTGAGTATGCCGAACAGACCGACCTAGCGGAGCGGCTTGGATCGCACATGGCTCCGGAGGGGGCTTCTGACTCACGAAAAGACGCAGTTCAGAAGACCTGAGGGCGCCTATTGAGATCACCCTGTCCACAGGTAGTCCACGGCCTGACGCTGACAGTCAGGTCAGGCCGTGCGACGTACCACCCGTCACGAGGGCACAGCAGGAACCAGTAGTTCCGGCCTGCGACGCCGACGACAGCGGCCAGGACGCGCGGAAGGCGGGCGAGGCCGACAGAGACACGGACAAGTTGAGGTACCTCTCGATCGTTACGCGCAGGTGCCGGGGCACCCCCGCAGGTTGAGATGACGGCGACGCTCGCTCATCCCTGCTGCTTGTGCATCAGAGGACAGGAGAGGCCGCACCGTGGCATGCCGTGGTGTGGCTCCTCAACGCTAACGAGACGCCATCCAGTTACCGAAGAGTCGGTCAACTCAGCGTGCAGATAAGCCTGCTCTGGGAGCTCCTGGGTCCGCTCGACTGAACTCGGCATGCCCCGTTTGAACTTCAGCCGACGACAGTCGGGCGAAGCGCCCCCGGAGCCAACACGACTCCGGCCCCCACCGGCGTGAGGTTGTCGCATCTCCTCAGGCGCGATTGGTACCAACGCCTTCCACGCTCTGATGAGTCTGGCGTGCGTGCACGCGGTCGTCTCGGCAGCCCATGCACACATCTCCGAGATGCACTTGCGAGTTTACGAGGTATCACATAGCCTCTCCGAGGTGTGAGTTGGCAGACATGAGAGTTGGACGCGATGACGCGAGATCGTTTAGCGCTTCACGAGCGCGAGTGCAGAGTTCGGGACTACTACGCTTCGGAACTCGCCCAACACCGTCCGGGTGAGTTGCTTATCGCCCGTGAGAACAGTTACGAGGGCACGGCCGTGCGTGCGGACATGCGCACGATCGATCGGAGCGACGTCACTCGCCTGTGGGAGTTCAAGATCAGTGCGAGTTACGAGGCACTTGGGCAGATCCTGGTCTACGTGGCCATGGCGCGCCGTGCTGAAGAAGCCTCCGGCAACGACTGTTTGATCCGTGGCGTCATCGCAGCGTTCGATTTTCAACCTGAACTCGCGTACACCGTTGAGCGGATGAACCTTTCGATCGAGCTAGTCACTCTGTCGCCCGTCCTTGCCCACGCAGGTGGCATCCCGGCCTCTGCAGAACCCGCATCGCTTCCCGTGATTCCGGGCCAGTCGGGGCTGTTTGCCTCGACTGGCGCCGAGCCCTACCAGCAGGAGACGTCATGAGTACGCCGTTCATCAGTCAGCAGAAGCTGATCAACACCGAGGACATCCCCGAGGACGCGACGTACGGAGGTCTGCGCATCCTTCGTGTCAGCTCTGACGCGGAGGCGCGAGAGAACTTCGAGCAGCATCGCTACCGCTTCCAGCACGAGAGGGAGAAGCGGCACGCTATCCGCGGCACGCTGTGCCTGAAAGGTGCGGTGGAGGGATACCGCATCTGCGTCACAGTCCATCCCAGCCTGCAGCAATTTACGGACCTCGTGAAGTACAACCCTTCCGATCCGCCACGCGCTGTCGACTATGAGGCCAACGGGATGAAGGCCGCCCACCTCAAGACGCAGAGCGATTTCAAGGGCGCGAAGGCCAGCAACCGTGGTGACTTCAGTCGGTACATCTTGGAGGCCGTCCGCGGTGAGCGGGTTGCATACCTGCCTACCGTCACCGGTTGGCAGTCAGTTGAGGAGTTCGAGGAAGACCCTCAGCCCATTTTTGTCGCGTTCGATGAAGCGAACCCGGCAGCCATCTACGGCGAGATCTACCTGCCCAAGCGGCCCATCATGCAGGCTGACGGGCAGACCCAGACCGCAGCCCTGTTCGAAGCAGCGCAGAATCGTCTCGCACTTCAGAGCGGTGCACTTGACACCTTCTTCGTGACGCTTGAGGTCGAACTGAAGGTTGACGTCGACGCGGCGGCCCAGAGTTTCGCAGATCGCAATGGACGCGGCACGAAGAAGAACACCAATTTGGTGGCGACCTTCGACACCTCGTCCGCCCTGGCCAAGCTGCGCAACCAGGCAGTCAAGGGCACTATCTTCGAGGATCGCGTCGCAGATGGCCGTAGTACGGGAGCCACGCTCACTGCGGTGCAGAACATCGTCGACGCATCGACGCTCGAGCAGATACTGCTCAATGTGATCTCTCACGGCAACCGCAAGCGCGAGCACATCAAGCACCACCATATCGAGGCGGTATTGCCGTACTGCCGCGAGTTCCTGCAAACGTTGGAAGGTCAATTCGGCGTCGCCTGGAGCGACACCAAGCAGGCCGACACCTACCGACGACTGTACGTCCATGGATGGGCATTCGCCCTCAAGGCCCTCGCGTTGGCCTACAACCAAGTGCGGCGTGACAAACTGGGGCCGATCATGGACGCGATGCAGAAGGAGACTGCAACCGGAGACGACACGACTGAGCAGTTGGTGAAGAGGTTCACCGAAATCATTGCGGAACAGTCGGTGCCTGCTCCGACGGTGTCCTTTGACGAGTTCAAGCAGCGTCTGGCTGCCATCGACTGGCGGCGTGACCGCCGCCACTGGATTCGGATCACAGGCTGCCTGCAGGAGAAAAACGGCACCAAGAAGACGGTGAAGCTGAAGAGCACTGGGGAGACCGTCGTCGCAGCGGCAGCCTCGAACACGCCGGCGCACATCGGCCAGGTCGAGAACAAGATCCTTTCCGACACCTGGACCGAGCTCACTAGCAGCGAAGCCGAGCCCATCAACTAGATCCCACACTCCGGTCGCGCTGATTTGGTGGCCGTCGGTCCTTAGCTCACAGCCTTGCTGTACCTGAGGGCCGGCGCTGCGGATCCCGCCTTGGATCAACTGGTGGAACCCGCCAGGAACAGCCTCACGCCCCTGGGGCACGGAGAACCACCGCGACTTGGCGGAGAGGGCGACTAACTCACAGATGGGCCCTCAGTTGCAGACCTTTCGCAACTGAGGGCCCATCTGCTATCAGGCGTCAGCATCCCCGCGTGATGACAACACCATTTTGACCTGGTGACCTCTTTGTCCCGAAGCAACTTGGGACGTTCGCTGTCCCTGGGCTCCTGCCTCTGTCACCTGGGCTGATGGTCCGCTGACGTCCACGGTTGTTCGCGGTTGTGCGTTGCGGTTGTCACGCAGTTAGACACTCAGTGTGCCTAGCTTCCGAGGTAGTGGCGCAGAGCTCCTAGAGACCACGTAGCGCTTCGTACAGGTCGCCATAGGCTTCCCAACAATCGATGCTGCCGTCGTCGTACAGACTGCCCATGTACCAGTCGTCGTTATGGACGGGCTTCACGAGGCACAGGCCGTGGAACCCGAGAACGATCTCTGGGCGCAGGATCTCGTGGGCTCCAGGGCCAGCCACCCAGTTCACCGCCCGATCGGTGTCCAGGGCGACAGCCTCTTGATCCCCGGACACGTCACGGATCCGCTGAAGAGTCCACTGCGGGGGCAGTTGGGCGTCTGTCACTCCCAGATGGTCTCACCAGCCATTGTGCACCACTGCTTTAGGAGCGAGGTTGGGCGGTTGGCAACGTGAGCAGCGAAGACGTGGCTTGGAGTAAGGCCCTGAGTCTACACCGTTGTTGCCGCCGAGTCCCCGTGAGTCCCCGGCCGTTCTGGCACGAGTGTGGCACGGCCTTGTGGTGGTGAAGCAGCTGGCCCTTGTCGCACTCCGGGCCGCGCCCTTTGCCGCGCGGACGACGTCACCGCTCAACAGGCTATGCCTTCTGACCCGTAGCTCAATGCGGATCGGTCAGCAGCGGTCAGACCAGTCGACTTCCGGTTCCCTCCGGGTACTCCAGGGCGGGGCCGGTTGCTGTGGTTGCGGTACTTCGGTGCTGTACGACTATGCGCCTTCGGCTCACACGCGGAACATGGTGAGTGAGGTTGCCCAGTCCGCATGAGGCATCGAAGCGTCGTTCCTGAACGCGAGTGAAGATCCAGTCGGTTTCGCCGCGCCGAACGCTCTGCGCCGAGTAGTCCCTGTCACTGCGTGATCTTGTCGGGCAGCCCAAAAGTGCTATTTGGTAGACCGGGAAACTGGTTGGTCGCTAACATGCACACATGAGTAGCGAATATGCGGATTACGCGAGCAATCGGACTCTGCTAACGCGTGTTGCGTCTCGCCAAATGTGGATTGATACGGCGCGTAGGCATTGCAGGAATGTTAATGGCTTCCTTGAGGAATTGCCAAGCGAGATCAGTGGCGTTGATGCGGCAGCTTATCTGAAGCGGCAACTCGAAACTCTTGAGACGGAAGCTCACAGGCAAGCACAGAGCTACCCCAGTCATTGGTGGATTTTCTACTTGAGGCAACTGTCGCCTGCAGTATTCGATTGCGCAAGTAGGAACTACGGACGCAACCGTGGATACACGGAACGGGTAAGCTCTTTGAGTCAAAAATCGGACGCCCGGCTTCCCGTGACCCCTGCATTCGGTGATTCGCAAATGGCTCGCAGTCTGCGGTTGGCAGTTACTTGCATTAGGGTTGAGGAGATCGTCCTCGCTTTGTGGTGCGTGAACGCTGGAGCCACCTTGATGCCGGACAGTGATAATGTCTTCCGGCTCGAAATGTCTGAAAGGTTGAGAGCCGTATTTGAAAGGTACGAGGACCAATTGCGCCTCAATGACGTCAAGTTGGGGGCTGCACGTTTGGGTGGAGTCTACCTAAAGAGGTTCGAGCCCAATCGCGACGATTGGTCCCGAGCGCTCGTTTCTCTCTTTATGCCGGAACTGTCTATGACGCCGGATTCTCTGAAAGAGCATCCGGCTGACGAATGCGTCCCGTTCGTTCTCAATCTTATCTACATTAACGAGTCGCTATCAGATATCCCTTGGGAGGATGTTCGGAGCGAAGCAGTCCATGGGCTCCGCCTACTGTGTTCATTACTGAGGGTCGCTTGGATTGACCTCGGTGTGGAGGCAAAACTTTGGCGAGTCCTGCACGAGGGCGGGCTCACTATGCACTCGAGTTCGATACTGGAAAGCTACTTGGCGCGAGTCTGCCAGGAGGCAAACGAATGGGGTGGTTCGATCTTCCCAAGTTCGATTACTCCTATCACTGTGAAGGGTGCGCTTGATTTTTTGACGCGCCTGGAACTCGGGCGCACTGACCGCTACTGGGGGCCCGCGATACGAGCGGGAAAGGATTTCTTCTGCATTGATCTAATTTCGGTTACTCTGCGAATTGAGGCGCTTATCGCGCATGTGACGGCAGGTGGCGGATCCATTAGCGGATATCGCGGCAAGCATTGGGAGGAGTGGGTGCAAGGGGCTATAGATGAAACGCCATGGCGTCCGACTGGCGGCGCTCGTGGATTGATATCTAAAAAGCTCAAGGCTCACGGGAAGGTTTTCACGGACGTAGACGCCGTGGGAAGTCGATCGGATCAACTGCTAATCGTAAGTTGTAAAAGTTGGCAAATGGGCACCTCCTTGGATATGGGAGAGTTTGCGGCGCGTCGAAATAAAAGTAAAGACGTGGTGAAAGCTAGCCTGAAACTCCAGGGAGATCTATGCATGCTGCGTGCTCACGGTGCAGATAATGGATTTGACGTCGAATCTTTCGCTGGAATGAGCGGAGTGCTCTGCATCGCGACGCCATTTTTGCTCACCGAAGAGGATGAGGTGACTATTCAGCGAGACGCGCCGGATGTGTCGATCATGACTCTGCCGGAATTGAAGTCGAAGCTGCTTGGTCAGGAGTTGGAGATGCCGGACCTGCAGAAATGGCAGGAGTATGCGCGAGCATCTTACGCGATCAAGGGTAAGAGGAAACAGCGGCAGGGGCGCATTTAATTGTCGCGAGGATGGCCAGCTAATTCACTGCCAGTGCTTGGGGAGGGATTATCTCCTCAGCCCACCACTCTCCCCAACTCCCATCCCGTCCGCCGTCGACCCACACGCATGTGGAGCGGGCGTGGTTCATGGCGTCCAGGTGGAGCGCCCAACTGGACGAATGACCCCCCCTGCAGCCGGGGTGTGGCGGGCCGCCCCAGCCCGGACCGCCGACGGAGGAGCCATGAGCACCCACCGCACCACCGAAGTCGCCCCCTACGAAGGCGAATACGTATGGGCCGAGATCCTCGACGACGAAGACCCCGGCCCCCAGCACAGTCACGAAGACAAGCCCACCAGCCGCGGTCCCTCAGCCACACGCGCCGCCCGGTACGCGGCCGCCGCCCTGCGCGCCATCGCCGGACGAACCCTTCCGGGGATGCGCCATGCCTGGGCGGCCACCGCCCACTGGACGACCCTCGCCTACATGTCCGACGAGGAGATCCGGCGCCGCATGGTCAAACGCCACCTGGACACCTACCTCGACCAGCGCCAGGACGTCACCGCCGACATCAACCGCCTGGGCAAGAAGGCCCAGAAGCTGACCCGCGACGCCATCGACTTCGGCCTCACCGTCGAAGAGGGGCGCCGTTTGAAGGACCTCGGCACCGAATTGAAGCTCCGGCGCACCGCCGGCGCCGCCCTGGCACACATCCCCTTTGACATCGCCGCCGTCCAGCCCACTCGCGGGCAGATCCGCCGCTAGCGCACCGTACGGGCCCTGGGCAGGTTCGCCGGCGTACTGCTCCCGACAGGCTCCGCAGCCCTCGCCATCGTGCTCGCCGCACCGACCGCGGGCCTGGTGGCCCTCCCCGTGCTGTCCGGGGCCGCCTGGTGGCTCGGTCGCCACCCCCTCGCCCTCATACAGCGCGCGCTGCCCGCCGACTTGGTCGGCCCCCGAGAGCTGGAGAAGCCCAACACACCAGTCGTCGACACGGACAGCGAAGCCCTCCAGGAGGAGGTCAAGCCGTTCCCGATCCGCGACGTCACCAGCCGGGAGGACGCAAAGGAGGCACTGCGGCGCGCGCTGGTGGCGCAGGGCTGCGACATCGAGGAGATCACCGGTGTGGTGTGTGAGCCGTGGGGCTGGACGGCCCGCGTGGTCTTCGCGTCCGGTAGCCCGGAAGAGCTCGCCGAGACCGGTACCTACCGGCGGCTGATCACGCTGCTCAAGCTCCGCCGCGACGGGCTGCTGGTGGAGACCGATCCCGAGAGCGGCGACACCTGCACCGTCCGGATGATCCTCACCGACCCCTTCACCCCCGAACTGGTCGGCCCCGCCCCCTACCGGGCTCCGCTGTCGATGTCGATCACCGACCTGGCCGAGTACGGCGTCGCGATGGACGCGACACCGCTTACCTTCACCCTGGCCGGGCTGATGCTGGTGATGGTGGCTGACTCTGGCGGCGGCAAATCCGGCGTGATGCTCGCCATGGGCGAGGTGACGACGGCCTGCTACGACGCCGCCACCCTCAACCTCGACCCGGCCGGCACTGGTATCGGCGACCTGGACCAGGCCCTCACCTTGAGCGCCTGCATGGATGACGACGTGATCTGCGCCGTCCTGGAGTTTCTGCTGGCCTGGTGCTCGGCTCGCGCCCGTCAGCGCGCCCGCTACGGCTGGGGCAACAAGTGGCGCGTCTCCCGCGAACACCCCGCAGTCTGCACGTTCGTGGACGAGTGGCCGCAGCTGTCGGAGAAGGCGAAAAAGCTCCTGGTCCGCCTGCTGCTTCTGGGCCGCAAGGAAGCCATCTGGGTCTACGCCGGTTCCCAGTACGGCACCAACGACTACCTCGGCGAAGCTATCGGCCCCAAGCTGTCCGCCAAACTCCTCGGCGCCTGCCGACGCGTGGACATCACCGAGCTGCTCGGCGCCGGCGCCGTCGCCGAGGGCTACCGCGCCGACCTCCTCCAAGCCGCCACCCACACCCAGCCCAACGACGCAGGACAGATCTACGCCCACGGACTGCCAGGCATGCCCAACAAGTCCATGCGCTACCAGATCCGCGAAATCACCCCCGGCCACGCCGCCCGCGTCGCCGCCGAACGACGCACCGCAGGACTCGTCGACCTCACCCACACCCTCACCGACGCCGGACTCCTCAACCAATG
Source organism: Streptomyces sp. JLSY215 (assembly GCF_059682825.1). NCBI lineage: Bacteria > Bacillati > Actinomycetota > Actinomycetes > Kitasatosporales > Streptomycetaceae > Streptomyces > Streptomyces sp. JLSY215. Next base: position 7,177,780 of record NZ_CM185022.1, read on the forward strand.
GCGCGCCCTGCAAAAGCTCTGCGCTGCCACCAGCACGGGAACGACCGAGCGGGACATTCCTCAGATCCTGCAGCGCCTGCGGGACGCCTTCACCAAGGAAGAAGACCCGGACTTCCTGACCATGGACCAGATCCACACCCACCTGAAGGCCGCCGACCCGGCCCAGTGGGGCGCGTGGGACGACCGCGACGACCTCAGCCGCCTCCGCGAACTCGGCAAGGCCCTCAGACGCGCCCTGCGCGACGCCGGAGTGGACCTCCCCTCCGAGCGGCTCAAGGAACTCGACGGCCAGCCCCGCGGCTACCGCCTGACCGCCCTCCAGGACGCCATCGAGGCCTCCGCCTGATCCCTTCGGGTATCGGCTCCCGATCGGCTGGCCATCAGCTTCTGATCGGCCGGCGATCGGCCATCAACACCAATCAGGAGCTGATGGCCGACCAATCACCAAACCGATGGTGACCTGCGAAAACCAATCAATCCAATCAACCTGCCGAACCCCCCGTTCATGCCCCGATCAGGCCCTCCCCGGCACCGCCAGGGAGGGCCTGAGCTCTGCTCCCACCAAGGACGTGACCATGCGCAGATACCTCTACCGGTGCCCCGTCTGCCGGACCCGCGCCGAGCTGAAGGCAGAGAGCACCGGCCACCGCGCAGCCCTCCACGGCGGCCACTACCCCGACGACGAAATCCACGGCGAGGTCGACCGCCGGGGCCGCTGGTACGCCGACCTCGGCCTCATCGCCGCGCTACAGGCCCGCCTCGCCGACGCCTACGCCTACATACCCGACCCAAATGGCATGGGACGGCGCCTGTGGGCCGACGCCTTGGCCTGGCTCACCCTCACCGCACTTACCGCCCTGTGGGCCATGACAACCGCCCTCCAGTCCTGACCACCCACACCACCGAGGAGAACCCGTGTACGTCTCGCACGGCCCGTACATCGAGGCCATCACCGATGCGCTCGACGCGGCCGGCCTGACCGTCGCCGACTGGAACGCCGACGAAAACGACCCCCGCGACGCCTACATCGAATTCGCCCGCCAGATCACCGCCCCCGCCTACGGCGACGACACCGAGGTCAACCTCCTGTGGAGGGAAGACAGGGGCTGGATGGTCGGCTGGGGCGACGCCGACTCCGTCCCGCACAACGGCCTGGACTGGGTCGTCGACCTCTTCTGCGGCGTGCTGCCCACCCCCGAAGAGATGGTCGCCGAAGCCCGCACGGTCGTCGCCAAGATCCCCGGCCCCAGGGCGGACCGTACGGCCGCTACCGCGACACCGGGGACGACGACGGCTTCGACGCCAAGCTCGCCACTTACCACCACAACCGCTGAATCAAGAAGGAGACACCCCATGGCCATGGGAGAAACCCCGATCACGATCACCGGCAACCTCACCTCGGACCCGGAGCTGAAGTTCACCGCGTCCGGGGCGGCGATGGCGAAATTCACCGTCGCCTCCACACCGCGCTCCTACGACCGGGAGTCCGGCCAGTACCGCGACGGCACCAGCATGTTCATGCGCTGCTCGGCCGGGCGGCACCTGGCCGAGCACGTCACGGAGTCCCTGACCAAGGGAATGCGCGTGATCGTCTCCGGTCGCCTGCGGCAGCTCGACTGGCAGACCGACCAGGGCGAGAACCGCTCGATGCTCCTGATGGAAGTCGACGACATCGGCCCGAGCCTGACGTTCGCCACCGCCTCCGTCACCAAGTCTGGCCCGCGCAACAGCGGAGGCAAGCCAGCCAACGGCGGTGATGTCTGGAACGCCGACCCCGGTCCCGGCACCGGCGGTGGGGAGGCCACGCCGTTCTGATCAAGCCCGGGGCGACCGCTGCGTCTCGCCAAAGTCACGCGGTCGCCCCGGCTACCAGCCCTCACGAGAGAACTGGAGCTCTCAGCATGACCCAATTTGCCCTCATCCTGCGAGCCGCACTCGATGCGGCCGGACGCGGCTGGCGCATCTTCCCCCTCCGACTCGACGACAAGCGCCCCGCCGGCCACCGGGAAGACCGGTGCCCTGGCACCGGCCGCTGCCAGGAGGGCCACCTCACCCCCGAACAGCGCGCGACCACCGACCTGGCCCTCATCCACCGCTGCTGGGGCGAGGGGGAGTACGGCATCGGCATCGCGACCGGCCCCTCCGGCCTGGTCGTCATCGACCTGGACGTCGCGAAGACACACAAGAAGGACGCGCCTGACGGCGCGGCGACCTTCCAGGCGCTCCGCGAGCGCACCGGCCAGCTGCTCCCGGACACCTTCACGGTGCGGACCGGCAGCGGAGGCAAGCACCTGTACTTCCAGGCCCCGTCGGAGCCCGACTGCGCAACAGCCAGCAGGAGCTGGGCCCGGCCATCGATACCCGGGCGTGGGGCGGCTACGTCGTCGCCCCTGGTACCACCGTCGGCGGACGCCCCTACACCCCTCTCAACCCCACCACCCCCCTGGCCGTGCTGCCCGACTGGCTGCATGTGTTGCTCGCCCCGCCCAGCCGACCGGCGCCGGTCGCGGTGCCGGTGGCCCGGGATGCTTCCGCGTTCGCCACGGCCGCACTCCGCAACGAGACCGTTGCCGTCGAAGGCGCGGCGGAGGGTTTGCGGAACTGGGCGCTGACTCGGGCCGCCCGAGCACTGGGGCGGTTCGTGGCCAGCGGCGACCTCGCCCGGGACGAGGTCGAGGAGGCTCGGGCAGCATGACCACCCCCGCTGGCCCTGCCCCCATTAAGAGCCTCCCCGCCACCGACCGCCCCGGCTCCGCCGAGGCGACCCCGGCCACAGTCGGCAGTGGCGCGCCGAAAGTCGCCGCCCGAAGGGCGTCCTCTCTTCGCTCTGACCCACACCCGACCGGCGACGGTCGCCACCCGATCGCCTGGCTGCACATCACCGCGCCCGGCCGCAGAGCCATCCCCACCGCCACCTCGAAGTGCCTGTGCGGACGCGACCGCAGCGCTGTCGGACACAGCAGGGTCCTCGCCCTGATCGAGGACCACCACGCCCACCGCATCACCTGCCCCTGGCGCCACCCCGGCGCCGACGAGACAAGGAAAGCCGCATGACCGAGACGATCGACGGCGCCGCTCTCCTGGACGAAGTCGAAGCCTTCCACCGCCGCTTCAACGTCTTCCCCACGGAAGCCGCCTACGTCGCTGTCGCCCTGTGGGACGCCCACGCCCACCTCATCGACGCGCTCGACGGCACCGCCCGCCTCGCCTTCCTCTCCCCGGAACCCGGGTCCGGCAAGTCCCGCGCTCTGGAGATCGTGGAAACGCTCACCCCGCGCGCCGCGACCACCGTCAATGCCTCCGCCAACGCCCTGTTTCGGCTCGTGGAGGCCGACGCAGGCACGCCGACCCTCCTCTTCGACGAGATCGACACCGTCTTCGGCCCGAAGGCCGGCGGCAACGAGGAAGTCCGTGGCTTCCTCAACTCCGGTTACCGGCGCGGCGCCAAGTCCCTGCGCTGCGTCGGCGACGGGTCCAGCCAGAACGCGGAATGGTTCTCCTCGTTCTGCGCGGTCGCCATGGCCGGGCTCGGCTCACTGCCCGACACGATCCTGACCCGCTCGATCATCATCCGCATGCGCAAGAAGGCCCCCAACGAGAAGGCCGAACCGTACCGGCGGCGCGTCCACGAGAAGCAGGGCCACGCCCTGCGCGACCAGCTCGCAGAGTGGACCGCCACCATCCATGACCAGATTGCAGAGGCGTGGCCGGAGATGCCCGAGGGCGTCACCGACCGGCCCGCCGACGTGTGGGAGCCGCTCCTCGCCGTCGCCGACGCGGCGGGTGGCCACTGGCCCGAGCGCGCCCGCGCCGCCTGCATCGCCCTCATCAAGGCCGCGCAGGAAGGTGACGAAGCATCCCTCGGAGTCCGCCTGCTGACCGACCTTCGCGACAAGGTGTTCTGCGGCGCCGACCGCATGCCAACCGCCGCCATCCTCGAAGTCCTCCTCGGACTCGATGACGCCCCGTGGGCGGACCTCAGCGACGACGGCCAGAACAGCAAGCCGCTCACCGCGCGCGGCCTGTCCAGGCTCCTGGGCCAGTACGTCCGGCCCGACAACACCCCGATCCGGCCCCGCGGCGTCCGGGTCGGCAGCGGCACTCCGAAGGGCTACTACGCGGAAGACCTGATCGACGCCTGGACCCGCTACTGCCCCCCTCCCCTTGAGAAGTCCGCAACATCCGCAACGTCCGCAACACCGCAGGTCAGCGGGGGTGAATCTGTGGCGGAAGGCCCTTCTGGGAGCCGCCACATGTTCGTGGAATCCGACACGTCCCAACTTCGCAGCGTCGGCTGACCGACCGCACTCAACAGGTGCCGCTGCGGCGATGCGCGGCGGCACCTATCCGCAACACAACCGCTATCCGCCACAAAAGCAAGCCGCTGACCTGCAATGTTGCGGCGTGGCGGATGTTGCGGATCCCAGAGAAGGGGGTGCAGCCCCCGAGGCTCTCACCAAGGAGGAGCTCATGGCCGCCACCTTGACGGTCCATGGCGCACAGCCGCGCCTCTACAGCATCGAGGTCGCGGCAGAGCTGTGCGGGGTTGGACGCTCAACGGCATTCGAGGAGATCAGGCTTGGTCGACTCCGCACCGTCCGCATCGGCCGGCGCCGACTCGTTCCGCTCCAGTACATAGACGACTACGTCGCGCTGCTGATGCGCGAATCCGAAGCTTCCGACTGACAGCACGATCCCAAACGAGGCCATGCCCATCCCGGGCATGGCCTCGTTTCGCGTCTGAAGGAGACAGCTACATGAACGAAGAAGAGAAGCGCAGCCGGGCGGGAAACGGTGAGGATTCCATCTACTGGGATAAGTCCAAGAATCGCTACATCGGGGCGATTTCTCTCGGCTATACACCCGCCGGCAGGAGGAATCGGCCGAAGGTGTCAGGGAAGACTAAGACTGAGGTCCGCCGAAAGCTCAGGGAGCTCAGGAAAGAGCTTGAAGAAGGGGTGAAGTCGTCGCCCACGTATACCGTAGAGCAGGCTGTGAATGATTGGCTTTCCCGGGGGATGAAGGGGAGGGAGGAATCTAGCATCAAGGCCTACAAGAGCCTGGCGAAGAATCATGTGATCCCCGCGCTGGGCAAGGCGAAGCTTCGCGAGCTGCAGGCAGACGACGTAGACGAGTGGCTGGATGGCAAGGCAGAGAGCCTCTCGCGTGAAACCCTCAAGCGAATTCGATGGATTCTGTTTCGCTCGATTTCTCATGCGCAACGGAATAGGAGAGTTGCTCTGAATGTCGCTGAGTTCGTAGACCTTCCTGACGGGCAGGTTGGTCGGCCGAGTAAGTCTCTCAACCTAGAGCAGGCGCAGGCGGTGCTTTCGGCCAGGCAAGGGAGTTGGATTCATGCCTACGTGGTCTTGGCCTTGCTCGTCGGGGTTCGGACAGAAGAAGAGAGGGTGCTCACTTGGGCTGACATTCATATGGATGTCGATGAAGATGAGCGGCCCCACGTTGACGTATGGCGATCTGTGCGCCGAGAGGGGGAAACGAAAACAAGGTTGAGTCGACGCTCGCTCACCATGCCTCAGCAGGCTACGACCGTAATGCGGGCCTACCGAAAGCGCCAACGCGATGAATTCCGAGAATCTGGCGTCGAGTGGACCGGGGATGGTCTGGTGTTCCCTGGTCCCGCAGGAGAGCAGAGAAGCTCGACGAACGTTCGAAAGAACCTGAGGTCTCTGCTGAAGGAGGCGGGGTTCAACAACCCTCAGGATTGGACGACTCGCGAGCTTCGAACCAGCTTCGTTTCGCTCCTGTCGGCCGTCGGGGTGCCGATCGAGGTCATCGCCCGGCTGGTCGGGCACAGCGGCACAGCCACCACCGAGCAGGTCTATCGCAAGCAGATCCGCCCGGTCATTGCGGAGGGGGCGGAAGCGATGGATGCCATCTTTAAGGCAGACCATGACGGGGGCTGTGGGCCGTCGACGGACAGGTAACTCGCCAGAGTGGCTCCCGCTTTGGCTCCCGCCAGAGGGGATGTGTTGAGCACCGACCGTGTGACCTGCGATGAAAGCCCATTGCTCCATTACCTGGCACGTAATCGACCCCCGCTCCGCCGTTCGACAGAGTGAGGGCATCGGTTCACGGGCCGGCGCACTCCGGCCGGTGAACCGGTATCCGACAACGACGGAACCTCACCGAGGAGCGTGGCGACATGACCACTCAGCTTCAGCAGCAGGACCAGCAGAACCAGCAGGACCAGCCCGGCCAGGAGGCGAACGACCGTTACGCGGCCGCCGTCGCCCGGTACCTCGCCGCCTGGAACGCCACCGGCGAAGCGGCCATCGAGAAGGCGGTCGCCGCCGCGTTCACGGACGACGCGACCTACACCGACCCGCTGGCCGACGTCGCCGGCCATGACGGGCTCGCGGCCCTGATCGCCGGTGCCCAGGCGCAGTTCCCCGGGTTCTCCTTCCAGCCGCTGGGCGCCGTGGACGGGCACCACGACCTGGCGCGGTTCGGATGGGAACTGGTCGCCGCGGCGGACGGGGCGGCGCCGGTCGCCGGGTTCGACGTGGTGCGGCTGGCCGAGGACGGCCGCATCCGGTCGGTGTGCGGGTTTCTGGACCGGGTGCCGTCCTCGGCGGCATGACGCGAAGGCGTCCCGTCAGGGAGCCGATGCGCGCAGCAGGGCGAGCGTCTCCGGGTCGGCGGGGAGGAATGTCTCCACCGCCAGCTCGGAGACGGTCACATCCATCGGGGTGTTGAAGGTGGCGATGGTGGAGATGAAGGACAGCACACTGCCCTCGTGCTCGATCATCATGGGCAGCGCGAACGGCGGATGTTCACCGAAGGACGCCACCTCCCGTCCGCCGGCGGGCAGCGGATATTCCCGTACCTCGTCGTAGAGCGCCCGCAGCGGCGCGGACCGCATCAGCGCCAACTGCCGTTCCATCTGGGCGAAGAGATGCCCCCGCCACTCCAGGAAGTTGCGGATGCGGGGCGCCAGGCCACCCGGATGCAGCGTGATCCGCATGGCGTTGAGCGGCTGCCGCAGCAGGGATTCGTCAATGCCCGCCAGCAGCATGGTGATTCCCCGGTTCGCGGCCTGGACGTTGTACATCCCGTCCACCACCAGCGCGGGGAACGGCTCGTAGCCGGTCAGCAGCCGTTCCATGCCCGTGCGCAGGGCCGCCATCGAGGGATCGTCCAACGGGGTCTCCGGGAAGGTCGGCGCGTAACCCGCCGCGATCAGCAGGGCGTTGCGCTCCCGTACGGGGACGTCGAGGTGGTCGGCGAGCCGCAGCACCATCTCCTGGCTGGGGCGGGAGCGGCCGGTCTCGATGAAGCTGATGTGCCGGGCGGAGGAGTCGGCGCGCAGGGCGAGGTCCAGCTGGCTTATCTTGCGGCGGTCGCGCCATTCGCGCAGGAGCGTCCCCACCCCCGTGGTCTTCGGAGGGAGTATCGCGGCAGTCGTCATGGGAGGGACGGTAGCCGACCCGCGCCGGCCGGCCCGGCGAGGACCCGACATCAGGTGCTACCCGTCGGTATGAGTCGCGTCGGGCCACCACCGTGCCACGCTGGAACTGCCCGGTGGAGACGCGGCAGTACCCACGGTGAAGAGGTGAGCGAGATGAGTGCCCAGGTGGAACCGCTCGGCGAGCAGGAGATCGAGGACCGCCTCGCGGAGCTGCCCGGCTGGTCCGTCGAGGGGGAGCTGCTGCACCGCCGCTACGCCTTCGACGGCCATCTGCCGGCCGCCGTGATGGTCATCCATATCGCCCAGATCCAGGAGGAGCTGGGCCACCACGCCGATCTGAAGCTCGGCTACAACCGGCTGACCGTCGCGGTGAACACCCACAGCATCGGCGGCCGGATCACCCGCCTCGACTTCGGTCTCGCACGGCGCATCGAGGCGATCGCCGCCGCCCACGGCGCCCGCTGAGCCCCACGCCGCGATCAGGTGTGCTTGGGCACCTTCACATAGCGGCCCGCGCGGACCAGCTCCACATTGAACTGGGCGCCGGACAGCAGCGACAGATGCGAGAACCACAACCAGATCAGGAACACCAGCGGGCCCGCGAGCGAGCCGTAGAGCCGGTTGAACGTCCCGACGTACGACACATAGGCCGAGAAGCCCGCCGAGGACACCAGCCACAGCATGACCGCCACTATCCCGCCGGGGGCCGCCCGCCGCACACCGCGTGACGTCGGGGGACCGGAGCGGAACAGCACCATCGCCAGCACGGCGGCCAGCAGCAACAGCAGGGGCCACTTCAGCAGGTTCCAGGTGGCCTCGCCCGCCTCGCCCAGCCCGAGCGTCCGGCCGAGGGCGCGCGCGATCGGGCCGCTCACCAGCAGCGCCACCGCACTGCTGATCAGCAACGCCATGAGCAGCAGCGCGGTCGCCAGGATGCGCGGTGCCTTGCGCCACGGCGGCCGGTCGTCCTTCGTCCGGTGCATGGCGTGCAGCGCCCGGCGGAACACCGCGAGATAGCTGCACGAGGACCACAGCGCGCTGACCAGCGCGCCGCCCACCACGACCCAGGCGGCGGTGCGCTGATGGGCCATGACGATCAGTGCATGGCGCACCGCCGTACCGGAGCCGGCCGGGGCGATATCGCTGATCTGGTTGATGAGCTGCACGGTGGCCGCCGGGTCGGCGAGACCGATCAGCGACACGGTGACGATGATCGACGGGAGCAGCGCCAGCACCGAGTAGTACGTCAGGCTGGCCGCCCAGTCCGTGACGTCGTCGTGCCAGACGGCGACCGGGGTGCGGCGCAGCGCGGTCCGGCACTGGGCCCAGGTCGGCAGCGCCGTGCGGGCCGGTGCGTCGGCGGGCGGCGGGGAGGTGACGGGCGGCGCGGCCTCAGCGCACACGGCGGCCTCCCGTTGTCGCGATCCGTGTCCGCGCGCGGCGCACAGCGCTCCCGCACATGTCGTATCCGTCCTCTCCGTCGGTTCCCTCGCTCCGGCCGGTCGTGGCCGGATGCCTGGCCCGCATCATCTCCCGACTCCGCGGCGCCGTCCCCTGCCATGTCTTCCCCGCATGATGCCGATGCCGCTATGCGAGCCCCCGTGCCCGCCGGAACCGTGCCATGCCCGCCTCCCAGTCGACGACCGGATCCGGATAGTCGTACGCCGCCCGCTCGGGCCCGGACAGCCGCCACGGCCGGTGCACCGCCGGGCCCGCGAGGCCGGCCAGCTCCGGGACCCAGCGCCGTACGTAGTCGCCCTGCGGATCGAACCGCCGGGCCTGGATCATGGGGTTCAGCACCCGGTTGTACCGGGAGTCCGTACCGGTGCCCGCCATCCACTGCCAGTTGAGCTGGTTGTTGGCCAGATCGCCGTCCACCAGCAGGTCGAGGAAGTGGCGGGCGCCGATCCGCCAGTCCATGTACAGCGTCTTGGTCAGAAAGCTCGCCACCAGCATCCGGGCGCGGTTGTGCATCCAGCCCTCGTGCAGCAGCTGCCGCATCGCCGCATCGACCACCGGATATCCGGTGCGGCCCTCCTTCCACGCCGTCACCTCCGCCTCGTCGTACCGCCAGTGGTCGCCCCGGTCGCGGTAGTTGGCGGTGGCCGCGTCGGGGCGGGCGGCGAGGACCTGGTGGTGGAAGTCCCGCCAGGCCAGCTGCCGCACGAACGCCTGGGCGCCGGGGTCCGTGCGGCGCGCCGCCCTGGCCGCCACTTCCACCGGCGAGAGGCAGCCGAAGTGCAGATACGGGGAGAGGCGCGAGGTGGCATCGCCGGGCATGTCGTCCTGGCGTTCCGCGTAGTCGGCCAGGCCCGACCGCTGCCAGGCCGAAAGGCGGCGCCGGCCGGCGCGTTCGCCGCCCTTCGGCAGGTCCGGCGACGGCCGCCCGCCGGGGCACAGCAGCCGCGCCGACGGCACCTTCTGCGAACGCACCCCCTCCGGCACCGGTACGGCGCGCGGCGCCGCCCGCACCGCCCGCGCTCCCTCCGCCTGCCACCGCCGGAAGTACGGCGTGAAGACCGTGAAGTGGTCCTTTCCGGTCCCGGATCCGCTGGGCGTCACCACACCCGGCGGCAACGCCGTGACCACCGCGTCGTGCACCACCAGCGCCCGCCGGTCCGCCGCCAGCGCCGCGTCCAGGCGGCGCTCCCGGCGCAGCGCATACCCGCTGACCCCGGCGGCGACATGGACCGTCCCGGCCCCGGCCTCCGCGGCCACCCGGCAGGTTTCCCGGACCACATCACCCGTACGGATGACCAGACGGCCGCCGCGCTCCCGGAGCCCCGCGTCGAGATCGGCCAGGGAGTCGGCGAGGAAGGCCGCCCGGTTGGCGGCCGGGAACCCGGCGTCCGCGATGCCGGAGTCCACGACGAACAGCGGAATCACCTGCGGCGCGGCGCGCAGCGCAGCGGACAGCACCGGCTGGTCGTGCAGCCGCAGATCAGAGGTGAACAGACAGATCGCTACATTCATGTCCCAGCTCTACACGGCGTCACACGAAGGGCAGGCTCCGCCACGGCGACCCCGGATCCTGGGTGAGGACGCGATGGAGATGCAGGGTCTGGGCGTACTCCGGCCCGAACCAGCCGTTGTCGTACGCCAGCATGCGGCCCAGCGCGTAACCCGCGGCGAACTCCTCCCACGAGCCGTACACCTCCCTGGCCCGCGCGCCGGCCCGGAGCACGGCCTGCTCGGCCTGCTGCGGCGTGCACAGCCGCGCGCTCAGGCCCCGGCGGACGAGGTTCACCGCGTGGACCTGGTCCAGGGCGAGGACGGAGACCACCCGGCCCTCGGGCGCCAGCAGCCCGTCGGCACGGAAGCGTTCCTCGTAGCGGGTGACGAGTGCGGGGAGTCCGGGAGGACCGTCGGCCGTCGGCGTCCCCTCGGAGCCGACCGCGTCCTTCGCGTCCTCCGCGTCCTCCGTGTCCTGCCCGTCTTCCCCACCCTCCGGGTGCTCCGCGCCGTCGGCGGACCGTGCGCGCAGCGCCGCCTCCGTCTCCGCGGGGACGAACTGCCCGCCGAGCAGCTGGTCGAGGCGCTGCTGCCAGCTCGCCGGGTCGGTCACCGACCACTGCTCGCGCAAGGTCCCGGCGTCCACGGTGTGGTCGAGGAAGAGGGTGCCGAGCTCGTTCCACGGGACGCTGTGGTGCACGGCGAGAGGGGCGCCGCAGGCCAGGCCCTGGGCGAGCGGGCCGTGCAGGGGGCCGCCGTAGTGGGTGGCGAGCAGCCCGCCGGGCCGCACGCCGAAGTGCGCGCGCATCTGCATCCAGGCGGCACGGTGGGCGGGGGTCGCGGCCAGAAGGACGGCGGAGGGGGTCCCGGGGTTGACGGCCAGCCGCCATTTGTCGTTCGGCCAGTCCTGCGCCAGTTCTTCGAGCGAGACCCGGTCGAAGAACTGCTGCGGCTGCCAGGGCGGCAGCATGCCGCGCGTCAGGACGGGAATGCACTTACCGCCCGCCACGGGATCGTCGTACACCGGCAGCGGGTCCTGCCCCGGCTGCGGCGCCGCCAGGTACAGATCCTCGCCGGCGAGCGCCGCGAGTTGTCCGTTCCAGTCGCCGCGTGCCGTCGCTTCGCACAGTCGCCGCTCCGTGTCGGTCGGCGGCATCCATCCCGCAGTCACCACGTCCTCGACCCTACGGTGGGCCGGTGGCCCGGCGGGAGCCGGGGTTGCCGAACCGGCAACGAAGGTTGCCCTGGGAACGATCAGTATCGGAGGCTCGACCGCATGACCCCTCACGATCACCCGGAACCCGGCCGGACCCACTCCGGACACGGGCACCGGCATGCACACGGTCACGGCACCGAGATGGACTGGGCGGTGCTCGGCCCGTACCTGGAGAGCGGCGCCGAGGTGCACACGCCGGTCTACGAGGAGGCGGCGGGGTGGCTGCGCGAGCTGTTCTCGGCCGCCGGTGGGGGCGGCCCCGACGCGGTGCGCCGGGTGCTCGACGTCGGCAGCGGGCCGGGCGTCGCCAGCTGCGTCCTGGCCCGTGCCTTCCCCGCCGCGGAGGTGGTGGCGGTGGACCCGACCGTGGCCCTCCTGGAACGGGCCCGCGCCCGCGCCGACCGCCTCGGCCTGGGCGACCGCATCCGCACGCATGTCGCCGAGATCTCCGACGGGCTGGACGCGCTCGGCGGGGCCGATCTCATCTGGTCCAGCAATGCGCTGCACCACATCGGCGACCAGCGGGGCGCGGTGGCCGCCCTCGCCGGGCATCTGCGGCCCGGTGGTCTGCTCGCCATCGCCGAGGGCGGCCTGACCCAGCGCTTCCTGCCGCGCGACATCGGCATCGGCCGCCCGGGGCTGCAGTCGCGCCTCGACGCGGTCGGCGAGGAGTGGTTCACGCAGATGCGGGCGGCGCTGCCGGGCGCCGAGCAGGCCCTCGAGGACTGGCCCGCCTTCCTCGCCGACGCCGGCCTGCGCACCCCCGTCACCCGCAGCTTCCTCCTGGACCTGCCCGCCCCGCTGTCCGGCGCCGCACGCGAGTACGTCCTCGCCAAGCTCCGTCGCGGCATGGAGGCCTACGGCGACCAGCTGGCCGCGGACGATGTGACCACCCTCGCCCGGCTCTGCGACCCGCACGACGCGGCCGGCCTGGCCCGCCGCCCGGACGCCTTCCTGCTCGCGGCCCAGACGGTGCACACGGCCCACGCGGCACCCCGCGGCGTGCTGGGCCGGGGCAGGGGCCGTTGACGGTTCGCGCCGTGGTCGCTTTGTGGACGGCACACCGCGATAGGGCCGTCAGGCCGCGCGGCCCGCGGTGACCAGCCAGCCCGTACCCCGCAGCCGCACCCCGCCCCCGTCGGCGTCCTCGTGCCGGCGCAGGGCGTCGGTGAGGGCGGCGCGGGCGCGGTCCTGCACCTCCGGGGCGACCTGGCCGGTCAGATGGCGTCCGGGGCCGGACCCCAGCAGCAGCGCGGCCGCGTCGTCGGCGTCGCGGCCCCAGGTGCCGTAGCCCGTCGCATGGGTCGTGGTGACGTCCGTGAATCCGGCGGTGGACAGCACGTCATGGATGCGCCGCGGGTCGGCGAGGGAGAACATCCCGGCGCTGCCCGGGACGCCGAAATCACCGAGGGGCAGGTACTCGCGCAGCCCCGCCACGGCCGCCAGCCATTCGTTGCCCTCGGGCCCCGCGCCGCAGAGGAACACCATCCGGCCACCGGGGCGAAGGGCGCGGCGGATGTTGGCGAAGGCGGCGACGGGGTCGGCGAAGAACATCACCCCGAAGCGGCTGATCACGACGTCGAAGGCGCTCGCGGGGAGGTCGTGGGTCTGCGCATCGCCCTGCTCGAAGGCCACATTGGCGAGCCGCTCCGCGGCCGTGGACGCGCGGGCGCGCTCCAGCATCGGGCCGGACAGATCGAGACCGACGGCCCGCCCGCCGGCCGCCCGGCGCGCGGCCAGCCGGGTGGTGGATCCGGCGCCGCAGCCCACATCGAGGACGTGGTCCGGCGTCCCGATCGCGGCCGCGGCGAACAGGGCGTCGTTGAAGCCCGCGTTCACCGCGTCCCACCGGTCCTGATGGCGGGCCCAGTGGGCGCCCTCGTAACCGTTCCATGCCTTCTCCTGCTCGGTGTTGGTGCTGCGCTGCATGTCGGGCGACCTCCGGTGGGAACGCTGTCCGCGCCTGGTATGGGCAAGTGCCCAAACAGTATGGGCGCGCGCCCAAACCAGCAACCCCCGCTCGCCGCACCGCCGTTCGGACGTGGTGGGATGAGGCCAGGAGCCCGTACGGGAAACTACGAGGCACCGCGAGGAACTACGAAGAACGAAGAACTACGAAGAACGAAGAACTACGAAGAACTACGAAGGAAGAGGTCACCGGTCCCATGTCACCGCGTGGAGTGGCGATCCCCGATGTCCGCGAGCGGCTGTTCGCCGCCGCCGAGCGAGTGCTGGCGCGGGAGGGGCCGGGCGGCCTGACCGGGCGGGCGATCACCGGTGAGGCGGGCTGCGCCAAGGGGCTGCTGAACGTTCACTTCGCCGGGCTGGACGAGTTCATCGCCGAGCTCTGCCTGGACCGGTTCGCCCGCACCGCGCGGACGGCCGGGGAACTGCCCGCGCGGGCGGGCCGGGGCACCCTCGCCGAGAACCTCGTCGGCGTCGCGTGCGTCCTGCTGGACTCGGTGGGCCCCACGGTCGCGAGCCTCGCCCTCACCCGCCCCGCCGCCTTCCTGCGCGTACGCCAGGCGCTGGAGACCGGGGCGCCGGGCTTCGCGGCCGTCGAGGGGGCGATCGATGCCTATCTGCGGGCCGAACAGCGGCTCGGGCGCCTGGCGCCCGGCACCGACACCGGCACGCTCGCGCTCGCGCTCGTCGGCACCGTGCACCATCTGCTGATGACCAGCTGGTCCGGCGCACCCGACCCGCGCGCGCAGGCGGAGCGGCTGGTCGCCATGTTGATCGGCAATGGCGACGGTAGGGCCGTCGGCCCGGCGTGACGGCCGTCAGTCGTCCACCTTGACGGCGCAGGCAACGATGGCGTGGTCGTGGTGGGGTACGGAGGAGGGGCACCCGGTCCATGTCGCGGTGGGGCGGCCGCCGGGGGCCGGCTGCGGCCGACCGGACGCAGTGTCCGGTTCCTGGAGCATCAGGGTGGCGCCGCCTCCGACGATCACCAAGGCCGCCCATGCCCCAACTGCCCAGTACCCGGCCCGTCTCGACATCGCCATCCGTGCTCCCCGTCCCGTCGGCTCCGCTCCCCGGATGCTACGCGCCGTCGGCCGCGGAGACCTGATCCGATCGGGCTGGAGCGGGTCAACCCTCCGCGTCCTCCGCGGTGTTGGGGGAAGCGCGGAGGGGACACCGGTCCGCGGATGCGCTCAACTCCCGTTCATCGGCTTCGGGTTGATCACGGCGAAGGGTGCGCCCTGCGGGTCCTGTACGACGGCCATTCGCCCGGCGATCATGTCGAACGGCGGCTTGAGCGTCGACCCGCCGGCCGCCTGCAGTGCGGCGACCGTCGCGTCGGTGTCCGCCACCGCGAAGTACGTCAGCCAGTGGGAGGGGGTGCCCTCTGGGACGCCCTCGGGCATCGGCTGCATGCCGCCCACCGCACGGCCGTTCACGCTGAGCGCGAAGTAGCCCTCGGCGCCTTCCATGGGTTCGGTCCGGATACCCAGGATCGCCTCGTAGAAGGCGGCCGCGGCCGCCCGGTCGGTGGTGTTGAGTTCGTTCCAGATCACGGCACCCTGCTCGTTGACGATGCCAGCGCCGGGGAAGTCGACCGGCTGCCAGACGCCGAACACGGCTCCGGTGGGGTCGGCGGCGATGAACATCCGGCCGAGGGTCATCACGTCCATGGTGGGCATCAGTACCGTGCCGCCCGCCGACTCGACCGCACGCTGGGTGGCGTCGGCGTCGTCGGTGGTGAGGTAGGTGGTCCACACCGTCGGGGGTGCGGGCTGGCCGCCCATCGCGATCGCGGCCATGATGCCGGCCACCGGCTTGTCCTTGAGCCGGCACACGGCGTAGCCGCCGGTCTCCGATGGCCCGATCTCCCCGGCCCAGCCGAACAGGCCCGAGTAGAAATCAATGGCGGCTTGCTGGTCGGGGGCCGCGAGATCGCCCCAGCAGGGCGTCCCCGGTGTGTAGGGAGCGGTGACGTCGGGCATCGTTGCCTCCTCGGCGGGCGTGGTACGCGCCCCTGCCGATGGGCGCAGGGGCGACCCGTTCTCCCCACACTTCCCGCCGCCCGCCCGGCCCGCCACTCGGCGGCCGGTCCGCCACCCCCCCCGCCCGGCCGGTGCGCGGCGGTGCCGCCCGGAGCGGCCGGGCGGCACCGCCGCGGACGACACCTGGACGGCGACCGTCAGGCCATGTCGAACGTGGCCGGGTCCGGGCCGAGGCGGTTGCCCGAGTCGAGACCGGCGAGGTCGCGCAGATCGGCGTCGTCCAGCGCGAAGCCGAAGACGTCGATGTTCTCCCGGATCCGGGACGGGGTCGCGGACTTGGGGATCACGATCGTGCCGAGCTGGAGGTGCCAGCGCAGCACCACCTGGGCGGGGGTCCTGCCGTGCTTCTCGGCGAGAGCGGTGACCGTCGGGTCCTGGAGGAGTCCGCGGCCCTGGCCCAGCGGCGACCAGGCCTCGGTCGCGATGTGGTGCCGGGCGTGGAAGGCGCGCGACTCGGCCTGCTGGAACTGCGGGTGCAGCTCGATCTGGTTGACGGCCGGGACGATGGAGGTCTCGCCCAGCAGCCGCTCCAGGTGGGCGGGCAGGAAGTTGGAGACGCCGATGGCCTTGGCGCGGCCGTCCGCGTAGATCTTCTCGAGGGCCTTGTAGGTCTCGATGGCCGTGTCCTTGGCGGGCAGCGGCCAGTGGATCAGATACAGATCCAGGTACTCCAGGCCCAGCTTGGCCAGGGAGGCGTCGAAGGCGCGCAGGGCGGCGTCGTAACCCTGGTCGGTGTTCCACAGCTTCGTCGTGACGAAGAGCTCGTCGCGGGGGATGCCGGAGGTGGCGAGGGCCTTGCCCGTGCCTTCTTCGTTGCCGTAGATCGCGGCGGTGTCGATGCTGCGGTAGCCCGCTTCCAGGGCCTGGCCGACGGCGGTGGCCGCCTCGTCGTCCGGGATCTGCCAGACGCCGTAACCGAGCTGGGGCATCGCGATGCCGTTGTTGAGCGTGATGGACGGAACCTTGCTCACGGGGGATTCGATCCTTACATCGGTCGACTGCGTGATGACGCGTGTGTGCGCATGTACGTGTTTCGGTGGGAATGCGCTCTCGCGTTCAACGATCATCCCCCGCCGGGCATTCCCGCCGGCGGAGACGCGACGGGAAGACTGCCGGCCGGCCGGACGGACGAGCCGGGGCGTCCGGGGCCGTCCGGGATCTTGGACGTCAGCTCGGCCAGGGTGAGGGCGCCCACGCAGAGCAGCACCAGCCCGGTGAACAGCTCCGCGGCGCCGACGAGCCCCGGCAGGCCGCCCGGCGCGGGGGACACGCCCGTGGTGAGGTCACCGGCCAGCGTCCGCGTCACCCACAGACAGCCGCCGCAGCCGAAGACCGCCGCGCTGCCGACCCATGCCAGCGTCAGCGGCACCCGTACCCGCAGCCCGGCGAGCGGTGACCGGCGGGGCAGCAGACGGGGAAAGAGCAGCAACAGCACCCCGAGCGCGCCGGCCAGCGAGAGCAGGCCCTGTACGCAGTCGGAGGTGTAGGTGACGGCCGTACGGGCGCCCGCCTCGGCCGCGGTGACGCCCAGGGTGGAACCGGTGCCCCACAGCAGTTGGACGACGCCCAGGACGGCGGTCAGTACGGCGGCCGGCAGCGCCAGAATCCGCTGCACGGCGCGGGTACCGGTATCCGGAAGGTCGCGCAGCGGGCGGCACAGCAGGTCGCCCCACCGGCGGTGCGCGTAGACGGCGAACGCCCCGAAGAGCGCGACGCCCTCGATGATGAAGCCGCCGTAGACGACGCCGAAGACCCATGGCTGGAGGAAGTCGCCGCGGGCCATCGGGTGCGTGCCGTCGACGAAGGGAGCGGCCAGGAGGCTGCCGGGGATGCCCACCATGAGCGGGATGAGCAGGCCGGACGCCATCCACAGCGGGAAGGCCAGCAGCCATGCCGGGGCGCGGAGCCCCTTCGGGCGGGTGAGGGTGTAGGCCACCAGGGCGGCGACGGCGTCCAGGAGGAAGGTGAAGGCATTGGCCGCGAGCCAGGAGGTGCGGTCGATGCGCCCGGTGTCGACGACGCCGAGGTCGAAACCCAGCACCCACAGCAGCTTCAGGGTGAGGTACGGGACGCAGGCGGCGGCCGCGGTCCGGCCGAGCAGGGTGAGGCGGCGGGTGGTCATGCCCGGAGTCTGCCGATCCGCGCCGCGGCGGACGTCAGACCTGGGGACGGTCGGCCTCCGCCGGGTGGCGGAGGCCGGTCACCGTGCAGGGGCCGTCACGCCCGGTAGAGCGCGTCCACCTCGGCCGAGTACGCCGTCTCGATCGCCTTGCGCTTCAGCTTCAGGGACGGCGTCAGCAGCCCGTGCTCCTCGCTGAACTGGTTGGCCAGTATCCGGAACGTACGGATCGACTCGGCCTGCGAGACCAGCGTGTTCGCGGCGACCACCGCACGCCGGATCTCGGTCTCCAGATCCGGGTCGCGCACCAGGTCACCCGGCGGCATCTCCGGCTTGCCGCGCATGGTCAGCCAGTGCGCGACCGCCTCCGGGTCCAGCGTCACCAGGGCGGCGATGAACGGCCGGTCGTTGCCGACCACGATGCACTGGGCGACCAGCGGATGCGCCCGCACCCGCTCCTCCAGCGGTACCGGCGAGACCGTCTTGCCGCCGGAGGTGACCAGGATTTCCTTCTTGCGGCCGGTGATCGTCAGATAGCCGTCCTCGTCCACGGCGCCCAGGTCGCCGGTGGCGAACCAGCCGTCGTGCAGCACCGCATCGGTCGCCTTGGGATCGTTGTGGTAACCGTGGAAGATCTGGCCGCCGTAGAGCCAGATCTCGTTGTCCTCCGCGAGATGCACGGTCGTACCGGGGACGGGCACGCCGACGGTGCCGAAGCGGGTCCGCTCGGGCGGGTTCGCGGTGGCGGCCGCGGTGCTCTCCGTCAGGCCGTAGCCCTCGTAGATGATCACTCCCGCGCCGGCGAAGAACAGCCCGAGCCGGCGCTCCATCGCCGAGCCGCCCGACATCGCGTGCCGCACCCGGCCGCCCATGGCGTCCCGGACCTTGCTGTAGACCAGCTTGTCGAAGATCTGGTGCTGCATCCGCAGCGCGGCGCTGGGCCCGGAGCCGGTGCCGAACGCCTTGTTCTCCTGCGCCTCGGCGTAGCGGATCGCGATCTCGACGGCCTTGTCGAACGGGCCGACCTTGCCGTCCGCCTCGGCCTTGCGCCGGGCCGCGGCGAAGACCTTCTCGAAGATGTAGGGCACCGCGAGGATGAAGGTGGGCCGGAAGCTCTGCAGGTCGGGCAGGAGCGCACGGGCCGCGAGCTCGGGCTGGTGCGCCAGTTTGACCCGGCCGCGGACGGCCGCGACCTGCACCATGCGCCCGAAGACATGGGCGAGGGGGAGGAAGAGCAGCGTGGCCGCCTCTTCGCCCGCCTTGGATTTGAAGACCCGCTCATAGCGCAGCACGATGTTGTCGGACTCGGCCATGAAGTTGGCGTGCGTGATCACGCAGCCCTTGGGGCGGCCCGTGGTGCCCGAGGTGTAGATGATCGTCGCGGTGGCGTCGGGGGTGACAGCCATCCGGTGGCGGTGCACGACATCGTCCTCGATGTGCGCACCGGCCGCGGTCAGCTCCGCCACCGGGTCCGCATCCAGCTGCCACAGCCGGCGCAGCTGCGGCAGCCGGTCGATGACCGAACCGATGGTCATCGCATGGTCCTCGTGCTCGACCAGGCAGGCCGTGACGTCGGCGTCGTGCAGCATCCAGAAGACCTGCTCGGCCGACGACGTCGGATACAGCGGTACGGACTGGGCGCCGACGGACCACAGCGCGAAGTCGAACAGGGTCCACTCGTAGCGCGTACGCGACATGATGCCGACCCGGTCGCCGAACCGGACGCCCTGCGCCAGCAGACCCTTGGCGAGCGCGATGACCTCGTCCCGGAACTGCGCCGAGGAGACGTCCTGCCAGTTCCCCTCGTCGTCCTTGCGCGTCAGCGCGACGCGTCCGGGGTCACTGTCGGCATTCTCGTAGACGGAATCCGCAAGCCCGCCGACCCGCGGTGCGGTTGCCAAAGGGGGGACGGTGAACTCGCGCAATGACCCAGCCCTTCGTGGTGCTCCTCACAGGGCCGAGACCGTACCCCAAGGCGACGGCGTCCGGCAGGGCGGTACCACGGCGCGAACGAGCGTGCACGGGAAATGGCCAAGGTCAGAATTCGGGTTACTTCGGGTAAGCGCGGACATGGCCCAGCCGATTCGTCTCCGGACTATCACCACGCCGGGACCTTTTCTGCACGAAATCTCTGCATGAGGCGCCCGCGGCCCGTGTGCCTATGGCATGTGCAGCCGGTCCCCGCCCGCCAGGATCGCGTCGGCCAATGCCTCGGCCGGGCCCTGCGCCGCACGTGAGCGCGGCCCGTGGAGCAGGACGAAGTCCACCCCGCCCAGCTCCGGCAGCCCCGCGCGCGACGGAATCCGCACCAGGCCTGGCGGGATCATGCCCATGGTGTGCGCCATAACGCCCAGTCCGGCCCGAGTTGCGGCGATAAGACCGTTCAGGCTTCCGCTGGTACAGGCGATCCGCCACTCGCGGCCCTGGCGCTCCAGCGCCTCCAGCGCGCGGGCGCGGGTCACCGCGGGCGGCGGGTAGACGACCAGCGGCACCGGCCGCTGCGGGTCCAGCCGCAGCCGCTCCGTGCCCACCCACACCAGCCGGTCCCGCCACATCAGCCGCCCGCGCGACTCCTCCGGGCCCCGCTTGGCCAGTACGAGATCGAGCCGCCCGGCCGCCAGCCGCTCGTGCAGCGTCTCCGACAGCTCGACCGTCAGCTCCAGATCGACCTCGGGATGCTCCCGCCGGAAACCCTCCAGCACCTCCGGCATCCTGGTCAGCACGAAATCCTCCGAGGCGCCGAACCGCAGCCGGCCGCGCAGCCGCGTCCCCGCGAAGAAGCTCGCGGCCCGCTCATTGGCCTCCAGGATCGTGCGCGCGAACCCGAGCATCGCCTCGCCGTCCTCGGTCAGCTCCACGGCGTGGGTGTCCCGGACGAACAGCCGCCGTCCGGCGGCATCCTCCAGCTTCCGTACGTGCTGGCTCACCGTCGACTGCCGCAGCCCGAGGCGGTGCGCGGCCTGGGTGAAGCTCAGCGTCTGCGCCACGGTGAGAAAGGTGCGCAGCTGCGCGGGTTCGAACATGGCCTTCATCGTGCGGCTCCGGGATCGTGATCGGGTTCCGCGGTCGGGCCCCCGATCGTGATTGCGCCTCGTGATTGCATCTCGTGATGACAGTCACCACGGTAAGAGGGGTTCCCGATCGCCGCTCTGCCCGGCACGCTGGCCAGGGCACCGTCCTTGCCGCCGCCCACGCCGCCCCCGCCCATGCCGCCCCCGCACCGCCGAACCACCCGAAGAGAGACCATGCGCCGCCCCTTTGTCGCCCTGCCCTCCTGGCTGCCCGTGGACGGATACATCCTGGCCCTGGTGGGGACCGTCGGCCTGGCGGCGCTGCTGCCCGCGAGCGGAACGGCCGCCACCGTCACGGACGGGGCCTCCACCGGAGCCATCGCCCTGCTCTTCTTCCTCTACGGCGCCCGGCTCTCCACCGGTGAGGCGATGGCGGGGCTGCGCCACTGGCGGCTCCACCTCACCGTCCTGGCCTGTACCTTCGCGGTCTTCCCGCTGCTCGGCCTGGCCGCCCGCGCGCTGGTCCCCGCCGTCCTGCCGCCGACCCTGTACACCGGGCTGCTGTTCCTGTGCCTGGTGCCGTCCACGATCCAGTCCTCCATCGCCTTCACCTCCATCGCACGCGGCAATGTGGCGGCGGCGATCTGCGCGGGATCGTTCTCCAGCATCATCGGCATCGTCCTCACCCCGCTGCTGGCCGGCCTCGTGCTGCCGGGCGACGGCGGCGGCTTCTCGGCCGACTCGCTGCTCTCCATCGTCTGCCAGTTGCTGCTTCCCTTCCTCGCCGGGCAGTTGCTGCGCCGCTGGGTCGGCGGTTTCCTCACCCGCCACAAGAAGGTCCTCGGCTATGTGGACCGCGGCTCGATACTGCTCGTCGTCTACACCGCCTTCAGCGCCGGCATGGTCCAGGGCATCTGGCACCAGGTCTCGCCGCTGCGCCTGTTGTGCCTGCTGGGCGTGGAGGCCGCACTGCTGGCACTGATGCTGACCGGCACCTGGCACGGCTCCCGGAAGCTCGGCTTCGACCGCCGGGACCGGATCGCGATCACCTTCGCCGGATCGAAGAAGAGCCTCGCGGCCGGTCTGCCAATGGCCAGCGTGCTCTTCGGCGCGCAGGCCGGACTGGCGGTGCTGCCGCTGATGGTGTTCCACCAGATGCAGCTGATGGTGTGCGCGGTGCTGGCGAAGCGGTTCGCGGCGCGGCCGGATGCGTTTGCGGATACGGATACGGATACGGACGCCGACACCGCGGAGACGGCGCCGTCCGGGGCCGCTTCGCGCACCGGGGAGGCCCACGACGGGCAGACCGGCGCAGTCGTGAGTGGATCGCCGCGCTAAGCCGCGTCGTACCAGGGCTTGCCCGCCGCCCAGTGCCGTACCCAGCCTGCGAAGCCCGGCTCCCCGGTGGTGTGGCCGAACGGCGCTCCGAAGGGGATCGCGCCCTCCCCGCATATGAGCCAGACATGGCCGCGCTGTGCGCCGCTGACGATCAGATGCCAGTACATGCCGCAGCCGTCCGTCCCGAGCACCACCGAACCGTGGTCGAAGACCGCCGTCACCAGCGGATCGATCTCCGCGGCGGGCCGTGGGTCGTCCTCCCACATCCAGGCCTCCGTCAGCGGGAACGGAGCGTCGAGGGCGCGGTCGGACGGCTCGCCCGACCAGTCCTCGGGGAGGGCCGCCACAGGGACCAGACCGTAGTCCGGCGGGCCGTCCGGGCACCCGTCGGCGATCTCCGCGACGACGGTGCGGTACGGCTCGGGGAGGGTGATGCGGTGCTCGGCCTCGAAGGCGCGCACGGCCGCCCGGCCCAGCGGGGGCGAACCCCCGCCGGGTGCGAGGGCGGCCCGCAGCGCTTCGAGGGAGTCGATGCCGGTGGGTTCGGTCCGTACGGGCTGTTGGGCCCGTACGGACCGATGAGGTCGCAGGGGCTGACCGGGCTCATCGGGCTGTGTCGGTGCCATGGCTCAGTGGTACCACCGCCCACTGACAACGGCCCCGAACCGGCGACGAGCCCGGCCCCGGCCCCGGCTCAGTTGCGCCCGCCGCCGTGCACGCGGTCGAGCGCCAGCCGGAACACCAGCGGTCCCGCGGCGTACGCGTCGGAGGTGCGTACGCCCGACAGTTCGACGTCGGTCAGTGCCCGCCGGTAGACGCGTACCTCGTCCAGCGCGCCGGTGAACTGCGCGCGGCTGTCCAGCTTTTGGCCGAGGTGCACGCCGAAGACCGAGCCACGGCTGACCGAGCCCGGGACGTCCGGGACGCTGGTGGTCCGGGTGAGGTCCACGGTGAGCAGCAGTCGGCCGCCGGTGCGGCGCAGCGCGAGATGGTGCCAGCGGCCGTCGTTGTACGCGTCCGTGGTCGCGACCTGCGCGGTGACCGTGGGCCGGGCGCCGTCGACGGCGGTGATGTGTGCGGTGATCCGGTGGTTCGCGGGGTCGGCGCTCACCGCGACCTGGGGCGATCTGCTGCCGACGCCGCCCATCCAGAGCATCGGCTGTTCGCCGGTGGTGGCGTCGTAGCGGAAGAAGAGGCTGCAGGTGAAGTCGTCGGTGCCGAGCGGGAGCGAGGTGCGGAAGGGGAGGCGTACGGCGTCGTCCTTGCCGTCGAAGGCCAGCGCGCCGCCGAACACGCCGTCGGTGCTTTGGGCGCCGCCCAGGACGAGCGCCGGGCGGGCGCCGGGGGCGTCGTCACGGGTGGTGGGATCGGGGGCGCGGCGCGGGCCGAGCCAGTCCTCGGTGAAGCGGACGAAGCGGATCTCGTCGCGGGCGTCCGCCTTGCCGCCCTCGTAGAGCAGGCCGGTGACGTCGGGGGAGAGGGCGACCATGTCGGAGTAGCCCGACCAGTCGGTGGTGACCCGGGCGCCCCGGTCGACGCCCTCCCAGGTGCGGCCTTCGTCCCAGGAGGAGCGGATGGTCATGGTCCGGCGCCGGTCGGGGTCGGCCGGCGCGGCGAAGAGGGTACGGGTGCGCCCGGGACCGGCGTCGTGCGACCGGGGCAGCCGCAGCGCCGAGGCCTGCACCATCGGGGCGTACAGATCGGGGATCGCGCGGAACGGCGCGGCGAAGGAGTCGCCGCCGTCGCGGCTGACGGCGGCCGTGCGGTGGCCCAGGTCCGTACCGTCCTGTTCGCGGCCGTTGACGTAGATCGAGCCGTCGGAGCGTTCCAGGAGCGTCATCTCGGAGGGCTTCTGACGGAAGGTGCCGTTCCCGGCGATCGGCCAGGTGTCCAGCGCGCCGACCTTCCAGGTGCGGCCGCCGTCGTCGCTGTGCACCAGCGCCGCGTGGTTCTCGGTGACCCGGCCCTGGGCGTAGCTCTCGGCGTTGATGCCGAAGACCAGACGGCCCGCGTGCCGGCCCCGGGTGAGCTGGATGCCGTGCACGGGCCCGGTGGCGTACCAGGAGTTCCACTGGGGCGGGCGGATGGTGGGAGTCAGGTCCCGGGGTGCGGACCAGGTCTCTCCGTCGTCGTCGCTGTACTGGAGGTGCGGGGTGCGGTCGCAGGGGACATCGCAGCTCAGACCGTCGGTGCGGCCCTTGTTGTACGTCTCGGCGATGATGATGCGGCCGGTGCGGCGGTCCACGATGGGGGCCGGATTGCCGTGGGTGTCGCCGTCGCCGTGGTTGATGACCTGGAGCGGTCCCCAGGTGCGGCCGCCGTCGGTGGAGCGCCGGACGACCAGGTCGATGTCGCCCGCGTCGCCGCAGTCGTGCGCCCGGCCCTCGGCGAAGGCGAGGAGGGTGCCGCGCTGGGACTTGACGATGGCCGGTATGCGGAAGCAGGAATAGCCCTGTTCCTGGGTGGCCTTGAAGAGGACCTGCTGCTCGAAGCCGCCCGCGGGGGCCGGGGCCGTGGCGTCCGGTGCGGCCGGGACGGGTGCGGCCCCCGCGGGGGAGGCCGGTAGGAGGGCGAGGACTGCGGCGGTCACCGCGGCGAGAACGGTCGCGGCGCGGCGCCGCCGAGGTCTGCTGCAGGGGCTGGGGTGTGCGCGGAGAACTGACGTCATGGTCCGGCCTGCCCTTTCGGGGTTCGGCGTCGGGTCATCAGGACATCCCACGTCCTATGTGCATCCGCGACGGAAGCTACTGCCGTGTGCGGGCCGCGACAAGGAGCCTGCGTCGGTTCTCCGTGCGGGGCCCGGAAATCACTCGCCCGGCCCGCAGGAGGTGCGCCGTGCGGGCCGCGGGTGTCCGCTGCGCCGTGCGTGACCGCTGCGCCGTGCGTGCCCGCTGCGCCGCGGGTGCCGGATGCGCCGCCTGTTCACCCGCGCTGCCTCAAGGCTAGGGCCTGCCCGAGATCCCCGCCGCGCCCGTCCTGCCTCTGTCCGCCGCCCCTCACGGCCGCAGCACCACCTTGCCGAGATTGGCCCGCGCCTCGATGATCCCGTGTGCCTTCGCGGCGTCGGCCAGCGGCAGTTCGGCGTGCACGGCGGCCCGCAGCCGCCCCGTCCGTGCCAGGTCCCACAGCTGCTCGTGGTGCCGCTCGTACCGCTCCCGGTGGATGGTGGAAAAGCGCCGCATCGTCAGCCCGGTGACGGTCTTCGAGCCTGCCAGCAGCTCATACGCCGGGACCGTGCCGCCACCGGAGTTGAAGAAGATCAGTCGGCCGCCCTCGGCGACCGCGGCCAGCGCCCGCGGCAGCAGCTCGCCGCCCACGCCGTCCAGCACGATGTCGGCCGGCTCGCCCCAGGACTCCTGGTCGTACGTCACGACCTCGTCGGCCCCGAGCCCGTACAGGAACTCCGCCTTGTCCGCGGAGCTGACGGCGGCCACCACCCGCGGCACCCCCTGGAGCTTGGCCAGTTGGACGGCGAGATGCCCGGTGGCGCTGGCCGCCCCAGTGATCAGTACGGACTCGGTGCCGGCCGGCGCGGCGGTGCTCAGCGCCGCCAGCGCGACCTGCCCGCCGCGCACCAGCGCGACCGCCTGCACGGCGCTCGCCCCCTCGGGGATCCGGCTCGCCAGGGCGGCGGGGGCGAGGGTGAGTTCGGCGTAGGAGCCCTTGAAGGTCAGCGAGGTGACGCGGTCGCCCACCGCGAAGCCGGTGACGTCCGGGCCGAGCGCGACGATCTCCCCGGCGATCTCGCCGCCGGGCATGCCGGGCAGCGGATCGCCGCCGCCCTTGCCGTCCCCGCGCACCCGGCGCACACCCGGCAGCGTGACGCCGATCGCCTCGGTACGCACCAGCAGCTCGCCGGGGCCGGGCACCGGGGGCTCGGCCTCCTCGACGCGCAGGACCTCGGGGCCGCCGTAGGTATGGAATCGGACTCGGCGCACGGGCCGCCACCTCCAGGGGGTGTCGAACGGCGCACGGATCCCCGCACGCCGCCCGGATTCATTGGGTGCCCCAACAGTAACCATGAAACGTTGGGGGAGCCAATGGTTTCCGGGTGACTTTCATTGGTGGACCCCATGGATTTCCCGATACGGTGGCGCCATGGCCGAACGCCCTCCTTACGCCCCCTCCCGCATCCGCGCGCTCCCCAGCTGGCTGCTGGGCCGCGCCGCCGCCCGCGGCCACCGCCTGGTCGCCGATGCCCTCGCCGCCGAAGGCATGCGGATGATGCATCACGCCGTGCTGTCCGCCGTCGCCGATCTCGGACCCGTCTCGCAGGCCGAACTCGGCCGGACGCTCGGCATCGACCCCAAGGACATGGTCGCGATCGTCAACGACCTCCAGAAGGAGGGCCTGGTCACCCGCACGCCCGACCCCAAGGACCGGCGCAAGAACGCCATCGAGATCTCGGCCGACGGTGAGCGCCGGCTGCGCCGTACGCAGAAGCTCGGCGACGAGGCCAACGACGAGCTGACCGCGGCCCTGACCCCGGCCGAGCGCGAGCAGCTGGTCGCCCTGCTGACCAGGATCGCGCTGCCGGAGTAGCGAAGGGCTGCCCCCGGCGGGCCGGTCCGCGGGCGCAGGACCTCAGTCCGCGGCGACCGTCGCCCCCAGGGCGAGGCGCTGCTCGCCCGCGTACACGTTCATCGAGCTGCCGCGCAGGAATCCGACGAGGGTCAGCCCCGTCTCGGCGGCCAGGTCGACGGCGAGCGACGACGGCGCGGAGACCGCCGCCAGCACCGGGATGCCCGCCATGACGGCCTTCTGCACCAGCTCGAAGGACGCCCGCCCGGAGACCATCAGGACGCAGGACGACAGCGGCAACCGCCCCTGCTGGAGCGCGCGGCCGACGATCTTGTCGACGGCGTTGTGCCGGCCCACGTCCTCCCGTATGTCGAGCAGTTCCCCGCTCGTCGTGAACAGCGCGGCGGCATGCAGGCCCCCGGTCCGCTCGAACACCCGCTGGGCGGCCCGCAGCCGGTCGGGGAGGGCGGCGAGCGTCGCCGGTTCGATGCGCAGGTCGGCGTCGGAGCCGTCCAGCGGCCAGTGTGCCTGGGTGCGGACCGCGTCCAGGCTGGCCTTGCCGCACAGCCCGCAGGAGGACGTCGTGTAGACGTTGCGCTCCAGGGTGATGTCCGGGACCGGCACCCCGTCCGCGAGCCGGACGTCGACGACGTTGTAGGTGTTGCCGCCTCCCTCGCCGGTCGCCCCCGCGCAGTACACGATGTTCGCCAGTTCGTCGGCGCGGGCCAGTACGCCCTCGCTGACGAGGAAGCCGGCGGCGAGGGCGAAGTCGTCACCGGGCGTGCGCATGGTGATCGCCAGCGGCTTGCCGTTGAGCCGTATCTCCATCGGCTCCTCGGCGACGAGGGTGTCCGGGCGGGTGCTCACGGCACCGTCGCGGATACGGATCACCTTGCGTCGTTCCGTGACTCGTCCCATGTCCGATCAGTCCCGTCCTCGCCGGTGGCGGTCAGTCCCGGTGCTGTGTGCCGGTGGCCGTGGCGGCCCTTGATGCATCTTGATGCAGCGGCCGCCGGGGCTGTCGCCCGGCGCGCTCCACGCCGCGGCCGGCCCGGCTCAACAGGCGGCATTTCCCCGGTAGTTGGGGGTCCAGGCGACCGCGTCCGTGAGGTACGTCACCAGGTCACCCCGTGTGGTACGGCGCACCCTCGGTAGACTGTAGACGATAACCAATCGCCACCCGCGCGACCGTCAAGTCGACATCACGTAAACATCGCATTCCGCTCATCGCCTTCCGTGCCTTCCGTACGCGTCCACAGAGGGGGACCTCGATGCTGTCCACAGGGCTACCGCAGGGAGTCGTGCCGAAGCTCGAACGACCCGGCCCGCTGCGCGAGCGCGTTTATGAAGCGCTGCTGGAGCTGATCACCACCCGTGCGCTGCGCCCCGGCCAGCATCTGGTCGAGAGCGAACTCGCCGGCCTCCTCGGCGTCTCCCGGCAGCCGGTCCGCGAGGCGCTGCAGCGGCTCAACACCGACGGATGGGTGGACCTGCGCCCCGCTCAGGGGGCCTTCGTCCACGAGCCGACCGAGGAGGAGGCGGACCAGCTGCTGACGGTCCGTACGCTGCTGGAGGCGGAGGCGGCCCGGCTCGCGGCGGCCAACGCCGGTTCGGCCGGCATCGCGGAGCTGGAGGAGCTGTGTGCCCGGGGTGAGCGCGCCGTACTGGACGACGATGTGGACGGCGCGGTGGCCACCAACGCCGCCTTCCACGCGAAGGTGATGGAGCTGGCCGGCAATGCGGTGCTGGCGGAGCTGGCCGCGCAGGTCGGGCGGCGGGTGCGCTGGTACTACACGCCGGTGGCCCGGCAGCGCGGCAAGCAGTCGTGGACCGAGCACCGCGCGCTGATCGCGGCGATCGCCGACCGGGACGAGGCGCGCGCCACCGAGGTGATGCGCGCGCACACCGAGCACACCCGCCGCAGCTACCACGAGCGCGAACGGTCCTGAGGCGCCCCGGCACCGGCGGACCGGTGGCGGCGCGCACCCTCGTTCCGATCCGCGAGACCGGCCCCGCCACCCCGCCCCCCTCCGGGTAATGTGCATCCGATCACGCACGATGCGGCACCACGCACGAGGCGCGACCGGCAACGGAACACCTTCACGACCACGGCACCGACCACGAATGGCGAGACGCATATGAGCGAGGGGACAGCACCTTCCGCGGGCGAGGCGGCCGCGGTCGCCGACCAGGCGGCCCGCGAGCGGCTGAGCTATCTGCGGAGCAGCATCGACAACCTCGATGCCGCACTGGTGCATCTGCTCGCCGAGCGCTTCAAGTGCACCCAGCAGGTCGGCGAGCTCAAGGCGCGGCACAGCCTGCCGCCCGCCGACCCGGCCCGGGAGGCCGCCCAGATCGAGCGGCTGCGCAGGCTGGCCGAGGACGCCCGGCTGGATCCGGCGTTCGCGGAGAAGTTCCTGAACTTCATCATCGACGAGGTCGTCCGGCATCACCGGGCGATCGCCGACGGAACGCTGGGCCTCCAGGGCGGGCCGTCCGCAGGCTGAGCCGGGCGGACGGCCGCCTCGCCGGCGCGGGAGCGTGTCCCGCGCCGCCTCAGATCATTTCCCGGCTGATCGGCCGGGGATTGGGTGTCACATCGCGCGCCCTGGTGCGCCCCGGCTGGTGCAGCAAAAGGGCGAGTGCGGCCGCCACCATCGAAACGCCGCCGGCGAGCGCGTAGGCGCCGTCGTATCCCCAGGCGTCGACCACCATCGATCCCAGCCCGCCGCCGAAGAGGCCGCTGACCAGCTTTCCGCTGTAGACCAGCCCGTAATTGGTGGCGTTGTAGTTCTCGCCGAAGTAGTCCGGGGTCAGGGCCGCGAACATCGGGTAGAAGGCGCCGCCGCCGAATCCCGAGAGGAAGGCGAAGAACAGGAACAGCCACTCGCTGTGGATGTCGCCCGCCCAGATCACGCCGAATTGCGCCAGCCCCAGTACGACGATGACGAACACCAGGGTCAGCTTGCGGCCCCACAGATCGGACAGCCAGCCGACCACCGCCCGCCCGACGCCGTTGACGACGGACATCACGCCCATCGACGAGGCGGCGACCAGCGGTCCGAACCCGATTTCCTTGGCGAAGTCCACCTGGAAGGAAATCCCGAAGATGGAGACACCGGCGGTCATGACGACGGTGACCCACATCAGCGGGAGCATGCCGGTCCGGATGGCTTCCTTGGGCGTGAACTGCCGTACCGCGGGCGGGTTCTTGGCCAGGCTCGCGGCGCTCTTCCCGGTGCCGGAGCGGCGAGCCGGGCCTCCCCGGCCCGAACCCTGCCGGGCGCCCGGGGACGGATCGATGCCGACGGGCCACCAGTTCTTCGGCGGATCCTTGAAGAACCAGGCACAGCCGCCCACCACGAGCAGGACATAGACGCCTATGAGGTCCAGCACCTCGGCGAAATCGGCGGTGTCGAAGGCGTAGTTGAAGACGAAGATGAAGGGCAGCGCGCCATAGGCGAAACCGCCGTTCACAAAACCCGTCTTCGCCCCGCGCCGTTCGGGGAACCATTTGCCGACCATATTGATGCAGGTGGCGTAGACGAGGCCGGAGCCCAGGCCGCCGACCACGCCGAATCCGCAGAGGGCCAGGAAGACATCGTCCAGGTGGGCGAGGGCGGCAAAGCCGACGAGGCAGAGCGCCGAACCCAGGAACATGGCCTTGCGGGCGGTCAGAATTCCCCGCTCGCGCAGCCAGCCCGCCGGGAAGGCGATGCCGGCCTGGAAGAACACCCAGACGCTCAGAATCCAGAAGGTGTTGCTCTGCGTCCAGCCGTGGGCCGTCGAGAGGGTGTCCTCGGCCGAGCCGTATGCGTACTCCGAAACGCTGATGGCCATCATCGCGATCCACGGCAGATACACCATCAGCTTGCGGGAATGGCCGAGCAGATCCCGGTCCGTCTCGCCGATCCGGTAGACACGGCCTTTGGCGTCCGTGACTTCCCGGAAGGCGACCACCCGCGCATGCCGTTCCTTCTCTCCGCTCATCTCATCCCCTTGGAATTCCGCTCGGCCCCAGGAATCGAAAGAACCCGCTCGGCGCGCCCCTGTCCGCTTTCCCCGTTGCTCCCGGAGAGCGGGCGGGGTCAGCTCAGCAACCCGGCAGCCCGCGCCCAGCGGTATTTCGCACCGAGCGCCGCCACCGGTTTCTCGGTGGTGTAGGGGTAGGCCACGACGCCCCGTTCGAAGAGGTACGCGGCGGCCTCCTCGACCTCGGTGTCCCCGGCGAGCGACGCCACCACGGGCTTCTCGATCCCGCGCGCCCGGAACTCCTCGACGACCCGCGCCGTCAGCTTCGCGAAGACCATCGGCGGGGTGACGAGGGTGTGCCAGTAGCCCAGCACCAGCGCATGGATCCGCGGGTCCGCCATGCCCAGCCGAATGGTGGCCTCGTACGTGGACGGCGGCTCGCCGCCGGTGATGTCCACCGGGTTGCCGGCCGCGCCGAACGGCGGGATGAAGCGGCGGAACGCGGCATCCAGGTCCTTTGGAATCTCCATCAGCTCCAGGCCGTTGTCGACGACGGCGTCCGAGAGCAGGACCCCGGAGCCGCCGGCGCCGGTGATGACGACGATGTTGTCGCCCCGGGGGGTGGGCAGGACGGGCAGCGCCCGCGCGTATTCCAGCATGTCGTTCAGGCCCGGCGCCCGGATGACCCCGGCCTGCCGCAGGATGTCGTCGTAGACCGCGTCATCACCGGCCAGCGCCCCGGTGTGGGAGCCCGCGGCCCTCGCCCCGGCACCGGTGCGGCCCGCCTTCAGCACCACGACCGGCTTCGTGCGTACGGTCTCCCGCGCGGCCTCGACGAACGCCCGCCCGTCCTTGAGGTCCTCCAGATGCATGGCGATGCAGCGGGTGTGCGGATCCTCGCCGAAGTAGGTGAGCAGATCGTCCTCGTCGACGTCCGACTTGTTGCCGAGCCCGACGATCGCCGAGACCCCGGTCCGGGTGGTCCGGGCGAAGCCGAGGATCGCCATCCCGATGCCGCCGGACTGCGAGGTCAGCGCCACCCCGCCCTTGACGTCGTACGGCGTGCAGAACGTGGCACACAGGTCCTGCCAGGGCGAGTAGTAGCCGTAGATGTTCGGCCCCAGCAGCCGCACCCCGTACTCCTCGCCGATGGCCACGATCCGCTCCTGCAGGGCGTGTTCACCGGTCTCGGCGAAGCCGGACGGGATCAGGACGGCGTTCGGCACGCCCTTGCGGCCGGCCTCCTCCAGCGCCGCGGGGACGAGGGGCGCGGGGATGGCGAACACCGCCACATCCACCTCGCCCGGCACATCCCTCACCGACCTGTACGCCTTGCGGCCGAGAATGTCGTCGGCCCTGGGATGCACGGGATGGATCTCCCCGGGAAAGCCGCCGTCGAGGAGATTGCGCATCACCGCATTCCCGATCTTCCCCGGCTCGCCGGAGGCGCCGATGACCGCCACCGACCGCGGCCGCATCAGCCGGCGCATCGCGGCGAGGATCTCGTCCCGGGAATGCCTGCGGCGCTCGGCCACCACCCCCTCGCACAGCAGGATGCGGACATCCGCGGCCCGCACCCCCGCCGCCGACGCGAACACCGGATTGAGGTCCACCTCGGCGATCTCCGGGAAATCCGCGGCGAGTTGGGAGGTGCGGACGATGAGGTCGGCGAGCGCGGCACGGTCCACGGGCGGTGCGCCCCGCGCCCCGCGGAGTATCTCCGCCGCCCTGATGCCGTCCAGCATCGACGCCGCGTCGTGCACCGAGGCCGGCGCGAGGCGGAAGGTGACGTCCTTGAGGACCTCGACCAGCACCCCGCCGAGCCCGAACGCCACGATCTTCCCGAAGGTCGGATCGGTGACCGCCCCGACGATCACCTCCTGCCCGTCGGGCACCATCTGCTGCACCTGGACACCGGCGATCCGCGCCTTCGGGTCATACGCCTTCGCGTTCCGCACGATCGCCGTGAACGCACCCCGCACCTCGGCCGCCGAACCCAGCCCGACCCGTACGCCGCCCGCCTCCGTCTTGTGCAGGATGTCCGGCGAGACGATCTTCAGCGCGACCGGGAACCCGATCCGGTCGGCGAGCGCCACCGCGTCATCGGCGCACTCCGCAAGGCCCTCGGCCGGGGTGGGAATGCCGTACGCATCCGCGATCAGCTTGCCCTCGGGTGCGGTCAGCGCCGTCCGCCCCTCGGCCCGCGCGGCCGCCAGCACGGCCCGTACGGCCTCCCTCGGCCCCCGGCCGTTGCGCACCGGACGACCCAGCGGACCCGCCAACGAATCCCCCGTCCCCGTCCCCGTTCCCTTCCCCGTCCCGTTCCCCGCCCCGTTCCCCATCAGACGACTCCGTTCGCCTTGAGCAGCCGCAGTTCCTCGTCGTCCAGCCCCAGCTCGCCCACGTACACCTCTTCGTTGTGCTCGCCCAGCAGCGGCGAACGATCGACCTCGACGGGGGAGTCGGACAGCTTCAGCGGCGATCCGACGGTGGTGAAGGGCCCGCGCTCGGGATGCTCGACCGTCACGACCATCTCGTTGGCGGCCAGCGAGGCGTCCTCGACGATCTCCTTCGTCGAAAGGATCGGCCCGCAGGGGATGTTGTGGGCATTCAGCCGCTCCAGCACCTCCCACTTGGGCAGCGCCCGGCTCCACTCCTCGATCAGCTGGAACATCTTCGCGAGCTTGGGCAGCCGGGCCCCGGGCGTCGCCCAGTCCGGGTCCTCGGCCAGCTCCGGCCGTCCGATCAGCTCGGTCAGCGGCCGCCAGCCGGCCGGTTGCACGATGACATAGACGTAGTCGTTGGGGCCGCCGGGCGCACACCGCACCGCCCACCCCGGCTGCCCGCCACCGCTCGCATTACCGCTGCGCGGCACCTCGTCGCCGAAGCTCTCGTTCGGATACTCCGCCAACGGGCCGTGCTTCAGGCGCTGTTGGTCGCGCAGCTTGACCCGGCACAGGTTCAGCACCGCATGCTGCATCGCCACCTTGACCCGCTGCCCGCGGCCGGTGCGCTCGCGCTGGAAGAGGGCGGCCAGAATCCCGGCGACGCAGTGCACACCGGTCCCCGAATCGCCGATCTGCGCCCCGGTCGCCAGCGGCGGCCCGTCCTCGAAGCCGGTCGTCGCCATCGCCCCGCCCATCGCCTGCGCCACCACCTCGTACGCCTTGAAATCGGTGTACGGGCCGTCGCCGAAGCCCTTGATCGAGGCGTAGACGATCCGTGGGTTGATCTCCTGGATGCGGTCCCAGGTGAAGCCCATCCGGTCCACCGCGCCGGGCCCGAAGTTCTCCACCAGGACGTCGCTGCGCCGGATCAGCTCGGTCAGCAGCTCCTTGCCGCGGTCGGTCTTGGTGTTGAGGGTGATGCTGCGCTTGTTGCAGTTGAGCATCGTGAAGTAGAGGGAGTCGACGTCCGGGATGTCGCGCAGCTGCCTGCGCGTGATGTCACCGGTGGTCGCCTCCAGCTTGATGACGTCCGCGCCGAGCCAGGCGAGCAGCTGGGTGGCGGACGGACCGGACTGTACGTGGGTCATGTCGAGGACACGGACACCGCTGAGTGCTTTTCCCGCGGCGCTGGGTGCGTTCTCCACGGCCAGGTCACCTCACTTGTACATGGTCTGGTTCATCGTTCCGGGGGCGTAGGCGTCCGGGTCCACCCAGACGTTGATCAACGACGGCTTGCCGGACGCGCGGGCGCGCTCCAGGGCCGGCCGGATCCCCGCGGGGTCGCGGACCTCCTCGCCGTACCCGCCGAGCATCCGCGCGAACTGGTCGTACGGCACATCCCCGAGGGTGTTGCCGACCCGCTCCCGCCCCTCGCCGTACTTGGCCTTCTGGCCGTAACGGATCTGATTCATCGAGGAGTTGTTGCCGACGATCCCGACGAAGGGGAGGCCGAAGCGGACCAGCGTCTCGAAGTCCCACCCGGTCAGCGAGAACGCCCCGTCGCCGAAGAGCGCCACGACCTCCTTCTCCGGCCGGGCCTGCTTGGCGGCCATCACGAAGGGAATCCCCACCCCCAGCGTCCCCAGCGGCCCCGGGTCCATCCAGTGGCCCGGTGACCTGGGCTGCACGACCTGGCCGGAGAAGGTGACGATGTCCCCGCCGTCCCCGATGAAGACCGAGTCCTCGGTCAGGAAGTCGTTGATCTCGCCGACCAGGCGGTACGGGTGGATCGGGTCGGCGTCCGAGCGCAGCTGCGGCAGCCGCTTCTCCAGGGCGGTCCGCTCCACGGCCCGCAGCTCCTCCAGCCACTCCTTGCGCCGGGCGCCGCCGCCGTTGAGCTGCCCGGACGCGGCCTCGGTCACGGACGCCAGCACCAGCCCCGCATCGCCGACGATCCCGAGGTCGACGTCCCGGTTCCTGCCCACCGTCCGGTAGTCCAGGTCGATCTGCACGACGGTCGCGGCGGGGGAGAGGCGCCTGCCGTAGCCCATCCGGAAGTCGAAGGGGGTGCCGACGATCACGATCAGGTCGGCGTGCGTGAAGGCGTGGCGGCGGGACAGCTGGAAGTGGTGCGGATCGCCGGGCGGCAGCGTGCCACGGCCCGCGCCGTTCATGTACGCGGGGACGTCGAGGGACCGTACGAGTTCGGTCGCCGCGCCCGCGGCCCGGGTCGTCCACACCTGACTGCCCAGCAGAATCGCCGGTTTCTCGGCCCGTACGAGGAGATCGGCGAGCCTCTGCACGTCGTCGGGGTCGCCGGCCGACCGGGTCGAGGCGCGGTAGTGCCCGGCCCGCGGCACCCGGGCCTGCTCCCGCGGCACCCGCGCGTCCAGCACATCCCGGGGGATCTCCAGGAACGAGGGGCCCGGCGCGCCGTGGTAGCACTCGCGGAACGCCATGGAGACCATGTCGGCGGCCCGCGCGGTGTCCGGCACGGTGGCGGCGAACTTGGTGATCGGCGTCATCATGTCGACGTGCGGGAGGTCCTGCAGCGACCCCATCTTGTGCTGGCTGCGCGCGCCCTGCCCCCCGATCAGCAGCATCGGGGACTCGGCACGGAGGGCGTTGGCGACGCCGGTGACCGCGTCCGTGGTCCCGGGCCCCGCGGTGACCACCGCACAGCCCGGCCTGCCGGTGATCCGGGCATAGCCGTCGGCGGCGTGCGCGGCGACCTGTTCATGGCGTACGTCCACCACGTCGATGCCCTCGTCGACGCAGCCGTCGTAGATGTCGATGATGTGGCCGCCGCAGAGGGTGTAGATGACGTCGACCCCCTCCGCCTTGAGCGCCTTGGCGACCAAGTGCCCACCGGAGATGAGGTCTTGGGCGTCGTCGGGCATGGGGCATCGCTTCCCTTCGTGGGGGTTCGGGAGGGGCGCGCACGCAGGCACGTACGCGCGGACGGACCGGACCCCGGTAGATCGACGGGCATGAGTGCGAGTGACCGGCGAACGGTGGACTGTATACAGTCCACAGTCGACGAATACTGTATGAAACTGTTATCCCTCATCGGGACGTCGATGTCCAGAGGGCGCACGGCCCTCGCGCAGAGGAGCGGGCGTGGGCCTCTCCGTGACGCCGAGCAAGGGAACTCGCCGGGGAACGCGGCGCGTTGTTCCCGGCCGCCGGACCGCCGGACCGCCGGACCGCCGCATCCACCGAGCCACCGAGCCACCGATCCGCCGAGCCACCGCATCCACGACCGTGTGACCGTGTCCTCGGGCATTGGCGGCTCACTCCCGGTGGTCCCGCCGCCCGCTCCGAGTGACACTCGCCATACCTGACGCCGGACCGTCCCACCGCACCGCCCGCGCCACTACCGTCCAGTAACGCGGTTCCCCCCGGGAGCCGCGCGAGCGCCACCACCCTGCCCCTCCGGCCGTGCACCGAGAGCGGAGACACCGATGGCACCCACCCCCGAATCCCACGCCACACCCACCCCCACCCTCACCCTCAAACCCGGTACGTCCTGGCAGGACGCCTGGCAGCGCAGCCTCGCCGCCGCCCCCGAGGCGTTCCGCGACGACCGTGTCCTCAACCTCTGGGCCGCCGCATGGCACCCGGACGGCGCCCCACTGCCCGCCGGCAGCCCCGTGGACGGCACCCCCATCGCCGGCCCGCCCCGCCTCGACGCGGCCGCCGCGCGCCATGCCGTACGCGCCTCCCTCGACCAGCACCGTGCCTGGCGCGACGTGCCGCTCCCCGAACGCAAGGCGCGGATCTCCGCCACCCTCGACGCCCTCACCGAACACCGTGAGCTGCTCGCCCTCCTCCTCGTCTGGGAGATCGGCAAGCCCTGGAAGCTCGCCCAGGCCGACGTCGACCGTGCCATCGACGGCGTCCGCTGGTACCTCGCGGAGATCGACCGCATGCTCGCCGGCCGCTCGCCCCTGCCCGGCCCGGTCAGCAACATCGCCAGCTGGAACTATCCGATGTCGGTCCTGATCCACGCGATGCTCGTCCAGGCCCTGGCCGGCAACGCCGTGATCGCCAAGACCCCGACCGACGGCGGCCTGGCCTGCCTCACCCTCGCCTGCGCCCTCGCCGCGCGCGAGGGCGTCCCGGCCACCCTCGTCAGCGGCAGCGGCGGGGAACTGTCCCCGGCCCTCGTCGGCTCACCGGAGATCGGCTGTGTCTCCTTCGTCGGCGGCCGCGACACCGGTGCCCGGGTCGCCACCGCCGTCGCCGACCTCGGCAAACGCCATATCCTCGAACAAGAAGGCCTCAACACCTGGGCCATCTGGAACCACACCGACTGGGACGCCCTCACCCCGCTGCTCCACAAGACCTTCGACTACGCCAAACAGCGGTGCACCGCCTACCCGCGCTTCGTCGTCCAGCGCGAGGCGTTCGCCGACTTCCTCGCCGCCTACCTCCCGGCCGTACGCAGCGTCCGCTTCGGCCACCCCCTGGCCGTCGCCGCCCCCGACGACCCCCTCCCCACCCTCGACTTCGGCCCCCTCATCAACGCCGCCAAGGCCAAGGAACTCGCCGACCTGACGACGGAGGCCATTTCCCGCGGCGCGATCCCGCTCCACCGCGGCGACCTGGCAACGGGGTGGTTCCTCCCCTCCCAGGACACCTCCGCCTATCTGCCGCCCACCACCCTGCTGTCCCCGCCGCCGTCCTCCCCCCTCCACCACGCCGAACCCTTCGGGCCCGTCGACACCATCGTCCTCGTCGACACCGAAGCCGAACTCCTCGCCGCCATGAACGCCAGCAACGGCGCCCTGGTCGCCACCCTCTCCACCGACGACCCCGCCACCTACGCGCGCCTGGCCCCCCAGATCCGCGCCTTCAAGGTCGGCCACGGCAAACCCCGCTCCCGCGGCGACCGCGAGGAACTCTTCGGCGGCTTCGGCAACTCCTGGAGCGGCGCCTTCGTGGGCGGCGAACTCCTCGTACGAGCGGTGACCGAGGGCCCCGCCTCCGAGCGCCTGCCCGGCAACTTCCCCGACTACCACCTGATGCCGTAGCAAGCCCTGGCCGCCCCGCCCCGCCGCTGCCCCTGACCCGCTCACCCCATTCCCTGACGGCCGGGGCAGGAAGCGAACCGCCGCTCGGCCACCGCCGGCACCGTACGCTCCACCGCCCGGAGCGGGAGCGTACGGTGCCGCACCATCGGCTCCCGCCGCCCCCGGCCATCCTCGGCGATCGCGGCCAGCGCCCTGACCTCGTCATACGCCTGCGCCTCCGGCAGCGCCGCCACAATCCCCGCATCGGCCGCCGGCGCCCCACCCACGGCGCAACCACACCCCCGCCCCGCCGTCGGCGCGAACCGGAACGCGTCCCGCAGATGCTCCCGCAACGACGACCGCACCCGCGGCCTACGCACCCTCCAGAACCGAGAGAGTTG
The DNA here is from genome assembly GCF_059682825.1 of Streptomyces sp. JLSY215. NCBI lineage: Bacteria > Bacillati > Actinomycetota > Actinomycetes > Kitasatosporales > Streptomycetaceae > Streptomyces > Streptomyces sp. JLSY215. The sequence continues at coordinate 7,216,154 of NZ_CM185022.1, forward strand.
TCCCTCAATACCCATAAGGTGCGGTTATGTCTCGCACGGATACGCAGGTGAAAGGCACTCCGAAACCTTGGTATTGTTGTCCATGTCGCCGCGGGGAACACCCCGCGAAGATCACACCTAGTCCGGGTGGCGGAATGGCAGACGCGCTAGCTTGAGGTGCTAGTGCCCTTTATCGGGCGTGGGGGTTCAAGTCCCCCCTCGGACACTCACCCCAAAATGCCTGGTCAGCATGCTGACCAGGCATTTTGCATAAGAATTCGATCGGGTGGTCGAAGTGTGGGTCTGTGAACTCTTGGCAGGACAGTGCGCTGACCTGGACTTTCTTCCAAGTGGGGCCGTGGGGGTTCGCGTCGGGCTCATGTGGAGATCGTGTGCGTTGGGGGCGCGCCTCACTGCGATGCCAGGGTTTTGACCTGCACTGTTGTCGGCGCGCGATGTGGGGGTTCATATCGGTGCCTCACGGGACGCGGGGCGAGATCTACCGTCACTATCGGGCGTAGTCGGTGTGGTACACGGCTTCCGTCGCGGAGGCGTCTGCAGGGCGAGCAGTGGTGGGTTGCTGTGTTTGGAGCTGATTGTGGGCATCGAGCAGGAACTCCAAGAGTGCTCTTGTGGCTGCGGGCGTCAGCTCGGGCGGTTCCTCTGGCACCGCGACAGTGACCTCTGAACGCCGCTGCCCTGTAACTGCCGCTGAAGTCACCGTGCCTGTCCACCCTTCTGGAAGCCGTGAGTTCCAAGCCACGATGCGGCACGGCGACATGGGCGGCACGGTGCAGACCGCCGCATGGGAGATCTAGGTGCGTTGGTCACGAGCGCTGTTGACAGGCCCGGGTTTTGATCATGGTGAAGGCCTCCGGTGTGGTGGTGCCCCAGGTGGAAACCGGGATGAAACGGCTCAGTGTCCCGATAGGGAGCTCCAGTCCTGTCGCGAAGCCCGAAGCAGGTTGTGTGGCAAAGAAGGTCGGGCCCGGACCCCCGAAAGCCTGGGGGAGCGCACGCCTCAGCCCGGTGGTGCGCTGCCGCAGTGTTCAGAAATCATCCTGGGCGCAACGCCCAATGGGCCGATCCCGGGCCGGCACGCGGGTGCACCGGCCGGCCGGTCTCCCGGCCTCTCCCCGGCCCGGAACCGACCCGAGCGGTCGGCCCGTACGTTCTGTGGCAGCCGCATGTCCACAAGCCGGACGTGATCGGCTTCGGCGTCGGCTTCTTGTCCGTATGCCGCATCGCCGCCGGCATCCGTACGGGAAGGACGCGGCCCTGGGTATCTGCGTGGAACCACGTGCTCGGGCCGACCGCCGACCTCGCGCGCTGATCGCCCGCCGACGCAACGCCTACCTGCGCAGCATGCGGCGCACCTGGCTCCTTTGACGCACTGGGCAGCGAGCGAGACAAGTGCCCGGCGCGGGCGCAGCCGGCCGATCATGTGTCCTTCGCGACGTCTTTCACGCTGACGGCCAAGTCGTTGGTGACGGTGAAGAAGGGGCGGATCTTGGCCGGGGCGCGCCCCGGGCAGGTGAGTTGCTGTGCGGGGTAGACGTCGGTTGCCCTTCGCTCGACGAGGTCGCCGAGGATGCGGCCGATCGATGCGGGTTCGACGTCGGTGCGGTGGCGCAGTCGGAGGTCCCATACATCGTGGTCGCTGGCGCGGGCCCCGATGACGCAGGTGTGGGGGAGCGTGAATATCACGCCGTGCTCTCCCTGACGTTCCGCCACGATCTCCATGGTGTGCCGAGGGTCATTGCGTGAGACGGCGTCGACAATCGGCGGTGCGTCGCCGAAGTCGTCGCCGAGGAGGGTGGCGTGGACGGTGATGGCCTCCGGTGCGGCGCGCACCGTCTCGACCTCGGCGTGGGTGGGTCGCCGCCATGTCCGGATGGCCAGATAGCCGTCCTGTGTCGTGTACGGGATCCAGGAGGTGACCGGTCCGCAGCCGGGGCGGGGCAGGGTGAGGAGACCTCGCTGTTCGACGAGGCCGGCGGTCATTCTGCGGCGCTTTCCGTCGTCGGCGCGCTCCACGTACAGATCCCAGCGGCCCTCGGACAGACGGTGCTCGGCCCGTCGGATCGTCGTCCGGAGGCGACCGGTGGTGCCGTCGAGTGAGGGCAGCGGCAGTCGTATCGGCTCGGCGTCGCTGCCGCGTTGCTTGAGGACCAGGGACAGGTCGGCGCCGGTGAGGCCGGCTCTGTGCACACGTATGACGATGTCGCCGTCGGTATTGACGGTGCAACCGGCTTTGGCGCGTAGTGCTTTGAGGGCGGTGGGCGTCGTCGGCTCGTGAGCGGAGGTGGGTTGGGGCTTCGGCGGGGAGCGGCGGGGGCGCAGCGGTCCCAGGGCGGTTCCGGCTGCCCGGCGCAGTCGGGCCCGGAACGCGGTCAGGGGCGTCCTGCGGGCGACCAGCAACTCGCTGATCAGCTGCTCATACTGGGCGGCGACGTGCTGGGGCTGGTAGCGGCGGGCGGATTCGCGGGCGAGGGCCGCCATGGCGCGGCGCTGCTCGTCATCGTTGATCAGCTGGAGCAGTGCGTCGGCGAGGGGGTCCGGATCGCCGACGGGGACGAGCAGGCCGTCGGTTCCGTGGGAGATGATCTCGCCAGGGCCGTGGGGGCAGTCGGTGGCGACGACAGCGAGGCCTGCGTGCATGGCTTCGACGATCGTCATGCCGAACGACTCCTGGTCGGAGGAGACGGCCGCGATCGATCCCTTGGCCCACTCGGTCTCCAGAGGAGAGTGGGCGCCCATCAGGAAGACGTGGTCGTTCAGTTCCAGTTCGTCGATGAGCGCACGCAGGCTCGCGCGCTCGGGTCCGCGGCCGTACAGCCGCAGCTGCCAGTCCTGCCGTTCGGCCGCGACTTTGGCGAAGGCCTGGATCAGCAGGTCGTAGCGCTTGACCTCGACCAGGCGGCCCGCGGCGACGACGAGTTTGGCGGTGCCGTCGGAAGGCTCGGTCTTCGGCGCGGGTACGGCGTTGGGTATGCCGGTCAGCCGTGTCGAGATGCCGGGCAGCCGCTCGCGGTGGATGGCGGCGTCCGCCTCGGAGACCGCGACGAAGGCGTCCAGCTCGGCGATCGCCGCATTCTGCGTCGCGCGCAGTTCGGCGTCGTGTGCGTCGTATGTCAGGTGCTCCTGCCCTATGCGCAGGTAGCGCTGCTTGCCGAACTCGGCCAGGTAGAGCACGAGGCCCGGACGCGTCGCGATCACGACATCGGCGTCCGTGTTCCGCAGGAAGTCCTTCACCCGTTCGTCCGCGAGCCGGGTGTAGCTGTCGGCGAGTACCTCGGTGGGCGGAAAGACCAGGGAGGGCAGGCTCATCAGCTCATGTTCGCCGTCGTATGTTGTCGCGACGTCGCGTTTGTCGATCAACGGGGTGATCCGCACCTTGCCGCTGACCGTGAGCTTTGGCCGGTCTTCGGTACGGAACACCGAGACGATCTCGACGTCGTGCCGGGCGACCAGCGCGCTCGCCAGGTTCATGGTGGAGCGGATCGTGCCGCCGATGCCGTAGGCGTTGTGCAGTAATAAGGCGATCTTCATGGTGTGGGTGCTCCGTGGATCGTGCTCAGGAGGTGCCGGCGCGGGACGCGATCCAGGCCAGGACCTTTTCGTTCGTCCCTGGGGTGTCGAGCAGGGCGCCGCCGTGTGCGGCGCCGGGGACGGTCTCGACGGTGATGCCGCCGGCGGGCATGTCGTGGTCGACTTCCTCGGCCTTTTCCAGGTCGGTGGAGTGCGCGACCGGAATGAAGTCGTCCTGGGAGTGGATGAGGTACATGGGGGCGTCGTTGGCGCCGGAGGCGCGGTTCTTGGCGACCATGTCTTTCCAGGTGTCCCAGCAACTGGGGTGCATCGTGGAGCCGGTGTCACCGGAGTCGGGGTAACAGCGGGCGAGGACGGCGGCGTTGTCGCGGACCTTGCGCTGTTTCGGATCGGTGCTGGTGTTGCCGTCGCTCCAGGCGCGGTAGGGGGAGGCGACGGGGGAGAGGCCGACGACGCCTTTTATGCGGCTGCCGCCCGATCCGTAAGTGGCCACCGACGTGGCAATCTGTCCGCCTGCCGAGGAGCCGAGCAGCACGATGCGCTTCGGGTCCAGGTTGAACTTCGCCGCGTTGGCCTTGATCCAGCCGAGCGCGGCGAGCGCGTCGTTCCGCTGGGCCGGCCATGGGGCGTCGAAGTTGAGCCGGTAGTCGACGGAGAAGACGGCATAGCCCTTGGCGGCGGTGCTCCGCGACCAGGTGGCCCAGCCGGAGTCCTCGTACCAGTAGCCCCCGTGCAGGGCGACGATTCCGGGCCGGGGCGCTGACGCCGCTTCCCAGTAGGCGTCGAGCTTCTGCCGGGTGTGCGATCCGTAGGAGTAGGTGCCCTCGCTGCGCCCAGCCGCTGCCTCGCTGATGGGTGTATCGACGGTCAACAGCGTCGCGACCAGCGCAGCGCATAATGCGAAAAACGTGAGAGCCCGCCCCACCAGTGTCTGCCTTCCCCTGTTGACAGGCCTGTGTTGATGCACCGCGCAGCCCTGGTTCGGGCGGCATGAAGGGGTGCAAGTGGGGGGATCTCGAACGCCTGCAGGTTCGAGGGAACGCACTATAGCCATGTTCTTCAACAGACTGTCAACGTCTGTAGGTTGACTTTGGCGATGTGTCTGCATTTATGCCTGTGATCATGAATTGACGCTCTTGCTGTGCTATCGCGTCGTGTCAACCCCCCTTTGGGTAAAGGGGGGTTGACACGGAGCTCACCCTTCCCCCTTACTTAGCCGCTGTTTAGCAGCTCTTTAATCGCCGTTTAATCGCCCCGTCGGGATGAAAGCGGCATATGGGGGTGGGGAGTGCGCATTCGCACAGGCTTAACCGGACTGGTGCTTTTGACTGCGGCAACACTGTCCGCAGTCGCTTCGCCGTACGGAACGCAGGTTGCAACGGCCGTCGGCTGTACGGCGGGGACGGACTCAGACTTCAACGGAGATGGCATCCGGGACACGGCGATCGCCGACCCGCTCGCCACCGTCAACGGCGCCGAGCGGGCCGGACTGGTCCGCGTGGTGCTCGGCGGGGGCAAGGGCGTCAGCGAAATCTCGCAGGCCACGACGGGTATGAACGCCACACCGGAGGCAGGTGATCACTTCGGGCTCGCCATGGCCACCTACGACGCCGATGCCGACGGCTGCACCGATCTGGTCGTGGGGGCGCCGTACGAGGACGTGCCCGTCAGCGGGAGCGACCTCATCGACGCGGGGGCGATCTACGTCATCCATGGCTCGGTGAGCGGAATCGGCGCCGGATCGTCCATCGACGACTACGCCCAGCAGGGCTACGACCCGAGCACGGCTACCGAGGCGAACGACTGGTTCGGCTTCGCGCTGGCTGCTGGCAAGACGCCTTCCGGCCAACCCTATTTGGCCGTCGGAGCGCCCGGCGAGAACGTCGGCGACGTCGCCGATGCCGGCGTCATCCACTACGCGCAGGGCGCCACGAAGACCACCGTCACCGAGGATGATCCCGCTGTCCCCGGTGACGTCGAGGCGCACGACCGGTTCGGATACGCGCTCGCGGCGACCTCACGGTATCTGGCCGTTGCCGCCCCGGGTGAGTCGATCGGCGACAAGAGGTTCGCCGGCGGAGTGGCCGTCTTCAACCACACGCTGGCCAACGGCGTGCCCACCGCGCTCGCCGGCCTCGACCAGGAGCAGCCGGGCATCAGCGGCTCGGCCGAGACCGGTGACGGATTCGGCACCTCAATCTCCCTGGCTCCTTATCGGCCGTCGGGCGCCGCATCGGAAACCGACGCACTGCTGGCGATCGGCATTCCCAACGAGGACGTCGGCACGGCTGCCGACGCGGGTCTCGTCCAGGTGGTGCACATCCCCTCCTCGGGCACGTACAAGGAGGTCAACGCGGCGGACCGGGGCACGGCGGAGGTCGAGGGCGATCCGGCGGCCGGGGACTTCCTCGGTCAGCGCGTCGCGCTCGCGAACACCAGCCCCGGGGCCGTCGGCACCGCCGCGACCATGAAGCTCGCAGTCGCCGTCCCGGGCCACGACGTCACCGGCGCGTCCGACGCCGGATCGGTGCAGGTGCTCCCGGCACTCGGCGACGCCGGAACCGGCGACAAGATCCTCGCGCGCGGAGGCGGCATCCTCCCCGGAACCCCCGGGCAGCGCGACTTCGCAGGGATGGGCCTGGCGACCTCCGCCACCGACCTGTACGTCGGCGTTCCGTACGGCAAAGCCGCCGGTGAGTCGAAGGGCGCCGTGTACGTGGTGCCGTGGACGGTCGTCGGCGGTGGCACGGGAGCGGTGAAGACGCTGAAGCCAGGCGCCGACGGCATCCCGGACGCCGGCCGGTCATTCGGCGCGGTGATCCGGTGACCAGGACCGATGCGCATTTCGAAGGTGGGGGAATGAGGAGCAGAGGGCGGCGAAGAAGACGCCGGGCCGCAGCCGTGACCGGCGTGCTGATGGCCGTGCTGGCCGCCGGAGTCACGGGGCTTCCGGCCGGCGCGCCGGACATCGCTCCTGAGGCGGCCGCGGCCGACGCCAGCACAGGCAAAACAGCCGTCGGCGAGTGGGCCGCCCAACTCGCGGCCGCCAAGTCCGGTGACCGCGTGGAGGTGCTGTCCCTCCGCGACGAGCGCTCCGAGACGTTCGCCAACCCGGACGGCACCTTCACCAGCAAGGAGTACGTCCAGCCCCTTCGTACCCGCAAGGACGGCACATGGGTCGACCTCGACCCCACGCTGGTCAAGGAGCCGGACGGCCGCTACGCGCCCAAGGCCGCGACCGCCGCCATGGCGTTCTCGGGCGGAGGAAGGGGGCCCTTCGCCACCATCGAACGGTCGGGCAGGACGATGTCCTTGTCGTGGCCGACGAAGCTGCCCGCGCCAACGGTCGACGGCAGCACCGCCACGTACGCGAATGTCCTGCCGGACGTGGACCTCGTGGTGCGCGCGTCTGCGGAAGGCTTCTCCCATCTGCTCGTCGTGAAGTCGGCCAAGGGCGCGGCCAACCCGGAGCTGGCAACCATCGAACTCCCCGTCGAGACACACGGCGTGGAACTCAAGACGCAGGAGAACGGCGGTCTGGTCGCCCAGGACGAGGGCTCGGGCGGTGAGGTGTTCGAGGCGCCGCGCCCGATGATGTGGGACTCAGGGCACGAGGCACCCGCTCCGTCGCCCTCGCCCGCGACGCCCAAGAACGCGGCAAAGCAAACGTCGTCCACGGTGCCGAAGACGGCCGTGCGCACCACCGGGCTGCCCGCATCCGACGCGCCGGACCAGAGTGGCGAGCCCGAGGCCGGTCCGCAGGACGGTGCGAAGGTCGCCGACGTCGGTCTGACGATGCAGTCCGAGGCCATGGTGCTGACCCCGGACACCGAACTGCTCAAGGGCGATGACACGGTCTACCCGGTCTACATCGACCCGGTGACCAAGACATCCACCCGCTCCGGCTGGACCATGGTCTCCTCCTTCTACCCCTCCGCGGAGTTCTGGAAGTTCTCCGACCACGAGGGTGTGGGCCGCTGCCCGGCGGACGTGTCGTACCGCTGCGCGAGCCCTGACGACCGGAAGCGGCAGTTCTTCGCCATTCCGACCGCCGGCTACGAGGGCAAGAACATCCTCGAGGCCGAGTTCGCCGTCACGATGGTGCACACCTACGACTCCACGGGGAAGTCGGTCGAGCTGGGCCGGGTCAACAGCACCGGTGGCAGTGCGATCAGCTCCGCCACCAACTGGAGCAACCAGCCGTCGCTCAAGCAGACCATCGCCTCGCAGTCGCCGACGAACCCCGCCGGTGCCTGCACTTCGACGAACCAGAACGTGCGGTTCAACGTCAAGAGCACGGTGCAGAAGGCCGCGGACAGCGGTTGGGACACCACCACGTTCCGGCTCAAGGCGGGCTCCGAGGACGACTACGCGTACTGGAAGCGCTTCTGCGGCAACGCGCACCTCGAAGTGAAGTACAACCGCCCGCCGTACCAGCCGAAGATGTCCGAGCTGTCGATGAATCACGGCGGCACATGCGAATACGGCGCGGCGGACGAGCACTACGCGGACGAGGTCCCGACGCTGAAGGCCGTCATCCGGGACCCGGATCACAACGACGTCGGCGGCAACACGGAGAAGCTGCGCGCCAAATTCAAGATCTACTGGACCTCCGGCGGGGTCACCAAGACGTACTCCCCGGTCACCGAGGCGAAGCAGACCCACAGCGTCAAGAACAACCCCGATGTCGGATACGCGAGCTTCTCGTACAAGGTGGGCAGCGACATTCCCGGCGACGGCGTGGCCGCGTTCACCATTCCGGAGAATGCGGTCATCGGCTGGGAAGTGCAGGGCCTGGACGATGCCTCGTCCGGTCCGTGGAGCAGCGCCGGTGATGCCGCCACCCGCTGCGAGTTCATCTACGACGCCACCCGGCCCAAGCCGCCCGTGGTCACCTCGACCGCCTACCCGGACGACGACGTCTGGCACGACGGCATCGGCGACTACGGCAGCTTCACCATGGACTCTCCTTCGACCGATGTGACCAAGTACAAGTACCGCTTCACCGGACAACCGGGCTGGAGCACCGTCGACGCCCCTTCCTCGGGCGCGGCAGCGACGATCCGCTTCATGCCGGACCGCGAGGGACCGTTCAACCTGGAGGCCAAAGCCGTCGACGGCGCGGGCCACACCCAGGAAACCGCCGTGGCACACACCTTCCTGGTGAACGACGGACGCGCGCCCAAGGCCGCCTGGTCGCTGGGTGACACGGCCGACTCCACCGAGGCCGCCGGGTCGCCGGGCACGCCGGCGGCCAAGGCCGGATCCGGCGTGAAGTTCGGAGAGCCCGTCCCGGGACGGCCCAATGAGAAGTCCGTCGCGCTGGACGGCACCGAGAACGCGTACCTCGACGCCGGTCAGCCCGCCGTCGACACCGGCAAGACCTTCTCGGTCTCGGCCTGGGTGACGCTGCCGGAGCTGCCGGACCACTCGATGGCCGTGGTCAGCCAGGACGGCGTCGCCGAGTCCGGCTTCACCCTCGGCTACGACGGCGAGTCGAAGATGTGGTCGTTCCGCGCGCCCGTCAGCGAGATCGAATCCCTGGGCTCATGGAAGGTGCTGGGCGTCAAGGCACAGAAGAACGTGCCCACGCATCTGATCGGCGTCTATGACGCCGAGCGGGGCGAGCTGAGGATGTACGTCAACGGCTACCTGATCAAGGACGACATCCAGCCGCGCCGGACGAGCTGGAACGCCCGAGGCGGCCTCCAGATCGGCCGCGCGCTCTCCCTCGACGACTACCGCTACCACTTCAAGGGCAACATCGCGGACGTCGAGGTCTACGACCGGGTCATCACGGAAGCCGAAGGCCGCTTCGTCGGTGGCATTCCGCCGCACCAGCTCGCCTACTGGCCGCTGGACGACGCAGCCGCCGGCAGCTCCCCGGAGATCTCCGGCGGCACGGGGCTCACCCTGTCCGGCAGCAGCTCCATCTACCAGCCGGACGACTCCTGCGACCCGGCTGCCGAGCCGGAGTGCCCGCCGGTCGCGGAGCCGCTATGGGGCGACGGCCACCTGGCGCTGAACGGCACCACGGACTACGCGTCGCGCGGCAGCGGACTGTTCCCCGCCGAGGGCAGCTTCACCCTGACCGCACGGGCCCGGCTGTCCTCGCCCACCGCGACACGTGACCAGACCGTGCTCTCGTTGCCAGGTGCGAATGCCACCGCCGTCGTGGTCCGTTACTCGAAGGCCGCGAACCGCTGGCAGCTTGCGGTGACCGAGAAGGACGCCGCCGGTGCGGTCGCCACCACGGCGGTCGACACGGCTGCGTTGCCAAGCGTCGACGGCGACGGTGATCACCTCGCCCTGGTCTACGACGCGCTGTTCGGCGAGGCCCGGCTCTACGTCAACGGCCAGCTGGCCGGGGCGCAGACGGCCTGGCGCAATACCTGGGACTTCTCCAAGGCGGGCGTGCAGGCCGGACGGAACGTCACCGGCACCACCGGCGGTGAGTATTTCTCCGGTGCGCTGGACGAAGTACGTGCCTACCAGGGTGCTCTCGACGCGAGCACCGTCGCGACGGTGGCCGGACTCGCCTCCGGTTCGAGCCTGAGCGAAGCCTAGTCGTCCTGCGCGGGGGTGGGCGCCACTGGCCGCCCACCCCCGCCTTTCTCTCCCCCCACGCCTTGCTCCGCGCTCCATCCATAACAACGGAGAGTCATGTCCATGCCATTTTGGTGGAAGGGCCGAAGACCGTTCCGGCGCCGCTCCACTCAACGCTGCTCCGCCATTGCGGTCGGCGTCGCGCTGACAATCAGTCTGCTGCCGCAGTACGCGCCGACGGCCGAAGCGGACGGCCTCAGCCGGCCCAGACTGCAGGACACCGGAGACCCGGTACGCGGCAAGAACGCCAAGTCCAAACCGCACCAGGCCAACCCGGCCGAAAAGGCCCAGGTCAAACTCCCACCCAAGGTCACATGGCCGAGGCCCGGCACCGACGAGATCCACATCGGCACCACGCCCGCCAAGGCCACGGGGCTGCCCCTCCGGGTCGGCCCGCCCAAGAAGACCGCCAACGCAGGCAAGGTCGACAAGGCCGGCAAGGCCATCAAGTCAACCCCTACCACCAAGGCCAAGCCCGCCCCCGACTCCGTCAAACTCGAGGTCGTCAGCCGTAAAAAGGCCACGGCCGCGGGCATCGACGGTGTGCTCCTCAAAGTGGCCCGTACGGACCACGACACGCAGCGCGGCTCGGCCCGGCTGCAGCTGGACTACTCCGGCTTCGCCAACGCCTACGGAGGCAACTACGGCTCCCGGCTCCGCTTCGTGCAGTACCCGGAGTGCCTGCTCACCACGCCGAAAAAAGCGGCATGCCGCACTCCGCGCGCGCTGCCGAGCAGCAACAACGCGGCCGCGCGCACCCTGGCCGCGGACGTGCCCGTGCCGTCCGCGCCCCAGGGGCCCCGCACCCAGCTGAAGGCGGCGGCCGCCGGAACCACCACGCTGCTCGCGGCCACCGCGGGATCGGGCTCCGACCAGGGTTCGTACGGGGCGACTCCGCTCTCCCCCTCCGCCGAGTGGAGCGTCTCCAACTCCTCCGGTGCCTTCAACTGGAGCTACCCGCTGCGCACCCCGCCGGTCCCCGGCGGCCTCGCCCCCTCCGTCTCCTTCGGCTACAACTCCCAGTCCGTCGACGGCGAGACCGCAGCCACCAACAACCAGGGCTCCTGGATCGGCCAGGGCTTCGGCTATGAGCCCGGCTTCATCGAGCGCCGCTACAAGAGCTGCGCCGACGACGGTCACGCCGACACCAACGGTGACCAGTGCTGGGCGTACGACAACGCCACGATCCAGATCGCCGGCGGCCCCTCGGGCCAGCTGATCAAGGACGACAAGACCGGCGAATGGCGGGTCGAGTCCGATGACAACTCCAAGGTCGAGCACCTCACGGGAGGTGCCAACGAGGACGACAACGGAGAGCACTGGCGGATCACCACCACCGACGGGACCGAGTACTCCTTCGGCCTCGACCGCCTGCCCGGCTGGTCCGCGGGCAAGGAGGAAACCGACTCCACCTGGACGGTCCCCGTCTACGGCGACGACGAAGGCGAACCCTGCTACAAGGCGACCTTCGCAGACGCCCACTGCAACCAGGCCTGGCGCTGGAACCTCGACCACGTCAAGGACACCCACGGCAACGTGATGTCGTTCTTCTACGGCCGGGAGACCAACTACTACACCCAGGGCCTGAAGACCACTGAGAACGGCAAGGCGTACACCCGCGGCGGCTACCTCCAGCGCATCGACTACGGCCAGCGCGACGGCAAGGTCTACACCGACCCGGCCGCCGGCCGCGTCGTCTTCACCACCGACGAACGCTGCATCGGGGCGGCCGCCGACTGCGAGCCCGGCGACCTCACTGACGCCACCGCCACACGCTGGCCGGACGTGCCGTGGGACCGCAACTGCAAGGCCGACACCAAGTGTGAGGGGCAGAACTCCCCGACGTTCTGGACCCGCAAGAAGCTGAGCAAGGTCACCACGCAGATCCGCTCCGGCACCGGCTACAGCGATGTCGATTCCTGGAAGTTCACCCACCTCTACACCGACAACGGCGACGGTTCCAAGTCGCTGTGGCTGAACAACATCGACCACACCGGGCACGTCGGCTCCTCCGCGGCCTCGATGCCATCCGTCGAACTCCTCGGCCAGCAGCTGCCCAACCGCATCGACAAGGCCGGCGACAACATCCAGGCGATGAACCGCTTCCGGCTCTCCGCCGTCGACAACGACACCGGCGGCCAGCTGGACATCGTCTACGCCCCGGCCGACTGCTCGGCGGACAGCCTCCCGTCCGCCGACTCCTCCACCAAACGCTGCTACCCGGTCAAATGGAACCCGCCGGGCGCCACCGAGCCGATCACCGACTGGTTCCACAAATACGTCGTCGACCGCGTCGTCCAAACCGACCTCACCGGCGGCGCACCGGACATGGTCAACACGTACGACTACCTCGGCGGCGCGGGCTGGAAGACCCCGAAGGCCGACGGCATCACGGACGACAAGTACCGCACACGCAGTGACTGGCGCGGCTACGAGAAGGTCCGGGTCACCAACTCCGACGGCACGACCAACGCCTCCAACACTCGTAGCGAACACGTCTTCCTGCGCGGTATGGGCGGCACCGTCACCGACTCCGAGGGAGTCGCGCACATCGACTCCGACGAGCTGTCCGGCTTCGAACTGGATACCACCACGTACAACGGCGGCTACACCGCCGACAAGGTGGTCACCAAGAGCATCAACACCCCGTGGACACGCACGACGGCAACCCGGACCAAGACCTGGGGCACCACCAAGGCGTGGTACGTCCGCCCCGATACCACCACCACCTACACCGCCCTGGCCGGCGGCGGCTGGCAGACGCTCAAAAGCACCACACGCTACGACCCGGACAACGGCCGGGTGACCGAGGTCGACGACTACGGCTCGCCCGACGACGTCGCCGACAACCAGTGCACCCGCACCAGCTACGCCGACAACACGGCGCAGCACATGCTCGAAGTGGTATCCCGGGTGGAGAAGGTCGCCGCCTCCTGCGGCGACCCCGTCGACCGCAAGACCCAGGTCATCTCCGACGACCGCACCTTCTACGACGGCAAGGGCCTGGGCGAGGCGCCGACCAAGGGCGACACCACCAAGGTCCAGAAGCTGGCCTCCCACGACGGCACCACAGCCACGTACCGGACCGTCACCGAGAGCCTGCCGACGGACTTCGACGCCTACGGCCGCTTCACCAAGGTCACCGACGCAGCCGGCAACGTCACCAGCACCGCCTACACCGAGACCGACGGCCTGACGACAAAGAAGTCCGAGACCAACGCACTGGGCTGGGTCACCACCACCGAGTACAACCCGGCCTGGGGTGTGCCGTCCGCGCAGATCGATATGAACGGCAAGCGCACCGACCTCGGGTACGACGCGCTCGGCCGCCTCACCTCGGTGTGGATGCCCGACCGCCCGAAGACGTCGTTCACCCCATCGATCAAGTACAGCTACCTGGTCCGCAAGACCGCCCCGGTGGCCGTGAAGACGGAGAAGGTCCAGAACAACGGCGGCTACGGCATCGAGTACGCGCTGTACGACGGCTTCCTGAGACCGCGCCAGGAACAGACGCAGGGCCCGGGCGGCGGCCGCATGGTCGCCGACACCTTCTACAACGGCACCGGCAGCATCGCCAGGAGCTACACCGACTACTACACCAGCGGCGCGCCCAGCGATCAGCTGTTCAACGCCGTCAACGGTGACGTCGACGCCCAGAACCTCACCGAGTACGACGGAGCGGGCCGTAAGACCGCCGACATCTTCCGCGTGGCGGGCGAGGAGAAGTCGCGCACCACGTACACGTACGGCGGCGACCGGGTGCACGTCGACCCGCCGGCGGGCCAGGCCCCGACGACCACCATCACCGACGCACGGGGTCGCACCACAGACATCCGCCGCTACAAAGGCGACAAGCCGCTGCCCGGCGGCACATCGGCCGACTACGAAGCCATTCAGTACACCTACGACCCGGCCGGCCGGCTGAAGTCGGTCAAGGACCAGGCGGACAACACCTGGTCCTACACCTACGACCAACTCGGCCGGAAGAAGGAGGCCAACGACCCGGACACCGGCAAGACGACATACACCTACGACGACCTGGACCGGCTGACCTCCACCACGGACGCGCGCGGCAAGAAGGTCTCGACGAAGTACGACGCCGTCGGCCGCACCCTGTCCACCTGGGAAGGTGAGCCGGACACCGGCACCAAGCTCACGGTCACCACGTACGACAAGCTCGCCAAGGGAGAGCTGTACGGCACCTACCGCTACGCCGCAGGCGCCGTGCAGTCCAGCACGATCGTCGCCGAGCTGGACGAGATGTACCAGCCGACCAAGACCCGCTACACCCTCGCGGGCACGGCCGCGCCGGAACTCAACGGAACGTACGAGTACACGACGCAGTACAACCGCGACGGCACGGTGCAGTCGATCGGCATGCCGGCCGCGGGCGGACTGCCGGCCGAAACGATCTCCTACGGCTACGACGAGCTCCAGCGAACGACCCAGCTGAACACCTCGCTCGGCAGCACCTACGTCAACGCGGCCCGCTACTCGCCGATCAGCCAGCTCCAGCAGCTGGAACTGACCACGGGCGGTGCGGCCGACAAGAAGACCTGGTTGACCTACGAGTACGAGCGCGGCACCGACCTGCTCACCCGCTCGCGCGTCGACCGGGAGGGCGCCTCGGCCGTCACCCACGACGCCCGCTACGCCTACGACAGCTCGGGTAACGTCACGGCCATCGCGGACGCCCCGACCGGGGGCCAGGCCGACGTCCAGTGCTTCACCTACGACTGGCAGCGACGGCTGACGAACGCGTGGTCCACGACGAACGCGTCCGACGGTGCGGTCGGTTCGGGCAAGGGGAACGCGGCGTGCGCGAACGCGCCGTCGCCGAGCACCATCGGCGGCCCGGCCCCGTACTGGCACGAGTTCGCCTACGACGCGGCGGGCAACCGCAAGAAGCAGGTGATCCACGGCGTCGGCGGCGCGGGCGACACCACCCGGACATACTCCTACGGCGACCAGGACCAGGACGGCACCCCGGGCGAGGCCGGCGACGGCGGCCCGCACCAGCTCACCAAGGTCGTCCAGGACGTCGCGGCCAGTGGTTCCGATCCGGCGGTCCACTCCCAGGACACCTTCACCTACGACGCCGCCGGCAACACCGACAAGCGCATCCTCAACGGCGACACCCAGAACCTGGACTGGAACGCCGAAGGAAACCTGACCAAGTCCACCGAGGGAACAAAGGAATCCACCTTCGGATACGACGCAAGCGGTGAACGGGTCCTTCGCAAGGAGCCGGACGCAACCACCTTCTATCTGCCCGGCATGGAGCTGCGAGCCGACGCCGGCAAGGCGGTCACCGGCGCTCGGTACTACCTCTTCGGCGACAAGACAGTCGCGCTGCGCACGAAGAACGGCGTCGAGTTCCTCTCGGCCGACCACCACGGCACCGCCGAGATCTCCGTCAACGCCGCGACGGGCGAGACGACCCGCCGCCGGATGGATCCCTTCGGCGCGGAGCGCGGTGACGAGCCCAAGCCATGGGTCGACGACAAGGGCTTCCTCGGCAAGCCGGTCGACAAGTCCACGGGCCTCACCCATGTCGGCGCCCGCGAATACGAGCCGGAGAACGGCCGCTTCGTCTCGGCGGACCCGGTCATCGACTTCACCGACCCCCAGCAGATCAACGGCTACGCCTACGCCGGCAACAGCCCGGTGTCCTTCAGCGATCCGAGCGGGAAGTTCTCGATCGACCTGTTCCTGGTCGGCCTCATGCCGGTCGTCGGCCTCGGGCTCGCGTTCGCGGTCCAGTCCATGTATTACGGGGGCAAGAAATACACCCCGGAGCAGTCCACTGCCGCAGCGTCGCAGCGCCGCGCGGAACGGGAACGCGGCAAGGCCAACGCGGCCAAACGCCGTGCGATCGGGGCGGCGAAGGAACTCGCCAAGCTCGCCGCGGACGAACTCGGCATCACGGACGCCCTGGACTGCTTCACCACCGGAAGCCTCGGCGCCTGCGGCTCGACGGCCCTCAACATCGCCACGAGCTTCGTCGGCGGCCTGGTCGGCAAGTTCGCGACGAAGTACGCGCTGCCCTGGAAGTGGGCCAAGGCCATTGCTCTGGGCAAACGGGTCTGGGGCCTGCTGAAAAAGATCAAGAACGGCTTCACCTCGTGGCTGCAGACCAGCAAGCGGGCCGACAAGCTGGAGGCGGCGGCGGAAAAATCCGCTGAAGCCGCCGACAAAGCCTGTGCCGCCAACAGCTTCACACCGAAAACCAAGGTCTTGATGGCCGACGGCTCCAGAAAGGACATCAAGGACGTCAAGACCGGCGACAAGGTCGTCGCCACGGACCCCGACACGCGCAAGACCGAGACCGAAACGGTCACGGCCGAGATCAAGGGCAAGGGGGCCAAACACCTCGTCAAGCTCACCGTCGACACCGACGGCAAGCACGGCGACAAAACGGCGTCGGTCACCGCGACGGACGGCCACCCCTTCTGGTCACCAAAACTCCACGCCTGGGTCGACGCCACAAACCTCCACCCCGGCCAGTGGCTGCGTACCAGCGCCGGCACGCACGTCCAGATCATCTCGGTCAAGCGCTGGACGCAGCAGGCGGTGGTCCGGAACCTGACTGTTGCTGATCTGCACACGTACTATGTGCTGGCGGGGGCCACGCCGGTTCTTGTGCATAACTGCAACAAGAATCAAGGGATCTATGAGTTCGAGGATCAGCTGAACCCTGGAAAGACGTATGTCGGTAAGACGAAGAACTTCAACAACCGCCTGCAGGATCACATCGACAGCGGGCGCCTGAAGAGTCGTGAAGACGCGACCTGCGCGCATGTTTGCGGAACGAATGATGACCTGTTCGTTGCCGAACATCTTCGGATGGAAGAACTGCGCGGTCAGGGAGTCGATTTGTCGAATGACATTGCGTCGCCGGGCAAGAGAATCCTGAAGCAAAGGCAAGATTCCGAAAAATTCGAACAACTCGGACTCTGGTAGGGACGGCTCGAAGTGACTGATTTCTGGAAGGTCATCGGATCAAGCTCCGTGCAGGATGAGAGCGAGATCGACTCCGCCCTGGAGCGGATCTCTGGGCAGCTCAGTGTGATGAAGCCCGGTGCCTTGAATCGATTTGTTGAGCGACTCCGGGAGTCTCTCTATCAGATCGACAGGAGGGATCTGGCGGAGGTGCCAGTAGCGCTTGCCAATGGTTTGAAGCTCCCGCAGACAAGCGACCACTTCCTCTATGCGCGATGCGCGTGCATCTTGGCGGGCGAAAAGGCGTACGGCGATGTCCTGAGTTCTGGTGTCGGTTTCGATCGCTTCGTTGCGCCGTTTGCTCAGGAGGCTGAGGCGCTGCTCTACCTCGCGTCGGAGCAATACGAAAGGAAAACCGCATCCAAGATGAACGTCGAGAACTATTTCTCGATCGAATCGGGGTCGAACATTCAAGGATGGACTGCCTGATCTCTGTCAGGATTCGGGTTACCTGAGGACGTACTGAAGGTCCGCCGGAATGGTTCCGGCGGGCCTTTAGGGTCTTGTGACGGCAACGGCAACGTCATGAGCCTGTCGGGGATCGCGAGGGAGGCCGGGCTCAACCGCCGCACCGTCCGCACGTACTTGTCCTCTGAGGCCCGGTTGTCCCGCCTCGTCGGGCTGCGCCGGGACATGGCCGTCGGCGGATGGTGGATGAGGTCGCGCCCCTGATCGACGCGATGCTGCGGTCCGAGACTCTGATCAAAGGTGCCGTGGTTCACGAGAGGCTGGTGGCCGAGTACGGCTTCACCAGCACCTACCAGCGGGTCAAGCTCTACATGCAGGAGGCCCGGCCACGGATCGCGGAGGAACTGGGCATCAGCCCGGGCGAGCTGGCTGACCTTCACCGCAGGTTCGAGGTTGTTCCTGGAGCGCAGGCCCAGGTGGACTGGGGAGACGAAGGGCAGATCCTCGCTGCGGTGGGAGGGCTCTCGATCGAGCCGGTCAATCGCGTCGGCCCGAACTTCAGTAATGACGAGCCTTACAATTTCGATCCTTTCGCCGCTGGGTCAGGGCAGCGTGATCTAGCGGAAGAGGTAGGGAGTGTTCTCGGTAGGGACTATTTCCCAATCGGTGAATGGCTCAGTTATTCAAGCGTATTCGTCGAGGCTGGGGGAGGGTGGTTGCTGCGGGTATGGGCTGGATTTGGGAGATCGGTTCTACCTTTGAAGGCTCCCTGGAGTTGGCAGTCTGTGCGAATCGCCCCCTGGTCTGCCTGCACTCCGATCCGGGACTCGATCCTTGGCCGAGCCCTGATTCCCGTTAACGAATCTCGATCGCGTCGAGCATCGTCTGACGGGGCTGCTGGTCGGGTTGACAGCAGTAGCTGACGGCAACGGCGGCGGACATAGTGGTGTCCGCTGCCGTCTTGCTGTCAGGGGCGGTCGAGCGAGTGGCCGAGCAGGTCGATGGCGTCGCGCTGAAGGCGAAGTCGGACTTGCCGAGGCCAGGGATGAGATAGCGGTGGACGCAGGTGGTGTAGCGGGTGTGGGTGTTGTCGCGGGGCGTGGTCATTACGTGGCTTCCTGGTCGAGGCGGGTGCGGATGAAGTCGGCGAGCGCGTGGGCGGGGATGCGGCGGGCCCGGCCGAGGGTGATCGATGCGAGCTGGCGGTTGCGGAGCAGGTCGTAGGCGGCGGAACGGCCGAGCTGGAGGCGGGCCATGACCTGGTCAACTGCCAGCAGTTCCTCCGGTGTGCTCGGCCCCTGGTGGGGCGCGGCGGGTGCATGCACGGTCATCAGCAGCCCCCTTCCGTGACGAACTGTCGTACGAGTTCTCTGTGGTGCCAGACGGCGGCGGCGAGGAGTGCGCCGCCGGGACTGTAACCGGTGCCGAGGTAGGCCCAGTGGCCGATGACAAGGGTGGTTTCCGGGTCGCGCTCGGGCAGGCCGGCGTGGAACGATCCCCGCTGGGAAGCTCCGCAGCAGGTCAGTCCCACTCGCGAACGCTCTGAGCCGAGAGGGACGAACTCCCAGGTCTGAGCCCCGTGGGTGGGGAAAGAACGGAATCAAGATGCGCGCGCTCACTCTGCACGTCACAGCGGCTCGACTCGACGAGACCTTGCGCAAGTTTCCTGGTCAGGGCAGGAACCAGCGACTACGGCAGTTGCAACTCTCCGCGCATCACCGGCATGTGCGTATGGTCCAAGTCCCCCCGCACACACCCCATCATCCGCGCCCTGTTTCCGCGATCGCCGACCCCACCTTGGTGCCGCGCCACGAGGGCCCGACGCCGGGAACGGTCCTGTCACCATCACCGGCCCCTAACCCGCCGGCGTGCCGCCCGCAGGAACCGGAAGGCACCCGGCCTACGCCCCAACCGGACATTGGTGCCACCAGCAAGCCACCATCCGCGTGGCGCTGGCAGAGACGCGGCGGCCTGGCTGGGTGCGGCACCCATGCGTCTCAGAGCGAACTTGAGGAGCAAAGGCCAGCTGTAAGTATCTGATCATCTGTGTTTTACGGTGGTGTGTTTCGCATGGGTGTTGTGCTGCCTGGGTGGGCGGATGAGCTGCTGGACCTGATTGGCGTCTCGTGGCCGAATGTGGATGAGGGCGACTACTGCGAGATGGCGAATGCCATGCGGGAGTTCGCCAACGACATGGACGAGGGTGCGAGCGAGGCGCACACGGTCATTGGGGATCTGGTGAGTTCGGCGGGTGGCTCACTGGCCGTGGAGGCGCTGAACGCCCACTGGGGCAAGATCAACGGCAAGCATCTGAAGGATCTTGCTGATTGTGTCCGTATGGCAGGCACCGCGATGGACGGTGTCGCGGTCCTCATTGAGGGCGCCAAGATCGGCGCGCTGCCGTGCGGCGCGGCCACGGCGTGCGAGCTGCTACCCACTTCGGCATGGGGTCCGACCTGCACTGCAAGGATTCGTCCAGCCCTCGGCAAGCCTTCCGTCCCGCGTGGCGGGCATATCCCTGGCAGACCGACCCGAACGTGACGACTGGGGGAACATGTCTAACGTCATCGGGCCCACGGGGGCCGTACGGAGGGACCCCGGCCAGTGGCTGACGCTGCCCGGGTGCAAGAAGATCCTGTTCATCGTTCACACCGAGGTATACGGGAAGCGGTTGTGCGATCTGCTGCCGCTGCTGGAATCTGATCTGCGGGTCCAGGTGGCGTTCACCCTCGCCCCGCATGCGTTCAACAGCGGAGCGGATCGGCTGCTGAGGTCCCTGGGGGCCACCGTGCTGCCTTGGGAGCACGCCGTACGCACCGAATTCGACCTCGCTCTGGCAGCCGGCTCCCAGGGGACCGAACAAGTGCGCGCGCCGCTGATCCGCCTCCCGCACGGCGCTGGACACGGGAAGCTGTCCCGCACGGCGGACGACCCGCCGGGAACTCCGCGGAGCGTAGGTGGCCTGGGGCGCAAGTATCTGATGTGGGACGGCAAGGTCGTGCCCAAGGCACTCGGGCTGGCGCACCGTGACGAGCTGGCGCAACTGGAGCGTTCGTGTCCTGAAGCCCTGCCGATCGCGGAGGTGGTGGGCGACGCGTGCTACGACCGGATCGCGGCGAGCCTGTCACTTCGGGAGCGATACCGGAACGCCCTGGGGCTCCGGGCCGGTGAGAAGCTGGTGCTCGTCACCTCGACCTGGGGTCCGGGTTCTTCGTTCAACCGGCTCGATGCGCTGCTTCCCCGGCTGGTGGCCGAGCTCCCGCGGCTGGTCTTCCGAACGGCGATCCTGGTGCACCCGAACGTCTGGGCGGGGCACGGCAGCTGGCAGGTGGAGGCATGGCTCGCGACCTGCCGGCGCTTCGGCATCACGGTGCTTCCCCAGGAGGTGGACTGGCGTTCGCCGCTGATCGCCGCGGACTGGGTGATCGGCGACCACGGGTCGGTCACGCTCTACGCCACGATGACCAAGGCGGCGATCCTGCTCGCCAGGTTCCCCGAGCGCGACGTCAACCCGAATTCCCCCGGGGCCGCGCTGGCGCTGGCAGCCCCCGCACTGTCACCGGCGCATCCCCTCACGGAGCAACTCGCCTACGCCGCTGCCGAATATCCCGCGCAGGACTATGCACGCATCGCCAAACGCATTTCTTCGCAACCGGGCCGTTTCAACCGGAACATGCGACGGCTCATCTACCGGCTCCTCGGCATTGGCCACCCCGCGTACAGCCCGGCGACGGATGTGTTGCCGCCGCCAGAACCCCTCGTCGGAGCGCGCGGTGGGCACCCACTGCGCCGGAGGGGCAACGGGCGACACGGCAAGGGCTGTGGGGGGTGCGAGCATGCGCGCGACGTCAACTGAGCACTGCCCGGCAACCGGTGTGTTGATCGTGGGCAACCGCGCCACCGTGATCGTCCCGAACGACGACTACTTCGGTGTCGATCTCGACATCTGTGCCGACGAGACGACGCGGCAGTGTGCCGACGTGCTGTATGGCGCCGGCGGCCTTCGGCAGGCGAAGCGGCTGCTGGGCCGCTATCCGGGCTGTCTGTTCGTGCTCTTCCGCACCGGCGGCTCGCGGTGCGTTGCCGTCATGCGCACCGGGGTCCACGTCATGACGACGATTAGCTGTGACTGGGTGCCCGGCGGAGGGGACCAGGCGCTGCTCGCCGCGCTGCTCCACGCCTGGGTGGCGGCGTTGCTGCCACTGGACTGGCTGGCGTCCGCGGTGTTCGTGTGCGTCGGAAGGACGTATCGATTCACGACCTCGTCAACTGGATTCGGTGCCCGCAGCGGGTAATCGTGTGCGCAGGCGGCGGGCGTCGCTCTCGCTGACGGGCGCGTACAGGGCCAGGGACCGCTCGTAGCAGTCCCTGGCCCGCAGCGCGTTTCCATCTTCCTCGGCAGCCTGCCCGAGGAATTCCCATACCCGGGCCTGCCAGTGGACCGAACCGGCCCTGGTGAACTCGCCGAGTGCCTGGTCGAGCAGCCGCGCTTGGCGCACCCGCACGACTCTCTGGGGCACGACAACGTGGGCCGCCAGCAGCACCGCGTACACCCCACTCCGCTTCCCCGGCCAATACTTCGACCCGGAGACCACTCTCCACTACAACTTTCATCGCTACTACGACCCTGAAACCGCCCGATACGCAAGCTCCGACCCGTTGGGACTCGCTCCAGCTCCGAACCCCGCCACCTACGTCCATAACCCCCACATCTGGATCGACCCCCTCGGCCTCGCTCCGAAATGCGAGGATGACCAGACACACGAGACTTCCACTAGCCGGAGGGAGTCATTTCGCAAAGCCAAGAGTCATCTTGGAATCCCGCTTTCCCAGCAACCGGATGAGCTGCGGATGGTGCCTATGACAGACCGCACAGGTCGCCAGGTAATGGATGGCAATGGGCGACCCGTAATGACGCGCGAGTACCACTACACAAGAGGGGACGGGAGCCGAGTGGTAATCCAAGACCACTCATACGGTCACTACTACGGCGAAGGAGGCGTAGGAGACCAGGGTCGCCACATCAACGTGAGGCCAATCGAGAACACCCGGACCGGAAAAGTCCCCGGAACTGCACAGCATTACGAGTGGTGAGGATTATGTCCTGGACGTCGATCCTGCAAAATCCAACCGGAATTCAGAGGATCTATGAAAATAGACTTCCTCGCCTAGAATCGGTCCATTTGCACGAGATCAGTTTGAATCGCGAAGGTCCAACACTGAAACTGCGATTCGACCTCCCCGAATACCCGGAGCATCCACCACGCAAATGGGTGTATCAGGGTTTTGACACGGTTCAGGTTGAACTGCTGCTCACAGGTGTTCAATCTGTCAGCCTGAACGGCTTCACTACGACTCCGGTCGTTAATATCGACTTGAGTCGAGAGGAGGAAGTGGCTCTAGAGGCCGTGTCCGAGGACCTCAACTTGCGCGTACGTGCTGAGGCTGCACTCATCGGGAATATTTCCGCCTACGTCAATGTCTGAAGACCCTCCTGTGTGATGCGAGGGAGATGACGAGGGGCGTCGATCCGTACCCATCGACCACTGGTCTTACGCGAAGGCTGCCCTCCGAAAGGGAATGAGCTCTGGGGCCTGAAGCCCCCTCCGCATTTCAGTTGCGGAGGGGGCCTCGTGGCGTTTGACGGCAACGTCAGCGGACGACGGCTGTGGCGGGTGGGGCGTCGGGGCCGTTGCCTGTGGGGCTGAATGCGTTGCCGAGGGTGTTGATGGCCTGGCGTTGGAGGCGGAGTCGGACGTGGGCGTAGACGCCGGCGGTGACGCCGATGTGGGCATGAACCAACAACTCCTTGATCACGACGAGGGCGACGCCCTGTTCCAGGAGCAGGGTGGCGGTCGAGTGGCGGAGGTCGTGGAAGCGAATGCGGCGGAGCCCGGCCCGGTCGAGGAAGCTGCGGAAGCGGCGGGTGTGGTTGGCCGGGTCGATAGGCCGTCCGGTCGGCGTGGGCCGTGTCGAGGAACTGGCGGGCCTCTGTCGTTGTGAGGGGCCGGAAGCGCCTCGGCCGGTGCGTAGTGGTCTTGACGTGCCGGGCGACGTTGCGCGGCAGCTCGTCTTCGCGGACGGCGTGTTCGAGGGCGGACTTGAGCACCGAGTGCACGTAGGTCGTGGTCAGGGGCGACAGCCGCTTCCGGCAGCATTCGCCGATGGCGCAGCACTGTTTCCGTTCGGTGTCCAGGCCCTGGGGCAGGGCTTCGGCGTAGTTTGCTGTCGTCCGTTTTGATCACGTGAGGCCGAGAAGGGCAAGGGGCCGGGTTTGGTCTCGGGCTGCCCGTCGGAGGCCGGAGGCGATGTTGCCGGCGCCGGTCAGGCGGACAGCTCCGATCGTGAGGTTTCTGCAGGTGGCCATCGATCTGGGGGTGTTTCCGGTCCGCAGCTGGGAGGCGTCCTCGGCGCAGGTGATGTGTCTGACGTGGTGCAGGGCTTCGACGGTCCAGTGCCCTCGGATCAGTCGGGCGAGCTGAGCCGGGCCGGCCTGCTCGGCGGTGAGGCTGGTGACCGCGTAGACAGTCTTGAGGCTGATCTTCCCGGTCTTGCGGTGGATGCGGCGGCGGACGATCTGGACAGCCTGGCGGGTGCCGGGGAAGAGCAGGTTGTTGACCGTGCACACCTTCAGTCGGCGAATCTCCTGGCGGCCGTGACCGGTCGCACGGGGTCCTGTCCTGCAGTGGGATCTGCGTCCAGGGAAGGGACTTGATGTCCCCTGGTCTGCCGGTCCGCGAGCCAGGCTCCGACCGCCCGGTCCAGGGCATCCGCGTCGGTCCTGGCGAGCAGTTGCCGGATCGTGGATTCTGCGGGCCAGGACCGTTTCGGGACCAGCGGGTCGACGGCCGTGCCGAGCCGTTCGAGCAGGGCCGGCGGTGCGTCGGCCACCCATTCACTCACCGCGAGCAGGGATCGCGCTCCGGCGAGGGCCGCGCAGGCCGTCAGTGCCAGGAGCGTCACGAGAGGGTGCCGTACTCCCCGCGGATCCCGCGGGTCCGGGACCTGCGTGAGGCGTTCCAGCGGAGTCGGAAGATCGCTCCTGGACACTTCCGGATGCGGTCTGAGCTGTTCAAAGGCAGGGGAGACCAGAGATGATGCGTCGGCAGGCATGGGCAGTTTAAGCTCGCAGAGCGTAGAGAACTCCATGATCGCGGACGTCCGTGCCTGCTGTGTACCGAATCCCGCTCAACGTGACGAGACGTCAGCAACCGGGCGTCAGCCGACTACGCCGAAGTCCTGACCGAAGACGGCGCGGTAGTGCGCGACTTCCGGTTCGCGCTTCCTCCAGATGTTGCCAGTGGGAGTCTTCGTTGTTGCGTTGCCGGACCATCCGGTTGGTTTCCGCTGCGCCCTTCGAGATGCACGACGAATGGATCGCCATACCGAGCCGCCACGTCCCCGAAGGCGGTATGGGTGATACCTGCCGTAAACTCTCTTTTAGTTCCTCCGCGCTACCCAACGCGCCGGAATGCAACCGCCAGTTGATCTTCAACGGCATGACGAGGGACACTACCTGGCGGATGCGTGTTCCCGGCCGAGTGGCACTCGCTTCGGTATCCTCCCGTGCAGGTCATCGGAGGCCATCTACCCAGAGATTACTGGGCAGTTGACCTCAGGGTTTCGTGGTAGCGTCCTCGTTCGGAGGGACAATGCAACCTGAAAGGGAAATCGTGAACACGGAGAAGATCGCCGCTCGCCGCCTCTCGCTGGAAGAGGTGACGAAGCTCGGCGTGAAAGACAGGCTCTTCATTTCCGCCGACACGGCAGAACTCAAGCTTCCCGACTGCTATGTCCCTGCTTTTCTGACCAAGTCCGGTGAGGATTTCGAGGGCGGCTCGATCACGGCGAGAACCGTATTCCAGGAAGAGGTCTCCTGCCTTCCCGACGACGAGAATGAAGCCGGAATCTACTTGGCCGACGAGGACGGCTCGGTGACCATCGAGGTCCTCCAGTCCGCCGGTGTCGTGCTGAACCTGGCACTTTTCGTCCCTGGTGGGGACAAGGGGTCCCTCACGGCCCTTTACGCTGCGGCCCGGCAGGCCTTCGGCGCCGACGTCGTGCAGATCTGGCGCCAGGGCCTCAAGGAGGTTCCCGACGTGAAGGTCGACATCTTCGAGGAGCAGATTCCCCGGGGGCGCAAGGGGAGCGACAGCCCCAAGCGTGACCGTCGCGCGGTCGACACCTACCCCACCCGTGCGGACTTCATCGAGTTCTCCGCGGGGTGGAAGCCGGTCGTTGAGATTCACAAGCCGGTTGTTGACGACACCCCGACCATCTGAGGCGGCGTTACCTCTCGTTCTCGGCCTGAGAGAACGCCGAGAACGCATGCGCTGCCTCCCCGGGTCGGCTCAGGCTGCGACGGGCGAGCACCCAGCGGTGGGGGCTGGGCTGACGGGATTCTCGACCGAGGACAAACTGGGCGGCAGCCCTGTCGCAGACGCGCGGACCTTTGCCCCCGTCACCGCAGGGCAGTCGCTCCCGTGCTTCGTCCGGAGCGCAACTCGGCAGATGATCGATGCGCTGGCTCCCGGACGGGTACTTGGCCTGCTGGGACTTGGGGACCGTCCCGACCCCAGCCTCTTCCAACGTGTGTCGCGCTGCCCGCGATGTCCGGCCGGGCCGAAGACTGGGTCGGTATCCGTTCGACCGAGGACTGCTTTCCGCGCGTTGTGCGCGACACATGGTCTGCGCCTTCCCGGCCGACACGAGCAGGTAATGCTCAATCGCGTCCGGAAGCCGCGTCGTTGTTGGGGGCTGCCTGGGCCGGACCGCAGGTCCTGCGGCTACGACAGCCGCAGCTCCCCGCGTATCACCGGCATGCGCGCATGGTCCAAGTCCCCCCTCGGACACGCAGTTACGCATATGTCGGCGGGTCGTGACTTTACGGTCGCGATCCGCTGCTTTGCGTGATACTCCAGCTCGAGGCCGAAGTCGGCGTAGAGGGGCGCTTTCAGCTCCGGGGGCGCTGCCTGGATTCGGTCGGACATTTCGCCGAGAGTTCTGATCATGTGATGGATCTGGTCCTCGGTGAGGATTTCGCGTTGTGCGCCGGCCGCTGCGCAGAGCTGTTGCCGTGCGGCTGTCTGCTCGGTCTGGGCTTCGGTGATCCATCCGGCGACGAGGGCGGGGTCGGCTCCCGCGTCGAGGGCGGCTCGGTACCGGGTGATGCGCTGGTTCGATTCGGCGATGGTTCGCCGTGCGGCTTCCAGGACGGGCGCCTGAAGTGAATGCCGCTCCTGGCTGTCGCACATAGCCCGGAGAGTTCGGCCGAGATGTCCGGGGGCAAAGACCCGGGCGATCCAGGCGTCGAGGGCGGGCAGGATCGCGTCCTGGCGCATGTAGACGGTCAGGGGATGGTCTGGTGCTTCGCTCTTGGTGTATCCGGCCGGGTAGCGGTAGCGGTAGCGGTAGCGGCAGCGGTAGTGGGGATGCCTGTTGTTGTAGTTGCCCTGCACCTTGCGGCGGCAGATGCCGCAGCGGGTAGCAGCGGTTGGTGGTGCGCGGGCTGCGCTCACCGGCGGCGGAGCGGCGTGTGTGCGACTTCGCCTGGGCCCAGGTGAAGGTTCCCATACTGATCAGTGGCTCGTGCACCGGGCCGGCGGATCAGATCCACTGGTCGGGGCTCGCGGCTCCTGCGCCACGTGGCGCGTTCGGGCCTGCCGAGCGATGCCCGTTGCGACGCGGCGGAGACCGTGACGAACGCGCTCATCGCAGCAGGCCGGACGCCGAGTGACTCCGCAGGGAGCGTCGAGGCGCGTCTGCGCACCGCGATTGGCGTCCTGGAAGCGCTCGCCGCCCGGCTCGCCGCCGGATGACTTTGGGCCGTACCTCCGCTGCGACCGAGGAGCAGGTCGCGAGGCGCCCAAGTCTGTGTTCATGCGACTTCATTTACGGCGATGGCAACCTGGCGAAGCCAAGGTCAGACTGCAACGCCGAGCGGCAGCTGCGGTTGAGTTTCCTGGGATGACCAGGATCGTCGTCCTGCGGGTGGCCGCTCCGTACCCCGCGTGCTCGAAACGAGGGCCCCGCGCGGAGGCGTTTAGTGATCATTGTCCAGGAAAGTATTGATCAATTACGGTCGCAATGTGACGCAGATCATGCCGTTGATCAGGCCTTTTCTCGCAGGGGGCGGTCCTCCCCTCTCGTGGGCGACCTACCATCGACACGCGCTGCACGGGGGATACGGCCAACTCACCTACAAAAGAGGAGTGTTGGCTCTCTGCGCTGCCGCACCCTTAGGACTTCCAACTGCAGTTCAGGTGTCGCTTTGATGTCATTACCCCTGCTCCGAGCAAGGAAGGGGCTCGGCGGAGGCGCGCGCACCGCCAGGATCTCGCATCGCCTGATCCTGCTGGTGGCGGTGCCGCTCGCCGTAGCTGTCGCCTTCGCCGGACGGGCCCTGGCGCCGTCGACCGGACAGGCCGTCCAGGCCGTCCGACTCGAGGCGGCGATCGAAGTAGCGCAAGCGGCCAGTGATCTGACGTACCGATTACAGCGCGAACGCGCGGAAGGTTCGGTGCAGCTCACCTCTGCGCAGAGGTCCGGAGAGCGGTTCGGGAGGCTCGCCCGGGCCACCGACGAGAGCGTCGCGCGCTACCGGGAGAAGCGCGCGGGGCTCTCTTCCATGCCGTCCGCCACGAACGCGACGCTGCAAAGGATCGACAAGTCTCTGGACAGGATCGCGTCCCTGCGCGCTCAGGTGCGCTCCGGTGCCGGCTCCTTGTCCTCCGTGGCGTTCGGTTACCGCATCGCCATCGCCGACCTCGTTTCCTTCCGCGACAGCATCGCGCAGGCCGACGGGGTGAACGCGGAGGTGGCCGACCATATCCGAGCCGCCGCCGCGCTGTCGGAGGCGGCCGAGCACGCCGCCCAGCAGGAGGTTGCCGTCGTACGGGCCCTCTCCGACGGCGGTTTCACGCCCGCCTCGCTCCAGACGTTCGAGGCGACCCGGCTTGGTTACACGGATGCATACGAGACCGTCACCGCAGTCGGGCCCGGACAGTGGCGTACCTGGATGGAACGCACGCTGTCCGGGCCGAGAGCGACGGCGGCCGAGAAACTCGCCGCCGAAGCGGCTCGCAGCGCCGCGGGGGAGCGGCTGGCCATCAGCCGCACTGCCTGGACCGACGCCATGGCCGACCGGCAGGAGCTGTTGCAGTCGGTGGTGCTTCGGGCGGATGCCGACCTGCTCGACACCGTCACCGAGGAGCGCACCCGCCTCATCTGGTGGGCGGTGTCCGAACTGGCCTTGGCCGTCCTTATGCTGGTGGCCGTCCTGCTCATCGCCGTACGACTCGGCCGCGACCTGATCCGCAGGCTTCGGGACCTGCGTGACGCCGCGCACGAAGTGGCGCACAAGCGCCTGCCCGAGGAGGTGCGCAAGCTCGCCCAGCTCGGCTCCGCGGGCCGGGCGATGCCCGATGAGATCGCCCGGCGTGCGGGCACACCCTTGGTGAACCTCGCCGACGATGAGATGGGCGAGGTGGGACAGGCGTTCAACTCCGTGCACTACGCGGCAGTCCGGCTCGCGGGCGAGCAAGCCCGGTCCCGCGACCGGTTCGCGGAGACCCTGGTGACCGTGGCCCGCCGCGGCGCACGCCTCAACTCGGCTCTGACCGCGCAGCTGAACACGGTGCAGCGCGACGAGTTGGACCCCAAGCGGATGGAGACCCTGTTCGCGCTCGACCACCTGGCCATCCGTATGGAGCACAACGCCAACAACCTTCTCGTGCTCGGCGGTGTCGGGGGCGGCAGAGTCCGCACCGCCGATGCGCCCTGCACCTCCGTGATCTACGCTGCGGCCCAGCAGATCGAGCATTACGGCAGGGTGAGCCTCGGTCACGTCGATCCGTCGATCACCATTGCCGCACGTGTCGTCGACGACATCGCGCATATGCTCGCCGAACTCCTCGACAACGCCGCACGGTTCTCGCCGCCCGACACCCAAGTCGGCGTGGCCGCCTGGAGCCTGCGCGACCGGGCCGTGCTCCAGATAGTCGACGAGGGCATCGGCATGCCGGACGCGCGCCGTACGGCACTCAACGGCGAGCTCGCCTCCCCGCAGGCCGACATCGGCGCCGTACACACCATGGGCCTGCAGGTCGTGGGACGTCTCGCGGCCCGGCACGGCATCGTGGTCGAACTGCGCGAGTCCTCCGGGCCCGGAACCATCGTCGAGGTGGCGCTCCCGAAGGAACTGCTCACCGAACCCGACACGGAGCCCCTGGCGCCCGTGCCGCCGCCGCACGGCGCCGTGGGCCCGGCAGTCGCGCGGGACCACACCGGGCCGAAGGAGAACCACACCGGGCCGAACGAGGGCGAAGCGGGCCAGGAATCCGAGACTGCCCGCTCGCACGACGAGGAGAGCGGTGCCCCGGAACCCGCCGGAAGGCCGCGGCCCGCGATCCCGGTGCGGCCGCAGGGCAGCGGTGGACACCTGACCACGGCCCTCCGCCCCCGCCCTGCGGAGCACTCGGAGCACTCGGAACCTGCGGATCGCGCGGAGCCCGCGGAACAGGGCGCAACGGCGCCGTCTCGACCCGGTGTCCATACGACCGGGCGTGCACCGGGCAGTGCCGTCCCCGTGGAGAGCAGGATCGCCGGCGTGAGCGCCTCCGGTCTGCCGATCCGCAAGCGGGCCGCACCCGGCGGTCCGACGCCGCCCACACCCGTGCGCCCGGCAGCGGGAGAGCACGACGCGGCGACACGTGCCCGCAAGGTGCCGCGCCGCCGGGACTCCCGTCAGGTCTCCGACGTCTTCTCGGCCTACGCCCAAGGCATCAGCCGCAGCACACGGCGCAGTTCCCCCGCCCGCGAAACCGACGCCGGCGGTACCACCGGCACGCAGACCACAGGCACGCAAACCACCGGCTCGCCCGACGACAACACACAAGGGAGCACGCGATGACCCAACCCGAACCAGCCGGTTCCCTTGACTGGCTGCTCACCGACTTCGCCCGCAGAGTCCCCGAAGTCACGCACGCTCTCGCGGTCTCCGTCGACGGACTCGCCCTGGCGTTCACAGGCCTCGACCAGGACGACGCCGACCGTCTCGCCGCCATCTCCGCGGGACTGGTCAACCTGATGTCCGGCGCGGCGCAGTTGCTGCGGACCGACCCGGTGGAGCACAGCCTCATCGCGATGGACGGCGGCTACCTCTTCGCGATGGCGGTCTCGAGCGGCGCCTCCCTCGTCGTCGTCACCACCCGCGAGGCCGACATCGGCGAAGTCAGCTATTTCATGGCGGAGTTGATCGACCAGGTCGGTGACGCCCTGTCCCCGCAGATCCGCGGCGCAGGCAGTCCGGAGCACGCCCACTGATCCGCCGAAAGCCGAGCCCGCCCGTCCACGACCCTGTCCACGACGCCCTCCATACCGCTCGTACCACCCCTTGGAGTCCCGGTCATGAACAACGTCCCCACAGCCCGTCGCTCCGGACGGCCCAGAAAGCGCGCGGGCGGTGCCGCACTGCTGGCCCTCGCGATGACCACGGTCGCGGGCTGCAGCGGCAGCGCGGCCTCCGGCGGTGACGACGAGACCCTCAAGGTCGGCGTGCTGGTGCCGTTGTCGGGCACGTACGAGGCGATCGGCAAGGACATGCGCGACGGCTTCCAGCTCTACCTGGACACGCACGGCAACAAGCTCGGCGGGCGCAAGGTGGAACTGACTCAGGCCGACGAGGGCGACGGGGCGCCGACCGCGGTGCCCGCCGCCACCAAGCTCATCACGAAGGACAAGGTCGACGTGATAGCCGGCGTCGCCGGCGGTGGCTCCTTCGCCGCCGTCCAGCCCCTTGTCACCAAGAACAAGGTGCCCCTGCTCGCCACCGGCGGCCGTCCCACCAAGACCGACGTGAAGTGGATCTGGACCACGAGCTTCCTCTCCGAGGAGCCGGGCGAGGCCATCGCCCAGCACATCAAGGACGAGGTGGACGGCCCCGTCTACGCGATAGGCCCCGACTACCAGGGCGGTTACGACGAAATGCGCGGCTTCACCGAGGCCTTCGCCAAGGCTGACGGCAAGCTCGCCAACCCGGACGGCAAGACCAAGTGGACGCCGTTCCCCAAGACCACCAACTTCACCCCGTACTTCAACGACATCGCCAAGACCGACGCCAAGGCGGTCTACTGCTTCTACGCAGGCAAGGCCGCGATCGACTTCGTGAAGCAGTACAAGCAGTCCGACGTGGCCGACCTCCCGCTGTACTCGCCCGGCTTCCTCACCGAGGGCGGCACCCTGCCCGCCCAGGGCGCGGCGGCCAAGGACATCTACTCCGTGCTCAACTACGCGGCCGACCTCGACAACGAGGCCAACCGCTCGTTCGCCGCCGACTGGACCGCCAAGCACGACCTGCCGCCCACCACCTACGCGATGTCCGCGTACGACGCCGCCGCGGTGCTCGACAAGGCCGTCGCGGACCTTGCCAAGGACGGCAAGGAGATCACGTCCGAGAGCATCAACGAGGCCATCGGCGATCTCGGGCGGATCGACAGCCCGCGCGGCTCCTGGGAGTTCAGCAAGACCACCCACTCGCCCGTGCAGAAGTGGTACCTGCGCCAAGTGAAGCGCGACGGCGGACAGTTGGCGAACGTCGTCGTCCAGGACCTGGCGACGCTCGGCAGCTGATGGAGGTCCTCGACACTCAGTTGGTCCCCGCGGTCGACGGCGTCGCCTACGGTCTGCTGCTGTTCGTGGTGTCCGCCGGACTGAGCCTGGCGTTCGGCACCGCGGGTGTGCTGAACCTCGCGCACGGCACGCTGTACGCGATCGGCGCCGCCACGGGCGCAGAACTGAGCGACGGCACCTGGGGCGGGCTGCTGCTCGGCCTGCTCGCGGGAACGGCGGCGGCGGGCGGAGCGGGGGCGCTCCTCGCCGTCGCCGCCGAACCCCTCGCCCGGCGCGGCCATCTCGCCCAGGCGCTGCTGACCTTCGGGCTCGCCCTGATCGGCGGCAGCCTGCTCACCGAGGTATTCGGCTCCGACGAACTGCCGGTACGGGTCCCAGGGGCCCTCGACCGCTCGGTGTCCCTGCTCGGACACAGGTACCCGGCGTACCGCCTGGTGTTCATCGTGATGGCCGTGCTGCTCGCCGCCTTCGGCACCTGGGTGCTCACCCGCACCCGCGCGGGCGCGGCGGTGCGCGCCGCCGCCGATGACCCACAGATGCTCGCGGCGACCGGCATCAGCCCCCGCCTCGTGCACACCGGTGTGCTCATGGCGGCCGGCGCCCTTGCCGGTGCGGCCGGCGTGCTCGGGGCGCCGATCATCGGCCCGGGCCCCAGTACCGCGGAGAACGTGCTGATGCTCTCTCTGGTGGTCGTCGTCCTCGGCGGCCTTCGCTCACTGTGGGGCACTTTTCTCGCGGCGATCGCGGTCGGCGAGGTGCAGACACTGGGCGTCTCGCTCGCCCCCGACCTGGCGCCCTACCTCCTCATGGCCGCGATGGCGGGCGCACTGATCCTGCGTCCGCAGCGCGCGGCCGCGGCACCGGAGCCGCCGCACCCCGAGCAGACGCCCGTACGCCGGACACTCTCAGCGGCGACCAAGGCGCGGTCCGCGGCCGTCCCGTCACGGATCCTGGACCGCACGCCCACACCCGTGCGTCGGCTCACGCCCCTGGCGCTGCTGCTCGCCCTGCTCGCGGCCGCGCCCTGGATAGTGGACGCCTACACCCTCTCGTTGGCCGGCTACGCCCTCGCCCTCGGCCTGGTCGCCGTCAGCTCCACCGTCCTGACGGGCTACGCGGGCCTTCCGGTGCTCGGCCAGACGGCGCCCTTCGCAGTCGGCGCGTACGTCACCGCGATCGCTGCCGACGAGGGCTTGGCGACCGTGGGCCCGGTACAACACGCCCTGGCCGGCGCCGCCGCGGCCCTGTTCGCGCTGATCACGGGACCCGCGGTGATCCGGGCCAGGGGCGTCACCGTCCTGATGATCACCCTCGCGATCGGCGAGCTGACGCGCACCGCCGTCGCTCAGATGACGTCCGTCACCGGCGGCACCGACGGCTTCTTCGGCTTCCCCGCGACCCGTCCGCTGTGGGGTGCCGACGCCCTGAGCGACGAAGTCGGCACGTACCACTACGTGCTCACCGCAGCCGCCGCCGTCCTCGTCACCACTGTGCTCGTACTCCGAGGCCGGGCGGGGCAGTTGCTCACCGGCGCCCGCAGCGCCGAGGCGCGGATGCGCGCGAGCGGCCACCCGGTCTCCCGCTATCTGCTGCTCGCCTACGTCGGCGGCGGCGCCCTCGCGGGCATCGGCGGTTCCTTGCTCGTGGTCGCGCAGCAGTACGTGTCGCCCGCGGACGTCGGCTTCGAGATCGCCGCCCTGGCGATGCTCGCCGCCGTGATCGGCGGCACCACCTCCGTCGCGGGCACCCTGCTCGGCGTCGCGCTGATCGTCGGCACTCGCGACTGGCTGGCCGGCGCCTGGCCCGGGCACGGTCCGCTGTTCCTCGGCGTGCTCTTCGTCCTGTCCGTCTACGTGCTGCCGCGCGGCCTTGCCGGCATCCGGATGCCGGGTGTGACTGCTCGGACCGTCCCGCCCCCGGCCCCGTCCAGGGACACCGTCTCATGACCGACCGCGACCCCTTGCCCCCGGTTCTCGTCCTGGACGGGCTGACCCGGCGGTACGGCAGCGTGACGGCACTGGACGGTGTCGGCCTGCGGCTGCCCGCCAGGGCCCGGCACGCCGTCATCGGACCCAACGGCGCGGGCAAGACCACCCTGCTCCACCTGATCGCGGGCACGGAACGACCCGACCGCGGCACGATCGTGCTCGGCGGGCGCGACCTCACCCGTACCGCGCCTGCGCGCCGGGCGCGGTACGGAATCGCGCGCAGTTTCCAACAGCCGGTCGTCATCGGAGAGTTGACGGTGCTCGACAACATCGTCCTGGCCGCCTGGAGCCACCACCCCCGGCGCGAGCGTGTCCCGGCCGCGCGCGAGCAACTCGCGGCCGTGGGTCTGGGCGGCATGGCGCACCGCCTGGCCTCCGAGCTGCCGCACGGCCGGCGCAGACTGCTCGATCTCGCGGCGGCCCTGGTCTGCCGCCCGCGCCTGCTGCTCCTCGACGAGCCGACCGCCGGACTCACCGACCGTGACATCGGGCGGCTGCTCGACGTACTCGGGCAGCTCTCCGGGGATGTCGCCATGCTCCTCGTCGAACACCACACCGGGGTCGTCACGCACCTGGCCGACACCGTCACCGTGCTCAAGGACGGCAAGGCCCTGCTCACGGCCCCCACCGACGTGGCCCTCAACCACCCGGACGTGCGCGAGGCCTACCTGGGAACGGGAACCGACCACCCGGGACGGGGAGTGGACCACCTGGGAAAGGGGAGCGGCCCATGCTCCACATCAGCGGGCTGACCGCGGGTTACCACGGCGGCACCGTGCTGCACGGCGTCGACCTCGAGGTGCCGCCCGGGACCGTGCACGCCGTCGTCGGGCACAACGGTGCGGGCAAGAGCACGCTCGTCCACACCGTCGCAGGGCTGCTGCGCCCCACCTCGGGGACCGTCCACCTGGACGCCGTCGACCTGACGGGCCGGCGGGCGCACCAAGTGGCCCGGGCAGGCGTCGGGTTGGTCCCGCAGGGCCGCCGGGTCTTCGCCGGGCTGACCGTCGCCGAGCACCTGCGCCTTGCCCACCGGCCGCGGGCGAAGGCAGGGCGCCAGGGCGCTGCCTGGACGCCGGAGCAGGTCCTCGGTCTGCTGCCCCGCCTCGCCGAGCGCCGGACCAACCGGGGCTCGCAACTCTCCGGCGGCGAGCAGCAGATGCTGGCCCTGGCCAGGGCGCTGCTCGGCAGCCCGCGCGTCCTGCTGCTCGACGAGCCGACGGAGGGCCTCGCACCGGTGATCGTCGAGCAGATCCAGGAGTTGATCCGTGCGCTCGCCGACGAGGGAGTCGCCTCACTGCTCATGTCGCCGAGCGCGGCACTCGCCCGCGCCTGCGCGGACACGGTCACGGTCCTCACCTCGGGTGCGGTCGCTGCGCGGTTCGACGGCGACGAGGTCCGCGCCGATCCGGCCGCCCTCCACCGGACTCTCGCCCTGGCGCCCACGGAGTGACCGGGCCGCGCCACCGGCTGCGTCAAGCCCGGCACCTGGTGGCGCGCCCTCGTCCTCACATACGCTCAGCCGCGGCGCACGGTCAACTGACCTTCTTCAGGCTGTCCTTCTCAGGGCCGTCCTTCTGGAGTGCGTGGCCGCCGAAGCCGCTGCTGCGCTCCGGGCCGCCGATCTGCCCCTTCCACCAGGCCTCGAAGTCCGAGGTGCGCATGGTCTCCCAGTCCGGAGTGCCGACGACCTGGGCCTGTCCGAACCTGCGCCCCAGGTCGACCAACGAGGCGCCAGGCGCTGTCCGGCCGGCGTCGTACGCCGCGGCGGCCGCCGCCCAGTCGTCGTGTGCCCGCCAGGCCTCCTCCAGGATCAGGGCGTCCTGCAGTGCCTTGACCGCCCCGCCGCCGGTGTGCGGCCGGGCGACGGTGGCGGCGTCCCCAGCGAGGGCGAGTCGGCCGCGGGCGTAGTGCGGCACCTCGAGGTCGTAGATGGGCTGGATGAAGGACTCCTCGCGCGGGGTGCGCAGCACGCACTCGGCCCAGTAGGGCGGGAAGTGCTTGCGCACCAAATCCCGTGCGAACGCGTCGAGTTCGGTGCTGAGCTTCCCCGGCGGCAGCGAGGTGGGGGTCTGCAGATTCAGTGGGAGCGCCAGGTGCTCGGGCGGAGTGGTGTAAAGCACCCAGTTGACCCGCATGCCGCCCACGCCGTCCGGTATTCGGTAGATCACGCAGTGACCGCCGGGGAAGACCACCGTACGCAGATCCGTCCAGGCGAGGTCCGAGGAGCCGCACTCGGGCGCACCCTGCGAGGCGCCGCGCCAGCCGAGGTATCCCGCGTACGTGGGCCGGAGGCCGGGGAACATGGTGTCCCTGACGACGGAGCGGTAACCGTCGGCGCCGATGACGACGTCGAAGCGTTCCCGCCCGCCGGCGGTGAAGTCGAGCGTCACGCCCTCGGCGTCCTCCTCCACAGCCGCGATGCCCACGCCGGAGCGGTACTCGACCTCGGCGGGCACTCGGCTGCGCAGCTCACTCCACAGCGAACCCCAGGAGTACGCGCGGAACGGGGCGTCCTGTACTCCGACAGCCCGGCCGAGTTCCGCTTCGCTGTCCCGCATCGTCCAGATGCGCTGGTCCATCGGGCTCCACGGCATGTCGGCGTCCACATACCCGGCGGCTTCCAACTCGGCGTAACGGTCCCGGTGCAGGCTCACACCCACCCCTCGTTCCTGGAGCCGGTCGGCGGCCCGCTCCAGGATGGTGACCTTCTCGGCGCCGCCCCGTAACGCTGCCAGGGCCGTCGCGCAGCCCGCAATGCTCCCACCGACGACCGCGATGTTGCCACCAAACATCCCGTGCTCTCCCTCAGGTACCTCTCCGGCACTTCCTGTCAGCGGTCCCGGCTGATCACGGGCGCCCCGGAGTGCCCGTCCATCCCATCATGATCAGGCAATGCCGAGAGGGAAAAGGCGAGGGATCGAGGTGAGGTTCCGCCAGGAATGCGGAGAGTAGTGACGGAAAGTCAGCGTGTGTTGCCTGCACGAGCGTTGGGCATACATGGCTATCCCATTCCATCCAAACCGCGTCCTGCGGAGGGTATTTCCCGTTTCCCGGTGCCTCGACGGCAGCGTGTGGCGGCTGGCGTCCAGGCGCCGGCCGCCCCGGAGGGAGCCCAGGACGGCGTGGCCCTGCGCCTTGCGGTTCGCTTGGTCGGCGAGAGCAAGCCACTGCCCGTCGTGCGCACGGGCTTCGTTCGCGGCCCGTCCCCGACGAGTACGGCCGGGCCGCCGAGCTGCTGGTGGGCGGCGTCCAGGGGCCGGGCGTAGTCGGTCACCCTTTCCGGCGGCCCTTGCGCGGGCCTCGGTGCGCGGGCCTCGGTCGACCAGGGTGCGGTAGATCAGCCGGGGTCGGCGTCCAGGCTTCGTGCAGACGAGCGCGGCCACGGACACGCGGGCCCTGCCTCGCGCTCGAAGCACAACCAGGCGCCCAGGTCCGCCGCAGTCCTTTTTCGGCCGGCCACTGCTCATCCTTCCACTGGGCGATCTTCGCCTCGTTGCGTTCGGTGGCCCGGCGGACGGGCACCTGCACGCTCCATCCGATCCGGCGCACCAGCAGGGCGACCCGGGCCAGGGTGTAGCTGACACCGAACCGTGTGCGGATCACCTCGGCGATCCGGGCCAGGGTCCAGCACTGGTCCTCGCCCCAGCCGTGCGCGGCCGGGCCGGCGTCCAGCAGGTCCTCCAGCTCCCGTAACTGGACGGGGGCGAGACAGCAGCGGACACCACCGGGCCCCTTCGAAGCCAGAGCTTCCCTCCCGCCCACAGCCAGGGCCCGGCGCCGGCGGTTCGCCGACATCCGCGTCACCCGGAAACGCCGGGCCACCTCATGGTCGCTGGCGCCAGCCTCGATCAAATCAGCTGCTGCTAACCGGACTTGCTCGCGTCGCAGCCCTGACCTGCTACAAGAAGCTGGCAAAACTCACCAGGTGAGACATTCCTTAACACCGAAAGGTAATTTCCCCGTCGTGCAAAGTCAAAGGTTTTGCAAATTGAATTCGTGTCGCCGGTGGGCCACATAGGTGGTCGTCTCGTCGCCGTCTGCTACTGATCCAATCCCGTCGGCTCGCGCATGCATGCATTCCGTCAAATGTCCACCCCGCCAAATTCTGAGGTGGCTATGAATTTTCCGCGGAATGTAACTATTCAGCCAACGACTCTTTGCAGGATTCCGAAAACTCCCTACTCTGAGGCAACTTTTCGGCCAGTTCTGTCTTGAAAGGCCTCCTATGGCAAGCGTTGATCAGATCACGCCCCCGAAGCCAAAATCGGGCTCCGGCTCCCTTCGTCGGGACGTAGGGCTGATCGGCCTGATGTGGGCCTCGGTCGGCTCCATCATCGGATCCGGTTGGCTGTACGGAGCCCAGAAGGCCGTAGTGGTGGCGGGTCCGGCCGCGTTGATCTCCTGGATCATCGGCGCGATTGCAATCGTCCTCCTGGCGCTGGTGCACGCCGAGCTCGGCGGCCTCTTCCCGGTGGCCGGCGGTACGGCGCGCTATCCGCACTACGCCTTCGGCGGCCTGGCCGGTATGTCGTTCGGCTGGTTCTCCTGGCTCCAGGCGGCGACGGTGGCCCCGATCGAGGTCGAGGCCATGATCGGCTACGCCGGTCACTGGAAGTGGGCCCAGGGATTCCTGAATGCGAACGGGACCCTCACGACGAGCGGCCTCATCGTCGCGGTCTTCCTGATGGCGATCTTCGTCGCGGTGAACTTCCTGGGCGTAAAGGTGCTGGCCCACACCAACAGCGCCGCCACCTGGTGGAAGATCGCCGTACCCCTCGGGGCGATCTTCATCATCGCGGCGACCAACTTCCACCCGCACAACTTCACCTCCCACGGCTTCGCGCCGTTCGGCGCCAAGGGCGTCCTCAGCGCCATCAGCACCAGCGGCATCATCTTCGCGCTGCTCGGCTTCGAGCAGGCCATCCAGCTCGCGGGAGAGAGCCGCAACCCCAAGCGCGACCTGCCGCGCGCCACGCTCGGGTCGGTCGCGATCGGCGCGGTCATCTACATCCTTCTCCAGGTGGTCTACATCGGCGCTCTGCCGCTGGCCTCCTTCGCGCACGGCTGGGCCAAGCTGGACTACGCCGGCATCAGCGGCCCGTGGGCCGGTCTGGCCACCGTGGTGGGTCTGGGCTGGCTGGGCTGGGTCCTGTACGCGGACGCCATCATCTCTCCCGGTGGCACCGGCCTGATCTACACCACGTCGACCTCGCGTATCTCCTACGGTCTGAGCAAGAACGGCTACGCCCCCAGGGCGTTCGAGAAGACGGACCGCCGCGGTGTGCCGTGG
The DNA here is from genome assembly GCF_059682825.1 of Streptomyces sp. JLSY215. Taxonomy (NCBI): domain Bacteria; kingdom Bacillati; phylum Actinomycetota; class Actinomycetes; order Kitasatosporales; family Streptomycetaceae; genus Streptomyces; species Streptomyces sp. JLSY215. The sequence goes on from NZ_CM185022.1 coordinate 7,255,610, forward strand.
TTCGGCCTGATCATCTCGTTCGTGACCGGCGTGATCTGCTTCCTGCCCTTCCCCAGCTGGCAGGAGCTGGTCTCCTTCATCACCTCGGCGAGCGTCCTGATGTACGCCGGTGCGCCGCTGGCGTTCGGCGTGTTCCGTGACCGTCTGCCGAATCACCAGCGCCCGTACCGCCTGCCCGGTGGCAATGTGATCTCGCCCATGGCCTTCGTCGTCGCGAGCCTGATCATCTACTGGGCCGGCTGGGACACCCTCCAGCGGCTCGGCTGGGCGATCATCATCGGCTACGTGCTGCTCGGCAGTTACGCCTGGTACGCGACGAAGAAGCAGCTGCCGAACGCGCCGCGACTGGACTGGAAGGCCGCGCGGTGGCTTCCGGTGTACCTGATCGGCATGGGCCTCATCTCCTGGCAGGGCGGCTTCGGCGGCCAGAGCCACATCCCGCTGTGGTGGGACATGGCGATCGTCACGGTGTTCGCCGTGGGGATCTACCACTGGGCCCGCGCCTCCGCCGTCCCTGCCGAGGCGATCGAGCAGAACATCGAGGAGGTCGCGGTCGTGGACGAGGGCGGTCACTGACTCCGCACTATGCGCTGACGGCCAGGAAGGCCGATGAGCTCGGCCGGTCATCCGGTCGAACTCATCGGCCTTCCGGCTGTCTCCGGTGCCAACTCACGGCGCGTTTCAGGTCTTTCGTCGCGGTCACTCGCCCCGCGCCCACGTCTGCATCAGCTGACCACTGTGAATCGGCCGGTGTGGGCCGGCCGCTGACCAGGTGACCGGCCGTTTGACGTACTCGCCGTGTCCCCGTGTGTGACGCGCTCACCGCTTGCCCTACGCAGAACGCGGAGGGTGTTGAGCCGCCGCATGGTGCCGGTGCGCCGTCGCAACGGCTCGGCCGGATCCATCGGCTCCCATCCGCTGAGGCGCTGCCGCGAGTAGCACCGAGGCGACCGGGGAGGCGATCGGAGTCGATCATGGTCGCCGCCCACCGGCAGGGCCCACGACGGCGACGAATCGACGTCCGGTTGCCGGCCGCGCGCCCCTCCGACGGCCAACGCCCGCAACAGTTATCACCGTTGATAAGTGCCGACCAGCGTGCCGTTCGCCAACTCCTGGCCTCTCACCGCACGATGCACAGCGTCGACGGCCGGTTTGCCGTGCAGTGAAGGCGACTCCGAAACAGCTCTCGGCGTCGACGCGCTCGGACTCGACGCGTGGGCCCCGGGGCGGAATCGCTGCCACGCTTGGGTGAACAACTGCGGGACGGGCAGGTGCGGCACCACGACGGCATGGGCCGCCGAACGTCCTTCGGCGGCGGCAGGCAACAGCGGCAGCTTCACCGCCTCCAGCGGGAGCCGTGGTTTCTTCAACGCGACCCAGTCGCCCGGAAGGAACAGTGAACGCCCGGCCCGGGCTCGCTTTCCGCGCACGACCAAGCCGGCAGCTCCGGCGAGTTCATCCTGCACCGCCTTCAGCTGGGTCGACTTCCAGCCGGTCCACTCCCGCACGTTCTTGTCCGTGGGATCCGGCAGCACCGACAACATGAGATAGAGCGCGGTGGCGTCCTCGGAGAGCTGCAGTTCCTTGGCCGCTTCCGCGACCAGATCGGGAACGGAACGGCGCGGGTCCTGTTCCCAGCCGGCTGTGCGGTCGGCGTCGTTGGTCAGATGCTCGGCCAGCGCGGCGAAGCCCCCTGCCAGCAGCATCCGTAGATCCACAACCGCCGGCAGCCCGCCCGGGCCGGGATACCACCGGGCCCGCTCAGGCAAATTGAGATAGTCGTCCAGCCCGTCGAGAACGCGACTTGTCGGGTCGTACCCGCCGTCCGCGGCAAGCAGCGCTCCCGGTCGTACATGGACCCGCTCGAGGGAATAGCCCAGCGGGTCGGGTTCGACGGACACGCCTTCCAGACTCTCGAGGTTGATCAGCTCGAGGCTGTACGTACGCGGCACGGCGAAGACCTCGACCGGTACCTTGCGGCCCTCGCCCTCGCACACCGCCGCATGCAACCGGGCACAGGCAGCCCCGATCGCCGGGCGCAGCGGATGTCCGGCGGGCGTGCGGTAGGCAAGCCAGGCGGCCATCCGTGCCGCTGCGGTCGGCACCGGCGCAGCGAACAGCCCGGAAATGTCGTCGGTGAGGAGGTCTGCACCTCGGGCGACGGTACGAGCGAGCACAGCCGGACCGACGCGCGGCTGATACGGATGCTTGGTGGCACCCGGGCGCTCCTGCCGGGCGGGGGTGACCGTGGTGTCGGGGGCGATGAACTCCTCGTCGGCGCGATACAGAAGGTCTTCCGGGACGTGCGGCAGCCGGCCGAAGGTTCCTTCCCACCAGAGCGCGCCTCGCTCCACCTCGGGACCATGGGTCCACAGCCGCTCGGGGTCGTCGGGAAGCAGCCGATCGAACAGGGTGGTGCGGTGCTCTTCGGTGAGTCCGGCGAGGAGGTCGTCGCCGACGGCGGAGCCCTTGCCCAGGCCCCAGGCGGTGAGTTCTCCCTCGTCGAACGACGCCCGGTAGGGAGGCCACACACCCTCGGAGCCGTAGTGCAGATCCGTCACCGGACGGCCGGTCAGCAGCTTGGCCGCCTCGCAGCGGGTGAGACCGGTGTGTTCGGCGAAGGTGACCGCGAGTTCGGGACGGGCCGGCGGGGCGCCGCGCTCGCGGAGCAGTGCGACGAACCGCTCCAGCCAGGCGTGGTCCCGCAGCGGTGGCGGGAACTGCTCCTCCCGATGTTCGGCACCTCCCGCGGCCATGGGCCCGTCAGCCGGGAACCGGCCATCCGGTGCGTACTCCAGAACCGGTCGGCCGGCTCCCCGATAGGGCGTTTCGAGATAGACGGCGACGGAGGAGTCCGTACGGACGGCGAACCCTTCGGTCAGCCACGGGTCGGGAGTCTCCCGGGGGAGGGTTGCGTAGCCGATCCGCCACTGACCGGTTGGGTCTGTGTAGGGGCCGGCCACGTAGTCGTGCACCGCGTCGGCCAGGATCGTGTGGCGCCGCGAGTCGACGCCCGGGGCGGCCACGTGGAGCAGCAGCCCTGGTACGCGGTGGGGGTGTCGCACATGCAGGGGCAGGCCGCGGAGGAAGGCGTTCAACGTGGCGGTGGGCCGGCCCCAGTCTCCACCCCATGGCTTGCGGTCGAGCAGGGCGGTCAGCTGGGCGGCGAGGCGCGTGAACGGGCCGACGACGACGGGCCGGGGTGCGGCCGGCGGGGACGGCTCCGCACCTGCGATCTCGGCCAGCTTCCGCTGTGCCAGGCGACAGCCGGCGGCGAGGAGGACATCGCGGACCGCGCCGTCCAGGGCGGCAGCGGGTATTTCGGGCAGTGCTTCGGCGATGCGGCGTCGGATGTCTGCGTCCGTGTGGCCGCGGTCGGTGCCGTCCAGCAGCGCGGTGACGGCAGCCGTCTCCAGCGTGGCGCCGCCCGCCGCAATCCGGGCACGCAGCGCGTCAGCCAGCTTCCCCGCGGTGTCGATGAGGGCGATCCGGCGGGCCGCCCCGGAGCAGAGCGGCTTCGCAGCCGCCGCCCGGACCGGCCGCAGCCGGCCGAGCAGCCCGCTGAGGTGTTGCAGGGTGCCGTGCTCCGCCTCAGCGGCCCGCTCCGTGAACCATTCGGCCAGAACGGCGAGACCACGCGGGTGCTCCAGCACATCGGGCAGGCTGCCCCGCCCCTCCCGGGAATCCATCAGGCCGTGCGAGGTCGACAGCCTGTCCTCAAGCCACGCTCGGAATTCCCGTTGGAAACGCGGGTCGGCGAAGAACGCGGCGAGGTCCCGCCGACCGACGACCACTCGGTTGTAGAAGCGCTCATCGAGCCGAGGGGACGGGTCGGCCACCGGGATGCCGAGGGAGAGCAGCTGGTCGATGGCGTCCAACGACACCTCGGACCACTTCCCCTTGCTGGTGCTGGGTTCCACGGGCACGGCGTCGGCGATGAGCCGTGGCGCCATCCGGTGGATCAGCTCCGGCAACCCGGGCGGGAGCGCGTCCGACCAGCGCTGGAGACATGCGCTGAGCCAGCGGGCGGGCATGCCTACGGGCAGGATCGGGTTCTGGGTCCCGGCCAGCGCGGTCAGTGTGCCCGTCCGCTCCAGGATCTGCCACCACACGTCCCGGTCGCCGTACAGCCTCGTGCGCGACGCCAGCACCTGCGCGACCGCCGGAGCATGCTGCCCCAGCAATTCCAGGGCCTTGCCCTTGAGGCAGTCCTTCCAGAAGCCGTCGGGGACTCCCTGGGTGTAAGGGCCGTACGAGCGTGCATAGACGGCGAAGGGCAGGGTCCGGCACAGGAGTTCAGCGGTTTCCTCGCCGGGGTCCAGGCCGGCCGCCGTGGCGAGCTTGCGCATGCCCGGGATCATTCCTGCGTACGGAAGGTGCCCGGCGTCGACGCGTCGCACCAGCGCGTCGCGGAACCGGAAGAACGCCTGGGCGGAGAGGCTTGATGCGGCCAAACTCCGGGCCGTGGACCGGATGTCCGCCACCGTCGCGGCACCATCGGTCACCCGGCGGAGGAAGTCCTCACTCGGACCGCGATCGTGCTCGGCGTCGGCAGGTGTCCCGAGCCGTTCCGCCCCCAGCACCTCGCCCGGCACATTCGGACCATGACCCTCTCGCCAGATCTCCGGGAAGACGAAGAGCTCCGGCTTGCCGAGGCGCTCGGCGGCGGGGCAGGTGTGCGCGATCAGCAGTGTGGCCAGCCGCTTCCCCTCCGACCGTGCGAACGGGCTGACCTCGCTCTCCCGCAGCCGGTCGCCCCGTGCATCCACCCAGATCAGTGGGCCGAGATCCAGCCCGTGTTCCTTGTAGATGGACCGGGACAGGCGTCCCGGAACGATGAAGGAGATACGCGCCTCGATCTCCCGGCCGTCCTCCGCGATCGGCAGCGCCACATGGCGTCCAAGCACCCGAAAGCCACCGGAACGCTGTCCGTGGGCCAGGCGCTCGCTCCAATGCTCGTCGCGACCGAACGCCGCATGATCGGTGCACACGGCGAACGGCTCGTCCCCCGCACTGCTCTGATGCCGCACCCTCGCCACATCATCCCTGCGCACAGCAGCCCCCGGCCGTCCCTCATGCCACACACCACACGTTTCTCGAACGAGCGTCACCCTGTCCACGGGCTCTGACAATGCGCTCTGCCGGATGGGTAGACCCGACCGTGCAGTGCAAGCCACCCGGCATGCAAGGTTGGCGAATGGCGGATCACCCCCAGCAGGGGCGAAGCGGGCGACGGCAGCCAGGGCGGGAACGAGGGGGTTACCGCAAGGCGCTGCGGCGTCAGCAGGGAGACACCCGGTGCTCCCGGTGCCGGGCGATGTGGGCGATCAGACGCCGTGCCGCCTGGTCCCGAGCGTGCTGCGGCTCCTCCGCCGCGACTCGCTGTACGGCGTAGATGCGCACCATCTCCGGCCGCACATAGTGCCCTTGGGCATGTTCCTCGAGGAGGTGGGCGTCGCACAGCTCGGCAAGGTGACGGTGAGTGCGTTCGGTGTCCTGGCCGGCCAGCACGCCGGCTTCCTGGAGCTCAACACACGGGCCGGGGTGCAGACCGAGCAAGCGGAAGAGGCGGGCGGCGCCGCTCGACAGGGCACGGTAGCTGAGATAGAGGCAGGTCTCCATGGCCAAATCGGCGTCGTGCGCGGACAGCTCCTGCAGCCGGCGGCGCTCATCGGCCAGCTTCTTCGACCAGCACTCCAATGACCACTCCGGGTGCGCCATCAGCCGGGCCGCGGCGATCCGCAGCGCCAGCGGCAGCCGGTCGCACCGCTCGACGAGCTCCCGGGCTGCCCCTGAGTCCGTCTCGACACGCTGCCACCCCAGTGCATTGCCCAGCAACTGCAGAGCTTCCTCCGACGTGAGAGGCCCCACCCTCACCAGTGCGGCGCCGTCCCGCACCACCAGTCCGCTCAGCCGCCGTCGGCTGGTCACCACCGCCAGACAGCCCGGCGTCACGGGCAGGAGGGGGCGCACCTGGTCGGGGGTGCCGGCGTTGTCCAGCAGAACGAGCAGCCGGCGGCCGGCGAGCAGGGAACGGTAGAGCGCCGCCGCCTCCGTCACCGACTCAGGGATCTCCGCTTCCGGGACGTCCAGGGCCCGCAGAAACGCCGTCAGTACGGTGCCGGGCCGCATCGGGGGCCGCTCGAACCCGCGTAGGTCCGCGAAGAGTTGTCCGTCGGGGAACTCTGCCTTGCGGCGGTGCGCCCACTGCACCGCGAGGGTGGTCTTGCCGGTCCCGCCCGCGCCGGCGAGCACCACGCACGCCGGCTGCGGCACCCGCTCGAGATGCTGGTCCAGCAGCGTAAGTTCCCGGTCGCGGCCGCAGAAATCTCCGACGACAGGCGGAAGTTGGGCGATCCTGGGCGGGCGACCCGGCCGCTGGGAGGGGTCGTACGGAGCGACGTACGGTCCCGCACCCGGCCCCGGGGACGCCGGCTCCCCATGGGGCCGCGGGGCCGGCGGTCCCGCATACGCCGGTGCGGCCGGTGCCGGCCGCCGCGCCGCGGACTTCGGGCGGCCGGAGGCGGTCGGCGCGGGGCTGTGGCTGCCTCCGAGGACCGCCAGGTAGGCCTCGCTGAGTGCCGGGCCGGGGTCGATGCCCAGCTGGTCCTTCAGGTGGCGGCGGACCCGGTGGTAGTGGTCAAGGGCCTCGGCCTGCCGACCGCTCGCCTGCAGGGCCCGCATCAGCAGCGCGGCAAGCTCCTCGTGCAGCGGATGCTCCACGATCCACCCGGTCAACTCCGTGACCACGTCTCCGTATCGGCCGAGCAGCATCAGCCGCCTGCCGAGCTCCTGCAGCGCGGCCAGCCGCCCCTGCGACAGGCCGAAGCCCAACGTCCGGCGCACTCGCTCACCGGGCACATCCGCAAGCGCCTCGCCCCGCCACAGCCCCAGGGCCTGACGCAGCATCACAACGGCCGCCCAGGGCTCGGCGTCCCGGGCTCCTGCGACCAGGCTCCGGAAGCGGTGCACGTCCACCGAGCCAGGATCGGCGAGCAGTACGTACCCCTGCCCCCGCGTGGCCAGTTCGGCTTGGCCCGCCAACAGTTGCCGCAGCCGGTGCATATGGTTGTGGACCACGCCCCGCGCCCGGGCCGGCGGATCCCCGTCCCACGCCAGGTCGATCAGCCGGTTCACCGGGACGGCCTGGTTGACCTCGCTGATCAACACCGCGGCCACGGTACGTATGCGGCCCACCCCCAGAGCCAGTGGCAGGCCCTGGTCAGTCTCGATCGCCACCGGCCCTAGGAGCCGCAACTGAACCATCGTGCCCTCTCGTGTGTACCGCCGAACGGGGCGCGCCGTGAACGCCCTTGCCCAATAAAGACCATAAATCCAGACCGGAGGGTGACAGCCCCCGCTGTCGTTTCGCTATGCGGACACGTCCTGTGTGTTCGCACGCAGCGGGAACGGGGCAGACGGGGGCAATGGCGGCCCAGCGGTCGGCAATGGACCGCATGAGCGCGATGTGAGCCATTCATGAGCGGCACGGCCGAGTCTGGTGTCCGTGCCGGAGCTGCGGCTCTTCCGCAGCTCCGGGCTGCTCTCCGTTCCTGCGGAGAGGACGAAGCCCCCCACTGATCGAGGAGAAGCATGTCCACTTCGGGTGTCCTGAGGAAGAGCGTGGTAGCGGTGGCTCTGGGTGCCGCGCTCACCGTTGCGGGTGCCGCCTTCCCGGCAACCGCGATGGCCGCTCCCGCAGCCGCCACGGCGGCGGCGGGCGATTCGCCGGTCGACGTCGGTGCCAACGCCAACCTGAACTTCAACGTCGACGTGCTCGGCATCGCCAACAAGATAGAGGCGTCGATCAAGACGGCCCAGAACCGCGAAGGCTTCGTCAAGAACCTGGAGGAGTCCGCGTTCTACGCCGCCGGCGGTCAGTACAACGTCATGGTCATGAACCTCAGCCAGGGTTACGAGGACCACTTCAACGGTGTGAAGGCCTACGGCTCCGCCACCTACGACGGCGTCATCTACGGGATCTGGGTCTTCGAGGACGGCGAGTTCACGAACCTCGGCGACGGCGGATACATCAACTGGGCCTTCCGCGGCTGGTTCGACCGCCCGAACAACGGCGGCTATGTGAAGTTCTCCCGCCCCTGACCCCTCAGCGGCCGCACTGACCGGCCACAGACGGCCGGGGACGGCCCCGCGATACCCCTGGCGGACCGTCCCCGGTCCGGGGCGCCCTCGATCACTCCCCCCGGAGGGCGCCCCACCACGGCCACCTTCTGTGATGCGTTTTCGGTCGCAGCAGGGCGCCAGCGTCGACCGGGGCGACGCGCCGGTCAAGCGGGGACGGAGAGCGGAGAGGACGGGTAGCGCGAAAGCGGAGTGACGCAGCTCACCAGGAAACGGTGGCAGGGTGTTGTCGCTGACAGCTGCGACCGTCGACGGCATGACGATCATCGATGAGGACTGCCTCGCCGAGACCCTGGCATTCAACGAGCAATTCGAAGCTACTGCCGCGAGCCGTCCAACCCGCGAGCAGGCACCGGACGCCACCGTGCTGGCGCGCCTGCGGCGCAACCGCCTCGGTGGCCACACGCCGCCGGTGAGACTGGCGCACGGCCAAGACCACGTCGTTGCAGGGGGAGTGAGAGTCCGGGCGTTCGTGCCAGACCACGTCGACGGCGTGTACCTGCACATGCACGGAGGTGGCTGGGCGTTCGGTTCTGCGGGCGGGCAGGACGAGAAGCTGTGGCAGCTTGCCGCGCAGGCACGGCTGGCCGTCGTGAGCGTGGACTACCGCCTGGCACCGGAGCACCCGTTCCCCGCCGGGCCCGACGACTGCGAAGCGGCAGCCCGGTGGCTGGTACTGGTCTTCACATAGTCGTCCAGCCCAGCCGGCTGGGGGCCCAGCCGAGGTGGGCGTCGTAGGCAGTGCCCGGGGCCTTGAGGGAGCGCAGTGCGTCGGCGTGGACGGCCGGGCCGAGCAGTCCGGCGCCGATGAGCCAGATGGTGTACGGCACTGGGGAGAAGCCCTTCCCAGGAGCCTCACCGCGCGAGGAATGCCAGGTAAGAACCGACGGGGAAGGCTGTTGGCGTTGCGTATACCCGCTGAGCTGCTGGGGGGGACGTGGCACCGTCTGACGCAGTCGGCAAGTGGGTGCCCGAGGAAGGCAGAGCCCTGACACGCATGCTCACCCTGCTGCATCTGGAGTGGGGCGTCGGCCTGGGCCGGGTGCGCATCATCAGTCCCTTCCGCGACGTGGTCTTCGGATGCGGACGGGCCGTACTAGACATGCGCCTGGAGGACCACGTCCCTGCGGGTAATGACGCGGAACCGTCCACACCATGCAGGGCAAGAAGTCGGACGTCGTCATCCTGGTGTGGGGGACGCATCCGCGCCACGGTGCCCACGCCCGTGCCTGGCAGTCGGGACACCAGATCTGCTGAATGTGGCAGTGAGACGCGCCCGACGTCGACTCCTAGATATCGGGAACCAGGACAGCTGGCGCAAGGAACCCCACTTCGAACTGCTCGCCGAAACGGACCGCCTGCCACGTCGGGCATGGCCGACGAGTGCGAGCGGAGCCAGGACGGACTGATTCACACGACCGAGCAGGCCTGCATCAGCCGGCCGAGGCCCTGCTGACGTTGCGGTCGGACGCTGCGCCATGAAGCCTGGGTAACCGTGTTTCTGGCGCCCACAGAGGTTGGCTTGGGCAGGCAACTCCTCCGGTTCCTGCGTGCCTGCCAGGCGTCGAGGGCGCACTGGATGGTTCCTCTGGAACCGTCGATGAAGAGGGAGGGCAAGATGTCGCTGAGGCATTCTGCTCCGCACTGCTGAATCAGCGACGAGGCCCCCAGAACGTCTACCAGTTCCCGGATCCGATATTCGAGTCCCAGCTCGCGCTCCACCCGGGACTGGGGGGAGCTCAGCTCCGTGGCCTCGGTCTGCGGCGGCTGCAGCACCTGACTCCTCATCCGGTCGGGTATCCGTTCAGGTCGCGGAAGTAGAGCGCTATGTGGCCTGATTTCGCTGTCGAGGACAACGTTGCCGTTTAGCACAGCTGTATTGATCACGAGCGTTGTTAACGGTCGCTGAGCTTGATCATGGCGAAGACCTCCGGTGTGGTGGAGGTGTCTAGGACTACACCGTACGGAGGTCTTCGTGTCCCACCGTAACGCCCGGCTGACCGTCTTCGGCAGGCGGCTGCTGGTCGAACGTGTCCGCTCCGGCCGCCCTGTGGCTCATGTGGCGGCTGAAATGGGCGTATCCCGGCCCACCGCGCACAAGTGGGTCCGACGCTGGCGAGCCGAAGGCGAGGCGGGCCTGCACGACCGCTCCAGCAGACCTCGCACCACCCCGCACCGCACAGGGTCCGAGACCGAAGCCCGCGTCTGCGAACTGCGGCAGAGCCGCAAGCTGGGACCTGCCCGCATCGGACCGGTCCTGGGCCTGCCGGCTTCCACCGTGCACCGCATCCTCACGCGCCACGGACTGCACCGCCTGGCCTGGCTGGACCGGCCCACCGGCCGGCCGGTAAGGCGTTACGAGCGGGCCCGGCCGGGCGAGCTGGTCCACGTCGACATCAAGAAGCTGGGCAACATCCCCGACGGAGGCGGATGGCGCACGGTCGGCAGAGAAACCGGCGACCGCAACCGCCAGGCCACCACCGACCAGCGCAGAAGCTGTAAACCGGTGATCGGCTACAGCTACATCCACTCCGCCGTCGACGACCACTCCCGCCTGGCCTACAGCGAAGTCCTCACCGACGAACGCAAAGAGACCGCCGCAGGCTTCTGGCAGCGGGCCCATGCCTTCTTCACCGCCCACGACATCACCGTCGAACGGGTCCTGACCGACAACGGCCCCTGCTACAAGTCCAGGCACTTCACCCGCACCCTCACCGCCGCGGGCATCGCCCACAAACGCATCCGCCCCTACCGCCCACAGACCAACGGCAAGGTCGAACGCTTCAACCGCACCCTGCTCGACGAATGGGCATACCTACAGCCCTACACCAGCAACACCCAACGCACCGAAGCCCTGACAGACTTCCTCCACACCTACAACCACCACCGATGCCACACCGCACTGGACGGGAAACCACCCATCAGCCGCGTGAACAACGCTGCGGGTCAATACATCTAGCGGCTGGCCTGCGAGCTCGCCGCTTGGCGGAGGGGAGCTCGATGTGTGGTCCACCAGGCCTGTCTCTGCTTCATCTAGTCCGGGTGTCCAGTTAGCAGCTGCCCCACCTCCCCCAACAACTGACGCATCGACAGCTTGTACTAATCTTGCCGGGTCGTTTGCAGGTGAGGTGCTTCAGTCTCACGTGACTTCTGGGGGGTGGGCATGGCGATCGAGCTGCCCGGCGAACTGATTTGGGTCATGGACCTGTTGGGTTTGAACTGGCCCGCAGTCAACGAGGACAGCGTCAGAGAGTACGCAGGACATGTCCGCGCCTTCGCAAGTGACATCGATTCCGCCCATGATCAAGCTAGCGCGACGATCCGGCGTATGGGCCAGGCTTACCAGGCTCCCTCGTACGACAAGCTCGTCGAGACCTGGGATCGGATGTCCTCCTCACACATGACCGAGCTGGTCGGGGCATGTGGTGTGGTGGCGATCGCCTTGGACGTCGCGGCCGACATGATCGTGGCGGCCAAGACGGCCGTTCTGGTGGAGCTGGGTGTGGTCGCCGCTCAATTGGCGGCCGCTGCTGCAGCAGCGGTGGCGACTCTCGGTGCAGCGGCTGCTGCAGAAGCGGCACTGATTCAGGTCTCCAAGAAGATCGTCAATGAGATCCTGGAGCGGCTGGAACAGGAAATAATCGCCCATCTCGTAGAGAAGGCCATCACTCCCCTCGAGGAAGTAGTCGAACGAGCGCTGCGCGGACTGGTCTTCAAGGGCATTGAGAAGGCAGTTGAGTCGGCATCAGCTGCAGCCGGCGCAAATGCGGGTCGGGGTTTCTCCGTGCATCCTGAGGAATTGCTCAAGTGTGCGGCTGAACTCCGGGGTCATGCAGATGAAGTCGTCGGCCACGCGAAGAAGTTCACAACTGCCAGCGCGGGGGTATCGTTCAGTTGAGTAATCCGATAGCGAAGGCGCTGGAAGACGCGGCGCAACGGGTCGGCAAGCAATTGAGTAAGGATGCCGCCAGAGCCGTGAGCGATATGTACCGTCAGGCAGGTCGTGGCGCTCAGAAGGTTGTCAAGAACATCAACGATGCCGATGATCGAATGGCTCGGGAACTGGTCGAGCTCGCCAACAATGTCGCAAAGAACGACGGCTTGACCGGCAAGGGGTCGAAGCGGCGTTTGATGAATCAGGCCGATTCAAGGAGCCGGATCAATCAACGCCTGGGGGCTCAGTCGGATTACGACGTCGAGGTGGTGCTCGACTCGAAGAAATACCCGGAGTCTGCGCAGCACATCCAGGAAGCCCAGTCCGGCACCCACTGGACCGGGGGCCGATCTCAGCCGAGTGCGCCTCACCCTGACATCCTGACGATCGACAGGTCTGGCGCAGACGACAATCGCGAGGACTCCCTACGAGCGATCCCGACACGCAGTGGATCAGACCGTGACGAGTATCCGCCGGCGATGTACGCGGAGGGCGGCACGGGAGCGAGTGTGAAATACATCTCTCCCAAGGATAACCAGGGGTCCGGGTCCGCGATGGGCCGCCATGCCGTCAGCGGCCTACCCGACGGGACCAGAGTTAAGATCTCCGTACGCTAGTTGAGAAGGGGAGCGATCGTGTGAATTCCGCTGAGCGATTGATCTCGTGGGCTCGGCAGGGGAACTTCGTGGAGGCGCTACCCCGGCTGCTCGAGATTGCGCAGCGTCCGGGAGGAGCGCGAGGACCCGTCTGGGAAGCGGCTGCCGCATCGATTCAGATCATGTTCTGTTTGGACCGTTTCGCCGAGGCGGCTGACCTGGCCGAGTCCCTGATCTCTCTGGATGCGCCGGCTGGCAAGGAGTTGTGCAATCAGGACATGCCGTTCGACTCGGCTTTCCTGGCTGCAGAGGTGCATGCCGCCGCCGCGGCAGCTCCTCGTATGGCCGCAGCGGCGGCACACGTTCCCGACGGCCGTGTGCTCGGAGAGCGTCTCCGGTGGCTGTGCGACCAGCTTGAGCGACGCCCGGTGGAGGAGCTGCTGCCGGGGCGTCTCAAGCCCTGGGGTAGCCCAGCGCAGTCCCTGGACGGCGTGATCGGTGCGCACCTGTTGGAACGCGATTACAGGGATCTGGCCTCCCATGAGAAGCGAGTCGTCTGGCAGGCATTGGCGGCCGCCAATGACTTTCCTCGCGCACATGCCCTGGCCGAGGCGACCGGCGAGACCCCTGAGCAGTTTCCCCTGTGCGTATGGATGGCAGGATGGTATGCGAACCAGGGTGAGATCGAGCGTGGTGAGGAGATGCTGCTGACGGCCCACGGCCGCTGGTGGCCGTACGCGAAATGGGATGCGCTGCCGCACGAGATCGTTCTGCAACCCACCCTTCGCCTGGTTGCCACTGACCGGGTGCGGGAGCACTATCTGACCCGACCCATCGGCCCGGAAGCGGAGTGATACGGCATGACCGAGAGCGCACTGGAGCAACTGCTGGGCCGCGCCCGCGGCCCCATGGGACCCTCAGTGGATCTGGACTTCGGGGTGGAAGCCGGTCCGCTCGCGGAGCTCGGCGGGGTCATCTCCAGAATCAACGGCTTCTTCCTCTTCAACGCTGGCGTCCAGGTCTTCCGAGTGGGTGAGAAGGGTCTGGGGCCCGACATGCTTACGTGGAATTCAGAGAGCACGTGGAAGGACACCTACGACGGCCTGGCCGATGATGTCTTCTGCTTCGGGCAGGACATTTTCGGGACCCAGTTCGGCATTGTCGGCGGTGAGGAGGTCGTCGCCTTCGATCCGGAGACGGCACGCATTACCTCGTTGGGCACCAGCCTCGAGCAGTGGGCGCAATGGTTGCTGGATGACCCCGATGTGAATGGTGCGGCCAGCTTTGCTCATGCATTTCAGCAAGAGAACGACGCCCTCGACCCTGGAGAGCGGCTTGTCCCGTACGAGTTCTTCATTGCCGGCGGTGGCTACGACTTCGACAACTTCGCGATCCACGACGCGGTGACCGCGATGCGAATCCGCGGTCCGATCGCTCAGAAGGTCCATGATCTTCCCGATGGCGCGACAATCCGCATCTCCGCCGGCTGACCGTAGGAGGTTCGGTCGGGCCGTTTCGGCGATCCCGGCCCCCGGACCGTGTAGTAGCCGGACAAGCCGGCAGGTTTCGATGCGAACTGCAGGCAGGGGATCACGTGGCGTCGTCGCTCAGCGCGAGCGGTCCTCTGCCTTGAAGCGGACCGTGGCCGAATCCCGCGCCGACACCACGGCGGGCGGTAGCGCGGTGATACCGGAGCCTGACAGAGCGTGCCAAGCCGGGGCTCCCGGACCTGATCTCGCTCCGAGCCCCGTCCTCTTCTCGCGAGGCGACGATTGCAGGCCCCGAGACGATCGTGGCCGTCGCCGCCACGCCTCGTAATGCCACAGCAAAGCGCGAGATCCCCTCGCACGGGAGCCGGCCGGGGATTCCCGGTCCGTGCGACAAGGCCCTTGCGTGAGAGAAGTCGTGGTCCGGTGCCTAGCGGAGCTGCAGCTCCCCACGCATCACTGGTGTGTACGTACGGTCCAAGTCCCCATCGGACACAGAATCAGAATGTTGACCACGAAATGCTGGTTGGGGGCGATCCCGACCAGCATTTTGCGTTGTCCGGGCCGATAGGTCATGGCCGGTAGGTGATACGGAGCCCGAGCGCCCGGTGAAGACGGTTCTGCTGCCCTTCCTCGACGCTACGCAGCGTATCCAGGCTGTCTCCGGCCGCGTCGACCGGCTCGTTGATCCGCTCGCGGGAGGGGACGCGGCGCTCGGGTGGGCTCGGCCGGGCCGCGGCGTGCCGCGACGGGCTTCGGTTTCGGCGATACATCGGGAGGGTTGCGCCGTGGGGCATGCGCGGACGGGTAAGGGATCCCGTCGGCCGTGAGCCCTTCGGTGACGGCGACGATTCTGTGGTGCGTTCACCCGTGCTCGTCCCGCCGAAGGCGGACATGGTCAAGTCGTGAGCTTCGCTGTTGGGGTCGATCCGCCCACCGGCCTCGGGGACCCACAGCTCGGCGCCGTAGTGCACGAAGAGGGGGAACGTGGCCGCCACGCCGGCGCCCGCGGGCAGGCCGTCCCGGCCGCAGCGCAGCGCACGCCGAAGCTGCCGCTACCCGGACCGCTCCGCCGCTCCATGGTGATCTTCGGCTGCGCAATCTTGCATGCGCCGAGCTGCAGCCCCGAGGCTTCAGCTTCGGGGCGGGATGCCCAACGAGCGTACGAGCTGGGTCACTTCCTCCCGGAAGAGCTTGTCCGGGCTGGTCGTCTGGGTGCGCAGGTGGCCGTAGACCTCCAGTGACACCAGGCCGTGCAGGCGCCCCCAGAGGCGGAGGGCGAGCGCGACGGCGGCGGGCGGCAGGTCGGGGAAGTCCGTGCGGACCTTGTCCACGAGCCCGGCGTCGAAGTCGGACCACTCGAACGCGCTGCTCTCATGGAGGTGTTCGGCGTGCGGCCAGGCGGCCGCCGCGAGCGCCGTCAGCCCTGCGCAGACCCGGTGGGCAGCCTCGGGGGCGGCGCCTCCGTGGGGGGTGTGGTAGCCGGGAACGGGATCTCCGTAGACGAGGCGGAAGCCCTCGGGGTTGGCCAGGGCCCAGCTCCGGAAGGCGTCGGCCCAGCGCTGGATGCGGGTGGCCGGGCCCTCGGCGGAGGTGGTCTCCCATGCGGTGTCCACGGCGTCGGCCAGCTGGGTGTACACGTCGTTGATGAGCGCGGTGACCAGGTCGTCGCGGGTGGCGAAGTAGCCGTAGATGGCATTGGCCGTCATGCCCATCTCGCGGGCGATGGCCCGCAGGGTGATGGCGTCGGGCCCACCCGAGGCCATCAACTTCAGCGCCACGTCCTTGATTTCGGCCGTCGTCTCGGCCCGCAGCCGCTCGCGTCGCCCTTGGTTTCCTGTCCTGCTCGCTGTACCTGCCACCCCGGCACTCTACAGCGTCACCATCATTGATGGTCGTATAGAGACTTCACGGCGTATAGTTACCGCACGGCGTAACCGATCTTGCTGGTTACGGCCTCATATCCGCATGAACAGGGGAGAACCATGCACATCGGAGTCGTCGGAGCCACGGGAACCATCGGCAGCCGGGTCGTTACCGAGGCCCTCGACCGGGGGCATCACGTCAGGGCCTTCAGCCGTGACGCGTCGCGGCCGCAGGCCGACGAGAAGCGGAAGAACATCACCTGGGCGAGCGTCGATGTCCTGGACGCGGCGAGCATCATGGCCGTGCTGCCCGGCCTCGACGTGCTCATCAGCGCCTACCAGCCGGGCAATGCCGCCAAGGACTTCGAGGACACCGTCCGGCGTTCGATCGCCGACCCAACCGTCCACTCCACCGTGGTGCGGGCCCTGCTGAAGGCGCTGGAGAGCCACCCGCGGACCCGGCTGATCGTGGTCGGCGGCGCGGGCAGCCTGGAGGTCGAGCCCGGACTGGTGCTCGCCGACTCGGACGAGCGCATGCACGAGACCCTCGACCAGCTGGGGCTGCCCCGCGCCTACGCGGCGGCGGCGCGCGGCGCCCGCGACGGCTTGAACGTCCTGCGCACCTCGAACCGTCTGTGGACCTACTTCAGCCCCGCCGAGGAGATCGCCCCCGGCGAGCGCACCGGCCGCTTCCGCATCGGCGGCGACCAGGCGGTCCGCGACGCGGAGGGACGCAGCCGCGTCTCGGCGGAGGACGCGGCGGTCGCCCTGGTCGACGAGGTCGAGCTGCCGCGGTTCGTGCAGCGGCGCTTCACGATCGGATACTGACGGGTCGCGCTGCCCAGAGGCCCCGGCCCGTCACCCGTCACGGGTACGGGGAAGGGGACGGGGGCCCGGGGCCTTCGTCCGGGCAGTGCCGTTCGTCGGCACCCGGCCGCGTTCGCCGTCCTCGCCGATGACGTCCTCGGAGGCGATGGTGCCCTGGAGGTACTTGGCGGCCCACCACCGCCACTCCGTCGCCGGCGACGCCGGAACCTCCGGCGGTACGGCGGCGATGTCCAGCAGCTCGGCCGCCCGGCCCGCGGCGGCCTTCGCCACAGCCGACAGCTCCGCCTTCATCCGCGGTTGGTGAGTGCCCCACGGAGTGTGTTGCAGCAACATCGTGATATCAGCTCGACGCGGCAACTGCCGACGACGGTCCGTTGATGAGGTCGGCAGTGAGATCCGCCGCGGCTGGGGGTTTTCGGCAGGTAATCGCGCGGCGCGCCCGTACGGTCGGCCAGTCGGTCGGCCGGTCGGCCAGTCGGTCGATCGGTCGATCGGTCGGTTCAGCGTACGAAGGCGATCTCCGGGTAGTGGCGGGACGGACCGTCGAGCAGGCTGCTGTGCTGGTGGCGCAGTTCCTTGTCGAAGAAGGCCGCGAGATAGGTGCGTTGGATCTCGATGGCGCGGTCGGGGGTGATCGTGCCGAACATCTGGACGAGCTGGGTGGGGGACAGTCCGAGCGGGCCGGCCATCTGGGGCCAGAGAGCCTCGTAGTCCATGAAGGAGAGGTGCTCGGAGCCGCGCAGTTTCAGGTCGAAGCGCTCGCCGTGCAGGTGTTTCCAGAAGGTGGCCCAGCTCCCGTCGCTGTTGCGGTTGTGGTTCTGGGAGCTGAACAGCAGGAAGGGCCGGTTGAGATCGCGGGTCTTCGCCGGGCCGAAGAACTGGCCGTCCAGGTTCGCACCGGCGTGGATCCGGTGGTCCACATGCATGGCCTCCGGCACGACCGCTCCGCCAAGGGAAGCGCCGAACATTCCTATGCGGTCCATGTCGACCGCGTGGGACAGCCCGTGGGGGAGCGGCGCGTGGTCCACGTCCGGGTTGTGGCCACGGTCGATGGCGGCCAGCTGGTCGATGACGAAGCGGGTGTCCGCGGCCCGGGCGGCGATCACGCGCGACGCAGGGATGCCCGGCGGCATCGTGGCCACCTCCAGCCGGCCGCCGGGGAACTGCACTTCGCTGTCATCGTGGGTGTCATCGAGGGTGACGACCAGATAGCCGCGGCTGGCCAGGTCCTGGGCGAGCGCGGTGCCCGTCGCACGGTCCGAGCCCCGCCCGGTCGAGTACAGCACCACCGGCAATTTGCCGGCCTTGGGGTCCACCTGGGCGCCGGTGTGGCCGGCGGTGGTGGGCAGGGTGACTGCGTTCGGCGGCAGTCCTCGGACGGCCAGGAAGTGCGCGGCGGCGGCGGGCTCCAAGTAAGGCGCGGCGGTGTGGCCGGCGGTGTGCGTGGCCGGGTACCAGAGCGAGACCATCAGCTCGCGTGGCCGGCGGTCCGGCGTCCACGGGTCCGTGCGCTTCGTGTCGAGCAGGTGGAGGTTGACCGTGCCGACCCGATAGCGCCCGGTCGGGGCGGGGAGGGTCAGCGCACCCGGGGCGTCCGCCGTGTCCAGGGGCGCCTCCTTGGCGGTGGGCGCCGCAGCGGGCTTCCCGGCGGCGGCGGCCTGCCCGATCCCGGCGCCCAGGACGACGGCAAGTGCTCCCGTGGTACCGGCGACCCGGTCGCGGAACCGGCTGCGGGGCTTTCTCCGTGCGTGTTTCATGGGCAGCCCTCTCCATGATGGCGATCGCAAATATGACCGGCGAATAGCGGCACATCGTAGCGGTGTTCGGGACCGGATTTCGCCGCGGCCGCCACAACGCCCGCTGTGTGTACGGGCAGTTGTCGCCCGCGAGCAATCGGTGATGTGAGCGGTGCTTCGGCCCCACGTCCTACGGCCCCGCGTCCTGCCTCCGTTTGAGGCGGGAGGAGTCCAAGCGGCCGCGCCTCGGCGTGGGTTGGGCGCAGCGGTTGCACCTGCACTCGTATGCGGGAACGAGACGCGAACGATTTTGTGTTTTTATCGTGAGAGGACTTGCTCGTACTGCGAGTTTCTCCATGGATTCCCTTGTGCCGAGAGGACGCCTGCCCTGCACCCGGTTGCCCGCGCGCCCCGTCGACACCGCACCCGACGCCGCGCCGACATGCCCCTCCTCGGAGGCGTCCGCCCACCGATCGCCGCACTGCTCTGCACGCTGCTGGCGGTCGCCGCGTTCTCCGCGCTCGGTCTCGGCACCGTTCACGAACGGGACGTACCCCAGGCGTTGAGCGACGCGGAACGCCAGATCGCCGCCGATACCGCCCTCTCGGTCGCCACCTCCGTCAACGCCAGGGCCACTGCACTGCGCCACTCCGCGGCGTCGGTCACGCCCCCCGCCGGCAGCACTCCGGCACAGGTGATGAAGTCCCTTATGCCGGACCGGACTTCAGCCGGACGTTCCGTGCAGGGCGGTGTGCTGCTCGCACCGAACACCGGCAAGCGGCTCGCGGCCGACGGCGAGCCGGTGCCGCTGACCGATGTGGACGTGACCGCCCTGGCGCGGACCGGAGACCTCGCGCCCCAGCTGGTCACCTCGGGGAACGCCGGTCCCCGGCTGCTGTTCTTCGCCCGGGTGGCCATGCCGGCTCCACGGCACAACACGGACGAGAATGCCGACCAGGCGCGGGACCTGGGCGAGGGACAGGGAAGTGACGAGCGCACATTCCTGCTGGTCGTCTCCGAGAAGCTCGTCGCGCCCCAGGTGTACGGGGACGGGCGCACCGGTCAACTGGTCGGCCGGAACGGAAAAGTGCTCGCCACCGCTACCGCCGGCGGCCCGGTCCGGGCGGCCGGTGCCGGCGACCATGCCGTGCTTGCCGCGGTGGAGCGCGCGGCGAACGCCGTTCCCCGCACCACCGACGCTGCCGGAAGCCTGCTCGGTGACAGCCACGGCGGGTTGCGCCGGGTCGCGGGCTGGGCAGCGGTCGCTGCGGCAGACGGGAAGGATGTCGCCTCCGGCCTGGGGCTGACGATCCTCACGTTCAGGGACGTGCCTCCGACGAAGGGCGGCCCCGACTACACCCGGTTCGCGATCGTGGCCGCCGGCGCGCTGCTGATGATTGCCGTGCTGGTCACCGTGGCGTTGTGGGGCACCGTGCAGCGTCCGCTGCTACGGCTCCACCTGTCGGCCGCGCGATTGGCCAAGGGCGCATCGGAGACCCCCGAGGCGCGACAGGAGCTGGCACGGCCGGTGCCGGTTGCCGCCTTCGGCGAGCTGGGCAGGGCCGGCCGGGCACTGGAGTCGATACGTCGCCAACTGCTGGGTGAGACGGGACCGGAGCCTGCGCCGCCGGTGCGCCGACGCCCCGGTGTCCGGTCCGTGGCTCTCGTCTGCGTGCTGCTGATCGCCACCTGGGGGGTGCCGATGCTGTTCCTGATACACCGTGTGCAGGCCGGCAAGGCCGTACCGGCCGCCGTCGTCGCCGACCAGCAGTCACGCACCGAGGCCGCCGCCGACCGGGTGCGGCAGATCCTGGGGCAGAGCTACACCGATCTCCGGGAGGTGGCGGCGGCCGCCTCCGGGCAGTCGCGGGAGCGGACGACGGACGCGTTGCGGCGTGCGCTCGCCGGCCATCCCAAGTACCGCTCGCTGTACGTACTGGACCGCACCGGTGCCATCCTGACGCGGGTGGGACAGGAGCCGCTGCGCACGCTCGTCCATGCGCCGACCGGCAGCGGAATCACCCGGGTCAATACGGAGGGCAGGATCCCCGCGATCGCCGCCTATGCCCAGATCCCGTCGGCCAAGGACGCCAAGGGTGCCAAGGACGCAGCCCCGGCCGTGATCTTCGCCGAGATCGATGTGAACGCGCTGAACAGCCCGCTGTCCCGGCCCGGGCTCGGCAGGCTCTGGCTCACCGACGAACACCGCCGGGTGCTCGCGGCAAGCGTCGGCTTCCAGGCCTTCGAGCCGCTGCCCAGCCAGGGCTTCACCCGCCTGGTGGCCCGGACCGAGGCGGCGCCTGGGAGTGTGGGCAGCCCGGTGTCGGCCGTACTGCGTGCGGAAACCACGCCGGGTGCCGGCCCGTCCGTCGCGGCCGCCGCGCCGCTGGCGCGGACGGGGCCCGCCGCCGGACTCGGCTGGCGGGTGGTCTCGGCGGAGCCCGCCGCGGCGCTCAAGCTGACGGCCTATCAGGTCCAGTCGCGCACCATGCTGGCCGGGCTGCTCTCCCTGGCCGCGGGCATCGCCTGCCTGGGCTGGCTGCACATCGTGGTGGTCAGGCCGCTACGTGCCCTTGCCGGATGCGCGGAGCGGCTGGCCGCCGGCGATCGTCGCACGGTGCTGTACCCGGTCCACCACGACGAGTGCGGCTCGGTGACCCGCAGCCTGGAACTGCTCCGGCAGGCGCTCGCGGACCGGGGCCGTGGCGGTGGAGCCGAACCGGCCTCCGTCCCGCCCCAGTCGTCCCGATACGGAAGTGTCCCGGGATCGCAAAGGATCAACTGACGTGCTTTTCCTCTATGGTGTGCTGCTGCTGAGTTGCGCGGCACTGTTGGTCGCCGGCGTCCTGGAGCAGCGGCGACACTACGCGGCGCTGGCGCAGATCCCCACCCGTGTGCTGGTCAACGGCATTCGCGGCAAGAGCTCCATCACCCGGCTGTGCGCGGGGGCGCTGCGCGGCGGTGACCTGGTCACGGTGGCCAAGACCACCGGCACCGCGGCCCGGTTCATCCACCCGGACGCCACCGAGGAGCCGGTGTACCGCAAGTTCGGCATCGCCAATGTCGTGGAGCAGATCGGCATCGTCCGGCGCGCGGCGGCGTACCGGCCGGATGCGCTGGTGATCGAGTGCATGGCGGTGATGCCCGCACTCCAGGAGGTCAACCAGGAGAAGCTGATCCGCTCCACCATCGGTGTGCTGTGCAACGTCCGCGAGGACCACCTCGAGGAGATGGGGCCCACGCTGGACGATGTGGCCCGCTCGCTCTGCCGGTCGATGCCGGTCGGCGGGGTCTGCGTCACCGCCGAGCGGGAGCGGCTGCACATCCTCAAGGAGGAGGCGGACAGGCGGAGTTGCCGGCTGATCGCCGTCGATCCCGAGTCGGTCACCGACGAGGAGCTGCGTGGGTTCAGCTGGTTCACCTTCAAGGAGAACGTCGCCATCGCGCTGGCGGTGGCGGAGCTGCTCGGCGTGGACCGGGACACCGCGCTGCGCGGTATGTGGGACGCGCCGCCGGATCCCGGCGTGCTCTCCGTCGAGCGCTATCGCACACCGGACGGCAAACGGCTGCGCTTCGCCAATGTCTTCGCCGCCAACGATCCCGAGTCGACGCTGATGAACATCCGTCAGCTGGAGGAACTCGGCGCGATCCGCCGCCCGCTCAACGTGGTCATCAACTGCCGCCCGGACCGGGTGGAACGCAACGGGCAGATGGGGGCGATCGTCCCCGATCTGAACCCGCAGACCGTCTTCCTGATCGGACACCCCACCAAGAGCGCCCGCGACGGCATCCCGCCGGGCTGGTCGTCCGGGCGCGTGGTCGACCTGGGCGGCGACCGGCGGGACGCGGCCGAGCTGACGCATGCCCTCCTCGGCGAACTGGGCCCGGACTCCTCGCTGGTGGCCATCGGCAACATCCACGGCCAGGGCGAACTGTTCCTGGAACACCTCGGCGAACTGGACGCGGACGGCACCGGCGAACCCCTTGCCGTCGCGCACCCGCCCGAGCCGGAGCCGTACAGCTGGATCGCGCCGCTGAACGGCCCGGAGCCCGGCCCGCATCCCCCGATTCCCGCCTCCGCGGGCCACCACACCCCGCATGACCCGACAAGGAAGCAGCCATGATCCCCGTCACCGTCACTCCGGAGACAGCCGCGCTGGGGATCGCCCTGGGACTGGTCTTCTCGCTGGTGTGCTATCTGACCACGAACCTCTCTCCCGGCGGCATGATCACCCCCGGCTGGCTGGCGCTGACCCTCGTCACCGATGCGGGCAGGGCGGCACTGATGATCGGCGTCACGGCGCTCACCTTCTTCGCGACCAAGGTCCTGCAGCGCCAGGTGATCCTTTACGGGAAGCGGCTGTTCGCCGCCGTGGTGCTGTGTGCGGTGGTGCTACAGGCCACGGTGATGCTCGCGCTCCAGCACGAGTTCCCGCTCCTGTACACCACGCAGACCCTGGGCTTCATCGTGCCCGGTCTGATCGCCTATCAGCTGGTCCGCCAACCGTTGGCGGCCACCGCGATCTCCACCACCGCGGTGACCCTCGGCACCTACGTGGTGCTCGTCGCCGGACTCCTGCTGGGGGCACTGCCCACCGCCTGACCGAGCCGGACCCGTCCTTGTCCACCGCCCATCCGTACGTCGAGGAGGTCACCATGGGCACCGCCCCCACCCCGCGCCGCGGCCCCAGTCGCCGTCAGGTCCTGAGCGGCGTCGCCGGTCTGGCCGCCACCGCCGCGGCGGTCAGCGCCTACGCACGGCACCGCTTCCAGTACGGCGACCCTGGCGGCCCGCACGACGACTTCCGGGTGCCGACCGGCGGCTACCGCTTCGAGCGCCACCGCACGCCCGGCCGTACGGTGGTCCGCGCCGCGGACGGCCGCGTGCTGGCCACCTTCACCGACGGAGCGCGCACCGCACTGCTGACCGGCCCGACCCGTACCTGGAGCGAGCCGCGCACCACCAGCGCCGTGGTGCGCGGCAACGCCTGGGTACGGCTGCTGCCCGACGGATGGCGGCCGGGCCACGAGCGCACGGGGTGGTTCCGCGAGTGGTTCCCGAAGGCCCTCGCCGACCGGAGCCCGGACGTCCTCGGCGTGGCCTTCCAGTACGGCGACGGGGCACCCGACCGCCGCACCGCAGCCGGCCTGCGCTATGCGGGCAAGGCCCACTTCGGACCGCGCGTTCCCGGCCAGTCGCCGGATTCCTTCCACTACCGCGACGAGAAGTCGGACTTCTACGACTACCTCGGCGTCTCGTGGACCTTCCCGGACGGCACCCGCAAGGAACCGGAGAACGCGCGCTACGGCGACGTGGACTGCTCGGGCTTCATGCGCCTGGTCTGGGGGTACCGCATGGGGTACCCCATGCACGCCACCAACACCCCGGGGATCGGCCTGCCCCGCCGGGCGTACGCCATCGCCACCCGGGCCCCCGGCGTACTGCTGATCCCGAACACCGGCCGACGGCCCGCGGACATCGGCCTGCTGCAACCCGGGGACCTGGTCTTCTTCGCCATCGACATCGGCCGACCGCACGGTATCGACCACTGCGGCATCTACCTGGGGCCGGACGACAACGGCCATCCGCGCTTCTACTCCAGCCGCTCGAAGGCCAACGGACCCACCATGGGCGATCTCGCCGGCCGCGCGAGGCTCGACGGCGACGGCTTCTACGCCCAGGGGTTGCGCATGGCCCGCCGTCTGTGACCCCCCGCCCCCTGACAGCCCCAGCCTGACGCCCCATGAGAGGCCCCGCCATGGCCACCGCCCCCGTCACCCGGGACTCCACCGACCGTCGCCGCGAAGGCTCCCACCCCTCCGCGGGAGGCAGGCTGGCCGCCGTGCTTCAACAGCTCCCTGGCGGCGGAGAGTTGTGGACTCTTCTGCTGATCCTGGCCATGGCCGCGGTGCTCTACGCCTGGGGAATCGACCGTGCCGGGGTGCACCCCTACTACAGCGCGGCCGTGCGGTCGATGGCGGCGAACTGGCACACCTTCGTCTTCGGCGGCCTGGACCCGAGCGGCTCGATCACCGTGGACAAGATCCCCGGCGCGCTGTGGCCGCAGGCCCTTTCCGTGAAGCTCTTCGGGCCGTACGACTGGGCGGCAGCGCTGCCGCAGGCGCTGGAGGGCGTAGTGGCCGTCTGGGCGCTGCACCGGATCGTCCGTGCCTGGGCGGGCGCACTGGCGGGGCTGCTCGCCGCGCTGGCACTCACCCTCACTCCGATCACCGTCGCGCTGAACCGGCACACCATCCCGGACACCCTGCTCGTCCTGCTGCTGGTTCTCGCGGCGGGTTCGCTGCAGAAGGCGGTCAGCACCGGAAGGCTGCTGCCGCTGCTCGTCTGCGGAATATGGGTGGGGCTCGCCTTCCAGGCCAAGATGGTGCAGGCCTGGCTGGTCCTTCCCGTTTTTGCCGCGGTGTACCAACTTGCCGCTCCGGGCTCCCGGCTGCACCGGGCGTGGCGGCTGCTGGTCGCCGGCATCACCGCACTCACCGTCTCCTGCTCCTGGTTGCTTCTGGTGTGGGCGACACCTGCCGCGAACCGCCCCTACGCCGACGGGACCACCAACAACAACCCCTTCACCCTCGTCTTCGGCTACAACGGGCTGAGCCGCTTCGGCCATGACCCCCACGCACTGGGCGCCGTCGCCGGCACCGCCGCCAGCCGCACCTCCGGCAACACCGGTTGGACCATGCTGGTCAACCACATCGTCGGTCCGCAGATCGCCTGGCTTCTGCCGCTCGCCGTAATGGCCCTGACGCTGGGCCTGTTGTGGCGTTCGGGGCAGCCGCGCACGGACGGGCCGCGTGCGGGGTTCCTGCTCTGGGGCGGCTGGCTGGCGGTGCACGTCGTGGTCTTCAGCGCCTCCAACGGCAACCACGGCTACTACACCGCCGTACTCGCCCCGGCCCTGGCCGCGCTGACCGGTGGCGGAGCGGCCCTCTTCCGGGCCGCATACCGCGCCGGCGGCCCGCGTCGGGCGGCGCTGCCCGCCGCGGTCGGACTGTCCGCGCTGTGGGCCGTGGTCATCGACGCTCCGCACGGCCGCTTCGCGCCCTGGCTGCTGCCGGTGGTGCTGATGCTCGGCCTGTGCGGAACCGTCGGCCTGTGGTCCTGCGGGCCACGCAGTACGCGCCGAGCGGTGCACAGCGCCCTGGCGGCAGGCCTGGCGTCCACACTGCTCGCCCCGGCTGTCTGGGCCACCGCCTGCTTGGATCCGCGGTACGCCGGCTCACCGATGTCGCCGCTGGCCGGACCGGTCGGAGCCGGCTACCTCGACATGCGCCACCACCGGACCAAGATCCGGACCGGCGCCTTGAACACCCCGTCCGTGCGGGACACCGCACTGCTGAACTACCTCACCGCGCACCGTTCCGGGGAGAAGTACCTACTCGCCACCCAAGCCGCCTACGGCGCCGAGCCGCTGCTGCGCGCCACCTCCCAACCGGTGCTGGTCATGGGCGGATTCACCGGTCTGACCCCCTATCCGACCGACCGGCGGATGACCACCCTGGTCGCCACCCACCAACTCCGCTACGCCCTACTGACCACACGCCGCCCGTCCACACCGGCAACGATCTGGGTGAAGAGGAACTGCACCCGCCTCCCGCCGCGCGCCTACGGCCGCATCTCGGACGGAAGCTTCACCCTCTACGACTGCGCCCCGTGATACCGACCTGCTGAACGGGACGGGTTCCGAGGACGGCTGCGCGGCGGTCACTCCAGGCATCCCCTTCCCGTCCATCGAGTGTCCTGTCGAGGAATCAGCCCAGTGACCGCAGAGCTTTCGGCAAGCCCGCTGGTCCCTCGGCATGTGCTCCCCGGCCTCACCCGGGTCAGTTGCCGACGTACTTGCGCAACACGGCCTGGTAGTCGGCGAATTCGGGCTCGGTATGGAGCACGTCGGTGTCCTTCTTGAGGTACACAAACCCCGGGCAGTCGGGCTTCGCGGTGCCACGCAGCCGCTCGCTGCCGACCTCCTTGCCTGTCCTGGCCTCGTACACGGTGACGTCGTACACGCCGCGGTACAGCTTGATGGTGTCCGTCGTGAACTTGCAGTCGGTCAGGAACTCGCCCTCGTCGGGGGAGTCCAGGCAGGCGATGAGCTGGACCCGGCGCGGGTCAAGCTGGTTTGCGCTCCAGTGGTCCGCCGTGCCGGAGGCCGGGAAGGCCAGGCGGGGGGAGCCGGACTCGCTGATGGTGAACATCGCAATCGGGTGCGGGTCCGCGCCCGTGTGGGCGGCCGCCTGCGGGAAGTACTTGCGGGCCATGCCGTCGCCGCAGCCGGACTCGAAGTCGGAGACGCGGCTCAGCGCCTTGTCGCTGGCCTTCGGCTCGAACATCACCCAGTAGGCGCCGTAGCCGACCGCCGCCACCATGACCACCGCGGTCACCCGGACGGACAGCGTCCGCCGCCTGCGCTGTTCCGGCCGCAGGTCCTGGACGGAGACCCCGCCGGCCCTGCGCCTGCTCCCCAGGGCGTATCCGAGGTAAACGACCGGGGCGGCCGCGGTCACCGCGAACAGGACGCCGACCGGCGGATTTCCGCCCTTGAAGGCGATCACCGAGAAGATCACCGAAATGCCGATGAGCAGGACTATCAGCTTGGCCATGAACACATCTTTCCGTGGGGACCGACAGCGCGCCCGAAGGCCACCGACGACAGGCGAGTTCGCCCCGGCGATTCTGTACCGAGGGGTCGCGTTCGGACGTTCTCCGGAGGCGGTTGATCATGCAACTGGCAGGGTGACGGATTCATCCCGGCCTTCGGCGGTGTGCCGGTCGAGCCTGGCCGGCAGGTCGTCCAGCTCTGCGGTGCTGAACTCCGTCGGCATCGCTGTGCCGTGGCGTTGCAGTGCTCTGCGGGTGCTCGGAGCCTCGGAGCCGGTCCCTGACCTGGGCAAGGTCGGTGAGGGGACCGGGCGCCGCCCGAGGACGGCGCCCGTTGGGAGGTGCCTGCTCAGGACAGCATGTTGATCTTGTACTGCATGATCCGGTAGTTCTTCGGGTCGTACCACTGGCTGACGACGATGTGGAAGTTGCCGAACGTCGAGCCCGGGATGACGAACCCGCCGTACGGGCTGGCCACGAGGTTGGCCACCTCCTGCCCCGGGATGCCCGGCAGGATCATCGTCTGCTCCAGCGTCTTTGTCAGGTCCGAGGTCGGGAGGGGGAAGACCATCGCCCGGATCGACAGCGCGTTCATGTTCAGCCACGTGAGGACGTACTTCCCGTCCATGGCGCGGAAGCAGATCTCGCCCCACTTGCGGGTGCCGAAGACGGTCGTCGGGGGCGCGCCCCACCGCCAGTCGCCGTCGGCGTAGCCCCACGGCTCGTAGGCGTCCGCGTTGCCGAGGCTGTCCTTCCGTACCCGGTGCAGCAACATCCCCGATTCCACGTCACGGTTGAAGACCGTGGACAGGACGTAGCAGTAGTCGCCCTCGGCCACCGCGTAGGTCTTCTGCTGGAACTGGCCGCCGTGCAGGTCGCCCGGCCACTGGCACAGGTACTCCCAGGTCTCACCGTTGTCGGTGGAGCGCCAGAAGTCCGTGTGGTGGGTGTCGTAGATGACGCCGCGCATGAGATGCATGTACATGACGCCGTCGACGACGAACACGTCGGACGGGATCGCCGTCGTGGCCTTGTCGCCGACCGGGTTGTGCGGCTCGTCGACAAGGCTGTTGGCGTGGTCGCCGCCGACGCTGCCGTCGATGCGCAGGTTGTTCAGGTCCGCGCTGCTGGAGCGCAGGCCGACCGGGGCGCGCCAGTCGTCGGCGGGCTCGCCCTGCTGCGGTACGTGGTCGCCGTTGAAGGTGTCGCCGCCGACGAAGAGCATGGTGCCGTTCGGGCACAGCGCGGGGATGCCGAGGTCGGTCCACGGCGAGGCGAACGGGCCGGTCTCGACCGGGCCGCTCAGGTTCTTCACCTTGGTCGCGAGCGTCGGGCTGGTCGGGTCGTCCGGCCCGCCGGCCATCGCCACCTCGGTACCCGAACCGACGACCCCGGCCCCCACGGCGACGCCGAGGCCGACGCCGATCTTGAGGAGCCTACGGCGGGAGTACCCGCCGGTCGTCGAATCCTTCTCGTCCGATGGACGCGTCATTCCGTCAATGCCTTTCAGATCGGAGTCGATCGCTTGTACCAGGAGATGCCCTTGGTGCCAGCAGGGTGGGCACCGGCACAGGTCGCGGGTGGTCCCGAGTCGTCGCCGGAAGTGTTCTCGGCAGCGGCAGCGGCAGCGGCAGCGGCAGCGGCAGTCGCAGTCGCAGCCACTCCGCCCGCCGCCGTGGGAGCGGGCACTGCGGCGCCTGCAGCAAGCAAGTACGTGATTCTTCGTATGTGCCGCCTTCCTTGCATCTACCGTGCGTGAGCCCTTCGGTGGGAGACGACCGACGCTGCGCGGTCTGCCTGCATCGGACGGCATCGACGCTAACCACGGCCGATGAAATGGCGATGACATGACGACGGCCTCGCTGGTGGGTATGCCGGAGTCCGCCGGAAGAACGTGCATGGTGCGCCGCCCTGGCCGCACGGGCCAAGTCGCACCAGGAAAGGGTCCACTTCACGCCATTTCCATGGATGAACGAGCCACCCGCCGCGACAGGTCCAGGCAGCCACCGTCATGCCCGGGATTCGGCGGCGCCGCCCGTCCCCCTGCACCGTCCCGAACGCAGCCGCATACCCGGCGTCAGCCCGGCCGATACCGCTTTCCTCAGAACTTCGCAGGACGGTTTTACCCATTCCCGCCGCGGGGCTTAGGGTGCCTCAAATGTTCAGCGCGGCCATACCCTTCGTACGTAATGTGGACCCGGCGCCCGAAGGGCAGCAGGCTCCCGTCCCACGCGCCCCCGCCCCACGCGTCGAGCCCAAATCCGGTGGGCGAGATCCGTTCTTCGACAATGCGAAGTACCTGGCGGTCGTCCTCGTCGCCATGGGGCACACCTGGGAGCCGCTCACACACGGCGGCCGGGCGGCGATGGCGCTCTACATGACCGTCTACACCTTCCACATGCCGGTGTTCATCCTCATCTCCGGCTATCTGTCCCGCGGGTTCGACCTCAGCCCGGCCAAGCTCAAGCGGCTCATCACCAGTGTCGCCGTGCCGTACCTGGTGTTCGAGGTCCTCTACACCTGCTTCCAGCGCTGGGTGCAGGACGACCCGAACGAGCCGATCAGCCTCACCAACCCGTACTACCTGGATTGGTTCCTGGCAGCCCTCTTCGTCTGGCGGCTGAGCACCCCGATCTGGAAGCTGGTGCGTTGGCCCGTCCCGCTGGCCCTGGTGATCGCCGTGCTCGCGGCGACCTCACCCCAGGTCGGCAACGACTTCGCCATGATGCGCGTTCTGCAGTTCCTGCCGTTCTTCGTCCTCGGACTGCATCTGACGCCGGCCCACTTCGACCTGCTGCGGCGGCGCGCGATCCGCGTTGCTGCAGCGCCGGTCATGCTGGGCGCCGTTGTCTTCGCGTACTGGGCCGCGCCGCGCATCAACGCCGCATGGTTCCGGCACAACGACGCCGTACAGAACCTTGGCGTGCCGGCCTGGGTCTCTCCGGTCATGGAACTCGCCCTGTTCGGCTGCTCGATGGTGCTCTCCGTGTGCTTCCTGGCCTTGGTGCCACGGCGGCAGGCATGGTTCACGAAGCTGGGCGCGGGCACGCTGTACGGCTATCTGCTGCACGGTTTCGTGATCAAGATGTCGCGCTGGTTCGGCTGGTACGACGACATCCCGTGGGTGCGCACGCCGGTCGGCGAGATCGTGGTGACGGTGCTGGCTGCCACGCTGATCACGCTGCTGTGCACGAGGCCGGTGCGGCGGGTGTTCCGGTATGTGATGGAGCCGAAAATGACCTGGGCGTTCAAGCAGGACGCGGCCGCGTTGGCGCGGGCGCGGGAGGGCACGGCCGATGCCGTGTCCGCAGGCTCGCCCGGCCACTGACCAGGTGCATCGTTCGCCGAGGTGCCGTGCCGGGCCACTGCTACGGCTTCGGTATGCGGCGGATGCAGGCGCGCCCACTACGGCAGGCGAGCACACCGCACGGTCTGCGGGGGCATCATCCTGCGGTCCGCCCCGTCCGGTACTTGCTGTTCCGTCAGTACCTCGTGAGCGACCACAGGAGAGCCCGGGGCTCGGGCCGGGGCGGACTGTCAGTGGTCGGGGGGACACTTGGGCTGACTGTCGTGCAGAGGGGGGCCGATGGCGTTTCGCGCCGTGCACGCGACGTGGGGGACCGTCTTCTCACACCTGACGGATCTCGGATGCGAGCGGTCGTGGGAAGCGGTGTGGAAGGTGAAGCCCCCCGCGCCGCTCGCCTGCCCCGAGTGCTCGCATCCGATGTACGCGAAGACCTCTCGTAGCGGATTGCGGTTCTTCGCCCATGCCCCGCACGCCCCCGACTGCGAGATCGCCCGGCAGGGCGAGTCCGAGGCCCACCACCTTCTCAAGCTGGAGCTCGCCAGTGCGGCCCGGGACGCCGGCGCCCACGCCGAACTGGAGGTGCGGGCGCCGGACGGTTCCTGGCGGGCCGACGTGCTGGCCACCGATCCGGGCGGCCGGTGGACGATGGCGTTGGAGGCCCAGCTCTCCCCGATCACGGCAGCGGACATCACCGCCCGCACCGACCGGATGCGCGAGCACGGCGTCACCTCATGCTGGTTCAGCGACCGGCCCTGTCCGCCCTGGCTCGGCACGGTTCCCTCCATACGGCTGGCCGCGGATGCCGACGGAGGCGTCACGGTCGTCGAGGGCCTGGTGAAGTTCACCGGCAGCGGCTGGGTGACGCCGCCGGAGGCGACGCTCACCGACTTCTTGCGCTGGGTCTTCACCCGCCGGGCCGTCCCGCACGCCCCGCGTACGAGGCTCCGGTACCCGCTGCGCCAGCTGTCGCAGGTGTGGACGGCACCGCAGTACGTCACCGCCGAGGACACCTATCTGGTCGAAGCGGAGGAACGGCAGCGCCTCCAGGACGAGCGGCGCGCCGCCCACCGGGAGAAACGGGAGGAGGAGCTCGCCAAGAGCCGCGCCCGCAACGCCGAGTCCCGCGCGCGGGCCATCGCCCAGGCCACGATCGTCGAAGGGAAGGTGCGGCAGCGGCCCCGCCGCGCGGCGGCGGAACTGCACGGCGAGCTCATGGAGCGGGCGGATGTGCAGCAGGCGGTGGCCTTCCTGGCGGGCGGCGCGTACAACATCCCCGTGACCGCGGGCTGGAGCTCGTCCGAAGGGCACTGGGCGGGCGGCGTTCCGCTGATCAGGACCGATGAATGGGTCCCCGCCGCCGTCCTGGATCCGGAGCCCGGACAGCTCGGCTCCGACGCGTTCCGGCTGCTGGCCGGACTGCTCCTGCTCTTCCCGACCAAGGCCCGCAAGGAACGGTTCGAGCGCAACACCCGGCGCCGCAGAAGAGTCCCGATGGACGGATGGCACACGGACTTCATCGATGACCCTCCTGCCTCGGCCCCCGCCCCGGACCGGTCCGGGGGCAAGGGCCGCCGTCCCCGTGAGAGGGAGGAATGCACCTGCCCCCAGCCGCAGTTGGTGGCGAAGATCTCGCGGTCCGAGTACCCGGCCGAGCCTGCCGAGGAGATGGGCCCGGCCGCCGCGCTCTACACGGTCGTGTGCCGGACGTGCGGCGGACCGTACGGACGGCCTTGGCGCCGGGTGCCGTCCGGGAACCACCGATGAGGCGCGGGGAGGGTGCGGTCGGGCGGTGCGCCGGGCCTGCCGCGGAATGCGGTTTCCCGGGAGCGGCCGTTCATCGTTGTGGAGCCGGCATGCCGCCCGGTTGAGGGAAGTTGGGCGCATCGCGCGCGGGTGCGACGTGGCGGCGGCGCGGGCCGGATCAGCGCCGCCGGTATGGCGGTGCATCAGCCCGGGGCCCCGTCCGTGCCGCCTCGACGAGGCCGGTTTCGTAGGCGACGATCACCAACTGCGCGCGATCGCGGGCGCCGAGCTTGGTGAGCAGGTGGCTCACATGCGTCTTCACGGTGGCCACGCCCAGATGGAGCCGCTCGGCGATCTCGGTGTTGGTGAGCCCTCGGGCGATGAGCAGGAGCACCTCGCGCTCCCGCTCGGTCACCCCGTTCAGCGTCCCGGCGAGCGGCCGGGAGGGTTCGGGGCGGCGGGCGAACTCCGCGATCACGCGCCGGGTCACGGCCGGGGCCAGCAGTGCCTGGCCCGCGGCGACGATGCGGAGGCCGGTCAGCAGCTCACCCGGCGGGGTGTCCTTGAGGAGGAAGCCGCTGGCGCCGGCCCGCAGCGCCGCGTAGACGTAGTCGTCGAGATCGAACATGGTCAGGACGAGCACCCGCACCTCCGCCGTCTCGGGCGAGCTGCAGATCTCCCGGGTCGCCTCGATGCCGTCCATGCCGGGCATCCGGATGTCCATCAGAACCACGTCCGGCGGGTCCTGGCGGGCCAGCCGCACCGCCTCCGCACCGGTCGCCGCCTCACCGGTGACCACCAGTCCGGGTTCGGCGTCCATCAGCACACGCAGGCTGCCGCGCAGCAGCACCTGGTCATCGGCGAGCAGGACGCGGACGGGACGGGTGGTCGGGCGTTCCGGCGTGTCCACGGCGCTCACCGGGCCTCCCCGTACGGCACGGTGGCGGTCACGGCGAAACCGCCCTCCGGGCGCGGTCCCGCGTCGAAGATCCCGCCGTACATCGCGACGCGTTCCCGCATTCCGATGATGCCGTGGCCGCCGGGTCCGGGCGGCGCGGGCTCCGCGCGATGATTTCCGACGCCCGTCAAGCGGCTTCCGTCGTCCGTCACTTCGATGCGTACCTCGTGCCGCGTCGCCTCGACCACGACACGGCAAGGGGTTCCCACGGGGGCGTGTCTGATCACATTGGTGAGTGCCTCCTGCACGATCCGGTAGACGGTGAGCCCCACGCCGTCCGGCAGTCCTTCCGCGCCCCGCACCGACAGCTCGGCTCCTGCCCGTTCCGCGAGTCCGGCCAGGTCGCCGGCGCCCGGAACGGGTCCTCGCGCAGGCGGGGGCAGGCGTTCGCCGTCCGTGTCGGAGCGCAGCACACCGAGCATCCGCCGCATGTCGGTGAGCGCGTCGCGGCTGGTGCTCTCGATGATGCGCAGCGCGTCGTGCGCCTCCTCGGGGCGGGTGCGCACCACGTGGTTGGCGACGCCCGCCTTGACCGCGATCAGCCCCATGCCGTGGGTGACCACGTCATGCAGCTCGCGCGCGATCCGCAGCCGCTCCTCGGCGACGGCCCGTTGCGCAAGGTGCTCGGCCACCCGGGCCGCGTAGGCGCGCCGCTGCCGGACGGCGCCGCCCAGCTCCCATGCCCCCAGCAGCGCCGCGAAGCCGAGCAGGAGCAGGCCCGGACCGCCCGTCCGCCAGTACGGCTGCTCGGCGCGGACCGCACCCAAGGCGCCCGCCACACAGAGCAGGGCGAGCGTGAGGTAGGGCAGCCACCGCTCCCACCAGCGCCGCAGCGGGCTGGTGAGGGCGACCGGGTAGAGCGCGAAGGCCGCCGGGAGCAACGGGTCCCACACCGCGTCCCGGGCCACCGCCACCGCCGTCACGACCGTCACGACGCCGAACACCGGCAGTGGCCAGATCCGTCGTACCGCGACCGGCAGGGTGGCGGTGGCCATCAGCGCCAGGTGTTCCCACTGCTCCCACAGTTGCCACTGCTCCCACGGCGACGGTCCGTCGGACGGTGGTGGTGGCGCCGACGCGGATCCCGCGGAGCCCGCCGAGCCCGTCAGCAGCAGCGCGGCCGTATAGGCGAGCACGGCCGCGCAGTCCAGCGCGATCAGCGCGCGTCGGCTCAACCTCCGGGAGAGGAAGGGATGTTGGGCCTCCTCGGCGGCCGTTCGACGTATGTCCACGGCATGACCGTATCCGCAGCGGGCGCTGCGCCACCTCCGCCCCCGGGCCGTCCCCGTGCCTCATCCTCCGGGTGGATCCGCGGGCCGTATCCGCAGGGCCGCTCCACCTGCGGGGGGACCCGGTCCGCTCCCACCCGGGCCCGATGTGCCCGGCCCCCGTCCCGCGGCACAGTCACCGGCATGATCGAAGTCCGCGAACTGACCAAACGCTACGGGCGGAAAACCGCCGTCGACACGCTGTCGTTCCAGGTGCGCCCGGGCCGGGTGACCGGCTTCCTCGGGCCGAACGGCGCGGGCAAATCCACCACGCTGCGCATGATGCTGGACCTGGACCGGCCGACCAGCGGCGACGTCCGCATCCACGGACTGCCCTACCGGCGGCTGCGCGAACCGCTGAACACCGTGGGCGCCTTGCTGGACGCCAGGTCCGTGCACGGTAATCGGACGGCCCGTGCCCATCTGCGCTGGCTGGCCCGCAGCAACCGGATCCCGGAGCGCCGGGTCCGCGAGGTCATCGACCTGACCGGCCTGGGGAGCGCGGCCGACAAACGGGCGGGGACGTTCTCCCTCGGCATGAGCCAGCGGCTCGGCATCGCCGCCGCTCTGCTGGGCGACCCGCCGGTGCTGCTGCTCGACGAGCCGGTCAACGGGCTCGACCCGGAGGGCATCGTCTGGATCCGCCGCCTCATGAAGCACCTGGCGGCCGAGGGCCGGACGATCCTGTTCTCCAGCCACCTGATGAGCGAGGCGGCGCTGACCGTGGACCACCTCATCGTCATCGGCCGCGGACGGCTGCTCGCGGACTCCGGCATCACCGAGTTCGTCGACCGCCACACCCGGCCCTGCGTACGCGTCCGTACTCCCGAGCCCGTACGGCTGCGCGCGGTGCTCTCCGACGCCGGGATCCGGACCGACGACGGCGCCGACGGCAGCCTGGAGGCCACCGGTGCCGGCGTGGAGCGGATCGGCGAGCTGATCGCGGCGCACGGGGTGACGGTGTACGAGGTGACACGGCAGACGGCCTCTCTGGAGGACGCATTCATGCGGCTCACGGGGGAGTCCGATTCCGTGGCCTACCGGAGCGCGGGGTGGCGGCGATGACGAACACGGCCTTCTCGCCGGCGGTCCTGGCGGCCGAATGGATCAAGATCCGAACCGTGCGGTCGACGGCCTGGACCCTGGCGCTGACCTTCGTCCTCAGCATCGGTCTCGGCACTCTGGTCGCACGGGGCCTCCGCGCCGACATCGACCGTGCCGTGAACTTCGACCCGGTCTTCGCCGGGCTGTACAGCGTGACGATCGGACAGCTCGGCCTCGTGGTGTTCGGGACGCTGCTGGTCGGCTCCGAGTACTCCTCGGGAACGATCCGGACCTCACTGGCGGCGGTGCCACGACGCGGTGTGTTCTTCGCCGGGAAGGTGCTGTCGGGTGCACTGGTGGCCCTCGTCGTCTCGGTGGGCACGGTGATCGTCACCTTCGTCGTCGCGCAGACGGCACTCGGGCCGTACCGCACCACGATCGGCGCGGACGGAGTGCCGACCGCGATCGTCGGCGCCTGCGTCTACTTGACGCTCATCTGCGTGTTCTCCATGGGAGTGGCCACCATGCTGCGCAGCTCCGCGATCTCGCTGGGCATCCTTCTTCCGCTGCTCCTGCTGGGATCCCAGGGGCTCGGAAACGTCCCGGCGCTCAAGAGCGTCCTGCAGTACCTCCCCGACCAGGCCGGTCTGGTGCTCATGCGCATCGGCGGCCCGCAGGACGACCCGCGCTTCGGCCACGACTACGGCCCCTGGGGCGCGCTGATGATCCTGGTGGCATGGACGGCCGCCGCCCTCGTCGGCGGCCACTTCACGCTGCGCCGTCGTGATGCCTGAGGGGGGTGAGGATCCTGCGGGCTGCGGGCTGCGGGCTGCGGGCTGCGGGCTGCGGGCCGCGGCCGCGTCGAGGTCAAGGCCGGTAGATGCACTCCGCCAGCGTTGCGTGCTTCTTCCAGCCCAGCGTCTCGTACAGCGCCCGGCCGGCATCGGTCGCGCCGAGAACGCCCAGCATCGCCCCCTGGGCCGTGGCGCGGTCGGCGAGCGTACGCATCACGAAGCGGCCCAACCCGCGCCGCCGATGGGTCTCCGCGGTCACCACCCGGTCCACCACCGCGGCGTCCCCCAGAAGCGCCAACTGCCCCGCGGCCGCCTGCCCGCCCGTCGCGTCCCGAACCCGGACGTGGACGACGGCACCGATGGTCTCCACGGTCATGGTGTATCCCTCGGGCACGACCGGGTCCGTGGCCACCAGGTCAACTGCCATCAGATGCCCGGTCTCTTCCCGGGCCGCAACCCACCCGTGCGACAACCAGGGCTCGATCTCCTCCGGCTCTCCAGGCATCTTCATCCAGGTCCGCGGCACCGTCACCGAGGCGGCGGCGCTGCGGACCAACGACTCATCGGCCTCCGGCAGGACATGGCGCCCCACCTCGGCGGGGTTGTCGGCCACCTCGATGTAGAACCCCCAGGGCTTCTCGACCGGCGGGGGAGTGCGTCGTGACACCGCCCAGCCCGCCACCCAGGTCCTGACCAAGTCCGCAACCATCGAGCCCCTCCCGAAGCAGTGACCGCATCAGCGGCCGAGTAATGACCAGACAGCGAGTACCGACCAGAGAGTGAGTAATGGTCAGTTGCCGCTAGCGCACATTACCTCCTTGTGGCGTGTGCGGCATCTGTTTTTCCGTGCGACCCGGTGTCCCAGGGGGAGGCCGCGATCGAGCGGTGAGGCCGTGGTCCCGGCCGGCCGGCGCCGCGTCCCGGAGCTGAGCCGCGGCGACTGAGTACCGTGCGGGGGAAAGTGAGTACACGCGCTGATGCGGTATGCGGCCTCGCGGAGTTGGCTGGGGGTATGACCGCTCTCCCCGCTCCGCCGCCGAGCGACGCCGACCTGGACCCGGACTCCGTGGTGCAGTCCGCCCGCCGCGGCCGGATCACGGCCCTCATCGGCCTGGGTCTGCTTCCCGTTGCCTGGTTCGTGGCCCTGCTCACCCAGGCAGGGCGGCAGATGGCGCGTGACAGCTGTATGGGCGCGGAGTGCCACTACGGGGTGATCGGCTTCGATCCGTGGGGCGTGCGATTCCTGATGCTGTCCGCCGCGCTCGGGATCGTCGCACTGCTGCCGCCCGCGAGGAAGGGCGTCCACCCGCCCCTGCGTGGCGCGCTGGTGGCCTGCCAGCTGATCGTCATGACCTTGCCCACGCTGATCTGCGGCTACCCGTAACCGTCATCGGCGGTCGTCAGCGGTCGTCAGCCGTCGTCAAGAAGGATTGTCAGTGGGGCGTCCTACGCTCCTGCTGTGAACTTCTTCCATAACACCGGCAGCCACCCCGACCGCAATCCTGACAACGTGTTAGAGCGCGTCTATCTCCGGTTGATAGCCGATGACATGCTGCCGCCGGAAATCTTCGACGCCTACGACTACGTGCAGCCCGTGGCGGAGGGGCTCGCCGAGGCCCTCTCCCTCGATCTGGGGGACGCCGTCAGCATGTTCAGGGACAGCGACGTGGCGGAGTACGGCCTCGACGCGCTGCGGGCGGCCGGACGGGCCAACCTCCTGGAGGATCCGTACGACTACGACCTGGCCGAGCTCGAGGACGGCACGGTCATCCACCTCGTGGCCGGTGACTCCCATTACGTGGCGAGCCAGGTGCTGGTGCTCGAGGAAGTCCTGCGGGCCACGTGGGGACACCCGCCGCCGCCCGCAGGCGTACTGCTCGCCATCCCCGGCCGGCACCACTTCGCGTTCCACCCGATCGTGGACCACCACGCGGGCACGGCCGCCAAGGCCCTGGCATCCTTCGGTCTCGAATCGTACGAGAACGATGCCGAGCACGGCCCCATATCCCCCTACCTGTACTGGTGGTGTGACGGCGCCATGACCGCGCTGACCACCTTCGACAACGGAGACGGCACCCTCACGATCGAGCTGCCCGGGGAGCTCATGCCGATCGTGGGACCGCCCGCCTAGGGCGTGTCCGGCAGTACGGCCGCCGGGGGGCGGGGAGTGCGCCCTGTGCCCCTCGGCGTGTGGTGCGGACCGCCGCCGGCCGGGCCCGCGAGGCCCGTCGGCCTTCGGTGTCAGTGGTCCCGCATAAGGTCTGCGCATGGTTGATCAGAGTTCGCCCTCGTCCTCGGTGCACGACTTCGCGACCTGGGAGCCCGTGCTGCGGCTTCTGCGGGACAGCGGCGAGAAGGAGCAGACGGGCCCGTCCTTCCGCGCGGCGGGGCGCATCGGCCGACAGGGCTGGAGTCTGCCCCTGCGGCGACGACCGCCCGCGCCCGGCCGGGCCGCCCAGGCCGAGGACATGCGGGACGAGACCGAGGCGGTGGACCGGGTGCGTCGGGCGCTCGCGGACGCCGGTGTCGACGACCTCGCGTTCACCGCGGAGATATCGCCGGACGGAAAGGCCGCGCTGCGCCTCCTCGGTCCCAGCCCCGCCGTGGAGTCCGGCATCGGCACCCCGCATCCGGGGGCGCTCATCCTGGTCGAAGGCGCCGTTCCCCAGCCCTGGCGCCGTCTTCCCGATCCGGTGCCCGGGGCGGGACCGGCCCCTTCGGCGGATCCTGCGGTGCTGGAGCGGACGCTCCAGGAGCGGCTGCCCGACGCCATCGGCGCGACGGAGGCGGAGATCGCCGCCGCGGAGGCGCGCCTCGGCGTCACCCTGCCCGAGGAGCTGAAGGCGCTGTACCGGGTGACACGGGGCCGGTGGCAGGACCTCGACGACGACTACGAGGCAGTGATACGGCACTGCACGGCGGTCGGCTGCGAGCTCTTCTCCCTGGACGACCTGTACATCGCCGACGCATCGACCCGTCACCACCGCTGGGAGTTCGGGGCGATGGACGCGGTCGTCACCCCGCCCGACGCCGCGGTGCAGGGCCTGGTCGGCTCTCCCGGCTGGATCGCCTTCGGGGACAACGGCGGCGGCGACCAGCTGGCCGTCGATCTGACACCCGGTCCGCGCGGACACACCGGCCAGATCATCATGATCGGCCATGAGGAGAACACCGGCGCCGAACTGGTCGCCGACTCGCTGACCGACCTGGTGGCGCAGCGGTACAGCGAGGCACGCGGGGGCTCGGGCGAGGACCGGCCGCCGGTCGTGGCCCACGTCAACATCCGGAGCCTGCCGAGCATCGAGGCCGCCGCGCACGCCGGCTTGGAGGTCCTCTCCATCGGCGTCTGGGACGCCGAGCCACTCAGCCTCGCCCCGGTCACCGGCCTGCCCCGCCTGCGGACCCTCGCCGCCTACCCTGGCACGCTCGCCGATCCGCTGGAGATCGCCGAGCTCACGACGCTGGAGTACCTGGAACTCGGCCCGGAGGAATGGCGCGTCCTCCTCGACGCGGGAGCCGTCCCGCGCAGCCTGTCGGCCGCCGCGATCAAGGTGCAGGGCGACCAGGACGCCCTCGCCGTCGTGGCCCTCGCCAACGAACTCCTGGCCCTCTGGGACCGGCCCCGGATCATCCGCACGGTCCTCGAAGGCGACCTCGGCCCCATGTCTTGACGGGCTGCAGCAAGTACCGGGCCGCAGCAAGTACCGGGCCGCACCGGGGAGCGCCTCCCGCTCAGGCCCCGACTCCGGTCGGCCCGGCCCCCGTTAGGGGAGAAGTCCGAGGCGGCGCGCACCCGCGCTCCTCTATCGTGGGCGGCGAATCGGCTTGTCGGACAACGGGGGAGGGAGCCGGCATGGCCTTGGCCAAGCGATCTCTGTACGGCGTGTTGCTCGATCCCGCGGGGCGGCCCGACCGCAGCTGCGTGCTGGATCTGTACGACGGCGCCCCGGTCTCCGCCGTGGCAGAGGCACTCCAGCACCTTTTCGCCGCCGGCCGGACGCTCGACGCCGTGACCCTCATATCCGGTGAGGATGTCATCGGCGTGTGCACCCGGGGATCGCTCGAACGGCTCGGCGGCAGCGCCACCCACCGTGCGGGCGAGGCCGAACGGGCCAGCCCGCTGGGCGAGTCCACCCATTACGAGCTGCTGCGCTACCGCTGTGCGCAGTGCGGCCACGAGACCGTCCGGATGTTTCACGACGCCCGGGACCTGCCCGTCTGCGGCGAGGCGGGCCACGGGGTCATGGAGCCCGGCGCATGAGGCTCGATGCGGTCACCCGGCCGTTGAGCGATTCCCTGTCGGGCCGGTTCGTCGTGGTCGGGTATCTGCCGACGTTCGCGGCGGTGCTGACGGTCCTGGTCCTGGTGTGGGCGGGTGCACCGGGGGAGCAGATCCGGTTCGACCGGGCATGGCGGACCGCCGCGGACCTCGGCGTCGGCGAACTCGTCCTCCTGGCAGTGGCGTCGACGCTGCTCTCCCTGGTCCTCCAGCCCCTGCAATTGCCCCTGGTGAGGCTGCTCGAAGGCGGGTGGCCGAGCCGGGCAGGGGCCGGGATCGCGCGGCGGTGGCAGCTGCGCCGCCGCAGCAAGCTGGCCGCGCGCGCCGGGATCCCGGACGGCCCGCTGGACGACGCCACGACGCAGCGCATCGGTGCCGCCGGGGCACTGCTGCGCCGCAGATACCCGCAGGCCGACCACCTCGTACGGCCCACGGCGCTGGGCAATGTCCTGACCGCCGTGGAGGACCGGGTCGGCCAGTCCTACGGCCTGGACGCGCCGGTCGTCTGGCCGCGGCTCTACCCCGTCCTCGGCGACGGGGTGCGTGCGCTGGTCGACGACCGGCGCGACGCCCTGGACCTGTCCGTCCGGCTCGCCGCCACGGGCGGAGTGCTGGCGTGCGTCATGGCCGGGTTGCTCGCCCGGTCCGGGGGCTGGCTGCTGCTGGCCCTGATTCCGCTCGCGGTGGCGGTCACGGCCTACCACGCCGCCGTGCACGCCGCCGTCGGCTACGGAGAGGCGGTGGCC
Organism: Streptomyces sp. JLSY215; assembly: GCF_059682825.1. Lineage (NCBI taxonomy): Bacteria > Bacillati > Actinomycetota > Actinomycetes > Kitasatosporales > Streptomycetaceae > Streptomyces > Streptomyces sp. JLSY215. The sequence goes on from NZ_CM185022.1 coordinate 7,296,954, forward strand.
ACGGCCTTCGACCTCCACCGGTTCGCACTCCTGCGGGCGCTGCATCTCCCGCTGCCGGCCGACAGCGCCGCCGAGGCGGCGGCGAACCGCCGGCTGTCGCGCTTCTGGCGGCAGGGCAGCCCTCCGCAGTGGGAGTACGACCATCCCGAGGGGTGATTCACGGCCCCGTGTGGAAGTGGAAGGCCCAGCGCGTCGGGTCGTACGGGTCCCGGTCCCTCAGCTGCCGCACCGCGCGGTGCAGCGCCAGGGCGGACCGGTCCGGGTCCAGGCGTTCACCGTCGCCCAGCGCCGCGTAGAACAGCTCGGCGAGCTCGGCCGAACTGTCGTCCCGGACCGACCAGAGGGTTCCGATCACATGCCGGCAGCCCGCCAGTTGGAGACCGGCGGACAGATGGAGCGCCTCGTCCGGCAGGTCGACCCCGCCCGTGCCCGTCCGGCAGGCCGAGACGACGACCAGCTCGGCGCTTCCCCAGGTCCCGTCGGCGATCTCGGACACCTGAACGTTCCCGTCGTACAGGCACACATGGCCGGTCGACGGGTCGGTGGGGTCCTGCCATCCGTGACAGGCGAAGTGGACGACGCTGTGGCGCTTCATCGCGCGGCGTACGTTGTCACGGCTCGCCCGGGGGCCGCGCAGGACCTCGGGCGGGACGGGGGAGTGCCGGACGATCGCCTGCAGTTCCGCCTCCACATGCGTCAGCGGCGCACGGTCCCCCGACACCGGCACCGCCACGACCAGCGGGCCGGCAGCGGCCGGCGGCCGCGCGCCGTGTTCCGTCCGGAGCAGCGCCCGCAGCGATCCCGTGTACGAGGAGACGACGCGGTCCAACACGCTCGCGCCGGGCGTGCCGTCGTAGTCGGCGGCGGCGTGCAGCGGGAGCAGCGCCAGCAGGCCCGTCGGACTCCACCGCAGCCGCGGCGGGGCTTCTCCCGCGGCGGGCGGGCCGGTGAATCCCAGGGCGTCCAGGACCGGCCGGGTGATGGTGGACCAGAGCCAGTCCAGGGTGCGCCGTACCAGGTCGAGGAGTTCGGTCTTCTCGCCGAGCGGCGGCCGCTGGTCCAGCCGCATCAGCGCCCCGAGGAACGCATACGCCCGGTCGGCGACCTCCGCAGCGCTGGTGTCCGGGAGCGGGACGGTGCGCACGCCCGTCCGTGACACGACGAGCGCGTCGCACCGGTAGCCGCTGATGTTCACCAGGACCACGGGTATCGCCCCGCAGGCCGCCCGTAGGTCGTCGAAGGCGGGCGCGGCGGCGAAGCGGGTGAGGCCCGCGATCTCCCCGGCCCGTTCGGCCAAGGTGTCCCACTCGCGGAGCAGGGAGACCCGCCGTTCGTCGTCCGGGCCGCGCCGCACGCCGGGGGCCCGCGGTGTGGCGTCGTGCGCGGTCAGCACGGTCTGGAGGCGGACGAGACGTTCGTGCAGGGCCGGGTCGGCGAGGCGGAGCCGGGCGAGGTCCGCACGGGTCTCCAGGCCCTGGTTCCACAGCACGTACCGGCCGTGTTCGAGCAGCTCGACGGCCTGCTCGGGGTCGTCGGCGGCGGTGGCCCAGGCGGCCGCGTCGTAGAGGACCGAACGGTGGCCGCCGAGGAGTTGTTCCTGGTCCCCGCGTTCGAGGCCCCGCCAGGCCAGTACCGGCAGGAGCCGGACGGCGGTGCCGAACCCCCGCAACGCCGTGGCGCCGTCCGCCGCCTCCGCCGCCAGGCGGCCCAGGGCCAGGGCGCCGGCGATCCGGAGGCGGACCGGGGCGGCACGGAGTTCCGCGGCCTGCGCCAGGAACTCCGCCGCTTCCTCGCGGTCGCGGACGTGGCCCGTACGGCGGTGGCGCACCAGCAGCGATTCGGCCAGGTTGGTCAGCAGCATCGCCCGGTCCGGGAGGTCCTCCGGGGCGACGGCGCACGCTTCCCGGTGGGCCGCGACGGCGTTGTTCAGATCGGCCGTGTCCCCGCGCCGGACGGCCCGTTTGTGCAGCGCACCGGCGTAGTTGGACCACCGGACCGGGCGCTGCGGATGACCGGGGGGAGTACGGGCCACGACCTCTTCGAGCGCCCGGATGCCCTCGTCGAGATGGGTGACGCCGCCCTCCTCCAGCAGGAACACCCCCAAGTTGGAGAGAAATCCGGTGTGTTCGTCCGAGTGCGGCGTCGCCGCCGCGAGGGCCTCGCGGTGCAGCGCGATGGTGTCCTCCAGGGCCGTCCGGTCGCCGGTGCGGGCCCGCCAGGCGCGCGCCGTCGCCAGATTGCTGACCCTGGAGGGGCGCTGCGGGTCGTCCGGGGCGGTCCGCGCCACCAGCCCTTCGAGGAGGGCGGTGCCCTCGGCCAGGTCCGAGAGGGCGCCGGAGTGCTCGTACCGGAGCAGCAGCGCGGTGGCCAGATTGGCCTCGCGGTCGCCAAGAGTGGTGGCGGGGGCGGGCGTTGCCAGGCTCTCCCGGGCGAGTACCACGGCCTCGTCGAGGTCGGCCGGTCCACCCCCGTGCTCGAAGCGGGTCTTGAGCGCCCGGCTCAGTGAGGTCCGGCACTCGGCCGTGCTGTCGGGCGTGGCGCGCGCGACGGCTTCGCGCAGGCTCTCGACGGCGCGCCGGAGATCCTCCGGGGAACCGCCGGTCCGGAAGCGGTCGAGGAGGAGATTGCCGAAGTTCGCCCAGTGAACGGCCGCGTGGGGGTGGTCCGCCGGGACGACGGGCAGCAGCGGGCCGATCAGCTCCAGGGCTTCGTCCGCGGTGCCGGGGTCGCGCTGGGCGCGGCGGCCCAGGGCGGTCAGCAGCATCTCGGCCCGTTCGGGGGTGTCCGGGCCGGTCACGGAAGCGCGAAGCGCCGTGACCGCCTCCTCCAGAGCGGCGTCGTCATCGGCCGCCTCGGCCTGGCGGAAGAGGAGGTGCCCCAGGTGGAACAGGCGCTTGGCGTGCTCGGGCAGCTCCTTGTCGGTGGACTCGGCGGCCCTGCGCAGCACCTCGACGGCCTCCGGCAGCTGCGCCGTACTGCCGGTGGCCAGGCAGCGGTGCCCCAGCAGGCGGCCCAGCCGGGACAGCGCTTCGGCGCGCCGGGCGTCGCCCGGGTCCAGCAGCTCGACGGCCCTGCGCTGGAGGGCGACGGCCTCATCGGCGTAGGAGAGTTTGCCGGGGTCCGCGAGGAAGCGGGTGACGGTCAGCGTCGCCAGGGCGGACTGCAGGGCGGGGAGCCGCTCGTCGCCGTACAGCACCGCGATCTGAACGCGGAGGTGCCGCTCCGCCTCGTCCAGGGCTCTCGGGTCACCGGACGCCTCGAAGGCCCGGCGCGCCTGATCGGCCCAGCGCACGGCCGCGTCGACGACGTCGACCGGCACCGTCCGCGGCGGCTCGCCGGACCGCGCGAGGGAACTCAGGCTCAGCGAGCCGGGGAACATCTCGACGGGGCCCTCGCCCAGGGCGTCGAGAGCGCTCCGCAGGGCGATCAGGTCCGTCTCGCACCGGCCCCTGGGCAGGAGCAGGTAGCGGTACCAGTGGACGAGCGCGGCGCAGCGGAGCGCGTTGACGAGACGCTCGTCGCCGGCTCCCGTGGATTCCTCGGATGGCTCGGCTCCTTCGGCCTCCCCGGCCTCCGGGCCCTTCCCCGCCCGGCCTTCCGGCCCCGTCCCCTCCCGGACGATCTGCCGTGCAAGGTGCGCCGCGGCATCGTCGAGCAAGGGGTCCGGATTGCCCCTGCCGACGAGTGCCCACAGCCGGAAAGACAGCTCTGTCACGGCCCCGTCGAGCGGGGAGCTCTCCACCATGCCGGCAGCTTCGCACTCTCCCCGACCGGTCACCAGCGCGTGCCGTCCGCGACCCCCTTCCCGGCGCCGCGAGGGTGGTGTTGGATGAGGCGATGAGCGCAACTGCGGGCCGGCCGTACGGACCCGAGGCCGGAACGGAAGTCGGCCCCGATGCGGAGGCCGTGGCCTTACCCGAGGAGCAACTTCCCTCTCCCAGCCGCCTGTTGTCCGCCGCCGCAGAGACCGTTCCCTTCCAGGAGCGGCCCGAGTTCCGGGCCCTGCGGGAGTGGTGCCGGTCCACCGGCCCCGCCGAACCGGCGCTCGCCCGGCTGGCCGGAGGCCCGGGGAGCGGCACGTCACGGCTCCTGCTGCGGCTGGTGGCGGAACTCACCGCGGACGGCTGGTACGCGCGCGCTCTGGCCCCCGACGATTCCCCGGCCGATGTCGCGGCCGCCCTGCGGCGCGGCGAGCGGGTCTTCGTCGGCGTCGACGACGCGGCGGCCCGGCCCGCCGAAGTGGCCGCCCTGGCGAAGGCCGTCAGCCGCGAGGACACCAACCGTCTGCGCGTCCTGCTCCTCGGGGAACATCCGGTCTCCGCGACCTTCCGCACCGGCGAGGACATCGAGGACAACGGGGGCAACGGGGGCAGCGAGGACAACGAGGACATCGCGGGCCTCGCGGCCGAACTCCTCGACTCCGAGGCGGCCTTCCCGCTCCCCGCCATGGGCGACGAGCCCTTCACGGCGCGGCTCGCCGAGGCGGCGTACGGGGCCTTCCGCCGTGCGCTCGGCCGCGCGGCGGTCCCCGGCGCAACGGCGCCGAGCGCGGCCGCCTACGCCGGCTGCGCGTCGATCGGGGACGTATGCGCCGTCGCGCTCGCCGCCGCCCTGGGGGACGGGACCGGTGACGAGCCGACGGAGGGCGGCGGGGACGGGCCGGCCGGCGCGTACCGGGTCCTGCACGCGGCGGAGCGCGCCCGCTGGGCCGCGCGGGTGCGGCGGGCCGGACTCGGATTCCACGACGATGAACTCCTGCTCTCCCAGACGCTGTCCCTCCTCACCCTGGCACCCGCACGGGACCGGGCCGCGGCGGTCCGCGTGCTCTCGGTGCTGCCCCACTTCCGCTCGGGACGCCACGACGCCGCGCGCACCGTCGAGGCATTGCGCGAGACCCGCCCGCCCGACGGCGGTCAGCCGTGGTACGTGGCCGCGCTGACGCCGCGGGCCCTCGCGGACGACGCCCTGCGCGAGGTCCTCCGGGCGTACGGAGACCCGGACCGGGGCGGTGACGTATTCGCCCGCGCCGTGCTGGCGGTCGACCCCGCCGACCTGCCCGGCTCGCTGGGCGTCCTGTGCCGCCTCGCCGGCCTGACGGATGCCGCCGGAGCTGCCACCGCCACCGCCACCGATGACCGGTCGGCCCGCGCCGCCGAGGCCGCCCTGACCGTCCTGCTGCGCGACCACCCGGAGCACTGCCTGGCCGCCTTCTGCGAGGTGTCCGCCCGTGTCGACGTCGCCGGTCCGCTGCTGGGCGCGATGGAGGAGGCCTTCGACCGGGTCGGCCCCGAGTACGCCCTCGCGGCGTATGTGCGGCTGCCGCTGAACCACGTGAGCCTCACCGGCCTTGCCGCGAAGGTGCTGCAGCGCCTGCTGCGGACGCCGCCGCGTCGGGGGACACCGGGCGCGGCGGCACCGGGCGCGGTGACACCCTCCACCGTGACACCCGGTCCGTCCCTCCTCTACCGCCACGCCTCGCGCCGGCTGTTCGAGTCCGGGCAGTTCCATCAGGCCGCTCATTTCGCCCAGCGCGCGGTGGACGAGCTCCGCGCCCAGCAGCCGCACTTCGCCGCGGAGCTGGTCGATGCACTCGTCGCCCTGTCCCAGGCGCTCGGCATGCTCGGACATGCCGACGACGCCGGCCGGGTGGCGGAGGAAGCGGTCGGGCTGGCGCGGGAGCGGGCGTCCGGGCAACTGGAGGACGCCCTGCACCGCCTGGCCACCGCCCGGTACGACGCGAACGACGGCGCAGCGGCCCGCGACGCCGCCCTGGAGGCCCTGGAGATCGTCCGCAGGCGGGCCGCATCGGGCGGTCCGGAAGCGCGCAGCGCTCTCGCGAGCGCGCTGGGCCTGGCGGGCGCGGTGTTGTGCGAGGCCGGGGAGCTGGAGCGGTCGGTGGAGTACTCCGGCCAGGCCCTCGACCTGCTGCGGGAGATGGTCGCCCGGTCCGGTGCCCTGCATCTGCGGCGGTATCTTGCCCTCCTCGATGCGCACGGCAACGCGCTCGGCCGGCTGGGGCGTGCCGCCGAGGCGTTCGCCGTCACCGAGGAGGCGCTCGTCCGGCTCCAGGAGCTGGACCGCCGTTTCCCCGGGATCCACCGCGGCAGCCTCGCGAAGACCCAGCTGAACTTCGGCAACCGGCTGCGTGCCCTCGGAGACCGCGAAAACGCGCTCACCGCGTACCGGCACGCTCTGGCCGGTCTCCACGAGCTGTTCCAGAAGGACCCCCGGGCCCACGGCCCCCACCTGAGCATCGCCCTGCTGAACCACGCGACCCTGCAGAGCGAGACGGGCGCCTGGGAGGAGGCGGCGCGGTCGGCGGAAATGTCGGTCACGCTGGCCGGCTCCTGCGTGCGCGAGGGCGCGCCCTGGGTGATCCCGGATCTCCTGGACTCCATCGATTTCTTCAAGCAGTGCCTGATCCGGCTGCACCGCTTCGCCGAGCTGCCCCGCATACAGCAGCACCGCGAGCTCGTCGAGAAGCTCTGGGAGGAGTACCGGCGGGAAACGGGCGCGGACCGTTCACCGCCCGCCACCGAGGGGCGTTCCGGGCAGAGGTGACGCGGAGCGCCGTAGCCGGCCGGTTCGCCGGGCTACAGCGCCCAGGGCACGGCGCACGCGGCTCAGGAAAGCCAGTCGGCGTAGCGGGTGGGGGCGAGGTGGGCGTTCTTGTCGGTGAGGACGTCACCCTTGACGACGGCGAACATGCCGGCGGTGGGATCGGTTTCCACCGTGCGGCCGTCGGACTTGTGGGCCAGGGTGATCCGGCCCAGCTCGTCCAGGGCGAAGACCTCGGGGCCGCCGACGTTCCGAATGCCCCTCAGCGGGGCGCCCGCGGCGACTTCCGTCACCGCGTCGGCCACGTCCTTGGCCGCGATCGGCTGGATCGGCGTGGCGGGCAGCCGGACGGTGTCCCCTTCGGTGGTCCAGGACATGACCGCATCGATGAATTCCATGAACTGCGTCGCGCGGACGATGGAATACGGGATCGGTCCGGCCGTGAGGATGTTCTCCTGGAGCGCTTTGGCCCGGTAGTAGTCCAGCTCGGGCACCTGGTCCGTGCCGACGATCGAGAGAATGACGAAGTGCCCGACACCGCCCTTCCGGCCCGCGGCCAGAAGGTTGTCCATCGAGGTCTGGAAGAAGGCCAGGGAGGCTTCGTCGAACGTCGGGGAGTTCGTCAGGTTGACGAGGACATCGGCCCCCGCCACCGCCTCGTCCAGCCCCTGGCCGCTGAGGACGTCGACCCCGGTGGACGGCGAGTGCGGTACCGCCTCGTGGCCGGCGGCGTTCAGATTCTTGACGACCTGCGAACCGATCAGCCCGGTGCCGCCCATGACTGCGAACTTCATGACATGCCTTTCGACGAGAGAATGCGTCGGGAATATGGCACATGATCCCCATGTGGGCGTTTGACGGTAGGTCAGGGGTGTGCATCCGGCGTGTTGCTCAAGCCGCCGCACTCCGCCCCCGTCGGCCGGTGAGCGCGCGGTGAGCGTGCGGTGAGCGGTCGCCGCCACTGTTGCCCCATCGCCGGATCCGCCGAGGGCCGGCCACGGAACGAGGAGCAGGCAATGGGCACGCTGAACGGTAAGACGGCGCTGGTGACGGGTGGATCGCGGGGCATCGGCCGGGCGGTTGCGCTGCGGCTCGCGGCCGAGGGGGCGCTCGTTGCCGTTCACTACGGGGGCAACGACGGGGCGGCCAAGGAGACCGTGGCGCGGATCGAGGAGGCGGGCGGCCGGGCGTTCGCCGTGCGGGCCCGGTTCGGCGAGGAGGGTGCCGTGGACCGGCTGTTCGAGGGTCTGGCCGCGGGGGCGGCGGGGCGCGGGCTGGACATCCTGGTCAACAACGCGGGCATCATCTCGGGCAATCCGATCGCGCAGGTGACCCCGGAGGAGCTCGACAGGCTGTTCGCCATCAACGTCAGCGCGCCCTTCTTCGTGGTCCAGCGCGCGCTGCCGCTGCTCAACGACGGCGGCCGCATCATCAACATGGGCTCGACGGCCAGCCGGTTCGCCGTCTCCACCCAGATCGGCTACACCATCAGCAAGGCGGCGCTGGAGTCGATGACCCCGTCGCTGGCCAATGAGCTCGGCGGCCGCGGCATCACCGTGAACACGGTCGCCCCCGGCGCGGTGCGGACCGATATGACCGCCGGCTACACCTCCCTCCCCGAGGTGGTCGCCGCCCTGGAAGCGGTCACCGCGCTCGGGCGGATCGGCGAGCCCGAGGACGTCGCCGATGTCGTCGGTTTCCTGGCGGGACCCCAGGGCCGGTGGGTGACGGGCCAGACCATCGACGTCTCGGGCGGAACGTATCTCGGCCCGATCGCCCACGCATGATCAATGCCGGTGAATAATCACCGGCATGCTGTTCGGAATCCTCGGTGAGACCCGGGCGTGGCGCGACGACGGGACCGAGGTGCCGCTGGGCGGCCCGGCCCGCCGCGCGCTGCTGGCCCTGCTGCTGATACGACCCGGGGAGGTGGTGTCGGCCGACCGGCTGGCCGACGCCGTCGACCCCGACGGGGCGGTGTCGGCGCACGCCCTGCAGTCCCAGGTCTCCAGGCTGCGCAAGGCCCTCGGCTCGGGGGCCGCGCTCGAAGCGGCCGGGGCGGGCTACCGGATCGTGGTTCCGGAGGACGACGTGGACGCCTGCCGGTTCGAGCGGCTGGCCCAGGAAGGGCGGGCCGCACTGCACGACGGTGACGCGGATCGCGCGCTCACCCTGCTGCGCGCGGCGCTGGAACTGTGGCGGGGGCCGGCGCTGGCCGGGCTCGCCGAGGGCGAAACGGTCCGACCCGCCGCCGTACGGCTGGAGGAGCGGCGGCTCGGGGCGCTCGAGGACCGGATCGAGGCGGAGTGCCGGACGGGCGAACCCCACGCCGTCGTGGCCGAGTTGCGCGAGCTGGTCGGCCGCCATCCCCTCCGGGAACGACTCGCGGGCCTGCTGATGCGGGCGCTGTTCGCCGAGGGCGGGCGGGCCGCGGCGCTGGTGGTGTTCGAGGAGACCAGGCGGCGCCTGGCCGATGAACTGGGCACCGATCCCTCCGCCGAACTCAGCGCGATACACGCTGAGTTGCTGAGGGCCGATCCCGATCCCGCGCCCGCCGCGCCGCCCGCCCAGCTGACGGCGTTCGTCGGCCGCGCCGACGAGGTGGCCGAGGTCGCTGGTCTGCTGCGGGCGGCCCGGCTGGTCACGCTGACCGGCCCCGGCGGTGTCGGCAAGACCCGGCTGTCCGTCGAGATCGCGGCTGCCGCGGGTACCGAGGCCGACGAGGTCTGCTTCGTGGAACTGGCTGCGCTGCGCGACGGCGCCGGACTGCCGCAGGCGCTGCTGCGCGCGCTCGGCCTGCGCGAGAACGGGCTCGGCCTGGAGGACGGCCGCCGGTCGCCGGTCGATCGCCTGATCGCGGCGCTGTCGGACCGCAGGCTGCTGCTGGTCCTGGACAACTGCGAGCACCTCGTCGACGAGGCCGCGGCACTGGCGGCGCGGCTCCTGGCGGTCTGCCCACGGCTGCGGCTCCTCGCGACGAGCCGCGAGCCGCTCGGTATCACCGGGGAAAACCTCTGGCAGGTGAAGCCGCTCGACGCCGCCGCGGCCGAACGGCTCTTCACCGACCGGGCCCGCGCCGCACGGCGCGGTTTCGCCGCCGGCCCCCAGGTCGTACGCCGGATCTGCGCCGCCCTCGACAACCTGCCGCTGGCCATCGAACTCGCGGCGGCGCGTATCCGGACGCTCGACGTCGACGATCTCGCGGGACGGCTGGACGACCGGCTCGGGGTCGCGGCCCGCGGCAGCCGCACGGCCGACGAACGGCACCGGACGCTGCGCTCGGTGGTCGCGTGGAGCTGGGACCTGCTCTCCGAGCCCGAGCAGCGGGCCGCGCGGCGGTTCACGGTCTTCGCCGGCGGCGCGAGTGCCGAGTCCGCGCTGCGGGTGTGCGGCACCGACGGCGAGACGCTGGAGTCGCTGGTCGACAAGTCGCTCCTGGAGGTGGCGGCGGGCCGCTACCGGATGCTGGAGACGATCGGCGCCTACGGCGGCGAACGGCTCGACGCGGCCGGCGAACGGGACCCCGTACAGCGCGCGCACGCCCAGAGGTTCCTGGAGCAGGCGCGGACCGCCGACCCCCATCTGCGGCGCGCCGGGCAGCTGGAGTGGCTGCCCGTCCTGACGGCCGAACACGGCAACTTCCTGGCGGCCGTGCGCTGGGCGGTCCAGGCGCGGGACGTGGAGACCGGTCTGCGGCTGCTCGCCGCCGCCTCGCACTACCTGTGGGTCCGGGGCGTGTCCGCCTCGGTCGCGCCGCAGGCCACCGCGCTCCTCGAAGCGGTCGGCGACGCACCGCCGGACGGACTCGGCGAGGAGTACGTGACGTGCGTCCTGCTGGCGGCGTCCGGCGTCGCCGGCCGGCCGGTGTGGCAGCGCCACCGCGCGACCGCGGAGAAGCTGCTGGCCGCCGCATGGGCGGGTGGGCGGCCGGGCCGCTACCCCGTCGGGCTGTTCCTGTGGATGATGCGCAACGCGGGCGAGGCCGATCCGCAAAGCGCCTTCGCGCTCGTCTCGTCCCAGCGCGACTGCTCCGAGCCATGGGCGCGGGCGGCCGCCCAATACGTGTCGGGGTTCGGCCCGCTCAGCGAGGGGGACACCGCGCGGGCGGAGCGGATCTTCGTCACGGCCGTCGAGGGCTTCCGCGCGCTCGGCGACCGCTGGGGCACCGCCCTGACCCTGGACGCGCTCGCCGGCCTGGCGGGCGGACACGGCGACCGCGCGCGGGCCATCGCGCTGACCGACGAGGCGCTCGCCCTCACCGAACAGCTCGGCGCCCTGGAGGACAGCGCCGATCTGCTGGTCAACCGGGGCGATCACCGTATCGGCGAGGAGGAGGCGGCGGCGGCCCGCGCCGACTACGACAGGGCAGCCGGTCTCGCCCGCCGCGCCGGCAGCTCCACCGTCCTGGCGGCGGCCCTGCGCGGGCTCGGCGACATGGCCCTGCTCGACGGAGACCTGGCCGAGGCGGAGCGGCTGTACGGGGAGGCTCTGGAACGCGTCGACCCGCACTGGGTCAAGAGCGTCGGCACCCGGGTACGGACCCTCGCCGGACTCGGCCGCATCGCCGAGGCGCGCGGCGCGCACGCCGCGGCACGGACGCGCTACCGGGAGGCCGCCGGGTCGGTGGCCGTCATGGGGGCCGACATCCTGGACGTGCTGCGCCGGCTGGGCCTGCCCGAGAACGTCGTCGAGAGCGTGGCGGAGGCGGCGCGCGGCGGTACCACCGGGAGCCGGTCCGGCGCCGGCCGGGACACCGCGCCCGCTCAGCAGCCTCCTCCGATCACCGGAGTCCACCTGAACCCACCCGAACCCACCTGACTGTGCTCCCGAGTTGGCTCCCCGCCCCTGCGTTCCGCCCGCCCCCGCTCGCCGCGGACGGCCCGTCTAGGGTGCGGGCATGAGCACACACAGCTACCTCTCCGAACTGTTCTCGCTGGACGACCGGGTCGCCGTGGTGACCGGCGGCAGCTCCGGCATCGGCCGGGCCATCGCCGGAGCTCTCGCGCGGGCGGGGGCGGGCGTGGTGATCGTGGCGCGCAAGGAGGCGGAACTGGCCGCCACGGTCGACGAGCTGACGGCGGAGGGTCGCCGGGCGGCCTGGGTGAGCGCCGACCTGGGCACCCGCGACGGGGTGCGCGCGGCGGCGGAGCGGGCGGCCGCGGTCTTCGGTGAGCCCGACATCCTCGTCAACTGCGCCGGGATCAACCTGCGGCCGCCGATGGGCGAGCTGGGCGAGGAGGTGTGGGACGCCACGATGGCGGTGAACCTGGAGGCGCCCTACTTGCTGGGCGGGCGGTTCGGGCCGGGCATGGCCGAGCGGGGCTTCGGGCGGATCATCCACATCACCTCGCAGCAGGCGCACCGGGCGTTCGTCCAGAGCGGCGCCTACGGGGTCTCCAAAGGGGCGCTGGAGTCGCTGGCCCGCTCTCAGGCCGAGGCGTGGTCGCCGTACGGCGTCACCTGCAACACCCTGGTGCCCGGCTTCGTCATGACCCCGCTGAATGAGCGGCTGTCGTCCGACCCGGAGAAGGTGGCGGAGCTGGCCGCGCGCACGATGGTCGGGCGCAACGGCCTGGCCGAGGACTTCGCCGCGGCGGCGGTCTTCCTGGCCGGCCGCGGATCCGGCTATGTCACCGGACAGTCGATCTTCGTCGACGGCGGACTCTCCGTGCACTGAGCCCAGACCCACAGGGATGCCGCGTCCGGCGGGGCCACGAGCGGCGCCCGGGGGCGGCGGCCGACGCTCGCGCCGTCGGCCTGACCGTCGCGGAGACGGTCGGGCGATGCGGCGTGTCACTGACGGTTTGTGAGATATGTCGTATTACCGTTTGGAAACTGTAGGGAGTTGATCGCTCACAGATCGCATCCAACCAAGCTCGGGAGAGAGAAATGCGCAAGCTTCACAAGGCCGCCGTTGTGGTTGCCGCCCTCGGCAGCGTCGCCCTCCTCGACGCCGGCACCGCCTACGCCCACGGCGGGTGGGGCGGCGGCGAGACGTGGAACGTCAAGTCCGGCAGCTCGTGCCGCTCGCACGACCTGAACGTCGACGTCCTCGGCGAGGTCGGCGTCCTCAACGGCCTGCTGGGCAATGCGCTCAACGGCGAGGGCGCCCCGGGCGCGCAGTCCAGCGGGATCGGCTCCAGCATGGGCTGCAACAACGCCGTCGGTGGCGGCGGCAAGTAGCGGACAGGGGCCCGGCGTCCGAGGCGAAGGCCCGGCGCCGGGCTCCGTTCTGCCCTTCGTCGGGGGCGTACTGCATCCAAGGATGTAGTACGCATTCGTCGTTGCGGACGAGGAATCGGGCCCGGCAGGCCTCGACCATGGTGTCAAGACGCACATCGTGGGCGGGAGTTGGGGTGGCCGAGGCAGTGGGGACACAGACAGCCGTGGCGGCGGAGGGGGCCGTCGGAGACGCGGAAGGCGCGGCACGGGCGCGCCTTCCGTTGCTGGACGTGCTGCGCGGGGTGGCGATTCTGGGGACGTTGATGAGCAACGTCTGGATTTTCGCCGGGCCGGGCGCCGAGTGGGGCGTCCTCGGCGGAAGCGCCGGAACGGCGTCGGGAGCCGACTCGTCGTCCCTGGCCGGGGTGGCGGAGACGGTCTTCCGGTCCCTCGCGAACGGCAAGTTCCTGTCGATGCTGACGATCCTCTTCGGAGTCGGGCTGGCCATCCAGTTCCGGTCGGCGGCCGGGCGCGGGCAGCCGTGGCCGGGCCGGTACAAGTGGCGGGCGCTGTTCCTCTTCGCCGAGGGCACCGTGCACTTCGTCCTCGTCTTCGCCTGGGACGTGCTGATGGGGTACGCGGTGGTCGCGATGCTGGTGGCCTGGCTGCTCACGCGGTCCGCGCGGGCCCAGCGCGTCACCTGGATCGCCATGGGCGGACTCCACTTGGCGGCGATGACGCTGATCACGGCCGCCATGCTGCTCGCCCCGGGCGGCGGGACGGAGGGCGGCCCCGACGCCGATGCCGTGGCGCTGTACGCCGAGCGGAGTTATCCGGAACAGATCGCCTTCCGGCTGTCGCACGCCCTGGCACTGCGCATGGAACCGGTCTTCTCCTTCGGCCTGTTGGTGTTCCTGTTCCTGCTCGGCGTACGGCTCTTCCGTGCCGGGGCCTTCCAGGACGACGCGGCCGGGCGCCGCATACGACGCCGGCTGGCCGGCTGGGGACTGGGAATCGGCCTGCCCCTCACCGCCCTGGCCGTACTGGGCGGCCCGGCCTTCTTCTTCCTCGACCGCTACGGGGCCGCACCGGTCCTGGCGCTCGGCTACCTCGGCCTCATCGGCACGGCGATGGACCGGCTGCGCCGCCCCGGTCCACTGGCCTCCGCCACGATCTCCGCCCTGACCTCCGTCGGCCGTACGGCCCTGTCCTGCTACGTACTGCAGAACGTCCTCGCCATGCTGGCCTGTTACGGCATCGGCCTCGGCCTGGCGTCCCGTTGGGCGGACCTGGGCCCCTGGTGGGTGATGGGCCTGTGGGCGGCGATCTGTCTGGTGCTGGTGACGGGGGCGAGCCTGTGGCTGCGGCGGTTCGCGCACGGGCCGCTGGAGTCGGTGCAGAAGCGACTGCTACGGCGCTGACGTCGGCGGCCCCCGCCTGCCTCGGTCCTCGGCCCGGCCCCCGGCGGGCGGGGCGACGGCAGACAACGCGGACCTGCGGCCGGAGATCCCGACGGGCCCTTCACCCGCTCTCCAACCGTCCTGCCAGATCCCGGGGGAGGACGTCCCGGTTCTCCCGCGTCACCTGGACGAGTTCGACGTCGGCCCGCCGCTTGAGGCTGTCGGTGAAGGGGTCACTCTTCGCATGGACCGTCGCGACGATGTCGGCATCGGACGCGAACAGGTCCCGGACCGTGGCCCGGAAGGCGGTGCACGCCAGCTCCATCCGCCCGAGCTCGTCGATCAGCACGAGTTCCCCAGGGACCGGATCCGCCGCTGCCGACCTGAGCCGCGGCAGCGCGAGCCGCTCCATGACGCCCAGGTCGACGCCGTACCGGCCCACCCGTGGCGGCCCCGGGAAGTCGACATGGGCGAGCACGGCCCGGGGGCCGCCCTCCAGGATCTCCAGCGCGAAACCGGTGCGGGTGCCGCCGTGCCGGATCTCCTCCGTCGTGAAGCCGACGGCTTCACGGGTGCGCAGGAGAGCGGCCAATCGGCGGACGACGGTGGTTTTCCCCACGCCCGGCCGGCCCTCCAGCAGGATTCTCGTCGGCATCGTGTACTCCGTATCCGTCCGTCCTACGGGTTCCCGGCGGGCCGGCCGACGTACTCGGCCGGTCGGGTGCTCCGTCCGCCCGGACCGGTGCCGGCCGGTCCGTACCGGGTAGGGCCGCGCGCATGACGGGAATTGAGCTCAGCAGCGCGGCGTTCGACGACCATGCGGAGATCCCTCGACGCCACAGCGGCGAGGGTGACGATGCCTCGCCACCCCTGACCTGGTCCGCGGTGCCGGACGGTACGTCGGAGCTGGTGCTGCTCTGCGAGGACCCCGATGCCCCGGGCGGGTCGTTCCTGCACTGGCTGGTCACCGGCATCGACCCGCGGAGTTCCGGTGCGGCGGAGGGCGAGCCGCCTCCCGGCGGCCAGGAGTGGCCCAACGGATTCGGCCGGGTGGGCTGGGGCGGCCCGATGCCTCCGCCGGGCCACGGGGCGCACCGCTACTTCTTCCGCCTGTGGGCCGTGCCGGAGCCGCTTGCCCTGCACGGCAGGCCAACGGTCGACGCGGTGCATCGTGCCGTGCACGGGCGGGAGTTGGCGAGCGGCACGCTCGTGGGCACCTACCGACGCTGACGCAGGCACTCGGCGGCCGCGACGGGCAGCCGTGACGAGCACGGCGGCGAGCGGTGCGAGGGCCACCGGCCGCCGTCGCGGTCACCGGCACCCGTGTCCGCGGGCCCGGATACCGGCGGGAAATGCGTTTGACGCCCGTCCGCGTCCGGCGGTCGGATGGCACCCCATGAGCACAGGGCAGATGCATACCGGCCAACACCCCATCGACGAAGACCTCGTGCGGCGGCTGATCGCCGGGCAGTTCCCGCAGTGGGCGGGGCTGCCGCTGGCGCGGTTTCCGTCGGGCGGCACGGTCAACGCCATGTACCGGCTGGGCGACGGCATGGTCGTCCGCCTGCCGCTGGTGAACGGCGGGGCCGAGGACGTGTCGCTGGAGCGGAAGTGGTTGCCCCGCCTCGCACCCCGGCTGCCCACGCCCGTCCCCGAGGTCCTCGGGGCCGGTCGCCCCGCCGAGGGGTATCCCTGGCCGTGGTCGGTGTACCGGTGGCTGCCGGGGGAGACCGCCGAGGCGGGGGCGCTGCGCGAGCCCGTGCCGCTGGCCGAGGACCTGGCCGGGTTCGTGGCGGCGATGCGGAACATCACCCTGCCGGGGGCGCCGATGGCGCACCGCGGCGGGCCACTCGCCTCGCTCGACGCATCGACCCGGGCGGCGATCGAGGAACTGCGCGGGATCCCGCAGGAGGACGTCGACTGCGATGCCGCGGCCGCCGTATGGGAGGACGCGCTGCGGGCCCCGGCCTGGGACGGGCCGCCGGTGTGGCTGCACGCCGATCTGATGCCGGGCAATCTGCTGGTGGCCGGCGGCAGGCTGACCTCGGTGATCGACTTCGGGTGCACAGGGGTGGGCGATCCGGCCTGCGACCTGTTCCCGGCGTGGAATCTGCTGCCGGCCGACGCACGGCAGGTCTTCCGCGACGCGCTCGACGTGGACGACGCGACCTGGCACCGCGGCCGGGGCCGGACCCTCTCCCAGGCGCTGATCGCGCTGCCGTACTACCGGAGGACGAACCAGGCGATGGCACACAACGCCCGGCATGTGATCCGGGCGGTGCTGGGGGAGGGGTGACACCATGGCTGACGATCTCTTGCTCGTACGCGCCCGGGAGTTGTGGGTGGAGCTGGCGGGCGTACCGGTCGAGTTCTGTCCCTCGGGCGGGACGACGGTGGTGGTTGCGGCCGGGTCGCGGTTGGCTCCGCCGTCGTGGACCGGGATCGTACGGATCGGAGACGCGTCCCTCGTCACGGCGCCGAGCGCGTGGGCTGCCCGGATGATGGACGACGCCGCGCGGAGGATGTCCCAGGAGGACCTCGTCGACCCCGCTCGTCTGCGTGCGGTGCTGCCGGTACTCGGTGCCCTCGGGCCGGCGTCGCTCTTCTCTCTCGACCGGGGCGGCTTCCGTCCTGCGCACGAAGGTGCCGGGGTCGAGCGGCTGCCGGTCGGTGATGCCGGCGTGGCCGCGTTGCCGGCCCTGGCCGGGGAGGAGGACGCCGGCGAGAGCGGCCTGGAGGAGATCGACTCGCCCGCGTTCTGTCTGCGCCGGGGCGCGGAGGTGGTGGCCGCGGCCGAGTACCGGTCCTGGCCGCGGTCGGTGGCCCATCTGAGTGTGCTGGTCGCCCCGCGCCACCGGGGCCGGCGCCTGGCCCGGGTCGTGGCGTCCGCGGCGGTGGCCCATGCCCTCGGCGCCGGGTTGCTGCCCCAGTGGAGAGCGCGGCCCCGCGCATCACAGCGGGTGGCCCTGGCCCTGGGGTTCCGGGAAGTGGGTGCCCAGCTCAGCGTCCGGCTCGGCCACGGCCGTGCCGCGATTCCGCCGAGCCGAACACCCGTTGACCACACCCGTTGACCAGGCCCGTTGAGCCGGTCTGTGCCTGTCCCGGCTCCCGGGCGGTGCGTTCGGATCGCGCCGGGGCGCGGCGGAGGGGGATCCGGCGGCCCGAGCGGGGAATGCCGGGCTGGCTAGAGTTGCCGTTATGAGCGATCACTCCGGACCTCGGGCCTTATCGCCGACGCTGCTCGGCATGGGCGGCGTCGACTGGCTGCCCGTCACGGCGGGTGAGTCGGGAGCCCTCGTCTTCCGGAATGCGGGCGCCACCCGGTACGCCAAGTGCGTACCCGCGGCGGCGGCAGCCGACCTGACGGCCGAGCGGGACCGGATCGCATGGCTGAGCGGTCGGGGCGTACCCGGGCCCCGGGTTCTCGACTGGTACTCCGGTGACGCGGGTGCCTGCCTGGTGACCAGCGCCGTCTCCGGCACACCCGCCGACCGGATGCCCGCTGAGGACCTGCGAGCCTCCTGGGAACGCATCGCGGACGCGGTCCGTCGGCTGCACGAGGTGCCCGTGTCGGAGTGCCCGTTCCGCCGGGGCCTGGACGCGATGGTCGCCCTGGCACACGACGTCGTGGCCCGTGGCGCCGTGAACCCGGAGTTCCTCCCCGCGGAACAGCAGCACACGCCCCCCACGGACCTGCTGACCCGCCTCACCCCGCAGATCCCTCGGCGACGGGATCAGGAGGGCGCCGACACGGTCGTCTGCCACGGGGATCTGTGCCTGCCCAACATCATCCTCGATCCGCAGACCCTGGACGTGTCGGGCTTCATCGACCTGGGCCGCCTCGGACTGGCCGACCGCTACGCCGACTTGGCACTGCTCTTCGCCAACGCGCGGGAGACATGGAGGGACGAGGAGCAGGCACGGGCCGCGGACGTGGCGTTCGCCGAGAGGTACGGCATCGCCCTGGACCACGACCGCCTGCGCTTCTACCTCCATCTCGACCCGCTCACCTGGGGCTGACCGGTCGGTCGACGACGTAACCGGGCCGACGACCGCCTGACCTGGACGCCTGATCCGGACGAAACCACCTAGGCGCGCAAGGCCACGTCTTTCCGCGCCACCGACACAATGAGCTCCCGCAGCCGCTCGACGCACCGCCGCATGTTCCGGTACGCGACGTCGGTGTCCGGATAGCGGCTGGCGAACTGCAGGCCCTCGTGGAGCCTGGTGACCCAGGCACACACCTGGTCGCCGTACGAGACCCGGATCAGCCCGTACGCCTTGAGGTCCTGCCACCGCTCCGACCCCGGGATGCCGCGGGCATCGACGAACGAGACGATCGAGTACAGGTCCGGAGACGTGGGCCGGAAGTCGGAGCCCAGCAGCCGGAGCACCCGGGCGATGGGCATCCGGGAAAGGGGCCGGTTCTTGCGCAGCGCGGCGCGGACCATGGCCAGTGCGCTGTCGAAATCCGGTGCCTGCGCCACCGGAACCTCGATCGGAGCGCCGCCCACATACCAGCCCACCGAGTCCGACCACTGGGACTTCGCCCTGGTGTGGAACGGCACGACGGTGCGGTACACCTGCTGCCCGCCGATATCGCGGACGATGAGGCCGATGGCCGCGAGGACGCCGACGAGGCTCCCGCCGTACGGGCGGCAGTACGCCTCGAAGGCCGCCGCGTCCGCGTCGTCCACGAGCATCTCGTGCAGGAACTTCTGGGTGGGCACCTTCCCTCCCGGGTCGAGACCGAGGTCGACGGGGAAGTTCGGCAGCTTCCCGTCGCATTGGGCGATGAACTCCCGCCAGCGAGCGACGATCGCATGCGTGTCGTCGATCTGGTCGGCGTTCGTGCGCTCGGTTGCGCAGAAGTCGACGTAACTGGCGACCGGCGTCCTGTCCACGGCGCGGCTCTCGCGGCTGGCCGCGTAGAGCTCGTGGACCTCGGCGGGGATGCGCTGGATCGAGTACGAGTCGACGTTGCTGTGGTCGAACGCCATGTAGACGCTCGTGCTGCCGTCCCTGACGACCGCGGTGAAGATGAAGTTCGGCCAGCTGAGGGCGTCCGCCGCGACGTCGAAGCGGTCCTGAAGGTACTGGGTCAGCGTCGCCGCGTCGGGAAAGTCCCCGATGTCCGCCCGCTGCAGCACGACGGCATCGGCGTCCAGGGTGAAGCGCCGCATGTCGTCGCCGATCCAGCGGAAACCGCTGCGCAGCGTCTCGTGCCGAAGCGTCCAGGCCCGCAGCGCGTCCTGGAGCGCATCGAGATCGACCTGTCCCGGGATGTCGAACGCCGTCCCGAGCCAGGTCGGTACGAACAAGCCGTCCTGGCGTACCGATCGCGCCGTGCGGACATGGGACTCCTGTACGTACGCGGGCGGTCGGGAATCGTCCGGCGAACTCATCGCGGCCTCGACGGTCGTCCGATGCAGCGTCCACTCCACGAGGCGTCCGGGCCGGATCTCGCAACGCTGGATGTCGGTCATTCGCACAAGGCTCTCCATTCGCATGTCCCGCGGACACAGGTGGGGAAGAGGACGGGCGGACAGGATGGGGCGGGGTACCGGCCGCCGACCGTGCCGTGGGGTATCGCCCCGCCGGGGCCGCCGTCGATCCGCGCCTATGGGGTTGGGGTATTGCTCACTGACACGACCGGACCAACGATCCGATGACCGCGAAGAAACTCTGCAGCTGCCGCACGGGCTCCGGGCCGCCGCCTGGGCCGGGCACCGGGCCGCTACGTCACGGTGACTCGTCCGCGCAGGAGAGTGTGGCCAGGCGTTCGCCCGTGCGGTACAGCTCGATGAGCAGCGGACGCAGCGCCCACCCGGCCGGGGTGAGGGTGTAGCGGGTGCGGGCGGGGAAACCGGCCAGCCGCTCCTGGTCGACCAGACCGCGTGCGCGGAGCGTATGGAGCCGGTCGGCCAGCACCTTGGGACTGATCGTCGGGAGCCTTTCCCGCAGCGTGCCGAAGGAGTGCGGCCCCTGCATCAGCTCCCGCAGGACCAAGGTGGTCCAGCGGCCCCCGATCGCCGCCAGCGCGATCTCGACCGGACAGTCCGGCACCGGCCGGTCGCTGCGCCCGGCCGGCGAGGGCACCAGGTCGGCTTCCCCGGCGTGGGTTTCCGTTTGGTGAGCCACCTCGCGACCGGCTTGGCTGCCGCCATGAATCCCCGTATGCATTCCGCCCACGATCACGCCCCCTCCGTCGCCCTGACCACAGATGCCGCGCAGCACCCCATGGTCTTCGCCGCCGCGTTCAACTCCGGCAGCCCCCAGGCGCTCACCGATGTCTACGACGAAGGAGCGGTGTTCGTTCCCCGGCCCGGCACATCCGTCGCCGGCCCGGAACTCGCCGCCGCCAACTCCGCGTTCCAGTCCCTGGGGCTGCCCATCAGCGTCAGCCCCCGGCACACCTACCTCGCCGATGACATCGCGCTGCTCATCGTCGACTGGGTGATCGACGGCCACCGGCCGGACGGCGAGCACGTCCACCTGGAGGGCACCGCCACGGACGTCGCCCGGCGCGGACCGGACGGCCTGTGGCGGTACGTGATCGACAACCCGTTCGGCACGGCGACGGCGACGGCGACGACGGCGGCGGCCGGGTGACAAGGCGACGGCGCAGGGGCCCGTGAACCGGGAGAAGCTCCCGGAGCGGAGGCCCCAGCGGTGTCCCTCAGGCGCCGTCCTGACGCAGCGTAGTCGTCCAGCGGCGGAAGTCCGCCCGTGAATCTTCGCTCAATCCTTTCTCAATTCCCTTTCGTATATGTGGTTGATGAGGGATTCCAGGGGTCCATGAGGAAGGGGAGACCATGGGAGTCTTCGATCGCCTGACTCCCGCGCTGCGCCGTCACCGCGACCGTATGACGACGGACAGGCGCAGGGACTCGGGCGGACACGGCCACGACCGCCACCGGCGTCGGCGCCATGACAGGGACCACGACCACCACAGGCACCACGGAGGGAGGTACTGACGCCTACGGACGCACTCGGTGTGTCCGCCAGCGGCCGGGCCTGCTGCCCGGCCGCATCAGTCGGTGAGGCGATATGAGCAGCGCGCGGCCGAACGCCCCCTCCCGCGGCGACACCCGGGCCGACGGCGTGGGCAAGGAGGGCACGAGCCGTACCGCGACCGGCCGCCTTGCGCAGTGGGTGCGGCGGTTGCTGTCCGTCGCCGACGGACCCGATGGCCCGGACCGCATCGTCGAGGCCGCGCCGCCGGTGGCCCTGCGGGACATCTTCCGGCGCTTCTGGCCCTACACGCGTGGCGGCCGGCGCTGGCTGGTGGTGATCCTCGCCTTCGTCGTGCTGGCACCCGTCGTCGACGCGGCCGAGATCTGGCTCTTCAAGATCGTCATCGACGACATGCTGGTCCCGCGCAACCTGCAGCTCTTCCTGCCGATCGCGCTCGCCTACCTCGCGTTCACGTTCCTGGCGGGCATTCTCGACTTCGCCGACGAGGTGACCTCCACCTGGGTCAGCGAACGGTTCCTGCTGGCCCTGCGGTCGGATCTGTTCCGCCACGTCGAGGATCTGTCACTCGGCTTCTTCGAACGGCGGCGGCTCGGCGATGTGCTCGCCAGGGTGACCGGTGACGTCGACGCGGTCGAGACCTTCCTGCTCTCCGGGATCGTCGACGCGATCGCCCACGTCATACGGCTGGCGGTCTTCCTCGGCGTGCTGTTCTTCCTGCGGTGGGACCTGACGGTCCTCGCCCTCGTCATCGCCCCCCTGTTCTGGTGCACCGCGCGGCGCTTCTCCCGGCGGGTGAAGGCCGCATCGCGCGAGCGGCGACGCCGCAGCGGCTCGATCAGCGCGATCACCGAAGAGGCCCTGGGCAACATCGCCCTGGTCCAGGCGTACAACCGGCAGCGCTGGGAGCACGGCCGGTTCGAGCGCGAGAACCTCGGGAGGTTCCGGGCCGCGATGGCCGCCGCCCGCATCGGTGCCACCTATGCCACGGTCGTCGACGTCATCGAGCTGGCCGGCGCGCTGCTTGTGATGGGCCTGGGCACCTGGGAACTGGTCCAGGGCCGCCTCACCCTGGGCGGCCTGATGGTCTTCCTCACCCTGCTGAGCCGCCTCTACAGCCCGATTCGCGGCCTGTCCGGCCTCAGCAACACCTTCTACTCGGCGTCCGCCGCCGGGGAGCGGATCATCGAGCTGCTCGACCAGCGGCCGCAGGTCGTCCAGGCCACCGCCCCCCGGAAGCTCGGACACCCCCGCGGCGGGATCGAGTTCGAGGACGTCTCCTTCCGCTACCCGGGGACCACCCGGCCGGCCCTCTCCGGCGTCTCCTTCGCCGTGGCACCCGGCGAGACGCTGGCACTGGTCGGGCCGAGCGGAGCCGGAAAGTCGACCGCCGCCAAGCTGCTGCTGCGCTTCTACGATCCGGACCACGGAAGCATCCGCCTCGACGGAATCGACCTGCGCGATCTGCGCCTGGACGAGCTGCGGGACCACGTCGCCATGCTGCTCCAGGAGACCCTGGTCCTCCACGGCACGGTGCGCGACAACATCGCCTACGGCCGCCCCGGCGCGAGCGACGAGGAGATCGTTGCCGCGGCCCACGCCGCAGACGCCCACGCCTTCATCAGCCGGCTCCCCGAAGGCTACGGGACCGTGGTGGGCCAGCGCGGCCGACTGCTCTCCGGCGGCCAACGACAGCGCCTCGCCATCGCCCGCGCCATGATCCGCGATGCGCCCGTACTCCTCCTCGACGAACCGACCACCGGCCTCGACGCGGAATCCGGCCGGCACATCCTGCAGCCCCTGCGCCTGCTGATGACGGGACGCACGACGATCCTCATCTCCCACAACCTGCTCACCGTCCGCGACGCCACCCAGATCGTGCTGCTCGACCACGGCCGGATCACCGACCGCGGCACACACCACCAGCTGCTCACCCGCAGCGCCCCGTACGCCCGGCTCTGCCGGTTTCACGAGCCGGGCGAGGCGCCCACGGTCGAGGCCGTGCCATGAGCCGTCCGCACGCCCCCGAGGCGCCGCCGCTGGCGGCCGGAAGGACGGTGGCCCCGGGCTACGCGGTCCTCGCGCATCTGTGCCGCACCGGCTGGCTGGATCTGTACGACGCCTGGAGCCGGGAGCGGGAGTGCCGATGCGTCGTGAAGGTGCTGCGCCCGGCCCGACGGGACGACCAGCGGCTGCGCGAGCGGCTGCTGCAAGAGGGCCACTGGCTCCGGACGTTCACCCACCCACACCTGGTGCGCGGCTACGCAACGGGCGAATCTCCGGAGCCGTTCGTCGTACTGGAGACGCTCACGGGCGAGACCCTGTCGTACCTCATCGACCGCCGGAGGCGCCGGCTGGCCGCCACCGACCTCGCCCTCCTCGGCCTGCACCTGTGCTCGGCCATGCACTACCTGCACGGCAAGGACCTGCTGCACCTGGACCTGAAGCCGTCCAACATCGTCGTCGGCTGCCGACGCGCAACGGTCCTCGATCTGAGCATCGCCCGCCCACCGGGCCCCGCCCCGCCGGGCCTGGGCACCTTCGGCTACCTGGCTCCCGAGCAGGCCCGCGGCGGGATGCTCACCCCCGCGGCCGATGTCTGGGGCATCGGCATCACGCTGTACGAGGCCGCCACCGGGGAGGTCCCGTTCGGCGACGGCTCGGAGGCCTGTGGCACGAGCGACGGCGAGGACGCCCGTGACACGAGCTACGACGAGGGCTGTGACGCGCCCTACGACGAGAGCGAAGACGCGGCGGCCCCGGACGCCGCGCACCCCTCGCTTCCCCGGCTCGACGAACCGGCCCCGCCCGTCGGGACCCGCCGGCGCCTTCCGCGCAGCCTCGCCACGGCGATCGACAGCTGCCTCGCCCCCGACCCGGGCGCGCGGCCCTCACTCGCCCAACTCACGGTGCTGCTGGACGACTTGCTCCCGCAGGCCGGTCGGGCCGATCGCTGAAACCTCCAGGAACGTCGACGGCCGGCGGGTGGCGGTGGGTGGGCAACCGGACACCGTACGTACGGAATCGATTGCCACCCCACTGCCACCCGCCGGCCGGGACACCGGATCGGACCGGTCCGCCTGGACCGGTCCGTCCGCCGAGGTCGGACCGCCGAGATCAGATCGCCGTGATCAGACCGCCGGGGCAGGGTAGGTCGGGTACTCCACGCCGGAGACGTGCTGGACGACGCGGATGACCTGGCAGGAGTAGCCGAACTCGTTGTCGTACCAGAGGTAGAGGATCGCGTTGTCGCCGTCGACCTTGGTGGCGCCGGCGTCGACGATCGAGGAGTGGCGCGAGCCGACGAAGTCCATCGAGACGGCGTCGGGGGCGGTGGTGAAGTCGATCTGGCGCTTGAGCGGCGAGTGCAGCGAGACGTCGCGCAGGTAGTCGAGGACTTCCTCACGGGTGGTCTCGCGGCCCAGGCGCAGGCTGAGGATGGCGATCGACACGTCCGGGACGGGCACGCGGATCGAGCTGCCGGTGATCGGCGCCTTGAGGTCCGGCAGCGCCTTGGCGACGGCGGAGGCGGCACCGGTCTCGGTGATGACCATGTTCAGCGGCGCGGAGCGGCCGCGGCGGTCGGCCTTGTGGTAGTTGTCCAGCAGGTTCTGGTCGTTGGTGAACGAGTGGACGGTCTCCACGTGGCCGCGCAGCACGCCGTACTCGTCGTCCATCGCCTTCAGCGGCGGGACGATCGCGTTGGTGGTGCAGGAGGCGCAGGACAGGATCTGCTCGTCCGGCTTGATCGTGTCGTGGTTGACGCCGTGCACGATGTTCGGGACGTCGCCCTTGCCCGGGGCGGTCAGGACGACCTTGTCGATGCCGGGGCGCAGGTGCTTGGCGAGACCCTCGCGGTCACGCCACTTGCCCGTGTTGTCGATGAGGATGGCGTCCTTGATGCCGTACGCCGTGTAGTCGACCTCGGACGGGTCGTTGGCGTAGATCACCTTGATGGTGTTGCCGTTGGCGATGATCGCGCTCGACGCCTCGTCCACGGTGATCGTGCCCTGGAACTGGCCGTGGATGGAGTCGCGGCGCAGCAGGGAGGCGCGCTTGACCAGGTCCGCCTCGCCGCCGCCGCGGACGACGATGGCGCGCAGGCGCAGGCCGTTGCCGGAGCCGGCCTTCTCGATGAGCAGGCGGGCGACGAGGCGGCCGATGCGGCCGAAGCCGTAGAGCACGACGTCGCGGCCGTCGCCGCGCTCGATCTTGTTGGCGCCCGTGGCACCGGCGACGGCCTCGGCGGTGAACTCCTCCACCGAGAGACCGCGGTCGTCGGTCCGGTACGACTCGGCGAGCAGGGCGATGTCGATCTGCGACGGGCCGAGGTCGAGCGTGGTGAGAGCCTGCAGGAACGGCAGCGTCTCGGTGACCGAGAGTTCCGCGCCGGCGATCTGCCGGGCGAATCGGTGGGTCTTGAGGATGCTGACCACCGACTTGTTCACCAAGGAGCGGCTGTGAAGCAGGACCGTCACGTCCCGCTCCCGGTGCAGCTTCCCGATGATCGGGATCATCGACTCCGCGATCTCCTCGCGGGTCTTCCAATTGGTGAACGAGTCGTCGTTGACAGTCACAGGCTTATCTTTCGAGCTAGGCGGTGCTCATATGCTAACCCGCCACCATTTTGATCGTTCATGCGGTGCCGTCCGGGCGGGGTCGTGATCTTGCCCCACGACTGGATCGGGGCGGGGAATGAGCCGCCATGTGAGATGAAAGTGTCCGGTTCTGCGGAAATTAGGCGTGAAATGCCCCCTGGGTGATCCTCGTCGCGCCCGCCGCCGAATGTGATCCGCGTCGCCGTGCGGGCGGGGGCGACCGTGAAGCACGACACCTCGCCCACCGCGCCGCGCCGCAGCCACCTGCCGGGCCGGACGCCACCCGCCCGCTCATCCGCTCACCCGCCGCCTCGGTCCCCTGGGCGCGAAGATCCGATTCCCGGCCGCCGCCGCGACACCTGGTGCCGATTGGTGATCCGGCCGCGCGCCCGGCCCGGGGGCGTCTCGCCCCGCCCCTGACGCGTCTCCGGGCGCGCACGCAGGGCAACGCCCCTGCTGGAGCCCGTCGCCTTGACCTCAACCAAACTTGACGTTTTACGGTGCCTATACCAGCGATCACCCATAACGTCCGTAGGGGACAGCACACATGACGAACCATCAGAAGACGCCGGAGGCGGAACTCGCCGCACAGCCAGCCGCGTACTGGACCGGGCTGGCCTATGAGGCCCTCGTCGCCTTCACCCGCGCCCAGCAGGCCGAACTCGGCTTCACCCAGCCGCAGTACTGGCTGCTGCGCAACCTCTCGAAGAACGGCATCTCACCGGACGGCCACGGCATGACCGTCCCGGAACTCCAACACGTCATGAGCTCCTACCTCCGGCCCGAGGACGACCTGACGGCCGAGGCGGAGGTCCTGCTGGAGCGCGGCTGGCTCACCCGTGACGGCGAGGGACGGCTGTGGATCACCGCGTCCGGGGACGACGCCCGAGCCGGTCTCAAGCGGCACGCCCCGGCCATCCGCGACCGCATCCACCAGGGCATCGACGACGCCGACTACGTGACCACCCTGAAGGTGCTCCGGCAGATGATCCGGAACACCGGCGGCACCCTGGGCTAGGCCTCCGTGCTGTGCCCGCCGTTCTCCGTCGCGGGCCGTCGCGTCACCACGCGATCGCGCGGTAGCTCAGTGCCGCGTCGGTGATCGTCTCGGCGGAAGCGTCCCGGAGTCCGGCCGGCGGGTGGAAGAGGAGGTCGACGGCCCGCGGATGAGGCACATTGGCGTCGAACAGCCGCAGGTAGTAGTCGGTCTCGGCGTCGCCGGCCAGGATTCTGCGGACGATTTCGATGAGTTCGTCGCGCGTGATGCCGGGCACCTTCGGATGCGCAGGCCGGGCGGCTTCCCGTGCGAGGTCCGTCAGGCTGCGCGCTCCGTCGTATTCGGCGAAGTCGAGGGCCGCGTACGTGTGGCCGGTCTTCTCGTTGAAGGCGGCGACGGCGGTGGCCACGGCGGCGTCCGCCGGGCCGCCGCGATCCATCAGGCCGGAGATCCGCTCGATGTCCGCGCAGAGGTCGATGAGCAGCCGTCGTTCCACAGGCGGCGGAAGCAGCTCGGAGCGCAGGTCCATGCTCCGTATTGTCCGGGGACGGCAGGGCCGGTGCCCCGGGGGGCGGGAGACGGTGGCATGCCGGTGGTGAGCCACCCCGCGCTACCGCAGTCACTCCAGCCATTCTGGGCGGCACGTTCCACGAACCTCGGGCAACATTCTTTCGAATGGCGCGGCTCGTATTTTCATGCCGCAAGAACGCTCCTTCGAGGGACAGTAAAGCCCTGATCACGTGGCTAGGATCGTCGACACCCCACGACCCCGTGCAATTTCACGAATGCGTGCAAGTGCGTGCCGGTTCATCGGGGCTCCATGTACGGACGGCCGACGCCAAGGCCATTGGCGCTGGTCAGGAACGAAAGGGCGGATGGCATGGCGGAGTACGGAAATGGCGTGACGGCGAGCGCGATCGAGGCCGTCACCTGGGTGAAGGCCAAAGCGAGCGACTCGTACCACGACTGTGTGGAAATTGCACGATTGGCTGACGGTGAGGTGGCCGTTCGTAACTCCCGCTTCCCGGACGGTCCGGCGCTGGTGTTCACGCGTTCGGAGGTGGCGGCTTTTCTTGATGGTGCGCGGAAGGGCGAGTTCGACAGCATGGCTGTCTGAAATTCGTCATACCTGGGTGGAAGCGGCCACCCCGACTCCTCTTGCTGCGATGCTGTGCAGTGAAGTGCTGGCATAAGAGGAGCAAGAGTGAGTGACACGGTCCTTGGCGTGGTGCCGGACGGCGGCGAAGGGCCGGTCCATCCGCCGGCTGCCGCAGGAATGGTGCTGGGCAACCACCTGCGGCAGCTGCGGGAAGACCGCGGATACATCATGGCGGATGTGGTGGCTGCCGGCGTTATCGGGTCCGTTTCCACGCTGAGCCGATACGAGAGCGCGAAGACGCCCTTCCAGGAAGAGGTTGTCGTCGGGCTCGTCACGTTCTACGGAAACACGGATGCCGCTGAGTTGGCGGACCTGTGCGAGCTGGTACGGCAGTCCCAGGCCAAGCAGTGGTGGGCCGGATTCCGTGATGTGGTGCCGGGATGCCTGGACCGTCTGTTCAGCATGGAGACCTCGGCCGAGGAAATCCGCACCTATCAGGGGTTCTTCGTCCCGGGGTTGCTGCAGACCGCTGACTACGCCCGCGCCGTGATGAAGGCGCCCTTCCGGAAGCCGGCCAATGAGCGGGCGATCAGGGACAGCGAACGGCGGGTCGACCGAAGGCTGACGGTGCGCCTTCGGCGTCAGCATCTGCTCGATCAAACCGACGCCCCGCACTATTTCGCGCTGCTGGACGAGAGCATCCTGAACAAGCCGACAGGCGGCAGGGCCGTCATGCGCGGACAACTCCGCCACCTGTACAACCTTGCGGAGAACAAGGAACGCATCAATATCCGCATTCTCCCGTTCGCCGCCGCCGAACACGCCGCCGCACCCACGTCCTCCATCACCCTGCTGAAGCTTCCGCCGGCCCACGGCGGCAACATGGTGTACGTGGAGGCCACGAACCAGGGCGGCACCTACATCAACGACACCGATGAGATGGAGGCGCACCGGGCGGCCCTCGATGACCTGTGGACGCTGGCCGTCGGCAAGAAGCAGACCCTGGTCATGCTCGAGGAGTACATCGACCGGCTTGCCGACAAGGACTAGGGAATGCGGGCCACGCCGCCGTATTCGAACCATTCCTCGGTGGCCTGCCGCGGATGCAGATCGGTGTCCGGGTACCACTGCGACACCTCACCGGGCCCGTCGGCCTGCACCGGCTCCAGTCCGTCGAAATAGCGGTCCACCTCGGCGAAGGAACGGACCCGGCCCCATGCGCCGCCAGTCGTCTTGAGCATGAAATCGGTGACGCGATCGCGCAACTTCACGTCGTCGCTGGCGAGTTGGGAAATGACCAGATAGCTGCCGGACGGCAGGCGGCCCGCCACGTCGCGGATGAGCCGCCAGGGGTCACTGCCATCGGGAATGCAGTGCAGTACGGACACGAGCAGCGCCGCGACCGGCTGGTCCGGCCGGATGAGCCGGTTGACTTCGTCGCTCGCGAAGATGGCGGCGGTGTCCCGCAGGTCCGCCCCTATGACGGAGGTTGTGGTGAGGTTTTCCTCGAGCATCATGCGGCCGTGGGCGAGCACGATGGGGTCGTTGTCGACGTAGACGACCCGCGCCGCCTTGTCGACCTCCTGCGCAATCTGGTGGACATTGGGGCGAGTGGGCAGGCCCGAGCCGAGGTCGATGAATTGCCGGATCCCGCACTCGGCCGCCAGATAGCGCACCGCGCGGATGAGGAACGCCCTGTTGATGAGGGCCAGTTCCCGTGCGCTCGGCGCGATCCGGAGAAGTTCAGCGCACGCCTCCCGGTCGGCGGCGTAATTATCCGTCCCACCGAGCAGATAATCGCACATTCTGGCTACGCTGGGTTCGCTGACATCGATGGAAATGTGGTGCTCCCCGCGTCGTATTCCCGCGCCGAAGCTCCCTGTGAGGGGCGCAGGTTCCCTGGTGGAGTAAGTGGCTCATGCTAGGGCTGATGCCCCTGGGTGAGCCAGCCCCTCGGCTACGCACAGTTATCCGCCGCGAGGTGAGTCGACTGCTTTGGGCCAGGGAAACGCGTAGATGTACGCGGTGACGCAGGTATTGCTCCTGACATTTGCTCCTGATTATGTTCGCGCATATGACAGGGGAAAGGTTGCCGGATGCGCCATGCGCCGCATTGCCGAGCGCAGTACTCCCGTCATTTCCCGGTCGCTGATCCCCATGAGGTCCGCCGCTTGGTTCATCGACAGTCCGAGGCGGTACCGCAGGACCACGGCGTCCGCCTGCTGTCCGGGCAGGATCCGATGCGGCCCGCTGTCACCTCGGCCTCGTGCCCCGGCGGCGGTCCGGCGGGCGAGCAGCCGCCAGGAGACGGCGGCCGGCGAAGCGCTCTGCAAAGCCTGCAACCACACCATCGCCAGGTCTCTCAGGGCGGCTTGGGCCAGCTCCTGGCCGACTCCGCGGCATCCCACCCGGGCCGAGGCGTAGCGGATGTAAATGTCCCGTCGGAGGGTGCAGAACGCGGTGTAGGAGAGTGGCATGTCGGCCAAGGGGGTGGGCCTCCGTTGTCCGGCTCGCGGCAAGGCGGCTCGCCGCTGTCGGGTCGCTGACGGGCGGCGCCCCAGGGGTGGGGCCCGGCCGTGGGGGCCCTGGTGCGCGGGCGATGGGGTGCTCGTATCTCCCGGGCGGCACCGGGAGCTCCCGCGGGGAAGGGGCTCTGTGTGCGGTCCGTAACGCCCACCGCAGTTCTTTTCACGATGGCCGAAACGTGACTACACGTCTGCCCATGGCTTCGATGGCTTGGCGGCGCCCGGCAGCGGGAGGCCGGTGGCCGCGCGAAGGGGCCGGCGTCGGCTCACCTCGGTGCGCCGACGCCGGCACCGGCTCACATGCGCCGGATGCGCAGATACGTGATACCGGACCGGTCCAGCCATGCCATGGGCG
This sequence comes from Streptomyces sp. JLSY215, assembly GCF_059682825.1. Lineage (NCBI taxonomy): Bacteria > Bacillati > Actinomycetota > Actinomycetes > Kitasatosporales > Streptomycetaceae > Streptomyces > Streptomyces sp. JLSY215. The sequence goes on from NZ_CM185022.1 coordinate 7,327,623, forward strand.
GGACGGCCAGGAAGAGCTCCGCGGGCAGCTCGAGGCCTCGCCATGCGAGGGTGGCCGCAATTGCGGTGAGCAGTACGGAAACCCAGCGCACGGTGATGGCAAAAATGCTCATCACGGCCGTTTGCGCCAGGGCAAAAAGCGGAATGCTAGGGTCGGAAAACTCCGGAAGCTGGCGAGTCCGCTTCCGGTGTGCGCGTTCGATCAACTCGGTCTCCTTCAAGGTTGGTTGGGCGGACGCGTAAAGGGCTTCGAGTCAGGCGACCAACCACTCGAAGCCCTTCTTGCTGTCCTGACCCGCAACGTAACCAGGGCCCCTCCTTCCCGCCAGCGGAACGAGCGCCATGAAAACGGAATGATCTTGTTCCGGTATTCGGTGTGGTGAGGCGCGCTTCGGCGCGATTGATGAGCGGTTGTTGTGGTGTCCCGATCGGGATCGGTCAATGGTGAAAATTCTGGAGTGAGATAAGTGCGGTGGCGTTGCATCCCGTCCGGGGGGCGCCTGCCGCTGCCGTCACCTGAAAGGACTAGTTTTACGCCGCGGATGTCCGGCGCGTATGCAAGTGCACCGGCCGTTGCGGGAAATGACGGGCTTCGGGGACGGGGACGGCGCGAGCCGGTCGACGAGCCGACGGTTCCGGGCGCGCGCTCCCGGATGGTGCGCGGGGACGAGTTCGCGCGCTGCGGCGAGAGCGGCGTGGAGCCGCCCCGGGAGGGGGCTCATGGCCGGTGCGATGATGCCGGACCTGCGGGGCTTCGCCTACTTCGGAGCGGGCTTCCCCGTCGCGAGCAGTTCAAGGCCGCGGACCGTGCCGACGAGGCGCGCGTGAGGCACCCTCCACCACGAGGAGGAATGAGCCGCCCGCCCACGTCGGCTCAGTACCCCACCGGCCGCACCAGCCCCGTTTCATAGGCGAAGACCGCCGCCTGGGTACGGTCGCGCAGCCCCAGCTTGACCAGAATGCGGCTCACATGGGTCTTCACGGTCTGCTCGGCCACCACCAGGCACGCGGCGATCTCTGCGTTCGACAGCCCCTGGGCGATCAGGGACAGCACCTCGGTCTCGCGTTCCGTCAGGTGGCCGACACGGTCCTTGAACGGGGCGCGGGTGGCGCCGGTCAGCCGGGAGAATTCGGTGATGAGGCGCTTGGTGATGTTCGGGGCGAGGAGGGCCTCGCCGGCCGCCACCACCCTTACCGCATGCGCCAGTTCGGCGGCCGAGGCCTCCTTGAGGAGAAACCCGGAGGCGCCGGCGCGGAGTGCCTCGTAGACGTACTCGTCGAGGTCGAAAGTGGTCAGGATGAGGACTCTGACGGCGGCGTCGGAGTCGGCGGGCCGGGTGATGCGGCGGGTGGCTTCGATGCCGCCCAGTTCGGGCATGCGGATGTCCATCAGGACGACGTCGGGAGCGAGCTCGGCGACCTTCGCGACGGCGTCCAGCCCGTCCACGGCCTGGCCGACGACCTCGATGTCGGGTTCGGCGTTGAGCAGCACCGTGAAGCCCTGACGGACCATCATCTGGTCGTCGGCGATCAGTACGCGGATGGGCGGGGCGGTCGTCATCGGGTGTCCTCAACCGGATCGGCAGCGGGGAGCGGGGCGGGGGCGGCGGGGGGCTTGGTGGGGAGTACGGCCCGGACCTCGTAGCCGCCCTCCGGAGTGGGGCCGGTGGCCAGTTCGCCGCCCAGCATGGTGGTGCGTTCGCGCATGCCGAGCAGGCCGTGGCCGATGCCCGGGGAGCGCGGGGCGGGGCGTTCCGGGGCGGTGTTGGTGATGCGGACCGTGAGGTGGGTGGCGCCGTGGTCCAGGGCCACCCGTACCCGCGCTCCGGGTGCGTGGCGGATGGCGTTGCTGAGGGCCTCCTGGACGATGCGGAAGGCGGACAGTTCGATCCCGGGGGCGAGGGGGCGCCGGTCTCCGGTGGTCTCGGTGGCCACCGTGAGGCCGGCCGCGCGGACGTTGCCGACCAGTTCTTCCAACTGGTCGAGGGTGGGTTGCGGGGCGTGCCGCGCGCTCTCCGGCAGGGCGTCCTCGGAGCGGAGGACTCCAAGGACGCGGCGGAGTTCGGCGAGCGCGGCGACGGCGTTCTGCCGGATGCCGGTGAGATTCTCCTTGAGGTCGTCGGAGGGGTTCTCGGCCAGGTGGGGGGCGACCTGCGCCTGGATGGAGATGACCGACATGTGGTGGGCGACCACATCGTGCAGTTCGCGGGCGATCCGGCTGCGCTCCTCCAGGAGGGCGCGCCGGGCCCGTTCCTCGGCGGTGAGTTCCTCCTGTGCGACCAGCTCCGTACGGGCCACCCGGCGGCCGCGGAGCAGGGTCCCGACGAGGACGGAGAGCGCGAGGACGGTGACGGGGAAGCGCGGGTCGTGCGGGACGCCGGAGATGAGCGCGCTGCACAGCAGGTCGGTCAGTACGGTGATCACCAGCACTTCGACCGCGATGCGGGGACGCACCCGCAGCGCCAGCAGGAACAGCACCCCGGCCTGCAGGGCGAGATCGGTGCCGGTCCAGGGGAAGATCGTGGGGGCGCCGCCGGGCGCCGCCGCGAATCCCGTGACCACGACGGTGCCCGCCATCGATGCCCACCAGGCCAGAACCGGCCGGAACATCGCGGCCACGAGCGCCGCCGAACTGATCGAGGCGAGCAGCATCCCGAGCGAGACGCTCATCCCGTAGCCGAAGGCGTACTCGTTCGCATGGATGGCCAGCAGCAGCACCGCGGCTATCGCCAGCGGCACCACGATCGCCGGTCGCCAGTCCAGCCAGCGCGGCCGCCGGGCCGTACGCGGCAAGGGATCGCCGGCCGCCGTCGTCCACAGGTCCTCGCGCAGATTGCCCGGCACCGCACGCAGCGCCCGCGCACAGCGCCTCGCCATGTCCCCCCGTTTCATGACCGGCAGCCTAGACACGCCGCGCCTCGGCCGTACGCGCGGGACGCCCTTCGCGTACGACCCGGCCGGTGCTCCTGGGCCGTCGCTGTTCGTAGGTGTGGAACGCGGCCCAGCAGATCAGCAGCGCGGCGGCGAACACGGGCAACCAGGCCAGCCGGGCGAGTATCCAGGCCGGGTGGTCGGGGACGGTGTGCAGACCGGGCAGTGGGTCGGCGGCGAGCAGTCCCAGCGCCGTCACGGCCATCATGGCGGTCTGGTGCCAGAGGAAGACCGTCATCGCGGACAGGTTCATCAGGGCCACCGCGGCCCAGGCGGCGGGGCGTTGCAGGATCCGCCGCAGGGGGCCCAGGAGCAGCAGGGCCGCGCCGCACTGGGCGAGGCCGAAGGTGGCGGCGGCCAGGGTGGGCGGGTTGAGGTTGGAGATGGCAGCACCGGGCACGCCGACCATGGAGGCGGGATAGCCGGCGAACATGACCAGGAACGCGGTGGTCGCGGCGCCCCCCAGAAGCAGTACCCAGCCGGTCGTACGGCTGCGCAGCGCACCCCGTGCCCAGGCGGCGCCCAGGGTGTACGGGACGAGCCAGCCCGCGGCCAGGTTGACCCAGCCGAGCCAGGCGGGGGCGCCGAGGCCGAAGCGCAGGAGGTCGATGTGCAGGACGACGGCGAGCGGCCACAGGGGATGGAGCCGGACCGCGAGGGGGGGCGCGGCGGTCAGCGCGGCGAAGACCAGGAGGAACCAGAGGGGGGACAGGACCAGTTTGAGGAGGGTGTGGAGGGTCGCGAAGCCCACGCCGGAGGCGACCATGACGACCGCCGCCACGGTCCACAGCGCCAGTACGGCGGCCACCGGCCGGAACAGGCGGGCCAGCCGGGCGACGAGCCAGTGCCGGTAACCCGTACCGCGGGCGCGGGCGGCCGCGTAGCTCTTTGCCGCCACCTGCCCGCCGACCAGGAAGAAGACGGCCAGGGTCTGGAACACCCAGGACATCGGGGCGAGTTGGGGCATGTCCTGGAGGGGGCTCGCGCCGTGGACCGTGCCGCTGTCCGAGACCAGGGCGGTCACCAGCCAGTGGCCGAGCACCACGCCGAGGATGGCGAGGGCGCGCAGGGCATCGACGGCCCGGTCGCGGCCGGGCGGGGTCGTGGCGTCGATGCGCCGGATCAGCTCACGCATGACGGCCTCCGGCGACCGGGGTGGCCGTTCCGCGGGCGATGCGGGCGATGTTCTTGAGGGAGGTCGAGCCGGGGGCGAGGTAGTGGCTGTGGTCGGCGCCGCCCGCGTCGAAGCGGCGGGCGCCGAACTCCTTCGCCGTCGGATCGGTGCCGAACCCCAAGGTGGCGAAGGGGAGCGGGAGGCTGATGTGCGGGACGTGGGCGATCCAGTCGTGGCTGCCGCGGCCGGCCCAGACCGCCGCACGGGTGTGCAGCGCCGCTACGTTGTCGGTGCCGGTCCCGGGGCTGCCGTACAGGACGATGTTCGCGGCCCGCAGGCCCTCGGCGGCCCGGCCGCAGACCACGGAGCCGTAGGAGTGGCAGAGGAAGGAGACCCGGGCGGTGGGCAGCGCGGTGTTCAACTCGCGTGCGAACGTGCGGAGTTGCGGGGCGGCGTCGTCGGCCCGGCCCGGTGTCAGCGCCTCGGGGCTCACCGTGCTGGGTGTCTTGTAGCCGAGCCAGGCGATGACGGCGGCCCGGTCGCCCATCTCGTGCCGTAGCGCCACGGCGCCGGCGCGGAAGCGCTCGTAGGTGTCGAGGTTGGTGTCCGAGCCCGGCACCAGTACGGCGATCCGCTCGGCGTGCGCGAGGTCGCCGAAGACCTCGGTGGTGCGGCCACCGTCGCGGCCGTCGAAGGAGAGGAAGTGGCGCGCCGGGTCCGCCATGGTGCGCAGCGCGGCGGACCGGCTGCGGTCGCCGTGGCCGGCGGCCATCCGCTCGGCCGCCCGGATGCCGGTGCGCTGGGCGGCGTAACGGGCTTCCAGGGCAGCGGGGTTCGCGGACCGCAGCGGGCCGAGGGCGGCCGGGACGGGCGCAGGGACGGCCGCGGGGCGGGCCGCGCCCGATACCGGCACCGCCACCGAAGCGGTGACGAGCGCGGCGAGCAGGGTGCGACGCAGGCGGCTGCTGCGCTGGCGGGGCGCCATGGCGGAGGGTCCTTCCGTCCGTACCGGGTGTGTTTCGTTCGTGCGGTACGGAAGGTATGGAGCGCCTCGCGTGGTCGGCGTCCCACCGGAGAGTGCACTTGCCGCGTAGCTCTGGGGTATTACGGGTAGGGGGTAGGGCTGCGTCGTCGGACCGCCGTCGGACCGGCCGCGGTGGCGGTCGCTTTCCGGCCTGCCGGCGAAAAGCGGTGTCCTGGCGGGTGCAGTTCCGCGATCATGGACCGGAGACCGACCCCCGACCTCTGAGGATGCGCCGGAAATGCCTGTGCCCACCGACCCGACGGTGCTCCATCCGATGCCCGGACAGCCCCGGGTGGTGCTGCTCAAGCCGCTGGTCACGTCCCCGCTGATCGAGGTCGGGGAGTACTCCTACTACGACGACCCGGACGATGCGACCGCGTTCGAGACGCGCAATGTGCTCTACCACTACGGGCCGGAGAAGCTGGTCATCGGCAAGTTCTGCGCGCTGGGCACGGGAGTGCGGTTCCTCATGAACGGCGCCAACCACCGTATGGACGGCCCCTCGACCTTCCCCTTTCCCACGATGGGTGGCTCGTGGTCCGAGCATGTCGACCTGCTCACCGGCCTGCCGAACCGAGGCGACACCGTCGTCGGCAACGACGTCTGGTTCGGCTACCGGGCGACGGTGATGCCCGGCGTACGGATCGGACACGGCGCGATCATCGGCTCCGGCGCCGTGGTCACCACGGACGTACCGGACTACGGGATCGTCGGCGGCAACCCCGCCCGCCTCATCCGCACCCGGTACAGCGCAGCGGACATCGCCCGGCTGCTGGCCGTGGCCTGGTGGGACTGGCCTGCGGAGCACCTCACCGATCACGTACGGACGATCATGTCGGGCAGCATCGACGACCTGGAAGCGGCCGCCCCGGACGCCCGCCACGGGTGACGCCGGGACGGGATGCGGCCCGCGGTGCGCGGGACGCCGCCGGGTCTTCGGGCGTTGTCAGTGGGCCGCGCGAGAATGGCGGCATGACCGACAGCATCGAGGACATCCTCGCCGACGACGTCACGATCGAGGAGCACGCGCGGGCGAATGTGGCGGCCCTGCTGGCCGAGCTCACGGAGCGCGGATGTGAGGAACCCTTCGCCTACCTCGACGACGGAGAGGCGTGGGGCGAACGGCCTGGCTGCGTCTCGTTCCCCTTCGAGTGTCCGCAGGGGTACGAGGGGGATCTCGTCATGCCGGGCGTCCCCCTCGCGCTGGTGAAGGAGGCGGACGCGGAAGGACGGTGGGCACTGCTGCACAACGACGTGCCCTACGCCTGGGCCGACCTCGTCGCGGAGCTCGCCTCGTTCGATGCGGCCCGGCGGACCATCTGGTCCAACCGCGATCTGCTGGTGGGCGAACTCATCGAGCGGGGGCTTCCGATCCGGCCCGATGACGTCAACGCCGACGCGGACGCGAGCGGCGACTCCTGGGTGACGCATGTCATCGCCGTGGACGGGCGCGCGATACCGGTCTCCCTGCCGGGCGTGACGGTGGGCCCGGGGCTCTCCCAGGAGATGTATGTGGAGGGCTTTCCGTATGCCTGGGAGGCGGCGCTGGAGGCGATATTCGCCGCCGCGGGGCGGACGATGAAGGGCTGACGGCGGCGGGCCCGGCGCCGGGCGGGGCCGCGCGGCGGCGCAATGCGGCGTGCCGGTCGCCGAGTTCAGGCTCCGCGGATCAGGTCCGCGCACTTCTCCCCGATCATCATCGTCGTGATGCAGGGATTCACGGTCGTCAGGAGCGGCATCACCGAGCCGTCGGCCACCCGTAGTCCGGTGACGCCCTTGACGCGCAGCTGCGGGTCGAGGGGGGCGGCCGGGTCGTTGGCGGCGCCCATCTGGACCGTACAGGCGGGGTGGTAGACGGTGTTGTGGGTGGTGCGGATGTAGTCGAGGAGGTCGGCGTCGGAGCGGGCCGCGGCGCCGGGGGCGAGTTCGGTGCCCGCCCAGTCCGCCATGGGGGGCTGGGCGATGATCTCGCGGGCGAGGCGCAGGCCGTAGGTCATGACGCGTACGTCGTGTTCATCGGTGAAATAGCGCGGGTCGACCTTGGGCTTGTCGCGGAAGTCGCGGGTGCGCAGCCGTACGGTGCCGCGGGAGCGGGCCTGGGTGACGTTCGGGGTGAGGCAGAAGGCGTTCTCGGAGGTGGGGTAGCCGCGGCGGTAGGTGTTCATGTCGAAGGGCACGGAACCGTAGTGGAACATCAGGTCGGGGCGGTCGAGGCCGGGTTCGGTGGCGGTGAAGATGCCGATTTCCCACCACTGGGTCGAGGTGGTGACCATCGGCTGCTTGGCCTCCCACATGATCACGCCCTCCGGATGATCCTGGAGTCCGGCGCCGACACCGGGCGCGTCCACGAGCGGATCGATCCCGGTGGCGCGGAGGTGGGCGGCGGGCCCGATGCCCGAGAGCATCAGCAGCTTCGGGCTGTCGATGGCGCCGCAGGACAGGATGACCTCGCGGCGGGCGGCGACGGTACGGGTATGGACGAGGTCGGGGGAGAGGTAGTCGACGCCGGTGCAGCGCAGGGCGGGGTCGAAGAGGAGGCGCTTGGCCTGGATGCCGGTGCGCACATCGAGGTTGCGGCGCCGGCCCATGACCGGGTGGAGGTAGGAGACCGAGGCGGAGGCGCGGGTGCCGTCGGGGCGGCGGTTGATCTGGAACCAGTTCGCGCCGCGGACGACGGTTTCGCCGGTGTTGAACGGGGTGGTGGGGAGGCCGGCCGCCGCGCAGGCCTCCAGGAGGGCGACGCCGCACGGGTCGCGGGGCGGGATGGTCTGCAGCGTCACGGGGCCGTTGCGGCCGTGGTGATCGCCGGGCGCGTCATTGCTCTCCAGGCGCTGGTAGAGCGGGAAGCAGTCGGCCGCGCTCCAGCCCGTGCAGCCCAGCGCGGCCCATGCGTCGAGATCCTCGGCCGGCGCCCAGAAGGCGATGCAGGAGTTGTGGGACGAGCAGCCGCCCAGCACCTTGGCGCGGGCGTGCCGCATGAAGCTGTTGCCGTTCTCCTGCGGCTCGACGGGATAGTCCCAGTCGTAGCCCGATTCGAGCAGTGCCATCCACTGGTCGAGCCGGAGGACGTTGGGGTCGTCGACGTCGGACGGCCCGGCCTCCAGCACACAGACGCGGACGTCCGGGTCCTCGCTGAGCCGTGCCGCCACGACCGCGCCGGCCGTGCCACCGCCGACCACGACGTAGTCGAATTCGTCCACCTGGGCCTCTTGGGGCATGACGGCGTCTCCAGATCGGGGATCGAAGGATCAGGGCTTGGGGGCGGCGGGACCGGTCGGTTCGGCGGCGTGGGTGGCCAGGACACCGGTGCGCTTGCGCTGGACGAACCAGTAGTAGGCGAAGCCGCCGAGCGCGACGACGCCGATGAACAAAAAGGCGCCCCAGCGCAGATACCAGTGCTGCGGGCCGGTCGCGTTGTAGACCGTGGCGCGCGGCCAGGCGAGGTTGAGGGACATACCGGCGCCCCACAGCACGGCGAGGACGTTCACCGGCAGGCCGAACTTCCCCAGCGAGAACCGCCCCTCGGCCGGCTGCCAGCCGCCGCGCAGCCGCTGGATCAGCATCGGCAGGGTGACCAGCAGATACGCCAGGTAGATCATGATGATCGCGATGCTGGTGATCACCGAGAAGATCTGCGGCTGGTTGACGTTGATCAGGAGGATGCCGACCGCCACCAGGCCGATGATGACGGCCGGCAGCACCGGCGTCTGGAAGCGCGGACTGACCTTGGCGAGCCGCGCGGCGGCCGGCAGGTTGTTGTCCCGGGCCATCGCGTACGCCAGCCGGATGCTGGCGGTGTGCACCGCCAGCTCGCAGACCGTGATCGCGATGACCACACACCACAGCACGATCAGCCCGACGGTCGAGCCCAGCGTGGACAGCACCACGTACTGCAGCCCGTCCACCGCCAGCTCCTTGGAATGCAGATCGGGCACGGCCAGCAGCGCGAAGAGCAGGATCAGCCCGCCGATGAGGAACGACGCCACCAGGGCGCGCAGAATCGCGCGGGGCGCATTGCGTCCGGGGTCCTTGGACTCCTCGCCGAGCGACGAGGCCGTGTCGAAGCCGTACATGACATACGCCGAGGCCAGCGCGGCGGTCAGGAACGCGCCGAAGTAACCCCACTGCTGCCCGGCGCCCAGACCGAAGGTCTCGGTCAGCGCATCACCGGGGCCGCGGGTGATATGGGCGGCGAGCAGGACGATCAGCACGATGGCGGCGATCAGCTCGATCGCCACACCGGCGGAGTTGATCCGCGCCATCAGCTTCACGCCGAAGGCGTTGACCACGGTGGTGAACGCGACCAGGACGGTGCCGAGCAGTACGGCATTGGCCGCCGCATCGGTCTTGCCGGTGCCGTCGCCGACGAACTGGAACCACGACGAGATCTGCGGCAGCGTCACCTGATAGGCCAGCGCCACGGCCGACAGCGAGACCATGCTGGCCGTCAGCATCATCCAGCCGCCCAGCCAGCCGACATGGGGACCACCCAGCTGCTTCGCCCAGTTGTAGATCGAGCCCGCCACCGGGTAGCGGGCGGCGAGCTCACAGAAGCACAGCGCCACCATCAGCTGGCCGACGAAGACCATCGGCCACGACCACCAGTACGCGGGACCGCCGTGGCTCACACCGAAGTAGAAGAGCTGGAAGGTGCCGGTGAGGATGGAGATGTAGCTGATGCCGGCGGCGAAGGTGTGGAAGTTGCCCAGGGTGCGCTTCAGCTCGGGCTTGTAGCCGAGTTCGGCGAGCGATTCATCGTCGTGCGGACCGTCGGCACCGGTCCCGGGCCGCAACGGCTCGCCGCCGGAACCGGACTCCGCGCCGGGTCGGGTCACTCGAACCACCTCTGCGGACGCGGCGCCGTATTACGCCAGATGTGCTTGGCCTCCTGATACTCGGACAGCCCCGCCGGCCCCAGCTCCCGCCCCACACCGGACTGCTTCATCCCGCCCCACTCCGCCTGCGGCACATACGGATGGAAGTCGTTGATCCACACCGTTCCGGCGCGCATCCGCGCCGCCACCCGGTGGGCGCGCTCGCTGTTCTGCGTCCACACCGCCCCGGCCAGGCCGTACACCGTGTCATTGGCGAGCGAGACCGCCTCGTCCTCGTCCCGGAACCGCTCCACGGTCAGCACCGGCCCGAACGATTCCTCGCGCACGACGGACATGTCCGGGGTGCATTCGTCCAGCACCGTCGGCAGGTAGTAGAAGCCGTCCGCCAGCGCCGGATCGTCCGGCGCGGACCCGCCGCAGAGCAGTACGGCGCCCTCGTCGAGCCCCGCCGCCACATACGCCTCCACCTTCGCCCGGTGCGCGGCGGAGATCAGCGGCCCGGTCCGGGCGGCCTCGTCGAACGGTCCGCCGAGCCGGATCCGCTGCGCGCGGGAGACCAGCTCATCGACGAACGCATCGTGCAGATCGTCCTGGACCAGCAGCCGGGCGCCCGCCGAACACACCTGCCCGGAGTGCAGGAAGACCGCCATCAGCGCGTAGTCGACGGCGGTGTCGAAATCGGCGTCGGCGAAGACGATGTTCGGGTTCTTGCCGCCCAGCTCCAGGGCGATCTTCTTCACCGTGGGCGCGGCCGCGGCCATGATGCGGCGGCCGGTGAGCAGCCCGCCGGTGAACGACACCATGTCCACCCGCGCGTCCTCGGTCAGCGGCGCGCCGACCAGCGGACCGGTGCCCAGCACCAGATTGGCGGCGCCGGCCGGCAGCCCCGCCTCGTCCAGCAGGCGCATCAGGTGGATGGCGGTGTGCGGGGTCAGCTCACTCGGCTTCAGGACGAACGTATTGCCGGTGACCAGCGCCGGAGCCACCTTCCAGGCCGTCTGGAGGAGGGGGTAGTTCCACGGGGTGATCAGCGCGCAGACACCGACCGGCTCATGCCGCACCGTGCTGTCCGTCTCCGCCATGCCCGTGTCGACGACCCGGTCCGCACCGCCGGCCGCGCCCAGGTTGCCGAAGTAGCGGAAGCAGTTGGCGATGTCGTCCATGTCGTACGCGCTCTCCACCAGCCGCTTGCCGGTGTCCAGGGACTCGGCCCTGGCCAGCGCGTCCTTGTCGCGCTCCAGCAGCTCGGCGACGCGCAGCACCAGCCGGCCGCGCTCGGCCGCCGGCGTGCGTGGCCAGGGCCCGTCGTCGAAGGCCAGCCGGGCGGCGCCGATCGCCGCGGCCGCGTCCTTCGGCCCGCCCTCGTCGACGGTCGCGACCAGCTTGCCGTCCGCCGGGCAGCGGATCTCCCGCACCTGCCCGTCGGCCGCTGCGGTCCACTGACCGCCGATGAACAGCTCCGGCATGGTCGTCCCTCCGGTCGGTGACGATCCCTGTACGGCGATCCCTGTACGGCGATCTCTGCGTGGCGATTCCGTGCGTGGGGGATCCGTGCGTGGTGGGTCCGTGCGGCGGATCCCCTTCCGGCGTATCCCCATGTGACGATCACTGCACCGAGAGTAAGACGGGCGACCCGGGTCCGCACGGTACGCGGGGCCGGGGGCGTGTGGCCGACGCCGAAGGCGGGACAATCGGGGTATGCCTGCTCAGGAACCTCAGCGCCGCAGCATGGGCCCCGTCCGGTACCCGGTCCCCGACGCCGCGGCCTATCTGGCGGGCCGCTGGCACATCGACCGCTCCGTCCACGACCTGCAGTCCGGTGCCGAGGGCAGCTTCCGCGGCACCGCCCACTTCCGGCCGGATACGGCCGGCCCTGGAGTCCTGCATGTCGAGGAGGGCGAGCTGACCTGGGGCGGGACCGTGTATCCGGCCGGCCGGACGCTGCGCCTGACCCCGCTGCCGGACGGCACCGCCGAGATCTCCTTCGCCGACGGCCGCCCCTTCCACGACCTGGATCTACGGACCGGCCGCTGGACCGCCGTGCACCCCTGCGCACAGGACCGCTACGAGGGGATCTTCACCGTCGTCGCGGCCGACGAATGGCATGTGGAGTGGCGGGTCGGCGGCCCGGCGAAGACCCAGCTGCTGCGGTCGGTGTACCGGCGCCGGGGCGCCTAGCGGGGGCGGACCTCGCCCCTTCGCCGCCCGTACGGCTTCACCGCCCCCGCCCTCGTCACGGCCCCTGCCGCTTCACCGCCCCTACCGCTTCACCGCCCGTACGGCGAACAGCAACGGCACGATCGGCTCCGTATCCGGCAGCCGCCACCAGCCGTTCCCGTCCGGCACCATCGACTCGAACCGCTTCCAGGGCAGCAGCTCCGTCTCCCGTACCAGCTCGACCGTCAGACCGGCGGCGACGACCGCGGAGATGACCTCGCCGAGGCCGTGCCGCCACTCGTAGCTGGTCGTTGCGGCCTCCAAGGGCGGGCCGTCGGTGTAGGTGTGCGGGGTATCGCTGCGCAGCGGACCGCGGCCCGCCAGGTAGTCGTGACGGAGCAGCAGCTGCTGCCCGTCGGGACCGGGCGTCGGGCCCAGGGCATTGAGCAGCGGGTGGAACTCCACGAGGTAGAACGTTCCGCCCGGCCGCAGCAGCGCCCCGACCGTTTCCGCCCAGGCGGTCAGGTCGGGCAGATAACACAGCGCCCCCTTGCCCGTGTAGACCACGTCGAAGCGGCGGCCGCCGAGCGCCCGTACGGCGTCGTGGACATCCGACTCGATGAACTCCACGTCCTGGCCCGCCCGCTGCGCGAGGCGGCGCGCCGCCGCGACGGACGCGGCGGAGAAGTCCAGGCCCACGGTGTGCGCGGCGCCCCGCTCCGCGAAGGCCGCCGTCTCCGTGCCCAGGTGACACTGCAGATGCAGCACGTCCCGCCCGGCCAGATCGCCGAGATCCGCCCACTCGAAGGGCGCGAACCAGTCCTCCGCGCTCCGCGAACCGTCCAGGCCGTAGAACTCGCTGGCCACATGGACCGGGGTACGTGCGTCCCAGTTCGCCTTGTTGGCCAGCACCATCTCCGTCACGGTCGGCGGCGCACCGCCCGTCGCCGACGGCGCCCCCGGTGTCGGCTCGCTCTGCTCTGTGGTCATCCGTCCCTCCTACCCACGTCCGAACAGCGTCCGAACGTCGCGTCCGATTTCCGCCAGCACCACTGCGCGGCCTGCCGCACAGTGGAAGGGTGATGAGCGATGGCAGCAAATACGAGGCGGTGTGCAGCCGCGACGCGCGGTTCGACGGCGACTTCTTCTTCGCCGTCTCCACGACCGGCATCTACTGCCGGCCGAGCTGCCCGGCCACCACCCCCAAACAGAAGAACGTCCGCTTCTTCCCGACCGCGGCCGCGGCCCAGGGCTCCGGTTTCCGGGCCTGCCGCCGCTGCCGTCCGGACGCGGTGCCCGGCTCCGCCGAATGGAATGTACGGGCCGATATGGTCGGCCGCGCCATGCGGCTGATCGGCGACGGCGTCGTCGACCGTGAGGGAGTGGCCGGGCTCGCCCAGCGGCTCGGCTACAGCGCCCGCCAGGTCCAGCGCCAGCTGAACGCCGAGCTCGGCGCCGGCCCGGTGGCCCTGGCCCGCGCCCAGCGCTCCCACACCGCGCGGATACTGCTCCAGACCACCCCCCTCCCGATCTCCGAGATCGCCTTCGCCGCCGGATTCGCCAGCGTGCGGCAGTTCAACGACACCATCCGGGAGATCTACGCGCTCACGCCCACCGCGCTGCGTGCCGCCCGGCCCGGCAAGGCCGCGCGGTTCGGACCGGTGGCCCAGCAGGCCGGCGCGGGCGGCATAGCGCTGCGCCTCGCGTTCCGCGGGCCGTACGCCGCGGCCGAGGTCTTCGACTACCTCGAACGCCGCGCGCTGACCGGTGTCGAGGAGGTCCTCGGCGCGCGCGGCACCCGCACCTACCGCCGCACCCTGCGGCTGCCCAACGGCTCCGGCATCGCCGAGGTCGACGAGCGGCCCGGCGGGGGAGCGCCGCTGCCCGAGACCGGCGGCGGCTGGCTGGAATGCCGGCTGCACCTGAGCGAGCTGCGCGATCTGACCACGGCCACCCAGCGGATGCGCCGCCTCCTGGACCTGGACGCCGACCCGTACGCGGTCGCCGACCACCTCAGCCAGGACCCGCTGCTCGCCACGCTCGTGGCGCGGCGCCGCGGACTGCGCTCGCCGGGCACCTGCGACGGCCATGAACTCGCCGTCCGCGCCGTGCTCGGCCAGCAGGTCTCGGTCCCCGCCGGCCGCAAGCTCGGCAACGCCGCCGTCGCCGCCTACGGCGAGCCCCTCGCCGAGCCCAGCGGCGGCCTCACACATCTCTTCCCCGCCATCGGGGACCTCGCCGAGGCCTCCCTGACGGAGCTGGGCATGCCCGACTCCCGCCGCGCCACCCTGCGTACCGTCGCCGCGGCGCTCGCCGACGGCACCGTGCCGCTGGACGCCGGAGCCGACCGCGACCAGGCCGAGAAGGAGCTGCTCAACCTCCGCGGCATCGGCCCCTGGACGGCCGGCTACATCCGGATGCGCGCCCTCGGCGACCCTGACGTGCTGCTGGAGGGCGATGTCGCGGTGCTCGCCGGGATGCGTCACTCCGGTGCGCGAATGGCCGACTCCGATGCCTGGCGCCCCTGGCGCTCGTACGCCATGCACCACTTCTGGAACGCCGCGGCCCCGGCGGGAGCGCCCTCGGCAGGCACCACCTGAAGCGGAAATGCGACGTCCGAAATCCGCCAGCACGGCGCCGCGTGACGCACCAGGATGGACGTATCGACAGGGCAATACGCCGAGACAGCACGTCGAGCACACCGGTGGGCGACACCGGTGGAGCACACCGAAACGAGAGAGGAACGGACCGATGACGGTCTACACCACCATCGACAGCCCCCTGGGCGAACTGCTGCTGGTCGGCGAGAAGTCCGGCACCGCCCCCGGTGGCACCGCGCTCGCCTCGCTCTCCCTCCCCGGCCAGAAGGGCGGCGCCACCGTCCAGGACGGCTGGACCGAGGACGCGGCGGCCTTCGAGGAGATCACCGCCCAGCTCGCCGCCTACTTCGCCGGGAAGCGCACCCGCTTCGACATCGAGTACGTCGCCGGCGGCTCCGACTTCCAGCGGCGGGTGTGGACCGCCCTGGACGACATCCCCTACGGCAAAACCTTCAGCTACGGCGAGATCGCCGCGCAGATCGGCGCCTCGCGGGCCGCGGTACGCGCGGTCGGCACGGCCATCGGGCGCAACCCGCTGCTGGTCGTCCGCCCCTGCCACCGCGTGATCGGCGCCAACGGCTCGCTCACCGGCTACGCCGGCGGACTGGAGCGCAAGCAGCAGCTCCTCCAGCTCGAAGGCGTCACCCCCGCGGCCTGACCGCACCCCTCCCGGAGACCCCATATGACCACCAAGAACGCCACCGCTCGGGCCGAGCGCCAACTCGCCGCCGCCGACTGGGACGCCCTGGCCGCAGAGCTGGACACCTACGGCGGCGCCCTCACCCCGCAGCTCCTGACCCCCGCACAGTGCGCCGAGGTCGCCGCGCTGTACGAGAAGGAGGAGCTGTTCCGCACCACCATCGACATGGCCCGCTACCGCTTCGGCTCCGGCCAGTACCGCTACTTCCACCACGACCTTCCGGAGCAGATCGCCGCCCTGCGGGCCGCGTTCTACCCGCATCTGCTCACCATCGCCCGCGACTGGGCCGCCCGGCTCGGCCGCCCCGCGCCCTGGCCGGACACCCTGGAGGAATGGCTCGACAGATGCCACGAGGCGGGCCAGGACCGCTCCGCGCAGATCCTGCTGCGCTACGAGGCGGGCGACTGGAACGCCCTGCACCGCGACGTCTTCGGCGACATGCTCTTCCCGCTCCAGGTCGTCATCGGCCTGGACGAGCACGGCACCGACTACACCGGCGGCGAGTTCCTGCTCGTCGAACAGCGTCCGCGGGCGCAGTCGCGCGGCACCACCCAGGTGCTCCAGCAGGGCCACGGCCTGATCTTCACCACCCGCGACCGCCCGGTGGCCACCAAGCGCGGCTGGTCGGCGGGGGCCATGCGACACGGCGTGAGCACCGTCCGCTCCGGCCGCCGGCACGCCCTCGGGCTGGTCTTCCACGACGCCGCCTGATGGGTGTCCACGCAGCGGCCGACCGGTCGCCCGACGGTCCCGCCTCGCCGCTCATCGGCGCCGCGGACCTGGCCGAGTCCCTCGCCGAGTACGGCGAACTGCCCCGGCCCGCCCCGCATACGGACGCCGAACTCGCCGCCCTCATCGGCCTGTTGACGCGCCCCAGATCCCGGATCGAGAGCGTCGCCCTCGGCCACGGCCGCGATGCCGCCTCCCGGGCCGCCGCCGACGCCTTCACCGCCGCCTGGCAGGCCCGCGGCGGCACGGTCCTCGCCGTCGTCGACTGGCCCGAGTCGGCCGCCTCCTGGCTGCGCCCGGCCAGGCGGCTGACCGTCGAGGCGCCGGACGCCTGGGTCTTCGCCGCCGCCCCGATCGGCTTCGTCCAGCTCGCCCGCCGTCTGCGGCACAGCACCGACTGGGACCCGGCCCGCACGGTGGCGTTCGCCGCCCTCCAGGACTCCCGGCTGCCCGCCCTGGCCGGCCCGGACACGCTCCACGGCCTGCGCGGCGCGACCGCCGGGGGCGGCACCTGGGAGGTGCGCCACCGCTGGGTCACCGCCTACCCGCCCGTGCCGGCGAACGGATGACGGGCCGGCGCCGCCACCCTCCCCCGGGCCAGGGTCACCAGCCGCGGCGCCCGCCCCGCGAGCGCCGCGTCCTCGGTGACCACCACACAGGTCAGCCGCTGCTCGCCCCACACCCGGACGAACAACTCCGCGACCTCCGCCCGCGTCGCCGTATCCAGCCCGGCCGTCGGCTGGTCCGCGAGCAGTACGGTGGGCCGCTTCACCAGCGCCCGCGCCAGCGCCACCCGCTGCCGCGCCCCGGCCGTCAGCTCCTCCGCCGGTACGTCCAGTTGCCGCTCCATGCCGACCTCCCGCAGGGCGTCACCCGCCAGCTCCCAGCGGTCGGCGGGCCGCAGCCGCAGGGGGAGCAGGGCGCCCGCGACGTTCTGCCGCGCGGTGAAGCCGGGCGCGAGGCCGCCGCCGCTGGGGACCATGCCGATGGATTCCTTCCTCAGGCGTGCGAGCCGGCACTCCGTCAGGGTCGCCAGGTCCGTGCCGTCGAGCTCGACGCCGCCCCGGGTGGGCCGCTCCAGCCCGCCCAGGATCCGCAGCAGCGTCGACTTGCCCGCGCCCGCCGCCCCCTGGACGACCAGCGCGCCGCCGTCCTCGACGTAGAGCGTGACGCCGTCCAGTGCCCGCACCGCGTCCCCGCCGCGTCGATAGCACTTGGTCACACCGGTCAGCTGGTACACGCCGCACGCTCCTCCGGTCCGCCGGCCGGGGTGCACGGCGGGGCGACGGGCCTGCGGCAACGCTAGGGCGGCGGGGTGACCGGGCGATGAGCGCGCAATGAGACGGCCATGAGAAAGCGGCCCGAAAGCGACGGTGGGTACCGGCCACGACGCCCCGGTCATGGCGGGAAACGGCTCCTCAACACCCTCTATTCGCACACCTGTTGCCTGCAACATCGGCCGTCCCGTGGGTATGTTGGACGCCGCGCGGCGTAGTCGTTCCGATACGGACCGGCGCGCCGATGCGATATGGCCGGTGACTGTCGAAGCGACGGGAAAGTGTGGAATGAGCCAAGAGACGCGACCGCAGTCCAGCGCCGTCGATGTCAGCATCCCGAGCGTGGCGCGCATGTACGACTACTACCTCGGCGGCAAGGACAACTACGCCGTCGACCGCGAGGCGTGTGACGAACTGAGCAAGGTCGTGCCGAGCACCCAGGTGCTGGCGATCAACAACCGGCGCTTTCTGCAGCGGGTGGTCCGCTGGCTCGCCCGCGAGCACGGCATCCGGCAGTTCATAGACCACGGCTCCGGCCTGCCGACCCAGGACAACGTCCACCAGGTCGCGCAGCAGATCGACCCGGAGTCCCGGGTGGTGTACGTCGACAACGACCCCATCGTGCTGGCCCACGGCCGCGCCCTGCTCGAGGAGAACGCCAACACCGCCGTCATCCAGGCGGATATGCGCGACACCGAAGACATCTTCACCAGCCCCGAGGTCTCGCGGCTGATCGACTTCGACCGGCCGGTCGCCGCCCTGTTCGTCTCCGTGCTCCACTGCATCCCGGACTCCGCCGATCCGGCGGGCCTCATCAAGCGGGTCGCCGACCGCCTGGTGCCCGGCAGCTTCCTGGTGGTGTGCCAGCTGGTCAGCGAGGACGCCGCGACCCGCGACTTCGTCACGAAGTTCATGGACGAGAGCACCCACGGCAACTGGGGCCGGGTGCGGCAGGCGCATGAGCTGGCGGCGTTCCTGGACGGGCTGGAGATCCAGGAACCGGGGCTGGTGGAGGTCTCCACCTGGATGCCGGACGCGGACCTCGGACCCAAGCAACTCACCAAGGAATGGATCGAGTTCGGGGGAGTGGCCCGCAAGGTGTAGCGGGCCCCGCCCGGCATGCGAAGAGGCGGGACCCCCCGTGCAGGTCCCGCCTCGCCACGTATGCGCCCGGCGCCGTCAGCTGCTCTCTGCCAGCAGCCGGTCCAGGATCGCCAGCGACTCCCGCGGCGACTCGGACTGCGCGCTGAGCCGGTCCATCACGGCGAGGTAGTGATCGACGTCGTCACGCTTGTCCAGATAGAGCGCGCTGGTCAGCTGCTCCAGATAGACGATGTCCGGCAGATCCGGCTCCAGGAACCGCAGGATCGTGATCGGTCCACCGGCCGCCGCCAGGCCGCCCAGGCTGAACGGCGCGACCTGCAGCGTCACATTCGGCAGCTCCGTCATCGCCCGCAGATGTCTCAGCTGAGCCGCCATCACCTCCGGTCCGCCGAGCGGCCGGCGCAGCGTCGCCTCGTCGATCACCGCCCACAGCCGCGGCGCGTCCGGCACGGTCAGCAGCTTCTGGCGCTGCACCCGCAGCGCCACCCGCCGCTCGATCTCCTCCGCCGAGGCCCGCGGGTGCCCGAGCCTGGCCACCGCACGCGCGTAGTCCTCCGTCTGCAGCAGGCCCGGCACGAACTGGACCTCGTACATCCGGATGACCGACGCGGCCTCCTCCAACCCGATGTGCGTCTCGAACCAGTTGGGCAGCACATCGCCGTACTGATGCCACCAGCCCGGCGAGCTCGTCCGGCCGGCCAGCTTGAGGAAGTCGGAGCGGTCCGCCTCGTCCGTGACGCCGTAGAGCGTCAGCAGATCCGCGACGTCCCGCTCCTTGCAGCTCACCCGGCCGAGCTCCAGGCGGCTGATCTTCGCGTGCGAGCCACGGATCGCGTCCCCGGCGGCCTCCCGGGTGATGCCCGCCGCCTCCCGCAGTCGCCGCAGCTGGGTGCCCAGCACGATCCGCAGAACGGTCGGACCGCCCCGGGGATGTTCCAGATAGCGGCGCAGAGACGGTTGGCTGCTCGGCTTCGCGGCCGTCATCGTGACTCCCCTGAGTGTTCGGGCGAGCGCCCAGTGTCCCATCGGCCGGAGCGGACGTACAGTCATGATGACTATCCGGCCGACATATGCCGCCAGTGGCGTCAGCCGCGGTCGATCAGATCGTCGAAGTCGCCGTCCTTGGCGCCCTGGACGAAGGCGGCCATCTCGTCGTGGGTGTAGATCAGCGCCGGGCCCGAAGCGAACCGCGAATTGCGCACCGCGACCCCGCCGTCCGAAAGAACGGCCAGCTCAACGCAGTTGCCGCTGGGGTTGCTGCGGCGGCTCTTGCGCCACTGCGCGCCCTGGATGCCGGTCGCCGGCATGCCGTTGGTCACTGACTCCATCACAGCTGCTCCCTTGCTGGAGGCCACGCCTCCTACCGTTCCGAGCTCGCGATCAAGTTGGCGTGAACGAGCTCCTGAGCGACCGTCCTTACCGATGTAATTGCAGATGCACTTGCAGCGGGGGGCGGCCGACGAGGATATTAGCTCTCCGAGGACTCCCCGCCCAGACCCGAAATGCCTCCGCGGAGATGGTGATGACCACACATCCGGCCGACATCGTGCACCACGCCCTCGGGGAGGAGCCGAGTGACGACAGCTGGTGGATGCCCGGTCCCAACGGCTTCGCCGCCTGCGCCCTCAGTCCCTCCGCGCACACCGTGGCCCAGGCCCGCCGCTTCACCCGGACGACCCTCCAGGGCTGGGAGTTCTGCCCCGGCGTCGCCGAGGACGCCGCGACGGTCGTCTCCGAACTCGTCACCAACGCCCTGCGGTACGGCACCCCGGACGGCGGCGTCGGCGACATCTGCTCCGCCTGGCTCGCGCTGACCCGGCAGGAGGCCACGGTGCTGTGCGCGGTCTCGGACTCCGCCCCCAGCGCCCCGGTCGTCCGCCCCCACGACGAGCTCGCCGAGTCCGGCCGCGGACTGCGCATCGTCGACCTGCTCAGCGATTCCTGGGGCTGGACCCCGCCCGACCGGCTGGGCAAAACGGTCTGGGCGACGGTGCCGAGGCGCGGCTGACGATCCGCCGGGCCGCTGCCCCGCGCTGCGTTCGCTACTCCGGCGCCGAGCCGTCGGACCGGCCCCGGTCGCCGCCGAACGGGCCGGTGCCGTAGGAGTGCAGGGCGATCGCGATCTCGACGGTGGCGGAGTCCTCCTCGACCGACGGGCCGAAGTCCCCGCTGATCGCCGCGAGATGGCGCAGTACGGCGTGCTGGCAGGCCTTGGCCAGCCGGTCCGCCTCCGCGGCCGACAGTGCCGCCCCGCGGCGCACCTGGACATGGACCACCGGCCGCGCCTCCAGATCGCCGCCCGCGGCCGGCGCCAGAAGGAACCCCTCGATCAACTCGGCCAGCGGATTGCCTGCGTACAGCCCCGCGGCGACGTCCTGCGGATTGATGGCGGCCCCCATGGAAGAGACGGTCGAATCGGCCTTGCCGACGGTCTCGCCACCGGTCACGGGGCGCCTGCCGGGCAGCCGACGGAGCGGGAGGCGCGCGCCGGTGAGGGTGCGCGGCAACCACCGTCGTCCGTGACCGCCCATGACGCGAGATCCCCCGGACCCGATCGGCGGGTGTGTCACCCACATACTCGGGGCCGGGGGCGGAGGTGTCATGAGCACGGCTACTCAGACGTCCGGGTGAGTACCCCGGACTACGGCTCGCGCGCGGTGCGCCCGCTGTCCGCGGGGCCGTCCGGGAGACCGAAGGCGTCCAGCAGGCGCTCGGCCGCCAGCGTCGCCGTGATCCTGCCCTCGCGTACCTCGTGCTCGACAGCGGGACCGAGGCGGCGCACCTCGGGGTGCTCCTGGAGACGGTCGATCAGCCGTTCCCGCACCATCGACCACGTCCAGTCGACCTGCTGCGCCCGACGCCGCTCGGCCAGGGCGCCGGTGGAGTCCAGCAGCGCGCGATGCTGCTCGATCCGCTCCCACACCGCCTTCAGGCCGGTGCCCTCACGGGCGCTGCAGGTGAGCACGGGCGGGGTCCAGACGGCGTCCGGCGGCTGCAACAGCCGCAGCGCGCCGGCCAGTTCGCGGGCCGCCGAGCGGGCGTCCCGTTCGTGCGGACCGTCCGCCTTGTTGACGGACACCAGGTCCGCCAGCTCCAGGACGCCCTTCTTGATGCCCTGGAGCTGATCGCCGGTACGCGCCAGGGTCAGCAGCAGAAACGTGTCGACCATATTGGCCACGGTCGTCTCCGACTGGCCGACGCCGACCGTCTCCACCAGGACGACGTCATATCCCGCCGCCTCCATGACGACGATGGACTCGCGGGTCGCCCGCGCCACCCCGCCCAGCGTGCCGGACGTGGGGGAGGGGCGGACGAACGCCGCGGGGTCCGTCGCCAGCCGCTCCATCCGGGTCTTGTCACCCAGGATGGAGCCGCCGGTACGGCTGGAGGACGGGTCGACGGCAAGCACCGCGACCCGGTGGCCCAGCCCCGTCAGCAGCGTGCCCAGCGCGTCGATGAAGGTCGACTTGCCGACGCCCGGCACCCCGCTGATGCCCACCCGCCGGGCCTGCCCCGTGTACGGCAGCAGCCGGACGAGCAGCTGCTGGGCCGCCGCGCGGTGGTCGGCGCGGGTGGATTCGACCAGGGTCACGGCGCGGGCGATCCAGGCACGGGAGCCCGCCCTTACCCCCTCGGCGTAGCGTTCGACATCGATCGTCGCAGGCATGGCCCCCCGATCACAGCTCGTGGCCGAGGACCTGCGCCAGGTCCTTCACCAGGTCGTGGGCGGCATCGGGAATGACCGTGCCGGGCAGGAAGACCGCGGCCGCGCCCATGTCACGCAGCGGCTGGACGTCCTGCGGCGGGATCACCCCGCCCACCACGATCGTGATGTCCTCCCGGTCCTCCGCGGCCAGCGCCTCCTTCAGCGCCGGAACGAGGGTGAGATGACCGGCCGCCAGCGACGACACCCCGACGATGTGGACGTCCGCCTCCACCGCCTGGCGGGCGACCTCGGCCGGCGTCTGGAACAGCGGGCCGACATCGACGTCGAAGCCCAGGTCGGCAAAGGCCGTGGCGATCACCTTCTGGCCCCGGTCATGGCCGTCCTGGCCCATCTTGGCCACCAGGATGCGCGGCCGGCGCCCCTCGGCGCGCTCGAACTCGGCCACCAGGTCCCGGGTGCGCTCGACACCGGAGGACGGGCCCGCTTCGTCTCGGTACACACCGGAGATCGTACGGATCTGGCCCGAGTGGCGTCCGTAGACGGCCTCCAGGGCGTCGGAGATCTCCCCGACGGTCGCCATCGCCCGCGCCGCGTCCACCGCCAGCGCCAGGAGATTGCCCTCGAGTCCCTCGCCGGGACCGGACTTCGCCGCCTCCGTCAGCGCCCGCAGCGCATCCTGGCAGGCCGCCTCGTCGCGCTCCGCGCGCAGCCGCTGGAGCTTCTCGATCTGCTGGGCGCGCACCGCGGAGTTGTCGACCTTGAGGACCTCGATCTCCTCGTCCGTCTCCACCCGGTACTTGTTGACGCCGATCAACGCTTGCCGCCCGGAGTCGATCCGCGCCTGCGTACGGGCCGCGGCCTCCTCCACGCGCAGCTTGGGGATGCCCGCGTCGATGGCCTTGGCCATCCCGCCGGCCTCCTCGACCTCCTCGATGTGCTGCCAGGCCCGCCGCGCCAGATCGTGCGTGAGCTTCTCCACGTACGCGCTGCCGCCCCACGGGTCGATGACCCGGCAGGTACCCGACTCCTGCTGGAGGAAGAGCTGGGTGTTGCGCGCGATCCGGGCGGAGAAGTCGGTGGGCAGCGCCAGCGCCTCGTCGAGGGCGTTGGTGTGCAGCGACTGGGTGTGGCCCTGCGTCGCCGCCATCGCCTCCACACAGGTGCGGGTGACGTTGTTGAACACGTCCTGCGCCGTCAGCGACCAGCCCGACGTCTGCGAATGGGTGCGCAGCGAAAGGGACTTGGGGTTCTTCGGGTCGAAACGCTGGACCAGGCGCGCCCACAGCAGCCGGGCCGCCCGCAGCTTCGCGATCTCCATGAAGAAGTTCATGCCGATCGCCCAGAAGAACGACAGCCGCGGCGCGAAGGAGTCCACGTCCATACCGGCCGCGATGCCCGCGCGCAGATACTCCACGCCGTCGGCGAGGGTGTACGCCAGCTCCAGGTCGGCCGTCGCACCCGCCTCCTGGATGTGATAGCCGGAGATCGAGATGGAGTTGTAGCGCGGCATCTTCTGCGAGGTGTACGCGAAGATGTCGGAGATGATCCGCATCGAGGGCTGCGGCGGATAGATGTAGGTGTTGCGGACCATGAACTCCTTGAGGATGTCGTTCTGAATGGTCCCGGCCAGCTTCTCGGGCGGTACGCCCTGCTCCTCGGCGGCCACGATGTAGAGGGCGAGCACGGGCAGCACCGCGCCGTTCATCGTCATCGACACGGTCATCTTGTCCAGCGGGATGCCCTCGAAGAGCTGCCGCATGTCGTAGATCGAGTCGATGGCGACGCCCGCCATGCCGACATCGCCGGTGACACGGGGGTGGTCGCTGTCGTAGCCGCGGTGCGTCGGCAGGTCGAAGGCGACGGACAGGCCCTTCTGACCGGCCGCGAGGTTGCGCCGGTAGAAGGCGTTGGACTCCTCGGCGGTGGAGAAACCGGCGTACTGGCGGATCGTCCAGGGCTGGTTGACGTACATGGTGGGGTACGGGCCGCGCAGATACGGCGTGATGCCCGGGTAGGTGCCCAGGAAGTCCAGGCCCGCCAGGTCCGCCTCGGTGTAGAGCGGCTTGACGTCGATGCCCTCCGGGGTCTCCCAGGTCAGGTCCTCGACGCCCTTGCCGGTGGCCTGCTGGACGGCGTCCGCCCACTCGCCGGCACCGGCCGAGCCGTCCGGCTGACCCAGCTCCACCGTACTGAAGTCCGGGATGGCGCCCGCCTGTTGCGTCGACTCACCCATCACGCCACCTCCATTGCGTCCAGAGCCGAGGACAGCGCCTCGACCGCATCGCAGCCCGCGAAGACGAACGCCTCCACACCGGCCGTTACGAATTCCTCCCGGCGCTCGCCGGGCTTGCCCGCCAGATGCACCCGCCGCGCCCCCGCCGCCGTCAGCGCGGCCGCCACGGCCGCCGCCTGCTCGCCGTACACCGCGTCGCTCGCACACAGACAGGCGATCCCCGCGCCGCTGCGCGCGAACGCCTCGGCCGCCGACTCCGCGTCCACGGCCTCCTGGACGGTCTCGATGCCGCCCGCCTGGAAGAGATTGGCGGCGAACGTCACCCGTGCGGTGTGCGCCGCGACCGGACCGAGCGCCGCCAGGAACACCTTCGGGCGCTCCCCGTTGGCCGCCAGATGCGCATCGGAGCGCGACCGCAGCCGCTCGTACGCATCGTCCCTGCGCACCCGCGGCAGCCCCCGGCCGCCGCCCAGCGGAGCGGGGGCCGGATCGCGGTGCACGGGCGGCTCGGCGAGATGCGGGAACTCGCTGACGCCGGTGATGGGTTCGCGGCGGCGCGCGAGGTCCTCGGAGCGCCGCTGCCAGGTTTTGGCCAGCCGCTCGCCGAGCATCCCGGAGCGCAGCGCCGCGGCCTGACCGCCCGCGGCCTCGATCTCCTGGAAGAACGCCCAGGCCGCCTGCGCCAGTTCGTCGGTGAGCCGCTCCACGTACCACGAGCCGCCCGCCGGGTCGATCACCTTGGACAGGTGCGACTCCTCCAGCAGTACGGACTGGGTGTTACGGGCGATCCGGCGGGCGAACGCATCGGGCAGCCCCAGCGCCGCGTCGAACGGCAGCACCGTCACCGCGTCCGCGCCGCCGACACCCGCGGACAGCCCGGCGACGGTGGTGCGCAGCATGTTCACCCAGGGATCGCGACGGGTCATCATCACCGTGGAGGTGACCGCGTGCTGGCGCTGCGCGGCCGCCTCCGGCGCCGCCCCGCACACCTCGGCGACCCGCGCCCACAGCCGTCGGGCGGCGCGCAGCTTCGCGATGGTCAGGAACTGGTCGGCGGTGGCGGCGTAGCGGAACTCCAGCTGCCGGCAGGCGTCTTCGACGCTCAGCCCGGCGGCGGTCAGCTCCCGCAGATAGGCGACGCCGGTGGCCAGCGAGGCGCCCAGTTCCTCAGCGGTCGAGCCACCCGCCTCGTGGTACGGCAGCGCGTCCACGGCCAGCGCCCGCAGGCCGGGCGTCCCGGCGGTGCAGCGCTCCGCGAGCCGGGCGGCGGCCGCCAACTGGACGCGCAGCGGGCCGTCGTCGCCGGTTCGGGCCAGCAGGCCGAGCGGATCGGCGCCCAGGTTGCCGGACGCCTCGGACAGCGGCACCTGGGAGGCCTCGTACAGCCGCAGCAGTTCCTCTGCGGCCGCGGTGAAGTCGGCGCCGGGATCCAGGACCACGGCGGCCAGATCCAGATAGACGCCGCGCAGCGCCTGCGGCAGCCCGGTCACCGGGATCCCGCCGTCCCCGACGGTCAGCCACAGCGAGGTGACACCGTTCTCCAGGTCGGCGAGGACGGATTCATTGGCGCGCTCGGGGTCGGTGTACACATGGCGCTGGCGTACGTCCCACCCGGCGACGGCCGTGCCCTCGGGGCGGCCGGCCCGTACGAAGGGCGGGAAGCCGGGCCGGCCGGCGGCGGGCGAGGCGTCCTCGGCGGTGTACAGCGGACGGATACGGATGCCGTCCTGTACATCGGTGGCGAGCGCGTCCTCGGCGGCGGCACCGGCGGCATCCGCCCACTTCGGGACGCCCGATTTGCGCAGCACGCCTTCGACGAGGCGCTGCCACTGCGCTCGTTCCACGTCCGGGAATGCGGCGGCCAGGGGGAGTTCGGGGGACTCGGCGGTCATGGCAGCAGGCTAGGCGAACGACCGTTAGCCGGAGCAGGGGCTCCCGCTGTGACCTTGCACTCTTTGGCCTGGCGTTTGTCCGTATTCGGGCCGACATCACGCACCCGCCGCACGGACATCCGGCCGCACCCGCGCCGGGACCGATCGGCGGCGCGGGGCTGCCGGGCGGTGATCGTCCCGTTCTGTACCGTGGACGCGGCACCCTCCCCCGCGCTCGGAAAAGGGAAGCAGGGGGACCCCCGGAGGAGCGCGATGCCCAGGCCGCCGATCACCCGCACCATGACCGCCGCCGCCCTGCTCCTGACCGCCGCCCTGCTCCTGTGGGTCCTGCCGCGGGCCGCCGCCCCCGACGCCGGCGCGGCCTGCACCGGCCGCCGGATCGCCTCCTGGTCCGCCGACGACGGACACACCGCCGCCTTCGCCCGCTACGGCGACGACAACACCCGCGTCGACGACTGGACCGGCGGCGACGGCACCCACTCGGTGCGACTGCCCGACGGCCGCGTCCTCTGGCTCTTCTCCGACACCTTCCTGGACCGGGTGCAGCCGCCGCCCAACCCCGCGGGGCAGCCCTACCCCTGGCGGACCGCCGACCGCGGCGGCACCCCCTACCTCCGGCACAACTCCGCGGTCGTGACGTCCCGTTCGGGCCGCCCGGAGCGCACCCTGACCGGCGGCACGGCGGCCGCGCCCGGCCCCCTCTTCCCGGACCCCGCGGGCGGCGGCTGGCGCTGGCCGGTCCATGCGAGCGTGGAACCGCGTACGCCGGGCGCCCGGGAAAAGGTGGTCCGCGTACTGCTGTGGAACCGCGCCCCCGGAACCGGACCCTGGATCTTCGGCGTCCCGCGCACCACCGAGGTCGCCACGCTCTCGCTGCCCGGCCTGCACCTGGAGGGCATCACCCAGGCCGTGGACGCCACCTCCGTCGCGGACCCGGGGCGCCGCGTCCTGTACGGGACCGCGGCGGTCACCGACGGCGGCTGGACCTATGTCTTCGGTGGCGACGACCCGCCGTCGTCGCCCGCCTCCAGCGCCTATCTCGCCCGTGTCCCGGCGGGGCGGCTCGCCGATCGCGCCCGCTGGCGGTTCTGGGACGGCGCCCACTGGCAGCGGCGGGCCGAACGGGCCGCGCCGGTGCTGCGGGCGGCCGGGCGGCGCGGCGTCGGCAGCGCCTTCAGCGTGGTCCGCGCGGGCGGGACCGGGGGAGCCTGGATGCTGTTCACCATGGACACCGGGGGCGGCGGCACGGCGGGGATGCGGACGATCACCGGCTACTGGTCCTGCTCGCCCCGCGGCCCCTGGCACGGCCCGGCCGGCCGGATCACCCCGCCCCGCCCCGCCGACGCCGAGCCGCAGTACGTGGCCGCGTACAACCCCCAGGCGCACCCCGAATTCACCGCGTCCGGACGGCTGCTGCTCAGCTACGACATCAACCGGCTCGGCCCGGGGCCGGCGGACCCGCACGTCAACGGGAACGTGGCGCTCTACCGGCCGCGGTTCCTGCGGGTGCGGCTGGCGCCGGTCACCCGGTGAGGGCGCTCAACTCCCGTGATTCTCCCGCCAGTTGCGGGCCACCTCGTCGATGTCGAAGGGCTTCAGCCGGAGCGGCGGGCCTTCCGGCGGCATCCGCAGGGCTTCGCGGATCCGTTCGTTGACGTCCGTCAGGATGCGGCGCAGGGCCGCCTCGCTGGGGGCGTGCGACGCCGCCTCCAGCGCATCCTCGGCCTCCTTGCGCAGCGCCAGCGACGGCGGCAGATACGAGAGGTTCTCGCGGCGCATCTTGTCCTTGATCCACCACTGCTCGTCGTACGACCGGTCCAGGCCGGGCAGCGGCTTGCCCACGCCGGCCAGATCCGCGAAGTCGCCGCGCTCGGTGGCCTCGCGGATCTGCTTGTCCACCCAGCTCTCGAAGGAGACGCCAGGGGGTTTGCGCTCGGTCATCGCGTACGCCTCCCGGGGTGTGGGGCCGTCCGGTCCGCGCGGCCGCTCGCGCGGGCGCCCGCCTTCAGGCTAACGCGCCGGTCCCGCAGCGGGGGAGCCTCAGCCGGAGGGCCGCGGCACGGCGGTGTTCGGGCTCGGCTGGACCACCGGGAAGGCGTTGTTGCCGCCGCAGACCATGGGGCCGACGCGGACGCCGTCGCCCACCACCGTGACGGTGACCTCGCCCGGCTGCTTGTCCCCCGGGACGCGGGCGTTGGCCGCCGTGCACACCAGCTGGTTCAGCGAGGCGGACTCCAGCAGCTTGGCGTTCATCGGCAGGGTCAGGACGACGGTGCCGCGGCCGGTGGTGGCGGTCAGCCGCCCGGGGAACTTCGGCAGCACGCTGGACAGGCCGCGCTGGCGTTCGGCGTGGTTGGGGCCGGCCATCAGCATCTCGATCGCGTCCTGGGGACCGACCGGTGCCTTGGCGCGGCGGGTCGCCGAGCGCAGCCCGTTCGGGCCGTAGAAGAACAGCTGGACATCGGCGGCCGGCTGGCCGGGGGACTTCAGGCCGGTGGCGGGCTCACCGGCGTCGATCGCGTCGGTGGGGGCGATACCGCAGGCGGTCAGCGCGCCCGCCAGCGCACCGGCCAGCAGGCCGCCCGTCAGGCCGGCCACCAGGATCCGCCGGGCCCGCGTGCCGAGCGCGGTGGTCGGGGCGTTCATGCGTCGTCCTCCTTCCCGGCCGCGGGGCCGGTGGCACCGGGGCCGTCGTCCGCGCCGGTCCGCCCGGCGGCCCGTTCGAGCGGCAGATCCACGGTGAAGACCGCGCCGCCCTCGGGGGAGTTGGCGGCGCTCAGGGTGCCGCCGTGCAGCCGTACGTTCTCCAGCGCGATGGCCAGCCCCAGGCCGCTGCCCTCCGACCGGGCGCGCGCCGAGTCGGCCTTGTAGAAGCGGTCGAAGACATGCGGCAGCACCTCGGGGTCGATGCCGGGGCCGCTGTCGGCGATCTCGATCAGCAGCCGGTCCGCGCCCGGCTGCGGGGCGTGCAGCATCACCCGGACCGGCTCGCCGCCGTGGTGCAGGGCGTTGCCCACCAGGTTGGCGACCACCACGTCCAGCCGCCGCGGGTCGAGCCGGGCCCGTACGTCCGGCGGCAGTTCGGCCGTCACCCGCTGCTGCCAGGCCCTGGCCTGCAGCGTCTTGCGGATGGTCTCGGCGACGTCCACCTCGTCCAGATGCAGCGCCGCGGCCCCCGCGTCGAACCGCGAGACCTCCATCAGGTCCTCCACCATCCGCGCCAGCTTCCCGGTCTCCTGGCTGATCAGCCGGACCGCGGAGGCGGTGTCGGGGTCGAGGGACTCGGCATCCTCGTCCAGGACGTCGGTGACCGCGGTCATCGCCGCCAGCGGCGTGCGCAGCTCGTGCGAGACATCGGCGGCGAACCGCCGGGAGTTGGCCTCCAGCCGGCGCAGCTCCGCGACGCTCGCCTCCAGCTCGGCGGCCATGTCGTTGAAATTCCGGGACAGATCGGCGAGTTCGTCGGTGCCCTTGACCTCCAGCCGGGTGTCCAGCTCGCCCTTGGCCAGCCGCCCGGCTGCCTGCCGCAGCCGCCGTACGGGACGCAGCACCCCGCGCGCGGCGAGCAGCGCCGGGATCACCGCCAGCGCCAGCACCGGCAGCGCGCCGCCGCGCGCCGCGTCCACCAGCGCCTCGACATTGGCCTCCTCGGCGCTCAGCGGCAGCTGGGCGTAGATGGTCAGGTCGGAGGCGTCGCCGTCGGACTGCCGTACCGGCATGCCGATCAGCAGCCAGGGATCGCCGTTGCGGTCGACGCGCTGGAAGACCGGCACATGGCGCTTCTCCACCGACTCCCGCAGGCCTGCCGGGACCATCACACCGCCCCGCAGCGCGCTGTCCTCGCTGTCCGGGACGCCGCTGTAGTGCACCGAGATGTCCCAGTCCCGGGAGGTGCCCGAGCGCTCCAGCTGCACCCGGAAGAAGTCCAGGTCCGACTGGGACGGCGGCACCGGCAGCTCCGGCGCCAGCGAATTGATCTGCGCCCGCAGGTCGTTGACGGCGATGTCCTGGGAGCGCTGGAGGATGGCGTTGCGGGCCTCGCGGTAGGTCAGGCTCGCGGTGGTCAGCGCGCTCACGGCGGCCACCAGCACGAACGCCACGACCAGCCGGGCACGCAGGCCGCGCAGCCGGGTGGGCACCAGACGGGTGGGCACCCAGCGGCCCAGGCGGCTCACAGCGGCCCGAAGCGGTAGCCGAAGCCACGCACGGTCTGGACGTAGCGGGGGCTGCGCGGGGTGTCCTCTATCTTCGTCCGCAGCCGCATCACACAGGCGTCGACCAGCCGGGCATCGCCGTGGTAGCTGTGCTCCCAGACGTGCTCCAGCAGCTGCTGGCGGCTGAAGACCTGCCCCGGGGTGGCCGACAGGAACAGCAGCAGCTTCATCTCCGAGGGGGCCAGCGCCAGATCCTGACCGCCCTTGCCGACCACCAGACCGGCCCGGTCGATGGCCAGTGCCCCGTACGTCTCGACGGGCGCCGGGCCGGGCTCCGCAGCGGCCGTTTCGCCGTTGGCGGGCAGTGCCGTACGACGCAGCACCGCGCGGATCCGCGCCTCCAGGACCTCGCCCCGGGCGGGTTTGACGATGTAGTCGTCCGCGCCGGCCTCCAGCCCGAGCACCACGTCCAGATCGTCGCCGCGGGCGGTGAGCATGATGATCGGCAGCTGCCGGTCGGCGCGGATCAGCCGGCACACCTCGAAGCCGTCCTTGCCGGGGAGCATCAGGTCCAGCAGGACGATGTCCGGGCGGAAGCCCGGCAGCACATCGAGCCCTTCTTCGCCGCTGGCCGCGGCCGCCACCTCGTGGCCGCGCCGCCGTAGTGCGAGGGTCACTCCGTCCCGTACGGCGGCGTCGTCCTCGATCAGAAGTACACGTGGCATGGCTCCAGTATCAATAAGTTTCATGATGGATCCGTAACAGGAGCAGCCTGTCCCCCCTCCCCTGCATCTGTCGTGGTGAAAGGCGGTGCGTGCGGCGGCACCGCCCTCGCTAGGCACACGACCATCGGGTGAGGGACGGGGATTCACATGGCAGGGCGCTTCGGCAAGCAGGGCGGGATCATAGGAATGGTCGCGGCGGCGGCCGTGTCGCTGTCCGTGGCGGGGCTGCTCGCGTTCGCCCAGCCCGGGGCCACCGTGAAGGCCAGCGCCGATACCCTCGACGGCGGCAAGCAGGGCCGGCAGCCGGCCCGGACCGCGCCCGTGAAGTCGTCGATCGTGCACGCCTCGGACCGCCCCGGCCGCAGCCTCAACATCACCATCGACGACGGCCCGGACCCGGTCTGGACCCCGAAGGTGCTGGAAGTCCTCGAGAAGCACGACGTCAAGGCCACCTTCTGCATGATCGGCCCGCAGGCCGCGGCGCACCCCGACATCGTCAAGCAGGTGGTGGCCGCCGGACACAAGCTCTGCAACCACACCGTCAGCCACAACACCGGCATGGACCACCGCCCGCAGAGCTACCAGTCGCAGGAGATCCTCGACGCCCAGAAGATGATCGAGAAGGCCGCGGGCGGAGCCAGGGTCGAGTACTACCGCGCCCCCGGCGGCGCCTTCACCCCCTACAGCCGTCAGCTCGCCGCCGACCACGGCATGCGCCCGCTGGGCTGGAACGTCGACAGCAAGGACTTCGAGAGCGGCAGCGTGGAGACGATCGAGTCGACGGTGCGCGGCGAACTCTCCAACGGGCCGACGGTGCTCTTCCACGACGGCGGCGGCAACCGCGCCAGGACCGTCGAGTCGCTGGACCGGCTGCTGCCGTGGATGGTGCAGCAGGGCTACGGATTCGGCTTCCCGCAGCGCTAGCCGGGCCGTCCGGGGCGGCCCACGCGCCGCCCCGGACCCCGTCGGCCCGGACCGCTCCGGATCCGGTGGGCCGGGCCGCCCCGGAACCCGTGGGCTCAGGCCGCCCCGAACAGCTCCGCCAGGCCGCGCTCGACGGCGCTCTGCGCCAGCTCCTGGCCGGCCGGCACGGCCGCGTACGAGCGCGCCAGGAACAGCCGCAGGTCCGCGGTCTTCATCTGCACCATCGCGACGCCCTCGTCCGCGTGGAACTCCATCACCGTGCGGTCCGGACCGTAGGGCCGTATCCGCACGTCGCCCCGCCCGGCGGGCCCACGCAGCCCCTCGTCCAGCAGCTCACGGGCGAACGCCCAGTCCACCGCGGCCCCGTCCAGCGAGATCTCCGGCGGGAAGGACATCCGTACGGCGAGCGGGTCGTCGGGCCGGTACTGCAGCACGGCGGGTACCGCCTGCGGGCCGGGAGCGGTCGCGATGAGACGGACTCGGACGGCGTGGTCGATGACGCTGGACATCGCGGCTGCTCCCTCACGGCTGTCGGTCCTGGACGGGGCCTGGCTCGGCTCGTTCAGTTCGTTCATTAGGACGGCGGGCCGGCGGTTGCCGTGCACGCGCCGGCGGGAGATGTCTGTGTGATCTGCGTCATATTGGGCGCGGGGTTGCGGGGTTGCGGGGCGGGCCGCCGCCGGGACGGCCCGCGCGGCGGCCGTGGCGCCTACGCCACCGTGTGGAACAGCGCCGCCGCCGCGCCCCGCGACTCCACCCCCAGCTTGGTCAGGATGTTCGCGACATGGAACTTCACCGTCGACTGGCTGATGTGCAGCTCCTCCGCGATCATCCGGTTGCGGTGGCCGAGCGCCAGCCGGGCCAGCACCTGCAACTCCCGCTCGCCCAGCGCGGTCAGCGGATCCGCCACCGGATCCTGGGAGGCGCTCAGCGGGATCGTCGCGGAGACCGTGGACCCCCACCCGGGCACCGCGTCGATGTCCAGCCGTCCGTTCAGCACTTCGAGCCGGTCCCGCAGCAGACGGGGGGAGAGGGCGCACGAGGTGAGGGTGCCGGGCCCGTCGTCGCGCACCGTCATACGCAGTTCGCCGTCCGCGATCGCCCAGCCGATGTGCACCCGGCTCACCGCCTCCTGCTCCAGCACCTTCAGCAGCACCGCCCGGACCGTCGCCCGCGCCGTGTGCGCCACATCGGCGGGCAGCGTCCGCGTCGAGTCCGGCGCGCCCAGCTCCAGCCGTACGGAGCTGTAGCGCACCAGCGGCCGCAGCGAGTCGGCGAGCCGGGCGAACGCCTGCCCGGCCGGCTCCTCGGCGATCTCCTGGTCCCGCTCGGCGTCCGCGCGCAGCGTCACCAGCGCCGAGACGGCCAGATCCGTGGCGGTGGCGCGCGCCACCGCATCGTCCAGGCTCCGGCTGCGCAGCACCCCCAGCAGCCCCGTGAGCGCGGCCGAGTACCCCTCGCCCAGCTCGGCGATCACCCGGGCCCGGGTCCCGGCGGCGGTCCGCGAACGGGCCAGCGCCCCGGGCATGGCCTCGGTCGCCAGCCGGTCGAAGTGGCTGGTCACCACGTCCCACAGCGCCTGCACGAGGGCCAGCGCCGACGCATCGGCCGGTGCGTCGGCCGCCTCCCGCACCAGCAGCAGAACCGCCCCCCGAGGCGTCGCATGGCTGGTCACGGCGAGCACCTGTCGCTCGGCCCCGGCGAGGTCGAGCGTGCCCTGCCAGGGCAGGCCGGGCGTGCCCGAGGCGAGCAGCGGAGCCAGGTCGGCGGTGGTGAGCCGGTCGATGATCTCCGGGGCGCCGTGCGTCTTGAACGGGGAATGCGCGCAGTGCGTGGACAGTTCCGCCGCCGCCAGATGCGGGACCGACTCGGCCAGGACCGAGGAGAGCTTGGGCAGGATCTCCCCCAGCGGCTGGCGGATCACCTCATAGGCGGCGGTCAGGGCGGGCACGGCTCCGGTCAGCTCCATGCCGCAGAGCCTAATCAGGGACGCCGGGGCGGCGGCCGGCCTTTCGGCCAGGTGGGACTGTCCCGATGGCCGGGCGGTGCGCCGCGCCCCACCGGCCAGGATGGGGGGCGTCAACCACCGCTTCCAGCACATCGAACGGGGAAACCGCCATGCGAGCGATCATCTACAACGAATTCGGCGGCGCAGAGGTGCTCCACCACGGGCACACCGACAAGCCGGAACCCGCGCCGGGCGAGGTCCGGGTGAAGGTGGTGGCGGTCGGCGTCAACCCCCTGGACTACAAGCGGCGTTACGGATGGGTCGAGCAGTACTACCCCACGACGTTCCCCGCCGTGCCGGGTCTGGAGTTCGCCGGGATCGTGGACGCGCTCGGCGACGGCGTCACCGAACCGGCCGTCGGCGACGAGGTCTTCGGCTGGACCAGCACGGGGGCGTACGCGGAGTACGCCATCGCGGGCGACATCGTGGCCAAGCCCGCCGAGCTCTCCTTCGCGGCCGCCGCGACGCTGCCCGTCGCCGGGGAGACCGCGCAGCGCGTCCTGGACGAGCTCGGCCTGAAGGAGGGCGAGACCCTCCTGCTGCACGGCGCGGCGGGCGCGGTCGGCCAGGTGGCCGTGCAGCTCGCGGTGGCCCTGGGAGCCACCGTGATCGGCACCGCGTCCCCGGCCAACCACGACTTCCTGCGCGAGCTGGGCGCCGTCCCCGTGGCGTACGGAGAGGGGCTCGGCGACCGGGTACGGGCGGCCGCCCCGCAGGGGATCGACGCGGTCTTCGACGCGGCCGGCCATGACGCTCTGCCGGTGTCGATCGAGCTGCGGGGCGGGACGACGGAGCGCATCGTCACCATCGCCGATACGCATGCCGCCGAGCACGGGGTGCCGTTCTCGGCGGGCGGTACGCCGTCGGAGGTGGTCCGCGCGGGGCTCGCCGCGCAGGCCCGCCTGGCCGTCGAGGGCCGCCTGGCCGTCCCGGTCGCCGGGACCTTCCCGCTCGCCGATGCCGCCAAGGCGCAGGAGCTGAGCGAGGCGGGGCACGTCCGCGGCAAGCTGATCATCGAGATCTGACCGGCCGCTCCTCCGCTCCGGGCCGTGCCGCTGCCCCGGGATGGCTCAGGAACTCCTCCACGATTCCCGGGGCCGCCGCCACGGCGAGGGCCACGGCGTCGTCGGCGGCGAGGTCGGGGAGGCGATAGCGCTCCTCGCCCGCCGCGACCGCCGCGGTCAGCGCGACCAGCCCGGCCCGCCGGGTGAACGGCGAGGTGGAGAACGTCCAGGCGGCGATCGCCTCCCGCTGCAGGGCGAGGGTGTCGCGGCTGAAGGTGCCCGAGCGGATGACCAGATACCGGCCGCGTATGCCGTGGCCGAGACCGCGGTACGCGTCCCGCGCCAGCCACCACACCGCGGCCGTGCCGACCACTGCGTAGATCCAGGCGCAGTGCAGCAGCACGGGCGTCCAGGCTGCCCCGAGGCCGGCGAGTACGGCCGTGCCGGGGAGCACCGCGAAGAGCAGACCGCGCACCCGCCGCCGACGCAGCGCCACCCGCGGATGCGGCGTCAACTCCGTTGCGGGGAACGGGGATCGCAGGGTGCCGCCGGCCACCCGTAGCGCTTCCCGGCGCGGCGCCGGAGGCAGCAGTGCGCTGCGGCTGCGGTTCTCCTCGCGGTCGCCGAGGCCGCCCGCCACCGCACGGACCAGCGCACCGCCGCCGGCCCGCAGCAGCAGCGGCTCCCGCACCAGCACGCCCCGCAGCCGGGCCCGTTCGATGGTGACGGACCGGGTGGTGAACAGCCCCCGGCGCACCCGCAGGGTGTGCGCATCGGTCCACTCCAGGCGGTAGTTCCACCAGTTCTCGACGTAGAGGGCGACCGCCCCGACCGTGCCGAGGGCCAGCACGGCGAGCAGCGCCGCCGGGACCGTCAGCCACAGCATGCTCGCGCCGAATTCGGTGAACGCCCGCTGGACGAAGCCGATCTTCCAGGGCTCGATGCCGATGCCGTCCAGCACGCGGTAGACGGACCCGGCCGCCGCGAACACGCCGCCGACGACCCAGAACGTGAGCGGCGCATAGCGCAGCCAGCGCCAGTCGATGCGGGCCGTCACCGGGTCCTCGGAGTCCGCCCCGGCGCCCGCGCGGGCGACCAGCCGGGCGCGCAGCCGCTCCGCTTCGGCGACCTTCAGCGCCTCCAGCGACAGCTCGCCGCCGCCGTCCCCGGAGCCGGCCGTACCGGCCCGCAGCACGGTGACGCCCAGCAGCCGGTGGAGGGGAGTGGCCGTCAGATCGACGGTACGGATGCGATGCAGCGGCACACTGCGCAGCCGCCGCGTCAGCAGCCCGCTGCGGACCTCGAAGCGGTCGTCGACGATGCGGAAGTCGGTACGCGCCCAGCGGATCAGGCCGAGCGCGGTGACGACGGCGAAGGACGCGGCGATGACGATGAGGGTGGTCCAGGCGCCGCTGGTGATCCGGCCCCCGGTGGCCAGCGCCGTCAGCCCCAGCGAACCGAGCGGCGCCGCCATCCAGCCGCAGTGCACCAACAGCGTACGGGGGTCCAGGCGCTGCCACAGGGGCGCGTGGGCGGCGGCGTGGTGGGAATGGCGGGTCATGCGGCATCCCCCGGCACGTCCTGCGCCGCCTCGCCGATGCGCCGCGCCAGCTCCTCGGCGTCGGCGTCCGACAGGCCCGCGATCTTGATGTCGCCGGCGGTGGACGCGGTGGTGACGGTCACCGTCGCCAGCCCGTACCGCCGCTGGAGGGGGCCGCGCACGGTGTCCACCGTCTGCACCCGCGACAGCGGCGCGATCCGCCGCTGCTGCCAGAACCAGCCGCCCGCCGCGTACACCGCGCGCTCACCCAGCTCCCATGCGTGCACCGCATACCGCCACCGCGGCATCAGCGCGAGATAGCCGAGCGCGGGCAGGACGAGCACGACCAGCAGCAACGGACCCAGCCACGGCAGCGCCCCCGGGAAGAACAGCGCACTGAGCGCCGCCATGACGAGCGCCGTCAGCAGCATCGGACCGCTGAGCGTGACCAGCGCCTGCACGGCCCACCAGCGGCGGGCCCGGGGATCGACGCGATGGCGGGGCGGGCGCAGGAGAGGGGCGGCGTGCTCGGGCATGCGGGATCACCGGTTTCCAAGTCAAGTGTATTGAGTAGCGGTACGTTATAACGGTACAAGCGACTTGTAAAAGCGGTTCGCCGACGCGGTTCGCCGACGCGGTTCGTGGACGTGATGCGTGACGGTGACTCGTCGCGGCGGCTCGTGGGAGCGACGCGTGAATGCGATGCGTGGCAGCGACATGTGGCAATGGCGCGTGGCAGCGACTCGTGGCAGTGACACGTGGCAGTGCCGTGGGAAAACGGACAGCCGTCGGCGGGCGCCCTTGGCGACCTGCGGGACGACGCGCGGGACGACGTGTAGGACGACGTACAGAAAGAAGGGAAGCCGTCCATGCCCAAGAAGGTGGACCATGAAGCCAGACGCCAGGAGATCTCCGAGGCGCTCTGGCGGATCGCGAGCACCCGGGGGCTGGACGGCGCGAGCCTGCGTGACGTCGCCGCCGAGGCCGGCATCTCGCTCGGCCGGCTCCAGCACTACTTCCGCACCAAGGACGAGATGCTCATCTTCGCCCTTCAGCACATCAACCGCCTGGCCGACCGGCGGATCCGCGAGCGCATCGCCGCGCTGGCCGGGGAGCCGTCACCGCGCGAGGTGCTGCGTGCCTGCCTGTCCGGGATGCTGCCGCTGGACGAGAGGAGCCGCATCGGCACGCTGGTCGGCGCCGCGTACTTCCAGCGCGCCGTCCACGACGAGGGGCTGCGCGCCGAGGCCAAGGACGGCATCCCCAAACTCCGCGCCTTCTTCGCCGACCAGCTGCGCCGGGCCGCGGAACGCGGCGAACTCCCGCTCGACCGGGCCACCGAGGACGAGGCCATGCTGCTGATCAGCCTGGCCGACGGCCTCTCGACCTACGTCCTGCTGGATGTCCACGACCCCGAGCAGGCGATGCGCCTGATGGACCTGCAGTTGGCCAATCTCTTCGGCGGCGAGGAGCAGAAGGAATAGAAGGGGCACGAGGAACACAAGGAACGCGACGAGCGCGACGAGCGCGAGAAATAGAAGGAACGCAAGGAACACGAGGAACGCAAGGAACGGAAGGAACGGAAGGAGTGGATGGAGCGGAAGGGTGACGGCTGACGCCCCGTCCCGCGCCCGGCCGGACGGCGTCCGGCGCTCCCGCCCGGCCGCTCCCGCCCCGCCTCCGCCCCGCTTCCGCTTCCGCTACGCCTCCCGCAGCAGGGCGGCGAGATCGGCGTCGACATCCAGATGCCGCGCCTCGTCGCCCTTTTCGACGACCGCGTAGGACCGGGTCAGAAACAGCCGCAGATCCCGGGCCTCGAACTGCACCAACGCCATCCCGTCGGCCGTGTGGAACTCCACCACGACGCCATCGATGCCGCACGGCCAGATGTGCACATCCCCCGCCCCGGCGGTCCGCCGCAGTCCCTCCGCCAGCAGATCGCGCCCGAAGGTCCACGCGACCTCGGCGCCGTCCAGCGAGGCGGCGGGCGGAAACACCAGGCGCACCGCATAGGGATCCGAGCGGTCGTAGCGAAGGGCAGCCGGAATCACCCGCGACGGCGGTGCGGTCGCGATGAGACGGGCCTGAACGGCTTGTTCGATGACGGTGGACATCGCCGGCTCCCTTACGTTCGGTGCGGTTCCTTGTTGTCTGTACAACGACTAGGACGCGCGGGCTATCGCGACCGTGCATCGAATTCGTGCGTGACCTGCGTCACCACTCTTTGAATGCGAGGATATGCCCTCTTTACGCATGCGAAATGCAAGCATTGCCGCGAAGGTCCGAACCTATTCGTGCCCCTTGCCCGCAGGCTCTCCCGGACGTGCGCAGCCGTACCTCGCGGCGCGCCCGGGGGAGTTGCGCGCGTGCGGCCATGGATGCGGTCAGTGGTCCAGCCGGCGACCTGGCCCGTGATGCGGCCCGTGATGTGGACGGCGACGCGGTCCGTGATCCGGCGGGCGGCACGGTCCGTGATACCGCCGGTGATGGCGCCCGTGATTTCGCCCGTGATGCGGTTGGTGATGCAGCGTTATCGGCTCCGCCGCCCTCGTCCCGTCTGCGATCCTGTCGTCCGACCGTCACGCGACCTGCACGCCCCCGCACCGTCGGCGGGGGGCGTGCCGCGCGTGTCACTGGCACGACCAAGGGGAGGCGGCAATGCCGATGATCGGAGAGGTGTGGCGGGTGGAACGGGGGACGGAAGTGGTCGGCGAGATCACGATCACGGAGGCCGACTTCCCCTGGCTGAACGGGCGGTTCGTACCCGGCCCCGGCTACCCGGAGGTGCGGCCGCATTTCGCCCGTGAGCTGGAGCTCATCGACACGATCGACGACGACGTGACGGCCTGGGAGGACGCCTACAACCGAGCCTCCGAGGGCGTACGGCTGGTGGCTCCGGCCGGGCGGCCGGTGGTCGAGTTCCTGTTGCACATCGAGGACGATGCGGCGTGGTTCCGCTGGAACGACGAGCCGTTCCCGGCGGAGGCGGCCGACGGGTCCGCCTGATCCGCGCGTCCCTGCTGCCTGCGCTCGCTCCGCTCGTCTGCGCCCGAGCCGCCCCGGGCGGGGCGGCTCACTCCAGCAGGCTGCCGAGCCGCCCCTCCAGAACCACCAGCAACTCACCCAGCGCAGCGGAGAGTTCCTCCTGCCGCTCGTCGCCGATGCCGTCCAGCAACGCGGCCTCGTACTGCAGCTGTTCGGGCAGCAGCCGGTCGATGGTCTCGCGCCCCTCGTCGGTGAGGGAGAGATGAGTGACGCGGCGGTCCCGGTCATCGGGGCGGCGGGCGATCAGGCCGTGCGCCTCCAGCTGCCGTACGCGTTTGGTGACCGCGGCACCGGAGGCGAAGGTCTCGCGCGCGATCCGGCCCGGGGTCAGCTCGCGGTCCATCCGGCGCAGCGTGCCGAGGATGTCGAACTCGGGCCGGGTCAGCCCGGCCCGCCGCAGCGGGGCGTCGGCCGCCTGCTGCAGCAGCGCGGAACACCGGTTCAGCCGCCCGATCACCGCCATTGGGCCGGTGTCCAGCCCGGGGTGCACCTGCTGCCACTGGCGCAGCACCCCCGCGACGATGTCCTCGGCCACCCGTGCTCTCCTCTCGACGACTGCTGTACCGCTTCACGTGTAGCGCTTCACCTGAAGCGGTACAGCTGTAGCGCTTCACGTGAAACGGTTCACGTGAACCGTTTCACCCCGTTTCACCGGAGCCTTGGTGACGACCCCGTCCCACGAACCCAATTGTGCCTGCCGTGGGCGGTCCGACGTGCGGTGGCCGTCGTGTGGCGTCGGCTCGGTGGTGCGGGTGGTCAGGCCGCCGGCGCGGGCGCCGAGGGTTGCCGTACGAGACCGGCCAGCGCGTGGTGTCCTCGCTGCTCGGCGCGGGCGATCCGCTCCTGCGGCAGCGCCCGCTGCCACCACTCGCCCGCCGCGGCATCGACCGCTTCCCGCAGCTCCACCAGGCAGCCGACGAGCCGGTCGCGGGCCCAGTCGGCCTCCCCGGCCGCGCCCGCCCCGGGCGCGGGCGCCGTGGTGAGCAACCGCCGCGCCGCGGTCTCCGCGGCCGCCACCCGTTCCAGCGCGCGGTCGATACGGTCGGCGGCGCGCCGGTTGGTCACCGCTACGCAGCAGGCCAGGCCGACCGCCGCGCCCACCACGGTGTCGATCCAGCGGTCGCCGATCAGGGTGTCGGCGGGCAGATGGCCGCCGAATTCGGTCAGGAGCAGCGCCATGGGCGTGACGCAGACCGAGCCCAGCCAGTAGTTCCTCGTGATGCCGGCCTCGGCGCCGAACTGGCAGGCCAGAGCGAGCGCGATCATCGCGAGCTGCCCGGTGTGGATCAGCGGCAGCAGCACGCAGAACAGCAGCAGGCCGAGCAGATTGCCGACCGTGCGCTGCAGCGCACGCTGCCAGGAGAGGGTGGTGTTGGCCTGGTAGATCGAGGCCGCGGTCACCACCGCCCAGTACGGGTGCCCGACACCGACCGCCATCGACACCCAGCCGGCCAGCACACACCCCGCCGCGACCCGTGCGCCGATGGGCAGCAACGGCGATCCCGGAGCCAGCCGCGCCAGTACCGCCCGCACCCCGCGGGGGCGGTCGGGCGCGGGACGCCGCAGGGCCGGCGTCGCCGGGCCCGTCGCCCGCTCCTTCGCGGTCCCGGCCGGCTCCGCGGCCGCCGCCGTGGCGAGCGCGACCTCGGTCAGCGGCCGCCCGCGCCGCAGCTCGTGTGCCCGTTCGCCGAGGCTTTCGGCCTCCGCCGCCCGGCTCGCTTCCCCGGACCTGCCGCCGCCGAGCGCCGCTTCGGCCCGTACGAGGAGCCGTTCCAGGTCGCCGCGCGCGGCGGCCCGTGCGGGGGTGTGTGCCGGGACGAGGAAGAGCGTGTGCCAGGCGGCGTTCACGGCGGCCGCGGTGGCATGCCGGGCGTGCGCCACCCCGGGCCCCTCGGCGACGCCCGCGCCCGCCCCCGTACGCAGCAGCCCGGCCGCGGCCTCCAGGGCGCGCGCGGTGGCGATCCGCTCCGGACCCCGCGGCCGCACCAGCGCCGGCGCCATGCACACCAGCCACGCGAGTGCGCCGGCGCCGAGGGCGAGCGCCAGATGCGCGGGTACCTGTCCGAGGCGCTGCGGCACGAAGAAGGCCGATGCGGCGACGAAGGTCAGGATGAGATTCCCCGGGGGCCCGATGCGCGTCGCATCGCACGCCATCTTGTGCGCGGCGGCGAGCAGCGAGGCGAGCACGACGAGCACGGCGGCGGAGGTGATCACGGACGCGGCGGTCAGCGCGATGCCGAGGCTCGCGACCATGCCGAGCACCACCCACAGCAGCGTGCGGGCACGGGCGGCGTACGGGAGGCCGTGTGCGTACAGCGCGCACAGCGATCCGGCGGAGGTGTAGAGGACCAGGTCCATCCGGCCGAGGGCGTACAGCGTGAGATCGGGAACCGCCATGGCCGCCACCGCACTGAGCGCCGGCTTGTGCCAGATGTCGACGGGGCGGCGCAGCCGGACGGTGCTCCGGAGGGGCAGCGGACGGGTGCGCACCCCACCGTCGCGCGCGGTGGTCGGTCTGTGCCCGGCGGGCTCGGTGTGCTTCCCCATGAAGAAAACATTAGCAGGTGTTTTACTCGTGAATCATCTTCGCCCGGCCCGCCGTCCGTCGCCCGGCCCGGCAGCGACAATGGCCAGGTGCCAACCGCCAAGAAGAAGACGACGACCGCGAACGCGTCCCCGGAGCGCCGCAGTGAACTGCTGACCATCGCGGCAGAGGTGTTCGCCGCGCAGGGGTACAACGCCACCACCGTCCGCCGGATCGCGGACGAGGCCGGAATGTTCGCGGGCAGCCTCTACTACCACTTCGATTCCAAGGAATCGATGCTGGACGAAATCCTCGCCACTTTCCTGAACGAGCTCTGGGACGGATACGACGCCGTCCTCGATGCCGGGCTCGGCCCGAGGGAAACCATCGAGGCCCTGGTCACCGAGTCCTTCCGGGAGATCGACCGGCACCGCGCGGCGGTCGCCATCTACCAGAAGGAGTCCAAGCAGCTCGCCGCCCAGCCCCGGTTCGGCTACCTCGCCGACTCCCAGCGCAAGTTCGAGAAGGCCTGGCTGGGCACCCTGGAACGCGGTGTGCGCGACGGCGTCTTCCGGGCCGATCTCGACATCCGGCTCACCTACCGCTTCGTCCGCGACACCGTCTGGGTCGCCGCGAGCTGGTACCGGCCGGGCGGGCAGCACACCCCCGAGGAGATCGCCCGCCAGTACCTCTCGATGGTGCTGGACGGAATCGCCGTACGGGGGTGAGCCGCGGCTGAGTCGGTCACCGGCGATCCACCGCCGGTGGTCCGGGCGCCGGTCCGCGGCGAGGAGTCGATCGTCCAGGGGCTTCGGCGGCTGCGCTCCTCTGCCGGGGCTTGCCGCGGTGCCCGGCCGGGCTTCCGTCCGGCCGTACCGGCAGAAGATCGGCAGAAGATCAACAGAGAACCGGCAGCTGACCAGGGGGAGTGGCAGCGGCGCGGCAGTGGCAGTGGCAGGGCGGTATCGGGTGGCAGTGGTGGTCCCTCGCTGCGCGCCGCCGTTCCCCCGGCCCAGCACTACGGCCGGCCCGCCGAGGTGGCGGACCGGCCGTAGTGGTGGATCACCGGGCGCTGACGGCGGCCGCCAGGGGACGCGGCCGCCGGCTCAGCAGGACGTGTTCTTGACGAGCAGCGCCCGCGGACCCGACGTCTTCCCGTAACGGACGTCCTTGGTCTCGGCCCTCTGGAGGCGGCCGCGTGGGTCCTTCGCGTGCGGGACGACGATGGTGAAGCACGAGGTGCGCTTGCCGCACAGGTTCGTCAGCTGCACATAGCGGCTGTGCCCCTTGCTGAAGTACTTCCGTACCTTGACGCACTGCGGCGGGCGGTCGGCCGCCGCCGCGTCGGCCGCCGTGGACAGGGTCAGCGAGGCGCTGCACGCCACCGTTGCCAGGGCTATTGCGATGATCTTCCGCACGTTATCTCTCCCCCGTTGGGAACCACTGCGAAGGCCGTTCCTGCCGGACACGTAACGGACCGGCGCCGGTCCGTCACCGGAGTTACCGGACGGGCTTTCGCACGTTCATTCTCCATTGTCCATACGCGCCGGAAGAAATACGGCCCTGGGTGCGCACCGCGCCCCAAGCGCGATCCTTTCGGAACCGGACCGGGGCCGTTTTCCGGGAACCGCAACCGGGGGCCGGGCGGCGGTGCAGGTCAGGCGGTGGGGGAGGGGGGCCGGGGCCCGGCGGTGGCCTGGAGCTCGTCGAGCCGCAGATAGTCCAGCGCCCGACGGGTCAGCTCGGCCATGTCCTCCGTCGGGTCGTCCTGGCGGGCCCAGTGCTCCGTGGCGACGGTGATCGCGTCGATCAGCGCACAGGCCAGCAACCGCACCTCGAGACTGTCCGGCGACGCTCCCGAACGCGCCGCCAGCACGGGCACCAGCCGGTCCTGCATATCGCGCCCGGCGGCCATCCACCGCATGCGGATCGCCGGAACGCTGCCCATGACACGGATCAGCCGCCGCGCCCGGTCGGTGTCCGCGAGGCGCCGGGCCGATGTCGACGTGCCGAACGCCGCGCGGACCGCGCTGGTCAGCGGTTCGTCGACGGGGCGGGTGGCGAGCTCGTCGACGAGCTGGCCGACGCTGGAGGTCAGTACGGGCGTGAGCGCGTCCTCCTTCGCCGCGCAGTAGCGGTAGAACGTGCGCAGCGAGATGCCGGCCGCCAACGCGATGTCCTCGACGGTCGTCGCGTCGTACCCCTGGTCGGAGAACAGAGCCGCCGCGGCCTCCGCGATCTCCATCCGGGTCTCCTGCCGCCGTCGCTCGGTCAGCGTTGGTCTGCCTCGCGCTGCCGTCATCCACCTCTCCTTGCCGTCTGCTGCATCGGGTTGTTCTGGTTGTTCTGGTTGTTCGGGCTGTCTTGGGTGTCTTGGTCGTGTTGCCTGTCTGGGCCCATGTGGCCGTTCCATCCGTGCGGTCCGTGAGGTCCGTCCGGTCCATCCTGTCCATCTGGTCTGACCCGGCCTACCGGCTCCTTCGGGCCGTTCAGGCCGTTCGAGGCTCAACTCTGTCACGGAACAGTTTATTGGCACGACATGCCAATAAAGCGTATGTTGGCCGCGGCGCCGGGGCCCCGCGACCGTGACCGATCGTGCGGCCGTGGTTGCCGCCGCGGCTGCCCGGACCGCCCGGACCGCCGACGCCACTGCGCCGCCCCGATCGCCGCTGCCTGCTCGTCCCTACCGCCCCCTGCTGACTCGCCCTCGACTCGCACTTGACTTGCACTCGGCTCTCCCCCCGATGTGCCCCGACGCGTCCCAACCCTCATCAACTCGCTATCGACCGGTACGCATCAGCGAAGG
This sequence comes from Streptomyces sp. JLSY215, assembly GCF_059682825.1. Classification (NCBI taxonomy): domain Bacteria; kingdom Bacillati; phylum Actinomycetota; class Actinomycetes; order Kitasatosporales; family Streptomycetaceae; genus Streptomyces; species Streptomyces sp. JLSY215. Next base: position 7,372,615 of record NZ_CM185022.1, read on the forward strand.
AGCCGATCATGCCGCGTACTTACCTCGTCACCGGAGCGGCCTCCGGGATAGGCAAGGCCACCGCCGCCCATCTCCGTGAACAGGGCCATGCCGTGCTCGGCGCCGACCTCAAGGGTGTCGATATCTCCGCAGACCTCTCCACCCCCACAGGTCGTACGGAACTGGCCGACCAAGCACGCGAGTTGACGGGCGGGCGGCTCGATGCCGTCATCGCCTGCGCCGGCCTCGCCCAGTTCGCGCCGCTCACCGTCCGGGTCAACTACTTCGGCATGGTCGCCACCCTCGAAGGGCTACGCCCGCTACTGGCCGCCGGCACCGATCCGCGTGCCGTCCTGATTTCCTCGGTCGCCTCGGTCCACCCCCACGACCCGGCCATTGTCGACGCGGCTTTGGCCAACGATGAGGAAGCGGCTGTTTCCGCCGCTCAGGCCGCTATCGAGCGGGGCGAGGGGCATGCCGTCTACGGCTCGTCCAAACACGCCATCGCCCGCTGGCTCCGCCGCACTGCCGTCACCGCGGACTGGGCCGCCGCAGGCATCCCCCTCAACGCCGTCGCCCCCGGCACCATCGTCACCCCGATGACCGAGCCCATGCTCGGCAACGCCGATATGCGCAAGGTCGTCGACGCGTCCGTCCCGATGCCACTGCACGGCCACGCCCGTCCGGAGCAGGTCGCCCCGCTGCTGGCCTGGCTGACCTCCTCGGAGAACACGCATGTCACCGGCCAGGTCGTCTTCGTCGACGGCGGCGCCGACGCGGTACTGCGCGGCGACAGCACCTGGTAACGCCAACCTCCCGCAACGGCCGCCCCGCCCGGGCATATCCCGGTGCACCTACCCAGACCACTGACCACTGGACTACAGAGCCAGCGGCACTCCAAAGCCACTGGCCGACAGGGCTGCAAGACCCATCAGGACCACAGGACCACAGGACCACTGGACGACAGGACCAGGTGACACCATGCCAAGCCTCATCCGCACCACCGTGCTCTCCGCCGACCCCGACACGGTCTGGCGCACCATCGGCCGCTTCGACGGCCTCGCCGACTGGCACCAGCACGTTCCGCCGTCGGCCATCGAGGACGACGCCGACCCCGAAACCCCCGGCGCGATACGGGCGTTCACCCTCGAGGGCACGGTTGTGGCCCGCGAACGCCTCCTTGCCAAGGACGACACCGCGCGCTCGTACCGTTACACGGTCCTCAACCCGTTCCTCCCCGTCACCGCTTACGAGGCCACGCTGACGGCAGCCCCCCACGACCAGGGCACCGAGGTGCGCTGGACGGCGACTTACCAGGGTGCCGAGGAGACCGTCCCCCAGGTCGAGGAGGTCTTCGGAGACGGCGTGTACGGGGCGGGGCTGGCGGCGCTGGAAGAGCGGTTCGGCAGGCCGTAGGGCGGGCGGAAGGGGAGAGAGGCGAGGAGGGGAGGGGGACTGTGGCGGGGGACCGGCGCCGGGGCCGGGGGCCTTCCAGCCTTCTCCTCCCCCGGGGGCCTCCGCCCCACCCACCCCACCCCCTCTCCCACCCCTCGTCAGCAGTCGCGCTCACGCTCGCGCCCAGGCCCACACCCACGCCCAGGCACACACCCAGGCCCACGCCGTATCGGTAGCCAAGCCCGGTCAGCCGGCGGGTTCGGACCGCCGGACCGCCAAGCGGCTACACACTCACACGGCCAGCGGCTGCACGGCACAGCGGCCATCCGCCCCCACGGCACCGAGCAGCCGTCCGCCCACGCGCTCACGCGCCCACACCGCCACTGGGCCAGAAGCCCCGACGCTCGGCCTCAGCCGGTCACGCGGTGTCAGTGCCCGGCGGCCGGGACCGTATCGGTGCTGCCGGACGGCCGGGCCGTGACGACTCTCAGCCCCCGGTCAGTGAACTCCCGTCGCGTTGCCTCCTTTGCTCCGTTGTCCGTGATGAAGGTGTCGAACACGTCCGCATCGCCGACCCGGGCGAAGCACCGCTCGCCGATCTTCGACGAGTCCGCGACGACGACGGCGCGCCGGGCACGCTCGGCCATCAGGCGGTTCACCCTGGCCTCCGCCTCGTCGTGCACCATGGCTCCCATCATCGGGTCCACGCCGTTCGCCCCGATGAAGGCGATGTCGATGGAGATCTGCTGCAGTACCAACTCGCTGAAGGGGCCGACCAGTTCAAACGATCGCGAGTGTGCCACTCCACCGGTGAGCACGATCTTGATCTGTGGTCGTACCGCCAGCTCGTTGGCGATGTTGAGGGAGTTGGTGACGATCGTCAGATGCGGTTGCGGACCCGCTTCCGCGAAGTCGGGGCGGGTGGCGAGCACCCGGGCGATCGCCGTGGTCGTGGTGCCGCCGCTCAACCCCACCACGTCACCGCGTTCGACCAGCTTCGCCGCTGCCTGTGCCACCGCCTCTTTTTCCGCCGATCGATGGGCGTGCTTGTACCGGATCGGCAGGTCGTACGCCACGGAGCTGAGCACCGCCCCGCCCCGCGTACGGGTCAGCAGCTGTTGCTCGGCCAGGGCGTCCATGTCGCGCCGCATCGTGGCGGCCGAGACCTCCAGCTCGGTCGCCGCCTCCTCGACATCCACCCGGCCCCTGTCCCCGAGCAGCTCGAGCAGTGCGTTCATCCGTTCATGGCGCTTCATGGCGCGAGCCTATTTCGTTTCGATCGACCGCGTTGAGGCCGGTCAAGCACACCGGGACGTCGACCATGGCCTCACCCAGGAGCCGGTGCCTGGGCGGCGTACTGCTCATGGACCGGCGCCGGAGTGCTCAGTACGTCCAGGAGTCTCGCCGCCTCCTGCGCCACCGCCTCCCGGGCCGGCTTGATGTACTTTCGGGAGTCGATGAGCGCCGGGTCCGCGCCGAGTGTCTGCCGTATCGAGTGGGTGAAGACGGACACCAGGTGGGTGGAAATATTGATCTTCGTCATTCCGGCGGCGATGGCTCGGCGGAGCTCTTCGTCCGGGACACCGGAAGAGCCGTGCAGCACCAGGGGCACGGGCAGCGCCCCGCGCAACTCCGCGATCAGGTCCTTGTCCAGTACGGCCGTGCGCTCCTGCATGGCGTGCGAGGAGCCGACGGCGACCGCGAGGGCGTCCACGCCCGTTGCCCGGACGAAGGCCAGCGCCTCGGTCGGGTCGGTGCGCACACCGGGCGCATGCACGCCGTCCTTGCCGCCCACCTCGCCGAGCTCCGCCTCGACGTAGACGTCACGGTCGTGACACCAGGCGGTGAGCTCGGCGGTGGCGGAGACGTTCCGTTCGTAGGGGAGGGCGGAGGCGTCCACCATGACCGACCCCACCCCGGCGGCGACGCCCTGGTGGATCAGTTCCGCGTCGGTGATGTGGTCGAGGTGCACCGCGATCGGAGCCGCGGAGCTCTCGGCGAGGGCGAGCGTGGCGCGGGTGATGGGCGGCAGGCTCCCGTGGTAGCGGATGCAGTTCTCGCTGATCTGCAGGATGAGGGGGGTGTTCGTGCGCTCGGCGGCGGTGACGAGTGCCTCGGCGGTTTCGAGGTGGATGACGTTGAAGGCCGCGGCACCGACCCGCGTCTCACGAGCGGCGTCGACGATGGATGAGGTCGGAACGAGGGGCATGGGATCCTGACTCCCTTGCGAAATAGGTGAGTTGGCGTCGGAGAGGCGACGGGGGCTACGGCACGGCCGGGGCCTCGAGCATCACGGAACGCGTGAGGCTGCGCGGGTTGTCCGGGTCCAGGCCGCGGGCTCGGGCCCGCGCCAGGGCCACCCGCTGCACCAGCACCAGATCGGCCAGCGGGTCGCGCTCGTGGCGGACGAACCGGGCGCCGGTCCGTGCCACGTCCGCCTCCAGACCCTCCGGAGCCTGCCCGAACAGCCACGTCACCCGGCCGGGCGCCGCTATCGAGATCGGGCCGTGGCGGTACTCCATCGCTGGGTAGGACTCCGTCCAACTCTGCGATGCCTCCCGCATCTTGAGTGCGGCCTCATTGGCCAGCCCGTACGTCCAGCCCGTGCCGAGGAAGGAGAACTGCTCGGCGTCCACCCACTCCGGCTCCAGCGGCGCGGCCAGTGCCTCCTGTGCATCGGCCACGGCCTGGGAGACGTCCTCGCCCAGATGCGCGCGCAACAGTGTCAGCGCCGTCGTCGCGAACCGTGTTTGTACCACCGACTTCTCATCGGCGAACGGCAGCGCGACCGTCTCGTCGGAGAGCGCGACCGCCGGCGTCTCGGGGTCGCCGATGATCGTCACCGTAGGGATCCGCCCCTTGACCGCGTCGAGGACACGCAGCACCTCGGTCGTGGTGCCCGAGCGGGTGATCGCCACCACCGCGTCGTAGCCGCGGTCGCTGCCCAGGAACGCCTCCGATGCCGCGAATGGGTCCGTCACCCCCAGCCCCGCGCCTTCGCGCAGCGCCGCGTACGACTGCGCCATGAACCATGAGGTGCCGCAGCCGACGACGGCCACGCGCCGGCCGGCCTTGGGCAGCGGGCCTCCCGCGTCCGCCCCGATCCCTGCCGCCTTCCGCCAGGTCTCCGGCTGACTGTTCAGCTCCTGCTCCATGTATGAGGTCTCGCTCATGGCACGCCCTCCCGCGATCCGTGGGTCCTACTTACTCTGCTGCGCAATTCTGCAACTTTTGGCTTCGTTGCAAACGACTCTACGCACTCATGCGGCGGACATCCATCCCTCGAAAGGGTGGACGAAGCAGAGGGGAGTGGCGGGAGGTGGGGAGACGGCAAGAGAAACGGGCAGCGTGCGGCCGTTCGGGTGGCTGGGACGCAGGGGCGGAGGCGGCCTCGCGAGGCTTTCTTGCAGCTGTTGACAACTGCGTGAAGTGCGTCGAATACTCGCAAGATCAGTCATGGTTCGTCATGCAGCAGGCCGCTCCGCCGCACAAAGGACTCCGCCATGTCCATTGCCACGCTCTCCGAGACGCCTCAGCCGCCGTCACCCAAGACCGCGCGCCGCACCGGCAGACTGTTCGCGCTCACCGGTGCCGTCGTCGGCGTCATCTACGGCTATGACACCGGCAGCATCTCGGGCGCCCTGGTGTTTCTCAGCAAGGACTTCCACCTCACCGAGGCGGAAAAAGGCCTGGTCAACAGCATTTTGGTGTTCGGTTCCATCGTCGGCGCGCTGATCGGCGGCAAGCTCGCCGATCTCTTGGGCCGCAAGGCGGCGATGCTGATCGTCGCGGGCTCGTATGCCGTCTTCGTCGCGCTCTCCGCGGCCGCGCCCAGTGTCGTCGTGCTGGATGTGGTGCGCTTCCTGCTCGGCGTCGCCATTGGCATCTCGATCGTGGCCGCCCCGCTCTACATCGCGGAATCGACGCCGGCACGCATCCGCGGCGCATCCGTGGCCACCTACCAGGTGGCCACGGTCGCGGGCATCGTCGTCACCTACTTCGTCAACTGGGGACTGTCCGGCGGCGGCCACTGGCGCTGGATGCTGGGCCTGTCCGCGATCCCCGCGGCACTCGTGATGATTCCGCTGTTCCGGCTGCCGGACACGCCGCGCTGGTACGTGCTCAAGGGGCGTACGGAGCGCGCCATCGAAGTCATGGCCATGACCGATCCGGAGGTCGACGCGCGCGCCGAGGTGGCCGCCGTGAGCGCCGCACTGGCCGAGGAGAACGGCGGCTCGGCGCGCTCGCTGCTGTGCAAGCCGTACGCCCGCGCCGCGTTCTTCGTCGTCGGCCTCGGATTCTTCTGCCAGATCACCGGCATCAATGCCGTGACGTACTACAGCCCGCAGATCTTCGAGGAGATGGGCTTCAGCGGCAACGGCCAGAACTTCCTGCTGCCGTCCTTCGTGCAACTGGCCTCACTGGCCGCGACCGTGCTCGCCATCCTCATCATCGACCGGCTCGGCCGCCGCGTGGTGCTGCTCTCCGGTATCGGCACGATGGTCACCATGCTCGCCGTACTGACCGTCGTCTTCGCCATGGGCGATCTGCACGGCGCCACGACCTGGGTGGGCTTCGGCGCCATCCTGCTGTTCACCGCGGCCTTCAACTTCGGCTTCGGATCGCTGATCTGGGTCTATGCGAGCGAGGCGTTCCCCGCCCAGCTGCGCTCCACGGGTGCATCGGTGATGCTGACGGCCGACCTGGTGGCGAATCTCCTGATCGCCCAGTTCTTCCCCTCGCTGATGGCCTGGGCGGGGGCGGCCCGCACGTTCGCGGGACTCGGCGTCCTCGCGCTCTGCGCCCTGGTCTTCGCCTCCTTCACCGCGCCCGAGACCAAGGGCCGCCAGCTGGAGGAGATCCAGGGCTACTGGAGGAACGGCGGCCGCTGGCCCGCCCCCACCCCTGCCCCGACGACCCCGGCCGCTGCTCCGGAGGCCGCGCTCTAGGAAGCCCCGGTCCTCACAGCGGTGCCCCGGGCGGCGGTTTTCGTCGGCTGCCCGGGGCGGCACCTCACGACGGCAGCTGCTCCCGGTACTCCTCCAGAGCGGGGGCGGTCGTCGTCGCCACGAATTCGGTGATGCGGTACGTGCACACCCCGGCCACGGTGAACGGGTCCTCCGCCACCACCTTCTCGACGGCCGCGCGGTCCAGGCCGGTCGCGATGATCACGCCCCCGTCCCGCGGCACCTTGCGTCCGGCGGCGATGAAGTGCCCGGCGGCGTACTCCTTGTTCAGCCAGGCCACATGGTCCTGCAGCGCGGCGTCGACGCGCTCGAGAGGCGCGGTGTAGGTCAGCTCCAGTACGAACATGCAGGCAATATAGACAATGCCCCTGGTCACCCTCATGGTCACCCGGCCGGCGGATCCGGCGGCGCCCGCCGCGTCGCAGGCGGCCCGCTCGAGGGCGGCGGCGGCGGCCGTGGGAACCGATCATGGGTTCGGTAGCGTGGCGATCACCATGGACACTCCCGGAACGATCTCGTGTGACGACGAACTGCGGCACTGGCCGACGGACGAAGCCCAGGCGCGTGCCGTCCAGGACCGGCTCCGGCACCATGTGCGGCTCGACGAACCCGGCCCGCAACCAGGATTCGCGGGCACCGTCGTCGGGGTGGACGTCGCCTACGACGACGAGCGCGACGTGGTGGCCGCGGCGGCCGTCGCCCTCGACGCCCTTACCCTCGCCGTCCTCGACGAGGCCACCGCCATCGGACAGGTCTCCTTCCCGTACATCCCCGGGCTGCTCGCCTTCCGCGAGATTCCCACCGTGCTCAAGGCCCTCGCCCGCCTCACCCATACCCCGGATCTCGTGGTCTGCGACGGGTACGGGCTGGCGCACCCGCGGCGTTTCGGCCTGGCCAGCCACCTCGGGGTGCTGACCGGACTGCCGACCATCGGGGTCGCCAAGAACCCCTTCACCTTCCGGTACGAGCCGCCCGGACCCGAGCGCGGCGCGACCTCCCCCCTTCTGGACCGGGGCGAGCCGGGCGAAGGCGATACCGCCGGCGAAGAGGTGGGACGTGCGGTGCGCACCCAAAAGGGCGTCAAGCCGGTCTTCGTTTCCGTCGGGCACCGCGTCGATCTCGACCGGGCCTGCGCGCACACCGTGCATCTGGCGTCCGAATACCGCCTGCCGGAGACGACACGGGCCGCCGACTCCCTGTGCCGGAAGGCGTTGGCCGGCGCCTGAGACCGTGGCACCGGGGCGGCTGCGGGCCGCCGGGACGACCGGGACCGGTCACCCCCTCCAGGGCAGCGCCCCGAGCGCGGCGACGTCACCGGCCGCCAGGAGACCGAAGAGCCGCACGGTCTCCTCGCGTCCGACCCCGCGCATCTCGCCCGGGAACACCGAGCCGTCCTCGGTGTTCTCCCAGATCAGCAAGCCATCGGCGAATGCGCTCAGGCACCACCCGCTCTCATGCGTCAACGACACATCGGGGTGCTCGTCATCCGCCTCCGCGAGACCGGCCAGGACCCGCCTCATCGTGTCCGCATCAGGCGCGTCGATCACGCCGCCCCTCACGTCGTACATGAAGTAACTCATGCGTCGATCACCTCATGCAGGGCTGCACAGAACGGTCACTGGCTCCGGACCACCCTGAAGACGATGCCCGCCTTCTGGAGCCGGTCGGTCAGGGCGTCCCCCATCGCGACCGCCGACGTCACCTGGCCGGCCGTCTCGGGGAGGTCGTCAAAGGCCAGGCTGAGCGCCGACTCGGCGAGCATCTTCGCGGTCTCGTCGTAGCCGGGATCGCCGCCCGAGACCTCCGTGATCAGCCGCCGACCGCCGCCGGTCGCCACGAAGCGCACCGCGAACCGGCTCCGCGCGCGCCGCTCCGGGCTCGGCCCCTCGCCCGGCTCCAGACGCCCCGACAACCAGCGCCGGACGGGCGGCACCTGGGCGAGCGCGGCCACCGTGCCCACCCCCAGCGCACCGCCCACGGCGACCGGCAGATGCCGCACGCCGGCGTAGTGGCGGTAGCGGAAGTCGGGACCGTAACGTTCCAGGGCGGCCGCCGAACGGGCGATGACCTGCGGGTCCAGGGTCGGCAGCGGCACGCCCCAGGCACCCGTCTCGCCGCTCCTGAGAGGCGGGCCGAAGGGCGCCCGGACCGTACGGCCGACGGGACGCGGCTCCGCCTTGCGGCGCTCGCGGGCGGCCCGTGCCATGGGCAGCGGACGGGAGAGCGCGGTCAGCGCGGAGGCCAGGGTGCCGCCGGAGAACGTGGCGTTGGTGCGGACGAAACCGTCGATGCGCAGCGGCACGCCCTCCGGGAGCAGCCCGACGGTGTAGAGCACCCCGAGGTCGTGCGGGACGGAGTCAAAGCCCGAGGCGTGCACCAGTCGGGCGCCGGACGCGCGGGCCGTCGCATGGTGGCGGAGGTACATCCGGTCGATGAATTCCGGCTCGCCGGTCAGATCGACGTAGTCCGTGCCCGCCGCGGCGCAGGCGGCGACCAGCGGCTCGCCGTGGAGCAGGTACGGGCCGACGGTCGTGGCCAGTACACGCGTGCCGGCGGCGAGCGCGCGCAGCGAGTCGGGGTCGTCGCTGTCGGCCCGCAGCAGCGGGAGGCCGGCGCAGGCCGGGTTGATGCTAGCCAGGCGCTCGCGCAGCCGCTCCAGCTTGGCGGTGTTGCGTCCGGCCAGCGCCCAGCGGCAGTCCTCGGGGGCCTGCCGGGCCAGGTACTCGGCGGTGAGCGCCCCGGCAAAACCGGTGGCGCCGTAGAGGACGAGATCGTGGTCCCGTCCTGAGGTGTCCTGCCGTCGCATCGCACATCCTCTCGACCTGAGCTCAGGACCCTAAGCACGTCATCGACACTCCGTCAACGACGGCTCTCGGTCATGCGATTGGTCTCGCGCGGCGTGGCTCCCCCCGGTGGCGCGGACTCTTGACACGGCGTCGGAGCGGGGTCAGATTCGGCAGGACACAGGACGTCCCACGTCCCACGTCCGGATTGCCGGGTTCGCCGCTCTGTTCCCCGGTACGCCGGACCGGACCGTACGGCAGAAAGCCGGACGCGATGCCCCTTCCTCTTCCTCCGCCCCTCCCCGCACCGCTCGCCGGGGTCGTGCCACCGATGTGCACCCCGCTCACCGACGCCGGCCAGGTCGATACCAGGTCGCTGGCCGCGCTGACCGAGCGTCTGGTCGACGCCGGGGTCCACGGTCTCTTCGTACTCGGTTCCACGGGCGAGGCCGCCTACTTGTCGGACGTCCAACGGCGCACCGTCATCGAGACGGTCGTCGAGGCCGCCCGGGGCCGGCTGCCTGTCCTGGCCGGCGTCATCGACATGGCCACCGCCCGGGTCCTGGATCACGCCCGGACGGCCCACGGCCTGGGCGCCGACGGCATCGTGGCCACCGCGCCCTTCTACACGCGCACGCACCCGGCCGAGATCGCGGACCATTTCACCCGGCTGCGCAAGGCCGTCGACCTGCCGCTCTTCGCGTACGACATCCCTCTTGCCGTACACACCAAGCTGCCCGCCGGCACGGTGCTGGCGCTCGCCGCCGACGGGGTGCTCGCCGGGCTCAAGGACAGCAGCGGCGATGACGGCGCATTACGCCGGCTGATCATCCGGTTGCGCGCCGTGAACGCACACTTCTCCGTTCTGACCGGGTCGGAACTCTCCGTGGACGGCGCCCTGCTCGCCGGCGCCCACGGTGTCGTACCGGGTCTGGGGAATGTCGACCCGGCCGGCTATGTACGGCTCCACGCGCATGCGAAAGCGGGCCGGTGGGAGGCGGCGGCCGCCGAACAGGACCGGCTGGCCGCGCTGTTCTCCCTCACCGATGTCGGGGACGAAGCGGAGATGGGGCGCAGTTCGTCCGCCCTCGGCGCCTTCAAGGCCGCGCTTCACCTGCTCGGCGTCCTCGACAGCCCGGCCACCGCGGCCCCGCAGCTGCCGCTGGACGGCGCCGCCATCCGAACCGTCCGCCGACTGCTGGAGGAGGCAGGACTGCTGTGACGACGCGCTCCCCGGACCGCCCCGAACCTCCCGGACGCCCCGGCCACCCCGACGGTCCCGCCCGTCCAGCCGTTCCCGCCCGTCCCGCCGGAAGCGCTCCCTGGTACCGGGAGGTGGCCCCGCGTCAGTGGAAGGCGATGTTCGCCGCCTGGATCGGCTACCTCCTCGACGGCTTCGACTTCGTCCTGATCACCCTCGTCCTGACCGAAATCGCCGACGAGTTCCACCTGGGCACCGCCACCGCCGCCTCGCTCATCTCCGGGGCCTTCATCACCCGGTGGCTGGGCGGGGCCGTCCTGGGCGCGATGGGCGACCGCTACGGCCGCAAGACGGCCATGATCGCCAGCATCCTGCTGTACTCGCTCGGCACCTTCGCCTGCGGATTCGCCTGGGGCTACACCAGTCTGTTCGTCGCCCGGTTGGTGATCGGCCTGGGGATGGCGGGGGAGTACAGCACCAGCGTGACGTATGTGCTGGAGAGCTGGCCCACCCGGCTGCGCAACCGCGCCTCCGGATTCCTGATCTCCGGTTATGCGGGCGGCAGCATCATCGCGGCCGAGCTCTACACCTGGGTGGTTCCGCACTGGGGCTGGCGCTGGATGTTCTGGATCGGTGTGCTGCCCGTCCTGGTGGCCGTGTGGATCCGCAGATCGCTGCCGGAGGCCGCCGAATGGCAGGCCGAGATCGGCCCCACCGCGACCGGCGCGCGGCCGGAACGCCCCAATCCGTTCCGGCCGTTGTTCACCGGCCGCCTGCGCTCCTGGGGCAACGCCGCCCTGATGACGGCCGCCACGGGCGCGCTGTTCTGCGTCTTCACACCCGTGGGAGCGGCGTACATCCCCTGGCTCTCGGCCCTCGCGGCGCTGTGCCTGATCGCCTTCGCCGCGCAGCTCGGCGGCCGCAAGGGCTGGCTGCGGTATGTGGCCCTGATGGTGACCGTCTTCTGCGCCTTCCTCTACAGCTGGCCCATTCAGGCCCTCCTGCCCACCTATCTGAAGACCGAGCTGGGGTACGCGCCCGCGCAGGTCACCGACGTGATGTTCTACGCGGGCTTCGGCACCATGGCCGGATGCTGGCTGGCGGGATTCGTCGGCGACCGGCTGGGGACCCGGCGCGCCTACGCGTGCACCCTGCTGGCCTCCCTAGCCTTCGTCTTCCCGGTCTTCGCGGTCCAGGACAGCCTGGTGGGGCTCGGAGTGCTGCTGTTCGGGCTGCTGGCGCTGAGTCAGGGGATCTCCGGCATTCTGCCGAAGTACATCGCCGGGCACTTCCCGACCGCGACCCGTGCCGCCTCGCTCGGCTTCGTCTACAACGTGGGGGCCCTGGGCGGGGCGGTCGCGCCGGTCCTGGGGGCCCGGCTCGCCGAAGGGATGCCCCTGGGGCGGGCGCTGGCCGTGCTCACGTTCGGGCTGACGTTCCTCGTCATCGTCCTGGTGGGCGGGGATGTTCCGCGGAGGCTGGCCCGGCTCCTGGACCGTGCGGCGCCCGACGACCACTTCGCGCCGGCGGGCGGCTCCGGGGCCCTGCCCCAAGGGGCTCCCACCGGCTCCCCGTAGGGCCCGGCCCACCCGGCACCGCCCACCCGGCGCCACCCCGCGCACTCCTCACCACGGCTCCAGCACCCTGCGCGGGCCGTGTCACCCACTGCCCGACGGGGCCGCACACACCTCTGACCTGGGGCGCGCCCGTCACTCAACGTTCGACGAGATCGTTCGGGCCTCGCTGTGAGAGGTCACCTCGGCGGCGGGGGCCGGGGTGCTGTGCCGGGTGAACGCCCACAGCACGAGCCCGAGGCAGCTGAACGCGGCACCCAGTGCGCATACGGCGCCCCAGCCTGCCACCGTGTAGAGGGAGGTCGCGGCGATGGCGCCGGTGGCGCTGCCGATCGAGTAGAAGACCATGTATCCGCCGATCAGCCGGCTGCCCGCGTCCGGGTGCAGCGCGTAGATCAGGGTCTGGTTGGTGACATGGACCGCCTGCACGGCGAGGTCGAGAAGGATCACCCCGACGACCAGGGCCCAGAACGAGCTGCGGGTGAAGGCCAAGGGCACCCACGAGGCGGCGAGCAGCGCCAGGGCGATGCCGGTGGTCCGACGGGAGAGTCCGCGGTCGTTCAGGCGGCCCGCCACGGTCGCGGCCAGGGCGCCGGCGACGCCGATCAGCCCCAGCGCCCCGATCGCGCTGTGGGGCAGGAAGTAGGGGGCCGCGCTGAGCGGCAGCGCGACGCTGCTCCACAGGGTGCTGAAGGCGGCGAAGATCAGCAGACCGAACAAGGCCCGGAGCCGCAGCTGCCGTTCCCGTGCGAAGAGGGTGATCGTGGAGCGCAGGAGCTGTCCGTAGCGCAGGGTCGCCGGCGGAGCGTCACTGCGGCGCGGCAGCGCTCGGTACAGGACCAGGGCGAGCAGAGCGGTGAGCGATGCCGAGGCGAGGTAGACGGAGCGCCAGCCCGCGAGATCGGCCATGAGGCCGGATGCGGTGCGGGCGAGCAGGATCCCGATGACCACACCACTGGTGACCAGACCGACGACCCGTCCGCGCCCGGCGGGAGGGGCCAGTGAGGCCGCGAAGGCCACCAATGTCTGCGTGACGACCGCGAGAAGCCCCGTCGCGGCCATGCCCGCGAGCAGGATCGTCGCCGTGTGGGCGGCGGCCACCACGGCCAGCGCCACCACCAGGAGCAGTAACTGGACGACGATGACCCGTCTGCGGTCGGCCACATCGCCCAGTGGCACGAGGAAGAAGAGTCCCAGCCCGTAGCCGACATGCGTGAGGGTGACCACGCTGCCGACGAGTGCCGGGCTCATGGCGAGGTCGTGGCCCATGGTCACCAGGAGCGGCTGGGAGAAGTAGACATTGGCCACCGCGGCCCCGGCGGCGACGGCGAACAGGATGACGAGGCCATGGGACAGGACGAACGCGGACCCTTCCCCGCTTCGGGGCTCGGTCCGTCGTGTTACGGCCGCACAGTTGCCGGGCATCGGCACTCCTCCGCATATCTGGTTTCATCTTGCTACCGATGATGACGGTAGACTTATTGGTGGCATGTTGCAACCAGCGTGTGAGGGAGTGAGGGACGCCATGGTGACCAGGAAGCGTTTCGACGACAGCGAATGCCCTGTCGCCCGGTCGGTGGACGCGATCGGCGACTGGTGGTCCCTGTTGATCGTGCGGGACGCCTTCGACGGAAGCCGGCGCTTCGGGGAGTTCCAGCGCAGCCTCGGAGTGGCGAAGAACATCCTCACCGCGCGTCTGCGCACCCTGGTCGCCGGAGGAGTCCTCGAATCCGTCCCCGCCTCGGACGGCAGCGCCTACCGCGAGTACGTCCTGACTCCGAAGGGCAAGGCGCTCTTCCCCGTCATCGTGGCCCTGCGGCAGTGGGGCGAAGAGAACTTCTTCGCACCTGGTGAACCGCACTCACAGTTGGTCGACCGCCGACAGGGACATCGCCTCCGCGCACTGGAAGTGCTGTCCGCGGACGGGCGACGGCTGAACCCCGACGACACCACCGTCCACAAGATCTCCACCCGGTGATCCGAGCCGGAGACCGGGGGCCGGTCCCCCGAGTCTCGCCGGGTCCCCTGCCGAGTCCCACCGCGCTTGCCCGGCACGAGCGCCTGCCCCTCCTTCAGCAGCGCCCAGCGCGCGACCGGTTCCTCGCCATCCATGCCATCCATCGGCGCCCGTGACACGGTCGCCGTCGTCCTCGCTGAGCCCCGATCGCCGAAGCCGTATGGACTTCCCTGCGCCCGAACGGGTGACGAGCTGGGCTGAACGCCGCGATTGCGGCTGGTGACACGGTTCTTGCCGGTGCCCCAAGTCGACCGGACCGGCGGCCGGTTGCGGCCGCGATCCGGGCGCCGTGTCCCTCCGTCGGCCCTGCGTCCGGCGCTCCGCGGGCCGTTGTCAGTGGTCGCGGTTAGCGTGGAATGCGATGGGCCGGGCGTGCGTGGGACACGTCGGCAGGGGCATCGCGGGCGGTGCGGGAGGGGGCGCGGACGTGGAGGAGCTCATGGCGAAGGCGGGTCCGGCGGCGGTACGGGCACGGGTGCGCAAGTTCGCGCTGGGGCTTCCCGGGGCGGTGGAGGAGTTTCCGTGGGGCGAGAGCGTCATCAAGGTCAACAAGAAGGTCTTCGTCTTCCTCGGCGCCGGTGACGCCGGCTGCCGGCCGGGGATCACGGTCAAGCTGAAGGCCCCGGAGGCGCATGCCCATGCGCTCAGTTCGCCCGGCGCCGAGCCCGCAGGCTACGGCCTGGGCAAGGCCGGCTGGGTGCGGATTTCGCTGGCGGAGCAGGCCGCTCCGGCCGCCGAGCTGCTCTGCGACTGGACCGAGGAGTCCTATCGCGTCATAGCCCCGAAGAAGCTCATCGCCGAGCTCGACGGGGGATAGCGGCGCAGCGGCAGCAGGCGCGCAAAGGCCCGTGACGGCGATGGTGATCGAGCATCGTCGGCGCGGGCCTTTTCCGGTGGTCGGCACTTGGTCCGGGGGGCTTGTGGAAAGTGGAACACGTTCTTAACATCGCGAGTGTTACATCAGAAGTGTCACAGTGGCTTTCGAAGTGCGGCGGAAGGACCGGGGGCGCGATGGCAGAGTCAGGTAACGGCCCGCTGAGCGGGGTGCGAGTGGTCGAACTCGCCGGTATCGGCCCCGGTCCGTTCGCGGCCATGCTGCTGGCCGATCTCGGCGCCGATGTGGTCCGGGTCGACCGGCCCGGAGGCGCCGGGCTGCGCATCGACCCGGCGTACGACGTCACCAACCGCAACAAACGCTCGGTGCTGGTGGACCTCAAGGCACCCGAAGGGGTGGCTCAGGTCCTCGATCTGGCCGAGCGGGCCGATGTGCTGGTCGAGGGATACCGCCCCGGCGTCGCCGAGCGGCTCGGCGTCGGCCCCGACGAGTGCCTGGCCCGCAACCCCCGGCTGGTCTACGGACGGATGACCGGCTGGGGACAGGGCGGGCCGCTCGCCGACACCGCCGGACACGACATCGGCTATATCGCCATCACCGGCGCCCTGGGCATGATCGGCCCGCCGGACGGCCCGCCCGCCATCCCCGCCAACCTCGTGGGCGACTACGCCGGCGGCTCCCTCTATCTGGTCATCGGCGTGCTCGCGGCGCTCCAGCACGCCCGCTCCGAGGGCGGCCGGGGCCAGGTCGTGGACGCCGCGATCGTCGATGGCACGGCCCATCTGACGGCGATGATCCACGGCATGCTGGCGGCCGGCGGCTGGCAGGACCGGCGCGGCGCCAATCTGCTCGACGGCGGGACGCCGTTCTACGGGGCGTACGAGACCGCGGACGGCGGCTATATGGCCGTCGGCGCGCTGGAGAAGCGCTTCTACGCCGAATTCATCCGCCTGCTCGGCATCGAGAAGGAGGCACCCAGCCGCGACGACCTCGCCGCCTGGGGCGAGCTGCGTACCGCCATCGCCGCCCGCTTCAAGACCCGTACGCGCGACGAATGGACCGCCGTCTTCCAGCGGTCCGACGCCTGCGTGGCGCCCGTACTGTCCCTGCGCGAGGCCCCGCACCACCCCCATCTCGCGGCCCGCGGCACCTTCGTCGACCACGGCGGGATCAGCCAGCCCGCACCCGCGCCGCGCTTCTCGCACACCCCGGGGACGGTGCGCAGACCGCCCGCGCGGCCCGGCGCGGACGCCGAAGAGATCGCCCGCGACTGGCAGCTCCCGGGCCTGGCCGCCGGCCCGGCCCGCACCGCGCCGCAGGAGGCGGACAGCTGATGGAACTCGCCACGACGCTCCAGTACGCGGGCGACCCCCGCCGGGCCGCCGAAGAGGTCGCCGCCCTGGAATCCGCCGGACTGGACGCCATCTGGGTCGCCGAGGCCTACGGCTTCGACTCGCCGACCATCATGGGCTTCCTCGCCGCCCGCACCGAACGCGCCAAGATCGGCTCGGCGATCCTCAACGTCTACTCCCGCACCCCCGCCCTGATCGCCCAGACCGCCGCCGGGCTCGACGCCGTCTCCGGCGGCCGGGCGCTGCTCGGCCTGGGTGCCTCCGGCCCGCAGGTCGTCGAGGGCTGGCACGGCAAGCCGTACGACAAACCGCTGGGCCGCACCCGCGAGACCATTGACCTGTGCCGCCGCATCTGGCGCCGCGAGATCATCGACCACCACGGCATCACCGATATGCCGCTGCCGAAGGAGAAGGGCGGCACGCTCGGCAAGCCGCTGAAGATCCTCACCCGGCCGGTGCGCCCCGAGATCCCCGTCTACGTCGCGGCGCTCGGCCCCGCCAACGTCCGGATGACCGCCGAGGTCGCCGACGGCTGGCTGCCCGCCCTCTACATCCCGGAGAAGGCGGGCGCGGTGTGGGGCGCCGCGCTGGCCGAGGGCGCCGCCCGCCGCGACCCGGCGCTCGGGCCACTGCAGACGGTTGCCGGCGGCCTGCTGGCGATCGGCGAGGACGCCGCGGCCGTGCGGGAGCTGGCCCGCCCGCTGATCGCGCTCTACGTCGGCGGCATGGGCGCCAAGGGCCGGAACTTCTACCACGACCTCGCCGCCGCCTATGGCTACGAAGAGGCCGCGGACACCATCCAGGAGCTCTACCTCGCCGGGAAGAAGCGCGAGGCCGAGGCCGCCGTGCCGGAGGAGTTCTGCGAACTGATGTCGCTGTGCGGGCCCGAGAGCTACGTCCGCGAGCGCATCGCCGCCTTCCGGGAGGCGGGCGTGACGATGCTCAACGTCCACCCCATAGGACCCGAGCCCGCGAAGCTGATCGAAACCGTCAAGAACTGGCTCTGAGGAGGGCCCGCAGCGATGACCGCGCAGATGAAGCGCCAGATCTTCACCGAGCAACACGAGGCCTTCCGGCAGACCGTACGCACCTTCCTGGCCAAGGAGGTGACGCCGCATTACGAGCAGTGGGAGAAGGACGGCATCGTCAGCCGGGAAGCCTGGCGGGCGGCCGGCCGGCAGGGGCTGCTGGGCCTGGCGGTGCCCGAGGAGTACGGCGGCGGCGGGGAGAGCGACTTCCGCTACAGCGCCGTACTGGCCGAGGAGTTCACCCGGGCCGGCGCCGCCGGGCTCGCCGTCGGACTGCACAACGACATCATCGGGCCGTATCTGACCACCCTCGGCACCGACGAGCAGAAGCGGCGCTGGCTCCCCGGCTTCTGCAGCGGCGAGATCATCACCGCCATCGCGATGACCGAGCCGGGGGCGGGATCCGACCTCCAGGGCATCCGCACCTCCGCCGAGGACGACGGCGACCACTGGGTCCTCAACGGCTCCAAGACCTTCATCTCCAACGGCATCCTCGCCGACCTGGTCATCGTCGTCGCCAAGACGACCCCCGAGGGCGGGGCGCACGGCCTGAGCCTGCTGGTCGTCGAGCGCGGCATGGAGGGCTTCGAGCGGGGCCGCAACCTCGACAAGATCGGCCAGAAGGCCCAGGACACCGCCGAACTGTTCTTCCACGACGTACGGGTGCCCAAGGAGAATCTGCTCGGCGAGCTGAACGGCGCCTTCATCCATCTGATGACCCATCTCGCGCAGGAGCGGATGGGCATCGCCGTCGCCGCCATCGCTGGCGCAGAACACCTGCTGGAGATCACCAGCCAGTACGTCAAGGAGCGGGAGGCGTTCGGGCGGCCGCTGGCCAAGCTCCAGCACATCCGCTTCGAGATAGCCGAGATGGCCACCGAGTGCGCCGTCACCCGCGCCTTCCTGGACCGCTGCATCGCCGACCACTCGGCCGGCGAGCTGGACGCGGTGCACGCCTCGATGGCCAAGTGGTGGGCCACCGAGCTGCAGAAGCGGGTCGCCGACCGGTGCCTGCAACTCCACGGCGGTTACGGCTATATGACGGAATACCGCGTGGCCAAGGCCTTCACCGACGGCCGTATCCAGACGATCTACGGAGGCACCACCGAGATCATGAAGGAGATCATCGGCCGCTCCCTCCTCGGCTGATCCCGGTCCCTCCGACGGCATCCGGACCGAATCCGCACGGCAGCGGCCCGGCCCCGGTCCCCGGGCCCCCTCCGCCGCCCGCCTCACCCCTCATCCGAAAGGCTTGTTGACTTGAGTACCGAAGCGTACGTATACGACGCGATCCGCACCCCGCGCGGCCGCGGCAAGGCCAATGGCGCACTGCACGGCACCAAGCCGATCGACCTGGTCGTCGGCCTGATCCACGAAGTACGCCGCCGCTTCCCCGGGCTCGACCCCGCCGCCATCGACGACATCGTGCTCGGCGTCGTCGGCCCGGTCGGCGACCAGGGCTCCGACATCGCCCGGATCGCGGCGATCGCCGCCGGACTGCCCGACACCGTTGCCGGCGTCCAGGAGAACCGCTTCTGTGCCTCGGGCCTCGAAGCCGTCAACATGGCCGCTGCCAAGGTCCGTTCCGGATGGGAGGACCTGGTGCTCGCGGGCGGCGTCGAGTCGATGTCGCGGGTGCCGATGGCCTCCGACGGCGGCGCCTGGTTCGCGGACCCGATGACCAACTTCGAGACCGGCTTCGTCCCCCAGGGCATCGGCGCCGACCTCATCGCCACCGTGGAGGGCTACTCCCGCCGCGATGTCGACGAGTTCGCCGCGCTCTCCCAGGAGCGGGCCGCCGCCGCATGGAAGGACGGCCGCTTCGAGCGCTCCGTCGTCCCGGTACGCGACCGCAACGGCCTGGTCGTCCTCGACCACGACGAACACCTGCGCCCCGGCACCACCGCCGACACCCTGGCCGGCCTCAAGCCCTCCTTCGCGGCCATCGGTGACGCGGGCGGCTTCGACGCGGTCGCCCTGCAGAAGTACCACTGGGTCGAGAAGATCGACCACGTCCACCACGCGGGCAACTCCTCCGGCATCGTGGACGGCGCGGCCCTCGTCGCCATCGGCTCCAAGGAGGTCGGAGAGCGCTACGGCCTGACCCCGCGGGCGCGCATCATCTCCGCCGCCGTCTCCGGATCCGAGCCGACGATCATGCTCACCGGCCCCGCGCCCGCCAGCCGCAAGGCCCTGGCCAAGGCCGGCCTGACCATCGACGACATCGACCTCGTCGAGATCAACGAAGCCTTCGCCGCGGTCGTGCTGCGCTTCGTCAAGGACATGGGCCTGAGCCTGGACAAGGTCAACGTCAACGGCGGCGCCATCGCCCTCGGCCACCCCCTCGGCGCCACCGGCGCGATGATCCTCGGCACCCTCATCGACGAGCTGGAGCGGCAGGACAAGCGCTACGGCCTGGCCACCCTCTGCGTCGGCGGCGGCATGGGCATCGCCACCGTCATCGAGCGCCTCTGACCCCCTCGTCCCACCCCACTACGGAGTACGCACCCATGAGTGAATCCGCTGCCTCGTCGACCATCCGCTGGGAACAGGACGAGACCGGCATCGTCACCCTGGTCCTGGACGATCCCGACCAGTCCGCCAACACCATGAACAACGCCTTCAAGGCCTCCCTCACCACGGTCGCCGACCGCCTGGAGGCCGAGCGGGACAGCATCCGCGGCATCATCTTCACCTCCGCCAAGAAGACCTTCTTCGCCGGCGGCGACCTGCGCGACCTGATCGCCGTCACCCCTGCCCAGGCCCAGCAGGCCTTCGAGGCGGGCAACGGCATCAAGCGCGATCTGCGGCGCATCGAGACCCTCGGCAAGCCCGTCGTCGCCGCGATCAACGGCGCGGCGCTGGGCGGCGGTTACGAGATCGCGCTCGCCTGCCACCACCGCATCGCCCTCGACACCCCCGGCACCAAGATCGGCCTGCCCGAGGTCACCCTCGGCCTGCTGCCCGCGGGCGGCGGCGTCACCCGTACGGTCCGCCTCCTCGGCATCACCGACGCGCTCCTGAAGGTGCTCCTCCAGGGCACCCAGTACAACGCCACCCGGGCCAAGGACAACGGACTGATCCACGAGGTCGCCGAGACCCCCGACGAACTGATCGCCAAGGCGCGGGCGTTCATCGACGCACACCCCGAGTCGCAGCAGCCCTGGGACGTCAAGGGCTACCGCATCCCCGGCGGCACACCGGCCCACCCGAAGTTCGCGGCCAACCTCCCGGCCTTCCCCGCCAACCTCAAGAAGCAGGTCAACGGCGCGCCCTACCCGGCCCCGCGCAATATCCTCGCGGCCGCCGTCGAGGGCTCCCAGGTCGACTTCGAGACCGCCCAGACCATCGAGGCGCGCTATTTCGTCGAGCTGGTCACGGGCCAGATCTCCAAGAACATGATCCAGGCCTTCTTCTTCGACCTCCAGGCCGTCAACTCCGGCGCCAACCGCCCCAAGGACATCGAACCGCGCACGGTCGAGAAGGTCGCCGTCCTCGGCGCCGGCATGATGGGCGCCGGCATCGCCTACTCCTGCGCCAGGGCCGGCATGCAGGTCGTTCTCAAGGACGTCACCCTCGACGCGGCGGAGAAGGGCAAGGCCTACTCCGAGGGCCTGCTCGCCAAGGCGCTGTCGCGGGGTCGTACGACCGAGGCCAAGCGCGACGAACTGCTGGCGCGTATCACGCCCACCGCCGACCCGCAGGACCTCGCGGGCTGTGACGCCGTGATCGAGGCCGTCTTCGAGGACGTCGCGCTCAAGCACAAGGTGTTCAAGGAGATCCAGCACATCGTCGCCCCCGACGCGCTGCTGTGCTCCAACACCTCCACCCTGCCCATCACGCTGCTGGCCGAAGGCGTCGAGCGCGACCAGGACTTCATCGGTCTGCACTTCTTCTCGCCGGTCGACAAGATGCCGCTGGTGGAGATCATCAAGGGCGAGCGGACCGACGACGCGGCGCTGGCCCGCGCGTTCGACCTGGTACGGCAGATCAAGAAGACCCCGATCGTCGTCAATGACTCACGCGGCTTCTTCACCTCGCGCGTCATCGGCCACTTCATCAACGAAGGCGTCGCGATGATCGGCGAGGGCCTGGACCCGGCCTCCGTCGAACAGGCCGCGGCCCAGGCCGGCTACCCGGCCAAGGTGCTGTCCCTGATGGACGAGCTGACCCTCACCCTGCCGCGCAAGATCCGTAACGAGACCAGGCGGGCGGTCGAGGAGGCCGGCGGCACCTGGCAGCCGCACCCGGCCGACGCCGTCATCGACCGCCTGGTGGACGAGTTCGAGCGGCCCGGCCGCAGCGGCGGCGCGGGCTTCTACGACTACGGCGACGACGGCAAGCGCATCGGCCTGTGGCCGGGGCTGCGCGAGCACTTCGCCAAGGAGAACGCCGCCATCCCGTTCGTCGACATGCAGGAGCGGATGCTGTTCTCCGAGGCGCTGGACACCGTCCGCTGCTTCGAGGAAGGCGTGCTGACCTCGGTCGCCGACGCCAACATCGGCTCCATCTTCGGCATCGGCTTCCCCGGCTGGACCGGCGGCGTGATCCAGTACATCAACGGCTACCAGGGCGGTCCGGGGCGGGAGGACCTCGTCGGTCTGCCCGGCTTCGTGGCCCGCGCCCGCGAGCTGGCGGCGGCGTACGGCGAGCGGTTCGAGCCGTCCGCGCTGCTGGTCGAGAAGGCCGAGAAGGGCGAGAAGTTCAGCGACTGAACGAGGCGGGGGCGGGCCGGGCGGCCCGCCCCCGTCCCTCACCCCTCGGCCCGGTCGCCCCCGACGCTCCCGTCGTTCTCGCTGAACCACTCCCGCAGTTCCTGCTTCATCGACCGCTGGAAGGCGGTGACCAGTGCCTGCACGACCATCGGCTGCATATGGGCGGACAGCGACTTCATCCGCGCCATGTCCTCCGCGTCCGGCCCGCCCTCCCGGTACGGCTCCCATACCTCGTCCTTGAAGAGCCGGCTCAGCTCGCGGGCCGCGGAGCGGGTGTGCTCGATGACGACGGTGCGCGCCGCCAGAATCGTCTCCAGCGCGATCGGTACGTCCAGCAGCCGCGTGCCCAGATGCAGCAGGCCCGGATCGACCTGGAAGACCCCCGGGTCCGCGGTCCGTACGAGCACGCTCATGGCCGCCAGCCGGTCCAGGTCCTCCTCCGTCAGCTCCCGGCCGACCCGCCGCTCCAGCTGGTCCCGGGTCGCGTCCTCCGCCTTGTCCGGCACCCAACTCGCCACCAGCGCACGGTGGATCGCCAGATCCTGGGCGCTCAGATCGGGCGGCAGCTGCGCCAGATAGCGCTCGATCGCGGACAGGGTCAGGCCCTGGTGCTGAAGTTCCTCGATCAGCGCCAGCCGCGAGAGATGGTCCGGTCCGTAGCGGCCCACCCGGCGCGGACCGATCTCGGGCGGCGGCAGCAGTCCGCGCGTGCTGTAGAAGCGGATCGTGCGGACCGTGACGCCGGCACGGGCGGCCAGTTCGTCGACCGTAAGGCCGGTGGCGGACTCCATCATGTTCAACAGTATTGCTGTCTCACCACTCTTGTGAAACCTTCCGGATGCCCGTTCGGTCCGGGGATCAGGCTCTCACTCCTCAGGAGGCCGCCGTGACCACGACCCTTCGCATGCCCGGCAAAGCAGACGAACTCACCCTTCCCGCCCTGTTGTTGCGCAACGCCGAGGACCACGGCCCGCTGCCCGCGCTCTCCTGGCGCACCGGCGAGGGGCCAGGCGGCTGGCACACGCTGAGCTGGGCAGAGGTCCGGCGCCGGGTCGCGGAGCTGGCCGCCGGGTACCGCGCGCTCGGCGTACAGCGCGGGGAGATCGTCCTCATCATGATGGGCAACCGCCCCGAGCACTGGCTCAGCGACCTCGCCCTGGTGCACCTCGGCGCGATCCCGGTCACGGTCTACGGCACCGCCGCGCCCGGACAGATAGCCCATATCGCCCGCCACAGCCGGGCCCGCCTCGCCGTCCTGGAGGGCACCCGGGAGCTCGGGCGCTGGCGGCCCCTGCTCGACGACGCGACCACCCGGCTCGAGAAGCTGGTGATCGTCGAGGAGGACGGGGCGAGCGGGCCCGGCCCGTACGAGAGCTACGCCGCGCTGGCCGCCCGGGGCGCCGAGCGGCACGACCCCGAGGCGTTCGAAGCGGCCTGGCGGCGGGCGGACGCGGCCGACACCCTCACCGTCGTCTACACCTCCGGCACCACCGGCGACCCCAAGGGCGTCGTCGTCAGCCACCGCAATGTGCTCCTGAACGCCACGGCCCTGGACGCCGCCGTCGAGCTGCCCGACCACGTCGAGCACCTCTGCTACCTGCCCTTCGCCCATATCGCCGAGCGGATGCTGGGCCTCTATCTGCCGGTCTTCCGTGCCTCGCACGTCTACCTCTGCGCGGACCCGGCGGCGGTCGCCGCGACGGCGCGCGAGCTGCATCCGGCGCAGTTCTTCGGCGTACCGAGGGTCTGGGAGAAGCTGGCGGCGGCCGTGCGGGCGGCGCTCGCGCGGCTCCCGGAGGAGCGGCGGACGGCCGTCGAGGCGGCCGGCCGGACGGCCCGCGCGTATGTGGCCTGCCAGGAGCGCGGCGAGCGGCCCCCGGATGCGCTGGCGGCCGCATACGCCCAGGTCAAGGCCGAGGTGCTGGATCCGTTGCTGGCGACGGCCGGATTCGACCGGCTGGTGTGGACCGCCAGCGCGTCCGCGCCGATGCCGCCGGACGTGGTCCGGTTCTGGGCCGGACTGGGCATTGTGATCATGGATGCCTGGGGGCTGACGGAGACGGTGGGCGTGTCCACGACGAACGGCCCCGGTGCCTTCCGGCTCGGCTCGGTCGGCCGCCCGATCGACGGCCTCGAGGTGCGCACGGCCGAGGACGGCGAGATCGAGGTCCGCGGGCGCACGGTCTGTGAGGGCTATCTGCGCCCGGACGGATCGGTGGAGCCGGCGACCGACGCCGACGGCTGGTTCGCGACCGGGGACATCGGCCGGCTGGACGAGGACGGCTTCCTCTGGCTGACCGACCGCAAGAAGGAAATGATCGTGACGTCCACGGGCAAGAACGTCTCGCCCGCGCTGGTCGAGAACACCCTCAAGGAGCACCCGCTCATCGGGCAGGCGCTGGCGTACGGCGACGGCCACGCGTATCTGGTCGCGCTGCTGGTGCTGGATGCGGAGCTGGCTCCGGTCTGGGCGGCGCGCCATGGCATCGAGGGGACGCTCGAGGAACTGGCCGGGCATCCGGCCGTCCGGGAAGAGGTCGAGCGGGCCGTCGAGGCGGCGAATGCGCGGTTGAACCGCACGGAGCAGGTCAAGCGATTTTTGCTGCTGGGCGAGGAGTGGAGTCCGGAAACCGGTGAGCTGACCCCTTCGCTGAAGCTCCGGCGCCGCGTAATTCACGCAAAATACCGTCAGATCCTACAACGTTTTTACGCCATGTGACCTTGGGCACAGACGGTTCGACGGACTTCGTGGAAGGTGTGCCGTCGGCCGACTTCGTGCGATCCGCGGAGCCCGGCCTTTGCTCAAGCACCTGCCTGAAAGCGAGATCCACCAGCAGTGAGCACTGAAACCGTCACAGACGCAGCCCAGAAGTCACACGACGGGGGGAGCGGCGCACAGCAGGATGCGGGCGACGCGGGCTACAGCAAGGGCCTCAAGGGCCGTCATATCAACATGATCGCCATCGGCGGAGCGATCGGCACCGGTCTCTTCCTCGGTGCCGGCGGCCGTCTCCACTCCGCCGGTCCCGCGCTGGCCGTGGCCTACGCGGTCTGTGGCCTCTTCGCCTTCTTCGTCGTACGGGCCCTCGGCGAGCTGGTGGTGCACCGCCCGTCCTCCGGCTCCTTCGTCTCCTACGCCCGGGAGTTCCTGGGGGAGAAGGGCGCGTACGTCGCCGGCTGGATGTATGTCGTCAACTGGTCCACGACCGGTATCGCCGACATCACGGCCATCGCGCTCTACACGCACTACTGGAGTCTGTTCACCACCATCCCGCAGTGGGTCATGGCGCTGATCGCGCTGGCGGTCGTGCTGACGGTGAACCTGATCTCGGTGAAGATCTTCGGCGAGCTGGAGTTCTGGTTCGCGATCATCAAGGTCGCGGCGCTGGTCATCTTCATGTTCATCGGCATCTTCCTGCTGGCCACCCAGCACCCGGTCGACGGACACACACCGGGACTGAATCTGATCACCGACCACGGCGGCATCTTCCCGACCGGTCTGCTGCCCGTGGTGATCGTGCTCCAAGGCGTGGTCTTCGCCTACTCCGCCGTCGAACTGGTCGGCGTCACCGCCGGTGAGACCGGTGAACCGCAGAAGGTCGTGCCGAAGGCCGTCAACTCCATCATGTGGCGGGTGGGCGTCTTCTACGTCGGCTCGGTGGTCCTGCTGGCGATGCTGCTGCCGTGGAACAAGTACGTCGACGGGCAGAGTCCCTTCGTGACGGTGCTGTCCAACGTCGGCGTGCCGGCGGCGGGCGATGTCATGAACCTCGTCGTGCTGACCGCGGCGATGTCCAGCCTGAACTCCGGCCTCTACTCCACCGGCCGCATTCTGCGCTCGATGTCGATGGCGGGCTCCGCGCCCAAGTTCGCCGGCCTGATGAACCGCAACCAGGTGCCGTACGGCGGCATCATGCTCACCTCCGCGGTGTGCGTCCTGGGTGTCGGGCTCAACTACCTCGTGCCCGGCCAGGCCTTCGAGATCGTCCTGAACATCGCGGCGCTGGGCATCATCAGCACCTGGTGCACGATCATGGTCTGCCACATGGTGTTCGTCCGCCGCACCAAGGCGGGGCTGCTCGAGCGTCCGCGCTTCCGGCTCCCGGGCACGCCCGTCACCGATATCGCCACCATCGTCTTCCTGCTCGGCGTCATCGTGCTGATGTGGTTCGACGACGGCGTCGGCCGGCAGACCGTGATGATCATCCCGCTCCTGGCCGCCGCCCTGGTGGTCGGCTGGTACGCGGTCCGCGGCCGGGTGGCCCGGATCGCCAAGGAACGCGAACTGGCGGAGTAGCCGCGCAGTGGCGCACGCCTGAGAACGCACGGGCGGTCGCGGAGGCCGAGAGGCTTCCGCGACCGCCTTTGTGCGTGCGGCGGCCGGTCGCCGGCCACGGGCCACCGGCCGCCGCGCCCGTATCTCAGCCGCCGAGCACGGGGTAGTGATCGGAGAGATTGGTGTAGGTGTAGTCCTTGCCCCAGCTGGAGACCGTCCAGGGCGCCGACTCCTCCTTGATCACCGTGTTCTGCCAGTTGGCGGGCCGGGCGTTGCCCTTGCGGTACAGCACGTAGTCCAGGTCCTCGCGGGGGTCGTCCGGGTAGCGGTACTTCGCGATGGAGTTCTCCTGGGTGTCGAAGGAGTACGGGTGGCCCGTGCGGCTGTCGGCGGGGGCGAGGTCGGCGTTGCCGAGCAGTGCGTTGTACTCGTCGCCGTGCGAGTCGATGTTCAGGTCGCCGGCCACCATGACCTCTTCGTCCGCCGGAATGTTCTTGGCGTCCAGGAAGGCGTCGATCTCCTTGAGCTGCTTGGCGCGGTCCGCGGCCGCCTCACCCGTCTTGCAGCCCGAGTCGGTGGACTGGGTGTGCGTGCCGACCACATGCACCTTGGTGCCGTTCACGTCCAGCACGGCATAGACGAAGCCCTTGTTGGAGAGGGAGTCCGAACCGCAGGCGTCCTTGTAGACGTACTGCTCCTTGCGCAGGATCGGCCACTTGCTCAGCAGTGTCACTCCGCCGTCCTCGGGGGTGACGGCCGAGTAGGCGCCGCCGGTGGCGTCCCAGCCGCTCTTGCTGCGGCCGACCACCGGGGTCTGGTGCGGGTACTGCGCCGACGCGTTCGACTTCAGGGCGTCGGAGGAGGAGTTGTCGAAGGCTTCCTGGAGGACGACGACGTCGTTGCCCTGGAAGAAGTCCGCGGCCGCAATCGCCTGCGCGCGGTGGTCCTGGCCCCAGTTGGGATAGAGGTTCTTGCTCATGAGGAAGGTGTTGTAGGTGAGCACCTTCAGATGAGGGGTGGCGGCGGCCGACGCGGTGGGGGCTGCGGCGGTGAGGGTGAGGGCGGCCAGGGCTGCGGCTATCGCGGCGGCCCGGGACGTGCGCAGCGCAGAGTGCGGCACGGGAACTCCCTATGGGGGGTGGGGGCTTGATCCGGCGACGCTTATCCAACCAGCTGAGGTTACTTCGAGGTAACCATCCGGGGGGAAGGAGATTGAGGGAAGAGGGATTTAGCCGGACCCGGTGCCGTCACGGCCACGGCCGAGGGCTACCGGCCGCTACAGGCCGTAGCTCCTGCCGATGATGTCGCGCTGGATCTCGCTGGTGCCGCCGTAGACGGTGGAGACCACGGCCGTGCGCAGATGGCGTTCCATGTCGTACTCCGTGGCATAGCCGTAGCCGCCCATCATCTGCATGCCTTCCAGGGCGGCGCGTTTGGCGGTTTCGG
The DNA here is from genome assembly GCF_059682825.1 of Streptomyces sp. JLSY215. Taxonomy (NCBI): domain Bacteria; kingdom Bacillati; phylum Actinomycetota; class Actinomycetes; order Kitasatosporales; family Streptomycetaceae; genus Streptomyces; species Streptomyces sp. JLSY215. The sequence goes on from NZ_CM185022.1 coordinate 7,400,183, forward strand.
TGGCCTTGAGCTTCGCCATGGACGCCTCGCGGGGGAAGAGCCGGTCCGGTTCCGCGTCGCAGCGCGCCGCCACCTCCCGTACGAGCAGGCCCGCGCAGGTGATCTCGGTGGCCAGGTCGGCGAGGCGGTGGCGCAGCGCCTGGAACGAGCCGACCGGGCGGCCGAACTGCTCCCGTGTGCGGACGTGGTCGAGGGTGTCGTCGAGGATCCGGCGGGAGAGGCCGAGCATATGGGCGGCGAGGAAGAGGCGTTCGGCGTTCAGCCCTGCCATCAGCTGGGTCCAGGCGTGCTCGGGGCGTCCGACCACCGCGTCGGCGGGCAGCCGGACATCGGTGAGGTAGACGTCGTTGACCTCACGGCCGCCCATGGTGTCGATGCCGCGGATCTCCACGCCGGGCGTGGCGGCGGGCAGATGGAACATCGTCAGCCCTTCGTGCTTGTCCCCGCCGCTGCCGGTCCTGGCCACGAGCAGGATGTGCTCGGCGAGATGGGCGTTGGAGATCCAGGTCTTGTGGCCGTTGATCAGCCAGCCGCCGCCCGGGGCGCGTTCGGCGCGGCAGCGCAGCGCGGCGACATCCGATCCCGCGTCAGGTTCGGACATGGCGATGGACAGCACCCGGCCGGCGACGGCGCCGCCGATCGCGGCCTTCTTCTGGGCCGGGCTGCCGAACTTCTCGTACGCCTTGGCGGTGATCACGGAGGTGATGAAGCCGCCGGCCGGCACGAGGCCATGGGCGCACTCCTCCAGGAAGAGACAGGCGTCGGTCATGCCGCCGCCGGCGCCGCCGTACTCTTCGGGAAGGCAGACGCCCAGCCACCCCAGGGCCGCCAGACGCGCGTACAGGGAGGGGCTGTGCGGGCCGCCGGTCTCGGCGGTCAGGGCGTCGCGCTGTTCGCGGGTGCCGCACTCGCGGCGGGCGAAGTCGCGCAACGCGGTGACGAAATCCTGCTGTTCGGGGGTGAGCGGCGTGGTCATCGAATGCCTCCTGAACAGGGCGTAGTGACAAAGTTATTCGGTTAGTGTCTTTGTTACGAGGACCATGGGGGCCGAACCGGCCGAGCCGATCGACCGGGCCGTTCGGGCCGACCGGGCCACCGCATCGCTAGGACGGGAGGGCCGATGGGCCTGCGGAACACGGACGCGACGCCGACCGCCGGAACGGACCACCGGAATGACGGATCGCTGCTCGCGCGGGCGATGGAGAGCGCCCCGGCCGGGGACGCGCTGACCGAGAAGATCCTCGATGCGGCGCGGGAGCAGTTCATGACGTTCGGGCTGCGGCGGTCGACCGTGGACGATGTGGCCAAGCGGGCCAGGGTGTCGCGGGTCACGGTGTACCGGCGGGTGGGGAACAAGGACGAGCTGGTGCAGCAGGTGCTGCTGCGGGAGTACCGGCTGTTCGTGGCGGAGGTGGATGCGGCCGTCGCGGGGCTGCCGACCATGGAGGAGCGGATGGTGGAGGGGTTCGCCGCCATCCTCCGGCTGATCCGGGGGCATCCGCTGATCGGTGGGCTGATGCGGTTGGAGCCGGAGACGATGCTGCCGTATCTGACGCTGGAGAGCGGGCCCTCCTTCCTTGCGATGCGGGGATATCTGGCGGGGCATCTGCGGCGGGCGCAGCGTGCGGAGGGGCGGGCGGAGAGCGATCCGACGCCGGTCGCCGAGCTGATGGTGCGGATCACGGTGTCCTTCCTGCTCAATCCGGTCAGCTGTTTCGCGCTGGAGGACGATGAGCAGGCGCGCGGTTTTGCGCGCCGGTATCTGACGCCGCTGCTGGAGCGCTGAGCGGGCGGGACGTCCCACGACCCGCCGGCGGGCGCGGCTCATCGACGGGCGCGGCTCACCGGCGGGCGTGGAACCACCGCCCGAGCTCCACGGCACGCTCCGCCCGGCGCCGCGGCCCCGCGAACGACATCGGATCGACGGGCGGCCGGAATCGCCGCACCGTGACCGCCCGGGGCGCGGCGAAGGCCCGTAGCCCCTCGGCGCCGTGGATGCGTCCGTACCCCGACTCGCCCGAGCCGCCGAACGGGAGGGAAGGTATCGCGGCGAATCCCAGCACCGAATGGACGGACACCGCACCGGTGTTGAGGCGCTCGGCCACGGCCGCGCCGGTGCGCCGGCGGCCCGTGAAGACCGCCGCGCCCAGGGCGTAGCCGCCGGAGTTGGCGCGGGCCACCGCCTCGTCGAGGTCGCGGACGGCGTTGACGGCGACCAGCGGGCCGAAGGTTTCCTCCCGCATCGCGGGGGAGTCCTCCGGGACGTCCACCAGCACCACGGGGTGCACATACGGCGGGCGGAGGGACTCGGGGCCGCCGTAAGGGGCGCGGGCGCCCGCGGCCAGGGCTTCCTCCATATGGCGTGCCACGGTGGCGAGCTGCCCGGGGCGGGTGAGCGGGCCGTACGCGGAGTCCGGGTCCGGGCCGGGGCGCAGCGCCCGCACCCGCTGCACGATGCGTGCGCACAGGGCGGCGTGGACCGAGGCGACGGCGTAGACGCGTTCCACACCGGCGCAGGTCTGCCCGGCGTTGGCCATCGCGCCCCAGACGATCGCGTCGGCCGCCTCGTCCAGATCGGCCGAGGCGTCCACCAGGACGGCGTCCTTGCCGCCGCATTCGGCGAGGAGGGGGGTGAGCCGTTCGGCGCAGACGGCGGCCACCTTGCGGGCGGTGCCGGGGGAACCGGTGAAGGCGATCTTGTCGACGCCGGAGCGGGCCAGCGCCTCACCGGTCGGCCCGTGGCCGGTCACCGTCTGCAGCAGACCGGCGTGTCCGGGCACCGCCTCGCCGAAGCTCCGGGCCAGCAACTCCCCGACCCCCGGCGTCAGTTCGGACGGCTTGAAGACCACCGCATTGCCCGCCGCGAGGGCGTGGCCGATGGAGCCCATCGGGGTGTAGAGGGGATAGTTCCAGGGGCCGATCACTCCGATGACGCCGAGCGGACGGTAGGCGAGCAGCGCGCGCTGATGGACGGAGAGCGGACCGGCCGGGACGCGGCGGCGGCCCAGGACCCGGCGGGCATGGCGGGCCGCCCAGTCCAGATGGACGAGGGTGAGCAGGACCTCGGCCCGCGCGTCCCGGACCGGTTTGCCGGTCTCGGCGCAGATCAGCGACGCGATCTCGTCCGCGCGCCGCGCCAGGGAGCGCTTCCAGGTGAGCAGCCGCGCCCGGCGCTCCGCCCAGCCGCAGTCGGCCCAGTGGCGCGCCGCCGCACCGGCCCGCTCGACGGCGGCGCGCACCTCCGCGGGGCCGTGCACCGGATGGTCGCCGACGGGTTCGCCGGTGACGGGGGAGCGGACGGTGAAGCGCGTCGGCGTGCTGCGGGTCGTCAAGAGGCGTCCTCGCAGGGCAGCGGCCGGAGCGGCCGGTGTCGGGCCCAGGCGGGCCCGAGGTCGTCGAGCGTGTAGCCGAAGGGGTACGAACGGGGCGGGGCGAGGCCGGGGCGCGACTCGGGCCGGGCCGGGGTGAGGCGGACGAAGGCGGCGCGGGCGCGCAGTGCGCGCACCGCCCATGCCCGTGTCCGGGCGGGCTGTTCGGGGAAGCCGAGGGCGCGGAGCAACGGCTCGTCGAGCAGGGCGAGGGAGAAGCGGGCGACGGCCGGGCGCAGCGCGGCCGGGTACCAGGCGGACATGACGCGGAAGGTGGCGTTGGCGACGCGGTGGTTGGCCGGGTCGTACGCGAATCTCTCGGCCTCGTACGCGTCGAGCAGCCGCTCGTACCCGGGCATGGTGCGGGGCGCGCCCTCGATGCCCATCAGCTCGGCCATCTTGTGGCCGACCAGCGCGAGCGCCTGGCATTCGTTGGCGCACAGCGGCCGCCAGCCGAAGCGGTCGATCCAGCGTTTGGGGCCGACGACGGTGGTGGCCAGGACGAAGCGGAAGTCCTCGTTGGCGATCTTGTACTTTCCGTGGATGCGGTTGAGGTGGCGGGCGGCGGCGCGGCCCCGTTCGGAGTCGAAGCCGTCGGCGGCCATCTCGTGGCCGAAGAGCACCGTGTCGTCGTAGCGCTTCTGCCCGGCGCGCTCGAACTCCTGGGTACGGTCGAGGAGTTGGGAGATCCTCGGGACGCCGTAGTCGCGCAGGAAGGCGATGCTGACGCCCTGCGCGTAGTCCCAGGGGAACTCGTACCGGGTGATCCAGCGGAAGATCTGCTCGTAGTCGCGCTCGGGGTCCATCCGGCGGATCGCGCGCAGCCGGGTGTAGCGGCCCATGGGGATACCTCCTGGGGGCTGGCTCTTGGGGCCTAGTTCTTGGGGTGGCTGCCGAGGACCGTGTAGCGCACCTCGGCGGCATCGACGAGGACCTGTCCCGCGGTGACCGGCTCCATGGTCAGTTCGGGGAGCTGGACGGCGAGGGGGAGGTTGGCCGGAACGACGTCCGCGCCGATGCAGATCCCCGGGGTGTGGACCTTCAGGACGGGGATCTCGAGGGAACCCTTGAGGTAGGTGGCGTAGACATCGACGTCACGGATGTCGAGCTGGACGTCCAGGACGTGGGTGCGGCCGTCCGGGCCCCGCACCTCGAAGTGGTAGTTGTCGGCGACGATCCGCGCGGCGTGCACCCACAGGACCTTGAGGCGGCCGCCGCCCAGGGTGGCGAGGTAGGTCGCGCCGTGGACGATCGCGTCGGTGGCGGCCAGCCGGTCGGCGCCGACGGTCGGGTAGTACGGGCTGACGGGGTAGACCGCGAGGCCCGGCCCCGGCTGTTTCCCTACGACCAGCGGCGGCTTGAGCGCGGTGCGGTCGTCGGGGGCGCCGATCGTGCCGGGCTCCGCGGTTCTGGTGGGCCGGCCGCCCCCGGAGGGCGGCGGGCCGGGGTCGTCGGGGTTGTCGGCGCCTCCCGTGTCCACGCCGGTCAGGCAGGGCAGGGAGATCCCGGCCGCGGCCGGCCGGGCCGCCGCCGGGGGTGCAGCCGTGACCAGCCCCGTGGTGAGCGCGAGCGGCAGTGCCAGGGCGAGGGCCGAGGTGCGCGAGACCTGCCGGACGCTGCGGCCCTCATGCGCTTTTGGGCGGGCGGTCACCGCCTCCGTGCCGGCCGTCCCGCGCCGCTGCGGCAACCAGCCGAACGCCATGGACGAGCCGAGCAGACCCAGTCCGCAGCCGATCCCGAAGCCGCCGAGATTGGTGGTGGCGAGCGAGACGAGCGAGGCGATGGCGGTGACGACCGAGACGAACATCCGTTGCGCGGGGGCGAAGAGGAAGAAGAGGCCGCCCGCGATGAGCACCAGGCCCACGCCGATCGCGGACATGGCGCCGATGCCGACCTTGAGCATCAGCGGCAGCGGCGCCAGCGGCAGGACGATCATCTCGACGCCGCCGCCCACCGCCCACACCGCCGCCCAGAAGGGGCGGCGCCGGCGCCATGCCCGCAGCGGCCGGCGCAGCCCGGGAGCGGGCAGTATCCGGTCGAACCAGCTGCCGAATTCCCTGGCCAGCTCGGCGAGAAAGCCGAGGACGAAAGTGATCACGGGTAGCTCACCTCCCGGCTAGTAGCACTCTTTGCCGCTGTTGCTCAGCTCGATCTCGACCTTGTCGAGGGTGAGCGAGCCGCCGTTCGAGGCCCAGGCCGTGCTCCGTACGTCCCGGGCGAGCGCGGTGTCCGCCTGGACGCCGAACAGTCCCTGCGGGCCGCTGACGCCCGGGGCGGCATCGAGCGTGGCGGCGTCCCGGCCCGCCTGCACCCCGGTCACCCGGCCGCCGCTGCTGGTCAGCGCGTCGGCGTTGACGACCAGGTTCTCGCCCTTGACGGCCCGCTCGCCGCCCGACCGGACGATCAGCGACACCTCGCCGACCAGCGGCAGACGCTGTTTCATCGACAGGCAGACCCCTTTTGCCGTACCGGACCTGATGCCGGCGAGCAGTACGGCGTGCCCCGTGCCGTCCTTGCTGCTGAGGGACGACGGGAAGCTGGAGATGCCCCGGCCGGTGATCTCGTCGGCGGAGACCTTGAAGTTCTTGCCGGAGACGGCGAACGACGCGGCCATCGCGCCCTGGGCCAGGGCGATGACGATCGCGCCCACGCAGGCGACGCCGGGCATCAGCAGCACGGCCGCGCGCTTCCAGTGGGTGCGTCCCTCAGGGCTCAACTCACGTTCTCTGACTGCCATTTCGGGGCCCATAGCAAGGTCCTCCCGACGGAGTGAGTCAATGTTACAAAGACTATTGACTTGTTTCACGAGCCGCGTCAACACTGCTGACACGGATTCAACTCGGCAGTGCCGTACGCGGACCCCAGGAGGCCGGATGAGCGCCGCGACATCAGCCCACACCCCTCCCGAACCGGCACCCGGACCGCCGGCACAGGTGCGGGCGCCCCGCCGCGGCGGCATGGCCTGGCGCCATTTCGGCGACACCCGCGCCTTCCTGACGTCACCTCAGCTCCTGCTCCTCCAGGTCGCCCACCCCGTCGTCGGCGCCGGCGTCGAGGACCACTCGGACTTCCGCGCCCGGCCCTGGCAGCGGCTGTTCCGCACGGTCGGCTCCCTGGGCACCGTCATCTACGGAGGCCAGAGCGCCGCCACCGCGGAGGCCCGGCGGCTGCGGGACGTCCACCGGGCGATGAAGGGCGTCGACGCACAGGGCCGCCGCTACCACGCGCTGCACCCCGAGGCGTACCACTGGGTGCACGCCACCCTCGTCCGCGGTCCGGTCGACGCTCTCCGGCTCTTCGGCAAGGGCATGACCGAGGAGCAAACCGCCGAGTACTACCGCGAGATGAGGGACGTGGGGCGCGTCTGGGGGCTCAAGGAACACCATCTGCCGCCCGACTGGGACGCGTTCTGCGCCTACTACGACGCCATGGTCGAGGACCGGCTGGAGATGAACCGGTCGGTCCGGGACGTCCTCGACGAGCTGGCCCGTCCGCAGAAGCCGCCGGTGTGGTGGGTGCCCGCGCCGCTGTGGCGGCCGTTCGCCGCGGTCGCCGCGCACTACGCGCTGCTGGTCACCGTCGGCCTGCTGCCGCCCGTGCTGCGCGAGCGCCTCGGTCTGACCTGGAGCGGGCGGCGGCAGCGGCGGCTGCGGCGGTTCGCCCGGCTGGTGCGCGCGCTGATGGCGCTGGTGCCGCCGCCGCTGCGGATCGCCCCGGCCATGTTCCTGGCGTACTGGCACACCCACGGGCCGGGTGCCGATCCGCGCGCCCGGCGCCCCCTGGGAGAGCCGTATGATGTCTAACGGGGTGAAACCGGTGAAATCTGGACGGAGAGCCCCGATACCGCCGCCGCCGGGCGGAGTCCTCTGGTCGCTGGCCGGGGACATCCGCATGCTGCTGACCCTGCCCGCCGCGCTGACGATGCAGGTCGCGCACCCCGCGGTGGGCGCGGGCGTGGACGACCACTCCGTCTTCCGTACGGACCCCTGGGGCCGGGGCGAGCGCTCGCTGGTCTCCCTCCAGACGTGGGTGTACGGAGGCGACGAGGCCGCCGCGGAGGGGCGCCGGCTGCGGCGGCTGCACCGGAGCATCCACGGCATCGATGCGCACGGCAGGAAGTACCACGCGCTCAGCCCGGCCTCCTACGCCTGGGTGCACGCCACCGGCTACCCCGTCTTCCGGCACGCCCAGCGCTATCTCGGCCGCCCCTTCACCGAGGCACAGGAGCGGCAGCTGTACGCGGAGTGGCTCCAGGTCGGCCGGGTCCTGGGCCTCCACGACCGCGATATGCCGCAGACGATCGAGGAGTTCTGGCCGTACTACCGCAAGGTCCTCGACGACGAGCTCGAAGAGACCCTCGTCGTCAGGGAGTTGCTGGCACCGGAGCGGCCGATGCCGGTGCCCGACCGCGGCCCGCGCCCGCTGCGGGCGCTGCTCCGGACGGCCTGGCCGTGGCTCTACCCGCGCTTCGCCCGGCTGCGGCGCTTCGTCACCGTCGGGCTGATGCCGCCGGACGCGCGGCGCGCCATCGGCCTGGAGTGGACCGACGAGCAGGAGCGGGCCCTGCGCCGCTTCGGGCGGGTGGTGCGGATCGTGGTCCCGCTGCTGCCGGAGCGGGTGCGCTACATGCCCCTCGCGCGCCGGGCCCGGCGGGCCCACCGGGCGGCGCGCGGCTGATCCGACGAGCGGAGCCGGGGGTGCGGGGCACCCCCGGCTCCGCTCACGCAGGCCTCATGACTTCCTCAAGGAGTCCTTACAAGGAGTCGTTACGCGGTCCGGGATCCGTGATCCACGGTCCGGGATCCGCGGTCAGTGCCCGTGCGCCTCGTGCACCTGATTCGTGGCCGCGATCGACTTCCACGACTTCGGCTGCGCCACCGGCGCCTTCCGCGCGTCGGCCGTGATGCCCTTGGCGGCAGCGGCGGACGGCTTCGCGGTCTTGAACAGCCAGGTGTCGAAGAAGTCGCCGAGCTTCTGCCCGGACTTCTTCTCCGCGAACTTCACGAAGTCGGCCACCGAGCCGTTGCCGTACCTGTTCTCGGTCGGCCAGGCCTTGAGGATCTTGAAGAAGACCTTGTCGCCGACCTTGTTGCGCAGCGCCTGGAGGGCCAGCGCGCCCCGGTCGTAGACCGCGATGTCGAACTGGTTCTCCGCGCCGGGGTCGCCGGGCTTGACCTTCCAGAACGGGTCGTCGGCCGGGTGCTGCGCGTACACGTAGTCCGCGAGCTCCTGCGCGGTGCCCTCGCCCTCCTTCTCCGACCACAGCCACTGGCTGTAGCGGGCGAAGCCCTCGTGGACCCAGATGTCCTTCCAGTCCTTGAGGGACACGCTGTCGCCGTACCACTGGTGCGCCAGCTCATGGACGACCACGGACACATTGGCGCCCTTGTCGAACGCCTTGGCGCCGTAGAACGGGCGGGTCTGGGTCTCCAGCGCGTACCCGGCCGGCACGTTCGGCACATACCCGCCCAGCGCGTTGAAGGGGTACGGGCCGAAGAGGCCCTCCTCCCACTCCACGATCTCGGCCGTGCGCGCGATGCTGGCCTTCGCCGCGCCCGTGTTGGCGCCCAGGTCCTTGCTGACGGCGTTGATGACCGGCAGGCCGTTCGCGGTGGTGTCCTTGGTGATGTCGAACTTGCCGACCGCGAGCGTGGTCAGATACGTCGACTGCGGCTTGTCCGAGCGCCAGTTGTAGCGCGTCCAGCCGAGCTTGGAGGTCTCCGACAGCAGTACGCCGTTGCTGAGCGCCTGGGTGCCGTCCGGGACCGCCACCGAGATGTCGTACGTCGCCTTGTCGGTGGGGTGGTCGTTGCTCGGGTACCACCACACGGCGGCGTCCGGCTCCTGCGCCACCACACCGCCGTCGGGCGTACGGGCCCAGCCGCTGTACCCGTCGATCTTCACCTCCGAGGGCTTGCCCGCATAGCGGACCACGACGCTGATCTGCGTGCCCTTCTCCAGCGGCGCGGCCGGAGTGACCTCCAGCTCGTGCTTGCCGGAGGTCTTGAAGGCGGCCTTCTTGCCGTTGACCCGGATCTCGCTGACCTTGAGGCCGAAGTCGAGGTTGAAGCGGGAGAGGTCCTGGGTCGTCTCGGCGAGCAGCGTCGCCGTGCCTTCCAGCAGGTCCGTCTTCGGCTGGTACTTGAGCCGCAGGTCGTAGTGGGAGACGTCGTATCCGCCGTTCCCGCTCTCCGGGTAGTAGGTGTCGCCCACACCCGGAGCACCCGGGCGGAAGTCGGCCGCGGATGCCGGGATCGCCAGCAGCAGGCTGAGTACGGCCGCACCAGGGACGATAAGTCTGTGACGCACGAGTCCTCCAACTCGTAGGGGAGATGGATCTCTTGGGAGCCTATGTACTCATCGGGACCACCGTCATGTCCATGGCCACATCCGACACGTGATCGACATATCGTCGTCATGCACCCCCGAGCGCCCCCTTCTGCAGGGGAGTTGACCCGCGCTACCGTCCGCCCGTGACGATACGTGCGCGGACACCCCGCATCCTTTGGAAAGCGCTCGTGACGGCGGCCACCGTCGCCTTGTTGTCCCTGCTCATCGGACCGAACGGCGCGGGCGCGACACCCGCTTCCGCGCTGTCCGGCGAGAGCAGACCCGTGTACTCCTACGACCACGCGATACGCGAAACGGTCTGGGTGGACACGCGGCTGGACGGCGACGCGGACGGCAGGACCGACCGGGTCGCCGTCGACATCGCGCGGCCCCGCGAACCCGCCCAGCAGGGCCACCGGATACCAGTGATCATGGACGCCAGCCCCTACTACTCCTGCTGCGGACGCGGCAACGAGAGCCAGAAGAAGACCTACGACAGCAAGGGCCGCCCGGTCCAGTTCCCCCTCTTCTACGACAACTACTTCGTGCCGCGCGGCTATGCGACCGTCCTGGTCGACCTGGCGGGCACCAACCGCTCCGACGGCTGCATCGACATCGGCGGACGCTCCGACATCCGGTCGGCGAAGGCCGTGGTCGACTGGCTGGGCGGCAGAGGGCGCGCCTATTCGGCCCGGACGGGAGGCAAGGCCGTCACCGCCGACTGGTCCAACGGCAGCACCGGCATGATCGGCAAGAGCTGGGACGCCACCATCGCCAACGGCGTTGCGGCCACCGGCGTCAAGGGCCTCAAGACCATCGTCCCGATAGCCGGCATCTCCTCCTGGTACGACTACTACTTCGCCAAGGGCGCCCCGCTGTACGACTCCGGCCCCGACGCGCTGGCGAAGGCGGTCGAGAGCCCCGAGGCGCAGAAACGTTGTGCCGCAGTACAGCGGAAGCTGGTCGAGGGCGCGCCCCGGACCGGCGACTGGACCGGCCTGTGGACCGAGCGGGACTACGTCCGCAACGCCGCCAAGGTCCGTGCCAGCGTCTTCATGGTGCACGGGATGCAGGACCTCAACGTCCGTACCCGGCACGCCGGACGCTGGTGGGACGCGCTCGCCCGGAACGGCGTCGAGCGCAAGGTCTGGCTGTCCCAGACCGGGCACGTGGACCCCTTCGACTACCGGCGCGGCACCTGGGTCACCACCCTGCACCGGTGGTTCGACCACTATCTGATGGGCTACGACAACGGCATCGAGCGCGCGCCGATGGCGGACATCGAGCGCGCGCCGGACAAGTGGTCCACCGATGCGCAGTGGCCCGCGGCCGGAACGGCGGCCACCACCGTGCGGCCCCGTAACGGCACCACGCCCGGCGTCGGCGTCCTGGGCACCGAACCCGCACCGCGGGGCGCTCGCGCGGCCTTCACCGACGACCCGAAGCTGAGCGAGGCCGACTGGGCGGCGGCCATCGACCGGTCGACGCCCGGCAAGGCCGGGTTCACCACCGGCCCGCTGTCCGCACCGCTGCGGCTGTCCGGCTCCGGCAAGGTGACCGTCACGGCCACCCCGAGCACCTCGACCGCCCATCTCTCCGCCGTCCTGGTGGACCTCGGCCCGGACACCATCCGCAACTACGGCGCCGACGGCGAGGGCATCACCACACTGACCAAGCAGACCTGCTGGGGCGCCGGCAACAAGGGCGATACCGGCTGCTTCAAGAATACCGCCGCCGACACCCAGAAGGTGGCGCACACCGTCTTCAGCCGCGGCTGGGCCGACCTCGGCAACTACGCCGACGACCGCAAGGGCCGCCCGCTCACCCCGGGCAAGCCGTACACGATCACCCTGGACCTGGCCGCCGCCGATCACATCGTGCCCGCCGGCCACCGCCTCGCGCTGATCGTCGCGGGGACCGACGCGGGCCTGATCGACCCGCCGTCCTCCAGGCCGCAGCTGACCCTCGATCTGCGCCGCACCGCCGCCGAACTGCCGGTGACCGGCGGCGCCGCGGCCTTCGCCCGCGCCACGGCGGGCGCCGCGCGAGGGGCCACCGCCCACCCGCCGCTCGACGGGATCGCACCGCCGCGCGTGATCAGCCGCATCCCGTCCGCGGGCTGATCCGGCCGGGGCCGCCCCACCCCGGGCGGCCCCTTTCCCTCTCCTCGACCCAGGGAGGTATTCCGTGAGACCCCGCTCCCGCAGCCTCACCCTCGGCGCGCTGGCCCTCGGTCTGATGGCCACGCTCGCCGCGGCCCTGCCCGCCGCCCCCGCCGGCGCGGCCGGACCGCAGATCCCCCGCACCGGCTTCGAGACCAGTCACGGCGCCCGGTGGACCGGCCAACGCGAGGAACAGACCTTCCTCGCCGCCGTCGACCGTGCCACTCCCCGGGTACGGATCGACCGTATCGGCGTCACCCGGCAGGGCCGTCCGCTGCAGCTCGTACGGATCGGCGCACCCGCCCCCGAGCGTCCCCAGGACGTCCGCCGCGGCAACTCCGTCCTGTTCATCTGCTCCCAGCACGGCGACGAACCCGCCGGACGCGAGGCGTGCCTCACCACCATCCGGAACCTCGCCTACGCCAAGGACCCGGCGACCCTGCGTTTCCTCGCGCACACCAGCGTGCTGGTCGTACCGACCGCCAACCCCGACGGCCGGGCGGCGGACACCCGGGGGAACGCCGACGGCACCGACATCAACCGCGACCATCTCGCCCTGGAGACCCCCGAGGCCCGCGCGATGGGTGCGGTGATCCGCGACTACCGGCCCGACACCCTCTACGACCTGCACGAATACAGCCCCACCGCCCCGTACTACGTCAAGGACCTGCTGTCCCTGTGGCCGCGCAACCTCAACACCGCGGACGCGGTGCACCGCGAGGCCCGCTCCCTCTCCGAGGACTTCGTCGAACCGGCCGTCCAGAAGGAGGGCTTCACCACCGGCGTCTACGGCATCTGGACCGACCCGGAGACCGGCGACCCGGTCAAGCAGGTGGCGGGCGACGGACAGGAGCGGATCCTGCGCAACACGGCGGGCGTGAAGGGCTCGGTCGGACTGCTCGTCGAGACCCGGGTCGATGCCCTCACGGATGCCGAGAAGGCCGACCCGGCGGCCAACAACAGACGCCGGGTCACCTCCCAACTCGCCGCGCTGAAGGGTGCATTCACCTTCCTGGACCGTCACCGGCTGCGCATCGAAGCGGCCACCACCGCGGCCCGGACCGCCGGATACGCCGACCGGGGCCCCGTCTATCTCGGCGGCGCGGACAACGATCCGGCGTCGGACGACGAGGTGCTGGCGGACCCGCCGTGTGCCTACCGCCTGGATGCCGGGCAGTTCGGGCGGCTCGAAGGGGTGTTGCGCCTGCACGGCGTCGGCTGGCGGCGGGCCGCCGACGGGGGCGCCGTCGTCCCGCTCCGCCAGTCGCTGCGGAAGCTCGTCCCGCTGCTGTTGGACCAGCGGGCCGGTTATCACCTTACGGTCGCGACGCCGGTGCGGTACTGCGACGCCGTGATAGGGGGTAACAGGTAAGGAAAATATGGCCAATTGAAAGGCAAACAGTGTCGGACACGGTAAAGGAAAAGGGAGACGGAGGTGGCCCGCCTCCGGTGACGGTGCCGCCGGACGCCGCTCACCGGACCACGCCCCCGCAGACCGACCGCGTGGTCTTCGGTGTCACCGCCCTGCTCACCCTGGCGTTCATCGCCTGGGGGGCGGGGTCCACCGCATCGCTCAAGAATGTCTCGACGTCGATGCTCCACTGGGTGATCGACAACGGCGGCTGGGCCTTTGTGCTCGCCGCCTCTGGCTTCGTCATCTTCGCGATCTGGCTGGCCGTCAGCAAGTACGGCCGGATCACCCTCGGCAAGGAAGGCGAGGAGCCGGAGTTCCGTACGGTGTCCTGGGTCGCGATGATGTTCAGCGCGGGCATGGGCATCGGCCTGATGTTCTACGGCGTCAGCGAGCCGCTGGGACACTTCACGAACCCGCCTCCGGGCACCACCCCCAAGGACTCCGCCCAGGCGATGGACACGGCGCTGGCCACCACGCTGTTCCACTGGACGCTGCACCCCTGGGCCATCTACGCGGTCGTGGGACTGGCCATCGCGTACAGCTGCTTCCGGCGGGGGAGGCGGCAGACGATCAGCGCGGTGTTCACCCCGCTCATCGGCAAGCGGCGGGCGAACGGCTGGGGCGGTCGGGTCATCGACATCCTGGCCATCTTCGCCACCCTCTTCGGCTCCGCGGCCTCGCTCGGCCTCGGCGCCCTGCAGATCGGCAGCGGCATCAAGGTGCTGGGGTGGATGGACAGCGTCAGCACCACCCTGCTGATCGTCATCATCACCGTGCTGACCATCGCCTTCATCCTGTCCGCGGTCTCCGGCATCGCCAAGGGCGTCCAGATGCTGTCCAACATCAACATGGTGCTGGCGCTGCTCCTGGCGGTCTTCGTCTTCGTCGTCGGACCGACCATCCTCATCCTCAACCTGGTGCCGACCTCCATCGGCTCCTTCCTCGGGGAGCTGCCGCAGCTGGCGGGCCGCACGGAGGCCAGCAGCGGCAGCGATGTGGGTGACTGGCTGCGCAGCTGGACCGTCTTCTACTGGGCGTGGTGGATCTCCTGGACGCCCTTTGTCGGCATGTTCATCGCCCGGATCAGCCGCGGCCGGACGATCCGTCAGTTCATCGGCGGCGTCATCCTCGTCCCCAGTGTCGTCAGCCTGGTCTGGTTCGCGATCTTCGGCGGCTCGGCCATGAAACTGCAGGACGGCAAGCAGCTGAACGGCTCGGCCACCTCGGAGGGCCAGCTCTTCGACGTGCTGCACCAGTACCCGGTCGCGACCGTCACCAGCATCCTGGTGATGATCCTGGTCGGCATCTTCTTCGTCTCGGGCGCCGATGCCGCCTCCATCGTGATGGGCACCCTCTCGCAGAAGGGAACCTTCGAACCCACCCGCCTCGTTGTGGTGTTCTGGGGGGTCGTGACCGGCGCGGTCGCCGCCGTCATGCTGCTCATCGGCGGCGGCTCGGGCGATGCGCTGACCGGACTGCAGAATCTGACGATCCTGGTCGCGGTGCCGTTCATGGTGGTCATGGTCGCCATGTGCTGGGCGCTGATGCGGGATCTGCGCAGCGATCCGCTGATCGTGCGGGGGCAGAAGGGCGAGGAGGCCGTCGAAATGGCCGTCATCGCGGGGCATGAGCAGTACGACGGCGACTTCGCGCTCCAGATCGGGCCGGGGAACGGCGAGGCGAACGGCGACGGGAGTGGTGACGGGAACGGCCAGGGGAGCGGCGGCGCCGTGGCCGAGGCCGCCCGGGGCGCCGGATCCCAGGACACCGGCTCCGGGGACGCCGGCTCCGAGAAGTAAGTGGCGGAGGGGCGCGGAGGGCCGGTGCACCCGGCCCTCCGCGGCCGCTCAGCCCGGCTGAGCCGCCGCCCGGACCAGCGCGGCCACCTCCTCCGCACACCCCCAGGCCACGGTCACCCCCGCGCCCCCGTGCCCGTAGTTGTGCACACACAGCGCTCCGCCCGGCAGCCGCTCCGCCGCCAGCCGCACCGCCGAACGGGCCGGGCGCAGCCCCACCTTGTGCGCCAGCACGCGGGCCCGTGCCAGCTCCGGGAAGCGCCGGGTGCACCGCGCCACGATCGCCTCCGCCACCGCCGGGTCCGGCTCCCGCCCCCAGGCGTGCGCACGGGCCGTACCGCCGAGGACGACGCCGTACGGCTGAGGCAGGACGTAGCACGTCGCGTCGGCCCCGGGATCCGCAGAGACGTACCACTCCTCGATACCGGGGTTCTCCGCGATCACCACCTGGCCCTGCACCGGGTGGACCTCGGGGTCCGGTACGAGATCCCGGGCCCCCAGCCCCGAGCAGTTCACCAGGACCGCGGCCTCCTGCCCGGCGGCCTCCAGGGACGCCAGGGAACGCCGCTCCACGATGCCGCCCGCGTCCCTCAACCGCCCCTCCAGATAGCGCAGATGGGCCGGCATGTCGACCAGCGGCGTACGGGCCCGCCAACCGGCCCGGCACCCCGCGGGAAGCTCGTCCGGGCGCGCCCTCCGCAACCCGGGTACCGCGTCGTACCACGCGGCGAGACCGTCGTCCCGGTCCGGTGCGGGGTCGGTCATGGTGCCCGTCACCATCCGCGATCCCGTCCCGGCCGGGCGCCGCGCCAGGGCCTCGAAGACCTCGAAGGACCGCAGGGACCAGCGCACCGCCCGCTCGTACGGCTGGATGCGATACGGCCAGCACAGCCCGCCGGCCACCGCCGACGTCGTATCGTCCGCCGCCTCCCGGCTCACCAGCCGCACCCGATGGCCGGCCTCCGCCAGCGTGACGGCCGACGTCAGCCCGGTCACGCCGCCGCCGATCACCAGCACCTCATCCGCATCGATCGTCATGGCAGGACGCTAACCGCGGTGGAAGGCGTCGAGAAGGGGCCGCCCGGAAGGCGTCCGGAAGCCGTCCGGAAAGGGAGGGCGGGTCCGGAAAGGTAGGGCGGGGGTGGACGGCGCGGTTTGCCGTTCTACGGCCGTGCCCCGGCCTCGGGTGCCCGTCCCGGCGGCGCCACCACCGCGTGATCTTGGTGTAACCCGCCGGCCGTCATCCGGACAAAACCGGACCTTAGGCTGGTAGCAGCACCGTCGGCCGATGAGGAAACCCATGCCCCGCGCTCCGCGCGCCCTGCCCGCCTGGCTCGCCCACCCCTTCCGCTGGCAGCGGCTGCCCGTCCCGTGGGCCGCCGTCGCCCGCGGCGCGCTGTGCGCCGGACCGCTGCTCGGCGCGGGCATCGCCACCGGCCGTACGGCGGCCGGTGTACTGGCCGGGCTCGGGTCGATGCTGGCCGGCGTCAACGACCGCCCCGGCACCCGCCGCACCGGCATCGTCCACATCGGGCTGCCCGCCCTCGCCTCGGCGCTCGGCATCCTGATGGGCGCCACGCTCCAGGCGGCCGGCGCGGACTGGTGGACCGTGCCGGCACTGTTCGTGGTCGGCTTCGTCTCCGGCGCGGGAAGCGTCGCCGGACCCGTACGCTCCACCGCCGGCATGCAGATGCTGGCCACCACGATCCTGGGCGCCGGCATGCCGCTCCCCGGCGCGCCCTGGGAAAAGGCCCTCTACGTCCTCGCCGGCTGCCTGTGGCTGCTTCTGCTGCGCCTCGTACTGCGCCCGCCGCGCCCCGCGGGCGGTGCGCTCAGCGGCGAGCGCGCGGCCGTCGCCACCGTCTTCGACGCGCTCGCGGACGCCCTGGGCGCGGTCGGCGGACCCGGCGCCGAGCCCGCCCGCCGCCGGCTGACCGCCGCCCTGGACCGCGCCGACGAGGCCCTGCGCCTGCTCCGCCTGACCGGTCGGCTGCTGCGCCGGACGGCCCGTACGGAGGAGCTGCTGCTCGCCGAGCGCTTCGCCGCGGCGACGTCCCTGTGCGAGGCAGGCGTGGCGCTCCTGTGGGAGGCCCGCCCGCTGCCGCCGCGCGTCGCGCAGAGCCCCCGGAGGTTCGCCGACGCCCTGCGGACCGGGCGGCCACCGGGACGGCTGTCCGCTCCGGAGCCCAGTTCGGCGGCGCGGGGCGCCTTCGACCGCGCCCTGCTGGACGCGGTGGTCACCTTCTCCCGCACCGAGCCGCCGCCACCGGCCGGGGCGGCCTCCGGCGGCCCCGAACATCCGTCCCCGGCCCGCCGGGTGCTCGGCGCCATCCGCCGGCGGACCCGCCCGGGACGCGGCCTCCTCGGACCCGCAGGACGGGACTACGGACTGCGGGTCGCCCTCTGCATCGCCGCCAGCGCCGCCGTGGCCCTGCTGCTGCGCCCCGACCACTGGTACTGGCTCCCGGTGACCGCCACCTTCCTGGTCAAGCCGGACCTCGGCCCCTTGTTCTCCCGTACGGTCAACCGCTTCGCCGGTACGGTCGCGGGCGTCCTGGTCTTCGCCGCGGCCGGGCAGCTGCTGACCTGGTCGGGGGCCGGGGCGTGGTGGCCCGCCGCGGTGGCCGGAGCGGGCGGCGCGCTCCTGCCGTTCGCCACCCGCCACTTCGCGCTGCAGACCGTCGCGATCACCCTCATGGTGCTGTCGTTCGTGCACGTCGCCGGAGCTCCGCAGGCCGCCTGGGAACGGATCGTCGATACCTCCATCGCCTGCGGCATCGTCCTCGTCGTCGGTCATCTTCCGCACCTCGCCGACCCCCGCCGCCGGGTCGGCCAGCGGGTCACCGCGGCGCTGCGCGCCACCGAACGCTTTCTGCGGCACGTCCTGCACTCCGCACCCGGACAGGACCCCACCGAGCGGCTGGCCCTGCGCCGCGCCGCCTACCGGGCACTGGCCGAGGCCCGTACGACGGCCGAGACCGCAGCCGCCGAACTGCGCACCGCCCGCGACCGCGACCCCGACTGGCTGACCGCGGTCATCGCGGCCGAGCGCATCGTCGACGCCGCCACCGCGTGCGCCGTGCGCCTCGACCACGGAGCCCGCCGCCCCGGCCCCGAAGAGGCCGAGCGGCTGTGCCAGGCGCTCTCCGCGATGGCCGACGCCTTCGAGCACCCGCACCGCCGGGACACCGGCACACCCGCTCCCGCGCTGTCGGCCGACCCGGACTGCGCCACCCTCACGGACGTGGCTGCGGAACTGGAGCGGATGCGGGGGTATGCGGGGGCGGGGTAGCGGCGGGGGCGGAGCGGGCCGTCGCCTTGTGCAGGGTCGCTCCTGCGCCATCCTCGTGGGCCTGCGGCATCCCCTCCCGGCTGAAGGGTGACGTGCTCTGCACCGGCGGACGGGGCTTCGGACGGGGCTTCGGCCGGGGCCGCTGGGTGATCGGGGCCCGGGGGGGAACGGCGCGATCTTGGGTGCGGGTGCGGGTGCGGGTGCGGGTGACGGTGGCGGGCCGACGGTCATCGGGAGACCGTGCGGCGTTCGGGGCCGGGCCGGGCCGTCGGGGCCGGGTGGGGTGCCCTGAGGGCCCTGCCGGTACCCCTCCGCGGCGCACGGACTCCGTGGCGGCTGCGGCGCACGCCGAGACCCCTCCGCCCGAGCTGCCCGTCATCCGGCGAACCCGTGTCGAGGTCCCGTTCCGGCAGCTCGCATAGGGTGATCATTGGGCAAGGGGCAACAGCGCGTCACGGGGGTGGGCCATGCGGACTGAGGTGGACACAGGGGGCGCGGCCGGGGCGGTGGAGTCCGACACGGTCGGCGAGGACGCCGCGGTTTCCGTTGGCGGCACCGTCGCCCGAGACGACGCTGCCGCCACCGGAGACGACCCGGCGGCCATCGCGGGCGGCGCCGCCATCACCGACGACGAACTCATCGCCTTCGACCGCACGATCGCACGGCTGCGGGTGCTGCCCCTCGACGACCCCAGGCGGGTACGGGCGGAGCGGGCCGCGGGGACGCTCGTACGGGAAGCCCGGATGACCCGGCGCAAGGAGCGCAAGCGGCGGCAGGCCGTGGCCGACGCCGCCGTACTGGCCGCCACGGCCACCGGCGCGCCGGAGCGGCGCGAGGACACCGCCCTGGACCAACAGGCCAGTACCGGCGGGGAGTTGCTCCGCCCGCGCCGCTGCTACGTCTGCAAAGCGCTCTACCGGCGGACCGACTCCTTCTATCACCTGCTCTGTCCCGCGTGTGCCCGCGACAACGCCGCGCGCCGCGCGCTCCGTACGGATCTGACCGGGCGCCGGGTGCTGCTCACCGGCGGCCGGGTCAAGATCGGCTTCCAGTTGGCGCTGATGATGCTGCGCGACGGCGCGGAGCTGCTGGTCACCAGCCGGTTTCCGCGGGACACCCGGCGCCGGTTCGAGGCCGCGCCGGGCAGCGCGGACTGGCTGGGCCGGCTCACCGTCGTCGGTATCGATCTGCGCGACCCCCGCCAGGTGCTCGGGCTGTGCCAGGCGCTGCGCGAGGAGGGCCGCCCGCTGGACATCCTCGTCAACAACGCGGCGCAGACCATCCGCCGGACGCCCGCGTCGTATGCGCTGCTGACGGCGGGGGAGCGGGGCGAACTGCCGGACGGGATACGCCTTGCGCCCGGTTTCCGTACGGACCTCGCGCTGATGGACCGGCAGCAGGCCGGGGCGCTGGGGCTCGTACCGCGGGCCGAGCCGGAGCCCGGGACCGTGATGGCACCCGAGCCCGCAGCCGTACCCGTGCCCGGGACCGTGATGGCACCTGAGCCCGCAGCCGTGCCCGTGCCCGGGACCGCGGTCGCGCCCGAGCCCGCAGCCGTACCCGAGGCCGTACCCGCCGCGCCGCCTGCTCCGGCGGCGGAGCTCGCCGTCGACGAGGCCGGTCTGTTGCCCGACGCCTCGCCCGCCAACTCCTGGACCGTCCGCCTCGGGGACCTGGACCCCGCCGAGCTGCTGGAGACCCAGCTCGTCAACGCCCTCGCGCCCACCCTCCTCTGCGATCGCCTGCTGCCCCTGCTGCTCGCCTCGCCGCACCCCCGCCGCTATGTGGTGAATGTGAGCGCCGTCGAGGGACGCTTCGCGGTCCACAAAAAGACCGGCCGCCATCCGCACACCAATATGGCCAAGGCCGCCCTGAACATGCTCACCCGCACCAGCGGACCCGAACTCGCCGCCCACGGCCTCCACATGTGCAGCGTCGACACCGGCTGGATCACCGATGAGAACCCGCTGCCCATCAAGGACCGGAGCGCACGGGCCGGGTTCCGTACGCCCCTGGACGTCGTCGACGGCGCGGCCCGCGTCTACGACCCGATAGTGCGCGGCGAGGCGGGCGACCCGGTCTCCGGCGTCTTCCTCAAGGACTACCGGGAAGCCGACTGGTAGCGCAGAACGGCGACGCCCGGCCGCCCCGCCTCACTGCCGGGGTATCCGCGCGAACGTCTCGATCCAGAACCGCTGTGCCTCGTTCGACGCGCCGACCAGGTACGTGGAGCGCAGCTTCGGCGGCAGCAGCGGCAACAACCGGACCACCGCATCCTGGTGCGCCCTGAGCTGCGACAACTCGGCGTTGGCCAGGATCTGGTGGACCAGATCGCTGTCGTTGGACCCCTCGCTCGACTCGGCCGCCGCCGTACGCAGCCGCTCCTCCCATGTGTCGATGCCGTCGGCCAGCTCCCGCAGCCCGGTGACCGGACGATCGCTGAGCCGGTCGATCAGGGCGCTCAGCGGCACCGGGGCGTACTCGCCGTCGCCCAGATACACCATGCCCATCTCCAGGGGCAGCCCCCGCTGGTGGAGCTTGATCAGCCGCTCGATGGTGCGCTTGGTGATCCAGGCCCGGCCGTCCTCGTCGATGTCGTGCTTCCACCACTCCAGGACCGTCTCGGCGACCGCGCCGTACTTCGCGATCAGCCACTCATTGGCCGGGATGTCCGCGGGCTCGATCGTCAGCGATGCGGTGAAACGGGTCGCCTGCGCGATGTTGTTTCGGGCGACCATGAGCTTGCGGCCGAGGTGGTACGGCGGATTCTGTACCGCGATCTGCGCCCGCAGATTCTCGATCTCCCGACCCGCCAGCGACCACTCCTGAGTGATCTCCATCAGCTTCGCGAACGCCGCCTTGTCCTTGGGGCGGTTGTACTCGTCCCAGACGATCACCTTCGGATCCGGCCCGAGGAACGGCCCTGCCAGGAGGTTGTCCAGCGATCCGTCGGTGGTCGGAATCGGCGCACAGAGGTCCTCGACATTGGTCACCGGCATGGAGAAGTACAGCGGCTCGCGCCCGTCCAGCCCCTCCCGCACCGTTTCCCGCACCAGTTCCGTCTTGCCGCATCCGGGCGGCCCCTGCAGCAGCACCGACCAGCGATTGCGCAGCGCCGCGCGGACGACGGAGCGGACCGGATCCGGGATCGTCGCGGGATTGGCCGCGCCGACCGCCGCGGCGATCCCGTCCAGGATCTCCGCCGTACGGTCCTTGCCGGGCTTGCCGTCCCCGCGCTGCGCGCGCAGCCGCAGCCGCTCGCCGTTGACCAGCGGCAGCCCCCAGCGCAGCGGGAACCCCTCGCGGGCATTGGCCAGGATGTGATCGATGGTGCGGGGCGAGAGCATCTCGCGCAGCTCCGGCCCGAGGGCCGCCCAGGCGGTGAACACCTCGCGCAGATTCCACTCGGAGTACTTCGCCGCCAGCTTGTACCGCCAGGACGTGTCATTGGCGGTGATACGGATCGTCACCATCCGGTCGAGCACGGCCAGATCGCTGCGCCGGGCCGCCGTCTCCGCCAGCGATTCATTGTCCGTCAGGAAGACACCGATGCAGCCGAGCGCCCGCAGGTCGTGCTCGCCCAGCGTCCAGTTGCAGGCGATCTGCATCAGCTGCGACTGGATCGTCGACCCGGCCTGCAACGAGTCGTCGATCAGCAGCACGAACGGCTTACCGGGGCGCAGCTGGCTCATCACCAGCTGACGCAGTACCAGCTCCCCCGTTGCGGCGTCGCGCACCGGGGCGTTGGCGAGCAGATCGTCGGGCGTGAGATTGGCGGCCGGCACAAAGACCAGCTCGGCGTCCGGATACGCCGTGGGCAGATGGGAGAAGAACGTGGCGGTCTTGCCGATGCCGTGCTCGCCGAAGATCTGGCCGGTCTGCCCCATGTCGATCATCGCGTCGATGAACGACTCCAGCCGGGAGACACCCGTCCAGCCCTCGGGTGCCTTCGGGTACGTGGCGTTCGCCCGCCAGCGCGTCTTTTCGCCGCCGATGGCCGGCCCCGGCCTCGTGGTCTGCATGGTCGCGCTCATCGCTCTCCTGTCGTCACCCGGTGGCAGGCCATCTGCGGGGTGTGGTTGTCGGGCCAGTCGTCGCCGCCCTCGGTGATCAGCCAGATCCACTTGTCCGGCTCGGCGGGGGTGATGTGCGGTGCATAGCCGTCGGTGAGCATCACCACCGCGTCCGGTATCTCGTCGAACTGCTGCCCGTCGACCGCCGTACGGCCCTCGATGTAATCGGCCACGGCCTGGAAGCTCGTGCCCCCGCCGCCGTACACCCGCTCGCCGGGCCGGAACGGCATCACCACGCCGTCGAACGACAGCCAATGAGCCGAGACCCCGTCGATCTCGCCGACCAGCCGCGTCAGCCAGTCCACCACCCCGGCGGGCATCGACCCCGAGGTGTCGTAGGCGATCACCAGGACCTTCTCGCGCTCCGGCCCGCGCCGCGACAGCATCGGGTCGTGGCCCAGCGCGGCCAGCAGCGCGCCGCGCTTCTTCGGATAGACCAGCCGCTCGCCCTCCCGCAGCTTCGATGCGAGGACGTCGACGAGCCAGCGCTGCCACCAGTCGACCTTGCCGGTCCGTGCGGTCTCGCCGCGCAGCACCCCCGCACCCAGCCGCCCCCACACCCGGCTCGCATGCTCCGACGTCCCGTCCGTACGGTCCATCAGGTCGAGCAACTCCTGTTCCGCGCCCGGGTGTCCGCGGCGCGCGGCCAGCAAGGTGTTGAGCAGCGCGGAAGAGGCGGCTCCGTCGACGGTCTCCTGATCCGCCCCCGCCGTGGGGTCGTCCAGATGCACACATGCCGACGTCCGGACCGGCTGCTGCTTCATCCGCTTCAGCTCGCGGAACACGCTCATGTCCGTCTCGACGAAGTCGTCGTAGGAGACCGGCTCCAGACCCTGGTCCGTCAGATCGGCGACATAGTCCCGGTGGACCTCGCGGGGGTCCACGCCCACCGGGCTGCCGTCCAGCACCGGGAGCTGCCCGCGGCCCAGCCGTACGAGCGCGACATGATTGATGGCGACCTCCGCGGCAAGCGTGAAGGCCGGATCCTCGCGCAGCTCCGGATCGGCGAACAGATGGCGGTGCACCAGATGCCGCGCCTCGTGGAAGAGGACGAACTTCACGCCGTCCAGGCCCAGTCGGACGAAGAAGTCCGGGTTGTAGAGCAGCGGGCAGGTGCCGTCACCCGAGGCCACCACGGCGGCGGTCGCTACGGCCGTCGTCGGGATCTGATGATGGCACTTCGCGTAGATCCACGACGCGACCACGGAATCCGTCAGCCCGAAATCCAGCAGCGCGGCCTCCTTCAGCCGACGCGCCTCCTCCACCACCGCCGGCTCCGCCGGCTGCCGGCGCTCCAGCGCCCGCCGGTCGGTCAGATCGACCACCGGCCGGTGCCCCACCGTTTTCGTGCCGTGCCGCATGCGCCACCACCCCCGTTCTCAGCTGCTCCTATTCGTATCAGCAGGCACTGACAACGGATCATGACGACCGCGGCGAATCCGCTCGCCGGCCCGTGCGGCCCCGCCTACGTTGAGCCGATGACCTACCGACTCGACTCCGTCATCGGCGACTTCGACCGATTGCGGACCTGGGCCTCCGAGGTGCGGTACGCGGTGGTCGCGCCGCTCCACCAGCGCAAGGGGCTGATACCGCTCACCGGGCCGCTCCGGGACGAGCTGCCGCACCTCCCGGCCGAGGCGTCACGGGTCGGGCCGATCGCTCATGTGAAGGCGGACTTCTGGGCCGGCAGTGGGACCCGGACCGCGTCGGTGTGGCGAGCCGGCGCGCAGGTGTGGGGGCCGGAGCGCACCTCGGCATTCACCGGCCCACGGGACGCCTGGCCGATCAACGCCGCCCTCGCCCGGCTCGGAGTGGTGTCGACGCGCGGCGCCGAGGAGCCCGACCACTACGACCTTTTCCTGGAAGTGGGCCTCGGTCAGGCGCGGGACGAGGAGGACTGGCGCCACGCCGCGAGCGAGGCCCATGGGGCGACGCACTACGACGCGTGGGAAGAGTGTCTGCGGGCGGCGCGTGCCGCGGCGGAGCGCGAGGCCGCGGAGCGCGCCGAGTACGAGAAGCTGCCGGACGTGCCGGTCGCCCTGAACGGCAAGGAGATCATGGCTCTGCTCGGCATACCGCAGAGCCGCATGATCGGCGCGGCCCTGCGCCACCAGCAAGAACTCCACCTCGCACGGGGCTCGCTGTCCCCGGAGGACGCCGCGGCCGCACTGTGGCAACGGGCCGCGAAGCACGGCCTGACCGGTGGTCAGGATGGCCGGGACCGGTCCAGGACGGCAGGTCCCTGACGGGGCAGCAGCCGGGCGTGGTGGGGCAGCCGGGCGCGGTGGGGTGTGGTCGAACGGATCCCGTGGGGGCGTCCCTTAGGGGGTGCGGGCGCCCCTTGCGGGCCACAACGCGGCTGGGTGCGGCGGATATTCCCGTGATGGGCAGGCGGGGGCCGGGCGCGGGCCGGGCGGGCGGCGGAGGCATCGCCCCCGCCGCCCGCCCGCCCGCGAGGCAGCCGTCAGCCCCGCCCGCTTGCTCGTAACGCCGACGCCTACCGCCGCCCGCCCTCCTTGCCCAGCAGCCCGGCCCGCCGCAGCGCATCGGCCATCGCGTCATTGGCCGGCCCGGCCTCGCGACCGCCGCCCCGGCGGTCCCCGCCGCGTCCCGCGCCGCCGCCCTGCCGCGGCCGCGGCGCACCGCCCCGGCCGCCGCCCTCGCGCGGACCGCCGCCGCGGCGCTCGCCACCCCCACGGCGTTCGCCGCCGCCCGCCGATGCACCCTTGCCGTGCTCGTCGTCCAGCCGCAGCGTCAGCGAGATCCGCTTCCGCGGAATGTCGACATCGAGCACCTTGACCCGCACGATGTCGCCCGGCTTCACCACATCCCGCGGGTCCTTCACGAACGTCTTCGACATCGCCGACACATGCACCAGCCCGTCCTGATGGACGCCCACGTCCACGAACGCCCCGAAGGCGGCGACGTTGGTCACCACGCCCTCCAGGAGCATCCCCGGCTGCAGATCGCCGATCTTCTCCACGCCGTCCTTGAAGGTCGCCGTCTTGAAGACCGGACGCGGGTCGCGGCCCGGCTTCTCCAGCTCCTGGAGGATGTCGTTGACCGTCGGCAGACCGAAGGAGTCGTCGACGAAGTCCGTGGCGTCGAGCGTCCGCAGCACGGTCGTGTTGCCGATCAGGGAACCGACCTCACCGCCCGCCGAAGCGACCATCCGGCGCACCACCGGATACGCCTCCGGGTGCACGCTGGACGCGTCCAGCGGGTCGTCACCGCCCCGGATCCGCAGGAAGCCCGCGCACTGCTCGTACGCCTTCGGGCCGAGCCGCGCCACATCCTTGAGGGCCTTGCGGGAGCGGAAGGGACCGTTCTGGTCGCGGTGCGCGACGATGTTCTCGGCCAGGCCCGAACCGATGCCCGACACCCGGGAAAGCAGCGGCGCGGAGGCGGTGTTGACGTCCACCCCGACGCCGTTCACACAGTCCTCGACCACCGCGTCCAGAGAGCGCGACAGCTTCAGCTCGGACAGGTCGTGCTGGTACTGGCCGACGCCGATCGACTTCGGGTCGATCTTGACGAGTTCGGCCAGCGGGTCCTGGAGCCGCCGGGCGATGGACACCGCGCCGCGCAGCGACACATCCATGTCGGGCAGTTCCTGCGAGGCGAACGCCGAGGCGGAGTACACCGAGGCGCCCGCCTCGGACACCATCACCTTCGTCAGCTTCAGCTCGGGCTGCGCGGCGATCAGATCGGCCGCCAGCTTGTCGGTCTCGCGGGAGGCGGTGCCGTTGCCGATCGCGATCAGCTCGACGTGGTGCTCGCGCGCCAGCTTCGCCAGCGTGGCCAGCGAGGCGTCCCACTTCTGCTGCGGCACGTGCGGGTAGATGGTGTCGGTGGCGGCCACCTTGCCCGTCGCATCGACCACGGCGACCTTCACACCCGTACGGAAACCGGGGTCCAGGCCCATCGTGGCGCGCGTCCCGGCGGGCGCCGCCAGCAGCAGATCGCGCAGGTTCGACGCGAAGACCCGGACCGCCTCGTCCTCGGCGGCCTGCCGCAGCCGCAGCCGCAGATCGATCCCCAGATGCACCTGGACGCGGGTGCGCCACGCCCAGCGGACCGTGTCCTGCAGCCACTTGTCGGCCGGGCGGCCCCGGTCGGCGATGTCGAAGCGGCGCGCGATGGACCGCTCGTACGAGCTGGGGCCCTCGGTCGCGGCCGACGGGGCCTCCGGCTCCAGCGCGAGCTCGAGGATCTCCTCCTTCTCGCCGCGGAACATGGCCAGCACCCGGTGGGAGGGCAGCTCGGTGAACGGCTCGGCGAAGTCGAAGTAGTCGGCGAACTTCGCGCCGGCCTCCTCCTTGCCCTCGCGCACCTTCGCCGCGACCTGTCCGCGCGTCCACATCCGCTCGCGCAGCTCGCCGATCAGGTCGGCGTCCTCACTGAACCGCTCGGTCAGGATGGCCCGCGCGCCCTCCAGGGCGGCGGCCGCATCGGCGACCCCCTTGCCCTCGTCCACGAAGGCCGCGGCGGCCGCGGCCGGCTCCACCGACGGATCGCCCAGCAGCCCGTCGGCCAGCGGCTCCAGACCCGCCTCCCGCGCGATCTGCGCCTTCGTGCGCCGCTTGGGCTTGTAGGGGAGGTAGATGTCCTCCAGTCGCGCCTTGGACTCGGCGCCCCGGATCTGCGCCTCCAGGGCGGCGTCCAATTTGCCCTGGGACCGAACGGATTCCAGGATCGCGGTCCGCCGCTCCTCCAGCTCCCGCAGATAGCGCAGCCGTTCCTCGAGCGAGCGCAGCTGCGCGTCGTCGAGCATCTCGGTGGCTTCCTTGCGGTAGCGCGCGATGAACGGGACGGTCGAGCCGCCGTCGAGCAGTTCGACCGCGGCCTTGACCTGCCGCTCCTTGACGCCGAGTTCCTCGGCGATCCTCGCTTCGAGGGACCCGAGAGACCCGGTGGACACAGTGGATGCCGTCACGTTGATCCTGCCCCGCCTTCCAGCGCTTGCTTGAGCCTGCATTGTGCCGGGTGGGGGGCCGGACTGTCGCGCCGCCCAGCCGTGCGCGCCGGGGTGTGAGAAGGCGCACGCACACCCCGGCGACGCGTTATCACACGCCGATGCGCCGACCGGCCGGGCGCCGGGTCACTTGCCGAACATCTCCGCGGGGTAGGCGCCGGCACTCAGGAGGGCGGTGGCGAAACCGGTCGCGAGCTCGGTGAGCCGGGCCACGCCCTCGGCACCCAGGTGCTCGTACGGCGCCCGGTCCAGCTGGTCCGTCGTCCGCTCCAGGTCCTTGCGCAGCTGGACACCGGCCTCGGTCAACTCGCCCTCGGCGTCCAGGAGGCCGCGGCCGCGCAGCCGCTCCTGGGCGGCCTGCCAGTCCGCCTCCTGCCAGCCGCGGGTCGCCATCACGCCCCGGTAGCTCATGCCGCGACCGCTGGCGGTGTGGCTGACCAGCGCCTCCAGGCCGTCGAGTCCGGCGTCGAGCAGCGCTGTCAGGTGGCCGTCGCCGCGGTGTTCACGCAGCAGCGTCGCGGCGTGCCAGTAGGCCAGGTGAGGGGCGTCCGGCACCGGGAGGTCGGCATGCGCGGCGTACAGCGGCCGGGCCTGGCGGGCGCAGCCCTCGGCGGCGCGCAGCGCCAGCTCGGCCGCCTCCGCCATCTCCGGGGACTCCATGACCGCGTCCCCGAGCAGCCGGCGCAGGGTGGTGTCGGCCGCGCGCAGCCGGGCCTCCAGTACGGCCTCCGGGGTGGCGACCGACCAGACGTGCGGTACGTGCTGCGCGATGAGGTCGTGGTTGAAGTTGTAGAAGGTGGCGGCGATGGTGCCGGGGCCCACCGCGCCCATGGCGGCGCTCCGCGCGGCGAAGTAGGCGGCCCCGCGGTTGTCGATGCCGATCTTGGCGAGTTCGGCGGCGAACTCCGGTGCGAAGTAGTGCGTCGAGTGGTACGTGTTGATGACGCTTTGACACTGACGTCCGGCGTTCTCGGGCAGTGCGCTCGTAGAGGTCATGGGAGCAGGTTACCGACCGCTTGGTATGGCTACGCCGCGGCCCCGGTTCCCGTGGGCGTGGCAGGGCATGGCGCGTCCTGGCAGACCACGGCAGGCCATGGCAGGGCATGCCACCGGGCGATGGCAGTCCGGTCCGCGGCAGTCCGGTACGTGGCAGTCCGGTACGTGGCAGAAAAGGTGGGAAATTCGTCATTGCCGCCATCGCGCCCGCTGTCCAGGATGGAGGCATGGAACAGCGCAATGTGCTCGTTGTCCTCTTCGACGACCTGCAGAGCCTTGACGTCAGCGGGCCGGTCGAGGTCCTCAGCGGCGCCAACGTCCGCACCCCGGGCGCCTACCGCATCCGTACGGCAAGCCTGGACGGCGGCCCGGTCCGTACCTCCAGCGGGCTGACGCTCACCCCGGACCTCGCGCTCGCCGACGCGGAGGCGCCGCACACCCTCCTCGTGCCCGGCGGCAACGGCACCCGCGCCCCCGACCCCCGGCTGATCGACTGGCTGCGGACACAGGCGCCCCGCGCCCGGCGGAAGGTCTCGGTGTGCACGGGGGCGCTGCTGCTCGCCGAGGCCGGTCTGCTCGACGGGCGCCGCGTGACCACCCACTGGTCGCTGTGCGACACCCTGGCGCGCCGGTTCCCCGCCGTCCGCGTCGAACCGGAGCCGATCTACGTACGGGACGGCGACCTGGTCACCTCCGCGGGCGTCACGGCCGGGATCGACCTGGCGCTGGCCCTGGTGGAGGAGGACCACGGGCGGGACCTCGCGCTGACGATCGCCCGCCACCTTGTCGTCTTTCTGCGCAGGCCCGGCAACCAAACCCAGTTCAGCGCCCAACTCGCCGTCCAGACCGCCGAGCGGCGCCCGCTGCGTGACGTCCAGCAGTGGATCACCGAGAACCCGGCGGCAGATCTGTCCGTCGACGCCCTCGCGGCGCGCGCCGGACTGTCGCCGCGGCACTTCGCCCGCGCGTTCCGCGAGGAGGTCGGGATGACGCCGGGACGCTATGTCGACCGCACCCGCCTGGAGGCCGCCCGACGGCGCCTGGAGGACAGTGCCGACGGCATCGAGGAGGTCTCCCGACACTGCGGCTACGGCACCCCCGAGGCCATGCGCCGTGCGTTCGTACGCGTGCTGGGCGCCGCACCGGCCGAATACCGCCGCCGCTTCCAGCCGTCCCCTGCGCCGGTGAGCTGAGCGGCGGCGCCGCTGGACGAGCGGTGCCCCTGAGCAGGCGGTGCCGCTGAACAGGCGGTGCCCCTGGACGGGCTGAACCGCCGTAGCCGTACCGCTACCTGGCCGTACCCGTACGGGGCGGTCGAACGGAACCCGTAGGGGATGCGGGCGCCCCCCACGGGGCCCACAACGTGGCCGGGCCAGGCGGTATTCCCGTGCTGCGCAACCACCAACTGCCAACCACCAACAGCCGGCTGCCAACCACCCAAAGGAGCCCCACATGCAGATCGCGATCCTTCTCTACGACCGCTTCACCACCCTGGACGCCGTCGGCCCGTACGAGACGCTCAGCCGGCTGCCGGGCGCCGAGACGGTGTTCGTCGCCGAGCGCACCGGCACCTACCGCAACGACCTGAACTCCCTGGGCCTGGTCGCCGATGCCGCACTGGCCGACGTCACCGCGCCCGACATCCTCGTCGTGCCCGGCGGCTGGCAGATCGCACAGATGGACAACGAACCGCTCCAGGAGTGGATCCGCGTCGTGGACGCCCACACCACCTGGACCACCTCGGTGTGCACCGGTTCGCTGATCCTCGGCGCCGCGGGCCTCCTCAAGGGACGCCGGGCGACCTCCCACTGGCTGGCCCTCGACCAGCTGCCCGGATTCGGTGCCGAGCCGACCGGGGAGCGGGTGGTCTTCGACGGCAAGTACGTCACGGCGGCCGGTGTCTCCTCCGGGATCGACATGGGGCTGACGCTGGTGGGCCGGATCGCCGGGGACACCCTGGCCCAGGCGATCCAGCTCGGCATCGAGTACGACCCGCAGCCGCCCTACGACGCGGGCTCCCCCGACAAGGCCCCGGCCGAGGTCACCGCGCTGATGCGGGAGCGTGGCCGCTTCGTGCTGGCCGGGGAGGAGTAGGCACCGCCGCGCCGCTCACCCCGCGTGCCAGGTGAAGCGCGGCGCCCGGCGCTCCAGGAAGGCGGCGGCACCCTCCACGGTGTCGCCGCTCTCGCGCGCCTGCGCCGCCCAGTACGCGCCCCGCTCCTCGGCGTCGGCGGGCAGGACGTCCCAGGTGCCGCCCGCCAGTTCCTTCGCCGCGGTCTGCGTCAGCAACGACCGGCCGGCCAGTACGGCGGCGAAGTCCGTGACCCGCTTGTCCAGCTCGCCCTCGGGCAGTACCTCGTCCACCAGCCCGGTCCGCAGCGCCCGTGCACAGTCGATCAACTCCCCGGAAAAGAGCAGGTACTTGGCGGCCGAGGGTCCCACCAGCCGCACCAGCCGCCGGGTGGCGGACGCCGGATAGACGACCCCCAGCTTCGCCGGTGTCACCCCGAACAGCGCCCCCTCCTCCGCGAACCGCAGATCGCAGGCGGCCGCCAACTGGCAGCCGCCCCCCACGCAGTACCCGCGTATCGCCGCCAGCGTCGGCCCCGGGAAGGCCGCCAGCGCCTCCTCGGCCGCCACCGCAAGCCCCTGCGACTCACCCGACGCGTCCCGCAGCGACCCGATGTCCGCCCCCGCGCAGAACGTCCCGCCCTCACCCGTCAGCACCAGCTGCCGTACGGCACGGTCGCCCGAAAGCCGCTCCAGCAGCGGCGGCAGATCCCGCCACATCTGGACGGTCATCGCATTCCGCTTGCCGGTGTTGCTGATGGTGACGGTCGCCGTGCCGTCGCTGACATGCGTCTTCAGAGCCGGTTCCATGTCCCGGATATTAGAGCGACCCATCAGGGGCGGCCCGATACGATCGGCGGCCTGATGTCAGCAACTCTTGTCGCCAAAGACCTCGCCGCCGGCCACGGCGAGCGCGTCCTGTTCTCCGGTCTCGATCTGGTCGTCGCCCCCGGCGATGTGATCGGCCTCGTCGGCGCAAACGGCGCGGGCAAGTCCACTCTGCTGCGCCTGCTGGCCGGCCTGGACACCCCGGAGGAGGGCAAGCTCGCGCTCAGCCCGCCCGCCGCCACCGTCGGTCACCTCCCGCAGGAGCCCGACCGCCGCCCCGGAGAATCCGTCCGGGCGTTCCTCGCCCGCCGCACCGGCGTCGCCGATGCCCAGCGCATCCTGGACGCCACCACCCAGGCGCTGGTCGAGGAGCGGCCCGGCGCGGACGACGAGTACGCCGTCGCCCTCGAGCGCTGGCTCGCGCTGGGCGCCGCCGACCTCGACGAACGCGCTGAGGAGACCGCCGCCCAGCTCGGCCTCACGGTCAGCCTCGACCAGCCGATGACCTCCCTGTCCGGCGGCCAGGCCGCCCGCGCCTCGCTCGCCTCACTGCTGCTCTCCCGCTACGACATCTTCCTGCTGGACGAGCCGACCAACGACCTCGATCTGGACGGCCTGCGCCGGCTGGAGTCCTTCGTCACCGGGCTGCGCGCCGGCACGGTCCTGGTCAGCCACGACCGCGAGTTCCTGACCCGTACGGTGAACCGCGTCGTCGAGCTCGATCTCGCCCAGCAGCAGGTCAACACCTACGGCGGCGGCTACGCCTCCTACCTGGAGGAGCGCGAACGGGCCCGGCGGCACGCCCGCGAGGAGTACGAGGAGTACGCGGAGACCAAGGCCGCCCTGGAAACGCGCGCGCACACCCAGCGCAACTGGATGGAGAAGGGCGTCAGGAACGCCCGCCGCAAGGCCCCCGACAACGACAAGATCGCCCGCAAGGGCCGGGTCGAGGCCACCGAGAAGCAGGCCGCCAAGGCCAAGCAGACCCAACGCCTGATCGACCGCCTCGATGTCGTCGAGGAGCCGCGCAAGGAGTGGGAGCTGCGGATGGAGATCGCCGCGGCGCCCCGGGCCGGCGCGGTGGTGGCCACCCTCCGCGGCGCCGAGGTCCGCCGCGGCGACTTCCGCTTCGGCCCGGTGGACCTCCAGATCGACTGGGCCGACCGGGTCGCCATCACGGGCCCCAACGGCTCCGGCAAGTCCACCCTGCTCGCCGCCCTCCTCGGCCGGCTCCCCCTGGACGAGGGCCACGCCGCGCTGGGCCCCGGCGTCGTGGTCGGCGAGATCGACCAGGCGCGCGGCCAGCTCTTCGGCGGCCGCGGCCTCGGCGACGAGCCCCTGATGGACACCTTCCGGGCCTGCGTACCGGACCTGTCGCCCGCCGACGTCCGCACCCTGCTCGCCAAGTTCGGCCTGAAGGCGGCGCATGTGCTGCGCCCGGCGCGCACCCTCTCGCCGGGGGAGCGCACCCGCGCCGCGCTGGCCCTCCTCCAGGGCCGCGGGGTCAACCTCCTCGTCCTCGACGAGCCCACCAACCACCTCGACCTTCCGGCCATCGAACAGCTGGAGTCGGCGCTCGCCACGTACCCGGGCACGCTGCTGCTGGTCACGCACGACCGGCGGATGCTGGAGGCGGTCCACACCACGCGCCGCATCGAGGTCGAGGCCGGCCGGATCACCGACCGCGCGGTGTGAGCCGGGCCACCCCTCCGGCAAACGATTTGGTCCCGCGGCGGACGACCCGTAATGTGGTGTTCACCGACGCGGGGTGGAGCAGCTCGGTAGCTCGCTGGGCTCATAACCCAGAGGTCGCAGGTTCAAATCCTGTCCCCGCTACTCCTCAAGACAGCAGGTCCGGTGCTCAGGCACCGGGCCTGCTGTCGTATGCCGGCCCGCGGGAGCGGTTCGCGAAGGTTCCCGGCCGACGACGGGCCTTCGTCCGGCCGAGGCGCGAAAAGTGGCCGGATCCGGTCCCTGAGCCGAGGAAGGGCGACGGCCGACCCGTCGTGGCGGGTACCGTTCGGTCGCCGTTTCCCTTCGTTCCTGGAACAAGGAATAAAGCGGACAGAAGCGGTCGCCGGGCCGATCGAGCCGCACTGCATCGGTCAGAAGGCGTCGATAAGTGCTGACTTGTGTTCAGCAGGCCGGTCCGGACCAATGCATTCTCAACACTCTTCCTGTGAGGATGCCTTCCGGACCCCCCGCAGAACCCCCCGAGGAGCTGACCTCCCCGCTCGCGCACGAAGGTGCCTGGCGCTTCATCGCCCCGGCGCTGGAGTCGTCGGTGCCGCAGGCGCGCCACGCGGTACGGGATCTGCTCGGCGAACAGCGTGTGCCGGTCGCCGCCGATGTCATGGACGGTCTGCTGCTGATCGTCTCCGAACTCGTCACCAACGCCGTCCAGCACGCCGCCCTGCTCTCGCCCCAGATCGTCGTACAGCTGACGATCGGGGCGAACTGGCTGCGGGTCGCGGTCGAGGACAACCACCCCTACCGCCCCAAGGCGCTCGAAGCGGACGAGGGGGACCTCGGCGGCCGCGGTCTGTGGCTCGTCAAGGCACTGACCGCGGAGGCGGGCGGCAAGTGCGACGTCGAGCACACCGCGAACGGCGGCAAGGCCATCTGGGCCGAGCTGCCCCTCGTCCCGCCCGCTACCAGCCCGCCGACTTCCCTGTGAGCTCGCGGACCGCCGGGCGCGCCGCGTCCAGCACGGTCATGAACCACGCGGAGAACGGCGCCTGAGAATGCCGCTCCGCCAGCTCCTCCGGCGTCACGAACGCGATCTCGCCGATCTCCTCGGGGTCGGGCGTGGGCTCGGCCCGCACCAGCCCGACGAACAGGTGGTTGTACTCCTGCTCCACCAGCCCGGAGGCCGGATCGGGGTGGTTGTAGCGCACCGTACCGGCCTCGGCCAGCAGCGTCGGCGCCAGGCCCAGCTCCTCCGCGGTGCGCCGGGCCGCGGCCGCGAACGGCGTCTCGCCCGGGTACGGGTGCCCGCAGCAGGTGTTGGACCACACGCCGGGGGAGTGGTACTTCGACAGGGCCCGGCGCTGCAGCAGCAGCCGGCCCTTCTCGTCGAAGAGGAAGACCGAAAACGCCCGGTGCAGCTGTCCGGGGGGCTGATGGGCGGCGAGCTTCTCCGCGGTGCCGATCGTTTTGCCGTCCTCGTCGACCAGCTCCAGCATGATCGGTACGGCGGGGCCGTCCGCTGTGCTCGCCGCCTGGATCCCGGCGGTCTGTCCGTTGGCAGGTGTGATCGGCATGCCCATCCTTGTCGTCGGTCTTCCCCGCCAAGTCTGCCCCACCTGCAGGCACATCAGACGCACAGCGAGCCAGGTCGTGTGCGGTGCCGCGGTGTTTACCGGGTGCGGCTCGGGGTGCGGAGGGGTCTCCGGAAACGTGTTCGATTGCAAAACGATCACGCGTCGTCGGTGCGGCCGGCCGTGAGAGGGGCCACAGCGGCCGGCCCGCGCATGGCACTCGCCACAGCCGCCCCGGCACAACCCGTACCACCCGTGACCAGCCCACTCATAACCGGCACCGGATCGAGCCCCAGGTCAGGACGGCAGTTGTTCATGGACCGTCCGATCCACCATGATGATCGCGGCAGGCGCAGCCGTCGGTCACTCGATCGTGCGGTGAATGCGCGGTGAACGGCCGCATCCGGCGATCCGATAGCCTCTGCCGACGTGCCACCCAGCCCCTCCGGGCGGCCAGGTGTGCCACGCCCGCTGCCCGGGTAGTTCGTATCGAATGCGGATCGATTGCGGACCGTCCCGTGCTGCCTTGTCAGCATCCAAGGAGTGAGTTCGTCTGTCGACCGCCATCCTCACCGGTCCGCCGGTCGCCGGGTCGCCGCTCGAAGCCGACCTGCGCACGCTGGGTTTCGACGTCCGTACGGCGAACGATGCCACCGCGGCCGCCGAGCTGATCGCCGCCGCGCCCGCCCAGGAGCGGGTCGCCGTCGTCGACCCGCGTTTCGTCGGACATCTGCACGCCCTGCGGCTGGCACTGACCGACCCCCGCTTCCCGGCCGCCGCCGTCCCCGGGGCGCTCACCGCGCAGCCCGAGGCGCGCGCCGCGCTGGTGAAGGCGGTCGGCAAGATCCCGGTCGGCGCCGGAACCGCCCACCTCACCGACGTCCTGACCGAGACCCTCACCGAGTCCCTGGACCGCGAGGACATCGGCCTGCACCGCGTCGAGCTGGGCAGTCTCGTCGCCACCGTCGCGCTCACCCCGGCGCAGCGCGAGGACGCGCAGGAGGCCGTCGCCGCGGTCGACGACGAGGCCGTACGGCTGCGCACCGCCGTGAAGTCCCGCGACGGGTTCTTCACCACCTTCTGCATCAGCCCGTACTCCCGCTACCTCGCCCGCTGGTGCGCGCGCCGCGGGCTCACCCCCAACCAGGTCACCACCGCCTCCCTGCTCACCGCGCTGATCGCGGCGGGCTGCGCGGCCACCGGGACCCGCGGCGGCTTCATCGCCGCAGGCCTCCTCCTTCTCTTCTCCTTCGTCCTGGACTGCACGGACGGGCAGCTCGCCCGCTACTCGCTCCAGTACTCGACGATGGGCGCCTGGCTCGACGCCACCTTCGACCGGGCCAAGGAATACGCGTACTACGCGGGGCTCGCGCTCGGCGCGGCACGCGGCGGCGACGACGTATGGGCGCTGGCGCTCGGCGCGATGGTGCTGCAGACCTGCCGCCATGTCGTCGACTTCGCCTTCAACGAGGCCAATCACGACGCGACGGCCAACACCAGCCCCACCGCCGCGCTCTCCGACAAGCTCGACAGC
This sequence comes from Streptomyces sp. JLSY215, assembly GCF_059682825.1. Taxonomy (NCBI): domain Bacteria; kingdom Bacillati; phylum Actinomycetota; class Actinomycetes; order Kitasatosporales; family Streptomycetaceae; genus Streptomyces; species Streptomyces sp. JLSY215. The sequence continues at coordinate 7,436,281 of NZ_CM185022.1, forward strand.
GTCGGCTGGACGGTCTGGGTACGCCGGATGATCGTGCTGCCCATCGGCGAACGCTGGGCCATGATCGCCGTGCTCACCGCGTTTACCACGCCGCGCATCGTTTTCTACGCCCTGCTCATCGGCTGCGCCCTGGCCGCCTGCTACACCACGGCCGGCCGGGTGCTGCGCTCGCTGACCCGCCGGGCCCGGCGCACCGACCGCGCCGCCCAGGCGCTCGCCGACCTCGCCGACTCCGGGCCGCTCGCCGAGCTGATCGCCCGCGGCGCCCGCGGCCGCGCCCGTACCGGTTCCTATCTGGCGCCCGCTATGGCGTTTCTCTCGGCCGCGGTGCTGCTGGTGTGGGTGATCTTCGAGGACGACCCCGCCTCCTGGCTGACCGTCGGCGTCGCCCTCTGCTCCGCCCTGCTGGCCGGTGCGGCCGTGTCCCGCCCGCTCAAGGGCGCCCTCGACTGGCTCGTGCCGCCCTTCTTCCGCGCCGGCGAATACACCACGATCCTCGTTCTGGCGGCCCGGTCGGACGTGCCCGGAGCGCTGCCCGCGGCGTTCGGGCTGGTCGCGGCCGTCGCCTACCATCACTACGACACCGTCTACCGCATCCGCGGTGGCACCGGGGCGCCGCCGCGGTGGCTGGTCCGGGCAACCGGCGGACACGAAGGACGCGTCCTCCTAGTGACCGTCCTGGCCGCCGCGCTGTCCCCCTCAGGTTTCACAATCGCGCTCACGGCTCTTGCCGTGGTCCTGGCGCTGCTGGTGCTCATCGAGAGCATCCGCTTCTGGGTCTCTTCCGGAGCACCCGCCGTACACGATGAAGGAGAACCCGCATGATCGGCCTCGTGCTGGCAGCCGGCGCCGGACGGCGTCTGCGCCCCTACACCGACACCCTGCCCAAGGCTCTGGTGCCGGTCGACGGCGACACGACCATCCTGGACCTGACCCTCGGCAACTTCGCCGAGATCGGCCTGACCGAGGTGGCGATCATCGTCGGCTACCGCAAGGAAGCCGTCTACGAGCGCAAGGAGGCCCTGGAGCAGAAGTACGGCCTCAAGCTCACCCTCATCGACAACGACAAGGCCGAGGAGTGGAACAACGCCTACTCCCTGTGGTGCGGCCGTGACTCCATCAAGCACGATGTGATCCTTGCCAACGGCGACACCGTGCACCCGGTCTCCGTCGAGAAGACCCTGCTCGCCGCCCGCGGCAACGGCCAGAAGATCATCCTCGCCCTCGACACGGTCAAGCAGCTGGCCGACGAGGAGATGAAGGTCATCGTGGACCCCGAGAAGGGCGTCCAGCGCATCACCAAGCTGATGGACCCGGCCGAGGCCACCGGCGAGTACATCGGCGTCACCCTCATCGAGGGCTCCGCCGCCGAGGAGCTGGCCGACGCGCTCAAGACCACCTTCGAGCGCGACCCCGACCTCTACTACGAGGACGGCTACCAGGAGCTGGTCAACCGCGGCTTCAAGGTGGACGTGGCGCCGATCGGCGACGTCAAGTGGGTCGAGATCGACAACCACGACGACCTCGCGAAGGGCCGTGACATCGCATGCCAGTACTGACCCGCCTCATTCCGTCCCCGGTCGTCGTCGACATCAACGCCGGCGCCCTGGACGACCTGGCGGGCCTGCTGGCCGATCAGCGCATCTCCGCGTCCGGCAAGCTCGCCATCGCGATCAGCGGCGGCTCGGGGGCACGGCTGCGTGAGCGGCTGTCCCCCGCGCTGCCGGGCGCCGAGTGGTACGAGGTCGGCGGCGGCACCCTGGACGACGCGATCAAGCTCGCCGACGACATGAAGAAGGGGCACTACGACGCGGTCGTGGGCCTCGGTGGCGGCAAGATCATCGACTGTGCCAAGTTCGCCGCCGCGCGGATCGGCCTGCCGCTGGTCGCCGTGGCGACGAACCTGTCGCACGACGGCCTGTGCTCGCCGGTCGCCACCCTCGACAACGACGCGGGCCGCGGCTCCTACGGTGTGCCGAACCCGATCGCCGTGGTGATCGACCTCGACATCATCCGCGAGGCCCCGGTCCGGTTCGTCCGCTCCGGCATCGGCGACGCGATCTCCAACATCTCCGCGGTCGCGGACTGGGAGCTCTCCCACCGCGAGACCGGAGAGGCGATCGACGGACTGGCCGCCGCCATGGCGCGCCAGGCCGGCGAGGCCGTGCTGCGGCACCCCGGGGGAGTCGGCGACGACAACTTCCTCCAGGTGCTCGCCGAGGGCCTGGTCCTCACCGGCATCTCGATGTCGGTGGCCGGCGACAGCCGTCCGGCGTCCGGCGCCTGCCACGAGATCAATCACGCGCTCGACATCCTCTACCCCAAGCGCGCCGCGAGCCATGGCGAGCAGTGCGGCCTCGCCGCCGCGTTCGCCACGCATCTGCGCGGGGACAAGGAGACCCGTGACCTGATGGTCGAGGTGCTGCGCCGGCACGGTCTGCCGGTCACGCCCGACGAGATCGGCTTCACCGCCGAGGAATTCGTCGCGGCCGTCGAGTACGCACCCAAGACCCGCCCCGGGCGCTACACGATCCTGGAGCACCTCGACCTGTCCACCGACCAGATCAGGGACGCCTACGCCGACTATGCACAAGCCATCGGTAGCTGAACTCCGCCCGGTCGTTCACCCCCCGGGTGTGAAGGACCGGCGGAGCGGCGAGCACTGGGCCGGCCGGCTCTACATGCGCGAGCTCTCGCTGCGCATCGACCGGCACCTGGTGAACACGCGGGTCACGCCCAACCAGCTGACCTATCTGATGACCGTCTTCGGCGTGCTCGCCGCCCCGGCACTCCTGGTGCCGGGGATCGCGGGCGCCGTGCTCGGCGTGCTGATGGTCCAGCTCTACCTGCTGCTCGACTGCGTCGACGGCGAGATCGCCCGGTGGCGCAAGCAGTACTCGCTCGCCGGTGTCTGGATGGACCGCGTCGGCGCGTACCTCACCGACGCCGCCGTGCTCGTCGGCTTCGGCCTGCGCGCCGCCGACCTGTGGGGCTCGGGCCGGATCGACTGGCTGTGGGCCTTCCTCGGCACGCTGGCCGCCCTCGGCGCCATCCTGATCAAGGCGGAGACGGACCTGGTCGGCGTGGCCCGCGCGCAGAGCGGCAAGGAGCAGGTCAAGGAGACCGCGTCCGAGATGCGCTCGTCCGGTATGGCGCTGGCCCGCAAGGCCGCCGCGGCGCTGAAGTTCCACCGGCTGATCCTCGGGGTCGAGGCGTCCCTGCTCATCCTGGCCCTGGCGGTCGTGGACCAGATCCGGGGCGACCTGTTCTTCTCCCGTCTGGGCGTCGCCGTGCTCGCCGGCATCGCGCTCCTCCAGACCCTGCTCCATCTCGTGTCCATCCTCGCCTCCAGCAGGCTCAAGTGACGGGGGCGTCCCAGATGCGCGTCGGTGCGGTTGTTCTCACGATGGGCAACCGCCCCGACGAGCTGCGCGCGCTGCTGGACTCGGTCGCCAAGCAGGACGGCGAGCGAGTCGAGATCGTCGTCGTCGGCAACGGTTCGCCGCTGCCCGAGCTCCCCGAGGGCGTACGGACCGTCGAGCTGCCGGAGAACGTCGGCATCCCGGCGGGCCGCAACGTCGGCATCGAGGCGTTCGGGCCCGGCGGCAGCGAGGTCGACATCCTGCTCTTCCTCGACGACGACGGGCTGCTGGCCAAGGAGGACACCGCCGAGCTGTGCCGGACGGCGTTCGCCCAGGACCCCGAGCTCGGCATCATCAGCTTCCGGATCGCCGACCCGGACACCGGCGAGACCCAGCGCCGGCACGTACCGCGGCTGCGGGCCGCCGACCCGATGCGCTCCTCCCGGGTCACGACCTTCCTCGGCGGCGCCAATGCGGTCCGCACCAAGGTCTTCCAGGAGATCGGCGGGCTGCCCGACGACTTCTTCTACGCCCATGAGGAGACGGACCTGGCCTGGCGGGCGCTGAACGCGGGGTGGCTGATCGACTACCGGTCGGACATGCTGCTGCTGCACCCGACCATGGCCCCCAGCCGGCACGCGGTCTACCACCGGATGGTGGCCCGTAACCGTGTGTGGCTGGCCCGCCGCAATCTGCCCGCCCTGCTGGTTCCGGTCTACCTCGGCGTCTGGTTCCTGCTCACCTTGGCCCGTCGTCCTTCCTGGCCTGCGCTGCGGGTCTGGCTGGCCGGTTTCAAGGAGGGCTGGACCACCCCGTGCGGTGACAGGCGCCCCATGAAGTGGGCTACCGTTTGGCGACTGACCCGACTGGGCCGCCCTCCCGTCATCTGACAAGCTCGTATCCAAGAGCATCAGGCGCACTGCGGGGCGTGACCCCGGCAGCGCACATTGAGGACGAAAGTGTCAACTGTGAGCGAGACAACGCACGACAGTGCGGTCGCCATGAGTGCCCCGCCAGCTTCCGACGAAGGGCTCACTGCGGCCCAGCGGGCCCACAAGTACGGGCTCTCGCAGAGCGGGGCCCGCCCCGGTCTGCCGCAGTACGTCCGGGAGCTGTGGGAGCGGCGGCATTTCATCTCCGCCTTCGCCAGCGCCAAGCTGACGGCGCAGTACAGCCAGGCGAAGCTGGGCCAGGTCTGGCAGGTGGCGACGCCCCTGCTGAACGCGCTCGTGTACTACCTGATCTTCGGGCTGCTGATCGGTACGCGGAAGGGCATTCCCGACTTCGTCCCGTTCCTGGTGACCGGCGTCTTCATCTTCACCTTCACCCAGAGCTCGGTGATGGCCGGAACGCGGGCGATCTCCGGCAACCTGGGGCTGGTGCGGGCGCTGCACTTCCCGCGCGCCTGCCTGCCGATCTCGTTCTGCCTGATGCAGCTCCAGCAGCTGCTGTTCTCGATGGGCGTGCTGGTCATCATCCTGCTCGGCTTCGGGCAGATGCCGACCTGGTCGTGGCTGCTGATCTTCCCGGCGTTGCTGCTCCAGTTCGTCTTCAACACCGGCCTGGCGATGGTCATGGCCCGGCTCGGCAGTAAGACGCCCGACCTGGCGCAGCTGATGCCGTTCATCATGCGGACGTGGATGTATGCGTCCGGCGTGATGTTCAGCATCGACCTGATCCTCAAGGGCAAGGACGTCCCGCACTTCGTGGAGGTCCTGCTCAACGCCAACCCGGCCGCCGTCTACATCGACCTGATGCGCTTCGCGCTGATCGACAGCTTCACGCACGACAAGCTGCCGCCGCACGTGTGGGCGTTCGCCGCGGGCTGGGCGCTGCTGATGGGCGTCGCCGGCTTTGTGTACTTCTGGAAGGCTGAGGAGCGGTACGGACGTGGCTGACGTGGCTGAGGACAACAACGGCGTTCGGCCGACGGCGGCGGCGCAGGAGCGCGTGCCGACGGTGATCGCGGATGATCTGCACATCGTCTACCGGGTCTACGGCACCGGGGCGGGCAAGGGCAGCGCCACCGCGGCGCTCAACCGCATCATCCGCCGCAAGCCCTCCACGGGTGTGCGCGAGGTGCACGCGGTCAAGGGCGTCTCCTTCACCGCCTACCGGGGCGAGTCGATCGGTCTGATCGGCTCCAACGGCTCGGGCAAGTCGACGCTGCTCAAGGCGGTGGCGGGCCTGCTGCCGGCCGAGCGCGGCAAGGTCTACACGCACGGCCAGCCCTCGCTGCTGGGCGTGAACGCGGCGCTGATGAACGACCTGACCGGCGAGAAGAACGTCCTCCTCGGCGGCCTGGCCATGGGCATGTCCCGCGAGCAGGTACGCGAGCGCTACGACGGCATCGTCGACTTCTCCGGCATCAACGAGAAGGGCGACTTCATCTCGCTGCCGATGCGCACCTACTCCTCCGGTATGGCGGCACGGCTGCGGTTCTCCATCGCGGCGGCCAAGGACCACGACGTGCTGATGATCGACGAGGCGCTGGCCACCGGCGACCGGAAGTTCCAGAAGCGCTCCGAGGCCCGCATCCGCGAGCTGCGCAAGGAGGCCGGCACGGTCTTCCTGGTCAGCCACAACAACAAGTCGATCCGCGACACCTGTGACCGGGTGCTGTGGCTGGAGCGCGGTGAGCTGCTGATGGACGGCCCGACGGACGAAGTGATCAAGGCGTACGAGAAGGAGACGGGCAAATAGCCCGGACCCTTTGACCCAGCCCGCTCTCGAAGGCCTCCGTGAGTCCGGCTCGCGGAGGCCTTCGACTGCCGGGACGCTCATTAACAGATGGTCAACTCTTCCGGGGGCGGGAACAGTTGGATCGTTGTCGATGTTGACCGGATCGTTGCCCGCAGCTTCGGTACCCCCTCGTACGCGGGCGAGACGTACGGCGTAAGCTGTACAGGTACTGAACGGCACAAGTGGTGCAAGTCGGGCAATACTCACCTGAGCGGGCGAGGGAAGCTTCGTTCCGGGCGCGGCGTGACCTGCGGCGTGTCCGAAATAGGATGTTTTAGCTTGGCGGTGTAGAACGGGAGACGTGACGGCAATGGCTACTGGTTCGCTCCGGCTCCGAAATGCGCCGGGCAGCCCGCGGTGAGTGAAGGGGAGGCGTTGACGCGCACCGTCACCCGTCGACGGGCGAAACTCACCGGCGAGCCGGCCGACGCACAGTCGCGCACCGTGCTCGACAAGGCCGCGCACGAGAATTTCCCGGTGGCGCCGTTCTTCCTGCCGCGCGCCTGGCGGGCCGACCTGATGGCCGTCTACGGCTTCGCCCGGCTCGTCGACGACATCGGCGACGGCGATCTCGCGCCCGGTGGGGGTGACGCCGTGCTGCTGGGCCTGGACCGCGGGGCGGCCGACGACCGCATCGCGATGCTGGACGCCCTGGAGGCGGACCTGCGGCGCGTCTTCAGCGACGCCGCCCCCGGCCCCCGGCATCCGCTGCTGCGCCGCCTGGGCCCGACCGTCCGCCGCTGTGCGCTCACCCCCGAGCCCTTCCTCGGCCTGATCGAGGCCAACCGCCAGGACCAAATCGTCACCCGCTACGGCACCTACGGCGACCTGCTGGCCTACTGCGAGCTGTCCGCCAATCCCGTCGGCCGGCTCGTCCTCGGCATCACCGGAACCGCGAGCCCGGAGCGCATCCGCCACTCCGACCGGATCTGTACCGCCCTGCAGATCGTCGAGCACCTCCAGGACGTGGCGGAGGACCTCGGCCGTGACCGTGTTTACCTCCCCGCCGAGGACCTGAAACGTTTTGGTGTCACCGAGGCCGATCTGGCCGCCCCGAGCGGGGGCGCATCGGTGCGCGCACTGATCGCGTACGAAGCGGAACGCGCCCGTGACCTGCTGGATGAAGGCACCCCGCTGGTGGGTAGCGTCCACGGCAGGCTGAAGCTGCTGCTGGCCGGATTCGTCGCCGGCGGGCGTGCCGCACTCCGGGCGGTCGCGGCCGCCGATCACGACGTACTCCCTGGACCGCCCAAACCGACCAAGCTCAGCCTGCTGCGCGAGGTGGGGGCGACATTGCGAAGAGAGGGGTGAGCCGGACCGTGGAGGCAACCGCACACGCGTCTGCGCCGGTGCTCGCTGCGTACCGCTACTGCGAGGCCGTCACCGGGCAGCAGGCACGGAACTTCGCCTATGGCATCCGGCTCCTGCCGACCGACAAGCGGCAGGCGATGTCGGCGCTCTACGCCTTTTCGCGCCGGGTCGACGACATCGGTGACGGCACCCTGGAGGCCGCCGCCAAGCAACAGCGCCTGGAGGACACCCGGGCGCTGCTGGCCCGTATCAAGGACGGCCGGATCGACGAGGACGACACCGACCCGGTGGCCGTCGCGCTCGCCGACGCCGCCCGGCGCTTCCCCGTACCGCTCGATGCGCTGGACGAGCTGATCGACGGTGTGCTCGCGGATGTGCGCGGCGAGACCTACGAGACCTGGGACGACCTCAAGGTCTACTGCCGCTGCGTCGCGGGTGGCATCGGCCGGCTCTCGCTGGGCGTGTTCGGCACGGTCCCCGGCGCGCCGGACGCCGAGCGCGCCCCCGAGTACGCCGATACCCTCGGCCTCGCCCTCCAACTCACCAACATCCTCAGGGACGTTCGCGAGGATGCGGACAACGGCCGTACGTATCTGCCCGCCGAGGACCTCGCCAAGTTCGGATGCTCGGCCGGCTTCCACGGCCCGGTGCCGCCGGCCGGCTCGGACTTCGCCGGTCTGGTGCACTTCGAGGTCAAGCGCGCCCGCGCGCTGTTCGCCGACGGGTTCCGGCTGCTGCCGATGCTCGACCGGCGCAGCGGCGCCTGCGTGGCCGCGATGGCCGGCATCTACCACCGCCTGCTCTCCCGGATCGCCGCCGACCCCGAGGCGGTGCTGCGCGGCCGGGTCTCGCTGCCCGGCCGGGAGAAGGCGTTCGTCGCGGTACGCGGACTGTCCGGCCTCGATGCGCGCGCGATCGGCCGCCGGGAGTCCGTCAGGAGGCGGGGATGATCCGCCGGGCCGCGCACACGGACGACGACCCCGCGTCGGCGCGGCGAGCAACCCTCTTCCCGGCCGCTGCGTCACTGTCAGCGGTATGGGGGGAGAACGTATGACATCGGCAGCCACGGCGCCCGACCGGAACGGTGCCCAGCCGCCCGGCCGTCCCGATGGGGCGGCCGCGGTGGTCATCGGCGGCGGGCTCGCGGGCAGCACGGCAGCGCTCGCGCTCGCCGACGCCGGCCTGCGGGTCACGCTCGTCGAGAGCCGGCCCCGGCTCGGCGGGCTGGTCTTCTCCTTCCGCCGCGACGGCGCCGCGGGCGAGCTGACCGTCGACAACGGCCAGCATGTCTACCTGCGCTGCTGCACGGCATACCGCGCATTCCTGGAGCGCATCGGCGCCGGCCGTCTGGCGCCCCTCCAGGACCGCATGGACGTCCCCGTCCTGGATGCCGACCGCATGCGGCTCGGCCGGCTGCGCCGCACGGCCCTGCCCGTACCGCTGCACCTCGCCGGGAGCCTGGCGACCTACCCGCACCTCTCACCCGCCGAGCGGGCCGGCGTGGTCCGCGCCACCCTCGCCCTCAAGGGCCTGGACCCGGCCGATCCCGCGCTGGACGGCGTGGACTTCGGCAGCTGGCTGCGCCGCCACGGCCAGTCCGCCCGTGCCATCGAGGCGCTGTGGGACCTGGTCGGCATCGCCACCCTCAACGCCACCGCCGACGACGCGTCCCTGGGGCTGGCGGCCAAGGTCTTCAAGACCGGCCTCCTCTCCGCGCCGGGCGCCGCCGACATCGGCTGGGCCCGGGTGCCGCTCGGCGAGGTGCACGACGAACGCACCCGCAAGGCCCTGGAGAACGCCGGCGTACGGATCCGCCTGCGCACCCGCGCCGCGGGCCTCGAGCGCACCGACGGCAGATGGCAGGTCGCGGTCGAGAACGGCCCGCACGGCCGCGAGCGGCTCGCCGCGGACACCGTCGTCCTCGCCGTACCGCAGCGCGAGACGCACGGCCTGCTGCCGGACGGCGCGCTGGCGGAGCAGGACCGGCTGCTGGAGATCGGCACGGCACCGATCCTCAACGTCCACGTCGTCTACGACCGCAAGGTGCTGCGCCGCCCCTTCTTCGCCGCCGTCGGCTCCCCGGTGCAGTGGGTCTTCGACCGTACCCACGCCTCCGGGCTCGCCGACCTGCCCGACGGGAGCGGCTGCCAGTATCTGGCCCTCTCGCAGTCCGCCGCGCAGGAGGAGATCGACGCACCGGTCGCCAAGCTCCGCGCCCGGTATCTGCCCGAGCTGGAGCGGCTGCTGCCCGCCGCCCGGGGCGCCCGGATCCGCGACTTCTTCGTCACCCGCGAGCGCACCGCGACCTTCGCGCCCGCACCGGGCGTCGGCAGGCTCCGCCCCGCCGCCCGCACCCAAGCCCCCGGCCTGTATCTGGCCGGTTCGTGGACCGCCACCGGGTGGCCCGCGACCATGGAAAGCGCTGTTCGCAGCGGCACTGCCGCCGCTGGCGAGGCACTCACCGAACTCGGCTTCCCCCAGGGCCAGTTGCCTCAGGAGGCGGCATGACTACGAGTACTTCGAGCGCTCGCACGAGCACGAGCATCGGAAACAGAGGAGAAACCGTGAATCCGGCTTCCCCAGCTATCGACACCGCGAGCGTCACCGCGCTGCTGGAGCGCGGGCGGACACTTGCCACTCCCGTGCTGCGTGCCGCCGTGGACCGGCTCGCTCCTCCCATGGACACCGTCGCCGCCTACCACTTCGGCTGGATCGATGCCGCGGGCAACCCCTCGACGGGGGACAGCGGCAAGGCGGTACGCCCCGCCCTCGCCCTGCTGTCGGCCGAGGCCGCGGGCGTGGCTCCCGAGGTCGGCATCCCCGGCGCGGTCGCCGTCGAGCTGGTGCACAATTTCTCGCTGCTGCACGACGACCTGATGGACGGCGACGAACAGCGCCGCCACCGCGACACGGTCTGGAAGGTGCACGGCCCCGCGCAGGCGATCCTCGTCGGCGACGCGCTGTTCGCCCTCGCCAACGAAATACTGCTGGAGCTGGGCACCGTCGAGGCGGGCCGGGCGACCCGCCGGCTGACCCTGGCCACCCGCAAGCTGATCGACGGTCAGGCCCAGGACATCTCCTACGAGCACCGCGAGCGGGTCACCGTCGAGGAGTGCCTGGAGATGGAGGGCAACAAGACCGGCGCGCTGCTGGCCTGCGCCGTCTCCATCGGTGCGGTGCTCGGCGGTGCCGACGACCGCACCGCCGACATCCTGGAGAAGTACGGCTACCACCTCGGCCTCGCCTTCCAGGCGGTCGACGATCTGCTGGGCATCTGGGGCGACCCGGAGGCCACCGGCAAGCGGCCCTGGAGCGATCTGCGGCAGCGCAAGAAGTCGCTGCCGGTCGTCGCCGCGCTGGCCGCGGGCGGCCCCGCCTCCGAGCGCCTCGCCCGGATCCTGGCGGCCGACGCCAAGAAGACCGAGACCGAGATCGCCGACTTCACCGAGGAGGAGTTCGCCTCCCGGGCGGCCCTGATCGAGGAGGCCGGCGGCCGCGAGTGGACCTCCCAGGAGGCCCGCCGCCAGCACGCCACCGCCATCGCCGCGCTGGACGAGGTCGACATCCCGGAAAAGGTCCGCGCGCAGCTGGTCGCGCTCGCGGACTTCGTCGTCGTACGAGAGAGATGATCACCATCGATACGAACTAGTTCGCAGTCGCCGGCCGGTGCCTGGGGGTACTTCCCCGGCTACCGCTGGGAGGTGCCCCCGCCCACGCCTTGAGGGCAGTGGGGGAGGGCGCCGGCCGACGGAGTCCCTGAACACGCATTGACAGTTCACTGCAGAAGGGGAAGCCATGACAGCGACGACCGACGGAAGCACCGGGGCGCTGCCGCCCCGGGCCCCTTCGGCCAGCGATGCCACCGCTGAGAAGACCGAGACCGCCGCGCGGCGCGCCACCACCCGCGCCACCGACCATCTGCTCTCCCTCCAGGACTCCGCCGGCTGGTGGAAGGGCGACCTCGCGACCAACGTCACGATGGACGCCGAGGATCTGCTGCTCCGTCAGTTCCTGGGCGTGGCGGACCCCAAGCTCACCGAGGCCGCCGCCCGCTTCATCCGCGGTGAGCAGCGCGCGGACGGCACCTGGGCCACCTTCTACGGCGGCCCCGGCGAGCTCTCCACCACCATCGAGGCCTATGTGGCCCTGCGGCTCGCCGGGGATGCCCCGGACGCGGCCCATATGGCCAGGGCGTCCGCCTGGATCCGCGAACACGGCGGGATCGCCGCCGCCCGGGTCTTCACCCGTATCTGGCTGGCCCTCTTCGGCTGGTGGAAGTGGGACGACCTCCCGGAGCTCCCGCCGGAGCTCATGTACCTCCCCAAGTGGTTCCCGCTCAACATCTACGACTTCGGCTGCTGGGCGCGGCAGACGATAGTGGCCCTGACCATCGTCTCGGCCAAGCGCCCGGTACGCCCGGCGCCGTTCGCCCTGGACGAGCTGCACACCCACCCGCGCCGCCCCAACCCACCGCGCCCCCTCGCCCCCGCCACCAGCTGGGACGGCATCTTCCAGCGCCTGGACAAGGCGCTGCACGTCTACCACAGGGTCGCCCCGCGCCCGCTGCGCCGGGCCGCGATGCGCTCCGCGGCCCGCTGGATCATCGAACGGCAGGAGAACGACGGCTGCTGGGGCGGCATCCAGCCCCCCGCCGTCTACTCCGTCATCGCCCTGCACCTCCTCGGCTACGACCTCGACCACCCGGTGCTGCGCAGCGGCCTCGAATCGCTGGACCGCTTCGCCGTATGGCGCGAGGACGGCGCCCGGATGATCGAGGCCTGCCAGTCCCCGGTCTGGGACACCTGCCTGGCCACCATCGCGCTCGCCGACGCCGGGCTGCCGCCCGACCATCCGCAGCTGATCAAGGCCGTCGACTGGATGCTCGACGAGCAGATCGACCGGCCCGGCGACTGGTCGGTGCGCAGGCCTCAACTGTCCTCCGGCGGCTGGGCGTTCGAGTTCGAGAACGACAACTACCCGGACATCGACGACACCGCCGAGGTGGTGCTCGCGCTGCGCCGCGTCGAGCACCCCGACCCCCAGCGGGTCGACGCCGCGGTCCGCCGGGCGGTGCGCTGGAACCTCGGAATGCAGTCCAAGAACGGCGCCTGGGGCGCCTTCGACGCCGACAACACCAGCCCGTTCCCCAACCGCCTGCCGTTCTGCGACTTCGGGGAGGTCATCGACCCGCCGTCCGCTGACGTCACCGCCCATGTCGTCGAGATGCTCGCCGATGTCGGCCGTACGCACGACCACAGCACCCGGCGCGGCATCGACTGGCTGCTGGCCGAACAGGAGCCCAGCGGCGCCTGGTTCGGCCGCTGGGGCACCAACTACGTCTACGGCACCGGATCCGTGCTGCCCGCGCTCGCCGCGGCCGGCTTCCCCGCCTCGCATCCCGCGATCCGCCGCGCCGTCGGCTGGCTGGCCCGGGTGCAGAACGACGACGGCGGCTGGGGCGAGGACCAGCGCTCCTACCAGGACAAGGCCTGGGCCGGGCGCGGCGCCTCGACCGCCTCGCAGACCGGCTGGGCGCTGATGGCGCTGCTGGCGGCCGGGGAGCGGGAGAGCGAGGTGGTCCGGCGCGGGGTGCGCTATCTGGCCGACACCCAGCGCCCGGACGGCTCCTGGGAGGAGCCGTACTTCACCGGTACGGGCTTCCCCTGGGACTTCTCCATCAACTACCACCTCTACCGCCAGGTCTTCCCGCTGACGGCCCTGGGCCGCTATGTCCACGGCGGACATGCCGACGCGCCGTTGGGGGACTGATGCCGAGACCGGCCCCGGCAGACGCCGATCCGCCGCTGCTGATCGCCTGTGCGCTCGGCATCGAGCGGCTCGCGCTGCGGGGCCGCGGCGGTGGTACCCGTCCGCCGGTGGTCACCCTCCGCACGGGCATGGGCCCCCAGGCGGCCGAACGCGCCCTGGCGCACGCGCTGCGCGAGGGCGCCGCCACCGCGCAGTCACCGGTCGTGGCCAGCGGTTTCTGTGCCGGCCTCGCCCCCGGGATGCGGCCCGGTGACGTGGTGGTCGCCGAGGCCACCCGCGACCACCGGCCCGACGCCCCGGACATCGTCTGCCGGGACAACGGCCCGCTGCTGGCGGCCCTGCGCGAGCGCGGGCTGACCGTGCACACCGGCCTGCTGCGCGGCTCCGACCACGTCGTACGCGGCGCGGAGCGGGCCGCGCTGCATGCCGCGGGCGCGGTGGCGGTGGACATGGAATCCGATGCGACGCTGCGTGCCGCGCGGCGTGCCGGAAATCGTCCGGTTGCGGCCGTCCGGGTGATCGTGGACGCTCCAGAACATGAACTCGTACGGATCGGCACGGTGCGCGGTGGAATATCGGCCTTCCGTGTGCTGCGCTGCGTTCTTCCTGTGTTTTTCGAATGGCACCGTTCTTTGCTGCTCCCCAGGAGGTGAGCCAGATGGCCATGCCGCTTCGTCAGACCATCCGGGTCGGGACCTATCTTTTTGAACAGAAGGTGCTTCGCCGGCGCGAGAAGTTTCCGCTCATCGTCGAGCTGGAGCCGCTCTTCGCGTGCAATCTGAAATGTGAGGGCTGCGGGAAGATCCAGCATCCGGCGGGCGTGCTGAAGCAGCGGATGCCGGTGGCGCAGGCGGTCGGCGCGGTGCTGGAGTCCGGCGCGCCGATGGTCTCCATCGCCGGCGGCGAGCCCCTGATGCATCCGCAGATCGACGAGATCGTCCGGCAGTTGGTGGCGAAGCGGAAGTACGTCTTCCTGTGCACCAATGCGATGCTGCTGCGCAAGAAGATGGAGAAGTTCACGCCCTCGCCGTATTTCGCGTTCGCGGTGCATATCGACGGGATGCGGGAGCGGCACGATGAATCCGTCGCGAAGGAAGGCGTTTTCGACGAGGCGGTGGCGGCCATCAAGGAGGCCAAGCGGCGCGGCTTCCGGGTCACCACCAACTCCACGTTCTTCAACACCGACACCCCGCAGACCATCATCGAGGTCCTCAACTTCCTCAATGACGACCTCCAGGTCGACGAAATGATGCTGTCGCCGGCCTACGCCTACGAGAAGGCCCCCGACCAGGAACACTTCCTGGGCGTGGAGCAGACCCGGGAGCTGTTCCGGAAGGCCTTCGCCGGCGGTAACCGCCGCCGCTGGCGGCTCAACCACAGCCCGCTCTTCCTGGACTTCCTGGAGGGCAAGGCGGACTTCCCCTGCACGGCCTGGGCGATCCCCAACTACTCGCTCTTCGGCTGGCAGCGGCCCTGCTATCTCATGAGCGACGGCTATGTGCCCACGTACCGGGAGCTCATCGACGAGACGGACTGGAGCAAGTACGGCCGCGGCAAGGACCCGCGCTGCGCCAACTGCATGGCGCACTGCGGCTATGAGCCCACCGCCGTCCTGGCCACCATGGGCTCCCTCAAGGAGTCGCTGCGGGCCGCCCGGGAGACCGTCGGCGGGAACCGCGGCTGACGCGGGGAGCGGTGCGCCCGTGCCGCCGCGGCTGCCCGCCGTCCCGGCCCGGACCGGCGGCGGCGCGGCGGACGGCGCGCCCGCGGCCGGCCGGGCCCGCCTGCAGGCAGGCCGGGGGAGCGCCGCCCCGCGCCCCCGATGTCACCGTCAGCAGAACCCATGGAGGGGACCGAGCATGACCCTGCTGGAACACATCCGCGAGCCGCGCGACCTCAAGGCGCTGCCCGAGGAGCGGATGGACGAACTCGCCGAGGAGATCCGGCAGTTCCTCGTGCAGGCCGTCACCCGCACCGGTGGCCATCTGGGACCCAACCTGGGCGTGGTCGAGCTGACCATCGCCCTGCACCGGGTCTTCGACTCGCCCGCCGACCGCATCCTGTGGGACACCGGCCACCAGTCGTACGTCCACAAGCTCCTGACGGGACGCCAGGACTTCTCCAAACTCCGGGCCAAGGGCGGGCTGTCCGGCTATCCCTCCCGCGCCGAGTCGCCGCACGACATCATCGAGAACAGTCACGCCTCCACGGTGCTGGGCTGGGCCGACGGCCTGGCCAAGGCCAATGAGGTGCGCGGCAAGGACGACCATGTCGTCGCCGTCATCGGCGACGGCGCGCTCACCGGCGGGATGGCCTGGGAGGCGCTCAACAACATCGCCGCCGCCAAGGACCGCCCGCTGATCATCGTCGTGAACGACAACGAGCGCTCCTACGCCCCGACCATCGGCGGCCTCGCCAGCCACCTCGCCACGCTGCGCACCACCGACGGCTACGAGAAGTTCCTGGCCTGGGGCAAGGACGTCCTTCAGCGCACCCCGGTCGTCGGCCAGCCGCTCTATGGGTCGCTGCACGGCGCGAAGAAGGGGTTCAAGGACGCCTTCGCGCCGCAGGGCATGTTCGAGGACCTCGGCCTGAAGTACCTCGGGCCGATCGACGGGCACGACATCCCCGCCGTCGAGTCCGCGCTGCGCCGCGCCGCCAAATTCCACGGCCCGGTGCTGGTGCACTGCCTGACCGAGAAGGGCCGCGGCTATCAGCCCGCGCTGGAGGACGAGGCGGACCACTTCCACTCCGTCGGCGTGATGGACCCGCTCACCTGCGCGCCCGTCACCCCGCCCAGCGCCCCTTCCTGGACGTCCGTCTTCGCCGACGAGATGGTACGGATCGGCGCCGAGCGCGAGGACGTCGTCGCCATCACGGCCGCCATGCTCCAGCCGGTCGGGCTCGGCAAGTTCGCGAAGGCCTACCCGGACCGGGTCTGGGACGTCGGCATCGCCGAACAGCACGCCGCCACCTCCGCCGCGGGCCTGGCCACCGGCGGACTGCACCCCGTCGTCGCCGTCTACGCCACCTTCCTCAACCGCGCCTTCGACCAGGTCCTGATGGATGTCGCGCTGCACAAGTGCGGCGTGACCTTCGTCCTGGACCGGGCCGGCGTCACCGGCACCGACGGCGCCTCGCACAACGGCATGTGGGATCTGTCCGTACTGGGCGTCGTACCGGGGCTGCGGATCGCCGCACCGCGCGACGCCGACCAACTCCGCGCCCAGCTGCGCGAATCCCTGGACGTGAACGACGCCCCGACGGTCATCCGGTTCCCCAAGGAGCCGGTGGGCGACCCGATCCCCGCCGTGGGGCGGATCGGCGGCGTCGACGTGCTGCACCGCGCCCCGCAGCCGGATGTCCTGCTGGTCGCGGTCGGCGTGATGGCACCGGTGTGTCTGCGGGTCGCCGAACTCCTCGCGGCGCGCGGCGTCGATGCGACGGTCGTCGATCCGCGCTGGGTCAAGCCGGTCGACCCCGCCATCGCCCCGCTCGCCGCGGAGCACGCCATGGTGGCCGTCGTCGAGGACAACAGCCGCAACGGCGGTGTGGGATCCGCGGTCGGCCAGGCGCTGCGGGACGCGGAGGTGGACGTACCGCTGCGGACCTTCGGCGTCCCCGAGCAGTTCCTGGCCCACGCCAAGCGCGGCGAACTGCTCGCCGACCTCGGGCTCACCCCGGCCGAGATCGCCGGCCGGATCAGCGCCGAACTGGCCCGCCGGAACGCCGCACCGGCCCAGGGGGAGGACGCCTCGTGACCGGATTCGACCTGGCGAAGCTGCTCGCCGACCGCGGCGCCGAGCGCTATGACCTGCATGCCCGCCATCTCAACCACCAGCTCCCGCGGATGCTGCACACCATCAGCTTCGACAAGGTCTACGAGCGGGGCGAGGGCGCCTACTTCTGGGACAGCGACGGCCAGGACTACCTCGACATGCTCGCCGGATTCGGCGTCATGGGCCTGGGCCGCCATCATCCCGTCGTACGCCAGGCCCTGCACGACGTCCTGGACGCGGACCTCCCCGACCTCACCCGCTTCGACTGCCAGCCGCTGCCCGGCCTGCTCGCCGAGAAGCTGCTGTCCCATGCGCCCCACCTGGACCGGGTCTTCTTCGGCAACAGCGGCACCGAAGCCGTCGAGACCGCCCTGAAGTTCGCCCGCTACGCCACCGGCAGGCCCCGCATCCTCTACTGCACCCATGCCTTCCACGGCCTGACCACCGGCTCGCTCTCCGTCAACGGCGAGGACGGCTTCCGCGACGGCTTCGCCCCGCTGCTGCCCGACACCGCCCTGGAAATGGGCGATCTGGCCGCGCTGGAAAGGGAGTTGCGGCGCGGCGACGTCGCGGGTTTTGTCGTCGAACCGATCCAGGGCAAGGGCGTCCACCCCACCCCGCCCGGATTCCTGGCCGCCGCCCAGGAGCTGCTGCACCGGCACGAGGCCCTGCTGATCGCCGACGAGGTGCAGACCGGTCTCGGCCGGACCGGCGACTTCTTTGCCTACCAGCACGAGGACGGCGTCGAACCGGATCTGGTCTGTGTGGCCAAGGCGCTCTCCGGCGGCTATGTCCCGGTCGGTGCGACGCTCGGCAAGGACTGGATCTTCAAGAAGGTCTACTCGTCGATGGACCGGGTGCTGGTGCACTCCGCCAGCTTCGGGGCCAACGCCCAGGCCATGGCGGCCGGTCTCGCCGTGCTCGCGGTGATGGAGGACGAGGGGATCGTCGCCAACGCCCGGCACACCGGCGATCTGCTGCGCGAGCGGCTGTCCGCACTGATCGGCAAGTACGAGCTGCTGCACGACGTGCGCGGCCGGGGGCTGATGGTCGGCATCGAGTTCGGCAGGCCGAAGTCCCTGGTGCTGCGCGGGCGCTGGACGATGCTGCAGGCGGCCCGCAAGGGCCTGTTCGCGCAGCTGGTCGTGGCGCCCCTGCTGCAGCGCCACCGCATCCTCACCCAGGTCTCCGGCGACCATCTGGAGGTCATCAAGCTGATTCCGCCGTTGATCATCGGGGAGCGGGAGGTGGACCGGTTCCTGGAGGCGTTCACGGCCGTCATGGACGACGCCCACAACGGCGGCGGTCTGATGTGGGACTTCGGCCGGACGCTGGTCAAGGCGCAGCTCGGCCGGTCGTGAGCGCACAGGCGCCGACCCCGGTGTCAACCGGCCAGGAATGCACGGGCGTTGTCAGTCCTCGCTCCTAGAGTGTCCACCATGAGTGAGCCGATGGCCGATGACCGGGAGATGCTCCGGCGGCTGAGCATGTGGATCAGCCTGATGCCCGAAGCGCTGCGCTACTTGCCCGGTGCCCTGCTCCCCGCGACGTTCCCGCTCGACCGCAGCCCCGCCTCCCTGGATGCCCTGGAGGCTCGTCTGCTGGAGCACTACGGGCCGGGCGACACGGTCGACAGAGGCACGGGAATCACCGAGGGGGCGATGGCCTACCTCGGTGAATCCCTGCTGGCCGTGGCCGGCGGCTCCTGGGGCTGGAACCGGCGGCCGGTCGGGGGCCACCAGTGGCGGGGACAGCCGGTCATCTGCCCCGACCCCGAGCTGCAACTCCAGCCGATCGCACCCCTGTTGCTCCTCACCCATGCGATGCGGAAACGCACCGGCAGCGCGTTCGCGGCCGAGGTCGCGCGGCTGCGTGAGGCGGTGCGGGAGCGGCGGGCGCGGGAGCCGGGCTGGGAGCCGACCGCCAGGCCGCATCCCGAGCAGGAGCGGGCGGGCGCCGGACTCGCGGTGTGGCTGGCCGACCGCTCGGCCGGCTTCGCGGAGTGGGCGAAGGAGACCGGCCGGCCGGACCGATGGGACTTCGGCCCGGAGTCCCTGGACGCGCTCGAAGCCCTCGTCCGCGCCCGGTACACCAGCGAGGAGGAGATCGGCGCGGCGAGACGGGGACCGTTCCTGCAGGGCGCCGCCTGGTACATCGGGGAAGTGGTCCGTCGTACCAAGGGGCACGAGTGGAAGTTCGAGCCGTTCGCGGCCGGTGGCGGCGCGCTGCCCGCCCTGTTCGGCTCCGACGAGAGCGGGACGGTCGACGAGCCGTGTACGGGGCCGCCCGGGGAGGACGATCCGGCGGTGGTGTACCCGGTGGCCCTGCTGCGCAGCCTGTTCCTGACCCATGACGAGCTGGACCGGCCGATCGCCACGCATCTGCGCGATGCGTCTGCGGACTTGGACCCGGACGGTGCGGGCGGCGAGGACGGTGAGGACGACTCGGACGACGAGGAGTTCCGGCTGACGAACACGGGGGGACGCGAGCGATGATCGCCGAGACGACGGTACGGACCGTCAACGACCTGACGGCCCGCTGGGCGCGGGCGGCGGTGGGGGAGCGGGGCACGGCCCTGACCGCCACCGGGCTCTGGCCGCTGCTGGCGCTGCTCGCCGGACCGGCGGCGGGCCCGGCCCGCAAGGAACTGGCCGATGCCCTCGGCACGGACGCGGAGCACGCCGTCCGCGAAGGGCGCGAGCTGCTCGACGCGCTCGCCGCGGCGGACGGCATCGATGCCGCGGTGGGCCTGTGGACCCGGCGCGCGCTGGAGCTGCGCCCCGACTGGCTGCGGAGCCTGCCGCTGGACGTGCACGGCGAGCTGACCGGGGACGCGGCGGCGGACCTGACGGCGATGAACGCCTGGGTGCGGCGGCACACCGACGGCCTGATCGAGCGGATGCCCGTACCGGCCGACCCCGGCACCCTGCTGGTGCTGGCGAGCGCGCTGCTGGTCCGTACGACATGGCGCGAGCCGTTCCAGGAGCAGCCGCTGCGGGTGGCGGAAGGGCCCTGGGCCGGGCGGGAGCTGACCGGGCTGTGGCGTTCCGGCACGGTCCGGGAGGAGATCCGGGTGCACCGCACGCCGGCCGGGGAGCTGACCGTGGCGGAGGTCGCGGGCGACAACGGCCTGGACGTGCGGCTGCTGCTCGGTCCGCCGCAGATGCCCGGCGGCGAGGTGCTGCGCCATGGTGTTGCGGCCCTGGGCGGGGTGTATCCGGCGGTCTCCGGCGCGGCGCTGGGTGACGGCGCCGGGCCGGGCGTGCGGGTGCGGACGGTGCAGAGCTGGGACGGGGCCCCGCAAACCGAGCTGACCTGCCCGCGGTTCACCGTCGATGCCGAGCACGATCTGCTGGAGCGGGCGGGGCTGTTCGGGCTCGCCGCGGCCACCGATGCCTCGCGGGGGCACTTCCCGGGGATCAGCGAGCAGCCGCTGGCGGTGTCGTCGGCCCGGCAGACCGTCACGGCGAGCTTCGGGCCGCTGGGATTCCGGGCGGCGGCCGTGACGGCCATCGGGATGCGGGCAGGGTCCGCGCTGGGTCCCCAGGAGCGGTCACGGCTGGTGTCGGCCGACTTCGACCGGCCCTTCGGCTTTCTCGCGATGCACCGGGAATCGGGGCTGGTGCTGGTCGCGGGCTGGGTCACCGACCCGGACGGCTGGACGGAACGCCGGCGGCGGCTCGGCGACCCGTGGTGAGGTACGGCACACACAACGGCCCGGCGGTCATCCGCCGGGCCGTTGTGGTGATGTGTGCGGAGGTCAGTCGGTCAGCAGCTGGGCGCGCAGCCGCTCGCGGGTCTCGGGGGCCAGCTTGAGGCCCTCGCTGAGGTAGCTCTCCGTCGAGCCCCAGGTCTGCTCGATCGTGTCGAAGGCGGCCGTGAGGTAGTCGGTGTGCGCCCCGAACAGCGGCGAGAGCAGCTCCATGACCTCCGCCGACATCCCGACCGCGGAGTTGTCGCTGCGGCGGATCTTGTAGCGGCGGTGCGGATCGTTGGACTTGAGGTAGTCCGCCTCGATGGCGTCCGGCTCCACACCGACCGCCAGCAGCGTCACCGCGACGGACAGCCCCGCGCGGTCCTTGCCGGCCGCGCAGTGCATCAGCGCGGGCACGCTGTCCTCGGCGAGCGCATGCAGCACCCGGCTGTGGTCCTCGGTGCGGGTGGTGATGATGTGCCGGTAGGTCGCGGTCATCCGGGCCGCGGCCTTGCCGTCGCCCAGCATGCCCCGCAGCTGGTCCAGGTGGCCGTCGCGCACCATCGACCAGAATTCCGCGCCGTCGGCCGGGTCCGTGAGGGGGATGTTCACGTTCCGTACGCCGGGGAGCGTGACATCGGGGCCCTCGAGCTTGATGTCCGCGGCATTGCGGAAGTCGAAGACGGTGTGCAGCCCGAGGCCGCCGAGGAACGCCGCGTCCGCCTCGGTCGCATGCGCGAGATGGCCGCTGCGGAACAGTCGCCCCTGACGTATCCGACGCCCGTCCACGGTCGGCAGTCCGCCCACATCACGGAAGTTGCGGACCTCCGCGAGCTCGAACTGGTCCTGCGGGACCTGCGGCGTCTGCGTCACGGGCGCTCCTTTGGTTCGGCCGCCGACGCTGGCCGTCGTCGCGGCGGGCAACTCCGACGATACGACATTGGTGCAATACGCAATCAGCTGGCAACGGTGTCGGCATGCCGTCCGGTATGCGGTGCGGCCGGGCGACCGTTCGTGACCGTGTGTGGAGTGAATTATGGAGCGAAGCTGAAGCGGTCTGTGATCGATCATTATTCCAACTTGAGAAGAATTTGACCTGGTGGCATTAATCACCTCCCGTCAACCCCTGGTTACGGTGGCGTAGGTCACTTCTCAAGGTGAAGTATGTCCTGACGTGGCAGACGATTCGAAGAACATCAGCAGCGGCGCCGGTGGCGCCATCGGGTCGTACGCAGCCGTCGGGGACAGCTTCACCGAGGGGGTCGGGGATCCCGGCCGTGACGGGGCGTACATCGGTTGGGCGGACCGGCTAGCGGTCCTCCTGTCGGATCAGCGGGAAGAGGGGGACTTCCGCTACGCGAATCTCGCCGTGCGGGGGCGGCTGCTCGGCCAGATCGTCGAGGAGCAGGTGCCCCGGGCGAAGGAGCTTGCCCCCGCGCTGGTGACTTTCTGTGCCGGCGGCAATGACATCCTGCGGCCGGGCTCGGACCCGGACGCGGTGGCCGAGCGCTATGAACGGGCGGTCGCCGACCTGCGGACCTCGGTCGGAACGGTGCTGCTGTGCACCGGCTTCGACACCCGCGGAGTGCCGGTCCTCAAACATCTGCGCGGCAAGATCGCGACCTATACGGCCCATGTACGGGCGATCGCGGACCGGCACGACTGCCCGGTTCTCGACCTGTGGTCGCTGAAGTCGGTGCAGGACCGGCGGGCGTGGAGCGATGACCGGCTGCATCTGTCGGCCGACGGGCACACCCGGGTGGCGCTGCGCGCGGCGCAGGTGCTCGGGCTCCAGGTGCCGGCCGACCCGGACCAGCCGTGGCCTCCGGAGACGGAGCGGTCGGCCGCCGAGGCGCGGCGGGACAACATCCACTGGGCGCGCGAACACCTCGTCCCGTGGATCGGGCGCCGACTGCGCGGCGAGTCCTCGGGCGACCATGTCGAGCCCAAGCGGCCCGACTTGCTGCCGCTGTAGCGGCGGCTTCCGGTAGGGCGGACGCGCGACACGACAAGGCCCCGGCTTCCCGCGGAAGGCGGGCCGGGGCCTCAGTGTGCCGCTGAGGTGTACGGCAGATCCGCCCAGACGACCCGGCCGCGGCCGCCGTCGTCGGGCCGCGTCCCCCAGCTCTCGGAGAGCGCGCCCACCAGGAACAGGCCTCGTCCGCCCTCTTGGTCCACGCTGCTGGGCTGGGCGTGCGGCGCCGAAACGCCGGGGCCGCCCTCGTCCGTGATCTCGATGCGGATGTACGACCCGACGAGCGTCAGCTCGCAGCCGACCTTCTCGCTGTCGGTGTGCCGTACCGCGTTGGTGAACAGTTCGGACACCACCAACTCCACGTCGTCGCGGACTTGCTGAGCCGCGCCCCATGAGTGCAGCAGCGCGATGACCCGCTTACGTGCCTCGGGGACCGAGGTGCGCCGCGCCGGCAAATGGAACGCGTCCTGGGGGTGCCCGGCGGCAAAGCCGCACCAGCGCCCTAACGAAGGAGCGTTTTTGGAGGAAGCCACGACGTAACTATGTGCGATGTTGGTCACCGATGGCAAGGATCACTCTGCAATTTGCAGAATCGCATATGCAGTCTGTTCGTCCTCATGACGACATGACACACTGCTGACCACATAAGTCAGTTGGAGGGGATCAGACGTGGTGGATCCACGTTCGGCCGGAGCGCCGACCGTCCTTCGGGTGGTGCTCGGCAAGCGACTGCAGGACCTGCGCGAGAAGGCGGGACTGTCCTTCGAGCAAGCCGCGCGGGCCCTCGATGTCACCCACGCCACGATACGGCGCATGGAAAAGGCCGAGGTCGGCCTCAAGATCCCCTACGTCGAGAAACTGCTGGCAACCTACGGCGTCATCGACCAGGAAGAGACAGAGGGCTTCCTCTCACTCGCCCGCGAGGCCAACAAGCCCGGCTGGTGGCACAACTTCCGCGACGTACTCCCCGAGTGGTTCAGCGCATTCGTCAGCCTGGAGAGCGAGGCCAACCTCATCCGGGCCTACCAACCGCACTACATCCCCGGCCTGTTGCAGACCGAGGACTATGCCGCCGCCGTCCTGCGGGCCGGTATGCCGCACGCCCCCGCCGCGGACATCGACCGCATCGTGGCGCTGCGCATGGAGCGGCAGTCGCTGCTGACCCGCGAGAAGGCGCCGATGCTGTGGCCCGTGATGGACGAGACCGTCCTGCGGCGCCCGATCGGCGGCCCCAAGGTGATGCGGGACCAGATCACCCGGCTGATGGAGGCCACCTCGCTGCCGAACGTCCGGCTCCAGGTCATTCCGTTCGCTTCCGGCCCGCATCCCGCGATGTACGGGCCGTTCCACATTTTCCGCTTCCCGATCCCGGAACTTCCGGATATCGCGTACGCGGAAAGCCTCGTCGGAGCCGTGTACTTCGACCAGCGCAACGACGTCTCGCAGTTCCTGGAAGCCCTGGACCGGATGTGTGCGCAGGCCGCGCCGGCGCACACCACCAGGGCCATTCTGGGTGGCTTTCGCAAGGAGATCTAACCCCCCATGGATCGCATACGCATCTACAACGGCATGCCCGCCAGTGAA
The DNA here is from genome assembly GCF_059682825.1 of Streptomyces sp. JLSY215. Classification (NCBI taxonomy): domain Bacteria; kingdom Bacillati; phylum Actinomycetota; class Actinomycetes; order Kitasatosporales; family Streptomycetaceae; genus Streptomyces; species Streptomyces sp. JLSY215. Next base: position 7,460,497 of record NZ_CM185022.1, read on the forward strand.
CTGGGCAACGAAGGCTGGCACAAGCCGTGGAGTGGCGGAAACGGAGGCGAGTGCGTCGAAGCCATGCGGCTCAAGGACGGCCGGATAGCCCTGCGCCAGTCCACCGACCCCAACGGCCCGGCGCTGATCTACACCCATCACGAAATGGTGAGCTTCATCGAGGGCGCAAAGGCCGGTCACGCCGACTTCCTGCTCACCGCGGCACCGTGCCGGCGCGTGGAGCGGAGGACGGCATGAGCGAGCAGGACTTCCCCCGGGAAGCGGCCGGCGACGGGATCGATGCCTTCCGGCCGTTCGTCAAGGGGCCCGAGCACACCGGCTTCTCGGTCGAGGAGATCGACACCAGCAGGCCGCACCCGGCACGGCTGAACGACTACTACCTCGGCGGCTGGGACAACTACGAGGTCGACCGGGAGGCCGGGGACCTCATCCTCGCCATGCACCCCCAGGTCCGCGAGAGCGCCGTCGCCAACCGCGCGTTCCTGGGCCGGGCCGTCCGCGAGCTGGTCGGCGGCGGCATCCGCCAGATCATCGACATCGGCACCGGCATCCCCACCTCGCCCAACGCCCACGAGATGGCCCGCGAGGTCGCGCCCGACACCGCCGTCGTGTACGTCGACAATGACCCGATCGTCGCCACCCACGCCTGGGCCCGCCTCACCACCACCGAACGCACCGCCTTCGTGCTCGGCGACCTCCGCGACCCCAAGTCGGTCCTGGACCACCCCGCGGTCCGTGAGCTGATCGACCTCGACCGGCCCGTGCTGCTGGTGATGTCCGTCGTCCTGGCCTTCATCCAGGACGCGGAGAATCCGGCCGCCCTCATCGCCGCCCTCGCCGACGCGCTGCCCGCCGGCAGCCACCTCGTGCTGTCCCATGCGACGTACGAGCCCTACGAGGGATACCCGGCGGGCGAGGTGGACGAGCGGATGCGCGCGGAGGTGGAGGACGTCTACAACGGCGCCGCCACCCGGCTCAATCTGCGCTCGAAGGCCGAGATCGCCTCGCTCTTCGGGCCGTTCACCCTGCTGGAGCCGGGCGTCGTACGGGTACCGCTGTGGCGGCCGGACGGCCCGGTGCCCAGCCCCGAAGAGCTCAACGACATCGTCTTCTACGGCGGGGTCGGCCGAAAGGACTGAGCCCGGCGGCCGTCAGCCGCGGCAGAGCAGCGCCCCCAGCACCTCATCGAGCTCCGCCTCCGGGTCGGCCGCCATGCTCTCCGACCGCCACGCCACGAACCCGTCCGGGCGCACCAGTACCGCGCCCGCGGGGGTGGTGCCGTAAACATCCGCCCAGTCGGAGCCCTTCTCGGGGGCCAGATCGTCCTCGGGGCGGGTGCCGATGCTGTACGCGGGAAGGTGGACGGACCAGCGTTCGGCGGCGTGCGCGGCGGCGGTGCGCCACGGGGCGCCGGTGGGGCCGGTGAGCAGGACCAGGGACTTCTCGTAGAGGTCCAGGGTCGACATCCGTACCCCGGCACGCTGGACCCACATGTGCGGGGCCCGGGTGCCGGGGGCTCCGGAGAGCTGCATTCGGGCCGGGACGACGGGGAGTTCGGGGTCGGCGCCGACCACCGCGCCGTTCGGATAGCTGTAGCCGAGGGCGACGGTGAGCACACCGCTCTGCCGGCCGCCGCCCGCGCCGGGGGCCGCGGCATACCCGGGGTGACTGTGTTCCGCGGAGCGGGCGGAGGCGCGGGCGCTGGTCGCGCGGGCCACCGGACGGCGCTCCGACTCGTAGGTGTCCAGCAGGCCGGGGCCCGCCCAGCCGTGCACCACCGCGGCCAGTTTCCAGGCGAGGTTGTGCGCGTCCTGGATGCCGGTGTTGGAGCCGAACGCCCCGGTGGGGGACATCTCATGGGCCGAGTCACCGGCGAGGAAGACCCGGCCGGCCGCGTACCGCTCGGCGACGCGTTCGGCGGCGTGCCAGGGCGCCTTGCCGGTGATCTCCACCGCCATGTCCGATACGCCGGTCGCCCGGCGGATGTGGTCGATGCACCGCTCCTCGGTGAAGTCCTCCAGGGTTTCGCCCTGGTCGGGGTGCCAGGGCGCGTGGAAGACCCACTCCGCCTCGTTGTCCACGGGGAGCAGACAGCCGTCGGCCTCCGGGTTGGTCAGATAGCAGGCGATGAAGCGCCGGTCGCCCACCGCCTCCGCGAGCGCGGGGGCCCGGAAGGTGATGCTCACGTTGTGGAACAGGTCGCCGGGGCCCGTCCGGCCGATGCCCAGCCGCTCACGGGCCGGGCTGCGCGGGCCGTCCGCGGCGATGACGTAGTCCGCGTGGATGGTGGTGTGCTCCCCGCTCTCGCGGTTCTTGACCACCGCCGTCACGCCCTCGCGGTCCTGGTCGAAGGAGAGCAGCTCGGTGCTGAAGCGCAGATCGCCGCCGTGCTCGCGGGCGCAGCGCACCAGCACCGGCTCCAGGTCGTTCTGGCTGCACAGGCACCATCCGGCGGGGCTGAACTTGGCCAGCCCGCCGCCCGGGTCGATCTCCTTGAACAGCCACTCCTGCTCCTCGCCGGTCAGCGACGGGGCCTGGAGGATGCCGTGGTTGTCCGCCAGCACGGATGCGGCCTCGCGGATCCGCTCCTCGGCGCCCGCAACCCGGAACAGCTCCATCGTGCGGACGTTGTTCCCCCGTCCGCGTGGGTGCCGTGACGTATCGGAATGCTTCTCCACCAGGATGTGCCGTACGCCCAGGCGGCCCAGGAACAGCGACGCGGACAGGCCCACCAGGGACCCGCCCACGACAAGTACCGGAACCCGCTCTTCGACCGCTGCATTCATTCGCTGCTCCAGCTCCTAGGGCGCCTACGGAGCTGGAGTTTCCCCGGCGGCCGGAACGTTCGATCATGGTTCACCCGCATGGCCCACAGAGTTCGCGCGCCCCGGGGGAGCCGTCCACGATCGATTCCGGGACGGCCACCCCCGCCACGGGGCCGGTCGTCCCGGTACGCCGGGTCAGTGACCGGATCACCTCCGGAGCTGACGACGCACCACAGGAGCCGGATCGCTCCGAGGGAGATGCGTAGACGATGACAACAGTGTCGGAACGAATATCGCAGTCCGCGTTCGACGGCTCGAGACTCCGGGTCGTCCTGATGCTGGACCTCCACGAAGGTGCCCAGCAGCGCTTCCTCGAAGCCTACGAGTACCTGCGCAACCAGGTGGCCTCCGTCCCCGGGCACATCACCGACCAGCTGTGTCAGTCCATCGAGAACCCCTCGCAGTGGCTGATCACCAGCGAATGGGAGAGCGCACCGCCGTTCCTGGCCTGGGTCAACAGCGAGGAACACGTCAAGATGGTGCAGCCCCTGCACGGCTGCGTCCGCAACACCCGGTCGCTGCGCTTCAGCGTGCTGCGCGAGACCTCGAACGTCTCCTCGCCCGCCCCGGACGCCCCCGCCAAGGGCCGGCTGCAGGCCGCGCCCCGCGTCGGTGACGGTGTGGTCCGGCACGCCCTGACCTTCACCGTGAAGCCCGGCAGCGAGTCGATGGTCGCCGAGATCCTGGCCGGCTACAGCTCCCCGGAATCGCAGGTCGACGACACCACCCGGCTGCGCCGCACCTCGCTGTTCATGTACGGCAACCGCGTCGTGCGGGCCGTCGAGGTGCAGGGCGACCTCGTCGCGGCGCTGCGCCATGTGTCGGAGCAGCCCGAGGTCCGGGCCGTCGAGGAGGCCATCAACCCCTACCTCGAGCAGGACCGCGACCTCACCGACCCCAACTCCGCCCGCGTGTTCTTCACCCGGGCCGCGCTGCCCGCGGTGCACCACATCGGCACGGACGGGCCGGAGTCCCGCGACGCGCAGCGGCACGCGCTGTACTACCCGGCCAAGGAAGGCTGCGGGATGGCGCTGGCCCGGATGCTGGCCGGGCAGGACGAGCTGGCCGCGGACGACCCCACCTGCCCGATCGAGGGCAGCACCATCTTCCAGCGCGACGACATCGTCGTCCGGCTCATCGACCTCCGGACCGGCCTCGACGAGATCGACCCCGACCTCGTCATCGGCGTGCACGGTAGCCGCAAGCGCGGCGTCTTCAAGCGCCTGATGGACACCGACGAGGCCGGCGGTCTGTCGACCGACCGGGAGCTGGCGCACTTCCTCGCGCGCTCCGACATGGACCTGATCACCGACCGCCGGGCACCGGACTCCTGACCGCGCATCCGGCCGTCCCCAAGGCCCCCACCCGTCGGCCCCCGTACCAGGAGGAAGCAGCCATGACCACGCACCGCCCACGCATCGTGGACCTCAACGAGACCAAGCCCAACCGCCGGCGCGGAGGCGATCTGCGCGCCATGCTGACACCCACCGCGGTGGGCGCCACCAGCGGCTTCATGGGCATGGCCCTCGTGCAGCCCGGGGAGCGCATCGGCGAGCACTACCACCCGTACTCCGAGGAGTTCGTCTACGTCGTGAGCGGCGCGCTCGAAGTCGACCTCGACGGTGAGCCGCATCCGCTGCACCCGGACCAGGGGCTGCTGATCCCGCCGTATCTGCGGCACCGCTTCCGCAACGTCGGCGACGTGGAGGCCCGGATGGTCTTCCACCTCGGCCCGCTGGCCCCGCGGCCGGACCTGGGGCACGTCGACACCGAGGAGACGGACGGCGGTGCGCCTTCGGGCCCACCGGAACGGACGGAGCCGGTGTCATGACGCGCCGTGTCGCGGTCACCGGTGTCGGGATCGTCGCGCCGGGCGGCGTGGGAGTGCCCGCCTTCTGGGACCTCCTGTCCGCCGGGCGCACGGCGACCCGGGGCATCACCCTCTTCAACCCGGAGGGATTCCGCTCCCGGATCGCCGCCGAGTGCGACTTCGACCCGGCGGCCCACGGGCTGAGCCCGGAGCAGGTGGCCAAGCAGGACCGGTACATCCAGTTCGCGATGGTTGCCGCCCGGGAGGCGGTGCGCAACGCGGGCCTGGACACCGACATCGAGGACCGCTGGCGCATCGGGGTGTCGCTGGGCACCGCGGTCGGCGGCACCACGCGCCTGGAGCACGACTACGTCGCCGTGAGCGACTCCGGTCGGCACTGGGACGTGGACCACCGGCCGGCCGGCCGGCACCTGCAGCGGGCGTTCTCCCCGAGTTCGCTCGCCTCCGCGGTGGCGGAACAGATCGGCGCCCACGGCCCGGTGCAGACCGTCTCCACGGGCTGCACCTCCGGCCTCGACGCCATCGGCTACGCCTTCCACTCCATCGAGGAGGGCAGGCTGGACGTCTGCATCGCGGGCGCGTCGGACTCGCCGATCTCCCCGATCACGGTGGCCTGCTTCGACGCGATCAAGGCGACCTCCGCCAACAACGACGACCCGGCCCATGCCTCGCGGCCGTTCGATGCCCACCGCGACGGATTCGTCATGGGCGAGGGCGGCGCCGTCCTCGTACTGGAGGAGCTGGAGCACGCCCGCGCCCGCGGCGCCACCGTGCACTGCGAGATACGGGGCTATGCCACCTTCGGCAACGCGTACCACATGACCGGGCTCACCCAGGAGGGCCTGGAGATGGCCGAGGCGATCAATCGCGCACTCGCCCACGCGCAGGTCGACAGCTCACAGATCGACTATGTCAACGCGCATGGCTCGGGCACCCAGCAGAACGACCGGCACGAGACCGCCGCCGTCAAGAAGTCGCTGGGTGAGCACGCCTACAAGGTGCCCATGAGCTCCATCAAATCCATGGTGGGTCATTCGCTCGGCGCGATCGGGGCGATCGAGATCGTCGCGTGCGTGCTGGCGCTCGCCCACCAGGTCGTACCGCCGACGGCCAACTACGAGACCCCGGACCCGGAGTGTGACCTCGACTATGTGCCGAAGACCGCGCGGGAGTTGCCGCTGCGGTCGGTGCTCTCGGTCGGCAGCGGGTTCGGCGGCTTCCAGTCCGCGGTGGTGCTGACCAGACAGGGTGGGAGGGCCCGATGAGCTCCCAGCAACAACTGCCACACCGTCAACAACGACGGGCCGTCGTGACCGGCATAGGTGTCATCGCCCCCAACGGGGTGAGCACCGAGGCCTTCTGGAAGGCGACCAAAGAGGGCATGAGCGTCCTCGACCTGGTCACCCGGGAAGGCTGCGAGAACCTGCCGCTGAAGGTCGCGGGCGAGGTCCGCGACTTCGACCCGGCGGTGCTCATCGAGGAGCGCTACCTGGTGCAGACCGACCGGTTCACGCACTTCGCGATGGCGGCCGCCAACCTCGCGCTGGACGACGCCCGGCTGGGCCGCGCCGACTACAACGACTCGCCGTTCGCGGTGGGCGTCGTCACCGCGGCCGGTTCCGGCGGCGGCGAGTTCGGCCAGCGGGAACTGCAGCACCTGTGGGGACAGGGCTCCAAGCACGTCGGGCCCTACCAGTCCATCGCCTGGTTCTACGCGGCCAGTACGGGCCAGATCTCCATCCGGGGCGGCTTCAAGGGGCCCTGCGGGGTCGTGGCCAGCGACGAGGCCGGCGGTCTGGATGCGCTGGCGCATGCGGGCCGCACCATCCGGCGCGGCACCGATGCCGTCGTCGTCGGCGCGGCCGAGGCGCCGCTCGCCCCGTACTCGGTGGTCTGCCAGCTCGGGTACGACGACCTCAGCAAGGTCGCGGACCCCTACCGCGCCTACCGTCCCTTCACCGACGCCGCCTGCGGCTTCGTCCCCGCCGAGGGGGGAGCCATGCTGGTGGTGGAGGAGGAGGGGGCGGCCCGCGACCGCGGGGCGGACGTCCGCGCCGTGGTGGCCGGGCACGCCGCGACCTTCACCGGGGCGGGCCGCTGGGAGGAGTCCCGCGAGGGGCTGGCCCAGGCGATCACCGGCGCGCTGGAGGACGCGCGGTGCGCTCCGGAGGAGATCGACGTGGTCTTCGCGGACGCCTTCGGAGTGCCGTCGGCCGACCGGGCCGAGGCGCTCGCGATCGCGGACGCGCTGGGCCGGCACGCCAAGGCCGTCCCCGTGACCGCGCCCAAGACCGGCACCGGCCGGGCGTACTGCGGCGCCCCCGTCCTGGACGCGGCGGCCGCGGTGCTTTCCATGGAGCACGGCGTCGTGCCCCCTACCCCCAACGTCTTCGAGGTGAGTTGTGACCTCGACCTGGTCACCGTCTCGGCCCGCCCGGCCGAGCTGCGGACGGCGTTGGTGCTGAGCCGGGGACTGATGGGCTCGAACGCGGCGCTGGTGCTGCGTCAGGGCTCCGGCGAGTCCCCCTCGTGAGAAGGAGAAACCCGTCATGATCGCTGAACTGACCTTCGACGAGCTGGCCTCGCTGATGAAATCGGCCGCCGGTCTCACCGTCGACCCGAAGGACTTGGCGGGCCGGCCCGATGCGACCTTCGCCGACTTCGGCCTGGACTCGCTCGGCCTGCTCGGCATCGTCGGCGAGCTGGAGAACCAGCTGGGCCGGTCACTGCCCAACGACGCCGAGCGCAGCAAGACGCCGCACGACTTCCTCGACCTCGTCAACACCGTGCCTACGACAGGAGCCTGACATGCCCGGTCACACCGAGAACGACATCAAGATCGCGGCCCCTCTCGACCTCGTCTGGGACATGACGAACGACCTCGAGAACTGGCCCCAGCTGTTCAGCGAGTACGCCGCCGTCGACGTGCTCTCGCGGGAGGGCGACAAGACGACCTTCCGGCTGACCATGCACCCCGACGACAACGGCACCGTCTGGAGCTGGGTCTCGGAGCGGGTGACCGACCGCAAGGGGCTGACCGTCCGCGCCCGCCGGGTGGAGACCGGCCCGTTCGAGCACATGGACATCCACTGGTCCTACCGCAAGCTCCCCGGCGGCACCGGGATGTACTGGACCCAGGACTTCGCGATGAAGCCCGAGGCCCCGGTCGACGACGAGGGGATGACCGAGCACATCAACCGCAACTCCAAGATCCAGCTCAAGCTCATCCGGGAAAAGATCGAGGCGCGCGCCTCCCGGGACTCGGCCGGCCCCAACTGAAGGGAGCCCCTGATGCACCACGCCCTGATCGTCGCCCGGATGGCACCGGAGTCGGCTCCGCGGATCGCCGAGGTCTTCGAGGCCTCCGACCGCACGGAACTGCCGCATCTGATCGGCGTCTCCCGGCGGAGCCTGTTCCAGTTCGGTGAGGTGTATCTGCACCTCATCGAGTCCGAGCGGCCCCCGGGCCCCGAGATCGCCAAGCTGACGGACCACCCCGAGTTCCGGTCCATCAGCGACAAGCTGTCCGCCTACGTCAGCGCGTACGACCCGGAGACCTGGCGGAGCCCGAAGGATGCGATGGCCCGTCAGTTCTACAGCTGGGAGCGTGACGCCGGCTGACGCGCCCACGGGAGCCGGACGCCAACGTGCCCGCGATCACCGTCGATCGCGGGCACACGCACGGGCGGACCGGCTAACCGGCCGCGCTCACCCCGGGACGCTGCACTCGAAGGCGTGCAGATACGGGTTGACCGGCATGATGTCGTGGACCAGCAGACCGGCCTCGGACATCCGGCTGATGAGGCTCTCCTTGGTGTGCTTGGCCCCGCCGACGTTCAGGAGCAGCAGCAGGTCCATGGAGGTGGTGAACTTCATCGACGGACTGTCGTCGACGAGGTTCTCGATGATCACGACCCGGGCGCCGGGCCGGGCGACCTCCAGGACGTTGCCCAGCGTCCGCCGGGTGCTGTCGTCGTCCCATTCCAGGATGTTCTTGATGATGTAGAGATCGGCCTGGACCGGGATGTCGACACGGCAGTCGCCGGGCACGATCTCCACCCGGGAGGAGAGCGGGCCGCCGTCCCGCAGCCGGGGGTCCGCGTTCGTCACGACATCGGGCAGATCGAGCAACGTCCCCCGGAGATCCGGGTGTTTCTCCAGCAGGCTCGCCAGCACATGCCCCTGACCGCCCCCGATGTCCGCCACCACGGACACCCCGGTCAGATCGAGCAGCTCCGCCACGTCCTGCGCGGACTGCTTGCTGGAGGTGGTCATGGCCCGGTCGAAGACCTGCGCCGAGTCCTGGGCGTCCTGGTGCAGATACTCGAAGAACCCCTTGCCGTACAGGTCGTCGAAGACGTTCCGGCCGGACCGTACCGCCTCGTCGAGCCGCGGCCAGGCCTCCCAGGTCCACGGTTCGGTGCACCACAGGGAGATGTACCGCAGGCTGTTGGGCGCGTCGTCGCGCAGCAGCCGGGACATCTCGGTGTGCGCGAACCTCCCGTCGTCGGTCTCCTCGAAGATCCCGTAGCAGGACAGGGCGCGCATCAGCCGCTGCAGCGGCCGTGCCTCGGTCTCGAGCTTGGCGGCCAGCTCCTCCGCGGTGGCGGGGGCGTCCCCCAGCGCATCCGCCACGCCGAGTCTGGCTGCCGCGCGTACGGATGCCGCGCACGCGGCTCCGAAGACGAGTTCCCGCAGCCGCATGGCCGGCTGGGGAGTGGGGCTTACGGTGGTCATTCCGCCTCGATTCTGCTGTTCGATGCGCCTGCTCGGTCCGGTGCTCCTGCGGGGTGTTCCTGCTCGGGGTTGGTGCCCGGTTGGTCCTGCCCGGTGTTGCTGAAGAAGCCGTACGCAACCGTCAGCACAGGCCTGCCGGGTCGGAGGTCCGGCATTGGTTGCCGACGAAGCGGTTCCCGGAACCGCCCCGGTCCCGGTTGATCAGGTCGAACGGCTCGTTGCGCAGGACGACGTTGCCGCTGATGACATTGCGTTCGTTGAGGGCCTTCGCAAAGCTGGGGAAGAGGACGATGCCGCCGGAGAGCGGCGACTTCCCGACGTTGTTGTTGACCAGATTTCCCCCGACGCGGGTGTCCTCGGCGCCGGTCAGGACGATGCCGATGCCCTGGAGGAACGGCAGGCGCTTGGTGGCGGGGCAGTGCTTGTTGTTGTCCGACACGTTGTTGCCGCTCACCGACAGATCGCCCGCCCGGGGCCGCGATTCGTCACCCACGACGAACACCCCGGCGCAGTTGCCGGTGATTTCGTTGCCGTCGACCCGGAGCTTTCTGGCCCGCCGGACGGTGATGCCGATCCGGTTCTCCACGACACGGTTGTCGAGGATCGCGGTGCCGCGGGTGTCCAGGGCGCCGCCCTCCTCCGCGACGGTGTTCGCGAGGAAGATGCCCGCATCGCCGTTGCCGCGGGCGGTGTTGCGCCGGAGGGAGCTGCGGACGGACTTCTCCAGGGCGATGCCCCACTGGCCGTTGTTCCGCGCGCGGACGCTGCGCACCCGCAGCCGGCTCGTCCCGGTGGCCCAGATGCCGTTCTTCTTGAAGCCCGCGACGGTCAGGGAACGGATGGTCACGCCCCGCAGACGGTGCTTGGGTCCGCCGATGACACAGATGCCGTTGCCGTCCCGTCCGCAGGCGTTCTCCGCCCGTGCGGTCGGCGGTCCGATCACGGTGCGCCGGCCCGATCCGCGCAGCGTCACCCGAGGCTTCTTGATCAGAACGCTCTCGTGGTACGTGCCGGGCTCGACGAAGACGGTGTCCCCGGGCTTCGCCGCGTCCACCGCCTTCTGGATCGACTCACCCTGGTGGACCACATGCCGTTCCGCGGCATCGGCCGGCGGGGTGGTGACCAGGCCACCGACCGCGGCCGCTGTCAGGCATGCCAGATACCTCATCTGTCGAATCGTCATGAGGCGAAGCTATGGGCGATCGCGACCGCACGCCACATGCGGTAACCCAATGACTACGGTAAGTACATCGTTCGGCGCATCGGCCGGCCTCCGACGCACCGTCAGACGGGCCCGCGCCGGGCCGGACGGCGGGTCCGGGTGGTGGGACGGCGTGTCCGGGCGCCCCGTTCAGGACCAGACGTCGTGGTCCCCGCCCTGCCACTCGATCACCTCGCGGTCGTCGAGCGACACCATGTCGGTGCCCAGGCCGGCCCGGCGCAGGAATTCGAGGACATCGACGCTGCTGCGGGCGCGGCCGACGTCCTCGCCCCCGATGGTCACCTTCCGGCCGCCGCCGGGGGACGGCGGATGCACGATGACGGGCGGATGCTCAGCCATACCCCCAGCCTGCGACCGGGGCGGCGGGCCCGCACGTCAGCCGCCGGCCGGCGGGGCCGCACGGCTCACACCGTGAACGGCTGCTGCTCCAGGAACCGCGTGCCCGGCTGCCCGGTCACAAAGAAATTCGGGCTCTGGGTGGGCGGCATGTTCCGCTGGATATCGCGGTGGAACGCGCGATAGCCGCCGCGGAACGCCCCGCGGTCCCACACGTCCAGCAGCGTCCCGGTGAACCGGCCGTTGACCGGGCCGTCGGAGGCGAGCTGGTTGTCCTGGCAGGCGGAGATCAGCAGGGCGCTGGTGTCGGCCTTGCGGCCCCTCTTCGCGCCGAGCCCGCGCTGGATCTCCTGGAAGAATTCCTTGTCGCGTTCGTAGATCTGGCTCTGCTGGACGACCGGCATCAGCCGCGAGGTGTGCTCGATCCGGTCCGGGTCGCTGGTCTGGAACTGCTCCTGCATCGCCTCGGTATTGAGGACGTCCCGCACCTCGATGCCGGACCCGCTGTGGCAGCTGTCCAGCAGCGTCAGGATCCGCACACCGTCGGCGAACCGCCCGAATTCCCGGTAGAGCTCGTCGTCGAGGAATTGCCGGTCGTAGAACACCAGCGTTTCGTCGAATTCATCCGGTTCCTCGTCCGAGCCCGGGAGATTCGGCACCTGCCCGCCGTGGCCCGAGTAGGTGAACAGGAAGATGTCGCCGCTGCGCAGGCGTTCGGCCGCATCGCGCAGCTCGTGCGTGATGTTCTCGGTGGTGCATTCCGGGGTCAGCAGGACCGTCTCGTCGAACCCGGCCTGATGGGCCAGCCGGGCCATGTCGTGGGCGTCGTTCTCACAGGCGACGAGTTGGCCGTCCCAGCCGTCGTATTTCGCTGGATCGACACTGTTGAGTCCGAGATGGAGGGAGAGGCCGGTGGCCATGGGGACATCTCCTTGTTCCTGGGGGTCCGGGAGGGTACGGAAAACGCCTGGATGCATTCCGTGACTGGGCCGAACGGAATCCGGCCGCCGGCCCAACCGCCTGAACGGTCCCTGCGGCGCCGGAGCGGGGGCGATACGCGCGGCTGTTCGAGTGGCTTCGGCGCCGGCGCCGATGGGCGCCGGGCGCCACCGGGAAGCGCTCCTCGCATGATCCCCTCAGATTCACCGCGGGCCGGCGGGGCCGGTGAGGCCGGCGGGGCAGTGCCCCGCGGCGCGCTGGCGCACCGCGCGGGCTACGACGAGAACTTCCTCGGTCCCACCGTGCCGCTGCCGATGCCCCTCGCCCCGGACGTCGAGACGGTGGTCCTGCCGTACACCCACTTCAGCGTGGTGCTGCGCCCGGACCGGCGGCTGGCGGCGGCCACCGCCGTGTGCATCGACGGGCAGCGCCTGGCGGAAGAGGTGACGCCGCGGGACGACAACTGGCGCTTCGATCCCCGGCTGCCCGAGGACCGGCAGACCGGCGAGGACGTCTACCACGACAACACCCTCGACCGCGGGCATCTGGTGCGCCGCCTCGACCCCGTGTGGGGCGAACCGGCCGAGCGCGCGGCGGCCAACGACGACACCTTCCACTTCACCAACGCCGCCCCGCAGGCGAACGTGTTCAACCAGGGCAAGAAGCTGTGGCAGGGCCTGGAGAACTATCTGCTCGACCACGCCGCCGAGTTCGACCGGAAGATGACCGTGCTCACCGGGCCCGTACTGCACGATGCCGACCCGCCGTACCGGGGCGTCCAAGTGCCGCTGCGCTTCTGGAAGGTGGCGGCCTTCGTGCAGGACGGCTCGCTCGCCTCGACGGGATATGTGCTCGACCAGAGCCCGGACCTCAGCCGGGACACCGGCCGGGCGCCGGCCCCGGCGGAGCCGGGCGGGCCGCCGCCGCTGGGCGCCTTCCGGACCTTCCAGGTGCCGGTCGCGGACATCGCCGAACTGACCGGGCTGGGCCTCGGCCCGCTGCCCGCCTGCGATCTGATGCCGCTCACCCGCGCCCCCGCGGAACGCTGGAAGCGTCTGGAATCGCATGACGACATGGTCCTGAACGGCTGACCGGCCGATGACGGATACCCGGCGCCCGACGGTCGTCTATGTCCATGGCATCGGTAACAAAGTCCGTGCGGAATTGCTGAAATCCCAGTGGGACCGGGCGCTTTTCGGCAGGGATATGGGCGGCGCCTCGCGCATGGCGTACTGGGCCTCGCTCCGGTACGAAACCCCGTTGCCCGATTCCCGGTCCGACCCGCTGGACGGCGGCCTCCGGCACAGCGAGGAGAGCGCGGGCCCGCACGCCGTCGAAGCGCCCGAGGAATGCGTCGCGAGAACCCTCGCCGAGGCGCGGTTCGCGGCGGGCGAGGGCGCGCGGGAGGTCGGGCCCGGCCCCGCGGCCGAGGATGCCCTCGCCGGCTGGCTGCGCGACATGGTCTATCTCGCCGATGCGCTCGCCGAAAGCGAGCGGACCGAGGAAGCGGGCCCCGGCGACGAGCCCCTCCCCGAGGCGCTGCCGCTGCCCCGGCCCGCTCGCAAGGCGGTGTTCCGGCTGCTGGCCCAGCGCACTCTGCAGGACGTCCACGCCTATTTCTTCGGCGGCGACGGACCGGCGATCCGCGAGGTGTTCAAGAAGGCCCTGGAGGGGCTGGACGGCGGCCCCGTCGTGGTCGTGGCGCACAGCCTCGGAGCCGTCGTCGCCTACGAGGTGCTGGCGGAGTGGAAGGGCGAGGTGCAGCTTCTGGTGACCGTCGGATCACCGCTGGCGATCACCGAGGTGCAGGACCAACTGGCGCGTCCGCCCGCCGTCCCGCCCGGCGTGCTGGCCTGGCGCAACGCCTCGGACCTGCGGGATCTGGTGGCGCTGGACCACACCCTGCGGCCCGAGTACGCGCCACACGACCGGGTCACCGATCTGCTGGTCGCCAATGACAGCCCCAACCACCACAACGCCACCCAGTATCTGGCGAATCAGCAGGTCAGAGAGCCGGTGCAACGGATCTTCAACTGCCTTGCACGGGACGGAAAGGGATGAAAACATAACAAGTGGTAGTAGATCGGCCGTGCGTCGTGTCTCCACCAGGCGCGGCTTGGTAGGTGCGTCATGCCGTTGTCCGACGAGGACTGGGACCTTGTCACGATCTGGGTGCGGGAATATCTCCTGAACGCCGTGGATCCGTACGCGCAGCTCCGCCTCTACGGATTCCCCGACGAATTCATCGCCACACTCCCGCTCACCAATGTCAGCGCCACCAACGCCCGGGTGCTGGTGCGCGCTTCCCGCGAGGACATCCAGCGGCAGCTGAAACTCGTCGAGGCCGTCATCTCCATCGATGCGCTTGCCGTTCTGCCCGATGTCGAAAAAGGCAAGGAATTTCTGCGCACATTGCGCTCGGACCGGCAAATGCGGGCGGACATACGCGCCGAGGTCAAGGACAACTTCCGTACCAGCGTCTTCGGCGACGAGGTCTTCATCGACCGCACGGAGCTACGGGAGACCCTGCGGGAATTCGTCGCGAGCCCCGACAAGTTCGTGCTGCTCGTCGACGGCGAACCGGGCAGCGGCAGATCGTACACCTACACCTTTCTGCGCCACCTCGGGCAGCAGAGCGGATTCCGTCCGGTGCGCATCACCCTTTCCCGTGACATCACCCCCGACAGACTCATCGGGCGACTGGCCGATATCGTCGACGCCCCCGCCGCGCACCTCGCACTGAATCCCACGGGCCCGAACGATCCGCCGTCGTCGATCGACGACGCGGTGCACCGGGTGGTCAGCCGGGCAACCGCCCTCGATGAGCGGCTCTGGCTGGTCCTCGACGAATGCGACAAGTTCGAACCGGGCTCCGAGGTCTGCGACACCATCGGAAAAATCGCCCTCGCCATCTACGACCAGGCGTGTGGGGATGAGGCACCCCGCCTGGTGCTCCTCGGCTGCGGACCCGGCACGAACCCCCTCGGGCCGGAGCTGAAGGCGAGCCAGTGCCGGGACACGGCACGCATCGTCGGAGAGCGCGACCTGCACGACTTCTTCGACCAGTACTTCCGCGAATCCCCGCCCGCCCGCCTCGGCGAAGGCGAAGGCTCCGACGACAGCATCGCCGCGATGGTCGATCTGACCGTCGAAGAGGTGCTGCGCGCCGCGACGAAGAGCGGCAACGGCGGCGGATGCTACATGCGGAGGGTCTGCACAGCGGCGGAGGAAGCGGTCAGTGTCTATCGATCCTCCGGGGAGCGGAACGTCTTCGCCGCCCGGCTGAGCCAGGAGCTGTGCGCCGCCGAGGACCGGTCGGCCACCGTCTCGGACGCCCGCCGCGCCTACCGCGCAGCGGCCTGCCTGCTCTCCCGGTTCGACCCCCGCCTGCTCAGGCTCCCCGGAGAGACCGGCGCCACGGGAGCCGCGGCCCTGGAACTGCTCGACGACTGCACGACCACGGGCATGAAGGACACCGTCGTATGGAGCCTGCGGCCCGAAATCCGGGATGCCGCCCTGCGCGCACTGCCCGGCCCGGACGCCGCCCGCAGCGCCCTGGAGGCCAACCGCGACCAGTTCTGCGCCGACTCCGGCCCCGAACGCCTCTGCCTGGCCTATCTCTCCGGCCACCCGCCGCCACACCAGAACCACACCCCCGACGAACTGGCCGACACCCTCCACGCGGTGCGCCGGCTCTCCCTCGTACCGGGCGTGCACGGCCTGCCGGACGCCGACGAACTCCAGCTCGCCCTGGACCGCGCCCGGCTCCGGCAGCCCCTGGAACGCCTCGTACGCGGACCGTTCGAGAGCCGTACCGCCGAACTGGCCGCCATCCGCTCCTATGTGCGCGACGCGCAGCCGCCGCCGGTGCCCCCACTGGTCATCCACGGGCCCGGCGGCATGGGCAAGAGCACCCTGCTCGCCGCGTTCCTGCTCCACAGCATCGACCACGACAGGCCCGGCTTCCCGTTCGCCTACATCGACTTCGAGCGGCCCACGCTCTCCCTCCAGGAACCGGTCACCCTCATCGCCGAGGCCGCCCGGCAGCTCGGCATCCAGTACCCCGCGCACCGCCCCGAGTTCCAGGCACTGGCGGAGGAGTGCCGGCAGGCGGCCGGCAGCCAGCGGGAGGAACAGGACCGGGTGACGCAGCTGTACGGCCTCGCCACCACCCGTTCCGTCCTGGGCCGCAGCTCCTCCCATGAGTTCCAGACCCTGGCCACCGGGCGGGAGAGCGGCCTCATCGCGCGGGTCGCCGATGTCCTGCGCCGGGCGGTGGCCGGATCGGACCAGGAAGAGCAGCCGTTCGTGCTGGTCATCGACTCGTTCGAGGAGGCCCAGTACCGCGGATCGCCGATGGTGGGCCGGATGTGGGCGACCTGCCGCGCCTTCCAGAGCGTCTATCCGCGGATGCGGTGGGTCGTCGCGGGCCGCGCCCCCGTCGACCATCCGGCGCGCGACGTCGCTCCGCGGGAGATCGAACTCCACGAACTCGAACCCGCCGCGGCCGTCGCCCTCCTGGAGGACTGCGGCGTCACCGACCCCGATGTGGCAACGGTGCTGGCCGAGCGGGTCGGCGGCCACCCCCTCAGCCTGAAGCTGGCGGCACGGGCCGTCGCCCTGGCCCGGAGCGACGGCGCCGACCTGACCGGCGAACTCCTGCAGCGCCTGCCCGCCCGCCGGGAGCGGGACTTCCGCCGCGTCGACCAGCTGCTCGTCCAGGGCGTCCTCTACGACCGCATCCTCAGCCACATCGCCGACGAGGACGTACGCCGCCTCGCCCGTCCGGGCCTGGCACTGCGGACCATCACCCCCGAGATCATCAAGGACGTCCTCGCCGAACCCTGCGGACTGCCGGTGCCGACCCTGGAGGCCGCCCGGGGACTCTTCGACGAGCTGTGCCGCCTCGACATGGTCGAGCCCGCCGGCCCCGACGCCGTCCGCTACCGCGCCGATGTCCGCGCGATCATGCTGAGGCTGCCGGACGGCGACCACACCGCCGTACTGCACGAGGTCGAACGCCGCGCGGTGGGCTACTACGCCGCACGGGACGGGCCGGCGGACCGCGCCGAGGAGATCTACCACCGGCTGCGGCTGGACGAGGACCCGCGCTCGGTGGAGGAACGCTGGCTGCCCGGTGTGGAGCGGTTCCTGCTCGGCGCCCAGCAGGACCTGCCGCCCCGGGCGGCGGCGCTGCTCACGGCCCGGCTCGGCACCGGGGCGTCCGACAAGGTCACCGAGGCCGCCGAGCAGGCGGACTGGGAACGCATCACCGCCCGCGAGGTGGCGGACCTGCTCGCCCAGGGCTTCGCGCAGGAGGCCCACGACCGGATCCGGCGCCGCCGCCCCTGGGCGCCGTGCAGCCCGCTGCATCCGCTGTTCGCCGAGACACTGTGCCTGCTCGGGCGGCGGGACGAGGCCCGGCAGGCGGTGGCGGACGCCCTCGCCGGGACCCGGGACGCGGACTGCGCCGCACGGCGGCTGGAACTGCTGCTGCTCGCCGCCCGCCTCGCGGAGAACGCCGGCGACCTGGCGAGCGCCGATCGCGATCTGCGGGAGGCGGAGGACACCGCCGTCGCGCTCGGGCAGGACCTGGAGGCCATGGGCGCCCTGCTGGCCCGCGCCCGGCTGGCCGCCGCGGCCGAGCAGCAGGACACCGAAGCGGGCGGCCAACTCGCCGTAAAGCTACGGGAGATGCCCGACGCCGTCCTCGCCGACCAGCCCGTCCTCGTACGCGCCGTGGCCTCGCAGATCTACGACCGGGACCCCGGTGCGCTCGACCATGCGCTGAAGGTCGCCGGGCTGCCGGCGGACGATGCGACGCTCGAAACCCTCGGTGGGGCGATGCGCCGCGCCACCACCCGCCGGCCGGCGCTGCTCGGACCCGTCATGGACATCCTGAACGACGCCATCGGCACGTACCGCAGACCCGGCGAGGAACAGCACGGCATCGCCGACCTGCTGCGCCTGGCCCGCGACCGCGGCACCCTCGGCCAACTCGCCCGCCGGCTGCTGACGGTGGCCGACACCAGCGGCGAGATCGACGCCGGGGTGGCCGCGGCCATGGGTGTGGGCACCGGCGGCCGGCCGACCGGGCTCCCGGCCCCGCCCGCCGGGGCCGGGAGCCCGCGGGAGCGGAGCCCGCGGCCGAGCGAAAGGAGTGCGCGGTGACCAAGTACCTCCCGCCGGACCAGGTCCGGCATGTCCTTGACGCCACCCTGGAGACCGGCCTCGCCGAACCCGCCCTGCGCCCGCTCCTCTTCGACGGCATCATGCTGAAGTACCAGGGCGTCCTGCCGCGGCTGGCGGCGCCCGGACAGCAGGTGCACTCCGACCTCAACTCCATGAACGGGGTGGAGCGGCTGGTGGACGGCTCCGTGCCGCTGGAGATCTGGCTGCGCAACGCCGTCGCCCAGACCGCCCAGGCCGCCCCGCTCGCCGTCTTCCAGCGCGCCCTCGACGATGTGGCGCGGCAGGCCGGCGGCGAGCCGGACGTCCTCGCCGGGGTGTCCGCCCCGGAGACCAAGGAGGAAATCGTCCACCGGGACGACACCGTGCCCATCGGCTTTCTGCGGGTCGGAGGCCTGGCCGCCACGGCCGTCGCCCGGCTCAAGGTCCTGCCGTTCGAGGGCGGCGCCCCGCTCCAGCCGAACGGCTTCCCGCACTCCGGTACGGGCTGGCTCGTCGCCCCCTCCCTGCTGATCACCAACCACCATGTGGTCAACGCCCGGACCGGCACCGGCGAGGGCCGCCCGGTCGCGGGGACCGACGACCTGAACCTCCAGGCGCAGCACGCCCACGCCCGCTTCGACTACGACACCGACATCGACGGCACGGAGACCGAAGAGGCCGCCATCACCGGACTCGTCGCCGCCGACCCGCAACTCGACTACGCCGTCCTCCGGCTGGCCGCCGAACCCGCCCGTCCGGTCCTGGAACTGGCGCGGAAACCGCTGGCCGTCGCGGACGGCGACTATGTGGCCGTCAATATCATCCAGCACCCCGGCGGCCTCTCGAAACGCGTCGCACTGCGCAACAACCTCGTCTACGAGACGGACGAGAACGACGTGCGCTACTTCACCGACACCCGCGGCGGCTCCTCCGGCTCGCCCGTCCTCACCGACGACTGGAAGGTGGTGGCGCTCCACCGGGGCACGCGGCGCGTGGAGAACGTGATGTTCCAGGGCAAGACCACGGCCTTCGTCAACGTCGGCACCCAGATGGACGTCGTCATGCGCCACCTGGAGGCCACCCACCCCGACATCCACACCGAGATCGCCACGGCGCAGCACCACTGAACAGCGCCACCGGGCGACAACATCACCGAGCGACAACACCACCAAGCCTCGTCATCGGTCCAAGGAGGGCATGATGCGCAACCGGAGCCGATCACCGGTGGCCACCGGTCCCGAGCAGGTGTTCTCCGACCTGCGGGAGGTCGCCCAGCGCGTCCGGGACGGCCTGACCTGGGAAGTCCCGGAGTCCGCGCCGGATCTCCCGGCCGCCGAACTCCCCGCGGGACAGATCTCCCAGTACGCCCGGCAGGAACGCACCCGGGTGCTGTCCGCGGGCGCCAACGGCCTGGAGAAGCTGGCCGCGGGGCGCGCCGACGAGGTCAGCGACGACGAGTCCTTCGGCATGGAGGCCATCGTCCTCCTGGAAGGCCGTCCCGCCCTCCTGGTCCAGCACCACGACTTCGTCCCGCCCGCCGGCGACTGGGCGGTGCTCGACGGCCACCGGGCCGCGATACGCGAATCCCTCGTGCGGGTCGGCCGGGTCGAGGTCAGCGGACACGTCAGCCTGGACTGGCTCGGCACGGCCTTCCTCGTCAGCCCGGAAGCGGTGATGACCAACCGTCATGTCGCGGTGGAGTTCGCCCGCAGCGACGGCACCGGGTGGACCTTCCAGCAGGGCATGAGCGCCGCACTCGACATGGGCGAGGAGTACGGCACCGCCGCCCCGGACGACGGCTCCGCCGCCTACCGCATCACCGAGGTGCTGGGCATCCACGAGGACGTCGACATGGCCCTGCTGCGGGTCGCTCCGTCCGCCGGCCCCGCCCCGCCGCCCGGACCGCTCGCCGTCGCCGCGGACGCGCCCCCCGACCTGCCCGGACGGCCGGTGTACTGCGTCGGCTATCCCGCCTGGGACGGCCGCCGCAACGAACCGGAATCCATGCGCCGGATCTTCATGGACGTCTACAACGTCAAACGCCTCCAGCCCGGCACCACCACGGAGCTGCTGCCCGAGCGCACCACCATGAAGCACGACTGCTCCACCCTGGGCGGCAACAGCGGCTCCCCGGTCCTCGACCTCACCGACCACCGCGTCCTCGGCCTCCATTACGGCGGCCGCTACGGCTACGGCAACTACGCCGTCCCGCTCTGGCAGATGGTCGATGACCCCCTGCTGCGCCGCGCCGAGGTCAATTTCGTCTGAGGGCGGGACGCCCTTCCCCGGGGGCGGGGAATGCCACGGCCGGTCGCGCGGTTCGTCCCAGCGGGTGATGGTGAGGAGGTCCGGGTGTCGTGGTGCGCCGGCACCGGGAGCGCCGCGCGGTCCGATGCGCCGGAACCTGCCGTTCGCGCGGTGCGTTCACCTCGCGACCGCCCCGACCATGGAGGTGCCGTGCCCGGTTCCCGCCCCACGCCCCTGCGCGCCCTGCGCCCCGCAAGCTTCGGCGCCGATCCCACCGGCGAGCGGCTGGCGCGGATCCGCAGATCGCCGCAGTTCCGCGACGGCCAGTTCCGCAACCCCGCCGCCACCCGGCAGCTGTTCCGCAGGTCCGCGCTGCCCATGGCCCGTGAGCAGCTGAGCCGCGAGAGCCGGCGGCGCCGGACGCCGATCGGCCGGATACCGGTGCACCGGCCCACCGCCGCGGACTGGGGCCGGCCGCCCGATTCCGGCCTGCGGATCACCTGGATGGGTCATTCGAGCGTGCTCGCCGAGATCGACGGCCACCGGGTGCTCTTCGACCCGGTCTGGGGCGAGCGCGTCTCGCCGTTCACCTGGATCGGGCCCAAGCGGCTGCACCCGGTGCCGGTGGAGCTCGCCGAGCTCCCTCCGGTCGATGTCGTCGTCATCTCGCACGACCACTACGACCATCTCGACATGCCCACGATCCGGGGCCTGCGGGACTCCGGCGCGGCCTTCGTCGTACCGCTCGGGATCGGCGCCGACCTGGAATTCTGGGGTGTGCCGGCCGACCGGATCACCGAGCTGGACTGGCAGGAATCCACCCGGGTCGGCGCCCTGACCCTGACGGCCACCCCCGCACAGCACTTCTGCGGGCGCGGGCTGCGCGGCCTCCAGCACACCCTGTGGGCCTCCTGGGTGGTGGCGGGACCCGAGCACCGCATCTTCCACAGCGGCGACACCGGCTATTTCCCCGGCTTCGCCGAGATCGGTGCCGCGCACGGCCCGTTCGACGCGACGATGATCCAGCTCGGCGCGTACTCCGACCTCTGGCCCAGGAACCACCCGCTGGACACGCCCCTGCCGGGAGCCTGGCCGGACATTCACATGAATCCCGCTCAAGGGGTTCGGTCGCATCTCGACCTGCAAAACGGCCGGGCGGCCGGGGTCCTGCTGCCGATCCACTGGGGCACGTTCCAGCTCGCGCCGCATCCGTGGGCGGAGCCGGCCGAGTGGACCATGGCCGCGGCCAAGGCCGTGGCGCAGGACGTGGCGTTCCCCGTTCCGGGGCAGTCCTTCGAGCCGGCCGGAGACCTTCCGACGTCCCCGTGGTGGCGCGATCTGTCCCTGCCGCTGACCCGGAAGTGGCCCGTTCCCCTGGCGCCGGCGTTCGCCGAATCACTCGACCTGGCAGGGGAGAGCGGATGAGGTAGGGGCCGTGCCGGGTGGCGGGGATGCGGTCGCGCCGGAGCCGTGCGCCGCTGCGCAGGCGCGGCCGGGCCTGCGCAGCAGCGGCATCGCGGCGTCATCGTGCAGCTGCCCGCCCACGTGCCGCAGCAGGTCTTCACTCACGGCACCTAGATGCTCACGGCCCGTATGTGTAGAAGCGTCCGTTCCGTTCAGTCCAGGGAACGGGCCGGGGCGGCCCGTCGCAAGGGCCGGAATGTCAGATGGTGAGCGAGAGCGCCCTGGTCACGCGGTTCGCCGCCGGTATCAGCCGGTCGCGGACCCGGCTGATGGACGAGAGCCGGTTCACCCGCAGCGACACCCCGAGCGAACCGAGCGTCTCCCCGCGGAACACCGGCACCGCCACGCAGAACGTCCCGAGGGTGTACTCCTCCATGTCCGTGACGGCCGGCGGAAGGGGCGACGACGCAAGCCGCCGCAGGAGTTCCGAGCGGCCGGTGACGGTGCGCGGCGTGAGATCGGCGAGCGCGTGCCGGGAGAGGTACTCGTCGCGGGCCTCGTCGCCGAGTTCGCGCAGTACGCATTTGCCCAGCGCCGTGGCGTGCGCCGAGTCCTCGAAGCCCACCCACAGGTCGACCCGCGGCGCCTGTGGGCTGTCGACGATCTCGGCCACCCGGATCTCGCCGTCCTCGTAGAAGGTCAGATAGGCGGCGGCCGAAAGATCGTCCCGTAGCGACGCCAGGGCCGGGCGGACGTGGCTGAGCTGCGCCTGTTCCCGGCCGCCGGTATGCAGGGTGTCCAGCTTGTCCCCGAGGACGAAGGAACCGTCCTCCAGTGTGCGCAGGTACCCGTCGTGCGTCAGCGTGCGCAGCAGGTGATGCGTGGTGGCCAGCGGCAGTCCCGTCTCGCGTGCCAGCTGCTGCGCCGGCGCGCCGCCCTGATGCGCGCCCACGGCCTCCATCAGACGGAAGGCGCGCTGCACGGACGTGATGAGCGTGGAGCCCTCGACGGACATATGCCCAGCCTGCGCCCGCTGCCCGGCGCAGGCAAGGCGGCGCCTAGGCGGGGCCCGCCGTGCCCGTCCGGGTGATGGCCAGGATTGCCATGTCGTCGTCGCGCGGCCCGCCGCTCCAGCGCTCGACCTCCCGCACCAGAACGTCGATCAGCTCCCGGGGGTCCCCGAACGGACCGCGCCCCGCCAGTTCGGTCACCGGGTCGAAGAACGCGCCGGTCCGGTCCCGGGCCTCGGTCACCCCGTCGGTCACCAGCAGCAGCGTGCTGCCCACCGGGAACGGCCGGTCGACCGGCTCGGGCCGGGCCACCCCCAGGCCGCCCAGCCCCAGCGGAAGCCCCGCATCCGCGGACTCCAGCGCATGCAGCTCGCCGTCGCGGCACAGGTACGGCGCCGGATGGCCGCAGTCCAGCAGCCGCAGCCCGCCGCCCGGGGGCAGTTCGCAGATCAGGGCGGTGATGAACCCCTCCAGCCGGACCTCCTCGGAGGTCTGCTCGCTCTCCCGCACCAGCGCGCGCTCCATCCGGTCGGCCAGCGCCGGCAGCCCCGGCTCCCGCTCCGCCGCCTCGCGGAACGCGCCGAGCAGCACCGACACCGCGCTCACCGCGCCGAGCCCCTTGCCCCGCACGTCGGCGATCAGCAGCCGGACGCCGAACGGGGTCCGCTGCACGGCGTAGGCGTCACCGCCGATCCGGGCCTCGCTCTGGGCCGCCTGGTAGCGGGCCGCGATGGCCAGCGAGCCGATCCGCTCCGGCGGCGCGGGCAGCACCGCACGCTGTGCGGCCTCCGCCACCGTCCGTACGAGGTCCAGCCGGCGCCCGTGCCGGGCGACCACCCGGTTGACCCCGACGCCCATCAGCGCGGCGAAGAGCGTGTTGAAGAGCTCCAGATGGCCCACGACATTGTCGGCGGTGCCGTCCTTCACCGTCAGCGCGAAGACGCCGCAGACGATCGCGATGCCGACCGCAACGGTGTGCCGTAGCGAGAGCAGCGCACCCGCCGTCACGGCGGCCGCCGTCAGCATCGGGTCTCCCCAGTACTCCTGCGGGGAGAACGTGTTCCACACGAGCCCGCCCGCGACCAGGACGCCCGGGGCGAACTCGACGTACCGGGGCCAGGGGCCGGTGGCACGCGGGCGCGGGGGGTTCATCGCCGGGCCCGGCAGGCACCGCTCGGCGGCCGGCCGCCGTGACGGTGAATGGAGGGCATCGGGAACTCCTTGTGCGGACGGGCGCGCCCCTCAGCCTTCAGCCCTCGCGCCCCGGAGGCCACCCGGACCGCCCGAACGTGTGTCACCTCATTGCCGACGGGGGCCGACGGGCGCCGACGGGCCGACGGCCGGTGCCGGGTGCCACCGGCCTCGACAGACACCCCCAAAGGGCGACAACTCCCTCTCCCTGAACGCGAGTTCGTATGAAATCGCACTGTCGTACGCACCAACCCACTTACGGAGGTAGCGAGGGGTAGCGAAACCCCGAAGTGGGTCCGGACCCCACCCCGGAAACAACTAGCGTGCGTGCTCCGTGAACTGCCAACGGCCGATCCGGAGGGCGCCGATGCCTACCGCATTCCCCCAAGGGACCCAGACGTTCCCGGAGGTTCAGAGGTCCCCAGAGGTGGAGAGTTCCTCCGGTGACCAGCGTTCCCCGGGAAGCGCGCCCCTACCCATCCCCACGCGGCGGCGGGAGCGGGAAGGCGGACGGCACGGCCGGGCCGCCTTCCCCGAGTCGGCCGCCGATTCGGCGATACGGTCCCGCCTGGTCCGGCTCGCCGCCGTCCCCTGCCTCCTCGCCGCGGTCACCTGTACCGCCGTCGCCGCCTTCGCCGTCCAGTCCGGCGGCGCCCACCTCACCGGCCGCCAGTGGCCGGTACTGGCCGGCGGGCTGGGCCTGGTCTGCGTCATCGTGCTCGCCGCGGGCGCCACCGCCAACGCCGAGGCCCGCGCCGTCGTCCAGCGCTACGCCCGCCTCCGCGAGGTCTGCGCCCGCAGCCAGTCCGACCTCTACGACCTCCTGGACCGGGTACGGCAGGGCGACCGCCTGCACCGCCGCGACCCCGACCACGAGCCCGCCCCCGCGCCCACCGGCGACACCCTCGACCTGCTCGCCCACGAAGTGAGCGCCG
This sequence comes from Streptomyces sp. JLSY215, assembly GCF_059682825.1. NCBI lineage: Bacteria > Bacillati > Actinomycetota > Actinomycetes > Kitasatosporales > Streptomycetaceae > Streptomyces > Streptomyces sp. JLSY215. Next base: position 7,485,345 of record NZ_CM185022.1, read on the forward strand.
CCGGGCGGGCCGCCGAGGCCGCCGTCATCGACGCCGTCGCCATCGCCCGCAGCAACGCCACCGGCAGCGAGCAGAAGGTCGAGGTCTTCGTGAACCTCGCCCGGCGCCTGCAGTCCCTCGTCCACCGCGAGATCCTGCTGCTGGACGAGCTGGAACACCAGGTCGAGGACCCCGACCTGCTCAAGGGCATCTTCCACGTCGACCACCTGGCCACCCGCACCCGCCGGCACGCCGAGAACCTCGCCGTCCTCGGCGGCGCCATCTCGCGCCGCCAGTGGACCCGCCCGATCTCCATGATCGAGGTCCTGCGGTCCGCCATCGCCGAGGTCGAGCAGTACCCCCGGGTCAAGCTCGTCCCGTCGATCGAGGGCCATCTGCAGGGCCACGCCGTCGCCGACGTCGTCCACCTGCTCGCCGAACTCGTCGAGAACGCCGCCATCTACTCCGCCCCGCAGACCCCGATCCTGCTGCGCGCCCAGCTCGTCACCGCCGGCCTCGCGGTCGAGGTCGAGGACCGCGGTCTGGGCATGGACGCCGACGAGCAGACGCAGATGAACGCGCTGCTGGCCGACCCCGACCACGTCGATGTCGCCGAGCTGCTGAGCGACGGCCGGATCGGACTCTTCGTCGTCGCCTCGCTCGCCCGCCGGCACGGCATCGTCGTACAGCTGCGGAGCAACATCTACGGCGGGGTGCAGGCCGTGCTGATCGTGCCCAAGGAGCTGCTCGGCGACGCACCGGCCGAATCGGCCGAGCCGGGCGCGGCGGCACCCGGCGTCCCGGAGACCGCTCCGCCGCCCGAGCGCGACGACCCCTACCCGTACGACGACGCCTACGGCGGCCCCCGGCACGCCACGGGACCCCAGGGCCTCGACGCCCCCGATGCCGCCCCCGGCCCGTCGCTCGACGCTCCCCGGCGCGGCGACGGCGACGGCTCGGTCATGCCCCCGCCCCGCGTCGTGCGCCCCCGCTCCGAGCCCGGCCCCGTCCAGCTGCCGCCCGCCCCGCCCGCCGACCTGGACAACGGCACCCGCCCCCAGCTGCCGCGCCGCATCAAGCAGACCCATCTGGTCCCCGAACTCCGCGGCGACCCGATCCTGCCCACCGCCGACGCCGGCCCCGAACGCGACCACGACCCGAACCTGATGGCCACCTTCCAGCGCGGCTTCAGCCTCGGCGACGACACCTACGCGGCCGGCCTCGCCGCCTACCGCAACCGCAACACCGCAGGCCAGGGCGGCGACACCAGCGGCCCCGGCAGCACTGAGCTGCTTGACGAACGCGACCACGAGGCCCCGTCGGCCCACCCACGAGGAGACGACCACAACCATGGTGAGTGATGTGCACACGCCGCCGCATGCGCAGCTCCAGGACCAGCAGCAGGGGGAACTGTCCTGGCTGCTGACCGGACTCGTGCAGCGCGTCCCGCATACCCGCCGCGCGCTCCTGCTGTCCTCCGACGGCCTGGTGAAGGCCGCTCACGGCTTCGACCCGGACAGCGCCGACCATATGGCGGCCCTGGCCTCCGGCCTCTACTCCCTCGCCCGCAGTACCGGAGCCCGCTTCGCGCCGGGCGACAAGGTCCTGCAGGTCGCCGTCGAGCTGGAATCCAGCGTCCTGTTCGTCTCGGCCGCCGGATCGGGCGCCTGCCTGGCCGTCCTGGCGGGGCGCGACGCCGATGTGGGCGTGCTGTCGTACGAGATGGGGATGCTCGTCAAGAGCGTCCGGCCGTACCTGTCCACGCCAGCCCGCCGGCAGGCACCGGCAGGCGGTCGCTGAAGATGCCGTTGCGCCGCCGGACGCGGTATGGCGGCCACGACCCGGCCTGGTACGACGACGCGGCGGGCCGGCTCGTCCGGCCGTACACCATCAGCAACGGCCGGACCCGCCCCACCGCGCACTTCGACCTGCTGACCATGGTGATGGCCACCGGACGGCGGCCCGTCGCCTGCCAGGGACCGGACTACGCACAGGTGCTGGGGCTCTGCGGCGGACCGGTCTCGGTCGCCGAGATCGCCGCCCACATACGGCTGCCCGCCGTCGTCACCAAAGTGCTCCTCGCCGACCTCGTCGACTGCGGGGCGCTCACCGCGCGGGCCCCGGCGGCCGTTTCGGCGGATCCCGCGTCCCGTACCGACCGAGCCCTGCTGGAGGCGGTGCTGAATGGACTTCGCAAACGACTGTGACCCCCTGACCCCGGGGGATCCCTCCTCCGACCTCTTTCCGACCGCGCTCAAGATCCTGGTCGCGGGCGGCTTCGGGGTCGGCAAGACCACCTTCGTCGGAGCGGTGAGCGAGATCGAACCGCTCAGTACGGAGGAGCTCCTCACCCAGATCGGCATCGGCACCGACGATCTGGCGGGCGTCGAGGACAAGAACACCACCACCGTCGCCATGGACTTCGGCCGGATCACCCTGGGCTCCGAACACGTCCTCTATCTCTTCGGCACGCCGGGCCAGCAGCGCTTCTGGTTCATGTGGGACGAACTGTCCAACGGCGCCCTCGGCGCGGTGATCCTCGCCGACACCCGCCGCCTGGACCAGTGCTTCGCCGCCGTCGACTTCTTCGAGCGGCGCGGCATCCAGTTCATCGTCGCGGTCAATGAGTTCGACGGCTCCTATCGCTACGAACCCGACGAGGTCCGCGCCGCCATGGACCTCCCGGACCGTACGCCGGTCGTCCTCTGCGATGCCCGCCAGTGCAGTTCGGCCACCAACATCCTGGTCTCGCTCGTCGAGCATCTGCTCACCCCCGCCCTAGCCGCCACCCAGGAGCTGCCATGAAGCATTCCGCCTCGCGCGTTCCCTACGTCTCGTACGACCCCACGCGCCGGCTGCTGCTCACCCCCGAGGACAACGAGGCGCCGGCGCGCGTCGCCCGACTGCGCGAACTGGGCATCGGCAGCTCCCCGCTGCCCGCGTTCGACGACTTCGCCCGCAAACTGGCCGGTACGACCCGGACGCCGTACGCGATGGTCAACTTCATCGACGAGAAACGACAGTACTTCGCCGGGCTCTACGCCCCCGGCCTCGACCAGGCCGTCGAGCTGGGACCGGCGCCGCCCAGCGGCCGTCCGGGCCGGGTGATGGCCCGCGACCACGGCTACTGCCCGCATGTCGTGGTCCGCCGCAAGGCCCTGGTCCTGGAGGACGTCTGCGACTACCCGCGGTTCGCGGGGAATCCCGTCGTCGACGAGATCGGCATCCGCTCCTATATGGGCGCGCCGCTGATCGACCGTACGGGAATGACGCTGGGCACGGTCTGCGTGGTGGACCTGGAGCCGCGTCCCTGGGGGCGGGAGGGGCTGGCGACCATCAAGTCGCTGGCCGCGGAACTCGTCGAGCAGATTCATCACATGGAGGATCAGCAGCGGCAGGGACAGCGGCAGTCCGACGCCTCCTGACCCGGTGTCCCCCTGACGGGCCGCGGTATCGGTGCCGGTGACCGAGAACCGCGGCCCGGCCGCTCACTTCTGCGGCACGAACCAGGCGTATCCCCGCCTCGGGCGCGTGCGCTGGCCCGGCACCGTGGGCGGCGCGTCCTCCTCCGGCCGCTCGGCGGGCTCCAGCCGCAGCAGATCCGCCAGCCGGCTCGACCACTCGCCCTTCACCCGGCCCAGCGCCAGCTCGCCCAGCCGCAGCAGCTGGACGTCGGAGGTGCCGGCCGGCGCGAACATATGGTGCGCATCGCGCAGGAAGCGCTCCACCGGCCGGTCGGTGAACAGCCCGCACCCGGCGTGGATGTCCATCGCATCGCGCGCCGACTCCAGCGCCGACTCCACATTGACCAGCTTGGCGTTCATCAGCTCGGCATCGCACGGCAGCCCCTGGTCCAGCAGGTGCACCGCGTGATACGCGGACAGCCGGGCCAGCAGCAGCCGGGACTGGATGCGCCCCAGCTTGAGCTTGATGTTGCCCAGCTCGGCCAGCGGATTGCCGTAGCGCTGCCGCTCGGCGCAGAACCGCGAGGTCTCGTCCAGCACCGCCTGATGGATCCCCAGCGACACCGCGGTCAGGTTGGGCCGCCCGTAGAGCACGCTGGAGGAGTACGCCACGGACAGACCGTCGCCCTCCCGGCCCAGCAGATTCGCCGCCGGGACCCGGCAGTCGTCGAAGAACAGCTCGCCGAAGCTGAAGCCGTGCAGGCCCATCGAGGGCTGCTGTTCCCCGACCCGGAAGCCGGGGCTGTCGGACTCGACGAGAAACGCGGACAGGCCCTTGGAACCCTCGCCGGTGCGGACCACCACGCCGTGCAGATCGCCGACATGGCTGTTGCCGACGTAGATCTTGCGGCCGTTGAGGATGTAGTCGTCGCCGTCGCGGACCGCGGTGCTCTCCATGCCCAGGACGTGGCCGCCGGACTGCGGTTCGGTCACGGCTATGGTCGGCAGGCAGTCGCCGGAGGCTATGGCCGGCAGCCAGGTCTTCTTCTGCTCCTCGTTGCCGAAGTGGACGATCTTCGCGACGCCCAGCTGGGACGCCTGCACCATCGCGCCCATGGCGGCGCTGACCCGGGACAGCTCCTCGATGATGATGGTCTTGGCGATGTGTCCGGCACCCATCCCGCCGTAGGCGCGCTGTACGGTCGCGCCGATCCATCCCTGGCGGGCGATCAGGCGCGAAAGGTCATGGCAAACGGAACGGCTCGCCTCCATTTCGGCAACCCGGGGGCGGACCTCGCGCTCCGCGAAGTCCCGCACCCGCTGCCGGAGTGCTTCATGTCTCTGGTCGGTGAAATAGCGATGCAAGACGAGACCTCCTCCGCGATCCATCCCGCGCTGGTCGTACGTCGCCCGTGGACGGCACTGGCGATGCCGTCCACCTCGTCGTTCCGGAACGTGATCCGTTGACTACCGCGTGCAATACCCGTTGGCATACCTACTGCGGGGCGCGCAAAACATCAACTGGTGGCATTCAAGCGATGAGTTGAAGCGCGAAACTGTTGCGCACAACCCCTTCCCCGGGACGGCAGTGGCGCGGCTTCCGGACGTCCCGGAAACCGCGCCACCCCACGCCTCCCGGCGCGCTCGGCCCGTTCAGTGCCCGGCGCCGCAGCAGGACTCGCGACGCTGCTGCCGGCCCACCTCCAGCCAGTCGACGGCCGCGTGCGCGGACCGTGCCGACCGGTCCGCGGGCGAGGCGGGCGACTCGGGCGGCGAGGGCGAGCCGTGCGCCGGGAAGGAATCGACCAACTCCCGCCGCTCGACGACCCGTCCGCCCCGCAGCACCGCCGAGATCCGCACCAGCGAGGCGAAATCGGCGAACGGATCGCCGTCCACCAGCGTCATATCGCCGAGCTTGCCGACCTCCAGCGTCCCCAGGTCCCGCTCCGCGCCGAACACCTTGGCGGGCAGCGCGGTCGCCGTCCGCAGCGTCCGGGCCACGCCCATCCCGCCCCGGTGCAGCGCCCGCAGACACAGATGCAGGGACAGCCCGACCGGCGACAGGGGCTGATCGGTACCCAGCGCCACCAGCCCGCCCCCGTCCAGCACCCGCCGGTAGATGGCGACTTCGGTCCCGATGTCGGCCAGCTGGGCCGGTGTGGGCCGGTGCCCGGCGTCCTCCCGTACGACGGCGGCGTCCCAGGGCGGCATCAGCCTCCGCACCCGGTCGTCGTCCGCCAGGGAGGGATCGTCGCCGAGCAGCGCGGCCGCCGAGAACGGCGTCGCGAGAAGGTGGAAGTCGGTGCCGGTGTAGATCTCCTCGACGTCCTGATAGGAGTGCGCGGAACCGGAGACGGCGTGCCCGAACTCCACCCGCTGGGTGGCCTGCAGATGGGTGGTCAGGTCCTGGCCCAGCTGTACGCCCGGGGACAGCAGATGGCTGCCCGCGCGGACGCCGAGCCGCTCGTGGGCGAAGCGCGCGGCCTCCGCCATCACCCAGCCCGGCGCCCGCACATAGGTCTTGACGAAGTCCCACTCCAGGGCCGCACCCCGCGCCAGCGAACGCCGCAGCCCGGCGCGGGTGCCGTGCGCCCGCCCCATGCTGTACGCGACCCGGCCGCCGTCCAGCAGCTCCCCGCAGGTCAGCAGCCGCGGCCCGGTGAGCGCCCCGGCCGCCACGGCCTCCCGGATGCGGGCCTGCTCGTACGAGAAGCCGCCGCAGGACACCGCGGTGGTGATCCCGTACGCCAGCTGCAGCGCCGTCTGCCGGCCGCCGTAGGTCGTCTGCCACGGATGGGTGTGCGCGTCCCACAGGCCGGGCAGCACGGTCTGCGCGGAGGCGTCCACCCGCCGGGCCGCGCCCGCGCGGGTCGCCCGGTGCGGCTCGACCGCCGTGATCCGCCCGTCCCGTACGACCACATCGACGTCCTCGCGGACCTCCTCCCCGGTGCCGTCCCAGAACCGGCCCGCGTGGACGACGGTGTCCCGGGCCGGTGCCCGGTGCCGCTCCAGAGGTACGCGTACGGTCCGGGCCGGGCCGCCGTCCATGCCGATCAGCCGCAGCTTTCCGGCCGAGAGATAGAGCAGGGACAGCGTGCCGGAGTCCCCGGACCACGACGGGTGGTCGGCGCTCTCCTCGGTCAGCTGCCGCGGCGCACCGTCCGGCGTGCCGTCGGCCCGTACCGGCAGCACCCACAGCGCGGATTCGGCGATCAGCGCCATCCATCGCCCGTCCGGGGACCAGACGGGCCCGGAGTCGTAGCGGTCGGCGATCGAGAGGTGCTCGGCGGCCGCGTACAGCCGGCCCTGACCGGTCTCGGTGTCGAGGACCCGGATGACGTTGTAGCCCTCGCGGAAGCGATGGTTGAGGCGATTGCGGTCGCAGTACGCCAGATAGCGGCCGTCGGGCGACCAGCTGGGGCGGCCGGGCAGCCCGCCGCCGCCCATCGGCGCGGCCAGTACCTTCTCCGTGCCGTCCGCCAGGGTGCGCACGACGAGATTCCCCGACATGTCGAGCGCGGCCAGCCGCCCGCCGTCCGGCGACAGCGCCGGCTGCACCCGGCCTCCGGTGGCCAGCACCGTCTCCTGTCCGGTGGCGAGCTCGTGACGGCGCACCGCGAACAGCCCGTCCCGGTCGTCCGCGTAGACCAGCGCCCGGCCGTCGCGTGACCAGCTCGGCGCCAGGACGTACCGAGTGGGCGCGGCCCGGACGATCCGCTGTGGTGCGCCGCTGCCCGAAGTGGGCGCGATCCAGAGGGAGTTGAGGGCGGCAAAGGCGATCCGGCGGCCGTCGGGGGAGAGCGCGGGCAGATGCACCCCGCGCACCGGACCCGTCTCCGCCCGCTCGAACCCGTAGTCCTTGACGCGGTAGCGCGGGCGGTCCAGCGGCAGTTCCGCCCGGAACGGAATGGTCTCGGCCCGCGCCGGAGCGTCCACCGGGACGATCCGGAACCGGCCGCCGACCGTCAGCAGCAGGGCGTCCCGCGCGACCCAGCGCGGCGGCACCGGCTCCACGTCCCCGTCGACCTCGACCCGGGCGCCGTCCACCACCAGGGCGCAGGTGGGGCCCGGATAGTCGGTGGTCCGCAGGTACGCCAGCCGCCCGGTGGGGGACAGCGCGGGCGCCATCACCTCGGCGGCGGCCGTCTCGGTGTGCTCGGTGCGCACCGCGCCGCCACCGTCGGCGGACACCGAGGCCACCGTGCGGGAGGTCAGCGTGGCGCCGGTGACCCGGCCCCGTACGAAGGTGATCCGGGAGCCGTCCGGTGACCAGCAGGGATCGAAGTCCTCCCAGGCGCCGTCCTGGTGCGGCCCGTCCTGACCGGACAGCCCGGTCACCCGCGTCAGCCGCTTCGTCGCCACCTCCAGCACCCAGATCCGGTACGGGCCGCCCGCCACCGCGTCACCGCCCCGCTCGGAGGAGAACGCGATCCGGGTCCCGTCGGGGGACCAGGCCGGGCCGCGGTCGTCCCAGGGGCCGTCGGTCAGCTGCTCCAGGCCGGTGCCGTCGGCGCCCAGCATCCACAGGTGGAAGCCGCCGTCCCGATAGGCACACAGGGCGATCCGGCGGCCGTCGGGGGAGTGCACCGGGCGGGTGGGCTCCAGGCCGGGCGGGGTCAGGGCCACCGCGTCGCCGCCCGCCCGCGGCAGCGACCACAGGACGTCCTGGACCTCGGCGACCAGCCGGTCGCCGGCCGGGGAGAGGGAGGCCGCGCCATTGGTGGCGGCGGTGAAGGAGAGCACCGTACCGGGTAAGCGGGCGTCCTGGGCCCAGGCGGCGGCGGGTGCGGCCCCGGCCAGCCCGGTCACGGCGGCCGCCGACGCCGTGCCCTGGAGAAACCTGCGGCGGGACAGCGGCGAAGGACGAAGGGGCGCGGCGGGGGAATCGGGCGAGCCGGGCGAGCGGCGGGCGCCCTCGGAAGGGTCTGCGGTATCCAACGATCCTCCTGGATAAGGGGGTTGCGCACAGGAGCCGGGGAAGAACCGGCCGATCGTGTCATGTCGCGCGGGTACGGGGTCAACCGTGGCGCGCGCCCCTTGGCGGACCGCCGCCGGGAGCGCGAGAGTGGGCCCGACGACTCTCAGCCATCACCCCCGGCAGTCAGGAGACGACGCCATGCAGGCCATGCAGCAGGACTTCCACCAGGCCCCGGACGGTGCCCGCATCGCCACGTACACCTGGCTCCCGGAGTCCGGCCGGCCGCGGGCCCTCGTCCAGATCGCCCACGGCGCCGCGGAACACGGCAGGCGCTACGACGCCGTCGCCCGCTTTCTGACCGGCCACGGCTACGGCGTCATCGCCTCCGACCACCGCGGCCACGGCGGCACCGCGCCCGCCACCGGGGGCCGCGGTGTGGTCGCCGAGGACGCCTGGCGGGCGATCGTCGCCGACCTCAAGGGCATCGGCAACCATGCCGCCGCCGCCCATCCCGGTGTCCCCCTGGTCCTGCTCGGCCACAGCATGGGCTCGATGCTGGCCCGCGACTACGCCCAGGAGTACGGCGCGGACCTCGCCGGACTGATCCTCTCCGGCACCTTCCGCACGCTGCCCGGCCTGGACATCGACGCCGCCGTCGGCGAGCTGGACCAGGAGATCGCCGCGCACGGCCGCAGCCACCTCTCGCCCTTCATCCCGCGCACCTTCAGCTCCTTCAACGACGCCTTCCCCCACCGCACCGGCTACGAATGGCTCTCCCGCGACGCCGCCGAGGTCGACCGCTACGTGGCCGACGACGACTGCGGCTTCCCCTTCTGCGCGGGCCTCGCCCTCGACTGGGTGCAGGCCATCCGCAAGATCAACGACCCCGCCCATCTGGCCCGCATCCCCCGCGGCCTGCCCGTCCATATCGCCGTCGGCGACCAGGACCCCTGCCACCAGCACATGACCCTGGTCCACGAACTCCTCGAGGACTTCCGCTACGTCGGCACCCGCGACCTCACCTGGAAGGCGTACCCGGACGCCCGCCACGAGATCCTCAACGAGACCAACCGGGACGAGGTCCACGGCGATCTGCTGGCGTGGCTCGACAAGCACGTCTGAGGCGGTGAGCACGTCTGAGGCGGTGAGCGGGCCCCGCGCCGCCGTGCTCCGGCGGCGCGCCCCCTACTGCCCCAGGAAGCCCGCGATCCGCTCCCGCATGCTGCGCGGGTCGAGACCGTGCCCGGCCAGGTGCTCGTCCATCCCGCCGTAGCGGCGCAGCTCCTGACGGCCGACGCCCAGACCCAGTACGCGGTGCGGGCGGTCCTCCAGCGCGTCGTTCGCGAAGCGGGTGGAGGTCCCGGCGAGATACGGCTCCACGATCACCACCTGCGCGGCGTCGGCCGCCCCGGTGGCGGTCCGCAGCGTCTGCGCGTCGAAGGGCCGCACGGTCGTCGCGTACAGCACGGTCACATCCAGCCCCTCGGTCGCGGTGAGTACGGGGTCCAGCATCGGCCCGACCGCCACCACCACCCCGCCGCGCCCCTCCCGCAGGGTCCGGAACCGGGCTCCGTCCACCGGCCGCGCTGCCTGGTTGACCTGCACGGACAGCCGTACGTACACCTTGTCGTCACCGGCCGCCGCGGCCTGCCGCAGCAGCGTCTCGGCCTCGTCCGGGTGGCCGGGCACATGCACCGTCCAGCCGTCGAGCGTGTCGAGCAGGCCGACATCACCGGGCGCCATATGGGTGAAGCCACCGCTGGGCCAGTCGTACGAGGCGCCGGCGCTCACCAGCACCCCGCCCACGCCCTGGTGGCCGAAGTCGAGCTTCACCTGCTCGAAGGGGCGCTCCACCAGGAAGCTGGCGAAGGTGTGCAGGATCGGCCGCATCCCGGTGAGCGCCAGCCCGCCGCCCACCCCGATCATCAGCTGCTCCCTGATACCCACGTTCACCACCCGGTCGGGATGCCGCCGGGCCGCATCGGCGAAGCCGTCCCTGCCGATCTCGGCGAGCACGACCGCGAGCCGCGGGTCCTCGTCGAGCAGCCGCGAGGTGACCGAGGCAAAACGCTCACGCATGGTGTCCATCACTGGGTCCCTTTCGAAGTACAGAAGCGCTGAGAGCACGAAAAACGTGGAAACGCGGAGGCTTGGAGGCGCGGAAGGAGGCGGGCCGTCAGCCGGTCTTGGGCTCGACGCGGGCGACCACCGCACGGGGGCGGCCCGGGTGCGGCGCGGTGAAGGCCTCGTACAGCGCCTCGTGGTCGCGGCCGTCGGCGGTGGTCGCCGACCAGCCGGCGGTCTCGAAGCGGGCGGCGATGCCGCCGGGCCGGCCGTGCGAGGCGGAGGAATTGTCGATGACAAGGGTGTGCAGCCGGTCCAGGCCGGTGGCGCCCGCGTAGGCCAGCGCCTCGTGGTTGCTGCCCTCGTCCAGTTCGGCGTCGCCGATCAGCACCCAGACGGCCGGTCGCGTCCGGCCCTGCGCCCGCAGCCCGAGGGCGGTGCCCACGCCGAGCGGCAGCCCGTGCCCGAGCGAGCCACTGCCGATCTCCGCGCCCGGTACGAGCATCCGGTCGGGGTGGTGCCCGAGCGGCGAGTCGTACGAGCCGAAGCCCGGCAGCCAGTCGGAGGGGAAGAAGCCCTTGGCGGCCAGCACGGCGTAGTAGGCCATGGGGCCGTGGCCCTTGGAGAGCAGAAAGCGGTCCCGGTCGGGGTCCTCGGCGGTGGCGGGGGAGACCCGCAGCACCCGGTCGTAGAGCACCCAGAGGGCGTCGAGGGTGGAGGTCGCGGCCGGCCCGTGCTTCTCATCGCCCGTCATCAGGCTCATGAGAGTGGGAAGTTCGTCGAATCCGGCCGTGGTGGTGGGGGCGGGGAGGGGCGGCGTGATGGCTGCGTTCGTCATGCCACAGAGCCTGCAACCTCAAGTTTCCTTGAGGTCAAGCCCGGGGCGCGGATCCCTCTCCGCGCCCCGGGTCGCCGGAATCAGGCCTGGGTCGAATTGAAGACGTCCTGCTCGATGAGGATCTTGTCGATCCGGGCCTTGTCCACCCGGTTCGTCACCTCGGCGACCTCTTGCCGGTCGCGTACGCACTTGGCCAGCGTGAATGCCGACGACACCACGAAGATCAGCCCGAGTGCGAGAAACCCGCGCTCCCAGGGCCCGACCGGCAGCTTGATGATCCCGATCATCAGCGCCACCAGCGACAGTCCGAACGAGGTCGCGGCCTGCACAAAGAACGCCGTGGTCGTCGGCCGCTGAATGGATGGAGTAGTCATGCGCGTAGCGTGGCGGCGCCGTGACAGGGGCGCATGAGTACGGGTACTCATCTGCGGCACCCACCGCGCCGGTCCGCCGCGCCGGAATGTGGCGGCGCCCACCCTCTGACATGGGGTATTGTTCTCGTGCGCGGTCGGTCCGGGGCATCTCCCGGCCGGAACGGGCAAACGGGACGTGGCGCAGCTTGGTAGCGCACTTGACTGGGGGTCAAGGGGTCGCAGGTTCAAATCCTGTCGTCCCGACAGTGAAGTCGGATTGTTTTGTCACTTCAGGGGCCATCTTCGGATGGCCCCTGAAGTGCGTTTGAGGTGTTTTCGGCGTGCGTTCGGCGTGCGCTTGCTGTGCGTTCGGCGGGCTTTGCCGAGGCATGCGAGCTCCTTGCTCTGTTGTGCCGTTGGCCCGGGGCGGGGTGGGGCCGGCGCATGACGCCGGTACGCGAGGAGGCCGGTACGCGAGCACGCCGACGCGAGAGCACGCCGACCGCGACGGTCATTGTCAGACCCCCCAACTAGTCTTGGCGCCAACGATGTTGATAGGCAACGGGGGAGGCGCGAATGGGCCGGTCGGAGCGGGTGAGCGACGTCGGGGACGGGGCCGCGGGGGAGGACAGTTTCGTCGTTCCTGAGGCGTGGCGCGAGCGGGTCCATCCGCGGCGTGGGGGAATCGCCGGGCCGCCGGTCGAGATCGACTCCCGTGCGGCGGGGGCCATCCGGCGCAGGCTGGCGAAGATCCGGACCGATCTGGACGGGGTCCTGGACCACTCCTCCAGTGACAAGGCGATGGCGGACGCGGCGCGTGCCCATCTGAACGGCGAGCCGGATCCCCTGGGTGCGGCCGTGGTCGCGGCGGCCATCTGGTCGATGTCGGGGTGGGACGAAGAGAAGTGCGAGGGCTTCACGGATGCCTGGGCCGGGCAGCACGGGCTGCTCTTCGCCGCCGTGGCGACCGCGGAGCTCAGCCGCGTACTCGTCCTGGACAGGCCCAAGAAGCCGACGTTCGACGGCTGGGTGACGGTCCTGGACGATGACAACTCCGCCTCCGGCTTCGAGGACATCGAAGGGGCCGCCCGCCGGACGAGGGAATTGCTGGCCGCCGCCGGCGAGGCCGAATACCAGGAGGTCGTCGCCGCGCTGGCGGACCACCGGCTGACCCAGTATCAGCGGGTCGTCGTCTCCTACCTGGTGCCGACCCGGACGGACTGGTCGGACGAGCTGGTCGCCACCCCGTTGACGGCCAATTACGCGCGCTGGTCACCCCTCCTGGTGTGTGCGCTGAGTTCGGCGGAACAGTTCACGCTGCTGCGGGAGCGGCAGGGCGAGGCCTGGCTGCAGATTCCTCCGGTGGTACACACCGTTGCCGAGGGCGTCGGCGGCCCCGCGATGGCACCGACGCTGGTCACACTGCTCGATGAGAATCGTGTCCCCCTTCCCTGGGACCTCAACGCCATCTACGACGTGCTGGCCGCCACGCCCGGCGACGAGGCGTTCGGCGCGCTCGCCTCCCGGCTCGGGCGGCCGGGTGTCCATGCGGCCGTACTGGAGGCGAAGAGGCGGTTCCCGGTGCGGGCGCTGCGGCTGCTGGCCGACTCGGCCACCGGCGCCTCCCGTAGGGCGCGCATGGCCGGACGGCTGCTGCGGGAGCACCTCAAGGCGCACCCCGCCCTGGTCGAGGACGTGGTGCCGACCCTGCCCGACAGGGCCCGGAAGACGATCGGGTCGGCCATGCGGGCCAGGGAATGGGTGGCGGAGGCGGCGCCGGAGACGCTGCCCGACCTGCTGGTGGACCCGCCCTGGGGGCGCGCGGAGGCCGCAGGCGGGGAGCCGGCCCCGGGCGACGAGATCGATGTCCATCTGCTGCCGCAGGTGCTGGTGCGCGGCAGCCGCCTGGCACTGCCGGTGCCGGCCGCCCGGCATCTGGTGAGGATGCTCGCCGTGGCCCGGCCCGGTGAGGCGGGCCCCGCGGGGGCGGCGGATGCCGGCATCGACGTCGTCAAGGAGCTGTGCGAACCGGCGTCGCTGGACGAATTCGTGTGGGCGCTGTTCCGGCAGAGCGCCGAGGCGCCGGCCTGGGCACTGGCCGCGCTGGAGCGGCTCGGCGGCGAGGAGACGGCCCGCGAGCTGACCCACCTCATCCGCACCTGGCCGCGGCAGGGCCACTACCGCAAGGCGATGGCCGGCGTCGATGTGCTGGCCGCCATCGGCAATGACGTCGCGCTGATGCATCTGAGCGGGATCGCCCAGCGGACCAGGCACAACAGCGTCAAGAAGACGGCCTGGGACCATCTCCGCCGGCTCGCCGATGAGCGGGGGCTGACCGCGGAGCAGCTCACCGAGCGGTTGGTGCCCGGCTTCGGTCTGGAGCGGGACGGCAGCCTGATCGTCGATTACGGCCGGCGCCGGTTCACCGCAGGCTTCGATGAGCAGCTCCGGCCGTATGTCACGGATGAGGACGGCAAGCGGCGCAAGAGTCTGCCCAGGCCCGGCGTGCGCGACGACCAGGTCCTCGGGCCGCTCGCACACCGGCGGTTCACCGGGCTGAAGAAGGACGTGCGGGTGGTCGCCGCGGACCAGATCCGGCGCATGGAGCGGGCCATGGTGTCCCAGCACCGCTGGTCCCCGGCCGAGTTCCGCGCGACGTTCGCGGACCACCCCCTGCTGTGGCACCTCGCCCGGCGGGTGCTGTGGACCGCCGAGTACGGCGACACCCGCCGCGACTTCCGCCTGGCGGAGGACCGTACCCTCGCCGACATCGAGGACGAGGCGTTCGCCCTTCCGGACGCGGCAAGGATCGGCATCCTTCATCCCGTCCACCTGGCCGCGGAGCACAACTGGGCGGAGGTCTTCGCCGATTACGAGATCCTCCAGCCGTTCGCCCAGCTCGACCGGCCCGTCCATGCGCTGTCCGACGACGAGCGCGGCGGCACGGATCTCGCGCGCTTCCAGCACCTCACCGTGCCGACCGGCGCGGTCCTCGGCCTGGAGAAGCGCGGGTGGCGGCGGGCCGCTCCCCAGGACGGCGGCGTACAGCCGTGGATCTCCCGCGAGATACCCGGCGGCCTCTCCGTGGCGGTGGGGCTGGACCCGGGCATCGTCGTCCGGGCGCCCTACGAGCGACCCGAGCAGGCCCTCACCGGCGTCACGATCCGTGACCTCGCCGAGGACGGGCGGCGCCGGAAGCCGCGTCCCGCGCGGACCTTCGGCGACCTCGACCCGGTGACCGTCAGCGAACTGCTTACCGACCTCATCGACCTGACCGGGGCGGACGCCTGACCGGCAGGGACTCCTGACCGGGGCCGGCTCCCGACCGGGACGGGCCCCTGGCCGTCCCGAGCCGCTGACCGTGCCGCACACCTGAACCGCGCCGATCCCGACGACCGCGCCGATCCCGACGACCGCGCCGATCTTCCGAACCGCGAGGCACCACACCGTGACATCACCACCCGTATCCACACCGGGATCCACACCGGGATCCGCGCCGGGATCCGCGCCGGGATCCACGCCCGGATCCACCGAATCCGCGTCCGCCCAGCGGCCGCCCGCCGAAGTCCGCTTCGCGGACGAACTCGCCCGGCTCCGCGACACGGACGACCGCCACCGGCCGCCCGGCTGGGCCCTCAGCCTGGACGCCGCCCGGCGGTTCATCGTCGGGGACGACAAGCGCGGCGTCAGCCGTAAGTTCGTCGGCGACTCCGCCCTGGTCGACCGCGCCCTGGTCACCCTGGCGACCAGCCGCGGGCTCATGCTGGTCGGCGAGCCGGGCACGGCCAAGTCGCTGCTGTCGGAGCTGATCGCCGCCGCCGTCAGCGGAGAGTCCACGCTCACCGTGCAGGGCGGTGCGGCCACCACCGAGGACCAGATCAAGTACTCCTGGAACTACGCCCTGTTGGTTTCCGAGGGGCCGTCCCCGCGGTCCCTGGTGCCGGCGCCGATGCTCCGCGGGATGACCGAGGGCAAGGTCGTCCGGTTCGAGGAGATCACCCGCTGTCCGCTGGAGGTCCAGGACTCCATGCTCTCGCTGCTGTCCGAGCGGGCGCTCGCGATTCCCGAACTGACCGGCGCCGACGGCATGGTGTTCGCCACCGAGGGGTTCAACGTCATCGCGACCGCCAACACCCGCGACCGCGGCGTCAACGAGATGAGCGCGGCCCTCAAACGCCGCTTCAACTTCGAGACCGTGTTCCCCATCGCCGACCTGGCCACCGAACTCGACCTGGTCGAGCGGGAGGCCAACACACTGCTGCGGCGCTCCGGGGTGGCGATACCGGCGCCCCGGGACGTCCTGGAGGTGCTGGTCACTGCGTTCCGTGAGCTGCGCACCGGCAGCGCGGAGGCGGACGGCGGCGGATCCACGGACCGGCTCTCCACGGTGATGAGTACCGCCGAGGCGGTCTCGGTCGCGCATGCCGTGGGCCTGCGTGGCTGGTATCTGCGGGGGGAGGCGGGCACGCCCGCCGACATCGTGGAGTGCCTGGCGGGCACGGCGGCGAAGGACAACGCCGAGGACCTCGCCCGGCTGCGCCGCTACCTGGAGCAGCGGGTGCCGCGGAAGAAGGGCGCCCAGTGGAAGGCCCTGCACCGCGCCCGCCACCTCCTCCCGGACCGGTGAGGGGACGGTGAGGAGCAGGTGACCGCCACCTTCGTCGGGGTCCGCCACTACAGCCCGGCCTGTGCCCGGCTGGTGGCCTCGACCATCGAGTCGCTGCGCCCCGCGTTCGTCCTGGTGGAAGGGCCCGCGGACGTCAACGGCCGGATCGACGAGCTGCTGCTCGACCATGAGCTGCCGATCGCGGTGTTCAGCTCCTACCGGGACGGCGAGCGGTACGAGAATTCCTGGACGCCGTTCTGTGCGTATTCCCCGGAGTGGGTGGCGCTCACCGCGGGTCGGGAGTGCGGCGCCGAGGTGCGGTTCATCGACCTCCCGGCCTGGCATCCGGCGTTCGCGCGCCGCCGCAACCGCTATGCGGACGCGGACCGTTGGGGTGCGGAGGCGGTCGCGCACCTCTGCAAGACCTTCGCGATCGACGATGAGGATGCCCTGTGGGATCACCTCTTCGAGGCCGGCGGTGAAGGAGACGGCCAGGGGGACGGCGGAGGAGGAGACGGCGCGGAGGGCCTCGGGAAGGGGCTCGACGAGCGGCTCTCGGCCTACTTCGACCTGATCCGCGGGGAGGAGCGCGCGGGCGAGGAGGACCTGGCGCGCGAGGCGTATATGGCGCGATGGGTCAGGGCGGCGGTCGCCGAGGCCGCCGGCCGGCCGGTCGTCGTGGTGACCGGCGGCTTCCACCAGCCGGCGCTGCGCGCCCTGTGCGACGCGGAGACGACGGGGGAGGACGACTGGCCCGAGGTGCCGAGGCCGCCCGATGAGGCGGTGGCGGCAAGTTACCTCGTGCCGTACTCCTTCCGGCGGCTGGACGCCTTCGCCGGTTATCAGTCGGGCATGCCGTCCCCGGAGTACTACCAGCGGCTGTGGGAGAGCGGGGCGCGGGCCGCCGCCGAGGGGCTGGCGGCGGAATCCGTGGCCCGGCTGCGGCGGCGCGGTCATGTGGTGTCCACGGCGGATCTGATCGCGGCGCGCACCATGACCGAGGGGCTCGCGCGGCTGCGCGGCCATCGCATCCCGTTCCGTACCGATGTGCTGGACGGCCTGGCCGGGACGCTGGTCTCGGACGATCTCGGGCAGCGGCTGCCGTGGGCCGCGCGCGGCCCGCTGGCCCCGGGCGCCCACCCCGTCGTGGCGGAGCTGATGGCGGCGTTCAGCGGCGACCGGGTCGGCCGGCTCCACCCGGACACCCCGACGCCGCCGCTGGTCCACGACGCGACCGCGGAGCTCGAACGCCTCGGGCTCGCCGCCACGGCCTCGTCGGCCCTGACCCTGGACCTCGCCGACGACCGGGGCCTGCGCCGCAGCCGCGTCCTGCACCGGCTGCAGGTGCTCGGTATCCCGGGATGCGTACGGCAGTCGGGGCCGGACACCGGAGCCGAGCTGGTGCTCAACGAGCGCTGGCAGCTGTCCCCTTCCGACCGGCGCCTGCCCCGGCTGATCGAGGCGGGAGCCTACGGCGCCACATTGCGGGACGCCGCGGCGGCGGTGCTGCGGGAGCGGATCGCCGATGCCGGCAATGACGCCGGGCGGCTCGCCGGGGTGCTGTTCGATGCCGCGCTGTGCGGTCTCGCCGAGCTGTCCGCGGGTGCGCTCGAAGCCGTCGACGCCGGGATCGCGCAGGCGGTGGATCTGGGCGGGCTCGGCAGGGCGCTGGGCGCCGCGCTCGGCCTGTGGCGGCACGACCGCCTCCTGGGAGCGGCCGGGAGCCCGCTGCTGGGCGCCGTCATCGGGGCCGCCGTCACCCGGATCCTGTGGCTGGCCGAGGGCGTGCACGGCGGCCCCGCGCCCGCCGACCGGGCCCGGCTGTCCGCATTGGCGGCGACGCGGGACGCGCTGGTGCACGCCGGGCGGCAACTCGGACTGGACCGGGCGCCGGCGCTGGCCACCGCGCGCCGGATCAGCGCGGACACATCGGCGCCGCCCGATCTGCGCGGCGCGGCCTTCGGGCTGTGCTGGTCCCTGGAGAGCGTCGGCGAAGGCGAGGACGACGAAGACGCCCGTGAGGGCGGCGGCCGCCTTGGCCTCGACCCGGCCGAGGCCCTCGCCGGTACGGCCGGCCCCGAGGTGCTGGGCGACTGGCTCGCCGGGCTGTTCGCGCTGGCCAGGAGCGAGGTGCTGGCCGACGGCGGTACGGGCGGCGGCGAAGGCGTCCTCGGGGCGCTCGACACCGTGGTCGCCGCCATGACCGGGGACGAGTTCCTGGTGGCGCTGCCCGCCCTGCGCCAGGCGTTCGCGTACTTCCCGCCCCGCGAACGGGAGACGATCGCCGGCGGACTGCTGGACCGCCGGGGGCTGCGCGGCTCACCCAGGGCGCTGACCCGGACGGTGGCCGACCCCCTGGTGGCCGCCGAGGCGATGGCCCTGGAGGAGCGGGTGACCCGTGTCCTGGCCGCAGAAGGGCTCGGCCCGATCGCCCCCGGCACACCCGGCACAAGAGACATCACGACCGCACGGGGGACATCATGACCGCGCCGAATCCGGAGATCGAACGCTGGCGGCTGATCCTCGGCGCCCCGGCCTGGCGCCGTACGGGCGCGCCGGAGGGCGAGGACGCCGACCGCGACGCCGCGCTGGAGTGGCTCTACGGCCGCGACCCGGAGCGGGCGCGACGCCAGATCCGGATCGGCGGACTGCGCGGCGCGGACGGCGCAGAGGGCGACGACGGCACGGACGCCACCGACGGTACGGGCCGCGCCAGGGAACGGGCCGGCGGCGATGAGCCCTCCGTGCTCACGACCGTGGAGTGGCTCGACGACATCCACCGGCTGTTCCCCAAGGAGACCATCGAGCGGCTGGAGCGGGACGCCGTCGAGACGTACGGGATCCAGGAAGTGGTCACCGACCCGGACGTCCTGGCCCGTATCGAGCCCAACGCCACCCTGCTGCGCGCCGTGCTGCGCACCAAGCATCTGATGAACCCTCAGGTGCTGGCGCTCGCCCGGCGCATCGTCGAAGCGGTGGTCCGTGAGCTGATGGAGCGGCTCAAGCCCGAGATCCGGCAGTCCTTCGCCGGCACCCGGGCCCGTCGGCCCAGCCGTTTCCGGCAGGCACGCAACTTCGACTTCCACGCCACCATCCGCGCCAACCTCGCGCATTACGACCCCGCGGCACGCCGTGTGGCGATCGAGAACCCCCGGTTCTTCGCCCGGACCCGGCGCCATGTCGAGCAGTGGCAGCTGATCCTCCTGGTGGACCAGTCCGCGTCGATGACCTCCTCGGTGATCCACTCGGCGGTGACCGCCGCCTGTCTGTGGGGCCTGCCGGGACTGCGCACGCACCTCATCGCCTTCGACACCGGCGTGGTGGACCTCACCCACGACGTCACCGACCCGGTGGAGCTGCTGATGACCACGCAGCTGGGCGGTGGCACGGACATCGCCAAGGCGGTGGCGTACGGTGCCTCGCTCATCGACAACCCACGCCGGACGATCCTGGCGGTGGTCACCGACTTCTATGAGGGCGGCGACGCGCAATGGCTGGTCCGCACGGTGCGCGAGCTGGTGCAGCAAGGCACGCAGGTGCTCGGGCTCGCCGCACTGGACGAGGCGGCCAACCCCGACTACGACCACGACCTCGCGCAGCGGCTGGCCGACACCGGCGCCCATATCGGCGCCATGACCCCCGGGCAGCTGGCGGCGTTCGTCGCGGAAAGGCTGGGCCGATGACCCGCGACGACCTCCTCACCCTCACCCCGGACGCGCTCGCCGCGCTCGCCAACCGCGGCCTGGTCAAACGCGCCGCCAAGGCCCTCGACGCCGGGACGGCGCCGGCCATCGAGGTCGGCGCGGACGGTACGGTGCGGGGCGCGTTCGAGGACGGTGTGACGGCCGCGCTGCCTCCCGACACCGATCTCCAGGCGGCGTCCTGCAGCTGCGCGGCGCCCGGCGTGTGCCGTCATCGCATCGGCCTGGTCCTGGCGTATCAACGGCAGTTCGGGCGGCCGCGGGCCGAGGCGGAGCCGGCGCCGTTCACCCCCTGGTCGCCGGGCGGCGTCGACGACGCCACCCTGACCGCCCTGTACGGCGCGCCGGCCCTGGCCGCCGCCCGCCGCACCCTCACCGCGGGCTTCCCGGCGCGGCTGGTGCGCCCCACGCCCGCCGATCCCGTGGCGCGCGCGGAACTGCGCTCCTGCACGGTCCGCTTCCTGGTGCCCGGCGAGGTGCGCTACGCCCATACCGACGCCGCCGATACCGCCCGTCACGAGATGGTCGTCCTCGCGGTGTGGGCGTTCCGGGCGGCGGACGCACGTGGCCTGGACGCCGACGACGTCCGGCTCGACGTGGGAGGCGCCGCCGAGAAGCCCGCCGCCGGGGCGGCCCCGGGCCTGGCGGCCGTGGTCGCCCTGGCCGATGAGCTGCTGCTCGACGGCGCCGCGCACACGGGCGCCGTGGCGACGGCCTCGCTGCGCCGCGCCGTCCGCAGCCTGGAACGGCAGGGCCTGCGCTGGCCGGCCGCCGCGCTGACCGATCTCGTCGAGCAGCTGGACGCCTACCGGGACCGCACCACCGTGCACCGCCCCGAACGCCTCGCGGAGCTCCTCACCGAGATCCACGCCCGGCACCGGGCGACCGTCAACGGCGGCGCCGGCCCCCGCTCCCGGGTCCTGGGCAGCGACGAGCCCGCCGAGACACCGCTGCGCCGCGTGCACCTCACCGGCCTGGGCTGCCGGATCGGCGGCAGCGCCACCGAGCGCACCGCCGAGGTGTTCCTCGCGCACCCCGACAGCGGCACGGTCCTGGTGCTCCGCAAGCACTGGCCGGTCCCCGAGGGCGAGGACCGGCCGCTGACCGGCGCACGGCTCGCCACCCGCAGGCTCAGCGGCGTGCCGCTGCGCTCCCTGGCCACCGGCCAGGTGGTGACCGAGTCCGCGTCCCGCAGCGCGAGCCGGATCGTCCGTCTGGCGCCCGGCCGGGTCGCCCGGACGAGCGTCACCCCGCTGGGCGACGGCCTGGCGTGGGGCGGTCTGCCCGCATCCGTGACGGCCCCCGGCCTCGCCGCCCTGGAGCGCCAACTCGCCGGACTCCCGCCGAAGGTGCTCCGCCCCAGAGTCGAGGCCGAACTGGTCAGGGCCGTACCGGTCGCCGAGGTACGGACGATCGGTTACGACCCCGGGGACCAGCGCCTCGACGCCGTCTTCGCCGACGAGCAGGGGACGGAGGCGCTGATTTCGGCCACCTACGATGCCGCCTGCCCGGCGGCGCTGGACTGCCTGGCCGCCGCCCTGGAGGGCGAGTTCGGCACCCCCCGCTACCTCAGCGGCCCGGTCCACCGCTCCGGAGGCCGCATCACGTTGCGCCCCCTGGCCGTACTGACCGATGACGGCCCCGTCCTGCCCGATCTCGCGCCGGGCGACGGCGATACGGACCTCGGCGCCGCCCCGGAGGAGGACCACGGCCCGTGCGACCCCGTCGACGACGCCCTGCGGACCGCCCTCGCCGGCTGCGCCGACGCCGCCCACCACGGCCTGCGTCAGGTGCCGCCCGGCGTCCGCCGCCGCCTCGGCGATGCGGCGGCGGCCCTGTCGGCCGTGGGGCTGCACACCGCCGGAGGGCTGGTCGGCGCGCTGTCCCGGGCCGTGGCGGAGGGCGAGCCCGACGCGATGGTCGCGGCGTGGGTGGAGGCCCAGCTGAGACTGCTCACGACGGCCGAACTCCGGTGACCCCGGAGGGTGTCGACGACGACCGCGGCGGCCCCGGACCGCTCCGGTGCGCGCGCAGAGTGAACTCAACTCCCGGTTAAGTTCGTCGGGCCTCACTGTCCGTAAGTGGACTGGTGCGGGGCGTTCGTCCCATGAAAGGATGAGGACAGAGGTTCCGGGGCCCTTAACTGTTCGTTGGGCTCGGCCCGTTGGGCCACCGACCGCACGGGACCCGGAGGAGTCCGGAGGACGGTGGGGATGACAGTGGGGGGCGACGGCCGGCCCAAGGGGGCGAGCAGCCCGCTCGCGGAACGGCTCAACCATCTCTTCGCGCATATGCACCCGGCCGGGGCTCCGTACACCAACGCGTTTGTGGCCGACGAGATCAGCGGTGAGACGGCCGAATACGGCGGGGTCAAGGTCACCGAGCAGTATCTGTCGATGCTGCGCAACGGCAAACGCACCAACCCCAGCCCGGAGTTGCTGCGCGCGCTGGCCAAGTTCTTTGCCGTACCGGTCGGTTATCTGCTGGGCGACCTCTCGCAACCGCAGGCCGCGCGAGTGGCGGAAGAGGTCCGCTTCCTGGCGGCGATGCGCGATCAGCGGGTGCGGGCCATCGCGCTGCGCTCCGTCGGGCTGCCGCCGGAGGTGCAGGAGAGCCTGACGACGATCATCTCCCAGTTCCGGCAGCAGATGAATCTGCCGGCCGATCCGCCGGATCAGGGTGGTGAGCGGCGTGCGGAGTGAGGCGACAGGCGGTCCGACAGACGAACCGGCGGGCGAACCGACCGGCGATCGGACGGGGACCGCCGAGTGTGACCAGATCTTCGCCATCTGGCGGCGGGCCGGACACGAGGACGGGACGAGCATGCGAGTGGGGCAGATACGCAGGCGGTGCAAGCAGCTGATCAAGGAGCTGGCGCTGCCCGCCTCCATCGATCTGCGGGGGATGTGCGACATCGTCGCCGCGCGTGTGGAACGGCCCGTCCATATGGTGCCGATGAGCCTCGGCGGGGTGGTGTCGGGGATGACGGCATCCACGGATGACGGCTACTGGATCTTCTTCGAGCTCAAGACGTCCCCCTGGCACCAGGCACACATCGTGCTGCACGAGCTGGGCCATCTCCTGCTGGGGCATGCGCAGGATCCGGCCATTACGGAGGACGCGCTGCGGCTGTGGACCCCGTCGGTCGATGTCGCCACCGCCATGCGCCGGATGGGGCTGACCGCGGGCTTCGCCCGGCACCACGGCTATGACAACGTCGCCGAGCGGGAGACCGAGGTGCTGGGCACGCTGCTGATGGAGCGCGTCGCTCCGTCGGCCGGGGAGCGCGAACTCCCGCTGGAGGGCCAGGCGGCCGAGCTGGCCGCGGCGCTCGGCCCCGCGCTGCAGCACATCCGCAAGCAGCAGGAATCGGACACCGACGCCGACGCAGAGGCGGCCGCCGAGGCGGCCGGGGACGGGGGGCCGCGGCGTGTTTGACGTCATCTACCTCTGCTTCGGAGCCCTCGCCTGGACCATCGTCGGCTATAAATCGGCCGCCTGGTTCCGCGACCGCGGCAATACCGACCTGGGCCTCGCCTGCCTGATGACGGGCGGGGTGGCGACGGTCTTCCTCTTCTCCGCGCCCAGCCTCTACCGCTGGTTCGACCGGCTGGTCGGCGTGGCCAATCTCGCCATGGTCTTCCTCTACTCCTCCGTCGTGGTGTTCGCCGCGGGCGCTTTGGTGCTGCTGCTGCGCTGGACGGCCGGCGAGGGCGAGGCCGGCCGGGCCCGCGCGCGGACGAAGACGCGCGCCGCCGTCGTGAGCGTGGCCGCGCTGTGGGCGGTGGCGATCGTCGGCTTCGCGGTCGGCCGCCCCGATGCGGTCGAGCACCCCCGCGACTTCAGCACCGCTTACACCAACTCTCCCGGTGTGATGCTCTTCCTGGTGCTGTATCTGGCCATCTTCGGATCGAGCCTGGCGGCCCTGGGGACGCTCTGCCCGCGCTACGCCACCCGGCTCGGCGCCTCCTGGCTCGCCCGGGGCCTGCGGATGCTGGCCGCGGGCTGCTGGCTCGGCCTGGTCTACTGCGCCTGCAAGGTCATCGGCTTCGTCCTGTCCTGGGCCGGCCACCCGGCGCCCTGGCTGTCCAACGGCGTGGCCCCGCTCAGCGCCTCGGTCGCGGCGATCCTCGTACTCGCCGGATTCGCCCTCCCGGCCGCCGGTCCCCGCGCCGCCGCCTGGCGCCGGCTCCGTCGCCTCTCCCCGCTCTGGCGGACCGTCACCGCAGGGACTCCCGAGGTCACCATGGAACGGTCGAACTGGACCGTCCGCTGGCCGTTCGCCGACCTCGAATGGCGCGCCAACCGCCAGATGGCGGAGATCCGGGACGTCCAGCGCGGCATCCGCCGCCATGTCGAGTCCGACGCCGTCGACATCGCCCGCGAACGGGCCCGCGCCGTCTCGCTCGACGACCGTCAGCTGGCCGCCGTCGCCGAGGCTGCCGCGCTGCGTCGCGGGCTGGAGAACCGCGCGGTGGGCCATGTGCCCGCCCATGGCGCCGACAGCGTGGTGGTCGTCGCGGAGGCGGCGGGCGGGACGTC
The DNA here is from genome assembly GCF_059682825.1 of Streptomyces sp. JLSY215. Taxonomy (NCBI): domain Bacteria; kingdom Bacillati; phylum Actinomycetota; class Actinomycetes; order Kitasatosporales; family Streptomycetaceae; genus Streptomyces; species Streptomyces sp. JLSY215. The sequence continues at coordinate 7,509,750 of NZ_CM185022.1, forward strand.
CGCCGGGACGGCCAAGCACCCCGGAGGAGCCGAACTCTCCGCGGAATACGAGCATTTGGCGCTGGTCGCGGATGTCTATCACTCGCCCCTGATAGAGACCGTGCTCACCGAGCTGCGGCAGCGCAGCTCCCTGGCGCGCGGCTAGCGGCGGCGCGACCACACAGACGGGGTGGCCCGGCACGGGGGTCCGGGCCACCCGTACGACAGGGGCGGCACGGGATCGTAGGCGCCGGTGCCGCCCCGCCCGTTGCCGTCCGCGTCCCGCCGCCGAAGCGCCGGGAGCCGTCCGTCTAGAGTCGGGCCCCATGCAGAACACCGCCGAGACCGGCCCCGACGCCCCCATCGACGTGACGCCCCTCCTCGACGATCCCCACACCGCCTACGCGGCGCTGCGCGAGGCGGGCCCGGTGCACCGGATCACCGGCGCGGACGGCAACCCCGCCTGGCTGGTCACTCGTTACGACGACGTCCGCCGCGCCCTCGCCGACCCGAAGCTCGCCCTGGACAAGCGCCATGCCACGCCCGGTAGTTTTCGCGGTCTCGCGCTGCCGCCGGCGCTGGACGCCAATCTGCTGAACATGGATCCGCCGGACCACACCCGCGTACGCCGCCTGGTGGTCAAGGCGTTCACCCCGGGGCGGGTCGACGCGCTGCGGGAGCCCGTACGACGGGTCGCCGACGGACTCCTCGACGCCATGGCCGAACGCGGCGACCGGGCCGATCTGATCGCCGACTACGCGGGGCCGCTGCCCATCATCGTGATCTGCGATCTGCTCGGCGTCCCGCAGCGCGACCGGCACGACTTCCGGGCCTGGACGGACGCCCTGATCACCCCCGACCCCGGCAGGCCGGAGCTGATGAAGCAGTCGGTCGGGGCGATGCTGGCGTTCTTCGCGGGCCTGATCGCCACCAAGCGCGCGGAGCCCGGCGACGATCTGCTCTCGGACCTGATCGCGGTGCGCGACGACGCCACCGGGACGGAAGGCGACCGGCTCACCGAGGACGAGCTGACCTCGCTCGCCTTCCTCATCCTCTTCGCCGGGTACGAGAACACCGTCCACCTCATCGGCAACGCCACCCTCACCCTGCTCGAACGCCCCGCTCTGTGCGACCGGTTGCGCCGCAATCCGGCCGAGCTGCGCACCGCGGTAGAGGAGTTCATGCGCCACGACGGTCCCGCGCCGCTGGCGATCCGGCGCTTCGCCAAGGAGGACCTGGAGATCGGCGGGGTGCGGATCCCGGCGGGCGACAGCGTGCTGCTCGGCATCGCTTCCGCGAACCGCGACCCCGCCCGCTTCCCCGATCCGGACACTTTTGACCACGGCCGGGACGTCTCCGGACACCTGGCGCTGGGCCATGGCATCCACTACTGCCTCGGCGCGCCGCTGGCCCGGATGGAGACCGAGACCGCGCTCGGCGCGCTCCTCGGCCGGTTCCCGGGCCTGCGACTGGCCGTTCCGAAGGAGTCGTTGCAGCACCGACGCGCCCTGCGCGCACATGGCCTGATTTCGCTGCCGGTGGCCTGGGAAACGAGAAACGAACAGGTTTTTGAGGCATAACCACCCGCCGATGCGGTAGAAAGGTCTTGAGCCCGCCCGGTGTGCATCCCCCGTCGCACCGGGCGGGCCGTCGTTTGCAGATGCGACACCGTCTCCCGCGAGACGACGGCAGGGCCCATCGCCCCTCCGCGACGCGACACGCCGAGCGGGCCCCCGCCCCGTGGTCCGTCTGGCGCACCCACGCTGCGGGCCGCAACGGCCGTTCTTAGCGTGACGGCATGGCAACCGACGCGCTGAAAACCACGAAGGCCGCCGCGGTCGCGGCGCTCGCTGCCGCCGGAATCACCCTGACGTCCATACCGGCCGCGGCCCACACCGCAGCCGCCGGGCCCGCGAGCCGTCGGCCCGCCGCGCCGGGCGCGGACGTCCGCGTCGCCGCCGCCCCCGGTGTGCCCGAGCTGCCGGACGGCCTGTCGGCCCGGTCCTGGATGGTCTCCGACGTGGAGACCGGCGACATCCTCGCCGCCAAGGCGCCGCACCGCAGGCTCCCGCCGGCCAGCACCCTCAAGACGCTGTTCGCGGTCACTGCGCTGCCGAAGTTCCCGGCCGGCTCGGTCCGCCGGGTCAGCGCCGAGGACCTGGACGGCGTCGGCGACGGCAGCAGCCTCGTCGGCGTCGAGGAAGGCGAGAGCTACCGGGTCGCCGACCTGTGGCGCGGCGTCTTCCTCCGCTCGGGCAACGACGCCGTGCACGTCCTGGCCTCGATGAACGGCGGCTGGGATGCCACCGCCCAGGAGATGCAGAAGACCGCCCGCAGGCTGGGCGCCCGGGACACCACGGTGAAATCCCCGGACGGCTACGACACGCCGGGCCAGCTCTCCTCGGCGTACGACCTGACCGTCTTCGGCCGCGCCGGGCTCGCCAACGCCGAGTTCGCGCGCTACTGCGCCACCGCCCGCGCCCGCTTCCCCACCCGCGACGGCCTCACCCAGATCGAGAACACCAACCGGATGCTGGCCGGTACGCACGGCCTGACCCCCTACCCCGGGATCATCGGCGTCAAGAACGGCTACACCACCCACGCCGGCAACACCCTCATCGCCGCCGCCCGGCGGGACGGCCGTACGCTGCTGGTCACGGTCATGAACCCGCGGTCCGGCGAGTACAACGCCGTCTACAAGGAGGCCGGAGCCCTCCTCGACTGGGGCTTCGAAAGCGCCGGCAAGGCCCGCCCGATCGACGCCCTGCGCGCGGTACGTGCCGCCCCCGAGAGCCGGACCGCGACAGCTCCCGAGGACCGTGCCGTGCGACGCCCGGTGACCAGCGGCCCCAAGGGAGCCACCCGCACCACCCGCACCATGACCACGGTCGCCACCAAGGCCGACCACGACACGCCCAGGAACTCCGCCACCGCACTGTGGAGCGGCGGTGTCGGCGCCCTGGCGCTCGCGCTGGTCGGCACGCTCGCCTGGCGACGGCACGGCCGCCGCCGCGGGGGCCCGCCGGAGGGGAAGGCCTGAGGCCTGCCTGAGGGGCCGGGGCCGGGGCCGGTCCGGCCCCGGCCCCGGTATCGGGCCAACGGCCCTGCCTACGCGGCCTGTGCGGCCTGTGCGGCCTGTGCGGCCTACGCGGCCCCGGTGCGCAGCCGGGGCGCCGTCCCGGCCGCCGGAACCGGGCCGCCGAGCTCCGGCAGCCTGCCCGTCAAGTCCCTTGCCCAGCGGGCCAGTCCGGCGATGTCGATGCCGTACGGAGCGGAGTCCGCGTACGGGGCGATGGCGCCCGCGCCGCGGTCGAGCAGCGCCACGGCACCCGTGGCGTTGCCCCGCGCCGCATGGGTGAGGCCCACCGCGAGCTGGGCCAGCCCCCGCCACAGCCCGCGCTCCGCCTCCGGTGCGGCCTTCCAGGCGTCCTCCAGCACCTCATGCGCATGGAACGGCATCCCCTCGTCCAGCAGCCGCTGCGCCTCGGTCAGGGCCTGCTCGGGAGTGCGCGGCACCCCCTCGGGCTGCCGCGCCACGCCGGGCGAGTCGTAGGGCAGCGGGCGGCCCAGCCCGTCCCGCGGCCGGGCGTTGCGGGCCCGGCCCTGCTCATCACGGTCCCGGGAACGGGAACGGGAGCCGGGGCGGGATTCCGGGGGCGATGCGGCGGCGATCCCCGTACCGGCACCGCAGTGCTCGCACACCTCGCTGTCCGCGCGCTCGCGGACCCGCCCGCAGGCGTCGCACACCATGTGCAGCCAGCAGGCCGGATCGCCGCCCGTACCGGACCCGCCGGACCTGTCGTTCGTTTCCTCCGCGCCGTTCATCCTTCGATTGTGCGGGGTGCGCGGGGCCTGCGTCTCCTGGGGCGTGCGGGGTGAGGGGACGTGGGGGTGAGGGCGGTCGCGGGGGTGGCGTCCGGGCCGCGACGGACGGACCCGGTCGGGGCGGGAGTCCCGGTCAGCGGACCGGCGCCGGCGAGGAGGCGTCCGGTACGCGCAGGGACGGGCTGCCGCCGCCGTCCGCCGGGACGGTCCAGATGTCGAAGGGCCGGCCGCCGCGGCCCGGCAGGGCGTAGCCGAGGGTGTGGTCGTCCAGCCAGGCGGCCTGGTCGTCCACGCTGTGCGTTTCGGCGAGTGGGTGCTCGCGCATCGTGCGCAGGTCCAGGACGTACAGCCGCCAGGGGCGGGTGGCACCCTCGCGGACCCGTTTCTTGAAGGCGAGGCGGGTGTTGTCGGGGGAGAGGGACGGACATTCGACGTTCTCGCGGAGGGTGCGCGCCGCCCACTTCCGCATATCGCCCTCGACCAGGTACGTCTTCCCCTTCGTCGAGACGGTGGCGTAGAACCGGTTGTCGTCGCGGGCGAAGGTGACGCCCCAGTAGTTGACGTCGGGGGAGTGGTAGCGGCGGCCGTCGAGGGTGAGGGGGATCTCTTCCATGTTCTTGATGAGGTAGCCGGTGCGGGTGTCCAGGATCGAGGTGCGGGTGGAGAACGCGCTGGTGGCGTACGAGTCCCCGGTGGCGAACATCGTCCACGACAGCATCCGGCCGGACGCCGAGATCCGCGCCCGGTTGGGGATGCCGGTGAGCGCGATCCGCCGCTTCTCGCGCAGCCGCCGGTCCAGTACGACGGCGTAGGACCGGGGCGGGATGCCGGGGCGGCGCTGCAGACAGAGGCCGGTGCCCGCGGCGGCGTAGAAGCGCTCGCAGGCGGGACCGCCGGTGGTGCGGGCGGTGCGGGCCGATGCCCGGGAGGAGGCGCCCGTGGGGGCGGGCAGCCGGGCCACCCGGCCGAAACCGGCGCCCGTACTGCGGAAGTACAGCCGGCCGCGGTCCAGGCCGAAGGCCGAGGCGGTGTCGGCCGGTTGGGCGCGCCGGGCGGCGCCCACGGTGTAGACGACGGCGACGGCGGCGAGGAGCGCGGTGGCGGTCGCCACGGCGATGATCCGGGCGCGGAGGGAGAGGGCGGCCGGCGGCGCGGCGGTGCGCGCCGGGAGGGGCCGGTCCGCCTGCTGCGACGGCGGCGGTGTGGACGGCGTTTCGGACACGGGCGTGGGTTCCTTCGGTTCCTTCGGTCCGTTCGGTTCCTTCGGGTCCTTCGGCGGGGCGGACCGGGGGGCGGTCATGGGGGCGTGGGCGCGGACGGGCGCCCTTCCGGCCGCTCCGGGCGTTGTCCGCGCCGGCCGCGGCCGGGAAGCAGCGCGGTGGCCGCCGCGAGCGCCACGGCCAACGCGGCGGCGGCGAGGAACAGCGCGGGCCGGGCGCCCCACAGCGTCCAGGCGGCGCCGAAGCCGGCCGCCGCCAGCAGACGGCACAGCGCCTGGCCGGTCTGCAGCAGCGCCATTCCGCTCGCCCGTCGCGCGGCGGGCAGAACGGGCCCGGCGAGCGCCATCAGGACACCGTCCGTGGCCGCGTAGAACACCCCCAGCAACAGCAGCACGCCCACCAGCAGCACCGGTCCCGCGTCCGTCGCCAGCAGCAGGACGTAGCCGCCGAGGAGCGCCGCATGTCCGCACAGGAAGGGAACCCGCCGCCCGATGCGGTCACCGAGCCGCCCGGCGGGCACCGCGAGCAGCAGATAGACCGCGGCGGCGCCCAGCGGCAGGAGCGGGAACCAGCTCACCGCAAAACCCAGTTGGCGCTGGAGCAGCAGATAGACGAACGAGTCGCCGATGGTCGCCGCGCCGAGGAGCGCCGCGGCCGCGAAGATCCGGCGGAAGGCGGGGTCGCGGAGCGGGGCGGGCCGGCGCGGGACGGCGCGGGGGCGGGGCCCGGTGGCCGGGGCCGCGGGCTGCGCAGTGCGCCCCGGTACGAAGGCGACCAGCAGCAACACCCCCACCAGCCCCACACAGAAGCTGACGACGAACACCGCGTCATACGCATCCGCCGTGGCCCACAGCAGCGCGAACGCGGCGAGCGGGCCCAGCAGGGCGCCGGTGGTGTCCATGGCGCGGTGTACGCCGAACGCCCGGCCGAGCGCGTCCGGCGGGGCGCTGAGCGAGATCAGCGCATCGCGCGGCGCGGTTCGGATGCCCTTGCCGATACGGTCCGCGGCGAGCGACGCGCCGATGCCGGCCGTGCCGCCGCCCGCGAGCAGCAGCCCGAGGCGGGACAGCGCGGAGAGCGCATAGCCCGCCCCGGCGACGAGTTTGTGCCGCCCGCCGCGGTCGGCGGCCTGCCCGCCCAGCAGCCGTACCAGCGCCGTGACACCGTTGTAGAGGCCGTCGAGAAACCCGAACTGGAGGGGCGAGAGACCGAGTTGGAGGACGAAGTAGAGCGGCAGTACGGCGGTGACCATCTCGGAGGAGATGTCCGTGACGAGGCTGACCGCGCCGAGGGCCAGTACCGGCCCCCCGACGCGGCCCCGCGTCACCTTTGCCGCCGTCGCGGCCGCGTCGGTGGTCGCGAGATACATCGTTCAGACCGCCCGTGGTCGCGGTGGCCCGTCCGCCCTGGGGTTCAGTGGCACCGGTAGCTCGGGCTGGTGTCCTTGACGCTGCCGTCCGTGCCCACCAGGTCCCAGGAGAAGCCGTCGTCGGTGAAGTTGAGCTTGACCACGCCGAAGGTGTCGGTCAGCCGCTTCTCGCTGTTCGGCTGCACCTCCTCGATCTTGTACGGGTTCGCGCCGCCCATCCCGCCCAGCAGCTCGACCATCCCGTTCTTGTCGGCCTTGCCGTCCGGGTTCTGCGGCGCGAAGCGCTCGTAGTGATGGTCGTGCCCGTTGAGGATCAGCTCGGCCTTGGCGTCGTAGAGCAGCTTCCAGACCGGGCGGCTGACCGGGTCGTTGCCGTGCTCGCCGGAGGAGAAGAGCGGATGGTGCCAGTAAGCGGCCACGCACTTCTTGGAGTTGGCGGCGAGGTCCGAGGTGAGCCAGTCGGTCTGGGCGGAGTCCAGGTTGTTGGAGTCCAGCGCGATGAAGTGCCAGTTGCCCTGGTCGTAGCTGTAGTAGCTCTTGCCCTTGGGGTAGGCGATATCGCCGAAGTAGGCCTTGTAGCCGGACAGTTCGCCGTCCGGGTCGTAGGTCTCGTGGTTCCCGGCCACCGGGTGCGTCCGGTCCTTGAAGGCGCCCCAGCTGGTGTCGTAGTAGCGCTTGAAGTCCTTCAGCCGGGCGTCGTCGTACTGGTTGTCGCCCATGGTCATGACGAACGCCGGGTTGATCTTCTTCACCAGCGCCGCGGTCTTCGGATGCTCGCAGCCGCTGTCCTCGGCGGTGCACCGCTCGGCGATATCGCCCGCCGCGACGGCCGTGAAGCCGCCGGCCCGTGCGCCCGCCGCCCGGTCCGGTGTGGCGTCGGCCCGGCCGGTGGGCGACCAGAGCACCACCCCGCCGACGAGCGCGAGCGCCGCGCCCGCGGCGGGGAGGCCCCAGCGGGGGGAGGTGGGACCGGTGCGCTTCCCGGGGTGCTTTCCGGTGCGCTTCCTCGGGTGTTTCTCGGCGCGCGGGGTCGACGTCATGTCCGTCTCCTGGGTCGGCGTGGGGGAGCCGTTCCGAGGAATCCTGACGGGAGGCCATGTACGCGTCAAGGAGCTGCGGAGTATTTGTTAGGAAACTTTCCCAACTTCTCCGCCGTCGATCCCGGACCTCGCGTGCGTTCCCGTTGGATCAGCCCAACTCCACCTCGTAGAAGCAGAGATGGTCCTTGATCTCCGCCACCTCGGGGTGCGGCTCAGGGTAGGCCCAGGCGATGTCCTCCGGGCCACCGGGAAGTGACCAGTAGGAGGCGGTGCCCTTGAAGGGGCAGACGGTGTGGGTGTCGGACGGGACGAGTTCGTCGGTGCGGACGTCCTCCGGCGGGAGGTAGTAGCGGACCGGGTAGCCGGTCTCGGAGAGGAGGAGGGGGCGGTGGGTGTCGGCCAGGAGGCGGCCGTTGACGACGACGCGGATGTGCTCGGTGCCCTGGGTGACCTCGATGCGGTGGCCTCGGGTGGTGGCCATGGTGACTCCCTGTCGGTGGTGGGCGGGCGCTGGTCACTCCAGGGTCGCACCGGGCGTGCCCGCGAGGAGCGGGCGGCGCGCGCCTCAGACCTCCCGGATTCCGCGGCCCGCCCACTCCGGCGCGGGGGCGACGAGCGCGCCGAGGCGGGCGCGGGCAGCCTCGGGCAGCGCCGCCGCCCGCCCCGCCCCCTGGTCGACGTGCAGGGTGAACAGCTCCTCCGTCGCCACCGGATCGCCGATCGGCTCGCCGGACGACGCCTCGCAGACATACATCTCGTGCAGGACGCGGACCTTCTTCCCGTCCACCCCCAACACCGTCGTGCGGACGGCGAGTTGGCTGTCCCGGGCGACCTCGTCGAGGTACCGCACATGCGCCTCGACGGTGTAGAGCGAGCAGCCGCTCCCCGCCCGGTAGTCGGCGTCGAGCCCCACCGCATCCATCAGCGCGTCCGTCGCGAAGCCGAAGACCAGGACGTAGTAGGCCTCGCTGAGGTGGCCGTTGTAGTCGATCCACTCGTCCCGGACGGTCTGCCGGAAGAGGGGGAGAGCGGCGCTCATCGCGTGTCGCCCCCCAGCCTGCCGGTCGCGCGCAGCACATCGATCACGCCCTGGTCCCGTTCGGCGACCAGGTCCGCGTACGTACGGTCGCCCGCGGCCGTCGCGCAGCCGTCGACCATCGCATCGCGCAGCGCCCGGTCCAGCTCCGGCGCCTCCAGCCGGGTCCAGGGGGACTTCAGCGACGGGCCGAAGTGGTCGAGCATATGGGCCATGCCGCCCTCGCCGCCGGCCAGCGCGAAGGTCAGGCAGGGGCCCATGAAGGCCCACCGCAGGCCCGGACCCTCGGTTATCGAGGCGTCGATGTCCTCGACGGAGGCCTCGCCGTTGGCGACCATGTGCAGCGCCTCGCGCCACAGCGCCTCCTGGAGGCGGTTGGCGATGAAGCCGGGCAGTTCGCGGTCCATGGTGATGACGGACTTGCCGGCCACGTCGTAGAAGCGGGAGGCCCACGCCACGGCGTCCGCGTCGGTCTGCTCGCCGCCGACGACCTCGACCAGCGGGATGAGGTACGGGGGATTGAACGGGTGGCCCACGACCAGCCGGCCCGCGCCGGCCGTCGCGGCCGCCTCGGTCTGCATATCGGTCATCGGGTAGCCGGAGGTGGACGAGGCGATGGCGACACCCGGGCGGGTGGCGGCGGCCAGCTCCGCCAGCAGCGACCGCTTCAACTCCAGCTTCTCCGGGGCGCTTTCCTGAACGAAGTCGGCGTCGGCGACGGCCTCGGCCAACGTCCCGGCGACCGTCAGACGGTCCGGGGAAGCGCCCTCGGCCAGGCCTATCCGCTCCAGCGCGGGCCAGGCGGCGGCGACCAGACGGCGCAGCCGGTCCTCGGCGTCGTCGGCCGGGTCCCAGGCGGTGACGTCATAGCCACGGGCCAGGAAGTGGGCGACCCAGCCGCCGCCGATGACACCGGCGCCGATGCAGGCCACGCGGCGTACGTCCTCGGGGGCGCAGGGGGCGGCGGGGGAAACGGGGGTGGTTCCGGGGATGCCGGGGGTGGTTTCGGGCATGGGGGAGCGGCTCCAGACGGGGGAGTGGGGGTGGGGGAGGGAGCGGGGTCAGCCGCGCGGCTTCAGGTTGAGCCGGGCCCGCGCCTGGTCCGGCGTGGCGACCGATGCGCCGAGCAACTCCGTGATCTGCACGGCCCGTTCGACCAGCTGGGCGTTGGTGGCCTTGACGCCGCGGCTGAGGTACAGGTTGTCCTCCAGGCCGACCCGGACGTTGCCGCCGAGCAGGATCGACTGGGCGACCCACGGCATCTGCATCCGGCCGAGCGCGAAGCTGGCCCACTGGGCGCCCTCGGGCAGCATGTTCACCATCGACTGGAGCACGCCCGGGTCGGCCGGTGCGCCCCACGGGATGCCCATGCACAGCTGGAAGATCGTCGGGTCGTCGAGGAGCCCCTCGGCCAGCAGCTGCTTGGCGAACCACAGCTGGCCGGTGTCGAAGATCTCCAACTCCGGCCGTACGCCCAGCTCCTGGATGCGCCGGGCGCCGGTCCGCAGCATGTCGGGGGTGGAGACGTAGAGGTTGGAACCGTCGCCGAAGTTGAGCGAGCCGCAGTCCAGGGTGCAGATGTCGGGGAGCAGTTCCTCGACGTGCGGGAGCCGCTCCAGGCCGCTGACCAGGTCGGTACCGGGCAGCTGCGTCAGCGGGGCGTCGGGGTCGATCACCAGGTCGCCGCCCATGCCGGCGGTGAGGTTGATGACGACGTCGGTGCCGGTCTGCTTGATGCGGTCCACGACCTCGGCGTACAGCCGCGGGTCGCGCGAGGGGGCGCCGGTCTCGGGGTCGCGTACGTGGATGTGCACCACCGCGGCGCCGGCGTCCGCCGCCTCGACGGCCGACTCGGCGATCTGCCGGGGCGTCACGGGGACGTGCGGGGAGCGGCGGACGGTGTCACCGGCGCCGGTCAGCGCGCAGGTGATGATGACCTCGTTGTTCACGGGGTTCCCTTCTCTGGGGCCGGTGGGGGACCGGCGGCGGGCAGGGGTGATCTCGGCGCCGGCCGGTGCGGGCCCGGCGGCGGCCGGTGGTGGGCCCGGTGTCAGCCGGGCGTGAGCTCGCTCTCGACGAAGGCGAGGAGCGCGGCGTGCATGGTGTCGGGGGAGGTGCTGTCCGGGGCGGTGGCCAGCACCTGGGTGGCCAGGCCGTCGATCAGCGCGGTCAGGCGGAGCGCGGTGAACTCGGGATCCAGCGGGCGGAAGACGCCTTGGGCGACACCCCGCCGCAGGACGTCGGCGACCGTGGTGCGCCACTGCCGGTAGTAGTGCTCGTGCAGCCGGCCGACGGCGGTGGAGCGGGCGGCCTGCGCCCACAGGTCGAGCCAGACCAGCCACTGCCGGCGCTGCTGAGCGGTGCGCGGGGTCTGCAGCGCGATCAGATGCAGCAGTTCGGCGCGGGCGTCGGCGGCCTCGGCCAGGCCCGCGGCGCGGCGTTCGGTGTCCTCGTCCATGCACCAGCGCACGGCCGCCTCGAGCAGTTCGTCGCGGCCGGGGAAGTGGTAGTGCACGGCGGCGGTGCTCGTACCGCAGGCGGCCGCGATATCGGCGACCCGGACGCCGTGGAAGCCGTGCTCGGCGATCAGCCGTACGGTCTCCCGCACGATCTGCAGCGGCCGGCCGCCCTCGGGCACCGCGGCCGGCTCGCGGCCCGGCGGCGGCGCCGGGCGCTCCGGGGCGCCGAGCAGCCAGCCGGTCTCCACGCCGCCGATATCGGCGATGCGCACGATCTCGGCGAGCGTGAAGCGCCGGGTGCCGCCGAGCGACCTGGACAGCTTCGAGGGGTCCATGACCATCCGGCGGGCGAACTCGCGACGGCTGCAGCCGAGCCGGTCGATCACCTGCCGGACACGGTCCGTGATGTCTCCGGCCTCATCGGCGACCCGGGCTCCGGGATCCGAGGCGTCTTCCTTCATGGTCGGGGACCGTAACAGTGTGTTGAGAACTTCGCAACGAGCAGGGCGCGGGATGAAGGCAGATGGGCCTGTTCTTTGGGGGTGCGCACGGGTGCGTGATGAGGTGACTGATGCACGAGTCAGGTGCGGGGCGGATGTGGCGGACAATTCCGCTGGAGCAGCAGAAAGGAGGGGGAATGTGGCAAAGTGACGACATGGCTGATCGGGGAGCGAAGCGCCCCACCGTGTCGGTGCCGGACGACTGGCCCGCCCACCCGGACCTGACCCTGGCTCTCAACGGCATGGGCGGCTTCGACTGGGACCTCGACAGCGGGCTGATGCACATGGACGCGCCCGCCCTTGAGGTCTACGACATGCTGCCGGCGGAGTACGACGACCGCCCGGACACCCTCAGCTGCCGTGTCCCGGCCCACGAGGCGGCCCGCCTGGACGCCCTGGTGGCCCGCGCCCTCAAGGACGGCAGCGACTCCTACGGCGCCTATTTCCGGGTACGGCTGCGCGACGGCGAGCTGCGCTGGACGCACGCCCAGGGCAGCATCCGCCGCGACCCCACCGGCAGACCCCGCCGGATCATCGGCGTGGTCCGCGACGCCACCGACGAATACACCCACGCGGCGGAGCGGCTCGCGGTCGACGAGGAGCGGCGGCGGCACACCAGCGTCGTGGAGCGCGTCACCGCCGCCCTGTCGCACGCCCGGACGGTCGGCGAGGTCATCGCCGTACTCGCCGATGAACAGGGACTGGACCGGCTGGGCGCGGAGAACGTCATCCTCGGACTGGTCGAGGCGGGGCACATCCGGCTGGTGTCGGAGGGCAAGGCGGGCAGTTACGTACCGGACCTGGAGTACACGCGGGTCGGCGACGAGTTCCCGATGAGCGAGGTCGTGCGCACCCTCACCCCGCGTTATGTGCGCAGCCGCAAGGAATTCCAGTACGGCTACCCGCGGCTGTGGCACGCCATCGAACCGCTGAACGTGAATTCCGCCGCGTATCTGCCACTGATCGCCCAGGGCCGCCTCATCGCCGTGATCGGGCTGTTCTTCGAGCGGGAGAGCGAATTCCGCGACCAGGAGCGCAATGTCCTGCTCGCGCTCGGCAGCAGCATCGCGCAGAGCCTGGCCCGCGCCATGCTCTACGACCAGGAGCACGATCTCGCCGCGGGCCTCCAGCAGGCCATGCTGCCCCGCCGGATCCCCGGCGTCCCCGGCGCCCAGGTGGCGGTGCGCTACCGCTCCGCCCGGATGGGCCGGGACATCGGCGGCGACTGGTACGACGTGATCCCGCTGCCCGACGGCCGGGTCGCCGCCGTCATCGGCGACGTCCAGGGGCACGACACCCAGGCCGCCGCCCTCATGGGCCAGCTGCGGATCGTCCTGCGCGCCTACGCCGCCGAAGGGCATGCGCCCGCGACCGTCATGGCGCGCGCCTCCGCCTTCCTGAACGAACTCGACACCGACCGCTTCGCCACCTGCATCTACGTCGACGCGGACCTGAGCACCGGAGCCGCCCGGTTCGTCCGGGCCGGACACATCGACCCGCTGCTGCGGCACGCCGAGGGCATCTGCCGCCGCCTGCCGGTGGCCGGCGGGCTGCCGCTCGGCATCGCCTCCGAGTTCGTGCGGCTCGACTACCCCGTCACGACCGTCCATCTCGCCCCCGGCGACACCCTCGTGCTGTGCACCGACGGCCTGGTCGAGCAGCCCGGCATCGATCTCGACGACGGGATGCACGATCTGGCCCGAGAGATCCGCGAGGGCCCGCAGGACGTCCAGCAACTGGCCGACCGGCTGTGCTGTGCGCTGGACGAGGCCCCCGGCGAGGACGATATGGCGCTGCTGCTGCTCCGGCGCCTGGGCGCACCCGAGCACGACACCGTCGGCCGCTTCCGGCAGCACATCCCGCCCGCCGACCCCGAAGCGCTGTCCGCCGCCCGGCACATGATCCGCGCCGCCGTACGGGCCTGGGGCGCCCGCGAACGCTCCGAGGAGATCGAGCTGGTCGCCGACGAGCTGATCACCAACGCCCTGCTGCACACCGACGGCGAGGCGATCGTCAACATCCGCATGCCGCACAGCGCCATGCGGCGGCTGCGCCTGGAGGTCGAGGACCACTCCAGCAGCCTGCCGCGGCGCCGCGAACCGGGCGAGGCCGGGGTTTCGGGACGCGGGCTGCTGCTGGTGGACCGGCTGGCAGATGTCTGGGGTGTGGAACCGCGCGGCACCGGAAAGTGCGTATGGTGCGAGTTCAACTGCCCCTGACCGGGAAGGCACTGAGCCGCACCGGCACCGGCGGGATCGGGCGCCGAGTCATCGGCACGGCCAAGTGAGGACGGTAGGACGGTTATGGGAGCGCCGCAGGATGCGGAACGGCACGGGTACACCCGCGAGGTGGCGGCGCTGCTGGACGCCGAAGGCGTCCGTAACATCGCACTGACCTGGGTGGACAACGCGGGTATCGTGCGCGCCAAGGCCGTTCCGGCCGAGCGCCTGGCACACGCCGTCCGCCGCGGCGTCGGCATGTCGCCCGTCTTCGACGTCTTCACCTCCGAGGACGCCGTCACCGCATCCGAGCACCTCGGCGGACCCACCGGCGACCTGCGGCTCTTCCCCGACCTCGAACGCCTCACCGTACTCGCCGCGCAGCCCGGCTGGGCCTGGGCCCCGGCGGACCGGTTCGACCAGGAAGGCCGGCCGCACCCCGCGTGCCAGCGGCAGTTCGCCCGCGCGATGGCCGAGCGCGCCGCGGCGGCCGGCATCGACGTGCGGATGGGTTTCGAGACCGAATGGGTCGTCACCCGCGCGCCCAAGGGCCACGATCCGGCCACGAACGGCGCGCTCGAGGCCCTCGACCACCCCTGCGCGGGACCCGCGTACGGCATGACCCGGATCGTCGAGCTCTCCGACTACCTCCGCGATGTCACCGAAGCGCTGACCCTCCAGGGCATCGAGGTCCACCAGATCCACCCCGAGTACGCGCCCGGCCAGTTCGAGGTGAGCTGCGCCCCCGGCGACCCGGTGCGCGCCGCCGACGACGCCGTCCTGGTGCGCGAGACGATCCGCGCCGTCTCCGTCCGGCACGGACTGCGCGCCTCCTTCGCCCCGGCCGTCACGGCCGGAGAGGTCGGCAACGGCTGCCACCTCCACCTCAGCCTCAACCGCGACGGGAAGAGCCTGCACCGCACCCCGGACGCCGCATGGGGCCTGGCGCCCGACGCGGTCGCCTTCCTCGGCGGCGTCTTCGGCGCCCTGCCCGCCCTGCTCGCCGTCGGCTGCCCCTCGCCCGCCAGCTATCTGCGGCTGCAGCCCTCCCACTGGGCCGGCGTCTACCAGTGCTGGGGCGTGGAGAACCGCGAGGCGGCGCTGCGGCTGATCACCGGCGCCCCGGACGACCCGGACGGCGGCAGCGCGGAGATCAAGACCTTCGACGGCGCCGCCAACCCCTACCTCGCCGTCGGCGCCGTCATCGCCGCCGGACTGCACGGCATCGAGACCGGGGCGCAGCTGCCCGCGCCGGAGGACGAGGACCCGGGCGTCCTCGGCGTCCGCGAGCGGGCCCGGCGCGGCATCGTCCGGCTGCCCGGCACCCTGACGGAGGCCGCCGACCGGTTCGAGAAGTCGGCGCCGCTGCAGGAGGCGATGGGCAAGGTGCTGCACGGCGCGGTGCTCGCCGTACGGCGCGCCGAGGAGGCCCGCTTCGCCGAGGCCGACGCCGAGGAGCTGGTCGCCGCCACCCGCTGGCGCTGGTGATGACGGCGAACGCCCCGGGGACCGTCCCCGGACCGGACGACGGCCTGCCGCCGCTGGTGGACCACCACTGCCACGGAGTGCTCCGGCACGAACCGGACCCCGGGACGTTCGCCGCCTATCTCACCGAATCCGACCGCGCGCCCGCCGCGGGCACCAGCTTCTTCGACACCCAGACCGGCTTCGCGGTCCGCCGCTGGTGCCCGCCGCTGCTCGACCTGCCCGCCCACTGCCCGCCCGACCGCTATCTGGCCCGCCGCCGCGACCTCGGCCCGGAGGAGACCCGCCGCCGGCTGCTGGGCGCCACCGGCATCGGCGCCTACCTCGTCGACACCGGACTGCCCGGCGACCTCACCGACCCCGCCGAGACCGCGCGGGCCGGGCGCGGCACCGGCTACGAGGTCGTCCGGCTGGAGGCGCTGGCCGAACGCGCCGCCCTCGGCGCACGGGACGCCGAGGAGTTCACCGGCACCCTCGACGCCGCGATCCGGGACGCGGCACGCACCGCCGTCGCCTTCAAATCCGTCGTCGCCTACCGCCACGGCCTCGCCCTCGACCCGCTGCCGCCGACCCCGCACGCGGTGCACACCGCCGTCCGCGACTGGATGGCCGCCGGGCTGCCCCGCCTCACCGACCCCGTCCTGCTGCGCCACCTCGTCTGGCAGGCCGTCGCCACCGGCCGCCCGCTCCAGCTGCACACCGGCTTCGGCGACCCCGACCTGCGCCTCGACCGGGCCGACCCGGCGCTGCTCACCGACCTCGTACGGGCCACCGCCGGCACCGGCACCGATCTGGTGCTGCTGCACTGCTACCCGTACCACCGCCAGGCCGCCTACCTCGCCGCCGTCTTCCCGCACGTCTACGCCGACGTCGGGCTGACGCTGACCCATATCGGCCCCCGTGCCACGGCCGTCCTCGCCGAATTCCTGGAGCTCGTCCCCTTCGGCAAACTGCTCTTCTCCACCGACGCGTACGGCCTCCCGGAGCTCTATCTGGTCGGCAGCGCCCTGTTCCGCACCGCGCTCGCCTCCGTACTCGGCGACTGGACCGCCTCCGGGGCCTGGTCGGCCGACGATGCGCGCCGGGTGGGCGCGATGATCGCGGCGGACAACGCGCGACGGGTGTACGGCCTCCCGGCGGGCCCGCACGCCGCGTAAGGGGCGCACCTGCCCGGCGCCACTTCCCGCCCTGCCGTCGAACGCGCCCCGGCGGCGTGCTTTACTGCGCCGCGTGCCCCCTACAACGACCTCCGGCGAGACGTCGGGAGAGACCTCCGGCGAGACGACCGGCAAACCGACCGACGCGAGCCGGACGAAGCGCGAAATACCCCTGCGTTCCCGGATATTCGCAGATCTGACCCCGCTGCGCACCTCCCCGGACTACCGCCGACTGTGGTGCGGCAACACCGTCTCCTGGATGGGCCAGCAGATGACCGCCCTCGCGGTCTCCCTCCAGGTCTACGCCCTCACCCGGTCCACCTTCTCGGTCGGCCTGGTGGGCCTGTGCTCGCTGATCCCGCTGGTCGTCTTCGGGCTCTACGGCGGCGCCATCGCCGACACCGTCGACCGCCGCAAACTGGGGCTGTTCAGCGCCTTTGGCGCCACCGTGATGTCCATCGTGCTGGCGACCGCCGCACTGGCCGGCTACCACCGGGTCTGGCTGCTCTACACCGTGGTCGCCCTCCAGGCCGTCTGCTTCGCGATGAACTCCCCGGCCCGCTCCTCGATGATCCCCCGCCTGCTGCCCACCGAGCAGCTGCCCGCCGCCAACGCCCTCAACTCGCTGACCAGCAACCTCGGCCTGATGGGCGGCCCGATGCTCGGCGGCGTGATCGTCGGCCTGTGGGGCTACCAGGCGGCGTACCTCATCGACGTGGCGGCCTTCACCGGCTCCCTCTACGCGATGTGGCGACTGCCCGCCATGCGCCCCGACCAGGGCGAGGGACCCCGCCGCCGCGCCTCCGTCCTCGACGGGCTCCGCTTCCTCGCCACCCGCCCCAACCTCCGCATGACGTTCTTCTCCGACCTGGCCGCGATGGTGCTCGCCCAGCCGCGCGCCCTCTTCCCCGCGGTCGCGGTCCTCTGGTTCGCCGGCGACGCCAAGACCGTCGGCCTGCTGGTCGCCGCGCCCGCGGTGGGCGCCGTTCTGGGCGGGCTGTTCTCCGGCTGGCTCGGCGGGATCCGGCGCCACGGCCTGGCCATCCTGATCGCGGTGGCCGCCTGGGGCGCCGCCATCGCCGCCTTCGGCCTCTCCCGCCATCTGTGGCTCGGACTGTTCTTCCTCGCCGTCGCGGGCTGCGCGGACACCGTCTCCATGGTGTTCCGCAGCACCATGCTCCAGGCCGCGACGCCGGACGCGATGCGCGGCCGTCTCCAGGGCGTCTTCATCGTGGTGGTCGCGGGCGGCCCGCGGCTCGGCGACTTCCTCGCCGGCTCCGCGGCCGATCTGACCTCACCCGCCACCGCGGTGATCGGCGGCGGTCTCGCCTGCGTCCTGGTCGTCACCGGACTCGGCCTCGGGCGCCGCGCCTTCGCCCGCTACGACGCGCGCGACCCTCAGCCCTGACGTGCTTCCATGGCGCGGGCGAAAGCGGTGGCCCGCACGGACAGCAAGGCGCACGGCCGGAAGGCCGGACAGGGGGAGGGCGGATGTGGGACCTGGACGAGCTGTGGCTGGAGGGTTCGGTCATGGCGGTGCTGCACGCGGCCGGGCCGGAGCAGGGCTACTGGGTCGAGGACAGCGGGCTGCAGCATGACGACGGCAGCAGCAACTGGTGGCAGCTGATGCCGCTCGGCAACGGCCGGGCGGTCGTCCTGGGCAAGGACCACGAACTGCCCGGGGACCTCTACGACGACCTGCCGGGAGCCCTTGCCGACGGGCACCGATGGCTCAGGGACGCATGGGAGCGCGCGGACGGCCCCCTGCGCGCCACGGTGCGTTCCAGGGCACCCATCGGCTTCTTCTTCTGGACGGATGCGGACGGTACCTGGGGCAATGTGCCCACGGACGACACGCAGGACGACGGCAGCGGACTCGTCGTCGCTCCGTACGACGCCCACGGCGACCGGCTCTTCGAGCGGTACGACGGGGCCGGCGACCTGACGGAGGCCCATGCCTTCGCCGATGCGCTGTTCGCCGCGGCGCGCGCCGGCACGCTGGACGCCGAAACCCTCCTGCCCGTACTGCGCCGCGCCGACCCGGACCGCACCCGCCCCTTCGACCTCGATGCCGCGCTGAAGGTCGCAGCCCTGGCGGGGCTCACTCCCGGCACCCGCAGGCCCGCCTTTCCCTCCGCCGCGGGTCAGTAGCGGGTGATCGCCGTCGGCCCGTACGCCGTCCCGATGGCGATATGCGGCTCCTCGGACGGCCGCACCCAGGACAGGATCCGCGCCATCGCGTCGGCCGGTACGGACACACAACCTGCCGTCGCGCCCTTCCCGTTGATGTGCAGGAAGATCCCCGCGCCGCGGCCGTGCACCGGGCGGTGGTAGTTGAACCCGATGACCAGCGCCCGGCCGTACTGGGTCGGATAGTCCGCCAGCCGCTCCGACTCGCCGGCCGCGCAGTCCTGGGGGAGGGGCTCCACCCAGCGGTTGTAGGAGGCCGAGGCGTTGTCCTCGCACCACCAGGAGTCCGGGCCGACCCGGCGGTAGGGGACCGCGGTGCCGGCCGGGGCCGGGTCGTTCCCGAAGCCGTACGGCAGGTCGTACAGCCCGGTCGGGGTGGTGGAGGTGCCCTGCTCGCGGGTGCTGCCCTCGGTCAGGCCGGCGGACCCGAAACGGGCGGGCGCCGAACCGACTTCCCGCCATCGGCCGTGGTGCCGCTGCCACCACGTCACGCTCCCGGTGGTGTCGCCCGTGGTGGGCGCGCGGGCGGTGATCAGCTGCGTGCCGCCTCCGGTGTCGGCCATGCGGTACGGGAGCGGGAGGGGAGCGGCCTGGGCGGGGGCGGCGAGGGTGAGCAGCAGCGTGGCGCAGGCCGCCGAGAACAGCGCCGTGCCGCTCCGCATACGGGACCGGATCGTCATGGGCATGACGACAATGTAGAGCGCGGCACGGGGAGCGGGCGCCGCCCAATCGAGTCACATCGGCCCGGCCGGGACCCACCCGGCCGCCTGCGTGATCCATCCGGGGGCAATCCATGGTGCGCCGGTGCCTTGAACGGGCCAAACTCGGGTACGGGGGCCAATGTGCCACTAGACGTCTCATTCTGGAGGCCCCCAGTGCAGCGGCAACCGCTCACGCGCAGCGACCACACGCGCGACCGCGATCCCCAGCCCGTGCCGCCCCCCGACCCCGGTGGACCTTCTCCCCAGCCCATACCGGAGCCGCTCCCCGGCCCGCCGTCACCGCCCCCGGCACCCGATCCCATACCGCCGGACCCGTCGCCGGTACCGCGTCCGCCCGGCCCCGACCCCGACCCGGTCCCCGAGCCGTCCCCGGCTCCCTCACCGCTCTCCTGAGCCGATTCCCCCACGCTTCCGAGCCCCTTGACCCAAGGCGCTCACCCCGTCCCCCCACCGCGCTCCCAAGGGAGGTGCCGATCATGGCCATCGCCACGGTCAACCCGGCCACCGGCGAGACCCTGAAGACCTTCGACGCGCTCAACGCGGGCGAGATCGAAGACCGCCTGGTCCGTGCCGAGCGGGCCTATCAGGACCACCGGACCACGACCTTCGCGTACCGCAAGGAACGGATGCTCGCCGCCGCCGACCTCCTCGACGCCGACCTGGACTCCATCTCCCGCACCATGACCACGGAGATGGGCAAACCGCTCGTCCAGGCGCGCGCCGAGGCCGCGAAATGCGCCAAGACCATGCGCTGGTACGCGAACCGCGCCGAGGACCTCCTCGCCGACGAGCACCCCGACCCCGCCGACGTCAAGGACTCCGGCGCGGCCCGCGCGGTGGTGCGCTACCGCCCGATCGGCACCGTGCTCGCCGTGATGCCCTGGAACTTCCCGCTCTGGCAGGTCGTACGGTTCGCCGCCCCCGCCCTGATGGCGGGCAACACCGGCCTGCTCAAGCACGCCTCGAACGTCCCGCAGACCGCCCTGTACCTCGAGGAACTCTTCCGCCGTGCCGGCTTCCCCGAGGGCTGTTTCCAGACCCTGCTGGTCGGTTCCGGCGCGGTCGAGGACATCCTGCGCGACCCGCGGGTCGCCGCCGCGACACTGACCGGCAGCGAGCCCGCCGGCCGTTCGGTCGCCGCCATCGCCGGCGACGAGATCAAGAAGACCGTGCTGGAGCTCGGCGGCAGCGACCCCTACGTCGTGATGCCGTCGGCCGACCTCGAAAAGGCGGCCGCCGTCGCCGTCACCGCACGCGTCCAGAACAACGGGCAGTCGTGCATCGCGGCCAAGCGGTTCATCGTCCACACCGATGTCTATGACGCCTTCGCCGCCCGCTTCACCGAGCGGATGGCCGCGCTGACCGTCGGCGACCCGATGGACGAGAACACCGACGTCGGTCCGCTGGCCAGCGAGCAGGGCCGGTCCGACCTGGAGGAACTGGTCGACGACGCGGTCCACCAGGGTGCCACCGCACTGTGCGGCGGCCGCCGCCCGCCCGACCACCGGGCCGGCTGGTTCTACGAGCCGACGGTGCTCTCCGGCATCGTGCCCGATATGCGCATCCACCACGAGGAGGCGTTCGGCCCGGTCGCCACGCTCTACCGCGTGGCGGACCTCGACGAGGCGGTGGCGGTCGCCAACGACTCACCGTTCGGGCTCAGTTCCAATGCCTGGACCCGGGACGCGGGCGAACAGGCCCGCCTGGCACGGGACCTGCAGTCCGGCTGCGTGTACTTCAACGGCATGACCGCCTCGCATCCGGGCCTCCCCTTCGGCGGCGCCAAGCGGTCCGGCTACGGCCGGGAGCTCTCCGGGCACGGCATGCGGGAGTTCTGCAATATGACGACGACGTGGTACGGCCCGGAGGAGTGAGCCAGGAGACCGGCCGGCCTTGCGCCGGAGCGGTTTTCGCGGTGGGCGGCAGGGTGTACGTTCCTGTCAGGCCGAGTCGGCCAACGGCCAGGTTGGGCGGCTCGGCCCTCGCCGACGCACCCGGCAGGGATCGGGGCCACCGTCAACAACCCCTCCCCTGAGGGGATTTCACCGCACCCGCGGCGCCGCCTCCGGCGCCCCGGGTACCTCCGGCACCACGAACTCGCACCACAGCGCCTTGCCGGTGCCCCGCGGCTCCGCGCCCCAGCGGTCCGCGAGCGCCTCGACCAGCAGCAGCCCCCGGCCCGACGTGGCGGTCTCGCCGGGGCTGCGGCGGCGCGGCCAGGAGCTGGAGCGGTCCTCGACCTCCAGACGGATCCGCCGCGGGGTCCCGGGCAGCAGCTCCACGGACACCCGGGCGCCGCTCTCCGTGTGCGTCAGCGCATTGGCGATCAGTTCGGAGGCGGCCACCTCGACATTGTGCGTGACCTCGCCCGCCCGCCACTGGTCCAGCATCCGGCGCAGCGCCGAGCGGACCTCCCCGGCGCCCGACGGGTCGGCCTGATGGACGTGCAGCCGCAGCCGCGGCGTGGCCGTGCCGCCCGAAGTCGCCAGCCGGTGCAGCAGCAGAAGGGCCATATCGTCCTCCGAGCCCGGCTCGGCCCACAGATGCGCCGAGAGCTGGTCGGCGAGCGCCTCCAGCTCCCCGGGCCCGGCACGGAACGCCGCGGACAGCGCGTCGATGCCCGCGGAGATGTCCCGGCCCGGCTGCTCCACCAGGCCGTCGGTGCACAGCAGCAGCGTGGAGCCCGGTTCCAGGAACAGCTGGGTCTCCGGGAAATGGTCGTGCCCGAAGGTGCTGGCCAGGCCCAGCGGCAGCCCGCCGCGGACCTCGGGCCAGTCGATGTGCCGGGCACTGTCGCAGATCAGCGGGCCGAGATGGCCGGCCCTGGCCACATACAGCGCCCCCGACTCCAGGTCGGCCTGGACGTACGTACAGGTCGCGAACCGCTCGGTCTCCAGCTCGGCCAGAAAGCGGGAGGCCCGCACCAGGACGGTCTCCGGTGAGTGTCCCTCGGTGGCGTAGGCGCGCAGGGCGATGCGCAACTGGCCCATCACGGCGGCCGCGTGGGTGTCGTGGCCCTGGACGTCGCCGACCACCAGGCCGGTCCGCCCCTGGGGCAGCGCGATCACGTCGTACCAGTCGCCGCCGATGTCCCGTCCGACGCTCGCCGGGTGGTAGCGGACGGTGACCTCACCCCCGCAGATGTCCGGCACCCGGCGCGGCAGCATGGTGGCCTGCAGCCCGGTGGCGAACTCCCGCTCCTGGTCGAAGAGCGTGGCCCGCTGCAGCGACTGGGCGACGACACCGGCCAGCGCCAGCGCCAGATTCCTGGCCTCCGTCGACTGCACCGCGGGCTCGGTGTTGAACAGCCCCAGCGCCCCGATGACGGTGTCCTGCGCGATCAGCGGAAGAAAGGAGGAGCTGCCGGTCGGGAGGAGCTCCCCGTACGGGCGCAGCCGGGGATAGCGAGCCAGCAGCTCGCCCCGGGAGCCCACGAAGGAGGGCCGTCGCGAGACCGCCGCATCGGACAGCGGCAGGGTGTCGTCCAGCTCGGTTCTGCGCATCTCCTCGGGCACCTCGCCCTCGATCCCGGCCATCGCGATGACCTCGAACCGGCCGCCCTCCGTCAGCCCCAGCACCAGCCCGTCCGCGCCGAACCGCCGGGCGCCGCCGATACCGGTGAGCACCCGGGTCACATCCGCGACCGACAGCGCCCGGGACAGCGCGACGGTGACCTGCTGCACCATCGCGGTCTGCCGCTGCCGCTCCTGCTGGAGCGAGCGCAGCAGCGCGGATTCCGCCAGCTCGCCGGACGCCTCCCGGACGATGCCGATGATGCGGTAGGGCAGTCCGTCCTCGTCGTGCAGGATCCGGCCCTGGGAGTGCGCCCAGCGCGGCGTCCCGTCCCGGCACCGGACGCGGAAATAGGCGCCGTAGGACGAGCCGCCCGCCTGCAGCGCCTGGGTGACCGCGGTATCCAGCCGGAGGCTCTCCTCCGGCGGCACCCGGGCGCTCAGCGACATCGGCGCGCCGTCGTATTCGTCCGGGCGCAGATCGAAGACCTCCAGCGCACCGGCGTCCAGGTCCATGAACCCCCGGTCCAGGTCCCAGTCGAAGGTGCCCATCCGGTTGAGGGCGAGCCGCCGGCGCAGGCCGATCGGTTCGTGGTGCGAGACGCCGGGACAGTGCTCCGGGACGCGTCGCGGTTCCCGGTCGGCGCGGGGGTCGTAGCCGCCGGGCGGCGGTCCGCTCTGTGTGGTCATGGTGCGCTGCGCCTCCGCGGCCGCTGTCCACCGGAACGCGGCCGTGCGATCACCTTAGGTGGCGGCCGGATGACCCGCATTTCCTGCACCGCGGGCGGCGAGCGGCGGCAACGGGCGTTACGGAGGACGGGTGACGGGGCGCGGCGGCCGTATGCAGCCGCCGGACGCATCACCCGTACGCATCACCCCTGCGCATCACTCGTACGCACCACCTGCACCGGTCGGCCGAGCCGTCCCGGGGCGCGGATGTCCCGGGACGGCCTACGGCACATCAGGTGTACGGCACGTGAGGCACGTACGGCACGTACGGCCCGTACGGCATGTGCGGCACGTACGGGCAGGTAAGGCGTACACCACGTCAGGCGTGCGCCCGCGCCGCCGCGACCGGACCGGTCTGCCGCGTGCGGTGCGCCAAGGTGGCCGTCCGCGTCGCCACATCGACCGTGTAGACGTCGATGGTCAGCCGCGCCTGTGCCACCTTCAGCACCATGAACCCGTGGTCGGAGAAGTTCTGCCAGGCCGCGGGGTTCGTGAAGTGCGCCTTGCCGTCCTCCGTCTTGGCCGACGCCCCGCACACCACCTGCCGGGTGCCGCCGGTACGGGCGGTCGGCTCCAGCACCTGCAGCGTGTGGTCGTGCCCGGAAAGGATCAGATCGGCGCGCCCGCACACCACCTTCTCGTACATGTCCTTGAGGTGGACCCCGCTGGTGTAGTTCCCGATCTTGAAGCCGTCGTAGGAACCGGCGCTGCCGTGCTTGCCGTTGTTGAGGTACGGGTGGTGGCCGATCACCACCTTCCAGCGGGCCCGCGAGGCGCGCAGCGCGCCGTCCAGCCAGCTGCGCTGCTCGCGCATGTAGGGGCCGTCCCAGTGGAAGTACGGGTCGAGCTGCGCGACATACGACGACCAGGGGATGGTGTCGAGGGCGAAGAACTCCACGAGCGGGTCGGCGGCCGGCAGCGGCACGCTGTAGTAGCGGCTCGGCATGTACCAGCGCTTCGACGTCGTGGCATAGGCGACCTCGCGGTCGCCGCGGGACGGGTCGCCCCCGCTGCCCGGTATCAGCCCGGAGCAGTCGTGGTTGCCCAGAACCATCAGCCACGGCACATCGATACCGCTGTTGGGCTTCTCGAACTTGTCCTGGAATTCCGAGTCGTGCGCCGACTCCGGGCCGTTCTCGTAAATATTGTCGCCGAGGCCGATCGCCAGACCCACCCCCTCGGCCTTGCACACATCGCGGGCGGCGGCCGCCACCGCGTACTGCGCCTCGTCGCCCGTACCCGCATCGCCGGTCACCAGGACCGCGAACTCGCCCTTCCCATTGGGGTGTTCGGGGAACGGAAAGGCCCCCGGCGCCCCGAGGCGGGGCGCGGCGGACGCGGTGGGCGCCGCCGCTCCCGATGCCAGCACCGTGAGCGCGGCACCGGCCATGGCGCCGCCCAGCAGCGTCCGCCGGTTCACCCACTGCGGTACCCGCCCGGTGGTGCGCATCGGCGGCCCGTCCGCCGTCGCCTCCGAGCCGGCCCGCAGCCACTCCCGCTCGGTCATGTCCGCCTGAGGCGGGATCAGTTCGTCATCACACATGCCTGGTTTCTCTCACGAGCGGCAGGGGTGATGGTGACGAAAAGATGAATCAGAGGTGGACGTATGGCGATCGGCCGTAGCCGGGGCTACCAGTCGGTAACTCCGCGTCTCCGCACGTCATCAGGGTGTGAGATACGAGCCCGGGACGGCCCCGCGCGCGAGGCGGCGAAGGGTCCGGCCGAGGTGCCGGGCGTACCAGCGCTGGAGCACGGGCACGAGCGGCCCCGCGAGCCGTGTGTACCACACGCCGGGTCGGCTGAAGGCCGTCACGGTGAACCACACCGAGCCGTCGGCGCGCCGCTCGACGACGAAGGCTTCCTCGCCGCACTCGGGGTGCCCGTGCCGAGTGCCGTACGCGAAGCCGATCCGGTCCTCGTCGGCCACCGTCCACACCACCCGGCACGGCGCCCGCAGCCGCAGCGGGCCGATGCCCAGCCCGACCTCGACGGCCACCCCCGGTGCGGCCCGGGTGGCGTCGGCCTGGATGACCGCGCCCGCCGAGCGGTGCATCCGGAACGTGGTGACCGCCTCGCCCGCCGCCACCAGGACGTCCCGGCCGTGGCCGACCGGCACCTCGACGTACAGGTGGGTGTAGCCGGAGGGCAGCGGGGTGCGCCGAGTGCCCCCCTCCTCGGGGTAGCTGACGTCTCCGGAGTGGTGGGTGGCGCTCATGCGTGACGCTCCTTCAGGGAGGCGGTAGGACGGGTGGTGGCGGCGGCTCCTGCCCCGGCTCGCCGCGCCGCGCGGTGCCGGCGGCGGTGTGCGAGGAGGGCGCACAGGGCGAAGCCGAGGGCGTTGCCCAGGCCATGGGTGGCGGCCATCCAGGCGACGGAGGGGTGCGGCAGGCCGGTCGCCTCGCCGAGCGCCCAGCTCAGCGCGAGCAGCATGGTGGCCACCAGGACCACGGCGGAGCAGCCGAGCAGTGCGCGGGTCGTGCGGTCGGGACCGGTGGTCCGGATGTCCCGCCAGGTGAGCAGGCCCACCAGCCACATGCCGGCGGTCAGGACCAGCGCGCCGACCAGTTCGGCCCAGTCGTCGATGAAGTATCCGGCGAGCACGAGGAGGGTGCCCACCGGGACGCTGAGCGCCGCGAACCGGCCGGCCCGGCCGCCGCCGCTGCCCCGGCAGACCAGCCCCGCCGTCAGCGCCGCGGCGAAACCGGCGAAGTGGAAGTGCGGGACGGTCAGCGCCAGGATGTCGAGGTCGAAGCCGAACAGCCGGTACCCGGCGCGCTCGGCGACCAGCGCCAGTCCCGCGACGGCCGGGGTGGCCAGCGCGGTCAGGACGGCGATCTCGGCGGGCGCGAGCGAGCGGTTCCGGGCCAGCCGCCGGGGCGCCTGCGCGGCGAGTGCCAGGGTGGCGGCCGCGTACCCGGCGGCGCAGCCGGTGGCGACCGGGCCGCGCGGCAGCCACAGCGCGAGCGAGCCGGCCGCGGCGGCGAGCGGCCAGATCCCCCGGATACGGGCCAGGCCGGGCCCGTCGATCAGCGAGACCCCCAGGGGGATCACCACGAACATTCCGAGCATGACGATGAGTTGCACCAATACGGTCATCTCGTCCCCCTCCGTCCGTACCTGCGGTGCGGTGTGCATGCCTGCTGCGACCGACAGTACCGCAGAATTGAACGCGTTCAAGAATGACCCCCGGCCCTGAATTACGGACCCGGCACGGGCTCCGCCGCTCGGCGCCTGGGCGGGCGGGAGCGGAGCCGGTGGGCTCGAAAGCCTGTGGAGACCCGGTAGGACCGGCCTGAACGACGGCGCTGGTCAATGAATCACCGGCGGTTCGCGGAGGCGCTGTTCGACGGCATGGGCGGGGGCCGGATCGTCAACGAGGACCGGGACCTCTGCGACACCCGCCATGTCGTCCGCAGGCCCGGGGGAATGACGGCCCGCCGGCTCGAAGATTCGGAAGCCGGCGGGGCGAGCGACCCTCATTCCACGGCCGGGCCCGCCTCCCGGAAGACCCTCCAGTACTGACGTCGCTTCCCGTCCTTCACCACGACGCCGAGGCGGGCCAGTTCGTCACGGAGTTCCCGGACGTCGTCGGCGGCGGGGCCCTTCTTCTCCAGCGACTCCTGGCGGGCCTTGAGGAGGGCATTCGCGCCCGTCGGGAGTCCGGGGGTGTCCGGGACCCAGCGGCGGAACGCGTCCTGGTGCGGATCGGCGTCCGCCCAGGTGTAGCCGTACGCGGTGAACGCGTCGGCGACGCGGTCGGCGTTCAGGTCGCACTGCTGCCGGGTGAGTTCGCCGCCGTCGTGGCCGAGCAGGACGAGCTGCTTGCCGTCCCGGAACGCCGTGGCGATGGCGTCGTGCGGGAATTCCTGCTCGCGACCCTTGCGCAGGAGCACCACGCGGTCGTCCGAGAGGCGCAGCACCAACTGCTCGTGCCGGGCGACGAGTCCCAGGACCAGCCCCGCCACCGAGCCCACGGCGGTCGGCGCCCAGGCGGGGACCGAAGCGACGAGCTCGGCCGGTCCCTGGAACGGTGCCCAGGGCAGTGTCACCAGCCAGTCGGCCAGCAAGCCGACGAGCCGGCCGACACCCGCTCCCACCAGCACGAAGACGATGAAGACGCCCACGGTGTTCACCGTCGGCTCGCGGAGGACGGTGAGCCGGTTTCCCTGCGGCTCCCGCCCGGTGTTCTTGCGCATGTCCATGTTTCCCCCTGGCTCATCGCGGCGTAATAATAGACCGAGCGCTCGGTCTATTATTACGTCACCGAAGACCGAAGACCGAAGACCGAAGCAGATGGCCGGGAGCCGGCCCGAGAGAGGTTGCGATGAGGACAGTCGACCCGGCCAGGCACCAGGCGCGGCGCCGGCACATCCTCGGCGTCGCGGCCGAACTCTTCGCCGCCAAGGGCTTCGAGCGCACCACCACGGCAGGGATCTGCAAGGCCGCCGGTATGAGCGCGGGCAATCTCTTCCACTACTTCCCCAACAAGCGCGCGATCTTCCACGCTGTCTTCGAGGACGATGCGCACGACGGCGCGACCAAGGCCGAGCGGCTCGCCGCCGCCCGCACGGCCGACGACCCCTGGGCCGCCCTCCTCGACACCGTGGACCTGCTCGCCGCCCCCGCCCTGGAGCCGCCGGCCCCCGCCCTCGTCATGGAGGCGATGATCCAGGCCTACCGCGACCCCGAGCTCGAAGCGCTGCTGAGCCGTGACAACGACGAGGAACGGTCCACCGTCACCACCCTGCTGCGGAACGCCGCCGCGGCCGGGGTGATCGACCCCGCCCTGGACCCCGACGACGCCGCGGCCTGGGTCATGGCGCTCATCGCCGCCCTCTACACCAGCGCCGCCACCGACCCGTCCTTCCGCCCGGCCGACCAGCTCCCCACCCTGCGTCTGATCCTGCACCGCTTCCTGCGGCCGGACAGCCCGCGGCCGTCGGCCGGCTGACGACCGCTGCGGTCGCGGAGGCGGAGCGCCGACGAAGCCACCGCCAGGGGCCCGCCGGTCGCGCCCGCCCCGGCGCCGCGCAGCCGCATCAGGCCCGGTACGGCTCCCCGTGCCGCCCCGCACCCGCCGCGAACCGGGCGGCGCCCGTCAGTCCCTCCGCCAACACCGCCTGCCCGCAACGGAGTTCGGTGGCCATCGCCGACTCCTCGTCCTTGCCCTCCTGCGCCAGCAGGGAGGCGCGGTCGCTGCGCAGACAGGCCTGTGGGGAGCGGGCGATTTCCGCCGCCAGCAGCTCGGCCTCCACGCGCGCCGTCCCGGTCGGGACGAGGCGGTTCGCCAGTCCGATGTCGTAGGCCTCCTGGGCCGGGACCGGGCGGCCGGTCAGGACCAGGTCCATCGCCCGGCTCGCCCCGATCAGCCGGGGCAGCCGCACCGTACCGCCGTCGATCAGCGGCACGCCCCAGCGTCGGCAGAACACCCCGAAGACCGCGTCCTCCTCCGCCACCCGCAGATCGCACCAGAGCGCCAGCTCCAGGCCGCCGGCCACCGCATGGCCGGCCACCGCCGCGATCACCGGTTTGCTCAGGCGCATCCGGGTCGGCCCCATCGGGCCGTCGCCGTCCGGGGCGACGACGTTGCCGCGCTCGGTGCCGACCGCCTTGAGATCGGCGCCCGCGCAGAACGTGCCGCCCTCGCCCCACAGCACCGCGACGCTCGCCCCGTCGTCGGCCTCGAACTCCCGGAAGGCATCGGCCAGTTCACGTGCCGTCGCGCCGTCCACGGCATTACGGGCGGCCGGCCGCGACAGCACCACCGTCGTCACCGGCCCCGTGCGCTCGACCCGTACGGACCTCACGCTCCGACCCGTGCCCCGGCCGGGTCCTTCAGCCGGGCGCGGTCCAGGATCGCGCCCAGGTCGACGCCCGTCGGCAGCGTGCCGAACGCATGGCCCCACTGCCCGCCGAGCCGCGACGCGCAGAACGCATCGGCGACCGCCGGATGGCTGTACCGGACCAGCAGCGAACCCTGGAGCACCAGCGCCATCCGCTCCGCCAGCGACCGCGCCATCAGCTGCGCCCGCTCCGGAACGGCCAGCCCGCCGAGCATCTCGCGGACCCCGGCCACCGCCGCGTCCAGCCGCCGGTCGGCACCCGCGGCGGCGTCCACCTCGGCGAAGAAGGCGTCCAGCGCGGCCGGTTCCTTGCCCAGGGCGCGCAGGACGTCCAGCGCCGCGACGTTCCCCGAGCCCTCCCAGATCGACAGCAGCGGCGCCTCCCGGTACAGCCGCGGCATACCGGACTCCTCGACGTAGCCGTTGCCGCCCAGGCACTCCAGCGCCTCCGCCGCATGCGTGCTGCCCCGCTTGCACACCCAGTACTTGCCCGCCGCCAGCGCCAGCCGCCGCAGCGCCGCCTCCCCGGCGTCCCCGGCCTGCGCCCGGTCCACCGCCGCCGCCAGCCGCATCGCCAGCAGCGTCGCCGCCTCCGACTCGATCGCGAGGTCGGCCAGCACCGCACGCATCAGCGGCTGCTGGTCCAGCTCCCGGCCGAACGCCTTCCGGTGAGCGGTGTGATGCAGCGCCTGCCGCAGCCCCGCCCGCATCCCGGCCGCCGAGCCCAGCACACAGTCCAGCCGGGTCATGTTCACCATCTCGACGATGGTCCGCACCCCGCGGCCCGGCTCGCCGACCGGCCACGCCACCGCCTCGTCGTACTCGATCTCGGAGGAGGCGTTGGAGCGGTTGCCCAGCTTGTCCTTGAGCCGCATCAGCCGCATGCCGTTGAGCGTGCCGTCCGGCAGTACACGCGGCACCAGGAAACAGCTCAGCCCCTCTGCCGTGTGGGCCAGCGCCAGAAAGACATCGCTCATCGGCGCCGAGGTGAACCACTTGTGGCCGGTGATCCGGTACGTGCCGTCGGCGGCCGGCACCGCGCGGGTGGTGTTCGCCCGTACGTCGGAGCCGCCCTGCTTCTCTGTCATCGACATGCCCGCGATCAGGCCCGCCTTGGTCAGCGGCGCGCGCAGCCCGAAGTCGTACGTGCGGGACGCCAGCAGCGGCTCGTACTGCGCGGCCAGGTCCGGGGCGGCGCGCAGCGCGGGGACGGCGGCGTACGTCATCGAGATCGGGCAGCCGTGGCCCGGCTCGGCCTGCGACCAGACATAGAACTTCGCGGCGCGCACCAGATGCGCGCCGGGGCGGTCGTCGGACCAGGGCGCACCGTGCAGACCGTGCTCCACCGCGACGGTCATCAGCTGATGCCAGGCGGGGTGGAACTCCACCTCGTCGACACGGTGCCCGTAGCGGTCGTGGGTGTGCAGGCGCGGCGGCTGCTCCTCCGCCCAGCGCGCCTGGTCCTGCACCGCCTGCGTACCGGCCAGCGCCCCCAGCGCCGACACCTCCGGCTCGCCCCACCCGGCGCCCTCCCGGCGCAGCGCCTCCAGCAGGGCCGGCTCGTCCGCCGTACTGAACTCGGTCAGGGGCGGGGCCTGATTCAGGACTTCGTGAGTGACGGTCATACCGACGACGTTACAGATCTCGAACAGTCGTGGGAAGAGTGTAAGGCGCGGCTGGTGGGTGTGTTGGCGGCCTTGGCGGCCTTGGCGGTGGTGGCAGGGGCGGCGGCGGTGGCAGCGGTGGCAGTGGTCGTGGTCCTGGCGGTCCTGGCAGTCCTGGCGGCCCTGGCAGTCACGGTGGGGCGGGGGGAGCGGCTGGCTAGAATTCCGGGCACATATGAACGACGACTCCCTCGCGCTGCGGCCGCTCACCGCCCGCTCCATCGTGCTGAGCACCCTTCTCGGGCACCATCCGCCCCGGATGCCCGCGCGCGCCCTGGTACGGGTCGGCGAACTCTTCGGCATCGCCGAGGGCACCGTCCGGGTCGCGCTCTCCCGGATGGTGGCCGCCGGCGATCTGCGGCAGTGCGACGGCGGCTACGAGCTCACCGCCCGGCTGCTGGCGCGCCAGGCCCGGCAGGACGAGAGCCGGTCGCCCAGGACCCGCCCCTGGGACGGCGGCTGGGAGATCGCCGTGGTCACCGTCGAGCGCCGGCCGGCCGCCGAACGGACCGCGCTGCGGCAGGCGATGGCGGCCCTGCGGCTGGGGGAACTGCGCGAGGGCACCTGGCTGCGCCCCGGCAACCTCGAACGGTCCCGCCCGGCCGTGGTCACCGAGCAGTGCACCCTGCTGACCGGAACCCCGGACGGCGACCCGGCGGCGCTGGCGCGCACGCTGTGGGATCTGGCCGGCTGGTCGGCGCGGGCGCGCGCCCTGGTGGCCGCTCTTGACGGGGCGGCCACTCCCGCGCAACGCTTCACGGTCTCGGCTGCTGTACTGCGCCATCTCCTCACCGATCCACTCCTCCCGGAACCCCTGCTGCCAGGTCACTGGCCGGGGGCCGAACTCCGTTGTCGCTACGACGAGTTCGAGACCGAGCTGCGCGATCTGCTACGGCAGTACGTCACTCCCACGCGCACCGGCTGACCGTGGCACGGCCGAACGGGCCGTGCGCGGTGCGTGCGGACCTGCGCCGCGCGTATGCACCGAGCCCCACGAGTGCGCCCGGCGGACACCGCCGGGGCGAACGCATGGGCGATCAGCCCGGGGTTCACGTGCCTCTGGCATGAAGGGTGCGCCCCTACCCGTCCCACGCGTGCACCATGCGACGGTCCCTGTCCCCGATGTGGCGGCAAGGGGGCAAGCCGGTCGGCGAAGGCGCTACCGCGCGCTCTGTCGATGCGAACTCCGCGCGTGGTTGTGTCTGACCCGTCGAATTCATGGCACCCGCAGAATTCGCTGCGCAAGGCACTGCACGAGGTAAGGCGCGAGGTAATGCACAAGGCGATACGCGAAGCGGTTCGCAAGGTACGGCACACGGAAATACGCAGGGCATTGCGCAGGCGGCGGACGTCAGGGTGCCAGGTTTCCTGAATGGCCGGCAGGCAACTGCGCGGCGAGCGACGGGAGCAAAAAGTGGAATTTCCTCAGGTGTACGAGACCGGATCGGAATCTGTCGGCCGGAGTGAATTCCGGGGCCGGGGGGCCCGGGGTGTCGCGGCGGCCGCGGTCCTGCTGGCGGCCGGCGCGCTGAACCTGACGGCCGAGGGATCGGCCGAAGCGGTCAGCAACGGGACGTGGGACCGCCTGGCCGGCTGCGAGAGCGGCGGGAACTGGCACGCCGACACGGGCAACGGGTTCTCCGGCGGGCTGCAGTTCGCGCACAGCACCTGGCACTCGTTCGGCGGCGGCAGCTACGCCTCGCGGGCGGCGCTGGCCAGCCGGCCGCAGCAAATCAACGTGGCGGAGCGGGTGTTGGCCCGCCAGGGATGGGGGGCCTGGCCCGCCTGCTCGGCCTCGCTGGGCCTGCGGGGAGCGGCCACGCCACGCACCGCGGCACCGCGGGCCACGACCCCGCGCACGACCACGCCGCGGACCGCGGCCCCGCACGCCGCGCCCTCCCCGGAGAAGCGATGGAAAGCGGCACGCCACCGGAGTACCGGCGATGTCGTCGTGGTGAACCGCGGGGACACGGTGAGCGGTATCGCCTCCGCACACGGCTGGCGCTGGCAGGAATTCTACCGGCTGAACCGTCCGGTGATCGGCGCCGACCCGGATCTCATTTACCCGGGCATGCGCCTGGCCGTACGGCGCTCCGGCGCCAGCTGACCGTATTCCGTGACACCGACTCCGGTGGCCGCATTCAGGTGACCAGATTCCGGTGACCGAATTCCGGTGAATCGCTTCGGGATCCTCCGGAAGAGCGCCCTCGAATACGGTCGAGGGCGATGTGAGCGAGGGTTTGCAGGCCGTCCGTGGCGCCGCGGACGGCCTGCCCGCATTTTCGGTACCGGCGTCACGGGATGCGCATCCGACGACACCGAATTCGTAGCCGATACGGCGTCGAATTCACGCCCGGCGTCGCCGGATTTCGTAGGCGCCCAGCACCACACCCACGGTCAGCAGGCTCAGCCAGAATTGCGCGCGGCTGTCCGGCAGAAACGCCATCGCCCCGATGACCAGCACCATCAGCGCGATGGTCACCCAGCTGAGCCACGGGAACAGCCACATCCGCAGCGTCAGCCGTTCCGGCTCCGTGCGTTCCAGCTTGCGCCGCAGCCGTACCTGGGCGACAGCGATCGCCAGATAGACGAACAGGGCAATGGCGCCATAGGAGTTGATGAGGAAGGAGAAGACGACATCGGGCGAGATCCAGGCCGCGATCACCGACAGATAGCCGACCGACGTCCCGGCGAGCAACGCCCGGCGCGGCACCCCGCTTCCGCTCACCTCGAGGAATCCGCGCGGCGCGTCCCCGTTACGGGTGAGCGCGAACAGCATCCGCGACGAGGTGTAGAGCGCGGAATTCAGGCAGGACAGCACGGCGATCAGCACCACGGCGTTCATGACGGTGCCGGCCGCGGGTACCGCCAGCCGGTCCAGCACCGCGGCGTACGGGCTCACCTCGATCGCCTTCGACGTCCAGGGCACCACCGCGACCACCAGAAAGATCGACAGCACGTAGAAACCCACGACCCGCAGCACGATGGAGCGGATCGCGTCCGCCACCGCCCGCTCCGGCTCCACCGACTCCGCGGCCGCGATCGTCACGATCTCCGCGCCGGTGAAGAACCCGATGCAGGGCACGACGGCGGCCAGCACCGCGCCGACCCCCTCCGGTGCGAATCCGCCGTGCGCCGTCAGATGGGCCAGCCCGCCCTGAGCGCCGGGCCACAGCCCCAGGACGTACACCGCGCCCAGGAAGAGGAACACCACGATCGCCACGACCTTGATCGACGAGAACCAGTACTCGAACTCGCCGTAGGACCGCGCCGAGACCATGTTGCTCGCCGTCAGCAGCGCCATCAGCACCAGGCTGATCGCCCACAACGGGGCGCCGGGAAGCCAGAGTTGGATGATCCGGCCGCCCGCGACCGCCTCGACCGCGACCACGATGACGAAGAAGTACCAGTACAGCCAGCCGACCGTGAATCCCGCCCGGAGTCCGAGGGATTCGCGGACATGGGCGTAGAACGAGCCGAGGGCCGGGCGGGCGACGGTCATCTCGGCCAGCATCCGCATGATCAGCACGGTCAGCACACCGGCCGCCAGGAAGGACAGCACGGCGGCCGGCCCGGCGGACCGGACGACCACACCGCTGCCGACGAACAGCCCCGCCCCGATCACCCCGCCCAGCGCGATCAGCTGCATATGGCGGCGCTTGAGGCCCTGTCGCAGTCCGCCCTCGGCCGCGGGTGCAGCGGCCTGCGGGGGACGGTCGTCCCGTACCGTTTCCGTACTCATGGGGGGCGACGCTAATCGGCCAACCCTGCGGGGCTGTTGCCGCAGTGTTTCGGGTCAGACCGGCAGGACGCACACCGGCATCGGCGCGGCGAACGGCTCGCCCGTCCTCCGCAGCGCCCCCGTCGCCGCATCGACCGAGAACACCGTCACCGACCCCGACTTCTGGTTCGCCGCGAACAGCAGCCGCTCGTCCGGCGAGAACGCGATCTGTCGTGGGAAGTCGCCGCTCACCGGCACCGTGTCCAGCAGCCGGAGCCGCGCCCCGCCCGCCTCCACGGCATAGCGGGTGAGGCTGTTGTGACCCCGGTTGGCGAGATACGCGAAGCGGCCGTTGCGGGTGACGAGAATCTGCGCCGGGTAGTTGGTGCCCTCGCCCGTCCCCGTGGACTGCGGAGCCCCGGGCGTCAGCCGCCCGCTGCTCCTCTCGTATCCGCAGACCACGAGCGTGTCGTCGACCTCGTTCGCCAGATAGGCGAAGGCGCCGGAGGGATGGAACGTCAGATGCCGGGGGCCGGCGCCCGGCCGCAGCGCGGCATACGCCACCTGGCCGAGCCGCCCGGTGTTCTCGTCCAGACGGTAGGTGTAGACGGTGTCATTGCCGAGGTCGACGGCGAGGACATGGCGGCCGTCCGGGCTGGTGATGATCTGATGCGCATGCGGCCCGTCCTGGCCCGGACCGGGCGGCGGGCTCGTATGCGCGACCAGGTCCGTACGCTCCCCGAGGGCACCGCTCGACGGATCGATCGGATGCACCGCCACGCTGCCCGAGAGGTAGTTGGCGCTGAGCAGCCAGCGCCCGCCGGGGTGCACCGACAGATGGCAGGGCCCGGCGCCGCCGGTGGACTGCCTCCCCAGGACCTCGGGGGGCGCGCCGCCGGGCGGCAGGGCGAGCGCCGTGACACCGCCGTTCTCCTGCTCATCGACCGCGTAGAGGGTCCGCCCGGACGGCGCGAGCGCCAGATAGGAGGGGTCGGCGACGCCCGGCACGACCCCCGTCGCGGTGATGGTGCCGTCGGCGGTGTCGTACGTCCCCCATCCGATGCCGGTGCCGCCGCCCTCCTGCGAGGTGTAGGTCCCCAGGAAGAGCGGGCGCCGGGTGCTCGGGCGGCCGGTGCCGCGGGGCCGCCGGGCGCCGCGGGGCCGGCGGCCTTGCGCGGGGGCCCCGTCCCCGACCGTCAGCCCCGCCACGCCGACCACGGCGATCCCCATGAACTGACGACGGCCGATGCCTGACCCTGCCCCGGTCCCCGTGCCCGGTCCTGCGCTCATGCCACTCCTCGGCGTCGGTGATCGCGGATGGCGGATGTGGCAGCCAGGGTGGCCGGTGCCGTACGCCAAGGCAAGTGCGGCAACCCGCATTGCACCGTGCGCAACGCGGGGGAGGGGCGATCCCGCAAGGGGTCCGGGCACCGGACCCTGAGATTCCCCTACACCCAGATGATGACCCGCACCCCCTCAGTGGCACTCCAGACGGACATCAAGAACCCCTATCTGGAGTGATTCGCGGCGCCGCAACGGCCCGTAGTTTCGTGATCAAGGCACGGAGATGAGCGAGAGGCAACATATCTATGTACGGCAAGGCATTCGCCCCGGAATATCAGGGCGAACTGGGCTCGGAGCTGGGCGTGAACTCCTCGTACGAGGAGGTGCTGGCCACGGCGAGCCGCGCACAGGCCGACGCGGGCACGGCGCTGGAGCGGGCGCGCGCCGCCCTCGCGGTTGCCGAGGCCAACCGGCGGCTGGGCCGGGTCGCGGACGCCGGCACCGCCTGGCGGGACAGCTACCGCAGCGCACGCGATGCGGGCGACGCGGCCGCCATGTCCTGGGCCCTGTGGAGCGGCGGCACGCTGGCCCGCCAGTGCGGCACCCTCCCCCTCGCCCGCCGCCTGCTCGCGCACGCCGTGGAGCTGGCCGCCGACAGCGGAGACCGGCTCGCCCACGGCTACTCCCTCGCCGGCCTCGCCGAAACCGGCCGCATACAGGGCGACTACGCCGCGGTCGCCGAACTCCACGAGCGCCTCCTCGAAGAGGGCCGGGCGCACGGCGAGGCCCGCCATATGGTCTGGGCGATGTCCGGCATCGCCCAGATGCACCGCAACACCGGCGACTACGCCAAGGCGCTGGAGCTGTTCGAGGAGTCCGTCCGGATAGCCACCGAGGCCGATGACGCCCGGGGGCGCGCCTGGTCGCTCCGCGGCGTGGCCGACGTCCTCTCGGTGCAGGGCGACCCCGACCGCGCGCTGGCCCTGCTCTCCGAGGCGGAGACCATCTGCCGCAGCATGGACCTCGCGAGCGCCCTCGCCTACAACCACAAGATGCGCGCCAACGTCCACTACCGCGCCGGAGGGTACGAGGCGGCGCGCGACACCTACGCCCTCGCCCTGGCCGAATTCAGCGATATGAACGAACCGCGCGGCGCCGCCCTCTCCCGCCTGGGCCTGACCAAGTCCCGCGCCCGCCTGGGCCGCGACCTGGGCGAGACGCTGGCCGAACTCGCGGTACTGGAGCGGGACTTCGCGCGCATAGGGCTGCGTCATGCCCGCGCCATGGTCCTCGCCTTCCGCGCCGAGGTGACGGAAGAGAGCGGCCGGGGCGGGACGGCCGAGGCGGCCGACGACAAGGAAGCGGCCTGATCAGCGAGCGGGCCGGGACGGTGCCGGCGGCAGGGGCGACAGCGCCACGGGCGGCAGAAAGTCCCGCTCCAGGGTCCGGTGCCACCACGCCCCGGTCTCCCGCAGCTCCCGCCAGGTCGTGAAGCGGTACCGGAAGACCCGGGCCCGGATCCGCGCGGGCGGGACGTCGGGGAACGGATTGGTGCGCAGCAGCCGCAGCGTGTCCCGGTCGTTCTCCAGCAGGCGCTCCACGAACGTCATGAACCACGCCCGTGCGTAGGCCGGCGAGAGCGCGGCGAACCACATCAGCCAGTCCAGCCGAAGGTGATACGGCGCGAACTGGCGCGGCAGCCGCCGGATATCGCCCGGCTTGCCGTGGAACTCGTACGCGAGCCAGGTCGTGCCGGGACCGGTGACCGCATCGGCCGTCCCCTCCACGACGATCTCCCGGCGCACCCGCGTGATACTGCCGAACGCGCCGTAGGAATTGACCAGATGCAGGGATTCGTAGGAGGTGTTCATACGCTGCTGCCGGCTCAGCAGATTGCGGGCCGGGCGGTAGCTGAGCAGGACGACGCCGGCCGTGGCCGCGATGACCAGGACCTCGAACCACAGCGGCGGCGCGGCCGGTGCCGAGGCGGGGTGCCACCACGCAGGCGCGACGGCCGACAGGGCCAGCGTGATGGTGAGCCAGTTCAGCCAGGCGAAGTTGCCGGACAGCACCAGCCACAGCTGGGTGACGGCCATCGCCACCGCGGCCCATCCGGCCACCGGCTGCGGAGCGAACAGCATTACCGGAAGGCCGAGTTGGGCCAGATGGTTCGCGGCGACCTCGACGCGGTGCAGCGGCTTGGGCAGATGGTGGAAGAACCAGCTCAGCGGGCCCGGCATCGGCTGGGTCTCGTGGTGGTAGTACAGGCAGGTCAGATCGCGCCAGCAGCGGTCACCGCGCATTTTGATCAGCCCGGCCCCGAACTCCACCCGGAAGAGCACCCAGCGCAGCAAATACAGCACCAGGACCGGGGGAGCGGTATCGGCGTTGCCGAGGAAGACGGCGAGCAGGCCCGTCTCCAGCAACAGCGACTCCCAGCCGAAGCTGTACCAGGTCTGCCCCACATTGACGACGGACAGATACATCGCCCACAGCACCAGCCACATGACCATCGACGCCCACAGCGGCACGGCGTCCGCCGCCCCCGCCGCGACCGCCGCCGCCAGCAGCGCCCCGCTCCACGCCCACAGCGCGAAGAACCGGTCCGAGTAGTGCAGCTGAAAGACCGACGGCGATGCCCGGAACGGCACCCGCGCCACGAATTCGGGCACCGGCAGCATCCCCCGGGACCCGATCAACGCCCGGAACTGCCGGGCCGCCGCAAGGAACGCGACGGCATAGGTCACCGCCAGCATCCGCTGAAAAACGAGCCGCCCCAGCCAGTAAGCAGGATCCGAGAACCATTCCACCCGCCCATGGGTAGCACTGCGGCCGTACACCTGAGGGACAGGCGCGCGGCCGCGGGGAGCGATCCCTCACGGGCCGGGCGTCACCGGCCGGGCGCGAAGACCGACGCCGCTTTCTCGCGGGCCGCCGCATCCCATGGCTGCCGATCTCGCCAAGGCTCCTGTTCTCTCCAAGAGCGCCGCCATACGAATTTCGTTCGAATTCACTAATCGTGGGGGTGTGATTTCCGCCTCCCGACGCGATGCCGATATCGCCGGAAAATGCCGGGCGGGCGGTGCCCGACGTCGATACTCTGGTGGTCGACGGACGACCCTTCGGGGAGACGCCAACACCATTGG
The DNA here is from genome assembly GCF_059682825.1 of Streptomyces sp. JLSY215. NCBI lineage: Bacteria > Bacillati > Actinomycetota > Actinomycetes > Kitasatosporales > Streptomycetaceae > Streptomyces > Streptomyces sp. JLSY215. Next base: position 7,548,850 of record NZ_CM185022.1, read on the forward strand.
CCCGTCGCGGGACCGCCACAAACCCTGGCTGACCTCCCGGTTTGTGAACAAGGCGCCACCGCGTCGGACCGTTACCTCAATGAAGGAGTGCGTGGTGGCATTGCACAAGGCTCAGTACAAGCAGCCCCCGATGAAGCAAGGTGACCGGCAAGGTCGCATCAAGGAGCTCCGTAACCTCGAGGTCTGGGGCCGCTGCGTCCCGGTGCGCCTCGCCGGCTGCGACGACGACCCCGCCGAGCCGCATATCTTCCGCGGGATCGACTGAGTTCCGCGGGATCGACCGAGGCCGGTCGCGACGACGAAGACCGGACCGGCATAGGTCTCCGCGCGGGCGATCGGCCGGCCGCGGCACCGCGGCCGGGGCAGCGAAGGGACGGGAGCGGCGCCATGGGCGGCCGCTCCCGACCGTCTGCGGGTCAGGGCCGGCGGCCCAGCAGGCACAGGAGCCGGGTCAGGTCGTCGGCGTCCGCCGGGGGCTCGATCGCGGGGGCGAAGAGCCCCGAGGCGCCCAGACCCGGCGCGTACGGCTCGACCTCGCGCAGGGCCGCCGTCGCCAAGCCGTCGGGGAGCCGCTCATCGGCGCCGATCGCGCGGGACAGGTCCCAGGCGTGGACCACCGCGTCGGCCATCATCTGGGCGCAGTACGCGTCGGCCGGGCTGGAGCCGTAGGAGAGATGGACGGTGCGGTCGAGCGCGCCCGGTTCGCTGAACGCCGCCACGGCGGCCACCGCCGCGCGGTCCCAGACCGAGGCCGGGTCGACGCCCAGCCGATCGCCGTCGAAATCCGTGCCCACCTGCGCAATCGTGGCGCCGTCACGCACCAGACGGGGCACCCACAGCTGCTCCGCCGTGAGGTGGTTCACCAGATCGCGCACCGACCACTCCGTGCACGGTGTGGGGTTGTCCCACTGGTCGTCACGCACGGCATGGACCCGGGTCCCGAAGAGCTCAAGGGCCTCGCCATGGAGGCGCAGGATCTCGTCATGGTTCATGCTCCCCGAGGATAGAAGCGGGCACTGACAGTGCGGCGCGACGGCGCACGGCGCGCGGGCGGAGTCGCGGTCCGCCGGACACCGATGACTCGATCGGGCCAATGTGCGGGAACTTTTTTCCGGTGGTGCGCACGGGCCGCCTGCCCGGACGGGCCCGTCCGGCGCTGCCTGCCCTGCCGGGTCCGTCCGGCGCTGCTCGCCCTGCGACGCTCGGCCCCTGGTGCCTGCCGCGGCGCCGGCCTGCGGTCCCGGCCGGCGCACCGCCGCGGTGGCGGATCCGTGGCGGCCCCTGCCCCTCACGCCCAGTGACCGGCGACGTCATGCGCGGCGGCACACGGACCGGGCGAGGGCGTACGTACTGACATCGCGTCAGCGCTCTGGAAACCCGTCCCGGCTGCCTGTTCAATGGGCGCGGCCGACACTCATTGGAGGCACCATGGATGATGTCCTCGCTCCCTCCGTCACCGCGCCCGCCATCCGCTCGGCCGGCCATGAGCGGGGCTATCCAGAGTTCTTCGAACGGGCCGGACGTATCGCAACGGGCTTGAAGAACATGGGAGTTGAGCCGGGCGACCGTATCTCCGTCGTCATGCGCAACGAGCCGGCGTATCTCGAGATCACCGCCGCGGCCGCCCTGCTCGGCGCCTCGGCCGTGCCCGTCAACTGGCACTTCAAGCACGACGATCTGCGGCATGTGCTCACCGACAGCGGCAGCAAGGTCGTCTTCGTGCACACGGACATGGTGGACGCGGTGACCGCGGTGCTCCCCGAGGGCGCGCGGATCATCGAGGCCCCGGTCCCCGCCGGTGTCGCGGCCGCCTGCGGTATCGACGCGCCGGCCGCCACCGGCCGCCACCCTCTCCTGGACTCCTGGCTGGCGGGCCACGAGCCGCTGGCGCAGGCCGCCGAGGAGCGCCCGTCCACCGTCATCTACAGCTCCGGAACCACCGGCCGCCCCAAGGGAGTTCTGCGCGAGCCCGTCCCCCAGGAGCGGATCGCCGAGGCGGTGGAGTCCTTCCTGGAGTACTTCGCGGTCGCCCCCGGCGGCCGTACGCTCATTCCCGCGCCGCTCTACCACGCCTCGCCCAGCCAGCACGCGGTGCTCGCCCTCGCCGCGGGTCTGGACATCACCCTGATGCCGCGCTTCGACGCCGAGGAATTCCTGCGGCTGATCGAACGGCACCGGATCGAGCAGGTGCAGGTCGTGCCCACGATGTTCGTACGGCTGCTGCGGCTGCCCAAGGACGTGCGCGAGCGCTACGACCTGAGCTCGCTCACCTCGGTGGTGCATGCCGCGGCGCCCTGCCCGCCGCATATCAAACACGCCATGATCGACTGGCTCGGGCCGGTGCTGCGGGAGTACTACGGTGGCAGCGAGACGGGCGCCGTCACCTGGTGCGACAGCGCGCAGTGGCTGGCCCATCCCGGTACGGTCGGCCGGGCCGAGGGGACCTGCGGGGTGGCGGTCATCGGGCCGGACGGCGCGCCGGTGCCCACCGGCGCCACCGGCGAGATCTACCTCAAACCCAGCGACACCTGGCCGCGGTTCACCTACCTCGGCGACCCCGCCAAGCGCGCCGCGATGGAGGCCCCCGGCCTCCCCGGATACGTCACCATCGGCGATATCGGCCACCTCGACGCGGACGGCTATCTCTACCTCAGCGACCGCCGCAACGACATGGTCATCTCCGGCGGCGTCAACATCTACCCGGCCGAGATCGAAGGCTGTCTGCTCGCCCTCGACGGGGTGCGGGACGCGGCGGTGTTCGGCATCCCGGACGAGGAGTTCGGGGAGGTGCTCGCCACCCATCTGCAGACCGAACCGGGTGTGGTGCTCAGCGCCGAGGAAGTACGCGCCCATGTCGCGGAGCGGCTGGCCGGGTACAAGGTGCCCAGGGCCGTGGTGTTCGAGGAGCGACTGCCCCGCGACGAGTCGGGCAAGCTCTTCAAACGGCGACTGCGGGAGCCGTATTGGGAGGGGCGGGACGGCACCATCTGAGCGGGGCGCCGGGCTGGTGCGGCCCCTCCTTGGCGACGGGCCCCGAGGCCTGGCTGCTGTGCAGGTTTCCTCTGTCCTGCACAGCAGCCGCGCTCGCCGGCGGTACCCGATGGCTTCCGCTTGGTGTGTGTCCGCTTCAGCCGACCGTGTCGTTCTGCTGACCGAGGCAGTGGGAGTCAGGTGGACCGAAGCCGACGGCTGACCGCCGCGAACAAGTCCGCCAACGACCTGTATGGCGAGCGCACAGATGAGGTTGTGGCTGCCCTTCCGGCTCGTCGGTGTGGTTCAACGCCCTGTGGATTTTGGCGGCAGTGTCGCCTTCGATTTCTGATGCTTGGCGAGTTCTACCCGGGCTGCCAGAGTCCAGGGATGCTCGGGGCCCAGCACGCGTTCTCGCCCGTCTACCACCATCGCCATCTCCTCGACTGCCTCCGCGTGCTCGCCTGCTGCGGCGAGGACATTGCCCAGCAGATTTCGTGCAGCCAACGTAATCGGGTAGTCGGCCCCGTAGCGCAGCTCGTGTGCCGCAAGAGCCTTGCGGGCGCGGGGCAATGCTTCAGCTGGGTGCCCGGTGTAAAACAGGGCATAGGCGCAATTGAGCTCGGCTGCCAGGGTGATCTGATGGTCTGAGCCCAGCTCTCGATGGCAGTCTGTGACCAGGCCGGGTCCAGCCGGTGCCTCAGCTTCCAATTCAGGTCCCGGGGGCACTTCCAAGGGGTGACACCTTGCAAGCAGCGTCAAGGGATGAAACGGCCCCAACGAATCGGCCCGGCCGGTCGCGGCTCGACGCATGAGGGACACGGCTTCCGCGGTCCGCCCACGCTGCCACAGTGGACGCGAGAGGGCCAGGCAACTCTCCAGGGTAGCCAGCGAGGCAGGGCCGGCAGTGCGCTCGCAGTCCGCTAGGACCTTGCGGTGGATCGCCTCTGCTTCCTCGAAGCGCCCCAGCCGGTAGACATCCCTGCCGGCGCGCTGCCTGAGGCTCAGGACCAAATGGTGATCCTCCCCCAAGCGTTGTTCGCCGAGTTCCGTGGCCTGGGTCGCCAGGGCGAGCGCAGAGGCGTAGTCGCCCGCACGATGCTGGGCTATCGCGAGCCGCAGAGCGCACTCCACTGCGGCTTCCGCAGTCTGCGGGCGCACAGCACCCCAGTCGCGTACGCGTCGAAGGAGGACGAGGACGTGGGGCCCGAGGAGACTGAGCCGGGCATCTTTCATCCCGCGCTCAGGCACCTCCGGGAGCGCGGCCGCCAGGATCCTGGCGGCCGCGGCGGCGAGTGGTTCATGCTGGTCTTGGGGTGTGCTGCGAGCGACGCTGTTGAGCAGGACTCCGTGGGTACGCAAGCACCGCACACTGCTTGGCACGATTTCTGTGAGGGAGTGATCAAGCAGGCCCCGCAGCGCAAGCTCGACGCGGGCGGCTGGAAGACCCGGGTGGAGTGACGCGTCTGTCAGCAAAGAGAGCGGGAGCGGGTCGTTCGACCAGCAGGCCAGTAGGCGCAGGAGGCTGACAGCTTCAGGCAGGCCACGACTGACAAGTTGGTTCAATGACAGTTGCCACGTGCCGCTGACCAGGTGGCGTGAGTCGTTGCCGGCGTCGGATGCGGCGCCTTGGTCGATCAGTTCGATGGGGTCGAGTCCCTGGTCGCCTTCTAGGCGGCGGCCATATTCGGTCATGGTCCAGGGCTGGATGACCTGGTGGGCCAGGAACCCGCCGGCCAGGGTCAGGGCGAGGGGGAGGCGGCCGAGCCTGTCGGCGATACCAGCGGCCTCTTCGACGGTTCCTGTCCCCGGCGCGAGATCGCACAAGACTTCGGCGGCCTCAGTTCGCGGCAGAACTCCGAGGTGGAGCAGTTCCGCAGCGGGCCACCAGTGGGCAGCCGCCTGACGGGTGGTTACGAGGACTGTTCCGCGCGGGCTGGTGCGCAGCCAGCCACCGTCGCGCAGTACCGCGGGGTCGTCAGCATTGTCGAGGATCAGCAGCCAGGGCTGGTCGGAGCGGTCCAAGTATTCCCAGACCAGGTCGGCTGCCGCGCGCAGACCACTGCGCGCAGCCATGAGCTCGCCCTCGCCCGCTCCTCGGTCAGCGGCCACAGCGAGCATTCCGGCTCGCAGGGACGCCTGGTCCGAAGCGTTCACCCAGAAGCCCAGTCGCTCGCCCTTGGCGGTCGCGTGCTGGAAGAGCGTGTAGGCAACGGCAGTCTTGCCGCAGCCGCCGAGCCCATGGAGTACCAACACCTCGTTCCCGACGCCCTGGACGACAGAGGCCTCCAAGCGGCTCATCAGCTCGGTGCGGTCGCGGAGTACCACAGGCGCCCGGCCGACGGCTGGGCGACGTACGGAGTCGGGGCCGGCCCAGGATGGGCTGTGATGGTGGTGCTCGGTGATGTGCTGGTCGCCGGATGCTTGATAGACGCGCCCCTGCCCGTCGGCCTGTCCGTCGTTGCGGCCGTTCATCGCTGCCCCAGGTGCATGTCGCGGCCCGCCCGGTAGGCCAGGGCCTGACCGCAGGCAGTGGCGTGTTGAGTGATGACAGGCAGCGCAGCGCTGTCCGGGGCCACGTCAACGAGCAGCGTGCGCAGTTCCTCGACCGATTCGGGGTGGGCGGAGAGCAGCCGTCGGATCCGGCCCTGCCAGTCAGCCCTGACCTCAGTTTCGATCTCCCGGTCACCTGTGGCCTGAGCACTGAGCAACTCCTCCCGGGCTGCACCGAGCTCAGCGGCGATGACCGGCGCCCTGTCGGGCCGGGCGCGCTGCCACAGCGAGACCAGGCCGTCTCTGATGCTGTTCCATGCATCGGTTGCCGGCAGAGTTACGAGTGTTGTACCTGCGGTGCCCGCTAAGGCTGCTTTCTCCGGATCCATGAACGCCCCCTAAGCATCATTGACAGCGTCACCTTAGGTCAGGCAGCGACAGGGCAACACCTGCTGACCAGCCCACCTCGGGGAGAAGCGCGCCGCACGCAACTTGCCGGCGGACGACCTGACCATCCACAGCGCCGAAGCGCCCAAGCGTGACTTAACGCGAGGCGGATCGGGTGTTTGCCCGCTGGGCGCCCGGTGCTGTGTGTGGAGCCGCGCGGCGGCGCGTCGGATGGTTTGCCGGCACGCCGGATGACCTTGTAGGTGAGCACATCGCCGCCGGCGTTCCTTTCCCGGATCTTGCTACCGAGGCTGACGAACGGCTGGGACGAGTGATTGGCATGCTGCGCGACTCGCTGGACAAATGATGGTTCTGTAGGCGTCACTGCGAGATGGCTCGTGAAGAAGCGAAGTACAGCAGCCGCAGCAACCCCCCTCGTCCAGCAGCGCCCAATCCCAACGACTCGGTAGCTGGTAGACCGTCGCTAACCGATCTATCCAGAGCTACGGATCAGAAGGCCGACGGCACATACTGGCTGGCCGGACTGATCGCCAACGGGGAGCCACCAGATCGCCAAAGGGGGAGCCACCAGAGGCAAATTCAGTCGGACTCTTCCGGACGGTGACGGACGGACCGTGGGGCAACTCCAGCTCACAGTCCCGGCTTGGGGCGTCCTTTCCTGTGCCTGTTCGGCCTCGTCCTACCCCGGAGGTAATCGACCCGTCCGGCGGCGAATGGAAATGTGGTCGTCAGCGGCCCCCAGGCCCGCACACCACGAGAGAGGCAGTCCCATGACCGCATTCGCCATCGCCCACATCCGCCCGACCGCGCCGCACCCCGACATCGCCCGCTACATCGACGAGATCCAGGCGACGTTGGACCCCTTCGGCGGCCGGTTCCGGGTCCACAACGCCAAGCACGAGGTCAAGGAGGGCAGTTGGCCGGGATTCGTCGTGGTCATCGAGTTCCCGGACTTCGACGCGGCCCGTGACTGGTACGACTCGCCCGCGTATCAGGAGATCCTGCCGCTGCGTACCCGGCACATCGAGGGGGATCTGGTGCTGGTGCCGTGTGTCGCGGACGACTACGACGCGTCGGCGGCGCAGCGGCAAGCCGCGGCCTGACAGCTGCGGCATGCCCCGAAGCCCCGGGGCGACCGCGTGCAGCGGCATCGCGGACACCCGGTGTCCTACTGGGCCCCTAGCGTCGGCAGCAGCCGGTCGCGAAGGGCGCGATCGGCACGTAGGTGAGGAGTGGCGCGATGAGCGGGGCGAAGAACACGGGCGAGGGCGTGGCGCGGCTGAGCGGGGCGGGTTTCGGCGGGCACGACGGCAAGGTGCTGGCCGACTTCTATGCCGCCGCCCTGGGCTGGGAGGTCACCCAGACGTTCGGCGATGCGGCGGTGATGATCAGCGACGGCACGACCGGCTATGTCTTCTACACGGCCCGGGACTTCCAGGCTCCCAACTGGCCGGAGGACGAACTCGCCTTCCACCTGGAGCTGTCCGTCGACGACATCCCCACGGCCGAGGAGCGGCTGCTGGCCCTGGGGGCCACGAAGCCCGCGCACCAGCCGGGCGGAGAGCGCTGGACGGTCCTCCTGGACCCGTCCGGTCATCCGTTCTGCATCAGCGCCTCTTAGCACTCGCCGCCCCGGACCCGCGTCCTCACTCGGCGATGCCCCGGGTGAGGACCACGACGGTGACGAACCTGCGGTAGAGCCGGATGGGGTCCTCGTCGCTGAGCCGGACGGTCACGGCGTCGACGCGTACGACATCGGTGACCCACGCGGCCATCTCGGCGAGGTCCGGATTGCGGAACCGCACGGTCAGCGTGGCCGGCAACGCGATACGCGGCGGGACGGCCCGCGGCAGGGACCGTACGGCCTCGCGCGCCGCCTCATGGATCACTTCCCGTGCCTCGAAGGGGTGCAGGCTGTCCGCGGCGAACCGCGACACCGAGGACTTGACCACGGCGCTGCGGATGCCGGGGCAGAAGGGTGCGATCTCGGTGGCCGTGGTGTCATCGCCGGTGACCAGCACCACGGGCACGCCATGGCCCAGCGCCACCAGGGCGTTGATGCCGCTCTCCCCGGCGATCACACCGTTCAGCCGCACCTCGCTGATGGCCCGGGGGTTGTAGGTGTGCGACAGCGTGGCCGGGGTGCCCGACATCGAGCCGTGGTAGGAGACGAAGAAGACCGCGTCGAACGAGGCGTCCAGGCCCTGCATCATGTAGAGCGGCTTGTGGCGCCCGGACACATAGCGGCTGCGGCCCGCGAGGGCGTCCGGCCGGAGGTTGGCCATCGCCGCATGTGCGTCGTTGACCAGGAAGCCGGTCGCGCCGCCGGCCCGCGCCCCCTCGATCGCGGCGTTGACCTCCTCCTGCAACAGGTCCCGGTAGTAGCCGTATTCGGGCTCCGCGGGCCGGCACTGCGACCAGTCCACGACGCCCGCGGTGCCCTCCATGTCGGAGGAGACGAAGATTTTCACGGCATGCGCTCCCTGGATGCGGTGGCTGCTGGGCCGGCGCCCGTCGCTCCGGGGCCGGTGTGCCGCACCAGTTATGCGGGAGCCGGCCGTCGCGCGGCCAGAGCGCCTTTTCGGCCGCCCGGCCGGCTCGTCGGCGCCACGGTCACAGTCCGGCCAGCTCCGCCAGAATCCGAGCGTTCGTCAGTTCTTCTGCCCCGCCCGCCGCATCGTCATGGTCGGCGCTCCACAGCGCACTCTCCACGGCCCGCGCCACCGACCACGCCAGCAGCCGCGCCGGGTCCTCGCCCAGCGCCTCGGCGACCAGCGCATACCGCTCGCGGAGCACCGGGCGCGGATCCGGACGGGCGAACGGGTCGTCGATCTGCGCCAGCAGCGGCCAGGGGTCGTACGCCGGATCGCCGACCATCGGTTTGGGGTCGATGGCCAGCCAGGGCCGGCGCTGCGCCGCCAGCACATTGCCGGGGTTGAAGTCGCCGTGGACGACGACCTCCCGGGCGGCGGTGGCCGGGAGCTTGCGCAGCAGGTCGGCGCCGAGCGCGACCAGCCCGGCGTCGTAGGCGGGGCGCAGCCGCAGCATCCGCTCCTGCAGGACATCGGCCCACTCGGCGCACACCGTCTCGACCCGCTCCAGGTGGCCGTCGGGCGGTACGGGCGCGTTCCACAGGCCGCGGAGCAGACCGGCCGCGAGGGTGAGCCGCTCCGCGGGCGGCAGCGCGGCGGTGTCGGCCAGCGAGGTGCCGGGGGTGCACCGCTCGATGAGCAGCGCGCCGCGCTCGCGGTCCCAGCGGTGCAGCCGTACGGCGCCGTTGCCGTCCCAGGCGTGCAGGCCCGGGGCCTCGCCGTCGGCCTCGCGGTGCGGCCAGGTGACCTTGAGGACCGCCGCGCCGCCGCCGGGCAGCCGGGCCGGTGCCGCCCAGGAGCAGCTGCCGCCGTGGAACGGGGCGCCGAGCCGCAGCTCCCAGCGCTCCTCGACCTCCCGCACGATCCCCGGGAGCCGGTCGAGCCAGGCCCGTCCGGAGGCGGTCCGGCCGATCCGCGTGACGACGGGCAGCCCGGCGGGAAACCGTTCGTCCTCGTGCGTGCTGCCCTGCGAGGTGTGCGCCATCCGGGCAGCGTACGACGGGAGGGGAGCGGCGGGGGGCCGTACGGGGGAGAGCGCCGGACGACGGGGCGGTACGGCAAAAATGCGCCGGAAAGTGGTGATATGTGTGTCGGGCATGAGCGCGTATACACGGTGTGCGGCCCTCGCCCTGGTCGCCGCCCTGGCCGTGGGCTGCGCCGGCCCGCCCAGCACCCCGCACCCCGTCCCGCACCGCCCCCGGCCGCCGCTCGCCAAGGCCCAGCCGCGCGGCCATGCCGGCGCCCCCATGACGCATACCGCCCGGTCCTTCACCCTGGTCGCCGCCGGTGACATCCTGCCGTCCTCCCCGGACGTCCTCGACACGGCACGGGACGACGCGGCGGGCACCGGCTACGACTACCGGCCGATGCTCGCGGACGTGAAGCCCCTCGTCTCCGGCGCCGACCTGGCGCTGTGTCATCTGGGCGCCCCGCTCGGCCCGCTGTCCGGCCCCTTCACCGGCTACCCCGTCTACCAGGCGCCGCCACAGCTCGCCACCGCGCTGAAGGACACCGGCTACGACGCCTGCTCCACGGCGTCCAACCACGTCCTGGACCGGGGCGTGCCGGGGGTGGGCCACACCCTGGAGGCCCTGGACACGGTCGGGCTGCGGCACGCCGGATCCGGGCGCAACCTCGCCGAGGGAGGGCGTCCGGCGCTGCTGCGGGCCGACGGCGGTGCGCGGGTGGCCCAGCTCGCGTACACCTACGGCACCGACCAGAAGCGCCGCCCGGCGTCGGCGCCCTGGACCGTGAACCTGATCAATGTGCGACGGATCATCGAGGATGCCCGAGCCGCCCGCCGGGCCGGCGCCGACGTCGTGGTCGTCAGCCCGCACTGGGGCAAGGAGTACCGGACCGCCCCCACCGGCCGGCAGCTGCAGCTCGCCCGCGCGCTCACCGCCTCGCAGACCAACGGCCGCCCCGACATCGACCTCATCGTCGGCACCCATGCGCACACCCCCCAGCCGTACGAGAAGGTCAACGGCACCTGGGTCGTCTACGGCCTCGGCGACCAGATCTCCGGCGCCATGAAGAAACCGGAGGGCAACTGGGGCACCCTCGCCCGCTTCCGCTTCGCCCCGCCGGAGCGGCCCGGCGGGCGCTGGGAGGTCACCAGGGCCGAATACATTCCGCAGCTCGCCGTCCTGGGGCCGCCGCTGCGGGTGCGCAACCTCACCAGGACCGCGGGCCACACGGACGTCCGCAAGGCGATCCGCAAGGCCGTGCTCAGCCGGGGCGCCCGCGCGCAGGGGCTGCGCATGGGCGGCTGACGCGGGCGCCCCGGCGTACTCCGGTACGGCCGGCCCCCGCGGTATGAAACCCTGGTCACCTGCCGGATCGCGCCGGATCGCGAACCGCTGTGACATCCGCGAGGCCAGGGAAGGACGGGAGGGCAGTGAGCGAGAGTGCGGCCGCCCGGCCCCGTAATCCGCGTGGCCAGGGCGAGCGGCTGCGGGAAGAGCTCCTGCGGGCCACCGAACGCCTCCTGGAGGAGGTCGGCAGCGAGGACGCGCTGTCGCTGCGCGCGGTGGCCCGCGAGGCGGGCGTCGCCGCGCCGAGCATCTACCGCCACTTCGCCGACAAGACCGAGCTGGTCTGGGCGACCATGGAGGTCAGCTACGAACGGCTCGGCCGGGCGATGGCCGAGGCCGCCGCGAAGGCGGACGACGATCCCGTCGCACGGCTGCGCGCCCAGCTGCGTGCCTACTGCCGCTACGCCATCGGGCACCCCGCCACCTACCGCCTGCTCTACGAGACCCGGCAGACCCCGGTGGGCCCCGAGCGGCTCGCCGGGCACCCGGCCGCGCCGCTGGTGCGCGGCTTCCACGACGCGCTGACCGCCTGCGAGGAGGCCGGCTGGCAGGTGCGCGGCTCGCGCTCCGAGGCGCCGTACGTCCTGTGGTCGGCGGTGCACGGCCGGGTCATGCTCTGGCAGGTCATGCCGAGCCGCAAGGACGCCCGCCGGCTGGACCGGTTCGTGGACGAGATGCTGCAGCTGCTGCTGGAGCGCTGAGCCGCTCTCCCGGCGCGCGGTCGCCCGTTCTCGCCCCCGAGGCGCAGTCACCCGTCACGCGCTCTCCCCGTCACCCGCTCTCCCCCCGGCTCTCCCCCCGAAGCGTGATCGCCCGGCACACATTTACCTGTGTATTACACATGTAAGCTTACAGTCGTTAGGCGAACGTTCGACTCATGGCGCACGCCGCTGCCCGGTGTGCGCGCGAGAAGCCAGATGAGCGAGATGAGCGAGATGACACTTCCCACCGCACCCGCGCCGCTCCCCGTGCAGCCCCCGGCCGGCTGCCCCTTCGATCCCCCCACCGAATTCGGCGCCCTGCGCACCGAGCAGCCGATCTCCAAGATCTCGCTCCCGGACGGCAGTTGGGCCTGGCTGGCCACCCGCTACAGCGACCTCCGCGCCATCCTCGGCGACACCCGCTTCAGCTCCGACACCACCCTCCACGGCTACCCCCTCAGCGGTATGACCGGCGGCGGCAACACCCAGAACCGCGGCTTCATCCGCATGGACCCGCCCGAGCACACCCGGCTGCGCCGCATGGTCACCCGGGAATTCATGGTCAAGCGGGTCGAGGCGCTCCGCCCGGAGATCCAGCGCCTCACCGACGAGCTGTGCGACGCCATGGAGCGCCGGGCGGGCGAGGACGTGGACCTCATCGAGGCGCTGGCGCTGCCCGTTCCCTCGCTCGTCATCAGCCTGCTGCTCGGCGTCCCCTACGACGACCACGACGTCTTCCAGCGGCTCACCGGCACGCTGCTCTCCCGTACCGTCCCGGACGACGAGCGGGAGGCCGCCAGGATCGAACTACGCGACTACCTCGACCGGTTGGTCACCGCCAAGGAGGCGGACCCGGGCGACGACATCCTCGGCCGGCTGATCACCGAACAGCAGCGGACCGGCGAGATCACCCACGACGATGTCGCCGCCTTCGCCGCCCTGCTGCTCATCGCCGGGCACGAGACCACCGCCAACATGATCGGCCTCAGCGCCCTGACCCTCATGCGCGACCCGGAGACCGCGGAACGGCTGCGCCGGGAGCCCGCGCTGATCCGCGGCGCCGTCGAGGAACTGCTGCGCTTCCACAGCATCATCCGCAACGGCCCGCGCCGGGTCGCCACCGCCGACATCGAGATCGACGGACACCTCATCCGGGCCGGCGAGGGCGTCGTGGCGGCCGTACCGTCCGCCAACCGCGACGAGAGCGTCTTCGCCGACGCCGACCGCCTCGACATCTGCCGCCCCAACGCCCAGCACCACGTCGCCTTCGGCTACGGCATCCACCAGTGCCTCGGCCAGGCGCTGGCCCGCGTCGAACTCCAGGTGGTGATCGCCACCCTGCTGCGCCGCTTCCCCGCGATGCGGCCCGCGGTGCCGGTCGAGGAGATCCCGTTCCGTACCGACATGGCGATCTACGGCTGCCATGCGCTGCCCGTCACCTGGTGACCGGACATCCCCAACGGCCGGGCTCCATAATCCAGTTGCACACCGCACGTCCCACCACGCACGTCCACAACCCCCACGGAGTCACCGCAATGAAGATCACCATTGATGCCGACAAGTGCTGCGGCGCAGGCCAGTGCGTACTGATCGCCCCCGAGGTCTTCGACCAGCGGGACGAGGACGGCATCGTCGTCCTCCTCGACGCCGAACCGCCCGCCGAGCAGCACGAAGCGGTCCGCGAAGCGGCCGCCGTCTGCCCGGCCGCCGTCATCGAGGTGCACTGATGACCGCCCGGCCCCTGGCCATCGTCGGCGCGTCGGCGGCCGGGCTGGCCGCCGCCGAGGCGCTGCGCCGCTCCGGCTGGAGCGGCCCGCTCACCCTGATCGGCGAGGAGCCGCATCTGCCGTACGACCGGCCGCCGCTGTCCAAGCAGCTGCTGCACGGCGCATGGGAGCCGGACCGTCTCATGCTGCGCACCGCGGACCAGCTCGCACCGCTCGGCCTGGACCTGCGGCTCGGCACCCGCGCGACCGGCCTCGACGTGGCCGGCCGGACCCTCACCCTCGACGGGGGCGCGTCCCTCGCCTGCGCCGGAGTGATCATCGCCACCGGTGTGGCGGCCCGTACGCTGCCCGGCACCCAGGGCATCGCCGGAGTGCACACCCTGCGCACCCTCGACGACGCGCTGGCCCTGCGCGCCCGGCTGACCGGCGCCGGCCGCCGCCTGGTCATCGTCGGCAATGGCGTCCTGGGCTGCGAAGCGGCCGCGGTGGCACGGGAGCTGGGGCACGACGTCACCCTCGTCGGCATCGACGCGACGCCGATGGCCGCCGCCGTCGGCACCGAGATCGGCGAACTGCTGGCCGAGGAACACCGCACCCGCGGCGTGACGCTGCTGACCGGAGCCGTGGACGGCATCGAGACCGAGCGGGGCGCCGTCACGGGCGTACGGCTGGCCGATGGGGGTCCCTCCGGCAATGGGGGCACAGCCGCCGGGGAAGGGGGAGGGGAAGGACGCCTGCTGCCCGCCGACACCGTCCTGGTGGCGATCGGCTCCACGCCCGCCGTCGGCTGGCTGGGCGACGGCCCGGCCCTGGACACCACCGACGGGCTGCGCTGCGACGCCTACTGCGCCGCCGCCCCCGGCATCTACGCCGCCGGCGACGTGGCCCGCTGGGACCACCCGGTGCACGGCCGGCCGCTGCGCTTCGAGCACCGGACGAACGCCAGTGAGCAGGGGATGGCCGCCGCCCGCAACCTGCTGGCCGAGCTGGCCGCCGAGGGCGTGGCGGGTACGGAGAACGCGGAGGTCCCGGAGCGCCGCCCGTTCGCTCCCGTTCCGTACTTCTGGTCCGACCAGTACGCCATCAAGATCCATGCGTACGGGCCGACCGCGGGTGCCGACCGCGTGGAGACCACCGTGCTGGACCGGGCGGAGCGCCGGACCGTCGCCCTCTACGGCCGCGACGGGCACGCCGTCGGCGTCCTGGCGGCCGGCCTGCCGCCCCGCCAGGTCCGCGCCCTGCGCGCGGTGATCGCCACCCCCGTCCCCTGGGAGGAGGCGCGCGAGCGGATCCGCGCCGCCACGGCCGGCGGCTGACCCGACGCACCCGCCGGGCGCCCGGCCGCGGGTGCCCGGCCACGGGGGACCGTGCCCGATCATGGAGGGATGGCCGACTCGTACGTACGGGTGCGCGGCGCCCGTGAGCACAACCTCCGCACCATCGATGTGGACATCCCGAGGGACGCGCTGGTCGCGTTCACCGGGGTGTCCGGATCGGGCAAGTCCTCCCTCGCCTTCGGCACCCTCTACGCCGAGGCGCAGCGCCGCTATTTCGAGTCGGTGGCCCCCTACGCCCGCCGCCTGATCCACCAGGTCGGCGCCCCGAAGGTCGAGGAGATCACCGGCCTGCCGCCCGCCGTCGCCCTCGAACAGCGCCGCTCCGCGCCGACCGCCCGCTCCTCCGTCGGCACCGTCACCACCCTCTCCAACACCCTGCGCATGCTCTTCTCCCGCGCCGGCGACTACCCGCAGGGCACCACGGAACGCCTCGACTCCGACGCCTTCTCGCCCAATACGGCGGCCGGCGCCTGCCCCCGGTGCCACGGCCTGGGCACCGTCCACCGCGTCACGGAGGACTCACTGGTCCCCGACCCGGCCCGCTCCATCCGGGACGGCGCCATCGCCGCCTGGCCCGGCGCCTGGCAGGGCAAGAACCTCCGCGACATCCTCGCCGCCCTCGGCCACGACATCGACCGGCCCTGGCGCGACCTGCCGCGAACCGACCGCGACTGGATCCTGTTCACCGACGAACAGCCCGTCGTCACCGTCCACCCGGTACGCGACGCCGGCCGCATCCAACGCCCCTACCAGGGCCAGTACATGAGCGCCAAACGCTATGTCCTGCACACCTTCGCCGACTCCAAGAGCGACACCCTGCGCAAACGCGTCCAGGGATTCCTGGTCGCCGAGCCCTGCCCGGTGTGCGCCGGGCGGCGGCTGCGCCCCGAGGCGCTGGCCGTCACCTTCGCGGGCCACGACATCGCCACCCTCGCGGGCCTGCCGCTGAGCACCCTCGCCCCACTCCTGCGCCCCACCGCGCAGCGGCCGGACGACGAGGCCGCCCCCACGCTCGCCCGCGACCTGGTGGCCCGCATCGAGGTGCTCACCGAACTCGGCCTCGGCTACCTGAGCATGGACCGCCCCTCGCCCACCCTCTCCGCCGGCGAACTCCAACGCCTCCGCCTGGCCACCCAGCTGCGCTCCGGGCTCTTCGGCGTGGTCTACGTCCTGGACGAACCGTCCGCCGGACTCCACCCCGCCGACACGGAGTCCCTGCTCACGGTCCTCGGCCGGCTCAAGGCAGCGGGCAATTCGCTCTTCGTCGTCGAGCACGACATGGACGTGGTGCGGCGCGCCGACTGGATCGTGGACATCGGCCCGCGGGCCGGGGAACACGGCGGCCGGGTCCTGCACAGCGGCCCGGTCGACGGCCTCGCCCACGCCGCCGCCTCCGCCACCCGCCGCTTCCTGTTCGCCACCGAACCGCCCGCCGAACGCACCCCCCGCACCCCCTCCGGCACGCTGACCCTGCACGGCGTCACCCTGCACAATCTCCACAACCTGGACGCCGCCTTCCCGCTCGGCGTCTTCACCGCCGTCACCGGCGTCTCCGGATCCGGCAAGACGACGCTGGTCACCCGGGTCCTCGCCGAGACGGTACGGGAGCACCTGGGGACGCCCGCGGCCGAAGCGGGCGAGGGCGAGGGCGAGCCGGACACCGGTCCGATGGCCCGCGCCCAGCTCACCGGTGCCGGCGGCCTGGAGGCCATCGACCGCCTGGTACGCGTCGACCAGAAGCCCATCGGGCGGACGCCCCGCTCCAACCTCGCCACCTACACCGGCCTGTTCGACGCCGTACGCAAGGTCTTCGCCGCCACCGACGAGGCCCGCGCCCGCGGCTACACCGCCGGACGGTTCTCCTTCAACGTCGCCGCCGGCCGCTGCGAGACCTGCCAGGGCGAGGGCTTCGTCGCCGTCGAGCTGCTCTTCCTGCCCGGTACGTACGCCCCCTGCACCGCCTGCCACGGCGCCCGCTACAACCCCGGGACCCTGGAGATCACCTACCGCGACCGCACCGTCGCCGACGTCCTCGCCATGACCGTCGACGACGCCGCGGCCTTCCTCGCCGACCTTCCGGCCGCCGCCCGCAGCCTGCGCACCCTCCAGGACGTCGGGCTGGGCTATCTGCGCCTGGGCCAGCCCGCGACCGAACTCTCCGGCGGCGAGGCCCAGCGCATCAAACTCGCCACCGAACTCCAGCGCGCCCGCCGCGGCCACACCCTCTACCTCCTCGACGAGCCCACCACCGGGCTGCACCCCGCCGACACCGAGGTGCTGCTGCGCCAGCTGCACGGACTGGTGGACGCCGGCCACACCGTGGTGGTCGTCGAGCACGACATGGGGGTGGTCGCCGGCGCCGACCACGTCATCGACCTGGGACCGGGCGGCGGCGCGGACGGCGGCCGGATCGTCGCCGCCGGCCCCCCGGCCGAGGTGGCGGCCGCCGCGGGCAGCCGCACGGCGCCGTATCTTGCCCGACGGAGGGCGCGGCCGGAGGCATCTTGACGGTCCGCTAATGTACGCAGGTCAGATCACCAGGCAACAAGACCGCGCAGCACTGCGCAGCACCACGAAGGGGGCACCTCTGATGGCAGACATCGAGAAGGCCAAGGCGGCGTTCGCCCGGTTCGACGCGGACGGCGACGGCCAGGTCACGCCGGACGAGTTCAAGCACGCGATGGCCGAGATGGGCGACCCGTTCGTCACCGGCCCGATGGCCGAGGCGGTCATCAAGGCCAAGGACAGCGACGGCAACGGCACGATGTCCTTCGACGAGTTCTGGGCGGCCCTGCAGGGCTGACCGACCGTCCGCCCCCTTCACGACGGTCCCGCCCGATCGCCCGCCGCCGCGCGCAACGCCGCCGGCCCGCGGGCGATCGGGGGCCGCCGCTACCCGGCCGAGGCGCCCACCGGCGGTGGCGCGGCCCGGTCGCCGGTGCCCCACCGGGACGGCTTCGGGCCCACGGTGAAGGCCAGTACGCGGCCCGTACGCAGATCGCCGGTGGTGAGGTAGGTGCGGTCCCGCGCGGCGCCGTCCAGCCGGACCGACCGGATGTAGCGGTTGGCGGACGACGTACCGGGCGCCTTGACGGTGAAGTGCCCGGCCGGGTAGTAGCGCCGGTCCAGCCTCAGGTCCACCCGGTCGAAGACCGGGGTGCTCAGCCCCCAGGTGTCGGTGCCCGGCTGCACGGGGAACACCCCGATCGACGAGAGCACCATCCACGCCGACATCGTCCCCAGATCGTCGTTCCCGGTCATCCCGCTCGGGGCGTCCGTGAACAGCGTCAGCGCCGCATGCACCACATCCGTGGTCTTCCAGGGGCGACCGGTCGAGAGATAGGTGTACGGCGCGATCAGGTCGGGCTCGTTCTGCGGGTTGTACTTGTCCGCGTTGTAGTAGTCGTACGGACCGTTGACCCACACCTTGCGGGCCGTCCGCTCCGGGTCCTTGAGCAGCTCCCGGTAGGCGAAGAAGGAATCCAGCCGCTCGTCGGCCTTGTCCCGGCCGCCGATCAGCTTGATCATTCCCGGCAGGTCCTGCGGCACCAGCCACTGGTACTGCCAGGACGTGCCCTCGTGGAAGCCTTCGCTTTTGGCGGGATCGGCGGGCCCGGTGAAGGCGCCCTGTGCGTTGCGGGCGCGGAAGAATCCGGTCGAGCGGTCGAAGATCCTGCGGTAGTTCTGCGCGCGGGCCGCATACCGGTCGGCGTCCGCCCGATGCCCCAGATCGCGCGCCATCCGCGCCAGCATGGCATCCGACAGGGCGTACTCCAGCGTCGCCGAGGCGCCGTGGTCGAAGTCGGAATCGCCGGGCTTGGCGTGCGGACGGCCCTTGAGGTACGGGGCGAAGCCGTCCTTCAGGTACGGGGCGTTGGCCTCCCGGCCGACGGCCGGGGAATCGGCCGGCGGTACCCCGTCGGCGTTCTTCCTCAGCGCCGCGTACGCCTCCTCCTCGTGCCCCCGCAGCAGCCCCTGCTGATAGGCGTTGGTCAGGAACGGCGTGACCGGATCGCCGGTCATGATGTTCGTCTCGACCGTGCCGTAGCCCCACTTGGGCAGCCAGCCGCTCTCCTTGTCGATCCGCAGCACCGACAGCGCCATGTCCCGGGACTCGCGCGGTGCGAGCAGGGCGAGAAGCTGTGCCTGGGTGCGGTAGGTGTCCCACAGGGACCAGTTCTGGTAGTAGGTGAAGCCGCTCGCCCGGTGGATCTTCTGGTCCCAGCCGGTGTAGCGGCCGTCCACGTCGCTGCCGATGTTCGGTGCCAGGAAGGACCGGTAGAGGGAGGAGTAGAAGGTGCGGCGCAGGGCCGTGCCGCCGCCCCGCGTGGTGACCTGGGACAGGCGGCGCTCCCAGGCGCGGTCCGCGGCGGCCTTCGTGCGGTCGAAGGAAGGCCCGCCCTCGGCGCGGAGGTTGCGGGCCGCGCCCGCCGCGTCGACGTAGCTGATGGCCGTGGTCGCCTCGACCGTACGGTCCCCGCGGGTGTCGAACCGGGCGTACGCCCCGTGCCGGCCGCTCGCCGTGGACCCCCTCGAACCGGCCGTCACCTTGTCGCCGTCCCAGGTCCCGTACGAGGCGAACGGCCGGTCGAAGCGGGTGATCGTGTAGACGGTGTAGGGCTTGGTGTCCTGGCAGAAGCCGCGGCCGGTGAGGGCGGTGCGGATGGTGCGGGAGTCCAGTACCTCGACCCGGGTGGAGACCGTCCTGTGCAGCGACTGGCCCGCATTGAGCAGCACATTGGCCTTGTCCGTGGCGGGGAAGGTGTAGCGCTGCTTGCCGGTGCGGGCGGTCGCGGTCAGCTCGGCCGTGATGCCGCCGTACGACGTCAGGCCGACGCGGTAGTAGCCGGGGCGGGCCGACTCGCCGTCATGGCGGTAGCCGGCGGCGTACTTCGCGTTGTCGGTCTCGGTGATGTCGCCCGTGGTGGGCAGCACCGGCAGATCGCCGCCGAGCCCGCAGCCCACGCCGGAGATGTGGACGGAGCCGAAGCCGCGGATGTGGTCGTCGTCGTAGTCGTAGCCGGTGGTGTGGCCGGTGTCGGGGGAGAGCTGCACCATGCCGAACGGGACGGCGGCTCCCGGGTAGGTGTTGCCGTCGTTCCGGCTGCCGATGAACGGGTTGACCAGATCGGTGAGCCGTCCGCCGCCGGGCGGGTCGGCCCGCGCGGTGGGGACGGTGAGCGCGCCCCCGACGAGGGCGGCCGCCAGCACCGCGCCCGCGGTACGCAGCCGGTGACGTCTGAGCCATGTCATAGGGCAAACCTCCGGGTCGTACGTCCAGCCGTCCATGAGGCCCGACAACGTTGTCAGAGCGCGCTTATTCTTGGTGTCGGCCAGGTGCACGTCAAGAGGGCGCACGGAGGAACTACCCTCGCCCTGTGCAGCCGCCGAACGAGACCGAAGCCCGCCCCCTCCCGGCGGAGTTCGTCCGCTACGCCGTCGCCCTCGAGGTGTCCGAACTCGCCTGGGGCCACCTCAACGGCCGGCTCACCGCCGAGGACACCGTCGAGCTGGCCCATCTGCGCCGCTGCGACCTCGGCCCGCCCGCCGAGGACTTCGCCCGGATCCACGCCGTGGGACCGGACGCCCCCGAGCTCGCCGCCGTATGCCGGGAACTCGTCGCGGAGGATGCACGGGACCGCCGGATCTGGGACCATCTCGCGCTCGCCCGCCATGCCTCCGACGACACCGACCCCCGCCAACTGGCCGCCGGACGGCAGGAGTTCCTGCTGGACCGCGCCGCCTTGGGCCGGGGCATGAACTGGCGGCACGGCTCCGCCCTGATGGGCACCGACCGCCCGGAGGAGGTGGACGCCGCGTTCGACCGGGGCGAGGAGATGGTGGGCGTCGCCGTCATCGGACTCGCCCTCACCCATCCGGATCCCGAGGCGATCCTGCCCAGGGTCGCGCACACACTGGAAACGGCGCTGGAGACCGGGAACGAGGGACTCCGCCACCAAGGGACCGTCGCCTTCGCGCACACCGCCCGCCTGCACGGCACCGTCGACCGCCGCTGCCTGGACCTGCTGCGCCGCTGCCCGCGCGGCAACGAGGCCGATACGGACCTGTGGGGGTATGTCCCGCGCCGCCGTCTGCCGCCGTGGCTGTGGCGGGATCAGTTCCCCGGTTGGCTGTGGTGGCGTCTGCGCTGGCTGTTGTGGAGCAAGTGGTTCGGCTAGAAGGCGTCACGGCACCGGGGGAGACGAACCCTCAGCCGCCCTCGCCCGGTTCCGGCGCCGTGGCCGCCCCCTTCGCGAGCTCGGACCGCCGGTACGAGTACCCGAAGTAGATGACCATGCCGACCAGGAACCACACGACGAAGCGCACCCAGGTCTGCCACTCCAGGAAGGTGATCAGCCAGATCGAGAAGCAGACCCCGATCGCCGGGACCACCGGCATGCCCGGTGTCCGGAAGGTGCGTGGCAGTTCGGGGCGCTTGTAGCGGAGCACGATCACCGCGATGCAGACCACCACGAACGCCAGCAGGATGCCGATGTTCGTCAGCTCGGCGGCCTCGCCGATCGGCAGGAAGCCCGCGATGAGCGCGGAGGCGAAGCCGACGATCCAGGTCACCCGGGTCGGCACACGGTGTTTGGGGCTGGTCTTGGCGAACCACTTCGGCAGCAGACCGTCCCGGCTCATCGAGAACCACACCCGGGTCACCCCGAGCATGAAGGTGAACATGACGGTCAGGATGCCGATGATCGCGCCGACCGCGATGACGTTCGCGAGGCTGCTCAGGCCCACCGCCTTGAACGCCGTGGAGAAGCCGCTCTCCGGGTCGATGGACTTGTAGTCCTGCATACCCGTCAGGACCAGGCAGGCCAGGATGTACAGCACCATCGAGATCGCCAGCGAGTACATGATCGCCTTCGGCATGTGGCGCTGCGCGTCCTTGGACTCCTCGGCCGCGGTGCTCATCGCGTCGTACCCGAAGACCGCGAAGAAGACGGTGGCCGCGCCGGTGAACGCGCCGCTCACCCCGAACGGGAAGAACGGCTGGTAGTTGTCGGTGTTGATGTGGAAGAAGCCGACCGCGATCACGACGATGACCACGAGGACCTTCAGCCCCACCACGATCGTCTCGAAGCGGGCGGCGTTCTTGATGCCCAGCGTCAGCAGATAGGCGATCAGCAGGCAGAGCACCGCGGCGAAGAGATCGACCCGGTGGCCCGGTCCGGTGCCCGGTGCGCCCTGCATCCAGACGGGCAGATCGACGCCGATGTTGCCCAGGAGGAAGCCGAAGTAGCCCGAGATGCCGATCGCGACCACCGCCACGATCGCGGTGTACTCCAGTAGCAGGTCCCAGCCGATGAACCAGCCCGCGATCTCACCGAGCACCGCATAGCCGTAGGTGTAGGCGGAGCCCGCCTTCGGGATCAGCCCCGCGAACTCGGCGTAGGAGAAGGCGGCCGCGGCGCTGGCCACGCCCGCGATGAGGAAGGACAGCAGGACGGCGGGCCCGGCCTTGCCGTGGGCGACCGTACCGGCCAGGGTGAAGATGCCGGCGCCGATGATGCCGCCGACACCGATGGCGGTCAGCTGCCACAGGCCCAGCGCGCGAGTGAGTTGCTGGCTCGCCGCGCCTTCCGGCTCCTCGATGTGGTCGATCGGTTTGCGGCGCAATACGCCCTGTCCCGCGCGCAGGCCCATGCGTGATCCCTCCGTAGGCTCCGTCGTGGTCCGACGGCGGATCATCATGGACCTTGGGCGGCCACTAGGAAAGGCGACTCCCTAGTACGGCCGGGACTTCCCGGCAGACGTACACGGGAGGGCGGTTAAACGGCGTCAAACGGCGCCGGGCACCGTGTATCGCACGGCACCGGGCGGGACGACTCACACGGCGTCGAGCGGCGGCACCCGGCAGCGAGCGCGGCCGGCGGTGTCAGTCGGAGTCCTCCAGCCGGAAGCCGACCTTCAGACCGACCTGGTAGTGGTCGATTTCGCCGTCGACGATATGCCCGCGGACCTCGCTGATCTCGAACCAGTCGAGGTTGCGCAGGGACTGCGAGGCGCGCTTGATGCCGTTGTTGATCGCGGCGTCCACGCTCTGCTGGGACGTACCGACGATGTCGGTCACGCGATACGTGCGATCGGTCACGATGGTCTCCCTCGGCCGGGGCGGCGCTCCGCCCGTCCACCTCCCACCGTGCCTCAGGCCGGTCCGCCCCACCAGCGGAGCGGCGGTTGCCGTACGGCTACGGGACGACCGTGACCGGCCAGCGTCCGGCCTTGACCAGACGGACCGCGACCGAGCCCATGATGCGGTGTCCGGCCGACTCCGACGCGCCGACCACCACCGCATCCGCGGTGAGCTCATCGGCCATCTGCACCATGCCGTTGTACGGGTCCCCGCGCAGCGTGTGGAACTCCCAGCGCACGTCGTATATCCCCTGGAGCCGGTCCGTCGCCTTGCGGATCTCGGCCATCAGCTCCTCGGCGACCTCGTTCGTCGCGTCCATGACGGGGGCGCCCATCGCCGCGCCGGCCGCCATCAGCGGCTGCACATAGACCAGCACGAGTTTCGAGCCCTGCCGCCGCGCCAGCCCGGCCGCGTACGCGGCGGCGCGCCACGACGAGTCGGAGCCGTCGACGCCGACGACGATGACCTTCGGGCCGTCCGTGCCGCGCTCGAAGGGCGCGGAAGTGCTCTCGTCCACAGCAGGGAGGGTAACCGCACACGCGTGCTGAGAGATCCCCGGACCCGCCGCCGTCCGCCCTACGGCTCCGGCGCGGGGCGGGCGGGAGCCGGCGGCCAGCTGTCCGCGGCCAGCACGCCCAGCACATATGCCTTGGCGACCAGCGCGGTACGGCCCTGCACCCGCCAGCGGCGGGCCAGCCGGGTGAGGTGGTAGTTCACGCCGTCGACGGTGAGCCCCAGCGCGGTGCCGATCGCCGCGGTGGTCGCGCCCCCGGCGGCCAGCGCCAGGATGCGGGCCTCGACGGGGCTGGCGGTGCCGCGGCACGGCGCGGCCGGCGGGTCGGTGTCGCGGACCCGCAGCAGCGCCAGCAGCGCGGGCGGCCGTACGGAGGGGTCGCCGACCGGATCGACCGTCAGCTCGCCCTCCCGCTCCGGGCCGTCGGACCCGATCCGCCACTGGACCGCCACCGGGTAGCGCGACCGGCGGCCCAGCCGCAGCGCCTCACCGATCCGTACGAGCTGTGCCTTGTCCCGCGGCCGGAACAGATCGAGCAGATTGCGGCCGCGCAGCTGTCCGGGGGCCGTGCCCCACTGGGCGGCCATCGCGGGGTTGGCGATCACCACCTCGCCGTCGGCGTGACAGACCGCGATCGGGATGGGGATGCGGTCGAGGAGGATGAGGAAGTAGTTGCGCCAGGGGCCGGCGGCATTCGGCCCGGCGTGGTCGGACGGCCGGTCGATGCCGTAGATGCACGCGGGGGAGCCCGTGTCGTCCGTGTCGCCCGTGCTGTTGTCCATGCCCCCTGCTGCCTCCCTCATGGCCGTTCCCGCCGCCTCCCGCCGCGTCCCGCGTCGTTCCGGACGCCGGTGTGCCCACCCGCATACGCCTTCTCGGCCTTACCGCAAGTACGGGTGGCGAAAAACCACTGCACAATCATGCAGTTGCCCGGTCCGGACCCGCACACCGGGCCGGTCACGCTGGAGTCATGACCGACACGATCGCGCTCCACACCGATGAACGCGCCGCCGACGACGGCATCCCGGTTGCCGACATCACGGCGTCCGGTGTCACCTCGACGCCCCTCCAGCAGGCCATGGACCTGGCCCGGGACCACGGCCCGGTCTTCCGGCGCAGACTGGGCGACCGGGAGACGCTGTTCGTCTCCTCGCTGGAACTGGTCACCGAGATCGCCGACGAGAACCGCTTCGCCAAGGGCGTGTCGGTGATCCTGGAGAACGTCCGGGAGTTCGCCGGTGACGGTCTGTTCACCGCCTACAACGACGAGCCGAACTGGGCCAAGGCACACGAGGTGCTGATGCCCGCGTTCGCGCTCGGCTCGATGCGCACCTACCACCCGGCGATGCTCAAGGTCGCCCGCCGGGTCATGGCCAGTTGGGACCGCCGGGTCGCCGACGGCACGGCCATCGACGTCGCCGAGGACATGACCCGGATGACGCTGGACACCATCGGGCTCGCGGGCTTCGGCTTCGACTTCGAGTCGTTCGCCCGGGACACCCCGCATCCGTTCGTCGAGTCGATGGTGCGGTGTCTGCAGTGGAGCGGCGCCAAGTTCGCCCGTAAGCCCGGGGGCGACTACTCCGCCGAGGACGCGGCGTTCCGCGCCGACGCCGACTATCTCGCGTCCGTGGTCGACGAGGTCATCGCCGCCCGGACCGCGAGCGGCGAGAGCGGCGACGACGATCTGCTGGGCCTGATGCTCTCCTCCCGCGACCAGGGAGACGGGAACCAGGGGCCCGCCCTCGACCTCGCCAACATCCGCAACCAGGTCATCACCTTCCTCATCGCCGGCCACGAGACCACCTCCGGCGCGCTCTCCTTCGCCCTCTACTACCTGCTCAAGGACCCGGTCGCGCTGCGCCTGGCCCAGCGCGAGGCGGACGAGCTGTGGGGCGACGACCAGGACCCCGACCCGTCCTTCGAGGACATCGCACGGCTGCCGTACACCCGGCAGGTCCTCAACGAGGCGCTCCGGCTGTGGCCGACCGCCGCCGCGTTCACCCGTCAGGCCCAGCAGGACACCCTGCTCGGCGGCCGCTACCCCCTCAAGGCCGGTGACCTGGTCACGGTGCTCACGCCGATGCTGCACCGCGACCCGGTCTGGGGCGACAACCCCGATCTCTTCGACCCCTCCCGCTTCGGCCCGGACGCCGAGGCGGCCCGCTCCCCGCACGCGTACAAGCCCTTCGGGACGGGGGAACGCGCCTGCATCGGGCGGCAGTTCGCGCTGCACGAGGCGACCATGCTGCTCGCCCTCCTGGTACACCGCTACCGCCTGATCGACCACAGTGGCTACCGGCTGCGCGTCAAGGAGACGCTGACCCTCAAGCCCGAGGCCTTCGCGCTCACCCTCGCCGCCCGTACGGCCGCGGACCGGGCCGCGAACCGCGCCGCGCTCGCCGTACTGCCCGGCGGCGCGACCACCGCCGGGGACGACGCCGCGACCGACGACGGCCTGCCCACCCGCGTCCCCCAGGGCACCGGCCTGCTCCTGCTGCACGGCACCAACTACGGCACCTGCCGCGAGTTCGCCGAGCGGCTCGCCGACGAGGCCACCGGCCTCGGCTTCGCCGCCGAAGTGGCGCCGCTGGACGCCTGCGCGGGCGGACTGCCCGCCGACCGGCCGATCGCCCTCGTCGCCGCCTCCTACAACGGGCAGCCCACCGACGACGCGGCCAAGTTCGTCGACTGGCTGCGCACCGCTCCGGAGGGCGCCGCCGAGGGCGTGCCGTACGCCGTCCTGGGTGTCGGCGACCGCAACTGGGCGGCCACCTATCAGCATGTGCCGACCCTCATCGACGACCGCCTCGACGCGCTCGGCGGCCACCGCCTCCTGCCGCGGGCCGAGGCCGACGCCTCCGGGGACCTCCAGGGCACGGTCAAGGAATTCGCCCGTGCGCTACGCACCCAGCTGCTGACCCGCTACGGGGACCCGGCGAGCATCGGCGCGAGCGCCCCGGCCGACGAGCACACCGGATACACCGTCACCGAGATCACCGGCGGCCCCCTGGACGCGCTCGCCGCCCGGCACGACCTCGTCGAGATGACCGTCACCGAGGCCTACGACCTGACGGCGCAGGACTGGCCGCGCCCCAAGCGCTTCCTGCGCATCGCGCTGCCCGACGGCGTCGGCTACCGCACCGCCGACCACCTCGCGGTGCTGCCCGTCAACGCCCCCGCCGCCGTCGAGCGGGCCGCGCGGGCGCTCGGCGCCGACCCGGACACCGTCCTCGCCCTGCGCACCGGCCGCCCCACCCGCGACGCCCTGCCCGTCGACCGCCCGCTGACCGTGCGTCAACTCCTGGCCCACCACCTGGAGTTGGGTGCCCGGCCGACGCCCGCCCAGGTCGCCGTGCTCGCCGCCCACAACCCCTGCCCGCCCGAGCGGGCGGCGCTGGAGGCCCTGTCCGAGGACGATCCGCGCACCCTGATCGACCTGATCGAGGCCCATCCGGCGCTGCGCGGCGCGCTGCCCTGGCCGGCCGTCCTGGAGCTGCTGCCGCCGCTGCGCACCCGGCACTACTCCCTGTCGTCCTCGCCCGCCGCCGACGACCGGCACGCCGACCTGATGGTCTCGCTGCTGCCGGGCGGCACCGGCTCGACCTACCTCCACACCCTGCGGCCCGGCGACACCGTCCTGGCCCGTGTACAGCCCTGCCGCGAGGCCTTCCGCCTCGACCCGGCCGACCCCACCCCGGTCATCATGGTCGCGGCCGGTACGGGGCTCGCGCCGTTCCGCGGCGCGGTCGCCGACCGGGTCGCCGCGGGCCGCACCACGCCCGCGCGGCTCTACTTCGGCTGCGACGACCCCGCGGGCGACTTCCTGCACGCCGCGGAGCTCACCGCCGCCCAGGACGCCGGCGCCCTCACCCTCCACCCGGTCTTCAGCGCCCGGCCGGAGAACGGCCACCGCTTCGTCCAGCACCGCATCGCCGCCGAGGCCGCCGAGGTGTGGGAGCTGCTCCAGGCCGGCGCGCGGGTCTACGTCTGCGGCGACGGCAGCCGGATGGCACCCGGCGTCCGGGCCGCCTTCCGCGATCTGCACGGCGCCGCGGTGGGCGCCTCGCCGCAGGAGTCCGAGGCGTGGCTGCGCGAACTGACCGCCGCCGGACGCTACATCGAGGACGTCTACGCGGCGGGCTGAGCCCCGCGCACGGGCCTGGCCCTCCGGGCGCGGCGGGTTCAAGGTGGGTGGTGCGGCCTGCGGGCCGCACCACCCGCCCGTCGTTCCGTCCGACGGGCGGACCCGACGGGCGGACCGACTGGGGGGACCGACGCCATGACCACAGCCCCGACCACACCTCTGACCACACCTCTGACCACACCCCTGACCTCTTCCTCCCCGGCCGCCTCCCCGGCCCGAGCTCTGATCATCGGCGGCGGCATCGCCGGAGCGGTGACCGCAATGGCCTTCCAGAAGGCGGGCATCGAGGCGGAGATCTACGAGGCGTACCCGAGCGGCGCGGACGACGCCGGCGCCTTTCTCCTCGTCTTCGCCAACGGCCTCGAAGCGCTACGGGTGATCGACGCGCACGGCCCCGTCGTGGCCCACTCCTTCCCGGCGCACCGCGTCGCGTTCCTCGGCGACCAGGGCGAACACCTGGGGGAGCGGCCCCTCGCGGGCACCGAACAGGGCGCGCGGCTCGGCCCGCGCACCCTGCGCCGAGCCACCCTCAACCGGGTGCTGCACGCCGAGGCGGCGCGCCGCGGCATAGCCGTACGGCACGGCAAACGGCTGACCGGCGCGGAGACCGTGCCGACCGCGCACGGCACCCGCGTGATCGCCGCCTTCGCCGACGGCAGCACCGCCGAGGGCGACATCCTGATCGGCGCGGACGGCCTGCGCTCCGTCACCCGCACCCTCATCGACCCGGCCGCGCCGCGCCCCCGCTACACGGGCCGCCACACCGTCTGCGGCTACGCCCGTGCCGCCGCGGCGCCGCCCACGCCGGACGCCTACACCATGATCTTCGGCAAACGGGCCTTCTTCGGCTGCACCCCCGCCCCCGACGGCGAGGTCTGGTGGTTCGCCAGCGTCCCGGGCCCGGAACTGGACCGGTCCGACCCGGCCGCCGCCACCCCCGGCGCCTGGCGTCAACGGCTGTGTGCGGTCCTCGCCGACGACCACACCCCGGCCGCCGCCCTGGTTCGCGCCACCGACGGCGACCGCATCATCGCCGCCAACACCTACGACATCGCCAGCACTCCCGTCTGGCACACCGACACCATGGTCATCATCGGCGACGCCGCCCACGCGGCGGCCCCGCACGCCGCGCAGGGTGCCTCGATGGCCATCGAGGACGGCATCGTCCTCGCCGCCTGCCTGCGCGACCGGCCGGACCCGCCGAGCGCCTTCGCCGCGTACGACGCGCTGCGCCGGGAGCGGGTGGAGAAGGTCGTCGCGACCAGCGCCGCCATGGCCCTCCGCATCGGCTCACCCGCGGCGGGACGCCCCGCGCGCAGGTTCCCCGAGCAGCGTGGCGCGGGCGACGGCAACTGGCTCACGGAGTACCGCATCGCGTGGTGAGCGCGCGGGGCGCTACCGCCCGTCCTCCTGCTGCCCCGCGCCCGTCCCCGGCAGATGGACGATGACCAGCACCAGCCCGGCGACGAGGAAGTTGCGGGTCGCCGCCTCCAGTCCGTTCCAGGCCTTCGACTGCCACATCGCGAACCACTCCCCGCCGATCGCGAGGAACCCCGCACCGAACAGCACCAGCACCATCAACAGCCCGGCCGTGGCCACCCGCCGGGCACCGGCGAAGTCACCGCGCCGCAGGCCCTTGACCCCGAGCGCGGTGGCCAGGACCAGCACCGCCGCGGTCACCGTCTCCCACCCGATGATCGCCAGATACGCGCCGTCCTGCAGGGTGTGCGAGGTGACGGCCCGCCACATCAGCTGCCGGTCCTGGAACGTGGTGTCCATGGCCAGGACATGACGGACGAACTGCCGGTTGGTGTCGAAGTCCGTGATGTTCCCGAACGCGACCAGCGCCATGTAGAGCGCCACCGTCCCGGTCAGCACGGTCGCCGCGAGCGGCAGCGCCCCCGGTGACCTACGGGTCTTCGCCGTACGGGACTCCTCCGTGCGGTCCGCTTCGGTACCGCTCGTCTCGGTACCGCTCGTCTCGGTACCGCTGGTCTCGGTACGGGCATTCCGGGCCATACGCCCTCCCTCGTCGGTCCGGGCCTGCGCCCCCGTCGCCGCCACCATAACCAAGTCCCGTACGCTGCTGCCCGTTCGGCCGACCGGGTGACCGACCGGGCGGGGATCCAGGGGAAGCGGGGCACATGAACGGGAAGCGGTGTGCGGGGACGGTCGCGGTCGCCGCGGCGGCGATGATCGCGGCAACCGGGGCGGCCGGGGCCGAACCGGCCGCAATGACCTACGACACCAGTACGTCGGTGGGCGTCCACAACGCCTATGAGAAGGACAAGTACCCGTACTTCGCCGATGCGTTGGACTCCGGCGCGGCGCTCGTGGAACTCGACGTCTGGGCGAACGGGCTCGGCAGGTCCTGGCGGGTCTCCCACAGCAATCCGCTGGGCAACAACAACAACTGCGAGGGCGCCGCGAACGCCGCGGAGCTGCGCACCAAGGACCGCAACCAGAACTTCGGCGCCTGCCTCGCCGACATGAGGGCCTGGCACGACGCCAACCCCGGCCACCGCCCGATACTCGTCAAAATCGAGATGAAGGACGGCTTCAACGCCACGGGCGGCCGCGGCCCCGCCGAATTCGACGCGCTGGTACGCGAGAAGCTGGGCGATGCCGTCTACGGCCCCGGCGACCTGACGGCCGGACACCCCACCCCGGACGCGGCGGTACGGGCCAATGGCTGGCCCGCCCGCTCCGACCTGGCGGGCAAATTCCTGATCGAGCTGATACCCGGCACGGTCGAGGAGAACAACCCGCTCGACAAGCTGTGGACCGACGTCGAGTACGCCACCCACCTCAAGGACCTCGCCGCGCGGGGCGAGCTGGCGCGGTCGACCGCCTTCCCCGCGGTGCACGGCGCGACCGCCGGCGACCCCCGCGAGCGCTACGCCGACCCGGCGCTGCGCCCCTGGTTCGTGGTCTTCGACGGCGACGCCGCGACCTACCTGAACGGCGGCATCGACACCGCCTGGTACGACAGCCGGCACTACCTCCTGATCATGACCGACGCCCACAAGGTCCCGCCGGAGATCGACGGCACCCACCCCACCGAGGCCGACGCCCTCGCCCGGGTCCGCCAACTCGCCGCCGCCCACGCGAGCTTCGCCACCGCGGACTGGTATCCGCTGCCGTCCGTCCTGCGGACGGTGGAGCGGCGGGGAGCCTGAGCCGGCCGGCGCGGCTCCCGTACGGCACCGGCTACGACGTGGCCCGCCGGTACAGCTTCGCCACGTCCGCGTCGAACCGGCTGCTGTACGACGTGGCGTCGTCCCCGCCCCCGTCCAGGCCGCCGATGACACCGATGAGCGAGCCGGTGCCGGTGGCGGGGTCCACGTCGATGAGCATGGGGCCGCCGCTGGTGCCGTTCGGGAATCCCGGGCAGGCGAAGCGGAGCTGGGACGGGCCCTGGGCGTCCGCCGTGTGGCGGCAGCTCAGCGGGACGTCCCGGTCGTCGGGGTAGCCGGTCAGCTGGGCCGGCCGGCCGACGGGCGCCCGGAAACGGATCCGCTCGGCGCCGGTGACCTCCTCGACGGTGCGTCCGTCGGCCGCCCGCCCGGCCCGGCGCACCCGCACGAACGCCACATCGCGGTCGGGGTCCCGGTCGCTGATCCAGCGCGGGTCGACATCGATACGGGTGGGCACCCACAGGCCGTACGGCACGTTCTGGTGGTGCAGTCCGGGCGCGAACACCAGCCGGGTGCGGAAGCCGCCGTCATGGACGCAGTGCGCGGCGGTGACGATGAGGTCGCCCGCGGGGGAGTGCACCACGCTCGCGGTGCAGTGGTGGGTCGAATCGCCGTCGTCGCCGGGCGAGAAGAGCGCACCGACCTGCGGGGCCGGCGCGGTCGGCGCCGCCACCAGCGGCCGGGACGCCGGGAGCGGCGGCGGGGAGCCGGCGCGGTCGTCCGGCACCGGCACGGGTGGACCGGGCCGTTCCCGGTACGGCCCGGCGAGCACCGCGGCGGCGGCCGTGTCCCCGGCACGGTGCCCGGGGAGGTACGAGCCGGTGGCGGGGTCCCCGGCCGCCAGGTACGGATCGCGCGGCGCGGGCCACAGCAGCAGCGCCGCGCCGCCCGCCACCAGCGTCGCCACCAGCAGCGCCAGCGACACCCGCAGCGGCGCACCGCCCCGGCCCCGCCCGGCCGGCCCCGCCGAGCGCGGCAACTCGTCCGTCGCCGTCCGCCCGTACTCGCCCGTCTCCACCAGCAGCCGCCTCGCCACATCGGCCGGCGCCACCCCGTCCTGCGGACAGCGCGGCGCCGGGATCATCATCCGGATATGTGGCCAGTCTGCGGTATGCCGGCCCGGCGGGACGCGATGCCACGGCGGGTGGGGAGCGGCCTGGGCTAGGTGGCCGCCGGATTGTGCCCGATCAGCGTCTGCGCCAGCCCGGACTCGTTCGGGAAGTCCATCGGGACGATGCCCAGCCCCGTCCAGCCGCTCGCCTCCGACCCCGTCAGCAGGCTCTTCACCTGCGGATTGAGGCGGTCGGCATTGCCGCGCGGCGGCAGCAGGGCGGCGGTGCTGACGTAGTTGACGTACAGCTTGCCGGGCTCGGTGGCCGCCTTGCGGAACTGGGCCTCGACCTTCGGCCACTTCGCGAACGGCTCCGCCATGTAGTCGTCCTGGATGTCGAAGAGCACGGGATCGGCGTACCGGACGCCCGGCATCCCGTCGGAGTCGGCCAGCAGGACGACCCTGCCCCGCGCCTGGCCGAGCGTCGGCAGACCGCCGTCCAGACGGAACAGCGGGCGATAGCCCTTGTCGTCGAGATAGATGTCGAAGATCCGGCGGAACTCCGCGGCGGCGACCTCCGAGTACTCCTGCTTGACCCGCATCAGGACGGTCTCGGACGGATGCGCCTGCAGGAACGCCCGGCAGGCGTTGAGCACGTCGCCGAACATCAGCTCCTGGTAGAAGGCGCCGTGATGGATGGCGAAGGCATCGTCGATCGCCCGGCAGCGGACGTCCAGGAAGCGGATGCCGGACGCCAGCTGGGCATCGATCGCGGTGTTCTGGCAGGCGACCCAGGGGCCGCCGATGCGGGCGCCGGAGTCATGGGTGCCCGGGATCGTCAGCCGCTGGACGGGCGTGGCATCGGCGACGGCCGCCATCCAGTCCTGGACGGAGGCGGCGGAGCGGGCCGGCGCCCGCTCCGCCGCGGCGGCCGTGAACCGTGCGCCGCCGATCCCGGCCAGCGCCCCGGCCGCCGACACTCCGGCCGCGCCCCTGAGAAAACCCCGCCGATCCAGCCCCATGCCGCCACCCCTGCCCCGGTCCGAACGTGTGACCGGGGCATCGAACCACACGGGCGGCGCATCCGGCACCCGTCCGGCGGCACCGAAAGGGCGGCGGGCCCGCTCTCAGCCGCGGACCGCCAGCGACAGCGCGAAACGCCCCGCGTCATCCGTCCACCATTGGCTCAACTCCAGCCCCGCGGTGGCCAGTTCCTCGCGTACGCCCTCCTTGCGGAACTTCGCGGAGACCTCGGTCCGTACCTCCTCGCCCGCGGCGAACGAAACCGCCAGGTCGACCCCGGGGATCTTGACGGTCAGCTCCTTGCGGGCCCGTAGCCGCATCTCGATCCACTCGTGCTCGGCGTTCCACAGCGCGACATGGTCGAAGTCCGCCGGGTCGAAGTCGCCACCCAGCTCGCGGTTGACGACGTGCAGCACGTTCTTGTTGAACTCGGCCGTGACGCCCTGTGCGTCGTCATAGGCCGCGACCAGCGTGGACTCGTCCTTCACCAGGTCGGTGCCGAGGAGCAGGGCGTCGCCCGGCGACAGCAGATCGTGGACCGAGCGCAGGAAGGCGGCACGTTCCGCGGGCAGCAGATTGCCGATGGTGCCGCCGAGGAAGGCGAGCAGCCGCGGACCGGGTGCCTCGGGGAGCGTCAGGCCCCGCTGGAAGTCGGCGACCAGGGCGTGCACGGTCAGGCCGGGATGCTCGGTGAGCAGAGCCTTGCCCGCCGCGGTCAGGGCCGATTCGCTGACGTCCACCGGGATGTAGGTGTGCAGCCCGGTGAGCGCGCCGATGAGGTGGCGTGTCTTGTCGGACGAACCGGAGCCCAGCTCGATCAGGGTGCCGGCGTCGGTGGCCGTGGCGATGTCCGTGGCGCGGGCGAGCAGGATCTCCCGCTCCGCGCGGGTGGGGTAGTACTCGGGCAGCTGGGTGATTTCCTCGAACAGGTCGCTGCCGCGCGCGTCGTAGAACCACTTGGGCGGCAGCTGTTTGGGTGTACGGGTCAGCCCCTGGGTGACATCGGCGCGCAGCGCGGCCGCGGTGGCGTCGGCAGGGAGGGTGCGGGTGATGCTGAGGGTGCTCACGCGACGGGCTCCTTGAGCGGGGTGAGATGGACGTCGGTACGGGTGGCGCGCAGCAGGGTGCGGTCCGGGACCTCGGTCCAGTGGGGTGCGTTGTCGTAGGGCTCGGAGGCTACGACGGTGCCGCCTCCGGAGCGGGTCAGGTGGAAGAGGGTGTCGCCCCAGGCGGTGGCGGCGATGGTGGTGCCATCGGTGAGCAGCAGATTGAGCCGGGAGCCGGGGGCGGCCTCGGCGACGGCCGTGACGGTGGCGGCCAGCGCCTCGCCCACCTCGTCACCCTCGGCCAGCCGGTGCTGCACCAGCGCGAACAGGAACGCCGCATCGCAGCGGGCGGCCAGCCGCAGCAGCTCCGCGGGCGGCAGCGTGGCGGCCAACGGGGCCAGCGAACCGGGCCAGCCCATGACGGCACCGTTGTGGCTGAACAGATACCGCCCGGCCGCGAACGGCGCCGCCGCGGCCTCGGCATCCGCCCCCGCCTCGGTGGCGTCCCGCACCGCGGCGAGCAGCGCGCCGGTGCGCACCACCCGCGCCAGATCGGGCAGCAGATCGTCGGCCCAGATCGGCCCGGCGCGGCGGTAGCGGGCGGGCACCGGGTCGTCCGGCGCGTACCAGCCGACGCCGAAGCCGTCCGCGTTGACCGTCCCGTGCTGCTGGCGGCGCGGCGCCCACGACTGCCGGTACAGCCCATGGGGCGGGTCCAGCACCACGTGGCCGAAGGGTATCTCCGGTCCCAGATAGGCAAGATGACGGCACATCAGACGGCGTCCCCCTCGGGTGTCCCTCCTGGCGACGCCACCGTCCCGGCCCTCACACGCCCGCCGTCGGATCGGCGTCCCGGGCCGTACGGAACCCGGAGAAGATCTGCCGCCGCACCGGCAGGTCCCAGTTGCGGAACGTCCCCCGGCAGGCGACCGGATCGACCGCGAAGGACCCCCCGCGCAGCACCTTGTACGCGTCGCCGAAGAACACCTCCGAGTACTCCCGGTAGGGGAACGCGGCAAAGCCCGGATAGGGGAGGAAGTCGCTCGCCGTCCACTCCCATACGTCGCCGATCAACTGCCGTACGCCGTACGGAGACTGACCGTCCGGATAGCTGCCGATGGGGGCGGGCCGGAGATGCCGCTGGCCGAGGTTGGCGTGGGCCGGGGTCGGGTCCTCGTCGCCCCAGGGGTAGCGCCTCGCCCGCCCGTCGGACGGATCGTGCCGGGCGGCCTTCTCCCACTCGGCCTCCGTGGGCAGCCGCCGGCCCGCCCAGCGCGCATAGGCGTCCGCCTCGTACCAGCTGACGTGCAGCACCGGCTCGTCCGGCGGCACCGGCTCGGTCACCCCGAACCGGCGGCGCAGCCACTGCACGCCGTCCCGCTTCCAGAACAGCGGCGCGCGCAGCTTGTGCTCCTGCACCTGCGCCCAGCCCGCCTCGGTCCACCAGCGCGGCTCGTCATAGCCGCCGTCCTCGATGAAGCGCTGGTAGGCGCCGTTGCTGACCGGTGTGGTGTCGATCAGGAAGGGCGGCAGCAGCCGGCGGTGCGCGGGGCGTTCGTTGTCCAGCGCCCAGGGCTCGGTGGAGGTGCCCATGGTGAACGGGCCGCCGGGTATCAGGACCTCGGCGGGCAGGATGCCGTCGGAGGTGACCGGCGGCGCGGGCGCGGTGAGCACGGCCGGGCCCCTGCGCAGCTGATGCGTGATCAGCATCGTCTCGTCGTGCTGCTGTTCATGCTGCGCGATCATGCCGAAGGCGAACCCGGAGTCGAGCAGCGGACCGCCGCGCAGCGGGCTGGCCTCGAGGATGTCCAGCACCCGGCCGCGTACCTCGGCCATATAGCCGTGCGCCTCGGCGGGCGCGAGCAGCGGCAGCGACGGGCGGGTGGCGCGCGGATGCTCGAAGGCGTCGTAGACGGAGTCGATGTCCGGGCGCAGCGCGTCCCGGCCGCCGACGGTGCGCAGCAGCCACTGCTCCTCCTGGTTGCCTATGTGCGCCAGGTCCCAGACCAGCGGCGACATGAGCGGGGAGTGCTGCGCGAGAAGATCGGGCTCCTCGACGCAGGTGGTCAGCAGGCGGGTGCGCTCACGGGCGGCGAGCAGCGCCGAGGCCGCGCGCTCCCGGAGCGACTCGGGGTCGATGGTCAAGGGGTGTCCTTCCCAAGGCTGAGGCCGCCGGCCGGGCGCTCGGTGAAGACCGCGGGGTCGGTGATGTCCGGGGTGTCGGGGCCGCATGCGCGGCCGGCCGCCGCGGCCTGCTCCGCGGCGTACAGGGCGTCGAGATGGTCGTCGGCGGGGCACCGGCCGCGGGCCACATAGCGTTCGGTGAACTCCTCCACGGCCGCGATCACGGCGGGGGAGGCGCCGAGCCGGGGCAGCGCTTCCCGGGCGGCGGCGAAACAGGCCACCGCGGCGGAGTGCAGCTCGGGGTCGGTCATCGCCTCGCGGGCCGCGCGCCGCCACAGCGGATTGCGCGGCGCCGGACGCGAACCCGCCGTCGCGGCAAGGGATTTGACGATGCGATAGGCCCGCTCCGTCGCTTCGGGGTCGTCGAACAGCGCGGCCGTCACGGCCAGCGGCACGATCCAGCCGGCGTCGCCCGCCTGCGCGTCGATCATGCGCAGTTCCAGATGGCCGCGCGGCCGGACCGGCGGGAAGAGGGTGGTGACGTGGTAGTCGAGATCCTCCTGGGTCGGCGGCCGGGGCACGCCCGTACGGACCCATTCGCGGAAGGTCAGCCCCTTCGGCGCGTCCCACGGGCCGTCCTCGGAGCGCAGGCACATCACCGGGGCGTCCAGGACGTAGCGCGCCCAGGCGGCCCGCGGATCCGCCTCCTGGGGCGGCGCGACGGTCCGGTCCGGGTCCAGCTGCGACCAGACGACCTGGCGGGTGGTGCGATAGCCCGTCGGGCAGCCCTCACTGGTCGGTGAGTTGGCGAACGCCCCGGCCAGCACCGCGCCCAGCAGATGTGCCAGCAGCCAGCGGCGTCCGTATCCGAGCGGGCCGGGCTCCTCGTACCCGGCGTCGACACAGACCTGTACGGACGCGGTGCCGCACATCATGGACCGGCCGGCGCTGCCCCAGCGGTCGAAATACGCCTCCATCGCGTCGTAGCGGGGGTGATCGGTCAGCACGCGGTGCGGGGCGTGCCAGGGATTGTGGCCGTGTCCCGCCATGCCCAGGCCCATGGCGCGCATCGCGGGACGGACCAGGGCCAGATCGGCCGTGACGGCGTCGATGCAGGCGGTGAGGGAGGTGGCGGGGAGCGAGCTGAGCTCCAGCTGGCCGCCGGGTTCGAAGGTCAGGAGGGAGGTGAGGGGGAGGGCGCGCAGGGCGGTGGCCGCGGAGTGCAGCCGGGTCGGTTCGACCGGACATCGGGGGTTGCGCGCGTCATGGACCAGGAATTCGAGCTCGACCCCGAGGCGGCGCGGCGGGCCCGTCTTGAAACATATTCCACGCAGGTGAGCTTCGAGTTCCGCTTCCGTTACCGCTGGTCGTACGGGCATTACGGGCTGCTCCCTCCGGTGCGGCGGCTGGACTGCCAGCTTCCACCTAAGCGGCTGCGCGCCCTGCGCTCAAGGGCGCGTCGGCCGCTCGTGGGGCCCCGGCCGGGCGCTTGCCGCGACGGTGGGCGGGCGGCAACCTTTCGTGACCGGTACGCCCGTTAGGGTGAGGCATGGACATCGCCGAGTTCACCGCCCCGCACGCCGAGCGACCGCCGCGGCCGGTCGCCGTGGACTGGCCCGCGGTGGAGAAATGGCTGGGGCTGCGGCTGCCGGACGACTACAAGTGGCTGGCCGACGACCACGGTCCGCTGGACTTCGGCGACTACCTCTGGATCCATGTCCCGTGCGCCGCGGGGAAGCGCTTCGACTACGGCGAATGGCTCCGCGAGACGCATCGCGAGGCC
The DNA here is from genome assembly GCF_059682825.1 of Streptomyces sp. JLSY215. NCBI lineage: Bacteria > Bacillati > Actinomycetota > Actinomycetes > Kitasatosporales > Streptomycetaceae > Streptomyces > Streptomyces sp. JLSY215. The sequence continues at coordinate 7,586,420 of NZ_CM185022.1, forward strand.
CGTATCGACGCCCGCGCACTGCCGGAGGACCAGCGCCCGGCCATCCACCCCGAGCCCGGCGGACTTCTCGCCTGGGGCTGCAGCCGGGGCAGCGATGTGCTGTTCTGGGACACCTCGGTCTCCGCGGACCCCGACGAGTGGACCGTCGTCGTACGCCACCAGGGCCCCGTCCCCGGCAGCGGCCTGCAGCCGTGGCACCGCTACGACCTCACCCTCACCGAGTACCTGCGGCACACCGTCCGCGACACCTGGGAACTGCCCTCCCCGCCCGGCCCCTTGATCGGCCCGCTCCCCGGCAGCGTCGCCCGCACCGCCTTCCTGGAGACCGCCGCGCGCTGGACCCCGCCCGCGCGCACCGCCCCCCGGCTCACCGACGCGCAGCGCGGCATCGCCCTGGAGACCGGCACCGGCCTTACGGCCCTGCGTCTGCTGTCCCCGCCGCCCAGGACCCCGTATCTGGGCGGCGGCAGCTGGGAGGGCCTCTTCGCCGAGCTGGGCACCCGGCTGCCGGGCGAGTACGTCACCCTGATGTCGGAGTACGGCGCGGGCTGCTGGAGCCAGTGGCTGCGCTTCCTGACCCCGCTGCGCACGGGCGAACGGCGCTTCCGTCACCACGTCGAGCAGACGACGGACATCAACCGGAGCCTCAGGGCCGACTACCCGGAGTACCACCCGCTGCCCATGTGGCCCGAGCCCGGCGGCTTCCTCCCGTTCGCCAACTCCATCGACGGCGACGAGCTGGGCTGGCTCACCGAGGGGGACGACCCGGATGCCTGGCCCCTGATCGTCATTCCCCGCCACGCCCGCCAGGGCGGGCCCTGGAAGTACGGCCTGATCGACGCCCTCGTGGCCTGGCAGCGCGGCACCTTCGTGACCCCGGGTCTGGCCGGGCTGGACAAGGACGACGATCCGGTCGAGTTCGCGGGTTTTGAAGCCTGGACCGACAAGGCGTACTGGTGAGCCGGCGGCGTACCGGGCCGGATCCGGACGGCCGCTACTGGCGGTAGCCCGCCAGGAACCGCCCGATCCGGCTGATCGCCGCGTCGAGATCGTCGGCGTGCGGGAGGGTGAGGATGCGGAAGTGGTCGGGGCGCGGCCAGTTGAAGCCCGTGCCCTGGACTACCTGGATCTTCTCCCGGAGGAGGAGGTCGAGGACGAACTTCTCGTCGTCGTGGATCTTGTGTACGGCCGGATCGAGGCGGGGGAAGGCGTAGAGCGCGCCCTTGGGCTTGACGCAGGAGACGCCGGGGATCTCGTTCAGCCGCTCCCAGGCCACATCGCGCTGTTCGCGCAGCCGCCCGCCCGGCAGCACCAGGTCCTTGATGGACTGCCGGCCGCCGAGGGCGGCCTGGATGGCGTACTGCGCGGGGGCGTTGGGGCACAGTCGCATGGAGGCCAGGGTGCCCAGGCCCTCCAGATAGTCGGCCGCGTGCTCCTTGGGGCCGGAGACCACCAGCCAGCCGGAGCGGAAACCGGCGACGCGGTAGGCCTTGGACAGGCCGCTGAAGGTGAGGCAGACGAGATCCGGGGCGAGCACGGCGGCGTGGTGGTGGACCTCGTCGTCGTACAGGATCCGGTCGTAGATCTCGTCGGCGAAGACCATCAGCTGGTGGCGCCGGGCGAGATCGAGCATGCCCTCCAGCAGCTCACGCGGATACACCGCGCCGGTGGGGTTGTTGGGGTTGATGATGACCAGCGCGCGGGTCCGGTCGGTGATCTTCGAGGCGAGGTCGTCGAGGTCCGGCAGCCAGTCCGCGGACTCGTCGCAGAGGTAGTGCACGGCCTTGCCGCCGGCGAGCGTGGTGGCCGCCGTCCAGAGGGGGAAGTCCGGCGCGGGGATCAGCACCTCGTCGCCGTCGTCGAGGAGGGCCTGCACCGCCATCGAGATGAGTTCGGAGACGCCGTTGCCGAGGTAGATGTCGTCCACGCCGACCTCGGGCAGCCCGACCTGCTGGTAGTGCTGGGCCACCGCGCGGCGGGCGGAGAGGATGCCGCGCGACTCCGTGTAGCCGTGCGCGCGGGAGAGGTTGCGGATCACGTCCTGGAGGATCTCTTCGGGGCATTCGAAGCCGAACAGCGCCGGATTGCCGGTGTTGAGCCGCAGCACGCTGTGCCCGGCCTCCTCCAGCGCGTCCGCGTGCTCGATCACCGGCCCGCGGATCTCGTAGCAGACATCGCTGAGCTTGCTGGACTGCTTGAACTGCATGCGGCGGCCTCCCGGTCCCTCGCTCACCGCGTGGCGCGGCAGCACTCGTCACTGGTCACACCATACGTGCGTACTTGGTTTTACCAAGTGGCGACTTGGAAAGTCCAACTTCTGTCTATGCTGAGGCCATGCCGCGCCGAAGTTATGACCAGTACTGCGCCCTCGCCCGAGCCCTGGACGCCGTCGGGGACCGCTGGACACTCCTGATCGTCCGGGAACTGCTGGGCGGCGCCCGGCGCTACACCGATCTGCACGCCGACCTGCCCGGCGTCAGCACGGACATGCTCGCCTCCCGCCTCAAGGACATGGAGCGCGACGGACTTCTGACGCGCCGCCGGCTCGCCCCGCCCGGAGCCGCCTTCGTCTACGACCTCACCGCCCGCGGCCGCGCCCTGCTGCCCGCGCTCGGCGCACTCGCCGACTGGGGCGCCCCGGCCCTGGACGAGAAGCGCCCCACGGACGCGGTACGGGCCCACTGGTTCGCGCTCCCGCTCGTCACCCGGCTCGCCCGGCACTTCGCAGGGAACGCCGAGAACGCCGAGAACGCCGAGAACGCCGAGAACGCAGAAAACATCGCCGTGGTCGGCATCGCCCTGGACGAAGGGGAGTTCCATGTGCTGCTCGGCACCGACGGCGAGGACGGCCCCCGCTACGCCGACGGCCCCGCCGAACGCCCCGACGTCCGCCTCCGGATGGACACCGCGACCTGCGCCGACCTCGCCCGCGACCGCCTCACCCTCGACATGGGCATCGCCACCGGCCGGATCGAGGTCACCCTGCCCGAAGCGGGCGACGCAGGGCAGCGGCGCAAGAGCACGGCGACGGCATGACGCACGCCCCGGGCGGCATACGACCTCGATGAGGCACGGGGCTCAGGGGGCCGGGCCGTCACGCCCCCGTATGGAGATACGCCGCCCAGAGCGACACGGCGCGGGGGAAGCGCTCCCGCAGGCTCCGCACGGTGTGGTGGAGCGCCAGGGCCGAGCGGCGGGTGTCCAAGGGGTGGGCGTCGGTGCGCAGATGGGAGTAGAAGGTGTCGGCGGCGGTGACGGAGAGCTTGTCGTCGACGGCCCAGAGGGTGCCGATGACGTGCGGGAACCCCGCAAGCTGGAATGCCGCGGTCACATGGACGGCCTCGGCCGCGGGTCCGGCCGTCTCGACGGCGGGTGCGTGGCACGTCGAGAGATAGGCGAGCTGCGCGCCGTCGAGCCGTAGGGCAGCCAGGCTCGCGACGGTGAACGGCCGGGCGTCGTCGTCGTGGAGCAGCAGACGGCTCTGCGACGGGTCGGCGGGGTGGCCGACGGCAGGGCAGGCGAAGTGGGCGACGGAGCAGCCGGGCAGGTGCTCCAGGACGTTCGCCCGGGTGGGCGCGGCCATGGACGCGCTCCCCGTGCCCTTCGCGCCATCGGCGGCCAGGAGGAGAACCGGGTCGGCCGCCCGGCCGAGCAGCGCGCCCGCCTCGGCGGCCGCCCGGTCCGGCCGTCCGCCGCCCGCCGGACCGCGCGGCGGCGCGACCACCAGCGCGCGGGGCGGTCCGCCGGCCGGCGCCGAAGCGCGCCGCCGGGCCTCGCGCAGGGCGCGCACCGTCGGCGTGTAGGAGGAGACGACACGGTCGAGGACGGTGCGCCGCTCGGGCGCGCCGGCCGGATCGCCGTGGTGCCCCGCGGCGTGCAGCGGCAGCAGCCCCAGCACCCCGCCGGGCACCCACCACACCCGCGGCCACTCCGTCCCGGGCGGCGGCGGACCGTGGTACCCGAGCGCCGCCAGCACCGGCTCCGCCGCGGCGTCCCACAGCCAGCCGAGCACCGAGTCCAGCGCGAGCTGCGCGGCCCGGCGACGCCTGCGCAGCCGGTGTCCGGCGGCGGTGCGCAGCTGCTGATGGAAGGCGGTGACGTGTTGGGCGAGGGTGTCGTGGCGCAGCGCGGGCAGCGGGACGGAGCGGATGCCGTCCCGGGTGAGCAGCAGCGCATCGCTGCGCTGCGGGGTGATGGTGAAGACGACGACCGGGCCGTGCGCCGCCTCGGCGAGCAGCTCGGCCGTGGTGGGCGGCCGCCCGAACGAAGCGAACCCGTCCAGGGCCCGGACGGTGGCGAGCGTCCGGGCGAACTCGGCCGCCAGAGCGCGGCGTTCGGCCACGAGACGGTCCCGGTCCACGGCCGTCGGCTCCGGATCCGCAGCCGGCAGACCCCGGCCGCCGCCCGTGTCCGAAGGCCGGTCGAGACGGTCGCGGAGGACGCGGAACCGGGCCGCCGTCTCCGGGTGCGCAGGCCGTAGTTCCGTCAGATCGCCGCCGGTGCCCAGCGCCCGGCCGAGCAGCACGGCCCGCCCCGCCTCCAGCAGCCGCAGGGCACGGGCCGCCCGTTCGTCCGCCGTGCCGCGCGGATCGGCGAGCGCCGGCGCGGCCGCGTCGTCGGGGAGCCCGTCGAACGCATCCGGCGCCGGGGGCCGCCCGCCGCGGGCCGGCCGCGCAGGACCGGTCCGCGGCGTCGTCTCCGGCAGCGCACGGACCGCCGTCTCCAGCAGGTCGGCGGCCCGGCCGGGCGCGTCGACGGCCAGCAGCCGGCCCGCGGAGCGCGCCGCGACGGCCCGTACGGTCGGCGCCGTCGCCGCACCGTCCACCGCCTTGGTGTACGCCGCCACCGCCGCGTCCCGGTCCGCGGTGTCCCGGGTGCGGCGGTAACGGTCGTCCAGCGCGTCGCCCAGATACGCGGCGAACGCGGCGGCTTCGGGGAGTCCGGCCGGAGCGGCGGCGACCGCGGCGCGCAGGGCGGCGATCGCCCCGTCCAGATCGCAGCGGTCGTCGGTGACCGCGAAGCGCCGGCGCAGGGCGTTGCCGAGGTTGGCCAGATACGGCGCCCGCGCGGGATCGGCCGCGGACATCGCCCCGGCCGCGGCCCGGAACTCGGTGATCGCGGCGGCCAGATCCGTGACGTCCTGGGTGCGCAGGAACCGTGACCACAGCGCGAGTCCGAGGTTGTTGCGCGAGCCGGGCCGGATCGGCAGACCGGCGGGCATGGCGGCCAGCGCGGACCGGGTCAGATCGATGGCGGCGTAGAGATCGGCGGCGTTGGCGCGGGCATCGAAGCGGAGCAGGAGGGCGAGGCCCAGGTTCGCCAGCCGTGCCGCGCGCTGTGGGTGGTGCGCCGCCGTGGCGGTCAGCACTTCCTGGCCCGCGGCGACGGCAGCGTCCAGGTCGGCCAAGTCGGCGCCGCTGCCCGTCTGTTGACTGCCCCAGTGTTGACTGTCCGTCTGCTGATAGCGGGTGCGCAGCGCGGCGGCGAGGTTGGCGAGTGCGGAGATACGGCTGGGGCTGTGCGCCGGGAAGTCGTCGACGGCCGAGCGGAGGAGGCCGATGGCCCGGTCCACGTCGGCCGCCGCGCCGGTGTGCTGGGCCCGGGTCCGGAGCGCGCCGGCGACATTGCTCACGGCCACCGGACGCTGCGCGAAGCCGGCCGGCGCCCGCTCGATGACCTCCGTGCCCACCGCGATCGCGCCGTTCAGGTCGGCCACGTCGTGCGAATGCGTGAATCTGACCTGGAGCAGGGTGCAGGCATCGACGAGGTGGCTGTGGCGCATCGGGTCATCCGCCGCCTCGGCGACCGCCGCCCGGAGCGCATCGAGCGCCGCGTCCAGGTCGGCGAGCGCCCCGGTGCACCGGAACCGGCTCCGGCGCGCCGACGCCAGCCGGGAGAGATGACGCACGCGGTGACGATGCTCCTTCGGCGTGGCGTCCACGATGCGCCGCCACAGTTCGGCGCAGCGGTCCAGCGCCTCCGGGTCCGCGGCGGCCTCCGCCCGTTCGAGCAGCGCGGCCGCCTCGGTGGTGGTGGCCGCGGCGAGTTCCGGCAGCAGGTCCGCGGGCAGCCCCGCCGTCCCGGCCAGAAAGCACGGCCGCAGGATGTCCACCGCCCGCAGCCGCTCCCTGCAGGCCTCCTCGACGGGCAGCGCCCCGGCCCGGATCCAGTACAGCCGCCCCAGTGCCGCCCGATCCGTCATATCACCGCTGACGGCGAGGAGTTGAGCCGTTTGCCCGGCCTCCGCCAGCGCCTCCGGCTCCAACGCCAGTCCCGTGTCGCCGGTTTCGTCGATCCGTCGCAGCCGCAGCCGTAGCGCGGCGAGGGATGCCTCGCTCATGCCCAGCCAACGTAGCCTCAACTGCCGTCCCGGCGGGCGGATCGCCCGATCGCAGGCATTCCCGGCGGCCGCTGTGATAGAAGCGGCGGCTGTGGTGCGCGGGGGTGTGGCCGATGGCCGAGCGCCTTGATGCCGGACACATCGATGCGGTGGTGCGGCAGTGCGGTGGTGCGGCAGTGCGGCGCTCATCGCGCCTGCGCTCGCGCCGCCCGGTCCCGCGGCCGCCGCGCCCGCCTCCGGCGCGTCGCCCGGCGGGCGGGACGGCGGCCACGGGCGGATGCCGCGGCCGCAGCCGGCCTCATCGGCGTGTCGCGGGCCCCCGGACCGGCGGGACTGGCGGGACCGGCAGCGCCACCGTCTCATGCCCCGTCAGGAAGCCTCACCCGTACGCCGCGAGCGTACGGCCGCCGGCCCTCCGTTCGGCTCAGCTGATGGAGCGCCGGCCGCGGCACCGGGTGAAGCTTCGGGCATGGACCATGTATCAGCAACCCGGGTACGTCCCGGGCTCGCGCTTGTGTTGACCGCGGTGGCGCTCGCCGGACCGCTCGCCCCGGCGGCCGCGGCCGCGGCGCCACCGGGGACCGAGGCCGGCATCGAACTGGCTTCCGACCGGCGCACCGTCTCGGCCTGGCTGCCCTACTGGGGTGACACCGAGGCCGCCTACCAGGACGCGCTGGAGCACGCCGACCAGCTGCACACCGTCAGCCCCTTCTGGTACGAGGCCTCGGCCGACACCGTCAAGGGGCAGGACGGCGCGGGGGACGAGGGGGTCATCGAGGGGCTGCACCACGCCGGAATCCGGGTCGTGCCCACCGTGACCGAGACCGCGGGCGCCCCTGAGATGGCCGCCCTGATGCACGATCCCCGGCGCCGCGCCGCGCATGTCGACGCCCTGATGAAGATGGCCGGCAGCCGCTCGTACGACGGGGTCGAGCTGGACTACGAGACGATGGCGAACACCGGCGACCGGGCCACCCGGGAGCGCGTCCGGACCGGATACAACCTGCTCACCCGCGATCTCTGCGCACGGCTGCACACCCGCGGCAAGGAATGCGTGATCACCGTCCTGGCCCGGGGCCGCGGCTCCGGCGGGGTCTACGACTACCAGCACCTGGGCAAGGTCGCCGACACGGTCCGGATCATGGGCTACGACCTGCACTGGTCGGGCGGCGAGGCCGGGCCGCTGTCGTCCAAGGACTGGTACGAGAACGTCCTGCGCTACGCCACCGACACCATCCCGCGCAACAAGATCGAGGTGGCCTTCCCCGGCTACGGCTGGGACTGGACCAAGGGAAGCAAGGGCCGGGCCGGGCATCTGACCTGGAAGGAGGCCGATTCGCTGCGCAAGCAGACGGGCGCCGACTACCACTTCGACGCGGCGTCGGGCACCCCGCACTTCACCTACCGCAAGAACGGCGCGGAGCACGTCGTCTGGTACCAGGACGCGCGCGGTGTCGCCGAGCAGCTGCCGCTGCTGAGGAAGTACGGGGTGCGGGGCACCGGCCTATGGGCGCTCGGGTTCGAGGACCCGGACGTCTGGGCCGCGCTCCGAGGCCAGTAGCCGCAGCGCCGCCTCGGACGGCGAACCGTCCGCCGCGGTGTACATCAGCACGCCCTGCCCGGACCCGTCCGGCGTCTGCATCATCTCGTACTCCAGCTCCAGATCGCCCACCAGCGGATGGTGGAAGTGCTTGGTGCCGAAGGTGCAGTTGCTCACGCCGTGCCGCGCCCACAGCGTGGCGAACTCGCTGCTCTTCATCGACAACTCGCCGATCAGTTCGGCCAGTTGGGGATCGTCGGGGCGCTGTCCCGCGGAGACCCGCAGGGCGGAGACGGCGCGCCGGATCTCCGTGTCGCGGTCCGGGTAGAGCTCGCGGGTGTGCGGGTCGAGGAAGAGGAGGCGCTGGGCGTTGGGGCGGTCCAGGGGACGGTCGGGGCTGTCGAAGTCCAGGTGGCCGGCGACCAGGGCGTGCCCGAGCCGGTTCCACGCCAGCACCTCGAAGCGCGGGCCGAGCGCGACGGCCGGTACGCCGTCCAGGGCGCCGAGCAGCTGCCGCACGCCGGGGCGGGCCTGGTCGTGGCGGACGGCCGGGCGGCGGCGGGCCGGTGCCGGGCGGGCCAGGTCGAGCAGATGCGCCCGCTCGTCGGCGGTCAGCCGCAGCGCGCGGGCCAGCGCCTCCAGCACCCCTTCCGAGGCGTTGTGGCTCTGGCCCTGTTCGAGGCGCGTGTAGTACGCGACGCTGACCCCGGCCAGCTGGGCGAGCTCCTCGCGGCGCAGCCCGGGGACGCGGCGGCGCGCCCCGTAGGAGACCAGCCCGACGTCCTCCGGCTGCAACCGGGCGCGGCGGGTGCGCAGAAAGCTCCCCAACTCGGCGGGGGTGTCGATGCCTGGTGAGTCCATGCCGCCAGTCTCGGTCATCGCGGGGCGGGCAGCCTGACCCTGTCAGTACCAGGCTGCGCCGCGTCCGCCCGACAGACCGCCGGAACCTGTTCCCCTCCAGGATACCGACCGCTTAGTATGTCGCTCGACGACGGCAAGGCGGCCGGGCCGGTGTGCCGTCGTACCCCGCATCTCCGAGGTCTGTGGAGGCACCTGGTGAAGGCATGGCGCGTATCCGCGAACGGCGAGCCGCGTGAGGTGATGCGGCTGGAAGAAGTGCCGGACCCGCAGCCCGGCCCAGGGCAGCTGCTGCTGCGCGTACGGGCCGCCAACGTCAACTTCCCCGACGCGCTGCTGTGCCGCGGCCAGTACCAGGTACGGCCGCCGCTGCCGTTCACCCCGGGCGTGGAGATCTGCGGTGAGGTGATCGCCGTGGGGGAGGGCGCGGCCGGTGGGACCGGGCAGCGGGTGCTGGCCCAACCGCCGCTGCCCGACGGCGGGTTCGCCGAGCTCGCGGTCGTCGACGCCGCGACCGTACGGCCCGCCCCCGACGCCCTCGACGACGCCGAGGCCGCCGCCCTGCACATCGGCTACCAGACCGGCTGGTTCGGACTGCACCGCCGGGCCCGGCTCCAGGCGGGCGAGACCCTGCTGGTGCACGCCGCGGCCGGGGGCGTCGGCAGCGCCGCCGTACAGCTCGGCAAGGCCGCCGGCGCCCGGGTCATCGGCGTGGTGGGCGGCGCCGAGAAGGCCCGCACCGCCCGCGAACTGGGCTGCGACCTCGTCCTCGACCGGCGCGCGGACGACATCGTCGCCGAGGTCAAGAAGGCCACCGGCGGCCGCGGCGCGGACGTGGTCTACGACCCGGTCGGCGGCGACGCCTACGCCAAGTCCGTCAAATGCATCGCCTTCGAGGGCCGGATCATCGTGGTCGGCTTCGCCGGCGGCACCATCCCCAGCCCCGCCCTCAACCACGCCCTGGTCAAGAACTACGCGATCCTGGGCCTGCACTGGGGCCTGTACAACACCAAGGATCCCGCCGCCGTCGACGCCTGCCACGAGGAACTGACCAAGCTCGCCGCCCAGGGCGTCATCAAGCCGCTGATCGGCGGCCGGGTCCCGCTGGCCGGCGCCGCCGAGGCCGTACAGCGGGTCGCCGACGGCACGTCCACCGGCCGCCTGGTCGTCGTCCCCGGACTGGAGGAGGCACGATGACCGACGCCGCCGACCTGCGCCGCCGCACCGCCGACCTGCTCGCCGCGCACCCTCCCACCACTACCGACCGGCTGGAGTTTCTGCGCGCCCGTTTCGACGCGGGCCTGGCCTGGGTCCACTTCCCCGAGGGCCTCGGCGGACTGGACGCGCCACGGTCCCTCCAGGCGGTCGTGGACGCCGACCTGGAGGCCGCCGGCGCCCCCGGCAACGCCCCCGGCCGGATCGGCATCGGCCTCGGCATGGCCGCACCCACCATCCTGCGCTTCGGCACCGATGAGCAGAAGCGGCGCTTCCTGCGGCCGCTGTGGACCGGGGAGGAGGTGTGGTGCCAGCTGTTCAGCGAGCCCGGCGCGGGCTCCGACCTGGCCGCGCTCGCCACCCGGGCCGTACGGGACGACGAGGGCATCTGGACCGTCGACGGCCAGAAGGTCTGGACGTCCGGCGCGCACCAGGCCCGCTGGGCGATACTGATCGCCCGCACCGACCCCGACCTGCCCAAACACCGCGGCATCAGCTACTTCGTCTGCGATATGACCGACCCCGGTGTCGAGGTGCGGCCGCTGCGGCAGATCACCGGCGAGGCCGAGTTCAACGAGGTGTTCCTGACCGGGGTACGCATCCCGGACGCCCATCGCCTCGGCGAGGTCGGCGAGGGCTGGCGGGTCGCCCAGACCACGCTGATGAACGAGCGGGTCGCCATCGGCGGCGCCCGCATCCCCCGCGAGGGCGGCATGATCGGCGTCGCCGCCGCCGACTGGCGCGAACGCCCCGAGCTGCGCACCCACGATCTGCACCAGCGGCTGCTGAAGCTGTGGGTGGACGCCGAGGTCGCCCGGCTCACCGGCGAACGGCTCCGGCAGCAGCTGACCAAAGGCCAGCCCGGACCCGAGGGCAGCGGAATGAAGCTCGCCTTCGCCCGGCTCGCCCAGCAGATCAGCGGCTGGGAGGTGGAATTCCTCGCCGAGGACGGACTGACCTACGACGACTGGACGCTCCGCCGCCCCGAAGGCGTCGACTTCACCGGCCGCGAGGCCGGCTACCGCTATCTGCGCGCCAAGGGGAACTCCATCGAAGGAGGCACCTCCGAAGTGCTGCTCAACATCGTCGCCGAACGCGTGCTGGGCCTGCCGCCCGAGCCGCGTACCGACAAGGACGTCGCGTGGAAGGACCTCCCCCGATGACCGGCCCGCTGACCGGCACCCCCGCCCCCGACCTCCTCTACTCCGAGGACGAGGAGGCGCTGCGCGACGCCGTACGCTCCCTGCTCGCCGACCGCAGCGATCCGGCCACCGTGCTGGCCGGACTGGAGTCGGACGTCCCCCATGACGCCGGACTGTGGCGCTCGCTCGCCACCGAGATCGGCACCGCCGGGCTGCTGGTCCCGGAGAAGCTCGGCGGCGCGGGTGCGAGCGCCCGCGAGGCCGCCGTCGTACTGGAGGAGCTGGGCCGCTCGGTCGCTCCTGTGCCGTATCTGACCAGCGCCGTCATCGCGGTCACCGCGCTGCTGGGCTGCGATACGGACCGGGCGGAGGTGGCCGGTCCGCTCGCCGCGCTCGCCGAGGGACGGACCGTCGGGGCGCTCGCCCTGCCGCTGCCCACCGCGCCCGGCGGGGTGGCCGAACCGACCGTGTCGGCCGATTCGGACGGCGCGCTGACCGGCCGGGTGACCTCGGTCGCCGATGCCGCGTCCGCCGCACTGCTGCTGGTGTGGGCCCGGCGCCCGGACGGCCCCGCCCTGTACGCGGTCGATGCCGCGGCGGACGGCGTACGGGCCGAGGCTCGCACGCCCCTCGACCTCACCCGGCCCCTCGGTCACCTCACCTTCGACGGCGCCCGGGGCCGCCTCCTGGCCACCGGGGACCGGGCCCGCACCGCCGTCGAGCGCGCCCTGCTCACCGGCGCCGGACTGCTCGCCTCCGAACAGCTCGGCGTCGCCGAATGGTGCCTGGCCGAAACCGTGCGCCACACCGCGGAACGCACCCAGTTCGGCCGCCCCGTCGGATCGTTCCAGGCGCTCAAGCACCGGATGGCGGCCCTCTGGCTCGATGTCGCCTCGGCCCGCGCCGCCGCCCGTAACGCCGCCGACGCGCTGGCCACCGACAGCCCCGACACCGCGGTGGCGGTCGCCGTCGCCCAGGCCTACTGCGCACCGGTGGCGGTCCGTGCCGCCGAGGAATGCATCCAGCTGCACGGCGGCATCGGGATGACCTGGGAGCACCCGGCGCATCTCTTCCTCAAGCGGGCCAAGAGCGACGAGATCGCGCTGGGCGCCCCGGGCCGGCACCGGGACGCCCTGGCCGAACTGGTCGCGCTGCGCGCGCCGTAAGGAGCGGCACGGCGGTCAGCCGGTGACGGCGAAGCCCTTGCTGAAGGCTCGCGCCACGCCGTCATCGGCGGACACCTCCAGGGAGTACGCGCGGCCCGGCGCGACCAGCGGCAGCGTCACCAGGGCCTCGCCGGTCGGTCCGGCGCCGGCCCGCGGCGCGACCAGCGCCACCCGCTGCGTCCGCTTCCCGCGGGTGCGCACATGCAGCCACACGTCCACCTCGCGGCCCGTGTTGTTCGTCCAGGCCACGCTGAAACTGCCGTGGACCCGGAAGCTCAGGCCGGGCTGCGGCGCCGTCACCGTGATCCGCGGATTCCGGGGCGCGTGCTTGCGCTGCCCGTGCCGGGGGTGCCCGGCGGCGCTCCGGCCCGTGGTCGCCACCCGCGCCGCGGAGCCGCCGTGGCCCAGGACGTCCGCACGGGCGGGCGCGGCAGGAGTGACGGCGGCCTTCGCCCCCGTGGGCCAGGGGCGGGCGTGCGACGGAAGCAGCGTCATGACCAGCAGACAGCCGACGGCGGTGGCGACGACGGCGACGGCCACGGACTTGAGCATCGAGGTCGCCCTGCGCATCCAGATCTCGTTTCCTCGGGGGAGGGACGAGCCGGAACATCCCCGGTCATTTCATCATCAAAAACGCCACGCTGAGCGATCACCTGGATGGACACGCCCGGCGTGACAGGGCCCGCCGGGCGCGGGACACTCCACCGGCGACGGCGGTTTCCGGCCACCCCAACGGCCCCGTCTCCCACCGTGTAGCGGCTTCCGTCCGCGGTGATGTCCTGAAAGTGCGGTTCGGGTAGCGTCATATGCATGAAGACCGCAACCCGTCGTACGCCGTTCGGCCCACTGCTCCTGCTGATGGCGGCCCTGCTGGCGCTGGTCACGGCGCTGGCGCCCGGAGCGCATGCCGTCGGCGGACTCGACGCGGCCGCGGCGGCCCTCAAACAGGGCCCGGTCTATGTCGATCCCCGTGCCGCCGGCCAGTTCCCCAAGGCCGAAGCGGACGCGCTGGCCAAGAAGATCAAGAACTCCGGCAAGCCGATCTTCGTCGCGGTGCTGCCGCGGGCCGCCGAGTACCCGTCGAAGACGCTGCTCCAGGACCTGCGGACCAAGGTCGGCATCAGCGGCGTCTACGCCGTCGAACTCGGCAACGGCTTCAACGCCGGCGCCGACCCCCGGGTGATGCCGCACAGCTCCGTCCAGAACCTGGTCGGCTCGGTCAAGCGCTCCGACTACCCCACGGTCTCCCAGCGCCTCAACAGCTTCGTCGACATCGCCGACCAGCAGGCGAACGGCCACGCCCCGTCCTCCTGGGGCGGCCCCGACAACTCCGGCCTCGGCACCGGCACCGCCATCGGCCTCGGCGTGCTGGTCGTCATCGGCGGCGGCGGAGCGTACGCCATCGCCCGCCGCAACCGCCGCCGGCGGGCCGAGGCGGAACGCGCCGCGCTCGAGGACCTGCGGGTCGTCGTCGACGAGGACATCACCGCCTTCGGCGAGGAGCTGGACCGGCTCGACTTCAGCCCCGCCGAGCCCGGCGCCGACGAGGCGATGCGCGCGGACTACAGCCGTGCGCTGGACGCGTACGAGAACGCCAAGTCCGCGATGGCGCGGGCCGAGCACCCCGGCGACGTCCAGGCGGTGACCACCGCCCTGGAGGAGGGCCGGTTCTCGCTCGCCACCCTCGCCGCCCGCCGCACCGGCGAACCGCTGCCCGAGCGCCGGCTGCCCTGCTTCTTCGACCCCCGGCACGGCCCGTCGGTCGTCGACGTCCAGTGGGCGCCGGCCGGCGGCGCGGAGCGCACCGTACCCGCCTGCGCCGCGGACAAGAGCCGCCTGGACGACGGCCGCGAGCCGCTGGCCCGCACGGTCCGCACCGAGGCCGGCGACCGCCCGTACTGGGAGGCGGGCCCGGCCTACGCCCCCTGGGCCGGCGGCTACTTCGGCGGCGGTCTGCTGCCCGGCCTCCTGGTGGGCACCCTGCTCGGCAACATGATGATGTCCACCAACGCCTACGGCGCCGACTTCGGCGGCCCCACGGGCGCGGAGGGCGGCGACTTCTCCGGATCCGACTTCAACCCGGACGACTTCGGCGGCGGCTTCGGCGACGGCGGCGGTGGCGGCTTCGACGGCGGTGGCGGGGGCTTCGACGGCGGCTTCTGACCGCCGCACGGTCACCGTCGCGCGGTCACTGCTCGCGCGGTCACTGCTCGCGCGGTCACTCCTGTGCGATCACTCCTGTGCGGCGGCCGCGCGCAATGCGCTCAGTACCTGGTGCACCTGAGGCTGCTGGGCCGTGCCCGTCGGGGTGAGCGCGTAGATCGAGCGGCTGACCGGCCGCTTCAGCGGGTGCAGACGGATCGGGTCGGTGGCCGTGGGCAGCGCCATCCGCGGCACCAGCGTGACGCCCGCGCCCGCCGCGACCAGCGCGGTGAGCACCGCGAAGTCCCCGGCGAGCGCGACGGGCCGGGGCACGAACCCGACCGCGCCGCAGGCCCGACGGGTCAGCTCGTCGCACGCCGTGTCCGGGACCGGCAGGAGCCACTTCTCCTCGGCGAACCGGGCCAGGTCGACCGGTGCGCCGGGGGCGAGGCCGAGCCGGTCGGCGAGCTCGGGAGCCAGGGCGAGCAGGACCGGGTCGTCCTGGAGGTGATGCTGCTCGCAGCCGGGCGTCGGATCGCGGGGCACCAGGGTGTAGGCGTTCACCACGGCGATGTCCGCCTCGCGCCGGCGCAGCGCCTCGATCGCCGGCTCCGGTTCGTGTTCGGCGAGGTGCAGGTCCAACGTCCCGGCCAGCTGCCGCCAGACGTCCGGCATCAGCATCCGCGCGGCGGACGGGAACGCCGCGACGCGGACCAGGCCGCGGCCGCCGCCCCGCAGGACGTCCAGTTCGGCCTCGGCCGCGGCCAGCCCGCCGAGGATCACCTCCGCATGATCGACCAGCAGCCGCCCGGCGGGCGTCAGCCGCAGCGTCCGCCCGTGCTTCTCCAGCAGTGGGACGCCGGCTTCCTTCTCCAGCGCGGCTAGTTGCTGGGAGACGGCCGGGCCGGTCAGAAACAGCGCCTCGGCGGCCGCGGCGACGGTTCCGTGGACGGCGAATTCCCGCAGCAGACGGAGGCGACGGACATCGAGCAAGAAGCTCACCTTATCGATCCCGTAAAGAACAGTCACTGGATCTTTCGGATCGTACCCGCAACGCTGGATCCGTGATCTTCCCCACCCTCCGCAACCGCGGCAACCTTGCCACGGTGGCCGCGCTCGCCGGCACCGTTGTCCTGTGGGCCTCGGCCTTCCCGGCGATCCGCGTCGGCGTGGCCGGCCTGGGCATCGCCGGACTCTCCTTCCTCCGCCTGGCCATCGCCTCGCTCGCGCTCGCCGTCGTCGCCCCGTTCATGGGCGTACGGCTGCCCCGGGCGTGCGATCTGCCGCTGATCGCGGTGTGCGGCGCCGCCGGGATGACCGCCTATCAAGTGCTGCTCAACTGGGGCGAGGTCCATGTCCCGGCCGGCACCGCGAGTCTGCTCATCGCCGCCGCGCCGGTCTTCAGCGTGCTGCTGGCCGGCGCCGTCCTCGGCGAGCCGATCACCCTCCGGGTGGTCGCCGGCAGTCTCACCGCCCTCGCCGGCGCGGCCGTCGTCGCCTTCGGCAGCGGCGGCGCCACCGGATTCTCGGCCGGCGCCCTGGTGGTGCTGGCGGCGGCCGTCGCCCAGGGCGTGTACCACTGCGCGACCAAGCCGCTGCTGCGGCGCCGGACCGGCATCGAGGTCGCGGCGTACGCGATGTGGGCCGGCACGCTGTTCGCGCTGCCGCTGGCCCCGGCCGCCGTACGGGCTGTCGCCGCTGCCCCGGCGGACGCCCTGGCGTCGGTGGCGTACCTGGGGCTGCTGCCGTCCGCCCTCGGCTTCGTCATCTGGGGCTATGCGGTGGCGCGGCTCCCGCTGGCGACCTCTACCGGGGCCCTCTACCTCGTCTCGCCGGTCGCGCTCCTCGTCGCCTTCGGCTGGCTCGGCGAGGTGCCGCGGCCGGTGGCCGTGGCCGGTGGCGCGCTCACCCTCCTAGGTGTCGTGCTGCTCAACCGCCGCCCGGCCCCGGTGCCGCGTAGCACCGCCCGTCACCCGTCGGCCCCGCCCACCGCCGACCGCTTGGCCCCCAGGAACCGCGCATAGCGCGGTCACACGGCGAAGTCGCCGTAGGTCACCCGACGGGCCGACCGGCATCCTTGTACAGATGCAGGACCTGATCGGGCGCCAGGTGGAGGCCCACATGCGCCCCGTACCCGGTGCGGCGGCCCGCGACCGGTCCGCTGCCGAAGAGCACCAGGTCCAGCGGCCCCGGCCGTCCGACGCGTGCGGTCACCGGCCCGTCCGCCCACGGTTCCGTCGACCGCAGCGGCGGGACCGCCGCGCCGAAGTGCCGCAGCACGGCACAGGCGTAGCACCGGCAGTTCGCGCCCCCGGCGAGATCCGCGGCCGCGTCCCCGGAGGGTGACGGGCATTCAGGTGTCCCGCTCCCGGATGGCGGGCGGCCGAGTAGCTGACGTTCCGGAAGGCCTCCGGCAGGTGTGCCAGGGCCTCCTCGCCGCAGGGGGCGGGGGTTTGACGACCGGAGGATGATGCCACCCGGTCATGATGCAAGGGATCTTCCCGATGCCGCACGCCGTCAGGTCGCCGAGGCTCGGCAGAACGGTATCGACGCGTACTCGACCCCGCGAGGAGATCCCCGATGCACCGCCGCTTCCGCAAGGCCGCTCTCTGGGGCGCGACCATGGCCGCCGTCCTGGCCGCCACCGGCCCGCTCAGCCCGGCGCACGCCGCGCCGCAGCCCGACCCCACGCCCCAGCCCCAGCCCCGCGGCATGCTCGACGCGATGCGCCGCGATCTGGGGCTGACGCCGGACCAGGCCCGCATCCGGCTCGCCCAGGAAGCCGAGGCGCAGCGGGCCGCCGTCGCGGTGCGCCGGGTGCTCACCGCGCCGCCGGCCGGCATGTGGTTCGACAAGACGGTCGGCAAGCTGATCGTCGCGGTCACCGTCCCCACCGACGCGGAGCGCGTACGGGCCGCCGGCGCGCTGCCCAAGACCGTCCAGCGCAGCCGCGCCGAGCTCACGGAACTCGTCCGGCAGATCGGCACCCGGGCCGGCAACGGCGTGGCCGGCGTCACCGGCTGGGGCGTGGACGAGCGCGCCAACGGCGTCGTGGTCCGCGTCGACCGCCGGGCCGGCAGCGCCGCCACCGACGCCTTCGAGAACGCCGTACGCTCCCTCGCCGCCCGCTCGCGCATCCCCGTCACCATCGAGCGCAGCGATCAGTCGCCGCGTCAGCAGGGCGGCACGGTCATCGGCGGCGAGCGCTGGATGCCCGGCCAGGAGGGCATCTGTTCCATCGGCTTCTCGGTGACCGGCGCGGCCGGCTTCGAGGGCTTCCTGACGGCCGGTCACTGCACCAACGACGCGGATCAGCCCGCGTACGGCAAGGACGGCAGCCTTGTGGGCACCTCCAACGAGGGCGGGCACCACAGCGTGATCGGACACGAGGGCGACTTCGGTCTGGTCACCGTGAACGGGCCGGGCTGGAAGCTGTCGCCGAACGTGGCCGGGCAGGGCGGGCAGCCGGTCGCCGTGACCGGTTCGCAGGAGGGCGTGACGGGCACGTCCGTCTGCCACTCCGGGGAGGCCACCGGCTGGCACTGCGGCGAGATCACCCGGACCGAGCAGACCGTGGACTACGGCACCGCCGTCGTGGACGGACTGTCGTTCACCAACGCCTGCTCGGCGCCCGGGGATTCGGGCGGCTCGTACGTCACGCAGCCCGCCAACCCGAAGGCCGTCGGACTGCACTCCGGCGGTGGCACGGCCACCTGCAGCGACGGCGGCGGCGACACCGTCACCATCTTCCAGCCGGTCGACGAGGCGCTGGCCAAATGGGACCTGACGCTGCGGATGGGCGGCTCCTGACGGGCGTTCCTGACGGGCGCCTCTCCGGAGTACTCCCGGCCGTCGGTCCCCGGCGCCTACCATGTGACGCGAGTGGCCCATGAGGTCCAACGCGTCCGCCCGGAGGGCCGGCGCCTACGGGGAGCGGGAGAGAACGTGGCAGACACGACGGACGCAACGGACGCGGCAGCGGCGACGGATACGGATACGGGGGACGACGCGGCGCCCTTCACCGTGGGCATCACCGTCCGCGGCTATGAGACCGATACCCAGGGCCATCTCAACCAGGCCGTCTACCTCCAGTACGCCGAGCACGCCCGCTGGTCGCTGCTGCAGGCCGCCGGCATCCGGCAGAGCGCGATGGTGGACCGGCGCGTCGGCCCGGTGACGGTCGAGACGACCATCCGCTACCGCCGCGAACTGCGCGCCGGCGACGAGGTCGAGGTCAGCTGCGCCTTCCTCTGGGGCGAGGGCAAGACCTTCGTCATCGAGCAGACGGTCACCAAGGCGGACGGCACGGTCGCCGCCGAACTGCGCGCCGTATGCGGCCTGATGGACCTCGAAAAGCGCAAGCTGCTCCCGGACCCGCGGGCGGCCTTCCGCGAACTGGCCGCCGATCCAGGGGCGCTGGGGCTGGGGTCGGGGCTGGGCTGACACTTAGGGGGCGGTCGAACGCATCCCGTAGGGGTTGCCGGCGCCCCCTGCAGGGCCACAACGTGGTGGGGTGGGGCGGGTATTCCCGGGACGCCGCCGCGGACCGGTGGCCGGCGAGAAACCGTCCAGGCCCGCTGCTTCGCAAGTGCCCCGCAAGTGCCTCGTACGCTGCCGACTAAGGTCGCTGCGCGACCACCATCACCTCGGTGCCGCTCGCCCGCACGGCGCGGATCTGCTCGGCCGGCAGCCCGTCGTCCACGATCAGCAGGTCGAAGTCGGTCAGCGGCGCGAGCGCGTACAGCCCGTCCTTGGCGAACTTCGTGTGGTCGGCGACCAGTACCCGGCGCGCCGCGCTCTCCATCATTGCCCGCTTGACCTGCACCGTCTCCGGCGAGGTGTGATAGCAGCGGCCGTTGATGACGGCCGTGGTGGACAGGAACAGGACATCGGCGCGGAAGGCCCGTACCGCGTCCGCGGTGTGCAGCCCCATGAAGGCGTCGTACGCCGGGAAATAGGCGCCGCCCAGCGTGATCAGCGAGATGCCGGGCGCCTTGGCGAGGGTGGTGATCGCCGGGAGCGAGTTGGTGATGACGGTCAGCGGGGTGTGCTCGGCGGCCTGATGGGCCAGCAGCAGACACGTGGTGCTGTCGTCCAGCAGCACCGTCTGCCCGGGGACCAGCAGCGTCGCCGCGGCCCGCGCCAGCTGCTGCTTGGTCGCCGCCATGGTGGCCATCCGCTCCGCGACGCTGCCGTGGAACTGCGCCGACGGCAGCCCGGTCGCCCCGCCGCGCACCTTCCGCAGCCAGCCCTGCGCCTGCAGCGCGTCGAGATCGCGGTGCGCCGTCATCAGGCTGACGCCGAATTCCTCGGCGAGATCCGAGGTGCGCACGAAACCGCTGGCGATGACGCGCTCGCGCATCCGCCGCCGTCGCTCCTCCTGGGCCTCGACCCGGTCCATCTCCCTGCGCTCCCTGCCTCGCCCGCCGCGCACCCGTGGCGGTCCGTCGTCGCCCGTGGCGGTCCTTGGCCATCCGTTGTGGTCCGTCGTCGCCCGTGGCGGATTCTCGTCGCTCGTCGCGGTCCGCCGTGCACCCGTCCCGGTCCCTCGTCCCCCGCCGCGGTCCGCCGCGTACCCGCGCCGCGGGAAATGCGCCGCGTTATGTTCGCACGGATTTAACACTGCACGCGGGGCGGCCGCCGTGTCCACATGCGGCTCCGGTACGACGCAACATGGCTGGTCGCGGCCCCGATGCGAAGATTCCGGCGGCCATTGACGCCCGATTCCGCCCGGCGGTTCCATCGCTCCGTTCGCCCCTCCCTGCCGAGCCGCCGCAGAAAGGGAGATTCGATGCCGAATTCTCCGTCGCGTTCGCTGATCACCCGCCTGGGCATCCCGCCGACCCTCCTCTGGGGATACCTCGGACTCCTCCTCTTCATGATCGGAGACGGGGTCGAGTCCGGCTATCTCTCGCCCTATCTGACCGACCGGGGCTTCTCGGAGTCCCGTGTCGCGCTGCTGTTCACCGTCTACGGGATCGCCGCCGCCCTCGCGGCCTGGCTCTCCGGAGTGCTCTCCGACCTGTGGGGGCCGCGCCGCGTCATGTGGACGGGCCTGGGCATCTGGGCCGTCTTCCAGGTGCTCTTCCTCGCCCTGGCCCTCCCCGTGTCCAGCTATCCGCTGATGCTCCTCGCCTACGGCCTGCGCGGTCTGGGCTATCCGCTCTTCGCCTACGGATTCCTGGTCTGGATCGCCGCGGTGGCACCCCGGGCCCGTCTCGGCACGGCCATGGGCTGGTTCTGGTTCGCCTTCACCGGCGGCCTGCCCACGCTCGGCTCGCTGGTCGCCAGCGGACTCATCCCGGGCATCGGCGCCTACGCCACCCTGTGGGCCGCGCTCGTGCTGGTGGCCGCGGGCGGGCTGATCGCCCTGCTGCTGGTCCGGGACGACCGGGGCGGCAGAGCGCCGCGGACCGCCGGTCCGCTGGGCACGCTCCTCGGCAGCATCACCATCCTGTGGCGCAACCCCCGCGTCGGCCTGGGCTCGGTCGTCCGGGTCATCAACACGGCCTCGCAGTTCGGCTTCTTCGTGATCATGCCGATCCACTTCACCCGGACCGTCGGCTTCAGCCTCACCCAATGGCTGCATCTGCTCAGCGCGATGTTCGCGACCAATATCTTCGCCAATCTGCTGTTCGGCGTGCTCGGCGACCGCTTCGGCTGGCGCCGCACCATCGCCTGGTGCGGCGGCGCCGGCTGCACCCTGAGCACCCTGCTGCTCTTCTACGTACCGAACGCGGCGGGCGCCAACTTCCCGCTCGCCCTGCTGGTGGCCGCCTTCTACGGGGCTACGCTGGCGGGATATGTACCGCTTTCGGCGCTGGTGCCCACGATGGAACCGCGGCACAAGGGACAGGCGCTGGCCGCGCTCAACCTGGGAGCGGGCGCCAGCACCTTCGTCGGCCCCGCCGTGGTCGCGGCCTTCGTGGGGCCGCTCGGCGTCGCGGGGGTGGTCTGGATCTTCGCGGGGATGTATGCGGTGAGCTGTGTCCTCGCCCTCTTCCTGAAGCTGCCGGACGAGTCGGCCGGCGCGGACGGCGCACCGCACACCGGTGCCCCGGCCGCCGCCTCCGCCCCGGCGTGAAAGGACCCCACTGATGTCCGTACTGACCATCGACGTCGGCACCACGGTGATCAAGTCCGTCCTCTTCGACGACCAGGGCACCGAGATCGCCGTCGCCCGCCGGGCCACCGAGGTCCTGCGCCCGCACCCCGGCTGGGCCGAGCAGGACATGGAGGCCGGGTGGGGCGCCGTCGTCCATACCGTCCGCGCGGTCCTCGACGAGTCGGCCGACCCCGTATGGCTGGTGTCCTTCACCGCCCAGGGCGACGGCGCCTGGCTCGTCGACGACCGCGGCCGCCCCACCGGACCCGCCATCCTGTGGTCCGACGGGCGCGCCGGGGACCTGCTCACCGACTGGCAGCGGGACGGCGTCCTGGAGGCGGCCTTCCGCCGCAACGGCTCGCTGACCTGCACGGGAATGCCCAATGCGCTGTTCGCCTGGCTCGCCGCCCACGACCCGGACCGGCTCGCCCGCTCCGCCACCTCGCTCACCGCCGCCGGCTGGCTCTTCCTGCGCCTCACCGGCATCCGGGCGAGCGATGAATCCGATGCGTCCGCGCCGTTCCTCGACCACGCCACCGGCGACTACGACCCCTACATCCTCGACCTGTTCGGCCTGAGCGCCTGCCGGCGGCTGCTGCCCACCGTGCTGGGGGAGTCCGAACGCATCGCCGAGCTGACCGGCGACGCCGCCGACCAGCTGGGCCTGCCCGCCGGGCTGCCCGTGGTGATGTCCCCGTACGACATCGCCGCCACCGCCCGCGGCGTCGGCGTGGTCAACCCCGGCCAGGCCTGCAGCATCCTCGGCACCACCCTGTGCACCGAGATCGTCCGCACCGAGATCGACACCAGCGGCGAACCCTCCGGCATCAACATCGCCTACCGCGGCCGCGAACGGGTGCTGCGCGCCTTCCCCACCCTCAACGGCGCCGAGGTGCTCGGCTGGGCGGCGCGGCTGCTCCAGCTGTCCGGGCCGCCCGAGCTCGCGGCGCTGGCGTTCGCCTCGGAGCCCGGCGCCCGCGGGCTGACGTTCCTGCCGTACCTCTCCCCGGCGGGCGAGCGCGCGCCCTTCCTGGACCCGCGCGCCCGCGGCTCCTTCTGGGGCATGTCCCTCGAACACACCCCCGCCGATTTGGCCCGCGCCGTCTTCGACGGCCTCTCCTTGGTCCTGCGCGATTCGCTGGCCGCCGCCCGTACGGACGTCAGCGAACTGCGGCTGTGCGGCGGCGGCGCCAACAGCGACGCCTGGTGCGCGCTGATCGCCGACGCCACGGGCGTGCCGACCGCCCGCTCCCGCGACACCGAACTCGGCGCGAAGGGCGCATTCCTGACGGGGCTGGTCCTCACCGGCGCCGAGTCCAGCATGCACCGCGCCGCCGACAAGTACGTCCACATGCAACGGAGCTGGCAGCCGGGCCCGGAACGCGCGGAGTTCTACGGCGCGCTCTACGAGGACTTCCTCGGATGGCGCGGCCTCGCCCGGGAGGCCGGCTGGCGCAGCGGCGCCGTATGGCGATCCGGCCCCCGCGTCGCCACACCCCTCGGAGGCACCCGTGTCTGACCCCCGCACCCCCACCCTCGACGGCATCTGGCTGGGCCTGGACCTCGGCACCCAGAGCGCCCGCTGCGCCGCCGTCGACGGCACCGGCCAGGTCCTGGCCACCGCCGCCCGCCCGCTCACCGGCCACCGCGAGGGCCGACGCCATGAGCAGGACCCCCAGGAATGGTGGGCATCGCTCTCCGCCGCCTGCCGGGACGTCCTGGCGGGGATCGACGCGCGACGCGTCCGCGGACTCGCCCTCGACGGCACCTCCGGCACGATCCTGCTCGCCGACGACCGGGGCACCCCGCTCACCCCGGGCCTGATGTACGACGACGGGCGCGCCGACACCCAGGCCGCGGCCGTCAACGAAGCGGGCGCGGCGGTCTGGCAGGAGCTGGGCTACCGCAGCATGCAGCCGTCCTGGGCGCTGCCCAAACTTCGCTGGCTGCTGGACCACGAACCGGCCGCGGCCGCCCCCGGGACCCGGCTGCTGCACCAGGTCGACCTGATCACCTGGAAGCTGGCCGGCCACCAGGTCGCCGCCGACGCCAGCCACGCCCTCAAGACCGGCTACCACCTGATCGAGGAACGGTGGCCGCGGGAGGTGATGGACGAACTCGGCGTCCCCGAGGGCCTGCTGCCCGAGGTGGTACGCCCCGGCACCGTGCTCGGCACCGTCTGCGCGGACGCCGCCGAGGCCACCGGAATCCCGCCCGGCACCCCCGTCGTCGCCGGGATGACCGACGGCTGCGCCGCCCAGATCGGCGCCGGAGCCCTCGCGCCCGGCGCCTGGAACTCCGTGCTCGGTACCACCCTCGTCCTCAAGGGCGCCAGCCGCCACCTGGTCCGCGACCCCGCGGGCGTCGTCTACTGCCACCGCGGGCCGGGCGAGAAGTGGCTGCCCGGCGGCGCCTCCAGCAGCGGCGCGGGCGTCATCTCCCAGTACTTCCACAGCGAGAACCTGGACGTGCTCACCGCGCAGGCCGCCGCCCTCGACCCGGACGCGGTCGCCTACCCGCTGGTGTCCACCGGCGGCGAGCGCTTCCCGTTCCGCGCCCCCGACGCGGAACCCTTCATCATCGGTGAAGTCCCCTCCCGCGCCGCGGAGTTCCACGCCTACCTCCTCGGCGTCGCCTGCCTCGAACGGCTCTGCTTCGACTATCTCGACCTGCTCGGCGCGCCCGTCGACGGACCGCTCACCCTCACCGGCGGCGGCGCCCGCAACCGCTACTGGTGCGGGCTGCGCGCCGATGTCCTCGGCCGCCCCGTACGCCTGCCCGAACATGCCGAGGGCGCCCTCGGCATGGCCGTCCTCGCCGCCACGTCCTGTGGCGTCGGCCTGGAGGACGCGGCCGCCGCCATGGTCCGCATCGCCGACGAAATCCAGCCGTCACCGGACCGCACCGCCCGCTACCTCCCGCTCTACCTCCGCTTCCTCGACGAACTCACCGCCCGTGGCTGGCTCGACCACGCCGTGGCCGATCACGCCCGCAGGAGGGCCGCCCCGTGACCGACTTCATCCTCGTACGCCATGGCGAGACCGTCTGGCATGCGGAGAACCGCTACGCCGGCCGCACCGACGTCCCCCTCACCGACCGCGGCCGCGACCAGGCCGCGGCCCTCGCTACCTGGGCGGCCACCGCCTCGCTCACCGCCGTCTGGAGCTCCCCGCTCGCCCGCGCCCGGCTCACCGCCGCCCCCGCCGCCGACGCCTGCGGCCTCACCCCGCGCATCGACGAGCGGCTCTACGAACTCGACTTCGGCCGCGGCGAGGGCCGCACCAGGGACGAGATGCGCCGGGCCTTCCCGGACCAGCTCGCGGCCTTCCTCGCCGACCCGGTCGACCACCATCTGCCCGACGGCGAGCACCCGCGGCGAGCCGCCGAGCGCGCGGCCGCCTGCCTGGCCGACCTCGCCCGGGAGCAGCCCGACGGCCGCATCCTCGTCGTCGCCCACTCCACCCTGCTGCGGCTGCTGCTCTGCCACCTCCTCGGCATCCCCCTCGCCGACTACCGCCGCGTCTTCCCCCAACTGCACAACGGCGCCCTCACCGAGATCCGCAGCGCGCACGGCCACACCGCCCTGCTCAGCTTCAACGCCCCGGCCCTGACCCAGGCCCCCGCCTTCCACTGACCGCACCACCACCCTTCAGGAGAAGCCCCACCATGACCACGACGGTCCTCGCCGCCGGCAACCACTTCATCCGCCCGAGCCTGTTCGCCGAGGCGGTGCGCACCGCGGCCGGGGACACACCGCTGGACATACGGGAGCTCCAGTTCGGCTGGCCGCACACACCCTTCGGCCCGGTCGCCGAGGTCATCGAGGCCTCCGGCACCGAGGACGAGATGATCGAGGCGCTGCGCGGCGTCGAGATCTGCGTCACCGAACACGGCCCGCTCACCGCACGCATCCTCGCCAACAGCCCCGATCTGAAGCTGTTCTGCACCAGCCGCGGCGGCCCGGTCAACGCCAACCTCGACGCCGCCACCCGGCACGGCGTCGCGGTCTGCCACGCCCCCGGCCGCAACGCCACCGCCACCGCGGAACACACCCTCACCCTGCTGCTGGCCGCCGCCCGCGGCGTCGGCGACACCCACACCGACCTGCGCCGCGGCGTCTGGCGCGGCGACTACTACGACTACGACAGCTGCGGCATCGAGATCGACGGCACCACCGTCGGCCTGATCGGCTACGGCGCCATCGGCAGCCGCGTCGCCAAGGTCCTCGTCGCGATGGGCGCCAAGGTCCTCGTCCACGACCCGTACGTGGCTCCCGCGGCGCTCGCCGGCATCGCCGAACAGGTCTCCCTCGACGAGCTGCTCACCCGCTCCCGGATCGTCTCGCTGCACGCCCGGGTCACCGAGGAGACCAAGGGCATGATCGGCCGCGCACAGATCGCCGCCATGCCGCGCGGCTCCGTCCTCGTCAACTGCGCCCGTGGCGCGCTGCTGGACTACGACGCGGTCTGCGACGCGCTGGACTCCGGGCAGCTCGCCGGCGCCGGCTTCGACGTCTACCCCCAGGAGCCGCTGCCCGCCGGCTCCCGCCTGCTGACCGCCCCCGGCGTCGTCCTCACCCCGCATATCGCGGGCGGCAGCCAGCAGGTCGCGCACAAGGCCGCGGGGATCGTCGCCGGGGACGTCGGCCGGTACCTGCGCGGCGAACCGCTGCGCCACTGCGCCAACCCCGAGGTGTTCCAGGCAAGTTGAGCGATCAGCAGCCGGGGGTGGCGGCGGCCGGCAGCGGTACCCGCCAGAGCTGGCTGTCGTTCTCCGAGCCCACCAGCAGGGTCCTGCAGTCGGCGTAGGTCACCGTCTCGCCCTGCGGCTGGGCGGGCAGCGCGACCTCGGCGAGCTTGGTGCCGGCCGCGTCGTGGACGTAGGCGGTGTTCGGCCCGAACGGGCCGCCGCTGCGCAGCACATACGACCTGCCGCTGGGGGAGTAGGCGCCGTCGGTCGTCCAGACCGGGTCGTCGCGCACCGGGGTGAGGCTGTTGACCTGGCCGGGCTGCGGGGGCAGCGGCGCCTTGTAGAGCTTGCCCGCGGCGCCCAGCACCTTGCTCGCCACATACATCTGACGGCTCGTCGGATCCAGGAGGAGCGACTCCGCATCGTGTTTTCCGTCGGCGTAGGTGAAGCGGAACGTGGTCGGTGACACCGTCGCATCCGCCAGCGTGTCGGGCTCGGCGAAGCGGTACACCGCGATCTGGGCGCGGCCGGCGAAGTTGTCGCCGATGTCGCCGACATGGATCGAGGACCGGCCGCTCTCGTCGGGGCCGACGGCCATCGCCTCCCAGTCGGTGTTGGTCGCGCCGCTGAGCGTGAAGGTGGCCTTGAGCTGCCCGGTGGCGCCCGAGCAGTCGACGGCGAAGACCTGGTTGGTGTTGCCGCTGTCGTTGAGCGCATAGACGATGCCCGGATGCCTGGTGCTCGCGCCCAGGCCACTGAGCTCCTTGAGCCCGGCGGGCAGCGTGCAGGCGCGTTCGGGTGCGGCCCGGTCCGCCCGGTGTGCCGCGGGACGCGGTGCGGACGGCGCGGCGGCGGGGTCCGCGGCGAGAGGGACGGCGAGCGCGGCGGTCGCCAGGAACGCAGCGGGGAGCGCGGGGAGTGAGGACATGGGCCCAATGTGACGGTGACCGGGCACGGCGCCAAGCGGTGGCCCGTCACCCGTTGAGCATGGGAGCGATAACGCGCCGGTATGACACGGCCGACCGCGGGCCGTCAGTGCGACGGCTCGCGGACCGGCGCCTTGTGCCGGGCATGGGCGAGGAACGCGCGGGCCGGCCGGCTCAGCTGCTGACGCGCATGCACGATGCCCACCGGGCGCAGCAGAGCGGGGGTGAAGGAGCGCACCTCGGCGCGCGAGCCGAAGGCGCGTAACGCCATATCGCGGTACCAGATCAGCGAACCGTGCCCGCCGACCACGCTCGCCACCCACGCCAGCCGCTCGTCCACCTCCAGCGCCGCCACCGGGCGCACCCCCAGCCGGCTGAACATCGACTCCAGCTCGGTGCGCCGGCCGGTGCCGCGGGTCGGCAGCACCAGCCGCAGGCCGTTCAGCCGGTCGAACGGCAGCGGGTCGGGCAGCGCGGAGCCCGGCGGCGAGATCAGCACCACCTCCCGCTCCTGGAGATGGTGCGAGGACAGCTCCTGGCCCACCGGCAGATCCACCAGACCCAGCTCCGCCGACCCCTTCGCCAGGCACTGCACCAGCGCCTCGCGGCTGTCGTGCTGAAGCAGCTGGATATCGACCTCGGGATGCCGCGCCGTGAAGGCGGGCAGCAGATCCGCCGCGAGATCGATGGCGAGCGTGGGGGTGGCGACCACACACAGCTTCTCCCGCGCCCCGCCGCAGTGCGACGCGCCGATGTCCTCGATGGCGTCCACCGCCGCCAGCACCGTACGGGCCAGCCGCACCACCCGGGCACCCTCGGGCGTCAGCTCCACACCCCGGCCCATACGGGTCACCAGCTCCACGTTCAGGTCGCGCTCCAGCGCCTGCACGGCCCGGGAGAGCGCGGGCTGGGCGACATAGACGGCGGCGGCCGCCGCCGTGATGGACCGGCAGTCCGCGACCGCGACGAGATAGCGCAGCTGCTGGAGGGTGAGGGTCATGGGCGGACGGTAGCCGCAGCGAGGTGAACCCGTAAGACAAACGGAGCGTCGGCACGGTGGCGACGCGATGACCGCGCGAGGTCAAGGCGATTCCCGGTCGGCACCGAACCATGCCGTTAGGGCATGGGCCGGGGCGGCACCGGCCCCTGCGGCGGCCGATGCGGACCGGCGGCGCGGGGCGAGTGCGCAGGTGGGCGGCGGATCCCGGGACGAACGGGATCACCGGTGCGCCCCCTTGGGCCCTTCGGCCGATCGATTCGGGCCCTTCGTATGGGCGTTGACAGTGCACGAGGGTGCCTCCACGATGCAACGCGGCATCAGCGGGCTACCGCTGGTTACCGCAGGTGGCAGTGGTGCGTGTGTCCGCCCCCCAGGCAGCAGAAGGAGCGCCCGTGGTCCCCCCGCCCCCTCTCCCCAGCTCTCCCCGCCCCGGCCCGGCACCCGTGACGGGCCCCGAACGCGACCGCGAACGCGACGTCGTCGTGGCGCTCTCGCCGTTCGAGGAACCCGACGAACGGATCGTCGCCGCGGCCGAACGCGCCGGTGCGCTCGGCCTGTTGGACCTGGGCCGGGACGCCGGCCGGGCGCACGAGGCGCTCGCCCGGCTCGGACCGCTGCGCCATGGCGTACGGGTACCCGTGGGGTGTCCGCTCACCCCCGCCGAACTTCCGGAATCGGTCGACACCGTGCTGCTCGCCGACCCCGGGGCGTACCCCGCCGCGGCCGACTGGGCCGCCGCGGGCCGCCGCCGTGTCTGGGCCGAGGTCACCACCCCGGAGGAGGCCGCCGCGGCGACCGCCGCCGGAGCCGCCGCGCTGGTCGTCCGCGGCCATGAGTCCGGCGGCCGGGTGGGCGACCTCACCACCTGCGTCCTGCTCCAGCGCGTGCTGGCCGATCCGCAGCCGGCCGTCCCGGTCCTCGCCGCCGGCGGCATCGGCCCGCACACCGCCGCGGCGGCCGTGGCCGGCGGCGCGTCCGGCGTGCTGCTGGACACGCAACTGGCGCTCACCACCGAGGGCGAGGCCCGGCTGCCGCGCGCGGTGGCCGCCGCGATCCGGGCGATGGACGGCAGCGAGCCCACCCTCGTCGACGGCCGCCGGGTCCTCGCCCGCCCGGACCTGCCCACCGGCCCGCTGCCCCTCGGCCAGGACGGCGCCTTCGCCGCCCGGCTCGCCGCGCGGCACCGCACCACCGGCGGCATCGTCCAGGCCGTACGGGCCGCCCTCGCCGGGCACCTCGCCACGGCCGCCCGTACCCGCCCGCTCGCCCCCCGCCCCGACGCCCGCCATCTCCCCGTCGTCCAGGGCCCGATGACCCGGGTCAGCGACGGGGCCGCGTTCGCCGCCGCGGTGGCCGCCGAGGGCGGGCTGCCGTTCCTCGCCCTCGCCGTGATGGACGGCGCGCAGGTGCGCTCACTGCTGGCCGAGACCGCCCAGCGGCTGGGCGAACGGCCCTGGGGCGTCGGCCTGCTCGGCTTCGCCCCGCCCGAACTGCGACGCGAACAGCTCGCCGCGGTCGCCGAGTTCGGCCCCGAGTACGCGATCATCGCCGGCGGCCGCCCCGCCCAGGCCGCACCCCTCGAAGCCGCCGGAACCCGCACCTACCTCCACGTCCCCTCGCCCGGACTGCTGGAGCGCTACCTCGACGAGGGCGCCCGCCGGTTCGTCTTCGAGGGCCAGGAGTGCGGCGGCCACATCGGCCCCCGGGCCAGCTTCCCGCTGTGGGAGGAGCAGATCGAGCGGCTGCTCGCCCACGACCGCACACACCGCGGGACGGCCGCCGACCTGGACGTCCTCTTCGCGGGCGGCATCCACGACGCCCGCTCGGCGGCCATGGCCGCGGCCGCCGCCGCCCCGCTCGCCGACCGTGGCGCGCGGATCGGCGTCCTGATGGGCACCGCCTACCTCTTCACCGAGGAGGCCGTCACCACCGGCGCCGTCGTCCCGGCCTTCCAGGACACGGCGCTGGCCTGCGACCGGACCGTACTGCTGCAGACCGCCCCCGGCCATGCCACCCGCTGCGCCGAGACCGCCTACGCCGAGGAGTTCGCCGAGGCCGAACGGCGCCTCGCGGCCGACGGCTCGGACCCGCGCGCCCGATGGGAGGAGCTGGAGCGGCGCAACCTCGGCCGGCTGCGGATCGCCAGCAAGGGCCTGCGCCACACGGACGACGGGCGGCCGGCGCCGGTGGACGAGCCGGAGCAGCTGCGCGAGGGCCTGTACATGCTGGGCCAGGCGGCCACCACCCGCAGCGCCACGACCACCGTCGCCGCGCTGCACACCGCCGTCACCACCGAGGCGACCGCGCTGCTGGAGGAACGAGCGGGCCGCTTCCGGCCCGAAGAGCGCCAGGAGGGCGAGGCCTCGCCGCTCGACATCGCCATCGTCGGCATGGCGTGCTTCTACCCGGGCGCCCCCGACACCGCCCGCTTCTGGTCGAACGTCGTCACCGGGGCCGACGCCGTCACCGAGGTGCCCGCCGACCGCTGGGACGCCGCCACCTACCACGACCCGGACCCCGCGCGGGCGGGCGAGCGCACCCCCTCGCGCTGGGGCGGATTCCTGCCCGCCGTCCCCTTCGACGCCCTTGCCCACGGCATCCCCCCGGCCTCCCTCGCCGGCATCGAGCCGGTGCAGCTGCTGGCCCTCGAAGCGGCCGCCAGGGCCCTGGCCGACGCCGGATACGCCGACCGCGACTTCGACCGCGCCCGCACCAGCGTCGTCTTCGGCGCCGAGGCCGGCACCGAACTGGCCGGCGCCTACGGCCTGCGCGCCCTGCACCCCGCCTACCTGGGCGAACTGCCGCCCGTCCTCGACGCCGAACTGCCCCGGCTCACCGAGGACTCCTTCCCCGGCGTGCTCGCCAATGTCATCGCCGGACGCATCGCGAGCCGCCTCGACCTCGGCGGCGCCAACTGCACCGTGGACGCCGCCTGCGCCTCCTCGCTCGCCGCCCTCGATCTGGCGTGCCGCCAACTGCGCGATCACGACAGCGATATGGCCCTGTGCGGCGGCGCCGATGTGCACAACGGCATCAACGACTACCTGATGTTCGCGTCCGTACGCGCCCTGTCGCCCACCGGCCGCTGCCGCCCCTTCGATGCCGCGGCCGACGGCATCGCGCTCGGCGAGGGCGTCGGCGCGCTGGTCCTCAAACGCCTCGCGGACGCCGAACGGGACGGCGACCGGATCTATGCGGTCGTCAAGGCCGTCGGCACCTCCAGCGACGGACGGTCCCTGGGTCTGACCGCCCCCCGCCCCGAAGGGCAGCGGCGCGCCCTGGAACGCGCCTACCGGCGGGCCGGCATCAGCCCCGCCGAGGTCGGCCTGATCGAAGCCCACGGCACCGGCACCGTCGTCGGCGACGCCACCGAACTCGCCGTCCTCACCGACCTGTTCGAAAGCGCGGGCGCCGCACCGGGCGGCTGCACGCTGGGCTCGGTGAAATCCCAGATCGGGCACACCAAATGCGCGGCGGGCCTGGCCGGACTCATCAAGGCCGCGCGCGCCGTGCACGCCGGGGTCCGGCCGCCCACCCTGCATCTGACCCGGCCGGTGGCCGACGCCGGACCGTTCCGCCTGGAGGCCGACGGCGCCGCCCGGCCCTGGCCGGTCCCCGTCGAGCGGCGCATCGCCGGGGTGAGCGCCTTCGGCTTCGGCGGCACCAACTACCACGCCGTGCTGGCCGGTTACCGCGACGCACCCGAGCCCGCCCACGCCCTTGAGGACTGGCCCGCCGAACTCTTCTGCTTCCGCGGCGCCGACCGCCCCGCCGCCGTACGCGCCATGGAACGCCTCGCCGCGCGGCTGGCGGAGAACGATGCGGCCGGGCGGCCCTGGCCCCTGCGCGATCTGGCCGCCGAGACCGCGGCGTCCGACGGGCCCGTACAGGTCTGTGTCGTCGCCGAGGACCTCGACGATCTCGCCGGCAAGCTGACGGCGGCCCGGCAGGGCGCCGCCGCCGACGGCGTCCACCTGCGCGCGGAGGACGCCGACCCCGGCCTGGTCGCTTTCCTCTTCCCCGGCCAGGGCAGCCAACGCACCGGCATGCTGGGCGAGTTGTTCCTCGCCTTCCCCGCGCTGCGCGGCCTCCTGGACGACGCGGACCCCCAGTGCGTCGCGGCCATGTTCCCGCCCGCGGCCTTCACCCCCGAACAGCGGGCGGCCCAGCGCGCGGCGATCACCGACACCCGCATCGCCCAGCCGGCCCTGGGCCTCGCCTCGGCCGCCGCCCACCGGCTGCTCACCACCCTCGGCGTCCGCCCCGACTGCGCGGCCGGCCACTCCTACGGCGAACTGACCGCGCTGTGGGCGGCGGGCGCCTATGACACCGAGGCGCTCCTCGCGCTGAGTGCCCGCCGCGCCGAAGCGATCCTGGCCGCCGCCGGGGACGATCCCGGGGCGATGGCCGCCGTACCGGCCGCTCCGGACCGCGTACGGGAGCTGACCGGTGGCACCGGCGTCGTCGTCGCCAACCACAATGCGCCCGAACAGAGCGTGATCTCGGGCCCCACCGATGCCGTGGCGGCGGCCGTGACGGCGCTGCGGGCGGCCGGCGTCGAGGCCCGCCGACTGCCCGTCGCCTGCGCCTTTCACAGTCCCCAACTCGCCTCTGCCTGCGAGGAGTTGTCCGCAGAGCTGGCGGCGACGCGGGTGTCCGCCCCTGCCTTCCCCATCTGGTCCGGCGCCACCGCGCGGCCCTACCGTCCCGACCCGGCCGCGATCCGGGACACCCTGGCGGGCCAGGTCGCCGAGCCGGTCCGCTTCGTGGCACAGATCGAGGACATGTACGCCGGTGGGGTGCGCACCTTCGTGGAGGCCGGGCCCGGCCGCGTCCTGACCGGCCTGGTCGGCCAGATCCTGGGCGCACGCCCGCACACCGTCGTGCCCTTGGACGTCCCGGGGGAGTCCGGACTGGCCCGGCTGCCGCAGGTGCTGGGACAGCTGGCCGCGGCCGGGGTGCCGATCGACCCGGAGGCGCTCTTCCGCGGCCGCACCCGGCCGCTGCCCGCCGCCGCACCGCGCCGCCCGGGATGGCTGGTCGACGGCCACCTGGTCCGCACCGCCGACGGCGCCTGCCTGCCGGGCGGTCTGCGGCCCGCCCGACGGGTCGAGGCGCCGCCCGCACCGAGCGCGGCCGCCGAGCGCGACGCCGCGGTGCTGGAGTATCTGCGCGGGGCGCGTGAACTGGTCACCGCCCAACGCGACGTCGTGCTGAGCTACTTGGGAGAGACGGCCACCGCGCTGCCCGCCCCCGGGCCCGTACCGCAGCCGGCCGCCGCGCCCCAACCGCCGCAGGACGTCACGGCGGAACCCGGACCCGAGCCACCCCGGCAGGACGCCCGTCCGACGCCCGACCAGCTCCTCGACACCGTACGGGAGATCATCCACACCCGGACCGGCTATCCGCGCGAGATGCTCGACGCCGGACTCGACCTGGAGGCCGACCTCTCGGTGGACTCCATCAAGCGGGTGGAGATCATCGGCGCGCTCGCCGACCGGATCGGACTGCCGCAGGACGCCGACGGCGCCATGGAGTCGGCGGTCGAACAGCTGGCCAGGGTCAAGACCATCAGCGGCATCGTGGACTGGATCGCCGCCGCCCGGCCCGAGCCGGAACCGGTCACCCACGAGACCGGCGCCCCCGAACCCGCGCCGGTACGGCCCGCCCCCACCGGCGCACCCGACGCCCCCGCCGCGCTGCCCCCCACCCGCCACGTCGTCGAGGTCACCCCCCTCGGCCCGCCCGCGAGCCGCCCGCCCGCCGAGGTCGTGGCCGGCCACGACTTCGCCGTCGTGGAGGACGGCCAGGGCGTGGCCCTCGCGCTCACCGCCCTCCTGGAGAGCCACGGCGCGCGGGTGCGCACCGTCCCCGCCGAGCGACTGACCGAGATCACCGCGGAGGGTGTGGTGGACCTCAGCGCGCTGCGCGCGGGCCGCGGTGCCGTACTGCCCGGCCAGTACGCGGGGCTGCGCACCGCCCTGACCGGCGGCGTCCGGTGGCTGCTGCTGGCCACCGCGGCCGGCGGCGCCTTTGGCCTGCACCCCGCCGAGGACGCCCCGGACCCTTCCCCAAGCTCTCAACTCCGTTCGAGCGGGGGAGACCCCTGTCCGGACGCCGGACTGCGCGGCTTCGCCCGCACGGCCGCCCTCGAATACCCCGAAGCCCTCATCCGCGCCGTCGACATCGACCCCAAGGACCGCCCCGAACGCATCGCCGCCCACCTCCTGGCCGAACTGTGCGCCCCCGGCGAACCGGTCGTCGTCGGCCACGCCCACGGCACCCGCACCACCCTGCGCACCGTTCCCGCGCCGCTGCCCGGCGGCGCGCCCGGCCGGCCGCCGCTCGGCCCCGGCTCCGTGGTGCTGCTGACCGGCGGCGCCCGCGGCATCACCGCCCGCACGGCCCTCGCCCTGGCCCGCGCCCACGGCTGCCATATCGAACTCCTCGGCCGTACGGCCCTGGCAACGGCGCCCGAGGACCCGGCCCTGGCGCACGCCCACGACCGCATCGCCCTGCGCGCCGCACTCATCTCCCAGGGCGTGCGCCACCCGGCCGAGATCGAGGCGGCCGCCACCGCGGTCCTGGCCCGCCGCGAGATCACCGCCACCCTGGCCGCCCTCGAACCGCACGCCGCCTCCGTCCGCTACCACGCCGCCGATGTGACCGACGAGGCCGCGGTGCGTGCCGTGGTGGCGGACATCAGGTCCCGGCACGGCCGCCTCGACGGGATCGTGCACGGCGCGGGCACCCTGGAGGACAAGCTGCTGCGCGACAAGGACCCGGCGTCCTTCGCCCGGGTCTTCGCCACCAAGGTCGACGGCGCCCGCCATCTGCTCGCCGCCGCCGACGACACCACCGGCTTCGTCGTCCTCTACGGCAGCGTCGCCGGCGTCTTCGGCAACCGCGGCCAGGCCGACTACGCCGCCGCCAACGACGCCCTCGACACCCTCGCGGCCGCCGCCCGGACCCCCGGCCGGGTCCTCGCCGTCGACTGGGGACCGTGGGCGGCCACCGGCGGCGGCATGGTCACCCCCGAACTGGAACGCGCCTACGCCCGCCGCGGCATCCCGCTGCTCGACCCCGATGCCGCGGTGGCTGCCCTCCTCGACGAGCTGGCCCGGGGCACCGCGCACCAGGTCGTCCTGGCCGCGAAGGAGGCGGACGATGCCTAGCGCCGGCCCGCGGCCCACCGACGCCGCCATCGTCGGCATGGGGGCGCTCTTCCCCGGCGCCGCCGATCTCACCGCGTACTGGCGCAACCTGGCGGCCGGTACGGACTGCATCACCGAGGTGCCGCCCGCCCGCTGGGACCCGGAGGTCTACTACGACCCGCAGGGCGCCGAAGGCCCCGCCCGCAGCGACCGTTTCTACTGCCGGCGGGGTGGCTTCCTGGACGATCTGGCCACCTTCGACCCGGCCCGCTTCGGCATCATGCCCGCCGCCGTCCCGGGCGCCGAGCCCGATCAGCTGCTCGCCCTGCGCGCCGTCTCGGACGCCATCGCCGACGCCGGCGGAGACCGGCGGCTGCCCGCCGACCGCTCCCGCATCGGCGTCGTCCTCGGCCGCGGCGGCTTCATGGGCGTGGCCACCGCCCGGCTCGACCAGCGGGTCCGCACCGCCCACCAGCTTGCCCGCACCCTGCGCCAACTCGCCCCGGAACTGGACGAGTCGAGAATCGCCGCGGTCCGCGAGGCCTTCCAGGAAAGCCTCGGCCCCGAACGGCCGGACGCCTCCATCGGCCTGGTGCCCAGCTTCACCGCCGCCCGCACCGCCAACCGGCTGGACCTCCGCGGCCCCGCCTACACCCTCGACGCGGCCTGCGCCTCCTCGCTGCTGGCCGTGGAAGCGGCCGTCGATCTGCTGGCCGCCGGCCGCTGCGACCTCGTCGTCGCCGGCGCCGTCCACCACTGCCACATCGCCACCCTGTGGAGCGTCTTCACCCAGCTGCGCGCGCTCAGCCCCACCCAGCACATCCGCCCCTTCGACCGCCGCGCCGACGGCACCCTGCTCTCCGAGGGCACCGGCGTCGTCCTCCTCAAACGACTGGCGGACGCCGAGCGGGACGGCGACCGGATCTATGCGGTGGTACGCGGAGTGGGGGTGGCGGGCGACGGGCGCGCATCGAGCCTGATGAGCCCCCAGGTGGACGGGCAGGTGCGGGCGCTGGAACAGGCCTGGGCCCGCGCCGGCCTCGACCCCGCGCACCCCACGGCGCTCGGCCTGCTGGAGGCGCACGGCACCGGCACCCCCGTCGGCGACGAAGCCGAACTGGCCACACTGGCCCGGGTGTTCGGACCGCCCGACGGTGACCGCAGGCCGATCGGCCTGGGCTCGGTGAAGTCGATGCTCGGCCACACCATGCAGGCCGCCGGCATCGCCGGGCTGATCAAGGCCGCCCTGGCCCTGCACCACCGCACCCTGCCGCCGACCCTGCACCTGGACGAGCCGCACCAGGGCCTGGCACACACCCGGATGCGCCCGGTCACCGCCGCCGAACCCTGGGAGGCCGCAGACGCGCCCCTGCGGGCGGGCGTCAACGCCTTCGGCTTCGGCGGGATCAACGCGCACGCCGTCCTGGAGGAGGCCCCGGGACGGCAGGGCCCGCCCCCGCCGCCACCCCCGCCACGGGTGACCCGGGCGCCGCGCACCGTCCTCCTCGCCGCGCACACCCCCGGCGAACTGGCCGCGGCCCTGGACGACATGAGCGAGCGCCCGCCCGCCCCCGATGACGGCCCCTGCCGTCTCGCCCTCATCGACCCCACCCCGCAGCGCCGCGCCCTGGCCGCCAAGATCCTCGCCCGGGGACTGCCCTGGCGCGGCCGCGGCGAGGTGTGGTTCACCCCGAGCCCCCTCTTCGGCCCGTACGCCGAGGAGCCGGGCGCGCGGCTGGCCTTCGTCTTCCCGGGGCTGGAGGCGGAGACACCGCCCCGCGTGGACGACATCGCCGACCGCCTGGCCCTGCCGCGCCCACGGATGTCCGGCGGCGACGGCCTGATCGAGCGGGCCGTGGACGCCCTCGCCGTAGGCCGGCTCCTCGCCCGGGCCCTGCGCGAACTCGGCCTGGAACCCGACCTGCTGACCGGCCACAGCCTCGGCGAATGGACCGCCATGGTGGTCGCCGGAATGTACCCGCCGGGCGCCGTGGACACCTTCCTCGACTCGCTGCGGCCCGGCTCCCTCGCCGTACCCGACCTCGTCTACGCGGCCCTGGGCTGCGGCGCCGCACAGGCGGCCGCGGCGCTCGACGGCCTGGAACGGGTCACCGTCAGCCATGACAACTGCCCGCACCAGTCCGTCATCTGCGGCGACCCCCGGCAGCTGGCCGAGGCGGTACGCCGGCTCGCCGCACAGGGCGTACGGGCCCAGGAGATGCCCTTCCGCTCCGGCTTCCACACGCCGATGTGGGCGCCCTACCTCGACCAGACCGGCGCCGCCTTCGACGCCCTCCCGCTCCGGGCCCCGGACGTCCCCGTATGGTCGGCGACGACCGCCGCGCCCTTCCCCGAAGAGCCCTCGGCGGTACGCCGGCTGGTGCTGCGCCACCTCCTGGAACCGGTCCGCTTCCAGGACCTGACCGCGCGGCTGTACGAGAGCGGGGTGCGCGCCTTCGTCCAGGCCGGCGCCGGGAGTCCGGCCGGGTTCGTGGGCGACACCCTGCACGGCCGGGACCATCTCGCCGTCGCCGCCGCCGACCCCCGCCGCGACGGAGTCGCCCAACTGCACCATGTGGCCGCCGCGTTGTGGACCGAGGGACTGAACCCCCGCTGGGACCGGCTGCTGACCGCCCGCGCCGGCGGGCCGACGGTCCGGCTCGATCTGGGATCGCCCCTGGTCCGCCTCGACGACACGACGCCGCCCCTCCCGCTGACCCGGGCCGCCGACCCACCGCTCCCGCACCCCCGACATCCCGCCGCGGACCCCCTCCAGCAGGCCCTGGACGCCGTCCTCGCCGAAACCACGGCCGCGACCCGCGCCGTGGCCACCGCCGCCACCGCCCCGCCGCCCGCGCGGCCAACGCCCCGCCGCACCACCCGCCGCCTCTCCCTCGACACCCTCCCCTCCGTCCGCGACCACTGCATCTACCTCCAGCCCGACCACTGGCCCGAACCCGCCGACCGCTTCCCGGTCGTCCCCATGACCACCCTGCTGGAACTGGCCGCCGAGGCCGCCTGCGAAGCCTGGCCCGGCCACACCGTCACCGGCCACTCCGACGTACGGGCCCTGCGCTGGCTGCCCGTCGCCCCGCCCGTGGACCTGGCCGTCACCGCCACCCCCGCCGGGCCCGGCCGGATCCGGGTGACCCTCGGCGACTACGCCGTCGTCACCGTCCACCTCGCCGCCCGGCACCCCGCCCCGCCGCCCCCCGACCCCGCGCCCCTGACCTCCGGCCGCCCCGCGCCCGTCAGCGCCGAGGCCCTCTACCGGGACCGGTGGATGTTCCACGGCCCGCGGTTCGCCGGCGTCCACGAGGTCACCACGGTGGCCGCCGACGGCATCCGCGGCGTGCTGCGCGCGCTGCCCGCCCCCGGCGCCCTCCTGGACGCCGCGGGTCAGCTCCTCGGCCACTGGATGCAGCTGAACCTGACCGGCGACCGGCTGGTCTTCCCCGCGACCCTGGAGCGGATCCGGCTCTACGGGCCCCCGCCGCCCGCGGGCGCGCTGCTGACCGCCACCGCCCGGATCCGCGAGGTACGGCCCGGCTCGGTGCGCGGCGACGTGGAGCTGCAAGGAGCCGACGGCGGCGTCCGGGCGCGGCTGGAGGGCTGGACCTACCGGCGGTTCGGGGCCGACGAGCGGGTCTGGCCGATGAAATTCACCCCCGAGGTGTGCGGCATCGGCGAACCCCGGCCGGGCGGCTGGTGCCTGGCCCGCCGCCGCTGGTCGGACCCGGCGTCGCAGGAGCTGGTGATGCGCCGCTACCTGGACGCCGGCGAACGCGCACGCTACGAACGGTGCGCGCCGCACGCCCGCGCCTCCTGGCTGCTGGGCCGGATCGCGGCCAAGGACGCGGTGCGCGAGCTGCTGTGGGAGTCCGGCGCCGGGCCCGTCTTCCCGGCCGAGGTCCCCCTCGGCGACGACCGGGACGGCCGCCCCCGGCCCGCGGGCCCGCGCGCCGACGGCATCCACCTCTCCCTCGCCCACAACGACCGGATCGCCGTGGCCCTCGCCCACCGGGCGGGCCCCGTCGGCATCGCCCTCGCGGCCGTCCCCGACGAACCCCGCGCCCTGGAACGGCTCGCCCTCACCCCGGCCGAACGCCGCCTGGCGGACGACCTCGGCGACCGGCACACCGGCACCGGCCGCGCCCACTGGCTCGCCGCCCTGTCGTGCGCCAAGGAGGCCGCGGCGAAGGCGGCCGGCCGCGACCCCGCCGAGTGGACCGTGACGCCCGCACCGGGCGGCGCGCTGCGCGCCAGCTCCCCGCACGGCCCCGCCCGCCTCGTCCACCTCGACTCCGTCGACGACCGGTCCGCGCGCCATGTCATCGCCTGGACCGGCCCGCGGCCCCAGGACCGTACGGGCACCGACACCCTCACCCCCACGGAGGCCACCCATGGCAGCTGACCACCGATCCGAGCGCACCCGGCGGATCCTGGACGAGATCACCGACATGCTGGTGACCGTCTGCGGCGACGAACTCCTCGTCGTCGGCGAGATCACCCCGGCGACCACCTTCAACGACGATCTGGCCCTGGAGAGCATCGAGTTCGTCGCGCTGGCCGAACTGCTCCAGCGCCGCTACGGCACCTCCGTGGACCTCCTCGGCTTCCTCGCCGAGAAGGACATCGACCAGATCCTCGCCATGACGGTCGGCGAACTCGCCACCCACATCGCCGAGATCACCGCCACCGCCGCCGGCCCGGCCACCGCCACCGACCCGGCCTACGCGGGCTGAGGACGCCATGGCCCTCACCCGCGCAGGACGGCTGCGCCTCCACACCCAGTGGCTGCCGGGACGGTCCGACGGCCCCCGGCCCCCCGGCCCCGCCGTCGTCTTCCTCCACGGCCTCGTGATGGACAACCTCTCCAGCTTCTACTGCACCCTCGCGGGCCCCGTCGCACGGGCCGGACACGATGTGCTGCTCTACGACCAGCGCGGGCACGGCCGCAGCGACCGCCCGCCCACCGGCTACGACATGGGCACCGCCGTCGCCGACCTCACCGCGCTGCTCGCCGCCCTCGGCCTCGGCCCGGTCCATCTCATCGGCAACAGCTACGGCGGCGCCCTCGCCCTGCACACCGCGCTCGTCCGGCCCGACCTGGTCGCCTCGCTCGTCCTGATCGACGCCCATCTGACCGGCGACTGGGTCGAGAGCATGACCGACACCCTCTCCGTCGCCGCCCTCGGCCTCGAACACAGCGGGATACCGGAGCAGCTCGCCGCCCTCGGACGCCGCAAGGAAGCCAAGCTGACGGCCGGTGCCGACGCGCTGCTCAACCGCACCACCCTGATCGAGGACATCGCCGCGGGCACCGCCTTCACCGCCCGCGACTTCGCCCGGCTGCGCCGCCCGGTCCTCGCCGTCTACGGCCGGCACTCCGAACTCCTCCCCGGCGCCCGCGAGTTGGCGCGCCACGCACCCGACTGCGAGCTGTGTGTGCTGCCCGACGTGGGCCACACCGTGCTCAAGGAAGCCACCGAAGGGCTGCGCGCCGCGGTGTTGGGGCGGCTCGGTGCCATGGCGGGGGCGGTGGCCGGATGAGGGTCCTGTTCGTCGTCCCACCGCTGGCCGGACACGTCAACCCCACGATCGCGGTCGCCGCCGAACTCACCGCCCGCGGACACCAGGTCGCCTGGACCGGCCCCGCCGCGGCCCTCGCGCCGCTGCTGCCGCCGGGCGCCCCGCTCCACCCGGCCGGAGACGCGGCCGACGGCTATGACGTCCTGCACCGGCGCTGGCGCGATCTGCGCGGCATCGCGGCGCTGCGTTTCCTCTGGGCGGAGGCCCTGATCCCGCTCGCCCACGCGATGCTGCCCGGCGTGCACGCCGCCGTCGCGGCCTTCCGGCCCGATGTCCTGGTCACCGACCAACAGGCCCTCGCCGGGCCCGTGGTGGCGCGGCGGCTCGGCCTGCCGTGGGCGACCTCGGCCACCACCTCGGCGGAGTTCACCCGGCCCTACCAGGGATTCCCCAAGGTGGGGGAGTGGGTGACCGAACGCATCGCGGCGCTGCTCGCCGACTGCGGCGCGCCCGGCGGCTGGGACCCGCGCTTCTCACCCCATCTCGTCCTGGTCTTCTCCACACCGGAGCTCATCGGGACCCCCGAGCTCGCCGGTACCCAGGAACCGGGCGACGCCGGCCCCACCTTCGTCGGCCCCGCCTTCGGCGCCCGCCCACCCGCCGGCGACTTCCCCTGGCGCCGCCTCGACCCCGCCCGCGCCCGCGTCCTCGTCTCCCTGGGCACCCTCAACCGCGAGGCGGGCGCCCGCTTCTACCCCGCCGTACTGGACGCCGCCGCGGCCCTCGCCGACCGGCTGCAGCTGATCCTCGCCGCCCCCGGCGACCTCGCCGGAGCCGTCCCGCCGAACGTGCTCCACCAGGAGTACGTCCCCCAGCTCCAGCTGCTCCCGCACCTGGACGCGGTGCTGTGCCACGGCGGCCACAACACCGTCTGCGAGGCGCTCGCCCACGGGCTTCCGCTGGTCGTGGCGCCGGTCCGGGACGATCAGCCGATCGTGGCCCGCCAGGTGACCGAGGCCGGTGCGGGAGTGCGGGTGCGCTTCGGCCGGGCCCGCACGGACGAGCTGCACCGCGCCCTGACCGCCGTCCTCGACAACCCCGCCCACCGCAGCGCGGCCCGCCGCATCCAGGCGTCCTTCGCCGCGGCCGGCGGCGCCGCCACCGCGGCCGACCGCCTGGAGAAGCTGCCCGGCACCGCCCAGCCCCGCACCGAGAAGGGACCGTGACGGAGATGACGCGAGCGCACCGCTCGGGAACACCCACGCGATGGATCGCGGCCGCCGCGGCGACGGCCCTCGGCGCAGGGACCCTGCGCGCCCGCCGCAGGCTCGCCGCGCTGCCCGTACTCGACCCCACCGGACCGTCCGGCACCGGCCAACCACCCCTGCCGGGCTGGGAGTTGCTCGCCGCGCCGGGCGTCACGGCCGACCCGGCGACGCTGCGCGCCGCGGTGGCCCACGCCACCCGCGAAGGGCTGCGCGTCCTGGACCTCGTCCCGGCGCAGCTGGACGCCGACCGCGCCCTGGGGCTGCTCCGGCTGCTCGACCCCGCGGCGCACGGCAGGGACCGCTGCGCACCGGGCCACGGCGCGGGCCATGCCGTCCTGGTGGCTGAGGACGTCCACCGGCGCGCCGGGCTCCGCGGCCCCGAGGCCGGGCCGCCACCGCGCTCCGTGGCCGACCTCCACCGCCTCCTCGCCACCCTCAAGGAGTACGCCCCCGACGCCACCGGCTGGGCCGTCGCCCCCGGCCTGACACTCCCGCCCGCCGACCCCGCGGGGCGCGCCGAGGAGCTGAGCGCCCGCGGCCTCCCGCCGCGCGTGCTGTCCGCGGCCCAGCTCGCCGGTCTGGCCCTGCTGATCAAATGCCTGGCGTCGGCGCCGCGTTGGGGATCGGCGGCGCTCGCCCTCTACTGGCTCCAGCCCGCCGCCGCACTCGCCGCCGGCCGGCTGCACCCCGCCGACCTGGCCCGCGCCACGGCCACCCGCCCGCTGCGCTCCCTGTCCACCGCGCTGCGGACCCTCGCGACGGCGGCACCACCCGCCGAGCCGACCCGGGCCGCCGACGCACCGGCCCGCCGGGCCGCATACGCCGCCGAACTCGCCCACGGCACCGACCGGTTCTTCGAACCCCGCCGCCCGGACTGCCCCTGGTGCGGGGCGCCGGACCCCGTCGTACGGGTCCGCATGCCCGATCTGCTCCAGGGCAAGCCCGGCCGCTTCACCCTGGAGGAGTGCCGCCGCTGCGGCCACATCTTCCAGAACCCCCGGCTCACCCAGGACGGACTCGACTTCTACTACCGCGACTTCTACGACGGCCTCGGCGGCGAGGGCGCCGCCCTGGTCCTGGGCCGGATGAACGGCACCTACCGGGATCGCGCCGCACTCCTCAAACCCTTCACCACGCCCCAAGCCTGGCTCGACGTCGGCACGGCCGGCGGACACTTCTGCAACGCCGCGCGCACCGTATGGCCCGACACCCGCTTCGACGGGCTGGACATGGGCGAGGCGGTCCTGGGCGCCGAACGCCGGGGGTGGATCACCACCGGCTACCGGGGCCAGTTCCCCGACCTCGCCGACCGCCTCGCCGGGCGCTACGACACGGTGAGCATGCACCACTACCTCGAACACACCCGGGACCCGTTCGCCGAGCTCGACGCCGCCGTCAAGGTCCTGGCCCCCGGCGGCCATCTGCTCATCGAACTCCCCGACCCCCAGGCCCGCATCGCCCGGCTCCTCGGCCCGCACTGGCTGCCCTGGTTCCAGCCCCAGCACCAGCACCTGATGCCCGTCGGCAACCTCAAACGGGCCCTGGAAGCACGGGGGTTCACCGTCCTCGCCGAGCAGCACGGCGCGGCCCACCAGACCAACGCCGACTTCATCGGCGCCGTCGCCCTCACCGCGAACCGCCTCGCCCCCGACCCGGACGCCCCCTGGGCCACCGTCCCCGCCACCCCGGCCCGCCGCGCCGCGCGCCGCACCGTACAGGCCCTGGCGATGCCCTGTTACGGCGCGGCGATCGCCCTCGACACGCTGCGCACCGCGGTCGCGCGCGCGAGCGACGGCGGCAACGCCTACCGGCTGCTGGCCCGCAAGGAGCCGGGATGAGCGCCCTGGACCTGGCCCGGCGCCCCACGGCGGACCCGCTGCTGCGGCTGCTGGCACACGGCTTCGAAACGGCGTACGGCCACCGGCCCGGCACGGTGTGGCGGGCCCCGTACGCCTTCCACCTCGCCGCACACGCCGTCCCGCCGGGCGTCGCGCCCCGCACCGACCGGGTGGCGGCCGCCAACTGGTACGTCGGCGTGGCGGTCGCCCCGCGCGCCGACGGCATGCTGCGCTGCGGCTCCCTCAACCACCCGGCCGACGCCGCCGAACTCCCCCTCACCGGCCCGGCCGCCCGCGCCCCCGCCTGGGCGGCCCGCCCGTACGCCGCCCTGCGTGCCCTGGCCGCCGCGGGATACGGCCGGGGCGGCGCCGATCTCCAGCTCGACGCCGCACTGCCCGACGCCGTGGGGCTGCCCGTCGCCGAACCCCTGGAGTGCGCGGCCGCGCTGGCCGTCGCCGAGGCTCACACGGAGCGGGGCGCGCCCCCGCTGTCCCGCGAGCGGCTGGCGGACCTCCTCGCCGGCGCCGTACCCGGCGACGACGCCCTGCGCCGGGCCGTGCTCTTCGCCCGCGCCGGGCAGCTGCTCGCGGCGCACGGCGGCAGGCACCACCATCCGCTGCGCGCCCCCGACGGCGCGGCGGAGCCGTGCCTGCTGCTCCTGACGGCCCGTACCGCCCCGGCCGGCGGCGACGGGAACGGGCCGACGACCACCGGCACCTCGGCCCCGGCCACCGGTATCGCCCTCGCCGTGCGCGAGGCCCGGCGCGCCGGAGCCCGGTCCGCCTGGTGGCCCGCACGGCACCCCGGGCGCAGCGTCCTGCTGTTCGCCCCCGGTGACCGGCGCGCGGCGATCCGGACCGCGGTGGCCACCGCCTTCGCCCGTCGCGACCTGCCCGTACCCCGGCTGCTGCGGATCACCACCGCGGACCCGGCCCACCGCGCGGACGGACCCCCGCCTCCCGCCGCCCCCGAAGGCCCTTGACCCCCACACCCCCGCACCACCCGTCCC
Organism: Streptomyces sp. JLSY215; assembly: GCF_059682825.1. Taxonomy (NCBI): domain Bacteria; kingdom Bacillati; phylum Actinomycetota; class Actinomycetes; order Kitasatosporales; family Streptomycetaceae; genus Streptomyces; species Streptomyces sp. JLSY215. The sequence continues at coordinate 7,631,345 of NZ_CM185022.1, forward strand.
GCCCGACCGACAAGGAGTGACACCCCATGAAACCCGGAGCGAAACGCCTGCACAGGGCGATCGCCGCGACCCTCGGCGCGCTCGGCCTGATCGTCACGGCCACCACCGCCCAGGCCCACGGCACCCTCGCCGACGGCACCACGACCCACGGCAGGTCCCACGGCACCCAGGCCGCACCGCCCGCCTACGACCACGTCGTCATCGTCGTCTTCGAGAACAAGCAGTACAAGGAGATCATCGGCAGCTCCAAGGCGCCCTACATCAACCAACTCGCCCAGGGCGGCGCCAGCCTGACCGGCATGAAGGCGCTGACCCACCCCAGCCAGCCGAACTACTTCAACCTCTTCTCCGGCGCCACCCAGGGCATCACCGGCGACGGCTGCTACACCGCCCAGTCGATGAAGGCGCCCAACCTCGGCCAGGAGCTGATCGCCGCCGGCAAGACCTTCGGCAGCTACAACGAGGGTCTGCCCAGCGAGGGTTCCACCGCCTGCTCCAACGGCAAGTACGCGCAGAAGCACAACCCGTGGTTCGCCTTCAACAACGTGCCGCTGAACACCGGCAAGACCTTCGCGCAGTTCCCCAAGGACGACTTCGGCAAGCTGCCGACGCTGTCCTTCGTCATCCCGGACCTGTGCAACGACATGCACGACTGCGCCGTCGGCAGCGGGGACACCTGGATCAAGAACAACCTCGACTCGTACGCCCAGTGGGCCAAGGCCAACAACAGCCTGCTGGTGCTGACCTGGGACGAGGACAACTACCTCGGCTCCAACCAGATCGCGTCCGTGTTCTCCGGCGCCCACGTCAAACAGGGCAGCGTGGCCGGCGCGTACAACCACTACAGCCTGCTGCGGACCTTCGAGGACATGTACGGCACCGGACACGCGGGCAACGCCGCCACCGCGACACCGATCACCGGCGTGTTCGACACCGCCAGGTCCTGACCCCGCCGGGTCCTGACCCCACCAGGCCCTGACCCGCAGGAACTCCGAGGAGACCTCCGTGTATCTCTCGTCCAGCCGCGCCGCCGACGCCTCGGCCGGTGTCGCCCGCGACCGGCCCTTCGCCCGCCGCGCCGTCGCCGGCAATGTCGTCGCCCTCGGCCTGGTCAGCATGGTCACGGACGTCTCCTCGGAGATGGTCAGCGCCATCCTGCCGCTCTATCTGGTCGCCGGCCTCGGCATGACCCCGCTCGCCTACGGCCTGCTCGACGGCGTCTACCAGGGCGTCACCGCGCTGGTCAGGCTCGTGGGCTCCTACGCCGCCGACCGCACCCGCCGCCGCAAACTCGTCGCGGGCACCGGCTACGCCCTCTCCGCGGTCTGCAAACCCCTCCTGCTCGCCGTCACCACCCCCTGGGCGATCGGCGCGGTCCTGGCCGCCGACCGCACCGGCAAGGGCCTGCGCAGCGCCCCGCGCGACGCGCTGATCTCACTGTCCACCACCCCCGAGGACCAGGGCCGCGCCTTCGGCGTGCACCGCACCCTGGACACCGCCGGCGCCCTGCTCGGCCCGCTCGCCGCCTTCGGCGTCCTGTGGGCCGCCCGGGACGGCTATGACGCCGTCTTCCAGGTCAGCTTCTGCTGCGCCGCGTTCGGCGTCCTGCTGCTCGCCCTCTACGTCCGCGAGCCGCGCCCGGACGCCGCCGCCCGCCGCACCAGGAGGCGCCGCCCGGGTGCCGTCCGAACGCTGCGCACCCTGGTCCGAACCCCCGGCGTGCCCCGGATGAGCCTGGCCGCCGTCCTCCTGGGCGCCGCCACCATCAGCGATGCGTTCCTCTACCTCGTCCTCCAGCAGCGCCACCACCTCGACGCCCGGTGGTTCCCGCTGCTGCCGGTCGGCACCGCGGCGGCGTTCCTGCTGCTGGCGCTCCCGGTCGGGCGCCTCGCGGACCGCGCCGGGCGCCTGCGCGTCTTCCTCGCCGGCCATGGCGCGCTGCTCGCCGGGTACCTGCTGCTGCTCGTCCCGCTCGACGCCCAACTCCCCGCCATGGCAGCCCTGTTCATCCTCCTGGGCGTCTTCTACGCGGCCACCGACGGCGTGCTGATGGCCGCCGCCGCACCGCTGCTGCCACCGGCCGTGCGGGCGAGCGGACTCGCGCTGGTGCAGACCGGCCAGGCCGTGGGCCGCTTCGCCGCCGCGGTCCTCTTCGGCGCGGCCTGGACCGCCCTGGGACCCGCCACCGCCCTGGCCGCCGCGGCCGGCTGCCTGGCCGCCGCCCTCGCCCTCTGCATCCCGGTCCTCTTCCGCCGAAAGGCCTCCGCATGACGCCGGTACCCGCCCGCCACCGCCTCCTCGTGCTCCTCGCGGCCACGGCCCTGCTCCTGACCGGCGCCGTCGTCGCCGTCAGCCGGGCCGCCGACCGGGCCGCCGAGCGGGAGCGGGCCGGACAGACGAGTCAGCCCACCGTGAAGAAGGGGACGTGGGACCTGCGCCGACCGGGGCGCCTGGTCTTCCGGAACCTGGCGTGGGGACCGCAGCGCGACCACCTCGCCACCGTCCCGCTGCGCACCCCCGGCGCCGCCCGCGCCGCCGCCCCCAGGGACTGCCTGCGCTTCCACGCCGCCGCCGGCACCGGCATCTGCCTGCGCTCCACCGGGGGAGTGGTCCCGGGCCACGAGGCCGTGGTCCTGGACTCCCGGATGAAGCCCCTACGCCGCTTCCCGGTACCCGGCATCCCCACCCGCGCCCGCGTCTCACCCAGCGGCCGGCTCGTCGCCTGGACGGTGTTCGTCAGCGGCGACTCCTACGCGGGCGGCGCCTTCTCCACCCGTACCGCCATCTACGACACCCGTACCCGCACCCTCCACGACAGCCTGGAGGACTTCACCGTCCTGATCGACGGCCGCCGCCACCAGGCCGTCGACCACAACTTCTGGGGCGTGACCTTCGCCGCCGACGACACCACCTTCTACGCCACCCTCGGCACCCAGGGCCGCACCTATCTCGTCCGCGGCAACCTGCCCCGCCGCACCCTGACCGCCGTCCGCGAAAACGTCGAATGCCCCTCCCTCTCCCCGGACGGCACCCGGATCGCCTTCAAGAAGCGGGTACGGCCCAAGGGGGCGGACGCGCCCTGGCGGCTGTACGTCCTGGATCTGCGCAGCGGCCGCGAGACGCCGCTCGCCGAGCGGGCGAGCGTGGACGACCAGGCGCTGTGGCTGGACCGCAGCACCCTCCTCTACGCCCTGCCCGGGGACTACGGCGCCGACCTGTGGGAGGTCCCCGCCAACGGAAAAGGCCACCCCCGCAAGGTGGTGGCCTCCGCCGTCTCGCCCGCCGTCACCGGGCCCTAGTAGTGCTTCGTTAGGTCTTCCGATCTTGGCTGGTCAGCGGGATGGTGTCGGTATGAGGCTTGGGGAGGTGGAACGGCTCCGGGGTGAGTTGCCGGAGTTCGTTGCCGACGTGTTCGCTTCGTTGCCGCGCCGGGATCAGCGCGGCTGGGGCGGGTGCTATCTGCGGGGCCTGATGCTGGACGGGCGGCGTAAGTCGATCCAGCCGATGGCCGATCGGCTGCCGGACGGGAATATGCAAGCCCTGCAGCAGTTCGTGAATCAGTCGCCCTGGGATCCGCTGCCGGTCAGGCGACGGATTGCCGACAGGCTGTGCAAGGCGATCAGTCCGCAGGTGTGGGTAATCGACGATGTGTCGTTCCCCAAGTGCGGCAGGGCATCGGGCGGAACAGGCGACCCACCGAGGGATTGGACCGCGTGCCACGGCCGACGGTGTGCGAGGGCCACTTCGCTTCCGGCCGACCGTTTCGGCAGACGCAATTTCTTCGCATTAGGCTGTCCCCATGAGTGCCCGAGCGACCACACGCCCCGGCGGGCGCAGCGCCCGCGTCCAGCAGTCCGTACACCAGGCGGTCCGTGATCTTGAGGCGGAGGTGGGGCGGGGAGCGCTGACCGTGCCGCTGATCGCGGCCCGTGCGGGGGTCACGCCGTCCACCGTCTACCGCCGCTGGGGGGACCTGCGGGAATTGTTGTCCGACGTGGCCGTCGAGCGGCTGCGCCCGGATGCCCCGCCGGCCGACCACGGCGGCCTGCGAGCCGACCTGGAGGCGTGGACCGTGCAATTCGCCGAAGAAATGTCCTCGACGCCGGGTCGCACGTACCTCCGCGACGCCCTGCTGGGCGACCCAGGGCAGGGCGGCGCGGTGCGCTGCTCCGACTACGCCGCCGAGCAGTTGAAGGCCATCGGCGTACGCGCAGCCGGGCGCGGGGAGGCCGTGCCGGACTTGGAGACGCTGCTGGACGTCGTGGTCGCCCCGCTGATGTATCGGATCCTGTTCCGCCCCTCGGAGCTGTCCCAGGCGTACGTCGGCCGCTTGGTGGCGGCGGCGCTCGGTCGCGCCGGGTCCCCTTCAGGCACATAAAAGCTAAGGGTTTGCGTTTAGGGTTCTGTCGATCTAGAGTGCTTAAAGCAAAGCAATCGCCTTAAGGGTCCGCGCCACGCCACAGCCGCACACGACCTGACCGGGCCTGTCCTTTCCACAGCACGTCATCCCGCCCGCACCGCCCAGCGCCGCCGAAAGGGCCCTGCCGATGAACCCCGCCACCCCCCGTCAGGCCACCCCCGCCACCAGCACGGGATGGCGCCTCGGCGATATCGTCGTGCGCCGCGTCGACGAGATCGAACTGCCTCGACAGACCGGACCGTGGCTGCTGCCGGACGCCACCAGGGAGGTGCTGGACGAGGCGTCGTGGCTGCGCCCCGATTTCGCCGACGCCGAGGTCCCGCGGCTGGCGAGCCACAGCTTCGCGGTGGAGGCCGGCGGACTGCGGATCGTCGTGGACACCGGCATCGGCAACGGCAAGACCCGTGCCAACCCGGCCTGGAACGGTCTCGACACCGACTTCCTGGAGCGGCTGGCGGCGGCCGGCTTCCCGCCCGAGTCCGTGGACCTGGTGATCACCACGCACCTGCACACCGACCACGTCGGCTGGAACACCCGCCTCGTCGGCGAGGACTGGGTCCCCGCCTTCCCCAACGCCCGCTACGTCACCAGCCGCACCGAATGGGACCACTGGGCCGCCACCGACCTGGATGAGGCCCGCACCCAGATGTTCCGCGACTCCGTCCGTCCCGTCCGCGACGCCGGACAGTACGACCTCGTGGACGTGCCCGAGCAGGGGCACGAGGTGGCGCCGGGTGTCCTCCTGATCCCCGCCCCGGGCCACACCCCCGGGCAGGTCGCCGTCGAACTGCGCGGCAGCGACCGGCGGGCGCTGATCACCGGCGACAGCATCCACCACCCCGTGCAGCTGTCCCACCCCCACGTGCACAGCTGCGTCGACATTGACCCCTCCCAGGCGATCCGCACCCGCGCCCGGCTGCTCGACGGCGTGGCGGACACCGACGCGCTGCTCCTGGGCACGCACTTCCCGCGGCCCACGGCCGGCAGCGTCCGCCGGGAGCAAGGCCGCTACCGGCTGCTCGCCGAGCACGGCGGCGAGATCCCGGCCACCGCTGCCTGACCACGCGGCCGGTGTCCCGCGCCCGGCGGTGTTCGGTGGCCCACGCGCGCGCCACTGAACAGCCGCGCCACAGAACAGCCGCACCACCGAGCAGTCATGGCACCTGCAGGTCGCCTGACGCCAATCCTTGGCCTTTAGCGCCTTCGGGTACTCCGCCGCTCCACTCCCGACCGAGGAAGAGAAGGTCCATGACCACCGTCGAACTCACACCGCCGGAGGCCGCCCGCTGGGCCGCCCGCGCCGGGCTTGTGCTGCCCGCCGAACGCCACGCCGCGGTGGCCGCCGTCGCCACCCACATCCACGGCGTCGTCGCGGTCCTGCGCGAGCTGGACTTCGCGGACGTCCCACCCGCCGCTGCCTACCGCGCCGGACAGGAGCCGCACGATGCAGCCGTATGAGCTGTCCCTCGCGGCCGCCGCGGACGCGATCCGTGCCCGGCAACTCTCCCCCGTCGAACTGGTCGACTCCGTCCTCGGTCGCATCGAGAAAGTGGAACCGCACCTCGGCGCCTACGTCACGGTCACCGCGGAGCAGGCACGCCGGGCGGCGAGCGAGGCCGAACACGAAGCGGCGCACGGCCGATACCGGGGACCCCTGCACGGCATCCCGATGGGACTCAAGGACCTGATCGACGTCGGCGGGATGGCCACCACGGCCAGCTCCCGGGTACGCGCCGGCCACCGCGCGACGGCGGACAGCACGGTCGCCGCGCGTCTGAGCGCGGCCGGCGCGGTCCTGCTCGGCAAGACCCACACCCACGAATTCGCCTTCGGCCTGACCACTCCGCAGACCCGCAACGCCTGGGACCACGGCCGGGTCGCCGGCGGTTCCAGCGGCGGCTCCGCGGTCGCCGTCGCGTCGGGCACCGCGACCTTCGCCCTGGGCACCGACACCGGCGGGTCGATCCGGGTGCCCGCCGCTCTCAACGGGGTGGTCGGCCTCAAACCGACCTACGGTCTCGTCCCCCGCCACGGCGTCATCTCCCTGTCCTGGTCGCTGGACCACGTCGGTCCGATCACCCGCACCGTCGAGGACGCCGCCCTGATCCTGACCGCGCTGGCCGGACACGACCCGCGAGACCCCGCCTCGCTGCCCGTGCCCGCCACGGACTACCGGCCCGGTGCCGGCACGGACCTGACGGGGCTGCGCATCGGCCTGCCGCGCACCTACTACTTCGACAACGTCGACCCTCGTGTGGAGACCGCGGTCCGGCACGCCATCGGGCAGCTGGAAACCCTGGGCGCACGGCTCGTCGAGGTGGACATCCCGATGACCCGCTACATCCAGGCCACCCAGTGGGGCCTGATGGTGCCGGAGGCGGGGGCCTACCACGAGAGCAGCCTGCGCGCGGTCCCCGAGCTGTACCAGGAGGACGTCCGCATCCTCCTGGAGGCAAGCGAGTTGATGAGCGCCGGGGACTACGTACGCGCGCAACGCGCCCGCACGCTCATGCGCGCCGAGTGGGCCCGCATGCTGGAGGAGGTCGACGTGATCGCCGCCCCGAGCGTCCCGATGACCGCTGTCGGCGCCGACGAGGAGACGGTCACCTGGCCCGACGGCACGGTCGAGGGCGTCTCCGACGCCTACGTGCGCCTCTCCGCCCCTGCCAACATCACCGGGGTGCCGGCCCTGACCGTTCCGGTCGGCCACGACTCGGTCGGCATGCCGATCGGCATGCAGCTGCTCGGCCGTCCCCTCGACGAGCCCACCCTCCTGCGGGTCGGCTACGCCTACGAGCAGACACAGCCGGCCCGGGGACTCGCCACGGCGGCCTGAGCGTGGCGCACGGGCGTGCCCTGGCCGGTCACGTGGATCCTTGGCCGGAGCAAGCTGAGCTGCGTTCGGTGATGTGCCGGTTGGCGAGGCTCTCCACCAGGCCGTGCCGGGCGGCGCCGTCCACCACGTATCGCACGAGCTGCCGGCTGAGTGCCTGTGCCCGTCCCGTCCAGCCCGACGGGCGGAACACGACTGTGACCGAGGTTGCATAGGATCCGAAGATCAGAATCCGGCCGGCCGGTATCGACGCCGAACCGACTTCGCTCTTGGAGACGACATGAGCAGCGCCCTCCTCGTGATGGACCTCCAACGAGCCATCGTGGACATCGCCGACGCCGACTCCGCATACCTGCCACGCCTGCGCAGGGCGATCGACGGGGCCCGGGCGGCGAACATCCCCGTGATCTAGCTAGCTGTCGTCTTGCCGATCACGAGCCGTCGTCCTGCCGATCACGAGCCGTCGTCCCGCCGCTCACGAGCCGCTATCCTGCCGATCACGCGGCGAGCCACGGGAATACCACCCGAGCCCGCCACGTTGTGGGCCCGCAGGGGGCGCTCGCATCCCCTACGGGATGTGTTCGACCGCCCCCTAGGGACCGCCCCCCAGGCCCTCAGCGGCGCCGCACCAGCGGGAACGGCAGCGTCTCGCGGATCGACAGCCCGGTCAGGAACATCACCAGCCGGTCCACGCCGATGCCCAGACCACCCGTCGGCGGCATCGCATACTCCAGAGCCTGCAGGAAGTCCTCGTCCAGCTCCATCGCCTCGGGGTTGCCGCCCGCCGCCAGCAGCGACTGCGCGGTGAGCCGCCGCCGCTGCTCCACCGGGTCGGTCAGCTCCGAGTAGGCGGTGCCCAGTTCGGTGCCGAACGCGACCAGGTCCCAGCGCTCGGCGAGCCGCGGGTCGCGCCGGTGCTGTCGGGTCAGCGGGGAGACATCGGTGGGGAAGTCCTTGTAGAACGTGGGGAGCTGGGTCTTCTCCTCCACCAGCCGCTCGTACATCTCCAGCACGATGTCGCCGCGCCCCATCTCCGGCTTCACCGGCACCGCCGCGCGCAGACACAGCCGCCGCAGCACATCCGGTCCGGTGTCCGCGTCGACCTCCTCGCCGAGCGCCTCCGAGATCGCGCCGTAGACGGTCTTGACCGGCCAGAGCCCCGAGATGTCGTGCTCGACCAGCCGGCCGTTCGCATCCGCCTTACGGGCCGTGGCGCTGCCGAACGCGGCGATCGCCGCCCCCTGGATCAGCTCCCGGGTGAGATCCAGCATCACGTCGTAGTCGGCGAACGCCTGGTACGCCTCCAGCATCGTGAACTCGGGGTTGTGCTTGTAGGAGATGCCCTCGTTACGGAACGTCCGCCCCATCTCGAAGACCTTCTCCATACCGCCCACGCACAGCCGCTTGAGATACAGCTCCGGCGCGATCCGCAGATACAGATCGAGGTCGTAGGCGTTGATGTGGGTGTGGAACGGGCGGGCATTGGCGCCGCCGTGGATCTGCTGCAGCATCGGCGTCTCGACCTCGAGGTAGCCGCGGTCGATCAGCCCCTGACGCAGCGCCTGCACGGCCGTGCTGCGCGCCCGCAGATTGTCCCGTGCATCCGTCGACACGACCAGATCCACATACCGCTGGCGGACCTTGGCCTCCGGGTCGGACAGCCCGCGGCGCTTGTCCGGCAGCGGCCTCAGGCACTTGGCGGTCAGCCGCCACTGCGTCACGAACACCGTCAGCTCACCGCGGTCGCTCGCGCCGACCTCGCCCTCGGCCTCGACATGGTCACCCAGGTCGATGTCCGAGCCGAAGCGCTCCAGCAGCTCCTTGCCGCTGCCGTCCCGGGTCAGCGCGATCTGCAGATCGCCCGACCAGTCCCGCAGCACCGCGAACAGCACCCCGCCGTGGTCACGGGTGAGCAGCACCCGCCCCGCGACGCTGACCACCTTGCCGGTACGCGTCCCGGCCTCCAGGTCCGGATACTCGTCCCGTACCTCGCGGAGCGTGTGGGTCCGCTCCACGCCCACCGGATACGGATCGGTGCCGGCCTCGCGCAGCCGCTCCAGCTTGTGATGGCGTACCCGCACCTGCTCGGGCAGCGCGGCCAGCTCCTGCGCGCGCTGCTCCTCTTCGGTGGCCGGGGTGTGCACCAGGCCGAGCTCGTGCAGCGACGGCAGCCCCGCGGTGCTCGCCGGCGCCAGCAGCCGCTTCTTCTGCCCCTTGCCCCACAGCTTGCCCAGGCTCGGTACGGCCACGAAGCCCTCGGCGATACCGGACGCGAGCCCGATCCTGGCCAGCGCGCCGGCGTCCGCGTAGCACAGGAACCGCGGGTACCACTCGGGGTTGTACTTGGCGTTGGAACGGTAGAGGGCCTCCAGCTGCCACCACTTGGAGAAGAACAGCAGCAGCTTGCGCCAGAACTTCAGCACCGGGCCCGCACCGATCCGGCCGCCCTCCTCGAAGGCCGACCGGAAGACCGCGAAGTTCAGCGAGATCCGGCGCACCCCGAGCTGCCCGGACTGGGCGCACAGCTGGGCGACCATGTACTCCATGACGCCGTTCGGCGCGGAGCGGTCGCGGCGCATGACATCCAGCGAGATGCCGTCCGTGCCCCAGGGGACGAAGGACAGCAGCGCCATCATCTTGCCGTCGCCGTCGAACGCCTCCGCCAGCAGGCAGTCCCCGTCGGCCTCGTCGCCGAGCCGGTCCAGCGCCATCGAGAAGCCGCGCTCGGTCTCGGTGTCGCGCCAGGCGTCCGCCCGGTGGATGACCTCCTGCATCTCCTCGTCGGAGAGCGCCGAGTGCCGACGCAGCCGGAAGGTGGCGCCGGTGCGCTCCACGCGGTTGACAGCCTGCCGCGTCACCCGCATCTCGCGGCCGTCCAGATCGAAGTCCTTGACGTGCAGGATCGCCTCGTCGCCCAGCTGCAGCGCACCCAGCCCGGCGCGCGCGAAGGCCTTGGCGCCGTCCTCGCTCGCGCCCATCACGGCGGGCTGCCAGCCGTAGCGCACGGCGACGTCCAGCCAGGCCTCGATGGCCGGACCCCAGGCCTCCCGGTCGCCGACCGGGTCGCCGCTGGCCAGGCAGACGCCGGTCTCCACGCGGTAGGTGACGGCGGCCTTGCCGCTGGGGGAGAAGACCACGGCCTTGTCCCGCCGGGTGGCGAAGTACCCCAGTGAGTCCTGGCTGCCGTAGCGGGCGAGCAGCGCCCGGATACGGGCCTCCTCGTCGCCGTGCAGCGCGGCCTCCATCCGCTGCGAACGGAAGAGTGCGGCGGCGGCGTTCAGCAGCGCGAGCGCACCCAGCAGGCCCAGCACCGAGATGAGCCAGTGCGGCGGATGCCCGTCGAAGTGGTAGCCGGTGACCAGCCCGCCGCAGACGCGGTTGGCGGTCCACAGCAGGCGGTTGCCGCCGCCGGCCGGCAGGGTGCCGGGGAACAGCGAGACCAGCCCCCAGCCGATCAGGATCGCCGCCACCAGCCCGCCGGCCAGCACCCCGATGGCCCGCAGGAACGCCCCGCGGCGGGTGATCGCGTAGAACTCGCGGTGCGCGAGGATCAGCAACACCAGCGCGCCCGTGCACAGCACCACGGAGACCGCGAACTCCCAGTAGCCCGCGGCCAGGAACAGCGCATAGGTCAGGGTGACCAGCACCAGATACGCGACCAGGAACCACAGCGCCACGCGTTTGCGGGCGGCCAGCGCCGCGCCGAGCAGGAAGAGGAACGCGGCGTATGCGAAGTTCGGCGCCACCGGGATGGTGAGCGTGTCCAGCCAGTAGATGACCGGCTCGAGTCCGCGCCGCAAGGGCCCGATCAGTGCTGTCAGGGCGCAGAAGAGCCCCAGCACGCTGAAGGTGATGGCGAAGCCGTTGGGCACACGGCGCCGGAAGCGCTGCCACGCCGAAAGTTGATCCTGGTCCTGCACGGTGCTCATTCCGTCAGATTAGGCTTTTTGGGCTGGGAAAAGGTTCAGCTGCTGTGCGGTTGCTCGGCCATCCTGTCTCCGGTCCGCCGGCCGTGCCGGCTCTCCCCCGTACGAACGATCCGGTGGCCCATCCGTGGCCGGTCGGCCGCCCGTCCCGGACTCGCCGCCACACCGAGGCCCCCGGCCCCGCCGTCCCGGTCCCGCGCGCCCCTCCGGCCCCGCCTTCGCCGCCTGCCCCGCGCCCGCCGGTCCGCTGCGCGACCCACGCCCGCCGAGCGCACCGATACCGATCGGCGACACCGGTACGAGCGCACCCCGGGGTGACCGGCGCGACCGGGCACGGCGAGAAGGAGGGGGCTGGCACATGGGCGGGGCTTTCGTGGAGGGCGCGGGCGCGGCGGGGATGTCTGCCGCTAAGACGGTCAGGGGGGCCGCACCGTTGCCCGGAGTGACGTGATGCGCATCACGCCGCAAGGGGTGCGTGTGGGGGACGGGCCGCCGAGGGGCGCCCGCCGCGCGCCGGTGACATGCAGTGATCACTCGATTGGCGCACCGGGCCGCGAACCGGACATACCCCGAAATACGCCAAACTGGCCACTCATTGCCGTCCGTTCGGGCGGCGGTCGAGGAGGTGCACCATGGCAATTTCCATTTCGGTCGTCCTACTGCTGGTGATCTTGACCGTCATCTTTCTGCGCAGCGGAAAGCTCAAGTTCTCGCATGCCCTGGTGTGCGCCCTGCTCGGCTTCTACCTGGCGAGCAGCAGCCTCGCCCCCGACATCCACCAGGGACTCGCCGGCGCGGCCGACGTGGTGAGCAGCGTACGTCCCTGACGGCGGCCGCCGCCCACCGGAACCCGATCCTCGCCGCTCCGGGGCCGGCCGGCGGCTCGGCCGCCGCCCCGCTCTCCCGGGTCATCCCCGGGTCCGGCTCGGCAGCGTCACCGGCATCGTCGGCGCGGTGGACGGCCCAGCCGCCGTCGTGCCCCACTGATCATGGGTGCCCACTGATCATGGGCGCCGTCCACCGCGGCAAGGGCTACGCCCTCGTCCGGATGCTCCGAACCATCCGCATGATCGGCACGATGCGCATGATCTGCACGGTGCGCATCATCCGAAACTGAACACCCCGACCGCGTTCGGCACCGGCCGCTCCGCTCCGCCCGAAGGATGATTGCGTACGGTCACATCCCGGCTGAAGGGGTCGCGGGTGACCAGCGTCGAGGACCCGCCGCCGTCCAGATCGACCGCATCCCGCGCCCCCAGCCGGCTCATCAGCTCACCCAGCTCACGCACCGTCATCCCGGCCTCCCCGGGCGTCCCGTCCAGCGACATCAGATACAGCACCCGGCCGCCGTCGCCGATGCCCGCCGCGGTACGCACCGCCGGGGCGCTCGCGTCCAGCCCGTCGACCGGCTGCGCATCGCGCACGATCGGGAAACCGCCGACCGCGAACCGCAGCGGCACCGGCCCCCGCCCGATCAGGCGGTGGCTGATGCGCACCGGATCGCCCAGCTGCAGGTTGCGCAGCTGCCGCGCCCCTTCCTCCCGCCCCACCAGAACCACGCTCCCCGGGGCGACCCCGCCCGCGCCCGGCCGGTCGGCCAGCTCCGCCACCCGGCCGCCCCGGACCGTCACCTCCGCGGTCTCCGCGCTGCACGGCGCCGCCCGGTCCGTGTCCGTACCGCAGGTGGCACGCAGCCGGGAGGCCGGGCCCCACAGCTCGGTGTAGGCGCCGATGCCGTCCACCGGCAGTGCGTACTGGTTGAGCCCGCGCAGCGGCAGGGGACCGTCGGGGGTCCACACCGTGCCGCGCAGCGAAAGCCGGTCCAGCCGTGCGCGGTGGTCGTACCCGATGCCGAGGACGTCCTCGGTGGTCGCCCCGGGCGGCATGGCCGGCCCGAACCGCTGCCCGTCGGGCACCGCGCCCTTCAGCCGCCGCCCGGACGAGATGGCCGGCCCGACCGAGGCGCCCGTCGGTTCCACCCCCGGGTGCTGGCTCTCGGTGATATTGAAGAAGTCGCCGTTGACGGCCCCCACCGCGGCCCGCGCGTCGGCCAGTTCGGAGACCGGCGAGCGCGCGCCCACCGCGCCCGGATACAGCAGATCCACCGTCACCCGGGGATCGTCCAGATCGACTGTCAGCAGATGTCCGTGGGCGGTGCCGCGCGGCACCGTCGTCCGGAATTCCCCGTACGCCACACCGGGCGCCACCGGCACCTCGGCCACCTGGCGGAGGGAGTCGCCCGCCGCGGCGGCCTGCGCCCCGCCGGCCACTCCGCCTCCGGCCAGCGCGGCGCAGGCCACCAGCGCCGTGAGTACTATGCGAACACGACCGAATCGCTGTGTCACGAGCCCCCCTGACGTCATGCCAAATGTCTCAGGTGCCGACGACGCTCACTATGACTCGCAGGTGTCGATAATCTGCACACCGGTGGTATGTCCGTCGTGTCGTCCGACCGCGCGGACCGGCCCGCGCGGTCCGACGCCGCCGGTCAGCGGTTCGCCGAGGCGACCAGCTCCATATAGCGTGCCCAGTCCCAGTACTGCCCCGGGTCGGTGTGGTCGGTTCCGGGGACCTCGACATGGCCGATGATGTGCTCGCGGTCCTTGGGGATCCCGAAGCGGTCGCACACCGCGGCGGTCAGCAGGGCCGACCGCGCGTAGAGCACGTCGGTGAACCACTTGGGGTCGTCGATCCACCCCTCGTGTTCGATGCCGATGGTGTGGGTGTTGTAGTCCCAGTTCCCGGCATGCCAGGCGACGTCCTTCTCGCGGACGCACTGGGCGATATAGCCGTCGCGGGACCGTACGACGAAGTGCGCGGCCGCCTTGTGGGCCGGGTCCTGGAAGAGCCTGATGGTGTCGTCGAACGTCTCCTGCGTCACATGCACCACGACCCTTTCGATCGAGTACTGACGAGGACGGTCGGCGGCGGTGTAGTTGGAGGGGGCGGCCGGAGTCCAGTGGACGGAGGGGTAGTCGGCGGTAGCGGCGATGTCGCCCACGTCGCCGACATCTCCGACGTCACCGACATCCGTGGCGTCGGCCATCTCGGGGATTTCGTCGGTGTCGATGTCACCGGTCGGGCCGTCGGGGGGCGGGGTCGCGCGTGCGGTGGCCGCGGTGAGCGGGCCGAGGGCGGTGGCCGCGGCGATCGCGGCGGCGCCGGTGAGCAGACGTCTGCGGGCCGGGTGATGGCGGTCGGGCTCCATGTGAACTCCTGACAAGGGACCGAGAGGTGGTCGCGTACATGTCACGCACATGCGATGCGTTCATCATGCGCAACAGCGCTCGCCCTGCCAAGGGAATGGCCATTTCGCCAATGGGCTCGACCAAAGACGGAACCCCGCAGGTCAGAAAATGGCAGACACCTGATCGGACGTCACCCGGGTGCCGCGCCCCCGGCCCTGACGCAGGGACGGGGGCGCGGCACCCGGGTGACATCGGCCGCCGGTCGGTCGCCGGTCAGTGACCGATCTCTACGTTCTCCAGGATGCCGAGCGCATCCGGCACCAGCACCGCCGCCGAGTAGTAGGTGCTGACCAGGTATTTGATGACGGCCTGCTCATTGATGCCCATGAAGCGCACCGACAGTCCCGGCTGGTACTCGTCCGGAATGCCGGTCTGGTGCAGGCCCACCACACCCTGATTCTCCTCGCCGAGCCGCATCGCGAGGATCGAGCTGGTCTGGTCCGGGTTCACCGGGATCTTGTTGCACGGCAGCAGCGGAATCCCCCGCCAGGCCCGGACCGCGGTGCCCTCGATCTCCGCCCCCGTCGGATAGATGCCCCGGGCGTTCCATTCCCGCCCGATCGCCGCGATGGTGCGCGGGTGAGCCAGCAGCACCTGGGTCTTGCGGCGCCGCGAGATCAGCTCGTCCAGGTCGTCCGGGGTGGGCGCGCCATTGCGGGTGTGGATGCGCTGCTTGAGATCGGCGTTGTGCAGCAGCCCGAACTCGCGGTTGTTGATCATCTCGTGTTCCTGGCGCTCCCGCAGCGCCTCCACGGTCAGCCGCAGCTGCTGGTCCAGCTGGTTCATCGGGTCGTTGTAGAGGTCCGCGACCCGCGAGTGGATCTTGAGTACGGTCTGCGCGACGCTGAGCTCGTACTCCCGCGGCGCCCGGTCGTAGTCGGCGAACGTGCCGGGCAGGGAGGGCTCGCCGACATGGCCCGCGGCCACCTCGATGGCCGCCTCACCGTGCTTGTTCTGCGCCGGCACCAGCGCGGCCCGGAAGTCCTCGACATGCTCGCGCAGCGACTCCGACCGGCCCAGCACCTCTTCGTACTCGGCGCGGGACAGCGTCAGAGCGGTCACCCGCGTGACCGCCCGCACGGTGTGCTCCCACTCCGCTTCCGCCGACAGCAGCGCCGCCGCACCGAGGTGGTCACCGTCGGCCAGCGTCCCCAGGACCGTTTCATCGCCGTACTTGCCGGTGCCGAGCTTGTCGAGCTTGCCGTGGGCGATCAGGATGATGCGGTCCGCCGGCTGGTCCTGCTGGGCGAGCACATCGCCGGGCGCGAACTCGTGCTGGGTGAAACGGCCGGCCAGCGCCTCGAGCGTCGAGGTGTCCGTGTAGCCGCGCAGCGGCGCCATCTCCCGGAGCTCGGCGGGGATGACCCGGACCTCGGCGCCGGTCGTGACGAACTCGACCCGGCCGTCGCCGAGCGTGTGGGTGAGACGACGGTTGACGCGGTACGTACCGCCGGAGACCTGGGTCCAGGGCAGGATGCGCAGCAGCCAGCGGGAGGAGATCCCCTGCATCTGCGGCACGGTCTTGGTCGTGGTCGCCAGCTTGCGCGCGGCGGAGGTGTCCAGGCTGGAACGGTTCTGTTCGATGTCGGACGCCTGCGAGCCGGAGGTCGGATCCACGGATGTGGTCATGGAGAAAGCTCACCTGTTCTGGTCGGTGCTGTGAGTACTGCCGAGTGCTGCTGAATACGGGGAGCGCCTGGCTGGCGGAGTACGGCGGTGCGCGCCGCGGTGGCGGGATTCAGTGACCGATTTCCACGTCGTCGAGGACACCCAGCGCATCCGGCACGAGAACGGCCGTGGAGTAGTAAGCGCTGACCAGGTAGTTGATGACGGCCCGGTCGTCGATTCCCATAAAGCGGACCGAGAGGCTCGGCTCGTATTCATCGGGAATTCCGGTGCGGTGCAGGCCGACGACGCCCTGCTTCTCCTCGCCGGTGCGCATCAGCAGAATGGAACTCGTGCCTTCTTTTGTCACCGGAATCTTGTTGCACGGGAAGATCGGTACGCCGCGCCAGGACGGCAGCGAATGCCCCATGAAATCCACCGCCGTCGGATACAGCCCCTTGGCGGTGCACTCGCGGGCGAACGCGGCGATCGCTTTGGGGTGCGCGAGGAGAAAGGTCGGGTCCTTCCAGACCGTCGTGAGGAGTTCATCCATGTCGTCGGGGGTGGGCGGGCCGCTGCGGGTGTGGATGCGCTGTCGGAGATCGGCGTTGTGCAGCAGCCCGAACTCGCGGTTGTTGACCATCTCGTGTTCCTGGCGCTCGCGCAGTGCCTGGACGGTCAGCTTGAGCTGCTTCTCGACCTGGTTCATCGGGTCGTTGTAGAGGTCGCCGACCCGGGTGTGGGTGCGCAGCACCGTCTGCGCGACGCTGAGTTCGTATTCCCGCGGCGCCAGGTCGTAGTCGACGAAGGTGTCCGGCAGGGTCGGTTCACCGTGATGCCCGGAGGCGATGGAGACCGCCGATTCCCCGCTGGCGTTCGTGGGCAGTACCGGGCCCTGGCCGGCCGTCGCGAGATGTTCCCGCAGGGCGGGGGAGCGTTCGGCGATCTCCAGCGCGGCCTGGCGGGTCAACGTCAGGACCGTCACCCGGGTCACCGCGCGATAGCTGACCTCCCAGGTCACATCGTCGCTGAGGAGCGACGCGTCGCCGAGGTGGTCGCCGCCGGCCAGCGCGGCCAGCACGGTGGCGTGGCCGTACTTGCCGGTGCCGATGCGGTCCACCCGGCCGTGCACGATCAATACCAGCCGGTCCCCGGGCTCGCCGGCCTCGGCAATCACCTCGCCAGGGGCGTATTCCCGCTGCGTGAAGCGTTCCCCCAGCGCGGCCAGCACCTCGGTATCACCGAAATCCCGGAGGGCGGGCAGCTCACGCAACTCGTCCGGGATGATTGCGACGTCCGTACCGGAAACATCGAAGTCGATACGCCCGTCGCCGACGGTGTGCGACAGCCGGCGGTTGACCCTATACGTACCACCGGAGACCTGCACCCACGGCAACAGCCGCAGCAGCCAGCGGGAACTGATTCCCTGCATCTGCGGAGTGGTTTTGGTGGTGGTGGCCAAATTCCGCGCAGCGGTGGTACTCAGGCTTGAATGCGGGGAATCCTCGGCGCTTCCGATTGAGGTCTCGTCGGCAATCGTCACAAGTCCGCCTATCTCTGGAAGGACGCGGTGCAGCCGGAACGGAGCCCCTATTCATGGGAGTTCGTCTCTTCGGCCGCTCACGCAACCGACGATAGTCGCCCTGTTTTAATCAGCACAATCGCTCGAATGGGTGGCATGGAAATCTCTTTCCATGGAAAGGTTTAGCCGATTCAGTACTGGGGAGAGTGTGTCGGGGCACCGGCACTGACCGGATCCTCCAGAACGGTCCGCAATGCCGCATACGCCGCACCGAGCAGCGGCCCGTCCGCGCCCAGCCGGGACACCGCCACCAGGCATTCGTCGGGTCGCGCGGAGGCCGGGGCGATGGCCGTCCGCAGCGCCAACTCTCGCTCCAGGGACGGCAGGACCCAAGGTGCGAGCCCCGCCAGCGCGCCGCCGAGGATCACCGCCCGGGGGTCGAGCAGATTCACCGCCCCGGCGAGCGCGATGCCCAGCGCGGCCCCCGCCTCGTGCAGCGCCCCTATGGTGGCCGTGTCCCCGTCGGCGGCCCGGCGCGCGAGCAGCGCCATACGGGCCCCGGGCCCCGGTTGCCGGGCCGCCGCCTGCTCCGGCGTGAGCCCGCCCGCGCGCAGTACGGCCGCCTCCCCGGCGTACTGCTCAAGGCAGCCCCGGCCCCCGCAGCCGCACGGACGGCCGTCCGGATACACCGGCACATGCCCCAGCTCACCCGCGAAACCCCGGACACCGCGCAGGAGTTGCCCGTCCATGACGATCGCGGCGCCGATCCCGGCCTCCGCCGAGACATGCACGAAGTCCGCCGGCGCCGCGGGTCCGCCGGCGCCGCCGAGCCGGAGTTCGGCCAGCGCGCCGAGGTTGGCCTCGTTGTCGACGGTGAGCGGCACGGGGGCCTCGTACGCCGCTGTCGCGGCGGGTGCGGGGGCGAGCGCGGCGGCCAGCCCCGGGGCGAGATCCGCCGCCCGCCAGCCGAGGTTGGGTGCGTGCACGACGGTCGCCGAACCGCGGGCCACCAGGCCGGGTACCGCGACCGTCAGCCCGGCCGGCCGTAGTCCCTCGGCGGCGATCTCCGCCGTCACCTCCGCCAGCAGCGCGGACAGCCGCCGGAGCACGGGCCCGGGTTCGCTGTGCCGGTTGGCCGAGTCGGTGGCCACCCGGGCCCGGACCGTGCCGCGCAGATCCACCGCGCACACGGCCAGATGGTCGACGCCTATCTCGGCCCCGATCCCCGCCGGACCGCCGTCGCTGACCGCCAGTTCACTCCCCGGCCTGCCCCGCCCGCTGGGTGCCGCCCGCCCCGCCTCGACCAGCAGTCCCAGCCGCAACAGCTCGTCCACCAGCGGTGCGACCCCCGCCCGCGTCAGCCCGATCCGCGCCGCGACCCCTGCCCGGGACATCGTCCCCGCCTCGGCCACGGCCCGCAGCACCCGGGAGAGGTTGCGGCGGCGCAGGGCGCGCTGGGTGTCGGGGGTGGGCACGAAAGGGCTCCTCGGGGACGGATCAGGGTCGGATCAGGGGCGGGTCGAGGTCGGATCGGGGATGAATCGGGGGTGAATCAGGGGGGATCGGGGGAAGGGGCCGGGGGAGGGCGGGGCGCGGGTTCGGTCCTCAGCCCCGGAGCAGGCCCTCCCCGCCCGCCAGCGTGTTCGTCAGCCGCTCCAGCGCCGCCTCGTCCCGCTCCCGGGCCTCGTACGTCGCGCCGCGGGCCGTGCCCCAGCGCCGGGCCACCGCCGCCGGGTCCTCGCCCAGCAGGAGCCCGGCCGCCTGGGCCGCAGCGCCGAGGGCCACCAGCTCCTGCGCCTCCGGTACCACCACGGGCCGGCCGGACAGCCGCCGTACGGTCTCCCGCCATGCCTGGCCCTTCGCGCCGCCGCCGATGAGCAGCAGCGGCGCGTCCGGCGCGGCGTCCGCGTCCAGCACCCGGTCCAGGGCCCGCAGCAGGGTGAACACGGCGCCGTCGTACGCGGCTTGGAGCACCTGGCCCGCCGTGGTGTCGTGCCGCAGCCCGTGCAGCAGGCCCGAGGCGGCCGGCAGGTTGGGCGTGCGTTCGCCGTCCAGGAAGGGCAGCAGCGTGGCGCCGCCACCGGCCTCGACGGCCTCCCGGTCGCGGCCGAGCAGCGCGGCGATCCGGTCCACGGCCAGTGTGCAGTTCAGGGTGCAGGCGAGCGGCAGCCAGTCGCCGCGCGCGTCGGCGAAGCCCGCGACGGTGCCGGTCGGGTCGGTGGGCCGGTGCGTGGAGACCGCGTAGACCGTCCCGGAGGTGCCCAGGCTCAGCACCGGCTGTCCGGGGCGCAGGCCCAGGCCCAGTGCCGCCGCCATGTTGTCGCCGGTACCGGCCGCCACCAGCGCGCCGTGCGGCAGCGGCAGGTCGTCGGCGCGGACCGTCCCGGCCGCCTCGCCGGGCGAGGCCACCCGGGGCAGCGCATCGGAGGACAGGCCGATGTGTTCCAGGATCTGCGCGTCGTACGACTCGGTGGCCGAGGCCCACCAGCCGGTCCCGGAGGCGTCCCCGCGGTCGGTGACGCCTTGCCCGGTCAGCCGCTGGGTGAGGTAGTCGTGCGGCAGCCGTACCGCGGCCGTGGCGGCCGCCGCCGCGGGCTCGTTCGCCCGTAGCCAGGCCCATTTGGCGACGGTGAAGGCCGGCCCCGGCACGCTGCCGACCCGGTCCGCCCAGGCCTTCGCGCCGCCCAACTCCTCGATCAGCCGCTCGCTTTGCGGCGCGGGCCGTACGTCGTTCCACAGGATCGCCGGACGCACCGGTTCCCCGGCCGCGTCCAGCGCCACCAGGCCGTGCTGCTGGCCGCCGACGGACAGCGCGGAGGCCTGCCGCGCCGCGTCGCCGCACTGCCGCAGCGCCTCGCCCAGTGCCCGCCACCACTGGCCCGGGTCGGTCTCCTTCCCGGCGCCGCCGCTGACGGTGTGCGGGGCATGGCCACGGGCGACGACCACCCCGGTCTCCGCGTCCACGACCAGCGTCTTGGTGGACTGGGTGGAGCTGTCCACTCCGACGACGAGCGGTCCGGCCGACTGTGCGCCCATCGTGCACTCTCCCTCAGCGGCTTGGTTCCAGGCCCCCCGGCCCCAGGGGCTTCCCCGGTGTGCTGCCGCATATTAGTTTGGCCGCGGCGGAATTTGTAAAGCCCCCTGACGAAATGACCGAGGGAGTCGCGATGAGCTACCGCCCCGTGCCCGAGGACAAGTTCAGTTTCGGCCTGTGGACCGTCGGCTGGCAGGGCCGCGACCCCTTCGGGGACGCCACCCGCCGCGCCCTGGACCCCGTCGAATCGGTGCACCGGCTCGCCGAGCTGGGCGCGTACGGCGTCACCTTCCACGACGACGATCTGATCCCCTTCGGCTGCGACGACACCGAGCGCGAGGCAGCGGTGAAGCGCTTCACCAAGGCCCTGGACGCCACCGGCCTGGTCGTTCCGATGGCCACCACCAACCTCTTCACCCACCCCGTCTTCAAGGACGGCGCCTTCACCGCCAACGACCGCGACATCCGCCGCTACGCCCTGCGCAAGGCGCTCCGCAATATCGACCTCGCGGCCGAGCTGGGCGCGCGCACCTATGTGGCGTGGGGCGGGCGCGAGGGCGCGGAGTCGGGCGCCGCCAAGGATGTGCGGGCCGCGCTGGACCGGATGAAGGAGGCGTTCGACCTGCTCGGCCAGTACGTCCTGGAGCAGGGCTACGACCTGCGGTTCGCCATCGAGCCCAAGCCCAACGAGCCGCGCGGCGACATCCTGCTGCCCACCGTCGGCCACGCCCTGGCCTTCATCGAGCGCCTGGCGCGCCCCGAGCTCTACGGCGTCAACCCGGAGGTGGGCCACGAGCAGATGGCCGGGCTCAACTTCCCGCACGGCATCGCCCAGGCGCTGTGGGCGGGCAAGCTCTTCCACATCGACCTCAACGGCCAGAGCGGGATCAAGTACGACCAGGACCTGCGCTTCGGCGCGGGAGATCTGCGCTCCGCCTTCTGGCTCGTCGATCTCCTCGAGACGGGCGGCTACGACGGGCCGCGGCACTTCGACTTCAAGCCGCCGCGCACCGAGGACCTGGACGGCGTCTGGTCCTCGGCGGCCGGCTGTATGCGCAATTACCTGATCCTCAAGGAGCGTGCGGCGGCCTTCCGCGCCGACCCCGCCGTACAGGACGCGCTGCGCGCGGCCCGCCTCGACCAGCTGTCCCGGCCCACCGCCGAGGACGGCCTGGCCGGGCTGCTGGCGGACCGCAGCGCCTACGAGACCTTCGACGCCGCGGCGGCGGCCGAGCGGGGCATGGCCTTCGAGCATTTGGACCAGCTGGCCCTCGACCATCTGCTCGGCGCCGCCTGAGCGCGCGGAAGCGGGCGGCTCAGCCGAACAGCTCGCGGACGAACGCCACCTCCGCGACGCGCTGCTCCCCGCCGCCGCCCTCATGTCCGTTGAACCGCCACACCTTGAGCTCCTTCTCGCCCGCGTAGTGGTGGTAGGCGGCGAAGCCCGTGGACGGCGGCACGACCTCATCGCGCAGCGCCGTGCCGAAGAGCGCCGGGGCGCCGGCCCGGACCGCGAAGTTCAGGCCGTCGAAGTGGTCCAGGGTGCGCAGGGCGGTTTCGATGTGCCCGCGCTCCCCCGCGAAGTAGCGGGCGAGCTCGCCGTAGGGGCCGGCGTCCGTGATGTCGAGCGCGCGCCGGATGTGCGCCAGGAACGGCACGTCGATCAGCGCGCCCGCCAGGCCGGGCACCAGCCCCGCCACCGCGAGGGCGGTGCCGCCGCCCTGGCTGCCCCCGGAGACCACGATCCGGTCGGCGTCCACCGCTTCGTGCCCGCGCGCCGCCTCCACGGCCCGTACCGCATCGGTGAACAGCCGCCGGTAGTAGTAGTCGTCGGGGTCCAGCAGCCCCTGGGTCAGTTTGCCGGGTACGCCGGGGTGGGTGGCGGCGACCGGATCGGGCGTACTGCCGGGGCGGTTGGGGCCGCTCTGCCCGCGGGCGTCCATGACCAGCGTCGCGTATCCGGCGGACGGCCACAGCAGCCAGTCGTGCGGCATCAGCCGGCCGCCGCCGTAGCCGAGATACGCCACGACGCACGGCAGCGGACCCGCGGCGTCCCGGGGGAGCAGGAACCAGCCGCGGATGCGGTGCCCGCCGAAGCCGGAGAACTCCACGTCGTAGGTGCGCAGCAGGGCGAGCCCCGCGTCCACCTCGGTGAAGCGGGCGTCCAGGTCGTGGCGGCGCGCCTCCTTGAGCGTGCGCCGCCAGAATTCGTCGAAACCGGGGGGTTCGGGCAGTGGTGGGCGATAGGTGCGCAGCTCGTCCAAGGGCAGGTCGGTGAACACGGGGTCGCCTCCGGGCCGTAGGGTGATGTGCCGGATGTCGGCAGATGTGCCCATCGACCGGATGTTTCAGCCGCGGAATGTTCCAGGTTGGTCACCGTGTCGCCCAAAGCCCCGTAAAGAAGCGATCATTTCTTCCATGAGTTTTCCTCCGCCTCCGTCGAATCAGCCACCGAACGACAACCCGGGTGGCTTCGGGCCACCCGCCGGTGGTGGCTACGGTCAGGGCGGTTACGGCCAGGGCGGTTACGGGCCGCCCGCCGGCAACCAGCCTCCTGGTGGCTACGGGCCGCCCGCGGGCGGTGGCTACGGTCCCGGCGGCCCGGCCGGTCCCGGTGGCTGGCAGCAGCCGCCCGGCCCGCCGCCGAGCGGGGGCGGCAACGGCAAGCTGATCGCGGCGATCATCGGCGGCGGCGCTCTGGTGGTGGCCGCCGTCATCACCTTCGTCGTGATGAACAGCGGCGACGACAACAACAAGAACCGCGCCGAGCCCACCAACTCCAGCGCCGCACCCTCCGCGTCCCCCTCCGCCACGCCGTCCGACGAACCCTCGTCGACGCCGACCGAGGAGGAATCGGAGAGCGCGACGCCGACGCCCTCCAGCAGCTTGCTCCCCTTCTTCCAGATGAAGGTGGGCGACTGCTTCAACGCATCGAAGGCGGGCGGTGGCAACAACACGCCGGCCTCCTGCAACGGCCCGCACGACGCCGAGGTCGTCACCCTCCACCGTCTTCCCGGCTCCGGCTACAAGACCGACGAGGAGATCCAGACGAAGGCGTCCGAGCTCTGCAAGAGCGACCTGGAGAGCAAGGCGCGCCGGCAGTCGGCCGGTACCGCCGAGGGCACCCTCGTGCAGTTCCCCAACACGAACGGCTACAAGCTCGGCATCAAGACCGTCAGCTGCAGCCTGACGGGGAACCGCACCAACACCAAGAAGCTCACCAAACCGCTTTCCTGAGCCGGGCGGCCGGAACGGGAACGAGCACCGGCGCCCGGTCACCACGGCCCTCGCCGTCCACGACACGGCCCTGACCGTCGCACGCGTCAGGGCCGTCGTCATGCCGCCGGCGACCGGACCGCCGCCCCTCAGCGGGCGATGCGCTTGTCCGCGTCCCCGCCGTCCGCCGCCTCGCCCACCTCCGTCACCGCTGCCGGATCCAGCACCCGCGCCAGAAACGTTCTGGTCCGCTCGTGCCGCGGTGCGCCCACCACCTGTTCCGGAGTGCCCTCCTCGACGATCACCCCGCCGTCCATGAAGACCACCCGGTCGGCCACCTCCCGCGCAAAGCTCATCTCATGGGTGACGACCAGCATCGTCATACCGTCCCGGGCCAGCGAGCGCATCACCGCCAGCACATCGCCGACCAGCTCCGGATCCAGCGCCGAGGTCGGCTCGTCGAAGAGCATCAGCTCCGGGTCCATCGACAGCGCACGGGCGATCGCCACTCGCTGCTGCTGGCCGCCCGACAGCTGCGCCGGATGGGCCGCCGCCTTCTCGCTCAGCCCGACCCGTTCGAGGTTGGCGCGGGCGATCCGCTCCGCCTCGGTCCGGTCGCGGCGCAGCACCCGTCGCTGCGCGATCGTCAGATTCTCCAGCGCGGTCAGATGCGGAAAGAGATGAAAGGCCTGGAAGACCATGCCGATCCGGCGCCGGACCAGATCGATGTCCACATCCGGATCGGTGACCTCGGCACCGGCCACCGTGATCCGGCCCGCACTGGGCTCCTCCAGCAGATTCACGCAGCGCAGCAGGGTCGATTTGCCGGACCCGGAGGGCCCGATGACGCACACCACTTCGCCGCGCGCCACCGAGAAGTCGATGCCGCGCAGCACTTCCAGTTCGCCGAACGACTTGTGCAGGCCCTGTACGTCGATGGCCTTCGCGTCCTCGATGGCCTTCGCGTCCTCGGGGGCCGCCGCGGTCCCGTCCGTCTCCATGCAGGTCACCTGGCCTTTGCCGTACGCGCTTCCAGCCGCCGGACCAGCTGGCCGAGCGGGAGGGTGATCACGAGGTAGAGCAGCCCGGCGATCAGGATCGGGGTCAGACTCTTGTGCTCGTTGAGGGCGTCCCGGCCGAAGTTGGCCAGCTCGAACTGGCCCAACGAGAGTCCCAGCAGATAGACCAGCGAGGAATCCTTGGTCAGCAGGATCAATTCATTGGTCAGCGGCGGCAGGACGATGCGGAACGCCTGCGGAATGACGATCGAGACCATGGCCCGGCCGTGCGACATTCCCAGTGAACGTGCCGCCTCCATCTGGCCCTTGGGCACGGCCTGAATTCCGGCCCGGATGGTCTCCGCCATGTACGCGGCGCCCACCAGGCCGAGCGAGAGCATCACCGTGACGTTCATATCGAGCGCGACCTGGAATGCCAGCGGCACACCGAAGCCCAGCGCGATGAACACCAGCAGCGCCGGAATGCCGCGGAAGAACTCGATGTAGGAGATGGCGATCCAGCGATATGGCGGCACCGACGACAGCCGCATCAGTGCCAGTATCAGACCGAGTGCAAGGCCGAAGCCGAAGCCGAGCAGGGTGTAGCGGACGGTATTGGCCAGTGCCGTGGTGATGACGTCGGGGAACAGCGCCTTGGCGATCTCGACGTCGAAGAACGCCATCCGCAGCTGGTGCCAGTCGGCGACCAGCGCGAGCGCCACCACGGCGGCGACCAGCACGCCGTACTGCACGCCGCGGACGATCCGCGCGCGCCGTCGTTTGGAGAGCGGCATGGGGACCGGCCTCAGCTCTGCGGAGTGGCGCCGAACCACTTCTTGTAGATGCGGTCGTAACTCCCGTCGGATTTCGCCTCTTTCAGCACTTCGTTGATCTTCTTGCGCAGTGCGTCATTTCCGGTGCGCACGCCGATGCCGTAGTGCTCACCGGTGTTGAACTCCGCGGTGACCTTGGTGTCCGCGTTCTGCTTCACATAGTCGAAGAGCACACCGTTGTCATTGATGCCGGCATCGACCTGCCCGGACTTCACGGCGGTCAGGAGCAGCCCCAGGTCCTCGAACTCCACCAACTCCACGCCCTTGCCGTGCTTCTTCGCGTAGATCCCGCCGGTGGTCGCCTTCTGGTATCCGAGCTTCTTGCCCTTCAGGTCCTCGACCTTCTTGTAGGGCTTGCCCTGCTTCGTCAACAGCGCCTGGGTGGCATTGAAATAGGGGTCGGAGAAATCCATCACCTTGTCGCGCTCGGGCGTGATCGTCATGCCGGCCGCGGCCAGATCGCATTTGCGGACGGTGAAGTCCTCGCCGGTCTCGATGCCTTCGAACGGCGTATTGACGATCTCCTGCTTGACGCCCAGGGCCTTGGCGACCAGGTCCACCAGATCCACATCGAACCCGACGACCTTGCCGTCCTTCTTCACCTGGAACGGTGCGTACGGAAGGTGGGTGCAGGTCTTGAGCGTTCCGGAGGAGACCAGCTCCAGGCCGCCGGAACCCTTCTTCCCGTCGGATGCGGTGCTGGTGCACCCCGCCAGGACGGCGATGGCCGCGGCGGCGGCTATGACAGGCAACGCGGAGCGAGCGGACACCGGTCCTCCAAGGCGGGATGAAGATCAACCAAGCCGTGCGTGCTGCAAGTTGGCCCGCATCCTGCCACTGGTCAGGGGTGCTGACACCGCCGCGTCGGTTGCGTCTGTGTAACGCCTTCAACCCGCGTACACGCCGAACCGGCCGGAGGTCCTCCTTCCGGTCGTCCGCTCAGCGGCCGAGGCAGGCCGCCACCTCGGCGATGACGTCCGGGCCGACCCGGCAGCAGCCGCCGATGAGCCGGGCGCCCGCCGCGGCCCATCCGGCGACCCGGTCGGCATCGAAGGCCGGGCTGCCGCACCACGCCCGAGCCTTGGCGTCCCAGCTCTCCCCGCTGTTGGGATAGACCACCACCGGCTTGCCGGTGACGCGCGCCGCGAGCTCCACCGCCCGGTCCGCATCCTCCGGCGCGCAGCAGTTCACCCCCACCGCGACCACCTCGTCCGCCTCCGCGGCCGGTGCGAACGCCTCCGCCAGCGGCTGTCCGGCCCGGGTGCGGTCGCCCGCCACGCTGTACGACAGATACGCCGGAACGCCCAGCCCGCGCACCGCCCGCAGCAGCGCACGGGCCTCCTCGGCGTCCGGCACCGTCTCCAGCGCCAGCACATCCGGCCGCGCCGCGGCCAGCACCTCCAGCCGCGGCCGGTGGAAACGCTCCAGCTCCGCCACCGACAGGCCGTAGCGGCCGCGGTATTCCGAGCCGTCCGCCAGCATCGCCCCGTACGGACCCGCCGACGCGGCGACATACAGCGGCCCGGCGATCCCGCCCGCCCGCGCCCGCCCCGCCGCCTCGCGGGCCAGCTCCACGCTCCGCCCGATCAGCTCGGCGGCCCGCCCGGCCCCGATGCCGCGCCGCGCAAAACCCTCGAACGTCGCCTGATAGCCGGCGGTGATCGCGACCTGCGCCCCCGCCTCGTAGTACGCCAGATGGGCCCGTACGAGCGCCTCCGGGTCCTCGGCGAGCAGCCGGGCCGACCACAGCGCATCGCTGAGGTCGTGCCCGGCGGACTCCAGTTGATTGGACAGCCCGCCGTCCAAGACGAGTGGCCCCGCGGCGAGGGCTTCGGTGAACGACGGGGACGTGCCGACCATGGTGCGGAGCCTTTCGGTGCTGCCGGTTGTGCCGCCACGCGGCCTCTCCCCGGATCGTAACGCCGGGCGTGCGGGCGGCCTCAGGCCAGCGACGAGAAGACGAAGGAGAACCGCGCCGGCGCCACCTCCAGCCGGTACTGCGGCAGCACGCCCGGCCCGCATGACTTGCTGCCGATGCCGTGCTGCGCATGGTCGAGATGCAGCCACAGCCGGTCGCCGGGCGTGAGATCGGTGGTGTGCCGGGCCGCGGTCAGCTCCTCCACCGGCCAGCGGCGGGCGGTGAAGTAGAAATGCGGGTCGCCCTCGATCCGCAGGCCCGAGCCGTTGCTGCCGGTCAGCTGCGCCCAGCGCACATCGGGCCGCGCGCCGTTCTCCTGCGGCCGGACGTACGGCGTCTGCAGCGCGTCCACCGGCATCGACCAGCGGCCCACCCGCGCCGCGGCCCGGGTGTCGGGGTAGCCCTCGCCGGGCCCGCCGCCGAACCACTCCGCCCGCCGCAGGCTCCCGCACACCGCCATCCGCACCCCGAGCCGCGGCAGCGGGCCGGGCCAGTCGCCCTCCGGTTCGACGGCCACCTCCAGGCGCAGCAGATCGTGTGCGGCCGTCCAGCGGTAGACGGTGCGCAGCGCCAGAGCCGTGGCGGCCGGGGCGACGCGGCTGTGCACCACCAGGGCGTCGGGCCCGGCCTCGACGGCGTCGGTGCGATGCCGCATCCGGTGCAGGCCGATCCGCCGCCACTCGGTGGCCGGATGCGGTCCCGGATGCCAGGCCGCGCCCTCGTCGTTGTCGGTCGGTGCCCGCCACACGTCCAGGCGCGGGCCGATGAGCTCCACGCCGTCCAGATAGCGGAGCGTCCCGGTGGTGGCGTCGAAGGTGCCCGGACCGAAGACGATCACATTGCCCTCGCCGCGGCGCGGGGCCGCGCGGACCCGGTCGGCCGGCGGGCAGGCGGCCCGCGGGAGTACGGGGGCGGGCAGCTGGCCCCAGGCGACCTCGTGGCCGGTGTCCGCCCAGGGGGTGTCCTCGGCGAGGACCGCCTGGACCGTCCACCAGGCCTCCCCGGTGTCGTCGTCCGCCACCGGCGGCGCCGTCAGCTCCACCTCGGCCGACTCGCCGGGCTCCAGCGGCGGCACCTCGAGCCGGCCGTGGCCGCGCGCTTCGCCCGCCACCTCGTACCGCCAGCGGAATGCGAGGTGTCCGAGACCGGCGAAGTCATGGAGATTGGTGATCCGGACCCGGCCCGCTCCGCCGCGGCCACCCGGTACGCCCTCGATCCGTACCGGCTCGATGACCTTCTTGAACTCCACCAGGCCGGGCGAGGGCGTCCGGTCGGGAAAGACCAGCCCGTCGCAGACGAAGTTGCCGTCGTGCAGCTCCTCGCCGAAGTCGCCGCCGTAGGCGTGGAACACCTCGCCGTCGGGCGTCAGCTGCCGCAGCCCGTGGTCGATCCACTCCCAGACGAACCCGCCCTGACAGCGCTCATACCGCTCGAACAGCCGCTGGTACTCGCTCAGTCCGCCCGGACCGTTGCCCATCGCATGCGCGTACTCGCAGAGGATGAAGGGCAGTCGGCGGCGGCGGGCGTCCAGCTCGGGGTCGGGCAGCGGCTCCTCGGTACGCCGGCCGATGCGCTCCACCTCGGCATGATCGGCGTACATCCGGGAGTACACATCGGTGTCGGCGCAGCTGCGGTCGCCCTCGTAGTGCAGCGGCCGGGACGGATCGCGCTCGCGCATCCAGGCGGCCATCGCGGACAGCCCGCGGCCCGTGCCGCACTCGTTGCCCAGCGACCACAGCACGATGGCGGGGTGGTTCTTGTCCCGCTCGACCATCCGCCGGGCCCGGTCCAGCAGCGCCGGCTGCCAGCGCTCGTCGTCGACCGGATTGTCCCGCCAGCCCTGCTGGCCGAAACCGTGCGTCTCCAGATCGCATTCGTCGATGACCCACAGGCCCAGCTCGTCGCAGAGGTCGAGGAAGGCGGGGTGCGGCGGATAGTGGCTGGTGCGGACCGCGTTGACGTTGTGACGCTTCATCAGCACCAGGTCGCGGCGCATCGCCTCCGGGCCCATGGTCCGCCCGTAGCGCGGATGGAACTCATGGCGGTTGACGCCCCGCAGCAGGATGCGGCGGCCGTTGACCTTCAGCAGGCCGTTCTCGACGCGGACGGTACGGAAGCCGATCCGCAGCGGGATCCGCTCGCCCGGGGTGACCAGCTCGCCGTCGTAGAGGTGCGGCCGCTCGGCCGTCCAGGGGCGCACCGGCACCGTCGCGCTCTCCCCGGTCGCCAGGTCGAGCCCGAGCTGCGGGACGGTCACCCGGCCGGCGGGCGCGCACTCCACGCGGAGCGTGCCGTTGCCCGTTTCGTGATCGAAATCGGCGTGTACGAAGTGGTCGGCGACCGAGCCCCGGGGGCGGCGATGCACCGAGACGTTGCGGAAGATGCCGGGCAGCCACCACTGGTCCTGGTCCTCCAGATAGCTGCCCGACGACCACTGGTGGACGCGCACCGCCAGGACGTTGCGGTGCGGCCGCAGCAGATGCCCGATCTCGAACTCGTGCGGCAGCCGGCTGCCCTTGAAATGCCCCAGCTCCTGACCGTTGAGCCAGACCCGGGCGCAGGACTCCACGCCGGCGAAGTGCAGTACCGCGGGCCCCTCGCCCCAGCCCTCCGGCAGATCGAAGACATGGCGGTGGTCGCCGGTCGGATTCTCGTCCGGCACCCGCGGCGGATCGACCGGAAAGGGGTAGGCGGTGTTGGTGTAGGCGGGCGCGCCGAACCCCTTGAGCGCCCAGGTGCCGGGCACCCGCAGATCCTGCCACTGGGCATCGTCGAAGTCCGGCCGGGCGAACGCGTCGTCCTCGGCGCCGGCGCTCGCCGACAGCCGGAACCGCCAGGTGCCGTGCAACGAGATCCGGGCGGCATCCGATCTCGCGTACCAGGCGCGCGGCGGCAGCGCCCCGCTGCCCGGCGAGCGGTCTTCGTAATACGGGGGGAGGCGGTCCTCGCGTCCGGTGGGGTGCGGTGCGCGGTCCGTCGTGTCGGCGGTCCCTGGCGGCTGTCCGTACGGCGTCTGCTGCGGCGCGTGCTGCGAAGTACCGGTCACTGGTCCTCCTGCTGCGGGCGACTTGCCTGGCGGTGGGGGATCGGTTCAGCGAATCACGACCGGAGGCACGGCGCAGCAGGATGGGGCGGATTGGGCCAGGCCGGTCCGGTGACGGGCCGCCGGTCCGGCGGCCCGCCCCGCCCTCACCCGTCCGTCGACAACCCCGCCAGCGCGCCCGCCGGATCGTCCGTGGCCGGACCCGCGGGTACCCACTGCCCGTCTTCCTTGCGGTACGGCCACCAGCGGCCGTCCCGCCCGTAGCGCAGCTGGGCGTCGCCGCCGACCACCGTCCAGCGATTGCCGGTGGCCCGCAGCCGGGGCCGGGCCTCGTCGTCCTCCCAGGCGGCCGCGAGCCGGTCGGTCGCCCGTGCCAGCGCCTCCGGCCCCGGCGACCACTCCTCCTCCAGGACCGCGAGCGCGGCCGTACCGCCCAGCTGCCAGGCCCGTACGGCCAGCGCCAGCCCCCGCACGCTGCGTCCGGAACCGGCCGCCAGGCGCGCGGATATCCGCTCCCCGGGACCGGCCGCCGCCAGCCGCACCGCATCCTGGGCGGGCGTCGGCGCGGGCGCCGGCGGGCTGTCCGCGTGCCAGGTGGCGAGCGCCTCCGCCAGCAGCAGCTGGGCACGGGCCGCGGCGTCGGCTATCAGGAACTCCAGGGCGGCCACCTCCACTCCGGGCGCGGGCGGGGTGCCGCCACCGAGCACCGGCGCGCGGCCCGGGGCCTCGACAGCGGGTGGCGGCGCGGGCAGCGGCGGCAGGATGTCGCGCGCCGCATACGCCTCGGCGGCCGATACGCCCATGGCGGGCCCGGTCTCCCCGGCCGCCGGCGCCTCGCCCCGCGACGCACTGCGCGCCGTCAGCTCCGCCAGCAGCTCCCGCTCGCCCCGGCCGCGCAACAGCAGCAGGACGAACGGGTCCTCGTCCAGCAACCGCGCCACCTGATAGCACAGCGCCGCCGAATGCGCGCAGTGATCCCAGGCCCCGCAGCTGCATTCCGGCTCCAGGTCGCCGATGCCCGGCAGGAGTTCGATGCCCGCGGCGGCCGCGTCCTCGACCAGGACCGGCGGCATGTCACGGTCCAGCAGCGCCGCGATGTGCCCGGCCCGGTCCGCGACCATGTCCAGGAAGGGGTCCCAGTCCGCCGGGCTCAGCTGCTGCCACAGCACATCGGCGCGGTGCGGGGTGTGGTCGCGGTCCTGTACGACGGCGGTGATCCGGCCCGGCCGCACCGAGACCGCGCCGACCGCGCCGGCCCGCGCATGCCGCCGGCCCAGCTTCAGCTGCCCGTTGTCCAGCGCGGTGTCCTCCAGCGCCTTGAGCCACGCCTGCCCCCACCAGCTCCGCGCGAACGCCCCGCCGCGCGCCGCCGGCAGCGCCGCGAAGGTCCGCTCGGGCTCGTCCGTCCGTCCGGGGGCGTTCCCCTCGTCCGGTGTGTCCATCCCGCCGGGTGCGTCCCTCTCGTCCGGTGTGCTCATCGCTCGCTCCCTCGCAAGGTGACCAGGTCCGCCAGCTCGGCGTCGCTGAGCTCGGTCAGCGCCGCCTCGCCCGACCCCAGCACCGCATCCGCCAACTGCTGCTTACGGGAGAGCATTTCGGCGATCCGGTCCTCGATCGTGCCCTCCGTGATCATCCGGTGGACCTGCACCGGCTGGGTCTGCCCGATGCGGTAAGCGCGGTCCGTGGCCTGCGCCTCGACGGCTGGGTTCCACCAGCGGTCGAAGTGCACCACATGCGCGGCCCGGGTGAGGTTCAGGCCCGTACCGGCCGCCTTCAGCGACAGCAGGAACACCGGCGCCGCACCCTCCTGGAACCGCCGCACCATCTCCTCGCGCCGCGCGACCGGCGTCCCGCCGTGCAGGAACTGGGTGGGCAGCCCACGCGTCGCCAGATGCCGCTCCAGCAGCCGGGCCATCTGGACATACTGCGTGAACACCAGCACGCTCGCGCCCTCCGCGAGGATGCTGTCCAGCAGCTCGTCCAGCAGCTCCACCTTGCCTGAACGTCCGGCGATCCGCGGCGAGTTCCCCGCCCGGCCGCCGTCCGCCTCGGCTTCCTTCAGATACTGCGCGGGGTGATTGCAGATCTGCTTGAGCGAGGTGAGCAGCTTGACCACCAGCCCCCGCCGCGCGAACCCGTCCGTCCCGGCGATATCGCTGAGCCCCTCGCGCACCACGGCCTCGTACAGCCCGGCCTGCTCCCTGGTCAGCGCCACCGCCCGGTCCGTCTCGGTCTTGGGCGGCAGCTCCGGAGCGATCCCCGGATCGGACTTGCGGCGGCGCAGCAGGAACGGCCGCACCAGCCGGGACAGCCGCTCGGCCGCCCGGCCCGCCTCCGCGGACGCCGCGGAGCCGCCCTCGATGACCTGCGCATAGCGCGTACGGAACCGGCCCAGGGGCCCCAGCAGCCCGGGGGTCGTCCAGTCCAGGATCGCCCACAGCTCCGACAGATCGTTCTCCACCGGGGTGCCGGTCAGCGCGACCCGGGCCTTGGCGGGGAGGGTGCGCAGCGCCTTTGCGGTCGCGGAGAACGGATTCTTGATGTGCTGCGCCTCATCGGCCACGACCAGCCCCCAGTCCACCTCCGCCAGCTTCCCGGCATCGAGCCGCATCGTGCCGTAGGTGGTGAGCACGAACTCGCCGTCGGCCAGGTCCGACAGGCTGCGCCGCGCGGCATGGAAGCGGCGCACGGGCGTGCCCGGCGCGAACTTCTCGATCTCCCGCTGCCAGTTGCCCATGAGGGAGGTGGGGCAGACGACGAGTGTGGGACCCGCCGAGGAGGGGTGGGTCTGCCGGTGCAGATGGAGCGAGATGAGGGTGATGGTCTTGCCCAGCCCCATATCGTCGGCGAGGGTGCAGCCCAGCCCCAGCGAGGTCATCCGGTCCAGCCAGCCGAGGCCGCGCAGCTGGTAGTCGCGCAGCGTCGCGGCGAGCGCGGCGGGCTGCCGGAGCGGCGCGGCATCCGTGCGCTCCGGATCGGCGAGCCGGTCGCGCAGCTCGGCCAGCGGGCCGGACGCCGTGACGCTCACCCGGCGGCCGGTGTTGTCCTCCGTGGTGCCGGTGAGCGCGGCGCCGAGCGCGTCCAGCGGTGTGACCTTGCGGTCCTGGTGGTCGCGGGCGGCCCGCAGCTCCTCAGGGTCGATGAGCACCCACTGGTCGCGCAGCCGCACCAGCGGCCGGCCGGCCTCCGCGAGCCGCTCCAGCTCCGCCTTGTCGATCTCTTGGTCGCCCACCGCGAAACGCCAGCTGAACGAGAGCAGCGCATCGGCGGACAGCAACGAGGGCAGGCCGGACGCGGTCCCGTCCACGGGGTCGGGCGATCCCACCACCACCCGGCCGGTCAACTCCCGCGCCAGCTCCTTCGGCCAGTGGACCCGCACGCCGGCGGCGGCCAGCGCGCGCCCGGCCGGGCCGAGCAGCTCGGCGATCTCCTCGTCGGCCAGCGGCAGCGCGTCCGGCACCGCGGCGGACAGCAGCGGGGTGAGCGCCGGCCAGGCACCGGCCGCCCGCCGCAGCGCGAGCAGGGTGTCCATCCGGGCCCGCGGCCCGAACGCCCGCCCCGCCGAGGACGCCCCGGCCCACACCTCGGCGGCCTCCGCGACCAGTGTCGGATCGGTCAGGCCGTGCAGCTGGAGCACGGCGGTGAAGGACGGCCGGTCCGCCGTGTCCCTCCCGTGTACCTCGACCCGCAGCGAGATCCGTACGCCTGCGTCATGGCCCGCTGCGACGTCCGCGGCCCAGGGGCGCTGCTCGGGGATGCGCTGCGGTGCGGGCGCCGCGAAGGCCGGCCCGCCGGCGGCCGATACCGCGGCGGGGGACCGCGGGAGGCCGTCGGCGACCGCGTCGAGGAAGGCCCGCAGATGACGCTCCGGCTCGGGCAGTTCGAGCGGGTCGGTGTCCGGGAGGGGCGAGGCGTGCGCGTACGGCGGCATGGCGGCGGCGAGGTCACGCAGCCGTGCGATGTCGGCCGGATCCAGCGGGCCCAGCCGCCAGGCGTCGTGTTCGGCGGGGCTCACTCCGGGCAGCAACCGGCCGCGGGCGGCCAGCTGCAGCGCCAGTACGCAGGCGGCACCCCAGAAGGCGGCGGCCGGATCGGCGCCGCGGGTGGCACGGGCACGGGTCAGGACGGGCAGCGCCGCGGCCACGGGCAGGAGCACGGCGGGGACGGCGGACACGTACACCCCGCCGTCGTCGTCCGGCAGAGCGACGTCGAGCTCTTCCACCGTGGCTCCGTAGCCGCTGCTGCCGCTGCCGTTGTTGCCGCCGTCGGCGACGGCGGCGGCCGCGATGGGCTCGCCGTCGGGCCGCCAGAACGCGACCCGTCCGGCACGGGGCGGATCGCCGGGCAGAAAGACCGCCGCGCAGCGGGTGAGCTCGGTGAGATGCGCGGCCGGGACCGCGGGGAGGAATGCCACTGGGTCGAGAACTCCTCAAGTTTGACTACTGGCGACTGCAGCGCCCGAGGGTACAGGACCGAACGGCATTCGATGGAACCTGTGAAGCGGATCCGGCGTTCAATGGAATACACAGAGCGCGGCGCGGGCCGCGGAAGGGACGTGAAGGATGTCCACACAGGCGAAGGTCGCGGTCGGCGGCATCGCGGTGGGAGTGATCCTGCTGTGGCTGCTGCCCTTCTGGGCGGCCCTCTTGGTGATGATCGGGGTGCCGGCCGTCGCCTATCTGACGCTCGATTCCTCGCAGCGGCGTCGGCTGCGCCGGGTCACCCGTAAGGAAATCGGGCGCTGAGGCGTAAGGAAATGGGGCGCTGAGGGGCGGGGCCGGGGCGCGGTGGCCCGGACGGGGCCGGTGAGGTCTCGCGCCGGTGCCGGACCGCCCCGGGCCCCTCGGCCACCGGGCCTCAGGAAGGCCGCACCGCCAGCGCGTCCAACGACGACAGCAGCCCCGGAAGTTCGGGCCCCCGGCCCACCGGATGTACCTCGCCGGGCTCCTCGTCCAGGAGCACGAACGCGATGTCGTCGGTGCGGGCCACCATGCTCCAGCCCGGCCCGTCCACCCGCAGCGTGCGCGCCTCGCCCGCCGCGAACGACGACCGCACGCGGCCGGGCGGCGGTGGCTGCGTCAGATACCCGCGCGCCTCCTCCAGCACCCGGCGTACGCCCTCGTGCCGCCCTTCGCCCGGCTCCGCGAAGGCCTCCTCGTCGTCCACCTGCTCGCGCCACGACGCCCACTGCAGCGCGATCTCGTCCGCGCCGAGCCGCCGCTGGGCGGGGCCCCAGCCCTCGGCGTCCGGCGGGGAGAGCGGCGCCGGATCTCCCTCCTGCGGCGTGGGGTCGTGCGGCGCGGACACCTCGGGAGCCGACACGGCAAGGGCGAGGGGCCAGCCGGGCAGCGCCCCGACGATGCTGCTCTCGCCGGGCGAGAGGTCGTACTCCATGCCGCAGTCCCAGGCCGCGATCGCGCAGGCCACCAACGACACGTCCTCCGTCGCCACGGTCCAGCGCGCGCCGTTGCCGTCCTGCCCGAGGACCAGCCCGTAGCCCTCGGCATAGGGTTCGAGCCCGAGGCCGGCACACACCTCGGGGTAGTCGTCGCCGAGCACGCTCGGGAACTGCGCAGGAGTCAACAGCACCGCCGTCAGCACGAACAGCTGGTCGCCGGCGCTGTCAGTGCTCTCGGTCGTGGGCACGCGGGGCCTCCCTTTCCGATCCATCCGGACTCGATCCGGAACCGATCCGGAATCCATCGGCGCACCTTAATTGGATGAGCTGGGGCTTGTCACCCGCCGTACGCTGCACACATGTGTATCTACAGCAGTGGGACGCACGTCGTGTGCCTGGGCTGCCGGGTCGCCTACAAGAGGCCGGCCACCTCGCAGCCGCCGGGCCCCTGCCCGCAGTGCCGCGCCGAGCTGATCAATGCCGGTGCCGACCTGGCGGTCCCCAGAAAGCGCGACACCGCCGGCTGGCGCGCGCTGGCGGCCGTACTGCGCGCCGGGCTGACCTTCCACGGCGGCTGCTGCGGTACGGGACCCGGCTACCGCCCGCGTACCCCGCGCGAGGTCCGGGAGCGGCTGGCCCTCGCCGAGCGCACCGGAATGCCGGTCGAGCAGGCACTGTCCGTGCCGGACCCGGCGTTGACGGACCGTTACGGCGCCACCGGCAGGCCGAGCAGCTCGCGGGCGACCCTCAGCGGCGGCTGCTGACGCTCCCGCGCCAGCGCGATCACCGCCCGGCAGGCCAGCTCGTTGACCCCGAAGGCCAGAGCCTCCGGCGACACCCAGGCGGCGGCCTGCGCGCCCCGCTCCTCGTCGTTCTCGGCGCCCGCCGCCACATGCTCCGCCGCCGCCTCGAAGAGGTTGTGCGCCCGCTCCGGGTGCGCGGGTCTGACGCCGCGGAATCTCCGGGGGATGTCGCGTATGAATCCGGCCATTGCCACTCCCGATCCGCCGCCCTGCACCGTCGTTGAAGTATGCCCGAGGCGCATAAAATGGGAACTTCTGCGGACGAGGGAACTTCGGCGGACGAAGGGACGGACATCAGGTGCGCCGTTACGACTGGCTGAAGGAGATCCGGCGGCTCGACCCGGAACGGGATTTCCTGCAGATCTACCGCATCACCGCGACCCATGAATTCCCCTGGGACATGACCAGGGCCCTGGAATTGGCGCTCTACCGCACCTATGCCGTGCCCAGCATCGGCCGACTGCTGGCCGAGACCGCGGAACTGACGGACCGTACGCAAAAACGCTACGACGACACCGCCCTCCTTCTGGACGCCGTCCTGGAGCACGGCTTCGACGCGACGGACGGCCGGACGGCGATCCGCCGGATGAACCAGATGCACCGCAGCTACGACATCGGCAACGACGATATGCGGTATGTCCTGTGCACCTTCGTGGTGGTGCCCAAACGCTGGATCGACCAGTACGGCTGGCGCCGGCTGAGCCGGCACGAGACGCGCGCCATAGCGGCCTATTACCGCACCCTCGGCCGCCATATGGGGATCACCGGAATCCCGGAGACCTTCGAGGATTTCGAGCGCTGTCTGGATGCCTACGAGGACGCGCACTTCGGCTGGGACGAAGGGGCCCGGCGGGTATCGGACGCCACATTGGACCTGATGGCGGGCTGGTACGGCCCGCTCGCCCCGGTGGTGCGCGGCGCGAGCATGGCCCTCCTGGACGACGCCCTGCTGACCGCCTTCCGCTACCCGCGGCCCCGACCGGCCGTCCAGAAGGCGGTCCGCGGTGCGCTCAAGCTGCGCGCCGGGGCCGTACGGCTGCTCCCACCCCGCCGCAAGCCGCACTACGCCCGACAGAACCCCGAGATCAAGGGCTATCCCAACGGGTTCCGGATCGCCGAACTCGGCACCTTCCCCGCCGCGCGAGGAGCGGGCGGCTGCCCCGTCCCGCATACCGAGGACCCGGCGCCCCGGTGAGGGGCGTCGCGCGTCACCCCTGGCGCACCGCGAGCGCCAGATAGCGGGCGTCCTCATCCAGGTACTGGACGAGGTCCCAGCCGCTGCCTGCCAGGAGGGGCCGCAGATTCGGCTCCGCCCTCAGGTCGCCGGGGGTGATCGGGCGGCCCTTGCGCGCGGCGAGCGCCGCCCGGCCGAGGGGATGGAAGAGGGCCAGTCGGCCACCGGGGCGTACGGTCCTGGCCAGTTCGGCGAGGCCGCCCGCAGAGTCCGGCAGATGCGAGACGAGACCGGCGGCGAAGACGGCGTCCAGCGCCCCGTCGGGCAGCGGAAGCCGGGTGACATCGGCGAGCAGCAGTCCCGCGAAACGGTCCCGTCCGGCCCGTACGGCCTGCCGCAGCATCTCCGGGGTGAGATCCGCTCCCAGCACCGTCCCGCGCGGTCCCACGGCCGCCCGTAGCGCGGGCAGGGCGCGCCCCGTACCGCAGCCGGCGTCCAGGACCCGGTCGCCCTCCTGGAGGCCCAGCTCGGCGACGCCCGCGGCATAGGCGGGCCCGTCGTCGGGGAACTTCGTGTCCC
The DNA here is from genome assembly GCF_059682825.1 of Streptomyces sp. JLSY215. Taxonomy (NCBI): domain Bacteria; kingdom Bacillati; phylum Actinomycetota; class Actinomycetes; order Kitasatosporales; family Streptomycetaceae; genus Streptomyces; species Streptomyces sp. JLSY215. Next base: position 7,669,895 of record NZ_CM185022.1, read on the forward strand.
AGTCCGCGGCGCGCGGCCCGAAGAAGGCACGGACCTCGTGCGGCCGGTCGGCATGGTGGTCGGTCATCGGTCTCCTTCGGGGGCGGCACGGTCGGCCAGAGGGGCGGTGACGGCGTACAAGGCGCCCGCGACGAACAACGCCACCACGACGCCGAGGTTCATGGCGCCCAGGGTGCCATGCGCGGCGCCGTCGCTGAGCAGGAAGCCCACGGCCTTGGCGAGGTGCGGATCGGCGGAGGTGATCAGGCCGAGGCCGACGGCGGTGGCCAGGGCGAGCGAGAGCACCGCGGGCCATCCCAGGGTCCGTACGGACGCAAGATCGAACCCCGACCGGCGGCGGCGCCACTGCTCCACCAGGAAGACCGCCGTCCAGGCGGCCATCGCCACCCCGATGATGGACAGGAACGCCTGGAACGTGGCGAAGAAGCTGGGCGAGACGAACAGGACGTACCAGCCGCCGCCGGCCATCAGTACACCGTCCACCAGGACCGCGAGGTGACGCCGGACCGGGATGCCCAGGGCCAGCATCGACATGCCCGAGCTGTAGATGTCCATGATCGCCCCGGAGGCGAAGCCCCCGATGGCGGTGAGCAGATACGGCACGAGGAACCAGGTCGGCAGCTCGGCGGCGAGCGCGCCCACCGGGTCGGCGGCCGCGGCCCGTGCGAGCTTGGGGTCACCGGAGTTCAGCAGCACCCCGAAGACCAGCAGCACCACGGGGGCCAGCACCCCGCCGAGGGTCGTCCAGGCGGCGATGCCCCGTCCGCTGCTGTTCCGCGGCAGGTAACGGCTGTAGTCGGCGCCGCAGTTGACCCAGCCGAGCCCCAGCAGCGTCATCGCGAACACGACGCCTCCGATGAACGTACCGAGATCGCCCGGTGTGCCGCCGCCCAGCGCGGAGGGATCGATGCGGTCGGCCATCAGCACCAGGTACACCACGGTCATCAGGGTGATCGCCGCGGTCAGATACTTCTGCACCCGCATGATCAGCGCATGCCCGAAGATCCCGACGACCACCACCGACACCGCCGTCACACCGAAGCACAGCGCCTGCCCGGCCGTGGTCGGCGTCGTCCCGTCGGCCCGTGCGAAGGTGCCGGGCGAGATACGCGCCAGGACGACGGCCCCGCCCAGTGAGGAGAGCGCGACCAGCACGGTCTCCCAGCCGACGTTGGAGACGTAACTGAACAGCGTGGGCAGCTTGTTGCCCTGCCGTCCGAAGGAGATCCGGCCGATGGCCATGGTGGGCGCGCCCGTGCGGGTCCCGGCGACGGAGATCAGGCCGACCAGGATGAACGACAGCACATAGCCGATGGCCCCGGAGACGATCGCCTGCCACGGGTTGAGCCCGAGGCCCACGAGGTAGCTGCCGTACGCGATGCACAGCAGGGACAGCCCGGACGCGGCCCAGGGCCAGAACAGGGACCGCGGCGTGCCGTGCCGCTCGGACTCCGGCACCGGATTGATGCCGTTGCGCTCGACGGTGCCGGCCGGGGTGTGCGCATCGGTACCGCCGCCGTCCTGCTCCCGGGCCTGCTCCTGCGCCTGTTGCTGCGTCATGAGCTGATGATCCCCCACGGCGGGGAACCGGCAGCGGGCGCCGGACGTTCCGGGATCGGAACCGTTCACGAGAGCGCAACGGCCGGTCCCCGGCGGGCCGGATGCTACGACGGAACGCACCGCTCCGGACGCAACGGCCCGAACTCCATACGGTTTCGTTGAAATCGAAGATAAACGCGATCAGTCGGCGGTACGGTCCTCGCCATGGATTTCCGGACGGCACTCTGCCGCCGGGGGCTTCCGCCGTCGAGCCCTGCATCCGAACACCCCCGTGACATGCCTGACCTGCATTCAGGAGGAGACGTCCGATGAACGTTGCACGAGGGGCCCAGGAGGGCGCAAACCCGGGCCCCGACTCCGAGCTGGGCCTGAAGATCCTGGTCGCGGGCGGCTTCGGAGTGGGCAAGACAACCCTGGTGGGATCGGTCAGCGAGATCCGTCCGCTGCGCACCGAGGAGCGGCTCACCGAAGCGGGCACGTCGGTGGACGACACCGGGGGAGTGGAGGGCAAGAGCACCACCACGGTGGCCATGGACTTCGGCCGCATCACCATCAGGCAGGGCCTGTCCCTCTATCTCTTCGGCACCCCGGGCCAGGGCCGCTTCTGGTTCCTGTGGGACGACCTGTCGGACGGCGCGCTGGGCGCCGTGGTGCTGGCCGACACCCGGCGCCTGGCGGACTGCTTCCCGGCGGTGGACTACTTCGAGCGCCGCGCCATTCCGTTCCTGGTCGCCGTCAACTGCTTTGCGCAGTCGCGGTCCTACGGCGCCGACGAGGTGGCCCGCGCCCTTGACCTGGACCGTGGGACCCCCGTGGTGCTGTGCGACGCGCGGGACCGCGACTCCGGCAAGGAAGTGCTGATACGGCTGGTCGAACACGCCGGCCGGCGGCACACCGCGCGGCAGCTGCACTCGGTCGGGTAGCGGGCCGGCCGGTCGCCCCGGTCGCCCCGGTCGCCCCGGTCGCCCCGGTCGCCCGGGTCGCCCCGGTCGCCCGGGTCGCCCCGGTCGCCGTGGTCAGTCGGCGAGGCCGGCGATGGCTACGGCCTTGGCGATTTTTACGCGCACGACGAGTTCGCCGGGTACGCCGTTGCGGGCGCCGTATTCCTCCGCTCGGTCCTCTCCCATGTAGCGGGCCGCGATCCGGGTCGCCCAGTGCCGCACAGCGGTGAGATCCTCGCTGAGCTCCGCCGTCCCCTGGACGACCACGAAGGAGAACGGCGGCCGCTCGTCGTCCACGCACAGCGAAACTCTGTTGTCGCGGGCGAGATTGCGGCCCTTGACCGTCTCCTTCCCGGTGTTGAACACCAGCTCATCGTCGTCCATGAGGAACCACACCGGGGCGATGTGCGGGCTGCCGTCGGCCCGTACGGTCGACAGCTTGCCGGTGCGGGTGCCCTCGGAAAGAAAATTCCGCCACTCGTCCTTGGTCATCTTGTGTGCCATGCCGACATCCTCCCGTCCGCCGCGATCCGGCACGAAGTGGCACGCCGGTGCGGGGACCCGCTTGCCCAGACGCCGGAGGTGGGACAGGCTGGCACGGCAGTCGCGCACTGACTGCGCACTGCCGTGCGGTCAAGGAACCGGACGGGGATACGGGGAGGAAGCGGCATGGCACTGAGCAGCGGACTCGACTGGCTGCTGGACGACCTGACCAAGCGGGTGGAGAAGGTACGGCACGCAATGGTGCTCTCCAACGACGGGCTGGTGACCGGAGCGAGCCAAGCGCTGGAAAAGGCGGACGCCGAACATCTGGCGGCGGTCGCCTCGGGACTGCACAGCCTCGCGAAAGGCTCCGGGCTGCACTTCCGGGCCGGGCGGGTACGCCAGACCATGGTCGAGTTCGACGAGGGGATGCTGTTCGTAACGGCGGCGGGCGACGGCAGCTGTCTGTGCGTGCTGGCCGGAGCCGACGCCGACATGGGGCAGATCGCTTACGAAATGACGCTGTTGGTCAATCGCGTGGGCGAGCATCTGGGCGTCGCGGTCCGTCGGCCGGAAAGTTATCCACAGGCCTGAGGCGGAGGTTGACCCGCTGTCGCACCCCGCCGTTACAGTCGTGACTGTCAGTAATCGACTGTGGTGCGGGGGAAGTGACATGACAGTGATGTGCGATGGGCAGCAGACATTCGCCGTGGGGCGTGCCGCCCAGGAACTGGAGCTGAGGAGCGGCGAGTTCGAGCTCGCCACCCAGCTCGGTGAAGTACGGACGGTCCCGGCCGGGGCGGAGGAACGGCCGGGCACCGCCGGACCGCTCGGGCGGCGCCGGGTCCTGGCGCAGGAGATCGCCCGGCTCCAGGCCGAGCCAGGCTTCCCCGACACGCTCCGCGAGCGCATCCGCACGGTCGGCACGAACGAGGCGGCCGAGCTGATGCGGATCGGCCCCGGACGCTTCCAACGCCTGACCCGGGCCGGCTGCTTCGGTCCGGTCAGGTTCTATGTGAACCGCTTCGGTGCGGTGGTCTGGCTCTATCTCGCCGCCGAGATCGCCGAATTCGCCGACCGGGAACCGGAGTTGCTGCAGGGCAACACCCCGGCCGCGATGCGGGTGATCCTCGACGGCGGACAGGACTGGCGGCCACGGCAGTGGCGTGCCCGGCGGGTGGCGCAGCTCATGGGGCAGACGGACGATCCCTGGGAATCGGCGGCGGTGATCGCCGCCGTGCTGCCGCCCGAGGAACTGGCCTCGGTCGTCGAAGACCCGAAGGAGCGCCTACTGCTCCGCCGGCTCAGGCCCGTCTTCGCCTCCGTGATCACGGCGACCGTCGCCGCCCGGGAATCGTTCGAACGGGTGCTGACGGCGGAGGAGTTCGACGAGGTGATGTGGTACCGCGTCAATCTCACCCGGGCCCTCGAAGCCGCCCGCAAGGAAGACCCGGGGCGGCATCGGAGCCCGGTGGTACGGCAGTCCGCGGCCGAGCGGAATCAGCCGCCGAGCTTTCGGAACAGTCCCTCCTGGACGACCGAGACCAGCATCCTGCCGTCGCGGTCGTAGATCCGTCCGCGGGCCAGGCCCCGGCCGCCGGTGGCGATCGGGGACTCCTGGTCGTAGAGGAACCACTCGTCCGCGCGGAACGGACGGTGGAACCACATCGCATGGTCGAGCGAGGCCATGTCGAAGCCCCGGGGCCCCCACAGCGGCTCGATCGGGATGCGGACGGCGTCCAGCAGCGTCATATCGCTGGCGTAGGTCAGCGCGCAGGTGTGCACCAGCGGATCGTCACCCAACGGCCCCACCGCGCGCATCCATACCGCGCTGCGCGGCTCCGCATTCTCGATCTCGTCCGGCGTCCAGCGCAGCCGGTCGACATACCGGATGTCGAACGGCTGCCTGCGGGCGAACCGCTCCAGGGCCTCGGGCAGATCGCCCAGGTGCTCGCGGACCTCGTCCGCGACCGTGGGCAGCTCCTCCGGGTCGGGCACCGCCCGGCGCATCGGCAACTGATGATCGAAGCCGGCTTCCGGCGGATGGAAGGAGGCGGTCAGATTGAAGATCGTGCGTCCCTGCTGGACCGCGACAACGCGACGGGTGGTGAAGGACCGCCCGTCGCGGACCCGCTCGACCTGGTACACGATCGGCACCCCGGGCCGGCCCGGCCGGAGGAAGTACGCGTGCAGCGAGTGGACCGGGCGGTCGCCTTCCGTCGTCCGCCCGGCCGCCACCAGCGCCTGGCCCGCGACCTGCCCGCCGAAGACGCGCTGGAGGCTTTCCTGCGGACTGCGGCCCCGGAAGATGTTCACCTCGATCTGCTCCAGATCCAGCAGATCCACCAGCCTCTCGGCGGGATTGGTCATGACCGGCGGCCCTCCATCGCATCCCACGACGGCCTCGGGCGAAGCCGTCTCCTCACAGCTGCCCCACATCGGTGACGCGTACCACCGCACGCCCCTCCTCGTCGGAGGCGGCCAGATCCACCTCCGCGGAGATGCCCCAGTCGTGGTCACCGTTCGGGTCGGCGAAAGTCTGCCGCACCTTCCACAGTCCGTGTGCGGCATCCTCCTCAATACTCAGCAGCTTCGGGCCGCGCGCGTCCGGGCCGGTGCCCAGGTCGTCGTATTCGTCCCAGTAGGCGTCCATCGCCTCGCCCCAGGCATCCGCGTCCCAGCCGGAGTCGGCATCCATCTCGCCGAGCTCCTCGACCTTGTCCAGCGCCGCCAGCTCCACCCGGCGGAACATCGCATTGCGCACCAGCACCCGGAAGGCACGGGCATTGGCCGTGACGGGCCGGACCTGATCCGCCCGCTCCTGCGCCTGCTCCGCGGTCTCTTCCTCGGGATTGGCGAGCTGCTCCCATTCGTCCAGCAGGCTGGAGTCCACCTGCCGCACCATCTCGCCCAGCCAGGCGATGATGTCCTGGAAGTCCTCGGACTTCAGATCGTCCGGCACGGTGTGATCCAGGGCCTTGAACGCACTCGCCAGGTAGCGCAGCACGATCCCCTCGGTGCGCGCCAGCTCGTAGAACGACGTGAACTCCGTGAAGGTCATGGCGCGTTCGTACATGTCGCGGATGACGGACTTCGGCGACAGCGGATGGTCGCCCACCCACGGATGACTCCGGCGGTAGAGGCCGTAGGCGTGGGAGAGCAGCTCGTCCAGCGGCTTGGGGTACTCGACGTCCATGAGCCGCTCCATGCGGTCCTCGTACTCGACGCCATCGGCCTTCATCTGGGCGACCGCCTCGCCCCGGGCCTTGTTCTGCTGCGCGGCCAGGATCTGCCGGGGGTCGTCCAGCGTGGACTCCACGACCGAGACCATGTCCAGCGCGTAGGACGGCGACTCCGGGTCGAGGAGATCGAACGCGGCAAGCGCGAAGGTGGACAGCGGCTGGTTGAGCGCGAAGTCCTGCTGAAGGTCGACGGTCAGCCGGACGATCCGGCCCTCCGCATCCGGCTCCTCGAGCTGCTCGACGATCCCGCCGTCCACCAGCGACCGGTAGATCGCGATGGCCCGACGGATGTGCCGCAGCTGGTTCCGGCGCGGCTCGTGATTGTCCTCCAGCAGCTGGCGCATCGCCTCGAAGGCATTGCCCGGCCGTGCGATCACCGACAGCAGCATCGCGTGAGTGACCCGGAAACGGCTGGTCAGCGGCTCGGGATCGGAGGCGATGAGCTTCTCGAAGGTGTTCTCGCCCCAGTTGACGAAGCCCTCCGGCGCCTTCTTGCGCACGACCTTGCGGCGCTTCTTCGGGTCGTCGCCCGCCTTCGCCAGCGCCTTCTCGTTCTCCACGACGTGCTCGGGCGCCTGCGCGACCACGAACCCGGCGGTATCGAACCCCGCCCGGCCCGCCCGGCCGGCGATCTGGTGGAACTCCCGGGCCCGCAGCGTCCGCACCCGGGTCCCGTCGTACTTCGTCAGCGCGGTGAACAGCACCGTCCGAATCGGCACATTGACCCCGACGCCCAGCGTGTCCGTACCGCAGATCACCTTCAGCAGGCCCGCCTGGGCCAGCTTCTCCACGAGCCGGCGGTACTTCGGCAGCATGCCGGCGTGATGCACACCGATGCCGTGCCGCACATAGCGCGACAGGTTCTGTCCGAACTTGGTGGTGAACCGGAAGTTCCCGATGAGCTGTGCGATCTCGTCCTTCTCGGCACGCGTGCACATATTGATGCTCATCAGCGCCTGCGCCCGTTCCACGGCGGCGGCCTGGGTGAAGTGCACGATGTACACAGGCGACTGGCGGGTCTCCAGCAGCTCGGTGAGCGTCTCCGTCATCGGCGTGCTGCGGTATTCGTACGACAGCGGCACGGGCCGGGTCGCGGAGCGCACCACCGACGTCGGCTTGCCGGTGCGCCGGGTCAGGTCCTCCTCGAACCGCGACATGTCGCCGAGCGTCGCCGACATCAGGATGAACTGCGCCTGCGGCAGTTCCAGCAGCGGAATCTGCCAGGCCCAGCCGCGGTCCGCCTCGGCATAGAAGTGGAACTCGTCCATGACGACCTGGCCGATGTCGGCATGCTTGCCGTCGCGCAGGGCGATGGAGGCGAGCACCTCGGCGGTGCAGCAGATGACCGGCGCATCGGAATTGACCGAAGCGTCGCCGGTCAGCATTCCGACGTTCTCGGTGCCGAACAGCTTGCACAGATCGAAGAACTTCTCCGACACCAGGGCCTTGATGGGCGCGGTGTAGAAGGTGACCTGGTCATTGGCGAGGGCGGTGAAGTGCGCGCCGGCCGCCACGAGGCTCTTCCCGGAGCCGGTGGGGGTGGACAGGATGACGTTCGCACCCGAGACCACCTCGATCAGCGCCTCCTCCTGGGCAGGGTAGAGCGCGATGCCCTGCTGCTCGGCCCAGCCCGAAAAGGCTTCGAAGAGGGCATCGGGGTCGGCGTCGTTCGGCAAATGATCGATGAGGGTCACGCCCCCATACTGCCTGTCCGGGGCCCGGATCAGGGAACCGGCCGCACATCCGAAGATCGGATGGCCGTCGCGTCGGCCTCCCGCACGGTGACGACGCCCGGCCCGCGGCATCTGAGCTGCGGCGATACGGCCCGCGGAGGGCCGGGACAGCCGGGGCGGGGCGGGGGCGGGCCCGAGGCGGGGACGCAGGCGGTCGGCGGAACGCCTTCTACGATGGATTGCGTCGGCGAGGCGTCCCCTTCCCTCGTCACCACAGTCAAGGAAACCGCTGGTCGGGAGGGTGGCGGCCGTATCGGCCGGCCGGTCGAGGGGCCCCCTTCCCGGTCCTTCCGCTGCTCGGCTTACCGTAAGCGCCGCAAACGAAGCCCGGGAGAGCCATGACCATCGAGCAGTCCACCTTCGGCGGGCGGATGCCCGCGAGAGCCGGCGACCTGGCGGTCGAACGGCACGGTATCCAGCCCGTGCCGGAAAGTAACCGCTACGGAAGGCCCGGACGGCTCTTCACCGTGTGGTTTGCGCCCAATCTCACCATGAGCGGCGTTTTCACCGGCACCGTGGGCATTTCGCTGGGGCTGGACTTCTGGACCGCACTCATCGCGATGGTGCTCGGCACGGTCATCGGCGCGCTGCCGGCCGCCTATCTGTGCACCTGGGGCAGCCAGACCGGCACCGGCCAGCTGCCGCTGTCGCGACTGGCCTTCGGCGGCGGTGTGGTGCTGCCCGGCATCATGCAGTGGCTCTCCTCCATCGCCTGGGACGCGCTCATCGGTCTGTTCGGCGGCGAGGCGCTGGCCCAGCTGCTCGGGTGGCCGTTCTGGCTGGGTGCACTGGTGGTCCTGCTGCTGCAGGGCGCCGTCGGCGTCTTCGGCTATGAGGCCCTGCATCAGCTCCAGACCTGGATGACCTTTGTGCTGGGCGCCGCCTTCCTGGTGCTCAGCGTCAAGCTGCTGTCCGGCGTGCCGCTCCCCGCAGCGGGCTCCGTGCACGGCGCCGACCGCGTCGGGGCCTTCGTCCTGACCAGCACCATCGCGCTGAGCCTGGCGATCTCGTGGGCGCCCTACGCCTCCGACTTCAGCCGCTACCTGCCCCGCACGACCTCGCAGCCCCGGATGTTCTGGTTTTCCCTGCTCGGCATGGTGCTCTCCTACGTCTGGGTCCAGACGCTGGGGCTGTGGGGCGCCAAGCTGTTCACCGACCAGACCGCCGCAGGCGTCCACGGCCTCCTGGGCGGCGGCGCCCTCGCCGCCTTCGGGCTGCTGGCCATCGCGGCCGCGGCGGTGTGCAGCAACGCCATGAACGACTACAGCGGCTCCCTGGCCCTGCAGGCGGCCGGCGTACGGATTCCCCGGCCCCTCGCCGCCGGCGTGGCCGCCGTGCTCGGCTTTCTGCTGGTCCTGTGGATGCACTCCGCGGACACCACGGCCCGCTTCCAAAACGTCCTGCTGTTCGTGGGCTATTGGATACCCGGCTTCATCGGCGTGGTGATCGTTGACGCCCGGCAGCGGGCCAAGGCCCGCAAGGGCGCGCCGATCGATGTCGCGGCCGAGTTCGCGCGTCCCCAGCCGTGGTGGCCCGCGGCCGTCGCCTTCGTGGCCGCGTTCGCCGCCGCCGTGCCCTTCATGGACACCACCCTCTTCGTCGGCCCGGTGGCGGCCGCGCTGCATGGCGCCGATCTTGCGTACTACGTCGCCTTCGCGGTCGCCGTGGCCGTCTATGCGCCGCTGCGGCGCCTGGCCGGGACACGTGCGGCCCGGACGCCGGAGGCGACGGGGACCGCGGCCGCGTAGCGGGCGGCGGCGCTGGACCGTTCGGAGGGGATACGGAATCGGCGTGCGGCCGGAGGTACCCGCCGAGGGTAAGGGTGAGGCGACCCGTGCCGCCCTCGCCAAGGAGCCGCGCCCGTGCCTCCCCTCTCCAGCGACCCGCTGTTCCAGTCGTTCACCGAGCGGGCGCTTGCCCTGAGCACCCGCGGGGGCGCGGAGTACGGCGAGTGCGAGAAGACCGTGGGGCGGATCGTCCCGGGGGACGTCGCCGGATGGCACCGGGAATGGTCGGCGACCGCCGCGACGGTGGAGTCCTGGGCGCGCGAGAGCGACGACCGCGGCCATCGGGTGAGCGCCCGCGAGGCGTACCAGCGGGCGAGCACCTATTACCGCGTCTCCTACTTCCCGCTCTTCGGCGCCCCGGTCGAGCCCCGGCTGGTCGAAGCGTTCGACCACGAGAGCCGCTGCTTCGCCCGCTTCGCGGAGCTCGCGGAGCACCCCATGCGGCCCGTGGAGATCCCCTTCGAGCGCGGCACCTTGCCCGGCTACCTGTGCGCGCCGCGGAACGGGGGCACGGCCCGGCCGACGCTCATCGGCGTCAACGGCTACGACTCCAACATCCACGAGATGTACTGGTCGCACGCCGTTCCCGCGCTGCGCCGCGGCTATGCCTGCCTGCTCGTCGACGGACCGGGCCAGGGACGGTCCCTCGTCAAGGACGGCCTGACGCTGCGCCCGGACTGGGAGACCGTGCTGCGTCCCGTCGTCGATCATGCTCTGACGCTGCCGGAGGTCGACGCCGAGCGGATCGCCGTCATGGGCTGGAGCTTCGGCGGCTGTCTGGCACCGCGCGGGGTCAGCGGCGAGCCGAGGATCGCGGCGCTGATCGCCGACCCCGGGCACTGGGATCCGTCGGCCTTCGCCAAGCAGCTGCCGTTGCCGCAGGACCTCAAGGAGCGGCTGCCCGATGTGGACCCGGCGGAACTGGATCCGTACCTCGCCGGGATCGCGGACGATCCGATCCTGAAATGGAAGCTGGTCCAGCGCGCGCTGTGGGTGCACGGTCTGCGTTCGCTCGGCGAGTACGTCGTGGAGATGCGGCGCTACCGGCTGGCGGATGTGGTGGGTTCCATCGCCTGCCCCACGCTCGTCGCGGCCGCCGAGAACGACCCGACGTCGGCGCAGGCGGAGCAGCTGTACGAGGCGCTGAAGTGCCCCAGGAAGCTGGTCCGCTTCACGGCTGACGAGGGATCGGCCGGACACTGCGAGAGCCACAATCGCTCCCGGTTCGACCAGCGGGTGTTCGACTGGCTGGACGAAGTACTGGGTGTGTGAGGCCGCACCCGCGCGACCTGCGGAGATCATCTGACGCTACGCTGAGTCGCCGAGCCGACCGGGCGTCAAAAGCATGGCGGCGGAGCGGGGTCGGAAGCGCCTTGGCAGCGCGCGGGCCGACACAACAGCCGACACAACAAGGGTGGGGGAACGACCATGATGGGACCGGCGCATTCGCTGTCCGGGGCCGCGGCCTGGCTGGGGGTGGGCGCGGCGGCCGATGCCGCCGGGCACCCGATGCCCTGGCCGGTGCTGTTGTGCGGAGCGCTGATCTGTGCCGGCGCGGCGCTCGCCCCCGACCTCGACCACAAGTCCGCCACCATCTCCCGCTCCTTCGGCCCCCTCTCGCGGATGGTCTGCGAGGTGGTCGACAACATTTCGCACGCGGTCTACAAGGCCACCAGGATGCGCGGCGACTCCAACCGCAACGGCGGGCACCGCACCCTCACCCACACCTGGGTGTGGGCCGTGCTGGTCGGCGGCGGCATGTCCCTGCTGGCGATGAAGGGCGGCCGGTGGGCGGTCCTGGCCATCCTCTTCGTCCATATGGTCCTCGCCATCGAGGGCCTGCTGTGGCGGGCGGCGCGGGTCTCCAGCGATGTGCTGGTCTGGCTGCTGGGCGCGGCCTCGGCCTGGATCCTGGGCGGCATTCTCGACCAGCCGGGCAACGGCGCGCACTGGCTGTTCACGGGACCGGGCGAGGAGTACCTCTGGCTGGGCCTGCCCGTCGTGCTCGGCGCGCTGGTCCATGACATCGGTGACGCGCTGACCGTCTCCGGCTGCCCCGTGCTGTGGCCCATCCCGATAGGCCGCAAGCGCTGGTACCCGATCGGCCCGCCCAAGGGCATGCGCTTCAAGGCGGGCAGCTGGGTGGAGATCAAGGTCCTGATGCCGGTCTTCATGGTGCTCGGCGGCGTCGGCGCCCTCGGCGCCCTCGGCTACATCTGACCGGCGCGCGCCGCGGCCCGGGGGTCGCGGCGCGCACCCGCGAGGACTGCCGCCCCCGTGGAGACGAAGGCCGGCAGGCCTGACGACCACCACGGCGGCGACCGGTCACCCGTGCCAGGACCGCCACAGCGCCGCATACGCCCCCTCCGCGGCGACCAGCTCGTCGTGACTGCCCAGTTCGCTGATCCGGCCCTCCTCGACGACCGCGATCAGATCCGCGTCATGCGCGGTGTGCAGCCGGTGCGCGATGGCCACCACCGTGCGGCCGTCCAGCACCTTGCCCAGCGAGCGTTCGAGATGACGGGCCGCCCGCGGATCCAGCAGCGATGTGGCCTCGTCCAGCACCAGCGTGTGCGGGTCGGCGAGTACCAGCCGGGCCAGCGCTATCTGCTGGGCCTGCGCGGGGGTGAGCGGATGGCCGCCGGAGCCGACCTCGGTGTCCAGGCCCTCGTCCAACGCGCCCGCCCAGTCGTCGGCGTCCACCGCGCGCAGCGCCGCCCACAGTTCGGCATCGGCCGCGCTCGTGCAGGCGAGCAGCAGATTGTCGCGGAGCGAGCCCACGAAGACGTGGTGTTCCTGGTTGACCAGCGCCACATGGGCGCGGACCCGTTCGGCGGGCATCTCCGACAGCTCGGCGCCGCCCAGGGTGACGGTGCCCGTACGCGGTCCGTAGATGCCCGCCAGCAGCCGGCCCAGCGTCGATTTGCCCGCGCCGGACGGGCCGACCAGCGCCAGCCGGCTGCCGGGGCGGACCTGGAGCGAGACGTCGTGCAGCACATCGACCCCGGCGCGGTAGCCGAACCGCACCTCGTCCGCGCGGACGTCCCGGCCGTCGGGCGTCACCCGCTCGTCCGCGGCCTCCGGTTCGATCTCCCGCACGCCCACCAGCCGCGCGATCGACACCTGCGCCACCTGCAGCTCGTCGTACCACCGCAGGACCATGCCGATCGGCTCGATCATCATCTGCGCCAGGAGCGCCCCCGTGGTCAGCTGACCGGGCGTCAGCCAGCCCTTCATGACGAAGGCGCCGCCGAGCAGCAGCACCGAGCCGAGCAGCAGCACATGCGTCACATTGACCACGGGAAAGAGCACCGATCGCAGGTACAGGGTGTACCGCTCCCACTGCGTCCATTCCCGGATCCTGCGCTCCGATTGGGCGATCCGGCGGGGGCCCAGCCGGTGTGCCTCGATGGTGCGTCCCGCGTCCACGGTCTCGGTGAGCGCGGCGGAGACGGCGGCGTATCCGGCGGCCTCGGAACGGTAGGCGCTCGGTGCACGCCTGAAGTACCAGCGGCAGCCGACGATCAGCACGGGCAGCGCGATGAGGACGGACAGCGCCAGCGGCGGCGCGGTCACGGTGAGCCCGCCGATCAGCAGCGCGATCCACACCACGCCGATGGACAGCTGCGGTACGGCCTCGCGCATCGCCTCCGCCAGCCGGTCGATGTCCGTGGTGATACGGGACAGCAGATCGCCGGTGCCGGCGCGTTCCAGAACGCTCGGCGGCAGCGCCACGGACCGTACGAGAAAGTCCTCGCGCAGATCGGCCAGCATCTGCTCGCCGAGCATCGCCCCGCGCAGCCGTACGGTCCCTACGAACACGGTCTGGGCGGTCAGCGCGAGGGCGAACAGCGCGAGGGTGCGGGCGAGGGGGATGTCGCGGTCGCCCGCGGAGAGGTCCTCGACCAGCTCGCCGAGGAGGTACGGACCGACCATCGAGGCGATCACCGCAGCGGCGTTCACCCCGATCAGGAGGGCGAAGGCCCGACGGTGACGGCGGATCAGGCCGGTGACGTAGCCGCGGACGGTCGCCGGGGAGCCGACGGGCAGGGTCGTGGTGGTCTGCGGGGCGTCCGGATCGTGCTCCGGTGGCGCCAGGCCGATCATGCGGTCTCCTCGAGCTGCGCGGGGGTTTGGTGTGCGGACGGTGCGGGTGCCGGGCGGGCCGGTGCGTCGTCGGTCTCGCGGGTGACGACGGCGCGGTAGCCGGGGTCGGTGCGCAGCAGTTCGCGGTGGGTGGCGGTGGCGGCGACCTTGCCCGCCGGGAGGAAGACCACCTCGTCGGCGCGGTCCAGCAGGAGGGGGCTGGAGGTGAGCACCACCGTCGTACGGCCGGTCCGGATCTCGCGGATGCCGTCGGCGATCCGCGCCTCGGTATGGGAGTCGACGGCGCTGGTCGGCTCGTCCAGCACCAGGACCGTGGGGTCGGTGACGAGGGAGCGGGCCAGGGCGAGGCGCTGGCGCTGGCCGCCGGACAGTGACCGGCCGCGTTCGGTGATCCGGGTACGCATCGGGTCCCCGGAGTCGTCGACGGACGCCTGCGCCAGCGCGGTCAGGACGTCGCCGCACTGCGCCGCGGCCAGCGCCTGAGCCGTGCCCACCCGCCCGGACGCCGGTACGTCGAGGAGTTCGCCGAGGGTGCCGGAGAGCAGGACCGGGTCCTTGTCCTGGACGAGGACGGCCGTCCGGGCGGCGTCGCGTGGGAGATCGTCCAGCGGGGTGCCGCCGAGGAGGACGGACGGCAGGGGTGCGGCATCCTCGTCCGGAGCGGGCGCGTGCCCGCCGAGGCGTTCGGCGAGCCGGCCCGCGGCGTCGGGGTCGCCGCAGACCACCGCGGTCAGCCGGCCTGCCGCGACGGTCAGGCCGCTGACGGGGTCGTGCAGATCGCCGTCGGGGGTGGTGGGGCCGGTGGTCCGGCCGTCGGCGGGCCTGGTCAGCGCGAGCACCCGCGCCGCGCGCTTCGCCGAGGGCCTGGAGAAGGAGTAGGCCATCGCGATCTCTTCGAAGTGGCGCAGCGGATAAAGCAGGAAGGCGACCGCGCTGTAGATGGTGACCAGCTCGCCGATGGCGATCCGGCCGTCGAGGGCGAGCCGGACGCCGTACCAGACCACCGCGATCAGCAGCAGGCCCGGGAGCGCGACCTGTACGGCCGAGATCAGGGACCACATACGGGCGCTGCGCACGGCGGCCTTGCGCACTTCCTGAGAGGCGCTGCGGTAGCGGCCGAGGAAGAGTTCCTCGCCGCCGATGCCGCGCAGTACCCGCAGCCCGGCGACGGTGTCGGACGCCAGTTCGGTCGCCTTGCCTGCCTTCTCGCGCTGGGCGTCGGCGCGCCGGGTGGCGGGCGGCAGCAGGGGCAGTACGGCCAGTGCCAGTACGGGCACGCCGAGGGCCACCACGACGCCGAGGGCGGGCTGATAGACCATCAGGGCGACGCAGACGCCGACCGAGGTCAGTGCCGCGGCGCCGAACCGGGAGATCGCCTCGACGAACCAGCCGATCTTCTCCAGGTCACCGGTGCTGACGGCGACGACCTCACCGGCCGCCACCCGCTGGGTCATGGTCGATCCGAGTTCGGTGGTCTTGCGGGCGAGCAGTTGCTGCACCCGGGCGACGGAGGTGATCCAGTTGGTGACCGCCGAGCGGTGCAGCATGGCGTCGCCGAGGGAGAGCAGAACCCCCAGGAGCACCATGAGGCCGCCGGACAGCATGAGTTGGCCGGTGTCGCGGTCCACCACGGCCTGTACGGCGATGCCCACCGGCAGGGGGAACGTGGCCACCGCGCCGGTGTGCACCAGCCCCCATAACAGGGCCTTGGCCTGCCCGCCGAGCTGCTGTTTGTAGAGCCACAGGAGAAAACTGCCGCCCGTACGGACGTCCGGGACGCCGGGGTCGGGGTGCGGAAGGTCGCGAATGTGCATGATGTCCAAGACGTGTCGTGGGCGGATGTTCCGGCCGGAGGCGGAGCGGTGCGGCGGGCGGGAACGCGTGGGGGAGTGGGTGGGGAGGAGTATCCGGAGCGGAAGATGGAAGGTTGGCGCGCCGGGCGTGCCGATTTCAAACGGTTTTCCGTCGCCGGCGTGGGTATCGGGCCAATCGTGTGGGACGCGTAGGTGACGGGCGGGTGCTGAAGGTTCGTCGCACTTCCGGTGCGACGATGTGGCCATGCGAATTGCGGGCAGTGCGATGAGGGTGGCGGCGATGGCCGCGGGGCTGGTGCTTCTGGCGGGCTGTGGGGGCGGCGCGAGCGGCGGGGACGGCAAGGATGACGGCGCGGGGAAGAAGGAGCGGCCCGGCGGCCCGGCGCGTGGTACGTCGACGACCACACACCTCAAGGACATCCCCGAGGTCGGCAGCGCCCTGCGGTCGCGGATCCCGGCCGATTCCCGGCAGGTTGTCGCTGTTTACGGGCAGGGTCCGGACTCCGCCGAGTCCACCGTCGTGCTCTTCGAAAAGGGTGCCCGGGGCTGGGACCGCACGGCGAAGTGGGCCGCGCACAACGGCCGTCACGGCTGGACGCTGAACCACCATGAGGGCGACAAGCGCAGCCCCGTGGGGGTGTTCTCGCTGACCGACGCGGGTGGCGTCCTCGCGGACCCGGGTGCCCGGCTGCCGTACACGCACTCGCCGCAGTTCACGCCGCCCTCGTACTGGGACAAGGGCACCCGGCACGATTTCGACTATGTCGTCGCCATCAACTACAACCGCGTCAAGGGCACCTCGCCGCTGGACCCGACGCGTCCCCAGGGGCAGTCCAAGGGTGGCGGGATCTGGATGCATCTGGATCACGGAAGCGGGACCTCCGGCTGCGTCAGCATCCCCAAGGAGGCGATGGCGGCCCTGCTGCGTGCGCTCGACCCGGCGCGGCATCCCGTTGTGGTGATGGGGGACAAGGCGCATCTCCTTGCATGAGGGCGCGGCCTGGCGTGCAGAGGTGGGTGCGGCGGCAGAGCGGGAGGCGGGGCAAAGCGCGCCTAGCGGGCCAGTCGGGCGGCCGCGGCCTGGATCAAGCTCCAAGATTTCCCGGGAATTGACACCGGCCTCTTTCGTGCGGAACGCCAGACGGCAATAGTGACGGACCGCGGAAGTCCAATTCCGTATGCCAGAACCGTCCATGGAGGAGTGCCCGTGCCGCACGCCAATGGAACCCTCATACGCCGCGCCGGCCGTCTGCTGCGCACCAGTCTGTTTGCGCAGGTGCTCATCGCCCTGGTCCTCGGCGTCCTCGTCGGACGCCTCTGGCCGGGGGCGGGGTCGTCGCTCCAGCCGCTCGGCGACGGCTTCGTCCGGCTGATCAAGGCGATGATCGCCCCGCTGGTCTTCTGTGTCGTCGTCGCCGGCATCACCAAGGCGGGCGACCTCAAGGCCTTCGGCCGGATCGGGGTCAAGGCCCTGATCTGGTTCGAGGTCGCCACCAGCATCGCGCTGGTCGTCGGCCTGCTCGCCGGCAATGTCTTCGCGCCCGGCGCCGGAATGCATGTCGATCCCGCGTCCCTCGACAAGGGCGCGGTCGACGCCAAGACGGACGGTGGACAGCTGCCCTCCGCCGCCCAGTTCGTCCTGGAGTCGCTGCCGAACAGTGCGGTCGGCGCCTTCGCCGAGAACTCCCTGCTCCAGGTCCTGGTGCTGGCCTGCCTGGTGGGCGCCGCGCTGCTGCACCTCGGGCAGCGGAAGGTCCCGGCGATCCTGCCGCTGATCGAGCAGGCCCAGGACGTCGTGTTCACCATTGTCGGCTACATCATGAGGCTCGCCCCGCTCGCGGTCTTCGGTGCCACCGCCCACCTCGTCGGGGAATACGGGCTGGGCGCGATGTCGACCTACGGCAAGCTGATCGCGGTCTGCTACGGCGTCGCGCTGGCCTTCCTCGTCCTGCTCGGGCTCGCCCTCAAGGCGGTCACCGGGCTGAGCCTGTGGAAGTTCGTCCGCTACACCCGCGAGGAAATGCTCCTCGCGCTCGGCACCGGATCCAGCGAAACCGTGATGCCGCGGATGATGCAGAAGCTGCGGGCCGCGGGCTGCCGGGACGATGCGGTGGGCCTGGTGCTGCCGACCGGCTACTCCTTCAACCTCGACGGCGCCTCGATCTACCTCTCCATCGGCACGCTCTTCATCGCGCAGGCCATCGGCGTCGATCTCTCGCTCGGCCAGCAGATCACCGTCGTCCTGGTGCTGATGCTCACCAGCAAGGGCATGGCCGGGGTGCCGGGTTCGGCGTTCCTCGCACTGTCCGCGACCGCTTCCGCGCTGGGCGTCATCCCGGCCGCCGCGGTGGCCCTGTTGCTCGGTGTCGACCGGATCATGGACTCGATGCGGGTGGCGACCAATCTGCTCGGCAACTGCGTCGCGGTGTTCGCGGTGTCCCGCTGGGAGGGGGCGCTGGACCGGGTGACGGCGAAGAAGGTCCTGAACGGCGAGCTGCCCGCGGAGACGGCGGCGGATGTGCCGGCGCAGCACGGGGAGAAGGCCGGGCAGGCGGAGAAGGCACCGCACGCGGAGACGGCGGGGCAGACGGAGAACGCGGCCGAGCCGGACGGTATCGCCGTCGTCACCGGCGAGAAATGACCCCGGGGCCCGGCGGGCGGCACCGTCCGCCGGGCCCCGTCCCCCGACGCTCCTACTCCTCCCTACTTCTCCCTACTCCTCCCTATTCCTCCGGCTTCTGCGAATCCATCCCCGGCCGGGCCTTCTTCCACAGCCCCCGGGTGAAGTCGGGGATCTCCTGCGGCGCGCCCTTCGCCTTGATGGAGAGATCGCTCAGCGGCACCGGTGCCGTCCAGGTCGCCGCGTCGTAGACGTCGAAGTCGGGCACCAGGCCCAGCCGCATGCACTGCATCAGCCGGAAGACGAGCATGTAGTCCATTCCGCCGTGGCCGCCGGGCGGATTGGCGTGCTCCTTCCAGAGCCAGTGGTCCCATTCCGCGTACTGCGCGAAGTCGCCCCACTCGTCGTTGCTCTGGTCGGGCTCGATATAGATCCGCTCGGGGTAGTCCTCGAAGACGCCCTTGGTGCCGCCGAGGCTGTTGATGCGGCTGTAGGGATGCGGGGTGGAGACATCGTGCTCCAGCCGGATCACCCGGCCCTTGGCGGTCTGGACGAGGCTGATCGTCCGGTCGCTCTCGATGTACGACTCCTTCCAGCTCGGGTCGTTCGGCGGCATGTGCTCCTTGCGGTACGCCGCCAGGCCCAGTGCGGGGGTGCCGAAGCTGGAGATCCGTACGGCCCGGTCGCCGCGATTGATGTCCATGTAGTTGGCCACCGGACCGAAGCCGTGGTTGGGGTAGAGGTCGCCGCGCAGCCGGGTGTGCCAGAGCCGGCGCCACGGGCCCTCGTAGTACTTGGGGTCGAACATCAGGCCGCGCAGATCGTGGTTGTAGGCGCCCGCACCGTGCAGCAGCTCGCCGAACAGCCCGGCATGCGCCATGCGCAGCACCCGCATCTCGTTTCTGCCGTAACAGCAGTTCTCCAGCTGCATGCAGTGCCTGCGGGTTCTTTCGGAAAGATCCACCAGTTCCCACAGCTGGTCCAGCCGCAGCGAGAGCGGGCATTCCACCCCGACATGCTTGCCGTTGAGCAGGGCGGTCCTCGCCATCTCGAAGTGCCAGTCCCAGGGCGTGGCCGCGTAGACGAAATCGATGTCGCCGCGCTTGCAGAGGTTTTCGAAATCGTGGTCGCCGTTTGCGTACACCGCGGGGGCGGGCTGTCCGGCGTCGGTGACCTTCTTGGCGGCCTTGGCGATCTTTTCCTTCACCGGGTCGCACAGGGCGACGACGCGTACGCCGGGCACCGCGAGAAACAGGTCGATCATGCTGCCGCCGCGGTTGCCGAGGCCGATGAGGCCGACGCGTACGGTGCTGCGCCGCTCGAAGGGCACCCCGATCATGGTCTTGCCCGTGGCCTCGGGGGTCGCCGCGGCAGCCGTTGCGGTCTCCGCGGCGGCCGGCGTGGCCGCCGCGGCGCTGCCCGCCGTGAGCCCGCCGATCCCCAGCCCGGCACCCGCCGCACCGGCGGTCCACAGGACCGAGCGCCGGCTCGGTCCCGCCTCGTCGTGGTCGCGAAGGGGTTCGTGGTTCTGCTGTACCGACTCGTTCACCGGTCCTCCTGAGAGCGGCGCGGATGGTGCGCGGGCATACGGAACCTCGGTCAGGACCTTGGCGGTTGAGCCACCTGAGGCACAAGAGGGCAAGTTGGACTCTTGGGGCGGCGCGCTTGGACTCTTTCGTTGCCTTGCAGTAAGAGCCGCACAACTGCATCTTTCGCAAGACGCTGAAAAGCCTTGCACTTTCTGGCGCTCGAACCTTGACGTGTCCACGAGCGAAACGGCAGGCTCCGATACGGGATCCGACGGGATCCACAACCCCCCATGGCGGCCTGGCGCGTGGCTGCTCACCAGGGCGTGGTGTGCCCTGCCGCGTCCGCTGATGAAGGAGCCGCACAATGCAGCATCGTTCCCGTGTGCTGGGCGGGGCGCTGGCCGGCGTACTGGCCGCGGCCGGCCTGGCCACCCTCGCGCCATGGCCCTCGCAGGCCACCCCACCTGGCGAAAAGACCGTCACGGCCACCATGTTCGAGCGGAAGTTCGCCGATGTGGCCCGAGCCTGCACCGACCAGCTGGGCCCGGCCGGCTACGGCTATGTCGAGATCTCGCCCGCCTCCGAGCACATCCAGGGCGGCCAGTGGTGGACCTCGTACCAGCCCGTCAGCTACAAGATCGCCGGTCGGCTCGGCGACCGGGACGCCTTCGCCTCGATGGTGAAAACCTGTCACGGCGCGGGCGTGAAAGTTATTGCGGATGCCGTCATCAACCACATGGCGGCCGGATCCGGTACGGGCACCGGCGGCACGCAGTACAGCAAGTACACCTACCCCGGCTACTACCAGGACCAGGACTTCCACGGCTGCCGTAAGAACATCTCCGACTACGGCGACCGCAACGACGTCCAGACCTGCGAACTGGTCGGCCTCGCCGACCTCGACACCGGCAGCGACTACGTCCGCACCACCATCGCCAAGTACCTCGACGACCTGCGGTCGTTGGGCGTCGACGGCTTCCGGGTGGACGCCGCCAAGCACATCTCCGCCACCGACCTCGCCGCCATCAAGGGCAAGATGAGCGACCCCGGTTACTGGGTGCAGGAAGTCATCTACGGTGCCGGGGAGGCGGTCCGGCCCGACGAGTACACCGGCATCGGCGACGTCGACGAATTCCGCTACGGCGCGCACCTCAAGAGCGCCTTCCAGGGCGGCAACCTCGCCCAGCTCAAGACCGTCGCGGACGGCAAACTCGGCGCCGACAAGGCCCGTACCTTCGTCGACAACTGGGACACCGAACGCAACGGCTCGACGCTCACCTACAAGGACGGCGCCGCCTACACCCTCGCCAACGTCTTCATGCTCGCCTCGCCCTACGGATCCCCGAACGTCTACTCCGGCTACGAGTGGTCCGACAAGGACGCGGGCCCGCCCAGCGGCACCGACGGCTGGACCGACGAACACGCCAAGCGGGAGATCACCGGCCTGGTCGGCTTCCGTAACGCGGTGGGCTCGGCCGAACTGACCGACTGGTGGGACAACGGCGGCAGCGCCATCGCCTTCGGCCGGGCAGGCAAGGGCTTCGTCGCGATCAACAACGGTGACGGCGAAGTCCAGCGGACCTTCGCCACCTCACTGCCCGCCGGCACCTACTGCAATGTCGCCAAGGCCGCGCCGGACAGCTGCTCCGGCAACACCGTCGGCGTCGGCGACGACGGCACCGCGCAGCTGACCGTCCCGGCCAGGAGCGCCGTCGCCCTGCACGTGGGCGCCAGGAGCTGACCCGGCCGCACCCGCCCTGCGAGCGGGCCCCTCGCGCCGCCTCAGTCCGGCCGAGTGGCCCGCTCCAGCTCCATCAGCACCGAGTGGTACCCCCGCCCACCGGTCGCATGGTCCATCCCCACCTCACACATCCTGTTCGCCGACAGATGCGCGTCGAAGGGCCCTCGCGCCGTGACCTCGGCCGCCTCCTTCGCCGTCGCCGACTCCGTCAGCTCCCGGTGCAGCATCCCGCGGTCGCCGGCGAACGCACAGCAGCCCACGTCGTCCGGCACCACGACCTCCCGGGCACACGCCTCGGCGACCTCCCGCAGCTGCGCCTCGTCCCCCAAGTGCCGCATGGAACAGGTGGGATGGAGCACGGCGGAGCCGACGGTGCGCACGATCTCCAGGCGTGGCAGCAGCTCCTCGGCGGCCCAGACCACGGAGTCGACGACGTTCAGCCCGGCGTGCAGCGCGCGATTGTCCGGCGTCAGATACGGCACGACCTCGTGGGCCAGGCCGAGCGTGCAGGAGGAGGCGTCCACGACCAGCGGCAGCCGCCCGCCCGCCGTCCAGCCCCACGCCGCTTCCACGATGCGGTTGGCCATCACCCGGTTGCCCTCGTCGTACCCCTTGGAGTGCCAGATGGTGGCGCAGCACGTACCGGTGACGTCCGACGGGATCCACACCGGACGGCCCGCCCGCCGGGACACCGCCACCACCGCCTGGGGGAGCGAGGGGCCGCGGTATCCGGCCGGTTCGCCGAAGATCCGGTTCACACATGCGGGGTAGTAGACGGCGGCCGCCCCGGTCTTCCGGGTGACGGGCAGCGTCCGGGCCGCGGCTCCCGGGGTCCCCGGCAGCCACTCGGGAATCAGATCCGGGCGTACGGCCTTGCGGGCGGCGCCGGTCACCGACGCCGGCAGCCGGTCGCCGAGCCGGTGCGCGGCCGCCACCGCGAGCCGCGCGGACCGCTCCACGGCCCCGAACCACCGGGCGCACTGCGCGGCCGCCCACTCCTCGCGCGGCGAGTGCCGCCGGTGCCGGAAGTCCCGCATCATCGCGCCGGTGTCGATGCCCACCGGGCAGGCCAGTTTGCAGGTCGAGTCGCCGGCGCAGGTGTCCACCGCGGCATAGCCGTACGCCGCCAGCAGCTCCTCGGTGACCGGGGAGCCGGGCGGCTGGCGCATCATCTCGCGGCGCAGCACGATCCGCTGGCGGGGGGTGGTGGTGAGGTCCTCGCTGGGACAGGTCGGTTCGCAGAAGCCGCATTCGATGCAGGGGTCGGCGACCGCCTCGACCTCGGGGATGGTCTTGAGCCCGCGCAGATGCCCTTTCGGGTCGCGGTCGAGCAGGACGCGCGGCGCGAGGATGCCGTGCGGATCGACGGTCTCCTTGATCCGCCACATCAACTCCGTTGCCCGCGGCCCCCATTCGAGCTCCAGGAACGGTGCGATGTTCCGGCCGGTCCCATGCTCCGCCTTCAGCGAGCCGTCGAAACGCTGGACGGTCAGCCGGCAGAACTCGTCCATGAAGGAGGCGTAGCGCGCCACATCGCCGGGCTTCCCGGCGTCGAAGGCGAGCAGGAAGTGCAGATTGCCGTGCGCGGCGTGGCCGGCGACCGCCGCGTCGAAGCCGTGCCGGGCCTGCAGCTCCAGAAGGCAGGCGCAGGCGTCGGCGAGCCGGGACGGCGGCACCGCGAAATCCTCGGTGATCAGCGTCGTCCCGGCCGGCCGGGAGCCGCCCACCGCCGTCACGAAGGCCCGACGGGCCTTCCAGTAACGGCCGATGGTCCCCGGGTCGCGGGTGAAGGCGTTGGTGACGGACGCCACCGGCGCGATCGGCTCCAGCCCCTCCAGTACGCGCTCCGCGGCCTCTTCGTACGCCCGCTGCGCGGCCTCGTCCGGCGCCCGGAACTCCACCAGCAGCGCCGTGGTCTCCCTCGGCAGCTCCGCCCAGTCGGCCGGCACCCCGGCCACCCGCACCGAGGCGCGCAGCGTATTGCCGTCCATCAGCTCCACGGCCCGCGCGCCCGCTGCGTTGAACGCCGGTACGGCCGCGGCCGCGGCGCGCAGCGTGGGGAAGAACAGCAGCGCGCTGGTGGTGTGCCGGTCCAGCGGCAGCGTGTCGAAGACGGTCTCGGCGATGAAGCCGAGGGTGCCCTCGGAGCCGACCATCAGCCCGCGCAGGATCTCCACCGGCGTCGACCCGTCCAGGAAGGCGTCCAGCCGGTAGCCGTTGGTGTTCTTGATCTCGTACTTGGCGCGGATCCTGGCGACCAGCGCCGGGTCCGCCTCGATGTCGGCCTTCAGTGCCAGCAGCCCGGCGCACAGGGCGGGCTCGGCATGCGCCAGCTCCGCCTCGGCGTCCGGATCCGCGGTGTCCACGATCGTGCCCGAGGGGAGGACGAGGGTGACGGAGGACAGCGTCCGGTAGGAGTTGCGGGTGGTGCCGGCCGTCATCCCCGAGGAGTTGTTGGCGACCACACCGCCCAGGGTGCAGGCGATCGCGCTGGCCGGATCGGGGCCCAGCAGCCGGCCGTGCCGGGCGAGGGTGGCATTGGCCCGCGCGACCGTCGTCCCCGGCCGGATCCGGGCGCGGGAGCCGCCGCCCAGCACCTCGATCCCGGTCCAGTGGCGGCGTACGTCCACCAGGATGTCCTCGCCCTGCGCCTGCCCGTTCAGCGAGGTCCCGGCGGCGCGGAGGACGACATTGCGGCCCTTGCCATGGGCGTACGAGAAGACGGCGGAGATGTCGTCGATGTCCTCGGCCAGTACCACCACCTGCGGCACGAAGCGGTACGGGCTGGCGTCCGAGGCATAGCGGACCAGGTCGGAGACGGTGTGGAGCACCTTGTCCGGGCCGAGCAGCGCGATCAGGTCGCCGCGCAGCGGTTCGGGGGTGCCACTCGCGCGACCGTCGGCCACCCGGTCGTGCGCGGGAGCTGTGGTGGCGGTGGGCCGCAGGGCTTCGGGGCGGGGCTCCAGCAGGGGCATGGCGGGCACTCCTCCGATGACTGTGCGTCAGGTCAGTGCGGTTCACCCGGCCCGTCGACCAGAGTGGACAGCAGTCCGCCGAGCACCTCGCGCTGGTCGGCGGTGAGTGGAGCCAGGATCTCTTCCGCCGCGGCCCGCCGCGCGCTGCGCAACGCGCGCAGCGTGGACCGGCCGGTGTCGGTCAGCTCGATCCGTACCACCCGGCGATTGGCCGGATCGGGCACCCGGCGTACCGCGCCCTGCGCCTCCAGGGCGTCCACCAGCGTCGTCACCGCCCGCGGTACGACCTCCAGCCGCTCGGCGAGATCGGCCATCCGGGGCGCGGTGCCGCGGTAGTGGCCGACGGTGCGCAGCAGCCGCGACTGCGCCGGGGTGAAGGCGATGTCCAGGTGCGCCATATGGCGCTTCTGGGCGCGGTGCATCCGGCGGGTCAGCCGTACCAGCTGCTCGGGGAGGTTGGTGCCGACCGTCGGCTCAGGGATGGGCATGCCCCGAGGGTAGCAGGACATGGTTCATTGTGAGCTTAGGTAACAATGAGCTAAGCTCCTTGAAATTCCGTACTCCCGCACCCCTCGTAGGAGCCCATGCGCAGCGACGAACCGAACTGGACCCCGCCGCCCAAGGACCCGAACGCGCCGGTCCAACTCCGCCGGATCCTCACGCTCTTCCGCCCCTACCGCGCCCGGCTGGCCCTGGTCGGCCTGCTCGTCGGCGCCTCCTCCCTCGTCTCGGTCGCCTCGCCGTTCCTGCTCCGCGCGATCCTGGACGTCGCGATCCCCGACCGCCGCACCGGACTGCTCACGCTCCTCGCCCTCGGCATGATCGCCACGGCCATCACCACCAGCGTCTTCGGCGTCCTGCAGACCCTGGTGTCCACCACCGTCGGCCAGCGCGTCATGCACGATCTGCGCACCGCCGTCTACGCCAAGCTCCAGCGGATGCCCCTGGAGTTCTTCACCCGCACCCGCACCGGCGAGGTCCAGTCCCGGATCGCCAACGACATCGGCGGCATGCAGGCGACGGTCACCTCCACCGCGACCTCCCTGGTCTCCAACCTCACCTCCGTGGTCGCCACCATCGTCGCCATGGTCGCCCTCGACTGGCGCCTGACCGTCGTCTCGCTCCTCCTGCTCCCGCTGTTCGTCTGGATCAGCCGCCGGGTCGGCAACGAACGCAAGAAGATCACCGCCCAGCGGCAGAAGCAGATGGCGTCGATGTCCGCGATGGTCACCGAATCGCTGTCCGTCAGCGGCATCCTCCTCGGCCGCACCATGGGCCGCGCCGACTCCCTCACCCGGACCTTCGCCGACGAGTCCGAGCGCCTGGTCGACCTCGAGGTCCGCGCCAGCATGGCCGGCCGCTGGCGGATGGCGACCATCGGCATCGTCATGGCCGCCATGCCCGCCCTGATCTACTGGGCGGCCGGCCTGGTCCTCCAGCTCGGCGGCCCGAGCTTCTCCCTGGGCACCCTGGTCGCCTTCGTCACGCTCCAGCAGGGCCTGCTGCGCCCCACCGTCTCCCTGCTGTCCACCGGCGTGCAGATGCAGACCTCCCTCGCCCTCTTCCAGCGCATCTTCGAATACCTCGATCTGCCGGTCGCCATCACCGAGCCCGCCGAGCCGGTACGCCTCCCGGCCCCGCGCGGCGAGATCCGCTTCGAGAACGTCACCTTCTCCTACGACGCCCACGCCCCCGAGGCCACCCCGACCCTCGACGGCATCGACCTCACCATCCCGGCGGGCGGCAGCCTCGCCGTCGTCGGCCCCACGGGCAGCGGCAAGAGCACGCTCAGCTACCTGGTGCCACGCCTCTACGACGTGACCGAGGGCCGGGTCACCCTGGACGGCGAGGACGTCCGCGACCTCGCCTTCGACACCCTCGCGCAAGCGGTCGGCGTGGTCTCCCAGGAGACCTACCTCTTCCACGCCTCGGTCGCCGACAACCTCCGCTTCGCCAAACCGGACGCCACCGACGACGAGATAGCACGCGCGGCCAAGGCCGCGCAGATCCACGACCACATCGCCGCCCTCCCCGACGGCTACGACACCCTCGTCGGTGAACGCGGCTACCGCTTCTCCGGCGGCGAGAAACAACGCCTCGCCATCGCCCGGACGATCCTGCGCGACCCGCCGGTACTCGTCCTGGACGAGGCCACCAGCGCCCTGGACACCCGCACCGAGCACGCCGTCCAGCAGGCCATCGACGCCCTCTCCAAGGGCCGCACCACCCTCACCATCGCGCACCGCCTCTCCACCGTCCGCGACGCCGACCAGATCGTGGTCCTGGACGCCGGGCGGATCGCCGAACGGGGCACCCACGAGGAACTGCTCGCCGCCGACGGACGCTACGCGGCCCTGGTACGCCGCGACGCCCGCCGGACACCGGCCGGCCCCGACCCCCTGGCCGACGGGCGTGACGCACGCCTCACATCCGTCGACGATCAGGTGATGACCGCTAAGTAACCCCCGGGTAAGGTCATGCTCGCGGCGGCCAGTTCACTGGTCGGGGTGGCCGCCGCACCCCCTCGTCGACCCCGGGGGTCTCCGTGGCAGGCCATCGGCCGGGCCCTGCACACCGCCCGCACGGCCTCCCGCACGGCCGCACCGGCAGCACAGCCGTAGCCGCCGCCTCCGGCCTGACGCTCAGAGCGCGCCGACCGTAAGGGCCGCGGCCATCAGCCGATAGCCCTCGTCGTTCGGGTGCTTGTGGTCGCCGCTGTCGTACGCGGGCGCGAGCGCATCCGCATCGGCCGGGTCGGCGAGGGCCGCGGCGAAGTCGGCCACCGCGTCGAACTCACCCGAGTCGCGCATCCAGGCGTTGACCTGCCGACGCTTCGCCTCGGCGGCCGGTGAGTGGTACTCGGCCCCCTTGAACGGCAGGATCGTCCCGCCGATGATCCGGACCCCCGCCGCGCGTGCCTGTCCGATCAGGTCGCGGTACCCCGCGATCAGATCGTCGGCGGAGTTGTCCGGGGCGGGCTTGTACGTCGGCAGGTCGACCTCGCTGAACCCGATGTCGTTGAGGCCCACCAGCACCACCACGGAGCGGACGCCCGGCTGCTCCAGTACATCGCGCCGGAAACGGTCGCCCGCCCGGTCCCCGAACCACGCCGAGTCGTTGAGCAGCAGATTCCCGCCGATGCCCTGGTTGAGCACGGGCCGCGGCGCGCCCTCGGCGGCCAGCCGCTCGGCCAGCGCATCGGAGTAGCGGTGGTTGGCGTCGATGGTCGAACCGAAACCGTCGGTGAGCGAGTCGCCGAGCAGCACCACCGTGTCCCGCTGCGCCGGGCCGCCGTCCGCCAGCTCGACGGCGGAGAGGTAGTACCAGGACACCGTCGTCTCGCCGAACACGGCCGGGTCCGGGTCCGCGAGCTGCTCGCCGGCGGCACGGTAGGTGGTGGCGTACCCCTGGGCGTGGAAGGAGGCGGGCCCGGTCGGCCGGGCGAAGTACAGCGATACGGTCAGCGACGCGAACGGCGCCACACTCAGCTCCACGGCATCGCTGTGGACCTCGCCGCCCGGCGGGATCACCACGGAGGGCGCACCGTCGAAGGTGAGCGTGCGGACCGTCCCGGCCACGACGGCCGCCCCCTCCTCCGTCCGCGCGATCGAGGCCCCGGCCACCTCCAGCGGGGCGGCCCCGTACCGGTTGGAGAGCCTGATCCGTGCCGAGGTGCCGGCTCCGGTGACCCGCACGATCTGCCGTACGGTCTGGTCCGCGAAGCCCTCCTCGGCCCAGTTCTTGTGGAACCCGATGCTGGGGCGCTGCATCGCTGCGGCCCAACCGGCGTTCCAAGAAAGGGAGTTACTGGTACTCATGGCGTTTGCTGCCTCTCTGTTCCGCTTCGTGCTGCTTCGGTGGTGATGACAGAGAGTCTTCCGAGCGGCGCGAGGGCTACCCAGACCCCTGGGCTTGGTAGGTAGCGGATACCTACCAATGGGAGGGTCACCCTCGCGCCGGGCCGCCGGGCCGCGACAAGGCCCCGTGCTACGCCCGCTCCGGGGAATCGGCCGCCTCGTCCGCCAGCAGGATCACCTCCAACGTCCGCGGACCGTGCACCCCTTCCACCCGGTCGAGCTCGATATCGCTGGTCGCCGACGGGCCGGAGATCCAGGTCAACGGGCGGCCCGGCGACAGCCGCGGCAACGCCTCGGGCACCGAGCCGACGACCTGATCCGGGACGCGCACCACACAGACGTGATGGTCGGGCACCAGCGTGATCCGGCGTCTGCCCTGGTCGGGCCCCGCGTCCAGGACGATGGTGCCGGTCTCCGCGATGGCCACGGCGCAGCCCGTCAGCACGCTGTCCACGCCGTCGAGTTCATGCGGCGTACTCGCGGCACGGTCCGGCACGAGGCGCACGCCGGAGGCGGCCACCCATGACGAATCCAGCCCCGGCGGCACCACCATCGACCGCGCCCCGCGCTCCGCCAGCAACCGGCCGATCAGTGGCGCGAGCCCCTCGGCGGCGCTGCGGTGCACGATCGCCCGGTAGTCGGCGAGGTTCTCGGCGAGGAGTTCGACCGTCTGCGCGGTGGTCCGCGACCCGTGCACCCGCAGATAATCGCGCGTGACCGGCGGACCGCCGGGCCCCTCGCCGTCCGGCACATCCGCCAGCGCCCGGCGCACCCGCGCCAACACCACGTCCCGGCCACTCATGTGACGCCTCCTTGCCGCTTCGTCGAGGTTTCCCCGCGGGTGCGTTCCCACCAGTCGCGGAAGGACTCCGCCGGTACGGCCGGCAGGTCGCGGGTGTCCGACCAGGCCCGTCCCGGCCCCGGCAGCCGCCGTGGATGAAGCCGCCGGGTACGCGCCGCGAGCCGCATCCCGGCCCGCAGCACTCCCGGGTGGTCGAACGCCCAGCCCGCCGCGCGCATCGCGGCCCGCTCCGCGGCGTGCCCCCTGGCCGGCCTGAGGACCGTACGCGCCCCGTCCCGCGTCACCGGGCCGCCCTCCACGACCCGCTCCCGCAGATGCACCAGCACCTCGGGGATGTCGATGGCCACCGGGCACACCTCGTAACAGGCCCCGCACAGCGACGACGCATAGGGCAGCGACGCCTCCAACTTGCCCGTCACGCCGCGCAGTTGAGGAGTGATGATGGCGCCGATCGGACCCGGGTAGGGCGAGCCGTACGCATGCCCGCCGGCCCGCTCGTACACCGGGCAGACGTTCAGGCATGCCGAGCAGCGGATGCAGCGCAGTGCCTGCCGTCCGACGGTGTCGGCGAGGGTGTCGGTGCGCCCGTTGTCGAGCAGGACGAGATGGAAGGTCCGGGGGCCGTCGCCGTCGGTGGTCCCCGTCCAGGTGGAGGTGTAGGGATTCATCCGCTCGGCGGTGGACGAGCGGGGCAGCAGCTGGAGGAAGATCTCCAGATCCTGCCAGGTGGGCACCACCTTCTCGATGCCGACGACGGAGATCAGCGTCTCCGGCAGGGTCAGGCACATCCGGCCGTTGCCCTCGGACTCGACGACCACCAGGGTTCCGGTCTCGGCCACCATGAAGTTGGCGCCGGAGATCCCGACCTTCGCGGACAGGAACTTCTCCCGCAGATGGCGGCGCGCCGCCTCCGCCAGCTCGGCGGGGGAGTCGGACAGCCCCTCGGGCGCGGGCCGGCCCCAACGTCCCATCTCCCGCGCGAAGATGTCCCGGATCTCCGAGCGGTTGCGATGGATCGCCGGGACCAGGATGTGCGACGGCAGATCGTCGCCGAGCTGCACGATCAGCTCCGCCAGATCCGTCTCGTACGCACGGATCCCGGCCTCGGCCAGCGCCTCGTTGAGACCGATCTCCTGCGTGGCCATCGACTTGACCTTGACGACCTCGCTCTCGCCGGTCTCCCGCACCAGCCGGGTGACGATCCGGTTGGCCTCGTCGGCGTCCACCGCCCAGTGGACCTGCCCGCCGGCTTCGGTGACCGCCGTCTCCAGCCGCTCCAGATAGTGGTCGAGATGGCGCAGCGTACGGTCCTTGACGGCCGAGCCCGCGGCCCGCAGCTGTGCCCAGTCGTCCAGTTCGGCGACCGCCTTGGCCCGCTTGTCGCGGATGGTGTGGGTGGCGTGGCGGAGATTGGCGCGCAGCTGGGGGTCGCGGGTGGAGGCGGCCGCGGCCTTCGGGAAGGCGGGCATGCCCAGGTAGGTGCCGCTCACCGGCCGCTCCCTTCCGTGACGGACTTCGTGGCGTCCTCGGTAGCGGCCAGGATCTCGGCGATATGGACCGGGCGGACCGGGGAGCCCTGCCGGGCGAGGGTGCCGCCGATGTGCAGCAGACAGGAGTTGTCGACCGTGCAGACCGCCTCGGCGCCGGTCCCGGTGATGTGGCGGACCTTGTCGGCGCCCATCGCCGCGGAGACCGCCGGATTCTTCACCGCGAAGGTGCCGCCGAATCCGCAGCACTCCTCGGCGCCCGGCAGCTCGCGCAGCTCCAGCCCCTTGACGTGGGAGAGGAGCCGGCGGGGGCGGTCGCCCAGGCCCAGCATCCGCAGGCCATGACAGGTGGGGTGATAGGTGACGGTATGCGGGTAATAGGCCCCGACGTCCTCCACCTTCAGCACATCCACCAGGAATTCGGTCAGCTCGTACGTCTTGGGCACCGCGAGCGCCGCCGCGTCGGTCAGCTCCCGGCCGCGGCCCTCGGCGGCCGCCTTCGCACCGATCCGCGGATAGTTCTCCCGCACCATGGCCGCGCACGAGCCGGACGGGGTGACGACGTACTCGTAGTCCTTGAACGCCCGGTCGAAGCGGCGCACCAGCGCTTCCGTGGCGTGCCGGTAGCCGGTGTTGAACTGGGGCTGGCCGCAACAGGTCTGTTCGGCGGGGAATGCGACGTCCACGCCCAGGCGTTCGAGGAGGGTGACGACCGCCTGTCCCGTCCGCGGATGGAGCATGTCGTTGATACAGGTGATGAACAGTGCTACCCGCACGTTGCGTTCTCCTTTCGGCCGCC
Source organism: Streptomyces sp. JLSY215 (assembly GCF_059682825.1). NCBI lineage: Bacteria > Bacillati > Actinomycetota > Actinomycetes > Kitasatosporales > Streptomycetaceae > Streptomyces > Streptomyces sp. JLSY215. The sequence continues at coordinate 7,701,372 of NZ_CM185022.1, forward strand.
GCGTGCTCTGGCGGCCATCCGCCTCACCGGTACATGATCACCTGTTGGATCATCCTGCCCCAGTGGCGGGCCCAGGAGAAGGACCGGAGCGGAGGACCATGCCGAGCACACAGGACATAGCGGAGGGCCGGGCGGCCGGCGACGGCCGCCCGCCGTCGAGGCTGCGGCAGTTGGCGGCGGCCTCGGTGGGCAACGCCGTCGAGTGGTACGACTGGTACGCGTACTCCTTCCTGGCGGCCTACTTCGCCGAGCAGGTCTTCCCCAAGGGCAGCGGCAACTCCCTGGTGCCGCTGCTGTCCTCCTTCGCGGTCTTCGCGGTCGGCTTCTTCATGCGGCCGGTCGGCGGCCTGCTGATGGGCGCGGTGGCCGACCGCCGCGGCCGGCGGACCGCGCTGACCGTCACCATCCTGCTGATGGGCGCCGGCAGCCTGCTGGTCGCGATCACGCCCACCTATGCGAGCGCCGGGGTCCTGGCCCCCGTCGTCCTGGTGATCGCCCGCCTGGTACAGGGCCTGTCGGTGGGCGGCGAGTTCGCGGCCTCCACGACCTTCCTCGTCGAATCGGCCGGTCCCGGCAGGCGCGGGCTGTTCTCCAGCTTCCAGTACGTCTCGACGAGCATCGGCCAGTTGCTGGCGTCGGGCACCGCGGCGCTGCTCGCCGGGCAGCTCACCGAGGGCCAGATGGGGGAGTGGGGCTGGCGGGTGGCGTTCCTGGTGGGCGCGCTGCTGAGCCTGCTGGGGCTGTGGATCCGGCGGGGCGCGCAGGAGACCAGGAGCGCGGCACAGCAGGAGGCCGAGCGGCCCGGTCTCTTCGAGGCGCTGCGCCGCTACCCCCGGCAGTCCCTGCTGATCTGCGGCATCACCGTGGGCGGCACCATCGCCTACTACACCTGGACCACCTACCTGCCGACCTATGCGCAGGTCAACGCGGGCTTCGACAAGGGCGATTCGCTCACCGTCGGCACCATCTCGCTGGCATTCTTCGCCCTGCTGCAGCCGCTCGGCGGCCTGCTCTCGGACCGGATCGGCCGCAAGCCGCTGCTGCTCGGCTTCGCCCTGGGCTTCGCCGTTCTGGCGGTGCCGCTGCTCCACCTGATCACCGATGCGTGGGTCTCGCTGCTGCTGGTGCAGTGCGCGGGCATGGTGCTGCTGACCGGGTACACGGCGATCGCCGCGGCCGTGAACGCCGAGGTGTTCCCCGCGCGGGTGCGGGCGGCCGGGATCGGCTTCCCGTACTCCCTCACCGTGGCGCTCTTCGGCGGCACCGCCCCGTATGTCGGGACCTGGTTCGCGGAGGCCGGGCACGCCGGGCTGTTCCCCTGGTACGTGGCCGTGCTGTGCCTGGTGTCGTTCGTCGTCTATCTGGTGCTTCCGGAGACGGCGCGGCAAGAGCTGGAGAAGTAGGGACCGGCCCACCGGACAGGCCCGGGCGCCCGCCGCGGAGCGCCGTCCCACACAAGCGCCGCCCCTCCCGGGACAGGGAGGGGCGGCGCGGTGCTGTGCGGTGCGTCAGACGAGCCAACCCAGGAAGTGGAGGACGCCGGCAAGCAGGTTGGTGACGATGTTCATCTGGCTGATGCTCCTTGAAAGTCTTGCGATGTGGGACCAACTCTCCGGCCCAGCAAGGGATGTCGACCGGAGGCGCCGTAACGGTCTGCAGCCCGTCGCTTGCGCCCCGTAAGGATCACCCGATGCGGTGCGCCCGGGAAAGCCCTTTCAAGATCGATCACGCTTTCCAGGGAACATTCGCGCGTGCGTTCGCTTGTTCCCATACTTCGGGTCGGTATCGCGCGGGTGCGGGTGAAGCGCGTCCGGATTGCGTCCTATTGGCGCCCTCTTTCTCTTTCGGGGCACATGATGTGGTCGCGTCGCATCATGGGCGCGATCTCCCGTGACCTTTCTCATTGCCGATCTTCATTGCCGAATGGGCGGGCGACCGCCATTGCCGTGAAATTGACGTGCAATCAGGAGTGCCGGTGCCGGGCAATGACGGACATTTACCCAGCCCGTGCTGCACGGAACTCGCAGGTAACGCAACGCTGCGTGAGAAGTCCCGTATTCCTTCCCGAATGGATCTCCGGATGCGCACGACTTTCACAAGACGATCACGTGTTAGCGTCCGTCGCCGCGAACCAAATCCGCGAAAGGAAACTCCGTGGGCCACATGCACCACTTCAGCGCGGGCTGGATATCTCCGGTCCTCGCCTATGCGATGGCGTGCGTAGGATCCGCGCTCGGTCTGCGCTGCACCGTCCGGGCGCTGGCCGCCGACGGCCGCTCGCGCCGCAACTGGCTGCTGACCGCCTCCGTCGCGATCGGTTCCGGCATCTGGACCATGCACTTCATCGGGATGCTCGGGTTCGGCGTCACCGGCACCCCGATCCGGTACGACGTCCCGCTCACCGTGCTCAGCCTGCTGGTCGCCATGGCGGTCGTCGGCGCCGGCGTCTTCACCGTCGGCCATGGCCGCGCCCGGCTGCGCTCGCTGCTGTTCGGCGGCCTGGGCACCGGCGTCGGGGTCGCCACCATGCACTACCTGGGCATGGCCGCGATGCGCCTGCACGGGCACGTCCGCTACGACCCGGCCCTGGTCGTCCTCTCCGTCGTCATCGCCGCCGTCGCGGCAACGGCCGCCCTGTGGGCCGCGCTCCATGTGCGCGGCGCGGCCGGCGCCGCCATCGCATCCCTGGTGATGGGCCTCGCCGTCACCAGCATGCACTACACCGGAATGGCCGCCGTACGCATCGATCTCGCGCCCTCCCGCGCACCCCTGCCCGGTGTCACCCCCATGGAATTCATCTTTCCGCTGACCGTGGTACTCGGCTCTTTTCTCTTTCTCACCGTGGCCTTTGTCGCATTGTCACCGACCGCCCGGGAACGGGCCGCCGCAGAAGCCTCCGCGCAAACGTTCCACGAGGCCGAACTCCCCCTTTCTTCCTGACCTCTTGAGGAATTCATGCACGCACCAAAGAACCCGGTCCCATCCGGGCCCGAGGGGGGTACGCCGCCGCCCAAGTCAGGTAATCCGCGAGGGAATTACCGCTCCCGCGGACCCGCCCACGGGACCTCCGGCCGCGCGCTTCTCCCCAGGCTGCCCCGCCTCATGCCCCGGTCCGTACGCTCGAAGATCGTCGCGCTGCTGATGGTCCCCGTGGTCTCCCTGATCGCCCTGTGGGCCTTCGCCACGCTCACCACCGCGCGCCATGTCTCCGACCTCGACCGCCGCAAGGAAATCAACACCACGCTGCTGCTGCCCGTCGGCGATTTCGTCGCCGCCGTACAGGACGAGCGCAGCGCCGCGGCGCGCGCCGTCGCCGCCCCGAACGCCGACCGGCAGCAGACGCTGCGCGACCGGCAGCGCGCCACCGACGCCGCCGCGCGGGCCCTGCGGGACGGCGTCAACGCGGGCAGCGCCGACGCGGAGGGCGTCGACCCCGACCTGCCCGGCCGGATCGACCGCCTGATGCGCGACGCCGACGAACTGCCCGCGCTGCGCGCCCGGCACGACGCCGGCGCGACCGCCGCGGACGGTGCGGTCGGCCGCTACACCACCGTCGTCGACCACGGCTACGCCACCATCGGCTCCCTGACCGGCCTCCAGAACCCGGACGGCTCCTCGGAGCTGCGCATCGTCCTGGAACTCGCCCGCGCCCGCGAGGCCATCGCCCGCGAGGACGCGGTCCTCGGCGCCGCCCAGGCATCCCGGCGGATGACCTCCGCGCAGTTCGACGCCTTCACCGGCGCCACGCACACCCAGCGCGAACTGTTCGCCGGCGCGGTCGACGACCTGCGCCCCGCCGACGCCGCGGCCTACCACCGCATCCTGAACGGAACGGCCTACCGCGACCTGCGGTCCGCCGAGGACGCCGTACGGAACGCCGGGCCGGGCGCCCCCGCGGCCAAGGCCGTCCCCGACACCAGCTGGAGCGAGACCAACGGCACGGTCCTGCGCGAACTGCGCACGGCGCAGCGGTCGGCGGCCACCGCGCCCGCCCGCGACGCCGACCCGCTGTCCCTGGAACAGCTCGGCGGCTCCGGCATCGCCGTGGTCCTGGGACTGGCCGGTGTGCTGCTCTCCCTCCTCATCTCCGTCAAGATCGGCCGCCGGCTCGTCGTCGAACTGGAGGAACTGCGCAACGACGCCCTGCGGGTCGCGGGCCGCGATCTGCCCCGGTCGCTGCGCCGGCTGTACGCGGGCAAGCCCGTCGACATCGAGGCCGTCGCCCCGCTCGACAGCGACCGCGCCACCGGCCGGGACGAGATCGGACAGGTCGGCGAGGCGCTGGTGGCGGTCCACCGCACCGCGCTCCAGGCGGCGGCCGACCGCGCCGAGGCGCTCAGCGGCGTCTCCGGTGTGTACGTCAGCCTCGCCCGCCGCAGCCAGCTGCTGCTGCACCGCCAGCTCGCCCTGCTGGACACCATGGAACGCCGCACCGAGGACCCCGTGGAACTCGAGGACCTCTTCCGGCTCGACCACCTCACCACCCGCATGCGGCGGCACGCCGAGAGCCTGATCATCCTCTCCGGCGCCGCACCCGGCCGCGGCTGGCGCCGCCCCGTACCGCTGCTGGACGTGGTGCGGGCCGCGGCCGCCGAGGCCGAGGACTTCGCGCGGGTCGAGGTCACCAACGTCGCCGACGCCCGGCTGGCCGGCGGCGCCGTCGCCGACATCACCCATCTGCTGGCCGAACTGGTCGAGAACGCCGTGATGTTCTCGCCGCCGCACACCAAGGTGCAGGTACGCGCAGAACGGGTGGGAACGGGCATCGTCCTGGAGGTCCACGACCGGGGGCTCGGCATGGGCAAGGAGGCCCTCGCCGAGGCCAACCGCCGGATCGCGGACGCCGACGAGATCGACCTCCTGGACACCGAACAGCTCGGCCTCTTCGTGGTCAACCGCCTCGCCCACCGCCACAGCGTCCAGGTGACGCTGCAGCCGTCGGTGTACGGCGGCATCACGGCCGTGGTGCTGCTGCCCCAAGCCCTGCTGGCCGACACCGATGCGGCCGACGACGACGCGACGGCGGAGCCGATGACCTCGCTCTACCACCGCCGCCGGCCCGCCGCGGCGCGGGCACTCGGCGCCGCCCCCGGCGCGCGGCACGCGCTGCCACCGGCGCCGGTGCGCCCCCGGGCAACGGATCCCGATCCCGCCCCGGACACCCCGCCGGCCGCCCCCGCGGAGCCCGTCCCGGCAGAGCTCGACGGCCCCCTGCCCCGCCGCGTCCGGAGCGCCAGCCTGGCCCCCCAGCTGCGCAGCGAACCGCCGCAGCGCCCCGACTGGGTGCCCCGTACCGACAACACCCCCACACCCAGCCGTTCCCCGGAGCAGGCCCGCGCCACGATGGCGTCCCTGCGCGCCGGCTGGAACCGCGGCCGCGACGCCGTGGCCCAGCAACGGCCCGGCGATCCGGACCAGCAGCCGCCCCGTGGCGACGAACCCCAAGGAGACGCCCCCCGATGACTGCCGACCGGAACCACACCCACCTCTCCGGTGAACTGAACTGGCTCCTCGACGACCTGGTCTCCCGCGTAGTGGAGATCCGCTGCGCCGTGGTCCTCTCCGGCGACGGTCTGGCCGTCGGGACGTCCACCGGTCTGTCCCGCGACGACAGCGAACGGTTCGCCGCCATCGCCTCCGGCTTCCACAGCCTGGCCAAGGGCGCCGGCCGGCACTTCGCGGCCGGCCAGGTCGTCCAGACCATGGTCGAGCTGGAGGGCGGCTTCCTCTTCGTGGTGGCCGCCGGGGACGGCTCCTGCCTGGGGGTGTTCGGCGACGCCGAGGCCGATATCGGCCTGGTCGCCTACGAGATGGCCCGGCTGGTCAAGCGGGTCGGCGCACACCTCGGCACGCCCGAGCGGGCCGGAGCGGAGTGACCGGCCGCCCATGACCGACGCCACCCCGCACTGGTACGACGACGAAGCGGGGCCCGTGGTCCGGCTCTTCGCGATGACCGCGGGGCGGGCCCGGCCCAGCAGCGAGGCCTTCGAGCTGATGGCCGTCGTAGCGCCCGGGTCCCGCCCCGACGACACCCCCGTGCTCTCACCCGAGCAGCACACGATCCTCGCGCTGTGCGGCGAGCGGCCCCGCACGGTGGCCGATATCGCCTCCGATTCCGGGCTCCCGCTCGGCGTGGTCCGGGTCCTGCTGAGCGATCTGCTGGCGGCGGAGCTGATTGACGTCAACCGCCCTGTGCCGCCCGCCCAGTTGCCCGATGCGCACATTCTCAAGGAAGTGATCGATGGACTTCGCGCGCTCTGATGCGCCGAGCCCCGCCCCCTCGGCCGCCGGCTCCTTCATGGCCCTCAAGATCCTGGTGGCCGGAGGCTTCGGCGCCGGCAAGACGACCCTGGTCGGCTCGGTCAGCGAGATCCGGCCGCTCAGCACCGAGGAGCGCCTGACCGAGGCGGGGCGTCCGGTCGACCGCCTCGACGGGGTCCAGGACAAGACCACCACGACCGTCGCGATGGACTTCGGCCGGATCACCATCCACGACGATTTGGCGCTGTACCTGTTCGGCACGCCGGGCCAGGACCGCTTCTGGTTCCTGTGGGACGAGCTGGCGCAGGGCGCTCTCGGCGCCGTGGTGCTCGCCGACACCCGCCGTCTGGCCGACAGCTTCTCGGCGATCGACTACTTCGAGCACCGCGGCATCCCGTTCGTCGTCGCCGTCAACTGCTTCGACGGCGCCCGCCCGCACCGCTCCGACGAGGTGGCCCGGGCCCTGGACCTCGACCCCGGCACGCCCGTGCTGCTGTGCGACGCCCGCGAGCGCGCGTCCTGCAAGGAGGTGCTGATCGGCCTCGTCGAGCACGCGGCGGCGTCGTACGAGGCGCGGCTGCGGGGCGGGGCGCCGGCCGGCTCCTGAGCAGCGGGCCGCGGCCGCCGGCTTCCGTGCGGGCGGCCGCCGGAGCCGGCGTGCCGCGGCCCGGCCCGCGCGCGGGTCCGAGCCTCATCACGCCGGCTGAGGCTCGCCGAGAGCCGCGCGCCGATCGTCCTCTGCGGCGTGATGCCTGGGCGCATGGCCCTCCGTGGCGCGGGAATCCAGCAGCTTGCGGATGTCGTGCACGGCGGTGCGGCCGGCGCGGTTGGCGCCGATGGTGCTGGCGGAGGGGCCGTATCCGACGAGGTGGATGCGGGGGTCGCGGACGACGCGGGTGCGGTCCATGCGGATGCCGCCGCCCGGTTCGCGGAGGCGGAGCGGGGCGAGATGGTCGATGGCGGCGCGGAAGCCGGTCCCGTAGAGGATCACATCGGCCGCCCCGGAACGGCCGTCCGGCCACACCACCCCGGTGGGCGTGATCCGCTCGAACATCGGCAGCCGCTCCAGTACGCCGCTCTCACGGGCCCGCCGGATCGCCTCCGTCATCGGCAGCCCGGTCACGCTCACCACGCTGCGCGGCGGCAGTCCCTGTCGGACCCGCTCCTCGACGAGGGCGACGGCGGCCCGGCCTTCCCCCTCGCCGAACGGCCCCTCCCGGAAGACGGGCGGCCGGCGGGTCACCCAGGTCGTGTCCGCCGCCACCGGCGCGATCTCCAGCAGCTGCTGGACGGCCGACGTGCCGCCGCCGACCACCACGACCCGGGCATCCCGGAACGCCTCCGGCCCGTCGTACTGCGCACTGTGCAGCTGCCGGCCGCCGAATATCTCCTGCCCGGGAATCCGCGGCCAGAACGGCCGGTCCCAGGTCCCCGTCGCATTGATCACCGCCCGCGGTGCATAGGTGCCCTGCGAGGTCTCGACCAGCAGCCGCCCGTCGCCGTCGCTGTGGTCAGGACCTTCGCGCACCGCCAGCACACTCACCGGCCGGTGCACCCGCAGCCCGAAGGTCCGCTCGTAGCTGTCGAAGTAGGCACCGATCACCTCGGCCGACGGACGGTCCGGCACGGCGCCGGTCAGCTCCATCCCCGGCAGCGCATGCATCCCGTGCACCTTGTCGTACGTCAGCGTCGGCCAGCGGAACTGCCAGGCGCCGCCGGGCCGCGGGGAGTGATCGAGGACGACGAAGTCCCGGTCCGGTACGAAGCCCGTGCGCCGCAGATGGAAGGCGGCGGCCAGGCCCGCCTGCCCGGCGCCGATCACCACGACCTCGATCTCGGTCCCGTCCGTGCGCCCGTCCGCCGGCCCACCGCTGTAGTTCATGCCTGTGCCAACTCGGCGAGCGGCCGGGATCTTCCCGCTCCGCCCGGCCGGATCGTCGTCCGCCGTCATGGGCCCTGGCCGCCCTGCCGCTCGGCCCGCGCGGCCGCCGCGTACCACCACCGCGGCCGCTCCGGCCCGACGATCTTCGAGGCCGGCTGGTCCGGATGCAGCCCCAGCGGCCGCAGCGCCTCCGCACGCACCCGCACCGTGATCCAGCCGCGCCACCGCCCGGTCGCGTCAGGACCGCAGGCCAGGCCCATCTTGATGTCCTCGTCGCGCAGCGGCATCCAGTCGATCCCGCGCCGGCGCAGTCAACCGTGCAGCGCCGCCATGGGATGCGGGGCGCCCGACACGTTCTCGTACGCGGCGATGACGATCGTCTCGGCGTCGGGCAGGGGGGCGGGGCGGGACCGCCGGCCCCGATGACGTGGGCTCATCTCGCTGTCCACTCCTCTTCCAGGGCTTCGCGGACGAGGTCGGCGCCGGCCGGTGCGCCCTCCTCGGGCCATTGGGCGACCAGCCGTACGAGCAGCTCGCGATGGCCGGGCAGCCGGTGCTCCTCGGTGAGGCCCTGAGCGGCCACCACCTGCACCTCGCGCGCCTCGCAGGCGGTGGCGCGCACCAGCTCCTCGGTCGCCGCGTCACCGGGGACATCGCACAGCAGGTGCAGGGCGTGGACGCGGTCCTGAGGCGAACGGCTCTCGTCGCGGGCGAGCGCACCGAGCGCGCGGACCAGGCGCGGATCCGCCGGCTCCGTGTCGGGAGTCGCCGGCTCCGTGTCGCTCAGCACCGACGCCACCGTGTCGAAGGCCGCCCTTCCCACCTTGCCGCTCATGGGGCGCTCCAGTACGGCGGCGAGCGCGGCCGCGTCCTCGGGCCCCGGGCACCGCGCGACCCGCAGCACCTCCAGCGCGCTGAGGTGGCCCGCGTCGGCGCCGTACTGCGGGCTCGACCCGGCCGGCGACGGCGGCCGGCGCAGCGTCTCGCGGGCGGCGGCGAGCGCCTCCGCCGCCACCGCCGCGCGGGCCTTCGCCCTGCCCAGCCGCCCGATGCCCTCGGAGCTCCACCAGTGGTCCAGCGCGATCCCCACGGCGACCGGCTGCCCACTGCGCAGCAGCGTCCGCAGGGCACGGCGGACGGACTCGGCACCACCGGCCGCGCGCAGCTCCCGATGCGCGCGGTGCAGCCCGGGGTCGCTCAGCCGGCAGCCCGCCCAGTGGACGCTGTGCATCCCGCCGAACACCGTCTTGCCGACCCAGCCGGAGCGCAGGCGCGCGCTCCGCATCCCCGTCGGCCAGCTCTCCGTCAGGTCCTCGAGCAGTTCGCGGTGCCGGTCGATGCGCTCCGGCCGCGACAACTCCCGGGCCGCGTCCACCTGGACGTCCAGGTCCTCGCTGCGCACGGCCCGGAGCAGCAGGGCGTCCGCCTCCGTGCCCAGGGTCCGGCCCAGCACGTGCATCGCGGCCGTGCGGAGTTCGCGCGGCCCGGATGCGTCCACGAAGCGGCCGATGACGTCGATGAGGCGCGGGTCCGGTCCGTCCGTCGCCCGGAGCACCTGCCCGGCGGTCGAGAGCGCTTCCGAACGGACCGTACGCACGGTGGCCCGCTCCAGCACCTCGGCAAGCAGATCCGCATCCGACGCCCGCACCCCGGCGTGCCGGAGCGCCGCCAGCGCGCTCAGATGGTTCGCGGCCGCGCCGGTACGCGGACTGAGTCCGGCCGGCGACGGCGGCCGGCGCAGCACCTCCCGGGCGATCGTGCCCGCGTCCTGGGATCCGCGCAGCCGCCTGGTGCGCACGAAATGGTCGAGCGCGATCCCGACGGCCACGGTCTGCCCGCTGTGGAGCAGCGTGCGGAACGCCCGGCGCGTGGCGCGCCTCCCGACCGGAAGCCGCAGCTGCGCATGCGCGCCGCGGAGCCCGGGATCGGACAGCTCGGCACCGACCCAGTGGGTGCTGTGGAACCAGCCCCGGTCATTCAGCATCATCCGTGGGTGGGAGCCGACGCCCTCGGGCCAGCCGGCCACGAGACGCTCGACGCGCTCGCGGTGCGCGGCGAAGCGATCCGGCCGCAGGAGTCCGGCCGCCCCCGCCGCCTGCAGTTCGACCTCGTCGGAGTCGGTGGCCCGGACCAGCAGCGCGGTGGCCTCCGGCCCCTCCGCCCCGTCCAGCGCGGACAGCGCCGCCGCCCGCTCCTCGACGTCGAGACCCTCGTCGAACGCCAGGGCGCCGAGCACCGCCACCAGGCGCGGGCTCGGATCCGCGGCCTCGGCCAGCGCCCGGCGGGCCGCGGTGCATCCGGTCGCGCGCACATTCACATCCGTCGCGCACTCCAGGGCGTCCGCGATCAGCCCCACGTCCGACTCTTCGGCGAGGTTCATCAGCGCGTTCAGCGCACTGGCGTGGTTGGCACCCGCGAACGCGCCGTCGCCCTCGGGGGTCGGCGGCTGCCGCAGCAACTCCCTTGCCACGACGAGGACTTGCTGCTTGTACTGCGCGACCGTGCGCTCCCCGCCGAAGCGGGTCAGCGCACCGGAGTACTGGAAGTGGTCGAGCGCGATGCCCGCGGCAGCGGGGTGGCCGCTGTGCAGCAGCGTGCAAAAGGCGTCCAGATACGCCGACGCATCCCGCGGGTCCGTCAACTCCTCATGTGCACGGGCGAGTTCCGGATCGCCCAGCCGGCAGTCCTGCCAGTGGAAGCTGTGGAAACCGACGACCATCAGTCGCCCAACTGCCGGTGAATGGTGAACTCCTGCCATGCCGTGACCGACTGCCATCCCTGCTGCCGTCTGCCATCCTTGCGCGCGCGCCGGCAGAGCAGCATGTCAGGAGTTCACCTCACCATCAAAGGGTTTTCCGGCGACCGGGGGCCGTCAGCGTCCCCCCGCCACCAGCAGCGGCGCCCCGCCCGGTGCCGACGCCGGCCGCCCGTTCGCCGCCGGTACGCCCGCCAGCGGGTCCGGCCCGGCAGTCAGCAGCCCCCGCGCGGCCAGCTCCGGCCGTACGCCCTCCCCGAACCAGTACGCCTCCTCCAGATGCGGATAGCCCGACAGCACGAAGTGCTCGATGCCCAGGGCGTGGTACTCCTCGATCCGGTCGGCCACCTCGGCATGGCTGCCGACCAGCGCGGTGCCCGCCCCGCCCCGTACGAGACCCACCCCGGCCCACAGGTTCGGCGAGATCTCCAGCTTGTCGCGCGAACCGCCGTGCAGCGCCAGCATCCGCTGCTGGCCCACCGACTCGCTCTTGCCCAGGGCCTGCTGGGCGGAGGCGATGGTCTCCGGGTCGAGGTCGTCGAGCAGCCGGCCGGCGATCGCCCAGGCCTCCTTCGACGAATCCCGCGAGATGGTGTGCAGGCGGATCCCGAAGCGGACGGTGCGGCCCTCCCGCTCCGCCAGCCCCCGGATCCAGTCGATCTTCTCCTTCACCTGCGCGGGCGGCTCGCCCCACGTCAGATACACATCCGCGTTCCGCGCCGCGACCGGCCCCGCGGCCGCCGACGAGCCGCCGAAGAAGATCTCCGGCAACGGGTCCGGCGGCAGCGCCGTCAGCCCGCCCTCGACCTGGTAGTGCTCACCTTGGAAGTCGAACGGCTTCCCGCCCCACACACCCCGTACGACCTGCAGGAACTCATCCGTACGGGCATACCGCCGGTCGTGGTCGAGATGATCGCCGAACCGCTTCTGCTCGGTCGCGTCACCCCCCGTCACCACATTCAGCAGCAGCCGCCCGCGCGAGACCCGCTGATACGTCGCGGCCATCTGAGCGGCCAGCACCGGCGAGATCACCCCCGGCCGGAACGCGACCAGGAACTTCAGCCGCTCCGTGACCTGGGTGAGCGCCGCCGTCGTCAGCCAGGCGTCCTCGCACCAGGTACCCGTCGGCGTGAGCACCGCCTCGAACCCCAACCGCTCGGCAGCCTTGGCTATCTGGGCCAGATACTCGATGTCCGGGGCCCGGACCCCGCTCACCGGCGTGATGCGCTCGCGCCGGATCCCGCCGTCCGTATAGGCGTGCCGGTCGACGAGGGTCCGCCCGTCGCCGCCGGTCGGCAGAAACCAATGCAGGTGTACGGACATCTCACTTGGCCTTTCCGTAGGTGCGCGGGGCCGTGCCGGAAGGCGGCAGGCCACCGTTGAAGCGGGTGTCGACGAACGACCCGAAGTCGAAGGTGCGGGGGATCAGCTTGAGGCCGGCGAAGACGTCCACGATCCGCTGCTCCGAGGCGATGGCGGCCTTGTCCACGGCGACCGGTACCCCCGTGCCCCGGGTCTGCTTGACCGCGGCCAGCGCCACCTTCTCCGGCAGCCCGGTCTCCTTCGCCCAGGACTCCGCCCAGGCGCCGGGGTGCTTGAAGACCCAGTTCTGCGCCCGCCGCAGCCGGGCCACATAGTCCTTGAGCAGCGCGGCCTTCTTCTTGTCGGCCAGCGCGGCGGGCGCGGCCACCTGGAAGCTCAGCCCGTTGACCACTCCCTGACCGGTGGTCAGCACCCGGGCATCGGCCTGATCGAGCGCCTGCGAGGTGTACGGGTCCCACACCGCCCAGGCGTCCACCTTCCCCCGGCTGAACGCGGCGAGGGCATCGGCCGGCTGGAGGTAGTTCAGCTTGACGTCCTTCGGCGACAGCCCGGCCCGCTTGAGCGAGGCGACCAGCTGATAGTTGGCCGAGCTGCCCTGCGCCACCGCGATGGACCTGCCCTTCAGATCCGCCGGCCGCTTGAGCGGCGAGTCCTTCTTCACCAGGACCGCCTCGCCGTCGGACCTGCTGTGCGTCCCCGCGATCACTTTGATCTTCGAATGCGCGGCGGCGGCGAACACCGGCGGCGTGTTACCGACCGCTCCGACGTCGACGGCCCCGGCGTTGACCGCCTCCAGCAGCGGCGGACCCGAGGTGAACGTCGACCACTTGATCTTGTACGGCAGATCGTCCAGCTCACCGGCCGCCCGCAGCATCGCCTCCGAACCCCCCTTCTGGTCGCCGACGTTGAGCGTCTGCGACCCCTTGCCGTCGGTCCCGCTGCCGGTCCCGCCCGATGCGCCGTCGGCCCGGGACGCACCGCCGCACCCGGCGAGCGCCAGGGCGAGGGGGAGCAGGAGGGCGGGGGCGAGGTGTCGTGGTCTCATGGGGTGTCCGTTCTGTGCTGAGGTGGTTCGTGGTCAAGCGGAGGGAACGGCGGGGGCGGTCCCGGCGCCGGTACGAGTCGGGGGAGCGGCGGCGTCCGTACGGGGCCCGGCCCCACCGCCGGCGGCCTGCGTCGCCCCCTCGACGCCCAACCGGTCGAGCAGACGGGCGCGCAGCGCGGCGAAGCGGGGATCGGTGACATCGCGCGGCCGGGGCAGCTCCACCTCGGTCTCGTACGCGATCCGGCCGCCCTCCATGACCAGCGCGCGGTCGGCGAGCAACAGCGCCTCCTCCACGTCATGGGTGACCAGCAGCACCGCGCAGCCGCGCTCCTGCCACAGCTCGGCCACCAGCCGCTGCGCCTTGATCCGGGTCAGCGCGTCCAGGGCGCCGAACGGTTCGTCGAGCAGCAGCAGATCGGGCTCCCGCACCAGCGCACGGGCGAGCGATGCGCGCTGGGCCTCCCCGCCGGAGAGCGTCTTGGGCCAGGCATCCGCCCGATGGCCGAGCCCGACCTCCTCCAACGCCCTTACGGCAACGCCCCGTTCGGGCCGTCCGGGGAGCCCCAGCAGCACATTGCGCCACACCCGCTTCCAGGGCATCAGCCGCGGCGCCTGGAACGCCACCGCCTTGCGGCGCGGCACCAGGACCTCGCCCTCGATCTCCCGGTCGAGCCCCGCCAGCACCCGCAACAGCGTCGACTTGCCGCAGCCGCTGCGCCCGAGCAACGCCACGAACTCGCCTGGCCGGATGCTGAGATGGAGGCCGTCGACCACGGCCTTCCCGTCAAAGGCCCGCACCAGCGAGTCAACCTCGACGGCGGCGTCGGCGCGCGCCGCGCTCACCGCCCCGTGAACGTCGGTCGCCATTGCAGCAACACCCTTTCCAGCGTGCGGACGACGAAGTCGGCGATGAGCCCGAGAGCCGCGTAGACGACCAGGCACACCATGATCACGTCGGTACGGAAGAACTCCCGGGCCTGATTCATCAGAAAGCCCAGGCCGTCGTCGGCGTTCACCTGCTCGCCGAAGACCAGGGCCAGCCACGCGGTGGCCAGCGCATAGCGCAGTCCGGTCATGGCTCCCGGCAGCGCACCGGGCAGTACCACATGCCGGATCAGCCCCCACCGGCCGAGCCCGAGCGAGGTCCCCGCCTCCACCAGCTGGGCATCCACCCCCCGGATCCCGGCGTACACATTCAGATACAGATGGAACGCCACCCCGAGCGCGATGAGCGCGATCTTCGGTGCCTCGCCGATCCCCAGCCAGATGATGAACAGCGGAATCACGCCCACCCAGGGGATGGACCGCAGCATCTGCACGGTCGCATCGACCAGATCCTCGCCGAGCCGCGAAAGCCCCGAGACGAGCGCCAGCACGATGCCCGCCGCCCCGCCCAACAGCAGTCCGAAGGCGACCCGTTGAACGGACACCAGCATCGCCGAGGGCAGCGTCCCGTCCGAGACGAGATCGCCGGCGGTGGCGGCAATGGTCCCGGGCGAGGCCAGCATGTCCGCCGGCAGCGCCCCGCTGGCGCTGAGCACCTGCCACACCACCAGCAGCCCCACGGGCCCGGCCGCGCGGCGCAGCCAGCGGGGCACCGTCCGGCGACGACCGGCGACGGGCCGGACGCGCACCAGCGCGGGCGAGGACGGCGCGGCACGGCCCTTCCCTACCTTCAACGACATATCGGGCGGGGCGTGGCCGGGCACGGCCTGGTCGAGCGTCATACGAGCTCCACGGATGGGGGAGGGGCACGCCCAGGCGGTCGGCAGGCGACCGCGCACACGAGCGGCGAAGAACGAGGAATTCCGGCAGAAACCGGCCAGGAAACGCACCTGCGGACCAACCCGGGCCCCACAGATGTCAGCGCATCGGCGCATCCGCCCGGCCGCGCGATCGGCGCATCAGCGCCTCAGGGCATCCGCCCGGCCGCGCGATCAGGGCCTCACCGCAGCTGAAACGGCGTCAGCGCAAGCGTCAGCGGCCGCGACAACACGCGGCGGAGGCCACCCGCAGCAGGTCGATATGACCGCGCGTGGTGAGCAGGGTTGCTGACAAAGGCATGTCGCTGAAAGTAGCGGTGGGCTCGGAGAGGGGTCAAACGTCATCTCGGCAGGTGGACCTTTGTTGCACGGGCATGACGACCGGCCCGGACAGGCCTGCCGACCCGCCCACGGTCCCGTACGAAGATGGAGCCATGAGCACCGCATTCACCACCCGCACCCTCACCCTCACCACCGGCTCCACGGAGACCGTCACCGACCTCACCGCCGACTGCGCCGCCTTCCTCAGGGAAGCCGCGGCCGGCCGCGACGGCCTGCTGAACGTCTTCGTCCCGCACGCCACGGCCGGCATCGCCATCCTGGAAACCGGCGCCGGCAGCGATGAGGACCTCCTGTCCGCCCTCCAGGACCTCCTCCCTCCCGACAACCGCTGGCGCCACCGCCACGGCACCCCCGGCCACGGCCGCGACCACGTACTCCCCGCCCTCGTCCCGCCGCACGCGACGCTCCCGGTCGTCGCGGGACGGATGGAACTGGGCACCTGGCAGTCGGTCTGCCTGGTGGACACGAACGTCGACAATCCCCACCGCCAGGTGCGGCTGAGCTTCCTGGGCTAGAGCGGATCGCCCTTCCCGCTTGCGGGGCGCCGTCTCCTGGGACCGGGTGTCCGACGTCTCTCACTGCTTGCGGGTGAATCACGAAGCCACACCCTCGTGCCGACCGAAAATGGACGATTGCGGCCGTTATTGTCTCTTCTCGTGCCGTTGAGCTGTGCGTTTGTGAACCTCAAGCCCGGCGTCGGGAAGACGACGAGTGCTGTGTGGCTGGCCCATGCGCTTCATGAGGCGGGTCTGTCGCCGCTGCTGGTCGACGGTGACCCGGCCGCTTCCGCGCTGCGCTGGAGCGAGTTGGCCAATGGCTTTCCGTTTCCGGTGATCGCCCTGCCGGTGGGGGACGTCCACCGTCGCGTGAACGACTTCCTCGGCAACCGGCAGGCCGTCGTGCTCGATGCGCCCCAGCTGGAGGACCATCCCCGTATCGCACGCAGCATCATGAGGTACGCCGGTGAGTGGATCGTGCCCGTGACCCCCGCCCCCATCGAACTGGACCGGATGGCGCCCATCCACGGCGAGATGGCGGACGTGCAGTCCCTGCGTGCCGAGCCGGCCCGCACGGCGGTCCTGCTCAATCGCACCAACCGTCCCGATGCCACGCGCACCGGGCCCGATGCGGACGCCCGCGAGGCACTCACCGAGCGGGGTTTCGAGGTGCTGGGCACCCAGATCGCGCGGCTCGACCTGTACGCCCAGTCTTTCGGGAACCCGGTCCAGGCCAAGGGGTCGGCGTACATGGACTTCGCGGAAGAACTGATCAAGCGTCAGGATGAGGCATGAGCCAGCGCAAGGAGAGCTACCGCGCCGCACTGCAGCGCGGGCAGGGCGATGCGGCACCCCGGTCCACCAAGGTCACCACACTGCAGAGCAGATACATCCGGGTGACCGTCGAGGTCGATCCCGACCTGCGAAGCGATCTGACGCGATGGATGGGATGGCCGGTCTCCTCGGTCGTGTTCGCCGGTGGGACCGTCCTGCGTACCCTGGCCGCCACCGCCGGCTGGGTTTCTCGGACCGGAGATCAGGCTGCGCCCGTCCCGCGTGAGGCTCCGGATCCGGGTCGCTGACCAGGTGGCCGGCACGGCAGGGCCGCCCTGCCTGAGGTAGCCGTCACGCAGCGAGGGCCCCGGCCGTGCCATGACACGGCCGGGGCCCTCGCTGCGCGACGGCGCTACCAGGTGAAGCGTTGGTTCGTCAGGCGGTGCCGGTGGCCCGCCGGTCGCGGCGGTGCTTGAAATGGCCCGCGCCTGCCAGCGCCGCCACCACGACGGCGGTGCCGGCGAGCTGATGACGGCCGTCCGGGTTGGCGGCCATGACGGCGAAGACACCGAGAATGGCGGCGAGCGCCAGCCAGGTCAGGTAGGGGAAGCCCCACATCCGCACCGAGAGCAGCTCGGGTGCCTCGCGCTCCAGGCGGCGGCGCATCTTCAGCTGGGTGAGGCAGACGATGGCCCAGACGACCAGCACCGAGCAGCCGGCGATGTTCAGCAACCAGGCGAACACGGTCGTCGGCCAGACGATCCCGGCGATGACGGCCGCGAAGCCGAACACACAGGACGCCACCACCGCTGCCGCCGGCACGCCCCTGGTGACCCTGCCCAGGAAACGCGGGCCCTGGCCCCGGCTGACGAGGGAATACGCCATGCGCGACGAGCCGTAGATGTTGGCGTTCATCGCGGAGAGCAGCGCAACCAGCACCACGATCTGCATGATCGTGCCGGCTGCCGGGATGCCGAGCCGGTCGAGCACGGTGACGTACGGGCCGTCCGTGGCGATCTTCGGGTCGTTCCACGGCACCAGCGTGACGACCACGGCCATGGAACCGATGTAGAAGACCGCGATACGCCAGACGGCGGTACGGACGGCACGGGCCACGTTCCGGCTCGGCTGGTCGGACTCGGCCGCCGCGATGGTGACGGTCTCCAGCCCGGCGAACCCGGAAATGGTGGTCAGCAGCCCCGCGGCGAGCCCGGCGGCGCCGGTCGGGAAGAAGCCGCCGTGGCCGGTGAGATGGCTCGCGCCAGGTGCGCTGCCGAACACCCCGAGAATGCCGAGCACACCCAGCACCAGAAACGCGATGATCGTGGTGACCTTGATCGCCGCGAACCAGAACTCGAACTCGCCGAAGTTCTTGACCGCGGTCAGATTGCTGGCGCAGAAGAACACCATGAAGATCGCCACCCAGCCGTAGGCGGGGATGAACGGGACCCAGGTGTGCATGATCGTCCCCGCCGCGGTGGCCTCGGCGGCCACGCCGGCGCAGAGCATCAGCCAGTACATCCAGCCCGAGGTGCTACCCGCCCATGAGCCGATTTCCTCCTCGGCATGCACGGAGAACGAGCCGGTGGAGGGCCGGGCCGCGGACATCTCGCCGAGCATCCGCATGATCAGCATGACCAGCGCGCCGGTACCCATGAAGAGGAGGACGATGGCCGGCCCGGCCGCGGCGATGCCGACCCCGGATCCTACGAAGAGCCCCGCGCCGATGACGCCGCCGAGCGCGATCATCGAAAGATGGCGCTGCTTGAGGCCGTGCGACAACACGGGCTCGTTGTTCTGCACGGCCTCCGGGGAGCCCTGGGGTGACCTGGTGGTTGTCGGACTCATGGTCGTGCCTGTTCATTTTGAGACGTTCGTAAGCCGCACGAGTCTGCGGGGATTCGTGACGTGTATGAGGTGAACGCCCACTATTCGGACCGTTCGCTCACGAGTGGTGAAGGAGCTGACACGCATGGAGATGTCATCTCCTGTGGCGGTGGCCGCTCGTTGAGCGCTGCATGACGGGCTCCGGCCGAGCGGTGGGTACCGGTGGGCCGTGGGCGCCGTTTCGCCGGGTCGTGCCACCGTTCGCCGTGGTCAGCCGTCCCGCGGGTGCGCCGTTCTCCGCGGAAGGCGAACGCGTGGCGAGGGGGACTGATCGCGTGCGGCCGATCGCGTCGGCCGCACGGTGCCGGTGCCTGATGTCACGTCATATCGCGCTGTGCGTACCGAAGATGGGGCCGTGGATGTGGCTCTCCCGCGTCTCAAACACCCTCTCGATCGGATAGTCCGAATGCCGTTGGCCGGTCAGATAAACCCGGCGCGGACCTAGATCACTGCATCGAAGTAACTCCAATGGTCCTACGGGCCGAGCTGGGCGTATCCGCCGTTACTGTTCCCGGTATCCGCATGAATTCCCCGAGATCCGCCCCTTCCTCTTTCATCGGTTGGTCCCGCGTACGCCGACCACCACCCCGCGAAGGAGAGCTCGCCCGATGACCGTTGAGACCAGCCTGGAAGCGCAGCTGGAGACGCCTCGGCAGCCCAGTCTGAGCACCGCGGCCGGCCGCAACCTCGCCACCACGACCGGGCCTGCAGCACCGAAGCAGGAGACCAGTTCCCGCCGGCGGTCGCGGGTGCCGCTGTGCAATCGGTCCGCCCGCTCCCGACGATCCCGACGAGCTGCTCTGCCGTTGCGGCACCACGCTCTTCCTCGCCCACCCCAGGAAGATCACGGCAATCAGGAGTGAGTGCCGCGTCCACGGGCGTCGTACCTGGTCACCACCTACTCCTCCGCCGCCGTCACGGAGCCCGATGCGCTCGACGTGGCGCAGAACGTGCAGATCTCCCGCAGGCGTGACGGGAGGCCCCGGCCGAGGGCCACGACGGCCCGGACCTTCCCGACCGGGCGAGACGCCCGGGATCCGGGACAGCCCACCCACCTCACCAAGGAGCCACGGATGCCCGATCCTGGGAATTCCTCTCTGACGTCGAGCCTGCCTGCCGCCGCGGCCCGCTCCGGGACCCACGCCGCGCGGCCCGTACTGCCCGGTCCGCCCTCCGTCCCCAAACCGGTCACCGGGGCCGTTCCCGTGGACGCGTCCGCACCCGACGACGGCCCGGGTGAGGACCTGATCGTCCGGCACGGGGAGGAGGGAGCCGCCGCGGCGACGCCGTCCCACGCCGTTCTGGAACGGATCCTGCGCGGCCCCAGCGGTCTGGGCACGGCGGGCCTGCATCTGGTCCGGCGCGCGGAGCCTCCGGTGTCCTCGGAGCCCGAGGCGCCGGCGGAGGGCAATCCGATCCCGGGCCTCTACCACCACCCGGTGCCGGAGCCCGACCCGGTGCGGGTGGAGGAGGTCAGCCGCAGGATCAAGGAATGGGCGGTGCACGAGGTCCAGGCGTACCCGCCGGAGTGGGAGGACCAGTTCGACGGCTTCTCCGTCGGCCGCTACATGGTCGCCTGCCATCCGGACGCTCCCACCGTCGACCACCTGATGAGCGCCGCCCGGCTGATGGTCGCCGAGAACGCGGTCGACGACTGCTACTGCGAGGACCACGGCGGCTCACCCGTCGGTCTCGGCAGCCGCCTCCTGCTGGCGCACACGGCTCTCGACCCGCTGCACACGACGAAGGAGTACGAGCCGGGGTGGGTGGAGTCGCTCCAGTCGGACGCCCCTCGGCGTGCCTACCGCTCCGCCATGGAGTACTTCCTGAAGCTGGCCACCCCCTCCCAGGCGGACCGGTTCCGGCATGACATGGCCCGTCTGCACCTGGGGTATCTCTCGGAGGCCGCCTGGGCCGAGACGGACCATGTGCCCGAGGTGTGGGAGTACCTGGCGATGCGCCAGTTCAACAACTTCCGTCCCTGCCCCACCATCACCGACTCCGTCGGCGGCTACGAACTGCCGGCGGACCTGCACGCCCGGCCCGACATGCAGCGGGTCATCGCGCTCGCGGGCAACGCCACCACCATCGTCAACGACCTGTACTCGTACACCAAGGAACTCAAGAGCCCCGGCCGGCACCTGAATCTGCCCGTGGTGATCGCCGAACGTGAGGGCCTCTCCGACCAGGAGGCCTACCTCAAGGCGGTCGAGGTCCACAACGACCTCATGCACGGCTTCGAAGCCGAAGCCGCCGCCCTGGCCGCCGACTGCCCCGTCCCGAGCGTGCTGCGCTTCCTGCGCGGGGTGGCCGTATGGCTCGACGGCAACCACTACTGGCACCAGACCAACACCTATCGATACAGCCTGCCCGATTTCTGGTAAGGATGGAGTTATCTGTGACCAGCACCGAAGTCACCACCCTCAACGGCATTTCCGCTTTCGTCCCCGCCCCGGCGTCGCCCTACCAAGGTGACATCGCCCGTTACTGGGACCAGGAAGCCCGGCCCGTGAACCTGCGTCTCGGTGACGTCGACGGGCTTTACCACCACCACTACGGCATCGGCGACGTCGACCACGCCGCCCTCGGGGACCCTGGCGACAGCGCGTACGAGAAAAGGCTGATCTCCGAGCTCCACCGCCTGGAGTCGGCACAGGCCGAAGTCCTCTTGGACCACCTCGGCGCCATCGGGCGTGACGACACCCTCATGGACGCCGGCTGCGGCCGCGGCGGCTCGATGGTCATGGCGCACCAGCGGTTCGGCTGCAAGGTCCAGGGCGTCACCCTGTCGGCCAAGCAGGCCGACTTCGCCAACCAGCGCGCCCGTGAACTCGGCATCGACGACCACGTCCGCGCCCGGGTGTGCAACATGCTCGACACGCCCTTCGACACGGGGCAGGCCGCGGCCTCGTGGAACAACGAGTCGAGCATGTACGTCGACCTGCACGACCTCTTCGCCGAGCACTCCCGTGTCCTCGCGGTCGGCGGGCGCTATGTGACCATCACCGGCTGCTGGAATCCGCGTTACGGCCAGCCCTCGAAGTGGGTCTCCCAGATCAACGCGCACTTCGAGTGCAACATCCACTCACGCCGCGAGTACCTGCGCGCCATGGCCGACAACCGTCTCGTACCGCAGACGGTCATCGACCTGACTCCCGCGACCCTGCCCTACTGGGAGCTGAGGGCCACGTCCTCCCTGGTCACCGGCATCGAGGAGGCGTTCATCAACTCGTACAAGGACGGCTCCTTCCAGTACGTCCTGATTGCCGCCGACCGCGTCTGACCGACCGCCGGCAGCGAGGGGCGGGCCCGTCATCCGACGGCCCGCCCCTTTCGCGTGCAGCCGCCGCGACGGCCTGCACACTCCGACGGACCAGCACCGCCTGCACCGCACCTTGATCGGTAATAGGAAGGAGGCGACGAGGCGCGGCGCGGGAGACGGGAGGAGCGGCCGGGATGAATGTTGTCGTCGACCTCAATCGATGCCAGGGCTATGCGCAGTGCGCGTTCCTCGCCCCGAAGGTGTTCATGCTGCACGGCGAGGAGGCCCTGTTGTACAGCCCGGTCGTCCCGGAGGAGCAGCAGGAACGGGTACGCCGGGCCGCGGCGGCATGCCCCGTGCAGGCCATCGTCGTCGGCGAGGAGGCGGGTCCCGGTGAGCGGTGAGCCGCGCGACGGCCGGATCGTCATCGTCGGCGCGTCGCTCGCCGGGCTGCGGGCCGCGGAGACGTTGCGCGCGAAGGGCTTCGCCGGCTCGCTGACCCTGATCGGGGAGGAGACCCAGGCCCCGTACGACCGGCCGCCGCTGTCCAAGCAGGTGCTGCTCGGCAAGGTGCCCGCGGACCGCACCGGGCTGCCGCAGCGTCTCGATGTGGCGGCCGAATGGCGACTCGGTGTGCGGGCGACAGGGCTCGATCCGTACGAGAAGCGGGTCCTTCTCGCCGACGGGTCGCAGGTGCCCTTCGACCGGCTGCTGATCGCCACCGGTACGCGTGCCCGGCCCTGGCCGAACCCCGACGAGGCCGCCCTGGACGGGGTGTTCACGCTGCGCACGAGCGGGGATGCGAGCCGTCTCGCGGAGTGTCTCGACGCCGGGCCGCGGCGGGTGCTGATCGTCGGGGCCGGTTTCACCGGTTCCGAGATCGCCTCGGCCTGCATCGAGCGTGGCCTCGACGTGACCGTCGTGGAACGTGGCCCGGCGCCGCTCGTCGGCGCCCTCGGCGGGACGCTCGGCGTGCTCGCCGCGAGGCTGCAGCGGGCGCACGGCGTCGACCTGCGCTGCGGAGTGACGGTCACCGCCCTGGAGGGCAACGGGCGGCTGACCGGCGCGCGGTTCTCCGACGGTACGCGCATCGACGCCGACGTTGCCGTGATCGCCCTGGGCGCGGTCCGCAACACCGAGTGGCTGGCCGAATCGGGGCTCGCCGCGGGGCCGCGCGGGGTGACCTGCGACGCGGGGTGCCGCGCCTTCGACATGTACGGGATCGTCACCGACGATGTCTTCGCCGCCGGTGACGTGGCCCGCTTCCCGCATCCGCTCTTCGAGTACCAGCTGCTGTCCCTGGAGCACTGGGGCAACGCCGTCGCCCAGGCCGAGGTGGCCGCGCACAACATGGTCAGCCCCGGCCCGCGCCGGCGACCGCATCTGTCCGTACCGTCCTTCTGGTCCAGCCAGTTCGGCCTCAACATCAAATCCGTGGGCGTGCCCACCTTCTCCGACGAGGTGGTCATCGCTCAGGGCTCGCTCCGGGAGGCCAGGCTCGTCGCCGTCTACGGCTACAAGGGGCGGGTCACCGCGGCGGTGAGCGTCAATCAGGCCAAGTCGCTGGAGTACTACCAGCGGCTGATCGAGACGGCGGCGCCCTTCCCGCCCGCGCCGGGAGCCGCCGACCAGGCCGAGTCCGCGGTCCCCGTCCCCTCCGACGTACCGGAACCGCGGGTGCTCTCGCACGGTCCGACCGTTGCGCTCACCGGTCATCTGCCGGACCGGCGCCTGACCCTGGTGCGACCGGCCCGCTGAGACCACCGTCACCGCAGAGCGAAGAGGAGCCCCCGGCCATGGCTGCGGACACCCTGTTCCATCGGATCACCGACTACGCGCACCGCGCCGACCCCTATCCGCTCTATGCCGAGCTGAGAGAGGAAGGGGTGGCACGACAGGAGGACGGCAGCTACCTGGTCGGGACGTACCACGAGATCGAGGAGCTGCTCCACGACCCGCGGATCAGTTCGGACCGCCGTAACCGCACCGTCCCCGACCCGACGGCCGGCGGCGAGGAGGGCCTGATGCCGTCCTTCATCGGGCTCGACGACCCCGAGCACCACCGGCTGCGCAGCATCGCGATGCGCTCCTTCGGACCGCCGCACACCCCGGGCCGCATCGACGCACTCCAGGGCGAAATCGCCGGGATCGTCACGGAACTCCTCGCCGGGCTGCGGGGCAGGGACCGCATCGACATCGTCGACGACTTCGCCTACCCGCTCCCGGTCACCGTGATCTGCCGGCTGCTGGGCGTACCGACCGAGGACGAACCCGAGTTCCGCGCATGGTCGGACGCGATCGTCGCGGGATTCGACCCCACCCCCGGGGAGGACCCCGCGGAGCGGCAACGCGTGGCTGCGGAGGCACGCAAGGCGATGGGGCTGTATCTGGGCGGGCTCGCCGAGAAGCGGCGCGCCGAGCCGGCCGACGACATGCTCTCCGCGTTCGTCGGCGGCGACGGCACGGACGGGCAGTTCACCCCGATGGAGCTCATGACCACCTCGGTCCTGCTGCTGATCGCCGGGCACGAGACCACCGTCAACCTCATCACCAACGGCGTCCTCACCCTGCTGCGCCACCCCGACCAGCTGGACCGGCTGCGCAAGGACCCCGCGCTGATGCCCATGGCGGTGGAGGAGCTGCTGCGCTTCGAGCCCCCGGTCCAGCTGCTGCCGCAACGCACCCCGCTGGCCGATATCGAGGTCTTGGGCGTCACCGTCCCCAAGGGCGCGCCCCTCATCCTGATGCTCGCCTCCGGCAACCGCGACCCCTTGCGCTTCCGCGACCCCGACCGCTTCGACCCGACCCGCGAGGACAATCAGCACCTGGGATTCGGCAGCGGCATCCACAGCTGCTTCGGCGCACCGCTCGCCCGTCTGGAGACCCAGATCGCGCTGACCGGGCTGCTCCGGCACCTCGGCGATCCCCGCCTGACCGAGGATCCCCCTCCGTACCGGCGCAGCCCGGTCCTGCGCGGTCCGCGTCATCTGGTCGTCGAGGTCGACCCGGCGTAGCGGTGTCCGGGAGCGGTGACCTGGCCGCCGCCCCGGGGGTGGACCGGGCGCGCGGCCGGTGCCGGCCGGTTATCGCGCCGTGCCGAAGTCCTGCGTCCAGTAATCATTGGGCTGCGCGAGACCCACACCGATTTCCTTGAAGGAACAGTCGAGGATGTTGCGCTTGTGGCCGGGGCTGTCCATCCAGCCCTTCATCACGCTCTCGGGGGTGGAATAGCCGTAGGCGACATTCTCGCCGTAGGAGCTCCACTTGTAGCCGGCCCGCGTGATCCGGTCACCCGGCGACGAACCGTCGGAGCCGGTGTGGGACATGTTCCGGTGGTCGGCCATGTCCTTGCTGTGATCCTGCGCGGCCTTGGTCAGTTCTGCATTCAGGGTCAGCGGTGAGCATCCCGCCTTGCTGCGCTCGCTGTTGACGAGTTCCAGAATGCGGGCCGCGGTCTTGGAGGCCGGTGCGGCGGATTTCGAGGAAGAGGAAGAGGGCGCGGGAGCGGGGGAGGAACTCTTGGCGGGGGCCTTCGACTGGTGCTTCGCCGCGGCGGCCGGCTCCGGATTCCAGGTGTGCTTCCCGGACCGGTGATGGTGCCGGAAGGCCGCGTTCTCCCACCGGCCGTGGCCCTGACCGGCCTCGTTCCCCTGCCCGTTCCAGCACGCCATGGCGGCGGAGGGCACGGCGACGGCGCCGATGGCGAGGGTGGCGACGGTTATCTTCCGGTAGTGCCGCTTTCTGCGGTGCTTCGTCATGCGTGACCTCACTGAGCTGCGGGGATGCCGTGGGGTCGTCATTCTTGGGACCGCTTCCGCGCGGGGCAAGAATGCGTGAATACTAGGTTGCATAGTAGATGCGAACGGCTCTTGCCATGGGTGTGCGGGCGTGCTGCCGGAAAGATGGATCTTCCGTGCATTGCTGGTGCTCCGTCAGAAATCCTTATGCGGTCAATGCGCGGGGAGCGGAGCCGGGGCGATCGAATGCCGACGCCTCACCCGCAGGCTATTTCTCCATCAAGGCGGAAAAATCCCTTTTGCTGCTGGGGGTATTGGCTACTATCCGACATAGTTGTCGCCGGGTCCTCCTATGGCGGATGTCACAGGAGTGTGTATGACGCCCTTGCGATCCGGCGTCGGACGGGTATGCGCTCGCGGGCCAGGTGCACTTCTGTGACGATTGCTGCGGTGCTCCTGTCGGCCGCTGATGCGGCGGTCGCCTACCGGGGCCCGCGGCCCGCGGCCCCGGTCACCGTTACCGAGGACGGACGCCGCCTATGCACACTCTCGCCATCGCCGCCCTCCAGACCGCACCCGTGGCGCACGATCCGGATGCGAGCTGGAAGCGCTTCGCGGACCAGGTCTGGGCCACCCACGCGCTGTTCCCCCACGTCCAGCTCCTCCTCGTCCCCGAGCTGCTGCTCGCCGCCGAGAGCCCGCTGCTCCAGTCGACCGCCGACTGGATGGAACGGGCCGCCGTCCCGATCCCCGGCCCGCTCACCGACCGGATCTGTGCCCTCGCCACGGAGACCGGCCTTTGGATGGTCCCGGGCACCCTCTTCGAGCGGGCCGAGAGCGGCAATGTCTACAACACCGCCCTCGCCATCTCCCCGGCGGGCGAGATCGTCGCGCGCTACCGCAAGATCTTCCCCTGGCAGCCCTACGAAAAGGCCACCCCCGGCGATGAGTTCGTGGTCTTCGACATACCCGGCACCGGCCGTGTCGGGCTGGCCATCTGCTACGACGGTTCCTTCCCGGAAACGGTGCGCCAGCTCGCCTGGCTCGGCGCCGAGATCGTCATCCAGCCCACCCTGACCACGACCCGCGACCGCGAGATGGAGCTGGTCTGCGCCCGCGCCAACGCCTGGACCAACCAGCTCTACGTCGTCAACGTCAACGCCGCCGACCCGGCCGGCGTCGGCGTGAGCGTCATCGTCGACCCCGAGGGCATCGTCCGCCAGCAGGCCGGCACCGGCGAGGAGATCCTCGTCGACGTGCTGGACCTGGACGCCGTGGCCCGCGTCCGCCGCTACGGCTCCGCGGGCATCAACCGCCCGTGGGACCAACTCGCCCGCTACGGGGAGGAGATAGCGCTCCCGATGTACGGCGGCACGTTCCGCACGCCGGGCTGGCTCAAGGGTGGAAACGGGCAGCGCTGAGGCGGTGCGCCTCGCTCAGGGGCGGGGGGCGCCGGCCCGCAGGCCGTCCATGACGAGGTCCAGCAGGCGCCCGGCGCGGGTCTGCCACTCCCCGTGCGGGTCGATCTGCCAGAGACCGGCGATGGCGAGCAGGAAGTCGTCGGGGGTCACCCCCGGGCGGATGGTGCCGGCCTCCTCGTTCGCCGTCAGGAGCAGGGTGACGGCGGAGGTCAGCGGGGCGCGGCCCCATTTGGCCAGGCTGCCGTGGGTGCTGGTGGCCTTGCGCATCGCGTCGGCGAGGCCGGCCTTGGCCATGGCGTACCGGGCGAGGCGGTCCATCCACTCCCGCAGGGCCTGGTCGGGTGCGCGGGTCTCCAGCAGCTGGGCCGCGGCGTCGGAGACCTGCCGGACCTCGTGGCAGTAGACCTCCAGAACCAGTGATTCGCGGTTGGGGAAGTGGCGGTAGAACGTCCCCTGCCCGACGCCCGCCTTCTTGGCGATCGCGCTCAGCGGGGCGTCGGCCGAGACGGTCAGCTCCGCCAGCGCCACTTCCAGGATGCGCTCGCGATTCCGTTGCGCGTCCGAGCGCAGTGGCGCGTCTTTCCTCTGCTGCACTCGTCCTCCTTCCGGGCATCGCGGCCGTTTTCCGGGGAGCGCGTCCGCCTTCCGGAGGTCCTGGCCGGACCGGTCTTGCTAACCGGACAACTGTCCGGTAGGTTCACACTAACGGACAGTTGTCCGCTTGGGCTCACCATAGCGGCAGATGCGGCCGGTGGGGACCTCCGGTGACCACCGCAACCGGCATCTCGCCCACCGCACCCGCCGTCGGCGCCCGAGCTGACGCCCCCATGCACAGCGCCACCTCCTTCCGATCCCCCTGCCGGGATCGTCCCGACCGACCCCTCGCTCCCGCGTGACAGGCATCGCTCGACTCCCCGGTTGACCGGACCGGCATCAGGCGTGCGCCTCGCCGCCCGCCGCGCACCAGATACGCGAAAGAAGGCTGATCATGGCCCTATCGACGTCCAGCGCCATCACCTTGCACATCAACGGCGAGAAGCACACGCTGCCCGTCGACCATCGCACCACCCTGCTCGACGCGCTCCGCGAGCGTCTCGACCTGACCGGCACCAAAAAGGGCTGTGACCAAGGCCAGTGCGGCGCCTGTACGGTGCTGCTCGACGGGCGCCGGGCGGTCGCCTGCCTCCAGCTCGCGGTGGCCGCCGAGGGGCGTGAGGTCACCACCATCGAGGGCGTGGCGGACGGCGAGCGGCTGCACCCGGTGCAGCAGGCCTTCCTCGACCTCGACGGCTACCAGTGCGGCTACTGCACACCGGGGCAGATCTGTTCGGCCATTGCGGTGATCGAGGAGCATGCGGCGGGCTGGCCGAGCGCCGCCACCGCCGATGTGCGCCCCGATGCGGAGGTGCCGCCGCTGACCGCCGACGAGATCCGGGAACGGATGAGCGGCAACCTGTGCCGTTGCGGCGCGTATGTGTCGATCGTGCAGGCGGTCGCGCGGGCGGCGGAGGCCGAGGCCGGGAACGCCGGGAAGAAATCCGCGGAGAAGGCGGACGAGAACGCGGACGAGAAGGCTGAGGAGACGGCGGCATGAGGGAATTCGGCTATCAGCGCGTGTTCGACGTCCCCGGTGCGGTCGCCCTGCTCGGCGCCGACCCCGAGGCGCGTTTTCTCGGCGGCGGCACCAATCTCGTCGACCTGATGAAGGCCGGGGTGGAGCGGCCCGCGCTGCTCATCGACGTACGCGAACTTCCCCTGGACCGGATCGAGGTCACGAGCGACGGCGGGCTCCGCATCGGCGCCACGGTCAGCAACAGCGATCTCGCCGCCCATCCCGAAGTACGCCGCCGCTACCCGGCGTTGGCGCAGGCCGTCCTGGCCGGTGCGTCCGGGCAGCTGCGCAACATGGCCACGGTCGGCGGAAATCTGCTCCAGCGCACGCGCTGCGGCTACTTCACCGACCTGGCCAAGCCGTGCAACAAGCGGGTCCCCGGCAGCGGCTGCCCCGCCATCGAGGGCGAGCACCACAACCACGCGATCCTCGGTGCCTCCGGGCACTGCGTGGCCATCCACCCCTCGGACATGGGGGTGGCGCTGGCCGCCTTCGACGCCGTCGTCTCGTACGAAACGGCGGACGGGGCGGGCGAGTTGCCGCTTGCGGAGTTCTATCTGCCGGTGGGCGAAACCCCGCATCTGGAGACCGCGCTGCCGCCCGGCGCGCTGATCACCGGCATCACCCTGCCGCCGGCTCCGGTCGCCGCCACCTCCCGCTACCGCAAGGTGCGCGAGCGCGCCTCGTACGCCTTCGCCATCGGCTCGATCGCCGCCGCACTCGACGTCCGGGACGACGTCGTGCGCGAGGTGCGCCTCGCCTTCGGGGCGGTCGCCTCCCGGCCGTGGCGGGCCCGGGAAGCCGAACGGCTGCTGACCGGTGGACCGGCGAGCGCCGAAGCGTTCGCCGCCGCCGCGGACGCCGAACTGGCAGCCGCCGAGGCGCTGCCCCACAACGGATACAAGGTGACGCTGATGCGCAACCTCGTCGTTGCCCTGCTGACCGAGCTCACCGAGGAGGCCGCCCGATGACCACGGCGACAACGGCAACCACCCCCGCAGCGGGGGTCGTCGGCACGGCACACACCCGGATCGAGGGCCTGGCCAAGGTCACCGGCGCGGCCCGCTACGCCGGCGAGATCCCCTTCGCCGAACTCGCCCACGGCTGGCTGGTGTTGTCCACCATCGCCCGCGGCCGGATCCGGTCCGTGGAGTCCGCCCCCGTCCAGGAGATGCCCGGCGTCCTCGCCGTCCTGCACCACGGGAACGCACCGCGCGTCGACGGCGACTACCTGGGCCTGCTGGGGCGCCCCGACCCGATCGTCGAGGTCTTCCAGCACGACCGGGTGCCGTTCGTCGGCTGGCCGGTGGCGCTGGTCGTCGCCGAGACGTCCGAGCAGGCCAGAGAGGCCGCCGAGGCGCTGGTGGTCCACTACGACACGGAGCCGCACGACGTCGCGTTCGCCGCCGGACGCCCCGGTACGTACACGCCGGACGCCGACGGCATGCGGACGGAGAAGGGCGCCCTGGAGGCCGAACTCGCCGCGTCCGCACATGTCGTGGACGCCGAGTACACCACGCCCGAAGAGCATCACTGCGCGATGGAACCGCATGCGGCGATGGCGCGCTGGGACAGCGGGCGCCTCGAAGTCGTCGACTCCAACCAGGGCAGCACCTGGGTCGCGGACGAGCTGGCGAAGCTGTTCTCCCTCGACCCGACCTCGGTACGGGTGCGCTCCGAGCACGTCGGCGGCGCCTTCGGATCCAAGGGCCTGCGGGTGCACCAGATCCTCGCCGTGATGGCGGCGACCGTCCTGCACCGCCCCGTCCGGGTCGTACTGACGCGACGTCAGACGTTCTCGCTGGTCGGCTACCGCAGCCCCACCACGCAGCGCGTCCGGCTCGGGGCCGACGCCGACGGGCGGCTGCGCGCCCTCGACCACCAGGCGCAGAACCTCTCGTCGACTGTCCATGAGTTCGTGGAGCAGAGCGCCGGGTTCGGGCGCCCCCTGTACGACGCCGACGCGCACCACACCGTCAACCGCGTCGTCCGCCTCGACGTGCCCACGCCGACCTTCGTCCGCGCGCCCGGGGAGGCGCCCGGCTCGTTCGCCCTGGAGTCCGCGCTCGACGAACTCGCCGAGAAGTGCGGCCTGGACCCGATCGCGCTGCGGGCCCGCAACGAACCGGAGGTGGGGCCCGTCTCCGGGCTGCCGTTCAGCAGCCGCAATCTGCCGGCCTGCTTCGAAGAGGGCGCCCGCAGGTTCGGCTGGGCGGACCGGGACCCGCGTCCGGGCCTGCGCCGCGAAGGGCGCTGGCTGCTCGGCACCGGCACCGCCACGGCCACCTTCCCGGTGCTGGCCGGCCCGGCCACGGCGGCCGTGACGGCGGAGGCCGACGGGACGTTCACGGTGCGGATCACCGCGGCGGACGTCGGGACGGGGGCGCGGACCGCGCTCACCCTGATCGCCGCGGACGCCCTGGAGGTGGCACCGGAGCGCGTCCATGTGCGCATCGCCGACAGCGACTTCGGCCCGGCGATGATCGCCGGCGGCTCGATGGGCACTCGCTCCTGGGGCTGGGCGGTCACGGCCGCGGTGCGCGATCTGCGGGAGCAGCTGGCCCTCGGCGGTGACATTCCGCCGCAGGGCATCACCGCTCGCTCGGACACCAGCCAGGCCCTCGGCACGCTGACGAAGAAGGAACGGCACTCCTACGGGGCGCAGTTCGCCGAGGTCGCCGTGGACGTCACCACCGGTGAGGTGCGCGTGCGGCGGATGCTCGGCATCTTCGCCACCGGCCGGATCATCAACCCGCTCACCGCCCGGAGCCAGTTCATCGGCGGCATGATCTGGGGCCTCTCCATGGCGCTGCACGAGGAGGCGATCCGGGACCAGGCCTCGGGCGGCCATGTCGGCGCGGACCTCGCGGGCTATCACGTCGCCGCGAACGCCGATGTACCGCTCATCGAGGCGGACTGGGTGGACGACGTCGACGAGGACGACCCGGTCGGCATCAAGGGGATCGGCGAGATCGGGATCGTGGGCGCCGCGGCGGCGATCGCCAACGCGGTCTGGCACGCGACCGGTGTGCGTCACCGGCAGCTGCCGATCCGGCCCGACCGTGTCCTCCAGGCGGGTGGCGGGGCCGGCTGAGCCCGCCCGTCCGCCCCACCGCCGCGACCCCGCCGGCCCACGAACCAGGAGGAGACCGAGATGCTGGACATCGCCGATGAACTGCACCGATGGGTCGAGCAGGGCCGGGACTTCGCCGTCGCCACCGTCGTGGCCGTCGGCGGCAGCGCCCCGCGCAGCCCCGGCGCCGCCCTCGCCGTCGACAGCGAGGGCACGGCCATCGGCTCGGTCTCCGGCGGCTGCGTGGAAGGGGCGGTCTACGAGTTGTGCGTCCAGGCGCTTCAGGACGGCACAACGGCGTACGAACGCTTCGGCTACAGCACCGAGGACGCCTTCGCGGTGGGACTGACCTGCGGCGGAGTCATCGAGGTCCTGGTCACGCCGCTGCGCGCGGACGCACCGGGCCGGGCGGCGTTCGCCGCGGCGCTGGCGGCCGCCGCCGGCGGCGCGGCGGCCGCCCTCGTCCGGGTGGCCCGGGGCCCGGCCGAACTCCTCGGCAGGGCGCTGCTCGTACACCCCGACGGCTCGTCCGAAGGCACCCTCGGCGGGCATCGGGAGCTGGACCGTACGGCGGTGGGCGAGTCCCGCGCCATGCTGGACGCGGGGCGCACGGGCACGTTCGGCATCTCCGCGGACGGCTCGCGCTGCGCCGCCGAGCTGACGCTGTTCGTCGAGTCGAGCGTGCCGCCGCCGCGCATGATCATTTTTGGTGCGATCGACTTCACGGCGGCGCTGGCGCGTACGGGGAAGTTCCTCGGCTACCACGTGACCGTGTGCGACGCCCGCCCCGTCTTCGCCACGCGGGCCCGCTTTCCCGACGCCGACGACATCGTGGTCGACTGGCCGCACCGCTACCTCCAGCAGACCGCGACCGACGGCCGCACGGTCCTGTGCGTGCTCACCCACGACGCCAAGTTCGACATCCCTCTGCTGGAGGCGGCCCTGCGGCTGCCGGTCGCGTTCATCGGGGCCATGGGCTCACGCCGCACGCACGCGGATCGCAACCGCAGACTCCGCGAGACCGGCGTCACCGAACGCGAACTGGCCCGGCTCCGCTCGCCGATCGGCCTCGACCTCGGCGCCCGTACGCCCGAGGAGACCGCCCTGTCCATCGCGGCGGAGATCGTCGCGGCCCGGCAGGGTGGTACGGGCCTTCCGCTGACCGGCTCGGGCACACCGATCCACCACGACCGTGCCGCGCGCGGCACCGCCGCGTCCGGGCCGGACGCGGCGGCCTGATCCGTCCTCGCCGCGGCTCTCCCCGTATCAGTCGGGGTCGGTCCGCTCCGCGGCCAGGAGCAGCAGCGCCACATCGTCCTGCCGGTCCACCTCCGCATGGCGGCTCTTCAGCAGGACGTCGGCGAGGCGGTCCGGGCCCAGGTTCGGCGCGTCGTCGAGGCGCTGGGCGAGCTCGGCGAGTGAGCGGTCGAGGTCGACGCCCGGCGTCTCCACGAGGCCGTCGGTGTAGAGCGCCAGCACCGAATCCGGCGGCAGATCGGTCTCCGTGGCGGAGTAGCGGGCGTCGGGATCGATGCCCAGCAGCAGCCCTGCGGGGACGTCCACCACGGTGGTGGGCCGGCCGGCGCGGCGCAGAAGAGGCGGCGGATGGCCGGCGCTGGCCAGGCACGCCCGGCGGGTGCGGACGTTGATATGGACGTACAGGCAGCTGGTGAACAGGTCCGGGTCCAGATCGGTGAGCAGCCGGTTCGTACGGGCCAGCACCTCGCCGGGGGAGGCACCGGCGGACGCATGGGCGTGCACGGCGGTACGGGCCTGCCCCATGAGGGCGGCGGCCGCGGCGTTGTGGCCCTGCACATCACCGATGACCGCGGCGACGCAGTCCTCGTCGAGGCGGATCAGATCGTAGAAGTCGCCGCCGATGTCCATCCCGCGGGTGGACGGCAGATAGCGGGCGGCGACGGCGAGCCCGGGGACGGCGGGGAGCCGGTGCGGCAGCAGGCCGGCCTGCAGATCATGGGCGAGCTGCTGCTTGGTGTCGTACAGCCGGGCACGGTCCAGCGCCTGGGCGATCAGCCCGGCCAGCGAGGTGAGGACCTGGCGGTCCTCGGGGCTGAAGGTACGGGGGCGGGTGTACGCGAGGATGCAGCAGCCGACCGGGCGGCCGGAGACGATCAGCGGCAGCACGGCCCGCGCCGCCTTGCCCGTCAGACGCGGCAAACCGGGGTAGTACCGTTCGATCTCCTCCGGGCTGGAGTAGAAGCGGGGCTCCCCGCTGGCGAGGGCGTGCACGGCGGGGCTGTTGGCGGCGCCGAGGGCGACCCCCTCGAAGGCGGCGACGGCCTCGGCGGAGTACCCGCGATGGCCCAGGGTCCGCAGCCGTCCGCCCTCCGTCGCGTACATGAGCACGCCCTGGGCGCCGAAGGCCGGCACGATCTGGTCGGCCACGAGGTCGACGACGTCCCGTGTCCCCACGGCCTCCGTCAGCGCGGCCGCCAGATGCAGGACGTGGTAGATCTGCCCGGCCCGCACGGGCATGACCTCGCTCGCCACGGGGACGGGCGTCGCGGCGCGGGAATCCCGGTCCGCGGGACTGATCCACACGCTCAGCCCCCGGCCGTCCGGGAACAACCGGAAGGTGAGCCACTGGTGCGGTGGGCGGCAGGCGGTGAACGACATCGGCCGTCGGCTGATCATCGCGGCGCGGTAGCGGTCCTCGAACATCGGGTCGCCCAGCCACGGCAGACTCTCCCAGGGGCGCGATCCGACCAGACGGGTCTCCGCCTCCCCGAGCAGGTCCGCCGCACCCGTCGTGACCATCGTGACGCGTCCGTCCAGGTCCAGCGCGCAGCAGCCGCCGGGCAGCCGCTCCACGTAGTCGACCGCCGCCTGCGCCTCCTCCGGGCGCACACGCCGCGCGGGCGGCGCCATCAGCACGCGCGGCCCACCGGCCGGTGGCGGGCCGCCGCCCGTCTGCGGGCTCTCGTCCAGCACCGTCGCCAGGTGCCGGCAGCCCTCGTCCACCGCCTCGCGCTCGGCCACCGACAGCTGCGACGCATGACCGGTCGGCCACAGCAGCAGCAAGGCGCCCCGGCACTCCGCCCCCTCGCCGACCGGCGCCGCCACCAGCGCGAAGTCGTACGGCACGGCCACCGCCGTGCGCGGGAAGTCACGCGCCAGCTGCTGATGGCCCGCCGCCCACACCAGGCGCTGCCGGCGCGCCGCAACGGCCACCGGGATCGGGGCTGCCAGGGCGACCCGGCCCCAGGGCTCCAGAAGCGGCGCCGGCAGGCCGCTCATGACGGTCAGCTGCAGCACGGGCTCGTCCGGCGCCAGGACATAGAGCCCGCCGGCGGAGGCCCCGGCCGTCAGCATCGCCCGGAGCAACGCCCGGTCCACCGGATCGGAGTCGGCCCCGCCGTTCATCACGCACCTTCACCCAGCTGCCGTCGGGACATCGAGACCTCTGCGACCCAGCGAGACCTCTGCGACCTGCCGCTTTTGCGACCCGCTGCCGTTCTGCGACCTGCTGCCGCCCCGTGCCGAGCACCAGTCGGCACCGATGGTCGACACCGACGGCCGGCACGGAGGAGAACGATCCGCTCCTCACGTCATGACGCTTCTCCCGGGACAGTGCCGACGTTACGCCGTCGGCCGGGCCGCGGCATTTGAGGAGGAGTGCGCCACCCTTGCGCCTGTCGCCCCACCGCCTGTCACCCCACCGCAGGAACTCCCCGGAAACGAGGTGGTCCTACGCGAGAGCGCCGCGGCGCCGTGCTTACCATCACCGGCATCCCCGGGAGGAATCCGGGCGCCGTGCCACCAACAAGATATTTCAGCCAGGAGGCGGTATGCGGGCGAAAGCGGGCTCGGACCACACGCTGACCATTCAGCCGGCCGGGGGAACAGGACAGCACGCCCGTCCCCATCAGACCTTTGGGCAGCCGCTGAAGGTCCGGCTGGTCGACAGCCGGACCGGCGCGCCGGTGTCCGATGCCCCGGTGACGTTCTCCTGGGAGTCCATGACCCAGCAGGCCCTTTTCGAAGGCGACCGGCCCTATGTCATCGCGCCCACCGATGCGCAGGGATACGCGCAGACCCCGCCGCTCGTGGCGGGCGACGCGGCGGGCACCGCCACCTTTCTCGTCACCGCCGAGGGCGCCGTCGCGCAGGAGTTCGAGATCACGGTCGACGGCTGAGCCGAATGCGCCGGCCCGCCCGGCCGGATGGCGTCGGGTGCGGGACGGCCTCGCCTGACGGTCCGGGACTGCGGCGCGTGAACAGTACGGAATGGGGCCGGGAGGTCGTATGGAGTCGGATCCGCAGCCGCATCCGCAACCGGACCCGCACCCACATCCGGAACACGATGCGCATCGTCCTGCCTATGGCCGGGACGAGTCCGAGGAAGAGCGGGCCGACCGTCGCTGGACCGACATTCTGCAGGAAGTCCGGGTCACGCAGACCGGCGTGCAGATTCTGTTCGGATTCCTCCTCACCGTCGTCTTCACTCCGAGGTTCGCCACCCTCGGCGCGACCGACAGAACCATCTATGTGGTCACGGTGATTCTCGGTGCCGCCACAACCGGCGCACTGATCGGCCCGGTGACCTTCCATCGGTTTGTGACCGGCCGTCATCTCAAGCCGGAAATGGTGATCTGGGCATCGAGGCTGACCATTGTGGGGGTCGTTCTCCTGCTGGCCACCGTCACCTCCGCGATCCTGCTCATTCTGCGCATTGCCGTGCACGACGCCGTGGTGCCGTGGATCATCGCCGGGCTCGTGGTGTGGTTCGCGCTGTGCTGGTTTGTGCTCCCCGCATGGGCCCGGCACCACTACGGGGCCAGGAAGAGACAACCGGACGCATGATGACTCCGCTTGAGCACCCCGGATATCGGTTAGTCATCCGCAAGGCCGAGGCGGCGGCCCGCGACTGCCGCAAGGACGAGGGAGCACAGTGCATGCCTTTCCGCAAGCGTGAAGAGAGCCTTCAGCCGAGGGCTCGGCGAGCGGCCGAACGCGGATTTCACCGCCTGGACGAACGGCTGCCGGCGGCTGAGGCGGGCAAGCTGTTGCGCAAGGCATTCCCGGATCACTGGGCGTTCTTTCTCGGTGAACTGGCGCTGTACAGCCTGCTGGTGCTGGTGCTCACGGGAGTGTTCCTGACGCTCTTCTTCGATCCGGTCATGGCGGAGAGCACCTATCACGGCTCGTACGCCCCGCTGCACGGCACGCGCATGACCCAGGCCTACGCCTCCACGCTGCGGCTGAGTTTCGATGTGCGGGGCGGGCTGCTGATCCGGCAGATCCATCATTGGGCGGCGCTGACGTTCGTGGCGTCCGTCGGTGTGCATCTGCTGCGCATCTTCTTCACCGGCGCCTTTCGCCGGCCGCGCGAAGGAAACTGGATCATCGGGGTGACGCTCTTTCTGCTCGCGCTGCTGGAGGGATTCTGCGGCTACTCGCTCCCCGACGACCTGCTCTCCGGCACCGGTCTGCGCACCGCGGACACCATCATCGGATCCATCCCGATCGTGGGAACGTATCTGTCGTTCTTCGCCTTCGGCGGTGAATACCCCGGACAGCAGATCATTCCGCGCCTCTATACGGTCCACATCCTGCTGGTACCCGGGATTCTCATCGCCATGGTGACGGCCCATCTCATCCTCGTGGTCTTCCTCAAACACACCCAGTGGCGCGGGCCGGGAAGAACGAACAGGAACGTCGTGGGGCAGCCGATGCTTCCGCAGTGGCTCGCCAAGTCGACCGGGCTGTTCCTCATCGTCTTCGGATGCACGGCGGTCCTCGGCGCGGTGGCCCAGATCAACCCGATCTGGAATTATGGCCCTTTCCGTGCGGACCAGGTGTCCACCGATGCGCAACCCGATTGGTACGTAGGCTTCCTTGAGGGCGCGATGCGCCTGATGCCTCCGTGGGAAACGCAGCTGTGGGGCCACACCATCATGTGGAATGTGTTCCTGCCCGCCGTGGTCCTGCCGGGAGTGCTGTTCGCGGCGCTGTATCTGTATCCCTTCTTCGAACGATGGGTGACCGGCGACCGCGGTGAACACCATCTGTGCGACCGGCCGCGGGAACGCCACACCCGCACCGGACTGGGCGTGGCCGTCATCGTCTGCTACGCGGTCCTGTTGCTGGCCGGCGGCAACGACGTCATCGCGTTCGGCTTCGAGCTCTCGTTGAACACGTTGACATGGGTGTTCCGGGTGGCGGTGGTGGTCGCGCCGCCGCTGGCCTTCTTCCTCACCAAGTGGATCTGCCTGGCGCTGCAGCGGCGTGAGCGGGAGCGATTGATCGAGGGCGACGAAACGGGCCTGGTGACCCAGTCGATCTATGGCGACCTGACCGAGGGACGGCGGGCGATGGCCGCGCAGGAACGGCACACGCTGCTGGCACGGTCGGATCCGGAGCCCCTGGAATTCGGCCCCGCCGGGGCGGCGGGGCTCTCCCGACAGGACCGTCTGCGGGTCGCGCTGAACCGGTGGTACTACGGCGACCAGGTGAAGATGCCGGCAACGCCGGAGCAGCGGGAGAAAATCGCGGCACTGAACGCACAGCCGGACGACTGATTGCCGATTGCCGGTTGGCGACCGACGGCTGCCGGTGGGCGATCGACGCGCGCGTCCGCAGGCGTCAGGTGTCGCGCTCCAGGAACTGGAACACGAAGCCGAACACGCCGGAGCCCAGCACCCCCACACCGATGAGGAACAGCCACGCCCCGTACACCACGCCCAGCGCACTGATCGTGAAGCCCACGGCGGTGAGCAGCGGGTAGATGCTGTGCGGCGGGAAGAAGTCCAGGGGACCGGAGCGCTGTTGCACCTCGGCGTCCTTGTGGTCCTCGGGACGGGTGCCCCGTCGGCGGTGCTGCATGAAAAAGAAGAAGCAGACCAGCGACGACATGATGAAAGCGAAGATCAGCGCGGCCGTTCCCGCCGGTTCCCGGTCCGACCACCATGCATAACCGACCGAGGTCACGGCGAAGAAGAGGGCGACGCCGCCGAAGAGAAGGGTCTCGATTTTCACCGGCTCACTCGCTCAGGGTGTCGGGGGTGGACGTACCGCCCGCACCCGGGCCGCCGGTCAGGGCCGGCCCGGCGGCTCCCAGCCCCACCTCGGGGTGGTGCAGGTCGAATGCCGGGGAGTCGGAGCGCACCCGCGGCAGGGTGTGAAAGTTATGGCGCGGCGGTGGGCAGGAGGTCGCCCATTCGAGAGACCGGCCGAATCCCCATGGATCGTCCATTTCCACCTTGGGAGCATATTTGCGGGTGCGCCAGACATTGAACAGAAACGGCAGTGTCGAGGCGCCCAGGAGGAACGAACTGGCCGAGGAGATGGTGTTCAACGTGGTGAAGCCGTCGGCGGTCAGGTAGTTCGCGTAGCGGCGGGGCATGCCCATCTCGCCCAGCCAGTGCTGCACCAGGAAGGTGCCCTGGAACCCGATGAACAGGGTCCAGAAATGGATCTTCCCCAGTCTCTCGTCGAGCATCTTTCCGGTCCATTTGGGCCACCAGAAATAGAACCCGCCGAACATCGCGAACGCCACGGTGCCGAACAGTACGTAATGCAGATGCGCCACGATGAAATAGCTGTCGGTGACGTGGAAATCCAGCGGGGGAGAGGCGATGAGCACCCCGCTCAGCCCGCCCAGCAAGAACGACACCAGAAACCCGATACTCCACAGCATGGGCGTCTCGAACGAGATGCTGCCGCCCCACATGGTTCCGATCCAGTTGAAGAACTTCACGCCGGTCGGCACCGCGATGAGAAAAGACATCACGGAGAAGAACGGCAACAGCACGGCCCCGGTCGCGAACATGTGATGGGCCCAGACCGAAGCGGAGAGCATCGTGATGGCGATGGTCGCGCCGACCATGCCGACGTATCCGAAGACGGGCTTGCGGCTGAATACCGGAATGATTTCGGTGATGACGCCGAAGAACGGAAGCGCCACGATATAGACCTCGGGATGACCGAAGAACCAGAACAGGTGCTGCCACAGCAGTGCACCCCCGTATGCGGCGTCGAAGACATGCGCGCCGAACTTGCGGTCCGCTTCCAGCACGAGCAGCGCGGCGGTCAGCACGGGAAACGCCAGCAGAGCGAGAACGGAGGTGAAGAGCACATTCCAGGTGAAGATCGGCAGCCGGAACATCGTCATGCCGGGAGCGCGCAGGCACACGATGGTGGCGATGAAGTTCACCGCACCCAAAATCGTGCTGAGCCCGGCGACCACCAGGCCCATGGTCCACAGATCCGCGCCCTTGCCGGGGGAGAACACCGGCCCGTTCAGGGGTGCATAGGCGAACCAGCCGAACGAAGCCGCCCCGCCGGGGACCAGGAACCCGGAAACCACCATGGTGCCGCCGAGCAGAAAAACCCAGTAGGTAAACGCATTCAGCCGCGGAAAAGCCACGTCCGGTGAGCCGATCTGGAGTGGCATCACGGCATTGGCGAAGCCGGCGAACATCGGCGTCGCGAACAGCAGCATCATGATGGTGCCGTGGACGGTGAAAAGCTGATTGTACTGTTCGTTCGATACGATCTGGAGACCCGGGCGCATCAGCTCCGCCCGCATCAGCATGGCCAGCGTCCCGCCCAGCAGAAAGAATGCGAACGCGGTCACCATGTACATGTTGCCGATGACCTTGTGGTCGGTGGTGGTCATCCAGCGCAAAAGCACCCGGCCGGGAATCGTTCGGTTTTTGCGCTCCGCCCCGCTGGGGGAGTCCCGTGGAAGAGCCTGCCGCAAGTCCCGCTGAATCCGTGCCATCGGCGCTCCCGTCCGTCAACAGAGAGGGCAGGTGATAATCGTACTCAAATGCCCTTCGAGGTGCTTACCTCATACCATGCCGACGTGCGGAAAGCTCATTCTTGGCGGCATTCAGCGGACGTTCGGTAACTCGTTCAGGAAATGGCCGTGGCGCATGGTTCCGCGATCAGTCGCGGAGATCTTCCGTGCCGAGCCCCAGGGACTCCGCGATACTCTGCACATTTCCGTACCGCTCCCCTTCGGGAAGCTTCTTGGCCAGGTCGATCAACCGGTCCGGTGCGTTGTCGCGTACGAGCTTCTCGACTATGGCGAGCCGATCGGCCGGATACATGCTCCGGCCGAGGTGCTGCGCGAGTTCGGAGCGCACGGCGACGTCCTCCTGCGACATTCCGTGCGGTGTGCCGCCCCGGAACGCGGTGTCGGGTGCCTGGGCCGCTTCGGGCTGGTCCTCCCCGGACGGCTGGAGTGCTCGCTCCTCCATCGTGCGCAGGGAACGGTCCCTGGTCAGCTCTGCGCGCAGCTCCTTCTTCATCACGTCGTCCCGGGCGGGGCCCGTCTTGTCCGTACCGTGTTGCATGGCCACTTGGCGCCTCCAGAGTTGCGGAACGAACCCCCGTCCGTCGCGGTTCTCCTTGAGCTGCGCTGCCGTCGTGAGTCTCCGGCAGCGTCAGGGCACCGCTCACCACCGGACGTGCCGAGCCGACAATGCTTCCTCATCCATCGCACGCCCAGAAGGCGGAGATCGCATCTTGGTGCGAAAGCGCCCAGGTGGGGGTGGGGGCGTGATGGGTGGCATTGCCGGTCGGCTCCGGCACCTCGGCGGCGTCGTTCACCTCGTCGATCCCCGGCTGGTGCTTCCCCTCGTCCGCAACCGGGTCAAGCGAGCCGACCTCACCGTCACGGAGATGCCTTTGGCGGTTCCAACTCGCCCCCCTCTTCGACGAGTTGACCAAGGCACCCGCAGCCTCACCGAGCGGCGGCCCGCCTGCCGGGGCCTCGTGCCGTCATCGCTCGGGGGCGTACACGTCGCCATCGATACGGAGCAATAGGTCATACCGCGATATCTGCCCAAGGGGGATGAATTGGGCGGCTCCGTGGAGGAGATGCGCGAAATACGGCACACTGACGGGACGGTGTAAGGGTGATCGCGCCGCACGCCTTCGGATTGTCAACGCATGGCTCGCTTTCGCATCGGTCCTGCTTCGATTCTTGACGATGCGGGTGGCGGTGACGTTCACTTTCAGCCGTTCCGGGCCGGTCAGGGCGGCCCCTTGCGGAGGTACCTGAAATGAATGCAGCACTGCGTCGTATAATCACCGGCGCAATGACAATCTCGCTCGCCGTGCCATTGGCGGCCTGCAGCAGCGGGGACGACACAGGTACCCACGAGGAGTCCATAGGGCTGCTCCTTCCGGAGAACAAAGCGGCCCGCTACGAGGCATTCGACCGCCGCATCATCTCGAGCCGGATATCCACGCTCTGCCTCGAATGCAAAGTGGACTACCGCAACGCCGGCGCTCAAGTGGCCGTTCAGAAGGAGCAGTTCGAGGCCCTGGTGAAGAAGGGCGTCAAGGTCATCATTCTGGACCCGGTCGACGCCCAGGCCGCCAAGAGCTGGGTGGATGCGGCGGCCAAGAAGGGCGTCAAGGTCATCGCGTACGACCGGCTCGCCGAGGGCAATGTCGCGGCCTATGTCTCCTACGACAACGAGAAGATCGGCCAGCTGCAGGGCAAGGCACTTCTCGCCGCCCTCGGATCCCAGGCGGCGAGTGCCGATGTCGTCATGCTGAACGGCTCCCCGACCGATCCGAATGCCCCGTACTTCAAGAAGGGCGCCCACGCAGTTCTCGACGGCAAGGTCCATAAGATCGTCTACGAGAAGGACATTCCCGAGTGGTCGGCGGCGGAAGCCGGGAAAAAGCTGAGCGAGGTCATCAGGGACCGCGGTCCGGCGGGTTTCGACGCCGTCTACTCGGCCAATGACGGGATGGCCGGCGGAGCCGCCGAAGCGCTGAAGTCGGCCGGTATCAAGAATGTGCCGCTCGGCGGTCAGGACGCCGAACTCCCCGCTCTGCAGCGCCTGGTGAGCGGTACGCAGTCGTTCACTATTTACAAGCAGGTCAGGCCGGAGGCCGAAACCGCCGCGGAGATCGCCTTCCGCCTGCTGCGGGGCAAGAGCATCAAGTCCTTCACCTCGACGACGGCCGACAGCAAGAGCAAGTCCGGCATCCCGGCCAAGCTCTTCAACGCGCAGGTCGTCACCCGGAAGAACATGGAGGACACCGTGATCCGCGACGGTGCCGTCCCCACCGACTGGATCTGCACGAAGGACCTCGCCGCCGCGTGCAAGTCGCTCGGGCTGAACTGACCCGGACGGGCGGCCGCGGCCGCCGGGCCGCGCAGGTGGCCCACGGAGCGGCATTCAGGGCGTACGGGCCGATCGCCAGAGGTATACGTACGCCATGGATGCCAAGGAGTCGAACCACACCCCGGCCGATGGCGCGGACAAGCCCCTGGCGGGCGGCGTCGCCCTGGTCACCGGCGCCTCCAGCGGGATCGGTGAGGCGGCGGCGCTGTCGCTCGCCCGGCTGGGGTGTTCCCTGGTGCTGGTCGCGCGCCGTACGGACCGGCTGACGGAGCTGGCCCATGCGATCGGCACACAGGGCGCCGCGGCCCTGCCGCTGACCGCCGACCTGAGTGCCCCCGCGCAGGCGCGCCGGGTGGTCGAGGACGCGGTCGGTCACTTCGGCCGGCTGGACGTGGTGGTGAACAACGCGGGGTACGGAGCGCGGGCCGCGGTGGAGGAGAGCGACCTCGACGACTGGGAACGCATGGTCGATCTCAATCTCCGGGCCGTACTGCATCTGTCGCACGCCGCGCTGCCGCATCTGCTGCGCGCGGCGGAGGAAGGCGCGCGCGGCGTCGCCGACCTGGTGACCGTCAGCTCGGTCGCGGGACGGCTGGCCCGTAAGAACAACAGCGTCTATTCGGCCACCAAGCACGCGGTGTGCTCGTTCAGCGAGTCCCTGCGCCAGGAGGTGACCGGGCGCGGCGTACGGGTCGGGCTGGTCGAGCCGGGGATGACGACGACGGAGATGACGATCGGCGGCGAGTCGGCGTTCGGGATGCCGCAGCGGAGCTGGCTGCGGGCGGAGGACGTCGCCCGCTCCATCAGCTTCATGATCACGCAGCCGCCGCATGTGGCGATCAACGAAATCATGGTGCGGCCGACCGCCCAGGAGCACTGACCGACGGCCGGGTGCGCCGGCGCCCCGACCGCCCCCGCACGCCCGCCAGGCGCCCCGTCCGCCCTCCGGTTAGCGTCGGAACGGGGACCGGCGGCAAGGAGGTGGTGGCGGGCGTCATGTGGCCGGCCGTCCTGTTCGCGCTGCTCGCGGCGGCCAGCAATGCGCTGGCCACGGTGTTGCAGCGGCGCGCGGCCCGTACGGTGCCGCTGGCGCCGGGGCTGCGGCTGGGCCTGCTGGTGGATCTGCTGCACCGCGCGGTGTGGCTCTGCGGGATGCTCGCGGTCATCGCCGCCGCCAGTTTCCAGGCGCTCGCGCTGTCCATGGGGGCGCTGTCGGTGGTGCAGCCGCTCTTCGTCCTGGAACTGCCGCTCGCCCTGCTCATCGGGCGCGTACTCCTCGGCGGGCGGGTCTCGCGCCGCGGTTGGCGGGGGGTCGGGCTCCTGGTGGTCGGGCTGGGCTCGGCGCTCGCCGCGGCCGCGCCGACCGCCGGCACCACCCATGCGCCGCTCGACCGCTGGATCGGCGCGCTGGTGGCCTGCGGCGCGGTGATCGTGGTGGCCGTCGGCGTGGCGCTGCGCCGGCCGGCGGGTGCGGTACGGGCCGCCGCCTTCGGCGCGTCGACCGCCGTCGCCTACGCGCTGACCGCAGCCCTGATGAAGGACGCGACGCACGCCTGGCAGCAGGGCGGCCCCGGCGAGTTCTTCCTGGCCTGGCAGACCTATGGCTTCGCGGCCGTCGGCGTGCTGGCCCTGTTCCTCATGGAGAACGCCATGCAGTCCGGCCCGCTGACCGCCTCCCAGCCCGTCCTCACCCTCGGGGAC
The DNA here is from genome assembly GCF_059682825.1 of Streptomyces sp. JLSY215. NCBI lineage: Bacteria > Bacillati > Actinomycetota > Actinomycetes > Kitasatosporales > Streptomycetaceae > Streptomyces > Streptomyces sp. JLSY215. The sequence continues at coordinate 7,745,821 of NZ_CM185022.1, forward strand.
GCGCTGGTCAGCCTGTCCTTGGGCGTCACCCTCTTCGACGAGCGGGTGCGGACCGGCTGGTGGCTGGCCCCGGAGGCGCTGGGCGTCGGGCTGGTGCTGTGGGGCGCCGTGCTGCTCTCCCGCGTCGCGCTGATCCAGGACGTGGTGAGCGGGCCGGGCGCCGGGGCCGCGCCCGATGTCAGCGATGCGCGCCGGTGACCGCCGGTGCTTCACGGACGGGGGTGATCCCGGCCCGGCGACGGGTTCCGCGGTGCTGCCGCGGCCACCGGTGCCCCCGCCGAGGACGGGGGCACCGGTGGCCGGATCGTGATCAGTGCTGGGCGGCAGGCGTGTTGGCGGCCGTGACGTTCACGGCGGCCCACGACTTGTTCACCGTCTTGTACTCGGTGCTGTTGGCCCCGTAGAGGTCCTTCGCGGCCTTGAGGGTCGCGGTCCGGGCACCGTGGAAGTCGGTGGTGGAGACCATGTACCGGGTCAGCGCCCGGTAGTAGATCGCCGTCGCCTTGGTCCGGCCGATGCCGGTCACGGTGGAGCCGTCGAAGGTGGGGGAGTCGTAGGAGACGCCGCCGATCACCTTCTTGCCGCTGCCCTCGGCCAGGAGGTAGTAGGCGTGGGAGGAGACGCCCGAACCGGCGTGCACCTCGGCGTCGTAGGAGTCCTTCGACCAGTAGTCGACGGTGCCCTCGAGCTTGTCCAGGGACGGCTTGTCCAGCCGGCGCAGGAACTTCTGCTCAAGGCCGAGCTTCTCGCCCATCAGGTAATTGGGCGGGTTCTTCGGGTTGTTGGCGGCGAACTCGACCGAGCTGCCGAAGATGTCCGCCAGCGACTCGTTGAGGGCGCCCGGCTCGCCGAACTGGTTCCCCTCCTCGTCGACGCGGGTGGGCTGGAGGGCGGCGGTCGCGTCCACGACGCCGTGGGTGAGCTCGTGACCGGTGACGTCCAGGACGACCAGCGGCTTGGTGAAGGTCTTCCCGTCACCGTCGCCGTAGAGCATGCAGCCGCAGTCGGAGGACCAGAAGGCATTGCCGACGTTCTTGCCGAAGTGCACCAGGGCGTGGGCGCCGCGGCCGTCGTTCTTGATGCCGTTGCGCCCGAAGGTCTTCTTGTAGAAGTCCAGGGTGCTCGTTATGCCGTACTGGGCGTCGACGGCGGCGCTGGCCCGGTTGCCGGTCGTGCCGTTGCCCCAGCGGTTGGTGGTGCTGGTGAACGCCTTGCCGTCGGCGAACTTCTCCAGTTCCTTGCCGCCCGCGTCGCGGGTCTCGGTCTTGCCGCGGGTGGGATCCTTCAGCGTGAAGGCGTTCTTCGCGGTCTGCGTGGTGGAGAGCGGCACCTTGCCGACGAAGAGGGACGAGCCGGTACCGGTCGCCGCGCCGGGGTAGGCCTTGGCGGCCTTTCCGGTGGTGGCCGGGGCGGCGGCGCCGGTCAGTCCGGTCGTGGGGCTGAGCTTCTCGCCCCGCTTGCGCAGCTTCTTCTGGACGGCGGGCGACAGGAAGGAGTCGTTGGCCGGGATGTTGCTGAGCACGGCTCCCGAGGCGGCGTCGACGACGACGGTACGGACGCCATCGGCCTCGTCGGCGCGGCTGTCGCTCACCTCCACCTGGTACGCCAGCGCGGCAGTACGGTCCGCGCGGGCGTCCACGACCAGTTGGGCGGTACCGGCCCGGCCCTGCGCCGCGGCGGCGGCCTTCGTCTCGGCCTGGCCGGCCGACAGCTTCGGGCTGGTGGATGCCACCGCGACCTGCTGCCGGGCCGCCCGGGTCACGCCCTGATAGGCCGACTTGGCGTCCAGGTGGACGACGAGGTCACCGCCGAGCACCGGCAGGCCGCGGTGGGTGCGCTGGAAGCGGACGTGCTGCTTGCCGTCCGGGTCGACCAGCAGGTCCGTGGCCTGGAGCTGGTCCTTCTTGCCGACGCCGGTGGCGGCGGCGTGGGCGTACGCGGCGGCGCGGGCCGCGTCCACGATGGCCGCATGGGAGGGGGCGGAGGCGGGAGCTGAGCCCTTGGTGACCGAGGGGGTCGCGGCGGCGGTGCCCGCCACGCCTGCCGTGACGGTCGCGGCCGCCGTCACGGCGACGGCGATCGCCAGGCTGCGTATGTGGGGTCTACGCACTATATGGGTCCTTTGTGCACAGGGGGGCGGTCGGCTCACCAACCGCCCCTACGCGCGGCGCTGTTGCGCGCCGCGGGGGCCGGAAGACCCCGCGCACACCCTGCGTGTTCTGGCATGGGCATGTAAAGCCAGAAGTTCGCTTTTCGACCGGGTTAAATCGAAATTTGACAATTGATCAGCCTTCGGTAGCCGCGAGGTGACCAACTGTGTTCCCGGTGCTGGTGGGGGAGACCGCAGCGGAGGCCCGGGGGTTGCTCCGCCGCCCTTGAGACGTATGTCTCACCGCCAGGCGCCTGTCTCACCGCCAGGCGCCCCCGCCGCCCGGTCCGCTATGACCGCGGGAGCCGCCCGAACCAGTCGTACGCGGCCCGCGCCGTGAACTCCCGCTGCCCGCCCCGGAACAGCAGCCCGGCGTGCGCGAACGCCGGGTCGTCGGCGGTGTCCGTCACGTAGGGGATCGCCATGCAGCGCATCCCCGCCCGGTGCGCCGCCACCACGCCGGGCGGCGCGTCCTCGACCACCACACACGTGCCGGGCGCCACGCCCATCCGGCGCGCGGCCTCCAGGAACACATCGGGCTCCGGCTTGCCGCGCGCCACCTCCTCCGCCGACACCATCGTGGTCAGCGGCGCGGCCAGCCCCGTACCGGCGAGCACCGCCTCGATCGCGGCCCGCGACGACCCCGAGGCCACCGCCATCGGATGCCCGGCCGCATGCAGCCGCGCAACGAACTCCCGCATCTCCGGGAACACCTCGGTGTGCCTGCGCGCCAGCTCCAGATAGAGCCGGTTCTTGGCCGCCAACAGCTCCTCGACCGGGGCGTCGAGGGCGTACTCCCGGCTGAGGATCTCCAGGGTCTCGCGCGTCCCGATACCGATGAAACGGGTGTGGTGCGCCCAGTCGAAGTCCGTCACCCCATGGCCGGCCAGCAACCGCCGTCCCGCCTCGTAGTAGTTCGGTTCGCTGTCGACCAGCGTGCCGTCGAGGTCGAAGATCACCGGAGTGAGCGGGGCGGGAGCGGGCTGGTGGCCGGGGGAGTCGCTCATGCCCGCCACCCTGCCGAGTCCGCCGCGCCGCTCACCGTGACGTCGCGGCGCCGCCGCCCACCGACTCGACCAGCGGCAGCATCCGGTGCGGCACCCGCTCCCGCAGCGCCATCTCCGTACGGGTGCGGACCACGCCGGGGATGCTGATCAGCCGCTGGATCACATCCTCCAGATGCGCCGCGTCCCGGGCCACCACCCGGGTCAGCAGATCCCCGCCGCCGGTCGTCGAGAACGCCTCGATGATCTGCGGCACCTGCGCCAGCGCGCCGGCCACCTCCTCCAGATGCCCCTGTGTCACCTCGATGTGCACAAAGGCCAGTACGGGGTGCCCGAGCGCCGCGGGCGACAACCGGGGGCCGTACGCGGTGATCACCCCGTCCCGCTCCATCCGGTCCAGCCGCGCCTGAACGGTCCCGCGGGCCACCGCGAGCACCCGCGCGTACTCCCGCACGCTGGTGCGCGGCTGCTCCAGCAGCAGCCGGAGGATCTTGGCGTCCAGGGCGTCGACGGGCATGGTCGGACGGGATCCTCACGGTCACGGGGTGGTGTCCTCTGGACTGTACCAATGGCGCCGTCGCCCGCGATCTGATGACATGTCAGCATCGCGGGATCCGATGCGAGGGGTGTGTGCAGGTCAGCCGGTGCGACCGGTAGATTTTCGTCCCGCTGCCGATCTGTCTCGGTTCATGCCGACGTTGTCCCACGGGGGGTTTTCGCATTGTTCGGAATTGTCAGGCCCTGTTCCCATCGCCTGTCCGAAGGGCTCAAGGCGGAGTGGATGGCGCATCTGTGCGGCCTCTGCCTCGCGCTGCGGGCCGATCACGGGCAGTTCGCCCGGGTCGTCACGAACTATGACGGGCTGATCGTGTCCGTACTGACGGACGCTCAGACCGGCACGGCGGACGCCGCGCGCCGTACCGCGGGGCCCTGCCCGCTGCGGGGCATGCGCACCGCTTCGGTGGCGAAGGGTGCGGGCGCGCGACTGGCGGCCTCGGTCTCCCTCGTCCTGGCCTCGGCGAAGATACGCGACCATGTCGCCGACCGGAACGGACTGCTGCGCCGCCGCCCGGTGGCCGCCGCGGCGCGGAAGGTCGCCGCGGGCTGGGACCGGGCCGGGGCGCGCACCGGTGCCACGCTCGGTTTTGACACCGCGCTCCTCGTCGACGCGGTCGACCGCCAGGTGGGCATCGAGGAGCTGGCCGGGCCCGGCACCCCGCTGACGGTCATCACCGAACCGACCGAGACCGCCACCGCCGCGGCGTTCGCGCACACCGCCGTGCTCGCGGGCCGGCCGGGCAACGCCGCGCCGCTGGCCGAGGCCGGCCGGCTCTTCGGGCGGCTGGCGCACCTCCTCGACGCCGTGGAGGACCGCGCGGCCGACGCCGCCGAAGGCGCCTGGAACCCGCTCACCGCCACCGGCGCCACCACCGCGCAGGCCCGCCGCCTGTGCGACGACGCCGTGCACGGCATCCGCCTCGCGCTGCGCGATGTGGAGTTCGCCGACTCCGCCCTGGTGCATGTGCTGCTGGTGCACGAACTGCGGCGCTCGGTGGACCGCGCCTTCGGGACGTCCACCTGCGCCCACCAGGGGCACGGGGCGACCGGCCAGGGGCAGCCGCCGCAGTACGGGCAGGCACCGGCCGGTGGCCCGTACGTCCAGGGGCAGCAGCTGAACGGCCCGCAGGCCCCGTACATCGGGGGCCCGGTGCCGCCGGCCGGACCCGGTGGCGGCCACGAAGGGGGGCACGGCGGCGGGCACGGAGGCCATGGCGGCGGCTCCGGCGACGCGGAGGGCGGGCTGCCGCGGATCCCGCACCAGCCGAAGAAGCCCCGCGGCTTCTTCGCCGGATGCGCGGCCTTCACCGGCCTGTTCTGCACCTGCCAGATCTGCTGCGCCAACCACTACGAGGGGCCCTGGTCGCGCAAGAAGCGCGAGGGGTGCTGCCAGGACTGCGACTGCTGTGACTGCGATTGCAGCGGCTGCGACTGCTGCTGCGACGGCTGTGACTGCTGCGGCTGCGACTGCTAGGACCTGTCGCCGGTCCGCTGAGCCAGGGCCGGAAAGGCCCTGGTGACCTCGTGCGGAGCGCCAACGGTGCCCGCCCGCATCCTGCGAGTGGGCACCAGGCGCAACGAGGCGCATGAGGGGGAATCGCCGGGAGTTGTGGACCGGTTGGTTTCCGCCGCAGGGCGGAACGGATCTCGTCGGGGACGCGGCCGGCCCGGTGGAGAAGGTCGCCGCACGTGTCACCGGGACGTGCTGACCACGGCCTCCTCCGCGTCGGCGGCGACGTGAAGACGAGTGTGGCGAGTGGGCCAATGGCCCGTCGGCGGTAGCCGCGAACCGCCATGCGCCGGGCCATTGGTCCAGTGATTTCGGGTGCGGTTGAGCCATCGGCCGACCGGGTGCTGAAATGTGGGTGTCGATGGCGCTGCGGATCCCCGCGGCGCCTTTCTCATGTCGCGGTGCACCTGTGTGCGGAAGGGGCGGGGCATCTTGCTGAAGGGGGCGTTCATGGCGTCGGATCCGGGGCGTATGCGTCTGCGGTTCGCGACTCGGGCCGTGATCGGGATCGGGCTCGCAGTGACGTTGTGCGGGGTGGCCGGGCATTCGCTCGTCGCCGCGATCACCGGTGGTCTGGCTGCCCTGCTCGCCCTTTTCACGGTCACTGATCCGACCGTGCGCGGCCAGGCCGTGACGACCGTATTGCTGCCGGTCGTCGGCCTTCCGGTGCTTGCGCTCGCGGCCCTGCTGCACGATCTGCCCCTCGCGCGTGACCTGGCGTTCCTGGCCGTCGTCGGGGCGGGGGTGTACGCGCGGCGGTGGGGACCGCGCGGGCACTCGCTGGGCGTGTTCGCGTTCATGACCTATTTCGCGGCGCAGTTCCTGCACACCGTTCCCGAGCAGCTCCCGGAGCTGTACGCCGCCGTGCTGCTTTCGCTCGTGGCGTCGTCGGTGGTGCGGTTCGGTGTCTGGTGTTACGAGCGGCGGTTGCCGGCGCCCGACGCGGTCGCCGCGCCGGCCGGTGGGACGGGCCTCGCGCGGATCACGACGCGGCAGGCCGTGCAGGCGACCGTGGGAGCCGCCTTCGCCCTTGCGGCCGGGCAGGTGCTGTCCGACCAGCGGTGGTACTGGGCCGTGGGCGCCACCTGGTGGGTGTTCGTGAACACCACCTCGCGGGGCGAGACGCTCGTCCGTGGGTTCCGGCGGTTCCTGGGAACGGTGCTCGGGGTGGTGCTGGGCTTCGCCGTCGCCGTGCCGTTGCACGATGAGCCGGTCGCGGCGGCCGTGATCGTCGCCCTCAGCATCTTCGGGATCTTCTACACCGCGGCCGTTTCGTACACCTGGATGATGCTCGCCGTGACGGTGATGGCGAGCATGCTGTACGGGCTGCTGGGCGTGCTCGACCCGGCGCTGCTCGCCCTCCGGGTGGGCGAAACGGCTGTCGGTGCCCTGGGCGCCGTTCTCGCGGTGCTCTTCGTGCTGCCCGTGACGACGCACTCCGTCACCGATGAGGGGGTGGAGCGGGCCGTGCGGTGTGTGCATGCGTGCACCGCGGAGGCCGCCGCCCGGCTCGCGGGGCACGGCGATGCCGATCCGGCGCCGCGGGTCGCCGAGCTGGAGGCGATCATCGCTCGTGTGCGGTTCTCGCTCGTCCCGCTCGTGCATCCGCTCAGTCCCCTGAGGGCGCGCAAGGGACGGGCCCGACAGGTGATTGCGCTGCTCGACGACTGTGCGCGCGAGGTGCGGGGCCTCGCGTCCGTCGCGGCCGACCCGGAGGCCTCGCACGATGCCCGGCTCGTCGCGGCCTGCTGGCGGGTGGAGGCCGCTGTCGACGCGCTCACCGACGCCCCGCTGGAGGGGCGCCGCAGCCAGGCCGAGGCCGAGGCCGTGGGGCACACCGGCGTAGGCGGACCCGAGCTGGCCCACCTGGCCCATCTGCACGCCCTGGAGCAGACCCTGCTTGCGCTCGCGGTGCCTCTCGGCCGGGCCGACCGGATCCCGATGGGCGCCTGAGCTTCCCGGGCTCGGAGCGCGGTTCGATTCCCGTCGCCCGCTCCCCCCGGTTCCCGCGGCCCACCCGGGGCGGCCCGGCCGCTGCAGCTCTCCGCGATCGCCGGTGTCGCCGGTGATCGCGAGGCCCGGTCACGCGACCAGACGCAGCCAGGCCGCCGCGAGTGCCGCGTGACCGGCCGGCGTCGGGTGTACGCCGTCCGCGGCCCAGTACTCCGGTCCGGTCGTCGCGGCGAGCTCGGCGAACATGCCGTCGGCGGCGAGCAGCTGCGCGCCGTACCTGTGGGCGAGCCTGCGCACCGCCTGGATCTTCGGGTCCAGGTCGGTGCGCCATGCCTTTCGCTCCTCCTCTCCGATGACCGCGACACCGGCGTCGACGACGCCGTGAACCGGCAGGAGGAACGGCTCGATGAGGATCAGCTGCGTGCCCGCCTCGGCGAGCGGCGCGAGCAGGCGGTCATAGCCCGCCTCGAACTCCGCCACGGGGATCACGTACCCCTCCGGGTCCAGCGTGTGCCAGCCCATGTCGTTGACCCCGACGAGGATCGACACCACGTCCGGGCGCGCATCGAGCACATCCGTCTGCCACCGGGGTTCGAGGTCCCTCACCTTGTGGCCCGCGATCGCGGAGTTCAGCCAGGTAACGGGCCGGTCCGGGTGCCGGAGTCCCCACTCGCCCGCGACGCGCAGCGGGTAGCCGAACCCGAGGCCGTCCTCGCTCTCCAGCCGTTGGCAGTCGGTGATCGAATCGCCGGTGAACATCACGGTGCTTCCCGGTCGGACAGTGATCGTCATATGGACTCCTTGAACTCGGGTGAGAAGAGGAAAACGGGAACGGGGTGGCCACTGAGGAGAACGAGGGAGCGGCGTCAGATTTCCGGACCGCCGAACCACCGGCCGGCGGCCCGCTCGAACGCTTCACGATCAGGGGCGCGATCACCTGCCCAGGCGACCACGCCGTCGGGCCGGACGAGCACGGCACCCAGCCCGAGGTCGTTTCTCGCCGGACCGGCCACATACCGCATCCGGCTCTCCCAGCCCCTCGCTGCACCGCGCAGGCATCGGCCGGTGTTGAAATCGAGCGCGACGCCCCGTCCGTCCCGCATCAGGTCGCCGAGGCGAGTGCCGTCCTCGAGGTGGAGGTCCGGGGCGCTGCGGCCGACCAGTGGATGCTCGCTGCCGAGGTCGTAACGGATCGACGATCCCGATATCCGCTCGAACGCGTAGGTCGTTCCGTCACGGGTCCCGAGCAGGTCGCGCAGCACTCCCTGGACCGCCCGGCCGTGCGGGTCCGGCCGCATGACCGCCACCTGGGCGCGCGACCAGTCGAGCACTCCTGCGCCGATCGGATGGCGCTCGCGGGTGTAGGTGTCGAGCAGCCCGTCCGGCGCGTACCCGTGCACGGTCGCCGCGAGCTTCCACCCCAGGTTCATGGCGTCGCCGATGCCGGTGTTGAGGCCCTGCCCGCCAAGGGGCGAGTGGATGTGGGCGGCGTCGCCCGCGAGCAGGACGCGTCCCCGCCGGTAGGTCGTCGTCTGCATCGCCCGATCGGTGAAGCTCGAGGCGAGGTGCACGTCGCTCAGCGTCACGTCGGTGCCGGATACCCGGCGCAGCACCGCCTGGAGATGGTCGCGGGTCGGCTGCTGCGAGCGGACGAACGCGCCGCCGTCGAAGTCCATCATGCCGATGTGCCCTTCCGCGGGCTGGAGGTACATGCCCGTGGGCGTCAGGTTGAATCCGGAGCGCAGCTTCTCGGGATCGGCGACGGTGGCGTGCATGGTGTAGCCGGTGAACTGCGGCTCGGTGCCGACGAATGAGAAGCCCGCGAGCCTCCGGACCGCGCTGCGTCCGCCGTCGCAGCCGACGACCCAGCGCGCCGCGTACTCCCGCTCGCCGGCTCGCGCGACCGCGCTCTCCTCGTTCCGGGCGAGGGCGGAGACCGGCACGCCGTACCTGATGTCCACGCCGAGCCGGGACGCCCGCTCGGACAGCAGCGTCTCGACCACGTCGAGGTAGGTCGGCATGCCCTCCGTCGCCGGGCCGGGGAGCCGGTACGGCAGGGCGGCGACGTCGACTTGGGCCGGATCGAGCACCATGCCGGCGAAATGGCCCACGCTACGAGGGGGCGGCGGCTCGTGCGCGTCGAGGTCCGCGCCGGGACCGTCGTGGACACCCGATGCCGTCAGCAGCCGGTGCAGCATCCCGCGGCGGTGGAAGGCCTCGACCGACGCGGCGGACAGGCCCCGCATTCCTAGCGGCTTCGCCTTGAACGGGGAGCGGCCCTCCGGCTCCCGCTCCAGCATCAGGACAGAGCAGCCCGCGAGGCCGAGCTCGCAGGCGAGGAACAGACCGACCGGGCCGGCGCCCACGATCACTACGTCATGCACGAGAGATTCCCTTCCCCAACTCCCGGCCGGATGGGCACCCGGCAGGACCTCTCGAAAGCTGCCAGACCCCGCCGACATCGGACCGACAGTCCCCGACATGCCGCCGACACCACGGCTACGCCGCCCGATCACCCCAGGTCAACGCGCCGATCAGCCAGCAGGAGGCGTGACAGGTCTCCACCCCGGGGGCCGTCGTGTACGTCCGGGATCGCGCGCCCACCGCCCTCGGGCCCGGCCCGTCCGCGGCTCCGGCGCGCGCCCCGTTCGCGGCCTTCTGAGGACGCGCCGGGGCACACCCGCACGGGCGGATTCCGGCCATCCGCACCCATGCCGCGCCCCGGCTGTTAGCGTCGCCCGGGAACCTCTCACGGGCGGCGCGCGGCGGCAGGCGGACGAAGGGCAGACCCATGGGGACGACGGACAACAACCTGCGGGCATACATCGGTTCGTTCACGTCCGCGGGCGGTCTCGGCATCACCACCGCGGACGTCGACCCGGGGACCGGCGCGCTCGGCCTGCAACGCTCCACCGCCGCCGTACCCAACCCCTCCTACCTGGCCCCCAGCCCCGACGGGCGGTACCTCTACGCGGTCAGCGAGCTCCCCGAAGGAGCCGCGGCGGCGTTCGCCCTCACCCCGGAGGGGCCCGCGCCGATCGGACCCACGGTCCCGGTGGGCGGCGCCGATCCCACCCACCTCACCCTGGCCGCCGGCCACCTGATCACCGCCAACTACAGCTCCGGCAGCGTCAGTTCGCTCCCCATACGGCCCGACGGCGCCCTCGGCGACCGCGCCGCGGTCCTCGCCCACCAGGGCAGCGGCCCCCGGAGCGACCGTCAGGAAGGCCCGCACGCCCATGCCGTGCTGCCCGACCCCAGCGGCCGCTGGCTGCTCAGCGTCGACCTCGGCACGGACTCGGTCCGGGTGTGCGCCCTCAACGGCACCGACGGGGCGCTGACCGTGCGGGACGAGGTGGCCCTGCGCCCCGGCAGCGGACCGCGCCATCTCGCCTTTCACCCACGCGGTGACCGCGCCTACGTCATCAACGAACTCGACCCGACGGTCACCCTCTGCCGCTGGGACGCCGACCGGGGAACCCTCACGCCACTGGGCGAGACCCGCCTGCTCCCGGACGGCTCCGACGCGCGCTCCGCCGCCCAGGACCAGTCAACGGACGGAGGCGGCACGCACCTCGGCGAAACCTTCCCCTCCGCGCTGGTCATCGCCGAGGACGGCCGGTTCGCCTGGGCCGCCAACCGCGGTCACGACAGCATCTCCGTACTGGCCCTCGACGCATCCGGGGACACCGCGACGCTCCGCACGACCGTCCCGTGCGGCGGGCACTGGCCCCGTGACCTGGCACTGCACCCGAACGGGCGGCATCTCTACGCCGCCAACGAACGCTCCGGCGACGTCACGTGGTTCACCCTCGACCCGGACACCGGCATCCCCGCCAGGTCCGGATCCGTCGATGCGCCGGCGGCGTCCTGCGTGGTCTTCGCCCGGCCCGCGTTCAGCGCTGCGGGAAGCGCCCGCCGAAGTACACCTGCGTCTCGGTGACCCTGCCCGCGCGCACGGTCATCACCTCGACGTTCCGATGGCGTTCGCCGGTCGTGAGCTCGTACTCGTACCGGACGAAGACCTGGTCGTCGCCGGCCGGCACGGCCTCGAGGATCTCCTGCGAGCGCAGCCGGTGCGCCGTCGGGAAGCAGCGGTCGAAGAACGCGGCCTTGTCGATGTGGTCGTCCAGGGGACTGGTGAAGACGAAGTCCTCGGCGAGCAACCGGTCCATGGCCGCGCGGTCCTGGGCGAGATAGCTCGCGAAACAGGCGCGGACGACATCGGCGTTCGACATGGCGCCTTCCTTTCCTGGTCTTTTCACGGTGGCCTCGCGCGGATGTCCAAGGCCGGGACGTGGCACGTCATCCGTTCCGCACCCTCCGCACCCTCCGCACCGTAGCCGTCGGCGCGCCAGGAAGGGCCCTGACGGGGCCGCTCGCGGCCGCGCGCCGGCCCGGCCACCCCATGCGCGCCCGGAGTTTCCGCAGGCCATCTGAGGGGCGCCTGCGCCGCCCGCCCGCACCCGGACGTGCGAAGGGCCGCCCCGCGCAGTGCGCGAGGCGGCCCTCGAAGGTCTGCCCTGGGGGCCGGGTCCTAACGGACCGGTGCGCCCTGCTGCAGGGTGATCCCCACCGTCGCGGCGTAGTTCGACAGCACCAGCCGGCCCACCGCGCCGTACGCGCCGAGCGCCTCCGCCGCCGCGCACTCCGCCTCCGCCGCGGCCGCCCCCAGCAGGCCGTCGGCGAGCTCGGGGCCGATCAGGTACGGGGCCAGCGCCAGCTGCTGCGAACCGGAGGCGCGCAGCTGCTCCGCCGTACGGGCGATGGCGCCCGCCTCGTCCAGCCCGGCCGCCAGCACCGGCACGGCCAGCCGCGCGGAGAGCAGCATGCCGGTGATCCCGGCGGCCTGCACGGCCTCCTCGCCGCCCACGGTGGCCAGGATGATGCCGTCCGCCGCGGTGGCGACGGTGAACAGGCGGGCCCGGTCGGCGCGCGCCAGGCCGGCCTCGGAGAGCCGGACGTGCAGCGCCTCGGCGAGCAGCGGGTGCGGGCCGAGGGCATCGGTCAGGTCGGCGCCGGAGCCGCTCTTCATGATGGCTTCGCGTATCCGGCGCAGCAGCGAACTGTCCGGACCCGCCAGCAGCGGCACGACCACCGCGGCGGGCTGGTCGGTCGGCCCGTCGTGGCCGATCCGCTCCTTCTGCTCGGCGCCGGCCTGGGCCAGGACGGCCTCCAGCGCCGGGAACTCGTCGTCGCCGCCGTCGACATAGCCGATCCGGGCGTCGAGGCCGGGCAGCTCCGAGCGGGCGATGCTGGAGACCTCTTCCGCCAGGCTGCGGGAGGCGGGGGTGGGGGTGCCGGGCACCGCCAGCACCAGGGCGGGTGCGCCCTCGGGTGCGGCGAGCGGCTCCGGCTTGCGGTGGCGGCCGGATTGCCGTGCGCGCGGCATTCGTACGGGCAGGCCGGGTGCGGCCCCCGGGCTCGGGGATTCGGCGTCAAAATAGGGCGAGCCAGGTGCGGGCCCAGTGGGGGAACTCATGGCGCCGCATGCTAACGCCTCGGACCCCTCCCGCGCGGAGGGAGGGTTCGACGTCGAGGTATCCGTCCCGATTTATCCCGCGCGTTGAGGTGGCGCGGTCACCCCATAGGGCGTGTGATCTGCAACAACTTCGGGTCGACGGGGAGTTTCAGGCGGCCTTCGGGCAGCGCCGCGGCGATGGTCAGAGCGCCGTCCAGGGGGCTGCCCGCGGCCGTCTCGTGGCGGGCGTACGGCAGCCGTTCGGCGAGCGCCGTACGCACCGGGGCCAGCAGCGGCTCGCCCATCCGGAACAGGCCGCCGGTCAGCGCCACCACGGGGTGGCCACCGGGCGGGCAGACCGCGGCCGCGGCATCGGCGATATGGCGCCCGGCGTCCTCCAGGATGCCGGCGGCCACCGGGTCGGCGTCGGCGGCGCAGCGGGCCACCTCCGGCGCGAACGAGGCCAGTACGGCGGGGCGGTCCGGGCGAGGGTAGAGCGCACCGGGCAGCCCCGTGACCGGTCCGAACTGCGCCTGCGCGCACGCCAGGAGGGCGTGCGAGCCGCCCGGCCGGCCGTCGTACGCGCGCATCGCCGCCTCCAGTCCGGCGCGGCCGATCCAGGCGCCGCCGCCGCAGTCGCCCAGCAGATGGCCCCAGCCGTCGGCGCGGCGCCAGCCGCCCGCCGCCGTCAGGTCCGTCCCCATGGCGATCATGCCGGTGCCCGCCGCGACCACGGCACCCGGCCGCTGGCCCAGCGCCCCGGCGTACGCGGTGACCGCGTCGGCCGCCAGCGCCAGGTGGTGCACCCCGAACGCCTCGGCCAGCGCGGCGGGCAGACGGGCGCGCAGATCGTCTCCCAGCGTGGCCATCCCGGCGGCGCCGATACAGATCGCGGCGATGCCGTCCGCGCCCGCGTCGTCCAGCAACTCCCGGGCGGCGGGCACCAGTTGGGAGAGTAAATGGGCCGCGTCGATACCGGCGGCGCCGGTGCGGACCGGCTCCTGCGAGGCGCGGGTGGCGAGCGGGCGGGGCGGGCGGCCGTCGTCGGCGCGGGCGAGGGCGATCCGCAGCCCCGAGCCGCCCGAGTCGGCCCCCAGGACGAACGGACCGCGCCGGGCCGGGTCAGCCAAGGCCGCGGGCGTCCTGCTTGAGTGCGGTGTCGACGGTCAGTGCCGTGGCGACGACCAGGCTCAGCAGGGGGTCGGGGAGTTGCCGGTGGATCTGCAGCACGTAGTTGTCCGCGGTGGTGAACAGCGTCTTGGCCAGCCCCTCCCAGGTCTTGGTGATCCGGGCGACCTCGGTGTCGGTGTGGTCCACGATGGCGAAGTTCCAGGCGCGCCAGTTCTCCGCCTTGATGGCGCCGATCTGCCGGCCGTCGGCCATGATCGAGAAGTTGATCTTCCCGATGGCGTTCTGCTGCACGATCTCACCGACCGGCTGCCCGTCCGGCCGCTGCACCAGCACCTTGGACTTGATGATCTTCGCGGGCCGGGTCAGCACCAGCTGCGGCTGCCCGTACGCGTCGCGGATCTCCAGCTTGTGGGTCATGTACTGATCCAGGCTGGAGACGACCCGCAGCACCTTCTTGGCCGTGCTCTGGCCGACCTGGACGACCGTGCCCAGGGCGTTGCCGTGCTGGTCGCAGACGCCGTACTCGTTGGTGACCTCGATCAGCTTGGCCTTCTGGCTGACCACCAGGACCGGTTCCGTGAACAGGCTGCCGCCGCCGGCCTGCGGTCCGCCCTGATACGGGGGCCGGTCCGGCTGCTGGGGTGCGTACTGCTGCGGCGCGTGCTGCTGGGGCATCGGCTGCCCGGCGGCCTGCTGAGGGGCCTGCTGGGGGGCGGTCTGCTGCGGGGTGTGCGTGGCCTGCTGGGGGGCCTGCTTCTGGAGAGTCTGCGGCGCCGGATGCGACGCCTGGGTCCGGGCCTGGGTGGGGGCCGGTGCCTGCGGCTGTTGTCCCGGATGGGTGTGTCCGGTCCACTGGGAGCCGTCCCACCAGCGCAGCTGCTGGGGGGTGCCCTGCGGGTCGGTGTACCAACCCGCAGGGATGTTCGCGTTCGTCATGCGGGCACGATATCGCCCGGCATCACGGCAGCCTCCAGTCCACCGGCTGCGCCCCCTGCCGCACGAGAAGATCATTCACCCGGCTGAAGGGCCGGGAGCCGAAGAAGCCGCGGTCGGCGGACATGGGGGAGGGGTGCGCCGATTCGACGGCCGGCAGATCGCCGAGCAGCGGCCGCAGATTGCGCGCGTCGCGGCCCCACAGGACCGACACCAGCGGGGCGCCGCGCGACACCAGCGCGCGGATCGCCTGCTCGGTGATGGCCTCCCAGCCCTTGCCGCGGTGCGCGGCGGGCTTGCGCGGCGCCGTCGTCAGGGCCCTGTTCAGCAGCAGCACGCCCTGCTCGGTCCAGGGGGTGAGGTCGCCGTTGGACGGCCGGGCCAGCCCGAGGTCGGAGTGCAGCTCGCGGAAGATGTTCTCCAGACTGCCCGGCAGCGGGCGCACATCCGGCGCCACCGAGAAGCTCAGCCCGACCGCATGCCCCGGAGTGGGGTAGGGGTCCTGGCCGACGATGAGCACCCGCACCTCGTCGAAGGGTTGCTGGAAGGCGCGCAGCACATTGCTGCCGGCCGGGAGATACGTCCGTCCCGCGGCGATCTCGGCCCGCAGGAAGTCGCCCATCGCGGCGATCTGTCCGGCGACGGGCTCAAGTGCCTTGGCCCAGCCCGGTTCAACGATGTCATGAAGAGGTCGTGCAGCCACGAGATCACCCTACTGGCCGAACACCGCTCGCCCTCAATCCATGGCCAATCCCTGCCCGGTCGCCTGCCGGTCCCCGGCCGAGGCCGCCCGCCGCGTCTCCGGGGACGCCCGCGCTCATCCCACGGCGGCCGCCCGTACGCACAGCACATCCGGCAGATGGGCGGCGAGCTGCTGCCAGCTGTCGCCGTCGTCCGCGCTCGCGTACACCTCGCCGTTGCGGTTGCCGAAATAGACGCCCGCGGGGTCGGCGTCGTCGACGCAGAGCGCGTCCCTGAGCACCGTGCCGTAGTGGTCCTCCTCGGGCAGCCCGGCGCTCAGCGGCTCCCAGCTGCCGCCGGCGTCGGCCGTGCGGTAGACCCGGCAGCGGTGATCGGCCGGCACCCGGTCGATATCGGCGGTGATGGGAAAGAGGTAGGCGACGTCGCCCCGGCGCGGATGCGCGGCCACCGCGAAACCGAAGTCCGAGGGCAGTCCGTCGCCGATGTCGGTCCACTCGGCCCCCGCGTCGTCGCTGCGATAGACGCCCCAGTGGTTCTGCAGATAGAGCCGGTCGCGGTCCACCGGGTCCTGGGCGATTTTGTGGACGCACTGGCCGAATTCGGGGTGCTGGTCGGGCAGGAAGACCGCCTTGACGCCGTGGTTCGACGGCGCCCAGCTCGCGCCGCCGTCGAGGGTGCGGAACACCCCGGCCGTCGAGACCGCGACCGTCACCGCCGCGGCGTCCCGCGGGTCGGTGATCACCGTATGGACGGCCAGCCCGCCCCCGCCCGGCACCCAGCTCTCCCGGCTCGGGTGGTCCCACAGCGGCCGCACCAGCTCGAAGGTCTCGCCGCCGTCCGCCGACCGGAACAGCCCGCCGGGCTCCGTGCCGGCGTACACCACGTCGGGGGCGGCGGGGCCGGCCGGATGCAGCTGCCACACCCGCTCCAGTGAAGTCCCGGTGTACTTCGGGTACTTCACCGCCGGGCGCGAGGGCTCCCGCCAGCTCTCGCCCAGGTCGTCGGAGTGGAACACCGACGGGCCCCAGTGTGCGCTGTCGGCGCCGGCCAGCAGTCTGGGTGTGCCGCGGCGGGTGTCGATCCCGAGGGAGTACACCGCCTGCGCGGCGAAATGCGGGCCGCTCAACTCCCACTCGCCGTGCCGCCGTCGGCCGAGGAAGAGGCCTTTGCGGGTGCCCACCGCGAGGAGCACGTCAGTCATGTCGAAGCACCTCCGAAACGCCGTTGTCTCAGGTAGTGGTCAGTGTGCACCCGACCACTGACAACGGCGTTCCGAAGCGTGTCCGTGCAGGTCAGACGGCCCGGTGATACTGCTGCGGGGTGGCCACCTCGCCGCCCAGCTCGCGGGCCGCGTGGCGCACGAAGGACGGGTTGCGCAGCAGTTCGCGGCCGAGCAGCACCACGTCCGCCTGGCCGTCCGCGACGATCTTCTCGGCCTGCCGCGCCTCGGTGATCAGGCCCACCGTCCCGACCGGCAGGGTGGTCTCGCGCTTCACCCGCTCCGCGAACGGCACCTGGTACCCGGGACCGCTCGCGATCCGGGCCCGCGGCGCATTGCCGCCGGTGGAGGTGTCCAGCAGATCCACCCCGTGCGCCTGCAGATCGGCGGCGAATCGCACCGTCTCCTCGGCGGTCCAGCCCTCGCGCTCGTCGTCCTCGTTCTCGGTCAGCCAGTCGGTCGCCGAGATACGGAACAGCAGGGGCAGCTCCTCGGGCCATACGGCGCGCACCGCGTCCACCACCTCGAGGGCGAAGCGGGTCCGGTTCTCGTACGAGCCGCCGTACTCGTCGGTGCGGTGGTTGGTGTGCGGCGAGAGGAACTGGCCGATCAGATAGCCGTGCGCGCCGTGGATCTCGGCGACCTGGAAACCGGCATCCAGCGCCCGCCGCGCGGCGTCCGCGAACTTCCCGGCGATCTCCTGTATCTGTGCCACGCCGAGCTCGTCGGGGACCGGGTGCCCCTCGTCGAACGGCAGCGGGCTCGGCGCGACCGTGGTCCAGCCGCCCTCGTCGGCGGTCAGCGGGCCGCCGCCGTGCCAGGTGGTGTCCGTGGACGCCTTGCGGCCGGCGTGCGCGAGCTGGATGCCGGGGACGGTGCCCTGCTCCTTGAGGAAGGTGGTGATCCGGCGCAGCGCCGCCACCTGGCGGTCGTTCCAGATCCCGAGGTCGTACGGGCTGATCCGGCCCTCCGGGCTGACGGCGGTGGCCTCGGTGAGGATCAGGCCGGTGCCGCCGGCCGCCCGCGCCGCGTAGTGGGCGAAGTGCCAGTCGTTCGCGACGCCCGTGTCGGGCCCGGTGGCCGCCGCCGAGTACTGGCACATCGGTGCCATCCAGAGGCGGTTGGCGATGGTCAGGGACCGCAGGGTGACGGGCTGGAACAGCGTGCTCACGGCATTCTCCGGGGGTCGGTTCGCGAGTGCTTCGGCTTGATGCGCTCGTACGATAGCCGTCGTACTACGGTGGATGTCAAACTACGATGTTCCTCGTACAATGAAGGCCCGCTGACCGAGCAGCACCCAGGAGCCGTCATGACGACCGATACGACGTCCAAGGGCGCCCCGGCCGGCGCCCGGTCCCTGGCACACCCGGCCCGCGAGGACATCGCCCTCGTCGACGTCCTGCACGCCCTCGCCGACCCGATGCGGTTGCGGATCGTCTGCGCACTGGCCGCCGAGGGCGAGCTGACCTGCGCCGACATCGAGCTGCCGGTCAGCAAGTCGACCTGTACACACCACTACCGGGTGCTGCGCGAGCACGGCGTCATCCAGCAGATCTACCGGGGCACCGCCAAGGTGAACGGGCTGCGCCGGGCCGACCTGGACGCGCTCTTCCCCGGCCTGATCGACGGCGTGCTGCGCGCGGCGGAACTCCAGTCCCGGCGCCTCGGCGACGGCTGACCCGCTCCCGTACGGGAGCCCGGTCGGACCCCCGTACGGACTCGCCTGCGCGCCGGGCTCACCCGGCGGCGCGCGCCGCCTCCAACAGTCGCTCCCAGTCCGGCAGTTTGACGGTCCCGCGGCCCAGCCGGTGACCCCACTCCGCCTCCGCGGCCTCGATGGCCAGCCACCCCGTCCAGGGCACCGGTGTCTGCCCCGCGCGCCGCAGCGCCGCCACCACCGGCTCGTCCGTCGTCCCGCGTTCCGCCAGGGCGGGCGCGTCCTCCAGGAGCGACGCCGTGGTCTCCTTCGCGCACGGGCGGTTGGTGCCGATCACCCCGGTCGGGCCGCGTTTGATCCAGCCCGCCACATAGACACCGGGACAGGGCGCGCCGTCCCGCAGCACCCGACCCGCCAGATGCGGCACCGTCCCGCGCGCCTCGTCGAAGGGCAGCCCCGCCTGCGGCGTCCCCCGGTAGCCGACCGAGCGCAGCGCCAACTGCGCCTCGATGTCCTCGTATTCGCCGGTCCCGGTGACCCCGCCGCGCCCGTCCGGCGCGGTCCGCTCGAACCGGACCGCGCGCACCCCGTCGGCGCCGTCGCCGGCGATCTCGACCGGCCGCAGGAAGAACCGCAGATGAATCCGCCGGGCCGGCCCCGACCCCACCGCCCCCTTGGTCGCCGGCCGCTCCGCCCAGCCGCGCAACACCTCGACATTGCGCCGCCCCACGGCCGGCAGGCCGGACGGATCGCCGTACGCCGGGTCCAGCGCCAGTTCCTCGGGCCGTACGAGCACCTCCGTACCCGGCAGCGACCCCAGCTCCCGTAGCTCCTTGGTGGTGAACTTGGCCTGCGAGGGGCCGCGTCGGCCCACCATCCAGATGTCCTCGACGCGGCTGTCGGTGAGCGCGCCGAGCGCCCCCTGGGGCATGTCGGTGGTGGCCAGCTCCGCGGCGCCGCGGGCCAGGATCCGGGCCACATCGACGGCTACATTGCCCACCCCGATGACGACCGCGGAGCGGGCCGCCAGGGCGAAGCGGGCGGCCGCGGCGTCCGGATGCGCGCTGTACCAGGAGACGAAGTCGGTCGCGGAGTGGCTGCCGGGGAGGTCTTCGCCCGGGATGCCGAGGTGACGGTCGGTGGCGGCCCCCACGCAGAACACCACCGCGTGAAAGATCTCGTGCAGCTCCGCCGCCCCCAGTCCCGGGGCGCCCACCTCCACATTCCCCAGGAAATGCACCCGGGGGTGCTCCAGGACCGTACGCAGGTTGCCCTGCAGCGACTTGATCTTCTCGTGGTCCGGCGCGACGCCGTAGCGGACCAGACCGTACGGGCACGGCAGCCGGTCCAGGACATAGACCTCGATGTCCGGTACGGCCTGCTGCTCGACCAGGGATTGCGCGGTGTACACACCGCTCGGTCCCGATCCGATGACTGCGACACGAAGCACGGGTGGCCCCTTCCGCGGAGTACCCCCAGGATCGCACCGGCGGGCCCGCGACGGGAGATGAGCTATCGGGGTTGCTCCCGGTGCGATGAGCGTGCCGCGCCACTGGGGCTGATGAACAGGGAGCTACGTTTTTCCCTGTGTCGGAAAGCGACTTTTATACCGTTAATAGCCGATATAAAGCTCGGGACGCGGCCATGGAGTGGCCCGCTTGGGAACTCCAGGGGTGCGGTTCGGCCGCGCCCGCGCCGGAGTCCGCCGTCCTCGGTGACCCGGACGGACCGTTCGGGTTCGAGGCCCCGCCGCCCCGCCTCGATCCGCTGGGGCCCTGGTTCAGCGCCCGGCTGACCTTCGCCGGCGGCGCCTGGATCGAGGTCCTGGTGACGGTCTCCGACGACGGCCTCACCGTCGAGGACATGCGGGCCGATCCGCCCCTGACGCTCGACGGCATGGCCACTCTGGCGCGCTGGATCGACGGCCCCCTGGACGAGGCCTGCCGGCTGGCGACGGGACGGCCGCGCAAGGGGCGTCAGGGGCTGGAGCCGCACCCGGAACCGGAGCCCGCCCCGGGAGCGGATCCTGATGCGGCGGGGGACGAGGTGATCGGGGCCCGGCGCGCGGAGGAGGCCGAGGCCGCACCGGTCGACGCCGTCGTCCGAGGTGAGGGCGTGCTCTGCGGTCCGGGGACCGGCTCCGGGGACATCGGCCGTACGGCGGCGGCCGCGTTCACCGCGCCCGCGGCCCTCGTCTACGACCGCACCCCGAAGCCCGCCGGGCCCACCGAGTCCGCCGAATCCGCCGGGCCCACCGAGTCCGCAGAGCCGGCCGGGCCCGCCGTCCTCACCCGGTCACGCACCACCGAACGCCGCAAGCTCGCCGCGGACGCCTACCGTGCGGCGCAGCGCAACGGCCAGGACCCGGTGCTGGCCGTCATGAACGCCACCGGCCGCAACCGCCGCAGGGCGCTGCGCCTGATCGCCGGAGCCCGCGACGAAGGATTCCTGACGCCACGTCACAACAAGCGCTGAACGGCGCCCCCGGGTCACGTCCCGGCCCGCTCGGCGGCGTACGGGCCCGGCGCCGTTCCCGCGTGACGGCCGCCCGGCGGCTGCTCCTCCGGCGGCGTCCCCAGCTCCCACTCCAGGCCGTACCGCTGGAACAGCTCGGCGCGCATCAGCGCCTGTGAGATCTGGGCCCCCGGCAGCAGCATCGGCACCACCGAACCCATCAACTGCGCCCGCAGCAGTGGGTAGTCGGCGTCGGGCTCCGGCGATCCGTACGCGACGACCACCCCGCGCAGCAACTGCGCCAGCCGCTGCTGCTCGGGGCACTGGATGAATCCCTCGGCCGTCAGAATTCCGGCCATATGGGTCCGCATGAGCAGCGGGCGGTCGCGCGCGAGCCCGAGGATCGCGTCGATGGCGCGGGCCAGCAGCTCCCGCCCGGCATCGGGGCCGCTCGGCTGCGGCTCCCGCTCCAGCGCCGCCTGCAGCGTCAGATGCATCAGGCGGTGCACGGCCGACTGCAGCAGCTGCCGCTTACCGGGGAAGTAGTACGAGATCAGGCCGCGGGCCGCCCCCGCGCGCTCCGCGATGTCGCCGAGCGTCGTCGCCTCGAACCCCCGCTCGCCGACCAGATCGACGGTCGCCTGGAGCAGCCGCTCCCGGGAGCGCCGCCGCAAGGCTTCATTGACCGATGCGCTCCGGGGGGACATGCTGTACTCCTGCGTTGACTGGCTGGGAGCCAGTATACTCGGCAGGCGCCGGATTTCTGCCGGTCTGAGCAGGGCATCCGGTCAGGCTGCCTGATTCGGGCGACGCGGGGGATCGTCCGAATCGGGCGCTTTATGTCGGTCTACCTGGGGTTTTGTGTCAGGCAGATCGACGCAGTGCACATTCAGTGCACATCTGGGGCACTCCCGAGGAAGTCTTCGACAGCTTCGCGAGTGCCCTGATCTTCGTCCGGAAACAGGTGCGCGTACGTGGCCATGGCGACCTCGACGGTGTCGCCGAGTCGCGTGGCCACGGTCTTTGGCCCGGCCTTGTGTGCGATGAGCACACTCGCGTAGGTGTGCCGCAAGGTGTGCATTCCGGTCCTCTGCGGCAGCCCTGCCTTCTTCACGGCCTCCGGCCACAGCACCCGGGCGAACATGGGGCCCTTGGCGAACACCGCATCATCGGGAGCCCCGGGGTACTCCGTGTGATGGAGTTTCATTGCCTTCACGACCGTCACGCTGACATCACTTCCACGCGCTTGCTGGCCTATCAGCACGAGTGGGGCCAGCAGTTCAAGCAGCAGTTCCCGCTCGGCCGGGAGCCTGAGATCGGGTCCGGTACGTCTCTGCGTATCCGAGTGACGACCGGGACCACGATCAACATGTCCTGCTACCTGGTGTGGGAGGAATGACGACGACGGCAGTGGGCAGCTGATGACGCCCCCAGTGACGACCTATTCCTCCTGGCCGGCGGGGTCAGCCGGCGAGTGAGGAAACAAGATGTTCTCGACGGCGTCCATCCCGAAGAGGATCAGGATGAGTGCGGCGGGCAGCAGCAGAGCTATGACGACCATGAAGCCTCCGGATACAGCAGTCCAGGCAGAATGCCCCCAGCCCAGGCTGGGCTGAATGAGGGAACATGGCGCGTTAGACGCGAGCGCCTATGGGCCGTTCGGGTGCTCTTTCTCTGAACTGAGTTCGAAGGCGGTAGGGAGGCTGGGCCGTGGCACGCATCGGGCGCTCGTACCCGGTTTCCTCCCTTCGCCCGATCCACCCGAAGGCGGGCTCCGCTCTGGCCACGAAGCTGGGCGATGACCCTGGCGCACTGGCCGATGACACCGCTGTCAGGGCCACCATCGCCGACGGCGACACCGGGGCCAGCCTCGATACCGCGACAGTCGCCGCGCTGGCCCCGTCCGCCGACGCGGCGACCGGTGCCGTGGGCGCCGGCGACACCGGATTGGGCACCGAGGTCGGTCTGCTGATCTTGGCGACCATGGTGGGGGCCGGCTCCGGTTCGGTTTCGGACAGCGCCAGCGTCCGGGTTCGGGAGGCCGACACCGGCACGGGCACCGATATTGCCTTCGCCTCGAACACTGCGCTCTCCGGCGACACCGGCTCGGGCATCGACTCGGCCAGCGTCCGAGATCGGGGCGCGGACGCTGGGGCCTGCACGGACACAGCCACCGTGGCGGCCATCACCGCAGCAGGAGATACGGGAGCTGGCGGCGATACGGCAACCGCATGCAGCACTGTGGCTGTGGTAGACGCCGCGACCTGGACCGACTCCACTGGCGCGTGGCCCAACGCCCCGGATACAGGTAGCGCGACCGACACGGCGGGAGTCATCGTCCACGTCTTCGGCGCGGACAGTGGTTCCGGCGTGGACTTGGGCATCGTGCCGGGCGCGCTGGTGCTCGTCGTGGACTCCGGGACCGGAGCGGACACGGCAACGGTGTTCATCATCTCGCAACGGCTCGCCGGCCCGCGGGTCGTCCGTGTGCGGCCCGAAACACGAGTCGTGGTCGTTGGTGCCGAGAACCGGCTGACCGTGGTGGGGGCGGCGCCGCACACGGTGCGGGTGCCCGCTGAAGTTCGCGCGATCCGGATCCCGGTCGAGAACCGCACGGTGTACGTCAAGGCCCCGGCGCTGATCGACGCCGAGCAGTACGTCTAGGAGGTGCCATCTGAAGTGCTTGGCTGTACTACAGCCAGCTACGCGGCCGCTGTCAGCCGGCCCTTCGGCAATTCCCGCATCGACTCTTGGTGACTCGTCGCGCCAGCCACAACTTCCCCACCTGGCGGCGCAAACTGCCCGCGGCGCTCCAGTGGATGAGCAGGCTGCTGACCTTTCCGGAGGATGTGGTACAGAACTCTTAGGAGTCGCCGCCTGCGGGCTCGTCCGTGCTGGGCGGGGCGATGCGATACGCGTCAAGGGCGGCAGCCCGCTCGTGGTAGGGGCGGCGGTGCAGGGTAGATAGCAGCCGCCACATACGCCGCTCGTCCGCCAGCCGGTGCGGCAGTACAACGCCCAGCGCCTCGGCCAGCGGTTTGCGGCCAGTGTTGACCAGGGCGCGAACTGCTGCGGCCCACTCGTCGGTGGCGTTCACCGCGCACCGATACCACAGCGGCAGGAGCAGGACGAGCGCGACCGCGGTGCCCAGCAGCGTGACCGACTCGCCGCCGGCACAGGCAAGCGCGCCCAGTGACAAGACGACCAGGGCAGCGTGCCCGTAGAGCAGGGCGACGAAGAAATCCGCGTTGGTACGGGACAGCTCGGCCTGCCTGCGGATCTGCTCCGGCACAGTGCCGGTCAGCTCGTTCCATAGCACCTGGCTGTCGAGCCGGAAGCGGTCGTAGCCGTACTCCTCCAGGCGGCGGATGGCGTTCCCGAGGAGCGTCGGGGCTATCTGGTCGTCGTCGACCGGATAGCGGCTCAACCGTTCGCCGAGCAGGGCGCGTTGAGCCGCGGTGCGCCGAAGATCCTGGTGGGCTGTACGGGCGGTGCGCGGGTCGGCACGGAGCCGGGCGAGTTCTTCGGCGTCGGCGGGCGGCAAGGGGTCTGTGGTGAGGGCGCGTCGCTCCAGCTGCAGCAGCGCGATGCGGTCGGCGAGCAGCCGCTTGGTGGCGCGCTGGCGCTGGCATCCCCATGCGTATGCTCTGGAAGGCCACAGGCTGTAGCCCTCCAAGATCCGGTACAGGGGCGTCTGGAGGGCGTTGAGGACCAGCCCGAGGAAGAGGGAGGCACAGAGCAGTAGCAGCGTGGTGCCGACGCCAGTCGTCGGCCACAGCCGAGCCATGGGGGCGGTGTGGCGCAGGCCGGGCGCGAGGACGATCCAGAAGACGGCGATGTTGAGGGCCGTGGGCAGGATCCAGCCGACGATCAGCGTCCAGGCGCCACCGAGGACACTCTTCGCGATGTCACCCATGAGGCCGGTGCCTACTGTGGTTTTTCAGGAGGGCTCTTTGTCTCACCATTCGTCTGCTTCGCCGTTGCCGCCGCCGAAAACCGGGCCGGGTGGGGTGTGGCCGTCGTGTCCGCTGCCTCCCATGCTGATGTGGCCGGTCGCGGTGGGGCCGTTGTGGATGGTCCGCGGGGCGTCGGCGGCAAGTTGGGCGACGTGCCGAAGGAAGCCGTCGGCGTCGCGCTCGGAAGAGTTCAGCCAGGCGGCCAGGGCGGCGGCGAGCAGCCGGCGTTCGCCGCCGTCGAGGGTGTCCAGCAGGCGGTCCAAGGCGTCGGCGCGGTCGGCGTTGAAGAGCGGCTGCGCGGGGTCGTCGCCGAGGGCGGTGTCGCGGAGGCGCAGCAGGCGGCGGAAAAAGCCCTCGCCGGGGGTCACGGTGCGTTCGGCGATCCGGTCCTGGGCGGCGGCGAGCACGGAGGTGCCCAGACTGTTCGCCGCCAGGGCGAGATAGGGGGCTATTTCGGCGGATACGGTGGCCAGGTCGGACATCCGGGCTCTCCCAACTGAGTGGCGACACTAGTGTCCCCCACCGCCCCCGCAACGCGAGGGGTTCCCGGCACTTTCGTGCCGGGAACCCCTCATCCGCGCACGCCGCGCGCCCCCTTGCACCTCATCGGACTTCTAGCCGCCCCGGCCACTCGGCGGTTCAATGGAGGGAAAAGCAGAGACTGGGGGGCGTCATGCTGGCGGAAGAGTTCGGCTACCAGGTCACAGCGAGGCTAGCGTCAGAGTTGACACCGGCCGTGCGACTGGAAGTGAGCACGGAGCTGGAGGCTACGAAGAAATGGGCGCAGACTCGTTCGGGAGGGATTGGCGCAGCATTCCTTACGGCTGCGTTAGCGGCGATAGCGATCTTCGGAGGTAAATTAAGCAGTTTCCTCTTCGCGTGCGCATTTGCGATTTTAATGCTCTTTTTGCACCATGGAATTTCCAAGGATAAGGAAAGAGGACTGTCGGCGATCCGTCAGGCCGCAGACGCGGCCCTTTCAAGCCCTTGGCAAGCTTGGCCATGCCGCGTTGAGGAAGGGACCAAAATGGGACCTAAGCAGCTGGTACTGCTCGGTCCGGACGGTACGGCCGCCCGAACATTTCTATCGCCTATGCCTGACGAAGTATGGATCGGCATGCGGGATGGGCGGGGGCTTGTGTGGTTCGCTGGTGATATGCGGTTTGGCGGAATAGCTGCACTTCCCGGAGGTAGCCCTTTATGGTGGGCTCACACCCCGCAGGAGAACACGATGCCCACCCCGAGCAGTGCTCGGCAACAACGCATTGAGGAAGAATTGACCCGACAGGCGGTCGGGTACGTATTCAGCGAATGGCTGTGATCGACGCTCTCTGATCCTCGAATCGGAAGTCCTGCACTCGGGCCGGGGCTGGATATGCGTGAGGGCTGGTCGAGATCCGAGTTCATGGAGGCTTCGATGGTTCACGGGTCATTGCAACAAGCCATCCAGTCGGGCGACCGACGACGGTCACTCATCGCCCTACGCGACTACCTGGCTCACGAGCTGGAAGGCAATCGGTGCTCGAAGTGCGCCATGTCGCAGCTGCGGACCGGTGATACGGCGGCCCTGGTGCTGCGCCTGACGAAGGTCATGGAAGAGATCGAGGCCATGCCCGAACAGAGCGGGGAGGTGTCCGACCTTGACGCCATCCGCGCCCGTCGCAATGGGACACCAGCGGCCCCGCCTTCAGCACCTTCCGGTTTGGGGACCAAGCACGGACCTCGCCGTCAGGGCGGCCGGGCAGCCTCCGGCACTCGGAAGCCTGGGGCGTGAAGTAGCCGACCTCTCCAAGCTCGCCGGCCTTCAGCTGGACCCGTGGCAGATCTGGGTCATGGAGCAGGCGTGCTCGGTCCGTCTCAACGACGAGTACTGGAACCCGTACACGGGCCGCATGGAGCCGCGGTGGGCGGCCTTCGAGGTGGGCCTGGTCGTCAGCCGCCAGAACGGCAAAGGCTCCCTCCTCGAAGCCAGGGAACTGGCCGGCCTCTTCCTCTTCGGTGAGCGGCTGATCATCCACAGCGCTCACCAATTCGACACCAGCAAGGAAGCCTTCGAGCGGATCTTGATGCTGGTCGAGAACGCCCCCGTCCTGGAAGCCGAAGTCCAGCGGGTCTCGCGGTCCCACGGCGAGGAAGGCATCGAACTTCGCAACGGGCAGAGGCTTCGCTTCCGCACTCGCACGAAGGGCGGCGGCCGGGGATTCACCTGCGACTGCTTGATACTCGACGAGGCCATGTACCTCGGGTCGCAGGCGGTCGGCGCGCTGATGCCGACACTGTCGGCCCGGCCCAACGCCCAGCTCTGGTACACGGGCTCGGCCGGCGACAAGGAATCCACCCAGCTGGGCCGGGTACGCGCCCGCGCCCTCAAGGGCGACGACCCCCGCCTGTTCTACGCCGAGTGGTCCATCAACCCCTGCACGGACTTTTGCACCCCCGATTGCGAGGACCATGATCCGCCGGACGCCGTTGACTCATATGCCAAAGCGAACCCCGCACTCGGCATCCGGCTTTCGGTCGAACACGTCGAATCGGAACGCCGCTCGATGGACCCGGAGACGTTCGCGCAAGAACGCCTCGGGGTTGGGGACTGGCCGGTAGAGGGCGACGAGTGGCGCGTCATCGGCCGCGACTCGTGGATGGCCAGGGCCGACGAAGCCTCGGAGCCCCTTGAGCCCATGGTGCTCGCCATCGACACGTCGCCGGACCGCAAATACTCGTGTATTGCCGCGGCCGGCATCAACGAGGACGGCGGCACCCATGTCGAGATCACAGGCTGCGAGGAGTACGACCACCGCCCCGGGACTCAGTGGGTCGTCCCGGCAGTGCTGGCGATGTGGAAGTCCCGCCGGTTCGCAGCGGTCGTCATCGACAAGAAGGGCCAGGCGGGCTCGTTTGTCGATGAACTGCTGGCCGCTGAGGTGACGGTCATCTCACCCAACACGCAGGAGTTCGCGCACGCCTGCGGGGAGTTCTATTCGGCGGTGATCCCGAGGAAGGGGGAGCGGGCGACGCTCGTGCACCGGGATCAGCCGC
Organism: Streptomyces sp. JLSY215; assembly: GCF_059682825.1. NCBI lineage: Bacteria > Bacillati > Actinomycetota > Actinomycetes > Kitasatosporales > Streptomycetaceae > Streptomyces > Streptomyces sp. JLSY215. The sequence goes on from NZ_CM185022.1 coordinate 7,773,544, forward strand.
CGCTGACGTCCGCGGTGGCCGGAGCGGACAAGCGGGACCTGAGTGATTCGTGGGCGTGGTCGAAGCGTTCATCGTCGGTGGACATCTCTCCGCTTGTCGCCGCCACCTTGGCGGCATGGGGGTACCGCAAGCACGTGCATGAGAAGAAGACGGCCGCGCCGGCTATCGCCTGGCTGTGAAAGGGGCGACACGTGAAGAGAATCGAAACGCTCGTCGCCGTGGCTGTTGCGTACGCCATGGTCGCTGTCGGCGTGGTGTGGCAGTTCGGCCCGTACGGACTCATCGGGGCCGGAGCTGCGGCCCTGCTGGCGCTGACGTTCGTGGACCCCATCGACATGCCGCCCAAGAAGAACAGGGAGTGATCGCCCGTGCTTTGGTCATCCCTGTTCCGTGGCGGCAAAACGGAAGAACGTCTGTCCGTCGATGACTGGGCCGAGATGTTCAGCTTCAACGGCAACTCCTACCCGATCATGGGGACGGGGCTGCACGGCTCGAATACCGAGACCATCGACAACGACTTCGTCGGCTACGTCCAGGGCGCGTACAAGTCGTCGGGCGTGGTGTTCGCGTGCATGCTCGCCCGCCAGCTGATCTTCTCCGAGGCCCGCTTCCAGTACCAGCAGCTGAACGCAGGCCGGCCCGGCGACCTCTTCGGATCCAAGGAGCTGGCGATCCTGGAGAAGCCGTGGCCCAACGGCGACACCGGGGAATTGCTGGTGCGCGCCCTCCAGGACGCGGACCTCGCGGGCAACCACTACGTCGTGCGTGAAGGTGGCCGGCTGCGGCGGCTCCGCCCGGACTGGGTGGACATCATCCTGACGGCGGCACCGGATGAGGCGGTGGCGTCCGATGTGCAGGGCTACCTGTACCGGCCCGGCGGCAGCCGCGATCCCGATCTGGCGCGCCTGTACCTCGTGGACGGAACGACGCCCGTGGCGCACTGGTCGCCCATTCCGGACCCCGAGGCGCAGTACCGGGGCATGTCGTGGCTGACGCCGGTTCTCCGCGAGATTCAGGCGGACAGGGCGGCCACGAAGCATAAGGGCAAGTTCTTCGAGAACGCGGCAACGCCCGCTCTGGCCGTCAGCTTCAAGGAGACGGTCACCAACGAGCAGTTCGAGAAGTTCATGGAGGCGATGCGCGCCAAGGGCGGTGTCGACCACGCCCACGAGACGATGTTCCTTGCTGGTGGGGCCGATGTGACGGTGATCGGCGCGAACCTTCAGCAGATGGATTTCAAGTCGTCCATGGGGCACGGGGAGACCCGCATCGCGGCGGCGGCAAGGATCCATCCCACCATCGTCGGTCTGGCCGAAGGGATGCACGGCTCGACGCTGAACGATGGGAATTTCAAGGCAGCCAAGAACCAGTTCGCGGATGGCACGCTGCGCCCCCTGTGGCGGTCCCTGGCCAATGCGTACTCGCCCCTGGTTGGGTCGTTCCCGAACTCGCGGCTGTGGTACGACGACCGCGATATCGCGTTCTTGAGACAGGACCGGCGCGAGGTTGCTGAGATTCGGCAGCTGGAATCCCAGACCGTCAGCGCCTACATCCAGTCGGGCTTCACGCCGGATTCCATCGTGCAGGCACAGCTGCACGGTGACATCGGCCTGTTGCAGCACTCGGGCCTCTACAGCGTCCAGCTCCAGCCGCCCGGCACCGTCATGGGCGGCAAGCCCGACCCCACTGCGGCCCCCGCAGATGGTGCCGACAAGCCCGCCCCCGGAAGCAAGAAGCCGCCCCCGGCGGCTCCCGACGCATGAGGAGGTAACCCTATGAAGCCTGATCGGAATCGCCTGTGCGTCCGGGACGTGGACTTCCGCGCGGCGACAGACACCGACGGCGGGCAGACCGGCGACGGCCGGACCATGGAAGGCTACGCCGCCGTATTCGACACACCGACCGAGATCAACTCGTGGGAGGGGCACTTTACCGAGGTCATCGCGCGGGGCGCGTTCAAGAAGACCCTCGGGGAGCGCAAGCCCGTCCTGCAATTCGATCACGGCCGCGACACACGGGTGGGGAGTACCCCTGTCGGAGCGTTCGCCGAGCTGCGTGAGGACGACCAGGGGCTGTACTGCCAGGCGCGGCTTTTCGACAACCCGGTGGTCGAACCCGTCCGGCAGGCCATCGAAGGTGGCGCCATCTCCGGCATGTCCTTCCGGTTCAAGGTCAACCGCGACGAGTGGCGTGACAGCACCGAAGCTCGTTCGTGGCGACGAGCTGGGCCGTCTGCTGTATGAGCCCGGTAATCGCGGCCCGCTTCAGCGCACCATCAAAGAGGTCCAGCTCTTCGAGGCCGGCCCCGTGGTGTTCCCGGCGTACTCAGAGACCAGCGTGTCCGTGCGGTCGCTGTCGCCAGAGGAGCGGGAAAGCCTGATCGCGGAATACGCACGCACCGCCGTGGACGACGAGCAGCAGGCCGCCGCCCCGTCCGCCGAGCGTGAAGCCGCGGACACGCGCACCCCCAATGCCGACACATCGGCACGCGAACTTCCGGCGCCGGACGCCGCCCATGCGGGCACCTCCGCGGCTGCCGGGACACCCGAGGACGCCGCCCGGTCGGGCACCTCATCGGGCCACGAAGGAGACGAACAGCGGGACGACATTCCCGCGCCCCGAAAGGCGGAACCGAAAATGAAGACTCTTGAAGAACTGCGCACACGGCTCGGCGAGCTGACTGCGCGCATGAGTGAGATCGGCGAGGAGTTCCGCGACGCGGAGCTGGACGCCGAAGTCCAGTCGGAGTGGGACGCCCTGGAGACCGAGCACCAGGCCACGGAGCGGTCCATCAACGCGATCGAGGAGCGCCGCGAGCGGATCAAGCAGTTCGCGACGAACACCCCGAAGGCCGTGGAGCGGGGCAGCGACCGCGGCGCGCCGGCCTTCCACAAGGCGCCGGAGAACATCCACGACCTCAACGAGCTGCGGTCGTCGTCCCGCTCGGAAGAGGACTTCCGGCAGAAGATGCACGACAACGCGATGCGTTTCGTGGAGGGCGCCCGCTTCTCCAGCGTGGTGAAGCGCGAGGCCGCTCAGGAGCAGATGGAGATCTTCCTGAACGAGCACGACACCGAGCGGGGCGACCTCGCCCGGCGGTTCCTCGTCACCGGCGACCCGGTGTACGAGCGGGCCTTCGGCAAGGCCGTGAAGGCAGGGACCACGTCCTACCTGACGCGCGAGGAGCACGCCGCCCTGGTGGAGCGCGCCCAGACCCTCGGCACGGACTCTTCCGGCGGCTTCGCGGTTCCCGTGCAGCTCGACCCGACGGTGATCCTCACCAACGCGGGCGTGGTCAACCCGATCCGTGAGGTTCGGCGAACAGCCGCGCACAATCGGTCGGCAGAACGAGCCGCCCGTATGCGCCGTCGGGCATTTCGATATCGACGCGGTGGACGCGGCTCAGGTCTGCCCCGGCGACTCGCATGCGGGGCACCACGGTCTTCTCGTAGGAGTCTTCATTGGCGACGAAGATGACGTCCCGAGGGTGCCCGTAGAATTCTCCTTTCATGGTGCCGGTGGTTATCCATGCGGTCATGGTGCACAGAACGAGCGATTTACCGATTCCGCCGCGGCCGGCGACGAGGGTGATCTCGCCCATGGGGATCCGGTGGCGCCATAGCCAGTAGGTGGGGCGGTCGCCGATATCGCTGAGTCTGGTGCTGCCCCAGCGCTGTTCTTGCTTTTCGGCTTGCTCGGCTTGTTCTTGGCCTTTGCGCCGGGCGAGGTGCCGGACCTTTTCGTACCGGGCGAGGTCCAGTACCTGTTGCGTTTCGGCGTCCTGGGCTATTCGGTAGACGACTTCTTCGGCGTGTTCGTCGAGGGGAACGGTGGCCAACAGTTCGTCGATGTCCACGCGTGTCCTTTCACTTATCTACCCACAGGTGGGCTTCCCCGGAGGTGGTCTTTTGGAAGGTCCAGCCCTTGGCCTCGTACCGTTTGACGGCTTCGTGGTCGAGCTGTACGCATTCCTTGAATTTGCCGTCGGGGTCGTATGCCTTGTACCAGCGGCGGACGCTGACCTTGCTGAGGGGCGAGTAGCCGGGCCCGTAGTCACCCATGGCCGTTGCTCCCGGTGCTCTCGTGCCACTGCTCCAGGTGCCGTATCCGGGCACGGAGGTCGCCGATGGCTTTGGACTGTTCCATGACGATGCTGGTCAGCAGGTCCACGGCGGTGTCGTGGCTAGCTAGCTAGCACCGTGGACACGAGTTCGCTGTGCTTGAGGGTCGCTTCGAGGGCCTCGGCAACGATGTGGTCGTCGTTCATGCCACGGCCCCGTCGATGCGGGCGAGGGCGGTCTCGATGCGGTGCAGCGGGACGACTTCCCAGCCGGTGAAGCGGATGCGGCCGTCGATGGGGACCATGAGCTTGCCGGTGTCGGTCCAGAACGCTCCGTCTTCGGCGACGCAGCGTTCGGCAACCTGTTGGCTGGCGGTCTGGGACTTGCTGAAGCCGAGCGGCTTGGCGTTGAAGGTGGTCAGGAACATGCGGGTCACTTCCTTGTGCGGTGTTCCACGTCGGTGACTTCGAATTCGTGGAGGTCCCACCCGGTGGCGTAGAGGCGGGCCGCGAACTGCATGAAGCGGCCGATGGATTCGTGGGTGAGGAACCCGGTCTCGTTGTCGACGCTGATCCAGACCGATTCGGTCTGCAGCGTGCGGCTGTTGCTGACCGCGACCTTGAACGCTTCGACGTCCAGGTTGTTGCTGGGAACGGTCACTCTTTCCCCCAGATTTCGCGCTTGACGCGGTAGACGCTGTTGATGTGGCATCCGGCGTCGTGGGCGATTTCCTGCGACGTGTAGCCCTCGTCGAGGAGCTTGAGGATGATGCGCGTCATGTGGGAGCGGCCCCGGTTGGCGGCGGCTTCGAGCTGCATGGCTCGGCGTTCCTCCGGGGTTCGCTCGATCCCGGCGTCCTTGGCGATGCGGCGCACGGTGGTGCGGGGCACCCCGAGGTCACGCTCGATGGTGCGCAGGCTCATGCCGGCCGAGTACATGTCGACGACTTCTTGCCGGGTCTGGGAGCTGACCCGGTCGAGCTTCTTCTTGTCGGCCAGGGCGGGCTTGGGCTTGCGCGGCGGCCTGGTGTTCGGGTCGGGGTTGCCGTGCCTGCGTGCTCGCCTGATCCGCTTCCGCTGGCCGGGCGTCGACCCGCCGAAGTAGCCGTACGGCTCCTCGATGTAGGTGGCGAGGCAGAGCTGCTTGACGGGGCAGCCCCCGCAGATCCGGGCGGCTTTGTGCCACTGCGCGGCGTCGAAGAACATGTTCTTGTCCTTCTCGTCGCGGCAGGCTGCTTCCGCCACCCAGCGGCCGGCTTCGAACTCTGCGGTCTCCACCTTGGATATGCGGGTGTCTGGGGCTCTGCGTTGGAACCGGTCGCGGGCCCGGCGGCATTCGCGGCATGACTTGGACCCGTCGGCCCGGTGGATGGTGTTGTCTTCGGCCATGCGGTGGAGGCCGTTGCGGCACAGTGATGTCACTTCAGCAGCTCCTCCGCTTTCATGGCGGCCACGGTGATGGTCTGCGCGAGGTGGTAGGCGTCGGCCGCGTGGAGCACGAAGGTGGTGGCGGCGTCCTCGGCGTCTGCTTCTCCGACGCTCATGACGACGAGGCCGTCTTCAGCCCATACGAAGAGGTCGGCGTTTACGTGGTCGTAGTCGGGTTCTGGCATGGCGGGGCCTTACTCGTTTGGGGGCAGTGCGGGGGAGTGCCTGAACCCTGGGCAGAGGCCAGGTTTGGCGGGGATGAAGTCGGGTTTGCCCTCGTGCCACATGTACGTCTGGTGGCTGGCTATGAGGCGGAGCTTCGGCGTGAGGGGTACGAGCCGCCCGCAGTGGGGGCAGACCCCCTCTTCTTCGGGTGTCTCGCCGTTCATCGCGTCACTCGCGGGGTTCGCCTTCATCGGCGAGGGGCACCTGCTTCGCGGCCTGGTCGCGATTGGCGAGCAGCGTGAACTGCTCGTCGAGCATGTACCAGGGGCCGGGCCGGTAGGTCTGGAACAGGTGGACCATCCGGTTCAGCGCCTTCAGGGGGAAGATGGTGACGCCGTTCTTGGTGACGAGGTAGCACCGGGTGTTGTCGTTCATTGTTCGTGTTCTTTCTCGATGGCCTTCTGTATGTAGTGCTGGGCTTTCCGTAGGTCATCGAGTGCGGGGCCCTTTTTGCCTGCGCGGAGCACGTACTTGATGACGTTGCCGAGGTAGAAGTCCAGGCCGAACGCGTCGATGACGTCCCAGGGTTGGAGGCCCCGTTCCGTCTGGTAGTGGGCGGGGCCAGTGGCGTGGGCTCCCACGGGGCGGGGATTGTGGTCGCTCATGAGTCCTCTTTGAGGTCAACGCCGTACGATGCTGTAACCCGCCCTGCATTCGGATCCACGAACAGCAACCACTGTGAAGGTTCCGATTGCGCGGCGAGCGATTCGGAGGCGTAGGTGTTCGTGGATTCCGTAGACCCGTTCACCCAGACAGATCTCTGATTCAGGGGTATACGCGCCAACTGGTGGTAGTGCCCCATGAATACGTCCCGGAACTTTTCCGGGATCCCGCCCGATCCCCATCCGTTCACCTTCTTGCCGAGGCCGTACCAGGGGAATCCGGAGTGTCCGCGGATCTGGTCGCCGTGGATCAACATGGCCGTGTAGTTGCCGAGTTGCATGACCTGGTACCAGTTGCATTCGCCCTGCGGGTCGGTCATGTGGAGCTGGAACCGTGGTTCGTCGCGCATGAGTAGGGCGAGGATGCGGTAGAGCATGTGGTCGGCGTTGTCCATCGGGCCGAACTGGCCGCGTCGGCCGATTCGTCCGTGGTTTCCGTCGACGGCGTACACCGTGACGGTCTCAAAGTGCGCGAGGAGATGACGCGCGAAGTCCGCCAGGAGCGCGGGCGTGGTGTTGAACAGCTGGTCGTAGAGCGTCGAATCTATGAGCCACTGCTGCCCGGGGAAGATATCGACGCCCTCAACCATGTCTCCCAGCATTGGGACGACGCAGTGGCGGACTGGATGGTGCAGTCGTTGGATGCCCGCAAGATCCACGATTTTCTGTGCGTATCGCATGACACGCTCACGCGCGACCGTGGAGTTGTAGTCGGGTGTGAGCTTCCCGGTCTGAAGATCGGAGAGCAGGGCAACCGCGTACTCCTCCTGGGTTCCGATGTCGGCCGGGGGCGCGGGCTGGACGGGCGGGATCTGGATGCGTCCTATGGCGTCGCGTACGGCTGTGTCGACTGTGTCCAGGTAGTCGGCGTGCTTGTGCTTCGTCTCGTGCAGCTGCCTCGCGAGTCTGTCCCGTTCGGCTTTGACGCGGGCGAGTTCGGTGGAGGCATCCGCGTCTTCCGCAAGGCCGTCCCAGTCGTTCATGCCGGCCCCTGGTCGCTGCTGCACTTGCAGTCGCCCCGGCGGTGCCGGTTGATGGTGTGCGTGCTGGGTGCGATGTCGCCGACCCGCGCGCGGAGGGCGCGGTAGATGCCGGAGCTGGTCAGCTTGGGGTTGGTCATGGCGTTCACGACGGCTTCGCGGGCGTCGGAGTCCAGGCCGTCGGCGAAGACCTTCACCGTGCACTCCGGGCCACGGTTGAAGGTCTCGCGTTCCACTTCGGAGACGAAGTCATCCCACTTGCTCATGTGTGGCTCCCTATTCAGTTGGGCCGTGCGGTTGTTGTCTTGCTGGCGGGCAGTCGTTCGGCGACGACTCGCGCCTTTTCTTCGACGGCTCCCCTTGCCGCGGCGAGGTTGGCTTGTTCGAGCTTGATGAGTTCGGTGTACTCGTCAATGACGGCGTGGTATCCGGCTATTCGCTTCTCGATCTCTTCGAGTTGCGCCAGCGGTGCGGCCATTTCGCGGGCTGCGACGATGAATTCTTCGGGCGGGGGAGTGGTCATGGTCCCTCTTTCAGCTGCTGCAACCGGCATGCGGACCGGATCGTTTGACGCACTTCCCTTTCCCCTAGGCCGTTCGCTGTGGCTGGGGATAGCAGCACGTCCAAGATGGTTGATTCGGGGGCGCCGTCGGAGACCATTGACCGCGCTGCCCACAGCAGCGCGTTATTGCGGTCTCCTTCGGGTGCCGTGCTGACGGTTGTCACCAGCCCATGCCAGGCCGCTTCCCCGGGTGGCCGCACCGGCGGCCTCGGGGGGCGTGGCAGAGGTGGTTTCTCCCGTACGAGTTCGACCAGCCACAGGGGCGCGTCGATGATGGGTACGGGGTTCTCTACTTCGTAGCGGCCTTTGTCTGTGCCGGATCCTGCGGCGAGGACGTAGCCGCCTCGCTGGCCGCCGTTGGATCGGATGTCGACGTGGGTGGAGATGCTGCCCTGCGACGCCTGCATGTGCGGGGGCCACCGGTAGTAGAGGTGGGCGCCACCGCCACCGGTGCGCACGGTGTACGTCTCGAACGCCTTCCACGAGTCGTGGCCGGCGTAGCGGGATGCCAGTTGCGTGTACTGGTCCCACCCGTCGCCGTCGTCCTTCAGGTCGCAGTCGACGACCAGGAGCCCGGACGGTTTGCACGCGAGGCCGATGTTCGAAGCGGGGCGTGCCGACCACCAACGGGCTATCTGTGTGACGTCGTTGGTGGCTGCTTGGGACCAGCGGAGCCGCTTGTCGAACTTCTCGCCGGGCGGTAGGGGGAAGATGTACCAGCCGCGTTGTGCGCAGTTGAGCGCGTCACCGACGAGGTTGGTCATCCCGGGACCGGTTCCGCGTGCGGATGAGGTGGAAGGTGATGGACCCGTAGGCGATGACTGAGGCGATGGACACGGCCACGGCCAGCCATTCCTTGAGAGGCATCACGAACCTCCCTGGTTGATGTTGTCGCCGCAGAGGAATTCGGCGACGGCGAGGATGGTCATGGCCGCGTTTTCGTCGTCGCCGATCTCGCCGACAACGGACCGTATGAGGCCGTTGGCCTCGCGGTAGGCATCGGCCCGGTCGGCCCTGTACTCGGCTTCCGTCATCTCTGCGAGTTGCCCGCAGTGATGGCAAGGCTTCTTTCCCGGCATAACGGGATTCCTGTGGTGTGAAGAGAAAGGTCCGAATGCGAGGGAGGGGGGATCCCGGCGGCACCACTCGCCGGGTGCCGCCTCCCCCTCCCTCGGTGCGCGCACGTAACCCGCCGTCTGTGCGCCCCGGCGCCCCGAACACGGTCAAGCGGCTTCCCGGTGCCCCTTTACTGGGGGAGGCTCTTGGCGATCATCTCGGCCGTGGCCTGGTCCAGGTTCGCGGTCTGGATGCCCCGGGACTCAAGGAAGGACTTCAGTCGCGGGTCTATGCCTGCCGCTACGGGGCGGGCGGCTGCGGCTGCGGTGCGGGGGCTGCGGCTGCTGCCCATGCGCCGATGTCGCCCGGAGCGGTCTGGGCGAGCGGGTCTGGCGCGGTGTAGGTGGCGCTGTAGTTCTTCGGCGGCATGCCCCGGCCCTTCTTCGCGGCCAGGTCATCGCCCGTGTACGTGAGCGCGAGGAGCCCGCCCACTTCGAGCTTGCGGGCCCCGGCCGCCCGTACTGCGTCCCGCACGGCGTTCGCCTTGCGGTATTCCAGGTACAGGGCTCGTACGCCTTCGTCGTCCGGGTCCTGCGGGTCTCGCTCGTCGGTCTGGATGTTGACCTGGAGCATCTGCTTGGGTCTGCCGTCGGGCCAGAACAGCGGCTCGTTCGTGTCGAAGTCCCGCTTCTGGACGAGTACCGGCTCGGTGGTGATGGCGCCGGACCAGCTGATCGGCGGCGGGCCGTTGAAGGATGCGGACTTGGTGCCGCCTCCCATGAGCCAGTCGGACGGGTCGGGCGTGGGGCCGGGGGTTGGGTACGTCATTGGGTGTGTCCTTTGCAGCCTTTGGCGGTGTTCGTTTTGAAGGGGCAGAACCGGCAGTCGTCGGCCGTGGTGAACGCGTCGAATCGGCGTGGATTGCCGTCCCGGCCGAGGTGGTGTGCTCGGGCAGCGATGTCATCGGCTCTGGCCAGAGCGGCCAGGGCGATCGACTCGTCGTACGGCTCGGTCCAGACGTGCAGGCCCTTGAGTGAGCTGGCCTCGCGTGGCCACGCGACGATGGCGACGTGCTCTACGTGCTCGCCGTCGCGGATGGCGGCGTACGCGTAGGTGTGGACCTGGACGCGGTACGTGTTGGAGGGCCCGTCGAGCCTGAGCTTGCTGAGGGACGAGTTGCCCATGCATTTGTGGTCGGCGAACAGGAGCATCGTCCTGTCCAGGAGATCCCCGGTCCCTTTGGGCACGGTCGCGGAGGGCAGGGTCAGGGGCATCTCTGTGGCGTAGCGGCCGGTCCCGTGGTCGGCCCACCGGAACATGTCGGCGAGGCCGGCGTGTATGCAGGTGCCGACGAAGGCGGCCCACCCGTCGCCGCCGGGGTTGACGGGAGGGACCTGCATCAGGGACATGGCTATGCGCCGGTCACATGGGGTGCCGATCTCGGAGGGTCCGAGGTGGGCCTGCGCGGACCGGTTGTCGGCGCTTTCCCGGTTGTCGTAGGCGTAGAAGAGTTCCTTAACCCTGCCTGCGATTTCGGTGGCCAGCCCCTCCATTGCTGGGGCCGACCGCCGAGCGGGCTTGTCTGCGCTTCCCATGAGCCACTCGTTGGCTTCATCCATGCCCGTACCGCTCGTAGGCGTCAGCGATGACACTGGCCATGGCCTTGATGTCGTCAGCGGGGTAGCCGCACTCTGCGAGAACCTGGGCGAGGTGATCCCGCCTGTGCCACTTGGCCTGAAGGTTGGGGTCCAGGTCGAGGAACTGGTGGCGCTGCTCTGCCAACTGACCTTCGCGGTAGCTGCTCATGGTGTCGTTCCGTTCACGAGGTCCATCACCGTGCTGCAGAGGATGAGGAACATCAGCACTGCGGCCATGGCAAGCACGGTGAATCTGTAGTTACTGGTCGGCTTCCGGTGCGAGCCTGTGCGCCGGGGGTGCGATGAGATAGGCGACTGCCCTGGCGAAAAAGTCTTTGGAGTCTCTGCCGTGTCCGAGCATGTTGTTGCAGGGTCGGCAGAGCAGTCCTCGAACAGCTCCGGTCTTGTGGTCATGATCAACGCTCAATCTCCTGGTGGCCCCTGTGGCTCTTTGGCAGATGGCGCAGACGCCGCCCTGGAGTTCTTTGAGGCGGTCGTAGTCGCGGTGGCCGAGCCCGTAGACGTTGGCTACGCGTGAGGCGTGTGCGGCTTCCTTGCGGCGCTTCTGTTCGGCTCGCCAGTGCGTGGCGCAGCGGGGGCCGGGGTGCGGCGCAGGACGGTGATAGCCGGGCCCGGGCTCTACCCGCTCGGTCAGGCAGTCTTTGCAGTGCTTCACGGCTCGATCCCTCGGTAGAGGTGGTCGACCAGCCACACGACTCCGCCGAGGAGTGCGGCTTGCCCTGCGGTGCGTATGAGCGGGTGCTTCTTCGCGCCCAGGGCGTAACGCATGTGTGCGGTCAGCGGGGCGTCGTACTCGGCGGTACGGATTGCGGCCACCTCGGCGGCCACGAAGTACGCCACCCAGCCGCCCCAGACGATCGACCATTTCGTTCGGGTGCTCATCTGCCTGCGAGCGCCTCGAAGCGCTCTCGGGCCGGAAGGTCTTCCGCGTGGTGTTCGGCCGCTCGGCGGGCGACTTCCTCTTCGGTGAGGGTCCGCTTGGCCTGCATGACGATCTTGAGTTCCTGGGTGTCCCAGTGGGGCAGCGTCATCGTGATCACCCTTTCCGAGGGCATAAAGAACCCCCGCCACGGCGTGTGACGGGGGTTTCGGTAGGGGCGGCCATCGTGCACATGCCGTGCACATGGACCAGGGAGTTATCGGGATATGACGAGACCCGCCGGGATGCGTTTTCGCAGGCCAGCGGGCCTTCAGCGCAAAAGGCGCAGGTCAGGAGTCAGCGGCGGATAGATGCGGGGGATCGTCCGAATCGGGCCGCTCCGGCATTGCCGCCGGAGCCTTCCTCCCGCTCCCGGACTGCGGGCGTATCCACGGCACATCCGGGCGTATACAGGAACGTCCTGGCGCGCCCACACGTATCCCCGTGCATCACGGCCACGTCCCGACATCGCGCGACACCGCGCGGCCGTCGCGGAGAAGCCCCCCAGCCCGCGGCGCGCACACCGACGGCGCCGCACGGACCTGTGCGGCGCCGCATCCGTCTGCGGGGGAGCGGTCTCAGTCCCCGACGAGTCGCTGCGAGGACGTGCACAGCGCCCAGATGACGAAGGCGTCGATCGCGATCACGACGATGGCCCACAAGGGGAAGTAGGGCAGCCAGATGAAGTTGAGGACCATGCTCACGCCCGCCACGATCACACCGACGACGCGCGCCCAGGTGGCGCCGCTGAACAGCGCGATGCCCGCGATGGCGACGACGATGCCGAGGATGAGATGGATCCAGCCCCATGCGTGCAGGTTGAACTGGAAGACGTATTGGGGCGTGGTGACGAATATCCTGTTCGTGGCGATGGCGGAGATGCCCTCGAAAATCGCCATGATGCCGCCGAATATCATCAGCACCGCGGCGAAGAGGGTCCACCCCGCCGCGGCGGTACTTTCGCCGGTGCGAGGTGTGCTGCCCATCGGGGTTTCCCCGGCGTGAGTGGCCATGTCGGGCTCCTTTGCGCGAAAGTCGCCGCGGTCCGCGCCAGCCGACACGCGGCCTCCTGAACCAGACTGACACGTCGTCTACGGGTCGGCATCCGAGAGGGCATTGTGCGAGGTCAGGCGGGCTTGTGGGGGATTGTGGGGGAAATTCCGGTAGCTGTCGGGAGGCTTTGCGTGGAGTCGAATTGCCGGGTGGGGGAGAGGTCCGAGAGGCTTCTCGGACGACGAGAGCGGCAATGCGGCACGGACCGGCGGTCCAGGAATGCTTCGACGGCGAAAGCGCGGCCCTGGAGGCCGTGTCCGCGGATGTCAGCTTCGCTTTTCCTCGTCCTTCTCATGGGCCGAGACCACAATGATTTCCTTACGGAAGAATGCGGGGCTGAGCACGCGGTAAATCAGCATCAGGACGGCGCCGAGGATCAGCGCGCCGAGGCCGGTGACGAAGACGCCGCCGAGCTGCCAGTGCGGCGGGAACGGCAGGGTCCATGAGGTGCTGCCGTAGTCCGGGGCGGCGTAGACGACACAGGCGTAGACGAAGAAGTACAGCAGCATCACGCCGCCCAGGCCCGGCATGATCCCCTTGGTCCACAGGGCTCGGGGGCTGAGCCGGAGCACCTTGCGGAAGTACCAGACGCAGGCGAAGCCGGTGAGCCCGTAGTAGAAGGCAATCATCAGGCCGACCGACCCGATGGAGTCCGCCAGCAGGTTCTCGCTCACCCGCGACAGCAGCACGAAGAAGACGATGGAGGCCAGGCCCATGCCGACGGTGGACCACGTCGGCGTCAGGAAGCGGGGATGGATGCGGGCGAAGTGGCTGGGCAGGGCCTTGAACGTGGCCATCGAGAGCGTGGTACGGGCCGTGGGCAGGATGGTCGTCTGGGTGGATGCCGCGGCGGAGGTCAGCACCATCAGGATCAGCAGCTTGGTCAGCGCCTGGCCGCCCGCGCCGCTGCCGAAGACCTCGTTGCCGAGGTGGGACAGCACATCCGAGGAGTTCTCCGGATTGGCCAGCCCGATGCCGGTGGTCTTCACGCCGGCGAAGCTCTGCGCGGACGTGGCGACCAGGAGATAGACGCACAGCAGGATGACCGTGGAGGCGACCGCGGCGCGTCCCGGGGTGCGCGTACGGTCCGCGGTCTCCTCGTTGACGGAGACGCAGCTGTCCCAGCCCCAGTAGATGAACACGGTGGTGAGGATGCCCGTGGTGAAGGCGTCCAGGGATCTGACCTGTGTGGGGTCGAACCACGACCAGGCGATGTGCAGGGACGAGCCGGGCGCCGTGCCCGAGTAGACCTTCACCAGCGCCGTCACCGCGAGCACCAGCAGCATCAGCACCTCGACGGTCAGCAGGACCTTCTGGAGGTTGGCCGATACCTCGATGCCGATGTAGCAGATCCACGTCATCAGGGCGATCCACACCACACCGGCCACCATGGTCCACAGCGTGCTGCGCGCCAGCCCCGGGGCGCCGACCAGCTCGAACCCGTACTGGCCGGCGATCTGCGCCAGATTCGCCATGACGATGATGTCCGCGGCGACGATGCCCCAGCCGCCCAGCCAGCCGGTGTGCGGCCCGAACGCCCGTGAGGCCCAAGTGAAGGTGGTCCCGCAGTCCGGGTCGACCTGATTGAGCCCCTTGTAGCCGTAGGCGATCAAGAACATGGGGATGAACGCCAGGATGATGATGACCGGCGACTGGACGCCGACGATGGCGACGATGACGCCGAGCGTGGCGGCCAGGCTGTAGGCGGGGGCGGTGGACGCCAGACCGATCACGGTGCTGGAGAACAGTCCGAGTGCGCCACCCTTGAGGCCCTTGTCCGTGCCGGCCGAGGGCGCTCCGCCGGAGGGGCCCGCAGGGGGCGGGGCAGCAGACGACGTCATGGCCTCCTCCGCTCGCAGAACAAGCGGCACGTCCGCTCGCGGAACATGCGGCACGTCCGCTCGCGGAACATGCGGCACGTCGGAACGAGCGGCGCGTCAACCCAGAATTCTCCTCCCTTCGCAAGGGGCTTTCAACACGAGTGTTTTCGCTGGGCGTGCCGTCCGGGTGCGTGCCTTCGGTGGGCGTGCCTTCGGTGTGCGGAGAGGGTCTGCGCGGAGGGTCCGCGGAGCGGGTCGCGCCTCTTGACCGTACGCGGTCAGAGAGTAAAGTCTAGACCAATTGGGCCACCCTCGCGTCATCCCCCTCACCCCCACTCAACGCGCGCGAAAGGGTTGACAGTTGACATGAACCGGAAGAGAAGGCTGGCCGTCGCCATCGGCGCCGCAATCGCTCCGTTCCTCGTCGTCACCATGCCGGCCGCCCCGGCCGGCGCCCACGGCTATGTCTCCACTCCGCCCAGCAGGCAGGCGCAATGCGCCGCCGGCACCATCGAATGCGGCCCGATCAAATGGGAGCCGCAGAGCGTCGAGGGGCCCAAGGGGCTGACCAGTTGCAGCGGCGGCAACAGCCAGTTCGCCGACCTCGACGACGACTCCAAGGGCTGGCAGGTCACCCCGGTCGGCAGCTCCCAGACCTTCAACTGGAAGCTGACGGCGCGTCATGCCACCAGCACCTGGCAGTACTTCGTCGGCGGCAAGAAGGTCGCCGAATTCAACGACGGCGGTGCGCAGCCGCCCGCGACGGTCACCCACACGGTCAACTTCGGAGGCATCACCGGCAAGCAGAAGATCCTCGCGGTCTGGAACATCGCCGATACCGCGAACGCCTTCTACGCCTGCATCGACGTCACCATCGGCGGCCGGACGCACGGCAAGTAGGCCCGAAGTCCCGCCGTCCCGGCCCCCGTACGACCGCCGGGACGGCGGGCGGGCGCCCGGTGGAGGCGTGCGCGGGCGCAGGCGGCGTCGGTACCGCCGCCGCGCCGTTCCCGTACCGCCTCCGAGCAGGAGGAGGAGCATGCCCGGTGCGGCGGACGCACCCGTTACGATCGGCCCATCATGGCCGTCGTTCGTGGCCGCTGCCGGGAGGAAGAGATGGGACTGTTCCGCCGAGGACCGAAACGGGATTCCCGCGACGTCGCACGCGATGCCGAGTTCACCTTCTTCTCCGAGCGCGAGGGCGGCTTCTTCAGATCGCAGGTGCGGCAGGCCTTCGCCGAACTGGGCCTGGAAGTCACCGCGTACGCAGGGGTGGTCACCGACTCCGCGGGCCGTCAGTTCGGCCTCGGCAACCTCGCCGCAGTCTGCCACCGCGACCGGCGCGGTGAGCGCAGCTGGCCCGCGCTGATCCGCGACCACGTCGGCAAGGTCCTGCGCACCATGGACGGCCCGCAGCCGCTGGAGATCCTCTCCGAGGAAGAGATCCGGGCCTGCCTCTACCCCCGCATCGTGGCCCAGGAGACGCTGCCCGCCTCGGACTCCTTCCGGTACGGACGCGAGCATGCCCCGGGCCTGCGTGAGGTGCTCGCCCTCGATCTGCCCGAGGCGGTGCAGACGCTGAGCGAGGACTCGCTGGCCGATCTCGGGGACGTGGCCGAGCTGCGGATCCGGGCGATGAACAATCTGCGCGCGCTGCCGGTGGAGGGGCACGAGACGGTGCGCCGCGGCGACGGCTCGGCGTTCGAGGTGCTGCTCGGCGACTCGTTCTTCACCGCGAGCCGGGTGCTGGTGCTCGACGACCTCGTGCGGCGGCTCATGGGCACGGATCTCACCCCGGACGGTGCGCTGGTCGCGATGCCGTTCCGGCACCAGCTGGCCTTCCACCGCATCCAGGACGCCCAGGTCATCCCGGCCCTCCAGGCCATGGCGCAGTTCGCGGCGGCCGGGCACGAGGATGCGGCGGGAGCCATCAGCCCCAAGGTGTTCTGGTGGCGCCGGGGCGTGCTGACCCCGCTGAGCGAGCCGCACGGCGACGGGCTGCGGGTGGTCGTGGACGTGGACTTCCAGGACATGCTGGAGCGGCTGGTGCAGGACGAGGCGTGAGCCGTCCGGATTCCCCGATGGCAGTGGCAGTGGCAGTGGCAGTGGCAGTGACACTGGCAGCCGTGGTCAGGGGCGTCGGCCCCGCCGGGGGCGTCCCGCGGCCGCATCGAATCCGTAAGGATTCCGTCCGATCCGGGAACCCCGTCCGCCTTCTGCCCGTTCTCCTAAGTGAGGCTCCGCGTTCTCCCCCGTGCGCGGGGCCTCACCACTGCCGTCCCACCCTCACTCCCCGAGCGCGGCCCGCTCCTCTTCGGTGAACAGCCGCGACCGGATCAGAAAGCGCACCCCCTCCGGCGCCTCCAGCGAGAAACCGCTGCCCCGCCCCGGGACGACGTCCACGGTCAGATGCGTATGCCGCCAGCGCGCGAACTGGTCCGCCGACATCCAGAAGCCCACCCGCTCCGGCACCCCCTCCACGGCCAGCCGCGCCAGCAGTACATCCGACGATCCGGTACGGAATTCCCCGGCCGGGTAGCACATGGGGGCGCTGCCGTCGCAGCAGCCGCCGGACTGGTGGAACATCAGCGGCCCGTGCTGAGCGCGCAGCAGACGCAGCAGCTCCACGGCCGCCGCGGTGAGCCCGATCCGTGCCGCCTCCGCTGCCGCCCCGTCCCCGCGCTCCGCAGTCATCGAAGGGCCCCCGGCACCGTCGCCGAGCGGCCGACCGGCAGATCCTGCATCCCGTGGTGGTACATCCGCCAACCCCTTCCTGACCAGCCAGAACGAACGCCCGCCGGAGCCCGTGTCGGCGGCGCACCCTCCGGAGCCGGTCCGGATCACGGTCACCGAGGCGGTATGCCGGCGGTGGCCCAGTCAACCCGCTGCCAGGTTGCACGATGGTTGCACGCCGGCGCGGAATGCTCCCGCCCGCGCCTCGACCGCCCGCGCCTCGACCGCCCGTTCGCCGGAGTCCCGCCCGGGTGAGCCGCGTCTCACCCGGGCTGCGCCGCTTGTTTATGCAACGAGTTGCATAGCAGGATCGGGGCATGGCGCTCGACCACGCGATCCTCGTCTCCCTGCTGGAGAAGCCGGGCTCCGGCTACGAGCTGTCCCGGCGTTTCGAGCGGTCCATCGGATACTTCTGGACCGCCACCCACCAGCAGATCTACCGCGTCCTCAAGCGCATGGAGAGCGACGGCTGGATCGACGTCCGGGAGGTGCCGCAGCAGGCCCGGCCGGACAAGAAGGTGTACTCCGTCGCCGCCCTCGGGCGAGCGGCCCTCTCCCAGTGGCTGCACGAGCCGATCGAACCCGAGAGCGTCCGGCACGAGCTCGCCGTGAAGATCCGCGGAGCGGCCTTCGACGACCCGGCCGCGCTGATCCGGGAGGTCGAGCGGCACCACCAGGCGCACACCGACCGGCTCGCGCACTATCTGGCAGGCGAGCGGCGCGACTTCACCGCTCCCGGAGCCGATGCCGCGCTCGACGCCGGCCAGGAGCTCCAGCACGTCGTGCTGCGCGGCGGCATCGCGTACGAACGCATGACGATCGCCTGGCTCGACGACGTACTCGCCACCCTCCACCGGCTCGGCTCCGAGCGCTGACCGCGCGCCGGCACCGCAGCCCGCCACCCCTCAACCCACACCCCGGAAAGGCGAACCCACCCATGGCCGACCCGCTGCTGTTCAACCCCCGCACCTACGACCCGGCGCACTTCGACCCCGAGACCCGCAGGCTGCTGCGCGCCACCGTCGACTGGTTCGAGGAGCGCGGCAAGCGCAAGCTGATCGAGGACTACCGCTCCCGCGCCTGGCTGGCGGACTTCCTCGCGTTCTCCGCCAAGGAGGGACTGTTCGCGGCCTTCCTCACCCCGTCGGCCGCCGCCGACGGGCAGCAGGACAAGCGCTGGGACACCGCCCGGATAGCCGCCCTGAACGAGATCTTCGGCTTCTACGGGCTCGACTACTGGTACGCCTGGCAGGTCACCATCCTCGGCCTCGGCCCGGTCTGGCAGAGCGACAACGCCACCGTCCGGGCCCGTGCGGCCGAACTCCTCGACCAGGGCGAGGTGTTCGCCTTCGGTCTGTCCGAGAAGACGCACGGCGCCGACATCTACTCCACCGACATGCTGCTGGAGCCCGACGGCAACGGCGGCTTCCGCGCCAGCGGCTCCAAGTACTACATCGGCAACGGCAACGCCGCCGGGCTGGTCTCCGTCTTCGGCCGCCGCACCGACATCGAGGGCCCGGACGGCTATGTCTTCTTCGCCGCCGACAGCCGTCACCCGGCGTACCACCTCGTCAAGAACGTCGTGGACTCCTCCAAGTACGTCAGCGAGTTCCGCCTCGACGACTACCCGGTCGGCCCGGACGACGTCCTGCACACCGGCCGCGCCGCCTTCGACGCCGCCCTCAACACCGTCAACGTCGGCAAGTTCAACCTCTGCACCGCCTCGATCGGCATCTGCGAGCACGCGATGTACGAGGCCGTCACCCATGCGCAGAACCGCATCCTCTACGGCCGCCCCGTCACCGCCTTCCCGCATGTGCGCCGCGAGCTGACCGACGCCTACGTCCGCCTCGTCGGGATGAAGCTGTTCAGCGACCGCGCCGTCGACTACTTCCGCTCCGCCGGCCCCGACGACCGCCGCTACCTGCTCTTCAACCCGATGACGAAGATGAAGGTGACCACCGAGGGCGAGAAGGTCATCGACCTCATGTGGGACGTCATCGCCGCCAAGGGCTTCGAGAAGGACACCTACTTCGCGCAGGCCGCCACCGAGATCCGGGGCCTGCCCAAGCTGGAGGGCACGGTCCACGTCAACCTCGCCCTGATCCTCAAGTTCATGGGCAACCACCTGCTCAACCCGGCCGAGTACGCGCCCGTGCCGACCCGCCTCGACGCGGCCGACGACGCCTTCCTCTTCCGCCAGGGACCGGCCCGCGGCCTGGGCGCCATCCGCTTCCACGACTGGCGCCCCGCCTACGACAGCTACACCCAGGTGCCCAACGTCGCCCGCTTCCGCGAACAGGCCGACGCCCTCTGCGAGTTCGTCACCACCGCCGCCCCGGACGAGGAGCAGAGCCGCGACCTCGACCTGCTGCTCGCCGTCGGCCAGCTGTTCGCGCTGGTCGTGCACGGCCAGCTGATCCTGGAACAGGCACGTCTGACCGGCCTCGACGAGGATGTCCTCGACGAACTGTTCGCCGTCCTCGTACGCGACTTCTCCGCGCACGCCGTCGAACTGCACGGCAAGGACTCCGCCACCGCCGCACAGCAGAGCTGGGCGCTCGGCGCGGTCCGGCGCCCGGTCGTCGACGACGCACGCTCGACGCGCGTCTGGGAGCGCGTCGAGGCACTGGCCGGGACGTACGAGATGGCCCCGTAACAAGGGAATCCGCCGTTCGCCCGCACGACGGACCGGCGGGCCCGGCCGGCCTCGGCGCAGGCCGGCCGGGCCCGCCGCCGCGCACCGGGCGCCGTGTCAGGCGCTCCGGATGGCGGTGATGATCCGGCGGGCCCACTGGGCCGGGGTGTGGTCGTCCAGCAGGCCGGCGAGTCGGGTGAGATGGTTCCTGCGCTGCTCCGGAGGCATGCTCAGCGCGCGGTCGAGTGTCTCGACGAGATCGCGGCGGGAATGCGGATCCGTGAGGAGCGCGGCGGAGCCGAACTGCGCGGCGGCTCCGGCGTGACGGGAGAGAACGAGCATTCCGGAGCGGCCGACGGCAGCCTGCGCGGCGATGAACTCCTTGGCCGTCAGATTCATCCCGTCGGCGAGCGACGTCACCCAGAACACATCGGCAGCGAGGTAGTGGTCGACCACCTCGGCGAACGGCAGGGCCTCGGGGATGTAGTCGACGGGTTCCCAGCCGCCGGTGCGCCAGGCCCGGTTCAGTGCGGTGACGGCGCGTTCGAGGCGGCTGCGGGTGGTGTCGTAGGCGCGGATTCCCGGTTCGGGCGGCGGGCAGACGAGGCGGAAGCGCAACCGGCCGCGCAGATCGGGTCGTTGGGAGAGCAGGGTGGCGAGCGCCTGCACCTTCTGCAGGGGAGCCTTGGCGTAGTCCAGGCGTTCCACCGAGAGGATCAGCGCGGAGCCGTCGGCAAGGGGCCGGGGCGGGCGGGCGCGAGCCAGCGTCTCGACCGCCGCGCGGTCGATGGGCAGCGGGTGCACCCCCACGCGCGGCGGGCGGGGCACCCCGGCGAGCGCCTGCCGGAAGTGGGTGGCGTAGTCGGCGGTGTGGAAGCCGGCCCAGTCCAGGCAGGCCAGGGAGGTACGGATCCGTTCCGCGGTGGGGATACGGGCGAACACCTCCGGTGCGGGGAACGGGGTGTGGTGGAACAGGCCGAGGCGCAGATCGGGCCGTGCGGCGCGCAGGATGCCGGGGACCAGCCAGAGGTTGTAGTCGTGGAGCCAGACGGTGGCGCCACGGGCGGCATGGGCGCTGATGTGATCGGCGAACGCGGCGTTGACCCGCTCGTAGTCGGCCCAGGACGAGGGGTCGTGCCGGATGAGACCGGGTCGCGACATCAGGGCGGGCCAGAGCGTCTCCTTGCACGCGCGGTGGAAGTAACCCTGCCAGTGCGCGGGCGTCACCGGCAGAAAGGCCAGCGGGAGGCCGGTGTTGTGCGGGTCCGGCCGGGCGCCGGCGAAGTCGCCGACCAGGGCGGCCGTCCAGACGGCGTCAAGGCTGTCGCGGCCGGCGTGGAACAGGCCCTGCAAGGTGGGCAGGATCCCGTTGGGGCTCACCGGCTGCTGCCATGATCCGCCGGCCCAGTGCACCGGCGGACGGTGGTAGCCGATCACGGTGGGGAAGGTGGGTTCCACCCAGCCCAGCCGCTCCAGGGCGGACAGGATCGCGCCCGCACCCTGCCGATCCGGCCGGTGCACGGGGGAGCGGGGCGGCAGCCGCTCGCGGAGGCCGGGCTCGGCGTTGCCCATGATCACACCGTGCGCGCCCAGCTGGAACAGCGACAGGTCATTGAGGGAGTCGCCGGCCACCAGGATGGACGCCATCGGCCATTGCAGCTTGCCCGCGAGCAAGGCGAGGGCGTTGCCCTTGCTCGCCGACGCGGGCAGGACGTCGAAGTAGCGGCCGGCGGAGTAGGTCCAGCCGCAGCCGAGCGCAGCCACCGCGGCGGTGATCTCCGAAGACAGCAGCTCCGGGGCGAGATAGAACGAGCAGCGCCCGTCCTGGGCCACCCCGTCCTGGTGGACGAGCCCGGGAAAGCGTGCCAGGGCAGCCCGTACGCCGTCCTGTCCGGGCCATCCGGTGCGCAGCTGGTTCTGCAGGACGTCGAGGCGGCTCATGTCGGTGGCGTCGATGACGCTCGCACCGACGTCCGCGATGATCCACCGGGGCCGCGGGACGAGCGGATCGCGGGCGAGGACGTCCTCGACGGAGGACAGCCCCCGGCCGGTCGCGAACACCACCGTGATCTCCGGATGGCGGTCCAGCGCCTCCCGCAGCCGCCGGCGGTCGCCGGGGTCCCCGCCCAGCAGCGTGCCGTCCAGGTCGGTCACCAGCACCCTGACACCGTCCACGGACGCGGGCTCGCGCGCCGCCTGCTCGCCCGTCAGCAGTCCAGCCATCCATCGCCCCTGTTGTCGTCGGAATGCCTACGAAGTCGTCTCGCCGCCGGACCGCGCACGGAGCCGTCACCCGGATGCGTACGGAGCCGTCTCGCTGCCGCCGGGATGCGGACGGGGAACCGTCACGCCGCCACCGGACCGCGCACGGAGTCGCCGCAGTGCGTACGGAGCCGCCGCGGGAGTGCGTACGCATCACGCCGGAAGGCGCGCCGTCCACCGCTCCAGACCCGCCGCGTCCAGGGCGGCGCTGGAGCCCGTGGCGGTCACCGACGCCGTACCGCAGGCGACGCCCGCGGCCAGGCACTCGGCGAGCGACGCGCCCGCCAGCCGGCGGTGCAGGAAGCCCACGTTGAAGCAGTCGCCCGCTCCCGTGGTGTCCGCGACCTCCACCGGGAGGGCACGCTGCGCGATCCGTTCACCGTTCTCCGCCGCGACGGCTCCCCGGCCGCCCTGCTTGACGACCACCGTGGAGACCAGGCCCGCCAGCACCTCCACGGCCTCGCCCACCGTGCCGGCCCCGGTCATCCGCAGCGCCTCCGCCGCATTCGGGGCGAACACATCGACCTGGCCGAGCACCTTCTGCACCGCGGGCACATCTACGCTGCCCGGGTAGTCCTGACAGTCCATGAACACCGTCGCCCCCAGCCGCGCCGCGACATCCAGCGCCTCGGAGACATCCGGGCCGTACTGCAGGAACGGCAGCATCAGGGCCGTCGGCCGGTAGGTCTCGATCAGTTCACCCAGCGGACGGGCGTCAACGGGATCCTCGTAGGCGACCATCGCCCGGTCATCCGGGCGGGACAGCGCGACCGTGACATTGCGCACCGGGCGCGGGTGGTGCCGAAAGCCCTGCTCGTTCATCTTCTCCGCGCGCGCCACCGCCAGGACCTGCTGGCTGAAGACATCGTCGCCGAAGTCCGCGGCCCACACCGCCTCACGTCCCAGCCGCCGTAACCCCATGGCCAGGGTGAACGCCCCGCCGGGCACCATGCCGAACCCCTGGGCCCAGACCTCGCCGCCGAACGCCACCGGACCCGCCAGCTCCCGGAACACCAGGTCCACCGCATACGCGCCGACCACGAGCACCCGGCCGCCCGCCGCGGCGGCACGCACCGGCCCGGCCGGAACGTCCGGCTCCCCGTGGTCCATCAGCGGCCCCCCACACAGACCCGGGTGTGCCGCCGTCTCCGAAGAGCGGCGGCCGGCCGGCCGGAGTCAGCCGCTCCGGAGACCGGTTGGTTGTCATGCCGATGCATCATGGCGGGACTGTATGCAAACACGCAGTGAATGTGATCGGTAACTCACGGGTATGACCGAAAATTGCCGCAGCCGGACCACTCCCCGTCCGCAACGCCCCGCACCTCAGGCACGCCGGAGCGCCGCAAAAAATCCCGCGACGCAGGGCAATGGGCAGTGTTAGCTTCCGCAACCATGGAACCCCTCGGCGAAAAAGACCTCCGTGCCTCCTTTGTGAACTGCTCGAAGGGTGAGGCGCGCCGGCTCAGCGTGCCGCGGGATCTGCCCGAACTCCCTTGGTCCGACCTGGACTTCCTGGGCTGGCGCGACCCCGGAGCACCCGACCGCGGCTATCTCGTGACCGAGTACGCGGGCGATCTCGTGGGCATCACGCTCCGCACCCCGCAGACCGCCTACCGGAGCTTCACCAGGACCACCGCCTGCGCGATGTGCCTGACCGGCCATCCGGGATCGGGGGTGTCCCTGCTCGCCGCGCCCCGGGCCGGCGCCGCGGGCCGCCAGGGCAACACCGTCGGCGCCTACTTCTGCGCCGACCTGGCCTGCTCTCTCTACCTCCGGGGCAAGAAGCAGAGCGGACTGCTGCGTTATGAGGAGTCACTCACGATGGAAGAGCGCATCACCCGCACCCTCACCAATCTGCACCTCTTCGTGGACAAGGTCCTGGCGCCCTGAGCCGGTCGGCCGACCGGTCATCCGGCCGTCCGGATGACCTGCCCGTTGCCTGCGTTCCGGCAGCTCGGCCGTGGTCCGAGCCTGTCCGGCCGGCCGGAACTTCCGCCGGGTAGCCTCGCGTTGATCTACGTGGCACGACGGCACGACGGCACGACGGCACGACGGCACCGGGCGCCCCGAGCCACGGCGCAGCTCGACCAGCAACCGACCAGGACGGCGGCACTCCATGGCAGACCATGATCTGACCGGCTTCGACCGCGGCACCTTCGCCCACGACGGCGTCACCCACCGGATTCTGCGGCGCGGCACAGGACCCGCCGTGATCGTGATTGCCGAGATTCCGGGCGTCACGCCCAAGGTGCTGGAGTTCGCGGAACGCGTGGCCGCGATCGGCTGCACGGCCGTGCTCCCGGTGCTCTTCGGCACGCCCGGCCGGGAGGCCGACCCGGCGGCCGGGCGGCTGAAGTTCGGGCGGTACCTGGCTTCCTCGGTGGGGAAAGTGTGCGTGAGCCGGGAATTCACGGTGCTGGCCACCGGGAAGACGTCCCCCGTGGTGACCTGGCTGCGGGCCCTGGCCGCGCATGAGCACGAGCGCTGCGGCGGCCCCGGGGTCGGGGCCGTCGGCATGTGCCTCACCGGCGGCTTCGCCCTGGCCATGGCCACCGATGAACGCCTGCTCGCCCCCGTCCTGTCCCAGCCGTCCCTCCCGCTGGCCGTCACCAAGAACCGGGCGGCCACCATCGACATCTCCGCCGAGGACCTCGCCGCCGTCCGGGGCCGCTGCGAACGTGACGGTCTTCGGGTCATGGGGCTGCGGTTCCGCGGGGACCGGATGGTGCCGGGTGACCGGTTCGACTTTCTGCGCCGCGAACTCGGCGATGCGTTCACCGCCGTCGAACTCGACGACTCCGCCGCGAATCCCCATTACGCGCAGGCGCCGCACTCAGTACTGACCGGGCACCTCATCGACGAACCCGGCCAGCCGACCCGCGCGGCGCTGGACGAGGTGCTCGACCTCTTCCGCACCCGTCTGCTCGACGCTCCGGGAGCGGAGTGACCCCGTGGGCGGACCGCCGCCCTACGCGTGCGACCGACCCGTTGTCAGTGGCCGGGGCTACCGTACGAAGAGACATGAGCGGCATGACCGACCCGGCATGACCGAACCACCATGACCGAACCGCCAGGATCAACTCGGCAGGACCAAGGAGAGACCATGACCACACTCGCGGACCGGCCGAACACGGCACTCCTCGTCGTCGATGTGCAGAGCGGCGTCGTCGAGAAGGCGCATGAGCGCGACGCGGTCGTCGCGAACATCGGCGGCCTCGTCGAGCAGGCGCGGCAGGCAGGAATTCCGGTTGTCTGGGTCCAGCACGCCGACGAGCATCTCGTGAAGGGGAGCGATGGCTGGCGGATCGTCTCGGAGCTGACTCCGGGCGACGCCGAGCCGCTCGTCGAGAAGAGCTACGGCGACTCCTTCGAGGACACCACCCTCGAGGCCGTCCTGTCGGGCCTCGAGGTCGGACGGCTGGTCGTCGTCGGCGCACAGACCGATGCCTGCATCCGCTCGACCCTCCATGGCGCGTTCGTCAGGGGGTACGACGCGATACTGGTCAGCGACGCCCACACGACGGACGACAGGACCGAGTGGGGGGCGCCGCAGCCGGAGCAGGTCATCGCGCACACGAACCTCTACTGGACCTACCAGACGGCGCCAGGGCGTACGGCCGGGACGATCGCGACCAAGGATGTCGCCTTCGACACCATGGGCCGGTAGCCCGCGAACGGGCCGCACTCCGGAGCCTCGTTAGGGTTCGGCCGTATGACCGACCGCGTTCTGGAACTCTTGCGTACCCGCCCCGACCTGGCCGAACTGGCCGCGTTTCCGTTCAACTTCGATGTGAGCCGGGCCTACCACGTCGAGGACGTGCACCTGGCGTCCGGTGCGTCGCTGGAGCCGATCGCCGGCGACGACACCGGCGGCACGTACTTCCTGTGCGGGGGAACGGCCGTGCTCCATGCGTCCTCCGAGGGGGACGCCGTGCTGCTCGCCGACAGTGTCGGCGAGGCGCTGGAGATGCTGGTCCGGCTGCCCGAGTGGTGCGAAGACCTCACCCCCGGGCTCGACGAGGAGGGCCTGGCCGCCGCAGTGGGTGCGTCGGACGACGAAGCGCGGGCGGAGTTCGCCCCCGAACTGGACGCGCAGCGGGCGGCGTTGATCGCCGGTCTGGGGCTGCCGGACCGGCCGCTGGTCGAACTCCTCGCCCTGTCGGAGGCGGCCGCCAGGCGCACCGAGCCGGACCACGTCCTGCTCAACTCCCTGGAGCTCTGCGCGTACCGGCTGGACGAGTCCTACCGGCAGTGCCTGCGCGACGTCGTCCTCGCTCCGGGACGGGAGGCGCTGGAGCGGATGCGCTCCGGCGACCTCGGCGCGCGGGAGGCGGCGGCCGCGGATCCGGTGCTGCGGGCGGGGGTACTGCGGGCGGCGCAGTACGACCGCCGTGACGGGGATCTGCCGCTGCTGCGATTCCTGCTGGAGCACGAGAACGCCGTGCGGACCGAGCGGTTCGAGGAGCGGCGGCTGGCCGCGGTGCTGGTGGCGCGGCACGGGCAGGACGGGGACGTTCCGCTGCTGCGGTCGGCCACCGCCGGGCAGGTCACCGACGGCGCCGGAGCCGTGGAGTGGGCCCGCGCCGAGGAGGCGAAGCGGTACGGGCGGGATGCGGCCGCGGAGAGCGAGTTCACCTGGGTCGAGCTGGCTCACCGGCAGGGTCGTGTCGAGCACGCCCGGGTCGCGCTCATCCGCCTGCTGGACGACACGGGCCCGGACGCGGACCGGCTCCGGGAGCTGAGCCGGGCGCTGGAGCGCATCGGCGATCACGCACAGGCGGCCCGCGCCCAGTTCAACCTTCTCTCGCTGCAGGACACGGCGTGGGACCGGGCGTCGGAGGCGTACGTCCTTGCCCGCCTGGAGCGCCGGAAGGGCGACCTCGCGGCAGCGGGGCGGGCGCTGGAGCGGGCACGGGCGGCGGTCGGCGTCGAGGGGGCCACGCCCGACGGAGCGGTTGCCCAGTGGCACCGCCGGGGGCTCGGCCGGCTGATCACGGAGCAGCATCTGGAGCTGACGCTCGCCGCGGCCGAGGCGGGTGACGAGGAACTCGCCCGCGCGACGATGGCGCACGGCAGGCTCCTGCTGGACACGATCGGCAAGGAGTCGGCGAAGGCGCTCAGCCGGCTGTCCACGCAGGCGAAATGGGCGGTGGCCGGGCTTCGCCGGGAGACCGGCAAGGGGCGCCCGGCGTCGCCCGGCCGCTGAGGCGGCCGGAAGCCAGGCCGTCGTCCGGCCGCCCTCGTAGTGCCCATGAGCCTCCAACTCCACGAGCGATGGCGCTCGTTCAGGCTCCCCATGGACGGTCCCGTGGCACTGCGCCCCAGGAGTAGACATCCGTGTCACAAGTCACAGCTAAAGGGATCTTGGTATACCAACGGGCGGAAGGTCAGTGATGAGACACTGTCAACAACTCGAACAAATGCATCATTGAGGGGCAGAACGTGAAGGTGACCATTTCGCCGCGCTTCTCCGAAGTCGATGTGCTCGGCCATGTCACGAACTCCGCAGTGCCGGTCTGGTTCGAGCATGGTCGGTTGCCGATTTTCCGACTGTTCAGCAAAGAAGCGAACATGCGCGACCTCGCGCTCATCCTGCGCCGGTACGAGATCGACTTCACCCGGCAGATCTTCGCGTCCGTCGACGTCGTCATCGAGACGAAGGTGGCGAAGGTCGGGAACACCTCGATCACCATCGAGCAGACCGCCACGCAGAAGGGCGCCGAAGTCGCCCACGGCACCTGCGTCATGGTCCATTTCGATTACGAAAGGGAAGCCACCGCGAGCATCCCGGACCACCTGCGAGCCGAACTGAGCGCGCTGTAGTACCCACATCAATCCGCCAGCCGAGACGGGACCCTTACCTTGAGCATCTCACGCAACGCTTTGGCCGACCTCGATTCGTCCGAGTTCCTGGACAATTTTCGGCGCAGTATCGACGAGTTCGACAGCGCCCGGCTGCCGCAGGAGCCGCTGTCCAGGGAAAACCTGCGCAAGCTGGTCGAGTTAGGCATCTACTTACCGGCCATCCCGCGCAAGTACGGTGGCCGGGAAAGCCACCGGGAGATGTGCGAGGTCATTGAAATCATGTCCGAGCGCAATCTGCCGCTCGGTATGTACACGATGATCGTGACCGTCCTCTTCCTCCGCAACGTGGCGTCCGGCGGTGATGACGCGCTGAAGAAAGAGGTCTTCGACGACTTCGCCCGCAATCCCGTCATCGGCGGTCTCGCCTTCACCGAACCGGGCAGCGGCTCGAACCTCGCGCGCATGAAGACCACGTATCACGACGACGGTGACACGTACCGGGTCACCGGAACCAAGCACTGGCAGGCGTTCAGCGAGCAGGCGGACTGGTGGATCATCTGCGCCAAGCATCCCGAGCGCAAGGAGTTCGCCTACTTCGCCCACAGACGGTCCGACGGCGGATTCGTGACCACCGAGGTCTACGACAGCCTGGGGCTGAAGAACCTCGGATACGGACTGAACACCCTGGACCTGCGGGTGCCGCGCCACTACCGGCTCACCAAGACCAGGGAGGGCCTCGGCGACGCCGCCGAGATCCTGTGCGCGTCCCGCTTCAGCAAGGCCGCCATGGCCAGCGGCTTCCTGCGCCGGCTGACCAAGGAGTCGCTGCGCCAGGTCAGCACACGGAAGATCGGTGACGGCACACTGCACGACATCGACTATGTGCGGTACAAGGTCAATCGCATCCAGCAGAGCTATGTCGTGTGCAATGCGCTGTACCGGCATCTCATGCTGGCGGAGGACTACACCACCGACCTCGAAGACAGCATGTTCGCCTCACTCGCGACCAAGGTGCTGTCTTCCGAACTCATGCTGGAATCGGCCATCGACTACCAGCAGTTGTGCGGCGGCGAGGGATACCGGACGGGCGCGCCGGACAATATCGCCGCCTACGCCCTGCTCGACGCGCGCGTCTACACCGTTTTCGACGGCACGAACGATCTGCTGTGCCAGCATCTGGCCCAGCTGTTCCTGCGTCGGTTCCGGGAATCCGGACTCCGGTCGCCGCTGGAGTTCCTCGGCCGGTTCGGATATCTGGAGGACGCGTTCGGCCACCTCACCGACATCAACCTCAGCCATATCGCCGACGCGCCTTCGCAGGACAAGGTCGTGATCCTGGGGCGCATTCTGTCGCGGATATTCGGCATCAGCATGCTGCAGAAGTCGTCCCGATCTGCCGCGCCCAGCGCGCGGCTCGCCGTGGACGACGCCGACTACCCCAAGGCGATCGCGGTGCTGAAGAACGAGATCGTGGGCCTGGTGAACGAATACGAGCTGGCCGGCCGACTCGTCGGCACCCCGCCGGTGCCGGGCGCGATGCGTCCGCACACCACCGTGGTCACCTTCGACTCCAAGGTGGGAATGCACCAGTGACCGGCGAGACCAAGAGCCTCAAGGTTTCGCTCATCGCGTTGGTGTTCGTCATCCTCTACGGCTCAGGTTTTGTGGGCGGCCGCTACGGCCTGCCGTACGCGGAGCCCTTCTACTACCTGGCCATCCGGTTCGGCGCGACCGCGGTCATCCTGTTCGTCCTGATCATGTGCCTCAGGGTCAGCTGGCCGCGCTCGGGCTATGTCCATCTCATCCTCAGCGGCATCCTGCTCCAGGGTGTGTTCTCCGTCGGGGTGTTCTACGCGCTCTACCACGGCATGACGCCCGCGGTCTCGGCGCTGATCATCGCGCTGCAGCCCATTCTGGTGTGGCTGATGGTCTCCGTCGTGACCGCGCGGAAGGTCCGGCTGCTGTCGGTGCTGGCGTTGATCGGCGGCGTCGTCGGTGTCGCCATTACGGTGTACCGAGGCCTGGAGTCCTCGTCCGGCCTCACCCCCACCAACATCGCCTTCGGCGTCCTCGGCCTGGTGGGGCTGTCCACCGGACAGTTCTACTACCAGATGAAGAACCCCGGTGCGCATCTGCTGATCAACGGGTTCGTGCAGTCCGGCTCGTCGGCCGTCGTCATGCTCGTCGGTGGACTGATCTTCGAGCAGGGCGTCATCCGGTGGACACCGAAGTTCCTGCTGTCGGAACTGTGGATGTCGGTCGGGGTGTCGATCGGTGCGCTCAGCCTGCTGTTCGTCCTGATGCGTTCGGAGAGCGCGGACCGGGTGGCGTCGTACTTCTACGGCGTACCGATCGCCGCGGGGCTGATCGCCTGGCCCGTACTGAACCAGCGCCCGACCGTGTCGGAGATCATCGGGTTCGCGGTCATCGTGGCCTCGATCACCGTCTTCAACCGCAGCAGCAGACAACCCCGCGCCGATGACGCCGCCACGGTGCCGGCCGGCCGCTCCGTGCCGGCGGTGGACCGCCGCTGAGCACTGGCGGGACCGGCGCGGCGGCTGACGCTCCGATTCCGGCCACGGAGCCGGATTCCCGGGGCAGTTGCCGATGCGCAGGAAGGCGCCTGACGGGCAGGAGACCACGTCGGGCGCCTTTCGCGATCCGGGCCCGCTCGCGGCGGACGCAGCTCAAGCGCGGTGACTTCGCGAGAAGTCACAGGTGAGGGCGACGGCTCCCGAGTCCGTCACGGCCAGGACGGTCGCACCCTCGCCGACGGCCAGCGTCAGGATGGGCTCGTCCAGCGCGAGGGTCACAGGGGCCCCGCCGGACAGCGGCGTGAGGTGCAGGATGCCGTCCTCGTCCGCCGAGGCCAGGACTCCGCACGAACCCTCGGCGCCGAGCGCGACCGTCCGGACGCGGGTGGCGTGCCGCTCCGGCAGCATCGGCAACGGCCTCAACTGCTGGGCGTCGTAGAGGACCACGCCGCCCTCGCTGTCGCCGACGACCACCGCTGCGCCTTCCGGCGTGGCACCCACGGCGAGTGCCGAGGGGTGACACCGTCCGAGCCGGAGGGAGCCGAGCAGCGTGCCCGTGCCGCCGACGTCCCAGAGCTGCAATGTCCTGCCGAAGGGCCGTTCCAGGGCGAACACCGTCAGGGTCCGGCCCCGCACGGTCCCGCTCGCCGAGGCCAGAACCGTGGCGTTGGCGGACAGGCCCGGGAGAGTTCTGCGCGCGCTCTCGGGAACGGGCTCCGCCGAGTCGGCCCCGCCCAACCGCCACATCCGCCCTCGTAGCTGCTGCGGGGACCGCGTGGACGCCCCCGGTGTCCACGCCAGAACGGTATCCGCCCGCACGAGTGCCAGCTTGCCGACCTCGGCGGGCCGGTCGTCGCCGCCGTGGCGCGGGGCGAACCCGCCCGTCGGATCGTCGGGCCGCCACAGTCCCGGCCGGTCGCCCCCCTCGGTCAGATAGGCGAACGTCCGCGTGGCCGTAGGAAGCGGGAGGAGGCTCACGACGGCCCCGGTCGGCGACTCCAGCCGACCGTAGGGCTTCCCGTCGGACACCTCGAACGCCTCGACCCTGCCCGCGGCATCGGAAACCAGGCCCAGAGCGGGGGAAGCGCCGTCCGCGGCGGCCACGGCCAACTGCCGCCGCGCGGTCGACGACGCGCTGCTGAGCGCCGGGACGTCGCACACCAGCACCTCTCCTCCCTGCGTGGCGATGGAGAGTTGCCGGCCGTCCAGCACGGCCAGGCTGGTGATGGGCTGACCCCCGGTGGGGAACGGAAGGGGATGACCGGCCCCGGAGTCGACGCGGAGCATCTCGACACGGCCGAACGCATGCCCGCAGACGAGCACCGGACGGCCGTGCACCGTGTCGAGCGTCAACGCCGTGACCGGCCCACGCGCCAGGCCGGCGTGCGACGGATGCACCGCGTGGGGGGCGCCCGTCTGCGTACTGCGCAACCGCTTCCGGTCCCGCAGCCGCCACACCATGACATGTCCCTTCGACGTGCCCAGCGCGACCAGTGTCTCCGCGCCGATCCGCGCGGCCGCGCACGCCGTGGCACGCGCCATGTGGAGCGAGAAGAAACTGGCGCCCTCCGGCTCCTTGAGGATGTATTCGGACTGCGTGGCCGGATGCCAGACCATCAGGCGCGCCTGGTCGATCCGGATCCGGCGGTTGGACACTCCATGGGTGTCCGCGACCACGACCGTGACGCCCGCGGAGGCGTCCTCCACCAGAGCCAGCGCGCAGAACTCCCGGATCCTGTAGTCGCGCACGCGCACGAACCGCTGCGGCGGTCCACCGTCGCACGGCAGGAACCACACGTACACCGCGTAACGGACGCAGGGCCGTTGCGGCGTCCCGAGATGCCGGTCCTCGTAGCAGAGCGCGGCGACATAGCGGCCCCGAGCGGTATCCAGTGAGGCCAGGGGTCCCCGTTCCCTGGAGCCGGTGCCGGTGTGCGGGGGGAGAACGAGCCTGCTGTGCGGGACAAGGGGCTCGCCGGTCAGCGCGCCGCGCAGGACCACCTCGTCGCCGTCCCAAGCGGCCACCGTTGCGTCACCGGCCGCGCCTACTCCCATCCAGGCCGCGGTCGGCATGTCGACGACACCGGTCGCCTCGGCCGCCTCCGCGGTCGGCGGCCACTCCCGTACGACACCGGTCGCATCGAGCGTCAGCAGCCTGCCGTCCTCCGCCGGCGTCATCCGGACCACCTCGGCGCGATGCTGCAGGATCCGCCGCACCCGCCAGTTCGGGTCCCTCCACGCCCAGAGGGTGGTCCAGGGCAGCCTTGCGGACGGACGGCTCGTGCTCTCCTCGATGCGCCGGATCAGCGTGGCCGCTCCCGCTCTGCGGGCCGCCAGCAGAAGGTACGAGAGCTGCTCGGGCGTGCTGTCACCGCGCTGCTGGAGGGAGTACTCCTGGTAGGCGGTGGCGCCGGCGCTCCTCTCCATGTCCGCCGCGACGAGCGCTCGGCGCAACCGCTCGGGTTCGGCGGCCAGCAGGAAGTGGGGATCGCCGGCGAGCGGGCCCAGTTGGCCACCGGCCGCCGCATGCGCGGCCAAGTGGTGACGGATGTAGGGATGCGCCCGGCGCCAGTCTTCCGGCTGCGGCGACTCGCCGCCGGGGAGGCTTCCGACGCTTGCGCGCAGGACGCCGGTGATCGCCGCATGGACGTCGCCCGCAGGCTTGAGCGTACGCACGTACTCGGTGAGCGCCTGATGGAAGATCCGGTAGACCGACCGGCCGGCGAAGGTGTCCTCGACGAGGTAGGACCCGGAGCGTTCCCGCAGCCACACGATGTCCTCGTCGCGGTACGGCGTACCGGCGATCGCCGAGGCGAGGGGAGCCCAGAGGTTCTCCCAGGGGAGCCCCTGGCCCTCGGCGTAGGCCAGCGGGAGCAACAGGTCCACCACCCGGCGGGCGTCCTCGCCGAAGCGCTGTTCCAGGTCGCGCCGCATCGCCTCACCCGGGAGCTTCGGCAGCGAGCCGCGCCATACGAGGTCGGACGGGTCCGGCAACCGGTCCGACCGCAGCAGGGTTTGGGTGATGATCCGGGCGACCAGAAAGGAGCGGCCGGCGGCGTCGGCCACGGCCCCCGCCACGGAAGCGACGAGCTCCCGGTCCGCGGCGGCGAAGGGGGTGCCGTGTGCCGCCGCCCGCAGCGTGCGCTCCACGTGCGTGCGCACGGCGTCGGGGTCGAGGTACTCCGGTGCGTCGAGGTCGACGGTCGCGGTGCCGGGCGCGAAGAGCGGCAGAAGGTGCGGCCGGGTGCCGACCAGGAGCCGCAGTCCGTTGCCCGCGCCGTGTTCCTGGAGGGGCCTCAGTACCCGCCCGACGAGCTCCGCCGGGTCCGCGGCTTCGTCGAGGGCGTCCACCACCACCGTCACCGGCTCGTCCCACCTGCGCAGATGTTCGATGAGGGCTCCCGCGGAGCCGGCCCGGGTACCGGCAGCCGCGGCGATCGCCGCCAGGACGTCGGCCTCGGTGGCCCCCCGCGCGTAGACGGCGGCATCGATGGCGCCGGTCGGCGG
This sequence comes from Streptomyces sp. JLSY215, assembly GCF_059682825.1. NCBI lineage: Bacteria > Bacillati > Actinomycetota > Actinomycetes > Kitasatosporales > Streptomycetaceae > Streptomyces > Streptomyces sp. JLSY215. The sequence goes on from NZ_CM185022.1 coordinate 7,807,446, forward strand.
AAGCGCGTCCTGCGGCAGCCCGAGATCGCCCCACGGAACGGCCCGGCCCCAGTCGGGGTGGGCCGACGCGGCCAACAGCCCGAGCACCGCCGACTTGCCCGAGCCCGGCCCGCCGGTGAGCAGAAGACTCTTTCCCCGTCCCGACGTGTCCGGTTGCGGCGCCCGCGCGGTGCGCAGCCATGTGCTGAGCGTGCGCAGCGCGCCGTGCCGGCCGGTGAAGTGCCAGCCGTCGTCGTGCACTCCGGCCCGTGCCTTGGGCAGGAGCTCCTGCCGGAACTCCCGGGCGCGCAGCACCCTTTGGTCCGCCTGGCTCCTGAGCACCCCATCGATCTCGCCGGCATCGTCGGCCCGCCGGGGATTGGGCAGAAACGCGGGGAGTTCGCCCGTCATCCGCACCGCGTCCCACACCACCTGCTGGGCCTCGGGCTTTCCCGTTCCGCGCATGACGTCGACCACCGCGCCGATCTGGAGCACGTCGGGAGCGGACCCGGCCGACGCCAGGCTCTGCACGGCGCGGGTGAAGCGCCTGGTGAAGGCGCCGGGCATGGCGAGCTGATAGGGCTGGGACGAGGAGACGACGACCAGGCCCCGGCTGTCGTCGCTCTCCCGCCACGACGGGTCCATGACGACCGCGCTCGCCGCGACCTGCGCGCCGCCGGATCCCGAGTCGCAGGTGTCCAGGATGAGCAGGATGCGGCGGACCTCGGTCTCATCGACGAGGACCCGGCCCAGCTCTTCGGTACGCAGGCCGGTGAAGGCCAGGTCGGCGGGGTCGGTGTCCGCGGTGACGAGGAGGTGTTCCCCGGTGGCCTCGCGTACTTCGCCATGGCCGGCGAAGTACACGACGAGGTAGTCCGTCCGACGTCGCTCCGGACTGGTGCAGAAGGCCCGCAGCTGCCGCAGCAGGTCGGCCTTGGTGGGATCGACGCCCAGGACCGGGACGTGGGTGTATCCGAAGTGGCGTGTGAAGAGGGTGGTGATGCGGTCCAGGTCCTCCGTCAACTCGGGCCGGTCCCAGTCCTGTTGGTGGCGATGCCGGCAGACCGCGGTGGTCAGCAGATAGCGCCGGCCGGCGTCCCGCTCACCGGTCGTCGTCATCGAGCCCCGCCCGGACCGCGTCACCCACGTCCTCGCTGCTGAGATAGGGCCGGGCATCGTGGGCGTGCGTCCCGTTGTGCACCAGACGGTTCACGACCCGATCGCCGAACAGCGGCCGGAGGTCCTTCTGCAGCGCCACGATGTCGCCGCCGTCCACCACATTGGTCCACTGCCGTACCCCGCCGGGCCAGTGGCCGACCCGGGGCCGGCCCGAGACGGAGACCTCCGGCGGCGGACGCAGCCGCGTGAACACGAGGTCCTTGATGCCCAGCGGTGAGCCGATCGTGACCAGGGTGGTGACCGGCCAGTCCGGGCGGTGCCACGCCGCTTCATATGCGGCCACCGAGCCGAGCGAGTGCGCGACCAGGACGCGGGTGTCGCTGCCGACGGCGGCGTCGAGGCGTTCCCAGACCCGCTCGCGCAGACCCGGCTCGGTCAGATACCGGCGTACCTGCTTCAGGTCGGAGATCATCGCCCGCAACGCGATGTCCGCGAAGAACGGAACCCGGGAGAGCGTCCGCAGCGCGGCCTGCACCGATGACGGGGTCCGTGCCAGTGTCCGGGCATCAGGTGCGGGAATCCGGGGGTCGATCCGGGCGGCCTCACGCCACCAGGCCTGCAACAGCTCCGTTTCAATTCCGGGTTCGACGTCCGAGGCGGTGTGGCGCGGCTCGCCGACCGCCAGGGCTCGGCCCGGAGGCCGGAACAGGTCGCCGTAGAAGGCGATGCCGACCTCCTCAGGGGCAAGGGCCCCCTTGGCGCGGGTCACCCCGTCGGCAAGTGCGACACCCCACTCCGCTGCGATCTGGCGTTCCCCCTTCAGCTGCTGGCCGATCCCGTGCACACCCACCACTCGTGCCACAGAGCGCTCCCGTCGTCCTCACGTGTCGAGGATCGTAGCGAAGGCGCGGGGCCGGCAACGGAGTTGGTAAGCGTGCGCTCGTCCGCGGAGGCGAGTCCGGTCACGCGTCGAGCCGGTCGCGACGCACCGGCCCGGCGGCGGCCGCTCGCCCGGCACGGCAGGCCGCCAGGCGGACGGGATCCGGGCCCCGCCAGGAGGGGCCCGGCAAAAGGCGCCCGACGAGGAAATGATCCCGGTCAGGCGCCCTTGCTTCCGGTACCACCAGTTCTAGAAGAACCCGAGCTTCTTCGGTGAGTAGGAGACGCGAAGGTTCTTCGTTATCCGGTGGTACAGCGCTCACATGGTTGCTGACCTGCTGAAATGGCGGCTTTGGCCGCTTTCCGCAGAGCGTTGGTCCATGATCGGTCCGGATCTTGGGGTCGGCTACCTGAATGCAGATGGCAGGTGTCGACACGTAGTGAGGCGGCTGCGCTTTCTCCATGCAGCCAGAACCATCGCCACCGCCCGAGCCTGCACAGGCACCCCCTGGCTGGACCTTGTCCCTGGCCCGCCATCACGCCAGCGAACACGGAGGAAGCGAGGGGGATGGTGGCCTGGCCAGGTACTGAGGGCAGTAGGTCAGTCCTGCGAGGAGGCGGCGGGATGGTGGACGTGCAAGGTGAGCCCCGTGATCCGGCCGGATTGGATGGTGGGGCCGTGCTGGACCCCGCCACTGATGTCGTTGTGTACGGTGACCCGTTGTGTACCTGGGCCATTCGCGAGCTGCTGCAAGGTTGAGAGCAAGTCGCGTAGGTCGGCGTCAGTGGCGGAGCCAGCCTGTAGAAGGTGCTGTAGGTAGGCGTGCCACTGGTGGGTGATGTCGTCGGCCGTTTGCGTACCGCCCGCAGCCTCGGCGGCAAGCAGACGGGCCCGGGCAGTGTCCAGGTCTGCGACCGTGGCACCGTCTGCACCGGTACGGGAGAAGAACCGTCCTACCAGCTCGCGGGCGTGCCCCCAAGAGTCGGTGACCATGAGAGAGACCAACGTGGTCGCTCCTGATGCGGCGAGAGAGGCCAACTCGCTGTCCATCGTGTCTCCTCCAAGGGGGTCAGTGCCCGGGCGTCTCGTCGGTCGCGTCGTTCTCCGGTGCGTAACTCGCCGGCGGGTCGAACCTTTTCAGCAGTTCCTCTGCCGTCTCGTGCCGGTCCTGCGTCTTGATGATGTCGGCGATCTGCTTGGCCAGCATCCCCCGCCGGACATCTCCGTCCGAGAAGCCCATGCCGGTGAGGAAGCCTTCGAAGTGGTCGGCGGCCGTCGGCTCGCGTTCGAAGGAAGCGGGTGGCCCGTCCACGGCTTCCGGGACGGGTCGCCCGATGTGCGGCTGAGGCAGGAAATCCCGCAGTCGCTCAGGCACGTCGGTGTCGTTGGCGGCGGACGTGAGCTGGGTGAGTAGTCCGATGTCCGCCACGGTCTTTTCCACGTGATCGTCGTTCTTCGCAAGCCACCAGACCACCGCGCTGCCGGTGTCCTTGAGCACGTCTTCGCCCAAATACTCGCGCTTGCTCTGCTCGTACTTCCGCTGGTGTTCCCAGACCGCCTTGTCCTTGCGTACTTCAGCGAGCTTGTCCAACCGCTCCTGATCATGTTCGAGCAAGGTGAGCGTGACATCCTCCGCCATGACCTGGAGGTGCCCGGTGTGATCCGGGCGCATCCTGCTGAGCGCGCCACTCAGCTCGTGCTGGACAAGTGAGACCCTGCCGGGCTCCCGTTGTTCCGTGATCGCGCGGGCGTGGTCCAGCACCGCTTCGACGGCGAGGCCTGCCGGGTTGACGACGGGGTCGCTGTTGGCTTCGAGGGGGTACCACCGTACGGTCGCGGAGAACAGGAAGTCGTAGTCGGGCCATTGGCTGGGCAGGGCTACGAGGCTGACGCGGTGCTCCCTGCGTGCGATGGGCAACGCGGTGTGTTGCTCCTCGACGTCGACGGGTACGGAGCCGACGCGCCGCGCCGCGGCGATCTTGAAAGCTGCCGCGGGCACGCACACCAGGAGAACGGCCAGTGCGCCCCACGCCCAGGTATGCCATTTCTGCACCAGGCCGAGGATTGTCATCAGCAGAGCGCACAGGATGGTGAGAAAGACGGTTGTTGTCTTGCAGCCGGTCGTCACGGTGTCGTCCCCCTGGGTGGTGCCGGTCGAGATGATGCGGCCGACGGGCGGAGCCCCTGTGCCGCGGAGATCTTCTGGAGCAGGCGATCGGTTGTGTCGACGCCGAGTTCTGGGCCGCCCGCGGTGGTGGGTTCCGCTGCGCGGGCCACGGAGTACAGCGCCGCGAGCTGCTTGCCGTTCCGGCCGGCGGCGTTGACCAGCAGGTCGAGTAGGAGGTCACGGCGGTTGCCGGCGCCGGCGGCAGTGTGCAGCCAGCGCTGCGCGAACGGTTGCCAGTGCGGCCACGGCAGCTGGGCGAGCACCTCCCGCCAGCCGATGATCACGCAACCTTGAACGTAGTCCTCGTCCACCAGAGCGCGGGGTGCGCTGCCGGGGTCCGTGAGCGGCACCGGGTCGCAAATCTTCAGGAAGAGCCGGGCGTCGCGAGCTGGGGCGGACGAACTCCGGGTGAGGCGCTCGAGCATGCGGCGCCTGAGCCGGCTGCTCGTCGCCACCAAATCGCACAGAGCGTCCAGCGCGGGGGTGGACCCGCGCTCACGGCGGGCGAGGTGGTGGAGCCGGACTATTGCCTGGTCGGGATGGGTCGGCGCGATCGTTTCGGTGCAGACGCGGAGCAGAACGTATGCGAGATCTCCCGTCAGTTGCTTTTCCTTGCACCACGTGTAGACCAGCTGCCGGAAGTTCCCTCCGTACTGCTTGTTGTCGAGGCCGTGGGTGAGCGCGTGGAGGGACGCCTCCAGAAGAGACGGGCTCGTGGCCTTGGCACCCCACTCCTCCGTCAGGGCCGCCAGTTCCTTCCACTGCCCGGTGCGCAGGTACTGGTCGGCGAGGCGTTTCACCAGCTCATTGCGGAGGTCCGGGGTGAGGTGCGGATCACTTCGCTCCGTGCTGCGAGCGGTCCAGGTGCTGAGAAGGCGCCTGAGGTCGGGCATGTGGTCCCAGAAATGGGCGCGTACGGCGGCGTCTAAGTCCAGCCTGTTGAACCGTACGTGGCCGTCCGGTCCGGCCGACGCGGAGATCTCCTTCAGGCGCTCGGCGAGGTCCTTGCCTTCGAGTAAGGGAACCTCGTCCTGAGGGGCCTTGAACGTGCAGAGCAGCAGTGCGGCAGCGTGGTGGATGACGTCGGCGTGCGCGCCGTGCAGCATGGCCGTGGTGAGCAGCAATGCCCGCTGCGGTGCCTCGCGCTTTTCGGCGACGAGATCGGCGACCTCCTTCCGCCAGGTCTTCCGGGCGTCGCGGGCCTGCTCGCACCAGCCGGCGAAATCATCGCGTGGTGGATGTGCTGTACGGGCCCGTCGCACGCGGTCGGCGAAGTCCGCGATCTCCTCGAGAGAACAGCGCTCGTTCAGGAAGTCCGACCATGCGGGCGCGGATTGCAGGTAGTCCTCGGGCGGAATCTGGTGGAGCCGTAGGTGGCGTCGGAACACCTCCTGGGCCGGAGGAGGTTTGATCTCGGCCCGGTAGAACTGGAGGTCGGATTCCAGAGTGCAGTCGTACGGCATGACGACCACCAGATGTGCCTGCTGCTCCTGAACGGCCTTGCGGAGCGCAGACAGGTCCCTGCGATTCCTCCTCCATCGGATGTCTTCGGCTTCGGCAAGGTCCAGCAGCAGCCGGTCACCGGGGCCGACCAGCCCGGCATCTGTGAGAGTGGCTTCCTCCGGGTCGCCGGGCAGCAATTCGCGGAAAATCCCGTTGGCTTGGTGAAGCTCGTACAGGAGGACGCGTGCCGCGGCAGTTCTGCCGCTGCCCTGAGGGCCGTGCAGGATCACGGTGCTGTGCTCTGCCAGGAGGCGGCGTGCCTCGCCCATGCCTTCGGGGTCGACGAACCGCTGCCTGAGCAGACGAAGCTGGTCATCCGCAATACGGCGGGGACTCGGGCCGGCGATCCCCTGCTTCAACGGGCCGGTGGAGGTGTAGTAGTGGTTGTAGATGTTGCCGTGGCCGGCATGCACCGAGCCGCTGGTACGTTCGACCCGCGTGAACGTTTCGTTCACCGCTCGTCGTCCTCGTGCCGCCCCGGTGCACCGAACCGGTGCCGGATGTCACCGTGATGGTCGCCTTCGACGTTCGTCATGCCGTCACCCGAGTAGTGACGGTCACCCGACACATGGCGGGAATTCTGATAGATGTTGCCGTTGCCGGAATGCACGGTCCCGCCGGTCCCCTTGATGACGGTGCCACCGACGTCTCCGGTGAAGTCCCGGCTTTGTACGGCCGGTCCGTGGACGCCGTCGGCCGAGTTGGACACGGAGCCCGGTTCGGCGGTCGGTGTGTCGGCGTGCTCGCGGTCATGCAGCTCGGGAACCATCTCGGCGACCAGGTCACCGAGGCGCTTCAGATCGGCTTCGGCGTTCTGGGTGTCCAGGCGTACGGACTGTAGTTCGGCCAGTCGCGCCAGTTCGTCCGGCAGGTCATCCTTCTTCAGGCGCTCGGTAGTCCTGCCGGCCAGGACGGGGATCACCGGTAGTCCGCAGGCGAACGCCTCCAGGATCTCCTTCCGTACCCAGTCCTCCGGGGCGCGCAGCCTGGACCGGAAGTTGGTCCAGTCGGGCCCGATCACTGCCAGCAGCAGCGCGCTGCGGCGCAAGCTCGTCAGCAGGGCATCGGGGTACGCGGTGCCCGGAGGGATGGACTTCGAGGCGCGGAAGGTGCGTTCCTTCCCGAAACGGTTGGAAAGCTCGTTGTCGATCAGGGCGGCGGTGTCGTTGCCGTCGCCTGTCCGGTAGTTGATGAACACATCGGTCATCGTGAGTTCCTCCTCAGGAAGGGGCGTAGCGGGATAACGTGCCGAGCCTCGGGGACAGTTGACGCACCGAAGTGTGATCCGAGTGGCGGGCAAGGACGCGCGCGAGACGTCGGAGATCGAGCGTGACGGTCGCTGACCGTACGGCCGCAACTCCGTCGAGCAGTTCCTCCGTCAATGTGCAGGCATGGTCGATCTCGCCGTCCGTCGCGAAGGCGAGCGCCCGGCGCACGCCGTAACGCACCTGCGTGCGTACCGCGTCGGGCGAGACTCTCGCGAGCTGGCGGTCCAGCTCTTCGGCCGCCTCCTGCGGGCGACCCAGGTCGAACAGACACCAGCCGGTGACCATGCCGACGGAATCGGGCAGGTGCATGCTGCCGATCACCGGTGCGTCTGCGTCGTCCGCCTGGCGGGCGAGCAGCGCCCGGGCTCGGTCCAGGGCACACTGACAGGCGGCGCGGTCGCCTGCGAGTGCGTGGCCCTGCGCCTCGCGCTGTGCGGCGAGACCGCGGATCCGGGGCGGCAGAGTGCCGCTCTGTGCCCGCTGCGCCAGAGCGACCGTCTGTTCGGCGTCGTCCTGGTACAGCGTGACCAACGCCCGGCGGACCAGCGCATATCCGGCGAGTGCCCGGTCACCGCCTGCGGCCGCAAGGTCCACCGCACGCTGGGTCCACCACAGTGCCGCCTGTTCGTCTCCGGTCTCCTGCACCAACCAGCCGATGTATTCGGCGTACCTGGAGCCGAGCGCGAGCAGTCCCTGGCGGGTGCGGGCATCGGCATGCGCCGACAGTTCCCGCAGCGTGTGGGTCTGCGCGATCAGCCCAGGCAGGAGGAAGCCGGGCTCGACGGTCTGGCCGAGCCGCCGATAGTGCGTGAACAGGGAGCGGGACGCTTCCAACATTCCGGCACCCGTGGCGGGCGAGACCGGGCCCTGACTGCCGGTACGCCAACTCATCAACGAGGCGGCGCCGGCGCTCACGACCTGGCGTCGGCCCACGGGCTGGAACCGGCCCGAGCCGTCCGGTGACAACTGCATCGTCCACTCCTCCTCGTCGATTCCGCCTGCTGCCGGTCCATCCGGTACGCCGGAAACGGACGTGGCGACCAGGGCGATCAGTGCTCCGCCGGCCCGGAGGGCGGCGTCGCAGAGCCGGGCGAGATCACGGCTGGGCGCCTTGATGCCTCGTTCCACCTTGCTCAGCTGTGCCTTGCTGTAGTGCACGGCAGTGGACAGTGCGGTGAGGCTGAGTCCTGCGTCCAGACGTCGCTTCCTCAGTTCTTCGCCGAACTCGGCGGACGGCTGTGGCACGGGAACCTCCATAACCATCCATCCAGGTGCGGGGTTGCCGCTCGAAAGCCTGCGGCAACCCCGGCCGGACGGACAAGGCGAATGTTGCTGTTTCCCGTTTCCTTCTCCGCAGGTGAGAGGCGGTATTCCCGGGCGCACGGAGTTGTGTTGCGATCCGGAGAGCCCTGGAGCAGGGGCTCAGGACCGCCTCGCTCACTTCACCGTTCTCTTCGAGCTTTCAGCTCGTCCGGCCGTTTCTCTTCGCACAGCAGCGGGCAGCTCGACTTCGTGCGTCCGCAGCCACGAGGTTGCACACCCAACGTGCGCGTCGAATCGAGAGCAATCGCAGATTGTGCGGCCTTTGGCTTTTCGCTCCGGCCACAAGGCCCGGCGCCGGTACGGAAGTTCATGTCCAGAGCGCGACCGCATAGGGTAGTCAAGTCGATACTCGGTGCATGCAGCCCGAGGGGATCGGAATGAGCGATCAGGCGACGGCGAATGAGGACGGCAATCTCCCGGCGGTGACAACGCACGACGAGGCGGACCTCATCCTCACGGCGGCGAGATCGTGACGGTCGCCGATGGGGCGGGACACGAAGCTAGGGGGACTGGTACCGAAAACCGTCCTGAGACCGAGGCGGGCTGCACGGACCAAGCCACTGTCGCGCCTGTCGACCACCAGGGGCATTGCAGCTGCTGACAGCCTGCTGCCCCAGGACACGGGGCCACGCCACGGAGGGTGCGTTCCTGCGAGTGCGGCCCGGGCGTGTCCGGGCCGCACTTGGGCAGGCCTGGGATGCAGTTGGGGGACATCGGCTGCAAGACCGAATTTCACCTCGCGTCTTAGGTGTGCCCACAAAAGAGCGCCTGCCAGGTATCTGCCCTGGTCAGGCGCCCTTTCTTCCGGTACTAGAAGAACCCGAGCTTCTTCGCCGAGTAGGAGACGAGAAGGTTCTTCGTCTGCTGGTAGTGGTCCAGCATCATCTTGTGGTTCTCCCGGCCGATGCCGGACTGCTTGTAGCCGCCGAAGGCCGCATGTGCGGGGTAGGCGTGGTAGCAGTTGGTCCATACCCGGCCGGCCTGGATGGCGCGGCCGGCGCGGTAGGCGGTGGAGCCGTCCCGGGTCCAGACGCCCGCGCCCAGGCCGTACAGCGTGTCGTTGGCGATGCCGATGGCGTCGTCGAAGTCGGAGAAGGGGGCGACCGCGAGCACCGGGCCGAAGATCTCCTCCTGGAAGACCCGCATGTCGTTGTTGCCTTCGAAGATGGTCGGGCGGACGTAGTAGCCGCCTTCCAGCTCCCCGCCCAGTTCGGCGCGGGAGCCGCCGGTCAGGACGCGGGCGCCTTCCTTCTGGCCGATGTCCAGGTAGGAGAGGATTTTCTCCAGCTGGTCGTTGGAGGCCTGGGCGCCGATCATGGTGTCGGTGTCCAGCGGATGGCCCTGGACGATCTTCTCGGTACGGGCCACGCCCGCGGCAAGGAAGTCGTGGTAGTGCCCGCGCTGGATCAGCGCCCGGGACGGGCAGGTGCACACCTCGCCCTGGTTGAGGGCGAACATGGTGAAGCCCTCCAGGGCCTTGTCCTGGAAGTCGTCCACCAGGGTGGAGACATCATCGAAGAAGATGTTGGGGCTCTTGCCGCCGAGTTCGAGGGTCACCGGCCGCAGATGCTCGGAGGCGTACTGCATGATCAGGCGGCCGGTGGTGGTCTCGCCGGTGAACGCGACCTTGGCCACCCGCGGGCTGGAGGCCAGTGGCTTGCCCGCCTCCACGCCGAAGCCGTTGACGATGTTGACCACGCCCGGAGGCAGCAGATCCGCGATGAGGGACATGAAGAAGTGCACCGAGGCGGGGGTCTGTTCGGCGGGCTTCAGGACCACCGCGTTGCCGGCGGCCAGCGCGGGTGCGAGCTTCCATGTCGCCATCAGGATCGGGAAGTTCCAAGGGATGATCTGGGCGACGACGCCGAGCGGCTCGTGGAAGTGATAGGCGACGGTGTCCTCGTCGATCTCCGAGAGGGTGCCTTCCTGGGCGCGTACGGCGCCCGCGAAGTAGCGGAAGTGATCGATGGCGAGCGGGATATCGGCCGCCAGGGACTCCCGTACGGGCTTGCCGTTCTCCCAGCTCTCGGCGACCGCCAGCGCCTCCAGATTCGCCTCCATCCGGTCGGCGATCTTGTTGAGGACGGCGGCGCGTTCGGCGGCGGGGGTGCGGGCCCAGCCGGGCGCGGCCGCGTGTGCGGCGTCCAGGGCGCGTTCCACGTCCTCCGCGGTGCCGCGGGCGACTTCGGTGAACGGCTGTCCGTTGACCGGGGTCGGGTTCTCGAAGTACCGGCCCAGCGCGGGCGCCACGAACTCGCCGCCGATCCAGTGGTCGTAGCGGCTCCGGTAGCTCATGACGGCATCGGCGGAACCCGGGCTGGCGTAACGGGCCATGGGGCGGCCTCCCAATCGCTCTCGACGCGGTGCCCGCCGCTCCCGGGCGACGGGCGATGCGCGCAGGCTAGGGCGGCGGAGGTTGCGGGAACGTTGCGCGGCGGGCGGGCCCCGGCGGGTACGGCGGAGCCTGCCGGAGAGGCCGGGCAGGAGGCGCCCTACGAGGCGGGGGAGGCGCCCGGCAGCCCGTACGCCGCCCGCAGCCGGCCGGCCGTGGCGAGCGGGGCGCTGCGCGCCGGGGAGCGTGCCGGCAGGGCGTCCACCAGGGCCTCCCAGATCTCCAGGTCGTGTTCGCCCCACGGCGTCTCCGTCCACCGGCGCAGCTGGTCGGGCTCGCGGGCACCGAGCAGGGCGCGGCGCAGCCGGTCCTCCAGGGAGGCGCGCAGCCGCCGTACACCGGGCGCCTCCGACAGCGGGAGCAGCGGCCCGCGGTAGCCGTCGAGTGCGGCTGTGACGTCGCAGGTGGCCAACTCCGCCTCGGTGGCAGCGAGATCGCTCTCCACCGGGCGGGTCAGACGGTACGGCCGCGAGGCGAGCAGCGGGCCGACCAGCTGCCGCAGCCGGGACAGTTCGGCCCGCAGCGTGACCGGGCGCATCTCGCGCTCGCCGTAGAGGAGTACGGAGAGCTGCTCGCCCGTCAGGCCCGCGGGGTGCGTGGCGAGCAGCACCATGATCTCGCTGTGCCGGCGCCCCAGCCGCAGCCGCGTCCCGTCCACGGTCAAGAGCGCCTCGTCCCGGCCCAGCGAGGCCAGATACACCCCCAACTCCGGTACCGCGCCCATGAGATGGGACTCGGCGGCGCGGGCGGTGGCCTGCACCAGGGCCAGGCTGTGCGGGCTCGCCAGATGGTCACCGCCGGTGATGTCCACGGCGCCGAGCAGCCGGCCGGTCCGGGGGTCGTGCAGCGGTGCCGCGGCGCAGGTCCAGGGCTGCACCCGCCGGTTGTAGTGCTCCGCCGCGAAGATCTGTACGGCGTGATCGGCGGCGAGCGCGGTGCCCGGCGCGTTGGTGCCCGCATGCCGTTCGTCCCAGCGGGCCCCGGCGACGAAGTTCATCCGCTCCGCCTGACGCCGTACCCCGGCGTGCCCCTCGACCCACAGCATCCGTCCCTGCGGATCGCAGACCGCCATCAGATGCGCGCCGTCCTGCGCGATGGTGCCCAGCAACTCGCGGAAGACGGGCATCGCACGGGCGAGCGGGTGGCGGTCCCGGTAGGCGCGCAGCGCGGGCTCGTCCAGCTCGATGGGCGCGGCGCCGTCCGAGGCGGCCCGTGCTCGGGCCGAGCGGCGCCAGGAGTCCGCGACCACGCGCCGCACGGGCGGTGCCACGGTCCCGCCGGCCAGGAACGCCTCATGGGCACGCCGCACCGTACGGGTGTGCGCCGCCGGGTCGGCGCCCGACTCCAGCGCCAGCCAAGGGTTGACCACCTGTCACCTCTTCGTCACGGATCCGGCCCCCGCACGCCGATGGTGCTCGTACCGGGCGGCGTCGTAAACCCCGCGTCACACGCGGGCGCCGATCCGGTCGCCGGCCTGGAGCCGCAGCCCGTCCGCGACGATCAGGTCCGAGGTGACCAGCGCCTGCTCGGCCTCCACATCGGTCATGAAGACGAAGGGCGGCACGACCGGCGGGACCGGGAGGGCGTCGGGCGTGAAGGTGAGGCAGAGGACGCCCTCCAGGCAGCCGCTGAACTTGGTGAGATAGAGGGTCACCTCGCCGCTGAGGTTCAACGAGTCGGCGTTCAGGCCGAGTTGGGGGCCTGAGGGGTCGCGGGTGGTGAGGTGGTAGTCGGTGAGCGAGGCGGCCTTCATCTTCAGGACCATCGCCTTCAGGGGGCCGTCGGCCGTGGGCACTTCGGTGACGCCGGCGAGGGTGAAGCCGCGCGGCGCGAACAGGGTCGTCCGCACGGTCGGCGGGGTCGGCGGCGCCGGGACCGCGGTGGCGTCGGCCTTCTGCGCCGGGCCCCCGACGGCCGCGAACAGCGCGAGGGGCAGGCCGACGGCGAGGGTCTTGCTGCCGGTGCCGCGGCGGGCGGGGGAGGGGGCGGGGGCGGCCGCATGCTCCTCGGGCCCGCTGCCTGCACGCGCCTTCCGCACGGGCTCCTCCGCCGGGTCCCCCGCATGGTCCGGTGCCGGTTCCCGCACCGGCGTCCACCCGAACCCCATCGCGCTGCCGGCGATGCCCAGCCCCATGCCCACCAGGAACCCGCCGAGATTGGTCGCGGCGAAGGAGAGCACGGAAAGGATCAGCGCATTGATGCTCACATAGTGGTGCGCCGCCGGTGCGCACCAGAGGAAGACGCCCGCCACCATCAGCGCCAGCCCGATGCCGAGCGCGGCCAGCCCGCCGAGCCCCAGGCTCACCAGCACGGTCAGCGGCGACAGCGGCACCAGCAGCAGTTCGGCCCCGCCGAGCAGAAGCAGCAGCCCGGCCCAGAACGGCCGGGTCCGGCGCCACCGCCGCAGCGCCGCCCGCCGCTCGGGCCAGGGCAGCGCCCGTTCGAGCCGGGCGCCCCACCGGGCGCGGTGCGCACTCAGAAACACTTGTCGCCGTCCAGGCTCACGCTCACCCGCAGCCCCTTGAGACGGAAGTTGCCGCCGGTGGCGGACCAGGCGTGCGATTTGACCCCGGCGACCTCGATGTCCCCGGCCTGCAGCCCGAACTTGCCCTTCGGGCCCTTGACCCCCGGCACCGCGTCCAGCGTGGCGGCGTCGCGGCCGATCTGCGCCGTACCGAAGCGGGCGTCGCCCACCAGGTCCTCGCCGTCGATCACCAGGCTGTCGGCGGTGACCGCACCGGCCTTGCCGCCCGCCGTCAGCTTGAACACCACCGTGCCCACCGGCGTCTTGACCTGCGCCGACTGGCAGATGTCGGCGAGCGTGGCCTTGCCGATGCCGAGCAGCGCGACGGGGTGCCCCGCGCCGTCAGCGTCGCGGTCGGTGTGCACGTACGAGGACAGGCCGCTGCTGGTCAGTTTCCCCGAGGCCACTTGGAAGTTGGTGCCCGATACGGCGAAGGAGGCGGCCAGCGCGCCCTGGGCCATGACCGTCGCCAGCGCGCCCACGGCGAGCAGGGCGGGCACCGCCACCACGGCGGTCTTCTTCCAGGAGGTTCGCCCCTCGGGCGATGTACGGATCGTAGAGCTCACTGCGTCCTCCCCGGGGCAGTGGTCGAATGCGCGAGGGAAGTGCTCGGTACGCCGCCGGAGGAGCCCGGCAGAAGATCGCTGAGAGACCGCCGGAACAGTCACCGAGACCGCCATGGAGAGCGCGTAGGCGCTCCTGACGTTCTGTCATACTGCGAAAACTTTTGGCAGTTGGAGACTCAGTGGGAGACTAGGGCGGGTTTTGAATAATAGTCAACAGCGCGGACAGGGTGGATCCCCCGGTGCCCGGGGCACCGTGCGTTCCCAGGCGCGTCGCGCCGAACTCATCGCCACCGGAAGCAAGTTGTTCGCCGACACCTCGTACGACGCGCTGTCCATGGACGACATCGCGCGCGAGGCCGGAGTGGCCAAGGGCCTGATCTACTACTACTTCACCAACAAACGCGGCTATTACCTCGCGATCATCGAGGACGCGGTGGCCCAGCTGGTCGAGCGGGCGGGCAGCGCTCATGATTTCCCGCCCGTCGAGCGCGTCCGGCGCACCATCGACGGCTATCTGCGCTACGCCCAGCATCACCAGGCCGCCTATCGGGCCATCGTCACCGGAGGCGTCGGCTTCGACGCGGAGGTGCTGGCGATCCGCGACACCGTACGCGCCCGGCTGCTCGGCACCATCGCCCGCGGCGCCTGGGGCCGGGACGACCTTCCGCCGCTCGCCCGCACGGCCCTGACCGGCTGGCTCTCCAGCGTCGAGGGCGTCACCCTCGACTGGATCGCGGCGCAGGAGATACCCCGCGCGACGGTGGCCGCCCTCCTGGTGCGAAGCCTGGGCGACACCCTCCGGCTGATCGAGGAGTACGAGCCCACCTGCCCGGCGCCGCCCCGGCCGCCCGCCTGACCCGCGGTGCGACGGCCGACGGCGAGGGGGCGCGGGCCTCGCGTCTGCGCGGCCCCTTCGGCAGCCTTCGGCCGAGCTGCTCGGCCGGCCCGACGATGATCGCGGCGGGGCTGGATGGTGCCGGTCACGCGCCGGCCGCACCACGGCGGCCGACAAGCGCCGGCCCCGGGATGCCTCCCACCTCTCCGGTGGACGGCGTCCCGGGGCCGGCTTCGCGGGGGCGGGCCCCGGCTACTTGATCGCCTTGATCAGTTCGCCATTGGCCGTGTCACCGCTCAGCTCCCAGAAGAACGTGCCGCCCAGGCCCTGTGCGTCCTTGAAGGCCATCTTCGTGCCGATGGTCTCCGGGGTGTCGTAACTCCACCACTGGTCACCGCACTTGGCATAGGCCGTGCCGCCCACCTTGCCGGTGGCCGGGCAGCGGTCCTTGAGGACCTTGTAGTCGTCGATGCCCGCCTCGTACTTGCCCGGGGCCGCTCCCGTGGCCGTGCCGCCCGGGGCGTCCTGGGTGACGCCGGACCAGCCGCGGCCGTAGAAGCCGATGCCCAGCAGCAGCTTGTTCGCCGGAACGCCCAGGCCGATCAGCTTCTTGGTGGTGTCGGTGGTGTTGAACCCGGCCTTGGGGATGCCGTTGTACGACGAGAGCGGGGAGTGGGGTGCCGTCGGGCCCTTGGCGTCCCACGCGCCGAAGTAGTCGTACGTCATCGGGTTGTACCAGTCGACGTACTGCGCCGCGCCCGCGTAGTCGGCGGCGTCGATCTTGCCGCCGTTCGAGGCGTCCGCGGTGATCGCCGCGGTCACCAGATTGCTCTGCCCGAACTTCTCCCGCAGCGCCTTCATGACCTTGGTGAAGGCGTCCTTGCCGCTGGTGTCGCAGGTCAGACCGCAGGCGTTGGGGTACTCCCAGTCGATGTCGATCCCGTCGAAGACATCCGCCCAGCGCTTGTCCTCGACCAGGTCGTAGCAGGACTGCGCGAAGGCGGCCGGATTCTTGGCGGCCTCGCCGAAGCCGCCCGACCAGGTCCAGCCGCCGAACGACCAGATCACCTTGAGGTTCGGGTGCAGCTTCTTGAGCTTGCGCAGCTGGTTGAAGTTGCCGCGCAGTGCACCGTCGTCCCAGGTGTCCGCCTTGCCGTCCACGCTCTGGTCCGCGGTGTACGCCTTGTCGTAGTCGGCGTAGGAGTCGCCGATCGCGCACTTGCCGCCCTGGACGTTGCCGAAGGCGTAGTTGATATGGGTCAGCTTGGCCGCCGACCCCGACGTCTCGATGTTCTTGACGTGGTAATTGCGGTCGTAGACACCCCAGTTGGTGAAGTATCCGACGACCTTGTTGCCCGCGGCGACCGCGGGCTTCGCCTTGGCCACGGGGGCGGTGGGGGTGGCCGGGCCGGCCGCGGCCGACCCCGCGAGCAGGGTGCCGGCCAGCGCCGCCGTACACAGCGCGGTGGCGGCGGCGATCAGCCTGCGCGGCGATCGCTTCCGGTGCGGTCTGAGCATGTCGTCTCCTCGGAGGGGGGCGAGGTGGAGCCTGACCTGCGTTCCGAAGGGCATGAACGCGAAGGGGCGCTCATCGTGAATTGGCATGAACGCGTAGAACGTTGAGGGAGAAGGTAGAAGGACTAGACCAGTGGGGTCAATGGTTCGGACCAATTGCGTATCCAAGTGACGGCCGGGGACGGCCGGTGGGACGGCGGGTGGGACGGCCTGCCGACCACCTGCCGGACCGGCCGCATCCTGGGATGATCAACCCGTGACGTGAGGCCGCCGATCGGGCATACTCCTAGCGCCACAGCTGCAGGTCATCGCCTACCGAGACCCGGACGGCGATCATCGGCTGGGCATGACGAAATCCGGCGGCGCCGCCTCACCCCGCGCGCACGTCGCCGCAGCGCCCGACAGGGAGGAGAGCGCCGCCATGACCGAGTACGGCCCCCGGCCGGTGGACCGCAGGCTGCCCACCGAAGAAGCCCGCGACCTGCTCACGCTCGTACGCGAACTCATCGAGCGCGAGATCAGGCCGGTCGCCGCCGAGGAGGAGGCCGCCGGCCGCTTCCCGCGCGAGACCTTCGCCCTGCTCTCCGCTTCCGGGCTGCTGTCGCTGCCGTACGCCGAGGAGTTCGGCGGCGGCGACCAGCCCTATGAGGTCTACCTCCAGATCCTCGAAGAACTCGCGGCCGCCCGGCTCACCGTCGGCCTCGGC
Organism: Streptomyces sp. JLSY215; assembly: GCF_059682825.1. Lineage (NCBI taxonomy): Bacteria > Bacillati > Actinomycetota > Actinomycetes > Kitasatosporales > Streptomycetaceae > Streptomyces > Streptomyces sp. JLSY215. The sequence continues at coordinate 7,824,223 of NZ_CM185022.1, forward strand.
GTCAGCGTGCACACCCTCGCCTGCCATGCGCTCGCCGGATACGGCACCAAGGAGCAGCGCGCCGAACATCTGCCGGCCATGCTCGGCGGCGGACTGCTCGGCGCGTACTGCCTCTCCGAACCGGCCTCCGGCTCCGACGCCGCCTCGCTGACCACCCGCGCCACCCGCAATGACGGGGGAGGCTGGATCATCAACGGCACCAAGGCCTGGATCACCCACGGCGGGGTGGCCGATTTCTATACCGTCCTCGCCCGCACCGGCGGCAGCGGCGCCCACGGCATCACCGCCTTCCTCGTCCCCGGCGACGCCGAAGGCCTCAGCTCCGCGCCGCCCGAGCGCAAGATGGGCATGAAGGGCTCGCCGACCGCCCAGCTGCACTTCGACGACGTCCGCATCCCCGACTCCCGCCGCCTCGGCGAGGAGGGCCAGGGCTTCGCGATCGCCCTCTCGGCCCTCGACTCCGGCCGTCTCGGCATCGCGGCCTGCGCCATCGGCGTCGCCCAGGCGGCGCTGGACGAGGCGCTCGGCTATGTCGCCGAACGCCGCCAGTTCGGCCGCCCCATCGGCGACTTCCAGGGCCTGCGCTTCATGCTGGCCGATATGGCCACCCAGGTGGAGGCGGGCCGGGCGCTGTACCTGGCCGCCGCCCGGCTGCGGGACGCCGGGCAGCCGTTCTCCAAGGAGGCGGCGATGGCCAAGCTCTTCTGCACGGACACCGCGATGCGGGTGACCACCGACGCCGTACAGCTCCTCGGCGGCTATGGCTACACCCTCGACTTCCCGGCCGAGCGCTATATGCGCGAGGCCAAGGTGCTGCAGATCGTCGAGGGCACGAACCAGATTCAGCGGATGGTCATCGCACGGCATCTGGCAGGACCGGAAACGCGCTGAGCGGCCGCAGGGGGCGGGCCGGGCGCTTCACCGTGCCCGGTGCCCCTCCGCGCCGCCACGGAAGACGATCTCCGGGCCGCGCTCCCGCGGCCGCCAACCGTTCTCCCGGGCCGCACGGATCAGGCGGGCCACTTCGCCCGGGGCGATGACCGTGCTGTGGTCCAGCCAGGTCACCATGCGTGCGCCGTCGCCGTCCGCCCGGCCCACGACCACGGCGAGGCCGGAAGCGTCGGGGGAGACCGTCCAGCGGTACCGGGTTCCGTCGACGGTGATGAGGCGGGATCCCCGGGCGGCAAGGGCCATCAGCCGTCCTGCCCAGACCGGAACTCCCGCGGACGGCTCATGGTGAGGCTGCGAAGGCGCGGCAGGCCGCGGATCTCTTCGCCGACCGATTCCACCCGGGACCGGCTCAGATCGAGGGTTTCCAGATCGAGGAGCCGGGCCATCTCGGGCGGGAGTTCGCGTACATCGCAGCCGTTCAGTTCGAGACGACGCAGCTTCGTCATCCGTCCGATGGCGGGCGGCAGCTCGGTGAGGGTGCACGCGGGCAGCCGCAGCTCTTCGAGGCCCGTGAGATCCCACAGGTCGGCGGGGAGTTCCGTCAGGTAGTCGTTGGCCATGGTGTACAGGCCCGACAGATCGAGCTTCCGCAACGAGCGGAGGCCGCTGATGCCCTCGGGCAGCACGTCGGCCCAGAATTCGTCCAGTCGCAGCTCCTCGAGGCGGCTCAGCTGCCACATTTCCTTCGGGATGGTGACATCGTCCTCGGCCTCGTCGTCGCTGCTCAGCGTCAGCTTGACCAGTGCCTGCAGCCGGCCGATCTCCGTCGGGACGGCCGTCAGATCCGCGGCCGGCAGGAACAGCACTTCCAGATTCTCCAACAAGCCAATTTCCGGCGGGAGTTCCTTCACCCGGGCGCTGGGGAGGGACAGCGTGCGCAGCCGTCGCAGCGCGCCGATTTCCGGTGGAAAGCGGGTCAACTCACCGCTCCATAGCTCCAGTTCCCGGAGCTCACTCAGCAGCCCGATCTCCGGAGGCAGGGCGGCGATCGGGGCGCAGACCGTCTCCAGGGATCCAGCCGGGTCAGCCGGCCGATGCCCGCCGGTATCTCGTCCAGGTACTCGCAGTGGATGCTGAGCTCCCGCAGCCGCTCGAACCCCCACAGCTCGTCGGGCAGCGCGAGCAGGCCCTCCGCGTAGATGTCGATCTGCTCCGCGTCGGGATCGGTACGGGAGAGCTGCCGCACCACCTTTTCGAACTCGGCGTGATTCCAGCCGGACCATTCCATGACCGTCAAGCTATCGACGCCGTCCGGGAGGCCCAACCGAATTGCCCGGGGGTCTGGTCGCTGTTCATTACCTGACGTACCGTCAACTCCCGCCGTCCCGGACGGCTTCCGGCCGACCGTGCGCCCAGGAGGACCCCGTGCCCGACCGCCCGATCGCGCTCGACGAATACCCGATCCACCAGGCCCCGCTGTCCATGCGGCATGTCGTCACCGGCGACCGCAACGCCTACGACCGGTGCATCTTCCACGTCATGGACCACTCCGGCCGCGCCCTGCTCATCGCCGGCCTCGGGGTCTACCCCAACACCGGGGTCATCGACGCCTATGCCACGCTCCGCCTCGGCGACCGGCTGTATGCCGTACGGGCCTCCGACGCGCTCACCGACGACCGGCTCACGCTCAGCGTCGGACCGCTCACCATCACCGTCGAGGAGCCCCTCGCCCGCCTGCGGCTGACCTGCGCCGCCGACCCCGATGACCCGGACGGCCTGGCGTACGACCTGACCTGGACCGCGGCCTTCCCCGCCACCTGGGAGCCGCACCACACCCAGTACCGCGGCGACCGGCTGACCCTCGAAGGGCGGCGCTTCGTCCAGGCCGGCACCTGCACCGGCAGCATCCGGGTCGCGGGGGAGGAGCTGACGGTGACGGAGGGGGAGTGGACCGGCACCCGCGACCGCAGCTGGGGCGTGCGCCCGATCCCCGGGGAGGACGCCGGGCGGGCCGGTGAGGAAATGCGACCCGAGGGTTTCCACTGGATCTGGTGCCCGGTCCGCTTCGACGACCGCTTCGTCATGGTCATCGTCCAGGAGGACGCCGACGGCCATCGCACCCTGAACGAGGCCCTGTTGGTCCGCAACGGCGTACCGGACGTCCAACTCGGCTGGCCGGCCGGCGACATCCGCTACCGCCCCGGCACCCGCCACCCCGAACGCGCGGTCCTCCACCTCACCGACCCGTCCCGCAAACCCCTCGAACTCACCGCGGAGATCCTCACCTCCTCCCCCCTGGCCATCGGCGCCGGCTACCCGCCCGCCGACGACTGGCAGCACGGGACCTGGCGCGGCCGCGGCTGGACCGACCGCCGCAGCTACGACCTCTCCGACCCCGCCGCGCACCCCCTCGCCGCGTACGGCGTCACCGACCACGCCGCCCGTTTCACCCTCGACGGCCGGACCGGCTACGGCATCTTCGAGCACGGCAGCTTCGGACGCCACGACCCGAGCGGCTTCACCGGCTATGACTCGGTAGCGAAGGAGCCCGGACAGTGACCACGTCCCCCCGCCCCCGCACCACCACCCGCGACCCCGAAGCCGTCACCCGGCGCCTCACCGCCTGGCTCGGCACCCGGCTTCCCGGCGCCCGCGTCACCGGAGCCACCGTCCCCGACTCCAACGGCATGTCCAGCGAGACCCTCCTGTTCGACATCGACCACCCCGATGCGCCGTTCCGGTCCTGCGCGCTGCGCCTCGCCGGCGACCCCGCCGCGTACACGATCTTCCCGCGCTACGACATGGCCCAGCAGTACCGGACCATGCGCCTGGTCGCCGACCGCACCGACCTCCCCGTGCCGCGCGCCCTCTGGCTGGAGGAGGACCCCAGGCACCTCGGCGCGCCCTTCTTCGTCATGGAGCGGGCCGCGGGCCGCGTACCACCGGACGTCATGCCCTATACCTACGCCGGGAATTGGCTTTTCGACGCCTCGGACGACGAACGGGAACGCCTCGAGGCCGCGAGCGTTGCGGTGCTCGCCCGGCTGCACGGCCAGGTGCCGCCGGCGGAGGCCGCATTCCTGGGGGCCGGGGAGGACCCGGCAACGGCACTCCACCGCCATGTCGAGAACCAACGCGCCTATTACGCCTGGGTGGTTGAGGGGCGCCCGCATTCCCCGGTGATCGAGCGCGGCTTCGACTGGCTCGCCGAGCACTGGCCCTCGGACCCCGGTGAGACCGTTCTGACCTGGGGAGACGCCAGGATCGGCAATATCGTCTACGACGATGCCTTCGCGCCGGCGGCCGTCCTGGACTGGGAAATGGCGGCCCTCGGGCCGCGCGAACTCGACCTTGGCTGGATGGTGTATCTCCACCGCTTCTTCCAGGACCTCACGGAGAGCAGTGGGGAGGCGGGACTGCCCGAATTCCTGCGCCGCGACCGTATCGAGGGGCGCTACGCCCGGCTCACCGGACACTCACCCCGCGATATGGAATTCCACACCCTCTATGCCGCCCTGCGGCAGGCCATCGTGATGCTGCGGGTGGCGTATCGGCAGGTGCATTTCGGAGAGGTGCCGGTGCCGGCCGACGCCGATGCGCTGATCCTGCACCGGGACACCCTGGAAGCGATGATCGCCGGCCGCTACTGGTGAGCGGCCGCTGTCCGTGAGCCGGCTCAGGCCCCGCGGCGCATCTGCGGTACCCGGGCCGGCCACGTGACCTGCCCGACGATGTGCGAGAACGGCTGGCGCCGCCAGTCCAGGCTCTCCGGGAGCGTCAGCAGCACGGCCGCGTCCTGCTCCTGAGCGTCCATCGTGTCGTCGGTCTCCGGCGCCTCGGCCACCGGACGGCCGGACCCCTGGCACACCGTCAGGCCGAAGGGATTCCACGGCGAGGGGCACAGCGCGTGCTCCGGCAGCGTGTCCTCGTCGGCCAGCAGTGCAATCGGCTGCCCGCAATCCGGGCAGGTCACGCGGTAGATGTCAAAGGTCTCGAAGGCTTCGTACGTACCGTCGTCGCCGGAGAAACCGAGACTGTCGCCCTCCTGAGCGCCGACGTTCGGCGCGGCGGATTCCTGCTTGAGGCGTCGCATGATGTCCATCCCCCTCGGGTGGGCCCACTCGGACCGCTGACTTCCTGTGACGGGCGGTCCCGGCCACCACCAGCAATTCCCTTCATGCCGCGCGCATAATCACCGGCGCCTGACATACACGGGGCCATGGGTGTGGCATTCCTCACACGGACCGGTATGGGGGTGTCCACGATCCGGCGTGCGCTGCGCATCCGCGGCCGAGCACAGTAGGTTGAACGGGTGGAGGAGTTGGACCGACAAATCGTGGATCTGCTCGTCAAGGACGGGCGGATGAGCTACACCGACCTGGGCAAGGCCACCGGCCTGTCCACCTCGGCGGTGCACCAGCGGGTGCGCCGTCTCGAGCAGCGCGGTGTCATCCGGGGCTATGCCGCCATCGTGGACCCCGAAGCCGTGGGCCTGCCGCTCACGGCCTTCATCTCGGTCAAACCCTTCGACCCCAGCGCCCCGGACGACATCGCCGACCGGCTCGCGGAGGTCCCCGAGCTGGAGGCCTGCCACAGCGTCGCGGGCGACGAGAACTACATCCTCAAGGTCCGGGTCGCCACCCCGCTGGAGCTGGAGCATCTGCTCACCCGCATCCGGTCCCTGGCGGGCGTCTCGACCCGTACGACGGTCGTGCTCTCCACTCCGTACGAGGCCCGGCCGCCCCGAATCTGAACCGGCGGCATCCCCACCCCGCGCGCGGCGCACCCACGCGAAGGGGCCAAACTGTCCGGTATGAGCGCGCGCACCCCAGAGCAGCCCCGTCCCACCCCCGCCCGGCAGCCTCTCCCCACCCCGGCCCGGCCCCGAACCGTCCTGCTGCGCGGCGGTGAGGTGCACAGTCCCGCCGACCCCTTCGCCACCGCCATGGTCGTGGAGGGCGACCGCATCGCCTGGGTGGGGGAGGAGGGCGCGGCCGATTCGTTCGCCGACGGCGTCGATGAGGTCGTACGGCTCGACGGTGCGCTGGTCACCCCGGCGTTCACGGACGCACATGTGCACACCACGGCGACCGGCCTCGCGCTCACCGGACTCGACCTGTCCGGCGCCGCTACGCTCCCCGACGCGCTGACCCGGATCCGCGACCACGCGGCCGCGCGCCCGGCGGACAAGATCCTCCTCGGCCACGGCTGGGACGCCAGCGCCTGGCCCGAGGGACGTCCGCCGTCCCGTGCGGAACTGGACGCGGCGACCGGCGGCCGTCCCCTCTATGTCACCCGCGTCGACGTGCACTCCGCGGTCGTCACGACGGCGCTGCTGGACCTGGTCCCCGGCATCCGCGAACGGGCCGGCTTCCGCGCGGACGCCCCGCTGACCGGCGACGCCCACCACGCCGCACGACGGGCCGCCTACGCCGCCGTCACCCCCGCCCAGCGCGCCGACGCCCAAGCGGCGGCGCTCACCCGCGCGGCCTCCCTCGGCATCGGCAGCGTCCATGAGTGCGCGGGCCCGGAGATCTCCGGCGAGGACGACTTCACCGCGCTGCTCGCGCTGGCGGCGGAGGGCAACGGCCCGCGGGTGGTCGGCTACTGGGCCGAGCTGGTCGCATCCGCAAAGGAGGCGGGGCGGATCCGTGAACTCGGGGCCATCGGCGCGGCCGGGGACCTGTTCGCCGACGGCTCGCTCGGCTCGCACACCGCCCATCTGCACGCCCCGTACGCGGACGCCGGGCACTCCGGCACCGCCCAGCTCGACGCCGAGGCCGTCGCCGCCCACGTCGCCACCTGCACCGAAGCCGGACTCCAGGCGGGATTCCACGCCATCGGCGATGCGGCGCTGACCACCGTCGTCGACGGCGTACGGGCCGCCGCCGACCGCGTCGGACTGGACCGGATCCGCGCCGCCCGGCACCGCGTCGAGCACGCCGAAATGCTCACCGACCGCACCGTCGCCGGCTTCGCCGACCTCGCACTGACCGCCTCCGTCCAGCCCGCCTTCGACGCGGCCTGGGGCGGCGAGCACGGCATGTACGCGACCCGCCTCGGCGCCGACCGCGCCCGCACCCTCAACCCCTACGCCGCCCTGCTCAAGGCCGGTGTCCCGCTCGCTCTCGGCTCCGACAGCCCGGTCACCCCGCTCGACCCCTGGGGCACCCTGCGCGCCGCCGTCTTCCACCGCACCCGCGCCCACGGCATCTCCGCCCGCGCCGCGTTCACCGCCCATACCCGCGGCGGCTGGCGCGCCATCGGCCGGGACGACGCGGGCGTCCTGGTGCCCGGTGCGCCCGCCGACTACGCGGTCTGGCGCACCGGCGAGCTGCTCGTCCAGGCCCCCGACGAACGGGTGGAGCGCTGGTCCACCGACCCCCGCTCGGGCACCCCCGGCCTGCCCGATCTGACCCCCGGCAGCGACCTGCCGGTGTGCCTGACCACGGTCGTCGGCGGTCGTACCGTCTTCGAGCGGCCGATCGAGTGACATCGGGTGCCCGGGTGTCGCCGAAGGGCGCGCGTGCAGCTGCTTGCCCCACCTGGGGAAGCTCGGCGGTGACCTGGGACGACGCGAAAACGACGCAGGCGGGGGACCTGTTGACAGCGGGCGGTCGGCGGCCGGTAGGTTCGGCCGAGTCCACCACAGGACGTCCGAACGGGAGACCTCCGCACCGTTGTCGAACGCAGCTGGGCCATGGGACGGGGCGCCACACCGGCGCACCGCCACTGGGAGCCAGGTCCAGCGTCCGCGGCACGGTGCGGCGGAAAGTCTCAGCTGGATGGGAGTCCCTCCCTGCTCGTCAAGGGCTTGGGGGAAGGTGCGACCCGGGTGGGGCCCGGACGCTCAGTAGACAACGGCTTTCGGTCGACCCGCAGCCAGCGGGTCCCAGGTCGGCCCGAAGGGCACCGGGCCCCTATCCGCACCTCCCGTTTCCCCCGCGCCCGCGTCATCTTGCGCACCTGCCACCCGCGACGGCGGCTTCCCGATGTACGGTCAGCTCACTCTCCCTCGAGCTCTTGCAGAGCGGGGAGGGACCCGCACACGACCTGCAGGAAGGCCGCGACCGTGCCATCGGTCTCCGACACCACCGAAGAAGCCGCGAGCGGCTCCTCGCCCGACGGCCCGGTGCCGCCCGCCGGGACGGAAGCGACCGACGCCCCGCGCCGCCCCGGCCGGGCCCGCCGGCTCGCCGCCCTGGCCCGCCGTGAGGCGCTGCGCACCGCCCTCGCGGCCGTCTGCGGCATCGCGCTCGGCCTCGCCTTCCCGCCGTACGACCTGTGGCCGCTGTCCCTGGTGGGCGTGGCCGCGTTCTCGCTGCTGACGCGCGGCCGGACCGTGCGGCAGGGCGCCTGGACGGGCTTTGTCTTCGGGCTGCCGTTCTTCGTGATCCTGCTCAAGTGGCTGCATGTGGTCGGCTGGGACGCGGTGATCGGACTGTCCGTCGCCGAGGCGCTGTTCCTGATGGTGCTGGGCGCGGCGCTGGCCGGCACCTCGCGGCTGCGGGCCTGGCCGCTGTGGGCCGCCTGCCTGTGGGTCGCCGAGGAATGGGCCCGCGACCGGCTGCCGTTCGGCGGCTTCCCGTGGGGACGGCTGGCGTTCGCCAACACCGGCTCCCCGTTCACCCCGCTCGCCGCGCTCGGCGGCGCCCCGCTGGTGACCTTCGCCGTCGCGCTGGCCGGCACGCTCCTGGCCGCGTGCGCCGCCACCCTGTGGGGCCTGCGCGACTCCGGCTCGCTGCGCAAGGCGGTGCCGGCACTCGAGGCCTTCGGGCTCGCCGCCGCCGTCACGGTCGCGGGCGCGGCCGTACCCGTCCCGACGAAGGCCGACGACAGCGTCGACATCGCCGTCGTCCAGGGCAACGTCCAGCAGCCGGGCATGGACTTCCTGGGCCGCCCCATGAAGATCCTCGACAACCACGCCACGGCCACCGAGAAGCTCGCCGCCGACATCAAGGCGGGCAAGGCCAAGAAGCCGGACCTGGTCATCTGGCCGGAGAACTCCTCCGACCTCGACCCCTTCCAGTACCCGCAGGCCTACGACCGGATCGACGAGGCCGTGAAGGCCATCGGCGTGCCGGTGCTCGTCGGCGCCCTGGTCGATCACCCGACCAAGAAGGGCTATGTCTTCAACGAGGGCATCGTCTGGGACCCGAAGAAGGGGCCGGGAGCCTCGTACACCAAGCAGCACCCGGTGCCGTTCGGCGAGTACGTGCCCTTCCGGGAGCAGCTGAGCAAGATCATCACGCGCTTCCAGCGGGTGCCCCGCGACTTCTACCCCGGCGACCACACCGGCGTGCTGAACGTCGGCCCCGCCAGGCTCGGCGATGTCATCTGCTTCGAGGTCGCCTACGACGAGATCGTCCACGATACCGTCGACGCCGGCGCCCGCGCCCTGGTCATCCAGACCAACAACGCCACCTACGGCCGCACCGGACAGCCCGAGCAGCAGCTGGCCATGTCCAAGCTCCGCGCCGTCGAACACGGCCGGGCCATCGTCACCGCCGCCACCAGCGGGATCAGCGCGGTCGTGGCCCCGGACGGCACGGTCACCCACCAGATTCCCGAGTTCACCCAGGGCGTGGTCTCGGCGCGGATCCCGCTGCGCGACGAAACGACGCTCGCCGACCGCGTCGGTGCGGCACCCGAGTGGGCGCTCGCTATCGTGGGTCTTCTGTCCTGCGCCGCCGCGGTTGTCGTCGGCCGGCGCGGGCGTTCGAAGACCGAGAAGGGGCAGCAGTGACAGACGGCGGTCAGCGGCGGTACGGTCCGCTCGGCACCACGTTGGTGATCATTCCGACGTACAACGAGGCGGAGAACATCAAGCCGATCGTCTCGCGGGTGCGGTCCGCCGTCCCCGAGGCGCACGTCCTGGTCGCGGACGACAACTCGCCCGACGGCACGGGCAAGCTCGCCGACGAGCTCGCCGCCGAGGACGACCAGGTCCACGTCCTGCACCGCAAGGGCAAGGAAGGACTCGGCGCCGCCTACCTCGCGGGCTTCCGGTGGGGCACGGAGAACGGCTACGGCGTACTGGTCGAGATGGACGCCGACGGCTCCCACCGGCCCGAGGAGCTGCCGCGGCTGCTCACCGCCCTCAAGGGCGCCGATCTCGTCCTCGGTTCGCGCTGGGTGCCCGGCGGGCGGGTGGTGAACTGGCCCAAGAGCCGAGAGTTCCTCTCCCGCGGCGCCAGCGCCTACTCCCGCGCCCTCCTGGACGTGCCGATCCGCGATGTGACCGGCGGCTTCCGGGCCTTCCGGGTGGAGACGCTCAACGGGCTGGGGCTGGAGGAGGTGGCCTCGGCGGGCTACTGCTTCCAGGTCGACCTCGCCCGTCGCGCGGTGCGAGCCGGCTTCCATGTCGTCGAGGTCCCGATCACCTTCGTCGACCGGGAGCACGGGGACAGCAAGATGAGCCGCGACATCATGGTCGAGGCGCTCTGGCGGATCACCGCCTGGGGCGTCGACACCAAGGTGAACAAGATCCGCCGCCGCTGACCCGCCGCAGGTCCCGGCGGTGCTCCCGGCCGCCCCTCGGAGCCGGTGCGCCCCTTGGGCCAGGCACACTTGAGGCATGACGTTCGCAGCCGTGCCACCGCCCAGCCCCCGTCCGCCCCGGCGCTCGCGTGCCCGCCGGTTCCTTCCGCTGGGCATCGCCGTCTGGGTGGTGCTCGAGGTCTGGCTGCTGATCGTCGTCGCGGACGCCACGAGCGGGCTGACGGTCTTCCTGCTGCTGCTCGCGGGCATCGTGGCCGGCTCGCTGGTGATCAAGCGGGCGGGCCGCCGGGCCTGGCGCAATCTCACCGAGACCCTCCAGGCCGCCGACCCCACCGCGCCCGGGAAACCCGCGTCCTCGGGCAGCGGGGCATCGGGCAACGGCAATACGCTGCCGATGCTCGGCGGGCTGCTGCTGATGGTGCCGGGGCTGGTGTCCGATGCCGCGGCGCTGCTGTGCCTCTTCCCGCCGACCGGCAGGCTGATCGCGCGCCGCGCGGAGAAGCTGCTGTCCCGGCGGCGGACCGCCTACGCCCCGGGGTCGTTCGGCGATGCCTTCCAGCAGGCCCGCATCCACCGGCCGGACGGCAAGGTCGTCCAGGGCGAGGTCATCCGCGACGACGGACCCCCGGCCCCGCCCCGCCAGGACCCGCCGCTGACCGGCTGAGAGCCGGGGAACGAGCAAGGGCCGGGGCCACTGCGCGATGCAGTGGCCCCGGCCCTTGTGCTGCGTACTTCTCAGGCGCAGTCCGGTTGTCAGGCGGACTTGCGGTTGCTGTCGCGCGGATGCACGGCAATGTTCATGGTTCCGGAGCGCAGGACGGCCAGCCGCTCGGCCAGCACCTCCTCCAGCTCCTCGCGGGTGCGCCGCTCCATGAGCATGTCCCAATGCGTACGCGCGGGCTTACCCTTCTTCTCCTCGGGGCCGTCACCGTCCACCAGAAGAGAGGGTGCACCGCATACCTTGCACTCCCACTCCGGCGGAATCTCGGCCTCAACCGAGAACGGCATCTCAAATCGATGGCCGTTCTGGCATGCGTACTCCACCGCCTGGCGCGGGGCCAGGTCGATGCCGCGGTCGGTCTCGTAGCTGGTCACCACGAGTCGCGTGCCGCGGAGAGCTCGCTCACTCATGAATCGTGCCTCCCGGGCTTGTCGCCCACAGGACAGGTGTCGCTGTCGTCGTCATCCGGTCAACGTCCGGTCGGCGGTGAAGATTCCCGTAATCTGCGTCGCCCGTCGTGCCGCCCCTTGTTGTACCCACCAGCGCCCGGTTTGTCACATCTGGCAGCAGATGTCACCCAACGCTTTCCCGATTTGAGCGCGCAGTAACGGTCCGCCTGGTGAGCCAAAGGCGTACACTACCGGCCCGCGCCCTCCGAACCTAAATCCGGTCCGGGACGAAGTTGCCCGCCGCCGCGATCGCCCGCCGCACCGGCACCCTCGCCAGCAGGACAAATCCGACCGCGAAGAAGGCCACCAGGGACACGATCGCATCCCGGTAGCTCCCGGTCAGCTGGTAGGTCACCCCGAACACCAGCGGACCCAGCCAGCTCACGCCCCGGTCGCTCATCTCGTACGCGGAGAAGTATTCCGCCTCCTTGCCGCGCGGAATGAGATGCGAGAAAAGAGACCGGGAGAGCGCCTGGCTGCCGCCCAGGACCAGACCGATCGCCGCCGCCAGCGCAAAGAACCAGCCAGGTGCCTTCGCCGGCAGGAAGAATCCCGCCGCCAGCGTCAGGGCCCAGGCCGCCAGCGATCCCAGGATGGTGCGCTGGGCGCCGTACCGCCGCGCCATCCGACCCATCACCATCGCGCCCGCCGCTGCCAGGATCTGCACCAGCAGCACGGCGAGAATCAGCGTCGTCTGGTCCAGCCCCAGCTCCTCGGAGCCGTAGACGGACGCCTGGCTGATCACCGTCTGCACCCCGTCGTTGTAGACGAGATACGCCAGAAGAAAGGCCAGCGTCAGGGGATGGCGGCGCATTTCGCGCAGGGTCTCGCGCAGCTGCCGCCAGCCCTGGCCGAGCGCCGCGCCACCGGATCCGCCGGCCACGGCACTGCGCGCCGCCCGCCGGTCGCGCAGCCGGCGCAGCGGGATCAGCGAGAACGCGCCCCACCACAGCCCCGCCGAGGCCAGACAGATCCGTACGGCGGTGCCCTCGGAGACGCCGAAGGAGTCGTGACCGGCGTACAGCGCCAGATCGACGATCAGGACCAGCGCGCCCGCCGCGTAGCCGAACGCCCAGCCCCGGGAGGACACCGCGTCCCGTTCGTCCGGCTCGGCTATCTGCGGCAGGAAGGAGTTGTAGAGCATCATCGACACGACGAAGCAGACGTTCGCGATGATCAGCAGCGCCCCGCCGAGCAGATAGCGGTCGCCGGCCAGGAAGAACATCCCCGCCGTCGCCGCCGCCCCCGTATACGCGCAGCCGCCCAGCAGCGGCTTCTTGCGTCCGGTCCGGTCGACCAGCGCCCCGGCGACCGGCATCGCCAGCACCGCCAGCAGCAGGGACGCGGAAACCGAGTACGCGAAGAAGGAACCCGCCCGCACCGGAATGCCCAGGGGGTGGACGAAGCCGTCCGGGTCCGCGGCGGCCCTGGCCACCGACGTCAGATACGGCCCGAGGAACACCGTCAGGACGCTCGTCGAGTAGACGCTGTTCGCCCAGTCGTACCAGTACCAGCCGCGTTGTTCCCGGCGTCTGGCAGCCGTCCCCTCGTCGACGTCCCCGATCACGGCCTGTGCGCCCACCGCGCCCACCCCCGACATATCGTCCCCGTCGCCGCGGAGGACCGACGGTGGGCGGTCAGACCCAGGAGCCCCGCTCGGTCAGTACCTTCCGCAACGTCTCTATGTGGTCGGTCATGATGCCATCCACGCCAAGATCCAACAGCGCCGCCATCCGTTTCGCGTCATTGACCGTCCAGACATGGACCTGCATGCCCAGCGCATGCGCGGCACGCAGGAACAGCGGGTCGACGACGGGGATTCCGGACTGCCGCGCGGGGACCTGCACACACACCGCGTTGCGCCGCACCGCCGCGCCCAGCAGCCGGTCCAGCGGCACCACGCCGCGCCCGTACGAGCGCAGCCGCAGCCCGGCCACGCCGCGGGTGCCGAGCGATGTCGCCAGCCGCGGGCCGGCCAGCCGCTGCGCGCGGGCGACCCGGGCCTCGGAGAAGGAGCCCACGCACACCCGGTCCCAGGCGTTGGTGCGGCGCAGCAGATCCAGCAGCGGCGCGAGGGCGGCCTCCGCCTTGAGGTCGACGTTCCAGCGGGCTCCGGGGAACTCCTCCAGCAGCTCCTCGAACAGCGGCAGCGGCTCCCGGCCGCCGACCCGGGCCCGGTTCACCGCCCGCCAGGGAAGCGCCCCGATCTCGCCGCGGGTGTCGGTGACGCGGTCGAGGGTCGCGTCGTGGAAGGCGACGAGCGCGCCGTCCGAGGTGGCGTGGACGTCGGTCTCCAGATAGCGGTAGCCGAGATCCACCGCGCGCCGGAACGCGGCGGCGGTGTTCTCCAGGCCGTCCGCCGCCCCGCCCCGGTGGGCGAAGGGGAGCGGGGCGGGGTGGTCGAGATAGGCGTGGCGGATGCGTATCGCTGAGGTCACTTCTGCAGTATTGCGCGCCGGGATGAAGCCCCTCCGCGGGCCACCACCGGGGACGGCCGCTCCGGCAGTCCCTTGATCGCGAAGCGCCGGAGGAAGAACTGCGCCAGCGGTCCGATGGCCAGGGCGTAGACCACCGTGCCGACCCCGATGGAGCCACCGAGCGCAAAGCCCGCCGCCAGGACGGTCACCTCGATGCAGGTCCGCACCAGCCGCACCGGGCGGCCGGTCCGCAGATGCAGCCCGGTCATCAGGCCGTCGCGGGGGCCGGGGCCGAAGCGGGCGGAGATGTACAGGCCGGTCGCGGCGCCGTTGAGGAGGACGGCGAAGGCCAGCAGGGGGATACGGGCGCCGAGCGCGTGCAGCTCGGGGACCAGCTCCAGCGTCGCGTCCATCACCAGCCCGAGGATCACCACGTTCGACACCGTCCCCAGGCCCGGACGCTGGCGCAGCGGAATCCACAGCAGCAGGATCAGCGCGCCGGAGACGATGGTGACGGTGCCGATCGTCAGTCCCGTATGCCGGGAAATGCCCTGGTTCAGCACGCTCCATGGCTCCAGGCCGAGCTCGGCGCGCAGCATCAGGCCCATGCTCACGCCGTACAGCACCAGCCCCACGTAGAGCTGGACCAGCCGCCGGGGCAGCAGGGCCCGCGGTATGCGGGATCCCGTGGGGTCGGCCGCCTCTCCGTCGGATGCGGCATCGCGGGGTGCCGCGGTGCCGGATGCCTCGGTGCCGGACCCGCCGGTGCCGGACTCCCCGGTGATGGCGCCGGAACCCCCGGTGATGGACATGAATCTTCCCCCTCCTGGCAGAATTGGACTGACGCATGACACGATGTGGCAGGTACGGATTCGGGAAGTAGAGCCAATTCGGCGAAGGTGGACTGATTTCCATGGCTCAGTGGACTTCGGCGGTGGGCGCGCCCCAACTCGCCCGGCTGCTCCGGTCGCAGGACCCTCGGGACGCCGAACTCACCGCAGCCGGGCGCAAGTTGCCCGCGTACCGGACCCTCGCCGACGGCGTGCGCCTGCTCGTACTGGAGGGGCGGGTACCGGTCGCCGCCCGGCTCCCCGCCGAGCGGGAGCTGGCCGCCGCCTTCGGCGTCAGCCGTACCACCGTCGCCGCCGCCTACGAGGCGCTGCGCGCCGAAGGGTTCCTGGAGTCCCGCCGCGGCTCGGGAAGTTGGACCGCCGTCCCGGCCGGCAACCCCCTGCCCACCCGCGGCCTGGAGCCCCTGCCGCCGGAGGCCACCGGCTCCATGATCGACCTCGGCTGCGCCGCCCTCCCGGCGCCGGAGCCCTGGCTGACCCGCGGCGTCCAGGGCGCCATGGCCGACCTCCCGCTCTACGCCCACACCCACGGTGACTACCCCGCCGGCCTGCCCGTCCTGCGCCAGGCCCTCGCCGACCGCTACACCGCCCGCGGCATCCCCACCATGCCCGAGCAGATCATGGTGACGACCGGCGCGATGGGCGCCGTCGCCGCGATCTGCCGCCTGTGTACGAGCCCCGGCGAGCGGGTGGCCGTCGACTCGCCCTCGTACGCCAACATCCTCCAGCTGATGCGGGACGCCGGCGCCCGGCTCGTCCCCGTCGCCCTGGCGGAGCGGCTGGCCGGCTGGGACATCCCCGTCTGGCGCCAGGTGATGCGCGATGCGGCCCCCCGCATGGCGTACGTCGTCGCCGACTTCCACAACCCCACGGGCTCGCTCGCCACCGACGACCAGCGCCGCCGCCTCGTCGACGCCGCCCGCTCGGCCGGCACGCTGCTCGTCGTCGACGAGACCATGGCCGAACTCCACCTGGACGACGATCCCGAACCGCCGCGCCCGGTCTGCGCCTTCGACCCCGCGGGCAGCGCCGTGATCACCGTGGGCTCGGCCAGCAAGGCGTTCTGGGCCGGTATGCGTATCGGCTGGGTGCGTGCCGCGCCCGACATCATCCGCAGCCTGGTCGCCGCCCGCGCCTACTCCGACCTCGGCTCACCCGTCCTCGAACAGCTCGCCATCGCCTCGCTGCTGGAAGGCGGCGGCTGGGAGGAAGCCGTCGAGATCCGCCGGCAGCAGGCCCGCGAGAACCGCGAGGCGATCGTCGCCGCGGTCCGCCGGCACCTGCCCGACTGGGAGTTCACGGTCCCGCACGGCGGCCTGACCCTGTGGGCCCGTACGGGCGGCCTGTCCGGTTCCCGCATCGCCGAGGCGGGGGAGCGGCTGGGGGTCCGCGTCCCGTCCGGCCCGCGGTTCGGGGTCGACGGCGCCTTCGAGGGCTTCGTGCGGCTGCCGTTCACGGTCAGTGGCGCGGTAGCCGAGGAGGCCGCCGTACGGCTGGCGGGCGCCGCGCGGCTGGTGGCCAGCGGCGCCCCGATCGCCTCCGAACCGCGCCACGCCTTCGTCGCCTGACGCCTTCGTCGGCTGACGCCTTCGACGCCTGACGGGACCTCAGGCGACGGGGCTCAGCCCTCCAGGTGCGCGGCCTCGGAGCCGTTGACGGCGACGGAACCGCCGCCGTCGACGGTCGTCACCCGCGGGCCCCCGCCCAAGGGGCCGCCGCCGAGCGGCCCGGCACCGCGCGGCCCGGTCTCGGCCGCGGAGGACGCGGGCTTGGCGAACGACGTCGCCTTGGCCATCGGGACGGTCCGCTCGGGCAGCAGCGCCATGACCGCCAGCCGGTCCGCCTCGCAGGTCGCCTCGTCGAACGGATCGGGCGTGGCCGGCACCTGGAGCCGCAGCACCGGCCCGCCGCCGAGCCGGGCGTAGCCGCGGCCGGGCGGCACATGGGCGGTCGGTGTGGTGTGCGGCGGCGCCCCGAGCACCGCCCCCACCATCTCCGTCGTCGCGGGACCGAGGACCACCCGCGCCCTGGTGTAGGTCCGTACGGCATCGCTCAGCAGCTCGGCGCTCTGGTACTGATCGGCCACCACGACGGTGACATTGGCCGCCCCGCCGTGCCGCAACGGCACCTGGAGCAGCCGCTGCGGATCGCTCCGGCCCTCCGCGGCCGCGAGATGGGCCAGCGCCGTCGGACGGTCCGCGATGACCCACAGCGGCCGGCGGGTGTCCTCCGGCGCGGAATGGCCCGCCTGCCGCGCACGGTTCGACGAGATCAGCCGCCGCTCGGTCTCGTGCGCGGCCCATTCCAGTGTCGCCAGCGCCCCCGCGAGCCCGCTCTCCACCCCCAGCACACCGCACCGCCCGGCCAGGCACGCGAACTCCCCGGCGCCGCTGCCGTCGATGACCAGCACATCGCCGTCGGTCAGCGCCTGCAGCGCGATCGACCGCAGCAGCGTCGTGCCGCCCGTCCCCGGCTGCCCCAGCACCAGCAGATGCGGTTCGGTGGACCGCTGACCGGTACGCCACAGCACCGGCGGCGCATCCTCCGGCTCCCCGCCCTGGACGACCGGCAGGGTCCGGTGCACGGCATCCGGATCGGTGAATCCCAGGACCGTCTCGCCCGGCGAGGTGACGAAGCGCTGCGCCGCGATATCCGTGGGCAGCGCGTCGAGAACGCTCAGCACCAGCTGATTGGCCGCCTCGTCCCAGGCGAAGTGATACTCCCGGCCGCGGCCGGACTTGGCGTGCAGCACCTGCTCGATACGGGCCCGGGACTGGTCCTCGCCGTCGGTGAAATACGCCGGGTACTTCAGCTGCAGGTGCTCCAGCCGCCCGCTGTCGTCGAAGCTGAACTCCGTGAAGGCCTGATCCCACTCGCCGCCGTGGGAGTAGAGGGGACTGGGATCACCGTCCGCCGAGAAGTACGGCACCAGCGCCTCGTACAGCGCCTGCAGCCGCTCCGCCTCGGCCTCGCTGGGGCCGGATTCCGACGATGTGGGGTCCCGCCCCGCCCAGGCCGCCGCCCCCATCACCGAAAGGGCCGCGAGCAGCGGCCCGTACGGCACGACCACCACGGCCAGTACGCACGCGGCAACGAAGAAGAACAGTGGACCCCGGCGATCCTTGGGCGTCGCATCCCAGCGCTGTCTGCCGGTGGCGGCCAGCCGACGCAGTCCACGGCTGATGGTGATCAGCGGATGGAACACATCGGTGGCGCTGTCAGCGGCGGTGCGCGCGATGTCTCTGCTGCGCGCGAGGGAAGCGCTGTCGGTCAGGATGCGGGGCAAGGGGCGCCGGGCCACATCTGTCTCCTGTTGTTCGTGCGGTGGGTCGTGACGGCTCGACGCGGGCGGCGAGCCTGGGCGGTGCGGCGGGCTAGATCTTCAGCCCTCCCAGGAGGCTCGCGAGGCTGGCACCGCCGGCCTTGATGCTGGGTGCGATGGCGGAGCCCGCGAGATAGAACCCGAAGAGCGCGCAGACCAGGGCGTGGGACAGCTTGAGGCCGTCTTTGCGGAAGAAGAGGAAGACGATGACGCCGAGCAGGATGACGCCGGAAATGGACAGAATCATGGGGGTTCTCTCCTGGGTGGTGGGGACGATCACCAAGAGTTCTTCCAACCTCACAGCAAGTATCAAGCCATCAAA
Source organism: Streptomyces sp. JLSY215 (assembly GCF_059682825.1). Taxonomy (NCBI): domain Bacteria; kingdom Bacillati; phylum Actinomycetota; class Actinomycetes; order Kitasatosporales; family Streptomycetaceae; genus Streptomyces; species Streptomyces sp. JLSY215. The sequence goes on from NZ_CM185022.1 coordinate 7,842,697, forward strand.
AGCAGCGAATGGGTGATTTGTCGTTGAAACCCCCCAGACGGGCCCCTTCTGTAGGGCGCGTCGTCTGGAACTGTGCTTCGCGTGTCGCGCCCTGGTACCGTCCCGCCGCCCGGCGGCCGCGCGCCCTCCGGCACAATCGGGGGGTGTCGAAGAAGTCGAAGAAGAAGCCGCACCGCCCGGCCGCCGTGACCCCCGACTCGCCCTGCCCCTGCGGACGCGAGGCGACCTACGGCGACTGCTGCGGCGCCTGCCATGCCGGGCGCGCCGCCGCCCCCACCGCGGAGCGGCTGATGCGCTCGCGCTACAGCGCCTTCGTCGTCGGCGACGCCGGATATCTGCTGCGTACCTGGCACCCGACGACCCGGCCCGCGGGCCTGGAATTCGTCTCGGGGCAGCGGTGGACCGGCCTGGAGATCCTCGGCGCCACCGGCGGCAGCGCCTTCCACTCCGAGGGCACGGTGGAGTTCCGCGCGCACTACTCGCTGCAGGGGCAGGCCGAGAGCCAGCACGAGAACAGCCGCTTCGTCCGCGAGAACGGCCTGTGGGTCTACCTGGACGCCCTGCCGTCCGCCTGACCCGGGCCTGCCGGACCGTAACCAGGGCGTAGCACGCCCTGACCCGGACCTACCGCCCGCGCAACATCAGCTGCTCGATCTCGCGGCGGTCGCGCTTGGTGGGGCGTCCCGCGCCGCGGTCGCGGACGGGGGCGACGGGGGCCTCCTCGCGCGGCGGGGGCGGCGGGCTGTTGTCGATGAAGCACTCCGCGGCGACGGGCGCGCCCACCCGCTTGCGCACCAGCTTCGAGACGACCACGACCCGCTCCCGGCCGGCGTACCGCAGCCGCACCTCGTCGCCGTTGCGCACGGCGTGCGCAGGCTTCACCCGGTCGCCGTTGACGCGTACGTGACCGGCACGGCAGGCCGCGGTGGCCTGCGAACGCGTCTTGATCAGCCGTACCGACCAGATCCAGCTGTCGATACGGGTGGTGGTCCCCTCGTCTGAAGCCATGACACGACTCTAGGCCGAGCGGCGGCGGGCGTGAGCGAATTAAGCGGATGCCTTCCGGCCCGCCCGCTTCGCGGGGGCCTTCTTGGCGGTGGCTTCGGCGGTGGCCTTCGGCGTGGATTTGGCGGTGGATCTGCCGGTGGATCTGGCGGCGGCCTTGGTGGCGCTCGTCTTGGCCGTCGCCGTCTTCTTCCCCGTCGCCGTCCCCGCCTTCTTGGCCGTCGCCGTCTTCTTCGCGGCGGCCTTCTTCGCGGTCGTCTTACGGCCGGCGGCCTTCTTGGCGGGTGTCTTCTTCGTCGCGGCCCCGGCCGTGCCGCCGGTTTTCTCCGCCGGCGCCGAGCCCGTCTTCCCGGCCGCCTTGCGTCCCCGTAGCGGCGTGACCGACGCGGACCGTCCGGACTCCGCGCCGCCGCCCTGGGCCGCCTTGACGCTCTTCTCCAGCACGGCCATCAGATCGATGACCTGACCACCGGCGCCCGCGGCGGCGGGCGTGGCCGGCACCCCGCCCGCCAGCTTCTGGGCAGCCAGCTGCTCGACGGCCGCGCGGTAGTCGTCGTGGAGTTCGTCCGGGTCCAGTTCGCCCAGGGCATCCATCAGCGTCTCGGCGAGCGTGAGCTCGTTCTCGCGGATCGAGACGTCGGCGCGCGGCCCCAGCCCGGCGGCCGGCCGGATCTGGTCGGGCCACAGCAGCGAGTGCATCACGATGGCCCCGTCGTGCGCCCGCAGCATCGCCAGCGACTCCCGCCCGCGGATCGCCACCTTGCCGATCGCGACCTTCCGCTGGTGTTCCAGGGCCTCCCGCAGCACCGCGTAGGGCTTGGTGGCGGAGGAGCCGTTCGGGCCGAGGTAGTAGGCCTTGTCCAGCTGGAGGGGGTCGATCTCGGTGGCGTCGACGAACGCCAGGATCGTCAGCGTCTTGGCGGTCGGCATCGGCAGCCGTGCCAGGTCCTCGTCGGTGATCTGCACGATCGTCTCGTCGTCCGGTGCCTGGTACCCCTTGCCGACCTCTTCGTTCGGCACCTCTTCCCCGTCCAGCTCACAGATCTTGCGGTACCGGATCTGCGCCCCGTCCTTGGTGTGAATACGGGCGAACGAGACCGACGAGGTGCGGTCCGTGGCGCTGTACGTCTTCACGGGGATGGTGACCAGGCCAAAGGAAATGGACCCATTCCAGATGGAACGCATGTTTCATCCCTTGAGTCGGGATCTGTGGAATTCTCATCGTATGTCGCCGATCACGCACGTGGAGGGGCGCCGCCTCTCGCTGACCAACCTGGACAAGGTCATCTATCCCGAGACCGGCACGACCAAGGGCGAGGTGGTGCACTACTGCACCCTCACCGCCGGCCCGCTCCTCGCGCACCTCCACGACCGGCCGCTCTCCTTTCTGCGCTACCCCGACGGGCCCGACGGCCAGCGCTTCTTCACCAAGAACGTGCCGCCCGGGACGCCCTCCTGGGTGGAGACCTGCGAGGTGCCGCACACGTCCTCCGGGCCCACCCGCCAGGTCCTGCTGCAGGACCTGCCCTCGCTGGTCTGGGCCGCCAACCTGGTCGTCGAGCTGCACGCACCCCAATGGACCAGCGGGGCGCCGGGCTCCGCCGACCGTCTCGTGCTCGACCTCGACCCCGGCGACCCGGCCACCATCGTGGAATGCTGCGCCGCGGCCGCCTGGCTGCACGACCGGCTGGCCGCCGACGGCCTCAACGTCCACGCCAAGACGAGCGGTTCCAAGGGACTGCACCTCCTCGTCCCCCTCGAACCGACCCCGTCGGAACGGGCCACGGCCTACGCGAAGAGCCTCGCCGTCGAGGCGCAGGCGGCCCTCCCGGACCTCGTCGTCCACAAGATGACCAAGGCGCTGCGCCCCGGCAAGGTCTTCATCGACTTCTCCCAGAACGCCGCCGCCAAGACCACCGCGGTCGCCTACACGCTGCGCGCCCGCGCGACCCCCACCGTCTCCACCCCCGTCACCTGGGACGAGGTCGCCGCCTGCGCCGACCCGGGCCAACTCGCCTTCCGCTTCGACGACATCGCGCCCCGCCTCGCCCGCCACGGCGACCTGCTCGCCCCGCTCCTCGACCCCGACCGGGCCAGGCCGCTCCCGGGCCGTCCGCTGTGACTCCTTTGCCGCGAAGGTTTCTGACGACCTCTCCGGCATTCCTTTCCGGCATCCCTTGCCGGCGGTCTCCGGGCGACCTTTTGACGGTGTTTCCTGACGGCGAATGAACAATTCCCCGGCTTGCCGCTTTTGATGAGTCATCGGCCCAGTTGCCTGTTCGCCACGGAGGAACCACATAATTCTCGCCCGGTGTTCACACTGTGGTGAATGTCGCGATGGAAGGCTTCCTGAGGCCGTATACCCAACGGCCGGCGCCGGTCGTGCCCCCACATTTCACGGCTCGGTGCCACATTTCGGGGAGAGGACACCATCCGTGGACAACACCCGCTTGACGCGCCGCGCGCGCATCGCGCTGACCGTGGCCGCCGGCACCGCACTGGCGGCGCTGGCCGTCCAGATCCCGTCCACTGCCACGGCCGGTACGGCGACCGGCGCGGTGGCGCACGGCAGATCCGTGACCGCGTACGACGACACGTACTACAAGGACGCGATAGGAAAGACCGGTCAGGAACTCAAGAATTCGCTGCACCAGATCATCAGCAGCACCCAGACCGGGAAACTGTCCTATTCCCAGGTCTGGGACGCCCTCAAGGAAACCGACCAGGATCCGGCCAACAGCGCGAACGTCATTCTGCTGTATACCGGCAAGTCCCAGAGCAAGAGCTCCAGCGGCGGAAATCCGGACGACTGGAATCGCGAGCACGTCTGGGCGAAATCCCATGGCGATTTCGGTACGGCCACCGGGCCCGGCACCGACATTCACCATCTCCGCCCGGCGGATGTATCCGTCAACAGCACCCGCGGCAACAAGGACTTCGACAACGGCGGCACGGAGATCGGCGAGGCGCCGGGCAATTACACCGACGCCGATTCCTTCGAGCCCCGCGACGCCGACAAGGGCGATGTCGCGCGGATGATCCTCTACATGGCCGTCCGCTACGACGGCGGCGACGGGTTCCCCGACCTGGAGCCCAACGACAAGGTGGACAACGGCTCCGCGCCGAACATCGGGCGGCTCTCCGTACTGAAGCAGTGGAGCGACCAGGACCCGCCGTCCTCCTTCGAACAGCACCGCAACCAGGTGATATTCGATAAGTACCAGCACAACCGGAACCCGTTCATCGACCACCCCGAGTGGGTCGACGCGATCTGGTAGCCGACACCCGCGGGGCTCCCGCCCCGTAGGTCACCCGCACCCCCGGCCGCCGCACCGTACGGCGCGAGCCCACCGGCGCCCGGCCGGGGTTGCCGGCGGCCGGGGCGGCCCGTGTGGCGGCGGTCCGCCGAGGCCGGTCCGATTTTCCTGGCGGACATTCCCGACCTCATTGGGGCGGGCATTGCGCGCGGATGGGCGCTGCTCGGTGTAGCGTCCTGATCAGCTGTCGTGGTTCCGAAGTGCCGGGCGCCCGTGTCGCATTCACGGGCGTTCTTGCTTGTGTGCAGTGCGTCTCCGGACCAGGGCGATCACCTCCGGGTTCCGCAGGTCGCGGAACCCGATTCAAGCCCGTTTTTTGACGAAGGAGACAGGTTTTATGGCCAGCGGCACCGTGAAGTGGTTCAACTCCGAAAAGGGTTTCGGATTCATCGCGCAGGACGGCGGCGGCGCCGACGTATTCGCGCACTATTCGAACATCGACGCCCAGGGCTTTCGTGAGCTGCAGGAAGGCCAGAAGGTGACCTTCGAGGTCACCCAGGGCAACAAGGGCCCCCAGGCGGAGAGGATCCGCCCGCAGGCGGTCTGATCCCTGCCCATGGCCAGGGCGCCCGCCCCGTACCGGGAGCGGGCGCCCTGGCATGCCGGGACGCCTCCCGCGGTCCTTCAAGGACGCCGGTCGGCGTCGAGGACGCTACGGGAGCCGATGGCCGCGCCGGCCGGGCGGCGCGATGCGTCGTCGTCAGGGCTGCGGCGGCTGACCCTGGTCTCCCTGACTGCCGTACTGCCCTCTGAGCTTGTCCTGGGCGGTGTCGACCGGCCGCTCGTACTTGCCCTGGGTCTTGCTGTCGATGTAGTCCCCGGCCTTGTCGACGCCCTTGTCGGCCTGCGATTCATGGCCCTTGAGCATCTGCTTGATCTTGTCCAGCATGGACATGGGACACCTTCCTCACGACGATCCCCCACGCCTCCAGCATCACCCCCTGCCGCGCGATCTGCATCCGCGCGGCGGAACGGCGCGAGCCCACCGCCGTCACCCGTTCGGGTCAAGCTGTCCCCGGGACATGGCACGACAGCCCGTCGGCCCGCTCGACGCGCACCGCGCCGCGGCCCGGCCGACAATGCAGCGGTGAGCGATGAACAGTGCACTGCCGACGACACCGAGCCCCGCCGCATGCCGTCCCGCGAGCAACGACGGCTCGCCCGAAGGGCGCTGGCCGGCCGGGCCCGGAACGCGGACGACCTGTCGCTGCTGATGGACATGCTGGGCCTGGACCCGGCCGGCGACCCCTGCCATGACGCGGCCCAGGACCCGCCGGCCGACCACGAGCGCGACGCCGGACGCGAGCGCCGGCCCGACACCCGCCGCGACACCTGCGCCGACGCGCGCTCGCGGTCGGGCGAAACCGGCTGACGCTCAGCGCCGGTCCGCCCGCACCAACCGCAGGGTGACGATCTGGAACGGCCGCAGCGCCATCCGGACCCGGTTCCCCGCGCGCTCCACCGCCGGGCCGTCGTCCACCGGGCGTTCCAGCAGGTCCGTGGCGAGCGCGTCGCTCAGCGCGAACGCGGCCGTGAGGCAGGTCCTGGCCCGTCCGCCGTGCGCCTCGTGGAGGCGGACGATCACATCACCGCTCGCGTCGTCGGCGAGCTTGACGGCCGTGACGACCGCGGCGTCGTTGTCGACCGTGATCAGCGGCGGTACGGGGCTCGAACCGGCGATGCGCCGTTCGGGGAGGTTGATGCGGTGGCCTTCGCGCACGGCGTCGGCGAGGGTGGCACCGGGAGCGAGCGCGTAACGGAAACGGTGCAGGCCCTGATCGGTCTCCGGGTCGGGGAAGCGCGGCGCGCGCAGCAGCGAGAGCCGTACGGTCGTGGTCGTGCCGGGGGCGTCGTCCTCCCGGACGGTGCGGGTGACGTCGTGCCCGTAGAGGCAGTCGTTGACCAGCGCCACGCCCCACCCCGGCTCCTCGGCGTGTACGAAACGGTGCGCGCAGGCCTCGAACTTGGCCGCCTCCCAGCTGGTGTTGGTGTGAGTGGGCCGGTACAGATGCCCGAACTGGGTCTCCGCCGCATACCGTTCGGCATGAAGATCCAGAGGGAAGGCGGCCTTGAGGAACTTCTCCGTCTCGTGCCAGTCGACCTCGGTGGCGATGTCGAGGCGCCGCTGACCGCGCGCCAGGGTCAGTTCCTGTACGACGCGCGAGGCGCCGAAGGAGCGGGTGACGCGCACCGTCGCCGCCTCCGGCGCCGCCGCGCACAGCGTCACCTCGTCGGCCTCCGTGAGATCGGTGACGACATTGCGGTAGAAGGAATCCACGTCCCAGGCGTCCCACATGTTCGGGAAGTCGGGGTGGATCTGGAGGAGGTTGGCGGCACTGCCGGGCGCGAGGGTTTCGCGGTCGGCGGCGTGGTCGTGGACCGAGCCGACCAGCCCGCGGGCGTCGATCCCGATGCGCAACAGGCCGTTGTCGAGCGTGAATCCGCCGTCGGGCCGGGCCTCGGCACGTACCCGCGGTCCCTCCTCCGCCGCGTTGCCGATCGCCCCGGCGGCGACCCCGCCGCGGGCGTGCGGCGCCGAGTTCACCGTCAGGGCGCGATCCCCGTCGCCGGCCAGCGCCGCGAGCGCGGCCGCGATGATCTCCTCCAGCTCGGCGGCCACCGCGGTATAGGTCCGCTCCGCCTCGCGGTGCACCCAGGCGATGGACGATCCCGGCAGGATGTCGTGGAACTGGTGCAGCAGCACGGTCTTCCAGATCCGGTCCAACTGCTCGTGGGGATAAGGATGTTGGGTCAGAACGGCGGCCGTCGCCGACCAGAGTTCGGCCTCCCGCAGCAGCTGTTCGCTGCGCCGGTTGCCGCGCTTGGTCCGCGCCTGGCTGGTGAGCGTCGCCCGGTGCAGCTCCAGGTACAACTCACCCACCCACACCGGCGCGTCGGGGTACTCCGCCGCCGCCTTCGCGAAGAAGTCCGCGGGCCTCTCCCACGTCACCGTGGCCGACCCGTCCAGGTCGCGCAGCCGCCGGGCCTTGGCGATCATCTCGCGGGTCGTGCCACCGCCGCCGTCGCCCCAGCCGGTCGGCGCGAGCGAGTGCCGCGCCACGCCCTTGTCCTTGAAATTCCGCGCCGCATGGGCGATCTCTCCGCCCGCCATCTGGCAGTTGTAGGTGTCCACCGGCGGGAAGTGGGTGAAGATCCGGGTGCCGTCGATGCCCTCCCAGCGGAAGGTGTGATGCGGGAAGGCGTTGGTCCGGCTCCAGGAGATCTTCTGCGTCAGCAGCCATTTCGAGCCCGCCGCCTTGATGATCCCCGGCAGCCCCGCGGCGAAGCCGAAGGTGTCCGGCAGCCACGCCTCGTCGTTCTCGACGCCGAACTCCTCCAGGAAGAAGCGCTTCCCGTGCACGAACTGCCGGGCCATCGCCTCCGACCCCGGCATATTGGTGTCCGACTCCACCCACATCCCGCCCGCCGGCACGAACCGTCCATCCGCCACCGCCTTCTTGACCTTGGCGTATACCTCCGGCCGGTGCTCCTTGATCCAGGCGTACTGCTGCGCCTGCGACATGGCGAAGACGAACTCCGGCTCGTCCTCCAGCAGCGCCGTCATGTTCGACGCCGTACGCGCCACCTTCCGTACGGTCTCCCGCAGCGGCCACAGCCATGCCGAGTCGATATGCGCATGCCCCACCGCGCTGATCCGGTGCGCGGACGCCGCCGCGGGCGCCGCCAGCACCTCGCGCAGCGCCGCACGCGCCCGCTCCGCCGTCCCGTTGACGTCCTGCAGATCCACCAGGTCCAGCGCCCGGCCCACCGCCCGCAGCACCTCCCAGCGCCGGGGGCTGTCCACCGCCAGCTCCGGCATCAGCTCGCCGAGCACCTCCAGATCCTGGATCAGCTCCCACACCGCCGTGTCGAACACCGCCAGATCCAGGCGCGCCAGCCGGTACTGGGGCTCGCCGCCCGCCGTCTCGGGGTCGCCCAGCCGGGTGGGCCGGAAGGGTGGGACGCCGAGGATCACCGGATTGGACGCGGCCTCCAGATGCCATTCGACGCGCTCCCCGCCCCGCACCGGCGCGCCCACCCGCACCCATTGATTGCGCGGATTGAGGGCTTTCACCGGGCTGCCGTCGGGTGTATGGACGAGCGCCTCGCACTGAAAACCCGGCATCCGCTCGTCGAACCCGAGGTCCAGCACCGCCTCCACGGTGCGCCCGGCCCACTCCGGCGGCACCTGACCCCGCACCTTGAACCAGGTCGTCGCCCAGGGCGCACCCCAGGCGTCGCCCACGGCCACCGGGGTGTGCGTCGCCGCCAGCCCCTCCGCCACGGGCACCTCCCCACCCGGCGCGACCCAGGCCGAGACCTCCAGGGGGACCGATTCCGGGTACAGGGCGGGCCGGATGCGCTCGTTCAGCACACGGGTGAGACGGGCTTCGACCAGGGCGCGATCGTCATGCATGGGGCGGCTCCGGGGAGAGAGACGGGGAGGGTGGTGGGAGAGGACAGGGAGGGGGGAGAGGAGGGACTTCCAGGGGTGCGTGGGCTCCGCGGCGTCCGAGACGGTGAACAGCTCGGACACGGCGGCGGGACAGCGGGAAGGGGAGCTGGGGCTGGGACCGGGGCATGGCGGGTGCTCCTCCGGAGAGGGGCCTCTGGCGCTCTCCGGCCGTTCTCCGGCGACGGTCGGCCGCCTCAGCCGACCTCGTCGGGCGTGCACACCTCCGTGATCCCGCGCGAGGCCAAGTGCCGCCCGTCATCGGCCAGTTCGGCCAGTACGAGACAGGGGCGCACGCCCTGCGCGGTGAGCCTCATCCAGGCGTCGAAGACGGCGCCACCGGGTGCGCACACCGAGCGGTACGGCGCGGCCGTTGCCCCGCCGACGTCCACGACCAGCGCGGTGCTCCGTACCGCAGGGCGGTGCGCGCGGCCGCGCCACTCCTCGACCAGCGCGGCGATCGCCTTCCCCGCGGGCTTGACCGTACGGTCGTTGCGCAGCAGCCCGAGCCCGTACTCCAGCTCGGGGAAGTCCGCCAGCGACCGCGCGACGTCGTGCGAGCACCACCAGGTGACGCCCCACAGGTCCGGGCAGTCCAGCGCATTGCGGACGGTGGCCTCGGTGAAGCGCGCCGCCCGGTCCTCGGGGATGTGCGGGGCGGGGGCACCGACCTCCTGAAGCCATACGGGGCGGTGCGGGTCGGTGGCCCAGGCCTTGGACAGCTCGATCAGATACGCGGCGTGCTGCTCGGTGGCGGTGCCGGCCGGACCGTGCCGCTGGGCGGTGCCGTTGAACACCCAGGAGTGCACGGCGGTCGCGGCGCCGAGCCGGGCGGCCTGGGCGGGCGTGAAGGGATGCCCGTCGCGGTACCAGGCGGCGTCGTACGCGGCATGCAGATGTATCCGGCCCGGCGCGCCCCGCTCGCACGCGGCCAGCATCCGCTCCAGCCAGGCCGTGGCCTGGGCGGCGGTGATGCGGTCCGGGTCCGGGTGCGGGCCGTCGGAGAACTGGTCGATCTCGTTGCCGAGGGTCATGCCGAGGAAATGCGGCCGGTCGGCGAGGGCGGCCGCGAGCGTCCGCAGATACTCCTCCTGGCCGGCCAGCACCTCGGGGTCGGTGAAGAGGTTGCGGCGGTGCCAGGTCTGCGTCCAGGCGGGCAGGAAGTCGAAGCTCGACAGATGCCCCTGAAGGCCGTCGACACTCACCTCCAGGCCGCGCTCCGCGGCGGCGTCCGCCAGCTGTACGAGCTGCTCCACGGCGCGCGGCCGGATCAGGGTGCGGTTGGGCTGGAAGAGCGGCCAGAGCGGGAAGACCCGGACGTGGTCCAGGCCGAGACCGGCGAGCGAGTCGAGGTCGGCGCGTACGGCATCCAGGTCGAAGTCCAGCCAGTGGTGGAACCACCCTTGCGCGGGCGTGTAGTTGGCGCCGAAGCGCACCTGGCGGGTATGCGGTACGGGCATGGGCTTCCTGCGCTTCCTGTGAGTACGGCAGCGGGGGAGTGCGGCGACGGGGTCAGCCCTTGACGGCCCCCTCGCCCACACCGCGGAAGAAATAACGCTGCAGACAGGCGAACATCACGATCAGCGGGAGGACGGCGATGACGGTGCCCGCCGCGACCAGCCGCTGATTGTCCGCGAACGTGCCGTGCAGAAAATTCAGACCGATGGTCAGGGTGAACTTCGACTGGTCGCTGAGCACGATCAGCGGCCACAGGAAGTCGTCCCAGGCGCCCATGAACGCAAAGATCGCGACGACGGCGAGGGTCCCCTTGACCGACGGCAGCGCTATCCGTACGAACCGCTGCCAGGCATTGGCGCCGTCGACGAACGCGGCCTCCTCCACCTCGTACGGCAGCCCCGCGAACGCATTGCGCATCAGCAGCACATTCATCGCACCGATACAGCCGGGCAGCAGTACACCGATCAAGGTGTTGTTGAGCTGCAGCTCCCGCATCGTCACAAACTGGGCGATCATGATGCTCTCGACCGGTACCAGCATCGCCATGACGAACACGACCAGTGCCGTCCCGCGGCCCCGGAAGCGCAACCGGGCCAGCGCATAGCCCGCCAGCGCCGCGCCCACGCAGTTGGTGAGCACATTCGCCGACGCGACCTTGAGCGAGTTCAGCGCGAAGTCCCAGACCGGGATGATGTCCGCGACGCCGGAGTAGTTGCCGAGGGTGGGCCGCTGCGGAAGCAGGCCCGGGGGAGAGCGGTAGATGTCCTCGCCGGGGCCCTTGAGGGAGGTGGACAGCTGCCACAGGAACGGCCCGACCGTCAGCGCCAGCACGGCCAGCAGCAGCACATAGCGCAGCGCCAACTGCCAGGCGGGCAGCCGTCGTTCGCCGGATTCCCGGGTCATGCCGCGTCCCCCCGCCGGTTGGCGCGCAGGACCAGCAGCATCAGGCCGAGCGTGATGACGAAGACCACGACGGACAGCGCCGAGGCATAGCCCACCCGGCCGCTGAGGCCCGTCCCGGCTTGCTGGACGAGCATCACCAGAGTGGTGTCCTCGCCGCCGGGGCCGCCGGTCGGCCCGGCCATCAGATAGACCTCGGAGAACACCTTGAACGCGCCCACCGAGGACAGCGCCGCCACCAGCACCATCGTCGACCGCACCGCGGGCACCGTCACGGTCATGAACCGGCGCACCGCGCCCGCGCCGTCGACCGCGCACGCCTCGTGCAGCTCACGCGGGACGTCGGCCAGCGCCGCCAGATAAATGATCATGTAGTAGCCGAGGCCCTTCCACACGGTCACCGCCATCGCGCTGAACAGCAGCAGCCAGGGATCGCTGAGAAACCCGACCCGGCCGAAGCCCAGGGCCTCCAGCAGCGCATTGATCAGCCCGCGGTCGTCCAGCAGCCATACCCAGATCAGCCCGACCACGACGACGGAGGCCACCACCGGGGTGTAGAACGCGGCCCGGAAGAACGCGATCCCGGGAATGTGCCGCCGTACGAGCACGGCCAGCAGCAGCGGCAGGACCACCAGCAGCGGGACGACCCCCAGGACGTACAGCACGCTGTTGCGCAGCCCCGTCCAGAACATCGCGTCATGCATCAGCTCCCGGTAATTGGCGCCGCCGATGGAGTGCCCCTCGGTGAGTGTCCGCGCATCGGTGAACGAATACGCCACCGTGCTCAGGAACGGATACAGACCGAACGCCGCGACAATCAGCAGCCCGGGAGCCAGGAACAGCCAGGGGGTGGCCGGACCGTGCGTTTTCACCCCGCGCCTCCGTCTCAGCCGGTCTTCAGCAGGCGATTGCACTCGGCGACCGCGCCGTCCAGCGCCGCTTTCGGGGACTCCTTGCCCTGCACTGCCCTGGCGACCGCATTGCGCAGCACGGTCTTCATCTGATCGCTGAGCAGCGCCGGCGTGTAATTCACCGCGGTCTTCAGCGATGCGGCCGAGGCCACCCGCACCCGGGTCGCGTCGGTGCCGTCCTCCTTGGTGAAGTACGGATCGTCCAGCGAACCCTTGGTGCTCGGAAAGATCGTGACCTCCTTGGCGAAGGCCATCTGATGCTTCCTGTCCGTGACGAAGTGCGCGAACGCGACGGCCGCCGGCTTCACCTTGCTCTGCGCGTTCACCATCAGGCCCTGGACGTACATATTGGCCTTACCGGTGTTGTTGACCGTGTCCGTGATCCCGATGTTCCGGTAGAGGCTCGGCGCCTCCTTCTTGAAATTCTGCAGATCGAGCGCACCGCCCGGATTCATGGCCACGGACTGCTGCTGGAATTTCCGCCCCGCGGACTCGGCGTTCGAGGTGAGCGCCTGGGAATCCAGCGCCCCGGCCGCATACAGCTCCTTGTAGTGGCCCAGCAGCTCGACGCCCTTGGGCTCATTGAAGGTGAACCGGGTGCCTTCCGCATTCATCAGCCGGACGCCATAGCGCCCAAAATCCTCGATGGCCGGCGTACTCGCGAGCATCGCCGTCCGCCGGCCGCTTTTCCGCGCCATGGACACGGCGTCCCGGAAGAGCTCACCGTAGGTCTTCGGCGGTTTCTCCGGATCCAGCCCGGCCCGCCGGAAGAGCTCCTTGTTGTAGAACATCGGCCCGGTGTTCAGATACCAGGGGAAGGCGTAGACCCCCGGCATGCCCGGCATCTCCTGGCTCCGCCACGCCCCGTCGAGATACTCCCCGCGATACTTCCCGGCGGCCTTCTCCAGGTCCAGCGCGAGACCGGCCCTGGCCAGCGGATACGCGAGATCGGGCGAGACGTTCACGACATCGGGCAGCGTACCGCCGACCGCATCGGCGCTGAGTTTCTCCGCGTACCCCTCGGCCGGCTGGTCGATCCACTTCACCTTGGCGTCCGGGTACTTCTTCTCGAAGTCCGCGATCACGCCCTCGAAGTATTTCTTGAAATGTGCCCTGAGATTCCAGGTCTGGAAGGTGACCTGCCCCTCGACCTTCCCGGAAACATCCTCGGATCCGCCGGATCCTCCTCCGGCCCCACATGCGGTCAGCGCAAGCGCCGATGTCATGACGGCCGCGCTGACAATGGCCGTTCTGCGGGAGATACGCATGGCTGTCCGACCCCTTCGCTCCGACTTTCCCGGACGGGGAATGCTGTGCGAGAGCCACTCTCGGGTAACGCCGCGGCAGACCGTACTAATGCGATTTAGTGAGTGTCAATACCCGGGTGAGGAATCGCCGGTGAGGCGCGTTCGGCAGGCCGATTGGCAGGCCGATTGACAGGCCCTTCTCCGCTGATCAGACTGGCCGTACTAATGCGGTTCAGTCCGGAGGGGGCCCGCCATGACAGCGCCCGGTGAGGCCGCCCGCCGCAAACCGGCACGCCGGCCGACGATCAAGGACATCGCCCGCCGGGCCGGGGTGTCGGAGAGCGCCGTCTCCTTCGCGCTCAACGACCGGCCGGGCGTCTCCCAGGACACCCGCGCCCGGGTACGGCGGGTGGCGCAGGAGCTGGGCTGGCAGGCCAACAGCGCCGCCCGCGCACTGTCCGGCGACCGCGCGGGCTGCGCGGGCCTGGTCCTCGCCCGCCCCGCCCAGACCCTCGGCGTGGAGTCCTTCTTCCTCCAGCTCGTCTCCGGCATCCAGGAAGTGTTCTCGGCACGGAAGACCGCGCTGCTCTTCCAGGTCGTGCCGGACCTCGACGCCGAATGCACGCTCTACCGCCGCTGGTGGGCCGAACGCCGCGTGGACGGCGTCCTCGTCGTCGACCCGCGCACTCAGGACCCGCGGCCGCGGCTGCTCGCCTCGCTCGGCCTGCCCGCGGTCGTCGTCGGTGGCCTCGCCGACCCGGGACCGGCCGCCGGAAACCCCCCGCTCTCCACGGTCTGGGCGGACGACGCCAAGGCCATGGCCCGCGTCCTCGACCACCTCTACGGCCTCGGGCACCGCCGCATCGCGCATGTGGCCGGCCTGCCGGGGCTGGCCCATACCGAGCGCCGGATCCGCTCGCTGCGTACCGAAGCGGACCTGCGGGGCCTCGGCGAAGGACGCGTCCGCTCGGTGACCACCGATTACTCCGACGCCGAAGGAGCCGAGGCGACCCGCCGCATCCTCGACGCGGCCGAGCCCCCCACGGCGATCATCTACGACAACGACGTGATGGCCGTGGCCGGCGCCTCGGTCGCCGCCGAGCGCGGCATCCGGGTACCGGACGCGCTGTCGATCGTCGCCTGGGACGACTCCGCCCTCTGCCGGGTCACCCACCCCCGGCTGACCGCGCTCGTCCGCGACACCCCCGGCTTCGGCCGGCTCGCCGCCCAGGAGCTGCTCGCCGTCCTCGACGGCGGAGCGCCGCGCACCGTGCAGGGCGAACTCCCGCGCCTGGAAGCACGGGAGAGCACCGGAGCGCCTTGACAGCGCCGCCCGTGCCGTCCGAGGATCACCGCACGGCATCGCGCGTCGGTCACCGGCAGGGTGAGGCGTGGAGGTGTCCGGGAGTTGCCTGTTGGAGGCATTCCACAGTGTCAGTCGAGTTGAACCACACCATCATTTCCGCCCGGGACAGCCGGGCTTCCGCCGAATTCCTGGCGCACATCCTCGGGTTGCCGGTCGGGACCGAATCGGGTCCGTTCATTCCGGTCGAGACCGCCAATGGCGTCACGCTGGACTTCGCCGAAGTCGACCCCGGGTCGATCACCATCCAGCATTACGCCTTCCTCGTCTCGGAGGAAGAGTTCGACGCGTCGTTCGCCCGCATCGAGGAGGCCGGGCTGACGTACTGGGCCGATCCCCGGCAGCAGCATCCGGGCGAGATCAACCACAACCACGGCGGCCGCGGCGTCTATTTCCTCGATCCCTCGGGGCACGCCATGGAGATCCTCACCCAGCCGTACGGGAACGCCGAGAGCTGAGCCGTATCCGGTGAACGGCCAGGAGGGAGCGGGCCGTTGCGGCCCGCTCCCCTTCATGTGGTGCGATCCGCATCAGTGATGCGTCACGACTCCCGCCGCCAGCCGGCCGCAGTTCGAGCCCGAGACGCTCACGCTGACGGATTCGATGGTGCCGCCCCAGTCGACGCAACGCCCCTTCGCCGGCAGATACACCGGACCGGCGTACGAGGTGTACAGACCGCTGTCGAAGACCGCGTCGGCACTTCCGTCGCTCGGCCCGAGATAGGTGTACATGTACACGGGCTTACCGGGACTGTTGCGCACCGTCACGACACAGTTCTTGCCGGTCTTCGCGCTGTAGGTCAGATATACCGTCCCCTTTCCGGTGATCGGTACGGAATTCACTACGCTGTAACCGCTGCCGCACGCTCCGTTGTATGCGGCGGCGCGGGCCGGGGCGGCCGTGGCCGTGGTGGCCGTGGCCATGGTGGCGATGCCCGCCACGGCCAGTACCGCCGATCCTGCGATGGCACGTGAACGCTTCATGGAATACCCCCGTCGGGTGTATGCACCGCGTGGTCATGTCGCAGTGTTGGACACCGGACGTACCGGGATGGTTGTGCCGTATTTCGGCAACTCCATGAAGTACGCATCAACTTGGGCACAACGGCCGGTCCCCGACACCGAAGAAGGCGTCGGGGACCGGCCGTTGCTGCTCGGGTGCCGCGGGATCAGCCTCCGTTCGCGAGCACCTTGAGACGGGCGATCGAGCCGTTGAAACGGTTGCGGTCGCCGACCCCCGGGCCCGAAGAGGTGTGCTGCCAGATGCTGTGGAACTTCCAGCCGGCCGGCAGCGAGCCGACCGAGCCGGCGTAGCGCGGGATCCACAGCGGGTTGCTGTTCCCGAACTGCGCCGAGTTGCCGGTGCACCGCTTCCACCAGTTGAAGGAGGTGTAGATCACCGCATCGCGCCCGGTCTTCGCCCGGTAGGTCTTCACGAAGTCCGCGATCCAGCCGACCATCTCCGGGTGGGTCTTGCCGTAACAGGTCGATCCGTACGGGTTGTACTCCATGTCGAGCGCCCCCGGCAGCGTCTTGCCGTCCTTGGACCAGGCACCGCCGTGCGCCGCGAAATAGTTCGCCTGTGCCGCACCGGTGGAATGGTCCGGCAGCGCGAAGTGGTACGCACCGTGGATCAGGCGGGCGTCATAGGCGCCCTTGTACTGCTGCAGAAAGTACGGGTTGCGGTAGCTGACGCCCTCCGTGGCCTTGACGTACGCGAATTTCGCGCCTGCCTCGCGCTGCGCCGACCACTTGACGTTGCCGTTGTGGCTGGAGACATCCACGCCGGCCACGGTGGGACGCGTCGCCCGGGGCTCGGAGCCGCCGGCCCGGTCGCCCCCCTCGTGGGCGGCGATGGTGGAGCCCATCCAGTCCTGCTCCGGGTGCGCGGGTCTCTTTCCCGCGTCCGACGCCCCAGCGGTACCGGGCAGTGCGAGGGGCAGCACGAGCACGGAGAAGAGAGTGACGAACGTTCCGGCCGCGAGAGGGCGTGGGCGGCGGGCCGGACCGGATGTGCGCAAGGGCATCGCGTGCCTCCGAAGTCCTTCGGTTGGGTCGGTGCGGCGGAATGCGAGCAGAATTCTGCCGATAAGAAGACTCATACGCTGAACTGACCGCAGCCAAGACCCGACCGGCCATCCGTACGCCGACCGGCCGGGGCATCTCACCCGACCGGCCGTCATATCCCCATGGGAAACGGGCCCCGGCAATTGCCGGGGCCCGCTTCACTGCGCAGCGGCGAACGCGCCATTCCGCCGCTTCGCACTGCCTACGCCGACCACCCTGTCGGCTTTTTTCTGATGTCTCGCGTCGTGCTCATCGCCGGTTCGCCGATTGTTGCCGGTGGCTCAGTAGGCGGAGTTGACGTTGTCGATCGAGCCGTAACGGTCGGCCGCGTAGTTGGCGGCGGCCGTGATGTTGGCGACCGGGTCGGTGAGCTTATTGGCGGTGCCCGCGACGTGGTACGTGTCGAAGGTGGGCTGGATCACCTGCAGCAGACCCTTCGAGGGAATGCCGTTGATGGCGTTGATGTCCCAGTCGTTGACGGCGTTGGGGTTGCCGCTGGACTCGCGCATGATGTTGCGGTGCAGGCCCTCGTAGGAGCCGGGTATGCCCTTGGCCTTCATGATGTCCAGCGACTGGCGGATCCAGCCGTCCAGGTTGTTCGCGTAGCGCTTGGGCTCGGCCTTGCGCTCGGTGGAACGGTTGGCGGCCTGCTTCGCGGTGTGCGCCTGCTTCGGGGCTTCCTTCACCTTGAGCTGGGCGGCGACGGTCTCGATCGCGGGGTGCTCGGCCTTGGGGGCGTCACCCTTTGCGTGCACCGCGACCGGCATACCGTTCGCACTGACCGGCTTCACGGCGGCCGGGGCGTGCGCGGAGGCGGCCTGGGCGTTGCCGGGCTGGGCGGTCATCGTCAGGGCCGTGGTGGCGCCGGCGGCGACCAGAACGGCGGTGGCGACCTTGTGGGTGCGGGTGATGCGGGCGGTACGGGGCAGGGTGAAGCTGGGCATGCGATGACCTCTTCCAGGTACTGGGGACGGGGAGGCGGCCTTCTACGGCGCGTAGAGAGTCCGGGAGTTATTCGCTGCGTTTGCCCTTAGGGGCGGAATTCGCTGGCTCGTTCCCGGCGCAAATCCATAGTTAGCGACCGGCCCGGTCGCTGGCAATGGCCGCTTGTACTAGGCGCCTTCGTGCGAAAGGCGGCAATGCCCGAAGCCGGGCTCATTTCCCGCCCGAGGGCCAGGATTTAACCCACTAGCCGAGGTCGTACGTGACCTGCGCCCTGTGCCCGGCATCACCTGGCGGGGCCCCGAAATCGCTTCTCGTCCCACGGCAAAGTTGCCTGGCTCACATGCGAATTGGCCATTCCCGTACCCACCGTCTGCCCGGACGAGGTGGTGGGAATGCGAGTTAATTCGCGGGAGTCCGCCGCGGCATTCTCCGAATGTGGTGCAAGGCACCTTCCGAAGCCCCGGGTGAGCGGGAAATGCCTCTCGCGGGGCAGGAATGAGTGCGGTACGTCACCGCGCCCCGAAGCGCTCATTGCACTAGCCCGTCAGGGAGTTCCGTTACGGCGAAGCGGCGGTGTCGATGGTCCGTTCGCAGCATCAACCGGACTGTCGCGTGGCTCCGGGACCTGCCGTGCCTGATGGTGAGTCGGCAAGCAGTAGTCCCCCGCTCACTCATCGTAGGGAAACGCTCATGCTTCGTCGTGTATCCACCGTTCTCGCCGGCGCTCTCGTGGCGGGCGTCATCGCCACCGGGGGCGCCGCCGCGGCGCCCGCCCCCGAGCACGGTCAGCGCATGCACCAGAGCCAGGCTCAGCACAAGCGCGTCGGCGGCGATCACCGCCGCACCCGCGTCGAGGTCCGCATCGAAGGCGCCCGTCAGGACGGCGGCAAGCGCAAGCAGCGCAAGGAGCGCGAAGAGGACCGCGAGGGTCTGTTCCTCGTCGGCCGCCTGCTGCACGCGCTGCTCGGCGGCCACTTCCTCTACGGTCACGGCGGGATCTGACGTCTGATCGGCAAGAAAAACGGCAGTGGCCCTGCCCGCATCATGCGGGCAGGGCCACTGCCGTTGCTGGTGCCGTGACGGAGCACGGCGGCGCCATGAGCCGGTGGCTCAGTAGGCGGAGTTGACCTTGTCGATCGAGCCGTACTTGTCGGCCGCGTAGTTGGCGGCGGCCGTGATGTTGGCGACCGGGTCGGTGAGCTTATTGGCGGTGCCCGCGACGTGGTACGAGTTGAAGGTGGGCTGGATCACCTGCAGCAGACCCTTGGACGGGATGCCGTTGACGGCATTGACGTCCCAGCCGTTGACGGCGTTGGGGTTGCCGCTGGACTCGCGCATGATGTTGCGGTGCAGGCCCTCGTAGGAGCCGGGTATGCCCTTGGCCTTCATGATGTCCAGCGACTGGCGGATCCAGCCGTCCAGGTTGTTCGAGTACTGCTTGTTCTCGCCCTGGGAAGCGTCCTGCTTCGCCGTGTGCGCCTGCGTGTTGACGGCCGTGACCTTGACGTGGTTGGCGACGGACGCGGTGACCGCGTGGTCGGCCGGCGTCGCGGCCTGGCTCGGGGAGGCGAGCGCCACGGCTGCCGCGCAGCTCGCGGTGGCCACCAGCGCCGCGGAGAACTTGTGCTTGCGGCCGATGCGGGAGGTGCGGGGCAGGGTGATGCTGGGCATACGAAGTGACCTCTTCCAGGGGGGCGGGGGTATTGGTCTTCGGTGGCTTGTGCGGTCCGGGAGTCGGTGACTTGCCGCTGCGGGCGGCGTTCGTCGGGTCGTCCTCGGTGCTGCCGGAAACAATGTTTAGCGAGCGCCCTGGATCGTGGCAATGATGCCGAGTACTACCTATGTTCGTGAGTTGCAGTGAAATGTCCGATGTAAAGGCCGCGGTTGGCGCCCTGTGCCGGATATGCACCGACTAGGGGGGCTCGTAAGTGACGTACGCCCTGTGCCCGGCATCACCTGGCGGGCGCCTTTTTCCGGCTCCCGGAGGCCGCCAAAGTGGCCTGGCTCACGCGGTCGATGGGCGTTTCATGGGGGATTTTCCCGAAACGCGACGACGCCCCCGCGCGTCGCGGCGCGGGGGGCGTGACGCGGGCCGCTCGGCGGTCAGTCCTCCAGCAGTCGGGCGGCCAGGTGCTCGATCCGGGAATGCCATGCGGCCAGCGCCGCGGCGGTATCGAAGCCCCGCGGCCCGGTCTGGGTGAGGACGAGCCGGGGGCCGTGGCCGGTGCCCCGCCGCAGCTCCCAGCGGACGGTGCCCTCCGGGTGCCAGCGGTAGGCGAGCAGCTCGGGCGCCCGCACCTCGGTGACCGGCCCGGCCGGAACCTTCTCCGCGGTGAAGCCCTCCGGGGCGGGCGCGCCCGGCGAGGGCTCGTCGCCCCCGGTCAGCGCGGCCCAGACGGCGTCGGCGGGCCGTACGAGCTGCCGCTCGAAGCGGATCCGGGGGCCGTCCGGGGTGTCCTCAACGGTGCCGTGGCCCAGATCGAACTGCTCCAGATACGCCTCGTGCAGCGCGCCCGAGTCGGGATACACGGCGGTCGATTCGCCGTCGAGCAGCTGCGACAGCGCGGTGATGCACAGATGCCAGCCGGAGGCGAAGCTCGCGCCGCCGAAGCGGTCGCCGAAGGTGTGCACCAAGGTCAGCAGCGAACCGTCGCCATCGGGGGTGATCTCCCAGCTCAGATGGTCCTCGCCCCAGGTGAACGCGAAGAGGCGGGGCTCGTCCGCATCGGTGACCGTGCCGGTCATGGCGGCGCCGCTCACCCCGGGCATCGAGAAGGTCATCGTCCCGCCGGGCCTGAGCTCCACCGTGACCTCGGACGGGAACCACCGCTCGATCTGCGCCGGGTCCGTGATCGCGGCCCAGACCTTCTCGGGCGGATGGGCGAGCCGCCGCTCCATTCGCAGCGCGGTGCGGCCGTCGGCGGTGCTGAGGGTGTCGGAGTGGGGGTTCATAGGGGGTCGTCCTCCATGGCGTCGAGATGCCGTTCGAGAGCGTCGAGGCTCCCGGTCCACAGATGCCGGTAGTGAGCGAGCCAGGCGTCGAGCTCCGCGAGCGGCTCGGGCCGCAGCTCGTACCAGCGGCGCTGGGCGTCCTGCCGGACCTGTACGAGCCCGGCCTCGCGCAGCACCCGCAGATGCTTGGACGTGCCCGGCTGGCTCAGCCCGGTCCGCTCCGTGAGCTCACCGACCAGATGCGGTCGCTCCAGAAGCAGATCGAGGATCTTGCGCCGGCTCGGCTCCGCGAGTACGTCGAACGGTATGGGCATGCCCAGAGTATTGCTCAGTGGTTATATAACCGCAAGGGAATGTGAATCCCTGCAGGTCAGAGCGCCCGTCGAGCTCGGGACGCCCCAAGCGCCCCGAGCCGCGCGGCCCCATGGCCGCTACGCGTACGCCGGATCCCCCACCGGCACCTCCTCCTCCCGCCCCGCCGGAATCAGGCACGGCGCCGAGGCCAGCGGCGCGTCGGTGAAGAAGCGCGCAGCCAGGTCCGCGACGTCCTGCGGGCGCTCCAGCACCACCCAGTGGTCGGCGTCGGGAATCGTCAGAAAGCGGCTGCCGAGGATGCGGGCCGCGAAATCGCGCTGCCGGGCCGGGGGAGTCACCGTGTCGTGCTCCCCGCTGAAGACGAGCGTCGGCACGCCGGCCAGGCCGGCGGAGAAGTCCGGGCGGTCCATCAGCGCGCGGCGCAGCGCATCGACGGCATGCGGTGAGTGCCGGGCCGCATGCAGCAGGGAGCGCCGGACATAGCGGTAGGCCAGCCGCCGCTTGGTGACGTGCCGGCGCTCGTCGAGGCACATCAGACCCTCGGTGACCAGCGTGGCGAAGGACTCCGCATCGCCGCGTGCGAGATGGTCGGCGGCCTGCCGCCAGTGGTCGAGCTGCGCGGCGGTGATGTGCGCCGGTACGCCGCCGAGCGCCAGCCGCGCGATACGGCGCGGGAAGCGCTGGGCGCACGCATAGGCGAGGCCGGCGCCGTAGGAGAAGCCGAAGAGATTGATCTGGGGGACGTCCAGGTCGTCGATGACGCGCACGATCGCCGCGCACAGGAGGTTGGTGCTCGGCCCAGGGGGCAGCGCGTCGGCGCTGCCCATGCCGGGCAGGTCGGCGGTCACCACGTCCGCCACCGGCCCCACCCGGTCCTCCATCTGTGGCCAGCCGAACATTCCCTGCAGTGCGCCGCCCAGCACCATGACGGGCTCGGTGACCCGGTCCTGCTGCCGGAGCAACCGGTATGAATAGGACACCCCGCTCACCGACAAAGCGCGGATCGTTTCCTCGGCCATGACTGATTCCTTCTGGGGAAGGCCGACGGGAACGGGCCGCGCCGATGCGGCGTGGCCGTTCCCGTCGGTCACTGTCGGTGGGGTGCGGACAACGGACAACCGCGCTATCCGCGCGTCAGCACGAGCGCGGCGTTGTGCCCGCCGAAGCCGAGCGACGTCTTGACCGCGCAGTCGAATCGCGCGGGCCGGGCCTCCTTGCGCACGATCTCGATCGGGATCCGCGGATCCGGTACGTCGAGGTTGGCGGTCGGCGGCACCAGCTGGTGCTCCAGCGCGAGCACGGTGAGTGCGGTCTCGATACCGCCGGCGGCGCCGAGCGTGTGCCCGGTCATCGCCTTGGTGGACGTGACGAGGGGGTGATCGCCGAGCACCCGCCCCAGCATGGTCGCCTCGATGAGGTCGTTGACGACCGTCGACGTGCCGTGCGCGTTGACGTACCCGACGTCGCCGGGCGTCAGGTCCGCGTCCGTCAGCGCCGTGCGCAGCGCCCGTTCGATGCCCGCGCCGTCGGGGTCGGGAGCGACCGCCGCGTAGGCATCGCTGGACGCGCCGTACCCGCGGACCTGGGCGCGGACGGTGGCCCCACGGGCGCGGGCGTGCTCGGGCCGCTCCAGTACGAGCAGGCCGGCGCCCTCGCCGACGACGAAGCCGTCCCGTTCCGCATCGAACGGCCGGCAGGCGGCGGCCGGGTCGTCCCGCCGGAGGGAGACCGCCTTCATCTGGCAGGCGCTGGCGATCAGCAGCCGGGAGACGGTCGACTCGGCGCCGCCCGCGATGGCGATGTCGCAGACCCCGGCGCGCAGCAGCTGGTGCGCGGTGCCCAGGGCGACGGTCCCGGAGGAGCAGGCGGTCGCCACGCCGAAGCTCGGGCCGTGCACCGTGAGGTCCGTGCAGACGCTGCTGGCCGCGCCGTTGATGACGGTCAGCGGGGCGAGCTTGGGGGAGACCCGCCGGGCGCCGCGCTGCGACATCGCGACATGCTGCTCGTCGTAGAACGGCAGTCCGCCGTGCGCCGAGCCGATGACGACCGCGACCCGGCTGCTGTCCCAGGTCTCCGGGTCCAGCCCGGCATCCGCGACCGCCTCCCGTGCGGCGATCACGGCGAGCTGCGAGAAGCGGTCCATCAGCCGCTGGGTGGCCACGCCGAGCACCGCGGCCGGGTCCAGATCCGCGATCGTGTACATGAAGTCGCAGGGCAGGTCGACCAGTTCCTCTTGCCGGGACACTCCGCTCGGCACGGTGTCCTGGGTGACGGAGTGCCAGGTGGCCTTCGTCCCCACGCCCGCTGCGGTCACCAGTCCCAGTCCCGTCACCGCCGCGGCGAACGGCTGCTGCCGGGCCGTCACGCGGCGACTTTGCCGTCGACGGCCGTCACCAGCGCACCGACCGTGTCCCGCGAGGACAGCGCGACCTCGTCGAGGTCGATGCCCAGCCGGTCCTCGATGAGCACGCGGAGTTCCTCCAGCGCCAGGGAGTCCATCTTCAGATCGCGCAGCGAAATCTCGTGGCTGATGTTGGCCCTGACGACCCCGAATCGTTGGACCAGCAGGTCGTTGACAACTTCTGCCGCATTCACGTGGCGCTCCTCCGCTGTTCGTAGGCGTGCTGCCAACCGCGTCCTGGCGGGTGCTCGCCGGCGGCTCCGGCTGGTTTGGCCATCTTTATACGCCCAGGCCCCAAAGACCCCCCAACCTCGGTAGCTCAATGGAGTGATGAGCGGATCGAGGTGGTGTGGGCAAGGGTGTGCGGGGTGCGGATCACGCCCGTCCGCGCTGATCGTGCGGGCCGGCGGAGGGTGCGGGGCGAGGTCCGCCGGGCCCGGCGGACCTCGCCCCTGCGGCGGCCGTCAGGCCTGGTCGAGCGCCTCGGTGACCCGCCCCAACAGGCCCCGCAGCGTACGGAGTTCCTCGACGGTCAGGCCGGTCGCGGCCAGCATCCGGCGGGGGACCGGCAGGGCTTGGGCGCGCAGGTCCTCGCCCGCCGCCGTCAGGTGGATGGTGACCGAGCGTTCGTCCTCGGCGCTGCGCTCGCGGCGTACCAGGCCGGCCGCCTCCAGTCGCTTGAGGAGGGGGGAGAGGGTGCCGGAATCCAGCCGCAGTCGCTCGCCGATGGACTTGACGGGCTGCGGACCGTGCTCCCAGAGGACCAGCATCGCCAGGTACTGGGGATAGGTCAGGCCGAGGTCCTTGAGGGCGTCCCGGTAGACGCCGCCGAACGCGCGCGAGGCGGCATGCAGCTGGAAGCAGACCTGATGGTCGAGGCGGAGCAGTTCGGAGTCGGGTACCGGGAGCGTGGTCATGGGTTCAGGCTAGCTCGCCGACTATCTAGTTGTGTACAACTTAGTTGCGTGCAACTTAAGTGTGTGCAATTGTTGAGGGCATCGGGCGGCCGGGAAGCGGCCGCCGGACCCACCAGACGCAGGGAGAATCCGATGGACGCGCTGTACACCGCCGTCGCCACCGCCAATGGCCGTGAGGGCCGGGCCGTCAGCTCCGACGGGCAGATCGACCTCGCCCTCGCCATGCCGTCGGCGCTCGGGGGCAACGGCGCGGGCACCAACCCCGAGCAGCTCTTCGCCGCCGGGTACGCGGCCTGCTTCGCCAGCGCGATGGCCAATGTCGGACGCCAGATGAAGATCGACACCAAGGACGTCTCGGTGACCGCCGAGGTCTCCATCGGTAAGGACGACACCGGCTTCGGCCTCGGCGTGATCATGCGGGTGGAGCTGCCGGACGCCCTCGCCGGCGAGACCGGACGCCGGCTGGTCGAGGCGACCCACCAGTACTGCCCGTACTCCAAGGCCACCCGCGGCAACATCGACGTCGAGCTCGTCATCGAGTAGGGCGGCGCGGCGGGCCCGGCGGCCGCGCGACGAGCGCCCGGCCGCCCTGCACCGCACGCCGGTCCGCGCGGGCGGCCCCCTCAGGCGTCGCCCGCCGCATACACCCGCTGCCCGCCCACGAACGTCTGCAGGACCCGGGTCTCGGCGATGGCCTCGCTCGGGCCGTCGAAGGGATCGCGGTCCAGGACCACCAGATCCGCCAGCTTGCCGGGCGCGATGGTGCCGGTGTCGTCGAGATGGTTGGCGTAGGCGCTGCCCGCCGTGTACGCGGCGAGCGCCGAGCCCAGGTCGATCCGCTGGTCGGGCAGGAAGACCGGCGTCGACGGCCCGGCCTCCGGCTCCCGGCGGTTGACCGCGACATGCAGGGCGGCGAGCGGATCGGGCGAGCTGACCGGCCAGTCGCTGCCCGCCGCGAGGGTGGCGCCGGAGCGCAGCAGATCACCGAACGGGTACTGCCAGGAAGCCCGTTGGGCGCCCAGGAAGGGAATGGTCAGCTCGTCCATCTGCGGTTCGTGGGCCGCCCACAGCGCCTGGATGTTCGCGGTCGCACCGAGCCTGCGGAAGCGCGGTACGTCATCGGGGTGGACGACCTGGAGGTGCGCGAGGTGCGGCCGGGTGTCCCGCCACCCGTTGGCCGTCCGGGCGGCCTCGACGGCGTCCAGGGCCTCCCGGACCGCCCGGTCACCGAGCGCGTGGAAGTGGACCTGGAACCCTTCGGCGTCCAGCTCGGTGACATACGCCCGCAGCGCCTCGGGGTCGATGAACGAGATCCCGCTGTTGTCGGAGGCGCACCCGCACGCGGTCAGATACGGGCCGAGCATGGCCGCCGTGTGGTTCTCCGCGATCCCGTCCTGCATGATCTTCACGCTGGTCGCGCGCAGCCGTCCGCCGCTCAACTCCGCCCGGCGTGCGAGCAGTTCGGGAATCTGCTCGGCCCCGCGGGACCGGTCCCACCACAGGGCCCCGGTCACCCGCGCGGTCAGCTTCCCCTCGTCGCGGGCCGCCAGATAGGCGGGGGTGGCGTCGGCCACACCGGGGCCGCGGCCCAGCATCGCGTCCTGCCAGGCGGTCACGCCGTACCCGTGGAGGAGTCGCTGCGCCCGGAGCAGCCCTTCGGTCCGTTCGGCGAGGGTCGGCTCCGGGACGAGGTCGCCGACCAGCCGCATGGCGCCCTCCTGCAGCATGCCGGTCGGCTCGCCGGCGGCGTCGCGCTCGATCCGCCCGTCGGCCGGGTCGGGGGTACGGGCGGTGAGCCCGGCCCGTTCCAGGGCGCGGGAGTTGGCCCAGCCGCCGTGGTGGTCGCGGTTGACCAGGAACACCGGGCGGTCGGGAACGATGGCGTCCAGGAAGTCCCGGGTCGGCATGCCACCGGGAAACGCCTCGAGCGACCAGCCGCCGCCGGTGATCCAGGGCGCGTCGGGATGCGCGGTGGCGTAGGCGTGGATCAGCTCGCGGTACGCCTCGGAGGTCACCGCCGCGCTGAGATCGCACTGGCCCAGCTCCAGCCCGCCGCCCACCGGGTGGACATGCGCATCCTGAAACCCCGGGATGAGCAGCTTGCCCCGCAGGTCGACGACCTCCGTGGCGGGCCCGATCAGGTCGGGTATCCCGCCCTTCTCCCCGTCGTGTCCGACGGCGACGATCCGGTCCCCGCGCACGGCCACCGCGCTCGCCCGGCTCCGTGCGGAGTCGACGGTGTGCACGGGACCGGAGAGGAAGACGAGGTCGGCGGGGGTGGTGGTGTCCATGGGGGGCTGCTCCTGTGGCGTTGGGGGCGGGTCGGGGAGTGGGTGGAGTCGATGGGGAGAGGAGGAGAGGCGGGAAGAGGGGGAGAGGGGAGGCGCGCGGTCCGCGCCGTCACGGGACCGGGCGGACCGGGAGGATGATCATCCCTCGGCGGTGCCGGGCAGCCGCCCGCCCTCCCCATCCATCGGCAGCGTGATCGCGTCGGCGTCCGTCCCACGGCCGGTACGGAAGTACGGGGCGTGGCGCACCCACTTGGCCCAGGCGGCGACCGCGAGGCCCGCCGCCACGAAGAGCGCGGGCAGCAACAGCAGGAACCAGCCGTTGTCCGGGCTCGCCTCGAAGTGGTCGCTCATCGTCGCGTAGTCCCAGACGAGGTAGCCGCCGAGCCCGAACAGCGCCAGCGCGCTCGCCGCCGGGATGACCACATCCCGCAGCGCGCGGGCCACCCCCTCCCGCAGGCTCGCGCGGAACCGCACCGCGCAGGCGAGCGCGGTGAGCCCGTAATAGAGGGCCACCGTCAGGCCGATCGAGTTGACCGCGGTGAGGATCATGTCGCTGAGTTTGGGGATGCCGACCGCGAGTACGGCGAGCAGCGCGGCGAGGGCCATGATTAGGAGCGTGCCCGCGGCGGGGGATCCGTACCGCGGATGCACCCGCTGCCACACCCCGCCCAAGGTCCGGTCCCGCGCCATGGCCAGCGCGCCCCGGGCGGTAGGGATGACGCTGGACTGGAGCGAGGCGAACGCGGAGCACATCAGGGCGGCCAGCGGCAGGGACGCCCAGGGCTCCGGAGCCAGCCGGTTACCGAGGAAGGTGAGCGCCTGCGGTCCGTTGTGGATCAGCTCGGCGTTGTCCATCACCCGCTGGAAGGCGAACGCTCCGACCAGGAACAGGCCGAGCATCGCCACCAGCGCTATCAGGCCGCCGCGGGCGGCATCGGACGCGCTGCGGGTCTCCTCGTTCACGCTGAACGCGGCGTCCCATCCCCAGTAGATGAACACCGCGATCACCATGCCCTGCGCGAGGTCCTGCGGCGAACCGATCTCGAAGGGGTTGAGCCAGGAGAGCGAGAACGGCTGGTCGCCGACGACCAGGGCGTAGCCGCAGAAGCCCAGCAGCACCACGTACTCGAAGATCAGCAGTCCCAGCTGCATCCGGGTCGCGGACCGCACACCCGTGATGGCGGTGATCGTGACGGCCACCAGGGCGACCAGCCCGACCGCGGTGCTGATGCCCGTGGAGGACGGGTCCATCCGCAGTCCCAGCACGCTGTGCACGCCGAGCTTGTTCAGGAACTGCAGCACGACGGAGCCGGTGACCGCGCCCGTGTACGCCATGAAGATCACGTTGCCGACCAGCACCACCCACCCGGTCAGAAAGCCCGGCCAGGGGCCGATGGACCGGCCCACCCAGGTGTAGCCGCTGCCGCAGTTCGGCTCGGTGCGGTTGAGGCGGGCGTACGACAGCGCGATGCCGAGGATCGGGAGGAACGCGAGCAGGAGCAGGGCGGGGGTCTGGCGGCCCGCGTACATGGCCAGCGTGCCCATGCCGATGCCGATGCTCGTGGTGGCGGCGGTACTCGACGCGGCGATCGCCACCCCGTCCTTCACGCCCAGCGAGCGGCGCATCGTCGCTGGTCCGGGGGTTGGTGGCGCCTGCTGCGCCTGCTGCACTTCGGAGGGGGGCATGGCACACGCTCCTTGGGCGGGTGGGCCGGGCCGGTTCCGGCGGGGCCGTGTGTCCGCCGATGAAACAGTCCGCTCCGCCTTGTGTCAACGGTGTTGACGTAACCTGGTGATTAACTGGCCCGGGTCAGGGCCGAGGCGGCGGCGGGCGAAGCGGAGGGGATCGGCGTGACGGAGAGCGAACGCGTTCCGGCCGAGCGCAAACGGCGCCGGCCGACGAGTTCGGGTGTGGTGCTGTCCGCCGACCTCATCGTGGACACGGCGTGCCAACTGATCGACGCGCAGGGCGCGGGCGCCTTCACCGTACGGAAACTGGGCGCGGCCCTCGGAGCCGATCCCTCCGCCGTCTACCGCTACTTCCGCAACACCGAGGACCTCCTGCTGGCGCTGGCCGACCGGCTGATCGGCGAGTCCATGGCGGGCTTCGCGCCGAGCGGGGACTGGGCCGCCGACCTGCGTGACTTCGGGCTGCGCGCCTACCGCTCGGCGCTGCGCCATCCGCAGATCGCGGTGTTCAGCACCGTCCGCGTCACGGGCCGCCCGCACGAGCAGCGCGCCGTCGACACCGGCATCGGCCTGCTCCTGGAGGCCGGCTTCGACGAGGCCACCGCCGTACGCCACTACCACGCCCTCGTCGACACCGTCCTCGGGCACGCGGCCGTGGACGCCGCGTTCCTGCGGCTGGCGCCCGCCCAGCGCGCCGCGGACGAGGAGGCCTGGCAGGCGGCGTACGGCGGCCTGTCCGAGGACACGTACCCGAACGTCCATCGCGTACGGGACCACCTTCCGCTCATGTCGGGCACGGCGGTCGAGGCGGCGCTGGATCTGCTGATCGCGGGGCTGCGGGCGGCGCGGTAGGGCGGGGCGCGGGGGGTGTGGGGCGTGTGGGGCGTTGCCAACTGCGTCCGTAGCATGGGGAGTTGAGGCGGCTGCGCGCGTTTGGGGTCATCGGTGGGCCGCCGCGCGCAGCCGGGTTGCCGTCGGGGCGGGTGCGCGCGCTACTCAGGAGTAAAGCGGTGGATCACGGTTAGAGCGATGAATCATTACTAAACAGATGGATAGCGTATCCAATCGGGTATTTCTCTCGCGCGGGTGCAAACATGGTGCATGCCCCTTCGACGGCTGGTGCATATGCCTGGACGATCGCCTCGACGGCGAAATCTGAGCCCGTACCTGACCCTGATCCCGATCGGTCTCATCGTCGCGGTCGTGGTCATCGACGTGCTGGCGCCGCCCCATGTCCATCTCGGACCGCTGCTCGTCGCCGCCCCCGCCATCACGGCGGCCTTCTCCGGCCCCCGCCGCACGGCCGCGATCGGCGCCCTGGCGGTCGCCGCCCAGGTGGGCATCGGCGTCGCACGGGGCGTACTGCTGACCGAGAACCTCCAGGCCCAGATCGCCGCGCTGGTGGTCGTCTCCGCGCTGGTCGTCGTCTTCACCGTCGTACGGGACCGCAATGAGCGGCGGCTCGTCCAGAGTCGTTCGGTGGCCGGCGTCGCCCAGCAGGTGCTGCTGCGTCCGCTGCCCCGGCGCAGCGGCGCGCTGGAGATCGCCTCGCTCTACCTGCCTGCCGAGGAAGAGGCGGAGATGGGCGGCGATCTGTTCGCGGCGGCGCGCACCGCGCGGAGCACCCGGCTGATCATCGGCGATGTGCGCGGCAAGGGCCTGCCGGCGTACGGCAACGCCGCCCTCATTCTGGGGGCCTTCCGCGCGGCCGCCCACCGTCAGGCCACCCTGCCGAATCTGGCCATCCACCTCGATGGCGCGGTCAGCTGGGACAGCTGCCAGTGGCGCGCGGATCCGGCCGCCGCGGGGGCGGCCAAGGAACGGGCGGAGCGCGGGCACGGCGCCACCGACCCGGACCTCGGCTCCGACCTCGACCTCGACTCCGACTCCGACTCCGAAGAGACCTTCGCGACCGCCTCGCTCTTCGACATCCCCGACCGGTGGCCCGTGCTCCGCACCATCACCTGCGGCCACCCGCCCGCCCTCCTGCTGCACGAGGGGAAGACCGTCATCCTGCATGCCCAGCGGCCCGCCCTGCCCATTGGGCTCGGCACCCTGGCCGGAGAGCTTGAGTACGAGGTCGAGACCTTTCCCTTTGAGCCCGGTGACCTGTTGCTGCTGTACACGGACGGGGTGATCGAGGCCCGTGACAGCAGAGGGGTGTTCTACCCGCTCGTCGAGCGGGCCGCCGCCTGGAGTGCGAGCAGTCCGCAGCAGCTGCTGCGGTGCCTGCGCGAGGAGCTGTTGACGCATACGGACGGCCGGCTGGGCGACGACGCCGCCGCGGTCGCCGTGCGGCGGCTGCCCAGCCGTCCGCCGCGTACCAGGGCCTACGGCCGCCGAGCGGTCAGGCAACCACCGCAGTTGTAGTACGTCACGTCCCAGTGGTTGCCCTCCTTGTAGTAGACGTTCCCGCTGCCGGACTTCCACTTGGAGCCGCCGATGGAGGCGAAGGCGGTGGTGATGTAGTGGGTCAGGCACGTGGAGAGGCTGAAGTCGACCTTGTAGCCGTTCCAGTGGCTGTAGGTGCCACTGGCGTGACCGGTCTCGGTGCCGCCGGTGAGGTTGACCGCGCAGCCGCTGGCGCTCTTGAGCGTGATCACGCCGTCCACGGTGGCGGAGTTGATCTGGTCGAACGAGGTGCAGGTGGCGTTGTTGCGGTCCGCGCAGCCGCCGCTGGAGGACCAGCTGATACCGGCCGCGCGGAACTTACCGGTGGCCTGCGCATGGCTGAGCTTGGCGAGCGGGGCGGCGGTGGCGGCGTACGTGGTCGCGGCGTACGTGGTGGTGGCACCGCCCACCAGGGACGCTGCTGCGAGCATGACAATGCCGGTGCCGATCGCGGCGGGGCGTCGGAGCATGGGTACCTCCTGGGGGAAGGGCAGGGCTCCGAGCGTGACCCGACGGGCCGGGGGCGTCAACTGGGCTCGGCGGGGCGGGTGTTGTGGGTTCGGAGGCGCCGTCCGCGGTGAGCCCGCCGCCGCCGTCCGCCGTGCATCGATCGCCGTCCGTCGCCGCCGGGTGCGCAGTGGCCGGGTCGGCGGCGATGAGATGCGTCACGCTCGCCCTTGCCCCTTATATCGGGCATAGCACCACGAAAGGCGAGGGGAATTTGTCCGGTATCACCAAAATTGCGGCACGGGCCCCCTGTTCGCTGTGATGCACGTCTCGCCGTGAAGCCCCACCGTCCCCACCTGACGCTTCCTCAATCCCATTCCCCTTGGTACAAACGTCCGAATCATCCCCAAGTGGCATGGGACGCGCACCATGATCGACCGCAACACCTCGGACCAGCACATATTCGCGTTCGACCTCGCCGAGCACGAGACGCGGCGTCGGACCGAAGTCCTGGCGGCGCTGGGCGACACCTGGAACCCCATCGAGGTGATGGAGGCCGAACAGGAGGCCCAGCGGCTCCTCTACTCCGGCCTGGACGCCGAACAGCAGGCCACCTACGACATGCTGGTCGCCGCGAACGTCCTTCCGGCCTCCGGGCAGGCATGAGCATGCTGCCGCTCGATCCCACCGCCGATATCGGGCGCCGGGCATGGGTGTCGTGCCCCGGATGCGAGGACGACCGGGACTGCGCCGTCTGCCTCGACGGGCGGACCTGTGCCGACCACTGGCGCTACCTCCTGTCGAACGAGGGCAGCCTGCTGCACCTCCAGTGCCCCAACTGCACCCATCTCTGGGCCTGGCAGTCGGGCTTCGGAGCGGGCGGCCGCCCCGCCCTGTGACCCGCTGCCGCTGACCCGCCGCTGATCTCCGCCACGCCGCGCGCCACACGCCACGCGTCACACGCCACGCGTCACACGCCACGCGTCACACGCCACGCGTCACACGCCACGCGTCACACGCCGCGCGTCACACGCCGCGCGTTCGAGGGTGCTGCATGATGCGCGCGTTGCCGGCCGCGCCTGGTGAGCGGAGCGCGGTAGCGTGCGCGCATGGAGCTGCGCGCACGATCGCTTTGGCTGTTGACCGAACCGCTGCACGCCGTCACATACTTCGACGAGGAGTGCCGCGGCCTGGGGAAGGCCCTTGGCCTCAAGGGTTTCTGGATGGGCTACTTCGCCTCCCGCACCGCGCCGCTGGGCGCCGTGGAGCCCGCACTCGCCACCGCCGTACTGGGGGTGTTCGCGCCCGGCATGATCGCCCGTGCGCTGCCCGCGGCCTGGGGGATCGTCAGCCCGGCACATGTGCTCGACGAGCGTGCCCGCCGCGCCGCCGACGCCCTGCGCAGGATCCATCCCGACCTGGACGAGACGGCCGCCGAGCTGTCGGACCCGCTCGGGATGATCGTCGAGCAGGCCCCCACCGTCGCACGGCCGCTCTTCGCCGCGAACCGTGCGCTGTGCGACCACGCCGACCCGGTCGAGCGGCTGTGGCAACTGAGCACCGCACTCCGCGAGTTCAGGGGTGACGCGCACCTGGCCGTACTCGCCGACGAAGGCCTCGACGGCTGCGAAGCCCTGGTCCTCGCCGCCGCCTCCGGCCGCGTACCCAAGGACACCATGCGGCAGGACCGCGGCTGGACCGAAGAGGAATGGGCGGCCGCCGCCGACCGGCTGCGCTCCCGCGGGCTGGTGGACGAGCACGGCGAGGCCACCGACCGCGGCCGGCAGGAGCGGACCCGCATCGAGGCGGAGACCGACCGCCTGGCGGCGCGTCTGCTCGGCCCGCTCCTCAGACCGGAGACCGACCGGCTCCTGCACGGACTTGAGGGCGTCGTACGCCACATCCTGGCCGCGGAGGCGCTGCCCTTCCCCAATCCGATCGGCCTGCCGCATCCCGCCGAGAGCGAGTCCTGGGGGTAGGCGGCCGCCGTCGGCCGCAGCAAGCGGCCCAGCGCGCAGCCGGAACGTCCGGCGGGATACCGTTTCTCGACACGGGCACGTCGAACCGGCGCACCGAACCGGCGCGCCGAATACGTCGAATCGCTACGGCGAATCGCTACGTCGAATCGCTATGGCGAACCGGCACATCGAGTCGATAGGCCGACACCGGCGGCCCCGGAATGATGACGCACCGGACGGCCTGGACGACCAAGCCGCACCAAGACGGCCTACCCGACAGGACAGCGCATGCCCCAGCTCGTCGACCGCACGATGATGGAGTCGGTCTTCCCTCCGGAGAGCCTGCTGAGGCTGGACGACGAGAAGCTGCCTGCCGGACTTCATGAGTCGGCCCATGCGTTCCTGACCAGCATTGGCCTACCGGACGACCGGAGTTCCTTCTTCGTGATCGACGGAGGGCTCTTCGAGGAAGGCACTCCCCGCGGGTTTCGCCGGTGCGCCGACCTCGACTTCTTCTCCAATTACCGGGACATGCCGAAGGGCTGGGAGAACTGGCTGGTCATCGGGGAAATCTTCTATGACGCCGTCATCCTGGACCCCGCCTCCGGGGCTGTCCACTGCCTGCCGGACGGGGAGTACACCGCACGCCCGCTGAACCTCAGCCTCGACTCCTTCGGCTATTTCCTCTATCTGCTGGAACGCGAGCGCCCCGGCTACGACTTCACGGTGTCGGACGACGTCACCGACTCGGAGGGAGTGGCGGAGGCCCTCCGGGAGCGGATGATCCGGGCCGATCCGCTGCCCTTCGAGGGGACGCAGCCCGCCTGGTCGGAGGAGTGCGACCAGGCGGCCGAGGACGCGCCGCGCCTGCCGACGTGGGACTGCGTTCTTGCGGATGTGTACGAGTCGGTGGGTTGAGCCGCCGGGGAGCCGGCGGCGCGATCACCGTCCGGGATTCAGTCCGGGATTCAGTCCGGGACTCAGCCCAGGATTCATATGCGGGCGCCCTTGAGGCCCTTGAACCTCTGCGTCAGATCCATGGTGTCGGACGCGGGCGGCGCCTTGACCGTGACCGGCTTGTTGACGTCGAAGAAGTGGATGGTGAGGTCCAGCGGTCCGCGCAGGGTCTGCGCGCGCTCACGGAACTTCACCGTACGGTCGTCTGGCCCGACCCAGAGGTCGAGCTTCAGAGTGTTCACGCCGAGTGCCTTGTACTGCTCGACCGCCCGCCGGCGTCGCTCGGCGGCCGGCGCGCCCTGGACGTCCCCCCGCTTCAGCAGCTTTTCCACCGCGACGGTCCCGGCGTAGTGCGTGGCCTTCACGCCGTCGACGGTCTCCTCGCCGACCTTCTTGACGTCACCGGACTGCGTCAGCAAGGACGCCTGCGCCGCCGGGTCCTGGTCGGCCTGCTGCCGCATTCCGCCGAAGCCGCCCGCGCCCTTCCCCTTCATCTGGAACTTCAGCCAGTGCTTGCCGTGCAACGCGGCGGCCGCTTGCGCGCCCCCGCCGACATACATCGTGTCGCCGATGATCCGCAGCGAGAACTCGCCCTCCTTCGCACCGCCGGACGCCTTCATCCGCATGTCCGCGGCCCGCGGGTGGAGGCTGAAGGACACCTTGCCCTCGACGGTCCCCTGACCGGCGACCTTGCCGTTGATGCGGTACGACACCGAGTTGAGCTTGGCGCCCTTGTCGACGGCCTTGCGCACCGCGGCGACCGGCGCGGCATTGAACTTCTCCGGCTTGGCCGACCGGTCGTGCGACCCGCCGCCGGGCGACGTACATGCCGCCGTGCCGCACAGCATCACGCCGGCGAGCAGGGCCCCCGCGGTACGGACCGTGGAACGGGAAAGTGCGAGCGAAGAACGATGAGCCATGGCCCCCCCCAATGAGTGCGGACATGAAGCGCGGCGCACGAGCCATGACTCAGGGCCATGGCCCAGGAATCGCGGATCGGCGACCACTCGAATGTCTGTCTGACGGAGACAGTAACCCACGGCACTGACACTCCGCCGTGCGCACCATCGCGACCATGCGGGCGGAGCCGCAGCTCAGCGCCGATATCGCGCCCGGCCGGTGCTCTTGGCGCACGCCCGAGATGCTTGCAGGGATATTTTCAGTTGGTCGGTGGATGCCTGCTTTGGGGTGCTTTGCTAGACAAGATCGGATCACCTGCGGAGGTGCGGCGTTGTCTGGGTATG
This sequence comes from Streptomyces sp. JLSY215, assembly GCF_059682825.1. Taxonomy (NCBI): domain Bacteria; kingdom Bacillati; phylum Actinomycetota; class Actinomycetes; order Kitasatosporales; family Streptomycetaceae; genus Streptomyces; species Streptomyces sp. JLSY215. The sequence continues at coordinate 7,877,924 of NZ_CM185022.1, forward strand.
GAGCCTAGAGAGTTGTGGGACCGCAACGCCGTACTCGCAGAAGCGTTTTGCCTTCGGGATGAGGGAGTGCGGGAGGCCCAGGCCAGGCTGGACGAGGCGCAGGCCGACCGGTCGCGGGTCCTGGCGGCATTTGCGGTGACCGTGGGCAGCACGGGTGCGGTCGCGGGCCTGTTCGGCCTGAACGAGCGGGAAGTGCGGATCGCCCGGCGCACGGTGGGCAAGGACGATGCCCGTGCGGTCGCCGAGCAGCTGCTCGCCGCGGCTCCCACCGCGGTCGCCCGGGACCCCGATGCGATGGCATCCGAGGCCGAATCCACTGCCGCCCACGCTGCCGACGCCGGCCCGTCCGCTTCCGGAAGCCGTCCGGCCGCCACGCCGCGCGAGAGCCGGGAGAGTCCGGGTGCGGCGCCGGAGCCATCATGGTCGGCCGCCCTGGACGCCGTACTGGTCGGCAGCTGGCAGACCGGCGTGGATCTGCGGGAACTTGCCAACGAATTCGGCCTCGATTTCAGCCGACTGCTCTCCCGTGCACAGCAGTTGGCGGCTCAAGGGCGATTCCACCAGCATGCCGGTGAGACCCAGATGGGACGCCACCGCCGCGGCCACGGCGATCTGCACGAGGCCGAGTGCACCATTCCGGCACAGCAGACCGCGGCCTGGAACGCCTCCGCTTCCGGCAGCGCCATGGGGTCCTGGCACCCGGGAACGACGCAAATGGCCGACGCCGTGGCGGATATGGCTGCCCTCACCCCCGACTGGGACAGCGCCCTCGCCCCGTGGGGGACCATCACGCAGCCCCACGAGGAAACCGAGCCGGCCCACCAGCCCTGGACCCAGTACCACCTCAGCTCCTGACACGCTCTTTTCTTGCTGCGTACCCCGCCCCGCCTCGGTGACCGACCGGCGGGGCTTTGTCGGCGCTGTGGGCGGGGGCGTAGCCCGAGGCGGCAAGGGAGGAAGAGAAGGGGGGAAGGGGAACGATGGGGAACACGGAAGCTCCCGCAGGACCGCTGGCGGGGCGCGTGGCACTGGTGGCCGGCGCCACGCGCGGCGCCGGGCGCGCGATCGCGGTGGAACTGGCCCGCGCGGGCGCCACCGTTTATGCCACCGGACGCAGCAGCCGGACGGCCGGCCGCTCGGAGATCGACCGGCCGGAGACCATCGAGGAAACCGGCGAGCTCATCGCCGCCACCGGGGGCACCGGTACGGCTCTCCGGGTGGACCATCTCGACGGCGATCAGGTGCGCGCCCTCGTCCAGCGCATCGACCGCGACCACGGCCGCCTCGATGTGCTGGTCAACGATATTTTCGGCGGCGATACCTACGCGCAGTTCGGCACCACGCTCTGGGAGCACAGCCTCCCCGGGGGCCTGCGAATGCTGCGTATGGGAATCGACACCCACGCGATCACCAGCCATTACGCGCTCCCGCTGCTTATCCGCCGCCCCGGCGGGCTGGTGATCGAGATGACCGACGGAACGGCGGAATACAACGCGGCCTACCGCCACCATGAAGGCTTCTTCTACGACCTGGTCAAAGCCGCCGTCCAGCGCATGACCCTCGCGCAGAGCCATGAACTCGCCCCGTACCGCTGCGCGGCCGTCGCCGTGACTCCCGGTTGGCTGCGCTCGGAGAAGATGCTGGAGGCCTTCGGCGTGACCGAGGAGAACTGGCGGGATGCGACGGCCCGGGTACCGCATTTCTGCATCTCGGAATCCCCGGCGTACGTCGCCCGTGCGGTGACCGCGCTCGCCGCCGACCCGGACGTCGCCCGCTGGACGGGCAAGGTCGTCTCCAGTGGCGAACTCGCCCCGCTCTACGGCTTCACGGACACGGACGGCACCCGGCCGGACTGCTGGCGCTATCTCGTGGAGGTCCAGGACGCAGGCCTTGCCGCCGATGACAGCGGCTATCGCTGACGAGAAGAAGGGGGCGGCGGGGAGGGGGACTCTGCGAAATCGGTGGCACCGAAGTGGATCGACAACGAATTCGGTGGAAAGTGTGGCCGCTCTGATGTGGAATCGGTAGGCTCCCTTTTCGTCGTCGTCAACGGCGGCCACCACGTGCAAGGAACCCCGAGGAATCCCCAAGGAACCCCCATGACCACCCCGGCCCCCGACCGTCCCCTGTCGTCAACGGAACGCACCCGCCACCGCCGCCTGCGTGAGCAGGGCAGCCTGGACCGGGGCGAGCTGGATGCCGTGCTCGCGGACGGGTTCGTGTGTCATCTCGGGGTGACGGTCGACGGCACCGTGATGGTCGTCCCCACCGTCTACGGCTCGGACGGCGACACGCTCTACTTCCACGGCTCGGTGGCCAGCCGCAGCCTTGTCGCGTCACCGGGGGCGACGGTCTGCGTGACGGTGACCCATGTCGACGGGCTCGTCCTCGCCCGCTCCGTTTTCGAGCACGGCGTCAACTACCGCAGCGCGATGATCTACGGGGTTCCCCGCCCGGTCACCGACGAGGAGGAGAAGCTCGCCGGTCTGCGGTGCCTGACCGAGCAATCCGCACCGGGCCAGTGGGCCTACGCCCGGCGTCCCAGCCGCAAGGAACTGGCCGCCACCGCGCTGCTCGCCCTCTCCCTCGACGAGGCCTCGGTGAAGATACGCACCGGCCCGCCGGACGACGGCGACGGCCCGGATGCGGAACTGGGCGTGTGGGCCGGGGTGCTGCCGCTGCACTCCACATGGGGCGCCCTCCAGCCGGACCCCGACCTGGCCTCCGGGATCGCCGCGCCGCCGCATCTCTCCGGGCGCGCGGGCACCGCCGCACAGCGGTCCGCGCGCTGACGCGACGGGCGACCGCCCGTCGCCGCGGCTGGGCAGGTCGTCGGGCGACCGCAGGATCGGGATGCGCCGCGCGCCGACCCCCGGATCCCGGCTGCCGACCGCCGCCGTGACACGCTCGGACACGAGGCGTCCCACCACCCCATGGACTCCGAGGGCTCCGCCCTGAGCTCAGTCACCCGGCGCATCACCGCAGGTCAGAGAGTGGTAAGCATGCGCGACCGTTCAGAGGCCCAGGAAACGGCGCCCCGCCGATTTGTTCGCCTGCCGGCCGCGATCGTGGCGAGGCGTCGCGCGGCATGCTGATCAGGGACTCCCTACCTCCGACTATCTCGTGGAAATGATGTCGGCACGTCGGAAGGGTGTGCCCTTGCAGCCTGACCTGCGTCAATGGGGCATGACGTCGAAGGCGGCTTCCCACCCTCGGCCCATCCTTGGGTCCCATGATGAAACCCACGATGAAACCACGATGAGAGCAACCATGGAGCCGCCTGTGAAAGCACCCCTCGGTCCCCTGGCCATCGGGCGGCTCGGTCGTCCAGTTCGGCACGCAGGGCCCCGAAGGCCCGCTCCGCTGCCTGCTGATCGCGCAGGGCCGACGTCCTCGTAGTTGCGGACCGTGTGCGTGGAGAGGCCATGGCGACCGGCCAGGTCAACGGGCCGCATGTGACCTGCGATTGAGGGTTCCGACGCAGATGAGCGGAGGATTCGTCGCAGAGTCTCCACCGGGCGTTCAAGGATACGATTCAGGGCCATGGCACAGAGCACGCACACCGTTTCCGGAGACTTCGATCTGACGATGGACGAGCTGCGCGTCGTGGCGCGTTACGTGGTCCGGCACGCGGAGGACGTCCTGTCTGTCTTTGAGCAGGCTGTTCCCGATGATCCGCGCCCCCGTGCGGCGATCGACGCGGCCTGGACGTTCGTCAACGGTGCCAGAAGGACGAAATTGCAGCGCGTCACTTCCTTCGACGCTCATCGAGCCGCCCGGTCCGCACCCTCCGAAGCCGCGCGACTGGCCGCGCGATCCGCCGGTGACGCCGCATCGGCCGCATACCTGCACCCCATCGCCCAGGCCGGCCAGGTCGGCCACATCCTGCGGGCCTGCGCGAGCGCTGCGCGCATCGGGGAGTTGGAGGCGGGCGGTGATCCCGCGATCGGGGATGCCCTGCTGGAACGGTCGCGGCGGCGTGCGACACCGGTGCTCATCGACGTGCTCTGCCGCTACCCGCCCGTGACAGGCGGCAGCAGTCGTGTCGCCCGGCTGATGAGCACTCTGGATCATTCCCTGCGCCAGGCGGCCGACCGGCCGCCAGGGCACACCGCAGCAAGTGGCGCCGATGTGCGCAGAAGGGAGCACACGTCATGATCCTCCCGAAGGTCCGCGACCCCCGCTTCGTGACCATCCGCCGTGGCGGGACTCTCACCGATGCGGATCACCGTCTCCTCGCTCTATGGGCTGCCGCCTGTGCAGAGCACGTCCTTGGCCTCTTCGAGTCGGCCCGGCCTGAGGACCCGCGACCGCGCCAGGCGATCGAGCATGCCCGGGCCTGGGTGCGTGGCGAGGTCAAGATGATGCAGGCCCGCGCGGCGGGCGGCCATGCGATGGGGGCAGCCAGAGACCTGCGTGGGGCGGCACGGCATGCCGCGTACGCCGCCGGCCAGGCCGGGGTCGTCGCCCACGTCGCCGCGCACGAGCTCGGCGCGGCCGCCTACGCGATCAAGGCCGCACGTGCAGCGGCACCGGAAGGCGAGAGCGAGACCGCGGGGCGACTCGAGTGCCAGTGGCAGCGCGATCAGCTCCCGGAGGCGATCCGCGAGCTCGTCCTTGATGACCAGCGGCTGCGCAACGACATCTGCTGGTCGGTGTTCGACTGTTGAAGCCGAACCGTGCACGGCCCACGGCTCCTGTCCGGACGTCACCTCACGCACCATCACCGGCCCGCGATCCCGACCCCCGCACCCTGGTCACCTACGGGCACGTCCCGGCCGATGAAGACGAGCGCGCCGAGACCATGTGGACCCGCTTCCGCTGTCCCCCGCGTGGGCACACATGGCGTGGCTCCTCAAGGAGTTCCCGGTGACCGTCTCGTTCCGAGGACAGGAGCCGCACGGCAGCCAGAGCGGGGCTGCCGTCGGGCTGCCGGAGCCGGGCGGGACGGATGCCCTTTCGCGGGAGCTCGCCGCAGGCGCCAACCTGCCACGTCCATAAGCAGGTTGCTGTCGGCGGCTGCCACTACGGTGTGCGGCTATGACCGACAACAACATCTGGGACTACCCGCCCGACGCCCCTGTGGTCCGCGACGGCTCGTTCACGCTGACCGTCATCAACAACCCCGCTCCGCACAAGATCCAGTCCCTTCCCCCGCACGATCACGCCAGGGCCCGCGAGGTGGCGGCGTCCCTCGTATCGGTCGCCGGTGTCGCCGCGGAGCTGGGTCGGCAGCGTGCCACGGACCGGATCGTCCATGACACCCGCGCGGATCTGGAACAGGTGCGAATCGGCTGCTGGGGCCCGGTCACCGAGATCACCGATCCGGCACTCGCCTACCGGGGCGGGTTCTTCCCGCTGGCCGAGCAGGCCGAGGCCCTCGCGGAGCAGAACCCGGGGGCCGCGGTGATCGGGTCGGCCCGGATCGACTTCTCCATCCGCTACGGCGCGTGGATCTTCATCCACCCGGGCGGGAAGCAGCTGTGGGCCGAGGGGTGGCCAGGTGACGAGCCGTGGAGCGTGGAGGGCAGCGTCGACGACATCCTGGGTGTCTTCGAGGCGCACACCGCGCTGGACTCCGACTTCGACATCGACGCCGAGCCCAGCGTCATGGACCTCTCCGAGGTGGAAGACGCGGTTCTGAGCACCCTGATGCCGATCGACCGGCGCAAACAGCTCCTGTCTACCTTCCGCGTGGAGCGCACCCAAGAGGCCGCCGCGCACCTGGAAGAGACCTGGCTCGAAGAGTAACAATCCTGAAACTAAGGGGAGTTGGAGGAAATCGATCGCCGCACCATCTGCTTCGATCGGCCAGGTCACCTCTAAAGGTTGACAAGTCTCCGGCGCCGCACTCTTCCAGACAACCACGGGAGCCCCACGCGGCGCGGAAGTTCACGGGCTCTCCGGGGGGAGAAAGAACGTGACCACCCAGATACGGCCGCCAGGCCGCGCGCGCCGCCTGTGGGCGCGCACCGCGCTCGCCCTGAGCGCGGCAACGGCTATCGCCCTGACCGGACTTCCGGGGATTCCCGGGTTACAGGTCGAGAAGGCCGAGGCCAAGCCCAAGCCGAAGCGCTGCGACGAGATGTATCTCGGGCACCGCTACGGCAAGACCCCGGAGAACTCCGGGCCGCCGATGGACGCGGATTACGACCCTTTCCCGACGGATGAGAACTACACGTACGTCAACCCCGCGAAGGACTTCGACGGGGTTCTCGCGCCCACCGAAAAGCAGCTCGAAGCCGCGGGCAAGGACTACCGCAAGTGGCAGCGCCTGTGGGAGAAGAACGGCAACCCGGCCGACCGCGTGATGGAGATGTACGCCCGCTACAACGAGCAGAAGAACAAGCCGAAGGGCTACCAGAACTGGGACGAGTGGAAGCAGATCCGCTGGCTCGCCCCCCCACGGCAACCCGCCCCGCGGGTTCGCGTTCATGCAGCGGATGGTCAAGAAGTACAACATGGTCGGCCCGGACTGGTGGTGTGAGGACACCCTCGAATACACCGACGAGAAGGGCAACAAACAAGAACGCCGCATCGACGCCCGCAACCGCGCCAAGGGCATAAACGTCGAAGGCAAGTCCAACGGTCACGTCGAGAACGACCAGATGAAGGGCGACAAGCAGCTCGCCAAGCAGTACCCCAAGGACAAGTTCCAGTACCTGACCGGGCAGACGACCGAGAAGGGGACCAAGGACAAGGTCGACGCCTTCAACAAGGAGATGCAATCGGCCCGCGGCACCAGCGAGCGTCAGGCCAACATCGTCGAACGCCGGTCCAACGCCATCGAGCGCCCGCAGAAGCCGAACGTCTACACCAGCTACGACAGGCGCTTCAACGCCGATCCGCTCAAGGCCGGCTACTCCGACATCATGGACCAGGCGCTGCGCTCGGGTAAGACGCCCGAGGAGGCGTACCGGCTGCAGAAGCAGTACGAGGCCAACAACCGTGGCGGCTACTTCAACCGAGGCCCCGGCGGCATCGACTTCTCCAACATGCAGCTCAACTACGTCTCCACGCCCGTCAAGGGCAAGGGGATGAAGTACTCCATGAAGTCCCACTACGTCGCCGACCAGGAGAACAAGCCCGGCTGGGGCGGCGAAGCCCGCCTGAACCTGGCCAACGACGCGTTCTTCACGTGGCTCGCCCTGACCCCCGACAAGTTCTGGGTGAACCTCAACCCGATCCGGCCGGACGTCGTCATGGACAAGGAGTTCGCCAAGACCGACGCCGGCCGCATCCTGCTGGAGGCGGACCTCACCCTCAAGCACGACTACGCCGACGTCATGAACCCCGACAAGTACGACCGCGGGGAACGCTTCTGGCGCTCGGTGCCGCGTACCGCCGACGGCCAGCCGTGCCTGCCGATCATCCGGCAGTGGATCACGCCCAAGCCCGCCAAGGTCCGCGAGCAGGACGGCGGCATCTACATCCTCGATGCGCCGCTGAAGGTGAACATGGAGGTGCCCACCGGCCCCGACGTGCCGCCGAACGCCTGCAAGATCACCGACGCGCAGACCAAGCAGGCCGAAGCCCTCATCCGCTCCATGATCTTGCCGGAGGTGGAGCGCCGCGTGAACGAGGACGCCGCCTACAAGGACCTGCGCTACGTCTACCGCTCCCGCGTCGCCGCCGAGCACGTCCGCCGCGCGGATGCGGCGAAGCCCACCGACTTCCGCAAGATCATCAACAGCAACGAGATCAGCAAGTGGAAGCTGCGCGCCCCGAACCAGAACTGGGACAAGAAGACCGTCTACGACAAGTACGTCACCTCGTTCAGGAACGGCGACTACAAGTTCAAGCGGAACTACGGCGGCAAGGTGTGGATCCTGTCCATGGGTGGGGTCGACTTCTCCAAGGCCCCCAAGCGCAACATCACGCGCGGCCAGTTCAATGCCCAGCACCGCGACCTGGACAAGACCACCAAGACCTCCACCCTGGCCGAGACCACCCACCACGGCACCGAGCAGGTCTTCCTCGGATCCTCCGGTGAGCGCGGCACCGGTGGCGGCGGTGGCGAGCCCACCCCGAGCCCGACGGATACCGGCAAGCCCACCCCGACGGACAATCCGTCAACTCCGGCACCGGACCCGTCCACGCCCGGTGGCGACCACAGCCGGCCGCCGGCCGCCAAGGATCCTGATGGGGACCTCGCCGACACCGGATCCCATGCCCCCGTCGGCCTGATCGTGGGCATCGCGGCGGCGCTCGCCGTGACCGGTGCGGCACTCACCTGGTGGATGCGACGCCGCAAGCAGGACGCAACCGGCTGAGCCAGGACAGGAAACGATGCTCAGCGAGGGGCCCCATCCCGCTACGTTCCGGGATGGGGCCCCTCGTACTAGAACTCAAGCCGCAGGCGGCGGGGCGTCTTGTCGCGCATGGCCAGATGGCTCAACGTGCTCAATTGTCGTCAGCGATATGAGCCGTAGGGCAGATCTACCCAGGCCCTGCCGGCTGGCGGACGTGCCGGCTGGCGGACGAAGACTCCAGGCCGGTGGTCGCCGCGGCCCGCCCGGTGCCCGGCACCACCGCCAATGCGAGGGCCTGGCGCGATTCCGGTCCGGCCGAGCGGTGTGAGGGCGTGACGGTCGCCGGGCGACGGCGCCTACACCAACACCGGACTGCAACACGCTTGAAGCGTGTGTCGAAAGTGCCTGGTGGGGATAGCGGAGAGCCCATGTGCGATCCAGAATGATGGGATGGTCACGCTTGAGACTCCCCGTTTGATCCTGCGTCGCTGGCGCGAGGAAGACGTTGCGCCCATGGCTGCCATCAATGCCGACCCCCAGGTCATGCGGTGGATCCGTGACGGCAGCGTCCGTGACGAACAGCAGACTCGCGGCGGGGTCCAGGCGTGGGAGAGCGAGTGGGAGTCCGAGGGCTTCGGCCTGTTCGCCGTGGAGATCCGGTCCACTGGCGAGCTGGCCGGGTTCACCGGCCTTTCGGTGCCCCACTTCTTGCCGGAGGTACTGCCGGCGGTCGAGGTCGGCTGGCGGCTGGGACGTTCCCACTGGGGGCAGGGCTTGGCCACCGAGGCCGCTGCGGCCGCTGTACGGTTCGGGTTCGAAGAGCGAGGGCTGGAGCGGATCGTCAGCATCGCTCAAGTGGGCAACGACGCCTCCGAACGGATCATGACCAAACTGGGGATGCGTCCGGTCCGTGAGACCGTCAATCCCACCTCCGGTCGGCGAGTACGGGTGTTCGCGTTGTCGTCGGACCAGTACGTCACCACCACCCGTTGATGGCGGCAACGAGGACGGTGGCCTGGAAGCGGACCGCGCGGGGCCTACGGCAGAATCACGATGTGACGTCCATGGGGGTCCTGGCCGAGCTGGAAGCCGGCATGGCGGAGCTGTCCACGCCGGTGCGGGTGTACGTGGCGGCCGGCCGCTTCACCGAGCCGGAAGCCGACCTGCCGGAGCTGGCGGCCCGGATCCACTCGCTGCTGGTCGCGATCGCGGCGGACGAGGCCTGGCGGCGCTTCCTGTCCGGGTACGCCCCGCCATCCGCCCCCGAGATCTGCGCCGCTCTGGAACCGGTGGAGACGCACGAGGCCGCCTCTTTCCTGGCCCAGGTCGCGGCCGTCGACCTGCTCTGGCCGAGCCACCGGCACCTGCCCGTCGAGAGCGCCGAGCGCGCGGCGGACCGGGTGGTGTCCCTGCTCGGACCGGAGGCCAGCTGGTGGACCAACCACGACGCCGAATGCGGCGCAGTGAATGGGCTCACCCCTCTGTTCGACAGTCTGCTCGCAGGGACGGACGGTGAGCACTTCGTGCTGGCCTTGCAGATCGCCGACGACTGAGCGCCCCGTCCCGAAGGGGTGATCATCAGCTGAAACCCGTTCGCCCGCTTGGCGAATCCTCGGCCAGCGGGCGTCGCACTCCCTTGTGTGACGCCCGGCCCGGACCGCCTTCCCACCTCCCAAGTGGGTGGCCCGGGGCCGGCTTTTCGTCGTCCGCGAGTGGGAGATGGGAGACGAATGGGAGATGATCTAGGTAGGCGCCTGCACGTAGGTACGAGTTTCTACTGGTACCTACTGAGAAATGGCGGCTGGAGTGCGAGCCGGATTGGCGCTCCAGAGTCCTCCCTCAGCCCGCCGTTTCCCCCGCATGCGGCGCCAGCACTCCGGCCGTGACCAGGGCGAACAGGGCGATGCCCAGCAGGATGCGGTAGATCACGAACGGCATGAAGCTCTTGTTGGAGATGAACTTCATGAACCAGGCGATGACGGCGTATCCGACGACGAAGGCGATGACCGTCGCGAAGAGAGTGGGGCCCCAGGCGGTGTGGCCTTCACCGGCGTCCTTCAACTCGAAGACGCCCGAGGCCAGTACGGCCGGGATGGCCAGCAGGAACGAATAACGCGCGGCGGATTCGCGGGTGTAGCCCATCAGGAGGCCGCCGCTGATGGTCGCACCGGAGCGGGAGACGCCGGGGATCAGCGCCATCGCCTGGCACACGCCGTACAGCAGGCCGTCCTTGACGGAAAGATCGGCGAGATCCTTGCGCTGCTTGGCGGCGCGGTGCCGGCCGCCGGCCTCGTCGCGGGCCGCCAGCCGGTCGGCGATGCCGAGCACGACGCCCATCACGATCAGCGTGGTGGCGATCACCCGCAGATCGCGGAACGGGCCCTCGATGGCGTCCTTGAGCGCGAGGCCCAGCACGCCGATGGGGACGGAACCGACGATCACCAGCCAGCCCATCTGGGCGTCGTGGTCGTGCCGCAGCTCCCGGTTGAAGAGGGAGCGTGCCCACGTCGAGATGATCCGCGCGATGTCCTTGCGGAAGTAGATGATGACGGCGGCTTCGGTGCCGATCTGGGTGATCGCGGTGAACGCCGCACCAGGGTCCTGCCAGTCGGCGAACGCCGCGGTCAGACGGAGGTGCGCGCTGGAGGAGATGGGCAGGAACTCCGTCAACCCTTGGACGAGTCCGAGGACGAAGGATTCAAACCAGGTCATGGGGACGACATATCCAGGGGTGATCGAGCGCTTGCCGGCGCGCGGGGACAAGGGGGACGGTGGCAGCGGACGGGGATCATCGGCGGCCGCAGGCAGCGTAACGCCCGGAGATGACGGGTCCATCAAGAGCCCCGGCAGGCTGCCGTCCAGCTGCCGTCCAGCTGCCGTCCGGCGGCCGGGCGACCGGTCGTCGGACATCGCCCGCCGCCAACGGCCCGCCGCGGATAAATCGTTCGACGCAGAGCCCCGCACCCGGCACGATGTGACACATGTTCCGGCACGCCTTCCTCTCCCTGCCGTCCGCAGTCGTGGACGCGCCGAAGGCTGCCGTCGTCTTCTTCCCGGCCGCGGCCGCGGCCGCAGCCGCCGCGGTCGTCGCAGCCACCGGCGGCGCACGAAGCTGACCCTCTCCGGATCGTCCGGCGGACCCCACAGGGGGAGGGTCGGAGTGGCTCAGGGGTCCCCACGGCGCCAAGTCGCCGTTCTCACCGCATCTTTGCGAGGAAGAACACCATGCCCAAGACGGCATACGTGCGCACCAAGCCGCATCTGAACATCGGCACCATGGGCCATGTCGACCACGGCAAGACCACCCTGACCGCCGCCATCACCAAGGTCCTCAGCGACCGGGGCAGCGGCACCTTCGTCCCGTTCGACCGCATCGACCGGGCTCCGGAGGAGGCCGCCCGCGGTATCACCATCAACATCTCGCACGTCGAGTACGAGACCGACACCCGTCACTACGCCCATGTCGACATGCCGGGCCACGCCGACTTCATCAAGAACATGGTCACCGGCGCGGCCCAGCTCGACGGCGCGATCCTCGTCGTCTCCGCGCTCGACGGGATCATGCCGCAGACCGCCGAGCATGTGCTGCTCGCCAAGCAAGTGGGCGTACGGCACATCGTCGTCGCCCTCAACAAGGCCGACGCCGGCGACCCGGAGCTCACCGACCTGGTGGAGCTGGAGGTACGCGAACTGCTCGGCGCGCACGGCTACGACGGGGAGCACGTCCCCGTCGTACGGGTCTCGGGACTGCGCGCCCTGGAGGGGGACCCGCGCTGGACGGAGGCGATCGGCGCGCTGCTGGACTCCGTGGACACCTATGTCCCGATGCCCGAGCGCTATGTCGACGCCCCGTTCCTGCTGCCGGTGGAGAACGTCCTGACCATCACCGGGCGCGGCACGGTCGTCACCGGGGCCGTCGAGCGCGGCACGGTGCGGGTCGGCGACCGGGTCGCCGTGCTCGGCGCGGACACCGAGACGACGGTCACCGGACTGGAGACCTTCGGCAAGCCCATGGAGTCGGCCGAGGCCGGGGACAATGTCGCGCTGCTGCTGCGCGGCCTGCACCGCGACCAGGTACGTCGCGGGCATGTGGTCGCGGCGCCGGGCAGCGTCACCCCGCGACGCCGGTTCACCGCCGAGGTCTATGTGCTCTCGACGGAGGAGGGCGGCCGCCGTACGCCGCTGTCCACCGGCTACCGGCCGCAGTTCTACATCCGGACGGCGGATGTGGTCGGCGACCTCGACCTCGGGGACCGCGGTGTGGCCCGCCCCGGCGAGACCGTGACCGTCTCCGTCGAACTGGGCCGTGCGGTACCGCTGGAGCGCGGCCTCGGCTTCGCCATCCGCGAGGGCGGCCGGACGGTCGGCGCGGGCACGGTGCGCTCCGTGACGGACTGAGCCGCCCCGGGCCGTAAGCCTGTACTCCGCGCACTGCGCCCCGCATCCTCTCGGGAGCGGGGCGCAGTCGCCTGCTGTCCGCGGCGCGGGCGGGATGCGAAACTGCTCGCCCGGACGAAGGCGGATCCACAGGACGCAGATCCACAGCACAGGGGCGGATCCACAGGACAGGGAGGGACGTCGGATGGCGGGTACGGCACTGGTCCTGGGCGGCGGAGGACTCACCGGAATCGGCTGGGAGATCGGGATGCTGGCCGGTCTCATCGAGGCGGGGATCGACCTGACCTCCGCCGAGGTCGTCATCGGCACCTCCGCCGGCTCGATCGTCGGCGCCCATGTCGCCTCCGGACGGCTCACGCTGGAGGAGATGTACGCGCGCCAGCTGGCCGCGCCCGAGGACCGGTCGGCCGCGCGCATGGGCCCGGCGGCGATGGCACGGTTCGCCGCCATCGCGCTGCGCTCGCGGAACGCGACGTCCTTCGGCGTGCGGATGGGACGGCTCGCGCTGGCGGCCCGTACCGTCCCGGAGGCGGAACAGCGCGCGGTGATCGCCCGGACCCTGGACCATGCCGAATGGCCCGCGCGCCGGCTGATGATCACGGCCGTGGACGCGGGGACGGGGGAGCGGACCGCCTTCGATGGCGCCAGCGGGGTGCCGCTGGTCGACGCGGTGACCGCCAGCTGCGCCGTGCCCGGGGTGTTTCCGCCGGTCAGCCTCGGCGGCAAGCGCTGGATCGACGGCGGTGTGCACTCCAGCGCCAATGCCGACCTGGCCGCCGGGTACCGCCGCGTCGTGGTCATCGCGCCGATGGCGGTCAGCGGTGGGCCGATCGCCGCCCCGCGCAGACAGGGCGAGACGCTCGCCCGCGAGGGAGCCCGGGTCCGTGTGATCACACCCGACCGGGCGGCCAGGGCGGCGTTCGGGCGCAACGTCCTGGATCCCGCCAAGCGCGCGGACGCGGCCCGCGCCGGGCGCCGCCAGTCCGCCGACCACGCCGAGGAGATCCGCCGGATCTGGTCGGACTGACCACCGTCCCGTCCCGCCCGGCACAATGGCACGGTGAACGAGCACACCGGGCCCACGGCCGAGCACCCCGGACCGGCGGCGGACGAGCCCGACCCGGACGGTCCGATACCCGTCATCCGCACCGTGGACTGCGGCACCGCCAAGCTGATGCCGGATGTCGACCGCCCCCGCGCATGGCTGCTGACGGTCGACGGCGCACCGCAGTCGTACGTGGACCTCGACGCGCCCACCCACCTGGAATTCGAGTACGTCCGCAGGCTGGCCCACGTCCTGGACGAGGCCGCGGCCCCGGGACAGCCCCTCGACGCGCTCCACCTGGGCGGCGGCGCGCTGACCCTGCCCCGCTATCTGGCGGCCACCCGCCCGCGCTCCCGGCAGGACGTGGTCGACGCCGACCGCGGGCTGCTCGCCCTGGTGACGGAACACCTGCCGCTGCCCGAGCGCTCCGGCATCGCGCTGCACGCCCAGGACGCCCGTACGGCACTGGAGGCGGCGCCGGACCACAGCGCCGATGTCATCGTGGCGGACGTCTTCGGCGGCTCGCGGGTGCCGGCCCAGCTCACCTCGGTCGAATACGCGCAGGCCGCGGCGCGGGTGCTGCGACCGCACGGTGTGTACGCCGCCAACCTCGCCGACAGTGCGCCGTTCGGCTTTCTGCGCGGCCAACTCGCCAATTTCGCCACGGTCTTCGCGCATCTGGCGCTGATCGCCGAGCCCTCGGTGCTGCGCGGTCGCCGCTTCGGCAACGCGGTCCTGCTCGCCTCGCCCACGGAACTGCCGCTCGCCGCGCTGGCCCGGCGGGTGGCCGGTGACGCGTTCCCGGCCCGGGTCGAGCACGGCGCGGCGCTGCGGCGGCTGATCGCGGACGCGCTGCCCGTGCGGGACGCCGACGCGGTCGCGTCACCGGAACCGCCCTCGGGAGCCTTCAGCGTCGGCTGACGCCGCGGGACGTACGGCTCCTGCGCCGCCTCACCCGCTGTGGGTCATGGGGTGTTGGTTTCCTCCGCCTGCCGCGCCGGCTGCTCAGTGGCCGGGGCGGGGCGGTGGCCGTCCGACAGCGTGTCCCGCCGCACGAGTCCCCGGACGTCGCGTACGCACAGCACGGCCGCCGTCAGCAGCGCGACCAGCGCGGAGCAGCCCCACAGCGCGGCCGACCGGCCGATGAGGTCCTGCACGGGGCCGGCCAGCGCGGTGGCCATCGGGACCCCGACCAGGGAGCCGAACCAGTCGTAGGAGGAGACCCGGGAGAACTTCTCCTCGGGTATCTCCTGGTGGAGCGCCATCATCCACGTCACGGCGAAGACCTCGATGGCGATACCCGTACCGAACATGACCGCGGTCAGTCCCGGGGTGGCCAGCGGTACGGCCAGCGCGGCGGAGGGCAGCGCGAGCGGGAAGACGCAGAGCGTGCCGGTGAGCAGGATGCGGCGCGGCTTGATGCGGGTCATCAGCAGCGCACCGCCCACCGTGCCCACGCCGAACGCGGCCATCGCCAGTCCCCACGGCCCCGCGCCGCCCAGATGCTCCTCGGCGACCAGCGGCCCGTAGACCGCCTCGGCCGCCGCGATCACGGCGTTGACGAGGGAGAACTGCACCACGATCGCCCACAGCCAGCGCCGGGAGGCGACCTCTCGCCAGCCGTCCCGCAGGTCGTGCAGCATTCCTCCGCCGGGCGTGCGCGCCGGTACCCCGCTGACGTCGAGGAACGCCCGCAGCACTCCGGCCAGGGCGAAGCCGGCGGAGTCGACGGCCAGCACCCAGCCGGGGCCAACGGCGGCGACCAGCGCTCCGCCGAGCGCCGCGCCGCCGATGTTCGCGCCGTTCATGCCCATCCGGAACACGGCGAAGGCGCGCCCCGAGTGCGCGCCGGAGACGCTGGCGAGCACCATGCCCTCGGAGGCCGGGGCGAAGAACGCCTGCCCGGTGCCGCCGAGCGCGGCCAGCGCCGCCATCTGCCACAGCGGCGGATCCCCGGTCAGTACGAGCAGCGCGAACAGACCCTGGGAGACGCAGTTGAGGGTGTTCGCGGCGACCATCACACGATGCCGGGGCAGCCGGTCGGCGAGCGCGCCGCCGATCAGCAGGAACAGGACGAGCGGGAGCGTGCGGGCGGCGGCGACCAGGCCGACGTCCGTGCCCGAGCCGCCGGCGGCGAGCACCGCGAACGCGGTCGCGATCTGTGCTCCGGAGTTGCCGAGGCCGGCGATCACGGTGGCGCCGGTGAGCAACAGGAAGTTACGCCCGGCCCAGGCGGGGCGGGCCGTCACCACGCTCGCACCGCCCGGCGTCGTATCGGGCTCGGGTGGTGCGCGGTTCGTCGGGTTCGTCCTGGCCACATGGGCGTCAACGATATGCGGGCCCGGAGCGCCGCCGCACGCCGATTTGGGGGTACGCGAAGCCCGCCGGGGCCGGGTGCGGGGCGTGCTCTTCCCAACCTAAGCTACCGCTAGGTAACATGGCGCCATGTCCTCCGAGACCCTGCCGTCGATCGGCGAAATGATGTCGGCCTCCGTGCCGATGGTCCGCACCCTGAACCTCGAGTTCACCGAGACCACCGCCGAGCGCGCCGTGGTCCGCATGCCGGATCAGTCCGACTTCCACAACCACGTCGGCGGGCCGCACGCCGGCGCGATGTTCACCCTCGCCGAGTCGGCGAGCGGCGCGATCGTGATGACGGCCTTCGGCGATCAGCTCAGCCGCGCGGTGCCGCTGGCCGTGAACGCCGAGATCGGCTACAAGAAGCTCGCCATGGGGCCGGTCACCGCGACCGCCGAGCTCGGCCGGGCGGTGGCCGAGGTGGTCGCCGACCTGGATGCCGGTGAGCGCCCGGAGTTCCCGGTGAAGGTCACGATCACCCGCGAGGACGGCGCCGTCACGGGCGAGATGACCATCGTGTGGACGCTGCGTCCCCACAAGTGAGCCAGTAGGCGAAGACCGCTCCCCGGCCCGTCGTGCACTGCACGGCGGGCCGTCGTCGATCCGCGTCCGAACCGGGCAATCGAGTACGCTTCCCTGGCGCGCCGCTGCGGCGCGCCAGGGGAATCGACCGGCCCGGTGGCACATACGGCCGGGCAGCGGCCCACGGGGGCCCTACACCAAGTGGAGGAAGCGGCTTTGCACATCCAGGAGTGGCTCGAGACCGTACCGGCCGTGAGCGTCTACCTCCTGGTGGGGGTGGTCATCGGAGTGGAAAGCCTGGGGATTCCGCTGCCCGGTGAGATTGTCCTCGTCAGTGCGGCGATCCTCGCCGCGACCACGGACCACATCAACCCGTTCGTGCTGGGCGCCTGTGCGTCCGTCGGCGCGATCGTCGGTGACTCCATCGGGTATCTGATCGGGCGCAAGGGGGGCCAGCCGCTGCTGGACTGGGCCGGCCGGAAGTTCCCCAAGCACTTCGGCCCCGACCATGTCGCGATGGCCGAGGAGAAGTTCGAGAAGTGGGGCATGTGGGCGGTGTTCTTCGGCCGCTTCATCGCCCTGCTGCGCATCTTCGCCGGGCCGCTCGCCGGCGTGCTGAAGATGCCGTACTGGAAGTTCCTGATCGCCAACGTCCTCGGCGGCATCGTCTGGGCCGGCGGGACCACGGCGCTCATCTACAGCGTCGGCATGGTCGCCGAGTCGTGGCTGCGGCGTTTCCAGTGGCTCGGCCTGGTCGCCGCGCTGCTCTTCGGCCTCGGCTCCTTCCTGGTCATGAAGCGCCGCACGAAGAAGGCGGCCGCCGAGCGGGAGGCGCAGGCGCAGGACCAGATCCCGGCGGCGGTCGACTGACGTCCATCGGATCTCCGCGGGGATGAGCCCCGTGAACGCCCGGCCCGGTAGCACGCGCTACCGGGCCGGTGGTTTTCTGTGGAGCCGGGCGCGGTGGGTCAGGGCGTCGACCAGACGTCGGGGCCGCCGTCGCGCCATTCGATGAGCCGGGTGTCGTCCCAGGCGAACTCCGCGGTCGGGAATCCGGCCCGGCGCAGATACGCGGCCACGTCGCCGGGGCGCAGTGCGCGGCCCAGGTCCTGTCCGTAGAGCGTGACGCGGCGGCCGCCGGTACAGGGCGGGTGCACGATCACGGGAGCACGCTTCATGCCCTCCAGGATGTGACGGACCCGGCGCCTCCGCATCCCGAACGCGAACACCCGGTCACACTGTGTGGCCATCGGCGCTGCGCGGCCCTCGCCCGGCGGCGGGGCCGGCCGCCGGGCGAGGGCCGCGCCTCAGGACCCCGTACGCAGCCGGGAGAAGAACGGGGCCGGCCGCACCCCGCCGCCGCGCCGCCACCACCGGGCACCCCCGCCGGAGTCCGGCCCGGAGCCGCCCTCGCGCACCTCGCGCCGAAGAGCGGCGAGCAGATTGCGGGCCCCCGCGATGAACAGCGGATCCCCGACGAGCCTCTTGGCCGCCAGCGCCTTACGGCAGGCCCGCAGCGCCGCCTCCGGCCGGCCATGGGCCCGTTCGGTGAGGGCGCGGGCGTACAGGATGGTGGAGTGCAGCCAGAAGTCGCCGTCGGAGTGCCGCAACTCCCAGGCGCGGCGGGCGGCGGCCGTCGCCCCCTCCGCGTCCACCGCCGACAGCGCGATGGCCAGCAGCGCCCAGCTGTGGGCGGGCCCGGGGCCGAACCACGGGTCCGCGGACCGGTGCCCGGCCGCCTCCTCCAGGCACGCCACGGCCGTCCCGGTGTCCTCCCGGTACAGCGCCAGCACGCCGTGCGCATGCGCGATCCGGGCCAGGCCGTCGGAGTCCGCGTGCATCACGGCCGCCGTCCACGCCTGGTCCAGCAGCGCCTCCGCGGCCGCCGGCGCATGCTCCTGTGCGGCGAGCCAGCCGGCCAGCCACAACGCCCGCGCACGCAGCGGGGTGTCGTCCCGGGAGAGCAGCAGCAGCCGCTCCAGATGCGCCCGGCCCTCACGGCGGAAGCCGCACGCGCCCCACTGGAACCACAGCGAGACCGCGATCTCCAGGGCGCCGAGCGCATCGTCCGCGTCCTGCGGCGGCCGGGTCAGCGCCGCGTCGAGATGGTGCTGTTCGTCCTCCACCAGCCGGACGGCGATCTGCTGGTCGGGCCCCTGCCAGGCGATCTGGGCCTCGGCCGCGAGCGCCGCACAGGCCTGCCGGAACCGGCGCAGCGCCGCCGATTCCTCGCCCGCCTCGCGCAGTTGGGCCCGCCCGAAGTCCCGGGCGCCGCGCGGCAGCCGGTAGCGCGGCGGCAGCGCGGCCCGGGTGCCCTCCAGGGCGCCGCCCGCATCCCGTGCGCACTCCAGCACGGAGGCCAGCCGGAGCCGTTCGAGAGCGGCGTCGATCTCCGGTGCAGGAACGTCACTGCTGGCACAGACACACCCCGCGAGCCAGGGGTCGAAATCGCCGGGAAGCACCGAGAGCCGCGCCCACACCCGGCGCTCGGTGGGCGAGCAGAGGGCGTAGCCGGCGGCGTGTGCCGCGTAGAGGGAGGTGTGCCGCGCGGTCGGTGCCGGGCCCGAGTAGAACAGCGGGCCGTCCGCGTCCACCTGCGCCGCGAGCTGCGGCAGCGTCAGCCGGTCCAGCTGCCCGGCGGCCAGTTCGATCGCCAGCGGCGAGCCCTCCAGCGCCTCGCACACGGCGACGAGCAACTCCGGGGCGGCCGCCCCGGCCCGCGTGGCCAGCAGCTCGACGGCCGCTCCCGCGATGCCCTCGCCCAGCGTCACCGGGAGCGGCCCGACCTCGACCACCTGCTCCCCGGGCAGCCCCAGCGTCCGGCGGGACGTCGCCACGATCCGCAGCGCCGGTTCGGCCCGCAGCAGCCGCCGCACCAGCAGCGCGCATGCGTCGAGCACCGGGTCGCAGTCGTCCAGCAGCAGGATCGCCCGCCGGCGGACGCAGTGCGCGGCCAGCTCCGCGAGGGTGGCGCCGCCCGCCGGATCCGTCCGCTCGGGCCGGCCGTGGCGCGGTTCGTACGGGCGCGGGGCGCCCCCCGCGGCGGCCGGCGCGGCGGCGGGCAGGCCGACGGCCCGGAGCAGAGCGTCCGTCAGAGCGCCCTCGGCCAGGCCGTCCCAGCAGCCGACCCGGACGACCGTGCCACCGTGCCGCGCGAGGCGTTCGTCCAGTACGGCGCGGGCCAGCACACTCTTGCCCACTCCCGCGGCCCCGGTGAGCGTCACCAGAGGGGAGCCGTCCAGCAGCCCGGACACCCGCTCGTGCTCAACGGCCCGTCCCACCACCTCGGGCAGTGGCCGGAGCTCGGCCCACGCGCTCATCCGTCATCCTCGTCCACGGCACAGCCCCGCGCCGTCCTGTGAACGACCAACGATGCCAGAACCGACCGTGCGGCAAACAGGGCAAGTGCGCTTATCTATCGGGGGAAACGCGACGGGAACGCTTGACGGGAGGGGAGGGCGGCGGCGCCCGAGGGGGCCGCTCAGTCTTCCGTGGCCCGGACCGATTCCCGGTGCTGCGCCGCCAGTTCGAGGTACATCGCGGCATTGAGCTTTATCGTCTCGCGCTCCTCGTCGGTCAGCTCCCGCTTGACCTTCGCCGGCACCCCGGCGACCAGCGAACCGGGCGGCACCCGCATGCCCTGGGGGACCAGCGCCTGCGCGGCCACCAGCGAGCCGGCGCCGATGTGTGCGCCGTTGAGGACCGTGGCGCCCATGCCGATCAGGACGTCGTCCTCGACGGTGCAGCCGTGCAGGACGGCGTTGTGCCCCACGGAGACCCGCTCGCCGACGGTTACCGGGAAGCCCGGGTCCACATGCACCGTGCAGTTGTCCTGGATGTTGCTGTCGGCGCCGAGCACGATCGGGCCGCAGTCGGCGCGCAGCACCGCGTGGTACCAGACGCTCGCCCCCGGTGCCATCGTGACCTCGCCGAGCACGACGGAGGTGGGCGCGGTGAAGGCCGCCGGATCGACCGCCGGTTCCTTGCCGGCCACCCCTGAAATCAACGCCCGTCCTGCCATGTCCGTATCTCCTTGCCGAAACCGTGCCGCGCCAACAGCACCGTAGACGACGGCCGCACCGGCGGGCGGGCGCGGCTGCCGGTAGGGCGAAGATCACAGCGCGGGGCGCGACCGGCCGGCCGGTGCGCTGAGTACGGTGTGCGGGTGCCGTCACATAAGAACGTGTTCTCGTCCCTTGCGGCCTGGCGGCGCCGGGCCGTGTCGAGCGCCGTCCATCAGGGCGTGCGCTGGGTGAGGCGGACCGCCGCCGTCACGGCCGAACGACCCGGCCCGTACCGCTTCCGCCGGATCGGCGCCGGCGCCCGGCTCGCCTTCCCGCAGGGCACGGTCTTCGGCGACCCGTGGATCGAGATCGGCGACCACTGCATCATCGCGCAGGACGTGACCCTGACGGCGGGCATGATGCCGGACCTCGATCTCGGCCCGGACCCCATTCTCACGCTGGGCAACGGCGTCGTCCTGGGCCGCGGCAGTCATGTGATCGCGGATGTCCGCCTGACGATCGGCGACGACTGCTTCTTCGGCCCCGGGGTGTATGTCACCACCACCAACCACAGCTACGACGATCCCGAGGTGCCGGTCGGGAAGCAGTGGCCGCGCACCGACCCCGTCAGCATCGGCTCCGGCAGCTGGATCGGCACCGGGGCGGTCATCCTGCCCGGCGCGCGGCTGGGTAGGAACGTCGTGGTCGCGGCCGGTGCGGTGGTGCGTGGCGAGGTGCCCGACCATGCGGTGGTCGCGGGCGCGCCCGCCAAGGTCGTCCGCAGCTGGGACCCCGAGGCGGGCTGGCAGCCGCCGCTGCGTACGCCGACGCCCGTGCCGATCCCCGAAGGCGTCACGCCGGAGCAGCTGCTCGCGCTGCAGGGGTGGGCGCCGGTGGAAGCCGGGGTCGCGGCCGACGAGGCGTACGAGGCGCCCTTGGCCGCGGACCGGACGCAGCTTTCCTGAGCCGCCGTCAGCCGCGCCGGCCCGCGTCCGTCAGCCGCCCGACGCGAGCAGGACCGTACCGACCAGGGCGAGCGAGGCGCCCGCCGTCTGGACGGCGCGCATCCGCTCCTTGAGGAGGCCGAGCGCGGCGAGGGCGGTGACGACGGGGTAGAGCGAGGCGAGGACGGCCGCGATGGTGACCGGGCCGTTCTGGGCGGCGAGGGCGTAGGTGCCGTTGCCGGCGACATCGGCGATGCCTATGAAGGCGAGCGCGGGAAGCGAGCCGCGCAGCGCCGTGAACCCGCCCTCGGGCAGCGCGGGGGTGCCGCGCCGCGTCGTGGCGTACAGCGCGGCGCCGCCCACCGCGACATTGCACACCCGCTGGACGAACAGGGCGAGGAACAGGCCGGTCACGGTCGTGGACGCCTGGGAGATGAGCGTCATCACCGTGCCGAAGCCGAACGCCGCGATGAGGGTGAGCGCAATGGTCCGGCGTTCCACCGATGCCCCGCCGATCCGCGGTCCGCCGGCCAGCAGAACGCCGATCACGGCCACGAGCATGCCCCCGACCTGGATGAGCCCCGGCCGTTCGCCCGCCACGAAGCCGACGCTCAGCGGTACCAGGACGGTGCCCAGGGAGCCGAGCGGGGAGACCACGCCCATCGGGCCGAGCGCCAGGGCGCGGTAGAAGCAGAGCATCGCGGCGGGGCCGACGACGCCGGCCGCGACCGCGAACCACAGCTGGGGACCGGCCTCCCGCCAGCCGCCGGTGGCCAGCACGACGGTGCCCAGGACGAGGGAGGCCAGGGTCTGCGAGACGACCACCACGGTCAGCGGGTGCAGGCGTCGGGTGAGCAGTCCGCCGCCGAAGTCGGCGAGCCCGAAGAGCAGGCTGGTGGCCAGGGCGAAGACCGCAGTCATGGTGAAACCTCGCAGTACAGTGACGTGAACGCTGAAGTACACCACACGGTAGTTCATTGAATTGGACTACGGAATTGAATATTTTGCACTCCGATGGACCTCGACCTGGACGGACCCGTGACGGATCTCGATCAGCTCACCCAGTCGCTCGCCCGCAACCTCAAGCACTGGCGCACCGAACGCGGCTACACCCTCGACGCGCTGGCGGCGCGGGCCGGGGTCAGCCGAGGCATGATCATTCAGATCGAGCAGGCCCGTACGAACCCGAGCGTGGGGACCACCGTCAAGATCGCCGATGCGCTCGGCGTCAGCATCACGACGCTCCTGGATTACGAACAGGGTCCGCAGGTACGGATCGTGCCGCCGGGCGAGGCCGTGCGGCTGTGGTCCACCGACGCCGGCAGCCGCACCACGCTCCTGGTGGGAGCCGAGGCGCCCGGCCCGTTCGAGATGTGGGACTGGAGGCTGATGCCCGGCGACCACAGCGCCTCGGATCCGCACCCCCCGGGCACCGTCGAGCTGCTGCACGTCCGGTCCGGCACGCTGACGCTCGTCGTGGATGGCGCGGAGCACACGGTGACCGCCGGGGCCTCGGCGACCTTCGAGGCCAAGGTGGCGCACGCATACCGCAACGACGGGTCGGATCCGGTCGAGATGACCATGTCGGTGATCATCCCGCTGGGGCGCTGATCCACTCCCCGAGACGGGCCGCCCTGTATGGCCCGTGCCTGTTAGCTTGACGGACATGCGCGCGCCCATGGATGCCTTCGACGATGTCCGCCCCGCCGCCGAGTGCCTGGACGTGCTGGCGGCGCCGGTTGCCGCGGCGATCCGCAACTGGAGCGGATCCGTACCGGTGCAGGAACTCCGCTACGTGGACACCGATCCGGCCATCGCGGACACCGAGCTGCTCGTTGCGCACCACGGCGCCTGGCTGCTGGAGCAGTCGGCGAACTGCGTCGTGGTGGCGGGCAAGCGCGGCGGCGAGGTCACCCTGGCCGCGTGCCTGGTCCTCTCGCACACCCGGGTGGACGTCAACGGCACCGTCCGCCGCCAACTGGGCGCCCGCAAGGCGTCGTTCGCGCCGATGGACACCGCGGTCGGCGACAGCGGCATGGAGTACGGCGGCATCACCCCGATCGGCCTGCCCGCCGGCTGGCCGGTACTGGTCGACGCCGCCGTCGCGGACATCCCGTACGCGCTGATCGGCAGCGGCAGCCGGCGCGGCAAGCTCATCGTGCCGGGCAAGGCGCTGGCCGAACTGCCCGGCGCCACCGTTCTGGACGGGCTGGGCGTCGGGTAACTGCGGCTCCCGGCCGCTATTCGGTCCGCTCCGCCTGCCGGGGCCGCGCGCGGGAGCGCAGGTCCAGCGACAGCGGCGTGGAGTGCTCGGTGAAGCCCAGGCTCCGGTACAGCGGCTCCGCCGCGTCCGTGGCATGCAGATCGACGCGGGTGACGCCCCGCTCGGCGAGGCCGTCCAGCAGCGCCTCCGTGGTGGCGCGCGCATGGCCGCGGCCGCGGTAGCGGGGGTCGGTGCAGACGCTGAAGACGAACCCGAAGCGCCCCGACGGATGTCCGGGCGCGGGCAGCCGCTCCTCCACCCGTCCGACCGCGCAGGCCGCCAGATGCGGCGCCCCCGCCCCCTCGCCGTCCACCACGAACGCGACCAGCGGCGCATCCGGCCCGGTCAGCTGGCGACGCGCCACCGCCTCCGCCTCCCGCTCCCAACTCCCGGGCTCATCACGCCCGTTCATGGCCAGGAACATCATCCGGCGCAGCCGGACGAGCTCGGCGGCGTCTTCGGGGCGAGCGGCGCGGGGCGTGATCATATGCGGACGCTAACGCACCCGGAACTCAGCCCAAACGGGGTATCTCAATGGCCGGACAGCGGTCCATGACCATGGCGAGACCGGCCGCGCGGGTGCGGGCGTAGGCGGCCTCGTCGATGACGCCCAGCTGGAACCAGACGGCCTTCGCGCCGATCGCGACGGCTTCGTCGGCGACGGCCCCGGCGAGGTCGCTGTTCACGAAGGTGTCGACGACATCGACCGGGAAGGGAACGGCGTCGAGGGACGGATAGCCCACCTCCCCGTGCACGGTCTCGGCCTTCGGGTGCACCGGGACGATTCGCTTGCCGTGGCGCCGCAGCACATCGGCCACGCCGTACGCGGCGCGCTGCTGGTTCGAGGACAGCCCGACGATGGCCCAGGTGTCCCCGAGGCCGGTCAGGATCCTGCGGATCGTCGCCGGGTCGCCGTACATGGCTGCCTCCTGTGGTTCCTTGAGTGGTTCATGGTCCTGCAGGAGCACAACCAGCGGCCGGCCGCGCTGATTCCCGGCCCCGCCCGCCGACGGTGGCCGGGGCGTACGCCGGACATGCAGACGCCCCGCCCGAAGGGGAAGACGGGCGGGGCGAGTTCCTGGGTGGGTCAGCCGGCGCCGCCGACCACTCCGGCTCCGACGACCGGGCTGCCGTTCGCGGTACGGGCGGGCTTGCCGATCGCCGCGCCACCGGCCACCGGCTCGATCCCGGCGGCCGCCGTACCCGGGCGCAGCGCACCCGCGCCCGGCTCGTGCGTCTCTTCCGTCTGCTGCCCGGCCCCGGTCCCGGCCCCGGTCCCGGCCGCCGCGATCGCCGCCCGCAGCGGCTCGGTCTCCACCAGCATGCTCACCGGACCGGTCGGGTTCAGATACAGGGCATGCCCCGGCGGCAGCTGCTCGATGAGCTCGGCCACCGGCCGCCGGTCGTACAGCAGCCGGCCCACCGATTCGAGGTGGCCGGGGGAGGTGTAGACGGGGATCACCGGGGTGCCGTCCGGGGAGGCCGCGGCCAGCGGCGTACCGGTGGCGGTCACCAGGACCGAGACCTCCGCGCGGGCCAGCGTGGCATGGACGTCATCGGCGGGACCGTAGCCGGTGGCGGCGAGCTGCACCGCGCCGTCGACGGCGTCGGCCGGCTCCGCCCAGTCCAGCGCCTGCGGCGACGGCCGGTACTCGGGGTTGTCCCGCCACTCCTCGATCTCGCCGGTCGGGCCGGAACGCCACTGCCCGATCAGTGCCCACAGCGGTGGCGCCCCCTCGCCCTGCCAGGTCAGATCGACCATGGCCAGCCAGTGATCGGGGGCGGTGCGTGCCGCCTCGACGACCTCCGGAGGCGGCTCGGGCATGTCGTCGCCCGTCACGGGAACGCCCGCCGTCATCGCCGACTGTGTGCTCTCGTCCATGAAGCCCTCCGCCGCCGTTCCGTTCCTGAGTGCACGGGCGGACCCCGCAAACACCAAGGCGTTCGCCCTGGCTCACCCTGCCCACGGGCGGCGCGGACGTCTCCCCGACGCACCGTGGGGAGCCCGTGGGTACGCCGCCTGGCCGTGCGCCCTGCGCCCGTACGGCGGACACCGCAGCGCGCCGAGGGGCACCGGGACCGGCCGGTGTCCGTGTGTCACAGGGGCCGCATAGGCTGGTCGGATGCAGGAGCAGTACCGGACTCTCGCGCGCGAGGGCGTCCATGAGATAGAGATCAACAAGTCCCGCTTCCTCTGCGCGCTCGCCCCTGTGGCCGGCGAGGCCGAAGCCCAGGACTTCATCGCGCGTATCCGCAAGGAGCACCCGGGGGCACGGCACAACTGCTGGGCGTATGTCCTGGGTGCCGACGGCGGCGTCCAGAAGGCGAGCGACGACGGGGAGCCGGGCGGTACCGCGGGTGTGCCGATGCTGCAGATGCTGCTGCGGCGCGAGATGCGCTTTGTGGTCGCCGTGGTCACGCGGTACTTCGGCGGCATCAAGCTCGGCGCCGGCGGCCTGATCCGCGCCTACGGCGGAGTCGTCGGCGAGGCGCTGGACGCGCTGGGCACGGTCACCCGGCAGCGCTTCCGGCTGGTCACCATCCGCGTCGACCACCAGAGGGCCGGCCGGGTCGAGAACGACCTGCGGACGACGGGGCGTGCGGTGCGCGAGGTCACGTACGGGGCCGATGTACGCATCGAGGTCGGGCTGCCGGAAGCCGATCTGGACGGCTTCCGCGCCTGGCTGGCCGATGCGACGGCCGGGACGGCGGTGCTGGAGGTCGGCGGCGAGGCGTACGGGGAGGTGTGAGGCGCGGGGTGCCCCGGTGACGCAGGGACCGGGAATTCGTGTCCGCACCGGTGCGCCCGGCCGCCGATCGTGTCAGCCTGTGGCGCGGCGCGCGCCGCCGCGATCCGGCAAGCACAGTCGGCACGAGAGGGGCCGCCCGATGCCTGAACTCCTCGACGAGCGCGTGGGATTCGTCCGCCGTATCGGACTGTTCCAGGCCACCGCCCTCAACATGAGCCAGATGTGCGGCATCGGCCCCTTCGTGACCATCCCCCTGATGGTGGCGGCGTTCGGCGGACCGCAGGCCGTCATCGGATTCCTCGCCGGCGCGGTCCTGGCACTCGCCGACGGGCTGATCTGGGCCGAACTGGGCGCCTCCCTGCCGGGCGCGGGCGGCAGCTACGTCTATCTGCGGCAGGCCTTCCAGTACCGCACCGGAAAGCTGATGCCGTTCCTGTTCGTGTGGACGGCCATGCTCTTCGTCCCGCTCGGGATGTCCACCGGAGTCATCGGCTTCGTGCAGTATCTGGGCTACCTCTGGCCGGACATGAGCCAGGGTCAGGGCGACGCCGTCGGCCTCGTCGTCACCGTGGGCATCGTCGTGCTGCTGTGGCGCCGGGTGGAGAGCATCGCCAAGCTCACCGTCGTGCTGTGGACGGTGATGATCGTCTCCGTCGTCCTCGTCATCACCGCCGCCTTCACCCACTTCAGCCCGGAAAGCGCCTTCACCTATCCCGCGCACGCCTTCGAGCTGACGTCGTCCCACTTCTGGATCGGTTTCGCGGCGGGCCTGACCATCGGCATCTACGACTACCTCGGCTACAACACCGTCGCCTACATGGGCGCCGAGATCAAAGAGCCCGGACGCACCATCCCGCGCGCCGTCCTCTTCTCCATCCTCGGCATCATGACGATCTATCTGCTCCTGCAGATCGGCACCCTCGGCGTCATCCGCTGGCAGGACATGCTCGACCCGGACAATCCGGCATCCTCGTCCGTCGCCTCCGCCGTCCTGGAGCGCGCCTGGGGCAAGGGCCCCGCCGAAGCCGTCACGGTGCTCATCCTCGTCACCGCCGTCGCCTCCGTCCTCGCCGGACTCCTCGGCGGCTCCCGGATCCCCTACGACGCCGCCCGCGACCGGGTCTTCTTCCGCCCGTACGGCACACTCCACCCGCGCCACCGCTTCCCCGTACTGGGACTGCTGACCATGGGGCTCATCATGGGCGCGGGCTTCCTCCTGGGCCGGCACACCGACCTGGCCACCATCATCCAGCTGCTGACCACCGTCATGGTGATCGTGCAGGCGCTGGCCCAGGTCGCCGCGGTCACCGTGCTGCGCCGCCGGCAGCCGGCGCTGCGCCGCCCGTACCGGATGTGGCTCTACCCGCTGCCGAGCATCGTCGCGCTGGCCGGCTGGCTGGTGATCTACGGCTACGCGGACCGGAACGCGCCCGGCCGGCACCCCATCGAGTGGTCGCTGGCGTGGGTCGCGGCGGGCGTCGTGGCCTTTGTGCTGTGGGCCCGCTACGAGAAGGAATGGCCGTTCGGCCCGAAGCGGATCAGCGAGGAGTATCTGACGGACAGCGTGCGGGGTGCGGAGGGCGCGGCGGACGCACAGCGGGCGGATCCGGACGCCGAGCCGGTGTAGCCGCTGCCCGCGGCCGCGGTCCCCCGGCCGGGAGCCGTCCGGCGCCGCGCCACACCGTACGCGCCGGTACGGGCGAAGCGGCCGCCCTGGGGAAGTAGAAGTAGGGGAGGGGGAGGGACACGGGGAGGGTGAAGCGGCCGTTCGGAGAGGTGGCGGACGGCACCACCGAACGGGCGTCTGCCTGAGCCCGGCCTACTCCGGCGGAGGCGCGGCATGACGAGGGACGACGGCGAATCCGGGGACCGGTGCCTGGTGACCGGGGCCACCGGCTATATCGGCGGGCGGCTGGTGCCGGAGCTGCTCGACGCCGGGTACCAGGTGCGCTGCCTGGCCCGCTCGCCGGAGAAACTGCGGGACCACCCGTGGGCCGGCCGCGCGGAGGTGATGCGCGGCGATGTCACCGACGCGGCATCGGTACGGACGGCGATGGCGGGCATCGACGTCGCGTACTACCTGGTGCACGCCCTCGGCACCGGCTCCCGTTTCGAGGAGACCGACCGCAGGGCGGCCCGGATCTTCGGCGAGCAGGCCCGTGCGGCGGGCGTGCGGCGCATCGTCTACCTGGGCGGCCTGACCCCCGCGGGCGTACCGGAGCGGGAGCTGTCCCCGCATCTGCGCTCGCGCGCGGAGGTGGGACGCCTCCTCCTCGCTTCGGGGGTACCGGTCACGGCACTGCGCGCGGCGGTCATCATCGGCTCCGGTTCGGCGTCGTTCGAGATGCTGCGCTACCTCACCGAGCGGCTGCCGGTCATGGTCACCCCCAGCTGGGTGCGGACCAGGATCCAGCCGGTCGCCGTCCGCGATGTGCTGCGCTATCTCGTCGGCTCCGCCCGGATGCCGGACGAGGTCAGCCGCACCTTCGACATCGGCGGCCCCGACGTCCTCACGTATCTGGAGATGATGCGGCACTACGCGGCGGTCTCCGGCCTGCCGCGACGCCTGATCATGCCGGTGCCGGTGCTCACGCCGCGGCTGTCCAGCTACTGGGTCGGCCTGGTGACGCCCGTCCCGCACGGCATCGCCCGGCCGCTGACCGAATCGCTGCGGTACGAAGTCGTCTGCCAGGAACACGACATCGCGCGCTACGTCCCCGACCTGCCGGGCCGCCCCATTCCGTTCCCCCACGCGCTGTCGCTGGCCCTGCAACGGGTACGCGAGGCCAAGGTGACCACCCGCTGGTCCTCCGCGGCCGTGCCGGGAGCGCCGAGCGATCCGCTGCCCACCGACCCCGACTGGGCCGGCGGCAGCCTCTACACCGATCGCCGCGAGCTCTCCGTCGACGCCTCCCCGGACGCGCTGTGGCGGGTCGTCGAAGCCATCGGCGGCGACAACGGCTGGTACTCCTTCCCGCTCGCCTGGGCCGTGCGCGGCCGGCTCGACCGGATGGTGGGCGGCGTCGGGCTGCGCCGCGGCCGGCGCGACGCGGAACGGCTGCGGGTGGGGGACTCGCTGGACTTCTGGCGCGTCGAGGAGATCGACCCCGGCCGGCTGCTGCGGCTGCGCGCCGAGATGCGGCTGCCGGGACTGGCCTGGCTGGAGATGCGGGTGGAGCACGGTGCGTCGGGCGGCGCCCGCTACCGGCAACGGGCGCTGTTCCATCCGCACGGACTGCTCGGGCACGCCTACTGGTGGTGCATTTCGCCGTTCCACTCCGTGGTCTTCGGCGGTATGGCCCGCAATATCGCGCAGGCCGCCAGCGGTGCGCGGACCGGCGGCCGGACCCGCTTCCGGCGGGCCCGCGGCGGTGCAGCTCGCAAGGGCGGAACGAGGCCCCGATGAGCCTCCGACGATCCGGTGAGCCCCCGGGTGAGCCCCCGGCCGGTCATCAGTGGGCGGGCGCACCGCCCCCGGGCTCGCGGCTTCGCAGCGCGCGGCAGGGCATGAGCGCATGCACGGTCTTGCCCCGCGGCGTGACACACACGGAGGTGGCGACCGCCAGCCGGCGGACCATGGGCCAGCCGAAACCGCCGCCGTCCCCATCGACGTCGGGACAGCGCCCCACGGGCGGGACGGGACTGGAGTCGCTCACGGACACCACCACGGCGTCCCCGCAGACGGCCAGCCGCAAGGAGCACGAGTCGCCCTGCGCATGCCGTACGGAGTTGGTGACGAGCTCGGAGACGACGAGGACCACCGTGTCGGCGGCCGCCTCGTGCACCGGGGGCCGCAGACCCGCCAGAAACCGCATGGCGACGTCCCGTGCGGTGGCCGCGGCCTGCGGGCAGCGCTCCAGCGTCACCGCGTGCGCCGGCGGCGACGGGTTCGGTCGAAGGCCCGCGGTGCTGCTCATCAGGTTCGCCGCGATGCTGTTCACGAAGCGTCAATCCCTTCTCACGATCACTGCAGGGCCGGCGCCCGGTCGCGGGCGTTGACCTGCCGCGCAACGTCTGTCCCGGTCGCAGCGGCCATCTACCCCGGTCACGTTCCGTTATTCCGCGCGGACGGATGAGCATGGATGAGCGGGGCATCGGACCGCATTTCGGGCCGATGAACTCCCGGATCTCCCGGACCGCCACCAGAGCCCTGACGTGGGTGAAAGGATGAGGCGGGTGAGGGACCACGGGCTGCCGGAGGCTAGCGTGGTCGCCGGCGTCCGGGGCACTGCGCGGCCTCCGGCGCCGGTTGACGGGGATCTGTGAGGAGAAGAGAAGAAATGCGTCCCGGGGCGGTTACGTGAGAGTCCTGCACACCTCCGACTGGCATCTGGGACGGTCGTTTCACCGAGTGAGCCTGCTCACGGCCCAGCGCGCGTTCCTCGATCACCTCGTCGAGACGGTCCGCGCCCGGGGGATCGAGGCGGTGCTCGTCGCGGGCGATGTCTACGACCGCGCGGTGCCGCCGCTCGCGGCCGTGGAACTCTTCGACGAGGCACTGCACCGCCTCGCCGGCCTCGGCGTCCCGACGGTCATGATCTCCGGCAACCACGACTCCGCCCGCCGGCTCGGCGTCGGCTCCGGCCTGATGCGGCAGGCCGGCATCCATCTCCGTACCGACCCGGCCACCTGCGGCACCCCGGTGCTGCTGGAGGACGCACACGGCCCGGTGGCGCTCTACGGACTGCCGTATCTGGAACCGGCGATGGTGCGGCAGACACTCGGCGCCCGGCGTGCCGATCACGCCGAGGTGCTGGGCGCGGCGATGGAGCGGGTCCGCGCCGACCTGGCGGAACGGCCCGCGGGCACCCGCTCCGTGGTGCTCGCGCACGCCTTCGTCACCGGCGGCGCCGTGAGCGACAGCGAGCGCGACATCACCGTCGGCGGGGTGGCCTCCGTGCCCGCGGCGGTCTTCGACGGCGTCGACTACGCCGCGCTGGGGCATCTGCACGGCTGCCAGACGCTGACCGAACGGGTCCGCTACTCCGGCTCGCCGCTCGCCTATTCCTTCTCCGAGACCACCCACCGCAAATCGATGTGGATCATCGACCTCGATGCGGCGGGCGCGGTGACCGCCGAACGGGTGGACTGCCCGGTGCCGCGGCCGCTGGCCCGTATCCGGGGGCCGCTGGACCGGCTGCTCGACGACCCGGCGCTGGCGGTGCACGAAGCGGCGTGGGTGGAGGCGACGCTCACCGACAGCTCCCGGCCGCACGAGCCGATGGCCCGGCTCGCCGCGCGTTTCCCGGGCATCGTCAGCCTCGTCTTCGACCCCGACGAGGGCCCCGCCCGCACGCTCGCCTCCTACGCCCAGCGGCTGCGCGGGCGCAGCGACCAGGAGATCGCCGAGGACTTTGTGGAACACGTACGGGCCGGACGCGCGGCCGACGCGGACGAACGGGCCGAACTGCGGTCGGCCATCGATGACGTACGTCTGGACGACACCCTGCACGAGGTGGCGCGATGAGGCTGCACCGGCTGTCCCTCACGGCGTTCGGGCCGTTCGGCGGCAATCAGGTCATCGACTTCGACCGGCTCTCGCGCGACGGGCTCTTCCTGCTGCACGGCCCCACGGGGGCGGGCAAGACCTCCGTCCTGGATGCCGTGTGCTTCGCGCTGTACGGGTCGGTGCCCGGGGTGCGGGGGAGCGGCCAGGCGCTGCGCAGCGATCTGGCGGAGCCGCTGACGCTGACCGAGGTGGTCCTCGAACTGACCGTGGCCGAACGGAGGTTGGAGATCACCCGGCTGCCCGAGCAGCCGCGCCCCAAGAAGCGGGGCAGCGGGACCACCCGGGAGAAGGCGCAGAGCAGGCTGCGGGAGTTCGACGCGGCCGCGGGGGAGTGGAAGGCGCTGAGCCGCTCGCACCAGGAGATCGGCGAGGAGATCGGCCAGCTGCTCGGAATGAGCAAGGAGCAGTTCTGCCAGGTGGTGCTGTTGCCGCAGGGCGATTTCGCGCGCTTTCTGCGGGCCGATGCGGAGGCCCGCGCCCGGCTGCTCGGCCGGCTCTTCGACACCCGCAGGTTCGCCGCCCTGGAGGACCAGCTCAACGCGCGGCGCAAGGCCGCCGCCGACCGGGTCGCGACGGGCGACGAACGGCTGCTGGCGCTGGCGCACCGGATGGCACAGGCGGCCGGGGAGAGCGACGAACTCGACGAGGCGGCGGGGCCGGTCCCGGAGCGCGAGGTCGCCGACGCGCCGCGCCGTACGGGGGGCCGGCCGGCGGCCGCCGTCCCGAAGCAGAGCCGGAGCGCCGAGCGGCCCGTCGCCGGTCCCGGTGCTCCCGGATTCGCCGACGCCGTACTGGCCAGGGCCGCCATCGCCCGGGTCGGCGCCCGCGAGCGGCTGGAGGTCGCCCAGGCCACGGTGCGCGCCGCCGAGGAGGCGGAACGGTCCGCCGCCGGGCGGCTGGAGGAGGCGCACGAGCGGGACCGGCTCCAGCGGCGGTACGACGACGCCCGCCGGCGGGCCGCCCATCTGGAGGCCCGCGCCGAGGAGCGGGAGCGGGCCCGGCGCAGGCTGGAGCGGGCCCGTGCGGCCGCCGCGGTCGCCCCGGCCCTCGCGCTGCGCGACGCCGCCCGGCGTGAGCTGGCGGCCGCGCAGGACGCCGAACGGCGGGCCAGGGCCGTACTGTCGCCGGAACTCGCGGAGGCCGAAGGCGAGCGACTCGTCGCGCTGGAACGCCGGCTGAGGGCCGATCTGGGTTCGCTGGCGGCGGCGCAACGGGCCGAGCGGCGGGCCGCCGACATCGGCCTGGAGCGCGCCGGACTGGACCGCGAGGCGCGCGCCGACGAGCAGACGCTGCTGGATGCCGCCGAATGGCTGGCCGGCTGGGAAGCCGCCCGCGAGGCCCACCAGCGGCGCATCGCGACGGCGCAGGAGGCCGCCACCCGCGCCGAACAGCTCGCCACGACGCTCCGGCCCGCCGTCGAACGCCTCGAAGCGGCCCGTCGGCGCGACGCCCTCAGCGACGAAGTGCGGTCCGCCGAAGGGGAGTTGCTGCGCGCCCGGGAGCGCGCCGCGGCGGCCCACGAGAGCTGGCTCGACCTCAAGGACCGGCGGCTGCGCGGTATCGCCGCCGAGCTGGCCGAGGGGCTGCGGGACGGCGAGGCCTGCGCGGTGTGCGGCGCCACCGACCATCCCGAACCGGCCCGTCCGGGCGCCGGACATGTCGACCGGGCGACCGAGGAGGCCGCGCTGGCCGGGCACCGCCGGGCCGAGGAGAGCCGCCGGGACGCGGAGGCCGCCTGTCAGTCGCGCAAGGAGGCGCTGGCCGGTGCGGCCGCCACGGCAGGGGACGTGTCAACGGCCGAACTCGCCATGCAGGTAGAGGAGTTGCGCAAGGACCACGCCCGCGACCACGCGACCGGCGCGGATCTGCATGCCGCACGCGAGGCGTTCGACCGGGCGGAGCGCGAGTACGAGCGCCGCCGTGCCGAGCGCCAGCAGGCCGAGCGCCGGGTCGCCGCCCGTACCTCCCACCGCGAAGCGCTGGACCGCGAGCGGGCCGCGCTGGAGGAGGAGGTGAGCCGCGCGCGCGGCGACTGCGCCGGGGTGGCCGAGCGCGCCGGGCGGCTGGAGCGGCAGGTACGGCAGCTGGCCGCCGCGGCCGAGGCATCCCGTACGGCGAGCGCCTGCGCCGAGCGGTACGAGGACGCCGCCGCCGGGCTGTCCGACGCCGCCGGCCGCGCCGGATTCGACAGCCCGCAGGCCGCCGCCGAGGCACTCGTAGGGGACGGCGAATGGCGGGCGCTGCAACAGCGCCTCGACGAGTGGGGGGCCGAATCGGCCGCCGTGGCGGCGGAGCTGGCGAACCCCGAGGTCGTCGCCGCGGCGGCGCTGCCGCCCGCCGATCCGGACGCCGCGCGCACCGCACACGAGGCCGCCGGGCACCGGCTGCGGAGCGCCGCCGCGGCCCAGGCGGCGGCCCGCGACCGCTGCGGCGAACTCGACCGGCTCTCCGCCCGCGCGGCCGCCGACGCCCGCGAACTGGCCCCGATGCGCGCCGCCCACGACCGCATCGCGCGCCTGGCCGGGCTGGCCTCGGGCACCTCCAGCGAGAACGAACGGCGGATGCGCCTGGAGTCGTACGTCCTTGCCGCCCGGCTCGAACAGGTCGCCGCCGCGGCCGGCGAGCGGCTGCACAGAATGTCCTCGGGCCGCTACACCCTCGTCCACTCCGACGAACGGGCCGGCGGCACCCGGCGCTCCGGCCTGGGCCTGCACGTCATCGACGCCTGGACCGGCCAGGAGCGGGACACCTCCAGCCTCTCCGGCGGGGAGACCTTCTTCGCCTCGCTCGCCCTCGCCCTCGGCCTCGCCGATGTCGTCACCGACGAGGCGGGCGGCACCCGGCTGGACACCCTCTTCATCGACGAGGGATTCGGCAGCCTGGACGAGCAGACCCTGGACGAGGTCCTGGACGTCCTGGACGGGCTCCGGGAACGCAACCGCAGCGTCGGCATCGTCAGTCACGTCGCCGACCTCCGCGCGCGTATCCCCGCCCAGCTGGAGGTCGTCAAGGACCGGTCGGGCTCGACGGTGCGGCACCGGGTGCAGGGCTGAGCCGCACGGGCCGGTGCGGTGCGGCGGGGCCTGCACGGTCCCCGCCGCCGGGCCGGTCAGTGGCCGACGGGGCGGCGGGGGAGCGGCGAGGAGTAGACGACGCTGGTCGTCACGGCGCCGAGCGCCCCTATCCGGCCCGAGACCTCCTCCAGATGCCGCATCGACCGCGCGGCGACCTTGATGACGAAGCAGTCGTCGCCCGTGACGTGATGGGCCTCCAGGATCTCCGGCGTGCTCTCCAGCAGATCGTGGAACGGTTTGTAGTTGCCGTTCGGATAGCGCAGCCGGACGAAGGCGAGCACCGGCAGGCCGATCCGCTCCGGGTCGATCACCGCCGCATAGCCCGAGATCACCCCGGCCTCCTCCAGGCGGCGCACGCGCTCGGTGACGGCGCTCGCGGACATGTTCACGGCGCGCGCCAGCTCGGCGTAGCCCGCGCGGCCGTTGCGCTGCAGGACGTCGAGGATGCGCCAGTCGGTGGCGTCGGGGGAATAGCCGGTCATCTCCGCTGTCTAGCAGGGGAATCCCCGGCGGATCAAGGGTTTTGCCGGTGATCATCGCTTCTCGGCCCGACGGGTGGACCGTAGATTATCGGCCATGATCACAGAAGAGACCGAGACGACCGTGACGGACCGGACGAGTGCGACGAACGGGAGGACTGCGGCGATCCGGACGCCGGGACCCGCTTCCGCTCCTGCCACCAGCCCCGTCCTCGCCACCCCGCCCGCCGCGCCCGCCGACGCAGCCGCCTACTTCGCCGCGCGCCTCGCCTTCCACACCGATGTCGCCGATGTGCACGGCGCCCTCGCGGCCGGTGCCACCGACTTCGTCGTCGTCGACTCCCGCAGCACCGCGGCCTGGGACCAGGGGCATGTGCCCGGTGCCGTCCACCTGCCCACCGCCCGCATCCCCCAGGACGCGGGGGAGCTGCTGGACCCCGCCGTCCCCGTCGTCGTCCACTGCTGGGGCCCCGGCTGCGACGGCGCCACCCGCGCCGCACTCGCCCTGGCCCGGCTCGGCTACCGCGTCAAGGAGATGCTCGGCGGCATCGAGTACTGGATCCGCGAGGGGTACGAGGTGGAGACCTGGCAGGGCACGGAACGGCGCCCGGCCGACCCGCTGACCGCGCCCCTCGATGCGGAGGACTGCGGCTGCTGAGCGGGGCGAGGGGCGGCACCGTCCGGCACCGCGGCATAAAGGGGTATCCGGACGACGGAGCCCGGCCGCTCGTGAGCGCCGCCGCTCAGCCGGTGCCCACGGTGACCAGCGCCTCGAACAGCGGCCGGTGGTCCGTTTCCGCGGGCAGGCCGCTGACCTGGCCGTCGCCCACCTCCACCACCCGCCAGACCCCGTCGGCGCGCAGCGCCAGATCCGTCGTGAGGAACCGCGGCCCCAACTCCCGTACCACAGGCGCCACATGAGCGAGATCGGGAGCGGGGCACAGCCCGGGGGTGTCGGGATGCGGGCCGGTCAGCACCGGCTCACCGTCCACCCACCACACCCGCGCCTCGCCGGCCGCCGGGACGAAGTCCTCGAAGGCGCGCAGCACCACACCGCCGGTCAAGAACTCCTCCTGGAGCGCGATGAAGCGCGCCACGACCGAGGTCAGGCGGGCGGTGTCGGCCGCGTTCGGGACGTAGGCGGCCTCCGCCCACTCGTGCTTACGGGACTTGACCCAGTCCTTGACCACGAGCGGGCGGTCGCCGAACGGCGCGGCGAGCCGGGCCAGTTCCGCGTCCTGCGGGGCGCGGCCGGGGGCGCAGGGGAGCCAGACGCTGTCCGGGGTGAGCGCGCGGAACGCCGCGTACCAGCCGGGGAGTTCATGGGCGGTGCGGTAGGCGGCGGGGGAGGTCAGCAGCCGGCGGCCGCGGGCGGCAAGGGCCGCGGCCAGCGCGGTGTAGTGCTCGGCGGGCAGCATCCAGCCGCGGTACCAGACCGGCCCGTCGGCGCGGGGGACCCGCGAGACCGCTGCCTCCGCGTCACCGGCCAGCAGCGCCTCATGGTCGAGGACCGCCCTCGCCGCGCCGGCCGCCCCCGCCGCCGCGGCCTCGGCCGCGAAGTGCGGGTCGGTACGCCGCGGGCGCAGCGGGTCGCCGGGGAGCAGGAACAGCGGTGGGGCGGGCGTGCGGTCCTCGGTCATGTCAGCGGACCCTACGGGCGGCGGCGGCCGGCCACAACACGATTCCGCGGTGGCCGGCCGCCGTTGCGCAGACCCCCGGTCAGAGCGCCGACAGCTCGCTCAGCAGATCGTCCAGGCCCAGCGAGCCCTGCGAGAGCGCCGCCATGTGCCAGGCCTTGAGGTCGAAGTCCGCGCCATGCCGGGCGCGGGCCGCCTCCCGGCCCTGGAGCCAGACCCGCTCACCGAGCTTGTAGCCGATGGCCTGGCCGGCCATGCCCTGGTAGCGGATGATCTCGCTCTCGACGAAGTCGGCCGGGCGGCTGCTGTGCCGGGCGAAGAACTCGTGCGCCAGCTGCGGCGTCCAGCGCTCGCCCGGGTGGAAGGGCGAATCCGCCGGGATCTCCAGCTCCAGATGCATGCCGATGTCGATGATGACCCGGACCGCGCGCATCATCTGGGCGTCCAGATAGCCCAGCCGCCGCTCGGCGTTGGTCAGGAAGCCCAGCTCGTCCATCAGACGCTCGGCGTACAGCGCCCAGCCCTCGGCGTTGGCGCTGACGATGCCCACCGTCGTCTGGTACCGGGAGAGCCGGTCGGCGACATGCGCCCACTGCGCCAGCTGGAGGTGATGGCCCGGCACACCCTCGTGGTACCAGGTGGACACCAGGTCGTAGGCCGGGAAACGGGTCTCGCCCATCGTCGGCAGCCAGGTGCGGCCGGGACGGGAGAAGTCCAGCGACGGCTGCGTGTAGTACGGGGCCGCGGCGCTGCCCGCCGGGGCGATCCGCGACTCCACCCGGCGCACC
Source organism: Streptomyces sp. JLSY215 (assembly GCF_059682825.1). Taxonomy (NCBI): domain Bacteria; kingdom Bacillati; phylum Actinomycetota; class Actinomycetes; order Kitasatosporales; family Streptomycetaceae; genus Streptomyces; species Streptomyces sp. JLSY215. The sequence continues at coordinate 7,915,947 of NZ_CM185022.1, forward strand.
CGCTCGGCGAGCTCGAAGTGGGTGCCGTCCAGCGCGTCGATGGCCTCGTCCATCAGCGACTGGAGCCACTGCCGGGTCTCCTCGACGCCCTCGACCGCCTCGCCGTGCTCATCGCACCAGGCCAGCGCCTCCCAGGGCGTCTTCGCGCCGGGCAGGACCTTCTCGGCCTCGGTCTCCATCTCGGCCAGCAGCCGGTGGAACTCGGACCAGCCGTACGCATACGCCTCGTCCGCGTCGAGGTCGGCGCCGTTGTAGTAGCGGGCGAGACGGGCGTAACGCTCCCGGCCGACGACGTCCGGCGCGCCCTCGATGGCCGGCGCATAGCTGTCCCGGAACCAGTCGCGCAGCTCCACCAGGGCGCCGGTCGCCACCTCGGCCGCCGTGGTCAGCTCGGCGCGCAGCGCCTCGGGGCCCGGGTCGGTGAACTCGGCGAACCAGCTGCGGTCCGCGCCGATCCACTCGTCCAACTGTCCGATGACGGTGGTGACCTGGAGCGGGCCACCGGGCAGGTCCCGCTTGAGACCGGCGTCGAGCGAGGCGCGGTAGCCCTCCAGCGCGTCCGGTACCGCCCGCAGCCGCCGGGCGATCGCCGCCCAGTCCTCGTCGGTCTCGGCGGGCGTGATGGTGAAGACCTCGCGGACGTGGTGCAGCGGCGAGCTGAGGTTGCTGACCGTGCGCAGGCCCTCGCCCGACTCGTGCACCGCCAGCTCCGCGGTCAGCCGCTCCCGCAGCAGCCGCGCGCAGACCTGTTCGGCCGGGCTGTCCGCGCCCGGCCGGGCCTCGGCCTCGGTGAGTTTCTCCAGCGTCGTACGGGCCAGCTGGGCCAGCGCTTCCTGGCCGGTGGGGGAGAAGTCGGGGAGTTTGCCGGAGCTCTCGGCGATACCGAGGTAGGTGCCGGTGATGGGGTCCAGTTCGACGAGGGCGTCGACGTAGGCATCGGCGATCTGACGGGGCAGCAGGCCGCCGTCGGAAGAAGTGGTGTTGGACATGCGGGCCATCCTTGTACGGATCACCCCGCCGCGTCACCAACAATAGGCCGGACGTTCCTGTCGCTTTGCGTGCCCATTGCCCAACGGCGCGCGCCGAGGGCCCGACGCAGAGGGGCCGGCCGGGCGTCACTGCGCCCGGCCGGCCCCGCGGTGACCTGCTCAGCGACGGCCGGGGCCGTCCTGGGTCCGTACGGTCTCGAGGGCGGGCGACGGGGCCGCCACCTGGGCGGGAACCCCGGACGGGCGCGCGGTGATCACCAGCGTGCCCTCCTCGATCTGGTAGTCCAGCGGCAGCCCCAGGCCGCGCATCGCGGCGACCATGCCGGTGTTGGAGGCCTGCGTGATGGCGTACACGCTCTCGCAGCCCGCCTCGGCCGCCATCGCCACCAGCCGGCGCAGCAGCTCCGTGCCGATGCCGCGCTGCTGCCAGGCGTCCTCGACCAGCAGCGCGACCTCGGTCTCGTCGCCGTCCCACAGCAGATGGCCCAGCGCCACCAGACGGCCGGACGCGGTCTCCACCGCGAGGGTGCGGCCGAACCGGGGGCTGAGCAGATGCCCCAGATAGCGGTCCGCGTCGGCGACCGGGCCGTGGTAGCGCAGCCCCAGCGTGGCCGAGGAGCAGCGGTCGTGCATCTCGCGGGCGGCTGCCTGATCGCTGGTGTCGGCGCGGCGGATGGTGATTTCGTTGCCCTCGGGCAGCGTCAGCACATCACGCCGCGGCGGCACCCGCTGACCGAGCCTGGCATCCAGGTCGACCAGGGCGCGCACACGGGCGAACTCGGTGGGCGTGAACGGCAACTGCGGCCTTTCGATGGTCAAGGACCCCCCGGAGGGGTCGCGGAACTTCATGGTGTGCTCGGCCAGCACGCCCTCGGCGGGCACCTTCTCGGCGAGCGGCTGCCCGCGGAGCGAACGCGCGGGCACCGAATGGATCGTGCAGCGCCCCAGCAACTGCCGTAGGGCGAGCGGGAGTTCGGCGGAATCCAGGGCCGTACGGGTCGCCAGGCCCAGCATCCGGGTCGGCGCATCGACGAGATCGTGGGTGTCGGCCCGCTCCAGCCAGGTGTGCGCGCCGCCCGCACCGGCCACCGTACGGGTCAGCTCCCCGGGCGCGAGCGCGGCCGGCGCGCGCAGCAGGAACTCGTCGACCGTACCGTCGGACAGCGGGTGCGCCTGCAGGCTGAGGATGTCCACCCGCTGCCCGGCCAGCGCCGTGCACAGCGCGGCCAGGCTGCCCGGCTCGTCCCGGACCGTGGTCCGCATCCGCCACAGCGCCGTCTCCTGCCGGCCGGCCACGGCGGGCCGGCCGGCGGAGGACGGTGCCGTGGCGCCGGTATCGGTCGGCGGCGGGGCGTTCTCATGGCGGCGTGACCACCAGATGTGGAACCCGGCCGTGGCGACCAGGGCCACCGCCGAGGCGCACAGCAGCAGCGGGCCCCGGGGGCCGTGCGCGACGGTATTGGCCACCATGTCCGCCACGGCCACGGCCGTGAACAGGGCGGCGAGCTCGACGGCTTCCCGGCGCCAGTGATGGCGGCGGGCGGAATTGGCAGAGGAGGCTTCAGTCATGCAGACAGCCTTGCCGACCGGTGTTGCCTGATCGCCAACAGTTTGTGTCCGACGAGTAAAACCAGTAAAAGGTGCAATCGACGCATTGGTCCCTACTGCCCTACCCGTCCTGGTTGCAGCACCTTGCTGAACAACACCACTCCACCCTCCTGGCGCAGCCGCACCGTCAGCTCCCCGCTGTCCCCGTCGATGTCGATCTCGCCGAAGTTCTGCGGACTCTCCGCGGGAGAGGTATTGGCACGGTCCGGCGCCTTGATGAACGGCTGCGTGGGGCCGAACGTTCCATCCAGTTTCAGCGCCTGGAACCCGCCCGCGTTCAGCGGCCCGGACACGAACTCCCAGAACGGCGCGAAGTCCTTGAACGCCGCCCGCTCCGGCGCGTAATGCTGCGCCGACGTGTAGTGAACGTCCGTCGTCAGCCACACGGTGCCGGTCACCCGCTCGTGCTTGATGTGCCGCAGCAGCTCCGCCAGCTGCAGCTCACGCCCCAGCGGAGCGCCCGGATCGCCCTGCGCCACCGCTTCGAAGTCGGTCTTGCCGTCCGGGACGACCAGCCCCAGCGGCATATCGGAGGCGATCACCTTCCACACCGCACGCGAGCGCGACAGCTCCCGCTTGAGCCAGCGCAGCTGCTCGGCGCCGAGAATGCCCTGCGGGTCGTCCGTCTGGCGGCCCGGCGAGTTGGCGTTGCGGTACCGGCGCATGTCCAGCACGAACACATCCAGCAGCGGGCCGTGCCGCACCACCCGGTAGACCCGGCCCCCGCGGTCGGCCCGCAGCGTACGGATCGGGAAGTACTCGCTGAAGGCGCGCAGCGACCGCGCCGACAGCACATCCGCGTCCTTGACGGTGTACCGGTCGTCGTCGAGCAGCTGTCCCGGATACCAGTTGTTGTGCACCTCGTGGTCGTCCCACTGGGTGATCGTGGGCACCTGCGCATTGAACCGGCGCAGATTGTCGTCCAGCAGGTTGTAGCGGAACGCGCCCCGGAACTCCCCGAGCGTCTCGGCGACCTTCGCCTTCTCCTCGGTCGTCACATTCCGCCAGATCCGCCCGTCCGGCAGCGTCACCCGCTCCAGGATCGGGTTGTCGGCGTAGATGTTGTCGCCGCTGCACAGGAAGAAATCCGGGTCGCGGCGCCGCATGTCCTCGTAGATGCGATAGCCGCCCCGGTCCGGATTGATGCCCCAGCCCTGCCCGGCCAGATCACCCGACCAGTGGAAGCGGACCCTGCCGCCCCGCCGCTCGGGCGCCGTGCGGAAGGTCCCGGTGACCGGCTCGCCGCTGCGCCGGGGATCGTCCGGATCGGCGAGCAGCACCCGGTAGTGGATCTGCTCCCCGGACGGCAGCCCGTGCAGCGAGGTGACCCCGGTGAAGTCCGTACCGGCCCCGATCACCGGGCCGTGCCAGGTCCGGGCGCCCCGGAACGACTCCGTCGCGGCGGTCTGCACGACCATCCGGGCCGGCCGGTCGGACCGTACCCACACCAGACCCGAGGACGTCGTCACGTCCCCGACCTGGACGCCCCAGTCGGCGCTCGGCCGCCCGCTGCGCGCCTGCGCGGGCGCGGCACAGGCGAGCGAGGGCAGCGCCAGCATCCCGGAACCGGCCGCCGCGCCCCGCAACAACGACCGCCGGCCGAAGCCGTCGCCGGATCCCTGCGCCATCTGAAACCTCCATCGTCGAAGCGGCTTTGGGTGCTGTGCTGTTCGTACCGGGGGCCGATGCCCGGCGCCCGAACGGACGGTGACGGGCGCCCGAACGGCGGGTGCCCCGCCCGGGAGCGGATGCCGGCCTCAGCCCACCGTGTCGAGAATGACACGGGCCACCAGCCCCGGATCGTCGTTCATCGGGACATGCCCGCAGCCCGGCAGCCGCACCAGCCGGGCGCCCGGGATCGTCTGCTTGGCGCGTACGCCCTGACGGCGCAGCAGCAGCCGGTCCCGGCTGCCCCAGCCGATGGTCACCGGAACGTCGGGCACATCGTCGGTGAACCGCACCGCCTGCCCGGCCGCCAGCGTCGGCGCGAACCCGGGCGCCTCGCGCAGCGCCCGGGTCTCCGCCACCACCGCCTCGGCCGAACGGCGCCCGGGATGGGCGTAGATGGACCCGGTCAGCGTGGCCCGCCCGATGACGGAGCGGGCCAGCGACTCCACCACCGGCTCCGGCAGCGCCTGCGCCCCCGCGTACATGCCGCGCAGCACCCCGAAGGCGTACCGGCGCTCGGCCGGCGTCCAAAAGCCCGCGGGCGACAGCGCGGTGACCGACCGTACGGCCTTCGCCCGGCCCAGCTCCAGCGCCAGCAGCCCGCCCAGCGAGTTCCCCACGACATGCGGCCGGTCCACGCCCAGTTCCCTGAAGGCCGCGACGAGCAGCGCCACCACCGTCGGCAGGTCGTACGAGGAGCCGCCGGGCAGCGCGGGCGAGGCGCCGAAGCCGGGCAGGTCCAGGGCGATCACCTCGTGGGAGGCGGCGAGGATGTCCGGCACCGGGCGCCAGGCCTGGAGATGGTGGCCGATGCCGTGCAGCAGGACGATGGGTTCGCCCGCGCCCTTGCGCTCGTAGGCGAGCGTGAAGGGCGGCCGGTCGTCGGGGAGGATCCGGGCGAAGGAGACCGAGGCGGCCATGAGGGGGACTCCTGGGGGGTGAGGCGTGCGGTGGTGCCGGGGCGTGGGCACTCACGATGCCAGCCGTGGCCGGTGCGCGGCCCACTCGGCCCGGCAGTGTGCCGCACACCACGTCACCCACCGCCCGCCGACCGCCGTTTGCGCTGGACAACGCGGTGACGGCCCGCTGGGATGGCAGGGTGCAGACCGATTACGCGACCGATGCCACCGACCTCTTCGAGGCGCACCGCCCCATGCTGCACGGCGTGGCCTACCGCATGCTCGGCCGGGTGGCCGACGCCGAGGACGTCGTCCAGGACGCGTGGCTGCGCTGGTCGTCCGCCGACCGCAGCGAGGTACGCGAACCGCGTGCCTATCTGGTCCGCATCACCACCCGGTTGGCCATCGACCGGCTCCGCCAGGTGCAGTCCCGTCGCGAGTCGTACGTCGGGCCCTGGCTCCCCGAGCCCCTCGCCACGGACATCGGCGCCACCGCACCCGACACCGCGGAGCGGGCGGTCTTCACCGAGTCCGTGACGCTCGCCGTCCTCGTCGTCATGGAGTCGCTCTCCCCTCTGGAGCGCGCCGTGTTCGTGCTGCGCGAGGCCTTCGGCTATCCGTACGCGCAGATCGCCGAGGCCCTCGACCGCAGCGAGGCGGCGGTACGCCAACTGGCCGGGCGGGCCCGCCGGCATGTGGACGAGGGCAGGCCGCGCTTCGAGGTCGATCCGGGCCGGCAGCGCGATCTGACCGAACGGTTCATGGCGGCCGCGGCCGGTGACGACCTGGAGGGCCTGCTGAAGCTGCTGGCGGCGGACGCGCGGCTGGTGGGGGACAGCGGCGGCAAGGCCAAGGCCCCGTTGCGGATCATCGAGTCCGCCGACAAGGTCGCCCGGTTCCTGTTCGGCGTCACCAGGAATCTGCTCCCGGGGATGGAATTCGCCCTCCTCGAACTCAACGGCGGCATCGCGCTGCTGGCGCACCGCGCCGGCACGCCGGACTCCGTCCTCCAGCTCGACGTCGAGGACGGCCGGATCCAGACGGTCTACGTCGTCCGCAACCCCGACAAGCTGGCGTCGCTCGCGGCGAGTTGAGCCGCGGCCCGCAGGCCGGGCCGCGGGCTCGACAGCACGGGCACCCGGCCGGTGAGCCGGTCCGCCGCGGGCGCCATCGACGCCTGGGCCAGCACGATCGCATCGGCCGCCGGTACGTCCCGCGCCGCGGCGGCCACCGCCCCCAGATAGCCCTCCGCATCGCCCGCCTCGAACCGTTCCCAGGCGCCCGGCACGAGCACCGTGCGCACCCGCACCTCGCGTCCGGCCCGCTCCGCCTCCTCGGCGATCAGGTCCCGGGTCGGGCCGAGCGTGCTCTCCAGCGCGGCGAGCACCACGATCCGCGGGCCCGCGGCGACCGCGGCCGCGGCCATCGGACGGTCCACCCGCAGGACGGGCAGGCCCGCCGCGGCACCGGCCGCCTCCGCCACCGACCCGATCGTCGAGCAGGTGCACAGCACCGCCCGCGCCCCCTCGCGGGCCGCCCCCAGGAGCGCCGCCGCGACCTCGTCCGCCACCGCGTCGGGCCCCAGCTCCCTTGCCCGGTCCAGGAGTTCGGGCCGTACGAGGTGCCGCAGCGCGAGGCCGGGGGCCTCCTCGTCGCGCAGGGCGTCGAAGACCGGGACGTGGACGGGCGAGGTGTGCAGCAGGGTGAGCATGACCGCAGGGTAGCCCGTGGTACGGCGGGCCTGCGGGCCCGTCCACCAGGCGGCGCCCATGCGGCGAAAGGCCCGCGGATTGGTCTTGACCAAGGTGTGGACCGGCCATATCGTCGGGATACTGCAACAACCTTTAATAAAGAAGCGCTCATAATCGGGTGCGCCGGCGGGACCGGTGGAAGCGGGTCCCGTGGGCGGACCCGGTCCATGGGGCCCCGCGGGGCAACGGCCAGTGCGGAGGACAGGGTGGGGACCACGCAGCTCGAAACGGCGCCGGAGCCGAAGTACTGGCATCTCAAGACCGTGCTCAGCGAGGCGCTGGACTCGGAATTCGCGGTCGGCGAGATTCTGCCCAACGAACGTGAGCTGGCCGCGCGGTTCGGCGTCGCCCGTGCCACGCTCCGTCAGGCGCTCGAACAGCTCGAACTGGAAGGCCGGCTGCAGCGCCGCCGCGGCGTGGGCACCACCGTCGCACCGCCCCGCGTCGGCGTCGCCGTGGACCCCGCCCGGCACACCTGGCCCGGCGCCGCCGGTGACGACTGGCAGCCGCTGGACGCCACCGAAACCGACGCGGTGCCCGCCGCCGTCGCCCGCCTCCTGGAGACGGCGCCCGGCGACCGGGTGCACATCGTCCGCCGCAGCCGCGTCACGAACGGTCAGCCGGTCGCCGCCGAGCTGCTGTACGTACCGTCGGCCGTGGTCCCCGGGTGCTCCACGGTGGCCGCGCTCAGCGCGCCGGGCCGCGCCCGCGCCGTCCTGAACGCCCTGCGGGAGCGGGAGCTGGAGGGCCAGGACCGCACCGTCGAGCTGGGCTCCGCCCGCGCGGAGGACGCCAAGCAGCTGGACCGGCTGCCCGGCGCGCCGGTGCTCGTCGTCACCACCCGCTATGTCTCCGGGGGCCGGACGGCGGCCGTGGCGGTCTCGACCTACCGCGCCGACACCTGCCGGCTCACCTTCGGCGAAAGCGACGCGGTCGCGCTGCTCGCGAGCTGATCCGCCTGGTTGCCGATCCGGTCGGCCGCTGATCCACCCGCCGGTGATCCGTCCGGCCGGTGATCCGTCCGGCCGTACGGGCCCGTGCCGAGCTGCGGCACGGGCCCGCCGCGCCTCGTGCTACCGGCGGCCCGTCACCGTGCCCTCCACCGCGAAGAGTTCCCCCTCCACGTGATCGAGCGCCAGCCGCAACGCCCCCGTGGCGACCGCCGCCTCACCCAGCTCCGACAGCGCGACCTGCGGCGGACGCAGGCAGTAGCGCGCCAACTCCGTGCGCAGCGGCTCCAGTACACCGGCCAGGCCCGCCGCCCAGCCGCCGATCACCACCAGCTCCGGGTCCAGCGCCAGCACCAGCGCCGCCACATCGTGCACCAGCCGCCGGATGAACCGCTCCACCGCCTCCCGCGCCCGGACATCGCCGTCCCGCGCCAGCGCGAAGACCGCGGCGACCTGTGCCTCGTCCAGCGGATGCAGCGGCTCCCCGGTCGTCGACAGCAGCGTCTCCGGCGTCGCCTCCCGCCCCAGCAGATGCAGCGCCCCGATCTCCCCGGCCGCGCCGCCGAACCCGCGGTGCAGCCGCCCCCCGATCAGCGAACCGGCCCCCGGACTCAGCCCCGCCAGCACGAACACCACATCGCCGGACGCGGCCGCCGCACCCTTCCAGTGCTCGGCCACCGCGGCGGCGTTCGCGTCGTTCTCGACCAGGACCGGACAGCGGAAGGAACGCCGCAGCCGCTCGCCCAGGGGGAGGCCGGTCCAGCCGGGCAGCGCCGTCCCCAGCCGCACCGTGCCGTCCGCCTCCACGATGCCCGGACTGCCCACGCCGACCGCCCGCAGCGAACGGCGCGGCACGCCCGCCCGGCGCAGCAGGTCGGCCACCACGCCACGGACCCGCTCCAGCCGCTCGTCGGCCGGCGCGGTCACCGCCACCGGGCGCTGCGCCGAGTCCAGCACCTGCCCGCTCAGATCGGCGAGCTGGGCCGCGACGCGGTGCGGACCGATCTCGATGCCCAGCAGATGACCCGCCTCCGTACGGAACCGGAACCGGCGGGCCGGCCGCCCCTGGCGCCGCGTCTCGCCCTCCTCGGCGGCCGCCTCGGCGACCAGCCCCGCCTCGATGAGCCCCTCGACCACGCCCTCGACCGTCGGGCGGGACAGGCCCGTCACCTGGACGAGATGGGTGAGCGTGGGGGAGTCCGCGGCGCGCAGCGCGTGCAGCACCACCGCGGAATTGATCCGTCGCAGCAGGGAGGGGTCCCCACCCGTGAGCCGCCCCAAGGTCACTCTCCCTCGCGTTGCGTGTCTGGCGGATCGTAGCCGGTCAGCGGGTGTGCGGCGAGACCCGACGGGGGCGGGAGGGGCTACCGGGGACGCGCCTTCGGCCATCGAGGACGGTGCGCGAAGCGGCCGCGCCCCCGCCACGTCACCGGCCCGCCGGACCCCACCCGGCCTGACGGACGGCCAATTGTCAGACCCCGGCGGTTTACTGACGGTATGACGACTGGTGAGCAGCTGGCGGTGATCGACGCGTTGCGCGGCCGCGCCTTCCCGGCCCGGCGGGAGCGGTCCGCGGAAGGGGAAAGCGGGCCCGGGTTCCATGTGGTGCGGCTGTGGGCGGGCCCGCCGCTGTGGGACGCGGACCCGGCGGATGCCGAGGAGATACGCGAGGACTGCGCGGCCGCCCTGGCGGCGCTGACCGCGCTGCTGTCCTTACGGTGGGGGGAGCCCGGCGTCCTCGATCTCGCCGGGCCCCTGGAGCGGGTGGCGATGGGCCTGCCCGTGCCGCCGCCGCTGGACATCCTGTGCGGCCTGGTGCCCCGGTTGCACACCTGGCGGACGGCGGGCCGCTGGGTGGCGGTCGGCGCCGGGCAGGGCGGACCGGAGCAGCCGTGCCAGGTGCTGGCGGCGACAGCGGAGGAGGGGGCGGTGCGGGGCTTTCCCGGCCCGGCGTGGGACGTCAGTCGTCGCTGAAGGCCGCGGCGCGCAGCCGGCCGTACTCCTGCGCCATGGTCGCGAGCGTCCAGTGGGCGTTCAGACCGCTGGGATTGGGCAGCGCCCAGATCCGGGTGGTGCCCAGGGTGCGTTCCTGGGGGCCGATGGCGGCGTGCTTGTCGCCGAAGGCGACGCGGTAGGCCGTGACGCCCGCGACCGCCAGCCAGCGCGGCCGCAGCAGCGCCACCTTCTCGGCCAGCAGCCGCCCGCCCTCGCGGTACTCCTCCGCGCTCAGCTCGTCCGCCTTGGCGGTCGGCCGGGCCACGACATTGGTGATGCCCAGGCCGTGCGCGAGCAGTTCCTCCTGCTCGGCCGGCTGCAACTGCCGAGGGGTGAAACCGGACGCGTGCAGGACGGGCCAGAAGCGGTTGCCGGGGCGGGCGAAGTGATGGCCGGTGGCGGCCGTCATCAGCCCGGGGTTGATGCCGCAGAAGAGCACCCGCAGCCCGCTCGCGGCCACGTCGGGGACGTGGCGATCGCGAGCGGCCTGCAGCTCTTCGGGGGTGAAGCGCACGTCAGCGGCCCGCGGTCACAGGATCGAGCCCGGGGTGTACGCCGCGGCTTCGGGGTGCTGCTTGGCGATCTCCTCGATCCGGGCGACGACGGACGCCACCTGGTCGGCCGCGGCGCCGGTGAAGGAGAGCTTGTCCGCCATCAGGGCGTCCAGCTGCCCCTTGTCCAGCGGGATCCGCGAGTCCGCGGCCAGCTTGTCGAGCAGCTCGTTGCGCTCCGCACCCTGCTCGCGCATCGCCAGCGCCGACGCGACGGCGTTCTCCTTGATCGCCTCGTGCGCCTCCTCGCGGCCGACCCCGGCCCGTACGGCACCCATCAGCACCTTCGTCGTGGCGAGGAACGGCAGGTAGCGGTCCAGCTCACGGGCGACGACGGCGGGGAAGGCGCCGAACTCGTCCAGCACGGTCAGGAACGTCTCCAGCAGGCCGTCCAGCGCGAAGAAGGAGTCGGGGAGGGCGACCCGGCGGACCACGGAGCAGGAGACGTCGCCCTCGTTCCACTGGTCGCCGGAGAGCTCACCGGCCATCGAGGCGTAGCCGCGCAGGATCACCATCAGGCCGTTGACGCGCTCGCAGGAGCGGGTGTTCATCTTGTGCGGCATCGCGGAGGAGCCGACCTGGCCGGGCTTGAAGCCCTCGGTCACCAGCTCGTGCCCGGCCATCAGCCGGATGGTCTTGGCGAGCGACGAGGGAGCGGCGGCCAGCTGCACCAGCGCGGTCACCACGTCGTAGTCCAGCGAACGGGGGTAGACCTGGCCGACGGAGGTGAAGGCCTGCCCGAAGCCGAGGTGCGCGGCGATCCGCTGCTCCAGCTCGGCGAGCTTGGCGGCGCCCGCGGAGCCGCCACCCATCAGGTCGAGCATGTCCTGTGCGGTGCCGACGGGGCCCTTGATGCCGCGCAGCGGGTAGCGGGCCAGCAGGTCCGCCAGCCGCCCGTACGCCACCAGCAGCTCGTCCGCGGCGGTCGCGAAGCGCTTGCCCAGCGTCGTGGCCTGCGCGGCGACATTGTGCGAGCGGCCCGCCATCACCAGCTCGGCGTTCTGGGCGGCCAGCGAGCCCAGGCGCGCCAGGACGGCGACCGTGCGGTCGCGCATCAGCTCCAGCGACAGCCGCACCTGCAGCTGCTCGACGTTCTCCGTCAGGTCGCGGGAGGTCATGCCCTTGTGGATCTGCTCATGACCGGCGAGGGCGTTGAACTCCTCGATCCGGGCCTTGACGTCGTGCCGGGTGACCTTCTCCCGCTCGGCGATGGAGGCCAGGTCGACGTTCTCCAGGACGCGCTCGTAATCGGCGAGTGCCTGCTCGGGGACCTCCACCCCCAGGTCCTTCTGTGCACGCAGCACGGCAAGCCACAGCTTCCGCTCCAGCTTCACCTTGTACTCGGGGGACCAGAGCACGGCCAGCTCCGTGGAGGCATAGCGGCCGGCCAGAACATTGGGGATGCGAGGCTTCGCAGACACAGCAGTCACGTGGTCAGAGTCTACTGGCGGTTTACGCAGGCCGGAGCCCCGGCCCCGGTCGTGCGTTCCTCCAAGCCGCAGGTCCGCTCCGCATCCGCCCGGAGTGGCTCCGGCCCGCCCGCCCCTAATGGCCCCCGTTGACGATCGCCCGCTCCACCGCACCGTCCTCCAGGGACCACTCCTTGAGGATCTTCCGGTACTCGCCGCTCGCGATGAGGCGGCCGAGCGCTTCCCGCACGGCGTCCCGCAGCGCCGTATTGGTCTTGGCGACCGCTATGCCGTAGGGGAGAGGGGCGATCTGCTTGCCGGCCCGCTCCAGGGCGCCGCCGCCCGAGTGCGTGGCGGCGGTGTAGGCCGCGACCATGAACTCGTCGAGACAGGCCGAGGACCGGCCCTTGGCGACGTCGTCGTAGACCTCGGCCCCGGAGTCGAACTCCCGGATCTTCAGCTTCCCGGAGAGGGCGGGGCGGAGATTGTTCAGGAAGTCACCGGCATACGAGCTGCGCAGGACGGCGACCGTCCGGCCGGACAGGCTGTCGGGGCTCTTGATGCCCTCCGGGTTGCCCTTGCGGACGACGAGCATGAGTCCGGAATTGAGGTAGTCGATCATGTCGACGCCCGCGCCGGTCTTCGTGCCGCCCGAGCGCCCCTCCTGGCGGTCCTTGTTGTCGTTCATCGCGGACATGACCAGGTCGAAGCGGCCCGCGGCCAGACCGGGGAGAAGGGAGCCGAAGGCGGTGTCCTCGAACTGGAAGCGCACCCCCAGCTCACGGCCGAGGGCGTTCGCGAGATCGACGTCGAAGCCGGCGGGCGAGCCGTCCTTGCTGAACTCCATGGGGGAGTAGCTGATGTCCGAGCCGACGGTGACGATGCCCTTGCTGCGTATCTGCTGCGGCAACCGGCCCGACGGTTCGCCGGTGTGGTCGGGGGTTTCCGCGGCGCTCGGGCCGCCGCTGCCGCGGGGCTTGTTCCCGGCGCTCGCACCGGCACCGCCGCCGTCCGGCCACAGCGCCCAGGCCAGCACCCCGCCGCCGGCCACGCCCCCGACGGCGGACAGCGCGGCGAGCACACGGCGCCGGCTCGGCCCCGGCGCCGGGGGCTGCCCGGCGGGGTGCGGCAGCGGGGGCGTCACGCCGTACGCCGGCGGTGCGCCGCCGACCGTCGTACGGGTCGGCAGCTGGTGGTAGGGGACGCCGGTGGGCTGCGCGGCCGGCGGCCGCAGCGCGAGGGTGGCCGGGGATCCGACGTCACGGAGCTGCGCGGCGAGCCGGCGCAGCTGTTCGGCGACGGGGGCGGGCAGCCAGTCGCCGTACGGGCCCGGTGCGCCCGCCGATGCCATGAGGGCGGGCAGGGCGGGCCGCCGCTCCGGCTCCTTCGCCAGGCAGGACGCCGCCAACTCCCGCAGCCCGTAAGGGAGTTCATCGAGGCGAGGTTCCTCGTGCACGGTGCGGTACATGAGGATCTGCGGCTCGGCGCCGCCGTACGGGCCGCCGCCCGTCGCCGCGAACACGATCACCCCGCCGAGCGCGAACACATCCGCCGCGCCCGTGATGGTGGGGCCTGTCATGACGAGTTGCTCGGGCGCCATGAATCCCGGGGTGCCGAGGGCGGTACCGGTCATCGTCAGCGCGGTGTCCGCGGCGGAGTAGGCAATGCCGAAGTCGATGACGCGCGGGCCCTCGGCCGTGAGCAGAATGTTCGACGGCTTGAGGTCGCGGTGCACCAGGCCGTGCGCGTGCACCGCCGTCAGGGCGTGCAGCAGGCCCGCCGTCAGCAGCCGCACCGTCTGCTCGGGCAGCGGTCCGCAGTCGTGCACGGCATCGGCCAGCGAGACGCCCGGCACGTAGTCGGTCGCCATCCAGGGCACGTCGTCGTGCGGCGCGGCATCGACCACCGGCGCCACGAACGGCCCGCCCACCCGCTGGGCGGCGGCCACCTCACGGGCGAAGCGGGTACGGAAGCCCCGGTCGTCGGCGAGTTCGGACCGCGCGGTCTTCACCGCCACCATCCGTCCGTCCCCGGTCCGGCCGAGATAGACCCGGCCCATGCCGCCGCCCCCGAGCAGCCCGACGATCTCGAACGGTCCGATCTGCTGCGGATCGTCCTTCGCCAACGGTCGCACCCATACCCCCACCCATGACCAGCAGTTGTGGACGGCAGTATTGCGCACGCCGGTCCGCGCCCGGCCAACGCCTCGCACCCCGCCCGAGTCGCTCCCTGCGACCGGGCTCCGGTGGTTACGCCCCCACGCGCTGCCAGCCCGTCACGGGCCCCGGGTTCGTGTGGTCCGCGGGGCTGACCCAGAAGGCCTTGCCCAGCTCGGCGCTGAACTGGGCGCCCGTCCGGCCGTCCCCCGAGGACCGTCCGGTCAGTCGGCGCCCTATCCACGGCACCAGATGTTCGCGCGCGAACCGCAGGTCCGCGGCCCGCCGCGCGCCCCAGCCGGGCGGCTCCGAGGCCGGCAGTGGCGCGTCCCAGTCCGACGCGGCGGCCAGCCCGAGCGCCTGCCAGACGGCCTCCGCCACCCGCCGGTGCCCCTCGGCGTTCAGATGCAGCCGGTCGTCCGCCCACAGCCGGGGGTCGGCCAGCGCCCGCGAGGCGTACAGGTCCACGACCACCGCGCCGTGCCGCTCCGCCAGCGCGTCGATGTGCGCGAACAGCTGCTCCATCCGTGGCCGGAACCGCTCCATCACCGGTCCCTCGCGCCCCGGGCTGCGCATCAGCACCAGCTGCCCGCCGCCCGCGGCCAGCCGCCCGGCGGCCTCGGTCAGCTGCGCGCACACCCGGCCCACATCGCACTTGGGCCGCAGTACGTCGTTGAGTCCGCCCACCAGCGTCACCAGATCCGCGCCCATCGCGGCCGCGGGGCCGCACTGCTCGTCGACGATCTGGCCGATGAGCTTGCCGCGCACCGCGAGATTGGCGTAGCGGAAACCGGGCGAAGCCGCCGCGAGGCGGGCGGCGAGCAGATCGGCCCAGCCGCGGTACGAGCCGTCGGGCAGGCCGTCGGACATTCCCTCGGTGAAGCTGTCGCCGACCGCGACGAAACTGGTGTAGTGGGCATTCATCTCCATGGCGCGGAGATCCTATCCCGCGCCGGACGGCCGGTATTCCCGGTGTACGGTCGGATGTCGTCCGGAGGGCGAGGAAAGGTAGAGGTGAACGCGCCATGACTCCCCGCCGGGGCGACGGCAGCCCCCATGCGCCCACATTCACGGAGCAGGCCCGCCGGCAGCAGCTCATCGAGTGCACCATCGACCTGATCTCCACCCGGGGCTATCCCTCGACCTCGCTGTCGGCGATCGCCGAGCGGGCCGGGCTCTCCAAGGCCGCGGTGCTCTACCACTTCGCCTCCAAGGACAACCTCACCCGGGCCGCGCTCGACCACGTGATGGGCCGGTTCCGCGCGTATGTCGCCGAGCGGCTGGCGTGCGCGGCCGACCCCCGGGAAGCGGTCATCGCCTACGTACGGGCGATGATCGGCTACCAGCAGGCCAACCGCCGGCACGTCCGCGTGATCACCGAGATGCTGCTCGACGACCAGGGCGGCACCAAGCTGAAGACACCGTCCTCACATGACACCCAGGGCCGCTGGCAGGCCCTGGCCGCGCTCCTGGCAGAGGGTCAAGAGGCGGGCGCTCTGCGGGAGTTCCATCCCGAGACGGTGGCCCTGGCGATCGGCGGCGCGATCGACGGGGTGATCGCGCACTGGCTCGTCCACCCCGACCTCGACCTGGATGCCGCCGCCGCCGAGCTGGTGACCTTCACCCTCAACGCGATCGAACGCCGGGACTGACCCGGGCGAAGGACGGAGCGCGCTCGGGACGGATACCGAACCCGCCCAGTACGGCGCTGACCGTCCGCAGCGCCGGAACCCGCCGCAGCAGCCGCATCGGCACCGGCAGCCGCCGCTCGTCGAGCGTGCCGTTCAGGGCGTCCCGGATCATCCCGTGCTCGGCCTGCTGTGCCTTTTGCACCACGGCCATCGGCAGGTGCCGCCGCTTCTGCACGCGCGCCAGGTCGGCGGCGGTCACCGTGCCCCGGCGCAGCGGTCCCGCCAGGATCCGGGCGGCCGCCACCGCGTCCTGCAGCGCGAGATTGACGCCCACCCCGCCGACCGGCGACATGGTGTGCGCCGCGTCCCCGATGCACAGCAGACCGTGCCGGTGCCAGCGCCGCAGCCGCCCGAACGTCACCTCCAGCAGCTTCACGTCGTCCCACCCGATCGCGCCGGTGACCTCGTCGTCCCAGTCGAACAGCACGCCGAGCCGGTCGCGCAGCCGCTGGATGCCGCGGGCGCGCAGCTCCGCGTCCCGGCCCTTCGCGATCAGATACGACGTCTGGTAGTACGTGCCCCGGTCCATGGTGACCGCCGCCTGGCCGCCGCCGAACCGCGCGAAGACCCGGCCGTCCTTGCGGGCGTCGGAGGGCCCGTCCACCCGGATCTGCCAGACGTCCATCGGCACCTCGAACAGGTCCTGCCGCAGCCCGGCCGCGCCGCGCACCACCGAGTCCCGGCCGTCGCAGGCCACCGTCAGATCCGCGGCGAGCTCACCCGCGGCGCCCCGCTCATCGACGTACCGCACCCCCGTCACCCGTCCGCCCTCGGTGCGCAGTCCGGTGACTTCGGTGCGCATCCGCAGGGTGAAGGACGGCTCCTCGGCGGCCGCGCTCGCGATCAGGTTGAGGAAGTCCCACTGCGGGACCATCGCGAAGTATTTGTGCCGGCCCGGGATCCGCCGCATATCGGTCATCACGACGGTCGTGCCGCCGATCTGCGCCCGCATCTCCTCCAGCTTGGGGAACGGCAACCGCGCGAACGCCTCGCCCAGGCCCAGCTCGTCCAGCAGGCGCAGGGTCGACGGATGGACGGTGTCCCCGCGGAAGTCGCGCAGGAAGTCGCCGTGCTTCTCCAGGACGGTGACCCGTACGCCGGCCCTGGCCAGCAGCAGCCCCAGCATCATTCCGGCCGGGCCCCCGCCCACGATGCAGCACGTTGTGCGGTCCATGCTCTTGCCCCCTCGACGCATACGGACACGGCGACCGGCCGCGCGTACGCCCCCGCGACTAACCGATCGGTCAGTAATCTAACCGATCGGTCAGTCCCGCGGGTTGCGGGGGTGGGATCAGGCCGCGGGCGGCTGCTGCAGCACCAGCTCCCGCAGGACGTCCTCCATCGTCACCAGCCCGGCCAGCGTCCCCTCGTCGTCGATCACCGCGGCCAGATGCGTACGGGAGGCGCGCATCGCCGTCAGCACGTCGTCCAGCGGTGTCGCCGCCCTGACCCGGGCGATCGGGCGCAGCGCCCCGACCGGGAACGGCAGATCGCGCGGGGTGGCGTCCAGCGCGTCCTTGACGTGCAGATAGCCGAGGATCCGGCTGTTGTCGTCGATGACCGGGAAGCGCGAGAAACCGGACCGGGCGGCCAGCCGCTCCAGGTCGTCGGCGGTGACGCCCATGCGCGCGGAAACG
The DNA here is from genome assembly GCF_059682825.1 of Streptomyces sp. JLSY215. NCBI lineage: Bacteria > Bacillati > Actinomycetota > Actinomycetes > Kitasatosporales > Streptomycetaceae > Streptomyces > Streptomyces sp. JLSY215. The sequence continues at coordinate 7,933,251 of NZ_CM185022.1, forward strand.
ACCCGCTCGGCGGGCAGCACCACGTCCCGGACCGGCCGGCGGCCCAGCTCCAGGGCGTCCCGCAGCCGCTCCTTGGCCCGCTCGTCCAGCAGGCCGGCGGCCCGCGAGTCCTCCACCATCTTCGCGAGCTGATCGTCCGAGAACGTCGCGGCGACCTCGTCCCTGGTCTCCACCCGCAGCAGCCTGAGCAGCACATTGGCGAAGGCGTTGATCGCGAAGATCACCGGACGCAGCGCACGGGTCAGCGCGACCAGCGGCGGACCCAGCATCAGGGCGCTGCGCACCGGCTCGGCCAGCGCGACGTTCTTCGGCACCATCTCGCCGAAGAGCATGTGCAGATAGGTGGCCAGGGACAGCGCGATCACGAACGAGATCGGGTGGATCAGGGTCTGCGAGATGCCCACGGCATGGAACACCGGCTCCAGCAGATGGGCGATGGCGGGCTCGGCGACCGCGCCCAGCACCAGGGTGCACAGCGTGATGCCCAGCTGGGCGGCGGCCAGCATGGCCGAGACGTGCTGCAGGCCCCACAGCACGCTGGTGGCGCGGCGGTCACCGCGCTCCACATGCGGCTCGATCTGACCGCGGCGCACCGAGATCAGCGCGAATTCGGCGCCCACGAAGAAGGCGTTGACGACCAGCGTCAACAGGCCCACGAAGAGCTGGAGGGCGGTCATCGGCCGGCCTCCGCGTCCGCGTCCCCCGTGCCGTCGGCAAGGGGCGCGTGCAGCAGCACCCGCGCGGCGCGGTGCCCGGACGCATCCAGCACGTCCATCGTCCAGCCGGCCGCCTCCAGGCTGTCGCCGCGCACCGGGATCCGGCCCAGCTCGGTGGCGATCAGCCCGGCCAGCGTCTCGTACGGACCGTCCGGCAGCCGCAGGCCGATCCGTTCGAGCTGGTCGGTGCGGGCGGCGCCGTCGGCCTGATAGAGGCCGCGGCCGTCGGCGTCGGAACCGGCGGGCGCGAGGTCGGGGGTCTCCAGCGGGTCGTGCTCGTCACGGACCTCGCCCACCACCTCCTCGACGATGTCCTCCAGCGTCACGACACCGGCCGTGCCGCCGTACTCGTCGATGACCACGGCCATGGTGCGCCTGCCGGACAGCCGGTCCAGCAGCCGGTCCACGGTGAGCGTCTCCGGTACCAGCAGCGGCTCGCGCAGCAGCTCGGAAACGGGGTGACGGGGACGGCGGTCGGCCGGGACCGTCAGGACGTCCTTGATGTGCGCGACACCGACGACGGCGTCCAGGCTGCCGCGGTAGACGGGAAAGCGGGACAGCCCCGTCGCCCGGGTCGCATTGGCGATGTCCTCGGCCGTGGACTGCACCTCCAGGGCCACCACCTGCACCCGCGGCGTCATCACGTTCTCCGCGGTCAGATCGGCGAGATTGAGGGTACGGACGAACAGCTCGGCGGTGTCCGGCTCCAGTGCGCCCTCCTTGGCGGAGTGCCGGGCCAGCGCCATCAGCTCCTGGGGACCGCGGGCCGAGGCCAGCTCCTCGGCGGGCTCCAGGCCCATCCGGCGGACCATGTGGTTCGCGGCGTTGTTGAGATGCCGGATCAGCGGCTTGAACGTGGCGCTGAAGCCGCGCTGGGCGGTGGCGACGTTCTTGGCGATGGCCAGCGGGCTGGAGATGGCCCAGTTCTTCGGGACCAGCTCGCCGACGACCATCAGGGCAACCGTGGAGATCGCCGTGGCGAGGACCAGGGCCACCGATTCGGCGGCGGAGTGCGGCAGGCCGATCGCGGCGAGCGGCCCGGCCAGCAAGGTGGCGATGGCCGGTTTGGACAGCATGCCGATGACCAGGCCGGTGACCGTGATGCCGAGCTGTGCGCCGGAGAGCTGGAAGGTGAGGCTGCGGACGGCCTTGAGGGCACTGTCCGCGCCGCGCTCGCCGCGCTCGGCGGCGCGTTCGAGGTCGCTGCGCTCGACGGTCGTCAGCGAGAACTCGGCCGCGACGAAGATGCCACAGGCGAGAGTCAGGAGGAGCGCCACGCCCAGCAGAAGCAGGTCGGTCATCGGGTCACCTCCGTCCCATGATCGAACAGGTTCGGGAGGTTCGCCCTCCGTCGGGAGGACACCCGGCCGGCGGCCGGGCAACTGGGAGGCTCGTCCATGGCTGGACGCTCACACACCTTTCACTGGGGGAAGGGAAGTCAAGGAAGCCCCCCAATAGTAAAGGAACAGCAAAGTCGGCGGGGTGACGAAAGCCCGCCCCCTCCGCGAGGGGCGGGCTCGTAGGCGTAACCGGACCGGCCGGCCCCGGGACGCCTACAGCGGCTTGACCCAGCGTCGCCAGTGATCCTCGCGATGGAAGCCTGCCGAGGCCCAGGTGTGGTGCGCGGGTTCGTTGACCTCCAGGACCATGGCATCGACCCGTCGCCCGCCCAGGGCGGCGAACCGCTGTTCCGCCGCATCCATCAGAGCGGTGGCGATGCCTTGCCGACGGCAGTCCGGATGTACGGCCAGGCGGTAGGCGGAGCACCGCCATCCGTCGAAACCGGCTATGACCGTCCCCACGAGGAGGCCGTCGCGCTCCGCGAGGATCAGGGCTTCGGGGTCCGTCGCGATGAGGCGGGCCACTCCGTCGTGGTCGTCGCTGATGCTCGTGCCTTCCGCGGCTTCGCGCCAGAACGTCAGCACGGTGTCGATGTCCGGGGGAGTGGCGTGCCGGATGTGAAGATCGCTCATACGGCGAGCCAAGCAGATGGCTCGCAGGTCTGGCGAAGGGTTTCCCCGGACGGCGCTTCAGCCGGAAATTCCCTGACGGGTCGAGGCGGGGAGCGTTACGATCTCCGTGATGATGACTCACACTGCCAGCAGATTGGGGGTCCCGTCCGCGCAAGGTGAGTGCTGATGCTCACTCAGACCGCGAACGAGGATTCCCGCCTTTCCCTCTGGCGGCGCGTGCGTGCCTACGCCGTGCCGCCGTCCATGATCGAGATTGCGACCGCCCGCCGTTGTGCCGGGGACTGGGCGGGGGCGTGCGCCGCCGCAGGCATCGATGTCGATCTTGACATGCGTTCCCTGGCGCGTACCCACGGCCAGGAGCTCGCGGCCCGGGTCCGGGCCGATCTGCGCCATCTGGCACCCGACCTGTTGCGCTGGCATCTGCCCAGGGTCGCTCCCGACGGGCTGCTGCGCCCCGGCGTGACCATCGCGCTGGCCAGGTACGACGTCGCGGGACGTGACGGCGCCGGCCCGGTGCACCTCGTGGTCCGGACGCCGCCGGCCTGGGCGGATGCCGGGCAGCGGATCAGCCTTGCGCTGTGGGACGGATCCCGCTCCGCGGACTGCGCCCGCCGGTATCCGCATCCTCATCCCCACCCCCACCCGCGGTTCCGTCTCGACCTGCACCGTCACCTGTGGGACGCGCGCCGGAGTGCGGAGCTGCGGATGCGGTCCGGGGCCGATCGACCGGCTGTCGGCGGGCGTACCGCGAGGGACACGGATCTGCTGCGGTGGCTGCCGCCGGGGCGTCACTGTGCCGTTGACCGCTGGGCGGCCGAGGCGGAGCTACTGCTCCGCGCCGAAGGGCGGTCCACCGGTCCCGTCACGGTGTGGCTCGGGGCCCGACGTCGGCTGGTGCTGGACCTGGTGGCGGACGGGGACGGTCCCGGGCCGCCCGGCGTACGGATCGCGGCGTGCCGGGACGGCGGCGCCCGGACGTTGCCGGTCCTGCCCGACGCGGCCACCTGGCTGCCACCCGATCTGGAACTGCTCCGCGCCGGGGCGATCGAGGCCGGTCGGCTGCACCCGCTGGTCGCCGCGGCACTGGTACCGGATCGGGCGCCGGCCGGTGCATCCCCGGCCCCGGACCGGGCAGGACAACCGCGGCTCGTGGAGTGCCGGGGCGCTCTGCACCGGATCGGCCTGGTCGACGGTGTACTGGCCCCGCTGGACCACGACCCGGCCGAGATCCGGCGGGAGGAACTGCTCGTCGCCCTGACCGGCACCCCGCTTCCCTGCCTGCGCGCCATCGACGAGGCACACCGTCATCCGGACTGCCTCGAAGGCGTACGCGAACGCCTGGAGCACGGCGATATCGCCGGTGCGCTGGCCGCCGTCGAGGGCCTGCTGGGCCCCGACGCGCTGCTGCGCGACGGCCCGCTGCGGGACGCACTGGAGACGGCCGCGCGGCGCCGGATCACCTACGGGCTGTACAGGTCGGGCCTGACCGGGCCCGGACCCGACCGCATCCGCCCAGGTGTCCGCCGTCCCCGTGACCACCGCTCACACCCACGCCACACGACGTCCCACTGACCCCGGGGGCGCCGTCCCCCTGCGTTCGTTCCTTCGGTCCACCCCGCACACATTCGGTCCACCACGCACCCAAAGGTGATCCTCCATGCGTTCCCACGCCCCGTGCACCGCCACCGGCACCCCCTCCGACGCGGCTCACACCACCCAGCTCGACGTCGCCGGCGAGCTGCTGGCCCTGCTGCGTACCACCACCACCGAACCGCGCCCCGACACCCAACTCGCAGCCCTGACCCTGGCCGTGTCCGCCGACCTGCCCGTACTGCTGTGGGGTGAGCCGGGAATCGGCAAGACCGCGGCCCTGACACAGCTTGCCGAGGCCCTGGACCTGCCGCTGACCACCGTCATCGCCAGCGTCCACGAGCCGTCCGACTTCTCGGGCCTGCCCATCATCGGCGACGACCCGGCCGAGCACGGTGTCCCGATGGCGCCGCCGGACTGGGCCGTCCGCCTGGTACGGGCCGGCCGGGGACTGCTGTTCCTGGACGAGCTGTCCACCGCACCACCGGCCGTGCAGGCCGCCCTGCTCCGCCTGGTGCTCGAACGGCGGATCGGCACCCTGCAACTGCCGCCCGGCGTACGGATCGTGGCCGCCGCCAATCCGCGCTCCTCGGCCGCCGACGGCTGGGAGCTGAGTCCGCCGCTGGCCAACCGTTTCGTTCATCTTCAGTGGGCCCACGACCACGAGGTCGTCGTACGCGGCCTCGGCGGGACCTGGCCCCGGGCGACCCTGCCGCGGCTCGACCCGGAGAAACTGCCGGAGGCCGTGGACTTCGCCCGCCGTGCGGTGTGCGGCCTTCTCGCCGCCCGCCCCAAGCTCGTCCACCAACTGCCCGGCACCGAAACGCGCCGGGGCGGCGCCTGGCCGTCGCCCCGGAGCTGGGAGACGGCGCTGTGCCTGATCGCCTTCGCGACCGCGGCCGGCTCCTCCCGTGAAGTGCTCTCCCTGCTGGTCCGGGGCGCCGTGGGAGACGGGCCGGGGCTGGAGCTGCTGGCCTGCCTGGACCGGATGGACCTCCCGGACCCCGAGGAGCTGCTGGCCGACCCGGCGGGCGCCGTCCTGCCCGAGCGCGGCGACCTGCGCCAGGCCGTGCTGGACGGCGTGGTGGACGCGGTCCGCCGGCGCCCGGCGAAGTCCCGCTGGGATGCGGCCTGGGCGCTCCTGGTCCGGGCGGTGGAGTCCGGAGCACCGGACCTGGTGGTCGTCCCGGCGACCACCCTCGCCTCGCTGCGCCAGGAGGACTGGGACGTGCCGCCCGCGATCGAACAGCTCGCCGGTGTGGTGTCGCTGTCCCGGCGGGCGGACCGGGCGGCGGCCCGGTCCGCGGTCGCCGCGAAGGCGGGCCGATGACCGCGGACGCACCGGGGGCACTGGACCTCGACAAACTCTTCGCGGCCCGACTGCACGCCGCCCGGGTCCGGCCCTACTTGGCGACGGCCCTGTTCGCGCTGCACACCGTGGAGTCGCGGCGGGTCCCGACGATGGCCGTCGACCGGCACTGGCGGTGCTATGTCTCACCGGCGTTCGTGGACCGGACGCCGGTGGAGGAACTGGCGGGGGTGTGGGTGCACGAGGTCTCGCACCTGCTGCGGGACCACCACGGGCGCAGCGACCGGGTCGCACGCCAGCGCGGGCTGACCGGCCCCGGGGAGCGGCTGCGGATGAACATCGCGGCGGACTGCGAGATCAACGACGATGTCTTCGGGGACGGGCTGGTCGGGCCCGAAGGCGCCGTCGATCCGGAGTCCTTGGGGCTGCCCGAGGGGGAACTCATGGAGGACTACCTGTACCAGTTCCGGCTCGGGCCGCGCACACAGGAACTCTCCTGGCTGGACTGCGGCAGCGGCGCCGACGGGCTGGAGCGGGAGTGGGACCTGGGTCCGGACGGCGCCCACGGGCTGAGCGCCCAGGAACAGGACGCGGTCCGTTTCCGTGTGGCGCAGGGCATCGCCGGGCGTCCCGGGAACGCGCCCAAGGGCTGGCAGCGCTGGGCGGAGGAGGCGTTCCATCCGCCGCAGCCGTGGCGGGAGTTGCTGGGCGCGGCGGTCCGCTCGGCGGCCTCCGGAGCCGGCGCGGGCGAGGACTACACCTACGGCCGGCCGTCCCGGCGCTCGGCCGGGGTGCCCGGCGCCGTGCTGCCGAGCCTGCGGCGCAGACCGCCCCATGTCTCCGTGGTCATCGACACGTCCGGGTCGGTCAGCGACACCGAACTGGGCAGCGCGCTCATCGAGGTTGCCGCGATCTGCCGTGCCGTGGGCGGTCGCCGCGACCTGGTCACCGTGCTGTCGTGCGATGCCGCGGCCCGGATCGTGCACCCGCTGTGCCGCGCCGAGGGCATCCCGCTGATCGGCGGTGGGGGGACGGATCTGCGCCGGGGCTTCGCCAGGGCGCTGCGAGCGCGGCCCCGGCCGGATGTCATCGTGGCCCTGACCGACGGACAGACGCCCTGGCCGGGCACGCGGCCGCCCTGCCGGACCGTGGTGGGTCTCTTCCCCCGGCAGCGGGCGGCCCGGTCATGGGACGAGGACAACCCCGATTACGTGCCGGACTCGCCTCCCGACTGGGCGCGCGTGGTGGTCATCGGGTCGGCTTCCGCGGCCCGGTGAGAACTCCGCCACACGGAGAGAGGCCGCGGCCGGCCGCAGCCTCTCTCCGTCTGTTTCAGCTGCCCTTCAACTCCTCCAGCACCGGAGCGAACGCGTCCATGAACGGTTCCAGCACGGTGATGTACGAGAAGCCGAAGCGCTCCCGCCGCTCCCGCAGCTGCTCCGCCATCTGCGCGGGCGTGCCGATCAGCAAGGTCGGCGTGTCGAGTGCCTGGTCCTCGTCCAGCCCGATGCCGCGCGCGGCGATCTCCCGGGCGGCGGCCCGGCGGTCGTCGGTGGGCAGCACCTGCTGGACGAGGATGTTCAGTTCGGCGGGCTCCGGGCGCTCGGCGGCGTACTCCTGGTAGCGGGCCACCGAGGCCGCCAGCTCCTCGGCCGGCAGCAGCTCCAGCACGCCTTCGGGTTTGCCGGGCGACTGCCGGCCGCCGGTGAATGCCGCGATCTCGGCGTGCCGGGCCGTCAGCCGCATCATCCGGGGGCCGTTGCCGCCGATCAGCAGCGGCGGGCGGGGCCGCTGCGCGGGCCGCGGTGCCTGCTCGGGGTCGCCGAGCAGCCGGTCCAACTCCTCGATGGTGCGGGTGAGATGGTCCACCCGCTGACCGGGTGTGCCCCAGGGCAGCCCGGCCGTCTCGTGCTCGGCGCGGACATATCCCGTGCCCAGCCCCAGCTCCAGCCGACCACCCGTGAGCGCGTCCGTGGTGGCCACTTCACGGGCCAGCAGCGCCGGGTTCCAGAAACCGGCGTTGAGGACGAACGTCCCCACCCGCGGCCGCTCGGTCGCGTCCGCCGCGGCGATCAGCGCGGGAAACGGCGCCGGCATGCCCAGGTGGTCCGGGACCAGCAGGACGTCGTAGCCCAGCTCCTCGGCGCGACGGCACCTCTGGCGCCAGGATTCTCCGTCGTCGAGCGTGATCATGTTGACGCCGAAGCGGAACGGGCGCGGCATGGGACCCCCTGAGAGCGTGTGCGGTGCGTACGGTCGTGCTCGATCACGGCCAGAAAATCATCATCGTCGCGATGCCGTGGCCGACTTGGCGATTCCCGGTGGCGCCCGGGGGCGGGGCGCCCGCGGCCATGGCCGACGCCTCCCGCCGCCGATAGGCCCCGGCTATCGCCCGCATTCGCAATCAGCGGATGGTCTCGGGCCGTGCGGTGGGTGAGCCTGGCCGGGACCGAGACGTCCGACGGAGGGGCAGACCATGGCCTACGTACCGCAGCGGCACCCGGTGGCGGCGCACCAGCTGCTGAACTTCATCGACGGCCGGTGGACGCCGGCCGAGTCGGGACAGACCCGGACCAATGTCAATCCGGCCGATCTCCACGACCACCTCGGGGAGTTCGCCGAATCCGGTGGCGTGGACGCCGACCGGGCCGTGGACGCGGCGGCCGCCGCGCTCCCCGCCTGGCGGGCGCTCGGGCCGATCCGGCGGGCCGCGTACCTGACCGAGATCGGACGCCAACTTGCCGAGCGCGCCGAGGAGTTCGCGGCGGCGATCACCCGTGAACAGGGCAAGCTGCTGAGCGAGGCGCGCGGCGAGGTCGCCCGCGCCCGCGCGGTGCTCGACTTCACCGCCGGCCAGGCCCGGCTGCTGGGTGGCGTCACCGCACCCGCCGAGGAGGACCGCACCTTCGCCTACACCTTCCGCCGCCCCATCGGCGTCGTCGCACTGGTCTCGCCCTGGAACTTCCCGCTCGCCATCCCCGTATGGAAGGTCGCCCCCGCGCTGCTGTCCGGCTGCACCGCGGTCCTGAAGCCCTCCCCGCTCACGCCCCTCACCGCGGCCCTGCTCGTCGATGCGGGGCGCCGCGCGGGCCTGCCCGACGGCGTGCTGAACCTCGTCCAGGGCGATGCGGCGGCCGGCGAGGCGCTGGTCGCGCACCCGGACGTGGCCGGCATCAGCTTCACCGGCTCGCTCGCCGTCGGCACCGCCATCCACACCGGCGGCGCCCACCGCCTGCTGCGCACCCAGCTCGAACTCGGCGGCAAGAACGCGGTGATCGTGCTGGACGACGCCGATCTCGACCGGGCCGTGGACGCGGTGGTGCACGGCGCGTTCGGGCAGGCGGGCCAGCGTTGCAGCGCCACCAGCCGCGCCGTCGTCGACCACCGGGTACGGGATGCGTTCCTGGACCGGCTGGTCGACCGGGTCGCCGCGCTGCGGGTCGGCCCCGGTGACGACCCGGACTCCCAGATCTGCCCGGTCGTCGACACCGCCCGGATGGCGGCCGCGCTGGACGCCGTCGCCGGGGCGCGGCGGGACGGCGGCAAGGTGCTGTGCGGCGGCGAGCGCGCCGTCGGTCCCGGCCTGCCGGAGGGCTGCTATGTCCGGCCGACCGTCATCCGCGACGTCCCCTGGGACAGCGAACTCGCCCAGGAAGAGATCTTCGGCCCGGTCCTCGCCGTGGTCGACGCGGACGGCTTCGACGACGCCATGTGGATCGCCAACTCCGTCCGGTACGGGATGTCCGGCACCGTCTTCACCGCCTCCCAGTCCCGCGCCTTCGAGGCCGTCGACCGCTTCGAGGCGGGCATGCTGCACGTCAACCGGCCGGGCGTGGGCGCCTACGCGCACCTCCCGCATGTCGGCGCCAAGGCCTCCCAGTACGGCCCGCCGGAATGCTCCCCGCAGGTCTGGGACTTCTACACCACCTGGCACTCGGCCTGCATCAGCTACTGAACCCGGCGGCCCGGCGAGTGCCTCACGGGCCGCCCCGGGGCGCACGACATGACGAGGGCCGGTCACCCTTCCGCGGGTGACCGGCCCTCGCCGGGCGCTCAGCGGGTGGCCAATACCTCCTCCGCCAGCCCGAACGACAGCGTCATCCCGGCGCCGCCCACACCGTTGACGACCGTCACCCCCGGCTCCGGGTCGACGACGAGTTCCGTACGGCCGTCCCGCAGCGACGGATAGCAGCCCGTCCAGCGTTCGGTGATCCGGGTGTCGGGCAGCCGCGCGAAGCCCCCGAGATAGCCGAGGATCGCCGCATTGATCCGCTCGTCGGCGAACGGGTCATGGGTGGCGGCATAGGCATGGCTGTCGCCGATCGTCAGCCGGCCGTCCGCGGTCGCCGACAGCAGCACATGGATCCCGTGCTCCCGGTGGAACGGCAGCTCCGCGCGCATCCGGGCATCCAGCGCCGCCCGCGCCGTACAGTCCTCGAACGCCGCGTAGTGCAGCAGCGTCAGCCCGCCGCACAGCATCGGCCCCAGCTGCCAGCCGCCCGGCTGCACCCCCGTGCGCAGCATCTGCAGCTTGCAGCGCACCAGCCCGCTCTCCGCGAAGACCTGCGGATACAGCGTCGCGAAGTCGTTGCCGCTGCACACCAGCACCCGGTCCGCGCGCCATTCACCGGCGGTGGTGGACACCACCGGGGCCGACACGTCGCGCACCGTCGTACCGAAGCGGACGTCCACGCCGTACTCCTCGATGAGATACCGCGCGATCGCGGGAATCGCCCGGCGGGGATCGACATTGAGCTCCGTGGGGCTCCACATCGCGCCGAGCAGGCCCTCCTCACGCACCGCGGGACCGCGCCGTACCGCCTCCGCCGCGGTGATCATCGTCGTGCCGTGTTCGCGGGCCGGCTCCGTCGTCGCGACGAACTCCTCCAGCACCGCCAGCTCGTCGGGCCGGTGTGCCAGATGCAGCGAGCCGGTCGGCGCCGCCCACAACCCCGTCTTGGCGCTGATCTCCTGCCAGATCTCGCGGCTGCGCAGCGCCCGGAGATACGCCGCGCCGCGCTGTTGTCCGACCGCCCAGATCATGCCGAAGTTACGGATCGAGGCGCCGACGGCGTAGGTGTCGCGCTCGAAGAGCACCACCCGGTCGCCGCGCCGGGCCGCGGCCAGGGCGTGCGCGAGGCCGACGATTCCGCCGCCGACGACCGCCGTGTCGGCGCGATGGACCTGGTTGATCGCCATGGATGAAGCCCTCTCTCGAGACAGGAACGCGGAAGGGGAGCACCGAAGGGAGCACGGAAGGGGAGCACGGAGGGGAGCGCTGAACGGGAGTGCCAGGAGGCGTGGATCAGGCGGTGACCGGCACGCGGTTCCACTGGGGGAGCATCAGCAGCCCGGCCACCAGGGCGGCGGCCGCAAAGCCGTAGAAGAGGGTGGTGCCGGACAGGAAGCCGGGCAGCAGGCCGCCGAGCACCGCGCCGACCGAGCCACAGCCGTTGACCAGGCCGGCGGCCGTCCCCGCGCCGCCCGAACTGCCGAAGTCGACCGCGGCGACACACGAGATCATCGCGTCCGCCGCATACACGGTCAGGCCGATCACCGCCAGCACCGCGATCATCACGCCCGTGCTGCCGGTCGCCGTCAGCGGCATGAACAGCGCCAGTGCGACCGTCAGCAGCCCCAGCGCCAGTACGCACGGCGGCGTCCGCCGGGAGCCGAAGACGGTGTCGGAGAGCCAGCCCACCAGCACCGGGGCGAGCACCCCGGCCACCCCGAAGGCGATCGGGATGAGGGTGGCGCCCACCTTGCCGACCTCCGGCAGCCGACGGCTGACGATGACCGGGCCCCACAGCAGAATCGCGTAACGGGCCGGCTTGAGCAGGAAGTAGGCGGCGCCGAGGGTGACCACCATGCGGTCCTTGAGCGCCTCGCGGTACAGGGCGAGGGGCGCCCGCCGCGGCTGCGCCGGGCGCTCTTCGCCCTCCTCCCCGGCAGTGGAGGAGGGTGGGGCAGCGGAGGAGGGAGAGGCCGCGGGAGAGGAAGACGCCGTCGGGCCGCCCTCGTACGGTGGCGTGTTCCGCTGGAAGACGAGGAACGCCGCCAGCACCACCGCCAGCGTCCCCGCCCCGGCCAGGAACGCCACCCGCCAGCTGTCGAAGACCGAGTACGCCCACCAGCCCAGGAACGGCGGCGCGACCAGCCCGCCGAACGCGTAATTGCTGCTCCAGATGCCGAGCACCCGGCCGCGTTCGCGCACCCCGAAGAAGTTGCCCATGTTCTTGCACAGCGGTGCCCAGCCGGCCGACTGGGAGAGCCCCTGGACGACCATGGCGCCGCCGAACACCAGCAGCGCGCTGCTGACGCCCATCACACAGGACGCCACGATCGCGCCGATCATGCCGCCGGCCACGACCACCCGCGGCCCGAAGCGGTCGGCCCACATGCCCCACAGGAACTGGCCCACGGCGTACGCCGCGAGATACACCGCGTCGATCACCCCCAGGACCCGCTCGGTGAGGACGGTGTGGACGGTGGGATCGTCCAGGATCCCCAGCTTGGCGACGGAGAACGCCTGCCGCACGAAGTAGAACCCGGCGTAGGCGATCCAGGTGATCGCGAAGATCTGACGGCGCCAGCGGGCCGCGCCCGTGGGGGTGCTGCGGGCGCCGACCGGCGTCGAGGGCGGGTCGGGCGGGACGTGCTGCGGTGCGAGGCCGGCCATGGCGGTGTCCTCTCCTCGGCGTCAAGTGACGGGGGAATCGGGGGAGTTGAGGGGGGTGGCGGCATGGCGGGGCCCCGGCGCGCGCCTCGGCGCACGCCGGGGCCGGGGAGGGGCGGGGGCGGTGCGGGGCGCGGGGTCAGCCGGTCAGCGGCCGGTCCGCGGCCAGCGCCGTCCCCACCCAGTAACTGTCGAAGTTCCGCAGCCGGTGCCCCTCGGGCAGCGGCCCGGTCGGCGCGTTGACCAGGAACGGGACCCGCTGCTCGGTCAGCCCGCCGTGCGAGCGCAGCGGCTCGGTGAAGCCCGAGATGTCGTGCCGGGCGGGCGTGGTGCCCAGCACGGTGTTCCGCTCGGCGATGACGACCAGCTCGCCGATCCGGTCCCCGGGCAGCTCGAAGCGCGCACAGGCCTCGGCGCGCGTCAGCACCGCCGCCACGCCCGCCACCGCGCCGAGGCGGGCGGCCTGCGCATCGATGCCCGCCGCGTCGACCGCGGCCGGCAGATGCACCGTCGCATACGAGCCGAGCGCCCCGTGATGGACCGTGTACGGGTCGGTGATCGGCAGCACCACCCGCGCCGTACCCTCGCCCAGCTCGCGGTCCAGCAGGTCCTGGACGTACACCACCTGGGCCTCGCCCGCCCCGTCGCTCTTGGCGTTCATGCCGTGGTCGGCGGTGACCACCAGAACGGCGCCCAGCGCATCGATCCGCGCGAAGTAGCGGTCCAGCATGGCGTAGAAGTCATTGGCGACCGGCGAGCCCGGAGCGTGCTTGTGCTGGATGTAGTCCGTCAGCGACAGATACATCAGCTCCGGACGCTCCCGCTCCAGCACGTCCACGCCCGCCGCCAGGACGAGTTCGCTCAACTCGGCGCTGTAGACGGACGGCAGGTCCATCCCGACCCGCTCCAGGACCTTGTCGATGCCGTGCTCGGCCTCCGTCACCCGGTCCGCCTTCTCCGCCGAGAAGCAGATCCCGTTCCGCAGACCGTGCCCCAGCAGCCGCCGCAGCTTGTCCTTGGCGGTGATCACCGCGACCCGGGCGCCGCGCTGCGAGAACTCGGCGAACAGCGTCGGGGCGCGCAGCAGCGCCGGGTCGTTCATCATCACCTCGCTGTCCGTGTCCGGGTCGTAGAAGTAATTGCCGCAGATCCCGTGCACGGACGGCGGCGCACCGGTCGCGATCGAGAGGTTGTTGGGATTGGTGAAGGACGGCATCGTGCAGTCCGCGCGCAGATCGCTGCCACGTCGCAGCATCTCTTCCAGGAACGGCATCCGCCCGTCCGCGACGGCCCGTTCGTGATAGGCGTCCTCACTGCCGTCGATGCACACCACGACGACCGGGCGGGCCGGCCAGGCGTAGTCACGTCCGTTCACCCGCAGCTGCTCGGCACCGGCATGCTTCATGTACGGATCCACCCCTGAGATCGAAGTCGGCCGGGCGGTCGGATCCGCCCCGCCCCTCATGGGTAGCACCGGCCGCGAGCGCCGCAGAACCACCGAAATCGCTATACCGGCCATAGCCCTTCGCCCTCCCGGGCGCCGCCCGCCGTTCCGGTCCGACCCCTGTCCAGGAACGACGTACCGGGCTAGGCTCGCCGCGCTGTCGATCATGGACCGCCCGGCTGCCGGGCGCCGGCACCGAGGGAGGGCCATGGAACTCAACCTCCACCGACTGTGGATCTTCATGCAGGTCGTCGAGCACCAGGGCTTCTCCGCCGCGGCCCATAAGCTCTATATGAGCCAGCCCTCCGTCTCCAACCAGGTCCGCAGGCTGGAGCAGTCGCTCCGGGTCACGCTGATCGACCGCTCCGGCACCCGCGCCCGCCCCACCGCCGAGGGCGAGGTCCTCGCCGCCTACGGCAAGCGGGTCTTTCTGCTCGCGGAGGAGGCGGTCGCCGCCGTCCAGCAGGTCGGCGGGCTGGTCACCGGACGGCTCCTCATCGGCGGCTCGACCACCGTCGGGACGTATCTGCTCCCCGCCCTCCTCGCCCGCTACCAGCGCCGGCACCCCGGCATCGACTGCGATGTCTTCGTCGGCAACTACGAGGCGGTCCAGGAACGGCTGCTCGGCGGCGACATCGGTGTGGCCGTCGTGGCCGGGACCCCGCACGGCGACCGCTTCGTCGTCGAGTCCGTCCTGGACGAGCGCCTCGTCCTGATCGCGGCCCCCGGCCACCCCCTCGCCCGTCGCCCCGGCATCGGCCCCGACGACCTCACCGGCGCCCGCTTCCTGCTCCGCGAACCCGGCTCCCAGACGCGCGCACTGCAGGAACGGGTACTGGCCGACTGGGGCCTGGCCGAAGCGCCGCGCGCCGACATCTGGGGGCCGGAGGCGGTGAAGCAGTGCGTGGCCGCGGGCATGGGCCTGGCCCTGATCTCCGAACACGCCGTCGTCGACGAGATACGCGCCGGAACCCTGGCCGTCCTGCCCGCCGCCCCGGCCCCGCAGCCGCGCCCCATCAGCCTCATACGCCGCAGGGACCGGCTGTTGTCCCCGGCGGAGCGGGCATTCCTGGAGGTACTGCGCGGGCTGCGCGGCTGGCCGGGCACGGCCGACGAACGGCGAACAGGGGACCGCGAGGGCCCGGACGCACCCGGGCGGGGCGCCGACGGCCCGGAGGCGGATGCTTGCCGGTGCTAGCGCCTCCGCGCTAGCGTGAAACCGTGGCGAAGACACAGTTGAACGTCCGAGTGGACGAAGCCACCGCCGACGCGGCGCGGGAGCGCGCCCTGCAGCGGGGAGTGAGCGTGAACCGCTATATCGAGGAGCTCGTCCTCCGGGACGCCGGGGAGGTCGGCCAGACCTTCGTCGAGGCCGCCGCCGACTTCATGAAGCAGTACGAACGGGTCTTCACCGAGGAATTCGACCCCGAACCCGGCCCGGCCGCCGGGCGCGCGACGCCACCGGACCGGGAAGGCCGACAGGGACAGGGCATGTAGGCAAGCCCCCACGGCCCCCGCCGGCCGCCGCCGGCCGTGCGGCGAGGCCCCGCCGGCCCGCCGCGCGTCTGCGAAGATCACGGCACTGGCCGACGAGTCCCACAAGACCCCACCGGGAGCCGACATCACCCTGCGCATCGACCTCGCCTGGCTGCTCCTGATCGCCGAACGGCACACCCCCGGAGACCCCGAAGTCACCGACTGGGGTGCCCTGGTGGCCGCCGTCAGCCGCCACGAGGCGGAGATATTCGGCGTCCCCGTCTACACGGACCCCCAGGACCGCGCCGCGGCGCTGCTCCAACTCCTGCTCCAGGTACCGGCGCTGGAGCGCTCGAACGCGATGTTCGCGACCGCCGTCGCCTACGGCTATCTCGTCGCCAGCGGCCTGAAGGTCGCCATCTCACCCGAGCAGGTCCGCGAACTCGCCCGCCTCGTCAAGGAAGGCACGGCGGACGTCCGCGCCATCGCCGACGTACTGCGCACCTGGACGGCGTGAACGCCCCGGCCCGGCCGGGGGCCCCGCTCGGCCGACGGGCCGCGGCTCAGTCGATCGGCCGCCGCGCCGTCCCGAGCACCATGGGGGACGTCGGCAGCGTCGGCCCCCGCTCCGGCACCGTCAACCGCCGTACCCGCACCACCTCGAAGCCGGCCGCCCGGATCTCCCCGAGCGGGTCCCGCCAGGTGTGACAGCCGCCCATCAGCAGGGGCCACACCGTACGGTCCAACGCCCACTGCACCGCCGCCGGTCCCCGCCCCGGCGCCCGGCCGTGCTCGAGGAACCGCAGCTCGGCGCCGGGCCGCAGCACCCGCCGCAGCTCCGCCAGCGCCCGCCGCACATCCCGAACGGAACACAGCACCAACGACGCCACCGCGACATCGAACGCCTCGCTCTTGACCGGCAGCGCCTCCGCCACCCCCGGTACCGGATCCACCGGTACCCCGGCCTGCGCCGCGGCCGTCCGGGCCGCCGCCCGCAACGTGGCCTCGGGCTCGATCGCCACCACCTCCGAGACGGCCCGCGGATAGTGCGCGAAGTTCAGTCCGCTGCCCGCCCCGACCTCGATGACCCGCCCGGTGGCCCCCACGAGCATCTCGTCCCGCAGCGCCGCCAGCCCCAGCCGCCGGTCGGCGGCCGGTCCGCAGCAGTGCGCGTAGAACCGCGCGAAGACCGGGTGGTGGACGGTGGTCCGAGGGACGCTTCTGCGCTGGAACATCATGGCCCCTTCCGCCGCTGAACCGGCCGACGCGTGCGCACCGCCCGCCGCTGTTCCGTCTCCCATGGTCCGGCCTCGGCCCGGCCCTGTGAACGGCGCCGACCGGATCCGTTGCGACGCGGGGACGCCGGGATACAACCGGGTCCGACATCACGCCCCCGGGTCGGCTGCCCGGTCGGCTTCCCGAGCTGCCCGCTCCAGCCGGCTCCGATGGTTCTCCCACCACGCCGGATCGCCCGGCGCCATGCTGTCCTTGCCCTTGTTCATACCGACGGCACCGTCCATCAGCTCCCGGAGGATGTCGGCGTGCCCGGCGTGCCGTTGGGTATCGGCAATCACCCGCACGACGGCATGATGCAACGTCACCTCATTTTTGTTGCCCGGCCACCACGGCACCGTGCCGACCGTGTCCAGCGCCAGCGCCTCGATCGTCGCGTCCGCGTGCCGCCACGCCCGGCGGTAGAGCTCCACGACGTACCGGCGTGACTCCTCAGCGGTCGCCCACATGTCCGCATTGGCCTCCGCGCCGTCCTCGAGCCAGGGCAGCGGCTCGCCGGACGGCCGTCCGAAGGTGTCGCCGAGGTACCCCAGCTCCACCCCGGCCACGTGCTTCACCAGGCCCAGCAGGTTGGTGCCGGTCGGCGTCAGCGGGCGGCGGATGTCGTACTCGGAGAGCCCTTCGAGCTTCCACAGCAGCGCGTCACGGGCGGACTGCAGGTACGAGTGAAGGTCGGCCTTGGGATCTGCGGAGGTCATGCGGCCAGTGTGCCGCTCGCGCGCACTGTGTTCCTCGCCTTTGTCCGCGGACAAGGTGCTGTTGTGGAGCGGGGGCTGTCGGGGTGGGCCGCTCCGGTCGCCCCGCCCCGCCGCGGGCGACGTCAGGACGGGATGTGCAGCGCCCCCGCACCCCAGAGTTCGGGCGCCAGCCACTGCCGCGCCCCGGCCCGGAAGGCGTCGGGGGACAGGGCGCCGGAGCCCTCCGGGATCAGGCCCAGCAGCGGGGCCTGGGCCGCCTCGGGGAGGTCGGCGAGGTTGCAGCGGGAGGCGAGGTCGGGCTCGGCGGGCCAGCTGCCGATGACGACGCCGGGGCAGTGGAGGCCGTACGCGCGCAGGGCCAGGGCGGTCAGGGCGGTGGCGTTGAGGGTGCCGAGGCCGGCCTGGGCGACCACCAGGACGGGCGCCTTCGCGAGGCGGGCCGCGTCGGCGAGGGTGTTGCCGTCGTCGTCGAAGCGCACGAGGAGACCGCCGGCGCCCTCGACCAGCACCAGGTCGTGCGAGGCGTCCAGCTTGGCGACGGCTTCGGCGATCTCGTGCGGGCGGACCGCGGGCCGGCCGGCCCGCCGCGCGGCCGTGACGGGCGCCAACGGGTCCGGGTAGCGGGCGAGTTCGGCCGTGGTGACCGCACCCGCCAGCCGCACGACCTCCGCCGCATCGCCCGGCTCGTCGACGGCGACGCCCGTCTGGGCGGGCTTGAGCACGGCCACCGGACGGCCCTGCGCGAGCGCCGCCGCGGCGATCGCGGCCGTGGTCACGGTCTTGCCGATCTCCGTGCCCGTGCCCGTGATGAACAGCACCGACATTTCTCTGCCTCTCTCCTCGGCCTCGCGGCCCGTCGCCGTCAGCCCTCGCGCGCCGCGGCGCACACCGCGGCGCAGATACGCGCCACATCGTCGTCACCGGTGATGTACGGCGGCATGGTGTAGATCAGATCCCGGAACGGCCGCAGCCAGACGCCCTCGCGGACCGCCGCCCGGGTCGCGGCCGCCATGTCCACCGCATGGTCGAGCTGGACGACGCCGATCGCGCCCAGGACACGGACGTCCCGCACCCCGGCGATCTCCTCGGCCGCCGCCAGGCCGTTCCGCAGCCCCGCCTCGATCCGCTTGACCTCCTGCGCCCAGTCCTGCCCGAGGAGCAGGTCGATGGAGGCATCGGCCACGGCGGCGGCGAGGGGATTGCCCATGAACGTGGGGCCATGGGCCAGGACGGGGAGTGCGCCCTGCGAGATGCCATCGGCGACCGCGGACGTGCACAGCGTCGCCGCAAGCGTCAGATAGCCGCCGGTCAGGGCCTTGCCGACGCACATGACGTCCGGTGAGACACCGGCGTGTTCGGCGGCGAAGAGCGCGCCCGTACGGCCGAAGCCGGTGGCGATCTCGTCGAGGACGAGGAGGACGTCGTGGGCGTCGCAGGCCTCGCGCAGGACCCGGAGATAGGCGGGGGAGTGGAAGGACATACCGCCCGCGCCCTGCACGACCGGTTCCACGATCACCGCCGCGAGTTCCTCGGCGTGGCGGGCGATCAGCTCGCGCAGCTGGTCCGCGTAGGCCGCATCGGGCGCGGCGTCGAAGCCGGCCGGCGGCGCCTCCGCGAAGATCTGGCGCGGCAGCACCCCCTGCCACAGCTCATGCATCCCGCCCTCGGGGTCGCAGACGGCCATCGGCTGCCAGGTGTCGCCGTGATAGCCGCCCCGCCAGGTCAGCAGCCGCTGTTTGCGCGGCTTTCCGACCGAGCGCCAGTACTGGAGGCACATTTTGACGGCGACCTCGACCGACACCGATCCGGAGTCGGCGAGGAAGACGTGCCGGAGCGGCTCCGGCGTGATGTCGACGAGACGTTTCGCCAGACGTACGGCGGGCTCGTGCGTGAGCCCGCCGAACATCACATGACTCATCCGCTCCAACTGGCCGCGGGCGGCGTCGTTGAGCACCGGGTGGTTGTAGCCGTGCACCGCCGACCACCAGGACGACATGCCGTCCACCAGCTCGTCCTGCCCCTCGGCGGGCCGGGCGAGCCGCAGCCGCACGCCCGCCGCCGACTCCACCAGCAGCGGCTCGGCGCGGCCGGGCATCGGCCCGTACGGATGCCAGACGTGCTGCCGGTCGAGCGCGAGGAGTTCCCCGGGCGTCAGGGCCGGCTCAGGCATTGGGCGGAAGGTCGGTGCCGGCGCCGCGGCGGCGCACCGAGACCAGGTCCCGGCGGGTGTCGTCGGCGGGGGGCGCGGGGACCGTGGCGGCGGGGGCCGGGGCGGCCGCCTGCGCATCGGCGTCCGTACGGTGCTCCGGCAGCGTCGTGGTGTCCGTGCCCTCGACCTCGAACCCGGCGTCCGCGATCATCGCCAGGTCGTCCTTGCCGGCCTGGCCCTCGCTGGTCAGGTAGTCGCCGAGGAAGATGGAGTTGACCAGGTGCAGGGCGAGCGGCTGCATGCTGCGCAGATGCACCTCGCGGCCGCCGGCGAGCCGTACCTCCACGTCCGGGCAGACGAACCGGACCATCGCCAGGATGCGCAGTGCGCGCTGGGGGGTGAGGTTCCATTCCTTGGCGAGCGGGGTGCCCTCGAAGGGGATCAGGAAGTTCACCGGGACGGAGTCCGGGTCCAGCTCGCGCAGCGCGAAGACCACATCGACCAGGTCGGCGTCGCTTTCGCCCATGCCCGCGATCAGTCCCGAACAGGCGGACATGCCCGCCGCCTGGGCCTGCTGGACGGTGGAGACCCGGTCGGAGAAGTCGTGAGTGGTGCAGATGTCGCCGTAAGTGGCTTCTGAGGTATTGAGGTTGTGGTTGTACGCATCGGCGCCCGCCGTGCGCAGCCGCTCGGCCTGGCCGTCGGAGAGCAGGCCGAGACAGGCGCACACCTCGACGCCTTCGTTCTGCTCCTTGATCGCGGAGATGGTCTCCGAGACGCGGTCCACGTCCTTGTCGGTGGGCCCGCGGCCACTGGCCACCAGGCAGACCCGCTTCGCGCCGCCGGCCACCCCGGCGGCGGCCGCCTTGGAGGCGTCATCGGGCTTGAGCCAGGTGTACTTGAGGATCTCGGCCTTCGACCCCAGCCGCTGGGAGCAGTATGAGCAGTCCTCAGGGCACAGACCCGACTTGAGGTTGACGAGATAGTTGAGCTTGACCCGCCGCCCGAACCACTGGCGGCGCACCTTTCCGGCCGCGGCCACCACATCGAGCAGTTCGTCATCGGACGTCGCCAGCACGGCGAGCGCCTCTTCGCGGGTCGGCAACTCGCGCCGCAGTCCCTTGTCCACCAGCGTGTTCAACAGGTCCATGGCGTTGATCCTGGCGTACGGCACCGCCCCCGGCCAAGGAGGATTCCCACAACGCGGCGTGTTCGGGGTGTGTGTATCGCCACACCCTAGCCGTGCGGAACGACCGCTAACGTCTATCGACAGCCCACAATCGAGGCCGATGGACGAGGCCGCCAGACGAAGGACGCCGATGCTTCAGGACTCCGCCCCGTCGCCGCTCCGCGACGCCTCGCCCGCGGCCCCCGCCGAGACTTCCCGGCGGACGCGGAGCGCGGCCTTCGACTGGATCGACGAGGCGCAGGCCGAACGCCGGCGGGCCGGGCTGGTCCGTACGCTGCGCCCGCGCCCCGCCGACTCCCCGCTGCTGGACCTCGCCGGCAACGACTACCTGGGACTCGCCCGGCACCCCGAGGTGACCGGCGGCGCGGCCCGCGCCGCCCGGCAGTGGGGCGCCGGCGCGACCGGCTCCCGGCTGGTCACCGGCAGCACCGAACTGCACGCCCGGCTGGAGGGCGAACTCGCCGCGTTCTGCGGCTTCGAGGCGGCCCTGGTCTTGTCCTCCGGCTACGCCGCCAACCTCGCGGCGATCACCGCGCTCACCGCCCCGGGCACCCTCGTCGTCTCCGACGCGGGCAACCACGCCTCCCTGATCGACGGCTGCCGCCTCTCGCGGGCCCGTACGGCGGTGGTCCCGCACGCCGACCCGCAGGCCGTTAGCGCCGCGCTGAGCGGCCACGACGGCCGGGCGCTCGCCGTCACCGACTCGGTGTTCTCCGTCGACGGCGACGCCGCGCCGCTGACCGGCCTCGCCGCGGCCTGCCGGGCTCACGGCGCGGCCCTCGTCGTCGATGACGCGCACGGCCTGGGCATCCTGGGGGAGGGCGGCCGCGGCGCGATGGCGGCCGCCGGACTGGCCGGCGACGCCGATGTGGTGACGACCGTGACGCTCTCCAAATCGCTCGGCGCCCAGGGCGGCGCGGTGCTCGGCCCGGCGCGGGTCATCGAGCATCTGGTCAACACCGCCCGGTCGTTCATCTTCGACACCGGGCTGGCCCCGGCGGCGGCCGGCGGCGCGCTCGCGGCGCTGCGGCTGCTGCGCCGCGAGCCGGAGCGCGCCACCCGGGCCCGCGAGGTGGCCCGCGAGCTGCACGCCCGGCTCACCGCCGCCGGTCTGGTGGCGGTACGGCCGGATGCCGCCGTGGTCTCCGTACAGGCGCCCTCTCCGGAGCAGGCGGTCCGCTGGGCGGCCGACTGCCGCGAGGCCGGACTCGCGGTCGGCTGCTTCCGGCCGCCGTCCGTGCCGGACGGGATCTCCCGGCTGCGGCTCACCGCCCGCGCGGACCTGACGAGCGCGCAGGTCGACACCGCGGTGGGCGTGATCACCGCGACCGCACCGCCGTCCTGAGCCCCGCCCATAGCCCAAATACGGTCTTGTGGCGCGGAGTTCACCGCATTGGGCGACATATATCCGCACATCTCGGTGGATCGACCGCAACACCGCCGACGAGGGTGGCACCCTGACGCGCACAGCACCGGCCCGGGGCCGCAGCGGGCATCCGCTACGCCGCCGGCGGGAAAGGGACGGCGTCACGATGGCAGACCACCAGGAATCCGCACTCACCCTGCCGAGCGCCCCGGCCTCGGTCTCGCTCGCCCGCAGGCATGCGCTCGATGTGCTCGCCGCCTGGGGCCTGCCCGCCGACACGGAGTACGCCGACGCCGTCCGCCTGATCGTCTCCGAACTCGCCACCAACGCCGTTCAGCACACCTTCGGCCGCTCCCCGACCTTCACCGTCGCCCTCCGCCTGGACCGCGCGGAGCTGCTGCGGATCGGTGTCACCGACAGCCACCCGCGCCGGCCGCGCCGACTGCCCGCCGCCGTCCAGCAGGACAACGGACGCGGTATGGGCATCATCCGCTCGCTCGCGGCGGAGTCCGGCGGCCGGCTGAGCGTCGTGCCCTCGGCCTGCGGCGGGAAGACCGTCAGCATCGCGATGCCGTGGACGGCCGGTGTCCGCTGAACGCGCCATGCGGGCCCGTCACCCGTCAGGGCGCCGCGGACTTGCGGGTGAACGCGCCGTGCAGCAGGGCCCGCAGGGTGTCCGCGGCCGGGGTGCCGCCGCCCGCGCGGTAGGCGACGGAGATCGTGCGGTGCAGCTCGGGCGGGTCCAGCGGGCGGATACCCAGCGGGGTGACCGAACCGGTCGCCATCATCCGCGGTACCACCGCCACTCCGAGGCCGGCGCTCACCAGGGCACACACCACCCCGTAGCCCGGTGACTCGCAGCGCACGGCCACGCTCGCCCCCGCGGCCGCCAGCGCCGCCTCCACCGCGCGCCGGTTGGGATTGGCCGGTGCCATGCTGACCAGCGGCTGCCCGGCCAGCTCGGACAGCGCCAGCCGCCCGCTGCCCGCCGACAGCGCATGCCCGGGGGCCGTGACCAGCACCAGCTCCTCGGTGAGCAGCGGCGCCAGCCGCACCCCGTCCGGCACCGGCACCGCCTCGCCCGGCACATACTCATGCGTCAGCGCCAGATCCACCTCGCCGAGCGCCACCGCCGTCATCTCCTGCGGCGGTACGAACTCCGTCACGCTCAGCTCCACATCCGGGTGGGCCCGCCGGAACGCGCTGAGCGCGGGCGGCAGCAGATGCGTACCGGCCGTCTCGAACGTGCCCACCCGCAGCCGCCCGCCGGACAGCCCCGCCAGCCGGGACAGCTCGTGCCGCGCCAGATCCAGTTCGTCCAGCACCCGCCGCGCCCGGACGAGCAGCAGCTCACCGGCCGCCGTCAGCCGGGCGCCGCGGTGGTGGCGTACCAGCAGCGCCGCCCCCGCCTCCCGTTCCAGCTTGCTGAGCTGCTGGGAGAGGGCCGGCGCGGTGTAGCCGAGCCGCTCGGCCGCCCGGGTGATCGAGCCGGCCTCCGCCACCGCCACCAGGGCGGCCAGCCGCGTGGGGTCGTACACGGAACCCCGCCTCCCTTAAGAACCTCTTTACACCGACCCAGGAAATTGCCCATACCTATTAAAGGCTCCGGCGGGCGATGCTGCTGTCATGGACGGACAGCTGATGGCTTTCACCGGCATCGCCGCGGGCATGGTCGCCATGCCGGGCGCGGACTTCGCGGTCGTGGTGCGCAATGCACTCGCCGCACGCAGGGCTGGGGTGGCGACCGCCATCGGGGTCGCGGGCGGACTGCTGGTGCACACCGCGCTGGCGGTGGCCGGGCTGGCGGCGTTGCTGGTCGCCGTGCCCGCGCTGTTCGAGACCGTCCAACTCCTGGGCGGGGCCTACCTGTTGTACCTCGGTGCCGGTGCGCTGATCGCCGTCGCCCGCCGGCCGGCCGCCGCCCGGACGGGGGCCGGCGAGCAGGGCGCGGACGCGGATACGCACCCGACGGCCCGCCCCGGCACCGCGCGCTACCTGCGCCAGGGCTTCCTCACCAATGCGCTCAACCCCAAGGCGCCCGTTCTCTTCCTCAGCCTGCTCCCGCAGTTCGTCCCGGCGGGGCAGCCCCCGCTGCCCCGCACGCTGCTGCTGGCGGCCATCGTCGTCGGCATGGCGGCGGTGTGGTTTCCCGCCGTGGCGCTGCTCGTCGACCGGCTCGGCACCTGGCTGCGCCGTCCGCGGGTGTCCCGGGCGCTGGAAGTGACCACCGGGGCGCTGCTGACCGCCCTGGGCGGCGTCCTGCTCGCCGAGCTGGTTCTCACCTGAGGCCTTGGGGCCGACGGCGGCGGGCGGGCAGCTCCCGCGCGCCGCCGCCGTCGGTGGTCCGCCCGATCACCGCAGGTCAGCCCACCCGCCCGTACCAGACGGCGGAACTCCAGATACGTTCCAGCCGCACCACCGCGCCCTTCTTCGGCGCATGCCAGATCCGGCCGCTGCCCGCGTAGATGCCGACGTGGTACACACCGCGGCCCGCGTGGAAGAAGACCAGATCGCCGCTCCGGCGCGCCGAGCGGGAGACATGGCTGGTGTCGTTGTACTGCGCGGCCGCGGTACGGGGCAGCACCTTGCCCGCGTGCTTGAACGAGTACCGGGTCAGCCCCGAACAGTCGAAGCGGTGCGGGCCTTGGGCGCCCCACTGGTAGGGGGAGCCCCGCTTGGAGGCCGCGATCCGCAGCGCCGCCGAGGAGACGGCGGCCGCCTCGGCGTCCGGGGTCGTTCCTGGCGCCACAGTGGTGCCCGCGACCGTGACCATCGTGAGGGCGGAGACGGTGCCGGCGCGTGCCAGCAGATGCGGCAGATGTCCACGCATACTCATGCGCAACCCTTCGTCAGCCGCCTGCGAAGGGGGACCTGTCGGGTTCGGGCAGGCGAAGAGTGCCCGGCCGTGCGTACGGCTTCACCCCAAGGAGCCCTCGGCCACGAGTGCCGGGGCCCCGTCATGCTCGGGTCCTCCGCTCCTGCCGATCCAACCGCCTCGACCTGACATCCGGTACGGCGGCAGGATTAGGCGTCCGCCCGGACCGCCCCGTCGTGGTGGCGGGGCCTTGTCGTGGAGGGATCTTCACGCCGCCGACGCCGGAAACCCGGTAAGAAATGCGCTGCGTGACATTGGTCACATTTACACCGAATGGTGACTTATGTCTGTTTCGGTGGGGCGGAGTCGGCGGGGAATGAAGCCGGGACCAGGGACGACGCGTCAACTGCCGCGCGACGGCCGGGCGCACTCTGCAAATCGTCGCCTCCCGGTAACACCCGTGCTTGTTACGCCGTCCGGGCTCCTCGGCCGGGTGCGTGTCGGGTCATGGCTCGGCTTGCGGCGGTATCGCGACGAGCCGGGCCCGGCGTTCGCCGTCCAGGACCCGCAGCGCCCGCGCCAGCGTCTCGGAATGCAGCTCGCTCTCGCCGCGCCGGTGCATCAGCGCCAGCGCATCGCGCAGTTCGGTCGCCTTGCCGACCAGCGCCTGGGCCGCGCGCAGGCCGCGGTAAGTGCCGCTTTCGCGCGCCGGATTGATCCGGCCCAGCAGGTCCAGGACCTCCAAGTACCGGTCGATCACTTCGCCCTCGGCCCGCGTCAGCGCGGGCAGCGGCGGCAGCTCCGGTGGCAGCACGCGAGTTCACCGCGCGCCGAGCTGGGCGGACGGATGCTTGCGGCCGCGGGTGAGGCCGTCGATCAGGCCGTATTCCTGGGCGCCGCGGGCGTCGAAGATCTTGTCGCGCTCGATGTCCGCGGCGATCAGCTCGCGCGGCTGCCCGGTGTGCAGGGTCAGCAGCTCCTCCAGTTTGTCGCGGGTGCGCAGCAGTTCCGTCGCCTGGATCTGCAGATCGGAGGCCTGGCCCTCGATCGGCTCGGGCAGCGACGGCTGGTGGATGAGGACGCGGGCACTCGGCAGGGCCAGCCGCTTGCCCGGCGTGCCGGCGGCCAGCAGCACCGCGGCCGCGGAGGCGGCCTGGCCCAGGCACACCGTCTCGATGTCGCAGGAGACGAAGCGCATCGTGTCGTAGATCGCCGTCATGGCGGTGAACGAGCCGCCGGGGGAGTTGATGTAGAGCGAGATGTCCCGGTCCGGGGCGGCGTGTTCGAGGTGGATGAGCTGCGCCATCACGTCGTTGGCGGAGGTGTCGTCGACCGTGGTGCCCAGGAACACGATGCGCTCGCTCAGCAGCTTGGAGTACGGGTCCAGGGTGCGCACGCCGTTGGTGGTGCGCTCGGTGAACTCCGGCAGGACGTAGCGGGCCGTCGGTCGCAGCATGACTGCTCCTCTCTCCGTAAAAAATGTACAGGACGTACATCCCGTTAGAATGGCAGCATGGCCTACGAAATTCCGGTGACGCAAGCGCGGGCCGAGCTCGCGGATCTGATCAACCGCGTCGTCTACGGCAGTGAGCGGGTGGTCGTCACCCGCCATGGAAAGCCGCTGGTGGCGCTGGTGTCCGCCGCTGACCTGCAGCTACTCGAAGAGCTGGGGCGGCGTGAGGAGGGTGCGGAGGAGGAGCAGGTGATCAGCACGGTCTCCTCCGTGCGGCACCTGCCGTCCGCTCCGGGCGAACGGCGGCGCTTCGGTATCGCGGCAGAACACCGCGACCCGGCCGCCGGGGATCGGCGACCGGGTCGGGAGAGGTGACGGTTCAGCCCGAGCTGACCGTGCGGGGAAGGGGGAAGCTCAGGAGCTGAGCTCCCAGATGGCGTGGGCGATGGCGTCGCTGTTGTTGTCCAGCGCCTTCTCGTCGAGGTTCTTCGAGGTGTCGCAGGACTGGTGGTAGCAGGCGTCGAACGCCTTGCCCGCCTCGCCGCCCCAGTTCTTCGCCTGCTGCTCGGTCTTGATGTAGTCGGCTCCGGAGAAGAGCCCGCCGACCGGGATGCCCGCGTCCTTGAAGGAGGCGTGGTCGGAGCGGCCGTCGCCCTCGGTCTCCTTCTCGGTGGCGATGTTCTTGGTCGCGAAGAAGTCCTTGAAGACCTTCTCCAGGCGGGTGTCGTCGTCGTAGACGAAGTAGCCCGGGTTCGGCGAGCCGATCATGTCGAAGTTCAGATACGCGTCGATCTTCGACTTGTCGGCGCCGAGCTTGTCGACGTAGGCCTGCGAACCGACCATGCCGTCCTCTTCGTCGCCGAACCAGGCGAACCGCAGGTGCTTGGTGGGCTTGAGGCCCGACTTGGCGACGGCGAGGGCGACCTCGAGGATGCCGGCCGAGCCGGAGCCGTTGTCGTTGATGCCGGGGCCCGCGTCGACCGAGTCGAGGTGGGCGCCGGCCATCACGGTCTTGCCCTCGTCGCCGCCCGGCCAGTCGGCGATGAGGTTGTAGCCCTTGGCGCCGTTGTTGTCGAACTCCTGGACCTGGGTGGTGAATCCGGCCTGGTCAAGCTTGCCCTTGACGAAGTCG
Source organism: Streptomyces sp. JLSY215 (assembly GCF_059682825.1). Taxonomy (NCBI): domain Bacteria; kingdom Bacillati; phylum Actinomycetota; class Actinomycetes; order Kitasatosporales; family Streptomycetaceae; genus Streptomyces; species Streptomyces sp. JLSY215. Next base: position 7,960,530 of record NZ_CM185022.1, read on the forward strand.
ATGGACGCCTTGTAGCCCGGCTGTCCGTGCGCCCGGTTGCCGCCGTTGGCGTCGGCGATCGACTGCAGCTGGTCCAGGTCGGCCTTGACGGCCTTGACGTCGATGTCCGGCGCGGCGGCCGGTGCGGGGTCGGCGTAGGCGCCGGCCGCGGTGAAGAGCGTGGCGGCGAGCGCGGTGGCGGCGCCCGTGGCCAGCGCGGCCCGGCGTATTCGTGAACGGGTCACAGTATGGCTCCTGGTGTGGGGGGTTGGTGCGGAGCGTTTTGACGCGCACATGAGGATCGCGATCACTCGCCGAACCGTCAAGAGCGGATACCGGACAGTCGTGTTCGTAGAGCGGGATGCGTCGGATTTAAGGGAGTTGATGCCCATTTGGGGCGGCGTGCCCCGCCGTCTCCGTGGGGCGGGGCGGGCGCTCTCGGCGTGCGGAATGCGCCACTTCCGGCCGTCGCCCGGCCGCAGGGGCCGGGGTGCAGGGCGGTGCAGGGAATGCGGTCACAGCGCCGTGACGGGCGGCATTTCCGGTGTGTTACGTCGCGTCCGGGAAATGGGCGCGCATGCGAACCCGCCGGTAACGCCACCGAAATCCCGCCGAACTAGCCTCCCGCCTTGAGGCCCTTGATGGTCAAGTGCTGGAAGTCGGTTTGCTCCGCCTTTAATTACTGCGTGGTACATCTAAGGACACAGGTGTGTCCACGCCTGTGACCTGGGCAAATGCGTCCAGGCGGGAAGACTGTGAGGTGGAAGGTATGCAACTGACCCCGCATGAACAAGAACGCTTGATGATTCATGTGGCGGCAGACGTGGCCGAAAAGCGACGGTCGAGGGGGCTGAAGCTCAACCACCCGGAATCCATCGCGCTGCTCACCGTGCACATCCTCGAGGGCGCCCGGGACGGCCGTACGGTCGCCGAGCTGATGTCCTCCGGGCGCAAGGTGCTCACCCGCGACGAGGTCATGGAGGGCGTGCCCGAGATGATCCACGACGTGCAGGTCGAGGCGACCTTCCCCGACGGCACCAAGCTCGTCACCGTTCACGAACCCATCAACTGACCACGGGAGAGCAGACGATGATCCCGGGACAGATCCTCTACGCCGACGAGCCGGTGCGCCTCAACGAAGGCCTCCCCCTCACGCGCATGACCGTCCTCAACGCCGCCGACCGCCCCGTCCAGGTCGGCTCCCACTACCACTTCGCCGAGGCCAATCCCGGCCTCGACTTCGACCGCGCGGCCGCGCACGGCATGCGGCTGAACGTCGCGGCCGGCTCCGCCGTGCGCTTTGAACCCGGCATCCCCACCGAGGTCGAGCTCGTCCCCATCGCGGGCAAGCGGATCGTCGCCGGGCTGCGCGGCGAGACCGGAGGCACCCTCGATGGCTGAGCTGACGCGCCAGGCGTACGCCGATCTCTTCGGCCCGACCGCCGGCGACCGGATCCGGCTCGCCGACACCGACCTGGTCATCGAGATCACCGAGGACCGCTCCGGCGGGCCCGGCCGGGCCGGCGACGAGGCCGTTTTCGGCGGCGGCAAGGTCATCCGCGAGTCCATGGGCCAGTCGCGCGCCACCCGCGCCGAGGGCACCCCCGACACGGTGATCACCGGCGCGGTCGTGCTCGACCACTGGGGCATCGTCAAGGCCGACGTCGGCATACGGGACGGGAAGATCACCGCGCTCGGCAAGGCCGGCAACCCCGACACCATGGACGGCGTCCACCCCGACCTCGTCATCGGCCCCGAGACCGAGGTCATCGCGGGCAACGGCAAGATCCTCACCGCCGGCGCCATCGACACCCACGTCCACTTCATCTGCCCCCAGCAGGTGGACGAGGCGCTGGCCTCCGGCGTCACCACCCTCGTCGGCGGCGGCACCGGGCCCGCCGAAGGAAGCAAGGCCACCACCATCACGCCCGGCGCCTGGCACGTTGCCCGGATGTTCGAGTCGATGGACTCCCTCCCCGTCAACGTCGGACTGCTCGGCAAGGGCAACACCACCTCCCTCGCCTCGATGCGCGACCAGCTGCGGGCCGGCATCCTCGGCTTCAAGATCCACGAGGACTGGGGCGCCACGCCCGCCGTCCTCGACGCCTGTCTGCGCGTCTGCGAGGAGAGCGGCGCCCAGCTCGCGATCCACACCGACACCCTGAACGAGGCCGGCTTCCTCGGCGACACCCTCGCCGCCATCGCAGGCCGCTCGATCCACGCGTTCCACGTCGAAGGCGCCGGCGGCGGCCACGCCCCCGACATGATCGCGATGGTCTCCGAGCCGAACGTGCTGCCCGCGTCCACCAACCCCACGCGGCCGCACACCGTCAACACCGTCGAGGAACACCTCGACATGCTGATGGTCTGCCACCACCTCAACCCCGCCGTCCCCGAGGACCTCGCCTTCGCCGAGTCCCGGATCCGGCCCTCCACCATCGCGGCCGAGGACATCCTGCACGACCTCGGCGCCATCTCGATCATGTCGTCCGACGCCCAGGCCATGGGCCGCATCGGCGAGGTCGTGATGCGTACGTGGCAGACCGCGCACGTCATGAAGCGGCGCCGGGGCAGCCTCCTCGGGGACGGCAGCGCCGACAACCACCGCGCCCGCCGCTATGTCGCGAAGTACACCATCAACGCGGCCCTCGCCCAGGGCATCGACCACGTCGTCGGCTCGGTCGAGGAGGGCAAGCTCGCCGACCTCGTCCTGTGGGACCCGGCGTTCTTCGGCGTCAAGCCGCAGCTGGTCATCAAGGGCGGCCAGATCGCCTATGCGCAGATGGGCGACGCCAACGCGTCGATCCCCACCCCGCAGCCGATCCTGCCCCGCCCGATGTTCGGCGCCATCGGCAGGGCCCCGGGCAGCAACTCCGTCAACTTCGTCTCCCAGCAGGCCCTCGAGGACGATCTCCCCGAGCGCCTCCCGCTGTCCAAGGCGTACGAGGCCATCCGCTCCACCCGCGGCGTCACCAAGGCAGACATGCGCAACAACGACGCACTGCCCCGTGTCCACGTCGATCCCGACACCTTCACGGTGACCATCGACGGAGAGGTGGTCGAACCCGACCCCGCCGTCGAACTCCCCATGGCCCAGCGGTACTTCCTCTTCTGAGCGGATCCATGAACACCCCGGAACACCACCGATGAGCGAGCGTAGCGAGCGAATCATTCAAAGGTGCGCGCTGAGCGAATGCGAAGCCGAGCGAAGCGAGGTGTCGGCATGAGCCGCGCCGCGCTGCTCGTCCTCGCCGACGGCCGGTTCCCGGCCGGCGGGCACGCCCACTCGGGCGGCGCCGAACCGGCGGTCACCGCCGGGCGCATCAAGGACGCCGCCACCCTGGAGAGCTTCTGCCGGGGCCGGCTGCACACGGCCGGTCTGGTCGCCGCGGGGCTCGCCGCCGCGGCCGCGGCCGGCTGCGACCCGCTCCTCCTGGACGACGCCGCCGACGCCCGTACGCCCGTACCGGCGCTGCGCCAGGTCGCCCGGCGGCTCGGCCGCCAGATGATGCGGGCCGCCCGCGCCACCTGGCCCGGCCCCGAACTCGACGCGCTCGCCGCGGCGCGCCCACGCGGCGCCCACCAGCCCGTCGTCCTCGGCCTCGCCGCCCGGTCCGCGGGCCTGGACCCGCTCGATGCCGCCTACGCCATCGCGTACGAGAACATCAGCGGCCCGGCCACCGCCGCGGTCCGTCTGCTGAGCCTGGACCCCTTCGACGCCACCGCCGTCCTCGCCCGCCTCGCCGCCGACCTCGACCAGGTCGCGCAGCGGGGCGCCGAGGCGGCGGCCCGGGTCGCCACCGAGGGAGTCGACGCGCTGCCCGCCGCGTCCGCGCCGCTGCTCGACATCACCGCCGAACAGCACGCCGCCTGGCCGGTACGCCTCTTCGCGTCCTGACCCCGCCAACCCCCCGACCACCGAGCCGCACCCCCGCGGCTCCTGAACCACCGGAGTCCCTCGTGCACCTCGACCACAAGGACACCTTCCCCGAGCGGCACACCTACAGTGCCGCCGACCCCGTACGCCCGGACGGTCGGCGGCGCGCCCTGCGCATCGGCCTCGGCGGGCCGGTCGGCACCGGCAAGACCGCCACCGTCGCCGCGCTGTGCCGCGCGCTGCGCGACGAGCTGTCCATCGCCGTCGTCACCAACGACATCTACACCCGCGAGGACGCCGAATTCCTGCTCCGCGAGGCCGTGCTGCCCCCCGAGCGCATCGCGGCGGTCGAGACCGGTGCCTGCCCGCACACCGCCATCCGCGACGACATCTCCGCCAACCTGGAGGCCGTGGAGGACCTGGAGGAGGCGGTCGGCCCGCTGGATCTGGTGCTGGTCGAGTCCGGCGGCGACAACCTCACCGCCACCTTCTCCAAGGGCCTGGTCGACGCCCAGATCTTCGTCATCGACGTCGCGGGCGGCGACGACATCCCCCGTAAGGGCGGCCCCGGCGTCACCACCGCCGATCTGCTGGTCGTCAACAAGACCGACCTCGCGCCGTACGTGGGCGTCGACCTCGAGGGCATGGCTCGCGACGCCAAGGCGCAGCGCGGCGAACTCCCCGTCGCCTTCACCGCGCTGAAGTCGGAGAACGGCGTCCGGCCGGTGTCCGACTGGGTCCGTCAGCAGCTGGCGCACTGGACCGCGGGCGCCGCATGAGCCTCGCCGTCCCCGCCCCCGCCCGCCCGCAGACCGGCCCCTCGGCGGCCGGCCTGCGGGCCACCGCCCGGATCATCGCCCGTGCCGACGCCGGGGGAGGCACCACCCGCCTCCCGGTCCTCGACGGCGACGGCCCGATCGCGCTGCGCCGGATCCGCTCGGCCGCCCATCAGGCCCGGGTCTGTGTCGTCGGTGCGATGAGCGCCCCGCTCGGCGGCGACCGGCTGGGCATCGAGGCGGTGGCCGAGGAAGGCGCGGGCCTGCACATCACGGCCGCCGCGGCCACCGTCGCGCTCCCGGGGCGGGACGGCGATCACGCCGCGTACGACGTGCGGCTGACGGTGGCCGACGGCGCCCGTCTGGACTGGCTGCCGGAACCACTGATCTCCGCCGAGAGCAGCGATCTCCGGATGACCACCACCGTCGAACTCGCCCCCACCGCCCGCCTCGTCCTGCGCGAAGAGCAGGTCCTGGGCCGCAGCGGCGAACGGCCCGGCACGCTCCGCAGCCGCCTCACGGTCCGTCGCGCGGGCCGCACGCTCCTGGACCAGGAGACGGCCTACGGGCCGGGCGTACCCGGCTGGGACACCGCGGCCGTCCTGGACGGTCACCGCGCCATCGGCCAACTTCTGGTGATCGGGCCCGAGTGGGACGACAAGCCCGTCGACGTACAGCTCTTGGGGGACGCGGCCGGCGGCACCGGCCAGGGTGTTCTCGCCCCGCTCGCCGGCCCCGCGGCCCTGGTCACGGCCGTCGCCCCGGACGCGCTGCGGCTGCGGCGCCTCCTGGACGAGGCCGCCCGCTCACACCTCCAGCTCGGCCTCTAGCCGGGCCAGGCGATGGCGCGCCAGCGCCAGATTGGCGCGCTTGCGGTCCAGCACCAGGTAGAGGAAGAGTCCGGCACCGTTCTTTCCCGTCACCGGACGGATCAGGTGGTACTGCGAGGTCAGTGTGATGAGCATGTCCTCGATGGCGCCCTGGAGTTCCAGCATTTCCATGGTGCGCAGCTTGGCGCGTACCACATCGGTATTGCCGGCCGCGGCGACATTGAGGTCCAGCGCATTGTTGTCGCCGAGCGTGGCGAGTGCCATTCCGCTGGTGTAGTCGACAAGGGCGACGCCGATGGCGCCCTCGATGCTTGCCATCGCATCGGTGAGGGCGGCTTCCATTTGTGCCATGGGAAATACAGACCTTTCGCGGTGTGTCAGCTGTTGTTCTTCGGTGCGCGCAGGGGCGCCTGGGCGGAGTTGTCCATCAGGGTGCCGATGCGCGCGGCCGTCCGGCGGGCCTGCAGATGCAGCCGGCCCACATTGGTGTCCGGGCCCGCCACGGCCGTCAGGACGGCACGGCTGCCGGCCGAATAGGCCGCGATATAGCCGCCGGTGCCCCGCGTGAGGGATTCCTCGAATGCGCCCTGCCCGGTCGCCTCGGTCAGTCGTTTGGCGACACCGATGGCCGCCGCGGTGAGCGCGGCGAGGCCGTCCGGTTCGATATCCCGCAGATCATGGGCGATGACCATGCCGTCGGCACTGGCCACCATTCCGCCCTGCAGATGCCGGACCTGATCGCGCAGGGCGAGCAGTTCCTCCCGTACATCGGGTTCAATCGTCATGAGTCTCCTGGTTCTTCGGGTCCTTCTCTTCGCGGCACGCTTTCCGAGTACGTGCCTCATGGCCGGATTTCGCGTGGGTGAGGGGTCACAGGTTTTCCTCCAGCGCCGTACGCAGTCGGACAAGGAGGGCAATATCCGGATCGGGGGTCTCGAGCAGGTCCGGAACCGGTAGTTGCCAGGTCGGCGAGGGGTCTTCCGCCGCGGGTCCGGTCCGGCCTTCCGCACGGGCTCCGGGGCGCCGTCTGGGCAACGCCGCCGCTGCTCCGGGCATCCGGACGAGTCCGGCCGCGGCGAGGCGGCGGATGTCGAGCAGCGTCACAAAGGCGGACTGGCCCAGCGCGCGGGCGAGTTCGTACGGGGTGTGCCGGCCGTCCGCGCGCTCCAGCAGCCGGCGTTGCCTGGCGGTGGGGGAGTGGCGGCCCGCCGGGCTCGCCGCGACGACGGGGACGACGGGGACGACGGGGACGACGGGTACGGCATCGACCGCCGCCCAGGGGGCCAGCCGGTCGAGCAGCGCCCGGCGGCGGGCCGTCGCCTGTAGGAGAGCGGCGGCGCTGATCCGCCGTACGACGCCCAGCCAGTGCGCGCTGCCCGGTGTGAACGAGGTGGTCTCCGGCGGCAGTGGCAGCGCGAAGAACGCGGCGTCCAGGAGCGCGCCCAGGTGACAGATCTCCAGCTCGCTCTGGGTCAACCACCCTTCGTTGACGAGGAATTGGCCGCCCTGATGCGCCGGACCCGCCGTTTCGAGGGCATGCTGCCAGCCGTCCGCGGGCAGTCGCCCGGTGGCGCTGAGCCGGGCATCGAGACCGGGTGCCGTGGCGCCCTCGACGCAGTAGATGGCGCCGTCCCGAAGATAGAAGCAGCCGTTCGGGCCGCGCAGGGCGCCGGTGACGCGTTCCGCGGCGAACCGGTCGAGCAGTCCGCCGGACGCTGTCGGGCGGGGCGATATGGGGACGGTCATGTCGGCGTCGTCAGGCCGCGACCAGCTCCGTGGCCAGATCGCGCAGCCGTAACCGGGCGATGGCCAGATTGGCCTGCCCGCGGTCCAGCCAGAGGTGGAGATAGGTCTGACTGTCGAAGGCCGTGTGCACGAACCTTATGAGGTGGTAGCTGCCCGCGGCCGTGATGATGAGGTCCTCCAGCTCCGGACCGGCGCCGCGCCCGCTGTCGAAGGTGGCGCTGCGCACCACCGCCTGCACCACTTCGGCGGTGTCCGCGGCGGCCGCTTCATGATCATCGTGCGGTGCGCGCCCGGCCGTACCGAGGGTCAGCCCACTGGTCCAGTCGATCAACCCGGCACCCAGAACGCCGGGGATCCCCATCGCTTGGGCCAACACCTGATCGATACCGGGCACTTCAGATCTCCTCCTGGACGGCTCGTACGGGCCGTGCAAAGCGAAAACGTCGAGGCTCCCCCTCGTGGCAGTGTGTGGGAGAGCCTGTACGGAAGGTTACTGAAACCGGTGGGTCCGGCACATGCCTCCAGGACATGTGACCGGCAATTGACGTGTTCTCGCCCCCCGACGGCCCGTTGTCTGCGGCCATGTGCCCATTGCTGAATGCCTGTTGACTGCGGTCCGGTGCCCGGTGCCGGTTGGCTGCACCTCTGGTGCCTGGTGCCGGTTGGCTGCTGCCTGCGTCTTGCCGCCTGCGCCCTGGTGTCCGGAGCTTGTTGTCCGGGGCTTGTTGTCCGGGACCGTGATGTTCGGATCCCTTGCCGGGACCGCAGGCCGTGCTGTCCGCCCCGACGTTGAGGATGCTGAGGGCGTGCGGGGATCCGGCTCACCGAACGCGTCTCCGAGGCCGAGCGGGGGTGGCCGGAAGCCGCCGCCGCACCGCCGGGCCGAGCGGGCCGACGGCCGCGCCCGAGGTCCCCGAGGCGCTCGGCCCGAGTCCGCCGACAACCCCGTTAATCCTACGGATTGGTAAAGAAACCGTGGTCAAACCTGTTCAGGAAGGGACAGGAGACGACAGGATCCCTCTGTAGCAGCTCTGTGATCACCGTCGCCACAAGCGACGCACCATGCAGGGGGATCCACCACGTGAGACGAACAGCAGCGCTCGGCGCTGCCGGCACTCTGGTGACCGGCACGCTCATTGCAGGCGCGATAGCCGCCACGCCCGCCAGCGCGGGCGAAACCCACCAGTCCGCCTCGGCCGAAGCGCGCGGAGTCCAGACCGCCGCCGCGCGCGCCGCCAAGGAGGGCATCGACTGGAAGGACTGCCCCGCCGACTGGGGTCTGAAGACCCCCATCCAGTGTGGCTATGTCACCGTCCCGGTCGACTACGCCAAGCCCAACGGCCGTACGATCAAGATCGCCGTCGACCGGGCCGTCAGCACCGGCAGCAAGGAGGAGCGGCAGGGCTCCCTCGTCTACAACCCCGGTGGCCCCGGCGGCTCGGGAATGAGGTTCCCGGCCCGCATCACCACCAAGAACCCGCTGTGGGCCAAGACGGCCAAGGCCTATGACTTCGTGGGCTTCGACCCGCGTGGTGTCGGCCACTCCGCGGCGATCTCCTGCATGGACCCGCAGGAGTTCGTCAAGGCCCCCAAGGCCGACCCGGTGCCCGACAGCGAGGCCGACAAGCTCGCCCAGCGCAAGCTCGCCAAGGAGTACGCCGACGGCTGCGCCGAGCGCAGCGGCGGCCTCCTGCCGTACATGACGACGGCGAACACCGCCCGCGACCTGGACGTGATCCGCGCCGCGCTCGGCGACAAGAAGCTCAACTACCTGGGCGTCTCCTACGGCACCTATCTCGGCGCCGTCTACGGGACGCTCTTCCCGGACCACGTCCGCCGGATGCTCGTCGACAGCGTCGTCAACCCCTCCCGCGAGAAGGTCTGGTACCAGGCCAACCTCGACCAGGACGTGGCCTTCGAGACGCGCTGGGGCGACTGGAAGAAGTGGGTCGCCAAGAACGACGCGACCTACCACCTCGGCGACACCCCGGAGAAGGTCCAGGCGGCCTGGGAGAAGCTGCGCGCGACCGCCAAGAAGAAGCCGATCGGCGGCCTCGTCGGCCCCGCCGAGCTCACCGGCTTCTTCCAGAACGCGCCGTACTACGACTCCATGTGGGCCACGGTCGCCCAGGTCTGGAGCGACTACGCGGCCGGCAACGAGAAGCCGCTGCTCGAGAACGCCGCGCCGAACATGAAGGACACGGCGGGCAATATCGCCTCCGAGAACGGCAATGCCGTCTACACGGCCGTCGAGTGCACCGACACCAAGTGGCCCACCAGCTGGAAGAAGTGGGACCGCGACAACACCCGCATCCACCAGCAGGCGCCGTTCATGACCTGGTCCAACGCCTGGATGAACCTGCCCTGCGCCACCTGGCCGGTCAAGCAGCAGACCCCGGTCGACGTGAAGACCGGCAAGGGTCTGCCCAGCGTGCTGATCGTGCAGAGCACCCGTGACGCGGCCACGCCGTACGACGGCGCGGTCGAGCTGCACAAGCGCTTCGCGGGCTCCCGCCTGATCACCGAGCGGGACGCCGGATCTCACGGTGTCACTGGACAGGTCAACCCCTGCATCAACGACCGGGTCGACGCCTACTTCGTCGACGGCAAGATCGATGCCGAGGACGTGACGTGCGCGCCGCACGCCACGCCGCAGCCGGCCAAGCAGACGGCGAAGGCCACCACGAAGGGCGCCTCCGACCTGCCGGTCGCTCCCTGACACGTTCTCTGTCCTCACATCATGGAGAACACCGCGGGCGGCCGGGCAGTTGCCCGGCCGCCCGTGCCGCGTCTCACGCCGTGAAGACCGCCTCGAACGCCGCCCTGGTAGGCGAATCCTCCCGCCGGTCCAGCACGGCGAACACCACCCGGTCGAACCATCCGGCGAACCGCCCGGAGCCCAGCAGATGCGCCGCGAACGCCCGCGCCACATCGGCCGGTTCATTACGGAACACCCCGCACCCCCACGCACCGAGCACCAGCTGACCGTGCCGTCCCGCCGCCGCGACCTCCAGCACCCGTTCCGCGCGGGCCGTCAGCGCCTCCGCCACCCGGCCCGCCTCGGCCGGCCGCTGCCGCGCGATGACCCCCGCATTCGGCGCCGCCGCCGTCAAGAATGACGCCTCGTACGGCACTTCCAGCAGCGCACCCCGGTCGTCCCGGAACACCGGCACACCGGGGGAGAGGATGACCCGGTCGCTGTAGAACGGGCTCGGCTCGGCCCGGTGCGCGGCGTAGAAGTCCGGCGCCTGGCGCACACACGTGTACAGCGCCGACCCTCGGCACAGCGCCTCCTCCTGCGCCTGCGCGCCGTTGAGATAGCCGCCACCGGGATTGCGCGCCGACGCGAAGTTCAGCACCGCGAGCGGCCCGCCGCCCGCCTCGGCCAGCCGTCGGCCCGCCGTGAGACTGCCTTCCCCCGTCACCTCGAACGCCGTCCGTACGCCCGTGGTCCGGTCCGTCCGCTCGCCCGTCCCCGAGCCCTCCACGGCGACCGGCCCCGGCCCGTACAACCGGGTCCCCGCCCGCGCCCGCTCGACCGCCGCCGCGATCTCCACCAGCCGTCCACCAGGCGCGCGGTACGCACCCGCCGCGACGATGCGCTCCGTCTCCTGCGCCATCCCGCGCAGCCGGGCGCTCATCGTCGGCACCCCCGTATCCGATTCCTCATGACGGTCAAGATACGGGGCGGCGGCGCGGCCCACGACGGAATATCCGCCCGCTCGTCGCCCGACCACCGCCCCCACCGGAGGCGCTGCGCGCCGCACCTCTTGAGCCGTCACCCGGCCCTTACGCGCGCCGCCCGGCCAGCCACCGGTCCTCCGCCGCATAGCCGAACAACGTCGCGCCCGAGTGCCTGGCCAGCAGCGGGAACAGCTCCCGCCAGTCCCGCCCCCGCACCCGATCGGCCAACCAGCCCACCGTCCCCGGGAGCGACTCCGCGTAACCGGTCACCGGGCGATAGCCCAACTCCCGTTCCGCCGCCGCCATGTCGTACACCACCGGCTCCGGAAGCGACCACGGCGTATCGCCGACATCCGCCGCCGGCGGCGCCCCTTCCACCGTCACGATCTCGCTCGCCGGCGCGCCCATCGCCGCATCCACCGCCACCGCGATCTCCGCCACCGTCGGGGCCTGCGGGTCCCCCGCATTGAGCACCCGCGCCCCCGGCCGACGCGCCGCCAGCCGCACCATCTCGGCCAGGTTGTCCACATGCACCGGATGAAAGCGGCAGCGTCCGCCGTACGCCAGCACCCGCACCCGGCGGCCGTCCAGCACCCGCTTGACGAAGTGCAGCTCGCGCGGCAGCGGACTGTACGGGCCGTGAATCGCGCCCGCCCGCAGCAGGGTCACCGGCAGCCGCGAGCCCTGCGCCAGCAGCGCCCGCTCCAGCGCCACCTTCCGCGCCCCGTAATCCCCCTCACCCGGAGCCACCGTCCGCTGAGACTCCGGAATCGGCACCGGATAGACCGGAGCCCCCTCCGGCTCGTCCAGCGTCGCGAAACCCCGCCCCCGCGCGTCCTCGTACACCGCCCCGCTGGAGATCACCACGGCCGATCCGATACGGTCCGCCAGCCCTGCCAACTGCCGTGCGTGCTCCGCCCCGTACGCCACACAGTCCAGCAGTACATCGCAGCCCTCGCCGATCAGTCCGGCCAGCGCCGCGTCGTCCTCGCGGTCCACCGCCACCGAACGGACCTCCCCGGGCCAGGAGTCATCGCGGCCGCCGCGCCGGGAAGCCGCCCGCACCTCCCACCCGTCCCGCGCCAGGGCCCGTACCGCCGCCCGTCCGATCTGCCCGCTCGCCCCGATCACCACTGCGCTGCCCGTAGCCATGCCGGGGACCGTACGGGCCGTCCGGCGCCACCCGCAGCCGGTTCGCCCACGGCGCAAGACGGCCGGGCGCGCGAACCACTCGGCGCAAGCAGCACTCAGCTCGCGAAAGCCCCTGGCACGAAAGCCCCCGGCACGAAAGCTCAGCGCACGAAAGCTCAGCGCACGAAAGCCCAGCGCACGAAAGCCCATCGCACCAAAGCTCAGCTCCCGGCGCCGTGCCCCTTCCGTCCCTGCGCCCGTCCCTGCGCCCGCCCCTGCGTTCGCGCTTTGGCCTCCGCCTGCGCCGCGGCCTTCGCTTCGCCCGCGTAGGTGTCCACGTACTCCTGCCCGGACAGCTTCAGAATCGCGTACATGATCTCGTCCGTGACGGCCCGCAGCGCGGTGCGCTCGTCCGCCATTCCGGCATACCGCGAGAACTCCAGCGGCTCCCCGAACCGGATGGTGATCCGCATCGCCCGCGGCAGCCGACGCCCCGTCGGCTGCGCTTCGAACGTGCCGATCATCGCGCACGGCACCACCGGAACCCCCGCCCTGAGCGCCATCGCGGCCACCCCGGTACGCCCCTTGTAGAGCCGGCCGTCGTGCGACCGCGTGCCCTCGGGATAGATCCCCAGCAGCCGCCCCTTGCGGAGCACCGACAGCCCCGACGAGATCGCCGCCTGCGAGGCCCGGCCCCCCGACCGGTCGATCGGAATCTGCCCCACGCCCCGGAAGAACGCCGCGGTCAGCCGCCCCTTCAGCCCCGGCCCCGTGAAGTACTCCGCCTTGGCCAGAAACGTCACCCGCCGCGGCACGATCGCGGGCATCACAAAATGATCGGCGAACGACAGATGGTTCCCCGCGATGATCGCTGCCCCTTCCTGCGGCACATGCTCGAGCCCTTCGATCCGCGGCCGGAACACCAGCCGCAGCAAGGGCCCGAGAACGATGTACTTCAGCAGCTGGTAGAACACCCGTCGGCCTCCCCGTAGTTACCGTGCCGACGCAGAGTAGCCGCCGACCGATGAGGGCGCGAGGGGTCGGTGTCAGCGGGCGGCGGCCGCCGCCTGATAGCGGAGGAGGACGACCCCGTTGCCGAAGGGCCGGGTCTCGGCGAGACGGAGGTCGGCCCGGGTGTCCGAGGCCGGGAACAGGGGCTTGCCCCGTCCGATGAGGACCGGATGGACGTAGATGCGGTACTCGTCGATCAGCCCCTGCGCCATGAAGGCCGCGGCGAGGTCGGCGCCGCCGAGCGCGAGATCGCCGCCCGGCTGCGCCTTGAGCGCCCTGATCTCCTCGGCGTCGACCTCCCGCCTGATGACCGTGTTCCACTCGGCCCGCTCCAGGGTCCGGGAGAACACGATCTTGGGCATCTCCCGCCAGATACCGGAAAACTCGGCCATCGGCCCGGTAATTGCGGGATCGGCGTCGGCGGTCGGCCAGAACCCGGCCATCAGCTCATGGGTGACCCGTCCGTGCAGGAACGCACCCATGCCCCTGAGCTCGTCATTGAAGTGGCGGTGCAGCTCGTCGTCGACGCGATGCCAGTCGATCTGGCGCTCCGGTCCCTCGATGTATCCGTCGAGGGACACCGACATCATCAAGATGATCTTCCGCATCGCCGCCGCCTCACCGAGGTCCTCGCCGCCGTCCTCGGCTACTGATACCAGTCGTCGCCGTCCGCCGCGAGCGACCGGCCCAGATAGTCCGGCAGATCCCGCGCGACCCACCGCCGACTGTCGTCCTCGTGCTCCCACACGAAGATGTCGGCGCGCGGCGGCGTCCGTACGAAGGCGAACTGGTCGCCGCCGCCGTTGTCCCCGAAGAAGAGCAGGGCATCGAAGGGCATGTACAGGCCCGCGAAGGAGGGGTCCGACCGGAAGTGCAGGTTGTGCCGGACCAGCCGCTCCAGCGGCCAGACCGAGTCCACGCCGTACGGGCCCACGATGCCGTCGGTTTCCCGCAGCAGTTCCACCAGTTCGGGCGGCAGGGCGCAGCCCAGGCTCCGCTCGGCCGCGGACAGCGCCGCCGGATCGGCGGGCGTGCGGAATTCGGCCTCGGGGAACGCCCGGCCTGCGATGTCTCTCCACATGCGGGCAGCGTAGGCGGGCCGGGCGGCCGGGCCGTGGCCGGGATGCGCCGCCACGGGGAGGGAAGGGGCGAGGGGCAGCGTCCGGCGCCGGGGCGGTGGCGCGGCCCCGCTGCGATGCGTCCGGGGAGGGCAGTGCCGGTCCTTCCTCCGGGCGACCTCGCGGCGTGGCCGCTTGTCCACCGGCGTGTGCCGGGGTGCGCTGGCAGGCGTGGACCCGCGCTCGATCCCACCGAGCCACCCTCAGGAGAACCGCATGCCGAAGGCCCGCCGCCTGCCCCGTGCCGCCGCGCTCACCGCCGCCGTGCTCTGCGCGCTGGCCGCAGCCCCGGGCCGGCCCGCGGGCGCCGTGGAGCCGGCGCGCGACCGTGGTCTGTTCCTGACGTTGTCCGGTGCCGCCGACACCTGGATCCGCGGGGTGCAGCTCAACTGCCCGGACACCCGCGGCACCCATCCGCACGGCGCGGCCGCCTGCGCGGCGCTGGCCGAGGCGGACGGCGATTTCGACGCGCTGCCGGGGGACCCGCGCCCGTGCACCAAGCAGTACGACCCGGTGACCGTCGCGGCGACCGGAGACTGGCACGGCCGCCCGGTGGCCTGGCGGAAATCGTTCCCCAACGCCTGTGTGATGGACTCCGACACCGGGCCGGTCTTCCGCTTCTGAGGCGCCGGGGCCGGAGTTCCGCGCTCAGACCCGTCGGCCCGCCACCACGCCGACCGTCACCAGCGCCAGTACGACCCACAGGAACCAGAGCCAGCCGTTGCCTCCCAGGGCCACGGTGTAGGCGGTGGAGACCACCAGCGCGCCCACCGTGAACACGGCCATCGTCTTGGCAGATCCGGGCATACCCGCAACCTCCTCGTGGCAGCCCGGGGCATCCATGCCACGGGCCGCGGCCAGGAGACCATCGTCCCCGGCCGCGGCCCGTACCGCTAGCTGGCGTGCCTTACCGACCGCGTGCGTTCAGCGAGGCGAGATAGGCGTTGTACGCCGCCAGGTCCTTGTCGCCGTCGCGGTCCGCGGCCCGGTCCGTACGCTGCGACTGGCGCTTTTCGGACTTGTACCACTGGAAGACCAGGGCGATCAGCACCACCACGGACGGGATCTCGCTGAACGCCCAGGCGATGCCGCCGGCGGCCGACTGGTCGGACAGCGCCTCGATCCCGAGCGAGGCCGGCGGGTGCAGGAAGGTGTCGACCATCGGCTCCGACGCCATCATCAGCGCGATGCCGAAGAACGCATGGAACGGCATGCCCGCGAACAGCTCCAGCATCCGCATCACATATCCCGGCCGGTGCGGGCCCGGGTCGATGCCCATGATCGGCCAGAAGAAGACGAGTCCGACGGCGAGGAAGTGCACCATCATCCCGATGTGCCCGGCCCGGGACTCCATCAGGAAGTCGAAGAGCGGGGAGAAGTAGAGCGCGTACAGGCTCGCGATGAAGAGGGGGATGGTGAACGCGGGGTGCGTGATGATCCGCATATAGCGGCTGTGCAACAGCGCGACCAGGAGTTCCCGCGGACCCTTGCGGCCGCGCCCGGCAGCCGGCAGCGCGCGCAGCGCCAGCGTCACCGGCGCCCCGAGCAGCAGCAGGATCGGCGAGAGCATGCTGACGACCATGTGCTGCACCATGTGCACGCTGAACATCGCCATGCCGTAGTCGTTGAGCTTGGTGCACATCACCAGGGCCACCGTCACCACGCCCAGGGCCCAGGCGACGACCCGGCTCACCGGCCACTCGTCGCCCCGCCGCCGCAGCCGCAGCACCGCCCAGCCGTACAGCAGCAGCGCCAGCAGGCAGCCGACGAGAAAGAACGGATCACCGCCGAACTCGAGCCCCCGCCCCAGCGTGAACGGCGGCAGATCCATGTTCATGCCGTCCATGCCGTGCCCGCCGTGATGCATCCGCTCGCTCCTGATTCGTACCAATGCTCCGGCGACAAGACTAGAACCGCCCCCGGCCATCGCATCGGCCGGGGGCGGTTCGTACACGTCATACGGCGACGTCACACAGCAACGTCGGGCAGCAGGGGACTACAGCACGCACTCCGCCTCGTCGTACCGCTCCGCCGGCACCGTCTTCAGGCTCTCCACGGCCTCGGCCAGCGGCACCAGCGTGATGTCCGTGCCGCGCAGGGCGGTCATCATCCCGAAGTCGCCGCGGTGCGCGGCCTCGACGGCGTGCCAGCCGAAGCGCGTCGCCAGCACCCGGTCGTACGCGGTGGGCGTACCGCCGCGCTGGACATGGCCGAGAATGACCGGGCGGGCCTCCTTGCCGAGGCGGTTCTCCAGCTCGACGGACAGCTGCCGGGCGACGCCGGCGAACCGCTCATGGCCGTAGATGTCCTTGCCGCCGATGTCGAAGGACATCGACCCCTCGCGCGGCTTGGCGCCCTCGGCGACCACCACGATCGCGAACTTCTTGCCGGCGTCGAACCGCTGCGCGACCCGCGCCGTCAGCTCCTCGATGTCGAACGGCCGCTCCGGCACCACGATCGCGTGGGCACCGGCCGCCATCCCCGAATGCAGCGCGATCCAGCCGGTGTGCCGGCCCATCACCTCGACGATCATCACCCGCTGATGCGATTCGGCGGTGGTCTTGAGCCGGTCCAGCGCCTCGGTGGCGACGCCCACCGCCGTGTCGAAGCCGAAGGTCACGTCCGTGACGGCGATGTCGTTGTCGATGGTCTTGGGTACGCCGACGATCGGCAGGCCGGCGTCCGACAGCAGCCGCGCCGCCTTCAGCGTCCCCTCGCCGCCGATCGGGATGATCGCGTCCAGGCCCAGCTCGGCGACATGGCCGCGGGCCCGCTCGACGCCGTCCCGCAGATGGGCGGGCTGCACCCGCGACGACCCGAGGATGGTGCCGCCGAGCGCCAGGATGCCGCCGACGGCCTCCAGGTCGAGCTTGCGGTAATCACATTCCAGCAGGCCCTTCCAGCCGTCCATGAAGCCGATGACCTCATCGCCGTGATCGGCGGTGGCGCGGTGGACGACGGACCGGATGACGGCGTTCAGACCGGGGCAGTCGCCGCCGGAGGTGAGGACACCAATACGCATTGCTCGAAAACCCTCTGCAACTCAACCGGAGACCCGGACCCCGTCGTCCGGTTGGATCCCGCTCACCCTACAAGCGCGGGGCCCCTGGGCACACGTACGCCCGCAGTGCGGGACTGCGGGCGTACGGATGAGCGCGGGGGGCGCTCAGGCGGGCTGCGTCGCCGCGGCGATCCGCTCCTGGCGCAGCGCCTCGTACCAGCGGTCCTCCACCGGCGGCAGCGCGTTGACGTCCAGCGCCAGCTTGATCAGCAGGTCGGCGATATGCGGATTGCGGGCCATCACCGGGCCGTGCATGTAGGTGCCGAAGACGGTGTCGTTGTACGCGCCCTCGTACCCGTCGCCGACGCCGTTGCCCTTGCCGAAGCGCACCTTGGCGAACGGCCTGGCGGTCTCGCCCAGATGCGTCACACCCTGGTGGTTCTCGAAACCGGTCAGCGGCGGCAGGCCCAACTTCGGGTCGATATCGGCCAGTACGTCGCCCACGCACCGCTCGCCCTCGCCGCGGGTGCTCACCACATCCAGCAGCCCCAGGCCCTCCTGCCGCTCACCGAGGTCGTTGATGAACTCATGGCCCAGGATCTGGTAGCCGGCGCACACCGAGAAGACGATCGCGCCGTTGGAGACCGCGCGGTGCAGGCCGCCGTCGCGGATCAGCCGCTCGGCTGCCAGCCGCTGCGGCCGGTCCTCGCCGCCGCCGATCAGGTAGATGTCTCCCGACGTGGGAATCGCCTGGTCGGAGCGTACGTCCAGGCGCTGTACGTCCAGCCGGCGCTGGCGCGCCCGCCGCTCCACCACCAGCGCATTGCCCTGGTCGCCGTACGTGCTCAGCAGGTCCGGGTAGATCCACACCAGGCGCAGGCTGTTGTCACTCATGCTCGCTCGTCCTTGTTTGTCAGGTCGGTGGATCGCACTCAGTTGCCCACGCGGCGGCGCAGGTCCTGGAAGGCCGTGTAGTTGGCGATGACCTCGATCCGGCCGGGCGGCGCCATCTGCACGGCCTCGTCGATGTTGTCGCACACCTGGAAGTCGAGCCCGGCGACCTCGAGGCGCACCGCAAGGTCGAGCTTGCGGTCACCGAGCACGAAGATCGGGTGTCCGGCGAGCCGGGTGTAGTCGACGTCCCACAGCCAGGAGGTGTCGGTGCCGTCCGCGCCGCGGGCGTTCACCGACATGATCACCGGGGTCGGCGGCGGGTCGATCAGCGAGAACGTCTCCAGCCAGCCGGCCGGGTTCTTCGCCAGCAGCAGCCGCAGCTCCCGCTCCAGGAACGAGACCACGTCATAGCGGCCGGCCACCGCCTGCACGGAGTACATCCGCTCCAGGGCCACCTGCGGCGGCACCCCGAAGGCGGCCGCGACGGCGGCCGAGGTCGTGGCGTTCGCCTTGTTGGCGCGGCCCGGCAGCTGCAGCTTGATCGGCCAGGCGCTGCCGTGCGGGTCGAGGACATGATCGCCGGACAGCGCCCAGCTGGGCGTCGGCCGGCGGAAGCCGCACTCGCCGCAGAACCAGTCCTCGCCGGGCCGCTGCATCACACCGCCGCACGAGGGGCAGGACCAGGCGTCGTCCTTCCACTCCTGTCCGGCCGCGACCCACACCACATTCGCGGACGACGAGGCCGCCCAGACGATCAGCGGGTCGTCGGCGTTGGCGATGATCAGCGCCTTGGAGCCGGACAGGCCCTCGCGCCAGTGCTCGGCCAGCATCCGGGTCTCCGCCGCGCGGTCGAGCTGGTCGCGGGAGAGGTTCAGCAGCGCTATGGCCTTCGGCGTGACGTCCCGGGCCACACCGGCGAGGTACTTCTCGTCCACCTCGATGACGCCGTACTTGGCGTCCGAGCCGCCGGCCAGCGCGGAGGTGATGCCCGCCGGCATATTGGCGCCGAGCGCGTTGGAGACCACGGGGCCGCTGGCCCGCAGGGCCTCGGCGATCAGCCGCGTCGTGGTCGTCTTGCCATTGGTCGCCGACACCAGGACGACGTCCAAGTGCCGGGCCAGCCGGGCCAGCAGGTCGGGGTCGAGCTTGAGCGCCACCCGGCCACCGATCACCGATCCGCTGCCGCGGCCCGCCGCGCGCGATACCGCCGCCGCGGCCTTGCCCGCCGTCACGGCCAGCTTGGCCCGCGGCGACAGCGGCTCCGTGTTGCCTGCCATCGTCCTTGATCCTCCTTGCATCCGGCGCCCGCCTGCCGCGTGGCTGCCGGGGGAACGCCTCCTCCGCAGCCGATGACCGGTACGGAGGCTTCGGTCGGGGATCAGCCTATCGAGATCCGGCCCTGGGCCCGAACCCCGCCACCCGTGGCGCGACATCCGGTATGACCGGGAGGGGTGCGGCGGACCGTACGCTGGAGCCCATGAGCTCCCGCACGATCCCCGGCAGCACCGGCCGCCCGCGCCCCATGCGCCTCCTGGGCGACCCGGCCCTGACCGCGCCCTGCCAGGAGGTCACCTCCTTCGACGGGGAGCTCGCCAGGCTGATCGAAGACATGTACGCGACAATGTACGCCGCGCGCGGTGTCGGTCTCGCCGCGAATCAAATCGGCGTCCCCTTGCGGGTCTTCGTCTATGACTGCCCCGACGACGAGGACCGCCGTCATCTCGGGCATCTCGTCAACCCCCGCCTCGTCGAGACGGACGGACCGGTGATCCGCGGGCCCGAGGGCTGTCTGTCGCTGCCCGGTATCGAGGCGGCTACGCCGCGCCACGACCACGCCGTTGTGGAAGGGCTCAGCGCGACCGGCGAGCCGAGGAGCGTCATCGGTACCGGCTTCTTCGCCCGCTGTCTCCAGCACGAGTGCGACCACCTCGAGGGCGGTCTGTACGTCGACCACCTGACCGGACTGCGCAGGCGACGGACGCTGCGCGCGGCCGCCCGCGCGCCCTGGGCCGCCTCCGCGGGGGAGTCCGGCCGCTGACGGTCAGAAGCCGGGGCCGCCCGCCAGGTCCTTGACGGTGGCCAGCTGTCCCCACAGCAGATCCGTCAGATGCTGCACCAGCCGCTCGCGGGAGCAGGGGCGCTCCCGCAGCCACCAGTCGCCGGCCGCATGCATCATGCCGACGATGCCGTGGCCCCACACCCGGGCCCGCTCCTCGCCCTCCGGCCCCAGGTCGAGGCGGTCGGCGATCACCTTCGCCAGCTCCTCGCCGAGCCTGCGCAGCAGCGGGGCGGAGTGCCGCCCCACGTCGAAGCCGGACTCGCCCTGGCTCTGCTCGTCGGAGGGGTGCATCAGGAAGCGGTACACCTGCGGGCGGGTCTCGATCGCGACCAGATAGGCGTCGAGGGTGGCCTCGACCCGGTCGCGGCGCAGGACCGGGGCGTCCAGTGCGGTGCGCAGATTGTCCAGCAGGGCGTCGGTGTGCCGTACGGCCAGCGCGCGGTAGAGCCCGCCCTTGTCGCCGAAGTGCCGGTAGAGGATCGGCTTGGTGATGCCGGCCTCGGCGGCGATGGCGTTCATCGACGCCTCCGGGCCGTCGCGCAGCACAATGCGCTCCGCGGCCTCCAGCAGCTCCCGTCGTCTGCGCTCGGTCGCCGTCTGCCGACGGCCGCTGTGCTGTGTGTTTTCCATGGTCGTGCTCCCACCCTCGTGACTCCGTGGCGCTCGCGCAACGTAACACCCGATCTCCGCGGTGAATTCGAACCCCGGGGAGTTGACATCCCTTACTGACGAGTAACACACTCTGGTTACCGCAAGTAACATGTGAAAGACCGCAAGCGCAGGAGGGGTCATGGCCGAGTTCACCATGGAGCTCAACGACGAACAGAGGGAAGTCCGCGACTGGATTCACGGCTTCGCCGCGGACGTCATGCGCCCCGCCGCCGCCGAGTGGGACGAGCGCGAGGAGACTCCCTGGCCGGTCATCCAGGAGGCCGCCAAGATCGGCCTGTATTCGCTGGACTTCTACGCCCAGCAGTTCTTCGACCCCACGGGCCTGGGCATCCCGATGGCCATGGAGGAGCTGTTCTGGGGGGACGCCGGCATCGCCCTGTCGATCGTCGGCACCGGCCTCGCCGCCGTCGGCGTGCTGGCCAACGGCACCGAGGAGCAGATAGGCACCTGGGTGCCGCAGATGTACGGCGACGCCAATGACGTCAAGGTCGCCGCCTTCTGCTCCTCCGAGCCGGACGCGGGCTCGGACGTCGCCTCGATGCGGACGCGCGCCGTCTACGACGAGGCCAAGGACGAGTGGGTGCTCAACGGCACCAAGACCTGGGCCACCAACGGCGGCATCGCCAATGTCCATGTCGTGGTCGCGGTCGTCGACCCCGAGCTGGGCTCCAAGGGCCACGCCTCCTTCATCGTCCCGCCGAACACCCCGGGTCTCACCCAGGGCCAGAAGTTCAAGAAGCACGGCATCCGCGCCTCGCACACCGCCGAGGTCGTCCTGGAGAACGTCCGGGTGCCCGGTCACTGCCTGCTTGGCGGCAAGGAGAAGCTCGACGAGCGCCTCGCCCGCGCCCACGAGAAGGCCAAGACCGGCGGCGAGCGTGTGAAGAACGCCGCCATGGCCACCTTCGAGGCGTCCCGGCCCGCGGTCGGCGCGATGGCCGTCGGCACCGCCCGTGCCGCATATGAAGAGGCCCTGGAGTACGCGAAGACCCGCGAGCAGTTCGGCCGGCCGATCATCGACAACCAGGGCGTCGCCTTCCAGCTGGCCGATATGCGCACCCAGATCGACGCCGCCCGCCTCCTGGTGTGGCGCGCCTCCTGGATGGCCGTGACCGGCAAGCCCTTCACCTCCGCCGAGGGCTCCATGTCGAAGCTCTTCGCCAGCGAGGTGGCCAAGAAGGTCACCGCCCAGGCCGTGCAGATCCTCGGCGGCAACGGCTTCACCCGCGAGTACCCGGTCGAGCGGATGCACCGCGACGCCGCGATCTACACCATTTTCGAGGGCACCAGCGAGATCCAGCGGCTGGTGATCGCCCGGACGCTGTCCGGGATGCCGATTCGTTAGGCATCCATACGGTAGGACGCGCACAGATGCGCTTCCCCTTGAAGGCCCCACCGCCGACGCGAGTGGGGCCTTCAAGAAGTGCAAGTGGGGCCTTCAAGGAACTACAGAAGCACGAAAGCCGGCCAGACCTTGTGAGAGCGCCTCAAGTCGTACGGCGTCAGCCTCTCCACGCCGACACCCGACGCGACAACCTCAGATCTCCCTCTGAAGGCTGCCATCTCTGGTTCGTTCACTGTGCGGACCGGCCACGATGTTTGCCATGAGTACGAAGTTACGCCGCAGCGTCAGCGTCGCCGGAATATTGATCGCCGTCGTCCTCTACACGCTCCTCCTCTGGCGTGGCCCCTGGATCCTCGACGGAGCACACATTCGGTCGCGCGACCTCCAGCCCGCCGACGGTGTCGTCATCACCGGAGTTCGAACGGCGCTCGTCGCGCTCGGAGCCGGCGTCATCGCCGCGCTAGGGCTCTACTACACCCACCGAAACCACAAACTTTCGCAGGACCAGTTCCATCAGACCCAGCAGCAGTTTCAGCTCGCGCAAGCCCAATTCGCCTATTCTCAGGAGCAGTTCACACACACGCAGCTGAAGGATGGGGAGCAGGCCGACCTCGCTCGGGAAGGGCAGGTCACGGAGCGCTACGTCGAAGCGATCAAGCTCCTCAGCTCGGACAACCTCACCCAAAGGCTCGGTGGAATATATTCACTTGAAAGGATCATGCGGGACTCCGAAAAGGACCACGAAACCATTGTGGCGGTCCTCGCTGCCTTCGTTCGGCAACACTCGCCAGTCGCAACCAGCGATTCGGAGGCGCGCACACAATCCGAAGCCCGCAAATCCGCCGAAGATATCCAAGCGGCAATCAGTGTCATCGGGAGGCGTCCGGAACGTGCGGAAGGGTTCCTCATCGAGCTGCCTGACGTCGACCTCCGGGGAGTCGATCTCACCCTGGCGCGCCTCGAAAAGGCGAACCTCTCGGGCGTCAACCTGGAAGGAGCCAATCTCTACTGCGCGCAACTGCAGGGCGCCATCCTCAGATACGCGCACCTGGACGGCGCCGACCTGACCCAAGCCCGCCTGCACGATGCAAACCTGACCGGCGCTTATGTAGCTGGAGCCAGCTTCTCGGATACCGAACTGGACTCCGCATCTTTCATCGGAACCGACCTGTCAAATGCCAGGTTCCTGAATGTCGACCGACTTCTCACTGCTTCGCTCTATCAATCGACCAAATTCCCCCCTCATCTCGGGGAAGATCCTCGCCTCCTTGAACGCCTGGCAGACGACCGGGCCAAGGCTCAACGCGCCCATCCCAGTCACCCCGCTTGGCGACAGTCAAAGGGCGAGTCAACCGTGGATGCAGCCGGTCAACAGAACGGATAACCTCCACCCCACACACCGGCAGGGGGCCATGGATGAGGGGAAGGCGGCGCTCTACGCCGCCGTCATCGGATTCGCCGCAGCCATCATCGGCGCCGCCGTCGGCGGATGGGCCAGCTGGCGGGCGGCGCGGCACAGCGCCGACGCGGCCGTGAGAGCGGCAGTCGAGCAGACCAAAGGGCAAGCGAAGAATGAGCACGCCCAATGGATTCGGCAAGAACGGCTACACATCTACCGGATGGTTCTCCAGGCCTGCACCGACTTCATGACTGTCGTCCAAAGGTTGGAAACGCAAGTTCCAGCCGGAGGGCATCCTGACGAGCTGTATCAACTCTTGGAGCAATGCTCCGTGACGTTGAACTCTCCACCAGCTCACTCCACCTTTTGGGGCCGTCTTCAGTACATGCCGCAGCATTGCGTCTGCTCGCAGAAGCCGAGTCGACCGTAGACGCCTTGAGAGGGTGGGAATCCCTCGAAAGCAATACGGAAGCGGAAAACGATCTCCGATGCCGCATAGCACTGGCCACTCAGGCCGCTCTCGCGTTCACCGATGAATGCCGGGCCGTCGTCGGAACCGCCGACGACTGAAGCGTGTTGCAGAAGGCCGTGGGTGGGTAGGGCAGGGCCGGTTATCGTCGGGCCGGGCGGTGCGAGGGCATGGCGGTGCCGGGCTGCTCCACGGCATCGGCGGGCCGGGCAACCGGTTCGAGAACAAGGAGCGGCCGCAGCCGCTGAACACCCCCGGTACGCCGTCGCCGATGAGACGGCGCCGGCGCGGTCCACGGCGTGCCCGGATGGGTGGGATGCCGCGGACGAGCGGTTTCCGTAACCACAGGCAACCACAGGCAACCGCGGTCCTCCGTCCGCCGGCCCCCACAGGCTCAGCTGACGTCCACCGGCGTCGGCTGGGCCTGCTGCCTTGTCCGCAGCCCGGCCCTGCCGTGAAGGACCGGGCGGCGTCTGAACGCCCAAGCGCAAGGCCCAACACCCAACGCCTCTCGTCTTGTTGGACGTATCCGATCATCCAGCG
This sequence comes from Streptomyces sp. JLSY215, assembly GCF_059682825.1. Lineage (NCBI taxonomy): Bacteria > Bacillati > Actinomycetota > Actinomycetes > Kitasatosporales > Streptomycetaceae > Streptomyces > Streptomyces sp. JLSY215. Next base: position 7,985,064 of record NZ_CM185022.1, read on the forward strand.
GCATTGGGCGCACCGGCCCGGCAGAAATCGAATTGCACCAAACACCCGAGGCCAAACGTTTCTCCTTAATTTCGTACACGAGTGCATTCATGTGTTATATGCATTTAGGCCGCAGAGCCACGTGGGCCTCGCTATGCTCGCTGTCGCGCAGCGAGTTGTGGCGATTACTGCACGTCGCCGCTGGCTGTCGTGATGTCGCCGATCACGCGAGGGCTCGGGCGTCCTGGGACCCGGCCTCATGCGTGCGGAACGCCGCTGTGGAATGCGCTGCGGCCAAGCAATTGGTGAGCGTGACTCCACGGTCGTCGATCTCGTTCAGGTGGCCTTCCCCTGGTGCCCATATACGCCATGTATGTCGCCGTATCCATCCCGTTAGTGCATTGAGGATGCCGATGGTTCGTGCTGGTTCGTCACCCGGAGGGTCGGGGCCTGCCTCCACCCCAATATGGCTGTTCCCACCCGTACTGCTCGCCGCGTGTACGGCCGTGGCCGTGTCGTTGTCGCCCTCGACAGCCCGTGCCCTGGTGGTCTGGATCGGCGTCTTCGCGACGGCCGCTGTGGCCGTCGCGGCCTGGCAGGCGGCCTGCCGGGCGCGCGCGCTCGACGCACTGCGCACCGAGTGCGCCGACAGAGAGGCGATCCTGCGCCGGCATCTGTCCGTGCAGGAAGCCGAAACGGTGCGGATGGCCAAAGAAACGCTGCCCGCGGCCATGGCCCAGCTGCAGAGCGGCAGCACGACGCAAGAAGTGCTGCACAAAGTCGGCCAGGTATCCCACGTCAGCCCCGAGTTCCAAGCCGCGCACACGGCAGTGCTGCGCTCAGTCCTGGAAGCCGTCGAGGCCGAGGAAGCCCTCCGTGACTCCGCCCAGCGAGCCTTCGTCAACATCGCTCGGCGAGTCCAGGCCATCGTTCACCAACAGGCCCAAGAACTGCGGGAGTTGCAGGACAAGCACGGGCAGGACCCGGCGGTCTTCGTCGACCTGCTGCACATCGACCACCGGACCGCGCTGGTCGGCCGGCTCGCGGACAGCATCGCCGTACTCGGCGGGGCCCGGCCGGGTCGTCAGTGGCAGCAGACCATCCCGCTGTTCAACGTGCTCCGCGGCGCCATGTCCCGGATCACCGACTACCAGCGCGTCGATCTGCACTCGGTGGCCGAGGTCGGCATCCTCGGGCGCGGCGTGGAGCCGCTGATCCACGCCCTGGCCGAGCTGCTGGACAACGCCACTCGCTATTCACCGCCCCAGACACGGGTCCACCTGACCGCGACCGAGATCCAGACCGGTGTGGCCATCGAGATGGAGGACGCCGGGATCGGTCTGACCGATGAAGCCCGCGTCCGCGCCGAGCGGGCCCTGACGCAGAGTTCCCCCACCGGAATCGACCTCGACGACCTGGGGGAGGCGCCACGACTCGGCCTGGCCGTGGTCGGCCGGCTGGCCCGCACGAACGACTTCAAGGTCTCCTTCCGGGCCTCCGCGTACGGCGGTGTACGCGTGGTCCTGGTGGTCCCGCCGGAACTGATCACCGCGACTCCGGTGCCCGGCGGAGCCATGGCCAAGGCCGCCACCCTGCCGCCGCCCAGGCGCCGCGGCGGTCCGCTGCGCCGTCCGGAAGCCACCGCGGAGGAGCCGGTGTCCGTCACCCCTCCGCGCACCGCCAACGGGCTTCCGCAGCGCAGGCGCCGTACTCGCGCCGTACTTCCACCCATGCGGCAGAAGCCCGCGGCCTCCATCACCGCTGAATCCACACCCTCGGTATCGGCCGCTCCACCCCCACAGGCCGGGATGTGGCTGGCCGCCTTCCAGGAGGGCATCTCCGGCGAGCCCCGAGCTGAATCCTCGGAACCACGTCCCGGCGGCCTGAGCGATAAAGAGTCCGAGCGTAACTGAGTCATTAGGTAAGGATGAGTAAGTAAGTGGTGACACAGCAGCGGCTCAATATGAACTGGATGCTTGAGGGCCTGGCATCCAGCGTTCCGCACACCCGTGACGTCGTGGTGCTGTCCTCGGACGGTTTGTGTATGGCTCAGTACGGTACGGACGAGGACACCGCGGATCGCCTCGCCGCCGCCTGTGCCGGACTGCAGAGCCTGTCGGCGGCCATCGCCATGGAATTCCCGCACGGCGACGGGCGGATGAAGCTCGTCGTCATCGAGGTCAACGGCGGCTTCTTCTACCTGATGGCGGCCGGCGCCGGGGCTTATCTGGCGGTGCTGGCCGATGACGACGTGGACGCCGGGCTCATGGGACAGGGCATGCGGGACTTGGTCGCCCGGATCGGTCAGCACCTCACCAGCCCGCCGCGGGCCGACCGGCAGGTCCCATGACCGACCCGGAACAGGAAAAGCACCGGAACTGGGAAGAAGGCGGTCCCGAGCGCCTCTACATCCTTACGTCCGGCCGGAGCGTCTCCTCCGATCCGGCGCCCCTGGACATGGTCACGCTGATCGTGACCCGGAACGGGCCCGGTTCGAGCATGCAGCCCGAACAGGCCGGCATCCTCCGGATATGTGACTACCCGCTGTCGGTCGCCGAGATCTCCGCGTACCTCCATCTGCCGGTCAGCCTGGTCACGGTACTGCTCGCGGATCTGCTGGAGAGCGGCTATGTCGAAGCCCGGGCACCGATCCCTGCCACGTCGTTGCCCGATGTCGAACTTTTGGAGGCGGTGATGCATGGACTGCAAAATCTCTGAGCCCGTCGTCGGTCCACGGCGCGAGGACGTTCTGCCGGCCTCGGTTTCCACCGCGGTCAAGGTAGTGGTTGTCGGTGGCTTCGGGGTGGGGAAGACCACCCTGGTCGGATCGGTCAGCGAGATCCGGCCGCTGACCACCGAGGAGACCATGACGCAGGCCGGCGTCGGGGTGGACGACATCGTCGGGGTCGAGCGCAAGACCGAGACCACCGTGGCGATGGACTTCGGACGGATCAGCCTCAGCGACAAACTGGTGCTGTATCTCTTCGGTACCCCTGGCCAGCAGCGCTTCTGGTTCTTGTGGAACGGCCTCTTCGAAGGCGCGCTGGGGGCGGTGGTCCTCATCGACTCCCGGCGTCTGGACGACAGCTTCGATGTGATCGGCCGGCTCGAGGAACGCGGTCTGCCGTTCGTCGTCGCCATCAACGCCTTCCCGGACGCCCCTTCGTACCCGATGTCGGAGCTCCGCGCGGCCATGGATCTCCCCGACGACGTACCCATGGTCGATTGCGACGCCCGCGACCGCGCCTCCAGCCGCGACACCCTGCTGACCCTCATGAGCTATCTGTACGCCCTCACCACCTCACCCCCGGAGCCCCGGTGACCGCCTCTTCCGCCAACCAGCCCAGCTTCACCACCGCATCCGGACCGCCTCCGGAATGTCCCGCTCATGCCCGAATCGGGGACACCGACGGACTGGCGCGGCTCTTCGGGCCCGAGGTGGTCAACGATGCTCCGGGCTTTTTCGAACGATTGCGTGCCAAGCACGGCCCCGTGGCACCCGTCCTGGTGGATGGTGATCTGCCGGCCTGGCTGGTCCTCGGCTATCGAGAGAACCTCGAAGTCCTGCGTACGCCCTCCCGCTTCAGCCATGACTCGCGCATCTGGCATTGCTTCAAGGAGAACAGGGTCGCGGCGGACTCGCCGCTACTGCCGGCCATCGCCTGGCAGCCCCTCTGCCTCTTCATGGACGGCGAAGAGCATGAGAGGCTCCGCACCGCGCTCACCGACAGTATGGCGCGATTTGACCGTCGCGGGATCCGCCGCTGCGTCACCCGAGCCGCCCATCAGCTGATCGATGACTTCGCTGGTGATGGACACGCTGACCTCGTTGGCCAGTTCGCGGAGCAACTGCCCTTGCGTGTCATGACGCAGCTCCTTGGAATGGACGAAGAGTCCGGCCCGCGGTTGGTCGAGGCCACCCGAGACCTGCTCAAGGGCTCCGAGACGGCTTTCCAGAGCAACGAGTACCTCGTGGCGGCTCTGGAGCAGCTCGTTGCCCGCAAACGAGAAGCCCCAGGCCCCGACTTCACCTCTTGGCTGATGGCACACTCAGCCAAGCTCACCGACGAAGAAGCCGCGCAGCATCTGAGGCTCGTCGTGATCGCCGCGAACGAGAACACCACCAATCTGACCGCGAATTCCTTGCGCATGATGCTCACGGATCCCCGCTTCCGGGCATCGCTCGCGGGCGGCAGCATGACCCTGCCCGATGCGCTGGAACAAATGCTGTGGGACGAGCCACCGACCTCGGTGTTGCCCGCCCGATGGGCCACCGGCGACACCGAACTCGGCGGTCAGTCCGTCAAGGCCGGGGACATGCTGCTCCTCGGTCTGGCCGCCGGTAACGGCGATCCCGTCATCCGACCCGATCTCTCGGTACCCATGCACGGCAACCGTTCCCACCTTGCCTTCAGCGGCGGTCCGCACGAGTGTCCCGGCCAGGACATCGGACGGGCCGTTGTCGACACGGGAATCGACGTCCTGCTGACGCGGTTGCCCGATATCGACCTGGCCGTTCCCGAGAGCGACCTGAAGTGGGTTTCCCATTGGATCGCCCGCCATCTGACCACGCTGCCAGTGAAGTTCACGGCGAGTCCCCAGGACGATCTTTCGGCATCAGCCAGTCCATCGGGTAGCGATGCGTACAGCGAGCACGCCCTCCAGGGTTCCGCCGCCGGCGACCTGGACGTCGCAACTGAGCCCCCCGGGTCGGCACCCTCCGTCGGCGCACCCAGAGCGCGTTCCTGGTGGGGCCTGTTGAAGAGGTGGCTGCCAGGAAAGTAGCTCCGTCGCCGGGGGCCCATGCTGTATGCCGCTCGGAACCGCAAGAGGCGCACGCCGGGGCACTGATGCACACATCAGTGCCCCGGCGTGCGCCTCTTGACGCTTTCGTCGAATTCCGGACGATGAATGGTGCGCGTTAAAGACCTCGGCATCGCCGGTTCCCTCCGAAGCCGAGTCGGTGTACTATCGGCGCTTTTAGAACCTGGGAGGTCGCCTGTGGAGCACGGCCAGATGGTTTCACCATATCCTCTCCCTCTTCTCAGCTGCGCCTCACCTCCTTCCCGTCGTTGACGGGTGAAGGGTCTCCTTGACCTCGGATCCGAAGAGCCGCTCAGCAACCTTCGGCCTTCGGCATCGGTCCCCTGCTGGAGTCGGCAACTCCTGCACCGCTGTGTCGAAGAACGCTCAAACTCACCGCCCGCAACGGGATAAGAACGCCCCTCCGGTTCCCCGGGGGGCGACAAAACGTCAGGGGGTCAAGATGGCTTCCACGCAAGTCGCATTCCCGTTTCCCTACCGTCGCAGTCCCGAATTTGACCGGGCGTACAGGCACGGTCTTGCCTGGGCTCGCGATGTAGGGATGGTCAACAGTGAACGGGCCGCAGGTTACTGGAAATCCGGCAATTTTGCCGAGTTTGCGTGTCTCTATTGGCCCTATGCGGTAGGCGCCGATGTCGAATTGGCCGTTGATGCCATGACATTCTACTTCTTCTTCGATGACCAGTTTGACACCGAGCTGGGTCACGACATCGGAGAAGTCATGGGCATTCAGGATGAATTGGCCGCCATCACCCGGACCAACGGAACCACCAACTCCCGTGCTCCAGTCATGGTTGCCTTCGCCGACATCTGGCGCCGTGCGATCGAAGGCATGTCCAGCCAGTGGCGCCAGCGAGCCGGACGCCACTGGCGCCAATACTTCAGTGGCCACATCGCCGAAGCCATTGACCGGCAGTGCAACACGGCCCACCGCAGGGACACCTACTGGGCGTTGCGCCGTTGGACGGTCGGTGCGGAGACCTCCACCGATCTATGCGAGAGACTGGGCCACTTCGAGGTCCCCGAGGACGCTCTGGCCTGGCCCCAGCTACGGGTCATGAGGCAACTGTGCTGCGACGTCATGGCTATCGGCAATGACCTGAACTCGTACGAGAAGGAAATGGCGCACGGCGAAGTAAACAACATCGTCTCTGTCACATGCCACGAGCAGCAGTTGTCTCTGGAAGGGGCGCTCGCCAAGGTGCGCGAAGAGGCGAGGCGAATGATCGGCCGGTTCCTTCAAATCGAACAGGAGCTATCGCGCATCTGCGAGGTTGCCAACCCCGCCTACAGGGAAATAATCGCCACGTATGTCGAAGCGCTCAAGGCGGGCATGAGCGGCGGAAATCAGTGGGGGAACGAAACTGCCCGTTACAACAGTGAAACCTCACCTGACGTCGCCTTGTCTTATGTGGAAGAACTCACGAAAGGGCCGAGCCAGGGCTGCAAACTATAGCGCCGGGCCCTATCGCCACAGTTGTGCATCGAGAGGGGATCCCGTCACATGCTTCGGCGGCCACAGCGCTTCGAAGGCCGGTGAATCCCGGCTCTCCTCATTTGGATCCGGTGTTCCTGCCGAGTGAATTCGTACGACAGCGGCGCCAAGTAGCCGTCGGAGATTGGCACCGGGGCCGTTTGACCGCCTGCATCCGCCGTCGACGGAGGACATACCTCATCACGCATTACGGCTGCTCCTTCCTCAAGGCGAGGCTCGTGAGGGATCGCGCTGCCTTCGTCCCCACCACGCACCGCCCAGGTGTGGTCGGTCCGTGATCCGTCCGGCTGCTGCCTGGAGACCAGACGCTCACGCTTTCCCGTTGGTTCGCTTGGCAGCCGAGGTGCTCAGCGAGCGCCGGCCAGGTAGAGCCGGGAGGCCAGGTGATCGCTGATGCGCTGCAGGGTGGCACCCACACTGCTGCCGACGTGCCCATGGGCCAGGTGGACGGTGTAGGCGGCGTCGGCGCGGGCGGCGGCGTTGTGTTTGCAGCCGCGTGACGGTGCATCACCTTTGGCTCTGCTGTCCCAGTGGCCAGTTGGTGATCGCGCGGACGCTGTCGGGGATGACGGACTGGTAGCGCGACGATGGACTGACGCAGCATCAATTCTTCCTGTTACCACTGGTGTTCTTGAGGTCAAGGTGACGTCAAGATCGCCGGTGGCGGCTTGGTATGTGCCGGGGGTTGCTGTTGGCTCGGCGGTCGGGGGAGGGGGCGCGATGAGGGATCGGGGGCAGGGGGATCCGGTGGCCGGCGGCCGTGGGGCGGTGGCGGTGATGACGGACGCGAGGCGGAGTGGGCGGCGGCGGGGGCGCGAGCTGGAGTACCCGCGCCGCCCGGTGCTGACCGCGTTGTCGATTCCGCCGGCCGCGCTCCTCGTCCTGGCCGGCGGGGCGCTGCTGGCGTTCCACTGGATGCTGGTGCCCGCGTTGGTGCTGCTGATCGGCGCGGTGGTCGGGCTGATCGCGGCGGTCACCACGCTGTCGCCCGCCCCGCTGCTGCGCTGGGTGGTGCTGCCGCTGATGCTCGCTCCGATGCTCGGTGCGGCGCTGCTCGGTATGTCGGCGGCACGGTCTGCGGTGCTGCAGGCGCGGGGTGTGGCGCGGGCGGGCGTCATCACGCGGATCACGGAGCACCACGGGAAGACCACCACCTATACGTGCGCCGTCCGGTACGACGGCCCCGGCCGGGGAGCCGCCACCGTTTCCTGTGGCGCGTTCGAGCGGGTCGGTGAACGGGTCCGGGTGGTCCGGGACCCTCGGGGCTGGGTCGATCCGGAGCTGGGCGGGGGTGCGGGGGCCGTGCGGGCCAAGGCGTTCTTCGCCGTGGCGAGCGATGTCGCGTTGATGGCCGTCTGCCTGTCGGCCGCCGCGGTGGGGGGCGTCCTGCGGTGGCGCCTCATGCGTGTTCGCGCGCGCGGAGGTGTGACCGGCACCGCCGACGGCCCCGAGCGGGTCCTTCAGTAGGTCAGGGAGCGCCGCAGAGCCGCGCCCCGGGCAATCGCCCGGGGCGCGGCTTTTTGCATGCCGTATGCGATCCCAGGTCCGGCGTGCCCTTGACGAGCGGATCGACTCGCTCTACGTTTCTTCCATAAAGCAAAACATTGATTCCATGATGCGGAATTAAGAAGCTTTCGGTTCCCTCCGGCCCCGCCGGAACATGCCCCTGACAGGCCGACGCCAGGAGTACTCGATGCCTCGAATGACAGCCGCCCGCGCTGCAGTGGAGATCCTCAAGCGCGAGGGCGTGACCAACGCCTTCGGTGTGCCGGGTGCGGCGATCAACCCCTTCTACAAGGCGCTGAAGGAGGGCGGCGGCATCGATCACACGCTCGCCCGCCACGTCGAGGGTGCCTCGCACATGGCCGAGGGCTACACCCGGACCAACCCGGGCAACATCGGTGTCTGCATCGGTACGTCCGGCCCGGCCGGCACCGACATGATCACCGGCCTGTACTCCGCGATCGGTGACTCCATCCCGATCCTGTGCATCACCGGCCAGGCGCCGACCAGCGTGATCCACAAGGAAGACTTCCAGGCCGTCGACATCGCGTCGATCGCCAAGCCCGTCACCAAGGCGGCGACCACGGTGCTCGAGGCCGCGCAGGTCCCCGGCGTCTTCCAGCAGGCCTTCCACCTGATGCGTTCCGGCCGTCCCGGCCCGGTCCTGATCGACCTGCCGATCGACGTCCAGCTGACCGAGATCGAGTTCGACCCCGAGACGTACCAGCCGCTGCCGGTCTACAAGCCGGTCGCGTCCCGCGCCCAGATCGAGAAGGCGCTCTCCCTCTACCTGGAGTCGGAGCGCCCGGTGATCGTCGCGGGCGGCGGCATCATCAACGCCGACGCCTCCGACCTGCTGGTCGAGTTCGCCGAGCTGACCGGCACCCCGGTCATCCCGACCCTGATGGGCTGGGGCGTCCTCGCCGACGACCACGAGCTGAACGCCGGCATGGTCGGCCTCCAGACCGCGCACCGCTACGGCAACGCCAACTTCCTGGAGTCGGACTTCGTCCTCGGCATCGGCAACCGCTGGGCCAACCGCCACACCGGTTACAAGCTGGACGTCTACACCAAGGGCCGGAAGTTCGTCCACGTCGACATCGAGCCCACCCAGATCGGCAAGATCTTCGCGCCGGACTACGGCATCGCCTCCGACGCCAAGGCCGCGCTGGAGCTGTTCGTCGAGGTCGCCAAGGAGCTCAAGGCCGAGGGCAAGCTGCCCGACCGCGGCGAGTGGGCCGCCTCCACCCAGCTGCGCAAGGCCGAGCTGCAGCGCCGTACGCACTTCGACAACATCCCGATGAAGCCGCAGCGCGTCTACGAGGAGATGAACAAGGCCTTCGGCCCGGAGACCCGCTACGTCTCCACCATCGGCCTCTCCCAGATCGCCGGCGCGCAGATGCTGCACGTCTACAAGCCGCGCCACTGGATCAACTGCGGCCAGGCCGGCCCGCTGGGCTGGACCATCCCGGCCGCGCTGGGCGTCGCCACCGCCGACCCGGAGACCCCGGTCGTCGCCCTCTCCGGCGACTACGACTTCCAGTTCATGATCGAGGAGCTGGCGGTCGGTGCGCAGCACCGGATCCCCTACGTCCACGTCCTGGTGAACAACTCCTACCTGGGCCTGATCCGTCAGGCGCAGGCGGGCCTCGACATCAACTTCGAGGTCAACCTGGAGTTCGAGAACATCAACTCCCCTGAGCTGGGTGTCTACGGCGTCGACCACATCAAGGTCGCCGAGGGCCTGGGCTGCAAGGCGATCCGGGTCACCGACCCGAACGAGCTGGGTGCCGCCTTCGAGGAGGCCAAGAAGCTCGCCGCCGAGTACCGGGTGCCGGTCGTCGTCGAGGCGATCCTGGAGCGCATCACCAACATCGCGATGAGCAAGACCGCCGACATCAGCGACATCACGGAGTTCGAGGAGCTGGCGACCGAGCCGGGTCACGCGCCCACCGCGATCAAGCCGCTCAAGGTCTGACGCCGGACCGGATCCGCACGGTGTGCCGGGCGCGCTTGACCACCGCGCCCGGCATCGCCACTATCCGTACAACAGAAACACAAATCCGCTATTCGGAAGGGGCGCCGGCCTTCATGGGTTTCACGGACACGCGCTTCAACGTCAATCTGTCGATTCTTTTCACCGAGCTTCCGTTGCTGGAGCGGCCGGCGGCCGCGCGGGCGGCGGGTTTCACGGCGGTGGAGCTGTGGTGGCCGTGGGTGGATGCCCCGGTGCCCGAGCAGGCGGAGCTGGACGCGCTGCGCGACGCCCTGAACGATGCGGGCACCCGGCTGGTGGGGCTGAACTTCTACGCCGGGCAGCTGCCGGGCCCCGACCGCGGTGCGCTGTCGGTCCCGGGTGAGGAATCCGAGAGGTTCCGGGCGAACGTGCCGGTGGCGGTCGAGTTCGCCAAGTCGCTGGGCTGCACCACCTTCAACGCCCTCTACGGCAACCGCGTCGAGGGCGTCGAGGCGGCCGAGCAGGACGCGCTCGCGCTGGAGAACCTGGCCTTCGCCGCCCGCGCGGTCGCCGAGATCGACGGCACGCTGATCATCGAGGCGCTCAACGCCCCCGAGTCACCCAAGTGCCCGATCGTCTCCGCGCCCAAGGCCATCGAGATCGTGGACGCGGTGAACGCGGCGACCGGCCTGGACAACGCACGGTTCCTGATGGACCTGTACCACCTGTCCATGAACGGCGAGGACCTGGACGAGGTCATCGACCGCTACACCGCCAAGACCGCCCATGTGCAGATCGCCGACAACCCCGGCCGCGGCGCCCCCGGCACCGGCGCCCTCGACTTCACCGCCCTGCTCGCGCGGCTGAAGAAGAACGGCTACGACGGCTGGATCGGCCTGGAGTACAAGCCGGGCGACGCCCCCAGTGCCTCCTCCTTCGCGTGGCTGCCCGCCCCGCTGCGGCCCGCCCCGTAACCCGGCCCGGCACCCGCCCCGAATTCTTTTGAGTGTGAAAGAGGCTATTTCGATGAGCAACCTCCCCAAGATCGCGTGGATCGGCCTGGGCATCATGGGCTCCCCCATGGCCGAGAACCTGATCAAGGCCGGCTACGCCGTGTCCGGCTTCACCCTCGAGGCCGACAAGCTCGAGCGCCTGGCCAAGGCCGGCGGCACCGCGGCCGGCTCGATCGCCGAGGCCGTCAAGGACGCCGACGTCATCATCACCATGGTCCCCGCCTCCCCGCAGGTCGAGGCCATCGCCTACGGCCCCGACGGCATCCTGGACAACGCCCGCTCGGGCGCCCTGCTGATCGACATGTCCTCGATCACCCCCCAGACCTCCATCGACCTGGCCAAGGCCGCCGGCGCCAAGGGCATCCGTGTCCTGGACGCCCCCGTCTCCGGCGGCGAGGCCGGCGCCATCGAGGCCGTCCTGTCGATCATGGTCGGCGGCGACCAGGCCGACTTCGACGCCGCCCGCCCGGTCCTCGAGGCCCTCGGCAAGACCATCGTGCTCTGCGGCCCGCACGGCTCCGGCCAGACCGTCAAGGCCGCCAACCAGCTCATCGTCGCCGTCAACATCCAGGCCTGCGCCGAAGCCGTCGTCTTCCTGGAGAAGTCCGGCGTCGACCTCGCCGCCGCCCTCGACGTCCTGAACGGCGGCCTGGCCGGCTCCACCGTCCTCGCCCGCAAGAAGGACAACTTCAAGAACCGCGACTTCAAGCCCGGCTTCCGCATCGACCTCCACCACAAGGACATGGGCATCGTCACCGACGCCGCCCGCACCGTCGGCGCCGCCCTGCCCGTCGGCGCCGTCGTCGCCAACCTCGTCGCCTCCCTCCGCGCCCAGGGCGACGGCTCCCTCGACCACTCCGCCCTCCTGCGCGGCGTCGAGCGCCTCTCCGGCCACACCATCGAAAGCTGAGCCGGATCGCGGCCCCGCGCCGCGAGTGGCCCGAAACCAGCCGGCGCCGCGACTGCCGCACTGCAGTCGCGGCGCCGGTTTGCTGCGTTCAGCCGGACGCCGAGGTGACGGGCAGGCTCGCCAGGCCGCGCATCATCCGCGTCCGCCGCCAGGTGAGCGCATCGGTGCCCGCTTCGGTGAGCCGCAGCCGCGGGAGGCGCATCAGCAGCACCTCGAACGCGATCCGCCCCTCGAGGCGGGCCAGCGTCGCGCCGAGGCAATGGTGCGGACCGTGCCCGAAGGAGAGATGGCCGGTCGGCCGGTCCAGCCGCAGGACGTTCGGTGCGGGGAACTGCAACGGATCGCGGTTGGCGGCACCGGGGGAGACCAGGACGACATCCCCCGGTCCGATCCGGGCGCCGTCCAGCTCCAGCGGTTCGATGGCATAGCGGAAGGTCGCGACGGCGAGCGGCGCGTCGTAGCGCAGGAATTCCTCGACCGCGTCCGGCAACAGCCCGGGATCGTCCCGTAGACGGGCCTGCAGCGCCTCGTCGAGGAGCAGGGCCAGCATGCCGTTGCCGATGAGGTTGGCCGTGGTCTCATGGCCCGCGACGACCAACAGCACCGCCAGGGAGACCAGTTCGGCTTCCGTCAGCCGCTCCTCCTCGTCGCGGGCGGAGATCAGACCGCTGAGCACATCGTCGCCCGGGGCGAGCCGCCGGGCCGCGATCAGCTCCGTCATGTAGTCGCTGAGGTCGTGCGAGGCACGGTCGACGACGGCGTCCGAATCCCCGGCGGCGAACAGGGTGTTGGACCACCGCCGCACGTCCGCCCGGTCCCGCTCCGGCACGCCGAGCAGTTCGCTGATCACGGCGATGGGCAGCGGTACGGCGAACTCCTCGACGACGTCGACGGTCCCGCGTGCGGCCAGACCGGTGGCCAGCGCATCGGCCAGCCCCGCCGCGATCTCGCGGATCCGGGGCTCCAGACGGGCGACGGCCGCCGGAGTGAAGGCCTTCATCGCCAGCCTCCGCAGCCGGCCGTGGTCCGGCGGGTCGGTGGCGAGCATGGTGCGGCTGACGGCGGGCGCCAGATTCCGGTTCGAGGGACGGTCGGCGAAGAACCGGCCGGTGTCCTTCGACAGCCGCCCGTCGGCCAGCGCCGCCCGTGCCGCCGCCCAGCCGGTCACGATCCACGTCGTCCGGCCGTTGTCGGTCCGGATCCGCTGCACGGGGCCGCGCTCCCGGAGGGCGGCGAGCAGCGGGTAGGGGTCCCGGAAGAACTCGCTCGAGTGCAGGGGATGGGTCACGGCCGGCCGCCCAGGGCCAGGGCCTTGCGGAGCAGCCGCAAGGTGGCGGCCTGGTCCCCGGCGCTCAGCGCCGCCAGCGGAGACTGCTCCACCATCGCCTCGATCAGCTCGCCGCGCACCAGCGCCCCCTTGTCCGTCAGCTCGACCGTCTTGGAACGCCGGTCCGCCGGGTCGGGCACCCGCTCCGTGAGCCCCTGCCGTTCGAGGCGGGTGACCAGGAACGTGGCGGTGGAGGGATCGCAGTGCAGCAGGCTCGCGAGGACCTTCATCGACGGGGCGGGCAGCGCGGGGTCGAGCACCCACAACGCATCCGCGAGCGGCACCGTCAGCCCCAGCCGGTCCAGGGTCTCCCGGAGCTGGGCCTGGGACGCGCCGATGACCTCGCGGACGGCGATGAGCAGCTCCCGCGTCAGTTCTGCCGGTGTCGGTGTCACCACAGGGCCAGCCTACGGGGGAGGCGCCGGGAGGCTCGTCGCCGGGCACTCGCGGCCCACCCACCGGGCCTGTTCGACGTGCGCGGTCGCGGACCCCGGCGCACGCTGGTGTCATGTCAGAGCACCCGCCCGTCATCGTGCATCCGCCGACCCCCTCCGGTGGTCGGCGCGTGACCGTGCGTGGGCAGATCGTGGGCCTCGCCCACGGCCGCGGGGATGTCGCCGAATTCCTCCGCCGCGCGGGCGTCGCCGGTCCCGCCGGGGAGATCGAGCTGGACGACCCGCGCCTGGTCGAATGGCGCGGCGGCAATCTGGACGACTGGCCGATGCCGCCGGCCTGACGACGCGGAGCGCGGCGCGGCCGTCCGGGGTGGTGCAGGTGCGGCGCGCCGCGCTCGCGCCCCTTGAGTCGGGAGCACCAGGTGTGCCGGGTCCCTCAGGGTGCGTCGGCCGTGCCCGTCGTGTCGTCGGGGGCGTCAGAGCATGGAGCCGCCGGTGGCGTCGAAGCGCTGACCGGTGATCCACCGGGAGTCGTCGGAGGCGAGGAAAGCGGCGATATCGGCGATGTCCGCGGGTTGGCCGATCCGGTTGAACACGGAATAGGCCGCCAGTGCGGCCCGCCCCTCGGGCGTCGCCGTCCGTGCCTCGGTCACATGGGTCTCAACGTAGCCCGGGGCGATGGCGTTCACCGTGATACCGCGCTCGCCGAGGTCCTTGGCGAGGGTGCGTGTGAGGGTTTCCAGCCCGCCCTTGGAGACGCTGTAGGCGATCTGCGGCGGGTGCGCCGTACTCGTCACCGCCGACGAGATGTTGATGATGCGTCCACCGTCCCGCATCCGCCGCAGACCGTGCTGGATGAGGAAGAACGGGGCCTTGACGTTGACCGCGATGGTGCGGTCGAACTCCTCTTCCGTGGCCTCGCTGATGCGCGCACGGAACCTGGTCCCGGCGTTGTTGACGAGAATGTCCAGGCCGGGTTCGGCGCCGTACGCGGCGAGTTCGGCGTCGAAGGCGGCGAACAGGGCCTCGGCGTCACCGGGGACGCCGAGCTCCGCTCCGATGGTGAATGCCCGTCCACCAGCGGCCCTGATGCTCTCGAGCGTCTCCTTGGCCGCCGTGTCGTTGCTGTTGTAGTGAACGGCGACCAGTGCACCGTCCCCGGCGAGGCGCTGGGCGATGGCGCGGCCGATGCCACGGCCGGCGCCCGTCACCAGCGCGGTCTTTCCGTTGAGATCACCCATGGTCGGATCGGGCGCCTTTCTGTTGTTGGAGGGGTGCGCGAAGTGCGACTCGCTCGTACCACTGTCTCGTACGGACGTGTGCCGTGGCCGAATCTTGGTGCCTCTCGGCGCCTCTCGACCGGCCGGGGTGCCTTTTTGGGGCCCGCGCGGTTCAGCGCCACCGCTCCGGCGCCGTGAGGAGGGACGTGAACACCGGTTCTCCCTGCTGGCAACCCGTCACCTCCACCGTGGCGGCCCCGGGCACGGCCGACGGCACCCGCCGGGCCGCGATCTCGCAGGGGATGCCGTGTTCGCCGTAGCGATGGAACTCGGTGCTGAAGGCGTACGGCGTGAAGGGCTCGGGGGCGGTCAGGGCGCGGGCGGCTTGCTGGGCGGCGTCGAGCAGCACCATGCCCGGCACATGGTCGTTCGCCGGGTTCACCAGCGCGGCGTGGCCGGGGGCGATGCGCAGCTCCCAGCGGCCGCTCCGGTCGGTGGGGGAGAGCAGGACATCGCTGTCCTTGAGGCTGCCGGTCACCCAGCGCGGCACGGGGGAGGGGAGCGGGCCGTCGGGCTGGCGCGCCGCGAGCCGCTCGCCACGGATGCGGCGGTAGACGGCGGGCGCGGTGACGCTGACGTGGGAGTGGCCGGTGGCGACGATCCGCCCCGCGGTTCGGAAGGTCATGTCGAACCGGCTGCTGACGAGCGTGCCCGCCCGCATGCGGGTGTTGGTCAAGAAGACCTCGATCGTCAGCTGCGTGGGCCGGCCGTCAACGACCAGATGTTCAGGGTGCGTTGTGTACACCAGATCGCTGAGGATGAAGTGGTGGCCGACCGGTACACCGAGCTCAGTGTGCGAGAGCAAAAGCCCCGCCTGCCGGATCGTCTCGCCGATGAGAAGAAGGCCGTGATGGCCGCGATCAGGGATGTAGTACCAGTGATCGTGGGGCCATCGGGCGGTCAGCGAGAACCGGCTGTCGGCCAGCCGGTTCCATGAGGTGATCAGGATGTCCTCAATGGCGGGACGGTGTACGAACTCCTGGTGGACGTCGGCGTTTTGCCGAGCACGAGGCACGGCTCGTGGGTCGGAAGCCGTTCGTCCCGGGTGCAGTGTTCTTGGTCGAACCGTGCCACCGACGTGCATCGTGTCGCTCATCACTGCCCCCAGGCATCTGACGGATGGTGTCGAATGCGAACGCTGTTAAGATACGTACCATCCGGTTTTCTTTTCAATGCTGGGCGCCGAAAAATGGTAAGTACCTGATCTGAAGATGAAGGGGGCCGTAACTAAGTGGTGCTCCCTTTGAACACTTCGACAGACAGGAGGCGTCCCGATGGTGCAACAGGATCGCGCGATCCGGACCCGGCGACTGATCTTGGAGGCGGCGGCCGCCGTCTTCGACGACCGCGGGTACGAACGGGCCACTATCGCGGAAGTTCTTGAACGCGCCGGCGTGACGAAGGGCGCCCTGTATTTCCACTTCGCGTCCAAAGAGGCGCTCGCGCTCGCCGTGCTGGATGAGCACGTGATGGACATCGCCGTGCAGCCGCAGCAGATCAAATTGCAGGAATTCGTCGATGCGGGACAGGTGCTGGCGTACCGGCTGCGCAGCGACCCGATCCAGCGCGGAGCGGCCCGGCTGGCTGTCGAGCAGAGCTCCAACCACCTCGAACGCAAGCGGTCCATGACCTCCTGGACCCAGTTCGTCGAAGGGCTGTTGGGCGAGGCGAGAGTCCGAGGCGAAGTCCTGGAGAGTGTGGTCATCCGCGATACGGCCGAGCTGTACGTCGGTGCGTTTGCGGGAATCCAGATGATGTCCCAAGCCTTTGCGAACAGAGCCGATCTCAATCATCGGCTGATGGTTTTCTTTCAGCACACCCTGCCCAGCATCGCGGTGCCCGCGATCCTTGCGAAGCTGGATCTCGACCCGGAGAGGGGGGCGGCTCTCGATGCAGCTCTCAAGGCGGCGGCGCTGGTGGATGTGGCGACGTGATGAGGCTTTTGGTGCGATAACGGGGATTGCGTTTCACTTCGGGGTGCAAGGCCGTTTTGGGTGCTGAAACGATACCGCTCAGTTGGTTTTTTTGTTCTCTGATTTCAGGGGCGCCGCACGAAGAGCGGCGCCCCCGTTCGTTTTCCGGAGGGTCGCGGGGGGCGCGGCGTCCTCCGCAGGGAGGCTCCATGGGCTCGTCGAGTCGCAGCGGCAGGAGGATGGCCATGTGGACGGCCGGGGGAGCCGCGGGGATTGTCAGTGGCGTGCGCTTGGCTGGGGTCGGTCGACACAAGGTCCAGCAGAGGCGGTGAGGAAGATCACGACCCGCGGTGCGCGCTGTGCTCCGGCGCGCGGAATACTGCCCGCGGCAGAAAACGTTCGGTACGCACGTACCGGTCCGCAAGGCCCGGCCGTCCGCCGACGCCAGATGACCCGCCGCTGATCCACCGACGCCCCCCCCGCCGTACGCCGCTTCCCTGCTCCGCCCTTGCCTCACTCGCGCTCCGCGCTCCCGACGACACCCACTCCTGCCGCCCTGGAGGCCGCACGTATGACCCAGACGACGACCGACCAGCTACCCGGGAGCGCCCCGGTTCCCGACGTCGCGCCGACGGCGCCCGAGGCGGGCAAGGGCGGGCACCGCAGAGCCGGCCGCGGCATCGTCCCGGTCCTCGCCTTCTCCGGCATCGTCGTCGCGGTGATGCAGACGCTGCTCGTGCCGGTCATCAAGGACCTGCCGTCGCTGCTCAACACCGCGCCCAGCAACGCCACATGGGTCATGACGGCCACTCTTCTCGCCGGTGCCGTCTCGACGCCGATCATGGGACGCCTCGGTGACCTGTACGGCAAGCGGCGGATGCTGCTGACCAGCCTCGCCGTCATGGTCGTCGGCTCGCTGATCTGCGGATTCACCAGCGATCTGATCACCATGATCGTCGGCCGGGCGCTACAGGGCTTCGCCATGGGGGCCATCCCGCTCGGCATCGGCATCATGCGCGACGAGCTGCCGCGCGAACGGCTCGGCTCGGCGATGGCCCTGATGAGCTCGTCCATAGGCGTCGGCGGCGGCCTCGCCCTGCCCGCCGCGGCCCTGGTCGCCCAGCACGCCAACTGGCACACCCTGTTCTTCGGAGCCGCCGGGCTCGGCGTGCTGTCGATGCTGCTGACGCTGCTCGTCGTACCGGAGACGTCCGTCCGTGCGCAGGGGCGCTTCGATGTGGCCGGTGCCATCGGGCTGACCGCCGGGCTGGTCGCCCTGCTGCTGCCCATCACCAAGGGCAGTGACTGGGGCTGGGGTTCGCCCACCATCCTCGGGCTCTTCGGCATCGCGGTGGTGATCCTCGTGCTGTGGGGCCTGATGGAGCTGCGGATGACCGACCCGCTGGTCGATCTGCGCACCAGCGCCCGCCGCGAAGTGCTGCTCACCAACCTCGCCTCCATCACGGTCGGCGTGGCGTTCTACGCGATCTCCCTGGTGCTGCCGCAGCTGCTGCAGCTGCCGACCTCCACGGGCTACGGCCTCGGCCAGTCGATGGTGGTGGCCGGCCTGTGCGTGGCGCCGCTGGGCCTGACGATGATGTTCGTCGCCCCGCTGTACGCACGGATCGCCGCCCGGCGTGGCCCCAAGGTCTCGCTGCTGCTCGGCATGCTGGTCATCGCGATCGGTTACGGCGCGGGCATCGGCCTGATGAATGCTCCCTGGCAGACGGTCATCATCGCGGTGATCGTCGGCGCCGGCATCGGCCTGGCCTACTCCTCGCTGCCCGCGCTGATCATCGGCGCAGTCGACCCGTCCGAGACCGGCGCGGCGAACGGCCTGAACACCCTGATGCGGTCGATCGGTACGTCCGTGTCCAGCGCCGTGATCGGCATGGTGCTGGCCCATCTGTCCCAGGACATGGGCCCGGTGACGGTGCCCACCATGACCGGCTTCCGGGTCTCCTTCCTGATCGCCACGGCCGCCGTCCTGCTCGGCGTCCTCGTGGCGGCATTCCTGCCGTCGCAGCGCAGGGCACCCCGTACGGCGCCGACCCTGGCGGCGCAGGGCACGGACGCGGCGGCGGGGACGGACGGCGCGGACGATTCCGCCGTCGCGGCCCGTCCGGCCGCCGGCGCGCAGGCCGCACCGGAGCCCTCCGCCCCGTCCGCGCAGCCCACGCCCTCCGGGGCGCAGCCGGCCGCCGAAGACCCGCCGCACCGCACGGCTTTCCACGGCCGCGTCCTGGACCCGTCCGGCACGCCCGTCCGCCGCGCCACCGTCACCCTCATCGACCGGCAGGGCCGCCAGGCCGCCGTCACCACGACGGGCGACGACGGCCGCTACGCCCTCGCCGCCCCCGCCGCCGGTACGTACGTCCTCACCGGCGCCGCACCGGGCCGCGCCCCGCACGCGGCCTCGGCCACGTACGACGGAGCGGAGGCGGCGACCCCGCTGGACCTGGTTCTCGCCGGCACCGGCCGGCTGGGCGGGACCCTGCGCGGGGGTCCGGACGGTGCCCCGCTGGCCGCGGCGGGCGTCGTCGTCACCGATGCCCGCGGCGAGGTGGTCTCGCGTACCGTGTCCGGCTCCGACGGCAGCTGGGAGGTCGCGCATCTGCCGTCCGGCGCCTACACCCTGGCGCTGACCGCCGCCGGCCACCAGCCCGAGGCCCGCGCCGTCGAGCTCCCCGGCGCCGAGGCGGACCGCCAGGACGTCCGGCTGCGGCCGGCCGCGAGCGTCCGCGGCACGGTACGGGGCCCCGGCGGCAAGCCGCTCGCCGACGCGGCGGTGACCCTCCTGGAGGACGGCACGGTCACCGGGCACACCGTCACCGGACCCGACGGCGTCTTCGCGTTCGCCGGGCTGACGGGCAGCAGCTACACCCTCGCGGCGGCCGGCTACCCGCCGCACGCCGCCCCGATATCCCTCTCCGGCGGCGCCGACGAGATCCTCGACCTGGAGCTCGCCCGGCCGTCGGGGACGGCCGGCTGACGGGTCCTCGCCGCTCCGGCCGCCCGGTGTTCCGCAGCTCCCGGCTGCGGGAGGCCGGGCGGTGGCCGTCTCCGGCGGCGCGGCGCCCCGGACGGCGGAGCCGCTGTTCTGCCGCGTACCCCGGCTGCGGCCGCGCCCCGCAGCCGGAAGGTCTCAGCGCGCCGGCAACTCCCGCAGGGTCTCCTCCAGTTCGGCCTGCAGGACGCGGCTCGCCGCCTCCCCGTCGCCGCCGATCACGGCCTCCACCAGCTCCGCGTGCCCGGCGTCGCCGTGCGCCACTTCGTGCTCGCGCACGTCGAGCAGGGCGACGAGGTCGGCCAGGCCCTTGCGCAGCGCGGGGACGAACTCCGCGAACAGATCGGTCAGGACGGGGTTGTGCGCGGCCTCGACGACCGTGGCGTGCAGGGCGATGTCCGCGTCCAGGAACGCGGCGTTGTCGCCGCCGGACCAGGCGGTGCGCCGGTTTTCGAGGGCGGCGCGGAGGGCCGCGACATCGGCGTCCGTGCGGCGGTCGGCGGCCAGGCGGGCGGCCTGGACCTCGACCATCATGCGCACCTCGTAGACATCGGCGACGGCCGCGCCGCGCAGGCGGGTGGGCCAGTCCTCGGTCGGCTCGGTGGCGATCACGAAGACGCCGGAGCCCTGCCGTGGCTGCACCAGCCCCGCGCCCGCCAGGGCCCGTACGGCCTCGCGGACAGTGGAGCGGCCGACGCCGAGGGTCTTGGCCAGGGTGGTTTCGCCGGGGAGCTTGGTGCCCACCGGCCAGTGGCCGCCGGTGATCTGGTCGCGCAGCCGCTGGGCGGCCTGTTCGACCAGGGGGCTGGGGCGAAGCGCTTCGAGGGACATCCGGTGCTTCCTGCCGCCTCTCTCGGTGTCTGCCTGCCCCTCAACTTGTCTGAGGAGTAGGTTGTCTGAGGAGTTGATTCATGGCTAGTGTACCCGGCATGAAGCTGCGTGGTCTCCTTCTCGGCCGCCGCGGCGGGGCCTGACGCGACCGGCACCCCGCCGCGGGGTTCGGTGCTGCCGGTCTCCCTCCGGCCTGTGAGAAGGACAGCGATGACCCGCACCCGCTCCACCCCGTCCGCCGCCCCGGCTTTCCCCACGCTCCGTACGCCCGACGGCCCCGTCCCGGCCGCCGCACCCGCCTGGAATCCGCAGCGCGGCAGCGCGATGCCCGCCCACCGCTACCTGCCCGCCCACGAGCGCGTCGAGGTGCCGCTCACCGAACGCGCCTGGCCCGCCGCCCGGATCGAGCGGGCCCCGCTGTGGGTGCCGGTCGATCTGCGGGACGGCAACCAGGCGCTGGTGGAGCCGATGGACACGCCCCGCAAGCGCCGGATGTTCGACCTGCTGGTCGCGATGGGCTTCAAGGAGATCGAGGTCGCCTATCCGTCCGCGAGCCGTACGGACTTCGACTTCGTACGGCATCTGGCCGAGAGCGGCGCCGTACCCGACGACGTCACCGTCGTCGTCTTCACCCCGGCCCGGCGCGAGCTGATCGAGCGGACCTTCGCCGCCATCGAGGGACTGCCGCGCACCGTGGTGCACCTCTACACCGCCACCGCCCCCACCTGGCGCGAGGTCGTCCTCGGTCGCAGCCGCGACGAGGTGCACGCCCTGGTGCGCGACGCCGCCGGCTACATGGCCCAACTGGCTGCCGCCCGGCCCCAATCGGACATCCGCTTCCAGTTCTCACCGGAGGTCTTCAATCTCACCGAGCCCGATCTCGTCCTGGAGATCTGCAACGGGCTGACGCGGCTGTGGGACGCCTCGCCGGACCGCCCGGTGACCCACAATCTGCCGGCCACCGTCGAGGTCGCCACGCCCAATGTGTACGCCGACCAGATCGAGTACATGCACCGCCACCTGGAGCGCCGCGAGGGGGTCATCCTCTCCGTGCATCCGCACAACGACCGGGGCACCGGCGTGGCCTGCGCGGAACTCGCCGTCCTGGCCGGCGCCCAGCGGGTGGAGGGCTGTCTGTTCGGCAACGGCGAGCGCACCGGCAACGTCGACCTGGTGACCCTCGCCCTGAACCTGCACACCCAGGGCGTCGACCCGATGATCGACTTCTCGGACATCGCCACCGTCCGCCGCACGGTCGAGGACTGCATCCGCATCCCGGTCCACCCCCGCCACCCCTACGCCGGCGAACTCGTCCACACCGCCTTCTCCGGCACCCACCAGGACGCCATCAGCAAGGGCCTGGACCACCACGCCAAGCGCGCCGCCCAGTTGGGCGTACCGGAGCCTCAGGCGCCCTGGACCGTGCCGTATCTGCCGGTCGACCCCGCCGATCTCGGCTGCAGCTACGAGGCCGTCATCAGGGTCAACAGCCAGTCGGGCAAGGGCGGCATCGCGCATCTGCTGCGCCGCGACCACGGGCTGGACCTGCCGCGGGAGATGCGGCCGGACTTCTCCCGTACGGTGCAGAGGGCCACCGACGACAGCGGCCAGGAGGCCACGCCCAAGGCCCTGTGGGAGCTGTTCCGGAGCACCTATCTCGACCCGGGGACGCACGGTCCGCTGACGCTCGGTTCCTGGAGCGCCATCGAGCCCGCACCGGGGGAGCACCGGGTGAGCTGTGAACTGGGTGCCGCCGTCCACGAAGGCACCGGCAACGGTCCGCTCGCCGCGTTCTGCGCCGCGCTGGCCGCCGCCGGACACCCCGTCGACCTCGTCAGCTACGCCGAACACGCCACCGCCGCCGGGCCGGACAGCACCGCCGTCGCCTACGTCCAGTGCCGGATCGACGGCGCCACCTATTGGGGCGCGGGCCAGGACACCTCCGTCCTGATGGCCTCCGTACGGGCCGTGCTGTCGGCCGTCAACCGGGCAGGAGCCGCAGGCTGACGGTCGGCGGTGTACGACGCGGGACGCGGTGGCCGCACCCGGCCGCGGCGTCCCGCTCCCGCCGTTGCACTTCCGCGGGGAAGGCTTGGACTTTCCCGCGCGCTCCGCCCCGCGCGCCTTGCCCGCGCGGGGCGGCTGCCCGAGGATGTGGCGACCTTCGCGCCCGTGCCGACGCACCGAACCGGGAGAGACGATGTTCCCAATCCCCGTGTCCCGGCGGCTGCGCAGGGCGGCCGTCGTGGCGTCCGCCGTCGCCGCCACCGTCGCCGCCCTGGCCGCCCCGCCGGCCGCCGCCGGAGACCAGGCGCGCCTCCAGCGAGCCACCTACTACGTGGACTGCGCCGCGGGCTCCGATGCCGCCTCCGGCACCGGCCCCGGGGCCGCCTGGCGCACCCTGGAGAAGGCGGGCGCGACGGCCCTGTCGCCCGGTGACCGCATCCTCTTCCGGCGCGGCACCACCTGCACCGGGACCTTCGCCCCCACCGCCTCCGGCGCGGCCGGTGCGCCGCTCTCCGCGGGCGCGTACGGCAGCGGCGCCAAACCCCGGATCGAGGGCGCGGGCGCACGGGCCGCGATCCTCCTGGACAACGTGCAGTACTGGGAGCTGCGCAACCTCGACGTGTCCAACACCGGCCCGGCCACCACCACCGACCGGCGCGCCGGGGTGCTCGTACGGCTGCACGACCTCGGCACCGGGCGGCACTACCTCATCGACGGCGTGGACGTACACGACGTCAACGGCGCCGACTTCAAGGACCCCGACCCCTCGGGCGGCATCCTCTTCGCCGTACAGGGCTCGGCCCGGCCGACCGGCTTCGCGCAGGTGACGGTCCGCCGTTCCACCGTGACGCACACCGATCGCACCGGCATCGGCACCTCCTCCACCTGGGGCCGGCGGCCCGAACACCCGCAGGGTCCCGGCACGTCCTTCGCGCCGATCACCGGCCTGTCGGTGCACGACAACACGGTGCGCGATGTCGGCGGGGACGGGATCGTGGTGCAGAACGCGGTCGGCGCGCGGGTCGAACACAACCGGGTCGACGGCTTCAACATGCGCTCGGCGGGCTACAACGCCGGGATCTGGTCCTGGAATTCCGACCGGGTCGTCTCTCAGTTCAACGAGGTCAGCGGCGGCCACGGAACCCGGGACTCGATGGCGTACGACATCGACGGCGGCAACAACGGCAACATCTACCAGTACAACTACAGCCACGACAACGAGGGCGGCTTCCTGCTGGTCTGCAACGGGGAGGGGATGACGTCCGACCGCAATACGGTGCGGTACAACCTCAGCCTCAACGACCGCAACACCTCCGCACCGTACGGAGTGGTGTCGGTCGTCTGCGCGGCCGCGACCCGCACCCTCGTCCACAACAACACCCTCGCCACCAACGCCCCGGGCACCGCGATGGTGAGCAGCAACGGCCCCGGCGGCGTCGTCTTCCGCAACAACATTTTCGTCGGCGCCGCGGCGAACTCCCCGATCACCGATGGGCACAACACCTACGACCACAACCTCTACGCCCGGATCTCACGGCCTCCCGACGGCGACACCGCGGCGGTGATCGCCGATCCCCGCTTCGTCGCACCGGACGACCTGCAACTCCGCGCGGGCTCCCCGGCCCTCGGGGCGGGCGTGCGCGTCCCGGACCCGGGCGACCGCGACTTCTACGGCAACCCGATTCCCGACCCGCCGAACATCGGTGCCTACCAGGGGCGGGGGCAGTAGCGCGCGGGCGGTCCGTTTCTCGTCAATGTCACCTTCGGGGGAGCGGCGTGCGGACGCCCGCCGATGGCCTTGCGGCGACGGCGGTCGGCGGCCGCGGGTACGCAACCGTCCCGGAGGCCACAGGGACATCGCGCGGCGCACGGCGACCGCCGGTCGTCGGCGGTCACCTGGTGCCGGTGGGTGGGATGGTGCGGGTGGGGTGTGGTGGTGCCGACGGGGCCGAAGGGAGGAACGGCCGAACCGCTGAGGGGCACGTTCGATACGGGGGAAATTCTGCGAGCCTGAGCGGCGCATCCGGGCTCCGGCCTCGCGGGCAGCGGTCCGCCGGAGCCACCGCCTCGCCGGGCGCTCCGGACCGTTAGCGGTGCGTTAGCGCCTCGTTAGCGGACCAGCAGTGGACGGGGTCACTCTGAAAGAACAACGGACCGACCGTGCGCACCCCACCCCTGAGGGTACGCAACCACCAGACGAGGGGGAGACTGATGTCGCTCACCACCCAATCCCTCGGCCGCGGCCGCCGGGTCGCCGCCGGATCACTGATCGCCGTCGCGGCGCTCGCGCTCACCGCCTGCCAGAACGGGCCGGACTCCGCCTCCCACTCCTCGTCGGCCTCCGCGCCCGCCGCGGCCAACAGCCCGCAGGGCAGTCACAGCTCGCAGTCGTCCGGCAACGACACGCGCCCGTCCGGCAGCCAGGGCCACTCCGACGAGGCCGCCGGGCCGTCGTCCGGCGCCGGAGCGAAGTCCCCCAGCGGCAAGCCGGAGGCCAAGGCCCCGAGCGCATCCGAGTCCCACACCTCGGTCATGACCGTCTCGGACCGCTGCACCGCGAACAACATGTCGCTGGGCCTGGGCCGCACCGACATCGGCGCGGGCAACATCCACATCCCTCTGGTGTTCACCAACAAGGGCAAGACGGCCTGTACGCTGCGGGGCTTCCCCGGGGTCTCGCTGATCCTGCGCGACGGCTCGACGGTCGGCAAGCCCGCCACCCGCTCGGGCGCCGCGGGCGGTGCCGTCCGCCTGCAGCCCGGACAGAGCGCGCACGCCGTGCTGCACACCGTCAATGACGGCGTCTCCGACACCCCGTGCTGGAAGCAGTCGCAGCTGGTCTACGTCTACCCGCCCGGCTCCAAGGACTCGATGACCACCAACAGTGGCGGGCTGCGGGTGTGCGGCGGACGGTTCGATGTGACGACGGTCGAGGCCGGATCCCTGGGCTGACGGTGCCACGGCCGGGCGGCCGAGGGTGCCTCCCGGTGATCGCGCGCCCGGATGCGGCAGCCGCGGGCCGGGCCGTTGAGGGCGCGTGCCGCAGCGTCGGTCGCCGCGGAGTTTCGGCCGTCCCGGAGGAGACGGCCGCCGCGCGGCGCCACCCCGTCGGGGACGGGTCCGGGCCGGGGACAGGGGGATGAGGCCGGCGCTTCCGGGTGCCCTGCGGCCGTGCGTGAAGGGGATCGGGTCGCCGCTCAGGGGAGCGGCGACCCGCTGACGTATGCGGCCGCCCGCCACCTGCCGCCTGCCGTCACCCGCCGCCGCCCGCTGAGCGAGCCGCAGGCCGTGGGCCGCGGGCCGCGCGCCACGCCCCCGTCACCGGAACGGACCGCGTAACCGCTCGGGGAGGGGTGATCGGTGCTACCAAGGGAGCGAAAGCCGTCAAACGGGCTTTCGTTGCATACCCCTGCGATGCGCCCCTGCGAGGAGGCACCCCCATGGCTGCAGGACCGCCGACCGCCGTCGACCACGCGCAAGCGAACGGGAGCCCGTCCGATGCGGACGAGGCCCCGATTCATGTGCTCTGGATCAACGCGGGACTCAGTTGCGACGGCGACTCGGTGTCGCTGACCGCGGCGACCCAGCCGAGCATCGAAGAGATCGCGCTGAGCGTGCTGCCCGGCCTGCCCAAGATCCAGGTGCACTGGCCGCTGATCGACTTCGAATGCGGTCCGACACAGGGCGCGGACACCTTCATCGAATGGTTCTTCAAGGGCGAGCGCGGCGAGATCGACCCGTTCGTGCTGGTCGTCGAGGGGTCCATCCCGAACGAGTCGATCAAGCCGGAGGGGTACTGGTGCGGCTTCGGCGACAACCCCGAGACCGGCCAGCCGATCACCACCAGTGAGTGGATCGACCGGCTCGCGCCCAAGGCGCTGGCCGTCGTCGCGATCGGCACCTGCGCCACCTACGGCGGAATCCATGCGATGGCCGGCAACCCGACCGGCGCGATGGGCGTGCCCGACTACCTGGGCTGGGACTGGAAGTCCAAGGCCGGCATCCCGATCGTGTGCGTACCCGGCTGCCCGATCCAGCCCGACAACTTCGCCGAGACCCTGACGTATCTGCTCTACCAGGCGGCGGGCTCGGCCCCGATGATCCCCCTGGACGACCAGCTGCGCCCGTCCTGGCTGTTCGGTGCCACCGTGCACGAGGGCTGCGACCGGGCCGGGTACTACGAGCAGGGGCAGTTCGCCACCACCTACGACTCGCCCAAGTGTCTGGTGAAGCTCGGATGCTGGGGTCCCGTGGTGAAATGCAATGTGCCCAAGCGGGGCTGGATGGATGGCATCGGCGGCTGCCCGAACGTCGGCGGCATCTGTATCGCCTGCACGATGCCGGGATTCCCCGACAAATTCATGCCGTTCATGGATGAGCCGCCCGGCAGCAAGGTCTCCAGCACCGCGAGCGCCACTTACGGCAGTCTCGTCCGTCGACTGCGCGACATCACCGCCAGGACCGTGGACCACGAACCCAAGTGGCGCCACCGCGGCGGCAAGCTGACCACCGGCTACCGGTCGCCTTGGTGACCGTACGCCCCGAAGCCGTCCCGGCCTGATCGCCCGAGCGTCGATCGCCCGGCCCGTGAGTGCCCGGCCCCGGTAGTCCCATCGGGTGCCGGGCGCCGGACACTCCCGCCGCACCACCCGGCGGCACACCCCCGCAGGCATTCCTCGCAGCACCCCCACAGCCAGACCCCATGGCGTCAGACCCCCTCCCTCCCGCGCGCTAAAGAAGGGCACGGCACACACGATGGCACCGAAGACGAAGGCGGCCGGCGACGGCAGCGGTCTGACGGAGATGTCCTGGGATCCGATCACCCGGATCGTGGGCAGCCTCGGCATCCACACCAAGATCGACTTCAAGCAGAAGCGGGTGGCGGAGTGCTACAGCACCTCGTCCGTCTTCCGCGGCTACAGCGTCTTCATGCGCGGCAAGGACCCGCGCGACGCGCACTTCATCACCAGCCGGATCTGCGGCATCTGCGGCGACAACCACGCCACCTGCTCGGTGTACACCCAGAACATGGCCTATGGGGTGAAGCCGCCGCACCTGGGGGAGTGGGTCATCAACCTCGGCGAGTCCGCCGAGTACATGTTCGACCACAACATCTTCCAGGAGAACCTCGTCGGGGTCGACTACTGCGAAAAAATGGTCCGGGAGACCAACCCCGGAGTCTGGGAGCTCGCCCAGCGCACCGAGGCCCCGCACGCCGGCGAGCACGGCTTCCGCACCATCGCCGACATCATGACCTCCCTCAACCCCATCGAGGGGGAGTTCTACCGCGAGGCACTCCAGGTCAGCCGCTATACGCGCGAGATGTTCTGTCTCATGGAGGGCCGCCATGTGCACCCCTCCACGCTCTACCCGGGCGGCGTCGGCACGGTCGCCAGCGTCCAGCTCTTCACCGACTACCTCACCCGGCTGATGCGCTACGTGGAGTTCATGAAGCGCGTGGTGCCGCTCCATGACGACCTGTTCGACTTCTTCTACGAGGCACTGCCCGGCTACGAACAGGTCGGTCAGCGGCGGGTACTGCTCGGCTGCTGGGGCGCGCTCAACGACCCCGAGCACTGCGACTTCACCTACCGCAACATGACCGACTGGGGACGGAAGATGTTCGTCACCCCGGGCATTATCGTCGACGGCAAGCTCGTTACCAACGACCTCACCCAGATCAACCTCGGCATCCGGATCCTGCTCGGCAGCTCCTACTACCAGGACTGGGAAGGCCAGGAGCAGTTCGTCACCCACGACCCGCTCGGCAACCCCGTCGACCCGCGCCACCCCTGGAACCAGCACACCATCCCCGCTCCCCAGAAGCGGGACTTCAACGACAAGTACAGCTGGGTGATGTCGCCCCGCTGGTTCGACGGCAAGGAGCACCTGGCGCTGGACACCGGCGGCGGCCCGATCGCCCGCCTGTGGTCCACCGCGCTGTCCGGTCTCGTCGACACCCCCTACGTCAAGGCCACCGGCCAGAGCGTCGTCATCGACCTGCCGCGCAGCATGACCCGGCCCGAGGCCCGCTTCGAGTGGAAGATCCCCAAGTGGAGCAATGCGCTGGAGCGCAACCGCGCCCGGACGTACTTCCAGGCCTACTCGGCGGCCATGGCCCTGCACTTCGCCGAGCAGGGGCTCGAGGAGGTCCGCGCCGGACGCACCCAGACCTGGGAGAAGTTCGAGGTCCCCGACGAGTCCATCGGCTGCGGCTTCACCGAGGCGGTACGCGGCGTCCTCTCCCACCACATGGTCATCCGCGACGGCAAGATCGCCAACTATCACCCCTATCCGCCGACGCCCTGGAACGCCAGCACCCGCGACAGCTACGGCACCCCCGGCCCGTACGAGGACGCCGTCCAGAACACCCCGATCTTCGAGGAGAACTCCCCGGAGAACTTCAAGGGCATCGACATCATGCGCGCGGTCCGCAGCTTCGACCCCTGTCTGCCCTGCGGCGTCCATATGTACGTCGGCAACGGCAAGTCCGTACAGAAGATGCATGTGCCCACCGGCCTGAGCGGACTGGGCGGATGAGCGCCCCCACCACGGCCCCCGCCCCCGCCGCTCCGGCCGCCGAGACGACCGGCCGCCGCATCGAAGAGATCCTGGACCGGCTCACCGACGGCGGCGGCGCCGACGCCGGCGCGGCCGCCGAGGAACTCGTCCGCACCCTGATGGACTTCTACGGCGCCGGGCTCACCCGGATGCTGCAGCTCCTCGGCGAGGACCGGCAACCGGCCCTGCTCGGCGACGAGCTCGTGGCCTCCCTGCTCGTCCTGCACGATCTGCACCCGGAGAACGTCACCACCCGCATCGGCCGCGCCCTGGACAGCCTCCGGCCCCAGCACCCCGCCGAGATCGTCAACTTCGACGCGGAGAGCGGTCTGCTGCGGCTGCGGGCCCCCGCCTCGGGCGGCTGCGGCTGCCCGAGCACCGCGCAGGCGGCCCAGCAGGCCATCGAGAACGCCCTGTCCTGCTTCGCACCCGAGGTGACCTCGGTACGGCTGGAGTCGGCCGGGCCGGAGCCGGCGCTGCTGCAGATCTCCCGCCGCCCGCCGACCGCCGCCACGGCCTCGTGAGCGCCCCGCCCACCGCGCCCGTGCACCCCGGAGCACCCACCGCCCACCGGGGCCTGCGCAGATTCCGCGCACCGCAACCACCCACCCCCGAACGCTGCGAGCTGTGCGGCGCGTCGCTCGCCGAGCACCATCACCGCCACCTCGTCGACACCAAACGCCGCGCGCTGGCATGCGCCTGCACCCCCTGTGCCCTGCTCTTCGAACAGCCCGGCGCCGGACAGTTCCGCACCGTCCCGGACCGCTACCTCACCGACCCGGGCCACACCCTCGACACCGCGACCTGGGACCTCCTCCAGATCCCCGTCGGCGTCGCCTTCTTCCTCAAGAACACCGACCTGGACCGGCTGGTTGCGCTCTACCCCAGCCCGGCCGGCGCCACCGAGAGCGAACTCGACCCCGGCATCTGGGGGACCGTCCTCGACGCCACCGTCCTCGCCCGCCTCCTCGAACCCGACGTCGAGGCCCTCCTGCTGCGCCGCACGCAGAACGTGGTCGACTGCTTCCTGGTACCCGTCGACATCTGCTACGAACTCGTCGGCCGGATGCGGCAGCTGTGGCAGGGCTTCGACGGCGGCGCCGAGGCGCGCGCCGCCCTCGACGACTTCTTCGCCCGCGTCGCACGCCGCGCCCGCCCGCCGAGGGAGGCCGACCGGCCGTGACCGACCTCTCCTTCGACTGCACCGGCGTCCGCGCCGACCGCTACGCCGCCGGCCCCACCCTCGTCTTCCGGCTGCGCATCACCGCCGCCGACCCCGCCCGGGTGCACGCCATCGCGCTGCGCTGCCAGATCCGTATCGAACCGGCTCGCCGCGGCTACGCCTCCGACGAGGCGGAGGCGCTGTCCGACCTCTTCGGCGAACGCGCCCGCTGGGGCAGCACCCTCAACCCTCTCCAGTTCGCGCAGGTCTCGCTCGTCGTCCCCGGCTTCACCGGCACGACGGAGGTGGACCTGCCCGTCCCCTGCACCTACGACATGGACATCGCCGCCGCCCGCTACTTCCATGCGTTGCGCGACGGCGAGGTCCCGCTCCTGCTGCTGTTCTCCGGAACGGTGTTCGCCGGCCCCGCCGGCTTCAGCGTCGGACCGGTGCCCTGGGACAAGGAGGCGCCCTTCCGGATGCCCGTGGCGGTCTGGCAGGAGATGACCGAGCAGCACTTCCCCGGCTGCGGCTGGCTCCGGCTGCGGCGCGAGACCCTCGACGCGCTGCTCGCCTTCCGCTCCCGGCGCGCCCTGCCCTCCTGGGAGGCGACCGTCGAGGCGCTGCTCGACGACGCCCGAACCGCCGAAACGTCCCCCGCCGCCCCCAGAGCGGGGCAGCAGCTCCCCCCTTCGCCCCCGCGTCCCTTCACCGCCGCCCGGCCCGCCGCCGAAAGGACCGCGCCGTGACCACCAGCGTCCTGCCCGACGAGATGGCGGCCCGCTTCGCCACCGCCCGCCAGGTGGCGGACGCGGTGCTCTTCGAGGGCTATGTGCTCTACCCCTACCGCGCCTCCGCCGCCAAGAACCGCCTGCGCTGGCAGTTCGGCGTGCTGGTCCCGCCCCACTGGGGCGCCGAGCGCGAGGAACACTCCTTCCAGCGCACCGAATGCCTGATGGAGCCGCGGTCCTGCGCCCGGCTCTCCGCCGAACTGCGCTTCCTGCAGGCCCAGCGCCGTACGGTCCAGCGCCTCCGCCCCGACGGCGAGTACGAGACCGTCGAGGAACTCCCGCTCCCCGACCGGGTGCTGGTCCCCTGGGACGAAGGCGTCGAGGAGCGCATCACCGGCGTCGTCGACGTCACCGAACTCCTCGGCGCGGGCCGCACCCTCCCCTTCTCCCGCCCCGCCCGGGAGGAGACCGAGCCGGTGCACGACGCGGACGGGCAACTGATCGGGCGGCTGGTGCGCCGCCGCGAGGAGATCGAGGGCGTACTGCGGCTCTCGGCGAGCGAACTCGACGGCCCCTACGCGACGTTGCGGCTGACCGCCACCGTCGAGAACACCAGCAGCTGGACGCCCGACGGCCCCGCCGCCGACCGGGACGCGGCGCTGCCCCGCGCGCTGGTCGCGGCCCATCTCCTGCTCGGCATCGACGCCGGGTCCTTCCTGTCCCAGACCGACCCCCCGGAGTGGGCCAAGGGCGCCGCCGCGGCCTGCCGCAACCAGCACACCTGGCCCGTACTGGCCGGCGAGCCCGGCCGCGCCGACGTGGTCCTCTCCTCCCCGATCATCCTGGAGGACCACCCGGCCATCGCCCCCGAAAGCCCCGGCGCGCTCTACGACGCCCTGGAGATCGACGAGATCCTCACCCTGCGCACCGCAGCCCTCACCGACCAGGAGAAGCGCGAGGCGCGCGGCACCGACCCCCGCGCCGCCGAGGTCATCGACCTCGCCGACACCATGCCCCCCGAAGTGCTGGAACGGCTGCACGGCGCGGTACGGGCGCTGCGCGAGGTCACCGCTCCCGGACCGGCCGCGCCCGCCGAACAGGCCCCCGACGTACCCGGCCTGCGCCCCGAAACCCCCTGGTGGGACCCGGAGAGCGACCGCAGCGTCGACCCCGTCCGCGACCGCATCACGGTCGACGGCCGCTCCCTCGGCGCCGGCAGCCGGGTGCGGCTGCGCCCCGGCAAGCGCCGTACCGACGCCCAGGACCTCTTTCTGCACGGCCGCAGCGCCCAGATCGAGGCCGTCCTGCACGACGTGGACGGCGGGGTGCACCTCGCGGTGACCGTCGAGGGCGACCCGGGCGCCGACATCCGGCGCGAACAGGGCCGCTTCCTGTACTTCCAGCCCGACGAGGTCGCCCCCCTGGAGGACGCGTGAGCGCGGCTTCCCCTCCCGCCCGGCCCAAGACGCTGATCGCCGGCGTCGGCAACATCTTCCTCGGCGACGACGGCTTCGGCGTCGAGGCCGTCCGGCGGCTCGGCGAACACCCGCTGCCCGATGACGTCGAGGTCATCGACTCCGGGGTGCGCGGGGTGCACCTGGCCTACCAGATGCTCGACGGCTACCACACGGTGCTCCTCGTGGACGCCTCCGCGCGCGGCGGCGCACCCGGCACCGTCTACCTCCTCGACGCCACCGCCACCGCCACCACCCCCGCCCCCGCCGGTCCGCGGCCCCCCGCCGTCGACGGCCACCACATGACCCCGGACAGCGTGCTCGCCCTGCTCGACACGCTCAGCGCCGGCACCGGCGCCGACCGCCCGCAGCGCGTCCTGGTCGTCGGCTGCGAACCCGCCGACGTCGAGGAAGGCATCGGACTGAGCGAGCCGGTGGCCGCCGCGGTCGACGAGGCCGTGGCGCTGATCCTGCGGCTGGTCGGCGGGGCGGAACCGACCGCGGCCGACGCCCGGCCGTCCACCCGCGCCACCCACCCGTGAGAGGAACCCGAACCATGCGCAAGCTCGTCCTCGGCGCGGCACTCGCCGCCGCCTTCGCCGCCCTCCTGACCCAGCTGCCCGACATCCGGCGCTATCTGCGGATGCGGGCCATGTGAACCGCGGCCGGGTACCACCGGCCGGCCCGACACCGCTGCACCGAACGGCGGACGCCACCGGCCCGCCCGGCGGGGCGCCCCGGCCGCCCG
Source organism: Streptomyces sp. JLSY215 (assembly GCF_059682825.1). Classification (NCBI taxonomy): domain Bacteria; kingdom Bacillati; phylum Actinomycetota; class Actinomycetes; order Kitasatosporales; family Streptomycetaceae; genus Streptomyces; species Streptomyces sp. JLSY215. The sequence continues at coordinate 8,018,161 of NZ_CM185022.1, forward strand.
GGGGCCCCGCCGTCTAATGAGCCGGGCGGCCCCCGGTCGTTCCCGTTCCGGCGGGAGCGCCCCGGACCGCAGCGAGCCCCCGTACCGGAGCGAGCCCCGTACCGGAGAGATCCCGATGCACGAGATGTCCATCGCGCTGGCGGTCGTCGACCAGGTCGAAAGCGCGGCCCGGCCCGACGGCGCCGTCTCGGTCGGCAGCGTCCGGCTCCAGGTCGGCGAACTGGCCGGAGTGGTCCCGGACGCCCTCGCCTTCTCCTTCGAACTCGCCTGCACCGGAACGGTCCTGGAAGGCGCGGAACTGATCGTCGAGGCGGTGCCGGCCCGCGCCCGCTGCGGCCCGTGCGCGCACACCTGGCCCGCGGGAATGCCACCGCAACTGAGCTGCCCGACCTGCGGCGGGGCGAGCACCGAGCTGCTGTCCGGCCGTGAACTGGGGATCGTCAGCGTCAGCTGGCACGACGCCCCGCTGCCCGTACCGACCCACCAGGAGCGCTGAAACCATGTGCCGTGTCGTCGACCTGCAACAGGCCGTCCTCGCCAAGAACGACGCCTGCGCCCGCACGCTGCGGGACGACCTGGCTGCCCGGGGCACCGCGGTCGTCAATCTGCTCTCCAGCCCCGGCAGCGGCAAAACCGCCCTGCTGGAGCGGGAACTCACCCTCGCCCGGCGGCGCGGGGTGCCGGTGGCGGCGCTCACCGCCGACCTGGCCACCGAGCACGACGCCCAGCGGCTGGCCCGCTCCGGCGTGCCCGTCAAGCAGGTCCTCACCGACGGGCTGTGCCACCTGGAAGCCGGAATGCTGAGCGGGCACCTCGACGGCTGGCTCCCGGCGGACACCCGGCTGCTGTTCATCGAGAACGTCGGGAACCTGGTCTGCCCGGCCTCCTACGACCTGGGGGAGACGCTGCGCATCGTGCTGGCGTCGGTGACCGAGGGCGAGGACAAGCCGCTCAAGTACCCCACCGCCTTCGGGCTCGCCCACCTGGTCGTGGTGACCAAGGCCGATATCGCCGAGGCGGTCGGCTTCGACGAGGCGGCGTTCCGCGCCCATGTCGAACAGGTCAACCCCGGGGTGGAGATCGTGTGTACCTCGGCCCGGCGCGGCGAGGGCGACGGCACCCTGCTCGACCGGGCGCTGGCGGCCCGCGACGGCGCCCCCGTCCACGTCCCGGTCATGGCCCGCCGGCCGCACACCCACGAGCACGCATCCGTCGTCGCCCCCAACGCACTGGCGCAGAGTCACTCATGACGGTCCGGCAGGTGGACGTCGCCCCGGCGACGGCCGCCGTACGCCGCAGGATCACCGTCCGCGGAGTCGTCCAGGGCGTGGGGTTCCGGCCGTTCGTGCACACCCTCGCCACCGAACTGGGGCTGACCGGCCAGGTGACCAACACCGGCGACGGCGTCCTGGCCGAGGTCGAGGGCGCACCCGCCGCCCTCGCCCGCTTCGCCGCCCGGATCCGCGCCGACGCGCCACCGCTGGCCATGGTCGAGGCCGTCGACGCCGAGGACATCGCCCCCACCGGGGGCACCGGGTTCGTCATCCTCCCCTCCCACACCGAAGGACCCGCCCGCACCCTGGTCTCGCCGGACGCCGCCACCTGCGACGCCTGTCTCGCCGAGCTGCGCGATCCGGCCGACCGCCGCCACCGGCACCCCTTCCTCACCTGTACGCACTGCGGCCCCCGCTTCACCATCGTCACCGCGCTGCCCTACGACCGCGCCCAGACGACCATGGCCCGCTTCCCGATGTGCCCCCGCTGCGCGCGCGAATACGCCGACCCGACCGACCGGCGCTTCCACGCCCAGCCCATCGCCTGCCACGACTGCGGACCCCGGCTGCGGCTGGTGGGCGGGCCACCGGACGAGCACGGCGGCGATCCGGTCGCCGCCGCCCGCCAACTCCTCACCGACGGCGCGATCGTCGCCGTCAAGGGACTCGGCGGCTATCACCTCGTCTGCGACGCCGCCCAGGACCGCGCCGTCGCCCTGCTGCGCCGCCGCAAGGCCCGTGGCGGCAAACCCTTCGCCCTCATGGCGCGCCGACCCGGCGACATCGAGCACCTGGTGCACCTCTCCGCCGAGGAGCGCGCCCTGCTCACCGGCCCCACCCGGCCCATCGTCCTGCTGCGCCGCCGCACCCAGGGCCCCACGCCGGAACTGTCGCCCGCCGTGGCCCCCGGCAGCCCCGACCTCGGCGTGATGCTGCCCTACACGCCCCTGCACCACCTGCTGTTCGGCCTGCCCGGTGATCCCCCCGGCCCCCGGATGCTCGTCATGACCAGCGGCAATGTCGCGGGCGAGCCCATCGTCACCGACGACGACGAGGCCCTGCGGCGCCTCGCGCACCTGGCCGACGCCTGGCTCACCCACGACCGCCCCATCCGGGTCCCGTGCGACGACTCGGTGATCCGGATCTGCGACGGCGAGCCGCTGTTCGTACGCCGCTCCCGCGGCTATGCGCCGCTGCCCCTCCCGCTGCCGCTGCCCGTACCGCCCGCGCTCGCCGTCGGCGGCGACCTCAAGAACGTCCTCTGCCTCGGCGAGGGACGCCGCGCCTGGCTGTCCGCACACATCGGTGACATGGACGACCTGGCGACACAAGAGGCCTTCGGCCGGGCCGAGGAACACCTCGAGACGGTCACCGGAGTACGCCCCGGACTGCTCGCCGCCGACCGCCACCCCGGCTACCGCTCCACCCGGTGGGCGCAGCGCCACACGGCCGGCCGGCCGCTGATCCACGTCCAGCACCACCACGCCCATATCGCGGCCGCCATGGCCGAAAACGGTCTCGACGGCCGCCGGCCCGTCATCGGCATCGCCTTCGACGGCACCGGATACGGCGACGACAACGCCATCTGGGGCGGCGAGATCCTGCTCGCCGACTACGACGGATACCGCCGCTTCGGCCGGCTGCGCTACGTCCCGCTCCCCGGCGGCGACGCCACCGTCCGGCGTCCGTACCGGATGGCGCTGGCCCAGCTGCGCGCCGCGGGCATCGACTGGGCCGGTGATCTGCCGCCCGTCGCGGCCTGCCCGCCGGACGAACGGCGGCTGCTGGAGCGGCAGCTCGAACGCGGCCTCCACTGCGTCCCCACCTCCAGCATGGGCCGCCTCTTCGACGCGGTCTCCTCCCTGGCCGGGGTGTGCCACCACGCCGGATACGAGGCCCAGGCCGCGATCGAGCTGGAGGCCGCCGCGCTCACCGCGCACGGCGCCGACGGCCCCGGCAGCCCCGGTTACGCATTCGCGCTCGATGCCACCGACCCCGCCGCGACCGCCGTCGCCGACCCCGCCCCCGTCCTCGCCGCCCTCGTCGACGACCTCCGCGCCGGCACCGCCCCGGCGCTGATCGCGGCCCGCTTCCACACCGCGGTCGCCACCCTCGTCCGCCGCTGCTGCGCCCTGGCCCGCGCCCGCACGGGCCTGGAGACCGTCGCCCTGACCGGCGGCGTCTTCGCCAACACCCTGCTGGCCGGCACCACCGCCCGCCTGCTGCGGAGCGACGGCCTCACCGTCCTGCGCCACCGCCGCGTCCCGCCCAACGACGGGGGACTGGCGCTCGGCCAGCTCGTCGTGGCGGCGCGCGCGGCCGGCGGCCCGCGGTGAGCCCGGCGGCCCGCGGTGGGCCCGGCGGACCGTCCCCCATGACCGCACCCACGACCACACCCACGACGAGGAGAGACCCATGTGCCTGGCGGTACCCGGCAAGGTGATGGACATCGAGGAACGGGACGGCACCCGGATGGCCACCGTCGACTTCGGCGGCGTGGTCAAGGAGGTCTGCCTGGAGTACGTACCGGACCTCGCGGTCGGCGAATACGCGATCGTCCATGTGGGCTTCGCGCTCCAGCGCCTGGACGAGGAATCGGCCCGGCAGACCCTCGCGCTGTTTGAGGAACTCGGGCTGCTGCAGGAGGAGTTCGGCGATCCCTGGGAAGCGGCTGCCGCCGAGGCGGGCGTCCTGCCGGGGCCCGCCATGAGCGACGGAGTGCGGGAGGCGCAGCAGTGAAATACATCGACGAGTTCCAGGACCCCGAGCTGGCCCGGCGGCTGCTCGACGACATCCGCGCCACGGTGACCCGGCCCTGGGCGCTGATGGAGGTCTGCGGCGGCCAGACCCACACCATCATCCGCCACGGCATCGATCAACTCCTCCCGGAACAGGTCGAGTTGATCCATGGTCCGGGCTGCCCCGTGTGTGTGACCCCACTGGAGGTCATCGACAAGGCCCTGGAGATCGCCGCCCGCCCCGAGGTGATCTTCTGCTCCTTCGGCGACATGCTGCGGGTCCCGGGAACCGACCGCGATCTGTTCCGGGTGCGCAGCGAGGGCGGCGACGTGCGCGTCGTCTACTCGCCGCTCGACGCCTTGAAGATCGCCCGGCAGAACCCGGACCGCGAGGTGGTGTTCTTCGGCATCGGCTTCGAAACCACCGCCCCGCCCAACGCCATGACGGTCTATCAGGCCCGCAAGCACCGCATCGCCAACTTCAGCCTGCTGGTCTCGCACGTCCGGGTCCCGCCCGCCATCGAGGCGATCATGACCTCGCCGAGCTGCCGGGTCCAGGCCTTCCTCGCCGCCGGGCATGTGTGCAGCGTCATGGGCATGGGCGAGTACCCGTCCCTTGCCGAACGCTTCCAGGTCCCCATCGTCGTCACCGGCTTCGAACCGCTGGACATCCTGGAAGGCATCCGCCGCACCGTCCGCCAACTGGAACGCGGCGAACACACCGTCGACAACGCCTATCCGCGCGCCGTACGCAGCGAGGGCAACCCGGCCGCCCAGGCCATGCTCGCCGACGTCTTCGAGGTCACCGACCGCGCCTGGCGCGGCATCGGCACCATCCCCGCCAGCGGCTGGCGATTGTCCGCCCGCTACCGCGACTTCGACGCCGAACACCGCTTCTCGGTCACGGACATCGCCACCCGCGAGCCCGCCGCCTGCCGCAGCGGCGAGGTCCTCCAAGGCCTGATCAAGCCCCATGAGTGCGAGGCCTTCGGCACCGCCTGCACCCCCCGCACCCCACTCGGCGCCACCATGGTCTCCAGCGAGGGAGCCTGCGCCGCCTACTACCTCTACCGCCGACTCGGCGTCACACCCACCAAGCTGGAGGCGAGCCCCGTTGCCTGACACCTCCCTGCCCGCCCTCGACATCTCCGGCTGGACCTGCCCCACGCCGCTGCGGGACCAGCCCCGCATCGTCATGGGACACGGCGGAGGCGGCGCACTCTCCGCCGAACTCGTCCAGGAGATCTTCGCCCCCGCCTTCGGCGGCGACATCCTCGCCCAGCTCGGCGACTCCGCGGCCCTCACGCTCGGCGGGCTGCGCCTCGCCTTCTCCACCGACTCGTACGTCGTCCGGCCGCTGTTCTTCCCCGGCGGCAGCATCGGCGACCTCGCCGTCAACGGCACCGTCAACGACCTGGCCATGAGCGGCGCCCGCGCCGCCTACCTCTCCTGCGGATTCATCCTCGAAGAGGGCGTCGAGACGCCGGTGGTCGCCCGCGTCGCCGAGGCGATGGGCGCCGCCGCGCGCACCGCCCGCGTCGAGATCGCCACCGGCGACACCAAGGTCGTCGAGGCCGGCCACGGCGACGGCATCTACGTCAACACCGCGGGCATCGGACTGATCCCGGCGGGCGTCGACCTGCGTCCGCAGCGCGTGCAGCCCGGCGATGTGGTGATCGTCAGCGGCGACATCGGCGTCCACGGCGTGGCGATCATGAGCGTCCGCGAGGGCCTGGAATTCGGCGTCGAGATCGAGAGCGACTGCGCGGCCCTCGGCGGCCTGGTCGAGACGATGCTCGCCGTCACCCCGGACCTGCACGCCCTGCGCGACCCCACCCGGGGCGGCCTGGCCGCCGCCCTCAACGAGATCGCCACGGCCTCCGGCACCGGCATCGCCCTCCAGGAACGCGCCGTCCCCGTCCCGCCCACCGTCGCCAACGCCTGCGCCATCCTCGGCCTCGACCCGATGTACGTCGCCAACGAGGGCAAGCTGGTGGCGTTCGTCCCGCGCGAGCACGCCGATGCGGTACTGGACGCGATGCGCGCGCACCCCCTGGGCGCCCGCGCCACCGTGATCGGGGAGGCCGTCGAGGCACACCCCGGGATGGTGGTCGCGCACACCTCGCTCGGCGGTACCCGGGTGGTCGATCTGCCGCTGGGCGAGCAGCTGCCGCGGATCTGCTGAGCCGTCGCCACCTGGACGACCGGGGCGCCGCGCTCCGGTCGCCCGGCGGGAGACACCTCGCGCAAGACAGGAGTCGTCATGCCCGCCGACCTCTTCGCCCACGGCGGCTACCGTGTCGGGCCATGAGCGAGCGCGGCACGGCCGCCTTGCCCTTAGGGCCTGTCCGGTGGGTCATGGCCGGGGCCACGACGCCTGGCACGGCACCTCGCGGCGTTGCCGAAACGTCCCCATAGCTCCGCTGTCAGGCCGCTCCGGCGCCTTGCGATGCACCACGCCAGACGCCGCGGCCTTTCCGACCCTGACCCACCGGACAGACCCTAGGGGGAGTTGCGGCATGAGCCGCCCGACGATCGCCGTGCACCATGTGCGGGCCGCGCTCAGCGGCCCCGAGCGGCACGGCACCGACACCGTGCCGCCGCTCCTCCGGACGGCCCGGATCCCGCCGCCGCTGCTCGCCGACGACCGCGCCCGGGTCACCCCCGAACGGTTCACCCGCCTGGTCAAGGCCCTGCACCGGGCCACCGGCGGGCCTGAGACGGCGGTGGCGACCGGCCCGGGGCCGTGGGCCTCCCCCCGCTCGTGGGGGTCCCTCCGTTCGAGCAAAGCCGGGAGCGGGGGAGAAGCCGAGCGCGGGGGAGGACCGCCCGAGGCCGTCTTCTCCGTACGCCATGACCTCCGCCGCCACGACCACGGCGACTTCCTCGCCGCATGCGTGCTGATCATCCGGCACCGGCTCTCCGGCCGGCCGATCGGACGGCGCATCCCGCTGCGCCGGGCGCAGTTCGCCCACCCGGCGCCGCCCCATGCCGCCGAGCACGAGGTCCCGTTCGGCTGCCCGGTGCGCTTCGGCACCCGGCGCACCGCGGCGGGCCGGGGCGCGCACTGGCCCGCCGCGCCCGTCGTACGGGACGAGACCGCGCCGGCCGCGATGCCGCGGCGGGCGCCGGTGGATCTGGTCGGCCGCCGCGAGTACGGCACGACCGTCACCGAGCAGGTGCGGCGCAGCCTCGTCCAGGCGCCGCGCGCACCGTCCGCGGCCCGGCTGGCGGAGGCCTGCCAGGTTGCCCCTCAAGAGATACCGGGGCACAAAACTGCGCGTCCCGGTCAGCGCCTTTCTCACCCGTACCTCGCCACGGTCGCCCCCATCACCCTGGCACCCGAGCCCGTTGGGAGAGCCACATGCAGCCACGCTCCACCGCACTCACCGCCGTCGCCGCCCTGTGCCTGACGCTCGGCCTCACGGGCAGCAGCGCCGCGGCCGGCCAGCCGATCGCACCCGCCGCCCCCGGCGACATCGTCACGTCCTCGCCCACGTCCTTCCACCCGACGCCCGGTCAGCCGACCCGCACCCGCGCCTGGCACCTCACCTACCGATCCACCACGGCCAGGGGCACCCCCAACACCGTCTCCGGGACCGTCATCGTCCCCGACGACGGCCGCCGCGGCCCCCGCCCGCTGATCACCTATGCCGTCGGCACGGTCGGCCTCCACGACTCCTGCGCGCCCTCGGCCGGATTCCCCAAGGGCACCACCATGGAGGCCACTCTCATCCAGCAACTCATCGTCCGCGGCTGGGCGGTCGCGGTCACCGACTACGAAGGCCTCGGCACCCCCGGCGACCACACGTACACCGTGGGGCGCTCCGAGGGCCAGGCCGTCCTCGACGCCGCCCGCGCCGCCCAACGGCTGCCCGAAGCGGCCGCGGCCGGCGTCACCCCGAACTCACCCGTCGGCATCATGGGCTACTCCCAGGGCGGCCAGGCCAGCAGCTGGGCCGCCGAACTGCACCGCTCGTACGCCCCCGAGCTCCAGGTGAAGGGCACCGCCACCGGCGGCGTGCCCGCCGATCTGCGCACGGTCGCCGACCACAACAACGGCAACATCGGCGCCGGGCTGATCCTGATGGCCGCCATCGGCCAGAACGCCGCCTTCCCCGAACTGCACCTGGAGAAATACCTCAACGACAAGGGCCGGCACTACGTCGACCTGATGAAGCAGAACTGCGTGGCCGCCGGCACCGTCGCCGGGCTCTTCAAGAAAATCTCCGACGTCACCGTCAAGAACCCGTTCGACGAACCGGACTGGCAGCAGCGGCTGGACGCCTCCCGCCTCGGCACCCGCACACCGGACGCCCCGGTGTACCTCTACCACGGGACCGCCGACGAGCTGATCCCGTACGGCGTCGGGAAACAGCTGCGCGCCGACTGGTGCGGCCGGGGCGCCACCGTCCAGTGGGCCGCCATCCCGCTCGGTGAGCATGTCGTCAGTGCGATCGCGGGCTCCGTCCCGGCCGCCAACTGGCTCGCCGACCGCTTCGCGGACAGCCCGACCAGCGGCAACTGCGGCTGACCGCCGGCGGCCGGTGCGGGGCGGCACCCACCGCGCCGCACCGGCCGCCGTCGCGCGCCGATTCCCCGCACCCCCGATTCCCCCGTTCCCCCGAATGGCCCACACGGACCCGGCCCCCGCACGACAGCGCCCGCCCGCGCTCCTAACGTCGGGCGTGTGACCTGCATAGATACTCCGCACGAGCTCCCCGAGGTGCCGCTGCGTATCGACCGTGGCCAGGCCGAACCCGAGGAACTCGCAGCCCTGACCGTCATCCTGGGCGCCCGTCTCGTGGGCCTGCGCGTCCTTGAGGAGAACCACCGGCGCAGGCAGAGCGACCAGCAGCACATCGTCCAAGGGGCGCGCTGTGCCTGCTGGTCGGGCTGCTGGTGCTGCGCCTGAGGCGACGCTAGTCCCGCGGCATCGGCTCCAGCCCGGACCCCAGCCCCGCCGGCAGCGCCCCCGTATGGACCACGCCCAGCCGCTGCGTCGCCCGGGTCAGCGCGACGTACAGATCGCTCGCCCCGAGCTCCTCCGGTGCCGCCACGATGACCGTGTCGAACTCCAGGCCCTTGGCCTGCCGAGGGTCGAGCAGCACCACCGGGCTGGTCAGGTCCGGGGTGGCGCCGGCGGAGGCGGCCGGCAGGGCGGCGGACAGGGCCCGGTGCCGGGAGCGCGGGGCGATCACCGCGAGACGGCCCGCCGCGTGCGAGTCCCGCGCGACCGCCTCGGCGACCGCACCGGCCACGTCGTCGGTGCGCCACGCCCAGGGCCGTATCCCCGTGGAACGGATGGAGCGCGGCGGCTCGAAGGAGGGGTCCGCCGACCGGGGCACCTCGGCCGCGATCTCCATGATCTCCGTCGGCGTGCGGTAGTTGACGCCGAGCCGGACATGCTGCCAGCGGTCGTCGACATACGGCGCGAGGATCGTCTCCCAGGCGCCGCAGCCGCCCGGCTCCGCGGTCTGCGCGGGGTCGCCCACGAGGGTCATCGAGCGGGTGGGGCAGCGGCGCATCAGCAGCCGCCAGGCCATCGCGGACAGCTCCTGCGCCTCGTCGACGATGATGTGGCCGAAGGCCCAGGTGCGGTCGGCCGCGGCGCGCTCGGCGGCGCTGCGGTGGTCGGCCTCTTCGTGCCGGTCGGCGAGCCGTTCCGCGTCCAGCAGGTCGTGTACGGCCAGCACCTCCGACTCCTCGTCGTCGCGGTCCTCGAACTCCTGGGTGCGCGACCCGTAGGAGAGGTCGATCACGCCCTGTGCGTACGCGATGCGCTCCTGGCGCTCGGCCTCCTCGGCGACCCGGGCCGCCGTGTCGTCCTCGCCGAGCAGCTCGGCGGCCTCGTCCAGCAGCGGCACATCCGCGGGCGTCCACTCCCCGCCCGCGCGCCGGATCGCCGCCGCATCGGCCTCGGGCAGGTGGACGGGCTCGGCGAGGAAGTCGGCGACCAGCTGCTGCGGGGTGAGGGTCGGCCACAACTCCTCGATGGCGGCGTGCACTTCGGGGCTGGCCGCGATCGCCTTCCCCAGCTGCGCGATGTCGTCGGGGCCGAGCAGGTTCGGTCCGCCGTACGGGTCCGCGCCCAGCCGCTCGGTCAGCTGGGCGGTGAGCCCGTCGATGACCTGGAACGCGAAGTGCGGGCGGGCGAGGTTGTGCGGCAGCAGCGCCTCGCGCGCCCGGCGCCGGGCCCGGCCGGCCAACTCCGCGTCCAGCATCAGCTCGCCGTCGTCGTGCGCGATGACGATCGCGGGGTCGGGCAGGGCCTGCCGGTCGGCCACGAAGCGCGCCAGCGCGCGGGCCATCGCCGCACCGCCCTTGACCTCGGCGGCCCGTGCGGTGTCGGTACCGGTCGCGGTCACGCCCGGGAAGAGCTCGGCGGGCGTGGCGAGCAGCACACCCGTCTCGCCGAGCGAGGGCAGCACCTCCCCGATGTAGCCGATGAACGCCGGGTTGGGCCCGACGATCAGCACGGCACGGCGGGCCAGCAGCTCGCGGTGCGCGTACAGCAGATACGCGGCGCGGTGCAGCGCGACGACGGTCTTGCCGGTGCCGGGGCCGCCCTCCACGACGAGGACGCCGCGGTGCGGGGCGCGGATGATCCGGTCCTGGTCGGCCTGGATGGTCTGCACGATGTCGTGCATCCGCCCGGTGCGCGCGGCGTCCAGCGCGGCCAGCAGGACGGCGTCCGCGTCGGCGCCCTCGTGCCCGGTGCATACCGCGTCGGCGAGATCCAGGATTTCGTCGTGCAGGGCGGTGACACGGCGGCCCGCGCTGGTGATGTGCCGCCTGCGGCGCAATCCCATCGGGGTGTGCCCGGTGGCGAGATAAAAGTGCCGGGCGACCTCGGCCCGCCAGTCAATGACCAGCGGAGTACGGTCCGGGTCGTCGCGCCGGATTCCGATCCGGCCGATGTGGTGATCGCGGCCGTCGCGGAATGCGAGGCGGCCGAAACACAGGCCGTTCTCCCCGGAGTGCAGGGCGGCCAGCAGCCCGGTCTGCTCGGCCACCAGCACATCGCGCTCCAGCCGTGCCTGGAAGGTGCCCCCTTCCAGCGGCAGGGCCGCATTCACCGCGGTCTCGGCTCCGGCACGCATTTCGGCGAGGTGCTCGTGGAGCAGATCCAGGAATTCCTGCTCGCGCCGCAATTCCTCGTTCGACACATTTGACAATTCGGCCCCGCTCGGATACAGTGCAGTTGACGGATGATTAGTCTGTCTCGCGATTCACAAGACAGACAAGCTCCCAATATACGCAGCGAATTCCCCCGGCCGTCAATTCGGCGCGGGGGTTTTTTGTGCCCAAGAGGCGCCGCCGTCCGCCGGAGCGGCATGATCCGTATCCGGTCCCGTCACGTAGGCTCCGAGCTGCAACGCAGGTGATCGAGGAGGCCGTTTTCGTGACGGAGCGTCAGGTGTCAGGCGGGGGCGACGAGGCCGGCGCGCCGGAAGTGCAGGCGCAGGAACGGCGATTGCGCCGGGACCTGGGTTTCTGGGGACTGACCGGGATCGGCTTCTCCAACATCGTGGGTTCCGGCTGGCTGTTCGCCGCCATGTACGCGGCCCAGACAGCGGGCCCGGCGTCGCTGTTGTCCTGGATCGGGGCGGGGGTGCTGTGCACGCTCGTCGCCCTGGTCATGATCGAGCTGGGCGCGTCGCGGCCCGAGGGCGGCGGCACCGTCCGCTGGCCGCTCTACGCCAGCGGCCCCCTGGTCGGCACGCTCGTCGGCTGGTCGGTACTGCTCTCGGTCGGCGGCACCGCGGCCGAGATCAGCGCGATCATGCAGTACGCCGCCCACTACCTGCCGGGTCTCTACGAGGGGCACACCCTCACCGCTTCCGGGCTGGCGCTGGCCGCCGGGCTCAGCGTGCTGCTGACCGTGCTGAACTGGTTCGCGGTGCGGCTGTTCGCCCAACTCAACAACCTGATCTCGGTGTTCAAGATCGTGGTCCCGATCGTCACCGTCATCGCGCTGATCGCCTCCGGCTGGCACTCCGGACGCCTGACGGACCACGGGGGCTTCGCGCCGTACGGCTATGTGGCCTGTCTGACCGCGCTGGCCGGCGGCGGCATCGTCTACTCCGTCAACGGCTTCCAGGCGCCGCTGGACTTCTCGGGCGAGACCCGCAACCCCCGCCGGACCATCCCGGCCGCGGTCCTCACCGGCATCGGCCTGGCCGTCCTGATGTACCTGGCCCTACAGGTGGCGTTCCTCTTCACCGTCCCGGACGACCTGCTCGGCGGCGGCTGGAAGGGGATCTCCTTCGACTCGCCGTTCGGCCAGCTCGCGCTGATCCTCAATCTGCACTGGCTCTCCAGCCTGCTGTACGCGGACGCGGTGCTCTCCCCGGGCGGTTCGGCCTACGTGGGCGTGGCCATCGACGCCCGGCACACCTACGCCCTCGCCAAGAACGGCACCATCCCCCGGTACTTCATGAAGGTGAACGAGCGCTTCGGCATCCCGCGCCGGGCGCTGGTCGTCAACCTCGTGGTGATCCTGGTCTTTCTGCTGCCGTTCGGCGGCTGGCAGGACATCGTCAGCGTGATGGGCGACATGTATCTGCTGATCTACGCGGCCTCGGCGGTCGCGGTCGCGGTGTTCCGCGCCGAGCCGGGCGGCCGCACCGCCGGCTGGGTGCCGGGGCTGCGCTATATCGCCCCGCTCAGCTTCGTGGTGGCGACCGAGTTCGTGTACTGGTCGGGCTGGCACGATCTGCGGCTGGCGCTGCCCCTGGTCCTCGGCGGGCTGCTGATCTTCCTGGCCATGCGCCGCCCGGGAGCCCACGCCGCTCCCGTGCGCCCGCTCCTGACGGAACTGCGCACCGGCGCCTGGCTGGTGTTCTACCTCGCCGCCCTGACCGTGGTCTCCTGGCTGGGCACCTTCGAGGGCTCCGGCCGGCTGCCCGCCCCCTACGACTCCGTGGCCGTGGCGGTCCTGGCGCTGGGGGTCTTCTCCTGGGCGGTACGGTCCGGCGTCGGGCAGCTGACGGCGTCCCGCGCGGCCGCGGCGTGAGGGAGCGGCCACGGCACCGGCCGCGCGGAAGCCGACCCGCAGAAATATGATGAGTCCGGGAGTTGTGGATCCCGCCAGGTCAGGAGGCAGCAGCGGACGAGCCGCGCGGGTCGCACCCCGCAGTGGCCATGTACCGATGCACCTTGGAGCGGTCCATGCTTCGGCGTCGTCCTCCGCGGTCGTCGAGCGCCGACGACCTGCTGACCACGCTCGGGCGGCTGACCGCCCAGGCGCGGGAAGGGGCCGAACTCCAGCAGGCCCGGGTGGAGCTGGCCGAGGCGCTGCAACGGGAGATGCTGCCCGCCACCCTCCCGGAGGCGCCGGGGCTACGGGCCGCCGCGACCTACGCACCCGCCCGGCACGGCCTGGACATCGGCGGCGACTGGTACGACGGCTTCCCGCTGCCCGACGGGTCCCTGGCGTACTGCATCGGTGATGTGCAGGGCCACGACGTCGAGGCGGCCGCCTTCATGGGCCAGATACGCATCGGCCTGCGCGCCGTCGCCCCGCACGCCGCCGACCCGGGCGAGGTGCTCAGCCGCGCCAACGACCTGCTGCTGTCGGTGGCCGCCGGCCTCTTCGCCACCTGCACCTTCCTCCGCTTCGACCCGGCCACCTGGGAACTCTCCAGCGCCCGCGCGGGCCATGTGCCCGGCGTGTGGGCCAGCACCGACGGCAGCTACGGCGTCGCCGAGGACCCCGGAGGCCTGCCCCTGGGCATCGCGGCGGGGGAGACGTACCCGGTCACCCGCCGCCGGCTCACCACGTCCGGCACGTTCGTACTGCTCACCGACGGCGTGGTCGAGGGGCCGTCGTTCGCGATCGAGACCGGGCTGGCGCAGGTCACCCGACTGGTCGGCGCCAGGGCCGGCGCGGACCCGGCCGAAGTGGCCGCCGAAGTGATGAACCTCGCCGAGTGCACCGGCCACACCGACGACGCGGCGGTCATGGTGCTGAGCTTCGACGGGGCGGCGCAGGGACCCGGGTGAAGCGCGCGCCGGGCATGCGTGTCGCGGCCGACGGCGGGACACCGGCGTTGTCTGATGGCTGCTGTGGTGCGCACCGAGCGGTTCCGGCGGCTCGCTACCCCTGCCCTGACGATCGTCGCCCTCGCCGCCGTCTACTACGGATCGGCCCGGATCGGGCTGCTGGAGCAGGTGGTGGTCGTGGACACCGTGGTCACGCCGCTGTGGCCGCCCACGGGCATCGCGCTGAGCAGCCTGCTCCTGCTGGGCATGTGGACCTGGCCGGCGTTCGCCCTCGGCACCCTCGCCGTCGTCTCGTCGATCAGCCCGCTCGACGTCACCGTCCTCGGCATCATGGCGGGCAACACCCTGGCCCCGGTGTGCGCATGCCTGATGCTGCGGCGGGTGGGCTTCCGCCCCGAACTGGACCGGCTGCGCGACGGGGTCGCCCTGGTGGTCCTCGGCGCCTTCGCCGGGATGCTCATCAGCGCGACGTTCGGCAGCGGCACCCAGGTGCTCGCGGGGTCTCTGCCGCCCGGTGACTTCTGGCGGACCTGGGCGGCCTGGTGGGTGGGGGACGCCATGGGCATCCTCGTCATCACGCCGCTGGTGCTGGCCTGGCGCACGGTCCGGCGGCCCCGCGACATCCCCCTCTACCGGTGGGGCGAGGCGGCGGCCCTGCTGGCCTGCGCGGTCGTCGTCGCCGTCCTCGTGGTCAGGAGCCCGCTGTCCCTGCTGTTCCTGGTCTTTCCGCTGATCGTCTGGGCGGCGCTGCGCTTCCAGCTGGCGGGGGCGGCGCCGATCGTGCTGTTCGTTTCCGTGGTGGCGATCATGGCGGCGACCCGCCGCATGGGGCCGTTCGAAGGGCAGAGCCTGCTGGAGGCGATGGTCAATCTGCAGGCCCTCAACGCGTCCACGGCGCTCACCGCGCTGTTGCTGTCGGCGATCATCAGCGAGCAGAACGGCATCCGGCACAAGATCGAGCGGGCCTGCTCGGAACTGGCCGAAGTGGTGGACCGTCTCGCGCCCGGTGAGAGCCGGCGCCGCTGGCCGCCGAACGGCAGGGCCCGCTGACCCCGCCCTCAGCCGGTCAGCAGGTCCCCCAGGTCGTAGCCGACCGGCTCCTCCAGCTGCGCATAGGTGCAGCTCTCCGGCGTACGGTCCGGACGCCAGGTACGGAACTGCGCCGTGTGCCGGAACCGGCTGCCCTCCATATGGTCGTACGCCACCTCGCACACCCGCTCCGGGCGCAGCGGCACCCACGACAGATCCTTGCCGCCGCTCCACCGGCTGGGCCCGCCCGGCATCCGCCGGGACGCATGGGCCGCCTCGTCCGTCCAGGTGCCCCAGGGGTGCGCCGCGACATCGTCCATCCGCAGCGGTGCGAGCTCCTCGACGAGGCTGCGCCGTTTCGCCATCGGGAACGAGGCGCACACCCCGACGTGCTGCAGCCGCCCGGCGTCGTCGTACAGGCCCAGCAGCAGGGATCCGACCACCGGCCCGCTCTTGTGCAGCCGGTAGCCCGCGACGACGCAGTCGGCGGTACGGGCGTGCTTGATCTTGAACATCGCGCGGTCGCCCGGCCGGTAGGGCAGGTGCAGCGGCTTGGCGACCACCCCGTCCAGGCCCGCCCCCTCGAACCGGGTGAACCAGGTGTGCGCCAGCTCCTGATCGGTGGTCGCGGGCGCGGTGTACACCGGCGCACGGGCCGGCTCCAGCGCCGCCACCAGCGCTTCCCGCCGCGCCGACTGCGGCTCTGCCATCAGGGAATCCGAGCCGAGGGCCAGCAGGTCGAAGGCGACGAGGGAGGCGGGCGTCCGCTCGGCGAGCGTACGGACCCGGGAGTCGGCCGGATGGATGCGCTCCAGCAGCTCCTCGAAGTGCAGCCGCCCGTCATGGGCGATGACGATCTCGCCGTCGACGACGCAGCGCGGCGGCAGCTCGGCCCGTACGGCGGCGACCACCTCCGGGAAATAGCGGGTCAGCGGCTTCGTCGTGCGGCTGGCGATCTCCACCTCGTCGCCGTCGCGGAAGACGATGACGCGGAACCCGTCCCATTTGGCCTCGTACTGCATGCCGGCGGGGATCTCGGTCACGAGCTTGGCGAGCATGGGGGAGACCGGGGGCATGACGGGCAGGTCCATGTCTTCGATCGTGACGGCCCGGCGTCCCTGGCGCGCGCCGGGGACGGCCGGAACTTAGCGTTGAGTCATGGCCGCAGGAGCTGTGGAGCTGGACGTCGCGGGGCGCACCGTGCGGGTGTCGCATCCGGACAAGACGTATTACCCCGAGCGTGGCTTCACCAAGCTGGACGTCGCGCAGTACTACCTCGCGGTCGCGGACGGCGTGCTGCGCGGTCTGCGCGACCGGCCCACCACCATGCAGCGCTTCCCGGACGGCGTCGAGGGGGAGTTCTTCTACCAGAAGCGGGCGCCCAAGGGGCTGCCGGAGTGGCTGCCCACCGCCCGGATCGCCTTCCCCAGCGGCCGGTTCGCCGACGAGATGTGCCCGACCGAGCCCGCCGCGGTCGTCTGGGCGGCCAATCTGGGCTGTCTGACCTTCCACCCCTGGCCGGTGCGCCGCGCCGACACCGAACACCCCGATGAACTGCGGATCGATCTCGACCCGCAGCCCGGCACGGACTTCACCGACGCCGTGCGGGTCGCCTGCGACCTGCGGGAACTGCTGGCGGAGCACGGGCTGCGCGGCTGGCCGAAGACATCCGGCGGCCGGGGCGTGCACGTCTACGTACCGATCCGCCCCAACTGGACGTTCACCGAGGTCAGGCGGGCCGCCATCGCCGTGGCGCGGGCTCTTGAGCGCCGCAGCCCGGACCGGGTGACCTCCGCCTGGTGGAAGGAGGAGCGCGGCGCGAAGGTCTTTGTCGACTACAACCAGATGGCTCGGGACCGGACCATCGCCTCGGCCTACTCCTTGCGCGCCCGGCCCCGGGCGACGGTCTCCACCCCGCTGCGCTGGGAGGAGCTGACCGACGCCGCGCCCGAGGACTTCGACCTGCGGACCGTCCCGCCCCGCTTCGCCGAACTCGGCGACGTCCACGCCGATATGAGCGAGCACGCCTTCGGCCTGGAGTCCGTACTGGAACTGGCGGACCGTCAGGAGGCGGACGAGGGACTGGGCGACATGCCTTACCCGCCCGACCATCCCAAGATGCCGGGGGAGCCGGCCCGGGTGCAGCCGAGCCGGGCCCGGAAGCGCTGAGACCGGCTCCCGCGCCGCCCCGCGCAACTCCAGCCCCCCGCTCCGGGCTCTCCTCGGCCCACCCGAACGGCGGCATCGGCCACGTATGCGTGACAGGCCGGATCCGTCCTGCCGTACGGGCGTCGAGGGCCCGGGAGACGCCCCGCCCGGCGTGCGCGGAAGCCGCCGGGGAGGAAACATTTCGGCCGTGGAGTACGACGGGACATTGCCGCACACGGGGGCGGGCCGCTGCTTCCCGGTCTCCTCCGAGGACGGTGGCGCCGCCTCCCGGCCCCGCGGCCCGATCCCCCGGAAGGCCCCCTCCGGGACGGCCGCCGCGGCGCGCCGCGCGCAGCCGCTCGCGGGCGGGTGACGCCCGTGCCCGACGAGATCGACTACCAGGCCGTCTTCCAGGCACTGCCGGGCGGGGCGATGCTGCTCACCCCGGAGCTGGTGATCCTCGACGTCAACGAGGCCCATCTGCGGCTCTCGGGCCGTCCGCGCGACCAACAGATCGGCCGCCCGCTCTTCGACGTCTTCCCCGACAACCCCGCCGATCCCGACGCCACCGGCGCCCGCGGCCTGGAGACGTCGCTGCGGCACGCGATGGCCACCCGTGCCCCCGACGCCCTGCCGCTGCACCGCTACGACGTGGAGGTGCCCGGCCGGCCCGGTGTGTTCGAGGAGCGGTACTGGAGCACCGTCAACGCACCCGTACTCGGTCCCGACGGAGAGGTGAAGCTGCTGGTGCACCGGGTCGAGGAGGTCACCGAACTGCTGCGGGCGCGGCGCGCGGAGTTCGGCGCCGAACGGGACCGGATGGAGGCCCAGCTCTACGGCCGCGCCCGGGAACTCCAGGAGGTCAACGTGCGGCTGCGGGAGTCCCACGCCCGGGAGCGGGAGGTGGCGCTGGCCCTCCAGGCCGCCATGCTGCCCGCCCCACGGCCGGTGGGGCATCACCGGGCCGCGGTGCGCTATCAGCCCGCCATGGGGGCGCTCAATGTGTGCGGCGACTGGTACGAACTGACCGATCTGCCGGGGGACCGGATGGCGGTCGCCGTCGGCGATGTCGTCGGCCACGGGCTCGAAGCGGCCTGTGTCATGGGCCAGTTGCGCAGCGCCCTGGGCGCCGCCGTCCTGGTCGCCCCCGGGCCCGCCAAGGCGCTGGAGGTGCTCGGCCTGTACGCCCGTTCGGTGGACGGCGCGGAGTCCACCACCGCGGTGCAGGTCGTCATCGACTGGACCACGCACACCGTCCACTACAGCAGCGCCGGTCATCCGCCGCCCGCCCTGCTGCACCCCGACGGCACCGTGCAATTCCTCGACCGGGCCACCGATCCGCCCCTGGGAGCACGGCCGGAACATGTGGCCCGGCCCGAGGCGGACACCCCCTTCGCCGAGGGCACCGTTCTCGTCCTCTACACCGACGGCCTGATCGAGCGCCGCCACGAGGACATCGACGTGGGCCTGGCCCGCCTGGCCGATTCGCTCGCCCGCCACCGGGGCAGCGACGCCGAACCCCTCGCCGACGCCCTCCTGACGGAGCTGCTGCCGCCGGGCGGGACCACCGATGACACGGCGCTGGTCATCATCCGCCTCTGACGGGCTCCCGCCACTCGCCCCCGGCTCGGGCCCCGCCCGTGTCCCCGTCCCCGGAACGTGCGGTCCGCCGTCCCGGCCCGCACCCTGGTGCCATGGAAGCAAACCCACCACCGCAGGTGACCGTGCACCCGCCGGGCCCGGACGGGGCGCGGCGGGTGACGGCCGGCGACCGCAAACTGGGCGTCGCCCATCGCATCGAGGACCTGGTGAAGGTCCTGCGGCACATCGGACTGGACGACATCGAGATCGAGGAGACCGATCTCATCGACTGGCAGGGCGGCGGCCCCGAGTCCTGGGACGCGCTCTAGGTCGTCCGGGGGGCGGGCGCCTCAGTGGGTGGTGAGCACCATCCGGAAGCGGGCGGCGCCGGCTTCCATCTTCCGGTACGCCTCATCGGCCTTGTCCAGCGGCAGCGTCTCCACCATCGGGCGGATCCCGTGCAGCGCGCTGAACGCCATGGTGTCCTGCACGTCCTGCGCCGTGCCGGACGGATGGCCGCGAACGACCTTGCCGGCCGTGAGCAGTTGGAGCGGGCTGATTCCCAGCGGGTCGCGCTCCACTCCGATGGCCACCAGCTCGCCGCGGTGCGTCAGCCCGTCCACGGTCGCCGCGATGGCGTCGGAGCTGGCGGCGGTGGCCAGGACGACCTTGGCGCCGCCGAGGGCCAGCAGCGCGTCTGCGACGGAGGTGTCCGCAGTGCTGTCGATGTAGTGGTGCGCGCCGAGCCGCTGGGCGAAGTCGGCCTTGGCGGCCCCCCGCGCGATGGCCACCGTCTCGAAGCCCATCGCGGCCGCGTACTGCACTCCCAGGTGGCCGAGGCCGCCGATGCCGAGCACGGCGACCAGATCGCCCGGCCGGGCGGGGCTGCGCCGCAGCCCGTTGTACGTGGTCACGCCCGCGCAGGCCATGGGCGCCGCATCGGCCGCCGCCAGCGAATCGGGGATGCGGGCCGGCGCGTCGACCGGCACGATCACCGCCTCGGCGAAGCCCCCGTCGTAGGCCGGTCCCGGGACCTTCAGGTTCGGGCACACCATGAAGTCGCCCTGCCGGCAGGGCGTGCAGTGGCCGCAGCTGCCGCCGAACCAGCCCACCGTCACCCGGTCACCCACCTGCCATCCCTTGTCCTGCGCCCCCTCGCCGAGCGCGTCGATACGCCCGGCGATCTCATGCCCGGGGACCAGTGGGAACCGAACGCCCGGCGCCGAGGCGTTCACGAAGACGCTGTCGCTGTGGCAGACCCCGCAGGCCTCCACGGCGATCCGTACGTGCCCGGGGCCCGGCTGCTGCACCTCACGCTCGACGATCTCGAACGGGCCTCGGGCGGCTGTGACCTGCGCGACTCGATACGTGCTCATCTGCATCTCTCCGGGAGCGGGTACGACGGTCCCCGTCTCCAGCAGACCAGCTCCGGGCCGATCGCGCGCGCCGGATACGCGCGGCAGGGCAGGCCGGGCGTGCGCCCGGCAGCTGTGGCGAGGCGCACGCACCGCTGTGGAGGTCCTGGGTTTATGGAACTTCCGGCGCAGCCAGGGCCTGCCCCACCGGACAGGCCCCGGGCCGTGTCCCCACGGCGCACCCGGACCGACCGTCAGATGGTCCGGACGAGAGGGCCTAGGCGTCGGCCCGGTCCGCGGTGGTGGGCTCCTGCTCGGCGAGGCGGCGCAGTTCCTTCTTGTCCGGCTTGCCGGCATCGGTCAGCGGCAGCGCGTCGGCGAAGCGGATGTGCGCCGGCTCGTACATCGCGCCGCGCCGCTCGTGCACCATCGCGCGCAACTGCTGCCCGTCGACGTCGCTGCCCGGGACGGGGACCACCACGGCGTACACCCGCTCCATGCGGTCCGCGTCGCGGACGCCGAAGACGGCGCTCTGCAGGACCTGCGGATGGGAGTTGAGCAGGTCCTCGAGCTCGGTGGTGTACACATGGCCGCCGACCACGACGATCATGTCCTTGATGCGGTCGACGATGGTCAAGTACCCCTCGTCGTCGAGGAATCCGATGTCCCCGGTGTGCAGCCAGCCGTCCCGCAGCACCTCGGCGGTCAGCTCGGGCTGCTTCCAGTAGCCCTGCATGATCATGGCGGAGCGGACGCAGACCTCGCCGTGCTCGCCGTTGGGCAGATCGCGGCCCGACGCGTCGCGGACCGCCACCTCGACGTCCGGCAGCACCTTTCCGGCGGACCGCAGCCGTTCGGGGCGTTCGAGGTCGTGGTCCTCCGGGGTGAGGACGGCGATCCCGCCCGCCTCGTTCTGGCCGTAGCCCTGCATCAGCACCGGGCCGAACCTGCGGACCGCGTCGGCTATCCGGGCCGGCGACGCCTGGCAGCCGCCGTAGGTCAGCATCCGCAGGCTGGAGGTGTCGGTGTGCTGCGCGTCCGGGTGGTCCATCAGCTGGTAGAGCAGCGGCGGCAGCATGAACATGTCGGTGATCCGCTCGCGTTCGATCGCGGCCAGCGCCTGCGCCGGGTCGAAGTCGTCGAGCAGCACGACGGTGCCGCCGCTGTGCAGGGTGCTGTCGGCGAGGTACCCGGCGGCGTGCGCGAGGGTGGTGACCACCAGCTGACGGCGCTCGTACTCCGGCTCCTCGGGCAGTACCCCGCGGAACCAGCGGGCCTGTTCGAAGGTGGTGCAGATGCCCTTGGGGTGGCCGGTGGTGCCGCCGGTGTGCCGGATGGTGCAGACGTCCTCGGGCCGGGCCCGGCCCGCCAGCGGCTCGGCGGACTGCTGCGCCGACAGCTCCAGCAGGTCGGCGCCCAGCTTCGCGGGGCCGAGGACGAGCACGGCCGGGACCGGCGCCAACTCCGTTACCTCGGCGGCCCGTTCGGCGTAGCGGGGGTCGACGATCAGTGCCCGGGTCTCGACATCGCGGACGATGGCGGCCTGGGCGTCGGCGGAGAGCTTGTTGTAGAGGTGGTTGACGCGGGCGCCGATCAGGTTGGCCGCGTAGCGGGCCGCGATGGTCTCCGGGAGGTTGCCGCTGAGCAGGGTGACGGTTTCGCCGCGGCCGACACCCTGGGCGAGCAGCGCCCGCGCCATCCGATGGACCAGGTCACGCAGTTCCCCCGCGGTGACGCGCCGGCCTTGATGGATCAGGGCCTCGTGGCCCGGGTGGGTGCTAAGAGCATCGAGGTTTTCCTCCACGTACGTGCGGAAGTTCTGGTCGTCCATCGACATGTGGGGCTTCTCCTGAGGCCGGAGCCCGGTCATGGCTCCGGCGGTGCGGGTACGAGAAAATTAGTTGCTAGAGGCAACTAAGCAAGCCTAGTCGTTGGAGATCAACAACACCAAGTCGGATGGCGCCGCACGGCTGTTATCCGCCACACCGGGAAATTCGTCGGACCGGTCGCCCAGGTGTACTACTCCGGCGCATAATGCTGGCTCCCCCACAGAACACCGTTGCTGGAAGATCTCGCTCTCCCTGCGGGGCCGTCCCGTCTGGAGAGATGATGGAGGGCAGCGAACGCACGGCGCAGACAGCCGGGCGCGGAGAGCACCACGGCTGTCGGTCCTCGGTGACCGGCGGAAGGAGTGCCTTGATGGGTGCGACCGACGCGTTCCCCGAGGATGCGGCCCCGGCGGGGGCAGGCACGTCTCGGCCCGGTGGCCTGCTCGATGTCCTGGGCGTGGCCGCGGTGATGCTGGACGCGGACGGCCGGATCACCCTGTGGAGCCCGCAGGCCCAGGACCTGTTCGGCTGGACCGCCGACGAGGCGCTGGGGCAGCTCGCCGCGCAGCTGCTGGTCGGCCCGGAACACTTCGATCTGGCGCTCTCCCTCTTCTCCCAGGTGATGGGGGGCGGCGAGAGCTGGGCCGGGGTCTTCCCCGTCCGCCACAAGGACGGCGGTACCCGACTGGTCGAATTCCGCAATATGCGGCTGCTGGACGAGCGCGGCGACTCCTACGCCCTGGGCATCGCCACCGACCAGGCCGTACTGCGGCGGGTGGAGCGGGACCTGGCGCTGTCCGTACGGCTGGTGGCCCAGTCGCCGATCGGGCTGGCGGTGCTCGACACCGACCTGCGGTTCGTCATGGTCAACCCGGCGCTGGAGCGCATCAACAACCTTCCCGCCGAAGCGCACATCGGCCGCGACGTCCATGAAACCCTGACGTTCCTGGACACCGGCGTCATCGCCTCCCGGATGCGCGAGGTCCTCGCCAGCGGCACCCCGCTGCTGGATCAGTTCACCATCGGCCGCACCGGCTCCGCCCCGGACTCCGAGCAGGCCTGGTCGGTGTCGTACTACCGGCTGGAGGACCCCCACGGTCGGGTGCTGGGGCTTGCGACCTCCGTCGTGGACGTTACGGAGCAGCACCGGGCCGCCGCCGAAGCGGCCCGCGCCCGCCGCCGCCTCGCCGTCATCGCCGACGCCTCCGCCAGCGTCGGCACCACCCTCGACGTCGACCAGACCGCCCGCGAACTGGCCGAGGTCATCGTGCCCGAGCTGGCCGACCTGGCCGCGGTGGACGTCCTGGACGCCGTGCTGAACAGCCGCCGCCCGGCCTCCGTGTCCCCCGGCTCCGCGGCCCGCTTCCGCGCCCTGGCGGTGGCCACCGCCTACCCCACCGACGCCGCCCGCGCCGCCGACCCCCCCGGCCAGATCGCCTCGTACGACGCCGACCGGCTGATCACCCGGTGCGTCACCGACGGCCGCCCCGTGCTCGTCCCCCAGGTGGGTCAGGAGGATCTGCCGCGCATCGCCGCCGACCCGCAGGGCGCCGAACTCCTGGGGAAGGCCGGACTGCACTCCTACCTCGCGGTGCCGCTGATCGCCCGCGGTGAGGTGCTGGGCGCCCTGTCGCTCTACCGCGTACGCAATCCGGTGCCCTTCGACGAGGACGACGCCGTACTCGCCGTCGAGCTGGCCGCCCGCGCGGCGGTCTGCATCGACAACGCCCGCTCCTACCAGAGCGAACGCCGTACCGCGCTCACCCTCCAGCGCCACCTGATGAACCACCGGCCCCTGCAGCCCTCCGGCATGGAGATCGCCTACCGCTACCAGCCCGCGCAGGCGGCCAGCGAGGTCGGCGGCGACTGGTTCGACGCCATCCCGGTCGCCGGCGACAAGACCGCCCTGGTGGTCGGGGACGTCATGGGCAGCGGAATCAACGCCGCCGCGACCATGGGCCAGCTGCGCACCACCACCCGCGCCCTGGCCGACCTGGACCTCGACCCCGCCGAGGTGCTGCGCCACCTCGACCACATCGCCGCCGGCCTCGACCCGGCCTTCGCCACCTGCCTCTACGCCGTCTACGACCCGCACGCCAAGCAGTGCCATATCGCCGTCGCGGGCCATCTGCCCCCGGTCCTGGTGCGCCCCGGACAGCCGCCGGAGCTGCTGGACCTGCCCACCGGCGCGCCGCTCGGCGTCGGCGGCGTCACCTTCGAGCAGACGATGGTGCCGGTGGCCGAGGGTGATCAGCTCGTCCTCTACACCGACGGGCTGATCGAAACCCGCGAGGACCCCATCGACGAACGCCTCGACACCCTCCTGGAGCTGCTCGCGGAGCCCGAGCGGCCGCTGGAGGAGCTCTGCGACCGGCTGCTGGGCGAGCTGCGCCACGGGCACGACCACGACGATGTCGCGCTCCTGGTGGCCCGCGCCCGCGCCCACGACGACTGCTGACGGCCGGGGGGGGCCGGCCGCCCTTCGCGGGCAAGGGATTCCGGCCCCGGACCGCAGAATCCGCATCGCCACGGGGGCTACGAAATCCGAGCCAAGATCGGCACTTGGGGATCGATTAGCTCCTGTGGCCTCCGTCACGCAACGGATTTCGTTGTCGTGCGGCCTTAACAAAACCTTGACGGGAGTCGTCCGCAGGGGTTGTATTCGGTCACCAAAGCGGAGTCAGCGGATCCCCTCGATCCCCCCGCCTTGCGGCCCTCTCCCTCGAAGAGCGCCCCCTTCCTGCCGCCAGCACTGATGGGACACGGATAACAGATATGGCCAACACACCCGTTGCCTCCACAGCTCCCGCCAGGGAAGACCGCGGTACGACCGAGAGCGCCGCGGAGGGTGCCCCCAAGCTCACCCGCTCCATCGGTGTCGTCGGTGGCACCCTGCTCACCCTGTCCTGTCTGACCCCGGCGTCCTCGCTCTTCGTGATCGTGCCGGACTCGTTCGCGACCCTGGGCACGGGTACCGCCCTGACCATCGCCATCGCGGCCCTGCTGTGTATCGGCGTCGCCTTCACCTACTCGGAGCTCGGCACGCTCATCCCGAGCTCCGGCGGCGAGTACGCCATGGTCGGCACCCTCATGGGGCGGCTCGCGGGATGGCTGGTTTTCATACTCTCGCTGATCGTGGTCATGATCGTCCCGCCCATCATCGCGCTGGGCACCGCCGACTATCTGGCCCCGATCATGCACCTGGATCCGCAGTGGACCGCGGCCGGCGTGATGCTGCTGGCCACCGTCATGGGCCTGCTGGACCTGCGCGCCAACGCCTGGATCACCGGCATCTTCCTCGTCCTGGAGGTCGTGGCCTGCGCCGTCGTCGCCTTCCTCGGCTTCACCCACACCCAGCGCTCGGCCTCGGTGCTCGTCCACCCCGTGATGGACGCCGGGCACGGTCACAGCACGGCGGTCACCGGCGGCCTGATCATCGCCGGACTGGCCACCGCGCTCTTCATCCTCCAGGGCTTCTCCACCGCCGTGTACCTCGCGGAGGAGATGGAGAACCCGCGCCGCAACGTCTCCCGCACCGTCCTGTGGACCCTGGCCATCGGCGCCGCCGTGGTCCTGATCCCGGTCGTCGCCATCACCCTCGGCGCCCCCGACCTGGGCACGCTGGCGGGCGGTGACGTCGCCGGCATGGTGCAGTCCTGGAGCAACTCCGGCGTCGGTACCTTCGTCAGCCTCTGCATCGCCCTGGCGATCATCAACGCCGCCATCGTGATGGTGATCCAGAACTCCCGCGTGGTGTTCTCCTCGGCCCGCGACGCCGCCTGGCCCACCCCGGTCAACCGCGCCTTCTCGCACGTCGGCCGGCGCTTCGGCTCCCCGTGGGTGGCCACCCTGGTCGTCGGTGTCCCCGGCGCGGCGCTGTGCTTCGTCAACCTCGACACGCTCAGCGAGGTCACCGGCGTGGCCGTCGCCGCCATGTACGTCTTCGTCGCGCTGGGCGCCTTGGTCTCCCGCCGCGGCGCACACAAGCACCGGGCGGCCTGGCGGATGCCGCTGTGGCCCGCGATCCCGGCGCTGCTGGCGCTCGTCCTGGTCTGGGTGCTGTGGCAGCAGAGCACCAAGAGCCTGCTGATCACGGGGTTCATCGTCGCCGCGGCGGCCGTGTACTGGGCCGTCTACCTCCGCCCGCGGCAGGACACGCACTGGGTGATCTCCGTCCCGGAGGACGAGCAGGCGCCCACCGAAGAGAGGGTGACCTCCCCGGTGAGCGCCTGACGGATCCCGGCCCGCTGGGACAGGTTCTAGTCCTCGGCGGGCCCGTTCAGGGCCAGCGCGTCCAGCAGCAGACACACGTGGTCGACGGCATCCCGCCCGGCGGGGCCGTCGGCCGCTGTCGTTTCGTCGAGCAGACCGGCGGTCGCCCGCAGCAGCCCGAGCAGGCTCTCGCTCGCGCCCGGCGAAGGCGCCGCGGCCACAAGGACGGAACGGATCTGCTCGCCGGTCAGCGGCAGGCCCGTCTCCAGGCAGCGGAACAACGCCACGGCGGCTCGCCGGTCGGCGTCGTTGGGCTTCCACAGACCGAGCGCGTGGTGGTCGATGAGCGCAACCGCCTCGGCACGAATGTCCTCTGCAACATGCATCCCACGAACGTCTCATACGGCATTGCCGGCCCGCCGGGCCGTTCCCGGGCCGCCGCGGCCGCCCGCATATCGTCCCGAAGCTGCCGCCGATCCCGGCTGACCAGGCACATTACGGAATGGCGCGCGCTCACCCGACCGGCCGAAATCCGGAATTCCGGCGGCCAAACCTGTGGCAAGAGTTACATGCCGGATGAAGAAGAGAAGAGGGAGACGGGGCAATGCCGTTCCCGACGGGTGGCGGAGGGTGACGGCGAATGCCGTACACGCCCCAATTCCCGACTGCTATCGGGCAAAACGCACATTGGTGTACGGGAGCGGACCTCCGGTACATGGCCGCCGACGCCGTCGGCAAAGACGCCCGCGGCCACCGCAATACGCATCTGCGGATAAAGAACTCCGCAACCGCATAGCCGTGAAACATACCCGCTGGTTTACTGGCCCTCTGGTGCCCGAGCCGGGAGCGCGGGATCATCGGACGCACTTCGAGATGCCCGTGAACTCGGCCGTCGCGGTGCGGCCCGACCGGTTGCGCTCCGCATCGCGCGGGTCGCCCACCGTATGCGGGAGGTGTAGAAAGAGGACATGGCCGGACGCTACGGCCGCCCGCGTTCGGTTCTGAGAATGCGAACTGTCGCAGGCCAGGTCTTTCTCCTGCAGGTGGCGATCGTGGTGATGCTCGTCGCCGCAGCCATAGCGGCCCTCGTGCTGCAGTCCAGAACCGACTCGGAACGCGAGGCCCGCAACCGTTCGGTCGCCGTGGCGGAAGCCTTCGCCAACGCACCCGGCATCGTGCAGGCGCTCCAGAGCCCCGATCCCACGGCGGTGCTGCAACCCCGGGCGGAAGCGGCCCGCAAGGGCTCCGGCGTCGACTTCATCGTCGTCATGAACACCCAGGGCATCCGCTACACCCACCCCCTGCCCGACCGCATCGGCAAGAAATTCGTCGGCAATCTCGCGCCCGCGCTGGCCGGCGGGATCACCACCGAGAAGATCGTCGGGACCATAGGCCCCCTCGTCCAGGCGGTCGTGCCGGTCACCGACCGCCGTGGCAAGGTCGTCGGCCTGGTGTCCGCCGGCATCACCATCAGCAAGGTCAGCGGGGTCGTCGACGACCAGTTCCCGCTGCTCTTCGGCTCCGCCGCGGGCGTACTGCTGCTCACCACCGGCGGTACGGCACTCGTCAGCAGACGCGTGCGCCGCCAGACCCATGGCCTGGGCCCGGCCGAGATGACCCGGATGTACGAGCATCACGACGCGGTGCTGCACGCCGTCCGCGAGGGCGTGATCATCGTCAGCGGCAGCGGCCGGGTGCTGCTCGCCAACGACGAGGCGCGCCGGCTGCTCGACCTCCCCGCCGATGTGGAAGGGCGCCAGGTCGACGACCTCGGACTGGACGCGGAGACCGGGGGACTTCTCGCCTCCGGCAGGGTCGTCACCGATGAGGTGTACCCGGTCGGGGAGCGCCTGCTCGCCGTCAACCAGCGCTCCACCGACCAGGACGGCGGCCCGCCCGGCAGCGTCACCACACTGCGCGACACCACCGAACTCCAGGCGCTCTCCGGCAAGGCCGATGTGGCCCGCGGCCGCCTCAAACTCCTCTACGAGGCCGGCACCGAGATCGGCACCACCCTCGACGTCGTGCGCACCTGCGAAGAACTGGCGGAATTCGCCGCCACCCGTTACGCCGACATCGTCACCGTGGACCTCGCCGGGGCCGTGCTGCGCGGCGAGGAGCCCGCCGCGTCCGGTTCCGGCCCGGAGATGCGGCGTACGGCGGTCAGCGGCGAGGGCGCCGAGAACACCGCGCTCTACCCGGTCGGCAAGGTGATCCGCTTCAACCCGGACACCACACTGGGCGCCGGCCTGGCCAACGGCGAGCCCGTACTCGAAGCGGATCTGACCGCCCTGTCCGGCTGGCAGCGCCAGGACCCCGAGCGGGCCCGCCGGCTCATCGACCACGGCGTCCACTCCATGATCGCCGTGCCGCTGCGCGCCCGCGGCGTCATCCTGGGCGTCGCCATGTTCTGGCGCGCCCAGGACCCCGAGCCCTTCGACGAGGAGGACCTCTCCCTGGCCGAGGAGCTGGTCGCCCGCGCCGCGGTCAGCGTCGACAACGCCCGCCGCTACACCCGTGAACACGCCATGGCGGTCACCCTGCAACGCAGCCTGCTGCCCCGCGGCCTGCCCGAACAGAACGCCGTCGAGGCCGCCTACCGCTACCTTCCCGCGCAGGCCGGGCTCGGCGGCGTTGGCGGGGTCGGCGGCGACTGGTTCGACATCATCCCGCTGCCCGGCGCCCGGGTCGCCCTGGTCGTCGGCGACGTCGTCGGCCACGGTCTGCACGCCGCCGCCACCATGGGCCGGCTGCGCACCGCCGTCCACAACTTCGCCAACCTCGATCTGCCACCCGACGAGCTCCTGTGGCATCTGGACGAGCTGGTCACCAGAATCGACCAGAACGAAGGCGCCGACGCCGACGGCTCCGCCGGCGTCACCGGCGCCACCTGCCTCTACGCCATCTACGACCCGGCCTCCGGCCGCTGCACCATCGCCCGCGCCGGCCACTGCCAGCCCCTGCTGCTGCGCCCGGACGGCACCGCCGAATTCGTCGAGGTGCCCGGCGGCCCGCCGCTCGGCCTCGGCGGTATGCCCTTCGAGAATTGGGAACTGCCGCTCCCCGAGAACAGCCGCCTGGTCCTGTACACCGACGGCCTCGTCGAGGACCGCGACCGCGACATCGACGCCGGCATGGCCCTGCTGTCCCGGACCCTGACCGGCCAGGCCGACCGGACCCCGGAGGAGACCTGCGAGGCCGCCCTGCGCGTACTGCTGCCCGAGCGCCCCAGCGACGACATCGCGCTGCTCGTCGCCCGCACCCGCGTACTGGACACCTCGCACGTCGCCGACTGGGACGTACCCGCCGACCCCTCGGCCGTCGCCCAGGTACGCGCCGCGGCCGTCCGCAAACTCGTCGAATGGGACCTGGCCGACGAGGCCTTCACCGCCGAACTGATCCTGAGCGAACTGGTCACCAACGCCATCCGCTACGCCTCCGGCCCCATCCACGTCCGCCTCATCCGCGACCGCGCCCTGATCTGCGAGGTCTCCGACCACAGCAGCACCTCCCCGCACCTCAAACAGGCCGCCACCACCGACGAGGGCGGCCGCGGCCTCTTCCTCATCGCCCAGCTGGCCGAACGCTGGGGCACCCGCTACACGGGCGACGGCAAGGTCATCTGGACGGAGCAGCCACTGGTGGGGGAGATGACGGGGGAGCAGGGGGCGCCCTCGCTCAGTCCGCCCGCTGCTCCTTGAGGCGCCGGCGGCCGGCCGGGAAGAGCACGTTCAAGGCGAACGCCACGATCAGCGCGGCCGTCGAGGGGCTGCCGAAGACCAGCTGCCACCACTCGGGGAAGCGGTGGTAGATGCGCGGTGCGACGACGGGGAGCATGCCGGTGCCGATCGCCGCCGCGGCGATCAGGAGGTTGTCGCCGTCGTCGAGGCCCGCCCGGCGCAGGATGCCGATCCCGACCGCGGCGACGGTGGCGAAGCACATCAGGGAGGCGCCGCCGACCACCGGCTGGGGGAGGGCGGCGATCAGCGCACCCAGCTTGGGGACCGTGCCCAGGAACATCATCATGGCGCCGGCGACCGCCGTGATGGCGCGGCTGCGCATCCCCGTCATGATCGTCAGCCCGACGTTCCCGGAGAAGACCGTGTCGGGAAAGGAGTTCATGGCGCCGCCGAGGATGCCCGACAGCCCGTCGGCGGCCAGTCCGCGCCCCAACGCCCGGTCGCTCAGCGGTAGTTGGACGACCTCCGCGACCGCGATCATCTGAGCCGTGGTCTCCGCGAAGACGACGAGCATGACCACGCACATCGACACGACGCCCGCGAGCGGGAACTGCGGTGCCCCGAAGCGGAACGGCGTCACCACCCCCAGCCAGCCGGAGTCGGCGACGCCGGAGAAGTCGGCCAGCCCCATCGGGACCGCCACGACCGTGCCCGCGACCAGCGCGATCAGCACGCTCACCTGGCCCAGCGGCCCGCGGGTGAACCGCCGCAGCAGGACGAGGAACAGCACCACCGCGCCCGCCAGGGCCAGATGGCCCGCCGGTGCGTAGCTCGCGGCCGCGGGATCCGGCCCGGCGATCATCCCGGGGGCGGTACCGATCAGCGCCAGGCCGACGACGGTGATCACCACCCCGCTGACCAGCGGCGGGAACAGGCGCAGCGCCCGTGCGAAAGGAAAGGCGAGGAGCAGGCCGAACAGTCCCGCGGCCATCATCGATCCGTACACCGCGGGCATCCCGTACTGCCGGGCGATCATGATCATGGGGGTCACGCAGACGAACGAGCCGCCGGTGACCAGCGGCAGCCGCACCCCCAGCAGTCGCCCCACCCCCAGGCTCTGGACGATCGTGATGATCCCGGCGACGAACAGATCGGCGTTGATCAGCACGCCGACGGTCTCCCGGTCCAGCCCCGCTCCGGCGCCGAAGACGAGCGGGACGGCGACCGCGCCCGCGTACATCACCAGCGCGTGCTGTAACCCAAGGCTCAGCAGGCGGCCGGCGGAGAGGGTGTCCCGCCGGGTCGAGGGGTGGCGTCCGGCTTCGGCGGGTGGGGGGAGGTTGCGGCGCAATCTCGGGGGCATGGCGGGCCTTTCGGGTGCGCGGGCGGGGCCGGGTGGACGGGGCCCGGCCGTACGCGAGGCGGTGCGGGTGTCAGTCGTTCCCGGCGGCCCGCAGACGGGCGGCCTCGCGCGGCGAGTTCTCGTTGAGCCGGCCGGCGCGCGAACCCGCCAGTTTGTCGGCGAGGTGGCGGCCCACCGTCGTCGGCGGGTAGAGCGGCTCGGTGCCGGCCGGGACGCAGCCGGGCAGCGTGCTGATCTCCGCGTCCCAGTTCCCGTCGTGGAAGTACGCGGCGGAGCGGCGCCGCACCACCCGCCCCTGCGCGTCGGTCGGCGGCAGCACCCGGTGCATCGTCGACAGCCAGCGGTCATTGGTCCAGCGGGCCAGCAGATCACCGAGGTTGACCAGCAGGCAGCCCGGCTCCGGCAGGACGTCGTGCCAGGTGCCGGCGCTGTCGAGGATCTGCAGCCCGGGAACGCGGTCCGCCCACAGCACGGTCACGATGCCGTAGTCGGTGTGCGCGCCCATTCCCATCTGATCGCGGTCGATCACCGTCTCCTTCTCCGGGAGCATGTAGTGGATCATCCGCAGCACATCGAGGGAGTGGTCGGTGAACGGGCCGAAGTAGCCCTCCTCCAGCCCCAGCGCGCGGGCGAAGATGTCCGTGAGCCGCTCGGCGAGCCCGCCGGCCTGGGAGCACCAGTCCTCCACCGCCGCGCGGAAGCCCGGCAGCGACGGCCAGATATTGGCCGGGTAGTGGGTTTCCGGAAGATCCAGCTCCGGGTAGGCCCCGGCCTCGGCGCCCACGTTGAAGGCCTCGAAGAGATCCTCGGCCGCCGCCTCCACGCCCAGGCTCAGGCTGAGCTTCTCGGTACGCGGCGGGGTGTAGCCGCGGTTGATGTCGGGGGACGGCGACCGCAGCGTCTTCTTCTCCGCCGGCGGGAGCCCGAAGAAACCGTCCAGTGCCCGGGTGAAGGCGTCCACCGTGGACTCGGGGATGCCGTGCCCGCGGATCTGCATGAAGCCGACCGAACGCGCCGCATCGTCGACCTCCGCCGCGATGGCCGCGCGATCGGCCTCGCTGCCCTTGTGCCAGGCGGAGATATCGATGACCGGTACCTCCAGCACGCCATTGACCGCCGTGGCCCTGCCCATTGCGCAACTCCCTTCCGTATTCGGTGTGCGGTACCGGATACCCGATGCCGGTGAACTGATGATCCCTCAGGAACGTGTTTCAACATTTTGATGAACAAGTTGTTGCCTGTCATGATCAAATCAAGCCGACCGATGTGGCCGCACGATCCGCCCGCCGCCCCGGAATCCCGTGGCCGCCCCGCCGCGCCCGATGGCATGCTGGCCGCGTGAACGGTCCCGAGATCCATGTGAACTTCCCGCCTGAGCTGCACCTCTTCCTCGCGGCGGGCCGCACCCCGGCGGGCACCCGCGTCGTCACCGACGGGGCGTCGACGCTCGGCCATGTCATCGAGTCCCTGGGCGTCCCGCTCACCGAGGTCGGCCGGTTCCTCGTGGACGGCCGCGAAGTCCCCGTCTCCCATATCCCGCAGGCGGACGAGAACGTCGAGGTGTGTGCCGTCGAGCGCCCCCAGCTGGTCCCCGGTGCGCCCCTGCGCTTCCTGCTCGATGTGCACCTGGGCACCCTGGCGCGGCGGCTGCGGCTGCTCGGCGTCGACGCGTCGTACACCAACGAGGACCCGGGTGACGCCGCGCTCGCCGCGCTCTCGGCGAAGGAGCGGCGGGTACTGCTCTCCCGCGACCGCGGGCTCCTGCGGCGACGCGAGATCTGGGCCGGCGCGTACATCTACAGCGACCGCCCCGAGGACCAACTCCCCGACGTCCTGCGGCGCTTCGCCCCCGAGCTCGCCCCCTGGACCCGCTGCACCGCCTGCAACGGCCAACTGACCGACGCCGACAAGGACTCGGTCCAGGAACAGCTCCAGCACGGCACGCAGCGCACCTATGACGTCTTCGCGCAGTGCACCTCGTGCGGCCGGGTCTACTGGCGCGGGGCCCACCATGCCCGCCTGGAGGCGATCGTGACCAAGGCGCTCCGGGAGGCCGCGCGCTGAACCGGCCGGACGCCCCCCCGGCCCCTCAGCGGTGCTCGGGGTTCGCGGAGTCCGCCCGGCAGCCCGCGTCCCACTCGGTGCGCTGGTTGCCGTGGGCCGGGATGCCGCCGGCGGCCTTGAGCAGGGCCGCGATATGCATCAGGTTCCAGCTCATGAAGGCCGTGTTGCGGTTGGTGAAGTCGTTCTCCGGGCCGCCCGAGCCCGGGTCCAGATACGAGGGGCCGGGCCCGGCTTCGCCGATCCAGCCGGCATCGGCCTGGGGCGGGATGGTGTAGCCGAGGTGCTGGAGGCTGTAGAGGACGTTCATGGAGCAGTGCTTGATGCCGTCCTCGTTGCCGGTGATCAGACAGCCGCCGGCCCGGCCGTAGTAGGCGTACTGGCCGCGGTCGTTGAGGATGCTGGAGCAGGCGTAGAGCCGTTCGATGATCTGCTTCATCACGGAGCTGTTGTCGCCGAGCCAGATCGGGCCGCAGAGGACGAGGATGTCGGCGGCCGTCACCTTCTCGTACAGCTGCGGCCAGGCGTCCGACGCCCAGCCGTGCTCGGTCATGTCCGGCCAGACCCCGGTGGCGATGTCGTGATCGATCGCGCGGATCAGCTCGGTGGTGACGCCGTTGCCTTCCATGATGCCGCGGCTCTTGTCGATCAGTCCCTCGGTGTTGCTGGTCTCGGGGGAGCGCTTGAGGGTGCAGTTGAGGAACAGCGCACTCAGGTCGTCGTAGCGGAGGGCGGTGGCGGCCATGGGAGCTCCTTGTGGCGGACGGCTGCGCCCTCAGCCTCCTGCCCTCGGACGGACCGGGCCAGCCGGGCGGCCCCGAACGCATGAGCCCGAACGCATGAGCCCGCGGGCAGCAGCCCGTACGCATGCGCCGGTACGCCCGGGGGCCGGGCGCGACGGCGGAGCCCGCTGGTGCGGCGGGCCCCGCCGTCGCCCGCGTCCTGGCCTACGCCGCCGCCGTGCCCAGCACCTCCGTGAGCCAGGTGCTCGCCGCCTCGACCGCCAGGTCCGCGGCCGGCAGATGTCCCAGGGCCCCCAGGAAGCCATGGAAGGTGCCGCCGTGTTCGTCGACGCGGGCCGCGACGCCCGCCGCGCGCAGCGCCGTGGCGTAGGCACGCCCCTCGTCCCGCAGCGGATCGCACTCGGGCAGGACCAGCAGGGCGGGCGGCAGACCGGTCAGGTCCGGGGCCAGGCCGGGGGAGGCGTAGGGGTGGGCGGGATCGCCGCCGGGGCCCAGATACTGCTCCCAGTACCAGCGCATATGGGCGGTGGTGTGGAAGTAGCCGGTGGCGTAGTCGGCCGCCGAGTCGCCGGTCAGCCGGTGGTCCAGGGCGGGATAGAGCAGAAGTTGGGCGGCCGGCGCCCGGCCGCCGCGGTCGCGGGCCATCAGGGTCACCGCGGCGGAGAGCCCGCCGCCGCTGGAGTCGCCGCCGACGGCCACCCGGCCCGGGTCGCAGCCCAGCTCGGCCGCCCGCTCGACGGCCCACTGGGTGGCCGCGTACGCGTCCTCGGCGGCGGCCGGGAAACGGTCCTCCGGCGCCCGGCGGTAATCCACCGACATCACCAACGCACCGCTGAGCGCGGCGAGTTCGCGGCACAGGCCGTCGTGGGTGTCGAGATCGCACATCACCCAGCCGCCACCGTGGAAGAAGACCAGGAGGGGCCGGGGGCCGGTCGCTTCGGTCTCCGGGTGATAGAGGCGGACCGGGAGGTCGGGCGACCCCGGCGGCCCGGGAATGGTGCGGTCCGTTGCCGTGACGCCCTCCCGGAGGGGCCGGCCGCCGCGTGCGCCGCTGGCGCGACGCAGGGAATCGACGTCCAGCGGCCCGCGCGCGGGGTCGGGGAAGGTCGCCGACATCGCGTCGCAGATCTGGCGGGCCGCGGGGGTCAGCGGGTCCGGGGAACCGGGCCCGGTCGCGGGGGGCCTTAACGTGTTCATGAGATGTCCTCCGTGGATGCTCCGCCGCTCGGGGCGGAGCGCGGTCTTCCGTCAACGGCCCGCAGGGGCCCGCACATTGATTCGACGAGGGGCGGGACGGGGTGGCCCCACCCCGGACGTGCGGCCCTCACCCCGTGGTCAGCCCGCCGTCCACGGCGAACTCGGCGCCGGTGATGTACGAGGACGCGTCCGACGCCAGGAAGCGCACCAGCTCCGCCACCTCGTCCGGCTGCCCGACGCGCCGCAACGGCACCCGCGGGTACTCCTGGTCGCGGCGCTCCGACCCGAGCACGCTCGCCACCATCGGGGTGTCGATCATTCCCGGGTGGACGGAGTTGACCCGGATCCGGTCGCCGGCCAGATCGAGGGCGGCGGACTTGGTCAGGCCGCGCAGCCCGAACTTGCTGGCCCCGTAGGCCGCGTGCTGCGGCAGGCCCTTGAGCCCGGCGGTCGACGAGATGTTCACGATCGAGCCGCCGCCCGCCGCGCGCAGCGCCGGAACCACCGCCTTGATCCCGAGGAACGAGCCGAGCAGGTTGACGCGGAGCAGCAGCTCGAAGTTCTCCTCGGTCTCGGTGTCGACGGGGGCGGTACGCCACAGGGCCGCGTTGTTGACGAGGATGTCGAGCCGCCCGAAGGACGCCACGGCGGTGTCGGCGACGGCGTCCC
Organism: Streptomyces sp. JLSY215; assembly: GCF_059682825.1. Classification (NCBI taxonomy): domain Bacteria; kingdom Bacillati; phylum Actinomycetota; class Actinomycetes; order Kitasatosporales; family Streptomycetaceae; genus Streptomyces; species Streptomyces sp. JLSY215. The sequence goes on from NZ_CM185022.1 coordinate 8,054,048, forward strand.
AGCCGGCCGCATCCGTCACGTCGTGCCGGACGAAGACGGCCGCGTCGCCCAGCCCGGCGGCGACCGCGCGGCCCTCCTCCTCGCGTACGTCGGTGATCACCACACGCGCGCCGGCCTCGGCGAACAACCGTGCCTCGACCGCACCCTGGCCCCGCCCGGCACCGGTGATCACGGCCACCTTGCCGTCGAGGCGCTGTCCGTCGGTGGTCATCGGGTCTCCTTCGTGGATACGCCCACCTTTGGGTGGGGGAGGAAGCGAAGCTCCTGCGGAGCAGGGCAGGGATAGCCGGGTCGCCGCCGGGCGACCGGGTGTCTAGCACGGGTGGCGAGGGACCCGTAACGATCAAGAAATCTCAACTGTCAGTCCTCCCAGGTAGGTTCAGGACCGTGACGACACCAGCGCAGGCGACGGAGGGTTGCGGGTATGCCCGCTATACCTACCGTCTTCGTGTGTCGTCCACGGCCCGCTCGGCGCTTGAAGCGGAGTGGGCGCGGTGAATGGGGTATCCCCTGCTCGAGCGGAGTTCGAGAGCTTGGGGAAGGGTGTGGAATGAGTGCGTTGCCAAGTCCAAGGCCGTGCACGTGTACAACCAGACCAACCCCGAAGACAGGCGCACGTGCGGGCCTGTCCAGCTCGCCAAGATGCTGACCGGGGCCCGCGCTGTGATGCCGTGGATGCGGGAAGGCGCCAACGTTCCTCAGCAGCAGATCATCCGCGACTTCGGCAAGTCCCGCGCGAAGGCGCTCAAGGACATCAAGGCTCGGTTGCCGATGCGGCAGCGGGCGGGGATGCCGAAGTACAAGAAGAAGCGCGAAGCGCTGCCCACCCTCGCATACACCCGGCGTGCCTTCCGCTTGAAGGACGGCCGCCTGCATCTTGCCGGTGGTATTGCGGTGACCGTTGTGTGGTCGCGGGACCTTCCCGGGCCGCCGTCCAGCGTGCGTGTCTACCGCGACAGCAGCGGAGCCTGGTACGCCTCCTTCGTCGTGCCCGTCGTGACCGAGCACCTGCCGGAAACCGGCGCGGTGATCGGGATCGACTGGGGCGTCAAGGAAACCGCGACCACCACATCCGACGAACACGACCTGCCCCACCCGCAGCACGGGAAGACGGCGGCGCAGAAGCTTGCCCGGTATCAGCGGATGATGGCCCGCAGGAAGCCGAAGAAGGGCCAGGCCGCCTCGAACGGCTACCGGGCCGCGAAGAAGCAGACGGCGAAGCTGCACAAGAAGATCGCCCGGCAGCGTCAGGACACGGCACGCAAGTGGGCCAAGCGCGTTGTCCGTGACCATGACGCTTTGGCGGTGGAGGACTTCCGGCCGAAGTTTCTGGCGAAGACCACCATGGCCCGCAAGGCCGCCGACGCCGCGATCGGCGCCACCAAGGCGGCGTTGGTCGAGATGGCCCGCAAGCACGGCAGGGTCGTGCACCTGGTGAACCCCGCGCACACCACGATGGACTGTGCGCAGTGCGGAGCGAGAACCAAGCACGCACTACCTCTTTCCGAGCGAACGTATGCCTGCACCGCGTGCGGAGCCGTATCCCCCAGGGATAAGAACTCCGCCCGCGTGATGCTGGTCCGGGCTGGTCTTCAACCCGGCTGGTGCTGATCGTGTAAGACCTGTCGGCCCGCCGGGCCGCAGGCGACGTGAGCCAGGAATCCCCCTCGTTCACGAGGGGGAGGAGTCAAGCGCGCTCCTCAAGGGCCCGGAAGTGCGGGAGCACCGTCTCGCCCCACTGCCGGATGGTCTCCATGCACGCCTCCTGCGGCACGGTGCCCATCTGGATCAGGCACATCACCTCGTCCACGCCGATCTCACGCAGCTGCTCGACGTAGGCGATGGCGTCCTGCGCGGTGCCGTAGGCGTGCTGGGCGTTGTAGGCACCGGTGTCGTTGGGGCGCGCCGGGATGTTCGCCTCGTGCAGCTTGGCGACCAGCCGCTCGCGGCCCTGCTCCATCGCCGCCACATGGTCCTCACCCTCGTCGTAACCGGTGGGCGCGGGACCGTTGCCGTACCAGTGGGCGATGGACTCGGCGAAGAACCGCTGGCCGCGGGTGCCGATCCGGTACGCCGCCTCCGCATCGTCCAGCACGATGGTCGGGCACAGTGCCGAGAAGTGGTTGTTGACCTCGGTGGAGACCAGCCGCTCCGTGCCGCGGGTGGCGACCGCCTCGTCGTAGACCTTGCGCATCTCGCGGACGTCATCGGCCCCGGCGAAGCCCATCACCAGCGCGCCGATGCCCAGTTCGGCGGCGAGCTTGAGGGTGTCGTGCTTGCTGCAGGCCATGAACAGCGGCGGGTGCGGGTCCTGGACGGGGCGGGGCAGGATCGCGCCGGGGCCGATGTCGATCGACCCGTGCCACTCGAACTGCTCCTCGCGCCAGGCGTTGGCGAAGATCCGCAGCGCCTCTTCCATCTGCGGGTAGGTGTCCGCCGGGTTGACCCCGTACATGGACATCTCCTGCTTGGTGGCGCCGCGCCCCGCGCCGATGTCGACGCGTCCGCCGGAGAGCACATCCAGCATGGCGGCCCGCTCGGCGACCCGTACGGGGTGCTGGTAGCCGAACGGCATCGTCACCACGCCGTGCCCGATACGGATTCGGGAGGTCCGCGCGGCCACCCAGGTGAGGAAGATCTCGGAGGCGCTCATGTGCGCGTACTGGGTCAGGGCGTGGTGCTCCACCGCCCAGATGCGGTCAAAGCCCATCTCCTCGGCGTACACGGCCTGTTCCACGCAATCGCGGATGACCTGCTGTTCCCGTTCGGGGGTGGGGTTGGCGAGCTGTGCCTCGAAGATCATCGAGAACTTCACGGAACTGCCTCCTGGATACTCCGGCTACATCAAGCTGTTACATCGAGAGTAGTTATTCCTAATAGGAATATGTCTAGCAGGTATACGAGGGCTAGGGAAGTGGAGTCGGTGATGTCCCGCCCTCCGGACTCCGTCCGGCAGGTGCCCCCATGGAGCCGACGGGCGCGGACCGTAGACTGCGGAACGTGACGGAGAAGAAAGCCAGCGGGACGAAGGCCGGTGAAGACGGGCGCCCGGCGCTGCCGGCAACGAGTTGGGCGGTGCTGGGGCTGCTCTCGTTCGGCGAGGAGCTGTCCGGCTACGACCTCAAGAAGTGGTCGGACTGGTCGCTGCGCTTCTTTTACTGGAGCCCGTCGTTCAGTCAGATCTACGGCGAGCTCAAGCGGCTCGAGAAGTGCGGCTATGTCACCTCGCGGATGGTCGCGCAGGAGACCGGCAACCGCGACAAGCGGGTCTATGTGATCACCGACGAGGGCATGGCGGCGGTCCGCCACTGGGCGCGCGAGGCGCCGGTGGAGCCCCCGGTCCTCAAGCACGGTGTGATGCTGCGCCTCTGGCTCGGCCATCTGCTCGAGGGTGACCAGATGCGCGAAGTGCTCGGCCGGCACCGGGAGTACGCGGAGACCATGCGGCAGCGCGCCGAGGTGGACGCGGCGGGCGCCCGGGACAAGGAGGAGTGGGCCTACCCGTCGCTCGTCCTGAAGTGGTCGGAGCGGTACTACGCCTCCGAACGGGATCTGGCCGACGCGATGCTGGCGGACCTGGATGAGGCGGCCGAGGCGGCGGCCGCCGGCGAGGCGGGCGAGAAGGGCCGCAAGCGCCCGTAGGTGCGGCGGAAGTAGAGCAGCGGATCGGTGTCACGGACCCGGTCCGCGGGGGTGAGTGCGGTGACCCTGCCCAGCGCGATGACGTGGTCGCCACCCGGCAGGGTGTCCACCAGGTCGCATTCGATCGTCGCCAGCGCCGCGGTCAGCAGCGGCGCGCCGTTGAGCCCGGTCCGCCAGTCGATCCCAGTGAACTTGTCGCCGCCGGTGACCGCGAACTGGCGGCACAGTTCCTGCTGGTCGGCCGCGAGGAGGTTGACCGCGAAGCGTCCGGCGGCGCTGATCTTCGGCCAGGTGGTGGACGTCTTTGCCGGGCAGAAGCACACCAGCGGCGGGTCGAGGGATACCGAGGCGAAGGACTGCACCGCCATGCCGGCCGGCCGTCCGTCGGCCTGGAGCGCGGTGATCACCGCGATGCCGGTGCAGAAGCTGCTGAGCGTCTCGCGCATCGCCGCGTCGTCGACCGGGAGGGCCGGCGCGGCGGGCGGCTGCTGGGTGTCTGGGGCGAAGGTGGGCACGCGGCCTCCCAAAGTTGTTTCTACTAGGTATATGTCTAACCGAAACACTGTGATTGGATACCGGCCACGTCCGCACGTCAAGTAGGCGGCACCGCGCGGGACCGCGGCCGCCACCTCCGAGCAAGGGAGCGGGAGGCCATGACCAGCGCACATGACAACCAGCAAGGGCCGCCTGACCAGTTGGAGCCGGCCACCATCGGGCAGCTCGTCGCGTACGCCGCCGAGGCGTACGGCGACCGGGAGGCGCTCGCCGACGGCGAGGTCCGCTGGACCTTCGCCCGGCTGGAAAGGGAGGTAAACGCCGCGGCACGGGCCGCGCTCGCACACGGCGTACGGCACGGAGACCGGGTCGCCGTCTGGGCACCGAACAGCCGCCAGTGGATCACCGCGGTGCTCGGCGCCGTCTCCGTCGGCGCCGTACTCGTCCCCCTCAATACGCGCTACAAGGCCGCCGAGGCCGCCGACATCGTGCGCCGCAGTGGGGCACGGCTGCTCTTCACCGCACGCGGTTTCCTCGGCTGTGACTACGATGCGATGCTGCTCAACTCCGGTGAGGAACTTGGGGAGTTGCGCGGCACGGTCGTACTGCGGGACGACGGTGAGCCGTCCCCGGGACCGGCGGAAACCGGCACCCCGAGCGAGTCGGGTGGGTCGGGCAGGTCGGGCGGGCGAGCGGGGACAGGCGGGTCCGATACGCCCGTCCCGCCCTATGGGCCCACCCTGACCTACGACGCATATCTGGCGGCCGGCCGCGCCGTCACCGACGCCGAGCTCGCCGCCCGCACCCAGGCCGTCGGCCCCGACGACCTCGGCGACATCCTCTTCACCTCCGGTACCACCGGCCGCCCCAAGGGCGTGATGACCACCCAGGGCCAGACCCTCCGCGTCTTCGCCGAATGGTCCCGCCTGGTCACGCTGCGCGCGGGCGACCGTTATCTCCTCGTCAATCCCTTCTTCCACACCTTCGGTTACAAGGCCGGCATCCTCGCCTGCCTGCTGCGCGGCGTCACCATGCTGCCCGAGGCGGTCTACGACACCGACCGCATCCTGGAGCGGATGGCCGCCGAATCGGTCAGCGTGCTCATGGGGCCGCCCACCGTCTTCCACGGCCTGATCCACCACCCCGAACGCGCCCGCCACCGGCTCACCGCGCTCCGGCTGGCCGGCACCGGAGCCGCCACCGTGCCCACCGAACTCGTCCGCGAGATCCGCGACGTGCTCGGCGCACCCGCTGTCTTCACCGCCTACGGACTGACCGAATCGGCCGGTGTGGTGACCGTCTGCCCCACCGACGCCGACGCCTGGACCATCGCGCACACCGTCGGCCTGCCGCTGCCGGGGACCGAACTGCGCATCGTCGACCCGGCCGGCGAACCGCTGCCCGCCGGCGAGCCGGGCGAGGTGGTCGTCCGCGGCTACCACGTCATGCGCGGCTACCTCGACGACCTGGAGGCCACGGCCCGGACCGTCGACGCCGACGGCTGGCTGCACACCGGTGACGTCGGCGTGCTCGATGACCGGGGTTTCCTCGCCATCACCGACCGGATCAAGGACATGTACGTCGTCGGCGGCTTCAACGCCTATCCGGCGGAGGTGGAACAGGTGCTGCGCGGCCACCCCGACATCGCCGACATCGCCGTCGTCGGCGCCCCCGACGACCGGCTCGGTGAGGTCGGCGTCGCCTTCATCGTGCCCGCGACCGATACCGAACCCGACCCCGACGAGCTGACCGCCTGGACCCGCGAACGGCTCGCCAACTTCAAGGTGCCGCGCCGCTACCACCTGCTTCCGGAACTGCCCCGCAACGCCGGCGGCAAGATCCTCAAGGGTGAGCTGCGCCGCACGGCACGGAAAGGAGACCTCGGCACATGACACTGACCGAGGAACACGAGGAACTGCGTTCCGCCGTACGGTCGTTGCTCGCCCGCCATCCGGATGCGTCGGCGTGGCGCCCGCTCACCGAACAGATCGGCGTGGCGGGGCTGGCGGTACCCGAGGAGTACGGGGGCGCGGGCTGCGGCGCGCTCGAAATCCATGTCGTCATGGAGGAGCTGGGGCGGGCACTGGTACCCGTACCCTTCCTCGGCTCCGCGGTGCTGACCACACAGGCCCTGCTCGCCTGCGGCGAGGGGGAGCTGCTGCCCGCGCTCGCCGAGGGGAGTGCGGTCGGCGCGCTGGCCTGGGCGGAGAACGGCTCCTGGGACCCGGACGCGGTCCAGGCCGGGGCCCGTCGCGCGGCGGACGGGACCTGGCGGCTCACCGGCGTCAAGGAGCACGTCCTTGACGGCGCCGATGCCGATGTCCTGATCGTGGCCGCCCGTGCCGACACCGGCGTCCGGCTGTTCCAGGTGGCGGTGGACGCCCCCGGTCTGCGGCGCGAGCGGCTGGTGACGATGGACTCCTCTCGCCCGCAGGCGCGGATCGTCCTCGACGGCGCAGAGGGGCGGCCCCTCGGCACGGACGGCGACGGCGCCCGCGCGCTGCGCCGGGTACGGGACCTCGGCTGTGTGGCGCTCGCCGCCGAGCAGGTGGGGGCGGCGGAGCGCTGCCTCGAACTGACCGTGGCGTACGCCGGGGAGCGGGTGCAGTTCGGCCGCTCCATCGGCTCCTTCCAGGCCGTCAAGCACCGGCTGGCGGATGCCTATGTACGGGTGGAGGCGGCGCGGTCGGCTGCACTGGGCGCCGCCTTCGCGGCGGCCGAGGGCGCGGCGGAGCTGCCCCGCTACGCGGCCGTCGCCAAATCGGCCTGCTCGGAGGCGTTTTCGGCGGTCGCGGGCGAGATGATCCAGCTGCACGGGGGAATCGGGATCACCTGGGAGCACGACGCCCACCGCTACTTCAAGCGGGCGCACGGCGGCGCGCAGCTGCTCGGTGCACCAGCGCGGCACCGCGAACGGCTCGCGGAGGAGCTGGGGCTGACCGCGAGCGCGAGCCGCTGACCTGACCGCGAGCCGCTGACCTGACCGGGCGACCGCCCCCGTACTACCGGAGCCGATCCGTCGGTGCGGGGGCGGCGCGCGTCAGATCCCACACCCGGACGGTCGTGTCGGGGCCGAGGGTGACCGCGACCGGGACACCGGCCAACTCGGTGACGGTCTGGAGGCGATGCCCGGCGAACGGCTCCCCGAGCTGTTCGCGGCGGGCGAGGTCCCACACGCGGGTGGTGCCGTCATCGCTGCCGGTCACGCCGATCGTGCGCCCGGCGACGGTCGCCGTGCCCAGCGTCCGGATGCTGTCCGTGTGACCGGTCAGGGGCGCTCCCACCGGCTCCTGACCGACCAGGTCCCATATGTGCAGCGCGCCGTCGTCGCCCCCGGCCACCACCACGGCGCGCCCGTTCACCTCGGTGAGCGCGAGCGCCCTGACGACGGGCTCGATGCCGGTCAGCGGCTCTCCCAGCCGCTCCCCGCTGAGGATGTCCCACACCTCGACGAAGGAGTCGTGCCCTCCGGTGGCGGCAACCGGTCGGCCGGCTATGAGCGCGGCGCCCATCCCGCCGTTATAGCTGCCTTCGATCGTCGCGACGCGCTCACCGGTGGTCACATCCCATGCCAGCAGCAGCCCCTCCTCGCTGCTGCTGACGGCCAGCAGCCCCTGCTCGTACGGAACGGTGGCGAGCGAGCAGACGCCCAGCTCATGGCCGGTCCCGGTCTTGCCGATCTTGCGGCCGGTCCGCAGATCCCAGACCCGTACGGCCCCGCCCATCATCTCCTCCTCGAAGCGGGTGAGGTCGAAACGCCCACCGCCCGTGACGACCACGGGCCGGCCCCCGAGGCGGGCCGTCGTGAAGACGGAGACGATCCCCGGTGCGTCGGTCTCGACCTCCGACCTCAGGTCCTCACCGGTGTCGTCGTCCAGCAGACCGACCTCGCGGTACCAGTCGTCCTCGGGTACGGCCGCTTCGAGCTCCAGCGGGCGCTGGGCACACGCGCCCGTGCGGAGGTCGCAGGTCCACAGGATGCCGTCGTCGTCGATGCCGACCCCAACGGGAGCGCCGTCGAGCTCGATGACGGGCGAGGTGTCGCGGCAACCGGCGTGGAGGTGGCCGGAGAGGCCGGTCATCATCCGCTCGTCAATGCGCTCATCAGTCATGCCCCGAACTCTAACTTCCGGCACTGACAGCCGAGTTACGCTCGGGATGGCGCCGGCGGTGCTGCTGGACGCCACCGTGGTGCGGGGCGTGCTGCTGCCCGCAGCGATGGCCCTGCTGGGGGAGCGGGCCTGGCGCGCGCCCCGGTTCGGGCGGGCGCGCGCGGGAGGAGGCCGCCCGGACGTGGGCCGCGACGCCGGTGACGATCGTCGGGCCGTCACCGGCCACCTTCCCTGAGGCCCCACGTCGGGCCCGGCCCGCGACGACTCGTACCGGAGGCGCCGCGGGCTTCGGGAGGCCGGCTAGTCGGCCAGCACGCGCGCCCGGCACTCGGACGGTGTGCCCCATGCGTCCCGCAGTGCGCGGGCCTTGCGGATCCAGAGGGAGAGGTCCAGTTCGTCGGTGTAGCCGAGGGCGCCGTGGAGCTGGAGGGCGGTACGCGCCGCGGTGTACGCCGCCTCACCGGCCGCCACCTTCGCCGCGGCGGTCTCCCGGCCGGCCGACGGGGCGTCCGCCGCCACGGCCAGCGCCGCCGCGTGCACCAGCGGCTGGGCGAACTCCAGGGCGATCAGCGCGTCGGCGAGCCGGTGCTTGACGGCCTGGAAGGAGCCGATGGGGACCTTGAACTGCGTGCGCTGCCCGACGTAGGAGACGGTCTCGGTCAGCAGCGCGCGGCCCAGCCCGAGGGACTGCGCGGCAGTGGCCAGCCGGGCGACCTGGAGGGCGTGTGCGGCGGCCGCGGTCACCGCCGGGCCCTGGGCGAGGACGGTGCCGTCGAGGGGGCGGGACAGCCGCCGCGCCGGGTCGAGGGAGGCCTGGACGGGGCCGTGGCGCTCCGTGAGCCGGACGGTGTCGTCCTGGACGACGAACACGGCGTCGGCGGCGTCCGCGTCCAGCGCGTAGGGGGTCCCGGCGCAGAGGCTGACGACCGTCTCGCCGGACGCGATCCCGGCGAGCCGGTCGCCGGCCACCGCGGCATCCGCCAGGCGGCCCAGGAAGGCGGCCGCGGCGACCGTCTCCACCAGCGGGCCCGGCACCGCATGGCGCCCCAGCTCCGTGAAGGCCACGGAGAGTTCGACGGGCAGCAGCCCCATGCCGTCGTGCTCCTCGGGCACGGCGAGGCCGAACACCCCCGCCGCCGCGAGCCGCGCCCACAGGTCGCGCCCCGGCTTGTGGTCGCCGGACGCCCAGGCCCGCACGGCGGCCGGGGTGCCGGACGCGCCCAGCATGCCGTCCAGCGTGCGGCCGAACTCCCGCTGCTCATCGTTCAGGAGGAACCGCATCACCGGCGTCCCTTCGGCAGGCCGAGCAACCGCTCGGTGATCCTGTGCTGTTCCGGGGGGCAACCCCCGGGCCCCCGGCCGGTCCGGTCCGTGTGGTGGGGGTGGTGTTCTCGTCGGGCGGTGTCGTTGCGTGGGGTCCTGGTTGTCACGCCCGGCGTCCCTTCGGCAGGCCGAGCAGCCGCTCGGCGATGATGTCGCGCTGGATCTCATTGGTGCCGGCATAGATCGGTCCGGCCAGGGAGAAGGTGTAGCCCTCGGCCCAACTCCCGTGTGCGGGTGCGTCATCGGCGTCATCGGCGAGGGTTCCGTACGGGCCGAGCAGGTCCAGTGCGCTCTCGTGCAGCGCGATGTCCAGCTCGGACCAGAAGACCTTGTTCAGGCTCGACTCGGCGCCGATCGAACCTCCGGCCGCGATCCGGGAGGCGTTGGCGTAGGTGAAGAGCTGATAGGCGCGGGCGCCGATCACGGCGTCGGCGACGCGGTCGCGCAGCGCGGTGTCGGACGGGTCCGCGCTCGAACGCCACAGGTCGGTCAGCCGGTCGGCCGCCGCGGTGAAGCGGCCCGGACTGCGCAGGGTCAGCCCGCGCTCGTTGCCGGCGGTGCTCATCGCGACGCGCCAGCCCTGTCCCGGCTCACCGATGACATCCGCGTCGGGGACGAAGACCTGGTCGAGGAAGAGTTCGGCGAAGGCCGGCTTGCCGTCGAGGCGGCCGATGGGGCGGACGGTCACACCGGGTGCGTCCAGCGGGAACATCAGATACGTGAGCCCCTGGTGCGGCTTCGGTGTGTCCGGTTCGCTGCGGAAGAGGCCGAAGGCGCGGTCGGCGAAGGAGGCCCGGGACGACCAGGTCTTCTGGCCGCTGAGCAGCCAGCCGCCGTCGGTCCGCTCGGCCGTCGAGCGCAGCGACGCCAGGTCGGAGCCCGACTCCGGCTCGGACCATGCCTGGGCCCAGATGACCTCGCCGCTCGCCATCGGGCCGAGGATGCGGGCGCGTTGCTCGTCGGTGCCGTGCTCGAAGAGCGTGGGGGCGAGGAGGTTGATGCCGTTCTGGCTGACCCGGCCGGGTGCGCCCGCGGCGTAGTACTCCTCCTCGAAGATCAGCCATTGGAGGATCGAGGCGCCCCGGCCGCCGTACTCCTCGGGCCAGGAGACCACCGACCAGCGGTCCGTGGCGAGCCGCTGCTCCCAGGCGCGGTGGGCGGCGAAGCCCTCCGCGGTTTCCAGGGAGGGCAGCGGGGTGGCGGGGACGTGTTCGGCGAGCCAGGCGCGTGCCTCGGCCCGGAAGGCGTCCTCGGCGGCGGTGAAGTCGAGGTCCATCAGGCACCGGCCTCCTTCATCTTCCGGATGTCCATGCCGCCGAGCGAGTCCTTGGCGGTCTCGGCGTTGTGCGCATGCGCCACGTGATGCAGGCCGAAGACGGAGTCCAGGCCGGTGTGCAGGCCCTGAAGGTCCTCGGCCTGGTTGACGGCGCGCTTGGTCAGGGCGAGACCGAGGCGCGGCATCTCCGCGATCCGCAGCGCCAACTCCTGTGTGCGGTCGGTGAGTTCGTCCCGCGGTACGACACGGTTGACCATGCCCACCTCGTACGCCCGCCGGGCGTCCATCCGGTCCCCGGTGTAGAGGAACTCCTTGGCGATCCGCGGCGGCATCACCCAGGGGTGGGCGAAGTACTCGACGCCGGGAATGCCCATCCGTACGACGGGATCGGCGAAGAACGCGTCGTCGGAGGCGACGATCAGATCGCAGATCCAGGCGAGCATCAGCCCGCCCGCCACACACGCCCCCTGTACGGACGCGATGACCGGCTTGGGCAGCTCCCGCCAGCGGCGGCACATACCGAGATAGACCTCGGACTCGCGGGCGAACCGGCTCTCCGCCCCCGCCTTGTCCGAGTGGTCCCACCACAGCCCCGCCGTGCGGTCGAAGGGGAGGTGGGCGTCGCGCTCGGGGGTGCCGATGTCGTGGCCGGCGGAGAAATGCCGGCCCGCGCCGGCCAGCACCACGACCTTGACCTCGTCGTCGTCCGCGGCGCGGTAGAAGGCGCGGTCGAGGGCGTAGGTCATCGCGGAATTCTGGGCGTTGCGGTAGTCCGGCCGGTTCATGGTGACGGTCGCGATCGGTCCTTGCCGTTCATAGCGCACGGGCTCGTCGTCGTGGGCAGCGGTCATTCCCCGCCCCTCCTTCCCTCACAAGCAACTTCCCTAACAAGTGTTTGGTAGGTTAACGTACCGCCATGAGCAGCGTCGAGGCCCCATCCCACGTCGAGAGCTTCCGCACCGAGATCCGCCAGTGGCTGCAGGCCAACCTCACCGGCGAGTTCGCCTCCCTGCGCGGCCGGGGCGGCCCCGGCCGCGAACACGAGGCCTTCGCCGAACGCCTCGCCTGGGAACGGCACATGGCGGCCGCGGGCTGGACCTGCGTCGGCTGGCCGGTCGAGTACGGCGGCCGCGGCGCCACCCTGGAACAGCAGGTCGCCTTCCACGAGGAGTACGCCCTCGCCGACGCCCCCGCACGCGTCAACCACATCGGCGAACAGCTCCTCGGCCCCACCCTGATCGCCTTCGGCACCCCCGAGCAGCGCGCCCGCTTCCTGCCGCCGATCGTCGCCGTCGAGGAACTGTGGTGCCAGGGATACAGCGAGCCCGACGCGGGCTCCGACCTGGCGAACGTACGGACCCGGGCGGTACGGGACGAGAGCAGCGGCGACTGGATCGTCGACGGGCAGAAGATCTGGACGTCACTGGCCCATGAGTCGCAGTGGTGCTTCGTCGTCGCGCGCACCGAGCCGGGCTCCGCACGCCACCGCGGCCTGTCCTACCTCCTGGTCCCACTGGACCAGGAAGGCGTCGACGTACGGCCCATCGAGCAGCTGACCGGCACCTCCGAATTCAACGAGGTGTTCTTCGACGGGGCGCGCACCCGCGCCGAACACCTCGTGGGCGCCCCCGGCGACGGCTGGAAAGTGGCCATGGCCACCCTCGGCTTCGAGCGCGGCGTCTCCACCCTCGGCCAGCAGGTCGGCTTCCGCCGCGAACTCGAAACGCTCATCGACCTCGCCCGCCGCAACGGCGCGGCCGACGACCCGCTGATCCGCGACCGCCTCGCACAGGCCTGGATCGGCCTGGAGACCATCCGCTTCAACGCCCTGCGGATGCTCGACGGCGTCGCGGCCGGCGCCCCCGGCCCCGAGGCGTCCATCGGCAAGATCTTCTGGGCCACCTGGCACCGCGACCTGGGCGAACTCGCCATGGACATCTGCGGCGCGGGCGGCATGCTGGCCGCCGGGGAGCCCTACGACCTCGACGACTGGCAGCGGCTCTTCCTCTTCTCCCGCGCCGACACCCTCTACGCCGGCTCCAACGAGATCCAGCGGAACATCATCGCCGAGCGGGTGCTCGGCCTGCCCAAGGAGGCCCGCGCATGACCCCCGCACCCCCGCCCCGCTACGTCCCCGGCCACGGCCTGCTCGCCGGCCGCACCGCCGTCGTCACCGCCGCCGCCGGAGCCGGCATCGGCGGCGCCACCGCCCGCCGGTTCCTCGAAGAAGGCGCCCGGATCGTCATCGGCGATGCGCATCCGCGGCGGCTGAAGGAGAGCGCGGACGCCCTCGCCGAGGAGTTCGGCGCCGACAAGGTCGCCGGCCTGCCCTGCGACGTCACCGACGAAGACCAGGTGAACAGTCTCTTTGACCTCGCCGAGGAGCGCCACGGCCGCCTCGACATCCTCGTCAACAACGCCGGCCTCGGCGGCACCGCCGACCTCGTCGAGATGACCGACGAGCAGTGGAGCAAGGTCCTCGACGTGACCCTGAACGGCACCTTCCGCTGCACCCGGGCCGCGCTGCGCCGGATGAAGGCCACCGGCGACGGCGGCGTGATCGTCAACAATGCCTCCGTCATCGGCTGGCGCGCCCAGCGCGGCCAGGCCCACTACGCCGCCGCCAAGGCCGGGGTGATGGCCCTGACCCGCTGCGCCGCCGTCGAGGCCGCCGAGTACGGGGTCCGGATCAACGCGGTCTCGCCCAGCCTCGCCATGCACCCGCACCTGGTGAAGGTCACCACGCCCGAGCTGCTGGCCGAACTCACCGAGAAGGAGGCGTTCGGCCGCTACGCCGAACCCTGGGAGATCGCCAACGTGATCGTCTTCCTGGCTGGGGACTACTCCTCGTACATGACGGGCGAAACCGTCTCCGTCAGCTCCCAGCATGCCTGAGACCCGCCGTCGCGAACTCCTCGCCACCGCGGCGGAGGTGTTCGCCGCCCAGGGCTACAACGCCACCACCGTCCGGCAGATCGCCGATGCGGTCGGCATGCTCGCGGGCAGCCTCTACTACCACTTCGACTCCAAGGAGTCGATGCTCGACGAGATCCTCGGCACCTTCCTGGACGAGCTGTGGGCCGGCTACGACGCGGTCCTCGCCGCCCGGCTCGGCCCGCGCGAGACCATCGAGGCCCTGGTCACCGCCTCCTTCCGGGAGATCGACCGGCACCGTGCGGCCGTCGCGATCTACCAGAAGGAGGCCAAGCACCTGGCCGCCCAGCAGCCGCGCTTCGGTTACCTCGCCACCGCGCAGCGCAACTTCGAACAGGCCTGGCTGGGCACCCTCGAGCGCGGCGTGGCCGCCCAGGTCTTCCGCGCCGATCTCGACATCCGGCTCACCTACCGCTTCGTCCGCGACACCGTCTGGGTCGCCGCGAGCTGGTACCGGCCCGGAGCACAGCACAGCCCCGAGGAGATCGCCCGCCAGTACCTCTCGATGGTCCTGGACGGCATCGCCTTGCGGAACTGACCGGCACATCCGCAGAATCATCACCAAGGAGACCCTCATGGCCGAGGCCTACATCGTCGATGCACTGCGCACCCCCGTCGGCAAGAAAGGCGGCGGTCTCGCCGCCGTCCACCCCGCCGACCTCGGCGCCCATGTGCTCAAGGCGCTGATGGACCGTACGGACGCCGACCCGGCCGCCGTCGAGGACGTCGTCTTCGGCTGCCTGGACACGGTCGGACCGCAGGCCGGGGACATCGCCCGGACCTGCTGGCTCGCCGCCGGGCTGCCCGAGGAGGTCCCCGGCGTCACCGTCGACCGCCAGTGCGGCTCCTCCCAGCAGGCCGTCCACTTCGCCGCCCAGGGCGTGCTCTCCGGCACCCAGGACCTGGTCGTCGCCGGCGGCGTACAGAACATGTCGCAGATCCCGATCGCCTTCGCCAGCCGTCAGGCCGCCGAGCCCCTCGGCCTGACCGAGGGCCCCTACGCCGGCTCCGCGGGCTGGCGCGCCCGCTACGGCGACGCCCCCGTCAACCAGTTCCACGGCGCCGAACTCATCGCCACCAAATGGGACATCAGCCGGACGGACATGGAGGAGTTCGCGCTCCGCTCCCACCAGCGCGCCGTCCGCGCCATCGACGAGGGCCGCTTCGACCGGGAGATCGTCGCCTACGGGGACGTCACCACCGACGAGGGGCCGCGCCGCGCCACCTCGCTGGAGAAGATGGCCTCGCTGGCACCGGTCGTCGAGGGCGGCCGGCTGACCGCGGCGGTCTCCTCGCAGGTCTCCGACGGCGCGGCCGCCATGCTGCTGGCCTCCGAGCGGGCGGTGGCCGAGCACGGCCTGACCCCCCGCGCCCGCATCCACCACCTCTCGGTGCGCGGCGAGGACCCGATCCGGATGCTGTCCGCGCCGATACCCGCCACCGCGTACGCGCTGAAGAAGGCCGGTATGTCGCTGGACGACATCGACCTGGTCGAGATCAACGAGGCCTTCGCACCGGTCGTCCTGGCCTGGCTCAAGGAGACCGGCGCCGACCCGGAGAAGGTCAACGTCAACGGAGGCGCCATCGCCCTGGGGCACCCGCTCGGCGCGACCGGCGTCCGGCTGATGACGACCATGCTGCACGAACTCGAGCGCACCGGCGGCCGGTTCGGGCTGCAGACCATGTGCGAGGGCGGCGGCCAGGCCAATGTGACCATCATCGAGCGCCTCTGATGCCCGCGCCCGTGACCCACTGGGACGCCGAGACCGATCTGTGCGTCGTGGGATTCGGCGCCGCCGGAGCGTCCGCGGCCCTGGAGGCCATGGACGCCGGCGCCGAGGTCCTCGCCCTGGACCGCTTCGGCGGCGGCGGCGCCACCGCCCTGAGCGGCGGCGTCGTCTACGCCGGCGGCGGCACCGCACAGCAGCGCGCCGCCGGGGCGAGCGACACCCCCGACGCCATGTACGCCTACCTCAAGGCCGAGACCCAGGGCGTGGTGAGCGATGCCGTACTGCGCAGATTCTGCGCGGACAGCGCCGCGAACCTCACCTGGCTGGAGGAGAAGGGCGCGGTCTTCGAGGGCACCCTCTGCCCGTTCAAGACCTCCTACCCCACGGACGACTACCTCCTCTACCACTCGGGCAACGAGCAGTTCCCGCCCTACCGCGACGCGGCACCGCCCGCACCCCGCGGCCACCGCACCAAGGCCAAGGGGCTCGCCTCGGGCAAAGTGCTCTTCGGGCATCTCGCGGCGGCGGCCCGCGCCCGCGGCGTCACCCTCGTCCCCCGGGCCCGCGCCCGGCGCCTGATCCTCGACGGGGACCGGGTCGTGGGCGTGGAGTACGGCCGGCTGACCGGCGCCGCGGCCCGTGCCCACCAGGCGCTGTCCGCCCCCCTGGGCAAGGGCAGCAACTACTACCCGCAGGGCGTGGGCGCCCTCGTCCGCGCGGTGCGGCGGCTGGAGGCCCGCGCCCCGACCTTCACCGTACGGGCCCGCCGCGGCGTGGTCCTCGCCGCGGGCGGCTTCGCGTTCAACCCGCGGATGCTGTCCGAGCACGCCCCGCAGTACCTGCCGGGCCGGCCGCTCGGCACCATCGGCGACGACGGGTCCGGCATCCGGCTCGGCACCTCGGTGGGCGGCGCGACCGCCCACCTCGACCGGGTGTCGGCCTGGCGCTTCTTCTCCCCGCCCACCTCGCTCGGCCGCGGTCTGCTCGTCGACCGGGCGGGCCGGCGGATCTGCAACGAGCTGCTCTACGGCGCGGCCATCGGCGACCACATGGTCAACCACCATGACGGACACGCCTACCTGGTCGTCGACCGCGCGATCTGGGAACGGGCCAGGAAGGAGCTGCGCACCCAGACCGTCTTCTTCCAGAAGGCGCAGATGGGCTATCTGTTCGCCCTCGGCCACGACAAGGCCGCCACCCCCGCGGCCGCCGCGGCCCGCGCCGGAATCTCCCCGGACGGGCTGATGCGGACGCTGGAGGCCTACAACGCCTCGGCGCGGGAGGGCCGCCCGGATCCGCTGGGCAAGCCCGCGGAGTACGTCCAGCCGCTGGAGGGCGGCCCGTACTACGTCCTGGACTGCTCGCTCGGCAGTTCGCTGTTCTACCCCTGCCCGATGATCACCCTCGGCGGCCTGCGGGTGCACGACGACTCCGGGCAGGTACAGCGCCCGGACGGCTCGGTCATCGACGGGCTGTACGCCGCGGGCCGCAGCGCGGTGGGAGTCTGCTCGCACAGCTACGTCAGCGGGCTCTCGATCGCCGACGCGGTGTTCTCCGGACGCCGCGCCGGCGCACACGCCGCCGCCCGCTGAACGGGCGGCGGCGAAACCCGGGCCGGGTCAGCGCAGCAGATTGGCGCGGACCCGGCTCACGGTTTTCCCGTCCAGCCCCAGGCCCTTGGCGACGTAGTGCTGGATGCTGCCGTACTCCTGCCGCAGCTCCTTGAGCCCCGCGTCCAGATAGCTCCCGCGCACTTCCTGGAGCGGCCGCAGCAGATCCGTGTCCCGCATCATCCCGGCCTTCTTCAGCCCGGCGTTGACCTTGGCGTCCGCCGGGCGCCGGATGGTGTTGGAGAGCAGATAGTCCCGTTCGGCGGCGGCGTGCGGGACGCCGAGCAGGCGCAGCAGGACGTAACTCAGCCAGCCGGTGCGGTCCTTGCCCGAGGTGCAGTGGAACAGCAGCGGCAGCCGGTCGTCGCGCGCGATGTCCTCGATGGTCGCCGCGAACTGGTCGCGGTTGCGGGCGTTGCTGACGAAGCCCGGGTAGATCTCCCGCATCCGCCGCTCGGCCCGGCCGCCGCCCAGCCGTTTCCGCTGCTCGGCCGGGTCCTTGGTGGCGACGGCCGACTGCATCGCCTGGAACAGCCCGGTGTCGTCGACGGGCCGGGAGGTCACCTCCAGGCCGTGCGGCAGGCGGTCCCTGCCGTCGAACCGCAGCTCCGCCGGGACCCGGAGATCGACGACCGTGTGCAGATGGAGACCGGCCAGCGTGCGCAGATCCGCCGGGGTCAGCTTGGCGAGGGAGCCGGCGCGGAAGAGCCTGCCGTAGCGGACCTCCCGGCCGTCGGTGGTGCGATAGCCGCCGAGATCACGGACGTTGACCGCGCCCCGGAGCGCTATGCGGTGGACGGCGGCCGGCGCGGCGGCCTTGGCGTGGGCCTCGGAAGCCTCGTCGGACGGTGCGCGGGCGGCCCGGCCGCAGGCGGCGGTCACGGAGAGCCCGCCGAGCGTGAGGGCGGACCCGAAGAGCAGGGTGGTGGCGCGACGGCGAGTAGGGAACACGCGGCAGCTCCTGTGCAGAGGGGAGGAGAGAAAGGGGGATGGGGGGAGGAGACGGGGAACCCCGTCCCGGACCGGCGCCGTGGCGACAGCCGGCGGGCCGCCGCCCGGAGGACGGTCCGGGACGGGGGAGTGGGGAGTGGGGAGACCGGAAGGTCCCGCTCAGCGGGGCAGGGCCGTCAGCGCCGACCGCGCCTCGGCCATGATCCGGTCGACGAGTTCCGCGCACGACGGCAGATCGTCGATCAGCCCGGCGACCTGGCCGGAGGCCATCACGCCGAGGTCGGTACGGCCGTCGACCATCGACGCCTTCAACAGCATCGGCGTGTTGGCCGCCAGCAGGACCTGACTCCAGGTCAGATCCTTGCCGTGCTTCATCGCCAGGCCGTCGGTGACCATCTGCGCCCAGCTCAGCCCGGACAGCTTCTTGAACGACGCGGCGTGCCGCACCGCCTTGAGCAGCGCGGCGGCGCGCCCGGACTTCTCCAGCGCCGTGACCAGCTCGCTGCGCAGCATCCGGTGCGGCAGGCCGTCCACCTTGGTGGTGACGGTGATGTCCTTGACGGACGCTTCCAGATAGCGGGCCTGTACGCCCTGCGGCACGGTGCTGTCCGAGGTCAGCAGGAAGCGGGTGCCCATGGCGATGCCGGCCGCGCCGTAGGCGAGGGCCGCGACCAGTCCCCGGCCGTCGAAGAAGCCGCCGGCGGCGATCACCGGGATGTCGACCGCGTCCACGACCTGCGGGAGCAGGACCGTGGTGGCGACGTTCCCGGTGTGGCCGCCGCCCTCGCCGCCCTGGACGATGACCGCGTCGGCGCCCCAGGCCGCGACCTTCTCGGCGTGCCGGCGGGCACCGATGGACGGGACGACGATCACTCCCGCGTCCTTCAGCCGGGCGATCAGATCGCGCGAGGGGGCCAGCGCGAACGAGGCGACCCGTACGCCCTCCTCGATGATGATGCCCACGCGTTCGGCGGCATCGCCCGCATCCGCGCGCAGATTGACGCCGAACGGCTGGTCCGTGCGGGAGGCGACCTCGCGGATGGCGGACCGCAGCTGCGCGGGCGTCATGGTGGCCGAGGCGAGGATCCCCAGCGCGCCCGCGTTGGCGGCGGCCGAGACCAGCCGGGGCCCGGCCACCCATCCCATGCCGGTCTGCACGATCGGATGCCGTACCCCGACCAGCTTCGTCAGCGGCGTCGCGAAGCCGGCAACGCCCGCCTCGCCCGGATCGCTTGCCTCGTCCGTACCGCTCGTCCCGCCCGCACTGCTTGCCTCGCCGGCCCCGCTCACGACGGCACCTCGCGGTTGCGCAGTCCCTTCGGGTCGATGACCTCGCGGATCAGCCGCAGCTCCTCGGGGGTGGGCTCGCGGGTGCAGGGCACCTCGTCGGGCCGGGCGAGCGGGAAGCCGGTGGCCTCCGCCGTCTCGTCCACCGTCACGCCGGGGTGCAGGGAGGCCAGGCGCATCGCGCGGTCCGGGGTCTCGAAGTCGAAGACGCCGAGGTTGGTGACCACGCGCGGGATGCGGTGGTAGCGGGTCGCCGACGGGCCGGCCGCGGCCGCGCTGTCGTAGCCGACGCCGCTGATCATGTCGACCTTCTCGACGAAGACCCGGGTCGAGTGCTTGGGCACCCAGTAACTGACCGGATTGTTGAGGGTGTTGACGGGCGCGCCGCGGACGCCGAGCAGCTGGCGGGCGGGCCGCTCCCAGTCGCCGATGCAGGAGATGTTCTGGTTGCCGAACCGGTCGATCTGGCTGGCGCCCATCATGACGTGGCGCTTTCCGCCGGTGACCATGGCCAGGTGCTGGCGGTACGGCAGCCAGCCCTCGGGCTCCCCGTCGAGCCCGACGATCATCGCCTCGCCGTCCGTGAGGAGCAGGTCGGGGGAGAAGGTCCGCTTGGCCAGGCGCGCGCCGATGGACGGGATCAGGCCCATCGGGCTGGCGAGCACCTCGCCGTTGTCCCGCCAGGCGTCGGCACAGGCGATCACGCAGTACTCGGCGCGGGTGGCCGCGCTCACGGTCGTCGTCACTTCTGCTCCTCGTGCCAGGCGTGCACCGCGGACTGGTAGGACTTCTCGTCCGCTCCGGACAGGAAGCGTTCCGCGAACTCGGCCCAGGGCGTGGTCGCGTACAGCTTCTGGAACGGCTCGTCGCGCCCGTAGTCGGGCACGCACGAGGTGAAGTGCGCGCCGTTCGGCGTTTCGACGACGCCGGTGACCGCATGCCGCTTGACGAGAAGGGTCTGCGGGGCGGCGTCCTGGAAGCCGTCCACCAGCTGCTCGCAGGAGACGTACGCGGTGTCCGCGGCCTCGCAGAACAGATCGTCGAAGTAGGGATCGGGCCCCAGGTACTGGCCGTTGCCCAGCCGGTCGGCGCGGTTCATGTGGACCAGCGCCGCATCCATCCGCAGCGCGGGCATCGCGACGAAGGTCTCCCCGTCCTCGTACGGCGACGTCACCGTCTTCAGCTCCGGGTTGACCCGCATGACGTCCGAACCGAGGCCGGCGCGGACGGGGAGGAAGGGCAGGCGGTTGGCGGCGGCGTGCAGGCCCCACATGAACATCGCCTCGTCGACCTCCGTAAGGGTGAACGCACCGCGCTGGCGGGCCGCGCGGAAATGCGGCTCCAGGGGGATGGAGTCGAGGGTCGCGAACGGGGCGATCAGCTTGCGGATCTTCCCGGCGGCGGCGAGCAGGCCGACGTCGGGGCCGCCGTACGAGACGACGGTGAGATCGGTGATCTCGGAACGGAGCAGCGCCCGCACCAGCGCCATCGGCTTACGGCGCGAGCCCCAGCCGCCGATGCCGAGGGTCATCCCGCTGCGCAGGCGGGAGACGACCTCCTCGGGCGTCATGGTCTTGTCGGTCATGAGTCCTCCTTGCCGAAGGTGTCGCGGACGCGATCGGCGACTCCGCTGAGGTTCGCTTCGAAGGTGAAGCCCTGCTCGAAGCGGTAGCTGCGGTGTACGTCGACGGGGTCGATGCCGTTGATGGCGGACTTGGCCAGCCGGATGAGCAGGCCGTCCTTCCGTGCGATCTCGCGCGCCAGCTCCAGCGCCGCGTCCCTGAGCCGCTCGCGCGGGACGACCTTCCAGACCGAGCCGTGGGAGTGCAGTTCGGCGGCGGTGGCGGTGCGCGAGGTGTAGTAGAGCGCCCGCATCAGGTGCTGGGGGACCAGCCGGGCCAGATGGGTGGCCGCGCCGAGCGCGCCACGGTCCAGCTCCGGCAGGCCGAAGGTGGCGTCCTCGCTGGCCACGATCGCGTCCGCATTCCCGACGAGGCCGATGCCGCCGCCCAGACAGAAGCCGTGCACCGCAGCGACGACCGGCACCTCGCACTCGTAGACCGCCGCAAACGCCTCCGCGCAGCCGCGGTTGGCGCCGATCAGCGCGCCATGGCCGCCGGAAGCGGTGTCCCGCTGCATCTCCTTGATGTCGACGCCCGCATTGAAGCCGCGTCCCTCGGAGGTGAGCACGACACAGCGGACGTCGGGGTCGCGGCCGGCCGCCCGGACCGCGTCCGCGAGGTCGTACCAGCCCTGAACGGGAAGGGCGTTGACCGGCGGGAAATCGACGGTGACGACCGCGATTCCCTTGTCCGGCCTGGAGGTGGAGACACCCATGAGCAGATCAGCTACCTTTCCACCAAGCGTTTGTTAGGTAGCGAAGTTAGCAGCGGATCGCGCGCTGCGGGAGGGGTGTCACATGAGCCTGACCCTCGATCTGACCGGACAGGTGGCCGTCGTCACCGGCGGCACCAGGGGCGTCGGCGCGGGAATCGCCCGCGCATTCCTGCAGGCCGGAGCCACCGTCGTGGTCTGCGCCCGCAGACCGCCCGACGTCCCCGTCGAGGCCGCCGGCCGCACCGCGGACTTCCGCCCCCTCGACCTGCGCGACCCGGACGCCGTACGCGCCTTCTTCCCCCAGGTCGCGGCCGACCACGGCCGCCTGGACTGCCTGGTCAACAACGCCGGCGGCACCCCCTACCGCCTCCTCGGCGAGAGCGACGCCACACGGCACGCCCGGGTCGTCGAACTCAACCTCATCGCGCCGATGACCGCCTCGCTCGCCGCGTACGAGGTCATGCGCGCCCAGCCCGACGGCGGCTCGGTCATCATGATCGGCAGCGTCAGCGGCACCCGCCCCTCACCCGGCACCGCCGCCTACGGTGCCGCGAAGGCGGGCCTGGAGAACCTCGCCCGCTCCATGGCCGTCGAATGGGCGCCGAAGGTCCGCGTCAACACCCTCGTCCTGGGCATGGTGCGCACCGAACTCTCCGCCCTGCACTACGGCGACGAGGCGGGCATCGCGGCCGTCGGCGCGACAGTGCCCCTCGGCCGGCTCGCCGAGCCCGCCGAGATCGGCGACGCCTGCGTCTTCCTCGCCTCCGACCGCGCCGCCTACCTCAGCGGCGCCCAACTGCTCGTCCACGGCGGCGGGGAACGCCCTGCCTTCCTCGACGCCGCCACCGTCAACCACTCCAGCACCGCCGACCACCCCACCACCGAAGCCACCAAGGAGTCCTGAGATGACCGGAATCTGCGCCGGACGCGTCGCCGCCGTCACCGGAGCCGGCCGGGGACTGGGCCGCGCCCATGCCCTCGCCCTCGCGGCCGAAGGAGCCCACGTCGTCGTCAACGACCTCGGCGTGGCCGCCGACGGAGCCGGCACCTCCGCCGGGCCCGCCCAGCAGGTCGTCGACGAGATCCGCGCCCGCGGCGGCCAGGCCGTCGCCCACACCGGCGACATCACCACCACCGACGGCGCCGCCTCCCTCGTCACCACCGCCCTCGACGCCTTCGGCCGCCTCGACACCCTCGTCAACAACGCCGGATTCCTGCGCGACCGGATGCTCGTCAACCTCGACGAGGACGACTGGGACGCGGTGATGCGGGTCCACCTCAAGGGCCACTTCCTGCCGCTCAAGCACGCCGCCGGGCACTGGCGCGCCGAGGCCAAGGCCGGGCGGACGCCCGACGCCCGGGTCATCAACACCAGCTCGGGCGCCGGACTCCTCGGCAGCGTCGGCCAGGGCAACTACTCCGCGGCCAAGGCCGGGATCCTCGGCCTCACCTTCGTCGCCGCCGCCGAGATGGGCCGCTACGGCGTCCAGGTCAACGCGATCGCCCCGGCCGCCCGCACCCGGATGACCGAGCAGACCTTCGCCGAGACGATGGCGGCCCCGGCCGAGGGGGAGTTCGACGCCATGGCCCCCGAGAACGTCTCCCCGCTGGTCGTCTGGCTGTCCTCCGCCGCCAGCGACGGCGTCACCGGCCGGGTCTTCGAGGCCGAGGCCGGCCGGATCACCGTGATGGAGGGCTGGCGGCCCGGCCCCACCGCCGACAAGGCCGCCCGCTGGACCCCGGCCGAGGCCGGCGAGGCCGCCCGCAAACTCCTCGCCGACGCCGAAGCGCCGCAGCCGGTGTACGGGGCGCGCTGACGGCACGCCGACGGGGGCGGTGCGGGGTGGCGCGGGCCGGTACGGGGCGGCTCCGGGCGAGCGGGCGGCCGGTTGCGGCGCCCCAACTCCCGCCCGCCCCGCCCCGACCCGGCCCCGCTCCCGGAGTTATGACTGATCGAAATAACCTCACGGCGTCGAAATCCCGCTCAGCGGGAACGCGCGCTCCCCGCCCGCAGGCCACCCCGCTTAGCCTCCCCGGACGAACCGACCGCCCTGCGAAGGACCACTCATGCTCACGGACCGCCAACGGCACCTCGCGGCAGAATTGCTGTGGGACGCCGAGCGCAGCGGCACCCCCGTCGCCCCCCTCGTCGACACCTTCCCGGGCGTCGACGCCGAGGACGCCTACGAGATCCAGCTGATCAACATCCGCCGGCAGTGCACCGCCGGCGCCACCGTCACCGGCCACAAGGTCGGCCTCTCCTCGCCGGTCATGCAGCAGATGATGGGCGTCGACGAACCCGACTACGGCCACCTCCTCGACGGCATGGCACTGCATCAGGACCGGCCCGTGCCCCTCGCCCGCTACTGCGCCCCGCGCATCGAGGTCGAGGTCGGCTTCGTCCTCGGCGACGACCTGCCGGGCGAGGAATGCGAGGTGGCCGATGTGCTCGCCGCCACCGAACGGGTCGTGCCCGCACTGGAGTTGATCGACAGCCGCATCCGCGACTGGCGGATCGCACTGCCCGACACCATCGCCGACAACGCCTCCTCCGCGGGCTATGTGATCGGCGACGGCCGCGACCCGCGCGAGCTCGACCTCAAGGCCATCGACGCGACGCTGCACGACGACACCCAGCAGCTCGCCACCGGCCGCAGCGACGCCGTCCTCGGCGACCCGGCCCGCTCCGTCGCCTGGCTCGCCCGCACCGTCGCCCGCTTCGGCGTGCCCCTCAAGAAGGGCCACCTGGTGCTGCCCGGCTCCTGCACCCGAGCCGTCGACGTGACGGCCGGAGCGACCTTCACCGCCGAGTTCACCGGGCTGGGCTCGGTCTCCCTCTCGTTCATCTGAGGTGATGATGACCAGCAACACCAAGCCGTCCGACACGGCCAAGCCCTCCGCGAAGACCAGGCCGGCCCGCAAGGCCACCGCCGCGATCGTCGGATCCGGCAACATCGGCACCGACCTGCTCTACAAGCTGCAACGCTCCGATGTCATCGAACCCCGCTGGATGATCGGCGTCGACCCGGACAGCGAGGGACTCGCCCGCGCCCGCAGCGCCGGCCTGGAGGCCAGCCACGAGGGCGTCGACTGGCTGCTCGCCCAGGACGAAAAGCCCGACATCGTCTTCGAAGCCACCTCCGCCTACGTGCACCGGGCCAACGCGCCCCGCTACGCCGAACTCGGCATCAAGGCCGTCGACCTCACCCCGGCCGCCGTCGGCCCCGCCGTCGTCCCGCCCGCCAATCTCCGCGAGCACCTCGACGCCCCCAACGTCAACATGATCACCTGCGGCGGCCAGGCCACCATCCCCATGGTCTACGCGGTCTCCCGGGTGGTCCCGGTCCCGTACGCGGAGATCGTCGCCTCGGTGGCCTCCGTCTCCGCCGGGCCCGGTACCCGCGCCAACATCGACGAGTTCACCCGCACCACCTCGCGCGGCATCGAGACCATCGGCGGCGCCGACCGCGGCAAGGCCATCATCATCCTCAATCCCGCCGAGCCACCGGTCATCATGCGCGACACCGTCTTCTGCGCCATCCCCGAGGACGCCGACCGGGCCGCCATCGCCCAGTCCGTCAAGGAGATCGCCGAGCAGGTCGCCACCTACGTGCCCGGCTACCGGCTGCGCACCGAGCCGCAGTTCGACGACCCCACCCCAGTCAGCGGCGGAATGGCGCGGGTCGCGATCTTCCTGGAGGTCGAAGGCGCCGGTGACTTCCTGCCGCCGTACGCAGGCAACCTCGACATCATGACGGCCGCCGCCACCAAGGTCGGCGAGGAGTTCGCGAAGGGTATGCAGGCATGAAGACCGACTCCGGCACGCACACCGTCCCCGCCCCGAAGACCTACTCCGAGGCGCTGGACATCCGGATCACCGACTCCTCGCTGCGCGACGGCTCGCACGCCAAGCGGCACCAGTTCACCGGCGAGGACGTACGGACCATCGTCGCGGCCCTCGACGGCGCGGGCGTCCCCGTCATCGAGGTCACCCACGGCGACGGACTCGGCGGCTCGTCCTTCAACTACGGCTTCTCCAAGACCCCCGAGCAAGAGCTCATCAAGATCGCCGTGGACACCGCACAACGGGCCAGGATCGCCTTCCTGATGCTGCCCGGCCTCGGCGTCAAGGACGACATCCGCGCCGCCCACGGCAACGGCGCGCAGATCTGCCGGATCGCCACCCACTGCACCGAGGCCGACATCTCCGTCCAGCACTTCGGGCTCGCCCGCGAGATGGGCCTGGAGACCGTCGGCTTCCTGATGATGGCGCACTCCACCACCCCCGAGAAGCTCGCCCGGCAGGGCCGCATCATGGCCGACGCGGGCTGCCAGTGCGTGTACGTCGTCGACTCGGCCGGCGCCATGGTCATGGACGATGTCAGCGACCGGGTCGCGGCCCTGGTGGCCGAGCTCGGCGACGACGCCCAGGTCGGCTTCCACGGGCACGAGAACCTGGCCCTGGGTACGGGCAACTCCATCGCCGCCATCAAGGCGGGAGCGCTCCAGATCGACGGTTCCACCCGCCGCCTCGGCGCGGGCGCCGGCAACACCGCCGTCGAGGCACTGGTCGCGGTCTGCGCCAAGATGGGCATCCGCACCGGCATCGACGTACTCAAGATCATCGACGCGGCCGAGGACGCGGTCCGCCCCGTGATGGACGACGAGTGCCAACTCGACCGGCTCGCCCTGCTGATGGGCCACGCCGGCGTCTACTCCAGCTTCCTCAAGCACGCCTACCAGCAGGCCGAACGCTACGGCGTCTCCGGCGCCGAAATCCTGCTGCGGGCGGGCGAACGCCGCCTCGTCGGCGGCCAGGAGGACCAGCTCATCGACATCGCCGTCGAACTCGCGGCACAGAATTGACTCCTCCCCCTCGTAAAAGGGGGATTCCTGGCTCACGTCGCCTGTGGCCCGGCGGGCCGACAGGTCTTACACGATCAGCACCAGCCGGGTATGAGACCAGCCCGGACGAGCATTACGCGGGCGGAGTTCTTATCCCTGGGGGATATGGCTCCGCACGCGGTGCAGGCGTAGGTTCGTTCTGAGAGAGGTAGTGCGTGCTTGGTTCTCGCTCCGCACTGCGCACAGTCCATGGTGGTGTGCGCGGGGTGTACCAGATGCACGGCCCTGCCGTGCTTACGGGCCATCTCGACCAATGCCGCCTTGGTAGCGCCGATCGCGGCGTCGGCTGCCTTGCGGGCCATGGTGGTCTTCGCGAGGAACTTCGGGTGGAGGTCCTCCACCGCAAGGGCGTCGTGGTCGCGGACCACGGACTTCGCCCTTCACCAAGCTCTCGAACTCCGCTCGAGCAGGGGAGACCCCATTCGGCCGGTGTCCTGACGCTGCCGGACGATCTTCTTGTGCAGCTTCGCCGTCTGCTTCTTCGCGGCCCGGTAGCCGTTCGAGGCAGCCTGACCCTTCTTCGGCTTCCTGCGGGCCATCATCCGCTGATAGCGCGCAAGCTTCTGCGCCGCCGTCTTCCCGTGCTGGGCGTGGGGGAGGTCGTGTTCGTCGGATGTGGTGGTCGCGGTTTCTTTGACGCCCCAGTCGATCCCGATCACCGCGCCGGCTTCCGGCAGGTGCTCGGTCACGGCGGGTACGACGAAGGAGGCGTACCAGGCTCCGGTGCTGTCGCGGTAGACACGTACGCTGGACGGGGGCCCGGGAAGGTCCCGCGACCACACAACGGTCACCGCAATACCACCGGCAAGATGCAGGCGGCCGTCCTTCAAGCGGAAGGCACGCCGGGTGTATGCGAGGGTGGGGAGCGCTTCGCGCTTCTTCTCGTACTTCGGCATCCCCGCCCGCTGCCGCATCGGCAACCGGGCCTTGATGTCCTTGAGCGCCTTCGCCCGGGACTTGCCGAAGTCGCGAATCAGCTGCTGCTGCGGAACGCACGCCCCCTCACGCAACCACGGCGTCACGGCGCGCGCCCCGGTCAGCGTCGCCGCGAGCTGCACCGGACCGCACGTCCTCTTCTCGCCGGTGGCCTTGGTGTGCGCGGACACGGCCTTCGACTTGGCCACGCACTCATTCCACACCCTTCCCCAAGCTCTCGAACTCCGCTCGAGCAGGGGATACCCCATTCACCGCGCCCACTCCGCTTCCAGGGCCGTGCGGGCCGTGGACGACACACGAAGACGGTAGGTGTAGCGGGCATACCCGCAACCCTCCGTCGCCTGCGCTGGTGTCGTCACAGTCCTGAACCTACCTGGGAGGACTGACAGTTGAGATTTCTTGATCGTTACGGGTCTCTCGCCACCCGTGCTAGACACCCGGTCGCCCGGCGGCGACCCGGCTATCCCTGCCCTGCTCCGCAGGAGCTTCGCTTCCTCCCCCACCCAAAGGTGGGCGTATCCACGAAGGAGAGACGATGACCGCACTCAATGAAGAGGCCCGTGTCATCGAGGCGGCCGCACTGCCCACCCGGTTCGCCCGGGGCTGGCACTGTCTTGGCCTCGCCGACACATTCAAGGACGGCGCGCCGCACGAGATCGAGGCGTTCGGCACCAAACTCGTCGTCTTCCAGGGCGCCGACGACGGTGAACTGCACATCCTCAACGCCTACTGCCCCCACATGGGCGGCAACCTCGCCCGCGGCAGCATCAAGGGCGACGCCGTGGCCTGCCCGTTCCACGACTGGCGCTGGTCCGGCAACGGCCGCTGCGCCGGCATCCCCTACGCCCGCCGCGTCCCGCCGCGCGCCCGCACCCGCACCTGGATCGCCCTCGAACGCAACCAGCAGCTCTACGTCTGGCACGACCCCGAGGGCAACCCGCCACCGGCCGAGGTCACCATCCCCGAAATCGAGGGCATCGGCACCGCCGAGTGGTCCGGCTGGTCCTGGAACTCGCTGCGCGTGGAGAACTCCAACTGCCGCGAAATCGTCGACAACGTCGTCGACATGGCGCACTTCTACTACATCCACTACTCCTTCCCCACCTACTTCAAGAACGTCTTCGACGGCCACATCGCCACCCAGTACATGGAGTCCTCCCCGCGTGGCGACATCGACCTGACCACCCCCTCCTCGATCGGCGAACTCCGCTCCGACGCCTCGTACTTCGGCCCCTCCTACATGATCGACAAGCTGTGGACCGATGTAGGCGGCGGCGTCGAGATGGAGTCCGTGCTGATCAACTGCCACTACCCCATCGACGAGAACAGCTTCCTGCTGATGTACGGCGCGAGCATCAAGAAGCTCCCCGGTATGAGCGACGAACAGGCCGCCGAGGCCGCCCAGCTCGCCTCCGAGGGCCTCAAGGTCGGCTTCGAGCAGGACGTCGAGATCTGGCGGAACAAGACCCGGATCGACAATCCGCTCCTCACCGAGGAGGACGGCCCGGTCTATCAACTGCGCCGCTGGTACGAGCAGTTCTATGTGGACGCCGCCGACGTCAAGGACGAAATGGTGCGCCGCTTCGAGTTCGAGATCGACACCACCCGGGCCAACGCGGCCTGGCAGGCCGAGGTCGCGGACAACCTCGCCCGCCGCGCGTCCGGAGCCTGAGGTGCGGCCCGTGGCATGCGGGGCCTGTGGAAACCAGGTCCTGTGCGAGAAGTTCAGCCCCGCCCACACCCAGGTGCAGTGGACCGGCGACGCGGCCGAGGCCTGCCCGCGGATCCGCGCCCGGGTGGCGGCGGGCGAACCGAGCGCCCGGGTCCGCTCCTGCGACGCGCTGCGCGAGAGCATCGCCCGCGCCGTCGAGGACGGGACGCTGACGGTGGACGACACCCGCGAGGCCGAGCAGGCGGGCGGCGCGTACGCCTACGCGGGCGTGGCGGTGACCGATGGCTGAGCCGCGCACGCACCGGCTGGTGATCGCCGAAGTGGTCGAGGAGACCGCCGACGCCCGCTCGCTGGTCTTCGAGTCCACCACTCAACTCCCTTACCGGCCAGGTCAGTTCCTGACCTTCAAGCTGCCCGGCACGGACGGGGGCGCGGTGAGCGCCCGCTGCTACTCCCTCGCCAGCTCCCCGCACACCGGCGAGCCGATGAAGGTCACGGTCAAACGGGTGCCCGGCGGCCATGGCTCCAACTGGCTGTGCGACCACGCCGCACCGGGCACCGAACTGGAGGTCCTACCGCCCGCCGGCACCTTCACCCCGCCCGGCCTGGACACGGACCTGCTGCTCATCGCCGGCGGCAGCGGCATCACCCCGGTGATGTCGATCCTCAAATCCGTGCTGACCCAGGGCCGGGGACGGCTCGTCCTCCTCTACGCCAACCGCTCCGAATCCGCCGTCATCTTCCGCGACGAACTCCGGGAGCTGACCGAGGACTACCCGGACCGGCTCCAGGTGATCCACTGGCTGGAAAGCCTCCAGGGCCTGCCCGCCGTGGACCGGCTGGCCACCGCGCTCGCTCCGTACGCCGGCCGGGCCGCCTACCTGTGCGGCCCGCAACCGCTGATGGACGCCGCGGAGGAAGCCCTGAGCGGACTCGGCGCGACCCGCGACCGGCTGCACCGCGAACGGTTCTTCTCCCTCAGCGGCGCCGCGTTCGAGGCGCCGTCCGCGGCGGGTGGGCCCGCGGCGGCAGCGGCTGCGGACGAACCCGGCAGCACCGCCCGGGTCGAACTCGACGGCGAGACCCATGAGATCAACTGGCCGTCGGGCACCCCCCTGCTCGATGCGCTGCTCGCCGCCGGGGTCGACGCCCCGTACTCCTGCCGGGAGGGTGCCTGCGCCGCCTGCACCTGCCGGGTACTGGACGGCGAGGTGAAGATGACACGCAACGAGGTACTGGACGAGGCCGATCTCGCGGACGGCTACGTCCTGGCCTGCCAGAGCCTGCCCCTCACCCCCCGGGTCGGCCTCACCTACTCTTGAACCGCACCCACTGACCCCCCGACACCCTGGCCACCGGCCGACCCTCACACACTCTCCGGCGGGGCACGCCCCGCCGGAGAACGACATGTCCGGAGAACGGCACCACCCCGCCGGTCACAGCCATTCGCTGTCCCGGATCCAGGCCATGGTGCTGTCCATCGCCGCCGGCGACAGCTTCGGCCCCGCGGGGGCGACGGGCCGGGGCGGCCGCTGCGGCTTCGCGGCCCGCCGCCCCGGCCCGAACAGCGACTGCCACACCGCCCGTGCGCAGTCCGTCACGGCCGGCGCCAGCCGCTCCAGCTCGCGATGCGCCCCGTTGCCGGACAGCGAGATCGCCGCGATCGCCCGGCCCGCCCCGCGCAGCGGTACCGCCACGCACGAGACGCCCCGGTACGCCTCCTCGCGGTCGAAGGCGATGCCGCGCTCGCGCGTCGAGACGAGCTCGCCGTGCAGCGTCTGCGGGCGGCTGATCGTGCGCGGCGTACGGGCCCGCAGCCCCCGCCGGATCACCTGCTCCACCAGCGCATCGTCACTGAACGCCAGGATCGCCTTGCCCGCCGCGGTGCAGTAGGCGGGCAGCCGGCCGCCGACCCGCGAAGGCACCGCGGTGTCCATCGCCCCGCCGATCCGCTCCACCACGACGACCTCCGCATCGTCCAGCACCGTCAGATGCACCAGATGCCCGGTGGACTCGTGGAGCGCGTGCAGATGCGGCAGGGCCGCCCGGCGCAGCCGGTGATGGTGGGAGGCGAGCGCACCCAGCTCCAGCACCCCCATGCCGAGGCGGTAGCCCCGGCCCTCCCGCTCCAGCCAGCGCAGCTGCATCAGCTGGTCCAGGATGCGGTGCGCGGAGGATCTGGGCACCCCCGACCGTTCCACCACCTCGGTCAGGGTGAGCCGCGGATCCGTACTGCTGAACGCGCTCATCACCCGCGCGGCCTTCTCCAGCAGAGACAGCGGCGGACAGCCGCCCTCGACGGACTGCTGCGACATCGGCCCACCTCCCACATGACTGGCGTTCATGGTGAACACCCCGGTCAGAGGTGCCTGGGGCGGGCCCGAGCAGGGTCGTGACCAGGTTCTTTCCGGGGTTGCGAGGAGACTGCCAGCCCTCCCGCTGAGTGGGAAGAGGGTATTTCGTTTCGGAATAGTAAAGCGTAGGTTCCCCCTACCCCTGTCGCGGGACGGAGCGGCAGGGGCCCATCCCGTACGACCCGAGAGGGGATGCGCATGCGCGACGACGACGTACTCGCAGCGGTCCGCGAACTCGCCCCGACCCTGCGCGAGCGTGCCGCGGAGGCCGAGGCGCTCCGCAAGGTGCCCGACACGTCCATCAAGGACCTGGAGGAGACCGGTTTCTTCCGGCTGCTTCAGCCCCAGGCCTACGGCGGACTGGCCGCCGACCCGCTGGTCTTCTACCGCTGCGTCAAGGAGATAGCCAAGGCCTGCGGGTCCACCGGCTGGGTGTCCTCCGTCGTCGGCGTGCACCCCTGGCATGTGGCGCTCTACGACCGGCGTGCCCAGGACGAGGTGTGGGGCGACAACCCCCACACCCGGATCTCCTCCTCGTACGCCCCCACCACCCAGGTCACCCAGGTCACCGGCGGCTTCAAGGTCTCCGGCCGCTGGCACTTCTCCTCCGGCTGCGATCACGCCGACTGGGCGCTCCTCGGCGGCCTGGTCACCGACAGCGACGGCAAGCCGGTCGAGGTCTACACCTTCCTGGTCCCGCGCACCGACTACCGCATCATCGACGTCTGGGACACCGTCGGCCTGCGCGGCACCGGCAGCAACGACATCGTCATGGAGGACGTCTTCGTCCCCGACCACCGGGCCCTGGGTTTCGGCCCGGTCAGCGCGCTCGACTGCCCCGGCCACCGGATCCACCCCGAACCGCTGTACCGGCTGCCGTACGCCGCGGTCTTCACCACCACCATCTCCACCCCCATCGTCGGCATCGCCGAGGGCGCCTACGACGGCTATGTCGCCGCCACCCGGGAGCGGTTCCGGGTCTCCTACGGCCAGAAGGTCGCCGAGGACCCCTTCGCCCAGGTGCGGATCGCCCGCGCGGCCAGCGACATCGACGCCGCATGGCTGCAACTGACCCGCAACATCGGCGAGTTGTACGACCTCGCGGTGCGGGGCGAGGGGATGCCGATGGGGCTGCGCACCCGCGCGCGGCGGGACCAGGTGCTCGCCACCGAGCGGGCGGTCGCCGCCGTGGACCTGCTGATGGAGAACGCCGGCGGCAGCGCCATGCGCACCGGCCCGAACCCGGTCCAGCGCGCCTGGCGCGATGTGCACACCGGCCGCGGCCACGCCGCCAAC
Source organism: Streptomyces sp. JLSY215 (assembly GCF_059682825.1). Lineage (NCBI taxonomy): Bacteria > Bacillati > Actinomycetota > Actinomycetes > Kitasatosporales > Streptomycetaceae > Streptomyces > Streptomyces sp. JLSY215. The sequence goes on from NZ_CM185022.1 coordinate 8,086,908, forward strand.
GACCCCGAGCGGGCGCTCGTCCTCTACGGTCAGGGCGCGCTCGGCATCGACATCCAGGACACGATGCTGTGATCACCTACGAGAGCACCTCGAAGACCGTGAAGGTCGCCAAGGCCGGCGGGCTGAGCCTGCACTACAACGAGGCGGGGCCGCAGGACGCACCCGCGGTGATCATGCTGCACGGCGGCGGCCCCGGCGCCTCCGGCTGGTCAAACTTCGGCCGCAACCTCCCGGTCTTCGCCGAGCACTTCCGCACCCTGCTGATCGACCAGCCCTGTTACGGCGCCTCCGACAAGCCGGAGTTGGGCCGGGACTTCTTCTCCTTCTCCGCCGCCGCCGTGGCGGCGCTGATGGACCAACTCGGCCTGGAGAAGGCCCACTTCATCGGCAACTCGCTCGGCGGCGGCACCGCCACCCGGATGGCCCTCGACCACCCGGACAAGGTCGGCAAGCTCCTGCTGATGGGTCCCGGCGGCATCTCCGTCAACCTCTTTTCGCCCGACCCGACCGAGGGCATCAAGAAGCTCTTCGCCTTCAACGCCGCGAGCGGTTCCGGCGAGCCCACCCGCGAGCAGATGCGGGACTTCCTGCTGACCATGGCGTACGACCCGGCGATCGTCACCGACGCCTTCGTCGAGGAGCGCTATGCGCAGGCCATCGACCCCGAGGCCCGGCTCGGCACGGCCCGGATGGGCGCCTCGTTCGCCAAGTGGCCCCAGGACACCATGCTGTGGCGCGAGGCGTACCGCATCACCCACCCCACGCTGATCACCTGGGGCCGGGAGGACCGCACCAACCCCCTCGACGGGGCGCTGGTCGCCCTCAAGACCATCCCCGACGCGCGCCTGCACGTCTTCCCGCACTGCGGCCACTGGGCACAGACGGAGCGGTTCGACGAGTTCAACCGCCTCGCCATCGACTTCTTCTCGCACTGAGTGACACCGGAACACCGAGGGACTTCACCATGGACATTCGCTCTCTGGGCTATCTGCGCATCGAGACCGCCAAGCTCGCCGAATGGCGCACCTACGTCCTCGACATCCTCGGCATGACCGAGGCCGAGGGCAGCACGGACGAGGTGCTGCACGTCCGTATCGACGACCGCATCCGCCGCTTCTCCTTCGTCGCCGGAGAGCAGGACCGGCTCATCGGCGCCGGCTTCGAGGTCGCGAACGCCAGGGCGCTGGCCGAGGCCGCCGCCGAACTCGAGGCGGCCGGTGTCGCCGTCAAGCAGGCCGACGAGGCCACCCTGGCCGAGCGCCGGGTGCAGGGCCTGATCCACTGCGAGGACCCGGCCGGCAACCCCCTGGAGATCTACTGGGGCCAGGCCCAGGACCACACCCCCCTCGGCACCCCCTACGGCAACCGCTTCGTCACCGGCGACCACCTGGGCCTGGGCCATGTCGTGATGCCCGCACCCGATATGGACGCGGCCGTCGACTTCTACGAGAACCTGCTCGGCTTCCAGCTGCGCGACCGGATGAAGCTGCCGCCCGTCGCCGTCCCGACCGGCGAGCCGGGCCGCGACTTCTACTGGATGAACTTCCTCAGCCCCAACGCCCGCCACCACAGCCTCGGCCTCTACCCGGGCGCCCTCCCGCCCGGCATCGTCCACTTCATGGTCGAGCTGGAGAAGCTCGACGACGTCGGCTTCTGCCTGGACCGGATGAACAAGGCGGGCATCCCGATCGCCTCCTCGCTCGGCCGGCACTCCAACGACCACATGGTGTCGTTCTACGCCCAGGCCCCCGGTGGCTTCCAGGTCGAATACGGCTGGGACGGCCTGATCGTCGACCCGGCCACCTGGACCACGAAGGAGATCACCTCCGACAGCTTCTGGGGCCACCAGTGGAACGGCTGATCGAGCCCGCGGCATTCCGCGACATCATCGGGCGCTTCGCCAGCGGCATCACCGTCGTCGCCACCCTCGGCGACGGCGGCCGGCCCGCCGGTCTGGCCTGCCAGTCCTTCGCCTCGCTCTCCCTCGACCCGCCGCTGATCATGCTCTGCGTCGGCAAGTCCTCGACGAGCTGGCCGACGATCGAGGCCGCCGGACGGTTCGCCGTCTCCATCCTCGCCGAGGAGCAGCGCGACATCTGCGCGGCGCTCGGCCGCTCCGGCCCGGACAAGTTCGCCGGCATCGACTGGCGCGCCTCCGTACACGGCACCGTGCACATCGACGGCGCGCTGGCCACCGTGGACTGCGCGCTGGAAGCCGTCCACGAGGCGGGCGACCACTACGTCGTCACCGGGCGGGTCACCGAACTCGCCGCCCGCGACGACGGATCGCCGCTGCTGTACTTCCGCAGCGCCTACGCCGCCGGAGCGTTCTGATGCCCCTCGACGCCGCGAAGCTCACCGGCGCGCCGCCCGTCCGGACACAGGTGACGTGGGACGACCGCGAGGTGCGGCTCTACCACCTCGCCCTCGGCGCGGGCGTCCCCGAGACCGACGAGCGCGAACTGGCCTATGTCTACGAGCGGCACCCCCGCGGCCTCGCCGTACTGCCGACCTTCGGCACGGTCGCGGGCGGCACCGGCGGCATCGGCTTCCAGGTCTTCGACCTCCCCGGAGCCGATATCGACCTGGCCCAGGCGCTGCACGGCGGTCAGGAGATCACCGTGCACCGCCCGCTGCCCGCCGCCGCCCGCGCCACCGCCGTCACCCACGTCCCCGCCGTGTACGACAAGGGCAAGGCCGCCGTCATCGTGCAGGAATCCACCCTGTACGACGAGGACGACGAGCCCCTGCTGACCCAGCGCAACCAGATCTTCGTGCACGGCGCCGGCGGCTTCGGCGGCGACCGCGGCCCCTCGCAGCGCACCGCCGCCCCCGACCGGGCCCCCGACCATGTCCTCGACGTGCCGACGATGCGTCAGCAGGCCCTCCTCTACCGCCTGACCGGCGACTGGAACCCGCTGCACGCCGACCCGGCCACCGCCCGCGCGGCCGGCTACGACCGCCCCATCCTGCACGGCCTGTGCACCTTCGGCATCGCCGTCAAGGCCATCACCGACCGGCTGCTGCACTGCGACCCCACCCGGGTCGCCGCCTGCCGCACCCGCTTCGCCGGGGTCTTCTTCCCCGGCGAGACGCTGCGGCTGCACATCTGGGAGGACGCCGGCGGCCTGGTGTTCCGGGCGAGCGCGGCCGACCGCGACGAGGCGCCGGTACTGACCGGAGCGAGCGTCACCCTCAGCAGTCCTCCGCACCGAACGGAGCCCCGATGAGCAAGAGCTGGGACCACACCTACGACGTGGTGGTCGTCGGATCCGGCGCGGCCGGCCTCGCCGCCGCCCTCACCGCCCGGCTACGGGGCCTGAGCGCCCTGGTCGTCGAGAAGACCGCGTTCTACGGCGGGTCCACCGCCCTGTCCGGCGGCGCCATCTGGGTGCCGACCAACTTCCACCTGGACGCCGCGGGCCTGGGCGACACCCGGGAGAAGGCCCGCGCCTACCTCGACGCCACCGTCGGGGACCGCGTACCGGACGCCCTCAAGGACGCCTACCTCAGCAACGGCCCCCGTATGGTCCGGGAGTTCCACGACCGCACGGACGTGAAATTCGTCTACACCCCCGGCTACTGCGACTACTTCCCCGAGCGCCTCGGCGGCTACCCGCAGGGCCGATCCATCGAGCCGGCCATCTTCGACTTCAACCGGCTCCAGCCCGAAGCGCGCCGCACCATGCGCCGGGCCGGTCTGCCCACGTACGGGCTGACCATCACCAGCTACGACTTCCGCTACCTCAACATGGTCGCCCGCACCTGGGCCGGCCGCCGCACCTCCCTCAAGGTCGGCCTGCGCGCCGCCAAGGCGCTGGCCACCCGCAGCAAGCCGCTGTCGCTGGGCGAGGCGCTGATCGCCCGGATGCGGCACTCCCTCGACGGCCTGGGCGGCCAACTGTGGCTGTCCTCGCCCCTGACCGGCCTGGTCGAGGAGAACGGCCGGATCACCGGCGTCCGCGTCCGGCGCGACGGCAAGGAGGTCACCGTCGCCGCGACCGGCGGCGTCGTCCTCGCCTCGGGCGGCTTCTCCCACAACCAGGAGCTGCGCGAGAAGCACCTCCCGGCCCCCACCTCCACGGTCTGGTCCTCGGCCTCGGAGCAGCAGACCGGGGACGCGCTGGAGCTGGGCATCGAGGCCGGCGCCGCCACCGACCTGCTCGACAAGGTCTGGGGCGCCCCCTCCGTCGTCCCCCCGGGCGAACGCCCCTTCTTCCTGGTCGCCGACCGCGGCATCCCCGGCATGGTCATCGTCAACCAGGCGGGCGACCGCTACGCCAACGAGGCCGCGCCGTACAGCGAGTTCGTCGACGAGATGTACGCCCACCACACCCCCGAGGCGTCCACCGTCCCCTCCTGGCTCATCCTCGACGCGCGCGCGAAGTCCCGCTATCTCTTCCTGGGCCTCTTCCCCGGACAGCCGTTCCCCAAGAAATGGCTGTCCGGCGGCTTCATCGAGAAGGCGGACTCGATCACCGAGCTGGCCGGCCGCACAGGCATCGACCCCAAGCGCCTGAACGCCACCGTCGACCGCTTCAACACCTTCGCCCACGCGGGCCGCGACGCCGACTTCCACCGCGGGGAAAGCGTCTACGACCGCTACTACGGCGATCCGACCCTGCCCAATCCCAACCTCGCCCCCTTGTCCAAGCCGCCCTACTACGCCATCCCCGTACACCCCGGGGACATCGGCACCAAGGGCGGCCTGGTCACCGACGGCACGGCACGGGTGCTCCGGGAGAACGGCAGCCCGATCGAGGGGCTGTACGCCTCCGGCAATGTGTCCGCGGCGCCGATGGGGGAGACCTATCCGGGGCCGGGGGCGACGATCGGGCCGGCCATGACCTTCAGCTGGTCGGCGATCAATCACCTCGCGGAGGCACTCCGTACGAGCTGACGCCGCGCGCCCCACGCCGGGACCCGCCCGGCGTGGGGCGCCGCACTAAGGGCGGGGCCCGATGACCTCGCCCGCGTCGTCGCGCACGCTGATGGCCATGGCCGGACAGCAGTCCGCGGCGTCCAGCGCCCGCTCGTCCGCCCCGATCTCGTCGTTCACCGGGCGCGAGGAGCTCTCACCGAGGACGAACAGCTCCGGCGCGATGTTCGCGCACATCCCCGACGCCATGCACTGGCGGGAATCGACCGCCACCTTCCACGTCATCGGCGCTCACCACCCCACCGGCATGACCCGTGGGCCACGCACCAGCATCTGGCTCTTCCACTCCACGTCCCCGGCGACGTGCAGGCGGGGGAAGCGGCCGATCAGCGCGCCGATCGCCTCCTGGAGTTCGAGCCTGGCGAGCGGCGCGCCCAGGCAGTGATGCACACCGTGCCCGAACCCCAGGTGCTGATTGCCGCCCCGGGAGATGTCCAGCTTCCCCGGCTCGCTGAAGCGCAGCGCATCACGGTTGGCGGCACCCACCGCGACCAGTACCGGGTCGCCCGCCCGCACCAGCGTGCCGCCGACATCGATGTCTTCCTTCGCGTAGCGTGCCTGGCCGGCGCCGCTGCCCAGCGGAACGAACCGCAGCAGTTCCTCCACGGCGCCGCCGATCAGCTCCGGACGCTCGCGGAGCAGCGCCAGCTGTCCGGGGTGATCCAGCAGCGCCAGCACGAAGTTGGGGATCTGGGTGGCGGTCGTCTCATGGCCCGCGACGAGGATCCCCACACACAGATCGACGAGTTCCAGCTCGGACAGCCGGTCGTCGACGTCCCGGGCGTCGATCAGCGCCGTCATCAGGTCATCGCGCGGCTCCCGGCGATGATCCTCGATCAACTGGCCCATATAGGCGCGCAGTTCCTCGAGATTGGCGTCGAATTCCTCCGCCGTCAGTGAGCTGGTGGACAGTGCGGCATCGCTCCACACCCGAAAGCGCGGCCGGTCCTCGGCCGGCACCCCGAGCAGCCGGCAGATCACCGCGACGGGAATCGGCAGCGCATACCGGTCGACGAGATCGGCCGGCGGACCGGCCGCCTCCAGCTCGTCCAGCAGCTCGTGCGTCAGCTGCTTGACCTGCGGTCGCAGCTTCTCGACCTGGCGGACGGTGAAGGCCTTGGCGACCAGCGAGCGCAGCCGGGTGTGATCGGGCGGATCCATGCCCAGGATGCCGCTGCTGCGGCGGCCCTCGGACTGCCGGGGCTCGTCGTGCAGCGCCCCCTCGGCCCGGCTGAAGCGCAGATCACCCAGGACCAGCCGGGCATCGGCGTACCGCGTGACGAGCCACGCCGGCTCCCCGTAGGCCATCCGCACGCGCAGCAGCCCGGGACGGCTGCGCACCCGCTCGTACTCCTCGGCGAGGTCGAGGCTCTCGGGCGTGTTGAAGGGGTAGGACAGTGGTGCTGTGTCGGCCATGGTCATGGAGACCTCCCTCATGTAAGCACCTGCTTACACAAGGTAGGCCGCTCCCTCCGGAGTGGTCAACGACGCAATATGGCCGTCATGGTGACGCGCCGACGAGAGGAGCGTGGCAATGGAGGAGACCCCGCAGGACACCGCCGAGCGCACCGGCACGGCCGCCGCCGGTGCGGCGCCCGAACGCCGCCGGGACGCGCAGGGCACCCGGCGACGGCTGCTCGACGCCGCGTCGCAGCTGTTCGCCGAGCGCGGCTACGAACGCGCGACCGTACGCGATATCGCCGCCCGCGCCGGCGTCAACCAGGCCCTGCTCTTCCGCTACTTCGGCACGAAGAAAGCCCTGTTCGGCGAGGTCATGGCGCGTGGCGGCCAGGAGCAGCTGCGGGCCACCCCGCCGGACCGGCTCTTCGAGACCGCCTTGCGCGGCATGCTCGCCGACGACGGCGCCGCCAAGGACCGCTCGCTGGAGGTCTGCCTGCGCTCCATCGGCGGCAGCGACGAGATCGCCGAGGCGCTACGGGGCCTGGGCGAGGAGTACGCGGAGGTGCTGGCGACCCTCGCCCGCGCCGAAGACGGCGATCTGCGGGCCGATCTGGCGCTCTCCTGGCTGCTCGGAATTGGCTTGATGCGAGTGGTTGTCGGGAAAGAGCCACTGGCAAGCGCCGACCCGGACACGATATGCGCCCTGGCCGGCGGCGCCCTGACCACCCTGCTGGAGGGGCCGCCGGAGGGCCGGGAATAGCCGCGCCGTTGCCTCCTGCCCGCTGCGTCAGCGGCAGAGCCCCGCCTCGTTCATCCACTCGACCGGAGGGTGGATCAGTTGGCGCTCGGTGCCCGGCCGTTCACCTCCTCATGGATGCGGCGCAGATCGGCGGTGAGCGTGTCCAGCCAGATCACGCAGTCGACGAGCAACGCCGCGGAAAGGGCGGGCAGGCCGTCCCCTTCCATGCCGTCCCCGTCCCCTTCCATGCCGCCCCCTTCCATGCCGCCCCCTTCCGCGCCGTCGCCGTCCGACGGGACGGGGGCGACGGACGGCAGCCCGTGGAAGTCGAGCGCGGCCGCGTCCGGGAGCGCAGCGGACACGGCCCCCGTGCACAGCCGCTCGGCGAGCGCGCGATAGCCGTCGGCCGTCTGCCCGGCCGCCTGACGCAGCCAGTCACCGACCGCCGGATCGGCGATCCGTCCGGGCCGTCCCGGCAGCAGCCGCTCGCCGCGCCGGGCATGCGCCCCGGCGGCCAGTACGGCCGGCCAGTCCATCTGCCGGGCGGTCTTCTCCCGAGGCTCGCTCTGATACTGCGTCAGGCTCTCCTCGGCCAGGATCAGGGCGCGGTCCGTGGCGACGACACCGGCGCCGGAGTCATTGCGGTCCGGGCCGACGGCGGTCCGCGCCACGACCCGTGCCGTGGTCCGCCCGACGGCATCGGCCACCGCCGCGCACACCCCCGCCATGCTCCGCCGCAGCTCGCTGCCCGCACCCCGCGGCCACGCCAGCAGCCCGCAGGCCAGGCCGATCAGGCTGCCGGTGAGCACATCCGCGAAGCGGGTCGGCGCCAGGTGCCACGTCACGGGCGCGACCTGCGCGAACAGCGTCGCGACGACCAGCGTAAAGCCGCCCTGCGCCCAGGCAGGACCCCGCAGCGGCCCCAGGGTGAACGCCGAGAACATCACGACCGGCAGCACGAGCGCATACACCGTGTTGCGGTCCTGGACGAGCGCCAGCAGCCCCCCGGCCGCGACCGCCCCCACCAGCGTGCCCAGCAGCGCCCGCCGGACCACGGAGCGGGTCTCCAGAGTGGTCGTGCGGGTGAGCGTCAGCGTCGCCAGGAGGACCCAGAAGCCGTGCGACAGATCGAGCACCCCGGCGATCGCCCGCGCCGCGGCCAGACCCAGCGCGAACCGGCAGGCGTTCTGGAAGATCACCGAGCGCGGGGTGAAATGCGTGGACAACCGCAGCCACCACCGCTGGGGGCCGCGCACCCGCGCATACGCGAAGGCGTGCCCCGCCCGGTCCGCACCGACCGTACGGTCCCCGCCCAGCAGCCGGGTCGCCAGAACCAGCACCACCGCGGAGTCCGCCGCCTGCACCGCCAGCGCCCGGCGGCGCAGCGAGACCAGCCGGTCATCGGCGCCGAGCCGCCCCAGCGCGGCCACCGCCCGGCGCGCCCGCACCGGGTCCAGCTCGTCCTCCAGCGCCGCCGCGGACGGAGCCGGCCGCCCCTCGCGCAGCGCGCGCGCCGCCTGCCGCACCGCATCGCCGATCCCCTGCAGCAGCGCCGCCGTCTCCGCCTGGAACGAGCCGGACGCCCCGGCCCCGCCGTGCAGCGCGGCCAGCTGGGCCAGCAGCGTGCGCACCGCCTCGGCGGCGTGCCGCATGGCCTTGTGCGCCAGCGTGGGGGAGGCGGGCAGATCGGCGGGCGGCACCCGGGAGGGACGCAGCCGGTCACCGGCCGAGCGCGCCCGCGCGAGCACACCCTGCGGCGCGGGACAGGCATGGTGGTCCGCCAGCTCCGCGGCCGCATCCGCGGCATCGGCCAGCAGCGCCCGGAACGACGGCGTCGCCGGCTCCGGCAGGATGAGGACCTCCGCCGCCGCCAACAGCACCACCCCCAGCAGGAACCCGAAAACCCGCTGGTCCAGAGTGTCCGGCGCATACGGCGGGAAGCACGGCAGGATGTACAGCAGCTGCATCCCCGGCGCCGCCCCGGCGATCCGCGGCCCCGCGATCCCCGCGTAGGCGACCATGAAGCCGATGACGAGCATGCCGAGGACGGCCGCCCAGGTGCGCACCGCAAGCAGCGTGCCCAGCGTGACGAGCGCCGTTCCCGCCGGGATCGCCATGAGCAGGGTCGCGGCGCGCTGCCGCCCCGACCCCGGGACCTGGGCGAGCGCGCCGAGCGCCACCACCGCGAAGGTGGCGTACAGCGCCATCACCAGCGCACCGAGGCCGTAACGGCAGAGGTAGAAGGCGGCACAGGCGGCCACCGTCACCCGCGCCGCATTGCCCACCACGGCCCGGTGTTCCCGCAGACCAGGTCCGCCACGTTCCACCCCTCCACTATTGGCCGCCCGGCGCCGCGCCGCACAGCGGACCGCTTCCGGGGCGGCTCGCCGGGTCCGCCGGGCCCTGCCGGGTTTGGCGGACCCGCCCCCGTCTACGTACAGTTCCGCCGAAGCGTGAACAGGCACTTTGCAGCGAACACACAATCCCAGGAAAGCGGCGCAGCGGCGATGACGGTGACCGAGGAAGGCCGGGCCGCGGGCGCGGCCATCGACGTGGAGCGGATGGCGATCTGCCTGAGCGTGCTCGAGGAGCTCGACGCACTGCCGCTCGACCACCCGGACGCGATCACCATACGGCGCGCCACCGCCGGGATCTTCCGCAAGGTCAAGCAGCGCCGCCGCCAGGAGCGCCGGGCCGCCAAGACCGCCAACGACAAGGCGGTCACCGCGGCCACCGCCACCGGGGCACCCGACCGCATCGACGACGAGACCCAGGGCCTGGCCCTGACCAGCTCCGTGACGTCCGAGATAGCCGGGGTCCTGGAGCGGCCCCGGTCCTGCTACGTCTGCAAGAGCCGCTACGTCGAGGTCGACGCCTTCTACCACCAGCTGTGCCGCACCTGCGCCGCCGAGAACCGGGCGCGCCGCGATGCCCGTACGGACCTCACCGGCCGGCGCGCACTGCTCACCGGCGGCCGCGCGAAGATCGGCATGTACATCGCGCTCCGCCTGCTGCGCGACGGCGCGCACACCACCATCACCACCCGCTTCCCCAACGACGCGATCCGGCGCTTCACGGCCATGCCGGACAGCGCGGAGTGGCTGCACCGGCTGAAGATCGTCGGTATCGATCTGCGTGACCCGGCCCAGGTGATCGCCCTCGCCGACTCGGTCAGCGCCGAGGGCCCCCTCGACATCCTGATCAACAACGCCGCGCAGACCGTCCGCCGTTCCCCCGAGGCGTACGGACAGCTGGTCAGCGCCGAGTCCGCCCCGCTGCCCGCCGGTGAGCTGCCCGCCTCCCTCGTGCTCGGCCACTTCGGCAGCGGCGCCCCCGCGGCCCTGCCCGCCGCCGCGGGCGAGGACGGCGGCCTGTCCGCCGAGCGCCTCACCGCCCTCGCCCTCACCAGCGGCTCCGCCTCGCCCGCCCGGATCGAGGCGGGCACCGCCATCGACGCCGGCGGACTCGTCCCCGACCTGCACGCCACCAACAGCTGGATCCAGAAGGTGGACGAGGTCGACCCGGTCGAGCTCCTCGAGGTCCAGCTGTGCAATATGACCGCGCCGTTCCTGCTGGTGAGCAAGTTGCGCCCGGCGATGGCGGCCGCGGCGGCCCGCCGTAAGTACGTCGTGAACGTCTCCGCCATGGAAGGCCAGTTCAGCCGCGGCTACAAGGGCGCCGGCCACCCGCACACCAACATGGCCAAGGCGGCGCTGAATATGCTCACCCGCACCAGCGCCCGCGAAATGCTGGAGACCGACGGCATCCTGATGACCGCCGTGGACACCGGCTGGATCACCGATGAGCGCCCGCACCCCGACAAGATGCGCCTCGCCGACGAGGGCTTCCACGCCCCCCTCGACCTGGTCGACGGCGCGGCCCGCGTCTACGACCCGATCGTCCGCGGCGAACTCGGCGAGGACCTGTACGGCTGCTTCCTCAAGGACTACGCGCCCGCGGCCTGGTGACGCCCGGGGACCCGGGAATCGGTGGCCGCCCGCGGCGCATCGTTCCGTACGGGAGGCCGGGACGAGGTCCTGATCTTTGTGGCTTCTGCCAGTACGAGAGCCCGCCCGGATTCGTGAAGACTGCCCGTCAGCGGCCGTGGCCTGCCCCGTAGTCGGGGGGCCGCGGCCAAGGGCATGACACACACGGGGAGGACGGCGCCATGGGCGTGCAGCAGTATGACGTGATCGGTGAGGCGTACGAGGGCTTCAAGGCCCTGCCGCTGGAGCAGTACGCGGCGGTGCCCAGCTTCCTGGCCATGGTCGGGGACGTACGCGGCAAGTCGGTCCTCGACCTGGCCTCCGGCACCGGGTTCTACAGCAGGGAGTTCAAGCGGCGCGGCGCCACGGAGGTGCTCGGTGTCGACATCTCCGGCGAAATGATCGCCGTGGCCCAGGGGTTGGAGGAGCGCGATCCGCTGGGCGTGCGCTACGAGGTCGGTGACGTCTCCGAACTGCGCTCCCTGGAGCAGCGCTTCGACGTGGCCGTGGGAGTCCAGCTGCTCAACTACGCGGAGGACATCGCCACCATGGAGCGGATGTGCCGCAACGTACACCGGAGCCTGAAGCCCGGCGCCGAGTTCTTCATGGTCAACCAGTCGCCCGACTTCCGGTTCGACGGGCCGTCCCCGGAGAAGTACGGCTTTCGCAGCGAACTGGCGGGCGGGGAGGCCGAGACGGGACCGCGCGTCCGGACCACGGCGCTGCTCGACGGCCACCCGGTCAGTTTCGTCTCCACACTGCCGCGCCGCGAGGTCCGCGAAGAGTGTCTGCGTACGGCCGGGTTCAGCGAGCTGACCTGGTCCCAGATGGAGGTGTCCCACGCCGGTATGCGCAAGTTCGGTGCGGACTACTGGGCGGACTTCCTCGCCAACCGCCCCCTGGAGATGCTGCGCTGCCGCGCCTGACGACCGACCGGACCTCCCGGTGACCCGGCCTCCGGAATGCGCCCCAACAGGGGCCGGGTCACCGGCCGTCGGACCGGGCCGCTGAGCGGACCCGGCGGGAACTCCGCCGTCGCGGCCTCCTGCCCCCCTATCCCTGGCTCTGCGGGACGTCCTTGACGAACACGATGCCGTCACTGTCCGCCAGGTGGGCGGGGTCGAACGAGGCGTAACCGAACCAGGGGGACACACGGGGCGCGGGCAGTGTGTCGCCGAGGGCGGTGGCCAGCCGCCGGGCGTCGACGACGCAGCGGTCCTCCGGGAGCGCGTAGAGGAGTCCCTCGACGGTGTCCGGCGGCGGGGTGTCCACTCCCTGGTGCCGGATCGTGCCGAGGGCCGTGGCCACGAAGGCGTACTCCGCACCGAGCTGGGCGCTCACCAGCGCACCGGCGCTCCACCACTCCACCGGCCCCTGCCACATCTGCATGCTGCTCTTCTCCCGCTGGAGATGGGAGTTGTGGGCGTGGACGAGTACCGGACCCCGCGCGGCGAGGGCGAGGAGGTTGTCGGCCATCATCAGATCCCGCAGCGCGCACAGCCGGGTCATCCGGGCCGCCGAGGTGTCGGCCATCCAGTGGTGGTAGCGCAGCAGGCCGGTGGCGGTGCGCCCGTACAGGTGCGCCCGGAACCGGTCGTCCCGGGAGTCCGTCCGGAGCAGGTGCGGCGTCTGCTGGTCGAGCAGTGCCACCAAGTCATCGGCGAGCAGCCGCAGTTGACCGGCCTCGGCCGACTGCCCCACGGACTTCGCCGGGTCCGTCATCGCGTCGGGGTCGCTCCACCGCTCGTCGGCGCCGAGCAGACGGTCGAGGGTTTCCGCGGTGCAGGGGAGCAGGTCCGCGTCCACCCGGGCCGCGAGGTGGCCGTGGAGTGCGGTGAGGGCCTGCCGGGGGCTCGCGGCGCCGGTGATCTCCAGCGGGCCGTCGAAACCGGCGAAACGCAGCTGTTCGGCCGCGGGCCGACCGTCGTTGTAGTCGCGCATCCAGCGCACGAGCTCGCGGTTGGCCGCCGAGGTGCCCCAGCCGTGACTGATTCCGCGCTCCACGACCTCATCGAGGGTGCCCGTGCCCGAGGTGACGTAGTCGTCCACGACCAGACCCATCATGCAGTCGCTCTCGATCGCGATCGTCCGGTAGCCCTCCTGCTCGACGAGCTGCCGGAAGAGCTCGTTGCGCAGGTCCAGCAGTGTGTCCTCGCGGTGGGTCGGCTCGCCCAGGGCGAGCAGCCGGGGCCGGGCCGGGAGCAGTCGCATGACCGCGGCCGCCTCGACGGCATGGGTGGTGTCCTTGATGTCGGTAGCCATGCCATCAACGGTATCGTTGAACCTTCGGTGGAAACTTTTCCGCGATATCGTCGGTTCCATGGCGCGAAACCTTCAAAATGGCGAGCGGCTCAGGCCGATTGATCTGGCGCGCGGGCACGGTCTGTCCACCCAGGCGGTCAGGAACTACGAGGAGGCCGGCATCCTTCCGGCCGCCGGTCGCACCGCCCACGGCTACCGCACCTACACCTCGCTGCACGCGGGGGCCCTGCGCGCCTTCCTCGCCCTGCTGCCCGGCCACGGCCACCGGACGGCGACGGCGATCATGCGGGCGGTGAACGCGGGCGCGGCCGAGGAGGCGTTCCGCCTCATCGACGAGAGCCACGCCCAGCTCCTCGACGACCGCCGCACCCTCCAGGCCGTGGAGAACGCCCTCCGCGACCTGGAGCCCGCCCCGGCGCCCGAGCCCGGTGCGGGGTCCGGGCCGGGCTCGGCGTCCGCGTCCGGCGGCATTTTCATCGGGCCGCTGGCCGGGAAGCTCGGAATCCGGCCCGCGACGCTGCGCAAATGGGAGCGCGCCGGGCTGGTGCGCCCGCGCCGGGACCCGCTGACCGGATACCGCGTCTACGACGAGGCCGACGTCCGGGACGCCCGGCTGGCCCACCAGCTCAGGCGGGGCGGCTATCTGCTGGAGCAGATCGCCCCGCTGCTCACCCAGGTGCGGGCGGCCGGCGGGCTGGAGCCGCTGGAGGCCGCACTGCACGACTGGCACGGCCGGCTGTCCGCCCGCGGACGTGCGCTGCTGACCGGGGCCGCCGAGCTGGAGGCGTATCTCCGCGCGCGGGAATGAGGTGGCGGAGTGCGCCCGCCCAACGGCACGCCGGACCGCTGCGCGCGCGGATCGACGGACGAGCGGGCGACGGCGAACAACAACGTTCCACCGCAGGTCAGTTGGACTGCGTCGGAAGGCCGCGGGCCGCTATCGTCCGGCGGTATGCACAGCACCGAGCCGTTCATCGACGATGCCACCGACCATCGCGCCTGTTGGTTCTGCCCCTCCCTGCGCCTGCCCCCGGGCGGCTTCGATGTGCTGGAGGGGCCCAGCCATGACTATCCGTTCGATGCCGCGGACGGATTCCGATACCACCGGGTGACGCGGGTACCGGCGTGCGTCCACCCCGAGCGGATCGGCCTGGAGGCGGGCAAGTACCGCTCCGAGGGCCGGATGCCGGAGCTGCCCGAGGCCGTCGCGGCGCCGGTACCGGCCGTCGACCCACTGCCGCCCCGCGAGCCCGATGCCACCCCCGCGCGGGCATTGCTCCAGCGGCGGACGAGGCGGACGAAGCGACCCGCCCGCCACGAACTGGCGCCCTTCGAGGGCCCGTTGCCGCCGGGCGTCCCGGACCGGATCGACGACCTCGCCCCCTGGATCCACTCCTTGCTGGCCGACGCAGGGCCCGACAGCCTCGCCGACACCCTGGCCGGCGCCGAAGCGGCCGCCCGCGAACGCTTCCCGGACGAGGCCGTGGTCGGCGTACTGCGCAGGGTGCTGGCCGGGGGCTGAGGGGCGCGGCGCGGCCGGAGGAGCTGGGCGAGCCCGTCGCGAACGGTTCCCGCTCGCCCCGGTGGCGGGACATGGCAGATTCAACCAGGGCCGTGGCTAACATTTTGACGGGCAGTCACATCCATGCCCGCCCGCTCGGCCGATGGTCATGAGCCCGTGTCACGAGCCGGACGCGAAGTCCGCATCGCCATGGCTGAACGCCGGCGCGGCCGCTCCCGTATTACTCCTCATCACTCATCCTCTGAGGAGGGGCATATGTCCGAGCCCATCACCCCGCCGCTGACCGCCCTGCCCGACGGAGAGGCCGAACTCCGTGTGGTGCTCCGGTTGCAGTGGGAGGACATCGCCGCGCTCGGCCAGGAGGCCGGGCGGCTCGCCGTGCAGATGAAGCGGCCGGTGACGCTCGACGAGGCCGCCAGTCACCGGTTGCGCGGCCGTCCGTCCGCGGCCCCGGTCAAGCCCGTGGCGCAGGGGCGGGAGCGGCCGCAGCCCGCCGTCGCGCCGGCGCCCGTGTCGCCGCTGCCCGCCCGTTCCCCGGGGGAGCAGGCCCGGCAGGCGATCGAGAAGATCACCGGGGGTGCGGGCCAGGGGACGGCCTGACCCGCCGGGCTCCCCGCGGCGCGGGTGCGGGGAGCCCGACGGCGTGGTCCGGGTCCGGCTCGCGTCTCAGGACTGAGGCCGCTTCCCGTGGTTGGCCGCGTGCTTACGGCGGGACTTCTTCTTGCGGCGTCGCTTCGAGGACATGCCGGCTCCTTTCTCGATGGTGGCGCATTGGTCTACTTTCTACCATTTCACCCCATTGGTGGCCCGGTCTCGGCCCGGCCATGTCCCACGGGGCCGTAGCCGCCCGGCCCCGGCCCCTGCCCCGCCCCTCGGCCCGGTGCCGGCCGCGCTCACGCCTCCGCCGGTGGCCGGCGCAGCACGTACAGGCCGACGCACACCACCAGCGCGATCACACAGCCGGCGAACGTCAGGCCCGCGCCGCGCAGGCCCAGCGCGAGCGTGAGCGCCCCGACGCCGACGACCGGCAGCGAGATGCCCAGGTAGGCGACGAGGAAGAAGGCCGAGATGGTGCCGCCCCGGTGCTCGGGCGGCGCCGCGGCGCTGACGGCGGTCAGACCGGCGCGGAAGGCGAGGCCCTGCCCGGTGCCGCCGCACAGCGCGCCGATGACCAGTACCGGCAGCGACTGCACCGCCAGGGACGTCCCCACCAGCACCAGTCCCACCGCCAGCACCAGACAGCCGCCCGGCAGCGCCCGCCGCACCCCCAGCCGTCCCGTCAGCAACTGGCCGAGCGTGGAGCCCAGGAACACGGTGCAGACGATCACCCCGGTCACGGCCAGGTCGTGCACCTTCAGCGTCTGCCCGACGAAGCCGGGCGAGACGGCGGTGAACAGGCCCAGCAGCGAGAACCCGGCGAACGCCGCGACCGCGCAGGGCGTGAACACCCCCCGTACCTCGGGCGGCAGCCGCAGCCCGTCCGGCCGCAGCCGCACCGGCCGCCGCGGCGTGCGGACGGTCTCCGGCAGGAGCCAGGTGACCACCGCCGCCACGGCCAGCAGCAGCAGATGCGCCAGGAACGGCAGTGCCAGCGGCCGGGGCGCGTACTGGGCCAGGACACCCGCGAGCAGCGGACCGCAGCCCAGACCGCCCATGTTCGCGGCCGTCGCGGCGAACCCCGCCCGCCCCTCGTGGCCGGGCTTCGCCAGCTCCAGCACGGTGGCGGTGGCGGCGCCGCTCAGCAGCCCCGCGGCAAACCCGGACAGCACCCGCCCCGCGAACAGCGCAATCAGCCCACCCTCGAAGAGGAAGCACAGCGCGCTGGCCGCGGACAGCCCCAGCGCGCACAGCAGCACCGGACGCCGGCCGACCTCGTCGGAGACATGGCCCGCCACCAGCAGCACGGTGATCACCCCGATCGCGTACGCGGCGAAGACCACCGTGACCATCAGTTCGGAGAACCCGAGCTGCTGGCGGTAGAGCCCGTACAGGGGGGTGGGCAGCGTCGTGCCGGCCATGCCGATGGCGAACACGCCCGCGGCCGCGACATACCCCGGGCGCCGTCTCTGCTTGCGACCTGTGTGAAGGGACATGGCGACAACGGTAGGAGCAGGGCGTACAGACTTGGCGCTCCATCGCGCCTATCTTGTGGCGTCATGGACCGCATCCCGAGCGAGACTCCGGACGAGGCGAACCCCCTCAGCCACCACACCCTCGAACGGCTCCGGCGGCGCACGAGCATGAAGTGGCGCCGGTATCCGCCCGACGTCCTGCCGCTGTGGGTCGCCGAGATGGACGTATCGCCGCCCCGCCCGGTACTGCGGGCGGTCGCGGACGCGATGGCGCTCGGCGACACCGGATATGCGTACGGGACGGGCTACGCCGAGGCGCTGGCGGAGTTCGCGCGGACGCGGTGGGGCTGGGACGGGCTCGCCGTGCAGCGGACGGCGCTGGTGCCCGATGTGATGCTCGGCGTCGTCGAGATGCTCAAGCTGGTCACCGGCCCAGGGGACCCGGTGGTCGTCAACTGCCCCGTCTACCCTCCCTTCTACCAGTTCGTCGGCAACATGGAACGGCGCGTCGTCGAGGCGCCGCTGGGCCAGGACCTGCGGATCGACTTCGCCGCGCTGGAGGAGGCGTTCCGGCGCGCCGTCGTGGGCGGGCGGCGGGCCGCGTATCTGCTGTGCAGCCCGCACAACCCGACCGGCACCCTGCACACCGCCGAGGAACTGACCGCCGTCGCCGCACTGGCCGAAACCCATGGGGTACGGGTCGTCGCCGACGAGATCCATGCCCCGCTGGTGGCCTCGGGGGCCGCCTTCGTGCCGTATCTGAGCGTGCCCGGCGGGGAGCGGGGCCTGTCCCTGCTGTCGGCGTCGAAGGCCTGGAACCTGGCCGGACTCAAGGCCGCCGTCGCCGTGGCCGGCCCCGCGGCCGCCGGGGACCTCGCGCGGCTGCCCGAAGAGGTCGGCCACGGCCCCAGCCACATCGGGGTCATCGCCCACACCGCCGCCCTGCGCGACGGCACCGCCTGGCTCGACGCCCTGCTGCCCGGCCTCGACCGCAACCGCCACCTCCTCGCCGGCCTGCTGGCCGAGCAGCTGCCCGCCGTCCGCTACCGGCCGGGCGAGGCCACCTTCCTCGCCTGGCTCGACTGCCGTGACCTCGGACTCGGCGACGACCCCGCCGCCGTCTTCCTGGAACGCGGCAGGGTGGCCCTGAGCTCCGGTACGGCCTTCGGGACCGGGGGAGCGGGGCACGCCAGGCTCAACCTGGCGACCTCACCGGAACTGATCACGGAGGCCGTACGGCGCATGGCGGCCGCCACCACCGGCTGATGCCGCGTCAAGGCGTCACGGCATCACGGCGTCCCCGCGCCGACCGGCGCGCCGGCCCCCGCCCGCGTGCGCTCGGCGAGCCGTCCCAGCAGCCGGGCGCGGTGCCCCTCGTCCGCGGCCAGCGCGAGCGCCGTCCACGCCATCGCGAGGCCGCCGTCGAGCACCGCGCGATCCGCGCCCGCCGTGATGCCGTGGCGGGTGAACTCGGGGTTGTGCATGATGGCGCCGGCGCAGTCGTAGCCGATCATGGGATGGATGGTCGGCAGGACATGGGAGACATTGCCCATATCGGTCGAGCCGCCGCGCAGAGCCGTATCGCGCGGTGCGACGGTGCGGCCGAGGGAGGTCGCGGCGGCGCCGTACAGGCGGCTCATCTCCAGGTCCTGGCGCAGGTCCGCATAGTCGTTGCCGACGGCCTCCAGGGCGAGTTCGGCGCCGGTGGCGAGGGCGCCCGCCTCGAAGCAGGCGCGGATGCGGGCCTGCAACTCCCGCAGCTCCTCCAGGGTTTCGGCCCGGCAGTCGTAGGCGGCGGTGGTCCGGCCCGGGATGACATTGGACGCCTCGCCGCCCGAGGTGACGATCCCGTGGACGACGCCGCCCGGCACCATCTGCTGCCGGTACGCACTGATCGCGACCTGCGCGATCATCATCGCGTCGGCCGCATTGACGCCGCGGTGCGGCAGGGCGGCCGCATGCGCCTCCCGGCCGGTGTACGTCACCTGCCAGCTGCTGATCGCCAGGGCGTTCATCCCGATCGCGTCGGACGGCGCGGCGTGCACCATCATGGCCGCCGCCACATCGTCGAAGACGCCGCCGCGCAACATGTCGGCCTTGCCGCCGCCGTACTCCTCGGCCGGTGTGCCGAGCAGCTTCACCGTGACGCCGATGTCGTCGGCGACGGCGGCGAGCGCCAGCGCGGCGGTCACCGAGGCGGCCCCGTTGACGTTGTGCCCGCAGGCGTGCCCGATGCCCGGCAGGGCGTCGTACTCGGCACAGATCCCGATCACCAGATCGCCCGACCCGGCGGTGGCCGAGAACGCCGTCGGCAGATCGGCGACCCCGCGCTCGACCTGAAAGCCCGCGCCCTCGACGAGATCGGCGATCTTCTTCGCCGACCGGTGCTCCTCATAGGCGAGTTCGGGCTCGGCGTGCAGGCTGTGGCTGAGCGCGATGACGTCGTCCTGGCGGCTCGTGACGGTTTCCCGGCAGCGTTCCCGCAGGGCGGCCGTGGCGGGGCCCGCGCCCAACGACGCGTCCATCGCGTCCGTCTCGCTCATCACCATGCGTCTCTCCTTCGTTGGGGTCGGTCGGGCGGGGTCAGCGGGACCCGGGCCCGTCAGGGGTGCGGCCGCGGCGGTACAGCAGCGCGATGAGCGCGCCGGCCAGCGACACGGCCGCGCAGATCGCCCACGAGTGGGTGTAGGCGGTGACGGCCGGCAGCGGCCGGCCCGCGGCGGTCTGCGCGGCGAAGACGGACAGCACCACGGCCGCGCCGAGCGAGCCGCCAACATTGATCAGCAGCTCATTGATGCCGGAGCCCACGGAGGTCTGGTGCTGCGGCACCGCCTCCACGGCGAGGGTCCGGGTGGCGTGCTGCAGCAGCCCGCTGCCCAGCCCGACGACCGCGGTGAAGACGAGATACGGCAGCAGCGTGCGGTGCCAGGCGAAGGTCGCCAGATTTCCGGCGGCCATCAGCAGCGAGCCGGTGACCAGCGTCAGCCGGTCGGAGATCCGCCCGGCGACGGACGGCGCGATCAGCGCACCCAGCACCAGGGCCAGCATGTTGGGCAACAGGGCGAACGCCGTCATCAGCGGGGAGAGCCCGAGCCCGTAACCGGCCTCGGCGCGCGAGGTGCTGAGGAAGACCGGACTGGCGACCAGCAGCCCGAGCATGCAGGAGCTGAAGGTGAGCGTCACCAGCGCCACCACGACGACATTGCGTCGGCGGAAGAGCCGTACGTCCATCACCGGCTCGGCCGTGCGCAGCTCCACCAGCACCCAGATGCCGGTCACCACCAGTCCGCCGACGAGGCTGCCCAGGGTCTTCGGCGAGGTCCAGGCCCAGCCGGGGGCGCCGCCCTGCCCGAGCCCGAGCATGATCGCCACCAGGCCGGTGCACAGCAGCACCGCGCCGACCCAGTCGGCCCTGCCGTCGGGACGCGCATCGCTCTCCGGCAGCAGCGGCCAGGTCACCGCCATCGCGATCGTCACGGCCAGCGCGGGCACCCACAGGGCGGCGGTCGGCCGGGCCACGTACTGGGCGATCAGTCCGCTGCACACCGTGCCGAGCGCGAGCCCGCTGACCAGAGCGGCGACCATGAAGCTGATGCCCCGGCGGTTCTCCGCCGCGGTGCGGCGGTTGCGCACGATGCCGACCAGCAGGGGGAAGAAGCCCGCGAAGGCGCCCTGCAGCACCGAACCCGCGAGGAGCAGTCCGAAGGACCGGCTCACGCCCACCAGCACCGAGCCCAGCAGCACGATGGCCAGGTTCCAGCGCAGTACGCGGCGGTGTCCGTGCAGATCGCCGAGCCGGGAGAGGACGGGGGTGAAGGCGACGCTGGCGAGGAGATTGGCGACGCTGATCCAGTTCAGCTGGGCGACGGTGACGTGCAGGGTCGCGGTGAGCCCCTTGAGCAGCGGGCCCAGGAAGCCCTGGGTGACGCCGCTCGCCAGCTCGACCAGGACCAGGCTGATGATCACGGCCGCCGCCGGGGTCGTACGACGCCCGCCTCCGGCGGCCCCGCCGGATCCGGCGGGAGAGGTGAGCCCAAGGGCTCCGGTCTCGGTCATGGAGGGTGCCGCACCTGTTCTGTGAGGGCACGCGGGGGCAGTGCCGTGCCGGACGTGCCAGAAGGGGAAGCCGCCACGGTGGCTGAGAAGGGCCGGTGGCGGAAAGTGCTGCCCAATGTGGCGGGGGCGGCGTACCCTCGGCAATATTCGACCGTAAGAACGAGGGAAACCCGCATCCTAGGGGTGATCATTGGCGGATTCAGGCAGGGAAAGCAGTGCGCCGGAGGTTTTGGACGGGCTGGATCACGCCATCGTCCGGGTGCTCAGCCGCGAGCCCCGAGCGGCCTTCGCGGACGTGGGGGAGCGCCTGGGCGTCCATGAACGCACCATCGCCCGCCGGCTCGACCGCCTGGTCGGGGCCGGGCTGGTGCGCTTCACCGCGTTCCTCGTGCCCGAATTCCTCGGCGAGGGCCTGGTCGTCGAACTGGGCGTGCGCTGCGCCCCGGGCCGGCTGCACGACACCGCCGTCGCCCTCGCCCAGCGGCCGGACACCCGCGCCGTCGATGTCGCCTCGGGCTCCTCCGAGGTCGTCGCCGAGGTCATCGTCCCGGGGC
The DNA here is from genome assembly GCF_059682825.1 of Streptomyces sp. JLSY215. Taxonomy (NCBI): domain Bacteria; kingdom Bacillati; phylum Actinomycetota; class Actinomycetes; order Kitasatosporales; family Streptomycetaceae; genus Streptomyces; species Streptomyces sp. JLSY215. The sequence goes on from NZ_CM185022.1 coordinate 8,108,439, forward strand.
CCGACCACCTCCTGACCACCGTGGACGGCTCCATCGCCCGTATCCCGGGCGTCACCGACATCCACACCTCGGTCGTGCTGCGCCTGCTGCTGACCGCCAACGACTGGGACCCGTACGGCGAGGAACCCACCGCCGCCCGCCTGCGCGCCACCGAGGGCGGCGAGCCGCCCCCACCGCTGGTCGTCGACGAACTCGACCGGCGCCTGGTGGCCCTCCTGGAGCGCGACGCCCGCGCCCCCATGACCCGGCTCGCCCGCGAGCTCTGCGTGGGCGAAACCACGGCTCGCCGCCGGCTGACCCGCCTGATGGAGTCCCATGTCCTCCACCTCCGCATGCACGCCGAACCCGAGGTACTGGGCTTCCCGGTCGAGGCCCGCTTCCGCCTGAGCCTGGAGCACCGCGCCCTCGACGCGGCCGTACGCCACCTCGCCCGCGAAAGCGACGTACGGCACCTCCTGATCACCACCGGCCGCGCCAACGTCCTGGGCTACACCAGCCACCGCTCCGCCCAGGACCTGCACGCCTTCACCGCCCGCGTCTTCGCCGAACTGGAGGGACTCACGGGCGCCGAGACGGCCTTGCTGCTGCGCACGTACAAGCGGGCCGGGGTCGTCACGGCGGCGGTGGGGGACCGGGCCTAGGTGTATTGACCCGCAGCGTTGTTCACGCGGCTGATGGGTGGTTTCCCGTCCAGTGCGGTGTGGCATCGGTGGTGGTTGTAGGTGTGGAGGAAGTCTGTCAGGGCTTCGGTGCGTTGGGTGTTGCTGGTGTAGGGCTGTAGGTATGCCCATTCGTCGAGCAGGGTGCGGTTGAAGCGTTCGACCTTGCCGTTGGTCTGTGGGCGGTAGGGGCGGATGCGTTTGTGGGCGATGCCCGCGGCGGTGAGGGTGCGGGTGAAGTGCCTGGACTTGTAGCAGGGGCCGTTGTCGGTCAGGACCCGTTCGACGGTGATGTCGTGGGCGGTGAAGAAGGCATGGGCCCGCTGCCAGAAGCCTGCGGCGGTCTCTTTGCGTTCGTCGGTGAGGACTTCGCTGTAGGCCAGGCGGGAGTGGTCGTCGACGGCGGAGTGGATGTAGCTGTAGCCGATCACCGGTTTACAGCTTCTGCGCTGGTCGGTGGTGGCCTGGCGGTTGCGGTCGCCGGTTTCTCTGCCGACCGTGCGCCATCCGCCTCCGTCGGGGATGTTGCCCAGCTTCTTGATGTCGACGTGGACCAGCTCGCCCGGCCGGGCCCGCTCGTAACGCCTTACCGGCCGGCCGGTGGGCCGGTCCAGCCAGGCCAGGCGGTGCAGTCCGTGGCGCGTGAGGATGCGGTGCACGGTGGAAGCCGGCAGGCCCAGGATCGGTCCGATGCGGGCAGGTCCCAGCTTGCGGCTCTGCCGCAGTTCGCAGACGCGGGCTTCGGTCTCGGACCCTGTGCGGTGCGGGGTGGTGCGAGGTCTGCTGGAGCGGTCGTGCAGGCCCGCCTCGCCTTCGGCTCGCCAGCGTCGGACCCACTTGTGCGCGGTGGGCCGGGATACGCCCATTTCAGCCGCCACATGAGCCACAGGGCGGCCGGAGCGGACACGTTCGACCAGCAGCCGCCTGCCGAAGACGGTCAGCCGGGCGTTACGGTGGGACACGAAGACCTCCGTACGGTGTAGTCCTAGACACCTCCACCACACCGGAGGTCTTCGCCATGATCAAGCTCAGCGACCGTTAACAACGCTCGTGATCAATACACCTAGGGCGTGTCCGCAAACTCCCGCCTGGCGCGCGACGCCTGGCACGGCACCTCGCGGCGTTGTCGGCACACCCGCATAGAACCACTATGCGGGCGCACCTCCGCCTTGCGATGCACCGCACCAGACGCCGCGCGCCCGCCCTCCGGGCGAACGACGGGAGTTTGCGGACACGCCCTAGGGCCTGACCCATCGGACACGCCCCAGCTCACTCCCCCCTCGCGCCCGATCGCGCGGGCGGGTGTTCCGGGCCCCGGGACGCCAGCCGGGCGTAGGCACGGACATCGGCGTCCGGGTCGTCCGCGACCGTGGCCAGGGCGCGCAGGGCGTCCGGGTGCGCGGTGTGGCGGCCCAGGGCCAGTACCGCGGCCTTGCGTACGTCCGCATGGCCGTCGGCGAGGGCCGACCGCAGTGCGGGGACGGCCGCTTCGGGGGCGGCGGCGGTCAGCGCGCGGGCGGCGCCGGAGCGGACCTGCCAGGCCTCGTCGTCGAGGGCGGCGACGGCGAGGGCCGCGTACGGCGGCGGGCAGCCGGTGCTGGCCAGTGCCGCCAGCGCCGCGGCCCGTACGAGGAGGTCCGCATCGCCGAGCAGCGTCGCGAGGTGCTCCGGCGCGCCCACGCCGCCCAGTCCGTGCGCGGCGGCGACCCGGACCTCGCGGGAGGGGTCCGTGGCGGCGCGCCGGAGGTCGTCGGCGGCGTCGACGGAGACCAGGGCGCGGACGGCCTGGATACGGACGTCCACCACGGGGTCCGCGAGGGCGGCGGCGTACAGCGGGCGCTCGCCCAGACCCCGCACGTACAGGACGTGCAGGGCCGCCGCGCGCACGAGGGCGTCGGCGCCGCGCACGGCCGCATCGCTCAGCGGTGTGCGCAGCCCGGGGTCCGGCGGCAGGACCTCGACCAGTTCGCGCAGCGAGGCACCGGCCGCCGCCCGTACGGCCGGGTCGGCGTCGGCGAGCAGGGCGGCGAGGGCCTGCCCGGTGCCGGGCGGGACGCTTTCGGTGAGCGCGTCGACGGCGGCGCGGCGGACGGCCGGGTCGGGGTCGGCGAGGTAGGGGCGCAGGGCGGGCAGGTCCGGCTGGTCCTCGGCGAGGGCGAGGAGTTCGAGGATGCGGGGGGCGGGCGCGGCGACCGGCTCCGGTCCGGCCGCGCCGCCGCCCGCGCCCGCGGTCGTGGCGGCCGCCGTCGCGCCCATCGGCGGGGTGTCGCGCGGGCCCGCCGTCGCCACCTGCTCGGGATGCACCTCCCCGAGGAAGCGGGACGCGCCGCCGGTGGGCGCGTACTCGTCCACCGGCACGAGGTACGGCGCCACCGGCCGGGCCGTGAACTCCATCGTCCCCGTGGCGGACTTGCGCAGGTCGAGGTGGTGCAGCCACCCGGCGTCATCGCGCTCCGGATGGTCGGTGCGCTCGTGGTAGAGCCCCCAGCGGGACTCGGTCCGGGCCAGTGACGACCGGGCCGCCATCTCGGCGCAGTCGCGAATGAAGGTGACCTCGGCGCAGCGCATCAGTTCGTGCGGGGTACGGGCGCCCATGGCGGCGATGTCGGCGTGCATCCGCGTGAAGTGCTCGACGGCCAGCGACAGACGGGCGCCGCTCTTGGGCGGGGCGACATAGTCGTTGACGAAGCGGCGGAGCTTGTATTCGACCTGGGGCTGGGGCGGACCGTCGGGGTGGCGCAGCGGCCGGTAGATCAGTTCATGGGCGGCCCGCAGCTGGTCGGTGGGCAGTGCGCCCTCGTACGCGGAGTGCCGGGCGGCGTCCGCGCCCGCCAGGTCGCCGAAGACGAACGCGCCGATCATGTAGTTGTGCGGGACGCAGGCCAGGTCCCCGGCCGCGTACAGGCGCGGCACGGTGGTGCGCGCATGGTCGTCGACGCGCACGCCCGACGCCGAATGCCCGCCGCACAGCCCGATCTCGGAGATGTGCATCTCGATGTCGTGGGTGCGGTAGTCGTGGCCGCGCCCGGAGTGGAAGGTGCCGCGGGTGGGGCGTTCGGTGGTGTGCAGGATCGTCTCCAGCGCGGAGACCGACTCCTCGGGGAGATGGCTGAGTTTGAGGTAGACCGGCCCGCGTGACGAGGCCACCTCGGCCGCGAACTCCGCCATCATCTGCCCCGACCAGTAGTCGGATTCCACGAACCGCTCGCCGTGCCGGTTGACCTGGTAGCCGCCGAAGGGGTTGGCGACATAGGCGCAGGCCGGGCCGTTGTAGTCCTTGATCAGCGGGTTGATCTGGAAGCACTCGATGCCGGTCAGTTCGGCGCCCGCGTGGTAGGCCATGGCATAGCCGTCGCCCGCGTTGGTGGGGTTCTCATAGGTGCCGTAGAGATAGCCGGAGGCGGGCAGGCCGAGGCGGCCGCAGGCGCCGGTCGCGAGGATCACCGCGCCCGCGCGGACCGCCACGAAGGCGCCCGTGCGGGTGTGGAAGCCCACCGCACCGATCGCCCGGCCGTCGTCCCCGGTCAGCACCCGCACGGGCATCACGCGGTTCTCGATCCGGATCCGCTCGCGCATCTCGCGGCGCCGCAGCTGCCGGTAGAGGACTTTCTTGACGTCCTTGCCCTCCGGCATCGGCAGCACGTACGAGCCGGAACGGTGCACCTGGCGGACCGCGTACTCGCCGTGCTCGTCCTTCTCGAACTTCACGCCGTACGACTCCAGCCGCCGCACCATCGCGAAGCCGCGGGTCGCGGTCTGGCGGACGGTGGACTGGTCGACGATGCCGTCGTTGGCGCGGGTGATCTCGGCGACGTAGTCATCGGGTTCGGCGCGGCCGGGGACGACGGCGTTGTTGACGCCGTCCATGCCCATGGCGAGCGCACCGGAGTGGCGCACATGCGCCTTCTCCAGGAGGAGGACGTCCGCGCCGTGTTCGGCTGCGGTGAGCGCCGCCATGGTGCCGGCGGTGCCGCCGCCGATGACCAGGACGTCGCAGGAGAGTTCCTCTGGGGCGTCGGGGGCGGGGATCTCCATGGGGGTGCCTCTCATCGCGGCAGCTAGGGCAGGCCGGCGCGGCGGCGGATGCCTTCGGCGGGCCTGCGCCGGACCATACCGACGCGTTACGGGCTGTGGTGTTGCCGCAGTATTGCGCCACTGTCCGCCCTGCTGACCATGGCCGTGACCTGCTGTTTCCGCTCCGCCGCAGGAAGATCGGCCACCCCGCCGGCACCTCCGCGACGCTTCGGCGCCGCCCCCGTCACGGCCGACGGGCGGCGCTCCCCGGTGGGTCGGATCGCAGCCAGGACGCGTACCACTCGCGGAAGTCGGGGCCCGGCGTCAGGTGGGGCCAGACCGTCAGGTCGCCGAACCAGATGCGCCCGGCTCCCTCGCCGGTGACGACGAGACGGGCGAAGCCGCCGCATCCCGTCTCGGCGACGGCCAGGGAACCCGTCACCATGGCGACGGCGTCGAACCGCTCCTTCGGGCCGGGACGCCAGGCCTCGGTGAGCGGAAAGGGCGTCGACAGGAATCCGGGCCGCCGGTCCTGTTCGCGTTCGTCGTCCGCGGCCCAGTCGTCGTAGCCGCCCGCGTAGCAGGGACCCTCCAGCGGGAACAGGCCGTGGTGCGGGCCGGCGCCGCCGTCGGCCACCTGGGTCAGAAAGCCGCGGTAGGCGTGGGGGAGTTCGATGCCGTGCCGGGATTCGAAGGCATGGAGTTCGGCGGTGGGCAGCGGCGGCCGGAGCCGGTAGCGGTGCAGGTCGGCGCCGAAGCGTGCGCAGTCGGGGTCTTGACGCGCCATGGCGTCGATCCGGGCCCGGACCGACGCCGCGTCCCAGTGGTCCGTGCCGTCGCTCGGCGCCGGTGCGGGCCGACCGGTTCCCGGTGCGGGCCGGTCCCGGGCGGGTGTCTCGTTGTCGCCCATCCGGCCACCTTAGGGCGGCTCGGCCCATCGGTACGGCCGGGGGGTGCGGCGACCGGCCCCGCGTCCACGGCCGCCCGCGCCCGTCGTCACCGCCGAAACGCGCCCGCCTCACCGCCGCAACGCTCCCCGAGTCACCGCCGCGACGCCCCCGCTTTACGACAACTTCGCGCCGTCATTGGCCAAATTCCGACCGATGCGCAACGCTTTTGCCGGTTACGACCTCCTCTCGCGTGCACCTGTACTCAATTCTTCTGTGAGGTAGATCTTGCGACAGTGGGGAACAGCGGCCGCGGCACTCGTGCTGGCGGCCGCCGGCCTGGCGGCGACGGCCGGCTCGGCGCATGCGGCATCCGCACCGGTGGGCAAGGCCGCGTCGGCCAAGGCCTGCTCGACGGCCTGGGGAAGCGGCGCCAAGTCGGGCGAGGACGCCAACGCCAAGCCGCTGAAGAACATCACCACCAGCCGAAGCGCGTGCTACGACCGCATGGTCTTCGACATCGGAGGGACCGGCGGCAAGGTCGGCTACCACGTCGGATACGTCGATGCGTTCCACCAGGACGGGTCCGGCGAGCGCATACCGGTCAAGGGCGGGGCCATCCTGCAGATCTTCGTGTCCGCGCCCAGCTATGACACGGCGACCGGCAAGCCGACCTACGCCGGGAAGGCGGGGAAGCCGCTGCCGGGCGTGAACATCACCGGATACAAGACGTTCAAGGACACCAAGTTCGGGGCGAGCTTCGAGGGACAGACCCAGGTCGGCCTGGGCACCCGCGCCAAGCTGCCGTTCCGCGTGTCCCAGTCCGGCCACCAGCTGATCGTGGACGTCGCGCACTCCTGGTGATGCACCGTCACCCAAAGGGCCGCCCGGCCGCACCTCAGGTGCGGCCGGGCGGCCGCTTCGTGCACCCATGGCCCGGCACCGCCCGAACCGCCGCCCAGGTGGCCGAAGTACGACGGAGGAAATATTCCGGGTGGGCCGGCCTGCAACCGGCGCGTGGGGCAATTGGTCCTACCCGGTATGAAACGACTACTGAACCTCCGCATGCGGCGGTCCCGCACCGCCCACAGAGCGGGCGCGGCGCTCGCCCTCACGGCGTTGACCGTGCCACTGACGGTGGCCTTTGGTTCTCCCGCCTCGGCCGCTGCCGCGTCCCCGTGCTACGCGGTCCGCGGCCCGTATCAGAAGCAGGCCGAGAAGTTCCTCGGGCTGCGGGTGGACGGCCGGCAATCGGCGTCCGACTGCCGGGCGATCCGCGCGTTCCAGACGAGCCATGGCATCACGCCGAACATCGGCTACGCGGGCCCCGTCACCTGGGGCGTGATGCGCGTGGTCGCCCAGCAGAAGGCGGCCGGGCGCCACCCCAACAAGGCCCACAAGTGCCCCACCAACAAAGGGCGAATAGCCTGCGTCGACCTGACCCGCCAGATCAGCTGGGTCCAGGACGGATCGAAGCTGGTGTTCGGCCCCGTACCGATCCGCACCGGCCGAAACGGCTTCGAGACCCGCACCGGCGCCAAGCGGATCTACTGGCGCCATCTGCACCACGTGTCGACGCTCTACCACGTCGCCATGCCGTACAGCCAGTTCTTCGACGGCGGCCAGGCGTTCCACTCCATCAGCGGCAGCGTCTGGTCGGCACCCGGCTCGCACGGCTGCGTCAACATGCGCAGCAAGGACGCCAAGAAGTACTGGTCCCTGCTCAGGAACGGTGACGACGTCCACGTCTACGGCCGTAAGCCCGGCACCTGAGGGACAGCGGCGGACAACGGGAATGCGGCGCCCGGGGGCCTGGAGGTCACCGGGCGTCCCGTGTCGTACCGGGCGTCCCGGTGTCGTCAGACTTCCTGCCGCGGGACGCGGGCGGCGGCGGGCAGCGCACAGGCCGCCGTGCCTCCCGGCATCCGGTGCCGGTTGACCGCGATGAGCCGGTACACGCCATGGGCTGCCCAGCGCACGGGCGGGAGCGTGAGCACCGCCCCCACGAGCGGCCATCCGCCGCGCGCGCTCAGCAGCAGCTTGGCGACGGCCTGGGCGCCGCCGTACACGGATCCGGGAGGCGTCACCCACAGCACTTCGTGCTCGGCGCGCCGCTGACTGACGCCGAGCTTCTCCAGATCGGCGAACTGCCAGGGCGTTGCCGCGCAGCGCGGGCGCAGCCGCCGCTCGGCGAACCGCACCGCGGACGTGCAGAAGGCGCAGTCCCCGTCATAGACGAGTACGGCCTGCTTGCCCACGCTGTCCATGCGCCCGCGTCCTCCCTCGCGCCGTGCCGACGACACCCTCTGCATCGGCATCCGGTCCGCCGTCCGAAGCGCCGTTCGAAGCGACGTCTCCACGTTACCCCGAAGGCGCTCGGACCGGATCAGCGGGCGAGCAGCTTGTAGAGCGCCATCGGCGTCACATAACCGGGCCAGCGGTGGTCGGTGAAGAGATGCACACCGGCGTCCTGGTAGCACTGGTCGACGAGTTGGGAGCAGATCATGTGGCCGGTGCCGGAGATATAGCGGCGCAGCCCCGGAACGGGCAGATGGAAGCGGTGCGCGGCGATCGCGAAGTAGTCGAGGAAGCTGTACGGCACCCCGACGTACGAGGTGGCCGCCTCGCAGATGGCGGTGCGTTGCCGCTCGGTGAGCCCTGCCGGGCAGACGTAGAGGACGTTGGCGCCGTTGTAGCGGGTGAGGTCGCCGATCCGGGCCCCACCCGGCTCGGCCTCCAGCAGCCGGTCCTCGGGCAGGACCAGGAAGGCGTGTTCGTAGTCGGCGAAGCCGTCCTTGTTGATCCATTGGCCGAAGCGGATCAACTGGCCCGTGACGCCGGATATTTGGGTGAGCCCGATGTCGCCGGGCAGGGGGTGGGTGTGCCTCATGAGCAGCTCCCAGGGCGCAAAGGCGGATTACCAGGGTGATACCCGGAGTTCGGCCGGGCGCACCGCCTCGGCAAGACCACAGTGAGCTTGCTTGGGCGCGGGAGCCCACTGGGGTCGCAGGGGCCTCATGAGGGTCGCGTCAGGCCCGCCGCACCACCAGCTCCACATTCCGGTCCGCCGCGCCACCCGCCATCGCCTCGTGCACGCCGGTGGTCATCTTGGCGGCGAGGCCAGGGGCGTTGTAGGCCAGCTCGCGGTAGAGCGAGGCGAGGCCCACGGCCGACAGATCGTCGAAGTCCGTGCGATGCGGGGCGGCGGATTCGATGAGGGTCCCGAACAGGGAGAGGGTCCCGTCGTGGTTGTCGACGAGTTCGAGGAGCCGCGCATGCTGCGGATAGTCCACGTGTGAGGCGGTGTTGACCTCCCAGAAGGACCGGGCGGCCGTGGGATGGGCGTGCGGTGTGATGCGGTTGATGTGACTGTGGCCGTTGATCCATGCCACCACGTTCGGGAACCGCCCGAGCAGCGCGATCACCTCTTCGCCGTCGTGCCGCCGCTCCTCCCCGCGCCCGGCGTCCGGGCGCCGCGTCATGCTGGGGCTGTGGTGGTGGCTGAAGACCAGGATGTGCGCGTCGTCCGCCCCGGCATGGCGCACCAGCCGCCCGTCCGCGTCGTAGTACCGGGTGCTGTGCGCGGCCAACGTCCGCTCCAGCCAGGCGAGTTGCTCGCTGCCGAGGGACCCTTCGTAGTGACCGCTGCGATAGGTGGTGTCGATGCTGATGCCGATGACCCCCTCCGCCACGGGGAACGAGTAGTACATCCGCTCGCCGTCCAGATGGTCCTCGCGGTACCCGTGCCCCACCGGTCCCGCTCCGGCGAAGGCCGGGTCCAGGTGCGCGCGCAGGTACTCGTGCGGCGTGAACATGCGCCGGCGCTCGTCGGGGGTCACGGTGCGGGCCCCGGCGGCGTTGCGGCGCAGGATCTCCTTGAGCACGGTGCTCTTCGGGTCGCCGCCGGTGTTCAGCACGCGGGCGAGGGCGGCCACGTCCGTATCCGGTACGGCGAACAGCTTCCGCGCCCCGGTGACGTAGTCCCGCAGCAGGGGATCCTGCGGTGCCAGACAGCCGCCCGGCAGATCGTCGTGGTTGCCGGGCGTCGAGTACCAGGGGATGCGCAGACCGGGGCTGACCACCGGGCGCAGCGCGGCGTCGAGGTAGCCGGGTATCTGCGGCAGGCCACGCCGCTTGTCCTGGTCGCGCAGGCCCCGGTCCGGGTGCCAGTAGAGCGGCAGACCGGAGTTCTGCACGCCTTCGTACGCGTGCGGGTCGCCGGTGTTGGGCGTGATGCGGCCGCCGCTCATGAGGGTCAGGAACCACTCCAGCTCCACCGCGGAGTGGTTGTCGATGTTGTCCCCCGTGGACATGACGAACGCCGGCGGCCGGCCGGTGTGCGGGCCGCCGCCGAGCGCGTTGACCTGCTCCACCAGCGAGACCGAGCCGGCCACCGACAGGGCCTCCTGCGCCCGCCATGACCCCGCCGACCGCGCACGCAGGAACTCCGTACGCAAGGGGCTCTGGACATCGGCCACATGCAGGTCGGTGAATTGCACAAAGCACGCCAGCGCGGTGCGCCGGTCCTGGCGTCCGGGTCGCGCGGCGGCCAGCTCGGGCCGGACGACCACCGGCCAGCCGGGGCCGGAGACGATGCGCCGGTAGCCGCTGCCGCGGGCCAGGCGTGCCGTGGTCTCCAGGGTGGTGGCCCCATGCGGTGCCGCTCGCCCGCCACCCGGGCGGGCCTGGGACGCGGCGGGAGCGGCCTGCGGGGGCGCGGCCGCGGACGCACTGCCGCGGCGCTGGCCCGGCAGCGCCCATCCGGCCCCGACTCCGGCGAGCGCGGCACCGGACGTGAAGAGGAATCGACGACGATTGGCGGTGGTGTCCATACCGGCCATGAGGCCCTCCGTGCCGTGGCCGGCGTACCGGTCACGGCGGTGTCACCAAGCGGAACATCTCCTTCCGAAAGAGTCCGCGGCGCGCGTGACCGGAAATTGAACGGGGCCGGAATGCGTCACACCCATCACCTGTCGGTACGGCCCGCCGGCGTCCCCGTACGGCGGGCCGGAGCGTCCCTCAGGGGCGACGGCGTACGGGCTCAGTTCCGGGCAGTGAAGGGGCAGGCCCAGTCGGCGGGCTTGCGCCGGCCCGAGTAGCGCCGGGCCTCGGAGAGCTTCTCGTACTCCACGAGATTGGGGTTGATATCGCCCGACAGCTCGATGTCCTGCTTACGGATCTTCTCCTGCAGCCGGTCCCACAGCCCGGCGGCCTTTATCCGGTCGAACTGCGCGTGAGAGTTGAAAGCGAGCATCGGGAACGGAGGGCGGCGGCCGATGCGGCTGTGCGTCTCGTGCAGCCCGATCACGAAGAACGGGTGCCCGGCGACGCTGTAGGCGAAGGCGCCGGACGACGGGTCGCGGTCGTAGCCCTCGGCCCACGGGTGCGTCAGGCTGTCATGATCGTGCAGGGCCTGCAGCTGCTCCCACATCAGCCGCTCGAAGTCGAGCTCCGACAGCATCAGGGGACCCGAGAAGGTGGCCACGAAGCTGGTGAAGGGCTTGGCGGACCAGTCCACCGCCTCCACGTAGGCCTGCAGGTCAGCCGCCATCAGCCGGGCGGAATCGTCATCCCCGAACCACGTGTAGTGGTGGTGGGTGATCCCGCCCTGCCGCCATGCCGAACGGCCGGCCAGGCAGGGAAATGAGTCGCCGAGGAGAAACTGAGCGACCTCAGTGGCGGCGGAGGCGTCAACCGTCATGTTCGCGAGACCTTTGGTAAGGGGACACTACCCGTGGTGGGGACCCCGGCAGTCAAGATCGGGGATGGCCGTTTCGTCAAGCCCGGCCCGGACGCCATCACGTCACGTGAACGCACATCGCCCCACGTCACCGAGCTACCCGCTCCGCACCGCGCGGCACGGGCCCGTTGATCACCCGCCGGCGCGGCCGGTCGCGCCGGTCGGAGCGGTTCCCCACGAGCGTCCGCGGACGCGCCGCCGCGCCGCCATCGGCGGGTGCCCCGCCGTGGCCGATTGCGGGTTTCGTGTGGTGACAGGCACCCTTGCGTCATGTCGCACGTAAGGCTGGAAGCCTGGATCGGTGGAGAGTGGCTCGAGGTGGACGCGGTGAGCGTCACCGTGGAGGAGTCCGCGCTCACCCTCTCCTTCGACCGTCAGCGGACCGAGTCCGGGTATCGGAGCCTCATCTGGGAGCCGCTGGAGAAGTTCCTCCGCGAGTACCGCGACGAGCCGCTCGTCGTGGTGCCGCTCGGCCGGAACCTGCCGGTGATGTTCGGCCCCGGCGCCGCGGGGCCCTTCCGGCTGGCGGAGATGCCGGACGACTGACCGCGGCCGTGTGCCGGTGCGCGGCACGGCCCCGCCGCCTTACTGAAGCCCCGTCTGCGTCTTGCTGAACAGTTCGCCCTCGGAGTAGAAGAACACCGCATTGCTGCTGCCGTCGGCGCCGTAGCACGTCCAGGTGGTGGGGTAGCCGTGGGCGTGTCCGGCTTCGTTGTCCTCCTGGCAGGTGCTGGCGTACTTGAGCAGGACCTTCTGGCTGCTGCCGGTCTTGATCTCGTTGAATTCGGCGAGGGTCAGGGGATCGTTGGTGAGAGCGCTGGCTTTGTATATGCCGACGGCCAGGAGGAGGGTCAGGAGGAAGATGCCGGCTATCGCGCTCTTTTTCACGGGTGGGGCTGTCCTTATTCACGGAGATGCGGGGATGAGGGGACGTGAGGGTGAGGGGACGTGGGATGAGGGGACGTGGGGATACGGGGACGTGGGGATGCCGGGCTGACGACGCACCGCGGTGACCCGTGCTGCGTTCCGTCGCGCCTTCGTACCTTCGTGCCCTTGGAACGTTGGAACCTTTGACGACCTTCCAGGGCTACGGCGAAGGCAGCAGCCGTGGTGTGATGCGCTGCTCGACGGCCGAGTCACCGTCGCGTCTGACAATGTACGCACTCTTTCCCGGGATCTCGGTGACGGCTTCCGCCAGTTCCGTTCCGCGGTAGACCAGACCCACCCCGTCGTCGGTGCAGTGGGTGAGGGGCAACGTGCCGTCCGCGACGAGGCGATGCACCAGGGGGCGGCGGCCACCGTCACTGTCGTAGTGCACGCCGTTCCCGTAGGGCAGGTATCCGAGTGCATCGGTCAGCGGGCGCAGTTCAGGCCCGAAGGAGTCGGTGGTGCCGCCCTGGAACCAGCAGATCGATCCCGCGCTCACACCGCTGAGCACGACGCCGGCCTCCCACGCGCGCCGGAAAATCGCATCGAGTCGGTGGACGCGCCATACCGCCAGCAGGTTCGCCACCGAACCGCCCATGACCCAGACGACGTCCTGGTCGAGGACGGCGCCCGCCACGTCCTCGACGTTCGGCATCGGGAAGAGATGAAGCGGCGTCAGGTCGAACCCGGCCACCCGCGCGGCCTCACTCATCCGCGCCGTGAAGTGCTCGGAATCGCCGATCGCCGTACCCACATACATGACGCGAGGCCGGCGCCCATGGACGCCCGACAGATGGACCGCGTGATGCACGAGGGGGCCGAACGTCACCCGGGTGCGGTCTCCGATGCGGTGACCACCTGAGGTGGCGAGGATGGTGGGTTCCGGCGCACTCATGGCCGAAGACCCTACCAAGAGGGCTGCGGCGCCGGTCCTGACGGCGTTTCTCCGCGTGCGGCCTCTTCCCCGTGGTGCGGGTGCTCCGTGGTGCGGGCCTTTCTCCGTACGGGCCGGTGGCGGAACCGGCCGGTGGTGGCGAAGATCGCGGCATGCGTATTTTCCTGGAGTCCGACCGGCTCGTGCTGCGCCCGTTCACCGAAGGCGACGACACCCATCTGTTCGCCCTCGACAACGCCCCCGGCGTGATGCGCTTCATCAACGGCGGGCGGCCGACGAGCCTCGACGCGATCCGGACGCAGACCCTGCCGCGGCTGCTGCGCGACTACCCGTGCTTCGGGACCCGTGGCTACTGGGCCGCGGAGGAGAGGGCCACCGGGGTCTTTCTGGGCTGGTTCGAATTCCGGCCGCTGGACGCGGACAGCTCCGCCGTGGTCGAACTCGGCTACCGGCTGAACGAGGCCGCCTGGGGCAAGGGCTATGCCACGGAGGGGGCGCGGGCCCTGATCGGTAAGGGGTTCACGGGGCTGGGGGTGGAGCGGGTGACGGCAAACACCATGGCCGTCAACACGCGGTCCCGGCGGGTGATGGAGAAGGCGGGCCTGTCCTTCGTCCGGAGCTTCACCGGGGAATGGCCGGAGGCGATCGAGGGATCCGAGCACGGCGAGGTCGAGTACGCACTCACCCGCGGCGAGTGGCAGCGGCGTGGTGAAGCGGCCGCACCGGCCCTCTGACGAGCCGCCGGAACGCGAGCCGCCTCCGCGGGGAGAGCGTGCGCTACGTGAGGGGGCGGGGCGCAACGCACGGAGCCGACCGGTCAGCGACGCGCACGGGCCAGCAAGGCCGCGTGCGGCAACGTCAGCATGCCGTCGGCGTCGGCGAACTCCGCGCTGAGCGCCTCGAAGTGACGCCTGATCTCGGCGCGCATGCCCGGCGCCTGGCTCTGCACCACCTGCCCGATGGCCGCGACACCGGCCGCGGGACCGCGCCACCACTCCTCAACGCTCGCCCGATGCTCCCACCGGAGCGTCTCGCAGACCGCATCGCGCAGCCCCGCGGACGCCAGCAGATCCGTCAGACCGCGATCATCACGCGGGAAATCCTCCTCGGGCGCGAGCGACGGCAAGTGGGCCGGCCGCGCCGCGCCCGCGGCCTGAACGGCACGGCCGAGCAAGGCCTGCCCCGCCGCGGGAGGTGCCGCCCAGATCGTCAGCGCGACCCAGCCGCCGGGCCGTACGACGCGGCGCAGCTCGGCCAGCGCGGCCCGGGGCCGGCCCACGTGATTCAGCACGAAATTGCCGACGACGGCATCGAACTCCCCCTCGCCGAAGGGAAGATCCGGCAGGGCGGCGACACGGATATCGGCCGCAGGCTCCGCCTGGCCGGCCAGCTCGACCATGCTGGGCTCCGCGTCCACGGCCGTCACCGTCGCGCCTCGCGCGCACCCGGCCGTCGCGACCGTGCCGGGCCCGGTCCCCACATCCAGCATCCGCACACCGGGACCGACCGAGGCGGCGTCCAGCAATCGCGCCACCGGATGGGCGCACAGCCTGGCGTAGCTGCGGGCATAGGCAGCAGCCCGTCCCGCCCAGATCAGCCGCTCGCTCTCATCGAACCCCGTCGCCGCCACCGGCCCCCCTTCCGAACCCGTCACGAAGATCCCCTGCGCGGTCGCCGGGACCGTAGCGCACGCGCCGTCCCCGCGGCAGGCAGGAGCCGGGAACGAGCCACGGATCACCTTACGGTCCGTCACCGACAACGCCCCTTCGAGCGTCCGGCGCACCGGCTCCGTCCGCCCCGTCGGCCGGTCCGGACGCCGGTACGGACGCCGGTCCGGACAGCGGTACGGACGCCGGTACCGACGTACTCCGGACAGCCGCCCGACCGGCGGGCGGCTGTCCGGCAGCGGTGTGCCGTTCCTGTGTCGCGGCCGCGGGCGGCCCGTTCGGCTACGGCACCGACGAGCCGATGTCTCCCCCTTCCCCGAGGGAGATGGCCCCGGCGGGGCAGAGCCCGGCGGCCTCGCGGACGGCCGCATGGTGCTTGTGCGGCGGCCGGGGGAGCAGCAGCAGAACCCGGCCGTCCTCGGCGTCCTGGTCGAAGACCTCAGGAGCGGTCAGTGCGCACATCCCGGCGCCGCAGCAGCGGTCGCGGTCAACGCGGAGTTCCACCGTTCTCCTCCTTGTCCCAGGTGACCGGCAGCGCGTGCACGCCGTAGATGCTCGACTGGGTACGCAGCGGCACCTCCTCGGGCGGCACGGCCAGCCGCAGCGACGGGAACCGGGTGAGGAGCGCGGGCAGCGCTACGCGCATCTCCACGCGGGCCAGTTGCTGGCCCAGGCACTGGTGCATGCCGTGGCCGAAGCCCAGATGTCCGGTGGCCTTGCGGTGCACGTCGAGGACGTCGGGGTCGGGGAACCGCTCCGGGTCGCGGTTGGCGGCCTGGACGGAGAGGACGACCGTCTCGCCGGCCTTGATCAGCTGACCGTCCAGCTCGACGTCTTCCAGCGCCGCCCGTATTCCGGTGTCGGCGATGCTCAGATAGCGCATCAGCTCGTCGACGGCCTGGTCGGCGAGGCCCGGGTCGCCGCGCAGCGCGGCGAGCTGCTCGGGATTGCTCAGCAGCGCGAAGGTGCCCAGCGCGAGCATGTTGGCGGTGGTGTCGAGTCCGGCACCCAGCAGGAAGGTGCCGATGCCGGAGAGTTCCTCGTCGGTGAGATCGCTGCTGGTCAGGTCGCTGAGCAGATCGTCGGTGGGCTCGGCCCGCTTGGTCAGTACCAGCGCGTGGAGAATCTCCTGGATCGCGGTGTAGGCGGCCGCCTGCTCCTCCAGGGTGGTGCTCCGGTCGGTCACCGTGAACGTATGACGCTGGAAGACGTCCCGGTCCTCGGCGGGCACACCCAGCAGTTCGCAGATCATCAGCGCGGGAACGGGCTGTGCGTACGCCTCCACCAGGTCCAGCGGGCCTCCTCGGCGCTCCATGGCGTCGAGGTGCTCGGCGCTGATCTGCTCGACGCGCGCGGTCAGTTCGCGCATCCGGCGGACGGTGAACTTGCCCATGAGCAGCCGCCGGTAGCGGGTGTGCTCGGGCGCGTCGATCCCGGTCATGTCGCCGACCGGGGCCGGGGGCAGCTGTGCGGGCGCCCCCTCCATCGGGAGGTGCATCAGCTCGTACCGGGAGCTGAAGCGGGAGTCACCCAGGATCGTGCGGACCGCGGAGTGGCCGGTGGCCAGCCAGCCCAAGTGCCCGTCGGGGAAGCGCATCCGGCGGAGCGGCCGCTCCTCGCGCAGCCGTGCCAGCTCGGCGGGCGGGTCGAAGGGACAGCCCGTCGGACGGGCCGTCGGCAGCTCGGCGAGCGGTGCCGCCGCCTCCTGGGCCTCGATCGGATCGGGTGTGTCGAATTCAGGCATGGCTGTCTCGTCCTCTTGATGTAGGCGTCAATTCCCGCTGGTCGGGCGGGTGGTGAGCAGGAGGTGCGGCCGGACCGCAGTCAGATGCCGTGGTGCCCCGGCTGCGTGAGGTCCATGGCGCAATGATGGCATCACTTTGACGCCATGGCAAGCCTTAATGGTGCGGTGGTGACGCCAGGTGTGCTGGAAAGAGTTGACGGCACGGCTGTGAACTGCGACTTCGTGCGGTCGTCGCGGGGCGGCCAGGTTGGCGTCATGGCGGCGCCGCGTGGTGTCATCGAGGGCGTCACACGAGTCGAAGGTCCCCGTCCCGCGCAGCCGCGGTCATCTGTGGGGCGCCGGAAGCGCCGCGCCTCAGAGGGTCCCGTCGTCTCGAAGAAATATTCGGTCCGCGGAGGCGTGCGCTGATATCTTGCCGAAGTGGCGAAACTCAATCAGATCATTGCCGTGGAGAAGGGCATCAAGTCCAAGACTCATCAGGATTTGACGGCCGCTCACCATGGTTTGCAGAAGCCCGCGCTCCTGGCCGGCATCTCTCGCACCTATCAGCCCAAGGACGAAGAGGGCGAGCAACTGCCGCCCGAGGCGACGCGGGTGCAGGTGAAGGCCGAGGACGTGCTCCGCGATACGGCCGCGACGCTGACCCGGCTGTTTGATGTGACCGCCACCAAGGACTGGGCCAACTGCGCGGCGCGCGCCGATGTCCAGGTGGAGGGGCGGACGCTGCTGCGTCAGGTACCGGTGTCGTATCTGCTGTTCCTCGAGAAGCAGCTCACCGATGTGAATGCATTTCTGCGGAAACTGCCGGTGCTGGACGCTTCCGAATCCTGGGTGCAGGACCCCTCGACGGACGCCTGGAAGACCGAGCCCGTCAGGACCGTACGGACCAAGAAGGTGCCCCGTAACCATGTGAAGGCGGAGGCCACCGACAAGCATCCGGCGCAGGTGGATGTGTACTACGAGGATGTCCCGGTCGGTTACTGGACGACCGTGAAGTTCTCCGGCGCACTGCCCGCACGGCGGGTGAACGAACTGCTGGACAGGGTCGAGAAGTTGCAGCAGGCGGTGAAATTCGCCCGGGAAGAGGCGAATGGCGCCGACGTCACCGACGAACGCGTGGGTGAGGTCGTCTTCGGCTACCTGTTCGGGTAGCGTCTACAACTCCCCGGTCGCTTCCTTGCGGCCGGGGTGCGCGAGGAGCGCAAACTGAAACTGAAGTTTGTCGTGACGAATGCGGTTTCCAGTGGAGGTTCAAGCCCTCCCCGCGGCTTTTCCGGGCCGCGGTAGCCCAACTCGGCAGAGGCGGACCGCAATCAATCTCAGACTCTCGCTCCAGTCTCAGTATTCGCCACCGATCGCCGGATCGACCGGGCCGGGCCCGGTCGTCGGATGCCGGTTCAAGTCCGGCCCGTGCAGCTCTTTCCTCGATGCGCGGTAGTTCAAAGGCAGAACACGACGACATGATGACTGACCCGCGCTCTCAACCGTTCCGGCGTGCGCAATGCGGTGGCATCACAGGGCTCGGGGGCAGGCTACGCCCCCGGGCCCGCTCCATTTCCGCTCCATTCCAGGTCCTCCGGCCCCGGGCCGCTGCCGCCGCTACCCCAGCTTGCGGTCGAGATTGAAGGCGGCGCTGATGAGCGCGAGATGGGTGAACGCCTGCGGGAAGTTGCCTATTTGCTCGCCGGTGCGGCCGATTTCTTCGGCGAAGAGCCCGAGGTGGTTGGCGTAGGTGAGCATTTTCTCGAAGGCGAGCCGCGCTTCGTCGACGCGGCCGGCCCGGGAGAGGGCTTCCACGTACCAGAAGGAGCAGATGGAGAAGGTGCCTTCTTCGCCGCGCAGTCCGTCGGGGCTGTTCCGGGGGTCGTAGCGGTAGACCAGCGAATCGGAGACCAGCTCCTCGCCCAGCGCTTCCAGCGTGGCGAGCCATTTCGGGTCGGTGGGGGAGATGAATTTGGCCAGCGGCATCATCAGTACGGACGCGTCCAGGACTTTATCGCCTTCGTGCTGGACGAATGCCTGGCGTTCGGGCGACCAGCCGCGCTGCATGATCCGGCGGTAGATCGCGTCGCGGGTCCCCGCCCAGCGGGGCATGTCCGCCGGCAGACCGCGGTGCGTGGCGATCCGGATCGCCCGCTCGATCGCCACCCAGCACATCAGCTGCGAGTACAGGAAGTTCTGGATTTTGCCGCGGGTTTCCCAGATTCCCTCGTCGGGCTGGTCCCAGTTGGCGCAGACCCAGTCGACGAGCCTTCCGATGGTGTCCCAGTGATCGCTGGAGAGCGGCTCGCCCCATTTGTCGTAGAGATAGAGGGAGTCGATCAGGGCGCCGTAGATATCGAGTTGCAGCTGATTGACGGCGTTGTTGCCGATCCGTACGGGCGCGGAGCCGAGATGCCCTTCGAGGTGGCGGAGTTCTTCCTCGGGCAGTTCGCTGCGGCCGTCGATGCCGTACATGATCTGTAGCGGGCCGCTGCTGCTGTGACTCAGGCAGATCTTCTCCGACAGGAAATGCACAAACGCCTTTGCCTCGTCGGTGAAGCCGAGCCTGAGCAGCGCGTAGATGCAGAAGGCGGCGTCTCTCACCCATACGTAGCGGTAGTCCCAGTTGCGTTCGCCGCCGATCTGTTCGGGGAGGCTCGTGGTGGGAGCGGCCACGATGGCGCCGCTCGGCGCGTAGGTGAGGAGTTTGAGGGTGAGCGCGGAGCGGTGCACCATCTCCCGCCAGCGTCCCCGGTAGCGCGACTGCGACAGCCAGGTGCGCCAGTACCGCACCGTGGCGCCGAACAGCTCTTCCGCCTCCAGCACGGCGCAGGAACGCGGCTGGACGCCGTCGCCGATCCGGTCGAGCGCGAAGACGGCCGACTCGCCCTCCGCCAGCGTGAAGGAGGCCCGAGCGTCGGTGCCGTCGGTGTCGACCGGGACGCTGGAGGTCAGCGCGAGGGAGAGATCGGGGGAGCGGAAGAGCGTCTGCCCTTGCTCGACGCTGACCGTGTGGGCGTGCCGGCCGTAGTCGAAGCGGGGCGCCACGTGCGCGGTGAACGGCAGCGATCCGCGGACGCACAGCACCCGCCGGATCAGGCGGTGCCGGTCCGCCTCGCGCGAGTCGTCGACGATCGGCATGAAGTCCTGGACCTCGCCCACGCCGTTGTCGGCGAAGAAGCGGGTGATCAGGATGTTGGTGTCGGGGAAGTAGAACTGCTTGGTGCGGGCGGGCACGTCCGGGGCCAGGGCGAAGGCGCCACCGCGGTCGGCGTCGAGAAGGGCCGCGAAGACACTGGGCGCGTCGAAGCGCGCGCAGCAGTACCAGTCGATGGTGCCGTTCGTGCCGACCAGCGCGGCCGTGCGCATGTCCCCGATCAGGCCGTGCTCGGCGATGGGGGTGTAGCGGAGAGCGTCCGCCTTACGGGGGCGGAGGCTTTCGCAGGCGGTCATATGACCTCCCGGCGTGGGGGCGGAGCGCTGGCTTCAGGGTACCTCCGGGGGCGCGGCGGCGAGGGGCGAGCGGAAACGGGGCCCCTGGGGGGCCTCAGGGGCCGTGCGTCAGCGGACCGTCCCCGCGCCGGCGTGATCGTGGGCGTCCGCGGCACCGGGGTGGTTGCCGAGGTGCGCTTCGAGGCGGGCCTGGGCCGACCAGTTGTAGGGGCACAGCGGGCGAAGCTGGATGCGCTCGCTCAGCAGCGTCCGCGCGAGGTCGGCGTGGCCGGCGCGGAGCGTTGCCTCGACGAGGGTGCGCTGGACAGCGTCCCGCTGGGCGTGACTGCCGCCGAAGGTGTGCAGGCGGTGCCGCAGCGGCAGCAGCAGATCGGCGGCCCGGTCCCAGTCCCGCCGGCCGTAGGCGATCAGCGCGCGGCAGACCGGCAGGCCGATGTCGGTGGTCATACCGAGATTGGTCACGCCGGGTGCCGCACCGGCCACCCACCGCTGACGGTCGCGCACCAGCTGCTCGGCCTGGGCGAGACGGCCCGCCCCCACGTACGCCATCACGGCGTGCACGTCGTTGAAGGCGTAGTGGGCGCCGTCCTGGCGGCTCTCCCAGGTGTCGGCGAGCCGTGCCCACCGCGCGCTCTGATCGTGCTCCGCCAGATGGAGCCGCCACAGCAGGGCCGCGGCGTCCAGCAGCTGCATCGCCGCACCCGGTGAGGCGTCGTGGTGGATCGCGCGGTCGTAGATCTCCAGCACCCGCGCGGTGTCGCCCTGCGCCAGGGCGTACAGGGCGTAGTGCCACCAGTTGTGGACGGTGAGCAGGGTGCCGGCCGCCCAGTCGTCGGTCCGGGCGTCGAGGAAGCGGATCCCGTCCGTGAAGCGGTCCCGCATCTCGTAGGTGTGCACCGCGGCGTGGATTCCCCAGACGTCGCGCGGATGCCGGGCGAGCGCCGCCAGAGCGGCATCCTCGGCGCGCTCGTAGTGCCCGGTCTCCTCCAGGCCGAACGCGTACATGCCCAGCAGCGGGCCGCGGTGGCGGTCGTCGTCGCTCCAGGCGCCCAGCGCGCCACCGATGCGGTCGCGCAGCCGCGGCGCATTGCCGGTGAGGAAGTCGATCTGATGCCCCACGAAGAGCGCCAGCACATCGCGGGGGTAGGCGACGGTGAGGTCTTCCAGGAGGCGGCCGGCGCCGTGGATGTCGCCGTCCAGCCAGGCCGTTACGGCGGCCAGGTGCATCCGCTCGCGTCGCGTGGCGGCATCCTCGTCGAGGCCGGCGCGGAAGCGCGTGAACGCCTCCCGTGCGACGGCCGCGTCCTTCTCCTCGGTGGCCAGCACTCCCAGGTACGCGCCCAGGGCCTGTCCCATGACCGACCTCGGCGAGGAAGCGAGCGCCGCCTGCGCGCTCCCCACGACCTCGGGCCGGAAGAACAGCAGGTCATCGAGGGCCTGTTCATAGTGCGCGGCGGCCTCGGCGCCGGTGTCGCTCATGCGGTGCCCGTGACGGTCCGCTGTCATTGGCTGCTCCCGGGGTGGTCGCCGTCCTTCTGCCGCTCCATCGTGGCCGGTGGGCGGCGCCCGGGGAAAGAGCGACTCGGACGCCGCGGCGCAATTCCGGTCGCCGGACGCAGATCACCGTTGCCCGGTCCCCGATGACCCCGCCTGCCACAATCGCCCCATGGCTGAGCACGACACGGACCGCGGCTATCTGCTGGACAACCAACAGTCGGAGGCGGGCATCCGCTTCGGCGCCCTCGCCGAGCTGTTCGACCCGGTGACCTTCCGGCACGTCGACGGCCTCGGGATCGGTACCGGCATGCGCTGCTGGGAGGTCGGCGCCGGCGGCCCCTCCGTACCCCTCGGGCTGGCCGAACGGGTCGGCCCGACGGGCACGGTGATCGCCACCGACATCGACGTGTCCTGGACCCGGGACATCACCGGCGGCGCGATCGAGGTGCTGTGCCACGACGTGGCGACCGAGCCGCCACCGTCCGGCGGCTTCGACCTCGTGCACGCCCGGCTGGTCCTGGTGCACGTCGCCGACCGCGCCGAGGCACTGCGCTCGATGGTCCAGGCGCTGCGGCCCGGCGGCCGGCTGCTCCTGGAGGACGCCGACCCCATGCTGCAGCCGCTGCTGTGCCCGGACGAGTCGGGCCCCGAACAGCGGCTCGCCAACCGGTTGCGCTCCGGCTTCCGCGCTCTGATGGCGGCGCGCGGCGCGGACCTCTCGTACGGGCGCACCCTCCCCAGGGTGCTGCGCGCCGCCGGTCTGGAGGATGTGCAGGCCGACGCGTACTTCCCGATCACCTCGCCGGCGTGTGCCGTGCTCGAGGACGCGACGGTGCGACAGATCCGCGACCGTCTGGTGAAGGAAGGGCTTGCCACCGACGAGGAGATCGACCGGCACCTGGCGAACGTCGCCACCGGACGGCTCGACCTCGCCACCGCCCCGATGATCTCGGCGTGGGGACGACGTCCGTAGCCCCGGGAGAGTGTCAGTGGCATCGGCTTGGATGCCGTCATGACTGTTCATGATGTGGCCCGAGCGCTTCCTGACATTCCGGCCCTCCGGGACCTCTGCCGGGCGATGGCCATGGCCGAAGCGGTGCTGAACCCGGATGGTGAGCGGTACCACTCGTTCGGCCCGACGTGGTCGGAGACGGCGGAGATCGCGTCGATGCGCAACGGTTCCGGCGACGAGTTCGACGTCATTTTCTCCGGGGCGGGTGCCTATGTCCGAGGGTTCGACCACGAGTCGCCGATGAGCCCCTGGGCCGAGGACGCGCCGTGGCCGGGTGTCGTCGACACCGTCCCCCGGGCATTCCAGGAACACGTCGTGGAGCCGGCATTCACGGACGAGGGCATCCCCAGGGTGACTGCCTGCCTGTGGCGGGAGGCAGGCAGCGATCGCTGGCAGGCGGGAGAGATCGACTTCCCCGGCGGCCATCAGGATCCGGACGGTGCCGACCGGTTGTTCCGGTTGCTGACCCACCCGACCCCGGAAGCGTTCAAGGAGTTCGCCGAGGACCACTACGAGACGACGGTGGACATCGACCCACTGCGCCGGGTGTACGACCTGTGCCCGCTCAACCGGCAGACGGTCCGCGCCCTGAACGGCACGGCGTCCCTGACGGCCGTGGCAGCCGCGGCCACCGGGATCGGCTACCCCACCGATGCCGATCTGACGGGCTGACACGGCCTGACGCGCCGTGGCGGCAGGTCTGCCCCTGCCGCCACGGCTCACGACCCGGCGATCTCCCGTGCCGCCGCACACATCACCGTGATCCGGTGTTCGGGACCGAGCGTGCGCAGCGCATCGGCATGGGCGCGCTCCGCGAGGCCGGCCGCCTCCTGGGTGTCGCCCTTGAGCGCCAGCATCCGGGCCAGGTCACCGATCGCCTCGAGGGTGAACGGATGGCCGTCGCCCAGCTCCGTCCGACGCGTGGCCAGTGCCCGGCGGATCGAGGCGATCGCCGTCTCCTGGTCACCGCATTCCCAGGACGTCAGCGCGAAGTTGTGCCGGGCTGCCGCCGTACGGGGGTGATCGGGCCCGTAGTAGCCGATATGAGCCTGGAGGGCCTCCTGGGACTCCCGCCCGATCCGGTCCCAGCTGAGCTCGTGTACCTCGTCCACCACCGTGGCTCCGGGGCTCTGCGCGGCCACCAGCGCCACCCGCCTCGTGGCCGCCGCCATCAGGACGGAACGCACGGCGATGTCCTCGCTTCGCTCCCCGTGAAGGTCCGGCAGCAGATCCGCCAGCTGCCGGACGAGCCGCAGCGCGATCCCGAAGCGACCTCCCATGGAGTGGTGATCCAGCTCCAGATAGATCGCCTCGGCGGTCTCGGCATGGGCCGGCCCCAGAACGCGCTGTGTGATCTCACCGTATTCGCGGGCCAGTTGGATGGCCTCGGCGAGCCGGTGGCTCCTGCCGTAGAGCCCCGACAGACGCTTGCACGCTTCGGCGAGGAGCAGCGGTTCCTCGTCCGCCCACGCCCTCGCGGCGTCCAGCGCCTCCCTGAGCACGGGCTCCGCGCCCGACAGGTCTCCGCCGAGGTCGATGACCTTCCCCAGGGCGATGGCGTCGGCGACCGCGCGGACGTCCCGGAAAGCCGCCTGCGACGCGCCGTCCGCCGTCCTTCCGGCCCGCGCGATGCCCGTGGCGAAGGCCAGCGCATCGGCCCACCGGCCTGCCGCGTCGTGTGCGTCCCGCAGGCGGCGCGCCGCATCCAGCACCGCGTCGGCGGTGGCGCCGTTCTCCAGCAGCGCAAGGACGTGCGGCTCCACCAGCCGCGCCATGCCCGTGTCACCGCCCTCGGGCACGGCCCTGTCCACGAGCGCGACGGCCGCCTCGTACAACGGCGCGCGCCGCTCGGGCGGCACCCCCGCCGCGACCGTCTCCAGCAGCAGACCATGTGCCGTCAGACACCGTACGGGCCGGCCGCCCGCTCCACCGGGCACCTCGATCAGATCCACCAGCGATGCCGACAACAGACCCTGCAGCCCGGCTTCGATCCGCTCCGCCGCGACCCCGGGCACGCCCACCGCCAGCACCGCGGAGGGGGCGAGCAGGCCCACCGGCACCGGTGCGTGCCCCCAGCACGCCAACAACCGCAGTACGCCCAGGGCTTCGGGGAGACCGCGCTGCGCCAGGGCATCCAGCGACAGCTGCCAGGTGCGGCTCAGCCGCTCCCGCGCCCCGCTCTCCAGGCCCGCCCCGCGATCGAGCAGGCCCACGGGATCCTCGCCCAGCCGTACCAGGTACTCCTCGACGGTCCAGCTCTCCAGCACCTGCTGCGACAGAAACCCTCCGGCCAGGGTCAGCGCCAGCGGATGACACCCCAGCCGCTCCGCCAGCCGCACCGTCGCCTCCGGCTGGTGCTCGCCGGGCGCCAGATCGTGGAGCAGCTGCGCCGCCTCCACCACAGGCAGCTCGGCCACCCGGTGCATCCTCGCCCGTACCCCGCTCCAGGCCGGGTCGATGGCCTGACGGGACGTCACCAGCACCGTCCCCCGCGGCGAGGCGCGCAGCCAGCCGTCCCGCAGCGGCCGCGGGTCGTCGGCGTTGTCCAGCACCAGGAGCCACGGCTCCGCGGACGCGTCCAGCCGCTGCCACACCAGGTCGGCCGCCGCCCGCCGCCCCTCCTGCGCGGCCCTGACCTCCTCCGGCGTCGCTCCCCGGTCCGCCGCCACGGCAAGCATGCCCGCGCGCAGCTGCGACTCGGTGGAGGCATCCACCCACAGCGCCACCCCCGACGGGGCCGCCTGGTCGAACAGCCACCGTGCCACCGCGGTCTTCCCGCAGCCGCCGAAACCGTGCAGCACATGCACTCCGCCGCCGGCGCTCAGCGCGGCCACCAGCTCCTCGCGCAGTTCCTCCCTGTCGCGCAGCGCCGTGCGCAGCGGTGCCGACAGCGGCACCCGCACCGAGGCGGGACCGGTTGCCGCCCGCGCGGCCTGTGACGCGCCGTGGTGGTGGTGTTCGGTGATCTGGATGTCCCGCTCGGACTGGAAGATCCGCCCCTGTCCGTAGGCCGCGGCATGCGGCGCACGATCCTCGCTCACGACCCCGCCGTCCCATCGACACGCAGCGCGCGGCCACTTCGGCCAACCCCGCTTCCGCCGGCCCCCGTTGCCCCGGCCGTATCCGCTGCCACCGCGATCCGTGCACCCACGGACGTCCCCCTCCAGCCCACATCATCGACAGCGTCACCCTAGGCCAACCGCCCCCCTGAGAACACCGGCTGACCAGCCCGCTCCGAGGGAGCGCGGCGCCCCGCGTGGGCTGCCGCTCCGCCGACGGGAATTCGCTGGAGTGCCCGGCTCGCCTTTCTTGGGTTCCTCCCACACGCGAGGTGCGTGGCGACCTTTGCGGAAGGGAGCTTGATGAATATGGCCCGCCAGGCGCTTCATCAGCCTGCCCGTGTCCGGGCCGTGCGGACAGCCCGCGGCCCGGTCGTCCGAACGACCGGGAGTCTTCCGTGTCTTCCTTCTTCTCACCGGACCCGTCCGCGTGGTGATGCCGGGGGACCGGCAGCACCGCAGAACGCCGCTGCCGGTCCCCGCCCGTACGGCTTGCCCCTGCCGCCATGTCAGGCCCGACGGCCGCGACCGGTCCGCCCCGGCCGTTCGCCGACACCGATGCCGGACGGGAGGGTGCCGGGCCCGGCGGCGTGTCGCCCCGTTCACCCACCCGTTCACCCACCTCCGCCGACCGGCCCCCTCGGCAGCGCCGCCGTACGCAGGCACGCGCACCCCCCGCACCCGCAGCGCTCCTCCCCATGGCGCACCCGGTGGCATCCCCTGACCGCAGCCCGCCAACAGGCGCGGAGCGCCGCTGGTCGGCAGGGTGGAGGCATGAGCGACTCACCCCCGCCCCGCGTCCTGCCGCAGCCCCCGGCACCAGGTGCCCGCCGCTGCGCCGTCCCCGTCCGCCGCCAGGCCCCCACCGTGTCCCGGGCCGCCTCGATTCCACGGGACTGAGATGGTCACGGCGCTGAACCGACGCCTGGGCGTCGGACTCCTGCACCATGCCCACACCCTTCCCGACCACATCGCGCTGACCATCGGCCGGCGCGAGTACACCTACCAGGAGGTCGCCCACACCGCCCGGCAGTGGGCGGCCCTGGTCGTCGAGGCGGCCGGACCCCGGCCGCGGCGGGTCGGTGTCCTGGCCTCCCGCAACCAGGCCGCCTACCTGGGGGTGGCCGCCGCGCTGTTCGCCGGAGCGGCCTTCGTCCCGCTGAACCGCGCGCTCCCCCCGCGGCGGACCCGGACCATGCTGGAGCGGTCTGGCCTCGACGCGCTGATCGTCGACGAGGCGTCGCTGCCCCAACTGCCACAGCTGCTGCACGGCCTGCCTCGGCAGCCCGCCGTACTGCTGCCCGACAGCCTGCGTACGGACATCCCGCCGCTCGGCGACGGCCCGGTCCTGGACGCGGCCGATCTCGCGGCCGCCGCTCCGCTGGAGCAGCTGCCCGACCCCGGCCCCGACGACCCGGCGTATGTGCTCTTCACCTCGGGCAGCACCGGTGAGCCCAAACAGGTCCCCATCACCCACTCCAACGTCCGGTCCTTCCTCGACACGAACCAGGACCGCTACCGGCTCACCCCCGACGACCGGCTCACGCAGATCGGTGATCAGACCTTCGACCTGTCGGTCTTCGACCTCTTCATGGCCTGGGAGAACGGCGCACGGGTCTGCGCGATGGACCCCGGGGAGCTGTCCGCACCCTTCGCCTACCTGGAGCGCAACGGGATCACCGTTTGGTTCTCGGTGCCGTCGGTGGCCGCGGCACTCCGCGAGCGGGGCGCTCTGACGCCCGGATCGATGCCCACCCTGCGCTGGAGCCTGTTCTGCGGCGAGGCACTGCCCAGGGCGACCGCCGAGGCCTGGCAGGCCGCCGCGCCCGGGTCGGTCGTGGAGAACCTCTACGGTCCGACCGAGCTGACCATCGCCTGCACGGTCTACCGCTGGGACCCGCGGCAGAGCCCCGCGCTGTGCGTGCACGACAACCTGCCGATCGGCCTGCCGTACCCCGGCCTGCAGACGCTCATCGTGGACGAGGACCTGACGCCGGTCGCGGACGGCGTCACCGGCGAACTGTGCGTGGCCGGCCCCCAGACCACGCCCGGCTACTGGCAGGCGCCCGGGCCGAACGCCGAGCGCTTCTTCGTCCGCGACGGCAGGACGTACTTCCGCACCGGCGATCTGGTGCGGATGCATCACGGCCAGTTGGTCTGCATCGGCCGCAACGACCAGCAGGTCAAGGTCGACGGCTACCGGATCGAACTGGGCGAGATCGAAGCGGCGCTGCGCCGGCACGGAGCGGTGGACGCCGTGTGCCTGATGTGGCCGGACCCGGCCACGATCACCGCCGTGATGTGCGGAGCGACGGATCCGGCCGCCGTGGCCGCGGCGTCCGCGGACAGCCTGCCGCCCTACATGGTGCCCAGGTCGGTACGCGCCATCGGGGCCATGCCGCTGAACGCGAACGGCAAGGTGGACCGCACCGCGCTGCGACGCTGGCTGGACGAGGGGGCGGCCCGTGGGTGACACCGGAACCCGCTGGGGGCGGGCGCGCTGCCGTGGCCCTCTGCACATGACGCTGCGCCACATCCGGTCGGCAGATGATCGTTTACCACTGGCCGCGGACAGAACAATCCACTAACATCACCCGACGTGAACACCGGACCGGCGCTACGCCACACACGGATTGGCCTCCCGGTGGAGGGCTGATCGCATCGCGGGTGCGCAGTAGGCACCCCAGTAGGCGCCCTCGCAGTTCGGCACGCGGACCTCCCAGTGCTTGTGCACGGTGAATCCCTTTTCCGCGTCGAACACCAGCGAGGCCAGCCATATGACAGTCACGTTCAACCACACCATCATCGCCGCCAAGGACCGCAACGAGTCGGCTCGGTTCTTCCGAGACCTGCTGGAAATTGCGGAAGCACCGTCCTGGGGCCCGTTCATCAACATCCAGCTCACCGATGGCGTGCTGCTGCAGTTCGCCGAGCCGCCGGTGGACATCCAGATGCAGCACTATGCGTTCCTCATCGACGACGAGCTGTTCGACCGGGCGTACCAGCGACTCTGCGACGGCGACATAGAGCACTGGGCCGATCCGCAGATGCGACGCCCCGGCGAGATCAACAACGAGCACGGCGGCCGCGGGGTGTATTTCAAGGACCCCGCCGGTCATGCGATTGAGCTGATCACCCGCCCGTACCTGTAACCGTTGACAGCGCCTGGCCGGGCACCCGAAACGCGGTGCCCGGCCGGGCCACCGGTCGACGGGAACGCACGGTGGCTCGCCCGCTCGCCTGCCCGGCCGGGGTCACGGGCACCTGTCGCCGATGTCGGGGCTTCAGCGCCAAGGGCGTTGAAAGGTGATGCCCAGGTGCTGGAGAAGACCTTCACGCTGCTCGGCCGTGGCCAGGACCATGATGTCGTCGTGGAGGTACGCGCCATCCCGCTCGACGCAGCGGAAGTCCCGGGGGTCATCAGGAGGGCTGAGCGCTTCGATGGCGTCCTGCGCTGCTCCCATGTCCAGGTAGTCGTTCGACTCCTGCTGGATGCCGAAGGAGAGGGGCGTGCCGTTGCATTCGAAGTGCATCGTCCCCAGGCCGCAGTCCTCGTCGTCCGGGTTGTCCTTCTCGAAGCGGTAGTGGGAGATGGTGACCTTGCCGCCGGTGAGGGCGGCTGCCTCGTTCAGGAGCCATTCGTAGTGCGCGTCGGCGAAGTCGACATCATCGGTGTGGAGGGACACGGCCAGGCCGAAGTCGGGGAGGGCGCCGGCAATCACGTGGCGCCGATTGATCGGCTCGGTTGCGTAACTGGCGGCTTCCTCCAGGACGTTGTGGGCCTTCTCCCGGGTGATCATTCCGAGCTCGATGAGGACTTCGGCTATCCGCACATAGGTAATCGGCTGAACGTTCGGCATGCGGGCATCCTGTCAGCCGCCGCGGAAGCCCGCGCAGCGTTTCCGGCGGAGCAGGTGCGTCCGGCCGACGCCGCTGCGCACTCGCTACGCTCTGACCCGGGCGCGGTCGGGCGGCCCGCGATGCGTGCCGCTCAGCCGATGGCGACCTGCTGGTCGTGCTCGATGCGGGTGAGGAAGAAGTCCCGGACGTCCTGGGCGAACAGCTCCGGCACCTCCATCGCGGCGAAGTGGCCGCCGCGCTCGAACTCCGACCAGTGCCGGATGTCGTACAGTCGCTCGGCCAGCGGTCGCACCGACTGCGTGATGTCGTGCGCGAACACCGCCACCCCCATCGGCACCGGGCACGGCTCGATCCGCCGCGGCGCCTCGCGGTGCAGCCGCGCCGAGGAGGCCGCGGTGGCGGTCAGCCAGTACAGCGAGATGTCGGTGAGCATCCGCTCGTCGCTGATCTCCGAGCGCGGGTCGGTCCAGTGCGCGAAGCGCTCGGCGATCCAGGCCAGCTGGCCGACCGGCGAGTCGGTCAGCGCGTAGCCGATGGTCTGCGGGGTGGTGGCCTGCAGGGCCTGGTACGGCGGGCGATTCGCCATCAGCTGCCGGACCTTGTCCAGCCGGGCTTCATCCGTCGCGGACAGTTCGATGTTCGCATCCGGGTCCGGCCGGGTCGGCAGGTAGTTGACGTGGACTCCGACGACCTGCTCGGGTGCCACCGCGCCGAGCGCCGTGGAGATGCCCGAGCCGAAGTCGCCGCCCTGCGCGCCGTAGCGCTCGTAGCCGAGACGGTGCATCAGCTCGGCCCAGGCCCGCGCGATGTGGACGATGTCCCAGCCGCGCTGGTGGGTCGGCCCTGAGAAGCCGTAGCCCGGGATGGACGGAATCACCAGGTGGAAGTCGCGCGACAGCGGCTCGATCACGTCGAGGAATTCCAGGAACGAACCGGGCCAGCCGTGGGTGAGGATCAGCGCGAGCGCGTCCGGCTTCGCGGACCGGACGTGGACGAAGTGGATGTTCTGGCCGTCGATCTCGGTGGTGAAGTGCGGAAGCTCGTTGAGCTTGGTCTCCTGTGCCCGCCAGTCGTAGTCGGTGCGCCAGTACTCGGCCAGCTCTCTCAGCCGCGCCAGCGGGAAGCCGTAGTCCCACCCGGCATCGGCGACCTCGTTGGGCCAACGGGTGCGGGAGAGGCGGTCGGTCAGGTCGTCGAGGTCGGCCTGGGGGATGTCGATGCGGAACGGCTTGATCATGGTCTGCACTCCAGAGGGATCCATCGTTCGTGACACTAACGTTAGTGGTGCTAATGAAATTAGGCTGTTAGTGCCACTAACGCAAGAGGTGGAGGACCCCCCCGTGAGCCCGACTCCTGAATCCGCCCCGTCCCGGCTGCCGACCTCAAAGAGCCCGCCGACGCCGCATGCATCCGCGGCGAACTCGACCCCGCCGACCGACGCCGCAACGTCATCACCCTCACCCCCGCCGACCGCACGGGGCTCGATAGCTCATCTGCCCGCGTCGTCCCGAGGAGGCCGCAGCCGCGAAGTCCTCAAGGCTCCCGGCGGGTTACTTGTTGCCCGGTGTCCGGCCCAGGACTCCGGGGGCGTTCAGGGCGAGCCTCCAGGTCTGCCAGGTGGTGATCCGGTTGATGATGACGATGATCAGCACGCCGGCGGCCGCGTCGAGCGCCGTGCCCAGGGTGGCCATGTTCGCGGTGCTGCGCAGCCCCTCCAGGGTGATCTCCTTCGCCAGGTAGAACTTCACGAGGGCCCGGCTGGTCATCGTGTCGGCGACGAACAGCAGCCACCAGACGGTGACCAGACCGCGAAGGGCCGACTGCCGGGGCGCACTGACCCGCCAGATGTCCGACACGACCTGGTACGGGAACCACAGACTGGCCGGCGGGGTGATCCAGCCGGCGATCACCCAGGCTCGGGACCGGCGCTGCGTGGCGGGGCCGCCCGACAGCTCGGCGTTGATCCGCGCCCGCCACAACCAGACCAGGAACACCACGCCGCTCGCGAGGTACACCACGAACCCCGGTATCGACACGTACGACGAGAAGGTGTCGGCCGCCTCGAGGTCCGCGACCGTCGCCTTCCCGGCTACGAAGTCGCGGACGACGATGTAGTTGCGCCAGTCGGACGCCGTGCTCAGCGCGCCGCCCACGACCGCCAGCGAGACCAGTGTCGTGGCGGCGCCGGCGATGCCGGTCAGCTTCCTGGGCTGTTGCTGTTGCTGCGCGCCGGCCGGGCCCGCACCCATCGGCGTGCCCTGCTGTGGACCGTCCACGATCCCCCCTGGGAAGTTCGTGCGACCACCGGACATTCTTCGGGTCGGGAGGATGGTAATGGGCGCCGCCCTGTTGTGTCGCCGGTCAGTGCCAAGTCCGTTCGCTGGCAGGTGCCATCTCCGCCAACTCCGGCCTCTGCCAGGCCTGTTCTTTGCCATGGCCTGCCAAGTTCCTGCCGAGTCACGGCTCTTCGGGCAGCGTGCGGGACCGCCCCACCGAACGGCGCTACCGGAGGCCGAACAGCTGCAGCGCCCGGAACCCGAGCCAGGACAGCAGGGCCAGGGCCCCGACCACCAGGGAGCCTTTCCCCAGCGACTTCTGGGCGGCGAGGCCGGCCCGCCAGGCCATCGTCCGTTTGCGGACCCCCACGGACGCCAGGGCGGCCTTCATGGCGCGGGCCAGGTGGAGCATGGGCGTGAGCGGGGCCGCCATGATCGGGCTGCCGTTCACGGCACGGATCCAGCGGCGCACGAGTGCGGCCCGCGAGACCGTGGCACCTGGCACCGGCCCCACCGGGTGCACTTGGGGCGTTCCCTCGCGGTCGAAGACGATGACGGCGGAGGTCCAGGCATCGCTTCCGGCCAACTCGCCCAGCCGGGACGGCGCCGGCAGGTGCTCGTCCAACCGTTCGGCCACGCCCGGCAGCCCGGCCGGCACCAACAGGACCAGCTTGCGCGCGGGCTGGGTGGCGCGGGCCCGCTCGACCTCCCACCACAGCCCGTCGCCCAATCCCAGGCGTAGCACGATGAGTTGGGACAGCTCCATCAGTCGCAGCACCGCGGGCTGCCAGTCGTCGCGCGGCAGGTAGAACCGCGCCGCCCCCAGCCGCGGCAGCGGCTCCCCGGGCCTGCCCACCGCGATCACCGGGCCGATGGTGCCCAGCGCCCCGGCGAGCTGTTCCTCCCGCGAGTGGATATTGGCGAACGCCCCGTCGTCGACCTGGGCAGCGGTGTCGTCGTCGGCGAAGCTGCGCAGGTAGAGCACGGGCCTGCGGCCGTCGGCCAGCAGGGCCTGGGCCGCGCCGCGCGCCGAGCGCGGGCGGGTGTGGCGCAGGATCAGGACCCCGGCCCCCAGCGCGGCCAGGCCACCGGCCAGCAACAGCGCCTGGTCCTCCAGCGACATTTTGTAGCCCTGTTGCTGCGAGCCCTGGGCGGCGAAGGCACCCACCGCGAACAGCGCGTACCCGACGCCGCTGCCCACCAGGAACACCGGCCGCTGCCACCACGGCTGACGCGGCACGAACCGGCTGACCACGTCGACGACCTCCGCCGCGCCCGACCGGCGACGCCGCCGCAGCCACCGCACCGGTACGAGCAGCGCCACGGCAGGCGCCACACAGCACAGCGCGGCCGTCCTCGACGCGCTGAACTCCGCGTCGAGCCGCGCCCGCTCCCGCCCGACCTCCGCCGCCAGACCGGCGGCACGCTCGCGGGCCCGGGAGATCCTGCCCTTCTCGGCGTCCCCGGCGGCGGCCGAGACCGCGGACCGGCTTCCCCCTGGCGAAGCGTTCTCCTTGAACCACGTGTCTTCCTGACGGATCTGCGCGCGGGCGGACACGTCGCCGTCGGCGTAGCGGTCCAGCGCGGCGGTGAACGCGGCGGCCCGCGCCGGCGCGCCGCGGAAGCGGTCGTGGGCCCGCAGGTCCATGCCCGCGGTGATCGCCAAGTGCAGCGCGACGTAGGCAGTGACCAGCGCGACCGCCGTGACCAACCGGGCGAACGCCCGTAACCGCGAGGACATTTCGGCCCACCCCTCACTTCGCCCCGCCACCGCCGTCCAGCGAGGAACGCGTCCGTACATTTGTACCGCCGCCTCGGTCCATCGGCCGCGGCCAGTTCAGGCCGCGGTCCCCGGCCGGGCGGCACCGCGCGTGCTCGCGGGCACCCGCTGCTCGGCCGGGAGGCCCCGGACAACGAGCGGCCGACCGGGGCGGATCAGTCGCTGCGCGGCCGGCGCGTGCCGCGATAGGCGACGGTCGCCAGCGTGATCACGGCCAGTACGGCGGCGGCGGTGAGGATCGCGGGCGGCGAGAGGACGCCGGTGCACAGGGTGATCACATAGGGGGCGAGGAAGCCCAGGTAGGCCACCGTCCAGAAGTACGAGGTCAGACGGGCCAGTTGAGGTGCCGGCGCGACGGCGGCGACCTCGGTCAGACCGTAGGCGACGCACAGGCCGTAGCCGGCACCGAGCACCACCGAAGCGACCAGGGCGATCACGGGCTGGGCCAGCGCCGCGGCCAGCGCGGAGATCAGCAACCCGAGGGCGATCGCGGCCAGCCCGCTCACACCTGTGGCGATGCGGTGCCGGGCGGCGAGCGACCGTGCGAACGGCGCCACGATGATGCCGGCACCGGGCGTGACGGCGGTGATCACACCCGCGTACACCGTCTCCCAGCCCTTCAGGCCGCCGTCGACCAGGCCGGGCAGCGTGGCGAAGGCCACCGCCGGCGCGAGGAACACCCACGGCGCCACGGGCACGACCAACCGGCGGAAATCGGCCGCCGAGGCGCGCAGCTCCTCCCGTGCCACAGGGTCGGGTCCCGACGACGCCGCGCGGGAGCGGGCCGGCGAGGACTCGGGGACCCGTGCGGCGCTCAGCGCGGCAACGGCGGAGAGGACGAGGTGCGGGACGTAGGCGATGACCATCGGGTGCGGGGCCCACTGGGCGATGAGGGAGGCGACCAGGCCGCCGGTCGCGAAGCCTGCGGACAGAAACAGCCCCGAACGACGGGCCGCCACCCCCGGATGGGGGGCGGTGCCGTGCGGAGGCGAGGAAAGCTCCTTGATCCACGCGCCGCCCGCCGCCAGCAGGGCGCCCGCGCCGATCCCGGTCAGGAAGCGGCCGGGCCACAGGAAGGCGGGGGCGGCGGGGCCGGTCATCAGCAGGCAGGTGGCCAGCGCCGAGGTGCCCAGCGCCAGGAAGACGACGGGGCGGCGGCCCCGCCGGTCGGCAAGCGGTCCGCCGAGCAGCAGACCGGGAATGAGCCCGAGCACATAGACGCCGAACAACGCGTTCGTACCGGCCGTGGTCAGGCCCAGATCGCTGCGGTAGGCACCCAGCAGGGCCGAGAACTGGTTGGCGCTCCATCCGGAGGCCGTCATCACCCAGCCCGCCCTGAGCCAGTGCCGGGGCCCGAGCGCGGTCTCGTCCGGCGGCGGGCAGGGGAGGGGAGTGACGGGGGGAGCGAGAGGTACGGCGTGCTTGCTCATACCGACGTTGTACGGGCAGGTCAGCGCCCTGCGCTGCCTCCGTTCAGGAATCCTGAACGCCGTCGGGGCCGGCCGCATCGCAGCCGTATCGTGGCCGGTATGGATCTGCGGAAGCTGTCTTCGTTCCTGGCGGTGGTCGAGGAGGAGCACTACGGACGGGCCGCCTCCCGGCTCTTCCTCTCACCGGCCGCCGTCACCCAGCACGTCCAGCAACTGGAACGAGAACTCGGCACCCGGCTCCTGGACCGCGGCAACGGCCCCGTGTCGCCGACCGTCGCCGGACAGCGGCTCGTCTCCCACGCCCGCGCCCTGCTCGCCGCCGCGAACGCGGCCGTCGAGGACGTGACGGAGGCCGCACTCGCCCCGCCCGCCGCCCGTCCCCTGCGGGTGGGCATCATGGGGCACGGCTCCGCCGAGGTCACCCCGGCAGCCGTCAACGCCTTCCGGCGGGCCCGGCCCGACGTGCCGCTGGAGCTGGTCCAGCTGACCTTCACCGAACACCTCAGCGCGCTGCGCGAGGACCGTGTGGACGTGGCCTTCGTCCGGCCGGCCTTCGAGGCCGAGGGGATCGACGTGGACATCCTCACCGCGGAACAGCGCATAGTCGCGGTCCCGGCCCGCTCCCCCCTGGCAGATGCCGCCGCGACCGGCGTCCACGTCAAGGACGTCATCGACCTGCCCTATCTGCAGCTGCCCCCGCACACGCCCCGCACCTTTGCCGACTACCTGTACTTCGAGACCGGCGAACACCGCGCCCCCGACTACGCCCTCACCCCGCACGACGTCCTCACCAGCGTGGCGGCGGGCCGCGGCGCCGGCTCCGGACTCATGTCCTTCGCCCGCTACTACCCCTGGCCGGGGGCCTGCTACGTCCCGGTGCTCGACGCCCCCTGCGCCCACAGCGTCCTGGCCACCCGCACCACCGACACCACGCCCGAGGTACGCCTCTTCCGCGCGCTGACCGTGGCCCTGGCACGCGAGATGGGGACCCGGGGCGGGGAGGGATGGCGCCCGGTGGGGCGGGCGTGAAGCCCGGTCGTCCAGGAAGCGGGAGGTTCCCTGGCGGAGGTGCCCGGCGACCTGGCGGGCGTCGATGCGGCGCGGGCCGTCGGCCGCGGCGTCGCCGGCGGACGCCTTCGTGAACAGGTGAGAATTCGGGTGAGATCGGTGCGACGATGCGAAAGACTCGAGCCGACCGATGAATTCTGCCAGGCGTGCCGGTCTCCATCCCGTATCCCCGCCCACGTCCGTGCCGACAGCCCCTGGCTGCGAGGCGACTGTGACCAGGAACCCCAGTGAGGTGCTGCCATGACAGCTGCGATCCAAGAACGACCGGCCGTGCAGCCGGCCCGAATACCGACCGTGGTGCGCCTGCTGGTGCTGGCCACGTTCGTGGTGATCCTGAACGAGACGATCTTGATCAACGCCATCCCGCGGCTGATGGACTCGTTGCGCATCACCGAGCAGTCGGCGCAGTGGGTGTCCACCGCGTTCATGCTGACCATGGCCGCCGTGATTCCGATCACCGGCTGGTTCCTGCAGCGGGTCACCACCCGTCAGGCGTACGCCATCGCGATGGGCGTGTTCCTCGCGGGGACCGCCCTGTCGGCCGTCGCGCCGTCCTTCGAGGTGCTGCTGCTGGGCCGGATCGTGCAGGCCGCGGGCACGGCCGTGATGATGCCCCTGCTGATGACCACGTTGATGATCGTGGTGCCCGAGCACGACCGCGGCCGGGTGATGGGGAACGTCACCCTGGCGATCTCGGTGGCCCCCGCGCTCGGACCTGCGGTGTCCGGGCTGATCCTGCAGGCCGGCACCTGGCGACTGCTGTTCGTGGTCGTCCTGCCGATCGCGGGTCTGGTGACCGTGTTCGGGCTGCGCAAGATGGACAATATCGGCGAGCCGCAGGTGAGTTCCATCGACTGGCTCAGCGTCTCCATGGCGGCGCTCGGCTTCGGCGGCCTGGTGTACGGCCTGAGCCTCCTGGGTGAGACCGGCGGCAAGGTCGGGCTCGGTATCGGCATCGTCGTCGCCGGGATCGCGGCAATCGCGGTCTTCGTCATCCGCCAGCTCAAGCTGCAACGCACCGGTGTGCCGCTGATGGATCTGCGCACTCTCCGACACCGCACCTACGGCCTTTCCCTGGCCCTCATCTCCATCGGATTCCTGGCGATGCTCGGGTCGATGATCCTGCTGCCGCTGTATCTGCAGAACATGCGCGGGCTCACCCCGCTGGAGACCGGCCTGCTGGTCATGCCGGGCGGACTGGCCATGGGGCTGCTGGGGCCGACCGTGGGTAAGTTGTTCGACCGGTTCGGCAGCCGGCCGCTGGTGCTGCCCGGCTCGATCGGCATGGTCCTCGCCCTCGGCGGTTTCACCCAGGTCTCGATGACGATGCCGTACTGGCAGGTGCTGGGACTGCACGCGCTGCTGATGGTCAGCCTGGCCGCGACGTTCACCCCCGTCTTCACGCTGGGCATGGGCGCGCTGCCGCCGCATCTGTACTCCCACGGCAGCTCGATGCTCGGGACGTTGCAGCAGGTCGCCGCGGCGTTCGGGACCGCGCTTGTGGTGACGGTGATGTCCGCGCGCAGCAGCCATCTGGTCGCCGACGGCGTCGCGGCCGTGCCCGCAGCGCTGAGCGGGATGAAGCTGGCCTTCGCCATCGCCGCCGCGCTCACCGTGGTGACGGTCGTCGTCGCCGCGAAACTGCCCCGCCGGATGGCTGCCGCCGACGCCCAGGAGCACGGCACCGCCGCGGAGCAGCCCGCCGCATCCTGAGGTCGCGGTCGATCCGGCCCCGGTTCGTATTCGGACCGGGGCCGGATCAACCGACCGACCGCTCTCACCGCACTTCACTTCACCGCACTTCACTTCACCGCACTTCACTTCATCGGACTTCGCCTCACCTCACTTCGCCCCGACTCAGGCCAGCCGGTAAGCCGAAAAGGTTAAATAACTGGGCTAAATGCCGGGGTAATGGCTGTTAGGGTTCGGGGCGGAGGTAGCTATGGCGAGCGAGGAAGAGCTGTTCGCATCGGTGGATGCGTTGCTGGAGGAGGAGCCGCAGCTCCCGCCTCCTGCGGAGCGTGCCCGACTGCGTGCCGCGGCCGGCATCACCCAGGCTCGCCTGGCGCAGGCACTGAAGTCGACGACCCAGACGGTGAAGAACTGGGAGAACGGCCGCTCCGAGCCGAAGTCGCCGCGCCTGGAGGCCTATCAGCGACTGCTGACCGGCTGGGCGGCGAAATACCCCGCCCACGACACCCCCGCCGCCGCGTCCGCCTCTGCCCCCGCTCCTGCCGCCGCGGCTCAACCGGCCCCGGAGGCGTTCACCGCCCCGGCCGCCGAGCCGGAAACCCCGGGACCGCCGCAGGCTGCGGCCGTCCGGAGCGCACCGCGGCCTCCCGTCGTCCGCGCCCGCCCGGCAACGCCGTCGCGCCGCCCGAGCGCCAAGAAGCCCGCCGGGCCCGCGCTCGACCCGCGCTTCCCCCACGGTCCGCTCGCCGTGCTGGACGGTGACGGCTCCGCCTACGGCGTGGACGGGATCGTGCTGGACTGCCCGGCGACCTCCGTCCCGGAGCTGGTGGAGTGGACGCTGACGGAGTCCGGTCTCGGGGCGCCGAAGCTGCACCGCAACGGCAAGGACGCCGACCCGTTGATCGTCCTCACCGCATCCGCAGCCGTGCAACTCGGGCTGCCCGAGCGCCTGGAGGGGCCCGAGCAGCGCCGCTCGCTGCGCCTGCCCGAGGACCACCCGGTGGTCAAGCAGGTGAAGAAGGCGAAGTGGCAGCTGACGCAGCGGGGGTTCGGCCCGTGGGCGCGGATCTACCGCCCGGCGCAGGACGGCCGGCGCCAGTGCGTACAGCTCGCCGTCCTGTCCTGGGACGCCCTTGACCCCCGCTCCTGGCCGGGGGTGGCGGAGATGGCACCGGCCGACATCGCCCGCGTCCTGGGCGTCTACGCCCAGCGCGTCACCACCCCCCGCGGCTCGACCGCCGTCTCGGGGCTGGAGCTGATGACCGCACTGCGCCCGCCGACCCGCGCCGTGCAGGACAAGGCCACCGGCCAGTGGGTACCCGGCCACAACCCCGGCTCCCTCGGTACGGAGGCGGTCGATCCGGCACCACCGGAAGCCACCGCCGAGCACCCCGTCGTGGTGGGCTCCGGCTGGACGGGCGGCTTCCTGGACGAGGAGGCCTACCAGTGGGTGCGCGACGTCGACCTGCTGAGCGATGAGGAGTGCCTGCTGCCGTTCGCGGTCGGCCTGGACCTGAACACCGCGTTCCTCGCCGCGGCCGCCCGGCTCATGGTCGGCCTGTCCGGCCCCGACCACTTCCACCACCCGGCCTTCAACCCCAAGATCCCCGGTTCCTGGCTGGTGGACCTCTCCCATGTGGAACTCGACCCGCGCCTCCCCTCGCCGTTCACGCCGTCCGGCCGACGGCCGGACGGCCCGGCCTGGTATCAGACGCAGACCGTCGCCTACGCCCAGGAGCTCGGCTACAACGTCGCCCCGATCGAGGCCTTCCTGCGCCGCGAGACCGGCGCCTACCTCGACCCCTGGCACGACCGCCTCAAGACCGCCTACGGCGACACCCTCGCCGACCTCGGCGTCACCAAGGACCTCACCGACACCGAGTTCCTCGCGGCGATGGAGCGTCACAAGGACGCCGACCCGGGCCTGGCAGCCGTCCTTGCCGCGATCAAGGCCACCGTCAAGGGCGGTATCGGCAAGCTCCGCGAGCGCCCGCAAGGCCGGCGCTACAAGGAAGGCGACAGGTGGCCGGCCCTGGAGCGCCCGACCTGGCGGCCGGACATCCGCGCCGCGGTCATCTCCAAGGCGCGGGTCAACATGCACCGCAAGCTCCTCAAGACCGCCGAGGCGACGGGGCTCTACCCGCTCGCCGTGCTGTCGGACTGCGTGGTCTACCCCTCGCCGGGCCCCGGCCCGCTGGACTTCCTGCCGTACACCACCTCCGGCAAGCCCCTGCCCGGAGCGTTCCGCCTCGGGTCCACGCCGGGACTGGCGAAGCTGGAGGGCGTCCAGGAGATGTCCTGGGCGGTCGACCTGATGGAGCGGGGCTTCAACCCGGCCCGCCACATCAAGGGCGGCGACGCCGTCCTGGACGAGGGGGAGTAGCCCGTGCGAGAGATCGACGACGCGATCGAGCGCGCCGACCGCGAGGGTTTCACCCGCGAGCCGCCCAAGTCCACCCAGGCCCGTATCAATTTCCTGCTCAAGCAGCTCAAGACGACCAGGGCAGTCGCCCAGGAAATCGGGGTCACCCAGCGCTCGGTCGAGCGCTACCGCACCGGTCAGCGCAAACACCCGCCCAAGCCCATCGCCGACCGGATCGACGCGGCGGTCCGCTCCCGCTGGCAGCCCCAGGTCCGCAAACGCCGCCGCAAACAGGCCGCCACGACCACCGGCATCACCGTCGAAACCCGCGCCCGGTTCGGCTACACCGCTCCCATCGGCACCACCGACGACGGCCGCTTCCGCCGCCTGACCGTCCACCTTCCGCCGGCCTACGCGCAGCGCCTGTTCGACGCCCGCGACCAAGGCGCCGGCGACCAGCAGATGCGTCAGATCGTCGCCGACGGATTCAAGGAGGTCTACTTCCAGGACGGCGGAACCCGCGCGATGGGACTCTCGGATGTCGCCCTCAACGACATCGACTACCTGGACCTGGACTTCTGAGAAGATCCGGGAACTGATTCCTCTGACGGGCCACGCCGGTTGGCCGGGCGGCGCCTCAGCAGGCCGCTCCGACGAGAGGATCAGGGGATGTCCGACGCGTCGACGGTAGCGGTGTCGTCGTCGGAGGAGTGCTCGGCCAGTTCGGTGGCCCAGGTGGCGGACCAGTCGATGAGGGGGCTGAGCGCTGTGTGGGCCTGTCGCCCCAGCGCGGTGAGGGCGTAGTGGCCGTCGGGGGTCTGGTGCACCAGGCGCGCCTCGATCAGTTCGACGAGGCGTTGACGCAGCACGCTGGAGGACATGTCGCCGCAGCGTCGGCGCAGTTCACGGAAGCCCAGGGCGCCATCGTTCAGTTCCCACACCACGCGCAGGCTCCATCGCCGGCCGAACAGATCGAGCGCGGCCATGAGGGGGCTTCCGGTGGTCGAGCCACGCACCGGCCGTCCTGGTTTCGGTGTGACCATCGCGCTCCTCCTGCGCTCCTGCGGACCCACGCCCCTGGCGTTTCGGATTTCGAAACACTAACATCGCCGCGCGTTTCGGAAACCGAAACACCCGGCATGAGGAGCACGGCATGACGACGTTGACCACACCTCTGTGCCGGCAACTGGGCATCGACGTACCCGTGGTGCAGGCACCCATCGGGTCCGCGGTCACCACGGAGCTGGTGGCCGCGGTGGCCAACGCGGGCGGACTCGGCACCCTTGCGCTGACCTGGGTGACACCCGAGGAGGCGGTGCGCCGGATCCGGCAGGTTCGGCGGACGACGCCGAGGCCCTTCGCCGCGAACCTGGTGCTGGACTTCCCGGTCGACGAGCTTCTCGACGCCTGCCTGGCGGAACGCGTGCCGGTCATCTCGACGTTCTGGGGCGATCCCTCGGTCGTCGCCGAACGTGCACACTCGGCCGATGCCCTGCACCTCCACACGGTCGGTTCCGTCGCCGAGGCCGAACGCGCCGCTGCCGCGGGCGTCGACGTGATCGTGGCCCAAGGGTGCGAAGCGGGCGGCCACGTCCGCGGGGAGGTCACCACGATGGCGCTGGTGCCCGCGGTCGTGGACGCGGTGCACCCGGTGCCCGTCATCGCGGCCGGCGGCATCGCCGACGGACGCGGGCTCGCCGCCGCACTGGCACTCGGGGCCCAGGCCGGATGGCTCGGCACCCGTTTCCTGACGGCATCCGAGGCGGCCACGCACGAGGTCTACCGTCAGGCCGTGATCCGGGCGGCGCCGCAGGACGCGGTGCACACGCGGTGCTTCGACGGCGGCTGGTCCAACGCCCCGCACCGTGCGCTGCGCAACTCCACGCTCCGCGCCTGGGAGGCCGCGGACCGCCCCGCCGTGCCGAACCGCCCCGGGGAAGGCGCCGTGGTGGCCCGGAGCGCCGACGGACGGGTCTGGTTGCGTTACGACGACATGGTCCCCGTACCCGGTATGTCGGGCGACCTGGAGGCTCTCGCCCTCTACGCGGGACAGAGCGCCGGGCTCGTCCACGACGTCGCCCCGGCGGGCCGCATCGTGGCCGACATCGCCGCGGATGCCGCAGCCCTCATGCGGGGGACACGGACCACCTGACACTCTCGGCTCCGTGCCCACCACGCCGCCACCGCAGCGCGCCACACTGCGAGTTCGCCGACCTGCGACGTTGCGATGAAGTTCGCGATCACGGACGGCCCAGACCTCGCCCATGCCTCCGCGGCCGAGCAGTTCGGTCGGTTCGTACCTGCCCGCGATCAGGGCACCCGCTCCACCCGCCGCCCTCAGTGACCTGTCCACGCCGAAGAATGCAGCGCGACAGATCACGCCGACATTCCACAGACGGTTCCCCCAACCGCCCTGAGCTTCCTGGCCGGTGCCCCGTCGAGGAGACCGGGTGCCGTTGCGCAGCACGTGGACGATCACCATCTGACACCCGCGAGACTGTGCCGCCATGCGGCCCAACTGCCCAGCCTGATAACGGAGCTCGTTCCGAGACGATCAGTTGACGAAGCCCCCATCACGAGCCCCCATCGCAAACCCCCATCACCTGCCGCTCCACCGGACCAAACCTGAGTACCGGTACTCATGCGCATCACCACCAGCCGCGGCACCCTGCTCCCATGACCGACACCCTTCCGGCCCCGGAACGCCGACGTCCCTGGTCGCGCCGGACACGCCTGGGCGTGGACCTCGCCCTCGCGATCCCGCTGTTCCTGTTGGAGACCGGATGGCTCGTGCTGGACTGGATATACGGCTACGGCCTGGAGGTATGGGCAGCGCAAGGCGACCGAGCACAGATCGACGCGGCCGGCCTCGCGCACATCGGGCGGATACGGATGCTGCTGATCGCCCTACTCGTCCTGGCGGTTCTCGCGGCAGTCTTCCGTGCCCGCTGGACGGTGATCGCACACCTGTTGGTGGCCCTCCTGGCAGGCGGATCGCTGACGGCCGCGCAGCACGAGTGGGACCACAGCCACACCC
This sequence comes from Streptomyces sp. JLSY215, assembly GCF_059682825.1. Classification (NCBI taxonomy): domain Bacteria; kingdom Bacillati; phylum Actinomycetota; class Actinomycetes; order Kitasatosporales; family Streptomycetaceae; genus Streptomyces; species Streptomyces sp. JLSY215. The sequence continues at coordinate 8,151,481 of NZ_CM185022.1, forward strand.
CGCCACCCGGATGCATCCGCTACAGCGCGAACTGCTGAGACCGCGTCGGCTGTCCTGCGCTTCGGGGCCGAGCGCTACGCCGCTTCCGGGACCGGAGGTGGGTTCATGAGATGGATGACACCCGTTACTGGGATGTGCCTGCTGACCAGGACGTGATGGGTCACGGCGAGTACACCGTCACCGTGTTCCTCCCGCGGTTCCCTGACCACTCCGGTGGCTGGCCGGCGCATGTCGCAGTGCGGGCCCGCCGGTTCGCGGAAGAGTTCGTGACGATCGAGCAGGCCTTGGAAGAGACGCCGCAGGTCGAGGCCGCGGAGCGGCTGTCGGTGTTCTGGGTCCAACGCACCGAGGAGCACGTCGCTTTGATGGAAGAGGTCTGGCTCAATACGGGCTGAGCGGCTCGGTGTGCCAGGGCGGGGGAGCGGACCGCGAGTCTGGCAAGGGCGGCGCCGTCTGCGAGGCAGCCCGGGGCCGGCCGAGGGCGGCTGCGTCGGCTGCGGAAATTCAGTGGACCGGCCCGGGTGGATCATGGAACGGTCCCAGCATGTCCAGCATGATCGAGTCCTCCGAGTCCTCCGAGTCCTCCGAGTCCTCCGAGTCCTCCGAGTCCTCCGAGTCCTTCGAGTCCTTCGAGTCCTTCGAGTCCTTCGAGTCCTTCGATGGGACCGCCATCGGTTGTCGACGGATCGGTTCCGGACCGCCGGTCGTCATGGTTCACGGCTCCGGCGGCGGGCTGCACTCCTGGCAGCCGGTGGCCGAACGACTCGCCGACCGGTTCGAGCTGTGGATACCGGCTCGGCGCGGATACGCCCCGAGCGGGCCGGGCCGATCGCCGAAGCGCTTCTCCGACGAGGTGGGGGATCTCAGGGCACTGATCGACAGGATCGACGGTCCTGTGCACCTGGTCGGCATGTCCTACGGCGCCACCGTCGCCCTGCACGCCGCGGCGGCCGGGCTCCCGGTCCGCTCCCTCGTGCTGTGGGAGCCGCCGCTGTACGCGGCCGGTCAGGAGCTGACGCCCGTCCTGGCCCGATACGAGGAGCTGACGGCGAACGGTGACAGGAGGCGCGCCGACCGGCTCCTGGGGGAGGAGGTGGCCCGCGTCCCGGCCGCCCTGCTGGACCTCATGGACGCGGGGGAGCCGGCCGACGACGAGCCCTCCGATGCGCCCGGCTGGTGCCGTGACCTGGAATCGATGGCCGCCGACACGGCGGACGTGGCGCGCTGGTCCGCCGTCACCGTCCCGACGCTGCTGATGCGGGGGGCCGACACCTGGCAGCCGATGCCGCACACCCTCGACCGGCTCGCGGCCGCACTGCCTCAGGTCACGCTCACGACGTACCCCGGCCAGATGCACTTCGCACCGTCAGTGATCCCCGAGGCCGTGGCGGCGGACATCGCCCGCTTCCTGTCGCGCCCCTGAGGCAGTCCAGGAGCCGATCCCGACCCTCCGCGCGAAGCGGACGACGTCCGCGGCGAGGACGTCGCCCGCCCTTCCCACCGCCTGCCGACGGACCCCGATTCGGGCTGTGTCGCGCGTCACATCGACCCCATGTCACGGATGGGAGGCCTGCTTCCATCTGGTGGTCGTCAGCGAGTGGAGGAGGACGGAACGATGAGCGCACAGCAGGAGACCGGCATGACGGCCACGCACCGTGTGGTGATTCTGGGGGCGGGGTACGCGGGCATGAGCGCCGCCATCCAGCTCGCGGCCCGAACCAAGCGGCGCGGGGGCGTGCAGGTGACCGTGGTCAATGCGCAGGAGCGGTTCACCGAGCGCATGCGGCTGCACATGACGGCGACCGGCCAGCGGCTCGCCGAACTGAGCATCCCCGAGATGCTGGAGGGCACCGGGGCGCAGTTCGTGTGCGGTTGGGTGACGGCGGTGGACGCGGACGCCAAGACCGTGCGGATCGACGACGACAGGGTCCTGCACTACGACACGCTGGTGTACGGCTTGGGCAGCGTGGCGGACACATCGGCGGTGCCGGGCGCCGAGGACCACATGTACACCCTGAGCAGTGCCCAGGACGCGGAGCTGCTGGCCGACCGACTGGGGCGGCTCGGCACGGTGGTGGTCGGCGGCAGCGGGCTGACCGGCATCGAGTCGGCCGCGGAGATCGCCGAGCGGCACCCGGAGTTGAACGTTGTGCTGCTGGGCCGGACCGAGCCCGGCGCGGCCATGAACCCGAAGGCCAGGGCGTACGTGCACGCCGCGCTCGACCGGCTGGGCGTCCAGGTGCGCACCGGGGCCGAGGTGGTGAAGGTGCAACCCGACGCGGTCGAGCTGGCAGGCGGGGAGCGCATCGACGCCGACGCGGTCCTGTGGACGAGCGGTACGCGGGTGTCGCCGCTCGCTGCCGCCGCCGGGCTGGCCGTCGACGAGCGCGGACGCATCGTCACCGACGCCGCGCTGCGCTCGGTGTCCCACCCCGACGTGTACGCGATCGGCGACGCGGCCGCGATCCGCCAGGGCTACGGCGTCATGCACGGGACCTGCCAGGGCGGCATGCCGACCGGGGTGCACGCCGCGCTGTCGATCGACCGGGTGCTCAGGGGCAAGCGGCCCAAGCCGTTCCGCTTCGGCTACTACCACACGCCGGTGAGCTTGGGCCGAGGTGACGCGGTGGTGCAGTTCACCCGCCCCGATGACAGCCCGCGCCGGATCTGCCTGACAGGCCGCACGGCGGTCCGCTACAAGGAGACCGTGACCGCCTCGCCCTGGCCGACCTACGGCCGTATGAAGAAGATGCCCGCATCGGGCGCGTTCTGGCCCCGCGGGGGCCGCTTCACCCGTGCCGGGGAGGCCCGGTGACCGACCTGACCGCCCACCCCGAGCATCACGTCTTCCACGAGCACCGCAACCTGCTGTTCTCCGTGGCCTATCGCGTCCTAGGCAGCGCGGCCGACGCCGAGGACGCGGTCCAGGACGCCTGGATCAAGTGGTCCGCCGCGGACCGCTCGCAGGTGGCCGATCCCAAGGCGTACCTGACGCGGATCGTGTCGAACCTGGCGCTGGAACGGCTGCGCTCCACCCGGCACAAGCGTGAGACCTATGTGGGCCCGTGGCTTCCGGAGCCCATCCTCACCGGCGGGGACGCCGCGGAGATCGTCACGGACGCCGAGTCGGTGTCGATGGCCATGCTGGTGGTGCTGGAGACGCTCAGCCCGCTGGAACGCGCGGTGTTCGTGCTGAGGGAGGTCTTCGACTTCAGCCACGCCGAGATCGCCGAGTCGGTGGAGCGGTCCGAAGCCGCGGTGCGGCAGGCCGCACACCGGGCCCGCGAGCATGTGCGGGCCCGTCGGCCGCGCTTCGCCGCCGACCGGTCGCGGCAGCGCGAAGCCACCGAGCGGTTCTTCGCCGCCGCCACCGGCGGGGACGTCAACGCCCTGATGGAGCTGCTCTCCCCGGACGTCACCCTGTGGACCGACGGCGGCGGCAAGGTCCGCCAGGCCCTGCGCCCAGTGGTGGGCACGGCCACGGTGGCCACCTGGTTCGCGGCCATCGGCACCGTCACCTACCAGGGCGTCGAGCCCACCGACATGAAAGCCGAACTCGTCGAGATCAACGGCGGGCCGGGCATCATGTTCAGCGGGCCGGGACGCGTGATCGCCACCGTCGCCTTCGACTTCGACGCCGACGGTCGGATCAGCGCGATCTACAACGTGGCCAACCCGGACAAACTCCAGGCCATCGGCGACGGCACCACCTACGACATCGGGACGCGGTAAGCGCGCCGGAGCCGGAGCCGGAGCCGGTGTCGGAGCCGGGTCAGGGCCCGGGGCAGGAGCCGGCTCCGGCGGGGGCCTTGGTTCGAGGGCCCGTACGGCGGGCGATACCGCCTGACTTCCCCCGTACTTCACCCGCCGACGGCTTCGCCAGGCCGTTCACCGGGCCGCCCGACTCGGCCGTCCGACCGGGCCGTCCTACCGGTCCGTCCTACCGGTCCGTCTCCGTCCAGGTGACCGGCAGTTCGTGGACGCCGTAGATGTTCATGTCGGTCCTGAGTTTCACTTCATCGGCGGGGACGGCGAGCGCGAGGGTCGGGAAGCGACGCAGCAGACCGGCGAAACCGGCCCGCATCTCGATGCGGGACAGCTGCTGGCCGAGGCACTGGTGGATGCCGTGACCGAAGGACGTGTGGCCGCGGGCCTTGCGGTGGATGTCCAGGGCGTCGGGGTCGTCGAAGCGCTGGGGGTCGCGGTTGGCGGCCAGCAGTGAGACGACGACGGTCGACCCCTTGCCGATGGTTTCACCGCCGAGTTCGAGGTCCTCCGTGGCGTAGCGGTAGAAGATGTCGGCGACGGACAGATAGCGCATGAGCTCTTCGACGGCGTCGGGCAGCAGATCCGGATTGTCCCGCAGTTCGGCCAGCTGCTCGGGGTGCTCCAGGAGCGCGAAGGTGCCCAGTGCCAGCATGTTGGCGGTGGTCTCGTGGCCCGCGAGCAGCAGCAGGAACGCGACGCCGGTCAGCTCCTCGATGGTGAGGTCGTCATGGCGGGCCAGGTCGGAGAGTATGTCCTCGCCGGGGGCGGCGCGTTTGCGGGTGACCAGTTCGGCGAGGTACGTGGTCATCGCCCCGTAGGCGGCCATCTTCTCGTCGAGCGGCAGGTCCTTGACCATGAACTTGGCGGAGTTGACCTGGAAGGTGTCCCGGTCCTCGTAGGGGACTCCGAGCAGTTCGCAGATCACCAACGAGGGCACCGGCAGCGCGAACTCCTTGACCAGGTCGACCGGCGCGGCGAGGCGCGCCATCTCGTCCAGCTGCCGTTCGACGATGTCGCTGATGTGCTCCTCGAGCTGCTTCATGCGCTTGACGGTGAAGGCGCCGGTGAGTCTGCGTCGCAGCCGGGTGTGGTCCGGCGCGTCCATGGCGACGAACAGGCCGGGTACTTGCGGGGACGGCTCGGTCACGACGGGCATGCCGGGGACCTCGTACGGCAGGTGCAGGACACCGATGTCCTGGCGGGAGCTGAACCGGGTGTCGGCCAGGAGCTGGCGGACCGCCTCGTAGCCGGTGACGAGCCAGCCCTCATGGCCGTCGGGAAAGGCCATGGGGCTGACCGGGCGAGCCTCGCGCAGCCGGGTGATCTCGCTGGGCGGGTCGAAGGGGCCCGCATCGCGCTCCATGGGGAGGCCGTTCGGGATGGGAGCCGTTTGCGTCATCGGAATGCCTTTCGTGGCGGCTGATACGGCCACGATCGCCAACGTGCCTGACATATGACTGACACGGCCCTGACACCGAGGTAGGTGGTCGGTGGCGTGATCGCCGCCTGGTTCTCACCACACGGGACGCAGGGGCGGCAGTTGGTCACCGCTCAGCGCGCGGATGAGGCGGGCCAGTTCGCTCCGCAGAACATCGATGTCGGCTCCGCCGCTCCCTTCGGAGATCTCCGCTTCCAGGCTGTGCAGGATGCGGCCGGCCACGGCCAGATGTTCGCGCGCCGCGTCGGTGAGGACAACGAGCTTGCGGCGTCCGCCCGCGGGGTGCGGCTGCCGTCGTACGTAGCCGCGTTTCTCCAGGTCGTCGACGATCTGCCCCGCGGCTTGCTTCGTGACTCCGAGGTGCTCGGCCAGCTCGGTGCTGGTGGCTCCCCGGCCGCGAAGGATCTGGAACGTCATGCCGTGGACGGGACGCAGGTCCGCATAACCAGCTGCGGCCACGCGCTCGTTGAACTCGGTGAGGAGGAGCTGGAAGGCCATGCCGAGCAGGTAGGTCAACTCGGCACGGGGGAGCGGGTCGTCGTTGCGCACGGGATCCATGGTGACACAAGCGAGTCAACCTGCTTTACTCAATGCAAGTAAAGCAGGTTGACTCAAAGGGGAGCCAGAACCATGCACGTCATCGCGCCATCGCCCGAACTCGTCACCGCCACGCCCGCCGCTGTCATGACCGGCCTCGCGGCGCCGAGCAGGGGCAGCGCAGAGATCAGCACCTGGCGGGTCCGCATGGAGCCCGCCGCCACCGGGCCGGAGCATGCAATCGACCGGGAGCAGGTGTGGATGCTGCTCAGCGGATCGATCGAGGTCACATCCGCCGGCCGGACCGAGACGTTGACCTCGGGTCACGCCGTTGTCCTCCCGGCAGGCGCCATGCGCCAGTTCCGCACCGCCGCAGAGCCCGCCGAGGCGCTGGTCGCGATGCCGGCCGGCGGTCGGGCCTCCGTGCCGGGAAGCCCCGAGCCGCGGGCGCTTCCCTGGGCGGAGTGACCACCTCTTATCGACGGCTCCAGCGCAAGGACGCGGCCATCTGGATCACCGCTGTGGCGCGTCATGGGCCGGTCCGCGACGGTCTGACGGGATGAATGGCGCGGGCGGGGTGGATGTGGTGCACGGGGGGGGAGAGGGGCGCGGCGGTACTGCCGCCGCCAGCCGGCGCCGAGGGCGGGGAGTCTGCCTCGGGGCCGGCGGCGGGTCTCCGGCGGGATGCGGTGGCGGGCTCGTATCGGCTCACCGAGTCGCGCCCCGGGCCGGCCTTGCGAGAGCTCGTGTGCCACACACCACTATTTGGTCGACCCGGTAATTTCTTCAGCGTACGTCATGCCGCGAGCATTCCCGACGCTCCGCGGGGCGGGCCTGCACCGTGGGACGGGAGTCGCTGCGGCCTGCCTGCCGCTGGCGGATGACCGGGGGAGGGGGGCGACGCAGTGCCGGGCACCCGGCCCGCCCGATCGCTGCATCAATGCATCACACCTGGTCCGAGCTGGGGAGGAGAGGGGATCTGTGAGCGGCGGGCGCACGGGCGCCCGCGCGGATTTCACGCACGGGTCGGAGGTGGAGGCGTCGCCGTTCCCGATGCGGCGGACCGCGCGAATGCTGCCCCGCGGCGTCGGGAAGTTCATCCAGCTTTAGGGGCCGGCAAATACACTGGTCGGCTGGATGTCACGGCCCCTGTGGAATCGCGGCCCGTCTTTCACCTGGAGGAGACCTGATGAGCACGCCGACGCCCGACGTGACGGGAGCGAGCGACGATCCGGTGCTTGAACCGGCGGGCGCTCCGATGAGTGCGGCGCTCTTCTCCGCGGCCAGGGTGCACCGCATCACCGCCGGCAATCTGCTCCGTGACACCGGCCTCTACCCGGGTCAGGAACTGCTGATGATGCGCCTGTGGCAGAAGGGCGAGCAGCGCCAGGCGGACCTGATCAAGACCCTCGGCCTCGATCCGTCGACCGTGACGAAGATGCTCAAGCGCCTGGAGCAGTCCGGATTCGTCACCCGGGCACCTTCCGAGACCGACCGCCGGGCCGTGGTGGTGCGCCCGACCCGCGCGGGGCAGGCGCTGCGCGAGCGGGTGGAGCAGGCGTGGCGGGAGCTGGAGGAGGTGACCACCGCGGGGCTGACGCCCGAGGAGCGCGAGCTCGCCATGCGTCTGCTCGGCCGGATCACGGAGAATCTGACGGCGTAAGCGGACCGGTGCGGGGGGAGGGGGGCTCCGCGCCGTCGCCCGCCCCGGTGCCCGTGCCGGCGGTCGGGAATCGAACCGCGCCCACGACTCAGGCACCGCTTCGCGACCCAGGCACCGCTTCCCGCCGCGGCCCCGCCGAGCCGCCGCCCGGCCGTTCCCCGTCGCGCTGAGCGCACGCCCACCCCCGCATTTCCCTCTGCTGTATCCACTGGATCGCCACCCCTGGGAATATTCACTTGGTCGACCAAGTTATGCTGGCGACAATTACTTGGCCGACCAATCTTTGGAGCTCCCTGTGGCCACGGCATTCGATCCGCTCGCCCTCGCCGGTCTGACGCTGAACAACCGCATCGCGATGGCGCCGATGACGCGCAGCCGCGCCTACGGTCCCGGCCGTACGCCGACCGAAGCGATGGCCACCTACTACGCCCAGCGGGCCGCGGCGGGTCTGATCATCACCGAAGGCGTGCAGCCCAGTGCCGTAGGCCAGGGCTACCCCGACACCCCCGGACTGCACAGCGCCGCCCAGGTCGACGCCTGGCGGCCGGTGACCGAGGCCGTACACGAGCGCGGCGGCGTGATCTTCGCCCAGCTGATGCACACCGGCCGGGTCGGCCACCCCAGCCTGCTGCCCGACGGTCTCGTGCCGGTGGGCCCGTCGGCGGTGGCGGCCAAGGGCCAGGTCTTCACCCACCAGGGTCCGCAGGACTTCGTCACCCCGAAGGAGCTGACGCCCGCCGAGATCGAGCAGACCGTCGCCGACTTCGCCACCGCCGCCCGCAACGCCGTGGCTGCGGGCTTCGACGGGGTGGAGATCCACGGAGCCAACGGCTACCTGATCCACCAGTTCCTCTCGGAGAACGCCAACCGCCGTGCCGACGCCTGGGGCCGGACGGCTCAGGGGCGCATCCGCTTCGGCGTGGAGGTGGCCACGGCGGTGGCCGAAGCCGTCGGTGCGGAACGCGTCGGCTTCCGCGTATCGCCCGGCAACCCCTACAACGACATCGTCGAGACCGACCTCGCCGTCGTCTACGGAGAGCTGCTGACGGCGCTCGCACCGCTCGGCCTCGCCTACCTGCACCTCTTGGAAGGCCCGGACCGTGACCTGACGCTGCAGCTGCGCAAGCAGTGGCCGGGGGCCTTCCTCCTCAACCCCTTCACCCACCCCGCCAGCACCGGCCCGGAGTCACTGAAGCTCGTCGAGGACGGCACCGCCGACGCGGTGGCCTTCGGTGCGCTCTTCCTCGCCAACCCGGATCTGCCGTCGCGGCTCCGGCAGGACGGCCCGTTCAACACCCCCGACCCCGCCACGTTCTACGGCGGCGACGAGCGCGGCTACACCGACTACCCGTCCCTGCCCTAGCCCTCGTACCGGGCTCGAAGAGTCAGCTTCTGAACCCGCACGCGCGGTGAACGCAAACAGCCGGCCCCGAGGCGAGGCGGACGACCGGACACATGGCCGGCTCGCCTCGGGGCCCCGGACGGAGCGGCCGTGACAACGCCCGCCCGCCCTCGTGCGGAGGGATTTCCGACGGATGACGGACGAACGACCGACCAATCACCCACCAATGACCCACCAATGACCGACGAACGGCCGCCGAATGACCGACGACCGACAGACGGAACGTCGAACGGAGTGGAACGATCATGGGAAACCTTCACGGCAAAGTCGCCCTGGTAACGGGCGCCGGCCGCGGCATCGGCAAGGCGGTCGCCGAACGGCTCGCGCAGGACGGAGCCACCGTCGCGGTCAACTACCGCAGCAGCGCTGCCCCCGCCGAGCGGCTGGTAGCCCGGCTCAAGGAGGCCGGCGCCGACGCGATCGCCCTCCAGGCGGACGTCTCGGACCCGGAGCAGACCGGGCGCCTGGTTGACCGGGTCGTCGAGAACTACGGCAAGCTCGACATCCTGGTGAGCAACGCCGGCATCGAGCACTTCGGCCGCCTCGACGCGATCACACCGGAGGACTTCGACCGGGTCTTCGCCGTCAACACCCGCGGCCAGCTCTTCGCCGTACAGCACGCCGCCCGCCATCTCACCGAAGGCGGACGGATCGTACTGACGTCGTCGGTCAGCGCCACCCGCGCCATCTTCCACCACACCCTCTACGCGGGAAGCAAGGGCGCGGTCAACAGCATGGTCCTGAACCTCGCCGCGGAACTCGGCCAACGCGGCATCACCATCAACGCCATCGCCCCCGGCGGCACCGTCACCGACATGGCCGAGGCCCACGGGCTCAGCTACAAGCACCCGCTGCTCGACGCATCGCTGGACGACATGCTGAAGATGCACGGCGCCCTCGGCCGCCTCGCCCGCCCCGAGGAGATCGCCGCCGTCACCGCCTTCCTCGTCTCCGACGACGCCTCCTACATCACCGGCCGCACGCTGGAGGCCGACGGCGGCTTCTTCTGACGCACCCTCACACGCGCTGCCTCGGCACCGGGCCGGCTCCACGTCGTCCAGGACGGCATCGTGCAGACGACGCAGCTACGGAACCGACCGACGCCGAAGCCCCCGGACGGGCGGCCTCCGGAAAGGCCTCGGGACCAGTCTCGGGAACGGCCTGCGGGGCCTCTACGGCCGTTGCGAGGGCAGCGGTTGAAGCGTGGGCCAACGGGCGAGCATGCTCTTGCGCATGGCCGCGGCCAGCCGTCCGAGGTCCGTCAGCTCACCGCTCCCGGCGGTCATCTGGTCGACGACCCGGAGACGGTGTACCAGCCGCTGTCGGGCGGTGGCGGTGCCCCATTTCCAGTCGCGGTGCGGAATTCTGTCCAGGTGGTCGACGGCCCCTCGCTGGGCCCGCTGCACCAATGCGTCGCCCCGTAGCAACCAGCCGGCGCACGCGTCGGTGAGATCGCCGTGGACCTCGGTGCCCGTCGCATTGCGCCACGCCGTGCGGTAGGCGCGCTCTGCCGCGTCCAGCAGCGCCGGAGCCGGAGCGGTGGCACACCAGCAGGTCGGGAAGCCGATGCGGAGGTAGGCGAGCTCCATGAGCCCGTTGCCCAGCGCGGCCTGTTCGAAGTCGATGAACCTCACGCCGCTGCTGGTGTGCATGTCGTTGCCGGGACAGGGATCGCCGTGCAGCAGGGCCCGGCCCGGAGTCCGGGCCAGACGGTCCACAAGGCCGTCCAGCTCGCGTCGCACGCCGGACGGCATCGCCACGTCGAGCGTCCGGGCAAGCCTGAGGAACGAGTCGATGTCCTCCTGGGCCGGGCCGGACCAGGCCGGAAGACTGCCCGCGGCTTCGGCGTCGGCGTCGGCGTGGGCGTCGGCATCGGGGCCGTCGCCGGCGCCGGAGGCCGCATGGAGCCGGGCCAGCGCCGCCGCGTAGTCGACCATCCAGTCCTCGCGCGGCGCTCGGTGCTCCAAGTGCTCCAGGACCAGCACCCGTTCGCCCGGATCGGTGCCGAGAAGCATCGGTACGACGGGCGGGTCGGCCCTGCCCGCGAGCCGCAACGCAGCCACCTCGCGGGCATACCGCTCGTCTGCTTCTGGCCCGCTGATCAGCTGCTTGACCACCACAGGTGTGCCGGACAGCTCGGCCCGCCATACGCGTGACCGCGGACTGCTGCCCAGCCTGCGGGCCCGCCGGGGCGAACCCAGTTCGGCCCTGAGCTTCTCCCCGAACACCAGTCGTGGCCACATAGGCTCACATCCTTCCACGCACGTGAAGGCTTGCGCCGACAAAGCCAGTTGGCGGACGGAGCGGCCCTCAAGGCGTACCCCTGTATCCCGACCCGACCCCTCTCCCCACGTTGCACAGGTGCAGCTCCCGCGCAGGCGCCGGTCCCGCCGGTCCCGTCGGCGGCGGGGAGCCTGCAAGCATTCAGATATTTGCGAATGCATATTGCAAAACGCCTTGCATGGAAGGCTGTGTGCGGGATACTCCGCATTCCGACTGCGGGCCGCGGTGGTGCGGGTGTTGCTTTCGTGCAGCCGTTGAACCGTCTTTCCGCTTTCGTGACGATCCAGTCGCTCTCTGTGTAAGCGAGGGGCTAGGGTCGGGCATGCGAAAGGGCCCTGAGGTGGCGTCCAACCTTCCCGCAGGGCCCTTCCGTTCATCTGTGATCACGCACAAAAAGGAGAGTGCAGATGCCTTTTCGTCCGCGTCCTGCGAGCCGTCCTCATCGGATGGCCGGCGGGCTCGAAGTTAGCATGACCTGTGTTGTCGTTTGGCAAACATGCGGCGCTGTCGACACGCCTGTCAACACCGGCATCGGAGCATTCCTCGCCGTGGCCTTTGCGGGCATCGTCCTGGTCTGCAGTCCCGCGCCCGTGCCCGCCGCCGCGTCGGCGTCCACGCCTGCGTTGGTGGAGAAGTGCGTCCACCTCGCCCATCGCGCGGTCCGCCTGCGGTAGTTGAGCGCTGGGGCCCGGCCTGCCGCCCGCGCAAGGCGGTCGTGCAGGCCGGGACCCGCCTCCCTTGCACAGCCCCGGCGAGGGCAGGTGCCCCTCGGTTTCGTCGCGCGAAGCGCCCAAAGCGCTCGCTCGGACGCGATGAAAGCTTCCTGCGTGTGATGCCCCGGCGGTGTTCACGCACCTTTGATTGCCCGACATGGAACCTTCAATGACGAAGACCCAGCCGCTCATCATCTGCGGCCACTGCCGCCGTACCTTCGAACGCCCCAAGCCGACCGGCCGTCTGCCGCGCTACTGCACCTCGAAGTGCCGCAGTGCCTCCTACCGCACCCGCACCGGCGCCCCGGCCGAACTGCGCGACTACGACGACGACGTCGTGCGCATCAGCCACAGCCTGCTGACCAGGGCACAGGGCCTGGACCACAGCGCCCGCCACCGGGTGCCGGCGCTGCCTCTCGAGGTCGTCGAGTGGTGTGTCGCCCTGCGCCGCGACCTCGAGGACGTCACCGCCGTCGCGGTCCGTCAGGCCCGCACCAGCGGAGCCACTTGGACGCAGATATCCAGGGTGATGACCACCGCGGAGAGCACCCTCAAGGCCAACTACTCCGCGGAGAAGACCGACAAGATCCTGGCGCACCGCGCGGACCGCCGCCCCGCCCGCAAGCAGCAACGGCCGGTCACCGCCCAGAATGCGCGGAATCCGCCCGGCCGGCGTCCCAACCGCCTGCTGCCCGGCCAGCCCGGGTACGCCCTCTCGTGCGCCCTGTCGTACCTGGGCCGAAACGGGGACCTGGACATCCGCAGTCTCGCGCTCAGCACGGGCGTGTCCACGTCGTACATCTACCGGATCATGTCGGGAGAACGCACTCCCGTCTGGGACGTCACCCGTGCCTTCGCCCACGCGTGCGGTGCCGATCCCGAGGACGTGATGTTCCTGTGGAATGCCGCTCAGGGCCTGTCCACGCTGCCGCCGGCCGACGGTCAGACCCGTGCGCAAGCGGTTCGTGCACTCCAGGCCGCCCTCCGCGGGCTGCGGCTGGCCGCCGCCCAGCCCGGGATACCCGCCCTGGTGCGCCGTGGCCCGATGCCGCTGACCGGCAGTGCGGCCGCCAGCCTCCTGGCGGCCGAGGCTCCGCCTGCCGGTTTCCTGCGGTGGCCGGTGGTCGAGGCCCTCACCACCGCGCTGCAGGGCGACGCTGACGCCATCCGGCCGCTGTGGGCCCGCATCGAAGAACTCACCGCCACAGGCGCACCCGACGAGGGACACGGTCCGCCCGCGGCCGCCTTCGGCTGACGTCCGCGGCCGCCCCGCTCGGGCGACCGCCCACCGCGCTCCCGCATCCGACGACCCTCCCCGGGGGAAACATGCCGTCTGCACCACCCGCCGCCGTCGGCACCACGCCGCACACCACTCCCGTGCGTCCGGAACTCGGCGGGGCGGCCATCACCGTGGTCCTGCCCGCCGACTTCTCCGCGTTCTGCCAGCTCCACCACCACGTCTATCAGCACTACGCCAGGCACCTGGTCGCCGACCATGAGGCAGCGGTCCGGGCCGTCCAGTACGCCCTCGGAGACCTCGCCACGTCCTGGACACAGGCGCTCGCCGGCCACCACACCGCGGCCATAGCCTGGACGGCGCTCACCCGCCGCGTTCACCGCGCAGCCCACAAAGCACCCCGCACTCCAGCGAGCGTCCTCCTCCACCTGGTGCCCTCCGCCCAGGCCGACGTCGTACTCCTGCACCACTGCATGGGCCTCAGCGTGGCATCCACGGCCGACACGCTCGGCATCCAGCCCGCTGCGGTCACCTCGCTCCTGCACTGTTTCGACCGCCGCCTCAACGACGCGTCCGGCACCAGGCTGCGGGCCTGCTGGACGGCGTTGGCGCGACCCCGGATGTCGCAGGCCTTATCGGGATCGGGTGGGAGACGGCCCTCCCGATAGATGGGGTGTTGAAGGGGTGACCTCCCGCGACGCCTGGAGGCGCTGTGGCGTTGAGGCACTGTGACGCTGAGGCGCTGCAGCCAGCCTGCTTGCCTGCCAGGCCAGGCCAGGCCAGGCCAGGGCCTCGGCCAGAGGCGCACGCCGCCGCCGCGCGAGCCGATCTGTGGGCCGTCCAGGGCAACGTCCCCCGTGCTCGCGTGCGCCTGCGGCCAGGTCGCCCACCCCGCGCTGAACAATTGCCCGGGTCACGAGGCAGGGATGGGTCCGAGCGGCATTGAGGGGTGCGACCGGTGGACAGTCGAGGGCGTCTGGACCGTAGGGCGGTGCTCGTCGGCGGAGTTGCGGGCGTCACCGTCGCGCTCGCCGGGTGCTCATCGATGAGGGCCGCCCCGGCGGCGGCCGGTGCCTCGCCGAGCCCGCGCCCCAGCACGCCTGCCGCGGCGTTCGAGAGACTGATGGAAGGCAACAAGCGCTGGGTGAGCGGAGACCTGCAGCACCCCGACCGCGATCCGAACCGGCGTCAGCTCGTGGCCCAGAACCAGGAACCTTTCGGGGCGATCCTCGCGTGCATCGATTCCCGGGTGCCGCCTGAACTCCTCTTCGACACCGGGCTGGGTGATCTGTACGTGATGCGCACGGGCGGGGAGGCGGTCGGCCCGGTGGTCACCGGGTCCGTCGAGTACGGGCCCATGACCAGCGGCACCCCGCTCATCGTCGTCCTCGGGCACCAGCGGTGCGGCGCGGTCAAGGCGGCGTACACGTCCCTTCGTGACGGCAAACCGCTGCCCGGCAACCTGCAGGCGATCGTCAGGGCTCTGCGTCCGGCATACGAGCAGGCAGTGCGGGAAGGCGGCACCGACCCTGTCGAGACCATGACCCGCGCCCAGGTCAAGCTGACCGCGACCGACCTGCGCTCCAACCAGGACCTCGCCCCACTCGTGCACAAGGGAGCCCTGGCCGTGGTCGGCGCCTACTACTCGCTCGACACCGGCAAGGTGCAAGTCCTGTCCGGCGCGCCGTCCTGATCCGGTCGGACGAGAGCCGAACGGCTTTGTCGGGTCGGTGACGGGCGTCCGCACCGCCTTCCCGAGGCCCCAGGGACCTGGCCGTCGGCATCACGGGACGGGGCAATCACGGCGATGCTGTCGAAACCCGTGAACGTTACCGCCCGGCTGCGGCAGCCGAGCGCCGCCCGGACCACGACCGACATGCTGTCCGTTCCCGCGGACAAAGCCATCCGGGATACCTTCCTCGCCCCCGGCAGCCGGAGGAACGGGATACGTTCGACGCCCCGGCTCGCTCCAGCTCGCCCCGAGAGGACCCACCGTGACGGTCGAACGCATTGGCCCACCCCTCTTCGGCACGGAGCGCGAAACGCTGCGGGCGTTCCTGGAGTTCCACCGGGCGACCCTGGCGATGAAGTGCGAGGGTCTGACGGAGGATCAGCTCAAGCAGCGGTCGAGCCCGCCGTCGACGCTCTCCCTGCTCGCCCTGGTCCGCCACATGGCCGAGGTCGAACGCGCCTGGTTTCGCCGGGTGTTCGATGACCACGCCGCCCCGATGGTCTGGTCGGAGAAGGAGTTCGACTTCCAGGCCGCGTACGACACCACGGGCGCGAGCGCCGAGGAGGCGTTCGCGGAGTGGGAGGCCGAGGTCGAGCACTCGCGCCGCATCGAGCGCGAGGCCCCGTCCCTGGACCTCGCCGGACACCAGCCGCGCTGGGGCGAGGACGTGTCCCTGCGGATGGTGATGCTCCACATGATCCTGGAGTACGGCCGCCACAACGGCCACGCGGACTTCCTCCGCGAGGGGACGGACGGCACGGTCGGCGCCTGACCGGAGCGCCTGCGACGGATACACGCGGCGGCCGGCCCCGCCGCAGAACCGGTTGGGCCCGCTACCGCCGGGGGCGAAACGGGCCGGCTCGGCACGAACGACGATCCGGTCGAGTCGTGAAGCGATTAACCCCTGGGCGGTGCGGTCCTCGATGGAGAGGGTTGATGAACAGGCTTGATGGAGACGGCCGGCGGAGGAGAACGTCGTCTCCTCCTGCCTTTCCGTCGCCCGACACAAAGCGTTACCCGGCAACGTGGTGCGGCTGATAGACAGAGGCATGGACGACGAGATCATCGCCCCGGTCGATCGGATGCTTGCGGAACGCGCCTGCGAGCGGATCATCGTGGACTTCATCCACCGCCTCGACCTCGGCGAACCGAGTTCGGTGGCCGAGCTGTTCGCGCCTGATGGCGTCTGGCACTGGCCTGACGGCGACCGCCAAATCGAGGGCCGTGAGGCCCTGCGCGCCTACTTCGCCTCCCGCCCGGCGGACAGACTCTCGCGCCGTCTCATGACGAACGTCCTGGTCACGGTGGAGTCCCCCACGATGGCCCGCGCCATTTCGTATCTGACGACGTACCGGGTCGACGGCTACACCGGCGGGATGATCGAGCCCCGCCTCCCGACCCAAGTGGGCCACTACGAAGACACGTTCCGCAACATCGACGGCATCTGGCATCTCGCCACCCGCACCGTCTTCCTGCCCTTCGGCCGCGGCGCCGGCACGGAGCGGCTCCCGGACACCAACGCCCCCCGCGCATGCACGTAACCCCCGCGGCCCGGACAGCGGTGGGGCTGGGCGCGGTTGGGCGTCCGGCGGCGCGCGTGAACGTGCCGCCGGGGTGGTGGCGAAGCGGGATCAGGGCGGCCATCCGCCCGTTCTGACAGAGCTTCACATTGCGCGCCTCGCAAAATCCTCGCGCCTTCTGCGCATGGTGGGCTCCGCTGTCACGCGGACGCCACAACCTCCCCGGTCGTGACCTGGGGAGGGTTGGGGAGCAGTGAGGCGAGGCGGTCCCGAACGAAATCCGCGGCCCTCAAGACTGATTCTTCGGCGCCGGCCCGGTCCTGGAAGACGCTGGTCGAGATCATCACTCCGTCGCCGGCGTCGAGCCAGTAGTAGGCCACGAATCCGGGGACCTGGCGCATGAGCGGTACGAAACCCTCGTTGACGAGGCGTCCCGTCTCGACCGGATCGGTCACCCCTTCATACCGCCGAACTGCTGCGTACATGGCCGATCTCCTCGTGGTGTTCCGGGTAGGGCTTTGCTGGGACGTCGTACCCCTCGGACGGCTGCCTGGCTTGTGAGGAGGCCGCCAATCACCTGAAGGGCCGTGTTCGGCGATCCGAACGGGCGCGGTCGGTGCACTGCCAGGGTGAGGGTCCGGTTCGGACCCGAGGAGCCTGTCGCCGTGGGTACTCAGCTCACCAACGCGGGGAAGGGCAGCGTTCGAGGCCGTCCGAATTGGATGCGGGTGCGGTGGGCGTGGGTGTGAGGGGCCCGTCACGATCCGGCTCTTGCAGCCCCGGCAAAGGCCCTGGCACTCGCAGAACCGCCCCCGGTTGTGAGAGTCCCCGACCATCGAGGACTCGCCCGATCCACGATCAGTCCTCGAAACTTCCTCGAGCACAGTCTTCGATCGCAGTCCTCGAAAAGACGTCGAAAAGACCTCGATCAGTCCTCGGCGGTCAGCCCTGCCGCGGGCCAGGGGGCGTTGCCAGGACCCTGGCGGCGAAGTTCGCCAACTGCGCCCGCATTCTTTCCCGCGGTACGCACTCCTGCCCGGCCAGGTGCTCGACAAGGTCGGCGCGGGTGGCGGCGAGCAGGGCGTGGGCGGTGAAGGCGCAGTCGCTGTCGGTCAGGGCGGGGATCTGCTCCAGCAACGCTTGGAGCAGGCCGTGCCACCGCCCGTAATGCTCGGCCTGGTACGGGCTGCCGCTCCCGCTTTCCTCCAGGGCCAGAGCAAGGCGCCGGTTGTCGAGTTTGAAGCACAGGACGGCGTCCAGCAGGGCGGGCACGCGCTCCTGCGGTGGGGTGTCAGGCCCCAGAGGTGGCGGGCCGGCATCAACGGCCTCACGGATCGGTTCGAGCCGCGCTTCGTACAGCGCGCGGAGCAGTCCGGTGCGATCGCTGAAGGCGCGGAACAGCGTGCCCTTGCCGACGCCGGCCGCGGCTGCGATATCGGCCATGGTGACGTCCTCGGGACGCTCGCAGCGGGCGAAGAGGGTGTCGGCGGCCGCGAGTACGGCCTCCCGGTTTCGGACGGCGTCCTTGCGGGACTTGCGCTCGGGCATGCCGCTCCTCCCTTTACAAAGCGGACCCGTGGTCCGTATCTTTAAAGCGGACCCAAGGTCCGCATCTGCAAGAGAGAGGATACCCATGTCCGAACCGACTTCTCCGGCGGATCTCTTCCGCCACGGTCTGCGGTTGCTGCTGGACAAGAACATCGCCGGCTGGGTCGGCCTGTGGGCCGAGGACGGCGTGATGGAGTTTCCCTTTGCGCCCGAGGGCTGGCCTCGGCGTTTGGAGGGCAAGCAGGCCATCGCCGCCTATATGCGCCACTACCCCGACCACATCGATCTGCGCGACGTCCCCGACCTGCGGATCCACCAGACCACCGATCCGGAGACCGTCGTGGTGGAGATGCGCGGCGTCGGCCGCCTGGTGGAGACCGGCGCTGCCTTCGACGCGACCTACATCGCCGTCGTGACCGTCCAGAACGGGCACATCACCTCCTACCGCGACTACTGGAACCCGCTCGCCGTTCTCCAACCCGGGGCCGACTTCACCGGGAGCCGTCGATGACCGCCATCGGCACCACTCTGGTCATCGGCGCCACCGGTACCACCGGCAGCCGCATCACCGCGCGGCTGACGGCCGCCGGTCACCGCGTCAAGGCCGGCAGCCGTCACGCCACCCCGCTCCCCGGCGCCGAGCCGGTCCGCTTCGACTGGTACGACCCCGCCACCCATGCCGCCGCCCTCGCGGGAGTCGACCGCGTCTACCTCATACCGCCCCTGGGAGACTCCGACCCGGCGGCGATCATGCTGCCGTTCCTCCATCAGGCCCGTACCAGCGGCGTCCACCGCGTGGTGCTGCTGAGCTCCTCGGCCATCTCCATGGGCGGCCCGGCGGTGGGAACGGTGCACCAGGTCCTGCCCGACCTGTTCGAACAGTGGGCCGTGCTGCGGCCCTCGTGGTTCATGCAGAACTTCACCGGCACGCACGCGCACGCCCGCAGCATCCGCGAGAACGGCACCATCTGGACCGCCACCGGGAACGGCCGGGTCGGCTTCGTCGACGCCGAGGACATCGCCGCCGTCGCCGTCCACGCTCTGACCGACGAGCAAGCGCCCAACACCGATCTCGTCCTCACCGGGGCACAGGCACTCGGCTACGACGACATCGCCACGATCGTCACCGAGGTCACCGGTCGGCCCGTGGTCCACCACCGTCTGTCTTACGAGCAGCTGCTCGATCGCCTCACGGAGCTGATGCCGGCGGAGTTCGCCGCCCTGCTGGCCGGCATGGACCGCGCCATCGCCGACGGGTCGGAGGACCGCATCACCGACACCGTCCAGCGCCTCACCGGTCGGCCCCCGGGCACCTTCCGCGCCCTCCTGGAAAGGGAGGTGCGGGGTAGTGGCTGAAGGTTCGGGACGATCAGCCGTTTGGGGTTGCCCCAGGTGATGTCGGCATCATGGTCGAGTCTCGAGTCTCGAGACCGTGCCGACGACGAACTCCGCGTCTTTGAATTTGAAGGAGACAGGGGCGCCGTTGAACCGCGCGCCATTGCAGTCTCGGTCGTCGAAGGTGGCACTGGTGAGGTCAAGCCTGTGCCCGCACCAGGTTTTCCCGCCGCCTTTCATGGCGACGTCGGCCGCTCCGCTCAGAAGTCCCGCCCGTCCGCGACCATGTTGTGAGCCTCGTCGAAGGGACCGTCGTATGCGCCCTGGGCCTGGCCGAGGTTGACCTCGGTATCGGGGTGGGCGGTACGCAGCCGTTCCATCATGGGCTCGGACAGGTAGTGGTGGTGCAGGTCGAGTCGTTTGAGGTGGGTCAGCGGCTGGCCGGTGAGCAGGCATTCCGCGCCTCGGTCGGTGAGCGTTCCCATGGCCAGGCTCAGCGACTGCAGGCGCGCCACCACGGGGGCCTTCGCCACCTCCTCGGCGATCTCGTCCTGGACCGCGCTGTTCTCCAGGCCCAGGGACCGCAGGGCGGGCAGCCGTTCACCGCTGAGGATCGGCGCCAGGTCGAACGCGTCGGCAACCTCTCCCTCGCCGTCGTCGACGCCGAGCCAGAGGTCCAGGCGTTCCAGCGCGGGCAGGCCGCCGGCTGCCACCGCCCGCGCGACATCGGACGGCAGACAGCAGGACTCGAAGCGGAGGATCTTCAGCTCGGCATGGTGGAAGGGGTTCAGCTCCCAGCCCTGCTTCCCTCGCACGTCCAGTCGCTCCAGCAGCGGGAAGCGTGCGAAGACGGGAGTGAGGTCGGTCTGGTGGATGCAGGAGAAGTCCTGTTCGTCGCCGAGGAACAGCGCCTGCAGCCGAGGGAACCGCTCGGCGGCCTCGATCAGATGCGCTGCGGCGGCCGGGCCGTCGAAGCCCGTGAAGCCCAGGACCAGGGTGGTCACCTGGGTGGTGTCGACGGTCCGCGCGAAGCATTCGAAGAGCTCGGGGAATTCGGGCGGGCCGGAGACCGCTGCGCTGAGATGCCAGGCCGGTCCGTGCGGATCGGTACCGGCGGCGTTGTCCGGATCGAACGCCACCACCGGCAGGCCGTGGAACTCCGTGGTGCGCTGGTTCCCGTGCATCGATGCTCCCCCTTCGTCGTGAGGTTCACCGTAACGTCGTGTTCGGACAGGTGAGGACCGGGAGAGTGCGGCTGTTGTCGTCATCAGCGGTGAGAGAACGGGTCTGCCGACCATGCGGCGGATGGTGATGTTCCGACCGGCTCGCCCGCTCACGGGCCCACGGGCTCACGGGCTCATTTCCTAGTGCGGCTGTCTGTCCGTCTGTCCGCCTGTCGCGCAACGAGGCTGTTCGAAGCTGTTCCAGCGGCCCGGCATGACATATGTCATCGCCAGGATGGTGACCCACGGCTCTGCAGGGTCGGCTGCCGATCCTCCTAGACTCACAGCATGTTCAAATCTCACAAAATCGGACGAGACGACGCCTGGGAAGGCATCGTCATCAAGAAGTCGCGGGGCATGCTCGACGGCTCGAACATGTACCACTTCGTCGAGATCCGCCTTGCCGACGACGAATCCATGAAGGTCCGGATCAACCGCCGGCTATGGAAGTCGATCGAGGTCGGCGATCGGATCGTCAAGCGGCCGGGCGCCGACCCGGCCAAGGAGTAGCCTCCCGCGAGGCATCTCCATCGGGGCGGCCTGCCGCGGCTTTCGAAGGTGCGGATCACGGCTACTCGTTGATCGCCGCTACGAGGACCGTGGCCTCGTAGCGGACCGCGAGTTTGTCGTGTCTCGTGGCCACGGCCCCGTTCGCCTGAGCGACCGAACGACGGCTTCGTCGTGACCGGCCGCAGCCATCGGAGAATGCCGGGATGATCCGTCCACGAGTCCGCGTCGCCGCCTACGTCATCCGACACCGCGATGTGTCCGAGTTGCTGATCTTCGACCACGTCGATGATTCCGGGGCCGGCACCCAGATCCCTGCGGGGGTGTCGGCCCCGGCGAAGAGCTGGAAGAGCTGGAAGAGGTGACAGAGGGGGTTCTCCGCGAAGTCCTTGAAGAGACTGGCCTGCGAACGGTGACAGCCGTTGGACAAGTGACCGTCGAGGACAAGCCCCCCCCGAGACCGGGCAGCCCCGTCCCGCAACGAACCGCTGACACCACGTGCGCTCTTGCTGAGACGTGTCCCAGCCGACGGGGCAGCAAGGTCAGCGACGCGCGGAACGTGGACGTTGGAGAGCGTCCGAAGGGGAGGGAGACAGGTTATGAGCTTTCGGCTGGCGGCGTACGCCGTGTGCATCGTGAACGGGCGGGTGCTGCTCGCCCGTCATGTACCTGCGAGCGGTGAGGCCAATTGGACACTTCCGGGCGGCCGGGTCGAGCACGCGGAGGATCCGTTTGATGCGGTGATCCGGGAAGTGGCCGAGGAAACCGGCTGCGAGGCGGTGGTCGAACGACTGCTGGGTGTGGACTCAAGAGTCATCCCCGCAGCCGAACGAGCCGTTCCCGGCGGATCGGAGCACCAGAATGTCGGCATCTTCTACCGGGTACGCATCACCGGCGGCCAACTCAGGCCGGAGCCGAACGGCGACATCGCCGAGTCGGTGTGGACTCCGATTCCCGACATCGCCGGGCTGCGCCGGTCATCGCTTGTCGACATCGGCCTTGCCTTGGCGTGCACCCTTCCAGCAACCGGCCATGTCGCGCCCGTTGCGGTCGGCGGTCTGATCCAGCACTGAGGCAACCAAGCAACCAAGCAACCAACCAACCAACCAACCAACCAACCAACCACGCCCATGCGTGCGTGACCTTCGCCGCCGGATGCTGCGTGTCCCCGACCGCGATGTCCTGTACGGCCGGTGCGTCGCCCGCGTGGCCCGCGTCGCCCGCCGCTCCCGCCGCCTGAGGCTCGCGCCGCGCCTGCGTGGAGACGGTGGGCGGTAGCAGGGGCGGAGGCGGCTGGAGGTGTCAGTCGTCGAAGTCGGTGGAGCGGGTGAGCTTTTCCCACGAGCGGAGTTCGGTGCGGGCGCGGTCGAGGTGGTCGATGATCGCGTCGGCGGCGTCGTTGCCGAGCGGCAGGCGCAGCGGGGGCTCGTCGGAGTCCAGAGCAGTGAGAATGGCGGCTGCGGCCTTGGCCGGGTCTCCGACTTCCTGGCCACTGCCGTCCGGCAGCCCGGAGCGAACCAGCCCCACGGTGTCCTGGTAGGCGTCCAGGGCCGCGGACTGCTGCAGGGTTCCGGCACCCGCAAAGCCGGTACGGAACGCACCGGGCTCGACGATCAGCACCCGGATCCCGTGCGGGGCGACCTCGGCGGCCAATGCCTCGGAGAGCCCCTCCAGGGCGAACTTGGTGGCGCAGTAGGCGCCGACTCCGGCGAAGGCGAACCGGCCGCCCATGCTGGTCAGCTGCACGATGGCCCCCGAGCCCCGGCGGCGCATATGCGGCAGCGCAGCCCGGATGAGCGCGGCCGGGCCGAAGAAGTGCACGTCCATCAGGTCCCGCAGTTCCGCGTCGGTGGTCTCCTCCACCGCACCGACCATGCCCCGTCCGGCATTGTTGACCAGGACGTCGATCCGGCCGTGCCGGGCCGCCACGCCGTCGACCGCGGCTTGAACGCCCGCGGTGTCGGTGACGTCCAGCGGCAGCGCCTCGACCTGGTCCGGGTGCGCGGCGACCAGGTCGTCGAGCAGCGCAGTGCGGCGGGCAGCGGCGACCACGATGTCGCCCGCGGCCACGGCCGCTTCGGTGATCGCCCGGCCGAACCCGCTGCTCGCCCCGGTGACCAGCCATACCTTGTTCATGCTCTTCTCCCTCTGCCAGGCGGTCCGCCGTTCTCGGCCGTCCGTGTGTGAACTACCTTGCGGGGCAGACCGGTTGCCCGTCCAAGATCCGCTGTGATAGCCGATGGTTATGGATGTTCACGGACGGGACCTGAGGTACTTCGCCGCGGTGGCCGAGGAGCTGCACTTCACGCGCGCAGCCGAGCGGCTGTACGTCTCGCAGCCCGCGCTGAGCAAGCAGATCCGGATGCTGGAGAAGCAGGTGGGGGCCACGTTGTTCGCGCGCGATCGGCGCGAAGTGCGGCTGAGCGCGGTCGGTGCAGCGCTGCTGCCACATGCTCAGCGCATTCTCGCCGAGTGGGAGGCGGCCCAGGAGGCAGTCGCCCGGGTCGTGGCCGATCAGGCGACCGTCCTCGTCGTGGGGATGAGCACCAGCCCGGGGCGCGGGGGCGTACTGCCGGCGATCCGCTCCCGCTTCACCGCCGCGCGCCCCGATGCCCGCATCAGACTTCACCAGGTCCCCTGGCGCGACGCGACCGCCGGGCTCGCCGACGGCACGTGCGACGCGGCGTTCGTCTGGCTGCCGCTGCCCGATCAGGGCCGCTACCGGTGGGTGGTGGTCGCCGAGGAGCCCCGTCTGGTCGCGATGGCCGATACGCACCCGCTCGCCGACCGGGAGATCATCGACTTCACCGACCTGCTGGGCGAGCCGTTCCTCGCGCTGCCCGACAGCGCCGGGCCGCTGCGGGACTACTGGCTCGCCACCGATGCCCGCGGCGGGAAGCCGGCACTCATCGGCGCGGAGGTGGCAAGCACCGAGGAGACGTACGAGGCGCTCGCCGCGGGTCTCGGCGTGGTCCTGCTGGCGGCCGGGAACGCCCCGCTGATCACCCTCGGCGGAGTCGTCACCCGTGCGGTGAGGGGCATTTCGCCCAGCCGCTTCGCGCTGGCCTGGCGCGCCGACGACCGCAGCCCGCTGGTGCACGCATACGTGCGCGCGTGCGAGCTGGCGACCGAGCCAACGGACTGAGGGGGCGTGGCGGCCTGCCCTCCCGAGTCCGCAAACCGGCACCACACCGGCCGGTCGGAAACCAGGTGCGGACCGTCGGTGCGGTGGTGTGTGATCGGGGGTATGGCGATTGCGTTGGGCGAGCCGGACGTCGACGGGCTGAGCGAGGTTGTGGACGTGCTGCGGGAATGGCAGCACGACGGGGCGCCGATGCAACTGCATCCGGGGGACCTGGGCTGGTTCTGGCGGTTCGGTGCGGAAGCGACCGCCGCGGCGGTCAGGACGTGGAGCCGGGGCGGACGGATTCTCGCCGTCGGACTGCTGGACAGTCCCGAGCTGTTGCGGCTGACGATCGCGCCGGACGCTCAGCGGGACGAGGCGCTGGCGCGGCAGGTGGTTGAGGACGTGACCGAACGGGACCGCGGTGTGCTGCCCGAGGGGAAGGCGAGCATCGATGCGCCGGTGGGTGTACTGGTCCACGATCTGCTGTCCGAGGACGGCTGGGACGTTGACGAGCCGTGGACGCCGCTGCGTCGCGACCTCACGGAGCCGGTGCGGGATCCAGGCGTGCGGATCGAGGTGGTCGGGCCGGAGCGGGCGCACGTGCGGACCGCCGTACAACGGGCGGCGTTCGACGGGTCGAGGTTCACGGACGTGCGCTGGCACGCGATGGCGGCCGGGTTGCCGTACGCAGACGCCCGGTGTCTGGTCGCGTACGACGACCAGGGCAACGCGGTGGCGGCGGTGACGGTGTGGTCGGCCGGTCCGGGGAGGCCCGGGTTGCTCGAACCGATGGGCGTACACCGGGCGCATCGCCGCCGCGGCTACGGCGAGGCGATCACCGTCGCGGCGGCGGCCGCACTCCAGGAGCTGGGCTCGTCGAGCGCGATCGTCTGCACCCCGAGCGCCAATGTCGGCGCCGTCGCCACCTACAAGTCGGCCGGCTTCCAGCAACGCCCCGAGGTCCGGGATCGATTCCGGGACGCCTAGCGACGTTGCCTCGGCAGCCCTCGATGGACGCCGGCGTCGGGCGTGCGCGGCGACCGTGTCATGGCGCGCCGTCCAGGGCCGTGAGGAGTGGCCGAGACACGTCTCGGGAGCGTGCTGAGCATCTGGCCTTCTGGTCGCGGCTTGGACCCCCAACGACCGCACCCAGGCTCAAGCCACTGTGTCAACCGTGGCTGCCCGCGGCCGGGGCGAGGGCTCACCGACCGCCGAAAGGATGAGGCGGCCGCCGTCTTTCGGACGGCACCCCGCCGTCCGGTGGATGCCCGGCGCTCTTCCTGGCGCGGAGGGTGGGGGCATGGACCACGACGCCTCCCCGCCCACCTCGCCCGCCCGCCCCGACCCCCACCCCGAACAGAGCCCGTGCCATGCGCGCCGCCGTCCCCGTGCGGCGAGAGCGGGTGCTTTCGGGGCGGCCCTGCTCGTGGCCGCGACGGGGGCGTTCCTGGCCCGTGCGGCGCACGCGGCGCCCGACGGGCCGGCGCTCCGGGTCGACACGGACCGGGACGGTCGGCTCACCCCGGCCGACGACCCCGGCAAGTACGCGTGGACCCGAGGCCGCGGTGCGCTGATGCTGCCCAATGTGGACGACGACCAGCAGCGCTGTCCCACCGTGGGCCGCGCGGGCGCGCGGCTGCCCGACGACCGCCTCGCCGCCTGCCGCGATGCCGCGGACACCGTCGTCAACGGGAAAGCCGATCTGGCCGACCTCGCCCCCGCGCGGATCACCGCCGACCCCGGTGCCGAGACCGGAACCACTGCCACCGTCGCCGCGGACCCCGGCTCCCGGGACCATGTCGGGATCTTCGCCGAGCGTCACGGCCGGATGGTCCGGCTGGAGCCCGGCGACCGGCTGACCACCCGTGAACTGCGCCTCGGTGTCCGGCTGGGTGTCGAGGCACGGGACTTCGTGCGCGACCCGAAGCGGTGGAACGGCTTCGCCGACCTTGTCCTGAGGGTCGACCGCGGCGGTGCGACCACCGAGGACCGGGTGCGGCTCCGGGTCGCGCCGCTGGTGTTCGCGAACGACTTGATGCCGCTGCGGCGCATGATGATGGCCGATCACACCACCAAGCCGGTCGATGTGGAGCGCGGCAAGCGCTACGACCCCTCCGTACAGCCACCGCCCGCGCAGCCCGGGGAAGCCGCGTTCCGCCGCGACCTGCGACGCGGCCTCGACCGGGCCGGACTGCCCGCCCCCCTGTACAACTACCCCACGGGCGGCGACGTCTGGATGCAGGACCTGTTCAAGACCGCCTACGCTTCCCTTCCCGCCCCCGGAGGCCGGGAGCACCGCGTCACCGTCGTCGTGCGGTCCGCGGACGTGATGCCGGGCACGGCGACCCGTGCCTTCCCCCTCAGGGACGCCTCGCGCAGCGCGTTCCCACTGCTCCGCGGCCCCGGTACGGGAGTGCTCCAGCAGTACGACCCCCGACGCGTCGGCAGCGACGACAGCCAGTACTACGGCTCCTTCAGCTCCACCGGGAACTTCGGCACCCTCCCGCCCTACACCTGGCGTGGCCATCGCTACCCGGTCGGGCGGATCGTCTACGGCGGGAACGGAGGCATGGAGTCCCCCGACCCCTCCTTCCTCCGGATGCTCGCCGCGCAGGGATACCAGCGGCCGATAGCGCTGGACACCAGTTGGCTGGGGGTTGGCCACATCGACGAGTTCCTGTCCTTCGTCCCGGCGCGGAACGCCCGTGGCTGGGTGGCCGTCGTCGCCGACCCCGGCCTCGGCCGGAAACTGCTGAGCGACCTCGCGAAACAAGGTCAGGGCGGCCGACCGCTGGTCCGCGGTATCGCCCCCAAGGACACCGAGGACCCGGGACTGACGATCGCCGGCGCGCTGCGCAAGCCCTCCCTGACCCGTGGCACCGAGATCGCCCGGCACGGCATCGACGCCGCGCTGCGCACTCTGCGCACGCGCGCCGGACTGACGGAGCACGACATCGTGCGCGTCCCCGCCCTGTTCAACGTGATCGATGTGCCTGCCGGATATCCGCGGCATGACGTGGTCGCCAACTACCTGCCCGGCGTGGCCAACGGCGTCGGTACCGGCACCGGGGTCTATATGGCGCCGCGCCAGCACGCCCCGCAAGCGGGCGGCCGCGACGTCTTCGAGCGGGCTGCCGAGAAGGCCCTGAGCCGGCGCGGCACCCGGATCGCGTGGGTGGAGGACTGGGACTACGCGCACCACCGCGGCACGGTCGGCGGAGAAGTGCACTGCGCGACCAACGCGTTGCGCAGCCTCTCCGGAACCAGGCCGTGGTGGACGGAGCGGGACTGAGCCCGGCCCCGGGCCGCCGCTGGTCCTGGCTGCCGGGTCTCATAGGGTCGGCATTCATGAGCGACCGATCCATGTCCGGCATGCGCATCCTTGGTGGATTACTGCTCCTGGGCGTGGCTGCCGCCGCCTGGGTGACCGCGCCCGCCGCGGGCATCGCCATCGTCGCTGTGGGACTGCTGACGACCGGTGCGGCACTGGCGGCAGCGGTCCGCCTGCCACGGCGCCGGTCGGCCCGCCGATGGACGGGGCTCGCCGCCGCCACGGCCTCCGTGGCGGTGACGGCCTGCTATCGGGGCCCGGCCGTCAACGCCACGGGTTGGTGGTGGGTGCTGGAGACGCTCGCGCTGCTCGCGCTCCTGGTGCCGACGGTCCGCCGAACGAGGGGGAGGGGCAGGACGGCGGTGTCCGCCTTCGTGCAGGTTGCCGCGATCGCGGTACTGCCGGTGCGGATCGGCCCGCATCTGACGCCGCCCGCGGACCCGGCGGAGACCACGGTGCTGTGCCTGCTCTGCTCCTTGCTGGCGGCAGGCGCCGCCGCGTCCGGCTGCTATCTGCGCGGTGTGGACTCCAGAAGGCGCCGGGCCATCGCCGCACACCGCCGTGAACAACGTCTCGAAGTCGCCCGCGATCTGCACGACTTCGCATCGCACGACGTCATGGGGGTGGTGGTCCTCGTGCAGGCGGCACAGCTTCTGGCCCGGGAAGACCCCGCGCGGGCGGTCGAGTTGCTGCCGCGGATCGAGGAGGCGGGCATGCAGGCACTGGCCGCGATGGACCGCACGGTGCGGACGCTCAACGGTGGCGGTGGCGGTGGCGGTTGCGGCGACGGAGAGGGCGACGGCGACGGAGAGGGGAGCGGGGCGGGACGCGGAGTCGGAGTCGGGGACCGGGGCCGGGCAGACGAAGCGGCACCGGCGGGCGGGCTGCCCGCCCCGCCCCCTGGGGGGCCACCCCGTCCCGATCTCCCTGAGCGCCCTCGCCACCGGCGGCGGGATCTGTCCGAACTCCCCGAGCTGGTCGCACGGTTCACCCGAACCGGGACCGTCCCTGCCCGTCTCGACGTGGCCGTCGGCGCGCTGGACGAGCTGCCCCGGGAGGTCAGTGCCATCGGCTACCGCATGGTGGTGGAATCGCTCACCAATGTGCGTCGCCACGCACCCGCCGCCACCGACGTCGACATCGCCGCCGGCCGCGTGCTGTACCGGGGCGGTGCCGCGCTCCGCCTCACCGTCACCGACACGACCGGGGCCGCGTCTGCCGCCCGAACCTCACCGTTTCCGGGGCGCGTGGGCGGGGGCGAGGGCCTGGCCGGTCTCACGGAACGGGCCGAAGCCCTCGGCGGCTCGCTGGCCGCGGGGCCGCACGGGACCGCCGGCTGGCAGGTCACGGCCACGCTTCCGCTGCCTGACAGCGCGCCACCGACGACGGACCCGCACGAGCGAACGGGCCCCGCGCGGTACGCGGCACCCGAGGGGACGCCGGCATGATGACTCCTGGCACCATCCGGATCCTGCTGGCGGACGACCAGGCGAGCATCCGCAGCGGATTCCGTCTCATCCTGGACGCCCAGCCCGACATGACTGTGATCGCCGAGGCGGCCGACGGCGTCAACGCCCTCGACACCGCCCGGCGCCTGCGCCCCGACGTGGTGCTCGCGGACATCCGGATGCCGCACCTCGACGGCCTGGAGCTGACCCGGAGGCTGGCCGGGGCCGATGCGGACCCACCCCTGCGGGTCATCGTGGTCACCACCTTCGACCTCGACGCGTACGTACACGCCGCCCTCCGCGATGGAGCCTCGGGCTTCCTGCTCAAACGCTCCGGTCCCACGCTCCTGGTCGAGGCGGTGCGCGCGGCGATGTCCGGTGACGCGCTCATCAGCCCGCAGATCACCGCGCGCATGCTGCACCGGCTCGCCCCGCCCGCGACCCCGGCGGGGCGCCCACCCGCCGAGGCGTTGACGCCGCGTGAGGAAGAGGTCGCGGTACTCGTCGCCGGGGGACTGTCGAACACGGAGATCGGCGAGGAACTGTTCATCTCCCTCGCCACCGTCAAGTCCCATGTCGCCAACCTCCAGCGGAAGCTGGCAGTCCGCAACAGAGTGGGCGTCGCCGCCTGGGCATGGCAGTCCGGCCTGGCTCCGGCCGATCAGCTCTGAAACCGGGCCGCCGCCCGACGGTCGCCGACCACCACCGCCCCGGTACCACCCGTCTGCCCTGGCGATCTCGATCTCGACGGGCGCTACGCCCGGTTGCTCGTGGACGTCCTTGCCGACGGGCTTGCCGGGCTGGGGCGAGAACGCTGAGCGGTGTGGGCGGACCGGCCCCGGCTGGTGGGTCTGCCGGAGCTGCCCCCCGCCGTGCGCTTCAGAGGTCGTCCGGTGCATTGTCGCCGAAGAGATAGGTGCGGCCGCCGGTGCGGACAGGGCGTCCGGTCGGCAGAGGGGCGGGCAAGGTGTCCGGGAGGGGCACGTGCGACCAGTCCACCGCGGCTGTCCACTCGGTGGTCTTGCGCAGGCCGGGTTTCACCTTCCGTACGACGACCGGCTCGCCGGGGACATGGACCTCCACCGAGATGTCCTCGTCGGGTGCCGGGTCGAAATCCGGGGACTCCGGATCCCAGTAATCCCGGAGCTCCTCAGGGCTCAGCTCGTCGAACTCGACCTCCCAGGGGTACTCCCGGACCCACGCGTCAACGATCCGGCGGACATCCGCCGGGTCATTGAACAGCCAGGCACACTCCTGCCGGTCGCCGCTGTTGTTGACCATGCTGTCGTGGCGGAGGAGGAAGAACGCGTGGGGGTGCTGGGAGGCGGGCGGCGACGTGAGGGGTGCCGGGAGCCGGGCGCCGAGGTCGGTCAGCCAGGTGGCGACGACGGTATCGGTGGGGTCCAGGCGGAGTGCCGTACGGAGGGCGGCGAGGGCCGCAGCATCGTCGCCGAGGACCGCTCGCGCCAGGCCGAGGGCGACGGCGGCCAGGTTGTCGGACGGGCTGAGGTCCAGCGCGCGTCGGGCGGCGCGGGCGGCGTCCTCGGCCAGTGCGCGGCCTCGGGACTCCTCTTCGGGCAGGGCGAGGGGCAGCTCTTCCTGCTCCCACCAACTCCCGTACCGGTTGGTGCGTATGTGTGCGTGCAGCTTCGTGGCCGACTGAACTGCCAGGCACAGTATCGCCGTTGAGTCGTCGGACGGGTCCCCCGTGTGTGGCGTCATTCGGCGGATCCTAGCGGGGCCGGTGGTGCGCCGACGGGCCGCCGTCCGCACGCGCGGCGGCGAAAGAGGGCGACGGCTCACGCTGTCTCCCGGCAAGATCCCGGCATGTCCGCCGAAGCGCGCGGGATGATCGAGTGCCGGCCGGGCGCCCGTCTCTGGGGCCGGGTCCGGAGCGTGACGCGTACGTTGTCCGGGCTCCACGGCCCGGACAACGTCCGACTCGTCGTCCGGTTTCACTGACGACAACCCCATGTCACAGGGCCGTAGGCCACCATCCGGGCCGGGGGCGGCGGGCCCGTCGGCCACATCGTCGCGGAGGATGACTGCGCTTCCGCCGCCCGGCCGATCACGCCGCGCGGGTCTCGTACCGGAGGCTCATACACGTATGCCACGCAGGCTGATGGAGAGCGTCGGGCGGTGTCTGAAGATGAGTCATGTGAACCTCTACTCGCCCTCCTCTCCCGCCATATCCGGGGCAGCAGCGCCCCGTTGGGCGGTCCGGGCCGCGCACCTGACCGCGCTGGTGGTCCTGCCCAGCGGGCTGTGGCGCATCGCCATGGTGCTCGGATATCCCGCCGGTTACACCGAGGCGGGGTTCGGTCCCTTCGAGACACTCGGGTCCAAGGCATGGATGCTGACCCTGAGCGTGCTCTGCGAGCTGGTCGCCTTCCTGACGATCGGCCTGGTACGCCCCTGGGGCGAGGTCATCCCGCGCTGGATGCCGCTGGTCGGAGGGCGCAGGGTGCGTCCCATGGCCGCTGTCGTGCCCGCTGCCCTGGGCTCAGTCGCCCTGACCGCGCTCTGGGCCAACGTCCCCTGGTGGTGGACGTATCCGCACGCGAACATGACGCCCACCGGGAACCTGATCGTCGGCATCCTCTACCAGCCGATGGTCCTCTGGGGCCCGCTGACCGCAGCCGTCACGGTCTCCTACTACCGCCGCCATCGCGCCGCACAGCGCCGGGAACCGACCGCTTGACGGACCCGGCACCAGGCGGGCGGCCGAAATCGGTGACAAAAGGGCCGGGTTCATCGGCAACGGACAGAAACGCTGCTCCTCGCCATCCACAGCGCCACGCGGCGGAATCGGGGACCGGCGTGGCACCGGAGACCGGGCGTGCGGAACCCGATGTCAGACCCCTGCGCAAGGATCAGCGCATGACGACAGCCGCATCTGCTCTTTCGCTGACCGACCGCGCCGCCTACGACCACGCGGTCGAGGAGGCCCTCGCCGCGAGCGCGGCGTACTACGGAGACGGGAACACCCCTCTCGACGACGCTTCCTACGATCTCCTCGCCCGCGGCATCGCCGCCTACGAGCAGGCGCACCCCGACCACGTCCGGGCCGATTCGCCCACCGGGAAGGTCGGCGGCGGCATGGCTCCGGTGGGCGATGTGGTGCACACCGTGGCCATGCTCTCCCTCGACAACGTCTTCGACGCCGAGGGCCTGGTGAAGTGGGACGCGTCCCTGGCCCGCCGGATCGACCACCCGGTGGCGGGCGGCTACGCGGTGGAGCCGAAGCTGGACGGGGCCGCGATGGCGGCGCGCTACCGCGACGGACGCCTCGTGCAGCTCGTCGGACGCGGAAACGGCACGCATGGTGAGGACCTCAGCCATGCGATCGGCTCGATCGTCGGCCTTCCCACCGAGGTGCCCGGCGGCGCCACCGTGGAGATCCGTGGTGAGGTGCTGCTGACCCGG
Organism: Streptomyces sp. JLSY215; assembly: GCF_059682825.1. NCBI lineage: Bacteria > Bacillati > Actinomycetota > Actinomycetes > Kitasatosporales > Streptomycetaceae > Streptomyces > Streptomyces sp. JLSY215. Next base: position 8,183,719 of record NZ_CM185022.1, read on the forward strand.
GAGCAGTTCGAGAAGGCGAACGAGATACGCGCCGCGCACAGCGCGAAGGTCTTCTCCAACCCGCGCAACGGCACGGCCGGAACCCTGCGGGCCAAGGACCGGCCGTACACCATCGAGACCACCTTCTTCGCCTACGGGGCGGTGGAGCTGGACGGCGCAGGCTTCCTCACCGGCACCAGCCACGAGGCCGTCATGGGCCAGGTCGCCGCCCTGGGCGTGCAGACCACCTCCGCCACCGACATCGGGCTGCGCGTGTACGCCACCCCGGCCGAGGCGCAGACCCGCGTCGAGGAGATACAGCAGCTGCGCGCCGAGTTGCCGTTCGGGATCGACGGGGTGGTCATCAAGGCCAACGCCCACGCCGAGCAGCGGGCCGCCGGCTCCGGCACGCGTCACCCGCACTGGGCCATCGCCTACAAGCTGCCGCCCGTGGAGGCGCAGACCAAGCTCCTCGCGGTCGAGTGGAACATCGGCCGCACCGGTCACATCGCCCCGCGCGCCGTCCTGGAGCCGGTGGAGGTCGACGGCAGCACCGTCACCTACGCGACGCTGCACAACCCCGCCTTCATCCGCAACAGCGGCCTGAAGGTGGGCGACACCGTCCTGCTCTACAAGGCAGGCGACATCATCCCGCGCGTCGAAGCGCCCGTGGTGGCGCTGCGTACGGGCGAGGAGAGCGACATCGTCCTGCCCGAGGAGTGCCCGGGATGCGGCGGGGACATCGACAAGTCCGGTGAACGATGGGAGTGCGCGGGCGGGGCGAGCGGCGGGTGCGGGAAGTTGCCGTCCCTGAAGTACGCCGTGGGCCGCGACCAGCTCGACATCGACGGTCTGGGCGTGACCTATCTGGAGGCTCTCGTCGAGGCCGGTCTGGTCGATGATGTCGCCGATCTGTTCTTCCTCACCCGGGAGCAGCTCGCCGAGACGACCGGAAGCGACAAGCGCGCCGACTCGCTGCTGGTCCGGCTCGCCAAGGCGAAGGAGCAGCCGTTGAACAGGGTGTTCTGCGCGCTGGGTGTGGTGCGGACCGGCCGGACGCTCTCACGGGAGATCGCCCGTCACTTCGGCACGATGGACGCCATCCGGGCGGCCACGCCGGATGAGCTGACGGAGGTCAAGAAGCTTCCGGGGGCCAACGCCCCGAAGATCGCGGCGCATATCGCCACACTGGGCCCGGTCATCGACAAGCTGGCCAAGGCCGGGGTGAACATGGTCGAGCCCACCGCCGACGATGCGGACACCGGAAGCAAGCCGCTGGCGGGCGAGGCGGTCGTCGTCACGGGTGGCATGCACGGGCCGCTGGCCGGCCGCAACCGCAACGAGATGAACGAGCTCATCGAGCGCGCGGGCGGGACGGTCTCCAGCAGCGTGTCGAAGAAGACGACCCTCCTCGTCGCGGGCGAGGGAGCCGGGTCCAAACTGGCCAAGGCCGAGCAGCTCGGCACGAGGGTGCTCACGGAGGACGAGTTCGGCGCGCTGCTTGCCGGCCACCTCGCCTGATCCATCCTCTTGCCGCGGGCGGGGTGGCCCACGATCCGCCCCGCCGCGCCCCGGCCGCGGCTGCGCCCGACCCCTCTCCAGCCCACGCACCCGTCGCTTCACCCGCCGCCCCGGGGCCAGGCATGATTCTCGCCGTGCGGGAGAACGAGGAAGGCCACAGGCGGGCGCGGTACACGCTGACCGAGACCGAGCACGGTCGTCTCCTGGGCGTCTGTGCCGAGGTGGAGGGGCTGTTCGGGGAACCCCGACGCGAGACGTACGAACTCTCCAGCTGGGTTCCGCAAGGAGCACAGGCACTCGGTTGGGTCGGCAGCCGGGTGTGGCTGGTGCCGGAGGACGGAACGCTCGGACCCTGGCTCCTGGAAGACGTGGAGAGCCTCGGGCTGCACCCCGGAACGGACGGTCTCGTGCTCACCGGCCTGGACGACTACGAGGGCCCGCCCGAGGGACACCGAGGTCCCGTCCGACTGCACGACGGATACCGCTGGCTGGGCTCCTGTCAGGAATTCACTCGCATCCTGCCGCCCGAGAGGCCGCAACCCCCGCTCATCCTGCGAGGACTAGCCCAGGGCGATCGGCTGCGGGCGGCGATCGCGAAGGGGACCCGGCGGGCGCTGGATCTTGAGGAGGTTGCCCTGGAAATACGGGACGACCAGGGCGAGCCGCTCACCGAACGGCTGCTGTGGACCAAGGCCAGCGCCTGGCGCCCATCCTCCTACGGGGCAGATCTCATCGACCTGGAGCTCGACGGAGAGCTTTTCACGCCCGTTCCCGAACACGCCCGGCCTCTCTGGGAGCGATGGCTCGCCGGGCCACCGGACGCTCCGAGTGCCTGGGCCGGACTCGACACCCGGCGCCGCGATGCCTGGCTCGATCTCGTCCGAGAGCGGACCTGCCCACGTAACCGCCGTGAGCGGCCGGCCGGTCACGCCTACGAACTCGACGGCCGGCACATCACCGATGGACCAGGCCTCTACCTGGCGCTCGGCGAGGCGGTGAACGGGCCGGGCGGCTACTTCGGCGGCTGCCTGGACGCCCTCGACGACTGCCTGCGCGGCTCCTTCGGCTACACCGCACCCGCCACCCTGTTCTGGCGGAACTCCGCGATCGCACGTGAGCACCTGTCCCAGCTCCTGATACCGAGCGGCCGGCCGTACGACCTGTTCGCCGAGGTCCTCGATGTCCTGGCCGAGGGCGGCATGCGCCTCACCCTGGAGTGATCCGGCCCGGCCCCGCTGCGACCTTGCGAGACGGATGGCAGCGCGTTGCAGGGCCGAACTGTGGGGGTTCCCCGTCCAGTCTGCTCGCTCTGCGGAGCAGGGGTCGTGCCTGCCCCATCGACGGGGCTACCGGGCAGGCGACGGGCCACACCGTTTCGTGCCCGTCCGGTCAGCCGATGCTGCCCGGCCGTACCTGGTATCGGCGGGTCCCGCAGCGTATCCAGAAGGAGTCGGCGAATCCGCAGCAAAGGGAGAATCCCTTGCACGATCACGAGCACGTCAAAGACTCCAGGGCCGACAGCGGCCGTACCCCGGCCCGCAAGCCGGTCCCGCCCGCACAGCCGGGCGGTCTGCCGGGCTTGCAGGCCACGGCCGGCAATGCCGCCGCCGTCCAGATGCTCCGCCAGGGCGGCCACCCCTGGGCCCAGGACCGGCTCGAGCGCGACCCCGGCCACCAGCAGACCGAACACGACACGCCCGCGGTGCAGCGCTCCGCCGTCCACGACGTCCTCCGCACGCCCGGACGGCTCCTCGACGACGCCACCCGCACCGACATGGAGAACCGGCTCGGCGCGGACTTCTCCGACGTCCGCATCCACGACGACAGCGCCGCGAAGGCTTCCACCGCCGAAGTCGGCGCCCGCGCCTACACCGCGGGCAACCACGTCGTCATCGGCGAGGGCGGGAGCGACCGCCATACGCTCGCGCATGAACTGACCCACGTCATCCAGCAGCGGCAAGGCCCCGTCGCCGGCACCGACAACGGCGCCGGCCTCAAAGTGTCCGACCCGTCCGACCGGTTCGAGCGGGAGGCGGAGGCGACGGCGAAACGGGTCATGAGTGGTGCGCCCGCGCCGGTCCAGCGCTCCGCCACCGACACCGGCGGACATCCGCACACCGCGCCGGCGGGCACTGCCCTGGACTCCCCGTCCGTACAGCGGGCCGGCAACGGGAAGAAGAGGCAGGAGCGGAAGAGGCAGCGGCAGGAGCGCGAGCTCGGCGCGGAGCTGCGTGGTGTGGAGGCCGATGGTGCGGCGGTCGGCAGCACGGAATTCGAGGAATTCGGGAACGCTCACCGCAATCCCACGGTGAACCCCGATGCTTCGGGAGAAGAGGCCGGGGTCCACATGGCAGGCGCGCGCGTGGAGGACGCGCCCATCGTGGACCGGTTCCGGCACGCCTTCAACCAGCTGGAGAGCTGGTGCACGCATCTGCGCCAGGAAAGCCCCGATACGTACGAGGCCGCGTCGAAGAAGTACGACCTGGAAATGCGGCACCGCTTCACCAAGGAGATCAAGGCGCGGACCAAGCAGTACAAGGCTGCGTTCCGCGACCTGAACAACGACCTGTACGCCATGGAGGCCGAGAAGGTCCAATTCGAAGGGTTCGTCGAGGAGCGGGCCGACGAACTCCGCGATCAGCTGAAGCAGTTGAGCCAAGCGCACGCTCGACCCGGCGCGGGGACCCGTGAGATCCACGACTCGGTCACCGAGGACACCTGGCGGAAGATCTGGCACGAGCGCATCACGCAGGTGAACATCGTGATCGGGAGCATCTGGCCCGAGTACGAGAAAGCGCTCGACGCATGGATAGAGAAGAACTCCCGGATCCGGAACAAACAGCCGGTGGGGAAGCTGGAGTACATCGGAAGCCTTGCCAAGGGATACAAAGGCCCCCCGAAACAGCATGTCCGCTACATCCCCGAGGATTTCGACGTGGACGCCAATCTCTACGCCCCGGCCCTCGCCGAATACGCGCAGCGCGTGGACAAGCTGACCCCGGACCGGGAACGCATCTTCGGGCGCCATACGAGCATCAAGCCGTTGATCGCCTTCGCGGACCGGGTGCAGAAGGAACTCGTCAGCCGTATCGACGGTATCGCGGATGACCCCAACGACCTCTTCGACGTAGCCATTCACGCGCCCGAGACGGTCGTTCAGAAGGAAGAGCGGGAGCTCAACGAGTCGCTGTATGCGGTACGAGCCAAGGGCGGGCGACACTTCAGCGAGCTCGTCGAGCTACTGAGAGGTGCCGGACTGATTCCGAAGGAGGAGGATGTTCCGGCCGCCTTGCCGTCCGAGCTGCGCGGAAAGCAGAAGGCACAGCTCAAGAAAGTGGTGGAGGAGTGGGCCCAAGGAAAGCCATTCCGGGAGAACTCGAGTTTCGCGGCGCTGGCACGGAGTCTGTGAGTCACCTCGACGGTCACCGCGCGAAGCCTGCCACGCCCACCCGACGCCCGCGGAATGAAGCAGCGTCACCGCGCGCCGCTTCCGGCGGCTGCGCGAGAAGGGCCGGACCGTCCTCTCTGCCCGTGGCGAATCTGCGGCGGGCAGAGAAACCGCATCCGGGCATCTCCCGAGGTCAAGAGTGGAGTCGACGGCATCCCCACCTCGACCAGGAGACCAGATGACTCCACTCACCACGCCCCCGCCCCGCGCCGAGGAGGGCGACACACCGCCCAGCCGCTTCGACGACCATCTCGCGGCACAACTGCTCGCTCAGCGGATCGTCCTCCTCGGCACACAGGTCGACGATGTGTCGGCCAACCGGGTGTGCGCGCAGTTGCTGCTGCTGTCGGCGGAGGACCCGCGCACCGACATCAGCCTGTACATCAACAGCCCCGGCGGGTCGGTCACCGCGGGTCTCGCCATCTACGACACCATGCGGCTCATCCCGAACGACGTCTCGACGCTGGCGATGGGGTTCGCCGCCAGCATGGGCCAGTTCCTGCTCACCGTGGGGGCGCCCGGCAAACGGCTGGCGCTGCCGAACGCGCGGATCATGATGCACCAGCCCTCGGCGGGCATCGGTGGCTCCGCCGCGGACATCGAGATCCAGGCGGAGAACCTCCAGTTCACCAAGAAGGCCGTCGAGCGGATCACCGCCGAGCACACCGGGCAGAGCGAGCAGACGATCGCGCGGGACGGCGACCGGGACCGCTGGTTCACGGCCGAGCAGGCCAGGGAGTACGGGATCGTGGACCGGGTGGTGGAGTCGCTCGCCGACATCCGCCCGGCCGCGTCGCGCCGACGGATGGGGTTGTGACATGGGCTCGTACACCGTTCCCTACGTCATCGAGCGGACCGCGCAGGGTGAGCGGTCCTACGACGTCTTCAGCCGGCTGCTGAACGAGCGGATCATCTTCCTCGGCACCGAGATCGACGACGGGGTCGCCAATGTGGTCATCGCGCAGCTCCTGCACCTGGAGTCGGCGAGCCCGGAGCAGGAGATCTCGCTCTACCTCAACTCGCCCGGTGGATCGTTCACTTCGCTGATGGCCATCTACGACACGATGACGTTCGTGCAGGCACCGATCTCCACGTTCTGCGTCGGTCAGGCGGCGTCGACGGCGGCGGTGCTGCTGGCCGGCGGAGATCCCGGGCGACGGTTCGTGCTCCAGCACGCGCGGGTGCTGCTCGGCCAGCCGGCCAGCGGCGGCCGGCAGGGCACGGTCTCCGACCTCAGCCTCGCGGCCAAGGAGATGGTCCGCATCCGCTCGCAGGTGGAGGAGGTCCTGTCCCGCCATACGCATCACGATGTGGCGACGCTGCGCGCGGACATGGACCGGGACAAGGTGCTCACCGCCGAGGAGGCCGTCGCCTACGGGCTCGCCGACGAGGTGCTGAGCCGACGGTTCGCGCTCGTCTGACCCCGCGCGGCCGTGGCCGGAGGCCGGCGAGCCGGCCGGTACGGCGGTGGTGCGCCCCGTCGTACCGGTCGGCGGTGCGGTCAGGCGGCAAGGCGGTCAGGCGGCAAGGCAGAGGCCGTCGTACCGCGCCGTGGGCGAGGTGCGGCCCCGGCCCACCCGGCCCACCCGGCTCCGGGTGTACCGGGCCAGCTCGTCCTGGGCGAGCGAGAGCAGGTCGGCGAGGCCGAGCCCCAGGGCCTGGGCGGCGGCCGCGAGCACCTCGGAGGAAGCCTCCTTGCGTCCGCGCTCCAGCTCCGACAGATAGGGGATCGAGATCCGGGCCGCCTCCGCGACGTCCTTCAGCGTGCGTTCCTGGGCGAGGCGCTCGCGCCGCAGCGCATCGCCGACGAGGTCGCGCCACAGCGGCTCCCTCGGCGCGGGTGTCTGTGGGGCCCCGTCCGGCCGCTGCGGGGCGCGGCTCGCCCCACCGGAACCGGGCGGCGAGGACTGCGGGCGCAGGGGGATGACGCGGGCTTCGTTCGGCGCATGAGTGCTCACCCCTTCAGCCTAGGGATCCGGGGCACCGGGGGAAGGGAGCGGCGTTCTGCCCTGGGTGAAGTCGTGTGCCCCCGGGGCGGACGAGCGCCTGACTCCGTTCCGCCGCCGGCCGACCTGCCGGCGCGCTCGCCGACGCCGTGGGCGCCACCCACTAGGGCTCACCCATCGCCTTCTACGGGGCCCGGACCCCGTGGTGTCGAGCCGACGGACCATCCCACGGCAGCCCTACGACGCCACCCGACAAGCCCTACGCGCCACCCGACAAGCCCTACTCGTCGCCCGGGGGCCGCGTCGTGGTCTGCGGGGTTCGTATGCCCAGGACGCTGTGCTGCGCCACTGCCGCGGCCGTTGAGCCCGTGTCGGCGCGCAGGGCGGCGACCAGCCGCGTGCGGAGATCCTCCGCGCGCTCGCCGAGAAGGATGGTCGATATCACCAGCTCGAGCGTGATGCGGTCGTAGTCCGCCGAGGCGCTGCGGTAGCGCTCCGGGTCCGATTCCACGAGCGCGGAGGTGATGCGCCGTCCGCCGCCGTCCACTTTCGTCAGCGCGGCCTCGTACGCCAGAAATCCGGTCCAACTGCGGTGCAGGAAGAGGCGGTCGTCCTCCGTGTAGACGTTCCACTTCTCGTCCATGCTCGCGGCTCGGTATCCGAGCTGGATGCGCTGCCACTCGCTCTCGGTCCACACCCGGTCGGGGAGGTCGGGCATGGGACGCGGCACCGACATGGCGTGCGCTTTGCGAAGGGACGAACGCGTCACGGGCATCTGCTGGGACATACCAAGAAGCGTATCCCTCAGCACCGACAGCCCGCGGTGCCCGCGGCGCCCGCGGCCCCGCGCCCACTGCTCTCGCCATCGACTGCCGCGTTCCGCACTCCTGGAAACGAGGCGTCCGCCTCTCCTGCGAACCCTCACGGAGAGCAATTCCGGCCTGTGTGATGGGGTGTTCCCCTCGGACCACCGTGCGAAGACCACGGGCTACGGACGCAAGGGACACGATCGGTGACATCAGGTTCAGCGACGCGCTACGACCGGAGTGGTGCGCAACTGCTCGCCCTGCTGCTGGCCGGGGCGGCCCCTGGCGATGCCGGGCGGATGCGTCGCCGGTTGGGCGAGGAGGAGCCCCGCTACCTCACCTGGGTGCCCCTCACCGCAGAGGCCCGTGCGAAGGCGGCCGGCGACCCCGACGCGCGCGTACGGCGGGCCCTGGTCCGGGCCGAGGGGCTCACCGTCGACGATCTGGCCGCGCTGCTCGAACGCCCCGATCCGGTGGTCGACCAGCGCGTGTACGAGCACGCCGAGGCCCGCCCCTGGATGCGCCGTCTCGTTCTTTCCCCCGGGCGGCACCCCGAGCCCACCGCCCTCGCCTCCCTGCCGGCCCGGATTCGCGCGACCACCCAGGAAACGCCGGCGCTCTCCCACTTCGTGGGTGCGGCCGTGGTGAGCGACGCACCCGAGCTGGCCGAGCACGCCCTGCGCACCCGCGGCCGCGCGCTGACCACCGCCGAGCAACTGCGTGCCGTACTCGGGCTGTTCGCACGGCCCGACCGGCTGAGCGCCCTGCTCGACCCCGCAACCGGCCCGGCCCTCCTGCACCCCGCCGTTGCCGACCTCGCACGCAGCGCGCTCGACACCGACGGCGCCCCCGGCGGTGACTTGCTGCGCGCCGCGGTGGCCGCCGCCGAGGGACCGGAGGGCCTGGTCGCCGGACTCCGGGCGGGCGAAGCCGAACCGGCCTGGCGCCGTACGGTCGACTGGCACGCCATCGCGACGGCCCATCGGTCCGTGCCGCTGCCGGAGCCGGCCGTACGCACCCTCGCCGCCCACCCCGACTGCCCCGAGCAGCTGCTCGCCGACCTGTTCCGCACCCACCCCGCGGTCGTCGCCGAGGTCGCACCCCCCTGCCCGGCCCTGCTGCGCGCCGCGACCCGCACACCCGGCCACCCCGAACTCCGCCGAATCGCCGCCGGCCTGGGCCCCTCCGGAGACCACGCAGACCTCAGCGCACTCCTCCTCGGCACCGTCGCACCCGCACGCACCGCGGCCCAAGCCCTGCTCGAACTCGGCGCCACCGCCCCCCTGCGCGCCCTCCTCCACCGACAGCTCGGCGCCGACCCCCGGCGCTGGGCCACCCTGCGCACCTCCCTGTCCCGGTACAAGGGCACCCTCACCGACCTGTTGACCGGCATCGCCGACGGCGCGGTTCCCGGGCCCGCCTCCTCGGTCACACCGCCCGCCCTGACCAAGCCGTACCGGTTCCTGCTGTACACCGCCGAACCCGACGACCTCCGTGACCTGCTCCCGCACCTGCCCGACGAGCTGCTGCACGCCCTGCTCGGCAAGGGATCGCTCCCGGCGCACGCCCTCGACACCGCACTCGCGGCGTCCGACCCCCGTGTGCGGGCCGCCATCGGCGGCAACGTCAGCCTCGGCATACGCGATCTGCGCCGGCTGACCGAGCGCGACGAGCCCACCGTCAACGCCGCCGTGTACCGCAACCAGAAGGCGACCCTGTCCCTGCGCCGCACGATCGCCTCCGGCGTCCCGCGCACCCCGGGCCGCACCGAGCTCGTCCCCTTCGACGCCGGGCTGCGCACCGAACTCCTCGCCGGCAAGGACCGTTTCCGCCGCAGCCCGCTGATCACGAGCGGCGACCCGGAACTGGTCCTGCACTCCTGGCGCTCCGAGGGATGGTGGGCGAGCGACGGGGCGCGCCACTTCTCCGTGGTCCGGGTGTGGGAACGCGGCGGTCCGGACGCCGTACGCCGGCTCCTCGACCTGGTCCCCGACGTCGACCCGCGCTCCGTCCTCGCCAAGGCGGCCGCCGCGCTGGAGCACCCCGACGGCCTGGACCGGTTCCGGGACGGACTCGAGCCCTACGAGGACCCCGATGCGCTGCCCCGCGTCTTCGCCGCCCCGCGTGGACGCAATGCCACCCGTCGGCTGATGCGGGAGATCGTGCACGAGCCCTATGCCTACGACTTCCCGCGCCTGATCGCCGCCCACCGGGCACACACCTTCGAGCCCGAGCCCATCGAGGAGCTCCTGCGCCACGAGGACGTCGACGAGGCGATCCGCCGGGCGCTCACCACCCGCGCGAGCTGCCTCGACGCCGAGCCGGCCGATCATCTGCGTGCCACGCCGTACGACGCCGACCTGCACGCCTGGTTCGTCGACGCCGTCGCACAGGACCTGCTCGGACCCGAGCGGCTCGTCGACACCGCCCAGCCGGCCGCGGCGGCCCTCAGGTACCTCCACCACGACGGCGTCGGCACCCGGGCACACCGGCACGCCGTCGACCTCGTCCACGAGCACCTGGCCGGCCACCCGGAAGCGTGGGTCATCGCGCTCAACCTGGCCAACGGCTTCGCCGGCTCACTCGCCGAACTGATCACCACGGCCGCGCAGGTGGCCGGCCCCCGGCCCGACGCCGAAGAGCTGGGCCGCCTCGACGCGAACCCCGGGACCGCCACCGCCCCTGGGACCACCACCGACCCCACGGACCCGGCCGAGGCACCCGCACCCGCCGCACCCGCCCTCACCCACGCCGAACAGCGGGAGCGGGCAAGGATCCTGGATCCGGGCGCGGCCCTCGCCTCGGCACATCTGCTGCGTACGCTCGCCGCGGGCGCGCCGCTGCCCGACGACCCCGGGGTGCTCGACGTGCTCACCGCCACGCACCCGGCCGACTTCCCCGGGCCCGTGCTTCCCGACTGGCTCATGGCGGCGTGTGACCGGCACGCCTCGCCGGAGACCCGCCGGCGCCTCGCCGAGAAGACGACCGACTTTGCCGCGAAGGCGACCGACCGGGCCGTGAAGGCGACCGACCGGGCCGGGAAAGAAGAGCTGGTGGCCTGTCGGCAGGGGTTCGTGGCACCCAGCGAGTTGGTCGCCCGGACGCCCGCACGCGAGATGTCCCCGCTGCCGAGAGGCTGGTTCACTCGTCAGGTGCCGGCCGCTGCCGCCGTGCGTGCCGCGCGGCGGCTGGTCGCCGACCGGCTCGGCAGCGATCCCGAGCGGTGGCTGCGCGCCCTCGCCGCGATGGACAGCGACCGGGCCGAGCGGCCTTTCGCCGAGATGCTCGAGCACGACAGCGCGGACACCCTCCCCACGGTGCTCACCCCGATAGCTGCCGGACTCCTGCTCCACGCGGGCACCGATGCCCTGGCGGCCGTACTGCCGCGGCTGGACGCGCACGCCACGCTCACCCTCACCGAGCGCGCTCGCGAGACCCACCACGTGCCCGACGCCCTCCTGGACCATCTGTTCGCCGTCGACGACCGCGCCGCGCTGCTCGTCCTGGCGCGAAGCTCCGGCAATCGGGACCTGAATCTGCGGCTCCTGGCAGTCGACGACCCCACGATCAACGCCACGCTGTACGGGGACCTCCACAACAGCAGCTCGACCGTCGAGATCCGCCGGATCATCCTCTCCCGCCGGCCCCAGGGCCGCACCGCCGAAGGGCCGGACGACCTCCTCCCGCTCGCCCCGCAGCTCGGCGAACGGCTGCTCGCACGGCCCTACTTCGACAAGCGCTCAGCGAACCGCTACCGCGTCCTGGTCGAAGCGGCCGACCCGGAACTCGTACAGCACGCGCTCGCCTCGTGGGGCACGCGCGTCCCGCTGCCGGACCACCTCCTGGCCGCGCGCAACGTCCTTCGCCACGGCGGCCCCGACCGGCTCCGCTCGCTGATCGACGAAGGCCTGCTCAGCGCGGGCGCCGCCAAGGTCGCCATGAAGGCGCTCGCCGCCCCCGACCCGGACGCGATCCTCACCGCCCGCCTCGACAAGGAACTGAGCACCGAACGCCTCGTCACCAAGCTCCGCAGCTGTGGGGAGTACGAGCACGAGGAAGTCCTGGACCTCCCCTACATCCGCGACTGGGACGTCCTGATCCGGGCCCACGAACGGGAGCCGTTCCGCCCGCGGGTATGGGGCGCCCTCGCCCGCCTGCCGGATGCGCCGGACGCGCTCGCGCCGGCAGCGTTCGAGTACTGGTCCTGCTTCCTCGACCGCACCCTGACCGACCGCGGCCCCAGCTGGGCCCGTGCGGCCATCGGGAACATCCCGAATCTCTCGCTCTCGCGCCAGGAGTGGGCCGCTGTCCTCGACGCCCTTCTCGAACAGGGCCTGCTCTCCGGCAAGGAGATCATCCACGGTGGCGCCCAGGCCAACCGCATGCTCCACTACCTCGCCGAGGCCTCCGTCCGCCAAGAACTCCCCATCGCCCTCCAGGCCGCCGTCCAGGACGCCACGGATGAACTGGCCGCCCTGGCCGGCACGCTCCTGGGCACGGACGCCGCAGCCTGGCAATGCCTCTTCGCCGCCCTGACCGGCAAGGACCCCCACTGGCCCATGCCCGACTCCCACACCACCCCCGCCGCCCTCCTCCACCATGCGTCCCGCACGCCTCTGGCCCATTCCGGCCGCTGACGTCCACACGCGCACAAGAAGCACGAACCGCACTCGGCCAGGTCGTCTCACCTGACGCACCGACCTGGCCGATGCGGCCACCGTCTTCCGAGTACCTGCGGGAGGGCTGGCGGCGCCGATATGTGCACGCCCTTTGAGGAACGTCGCACTCATCCAGTCGCTTCAGCACGCCTCCATCGAGGGCAACGACCAGGCCGCGCCGGCCCCGACCCCGCCCACACTCACCACACCCCGACCACTGCGCCGCGCCGCAGACCCCAGGATTCCCGCGCCCGGGCAGCCGACCCTGCTGATGCGGGACGCGGCGCCGCATCAGCCGACCTCCGCCCCGTCACCGTCCCGCGGGCGGTCGCGCCCCACCTTCTTGCTCGGTTGAGCAAACCGCGCTACCGTCTTGCTTGTGCAAGCAAAAAATAGCTCGTCCAAGCAAACCGCCGGGCGCAGGACCGGGTCTTCCTTCACGGAGACGGGCCGCCGCGCACAGATCGTCGCCGCGGCGATCGACGTCATCGCCGAGGTCGGGTACCACCGGGCCTCGTTCGCGAAGATCGCGGAGCACGCCGGGCTGAGCAGCACGGGGATGATCTCCTACCACTTCAACGGGCGGGACGACCTGATGCGCGAGGTCGTCGCCGAGGTGATGCAGCTCGCGGAGGGGTACATCCGCCCCCGCATCGAGGCCCACGAGAGCTACGCGGCCCGCCTGCGCGCCTCCATCGAGGGCAACCTCGACCTGTTCGCCGAGTACCCGAACCACCTCGCGGCGATCGTCGAGATCCTCGCCAACCTCCGCGGCGGCGATCCCGGCATGGTCGCCTTCCTCGACGTGACGGAGGCGAACCTCGCCGTCCAGGTGGAGCAGATCCGCAAGGCGCAGCGCGCCGGCGAGTTCTGCGACTTCGACCCGTGGGTGATGATGCGGGCCATCCGCGCCGCCATCGACGACGTGGTGCGCCGCGCCACCCACGATCCCGATCTCGATGTGCGGGCCGCCGGACGGGAGTTGGCGGACCTGTTCGACCGCGCCACCAGGAGGGCGTCATGACCGCAGCGGACACGGGGGCGGACACCATGGCAACGCGCCGGACACCACAGACCGACACCGAGGGGACCGCCGCGGCGACCGCCCGACGTCGCACGGTGGCGCTGCGGCGGCGGCTCGTCGCCCAGCTGCTCTTCGAGCTCGTCCTGCCGCTCGGCTCCTACTACGGGCTGCGCGCGGCCGGCGCCGGTCAGTGGATCTCGATGGTCGTCGGCGGCGTACTGCTGCTGCCGTGGATCATCTACGGCATCGTGCGGCAGCGGCGCGTGGAGGCGATGGCGGTGTTCACGCTGAGCCTGGTGGTGGTCGGCACGCTGCTGTCCCTGATCAGCGGCAGCCCGCGGGTGCTGATGATCCGGGACAGCTGGCTGACCGCCGCGATCGGCATCTGGGTGCTCGGCACGCTGCTCACCCGGCGTCCGTTCATCATGACCGCGTCGCGCGGCATCGTGATCGCCAAGGTCGGCGAGGCCGGACTGGTCGAATGGGAGGCGCGGTGGGACGCGGAGCCGCCGTTCCGTCGTCACCTGCGGCTGGTCACGGCGGTATGGGGCGCGGTCTTCCTGCTCGACGCGGTGCTGCGGGTGGTGCTGGCGTACACGATCCCGGTGGACTCCTTCCCGCTCACCAGCACCGTGCTCTGGCTGGTGATGCTCGGCGGGCTGCTGACGTGGCACAACTGGTACCTGACCCGGCACGGAATGAAGCTGTAGGGGGAGCCGTGGACACCGACGCCGAGGTACTGATCGCGGGGGCGGGACCGACCGGTCTGCTGCTCGCCAACGAACTGGGCCTGGCCGGGGTGCGGACGACCGTCGTGGAGCGGCTGCCCTTCCGGACCGGCCAGTCCAAGGCGCTCAACCTCCAGCCGCGCACCGCCGAGGTGCTGGACTGCCGGGGCTGGCTGGAGCCGGTCCTGGACCGGTCGCTGACGCTCCTGCCCGCCGGCCATTTCGCCGGGCTGCCGCTCGACTACGGCGCGCTGGACACCGCATTCCCGCACCAGGTCGGCATCCCGCAGGCCCGGGTCGAGGAGTTCCTGGAGGACCACCTCGCCGAGTACGGCGTCCCGGTGCTGCGGGGCCGTGAGCTGACGTCGTTCCGGCAGGACCCGGACGGCGTCACCGCCACCCTCCTCGGGCCCGACGGCACCGAGCGCACCGTCCGGGCCGGGTACCTGGTGGGCGCGGACGGCGGGCGCAGCACGGTGCGCCGCGCCCTGGGGATGCCCTTCCCGGGACGGGACGGCCGGGTCGGCATGGCCGTCGCCGACGTCGAACTCGCCCCCGCCGAGGCCGAGTTCGATGACCCCGGCCGGTCGTGGCGCCTCCCCGACCTCAGCCCGGACCCCGCGGGAGTCGCCTTCCTGCTCCCGCTCGGCGACGGCGTGCACCGGCTGATCCTCGGCGGCCCCGAGCAGCAGGGCATCGACCGCGACGCCCCGGTCACCGCGGACGAGGTGCGCGCGGCCCTGGCCCGCTGCCCCGGTCCGCCGCGCGAACTGCGCACCGTCCGTTGGGCGTCTCGCTTCACCGACGCCTCCCGCCAGGCCGAGCGGTACGCCGACGGCCGGGTGCTGCTGGCCGGCGACGCCGCCCACATCCACGCCCCCGCCGGCGGGCAGGGCCTCAACCTCGGCATGCAGGACGCGTTCAACCTGGGCTGGAAGCTGGCAGCCACGGTCCGCGGCCGGGCCCCGGACGGGCTGCTGGCCACCTATCACGCCGAGCGGCACCCGGTCGGCGCCCGGGTGCTGGCCAACACCCGCGCCCAGATGGTGCTGACGCTCCCCGACCCGGACGCCGTAGTGGTACGCGACCTGCTCGCCGACCTGCTCGCCACGCCGGAGGCCAACCACCGCGTCGCCGCCATGATCGCCGGCACCGACATCCGCTACCCGATGCCCGCCGCGTCGGATCACCCTCTGCTGGGGGCGCGGGCACCCGGCGTCCGGCTGCCGTCCGGGCGCGGAGCCCTGCTGGCCGCCGGAGCGTCAGCGCTCGCCGCTGCGGCGGACGGCTGGGCGGACCGGATCGACCGCCTCGACCGGATCGACCACCTCGACCGCCTCGACCAGGAGTCGGCGGCCGACGGCGCCGAGGCATTGCTGGTCCGCCCCGACGGGCACGTCTGCTGGACCGGCCGGGACGCCGATACGGACAGCCTGCGCGCCGCCCTCGCCCATTGGTTCGGTGCACCCGAGCCCCGGCCGTACGAGGCGGCGGACGGGGACCATGCGAGGACGGCGACGACTCGTGCGGGAACGTTGACGTAGGAGGCGGGCGCTCAGCGGCCACGGAAGCGCGCTCGTTGAGCCGAAGTCGGCTTGCGCGGCCGGGAGTTGGAGTCACGTGCCGCGCACGGTCGGCAACGGGAAGCCCTTTCGCGATCGGCCGGCGTCCTGGTGATGAGCGATGTCAGTCGTTGTCCGGGATCTCTGGTTGAGGCACCGTCTGCTCGCGGAGGGCCTGGATGAACGTCGTGACGTGTGGCCGGTCGCGGCTGCGGTCGAGCGTGGCAACGCCGATGTGCCGGGTCGGAGTCGGCGGCGCGATCGGGACGGTGCGCAGACCTGGCACCGTCGGGAGGAGCGCGATGGAAGGGATCAGGGAGATCCCCATTCCCGCGGCGACGAGCGAGCGGGCGAAGAAGTAGTCGGTGGTGGTGCCGCGCACTTCCGGTTCAAACCCCGCGCGCTCGGCGTAGCGGCGCAGGTATGCCCCGGTCTTGAGACAGCCGAGCACCCAGGGCTCGGATGCCAGCTCGGCGATGTCGAGCAGCTCGCGGTCGGCGAGTGGATGCCCCTCCGGCAGGACGACGTGCAAGGGATCTTCCAGGAGTGCGGTCCACTGCAGGCTGGACCTCGGTCCCGGCCCGACAGGCAGCGGGCCGTCGAAGTGGTAGGCGAGTGCCAGGTCGACGGCGCCTTGGCGGACAAGGGGCAAGGTGTCCTCGGGCTCGCCCTCCCTGACGTGGAGCAGGGTGCGGGGATGGGTTGCCATGAGCCGGGGGAGAGCGCCGGGCAGCAGGTGCCTGCCGCCGCTGGTGAAGGTGGCAACGGTGAGCTGCACGCGGTCCGTTGTGAGCCGCTCGATCTGCTGCTTCGCCTGTTCGAGCTCGGCTGCGACGGACTCGGCGGCCCCGACCATGATCCGGCCGGCCTGAGTGAGGGTCACCCCGCGGGTGCTGCGTGCCACGACCTGGGCACCGAGGCTGCGTTCCAACACCGCTACGTGCTGGGAGACGGCGGAGGGGGTGAGGCGGAGAGCGGCGGCCGCCTTGCTGAAGCTGCCGTGGTCCGCCACCGCCCGCAGGATGCGGAGCCGCTGCACGTCGATCAACAGTATTCCTTAACGTGTTGTCAGTAAGTCGCCACTTCTGCTGTTGACGGTAGGCGTCCAGGGTGGGGACATGCAAAGGATCTGCGTCATCGGCGGAAGCCGGTACTTCGGAAAACTCCTGGTCGAGCGCCTGCAGGCCGACGGTCACCAGGTCACTGTGATCAACCGCGGCTCCACCCGGCCGCCCGCCGGTGTCGAGCACCTCGTTGTCGACCGCAACGACGAGGCGTCTCTCGTCGCCGCGCTCGGGCCGCGCAGCTTCGACGTGGTTGTCGATCAGGTCTGCTACACCCCCGTGCAGGCCGCGATCGCCGCCCGCGCCTTCGCCGACCGCACCCGGCGCTACGTCATGACCTCCACGATCGAGGTCTACGACCCGGCGACCGCCGCGCTGCCGACCGTGCCGGCGGGCACCCTGGTGCCTGAGGAGAGCGTGGACCCGGCCACCTGGCTGGTGGCCATGGACCTGCCGTGGCACGACGAGGCGTACCTGGAGGACCACTACGCCGAGGGCAAGCGCCAGGCGGAGGCCGTCTTCACCCGCACCGGCGGCTTCGCGTTCGCCTCTGTGCGCGGCGCGCACGTGCTCGGTGGCGGCGCGCAGGAGTTCACCGGCCGGCTGGCGCACTACGCCGAGCGCATCTGCCGGGGCGAAGAGATCACTGTGCACGAGGACGCGCTGCCGACGGTGTTCATCCACTACGAGGAGCTCGCGGACCTGCTGCTGTGGGCGGCTATCGCCACCGACTTCACGGGTCCGGTCAACGCCTGCTCCGACGGCCCGCTCGACGTACGCGACCTTGCCGCGGTTGTCGCCGCACAGGCCGGCCGGGAGCCCGTCTACCGGGTGGCCGCCGCGGGCGAGACGGCTTCGCCGTTCTCCTTCGACCGCCACTACGCCATGAGCAACACCCGTGCGAAGGAACGGGGTTTTGCCTTCTCCCGCGCCGTCGACTGGCTGCCCGGCGCCGTCGCCGAAGCCCTCACCGCATCCGTCACCCCCGCCGCGTAAGGAACACGAACCGCCATGCAGTACCGCACCATCGGAGACACCCCCGTCAGCGCCATCGGCCTGGGTGCCATGCCACTCTCCATCGAGCACCGCCCGGACGAGCGGCAGGCCATCGCCACCGTCCACGCCGCCCTCGACGCCGGCGTCACGCTCATCGACACCGCCGACAGCTACCACTGGCACGCCGGCGAGGTGGGCCACAACGAGCTGCTGATCGCCCGCGCCCTGGCGCGCTACGGCGGCGACACCTCCGGCGTCCTGATCGCCACCAAGGGCGGCCGCGCCCGGCCCGGCGACGGCAGCTGGACCGTCACCGGCGCCCCGGAACATCTCAAGCACGCCGCCGAAGCCTCCGCCAAGCGGCTGGGCGTCGACGCGATCGGCCTGTACCAGCTGCACAAGCCGGATCCGGCCGTGCCCTGGGCGGAGTCCGTCGGAGCCCTGCGCGAACTCCTCGACGCCGGCACGATCCGCGCCGCCGGCATCTCCAACGTCACCACCGCCCAGATCCGCCAGGCGCACACCATCCTCGGCGACGGACTCGTCTCCGTACAGAACCAGTACTCGCCCGCCGTCCGCGACAGCGAGCCCCAGCTGCGGCTGAGCGCCGAACTCGGCCTGGCGTTCCTGCCCTGGAGCCCCCTCGGCGGCATCGCCCGCAGTTCCCTCGACGGACCCTCCGGCCCGACCTCCACGGGCACCGCTTTCCACCGCGCCGCGGCGGAGCGTGGCGTCAGCCCGCAGCAGATCGCCTTGGCGTGGCTGCTCACCCGCTCCCCGGCCGTGGTTCCGGTGCTGGGGGCCAGTCGCCCGGCCTCCATCGCCGACTCGGCCCAGGCCGCGGAACTCCACCTGAGTCCGGGGGAGTTGATGCAGCTCGAGGACGTGCTGCCATCTTCCGGTTGACATACGCGCGATGCGACACGGAATGCGTAGTGATCATGTACACGACCCACCTTCGGGTGGATTGGCTGACGAATGTCCGTCAATGCGCCCCGCTGCGTGCTGTGCTGTCCCCGCTCCTTACCGGAAGGAGCATGAGAGAGGGGGAAAGATCGTGCGCCAGAAAGGCCGCTTCAAGGCGTGGCTCGCTGCCCTCGCAGCCACCGTGAGCACCACGGCCCTGCTGCTCACGCCGGGCACGGCCCACGCCCAAGGACCCGGGCGTGTCGCCGCCAGGTACCTCAACCTGCACCAGTGCATGTACTACTCGGCTTCGGCCGTCAACCATTTCTCGACGGTGGTGGCGAGCAGTGACGGGCGTTTCCTGGCGGGGTCGAACGTCTCCGCCACCGCGGACACCCGGCCGACCTGCGGCGCAGGGGACGGCAACTACGGGCTCGTTCCGGTGCTGTCCGGGGCCAAGGCGCTCGACCTGCGGGCCGGGCGCTACCTGAACGTGCACCAGTGCATGTACTACTCGGCTTCCGCCACCAACCATTTCTCGACGGTGGTGGCGAGCAGCGACGGGCGTTTCCTGGCCGGTTCGAACGTCTCCGCCACCGCGGACACCCGGCCGACCTGCGGCGCAGGAGACGGCAACTACCAGCTCGTCCCCCTTCTGTCGGGGGTCAAGACGCTCGACCTGACCACGGGGCGTTATCTGAACCTGCACCAGTGCATGTACTACTGGGGCGGGGCCGCCAACCACTTCTCGACGGTGGTGCCGTGTGGCGACGGGCGTTTCCTGGCGGGGACGAACATCTCTGCCACCGCGGACACCCGGCCGAACTGCGGTGCGGGAGACGGCCGTTATGCGCTCGTTCCGCTGCTGTCGGGCGTGCGAGCATTCGACCTGACCTAGTGTCCCGAGCCGAGTCGGGGACCACCGCCGAGGTTCATTCGGCACGCTGATGAACGACCAGCGTGAGCGGGCGCGCGCGCCAACGCGTGCGCCCGCGAGTCCGGCGGTGGTACGCAACAGTTCTACGGTCATTGCCGGAGCCGCGGGTGGACTTGCGCCGGGACTGGCTCTGCGCCCGGGCCATGGAGACGCCCCCCGGCGTTAAGGTGCGGGCACAGCCGGTCCGGGCCGCCCGGCGGCGCAGGGCCCGGCGGCGCGGCTCTCTGGAGCCACCGTGCCGTACCGGCGGAGCCCTGCGCGTGAGCTGTGTGCACAACTGTTGGACTCCTGGAGGAGTTTGCCCTCCACACAGGGTTGAGCGGTGAGGGGGCGACGAGGTGCCGCATCACTCCGAGCAGGGACCGAACTTACCGACCGGCACCATCACCGTCTCGCGCGATGAGTTCGCGCGGCGTGTGGTGGCGCGGGTCGCGCCCGACGAACTGCCCGCCTTCGCGCTGCTCTCACGGCCGCGCGGCCGCGCGCCCAAGGTGCGCGACACGCCGTTGGGCAGCGGTCTGGACGAAATGGTGGGGGCCGTCACCCCGGTGGGGGTGCTGGTCAGCGGTTGGGCACTGACCGCGGTTGCGGGCGGCGCCGCCGAGGAGATCAAGAACCGCAGCATGCGACTGACCCGGTCCCTGCTCGACCGGCTGCCGCAGCGTACGCGGCGCCGGGCGGAGACCGAGGAGGTCGAGGTGGCCGTCGAGGCGCTGAGCGCGGAGCAACTCGGCAGGGTACGCGCGTCGGTGCAGGCCAAGGCGGTGGCGCTGGGGATGCCGGAAGACCGGGCGGGAGTGCTCGCCGATGCCGTCGTCGGCGAACTGGCGCTGCTGCGGCCCGGCGGGGATCAGGAGCCGGCATCGTGAATGCCTCCTCCTCTTCGCGGCATTCCGCCTCGCTCGACGTCGAGGCGTTCCCCTCCGATATGTCATTGATGGTGATCCTGCTGGTGGTCACGGTCCTGGGCCAGGATCTGTTCTTCGCTCTGGTGATGGCCACGTTGCAGGCACCTGTGACGGAGCTGTGCACGGGTTCGGCCCTGGACTGTGCGAGGGACCCGGGCGCGATGGTCAGCGGCGTGTTCAACCGCGTTCTGATGCTGCTCACGCCCGGCATCGTGATCGGGCTGTACACCGGCCGGCGCCGGCACCGGCGATCCACGCCGCTGGCCGAGACCCCGTTCCACGGCGCCGCCGAGGCGGTGCAGGGCCTGATCCGGGAGGCCCGGCTGAGCCGGGAGCTGGTCGTCATGATGGACCGGCGGCTGACGTCGGGAGCGTACGTCACCGGCCAACGACGTCGGCCTCTGCTGATGCTCGGCCCGGAACTGCTGGTGCTGCGCGAGAAGAGCGACCACGGCCGGCGGATCTTCGAGGCCGTGGTCCGGCACGAGCTGGCGCATCTGCGCGGCCGGGATCTGCAGACGTACAACGTGCTGACGGTGTTCCGTCCCTGCAACCTGTTCGCCGGGGCCTTCATCGCCTTCGCCATGACCCTGGACATGCTCAACCACAAATCCACGCCGGGAGACCTGGTGGCCGCCCTGGCCCGGGTCCTCCTGCTCACCCTGCTCGGCGAGCTGATCGCCCGCGCCTACCTGCGGATCCGCGAGCACCATGCGGACCTGCACGCCGGAATGGCCGACCGGGAGGGGCTGCTCGCCGCCCTCGGCGCGGAGACCGGCAGGAAGGACGGGACGGGTGCGGCACGGCTGCGTTCCTGGCTACGCCACCACCCCATGGGCATCGACAGGCTGGACGTGGCCAGGACACCGGGGCGCGTACTGGCCTCGTCGCCGGGACGGGTGTTCCTCGGCGCGACCGTCGCCGGTGTGCTGCTGCCGATGCTCCAGGACATGCTGCTGCGGTTCTACGAGCCGGGGGACGGAACCTTCCTGCTGGTTCTTTGCGGGCTGCTCGTCGGGGTGGCGCTGACCCTGTTCGTGGCGTTCACCTTGTGGCGCCACCAGTGGTACGCGGGAGGTCCGGCGCCGGCCCGGCTCGGCCGGTCGGCGCTCACCGGCCTGATCGTGGCCGCCGGGATCGTGGCAGGGAGCCGGCTGGCGCTCTACACGAGGGTTGCCGGCTACGGCTTCTCCGGCACGCCGCTGGCCCCGTCGTTCCTGGCCGCGCTGGCCACCGCCGCGGTGCTGCTGTGCGGCTGGCTCACGGTGGTCGGGGCCCAGTGGTTCCGGGGCGATCCGCAGGCGCAACGCATTCCGCGGTTCCTGAAGCTGGCCGTTGTCCCCGCGTGCCTGATCGGCGGATGGTTGACGGCAGGTGTCTGGACGTGGGGTGTGGGCCTTCAGGGCGTCCTGACCGCCTGCTCAACCGAGGGGCTTGTGTGTCCGACAGGCACGCCGGAGCAACTCGTCGCGGGCGCGGTGGCCAGGTCCTTCGGCACGGGACCGGTTCCGGTGCTGGTGGCCCTCATCGCCCTGGCCGTCCCGCTGGCCGCCCGCTTCACCGCACCGGTCAGCGGGAGGCTTTCGCGTGCTGCCCGGCCGCCGCGGCGCACGCCCTGATCAGCGGATTCCGGAACGTGCGCCGCGGGTCGCGCCATGGGATCGGTGCCGGTGAACCGGCCTCAGTCCCGCAACTCCGTCAGGAACTCGACCAGCGCGGCATTCACCTCCCGCGGCCGCTCCTGCTGGGTCCAGTGGCCGCAGCCCGGCAGCATGACCGGCGCGCGGCGGAGACCGGGCAGCAACGTGGGCAGCTGCGCGATGAGTTCCGGCGTGCCCGGGAACGTCGCGACCAGATCCCGGTCGCCGTAGACGTACAGCGCGGGGGTGGTGACGACGGCGCCCTGCCAGGGGGCGGTCAGTTCCCAGTTGCGGTCCAGGTTGCGGTACCAGTTCAGTGCGCCGGTGAAGCCCTGGGCGTAGTTGGCGGTGAGCTCGTCCAGGTCCTCCTCGGTGAGCCAGTCCGGCAACTTGTCGGGGTCGGTCATGTCCGCGAGCCAGCCCCGGGCCGGGTCGGACACCAGCGCCTGGTCGGGGCGCCCGGCGTCGGGGGCGTCACCGGAGGCGGAGTAGAGCAGCGTACGCAGGGCGGTTCGGGGATCCCGGGCGAACTCGGCGTCGGCGACCCCGGGACGGTTGAAGTAGTTCCAGTAGAACCGTCCGTCGAACCGCTCCTGCATGGCCGCGAGCGGCGGGCGCTGCCCGCGGAACGGCGGCGGCACGCTCAGCCCCGCCACCCCGCGCACCACATCGGGGCGCAGCAACGCGGTGTGCCAGGCCACCGGCGCGCCCCAGTCGTGCCCGACGACGAACGCCTCCCGTTCGCCCAGGGCGTGGATCAGTCCGATCACGTCCCCGACGAGGTGGAGGATGTCGTACGCGTCCACGTCCTGCGGGTGGTCGCTGCGGCCGTATCCGCGCTGGTCGGGGGCGACGACCCGGAAGCCGGCGGCGGACAGCGGGCCGAACTGGTGGCGCCAGGAGTGCCAGGACTCGGGGAAGCCGTGCAGCAGCACGACCAGCGGCCCCTCGCCCTCCTCCGCGATGTGCAGCCGGATCCCGTTCACGTCGATCATGCGGTGCTCAACCATGCGGGGAACATACTCCTGCGCGGAGCGCACATGACCGCGCCCTCTCCCATCGGCTCACCAGGGACAGGTGGTGGGGGTGCTCACGTCGATCTGAGTCATCGCGCCCATACGACGTCGGCCGCACGCCACCTAGCCTTCGGCCATGGAACCCGCCGAGCACCCCGAGGAATCCCAGGTCAGTCGCGAAACCGGCAGGGGTTCGCTGGCACTGGGCGTGGCCGCTGTCGCCGTGTACGGGAGCCCCGTTCTCGTCTTCCTGCCGCCGTGGATCCGCTCCGTCCCCGTCTACCTCGGTGTGCCTCTGGGAATCTGCGCGATCGTCCACGGAGTTGGAGCGCTGTGGGGCATGCGGCACGACGAGGGAGCCGATCGTCGTCGGGCCCGCGCCGGAGTAGCTCTGGGCACGGTTGCCCTTGCGGTCCCGATCGCATTGCTGGTGTGGCTGTCGTGGGCACTAGGCGGCTGACCGGCCCCGGAGTTCCTGCTCACCGCGGCCTGCGGCGCTCGTTGAGCGCGGAGCCCGTGTCGATGAGAGCCAGCAACGCCGCGGCCTTGCACACGTCCGCTTTGCCGTAACGGCAACAACAGTTGCCGTACTGGCGGGGGAGTCGCAGCCTGGTCCGGGTCAAGGCCATGGAGAACCGGGAGCTGCACGACGATGACTACGCATGAAGGTGTGGGAACTGCACTGGGCGCTGGTGACAACGCGCCGCTGAACAACCGCGTCCACCACGTTCGATCCGGTGAGTTGGACGGCTACGCCGCTATCAGCGGCGGCACGGCCGGTTCGAAGAACCTCTGGATGGGCCTGGTGGAGAACCCGCCGTTGAGCGCTACGGACAACCACCATCACGGCGATTCGGAGGCGGGGATCTATGTGGTCAGCGGTCACCCCGTGTTCGTCTACCACGACGGCATGCAGGAGGTGCGGCTCGCCGCCGGTCCGGGCGACTTCTTCCTCGTCCCCCCGTTCGTCCCGCACCGCGAGGAGAATCCCGACCCGAACGAGCCCGCGGTCGTCGTGATCGCTCGGACCACGCAAGAGCCGATCAAGGTCTCCGTGCCCGAGCTGTACCAGCGCAAGGAGACGGAGACGGAGACGGAGACGGAGACGCAGTAGAAACACGACGCGAGCCGGCCGGTCATCGCCCCGAGGGCTGGAGTGACGGCCGCGGCGCACGGTCGTTCCTGACCGTGCGCCGTGCGCCGTGCGCCGTGCGCCGTGCGCCGTGCGGCTGCCGCGGCTGAAGGCCGGCTGCGCACCGTGGAGGTCCTGAACCGGGCGGCGGAGCGGAGACCGGCTCACCTTCCCGGGCAAAACGCGCAGTACGGACGCCGGTAGGCGCCCCGTCGCCCCGAATTCCGTCCCCCCTTTCCACCCGCGTCCCCGCCGTATATAGGCTCACGCCCGTAACGAGCCTGATGGGGGAGAAAACGAGTGGAGAGGCTCCGGCAGGACGATCCTGCGCGGATCGGGAACTTTGTGACGTTGGCCCGTGTTGACGCCGACGGCAGCCGGGGCGTTCCGGAGCGCCGCTATCTGGCCCGTAGCGCTGACGGCGGGCACACCGTGCTGGCGTGTCTGCCGCCGCCCGGCGGTGACCCGGCGCGGTGGGGAGCCGAGGCGCAGCAGGCGACCCGGCTGACCCAGCCCGGGTTCTGGCCGGTGGCCCAGCTCGGGGGGACGCCGGCCTTTCCCTGGTACGTCTCCCCCTACCGGCCCGTACTGCCGCTGCCCGCCGTCCTGGCCGCGCACGGCGGCCCGCTGCCGGAACCGTTGGTCCGTACGCTCGGCGGCACGCTGGCCGAAGCCCTGGCGTCGGCCCACGTCCTGGGTGTCGTGCACGGCGGCGTCTGCCCGGCGGGCGTGCTGCTGACCGCCTGCGGGCCGCTCCTGGGCTGCTTCGGCGCGATGCGCGCGAACCCGGTGGCGGGCGCCTCCGGCACGTCGGCGACCGGGCTGGAGACCGGCTGTCTCGCGCCCGAAATCGCGGCGGGCGGCCCGGTGGACCGGGCCGGGGACGTCTACGCCCTGGGCGCCGTGCTGGCGTACGCGGCGACCGGGCACACCGTGCCCGAGCGGCAGGAGATCCCGGCCGGCCTGAGGGACATCATCACGGCCTGCCGCTCGCGCGACCCGGAGGGCCGGCCCGAACCGGCAAGGGTGCTGGCGGAGTTGATGCCGGGTGCGGCGTACGGCGCACTGGCCGGATCCACCGAGCCGGTGTCGCTGCCCGGCCGCGTCGTCGAGGCGTTGTCCCGTCAGTCGGCGGAGGTCCTCGCCGCCGCACTCCCCACCCAAGAGCGCTGAGGCCATGATCTCCCCACTTCTGCACGACGACCCGTACACCGTCGGGCCGTTCCGGATCCTCGCCCGCCTCGGTGGCGGCGGCATGGGCACCGTCTACCTGGCCCGTTCGGCGGGCGGGCGCACGGTCGCGGTGAAGACGCTGCACACCCGTCTGGTCGCGGACACCACGCTGCGCACCCGCTTCCGGCTGGAGGCGGACGCGGCACGCGTCATCGGTTCCGGTCACGGTGCGGCGGTCGTCGACGCGGACCCCCAGGCACCGACCCCGTGGCTGGCGACGGAGTACGTCCTGGGCCCGCCGCTGGACACGGCCGTCGAAGCGGGCGGGCCGCTGCCGGAGCCGGCCGTGCGCGCCCTGGGTGCGTTGCTCGCCGCAGGGCTGGAGCAGCTGCACCGGTCGGAGGTGGTGCACCGCGACCTGAAACCGTCCAATGTTCTGGTGACGGCGCAGGGCCCGCGGATCATCGACTTCGGCATCGCACGGGCCTTCGGCGAGGAGCACCTGACGAGCGTCGGCAGCGCCGTGGGCACGCCGGCGTTCATGTCGCCCGAGCAGGCGTCGGGCCTGGAACACGCGGCGGCGGGCGATGTGTTCGCCCTGGCCGGGGTGCTGGTCTTCGCCGCCACCGGCCTCGGCCCGTTCGGCGGTGGGGCTCCCACCGACCTGCTGTACCGCGTCCGGTTCGGTGAGCCGGAACTGGGCGGGGTCCCCGAAGGACTGCGGCCCCTGCTCGCCCGCTGCCTGGCCAAGGACCCCGCGCACCGCCCGTCCACCGCCGAGCTGTACACCGCGCTGGGCGGCACCGGGGACGCGTCGGGCGACCGCCGCGGTTTCGCGGACCTGCTGCCCGACGCGGTGCTGCGGGAGATCGCCCGGCGCAGCGACGAGGTGTGGCGCGAGCCGCCGCACCGATTGCCGCCGCCGGTGCCCGCCGAGGCGCCGCGGCCCGAGGCCACCCCCGTACGGGGCGTCTCGCGACGACGGCTGCTGGCCGTGGCCGGGGGCGCCCTCCTGGGCGGCGGGCTCCTCGGCGGCGGGGGCTGGGCCCTGTTCGGGGACTCCGGGGACTCCGGGGGCGGCGGGGGCGGCGCCAAGAAGAAGGACGCCGTCGACCGGCCGAAGCCCCCGGCAGCGCTGTGGAGCACCGCCCTGTGGTGCCCGGACTCCGGGGGCGAGGTGATGAACGTGGGCCGGAACCTGGCCCTGCGCGCCGGGATCGTGCTGTGCGGCATCAACGCCGAGTCGGGCAAGTCGACCTGGCAGGCGAACATCGAGGACCCCTGGCGGTCGGCCACCGACGGCACCCGCTTGTACGCCCTGCGGGGGTACAAGGAGAAGGCGGCGTCGCTGGCGGTGTGCGAGGTCGCGCAGACCACCGGCTACCTGGGGAAGCCCCTGGTGGAACTCTCCGCGTTCACCGGCAAGGAGCAGTTCAACCAGCTGCTGTGCGTCGTCGACGGCATCGCGTACCTGGTGGCCCGGTCCGCCTCCGGCAAGCGCTGGTACCTGGTCGCGGCCGACCTGGACTCGGGCAAGGAGCGCTGGCGCAGCCCGGTGGACGAGCCGCAGGCCGACGGCGTCCCGCCCATGCTGTGCGGCGGCGTGGTGGGGTCCCGGGTGGTGCTGTGCGGGAGCCCGGCACAGGACTCGCACTTCTTCCGCCTCTCCGCGCACGACAAGGGCCACGGCCGCCAACTCTGGGAGATGTCCGAGACGTTCGACGGCACCCCGCCGACCCGGCTGGTGGCCGACGACCACAATGTCTACCTGGGCGCCGAATCCCTCACCGCCCGCCGGCTGTCCGACGGCGGGCTGGAGTGGCTCTTCGGGAACGGGCGCGACATCGGCGACAGCGCGGGCGAGGAGCGGCACTACGGCGCGCCCGTCCTCCAGGACGGAGTCGTCTACTGCACCGAGGCCGACCGGGGACTGATCGCCGTCGACGCCCTCTCCGGCACGCTGAACTGGCAGGAGAAGGGGCTGTCCGGCAGGAAGAACCAGCGGAACGTGGCCCCGGCGATCGGCAAGCGGTACGCCTACTGCGCCGACGACAAGGGCCTGCGCGCCGTCGACCTGCACGCCCGAAAGGCCGTGTGGACGTACGAGGCCAAGCCCCTCGTCCTGACCGCCGACCCCAAGGGCGGCCGACTGTACGTCCGCCAGGAGAAGCGGACCATCGCCCTCCCGCTCGCCTGATGTTCCGCTCCGTTCCCGATCCAGGAGATGACCGACCGTGAAACCCCTCGGCCAGGGAGACCCGCTGCGCCTGGGCCCCTACCGCCTCCACGGCGTCCTCGGCGAGGGCGGTATGGGCAAGGTGTATTTCGGAGCGGACGCCGCCGGACGCCCCGCCGCGGTGAAGGTCCTGCTGCCGGAACTCGCCCACGACGGGCACCTGGCCGAGCGCTTCCTCCGCGAGGCACGGACCGCGCAGGCGGTGACCAGCGAGGGCGTGGCGCGCGTACTGGCCGCCGAACTGGAGGGCGGCAGGCCGTGGATCGCCACGGAGTTCCTGGCCGGCCCGACGCTGGACGACGCCGTCAAGGACTTCGGGCCGCTGGACGACGCCGCCGTGCGGGAGCTGGCGCGGTCGCTGGCCCGCACGCTCCAGGACGTGCACGCCACGGGGCTGGTCCACCGGGATGTGAAGCCCCCCAATGTCGTCCTCACTTCACGCGGACCCCGCCTGATCGACTTCGGCATCGCCCGCCCCGAGCACGGCCTGACCCTCACCCGTACCGGACAGATCCCGGTCACCCCCGGCTACGGCGCGCCGGAACAGGTCCTGGGCCGGCGCGTCGGACCGGCGGCCGACGTCTTCTCCCTGGGTGCGGTCCTCGCCTTCGCCGCGGGCGGCCGGCCGGTGTACACCGGCGCCGAGATCACGGCCGTCCTGTACGAGGTCGTGCACGGCAGCCCCGACCTGGAGGCCGTTCCCGAGGGCTTGCGGTACCTCATCACGCCCTGCTTCGCCAAGGACCCGGCGGCACGCCCGCTGCCCACCCAGGTCGCCGACGCCGCAGGGGCGCCGGGGAAGCCCGAACGCCTGTGGAAGGCCGGTGGGCTGGGGCAGGAGATCCGGCAACGGGAAGCGGCGGCACGCCGCCTGACGGAACGTCCGGCCGGTCCCACGACCACCGTCGCGGATGGCGCGGCCGGCGCCCCCCGCCTCACCCGGCGGCGGCTCCTGGCGGCCGCCGGCGGTGGGGCCCTGCTGGCCGCGGCGGGCGGCGGCACCGCCTGGTGGCTCAGCCGTGGTGACGGCGGTGACGCCCCGTCCGACCCGTTCGACATCCCGCCGGCCGCAAAGGTGCGGGCCGCGCCGCTCGGCTCCGCCGAAGGCTCCCCGAAAGAGCTGTGGGGCCCCATCCAGAACGTGGCCGACTCCGGGTCGCCGGCTCCGCTGCCGGTGCGCGATGTGGTGGTGTACGCGGCCTCCGGGGGCGGCGTCGCGGCGCGCCGGGTCACCGACGGACGGGAGCGGTGGCGGATCGGCGAGGCGAAGGCGGACGCCGGCTACCTGTCGATCGGGGACCGGCTGGTGGCCACCGCCGACGGCGAGGGGACGCTGCGCACCTGGGTGGCCGCCACCGGGTCCCCCCGGTGGACGGTGAATGCGCAGGTGGGTGCCCTGCTGGCCGCCGACGCCCAGGCCGTCTACCTGCTGACCACCGATGGCCGGCTGCGCTGCGTGGGGACCGACGGGAAGGTGCGGTGGACCCAGCGGCCACCGCTGACGCTGTCGGGCGGCCACCCCGCCGCGGCCCTCGGCGCCGGCCATCTGGTGCTCTGCACGGAGACGGGTGACGTGGCCGCGGTCCGTGCCGAGGACGGTTCCCGTGCATGGGTCCGCAAGGGGCAGGCCGAAGGAGCGCTGCGGCCCGCCATCGACGGCACCACCGTCTATCTCGGCGGCACCAGTCTGGCTGCGGTTCAGGCCGCCGACGGCCGCGAGCTGTGGGCGCAGAACCCGACGCGACCGCCCAGCCGGGGCGTCGGCGGGTGGGGCCCGCCCACCGTGGCCGGCGGCGTGGTGTACGCGCTGGACTGCGACGCGCTGCGGTCGCTGCACTCCGACGGCAGCCAGGCCGCCGACCCGATGATGGTCGGCGTCGTCCCGCCGTGGCGGCCACCGGTCGTCCAGGGGAACAGCGTCTGGATCGTGGAGAGCAGCGAGACCGGGGTGAGCGGACTGCCGCGCTCCGGAGAGGGCCAGCCCCAGACGTTCGCCCTCGCCGACGGCCGGTCCCGCTCCATCGCCGCCGGCGGCAACCGACTCTTCGTCCTCAATGGCGCGACGCTGCTGGCGCTGCCGGTGTACTAGAACTCCAGCAGCGGTTCTCGGTTCTCCTTCCTGGCGGTCGGGGTGCCGTTTCCGAGCCTTGATGGCTGAGGGCCCGTCATGGGGCGGCGGTTCGTGAGTCACCCGGAGGAGGAGGGGGCCGCGCCGCAGGCGCGTGGGCGGCCGCCGTCGTGGTGGTGACGGGTGTGTGGCCTGGGCCCGTGCGGTTCACGGCGGCGTGACAGACTGGGCGACCGATGAACCCTGCCCTTCTTGACCCCACGGATCTCGCGCTTGTCCGTCTGCTTCAGCATGACGGGCGTGCTTCGTATGAGGCTCTCGCTGCGCGGATCGGGCTCTCCCGTGCTGCCACGCGGAGCCGCGTGCTGCGGCTTCAGGAGGAGGGGGTGGTGCGGATCGTCGGCATTGTGCATCCCGCGGTGCTGGGGCGGACGGTGTGTGCGCATGTGGCCGTGGCGGTCAGTGGCCCGGCCGCGCCGACGGCCCGGTTGCTCGCGGCGTTCCCGGAGGCCGTTTTCGTGACGTTGTCGGCGGGGCGAAGGCCGGTCGCCGCGGAGCTGCGTACGGAAAGCTTTGATGCGCTGAGTGCGCTGCTGGCCGATATCGGCGGGCTTCCCGGGGTACGGGCGGTGGACACGACCCCTTACACGCGGGTGGTGAACGGCTCGGCTGGCACGATCCCGGCGCCCAGGGAAAGATCCTCGCCACGCTCGTCGTGCTCGGCGCGGCCATCGTCATCGCGGTCACCGGGCACCGGCTCCTGGTCAAGGTGCAGCCGTTCTTCGCGGTGGCCGTCGCCGTCATCTTCGCGCTGCTGCTCTGCTACACGGTCGGCGGCATCGACTGGAACTGGCATCCGCGGCACGCCGCGGGCAGTGACGGCGGCATGATCGCGCTGATCTTCTCCGCCGCAGCGCTCGTCGCGTCCGGATCCCTGTCCTATCTGGTCGTCGCTCCCGACTACGCCCGCTACCTGCCCTCCGCCACCCCCGTGCGCAAGGTGTTCTGGCGGGTGCTCGGCGGCGGCGCCGGCATGGCCCTCTTCCTCGGTGTCACCGGCGTCCTCGTCGCCACCCGCACCGATCTGTCGGACCCCGTGGCCGGAGTCGAACCCCTCGTCCCCACCTGGCTGTACGTCCTCTACATCGCCGCCTGCTTCCTCGGCTCGATCTCCAACAACGCGTCGGTCTTCTACTCCTCCGGCCTCGCCATCCAGGCCATCGGAATCCCCCTCAAGCGCTGGCTGGCCACCGCCCTCGACGCCGTCCTCGCCCTCATCGCCGTGCTGCTGATCCTGTTCGTGTACGACTTCGAGACCGCGCTCAACGACTTCCTGTCGCTGGTCAATGTGTGGGCGGGCCCCTTCGCCGCCGTCTGGATCACCGACGGCATCCTGCGCCGCTGGCGGTACGACGCGCACGACATCCACACCAGCGACCGCACCAGCCGCTACTGGAGCACGGGCGGCGCCAACCCGCGCGGGCTCGCGGCCCTGGCCTGCGGCATGGTGACCGGCCTGCTCACCATCAACTCGCCCCTGCTGCACAGCTGGCTCAGCACCCGGCTCGGCGGCGCGGACCTGTCCTGGTTCCTGCCCATCCTCGTATCGGGTGCCGTCTATGCGGCGCTGGCCGGGCGCCGGGTACGCACGGAGGCCGCGGCCGGCTGACCCGCACCCACGCCTTCGGCCCACCGCGGGGCCGCACCGCCACCGCCGGCCGTGCGGCCCCCCGCGCGGCTTCGCCGCCCTGGCCGACCCGGCGCGGCCGCCCTCCCTGCATTCGGCCCCCTGCGGTCGCCCGGCCCGCCCATGCGACGGATGATCACCCCGACGGACGGGACGGGACGGGACGGGGCGGCGGCGAGCGGGAGAGGCGCTATGGGCGATGGCACACAACGCGGCGAGCAACGCCCCGGCGAGTGCGACGGCAGCCGCTCGGTCCGCTCGGTCCGCTCGGGCGGCCTCGCCCGCCGGCACTTCCTCGAGGCCGCCGCTGCCGGCGCCGCCGGGATCGCCCTCGGCGCGGTCACCGCTTGCGACGCCCCGTCCGGCAAGCGCCCCGCCACCGCGTCCGGTACCGGCCCCCGGGACCTCGACGCGGAACGGGCCCGGCCGGGCAGCCCCGACTGGCGCATCCGCGCGACCGGCCCGCCCGACGCCGTGGAGGGCTACACCGACCGAGTGAGCGTCCTGCCAGGGGAGGAGTTCGGGCTGCACGTCTCCACCACCGCACCCGGATTCCACGTATCGGCCTACCGCGTCGGGTGGTACGGCGGGGCCCAGGCCCGGCTCGTCTGGCGCTCACACCGGGTCGCCGGAAGCCGTCGGTCCGGCCCGCAGATGCTCCCCGCCACCCGGACCGTACGGGCCGGCTGGCCGCCCGCCCTGCGGGTGCGCACGGCCGGCTGGCCGCCGGGCGCCTACCTGCTCCGCCTGGACGCCGACGGCGGGCACCAGCGATACGTCCCGCTGATCGTCCGCTCCCCGGAGGCCGAGGGCCGGACCGTGCTGATGCACGCCGTGGCGACCTGGCAGGCGTACAACAGATGGGGCGGCCGCAACCTCTACCAGGGCGAGGACGGCGCCTACGGGACCAGGTCGCTGACCGTCAGCTTCGACCGTCCCTACGACGGAAACGGCGCCGAGAAGTTCCTCGTCCACGAACGCCCGGTGGTGGTCCTCGCCGAACGCCTCGGTCTCCCGCTGGCCTACACCACGGGTGCGGACGTCCACCGCACCGCGCAGGCACTGCACGGCGCCACCGCGGTGATCTCCCTGGGCCACGACGAATACTGGACGCCGCAGCAGCGCGACCACGTCACCCGGGCCCGCGACACGGGCACCAACCTGGCCTTCCTCGGCGCCAACGCCTGTTTCCGCCGCGTCCGCCTCGAACCCGGCTCCACCGGCCCGGTACGCACCGTGGCCTGCTACAAGACCGCCTACCAGAACGACCCCTACTTCGCGGACCACCCCCACCTGCCCACGCACGACTTCCGCCAACCACCCGCCGCCGACCCCGAGTCGTCCCTCACCGGCGTCTTCTACGAGGGCTTCCCGACCGACGCCCCCTACGTCGTCCACCAACCCGGCCACTGGCTCTTCGCCGGCACCGGAGTCCGCCGCGGCACCTCCTTCGACCACCTCGTCGGCGTCGAATACGACCGGGTCACCCCCGAGGCACCCACCCCCGACCCGCTGGAGATCATCGCCCACTCCCCGCTGCGCTGCGCCGGGCGCAGCAGCCACGCCGACTCCGCGTACTACACCGTCCCGAGCGGCGCCGGGGTCTTTTCGTCGGGCACGATGCGCTGGGCCGAGGCCTTGATGGCGGGCACCGACGACGGCGGCCACGACCACGGCATGAACGCCCGCACCCGCGCGTTCGTCACCCGCACCACCGAAAACCTGCTGCGCGCCTTCGCCGAGGGGCCGGCCGCGAGGTCCCGAGCCCTGCCGCACAGCAACGTGGCCTCCGTGTACGGCACGTGACCGCCGCACCCCGGCCCGGCCGATGTCACCCACGCTGCACGGTCAACAGGACGGCTCCGTGGTGGACATGACCCGTCCGTCGAGTTGATCTCCGCCCCCAGGGGCGATGCCGGTTCCGTATCGGCGGACACGACCGCGCCCTCTCCGCCACAGCCGGCTGTGCACGGGCGCGGCATGGCCGTGGTCGCCCGTCCGGCTCGCCGACCGCTGCGCCCTGGCCACGGGCGTTTCTGAATCTGTGAATCAGATTCCCTTCAACGGAAACATCTGTTGGACAGGTTTTCAGGCCCGCCTGAGGATGATCCGTGCGGTAGCACAGTCAACGCGACACCGGGATGGACTACCGCCTGAGTGGAGGCTGACATGCCGAGTGAAGAGACCGAAGTAGTCGTCGTCGGGGCGGGCCAGGCAGGTGTGGCGATGAGCGAGCACCTGGGAGCTCACGGCGTACCGCACATCGTCCTGGAGCGGCATCGGATAGCCGAGCGGTGGCGTTCGGAGCGGTGGGATTCCCTGGTCGCGAACGGGCCCGCGTGGCACGACCGGTTCCCGGGGCTGGAGTTCTCCGACGTCGGGTCCGATGCCTTCGCCTCGAAGGAACAGGTCGCGGACTACTTCGTCGCGTATGCCGAGAAGATCGGTGCCCCGATCCGGTGCGATGTCGAGGTGACCTCGGTACGCAAGCACACCGGCCGGCCCGGCTTCCGGGTCGAGACGTCGGAGGGCTCCATCGACGCACGCTTCGTCGTCGCCGCGACCGGCCCGTTCCAGCGGCCGGTGATCCCGCCCATCGTCCCGGAGGGCGCGGTCCCCGTGCAGATCCACTCCAGCGGGTACCGCAACCCGGAACAACTGCCCGAGGGCGCGGTCCTCGTGGTCGGGGCGGGCTCCTCGGGGGTCCAGATCGCCGACGAACTGCGCCGGTCCGGGCGCCGGGTCCTGCTCTCCGTCGGTCCGCACGACCGCCCTCCCCGTGAGTACCGCGGACGTGACTTCTGCTGGTGGCTCGGCGTGCTCGGGCTCTGGGACGCGGAGACGCCTCCCCAAGGAGCCGAACATGTCACCATCGCGGTCAGCGGCGCCCGCGGCGGTCACACCGTGGACTTCCGTGCCCTGGCCGGCACCGGCATCGAGCTCGTCGGTATGACCGCGTCCTACGGCGACGGCGTACTGCGCTTCGCACCGGATCTCGCCACGAACATCGCGCTCGGCGACGACAAGTACCTCGGGCTTCTCCGGGCGGCCGACGAGTATGTCGAGCGCAACGGGCTCGACCTGCCCGAGGAGCCGCAGGCGCACGTCCTCGGGCCGGACCCGGAATGCGTGACCGACCCCCGGCTCGAACTCGACCTGGCCGAGGCCGGTGTCACCTCGATCGTCTGGGCGACGGGCTTCGCCGCCGACTACAGCTGGCTCGAGGTCGACGCGTTCGACGAGACCGGCCGGCCGGACCAGCGCCGGGGAGTGTCCTCCGAGCCCGGCGTCTACTTCCTGGGCCTGCCCTGGCTGTCCCGTCGCGGGTCGAGCTTCATCTGGGGCGTCTGGCACGACGCCAGGTACGTCGCCGACCACATCACGACCCGGCGCGGATACCTCGCGTACGGCACCACCGACCGGCCCGTCGCCGCGCCGGCGACCCGGAAGAACTGAGGAGCAGGCCATGACCTCCATGCGTCAGGACCGCCGGGCGAAGCCCCCGATCGTCGCCGGCGGACACACCCGGATCCGGCCGTTCAACACCCGCGACACCTATCCCGAGCAGAACCTCGACAACGACCTCTGCCAAGCCGTCGTCGCCGGCGACACGGTGTACGTCCGGGGCCAGATCGGCCAGGACCTCGACACCAGCGAGTCCGTGGGCATCGGCGACGCCGAGGCGCAGGCCGAGCGGGCCATGGCGAACATCAAGATGCTGCTCGAAGAGGCGGGCAGCCGGATGGAGCACCTGGTCAAGCTGACCATCTATCTGGTCGACCCGCGCTACCGCGAGGCGGTGTACCGCACCGTGGGCCGCTGGACCAAGGGCGTCCACCCCATCTCCACCGGCCTGGTGGTGTCGGCGCTGGCGCGCCCGGAGTGGCTGTGCGAGATCGACGCCGTCGCCGTGATCCCGGGGGAGGAGCGGGCATGACGTTCTCCCTGGTGGTCCGCGACGGCGAACGGTTCGGCATCGCTGCCAGTTCGTCGAGTCCCGCGGTGGCCGCCCGCGTCGTCCATCTGCGGCCCGGTGTCGGCGCGGCGACCTCGCAGAACATCACCGATCCCACACTCGGCACCGGCCTGTTGGACGGGCTGGCGGACCACGGCGACGCGCAGCGCGCCCTGGCCGACGTCACCGGCGCGGTGCGGAACGAGAAGACCATCGCCTACCGGCAGTTGACCGTGCTGGGCCGCTCCGGACCCGGGTTCGCCCACAGCGGTTCGCGGACCCTGGGCAGGCACGCCTCGGCCACCGCGGACGGTGCGGTGGCGGCCGGCAACATGCTGTCCGGCGAGCACATCCCCGGCGTCCTCCTCGACGCGTACGCCGCTGCCACGGGGGAGCTGGAGGAGCGGCTGCTCACCGCGATGAAGGCCGCGATCGCGGCGGGCGGCGAGGAGGGGCCGGTGCACTCCGCGGGGATGGCCGTCGTCGCGGACGTCGGCTGGCGGGTGACCGACCTGCGGGTGGACTGGGCCGAGGATCCCGTGGACCGGCTCGGCGAACTCCTCGACGTCTGGCTGCCGCAGCGCGACGACTACGTACGGCGCGGACTCGACCCCGCCGCCTCCCCGTCCTACGGCGTCCCGGGAGACCTGTGATGGGTGCGCTGAAAGAGGCCGCACGGCAGGCGGTCGACCGTCACGCCGAGGAACTGATCGAACTCTCCGAGCGGCTGCACGCCGACCCGGAGACCGCCTGGGAGGAGCACCGGGCCGCCGCCACCGTGCCGGAGCTGCTGGACCGCGCCGGATTCGACGTCACCTCGTCCTACGTGGGCCTGGACACGGCCTTCCTGGCCCGGTTCGGCAGCGGGCCCGTCCGCATCGCGCTGTGCGCCGAGTACGACGCGCTGCCGGGACTCGGCCACGCCTGCGGGCACAACCTCATCGCGGCGAGTTCGGTGGGGGCAGCGCTCGGCCTGGCCGCCGTCGCCGACGACGCCGGCCTCACCGTCGAGGTCTACGGCACCCCCGCCGAGGAAGGCGGCGGCGGCAAGATCGAGATGCTCGACCGGGGCGCCTTCGCCGGCGTGGACCTCGCGATGATGGTGCACCCGGCGCCGGTCGACGTCGCCGAGGCCCGCCCGTTCGCGGTCAGTCACTCCAGGATCTCCTACACCGGGAAGTCCGCGCACGCCGCGGCCTATCCGGAGGCCGGGGTCAACGCGGCCGACGCCTTCACCGTCGCCCAGGTCGCGATCGGCCTGCTCCGCCAGCAGCTGCCCGCCTCCGCCAGGGTGCACGGTGTGGTGACCCACGCCGGGGACGCCCCGAACGCCATCCCGGAGCGGTCGTCAGGCCGCTGGTACGTGCGGGCGGAGACGCTCGCCGAACTGGCCGAGCTGGAGCCGCGGATCATGCGGGCCTTCGAGGCCGGTGCCCTCGCGACCGGCTGCGAGCTGGAGATCGAGCCGGAGAGCAAGCCGTACGCGGAGTTCCGTACGGACGGCACCGCCCTCGGGCACTACCGTGCGAACGCCCGCGCCCTGGGGCGGGAGTTCGCGCCGCCCGGCCAGGCCGCGCGGATGAATCGCGCCTCCACCGACATGGGCAACGTCTCCCAGGTGGTGCCGGCCATCCACCCCTACATCGGCGTCGGGTCCCTGCCGGCCACCAACCACCAGCACGAGTTCGCCGCGTACTGCGTGGGCGGGACGGCGCAGCGGGCCCTGCTCGACGGGGCGCTCGCGCTGGCCTGGACCGGCGTGGACCGAAGCGCGTCGGCCGGGGGAGCGGCGACGTGACCGGGGCGGAACTCCGCGAACTCACCACCCCTGCCTCCCCGACCGTTCTGCCCGCCCTCTGAGGGCACCCGCCCGGCACCCGCACAGCTCCGCCTTCTCCACCCATCCCCCAAGGAGGTGCGTATGCGCACCTGTCACAGCGGCGCCACGACGACCGAAGACGCGAGGGCCACCGACGTGGTCGCGCTGCGCAGGAGCGTCGTCGCGGGAGCCGTCGGCGTGTTCGTGCACTGGTTCGACTGGGCCGCCTACGCCTATCTCGCCGGCACCGTCGCGACCGTGTTCTTCCCGGCCGGGAACAGCACGACCGGACTGCTCGCCACGTTCGGTGTGTTCGCCGTGTCGTTCGGCATCCGGCCGCTCGGTGCCCTGGTGCTGGGACCGCTCGGCGACCGGATCGGCCGCAAGCGCACCCTGTCGCTGGTCATCTTCCTGATGTCCGGCGCGACCCTGACGATCGGCCTGCTGCCCGGCTACGCATCGATCGGGATCGCCGCCCCGGTGCTCCTGGTGGTGCTGCGCCTGCTCCAGGGCTTCGCCGCGGGCGGCGAGTTCGGCAGTGCGGCGAGCTTCCTCGCCGAGAGCGCGCCCCGGCGCCGTCGCGGATTCGGTGTGAGCTGGCTGGAGGTCGGCTCCCTGCTGGGCTTCCTGGCCGGCTCGTTCGTCTTCCTGCTGCTGTCCGCGGGGCTCGACGACGACCAGCTGACCTCCTGGGGCTGGCGCGTCCCCTTCCTCGTCGCCGCGCCCCTGGGCGTCATCGGCTTCATCATCCGCAGCAAGATCGAGGACACCCCGGAGTACCGGACGCTCGAAGCCGGCGGCTCCCTCCCGCGCAGCCCCGCGCGGGAGCTGCTGCGCACCCACAAGCGGCAACTGCTCCAGGCGGCGGGCCTGATGGCGGCCATGCACGTGCCCTTCTACGCGGTGCTGACCTATCTCGTCACCTATGAGACCGACCACCTGGGGCACTCGGCCGACAGCGCCGCCCTGCTGTCCACGGTGATCTCCCTGCTGGGGCTGCTGCTCGTGCCGCTGTTCGGCCTGCTGTCCGACCGGGTGGGACGCAAGCCGGTGTTCGTCGGGGCGACGGCGGCGCTGTTCGTCGTGTCCACCCCGGCCTTCCTCCTGATGCGGACCGGCCTTGCCGGGACCTGGATCGCCGGTCTGCTGCTCGGCATCATCCTGGCGGCGATCCTCGGCACGTACGCGGTGTGGTCGGCGGAGGCCTTCCCCACCCGCACGCGGCAGAGCGGTCTGTCCATCGCCTACAACCTCACCGCCGCCCTGTTCGCCGGCACCGTGCCGTACCTGATGACGGTGCTCATCTCCGCCACCGGCAGCACCCTGGTGCCCGGCCCGTATCTGATGGTGTTCGCCGCCGGCGGTCTCGTCGCCGCCCTGTCCCTGCGGGAGACCGCCGGAACCGCCCTGCTGCGTCCCGAGGACGTGTCCGAAGCGGCGGCCTCCGAAGCCCCGCCGAACGGTGCCGCATAAGGTCGGCACCGACACGGATCGCCAGGCGCAAGGGTCACGTATGACGTCACCAGTGGGTTTCACGCTCGTTCAGCTCCGCTATTTCCTCGTCGCCGCCGAACGCGGTTCGATGACCGAGGCATCGGCGGATCTGCACATCGCGCAGTCCGCCGTGTCCGCGGCCGTCCACAACCTGGAGCGGGACCTTCAGGTGCAGCTGTTCATCCGCCGACGGGGCCGGGGGCTGACCCTCACACCCGCCGGGGAGCGGCTGCAACAGCAGGCGCGCGATCTGCTGGCCCGCGCCCGGGAGGTCGAACGGGAGGCCCGGGGAGACGGTGAGATGCTCTCCGGGCCGGTGGCCGTCGGCTGTTTCGTGACCCTGGCCCCGCACTACCTGCCGCCCCTGTTCCGCGAGTGCACCCGACGCTGTCCGGGCATCGAGATCGACGTGGTGGAGGGGGAGACGGACCAGCTCGTCGAGGCCCTGGCGGCGGGACGCATCGACTTCGCCCTCACCTACGACCTCGGCCTCTCCGCCGAACCGGATCTGTACAGCGAGACGATCGCCCGCGCGCCGGCCTACGTCATCGTCGCGGCCGACCATCCGCTGGCCGGTCAGGGCAGTGTGGAGCTGGCCGAACTGTCCGCGGAACCGCTCGTCCTGCTGGACCTTCCGCACAGCCGCGACTACTTCCGCTCGCTGGTGGCTGCCACCGGCGCCGAGCCCGACGTCCGCTACCGCACCCAGAGCTACGAGACCGTGCGCTCCCTGGTGGCCCAGGGACTCGGCTACTCCGTGCTCAACCAGCGGCCGGCGACCAGCCAGACCTACGGTGGCGGCGAGATCGCCGAACTTCAGCTCCGGGACAGCGGCCCTCCGCTCGAAGTCAAGATCGCGTCTGTGGGCGGCATGACCCAGACCGCCCGCGCCCGGATGGTGAGGGACCTGCTGCGGGAGATCGCCGCCCGGCGCTGACCCATCGGACCGGCCCGAGGCCCGAGCCGGCCGCCGCGCACCGCGGACGGACCCGGGCGGTGGCCGTCGGGCCCTACAGACCGGCGCAGCTCGTCACCGCCCGCGCATGCGCCAGAATCAGCTCACGGGCCCTGTCGGGGCGCACGGCCGCGTTGTGGCTGACGATGTGCAGGCCGTAGCCGTCCTCCAGGGCCACCAGCCCGTGCGCCAGATCGTGCGCGGACGCGGCGAGGGAGAACACCCCGGTCGCGGCGCCCACTTCGAGGGCGGTCGTATAGAGCGCGACCTCCCGGGCGAAGAGGGAGGTCATCAGCTCGGCGTGGCCCGCGCTGCGGCCCGCGCGCCGGTGCAGTTCGTACAGCAGACCGTGGACCGGATCGTCGGTCATGCTCGGCAGACCGCTGTGCAGCAGGGCCCGCAGCCGGGCCGCGGCGTCCCCGGCAGGTGCCTCGTCGTAGGCCCGCTGCCGGGAGGACAGATAGCTCTCGACCGCGCCCCGGTGTACCTCCAGTACGAGGTCGCCGAGCTCGGGGTAGTAGTAGAGGACCGAGCCCTGGGAGACGCCCGCCGCGTCCGCGATGTCCTTGATGCGGAGGCCCTCCAGCCCGCGTTCCGCGATGGCCCGTCCCGCGGCGGAGACGAGGGCCTCCCTGCGTGCCGTCTGGTTGCGTGGTCTGCCCGCTTTTCCCATGGTGGTCAATTCTCTGCTACCCGTCTCAGTTTTCGCAAGAAGCTTCCGCCGGAAGCATTGACGGTCGGTTCACCTATTGTTTGAATCTCGACTCAAAGAAAGCGGCGCAGGCACACGCTGCCGAGCCCCGCCCCTGTCGCGCCCGCCGTTTCTCGAGCGGCCCCCTGAGACGGCCAAGG
Organism: Streptomyces sp. JLSY215; assembly: GCF_059682825.1. Taxonomy (NCBI): domain Bacteria; kingdom Bacillati; phylum Actinomycetota; class Actinomycetes; order Kitasatosporales; family Streptomycetaceae; genus Streptomyces; species Streptomyces sp. JLSY215. The sequence goes on from NZ_CM185022.1 coordinate 8,224,229, forward strand.
CCCCACCCGATCCCCACGGGCACCGGTTCGCCCACGTCCCACGACGCAATCGAAGGCCACAGCATGCAGACGTACGCCCACTGGCGGCAGCGCGCCGCCGACCTCACGCCCCGCACGCGCCTGTTCATCGACGGAGCGTGGACCGACCCCGCCGACGACCGGTGGATCCCCACCGTCAACCCCGCGACCGGCAAGACCACCGCCCACGTGGCGGCCGGCTCGGCCGCCGACGTCGACCGGGCCGTGGCCGCGGCCCGCACCTCCTTCGAGGACGGCCGCTGGTCGCGTACCGCACCCGCGGAGCGCAAGAAGGTCCTGCTCGCCCTCGCCCGCCTCATCGAGGAGCACAGCGAGGAACTCGCCCTCTGCGACACCCTCGACATGGGCAAGCCCATCGCGGAGTCCCACGGCACCGACGTGCCCGGTGCGGCCGGCGTCTTCGCCTGGTACGCGGAGGCCGTCGACAAGCTCTACGACGAGGTCGCCCCGGCCCCGCCCGGCAACCTCGCCCTCGTACGCCGCGCCCCGCTGGGCGTCGTGGGCGCGGTGGTGCCCTGGAACTTCCCCCTCGACATCGCGAGTTGGAAGCTGGCGCCCGCCCTGGCCGCGGGCAACAGCGTCGTCCTGAAGCCGGCCGAGCAGTCCCCGCTGTCGGCGCTGCTGCTGGCCGAACTCGCCTCGCGGGCCGGCCTCCCCGACGGTGTGCTGAACGTCGTCCCCGGCCCGGGGGAGACGACCGGCCAGGCTCTCGGCCGCCACCCGGACGTGGACTCCCTGGTCTTCACCGGCTCCACCGCGGTGGCCCGGCGGTTCCTCGCCTACGCGGCCGAGTCCAACATGAAGCAGGTGTGGCCCGAGGCCGGCGGCAAGAGCCCCAACGTGGTGTTCGCCGACGCCGATCTGGAGGCCGCCGCGGAACGCGCCGCCTGGGGCTTCGCCTACAACGCCGGGCAGGTGTGCTCCGCCAACACCCGGCTGCTGGTCGAGGCCACCGTCGCGGAGGAGTTCACGGCCTCGGTCGCCGCACACGCCCGCACCTGGCTGCCGGGCGATCCGCTCGACCCCACGACCCGACTCGGACCGCTCGTCGACGAGGCCCAGGTGGAACGCGTCCTCGCAGCCCTGCGGTCATCGGGCGGCACGCTCGTGTGCGGCGGCACGCGACCCGACCGCGACGGCGCCTACCTCGACCCCACCGTCGTCACCGGCCTCGGCCCCGACGCCCCGCTCGTCCGGGAGGAACTGTTCGGGCCCGTGCTGACCGTGCTGCCCTTCCACGACGAGGCCGAGGCGGTCCGCCTCGCCAACGACTCCGCCTACGGACTGGCCGCGTCCGTGTGGACCCGGGACCTCGGCCGGGCCCACCGCGTCGCCGACGCCCTGCAGGCGGGCACCGTGTCCGTCAACACCGTCGACGCGATCGGCCCGTTCACCCCCTTCGGCGGCTTCAAGCAGTCCGGCCACGGCCGCGACCTCTCCCTGCACTCCTTCGACAAGTACACCGGCCTGAAGACGACCTGGATCGCCCACGGCTGACCGCGCCGACGACAACGGACCCCCTGAACCACCACGCCCCACCCGTACCGGACGAAGGACGCACCGCCCATGACCCTCAACACCGCAGACCTCACCCGGCTGGACCGGGCACACCTCATCCACCCCTACCTGCCGGGCAGCGCCACCGAGCGCGTCGTGATGACCGCCGGCTCCGGCTGCCGCCTCACCGACACCGAGGGCCGCAGCTACCTCGACGCCACCGGCGGCCTCTGGCTCGCCCAGGTCGGCCACGGCCGCACGGAACTGGCCGACGTCGCCCACGAACAGATGACGAAGCTGGAGTACTTCACCAGCTTCTGGGAGTTCTCCAACGAGCGCGCCATCGAACTCGCCGCGCGCCTGGCCTCCCTCGCCCCCGAGCCCCTCAACCACGTCTACTTCACCTCCGGCGGCTCCGAGGGCAACGAGGCGGCCATCAAGATGGCCCGCTACTACCACCACCGGTGCGGGGAGAGCAGCCGCACCTGGATCCTGGCGCGCAGCAAGGCGTACCACGGCATCGGCTACGGCGGCGGCTCGGCCACCGGCTTCCCCCTCTACCACGAGGGCTTCGCCCCGATGATGCCGCACGTCTCCCACCTCACGCCCCCGTGGCCCTACCGATCCGAGCTCTACGGCGACCAGCCGCTGAGCCCCGAGCAGGTCACCGACTTCCTCATCCGCGAACTGGAGGAGCGCATCGCGGAGATCGGCCCGCAGAACATCGCCGCGATGATCGGCGAACCCATCATGGGCGTCGGCGGCATGCTCGTCCCGCCGGCCGACTACTGGCCCCGGGTGCGGGAGGTCCTCGACCGGCACGGCATCCTGCTGATCTTCGACGAGGTCGTCACCGCCTACGGCCGGGTCGGCGAGTGGTTCGCCGCCCAGCACTTCGGCGTCACCCCGGACATCATCGTCACCGCCAAGGGCATCACCTCCGGCTACGTCCCGCTCGGCGCCCTCCTGGTCGGCGACCACGTCGCCGAGGCCCTGCTGCGCGACCACGGCTTCCCCATGGGCTACACCTACAACGGCCACCCCGTCGCCACCGCGGTGGCCACCGCCAACCTGGACATCATCGAGAAGGAGGGCCTTCTCGTCCGCGCGACCGGTATGGGCGCCTTCCTGCATCGCGAACTACAGGACCAGCTGGGCGAGTTGCCGATCGTCGGCGAGATCCGCTCGGTCGGCATGATGCTCGCCGTCGAACTCGTCCAGGACCGCGCCACCCGCGCGCCCCTGCCCCTGAACCCCGACCGGATGCCGCATGACGTCATCCGCCGCGAGACCGGTGTGATCGTGCGCGATTCCGCGCACAGCCTGGTGCTGTCCCCGCCGCTCATCATGACCGAGGCCGAGGCCAAGGAAGCGGCCTCCGCGCTGCACAGCGTCCTGGCGCGCACCGAGCCCACCGGTGAGATCCGCGCCGCCTGACGCCCCCCGGGGAGGCCCGGTACGCGACCGGGCCTCCCCGCCCAGCACCACCCGACACGGTCCCCACACCGTAACGGCGCGCCGCCCGCGCCCCGTCGCAGTCTCTCCTCTCCCCTTAGGAACTGCCCGTGTCCTCCCACCTCTCGACGACCGAACCACGCGCAGCCCAGCCCGCGGCCGGCGTCCTGCACCGCAGCCTCAAGCGCTTCGACATCACCGCCATGGCCGTCGCCGCGGTCATTTCCTTCGACACCGTCGGGCAGATCGCCACCGGCGGCGGCGAGGCCGCCACCTGGACGGCGGTCATCGCCCTCTTCTTCCTCGTCCCCTACGCCCTGCTGTTCGCCGAGACCGGCGCCGCGTTCCCCCAGGAAGGCGGCCCGTACGTGTGGGTCAAGCTCGCCCTCGGCCGTCCGGCGGCCGCGCTCACGACCCTCATGTACTGGGTCACCAACCCCATCTGGCTGGGCGGCTCACTGGTCTTTCTCGCCGCGCAGACCTGGGACGGCTTCGTCTCCCACCTCGGCTCCGGCACCGTGGCCGACTACGTCTTCAAGCTGCTGTTCGTCTGGATCGCCATTCTCACGGCCGTCGTCTCCCTGCGCCGCGGCAAATGGATCACCACCGCGGGCGCGGCGATGAAGGTCCTGTCCCTCGCCGTGTTCACCTTCACCGCCGTGCTCTACGGGCTGCGGCACGGCTTCCAGGGCCTGGCCGGCACCAGCTTCACCCCGACGACCGCCGGCTTCCTCGCCCTCGTGCCGATCCTGCTGTTCGCCTACGTCGGCTTCGAAGCACCCAACGCCGCCGGTGAGGAGATGCACGACCCGCAGCGCGACGTGCCCGCCGCACTCGGACGCTCCGCGGCCGTCGCGGCCTGCTGCTATCTGCTGCCGGTCCTCGCCCTCCTGGCCGTCGTACCCGCTCACCAGGTCACCGGCATCGGCGGCTTCATGGAAGGCGCCCGCCTCGTCTTCGGCGTCTACGCCGGCGCGGCCGGCCCCCTGCTGAAGATCACCGCCGTCATGTTCGTCTTCGCTCTGCTCACCCAGGGCAGCGCCTGGATGATCGTCAGCGACCGTATGCAGGCCATGGCCGCGGCCGACGGCGGATTCTTCAGCCGCGCCCTCGGCGCCTTCCACCCGCGGCTCGGGACGCCGGTGCGCACCAATCTCCTCTCCGGAGCCGTGGCCACCGTATTCATGCTCGCCGCCATGCAGTTCGCGAACGGCGACGCGGCCGACGTGTTCGCCGTGGTCCTCACCGTCGCGGTCACCACCTTGCTGCTGTCCTACCTGGTCGTCGTTCCCGCGCTGGTCCTGCTGCGGATCCGCCGGCCGGACGCCCCCCGGCCCTTTCGCGTCCCCTTCGGCACCCGCGGCTTCCTGCTCTGCGCGGCGCTCGTCTACGCATGGATCCTGATCGGGTCGTGGTCGGCGCTCTTCCCCGGTGTCCTGGAACAGCTCGTCGGCATCGACTACGTCTTCCGCGACGTCTGGGGCGTCTCCCGTGGCGCGTTCGAAGCCTTCACGCTCGGGACCGTCGCCGTACTGTTGACCGTCGGTGTGCTCGGCGTGGTGGTGGCCCGCCGCGCGAACGCCGCACCCGCCGCGGCCGCCGCGGCCGGCGAGGGCGGCGACGGCGGCTCTTGAAGAGCGCTACCGCACCACGTATCCGCAGTTCAAGCGGGTGTGGGGTGTGGGGTGTGGCGGGACGGATGACCTGGCCACCGTGCAGGAAGCCGTGTCGGCGTACCGCGGCACGGCGGAAGACCCGGCGGGGCCACCTCCAGCACCGTGGCCAGGGCAAGTGATCCGATAGGGGTGCCGCGGGAACGGGGCCTGTGACGGATCTGTGAGCCATCGCCGCATTTCAGAGGCACGCCCGCGCTGTTCTGCCGGCGGCAGAACACCGGCCGACCGGGCTCGACGATCACTACAGTCCCGTCTCATGGCGACGATTACCACGCGCACCGTCGAGTACCCGGCCGACGGCCTCACGATGATCGGGCACCTCGCGCTCCCAGCCGGCGCCGACCGCCGGCCCGCGGTGCTGCTCGGACCAGAGGGCCCAGGGCTCAGCGACGTCGAGCGCCGCCGGGCCGATGCGCTCGCCGAACTGGGATACGTGGCGCTGGCCTTCGACCTCCACGGCGGGCGCTATTTGGCCGATCCCGAGGAGATGCTGGCCCGTTGCATGCCGCTGCTCGCCGACCCCGACCGGATGCGGGGCATCGGCCACGCGGCGCTCGACGTGCTCCGCGCCGAGCCGCGGACCGACCCGGACCGGATCGCCGCCGTCGGCTACGGCACCGGGGGCGCCATCGGGCTGGAACTCGGGCGCGACGGCGTCGATCTGCGCGCGATCGGGACAGTCAACGCACTGACCACGGGCCGACCGGGCGAGGCGGCGCGCATTCGCTGCCCGGTGTGGGCCGGGGTCGGGTCGGAAGACCCGATCATGCCGCCCGCTCAACGGGACGCGTTCACCGCCGAGATGCAGGCCGCGGGCGTCGACTGGCGGCTCACGGTCTACGGCGGCGCCTTGCACGCCTTCCACCACCCGACGGTCGACCACACCGTGCGCCCCGGCGTCGGCTACCACCCGCAGCACGCGCAGCGAGCTTGGCTTGACGTCGTCGACCTGCTCGCCGAGTGCCTGCCCGTTACGGACTGATCTGGACGGAGTGATCTGGTCGGCAACCGCAATTCCGGGCCGTGAACGGGGCCGGTTGACCGCCACCGGCTCCGGTTTGTGGGACCTCACCGCAGCTCGGAGAAGCTGTGACGAGGTGCTCCGCTGGGGCCTTCCCACTCGGCGGCGGGAGCCGGCTCCGCCACTCCGCCGCCATCCACCTCGGCGACGCCGATGTCGCCGCCAAGGCGCTCGGTGTCTCCCCGGCCACCGTCTGCCGTCTCATCCAGGAGTCTGCGACCAGCATGGACCGGATCGGTCGTGCACGGGCCGGGTTGCGGGTCAGCCTCCGCGAATAATGCCTGGACGTCTGCGAACGGCCGTGCCTAAGCTGAGCGCACGCCCGTGATCATAGACAAGGAGGCGAGCGAGATGCCCAGCACAACAGCTCTGCGCTCCTGTCCCGTCCACCGGGCGTCCCAGGTCTGATCCGGGAGCGCGTCACTCTCCCGAAGGATCGCTTCACCCATGACTGAACTGGTCATCCGTCCGCTCACCGCGGGCGAGACTCCCCTCTTCACTTCCCTGCCCGACCCGGGCCTCGTCGGCCGCGCCGTCATCGGCGCCACCTACGGCATGATTGCCGACGGCGGCGAGTACCGGCCCGAATGGACCTGGGTCGCTCTGCGCGACGGCGTCGTCGTCGCCCGCGCGGCCTGGTGGGCCAAGCCCGGGGATGAAAAACCCCTCGCCCTCGATTGGTTCGACTTCACCGACGCCGAAGCCGCTGTCCAACTGCTGCGCGCCGCGCCCTTTCACGCCGAGTACAGCCTGCTGCTGCCGCCCGGCTGGCGCGAGAAGCCGGACGCGCGAGCCGCGGCCGAGGCCCGGATGGCCGCAGCCGAGGCGGCCGGCCTCCGCAAACTCGTCGAACGCTACCGCTACACCTGGACCTCCGATTGCCCACTCCCCGAGCGCACCGGGCGCCTGGAGTACCGGCCGGAGCCGGACGACAACGTCATCCGGGGCGTGGTGCGTCGGATCCAGGAAGGCTCCTTGGACGCCCATGATCTGAACGACATCGCGGAGCACGGCAGGGACGGCGCCGCTGAGGAACTCCTCGGCCTCCTCACCTGGATGCCTTCCCCGCGGGACTGGTGGCGCGTGGCCTACACCCCGGCCGGCGAGGTGGCGGGCTTCCATGTCCCCGCCCGCAACCCGTCCGGCCCCTGCATCGGCTTCATCGGCGTGCTCCCCGAGCAGCGCGGTCACGGATACGCTTACGACCTGCTGGTCGAGTGCACACAGGACCTGGTGACGCGGGGCGCGACGAGTATCGCGGCCGCCACCGACCAGGGGAACTTCCCGATGGCCGCACATTTCGCGAGGGCGGGCTACCCCGTCACCGAGGAGCGCATCGACTTCGTCTGACCGCCCGAGGCAGGCCCTGATCCGCTCCAGGAGCGGACACCGCCGCCCCTCGCGTGCGGCGTTCACGTGCGACAGCTCGACGCACGTGAACGCCGCAGAAGGCCCGCCCCAGCAGGTATGGCCGCCCAACGCCCCAGGCCCTCAACCAGGGTGAAGACCGCCGCGCCGTCGTGGGCGCGCACCACGGACTGCACGATGGACAGGACGAGGCCGACGCTTGTTGAGCTCGCCGTCTTGTTCTTGAGCTCATCGTCCGGGCCGCCCGCATCGGCGGCTAAGGGCGTCCGAGGAGTTGGCTGCCGGCCGTGTTGTCGGTGCAGGCGGTGAAGTAGTCGGTGAAGGCCTGGACGAATTCGTCTTCGGTGATGCGGCCATCTCCATCATGGTCGAGCTGGCGGAAGCCGTGGTTGAGTTCGGCGGGGTGTACCCGGGAGCCACCGAAGATCGTGCGGTACTCATCGGCGCACAGGTGACCGCTGCCGTCGGTGTCCGCAGCGTGGAAGATCGCTCGTACCGCGACATGCAGCCCCTTCTCGAGATAGGCCGGCTCGGCGTCGATCCCGGTGAGCATGGCGGTGACGAACTCCTCGCAGGTCACCTGTCCGTCGTCGTCGGCATCCATGCCGGACCGCAGGTGCTGCCACCAGGTCTCGAAGGCGGCATAGACGCAGGCTTCGCGCTCAGGGGCGAGTTCGAGTGGCCAGCACACGTTGTGCGCCATGGCCTGCAGATCGGCCGAGCTGATGCGGCCGTCCCCGGTCTGGTCGAGGACCTGGTGGAAGAAGCTCCGCAGACGCGCCGGGCGGGAATCGGCACCCTTGCGGCGGCGTGGTGAGGGAAGCCGGACAGGGCTTGCCTCCGGCGGGGAAGGACGGTCGGCGGAGGCGGTGGGAGGCTGCGCAGCCGAGGACTTGCCGGCCGGCGGGGTGCGGTAGCGGCGGTGCTCGGGCAGCGCATTCATCAGCAAGCGCATGCCACGGTGGAGGATGAAGGACAACAGCGCCGCGCGACGGGTGCGGGGCAGGTTGAAGCGCTCGCGGAAGGCTTCCGGCAGGTCCGCAAGGGTCAGTGCACCGATCATGTGGGCGGTCACCGTGCGCACAAGTGGCCAGGCAGGCTTCAGGCGGCCGAGGCGGCGGGGCGCGGGTGCTTCACGGAGCATGTCGAAGAGCAGGTAGCGCACGGGTTCGCTGTATTCGAGGCGCTCGCGGATCGTGCGGTCCATATACGCGGGAACGTCCGCGGCCGTGGCCGGAAGCAGACCTTCGGGGAGGTCGAACTCGGCACACACCGCGCGGAATTCTCCGTACATCTGAGCCAGCTCGGGCGGCGCCAGCGGGCGTCCGGAGAGTTCCCGCATCGCCGTCATGCACTCGTACAGGGTGACCAGCACCCACACCCGCACCGCCGGGTCCAACGCTGTGTACGGCCTGCCCTGTTCGTCGGTCCCGGCCAGACGGCGATGCGTGCGCTCCAGACGGGCAACCTCACGGCGCAGCCCTTCACGATCGGAGAAGAACAACCGCTTTCCGCTGTCCATGGTGTGCTCGATACGCCGCCACGGGTGCGCGCGGTAGGTGGAGAAGTTGGCCATGCCAGCGGCGACCGCCGGATCCGCGGTCTGCAGAACCAGCAGGCGCCATGCCACCAACCCGATCCGCCACTCTCCCAGCGTTCGGCGTAGCAGCGAGTCGGGTCCAGGAAGATCAGCGGTAGCCAAGGGGAGGTCTCCTCAAGCACGTGCACAGGAATGAGCAAGGGATGACCGAAGGGTGACTATTATCCGGCTATCCGCCTGGTCCAACGGGCCTGCCGGAATCCGGTAGCGGCCAGGTTCCCCAATTCACCCATCCGAGACAGGCCCTTCCCGACCCCTTGCGCAGCATTCCGGGCCCGGGCCGGGGCCGGGGCCGCGGCCCCCGGGCCTCGCGGATGCCGCTCAGAGCAGCTTGTGCAGCCTCAGGTCGGCCACGCACTTGCCGATGAACGCGGGAGAGAGCGACGGCACGACGCCTTCGCCCACCCCGAGGCCGCCGACCGCCGCGGTGAACCGTGAAGCCGGTACGGCGGAGCCCGCTCTCGGTTCGCCCGGCCGGGCGTACGCCTGCATCAGCGGCAGCAGCGACAGCCGCCGCTGGTGGTCGGGCAGACCGCGCAGGGCCGCCTCGGTGCGCATGTGCCACTGCCGGTGGTCGTCGAACCGGGTGATCGGGTGGCCCGCGTCGATCAGCCAGTCCACGAACTCGTCCAGCGAGATCCCGTCGTCGTGGGCGTTGACCGTGTTGTAGGTGACGTATCCGCCCTCCTCGCTCGCGGCGCTGAGCGAAGTGATCGCCGCAGAGGTGAAGTCGACCGGCAGGCCGCTGTAGTGCGCCCGTCGACGACCGCCGTCCCGGTCGAGCCCGTAGAAGGAGCGCGGCGCCATGCCGGTCGTGAGGACGCTCAGGAGCAGCCGGGTGAACCGGTCGGTCAGGTTCAGCTGGCCGGGCAGGCGGCTGTGGGCCAGGATCATGTCCGGCCGGAACACGGTGACCGGCAGGCCTGTCCTCTCGTGCGCCTCGCGCAGCAGGACCTCGCCGGCCCATTTGCTGGTGGCGTATCCGTTCGCGTCCGAGTCGTCCAGCCGCCGCACCGGGGACGCCGTGCGGACGTCGGCGGTTTCGTCGAGGAACGAGCCGTCGGGCAGCATCGCGGCCGCCACGGTCGACACATAGGCGAATCGCTTCGCCCGGCCGTTGAGCGCCAGCTCGATCAACTCCGCCGTCGCCGCGACGTTCGGCGCGAACAGCCGGTGGTACGGCAGGACGTGATGGACCAGCGCCGCCGCGTGCACGATCTGGTCGGTCTCCTCGGCCAGGGTCTCCCAGGCCGCTGCCTCCAGGCCCAGCCGCGGCGTCGACACGTCCGCGGCCAGGACCGTCAGATGTCGCGCCGCGGCGGCGTCGAACCAGTCGGTGCGGTCGGCCGCCGCGGCGCGCAGGCACTCGAGTACGCGCTGCCGTGCGGCCGCGTCGTCGGCGGCCCGGGCGAGGCAGGTCAGCTGCCCGCCCGTCTCGGTGACGTGCCGCAGCCAGTCAACCGCCAGAAACCGTCCGAGGTATCCGGTCGCCCCGGTGACCAGTACCTTCCGGACGGGGGCCGGGCCGTCCGGCGCTCTCCGCGTACCGGCCGGGAGCCGCCCGCCGGCGAAGCGGTCGAGAGCCAGATCGGCGGCCCTCACCTCGTGTGTGTCGCCTCCGTGCACGGAGGCGAAGGTGGGGCGCGACTCGCGGGCGCTGCGCGCCGCGCCGAGCCGGTCCGCTATGCGGGCCAGGGTCGAGGAGGGCTGGAGGACGGCCTGGATGGGCACCTCGTCGTCGACGATCTGCTCGAGGACGGTCGAGAAGGTGTGCGCCGACAGGGAGTCGCCCCCCAGATCCGTGAAGGCGGCCTCCGCCCGCACCAGCGACGAAGGGCAGCCGAGGGTGATCTGCGCGGCTGCGAGGACCGCCTCCAGAGGTGTGACCTCCCGGCCCGCGGCCCGCAGCGCCGCGATCTGGCCCGCCCGGCCGGTTGCGATGTCCGCGTACAGCCGCTCCAGTCGCGGTCCGTAGCGTTCCTTCGCGGCGGGCCGCAGCAGCTTGCCGGCCCCCGACAGCAGCCCGTTCGTGACCGTGAACGGCTGCCGCTCGACGAGGACGTCGTGCGGGATCTCGTACGCGTGCAGGCCCGCGCCATGGGCGAGTTCCCGCATGGAGTCCAGGACCGCGGCCCGTACGGCGGCATCGTCGGCCCGTCCCAGGCGCTCGGTGTCGGGGACCACCACCGCCAGCAGGAACGCCTGCTCGCTGCTGCCGTACACGTAGACCTGCGCGATGTCCGGGCTGGTCGCGTACAGCGCCTCCAGCCCGGACACGGCGACGAACTCGCCCTGGGACAGCTTCACGACGTTGTTGATCCGGTCGACGTAGACCAGGCGGCCGGGTGCGGTCTCGGCGAAGACGTCGCCAGTGCGGTAGTAGCCCTCCTCGTCGAAGGCGCGGGCGGTGACCTCGGGCTGCTGGTAGTACCCGGGGAACAGCCCGACCGACTTCACCCGCAGTTCGCCGCGGGGGTGCGGCTTGTCGGTGGTGAAGTATCCGAGTTCGGGGACGTCGGCCAACCGGTAGTCGGTCACCGGCGGGCAGCGCACCTCCTGGTCGACGACGATGGCCCGGGTCGTCTCCGTCGACCCGTAGCAGTCGATGATCGGCGTGCCGAGGAGCGAGGCCGTGAAGGTGTGCATCGCCTCCGACAGGGGCGCGCTGCCGCACAGGGCGATGACGATCCGGCCGCCCAGCATGCCGTCGCGGACCAGGGCGGACGCGGCCGCCTCGGCCTCCGGGCGGGGTGTGCCGGTACGGCCGAGGCGGTCGGCTTCGAGCAGGTACCGCTGGTACACCATGTCGCAGATCCTCGGCACCAGGCTGAGCACCGTGGGACGCGACAGACGGATGTCGTCGAACAGCGTCGACATGTCGCTGCGGGCCGCGAAGTAGCCGGTGCCGCCGGCGGAGAGGCCGTTGACCAGCCAGGCGCGGCCGTTGACGTGGCTCATGGGCATGTAGTGCAGCACGAACACCGGAGTGCCGCTGCCGCCCCCGGCGTTCAGCCCGCCGCGGGCGTTCTGCCACATCCTCGTCATCATGGCGGCGGTATAGATCGCGCCCTTGGGCGTGCCCGTGCTCCCGGAGGTGTAGATCAGGCCGACCAGCCGGTCCGGATCTCCGTCCTCGTACGGTTCCACGGCCGGCAGCCCGGCGCCCCGGTCCACCTCGTCCCGCAGCGGCACCACCTCGGCCCGCCCGCTCAGTTTGCCGCCGGCCGCCTCGAACGCTTCCCGGTCGTCGTCCACCCGGGGGTCGTAGTCGAAGACCACCAGGCGTTCTATGGACTCGGACGTCAGGACGGCGTCGACCGCGGCGTCGAGCGAACCGATATCGGCCGCGAGGATCCGTGGCCCGGTCTCGGCGACGACCGGAGCCAGCCGTGCGGCGGACGAACCGATGGGCAGCGGCACCGACACCGCTCCCAGGTACATGCAGGCCAGGTCGATGACGGCGTAGTCGACACCGGTGAACCCCAGGGTCGCGACGAAGTCCTTGGCGCGCAGGCCGTCCGTGCCGTCGGCCCAGGCGGCCGCGAGCCGGCCGACCCGTTGCCACAGCTCGGCGTAGGTCAACGTCACGTAGGCGGGGAGGAGTTCGCGGGTGCGGCGGCCGGTGGCGGGGTCGCGGACGACGCGGCCGGCCCGGCGGGCGAGGGCCGGCCGGTCCGCGTACCCGTGCATGGCGGCCGCGATGACACCCATGAGGCCGTCCTGGCGACTGATGGCGTCGGCGACGTCAGGTGACGGGGTGGCCTTGGCGAACTCGGGATCGCCCGCGCGCAGTGCCGCGATCCTGGACGCGACGTCGTGACCTGCCTGATGCTCCGACATGAATGCTCCGGTGTGTGGGGAGTGCGAGGAATCCGATGTCCCGCGGCCGGTTTCCGCCGGCCGGTGCGCCCGCTAGGCGACGTCGGCGGACGGCGCCCGGCCGCCGAGACAGGCGGCCAGGCCCATCAGGGTGTAGACGGCGACGAGGGCGAACGCCGGTGCGGCGATGCCGCCTCCGGACTGGAGGCCGGCGAGCAGGGCGACCCCGATCAGGGATCCGGTCGAGCGGCCCGCGGACATCAGCCCGGAGGCGATGGCCGAGCGGTGCCCCGGGGCCGCGGCCATGGTCAGGGTGATCTGCGGCACGGTCACCAGGCCGAAGCCGAGTCCGATGAACACCAGCCCGGCGCAGGTGCCGACCGGGGCCTCGCCGCCGACGGCGGCCAGCACCACCCCGCCGAGCAGGGACAGCAGGATGCCGGCGCCCAGCACCGTCCGGGCGCCGTACTTGGCGTCGAAGCGTCCGGCGACCAGCGGCATGAAGGTGATGGGCAGCGCGGAGGACAGGAAGCACAGCCCGACGGTGATCGGGTCGTAGCCGCGCACCTGCTGGAGGAACACGCTGAGCGTGAACATCAGCCCGTTGTAGCCGACGAAGAGCAGCAGGCCGACCGCGACGTAGCCGCGGAATCCGGGGGCCCGGAACAGGTCCGCCGGGATCATGGGGTACGGGTAGCTGCGCTGCCGGATCACGAAGGCTGCGAACGCGGCCAGGGCCGTCACCGCCGCCACCACGGGCAGGGGCCGGAGCCATCCCAGGTCCTGGCCCTCGGCGAGCGCCAGCGCGAGGCCGCCGAGGAAGACGACGGACAGCAACTGGCCCGGCACGTCCTGCGGTTCATTGGGCGCGGATCGTTCGACCCGTGGCATGCGTCGTGCCGAAAGCCACAGGACGACCAGGACGATGGGCACGTTGATCCAGAAGATGCTTCGCCAGCCCACCGTGTCGACCAGCGCACCCCCGAGCGTGGGACCGAAGGCGACCGGACTCCCGGCGACCATCGCCCAGATGGAGACGGCTCTGGCGCGCTTGCCGGGCTCCCGGTAGGTGTCGGTGAGCATCACCAGGGTGGCGGGCATGACCAGCACCGCTCCCAGCCCCTGGGTCGCCCGCATCGCGATGAGCACGGCGCTGTTGGGAGCGAGGCCGCACAGCGCGGACGTCACCCCGAACAGCACGACCCCGAGCCGGAACATCCGCACCGCGCCGTAGCGTCCCACCGCCGCGGCTCCGGCCAGCATCAGGCCGGCGATGACGACCACATACGAGGTGACGACGGACTGCATCGTCGGAAGGCTCGCGTGGAGACTGTCGCGGATCGCCGGGATCGCGACGTGGACGATGCTGGTGTCGACGACGATCATCCCGTGCGCCAGGCAGGCCAACGCCAGGACACGGCGGGGCTGCACGGTCGTGCCGCCGCCGTCCGACGTGCGTTTGTCGAAACTCGTGGATTCCGCCATGGCCTGCCATTTCGTGTGGGGCGGTGAATTGGTGCCGGGCAATACTGCGAAACCCTAGTGACGAAACCCGCAGCGTCAACCGCGATGTTCCGCCAGGCCGGACCCGGTGTCCGAATGGCCCGATTCCAGGGTCAGGTATAGAGGACGGTCCACTTCCCTGCAGGGTCTGACGCTCCGTAGTTTCAGGGCGCCGAGAAGCGCGAGAGGGCGCAGCCTGGAAGTGCAAGGGGGAGAGCGCAATTGTCCAATTCCCGAGAGTTCCGGGGAATTCCGCAACGTCCGTCGTCCATGCCGTTCCACCGCTATACGAGGGACGTCGCCGCTCCCACTTCAGGCTGGGCGCGGCGGTGGCCGGACGGTACGCTCGAGCGCGCTCCGATCTGGTCCTCGGTTGATCTCCGGGACGGAAACCAGGCGCTGGCCGATCCCATGGACACGCGCCGGAAGCAGCGGATGTTCGACCTGCTCGTGGCGACAGGTTTCAAGGACATAGAAATCGGATATCCGGCGGCCAGCGCTCATGACTTCGATTTCGTCCGCGAACTGGTCGTCAAAGAGGGAATTCCGGAGGACGTGACGGTCTCGGTTTTCACACCGACCCGTCCGGAACTCATCGAGCGGACCTTCGACGCGATTCGCGGAGCCGAACGCGCCGTGGTGCATTTGTGCCAGGCGACGGCCTGCCTGTGGCGCGAGGTCGTGTTCCGCATGACGCCCCGCGAGATCCTGCGCATGGCCGTCGACGGCGCACAGCACATGGTGCGCCTGGCGGAACGCGAGCCCGGGACCGACATCCGGTTCGAGTACTCGCCGGAGACCTTCAATCTGACCGAGCCGGAACTCGCCCTGGAGATCGCGAACCGGGTCGCGGAGGTCGTCGAGGCCACGCCCGACCGGCCGCTCGTGCTGAACCTCCCGACCACCGTGGAGACCCACTCGCCCCATGTCTTCGCCGACCAGGTGGAGTGGATGCACCGCAACCTCGACCGGCGCGAGGCGATCATCCTGTCCGTCCACCCGCACAACGACCGGGGCACCGCCGTCGCGTCGGCGGAACTGGCCGTGCTCGCCGGCGCCGACCGGGTCGAGGGCACCCTGTTCGGCAACGGCGAACGCACCGGGAACGTCTGCCTGGTGACACTCGCGCTCAACCTGTTCAGCAGCGGAGTCGATCCCCAGCTGGAGCTCTCCGACATCGACGCCATCCGCGAGATCGTCGTGGACTGCAACCGGCTGCCCGTACACCCCCGCCACCCCTATGCCGGCGACCTGGTGTACACCGCCTTCTCCGGCACCCACCAGGACGCCATCGCCAAGGGGCTGGCCTCTCTGGCCGACCGGGCCGAACGGGCGGGCAAGGACGTCGGGGACATGCCCTGGCAGGTCCCCTACCTGCCCATCGACCCGAAGGACGTCGGCCGCGACTACCAGGCGATCATCCGGGTGAACGGCCAGTCGGGCAAGGGCGGCATCGCCTATGTGCTCAAGGCCGGCTGGGGCGTCGACCTGCCGGCGGAACTGCGGCGGGACTTCGCGGCCGTGGTCCAGTCCGCCGCCGACGCCATGGGGCGCGAACTGGAGCCGTCCGAGCTCTGGCAGCTGCTCCGGGAGACCTACTGCCTCGACGACTCGCCCGCGCTGCCCGTCGGCGCCGACGGCGACGAGATCGTCGCACGGCTCGCCGCCGAGCACGGTGTCGAGTTCACACAGCCCCGGTTCACCGGCACGGCGGCGGCCGGCGCACAGGCCACCTGCTTCGTGGCACTGGACGCGGGAGGCCGCACCGTCTGGGGACTCGGCCAGGCATCCACCGCCGCCGACGCGGCACACAGATCGGCCCGTTCCGCACTGCGCCGGGCGGGCATGCACGAAGGAGAGCAGTGAAGAACAACTCTTTCCGCGCGGTCGGTCCCGGTGTCTACCGGGAGGACAGCGGGATGGTCTACGAGGACTACGTCCCCGGCGAGGTGGTCGAACACCGGCCGGGCCGGACGATCACCATGACCGACAACGTGTGGAGCTCCCTGCTCTGCCTCAACCAGCATCCGCTGCACATCGACGCCGTCTACGCCGAGCAGACCCGGTTCGGCAAGATCGTCGTCTCGAGTCTGGTCACCTTCGGGATCGTCAACGGGATGACCGTCTCCACCATCAGCGCCAAGTGCGTCGCCAACCTCGGCTGGGACAACGTGCGGCTGACCGCCCCGGTGTTCGTGGGCGACACGCTCTACGCACAGACCCGCATCGTCTCCCGGCGCGAGTCCCGCACACGGCCCGACCAGGCACTCGTGACCGTCCACACCATCGGCCGGAACCAGGACGACGTGACGGTGATCGAATTCGAGCGGACGATTCTCGTCCCCAAGCAGGAAGCAGACCAATGATTCCGGTCATCGACCTGGACCCGGAGCGTCCCGACCTCGAACGCAAGACCGCCGAGGAGATCTCCGACGCCTGCCGGCAGACCGGGTTCTTCGTCGTGCGCGGACACGGCATCGCCCCCGAGGTGTTCGACGACGCCTACGACGCCTCACTGCGTTTCTTCCGCCTTCCGCTGGAGACCAAGCGCGAGTTCCCGATGCGCACCTCCACCGCGCGCGGCGACAACGACTACAGCCCGTACGGGTACAGCGCCCTGTTGTCCGAGAACGCCTACGCCTACACCGGAAAGCCGGGGATGCCCTCGGACTACGTCGAGAAGTTCAGCGTGGGGCGGCTGGTCCTCCGTGAAGAGGAGGAACTCCCCTTCCCCGAGGGCGAGTTGGGAGACCGGCTGCGCGCGGCCCTGAAGCGGTACTTCGCCGCCTGCGAGACCGTGGCGGGCCGGATCGCCGAGCTGCTGGCCCTCGCCCTGGACCTGCCCCGGGACTTCTTCGCCACCCGCACGAACACCTCCAACGACTCGCTCCGCTCGCACCTCTATCCCGGAGTCGCCCCCGAGTTCCTGAACGACCAGGGCATGGGGCAGCACACGGACGGCACGCTGATCACGCTGCTCACCCAGGACGGGCCGGGCCTCCAGATCCAGGACCGCTCCGGCCGCTGGCTGGACATCGACGTTCAGGAGCGCGACAGCTTCATCGTCAACATCGGTGACCTGATGGCCCGTTGGTCGAACGACGCATACGTCTCGACGCCGCACCGGGTCCGGCTCGCCGACCGGCAGCGGCAGTCCCTCGTGTTCTTCAAGCTGGCCAACGACGACACCGTCATCGAGTGCTTCCCCAAGTTCGCGGCGGACCGCCCCGCGAAGTACGAGCCGATCCGCTACGAGGACTTCTCCCTCAAGAAGATGAACCTGCTGTTCGGAAGGGAAGACGCGCAATGAAGTCGTACGCGAGCCTGCTCTACACCCCGGCGTTGCTGCTGCCGTCGGTCGCCCGGCCCGGCCGGGTCCGCGCAGACATGCTGGTCCTGGACCTGGAGGACTCCACCCATCCGGCCAGGAAGGCCGAGGCCCGCACCATGCTGGCGCAGGCGGACCTCACCGGGGCCGGCCTGCCCGCACTCGGCCTGCGGGTGAACACCATCGCGACGCCCGACGGCCTGGAGGACATGCGGGCGCTGATCGAGATGGACGCCACCATCGGCGGGGTACCGCTCGACGTGGTCTTCATCCCCAAGATCTCCGGCCCCGGCGATGTGGCCATCTACCGGTCGCTGCTGTCACACACCTCGAAGCCGCCGGGGATCTGCAGCTTCATCGAGACCGTCGACGCCGTCGAGAACGCCGTCGACATCGCCGCGGTCAGCGACGGCCTGTGCTTCGGCCAGGCGGACCTGACGGCCGATTTGTATGCCGAGAACGCGTTCTACCTCGACCATGCGCGGGCCCGGCTCTGCGCCGCGGCGGCCAAATACCGGGTGCCCGCCATCGACACCAACTCGTTCGAGCTGCATGACCTCGACGTCGTCGCGGCGGAGTGCCGGGCGGCCCGGGACGCCGGATTCACCGGCAAGGCGGTCATCCACCCCCGGCAGGTCGACGTCGTCGCCGAGACGTTCACCGTCGGCCCGGACAAGATCGCCGAATACCGCAGCGTGGTCGAGGACTACGACTCCACGCCCTACGGCTTCGCGGTCGAGGAGGGCCGGGTGCTCGCCCCGCCGTTCGTGCTGCGGGCCAAGCGCATGCTCCAACTCCACGCGCCCGAGACCGAAACCGCCCACAACACCCGCACCAAGTAACCGGGGGATCCCTGTGAAGAAGCTTCCGCAGCACGCGACCATCGACGTCTCCGCCTACCGGACCGAGCTGACCGACGGCCGGCTCCAGGCCGTCGGGGACGAGCTCGTCCGGGAACTGGTGCGGCTGGTCGCCGAAGGCGACGGCGTCGCCGTCTGCCATGGCGTCGCCAAGACGCTCGCGCACCACGGACTGGACGTCCGCAAGGAGCAGGACGCCGTGGTCGCCCGCGACTACCTCGAGTCGCTGTTCCGCGGCTTCGGCGAGCGCGTCGACGTCTCCCGGTTCACCCCCGTCGCGATGGACTACGACCGCATCGCCGGCATGGACGTCGACGGCTACAACAAGAACACGCACTTCACGCCCAACGGCGACCACACCACCGAGCGCGAGTTCCTGACCACCAAATGCGTGCACTTCGACGCCGCCACACCCTTCATCGGCAACATCTACGGACCCAACACCAACATCGCCGGCGGCATCCCGATGGTCTGCGACACCCGCGCCTACTGCCAGGACACGGGGGTGGCCCCCGCCGATCTGCTGGAGCTGATGCCGCACAGCTACAACGTCGCGGTGAAGGAGGAGCACGCCGAACCGGTCCTGGCCGGGTACACCTCGGCCGTGGACGCCGACCTCTCCGCCGACCTGGTCATGGTCGTCCTGCTCAACGAGGTGGACGGCGGGTGCGCACACGCCGGCTCCGAGCCCCGTCCCGCCGACCCGACCCGGCCCGCGCGCCGCCCGATCCGGCACCTGGAGTACCAGTTCGCGGAGGGGGTCGAGCTGGCGAAGTGGTACCGGCACTACCGCCTGGAGATCCCGCAGCCCAGCCTCCAGGTGCCGGACGAGGCCGCGCGCGAGCGCTACCACCGCGGCGTCGACCCGGTCGGGACGAACCGGTGACGGCGTCCTCGGAATACCGCGTGCCAGCCATGTCCGGGAGCGACCGCGAGGAGCTCGACAGGCTCCTTGCGACCCTCGCCGCGGACGAGTGGCCGCTCGACATCGACGACGCCCGGCTGTTCTACGACTCGTGGGGCATGCCGATCGCCGACGACATCAAGGTCGAACAGCGCGACGGCGGCCACCTGCTGATCCCGCCGGACAGTGAGGGCTCCTTGACCGGGCTCTACCTGCACGGCGGCGGATACGTCTACGGCTCGCTGCGCAGCCACGGCCACATGGTCTCGGAGATCGCCCGCGCGGCCCGCTGCCGGATGTTCTTCGTGGACTACCGGCGAGCCCCCGAGCACCCCTACCCGGCGGCGCTCGACGACGCCGTGGCCGCGTACCGGAGCCTGATCGCCGACGGGCTCGCCGCTTCCGACGTGGTCCTCGCGGGCGACTCGGCGGGCGGCGGGCTGGTGCTCGCGACGCTGCTGAAGCTGCGGGACTCGGGCCTGCCGCTGCCGGCCGCCGCGGCCTGCATCTCGCCGTGGACCGACCTCACGGGCAGCGGGGAGAGCTACCACACCCTGGAACACGAGGACCCCATGCTCAGCAAGCCGGTCGTGGACCTGGTGTCCGCGTCGTACCTGGCGGGCACGGCGCGCACGAATCCGTACGTCTCCCCGCTGTTCGGGGAACTCGCGGGTCTGCCCCCGGTGCTCCTCCAGGTGGGCAGCCGCGAGATCCTGCTCAGCGACGCGGAGCGGTTCGCGGCCGGTCTGCGACGCGCGGGGGGCACCGGTGTGCTGGAGGTCTGGCCCGGCATGGTGCACGTCTGGCACCTGCACCACTCGCGCCTCGCCAAGGCCCGCGAGGCCGTGAGCCGGCTCGGCGGCTGGCTCCGGGCCCAGGCGGCGGGTGCGCGATGACCGAGGACATCACCGGGCCCCACCGGTACCGCAACAACGGCAAGATGGTGCCCGCCAGCGAGGCCGCGTGGGGCCTGTCCCTCAAGCACGGGATGCTCGGCCTCGTGGTCGAGGCCGTCGACGGCCAGAACCGGCTGCGCGACATCCGCACCGGACACGAGTTCGCCAACCTGTCGTCCTGCTCGTACCTGGGTCTCAACAGCCACCCCACGGTGGTCGAGGCCGGGCGCGCCGCCCTCGACGAGGAGCGGATCACCGGACTGTCCATGGGAGAGTTCCGGATCCGGCTCGGCATCATGGAACGGCTGGAGGAGGAGCTCTCCGCGCACTTCGGCGCCCATGTGCTCCCGGCGGTGTCCTGCGGAGTGCTCAGCTCGGCGATCCTGCCGCTGCTCGCCTCCGGGCACCTGACCGACGGCGAGCCCCTCGTCGTGGTCTTCGACCGGTTCGCGCACTTCTCCATGAACTTCCTCAAGCCCGTTCTCGCCGACGAGACGCTGGTGATGACCTGCCCCCACAACGACATGCAGTACCTCGAGGACGTCTGCAAGCGGTACCCGCGGGTCGCCTACGTCGCCGAAGGCGTCTACTCGACCGGCGGGCAGGCGGACCTGAAGGGGATCAAGGACCTCCAGGACCGTTACGGCATGTTCGTCTACCTCGACGACTCGCATGCGCTGTCGGCCGTGGGCCGGCGCGGCGAGGGATACGCGCGCGGGGTGTTCGACACCCTCGACTCCCGCACGATCGTCGTCGCCTCGATCGCCAAGGCGTTCGGCAGTACCGGTGGCATCGCCATGGTCGGCGACCGTGACGTGTTCGACTTCCTCTACCGGTCCGGTCCGCTGGCCTGGTCCCAGGGGCTGCGGACCGCCGCGGTCGGCACCGCCCTGGGGGCACTGGAGGTCCACCGGAGTCCGGAACTCGGCCTGCGGCAGCGGCAACTCGCCCGGAACATCGCCGTCTTCGACGAGCGGCTGCGCGACCACGACCTGCGGGGCGCCGGATCGCACATCAAGTTCGTCACCGTCGGCGACAACGGCCGGGCGGTGCGGCTGTCGACCGAGCTCTACCGGCGCGGCTACTACTGCTCGGCCATGTTCTTCCCGATCGTGGCCCAGGGCCAGGCCGGTGTACGGATGATGTTGCGCGGCGACATGCCGACGGAGCTGACCGAACGTTTCGCGACGGACCTCCTCGACGTACTGGCGGAACTCGGGTGACCCTCGCCGGCCCGGAGCACGACGTGTCCGACGTGGCGGCCGTGGCCGCGCTGATGCGCCAGAGCCTGCGCAGCGGCGCGGTGCGGCGGATGACCGTACCGCTGCGGCAGGTCATCGACGACGGCCGCAGCGCCAGGTTCCTGTCCATGCCCGCCGTCAGCGCCGATCACGGACTGTGCGTCAACAAGACCGCCACCATCAGCGACGGCCCGGGGCCGACCGTGACGTCCGTGGTCCCGGTGTTCTCCACCACGACCGGGGAACTCCTCGGGGTGCTGGACGGCGCGGCCGTCACCAACCTCAAGTGCGCGGCCGTGACGGCGCTGGTCACCGACCGCTGCGCGGCCCGGGACGGCACCGTCCTCGGGATCGTCGGATCGGGGGTGCAGGCCTGGCAGCAGTACCTCGGTGTGACGGCGGTGCGCGGGATCACCGAGGTACGGGTCCACTCCCGTAACCCCGCGCACGCCGAGGTGCTGTGCGAGCGCATCCGGCGCGCGGACCCGGGCGTGCGTGCCCTGGTCCGCGCGTCGGCGGCGGAGGCCACCGTGGGAGCGGACATCATCTCGACGGCGACGGCCTCCGTACGGCCGCTGCGGATCGCCGCCGAACTGCCGGAGCACGTCCACATCAACTGCATGGGCGCGCACACCACCGAGTCGCGGGAGCTGTCCCGCGCGCTCCTGGCCGCCGCCACGCTCGTCGTCGAGGACATAGCGATCGCCGTCGCCGAGGCGGGGGAGATCCACCGCACGGCGATCGACCTGGAATCCCTGGAGACCGGTGCGCACACCGGACTCGACGGCCGCCCGACCGTCTTCAGCTCCACCGGGCACGCCTCACTGGACCTCATCACCTGTGCCCATCTGGTGGCGCAGCCGCACCACTGACCGGACCGAAGGGAAGACCGTAGTGGCACACGCCGGTACAGAGGAGACCACCGAGCCGTACGACGGCGGGGACCCGGAGACCGCCACCGCCGACCGGGAGTTCGCCGCCGCCCTCGCACGCCTCGGCATCGAGATGCCGCCGGACCTGGCGCCCGGAGTCCTGGCCGGCCACCGCTCGCTGCGCGCGATGAACCGGCTGCTGCGGGAGGTGGAGATCACCGATGTCTGACCTCGACCTCACCCGACCGGGCACCCTGTCCGAGCTGTCCGTCGCGGAGGCCGGAGCGCAGCTGCGCGCCGGCACCCTCACCTCGGTGGAGCTGGTGGAGCACGCGCTGGGCCTGATCGACGCGCACGACGCCGAGCTGCACTCCTTCGTCCTGGTCACCCGGGACCTCGCGCTCCGGCGCGCGGCGCAGGCGGACCGGGAGCTGCGCGACGGCATCGACCGCGGACCGCTGCACGGCATCCCGTACGCGCTGAAGGACATCCTCGACGCGGAGGGCCTGCCCACCACCAACCATTCACGGCTGACCCTCACCGACATCGCCGCCGAGGACAGCACCGTGGAGGCCCGGCTGCGGGCCGGCGGCGCGGTGCTGCTGGGCAAACTGGCCACCTATGAGTTCGCGTTCGGCGGGCCGAGCACGGACCTGCCCTTCCCACCGGCGGGCAACCCCTGGCACCGCGAGCACATACCCAGCGGCTCCTCATCGGGAGCGGGCGCCGCGGTCGCGGCCGGCTTCCTCCGCATCGCCTTCGGATCCGACACCGCCGGTTCGCTGCGCGGTCCGGCGTTCCACTGCGGGACCGTCGGCCTCAAGCCGACCTACGGCAGCGTCTCCGGCCACGGGGCCACCCCGCTGGCGCCCACCATGGACCACTTCGGGCCCCTCACCTGGACGGTGGCCGACGCCGCCGCCGCCCTCCAGGTGGTCGCGGGCCCCGACCCCCGGGACCCCCGCACCCACGGTGCACCGGCGCCCGACTTCCTCGGCTCGCTGACCGGGGAGGTCCGCGGGCTGCGCGTGGCGTACTCGAAGGCCTGGTACGCCTCGGATCCGGGGACCCTTCCGGAGATCACCGAGAGCATCGACCGGGCCCTGGCCCATCTCGACCGGCTCGGCGCGATCGTCGAGGAGTGCGAACTGCCGCCGTACGAGCTGTTCGACGCCTGCGGCCGGGTCATCCTGATGGCGGAGGGGTTCGCCGTGCACGAGGAGAACCTGCGCCGCGCGCCGCGGTCGTTCGGCCGCTTCACCTACCAGAAACTCATGCCCGGCGCGGGCGTCGGCGCAGCCGAACTCCAGCGGGCACGCCAGGTGCGCGACGGCCTCAGCGCGGCGCTCGACCGGCGGGTCTTCGCCTCTCACGACCTGCTGATCACGGCGTGCGGCCAGACCACCGCGGCCCGGTTCGATGCCTTCGGCACCGACTGGCCCCCGCCGAAGCTGGCCAATGACATGCAGACCATCCCGTTCGCCGTCACCGGGCACCCGGCCATGTCCCTGCCTCTCGGGTTCGCCGGCAACGGTCTGCCCATCGGTGTGCAGCTCGTGGGGCGCACCTTCGGCGAGGCGAGCCTGTTCCGGGCCGGTCTCGCCCTGGAAGCCGAGTTCGGCCGGCGGGACATCCGGCCGGTGCCGGCATGAGACGACCGGCATGAGACGACGGCCACCCCCTGTGCCGGCGACCCCGTCGGCAGAAGGACGTAGATGAACGACCGCACTCGCCCCCCGCTCCCCACCGGCTTCTGGTGGCTGTGGGCCGCCACGCTGGTGAACCGGTTCGGCCTCTTCGTGATGCCGTTCCTGTCCCTCTACCTGGTCGTGGAGCGCGGCTACTCCGCCACGTACGCGGGTCTGGTGATCTCGCTGTACGGGCTCGGCGGGATGGCCGGGTCGCTGATCGGCGGATCGCTCAGCGACCGGTGGGGGCGGCGGCCCACGCTGCTCACCGGGCAACTGGGCGCCGCCGCCTTCACCCTCGCCCTGGGGCTTGCCGAAGCGCCCCTGCCGATCGCGGCGGGTGCCACCGTGCTCGGCGCCGCACTGAAGATGTCGCAGCCCGCGACCGGGGCGATGGTCGCCGACCTGGTCCCCGAGGAGTCCCGACCCCGGGCCTACGCGCTCAACTACTGGGCCCTCAACCTCGGATTCTCCGTCTCCGCCCTGTCGGCGGGCACCCTCGCCGCCTTCGGCTACCTGACGCTGTTCGTCGTGGACGCCGCCACCACGCTGCTGTGCGCGGTGCTGGTCTTCCGGAAGATCCCCGAGACCCGGCCGGCGAGGCCCCGCACAAAACCGTCCGCGACGGCCACCCCGCGCGCGTCCCTGGCCACCGTGCTCCGCGACCGCAGGTTCATGTGCCTGGCGGGACTGAACCTGCTGGTGGTCACCGTGTTCACCCAGCGGCATATGGCGCTGCCGCTGTCCATCGCCGAATCCGGCCTGTCCACCGCCCAGTACGGCATCGTGGCCGGAGTCAACGGCGTCATGATCGTCACTCTGCAGCTCGCCGTCACCCGCTTCACCCAGCACCGGCCCGGCGGCTGGGTGCTCGCCACCGGGGCGCTGCTGGTCGCACTCAGCTCGGCGCTCAACACCCACGCCGACACCGTGCTGCTGTACTGCTGCGCCGCGGTCGTCTACACCCTCGGCGAGATCGTCTACGTACCCACCAGCGAGGCACAGGTCCCCGCCATGGCCCCGGAGCACGCACGCGGCCGCTACGCGGGCGTGATGGTCCTGACCTGGGCCATCGGCGGCTTCGCGGCACCACTGACGAGCGGCCTGATCATCGACGCCCACGGCACGGACGCCCTCTGGACGGGCTGCGCGGTGATCGGCGCGCTCGCGGCCCTCGGATACGCCGCGTTGCTGCGGCCGCGCCGGCAGAAGGACGGCGCCCTGCCGTCCGCACAAGCCCTCTAGCAGGAGTGGATATCCATGGAAGACACTGAAGACACCGAAGACACCGGAGACACCTCGACGGCCACGCGGGTGACGGCGGTGCGGGGGCCGCATGTGACGGACCCGCGCCGGCTCCTCAACGCGTTCGATCAGCAGTTCCGGGGCTTCAGGACCTTCTGGTTCGACCGGATCGCCCCGGCCGGCCCCGTCGTCCGGCCCGCGGCGCAGGGTGCCGAACTGGAGGGCGCCATCGCGTACTTGGCCGATCTGCTGCGGCGCGCCGTGCACCACCTCGGCGACGACTGCGTGTCCCGGCACCGGGCCCTCGGCCTCGACGAGCGGCTGACGGAGTTCTACGGGGACGAGGAGTTCGAGAACGCCTACGCGACGGTCATCGGCCGGCCGGACGTGATCCTCACCGACTCCGGATGGAAGTTCATCGAGTTCAACTTCTGCTCGTCCACCGGCGGTCAGGTCTACGCCCACCTCCTCAACGAGCTGTGGCGGCAGCTGCTGCCCGACGACGCCCTGAGCACCCTCACGCTCGCCGATCCCCTCAAGACACGCAGCGACCTGCTGCGCACCGTCCTCGACGACCTCGACCTGGACCCGTACGTGGCGCTCGTCGGCTATCTCCCGGACGTCTTCCTCTCCGGCTCCGGGGGAAGCCGGAGGTACTACGAGATCGAGGTCGACGCCCTGCGGAAGTCGGGCATCAGGGCGGAGTACTTCGAAACGGACGAGTTCATCGAAGCCCTCGGCTCCCGCAGGGGCGAATTCCCGCTGGTCCTGGAGCGGACCGTGCCGCAGGAGTGGATCGACGCCGGCAGGGAGATCGGCCCGCTGCTGACGATCAGGAAGTGCGGCTCCGCGGTGCTGACGCCGCAGAGTTCCTACCAGGCGGCGAACAAACAGCTCTTCGCCCTGCTGTCCGAGGGGCAGGACTGGATGACCGACCGGGACCGGGAGTTCGTGCAGCGGTACATCCCCTGGTCGCGCTCGATCCGGGCGGAGAACGTCGAATACCGGGGCGCATCCTGGAAACTCGACGAACTGCTGCGGAAACGGCGAGCGGACTTCATCGTGAAGCGCTCCGACGGCGACCAGAACTTCGACGTCCACATCGGCTCCAGGACCGACGCGTCCGCCTGGGAGGACGTCATCGCCAAGGCCCACAAGGCCGGAACCTGGATAGCGCAGGAGGCCGTCCACAGCACCGAGATCCACGCGGACGTCCTCGACCGCGACCGGGGCGAATACCTCGGCATCTCGACGCGTGCGGTGTTCGGCCCGCTGTTCATGGGCGGACGCATGACCGGATGCGTGGTGCGCCACGACGTACCCGCCCCGGGCGGCGCCGCACCGCGGACGGCGGGCTCCAGCATCCTGGGCTCCGTGGGCTGGTACGCCGACTGACCCGGACGCCCGCCCCGTGGCCGGGCCCGGACCGTCGGCGGGAATCCGCGGGCGGTCCCGGCCCGGACGCCCCGCTCACCGGCCCTGCTCACCGGCGCGCGGGGTGAGCGTCCCTCTGGACGAGAGCCATCAGCTGCACCCGTGACCGCACCTCCAGCTTGCGGTAGATCCGGGTGAGGGCCGCCTCCACGGTCTTGACGCTGACGTACAGGGCGGCCGCGATGTCGCGGTTGCCGCGCCCTTCGGTGACCAGTTCGGCGATCCGCCGCTCCGCCTCCGTCAGACCGGCCAGCCAGGCCCGCACCTGGGTCCTCTCCGGCCGGGCCGGCTCCCACAACGGCGCGCCCGCCCTGCGGAACACCGCATCGGCCGCCGCCTGAAGTTCCCTGGCGCGGGCCGGGCGCCTGCGCCGCTGCTCGACCGACGAGTGCGCCAGCAGCACCCGGCCGCACTGCAATGGGTATCCGAGCCGGTCGAAGGTGCGCAGGGCGCGGTCGAGCAGCTCCTCGGCCGGCCCGAACTCGCCCGCTGCCGTGTGGCACAGCGCCTCGGCCCGGTCGAGCGAGGCCAGCACACCGCGCCGGTCCAGCTGCTCGGCCCGGCGCCGGGCGTCGGCGACCGTCCGCAGGGCCGCCGGCAGGTCCCCGGCGGCGACCAGCGCCTCGGCGAGGTCGGCGTCGTAGCGGACCTCCGCGGGGTCCACGATGCTCAGGTCCTGCACCAGATCCCGGACCCTGAGCAGATCCGCCAGCGCTCCGCCTGCATCCCGCAGCAGCAGCCGCGTCATACCGGACACGTGCAGGCAGTGCGCGGCGAAGACGGTGTCCCCGTCCTCCTGCGAAGCCGTCAGGCCGAGGTCCGCGTAGGCGAGCGCCTGCTCCAGCGTGCCGCCGGCGAGTTCGGCGACCGCCGCCGCGTACCACGGCGGGCCGGGCGAGGCGCCCAGGTCACAGGTGAGCGCCAGCAGCCGGTGGGCCTCCTCGCGGGCGATCGGACCCTCGCCGCGGTGAGCGTGGATCCGGACGGCACAGCTGAGCAGCCAGAGCCGGTCGGTGGGGCAGTCCGGCGGGCGCATCTCGTCCAGCAGCCGCCCGGCCTCCGCCAGCCTGTCCTCGAGCAGGGCGAATCCGACGGCGATGCGGTGTGGCTCCCTGGGGGTTCGGCCGACGCCGGCGGCCGTGCCCGCTGCCAGCGCTCGTCGGAGCGTCGCGGCATGGCCCGGCGCACCGCGGCCCTGCTCGATCCGGGCGGTCAGGGCCAGGGCCGAGGCGTGGGTCGCGGCGTCGCCGGCCCGCTCGGCGGCCGACCGGGCGTGCGCCAGCGCCTCGGCATGGCAGCCCCGGTTGACCTGTAAGGCCCTGGCGAGACGCAGATGCGCCGCCGAGATCAGCGCCGGCTCGTCGGCGACCGTGGCCTCGGCCAGGGCCTGCGCCGCGACGTGCTCCACCAGTGCGGCGCCCCGGCCGGCGGCATCGACGACGGCGAGCCGCGCCTGGGCTCGGGCCGCGGGCACGGCCCGGGTGCGGTCCAGCTGGTCCAGAGCCGTGCAGGCCAGATCGAACCGGCCGGCCGCCTCGGCGTCCCGGGCGGCCGCGACCAGCAGGTCGTGCCGGGCGCTGCCGGCTCGGCCGCCCGCCAGCAGGCCGAACTCGGCGGCCCGGGTGTGGTCTCCGCTCTCCCGCGCGGCGGTGGCGGCGTCGGCCAGCGCGGGGACCAGACGTGCGGGAAGTTCGGCCGAGGTCAGGGCGGATGCCTCGTGCCAGATGCGGTCCTCGTCCTCGGACGCGGCGGCGGCCAGGGCGAGATGCGCCTGGCGCACCGCCTCGCCGCTGGCCTCGGCGAGGATCCCCTCCCGGACGACCGGGGCCGGGAAGCGCACGGTGCCGGCCACCCGGATCAGACCGGCGGCCTCGGCGTCGGCCAGGGCCGCGTCGGCGGACGGTCCCGCAGCACGGCGGACGGCGTCGAGCGACGGATCGGCCGCCAGCGCCGCGAGGAGCAGCACCCAGTGCACCGGGGCCGCCACCCCCGCCAGCCAGGCCCGGAGCGCCTTGCGCGCGTGCGGGGCCAGCGGCTGGGCATCCAGGACCGCCGGTGCCCCGGCACGAGCCAGTCCGGCGGCGATGTCCGAGACCAGGCGGGGGTTGCCGCCCGTCGCCGTGTGGATGCGCGCGGCGGTCCGCAGCGGGATCCCGAAGGACCGCACGACGGCCGCCGACTCCTGCGGGCTGAGCGTGGGGACCGCGATCTCCACCGCGTCGCCGCCGAGGACATCGTGCGGCAGCGGGCCGTCGGGCCGCAGCGCCGCCAGCAGCGACACACTGCCGCGGCTGCGGCGCGCCGCGAAGCCGAAGACGTCCAGGCTGTCCGGCCCCCACCAGTGCACGTCGTCGGCGGCCAGCAGCAGCCGGGCCCTGCGCCCCCACGCCTGCAGGCACGACAGGACCGTGACGCGCAGGATCGCGGGATCGGGCTCGGGCCCGGTGACACGGCGCAGCACCCAGTCGATCGTCGATCGCTGGACGTCCGCCAGTTCGCTGCTCACCTCCGCCGGGCACACGGTGAACAGATCCACCAGGGGGACGTAGGGCAGGTGTGCGTCGGCGGGCGCCGAGCTGAGCCTGACCACGGGGTCCCCGGAGGACTGCCACACCGTGCACACCGCGTCCAGCACCGCGGACTTGCCGAAGCCGGTGGGCCCGACCACCGCCACCGCACCGGCCTGTCGCAGCTCTCCGGAGACCCGGTCGACCAAGGGGCGGCGCGCTCTCACCGCAACGCGTCCATCCACGCCTCGACCTCGTCCGCACCGCGCGGCAGACCCGATGACAGACACAGTGCGCCGTCGGCCGTGATGACGAAATCGTCCTCGATCCGCACGCCGATGCCGCGCAGCTCCTCAGGAATCGTCAGGTCGTCGGGCTGGAAGTACAGCCCCGGCTCGACGGTGAGCACATGGCCCTCCTCGAGCACGCCGTTCACATACCTCTCGCTGCGGGCGGCAGCGCAGTCGTGGCAGTCCAGGCCGAGCATGTGGCCCGAACCGCAGAGGGTGTACCTGCGGTACAGGGCGGTCTCGTGCGGGACCGCCTCGCCGCCGGGCCGCAGACCCCAGGCGTCGAGCCCCTCGGCGATGACGCGCATCGCGGCGTCGTGGAAGGCGCCGTACCGTGCGCCGGGCCGCAGCGCGGCGATGCCCGCCGACTGGGCGGCGAACACCAGGTCATAGACGCGGCGCTGGGCATCCGTGAAGCGTCCGCCGACCGGCAGCGTCCGGGTGACGTCCCCGGTGTAGAACGAGTCGGCCTCGACGCCCGCGTCCAGCAGGAGCAGATCCCCTTCCCGCACCGGGCCGTCGTTGCGCATCCAGTGCAGCACGCAGGCGTGCGCGCCGGCCGCCGCGATGGTCTCGAACCCCAGGCCGTAACCCTCCAGGCGGGCACGGCGGTTGAAGGTGCCCTCGACCCAGCGCTCGCCCCGTGCGAGGCGGGTGGCATGGGGCAGCTCACCGACGACGTCGTGGAAACCGGCGACCGTGTGTCCCACGGCGGCGCGCAGCTGCTCGATCTCCCACTCGTCCTTGACCAGCCGCAACTCCGCCAGGAAGGCGAGCAGTTCGCCGTCGGCCGGTGCGGACGGCGGTACCAGCGCGTCGACGAGGGCGTCCTCGCCGCGCACCACCCGGGTCGGGACGCCGCCGCCGAGTGCCCGCTCCAGGCCGTCACGGGCGGCCGCCTCGATGCCGAGGGCGTCGGCGGTCTCCGGGAGCGTCCGGCGCCGGCCGACCCAGAACTCGCCGTGCTGGTGGTTGCTGTAGAACTCCGCTCCGTTCGGACCGGCGTCGCGCGGTGACCGCGGCCGGGTGAACAGGGTGACCTCGTGCCCGCTGCCGGTGGGCTCGAAGACGAGCACGCTGTCCGGCACCGCCTGCGTCCCCTGCTCGGCGGTGAGATGGATGAACGCGGAATGCGGCCGGAAGGTGTAGTCGAAGTCGTTGCTGCGGGCCTTGAGCCCGCCCGACGGGACGACGATCCGCTCCCCGGGGAACCGCTCGGACACCGCCGCACGCCGCTTGGCCGCACACGCAGCGCCGAACGCGGGCGGAAGGGCCAGTTCCGTGTCCGCCCACCCATGCCGAAAGACCTCGGCCACTGCGGCCGGTACTCGACGATCGTGACTCCGCGCCCCGCGCAAGCCGTCCTGCCGTTCCATCGCACATCCCCCCGTTGTGGTGGTCCGCTCTCACTGAGAACTCAACTGATTGAGCCGCGGCCCTGACGGGCCGCGGCAGCCGTCGTCAGCCCCGCAGCCGGCCCATCCAGGCTTCCACCTCGTCGGCGGCCCGGGGGAGGTCGGCCGAGAGGTTCTCATTGCCCTCGTCGGTGACCAGGATGTCGTCCTCGATCCGGATACCGATGCCGCGGAACTCCTCGGGCACGGTCAGGTCGTCCGACTGGAAGTACAGACCCGGCTCGACGGTCAGCACCATTCCCGCTTCCAGCGTGCCGTCCACGTACAGCTCGGTGCGGGCCTTCGCGCAGTCGTGCACGTCCAGGCCGATCATGTGGCCCGTGCCGGCCAGCGTCCAGCGGCGGAACAGCCCGAGCTCGTAGGCCTCGTCCACCGACCGGTCGCCGAACAGGCCCCAGGCGGCCAGGTGCTCGGTCAGCACCCGCTGGGCGGCGTGGTGGAAGTCCCGGTACTTGGCACCGGGCCTGACCGCGGCGATACCGGCCGACTGGGCCTCGTACACCGCGTCGTACACCTTGCGCTGGACCGGCGTGAAGCGGCCGTCGACCGGCAGGGTGCGGGTGACGTCGGCGGTGTAGAGGTTGCGGCTCTCCACCCCGGCGTCGAGCAGCAGCAGGTCGCCCGGGCGGGTCTCGCCGTCGTTGCGGACCCAGTGCAGCGTCGTGGCGTGCGGTCCCGCGGCGCAGACCGACGTGTAGCCGACGTCGTTGCCCTCGATCCGCGCACGCATCCAGAACGTGCCCTCGATGGCCCGCTCCAGGGTCGGCGTGTCCGTGCCGAGGAGACGCACCACGTCCTCGAAGCCACGAGCGGTGGCCTGGCAGGCGTGGCGCAGGTCGGCGATCTCGAACTCGTCCTTGACCAGGCGCATTTCGGAGAGTGCGACACGGAACTCGGTATCGCGCTCGGCGGTCACCTTGTCGTTCAGGGCGGCCTCGACGGCCGCGTCGTAGCCGCGCAGCAGACGGGTCGGGCCGGTGGCCGCGGTGAGTTGCTCGATCAGCGTGCGGACGTCGCGGCAGGGCAGGCCGAGGAGCCGCTCGTTCTCGGCGAGGCTGTTGCGACGGCCGTCCCAGAGCTCACCGTGGTAGTCGAGGAAGAACTCGCCGGTCTCGCGGTCGGAGCGGGGGAGCAGATAGGCGATCGCCTGGTGCTCGCCGTCCTGACTGGGCTCCAGGACCAGCACGGCGTCCTGTGACTGGTCACCCGTCAGATAGACGTAGTCGGAGGACGGCCGGAATCGGTAGTCCGTGTCGTTGGAGCGGGCCTTCGGGTTGCCGGCGGGGATCACCAGGCGCTCACCGGGGAACAGGGCGGAAAGCGCCGCCCGGCGGCGCGCGGTGTGCGCCGCTTGCGCGATGGGCTCGAGGTCGCGGCGTTCGGTGTCCGCCCAGCCCTGCTTCATGTTCTCGGCGAGCTCGGTGCTCACGCCCGCGTACAGGCCGTTCTTCCGCGTCCTGTTCTCATCCGACTCCTCAGCCACAACGGCCTCCTGAAGCGAATCCGTCACGCACGTTCCTCCTCCATCGCAGACAGCCGGCGTCCCTGTGGGCGACCGACCGGAAAAAACCCTCGAGACCCTTGAGGGAAAAGCACTCGCCCCCGGCAACCACTATTCCGGGCACATGCCTTGAGCCGAGTCGACGGCAGCGACGTGCGGTGAGCCTGGTCGATGCGCGGCTTCCGCGCAGGCCCGCACGGGCTGGACAGTGCCTGACGGGACCCCCTCAAACCCCTTGATGACACGGCCACTTGCCGCAAATGGAACTCTCGCAGACCCCCCTGCACCCCTACTTCATACACATGTCTGAAAAATCGGGGATGCTTTTACGTCATCTGTCGATGGGCCGACCGCGCCGTCCCGAGTAGGTTCTCCCCGCTGTCCGGCAGCCGTCCGCGGGTCGACGAAGTCCCTTACCCGGCAAGCAACCTGATGCACCGACAGCAGACACCGGTCTCGCGGCCGCCGAGCCGGCGCCGGTCAGCCCTCCGTGGCGGCGAGGATCCGGCGGGCGCGCTCCAGCAGGGGCTTGTCGACCATGTGCCCGTCCACCACGGTGACGGAGTCGCCCGCGGCGACCACGGCACGGGCCCACTCCCGTTCGCTCGCGGTCGGCGCGAACCGCTCCGCCACGACGGCGACCTGCGCGGGGTGGATGCACAGCTTCCCGGTGAAGCCGAGCCGGCGCCCGTGGGCGATGTCCGCGGCGAGCGCGTCGAGATCCTTCACGCTGGTGGTGACACCGTCGACCGGAGCGCACAGCCCCGTCGCCGCCGATGCCGAGACCAGCCGGGAACGGGCATACGCGAGTGCCGCGTGGTCGTCGTGGGCGACCCCGAGCTGCCCGGCGAGGTCGACGTTGCCGAGGGCTACGCGTACCGCACCCGGGGTGGCGCACACCTCCACGGCCCGCTCGATCCCGGCCGCCGTCTCGACCAGCGGGATCAGCGGGACCAGGGATGACGCCCCGGCGGTACGGGAGGCCAGGTCCGCGAGCACGGAGGGGTCCTCGGCCTTGGGCACCATCACGGGCATGCCGCACCCGGACGCCATCGCGAGATCGTCGTCACACCAGGGCGTGCCGGGCGCGTTGATCCGGACCAGGGCGCTGTTGCCCGCGCCGAGCCAGGCGGCGACATGGTCGCGCGCGCGACGCTTGTCCGGCGCCGCGACCGCGTCCTCCAGATCGACGATGACCACGTCCGCGCCGGTGGCGACGGCCTTGTCGAACCGGTCCGGCCGGTCCCCGGGCACGAACAACAGGCTGCGGGCCGTTTCGAGCCGGCTCACGGACATGCTCATCCGAACGTCACCCCCGCCGTCGCGAGGCGCTCGTACGGGATCGCTCCGGTGG
This sequence comes from Streptomyces sp. JLSY215, assembly GCF_059682825.1. NCBI lineage: Bacteria > Bacillati > Actinomycetota > Actinomycetes > Kitasatosporales > Streptomycetaceae > Streptomyces > Streptomyces sp. JLSY215. Next base: position 8,257,742 of record NZ_CM185022.1, read on the forward strand.
GTGTGATCTGCATGACCTCTCCTCGACGACTGACTCAAGGACTCAAGGACTCAAGGACTCAAGGACTCAAGGACTCCATCATGTTCGGTGAAGGGCGGCGCTGCACAATTCCGTACGGTCGGCAGCGCCCCGGGCGCGCCGGGCCGAGCATCGGCGCCATCGGGAACATAGCGCGAGGACCGGTGACCCGCCGACTTCGCCAAAGCCCGTCCGTTCAATCCCCTGGAGCGGCTGATGTTTTCGGCGGCGGCGCGCGATGCGTCGCCGGCGCGGCACATGCATCGGTTTGCCTCCCGCCTGATCGGTCCGCTGCGTTTCCTGAACCCCGTGGCAGTGGCCAAGGCGTCGGCCGTCAACCTCAGACATCGCAGGACGGCCGCAGCACCCGCACACCTGTCACACACCGGGTCCTGACCCACTCCCCTCCCACTGCCCTCCCACTCCACTCGCTCTCGGCAGCTTCCGTAGAGAGGAACAAGGAACACTGCACCGCTCCGGGGGCGGTGGGGGCCGATAGGCCAGGCCTACCAGGTGATCCGCAGCTCGGCGAAGCCGCCCGACAACTGGCCCTCCTTCAGGCGCAGCTGCTCCACCGGGAGTTCCGGGCGCAGCTCCGGCAGACGGGTGAACAGCTTGGTGAACATCGTCCCGAGCTCCAGGCGCGCGAGGGGGGCGCCGATGCAGTGCCAGATGCCGTGGCCGAAGGACAGATGCGGATTGGGGGCCCTTGTGGCGTCGAATTCCTCCGGCGCCGTGAACGCCCGCTCGTCGAAGTTGGGCAGGCCGAGGTCGAACAGGACCAGGTCACCGGTCCGTATCGTCACCCCGCCGAATTCCATGTCCTCGCTGGCGTAGCGCGGCGGCAGGACCGACCCGCCGGCCCGGGCGGTCCGCAGCACTTCCTCCACGGCACGCGTCATCACGTCGGGGTCGGCCAGTGCTGCCGCGCGCTGACCGGGGTGGGCGGCCAGCAGCACCACACCGTTGTCCATGATGCTCGCGACGCTGTCCAGCCCGGCGAACAGCAGCCCCATGGCCAGGTGTGCCACGCGGTCCTCGGGCAGCTCGCCGTCGTTCAGCCGGGAGATGATGTCGGGGCCGGGCTCGGCACGCTTGTGCTCGACCAGCCCGGCCACGTACGCGAGCAGGTCGCGCTGTGCCCGTGCGGCGCCCTCGCGGTCGTCCAGCTTGGCGATGCCCGCCAGCAGTGTGGTCAGCTCCGTACGGCGCTGCGGCGGCACTCCGATGACCTCGCAGAGGACCGTCAGGGCGAACGGCACGGTCAGCTCGCCGTGCAGGTCGCCGGGAGGTCCCTGGGCGATGAATGAGTCCAGCAGGGTGTTCGCGGCCTCCTCCACCTTCGGCTTCATCTCCTGCACGCGCCGGGCCGAGAACAACGGTGTGAGCAGGCGGCGGGTCTCGGCGTGCTGCCGACGCCCGGCCTCGGCGTCGGTGTCGCTGATCAGCAGGTCCAGGAACGGGCTGCGTACGTACCGCGCGGCGGAGGCCGGGTCGGGGTGGGTGCGGCCGATGCGCTCGTCGTGCAGCAGCTGCTTGAGCTCGGCGTGGCGGGTCACCAGCCACGCCTCGTCCCCGGCGGGTGTGCGCACCCGGTGGATCGGCCCCCGGTCCTGCAAGGCGCGCAGCAGCGGGCTCAGCTCCAGCATCTTGGGCGGTTCGAGGGTGAGGCAGGGCAGGTCGTGGGAGGCAGCGGTCACCGGGAGGCCCCTTACGTGTGCTTCGTGATGTGACGTGATGTGACGTGACGGGTGAGGGGTGACGCTAGCTACCTCGGGACCGGGAAATCCCTACACATGGCTCGCCGCGCGGTGGCGGTCGTGCCGACCGGGGAGGGCAGCGTCAACTAGGGAAACCCGCAGTCGACCTTGGGGAAGATGGCGGGGAAACGGTCGGACGTGCGTGTCGGCGCTCTGTGCCCCAGGTCCGGCATTCCCCCGAGCGATTGGCGTCCTGATGTCGAACGAGGAGAAGCTGCGCGAGTACCTCAAGCGCGCGATCGCGGACCTGCACGAGACCCGTCAGCAATTGGACGAGACGGAGGCGAAGCAGCGGGAGCCCCTCGCGATCGTCTCGATGGCCTGCCGCTTCCCCGGGGGCGTCCGTTCGCCCGAGGAGCTGTGGGAGCTGCTGCGGGACGGCGTCGACGCGATCTCCTCCTTCCCCCGCAACCGCGGCTGGGACCTGGACGCGCTCTACCACTCCGACCCGGCCCACCAGGGCACCAGCTACGCGCGCGAGGGCGGATTCCTGCATGACGCGGGCGAGTTCGACCCCGGTTTCTTCGGGATCTCCCCGCGCGAGGCGCTCGCCATGGACCCCCAGCAGCGGCTGCTGCTGGAGACCGCGTGGGAAGCCGTCGAACGGGCCGGTATCGACCCGGAATCCCTCGCGGGCAGCCGCACCGGTGTCTTTGTCGGCACCGGGCACGGAGGGTATGACGCCGAGGGCGGGCGGCGCGCCGACGAGGTCGGCGGGCACTTGCTGACCGGCAATCACATCAGCATCGCCTCCGGCCGGATCTCCTACGTCCTGGGTCTGGAAGGCCCCGCACTGACCGTGGACACGGCCTGCTCCTCGTCGCTGGTCGCCCTGCACCTGGCGATGCACGCGCTGCGGCGCGACGAGTGCGCCATGGCCCTGGTGGGCGGCGCGACCGTGATGTCCACGCCGCAGATGTTCGTGGAGTTCTCCCGCCAGCGCGGCCTCGCTCCCGACGGCCGCTGCAAGCCGTTCGCGGCCGCCGCCGACGGCACCGGCTGGAGTGAGGGTGTCGGACTGCTGCTCGTCGAGCGGCTCAGTGACGCGGTACGCAACGGCCATCCCGTCCTCGCCGTGCTGAAGGGCTCGGCCGTCAACCAGGACGGCGCGTCCAACGGCCTGACCGCCCCCAACGGCCCCTCGCAGCAACGCGTCATCCGCCAGGCGCTGACCGGCGCCGGCCTCACCGCCTCGGACATCGACGCCGTGGAGGCGCACGGCACCGGCACCACCCTCGGCGACCCCGTCGAGGCACACGCCCTGCTGGCCACCTACGGGCAGCAGCGCCCCGCCGACCGGCCCGTGCTGATCGGCTCCATGAAGTCCAACATCGGGCACACCCAGGCCGCCGCCGGCATCGCCGGCGTGATGAAAATGGTCCTGGCGATGCGGCACGGGCACCTGCCCAGGACCCTGCACCTGGACGCGCCCACCGGGCACGTCGACTGGAACGAGGGCAACGCCAGGCTCCTCGCGGAGCCCGAGCCCTGGCCGAGCGCCGGCCGGCCCCGCCGCGCCGCCGTCTCCTCCTTCGGCATCAGCGGCACCAACGCCCACATCATCCTGGAACAGGCGCCCGCCCCCGAGGCCGAGTCCGCCCCCGAGGCCGAACCGGCCCCCGAACCGGCCACCCGGCCGGGCGCGCTGCCCTGGATCCTGTCCGCCCGCACCGAAGAGGCCCTGCGCGACCAGGCCCAACGCCTCGGCCGCCACATACGGGACCGCGCCGGCCTCGAACCGGCCGCCGTCGCCCACGCGCTCGCGGACACCCGGACCCTCATGGAGCACCGCGCGGTACTCGTCGCGGGCGACCGGGAGGAGTTCCTGCGCGGCCTGGACGCCCTCGCCGCGGGCCGCACCGCCACCGGCCTGGTCAGCGGCGTCGCCGTCAAGGCCGCCACCGCGTTCCTCTTCGCCGGGCAGGGCTCCCAGCGACTCGGCATGGGTCGCGAACTGCACGCCACGCAGCCCGAGTTCGCCACCGCCTTCGACGCGGTGTGCGCCGCACTCGACCCGCACCTGGACCGGCCGCTGCGCGACGTCGTCTTCGCCGAGGAAGGCAGCGCCGAGGCCGCCCTGCTCGACCAGACCGCCTACACCCAGGCCGCGCTCTTCGCCCTGGAAACCGCCCTGTTCCGGCTCGTCGAATCCTGGGGCGTGACACCCCGGTTCGTCGCCGGACACTCCATCGGCGAGGTCACCGCCGCTCACGTCAGCGGCGTGCTGACCCTCCACGACGCCGCACGGCTGGTCGCCGCGCGCGGCACCCTCATGCAGGCGCTGCCCGCAGGCGGCGCCATGGTGGCGATCCAGGCCACCGAGGAGGAGATCCGCGTCCAGCTCGCCGGCCATGAGGACCACGTCGCCCTCGCCGCCGCCAACGGACCGGATTCCACCGTCATTTCGGGCGACGAACAGGCCGTCACCGAGATCGCGGCCCACTGGGAGGCACAGGGCCGCCGCACCAAGCGGCTGCGGGTCAGCCACGCCTTCCACTCCCCGCACATGGACGGCATGCTGGAGGACTTCCGGCGCGTCGCCCGCGGTCTGACCTTCCACGCACCCCGCATCCCCATCGTGTCCACGGTGACCGGCGCGCTCGCCGCCGAAGACGAACTGCGCTCGCCCGACTACTGGGTGCGGCAGGTCCGTGAAGCCGTCCGCTTCTGCGCCGCCGTGCGCACCCTCGAAGCCGAGGGCGTCACCACCTTCGTGGAGATCGGCCCCGGCGGCGTCCTCACCCCCATGGTCCAGGACTGTCTGACCACCCTCGACGAGCCCGTTCTCGTCCCCCTGCTGCGCACCGGCCGCCCCGAAGCCGTCGCTCTCACCGAGGGCGTCGCCACCGCCTTCGTGCACGGCGCCCCCGTCGACCGGTCCGCCTTCCCGGGCGCGCCCGGTACCTCCACCGCCGAACTGCCCACCTACGCCTTCCAGCGCCAGTGGTACTGGCTGGACCCGGCCGACCACGACGCGGGGGAGACGGCCGCCGCCGAAGCGGGCGAGGCCGGATTCTGGGCGGCCGTCGAACGCGAGGACCTCCAAGAGCTGTCGGCCGTCCTGGCCATCGACGGCAGTGAAGCGGACTCCCTCGGCAGCCTCCTGCCCACCCTCTCCTCCTGGCGCAGGCAGCGCACCACCCAGGCCGCCGCGGACCGCTTGAGCTACCGCACCCACTGGACCCCGCGCACCGCCTCCTACGGCACCGCCGCCACCGGCCACTGGCTCGTCGTCCTGCCCGACGGCACCACCGAAGAGCCCTGGACCGCCCGCCTCCTGGACGCCCTGCGCGACCAGGGCCTGCACACCGACGTACGCGAACTGCCCGACACCCCCGAACCCCTCGCCCGGCCCGACACCCCCGTCGACGGCGTGCTGTGTCTGCTCGCCCTCGACGAGCGGCCCCACCCGCACCTGCCCTCCGTACCCCGCGGCTTGGCCGCCACCACCACACTGCTGCGTGCCCTGGAGAGTGCGGGCATCCAGGCACCGCTGTGGTGCGTGACCCGTGGCGCCGTCGCCGTCGACCGGCACGAGACGCTCAAGAGCCCGTTACAGGCACAGATATGGGGCCTGGGCCGCGTGGCCGCCCTGGAGTCCCCGCAGAGCTGGGGCGGGCTCATCGACCTCCCCGACAACCTGGACGGGCGGGCCGTCTCCGCGCTGCTGAGCACCCTCGTATCGGACGAAGACCAGGTGGCGATCCGCCCGGCCGGGGTCTTCGCCCGCCGCCTGGAACGGATCACACCCGGCGGCGACACCGGTGCCCGGTGGAGCACCCACGGCACCGTCCTGGTCACCGGCGGCACCGGTGCCCTCGGCGCACACCTCGCCCACTGGCTGGCCGACGCCGGAGCCGAACACCTCGTGCTCACCGGCCGCCGCGGCCCGCAAGCTCCCGGCGCGCCGGAACTCGCGGCCGCCCTCACCGACCGGGGCATCAAGGTCACCCTCGCCGCCTGCGACGCCGCCGACCGCGACGCTCTCGCGGCCGTCCTCGCGGACATCCCGCCGCACCTGCCGCTGACCGGCGTCGTCCACGCCGCGGGCGTACTGGACGACGGCGTACTGGACGCGCTCACCCCCGAACGCTTCGAGACCGCACTGCGCCCCAAGGCGCGGGCCGCACAGAACCTGCACGAACTCACCCAGGACCTCGACCTGGACCACTTCGTGCTGTTCTCCTCGATCGTCGGCGTCCTGGGCAACGCCGGACAGGCCAACTACGCCGCCGCCAACGCCTACTTGGACGCCCTCGCCGAACACCGCCTCGGGCAAGGGCTCCCGGCCACGTCCGTGTCCTGGGGACCCTGGGCGGGCCGCGGCATGGCCACCGACAGCGACGCCGCCGACCGGATGAGCCGCGACGGACTGCCGGCCATGGCCGCGGCCCCCGCGCTCGCCGCCCTGCGCCAGGCCCTCGCCCAGGGCATGACGCACGTGACCGTGGCCGACATCGACTGGAGCGCGTACGCCCCCGCCCTGACCGCCGTCCGCCCCAGCCCCCTCATCGGCGACCTGCCCGAGGCACGCCGCGCGCTCGGCCCCGCAAGCGGCCCGCGCCGGGAACGCTCCCCCCTGCGCGACCGGATCGGGGCACTGCCGCCCGCCGAACAGGAACAGGCACTCCTGACCATGGTGAGGGAAGAGACCGCGAGGGTACTGGGACACCCCTCACCGGAAACCGTCGATGCCCGACGCGCCTTCCGCGAGCAGGGATTCGACTCGCTGATGGCCGTCGAACTGCGCAACCGGCTCGCCGCCGCGACGGGCCTGCGGCTGCCCGCCACCCTGCTGTTCGACCACCCCACCGCCGTCGCGGTCGCCGCCTACGTGCGCGCCGAAGTCCTGGGCGCCGCAGGGCCCGCCACGGTCGTGCGGGCGTCGGCCGCCGCCCTCGACGAACCGGTGGCGATCATCGGCATGGCCTGCCGCTTCCCCGGCGGCGTGAACTCACCCGAGGCACTGTGGCGGCTGCTGGCCGAGGGCGGCGACGCCATCACCTCCATGCCCGCCGACCGGGGCTGGGACCTGGACCGGCTCTACCACCCCGACCCCGACCACCAGGGCACCAGCTACGCCCGCGGCGGCGGCTTCCTGGACGGCGCGGCCGACTTCGACGCGGACTTCTTCGGCATCTCGCCGCGCGAGGCCCTCGCCATGGACCCGCAGCAACGGCTGCTCCTGGAGACCACCTGGGAGGTGCTCGAACAGGCGGGGATCGACCCGGAGTCCCTGCGGGGCAGCAGCACCGGCGTCTTCGCGGGCACCAACACCCAGGACTACGGCACGGTCCTGGACACGGCACAGGACGAAGCCGGCGGACACCGGCTCACCGGCAATGCGATGAGCGTCGTCTCCGGCCGGGTCTCCTACACCTTCGGCTTCGAGGGACCGGCCCTCACGGTGGACACGGCGTGCTCCTCCTCGCTGGTGGCCCTGCACATGGCCGCGCAGGCGCTGCGCCAAGGCGAGTGCTCCCTGGCGGTCGCGGGCGGTGTGACGGTGATGGCCACCCCGTCCTCCTTCGTGGAGTTCGCCCGGCAGCGCGGGCTGGCCCCCGACGGCCGCTGCAAGCCGTTCGCGACGGCCGCCGACGGCACCGGCTGGAGCGAGGGCGTCGGTCTGCTGCTGGTGGAACGGCTCAGCAACGCCCGCCGCAACGGCCACCAGGTGCTCGCCGTCGTACGCGGCTCGGCCGTCAACCAGGACGGCGCGTCCAACGGACTGAGCGCACCCAGCGGCCCCTCCCAGCAGCGAGTGATCCGGCAGGCACTGGCCAACGCCCAGGTGGCCGCCTCCGAAGTCGACGCCGTGGAGGCCCACGGCACGGGCACCACGCTCGGCGACCCGATCGAGGCCCAGGCGCTGCTGGCCACCTACGGCCAGGAGCGGCCGCCGGAGCGGCCGCTGCTGCTCGGCGCGGTGAAGTCCAACCTCGGGCACACCCAGGCCGCCGCCGGTGTGGCGGGCGTGATGAAGATGGTGCTGGCGATGCGGCACGGCGTGCTGCCGCGCACCCTGCACATCGACGAGCCCACCGGGCATGTCGACTGGACCGCGGGCGCGGTCGAGCTGGTCACCGAGCACACGGACTGGCCCGAGACCGGCCACCCCCGCCGCGCCGCGGTCTCCGCGTTCGGCATCAGCGGCACCAACGCGCATGTCGTGCTGGAACAGCCCCCCGCCGAACTGCCCTCGGCCCCGGAGCCCGAAGCGCCCGCCACCGCTCCCGACGGCACGCCCGCCGCCACCGACGGGACGGCGCCGCTGCTGCTCTCCGCCAAGAGCGAGAGCGCCCTGCGCGCCCAGGCGGCCCGGCTGCACACCCAACTGGAGCGCGACCCCGCGCTCCGGCTCACGGACGCCGCGTACACGCTGATGACGCGCCGCACGGCCTTCGCCCACCGCGCGGCCGTCCGCGCCGACGACCACGAAGCCGCGCTGCGCGCCCTGACCGCCCTGGCCGCGGGCGCGGCCGACCCCGCCGTGGACACCGGCACCGCCCACACCGGCCGGGACGCCGTCCTCTTCTCCGGCCAGGGATCGCAACGCCTCGGCATGGGCCGGGAGTTGTACGGCCGCTACCCGGCGTTCGCGGAGGCCTTCGACGCGGTCTGCGCCGCCCTGGACGCGCACCTGAACGAGCACCAGGGCCGCCCCCTGCGGGACGTGGTCTGGGGCGAGGACGCGGAGCTGCTGAACCGGACCGCCTACGCCCAGGCCGGGCTGTTCGCCATCGAGGTGGCCCTGTTCCGGCTCGTGGCGTCCTGGGGAGTACGGCCGCAGTACGTGGCCGGGCACTCCGTCGGCGAGATCGCCGCCGCACACGTCGCCGGGGTGTTCTCGCTGGCCGACGCCTGCGCGCTGGTGGCGGCGCGCGGACGGCTCATGCAGGCCCTGCCCGCCGGCGGCGCGATGGCGGCGATCCGGGCGACGGAGGACGAAGTCCTCCCGCACCTGGCGGACGGCGTCTCGATCGCGGCCGTCAACGGCCCGTCGTCGGTCGTCGTCTCCGGCGCCGAGGACGCCGTGCGCACCCTCGCGGCGCACTTCGAGGGGGAGGGCCGCAAGACCAGCAGGCTGCGGGTCTCGCACGCCTTCCACTCGCCGCTCATGGACCCGATGCTGGCCGACTTCCGCGCCGTCGCCGAGGGCCTGTCCTACGGCGAGCCGGAGCTGGCCGTCGTATCGAACGTCACCGGCGAACTCGCCCACCCGGAGCAGCTGCGCACCCCTGAGTACTGGGTCACCCACGTCCGCGCGGCGGTGCGCTTCGCGGACGGGATACGGGCTCTCGCGGCGGAAGGAGTCACGCGGTTCCTCGAACTCGGCCCGGACGGCGTGCTGTCGGCCATGGCCCGGGAGTCGGCACCGGACGAAGCCGTGTGCACTCCCGTACTGCGCAAGGACCGCCCCGAGACGGAGACCCTCCTCGCGGCCCTGACACAACTGCACGTGCACGGCGCCGGGATCGACTGGACCACGTTCCTCGCCGGCCGCGACGCGCACGCCATCGACCTGCCCACCTACGCCTTCCAGCACCAGCGGTTCTGGCCGACCCCCGACCACACCCGCACCGGTGACCTGGGCGCCGTCGGCCTCGAAGCGACCGGGCACCCGCTGCTGAGCGCCGCCGTGGAACTGCCGGACGGCGAGGGTCTGTTGTTCACCACCCGCCTCTCGCTCCAGAGTCATCCCTGGCTGGCCGGGCACGTCGTCATGGGCTCGGTCCTGCTGCCGGGCGCGGCCTTCGCCGAACTCGCCGTCCGCGCCGCCGACGAGGTGGGCTGCGACCGCGTCGACGAACTGACCCTGGCCGCCCCGCTCGTCCTGCCCGAGCACGGCGGCGTACAGCTCCAGCTGCGGGTGGGCCCCGCCGACGAGTCCGGCCGCCGCACCCTGACCGCCCGCTCCAGGGCGGAGGGCGACGGCGATCGCCCGTGGACCCAGCACGCCACCGGCGTCCTCGCGGAAGGGGAGTCAACGGCCGCACCCGGCTACGACTTCCACGCCGAGTCCTGGCCACCCGCCGAAGCCGCGCCCGTCGAACTGGCCGACCTCTACCCGGACTTCGCCGCCCGCGGATTCGACTACGGTCCGCACTTCCAGGGGCTGCGGGCCGCCTGGCGCCGAGGCGACGAGGTGTTCGCCGAGGTCGCCCTGCCTGCCGATGCCGAAGGCGACGCAGCCGCGTACGGACTCCATCCGGCGCTGCTCGACGCCGCCCTGCACGTCGTCGCCTTCAACGGAGTGGACCGCGGCGTCGTGCCGTTCTCCTGGGAGAACGTCGCGCTCCAGGCCACCGGCGCCTCGGCCGTACGGGTCCGGGTCGTCCGGCACAGCGGCGACACGGTCTCCGTGGACATCGCCGACACCACCGGCGAACCCGTCGCCTCCATCGGCACGCTCGTCCTGCGGGCGCTCTCCGCCGACCAGTTGGCGGGCGACGCGGACCCGGTGGGCCGCGACGCGCTGTTCCGCGTGCACTGGAACCCCGTACGCCTGCCCCCGGCCGGGGCCGCGGAGACCGTGGCGACGCTCGGCTCACTGGCCGGCGCACCGTTCGAGAGCTACCCGGACCTGGCGTCCCTGGCCCGGTCCGGTCGCGTGCCGGGTGCGGTGTTGGTACCGGTGGAAGCCGGTTCCGGCGATGCGGCTTCGGGCGATGCGGCTTCGGGCGATGTGGTTTCGGGCGATGTGGTTTCGGACGATGTGGTGGCGGCTACGCACGCCACGGCCGTCCGGGCACTGGACCTGGTCCAGTCGTGGCTGGCCGATGAGCGGTTCGCGGCTTCGCGTCTGGTGTTCGTGACGCGTGGCGCGGTGTCCGGTGCGGATCTGGCGGGTGCGGCGGTGTGGGGTCTGGTGCGCTCGGCAGTGTCGGAGCACCCGGGCCGCTTCGGTCTGGTGGACCTGGACGGCAATGCCGAACTGGCGCTGCTACCAAGGGCGTTGGCGTCGGATGAGCCGCAGTTGCTGGTGCGTGGGGGTGAGGTGCTGGCGGCCCGGCTGGCTCGGGCGCAGTCCTCGCGCGCGGTGAGCTGGGACCCGTCCGGCACGGTCCTGATCACCGGTGGCACGGGTGGTCTGGGCCGTGTGATGGCGCGGCACTTGGTGGCGGAACACGGGGTGCGGAGCCTGCTGCTGGTCAGCCGCCGTGGTCCCGCTGCCGAGGGTGCCGAGGAGCTGGTGACGGAGCTGCGGCACAGCGGGGCCGAAGTGGCCGTCGAGGCGTGTGATGTCACCGACTCGGCCGCCGTGGCCGACCTGGTGGCACGGCACCGGATCAGCGCGGTGGTGCATACCGCCGGTGTTCTGGACGACGGTGTGGTGGAGTCGCTGACGCCGGAGCGGCTGTCGGCGGTGCTGCGCCCGAAGGTGGATGCGGCCTGGAACCTGCACGAGGCGACCAAGCATCTGGACCTGGAGGCGTTCGTGGTCTTCTCGTCCGTCGCAGGCACGATCGGCAGCCCCGGGCAGGCCAACTACGCGGCAGGTAACTCTTTCCTCGACGCCCTGGCGCATCACCGCCGGGCGGCGGGTCTGCCCGCGACCTCGCTGGCGTGGGGCCCCTGGTCCCAGGACGGTGGCATGACGGGCACCCTCACCGACGCCGACCTCCGGCGCATCGCCCGCCAAGGCATGCCCGAACTCACCCCCGCGCAGGGCGTGGCCCTCTTCGACGCCGCGCTGGCAGCCGGTGACGCCCAACTGCTCCCCGTACGCTTCGACTTGGCGTACCTACGCGACCAGGGCGAAGTGCCCCCGCTGCTGCGCGGCCTGATCAGGACCCGCGCCCGGCGCTCCGCGGTCGGCGGCTCGGCCGCGGTGGCCGGTCTGGTGGGACGACTGAGCGGACGCGGAACGGTGGAGCGGCGCGAGGTGCTCCTGGACCTGGTCCGGGCCCAGATCGCGGTCGTCCTGGGCCACGCGAGCCCGGAGACGATCGAGTCGACCCGCGTCTTCCAGGACCTCGGCTTCGACTCCCTGACCGCGGTCGAACTCCGCAACCGCCTCAACAACGCGACCGGCCTGCGCCTTTCGGCCACCGCCGTCTTCGACTACCCCACCGCGGACGCGCTCGTCGACTTCCTGCTGGACGAGCTGTTCGGCGCGCAGGAGGAGGCCGAGCTGCCGGCGCCGGTGGCGTCACCGGCGGGGGCGGCCGACGATCCGGTCGTGATCGTCGGCATGAGCTGCCGCTATCCGGGCGGCGTCGGCTCGCCCGAGGACCTGTGGCGCCTGGTGTCGGAGGGCGTGGATGCGGTGTCCGACTTCCCCACCGACCGCGGCTGGGACGTGGAGAGCCTCTACAACCCCGATCCCGAGGCGCTCGGCACCTCGTACACCCGGTCCGGCGGATTCCTCCACGAGGCGGCGGAGTTCGACCCCGAGTTCTTCGGGATGAGTCCGCGCGAGGCGCTGGCGACCGACGCGCAGCAGCGGCTGCTGCTGGAGACGACCTGGGAGGCCATTGAGCGGACGGGCATCGACCCGGTGTCGCTGCGGGGCAGCCGTACGGGTGTCTTCGCGGGCGTGATGTACACCGACTACGGCGACCTCCTCGTCGGCGACCAGTTCGAGGGCTACCGCAGCAACGGCAGCGCGGCCAGCATCGCCTCGGGCCGGGTCTCGTACACCTTCGGTTTCGAGGGTCCGGCGGTCACGGTGGACACGGCGTGCTCGTCGTCCCTGGTCGCCCTGCACTGGGCGGCGCAGTCGCTGCGCTCGGGGGAGTGCTCGCTCGCGGTTGCGGGCGGTGTGACGGTGATGTCCACACCGACGACCTTCGTCGAGTTCTCGCGGCAACGCGGGCTGTCGGCGGACGGCCGCTGCAAGGCGTTCGCCGATGCGGCCGACGGCGTCGGCTGGGGCGAGGGCGTCGGCATGCTCGTACTGGAGCGTCTGTCGGACGCACGGCGCAACGGGCACCGCATCCTTGCGACCGTGCGGGGGAGTGCGGTGAATCAGGACGGTGCGTCCAATGGTCTGACGGCGCCGAACGGTCCGTCGCAGCAGCGGGTGATTCGGCAGGCGCTGGCGAGTGCGGGACTGTCGGCGGCGGATGTGGACGCGGTGGAGGCGCACGGTACGGGTACGACGTTGGGTGACCCGATCGAGGCGCAGGCGCTGCTGGCCACGTATGGCCGGGAGCGGTCGGCGGACCGGCCGTTGCTGCTGGGTTCGGTGAAGTCCAACATCGGTCATGCGCAGGCGGCTTCGGGTGTGGCGGGTGTCATCAAGATGGTGCTGGCGATGCACCACGGTGTCCTTCCGCGGACGCTGCATGTCGACGAGCCGTCGTCGCACGTCGACTGGAGCGCCGGCGCCGTCGAGCTGCTGACCGCTGAGGCCGAGTGGCCGCAGGGCGAGGGGCCGCGCCGTGCGGGCGTTTCCTCCTTCGGCGTCAGTGGGACGAACGCGCATGTGATCCTGGAGCAGCCCGTACCGGACGCGGCCGACGCCGTACCGGACGCCCCGGTGACCGAGCCCGGCGCGTCGGCATGGGTGCTCTCCGGACGGAGCGAAGCCGCCCTGCGCGGCCAGGCGGCACGCCTGCTGTCCCTGGTCGCCGGCAGTGCCGCGCTGTCCGCGCGGGACATCGGCCACTCGCTGGTGACCGGGCGGTCGAGCTTCGCCCACCGTGCGGTGGTGTGGGGCCAGGACCGCGACGCACTGGTGCGTGCCCTGTCCGCACTCGCGGTGGGCGAGGCCGACGCCGGTCTGGCGGAGGGCTCGTCCGGCCCGGGGAGGACCGCGTTCCTGTTCTCGGGCCAGGGATCGCAACGCCTGGGCATGGGACGGGAGTTGTACGGCCGCTACCCGGTGTTCGCGGAGGCTTTCGACGCCGTGTGCGCGGCCTTGGACGAGCACCTGGACCGCCCCCTGCGGGACGTGGTCTGGGGTGAGGACGCGGAGCTGCTGAACCGGACCGCGTACGCCCAGGCCGGGCTGTTCGCGATCGAGGTGGCGCTGTACCGACTGGCGGAGTCGTGGGGCGTACGCCCGGACTTCGTGGCCGGGCATTCGCTCGGTGAGGTCGCCGCCGCCCACGTGTCGGGTGTCTTCTCCCTCCCGGATGCCTGTGCGCTGGTGGCGGCCCGAGGCCGGCTGATGCAGCAACTGCCTTCGGGTGGAGCGATGATGGCGATCCGGGCGACGGAGGACGAGGTCCTTCCGCATCTGGTGGACGGCGTCTCGCTCGCGGCGATCAACGGCCCGTCGTCGGTCGTGATCTCGGGCGCCGAGGACGAGGTACTCGCCCTCGCGGCGCACTTCGAGGGGGAGGGCCGCAAGACCGGCAGGCTGCGGGTCTCGCATGCCTTCCACTCGCCGCTCATGGAGCCGATGCTGGAGGAATTCCGCGCGGTGGTGACCCGGCTGTCCTTCGGCACGCCGACGATCCCCGTCGTGTCCAACCTGACGGGCCGCCTCGCCGAGCCCGAACAGCTCGCCCACGCCGACTACTGGGTCCGGCACGTCCGCGAGGCAGTGCGTTTCGCGGACGGGATCGAGGCGCTGCGGGCGGAAGGGGTGACGCGGTTCCTGGAGCTCGGCCCGGACGGTGTGCTGTCGGCCATGGCCCGGGAGTCGGCACCGGACGACGCCGTGCTCGCTCCCGTACTGCGCAAGGACCGGCCCGAGGCGACGGCGCTGCTGGATGCCCTGGCGCAGCTGTACGTCCGGGGTGTGAACGTGGACTGGACGCTGCTGTTCGCCGGAACGGGTGCACGGTGGGCGGATCTGCCGACCTACGCGTTCCAGCACGAGCGGTTCTGGCCGTCGGGCGGCGCGGCGCGCGCGGGCGATGTGCGGTCCGCGGGCCTCGGCTCGGCCGGGCATCCGCTGCTGGGCGCGGCCGTGGAACTGGCGGGCTCGGGAGGCCTGTTGTTCACGGGCCGGTTGTCGGTGTCCGCGCACCCGTGGCTGGCGGACCATGTGGTGCGGGGCTCCGTCCTCGTGCCCGGCACGGCGCTGGTGGAACTGGTACTGCGGGCGGCCGACGAGGTCGGCTGTGATCTCCTGGAGGAGCTGACGCTCGCCGCACCGCTGGTGCTGCCCGCGTCGGGCGCCGCGATCCAGGTGCAGGTATGGGCGGGCGAGCCCGATGAGGCGGGCCGTCGGCCGGTCTCGGTCCATGCACGTGAGGGCGAGGGCCCATGGACGCTGCACGCCAGTGGTGCGGTGACCTCGGGCGCCGAAGCGAGCTCCTTCGACGCCACCGTATGGCCGCCAAAGGGTGCGGAGCCCGCGGAAGTGGCGGACTGCTACGACGCACTCGCCGATGCCGGGCTCACGTACGGCCCGGCCTTCCACGGCCTGCGGGCGGCCTGGAAGCTCGGTGGGGACGTCTACGCCGAGGTGCGGCTCCCCGAGAGCACCGACGGCGACGCATACGGTCTGCATCCCGCGCTCTTCGACGCCGCGCTGCACGCGTCGGCGCTGGGCGGCGCGGAAGCGGGCGGAGTCCCGTTCTCCTGGACCGGAGTGTCCCTGCACGCGTCCGGCGCCTCGCACCTCCGCGTCCGCATCCGCGAAGCGGGCGGCGGCGCGCTGTCGGTCGCGATCGCGGACACGTCCGGTGCGCCGGTCGCATCGGTGGAGTCGCTGGTGGTACGTCCGCTCGCGGCCGGGCAGTTGTCGGCCGCCGACCGGGACGCCCTCTTCAAGGCCGACTGGGTCCCCGTACCGCTCCCGGACGAGCGCGTCGAGCTGGGCACCGGCCCGGAGGGCGCGCCGCTGCGCACGTCCGCGGAGCTGGATTCCCTGAAGGGCGCGGCGGCCGTGCCCGGGACGGTCCTGGTCGCGCCGCCGTTCGGCACCGGTGGGACGGTGGAGTCCGTACACGCCGCGACCGCCTGGGCGCTGGAGATGGTGCAGTCGTGGCTGGCCGACGACCGGTTCGCCGGCTCGCGCCTGGTGTTCGTCACCCGCGGGGCGGCCTCCGGCGCGGATCTCGCGGCGGCTGCCGTCCGGGGCCTGGTGCGCTCGGCGGTGTCGGAGCACCCGGGTCGCTTCGGCCTGGTGGATTTGGACGGTGATGCTGAAGTAGCGCTCGTGCCAGGTGCGCTCGCGACCGACGAGCCCGAACTGCGGGTGCGTGGCGGTGAGGTGCTGGCGGCCCGGCTGGTTCGGGTGCAGTCCCCGCACACGATGAACTGGGACCCGTCCGGCACGGTGCTGGTCACCGGTGGCACGGGTGGCCTGGGTCGTACGGTCGCCCGGCACTTGGTGGTCGAACACGGGGTGCGGAGTGTGCTGCTGGTCAGCCGCCGTGGTCCCGCTGCCGAGGGGGCCGAGGAGCTGGTGACGGAGCTGCGGGGTAGTGGTGCAGATGTGGCCGTCGAGGCATGCGACGTGTCCGACGCGGCCGCCGTGGCCGACCTGGTGGCACGGCACCGGATCAGCGCGGTGGTGCATACGGCCGGTGTCCTGGATGACGGTGTGGTGGAGTCGCTGACGCCGGAGCGGCTGTCGGCGGTGTTGCGTCCGAAGGTGGATGCGGCGTGGAACCTGCACGAGGCGACCAGGGATCTGGATCTGGACGCGTTCGTGGTGTTCTCGTCCGTGGCAGGCACCATCGGCAGCCCCGGTCAGGCCAACTATGCGGCGGGCAACGCCTTCCTTGATGCCCTGGCCCACCATCGCCGGGCGGCAGGTCTTGCGGCGGTGTCGCTGGCGTGGGGCCCCTGGTCCCAGGACGGTGGCATGACCGGCACCCTCACCGACGCCGACCTTCAGCGCATCGCCCGTCAGGGCATGCCACCGCTGACCGTCGAGGAGGGCGTGGCCCTGTTCGACGCCGCGCTCGGCACCAATGAGCCCGCGCCGCTCCCCGTCCGTCTGGACCTCGCGGCGCTGCGGGCACAGGGCGAGCCCCAGCCGCTGCTGCGCGGCCTGATCCGGACGAGGACCCGCCGGTCCGGCGCCGCCGCGGCATCCGGCATTGTGCAGCGCCTTGCCGGGGTGTCCGTGGCGGAGCGGCGCGAGGCGCTGCGCGATGTCGTACGGGCCCAGATCGCGACGGTCCTGGGCCATGCGAGCCCGGAAACGATCGCCCCCGACCGGGCCTTCCAGGACCTCGGCTTCGACTCCCTGACCGCGATCGAACTCCGCAACCTGCTGGGCAAGGCCACCGGGCTGCGGCTCCCGGCAACGACCGTATTCGACTACCCGACCGCCGATGCCCTGGCGGGCCACCTCCTGGACGAGCTGTTCGGCGCGGAGCCGGAGACGAAGACGCCCCTCCCGGTGTCCGCCCTGCCGTCTCTGGCGGACGATCCGGTCGTGATCGTCGGCATGAGCTGCCGCTTCCCCGGCGGCGTCGCCTCGCCGGAGGACCTGTGGCAGCTGGTGGCGGACGGCGTGGACGCCGTCTCCGATTTCCCGACCGACCGAGGCTGGGAGATCGACGAGACCTATGACCCCGAGCGGGAGGGCGCCATCGCCACCCGCTCCGGTGGATTCCTCCATGACGCGGCGGAGTTCGACCCCGAGTTCTTCGGGATGAGTCCGCGGGAGGCACTGACGACCGACGCCCAGCAGCGGCTGCTGCTGGAGACGACCTGGGAGGCGCTGGAGCGCGCCGGTATGGACCCGGCCACGCTGCGCGGCAGCCGTACGGGCGTCTTCGCCGGCGTGATGTACCACGACTACTCGACGCTGCTCTCCGGGCGCGAGTTCGAGGGCTACCAGGGCAGCGGCAGCGCAGGCAGTGTCGCCTCGGGCCGGGTCTCGTACACCTTCGGTTTCGAGGGTCCGGCGGTCACGGTGGACACGGCGTGCTCGTCGTCCCTGGTCGCCCTGCACCTGGCAGCACAGTCGCTGCGCTCGGGGGAGTGCTCGCTGGCGCTCGCGGGCGGTGTGACGGTGATGTCCACACCGCTGACCTTCGTGGAGTTCTCCCGCCAGGGCGGACTGTCCGGGGACGGCCGCTGCAAGGCGTTCGCCGATGCCGCCGACGGCGTCGGCTGGGCCGAAGGCGCCGGAATCCTGGTGCTGGAGCGCTTGTCCGACGCACGCCGCAACGGACACCGCATCCTGGCGACCGTGCGGGGCAGTGCGGTGAATCAGGACGGTGCGTCCAATGGTCTGACGGCGCCGAACGGTCCTTCGCAGCAGCGGGTGATTCGGCAGGCGCTGGCGAGTGCGGGCCTGTCGGCGGCTGATGTGGACGCGGTGGAGGCGCACGGTACGGGCACGACGTTGGGTGACCCGATCGAGGCGCAGGCGCTGCTGGCCACGTATGGCCGGGAGCGGTCGGCGGACCGGCCGTTGCTGCTGGGTTCGGTGAAGTCCAACATCGGTCATGCGCAGGCGGCTTCGGGTGTTGCGGGTGTCATCAAAATGGTGCTGGCGATGCACCACGGTGTCCTTCCGCGGACGCTGCATGTCGACGAGCCGTCGTCGCACGTCGACTGGAGTGCCGGTGCCGTCGAGCTGCTGACCGCTGAGGCCGAGTGGCCGCAGGGTGAGGGGCCGCGCCGTGCGGGCGTTTCCTCCTTCGGCATCAGTGGGACGAACGCGCACGTCATCCTGGAGCAGCCCGAACCGGTCGCGGCCGAAACGGAATCGATCACGCCCGACACCGCGCCGGATGCCGCCGAGGACGATCCGGCCGGTTCCGGGACGCCGGTGCCGGTACTGCTGTCCGGCCGGAGCGCATCGGCGCTGCGGGCGCAGGCAGCACGACTGCTGTCCCGTCTCGACGGCGATCCGGGGCCGCGGATCACGGATGTCGCCCACTCACTCGCGACGGGCCGCTCGGCCTTCCAGCACCGCGCGGTGATCCTCGCCGCGGACCGAGCGGACCTGCTGCACTCGCTGTCCGCCCTGGCCGAGGGTCGCACCGAGGTGCCGGCCGTCGTAGCGCAGGACCGAGCCCGCTCGGGCAAGCTGGCCTTCCTGTTCTCGGGCCAGGGATCGCAACGCCTCGGCATGGGCCGGGAGTTGTACGACCGCTACCCGGCCTTCGCAGCGGCCTTCGACGCGGTGTGCTCCGCCCTGGACGCGCACCTGAACGAGCACTTGGACCGCCCCTTGCAAGACGTCATCTGGGGCGAGGACGCGGAACTGCTGAACCAGACCGCGTACACCCAGACGGGTCTGTTCGCCATCGAGGTGGCCCTGTTCCGTCTGCTGGAGTCCTGGGGCGTACGTCCGGACCACCTGCTGGGGCACTCCATCGGAGAAATCGCCGCGGCGCATGTGGCGGGCGTCTTCTCCCTCCCGGACGCCTGTGCCCTGGTGGCGGCCCGAGGCCGTCTGATGCAGCAACTGCCGCCGGGCGGAGCGATGATGGCGATCCGGGCCACAGAGGACGAGGTACGTCCGCACCTCACGCAGAAGGTGTCCCTCGCGGCGATCAACGGCCCCTCGTCGGTCGTGGTCTCCGGCGCCGAGGACGAGGTACTCGCCCTCGCGGCGCACTTCGAGGGTGAGGGGCGCAAGACCAGCAGGCTGCGGGTCTCGCACGCCTTCCACTCGCCGCTCATGGAACCGATGCTGGCCGACTTCCGGGCCGTCGCCGACGGCATGACCTACGCCGTGCCGCGCATCCCCGTGGTCTCGAACGTCACCGGCCGGCCCGCCACCGCGGAACAGCTGTGCTCCGCCGAGTACTGGGTCAGCCACGTACGCGAGGCCGTACGGTTCGCCGACGGGGTCGGCGCGCTCCGCGAGCAGGGCGTCTCGGCGTTCCTGGAGCTCGGCCCCGACGGCGCCCTCTCCGCGCTCGCCGCCGAATCCGCCGCCGACGAGTCCGTACTGGCCCCCGTACTGCGCAAGAGCCGCCCCGAGGCACCAGTACTGCTCACGGCCCTGGCACGACTGCACGCCCACGGCACCCCGGTCGACTGGTCCGCCGCCTTCGCCGGCACGGGTGCGCGGTGGGTGGACCTGCCGACGTACGCGTTCCAGCGCGAACGGTTCTGGCCGTCGGGCGGGGCGGCGCGTGCGGGCGATGTGCGGTCCGCGGGCCTCGGCTCGGCCGGGCACCCGTTGCTGGGCGCGGCCGTGGAACTTGCCGGATCGGGTGGCATGCTGTTCACCGGGCGGCTGTCCCTGACCTCGCACCCGTGGCTGGGGGATCACGTGGTGCTGGGCTCCGTACTGGTGCCCGGCACGGCTCTCCTGGAACTGGTGCTGCGCGCGGCCGACGAGGTGGGCTGCGCTGCGGTGGACGAACTGACGCTCGCCGCGCCACTGGTCCTGCCCGCGTCGGGCGCCGCGATCCAGGTACAGGTATGGGTGGGCGAGCCCGATGAGGCCGGCCGCCGGCCGGTCTCGGTCCATGCACGTGAGGGCGAAGGCACATGGACGCCGCACGCCAACGGCACCCTGACGCCGGCCGCCGGGACGGTGCCGTTCGATGCCGCGGTATGGCCCCCGAAGGGTGCCGAGCAATTGGACGCGGCCGGCTGCTACGAGCGGTTCGCGGACGCCGGATTCGCGTACGGCCCGGTGTTCCAGGGCCTGCGGGCGGCCTGGAAGCTCGGCGAGGACATCTACGCCGAGGTCAAACTCCCCGAAGGAACGGACGGCAACGCCTACGGCCTGCACCCCGCACTGTTCGACGCCGCGTTGCACGCAGCGCTCCTCGGCGGCGAGGGGACGGACGAAGGAGCCGTCCCCTTCTCCTGGAACGGAGTGACACTCCACGCCACCGGCGCTTCCCAGGTGAGGGTACGCATCCGTCCCACCGAAAGCGGTGCGTCGATCGCCATCGCGGACACCGCCGGTGCGCCGGTCGCCTCGGTGCAGTCCCTGACCGCACGTCCGATCACCGCCGGGCAGTTGCAGACCGGCGACCGAGATGCCCTCTTCAAGGTCGACTGGACCACCCTCCACCTCACGGACGGGCCCGCGAACTCCCTCGCCCTGCTCGGCAAGGACACCGAGGGTACCCTCAACGCACTCTCCCTCCGGCCCCACGCGGACCTCGACGACCTCGCGGCGACGGGCGCCCACGACACCGTGCTCGCCCCGCTGCCCGCCGAGGGCGCCGGAACGGTGGAGTCCGTCCATGCCGCCACGGCAGGGGCGCTGGACCTGGTCCAGTCGTGGCTGGCCGATGAGCGGTTTGCGGCTTCGCGTCTGGTGTTCGTGACGCGTGGTGCGGTGTCCGGTGGGGATCTGGCGGGTGCGGCGGTGTGGGGTCTGGTGCGTTCGGCGGTGTCGGAGCACCCGGGTCGCTTCGGTCTGGTGGACTTGGACGGTGATGCTGAAGTAGCGCTCGTGCCAGGTGCGCTCGCGACCGACGAGCCCGAACTGCTGGTGCGTGGGGGTGAGGTGCTGGCGGCCCGGCTGGTTCGGGTGCAGTCCCCGCACACGATGAACTGGGATCCGTCCGGCACGGTCCTGGTCACCGGTGGCACGGGTGGCTTGGGTCGTACGGTCGCCCGGCACTTGGTGGCCGAGCACGGGGTGCGGAGTGTGCTGCTGGTGAGCCGCCGTGGTCCCGCTGCCGAGGGGGCCGAGGAGCTGGTGACGGAGCTGCGGGGTAGTGGTGCAGATGTGGCCGTCGAGGCATGCGACGTGACCGATGCGGTGGCGGTGGCCGACCTCATCGCTCGCCATGCGCCCACGGCCGTGGTGCATACGGCCGGTGTCCTGGATGACGGTGTGGTGGAGTCGCTGACGCCGGAGCGGCTGTCGGCGGTGTTGCGTCCGAAGGTGGATGCGGCGTGGAACCTGCACGAGGCGACCAGGGATCTGGATCTGGACGCGTTCGTGGTGTTCTCGTCCGTGGCAGGTACCTTCGGTAGTGCGGGTCAGGCCAACTACGCAGCGGGCAACGCCTTCTTGGATGCCCTGGCCCACCATCGCCGGGCGGCGGGTCTTGCGGCGGTGTCGCTGGCGTGGGGTCCCTGGTCCCAGGACGGTGGCATGACCGGCACCCTCACCGACGCCGACCTCCAGCGCATCGCACGCCAAGGCATGCCACCGCTGACCGTCGAGGAGGGCGTGGCCCTGTTCGACGCCGCGCTCGGCACCAACGAGCCCGCGCCGCTCCCCGTCCGCCTGGACCTCGCGGCGCTACGGGCACAGGGTGAGCCCCAGCCGCTGCTGCGCGGCCTGATCCGTACCCCGGGCCGACGCACGGCGGCGGCCGCGGCGGATGACGACACCGCTGCCGCCTTCGCTCAGCGCCTGACCGGTCTGCCGGCGGCAGAAGGACGCGAAGTCGTGCTGGACGCCGTACGCGGCCAGATCGCGGGGGTCCTCGGACACGCCGGTGCCACGGAAGTCGACCAGGACCGCGCCTTCCTGGACCTCGGCTTCGACTCCCTCACCGCGGTGGAGCTCCGCAACCGCCTGAGCGCCCTCACCGGAATTCGCCTGCCGGCGACCCTGCTCTTCGACTACCCGACGCCTGCGGAACTCGTCGACCACCTCCATGCCCGGATCGCGCCCGAGCCGGCCTTCGGCCCAGAGGCGCTCCTGGGCGAACTCGAAAGGATGGAGAAGGCCTTCGGCGGACTCGACATCACGGAGGAGATGCACGAGCAGATAGCCGGCCGCCTGGAAGTCCTCAGGGCCAAGTGGAACGCCCTGCGGGACACGGCCGCGGCAGCCGGGCACGAGGGTGCCCCGTCCGACGAGGACTTCGACTTTGCGTCCGCCTCCGACGAGGAGGTCTTCGACCTCCTCGACAACGAACTCGGCCTGTCCTGACCTGCGCGGCAGAAACTCAGCGCCCCCCTTCCGGCTGTGTGCCGGGAGGGGGGCGTCGTTCGTGCCGATGGGCCGGTCAGCCGGCGAGCAGCGCCTCGCGCAGCCGCTTCAGGTCCTTCCCGCTCAGGCCCAGCCCGTTCCGCAGATAGGCGTCGAAGGTGGCGAAGGGGGCCTTGGCCTCATCGACGGCATCGGCGACGATGCAGCGCGCGCCCGCGGGTACGCGGTCCGTGGCCTTGATGCGCTCGCTCTGCATGCGCGGGTCGAAGTCCGTACGGATGCCGAGGCGCTGGAGTTTGGCCCGGTCGGCGTCGGTGAGCGCGTGCAGGTCTTTGGTGCGGTACAGGACGCCCATCTTCACCCACCGGCCGTCGGCGGTGCGGCAGCCGCCCACGTCGCGGACGTGGGCGGTGCCCTCCAGGTGCAGCGAGCGGTCGGCGAGGGTGAGCGGGGCGCCCCGGTCGGGGACGAGGCGGAACCACTGGCGGTCGACGGCGGGCAGTCCGCGTACGGTGACGGTGGCCTCGGCCCCTTCGTGCGCCACGGCCCGGCCGGCGGCGCAGACGGTCACCGAATCGACGCCGGGCGCCTTCCAGAACACGGTGAACGAGCCGTCCCGCTGCTGGGTGACCGTGGCGTGGGTGAACGGAATCCTGCGCACGGCAGGTGAGGCGGCCGAGGCGAGGGGCACGGTGGCCCCCACTGCCGATACGGCGGCCACGAACGATTCGGCGATGTGGCGGGCGGTCAGCACCGCCGCCGTGGAATGGCAGTTCATATCGGGACCGTACGGCCCGAAATGGTATGGAATTACCTAGAGTTGGCGAAGAGGGGCACGCCGGACCGGGAGGCCGGTCGCACCCGTCAACTCTCCGCGTCCATCAGCCGGAACAGTTCCTCGTCGCTGGCCGACACCAGGTCCAGCGCCCCACCGGGGCCGACGCCCGTACCGCTGCCCGACCCCGTGGTCATCGCCGTCACCGCCTTCAACCGCGCCACCGTCTCCTCCGAAACCTCGGCACCGGCCGTCATCAGGGACTCCAACTCGGCCACGACGGTAGCCACATCGCGGGTGGGGGAGGCCGGCCGCGCGAGCCGTTCGCGGACGAGCCGGACGACGGCCTTCGGCGTGGGGTGGTCGTAGACGAGTGTGGCGGGAAGGCGCAGGTCCGTGGCGGCGATGAGGCGGTTGCGCAGCTCGACGGCGTTCAACGAGTTGATGCCCATCTCCTTGAACGTGCGGTTGCCCTCCTCGCCCTGCGGCTCCTGCGCCTCCTGGTCGCCGAGCACGGCCGAGGTCTCGGCGAGGACCAGGGCCAGTACGAGCGCGTGCTGTTCGGCCTCGTCGAGACCGGACAGCCGGGCCTCCAGCCCCAGCGGCTCTTCCCCGGCCGCCGCCCCGCCCGCGGTATCCGCGGCGTGCGCGAGGCCCCCGTCGGCAGTCGGAGCTGCCGAGCCCGCCGGGCTCACCGGAGCCGGCGCCGGCGCCGGCCAGAACCGCCGCCGCTGGAACGCGTACGTCGGCAGGGCAACGGGCCGGGCCCCGGGAAGCACCGCGTCCCAGTCGACGCGAACGCCACGGGCGTGCATGCGGGCTACCGCGGTGAGCAGGGCATCCCGCTCCGGCACTCCGGCGCGCAGACTCGGCACCAGGGCGGTCCCGGGCGGTGCGTCGGCAGACTCCAGGCACTCGTCGATCATCGGCGTGAGTGCCGGTTCGGCACCCAGCTCCAAGAACCCGGTGACGCGCTCCTCCCGGAGCCGGTCGATCGCGTCCTTGAAGCGTACGGACTGCCGCACGTGCCGCACCCAGCGCTCCGGGTCGCGCGCCTCCTCGCCGGTCAACGGACGGCCGGTGACGGTGGAGATGAGGGGAACGGCGGGCGCGGCGTAGGACAGCGTACGGACGACCGCGCGGAACTCGTCCAGCATGGGGTCCATCAGCGGCGAGTGGGGCGCGGTGCTCACCGTGAGTCGTCGAATTTTGTGGCCGGCGGCGGCAAGCCGGTCCGTGAGGGCGACGAGCGGGGCCTCGGCACCCGAGAGGACGAGGGAGTGCGGACCGTTGACGGCGGCGATCGACACCTTGTCCGTCAACTCCGCGAGCCAAGGGGTCACTTCGGCTTCCGTGATGCGTACCGCCACCATCGCACCGCCGGGCGGCAGCGCGCCCATCAGCCTGCTGCGGGCCGCCACCAGGGTGCACGCGTCCTGGAGGCCGAGCACGCCCGCCACATGAGCGGCGGAGATCTCGCCGACCGAATGCCCGACCAGGTGGTCCGGGACCACTCCCCAGGACTCGAACAGCCGGTACAGGGCGACCTGGACGGCGAACAGGGCGGGCTGCGTGTAGGTGGTGTCGTCGAGGCGGGCCGCCTCCTCGGAGCCGGGAGTCGCCCACATCACCGACGTCAGCGGCCGCGCCAGCAGCGGATCCAGCGCGGCGCACACCTCGCCCAGCGCCTGTCCGAAGACGGGGAACGCCTCGGCCGCCTCGCGCCCCATGCCGTTGCGCTGGCTGCCCTGCCCGGAGAAGACGAAGGCCGGCCCGCCCGGGGCGGAATCGTCCGGGGTGACGCCCGCGGTCCGTTCACCGCGCCCGAACCGCGCCGTCGCGGCGAGCAGTTGTGCCCGGTCGGAGCCGCTGACGACGGCCCGGTGCCGGTGCAGGGTACGGGAGGTGGCCAGGGCATGGGCGACATCCTGGGCCCGGAGGCCGGGGTCGGCGGCCACCTTCTCGGCCAGGCGGCGCGCCTGCGCACGCAGCGCCGGCCGGCTCCGGGCGGAGAGCACCCAGGGCGCGGCCGTGTCACCGGCCGGCTCCGGGATCCGGGACGGCGAGGAGGCGTCCCGCGCCTCCTTGGGAACCTCGTCCCGCGCCCCTTCCGGCTCCTCTCCCGGCGTCTCCTCCAGGATCACGTGCGCGTTGGTGCCGGTGAGTCCGAACGAGGACACCCCCGCCCGGCGCGTGCGTCCGCTCTCCCGTGGCCAGGGCCGGGCCTCGGTCAGCAGCCGCACCGAACCGGCGGTCCAGTCCACTTCGGTGGAGGGAGCGTCCACGTGCAGGGTCTGAGGCAGGACGCCGTGGCGCAGCGCGAGCACCGTCTTGATGACCCCGACGACTCCGGCGGCGGCCTGTGTGTGCCCGATGTTCGACTTCACCGACCCCAGCCACAACGGCCGTCCCTCCGGGCGCTGTTGGCCGTACGTGGCCAGCAGGGCCTGGGCCTCGATGGGGTCGCCGAGCGGAGTGCCGGTGCCGTGCCCCTCCACTGCGTCCACGTCCTGCGGCGTCAGCCCGGCGTCGGCCAGGGCCTGGCGGATGACGCGCTGCTGCGCGGGCCCGCTCGGCGCGGTGAGTCCGTTGGAGGCGCCGTCCTGATTCACGGCGGAGCCCCGTACGAGCGCCAGGACACGGTGTCCGTTGCGCCGGGCGTCGCTCAGCCGCTCCAGTAGCAGCAGCCCCGCGCCCTCCGACCACGCGGAGCCGTTCGCGGCGTCCGCGTAGGCCATGGCGCGGGAGTCCGGGGACAGCGCGCGCAGCCGCGAGAAGTGTGCGAAGGGCGCCGGGGTCGCCATGACGGTGACGCCGCCGGCCAGCGCCAGGTCGGTCTCGCCCGACCGCAGGGACCGGCAGGCCAGATGCAGGGCGACGAGGGAGGACGAGGAGGCGGTGTCGACCGTCAGCGCGGGGCCTTCGAGCCCGTAGGTGTAGGCGATGCGCCCCGAGACCGCGCTGCCCGCGGCCCCGGTGATCAGCATGCTCTCCCCTGCGCCGGGCGCGGCGGACGCGAGGGTTCCGTAGCCGCGGTCCATCGCGCCCGTGAACACGCCCGTGCGGGTTCCCTTCAGGGACTGCGGGTCGAAGCCCGCCCGCTCGAAGGTCTCCCAGGCCGCCTCCAGAAGCAGTCGCTGCTGCGGATCGGTCGCCGTCGCCTCCTGGTCCGACAGGCCGAAGAAGCCCGCGTCGAAGTCGCCCGCGTCATGCAGGAAGCCGCCTTCGCGCGCGTACGAGGTACCCGGGCGGTCGGGATCCTCGTCGAACAGCCGGTCCAGGTCCCAGCCGCGGTCCGTGGGGAAGGGGGACATCGCGTCGGTCCCCTCGGCGAGCAGCTCCCACAGGGCGTCGGGGGAGTCGGCGCCACCCGGCAGCCGGCAGGCCATGCCCACGATCGCCACCGGTTCGCCGCCGTCCGCCGGGATCTCCCACGGCTCCTGCCGGGACGGCTCGTCCTGCTCGGCCAGTACGCGCGCGACGGCCCGCGGAGTGGGGGAGTCGAAGGCCAGGGTGGCCGGGAGCGGCAGACCGGTCTCCTCCCGCAGAAGGTTCCGCAGCCGCACCGCGTGCAGGGAGTCCAGGCCGAGCTGGCGGAAGTCCTTGTCCGGGGAGAAGAAGTCCTTGTCCGAAGAGGTGGGGACGGCCGCGCCGCTGTAACGGAGCACCCGGCCGACGCAGTCGCGGACGAGTTCCAGCGCCTCCTCGGCCGTGTAGGGCACGGCCGCGCCGAGACGGGCCGGAACGGACACCTCCTCAAGGCTCGCGAGCAGCCGCTGGAGCGCCCGGCGGTCGAGCTTCCCGGCAGGGGAAAGGGGAAGCTCGCGCACGGTGACCAGTTCGAGGGGGATCTTGTGGTCGGCGAGCCCCCGCCGGCGCAGGAACGCGGTCACTTCGCTCAGGCCGATCGTGCCGTCCGCGCGGTCGGTCACGACCAGGCACGGATACTCCCCGAGCCGGTCGTCCGGTGCGCCCGCCACGGCCAGCGGACCCAGGCCCGCGAGGTCCGCGAGCAGCCCCTCGACCTCGGTGGCGCTGAACTTCCGGCCCCCCGTATTGATCAGCTCGGCCGCCCGGCCGTGCAGCACCACCGTGCCGTCGGCGCCGATGGTCGCGAGATCGCCGGTCCGCAGCCAGCCGTCATCGGTGAGGGCCGAGCGCGTCAGCTCCGGTTCGCGGAAATAGCCGCGGAACAACCCTGGCCCCCGGTAATGGAGTTCACCCCTCTCGCCCGCCGCGCACACGCGGCCGTGCTCGTCGACGACCCGCACGTCCACCCCACGGACCGGCACTCCCACACAGCCGTCGGGGTCCTGGGCCCGGGTGCGGGTGCCGGTGCCGATCTCGGACATCCCCCACACCACGACCAGTTCGCAGTCCAGGACGGCGCGTACCTGCACGGCGAGCGCGGGCGCGACGGCGGCCCCCGCGGTACGTACCTGGTACGGCGTGAAGCCCGCGGGCTCGCCCGTCCTGGCCAGGCATGCCACGACGTCCCGCAGCTGGGCGGGCACGGCGAACACGACGCGAGGGTGGTGTTCCTGAGCCAGTTCCAGGAAGCGGTCCACGTCCCAGCCGGTGAGCAGGACCTGCGCGCAGACGGCGAACAGCGCCGCGTGCAGGGACTGGAGGCCGAACAGATGGGTCATCGGGCAGGCCGTGAGGACCGGACCGTCGAAGGCGTCGGCGGCCTCGGCGGTGACGGCCGCGGTGTTCGACAGCAGACCGTCGTGGCTGTGCACACACAGCTTGGGCCGCGCCGCGGTCGTCCCCGACGAGGGGACGAGAACGAGCGGCATGTCGGGGGTGACGTCCACCGGCCGGGGCCCGCTGCCGGCCCAGGCCGCCAGCAGCCCGTCCAGCGACCCGACCTCCGGATCCCGACCCTCCGCCTCCGGCGCCCCGGCCATCAGCACGCCGCGCAGCGACGGCACGCTCTCCAGAAGCGAACGCGCCGTCGCCGGGCTCTCGCTCCCGGAGGCCGACAGGACGAGAAGGACGGGTTCCGCCCGGGTCAGCAGCGCATGGACCTCCGGGAGCGGGGTGCCGTGGTGGATGGGCAGCAGTACCGCGCCGACGGCCGCGACGGCCAGATGCAGGGTCGGCAGCTCCCAGCAGTTCGGCAGCCGCATCGCCACCACGTCGCCGGGTGCGACGCCCGACTCCTGGAGCCCGCGTGCCAGCGCGTCGACGTCCGCCCGCCACTGCGCCCAGGTCCAGGAGCGGTGCCCGTCGACGAGGGCCACTGCGGTGGGGGCGGAATCCACGGCGGCCCCGAACACCTCAGGCAGGGTGAAGCCGCCCGGTACCCGCGTGGTGTCGGCGGGCGGCTGGATCGCGTAGTCATTCGTGTGGACGGGCACCATCACTCCCGGATCTCAAGCACTCTCGTCAGTTGTGGGGACGGGCGGGGTTCGGACACGAGCTCCTGCCCGGGACGGGGGCCTCAGCCCTCCTGCACGGTGATCGCCCCGGACGGGCACAGGGCGCCGGCCAGCCGGGCCTTGTCGTGCTGGTCGGCGCCGGGCTCGGCCAGGAGGGTGACGAGTCCGTCGTCGTCCTGGTCGAAGAGCGCGGGCGCGTTGAGCGCGCACTGGCCCGCTCCCACGCAGCGGTCGGGGTCAACGGTGATACGCATGTCGAGGTGTCTCCTGCGGTGGATGGGGGCGCCGCCCGGCGCGGCCGGGCGCGGCTACCAGCGGACGGGCAACTCGTTCAGGCCGTAGAGCACGCCGTCGTACTTGATGTCCAACCCGTCGGTGGATACGGCGAGTTCGAGGTTCGGGATGCGCTCGAAGAGTTTCCGGTAGGCGACTTCCATCTCGATCCGCACCAGGTTCTGTCCCAGGCATTGGTGTACGCCGTAGCCGAAGGCCACATGGTGGCGGGCGGACCGGGAGGGGTCGAAGGCGTGGGGGCACTCGAAGGCGTTCTCGTCATGGTTGGCGGCGGCGACCAGCGGCACGATCCCCTCGCCCGCCTTGATGAGCTGCCCGGCGATTTCCACGTCCTGGACCGCGACACGCAGGGACACCAGATCGGCGACGGAGTGGAAGCGCAGCGTCTCCTCCACGGCCCGGTCGTCGCCGATCCATTGCGGGTTCGCCAGCAGGGTGACCACGCCGAGGGCGATGTTGTTGGCCGTGGTCTCGTGGCCGGCGATGAGCAGGAGCATCAGCACGCCGGACATTTCGTGGGGGGCGATGGCGCCGGTGGCCAGCAGCCGTGTGATGAGGTCGTCGCCGCCCCACTTCTGTTTGATCTCCACCAGCCGGTTGATGTACCGCAGGAGGTCCTTGGCGGCGGCCATGCGGTCCTCGTCGGTGGAGGAGCGGAGGGAGACCAGGACGCGGGTCCTGGACTCGAAGAACTCGCGGTCGGCGGGCGGCACGCCGAGCAGCGCGGAGATCACCAGGGAGGGGATGGGCAGGGCGAAGTCGGCGACGAGGTCGGCGGTGTTGCCGGCGGCCAGCATGAGGTCCAGTTGTGCGTCCACCGTGCGCTCGATCGCGGGCTTCATCGCGCGTACCCGCCGGACGGTGAACTCCGGGATGAGGGCCTTGCGGAACCGGTCGTGCTCGGGGGAGTCCATGCCCACGAACCAGCCCGGGATCTGGTCCTGCTTGGGCACGCCCAGGTTCCCGACGTTGGGGAATCCCTTGTGCTGGGGGTTGGAGCTGATGCTCGGGTTGGTCAGTACGGCGCGTACGTCCTCGTGCCGGGTGACCAGCCACACCCGCTTGCCGTCGGACAGGTGCGAGCGGACCAGCCCCTTGCGGCCGCGGTAGTCGGCGTAGTCGGGCGGCGGGAACGGCACGCCGGGCATACGCTGCGGAAAGTCGACGGCCGGCGGCGTGGCCGGGTCTGTGTGCGTCATGGGTGGATATGACCTCTCTCTGACGGACCGTCAGTCGACGCCGTAGAACGCGCGGACCCGGTCGATCACGAAGTCCTGGTCGGAGGCGGACAGTCCGGTGTGGGTGGGCAGATACAGCCCGTCCTCGGCGAAGGTGTTCGCCTTGAGCGAGGGCCAGTCGGGGTGGAAGTACATGGGCTGCCGACTCATCGGCTTGAAGAACAGCCGGGTCTCGATCGACTCACCGGCCAGGAACTCCCGCAGTTCCTCGCGGCGTTCGGCCCGCAGGTCGTACATCCACAGCACGTCCCGCGGCGGCAACAGCGTGATACCGGGAACGCCGGCGAGCCCCTCGTCATAGCGCCGCTCGATCTCCCGCCGCATGGCGAGGATGTCATCCAGCCGCTCGACCTGGGCGAGCGCGACGGCGGCCTGCATCGCCGTCATCCGGAAGTTGTAGGCGACCTTCTTGTGCAGGAAGCTGTGGTCCTTGGTGAACGCCATGGCGCGCAGATGCGCCAGCTGCCCGGCCAGGTTGGGGTCGTCGGTGAGACAGATGCCGCCCTCGCCCGCCGTGATGATCTTGTTGGCGAACAGCGAATAGCACGCGATGTCCCCGACCGGCCGGACGCCGTGGGCCTCGGCGCTGTCCTCCACGACCCGCAGGTTGTACTGGAACGCGATGTCCATCACCGCGTCCATGTCGCAGCGCCGGCCATAGATGTGGACGGGCATCACGGCCTTCGTCCGCGCCGTGATCTTCTCCTCGATACGCGTGACATCGATATTGAGGTCGTCCCCGCAGTCCACGAACACGGGCGTCGCGCCGGTGTAGGTGACCGCCCACGCCGAGGCGACCATCGTGAACTCCGGAACGATCACCTCGTCCCCCGGGCCGATACCCAGCGCCCGCAGCGCCAGCGTGAGCGCCGCCGTCCCCGACGAACAGGACACGCCGTGCGCGACGCCGTTGTAGTCCGCGAAGGCACGCTCGAACCGCCCGACCATCGGGCCCTGCGACGAAATCCAGCCGTCCTCGACGGCACCGGTCAGATACTCCAGTTCCCGGCCGTCCAGAGCGGGCGTGGACACGGGGTACTTGAACGACATCCGCTGCCTCTTCCTTGTCCTTCTCGTGGTCCTCGTACGGACGTGTGTGCTTGTGCGGCCTTATGGCGACAGACGGGGGGCGGCACGACTACGCGGCCTTGACGTCCTCCGCGATGATCCGCTCGATGTTCCGCTCGGCCAGCGCCGTGATGGTCACGAAGGGGTTGACCCCGATGGACCCCGGGATGAGTGCGCCGTCCGTGACGTAGAGGTTGCGGTAGCCCGCGACCCGGCCGTACCCGTCGGTGGCCTCGCCCAGGACGCAGCCGCCGAGGGGGTGGTAGCAGAAGTCGTCGGAGAAGTTCTTCAGCTGCGGACCGAACAAGTCGTAGCGGTACATCGTGGTGTTGGCCTTGTTGATCCGGTCGAAGAGCGACTTCGCGGCGTTGACCGCGGGCGTGTTCTGGTCCCGTGTCCAGCGCAGCGCGGCCCGGTCGGTGGCCTTGTCGTAGACGAAGGTGCCGCGCTCGGGGTTCTTGGTGATCGCCAGATAGAGGCTGACCCAGGTCTCCACACCGGCCGGCATCGGCGCGATCTCCGCGAAGACCGGGGCGGCGGGGTTGTCCCAGTCGTCGATGCCCAGAGCGGGGATCGAGGACTGGTGGGCCCCGGTGGTGTTCCAGACGTGGTTGGCCCGGCCGGTCATGATGTTGCCGTTGGGGCCCCAGCCCGCGCCGACCTTGGCGTTGAGGTCGGGCAGCGTGCCGGTGTCCCGGGCGCGTACCAGCAGCTCGGTGGAGCCGAGGCTGCCGGCGCCGAGGAACAGGTGGCGGCAGGCGATCTCCTTGTGGGTGACGACCGTGCCGTTGGCGTCGATCTGGTCCACGGACAGGACGTAGCTGCCGTCCGGCTGCTGACGGATCGCCTTGACCTGGTGCAGGGTCTCGATGGTGACCTTGCCGGTGCCGAGCGCGGCGGCCAAGTAGGTCTTGTCCAGGCTCTGTTTGCCGTGGTTGTTGCCGTAGATGACCTCGCCCGCCAGCGCGGACTTGGGCACCTCGCCGGCCGCCTCGCGGCGCATCCGGTCGAAGTCGTAGACGTTGGGGACGAAGGTGGTGCTCAGGCCCGCCTTGCCCGCCTGTTCGCGTGAGACCCGCGCGAACTTGTACCACTCGGTCTCCTCGAACCAGCCCGTGTCGATGTGGTTCACCTTGAGCATCGAGTTGGCGCGCGGGAAGTACCGGTCGTACATCTCGGCGGCGTCCACCCGCGGGAGGACCTCCTCGAAGTACGACCGCTTCGGTACGACGGCCATGCCGCCGTTGACCAGCGAGCCACCGCCGACACCGCGCCCCACGTACACCGACATCTGGTCGAAGTGCACCTTGTCCAGCACTCCCGCGTACGGGTCGATGTTGCGGTTGACGACATCCAGCCACAGGAACGAGCCGAGCGGGGCCTCGGTGCGGGACTTGAACCAGCTGGAGCGGCGGTCGGGCGTGAGCATGCCGCAGAAGACATTGCCGTCGTCGGCGGGCTTGTTCCACAGCTGGCCCATTTCGAGCATGAGCGTGGGAATTCCGGCCTCGCCGAGCCGCAGCGCGGAGACCGCGGCGCCGTAACCCGTACCGATCACCACGGCCGGTACGAACGAGCCGCTGCGGGCCTTGGGACTCCGCCTGTCGGCGGCCGCGGCACGCGGGGCGGCGGAAATCGTGGTCATTCCGGCGACGGCGGCGCCGCTGAGGGCGGCCAGTCCGAGCAGACGGCGCCGTGACAGATGCTGGTTCTGCTGGTTCTCAAACATGCTGGTGGTACCCGACCTTCGCCGACAGGATGCGTCCCCGCAGGGCTCTTCCGCGGGGCTGTTCCGCGGGGCCGTCCCGGTGGGGATCGCGGACCGATGCCCATCGGCCCGAGCCGCCGCGCGCCACCATCCTGGTCACGAAAGACTGGGGGAAATGCCAGAGGTTCGGGAGCCGTTGACCGGCTGCCCCACGGCCGAATGCAGCCGGGCGTAGGCCCCCTCGGCGGCCAGGAGCTGATCGTGGGTGCCGCGCTCGACGATGCGGCCGCCTTCCATGACGAGGATGAGGTCCGCGTCACGGATGGTGGAGAGCCGGTGGGCGATGACGAAGCTGGTGCGGCCCGCGCGCAGCGAGTGCATGGCGCGTTGGATGAGGACTTCCGTGCGGGTGTCGACGGAGCTGGTCGCCTCGTCCAGGAGCAGGATCGAGGGCCGGGCCAGGAAGGCGCGGGCAATGGTGATGAGCTGCTTCTCGCCCGCGCTGACGTTGGCCGACTCCTCGTCCAGGACGGTGTCGTAGCCGTCCGGCAGGGTGCGGATGAAGCGGTCGGCGCACGTGGCGCGGGCGGCGGCCACGATCTCCTCGCGCGTCGCGTCGGGGCGCCCGTAGGCGATGTTCTCGGCGATGGTGCCGGAGAACAGCCAGGCGTCCTGGAGCACCAGGCCGATGTGGGAGCGCAGGTCCTCGCGCGTCAGGGTGGTGATATCGGTGCCGTCCAGGAAAATGCGCCCCGCGTCGGTTTCGTAGAACCGCATGAGGAGGTTGCCCAGGGTGGTCTTGCCCGCGCCGGTCGGGCCGACGACCGCGACGGTCCGGCCGGGTTCGACGGTGAGGCAGAGGTCCTCGATGAGGGGGATGTCGGGGGAGTAGCGGAAACCGACATTGTCGAACCGGACGTGTCCTCGGGCCTGTTGGAGGCGCGCGGGTCGCTCGGGGTCGGGGCCTTGTTCGTCGGCGTCCAGCAGCTCGTGGATCCGCTGCGCGGAGGCGAGGGCGGACTGGAGGCGGGCGGCGATGCCGGCGACCTCGACGATCGGCTGACTGAACTGCCGGGAGTAAAGGATGAACGCCTGGACGTCGCCGATGGACAGGGCCCCGGAGACCACGCGCAGCGCGCCGACGACCGCCACGACGACATAGCCGAGGTGGGAGACGAACATCATCGACGGCTCGATGGCGCCGGAGACGAACTGGGCCCGCGCGCCGGCGCGGTACAGGGCTTCGTTGTGCTCGTCGAAGACACGCTCGGCCTGCTCACGCCGCCCGAAGCCCTTGACCAGCGCGTGCCCGGTGTAGACCTCCTCGACATGGGCGTTCAGCGCTCCGGTGGCGGACCACTGCTCGGCGAACCGCGGCTGTGCGTGCTTGCCGATCCGGGCCGCGACCACGGCCGACACCGGAACGCAGGTCAGCATGATCAGTGCCAGCGGCGGCGAGATGGCGAACATCAGCACCACCATGGTCAGCACGGAGAACGCCGCCGTGATCAGCTGGCTGAGGGTCTGCTGGAGGGTCTGCTGGAGGTTGTCGACGTCATTGGTCACCCGGCTGAGCATCTCGCCCGCAGGGTGGCGATCGAAGTACCGCAGCGGCAGGCGGGCGAGCTTGTCCGCCACGGACCGGCGCAGCGCGAAGACCACCCGCTGGACGACGGCCGTGACCAGCCGCCCCTGGAGGAGGGTGAGGAAGGAGGCCACGGCGAAGAACGCGAGCGCCATCAGCAGCACACGGGCGATGCCGTCGAAGTCGACTCCCCGCGCTCCATGGGTGCGCCGGATGCCGTCGAAGATGAGGTCCGTGGCCCTGCCGAGGAGCAGCGGGCCCGACGCGTTGAGCACGACACCGCCGATGCCGAGGGCGACCGCCACGGTCACCGGGGCACGGTGCGGGCGCAGCAGTCCCAGCGTGCGGCGGGCGGGGCCGCGCCACGCGTGGCTAGAGCCGTCCGTCGCGACCATGGACAGCCTCCTGAAGGGTCGTGGCGGCTTCGGCGTCCGCGCCGGAGCCGCCGTGGTCACCGGTGATCGCGGTGAGCTGGGACCGGGCGATCTCCCGGTACGTCGTACTGGTGCGCAGCAGCTCCTCGTGCGTTCCGGTGGCGGCCACCCGCCCCGCGTCCAGGACGAGGATGCGCCCCGCGCGGCGGACGGTGCTGACGCGCTGGGCGACGGTGACCACCGTCGCCCGGGAGATCTCCGGCTCCAGGGCGGCCCGCAGCGCGGCGTCCGTGGCGTGGTCCAGCGCGGAGAAACAGTCGTCGAAGAGGTAGATGTCCGGCCTGCGCAGCAGGGTGCGGGCGATCGCCAGGCGCTGCCGCTGCCCGCCGGACACATTGGTGCCGCCCTGGGTGATCGGTGCGTTGAGCCCCCCGGGCAGGAGCTCCACGAAATCGCGTGCCTGGGCGATCTCCAGCACGCGCCAGAGTTCCTCGTCGGTGGCGCCCGGGTCGCCGAAGCGCAGATTGCTCGCGACGGTGCCGGAGAAGAGGTACGGCCGCTGCGGTACGAAGCCGACGGTGCGGCGCAGCACCTCCGCGTCCAGCGTGCGGACATCGACGCCGCCTACGCGGACGGAGCCGTCGGTGGCGTCGAAGTGCCGCAGCACGAGGTTGAGCAGGGTGGTCTTGCCGCTGCCCGTGCTGCCGAGGACCGCCACGGTCTCGCCGGGCCCGACGCTCAGATCGATGCCGCGCAGCACCGGCTCCTTCGCTCCCGGATAGCGGAACCCGGCTCCGTGCAAGGACAGCCGGCCGGCCGCGGGCACCGCGCGCACGGGTTCGCTCGGCGGCGCCACGCTCGGCTCGGCCGCCAGCACCTGCTGGATACGCTCGGCGGAGACCCTCGCCCGCGGCATCGCCAGGCACACGAAGGTCAGCATCACCACCGACATCAGGATCAGCGTCAGATAGCTCAGAAACGCACTGAGCGCGCCGAACCGTATCGCGCCGGAGTCGACCCGGTGCGCGCCGAACCACAGCACCGCCACCATGAAGGCATTCAGGACCAGCAGTACGAGGGGGATGACGGTCGCCAGCAGCCGGCCGACGCGCAGCGAGATTTCGCGTAATTCCGAATTGGTGCGGTCAAATCTCGCGCCTTCATGGGCATCGCGTACAAAGGCCCGTACGACGCGGACTCCGGTAATGCGTTCGCGCAGCAGCCCATTGATGCGGTCCAGGTTTCTCTGCATACGGGCGTAGAACGGATCGGTGCGGCCGAGAACGATTCCGAAGGACATTCCGACGGCCACCGTCAGCGTCACCAGGAGCAGGGAGAGCTGAATGTCCTGCTGGAGGGCGAGCACGATGCTGCCCAGGCACATCAGGGGTGCCGATACGGCGACGCCGAATGCCGGCAGCACCAGCGTCTGTACCTGCTGTACGTCGTTGACGGTCCGGGTCATCAGCGACGGGGTGCCGAACTGCCCGACCTCGCGGGCCGAGAAGTCCAGGACCCGGCGGAAGACGGCCGAGCGCAGGTCGCGGCCCATCGCCATGGCCGTACGGGCGCCCAGCGCCACCGCGCCCACGGACGCCGCGACCT
Source organism: Streptomyces sp. JLSY215 (assembly GCF_059682825.1). Classification (NCBI taxonomy): domain Bacteria; kingdom Bacillati; phylum Actinomycetota; class Actinomycetes; order Kitasatosporales; family Streptomycetaceae; genus Streptomyces; species Streptomyces sp. JLSY215. The sequence continues at coordinate 8,294,231 of NZ_CM185022.1, forward strand.
GCACGAGCGCCGCGGCCAGCATGACCAGGCCGGTCCGGATGATGTAGCCGCTGTCGGCCCCGACCACGCCGTTGTCGATGACCGCGGCGCCCAGCGTCGGCAGCGCCAGAGTGGCCAGGATCTGCGCCAGTTGCAACAGCCCCAGCAGGGCGACGGAACGCCGATGGGGCCGCAGATGGATTCGCAGAAGGCTGAGCAGCACCGGGCGACGCTCCAGGAGACGGCAGGCCCGGCCGGCGGTTCGGATGAGGGCGTCGGCCGGGCCTGGAGGGGGCACACCTGGACAGTGCAGCGCACCGCACACCGGAAAATCCCTAGTGTCCCGGCGGCCGGCGCTGCTGGGCCGCGCAGGATCCGGCCGCGCCCACGACAACGGGCCACAAACACCCGGTGGCGGGAACTCGGGAATTCCCTAGTGTGCCCGGAATTTCTTGACATCGTGACCGGCTGCTTGGAAGCGTGCGATGCCCCAGCGTCCGGACCGCGGCGTTTTCGATGCCGGCCGATGCCATTCGGAGCCAAGCAGCCAAGCAGCCAAGAGACCAAGCAGTCAAAAGGCCAAGCAGCCGACTCGGCTCTGCGTTTGGGCGGTCTGTTCTATGCGGAGGAGAGGAATGAGATGTCCAAGCGTGCGCTGATCACCGGAATCACCGGGCAGGACGGCTCCTATCTGGCCGAGCACCTGCTCGCACAGGGGTACCAGGTGTGGGGTCTGATACGAGGTCAGGCGAATCCCAGGAAGTCGCGGGTCAGTCGGCTGGTGTCCGAACTGAACTTCGTCGACGGCGACTTGATGGACCAGTCCAGCCTGTGTTCCGCCGTCGACAAGGTGCAGCCCGACGAGATCTACAACCTCGGTGCGATCTCCTTCGTACCGATGTCCTGGCAGCAGCCCGAACTCGTCACCGAGATCAACGGCATGGGCGTCCTGCGCATGCTGGAGGCGATCCGCATGGTCAGCGGCCTGAACGGCTCCCGGAGTGACGGCGGCGGGCAGATACGCTTCTACCAGGCGTCCTCGTCGGAGATGTTCGGCAAGGTCGCCGAGACCCCGCAGCGCGAGACCACCATCTTCCGCCCGCGCAGCCCCTACGGCGTGGCGAAGACCTACGGGCACTTCATCACCCGCAACTACCGGGAGTCCTTCGGTATGTACGCGGTCTCCGGCATGCTCTTCAACCATGAATCCCCTCGCCGTGGTGCGGAGTTCGTGACCCGGAAGATCTCGCTCGCGGTGGCCCGCATCAAGCTCGGCTACCAGGACAAGCTGTCCCTGGGAAACCTCGATGCCGTACGTGACTGGGGCTTCGCCGGAGACTACGTCCGTGCCATGCACCTGATGCTGCAACAGGACGAGCCGGGCGACTACGTGATCGGGACCGGCGAGATGCACTCGGTCCGCGACGCCGTCCGCATCGCCTTCGAGCATGTGGGCCTGAACTGGGAGGACTACGTCAACATCGACCCCTCGCTGGTGCGCCCGGCCGAGGTGGAGATCCTGTGCGCGGACGCCGAGCGCGCCCGCACGCAGCTGGGCTGGGAGCCCGCCGTCAACTTCCCCGAACTGATGCGGATGATGGTCGACGCCGACCTGCGCCAGGCGTCCCGCGAGCAGGAGTACGGGGACCTGCTGCTGGCCGCCAGCTGGTAGCCGGGCCGGACCCACGGGATACCCCGGCGCGCCGTGTGCGCCCCGGGCGTATCCCGTACGGCTTCGGCACGGCGGGCCCGCCGTCACACGCAGCGCGGATACTAGGTGATTTCCCGTGCTCCTCTTTGTGGAATGGACGTGTGAACACCAGGGCCGGCGATCGGCGGCCGCATCCCGCCGGACCGGTCCGGCGCCATCGCGAGGAGGAGTCAGCACCATGACGACGACCACGGCGGAAGGGCTCTGGGCCCGGTGCTACCACCCGGCGCCGCACCAGCGAAGCCAGCTCGTCTGCTTTCCGCACGCGGGCGGTTCGGCCTCCTTCTTCTTCCCCGTATCGGCACAGCTGGCATCCGTGGCGGAGGTGCTGTCGGTGCAGTACCCCGGCCGCCAGGACCGGCGCACCGAGACCAGCCCCAGCGGCATCACGGACATGGCCGATCAGGTGTACGCGGCCCTGCGGGACCGGCTCCGGTCGCGGCCGACGGCGTTCTTCGGGCACAGCATGGGCGCGATGGTCGCCTTCGAGGTGGCCCGGCGGCTGGAGGCCGACGGAGGCGAACTGACGCACCTCTTCGCTTCCGGACGGCGCGCGCCCTCGCGCTACCGAGCGGAGAGCGTGCACCGGCGCGACGACGACGGGATCGTCGCCGAACTGAAGCTGCTCTCCGGTACGGACGCCGCGCTGCTGGGCGACGAGGAGCTGCTGCGCATGATCCTCCCGGCGATCCGCAGCGACTACACCGCGGTGGAGACCTACCGCTGCGCTCCCGGCGCGGCGATCAAGGCGCCGATCACCGCGCTGACCGGTGACAGCGACCCCAAGACCACGCTGGAGGAGGCCGCGGACTGGCGCGCGCACACCACGGGGGCGTTCGACCTCCAGGTGTATCCCGGCGGTCACTTCTTCCTCAGCTCCCAGGCTCCGGCCGTACTGGCACTCCTGCGTGAACGCCTCACGGCCGAGGCGGAGTCCCCGGCGTGAGGTGAGTCCCTGCCGGTGCGCCGCCGCACCACAACGCTGCGCCCGCGGCGTCGGCGCCCGACGTCCGCGGGCGCCGTTTTCTCGTGGGCGCACGGCCGGCCCAGGGTCCGGCCGACTCTAGGGAATTTCATGGCAAACCCGGTCGAGACTGGGCGAGTGGCGTGCGGAACGTCGAGCTGCCTCGTGCAGGGCACGCAGATCACTCAGTCGCTGTGGAACGGCCGTCCTCAGTGCCGGATGCCCACATCGAAATCCTCTGCTGTCCGACGGTCTTGAGATGGGTTGGTTGAACGTGGCGAACATGGACCAGGAACAGAAGCTCCGCGACTACCTGAAGCGGGCCAGTGCCGATCTGCGGCGCTCCCGGCAGCGGGTGGGCGAGCTGGAGGCGGCGGCCCGCGAGCCGATCGCGATCGTGGGCATGAGCTGCCGCTTCCCCGGAGGCGTGCACAGTCCCGAGGAGCTCTGGTCCCTGCTCGCCGCCGACGGGGACGGCATCACCGGGTCCCCGGCCGACCGCGGCTGGGAGCTGCTCGCCGAGGACGCGGCAGAGTTCTCCGGCGGATTCCTGCACGACGCGGCCGAGTTCGACGCCTCCTTCTTCGGCATATCGCCCCGTGAGGCACTCGCCATGGACCCGCAGCAGCGACTGCTGCTGGAGTCCTCCTGGGAAGCCTTCGAGCGGGCCGGCATCGACCCGGCGGCGGTCCGGGGGACCAAGGCAGGCATGTTCGTCGGGGCGATGCCCCAGGAATACCGGGTGGGCCCGGACGACGACGTCCAGGGCTTCGCCCTGACGGGCACCACCACCAGCGTCATCTCGGGCCGGCTCGCCTACTTCTTCGGAACCGTGGGCCCGGCGGTCACCGTCGACACCGCCTGCTCGTCCTCCCTCGTTGCCCTGCACCTGGCCGCCCACTCCCTGCGCCAGGGCGAATGCTCCCTGGCGCTGGCCGCCGGCGTCACCGTGATGTCCAGCCCCACCACCTTCGTGGAGTTCAGCCGCCAGGGCGGGCTCTCCGCCGACGGGCGCTGCCGCTCCTTCGCCGACTCCGCCGACGGCACCGGCTGGTCCGAGGGCGTGGGCGTCCTGGTCCTGGAACGCCTCTCGGAGGCCCGCCGGAACGGGCACGAGATCCTGGCCGTCATCCGGGGCTCCGCCGTCAACCAGGACGGCGCCTCCAACGGGCTGACCGCGCCCAACGGCCCCTCGCAGCAACGGGTGATCGAGCAGGCGCTGGTCAGTGCGCGGCTCTCGGCCGACGAGGTCGACGTCGTCGAGGCGCACGGCACCGGCACCACCCTGGGCGACCCGGTCGAGGCCCAGGCGCTGCTGGCGACCTACGGCCAGGGCCGCGACGACGACCGCCCGCTCCTGCTGGGGTCCGTCAAATCGAACCTCGGCCACACCCAGGCGGCGGCCGGCATGGCCGGCGTCATCAAGATGGTGCTGGCCATGCGGCACGGCCTGCTCCCGCGCACGCTCCATGTGGACCAGCCGTCCTCGCACGTCGACTGGACACAGGGGGCCGTGCGTCTGCTCACCGAGCACGTCCCGTGGCCGCAGGGCGAACAGCCGCGCCGGGCCGGCGTCTCCTCGTTCGGGCTCAGCGGCACCAACGCGCACACGATCCTGGAAGAGGCCCCGGCCGCCCCTGAGGAGGCTGCGGCTGTCCCTGAGAAGAACATGGAGCCGGCCGCCGCCGAGCCCGTGGCGGCGGGCGCCGTCCCGTGGCTCGTCTCCGGCCGCACCCGCGAGGCGCTGCGCGCCCAGGCGGCACGACTGCTCGAACACCTCACGTCCCGCCCCGGCCTCGTACCCCTGGACGTGGCCTACTCCCTGGCCACGGCCCGCTCGGGCCTGGAGCACCGCGCCGCGTTCACCGCGGACGGCCCGGACCGGGCCCGCGCCGCCCTCACCGCGCTCGCCGACGGCACACCGGCCCCGGGTCTGATGCAGGACACCGCGCGGACACGGTCCAAGCTGGCCTTCCTCTTCGCGGGCCAGGGCTCCCAGCGGCCGGGCATGGGGCGTGAACTGGCCGCCCGCTTCCCGGCCTTCGCCACCGCCCTGGACGAGGTTCTCACCCACCTCGACCAGGGGCTTCCGCTGCCCCTGAAGGACGTGCTGTTCGCCGCCGAGGGCACGCCCGAGGCCGCCCTGCTCGACGAGACCCGCTACGCCCAGCCCGCGCTGTTCGCGATCGAGGTCGCGCTGTACCGGCTCGCCGAGTCCTTCGGCATCAAGCCGGACTTCCTCGCCGGGCACTCCATCGGCGAGATCGCCGCGGCGCACATCGCCGGCGTCTTCCCCCTGGCCGACGCCGCGGCCCTGGTGCTCGCCCGCGGCCGCCTCATGCAGGCGCTGCCCGAGGGCGGCGCCATGGTCTCCCTCGAAGCCGCCGAGGAAGAGGTCCTGCCCCTCCTGGAGGACCGGCAGGACCGCGTCTCGATCGCCGCGGTCAACGGGCCCGCCGCCGTCGTGGTCGCCGGCCAGGCCGACGACGTCACCGCCGTCGCCGAGCACTTCGGCGCGCTGGGCCGCAGGACCAAGCGGCTGCGGGTCTCGCATGCGTTCCACTCCCCGCTCATGGAGCCCATGCTGGAGGAGTTCCGCACGGCCGTCTCCCGGCTCACGCCGCAGGCGCCCGTGATCCCGGTCGTCTCCGGCCTGACCGGCACCCTCGCCACGGTGGAGCAGCTGGCCTCCCCCGATTACTGGGTGGACCACGCCCGCCACACCGTACGGTTCGCCGACGCCCTCGGCTGGCTCGACGGCCACGGCGCCGCCACCTTCCTGGAACTGGGCCCCGACGGCGTCCTGTCCGCCATGGCCCAGTCCTGCCTGGCCGCGGCGGACACGGACACCGCCGCCGATGGCGTCCTGGCGACGCTCGCCGTGCTGCGCCCCGGCCGCCCCGAGGCCGAGACGCTCACCGCCGCGCTGGCGGGTCTGCACACCCGCGGTGTGGCCGTCCGGTGGGAGCCCTACTTCGAGGGCACCGGCGCCCGGCGTGCCGACCTGCCCACCTACGCCTTCCAGCGCCGCCGCTACTGGCCCAAGAGCCTGCCCGCCACGGGTGGTGACGTGCGCGCGGCCGGCCTGGGCGCGGCACATCACCCGCTGCTGACGGCGGCCGTGTCGGTCGCCAACTCCGACGGGCTCCTGCTGACCGGACGGCTGTCACGACGTACCCACCCCTGGCTCGCCGACCACGCCGTGCGCGGCACGGTGCTGCTGCCGGGCACCGCCTTCCTGGAGCTGGCCGTGCGCGCCGGGGATGAGGCCGGCTGCGGCCGCGTGGAGGAACTCACCCTCGCCGCCCCGCTGGTGCTGCCCGAGGAGGGCGGTGTCCAGGTGCAGGTGTGGGTGGGCAGCCCCGACGAGTCGGGCCGCCGCGCCGTGAGCGTCCACTCCCGCCCCGACGGGCCGGAGGAGCTGCCCTGGACCCAGCACGCCGCGGGCACCCTCGTCGCCGGTGAGCACCACGCCGGATTCGACGCCACCGTCTGGCCGCCCGCCGACGCGCAGGAGCTGGACCTCGACGGCTTCTACGACCGGATGGCCGACACCGGCTTCGGATACGGCCCCCTCTTCCAGGGACTGCGCGCCGCCTGGCGCAGTGGCGACGACGTCTACGCCGAGGTGACGCTGCCCGACACCAACGGCGCCGACGCCGCGTCCACCGAGTCGTCTGCGGCGTTCGGGATCCACCCGGCCCTGCTGGACGCCGCGCTGCACGCCGCGGCCTTCGTGGACCTGGGCGAGGACGCCCGTGGCGGCCTGCCCTTCTCATGGCAGGACGTCACCCTGCACGCGAGCGGGGCGAGCACGGTCCGCGTGAAACTGACCCCGGCCGAGGACGACGCGGTGGCCATCGCCGTCGCCGACACCACCGGCGCCCCCGTCGCCTCCATCGGCTCGCTCGTCCTGCGCACCCTGCCCGACGCGCAGATCGACGCGGCCAACTCCCTGATCCGCGACGCCCTGTTCGAACTGCGCTGGAGCGCATCGCGGCAGGCCGCCCAGGCGGCGCCTGCCTCGGCCGCCGTCCTCGGCCCGGACCTCTTCGGCCTGGAGCGGGCCCTTGCGCCGGCGGCCCTCACGGTCACGGCGCTGTCCGGCCCGGAAGCCGTCACCCACGCCCCGGACCTGGTCCTCGCCCCCGTCCAGGGGGCGGCCGAGGACGACGTCGTCACCTCCGTGCACGCCCGCACCGCCCACGTACTGGAGCGCCTGCGGACCTGGCTGGAGGACGAGCGCCACGCCGCCTCCCGGCTGGTCTTCGTCACCCGTGGCGCCATCGCCACCGACGCCCGGCAGGCACCCGACCCGGTGGCCGCCGCCGTCTGGGGCCTGGTCCGCGCCGCGCAAAGCGAACACCCGGGCCGCTTCGGGCTGTTGGACCTCGACCCCGGCACCGCCGAGCCCGCCGCGGAGCCGGTGCTGCGGGCCCTGGCCCTGTCCTCGGACGAGCCAGGGACCGCCGTCCGCGGCACCGCCGTGCTCACCGCGCGCCTCGCCCGCGCCCAGGCGCCGCAGGCCGCTACGGAGTGGGACCCCGAGGGCACCGTGGTGCTCACCGGGGCCACCGGCGGCCTGGGCCGCATACTGGCCCGGCACCTGGTCGCCGAGCGCGGCGTACGCCATCTGCTGCTCGTCAGCCGCCGCGGCGCCGACGCCGACGGCGCCGGGGAACTCGTGGCCGAACTGGCCGAGCACGGCGCGCACGTGACCATCGCGGCATGCGACCTGGCCGACCGCGCCGCCGTGCAGCGGCTGCTGGCCGGCGTGCCCGCCGAGCACCCCGTCACCGCCGTCGTGCACAGCGCCGGCAGCCTCGACGACGGCGTGATCGAATCGCTCACCCCCGAACGGATCAGTGCGGTCCTGCGGCCCAAGGCCGACGCCGTCTGGCACCTCCACGAGGCCACCCGGGACCTGGACCTGGCCGCCTTCGTCGTCTTCTCCTCCCTCTCCGGCACCGTGGGCGCGGCGGGCCAGGGCAACTACGCCGCCGCGAACGCCTTCCTCGACGCGCTCGCCCAACTGCGCCGCGCGCAGGGCCTGCCGGGGCTCTCCCTGGCCTGGGGCCCGTGGGAGCCCACCGCCGGCATGACCGGCGGACTGACGGACGAGGACCTCGACCGCCTGGCCCGGATGGGCACGCCGGCGCTCACCGAGGAACAGGGCATCGCCCTCTTCGACGCCGCCACCGCCACGGATGCCGCCGTCCTTCTGCCGACCAGGCTCGACCTGTCCGTCCTGCGCCTCCAGAGCGACGTTCCGCCGCTGTGGCGCGGCCTGATCCGTACCCCGGCCCGCCGCGCGGTGGTCTCCGGCCCGGAGGCCGCCGTCCCCCTCGTACAGAAGCTGTCCCGGCTGGCGGAGGCCGACCGCCGCGAGGTCGTGCTCGACCTCGTCGCCGGCCAAGTGGCCGCCGTGCTCGGCCACGCCGGCACCGCCGACATCGACCCGCGGCGCCCGCTGCGGGATCTGGGCTTCGACTCGCTGACCGCCGTGGAACTGCGCAACCGGCTCAGCGCGGCCACCGGCCTGCGCACCGCCGCCACGGTCATCTTCGACTACCCGACCGTCGACGCCCTCGCCACGCACCTCCTCGACGGACTCATGGGCTCCCAAGCCGCCGCCGCGGCCGATGCGCCCCGTGCCGCCGCGGACGACGACCCCATCGTCATCGTCGGCATGAGCTGCCGCTACCCGGGCGGCGTCGCCTCGCCCGAGGACCTGTGGCGGCTGGTCAGCGAGGGCACCGACGCCATCTCGGGCCTGCCCACCGACCGGGGCTGGGACCTGGACGCGCTCTACGACCCGGACCCGGACCGCACCGGCACCTCCTACTCCCGTTCCGGCGGATTCCTGCACACCGCCGCCGACTTCGACCCGGCCTTCTTCGGCATGAGCCCCCGCGAGGCCCTGGCCACCGACTCCCAGCAGCGGCTCCTCCTCGAAGCGTCCTGGGAGGCCGTCGAGCGCGCGGGCATCGACCCGGTGTCCCTGCGCGGCAGCCGGACCGGCGTGTTCGCGGGCGTGATGTACAACGACTACGCCACGGTGCTCTCCGGCGGGCAGTTCGAGGGCCACCAGGGCAGCGGCACCGCCCCGAGCGTCGCCTCCGGCCGCATCTCCTACACCCTCGGCCTCGAAGGCCCCGCCGTCACCGTCGACACCGCGTGCTCGTCCTCGCTGGTCGCCATGCACTGGGCGATGCAGGCACTGCGCGCGGGGGAGTGCTCGCTCGCGCTGGCCGGCGGCGTCACGGTCATGTCGACGCCGGGCGCCCTCATCGAATTCTCGCGGCAGCGCGGCCTGTCCCCGGACGGGCGCTGCAAGGCGTTCGGCGACGGTGCCGACGGCGTCGGCTGGTCCGAGGGCGTGGGCGTCCTCGTCCTGGAACGCCTCTCCGACGCCCGCCGCAACGGGCACCGGGTCCTGGCCGTCGTCCGCGGCTCCGCCGTCAACCAGGACGGCGCCTCCAACGGCCTGACCGCCCCCAACGGCCCCGCCCAGCAGCGGGTGATCCGGCAGGCGCTGTCCGCCGCCGGCCTGACCGCCACCGACATCGACGCCGTGGAGGGCCACGGCACCGGCACCACCCTCGGCGACCCCATCGAGGCCCAGGCGCTGCTCGCCACGTACGGCCAGGACCGCGACCCGGACAGCCCGCTGCTGCTGGGCTCGGTGAAGTCCAACATCGGCCACGCCCAGGCCGCGGCCGGCGTCGCCGGCGTCATCAAGATGGTCATGGCCCTGCGCCACGGCGTGCTGCCCCGCACCCTGCACGCCGACGAGCCGTCCGCGCACGTGGAGTGGAGCGAAGGGGCGGTGCGCCTGCTGACTGAGGCGACGCCCTGGCCGCAGGCCGGCCGCCCGCGTCGCGCCGCCGTCTCCTCCTTCGGGTTCAGCGGGACGAACGCGCACCTCATCGTCGAGGAGCCGACGGCCGTCGCCGAGCAGCGCGAAGAGCCGGCGCTCACCCCGGCCGTCGTGCCCTGGACGCTGTCGGGCAAGAGCCGGGCGGCGCTGCGCGACCAGGCCGCCCGCCTGCGGTCCTTCCTGGAGGAGCGTCCTGCCCTGGACGCGGCCGATGTCGCGCTCTCCCTGGCCACCACCCGCTCGGCCTTCGACCAGCGCGCCGTCGTCACCGGCGACCGCGACGAACTGCTGCGCGCCCTCGCCGACCTGGCCGCCGACCGGCCGGGCCCCGCGCTCACCGAGGGCGAGGTCGGCGGCGCGGGCAAACTGGCCGTGGTGTTCTCCGGGCAGGGCAGCCAGCGCCCCGGCGCCGGCCGTGAACTCGCCGCCCGCTTCCCCGCGTTCGCCCAGGCCCTCGACGAGGTCACCGCCGCCCTCGACCCGTACCTGGACCGCCCCCTCAAGGACGTCCTGTTCGCCCCGGAGGGCAGCCCCGAGGCGGCGCTGCTGGACCGCACCGAGTGGACCCAGCCCGCGCTGTTCGCCGTCGGCGTCGCGCTCCACCGGCTGCTCGGCACCTGGGGCATCCGCCCCGACGTGCTGCTGGGCCACTCCATCGGCGAGATCACCGCCGCGCATGTCGCGGGCGTCCTCTCGCTGCCCGACGCGGCCCGCCTGGTGGCCGCGCGAGGACGGCTGATGCAGGCGCTGCCCGCCGGCGGCGCGATGATCTCCGTCCAGGCCACCGAGGACGAGACCGCGCCGCTGGTCGCCGGGCGCGAGCACGAGGTCTCCCTCGCCGCCGTCAACGGCCCCCGCAGCGTCGTGGTCGCCGGAGAACTGGCCGCCGCCGAGGAGATCGCCGCCCACTTCGCGGCCCAGGGCCGCAAGACCAAGCGCCTGACGGTCAGCCACGCCTTCCATTCGCCGCTCATGGAGCCCGCCCTCGACGGGCTGCGCGAGGTCGCCGCCGAGCTCACCTACCACGCGCCGGACGTGACCGTCATCTCCGGCCTGACCGGACGGCCCGCCACCGACGAGGAACTGCGCTCGGCCGACTACTGGGTCGCGCACGCCCGCGGCGCCGTCCGCTTCGCCGACACCCTGCGCGCCGCGCACGACTGCGGCGCCGGCACCTTCCTCGAAGTCGGCCCCGACAGCGTGCTGTCGGCCCCCGCCCAGGAAGCCCTCGGCGACGACGCGGCGGCGCATATCGTCCCGCTGCTGCGCCACGGGCGCGGCGAGGAGCGCTGCGCGGCCACCGCGCTGGCCCGCCTGCACGTCCGCGGCACGGCCGTCGACTGGCCCGGGTACCTCGCCGGCACCGGAGCCCGCACCGTCGACCTGCCCACCTACGCCTTCCAGCACGAGCGCTACTGGCCCGAACAGCCCCCGGCCCGCCTCGCGCAGGGTGCCGCCGACCCCGCGGACGCCGAGCTGTGGGGCGCCGTCGAACGCGGCGACGCCACGGAACTGGCCGCCCTCCTCGGGCTGCGCGACGAACAGCACGCCTCCCTGTACGCCCTGCTGCCCGCGCTGTCCTCCTGGCGCCAGCACCGGCAGGAGAAGGCGCTGCTGGACTCCACCCGCTACCGCGTGGCCTGGCGCCCCGTGCGGGCAACCGCCGCGCCCGTACTGGACGGCACCTGGCTGCTCGTCACCGCCGACGGCATCGACAGCGACGAGATCCTCGATGCGCTGCGCGGCCACGGAGCCCAGTTCGAGACCCTCGCCCTGGACGACGCCTGCCGCGACCGCGCCCACCTCGCCGACCGGCTCGCCGCCGTACGCGACCAGGACCGGCCCCTGACCGGTGTGCTGTCCCTGCTGCCGCTCGCCGACGGCCCCGGGGCCGAGACCGGCGCCCAGCCGTCCACCGGGCTCGCGCTGAGCCTCGTGCTGATCCAGGCGCTCGCCGACACCGGCCTCGCCGCGCCCCTGTGGACCCTGACCCGGGGCGCCGTCACCACCGGCGCCGACGACCCGCTCACCCACCCCCTCCAGGCCGCGGTCTGGGGACTGGGCCGGGTCGCCGCCCTGGAACACCCGCAGCTGTGGAGCGGCCTGATCGACCTGCCGGCCGCCCTCGACGCCCCCGCCACCCAGCACCTCGTCAGCGCGCTGGCCGCCGAGGGCGGCGAGGACCAGATCGCCGTCCGCGCCACCGGAGCGCTCGGCCGCCGCCTGGTGCGCCACCCGCAGGCCGAACTGCCCCCGGCCGACGCCTTCACCGCGCGCGGCACCGTGCTCGTCACCGGCGGCACCGGAGCGCTCGGCGCCGAGGCCGCCCGCTGGCTCGCCCGCAGCGGCGCCGAGCACCTCCTGCTCACCAGCCGCCGCGGCCCCGACGCCCCCGGCGCCGCTGAACTGGCCGCCGAAATCGAGGAGTTGGGCGCCCGCGTCACCATCGCGGCCTGCGACACCGCCGACCGCGCCGCACTCGCCGCGCTGCTGGACTCCGTACCCGACGAGCACCCGCTGACCGGCGTCGTGCACGCCGCCGGTGTCGGCCAGGCGACCGCCCTCACCGACACCCCACTGGCCGACGCCGCAGCGGCGATGGCCGCCAAGCTGCTCGGCGCGGCCCACCTCGACAGCCTCCTGGACGGCCACGACCTGGACTTCTTCGTCCTGGTCTCCTCGATCGCCGGAGTGTGGGGCAGCGCCGGACAGAGTGCCTACAGCGCCGCCAACGCCTACCTCGACGCCCTCGCCGAACACCGCGCGGCCCGCGGCCTGCCCGCCACCTCCGTCGCCTGGGGCCCCTGGGCCGAGGCCGGCATGGCCACCCACGAGGCCGTCACCGACGAACTGCACCGGCGCGGGCTGCGCTTCCTCGCGCCCGCGACCGCCCTCACCGAACTGCGGCGCGCCGTCGTCCACCAGGACGTCACCGTCACGGTCGCCGACATCGACTGGGAGCGCTACCACCCCGTCTTCACCTCCACCCGCCCCAGCGCCCTCTTCGACGAACTGGCCGAGGTCCAGGCCCTGGAACGCGCCGAGGGCGAGAGCGCCGCGCCCGAATTCGCCGCGCGCCTGCGGGGCCTGGGCCAGGACGAGCAGGAGCGGCTGCTGGGCGACCTGGTGCGCGCCGAGGCGGCCATCGCCCTCGGCCACGACTCCGCGGACGCCGTCGCGGAGCGGCGGGCCTTCCGCGACGCCGGCTTCGACTCGCTGACCGCCGTGGAACTGCGCAAGCGGCTGGCCGCCCTCACCGGCCTGGCCCTGCCCGCCACCCTCGTCTTCGACTACCCGACCCCCGTGGCCCTCGCCCGCCACCTGCGCGACGAACTCCTGGGCACCGCCCAGGCTCCGGCCGCTCCCGTGGCCGTCCCGTCGGCGGGCTTCGACGAGCCCATCGCCATCGTCGGCATGAGCTGCCGCTTCCCCGGCGGCGTCCGCTCCCCGCGGCAGCTGTGGGACCTGGTCAGCGAAGGCGTCGACGCCATCAGCGACTTCCCCGTCAACCGCGGCTGGCACACCGGCCTCTTCCACCCCGACCCGGACAACCCCGGCACGACGTACTCCACCCAGGGCGGATTCCTGCACGACGCGGGCGAGTTCGACGCCTCCTTCTTCGGCATCTCGCCGCGCGAGGCGCTGTCCATGGACCCCCAGCAGCGGCTGCTGCTGGAGACCACCTGGGAGGCGTTCGAGCACGCCGGCATCGACCCCACCACCGTCCACGGCACCACGACCGGCACCTTCATCGGCTCCACCTACCAGGAGTACGGACTCGGCGTCGAGGACGGCTCCGCCGGCCACCTGGTGACCGGCACCAGCCCCAGCGTGCTCTCCGGGCGCCTGGCCTACCTCTTCGGCCTCGAAGGCCCGGCCGTCACCGTCGACACCGCCTGCTCCTCGTCCCTGGTCGCCCTGCACCTGGCCTGCCAGTCGCTGCGCAACGGCGAGAGCTCCCTGGCCCTGGCCGGCGGCGCGACCGTGATGACCAACCCCAACCCGTTCGTCGCCTTCAGCCGGCAGCGGGCCCTGGCCGGCGACGGCCGCTGCAAGGCGTTCTCCGACAGCGCCGACGGCATGACCCTGGCCGAGGGCGTCGGCGTCCTCGTCCTGGAGCGCCTCTCGGACGCCCGGCGCAACGGGCACGAGATCCTCGCCGTCGTCCGCGGCTCGGCCATCAACCAGGACGGCGCCTCCAACGGTCTGTCCGCCCCCAACGGCCCCTCCCAGCAGCGCGTCATCCGCCAGGCCCTGGCCAACTCGGGGCTCACCCCGGCGGACGTCGACGCCGTCGAGGCCCACGGCACCGGCACCGCCCTCGGCGACCCCATCGAGGCCCAGGCCCTGCTCGCCACCTACGGACCGGGCCGCGACCAGGGGAGTCCGCTGCGGCTGGGCTCGGTGAAGTCCAACATCGGCCACACCCAGTCGGCGGCCGGCGTGGCCGGCGTCATCAAGATGGTCCTGGCCCTGCGCCACGGCCGGCTGCCGCGCACCCTGCACGCCGACACCCCCTCCAGCCACATCGACTGGACCCCCGGCACCGTCTCCCTGCTGACCGAGCCCACCGACTGGCCCGAGGGCGAGCGCCCGCGCCGCTGCGCGGTCTCCTCCTTCGGCATCAGCGGCACCAACGCCCACACCATCCTCGAAGAGGCCCCCCGCCCGCGCGAGACGACCCCCGCGCTCCCGGCGCCCCCGGCCGGCGGCGCCGTTCCCTGGGTGCTGTCCGCCCGGACCCCGGGCGCGCTGCGCGCCCAGGCGGCCCACCTCGCCGACCACCTCGACGGCGAGGCACCCGGTGCCCTCGACGTCGGCCACACCCTGGTGGCCACGCGCACCCTCTTCGACCACCGCGCCGTCGTCGTCGGCACCGACGACGCGTCCCGGCGCGCGGCCCTGGACGCCCTCGCCACCGGCGGCTCCGCACCCGGCGTCGTCCAGGGCACGGCCGACACCGACGGCAAGACCGTCTTCGTCTTCCCCGGCCAGGGCTCCCAGTGGGCCGGCATGGGAGCGCGGCTCCTCGAGGAGTCCCCGGTCTTCGCCGAGCGGCTGACCGAATGCGCCACCGCCCTCTCGGAGTTCGTCGACTGGTCCCTGCTCGACGTGCTGCGCCAGGCCGACGGCGCGCCGACCCTGGACCGCGTCGACGTCGTCCAGCCCGCCTCCTTCGCCGTCATGGTCTCCCTGGCCGCGCTGTGGGCCTCCCACGGCATCACCCCCGACGCCGTGGTCGGCCACTCGCAGGGCGAGATCGCCGCGGCCGCTGTCGCCGGGGCGCTCTCCCTGGAGGACGCGGCCCGGGTCGTCGCGCTGCGCAGCCAGGCCATCGCCCGCGGGCTGGCCGGATCCGGCGGCATGCTGTCGGTCCCGCTGCCCGCCGCCGACGTCGAACAGCGACTCGCCGCCTATGAGGACCTGTCGATCGCCGCCGTGAACGGCCCGGGGTCCACCGTCGTCTCCGGCGCCACCGCGCCGCTGGACGCCCTCCAGGCCCAGCTGGTCGGCGAGGACATCCGCGCCAAGCGCATCGCCGTGGACTACGCCTCGCACTCCGCGCAGGTCGAGCGGGTACGCGACGAACTGCGCACGGTCCTCGCGCCGGTGCGCCCGCGCCCGGCCCAGGTGCCCTTCTTCTCCACCGTCACCGGTGACTGGCTGGACACCACCGTCATGGACGCGGAGTACTGGTTCACCAACCTGCGCCGGACCGTCCACTTCCAGCCCGCCATCGGCGAACTCCTCACCCAGGGACACCACTTCTTCATCGAGGTCAGCTCGCACCCCGTCCTGTCCATGGGCATCCAGGCGACCGCCGAGGAAGCCGGGGCCGCCGCCGCGGTGCTCGGCACGCTCCGGCGCGACACCGGCGGCACCGACCGCTTCCTGACCTCCCTGGCCGAAGCCTTCGTCCGGGGCGCGGGAGCCGACTGGTCCGCCGTCTTCGCCGGCACCGGCGCCCGCCGGGTGCCGCTGCCCACGTACGCCTTCCAGCGCGAGCACCTGTGGGCGATCCCCGAGCGGCCCCAGGACCGGGCCGAGGCAGACCCCGCGGACGCCCAGTTCTGGACGGCGGTCGAGGAGGAGGACGTCGACGCGCTCGCCTCCAGCCTGCGCCTGGACCGTACCTCCCTGGCCCCGGTCCTCCCGGCCCTCTCGCACTGGCGCAAGCGCCGCCGCGAGATGTCCACCGTGGACTCCTGGCGCTACCGCGCCACCTGGAAGCCGCTGACCAGCCTGCCCACGGCGGCCCTGACAGGCACCTGGCTCGTCGTCGCCCCCGAAGGAGCCGACACCGACACCCTCACCGGTGTCCTCGCCGCCCACGGCGCCGAGACGCGCACCCTCGTCCTGGACGACGCCTGCGCCGACCGCGCCACCCTGGCCGCGCGCCTGACCGGGCTCGACGGCGCCGGGGACCTCACGGGCGTGGTGTCCCTGTTGGCGCACGCCGAAGCGGCGAGCCCCACCCACCCGGCGCTCAGCCGCGCCGTGGCCCTGACCGTCGCGCTCGTCCAGGCGCTCGGCGACGCCGGAATCGACGCACCCCTGTGGTGCCTGACCCAAGGCGCCGTCTCCACCGGCCGCGCCGACCGGCTCACCCGCCCCGACCAGGCCCAGATCCTCGGCCTCGGCTGGACCGCCGCCCTCGAACACCCGCAGCGCTGGGGCGGCCTGGTCGACCTGCCCGAGGAGGTGGACCGGCGGGCCGGGGAGCGCCTGGCCGCCGTCCTGACCGGCCGCAGCGGCGAGGACCAGCTCGCCGTTCGCTCCTCCGGCGTCCTCGCCCGCCGCGTCGTACGCGCCGCCCCCGCGGACCCCGCCCCGGCCCGCCCCTGGACGCCGAGGGGCACCACCCTCGTCACCGGCGGCACCGGCACACTCGCCCCGCACCTGGCCCGCTGGCTCGCCCAGCAGGGCGCCGAGCACATCGTGCTCACCAGCCGCCGCGGCCCGGCGGCGCCCGGCGCCGGAGAACTCGTAGAGGAACTGGCCGGGTTGGGCTGCGAGGCCGAGGCCGTGGCCTGTGATCTGACCGACCGCGAGGCGGTCGCGCAGATGCTCGCCGCGCTCCGGGCCGAGGGCCGCACCGTACGCACCGTCGTGCACACCGCCGTCACCATCGAGCTGGCGACGCTGGACGAGACGACCCTCGACGACTTCGCCAAGGTCATGGACGCCAAGGTCACCGGCGCCCGGCACCTGGACGAACTCCTCGGCGACGACCTCGACGCCTTCGTCCTGTACTCCTCCACCGCCGGTATGTGGGGCAGCGGCGCGCACGCCGCCTACGTCGCCGGCAACGCCTATCTCAACGCCCTGGCCGAACACCGCCGCGCCCGCGGCGCCCGGGCCACCGCGATCTCCTGGGGCATCTGGGCCGACGACCTCAAGCTCGGCCGCGTCGACCCCGGCCAGATCCGCCGCAGCGGGCTGGTCTTCATGGACCCCCAACTGGCCCTCACCGGCCTGCGCCAGGCCCTCGACGACGACGAGACGCATCTGGCCGTCGCCGACGTGGACTGGGAGCGCTACCACCCCGTCTTCACCGCCGCGCGGCCCACCCGGCTCTTCGAGGACCTGCCCGAAGTCCAGCGGCTGGAGGAGCACACCAGCCACGTCGTCGACTCCGGCAGCGAGTTCGCCACCCGGCTCCTCGGCCTGGCCGCAGCCGAACAGGACCGCCTCCTGCTGGATCTCGTCCGCACCGAGGCGGCCACCGCGCTCGGCCACGCCTCACCCGACGTCCTCTCCGAACAACGCGCCTTCCGCGACGTCGGCTTCGACTCGCTGACCGCCGTCGACCTGCGCAACCGGATCGCCACCGTGACCGGGCTCGCCCTGCCGAGCACCATGGTCTTCGACTACCCCAACCCGCTCGCACTCGTCGCCTACCTGCGCGAGGCGATCACCGGCACCGCCACCGCGGCCCCGGACACCTCCACCACCGCAGCCCACGACGAGCCCATCGCCATCATCGGCATGAGCTGCCGCTACCCCGGCGGCGTCGGCTCACCGGAGGACCTGTGGCGCCTGGTCGCCGAGGGCGGCGACGCCACCGGCGAGTTCCCCACCGACCGCGGCTGGGACGCCGAGGGCCTCTACGACCCCGACCCCGACCGGACCGGCCACACCTACTCGACCCGGGGCGGCTTCCTCCACGACGCCGCCGACTTCGACGCCTCCTTCTTCGGCATCTCGCCCCGCGAGGCCCTGGCCATGGACCCCCAGCAGCGCCTGCTGCTGGAGACCTCCTGGGAGGCGATGGAACGCGCCGGAATCGACCCCGCCACCCTGCGCGGCAGCAGCACCGGCACGTTCATCGGCGCCAGTTACCAGGACTACGGCGCCTTCGGCGGGAGCGCGGAAGGCGCCGAGGGACACCTGATCACCGGCACCATCTCCAGCGTCCTGTCCGGCCGGCTCTCCTACACCTACGGCTTCGAGGGCCCGGCCGTCTCCCTCGACACCGCCTGCTCCTCCTCCCTCGTCGCCCTGCACCTGGCCTGCCAGTCCCTGCGCAACGGCGAGAGCTCCCTGGCCCTCGCGGGCGGCGTCAGCATCATGTCCACGCCCGGAGCGTTCGTCGGCTTCAGCCGGCAGCGCGCGATGGCGGCCGACGGCCGCTGCAAGGCGTACTCCGACCAGGCCGACGGCATGAGCCTGGCCGAAGGCGTCGGCCTGGTCCTCGTCGAGCGGCTCTCCGACGCCCGCCGCAACGGGCACCAGGTCCTGGCCGTCATCCGGGGCTCCGCCGTGAACCAGGACGGCGCCTCCAACGGGCTGACCGCGCCCAACGGCCCGTCCCAGCAGCGCGTCATCCGCCAGGCCCTGGCCAACGCCAAGACGGACCCTGACGGCATCGACGTCATCGACGGCCACGGCACCGGCACCGCCCTCGGCGACCCCATCGAGGCGCAGGCCCTGCTGGCCACCTATGGCCAGGGCCGCGACCCCAAGCACCCGCTGCTCCTGGGCTCCGTCAAATCCAACATCGGCCACACCCAGATGGCGTCCGGGGTCGCCAGCGTCATCAAGATGGTCATGGCCATGCGCCACGCCGAGGTGCCCAGGTCCCTGCACATCGACCGGCCCTCCTCGCACGTCGACTGGAGCTCCGGCGCCATCCGGCTGCTCACCGAGCCGCTGCCCTGGCCGGCCACCGGACACCCGCGCCGCGCGGGCGTCTCCTCCTTCGGACTCAGCGGCACCAACGTCCACACCATCCTCGAACAGGCCCCCGAAGAGCGCCCCGACGCCGAGACGGACGCCACACCGGCTCGCCCGGCCGAGCCCGCGCTCGTCCCCCTGACGCTCTCCGCACGCACCGAAGCGGGCCTGCGCGCCCAGGCCGGACGGCTCCTGACCCACCTCGCCGACCACCCGCAACTCCCGCTCACCGACCTCGCGTTCTCCCTCGCCACCTCCCGGGCCGCCCTGGAGCACCGTGCCGCCGTCGTCACCGACGACCCCGACACCCTCACCCGCGCCCTGACCGCGCTGCGCGACGCGGCCCCCGACGGCGGACTGCTCACCGGCCGCCCGGACCGCGGCCGACTCGCCTTCCTCTTCACCGGCCAGGGCAGCCAGCGCCCCGGAATGGGACGCGAACTCTACGACCGCCACCCGGTCTACGCCGAGGCCCTGGACGCCGTACTGGCCCGCTTCGACCTCGAACTCGACCGCCCGCTGCGGGAGATCCTCTTCGCCGACCCCGGCACCCCCGAGGCCGCGCTGCTGGACGACACCGGCTACACCCAGCCGGCCCTCTTCGCCCTCGAAGTGGCGCTGTTCCGGCTCGCCGAGTCCTGGGGCCTGCGCCCCGACCACGTCGCGGGACACTCCATCGGCGAGCTTGCCGCCGCGCACGCCGCCGGAGTCCTCTCCCTGGAGGACGCCTGCACCCTCGTCGCGGCCCGCGGCCGGTTGATGGCCGCCCTGCCCTCGGGCGGCGCCATGGCCTCCGTCGAGGCCACCGAGGACGAGGTGCTGCCCCTCCTTCCGGAGTACGAAGGACGCCTGTCCGTCGCCGCCGTCAACACCCCGGCATCCCTGGTCGTCTCGGGCGACGAGGACGCGGTACGCGCCGTGGCGGACCGCTTCCAAGAGCTCGGCCGCCGCACCAAGCAGCTGCGCGTCAGCCACGCCTTCCACTCGGCGCACATGGACGCGATGCTGGACGACTTCACCCGCGCCGCCGAAGGCGTCACCTTCCATGCGCCGGAGCTGCCGCTGGTCTCCACCCTCACCGGCGAGCCGATCCCGGCCGACGACCTGTGCTCGGCGCAGTACTGGGCCCGGCAGGTCCGCGGCACCGTCCGCTTCGCCGACGCCGTCCGGCACCTCACCGAGCACGGTGTGACGACCTTCTTCGAGCTCGGCCCGGACGCCGTACTCAGCGGCGCGGTACGCGAGAGCACCGGTGAGCAGACATCCGTCACCGCCGTTCCGGCACTGCGCCGCGACCGGCCCGAGGCCCCCGCACTGACCACGGCACTGGCCCGGCTCCACCTCCACGGGGTGCGGGTCGACTGGGACGCCGCGTTCGCGGGCAGCGGCGCCCGGCGAACCGACCTGCCCACCTACCCCTTCCAGCGCGAGCGCTACTGGCCCGAGGCGGCCGCCGAAGCCGCCGCACCCGCACACCCCGCCGACGCGGCGGACGCGGAGTTCTGGTCGGCCGTCGAGCGCGCGGACCTCCGGTCCCTGGGCTCCTCGCTGGACCTGGACGACGGCACCCTCAGCGCCGTCGTGCCCGCCCTCTCCTCCTGGCGGCGCAAGAGCCGGGAGCGCTCCACCGTCGACGGCTGGCGCTACCGGACCACCTGGAAGCCGCTCACCGGCACGGCCACCGCCGGACGCCCGGCCGGCACCTGGCTGGTGCTGGTATCGGCCGACGGCGAGCGGGCCTGGACCGATGCGGCCGCCGGGGCCCTGGGCGCCGACGCCGTACGGGTCGAGGTGAGCGCCGTGCAGCGCCAGGAGCTGGCCGAGCGGCTGCGCGAACTGAGCGCAGAGCACGGCGGGTTCGCGGGCGTCCTGTCCTTGCTGGCGACGGCCGGGGAAGGCGCCGATGACGCCACGACCGCGGGCCTCCTGCTGACCGCCACCGCCGTCCAGGCCCTGGGCGACGCCGGCATCGAGGCCCCCCTGTGGTGCGTGACCCGCACCGCCGTGGCCGTGGACCGCGCCGAACACCCGGCCCGCCCCGCGCAGGCCGCCGTCTGGGGCCTGGGCCGGGTCGCCGCACTGGAACACCCGCAGCGCTGGGGCGGCCTCGTCGACCTCCCCGACGAGCTCGACGGCACCACCCTGCGCCGCCTGGTCACCGTCCTCGCCGACAGCGGCGACGAGGACCAGCTCGCCGTACGCACCACCGCGACCTTCGTCCGCCGCCTGGCACACCACCGGGCCGCACCGGCCCCCGAGGCAGGCACGTTCCGCCCCACCGGAACCGTGCTCGTCACCGGCGGCACGGGTGCGCTCGGCGGCCATGTCGCCCGATGGCTGGCCGAGGCGGGCGCCGAGCACCTGCTGCTGGTCAGCCGGCGCGGCACCGACGCCCCCGGTGCCGGTGAACTGGCCGCTCAGATTGCTGAGTTGGGCGCCGAGGTGACCATCGCGGCGTGCGACACCGCCGACCGGGACGCGCTCGCCGCCGTACTGGCCGCGATCCCCGACTCGCACCCGCTCACCGCGGTGTTCCACACCGCCGGCACCGTCGACGACGGCACCCTGGACTCGCTCACCCCCGAGCAGTTCACCGCCGTCCTGCGTACCAAGGTCACCGCCACCCTCAACCTGCACGAGACGACCCGCGAGCAGGACCTGAGCGCCTTCGTGCTCTTCTCCTCCGTCGCCGGCACCCTCGGCGCACCCGGCCAGGGCAACTACGCCGCCGGCAACGCCTTCCTCGACGCCTTCGCCGAACACCGCCGCGCCCACGGCCTGCCCGCCACCTCGCTGGCCTGGGGCCCCTGGGCCGAAACCGGCATGGCGGCCGACGGCACCGGCATCCAGGACCGGGTCCGCCGCGGCGGCTTCACCCCCATGGCGCCCCGGCTCGCCCTCACCGCACTGCGCCAGGCGATCGAGCACGACGCCACGACGCTGACCCTCGCGGACATCGACTGGCAGCGTTACGCAGAGGTCTTCACCGCAACGCGTCCCGGCCGCTTCATCGGCGACCTGCCCGAACTGCAGCAGAGCACGCCGCCCGCCGGGACACCGGAAGCCGCCCTGCGGGAGGTGGCCCTGCGCCGGCGGCTCGCCGGGCTCACCCCGGCCGCGCGCCCGCGCTTCGTCCTGGACCTGGTACGCACCCAGGTGGCCGCGGTCCTCGGGCACAGCGGCACCTCGGCCATCGGCGCCGACCGCGCCTTCAGCGACCTCGGCTTCGACTCGCTGACCACCGTCGAACTGCGCAACACCCTCACGGCCACCACCGGCCTGAAACTGCCCGCGACCCTCGTCTACGACTACCCGACCCCGACCGCCCTCGCCGACTTCCTGCTCGCCGAACTCCTCGACGTCCTGCCCGAGTCCGGCGCCCCGGCCTTCATCGGCCGCGCCGCGGACGACGACCCCATCGCCATCGTCGGCATGAACTGCCGCTTCCCCGGCGGCGTCCGGTCCCCCGAGGACCTCTGGCAGCTGCTGAGCAGCGGTGCGGACGCGATCAGCGGATTCCCCGCGGACCGCGGCTGGGACCTCGACGCGCTCGCCCGCGGCGCCTCCGCCACCCTCGAAGGCGGATTCCTGGACGGCGTCGGCCTCTTCGACGCCCCCTTCTTCGGCATCTCGCCCCGCGAGGCCCTGGCCATGGACCCCCAGCAGCGGCTGCTGCTGGAGACCTCCTGGGAGGCGTTCGAGCGCGCCGGAATCGACGCGACCACCCTGCGCGGCAGCCGTACCGGAGTCTTCGTCGGCACCAACGGCCAGGACTACGCCACGCTCCTGCGCCAGGGCACCGGCACCACCGACGTACGCGGCCATGTCGCCACCGGCAACACCGCCAGCGTCATGTCCGGCCGCCTCTCCTACGCCTTCGGCCTGGAGGGCCCGGCCGTCACCGTCGACACCGCCTGCTCCTCCGCGCTGGTGGCCCTGCACATGGCCGCGGGCGCCCTGCGCAGCGGCGAGTGCACCCTTGCCCTGGCCGGCGGCGTCTCGGTCATGTCCGGCCCCGACTCCTTCACCGAGTTCACGGTCCAGGGCGGGCTGGCCCCCGACGGACGGTGCAAGCCGTTCGCCGACGCGGCCGACGGCACGAGCTGGTCCGAGGGCGTGGGCGTCCTCCTCCTGGAACGCCTCTCCGACGCCCGCCGCAACGGCCACGACGTCTGGGGCATCGTGCGCGGCACCGCCGTCAACCAGGACGGCGCCTCCAACGGACTGACCGCGCCCAGCGGACGGGCCCAGCAGCGCGTCATCCGCCAGGCACTCGCCGACGCCGACCTCACCCCCGCCGACGTCGATGTCGTCGAGGCCCACGGCACCGGCACCACCCTCGGCGACCCCATCGAGGCGAACGCCCTCATCGCCGCCTACGGACAGGACCGGCCGGAGGACCGGCCGCTGCTGCTCGGCGCCGTGAAGTCGAACCTGGGCCACACCCAGGCCGCCGCCGGTGTCGCCGGCACCATCAAGGTGCTGCTGGCGATGCGCCACGGCGTGCTGCCCAAGACCCTGCACACCGACTCGCCGTCCTCGCACGTCGACTGGACGGCCGGCACGGTCTCGCTCATCACCGAGCGGCAGGAGTGGCCCGAGACCGGGCACGCCCGGCGGGCCGGCGTCTCCGCCTTCGGCGTCAGCGGCACCAACGCCCACCTCATCATCGAGCAGGCCCCGGACGCCGAGGAGCCCGTGGCGCAGGAGCCCACCACGGTGCCGGGCCTCGTGCCCTGGCCGGTGTCGGGCACGTCCGAGGCCGCGCTGGAGGCAGGGATCGCGCGGGTCTCGGCGCTGACCGGCCTCGCACCGGTCGACGTGGGCCACTCCCTCACCACGGGCAGGGCGGCGTTCGCCCATCGCTCGGTCCTCGCGGCCGACGGAGAGGGCGTACGGGAACTCGCACGCGGCGTCGCCCAGGAGACCGACGGAAAGCTGGCCGTGCTGTTCTCGGGCCAGGGCGCTCAACGCGTCGGGATGGGCAGGGAGCTGTACGCCCGGTTCCCGGTGTTCGCCGAGGCGCTGGACGAGGTGCTGGCGCACTTCGACGCCGGGCTGCGGGAGGTGATGTTCGGCGATGCGGAGGGCTTGGACGAGACCGGGTTCACCCAGCCCGCGCTGTTCGCCATCGAGGTGGCGCTGTTCCGCCTGGCCGAATCCCTGGGCGTACGGCCGGACTTCGTGGCGGGGCATTCGATCGGTGAGATCGCGGCGGCGCATGTGGCGGGGGTGTTGTCGCTTGCGGATGCGTGTGTGCTGGTGGCGGCTCGTGCGCGGCTGATGCAGGCGCTGCCGGTGGGTGGCGCGATGGTGGCCGTCCAGGCGGCGGAGAGTGAGGTGGCTGCGCGGCTGGTCGAGGGGGTGTCGATCGCGGCGGTCAACGGCCCGGAGTCGGTGGTGATCGCGGGGGACGAGGCCGAAGTCCTGTCCATCGCGGGGGAGTTCGCCGACCAGGGGCGTCGGACACGGCGCTTGCCGGTCAGCCACGCCTTCCACTCGCCGCTGATGGAGCCGATGCTGGCGGACTTCCGGCGGGTCGCCGAGGGACTGTCGTACGAGGCTCCGCGGATCGCGCTGGTGTCGAACCTCACCGGTGAACTCGCCACCGACGGTCTCGTCTGCTCCGCCGACTACTGGGTCCGGCATGTGCGCGAGACCGTGCGCTTCGCCGACGGCGTCCGCGCCCTGGCCGCCGAAGGGGCCTCCGTCTTCCTGGAGCTGGGCCCGGACGGGGTGCTGACCGCGATGGCCCAGCACACCCTGGACGGCACCGCGACCGCCGTACCGGCCCTGCGCAAGGACCGGCCCGAGGAGACCGCGCTGCTCACCGCCCTCGCCCACCTGCACGTCGTAGGCGTCGGGGTGGACTGGTCCGGGATCTTCGCCGGCACCGGCGCCCGCCGCGTCGACCTGCCCACCTATCCCTTCCAGCACCAGTGGTACTGGCCGGACGGCGCGCCCGCCGCAGAGGCGACGACCGGTGCGCAGGACCCCGTGGACGCCGAGTTCTGGGACGCGGTGGAGCGCGCGGACCTCTCGTCGCTCTCGGAGAGCCTCGAACTGGACGACGCGGCACTGTCGGCCCTGGTACCCGCCCTGTCCGCCTGGCGCCGCAAGCGCGTCGAGCGCTCGACCGTCGACGGCTGGCGCTACCACGTGACCTTCAAGCCGCTGACCGGCACCGCGCCCGGCACCCTCGCCGGACTGTGGCTGGCCCTCGTCCCGACGGGCGCCGCCGACGACGAGTGGACCGCCGCCGTACTCGCGGCCCTCGGCGAGTCCGCCGTCACCGTCGAAGCCGACCCGGCCGACCGCGGCGCACTCACCGAACAGCTCGCCGAACTCGCCGCACAGGGAACCGAGTGGACCGGAGCGGTGTCCCTGCTCGCGGCGCCGTACGCCGACACCCTCCCCGCCGGACCGGCATGGCCGAACGAGGCGGTAGCGGCACTGGCGGACGCCGGAATCGACGCCCCGCTGTGGTGCGTGACCCGCGACGCGGTGTCGGTGAGCCACTCGGAGACCGAAGTCAGCCTCGCCCAGGCGGCGGTGTGGGCGCTCGGCAGGGTCGCGGCCCTGGATCACCCGGACCGCTGGGGCGGCCTGGTCGACGTACCGCAGGCGTTCGACCGGCGTACGGCGGAACGGCTGCGCGCCGTACTGTCCGGCGTCGGCGACGAGGACCAGGTGGCGCTGCGGCACTCCGGCGTCTTCGGACGACGGCTGGTGCGCGCCACGGACGACACCTCCGCGGCCCCGTGGCAGCCGACTGGCACGGTCCTGGTCGTCGGCCCGGCGTCCGGCACCGGCGGACACTGCGTCCGCTGGCTCGCCGAACAGGGCGCCCGGCACCTGGTGCTGGCCGACCCCACCGCATCGGACACGGCACAGCCGATCGCCGAACTCGGCACCCTGGGCGTGCCGTTGACGGTGCTCGACTGCGCACCGGCCGACGGTGAGGCGCTGCTGAGCGCGCTCGCCGAGCTCCCGGAGCCGCTGACCGCCGTGGTCCACACGGCCTGGCCGTCCGACGCCGACGCCCCCGTTGCCGCCGGCGTCCCCGCCACCGCCACGGACCCCCGGGCCGCTCTGGCCGCGCTGCGCGCGGACGTGGAGAGCCTGGCGGCGGTGGCCGAGGCGGCGGCCGGCGACCGCGCCCTGGACGCGTTCGTCCTCTTCTCCTCGATCGCCGGGACCTGGGGTGCCGGAGGCCGGGGCACCGAAGCCGCGGCCGGAGCCCAACTCGACGCCCTGGCACGTAGGTTGCGCGCCCGCGGACTGCCTGCCACGGCGGTCTCGTGGGGCGGCTGGGCCGACGCCACCTCCGACAGTCTGGCCGCGCACCTGCGGGCCAACGGACTGCCCCCGATGGACCCCACGCGGGCCCTGACCGCGCTCGCCCGCTCCCTGGGCGCCGACAGCCCCTCGGTGACGGTCGCCGACGTACGGTGGGACGGGTTCGCGCCCGCCTTCACCCGCAACCGGCGCAGCGCCCTGTTCGCGGAACTCCCCGAGGCCCGCGAGGCACTGGCGGAGCCGGGCGGCACCGAGCCGGGAACGGCGCACACCGCGACCGGCCTGCGGGCCGAACTCGCCGCCCGCCCGGACGCGGAGCGCACCGAGGTCCTGCTGGACCTGGTCCGCGACCGGGTGGCGGCGGTGCTCGGGTTCGCGGACGCCGGCGCCGTATCCTCCGGCCAGGCGTTCAAGGACCTCGGCCTGGACTCGCTGACCGCGGTCGACCTGCGCAACCAGCTCGCCACCGCCACCGGTCTGGCCCTGCCCGCCACCCTCGTCTTCGACCACCCCACGGCCGACGCCCTCGCCGACCACCTGCGGGGCGAACTCCTCGGCGAGGGCAAGGAGGACACGAACGCGCTCCCCGCGGTGGCGCGGGCGAGGAATACGGACACCGCCGAGGACCCGGTCGTCATCGTCGGCATGAGCTGCCGCTACCCGGGCGGGATCCGCTCGCCCGAGGACCTGTGGCAACTGGTCATGGACGAGACGGACGCCATCGGAGGCTTCCCCACCGACCGCGGCTGGGACCTGGACCGGTTGCTGCACGGCGACCGGGACGGCCGCGGCCGGACCGTCACCGGCCAGGGCGGATTCCTCTACGACGTGGCCGACTTCGACCCCGGATTCTTCGGGATCGCACCGCGCGAGGCGATGGTGATGGACCCGCAGCAGCGCATCCTTCTGGAAGCCACCTGGGAGGCCCTGGAGCGCACCGGCATCGACCCCGCCCAGCTGCGCGGCGGCGACACCGGCGTGTTCATCGGCGGCGGCTCGGGCGACTACCGGCCCGAAGCGGGCCAGCTGGGGCATGCGCAGACCGCGCAGTCGGCGAGCCTGCTCTCCGGCCGGGTGGCCTACCACCTCGGCTTCGAAGGCCCCACCGTCAGCGTCGACACGGCGTGCTCGTCGTCCCTGGTGGCGCTCCACCTGGCCGCCCAGGCCCTGCGCAACGGCGAGTGCTCCCTCGCCCTGACCGGCGGTGTGACGGTGATGTCCAGCCCGGTGAACTTCGTCGAGTTCGGGGAGATGGGAGCCCTCGCACCCGACGGCCGCTGCCGGCCGTTCGCGTCCGCCGCCGGCGGCACCGGCTGGTCCGAGGGCGTGGGCGTCCTCGTCCTGGAACGGCTCTCGGACGCCCGCCGCAACGGGCACGAGGTGCTCGCGGTGCTGCGCGGCTCGGCCATCAACCAGGACGGCGCCAGCAACGGCATCACCGCGCCCAACGGCCCCTCGCAGCGCCGCGTCATCCAGCGGGCGCTGGCCAACGCGGGGCTGGCACCGGCCGACGTGGACGCCGTGGAGGCGCACGGCACCGGCACCACCCTGGGTGACCCCATCGAGGCGCAGGCGCTGCTGGCCACGTACGGGCAGGGCCGTGACCCCCAACTGCCCTTGCTGCTCGGTTCGGTGAAGTCCAACCTCGGTCACACCCAGGCGGCCGCCGGCGTCGCCGGTGTGATCAAGATGGTCCTGGCGATGCGCCACGGCGTACTGCCCAGGTCCCTGCACATCGACGAGCCCTCGGCACACGTCGACTGGCGCGCCGGAGCCGTCGAACTGCTGGCGGAGGCGGCCGACTGGCCGCGTACCGGCCGCCCGCGCCGCGCCGGAATCTCGGCCTTCGGCGCCAGCGGCACCAACTCCCACGTGATCATCGAGCAGCCCGCACCCACCGCGGCGGAGGAGCCCGAGCGCCCGCAGGAGGCGAGCGGACCGCTGCCGGTGCCCGTGTCCGGCGCCGTGCCGGACGCGCTACGGGCCCAGGCCCGGCAGCTGCACGCCTACGTGGCCGCCCGGCCCGACCTCACCGTCGCCGAGTTCGCGCTGTCCACGGCCATCACCCGGTCGGCCTTCACCCACCGGGCCGCCGTCCTCGCCGAAGACCGCGAGGACCTGCTCGCGGGCCTCGCCGCGCTCGCCGACGGACTCGACACCCCCCAGGTCCTGCGCGGCCAGGTCGCGGAGCGCCGCGGCAAGCTCGCCGTGCTGTTCTCCGGCCAGGGATCCCAGCGCGTGGGCATGGGCCGGGAACTCCACGCCCGCTTCCCGGTGTTCGCCGAGGCCCTGGACGAGGTGACGGCACGACTGGACGCGGAACTGGAACTCCCGCTGAGGGAGGTCATGTTCGCGGACGCGGAGCGGCTGAACGAGACGGGCTACACCCAGCCCGCGCTGTTCGCCATCGAGGTCGCGCTGTTCCGCCTGGTCGCGTCCTGGGGCATCCGCCCGGACTTCGTCGCCGGGCACTCCGTCGGCGAGATCGCGGCCGCGCAGGTGGCCGGCGTCTTCTCCCTGGACGACGCGTCCCGGCTGGTGGCCGCACGGGCGCGCCTGATGAACGCCCTGCCCTCGGGTGGCGCCATGGTCGCCGTCCAGGCCACCGAGGAGGAGACCCGGGCCTACCTGACCGACGGGGTGTCCATCGCCGCGGTCAACGGACCGCGCTCGGTGGTCCTCTCCGGCGACGAGGCCGCCGTGCTCGACCTGGCGGAGAAGTTCACCGCCGACGGGCGCAAGACTAGGCGTTTGCGGGTGAGCCATGCATTTCACTCACTGCACATGGACGCCGTTCTCGAGGACTTCCGCCGAGTCGCCCAAAGCATCGGCTACGACACCCCGACGATCCCACTCGTGTCCAACGTGACCGGCGAGGTGGCGACCGCACAGCAGATGTGCTCCCCGGACTACTGGGTGCGCCACGTCCGCGAGGCCGTGCGCTTCGGCGACGGCGTCCGCACCCTCGCCGACCGCGGTGTGACGGCGTTCCTGGAGCTGGGCCCCGACGGCGCGCTGTGCGCCATGGCCCAGGAGACCCTGGACACCCTGCCCTCGCAGGCGGTCACCGTACCCGCGCTGCGCAGGGACCGCGGTGAGCAGGAGAGCGTGGTCACCGCGCTCGCCCGGCTGCACGTGGACGGACTGAGCCCGCAGTGGCCCGCCGTACTCACCGGGAACCGGACCGCGCCCCGCCGCACCGACCTGCCCACCTACCCCTTCCAGCACCAGCGGTTCTGGCCGACTGCCCAGCCAGGCCAGTCCGCCACCGACCCGGCGACCGCCGCGGACGACGGCTTCTGGTCGGCGCTACGGGGGGCGGACCTCGCCGAACTCGAAACCACGCTCCACGTCGAGCGCGACGCACTGGCCAAGGTGCTCCCCGCGCTCGCGGACTGGCGCCGCAGGCACGAGGAGTCGGGCACGGTCGACGGCTGGCGACAGCAGATCACCTTCGAGCCGCTGACCCGCACGCCCTCCCACACCCCGGCGGGCACCCATCTCGCCGTGATCCCGGCAGGGCACGAACAGGACCCGTGGGTCGCCGACGTCGTCGCCGCCCTGGGCCCGGACACCGTGCGCCTCACCGCGCCCGGCACCGACCGGGCGGCCCTGGCCGACCTGCTGCGCCAACAGGCCGCCGACGGAACCGAGTTCACCGGAGTGATCTCGCTGCTCGCCCTCGCCACGGAGGCCGCGCACCCGGCGCAGGCACCCCAGGCACTGGCCCTTACCACCACCTTGATCCAGGCGCTCGGCGACGCGGACCTCGCCGCACCCCTGTGGTGCCTCACCCGCGGCGCGGTCGCCGCCGCGCCCGGCGAACCGGTGTCCCACCCCGCCCAGGCCGCCGTATGGGGACTGGGACGGGTGGCCGCCCTGGAGTACCCGCAGCGCTGGGGAGGCCTGATCGACCTGCCCGGCACTCTCGACGACCGCTCCGCCGCCCGTCTCGCCGACGTGCTCGCCGCCCCCGGCGGCGAGGACCAGATCGCGATCCGGCCCTCCGCGGTCCTCGGCCGCCGGCTGGTCCCCGTACCGGCCGGGCGGACCACCCGGGAGTGGAACCCCACCGGCACCGTCCTGATCACCGGCGGCACCGGAGCGCTGGGCAGCCATGTGGCACGCGAACTGGCACGGGCGGGCGCACCGCACCTGCTGCTGCTGAGCCGCCGCGGCCCGGACGCACCCGGCGCCGACGCACTGCGCGCCGAACTCACCGCGCTCGGCTCGGACGTCACCCTCACCGCGTGCGACGCCGCCGACCGCGACGCGCTCGCGAAGGTCCTGGCGGACCTCCCCGAGGAGGCGCCCCTGACCGGCATCGTCCACACCGCCGGTGTCATCGACGACGGTGTCCTGGACAGCCTCACCCCGGACCGCTTCGAGGATGTCTTCCGCGCCAAGGCCGCCTCGGCCCTGGCCCTGCACGACCTCACCAAGGACCTGGACCTGGCGGTGTTCGCGCTGTTCTCCTCGTCCTCCGGAGCGGTCGGCAACGCGGGCCAGGCCAACTACGCCGCCGCCAACGCCTGCCTGGACGCTCTCGCCGAACAGCGCCGGGCCCAGGGCCTGGCCGCGACATCCCTCGCCTGGGGCGTGTGGGACGGCGGCGGAATGGCCGCCGACCAGCGCGCGGCCGACGTCGCCCGGCGCACCGGGATCCGCCCGCTGGACCCGGACCTCGCCGTCGTGGCGCTGCGCCGGGCCGTCATGGACGGGCGGCCCGCCGAGGTCGTCGCCGACATCGAACGCGACCGGTTCGTCCGCTCCTTCACCGCCGTACGGCCCAGCCCGCTGCTCGGCGCGCCGACCGTCGACGCCGGGCACCGGGCGGCGGGGGACACCGGTGAGGACACCACGGGCGACGTGCTGCGCGAGAAGCTGACGGGACTGCCGCCCGCCAAGCGCTCCGAAGCCGTACGGGACCTGGTGCGCAGCCGGGCCGCGGCCGTACTGGGACACCCCACGGCCGACGCCGTGAGCGCCGACCGGGCATTCCGTGACCTCGGCTTCGACTCCCTCAGCGCCGTCGAACTGCGCAACCAGCTCGGCGCCGCGACCGGACTGAGCCTGACCGCCACGCTCGTCTTCGACCACCCCAACCCCGCCGACCTGGCAGACCACCTCCTGAGCCTGCTCATCCCCGACGAGGGCCCGGGGGAGGGGGCAGCCGACGGCGGCGACCTGGACTCCTCCGGCATCAGGGCCCTGCTCGCCTCCGTGTCCGTGGCCCAGCTGCGCGAGATCGGCGTCCTCGAACCCCTGCTGAAGCTCGCAGCCCAGCAGACCGCGGCGTCCGGCGCCGAGGCCGCCGCCGATACGGCAGCGGACGCATACGACGAGTCGATTGACGCGATGGACATCGCCGACCTGGTGCAGGCGGCATTCGACGGCAATTCCCCCCAAGAGCGCTGAAAGAGCGGACCATGACCACACCCAGTGAAACCGTCGTCGCAGCCCTCCGCGCCTCGCTGAAGGAAGCCGAGAACCTGCGCCGCCAGAACCGCAAACTCGTCGCCGCGGCCACGGAGCCGATCGCGATCGTGGCGATGGCCTGCCGCTACCCCGGCGGTGTGCAATCGCCCGAGGACCTGTGGGACCTGCTGACCGCGGGCGAGGACGCGATCGGCGCGTTCCCCACGGACCGCGGCTGGGACCTGGACGCCCTGCGGGACGCCGGGGTCGACCGGCGCGGCAACGCCGTCAGCCAGGAAGGCGGCTTCCTCGACGGCGTAGGAGACTTCGACGCGCACTTCTTCGGGATCTCACCTCGCGAATCCGTCACCATGGACCCGCAGCAGCGGCTGCTGCTGGAGACCTCCTGGGAGGCCATCGAGCGCGCCGGCATCGACCCGACCACCCTGCGCGGCAGCCGCACCGGCGTGTTCATCGGCACCAACGGCCAGGACTACGCCTACCTGCTCGTACGCTCCCTGGCCGACGCCACCGGCGACATCGGCACCGGAATCGCCGCCAGCGCCACCTCCGGGAGGCTGTCCTACACGCTGGGCCTGGAGGGCCCGGCGGTGACCGTCGACACGGCGTGCTCGTCCTCGCTCGTGGCCCTGCACACCGCGAGCCATGCCCTGCGGGCCGGTGAATGCTCGCTGGCCCTGGTCGGCGGGGTGAACGTCATGTCGTCCCCCGGTTCCCTGATGGAGTTCAGCAGGCAGGGCGGGCTGGCGGCGGACGGCCGGTGCAAGGCGTTCTCGGACGCGGCCGACGGCACCGGCTGGTCCGAGGGCGTGGGCGTCCTGGTCCTGGAGCGCCTGTCCGATGCCCGCCGCAACGGACACCCCGTCCTCGCCGTTGTACGGGGCTCCGCCGTCAATCAGGACGGCGCCTCCAACGGCTTCACCGCTCCCAGCGGGCCGTCCCAGCAGCGGGTGATCCGGCAGGCGCTGGCCGGTGCGGGTCTGTCGGCCTCGGACGTGGACGTGGTCGAGGCCCATGGCACCGGCACCCCGCTGGGCGACCCGATCGAGGCCCAGGCGCTGCTGGCTACGTACGGTCAGGACCGCGATCCCGAGCGTCCGCTGCTGCTGGGGTCGGTGAAGTCCAACCTCGGCCACACGCAGGCGGCGGCCGGCGCGGCAGGGCTGATCAAGATGATCCTGGCGATGCGGCACGGCGTCCTGCCGAAGACGCTGTACGCCGATGTGCCGTCCTCGCACGTGGACTGGTCGTCCGGTGCGGTGGAACTGCTGACGGAGTCCCAGGAGTGGCCCAAGGCCGACCGGCCGTGGCGGGCCGGTGTGTCGTCCTTCGGCATCAGCGGCACCAACGCCCATGTGATCGTGGAGCAGGCGGAACCGGACGAAGAGCCGGTGACCGAACCGGGGTTGACGCCCACCGTGGTGCCGTGGCCGGTGTCGGCCAAGACCGAGGAGGCGCTGGCGGCAGGGATCGAGCGGATCTCCTCGCGCAGGGGTACGGCGTCACCGGTGGACGTGGGGTTCTCGCTCGCCTCGGGCCGTTCGGTGTTCGAGCACCGCGCGGTGCTGCTGGCGCAGTGCTCCGACGGCGAGCTCTCCGAGGTGACCCGAGGCCGCGCGGAGACGGGCCGCCCGCTGGCGGTGCTGTTCTCGGGCCAGGGTGCTCAACGGGCGGGCATGGGCCGTGAGTTGTATGGCCGGTTCCCGGTGTTCGCCGAGGCGTTGGACGAGGTGCTGGCGCACTTCGATGCCGGGCTGCGGGAGGTGATGTTCGGGGCTGTGGAGGGTCTGGACGAGACCGGATTCACGCAGCCTGCGCTGTTCGCTGTTGAGGTGGCGCTGTTCCGGCTGGCCGAGTCGTTGGGTGTGCGGCCGGATTTCGTGGCTGGGCATTCGATCGGTGAGATCGCGGCGGCGCATGTGGCGGGGGTGTTGTCGCTGGCGGATGCGTGTGTGCTGGTGGCGGCTCGTGCGCGGCTGATGCAGGCCCTGCCGGCGGGTGGCGCGATGGTGGCCGTCCAGGCGGCGGAGAGTGAGGTGGCTGCGCGGCTGGTCGAGGGGGTGTCGATCGCGGCGGTCAACGGCCCGGAGTCGGTAGTGATCGCCGGGGACGAGGGCGAAGTGGTCCGTGTTGCTGGGGAGTTTGCGGCCGAGGGGCGTAAGACCCAGCGCCTGCCGGTCAGCCACGCCTTCCACTCGTCGCTGATGGAGCCGATGTTGGAGGACTTCCGGCGGGTGGCCGAGGGGCTGTCGTACGGGGCGCCGCAGATCCCGCTCGTGTCGAACCTCACTGGTGAACTCGCTACCGACGGCCTCGTCTGCTCGGCCGAGTATTGGGTGCGGCATGTGCGGGAGACGGTGCGTTTCGTCGACGGTGTGCGGGCTCTGGAGGCCGAAGGGGCCGCCGTCTTCCTGGAGTTGGGTCCGGATGGTGTGCTGACGGCGATGGCCCAGCACACTCTGGACGGTGCCGCGACTGCTGTTTCGGCCCTGCGCAAGGACCGGTCCGAGGAGTCCGCGCTGCTGACGGCCCTCGCCCACCTGCATGTCGCGGGCATCGGGGTGGACTGGTCCGGGATCTTCGCCGGTACCGGTGCCCGCTGCGTCGTCCTGCCCACTTATCCCTTCCAGCACGAGCGCTACTGGCCTCGGCCGGCCGCGCTCAGTGGTGATGTGGCCGGTGCGGGCCTGCTGCCCGCGGAACACCCGCTGCTGGGGGCGACGCTCACCCTCGCGGACTCCGGCGAGGTGGTACTGACAGGCAGGCTGTCGCTGCAGACGCATCCGTGGCTGACCGACCACGCTATTGGCAGCAACGTCTTCTTCCCGGGAACCGGCTTTTTGGAACTGGCGATGCACGCCGCCGACCAGGCCGGATGCGACCGCGTCGAGGACCTCGTCCTGATGACGCCGCTGGTGCTCCAGGAGGAGGGCGCCACGCAGGTTCAGGTGCTGGTCGGGCCCGCCGACGAGGCAGGCACCCGCACGATCTCCGTGCATGCGCGCCCGGACGGCGACCCCGGTCAGCCGTGGCTGCAGCACGCGGGCGGCACGCTGACCAGCGGTGAGCGCATCGTGGACTTCGGCTCCACCGTGTGGCCGCCGCAGGACGCGGTGGCCGTCGACCTGGAGGGCTTCTACGAGGGGACTGGTTACGGCCCCGCGTTCCAGGGCCTGCGTTCGGTGTGGAGCTGCGCGGACGGTGCCTACGTGGAGGTGGCCCTGCCGGAATACGTGGCCGAGGATGCTGGGGCCTTCGGGCTCCACCCGGCGCTGCTGGACGCGGTGCTGCAATCGCACCGCATCGCCGGGGTCGGTGGTGCGAACGACCAGTTCCTGCCCTTCGCCTGGCGAGGCGTCTCGCTGCATGCGGGCGGCGCCGCGGTCCTGCGGGTCCGGGTCGTGAAGACCGGCGACGACTCGATGTCCATCGCGGCCGTCGACGCCGAAGGCGCACCCGTACTCTCCGCCGAGGCGATGGTGATGCGGGCCTACCGCAACCCCGATACCGGCCGGTCGGCGGCACGACGCGGCGCGGAGCGCGATGAGCTGTTGTCGTTGGACTGGGTGGCGGCGCCCGAGGTGCAGCCGACCGAGGTGCGCTGTGTGTCCCTGGGGGCCGATGAGCTGGGTGTGGGCGCGTCGGTTGCCTCTCTGGCGGATCTGACCGGCGACGAGGATTTCGTGGTGGTTCCGGTGTCGGGTGTGGGCGACGATGTGCCGGCTGTCGCTCATGAGTTGACGACCCGGACGCTGGGCCTGCTTCAGGAGTGGATCGGCCGGGAGGGTTCCGGTGCTTCGCGTCTGGTGTTCGTCACTCGTAACGCGGTCTCCGTCGGCGAGGGGGAGTCCGTGGCGGACCTGGCCGGTGCGGCGGTGTGGGGTCTGGTGCGCTCGGCGCAGTCGGAGCACCCGGGGCGGATCGCGCTGGTGGACCTGGAGAACGGGGATCTCGCCGCGGTGCTCGCGGACCTGCCGGGTCTGCTGGTCACCGGGGACGCCCAGTTCGTGGTGCGCGACGGCGCTCTGCGAGTGGGGCGGCTGGCCGAGTCGGGCGAGGGCGCGGGTGCGTCGCCGCGGGTGTGGGATGCGGACGGAACGGTGCTGATCACCGGTGGTACCGGGGGTCTGGGGCGCGAGCTGGCCCGGCACCTGGTGGCCGAGCGTGGTGTGCGGCATCTGCTGCTGGTCAGCCGCAGTGGGCCCGAGGCACCCGGTGTGGGTGAACTGCGGGAGGAACTGGCCGCCCACGGTGCCGAGGTGGCGGTCCGTGCGTGTGATGTGGCGGACCGGGAGGCGGTGGAGGCGGCCGTGGGCTCGGTGTCTGCGGCGCATCCGCTGACCGCTGTGATCCACACGGCCGGTGTGCTCGATGACGGTGTGGTCGTCTCGCTGACCCCCGAGCGACTGTCGACGGTGCTGCGTCCGAAGGTGGATGCCGCCTGGCATCTGCACGAGGCCACCAAAAACCTCGACCTGGCCGCGTTCGTGCTGTATTCGTCGGTCTCGGGTGTGCTCGGTGCGCCGGGCCAGGGCAACTACGCCGCGGGCAATGTGTTCCTTGACGCGCTTGCCCGGCACCGGATGGGGCAGGGACTGCCTGCGCAATCCCTGGCCTGGGGTGCTTGGACCCAGGGCGGCGGGATGACCGCCTCGCTCTCCGACACGGATATGCAGCGGATGGCCTCGTACGGAACCGTACCGCTCAGCCCGGAGCGGGGACTGGCGCTGTTCGACGCCGCTGTCGAGACCGGCGCGACCCACCTCGTCGCGGTCGGCCGCGTCTCCGGGACGGTGCGGGCCCAGGGCCCCGTCCCGTCGATGCTGCGCGGCCTGGTCAAGGGCGCCCGCCGTACCGCCGCGAACACGACAGGAGAGACGCCCGTCCCGCTCGCCGACCGACTGCGGGCAGCGCGCCCCGAGGAGCGCACGCGCCTGATGACGGACCTGGTCCGCACCGAGGCCGCCGCCGTACTAGGACACGCCTCGGCCAAGAACATCGACGCCCGGCGGGAGTTCAACGAACTCGGCTTCGACTCCCTGACCTCCGTCGAACTGCGCAACCGGCTCTCCGACCTCACCGGACTGCGGCTGAGCGCCACCCTCGTCTTCGACCACCCCAACCCCACCGCACTCGCCGACCACTTCGTTTCGGAGCTGGTGGACGAGGCCGCCACCGGCCCGGCCCTCCTGGCGGAACTCGAACGGCTCGACTCCGCACTCGACTCCGTACTCGCCGTCGGCGAGCCCGACGCCCGAACCAGGGCCGCCGTCGCCGCCCGCCTTGCGCAGATCCTGGACAACTGGCGGGGCGCCCAGGCGGAGGAGAACGGCGCAGCGGTTGCCGAGCGGATCGAGGCCGCCGGCACCGACGAGATCTTCGCCTTCATCGACAACGAGCTCGGCCGTCTCGGCGATCGCTGAGACCGGCCCCCTTATTCACACGGAAGGTTCCACGGCATGCCGAACGACAAAAAGCTCGTTGACTACCTCAAGTGGGTCACGAACGACTTGCACCAGACCCGCCAACGGCTTCGGGAAGTCGAGTCCGCCAAGCAGGAACCGATAGCCATCGTCGGGATGTCCTGCCGGCTGCCGGGTGGTGTGCGATCACCGGAAGAGTTCTGGCAGTTGTTGAAGGACGGCCGGGACGGTATTTCGCCATTCCCGACGGATCGCGGCTGGGACCTCGACACTCTCGCCGGCGACGGCAGCGGCAGCAGCGCCACCGCCGAAGGCGGCTTCATCGACGCCGCCTCGTTCGACGCGGGCTTCTTCGGCATCTCGCCCCGCGAGGCCGTGACGATGGACCCCCAGCAGCGCATCCTGCTGGAGTCGTCCTGGGAGGCCCTGGAGCGCGCCGGAATCGACCCCGTTTCCCTGCGGGGCACCGAGACCGGTGTCTTCGTGGGCACCAGCGGTATCGACTACGTCAACACCGTGATGAACTCCCGCGAGGACATCGAAGGCCACGGCAGCACCGGCCTCATCGCCAGCATCCTGTCCGGCCGGGTCTCGTACACCTTCGGCCTGGAGGGCCCGGCCGTCACCGTCGACACCGCCTGCTCCTCCTCGCTGGTCTCACTGCACCTGGCGGCCCAGGCGCTGTGTTCCGGGGAGTGCTCGCTGGCGCTGGCCGGAGGGGTGACGGCGATTTCGACGCCGATGAGCTTCGTCGGATTCAGCAGGCAGGGCGGGCTGGCGCCGGACGGCCGGTGCAAGGCGTTCTCCGACACGGCCGACGGCACCGCATGGTCCGAGGGCGTGGGCGTCCTCGTCGTGGAGCGCCTGTCCGATGCCCGCCGCAACGGACATCCCGTCCTCGCCGTCGTGCGGGGCTCCGCCGTCAACCAGGACGGCGCCTCCAACGGCCTGACGGCCCCCAGCGGGCCGTCCCAGCAGCGGGTGATCCGGCAGGCGCTGGCCGGTGCGGGTCTGTCGGCCTCGGACGTGGACGTGGTCGAGGCCCATGGCACCGGCACCCCGCTCGGCGACCCGATCGAGGCCCAGGCGCTGCTGGCCACGTACGGTCAGGACCGCGATCCCGAGCGTCCGCTGCTGCTGGGGTCGGTGAAGTCCAACCTTGGCCACACGCAGGCGGCGGCCGGTGCCGCGGGGTTGATCAAGATGATCCTGGCGATGCGGCACGGCGTCCTGCCCAAGACGCTGCATGTGGAGGCGCCGTCGTCACATGTGGACTGGTCGTCCGGTGCGCTGGAGCTGCTGACGGAGCCTCGGGAGTGGCCCAAGGCTGACCGGCCGTGGCGGGCCGGTGTGTCGTCCTTCGCCATCAGCGGCACCAACGCCCACATCATCCTTGAGCAGCCACCGGCCGAGGAGGAGCCCGAGGACGAGGAAGGGCCGCATATCTCGCCGTCGGCCGTGCCCTGGCTGGTCTCCGCAAAGTCCGAGGAGGCACTGGCCGCACAGCTCGAGCGGATCTCCGCGCTGACCGACCGGTCGCCTCTCGACCTGGGCCTCTCGCTGGCGACCACCCGGGCGCATCTGGAGCACCGTGCGGTGCTGCTGTCCGAGGGCGACGAAACCGTGGAGGTAGCGCGCGGGCAGGCCGAGCACACGGCCGGGAAGCTCGCGGTGCTGTTCTCGGGTCAGGGTGCTCAACGGGTGGGTATGGGCTGTGAGTTGTATGGCCGGTTCCCGGTGTTTGCCGAGGCGTTGGATGAGGTGCTGGCGCACTTCGATGCCGGGCTGCGGGAGGTGATGTTCGGGGCTGTGGAGGGTCTGGACGAGACCGGGTTCACGCAGCCTGCGCTGTTCGCTGTTGAGGTGGCGCTGTTCCGGCTGGCCGAGTCGTTGGGTGTGCGGCCGGACTTTGTGGCCGGGCATTCGATCGGTGAGATCGCGGCGGCGCATGTGGCGGGGGTGTTGTCGCTGGCGGATGCGTGTGTGCTGGTGGCGGCTCGTGCGCGGCTGATGCAGGCCCTGCCGGTGGGTGGCGCGATGGTGGCCGTCCAGGCGGCGGAGAGTGAGGTGGTTGCGCGGCTGGTCGAGGGGGTGTCGATCGCGGCGGTCAACGGCCCGGAGTCGGTGGTGATCGCGGGGGAGGAGACCGAAGTCCTCGGCATTGCCGCGGAGTTCACGGCGCAGGGGCGCAAGACGCAGCGTCTTCCGGTCAGCCATGCCTTCCACTCGCCCTTGATGGAGCCGATGTTGGAGGACTTCCGGCGGGTGGCCGAGGGGGTGTCGTATGAGGCGCCGCAGATCCCGCTCGTCTCGAACGTGACAGGGGAGCTGGCCGCGGGGGAGCTGGTGTGCTCGCCGGGCTACTGGGTGCGGCATGTGCGGGAGACGGTGCGGTTCGCCGACGGTGTGCGGGCTCTGGAGGCCGAAGGAGCTGCCGTCTTCCTGGAGTTGGGTCCGGATGGTGTGCTGACGGCGATGGCCCAGCACACTCTGGACGGTGCCGCGACTGCTGTTTCGGCCCTGCGCAAGGGCCGGTCCGAGGAGACGGCGCTGCTCACTGCCCTCGCGCACCTGCACGTTGCGGGTATCGGGGTGGACTGGTCCGGGATCTTCGCCGGTACCGGTGCCCGCTGCGTCGACCTGCCCACTTATCCCTTCCAGCACGAGCGCTACTGGCCTCGGCCGGCCGCGCTCAGTGGTGATGTGGCCGGTGCGGGCCTGCTGCCCGCGGAACACCCGCTGCTGGGGGCGACGCTCACCCTCGCGGACTCCGGCGAGGTGGTACTGACAGGCAGGCTGTCGCTCCAGGCATACCCGTGGCTGACCGACCACACCATGGGTGGCAGCGTCCTCTTCCCGGCCACCGGCTTTCTGGAGCTGGCGATGCGCGCCGCCGACCAGGTCGGCTGCGACCGGGTCGACGAGTTCGTCCTGATGACGCCGCTGGTGCTCGCGGAGGAGGGCGGCACACAGGTCCAGGT
Source organism: Streptomyces sp. JLSY215 (assembly GCF_059682825.1). Taxonomy (NCBI): domain Bacteria; kingdom Bacillati; phylum Actinomycetota; class Actinomycetes; order Kitasatosporales; family Streptomycetaceae; genus Streptomyces; species Streptomyces sp. JLSY215. The sequence continues at coordinate 8,334,084 of NZ_CM185022.1, forward strand.
GCTGGTCGGGGCAGCTGACGAGAAGGGAAGCCGCCCCGTCTCGGTGTACTCGCGTCCCGACGACGACCCTGGCCAGCCGTGGCTGCAGCACGCGGGCGGCACGCTGACCAGCGGTGAACGGATCGTGGACTTCGGCTCCACGGTCTGGCCGCCGCAGGACGCGGTGGCCGTCGACCTGGCGGGCTTCTACGACACGACTGGTTACGGCCCGGCCTTCCAGGGCCTGCGCTCGGTGTGGAGCTGCGCGGACGGTGCCTACGTGGAGGTGGCCCTGCCGGACCAGGTCGCCGACGAGGCCGGGGCCTTCGGGCTCCACCCGGCGTTGCTGGACGCGGTGCTGCAGTCGCGCCGGATGGCCGGGATCGGAGCTGTGGGGGACACGCTCCTGCCCTTCGCCTGGCGAGGTGTGTCGCTGCATGCGGGCGGCGCCTCGGTCCTGCGGGCCCGGGTGATCAAGACCGGCGAGGACACGGTGTCCATCGTGGCCGTCGACGTCGAAGGCGCCCCCGTCCTGTCCGTCGAGAAACTCGTCCTGCGCGCCCAACTTGCCGATGCCGGAACACCGTTGACGACCAGGCGCGGCGCGGCGCGCGACGCACTGCTGTCGTTGGAGTGGGTGTCGGGTCCTGAGGTGCAGCCTGCCGAGGTGCGGTGTGTGTCCCTGGGCGCGGATGAGCTGGGTGTGGGCGCGTCGGTTGCCTCTCTGGCGGATCTGACCGGCGACGAGGATTTCGTGGTGGTTCCGGTGTCGGGTGTGGGCGACGATGTGCCGGCTGTCGCTCATGAGTTGACGACCCGGACGCTGGGCCTGCTTCAGGAGTGGGTCGGCCGGGAGGGTTCCGGTGCTTCGCGTCTGGTGTTCGTCACTCGTAACGCGGTCTCCGCCGGTGCGGGGGAGTCGGTGCGGGATGTGGCCGGTGCGGCGGTGTGGGGTCTGGTGCGCTCGGCGCAGTCGGAGCACCCCGGACGGATCGCGCTGGTGGACCTGGAGGACGGGGACCTCGCCGCGATGCTCACGGACCTGCCGGGTTTGCTGGACTCCGGGGACGCCCAGTTCGCGGTGCGCGACGGCGCTCTGCGAGTGGGGCGGCTGGCCGAGTCGGGCGAGGGCGCGGGTGCGTCGCCGCGGGTGTGGGATGCGGACGGGACGGTGCTGATCACCGGTGGTACCGGGGGTCTGGGGCGCGAGCTGGCCCGGCACCTGGTGGCCGAGCGTGGTGTGCGGCATCTGCTGCTGGTCAGCCGGAGCGGACCCGAGGCGCCCGGCGTCTCCGCACTGAGCGACGAACTGGCCGCCCACGGCGCGGAGGTCACCGTGCGTGCCTGTGACGTGGCCGACCGGGCGGCGGTGGACGCTCTCGTCGCTGCCGTACCGGCCGAACACCCGCTGACCGCGGTGATCCACACGGCCGGCGTTCTCGATGACGGGCTGGTCACCTCGCTGACGCCGGAGCGGCTGTCGGCCGTACTGCGCCCGAAGGTGGATGCCGCCTGGCATCTGCACGAGGCCACCAAGAACCTCGACCTGGCCGCCTTCGTGCTGTACTCGTCCATCTCCGGCGTGGTCGGCTCTCTGGGGCAGGGCAACTACGCGGCGGGCAACGTGTTCCTCGACGCGCTGGCCGGGCACCGGGCGGGCCTGGGGCTGCCCGCGCTGTCCCTGGCCTGGGGCGCCTGGACCCAGGGCGGCGGCATGACCGCCGCCCTCTCCGATGCGGACATGCAGCGGATGGCCTCGTACGGGACCGCTCCGCTGAGCCCCGAGCGCGGCCTGGCCCTCTTCGACGCCGCTGTCGCTGGCAGCGCGATCCACCTCGTCGCGGTCGGCCGCGTCTCCGGGACGGTGCGGGCCCAGGGCCCCGTCCCGTCGATGCTGCGCGGCCTGGTCAAGGGCGCCCGCCGTACCGCCGCGAACACGACGGGCGAGACGGCCGTGTCCCTCGCCGACCGGCTGCGCGCTGCGCGCCCCGAGGAGCGCACGCAGCTGATGATCGATGTCGTACGGACCGAGGCCGCCGCCGTACTCGGACACGCCTCATCCAGGAACGTCGATGCCCGCAGGGAGTTCTACGAGCTGGGCTTCGACTCCCTGACCTCCGTCGAACTGCGCAACCGGCTCTCCACCCTCACCGGACTACGGCTGTCGGCAACCGTGGTCTTCGACAGCAAGAACCCCACCGACCTCGCGGCCCGGCTCCACGCCGACCTGGCCGCACAGTCGGCCCTGGACGGCTCCGCGTCGCAAGCGGGCTTCCTCCCGGCCGTCGCACCCGAGACCGACTCGCTCGAGCGGATGTTCCTCGACGCCCTGGACAGCGGCAAGATTCCGGAGGCCCAGCGCATGCTCTCCGCCCTCGGCGCCCTCCGTCCGAGCTTCGAGAACACCGCCGAACTGGAGGATCTGCCGCTGCCGGCCACCCTCGCCGAGGGCCCCGGCACGCCGCGGCTGATCTGTGTCAGCACACCCACCGCCAACGGCGGCGTACACGAATACGTCAGGCTCGCCGCCTCCTTCCGGGGCGAACGGCACGTCAGCGCGCTGCCGCTGGTCGGCTTTGATACGGGGGAGCGTCTGCCGGCCACCCCCGAGACCGCGGTGCGCGTCATCGCGGAGAGCGCGCTGCGCGCGAGCGACGGTAACCCCTTCGTCCTGGTCGGGCACTCGTCCGCCGGCGCCTTCGCCTACCTGGCGGCCGCCCTGCTGGAGAACACCTGGGGCATCAGGCCCGAGGCCGTGGTGCTGCTGGACACCCTCAGTCTCCGGCACGAGCAGAACGAGACCATCGACTACGCGGGCCTGATGCGACGCCACTTCATGGTCGACGAGGTCTCGCCGGTACGGATGACGAACTCCAGGCTGTCGGCGATGGCGCGCTGGATGGGGATGCTGAACCAGCTCGAAGTGCGGCACACGACCGTTCCCGTACTGATCGTCCGTGCCACCAAGGAGACCTTCGGCATCGGGACCGACACCGGAATCTACGGAGGGGACCACGGCAGCCGGGTCGACGTCCGCAGCGTGGACGCGGACCACTTCTCCATGGTCCGCGACGACGCACTGGAGACCGCGCGGATCGTCAAGGAATGGCTCGACTCCCTCAGCAACGCGTAACCGGGGACGGGGACGGGCAGGGCAACACCGCCGACGAGGTCGGCGGTGTTGCCCTGCGGCCGGCTCTTATGCCAGGCCCGGGGGTTCCTACGTCAGGGCCGGGAGCGCGAGAACCAGGCCGGCGGCGGTCTCCCGCCCGCCCGCCGAGCGCATCAGGGCGGCCCGCCGCTCCGCCTTCTCGCGGAAGGACGGGGTGCCAAGGACCCTCGTGAGCTTGTCGATGACGTCGTTGACGTCGATGGTCCCCGGCCGGTCGAGGGTCAGGCTGATGCCGAAGTCCTGGCCGCGGACGGCCTGGTCGTAGCAGTCCACCCAGAGCGGTCGCACCACGAGCGGCTTGCCGAAGTACATGCCCTCGTTGAAGCCGTTGCCGCCGCCGTGGGTGAAGAACACCTTGACGTTCGGATGGCCCAGCACGTCCATCTGCGAAGGAAGCCAGCTCTCGATACGGAGGTTGCCCGGCAGCGACGCTGCGGGCGGCAGCAGGTGCTGCTGTTCCGAGGGCAGCTTCCACAGCACTTGGTGCCGGCCCTCCAGCTGGCGGGCCACCTCCACCATGGAGCCGACCTGCTCCCGCGTCAGCCGGGTGATCGTCCCGAGCCCCACGTAGACCACGGAGGACTGGGCGTCCAGCCACCGCGAGAGATCCTGGTCGTCCGGCGCCTCGGGCAGCGGCGGCACCATCGCACCCACCAGCCGCATCTTCTCCGGGATGTCGAAGGGGTAGTCCAGCTCGGCGAGGGAGTTGCACAGCACCAGATCGGCGTGCTCGATCCGGGCCATGAAACTGGCCTTCGGCAGTCCGAGTTCCTTGCGCCGCCGGTTGTCCTCCGCGAGGACCTTGCCCAGCCGGGGGTTGAGGAACATCGCGAAGGTCCGCAGCTTGAACAATTCGTTGCCGACGCGCTGCGCCGGCGTCATCCGCCGCGACAGGCCCGTGTGCGGGACGGGGAAGCCCGGCGGGGTGTAGCTCTTCGCGAAGTGCGTATGTGCCGTCAGCACATTGCTGGCCAGGAACGGCACGCTCAGGACGTACGGGATCTTCCGCGCGATGGCCGCGTCGACCGCGAAGCTGCTGATGCAGTCGATGACCATCAGCGCCGGCCGGACCTCGTCGATGACGGCCTGGAGACGGCGGAACTTCTCCGCCTGGAGGCCGGGCCGGTAGGTGTGCCGCACGACCGCGCGATGAGCCTTGAAGCGCGAAGACTGCGTGACCTCGCGGTAGATCTCGTCGCTCCACGTCACGGCCGACATTTCGGAGTCGACCTCGCCCAGAGAGGCGAACTCCACAGGGGAGCCCTCCGCGATCCGTTTCACATCGTCGCGTCGCGGCTCGTCGGTGGCGAACCAGAGGTCCTCCACGCCCTGGCGGGAGAGTTCACCCGCCAGCACGAGCAGCGGATTGAGCAGGCCGCTCTCCGGAAGGCTGACGAAGAGGATCGGCCGTCGGGCGGATTCCATGGATTCCCTTTCACCGGTGGCAGGCTGGGCTCGGCGAGCACGCCTGTGTGCGGGGTGATTGGTCGCACCCACCTTTGATGTCACGCCGGACGTCGGGAAATCCTTAGACTTGGGTCCCACCGCGGTCATCGGCCGGAGTCGGGCCCGTCCCGTCCAGGGCCCCGGCCCGTGGGCGCCTCGTCGGCACCGTGGCCCAGCAGTTCGTGGAGCAGCGGAGTCGTGGGCAGTGCCGGATGGAGGTACACGCGCTCACGGCGTTGTCCGACGGCGGCCAGCAGCATCCGGAAGGTGGTCCGAGCCTCCTCGATCCGCCCGCCGTGATGCTGCGCCTGGCCCAACAGGCCCAGATGGAGCGGGTGGCGTAAGTACGTCCTGGAACGGCCCAATTCGGCCAGTGAGGTATGCATGAGGGCGAGGCCGTCGTCGTGATCTCCCGCGTGCACCAGGCTCCACCCTTTGACGACCCCCAGCATCGCCTTCCAGTAGAGAAGTCCATGGTCGCCCGCAACGCGGACGCCCTCGCTGCTCGAGGCGAGCGCGGTGCGGGTGTCACCCTCCCAAGCCGCCACGACCCCGTCCACGTACAGCGCGAAGGAGCGGTCGGACGGCCGGCTCTCGTACGCGGTGAGGTTCAACAGCTCACATCGGCGCGCGTCGGCGGTCTGCCGGTGTCCGAGGAGCCAGTGGGTGAAGGTGTCGTAGGAGCGGCAGGAGACGCGTGGGTCGTGCTGGAAGGTACGCGCCAGCGCGTGACCCTCGTTGGCGAAACGATCGGCCATGCCGACGCCGCGCTCCAATTCGGCGAGCGCCTGCGGCAGCATTCCGCGCACATGCAGCACGATGCCTTCGCCGTACGCCGCACCGAGCGCCGCCACGGGCTCCCGGGTCTGCCGCGAAAGGTCCCGCAGCAGGCCGGATAACTCCCGCGAGGCGTCGTAGCGGCCGGCGACCAGGGATGCCGCGCACAGCGCCCAGAGCACCGACGGGTCCTCGGGGGCACGGGTGACCGTGCTGAGGGCGCGACCGCGCGTCAATGCCGTCTCGGCCTCGGGGTGGCCGTAGCCGCGAGTGGTGGCGAGCACCTGGCCGAGCTGGATGTGCAGCTTCTGTTCCAGCCTCACGGTGTCGGAATCGTCCGGGGGCAGGAAGCCGACCAGGTGCACCGCGCGGCGCAGCCAGGTCTCCACCTGCTCGTAGGCCATGGACTGTTCGGCGTGTTCCGCGGCGAGCAGCAGCCGGGGCAGCACCTCGACGGCGCGCAGTGCACTCTTGGCGTGCCAGCTGTGATGCGCCACCCGCTCGATCTCCTCGTCCCCCACGTGCCCGCGTCTGCGTGCGCACAGTGCCTCGGCGACCCGGGCGTGCAGGCGGTGGCGGTCCTCACGGGGGAGCTCGTCGACGAGCGTCTCCTGGACGAGGGCGTGAGCGAAGTGCAGCCGCCCCTGATGGTGCGGGTCCTCCCCGAGCAGGCCTGCACGGATGGCCGACTCAAGACCCGCGATGACCGGCTCGTCGGGCGTGGCGGTCCGGTGCAGCAGGTCGGTGTCCACCTCGGCGCCGATGACGGCGCACAGGCGAAGCACTCGCAGGACCGGCTCGGGCAGCGCGGCGAACCGCTGGTGCAGCGCCTCCCGCACGCCGGTGGGAATGTGGGCCAGGAGCGCGTCAACCGCATCCGGGCGATGGAGTCTACGCGCATCACCCACGAGGGAGAGGAGCTGCATCACGAAGTAGGGGTTGCCTTCGCTGCGCCGGTGCAGCACCTCGACAACCTTCGGGTTCACACCGGACCCCGCATGTGCCTCGACGAGGGCAGCGACGGCCTGCAAGGAGAGCCCGCAGAGCCGCAGCGTCTGGGTCCTGGGGCCACGGAGTACGTCGGAGACCATGCGGCGCAGGGTCGCGTCCGACTCGGCCTCGAATTTCCGGGCCGTGAGCACGATGCCGAGCGGATGGCCCTGGGAGCGGGTGCTCAGCAGCCTGAGCAGGTCGAGGGAGGCGGCGTCCGCCCATTGCAGATCTTCAAGGAGCAGCACGAGCGGGTGTTGCCCGGCGAGCGTGAGCAAGACCTCGCAGACCGCGTCGTGGGCGAGGAAGCGGGCCTGGGCCCAGTCGGAGGCCGATTTCGGGTCTTGCGTCCGGGCCGCCGACCGCTCGGGCATCAGCGGGGCGAGCAGGGCGTCGTACGGTTCCGTCGCCTCGCGGAACGCATCCGGCCGGGTGGCGGACAGCCGCCGCAGGATCTGGGTCCAGAGCCAGTAGGCGGGGACGCCGTCGCCGGGGAAGCAGTGGCTCCAGATCACCTCCAACCTGGAGTCCTTCTCCTGCGCGTCCATGCTCTCCAGACGTGCCGCAAGTTCGAGCAGCAGGCGGGTCTTTCCGACTCCTGGGGGGCCGAGGACGCCGGCCACATGGCCGTGGCCCACGACCGCGCTCGCGGCGGCGGTCGTCAGGCGGTCGAGGTCCTGGCTGCGGCCGATGAACGGCGAAGGGGCAGCCGTCCACCCCGACTCGAACTCCGCGGATCCGCCGGCCCCCGGGGCGGCCGCCGGCTCGTGGCGCGGCCCGGGGACCGGCCGCCACTGGGCCGTCCCGGCTTGTGTGTCGGCGCCGTCCGCCCGCGCACCGGGCGGCACTTCGGTTCGCGTCTCCGGGCGCGCGTCGGTCCCCGCGATCCCGTCGCGTTCGACGGCCGCCCCGCAGTCATCCGTCCCGTTGGCGCCGTTGGTCGCCACCGCCCGGCCGTGCTCCGGGGGCGTAACGGTCGTCCTCTCGACTCCGGAGCCCTCGGAACCCTCAAAGCCCTCGGAGCCCTCGGAGTTCTGAACACCGTCGTCACCGATCTCGTTGCTCACGAGCGGGACATATGACGCTCCGGTGGACCCAGGCGGTGCGGGAGACGGCTGCTTGGAGGGGATGCCCGCTCCCGGCTCCTGGCGCAGTATCGCGTTTCTGACCCGGCGTAGTTCCGCTGCCGTGTCCACACCGAATTCCTCGAACAGATGACTTCGCGTCCGCTCGTACACCTCAAGCGCCTCGGCCTGCCGCCCGAGCTGCGACAGCGCCGTCATGAGGTGGCCGACCAGCCGCTCCCGCGTGGGATGGCGGCGTGCCTCCCCGTCCAGATCGGCGGCGACCTCTTCGGCGGCGCCGAGAGCCAGCCGCGCCTCCGCGCAGGACTCCAGGGCGGTGAGCCGGATCTGTTCGAGTCGGGTGCACTCGTCGCCGAGCGGCGGAAGGCTGTCGAACTCCGCGTAGGGCGAGCCGCGCCACAGCCCCAAGGCCTCGGTGAGCCGGGCCTGCGCGGTGCGCGGATCGTGCTGCTCCAGCAGCCGCCGCCCGTCGGTGACCAGACGCTCGAAGCGGCAGGCGTCGACCTGTTCGGGATCGAGATCGAGGACATATCCGGGCGACCGATGACGCAGCACCGAATGTTGGCCCGTTCCCGGCACCGTATGCAGGGCCCGGCGCAGATGCGAGACATGACTTTGGAGCGTGGCGACGGCGTGACGGGGCGCTCCGTCACCCCAGAGTTCCTCGATGAGCAGCTCGGTGGGCACCACGCGGCCGAGGCGAATGAGCAGCAGGGCGAGCAGTGCTCGCCGGCGTGGTGGACCGAGCGGTAAGTCATGCCCGTTGTGCCGTGCCGACATGGGCCCCAGCACGCTGAGGGAGAGCTCGGCCCGGCCGGTCGTCGTGGGTGACACGTTTGCAGGCGGAGATGCGGGCATGACGGTCCCCATGGTTCTCGAGGCGTGGCTGACTGACGGACGGTTTCGAGCTGGCTGGTCGCATACCGTCTCCTGTGGATCTTTACATAGACAAACCACCTTCCAGGCTGGAGGGCGTCGATTGGCAAGAAAGCGGCAGGTGTTCGGCAAGAACTTCGACAAGGGTCCGGAAAACGACGGTGGGCGATGGCAAGGAGCCGCCAGTGGCTCGACCAGAACCCCGCAAGGGCGGTGATGCACGATGGTCAACATCTGGAGATTCCGCTGGTCCCAGGGTCGATGGCGCCCCTGCCGACGGCCTTCACCGCCGCTCGCCAGCCTCCGAATTGATTTCGCCCTCAAGTTCTCTGACAGGGAGCCCTCTCTTGCTGAGTCCAGCAGCTGCAGCTCCGGGCCTGTGCATGGCGAGCCTTGATAAAACGTTGACCATCCAGCAGGCGAACAATGAGTTCTTCCGGCAGTTCAACGGATCGTCCGAGGACATATGCGGCCGCAATTTCCGTGACGTGGTGCATCCGAGCGTGCAGCAGCCGCTGGTGCGCCAGTTCTCCAATTTGCTGGAAGGGAAGCATCAGCGATTCGTCACGCCCGTCATCGCCGTGGGGCCCGGCGAGGAGTCCGCCTTCACCGTTCCCCTCACCGCGGTCGCGGTGCGCGGTGGCCTGCCCGACACGACCGCGATCCTGGTCATGATGCCCTCGGCCGGGGACGCCGAGGGGACACGCGTGGTGACCAAACGCAAGAAGGTCCTCTCCGCGATGGATGCGCGCATCCTCGAAGGCATCGCCGCCGGCGTCTCCACCGTCCCCTTGGCAGCGAGGCTCTACCTCAGTCGGCAGGGCGTCGAGTACCACGTGACCTGTCTGCTGCGGAAGCTGAAGGTGCCCAACCGCGCCGCGCTGGTCTCCCGCGCCTACTCCATGGGCGTGCTCAAGGTCGGCACCTGGCCGCCGGAGGTCGTGGACGACTTCGTGAAGTGAGCGGCCACGGGGCGCGCGCCGTCCGTCGCAAGCGGGTGCCCGCTCGCGACGGTGACGGCGGCAGCGTGCCCCCGGGCCGCGGGCCGGTCCCAGGCAGAAGAGGAAGTCGTCCACCCAGCTGCCCTGACGCGCTCCCCGAGCGATCAGCACCACAGCGCCAGGTCAATCCGTCGCTTTGTGTTATTCTCCAACTTTTGGACGACTGTGACGGCTGGCGGCTCCGTCCGTCCGGTTCCCACTGTTCGTCGGCTGCTCATTCCTGCCGGGCCTTCCTCGGTACGTCCCCCATGCGGAAGGCTCCTCATGAACCACCCGGACCGTCCTGCCACCTCGCACGCCGACCTCACCCAGCCAGTGCCCCCCAACCCGATGGTGCCCCCGGTCGCCTCCTTCGCCGACCTGGAGCTGCCGGCCGAGGTGCTGCGCACGCTCGCCGAGCTCGGCGTGCGCGAGCCCTTCCCCATCCAGGCGGCCACGCTGCCCAACGCCCTCGCCGGACGCGATGTCCTGGGGCGCGGGCGTACCGGATCGGGCAAGACGCTTGCCTTCGGCCTGCCGCTGCTCGTACGGATCGCCGGACGTCGTGCGGAGCCGAAGCAGCCCCTCGCCCTGATCCTGACGCCTACCCGGGAGCTGGCCCAGCAGGTATCCGACGCGTTCGCGCCGTATGCCGACGCGCTGCGGCTGCGGATGGCCACGGTCGTCGGCGGCATGTCGATCGGCCGGCAGGCCGCTGCGCTGCGCGACGGGGCCGAGGTCGTCGTCGCCACCCCCGGCCGCCTGCACGACCTCATCGAGCGCAAGGCCTGCCGGCTGGGACGGGTACGGATCACCGTCCTCGACGAGGCCGACCAGATGTGCGACATGGGCTTCCTGCCGCAAGTCACCGAGGTGCTCGACCAGGTGCACCGCGACGGCCAGCGGATGCTGTTCTCGGCCACCCTGGACCACGACGTGGATCAGCTGGTCCGCCGCTACCTCCACGACCCCGTCGTCCACTCCGTCGACCCGTCCCCGGGCGCGGTCACGACGATGGACCACCACGTGCTGGTCGTCCACGGCCCCGACCGGTACGCCGTCACGACGGAGATCGCCGCCCGCGACGGCCGCGTCCTGCTGTTCCTGAACACCAAGCACGCGGTCGACCAGCTCACCCGGCATCTGCGGGCCAGCGGGGTGCATGCCGCGGCCCTGCACAGCGGCAAGTCCCAACCGCAGCGCACAAGGACCCTCGCGCAGTTCAAGAACGGCCAGATCACCGTCCTGGTGGCCACCAATGTCGCGGCCCGCGGTCTGCACGTCGACGATCTCGATCTCGTGGTCAACGTCGACCCGCCCACCGACCCCAAGGACTATCTGCACCGCGCGGGCCGCACCGCCCGGGCCGGTGAGTCCGGCAGCGTCGTCACACTGGTGCTGTCGAGCCAGCGCCGCGAGATGAGCGGGCTGGTAGCCGGGGCCGGCATCAAGCCGACGATCACCAAGGTGCGCTCGGGTGAGGCGGAGCTGAGCCGGATCACCGGAGCCAAGGCCCCCTCCGGCACCCCGCTCGACGGCGGGCCCGCCGCGCCCCGGCCCAAGAACACCAACACCCCCTTCCGTGGCCTGGGCACCAGCAAGAACGCCTCCCGCAACACCGGCAGCAAGTCCCGCAAGGCCGGCGAGGCCCGAATGCTCGCCGAGGCCCGCAAGGCGGCCCGGGTACGCCGCGGCGACTGACTGCCTCCCTCGATCCGCACGAAGCCCCATGGCTCCTTCGTGCGGAGTCCCTGTGGCGTACGTTGTTCGGGGCCTCATGCGCATGCCGCGGCGCCCCGCGCGACCGGTAGGGACGGGGGTAGGGATGGAGCTTTCCGGTGTGATGCTGGCCGGGCGCTATGAGCTGAAGGAACTGCTCGGCCGCGGCGGTATGGGGGAGGTGTGGCTGGGCCGCGACTGCTCTCTGCTGCGGCGCGAGGTGGCCGTCAAGGTGCTGCCGCCCCTGGTGGGTTCAAGCGTCGTGCGGCGCTTCCAGCGGGAGGCGACCACCCTCGCAGGGCTGCAGCACCCTGGTATCACCGTGGTGCACGATGCCGGGGAGCATGACGGGTGCTGGTTCATCGTCATGGAGTTGCTGCGCGGTCTCGACCTTGCGCGGCTGCTGGCCGAACATGACGGACCCCTCCCGATGGGGCGGGCTCTGAACGTGGCCCGGCAGGCCGCCGTCGCCCTGGCGGCCGCGCACGGCTCCGGGGTCATCCACCGGGACCTGAAGCCGGGGAACCTGTTCGTGCAGCCCGGCGACCAGGTGAAGATCTGTGACTTCGGTATCGCCCGTACGACCGACGCCTCGATCGCGCTGACCACCGCCGGACGTATGGTGGGCACACCGCTGTACATGTCGCCCGAGCAATGGCGCGCGGCGGACATCGACGCTCGCACCGATCTGTACTCCTTCGGCTGCGTGGTGTACGAACTGCTCGCAGGACGCCCGCCTTTCACCACTGAGGCGTCCGTATTCGCCCTGATGCACCAGCACTTGGAAGAGCTTCCGACGCCACTGCGTGAACTGCGGCCGGAGGTGCCGGAGCATCTCGCGGAGCTGGTGCACGGGCTGCTGGCCAAGGATCCCGCCGGACGTCCGGACGCCCTTGCCGTTGCGGACGAACTGGCGCTGCCGGCCGACCGGGATCCGGCCGACCGGCAGCGCACCGTACCGCTCGCCAAGGCCCAGTCGGCAACGCTCGTGGCGCCGCGCCGTCCTCGGACGGAGACTCCGTACGGAGAGCCGTACCTCACCCTGCCGGGCCACCGCAGCACGGTGCACTCCCTGCAGTTCAGCCCCGACGGCCGCACCCTCGCCACGGGGAGCTGGGACAAGTTCGTGCGCCTCTGGGACCTGGACAGCGGCGAGCCACGCAGCCCCTTGCCCATGGGGAGCGGGCTTCGGGCGGCCGTCGTCTTCACCCGGGACGGCAACAACCTCGCCACGGGCTGCGGGAAGTACACCGCCCTCTGGGACGTGCGCAGCGGCGAGCGGCGGCTTGCCCTGAAGTACCCGAGGCGGGGCGCATCCGTGGCGTGTCTCGCCGTCAGCCCCGATGACGGCACCATCGCCACCGGTGGGAGCGATGGGGCGATCCGCCTCTGGGACGCGCGGACCGGGGCCCCGGGCCATGTCATGAACTGGTCCGGCGGGTGGGTGACATCGGTGGCGTTCAGCCCGGACGGCCGCAATGTCGTCGGCGGGGGAGACAACAAGACGACGCGGCTCTGGCACGTCCCCACGGGACAGCTCCGCTGGAAGCTTTCCGGCCGGACTCCCTATACGAACCTCGCGTTCAGCCCGGACGGAGAAATCCTGGCCACGGCACACGGCGCGACCACCGTGCATCTCAAGGACGCACGCACCGGTGAGGACCTGCGCGTACTGGACGGACAGCCGCAAGGAGTCACGGCCCTGGCCTTCGCCCCGGACGGCCGCACCTTGGCGTGCGGCGGTGACGACGGTGTGATCAGCCTGTGGGACACGGCCACCGGAGACCGGCGACGCACCCTGTCCGGACACGCGGGGCCGGTGACCTGCGTGGCGTTCGCCCCCGACGGACACACCCTGGCCAGCGGCGGCCACGACCGGGTGATCCGGCTCTGGGACGTGCGGATGCGGTAGGCGGGGCGTGTGGTGAGGACGCCGATGCCTCCGCCCGCGGGCTGTGCGACGCCATCGCCGCATGGCGTGGCGTCACTTCGCCGGGGTGATCGCCGCCGGGTGATCGCCGGTTCCGAGGGCCGTACCGAAAGGGCCTAGGCTGCCACCCGGCACAGGCACCGGCACCGGCATCGACCGAGGAGCACACATCATGTCCGACCCCGCCCAGCAGCACCCGTTTCCCGACGCCTTCGGACCGGAGGACGCACCTGCGCCGCATGCGCTGCTCGCGCCGGTGATCGGGTTCCTGGGCACGTGGGTCGGCCGGGGGCGTGGCGAGTATCCGACGCTCTCCGAGGAGTTCACGTATGCGCAGGAGGTCACCTTCACTCACGACGGGCGTCCTTTTCTCCACTACGAGGCGCGCGCCTGGTTGCTCGACGCGGAGGGCGCCCCGCTGCGGCCGTCGGCCCGGGAGAGCGGCTGGTGGCGGCTGCAGGCCGACGGACGCGTGGAGGCATTGATCACCCAGCCCACCGGCATCGCGGAGATCTCGGTCGGCCGGGCCGGCGACGGCACGGCCGACCTCACCACCCACGAGGTGGCCCTCGCCCCCACCGCCAAGGAGGTCAATGCCACCAGCCGCCGCTACACCCTGACCGGTGCGGACACGCTCACCTTCGTCCACGACCTCGCGGCGGTCGGCCAGCCACTCCAGCATCACCTTTCCGCACGTCTTCGACGCAGTGGTACGAGCGGAGACGCAAGCTGAGCCGCGCCGACGGGTTGCGTGCGGGGGCGTTCGAGGGCACCAGGGACGGGAGCCGTAGCGGGCGGCCCTGATATCCGCCCGCAACGCCCGGCGGCCTACCTGGTGCCGTCGGCCGGATCGGCCTCGCCCGCCCGTTTCGGGGCCGGGCTCAGGACCAGCGGCAGGTACACGTCATCGACGATGTCCGTGATGGTCGCGTCGTCCACGGGTGCGCCGAACAGCAGGAAATGATTACGCATCAGGTCGGTCGCGACCGTGGCCCGCCGGGAGTCCGGGATCCAGGGCTCGACCTCGCCGCGCTCGATGGCCCGCTCCAGGATGACGCGGAGCGTCGGGGGGCCGACGGTGTGAACCCGTTCCCGGATCACGCGGGCGAATTCGGGATCGCGTGTCATCTCGGTGAGCAGACCCCGCAGGATGCCGCCGAGCGGGCTGTCCATCTTCGCGGAGATCTGCCGCAGCAGGGCGATCACATCCGTACGGAGCGCACCGGTGTCGGGCAGCTCGACGTCGGTGACGCCGCGCAACTTGCAGGCGTCAATGACCAGTTCGGCGCGGCTGGACCAGCGGCGGTAGAGGGCGGCCTTGCTGGTGCGGGCCCGGATGGCGACCCGTTCCATGGTCAGCGCGGCGTAGCCACCCTCGGTGAGTTCCTCCAGGGTCGCCGTCAGGATGGCGTTCTCGAGTTCCTCGCCGCGGCGGCGGGGCCCTTTGCGGTGGTCAACGGCCGATTCGGCGGCCTTGCCTACGTTCAGTGACAGTGTGACTCCTTCGGGTTCGTCGAGAGTCCGTTGCGTTCCCTATGGGGTCAGCCTATCCTCCAATTTAGAGAACTTGCCGTTCTTTAAGCGCGAGAGAACTCTGAGGGGAACGATGACAGAGACCACTGCGACGTCCCGCCCACAGGACGCCCCCGCTTTCCCGAACGACCGCACCTGCCCCTACCAGCTGCCGGAGGAGTACACCCGGCTGCGGGATGAAAAGGGCACCCTGCAAAAAGTGACCCTCTACGACGGCCGCCAGGCCTGGGTGGTGACCACGCACGAGGCGGCGCGCAAGCTGCTGGCCGACCCCCGGCTGTCCTCCGACCGCACCCATGTCGACTTCCCCGCCACCTCGCCGCGCTTCGCGAACTTACGGGACAGCCGACCGGCGTTCATCAGCCTGGATCCGCCGGAACACGGCCCCAAGCGGCGCATGGCGATCGGCGAGTTCACCGTGAAGCGCATCAAGGGCATGCGCACGGACATCGAGCGGATCGTGCACGGCTTCCTCGACGAGATGCTTGCCGCCGGCCCGCCCGCCGACCTGGTCAGCCAGTTCGCGCTGCCGGTGCCGTCCATGGTGATCTGCCAACTGCTCGGTGTGCCCTACGCCGACCACGACTTCTTCCAGGACGCGAGCCGGCGGTTGGTGCAGTCGACGGACGCGGCGGGTGCGGCCACCGCGCGCGACGACCTCGCGGACTACATGGACGGATTGATCACCAAGCTGCAGACCGAGCCGGGTACGGGCCTGCTCGGCAACCTGGTCGCCGAGCAACTGGCCGGCGGCGAGATCGACCGTGACGAACTGATCTCGACCGCGCTGCTGCTCCTCGTCGCCGGCCATGAGACGACGGCCTCGATGACCTCACTCAGCGTGATCACTCTGCTGGAGCACCCCGACCAGCACGCCGCGCTACGCAGCGACCCCGGCCTGGTTCCCGGCGCGGTCGAGGAACTTCTGCGCTACCTCGCCATCGCCGACGTCGCGGGTGGCCGCGTCGCGAAGGCCGACATCGAGATCGACGGCCAGCTCATCCGCGCGGGCGAGGGCGTGATCGTCACCAACTCCATCGCCAACCGCGACGGCACCGTGTTCAAAGACCCCGACACCTTCGATGTGCACCGCTCCGCCCGCCACCACGTCGCCTTCGGCTACGGCGTGCACCAGTGCCTCGGCCAGAACCTGGCCCGCCTGGAGCTCGAGGTGATCCTCACCGCGCTGTTCGATCGCATTCCGACGTTGCGCCTGGCCGTCCCGGTCGACCAGCTGACGCTACGCCCCGGCACGACGATCCAGGGCGTCAACGAACTCCCGGTCACCTGGTGACCACTGCGAAAGGAGGGACCATGCGGGTTTCCGCCGACCGAACCGTCTGCGTGGGTGCGGGGATGTGCGCACTGAACGCTCCCGACGTGTTCGACCAGGACGACGACGGCCTCGTCACGGTGCTCCAGTCCGCCCCCGAAGGCGACAACGAATCCGCCGCGCGCGAGGCCGGCCACCTCTGCCCTTCCGGGGCCATCCGGATCTCCGACCCGGCCGCGACAGGCTGACGCATTCCGCCCGGCGCGCTCTCCGGGTGGCGGCGCTCGGGCGTACGGGGCAGGTCAATCGCCTGCTCCGGGCAGGCCAACCGCCTCATCGAGCGGTGTCCGGAGGGGCGAGGCCGCGCCGGGCAAGGCGCGGCCCCGCTCCCGGCGACGGAGAAGACCGGAAGGTACCCGGGCTTGCGGTCGGTCTCCGTGCCCAGGAGTGCCGGGACGCGGTCCAAGGGCGAGACGGAGTCGCCCTCCGCGGGATTGAGGAGGGCGCAGCCGTAGGCCGAACCGCCCGGATTGACACCGCCGGGGGAGCCGGAGCGCAGGGACGGCGTCGTGCATTCTTTGTCGGGCGCCGAGCCTTGGAGACGATTCGGGAGAGCCGTCGCGCGCGCCCGCGCTCGCTTCGAGCCCGGCCCGCCGAGCGCGAGCCGGAGCGTGCGCGTGCGTGGGAATTGACGCCACGGCACCACCGCACCCGGGCGCCGAGTTCAAGACTTGATGACCGCGGTGCGCGTGCGCCGGGTCGGTGCCGGCTACACACAAGCAGCAAAACGTCGTAGCGTAGGAGCGAAGGTTGGCAGGTCAGGCGGCGATCATGGGGCGACTCACGTTGCCGGATGCCGGCAGGGTCGCGCGCTGTGACGAAGTTGTAGCAACCTGCGCCTTGAGGACATGTCAACTTGGATGGTTAAAATTTCCAGTAATGACGTGGCCGTGTAGCGACTTGACCGTGGCAACGTCCAGGCCGAGGGGAAAACGGTGGGAGACGGGCTCAAGGCCGACATCGGGTCATTGCGCAAAGGTGGCGGAGATTTCGACAAGATCGGCAAGGACTACCAGGGCCTTGTCGACAAGCTGGAGAGTGCCCTGACCTCTTTGGAGGGCCAGGACACGCCTCCGTGGGGGGACGACGACCTGGGGGAGAAGTTCGGCGTCGTCTACGAGGGGTTGCGGGACGGCATGTACGAGTCCATGGGCCACCTCGCCGCAAAACTCCAGGACATCGGGGGCGGTTTGAACAACATGGCCAAGAACCACGAGGCCGACGAGAACTTCAACGAGTCCATGATGAAGCAGCACACGGCGAACGCTGAGGCAGACAGCCAGGTCCTCGCCCGCTTCAAGAGCCCCAACGTCTGACGACCGCACGCGCAGCCCTGGGCTGCACGCGCACCGTTGGGCCGCAGACATACTGTTAGAGCGCAGACGTACCGTCTGGCCCCAACTCGCAGTGGCAGCCAGGCTCCCTTCCGCACCACTTGCCGCTTCGCTTCTTTGCTTACTTTGCCCTGTACGTACCTGAACCACTGCCAGCCGGGGGAACGCAGCCGTGTCGTTGATGCTGCCGGACGCACTTGAGTGGGTCCTTGAGATGCTGGGGTTCAACTGGCCCACGGCAGACGAAGACAAGTTGATGGAGTCCGCCCAGAAATGGCGGGACTTCGCGGCCGGGGTGGAGGAGCTCCAGCAGCAGGGCGTCACGGCGGCCGGCAACGTGGTGTCGCAGAACACCGGTGACTCCATCGATGGTTTCAACACCACATGGGAGAAGTTCGCCGGTGGTTCGGGCTACTTCTCGGACGCGCGTACCGCTGCCGAAGCCATCGCCATCGCGCTGGACGCCGCGGCCGGACTCGTCATCGGCATGAAAGTCGCGGTGATCGCCCAGCTGGTGATCCTCGCAGCGGAAATCATCGCGGCTCAAGCGGCGGCACCCTTCACGTTCGGGTTGTCGGAGGTGGGAGCCGCCGCGGCGACGGTTGCCACCCGGGCCGTCGTACGCAAGCTCATCAAGGAAGCCGCGAAGCAGATCCTCGACGCGATCCTCGAGACGGTGAAGGAACCGGCCGTCTCGGCGCTGCAGGCCATGATCTCGGACGTCATCGCCCAGTCCGTGAACATGAGCTTCGACGCGCAGGACGGCTTCGATGCCGGCCGTACGGTGAAGAAGGGCGCCGAGGAAGGCGTCAACGCGCTCAAGAACTCGGGGCAGACGTTCACCGAGGCGCTGCGCGACGGTGCGGGCGCCAAGGCCGGACACCATGCCCGGAACGGTCTGGAATCGGCGGCGGGACACAACTCCGGCGGGGATTCGGGGCACGATTCCGCGAGCGGCTCCGGCAACGAATCCTCTTCGGGGAGCGAGACCAGCGGCGGCAGCGGCAGTGGGGGGTCCGGGGCGGGCTCGTCGTCCGGTGGCTCTTCGTCCTCGGGTGGCTCTTCGGCGTCGGGCGGGTCGCCGTCGGGCGGGTCGTCGTCATCGGACGGTTCGCCCTCCGGCGAGTCCTCGGGCGGCACCTCCTCGGGCGGCACCTCCTCTGACGGCTCCCCATCGTCCGGAGGCACGGGTTCGGGCGAGGGGTCCGCGGGGACGGGCGGCTCGTCCGGTGGCCCTTCGCACAGCGATAGTTCAGGTGGCGGCAATACGGGCAATGGCACCTCGCCTTCGACGAACTCCGCGTCCGGCAATGCGAGTTCGGGCACCGGTGGCGGTCAGACCGCCGATGGCGGCGGCTCGTCGTCGGACGGTGGCAGCTCGTCCGGACCCTCGCGTTCCGATTCGCCGCCCCCGAACCATCTGACCCCGTTCGATGCGGGTTACCGCGAAACGCAGGGCGGCGGTGACTCGCCGTCCTCGCCCGCGGCATCCCCGGACTCGGGTCCCTCCCACGACTCCGGGTCCGGGCCGGCCCCGGACTCGGGAGCGCGGCCGGACACGAGCAGCAGCCCGGACTCCAGCTCCCCGCAGAACAGCGGTCCCGGTCCGGACGGGCCGCCGCACGCCGACTCCTCCGCCACCCCACGCCCGGACACCACCCCGGACTCCGCGCCGAACCCGACGCCGGACTCGACGCCGGACTCCCACTCGAACCCGACGCCGGACTCCGGGTCGAACTCGACGCCGGACTCGGCACCGCACTCGACACCCGACGCCGGGCCGAACCCGACGCCGGACTCGACGCCGGACTCCCACTCGAACCCGACGCCGGACTCGGCACCGCACTCGACACCCGACGCCGGGCCGAACCCGACGCCGGACTCTGCACCGCACTCGACACCCGACGCCGGGCCGAACCCGACGCCGGACTCGACGCCGGACTCCCACACGAACCCGACGCCGGACTCCGCGCCGACGCCCGACCGTTCGGCCACGCCGGATTCGTACGCTCCCGGCAACACTCCGACGCCCGAGTCGACCCATACGGACAGCTCGCCGTCACCGGACGCGGGCCCGCATCCGGACAGCGGGTCGTCTCCCACTCCCGCCCACACGGACGGCCCGCCTGCGGCGGCCCCGGAACACCACGCCACCCCCAGCGACTCGGGCACCGACGCGAACCCGTCGCCGCAGCACGCCCCGTCGCCCGCTCCGCCAGCCGATTCCTCCCCCTCGCACGCGACACCGCAGGAGTCGGGAGGCCCGTCCCAGACGACCACCAGCGACCCCTCGCCATCGCCCGCACCGAACAGCGCACCCGCCCCGGCGTCCGGCTCGGACCATTCGACGGCGGACAACGGCAACAACAACGGCAACGGTGCCGCGGGGGTCGGCCGGGGCGGCATGCCCTCGGGCGCCGTACCCCATGCGGCTCCCGCGGGCCACTCCGGTCCCTCCTCGTACAGCTCGCCTCAGCAGCACTCGCCCAACCGGCACGACGACGGCCCGCCCACCATGGAGATGGAGGGCGCGACCCTGGCGCCCCCCGCTCCCAGCGCGTCCCAGACGTCGCAGGCCGGCGGTGACGCGCCCAGCCCGTCCGCCGCTCCCTCAGCCTCCGCCCCGCAGCCCGGGGTCGTGATGGGTGGCGGCGCCATGCCCGGCCCGAGCGCCCCGGCCGGCGCACCCTCCGCCGCGCCGCCACGCTCCACACCGACCGGCCACGGTGGACCGGCCCGCAGCAACCCGACCGCTCAGGACCCGCGCACCGCTCCCCACGGCGGGCCGCGCAACTCTCCCCCGCGCCAGCGTCCGGGTACGCCTGACCAGGCCTCGCGTCCGCGGCCCACAACGCCGCGTGCCGAACCGCCGCGCGCCGAGCCTCCTCGTCACGAGAGGCCGCGTGCGGAGCAGCCGCGCGGCGACGAGACGTCCCAGCAGCAGCCGACGACGCCTCCGTCCAACGATGCGCCGCAGCACACCACACCCGACCAGCACGCTCCGGAGCAGAACACTCCGAACCAGCAGGTGCCGCCGAGCGACAACACGCAGCCCTCGCCCGACCACGGCACGGAGACGCCCGAGTCCAGCACCACATCGGACAAGCCGGACTCCGCTCCGAACGATGGCCACACGCCGGACGACGGCCACACACCGGACTCCGAACAGAAGCCGGACGCTGAGCAGAAGCCCGACGACCAGCCGGACTCCGCGCAGGACCCTGCCCCGGACAAGGATCACGACAAGGACCAGAGCGAGGGCAAGGACCAGCACCAGGACCCGGACCAGGCGCCGAAGGACACGCCCTCGGACCCAAAGCCGGAGGGCAAGGAGCCGGAGTCGGAAAACCCCGACGCGGAACCCGACACCCACACTCCCGACCCCGAACAGCAGGACGGCACGCCCCAGCCCGACGAGAACAAGGGCGACGATAAAAAGGGCGACGAGGACAAGGCCGAAGACAGCGCGCCCGACGGCAACAAGCCCGACAGCGACAAGCCCGAAAGCGACAAGTCCGAGGACGAGCACCCCGACGACGCCAAGAGCGAGAACGACCCCAAGGACGACGACGCCAAGAGCGACGACGCCAAGAGCGACGACGCTAAGGACGACGACTCGTCGGCCGACGATTCCCCCTCGGCCGACAAAGACCCCTCGGACTCGGACGCGGACTCCGACGCGGACAAGGACACAAACGCGGACTCCGAGTCCGAGTCCGACTCCGACGCGGACCCCGACGCGGACTCCGACTCTGACGCCGAGACGCAGCCCGACGCTCAGGACGACCGGCCCAGCCTCGATGACATCCGGGACAGCATCCAAGAGGCGCCCGGCGGGCTGATGCCCCCCGACACCGCGGACCAGCAGGCTCTGGAGGCCGCGGTCCCGCGGAACGACGACGGCACCCCGCAGCGCTTCCCCGACCCCTTCGGGAACTGGTCCCAGTTGCAGAACGACGGCGGCCCGGACGTGCCCGGCCGTTCCAACAACTGTGCCGACTGCAGCCGTTCGTTCCTCGAGACCTGGTACGGGAATCCGCAGGTCTCGGCGCCTCGTACGCCTGACCTCAATCCGGACGGAAGCCTCGACCGCTGGTCCCCGGAGACGAACGCCAACGAAAACATCATCGACTGGACGGGAGCTCCGCACTCCTACGCCGGCACCAGCCCCGACGGCCATGCCGCGGTCGCCCAGGATCTGCTGAACGCCGGCCCGGGCTCCTCCGCGATCGTCCAGGTCAACTGGGCGGGCGGCGGTGGCCACGCGTTCAACGCCGTCAACCACGACGGCAAGATCGTCTGGGTCGACACCCAGAGCGGTGAGGTCAGCCATCAGCCGATCAACACCGACGGCGCCACGGATGTCTTCTACATCCCGCTGGACGCCGATCGGAACCCGCTGTACCCCGCTCCGGATTCGGACACCGACTCCCAGCAGTCCGACGGCTCCGACCAGTCGAACGACTCCCAGCAGTCCGACGGCTCCGACCAGTCGAACGATTCCCACCAGTCCGACGACTCCCAACAGTCGAACGACTCCCACCCCGACTCGGACGCCGACGCCAACACTGACTCCGACTCCGACTCCGACTCCGACGTCGACTCCTCTTCCCACTCGGACTCCACCCAGCAGCCCGACTCCGCGTCCACCCCCGACCACGACCAGGACGCCCAGCAGCCGCACGACGCGTCGGACCCGGACAACACCTCCTCGTCCGACCACTCCTCGTCCGAACACTCCTCTCCGGACCCTTCACCCTCCGACACTTCACCCTCCGACAACTCACCGTCCGACCCCCCGTCATCGTCGGCCTCCCCCTCGTCGCAGCAGTCCGACTCCGCGCACGACGATCACGGTGCGACCCCGGACGCGAACGATCCCGCCAAGCAGCCGCAGCCCGAGGCGGACCCCGGCGAGGGCTCCGGCCACGGCAACGGCCGCAGCGACGGTCCGGCCAACAGCACTACCGACTCGAACGGTTCGCCGGACGCCACCCGCCCGACCGACAGCGATGCATCCGGTCGCCCGGACCGGGACGCCACCCCCGCCACGCCGTCCACATCGCCCGACACGCGGCCCACGGCCTCCGTACCGGACGGCACGCCGCACACCCCGGACGGCGATCACACCACCCCGCCCAACCCGAACCCCAACCCCAGCACCGCGAGCGCTCCGCACGCCCAAAGCCCCGCGAACGACCACAAGCAGTCCACGTCACTCGACTCGGACGCTCCTACCGGCCGCCCTGCCGAAGGACCGCCGCGGCCCGGCGACGCCCCCACGCGCGACGGTGACTCGACCCGCGACGGCCAGAACCAGCCGGCGTCGGGTCGACCCGACGCCCCCGTACCCGGCACGCCTGATGGGCGGCCGGGCCAGACACCGACTGGCCAGACGTCCCCTGACGCCCGACCGAACGGCGCCCGACCGAATGACGCACGGCCGAACCAGACGCCTCCCGCCGCGCGTCCCAAGCCGCCGACTCCCGAGGCGCCCGCCGGGAAGCGGAAGGCGAGCGGGCCACCGCCCCCGGACAACTCCGACCCCAACCCCGTCCAGAACAAGAAAAAGAAGAACGAGCCGGACCACGAGGGCCTCGCCGCACTGCACCTGAACGATTCGAACGATTCGTCCTCGGCGTCCACGTCGGCCTCGCCGCCGAAGCACGACGACGACGCGATGGACGTCGACAAAAAGCCTTACTCCGACCCGCAGGACCGGGGCGACAGCGACACCTCCAAGCAGGAGCAGGAGGGCAAGCACACCCTCGACGCGGAGAAGGAAGGCTCCAAGGAGTACGGGATTCCGCCGGACCAGCTGCAGAACGAGCTCCGCCGGGACCGCGACGTACACCGGATTCCGCTCGACCGCGTCCACGACAGTCTGGACCGTTGGGCGAACGACGGGAGTCTGGCGAATGTTCTGCGTGCCTCGACCGGTGATGCCAAATCTCCGTCGCCGGACGCGGGTAAGGGGCCGCGCGCATTCACCCAGAGCGATCTCGAACATCGGCTGCCCGGATTCAAGGACCTGGATCGCGGTGAACGACTCGCGGTGGTGTCGTCGCTGGCCCGGCTCAGCGTCGGATTCCACGAGCAGCACGGTGTGGGCAAGAACCCGGAGCACATCGACAAGCCGTACCGCAACAAGGGCGAAGGCGACCCCAAGGAGAAGACGAAGGACAGCGTCGCCAAGAACTCGGACGAATCACTCGGTGTGCGGGGACACCGCAAGAGCAGCGAGAAGTTCCTCGACAACCTCAAGGTCACCGGCAATATGCCGCCCAGCCTGCAACACAACAGCCCGGACCTCACGGACCGCAATTACGCGGTGCTCGAGGTCGAGGGTCCGCCGCCCGAGCGCGAAACGCACTACGTCACCGACTCGTCCGTGCCGGTCGGTGAGAAGTACGTCTCGGGCCGGCACTCGGAAAAGCACCTCGCCGATTGGCTGAAGCGCGTCAACCAGGGCGACAAGCAATACACGCCGAAGGCCGTCTATACGGAACGTGAGCCCTGCGGAAACGGACAGGGACACGCGAAATGCTCCAAGGTGCTGCGGGGCAAGGACCTCGACGGCACGAAGGTGTACTACAGCACGACGTATCGCACCGACCCGGAAGACGTCGCGGCTAAGAAGAAGCTCGACACCGAGAAGAAGGTGGAGAAGAAGAAGGTCGACAAGATGGTCCCGGCCGAGGTGCGCAAGAACCTCGAGGACCGGATCAACAGCCGCACGGACAGGTCGGCCGATTGGAAGGCCAAGGAGATCGCGGCCGCCAAGGCGAAAAGCGACGCGGACGTGCGTGAGGATCTCAGGAAGGACGTCGATCGCGAGTTCAAGAAGCGGAAGGAAGACGCGACGACGGACGCGAAGCATGCCATGGTCCGGGAAATGGACCGGCATATCGATCACCTGGACTCGACCTGGAGCAAGATCCAGCCGAGCCTGATGTGACCGGTCGACCGGATCTCCTGGCGGGGCCGCCCATTTCGGGCGCCGGACGCCAGGGGATCCGGTCCGGGCCTCAGATTTCGAGGGCGCCCCTGAAGCGGCCGTGGCCGACGTCCGGGCTGGTCACGGCGAGCCAGCCGTGACCCACCTTGTCGAGGACCTCGACCACGGTCGGCTGGATGGAAATCGAGGATGCGACTTCCTCCGGGTCCCGGACGCCTTCGGCGTATTCCTCGGCTTCCTCAGGGTCGCATTCGTCGTCGTCCGCGTCCTGCATCAGACTGCGTTCGAACTCCATCGGCTCGCCGACCCATTCGGGATCGCCGTACGTGCGGTAGCCGCGCTTGTCCTGCCCGTTCTCCGCGACCCACCACACCCGCGCGCCGTTGTATTCGTCGACGGCGTAGAAGTGAGCTTCCCGGCAGCGCTTGCTGAGTTGTGTGACGGCGTGCGCCCAGTTGTCGTTGAGGTAATCGTCGCCGTATACGAGCCGCCACCCGTCGAATTCGGGGGTGATGAACACGCGATAGGATGTGGTTTCGGTGCCGTCGTCGGTGCGAAGGTTCACCGAATTCTCTTGGTGGACGGCGGCGGCCACCCCCATGGCCGTCGTCACGGGACGCGCGTCGTGCAGTTCCAACGCCTCGATGATGTCGGCCACTTCCGCGTGGGGAACCGCGATCCAGAGTTCGGCGGGAAGGTCGCCGGGCCGCTCGTCGGGGAGTTTGATGCTCACCAGCCGCTCGATGGCCGTCAGGTCCGCGGGGCTCAGGGCATCGCCGCCGCCGAGGTTCGCGAGCATGCGCAGGGCGGCCGCTCGAAGACCGCCGGGACCGTCGCTCCGCACCCTTCTCAGGGGGGCGATCGCCGCAGGTCCCATGCGTGTCAGACAGGACTCCGCCATCGAACGGCCCGGCGCGTCCGCGTCCCGGAGCAGCGGCAGAAGGTGCTCCACGGCCGGCGCCCCGAGAGCCACCAGCCGGTCCCTCGCGGCCTCGCGATCGTCCCGGTCCGGGGCTGCCAGTCGACGTACCAACGCGGCGATATCCTCAGTCATAAGACCGACCCTAGCCGAGCGGGCCATGGGCTCGCCGGGCCCTCATTCCGTCCGCCTGCCTACGCATTGACACAGGACGAAGGAGTTCGCATGACTTCGGACAACAACTCTCCGACGGATCCGCAGGCCGCGCCCACGAACGCCGAAGAGGCACTGGAGTCGGTGCGCAGGCAATTCGGCCAGCCCCGCTCCTTCGACGGCACGCCGGCTCCGCTGCACGCCCAGGAATTCGACCTCGGATATCTGGTGTACGCCACTTTCGCGAAGCCCGTCGACCAGAACGGCCGGCCGGTCCCCGCGCCTCCCGGCGGCAGCAATTTCGTGGTGGCCAAGGACACCGGCAAGATCTCGACCGTCCCCAACTATCCGCCGGACCAGGCCATCGCGCTTTACCGTAAGCAGCGCGCAAAGGCGAACGCCTCGGAAGAATGACGAAACCGCTGCCGAGCCGGCCGCCGTCGGCGTTCAGGGAGAGTTGCCGACGGTGGGCTCGGCGCCGGTCTGTGCGGTCGGGCGCCGGTCGGTGCGGTCGCCCGCCGCCCCGGCCCGTACACCCTCCGGCCCGTACACCCGCCGACGCGGCACGACCAGCGCCCCAGCCGCGGTCCTATGGCGTCGGCGCCGGGACGGTGTCGCCGCTGCCCGCCAGCCCCGCTCGGTGAAGGGCCCTGGTCATCGCCGGGAGGTCCCAGTGCGCGTCCCGGGACGCGGCGACCACGGACTCGAGCAGCGCCGGTGTCAGGCGGTACCGCTCGGCCTGGTCCAGGAGCCTGTCGGCGGTGTGGTCGGCGGACCCGCCGTAGTCGTTGCCGTCCAGCAGTCCCAGCGCCTCGCCCCTGTCGACGAAGCGACTCATGCCACAGTCGAGGCCGTCGTCGTCCAGGTCGTCGGGGTACGGGGCGCGCGCCCAGGACCCGTTCGCGTACCAATAGACACAGCCCAGTTCATTGCCGTCGAGCCGATCGTGCAGCTCCTCGAACGGGAGCCAGTCCGGGGCGCCCGCGAGCATGTCGATCGGCGTTTCGTGCCATTTGACCTCGCTCGACTCGTCCTCGCCGAAGAGCACGAACCGGCCCTCGCCGATCTTCGCCAGCGTCCACCACGTACAGCCGCAGTCGTCGAGGTGGAGCCCGCCGTCGTCGATCCAGCAGCCCGTGCGGTACCCCTTGCGTTCCTCCGCCGCGGTGGTCGCCTGCACGACGGCGACCAGCGCCCAGCGCGCCCACAGCACCTCCGCCGGCGGCAGGTCCCCCGGCAGTCCCGGTCGGTGAATCGTCATGGCGTCCTCCGGCTGATCGTCAGGTCTGCTCTCCGGCAAGGCTAGACGGGGTGGTGGAGGGGTTACGGAGAGGGCAGACGGTGACGAAGGGGCCGGGGAGGCAGAGCGTGGGAAGGCAGACGGGCCGGTTGTCCGGTCTCCGCGCGCGGCCGACGTCCCCGTCATGGCTGAGGTGGGGTGGTCCGCTCCGCGGAGGACGCGGGGAGGGGGCAGGCGCCCCCGTCCGAGGCGCGAAGTGGTGGCTGAGCATCGGACGGGCAGGGACGGTGCGACTGGTTCGTCCGACCTGTTGTGACGTGAGGGGACCCCTGCCTCCCCCCGTCGCTCTGATGTCTGCCGGGAGTGGGATGTCTGACACCGATCTTCTGCGCTCCAGTGCAGGCTCTACCGCGAAGGGCAGCACCTACGACCGGGACCCGGCCTGATAGATGCGATCCGCAGCCGCTGAGCCGTCCCGCGTTTCCCACAAGAGTGATGGTCCCGACCTCTCTCAGGTCGGGACCATCGTGTTGTGTTGGGCATCGGCTCACGCCGACACCACTGCTCCTACCAGGCGACCGGCAGGCGCTCAGGGATGCGCTTCATGAAGCGGGTGCGCCACACGAGCTGGTCGACGGGGACGGCCAAGTGCAGGCCGGGCATGCGGGTGGCGAGGGCCGCGATCGCTATCTCGATGTGCTTCTTGCCGAGCGGTACGGCGGGGCAGTAGTGCCCGCCGTAGCCGAACGAGAGGTGAGCGGCCGCGTTGGGCCGGTCGATGTCGATGGTGTGCGGGTCGGGGAACACGCTCTCGTCGGTGTTGGCGGCCTCGACCAGGACGAGGACGAGTTCGCCTTTCTTGATCTCTGTGTCGCCGAGCCGCATGTCTTCCATGGCCAGGCGGGGCAGTCCGTCGGCGATGGACAGGTTCACCCGCAGCAGCTCATCCACGGCGGCCGGTATTTTGCCGGGCTCCGCGCACAGCCGTTCCCACACATCGGGGTTCTGCAGGAGGGTGAACACGGCCATGGTCAAGGCGCCCATGGTGGAGATGACTCCGGCACCGAACATGGTGACGCCGACGGTGGCGAGCATCTCGTCGGTGAGGTGCGCGTAGTCGGGGTCATCACGGAGGGCGGCGAGTTCGGCCATGAGCCCGTCAGTGGCGGGGTCGTTGAGCCGCTCGGTCATATGGGCGATGTCACGGTCCCAGTTCAGGCGCGCACCGGTGATGGGGCATGCCGAGTTCATGAACGCGATGTCGAGACTGGACGCCAACAGCGGTGCGTCGTCGCGGGGGATGCCGAGGATGTGGCAGTGGAGGTGCTCGGCGTAAGGGCTGGCGAACTGTCCGCGCAGGTCGACCGGCGGGCCGTAGCCGAGGATGCCGTCGACCAGGTGGCCGGCGTGGCCGGTCATCCACTCCGTCAGACCACCGGCCTTGGGGTTGATGGCCTTGAGGACGGCCTTCCGCAGACCGGCGCCGGTGATGTTGCCCATGTTGTTGACCACCTCGGGCGGGATGGTCAGCGCGTACTGCCGGGGAACGCCGGGGGCGGAGGTGTCCTTGAGGCTGAAGCGGGGGTCTTCGAGCACCTGCTTGCACAACTCGTAGGAGGAGACGAGCCACGCCGGATCCCCGGCGATGGTGCGTACCCGTGTGACCGGGGTGGCGCGCAGCTGCTCGATCTCCGGGGGCAGGCGGTCGCCGCGCGGGGAGAACGGGAAGTCGATCAGGGTCGGGGCGGTCGTCACTGGTCGTGTCCTCCGGTGAGAGTGCCGGCGGGAGAGATCACGGCGTGGCCCTGGTTGCGCGTGGCGCGCAGGCCGTGCCCGCGTGAGTACAGAAGATCGGCCATCGGCAATGCCTGGTGGTAGCAGTTGAGCGATGAAGGGACGCCCAAGATTGCGGGGGTGTCGATGAACAGCGGCGCCTCGGCGCAGATGTAGTCGAGGCAGACCTGACGCTGACGGTCCGTGGGCTGCTGCCCATCGAGCACCTTGCTGGTGAGGAACTGAACCACGAGCTGATCACAGACCTCGCGGAACGCCGGGTCGGTGGACAGCCGGTCGTCGAGGCTCTCGCGGATGACCTGATAGGCGGGGATGTCCAGCAGCGCGGACATGGGGCGGCCGCGGAGCCTGGTGCCGTCCGGGTCGAGCGCGGCAACGGCGGCGGTCACCTTGGCCCGTACACCGCGCAGGTTCTTCACGGCCTTGCGCTGGGCGTCGATCGCCGGATATCCGAGCGCCTCATACATGTCGGCGACATGCAGATCCGTATAGATGAGGTCGACCTGACGGAAGTTCTCCAATCCCCAGGCGGCGAGGCCGAGGACTCGCTGATGGGTGAAGTAGGAGTTCCCAGGAGAGATGCCGATGACGGCGTGATCGCCTTCGTCGGTGATGACCTGGCAGTGCGGGGTGTACGGACGGACGTGAAAAATCTCGGTCGCTGTCGTCAAGAGACGATGCCCCTACGTGCCGCTAGTCCCTGGGAACCCCGTGTTCCCGGTGTGGCGGCGACACCGGAAACCTACCTGACTGTCGGTTCCGAATGGTATCGAACCGGGCGGTAACTCCCACGGCAAATCGCCTAGTTGTGTTCATATGGCGTTCACAAGCGCGGGCTGATGATCGCGAACGAGCGCGTCGCCAAGCCGCTCAGGCCGAACCTCCGGGTCGGGGAAGGCGTGCCATTCCCCGCCTGTCCGCGCCGGATACTCCGCCCCCGACCGTCGAACCCGGCAGTCGACCTCCGGCGGTACGCGTTCGGCGCTCGCCGCCGTAGGGCGTGAGCGCAGTGGGGTGGGGCATCCTCGCTGCGACCGGAGCGCCTGGCTGGTTCACCGGCCCCGCGCGGTGCCTGCTGCCCGGCGTGATCAGCCCACTCGTTCGGCCGCCAGCTGCTCCTCGATCAGGTCCACGGCCCGGCGGGTGCCGCCCTCGGTACGCACCTCGGCCCACAGCCATGCCGAGCGCGCGGCGACCTGTGGATCACCGAGGAGTTCCATCAGGGCCGTACGCAACGCCGCCGCCGTGACGTCCGGGGTGTCGATCCGACGGGCGACACCCAGTTCGACGAGCCGGTCGGCGTAGAGGCACTGCTCGGCGCCGTGCGGTACCGCGACCATCGGCACACCGGCGTACAGGCCCTCACCGCTGCTGCCCATACCGGTGTGCGTCACCCATACGTCCACCTGCTCGAGGAGCGTCAACGGCGGCACCCACGGCAGCACTTCGAAGTTGGGGGGAACCCGTTCCCCCAGCCGGACCGGATCGCTGCCGCTGTCGATCTGCAGCACCACATGCCAGCCCGGAAGATCCGCGAAGGCCGCAGCACACTGCCGGAAGATCTCCCGCTGCCTGGAGTACGTCGAACCGGCCAGCGACACCAGCAGCACCTTCTCCGCACCGGCCGGCCGCATCCAGCCGCCCGGCTCCTCACCGGCGCCGAAGCACGGGCCGACGAACGTCACCGCCTGCGTGTCGACCCGGTCCGCGTACGGCTGCATGGCGCGCGGGATCAAGGCCAGCACCCGCCGCGGCCGACCTGCGAACTCTTCCACGTTCGTGGTCACCGCACCGCACCGGGCCAGCCAGGCGGCGAACCGCTCTCGGTGGGCGAGACCTCCGGGCAGCCCGGCAAAGGCCGCACCGATCTCCTCCTGGGCGCCGTCCCAGGCCACGTACTTCGGTGACAGCTGGACGAGACCGCGGCCCTGCGCCTCGGCCAGCGCGCGGCCCGCGTACGCGCCGATGTCGTAGAGGTAGAGGTCGGCGGGGGTCTCGTCGTACGCGGCGTGCAGCTGTGGCAGTACGGCCATCGCCTCGTCGAGGAAGAGGGAGGCGGCGGCGATGGGATCCTGCGGCCAGTCGCTGTCGGCCACCGGCAGAGTGGAGGTCACACGGACCAGCTCGGCACCGGTGTGCGCAACCAGCTCGGCGACGTGGTCGGCGTTGGCGTACGTCACGCGATGGCCGCGGGCCACCAGCTCACGGATGATCTCCAGGCTGGGCAGCACATGGCTGACCACAGGCGTGCCGATCATGGCGATGTGGGCGGGAAGAGGCATATCGGGACTTCCTTGAATAGAGGCCTACGGTAGGCAAACGCCGAGGGGCGCAACTGGGCAACGCGACAGTGCGCAACAGATCAACGCGGCGTGCGGTGCCCGGGACACTGGGAAGGTGCGTACTCGGCAGTGACCGTGCATCGCGGTCGGATATGGCCGCCACCTCCGTCCGCCTTCGCCACGGCGCCACCCACGAGATCCGGGTGCGCCGCCCGGCCGCCGGACGCCCGGGTCGGGACTAACGATCACGGCCTCCCACCGGTCCTGGCAGCAAGAGCGGGCCGCTCAGTGGGCCATCACCCGGCCCGACGGCGGTGCGGTACTCGGCCGGATAGCCCTGCGCCCGGATGGACCTTCTCCGCGGCCTTGCCGAGTGTGCGTACTGGGTCCTGCCGAATGCCCGCGGCATCGGTCTCGCCACGCGGGCCCTCGCCACCTTGGCCACCTGGGCGCTGGACGAGACCGGCTTCCACCGTCTTGAACTCGCGCACTCAGTCGACAATGCAGCCACCTGCCGAGTGGCCACCAAAACCGGCTTCGCACTGGAGGGCACCCGACGCGGCGCGCATCTGCAACTGGACGGCTGGCACGACATGCACCTCCACGCCCGCGTCCAGGGCGACACCTGACCCGGTGCTCGTCGGCTCCGATACCGGGCCCGAGAGCGGGTACACGGCGTGATCGCCCCTGCTGTGTGCCGTGGCCTGGGACTCACCGCGTCTTTGGGGGACGGGCAGGCGCGTGCCACGCCTCGGTGAAGGCCGTCATGCGATCGGCACAGCCGTCCGGCTCGCCGAAGTGGAGAGCGAGCCCCGCCGCCGCCCGCTCACCGGCGAGAAGGCGCTGTTCTCCAACCGGGTGTCGGCGGTACGTGTCAATGGGCTTCCCGAAACGGAGAGTCGGAGCCTGCTCGACGGAATTCACCGGCAGGCATGGCTGCCGGTGAATTCCAGTGCCGGTTCCACTGGGAAGAGGGAGATGCCGCTATCTCCGGCAGTCTTTCCACCCAGCGCTACGCCGTTTCCGACTACTGGCCGCATCGCCGCGAGATGGACCGCATTACGTTGGCGGGCGAGCCTCTCTCCTGACGTGCTGCCTCCGGTGAGCAGATGCCGGCGCGTGGCGAGTGGCTCAGCCCCTCGGTGGTCAAGCGACCGCAGGCAAAGATGCCGGCGCCCCGTACCGGCGTCTGTATGCGTCGTCCCCTGTCGCTGCGTCATGACGCAGCGACAGGGGACGACGGGACGTCAGTGGGATGCGTGGAGCACCATGGCCGATCCGCCGCCGCGGCGCTTGGGTTCTGCCACCGCCGTGATCTTGCCGCGTGGCAGGAACTCCAGCGCGGCCACCGCCCCGATCTCCGGGGACGGAGTGAAGGTCTTCGGGGCCAGGACGAACCGGTGCCCCATCGCCTCCAGCTTCTTGCGTTCGGGAGTGTCGAGGAAGGCCGGTTCGGCTTCCGTCTGCGCCGCGTTCCGTTGTGAGAGACGCGGCGCGGCGACGGCCGCGGGCAGCGGCATGCCGAGGTCCAGACGGTTGACCAGGGTCTGCAGCACGGTGGTGATGATCGTGGCGCCGCCCGGGGAACCAACGGCGATCATCGGCTTGCCGTCCCGCAGGACGATCGTCGGCGACATGCTGCTGCGCGGACGCTTGCCCGGGCCCGGCAGGTTCGGGTCCGGCGTCCCCTTGGTGAGGGGGGCGAAGTCGAAGTCGGTCAGCTCGTTGTTGAGCAGGAAGCCACGGCCGGGCACGGTGATGGCCGAGCCACCGGTCTGTTCGATCGTCAGGGTGTAGGAGACGACGTTGCCCCAGCGGTCCGCGGTGACCAGATGGGTGGTGGAAGGTCCCTCGTGCGGTTGCTTGTTCCCGGTCTTCCGCTCGCAGGCCGAGTCCGGGTGGCGGGGGTCCGCGGGGGCAAGCGGGCTGGTCAGCGCCTTGTCGGAACGGATCAGGCAGGCCCGGCTCTTGGCGAACTCCTTGGAGAGCAGGGGCTTGGTGGGCACGTCCGAGAACGCCGGGTCGCCCACCCAGCGGTTGCGGTCGGCGAAGGCGATCCGGCTGGCCTCCAGATAGTGATGGAGGGCCTGCACCTTGTCGGCCTTGGAGACGTGGAAGTTCTCCAGGATGTTCAACGCCTCACCGACCGTGGTGCCGCCCGCCGAGGACGGGCCCATGGAGTAGACGTCCAGCCCGTGGTAGGTGGTCCGGGTCGGTTCCCGGCGTTCGACCGTGTAGCGGGCGAGGTCGTCCGGCTTCATCAGGCCGGGCCGGGCCCGGTGGTGGGCGCCGGAGGCCACCGGCGGCTTCTGGACCGTCCGCACCACATCGCGGCCGATACCGCCGTGGTAGAGCGCGTCCACGCCTTCACCGGCGAGCTGCCGGTAGGTCCGGGCGAGATCCGGGTTGCGGAAGCGTGAGCCGACCACCGGGAGCTTGCCCTTGGGCAGGAACAGGTCCGTGGTGGACTTGATGTCGCGGAAGCGCTTTTCGTTCATGGCCGTCTGGGCCCGGAACTCCTTGTTGACGACGAAGCCGTCGTCGGCGATCCGGGTAGCCGGGCGCAGGGCCTTCGCCAAGGAGAGCGTGCCCCAGTCCTTGAGCGCCCTGTCCCAGGTTGCCGGCGTGCCCGGGACGCCGACCGACAGCCCCGAGTTGATCGCGTCCTCGGTGGGCAGGGGCCTACCGGTCGAACGGTCGAGGAACGAGTCCGCGCGCATGGTGGCAGGTGCGGTCTCCCGGCCGTCGATGGTGCGCACCTTCTTGGCCTTGGCGTCGTAGTAGACCATGAAGCCGCCGCCGCCCACCCCCGCCGAGTAGGGCTCGACCACACCGAGCGCGGCAGCGGTCGCCACCGCCGCGTCCACGGCGTTGCCCCCCTTGCGCAGTACCTCCAGCCCCGCTCGGGAGGCATACGGGTTGACGCTGGACACCGCACCGCCGCTGCCGGTGGCTACCGCCTTCTTCGCGGGCGCCGACGGCGCGGATTCGGCGACGGATGCGGTCCCATGGGTACTGCAGGACGTGGCCAGCAGGGAAAGACTGAGCGCTGCCGCGGACGCGGCGGCGACAGCGGCACGGCGGACAACCATACGGCCTCCAGAATTTCGCTGTGATGCGTGCGGAGAATTGCCGAAACCCTGGCACCGTTCGAGTAACGGATCAACGCTGAGCTGCAAGGTTTGCGGGAGATCTGAGGTTTCCCCGCAGTAACCCACCGAGGCCGGGGGAGGGGAACCGACGTGACGTCAGGCGGCGAAGGGCGAGCAGCAGCAGCTGCCCGGGCAGGCTGCCGACGTAGCACAGCGCCTCCTGGGGGTGTCCCCAGGAGGCGCTGAAAGGGGCCTCGGCGGCCGACGGACCGTGGGCGTCAGGCCACGGCGGGCGTGTAGTGGCCGGCGTCATCGCCTTCGATGGCGCGGCTGGCGGTGCCGTCGATGCCCACCGGAGCGTCCCCGGCGACGGTCACCCGGTGCAGCAGGCGGGGCAGGTCGCCGTAGTCGTCGGGGGCGTAGTGCTGGGTGATGCGGTTGTCGAACAGGACGAGGTCACCGGGTGTCCAGGCCACCCGGAGGACGTTCTCCGGCCGCGTCACGTACGACTGGAAGATGCGCAGCAGGTCCCGGGACTCGGAGGGGCCGAGGCCCTCGATGGTCTGCGCGAAGCCGCCGATGAACAGGCCGCGTTCCCCCGTCTCGGGGTGCACGCGCACCACCGGGTGGGCGGTGCGGTACTTGCGCGAGACGAACTGCTTGCGGTGCTCGGCCGCCTTGTCGTTCTTCGGGGCGGCGTAGTCGTAGTCGTTGGTGTGGACGGCCCACAGCTTGTCCGCCAGCTCGCGCAGCGGCTCGGGCAGGTCCTGGTAGGCCCCGGCCGAGTTGGCGATCAGGGTGTTGCCGCCGTAGGGCGGGACGACGATGCTGCGCAGGGTCGACGCCTTCGGGGGAGTGCGGACGAAGGTGACATCGGTGTGCCAGTGATTGGCGCGGATGCCCTCGTCCCCGTCGACGGGCAGGATGTGGGGCTGCCCGTCCACGGACGGGACGGTGGGGTGGGCGGTGGTGAGCTCGCCGAAGAGGGAGGCGAAGCGCAGCTGCCCGGCGTCGTCCAGCTGCTGGCCGCGGAAGACCAGTGCCTTGTGTTCCAGCAGCGCCGCGTTGATCTCGGCGACGATCGCCGGGTCGAGGTCGGCGGAGAGGTCGGCGCCGACGATCTCGGCGCCGATGCGTCCGCCGATCCGGCGGATGTCGAAGCCTGTGCTGGTGCTCATGTGCGGTTTCCTTTCGGGGGTTTCGGCAGTTTCCGGAGCGGGAGTTCCGGGGGTCTCAGGAGGTGATGGGCAGGGAGTCTCCGTTGGAGCCGGACGTGTTGAGGGGCGGTCCCACGGCCAGCCGGGCGCCAGGGGTGCGGCCTTGTCCCCAGCCGATGCGACGGCGGTAGCTGCCGAGCAGGCCGGCCCGGTCGAGACCGTGCTCGTCGCGGACGGTGGGTTCGTCGGCCGGCAGGGGATAGGTCTGCGGGGCGACGTAAAGGGCGTCGGCGGGGCAGTTCGCCTCGCACTGGAAGCAGGTCTGGCAGTCCGTGTGGCGGGCAAGGACCGGGATGCCGTCCTCGCCCCGGTCGAAGACATTGGTCGGGCAGATCTTGATGCACTTGTCGCAGGCGATGCAGCGCTCTGCCGAGACGAGTTCGATCACGAGGCCGCCTCCAACGGTGCGGCCACCGGCTCGGGCCGGGTCCACACCGCGTCGAGCCCGCCGGTGACGATGCGGTGGCGCTGTGCGGGGTCCTGCCCGGGGAAGTCGAGGCGCCGTGCCATGCCGCGGCTCTCGGTGCGGGCGAGCGCGGAGGCGTACATCCAGCGGGCGTGTGCGGTCATCGCCGCGGCCTCGCGGGCTCGTACGACATCCGCTCCCGTGCCGCGCAGTGCGGAGCGGGCCTCGTCCCAGGTGGCGTCGAGCGCTGCCAGCGAGGTGGTGAGGGTCGTGCCGTGGCGCAGGTAGTTCTTCTCGTACGGCAGGACCTCGCCCTGAACCGCCGCGATCACCTCGCGGTGGGCGCCTGCCGGGCCCGCTGCCCCGGTCGGCCGAAGGCCCGCCCCGCCGCTCGGTGCCAGCCGGCGGGTGGCGCCCCGGTGACCGACGGACAGGGCGTACCGGGCCGCCCCCCGGCCCGCCCAGGTGCCCGAGGAGATGGCCCAGGCGGCGTTGTGGCTGCCGCCCCCGGTGAAGCCGCCGCAGATCAGCTCGCGGGTGGCGGCGTCCCCGGCCGCGTACAGCCCGGCGACGGTGGTGGCGCAGTCGTCTCCGGTGATGCGGATGCCGCCGGTGCCGCGCACCGTGCCCTCGGCGAGCAGTGTGATCGCGAACCGTTCGGTGAACGGGTCGATGCCGAGCCGGTCGAAGGTGAGGAAGAAGTTCGGCTGGGCCAGTCGCATCGCCCGCCGGGCCGAGGCGTCGGCACGGTCGAGACGGCAGTACACCTTCTCGTGCAGCAGAGCGCGGGCGATCACCGACCGGCCGCCCTGGCTCGCCGCGCCTTCGAGGACGGTCCCGTCCGGGTGGTAGAAGGTCGCGAAGGTGTAGAACGCGGTCTTGGTGACCGAGGTGCCCTCGGGTGCGATGCCGTAGGCGTTGGAGAACTCCATGCCGGACAGCTCGGCACCCGCCTCGGCGGCGAACAGGGCGCCGTCTCCGGTGTTGACGTTGCAGCCGAGCGCTCCGCTCAGGAACGCACAGCCGCCGGTCGCCAGGACCACCGCCCCCGCGCGCACCCGGTACGCCCCGCCGGCCTGCCGCCGGTAGCCGCGGGCCCCGGCGACCGCCCCGGACGGGTCCGTCAACAGCTCGGTGACCGGGCTGTGGTCGAGGACGCGTACCCCGGCCCGCTGGACGCGGATCCGCATCCGGCGCATGTACTCGGGCCCTTGCAGGCCGTTTCTGAGCTGCGTTCCGTCCGGCCCGGTGGGGAAGGGGTACCGGCCCGCCGCGGCCAGCTCGTTCATGCCCGCGTACGTCTGGTCCAGGACGCGTTCCTTCCAGCGGCGGTCGTCGAGGTGTCCGCCGAGCTTCTCCCGGCTCGCCATGGCCGCCTCCCGCGCGACGGGGTCCGGCGGGACGTACCAGACGCCGGTGCCGCCCGACGCGGTCGCGCCGCTGGTGCCGCAGTAGCCCTTGTCGGCGAGGACGACCTCCGCTCCGGCCTGGGCCGACTTGAGCGCAGCCCAGGTGGCGGCGGGGCCGCCGCCCACCACCAGGACGTCCGTGGTGAGGTCGAGGCGGGTCATGACGGCTGTCCCACGGTGGCGGCGTGCGGGGTGAGCCGGCCCGCGGGGCGGGGGAGCCCGTAGTGCTCGCGCAGGGTCCGCCCGGTGTACTCGGTACGGAACAGGCCCCGGTCCTGAAGGACCGGCACGACGTGATCGACGAAGTCCTCCAGGCCGCCCGGCAGATGCGGCGGCATGACGTTGAAGCCGTCGGCGGCGCCCTGCGTGAACCACTCTTCGAGCTGGTCGGCGATCTGCTCCGGCGTCCCGGCGAAGACCCGGTGGCCGCGTCCGCCGCCGAGGCGCGCGATGAGCTCGCGCAGGGTCAGGCCGTCCCGCCGGGCCAGTTCGGCGACCAGGGTGAAACGGCTCTTGTTGCCGTTGATGTCCCGCTCCTCGGGCAGCGCGGGCAGCGGACCGTCCAGCGGCAGCCCGGTCAGGTCGGTGCCGAGCATCCCCGACAACTGGGCGAGGCCGTACTCCGGCACCTGGAGGTCGGTCAGCTCCTGTTCGAGGGCACGGGCCTCCGCCTCCGTCGAGCCGATCACCGGGCAGATCCCGGGCAGGATCTTCAGGTCGTCCTCGGAACGGCCGTAGCGGGCGAGGCGGTTCTTCACGTCCTTGTAGAAGCCCTGCCCGTCGGCGAGGGTCTGCTGTGCGGTGAACACGGCCTCGGCGTACTGCGCGGCGAACTCCTTGCCGTCCTCGGACGAACCGGCCTGCACCAGGAGCGGGTAACCCTGGGGGCTGCGCGGCACGTTCAGCGGGCCCTGCACGGCGAAGTGCTCACCCCGGTGCTCGATGGGCCGCACCTTGCCGGTGTCCGCGTAGATCCCGCGCACCCGGTCGAGCAGGACCGCGTCGTCCTCCCAGCTGTCCCACAGCTCGGTGGCGACCTCGACGAATTCCCGCGCCCGGTCGTAGCGCAGGCCGTGTTCGAGGTGTTCCTCCTGCCCGAAGTTGCGGGCCTCGTCGACCGTGCCGGAGGTGACGATGTTCCAGCCGGCCCGCCCGCCGCTGAGGTGGTCGAGGGAGGCGAACTTCCGGGCGGTGTGGAAGGGCTCGTTGAAGGTGGTGGAGACGGTGGCGATCAGGCCGATGCGCTCGGTCACCGTCGCCAGGGCGGACAGCAGCGTGAGCGGTTCGAAACCGCCGAGCGCGTTGTGTTTGACCTTGCCCCACAGGGCCAGGCCGTCGGCGAAGAAGATCGAGTCGAGCTTGCCGCGCTCGGCGGTCTGCGCGAGGTGCTGGAAGTAGCGCAGGTCCGTGAGGCGTTCGGGCTGGGTACGCGGATGCCGCCAGGCGGCGTCGTGGTGGCCGGCGTTCATCAGGAAGGCGTTGAGGTGAAGGCGGCGGGGTCTGGCTGCGGGCACGGAAAACTCCTCCGGGTTCCTTGCGCGGGGGCGTTGGGGGCGAATGCGGGCGTCAGCTCGTCGCGGGGACGCGCCATGAGCTGAGCCGTTTCTCCACGGCCACCAGCAGCTGGTTGAAGGCCACGCCGATGACGGAGATCGTGACGATGCCCGCGTACATCTGCGGAATGGCGAAGTTGTACTGGGACGCGTTGATCAGATAGCCGAGACCGGCCTTGGCGCCGATCATCTCGGCGGCGACCAGGACGACGATGGACACCGCCCCGGCCAGCCGGATTCCGGTGAAGATCGTCGGCACCGAGGCCGGCAGGATCACCTTCTGGAACAGCCGCGGGGCGGACAGGTCCATGGATTTCGCCAGCCTCAGCAGGGTGGGGTCGACGGTGCGTACCGCGCTGATGGTGTTGAACAGGATCGGCCAGGCGCAGGCGTACACCACGATCGAGATCTTCGACGTCTCGCCGATGCCGAGGAGCAGTACGAACACCGGCAGCAGGGCCAGCGCGGCGGTGTTGAGGAAGACCTGCAGCAACGGATTGAGGAGATCGGCGACGGGCCGGTACCAGCCGATGAGCAGGCCCAGCGGTACGGACACTGCGACGGCTATGCCGAATCCGCTGAACGAACGCACCAGGCTCGCCTGTGCGTTGTCGGCGAGCTGGCCGTTGGCCACGAGTCCCCACCAGGCATCGGCGACCTCGCTGAACGGCGGCAGGAAGGTCCGGTCCACCAGGCCGAAGCGGGGCGCCAGCTCCCACGCGAGCAGCAGGGCGACGATCGCCACCGACTTGGTGACGCCGGTCAACACCGCGCGCAGGACGCGGGACAGCACGGAAGCGCCCGGGGACCGCGGCCTGTCCGGCTTGATCGGCGCAACGGCCGCGGGCTCCTCGGCGGACGCCGACGGTGTGCCGGTGGTCGGCGCGGAGCGTTCCTCCAGGAGCTTGAGTTCCTCCGGAGTCGTGAGTTCCTCCGGAGTCGTGAGTTCCTCCGGAGTCCTGAGTTCTTCAGGAGTCCTGAGTTCCTCAGGGGCCTGGTGCCGAGTGCTCGAACCGCTTGCGAGGCTCATACGGAGACCTCCTCCTTCTCCAGCAGTTGGGTCCTGGTCACCTCGTCGTGCAGAAGCGTCCAGATCTCGTGTCGGTACCGCGCGAACTCGGGACTGGACCGCAGGTCGTCCGTCTCCGTGCGGGAGTCGAAGCCGATCGGCACGACCTGCTTGATACGACCGGGCCTGGAGGTCATGACGGCCACCCGCTGACCCAGGTAGACGGCCTCCTCGATGCCGTGGGTGATGAAGACGACGGTCTTCCCGGTGCGCTGCCAGATGCGCAGCAGCTCGTCCTGGAGCGACTCCCTGGTCTGGGCGTCCAGCGCGGCGAACGGCTCGTCCATCAGCAGGACGTCGGGGTCGTAGGCGAGGGAGCGGGCGATGGCCACGCGCTGGCGCATGCCGCCCGACAGCTCGTGCGGATGACGGTTCTCGAATCCGGAGAGCCCGACCAGGTCCAGGTACTCGCGGGCCCGCCCGGTGCGCTCACGCCGTGGCACGCCGGTCGCCTCCAGGCCGAATTCGACGTTGCCCAGGGCGGTGCGCCAGGGCAGCAGGGCGTACTGCTGGAAGACGATGCCGCGGTCCAGGCCGGGCCCGGTCACGGGTTCCCCGTCCAGCAGGATCCGTCCGCCGGTCGGCCGGGCGAGCCCGCCCAGCAGGTCCAGCAGCGTGGACTTGCCGCATCCGCTGGGGCCGACCACGACGACGAACTCCCCGGCGCCGATCCGCAGGTCGACACCGTCGAGGGCGGTGAACTCGCCGTCCCCGTGCGCCGGGCCGCGGCCCTGGGCCCACCCCCTCTTGGCGGGAAAGGTCTTGCGCACCTGCTCGAACTCGATCTTGGGAGTGGTGGAATCCGGCATGGGTCAGCTCCCGCTCTTGGAGGTCGCCTTGGCCGCGGAGGACTTGGCCTTCGGGCGGTACGCGTTGAACTCGTTGGTGTAGAGATCCGACGCCTTGACCTGGCCCTTTTCGATGTCACCGCGCTTGCTGAGCCAGTCGATCCACAGCTGGAGTTCCTTGTCGGTGATGCGCCCGGCGGTCTCGGCGACGCCGAAGGACTTCCAGTACTTCAGCGGACCGGTGTCCTCGTTGCGGCCACGCTTCTTGACGATCTCGATCTGGCGGGCGATGACCTCGTCGCGCGGTCTGGCGCGGGCCCACTCGATGGCGCGCGCGACGCCCGTGACGAAGGTGCGCGCGGTGTCGGGGTTCTCCTTGAGGAAGCGGTCGTTCACCACATACGTGCCGGCGGAGAAGTCGCCGAGCAGCTGATGGTCGGTGAACAGCGGCCGGATGCCGCCGGTCTGCCGGGCCTTGTCGCGCAGGATGTCGCCGAGGACGCCCACCTGGATCTGCTTCTGTCGCAGCGACTGCTCGGTGTTGACCGGGGGCACCACCAACGGCTCGACCTTCTTGATGTCCGCCTGCGACAGGCCGTGGCGTTGCAGGTAGATGTCGAGCATCGCCTCGGAGTGCGCGCCGAGGGTGTTCATCCCGACCTTCTTGCCGATCAGGTCACGGGCCGAGTGGATCGGGCTGTCCTCGAGGACGTAGAAGCCGTTGTAGGCCGCCTTGTCAACGCCGTAGTAGCTGATGACCGACGTGATGGGAGCCTTTCGCGCGGCGAGTTTGACGACGGCTCCGTTGAACGCGCCGCCGAAGTCGACCTGCCCCGTGGCCGCCGACTGGATGTCCTGCGGCCCGCTGATCGTGTTGCCGACCCACTTCAGCTTCACGTCCTCCAGGAAGCCCAGGTCCTGGGCCAGTTCGGGCAGGATGACGGACCCCGCCCACCCCTGGTACCGCAGCGTCTTGGTCTGATCCTTGGCCGCGCCACCGCCCCCGGTGCCGCAGCTGACGGCGACCGCCGAGACACCCAGCAGCGTGAGGAACTGTCGTCGGCTCGATGGGCTGGTCAGCGTGCTTATGGAACTCATGGAAGGGTCCTGTTCGAGTCGGTGGGCGGAGCGGCGGAGGTACGCGTGTGGGGGCGGTGGCGATGACCGCCGGCTCCGTGACGTGACGAATCGGCCTGGGGCGTCAGGACAGCCCGAGGTGCGAGAACGGAAAGGCAACGGGTGCGGTGAGAGGAAACAAGCCGGCGCGCATACCGATCCCGGCGGATTTCAGGTGGTATGCGGCGGGAATCACCGGCCGACGGGGGAATCCCGGGCCGGGTGACCGGACCGGAATCGCGGGTCGTTCAGGAGGTGACGCTGGTCCGGGCTCTAGCAGCCAGCGGCACAGATGGCACTGGCCTGGCGTCGCAGATCGACGTGCAGGCGTGCAGTGAAGTTCTCCGAGGGACTCACACTCGGAGGCTGGCAGCGAAAACCAGCCACGTCAATGAGGCGAGAGCCGTGCGCGCACATTCTGATTCTCCCGCCATGCGCGCGCAGCGTCGCGTTCACAATTCGCGGTGCGCGGGTGGTACCCGGCCGCCGCCGGCAGCTCGGTCCCGTCGCTCGGCGCGGACCCGTCCGATGCACGTACGTACGGTCCCGGGCAGACGCAGTGGATCCGCACATCGCCGGTGCGCCGCCCTCCGCACGGACGCGCTCCGTGCGGAGGGGCGGCGCACCGGCGATACCGTGCATCACCCGGAACCAGGGTCGGTCACGCCGCAACCGCCTGGCTGACCCGCGCGCAGGTCTCGGCGGACCTGAGCCAGTTGGTGAGGTCGGCGCGGGCGCGGGCCACCCGGGAGCGCACCGTGCCGATGGGGCAGCCCACGACCGCCGCGGCATCCGCGTACGGCATCCCGACCAACTGGGTGAGAACGAATGCCTGGCGCCGCTCGCCGTCCAGCGCGTCGAGCAGTTCGCGCAGCGCCAGGCCGTCGTCGAAGCCCGGCAGTCCGCTGGGCTGGCGGTGTTCCGCGACCGCCTGCCAGTCCTCGACGTCGGCGATGCGCGGGCGGGCGGCGGCGGACCGGTAGCGGTCGATCACCACACGGCGGGCGATGGACAGCAGCCAGGTGCGTGCGCAGGAGCGCCCGGCGAATCGCGGCAGGCTGGTGAGGGCGCGCAGAAAGGTCTCCTGGGCGAGGTCGTCGGCGCTGTTCGTGTCGCCGCTCAAGTGCGCCACGAATCGCCATACATGGCGGTGGGAGCTGCATATGAAGCGCTCGACGGCGTCGGGGTCGCCGTCCCGTGCGGCCAGCGCCAGGGTGGTGAGCTGCTCGTCGTCCACGACGGTCCGGGCGCTACAGGCCGGACCAACAAGGGCAGGGATCATCGCCACATGTCCTTTGGAGGGTGCGGGCCGTACCAAGGCATGGCACG
Organism: Streptomyces sp. JLSY215; assembly: GCF_059682825.1. Taxonomy (NCBI): domain Bacteria; kingdom Bacillati; phylum Actinomycetota; class Actinomycetes; order Kitasatosporales; family Streptomycetaceae; genus Streptomyces; species Streptomyces sp. JLSY215. The sequence goes on from NZ_CM185022.1 coordinate 8,376,563, forward strand.
GCCTCATCGGTGAGCGGCACTCCCGGTACCCGTGCGAAGGCCGGTGACGACGTCAAGCGACATGGTCGACGGCCGTACGTCTGTGGGCAGGCCGGAGGGCCGCAGGGCCAAGGGCCGGCGTGTGGGGCGGTGCCGCTCGACGAGGTAGGAGGGAGGCAGCCGCGCGGACACGCCGGTACTCCGCCCGCCACCGATTCCATGCGCCGTGCAGCAAGGGGGAGTGGGGGATCCCGGACGGCATCGACAACAGCGCGTCATCGACGGCATTGGCGTCCATGACGGCGTTGCAGGATCCGGACGGTGCCGGGAAGGTCCCAGGACGGGCGGTCAGCAGTGGACGGAGAGCCTCGGTGGGCCTCTGGGGGAGACGACGTGGTGCAGGAGCACCCCGCGCAGGCGCGGGACATGACCGGCACCGGCCACCGGGCGAGCGGGCGGCTTCGGGCCGGGCCGGCCCAGCGTCGTCAGGATCAGCAGCAGGGGTGTGAACAACGTCGCTGTCGCACTGCGGGCGAGCCGGAACGCAGCCGCCTCGCCGCGCCACATCCACAAGCCGCACAGGAGCGCGGCCAGCGTGTGGGCAAGGAGCATGCCGAGGGTGCCGTGGCCGGAGTGCATCGTCTGCATCCGGCTCATGTCGTGGTGCATTGCACCCATACCGCCCATGTGTGCGGCGGTGATCGCGGGCAGGTCCCCTGTGCCCGCCAAGCCGGTCATCCCCTGCGCGTCACCCATAGACGTCGGCGGAGGTACCCGGGCGGTCCCTGGGGTGAGGCCGGCTCCCCATGACTGTGCCAGGTCGAACAGGCGGTGCAGACCCAGCTGGGCCAAGACGGTGGAGCCGGTCACGGCTAACGCGCCACGCTCCCGCCCTGCCAGCCGCCATGCCGCCCAGCCCGTGACGCCGAATGCGGCAACCAGCGCCCACCAGGGCAAGGGCTGCGCGGACATCAACGCATGCCCCAGGGCCGCGGTCGTCACGCACACGGCCGCGAAGATCGCGGCGCGCACGGCGCGTGAAACCGACCCGGCAGACATGTTTGACATCGTGCCAGCAGGTTCGCCCGCTCGGGAGAGGGCGTGGTGCGTCGGGCCGGTTGTTGTCAAGATCGGCTAATGCACCGTGCGCGCGGTCAACTGAGCGGTAGGCCGCCTGAGATGGAGGATGGGCACGACGCCTCCGTTCGCCTCCGCCCAGGAAGGGGAGCACGCGCCACGCGGGCGCAGCGTGCTCCCCTCCCGGTTCGTTGCTCAGCCGAAGAAGCGGCGCAGCGGGGCGATCCGGCGGATCAGCAGCCAGTCCAGCGTCAGGATGAGCAGCATGGAGATCCCGGCGAGGGGCATGGCCACCCCGAGGATCAACATGATCAGCGCGACGCCACGGGTGACCCGGGCGTCCTGCGCGCGGCGGGGTGCGCCCAGGCCCTTGCCGGTCGGACGGCGGCGCCACCACATGACCACGCCGCTGACGGCCATGCCGATGACGGCGAGGCAGGTGCCGAGGGCGACCAGGAGGTTGGGCCATCCGAAGCGTTCGCCCTGGTGGAGGGCGATGCCTTCCTCGACGAGCTTGGACAGCAGGCCGTACTGGGGCCAGCCGTAGGAGGCGAGCACCTTGCCGGAGTACTGGTCGAGGAAGAGGGTGCGCTGCTGTGCGGGGTCCGCCTCCGACTTGCCGGAGATCGTGTAGACGCCCTTCGGGCCCTGCGGCAGGGTCACGGTGAAGGTGCCGGGCACGCGCTCGTGGTGGGCGATGGCGACGGCCCGCTCGATGGAAAGACTGCCGGGCGCGGCACCGTCTCCGCCATGGCTACCCATGTGGCCGGCGTGGCCCTCGTGCCCTTCCTGCCCGCCCCCGGTCTTCGAGGTCGGGACCTGGACCTTCTCCGCCGCCCAGGGCACGGACGTGTCGGGGTTGGAGGTGAGGTGGTCGGCGGTGGTGGCGAGCTTTGAGGAGACCTTGTAGTCCTCCGCGCTGGGCGTGCCCTGTTTCGTGGCGGTGATGACCTTCTGCAGCTGCTGGCCCCAGATCCCGGTCCACGGCAGGCCGGTGGCGATGAGCAGGAGCAGGAAGGCGGAGACGGCGGCGCCGACGGTGGCATGCCAGCGCCGCAGTCCGCGCCGTCCGCTCCGGCCACGGCGGGGGCGGGCCCGCCACCACAGGTACAGGCCGGTGCAGGTCAGGATCGCGGCCCAGGATGCGGTCAGCTCCATGAGGCGGTCGCCGATGTCTCCGCTGAGCAGGTTGCCGTGCAGTTCGCGGACGTTCTGCATGAAGGTCTTGCCGTTGTCGACCGACCCCAGCACCTTGCCGTCGTACGGGTTGACGTAGACCGACACGGTCGGTGCCCAGGGGCCGCCGCCGTCCGCGGCGAGGGTGACCATCGTGCTGTGCTCGCGGTCGCTCGGCGGCGTCACGGACTGGATGGTCGCCTCGGGCTTCGCCTTGCGTACGGCGTCGACCTGTTCGGCCAGCGGGACCGGCTCGGCGCGCTGTGCGGCGTGGACGGTGCGCAGGTCCTGGTAGACCCAGTTCTCGTACGCGGGCTTGAACAGGTAGATGCCGCCGGTGACGGCGAGCAGCACCAGCAGCGGAGTGACCAGCAGACCGGCGTAGAAGTGCCAGCGCCACAGGGCCTTGTACAGCTGGTTGCGGGAGGGCCGTGCGCGGTCGGTGCCGCCCTCCGGCCGGGTCTCGGGCGGTGTGTCCGGTCTGTCTTCGGACAGGCTCGGGGCGTGCGTCATTACGGGGTGTCTTTCGTCGTACCGTGCGGCCGCGCAGCAGCGTCGACCGCACGTGATGGCAGGAGGGATCCGGAGGGCCGTGGGGGTAGGGCGCCCGCCCGGCGGGCGGGCACGCGAAGCGCCCTCCGGATGCCGCGTGGGCCGCGCAGGGCACGGCGGAGCTCAGGCTCCGGGCTGCGGAACCTGCGCGACACGCGGTGATCAGTACGAGAAGGACAGCGGTGGTCCACGGCGGACGACCGCATGCCGGACCACTGCCAGGTGCGGTTGCCCGGACGCCACGAGCCGCCGGAAACGCCGGGGGCGGCCGGCCCGCACGGGCATCGCGACACCCGCGACAAAGAGGCGGATCAGCCGGTACAGCGACCGGTCGGCACCGGCAGCCAGCGCTGCCAACAGCGCAAATACCGCACGCTCACCGCGGTGCAGCCACCAGGCACACACCAGGCCCGCCAGAAGGTGCGCGGCCGGCATGCCGAGCCCCGCGTGCTGCATGGCCGGCATGGCGTGCGCGGTGTGCCCGCCGAGCCCCATGTGCGCACCGTGCTGGTGGGACGGTGGACTGTTCCAGTCCATGCCCGCGCGCCGCACCATCCGGTGCATCGCCGAGCGGAGCGCCGGCGTCGGATCCGCCGAGCCGAAGTGACCGCACAACAGCAGATCCGCCCAGGCCGCGGCCTTGCCGGTGGACTCGGCGGGTGCCACGCACAACCCCTGTGCCCAGGAGAAGAAGAGGTGCAGCCCGCCCTGACAGGCGAGAATTCCGCCGGTGATGACCGGCAGGGACCGCTCACGTCCGGCGGCCAGACCGGCGCACACGAACACCGCCGCCCCAGCCGCCGCCAACGTCCACGTCGGCAGCGCGGAACCGGACATCACAGCATGGCCCGCCGCGGACAGCACAACGCAGACCGCGGCGAACACCGCGGCCCGGACATATCGCAGCGCGGCGGTGGCAGGCATGGCGCCGACATCATGCCAAGGCACCCCATCGGATTCGGACAGGGGGTGGCTGAATGTCGACCTCGCGGTGTGTGCAGGGGATCCCTGCCGCCAGAGGCTCGGCCGGGAAGCCCACCCGGGAACCAGAGGCCCGGCCCGTACGACTGACTGTGCCGGACACCAATCAGCCGGACGCCGATCCAGGGGTCGAGGTCTTCGGGAGGGCCGCGGGTGCGAGCGAAGCGTGGTACGGAGGCGGAATCGCCGTCGGGAGCGGAGACCGGTGGGGCCGACGGGGCCGACAGGGCCATGGCCCGGTCGCCCGGTGCGAGCCCCGTGGTGACCGTACTGCTGACGTCCGCGATGGCCTTCTCGATGATGCAGCTCTTCCTGATCGGTGCGCTCGGGCCGCGCCTGGTCGGTGGGCTGGGGATCTCCCGTACGGTGCTGGGCCTGACCACGACGGCGGGCTTCGGCGCGGCGGCGCTGCTGTCGCCGGTGGCGGGGCGGTTGGTGGACCGGGTGGGGCCGCGGCGCTGCCTGGTGGCGCTGTTGCTGCTCGCCGGCGTCTCGTTGGCCTTGATCGGGGCGGCTCCCGGGGCGGCGGTGCTGCTGGCTGCGGTGACGCTCGGCGGTCTGCCGCAGGCCCTGGCCAACCCGGCGACCAACAAGGTGATCCTGGCGGCCTTTCCGAGCGAGCGGCGAGGTGGGGTGACCGGGCTCAAACAGTCCGGGGTGCAGTTCGGCGCCTTCGTGGCGGGGCTGCCGTTGTCGCTGCTGGCGGCGGGTGTGGGCTGGCGTGGTGCGGTGTGGGCGGCCGCGGGTACGGCGGCGTTGGCCGCGGTGTGGGCCGCCCTCGCGCTCCCACCCGACGCGCCCGCGACGGCCACGAGCCGACGCCGCGCGCCCTCCGCACCCGGCGTGACGAGGCGGCTGGCGGTCTTCTCCTTGCTGCTCGGCTGCGGTATCGCCTCGGTCAACACCTACCTGGCGCTGTTCGGCACGCAGCGGCTGGGCCTCTCGCCCACCACGGCCGCGGCGTTGGTGGCCGTCCTGGGGGTCGCCGGGATCGGCGGACGCATGGGCTGGTCGCGTGCGGCGGGGCGGCCGGGACGTGCCACGTCGCTGCCCGCGTTGCTGGCAGCCGGGGCGGTGGGCGCGGCACTGCTCCTCGCCGCCGCGGTCCTGGCGCATCCGCTGGTGTGGGTGGCGGCGATCGCTGTCGGGTCGTTCGCGGTGGCGGCGAACGCGGTGTCCATGGTCCTGGTGATGCAACGCGCGGCGCCGGGGCGTGCGGGTCAGGATTCGGCGCTGGTGTCGGCGGGCTTCTTCGCCGGCTTCGCGGTGGGTCCGCCGGTGTTCGGCGTCCTGGTCTCGGCCTGCGGCTACGGGCCGGGCTGGCTGCTGGTGGCGGCCGAGTTCGCGGCGGCCGCACTGATCGTCGTTCCGCTGATGACGCGTCGCCGAGAGGATGCGGGATGAGGACGGCTCCGGGAGCGGCGGGATGGGCCGGCCGGGCGCTCGCGTCCGTACTGAAGCGGGTGTCGGTGACGGCGGACGAGGTCGGTGAGCGCTTCCCGCTGTACGCGGACGCGGACGGCGGGGCCTGGACGACCACGTCCCGGGGTTCGTGGACCGGCGGCTTCTGGGCCGGCCTGTTGTGGTTGCGTGCGCTGTCCTCGGGCGTCCCGGAGCACCGGAAGGCGGCGGCCGACTGCGTACGGCGGCTGCGGTGCTGGGTCGAGCAGGACACCGCCACCCGCGGCCTGGTGCTCTGGTACGGCACCGCCCTGGCCGCCGGGCCCGGTGGCGACGAGGCGGCGGGCGCGCTGAGGGAGGAAGCGGCGCGGGCCTGCCTTGCCGCGTACGACACGCGGCTGGGGCTGGTGCCGTGGGGCGATGCCTTCGGCGGGCCGCGGTTGCTGGCGCGAGCGGACGGGGTCCCGGGGCTCGTCCCGCTGCTGGCGCAGGCGCCGGGCGGCGGTCGGGCCGCCGCGTACGGTCATCTCGGCCGGCATCTCGTCCTGTGCCTGGCCCAGGAGCCTCCGCGTCCCGCGTGGCAGGCCCGACGGCACGGCGGATGGACGGCCTGCGCCGAGCCCGCGCCCGGCTGGAGCCGTACCGTGGCGTGGCTGCTGCTGGGGGTCGCCGACGGGATCCACTGGCTGGGGGACGACGGTCTGCGGGAGGCGGCGGGGCGGCTTGCCGCGCTGCGCCTCGGCCCGCATGCGCCGCTCGTCCCGCCTGCTCAGGAGGGGCATCGGAGCGGCCTGGTGGACACCTCCGCCGCCGCGATCGAGGCGGTGGCCGCGCTGAAGCTGTCCGCGCTTGCCCGGACCGCGGGGGACGGGCAGGAAGGCGACCGGCTGGCGGAGCGCGGACGCCTGATTCTGCGTCGGCTCGTCGAGGCACACCAGTCCCCGTCGGGTGCGTTGCTGGACGGCTGCTACGACGCCGGGCGCGCCCTTGCCACCCGCCATGAGCTGATCTGGGGGGACTTCTTCCTGGCGTGGGGGCTGGCGGTACTCGTCGGACTGGCGGAGCCCTTCACGATGTGACGTCGTAAGTGCGCAGGACCCGGCGCGCCACCGCGGCGATGTGCAATTCGTCCGGGCCGTCCAGCAGCCGGGCCATGCGCCCCATGCGGAACAGCCCCGGCAGCGCGGTATCCGGACCGAGCCCGGCCGCGCCGTGCACCTGGATCGCCGCATCGGCGACCTGCTGGAGCATCCGGGCCGCGGCGACCTTGGCGAGCCCGGTCTCCAGCCGGGCGTCCTCATCCGCGTCCAGGCGAGCCACCGCCTCGTACACCAGCGGCCTGGTCGTGCGGATCGCCAGCAACGCATCGAAGACGAGCTGTTGTACGAGCTGGTGGTCGGCCAGCGGGCCGGACGACAGGCTTCGCGACCGGGCCCGTCCACACATCAGGTCGAAGGCCCGCTCGGCCTGACCCAGCCAGCGCAGACATCGCAGTACGCGGCCGAACCGCAGCCGTTCGCCGGCGATGCGCAACGCCTTGCCACGCTCGCCGACCAGGTGGTCCGCGGGCACGGTGACACCGTCGAGTGCGATCTCCCACTGGCCGCCCGCTCCCAGGACGGGCAGTTCGCGCACTACCCGGAATCCGGGCGCCGACGTGGGCACCAGGAACAGCGACAGGCCATCGCCCTCGCCGGTCCGGGCCATCACGGTCACCAGATCGGCCTCGCCCGCACCCGTGATGAACCACTTACGGCCGTGCAGGGTCCACGTCCCGTCGTGGCCGGGACGGGCGCGGGTGGCGGTCAGTGCCGGGTCGGTGCCGGGTGTTTCCGGCTCGGTCATCGCGTAGCAGGTGCGCTGTTCGCCGGACGCGATCCGCTTCAGGTGGCGCTCCCGGACGGTCGCGGTGGCATGGCGGCCGAGCATCAACACGTCCAGCAGGGGCGCCGAGCCGAGAGCGGCGGGGCCGTGGTCGCTGGCCCCCTCCGCCTCGGCGAGGTGCGCATAGCGGGACAACGACAGGCCCTGTCCCCCGAACTCTTCGGGCAGCGGCAGCGCCCACAGCCCGGCGTCCTTCGCCTCCGCCTGGAGCCCGCGTAGCTCGGCGCGTGCGGCCGGCCCACCCGCGTCGAGCACGCTCTCGGCGGGCATCACCCGCTCCCGTACGAACGCCGCCACGCGCCCGCGCAGCTCGGCGAGCGCACCGTCCGGCAGTCCGGACCCGGTGCGGCCGAGGGCAGGGGCAGCGCCCGGGGTGCCGTGCGCGCGCTCCATGAAGTTCACCGCTTTCCTCCGCATCCACCGGGAACTCGGTGAACGGACAGTCCGACTTGCTGGCTGTGGAGTTGGTCGGCCCCGGTCGTCGTCTGGTTCCCGTACGTCTACCGCCGTGCGAGACACGGGGCGCATCGCCGCCGCCGGAGAGGAACGCCGTGAAAACCGTGGGTCGACCCACCGGTATCGATACGTGCCGGACCTTGCAGGATGTGGAGCTACGGGTCTTCGGCCCCGCAGCGCTCACCGTCCCGGCGCTCGACCATCTGCGGGCGCTCGGAGCCAAGGCGCAGGCATCGCCGCCCGTGCAGACGGGCCCCGCCCGCTTCACCGCGACCGGCCTGGGACCGGGCGAGGCCACCGTGCACACCGCCTGGGCGGATGTCCTGCCGGAAGCGGACGCCGCCGACGAAGCAACCGTCCAGGCAGTCAGCGGGACGATGCACGTACACGGCAGGCGCGACGGCGCACCGCGTGGCCTCGCCGTCGACTACGCCGCCACCTGTGCCTCCGTCCTCAGCGTGCAGGGTCTGCTCGCCGCGCTCCTGGGCCGGGCGCGCGGCGGCGGCACCGCGGATGTCGCCACGGGAGCCGACCGGGCCGCGCTGCTGACGATCTCCCAGTACATCGCCGCGGCGAACGCACCGGAAGCGGAGGCCGTCCCCTCGGCTCCCGGTGGTCCGCCGTTCACCGCCGCCTGCGGCACCCGTTTCGAGTTGGAGGCGCTGGATCCCGCCCCCTGGGCCCGGTTCTGGCGCGAACTCGGCGCGCCCGAAGAGGCGATCCGCATCGGCTGGCCCGCCTTCCAGTTCCGTTACGCCACCGCCTGCGCACCCCTGCCCCAGAACCTGCACCGGACGGCGAACGCCGCCACCTGGACGCGCATACGGGAGGCCGCCGCCGCATCGGGGGCCGAGGTGTGCGCCCTGCACACCCTGGCCCAGCGGGCGGCCGAAGCGGCCTCCGCCGCGCCCTGGACCCTGACGCCACACACCGGGACGGCGCCCACGTCCACCGCCGGCCCCCTCCCTGACGGCGCCCGCCCCCTCACCGGCCTGACCGTGCTGGAAGCGGGCCGCCGCATCCAGGCCCCGCTCGCCGCCCATCTGCTCGGCCTGCTCGGCGCCGACGTCGTACGGATCGAACCGCCGGGCGGCGATCCCCTGCGCGGGATGCCCCCGTGCACATCGGGTGTTTCCGCCCGCTGGCTCGCCCTCAACCGCGGCAAGCGCGCCGTGGAGATCGACATCAAGTCACCCGCCGGGCAAGCCGAGTTGCGCGAGCTGACGGCCGATGCGGACGTCTTCCTGCACAACTGGGCCCCAGGCAACGCGGAACGGTACGGGCTGGACGCCGGCCGTCTCGCCTCCGTCAACCCCGGCCTGGTGTACGCCTACACCAGCGGCTGGGCGAACCGACTGCCCGACGCCCCCATGGGCACCGACTTCATGGTCCAGGCCCGCACCGGCGTCGGCGAAGCGGCCCGGCCCGCCGACGAGCCGCCCGCCCCGTCCCTCATGACCTTGATCGACGTACTCGGTGGACTGGTCGGCACCGAGGCCGTCCTGGCCGGCCTGCTGCTGCGCGAGCGCACCGGTCGCGGCGTACACCTGGAGTCCTCGCTGCTCGGCGCCGCAGAGACACTCACCGCCCCCGCGCTGCGACGGGCCGCGGCGGGCCGCGACCCGCGCCGCCCGGCCGGATTCCGCCGCCCGCTGCCGACAGCCGACGGATGGGTGGCACCGGCCGACGACTCCTCCCACGCGGCGGACGCCGACTCGGCACGGCTGCGCGATATGACATCGGACCAGGCAGTCGCCGCCCTGCGCGCCCAAGGCCGGTCCGCCACCGCCGTCACCACCGACCTCACCGCGCTGCCGGAAGACCCGCGTCTGCGCGGCGCCTTCACCCGCGATGCGCACGGTTCCCTCGTCGTCCCCTCGCCCTGGAGGTTCGCATGACCGTCCGGTCCCCGGCCCAGCTGTCCGCCCGGTTCCACGATCTGGTCCCCCCGACACTGCGGCGCGCCTGGGCCGCCGAAGGCCACTGCCCCGACCTCGACCTGTACGCGCTGTTCCGCGCCCGGCGCATCGCCGACCCGCACGCCGTGGCCGTGATCGACGCACGCGGCGAGGTCAGTTACGCCGAACTGGACCACCAGGCACGCTGTCTGGCCACCGGGCTCGCCGAAGCGGGCGTCTGTCCCGGTGACGTCGTAGGCGTCCAACTCCCCAATAACAGAGAGGCGGTGGTGGCCGACCTGGCCGTGGCCGCGCTCGGCGCCATCGCCCTGCCCTTCCCGGTCGGACGCGGCAGACGGGAAGCCGTGTCGCTGCTTGGCCGCTCCGGAGCCCGTGCGGTCATCGCCGCGTCCGAACACCGCGGCGTCGAGCACGCACAGGAACTGGCCGAACTGTCCACACTGCCGGGCGAACTGCCCGCCCTGCGCGCGGTGATCGCGGCCGCCCCCGGACCGGTTCCCGACGGCTGCCTGTCGCTGGCCGAACTCCTCCGCACCGACGCGACCGCTTTCACACCCGCGCGCCCCGCCCCCGACACCGCGGCCCGGATCCTGGTCTCCTCCGGTTCGGAGGCCGAGCCCAAGATGGTGGCGTACTCCCACAATGCGCTCGCCGGCGGCCGTGGCAATGCCCTCGCCGCCCTGCTCCCCGACGGCACGGCGCCCCGCTGCCTCTTCCTTGTACCGCTCGCCTCGGCCTTCGGCAGCAGCGGAACCGCCGTCACCCTCGCCCGGCACGGCGGATCCCTCGTCCTCCTCGACCGCTTCACGCCCGACGCCGCGCTGGAAGCGATCCGCACCCACCGGCCCACCCACGTCCTGGGAGTGCCCACCATGGTGCGCATGATGCTCGACCGGCTGCCGGACGGACGCGCCGTGCCGACCGGCCTGACGGCCCTCGTACTCGGCGGCTCCGCGCTCGACGCGGCCACCCGCGACGAGGCCCGCCGGGCCTTCGGCTGCGCGGTGGTCAATTTCTACGGCTCGGCCGACGGCGTCAACTGCCACGGCGGCCTGACCGAGCGGAACGCCGCCGATGACCTCCCCGGCAACGGCCCGGACGAGGGCCCGGGGATCAAGGTGGGCAGGCCGAATGCCGGCGTCTGCGAGATCCGGATCGCCCCGCTGCCAGGAGGATCCTCCGACGACGCGGGAGAGATCATCGCGCGCGGACCGATGTCCCCGCTCTGCTACGTCGGCGCACCCGAGCTGAACATGCGCTACCGCACAGCCGACGGCTGGGTACGGACCGGCGACCTCGGCATGCTGGACGCCGAGGGCGCGTTGCGCGTCGTCGGCCGCCTGAAGGACATCGTCATCCGCGGCGGCGCGAACATCAGCCCCGCCGAGGTCGAACGCGAGCTCTCCGCCCACCCGGACATACGGGAGGTGATGTGTGTCGGGGTCCCCGATCCGCTGATGGGCGAGCGCCTCGCCGCGTGCGTGGTGCCACGGCCCGGCCGGAAGCCCGGACTGGAGAGCCTGCGTTCCCACTTGGACGCCCGTGGACTGGACCGCCGGAAGCACCCGGAGCGTCTGCTGCTGGTGACCGACGAACTGCCGCTCACCCCGGCAGGCAAGCCCGACCGCGCCGCACTACGGGAGCGGGCCGCCGCCGAACTGCCCGCCGACCACGCACAGGCGGGCTGATGCAACGGGGGAGGGGCCGCACACCGCGGCCCCTCCCACCTCTCTGGTCCCACCTCTCTGGCAAGCAGACCGGTCAGGATGCGGAGAACGCCTTCTCCATCTGGCCGGCCGCTTTGCGATAGACGGTCAGCAGATCGAGGTCCGTGCCCGGGTAGTTGACGATGTTCAGCTGCTCGGCGCCCGAGCCGGGCAGTACGGTCCCGGTCGACATGTTCTCGTTGTCCAGCACGAACTTCGGCTTCTTCGCCGACAGTGCGGACAACTGGGCGGGCGTGACCGCCTCCGGGCCGTACGTACCGACCACCTTCGCCCCCGCCAGCTCGGCCGCCCAGGTGGTGAACATCTGCGACGCCACCGTCGGAGCCTTTCCTCCGGGCCAGGTGGCCTTCACCTGCTGGACCAGCGAGTCCCACTCCTTCGCGAACTTGCCGTTCCACTTGGCCGCGGCCCGCTCCGTCCCGAACTTCTTGCCGAGCTTCGTCACCGCGGCCTTGGTCTTGGCGGGCGTGTTGTCGAGATTGACCTCGACCAGCTTCGCCTTGGAGCCGGCCGCTTCCTTGATCCGTCCCGCGAACGGCTCGAACGAGGCGTACAGGACATAGTCGGCGTCGCCGACCGCCGCCAGGTCAGAGGGCTTCAGGTCGTAGTCGGGGGCATGCTTGATCGACGCGGGGACGATGGACGTGACGTTCTTGGCCCCGGCGGCCTTCGCCAGCGCCGCCTCCCAGCTTGAGGTGGCGACCACAACGGGCCCTTGCTTGCCGGCCTTTTCGCCACCCGCCTTGCCGGAGCCGTCGTCACCGCAGCCGGTCAGCAGGACCAGGCCCGCGCTCAGTGCAGTGACGGCGGCGACGGGACGGAAGAGGGAGCGGACGTGCGCCATGAGGAGGTTCTCCGTTCGGGGATGAGATGCGCGGCAAGGGCGACCGCCCCCGCGGCAAGGACGAGTACCGGCCCGGGTGGCAGGTCCCAGGCCAGGGAGCTCAGAAAGCCGGCGACGTTCACGACGACGCCGATGCCGATCGCCCAGAGCGTGATCGACACCAACGACCGGCCCAGGCGACGGGCGGCCAGGGCCGGAAGCAAGGTGAGCGCGTCCACCAGCAGCGCGCCCGTCAGACGAATGGCACCGGCCACCGCGACCGCCACCAGAACCAGCAGCACCACCGTCAGCCGCTGCACCGCCACGCCGGAGCACCACGCCAGCTCCCGGTCGTGCAGCAGCAGCGCCAGCTCACGACGCCGCCAGACGAACAGCCCCGGCACGGTCACCGCCAGCACACCCAGCACCACGAGATCGGCCGGCCGCACCGCCAGAATCGACCCCCACAGCAGCGCGAACGCCCCATTGGCATTCACCCCGGACAACGCCAGCAGCAGCAACGCCGCCGCGATGGCCAGGCTCATCAGCAGCCCCATGGCCCCCGACAGACCCTCCGCGGTACGTGCCAACGGAGCCACCCCCGCCCCCGCCAGCGCACACGCCACCAGCGCACACACCACCGGATCCAGGCCCACCAGCTGCCCCACCGCGATACCCAGCAGCGCCACATGCATCATCGCGAACCGCACCGGCATGATGTCCAGACCGACGATCACCACACCGACGACCGGCAGCCCGAAGGCGGCAAGCAGCAGCCCGACCCCCGCCCGCTGCACCGGCACCAGCTGCAACAGGTCCCCGACCTGCCCCCACGCGCTCACGCCACCTCCCGCAAACGCCCGGCGGCCATCTCCAGCGTCCGGTCACACCGCGCGGCCATCGCCCGGTCATGCGTCACGACGATCAGCGTCACCGGCAGCGTGGTGAGCACCTCGGCGGCCTCCTCCTGACCCGCGAAGTCCAACGCCGCGGTCGGCTCGTCCGCGAGCAGCACACCCGCCCCGGCCGCCACACACCCCACCGCCCGCGCCAGATGCATCCGCTGCAACTGACCACCCGACAGCCCACCCACCGGCCGGTCCCCGAGATCCCCCACCCGCAGCCGCTGCGCTGCCTCGGCCGCCGCCTCCGGAGCACCGCTGCTCGCCAGCAACTCCTTCGCGAGCAACGGGAAGCGACCGGCCGCCGGTCGCTGCGGAATCCACCCGCACGCCCGCCGCCGCCAAGCCCACTCGGCAGCGCTACGACTACCCCGACCGCCGACCAGAATTTCCCCCTGGACCTGCCGGTGCAGCCCGAGCACCGCCCGCAACAGCGTTGTCTTCCCCGACCCGTTCGTACCGGTCAGCGCGACCCGCTCACCGGCCCGCACCTCCAGATCGACCCCACTCACGGCCTCCAGACGCCCATGCCGGCACACCACCTCCCGCAGCCACACATCGAGCCCACCTGCCCCGCCCGCCTGCCGCTCCACCGGGGGCACCGACCGAACCTCGCTCCGTTCCACGGCCCACTAGTCGGCCCGGCCATGCGCTGAGTTCCCGTCGGCGGGAAACAAACCACGTGATGATCGGCTGCCCGACAGCCTCTCAGGGGTGCCGGCCGGGAAAGTGCGCCGGTAAGCCGCCGGGGCCGTCGTCGAACGCTGCTGCTGAAGAGGAACGAAGCCAGCGGGCGGCGGCCCGGGACGACACGGCGGGTGCGTGGCTCCTTAACCCGTGGCGGGGGCGGGCTTAACCCGGTCGTCCCTAGCGTTCCCGACGACCGGTGACGGCCCGAGCGGAGGAGTGGGAACGCATGGAGAGCGTGGCGAGTTACGGCCAACTGGCGGCGCGGCTGGCGGTCGATCTGGCGGCGGTGAGCGTGCTGACCTTCGCCGTGTACTACCCGCGGCACCGCCGGCGCGACCTGGTGCCGGCCTATCTCGCGCTCAATGTCGCGCTGTTCTCGGTGGTCGCGGCCCTGGCGCGGGTCGGTGCGGGCGGCGGCACCGCACTCGGCTTCGGCCTCTTCGGGGTGCTGTCGATCATCCGGCTGCGCTCGGACTCCGTTCAGCACGAGGAGGTCGCGTACTACTTCACGACCCTGGTGCTGGGCCTGCTGTGCGCATTGCCGCATCTGCCGCTCGCCGTCGCCGGCGGGTTCGCCGCCCTGCTCCTGCTCGTCCTCCATATCGCCGACCATCCTCGGCTGCTGTCCGGCACCCGCCGCGCCGTGATCACCCTGGACGTGGTGCACACCGGGCGGGACGCCCTCCGCGCCGACCTGGCCCGACGCCTCGGTGAGCCGCTGACGTGGAAGGTGCAACAGATCGACTTCGTGCGGGACCTGATGGTGCTGGACGTCAGATTCCGAGTCCCGGAGCCTTCCGGCGGCGCGGAGCGCGGAACACGTACCGCGTCCTCGGCGGACGCCGTCGCGCAACGGACCACCCGGCCCCGCCCGATCCCCCGTCCCCACCGCGCCACCAAGGAGACCGTGTGATTCCCGCCGTACGAGCCATCGCCCGCGCCGCCATGGCCGCGCGCCCGGTCCCGCTCGCCGACGTCCAGGCACGGGCCGAACTCCTCGCCCGCTACGACCACAGCTACCTCGTCCCCGTCGATGTCTTCGCCGCCTTCGCGGCCGAGCTCACCGACCGGCGGCGGCCCGGTGGGCCGTTCGCCGCGCTGTGCATCAACGGCCGCCGCTGGTTCCGCTACCACTCGGTCTACTACGACACCCCCGACCTGCGGTCCTTCCACGACCACCGGCAGGGCCGGCGGCTGCGCTACAAGATCCGCGAGCGGCTCTACGAGGACACCGGCGAGCGGCAGTTCGAGATCAAGCTCAAGGGGCACCGGGGCGAGACGGTCAAGCACCGGCAGCCGCTGCTGCCCGGCGACACGGCCCTCGGCGAGGCCCCGCGCGGCTTCCTCGCCTCCGTGCTGGACCGCTCGTACGGCATCGCCGCCCCCACCGAACTGGGCCATTTCATCGAGACCGACTACACCCGCGCCACCCTCGTCGCCAACGGTCAGCGCATCACCTGCGATGCGGCCCTGCTCTGCCGGGACCTGGAGACCGGCCGCACGGTACGGGCCGACGGCGAACTGGTGCTGGTCGAGACCAAGACCACCGGCCAGCTGACCGAGGCGGACCGGCTGCTGCACCGCTACGGCGTGCGCGCCGCCGAATTCACCAAATACTGCGGCGGGTTGGCGGCACTTCGCCCCGAGCTCACGGCCAACCACTGGCGGCGCGCGGTGCGTACGGCATTCCCGGTGGCGGTCTGAAGGGCGGGGGAGAGTTTCACGTGAAACCGTCCGCGGCCCCGAACGTCGCCGTGACCAGGGCCCCGCCGCCCGCCCCCGCCCCGAACACCACCGTGCCGCCCGACTCCTGGGCGGCGCGGCGGACGATGTCCAGACCGAGTCCGGTGGAGCCGCCGCCGCTGTTGCCGCGCTCGGCCACCCGCGCGTCGGGGAAGCCGGGCCCGTCGTCCTCGACGAGCAGACGGCCGTCCGGCTCGACCGCCAGCCGCATCCCGGCCCCCTCCGGTGTGTGGTCGAAGACATTGCCGATCAGCGCATCGACCGCGGCGGCCAGGTCTGCCTCCTCGCACCGGACGAGCACCGGGGCGCCGGCCGGGGGAGCGGCGAGAACGAGGGTACGGCCCTGGTCCTCCGCCAACGGGCGCCAGAAGTCCGACCGCTCGCGGGTCACGGCCGCCAGATCGGCGCACGCCGGCCCGCCCTCGTCGTCCCGCAGCGGCTTGCGGGCCGTCCGGATCACCTCGTCCACGCTGCGCTCCAGCGCCGCCACATCCGCCGCGATCCGCTCCGCCTCCGCCGGGTCGCGCAGCCCCTCCGCGTCCAGGCGCAGCGCGGCGACCGGCGTGCGAAGGCGGTGGGCGAGGTCGGCGGCGTTCTCCCGTTCGGAGGTCAGGAAGCCGTGGATGCGCTCGGCGAGATGGTTGAGCTGGCGGGCCACCAGCCGGAGTTCGGGCGGGCCGGACGGCTCGGCGCGGGCGGTCAGATCGCCCCCGGCCAGCCGGTCAGCGACCTCGGCCAGCCGACGCGTGGAGCCGACGAGGCGCGAGCCGAGGCGGTCGGCGAACAACAGGCCGAGCAGCATCAGCCCGGCGCCGATCCCGGCGAAGGCGAGCGAGGAGGCCAGCGTCCCGGCATACAGCTGCCGGTCGGTGAGCCGGACCTGGACGACGGCCGTACCCCCCGCCACACCCTGTACGGGCACGAGAACGGCCCGGCCGCCCTCCGCCGGCTCGTAGGAGAAGGCCCGCCCGTAGCGCGCCAGCCGCACCGCGTCGGTGACCGGTGCCGCCGGGCCGAGAACCGTGGAGTCGGCGAGGATCACCGAGGTCCGGGGCAGATCGGGGCCGTTGGCGGAGGCGACGAAGGTGGCCGCGGCACGGCGCCCGGAGGCCTCGGCGAGGGTCTGGCCGAGGCCGGTGGCCAGCGAGTGGGCGCGTGCGGTGGCGTCGGCGGTGGCCCGGTCGGCGGCATGGCTGCGGGCCAGCAGGGACAGCGGGACGAGCAGGGCGGCCAGCACCAGCGCGGTGGTGGCGGCGGTGAGGAGGAGGATGCTGCGGCGCACGTCTTACGACTCCCGGCCGGCATCGCCAGGGAGTGCATCCCCCACGGCCGCCGGCGCGGCGAGCTTCACGCCCACCGTCCGCACCGTGTGGAGGTACCGCGGCCGCTGCGCCGTCTCGCCCAGCTTCCGCCGCAGCCACGAAAGATGGACGTCCACCGTCTTGTCGGCGCCGCCCAGCGGCTGCTGCCACACCTCAGCCAGCAGCTCCCGCCGCGAGACGACCTGCCCCGCCCGCCGGGTCAGATACGCCAGCAGATCGAACTCCCGCGGCGTCAGATCCAGCGCCCTGCCCGCCAGCGTCACCTCACGCCCCGCCACATCGAGCCGCAACTCCCCGATGTGGAACGCGGGTTCCGGCTCCTCCACGCCCAGCCGCCGCAACACCGCCTTGATCCGCGCATCCAGCTGCGCCGCCCCGAACGGCTTGACGATGTAGTCGTCGGCGCCGTCGCCGAGGGCCGCGACCATGTCCGGCTCGTCGTCCCGCGCGGTGGCCACGATCACCGGGACCTCGCTGACCGCGCGCAGCATCCGCAGCACTTGCGCGCCGTCCACATCGGGCAGCCCGAGGTCGAGCACGACCAGGTCGGGGCGGTCGGTGACGGCGGCGTCCAGACCGGACATCCCGGTCGCGGCGGTGGCAACGGCGTGGCCGCGGTCGCGCAGCGCCCGCACCAGGGCGCCACGCAGTTGCGGATCGTCCTCGACGACAAGTAGATGGGGCATGCAGCTACCGTAACCAGCGCCGCTGCGTCAACGGGAGGGCGGACAACGGGCCTTGTGCGGGCCTTAACCGGGCGTTAGGGAAGTGTGCGGCAGACTGCGGACGGCGGGAGGTGACGGCCATGGCGTGGCGGGGCGGGATGACGGCGGCGGCCTGGGGGGTCGTACTGGCCGCGGCGGCCGGGCTGGGCGCCTGGCCCCTGGCCGGCGCCGCGGACCGTAACGCCCGCGCCGTCACTCTCGACGACGACGCGGTACGCAAAGCGCTCGCGGCGGCCCGCGCCGCCGACGCCACCCGCGCCCGTCCCGCACCGCCGACCACCCCACCCGGGTCGGCCCCCGCCCGCACCGTGCGGGTCGGCGGCGGCAGCCTCACCGCCGTCTGCCGCCCCGACGGCCGGGTCTACCTCACCGCCTGGAGCCCCGACACCGGATTCCACGTGGACGACGATGCGGCCCGCGGCCCGGCAGCCACCGCCTTCCTCACCTTCGAGCCGCTGGACGACGACGCCGGCGAGGACCGCCCGTACGAAATCCGCTGCGCCGACGGGCGCCCGTCGGCCGACCCGGCACCGGCCCGCGACGACTAGCACCTGCGCTCGCCGGCCGGGAAAGCGCTCTCGCACAAGCGCTGGCACCAAGGTCGACAGGCCTGCCGGCGGCTCCTCGACCGGGACGCGCCGACCGGCTACCCGGACCGCGGTGAGAAGATTCCCTGATGGGGCTGATCGACAATGACAGTGGGACCGTCGAGTACGTGCGGTTCCAGTCGCCACACCGGAACCGGCGAGGTCATCACACCGGCGTGTTCGGGCTGATCAACACGCTGGCCCGGGACGGGCGGCTCTCCGCCGAACAGGAATCCTTCCGTCGCGTCAACAACGGTTGGTACGACGCTGCATACGCCGACCCGTCAACCATCGACCCCGCCGTTTACGACCACGCGGTCAACCCTGGCGCCGCGGCGTGGTTCAAGTCGTCGGCCACCCATCTCCTCGCGCGGGTTCCGGGCTACCTGGAGATTCTGGCCGCCCACGGCGTCGACTGCCGGATGATGCGCTCCGCTGATCCGGGGCGTGTGATCTACGAGGACGAAGTACAGGTCGTGGTCGTGCCGTACGCATAGGCGTCGGCGAGGCCTTGCCCGGGGCCGCGGAGCGTTCCCCGCACCGGCGTCGGCAGGCATTGTCAGACCCTCACGGCAGGCTGGAACCATGCGGACACTCTTCGACGGCGAATTCAGCGTGGCCTACGGCCAGATGTACATCGACAGCCGCACCGACCCCGACGAGGGACCTGAGACCGGCCTCCACGAGTGCTTCCTGGGCCAGCGGGCGGGACTCTGCGGAGCGGCCGTCCCCGGGCACCTGCACCTGGTGACCGGTATGCACACCGGCTCGGTCCCTCTCACCGTCGAACTGCACGAGACGGAGCCGTCTTCGGACTTCGACGGATGGGAGGACATCGTGGAGACGTCGTTCCGTACGGCCTCCGACGACACGACGCTGATCGATTGGCACGGCGGCGGGCGGGACCTCGGCCTGCCCTCGGACACGTATCGGGTCCGCTACCTCTGCCGCGGCATGGACGAGGCCGACGAGGTACGGAGCGAGGGCGAGCCCGTGCTGGACGAGTATCTGCTCCAGTTCTGGCCCGCCCCGCCGGAGTGCGACCGCATCGTGAAGCAGACCAGCGATTCCGCCGCGTACTGGCACCGGTGGGTGAGCGAGCTGCCTCCGCCGCCCACCCCCGAGGAGCTGGCCGAGGCCAGGCGCCTCGCCCGCGAGAAGGAGGAGCAGGAGGCGCAGGAGGCGCGGGAGCTGCAGGAACGCCTCGAGAAACAGCACTGGGGCGGACGCCTGCCCAGCGAGCGGCTGCGGAACGTCGGGGGCAATGTGGCCGGGATGGTGGAACTCGACGTAGCCCTCGTGCACACGATCGACGAGGCCGGTCCGGATGTCCAGCGTGCGATTGCCCGTTGGGCCGCACACCGCTCCTGCGATGTGGCCGGGCTGAGCGGCGTGGAGTGGATCGCCCGCGGCCTTGCGGAGCTCGACGGCGGCGTGCCTTTCTCCCCGCCGCTGGACGACGAGGAGCGGATATGGGATCTCCTCTTCTCCGACCCGCAGGTCCCGGACACCAGCGTCACGCTGCCGGACGGCACCCCCAACGCCTCCCAGCAGGCGATGGCCCTTCCCGCCCTCACCGACGCGGCGGCCCCCGACCCGCTCCAGGCCGCACTCGACGCGCTCTTCGCCGCCGCCGCGGCCCACGGGACCGGCTGGTATGACCTCTTCGCCGAGGTCCGCAGCGCGTTCCCGCAGACCGCACACGCCCCGATGCCGCCCAAGGACCGCCCGCGACGCCGCCCAGCGGTCCGTGCCGTGGCCTACTTGGAATGGCGGCCGGGCGAGGAGCCGCAGTGAGTGAGAGCCCCGAAACAGCGGTCGGGGCTCGACGACGAGTCGACGCCGTCATGGCGGCGCGTATCGGCGACGACCTCATCACCGGTCGCTACGTCGTGCGCGACCCCGAGAAGATGTCGCTGATGGAGCAGGAGCCCTCCTGCGCCGCCGAGCTGGTGGCGCACGGCCTCACCACCGAGCGCCGGCCGCCGTACCCGGCGAGTTCCCACTCGTATACTCGTGCGAGGTCTACAACGGACGGGACATCGAAACAGTGAAGCTTGCCGAGGCGCTCGCGGAACGAGCCGAAGCGTCGCGCCGGGTGGAGCAACTCCGTGCGCGCATCGTCAGCAGCGCGCGGTATCAGGAGGGCGAGACGCCCGCCGAGAACGCCGCCCAGCTGCTGGCCGAGGCCGACGAGGTCCTGGGCAGCCTCGAGGCGCTGATCCGGCGGATCAACCGGACCAATGCGGTGACGGACATGGGCCACGACGGCACCCTCACCGATGCGCTCGCGCGCCGGGACACCCTGCGGCTGCGCCACTCGGTGGTCACTGCCGCCGCGGATGCGGCAGCAGGTACCGGTGAGCGGGGGTACGGTCGGCAGCTTCGATCCGAACTGATGATGCTCCCCGCACTTCCGGTCGCCGAGCTCCGGGAGCAGGCGGATGTGCTGGCGCGGGAGATCCGGGAGATCGATGTGCGCATCCAGCGCACGAACTGGGAGGTCGATCTGCTGGATTGAGCAGTACCGGCAGAGCCTGAGATGTGGAGCAGGTAGCCGTTTCGGAGGCGTGCACACACCGAGGACCGGCGGTTTTCCGGCCCACTCCTGGCGCGTGAAGAGCAACGCTGGGGTTCGACTCCCCATAAACAGTGCAGCTCAGCATTGCGTACAGGTGACGGTGCACAACGCACAGCACATCACCACGTGCAGATCCAAAACGGCGAGGGCGGGTTCGGGGTTTTCACATCGCAGTGGGCCAGGCATCCGGAGACGGCCGTTGACGTGCGTCTTCGGCAATTCCGGCAACTTCGGCCCCGCGCCATCGAGACCGCGAACGGGCAAGACCCGGCGCGAGATCGTCCGATGTCTCGAACGCTACGTGGCCTGGGAGGTCGTCGACCGGGTCAGGCCAGGCCGATCTGCTGGTAGAAGGTCAGGTTGTCCCAGAAGAGGAACTCCTCCTCCATCACCCCGTGCTTGTTCCAGATGCCGACCGTGGCCATGTTGATGGCGAACTTCTTACCCGTCGGCTGGATGAAGCCGCCCTTGCCGTCCGGCATGGGGCGTGTGAAGGAGCCCTGCATGACGCCGGTCACCGAAGTCAGGTTGTCCTTGGCGATGCGGATCGGGTGCTCGGTGATGCGCGTGTCCGGCGCCCAGACGAACTGGCTCTTCATATCGGCGATGTGCCGGTCGAGGCCGTCCGTGTAGTGACCGTCGGGCCAGTGGACGCGGATGTTCTGTGCGTGGCTCTCGCCGAGCCGGTCCCATTTCTGACCGGAGTAGACGACGAAGTCCAGCTCATCGAAGACCTCAAGGTGCTTGCGCTCCGTATCGGTCAGGTGGCTCGGCCAAAGCGATTCGGCCTGCGGGGTGGAGGCGGGGTCGCCGAGCAGTTCCCGGTCGCCCGTGGCCGCGGCTGCCAGGTCGGTTCCGCAGGCTACCGCGGTGATGGCGAGGGCGCCCAGGGCGGCGGCGCCCCCGGCTCTGAGGATGTTGCGGCGGTCGATCATGTCGATTCCTTGTCTACAAGATCACGCTGGGGCGAGGGGGAGGCTCAGAAGGCGTAGGGGCCGAAGCGGCCCCAGGCCACAACGGCGGCCAGGACGAGAAGCGCCAGATTGACCGGGATCGCCTTCGCCTCCTTCCGGCGCAGGTGCACCGCGGCGGCGCCCAGCATGGTCGCCGCAAGTCCGAGGGCGGCCCATGCCGCCAGGGCCGGAGCGATGCCGAGCGCGGCCGGGAGGATCAGCCCCAAGGCACCGAGCGCCTCGACGGCGCCGATCGCCCTGACCGACCCCGGGGAGAAGTCCTCGGCCCAGGCCATACCCGAGGCGGCGAGCTTCTCCTTCGGCTGGCTGATCTTCATCAGGCCGGCCGCGAGGAAAGCCAGGGCCAGAATGCTCGTGATGATCCACAAGGTGATGTTCATGAGGGTCGCTTCCGTCCAATTGGTTGAACTTTCAACTCGATGCTAGGTCGGTCAAACTTGAATCGTCAAGTAATGGCACTTGAACGTTCAAGCCATTGGGGTGGCTGTCCGGGTTGAGGATTCAAGTTAAAGTGGGGCATGAGCGCAGACGAGCCCCGCTGGCTGGACGACGACGAGCAGGCGACATGGCTGGCCCTGGTCAGCACCGCAGTGCGGCTTCCGGCTGCTTTGGACGTCCAGCTTCAGCGCGACGCAGGGATCAGTCACTTCGAGTACCGGGTCCTGGCAGGGCTCTCCATGAGCCCGGAGCGCAAACTGCGGATGAGTGCCCTGGCTGACTTCGCCGACTGCTCACTCTCCCGGCTTTCCCATGCGGTCAAACGCCTGGAGAAGGAGGGCTGGATCTACCGCACCGCTGACCCCGACAGCGGCCGCTTCACCCTCGCGGCCCTCACGGACACGGGCTGGGGCAAGGTCGTGGACGCCGCCCCCGGCCATGTCGCGGAGGTGCGCCGCCTGGTGTTCGATCCCCTCACCAAGGCCCAGCAGAGGCAGCTCCGCGAGATCGGCCGCCGCATCAACAACGCCATCGAGCCCGCCGGCCCCTGAGCCGGGCCGACGGGCTCACCATCGGGTCAGGGCGCACCCCGACCCGAGGACCCTCACCGCGGGAACCGGGGCCGTACACCTGCGCCGGCCCGACACCTCGTCCTCACCGGCGTCTCGCCGCCGCTCGCACCGGCGGTGCCGCGCTTGCCGTGGCGCACGTCGGCCGGATCGAGAACGTCCCCGGCGGCCCCGGTCACCTTCCGGCCCCGGTCACCGTCCCCCTCCGGCCGCCATGCGGCGTTCCGCCTCATGCACCAACTGAGCGTGCAGTTCGAACATCGCCATCAAGTTGATGGCGTCCCCCGTGATCTCCCGCTGCACGAACAGGCCGTCGGCGCCCGCGATGGCGCACGTCGTGAGCGTGTGGATCTCGGCCTCGTCCAGCTCGGGGAACAGGGTCCGCAGCATCTCGGCGATCTTCCGGCGCGCGACTCCCCTGACCTGGAGGAACACGGTCCGGCCTCGGGGCTCGGTGGGGCGCCGCTCCAGGGCATCAGCTGGGCGGTCGGGTTCTCACCGGGGAAGAACGAGTCGGCGAAGCAGATCGCGAAGGTGGCGTGGATGAACCAGTCGTACCACTCGACGAGATTGCCGAGTGATCCGCCGACCAGGGCGAGACGGCGCTTCGCTCGCTCGCCGCCAGGTGGAGTTGTGCGCGCATGGCAGACGGTGACATGCCGGCTCCTGACGAGAAGACCCCTGGTGAGAGGGGTGATGACGTGCCCAGGGCATGCGCGCGCCGCCATGCCGGAACAAGGCCGGACCGCCAGATCTAACATCCCGCTAAGAAAGCGAACGGGGTCGCCATGGGCAGCGGGCGTCGGCGACGGCCCTGTCTGCCTCCGCAGCCGGGTGACGGTGTGATCTGCGCGGTGTGGCGCATGTACGCCATTTCCTACGGGAGTTGCTGGGCCAACGGGGCCGGATGCCCTTGCTGGACGATCTGGAGTTGCTGGCCTCCGAGGCCGTCACCAACGCCCTCATCCATGCGCACAGCGACGTGGATCTACGGCTGCGGGAGGACCCGGACCGGCTCCGTGTCGAAGTACGGGACAGCGATCCGCATCCCCCTGTCCCGACCGCTACTCAGTCGATGACTGCGGTGGCTTCGACCTCAACCAGGTGGTCGGGTACGTCCAGTGCCGCGACGCCCAGCAGCGTGGCCGGCGGTACCGGGGTGACGCCCAGCTTGGCGGCCGCCCGGGTGATGCCCTCAAAGAGCAGGGGCATCTTGTCGGGGGTCCAGTCGACGACGTAGACAGTCAGTTTCGCCACGTCGTCGAAGGAGCCGCCTACCTCGGCCAGGGCGGTGCCGATGTTGAGGTAGCACTGCTCGACCTGAGCGGCAAGGTCGCCTATGCCGACGTTGACCCCATCGGCATCCCAGGCGACCTGCCCGGCGATGTGGACCAGCTTCGAGCCGGTGGCGATCGACACCTGCCGGTAGGCCTCGATTTCCGGCAATCCGCTGGGGTTCATCAGGGTGATGGCCATGCTGTCTGCCTCCATTGGGATGGGAGCCGCTCTCTTGTGGTTACTCGGAAACCGTAGGAGAGTGTCCGCTGACGTGGAAGAACGCACTTTTCGGTGACTGGGGAACCTGATGGTGACCAAGCAGCTCAGCGGCACACCCGAGGATGCGGACCTCAGGCGCGCGGACTCTCTGGCGCGGGAGATCTTCTCCGACCTTGCCAACAAGTGGGCGCTCCTGATCATCGAGTCCCTCGGTGAACGCACCCTGCGCTTCAGCGAGTTGCGGAACGAGATCGAGGGCGTCAGCCACAAGATGCTCACCCAGAACCTGCGCATGCTGGAGCGCAACGGTCTGATCGAGCGGACGGTGCACCCCGTCGTGCCGCCGCGGGTCGAGTACACCCTCACCGGACCGGGCCAGGCCCTGCGGGTGACGATCGACGGACTGTGCGACTGGACCCACCAGCACCTCGGTCACATCGAGGCATCCCGCGACCGCTTCGACACCTGACGGGCTGATGACTCGCCTGCCATGCAGCCGCAGGCGCCCATGGGCGGGTCCGCTGCTCGGCCAGGAACAGCTGGGCGGGCGGTGACCAGGCGGCGGTGACCAGGCAGGCGGTGACCAGGTGACGTGACCGTGCCACCCCGCGAAGGACCGGCCTTCGAAGTGGTCGTGGCCGAGAACGGTCTTCAGCTCGTGGTAGTCCCGGTCGGGGAGCCACTGCACGATCAGCCAGGTGCACGGGGTGGTGTCATGGGGCGATTGTGGTTCCCGCGGAGCTGTCCACGTCCCGGCCACTGCCTGGTCCGCCGCTGTTCATGATCGATGGCACAACTCCGTTCTCGGGCATCCGGTCTAACCCAGTGACCGCAAGCACCACGGCGCACTGACATCCCGAAGGGCCACTTCCGCATGCGCACCTACACCGCCATCGCTGCTACTGCCACCGTTGCCCTCGCCCTCGGCGCAACCGCCCTCGTGGCGCCGGCCGCCCAAGCAGCCCCGAGGGCCACGTCCACCGTCGTCCACGAGGACGGCGAGCTCTGGTACAAGGCCGCTCCAGGCCAGCAGAACAGGCTGACGGTCGACGAAAAGATCGAGCACCGCGGTGAGTTCGAGTCGTACTACGTCCTTACCTTCCGCGACCGGTACGACGTCGCCATCGACGCGAGTGCGGCGAGCGCGGACGAGTGCACGTACCCCACGCTGAGCGACCGCACCGTCGTGCGCTGCGCGGTCGAGATCCCGCAGAACTCGGATGACTCGGACAGCTACGACATCGACCTCGGCGACAAGGACGACACCGCGACCCTCGAACCGGACAGCGAGGCATGGGCCGGGGTCTACGGCGGCAAGGGCAACGATGTGCTCAAGGGGTCCGCGTCCGCCATGCTCCACGGCGACGACGGGGATGACCGCCTCGACGGAGGCGGCGGCCCGTTCGGCTTCGGCTCCTTCGGCGGCCCGGGCAACGACACCCTCACCCACTGCGGGCAGGACTGCTTCGGCGGAGCCGGGAACGACTCCCTGACCGGTACCGGGGAGGAGAACAACCTGCACGGCGACGATGGCAACGATGTCCTGCACGGGAGTGGCGGCGCAGACGTCCTCTACGGCGGCAAGGGCAACGACAAGCTGTACGGCGAGGCGGGTAGCGACACCCTGTGGGGCAACAGCGGTGACGACGTCCTGTGGGGCGGCCCGGGCACCGACAAGCTCTCCGGGGGCCCTGGCCGCAACGAGCTGCACCAGGACTGAGTTCGTTCCTGGCTGGATCATTTGAGAAGGAGGTGCGGAGGCGGATCGCACAGACGTGATGGAGGCGAGTTCGAGGAGCTCCTGGTGGAGGCCCGCGCGTCGCGTCGGCGGGGCGGTGACGGGGCAGCGAGGTGCTGGGCCACCCGCCGCGGGCCCGCGCCGGCCTCTTACGCCCCCCGCCGCCCGGCCACGCCTTCCCGCACCGCCGCGTTGTACCGCACGGTGACGGCCGCGATGTCGGTGATCGCCACGGCCCCTGGATCGTCTCGCAGTACGCCGCGAGACGATCTCACGTCGGGGGTCCAGCCGGACCGAGTAGGCATGACCGCCCCTCGCGGTCGTCCCGCAGCTCGGACGGATTCCGACGGAATGGCACGGGGCCGTGGCCTGCCGCTACAGTGCGATGTTTGTTCGAGTCGGTAAGTGGCGTAGGGGGAGATCGTGAGCGTCCAACTGCGGGAAACTGCACAGACTTTGGCGCAGACGCTCTGGCGGGAACACACCGTCTACCGCGAGCGGTCCGGGGGAGTGGTCATCCGGGGTGAGCATGTGCAGCGCTGGATCAGTCTCGCGCCGGCTGGAGGCAGGGACGAGATCCTCGTCCGTGCAGGGCGCATCCTCGACGGTGGCACCACCGCGCCCGCGCGATCAGAAGCTGTGGTGTCGCTCTCCACGGAAACCGCCCAGCTGGCGGCGACCTGCCGCCGCCTGCTCGCCGAGGCGGCCTCCGGTCCCACGCCGGCCGCATCCAGACCGGCGGCACCTCATCAAGCGGCCAACTCCGCCGCGCGAAAGGGTCGACGTGCGCGTGGGAGGGGCTTCGGCTACTGGGTGATAGTTGCTTGCGTGGTCGGGATTGCAGCCCTCTCCATCTACGGCGCTTCGGTGAGTTCGTAACGGGCCTGGCGGAATCCGACCCCAGCACCTTTGGTGGCGCGCGGCTGGGAACACCTCGGCCAGGGCCTTCCACAGGCCCATCGCGCTGTCGCCGGTGACATGCTCGGGCTCGCTGCATACCGCGCCGTCGACAGCCGCGCAGCAGGTCGGCCCGGTGGACTCGCACAGGCCTCGCCGACGTGATGAGCTCTTCGGCGCCATCCAGACGGACGCCGAGCAGGGCCGGCACGCACGGGTGTGCCTGCCCGAGGCGGACCTTGGGGGCACCCCGTCGGCCCACACGTAGACGAAGTTGCGTTCCGACGGGTCGCGCTGTTGCAAGGCGGCGTGGTCGTCCTGCCACTCGCCCGTCGCCTCGTCGATGCGGCGGTCGTTCACTCGGCAGCGCCCTCGAAACCCCCATGATCGGCGACGCCAAGGCAACCGCCGCCAACGCCCTCGCCGCTGAACACACCCTCTCCCTCACCCGCTCCACCGCCTACGGCGACCACATCTCCGACCTCCCCCTCCTCAACCTTGTGGGCACCCCCGTCCGCGTAGGCACCGACCCCGAACCGGCCCCGTAAGCCCAAGCCCCCCAATGGCGCCAACTGCCCCCGGCCGTGGCGCGCCCGATGTGAACCTCCCGGCAGCGAAGGGCGACGAGCAGCCGTTCGCTGCCGGGCCGGACCTGCTCCGGTCAACGCCGCGTACCAGCACCGACCGCCCGCTCATCTGCGCCGCCACTCCTCGGCCAGCAGCTCGTAGGAACGTACCCGGTCGGCATGGCCGTGCGTGATGGTG
Source organism: Streptomyces sp. JLSY215 (assembly GCF_059682825.1). NCBI lineage: Bacteria > Bacillati > Actinomycetota > Actinomycetes > Kitasatosporales > Streptomycetaceae > Streptomyces > Streptomyces sp. JLSY215. Next base: position 8,403,966 of record NZ_CM185022.1, read on the forward strand.
GTGATCAGCAGTTCGTCGGCTCCAGTGGCCTCCTGGAGCTGTTCCAGTTGGTCGGCCACGCGGGCAGGGGAGCCGACGAACTGGGTTTCCACGCGGTCGGCGACCAGTGCCCGGTCCGGGTCGGTCCACACATGGGACCGGGCCTGTTCGGGCGTGGGGAACTCGATCGCGCCCTCGGCGGTGCGGATGCTGCGGACCCACAGGCCGTAGCCGGTGGCGAGTTCGCGGGCGGTTTCGTCGTCCTCGGCGACGACGACATCGGCCGAGACGCTCACGTACGGCTTGTCGAGCACGTCAGAGGGCCGGAACGCGGCCCGGTAGCTTTCCGCTGCCTCCAGCACGGTGGCCGGGCTGACGTGATAGTTCGCCGCGAACCGCAGACCGTTGTGGCCGGCGACCTGGGCGCTCTGCCCGCCGCTGCTGCCCAGGATCCACACCTGTACGTCGGCGCCCTCCCCCGGGACGACATGTGCCTCGATGCCGTCCGCGGACCGGTAGGTGCCGGCCAGCAGCGCGAGGATGTCGCCGATCTGCTCGCCGTAGTCCTGCGACTCGGCGCCCGGCTGCTGGAGCAGGGTGCGCTGGAGTGCGATCCTCGGCGAGCCGAGCAGGTGCGCGAAGGAGAAGCGCGGCGGGATCCGCAGCCCGTTGGGGGCACGGCCGTCGACGATGGGGATCGCGGCCGTCAGCAGGGTGGCGGGCGGTCCGGCCGGGCGCCCGCCGGAGCGTCCGAGGCCCAGATCGAGACGCCCAGGGTGCAGCGCGTCGATCAGGCCGAACTCCTCGACCGTGGACAGCGCGGTGCGGTGACCGAGCTGTACGGCGCCGGAGCCGAGCCGGATCGTCGACGTCGCGGAGGCCGTCAGAGCGAGGACGACGGCGGGTGAGGTGCCCGCCACACCCGGATTGAGGTGGTGTTCGGCGAACCAGTAGCGGGTGTAGCCGAAGCGCTCGGCCTGCCGGGCCAAGTCGATGGAGTTGCGGAGCGCCTCGGTGGCCGTGGAGCCGGACGATATCGGGACCAGGTCGAGGACGCCGAGGGGGACGCTCATGAGGCCGCCCGCCGGGCCTGCGCCTTGGCGTCGGGGTGGTCCAGGCCGAGGTGGTCGCGCAGGGTGGTGCCCTCGTACTCCGTCCGGAACACTCCGCGCTCCTGGAGCAGCGGAACCACGGCGTCCGCGAAGACGTCGAGGCCGCCGGGGGTGATGTGCGGGACGAGGATGAAGCCGTCGGCGGCGTCCGCCTGGACGAACTCGTTGATGGTCTCGGCGACGGTGGCGGGGGAGCCGATGAACGACTGACGGGTGGTGGTCTCGATGACCAGCTCGCGGATGGAGAGGTTCTTCGCCTCCGCGCGCTCGCGCCACTCCTTGGCGACGGCCAGTGGGTCACGGAACTGCCGTACGCTGGCCCGGCCGAGAGCGATGGTGTTCTCGCCGGGGACCGGGTCGACGTCGGGCAGTGGGCCGTCCGGGTCGTACGCGGAAAGGTCCCGGTTCCAGATGTGCTCCAGGTACTTGAGCGCGGTCGCACCGCTGACCTGCTGGCTCCGTACCTCATGGGCGAGTTCCCGCGCCTCGGCGTCCGTGTCGCCGAGGACGAACGTCGCGGCGGGCAGGATCAGCAGCTGGTCGTGCCTGCGGCCGTAGCGGGCGAGGCGGCTCTTGACGTCCTGGTAGAACGCCTGCCCCTCCTCGAGCTTGCTGTACCGGCTGAAGATCGCGTCCGCGCTGGAGGCCGCGAACTCGCGCCCCTCGTCGGACTCTCCGGCCTGAAAGATCACGGGGCGTCCCTGGGGGCCGCGCGGGACGTTGAACTGTCCGCTGATGTCGAACTGGTCGCCCTGGTGGACGAAGGCTCCGGCCTCGGCGTCGCGCAGGAAGGCGCCGGTCTCCTGGTCGGCGATGACCTCGTCGCCGCGCCAGGAGTCGAACAGAACGTGTGCCGCGGTCAGGAACTCCTTGGCCCGGGTGTAGCGCTCCTCCTGTGGCAGGAAGCCACCGCGGCGGAAGTTCTCGCCGGTGAAGGCGTCCCAGGAAGTGACCACGTTCCAGGCGGCGCGCCCGCCCGACAGGTGATCGAGGCTGGCGAACTGGCGGGCGACCTCGTAGGGCTCGTTGAAGGTGGAGTTGATGGTGCCGGTCAGGCCGAGGCGTTCGGTGACGGCTGCGAGCGCGGTGAGGACGGTGAAGGTATCGGGGCGTCCCACGACGTCGAGGTCGTAGAGCTTTCCGCCCTGCTCACGCAACCTCAGCCCCTCGGCGAGGAACAGGAAGTCGAACTTGGCTCGTTCGGCGGTCCGCGCGAAGTGCGCGAAGGAGCTGAACTCGATGTGGCTGCCGGCCTCGGGGGCACTCCACACGGTGGTGTTGTTGACGCCCGGGAAGTGCGCGGCCAGATGGATCTGCTTCAGTGGCTTGCTCATGTCGGTGCGGTCCTTCCGGCTCAGGCAGTGGCGGCGTAGCGGTTGGCGGGGCGGGCGAGGCCGAGCAGCCCGCGGAGGGTTTCGGCCTCGTAGGAGCTCCGGAAAGCGCCTCGGCGCTGGAGTTCGGGGACCAGCCCCCGGGTGATCGCGGGAAGGTCGTGTCCCAGGACGGCGGGGCGCAGCCGGAAGCCGGACAGTCCGGCCGCCCCCAACTCCAGTAGCAAATCGGCGAGTTGGGCGGGTGTTCCGGTGAAGATACGGGCGTCGCTGGTGTACGCGTATCCCGCGAGGGCGTCGAGGCGGTCCCGGCGGTCCTCCGCCGCGGCCGGAGTGTCGTCCAGGAACACCACCAGGTCTCCGAACAGGTGCAGCGGCTGCTCCGCACGCCCCGCCGCGTCCTGCTCGGCCCGCACCGCGGCGACGACGGCGCGTGCCTGCCCGATGTCGTGCGGCGTGACGTACCCGACATCGGTGGCGCGGGCGACCAGCCGGAACGGGGCGCCGGTCGCGTCCTCGTGTGCGAGCGCGGTCACCAGGGGCTGGCCCTGCGGCGGCCGGGGCGTGATGGAGGGGCCCTTGACGCTGAAGTGCTTGCCCTCGAAGTCGATGTAGTGCAGCTTGTCCCGGTCGATGAAGCGGCCGGTGGCGACATCCCGGATCTCCGCGTCGTCCTCCCAGCTGTCCCACAGCCGGCGCACCACTTCGACGTAGTCGGCGGCCTCGTCGAGGAGGCCGGCCGTCAGTTCCCGTACAGGCGGGCTGTGCAGGTCCCCGAGGTCGAAGCGGGGGAACGCACGGCGTCCGAAGTGCACGGCCTCGTTCGGACGCCGCGTCACCTGCACGCGGAGGCCCGCGCGGCCGGCGCTCACATAGTCGAGCGTGGCGATCGCCTTGGAGATGTGGAACGGCTCGGTATGGGTGGCCACCACGGTCGGCACGAGTCCGATGTGCCTGGTCAGCGGGGCGACGCGGGCGGCGATGAGGACGGCGTCCAGCCGTCCGCGGACCTGGTCGGTGCGCCCGTCCGGCTCCAGGAGGTGCGAGGACTGGAATCCGAGCGAGTCCTCGATCGTCACGAAGTCGAGCAGGCCGCGTTCGGCCTCGGCGACGAGGTCGGCCCAGTAGCCGGCAGTGAACAGGTCCCGGGGCCGGGCCACCGCCTCGCGCCATGCGGCAGGGTGCCAGCCCGCGCCGTCGAGCGCGACGGCCAGGTGCAGCGGAGCGGATGAACGGGGCGAAGAGGGCAGCGGAGAGGGCAGCGAAGAAGGTGATGAGGACACGATGGGGGCGCCTTCCTGAGGGGGCGTGGTAACGGGAGTTGGCTCATCTCGTCGTGGTTGTCGTGGTTGTCGTGGTTGTCGTGGTCGTTGTGGTCGTTGTGGTCGTCGATGGGCCGGCGCAACGTCACCGGCCCGGGGTGCGCACCAGCACGAAGTTCGTACGGCGGCGCAGGGTGAAGCCGATGGACTCGTAGAGGCGGATGGCGGTGGTGTTGCTGGCCAGTGCGTGGAGGAAGGGCGTCTCCCCGCGTTCCCTGATCCCGGCCGCCACCGCCCGTACCAGTCGCGTGGCGAGGCCCTGACCACGGTGTGCCGGGTGGGTGCAGACGGCGCTGATCTCCGTCCAGCCCGGCGGATGCGCGCGTTCCCCGGCCATGGCGATGAGCCGTCCGTGATGGCGGATGCCGAGGTAGGCGCCGAGTTCGACGGTGCGGGGCAGGAAGGGGCCCGGCTTGGTCAGGGCGACCAGGTCCAGGATCTCGGGGATGTCGTCGAGCCCGAGCCGCACCGCTTCGGGGGCGGGTTCGGCGCGTAGCCCGGTGTCGACCAGTTGGACGCCCTGCCCTCGCTCCACGATCTCCCATCCGTCGGGGACGGCCTGCACTCCCGTGACGGGGGTGACGGTGTCCGGGCCGACCAGCTCGACCAGGTCGTCCCACGCCCCGGGGTCGGCCGGGTCGGCGAGGGCGGTGAAGGGACAGACGTCCAAGGGATACCGGGCGGCGCGGCCGACGCGCTCGGCGAACCGGGCGTGCGGGCCGGTCAGCGCGGCCCAGACGGCGTTGTCCAGGAGGTGCGGTTCGGCCGGGCTCTGCGCGGGAGGAGGGGAAATACTGGTGGACATGGTGGTGGGAACGTTCCGTGGCATCCGTGGATTTCCTTCACACATGGCGGGTCGGGGCGCCCGGGACTCCGGCGGGGCGCCGGAGTCCCGGGCGGCAGCAGCCCTATGAGCGTTGATCAGGAGTTGTCGAGCGGCAGGCCGGGCGGGTTGACCTTGGAGGTGCTGACGGCCTCGTTGGAGAGGTTCCAGGCCGCCAGCCACTTGGCGTACTGACCGTGCTTGATCAGGTAGTTGATCGCCTCGGAGACCGGCTCGGCCAGCCCGCTGTCCTTCTTCGAGGTCGCGGCGATCAGCCCCTGGAGCTTGACGCCCGCGCCGGAGAACTTGCCGGCGCTACGGGTCGCGTTGGGGGTATTCGCCGTGTGGGTGGTGTGGTAGGCGATGGCGGGGTTGGGGCCGAAGTAGGCGTCGATCTTCCCGCTGTTCAGCGCCAGATAGACGCTGTTGTTGTCCGGGTAGTACTTGACGGTGAGGTCCTTGCCCTCCTTCTTCAGCTTCGCCTTCCACTCCAGCAGGACCTTCTCCTGGTTGGTGCCCCGGCCCACCGAGACCGTCTTGCCGGCCAGGCTCCGGTAGTCGCCGTCGAAGGTCCAGGTGCTCTTCTTGAGCACCTCGAACCCCAGGTTGTCCTGTCGGTAGGTGGCGAACTCGTACTTCTTCTTGCGCTCCTCGGTGTCGGTGACGTTGGAGAAGGCCGCGTCGACCTTGCCGCTGTCGACGCCGACGAACAGGTTCTCCCAGGTGAGGTTCTTCACCTCGGGCTCGAGGCCGAGGACGGCGGCCACCAGTCGGCCGAAGTCCGGCTCGGATCCGGTGAGCGTCTTCTGGTCGTCGCCAATGAAGTTCAGCGGTACGGAACCGGCGGGCAGGGCGCCGACGCCGATGACCAGCTTGCCCTTCTTGGCGATGGGCTTCGGCAGTTCGGCGCTGATGGACTTGACCTCGGACACCTTGAGCACGGTCTCCTTGGCGGCCCCGTTGGAATGGGCCCCCACGGTCACCGTCCCGGACTCCTTGCTGTCGGACTTGCCGGCCGCGTCGCTGTTGCCCCCGCAGGCGGCGAGGCCAGTGGCGAGGGTAACGACGGCGGTGCCCGCGGAGAGGCTGCGGAGGAGTCTGCTGCTGAGGTTGAGGGTGCGCATAGCTGGCTGTCCTTGGTTCGGTGAGTGGTGGTGAGGGCGCGTCGCTTGTTCTTCGGCGGTGTGGGGGGCTTGGGCGGTGCGGGGGGTGGTGTGGAGGGTCTTCGGTGGTGTGTGGGAGGGCGAGCCCGGACGGGCCGCGGGCAGCGGGTCGGACGGCGAGATCAGAGCACCTTGCTCAGGAAGTCCCTGGTCCGCTCGTGTTTCGGGTGGTCCAACACCGCGGTGGGCAGCCCCTGTTCGACGATCCGGCCCTCATCCATGAAGACGACCCGGTCGGCCACCTCACGGGCGAAGCCGATCTCGTGGGTGACGATGATGAGGGTGGTGCCGCTGGTGGCCAGGTCCTTGATGACGGCCAATACATCGCCGACGAGTTCGGGATCGAGCGCGGAGGTGGGTTCGTCGAAGAGGATGACCCCCGGCCGCAGGGCGAGGGCGCGGGCGATGGCCACCCGCTGCTGCTGCCCGCCGGACAGCTGCCGCGGATAGGCGCCGACCTTGTCGGCCAGGCCCACCCGGCCGAGCAGTTCGCGGGCCAGCTCCTGGGCCCTGGGCTTGGTCAGCTTCCCGGTGGCCACGGGAGCGGCAGCCACGTTGTCCAGCGCGGTCAGGTGCGGGAAGAGGTTGAAGTTCTGGAAGACGAAGCCGATCCGGCTGCGCTGCCCCAGGATGACCCGTTCGCTCAGCTCCTTGAGCCGCTCGCCGTGCCGGCGTACGCCGATCGGCTCACCGTTCACGCTGACGTAACCGACCTCCGGTTTCTCCAGGTGGTTGATCACCCGCAGCAGGGTGGACTTGCCGGACCCGGAGGGCCCGAGGATCACGGTGACCTCGCCGGGTCGTACGGTCAACTCGACGCCGTCCAGTACCCGGTGGGCGCCGTACCACTTGTGCACGTCGTGGACCTCGACCGCGGCCGGTCGAATCTCGACGGTCCCGGTCCCGGTCTCAGTGGTCTCAGTGGTCTCGGTGGTCATATCGCGGCCTCCCTCCGGGCTCGGGCGCGCAGATCACGCAGACCTGCCCGCAACTTCTGCAACGGCGTCGGGGGAAGCGTGCGCGTCGCGCCCCTGGCGAAGTACCGCTCGACGTAGAACTGGACGATGGAGACCGCGCTCGTGAGGATCAGGTACCAGACGGTGGCGACGAGCAGCAGCGGGACGATGTCACCCGGGTAGGTGCTGCCCATGCTCTGCGCCGAGCCGAACAGATCGAGCAGCGACACGTAGAAGACGAGCGAGGTGCTCTTGATCAGATTGATCAGCAGATTCACGTAGTTCGGAGTGATGGAGCGCAGGGCCTGCGGAAAGACGATCCTCGTGAACTGGTAGCTCTTCGGCAGGCCGAGCGCCAACGCAGCCTCGTGCTGCCCCTGGTCGACCGCGAGGATGCCGCTCCGCACCACCTCGGACGCGTAGGCCGCCTCGTTCAGGGTGAGTCCGGCGACCGCCACGACGATGTCGGTGGCGAGCCGGGACTCGTCGAAGGTGAAGAAGGCGGGCCCGAACGGAACCCCGAGGCTCAGCGTCTTGTACAGCGCACTGAAGTTGTAGAGGAACAGCAGCACCACGATCAGCGGAACCGAGCGGAACAGCCATGTGTAGGTCCAGGCAACCGCCCGCAGCACCGGGCTCGGGGAGAGCCTGCCCAGGGCGACCAGGATGCCGCCGAGCAGACCGAGCACGGCACTGTACGCCGTCACCTTGAGGGTGATGAGCAGGCCATCGAGGATCGCCGGGCGCAGGAACCAGTACTGGAACCGGTCCCACTGATAGAAGGGGTTGGTCACCAGGCCGTGGGCGATCTGGGCGACCAGCACCAGCACGATCGCCGTGGCGATCCAGCGGCCTGGCCTGCGCAGCGGCAGCACCCGCTGCGCCGCCGGCGGCCGCGGTGCGGTGCCGTCGCCCGGCCGTTCGGCCTCGGCAGGACGTGCGGTACGAGCAGTACGAGGCGGGGAGGAGAGGCCGGGGGGCTCAGCGGTCTCCTCGGCAGGAGGCGCTGAGGCGAGGGGTACCGCAGCGCCAGGGGATTCACTCATGGAGGACTCCAGCGAATTCGGACAGCCCGGACCACGGATGCCGCAACGGCACGGTGCGCCGGGTCGATGGGCTCTGCGTGACGTCGCGCACGGGGACGCGCGGAACGGGGCTCGGGCAAGGAGGACGCACACCGCGACAGCGGTGGCGTCAGAGATTCAGAAGACCGTCAGCCTTCAGCCTTGGCGGAACGCACGGCAGGTGCCGGTACACAGAGCGCTGTTGACGCGCAGCAGATCGACCGACCGGTTCGCGCACAGCAGCAGGCAGCCACGGCGCCGCCATGCGGCTGTCCCCGAAGCTGCGTACATTCCGTCACCGTCACTGTTCCGGCCCATGGGGGCTCGCGCTTACCGAAGGTCTTCCGGTCCGGTCGTCACCTGGGGCACCCCACCGCGGCGCGAGGGTTGCCGGTCAGCAAGCCAGGGCTTGTCGCTGACACTCATGACCGATCTGCGGCGCAAGTTAGTCAGATCTCGGCCACGCTTGTCAAAGCGTGCCCGACCTGTGGGATGACAAAACGAGTCCGGACGGACCTGGTGGGATGCCGACGAGGTCCAGGCATCAATCGCCATCACCACCACCATCACCATCGCCGCGCACGGGGTCGGGGGCGGCCTCGCGCCTCGCAGCATCCCCTCGACGTACAGCAGCCTCGCGACCTCTGCCTCATGGACGACGAGTGAAGACACCCGCCTCGGACACGACCGTCTGCGGCCACCGCGGCGCCGCGCGAGAACGGATCCTGTGTGCCGCATATGAGAGATGCGCCTGTCAAGAGAATCCGTCGAATTTAGACGAGGCGCCACATCGAGCGGTGTGCTGAGCGCGGCATCGGCGGGCGTCGTACTACGGACTACCTGCGCCCGGACAACAACAAGCGGCCCCCAGCCGTGAGAAGCGTCGTCGTACGGGCCTTTCGAACGAGACCACGGCGATCCCGGACGGGACACCGCCGGAAGGGAACGAACGATCGTGACATCCCAGCGCACCGCTCGCCTCGCCGCCCTCCTTGCCCTGCCCGCCGCCCTGGTCCTCTCGGGTGCCGCCGCCGCTCCGGCCACGGCCGGGGACAAGGCGTACCAGATCAACCTGGATCAGCTGAACCACTCTCAGGGCAAGGGCACGGCAATGCTCAGTCTCAACGGCACCCGGCTGACCGTGAAGATCGAGTCGGAGGGGCTTGTGCCGGGCCAGCCACACGCACAGCACCTCCATGGCTCCACCGACGGCCATGACTTCCAGTGCCCGGACGCAAGCGCCGACACGGACGGCGACGGGATCATCAACAACACCGAAGCCACGGTGCATTACGGCGATATCAACATCTCGCTCACCACCGAAGGAGACACCGGCCCGGCCAGCGGGCTCGCCGTCGACCGCATGCCCAAGGCGGACGCTCAGGGGAACCTCTCCTACGAGCGCACCATCCCCGTGTCCCAAGCAGTGGTCGATCACATCAAGGACCTCCACATCGTGCAGCACGGCATCGACCCCAACGGCAACAAGAAGTACGACTTCGGCGTGGGCAAGAGCGAGCTCGATCCCAAGCTGCCCCAGGAGGCCACCGCGCCCGCGGACTGCGGAATCGTGGAGGGCGCGGCGGTCGGATCCATTCCGGTGGGCGGCGTGGAGACGGGTGGCGGCACGGCCACAAGCGACGGGGTCCCCGGGGCGCTGGCGGGCGCCGGCGGGCTTGCCGTCGTAGCGCTGGCCGGAGCGCTGGTCCTGAACCGCAGGAGGCGCGCGACGGCCTCTGCCGAGCCGGCCGGACGGAGCGCCGCGTGAGGGGCTGGGGCAAGCGCGAAGCCGTATCCTGTGCCGCCGTCGCAGCGATGGTGCTGCTCGGCGGATGCGGAGGCCAGACGCCGGTCCCGCAGTCACCGCCTGTCCAACAGCAGCACGCTCGGGGCGGTCAGGTCGCGCCGGGAACGGGAACAGGAACAGGAACAGGAACGGGATCTGACAGTGGTCAATCTGAGAGTGGTCAAGGCGATGAGCGGGAAACGGGGGGTGCAGCGGGGGAGTCGGCCCCACAGCGGATCTCCGTCCCGTCGCTCAACATCTCGTCCGCGCTTGTGCCGTTGGGGCGGAAGAAGGACGGAACGATGGAAACGCCCGCTGACCCTGACAAGGCGGGCTGGTACACGCCCGGACCGGCTCCCGGCGAAAAGGGCCCGGCGGTCATCGCCGGTCATGTCACCTGGAACGGAAAACCAGGGGTATTCCATCGGCTGTCCTCGTTGAAAGCCGGTGACACGATCGAGGTCGCACGGGCGGACGGGAAATCCGCGAAGTTCACCGTCAGCCGCATTGCCCAGTACCCGAAGAACAAGTTCCCCACCATCGAGGTCTACAAGAACATCGATCATGCGGGGCTGCGCCTTATCACGTGCGGCGGTCAGTACCGCGCGTCGCAGCACTACTACCCGGACAACGTGGTGGTCTTCGCCAAGCTGGCCGGGGCGGAATAGCAGCGCCACCGATCCGGACGGCCGGGCTCCGCCTGCCGGATGACCGGTACTGTGGCGTGCCGCGTTCGATCAACGCTTCGCCCGTGGCCAAGAAGGTGTTCGCCGAGCGTGGCCTGCTGCCCTCACCCATCTCGGCTGACTGCCAATGCGCGGGCGTCCCAGCGGGGCGCCCGCGCATCCTCACGATGCCCGGTAGGCGCCCCAGGCCGGCGCGGGACATATCTGGCGTGCGTCGGGCTTCTGTGACCGGGCGGGCTGCTGGACCGTGCAGGGTCCGGATCTCGGCCGTACGGGCTGGGCCCCACGACCGGCACGACCGGGCCACGAGGGGAGCGGAGGTTCGCCGGCAGGCGGCTGACGTGCCGCTTATGGCGCGGGCCGGGACGGAGCGGAACCGGAGTGCGGTCCGTAAGCGGTCAGGAAGTGGTTGCGGAAGGTGTCCATGCGCCAGACCGGTGCCTTCGGGCCGGGCCTGAGGCCGGGCGTCCAGTGCCAGTCGGAAATGCGCTTGAGCACCGCCGGGTCGTGGGCGACGAGCGTGACCGGGACGTCATGGCTCGCGTGATCGCCGGAGACCTTTGCGAGGGGCTGGTGGTCGCCGAGGAAGACGAGGACGGTGTTCTTGGTGCCGTACTTCTGCAGGTACGCGATGAGGCTGTGCAGCGAGTACTGGATGGACTTGCCGTACTCGGTGCGTACTTGGGCGGTGTGCCGCCAGACGTCCACGGGATTTTTGCCCGCTTTGTTGATGGCGTTGTAGACGGAGCCGTCACCGATCTCGTCCCAGCCGATCATCTTGGGGAGGGGTGCCCAGGGGTTGTGGCTGGAGGTGAGGATGACGAACGACATCAGCGGCTTCGGGTGCTGCCCGGCTCGTCGCCCGTCCTGCTCCTTGGCGTGCTTCCTGCCGTGTTCCAGGCGCTCGAAGGCCGACAGCGTGTACTGGTCAGGCATCGTTGACCAGCTGAATTTCGGGCCTTTGTAGCCGAGGTCCCGGGAGTCGTAGACGTGGTCGAGGCCGTAGAAGGATGCCTCCGGCCAGCCCTTGGTGAGACCCGGCATGATGCCGACCGTTCGCCAGGCGCCGGTACGTTTGAAGGCGTCGGTGAGCGTCAGGTGGTCGCCGGCGGTGAGGGTGCGGTAGCGCTGTTGGTTGTCTATCCACAGGCCCGACATGAACGTGGAGTGGCCCAGCCAGCTGCTCCCGCCATAGGTCGACGAGGTGAGCCAGCCGCTCCGTGCGGAGTACCCGGCCGCGCGCAGCCGTTTGGTCCCGTCCGCGAGGGCCGCGTCGACTCCCGGCGCCATCAAGGGGTCTTCGATGGCGCTGCGTCCGTAACTCTCGATGAACGTGAAGATGACGTCCTTGCCGCGCAGTCCGGTCAGCAGTTGGTCGCCCGGGGTGTTGCGGAACGCGTCGGCGGCGGCCTCTTTCGCGAACGCCTGCTCGTCCGCCAGGCTCGCCCGCACCTGTTGCGCACGGTTCTGTACGAGCCCGGCCGCGCTCTCTGCGGCGACCGGCACGCCGGCCACTTGCACGTCGAGCGCCGTACAGGCGACCCAGACGGTCCCCAGCACCAGGGTCGTACGGGTCGCGGTGGCGCTGTGCCGGGCCATGAGACTGCTGAGCCGGACGACCGCCAGAGTCATGAGGACGAGCAGGATGAGAACGACGGCCAGGGCTCCGATCGCGACACCGATCGCCTTTGCCCGGCCGATCGAGTCCTCGAGGAACGATTCGCCATCGCCGAGCAGGGGCCAGTCGAACACCGGGTTGAACCCTCGGCCGAGAGTCTCGTTGAAGCCGATGTCGAGGAGGTTCAGCACGGTCAGCAGGCCGAGACCGGCCCCGGCGACGGCAGACGCCACCCGCCTCGCCTTCGGTGGGAGGACGAGCAGCAGCGCGGCACCGAAGATGCCCTCCACGGGGATGCGCGCGAACTGACCGGGGGACAGGAGGCCGAGCTGATTCGGCAGGAGGAGGGCGAGGAGGATCAGGAGGGTGGAGAGGGCTGTGGTGGCGTGGGAGAGGGTCCGTGCGGTGGCCGGGTGACGGTCGCGCCAGGTGCTGCCACCTGCGGCGTCCGCACCCGCGGAGATATCGTCCGGGACCCGCTCTGGAGTGCCGTCCGGCGGCGGGCCCGCGTCCGTGCCGGGTCCGTCGGCTGGGACTGCCTCGTCCGCCGTAGCCGCCGAGTCCGCATTCGGCTGCTGTTGACAGCGCGTGGAGAGTGACAAAGCGAAGGTCCTTCCGTGCGGGCGCGGGGGTGGCACGGCAGACCAGACCTGCGAGGCCAGAGCCGCCGCTCCTGTCTATACGGCGGGGCGGTGGATTCCGTTCAATCGAGCGCCCTCGACGCCACCGTCCAGCGACAGATCCTTGACCGCATGGGCGCCCTCGTCCGCGAACACGGCGCGGCCGTCCTGCTAGTAACCGGGGACCTCGACGTCGCCGCCTACCGGGCCGGCCGGCCTGGCCGGGCCGACCAGATCGCGGCTGCTTCAAACGGTTGAAGCAGCGATCGACCACGTTGCGCCGCTTGTAGAGCTGCCTGTCGAAGGCCGCCGGGCGCCCGGTGCGGCTGCCGCGCCGGAGCCGGTTGCGGATCTGGTCGTTCCACGGGAGCCGGGCGAACGCCGGCTCGCCGGGCGCCCCTTCGGCCGGTGCGCACTCGCTGACCTGGTGGTCACGGCGTCAAGTCGAGGAATTCCCAGTGCGCTTGGGCTTGCGCGCCGCTGAGCCATTTCCCGCAGTTTTGCAGGACCGTGGGGCTTGAGGTGATGTGCTGGGTACCTGTGCCGAGATCACGCAGAAACCGGTCGATCGGCCCGCGCCGGATCGCCGCCGTCCCCGCCCATCGGTGCACCGTCTGCCCCACGTCCTGCACGGTCCACGTCGCGTGGTTGAGCGCCAGCCGGAGCAGAGTGTCCTGCTCGGTACTCGTCAAATCGCCTGCATCAAGGGTTTCTTCGATATCTCGCCATACCTCCATCGCCCACGCCCGTGCCGAACGCAGCTTGGCTTCGGCGGTCGCGTACTCCGCGTGGAACTGCGCGGTGTCGACGACGGCGTTACGTGTGCCGGATTTGGCCGCGGCGACCGACTTCATTTCATCGAGTAGACGCCGCCCGACACCGAACGCCCAGCCGGTGTGCCCGATTGCGGACATGTTGACCAATCCGAGGCGGTAGATCGCGCCGCCGTTGGCCGGGTCCGTCGTTGTCGCGAGATACGTGTGCGTCGCCGGGACGAGCACATCGGCGCAGTGGTAATCAATACTGTGCGTCGCACGCAGCCCGAGCACATCCCAGTTGTCGACGAGTTCCACCTGCGACTTCGGCATCGCCAGTACCCGCAGTTCACCGGTGCCCTCGACCTGGATCGCACTGTGGATATGGGTGGCGTGCGCCATACCGGAGGCGAACTGCCAACTACCGCTCACCAGATAGCCACCCTCCACCGGGACGGCGCGGCCGGGCCGGGTGCCGTGCCCGGACAACAACGCGTGGTCCCCACCCGCGACATCCGGGAACAATTCGGCCGCCGCAACGGCATCGAGATAGGCCGCAGTGGTGCCGGTCATCAACTGCAGCGCCATCATCGTCCAACCGGCCGCGGAATCGTGGTAGCTGAGCCGCTCGACCGTCTCTATCAATTGGCGCGGGGAGAACTCGTAGCCGCCGAGGCTCTGCGGCAGTGCGGCCCCCACGACCCCGGCACCCAGCAATGCGCGCGCGATGTCCTCGGTCAGTCTGCCGAGTTCTTCGGCCGCGTCCGCGTCCGCATCGAGCGCCCCGCCGAGTGCGTCAATCCGCTCGAGCATCGCGGGAAATTCCGGGCTGACATGCAATCCGATCGAGTCCGCCATGGATGGTTGCTCCTCGCTATCAGCATTGAGTCGGCGTCACCATAAGGAGGGAACCGTACCGTTCCTCGGTCTGCCCAAGGAATTTCCGTTCCGAGGAAGGGAGTTACGTCTCGATCCACGCTGTGAGCCGTCGTTCGAGCCGCGTAGGCGATCGAGGTCCGCTTGGACGACGGAACCGGCTATGCGCTGGCAGAGCATTTGGACGCACAGGTCGCCGCGCCGGATCCGTCGGCCGCACTGCTGCCCGCATTGGACCCGACCCGATGGCCTGGAGGGAGCGCGCGCCGACCCGGGTGGCCGGGCACCGCCACCTGTGCGCCCATGCCGGGGGCGAGGATGCGGAGGCAGATGTTTCCGTTGGTGGGAGGAGCCGGGGTCCGGCTCGAAGGTCCAGCCCAGCAGCGGGCCTCCTGCCGGAGGGGACGTGCGGTGTTCCGGAACCGCAGGAGCCCAATAGGGCACCGAATTCGCCCCGTACAGTGCCGAGTTCTCCCACAACCGGGCGGACGCGGCCCACGCGCTCACCCAGCCCGATGGCGAGCGGTTGAAGATCAACCGGGCGGTGGCCACGCCCTTCGACGAGAGGGCGTACTCCTTTCACGGCACCGTGACCGTCGCGGCCCTGCGCCTCTGGCCTTGTGCGTGACCCGCCAGACGGAACCTAGACGGGCAAGGCGAAGCGCTCTTTGAGGGCGTTCAGGCCGGTGGCGTAGATGGTGTCGCCGAAGTGCTTCTCGATCTCGGGGACGAGTTCGTCGGCGGCCTCGTACGTCGCGGCCCAGCGGATCTCGGCGCCCGCCTCGTGCGGGTGCACGGACAGCGTGGAGACGTAGTCGGAGACGGGGACGGCGGATTCATGGATGGTGTAACGGAGCATCCGGCGCGAGTCATCCTTCTCCAAGAGCCGTTCGCGGATGACCACTTGGCCGTCGACGGAGAACGCCTGTATCGCCCCGGGCGTCTCGGGATCGGCGCCGTCCTCGATCACTGACGGCGGCAGCAAGGGGTGCCAGTCGGCGAGGCCACCGAACTTGCCGATGATCTTCCAGACGGCATCGGGGTCGGCGGTGACGACGGCGGTGCGGGCGAGCGTGTGCACGGTCAGGCCTCCGGTGGCTTCGGATTGCGATTGACTTGATCGACTTCGGATTGCGATGACTGGAGGTGGTCTCTGATCCGCCGTTTTCCTGGACGGCTCACCACGTGCCGTCGCCGCGCAGTACGGCGTCGGCGCCGCCGTCGATGAAGACGACCTGGCCGGTGACCAGTTCGTTCTCGGGAGAGGTGAGCCAGGTCAGGAGGGGAGCGATCTGCGCCGGCTGGGCGTGGCCGTGGAGCGGCATGGGGACGGTTGTGTCGACGATCTCGCGCATGTCGGGGCTGGACAGCATGGGTTCGGTCATGGGGGTGACGACGGTTCCGGGGGCGATGGCGTTGAGGGGGATACCGGCGCCCGCCCAGTCGGCGGTGACGGCGGTGCGGCGTATCCATCGGGCGATGGCGGCCTTGGTCGAGCCGTAGATCGCATAGCCCTCTCCCCGGTCGACCGCGGCCTGGGCGGCGACCAGCGCTGCTTCCTCGTCGCCGGCGAGCGCTGCGTCGGCGATGGCCGTGTCGTGAGGGTGGATGGAGGCGACCGAGGCGATGACGACGGCGCGCGGGTCCGTGCCGGCGGCCAGCAGGGGGCGCAGCCCTTCCAAGGTGGCGACCGCGCCGAAGTAGTTGACGCTGACGGCGCGCGGTTCGAAACCGGCGAGGCCGGCGCCCGCGATCACGGCATCGAGCCGTCCACCGCTCAACTCGCCTGCGCGCTCGACCAGATGGGTCCGGCCATCGGGGGTGGCGAGGTCCGCGACGATATCGGCGTCCTTGAGGTCGGCGCCGATGACCGTGTGCCCTTGCTCCTTGAGCCGGGTGGCGGTGGCCTTGCCGATGCCGGAAGAAGCTCCGGTGATG
Source organism: Streptomyces sp. JLSY215 (assembly GCF_059682825.1). Taxonomy (NCBI): domain Bacteria; kingdom Bacillati; phylum Actinomycetota; class Actinomycetes; order Kitasatosporales; family Streptomycetaceae; genus Streptomyces; species Streptomyces sp. JLSY215. The sequence goes on from NZ_CM185022.1 coordinate 8,419,995, forward strand.
AGGTAAGTGCGGGACATGGTCTGCTCCTTCGCTGATGTTGTACGTTCCCCGGTCGCTGATCACTGCGCGTTTCGGCCGTTGGCCGGACGCCACCGGTGGCCAATCGCCGGTCGCCAATCGCCAATCGCCGGTCGCCTGGCGACGGTCGTCGCTCACCGATCGGCAGTGGCCGGTCGTCGCGCGGCTGCACCGGCGCGCGGGCAGGCGGGGAGAGCGCGACGGCAGGGGCGTAGCGGCAAGTCGGGCACTGGCTGATCGACTCCTGATCAGGCGGTGATCAACGTACGCTTTTTCGGCACGACATGCCAAAAAATCTGTCTATGACGATAAAGGCCGAGGCGAAGCACGGCAAGGAGCGCACAAGGGCGGCAGCGGGGGGCCGTCCGTCCCTGACGGAACAGCGGCGCCTTCAGACGCAACTGGCCTGGCCTGTCGACTGGTCCGGGTCTCGGGGGCCGCCCCCGCCCTGACGATGCGCTGGCTCGCCGCAGGGCGGGAGATGCAGGAACGGCTCGCGCCCGCGTCGGCATCCCGTGCGCACGCGGCTGTCGACAGTCTCGAAGTGCGTCAGCAACGGCCGCGGCCACAACTTCCTCGGCCGCCAGGCCGTCCGCGCCACCCGCAACATCGCTGCCACACCGCACTCAACGGCAAGCGACCCATCAGCCGCGTGAACAACGAGGGTGGTAATGCCTCGCCACTGCCTGACGGTGTTGCGCTGCGGCGCTGCCTATAGACCTCGTGCACCGAAACGGGCCGCTGACTCTTCCCTCCCTGCCGGTCCTGGCGGGTGTGGCCACAGCAGCTGCTGCCGGCGACCCCTCAGCGGCACGTGATGAGGGGACCGGCCCAGTCGGCGTGGTCGGAGTTGTTGCCGTTGCCGCCGTCGGTGACCACGAGACGCATATCGGTGCCGCCGGTCAGGTCGGCGGTGAGGTGCTTCGCGGGTTGGTCGACCGTCATCAGCCCGCTGTCGGCGACCTTCGTGCCGTCCCGGTAGATCTGGAAGACCACTGAGCCGTTCGCGCCCACCTCGTCGTCGATGCCCACGTCCACGCTGAGGGCGGAGCAGGCGCCGCCGAGGTGGTAGGTGATCTCGCTGAAGGCGTGCGCCCCCAGTCCTTCGGTGTAGCTGGTTCCCTGGATGGTGAGGGGGTGTCCGTCGATGCTGCGATTCATCCCTACCGGCCCCCAGCCGTTCTTGCTGGAGGTCCACGGCCGGGCGCCCAATGCGGTGGTTCGGGCGGTCGACGGCTTGCCCTCGGAGCCCGGGTGCGTGGAGGGCGACGGCTTTGCCGACGACGAGGGCCGGGAGCTCGGATGCTTCGACGCCGTGGTGCGGGTGGGGGACGGGGAGCCCGTCGCTGTGCTGGAGGCGTTCGCCGAGCCGCTGGGCGAAGCCGTCGGCGGGTGGTCCGGAGTGGTGGCCGACGAGAGGCCGGACGGTCCAGGGCTGCCGGCCGAGGCGTCGTGGCGCGCCGTTCCGAGCAGGGTGCCGACGGATATGGCAACGCCGGCCAGGACGGTCACGGCACCGGCAAGCACGGCGATGCGCGCCGGTGAGAGTCGGGACACCTGGGCCGTGCGCGGTCCGGCGGACCGTTTCAGCGCCACGGGGCGCACGGCGACGGAGGGTTCGCCGTCGGTGGGGGACTCCCGGTCGCTGTCGGAGGCATCGGGGCCGCCCCCGGACTGGTTGGCCAGCCAGGAGTCGAAGCCATCGCGCAGCTCGGTGTTCCGGGAATTCTGGTGCCAGGCGGCGGCGGTGTGGCGGACCGCCGTCAGCAAGCTGTCCCGCCATGCCGCATCAGCCCCCTCTCCCGGCTCGGGGGAGTGCAGGACGCGGTCGATGGCTTCCTTCGCCAGGTCCGCTGCGGCTTGGGAGGATCTGGTGCAGGCGCGGGCGTAGGCCAGTACGGCGGCGTAGTGCCGGCGGTGGAACTCGTTGAGGGCTTCCTCGCCTGCCTCGGCTGCGCTGTTTGGAGTCGGCGCGTCATACGGAACAGCCGCCGCCTGGCGGCCGGTCCGGGCTGCTGCTCGAATGCGCTGGACCAGCTCGGTGTCGGAGGGCGCTGTCCCACCGACCGTGTCGAATTGCTCATGCATGAGTGGGCTACTGACCCTTCAATGTCCTGACGTTGAGTGAAAATACCGCAAGATGTGAACAGATGTGCTGGCGGCCCGGCGTAGTGATCGAGCCGGGGCGAAAATTGGATGCTGATGGGGCGTGACGTGACGTGACGTGGCGTGACATGACGAGGCCTTGGCCGCACCGACCGGGCCCGCCCCGCTCACTGCTCGGCCCCGGCAGTCGCGCATGCCGGCCGGCTGTACCCGAGGAGCCGGCGCAGGCCAGGGTGCGGGCTGATCGCGCTCCCCACGACATGGGCCACTCGCTGGCCGAAGGCTCCCGGTCCGGAGGTGCGGCGCCACGAAACCGCGCCGCCCCATGCCCCCTTGGATGCCGGTCGTTGACCGTCTGTGGGAATCCCAGAGCCCCAGAGCCCAGAGCCCCTCCCTACGAAACTTTGACGCCGAACGGTTGTACGTATCGGAACCGCACGCCCCGCCCCGGCAATCTTGATGACGTGATGTCAACTCTCCATCTGCGTACGCTCTTCGGGCAGCGTTCGCAGCACATGGTGATCTGCGGAAACGACGGGCTCGCGCACCGTCTGGCGGTGACTCTGGATGCTGTCTGCGGTGAGGCGGTCACCGTGGTGCTGCCCTCGGGGCGCGACGGGCACGCGCCGGAGATCGCCGCTCTGCATCGCGATCCGCAGTCGCCGGTCGAGCTGCTGGTGGCCACTCATCCGGACGAACAGACGCTGCGCGCCGCCGGGGTGGAGCGGGCGGCCGCGCTCGCGCTCACCTACCGTGACGACCAGGTCAACGTGACCGGCGCACTGCTCGCCCGCACTCTCAACCCGACGATCCGCCTGGTCATCCGGATGTACAACCGTGAACGAGGCGAGCACCTCGAACGTCTCCTGGACCGGGCCGTGTTGGCGCTCGGCCGGACCGACGACACGGCGCTGGACATGTCCACCACGGTGCTCTCCGACACCGACACCGCAGTACCCGAGCTGGTGTCCGCCGCCGCGGTCGGCCAGGGGCACACCCTCCAGGTCGAGGGGCAGGTCTTCCGCGGTGTCGTCCGCCCCGCACGCACCCCGCTCGGGTCGGCCGACCTGGCCACGCTGGCGGTACTGTCCGGCGCCCATCAGGACGACCCGGCGAGCGAGGACAGTCCCGAGACGCCGGGGGAGGAGGGCACCCAGCTGCTGCCCGACACCTTCACCGCGTACCACCGGCAGTTCACCCACGGCCGGCTGATGCTGGAGGAGGTCACCCACCACCACCCGCCCGAGGCCCCGCCCCGCGACCGGCGCAGCTACGGTGCCTGGCTGCGCGACCGGCTGGCGCATCTGCCCTGGAAGGTGTTCCTCTCCCGCGAAGTCCTCGCGGTCTTCGGCGCGCTGGCCGCGATCGTGGCGGTACTGACCGTCGCTACCGCGCTGGCCGAGCCCGGGCCGCTGTGGAAGTCGGTGTATCTGCCGCTGCTGGACATCTTCACCATGGGCGACCCGGCGACCAACGAGTCCCCGGCCCGCCGGGTACTCCAGCTGATCGCCGGTTTCGTCGGACTGGCCGTACTGCCGCTCGTGGTCGCCGCGACGATGAACGCCACCGACGCCTTCCGCAAAGCCTCCGTCGGACACCCGCCGGCCGAGGACCTGTCCGACCACATCGTGCTGGTCGGCCTCGGCAAGATCGGCACCCGCGTGCTGGCCCAACTGCGCACCACCGAGCACCAGGTGGTTGTCATAGAGCGCGATCCACAGGCGCGCGGCGTCGCACTCGCCCGCGAACTCGGCGTACCACTCCTGCTCGAAGACGCCGGTGCGCCCGGCGTCCTCGACCGCGCCCGGATCGGCCAGAGCAAATCGCTGCTGGTCCTCACCCGCGACGACGGCGAGAACCTCGACATCGCGATGGCCGCCCGCGAGAGCAACCCCCAAGTACGGGTCGTGATGCGGCTCTACGACGACGACTTCGCCGCCACCGTCTCCCGTACGATGCGCGCCTCCTACCCCGACGCCACCACCCGCAGCCGCAGCGTCTCGGCGCTCGCCGCGCCCTCCTTCGCTGCCGCCATGATGGGCCGTCATGTCCTGGGCGTCATGCCGGTGGAACGCGGCTCGCTGCTCTTCACCACCGTCGACGTGGCCGGCCACCCGGAATTGGAGGGCCGCTCCCTCCACCAGGCCTTCCGCGAGAACGAATGGCGGGTGCTGGCCATTGGCTCCGCGGTCGCGCAGCCTTCTCCCGCCTCGGGGGACACGCTCGGCGGCCTCCGTCTCGACCGGCCGGGCTTCGACTGGCGGCCCTCTCACGGCCGGATCCTGCGCGCGGGCGACCGGGTCGTGGTGGCATCGACCCGGCGCGGTCTGGACTTCCTGATGACGGGGGTGCCACCACACCCGAGGGGCCCACGCACCTGAGCGGCGCCGAAGGCGCATTACGACCTAGGGGGAAGTTGCGGGCGGGGCGTGCTCGCCCGGCGGGTTGGCTGGTGGGGGTGATCAGCCGGCGGGCTGTCGGACGGGTACAACTGCGCGACCTGGCCACCGGCCTGCCACCGCGCTGGTCACAAGCTGTCGTCGGCCGGTTACGCACCATGATTCGTTCGTCGGCGGCGGGCAAGGAGGCCGCCGAGCGTTGACTTCGCGGCCATCGAATCCGCTGGGCGGCAATCTGCAGCTTGCCCGATGCAGTCAAGCCGCCCGTCCGCGCTCGCGGACTGGGGGGTCACTGTGTGGGCGTTTCCGGTGTTCTTGCCGCCGAGGAGGTGGCGTCACCGAGCCGCGCAGCCGGTGCGGTACGGATCGAGCAGGCCCTCGGGATGCATCGGCGGCGGATGGGCAACTAAGGTGGACGTATATACCCATCGGGAGCTTGCAACGAGGGCGGAGGCTGTGTCGGCCGCCCCACGGCCTGAACGCATTACGGCACCTTTCAGCTCCCGCTCCGCTCTCCCTGCGTTTCTCGGATTTCCCAGGGAGCATTCCCATGGCTGGTCAAACCGCAACAATCGTCCTCGAGCCCGAGGCACAGGAGCTCGCCGACGCAACCTCACAACACCCGTTCCTCTTCGAGCTGGATCCGCCCGCAGCGCGCAAGGTTCTCGACGACCTCCAGGCCGCGCCGGTCGACAAGCCGCCGGTCGACGAGGAGTGGGTCACCGTTCCCGCGGCCGTGGGCGATGTTCGGGTACGCATCGTCAAGCCGCAGGGCGCCACCGGAACGCTGCCCGTCGTGTTGTACATGCACGGCGGTGGCTGGGTGCTGGGCAACGCCGGTACTCACGACCGCCTGGTGCGCGAGTTGGCGGTAGGTGCCCGTACGGCAGTGGTCTTCGTGGAGTACACGCCGTCGCCCGAGGCGCACTACCCCGTGGCCATCGAGCAGGGCTACGCCACCGCGCAGTGGATCGTCCGCGAGGGGGCGTCCAAGGGTTTGGACGCACAGCGCATGGCGGTGGCCGGGGAATCGGTCGGCGGGAACATGACCGCCGCACTCGCCCTCATGGCCAAGGAGCGCGGTGACGTCACGTTCGTACAGCAGTCGATGTACTACCCGGTCACGGATGCGGCCATGAACACCGGTTCCTACGATCAGTTCGCGACCGGGTACTACCTGAGCCGCGAGCTGATGGAATGGTTCTGGGACGCTTACACGACCGACCCGGAACAACGCGCGGAGATCACCGCGTCTCCCAATCAGGCCACCATGGAGCAGCTCTCCGGTCTGCCGCCCGCTCTGCTGATCGTCGACGAGGCCGATGTGTTGCGCGATGAGGGCGAGGCGTATGCCTCCAAGCTGCGAGCAGCCGGCGTTCCGGTGACCACGGTGCGCTACGACGGCACGGTCCACGACTTCATGATGCTCAACTCGCTGAGTCAGTCCAAAGCCGCCCGCGGAGCCATCGACCAGGCAACAGCGTTCCTGCGCAACGCCCTGGGAACCGCCCAGGCCTAGACTTTGCGGGTCCGGACGCCCCGCGTTCAACACAGACGGAGAAAGAGCAGCGGGTCCGAGCCTGGGCCACGCACGCGGTCCCCCCGGTTCCCGGGAGCCCTTCGAATCCGGCGCACACCGCAGCCTCCGGTGCCACGGTGTCGAGGAGAAGGAATGAGCGGCCTGCTCTCGGACATCCTCGAGGCGCACGGCGGCGTGAAGCGGTGGGAGCAGCTGACGACCGCGACGGCCACCATCGTCAGCGACGGCGAACTCTTCGCGGCCAAGGGCCTGCCTCAGGACCTCCGGCCGCGCCGCATGACACTCAGCTTGCACGAGGAACGTGCGTCGGTGAGCCCCTTCGGCGCCCCCGATCAGCACACCGACTTCACACCCGGCCGTACATCGATCATGCGGAGCGACGGCACGGTCGTGGCCGAGCGTCTCGACCCGCGCAAGTCCTTCTCGGGGCACGTCCTGGACACCCCCTGGGATCCACTGGACCGCGCCTATTTCAACGGCTACGCGCTGTGGACGTACCTGACCACACCCTTCCTCATGATCATGGACGGCATGACCGTCGAGGAAAAGGAACCCTGGACCGAGGAAAAGGAACCCTGGACCGAATCGCCGACCGAGCGCTGGCGCCATCTCCGGGTCACCTTCCCGGACGGCATCGCAAGCCACAGCACGGTCCAGGACTTCTACTTCGGGGATGACCTTCTGCTCAGACGGCACGACTACCACGTGGACATCGCCGGCGGCTTCGCGGCCGCCCAGTATGTCTCTGACATCGAGGAAGGGGACGGCATCAAGTTCCCGACCAGGCGTCGCGCGTATCGGCGCGGGCCCGACGGACGTCCCGACCACGATCACGTCATGGTGAGCATCGACCTGAGTGACGTGCACTTCTCATGACGTCCTCCGACGCACGGCGACGCCCATGGCGACGACGTCGACATCGGCACGGCCTGCATGTCCATGGCGCTCAGACCTGAACAAGTGCGAGCCTGAAGAGCCGCCGAGACGGGAGGTTCAAGCTGCGATGAGAGCGCGTCGCTGAGCGATGTCTTCGTCCGCCCCCGATCTCTTCGTTCGCCCCCGATGTCTTCGTCCGCGCCCGATGGCCGACGATCGGCATCGAGCGGCGCCGGCCCCGCCGGTCCGCACCAAGGCCACGGCCGAGAGCCAGATCGCCGCCCTGTGGCGCCCTGCGGCGGCTGGACGCGGCCCTGCGGGAGAAGACCTTCCGGAAGATCCTCTATGAATCAGCGGCCCGAGCCGACGAGATCCTGTGCCTGAACGTGGAGGACCTGCACCCGCAGGACAAACGCGGCAAGTTCACTGCCAAGGGCGCCCCTCACCAAGAGCTGCCGCCGACCGGCTCAGCCCGACCGGCTCAGCAGCAGCGCATATCCGCTTCGGCTTTGCTGAAGTCGCCTGTCGCGAACGCCTGCACCGGGATCGTGAAGTACATCGTTCCGGCGTCGCCCCAGCCCCAGCCGAGCTCCGCGTCCCCTGCGAGTTGGAGCAGATGGATCGCGGGACCGTCGGCGTCGCGGTTGGTCACCGGGGACGCGTACGAGGTGTCGGGCCAGCCGAAAGCGCAATGACTGCCGGCGGTGCTCGCGTCGAGGTCGCCCATCGCGTTGAGGATGAGTGAGGGCGCCCCCCAGTGCTCGCTCCTGTCGAATTCGACGTCGTCGTTCTCGACGTCCCAGCAGTCCGGGAGCATGGTCACCTCGGTCGCGTGGACGGGGGTGGCCGGATAGCTCCGCGCCGGTTCGGGGGCGGCTGTCTCGACCGCCCGTGCCGGATCGGCGGCAATCACGCAACCCGCCTGCGGCGACAGGTCCAGATGCCGGTACTCCTCGTACGGCACGTCCGGATCGAGAGAGAAGAAGTTCAGCAGGCCCGGCCGCGTGGGCAGTTGGTCGCCGAGCCATGGGGCGAGGGCGTCGGTGTCCAGTACGGCGTGCAGAGACAGCGGCAAGCCGCCGAGTTCGGGCCAGGGGGTGCCCGGTTCGAGTAGGGCAGGGCCACCGAGGCGGCATCGGCCGGTGGCTTGGGACCTGTCCGTTGGAGGGGCCAGTTGGAAGCCGCGGCGGGCCATGGCCGCGAACTGCCGGCCGGCCTTCTCGCCGAGCCGTTCGATGCATATGCGGTGCATGCCGGCAGGGTCGTCGAATTGCATAGCGCTATCTTCCCGGAAGACAGGGCCTCAGGGTTGCTCGGGGGCAGGTGCGACCGTCAGGACGATCTTCCCGGTGGTGTGGCCGCTCTCGCCCAACGCATGTGCCTGGGCGGCCTGTTCGAGGGGGAACGCCGCGTCGACGATCACCCGCAGGTGGCCGTCCTCGACCAGGGCGCTGATCTCGCGCAGCCCCTGCTGGTCGGGTTCGACGAGCATGAACACCGCTTGTACCCCGGCTTTCTCAGCCTGCTGGCGGGGGAAGGTGTCGTCCGGCGGCAGCAGGGAGATGAGGATGCCGCCCCGGCGCAGGGTGCGCAGGGAGCGTGTCCAGTTGGGTCCGCCGATGCTGTCGAGGGCGACATCGACGTCGCGGACGGTGTCGGCGACGTCCTGGGTGCGGTAGTCGATGAGCTCGTCGGCGCCGAGCGTGCGCAGCAGGTCGTGCTTGGCGGCGCCGGCGGTGGCGATGACGTACGCGCCGCGGGCCTTGGCGATCTGCACGGCCAGGTGACCGACACCGCCGGCCGCGGCGTGGATCAGCACGCGCTGCCCCGGCTGGACATGAGCGGTGTCGACCAGGGCCTGCCAGGCGGTGAGCGCGGCCAGCGGCATGGCGCCGGCCTGGAGGGGGTCGAGGCCGCGTGGGCGCGGGGCGAAGTGGCGCGCCGGTGCCGTGACGTACTCGGCATACGCGCCCGCCGGGTGCGGGAAGCGAGGCATCCCGAACACCTCGTCGCCGGGCTGGAAGATCGTCACGCCGGCGCCGACGGCCTCGACGGCTCCGGCCACGTCGAAGCCGAGGGTGAAGGGAGGCGTCGCTCCGGTGGCGAACACGCCGCGCTCGCGGGTCTTCCAGTCGGCGGGGTTCACGCCCGCCGCGCGCACACGGACCAGGATCTCGCCCCGGCCCGGCTCCGGTCGCTCGGTCTCGACGACTTTGAGGACGTCGGGGGCGCCGGCCCGGTCCTGGGACACGGCGCGCATGGTCGAAGGGGCGGTGGTGGTGGGCTGGGGCATGAGGGCGTTCCTTCTCCGGGGGCGTATCGGGTTCTCGTGCCGGTGGTCCCGACATGGCCCAAGACTGGCTGGTCGGCAGCGCCCCCGGTGGTGGCGTGATGGCCATGTGTTGAAAGGATCTGGCCATGCATCGTGTTGGCGTTCTGGCCCTGGACGGCGTCGTTCCCTTCGAGCTCGGCATCCCCGCCCGTATCTTCAACGCCGCCCGTGACAGGGACGGCAACCCGCTGTACTCCGTGGCCACCTGCAGCCTGGACGGCGGTTCCGTGCGCGCCGAGGGCGACTATGGCCTCGCCGTCTCCCACGACGCCTCGCTGCTGGCCACCGTCGACACCATCGTCGTCCCGCCCTCGCACCGACTGGGACCGATCCGGGAAGAGGGCCGTCTGCCCCGCCCGCTGCGTCACGCCCTGACCGCCATCCGCCCCGGAACGAGGATCGTCGCGATCTGCACCGGCACGTATGTCCTGGCCGCCGCCGGCCTGCTCGACGGCCGTCCCGCCACCACCCACTGGCGCGAAGCCGACCGGCTGCAGCGGATGTTCCCCAGAGCCCGCATCGACCCCGACGTCCTCTACGTCGACGATGGCGATGTCCTCACCTCCGCCGGGGTCGCCGCGGGCATCGACCTGTGTCTGCACCTCGTCCGCCGCGACCATGGCAGCCACATCGCCAATGAGGTCGCCCGGTCCTGCGTCGTGCCGCCATGGCGCGACGGCGGCCAGGCCCAGTACATCCAGCGCCCCGTCCCCGATCCGTCCACCGGCAGCACGGCCACCACCCGGGCATGGGCCATGCAGCACCTGGCCGAACCGCTCACCCTGGCCGACCTCGCCGCCCACACCAACATGAGCGTCCGCACCTTCAGCCGCCGCTTCCGCGACGAAGTCGGCACCACGCCCGGACAGTGGCTCACCCGGCAGCGCGTCGACCTCGCACGCCACTTCCTGGAGACCACCGACTGGCCGATCGACCTGGTCGCCCACCGGGCCGGATTCGGCACAGGCGCCTCCCTGCGCCAACACCTCCAGGCCACCATCGGTGTCAGCCCCCAGGCGTACCGCCGCACCTTCCGCCCCCACCAGGCAGCGGGCTGACCGGAGGTTCGCATGGCCCAGCGATGCGCTGTCTGAGGCGCTTGACGGCCTAGAGGCTTGAGGGGCGCGGCAGCCGAAGTTGCCCGGGTCGGGCCCTTGCCGCGATGCTGTCGGTCAACCGACCGAGAAGGAGACGTGATGCCGTACGTCGAAGCATCGGTGCGCCGCCGCCAGCTGGTGGCGGCCGCCCGCGCCGCCCTGGCGCGGGACGGGGTGCCCGGGACCTCCTTGCGTGCGGTCGCCGCCGAGGCCGGGGTGTCCCTCGGCACGATGCAGTACGTCTTCCCCTCGAAGGAGCTGCTGCTGCGTGCGGTGATCGAGGACGTGGTGAACGAGATCGCGGAGGTCCTCCGTGGCGCCGCCGATCTGGGGAAGGGGCTGGAGCACGCCGTGCGCCGGGCCCTCGCGGAGTTCTGGTCGCAGCTGGTCGCCGGAAGCACGGACCTGCAGGTCATGCAGTACGAGCTGACCACCTACGCATTGCGCGCCGCGGGCCAGGAGAGCCTGGCCCGCTGGCAGTACGAGCGGTACTGCGCGGTCGTCGCCGAATGGTGCCAGCAGGCCGCCCAGGACGCCGGCGAGACCTGCGCGGTGCCGTTCGCCCGCCTCGCCCGGGTCGTCGTCGCGAGCCTCGACGGGCTCATCCTGCAGTACGTGTGCGACCCCAACGACACGCGGGCGCGGGAGGACCTCGACGCGATCGCCGAGATGATCGTCTCGCTGGCCGGGGTGCGGCGGAGCGCCTAGCGGGTGGCGGCGCTGCCGACCGGTCCACACTCCTCACTCGGTCGCCCGTATCAATTCCGCCATCTGAACCCTTGCCGCGAGCTGAACGCGGGGCTACCGTTTCCGAGGATTCAGTCAAACGACTGACTTATCCGGAGGGTGCGGGATGGGTGACGTCGACGTTGTCGTGGTGGGCGCCGGGCTGGCGGGGCTGAGCGCTGCACGGTCCCTGGTGGCGGCGGGCCGGACCGTGACCGTACTGGAGGCCCGCGGCAGGGTCGCCGGCCGCACCTTCGGAGGCTTTCTCAGCAACGGGGTTCCGGTGGAGCTCGGCGGTCAGTGGGTCGGCCCCACGCAGGACGTGGTGCTCGAGCTGATCGAGGAGCTGGGCCTCGAGACCTTCCCCAGCTTTGACGAGGGCGAGGCCCTGACCGTCTACGACGGCAAGGCCGTCCGGTACGCGGACGAGACCTTCGGCCTTCCCCTGGAGACGGCCGTGGAGGTCGGCCGGCTGTGGGAGCAGTTGGAAAACTTGGCCTCGACGGTGCCGACGGAAGCGCCGTGGACGACCGAGGGCGCCGAGGAGCTGGACCGGCAGACGCTGGACGGCTGGCTCGTCGCGAACACCGAGGACGGCGTCGCGCGACGGTTCTTCCGTCTGCTGGTGCCGTCCTTGTTCTCCGCGGAATCCCCCGAACTCTCCCTGCTGCACTTCCTGTTCTACATCAGGTCCGGCACGAGTCTGCAGACGCTCGTCGCCACCACGGGCGGCGCTCAGGAGCGCCGCGTGGTCGGCGGCACCCACCGGATCAGCGAGCGGATGGCTGCCGAGCTGGGGGACGTGGTCCGGCTGAACGCTGTGGTCCGGACCATCCGGCAGAAGGAGGACGGCGTCGTCGTCGACTTCGAGGGAGGAAGTGTCACGGCCCGTCGTGTGGTCGTCGCCGTTCCCCCGACGCTGGCGGGCCGGCTGCGCTACGTCCCGGCACTGCCCCCACTCCGCGACGGACTGACCCAGCAGATGCCCGCGGGATCGGTCATCAAGTTCCACGTCGGCTACGACACGCCGTTCTGGCGCGCGGACGGTCTGAACGGCCTCGTCCTCAGCGTCGACGACGCGTTCGGCGTCGTCCTCGACAACTCCCCGCAGGACGCCTCCTGCGGCGTGCTCGTCGGCTTCCTCGAAGGCGCCCACGCGCGCAAGGCCGGTCTGCTGACCGTCGCGGAGCGCCGCGAGCTCGTCGTCGGAGCCCTGGTGAAATACTTCGGCCCCGAGGCGGCCCATCCGTTCGACGTCGTGGAACAGGACTGGAACGCCGAGGAGTTCACCCGAGGCTGTTACGGCGGCCGGCTCGGCGCCGGTGCCTGGACCCAGTACGGAACCGCCCTCTCCGCACCGGTCGGCCGCATCCACTGGGCCGGCGCCGAGACGTCCGCGACCTGGAACGGCTATATGGACGGTGCGATTCGCTCGGGCCGCCGCGCCGCGGACGAGATCATCGCCGAGCTCTCCTGACACCCGTCCGACAGCATCTGACCCCCGTCCGACACCTTCCCGACCGTGAGCGAGACCGCGATCATGACGAACAAGCCTGCCGTAGTCAGCCCCGACACAGTCAGCCCCAGCCCCGACACAGTCAGCCCCGACACAGACATCGACGCCATCGTCGCGCGACTCGCCTCCGGGGAGGACGCCTGGGCAGGGACCGCCCTCGCCGAGCGGCGCGAGCTGCTGCTCGAAGTGGGCGCCGCGGTGTCCGCCGTGGCCGACGAATGGGTCCGGATCGCGTCCGGGATCAAGGGCCTGGACCCCGCGTCGCCGCTGGTCGGAGAAGAGTGGATCAGCGGCCCGTACGCCATGATCACGTACGTTCAGGCGCTCCAGGACACCCTGCGGCGCCTGGACGAGGGATCCGACGTCCTGGCCGACTGCCGGGTCGGCCCGGCTCCGGGCGGCAGGCTCGCCGTCCAGGTCCTCCCGTACAACACCTTCGACAAGCTGCTCCTGAACGGATTCCACGCCGAGGTCTGGACGACACCGGGCACCACCGAGCACGACCTCCGGGCCAAGGCCGGCCTCGGACAGAGGACGCCGGAGGACACCCACGGCGTGGCCCTGGTCCTCGGCGCCGGAAATATCCTCTCCATATCTCTCCTGGACGTGCTGTATCAGCTCTACGCCGAGAACCGCACCGCCGTGCTCAAGCTGAACCCCACCACCGACCCTCTGGCCGACGTCCTCCGGGCGGTCTTCAAGCCGATGGCCGACCGCAATCTGGTCGAGGTCGTCACCGGCGGACCGGAGGTCGGCGGGGCGCTCGCGAACCACCCCGGCATCTCCGCCGTCCACATGACCGGCAGCGAAGCCACGCACGACGCGGTGGTCTGGGGGACGGGTGACCAGGCGGCGGCCGCCAAGGCGTCCGGTACACCGAAGCTGGACAAGCCGATGACCAGTGAACTCGGCGGTGTCGCCCCGGTCATCGTCCTTCCCGGCGAGTGGTCCGCGGCGGACCTGCGCTTCCAGGCCGAGCACGTGGCCACCCAGCGCCTGCACAACAGCGGCTGCAACTGCATCGCCGGCCAGATCGTCATCCTCAGCTCCGACTGGCCCCAGAAGGATGCCTTCCTCACCGCGCTCCGCCGGGCGCTGGCCGACGCGCCCGCCCGCCCGGCCTGGTACCCCGGCTGCGAGAACCGGGTGCGGTCCGCCCGTACCCTTCACCCCGCTGCCGAAGAGGTCGGCGGCACCCCGGAGCGAACCCTCCTCACGGGCCTGGACCTCACCGACGCGAACGAGTCCGCCTTCTCGACCGAGTACTTCGGCCCGGTACTCGGAGTCGCCGAACTGCCCGGCACCGGCGCCGACTTCCTCGACGCCGCGGTCGCGGCCGCCAACGACCGCCTCCACGGGACCCTGGGCGCCAACCTCATCGCCCACCCCCGGACGATCAAGTCGCTCGGACACCGTCTCCGCGCGGCCGTCGCCGACCTCCGCTACGGCACCATCGGCGTCAACGCCTGGACCGGCGTCGGGTACCTCACCCCTCGCGCCACCTGGGGCGCCTTCCCCGGACACACCCTGGAGGACGTGCAGAGCGGCATCGGTGTCGTCCACAACGCCCTGCTGCTCGCGGACACCGAGCGCACGGTCGTCACGGGACCCTTCCGGCCGGCACCACGCTCGGTCCTGCACGGCGAGACGTCCATCTCCCCGAAGCCGCCCTGGTTCGTCACCAACAGGACCGCCGCGCGCACCGGCCGACTCCTCACCGCATTCGCCGCCCGACCGCGGTGGCAGGCACTGCCCGCCATCTTCGCCTCCGCCGTGCGCGGCTGAAGCACGGACCAGGCGGGTGGTGACCGCTCCGCGATGCCACTCAACGTCCGGCCTCTCAGCGGGCGTCAATCCAGCCCCTCCCGCCTCCGGTCCGTGGCATGCTGGGCCCATGTCCAGCGCACAAGATCACGTCCGGGTGCGGCGGAGCTACGACACCGTGGCCGGCGAATACCGGGACCGCATCGGGGGAGAGCTCGCGCACAAGCCGCTGGACCGTGCACTCCTCGCGGCGCTCATCGAGGAGACGGACCACGGCGCGCCGATCGCGGACCTGGGGTGCGGACCCGGCCACGTCACGGCGTGGCTCGCCGACCGCGGCGTCCGGTCGGTCGGGATAGACCTCTCCCCGGCGATGGTCGCGCTCGCCCGCCGCGAACGCCCTCGGGCGGAGTTCCGCGAAGGCGACCTCCTGCGCCTTCCCGCAGCCGACGCCGAGTTCGGCGCGGCCATCGCGCTCTACTCGGTCATCCACCTCGAACCGTCCGAACTGCGCCCCGCCTTCGAGGAGATGCGGCGCGTCCTGCGACCGTCCGGCCTGCTCCTGCTCGCCTTTCACCTCGGCGCCGAGGTGCGGCACCTGACCGAGTGGTGGGGACACCAGGTCGACGTCGCCTTCCACTTCTTCGAGAACGCAACCGTCACCGAGGCACTCCAGGCCGCCGGCTTCACCGTGGAGGCACAGCTGGAGCGCACGCACTACCCCCAGGAGGCCGAGACCCGGCGCGGGTACGTCCTGGCCCGCCGCGTCCCCTAGCTTGGGGTCGTCTTCATGTGATCTCGGGCGGTGGATCACCTGTCGCTGGGGCCGCCGGCGGTCGGCAGCGGATGGAGTGCGACGGCACCGGCAACCGGGTGACGCCGCCCCACGTCCAAATCGGCCGGCTGCAGGAGCAGATCCGCCCGGAGGCAGCGGCCGGCGTGCCCGGAGGGACAAACGGCGGTGTGCAGGTGCCGTGCCCCTCCGGGTAGTGGGGAGTCAGCCGGTCTGCAGCGCTGCGTCGTCGATGACGAAGCTGGTCTGGAGGCTGGCGTCTTCGGTGGCGGTGAAGGTCAGGGTGATCTGCTGTCCGATGTAGGGGGTCAGGTCCACGGTGCGCTGGGTGTAGCCGGTCGCGGCGTCCGTGTTGGAGAGGGTCGTCAGGGTGGTGTTGCCCACCTTGACTTTGAAAGTGTCGTAGGCGACGCGGTCGGTCTCGTCGGTGTCGATGTGCAGCCAGTAGGTCAAGGTGGCTTTGGCGCACCCGGAGGGCAGGGTCACCGACTGGCTGAGGGAGTCGGTCGCGGAGGAGCCGTAGCCGCCGAGCCAGGCGAAGCGGCTGCCGCTGTGGGCGGACTGACCCGAGTGGGCACCGATCGTGCCGGTGTCACCCGTCCAGGGTGCGGTGCCGTTCTCGAACCCTCCGTTGGCGAGGAGCTGTTGGCCGGTGCAGCTTCCGGTCCCCTTGACCGTCAGGGTGAAGGTCGTGCTGTGGGCGACGGATCCGGTGCCGGTGAGCGTGAGGGGGTAGGTGCCGGGGGCCGTGCTCGGCGCCGTGGCGACGGTCATGGTGGAGCTGCCGCCGGAGGTCACCGAGGCGGGGCTGAAGGAGACGGTGACGCCCGCCGGGGCGCCGGATGCCGACAGCTTCACGGTCTGGGCGGAGCCCTTGGTGGTCGCCGTCGAGACCGTGCCGGTGACCGTGCCGCCCGGGTCGACGCTGCCCGTGGCGGGGGCGACAGCCAGGGAGAAGTCGTTCGCGGGGGTGGAATTGGCGACGGCGAG
Source organism: Streptomyces sp. JLSY215 (assembly GCF_059682825.1). Lineage (NCBI taxonomy): Bacteria > Bacillati > Actinomycetota > Actinomycetes > Kitasatosporales > Streptomycetaceae > Streptomyces > Streptomyces sp. JLSY215. The sequence goes on from NZ_CM185022.1 coordinate 8,436,152, forward strand.
CTTCCAGAGGGTGTAGGCGATGCCGTCCACGCTGCGGTTCAGTCCGGTGCTGTTGATGTTGCTGGTGGTGTCGCAGGACTGGTGATAGCAGGAGTCGTAGGCGCGATTGGCCGTGCCGCCCCATTTGGCCGCCTGTGCGGAGGTCTTTCTCGCGCCGGCTCCCATCGCGTACCCGGAGGTCGCGATGCCCGCCTGCTCGAAGGAGTAGTCGTCGGAGCGGCCGGCGCCCTCGGTGTTCTCCTCCGGCTGGAGGCTGAGGGAGTCCCAGTACGCCTTCATCGGCTGGGCGGCGGCGGAGTTGATGTGGTTGATGAAGTAGCCGCCGTTGGTCGAGGCGATCATGTCGAAGTTGTAGTACGCCTTGATCTTTGAGCGCTCGGTGGCGGACAGGGAACTGACGTAGAAGTCGGAGCCGTTGAGGCCCTGTTCCTCGTCCGTCCACCAGCCGAAGCGGACCCGGGCCGCCATGGCGGGGTTCTGCTCCGCGAGGGTGAGAGCCGTCTCCAGCAGTGCGGCCGAGCCGGAGCCGTTGTCGTTGATGCCGGGTCCGGCCCCGACGCTGTCGAGGTGGGAGCCGAACATGTACACCGTGCCGGCGTCACCCTGGGGCCATTCGGCGATCAGGTTGGGTCCGGCGCCGGTGGCGCAGCCGGAGGTGCAGGGCTGCTCGGTGACCGTGTAGCCGGCCGCCTGGAGCTTGTTCTTGACGTAGGCGACGGAGTCCCGGTAGCCCTGGCCGCTGGATTTGCGGGTGCCGCCGTTGCGGGTCGCGATGGCGTTCAGCTCGGTGAGATGTGCCTGGACCTTGGCCACGTCGATGTCCGGGGCGTCGCCGACCGCGGCCCTGCCGACGACGGGTGGGGTGGTGGCCGGTTGCGCCTGCGGTGCGGCCGCTGCCGTGGGTGCTGCGGGCAGCACCGCCGTTCCGAGGGTGATGGCGAGCGATACACCGGCCACCGCGAGTCTTCGTAACACCATGGCTCCTTGAGGGGGTAGCGAGTTCGCCGACGGAGGTTCTGGTGGAACGCCGGGTCGGGGCAGCGTCCTGTCGTCGTCCTGCTGTCGTTGACGAGGTGGGGCTTGGCACGGCAGGCGGACGACATACCGATGACCGAGGACGACATGTCCATGACCGAGCCGCCGTACCATCACATCGCGACAGGCGCGGCGTCAACGGAAGTTCCCACGCGGAGCGGTGTTTGTCGGAAAATGGCAGGCGCCGCCCGATATCCGGGCACCGGAGGTCCTGTTGGACGCCGCCCCGGCCACCGGGCGTCGGTGGAGAAGGCGATCGAGCCGAGGAGGGGGAGAGGTTACGGGGTGTGGCCGGCGGTCGAGTGCTGCGCTGCTTCGCCGGCCGGTCGGCGCCTCATCGGGATCTCGAAGTGCACGGTGGCGACGCCCGGACCGTGCTCGCCCGTGGTGCGGGCGTCGAACACCTCCTCGGCCATGCTCCGCCAGAAGGCTTCCGTGCCCTCGACGTTGACGTTGGTGTGGAGGTAGATGCGTTCGTATCCGGGTGTGTCCGCGATGATGTCGCAGGCTGTGTGGACCAGGGTGCGGGCGAGCCCTCGGCGTCGGTGTTCGGGGTGTACGTATACGCGGACCAATTGGGCGGTGGTTCCCGACGGGTAGCGTTCGGCCAGCCGGCGTGGGTGCGGCGGGTGGGCCGGGCCCGCGGACCGTACTCCGGTCGTGGCGACCACTTCGCCGTCGTGGACGGCCACGAGGAGCAGGTGACGGGGGTCGTCGAGGTAGGTGCCTTCGATGTCCACCACGTCGTGGTGCCAGCGGGGTACGTATCCGTATCCGAACTCGCGGTACAGGGTGTCGAGCATGACGCGGCGGGCGGGGTCCACGTCGGCAGGTGTCGCGGGGCGCACGGTGTATCCGTGGTGCGCGGTCTCGGGCATGGGTCTCTCCTGTTCGGCAGGCGTTGGTGATTTTCAAGAAACGGAGACTTGTCGCCTCCGCGTTCACGGCACTTTCGGCAGTCCGGGGCCGGTGCAGTGCACGTCCGTCTTCGGAGGCGTGCCGTTGACGAGGTAGGCGGCCGCGGTGTCGTCCACGCATGCGTTGCCCCGGCTGGCGAACACGCCGTGCGAGTAGTCGTTGTCGAGCGTGACCAGGCGCGAGCCGGGCAGTAGTCGGCGCAGGCTGCGCGCGCCCTCGATGGGGGTGACGGGGTCGTGCGCGGAGGCCACCAGCAGCACGGGTGGGGCGTCGGGGCTGCCGAGCGGGGTGCGGTGGGCCGGCTTGTGGTGCCAGTAGGCGCAGGTGGACGCCTCCATGCCGGTCAGGACCGGCTGCGGGTCGAGTCGGCGGGTGCGGTGGATGTCCGCCAGGATGCGGCGGGGTGCGGGGGCGGGGGAGTCGGCGCACTTGACGGCACGGTTCGCCGCTTCGTAGTTACGTGAGTCGGGGCCGTCGAAGGCGGTGGCGGGGCGGAGTCCGTCGGGGCGTCCGTCGTGCAGGTAGTCGCGCAGGCCCTCGGCGAGGCCGGCCCAGCGTTCGGTGCGGCCCAGTGCGCGGTAGACGGTGCGGTCGAACTCGGCGGGCCCGAAACCGTCCAAGGGATGCGCGGTGAGGTCGTGGCGTACGCGCAGATAGGCCCGGCGCGCGGCGTCCGTGCTCCCGCCGAGGCCGAAGCGTTCCGCGTGGGCGGCGGTCCAGGCGAAGAAGATGTCGCGCTGCCGCAGCAGTGCGCGGCTCTGGATGACGTCGAAGTCGTACCAGTCCCAGGGGCCGACCACGCTGTCGAGAACCATGCGGCCCACGCGGTGCGGGAACCGGGCGGCGTACGCGGCGCCGAGGTAGCTGCCGTAGGAGACTCCGAGGAAGCTCGTCCGGCGTTCGCCGAGGGCGGCACGGATGGCGTCCATGTCCCGCGCCGTCTGTTCCGTGGACAGGTGGGGCAGCGTTTCGCCGGCGCCCGCGGCGCAGTCGTCGGCCATGTTCCGTAGCGATGTGAGGTAGTTCTTCTCCGTCGGCGCGTCTACGGGTACGGGGTTCGCCCCCGGGCTGGTGAAGAGGCCGCCCATCGGGCCGCAGTTCACCGGAGCGCTCTGTCCGACGCCACGAGGGTCAAAGCCGATGACGTCGTACGCGCGTCGCACGCTCTCGGGGAGTTTGGCCCGCTTCGTGACCGCGTAGGAGAGTCCGGAGCCGCCCGGTCCGCCCGGATTCACCAGCAGGATGCCGCGCCGCTCGGTGGGGGAGCCCGATGCGCGTACCCGCGAGACGGCCACCTCGATGTGCGGTCCCCGGGGATGGTGCCAGTCGAGCGGCACCCGGAGCCGTCCGCACTCGACGTGTTCCGGGGCCGGTGGGTTCGGCAGGGGGGCGGGGCACGCGCCGAAGCGCAGGGGGGACGTCGGGGTGGCGGCCTGGATCGGGGCGGCGGGCGCGAGGGTGGCGGCGGTCAGCAATGCGCACAGCAGGGCGGTGCGGCGCAGGGGAGGGGGCACGGGGCCTTCCTGGAGGTTCGGCGAACAAGGGGGCGGCAAAGGACTGCCCACGAGATGACAATGAAAATGATTATCGTTAATGTTCTCGCCAGGCAACCCGGACCCCTTCCACGGGGGGGCGCGCTGGGCTGTCCCATGTCTGAATTCCAAGCCCGGAAGGGGAGTTGTGGCTCATCTGTTGGTGGTCGAGAGCTGGGTCGGTGCGATGAGCCGACTGCTGCCGCGGGCGATACGGGAGGGCGGGCACACGTTCACGTTCCTCACCCGTGACCTGCACCACTACCTGCGCTCGGCGCCCGAGGGGACGGCGCACCCGCTGCTCGGTGCCCGCAACATCATCACCGCCGAGACCAACGACACCGAGGCCCTGCTGTCCGAAGCCGAGCGGCTGCATGCGGTGTGGGGGTTCGACGGGGTGGTCACGTCCTGCGACTACTACCTGCCGACGGTGGCGCGGATCGCCGAGCGGCTCGGTCTGCCGGGCCCCGGCCCGGAAGCGATGGAGCACGCCTGCCGCAAGGACGCCACCCGCCGCGTCCTCGCCGATGCCGGGGTGCCGGGGCCGCGCTTCGCCGTACACGAGGAATGGATCGACATCGCGGGCGCCGCCCGGGAGATCGGATACCCGCTGGTGGTCAAGCCCGTCGACCTGTGCGCCGGAATGTACGTACGGCGTGTGGAGGACGAGGCACAACTCGCCGATGTGTACCGTGCGTTGGCGGACTTCCCGGTCAATGCGCGCGGGCAGCGGCGCGCGCCCCTCGTCCTGCTCGAAGAGTTGCTGGACGGCCCCGAGGTGAGCGTCGAGACCGTCTCGTGTGCCGGGACGGTCCACGTGGTCGGCGTGACCGACAAGAGCGTCGGCGGGGCGCCCGCCTTCATCGAGACCGGCCATATGTTCCCCGCCGCCCTGACACCCGCCGACGCCGAGGCCGCCGAGCGGACCGCGCTGCGCGCCCTGAAGGCGCTCGGGCTCGTCGACGGTGTCGTGGCACACACCGAGATCAAGCTGACCGCCGCCGGCCCGCGCGTGGTCGAGGTCAACCCGCGTCCCGCCGGGAACCGCATCACCGAACTGATCCGCCACGTCACCGGCATCGACCTCGCGGCGGCCTGCGTGGAGGTCGCGCTGGGCCGCCAACCCGAGTTGCGGCGTACGGACACCGGACTGCGCAGCGCCGCCATCGGATTTGTGGTGCCGGGGACCACCGGCACGCTCGAAGCGCTGGACGGCGGCGAACTGCGGGACGCACCGGACGTGCTGGAGGTGCAGCTCGCCGACCCCGGCAAGGTGGTGAAGGCGGCGGGCAGCAACAACGAGTACCTCGGGCACGTCATGGCCGGTGACGCCGAGGGGCCAGGTGCCCGCGACCGCGTCGAGGCCCTGCTGGCCGGGCTGCGTGCGGGGCTGGTGATCCGATGACCGCCGTCACCGGCGCGGCCGGCACGGTGGAGTACGCGACGTGCCGGACGTACGGCGAGCTCGTGGACCGCGTCCGCACGGGCGGGCTGGGCCCCGACCCGGCCACGCAGCGGATCGCCGTGGCCTTCACCACCAGGCAGGCCGTACGGCACGACGGGCGCGGCACCGGCTATCGCAACGAGGTGCTCAGCCTCCGCCTGGCCGATGCCGTCGGCTCCTGCGCGGTCGAGCCCGGCGCGCTGCCCGACAGTGCGCTCGACGACTGCGTGGGTGCGGATGTGGCCCGGCTTCTGGAGCATCCGCTGCCGGCGGTGCGGGTGGCCGCCCTGGATGCGTACCTGATGCACGTCAGCCCGCACAGCCCGGAGAACGGGGCGCGTCCCTTCCCGCTGCCCGCCGGGTCGTCGCTGGAGAAGTCCCGGGCGCGGGCGCAGGCGGTCGCCGAGCTGATCGACCTGCCGCCCGGGGCCACGGTGCTGGTGATCGGAGTCGTCAACTCGCTCCTGGAAGCGCTGCGTGCACGCGGCCTCCGGTACGTCCCGTGCGACCTCAAGGGCGGCATCACGGAGTGGGGCGAGCCGGTCGTCACCGATGCGCTCGCCGAGGCCGCCCGCTGCGATGCGCTCCTCGTCTCCGGTATGACCCTCGGCAACGGCACCTTCGAACCGCTGCGGCGGCACGCTCTGCTGCACGGCAAGCAGCTGGTGATGTTCGCCCAGACCGGCAGCGCCGTGCTGCCCCGCTTCCTCGGCCACGGCGTGAGCGCGGTGTGCGCCGAGCCGTACCCCTTCTTCTGGCTCGACGGCGGGCCCGGAGCCGTCCACCGCTACCGGGGTCCGTACGGCAGCACCTGTCCGGGAGGCGACATATGACCGCGACCGCTGTCCGCCCCGCCGCCCGCCCGGAGCTGCTCGCCCTGCTCGGCCGTACGCCACTGGTCCGCATCACCGCTGATCTGCCGGGCCCCCACCCCGGATTCTGGGCCAAGCTCGAAGGACTCGCCGCCGGCGGGATGAAGGCGCGGGCCGCCATGTCGATGCTGCTCGGTGCCCGCGAGCGCGGCGAACTACGGCCCGGTGCACCGGTGGTGGAGTCCACCTCCGGCACCCTCGGCATCGGCCTGGCCTTCGCCGGGCAGGCACTCGGCCACCCGGTCGTGCTGATCGGCGACCGGGAACTGGAGCCCTCCATGCGGCAGTTGCTGTGTGCCCATGGCGTCCACCTTGAACTCGTCGACCGTCCGGCCCCCGAGGGCGGCTGGCAGGCCGCCCGCCTCGCCCGGCTGCGCGAACTGCTCGCCGTACTGCCCGGCGCCTACTGGCCCGACCAGTACAACAACCCCGACAACACCGCAGGTTACGCCTCACTGGCCGCCGAACTCACGGCCCAGCTCGACCACCTCGACGTCCTGGTGTGCAGCGTCGGCACCGGCGGCCACAGCGCGGGCATCATCGGTCCGCTGCGGCGGCGCTGGCCCGCCCTGCGGCTCATCGGCGTCGACGCCACCGGTTCCACGATCTTCGGCCAGCCCGCCCGGCCCCGGCTGATGCGCGGACTGGGCAGCAGCATCCATCCGCGCAACGTCGCCTACGACGCCTTCGACGAAGTCCACTGGGTCGGCCCGGCCGAGGCCGTGGACAGCTGTCGGCGGCTCGCCCGGGGCAGCTTCGTCAGCGGCGGCTGGAGCACCGGCGCGGTCGCCCTCGTCTCGGCCTGGGCCGCCCGCGTCCACCCCGGGGCGGCGGTCGCCACCGTCTTCCCCGACGGTCCGCACCGCTACCTCGGCACGGTCTACGACGACGACTTCACCGCCGCGCACGGCCTCGACCCGTCCGCCGCGGCCACCCGACCCGTCGAAATACCGCACCCCCGCGCGGCCGAGGCCGCCGGATGGGTCCGCTGCACCCGCGTCACCGACCCGCTCCGGGCCCCCATATCCCCGCACCCTCCGGAAGAGAACCTGTGAAGGCCACCCAGCGCACCGTACGCCTCGACCTCGCCGAGCCGCTGCGCATCTCCCGCTCCACCATGGCCGCACGGGACGCCGTGTGGCTGACCGTCGAACACGCCGGGCTGCGCGGCCACGGCGAGGCCGTCACCAGCGTCTACTACGGGCTCGACGCCGCCACCCTCGAACGGCTCTTCGCGGCCGTCGACACGGACCTCCTCCGCTTCCGTGACCCCGAAAGCGTCCTTGATGCCCTGCGCGCGGGCGAACTGGCCAGGGAGGACACGCCGCCGGCCGTGACCGCCGCCGTCGAGGCCGCGCTCCTCGATCTCGCCGGCCGGCGCGCCGGCAGTCCGGTCCACCGGCTCCTCGGGGCCGCCACCGCTCCGGTGGCCGCCACGGCCCGCACCATCGGCATCACCTCGGCGGTGCGCGCCGCGGCCGAGGCGCGCCGCCTCACGGCGAGCGGCTTCGAGGTCATCAAGGTCAAGGCGGGAGCGCCCGACCCCGAGGACGACGTGGAGCGGGTACGCGTCATCCGTGCGGCCGCGCCCCGGGCCCGGCTGCTCCTCGACCCCAACGGCGCCTGGACCACGGCCCAGGCCGACGCCCTGCTGCCCCGGTTCGCCGACCTCGGTGTCGAGGCCGTCGAACAGCCCCTCGCACCGGGTGATCCGGAGGCGCTCGGCGCGCTCGCCGCCCGCTCACCGCTCCCGGTGATCGCCGACGAGGACGCCGTGAGCCTGGAGGACGTCCGCCGCCTGGCCGGACGCGTGCACGGTGTCAACGTCAAGCTCGCCAAGTGCGGCGGCGTCCACGCGGCCCTGCGCATCGCCGAGGCGATCGAGGGCAGCGGCACCGCGCTGATGCTCGGCTGCCTGACGGCCAGCAGCCTCGGCCTCGCCCCCGCCGTCCACCTGGCCGACCGCGCCCGCTGGGCCGACCTCGACGGACACCTGCTGCTCGCCCACGACCCGTGGACCGGGATCGGCGGCACCGACGGCTTCGTACGGGCAAGTGACCGACCCGGCCTGGGAGTTCGGCGGAGCATGGAGGAGGGGGCATGAAGATCTGGCACGAGATGCGCCGGTTCCCTCCGGCCATCCGCCTCCTGCTGGCCAACCAGCTCGGTGTCAACACCGGCTTCTACCTCCTCATCCCCTATCTCGCCACCCACCTCGGCCAGAACCTGGGCATGTCGGCGGCCGTCGTAGGGATCGTCCTCGGCGTCCGCAACCTCAGCCAGCAGGGCCTCTTCCTCATCGGTGGCTCCGCCTCCGACCGGCTCGGCGCGCGCGGCGTCATCATTGCCGGCTGCGCCCTGCGCACCGTCGGATTCGCGCTGTTCGCGCTGGGTGACGGGCCGGCCGTGCTGCTCGCCGCCTCGGTGCTCAGCGGGCTCGCCGGCGCCTTGTTCAACCCTGCCGTGCGCGCCTACCTCGCACAGGAGGCGGGAGAGCGCAAGGCCGAGGCGTTCGCCCTGTTCAACGTCTTCGCCACCACCGGCGCGCTGATCGGCCCGCTGCTGGGCAGCGCGCTGCTCCTCGTGGACTTCCGTACGTCCGCGCTCACCGCCGCCGGGATCTTCGCCGTCCTCACCGTCGCGCAGGCCCTGGTCCTGCCGGCGCGCCAGGTGGAGCCGAGCGAGGGCGGCGTCCTCGCCGACTGGCGCGAGGTCCTCGGCAACCGTGCCTTCCTGGCCTTCGCGCTCGCCATGGTCGGCATGTTCACCCTGCAGAACCAGCTCTACCTGCTGCTGCCCGACGGAGCCCGGCGGACCACCGGCTGGGACGGCGCGGCGGGCCTCGTCTTCCTCGTCGGCACCGTCACCAACCTCACCCTGCAACTGCGCATCACGCGCTTTCTCAAGGGGCGCGGCGACAGGGCACGCTGGATCACCGCGGGGCTCGCCCTGATGGCGCTGGGCTTCCTGCCACCGGCACTGGCGGCGGGCGGATCCGGCGCCCCGGACGGCACCGCCGACGCGGTGCTGCGCACGCTCCCCGTCCTGCTCGGTGTCCTCCTCCTCTACCTCGGCGTCATGATCGCCCAGCCCTTCGTGCTGGAGCTCATCCCCGGCTTCGGCCGCCCGGAGCTGACCGGCACCTACTACGGGATCTTCTACGCGGTCTCCGGCATCGCCGCCGCGGCCGGCAACGCCGCCGTCGGCTGGGCCATGGACACCGGGGAACACGGCGCCCCCTGGCTGCCCTGGGCCTGCTGCGCCCTGTTCGGTCTCGCCTCCGCATGCGGCGTGGCCTGGCTGCACCGGCGCAACGCGCTGCCGACGACGCCGAAGCCCGCCGTGACGGCGGCGGCCTGAGGAAGGAGACGACATGAGCCGCACCGACACCGAGCGCCTGCGCAACCTGCTCACCGACAACCCCGAGCTGTACGAGGCCCGTTTCCCCGACGCCGACCGGCTGGCCGCACGCTGGACGGAGGACTGCCTGCGACGGTACGGCGCAGGACCCCGGGTCCTGGACATGGGCTGCGGCACCGGCCGCGACGCCGCCCACCTGCACACCGGCGGCCGGACGGTGACCGGCGCCGACCTCTCCGAGGCGATGCTCGCCCACGCTCGCGCCCACCACCCCGGTCCCGCGTACGTCCGTGCCGACCTGCACGGGTTCGACCTGGGCCACAGCGCATTCGACGCGGTCGTCTGCCTGGACAGCTCCCTGCTGTACTGCCACACCAACGCCCAGCTCGACGGCTTTCTGACCTCCTGCCGTCGCGCGCTGACCCCGGGCGGCCTGCTCGTCGCGGAGATGCGTAACGGCGCCTACTTCCTGGGCCGTACCGACCTGCTCGACACCCCCACCGTCCACGAGTTCGCCTGGCAGGGCACGGCCTACCGGTCCACCACCACGCTCACGGTGGACCGCACCGCCCAACTCCTGCGCCGAACCCGCGTATGGACCGCGGACGACGGATCACCGCCCGTCGAACAGCGCTCCGCATGGCGGCTGCTGTTCCCGCAGGAACTCCGCCGTCTCCTGGCCGCGCACGGCTTCGACGTCCTCGACCTGCACGACGGTCCGGGCCCGCGCACCGAGCCGCCTTGGCACGAAGGCATGTCCCCGGGCGACGCGACGGACGCCGACCGGCTGCACGTCGTCGCCCGGCTCACCCGGCTCACCGAGCCGGCACCGTGACCCATCCACACCACGAGGAAACCCGCATGAACGACGAATTCGCCCGCCACCTCCCCTCCCCGGCCGAACACTCCTTCCCGGGCCTGCGCCGCCGTGGCTTCCTCGCCGCCACGGGCGCCGCCTCGCTCGGCGCACTCGCGCTCACCGGTTGCGGCGGCCCCGGTTCCGACGACGGCACGGGTGAGGGCGACGGCAGGCCCCGGCGGGGCGGGCGGCTGCGCGCCGCCTTCGCCGGGGGCGGCGCCGGCGAGACCCTCGACCCCCACCTGGCCAACCTCTTCGCCGACGTCGCCCGCGCCAAGGCGCTCTTCGACAAACTCGCCGACTACGGCGCCGACCTGTCCGCGCAACCCCGCCTCGCCGAGAAGTGGCAGGCGAACAAGACCCTGGACCGCTGGCAGGTCACCCTGCGCAAGGCCACCTTCCACAACGGCAAGCCGGTCACTGCCCAGGACGTCCTGTACAGCTACCGCCGGATCGCCGACCCGAAGAAGGCCTTCCGCGCCAAGGCGTCCCTGGAGCCCATCGACCTCGACGCGAGCCGCGCCACCGGCAAGCGGAGCATCGAGTTCGTCCTCAAGCGTCCCACCGCCGAATTCCCCAACATCCTGGCCGCGTTCGGCGCGTACATCGTTCCCGAGAACGCGACCGCCTTCGACAGGAAGCCGATCGGCTCCGGCCCCTTCCGCTTCGTCTCCTTCGCCCCCGGCCGCTCGGCCGTCTTCCGCCGCTACGACGAGTACTGGGAGGGCGCCCCGCACCTCGACGAGATCGAATTCGTCGTCGCCAACGAGGAGTCCGCACGCGTCAACGCACTCCTCGGCGGACAGGTCGAGTACGCCCACGAACTCGCCCCCACCACCGCCCGCGCGCACGAGGGCAAGGGCCGGATCGAGATCGTGCGGCTGCGCAACAGCGCCATGCAGGGCTTCGCGATGAAGACCGACCGGGCCCCGTTCGACGACAAGAGGGTGCGCCAGGCGTTCTTCCTGATCGCCGACCGCAAGGAGCTCGTCGACGGTGCCCTGTCCGGCGCCGGGGAGATCGGCAACGACCTGTTCGGCAAGGGCTACGAGTACTACGCCGACGGCCTCGCCCAGCGCGAGCAGGACCTGGGCCGCGCCCGCGCCCTGCTCAAGCAGGCCGGCGCCGAGAAGCTCAAGGTCACCCTCGACACCTCGGCCGTCGCCGCCGGATTCACCGAGGCCGCCGGCATCTTCCGCGACCAGGCCGAGAAGGCGGGCGTCACCATCGACGTCAGGACGGGCAGCAAGGACACGTACTGGAGCGACATCCTCGACTCCGGCACGCTGTGCTGCTACCGCTCCGGAGCCATGCCCATCGAGGCCCACATCTCCCAACGGCTGCTGACCGGCTCCACCACCAACGCCACCAAGTGGCACCACAAGGACTTCGACGCCCTCTACCAGCAGGCACAGTCCACCCGCGACACCAAGGACCGGGCGGCCGTCTACGCGCGCATGCAGCGTCGCCTGTACACCGAAGGCGGCTTCCTGATCTGGGGCTTCGCCGACTGGATCCTGGGAACGGCCCGCAAGGTGAAGGGGGTTGACCGGAAGGCGCCCGCCAACACGCTCGACTGGGCGCGGTTCGACAAGGTGTGGCTGGCGTGACGGGACTGCGCTCCTTCGTCGCCCGGCGGCTGCTCCTCGGCGTCGCACAGACCGTGGCCGTCGTGCTGCTGGTCTTCGCGCTCACCGAGGCACTGCCGGGCGACGCCGCCGTCGCCCTCGCCGGCGACCAGCCCGACCCCGCCCGCATCGCGGCCATCCGCGAGGCCATGCACCTCGACCGGCCTGCATACGAGCGGCTGGCCGAGTGGGCGGCGGGCCTGCTGCACGGCGACTTCGGCACCTCCGTGACCTCCGGACGGCCCGTCAGCCAGTACCTCGCCGACGGCTTCGGCCCCACCCTGCTGCTGGCCGCGCTCACCGTGGCACTGCTCGTCCCGGCCGGCTTCGGCCTCGGCGTACTGGCCGCCCGCCACGAAGGGCGGTTCGCCGACCGGCTGATCAGCTCCGCGACACTCGCGGTCTACGCGGTCCCCGAATTCGCCCTCGGAGTGCTGCTGGTGACCGTCTTCGCCCTCCACCTGGGCTGGCTGCCACCCACCGCCGTCGGCTACGGCACCGACCTGCTCGCGCACCCCGCAGCGCTGCTCCTGCCCGTCCTCGTACTGCTCTCCCGGCCGGTGTGCTCGCTGGCCCGCCTGGTCCGCGCCGGCATGGTCGACGCCCTGGCCGCGCCGTACGCGGTGCACGCCCGCCGCTACGGCATCGGCGGCGCCCGCGTCCGCTACGCCCATGCCCTGCCCAATGCCCTCGCCCCGGCCGTTCAGCAGCTCGCCCGCACCATCGACTGGCTGCTGTGCGGCGTCATCGTCGTGGAGGCCCTCTTCGTGATCCCCGGACTCGGGACCGTCCTGCTCAACGCCGTCGCCGAACGCGACGTACCGGTGGTGCAGGGCCTCGCCGTGGTCTTCGGCGTCCTGACCGTCGTACTCAACCTCGGCGCCGATCTGGTCGCCCACCGACTCGCACCGCGGTCGGGGGTGGCCGCGTGACCCGCACGTCCTCCACGCCCCTGTCCGGTTCCTGTGAGGCCGTACGGCTGCGCCGCTACGCCCTCGGGCTCGCCGTCATCTCCGTACCCCTCGTCCTCGCCGTCCTGGGGCCGCTGTTCGCGGGCGACCCGGGCGCGCGGACCGCCTCCTTCACCCTCGGCGGCGGACACTGGTTCGGCACCGACTTCGTGGGCCGTGACGTAGGGCGTCAGGTACTGCTCGGCGGCCGGCCGGTGGTGCTGACCGCGCTCGCCGCGACGGCCCTGGCCTACCTCGTGGCGCTGCCCGTCGGACTCATCGGCGCGCTCACCCACCGCCGCTGGCTGGAGGAGACGCTGCTGCGGCCGCTGGACGTCCTGCTGGCGGTGCCGTCCCTTCTGCTGATCCTTCTCGTGGCATCCGTGCTCACACCGGGCGCCGTCGGGCTCGCCCTGCTCGTCGCGCTGGTCAACGTCCCGGACGCGGCCCGGATCGTGCGCGCGGCCGCCGCCGAAGCCGCGGCGCGCCCGGCGGTCGAGGCGCTGCGCATGCAGGGCGAGACGTGGTGGCGCGCGGCCGTCGGCTACGTCGGGCGCTCGATACTGCGCACCCTGGCCGCCGACGCCGGCACCCGGCTCACCGGCGTGCTGTACCTCGTGGCCACCGCCGCTTTCCTCGGCGTCGGCGTCGCGCCGGACGCCGCCGACTGGGCGGTGATGGTGGACCGCAACCGCACCGGACTGTTCGTGCAGCCGTGGGCCGTGGTGGTGCCCGCGCTGCTGATCGTCGCGCTGACCACGGGCAGCAACCTGCTCTTCGACGCGGCGCTCCACAAGCCCGGCCGGCGCCGGGGAGAGAGGAAACCACGGCCGTGACCGAACGGAACGACACGACCGCTCCGACGACGGGCGCAAGCACCGATGCCGAACCGTCCCCCGTCGCGGAGATCCGTGACCTGCGTGTGGAGATCGACGGCCGGGCGATCGTGGACGGCGTGCGGCTGCGGGCGCTGCCCGGCAGGGTGACGGCGCTCGTCGGAGCCTCCGGCAGCGGCAAGACCACCACGGGCCTCGCCCTGCTCGGCGCGTACCCGCCGGGTGCCCAGGTCACCGGTGACGTCCGCGTCGCCTCCGACGGCCCGGTCGGCTACGTGCCCCAGCATCCGGCGTCCGTCCTCAACCCCGCCCGCCGGATCTCGGCACTGCTGAACGACATCGCCCGCGTCCAGGTGCGCGACCTGCCTCGTACCCAGCGCCGGGCGGCCGCCCGCGAACGCATCCTGCGAGCCCTGTCCGACGCCCAGCTCCCGGACGCCGAGGCCCTCTTGCGGCGCTATCCACACCAGCTGTCCGGGGGCCAGCAGCAGCGCGTCGTCCTCGCGCAGGCGCTGCTGCTGGGTGCCCGCGTCATCGTCGCCGACGAACCCACCACCGGACAGGATGCGCTGACCAAGAGCCGCCTCGTCGACCAACTGGCAGCGCTGGCGGCACGCGGCATCGCCGTCGTGCTGCTCAGCCACGACCTCGATGTGGTGCATGCCCTCGCCGACGAGGTCCTCGTCATGCGTGCGGGCCGGGTCGTGGAATCGGGCCCGGTCCAGCGGCTGTGGCGCGCACCGCGTCACGAGTGGACCCGCCAACTGCTCGACACCCGGACCTCGTTCACCGGGCCCGAGCCCCCGTCCGACACCGGACGGCCCGTCCTGCACGTACGCCATCTCACCGCCCGCCACCGCGACGGCGCCCATGGTGCCGCCGTGGTGCTACGAACCCCCGAACTCGCCCTGCGCCCTGGTGAGTCGCTGGCCGTCGTCGGCCGCTCAGGCAGCGGAAAGACCACCCTCGCGCGCTGCCTGGCCGGCCTCCACCGCGACCACGACGGCCACGTCCACCTCGACGGCACCCCACTGCCGCGCAGCGTACGGCAGCGCGGTCGCGCGCAGCTGGCGGCCGTGCAGTACGTCTTCCAGGACGCGCGGGCCGCCTTCGACGAGCACCGTCCCGTCCTCGACCAGGTCGCCCGTACCGCGGTACGCCTGCGCGGCGTCGACCCTCGGTCAGCCGTCCAGGAGGCCCTGACGACACTGACCGGCCTCGGCCTCCCACCCGAAACGACCCACCGCCTGCCCCGGGAGCTTTCCGGCGGCGAACTCCAGCGGGCGGCCCTGGCCCGCGCCCTGTTGGCCCGGCCCAGGGTCCTGATCTGCGACGAGATCACCTCCGGCCTCGACACCGTCACGCGCCGCGGCATCCTCGACGCCCTCGCGGATCTGCTCCGCGACCGTGCGGACATGTCCCTCATGCTGATCACCCACGACCTTGACGCCGCGCGCCTCGCCCACCGCATCGCGGTAGTGGAGGCGGGCGAGCTGGTCGAACAGGGCCCGGCCCACCGCATACTGACCGAGCCGCGGCACCCGTTCACGGTCTCGCTCATGGAGAGGAGCGGGGATCGGAGCGGGCTGCCCAACGGCGTGGCGCCGCTCATCGCGTCGCCCGGGGCCGGCTGTCGGCGCGCTTCCACGCCGCGTCCCGCAGGAGGCGCAGCCCGTTGAGGCCGACGATGACGGTGGAGCCCTCGTGTCCGGCGACGCCCAGGGGCAGCGGCAGTTGCCCGGCCAGGTCCCAGATGACCAGGCCGGAGATGCACACCGACGCGATGACCAGATTCTGCACCACCAGACGGCGGGCACTGCGTGAGAGGGCCACCACGGTGGGGATGGCTGCCAGCTCGTCGCGGACGACCACGGCGTCGGCGGTCTCCAGCGCGAGGTCGGAGCCGGCCCGGCCCATGGCGATGCCGGTGTGGGCCGCGGCGAGGGCGGGGGCGTCGTTGATGCCGTCGCCGACCACCAGGACCTTCCACCCGGCCTGTTCCTGCTGCCGAACGGCGCTGACCTTGTCGTGGGGCAGCAGTCCGGCGCGTACATCGGCGATACCGACCTCTTCGGCGAGGCGGGCGGCGGCGCGAGGGTTGTCGCCGGTCACCAGCATCGGGGAGGTGCTGGTGAGTTCACCGAGGGCGGCCACGGTGGCGAAGGCGTCCGGTCGCAGCCGGTCGGCGATGCCCAGGACACCGACCGGTGTGCCGTCCCGCAGAACGGCCACGGCGGTGCGCCCCTCGTCCTCCAGGCCCCGTGAGACGGCCCGGACCGGGCCGGGCTCATCGTCTGCGGCTCCGGAAAGCCGGGCGGGAGCGCCGACGGAGATCTTCCGGCCGCCGAGGGTGGCGGTGACGCCGACTCCGGGTACGGAGGTGAAGTCCTCGGCGGGCGGGAGGCTCAGGCCGCGTTCCCGGGCAGCGTCGACCACCGCGCGGGCCAAGGGGTGTTCGCTGGGATGCTCGGCCGCGGCCGCCAGGGCCAGCAGCGCGTTCTCGGTCAGGCCGGATCCGGCCAGCGGGCGGATGTCCGTGACGTACGGGGTGCCTTCGGTGAGGGTGCCCGTCTTGTCCAGCGCCACCGCGTCGATCCGACCGAGGCGTTCCATGACGACCGCCGATTTGACCAGCACCCCATGACGGCCGGCATTGGCGATGGCGGACAGCAACGGGGGCATGGTGGCCAGCACCACTGCGCACGGCGAGGCGACGATCATGAACGTCATCGCCCGCAGCAGGGCCCCGGTCACGTCTGCGCCGAAGCCGAGCGGAACCGCGAACACGGCGAGGGCGGCGAAGACGACGCCGACGGAGTACCGGCGCTCGACCTTCTCGATGAACAGCTGGGTCGGGGCCTTGGTCTCGCTGGCTTCCTCGACCATCTTCACGATGCGGGCGATCACCGAGTCGGAGGCGTCCCGTTCGACCCTCACCCGCAGAGCGCCGGTGCCGTTCAGCGTGCCGGCGAACACCTCGTCGCCGACCTCCTTGGCCGCGGGGAGGGGCTCACCGGTGATGGTGGCCTGGTCGACGTCGCTCGCCCCGTCCAGGACCCGCCCGTCGGCGCCGATGCGCTCCCCGGGCCGGATCAGGATCACGTTGCCGATCACCAGTTCCTGGCTGGTCACTGTCTCCTCACGGCCGTCGTCGTGCAGGCGGGTGGCGGTGGCGGGGGCGAGGTCGAGGAGTCCGCGCACCGAGTCCGCCGTGCGGGCAGTGGCCAGGGCCTCCAGGGCACCGGAGGTGGCGAAGATGACGATCAGCAGGCCGCCGTCCATCACCTGACCGATCGCCGCTGCCCCGAGCGCCGCGACGATCATCAGCAGGTCCACGTCCAGGGTCTTCGCACGCAGCGCCCCCAGACCCTCCCGGGTCGGCTCCCATCCGCCGGCGAGATACGTCACGGCGTACAGCGGGCCCCAGGTCCAGGCGCTGACGCCGGTCAGCTGCAGTGACAGCGCAAGGAGGAATGCGGCCGTGGCGAAGGCGGCCCAACGGGCTTCGGCCAGCGCGAAGACCCGGGTGCGGCGTCGCGGGGTTGCCGACTGGCCGACGCCGGTGGTCTGCGGGGCTTCGGTGAGGGTCGAGGACATGCGGAAAGAGGCCCTTCGCGAGGAGCGTGGCGGTGGGACCCTGACACGGTACAGGAAATAATGAAGAGGTCTTCATGTATTGCTCCCGGTAGGGTGGTCGTATGGGACACGGAATTGACGGCCGGGCCACTCCGCCTGCGCAGCTGGATGCGGACAGCGCCGCCGATATCGCGGCGACCCTCCAGGCCTTGGCCACGCCGTCGAGGCTGCTGATCCTCACCCGGCTGCGGCATGGGCCGCTGCCGGTGACCGAGCTCGCGGCAGCCGTCGGGATGGAGCAGTCCGCCGTCTCCCACCAACTGCGACTGCTGCGCGCACTCAGCCTCGTCACCGGCCGTCGCACCGGACGGAGCATCGTCTACAGCCTCTACGACAACCACGTCGCCCAACTGCTGGACGAAGCCGTCTACCACATCGAGCACCTGCGCCTCGGCGTACGCGACAACGCGGACGCCGCCCCGGCCGGTTGACCCCACTTCAGTGCGAAGTTCCGGTGGGGAGGGAGAGACGCGTACCCCGGATGGTTGGCGTTGAAGCGCGAGTGCCGGGCACTTGCATGCCGCACCTCACGGCGACAGGTGTCGGCCTCCTCCACGCATCGCTGATGTCCGTCATCCGCGAATGCCGCACGAGCTCGTGGACAGGACCATCCGTGGGCCGATCCGAGCCGATTCCGAAGACGCGCTCGGCCAACTGCGGCGGTGCCGCGCACGCACGCCGATACGCCTCCCGGGTTTGACGAGATGCCGCGTCTGTCCGGCTTGGTCATCATGGTCTTCCAGGCCCCGTCCGGCCGTCAGGAGCGTCGGGAGGGAAGGGGAAGGTGTTGACGATGGAGTTGTTCCCGCCGATCCCGCTCGCCGAGTGGAGTGACACCAAGGAAACGCTCCACCGCTTCGCGCAGGTCGTCGGGAAGGTCCGCCTCGCCGGGAGCACCCGGCGCAATCACTGGTGGAATGTCCCGTTCCACCTCACCGGGCGCGGCATCACCACTCGCCCGATGGGGCAGGCCGACGGCAATCCGATCTACACGATGGATTTCGACTTCGTCGGCCATCAGCTGGTGGTTTCGACTCTGGACGGCCGGGAGATCTCCCTCCCGCTCATCGGCCGGTCCGTGGCGTCCTTCCACGACGCGGTCATGGCCGCGCTGGCCGCGCTGGGCGTCCGGGTGCGGCTCGACATCCCCCGGCCGTTCGACCTGCCCGACGCCGCCCGGCCGTTCGCCGAGGACACCGAGCACGCGACGTACGATCCCCGGCATGCCAACCGCTACTGGCGGGTCCTCAGCCAGGTGGCGTCGGTGCTGGAGGAGTTCGCGACGGGCTTCTCGGGGAAATCCAGCCCGGTGCACCACTTCTGGCACACCTTCGACATCGCCCATACCCGGTTCTCCGAGCGGCGCGTCGACCAGCCGCCGCAGGTCGACCCGGTGACCCGGGAGGCGTACTCCCGGGAGGTGATCAGCTTCGGCTTCTGGTTCGGGGACGACACCTTCGCCGAGCCCGCGTTCTACTCCTACACCGCTCCGGAGCCCGCGCATCTGGCCGAGGAGCCGCTCGTGCCCACGGCGGCACGCTGGCACGCGCGGGGCGGTAGCCACCTGGCCGTGCTGCGCTACGACGACGCCCGGGTCCAGAGCGATCCCCGTGCCGCCGGCCTCGCCTTCTACGAAAGCGCGTACCGGGCCGGCGCCGGGCGCGCCGGCTGGGACATCGAACGGCTCGCCTGCCCCGGCGGGGTGACGGACCCACAGCTGACAGCCCGGCAGGGCTGAACCCGCCTCCGGCCGAAGACCAGGGGATCGATGCAGCTGACGCGCCCAGCCCGCGGGGACCTATGTGTGCTGTCCCAGGGCCCGGCGTCGGCCGGTCCGAGCGGTGGGCGACGGGCCGGCGCAACTGCGGCCCGTCGTCGTACTCGCCGGTCCCGACGTTCCAGGACCGGCCCTCGCCCGGCTCGAAGCCGGTGAGGAACGGGTGCCCCGCCGCGCCGTACACCGCCTGCGGTGTCTCCGGCGCGATTCAGTACCGGGCCGGTATGCAGACCTCCAAGACCACCGTGGCGGTCAGCAAAGACGCCGAGGTTTCCCGCCTGGCGCCTGACACGCCGTCTTTCGCCTGACACGGCGTCTTTCGCCCCGGCGGGTCAGTCCGAGACGGCATCGGTCCAGCCCCGGGCGATGGCCTCCCTCGCCTTCTGAATCTGTGTCTCCGTCGGGAAGACCGGCGTGCCCTCGACGGTCGGCAGCTTTGCGGCGGCGGCCTTGTCGAGGGTCCCGTCCTCCGCCATGACGGCCATCAGAACCGGACGCGCGTAGCCGTAGAGCCGCAGGTTCTGGCCCTCGGTGCTGAAGAGGTACTCCTGCCACAGACGCGCGGCCGCCGGATGCGGGGCGTACTTGTTGATCGCCATCGCGTAGTACTCGGCGAAGCTCCCGTCGAAGGGGATGGAGACCCGCCAGTCCACGCCCTTGCGGCGGAGCGGGTCGGTGCGGCTGAGGTTGAGGAAGTCCCAGCCAATGATGATCGGTGACCCGCCCTCGTCGACCGGTGGCACGGTGGTGCGGACGGGGCTGTAAATGCCGGCCTTCTTGAGCTCCGCGAAAAAATCGATGCCCGGCTGGATGTCGTCGAACGATCCGTGGTTGGCGAGGGCGGCCGCGTACACCCCGGCGAACGCGGACGCGGACCGGGTGGGGTCGCCGTCCAGCGTGACCTTGCCCTTGTACTGGGGCTTCTTCAGATCGGCGAAGGTCTTGGGGCAGGTCTTGACGAGCTCGGCGGCGCAGCCGATGGAGATATAGCCGCCGTAGTTGTTGTACCAGCGGGCGCCCGGATCCTTCTGGTTCTCCGGGATGCTGTCGTACGCGGCCACCCGGTACGGAGCGAGCAGGCCCTGCTGGGCACCGGCGTCCGCGAACGAGTCGCCGACGTCGAGCACGTCGGGGGCAGTGGCCTGGCCCTTGCGCGCCTTCACCGTGTTGATCTCGTCCTGGCTGAAACCCCCCGGATTCTCGACCCTGACCCGGATCCCGTACTTCCGCTCGAAGCCGTCGATCAGCGCGCCGTAGTTCGCCCAGTCGCGGGGGAGGGCGATGGTGTTGAGGGTGCCCTCCTTTTTGGCAGCGGCGACGAGGGATTTCATACCGCCCATGTCCTCGGCGGAGGTGGCCATCGACGACCTCTTGGGCGGAGCTTTGTACGGCTCGCCGCAGGCACTCACAGCCAGTGCCAAGAGGGTGAGGCAGCAGCCGGCGACGGCGGCCGCCGCTCGGGCACGTGGGGGCCGAGTGGGCGGGGTCACGAGGCTCAGCGTAAGTCGGCTGCCTGGCCGGTGGCCGTAGCTGCGCCCGGCGTGGTCCCGGGTGGGGCGGTGTGGAAGGTCGTGCGGCGCCCCCGCGCCCACCTCACGGCGCCAGGTCGTCCCATTGGCCGAGAAGGATCTCGCCGAGGCCTTCCCCGGCCGGGGTGCCTTCGTCGTGGAGGGAGCATTCGGCCCAGATGATCTTGCCGGTGGGCGTGTAGCGGGTGCCCCAGCGCTGGGCGTACTGGGCGACGAGGAACAGCCCGCGGCCGCCCTCATCGGTGGTCTTGGCCCGGCGCAGATGCGGGGAGGTGCTGCTGCCGTCGGAGACCTCGCAGATCAGCGTACGGTCGTGCAACAGCCGGACGTGGATCGGCTCGGCGCCGTAGCGAATCGCGTTGGTGATCAGTTCGCTGAGGATCAGCTCGGTGATGAAGCCGATCTCGGCGAGGCCCCAGTCGGCCAGACGGCGGATGCAGGCGGTGCGGACGGGGGCCACCGCCGCCGGATCGCGGGGCACGTCCCACTCGGCGACCCGCTCGGAGCCGAGCCGATGCGTGCGGGCCACCAGCAGCGCGATGTCGTCACTGGGCCGGGCGGGCAGCATGGCCTCGATCACCGCGGCGCAGGTGGCCTCCGGAGCCCGCCCGGGCCCGGCCAGGGCCCGGCGCAGGGCTGCCAGGCCGGCGTCCAGGTCGCGGTCGCGGTCCTCGACCAGCCCGTCGGTGTAGAGCGCCAGCTGCGAGCCCTCGGGCAGGGTCAGCTCGGCGCTCTCGAAGGGCAGACCTGCACTCAGGCCCAACGGCGGGGAGACCGGCAGTTGCGGGAAAGCCACGGTTCCGTCCGGGTGGACCACTGCAGGTCCCAGGTGGCCGGCGGTAGCGGTGACCACCTGCCCGGAGACGGGATCGTAGACGGTGTACAGGCAGGTGGCCCCGGTGACCCCCTGCCCGTCCTCCTCGGCTGCGGCCTCGTCGGAATCGATCCGGGCCACCAGTTCGTCCACGTAGGCCAGCAGTTCCTCGGGCGGCAGGTCGAGGGTGGAGAAGTTGTGCACCGCGGTGCGGAGTCGTCCCATGGTTGCCGCCGCATGCAGACCGTGCCCGACGACGTCGCCGACCACCAGCGCCACCCGGGCCCCCGGCAGCGGGATGACGTCGAACCAGTCCCCGCCCACCCCTTCCCGCGCGGGCAGGTAGCGGTATGCGACCTCCACCGCGGTCTGCTCGGGCAGGCTCCGCGGCAGCAGGCTGCGCTGGAGCGTGACCGCCACGGCATGCTCCCGGGTGAACCGGCGCGCGTTGTCGATGCACACCGCCGCCCGGGCCGCGAGCTCCTCGGCGAAGGACACATCGTCGTCCTCGAACGGCGGCAAGACTTGCGCACGCCAGAAGCTCGCCACGCCCAGCACCACCCCGCGGGCCTGGAGCGGCACCGTGACCAGGGCGCGGATGCCCTGGTCCAGGACCCGTTGGGCACGTTCGGGGTCCTGGGCCCGCCAGCCTGCGGAGGTGCTCAGGTCCGCCTCGACGACCGGACACCCCCTGACCAACCCGGTGGCGATGGGGTTGGAGGGCACGAACCGGATCAGCTCGCCGACGGGGTAGAGGTGCTGCTTCCCCAGACCTACGGCCGCGGTGCGGCGCATCTCGGTGCTCACCCCGGTCGGCTCCTCGCCGCCCAGGACCGGCTCCAGCAGCTCGACCGTGACGATGTCGGCGAACCGGGGGACCGCCACCTCCGCGAGTTCCTCGCAGGTGCGCACCACATCCAGCGTGGTCCCGATCCGCCCCCCGGCCTCGTACAGCAGATTCAGCCGACCGCGGGCGGCCTCGGCCCTGCCGCTCAGCTCCTGCAGTTCCGTGGTGTCGCGCAGCGTCACCACGCTGCCGGCCGGCCCGTAAGGGGCGGTGGGCCGCTTGTTGACCGCCAGGAGCCGGTCGGCCGCCAGATGCACCTCGTCGGTGGCCGGATGCTCGGACGACAGGAGCCCGGCGAGGCCCGGATCCAGCCCCAGGCTCGTCACGGGGCGCCGCTCCGCGTCCGCCGGCAGGTCCAGCAGGCGGCGGGCCTCGTCGTTGGCCAGCAGCAGACGCCCGTCACCACCGGTGATCAGAACCCCTTCACGCACCGCGTGCAGGACGGCGTCGTGGTGCTCATACATCCGAGTCATCTCGGACGGGTCCAGGCCGTGCGTCTGCCGCCGCAGCCGACGGCTCACCAGTCCCGCCCCGCCCGCCGCGAGGGCGAGGGCCACTGCCGCGCTCCCGAAGACGACGGGCAGCTGTCGGTTGACCGCGTGCTGCACATTCTCGATCGTGACCGGGGCCGCGACGATGGCGAGGACCGAGCCGTCGGTGTCCTTGACGGGGACCACCGAGATCACGGAGCGCCCCAGCGAGCTCTCGAAGGTCCTGGTGAACGCCCGGCCGGCGGCCGCCTCCGAGTAGGGGCCGACGACCTGTTGCCCGATCCGGGCCGGCTCGCTGCTGTGGGCAATGGTGATCCCGTCCAGCCCGTACACGATGACGGCGTCGACGTCGGCGGCCTTCTGGACCGCCTTGGCACGCGGCTCGAGCACCGCGGACGGATGGGAGCTGTGCAGTGCCGTGAGCATCCCCGGAGCGCTTGCGAACGCCTGGGCCGCGGCGAGCGTCCGGTGCCGGGCGTCCGATGTGCTCTCGTGCTGAGCCTGCACCACGAGGGCCGCAACGGCGGCGGCGAGGAGCAGCACCACAACCACCAGTTGGAGGATGAACACCTGGCCGGCGAGACTGCGCACCCTGTGCGCACGGGGCTGTTTGCGCTCTTGGCGAGTCTGACGCGCACGTCCCCGGCGAGAGTGTCGGCCGGGCACACGGAGGTTCCCGCACGAGTGGAGAAACCTGTGCCACAGCTGGCCCGGAAGTCCGCGCATACCCCCTTTCTACCGCTTTCTGCGGCTCTGCTCCTTACTGTGCGGCTGGGAGAGTCCGATGAGCGCAACCAGGCGGTCGACGATCCAGGGTCCGGGTATTCCAGGTGCCTCCGGAGTACGGATGCGATGGCGCGCGGGACCTCTCTGACGGCCCGGGGAACTCCGTCACCCTGGGGTTACGTCGGTAGAGCTCCGCGTAGGCGGCCTGGAGCGCGGCCGGTGGCTCGGCTGCCGAGGCCCTCACCCTGTGATCAGGGATGAGCTGTGTGGCTCGGGGACTGGTGGTCCCCGAGGGGGCCGGGGCCGACCTCGGCGCGGCGGTTGCCGAGGGTGTTGATGTCCTCGCCCTGCCACAGCAGGAATCCGTCTCCGTTCCGGACGTCCACGTATTGCGCCCCATTGGGCGGGGCCCCGCCTCCATGAGCAGCTCGCAGGCTTGCCCCCGGAATCTCCTTCGGCCCGGAGCCCTGCTGCGGCAGTCCTCCCGGCGCGTCGCGCAATCGCCACAAACGCGGCAAGGCACGGGAGAAGTCGACGAATTCGGACGCGTCGTCCACTCGCTCCGGCGGCCATGGCGGTTCGCGCACTGCCCGGCCCGGAGTGAAGGGCGTCACGTACGTCGACTGTCAAGCACATGCGACTGTGCAGTGATTTCTCCGCGATTTTACCCATTTCACGTCGATGAGTGCCCTCGCCCCCTTCGGTCGCGCATGAAGCCGGCCGCATGGAAATACTCCGACGGTTTTCTGTTATCCGGCCAGGGCGGAAGGATCCCCATCCAGAGAACGACCGATTGCACAGCGAGGAAGGAACCCGGAACGTGGACTCACATCCTGGAAAAGCGACTGTGATGGCCGCGCGTGCTGGGGATCAGCAGGCGCAGGACGAGCTTGTGGCCGGCTTTCTGCCGCTGGTCTACAACATCGTGGGCCGCGCACTTCGCGGCCATGCCGATGTCGATGATGTGGTGCAGGAGTCCATGCTCCGCATGCTGCAGGGGCTCGACGGGCTGCGCGATCCCGACCGGTTCCGCTCATGGCTGGTGGCCGTGACGATGAACGAGATACGCCGGCACTGGCGCAGCAAGCAGGCGTCACCGGCCGATACACGGGTGGACGACGTCGCCGACCTCGCCGATCCTGCTACCGACTTCGTCGATCTCACCATCATCCGCCTGGGCCTTGCCGGTCAGCGCCGGGAGGTCGCCGAGGCGACCCGGTGGCTGGACGAGGACGACCGCGCACTGTTGTCGCTGTGGTGGCTGGAGGCGGCGGGCGAGCTCACCCGTGAGGAGGTAGCCGCCGCCCTGGAACTGTCCCCGCAGCACACAGCGGTACGGGTGCAGCGGATGAAGATCCAGTTGGAGACGGCCAGGGTCGTCGTGCGAGCGCTGTCGGCAGAGCCGCGCTGCGAGGAACTGCTGACGATGGTGGCCCACTGGGACGGCGTCCCCTCCGCGCTGTGGCGTAAGCGAATAGCCCGGCACGCGCGTGGCTGCGCGGCGTGTTCGGGGTACTGGATCGGCTTGGTACCGGCGGAAGGGCTTCTCGTCGGTCTCGGCCTGGTACCGCCGGCGGCCGGCCTGATATGGCTGGTGACCGGCAGCCACAGTGCATCCATCGTCAACGTGGCCTCCCAGCAGGGCATTTCCGCCAACGGCAGCGAGCAGGTGGTCAAGGCAGCGGTGCGGCGGGGAGCGCATCGCGCGCACAAGCCGGGCGGCGGGGGTGTCCGCCGTATCCTGCGGGCCCGCCCCCGGGGCGCGACCGCGGCCGCCGGAGGCGCCGCGGCGACCGCCACCGTTGCCGCAGCCGCCTTGTCCATCGCTCTCGTCTCGTCCGGCGGCGGCCACGACACCACGAGCGCGGCGGCGGTGCCCCGGCACACGTCGGCGACGTCGGCGAGCTCACCCAGCCCGACACCCTCGGCCCCCCGTTCCACCAGCGCCCCTTCCTCGCATCCGACGGCTACGCCGAGCCGCAGGGCGACCGCCGCGGCGAGTCGGGACGAGCGGGCCTCCCGCCCGCCGCTGACCGCATCGCCCGTGCAGACACCCCGGCCGAGCCGCACGGTCGATGCCGCCCGGCAGGTCCTCGCCCTGATCAACAAGGCGCGGGCCGACCACGGTCTGCCGCCCTACACCCTCGCCTCGGGGCTCACCCGCAGCGCACAGGCCCACAACTCCGTGATGGACGACGGATGCGGCCTGTCCCACCAGTGCCCTGGCGAAGCGGCTCTGGGCGAACGGGAGACGGCCCAGGGCGTGCACTGGGGAGCGGCCGGAGAGAACATCGGGCAGGCATCGGCGGGGCCGGATCCTCAGCAGATCGCTTCCGCTGCCGTTGGCCTGACGCAGTCCATGCTGGACGAGAAGCCGCCCAACGACGGGCACCGGCAAAACATTCTCAGCACGTCGTTCCACCACGTCGGCATCGGCGTCCACCGGGATGCCAAGGGCACTGTCTGGCTCACTCAGGACTTTTCCGACTGAGCACTTTGACCGACGGTTCACCGGGCGCAAGCGGGAGTAGGCGGGTGGCGGCCATCGCCGGCCCGCACCTTCTCTCCGGACCGGCAGCCGAGCGCCTTGCTTCCAACACCCCCCTCTCTTAACCGAGTTACGTATCCATGGCCGGGAATTGGCGCGTCGGCCGCCTTTTCCTGTCCATCCCTTCCGGGGCGGTAAAGAGATTCAGCGCCAGGTTTCTGTTATCCGTCGCGTCCCAAGGGATCTCCCAAGGCGTAGGCGTCATAAGGGCCTTGCGGAAGAGGGCTTCGCGGAGCGGAGGCGCCGAACCCGGCGGCCGGCCCAGCTCGCGTCCGTGCCCCCACAGCAAGAGGTGTCAGGTCCCTGACACCACTAAGGAATGAGGACATCAATGACTCACGGTTCGCACCGGTGGAAGGCGATGAGCGGCAGGTTGCGCACGGCCATTGCGCTCACGTCAGCAGGCGTGGTCGGTGCCGTCACCGTCGGAGTGTCCTCGGCGGTCACCCCGACTCCCCCCGGCCACCCTGCGGCATCCGCCCGGCCCTCGCAGATACCCCGCACGGTGGCCGGAAAGCCGAAACGCTTCGGCACCGGCGCAGTGCCCTCCCGGGAGGACTGGCGGAAGGCAGCGCTCGGCAAGGCCCTCAAGCCCAGGCTGGCGGCGCTCGCGCCCTCCGCGACGGTCGGAGCGAAGCCGTCGGCGGCCCAGGCCACCCTTCCCGCAAGCGTCGACCTGAGCAAGTACGCGCCCGCCCCCGGCAACCAGGGCCAGGTCGGCTCCTGCGCCGCATGGGCCGTCGACTACACGGCCTACGGCGTCCTGGAGCGCGAGCAGAAGATCGCCGGTGGGCCCCAGGCACCCATGTTCACCTACGCCCAGGTCGTCAAGGGGCAGCAGCGGGGGACCTCCCTCGCCGATCACTTCAGGATCGCGATGAAGCAGGGTGTCGATGCCAAGTCGCACTACTGGCAGGGGGACTTCGACTACACATCCCAGCCAACGGCCGGCGAGACAAGAAACGCAGCGAAGTGGAAGCTGTCCGGCTACACCCCGCTGCACACCGGAAGCCGGCTGAAGACCGATGTGAAGGCGGCGCTCGCCAAGGGCCTGCCGGTCACCGTCGCGATGCCCGTACACAACAGCTTCTTCGACGTCACACCCCAAGCGGCGGCTTCCTACAGCTACTACCCGACGGCCGGTGACCCCATGGCCGGCGGCCACGCGATGGCCATCGTCGGCTACACCAGCAAGGGAGTACGGGTGGAGAACTCCTGGGGCTCAGGCTGGGGCGACCGCGGATTCATCAACCTGTCCTGGAAGTTCCTGACCGACCAGACATGGGAAGCCAACGCGGTCGGCAAGCTCATCAAGCGCTGAGCCCCGAGAGCCGGCACCCCCCAAGGGTCGGGCCCCAGCCGGGGCCCGGCCCGCTCACGTCCGTCGTGGCACCGAGGAGGGGGGCGTCGTCTCAGCCGGCAAGGGGACTGCCGATCGTCCGGGCGACCTCGGCGTGGGAGAGGTACTCCACGATGCTGTGTGCCCGGTCGCGGGCGTTGATGACGGCGATGTCGGCCAGTCCGTCCGACCAGTCGTCCGCCAAGGGGCATCCGATGGCCACCGCGTCGGTCGGGGACCAGGCGTTGAGCCAGTCGGCCACCTTGTCGGGCCGCTTCGGTCCGCCGATGAGCAGCTTGCTGTACACGCTGTCGAGACCGAGCGGACTTCCCGCCGTGGTGAGGTGGACAAGGTTCACACCGGCGGGCAGCCGTGTGATGAGGTCCATGCCGACGACTGTGCCGAGGCTGTGGCTGACAAGGACCACGTCTCCCGAGTCCGGCATCGTTTCGCCCACGCAGTCCAGAACCTCTTCCCGGATGCGCTGGTCGTCGAGGTATGCGGCCACGTCCCGGAAGACCAGGGCGATGGCCCACGCGTCGACGTCGCTCGTGGCGGCCAGCCAGCTCAACTGCCTGTGCAGGGCCCCGACCACGTCGTCCAGGCCGAACCGTTCCGTGGCCGGCTGCCCCTCGCACGGCATGCCCGCCTTCGTGGCTGCCTCGCCGACGATCTCCTTGTACACGGCGAGGGCGGTGGGGGAGGCGGGCGCGGCCGCCTCCGCCGCCGTGATGGCCGTCGGATCGACGAAGCGGGGGACGGCCTCGTGTGCGGTGAGGGCCTCCACCAGTCTGTCGCCGTAGTAGGGGAACCAGACGTCGGCCGGGTCGACCGTGGGGAGCCCGGCACGGACGAGTCCCTGGTTGAGTCCGGCCGCCCAGTCGCGGCGCAGCTTCTCGGGATCCTTGCCCTCCTGGGAGCGGCCGTGCAGGAAGACCAGATGGCGGCTGCCGCCGAACGCGCCGGCCCGGGCGGGCAGGCCCGCACGCGTGGTGGTCCTCTCGCCGGCCGGGCGCGGCGTGGTGACGGCGGGAGCCGCTGCCGGACCCGCGGCGCCCTCCAGGAGCTGCAGGCCGGACTCCGGGCCCATCTCGGCCAGGAGCGCCCGCTGCTGGGAGGTGAGCGGCAGCGCGGCGAGGTGTTTGAGGATGGAACTGGTTCGTATGCCCTCGTTGGACACCCAGTCGATGGCGTCGTCGCCGTCACCGCGCTGCCAGACCTGTCCGTCGGGGCGCAGGACGCGGCCCTGGTCGTCGGTCCGGGGCACACCGCTGTGGTGGAGTGCGACGACTTCCCACTGGTCGTTGAAGACCGGGGAGCCCGAATTACCGGGCTCGGTGTCGGTCTTGTAGTGGAGGAAGTCATCGAGGCGCACTTGGAGCATGTTGTCGCGTACCGCGATCTCCTTCAGACGGCCCATCGGATGGCCGATGACGTTGACCGGCTCGCCGATCACCAGCTTTCCCGGCTGGGCGCTGAGCCGGTTCCAGCCGAACGTCTCCCCTGGCGCCCGCTGGTCGGGGCCGGGGCCGACCAGCACCAGGGCGAAGTCGAGGCGCTGGTCCGCCACGAAGAACGTGTCGGGGGCGAGCGCGAGCCGGGTCGGCGGCTGCGGTGTGTTGTCGACCGTGACCTGGGCGTCGAACTCCACGAAGCACTGCCGGGCGGCCTCCGCGTCGGCGAGCACGTGATGGTTGGTCATCAGCAGGCCCGGCGACACGAGGAAGCCGGTTCCGAGCGGCAGCTCCCGGCCGTTCTCACGCGCCGAGATCCGGGCGACGGTACGTGCCGCCCGGGCACCGCGCGGCAGGAAGCTCCACGCCTGCAGCTCCTTGGACACCCCAAGGATGCGTTCGTACGCGGCGGTCGAGACCAGCGGTTCCGCACGGACGGCCTCCACCGCCAGCGCGGCCGGCACCGCATGCCGGTTGAGCAGGCGTGCGGCCCGCGAGGCCAGTGCCTCCTGCGAATCCGGGAAGTCCACCCCGGCGTCCTGCTGTCGCTCGACCGCCTGCCGCTCGGCGCTGGTCTCGCGATACCGCCTGGCAGCCGCCGCGACCTGACGCGTCCGCTCCGCCGAGGTCCCGTCCGTGGCTCCCATGTCAGTTCACCGCCTCACTGGCGGAATGCCACGGCACGAAGGCGTTCGCCAGCCCCGCGAGGGCCGTACGCAACTCCGGGTGGTGCCGCAGCAGCACGGTGACCATGGTGTTGTCGTCGATCCAGGCCATGCCGGCCTTGGAGTACACCTCGGGCGTGTAGTACTCGGTGAAGAAGCGGTCGCTGTTCAGCCGGCGTGAGGCCATGAGGATGAAGATGCGGAACGCCGTGTCACTGAAGGCGAATCCGGCAGGCAGCCTCTCCGCGTACATCCCGACCATCAGGTCGACCTTCTCGATGTCGCCGTCGTAGAGCCGCTCGATCTGATCGGCCCACACCTGGTCGCCGGTCAGCTCCCCGAAGCTCTGCGCGGGCTTCAGCCGCAGCAGCCTCCGGAACTCGTTGTAGCGGGGGACGCCCAGCTCGCGAGTGCGCAGGATGTCGGTGGCGGCGAGGTCCTGCAGATGCCCGTCCGGACGCTCGTACTCCTGCAGGAACCGGGGGAAGTTGTGCAGGGTCACCAGTCCGGGGTGGAGCGTGCCGAAGCTGTAGAGAAGATCGGCCATTGCCGTGGTCTCCACGACCTTCAGCGCCCCGGGACCGGCGATGTCGCGGAGGGTGCAGTGCCGCAGGGTGGTGTCGTCGGCGGCGGCCCGCAGATGCCACTCGTCGCGGATGAGCGGATGCATGCGGTAGACCGCCACGAACTCTTCGGTGAGGGAGTACGGGATGCCGTAGTGGTCCGTCCCGCCGCCGGGGATGCCGCTGACGACCTCGCTCCCGCTGATCCGGCCGAAGAGGTTGTGGACGCGCTCACCGGCGATGCCCCACCAGTTGGCTCGCAGCGCTTTGACGGTGGTGGGGTGGCTGATCACAGCCGGTGTCCACTCCACGGTATGGATCTTGGCGAGGAGAGCGGCGTTGACGAGCCGGGCGCGCTGGAACAGCTCCTCGTCGCCCCAGGACGGGTACGCGCCGTGCAGGTGGTCGCAGATCGCGTTGTGCTCCCGGGCGAACAGGTTCTGCATCATGGCGAGGCCCAGCCAGAAGCCGGGAACGCGTGAGGGATCGCGGGCGGGGTCCGAGGGGAACGGAGTCCGCTCGCCGTCCCACAGGTGCAGCTTGCCCAGCTCGCCGGTGCGCATCTGGCGCTGTTCCGCCTCGTTCGACCCGTAGATCTGGGATGCGTCCCACCAGTGGGAGGAGACGTTCACGCGGGTGTCCGGTGTCCCGGCGGGTGCCTGCGGGTCCCGGGTCGGGTCGTCCGGTGTCCGCATGATCTGCATCGGGCGCTCCGGCCAGGGGTCGTCGTCCATGAGGGGAACTTCCCACGGTCGTTCCTGGGGGCTCGTACCGTGGCTGAACCAGTCGCGGACCATGAACTGCAGCCAGGCGGCGACCAGCGCGTTGACCGATTCGGCCGGGGTCAGCTCGTTGCGGGTGAGCAGGGTGCGGCTGACCTGGCGTGGGTCGGGCCTGGACAGTACGTCCTCGGGCGTGGCCGGGGCGATCCGGTCCAGCGGGATGTTCCGGCCGAAGCGGGTACCCGCCATGCCCATGCGTGGCTCGTCGAGATCGTTGTGGCTGCCATCAGCGGTCCGGTTGACCTTGTGGCTTTCGGAGGGGGGCGCGGGATCGGGGAGATGGGCGGAGGGCAGTTGGCCGGTGTCGTGGAGGTTCTTCTGCCGGAGCTTGACGCGCAGGCCGAGGAGCGTCAGCAGGCCCGGGATGACGGGCAGCTTGTCCCAGCCGATGCGCCGGTCGACATAGCCGGCGACGCTGGTGACGACCCGCCAGGGGAGGGACGTACGGTATCCGGCTCCGGAACGCCGTGCGGCGCCTCGTTGCGTGCTCATCGCGATACTCCTTGGGTCGCTCCTGGTCGTTTCGCGCGGTGGGGAGACGGGGCCGTGCCGGTTCAGGCGGCGGCCGCGTCACTGAGGATCACATCGCTCGCCTTTTCGCTGATCATGTAGATGGGGGTGGCGACGAAGAAGCCGGGAATACGGGGAAAGACCGAAGCGTCGACGATCCGCAGGCGATCCACTCCGCGTACCCGGAAGCCGCTGTCGACGACGGCCGAGGGATCGTCCGTCCGTCCCATCCGGCAGGTGCAGGACGCGTGGTGGCCCCATGCCTCGTCCCGGACGAAACGGCGGACGCTGTCGCGGCCGCCGACCTCCTCGCCGGGGAACAGCTCCTTGAGGATCACGGAGTCGGCCCTGCGGTTCATGCCGCGCACGAACTCCACGGCGTCGGCCATCGCTTCGAGGTCCATGCCGTCCTTGTCCGTGCCCTCGGTGAAGTAGTGGAAGTTCACCAGCGGGGTGTCGCGAGGGTCGGTGGAGCGCAGCCGCACCCTGCCTCCGGTGTTGTGGGTGCGGCTCTTGAGGATGGCCCAGGTGAAGCGGTCCCGGTGGCGTGTCAGGTCGAGCGAGTAGCCCGGGTAGTAGCCGCGGAAGTCGAAGGGGCCGCCGAAGATGAAGAGGTCCGGAGCGTCCAGCTCCGGGCGGGACTTACGGGTGACGCCGACGACGGCACCATTGGTCGTGTACAGGCCCTCGCCGCGTTGCCAGGCCCGGTAGCAGCGGTCCGGTTCGGCTCCGGGCTTCGGCGCGTGGAAGTCGCAGTCCTTGACGACCGGGAACTCACGGTCCATCTGGCTGACCACGCCGACCTCGTAACGGTCCTGCAGATTGGCACCCACGCCCTGGAGATCGACCCGTACGGGGATGCCGTGCCGCTGCAGCTCCTCTCGCGGGCCGATGCCCGAAAGCATCAGTAGCTGGGGCGTGTTGAAGGCACCCGCGGCCAGGATCACCTCACGGGAGGCGAGGACTGTGCGCAGGACCGGTGGCCCGGTGCCGTGCGGGCGGCCGGGGGCGGCCCGGTATGCGTGCGGCTCGTCCAGATAGTCGACACCTGTTGCCGCTCCGCTCCCGTCCAGCACGATCCGGGACGCCAGGGCGTTCGTACGGACCACCAGATTGTCCGGATGGCTGCGCTGCACCGCCTGGACGCGCTCGCGGACGGCGCTGCGCCGTCCGTTCGCCGTCGAGATCGGGATCTGCCACAGCCCTTGCAGAGCACGCGCCTGCACCCGCCAGTCGTTGGGATCGACGAACGAGCCGAACCCCTCCAGCGGGGACAGCGGCCGGCCGAGGAAGTCGGCGAGCGCGTCCTGCGCGGCGGAGAGGACGACCGTCAGCAACTGCTTGTCCTGGACGGCCAGTGCGGGGTCGGCAAGAGCGGTCGACAGCCAGCCGTCGAATCCGTGCCGGGAGTCGTTACGGTACCGGGGGGCGGTGAAGGGCAGGAGTCTCAGCAACGCGGCCAGCAGCGGGTTGCCGGGCGGTTCCTTGGGCCTGGGCCGGTACGTACAGCGCTCCAGCCGCTCGAAGTACCGGCGCATGGCCGCGCTGTGCCATGAGGCGTCGCCGGTTTCCTCCGCGATCCCGTCCCAGTCCTGGTTGTACGGGTAGACGGTGATCAGCGCATGATGCGCGGTACAGCCGCCGACCGTTCCGGCACGCGGGTAGAGAATGCCCTTGCCCGGCACGAGCTTGCTGTCGCGCTGGTGCTGCCGCTCGTCGGCGTAGTGCCGTACGAAGTAGTCCCAGCGCTGGACAGGGTCCTCGGAGGCGTCTGCGTGGAATGCGGGTACCAGGTAGTTGTCGTTCTCCTCGGCACCGCCCGCGTCGAGCAGCAGGATGCGCATGCCCGCGGCAGCCAGGTTCGCCGCCAGTGGCCCGCCCCCCGCGCCCGCACCGACGACGATGTAGTCGAAACCCGTCTCGGCCGGGGGAGCGCCGAGCTCTGCGGTCACTTGCGGTTCCCCTCCTCGGAGTGGGTGAGGGAGGTGGTGGCGGTGGCGGCCAGGACCGTATTGACGGCCGAGATGAGCGTGGTCAGCGCCGCGGTGCGGGGCGGAAGCTGGCCGCGGAGGCCGAGCATGGCCGCTGTCCCGGTGTCACTGCCGTGGATCAGGACGCCCTCGCGCAGGTCTTCCCGGAGCCGCGGGCCGCGGTTGGTCAGCAGATCGAGGCCGAGCAGGATCGTACGGATCCCGAAGAGCCGGAAGGCGTAGATGGCTGCTGGGCTGAGCGGCTCGCGATCGGGGTCGAGGCGCCGGATGAGCAGAGCCGGTGCCAGCAGTCCGGTGACGCCGTTGACGAGCCGGACTCCCGCGAGTGCGTAGACCGTGGCAGGCCGGCGCGCGGCACGCTGCTTGGCCATGATGTCTCCTGAGGATGCGGTGACTCTTGCCGTGACGGGAACCCCCGCGAATCCCCTGACAGCGAAGAGGGAAATCCCCTCAAAACGCCCCACATACCACACTATGAGTACGGCCGCCCCCACGCACCTTGAGGTCATGGTCGCCTTGTCTGCCGTGCGGCTTCGCCCCCGCTCCGCGGCGCCGACCCGGCCGTGGCCATCGGACGAGCTGCGACGGGGCGGGGCCCTCGCCCCCTCATCGGCGTACGCGGACCGGCAAGCTTGCGCGATATCGCCGCCCGCGAACTCACGCACGGCGTCACGCACTTCGCTGCGGAACTCGTGTATCAGGACCGGCCCGGCGCCCTCGACGACTCGATCCCGAGGTCTCCGGCTCGCCGGTCAAGCAGCGCGCCCGCCGCCGCCGGAACGTCGAGCGGGCGGTCCTCAAGGCGCTCCTCAAGGCGTGATCCGAGGTGGGTGCGAAGTGGGTGCGAACGGGAGCATCAAGGGCTGATCCGGTCTCATCGCGATTCCTGAGCTGCCCGGTTGCGCCAGTGTCATGCGCATACGGGTGACCAGGAGCGGCGGCCTGGCCGAGCCTGCCCCTGGCCGAGCCTGCCCCTGGCGTGCCGGACGGCCTCCCGCGTGCCGACCATGGACGGCCGCACCGACGAATGCGCCGATCCGGAGCTCGGTGGAGCCCAGGACGGACCGGCCGACCGCGTGCTCCGCGAAGGCGAACCGGCGGCGCTACCGCTCCACCGGACCGGTGACGCAGGGTGCGCGACCCTATGCGACGTGCGATAACGGCACCATGGCAGAGACTCCAACGGCCACGGCCGCGGAAATCAAGATCAGCTTTTCCGGAGACGAGGCCCGGAAGGCGGCCCGTGCGCTTGAGCTTCAGGGGGACAAGGGCCGCAGTCGCACCATCCACTTCTGGGACAGCCCGAGGAGGGACGGCGACGGCGTCTCGCTGCCCTTCCTCGACCGTGGGGTCATCCTCCGGCTGCGTGTGGACGACGAGGACCACGGGTCCAAGCGGAAAGCGGACATGACCGTCAAGCTGCGGCCGTGCCCCCCGCTGCCGCCCGACTGGCAGAAGAACCTCAAGGACGAGGACAAGGGCTGGGAGTTCACGATCGAGGAGGACCGGACCGGTCCCGCCTTCACACCCGTGGTCTCCGCCTCGCTGCAGGCCGACCGGAAGGTCGAGGAGAAGCTCGTCGAGTCGGTGCTCACGCCGGAGCGGGGAGTGCTGGACCACCTCCTTGCCAAGCCGCACCGTGACCTCCTGGAAGACGCCGTCGGACTGAAGAAGGGCGACCTCAGGGATCTGAGGGCGCTCGGCCCGGTATTTGCCGTCAAGTGGAAGCAGGACTGGGACGCTCTGGCCGGTCCCGTGGCCATCGAGGAGTGGATCACCAAGGACCTGCGCTTCCTGGAGGTCTCGGTGCGGACGAGCACGGCTGACGCGGCCGGGGCCGAGAAGCTGCTCGAAGCGGCCCTGCGAAAGCGCGACGTCGCCCCGCCGCGATCGGGCGAGACCAAGACCCGGGCCGTGTTGACCGTCCTCGCCCGCGACTTGGAGCTCTGACGCCGCCACGCAGCCACGCCGCCACGCCGGGACCCGGCGCCCAACTCCTGTTTTCCCGAACGGATTTGGTGGAGGGTGCAGCTGGCTCCCGGTCGGAGGGCGGAACGGCTCCGGCTGGTCCCGTGCCGCCGACATCGCCTGAATCCGGGAGACCGGAGAAGACCGGTTGGGGGCACCGGCGGTTTGCGGGACGTGACCACTCGTAGTAATCACAGCGCCGCCTTTCGTTGTGGCCTTTCGTTGTGGCAGCGGCCTGGCGCCGGGCTTGCCTCGGAGGCGTCGGCGTCAGTGGGTGATATCGGCGTCTCCCTGCCCTACGCGAGGCGCGGATTCACCCATTCGGCCGAACGTGAGGAGTGGTGCTCGTCCTGCGGTAGTCCACTGGAGGGACAGTCGCAACGGGCCAACGGTGCGAACCCTGCCCAAGGCGGGAGCTGACCGTTCAGCCGAGCTGAACGGTCACTACTACGCCGCCGCCGTGGGGGCAACGTCCCGCGCCGAGTCTTCTCCGCCCGCACGTCCGCACCTGGCCGTGCCGATCTCATCGCATCCGGAGGACGAACCATGCCGCTGAAGAAATACGGTGTACTGGCCGCCCGCGCCGTCGACCGGCGCCGTGAGGGAGCCACCGACACACCGCACTATCAGATCCACCTCACCGACGACGCCGGCACCCATTACCGGGCCGCCCTCAACGTCCAGTCCCAGCAGGCCCCCTCGGAGCTGCTGTACCTGGCCGACGACGACTTCCGTCACCCGATGACGCAGCTGCTCCCGCCGGCCGGAAGTGGATGGACGGCCCTGCCGTCGCTGCCGGGGAAGGCCAGTCTGGACTTCATCCGCGGCAACCTCTTCGATCCGGCCTCGATGCGGCTGCTTCCACCCGATGTTGAGGGTCCCGACAACGACCTGGCCGACCTGCTCGACCATTACGTGCAGCGGGCGATCTCGGATCCCGCCATGCCCCTTTACATCTTCGGGCAGCGGTTCGGTCCCGAGCCGGCCACCGCGGACAAGGTGTTCGGCTTCCGGCCCGGCAACGGCGTTCACGATGTCCATATGAACCAGGGCAACAGCGGGCGATTCCGCTCCGACAACGGAGTCTGGCAGGACGGTGGCCTGCTGGTGCACCTCCCCGCCGAATCGCGCTGGGTCGCCGTCTTCCTGGCCTTCCAGTCCCAGGCATGGCACACCGACGACAGCACCGGCCACCCCATCGGCACCGCACCGCCCCGCCCCGGCGCGCGGACGGAACCCGTACGGGTCATGGCCGCACTGGTCAATCCCACCGGCCCGGCGCCCGAGGCCGAGACCGTCACGGTGCTCAACGCGTCCCCCGCGCCGGTCAACCTCCAGGGGTGGCATCTGGCCGACCAGAACGATCAGACCCTCCCGCTCCCTTCCGACCTGCTCCAGCCCGGCAACACCCTCACCATCCCGGCGGGCAACGGGTTCCATCTGGGTAACGGAGGCGGCACGATCACCCTCCTCGACCCGTCCGGCCTCAAGGTCCACGGCGTCTCCTACACCGCGCGACAAGCCGAACGTGAGGGCGAGACCATCACCTTCTGAACACCCCCACCACACAAGCCCCGTCAATACCCTCGTCCCGCTGACCGAACCCACACGGTCGGCGGGGCGAGGGAGCGAACCCGTGGGCGAGTGTCTCTGGCCGCGATCCCGGACGAGGTCGCGGCCGGTCGGATGAGTTCACCAGCCGGGTGTGGGCTCGGGACGAGGTGGCAGCGTGGCCGGCCGGCGGAGAACGGTGCCGCTGGTGGTCGCCGAGCCGGGAGCGGGGAAGAGCGCGTCAGGCTGGGGCCACGTGGCGTGCACGGCCGCCGGCCAGGAGCGCCGCTCGGTGGACCGTACTGGGGGAGGCGGCCAGCAGCGGCATTCGGACGGCCGGGCTGGGAATGCGTTCCTGAGCGTGCAGCACTCCCTTGATCACTGTCGGGTTCGGTTCGTCGAAGAGGGCAGCGGACAACCGGGCCAGCTCGGCTCCGAGCCTGCGGGCGGGTGCGGCGGAGCCGCGATGCCACAACGAGATCAGTTCGGCGTAGTCGGCGGTGCGCACATTGGCCGATGCGACGATTCCGCCGTGGGCGCCCGCCGCGACGAGCGGTGAGAGGACGACGTCGTCGCCGCCGAGCACGGCGAAGCCGGGCGGGGGGCTGCCGAGCAACTCCACCGTGGTCGCGTCGATCGCGCCGGTCGCGTGCTTGATCCCGACGATCCCTGGTAGGCGGCTGAGCGTGGCGATCGTGCCGGCGCCGAGAGTCTGTCCCGTGCGGTAGGGGATGTCGTACACGATCAGAGGTATGCCGCCGTGTTCGGCCAGCGCGGTGAAATGCGCCAGTGTCCCCGCTTCACCGGGCCGGATGTAGGGCGGCGCGGGAACCAGCGCCGCGGCTACGTCGCCGGTGTCCGCCAGCTGGCGCAGCGACTTGATGGCGGCGGCGGTGTCATTGGTGCCGACCCCGACGATCAGCGGGGCGCCGTGCGCTCGGCAGGCGGCCGAGCAGATGCGCACCACCGTTTGCTTCTCCTCCGCGGTCAACGTGGCCGATTCCGCCGTGGTGCCGAGGGCGACGAGGCCGGAGGCGTCGGCCGACAGCGCTTCGTCGGCGAGTCGGGCCAGTGCATCGGGGGCCAAACGCAGGTCGTTGGTGAACGGAGTCACCAAGGGGACATACAGGCCGTTGAAGATCGGGTTGGGATTCATGGTTCAAGCCTGGCTCACACTGACCCAGTAGATCCATTTCCGATTTCTACCTTCATGCCTAAGCTGAACTTATGCTCGATGTTCGTCGTCTCTACCTGCTTCGCGAACTGGACCGGCGGGGCACGATCGCGGCCGTGGCCGAGGCGCTGACCTTCACCGCATCTGCCGTCTCCCAGCAACTTGGTGTGCTGGAACGCGAGGCAGGCGTGGCCTTGCTGGAACGCAGCGGCAGGCGCGTGATCCTCACGCCCGCGGGCCGGTCCCTCGTCGCACACGCCGACGCCGTGCTGCAGCGCCTCGAGCTGGCGGTCGCCGAGCTGGCCGGCGCGCGGGACGGCATCGGCGGGCCACTTCGTATCGGGACCTTTCCCTCCGGCGGTCACACCATCGTTCCCGCCACGCTGGCCGAGTTGGCTCAACGGCATCCCGCGCTGGAACCGATGGTGCAAGAAATCGACTCCGCCCGCGTCTCCGACGGTCTGCGAGCCGGCGAACTCGACGTGGCCCTTGTCCACGACTACGACTTCGTACCCGCGTCGCCGGACACCACGGTGGACGAGGTGCCTCTGCTGGAAGAGCCGATGTACCTCGTCACCCATTCCGCGGCCGAGAACACCAGCCGCAGCGACACGCTGGCAGAGCTGCTCGGCCCCTATGCCGAGGCCCCGTGGATCACCGCACGGGACGGCACGACCGGTCACGCGATGGCCGTACGCGCCTGCCAGGCGGCCGGGTTCCAGCCGAGAATCCGCCACCAGGTCAACGATTTCCGCACAGTGCTGGCTCTGGCCGCCACCGGGCAAGGGGCCGGGCTTCTACCGGAAATGGCCACTGTGCAAAGCCCTGCAGGTGTGGTGTTGACCAAGTTGCCGTTGTTCCGTCGGTCGAAGGTCGCCTTCCGCGCGGGCGGCGGTACTCATCCGGCGATCGCCGCTTTCGTGGCCGCGGCAAGAGCGGCGGTGAGCTGCATGACGGGTTCAGGGCTGGAGGGGAAGACCGCGACGCACTACGCGGACTCCGCACCGGCGTCGCTGGAACAGGGCGCGAAGGCCGACCCGGCGAGTTGACTGTGAACCGGTCACAGATCCCAACGCCCGCTCGATCGCGGAGGTCCTGACGGACCGTCGCCGACGCACGGGGATGGTGCAGCGTCAACGATCGTTGCCGGCAACAGCTCAGTGAGCCAGGAAAGAAGGGGTGGACGGGCGGCATTACGTGGATATACTTTCGACGATCTCCGGCTTGCAGAAGTAGGGGAACATGCGACACGGCCGGTTTCGTTATCGCACCATCACTGTGTGCATCCTCGCCAACTCGCCTATCGCATCTGCGTCGCCAGAGCACGACTTTCTCGACCGTGACAACAAGACCGGTTCCGTCACGTTGCATTTATCGGTACGAAAGATGGGGGATAGCTTATGAAGCGCACCATTGCCGTTGCCGTCGGCGCGCTGTCGCTGGCCGTTTCCGGTGCAATCGGCTTCAGTGCCGTCGCGCAGGCGGACTCCGACCAGCGCGACCTCCGCGTCGGCAAATTCACCCTGTATGAGCACGATGATTTCAAGGGTCGCCACTGGAGTACTTATCCGGACAACAACTGCTGGACCCCGAGTGGCTACTGGGCGAGTTCGATGAAGAACGACTCGGACCGGAGTGTGTGGCTTTACGACGGGGACCGCTGCACCGGCGATCCGGGCTACCGTGCGAGGCCTCACAGCGAGGACAAGGACCTGACGAACAACGACTGGGACAACCGCACCAGGTCTATCAGGTAGCCGTCGGATCGAGTGATCAACGCTCACGCCTCACCGTAAATCCGGACCACCAGGCCGTTCACGAACCGGCCCCCAGGCGGGGGCGGTTCGTGGGTCCGGACGAGACGCCGCCGCGCTGCTCACAATGACTGGATCGGAGGCGCGGGCGGCACCGTCGGCGAGCGGAGCGCGATTCTGAAAGGCCGCTTCCGCAAGACAGGAATCGGAAATTGCGCGAGCTCGGGATCACATAGGCCGAGCCGAAGTGTGTATCTCTACGACATGACTGGCTGCGCCGGGCTCGAATGGTTACCGCGGGAAGACCCGCCAGCAGCTGCGGCGCAGAATTCACTGACAACGGCTGGGGCAACCGGACGAGTTCCATGAAGCAGCAGCAGAAGTCGATTCGATCCGTAGCGATGTAAGGCGGCGTGTGGTGCCGCCAGCGGCGCTACACCCTGCACGCGGTGCGTAAAGCACGAGGAGTACAGGAGGAGTACAGCGTGTCCGTTCGGCTGTGGGGTGTTGCCCTGCTGCTCGCTGTCGCGGCCGTGGGGTGTTCCGCGTCGGGGCCGGATTCGCCGTCCGGGCCGCAGCAGTCCGGCGGAGGCTGGGAAAGCGGGACCGTTCCGGTGCCGGGCAAGGAGGCGCGGGAAATCACCGTGCCGTTCGATGAATACAAAATCTCCCCGGCCGAGGGCATACGGATGGACACGGCCGAGGACTCCTTGGTCGGCAAGTGCATGCGGGATCAGGGCATGCCATGGACGGTGGCTCCGCTGCCCGCCGAGCGCGATATCGCCCCGCTCAATCGCCGTCGCTACGGCGTGGTTGAGCCGGACGCCGCCCGGGTCTTCGGCTTCCACGACCCGCAGGACAGGCCGTCCGTAGCCCGGCGCAACCAGGAATTGGACACCAGGGGCCAAAAGATGTCCCCCAAGGTCCAGCGGGCCGCGTACGGCGACACGTCCAAGCCCGGCCCCGGCGGCTGTCTCAGGAAGGCCCGGGACCAGATGATGAAGGGGGCACCAAAGATCAACGTCCCCCTCTTCGACAAACGCAGCAGGCAGGCCTTCGAGGCTTCCCAGCGCGACGCGCAGGTCAAGCGTGTCTTCCGCTCCTGGAGCGCCTGCATGAAGGACGCGGGCTTCCGCTACAAGGATCCGCTGGCCGCCGTCACCGACAGGCGGTGGGGACCGGGCAAGCCCTCCAGCACGGAGATCCGCGCGGCTCAGGCGGATGTGCGGTGCAAGGAGAAGACGGACCTCGCGGCCATCTGGATGGCGGCGGAGAAACGTATCCAGGGCGACGTCATTCGCGATCACCCCAAGGATTTCCGGGCGCTGAAGGTGACCAAGGACGTACAGCTCAAGGCAGCCCGCCGCATCCTCAACTGACGACAAAGACTCCTGGCCAGGGCTGTGTCGTTCTCGCGGTTGCGCGGTTGCGCGGTTGCGCGGTTGCGCGGTTGCGCGGTTGCGCGGCTGTGATCGCGTGATGCCGAGGGTGTCCGGTGGGCGGGTGGCATCGCGGGAGTGCTTGTGCAGGTCGGCGGCGCAGGCCTGGCCCGCGGCGTGGCGGCGCCGGACGACCCACCGGTACGTCAGGGAGCGCTCCGCGACCACGTAGTCGGGGCGGTTCCGAGGGCTTCCCGGGCCAGGCGGGGCCACGCGGATGCGGGCGATGACGGCTTGAACGGCGCGACAGCACGCGGCCCACAAGGCACCCGTCTCCGGCCGTCGGCCGGCCGGCTCATGCGGCGAGCGCGGCGGGCTCTGCGAGGTGGGCGGCTGCCGTGCGCCAGGCGGCCGTCACCGCCGTCCGGGCCGCGGCTGTGCGTGCGGGGCGGTCACCGGTGAGCTTCAGCGGCGCTCCGACGTGGACGTGGAAGTCGGGGCGGCGCAACGGAGCGGTCATCAGGCCTGCGAGCTGCTTGGCGGCGCCGCCCGAGGCGAGCCTGCGCGCGCCGGCCTGCCCCACCGGCACCACCGGGGAACCGGTGCGCTCGGTCAGTCTGGAGAGGCCGCTGCGGAAGGCGCCCGGAGCTGCCTCGGCAGCGTCCTTGCGTCGCGGCAGGCCTCCTTCGGCGTAGAGCAGGACCACCCGTCCTCCTTCCAGGGCCCGAGCGGCGTCGTCGAGTGCGGCGATGGCCCTCCGGTCGCCCCGGTGCACGGGGATGTGGCCCTCGCGGTGGAGGCTGCGGCCGAGCACGGGGATACGCCACAGGCCGGCGGCCGCCATGATGAGCGGCCGGGCACCGAGGCGGTGCAGGGCGGCGAGCACGACTGCCGGGTCCGCCAAGGACGTGTGGTTGGCGACGATCAGGGTGCCCGGCGCGAACGCGGACCCGGGGTCGGTGGTGACCGACAGGGTGCCGAAGGCGGGTACCAGGGCGTCGGCGATACGGCTGAGCATGAACGGTCTCCCGGCGGGACGGTGGTGATCTTCATCATCGCCGGGGACCACCGCCGTGGCATGAGTTGTCGTACTCAACTTCCCTTTTCCCCGACCGTGGTCCGCGGCCGTCGCCCCGTGTCCGGTCACCTTCGCCCGCGGAGCCCTGACGCCCGGCGGCCATCGCCACCCACCCCGATCCGGCCCTCACCGTTCCTGGGTGCCGGGGTAGAGCTCGACGCGCAGATCGCCGCCGTCCTGGATGACGTACGTGGGGCCGGTCGCATGGGTCCAGCCGAGGGGGAGGAGGTAGTAGCGGCCATTGCGTTCGATGAGGCGGCGGAGGCCGGTGTAGCGGTACCGGTAGTGGGTCTTCGCGCCCAGGTCCGTCACCTTCAGGCCGGGCCCGGCCAGGCTGAGACGGTCGGTGCTCAGGAGGACGACGGAGGGACGGCTGACGATGTTGGCGGCGGCCTCCCGGCCCTCCTCCTCACCCAGTGAGCCGGTGGCCAGGCTGAGCCCCCACATCACCAGCAGGCCGGCCGTGAAGACCGGCACCGCCCGGCTCCAGGTGGGGGAGGGCGCGGTCTCTGGTGCGGCCTGCGGGGTGGGGGAGTCGCCGTCAGTGTCCCGCCCGTGAGGGGCCCGGCGTGTGGCCCATGGGCTCTGGCCGAGGAGTATGCCAACTCCCAGCAGAATCGGGGCCGTCCATCTGAACACGTCGAGCCAGGTCCACAGGAACAGCAGGGCGATGCCGGCTCCGATGACATAGAGGTGTGCGCGGGCGACGGCTCGCAGGGCCCGTTCCGCTGTGCGTATGAGGCGTTCCCGGGCTGTTTCCCCGTCGGTGTCCGAGGACGTGGTGGGGGGTGGCGCGGAGGCAAGGTGGCGGGCCGTCAGGACAGCGAGGACGCAGACGATCGCCATCGGGGCGCTGACGATGTTCAGGCTCTGGATCGCCGTCTCCGCGAAGCCGA
Organism: Streptomyces sp. JLSY215; assembly: GCF_059682825.1. Lineage (NCBI taxonomy): Bacteria > Bacillati > Actinomycetota > Actinomycetes > Kitasatosporales > Streptomycetaceae > Streptomyces > Streptomyces sp. JLSY215. The sequence goes on from NZ_CM185022.1 coordinate 8,479,058, forward strand.
AGCCCAGGCTGAAGGCGTCCAGGCGGAAGTAGCTGTAGTAGGCCGTCAGGTAGACCGCGCCGAGGAAGTACATGATGGCCACGAGGAAGGAGGCCTGGGCTATGACGATGCCGAGGAGGCCTGCTGCCGTGCGCTGCCCAGGGGCGGACGCGCCCTGAACCGGTGGCGTGGAGGGCGCGGGCGGGGGCGCTGGGGTGGCGCTCATGTGGCGGACGGGGAGGGGCAGGTATCGGTCGGCGACGGGGAGGCCTTCGGGGAGGCCTCTGGGGAGGCCGAAGGCGTGTCGTCGGAGGACTCGGACGGTGAAGGCGAGCCGTCGGAGGGCGGGCAGGTCTCACCGCCCGGCACACCGTCGGTGTCACCGTTGCCGCCCCCCACGTCTCCGCTGCCGCCGTCGCCACCACCGGTCGGATCCACGCCGCCGCCCGCCGGCGGTCGGCCGTGACCCTTGGGCGGCGTCTCGACCGGCGGCACTGGATCCCCGCCGTAACTGGGTCCGCCGTCACCGATGCTGCCGCCGCCCGTGCCGCCGTTGGCGGAGTTGCCCCCTTGCACGCTGCCCCCCGAGGAATCCTCGCCCGAGGTACCTCCCAGAGCCCCGCCGGATCCCGCGCCGCTCTCCGCCCCACCCGCTGCCGAGGAGGGACTGGAGGCCGGCGACGGCCGCACCGATCCGGCTTCGCCGGGGCTTCCGTGCGCGCAACCTGCGGCGACGACGAGCACTCCGGCGACGGCGACGATGCGTAAGGGACATCTCTTCACGTCTGTCTCTCGGCGCCCCATGTCCTATCAGCCCCCGTTCTTCTCATAGGGTGCATGGACAACGACGCCCACCGCCCGGTCCTGGTTCCGTTGGCACCGGATGGGAGCGTGCGCGGCTGGGCCAACACCCTCGTAGTTCAAAGGTAGTTGGGGGAACTGACAGACCCCGGTCGCAGGGCGGCCGAATCCGGCTCGATGCCGGATGCCGGCCGTACGGCTGTGGTCCGGACGCGCACGGTTGGCCGAGGTGGCATTCGGCGTATGCCCGGCCGCCTGAGAGTAAGTCAGGCGGATGGCCGGTCGGGGCGGCTCCGTTCCTCCCCCGCCAGGTCTGCGATGACCTCCCGCGCCGCCCGTGCTCCCGATGCCAGTGCTCCCTGGACCGATCCCGTTGCCCGGTGGTCGCCACACACATAGCGGCCTGCGCCCGCGCGGGTGCTGCGGCTGAGCGGCAGCCCCGGAGGCATTGCGGGCAGTGCCTCGTCCACAGCGCGTGTCGCGACCAGGTCCCAGTCGTCGGTGTCGGTCCCGTAGCACTCGGCGAGGGCCGCCCGGACCGCCGTCTCCCGTTCGGCACCGGCACTGCCGAGCACGGAGGTCGCCATCAGCGCGTACCCGTGCGGGGCGTATCCGGAGTGCACCTCGCTCAGCACGCAGCTGTTCACAAAGCGCCCCCGCACGTCCGTCACCAATGTCGGCTCGTGCAGGGGAGAGCGGGAGGCGAGGTGGTAATACGTGGTCACGGCGCGGTACGGCGGAGTGGTCAGCCGCGGCAGCAGACGGTCCGCGGCCGAGGGCCCTGCCGCCACGACCACTGCCCGCGCCGCCACGGTCCGGTCCCCGTCGACCAGGACACCGTCGTGCGTCAGCTCCGTCACCGGTGATTCCAGGGCCAGGGTGCCAAGCGGCAGTTGCGTGGCCAGCAGCTCGGGCACCGCTCCGATGCCCCCGGCCGGCAGGCAGAGGGTGCCGCGGACCATGCTCCGCCACACCAGGTGGAAGAACCGGCTGGAGGTCTCCAACTCGTCCTCGAGGAACACTCCGGACAGGAACGGTCGGAAGAACCGTTCCACGAACTCGTCGGTGAAGCCCGCCCTGGCCAGCGCCCGCCGGGTCGTGGTCTCCCGGCCGCACCGCAGCAGTGCCGCGGGCGCGAGGGCGTCCCGCCCGGCCAGGGCGGCCAGAGCGGCGAGGTCACGCGGCCCCGCGAGCCCGCCGGCCAGCCCCTCCAGGGTCTGCCGAGGTGCGCGGGTGGGGTCGGCGAACCGCAGTCGCCGGTCACCGTCACAGGCCAGGAAGCCGGGCGTGAAGGGACGCAGGCGCAGCCGCCCCAGCGGCATCCGGCGCCGTACCTGCGGATAGGCGGTGTTGAAGACTTGGAAACCCCGATCCACCGTGCACCCCGCCACGAGGTCGGTACGCATGCGTCCACCGGGCCTGTCCTCGGCCTCCAGCAGCCGCACCCGCAGCCCCGCCGTGACCAGGTCCCGGGCACAGGCCAGTCCGGCCGGCCCGGCGCCCACCACGACGACATCCCACTCCGTGCGGTCATGATGTGGGCTGCTCATCTCGTTCCCTCCGTCCGGTGCTGCCCGCGTGCGATCACCCGCACCGCTGTACCTTCCCCCGGAAGCCGCCCGGCGGATGCGTGGACGCGAGGGATGCAGTCGTTCGCCGCACCCGGAAGCGATCCCGAGGTGCGCAGGAGCCGGTGCCTGCGGAGTGCCGTGACCGGAGCGCCGAAGCGCTGGTGCAGGACCTGCCTCTGCGATTGATTCGACTTCGGCCTTGACCTCAACCTTGCTTGAGGCACCAGAGTGATCCACATGAATACCGAAACCGCAGATATCAAGGCGATTGAACAGGTCGTTGCCACTGTCGAGCGCACCCAGCGTGCCAAGGATGTGGAGGGCTTCCTCGCACTGTTCCATCCCGATGCCCTCTGGACGACCGCGCACGGCAAGGTCCTCATCGGCCTCGATGCGATCGCCGAGTTCACCCGCACCGTGCTGCCGGCCGCGACCTGGGACGGCGAGGTCACCTACGAAGCGGTGTACACGCAGTTCCTGCGGCCCGACGTGGCGGCGGTCAAGGTCCGCCAGATCTACCACTCGACGGAGGGCGACACGGAGGGCGCTCCGCTGTACGTCATGACCAAGCAGGACGACGGGAGATGGCTGCTGCAGGCATGCCAGAACACTGAAGTGCGGGTCGGCTAGGGCTTCGGCCAGGGCTTACGTGCGGGGTCATGCGGCTGGTCCGGTCTCGGCTTCCGGTCGCATGGCCCCGGTCCGTGGGGTGAGGCCAGGCCCGTCTCCCGCCGCAGAACGACGACGCACTCGCCGGCGGCGCGGGGGCCCCTCCACCGACCCCGCCGGCACCATCGCCTACCGGTGGGGCGTCTCCCACCTGGGCCGTTTCGCCGGCGAGTACCGCAAGCGCTTCGCCGAACTTCCCTCCGTCACCGCAGCCCGCAGGTAGCCGGCCTCCTGCCGAACAGACGAGGCCTGTGGGCGGCGGACCCGGCGGTGGGCGCCCGCCGACCGCGCCCGCCATACCTGCTGCTCGCGTCCTGTGACTGCCTCGCCGAGCACTGGTCACTCTGATCGTGCCGCTGCTTGTCCCCGTCACGCCGCTCCGTGACCACAGTCGGTCACGGCGCGGAGCGGTCTCGGTCTTCGCCGGCTGTGTCGCCTCCCAGATGATGGCGCCACGTGATCACCCATCGACGCTGCGTAGGCCCCATATCCGACTGTGACGGAGGAAACAGCGCAATAGCCGCGACTGTGAGCATGCTCCCCGGGAGTCAGCGAGAGAGCGAGAACGGCAATGTCCATTCCCCGCCAGTCCAAATCCTTGACGGCCGGTGTGTTGGCCGTCACCACCTTCGTGGTGACGGCGTGCGGTGTCGGTGGCGCCGCGGCGTCCCAGCCCCACCAGGCCAAGGGCAGGAACACTTCCGTTCCGGCTCTGCCCGCGCACTTCACGCAGCAGAAAGTCCAGTGGACGGCCTGTGGCGCGGACGTCACCCCCAAGGCCGTGCCCGGTGCGGAGTGCGGCTGGGTGAGGGTGCCGCTCGACTACGCCCACCCGGACGGGAAGACCGTCGAGCTGCGGGTGTCGCGGGTGCGGGCCAAAGACCCCAGCCGTCGGCTGGGGTCGCTGATCTTCAACCCCGGTGGGCCCGGCGAGGGCGGTGCGGGCTTCGTGGCCGATGGACAGTGGCATGCCGGTGAAACGGCTCGGGCCCGCTACGATCTGGTCGGCTTCGATCCGCGAGGCATAGCCGGTTCCGGGCAGATCAGGTGCCCCGACGGTGCGCCGCAGGAGCCCGAGAATTCGCCGCGTACCGAAGCGGAGGCCGAGCAGGCGTTCGCCGACGCGACCCAGCGGGCCCGCGGTTGCCAACGGGCGAGCGGCGACGTTTTCGCGCACATGGACAGCGTGAGCGTTGCGCGCGACCTGGACGTGCTGCGTGCGGTCCTCGGCGACGCCAAGTTGAACTACACCGGTGTTTCCTACGGCACCTTCCTCGGCCAGCAGTACATGAAGCTGTTTCCCGAGAAGGTGGGTCGGATGGTGCTGGACGGCGTGGTCAATCCCGCCGCCGATATGCAGCAGGTCACCCTACTCGACGTCAAGACCTCCGAAGACGCATTGCGTCGATACGCCCGAAACCTCGTCGCGCGCGGCGATGACCGGCTGGGGGACACGGCCGGGGAGGTCGTGCGGAGGCTCGCCCAGTTCGCCAAGGAGCTGGAGCGGAAGCCGCTGCAAGGGGCCGACGGTGCGGAATTCACCGACGCCACCTTGTCCAGGTTTCTGAGAACGGCCCTGAATGATGAAGAGAGCTGGAAGCGACTTACCAACGCGCTGGTGGCCGCCCTGAACGGGGACGTGAGCGCCTTCGAGAATTTTGAATCCGGTACCGGCGGCGGGAGGCCGACACCGCAGGAGGAGCAGGCCGAGAAGAACACCTCCTTGAGCATGCCGGCGGTGCTGTGCCTGGACTCCCCGTCAGCGCCGAAGTCCCCGAAGGAGATGCTCCGCACCGCCGACGCGTTCGCCGAACAATCGCCGCTCTTCGGTCGCATCTTCGCCTGGCAGATGATCGACTGCGCGACGTGGCCGCTCGCCCCCACCGGTGTGGTCGAGCCGATCAAGGGATCCGGGGCCGCACCCGTGCTGCTGGTCTCGTACACCGACGATCCGCGAACTCCGCTCACGAACGCGCAGGCGGTGCACCGGCAGTTGGACAACAGCTCGCTGCTCGTACGCAAGGGCCGGGGGCACGGGGCGTACGCCTCGGAGAATCCGTCCACGTGCACCGACCGTGCCGTCGACAGGTATCTGGTCGGCGGAAAGCTGCCCGACAAGGTCGCCAACTGCTCGAGCTGACCCGTGACGGCCGGCGAATGTTTCGAGGCCCGGCGTGCGATATCACGCCGGGCCTCCGCGATGTTCACGGCCGGACAACCGCGGCGGCCCGGATCGGCAAGGTCCGTCGCGGCGAGAATCCACAGCGCCTTGCGCAGTCGATCCTTTACGGGTCCTCCCGGCTTCTCAAGCATTTCGATCGGAGCCGGTGCCTGCGGCCTGCCCGACGGCGGCGTCCGGATCTAAATGCTTCGGCCTTCCCGCGATCGGATCGGTAGCACCTTGCTGGACTCGCAGGTCAAGAATCTTGGCCCGCCACCTCCACATCGCGGGCGTCTTCCGCTGGTCCGCCCCTGAGAGAGAGTGCCGTACGTCATAGTGGTGCTTGTGCCCGTGGGGTGGGAGAGGGCGCGCGGGGTCACCCGGAAACGGGTAGTGCACTGAAGCCAATTGGCATATGAACAAGAGCAGTTGAAGCACATCACACACAAATAGGGGGAGCAGTGGCCGAGCAGACACAACCGGGCCGCTTGGTCGGCGGGCGCTACCGCCTGGAGGAGGCCCTGGGCGGCGGAGGGTTCGGCCGTGTCTGGCGAGCGCACGACCAGACCCTCGACGTCGACGTCGCCGTCAAAGAGGTCTGGCTCCCCCCGGCGGCATCCGAGACGGAGCACGCGCAACGACTGGTACGTGCGGAGCGGGAGGCCCGCAACGCCGCCAAGCTGCGCTCCCACCCCCATGTCGTCGCCGTCCACGACGTGGTCATCGAGGAGGGGGCGCCGTGGATCGTCATGGAACTGGTCGAAGGCGCCAACCTGGCCGACCGGCTCACTGAGAACGGGCCGATGCCGGTGGAGGACGTCGCGCGGATCGCGACCGAACTGCTGGCAGGCCTTGGAGCCGCGCACAAGGCGGGAATCGTCCACAGGGATGTGAAGCCCACCAATGTGATGCTCGCCCACGACGGCCGGGCCCTGCTCGCCGACTTCGGCATCGCCGTCCACAAGGGCGATACGGCCGTCACCACGACCGGGGGACTGATCGGCTCGCTGGAATACATGGCACCGGAGCGGTTCGACGGCGTCGACTCCGGTGGCGCGGGAGACCTGTACTCCCTGGGGGTGACGCTGTACCAGGCGCTGGAGGGGGTGTCCCCGTTCCACCGCGACACCCCCACGGAGACTCTGACCGCCGTGGTACTCGGACAGGCACCGGCCCCTCAACGCGCGGGCCGCCTGGAGCCGTTGATCACACAGCTGCTGGACAAGAACCCCGCCAACCGGCCAACCGTGGCGCAGGCCCAGGCCGTGATCGACGGGACCCCGTCGTCTCCGGAGCGCCCCGGAGAACGCGCGGATCGGGGGGAGGCGGCGGATCCCGGAGCGGCTGAGGAGCCCAAGGAGCCCCAGGAGCCCCAGGTGGCACCGATTTCTCTGGAGGCCTCCGAGGCACCCACTCGGCCCGTCCCCCCAGCGGCACCCACCCTCCCTCTCCCCCCGCCGCCGGAGCCGAGCCCGCGCCGCCCTCGCGCGCGCACCATCGCAGCCGCCGCGGTCGCCGTCGCGGCCGTCATCGGGGGCATCATCGCCATCACGGCAGGCGGCAACGGTGAGGCCCCCGACACCGGCGCGAGCCGCACTCCACCGAGTTCCTCAGCCTCGGACCGGGCCGGAGGGGGTGACGAGCTGGGATCCTCACCTGGCGGCAGCGGCGGCATCACCACCGAGGCCGGTTGCGAGAACCTGTCCAAGGTCATCGGGAAGTGGGACAGGATTGTCACATCCAACCGCTACGGCAACGGCCAGGCACCGGTCGAGGACCTGCTCCAGGAGATACAGGACCTGGAAAGGGCAAACCTGGCCAAGGCGACGGCACCGGCGGTCAAGGCGGAGCTGCAGAAGGACCTGGACGGCGCCACCAGGGCCCTCAATGCCTACCGCTCCGGCGATGAGAAGACCGTCGACAACGTGCTGTGGGAGCGCGCCTCGCGCGGCTCCGCCATGGTCCGCGCCTGCCACGGAATGGCTTCTAGGTCACCGTCCTGACCTCTGCCGAAGGCCAGGGCGGTCCCCAAGCGCCGAAGCCGTTGAGGAGGATCTCGCCCCCTGACCCGACCGTATTGGGTGTCACCGGTTCTGGCAGGAGCAACCGCACTGCGGTCGCCACCCCCAAGAACCCCTACTAGGTGGATGGCGACAGTAAGACCTGGCTCGACGCCGAGCGCCTCAAGCCCGGTATGCGCCTGCGGGCCGGCATCAACAGGTTCGTACAAGTCACCGCGACCAAGGGCTGGCCCTCATCCAGCCAGCCAGTCCACAACCTGATCGTCGCCGGGCTCCATGCCTGCTAGTGCTCGCGGGCGCTACACCTGATCTGGTTCACAACTACCAGGGTGGTGCTGATTTCGTGGCTCATCTAGGACCGTAGCTGCCCTAGATGACTCCTAGTGTCGTCACATCACGAGGAACCACACGAGGGGACAAGACCGATGGACCACACTGCGCCCGAGGGCTACACCAGCGTTGCGCCGTGGGTGGTCACCGACGACACCGGTGCACTGCTCGACTTCATCACCGCCGCGTTCGACGGCAAAGAACTTGCACGGGTGCCGGTCGAGGACGGCAGCATCGGCCATGGCGAGATCCGAGTCGGCGACACGGTCGTGCTGGCCTTCGACCGACGGCCCGACTGGCCGGTGATGCCTTCGCTGTTGCGGGTCTACGTCCCGGACGCGGACGCCGCCATGGCGGCCGCGGTCGCGCACGGGGCCCAGGTGGTCACCAAGGCTGTCGACAGCGCGTGGGGGGATCGCGGCGGCCGGGTGCGGGATCCGTTCGGAAACATCTGGTGGGTGATGAGCCGGGTCGAGGACATCGCACCGGACCGGGCCTGGGAGCGCATGTCCGAGCCGAAGTACGCCGAAGCGATGCGCACGGCCCAGGAGACTCTGGACGCCGCGCTGAGCGGCCGGGAGTCAGGGGTGGCAAGTGCCCCGCAGCGCCCGACCCACTGAGATCGACTTCCGACCTGACCGCAGATGGCGGGAGTTGAGGGCCGACCGCGGTCCACAGACGTGACGAAGCTCCTGGTAGCCGGGTTCTCGACCAAGATCACCTGTGCCGCTAGGAGCTTCGCGTGCCGGTCTGCGCGTCATCGATCGATCTGCCGGCCCGCACTCTGAGGTACCTGGCCGGTCAACTCATCGCCCGGCGGCCGGAGATCGGTACACGCCGGCCCGACCTTGCCCGAGGCGATGAAGGAAACAAGGTCAGTACCTGTTTCTGATCTCCGGTGGCCGGGGGAGAGAGTTCAGCCCTTGATGTTCGCGCGGTTTCGATCGGCGTTTAATCACTTGACCCGGTCCGTACGGTGTTCGTGTGAAGGGCATTCCGATCGACGAACTCCGCACCGCGTATGACGCCCAACTCCGTGGTGTCACCCCGCCTGGCGGCAGCGCTCGCATCGAGAGGGACGGCCCATTGACCCGTGTCGTCGGTTGGCGCCGTGGCTTCGTCACGGGCCCACGCGACCTCGGTGTGTGCGGGGCAGAACTCGACTCGCTCATTGCGCGGCAGCGTGACTTCTACGCTGCCCGGGGTGAGGCGGTCGAATGGAAGACTCGCGCTCATGATCTCCCCGCCGACCTCACTGACCGACTCACGGCGGCCGGCTTCGCCGCCGAGGACAGCGAGACCGTGCTCATCGGGCAGTCCGCAGACCTTGCCGCCAACCCCGTCCTGCCCGACGGCGTGACCCTCCGCCGTGTCACCGCAAGATCAGACCTCCAGCGCATCGCCGCCATGGAGAGCACCGTCTGGGGCGAGGACTGGAGCTGGCTCGCCGACGACCTGACCGCCCGGATCGAGAACGCCCCGGAGAACACCATCGTCCTCGTCGCCGAGGCAGGCACCGAAGTCGTCTGCGCCGCCTGGCTGGTGTTCAACGACGGCGTCGACTTCGGCGGCCTCTGGGGCGGCTCCACGCTCAAGGAATGGCGCGGACGGGGCATCTACCGGGCCATGGTCGCCCATCGAGCCCAACTCGCTGCTGCCCGCGATGTTCCGTACGTCTACGTCGACGCCTCAGCCGACAGCGCCCCGGTCCTCACCCGCCTTGGTCTGCACGTGGTCACGACGACGACACCGTATGTCTGGTCGCCCTGAGTCCAGTCGGCCTTCGCCGGCTCCTCAGCTTGTGTGCGCACTCGATTCAGCTTGGGTGCGCGCTCGATGAACGGGCCGACCCTCACGGCGACGTCCTGGGCGAGGCCGGGCATCCAGGGGCTCCGGGGCGCGTAGCGTGGCGAGCATCGCGCGGAACGCTTCGACGACGGCCTGGTCCTCGGGGGAGAGAGCACCGGGCGCGTTGACGCAGCGGAGAACGGGTCAGTGCTGCGCCCGTCGCGGCGCGGCGGCTGTCTCGGAGCAGGGGCGGGTCGGATTGGCCGGCCGCGTCAGTCAGCTCCCCAGGAACCGCAGGACCGCCAGCACCCTGCGGTTGGTGCCGTCATCCCGCGGCAGCCGCAGTTTGTCGAACACCGCGTTGGTGTGCTTCTCCACCGAGCTCCTGGAGACGAACAGTTGCTGTGCGATGGCCGTGTTGGTGCAACCCTGAGCCATGAGCGTCAACACGATGCGCTCACGGTCTGTCAGCAGATCGAGATCATCGGTGTGGCGCGTGCGCGCCAGAAGGCGGCGCACCACTTCCGGATCGAACACCGTGCCGCCGCCGTGCACCCGCTCCAGCGCGGACAAGAACTCCTCCACCCTTCCCACCCTGTCCTTCAGCAGATATCCCACGCCCCGGGTGTCGGCCGCCAGCAGCTCGGCGGCGTACCGCTGCTCGACGTACTGCGACAGCACCAGGACTCCCACCTGCGGGTGCTCGGACCGAAGCCGCAGCGCGGCCCGCAATCCCTCGTCGGTGTGGCTCGGCGGCATGCGCACGTCCACGACGGCGACGTCCGGGGGCCCGGCGGCCACTGCGGCCAGCAGCGCGTCCGCGTCCCCCACCGCGGCAGTCACCTCGTGCCCTTCGTCGACCAGCAGGCGGACCAGACCCGCGCGCAGCAGCGCGGAGTCCTCGGCGATCATCAACCGCATGGCAGCTCCGCAACCACATGCGTGGGGCCGCCCGGTGGGCTGTCCACGGTCAGACGCCCGTCCAGCGCGGTGATGCGGCGTGCCAGGCCGGTCAGTCCCGGCCCGGCGGGATCGGCGCCGCCATGCCCGTCGTCGCGCACCGACACCCTCACCACGTCGGCATCCTGGCCGATCGCCACCTCGATCCGGGTGGCCCCGGCGTGCTTGGCCGAATTGGTGAGGGCCTCGCGCACCGCGAAATAGGCGGCCGTTTCTATGGCAGGGGTCGGCCGCTGCGTCAGGTCGCCGCTGAGGTGCACCGGGATGGGCGAGCGTTCGGCGTCCACGGCCAGTGCCTCGCGCAACCCCAGCTTGTCGAGCGATGCCGGATACACCCGCCACGCCACCTGCCGCAGCTCCTCCAACGCCTGCTCAGCCTCGGTCTGTGCCTGCCGGCACAGCTCCTCGGAGTTCTTGCGGCGTGCCCGTCCGAGCAGCATCGCCACCACGATCAGCCGCTGCTGCAGCCCGTCGTGCAGGTCGCGCTCGATGCGGCGCCGTTCGGCATCCACGGCCTCGACGATCCCCGAGCGCGAGGCGGCGAGTTCGTCGATCCGGCGGCGCATCCGGGTCAGCTCGTCGGGGCGGAGGAAACGGCTGATCAGCCGCCGTTCCAGTTCGGCGACGGCAGCCAGGCCGGCCAGGTCGAGGAAGAGCAGCAGCAGCCCGGCGGTGAGGAGGTACCCGGCGACCGGCCAGGTGGGGCCCATACCGTCGACATCATGCCCGGTCAGCCAGCGCGACAGTCCGGAGGCGGCCGTCCAGCCGCCCGCCGCCAGCAGGAACAGCGCCCCGCCGCCGAGCAGGCCCACGGGGATGCGGCACCACAAGTAGGCAACGGCCCGGCGCGGTTCGATACCCCCCGGGGACGCCGCGCCCCCGCCGAGCAGGGCGGCCACTCGCCGCCGTTCCAGCTCGGCCAGACGGACCGGCAACCCGGGGGAGCGCGCCAGGCCCGCCGCGGCGAGGACGGCGGGCGCGGCGAGCGCTGAGACCGCGCCGAGGATGATGCCGACCGCGGCGCGTGCGGGCCTCATGCCCGGTGCCGGGCGCCGGGGCGGCGGCGCAGCCGCGCCGCGAACCAACGGGCGACGGCCAGCACCGCCACCGCCACGACTGCCTTCGACACCCATCCCCCGTACTCCTCCACCAGCTGCCAGTTGTCGCCGAGCCAGTATCCCAGCAGGACGAACGCGGTGTTCCAGGTCAGGCTGCCGAGGGCGGTCAGGGCGGTGAAGGCCGCCACCGGCATGCGCTGGATCCCGGCCGGGACGGAGATGAGGCTGCGCACCACCGGCACCATGCGGGCGAGCAGTACGGCGGCGCGGCCGCGCCGGGCGAACCACGCCTCGGCGCGATCGATCTCGTGCGGGCGGACGAAGGGGATGCGGGCGGCGAGCGCGCGGGTGCGTTCGCGGCCGAGGAGAGCGCCCGCGGCATACACGATCCAGGATCCGACAATGGAGCCGACCGTGGTCCAGACGATGACGGCCGCCAGGCTCAACCGCCCCTGCCCGGCAGCGAATCCGGCAACAGGGAGGACGATCTCACTGGGGATGAACGGCAGGACCGTGTCGACGAGGTTGGTCAGCCCGGCACCGGCGGCTCCGAGTGAGTCCATGACCTCGACGGCCCATCCGGCGATGCCGCCGGCTGGCTCAGCGGAGGAGGCGAGGAGCGGCGCGAAGGCCGGGGTTGCGAACATGCGCTTCACGCTAGGCCGCGGCCAGGAGGCCCACCATGCGGTCGACCACCCGATCGGACTGCGGTTTTCCGCAATCATCGGCGATCCCTTGCTGGTTCCAACCCACCACACCCAGGTGTCAAGGAAAGCCCCACCGCCGGACGCGTTTCACAGGGCTCGTGAAACACCCGCCCGCCCGCCCGGCGGTCCACCTGCATCGATCACGATTCATGAGGTGCTGCACACCACTGGACGCCTGAAACACCCTCGTTGGCCGTGCTTCCAGAGCCGAAGAGGCACGCCTGGGCGCACTCGCCTCCGGGCGCTACGTCGGTTACATGAGTGAGCGACGTCCGTATCCGAGTGATCTGTCCGATGCCCGCTGGGCGTTGATCGAGCCGGTGCTGTCTTCCTGGCGGGCCGAGCGGCGGCGGCATGCCCTGGACATCGGCCGCCCGCCCGAGCACGATCTGCGCGAAATCATGAACGCGATCCTGTACGTGGACCGGACCGGTGTGCAGTGGCGTTACCTGCCACACGACTTCCCGCCCCTTCCGTGGAATCAGAGATGTCGATGTCAAGCGGTGTGCTTGTGGATCACGCCGAGGTAGTGGCGTTCACGATGGGGGACGTGGTCGTCGCGGCCAGGCGTGAAGAACACCGCGCAGACCGCGGCGGGTTGGGTAAGGATGCTGGATTGCTCTCCGAACGTGAGGCGGTCGTTGATGTCGTGGCGGCAGTCGACTGCGTCAAGGCCGGCGATCAGGTCCTCTCGGAGCACCGTGGACGGGTAGGACTCCGAGTCGGGCAGGACCAGGGGCGGCAACTTGGCCGTCGAGCCTGGCCGGAGCCTGATCCAGATTCCGCTTACCAGGCGTTGGGTGATGACCAGCTCCAGGTCGTTCCAAGCGTGGGGGTAGCCGTCGATGTCCGGTCTCATCCGGATGGCGGGGTGCGGGCGTCCTGGGCCCAGGAGATCCTCGGCCTCGGTCAGCGGCATGCCGCAGTGAAGCGGGCCGACACTGCCGGTCCGGGCGAAGTCGACGAGCACGTTCATCAAGGTCACGACGCTGACTCTGGCATCTTCTCGTGCCGGCCCACACCTGGATAATGCTGGAGGGTCCTCAGCACGGCTCACCAGGTCGGCACGATCGCGTGCGGGTGGTCAGGTCGATGACCGGCAGCAGAGTCGCAGTCGTGGGGGCACCGAGCTGGCGGGGTATCGGGCCGGCAGGTGTGGGGACGTCAGTGAGCGGGATGTTGGCCAGCATCTTCTGCAGGTTGTCTTTCGCCTCCAGCAGTTGGCCTTTGCTGGATTCCTTCGGAGTGTAGGAGTCGCAGCGTGCGCAGCCATGCGGTGCTGGCATTGCTCGAAGGAGGTGGAGGTGCACCAGCCATGGCCGAGGTCGTAGTACTGCCAGGGCTCGCCGCTGGCAGCGGCGCCGGAGGCGACCGCGTCGCGGTCGTTGGTTCAAGTACTGGTGAAGGCGGTCGTCGCGCTGTACGGCTCTTGGCGAAGCGGGAGTGCCCGTCGCGTCGGCCGTAGGACGGCCATGTACCCGGGGCACGCAAGTTCGCTTAATCTGGGCGTGCCGGATGGCCCTGACTGGAGGCCGTACCCGGAAGGCCCCTGGACGCAGGAATGCGCTGCGTCGTGCTGGGGCACCGATGCCGCTTCGACACGTATGCAGGGACGGACCAGCAGATGCAGGTGAGGTATGAGACCGGCCTCGTGCCCTTTGCAGGCCCGCTGGGGCGAGAATCGCGACATGGGGTGACGGGAGAAGCAATCTACGGCGGGGGCCCGGCTTGGGGGGTGAGACGTCGTGGATAAGGTCGCGCTCACAGCTGCCGGTCTCTACACCATCGTCCTGCTCCGCGCCGGAGGGACCTTCGCCGTCGGCTGGCTCGCCGGGGCCGGTGCCAGGCGCGGCAGGCTCGCGGAGCGGATCTCCACGCCCAAGTTCCGAAGCGCCGAACGGGCGATCAAGCGGTGGGGCGCACCGGTGGTGGCCGTCTCATTCCTGACCGTCGGATTCCAGACCGCTGCCAACTTCCTCGCGGGGAGTATGCACATGCCTCTGTCGCGCTACCTCCCGGCACTGTTCGTGGGCGGAGCGGGCTGGGCGCTGGTCTACGCGACGGTAGGGATCGGCGCGCTGGAACTGCTGGCAAGGCTTTTTGCCGAGCAGACCGTGATCGGCGCGGGCGCGGTCACCGCGCTCTTCCTCGCGGTGAGTGGCGTGATGGTGTATCGGCGCAGAAAAGCCGCCACGACCAACTGCGACACTGCGGCCGACGAATCCTGAAAGGCCGCCCGCATACTGACTGCGAGCCAGCCAAAACTCTCTGCCCTGGTGCCCAACAGCCCTGAGTCGACGATCTCGCACATGACCGAGAACCAGCGCGGTCGCTTACCCACTCATGCTCGATGCAATCGAGGAGCTGCGCCGACACGGTCGGATTGCTCAGATCCACCTCTGTCGCAGAGCGCGGGGGGCGCCCCAGGCCAGGAAGGCGCCGGTGCTGCCCGGTGCCAACTCGTCCCTGATGCTGCAGGCAGCGGGCGGGGCGGGGCTGCGGGAGCGGAAGAAGGCGCGCACCCGCGAGGCCATCGCCGCTACGGCACTGCGCCTGTTCCTGGAGTCCGGGTTCGGGAAGGTCTCGATCACGCAGATCGCCGAAGAGGCGGAGGTCTCCCGGCGAACCTTGTTCACGTACTTCCCCACGAAGGAAGACCTCGTTCTGCAGCTGTTCGCCGACCACGAGGACGAAGCCGCCCGGGCCGTCCGGGCGCGCCGGCCCGGGCAGCCACCACTGGACGCGCTGCGGATAGCGCTGCTGGACGCCCTGCGGCGGCGCGATGCGAATACCGGCCTGAATGACAGCACCGAGAGCCTGGCCTTCTACCAGCTCGTCAGCGGCACCGAGTGCCTGGCCGCCGGGCTGACGCACTACACGTCACGCGGGATGGACGCGCTGGCCGCCGCGCTCCAAGAAGCCGCCTTCGATCCGCTCACCGCGCGCCTGGCGGCATCACAGGTGATCACGGTGATACGTGAACTCGCCGACCAGAATCATCAAGCCCTGGCCGGCGGGACGTCCGCCGCCGACCGGTACCCGGAAGCGGTCCGAGCCGCCAATCAGGCATTCGACCTGCTGCGCGACGGCCTGGGGTCCCTCCCGGATTCCGGCGGGCAACCTTTGTCTTGACCTATTGACCTACTGACCTACACCAGTCCGATCAGGCTGGAGAAGACCGGTCCGCGCCGCTGCTGGCGGGACCACCGGTCCATACGCTCACGCCTGCGGACACAGCACGCTCGGCCCGGTTGTGACTCGGACGGAGCTCCCGCCCGCCGCCACGTTGGAGGTTTGCGGCAGACCCCACAGGGGGGTGGCGACTTCACCGATCGCGCGGCGGACGTGCTCGGAGTCCAGCAGGTTCTGCGCCGCGCGCCGGACTCGGTTGCCGTGCCGGTCGAACTGGAGGGAGGCGACCGTTCGACGGCCTCACGGCGCCGTTCCGTGCCGGCGCGCAATGGTGGAGTCGGGCATGGGAACTCTCTGAACGAGTAGGGCTATCCATCGAGGTACTGGTGTCTGATGTCGGCGGGTGTGATGAAGAGTTCACCGTCGCGGACCTGCCATTCGGTCGTCCCCTCGACTTCGTGGCCGGCAAGAAACAGTCCCTGGACAAGGTCTCCGTCATCGTCGGAAGGGGGGATCCGAGCGATCTTTCTGATCTGGTCGGTGAACCAGCTCAGGGCCGACTCACGGATGTCAGCGCCGTAGAAGATGTAGTGGGTCCAGTTGACGTGCTGGCGGGGTGAGCCCCATCCGTTGGCGTAGTGGTTGTCTTCGTGTGAGGAGATGATCTCTTGGATGGCGGCGAGTTGCGTCTCGTCGCACTCCAGCCACCCTCTGATCGACACGTAAGTGCCCACTGGCGTGTCCTCTCTCATCCTCAGTTCTGACGTGACAGCCTCCGGCTGACGTCGGCGGCGTAGGTGCCCAGTCTCCGGCGGCGGCTCGCTGCCAATTGACAGCGGTGGTGATGTCGATGCCGAGGGTGCGGGCGAGGAGCGCAGTGGGCAGTTCGGTGGCTCGATGTCCGTCAGAGCCTGCGCTCCGGAGGGATGACGTACCGGGCGTACATCAGCTCGTGCAGCACGTCGTCGCCGCCTTCCACGATGGAGACGTAGCGCATGTCGTCGGCCAGCCGTCCGATGGGGGAGTCGTGCGTGTAGCCGAGGCCGCCGAACATCTCCGTGCCGAGGCCGGCGATCTGCCGGCCTGCCTGGCCGCAGAAGAGTTTGCCGGCGATTGCGGATTTCAGGCTGCCGGCTCGCAGCAGTGCGGTGG
Source organism: Streptomyces sp. JLSY215 (assembly GCF_059682825.1). Classification (NCBI taxonomy): domain Bacteria; kingdom Bacillati; phylum Actinomycetota; class Actinomycetes; order Kitasatosporales; family Streptomycetaceae; genus Streptomyces; species Streptomyces sp. JLSY215. The sequence goes on from NZ_CM185022.1 coordinate 8,495,387, forward strand.
CGCCGTCAGCGGACGAGGCCAGTGCGTCGTACTCGCGGGCGGCGCTCAGGCACTGGTTGCGCATGACCGTGATCGTCGTCTCGATCCGGGCGAGTTTGGCCGCGAACACCGGGTGTGTCTCCAACGGTGCGCCCTTGATGTGCTTGTCGGCGGCGTAGTCGAGGCAGAGATCGCGGATGCGGCGGGCCATGCCGACCGCGGATGCGGCCATGAGGATCCGGCTGGTGTTCAGGCCGACTTCGAGCACCCGCAGCCCGTTGCCGTCCAGCACGTTCTCCCGAGGCACCCGGCAGTCCCGCAGGTTCACTTGGTATGTGGCGGAAGTGCGCAGCCCGAGCAGGTCCCAGCGTTTGACGATGTGCACGCCGGGGGTGTCGCGCGGAACGGCGATGGCGAGATGCTCTTGGTTCTCGTCGACGGCGGTGACGACCAGCAGGTCGGCGAACTCGGCGTTGGTGGAGAAGAACTTCTCGCCGGTGAGGGACAGGCCGTCCCCCCGCCGGGTTGCGAGGGTGGCGGTGCGGAGCAGTTCGCTGCCCGCTTGCTGTTCGCTGGCGGCCGTCGCGCAGTAGCCACCGCGCAGCGCGAGCGGTTCGAGGAACCTTCGGCGCAGGGCGGCGGATCCGTAGAGGTCGACCATGGTGGTGCCCAGGATCGAGATGAACAAGGTGAAGGCGGTGCCCGCGTCGCCGTAGGCCAGCTCCGAGACGATGTCCACGCTGTCCTCCAGGGACACGCCCAGGCCGCCGCAGTCCGGGGGGAGCCACCAGTTCGCCATGCCGTCCTGGTGGAATTGCCGCTGAACCGGTGTGGGCACCGGCGGCAGGGCGTTGTCGTGGTGCTCCCGTGCCGTTTCCTGGTCCCGGACCTGTGCGGCCGCGACCGCGCGCACGTGGTCGAGCAGTTCGGAGCGCTTCATGTCGAGCAGTTCGGAGCGCTTCATGGGGTCTTCGTCCTCGTGGCCGGGGCGCGGCGGCTTCCGATGCCGGTGACTGGAGCGGGGCGCACGCCGTCGCCGATCATGGTCTTGAGCAGGCAGTCCAGGAAGGCGGCAGACGCGTCGGGTGGGTCGATTCCCTCGCTCTTGAGCACGTGCCATGTCTCGTCGGACCGCACGTCGGGAGCGCTGCGCGCGGTGTCGGTGGTGAGGGTGTAGCGGTAGACGTCGCTCAGCGTGATCATCTCCCGTGCGGCGGGATGGTCGGCGTGCGCGTCGAGCAGCTGCCACCACCGGTCGACCGGGAGTGGATCGAGGTGGTGTCCCGCGCGCCGGGCGGCGTCGAACAGGTCGGCCAGGGCCAGTGGTCGGGGCCTGACGAGGTGGAACGTGCGGTCCGCCGATTCCGGCAGGCCGACGAGCCGCACGACGGCGCGGGCGACGGTGTCGGCGGTGTCGAAGGGAAGGGTGGCGTCGGTCCGCGGCGCCGCGCGCAGGGCGATGACGGCGCCTAGCAGCGGTACCAGAAGGTCGGAGTCGAAGGCGGTGCCGGTGTGTCCGTCGGCGGTGATGACGCCGGGGCGCAAGATGGTCACCCGGGCACCGCGGGCTGCCGCGGCCCGCAGCTCCCGCTCGGCCGCGGCTTTGCTGCGGGGATAGCCCAGCGGACCGGCGGTCGCGGGACTTGCCTCGGTGTGTTCGTCGACGACATGGTGGCCGGCGGCGCGCGCGCCGAGCAAGGTGCCGAGCGTGGAGACGTAGCTCAGATGTGGCGGCCGTCCGGTGAGCGCCGCGGCCCGCTCGGCGAAGGCGATGAGGGCGCGGGTGCCTCCGAGGTTGACGGGGGCCAACTGCTCATAGTCGGCGGCGAGGTTGACGGTCGCCGCGCAGTGCACGATGAGGCCGGTGGTCTCGGCGAGCGCGTCGTAGGAGCGCGTGGCCAGCCCGAGCCGGGAGCCGGCGAGGTCGCCCGGTACGGCGACCACCCGGCCACGGTAAATCTCCTCGGGCAGGCCGGTGCCGCGCAGCTTGGCGGCGAGCCGCGCCGACGCGGAGGCGGTGTCGGCCGCACGGACGAGGCAGTGGACGGTGGCGGCGGTGTCGGCAAGCAGTCGCGCGCAGATCCTGTTGCCGAGGCTGCCGGTCGCTCCGGTGAGCAGGACCGCGTGGGGGAGGCGGGTCCTCGCGCGCGTCATGCGGTCGTCCTCGGTGTACCGGCGGCCAGTTCGGCGGCGATGCCGCGCAGGCTGCCGGAACTCATCAGCCGGGAGACCTGGGCGTCGATGCCGAGGTCCTTCCGTAGTCCGGCGCGTAGTTCGGTGGCCATCAGGGAGTCGAGACCGAGCCGGTTCATGGGCCGTGAGGTGTCGATCTGGTCGGCGCGCAGTCCGAGGATGCGGCCCAACCGGTTCTTCATGTACTCGACCACCTCCGCAGGATCGCGCTGCGCCGCGGTGTCCGGTGCCGATGGCGTGGTCGGAGCCGGCTGTGGGCCGGTGGGGGGCTCGGCCGCTTCCCGGTGTGCAGCAGGCTTTGTGGTGGCGTGCCGTTCGGTCCTGTGCGGAGCCGGCACGGAAGGGGTACGGGGGGTGGCCGGGGCGGTGGTCGGCCGTGCCGCTCGAAGGGGCGGAGTACGGCGCGGTGCGCGGAGCGCGTGGGAGCCGGGGCGGGTGGTGTCCGGCTCGACGGCCAGGTCGGTGAGGATCGGATTCCGGGCGTCTTCCCGGTAGCCGGCGAGATAGCGGCCCCAGTCGGCCGGAGGATACACCACGTGGTGGCCGGGCGCGGTCAGGTAGGTGGAGAACAGTCCGGGTGCGTCGTCGGGCGCGATGGCGCCCATGCCCCGCGGCCGTACGTCGTGCCCCTCTTGCGCGGTCAGCCGGGCGGCGAGGCCGACCTCGTCCCAGTAGCCCCAGTTGACGACGGTGGTGGGCATCCCCTGGGCGAGACGGTAGGTGGCCAAAGCGTCGGTGAACGCGTTGGCGGCGGCGTACGCGCCCAGGTGGTGCCCGAGGGCGAGGCCGCCGAGCACGGAGGCGACGGAGGAGAAGAGGGTGAAGAACTCCAGTGGCTCGTCGGCGAGAGTCCGGTGCAGGGCCCAGCCACCGGCGACCTTCGCCTGGAACGTCTCCCTGAGCTCGTGGGCGGTCAGCTCCGACACCGGCCCGGTGGAGAGGGCGGCCGCCGAGTGGACGACGCCGGCGACCGGCGGGATCCCGTCTCGTCCACGCCGGTCGAGAAGGGCGGTGAGCGCCTCCGCGTCGGCCGCGTCAACGACCGCGTACTCGATGCGGGTGCGCGTGGCACGCAGGTCTTCCAGCAGCCGGGCGCGGGGGTCGTCCGCGGCCAGTTCGGACTCGTCCGTGCGTCCGGTCAGCAGCAGGTGGCCCGCGCCCTGCGAGGCCAGCCACCGGGACACCAGTCCGCCGACGCCGCTGAGTCCGCCGGTGACCAGGTAGCTCGCGTCGGAGCGGATCCGTGCGGGAGCCGGGTGACGGGGGGATCCGGGGGTGGGGAAGGAGAGCACGACCTTGCCGGTGTGACCGGCGCGGGCGAGCAGGGAGAAGGCATCAGCGGCGTCTTCCACGGGGATGACGCGAGGAGACGGAGGTGTGAGCTGACCCCGCTGCACGAGGTCGGTCACCGTGTGGATCAGGTCGGCCAGGCGCTCCCGGTCACGCTCGTAGAGATCGGCGAAATCGACCGGAAGGTAGCAGCGGCCTGCCGCGAACACCCCCATGGGCAGGGGACGGTTGTCGGCGATGTCGTTGACGGCCAGGTCGATATAGCGTCCGAAGGGGTTCAACAGCGAGAAGTTGGCCTCGACGGCCTCGCCGACCAGAGTGTTGAGGATGACGTCGACGCCGCCGTTGTCGGGATCCCGTGGGTCACGGAACTCCTGGGCGAACCGGGTGGACCGGGAGTCGCCGACGTTCTCCACCCCCATTTGTTCCAGAAGCCGGCGCTTGGCAGGGGTGCCCGCAGTGGCGTAGACGGTGGCGCCACACATGCGGGCGACGTCGATCGCAGCGAGCCCCACGCCGCCGGTGGCCGAGTGGATGAGGACGCGCTCCCCGGGGGCGAGACGTGCCCGGTCGACCAGCGCGTAGTACGCGGTGGCGTGTGCGGCGGGCAAGGCGGCGGCCTCGGCCGGGGTGAGGTGCGGCGGCCTGCGCCGCACGAGGGCCGCCGGGGCGATGACATGGCTGCGCAGCGCCGGATGGACGAAGGCAAGCACCGGGTCGCCGACCGCGAGCCCCGTCACGCCGTCGCCGAGCGCCGTCACGATGCCCGCGCACTCGCAGCCCAGTTTGGGCGTTCCGCCCGTGTGAGTGCGGTCGGTGCCCGTCAGCGCGAGGACATCGTGGAAGTTGAGACCGGCGTGCGACACCTCGATCTCGACCTCGCCGGTTCCGGGTTCCTCCCGCACCAGATCGCGCAGCACGAGCGAGCCGATCCCGCCGTCGCCGTACAGCTCCCGGGCAGGGGTGCCGGGCGGCTGCGCCGGGTCCGGGGCCAGCCGGGGAGCGAGGACGTCCGCCCCTCGTAGGGCGATCCGGTTCTCCGCCACGTCGGCCAGCACTACCCGGGCCAGCTGGGCGCTGTCGTCCACCACGGCTTCGGCGGGGTCCAGATCCACCAGGGTCAGGCGCAGCGCCGGGTTCTCCCGGCCGGCCACCAGACCAAGACCCCACAAGGCGGCACGCCAGGGAACGGCCGCCGACGCGTGGGCGCCCGCCGGGGTGTCCTGGGTGCCCCGGGTGACGACGTACAGCCGGGCGGTCTCCCCGTCGGCCGCCTCCGCGGGGGTGGAAAGCGTGCGCACCAGGGTGCTCAGCGCGGCACAGCCGTGTACCGCCGCCTCTTGGATCTGTCGCGGTGAAGCGTCTTTGGCGTCCACGGCTGCGACGGGCGAGGTCCACAGGACGATCACACCGTCGAGCGGGGTGTCCTCGGCGGCTTCGAGCAGGAGGGCCTGGACGGCGGAGTCGGAGTCGGGCACCTCGGCGACCTGCGTGACGGTGCCGCCGGAACGCGCCAGCGAGCGGGCCAGCCGTCGCCCGAGCGGCCCGTCCGCACCGAGCAACAGCCAGTTGCCGCCGCCCTGTCGACTCGTGGAGCCGGGGAGCCGGGCAGGCTGCCACGACACGGTCTGCGCCCACTGTGTGTAGTCGGCGGACGGTTCGGGAGCGGTGTCGTTCTCCTGGCGCGGGGTGGTGGTATTGCCGACCGGGGCCGCGGAGGCGAGTGCGACCGACCGAACGCCCGTCAACTCCATGACGATGTTTCCCTCCTCATCGCTGACCGTCACGTCCGCGGTCAGTCCGTCACCGTCGAGCTCGGCGAGCCGGACGTGTGACCACAGATGGCCGCTCTCCGGCAGGTCACCAGTCCACAGCCGGTCGATTCCGGCCAGCACGAATCCCCGCCTGCCGGCCCGGTCGGCGTGGGCGACGAGCGCCGCCACAGGCTGGAGGCAGGCGTCCAGGAGTACCGGGTGGACGCGGTGCCGGTCGGCCGGTGGTACGGCGACGCGGGCGAGGCACTCGGCGGCTCCGAGCCAGGCTTCCCGTACGCCGGTGAAGGCGCCCTCCCAGGTGTTCCCGCTGCCGGAGTACCGACGGTAGAACTCGGTGCCGGACAGCCCGGTGCACCGCTCGCGGACGGTGTTCGGGTCCTCGGCGGGGGTGGGTTCCCGGGCGCAGGAGACCGCGGTGGCGGTTGCGGTGGCGTGCCGGGTCCAGTTCCGCGAGGCGGCGGATCGGCTCTCCACGGTGAGCGTGCCGGGTCCGGGGCAGGGGGCTTCGTCACGCACCACCCGCAGCCTGAGCCCCAGGTCCCCGTCCAGGGGCAGCGCCTCGGTGAAGTCGATGCCGGTCAGCTCACGGGAGGGAGCGGCCTCATGCAGCAGCAATTCCACGAAGCCCGTACCGGGCATCATCGCGGTCCGCCCCACCCGGTGGCCGAGCAGGTACGAGGCTTCGCCCGCCGGGTCCAGCGGGTCACTCAGCAGCGGATGCGCCGGCTCCTGCCGGGCCGCGCCGATCTCCGGCCAGCGGTAGCCCGGAGCCTGGTACCAGTGGCGTTCGCGCTGCCAGGGGTAGCGCGGCAGCGGCACCGACCGGTCGGCGGCGCCGTGCACAGCGGTCCAGTCGACGTCGGCCCCGGCCTCGTACAACCGGCCCAAAGACCGGTACAGCGAGAGCAGTTCGGGCTCCTCGCGCCACAGTGACCCCAGGACCAGATCGTGTTCGCCGACACTGGCGTCGAGGGCCGGGGTGAGCAGCGGGTGGGGAGAGATTTGGAGGAAGACCGTGGGGCCCGTCCCGATCGCGGCCCTCACCGCGGGTTCCAGACGCACCGTCTCGCGCAGATTGCGCCACCAGTACGCGCCGTCCAGCGTGGTTCCCTCGGTCTCGGCGGCGGTGACGGTGGACAGGAAGGGAATCCCGGTCGCGGTCGGGGCCAGATCGTCGAGGGCGTCGAGCAGGGGACGGCGCACCGGGTCGATCTGGGCGCTGTGGGCCGCGTACGAGACCTGGACCGGCCGGCAGGCCAGGCCGCGCTCCTCGCAGCCGCGCGCCAAGCGGTCGATGTCTTCCTGCGAACCGGAGAGGACGGTGGCGGCCCGGCTCTCCTCGACCGCGACCGAGGCATGCACGTCCAGCTCCGTGAGGAGTGAGCCGACCTCCCGCGTGCCGGCGCCTACCCAGGCCATCGCACCGGCGGGCGCCAGCTTCTCGATGAGCTCAGCCCGGACGCAACTCAGCCGCCCTGCCTCCGCGAGCCCGAGCGCCCCGGCGCAGTACGCCGCGGCGATCTCACCCTGGCTCTGGCCGATCACGGCCGCGGGCCTGATCCCCCAGGACCGCCAGTGATCGGACAGCGCCACGCTCACCGCCCACAGTGCGGGCTGTACCAGGGAGGTGCGCTGGTGCCACGCGACATCGTCGCCGCGCAGCGCGTCCATCAGCGACCAGCCGGTGTGCTCGGCGATGATCTCGCCGCACTGATCCAGAGTGGACCGGAAGGCCTCGCTCCGGTCCATGAGTTCACGCCCCATGCCCAGCCACTGCGAGCCCTGCCCCGGGAACACGAAGATCACCTTCGGACTTCCCTCGGGCGCGGCAGGCAGCCGGCCGGCCGCGGCGTCCTGGGCCCCGCGTGCCAACCCCTCGGCCATCTCGTCGGCGGTCCCGGCGACGAACGCCAGCCTTCGCTCCCAGTGAGTACGGCTGTGCGCTGCCGTCGAGCACACCTCACGTACGTACTGCTCCCCACGCCCCCCGGACGCCAACTCACCGTATTTTGAGGCAAGTTCGGACAGTGCGGCCCCGCTCCGCGCGGACAAGGGCAGCAGCATCGGCCGCCGATCCGCCGCTGTCGCCGCGGTTTTCGGCGTTCTCGAAGCCGTCGGCTCCGGGGCGGAGGCGAGCACGAGATGCACGTTCGTTCCGGTTGCACCGAAGCTGTTGACGCCGGCCAGCAACGGCTCATCCCGCGGCGGCAGATCGACCGTGTCCGCAGGAACGGTCAGCCTTCCGCTGCTCCAGTCCACCTCTGGATTCGGCGTCAACAGATGCGGGTTGCCGGGGAACCGGCGGTGCTCCATGCACAGCACGGCCTTGATGAGCCCGGTGACCCCGGCCGCCGCCTCCGTATGGCCGATGTTCGTCTTCACCGATCCCACCAGGCACGGGGACGACCTCGCCGCCGGTACCGCCATCACGTCGCCGAGCGCACGCAGTTCGACCCGGTCTCCGAGAGGGGTACCGGTACCGTGCGCCTCGACGAAGTCCACATCGGCCGGTTCCACGCCCGCCATCCGCAGTGCCCGCCGCACCACAGCCACCTGAGCCGCATGGCTCGGCGCGGCCAGTCCGTTGCCCGTGAAAGCGTTGTTGTTGACGGCGTCACCCAGGATCACCGCACGGACCCGGTCACCGGCGGCGAGCGCGGCCTCCAGTGGCTTGAGCAGGACCAGGCCCACGGCCTCGCTCCGGACGAATCCATTGGCCGAGGCATCGGCGAACTTACAGCTGCCGTCCGGCGACAGGCTCCCGGCCCAGCCGAAGGTGAGGTGCATGTGCGGGGTGAGGATGAGGTTCACACCGCCGGCGAGCGCCGCGTCGCACTCGCCCGCCCGCAGACTCTGGCACGCGAGGTGAACGGCGAGCAGTGACGAGGAGCAGGCCGAATCCACCGACAGCGAAGGCCCGTCCAGGCCGAAGGCGTAGGAGAGCTTCCCCGAATAGGCTGCCCGGGCCGTCCCCAGCTCCGAGTAGATGTCCAGCGAGTCCAGATCCGGCACATGCCGTAACCAGTAGTCCCCGGAGATATTGCCGATGAACACCCCTGTGGGCGCGGTCGCGAGCCGATCCCGGGGAATGCCGGCATCTTCCAGGACCTCGTGTGCCGTCTCCAGGAGCAGCCGCAACTGTGGGTCGGTGCGTGCCGCCTCGCGTGGGGACATGTCGAAGAAGCGGTTGTCGAACACATCGATCCCGGTCAGGAATCCGCCGCGGTCGGTGGGGATACGGCCAGGGGTGCGGGGCTCCCGTGCGTGCAGTTCATGCATCCACGCCCTTTCCGCCGGAGCCGTGGCGACCGTCTCCCGTCGCTCGTCCAACAGGCGCCACAACTCGTCGGTGCCACTCGCCCCGGGAAAGCGGCCGCTCATCCCCACGATGGCAATGGCGCTACGCGGCTGGTCGTGGTGCATGCCCGATCATTCCTCCTGGTACGTGAGGGTGGCTGAGGCCGTGGGTGGTACGGCGTTCACTCGACGGCGTTTCAGGATGTGGTCCCCATGACGGTGGTTGGCTCTCAACCCGGCGGGCCACGGAGCCCGCAGCAGCGCGAGCGCGAGGCCTCCGAACGGCTCGCACAGGACGTGGCGACCACTGCGGCGCGCGTGAACGGGATCCGGTCCGCCCGGGAGGCCGGCTTCAGGCCGACGAGCAACCGCTCCCCGGAGCTGCCTCCGGCCCGTCCCACGGCGAAGCCGGCGCTGTCTGGATCAGCTGCGTCGTCACCTGCCCGCAGGTAGTGGAATCGCCGGCGAGGCTGGTCTGTGCTGATGTAGCCATCGTCGTCCGCCCTCGCTCGCAACAGGCTCCTCGGAACGGTCCTCCTCCTGCGGTCCATGTCTGCACTCGGCGGTCCCATGGCAAACTCACCGTTCGCGAAGCGGCGTAGGCCGGCGCCCCGAATGGCCGGAAGTAGACGGCGCTACCCGTAGCCGTACCCGTATCCGTATCCAAGAGGAGCACGCACGTGGGCGCGCTGTCGCCAACTCTCAGTTGCAGGCAAGCCCTTCGACCACGTTGAGCTCCACGGCGTACCGGGGAGCCGTTGCTGCTGCACGGAAGACGTCACCGTCGTTGCAGGTCGCGCCGCTCTTCCCCACGGAAGAACCAGGGACCCATCCGAACCGAAGGCACGCAGCAGCCACTTCTGTTCGGAATTCTCAGGGCAGGGTCTTCGGTGCACGGCCGTCCGGATGGGGGAGGGGTTCACCTGGCGGGCCGTCGGCGGCGAAGGCCGAGGACCACCATGGGGGGACGAGCAGGTCGTGCACCATTTCGTCGACGAGGGCGATCTGCTTCGGGGATAAATAGTCGCGGAAGCCGCCGACGATCCCCCGCCGGGTTTTGTAGCTCTCAGTGTCGTGGGCGGCCGTCGGGCGGAGCTTGTCGGTGCCCAGCGCGTCGGTGGCTTCCATGGAGCGCATGGCGTCAAAGCCGGCGAACTCGACGGCGCGGGAGAGGACCGCGGCGTCCGCGGCCTGCGGGAGTCCGCAGAAGCGCAGGATGCGGCCGAGTTCACCGGTGGTGTCCGCGCTGAGCCGCTCGTACGACGTGAGCAGGAACGACGTGGGAATGTGCTGTTCGGCGTACCAGATGTTCCAGAAGGCGAGGCAGGTGCGCACGCTGCCGACCTCCTCGGTCAGGAACCGGCCGAGCGTGCCGACGTATCGGTCGGACTCCCGCCGGGTGCGCTGGAAGTAGTGCGACACGGTGGTGTCCCGGATGTCGCGGAGCAGGAAGACGACCTTGCGGTCCCGGTAGAAGCCCTTGTCCGTGGAGAGTTGCCCGGGTGAGCGCAGGCCCACGCGGTCGTCGTGCCAAAAGACGATCCGCGGCACCCGTGGATCGGCCGCACTGAATGCGGTGAGGTCGAGGTCGCGTGCCACAGTCATGGGGATCGCATGGGCATCCGAGACGGCCTTGGCCATCAGCACACGCAGCCAGGTGCGGCCGCACTTCGGGAACGAGATGACGTAGACGTCGCCGTGCGCGTCGACCGTCTTTCGGGCACTGCCCGGCGCGGGAGGGGGATTCGGGGGCGTCACAGCCGCACATCGTGTCCGGTGTGGGCCCCGGCGCGGCAGGCGCGGAGGGCTGGTATCGGGAGCACGACGGGCGCACAGGGGCGCACTGCGCCCGGTTCGACGGCGGGGAACCGGACAGTTGCCTGGTTGCCGTATGCGTGCGCGGTGGCCCGTTTCCTACGCCCCAGGCGTCCCAGACACCACGCGACCATCGCCCGGACCCACCCGCAGCGGTCGGTACAGGTGGGTCTTGTGGGTCGCTCCCTCTCCTGCCAATCGGACGACGGCGGTCAAGAGGGCATCCACGGACGACCGGATCGCAGCAAGCGGCCGTCCGACGGCCGAGACGCCGGATTCCGCGTCATGGCGCTCGGGTAGCTGGCTCGCGGCGGCAAGGAGGCCGTCGAACTCCCTGAACGCACGATGAGATGAGGTCTGCGATGGAGCACGAGGAGATCGAGCAGGTCACGGAGGAACTGCCCGAATACGCCCTGATGATCGACATCCCGAGCGAGGACTGAGAACCGGTCCGCCCTGCTCGGGCAGCGCACCAAGCGCTCATCGGACGTGGGCGGCCCGCATACAGCAGGCCGCTCTACGCCGTCCCGATATTTCCCCGCCCACCCGCATACGGCCGAACCGTGGAGATCAACGTTGCGTGTGACACCCGATCCGGCGGCGGCGAGCCGCGACGAGGACGCCGTGTGGCGGACGGTCGAAGCCGCGTTGGGGGCCGCCGGGCCGGTGCCCCGCCACCCCGCCGTCATGCGCGCCGGGCAGCGGGCACAGCGCCTGGAGCGCGAGGGGCGCCCGAAGGACGCGCTCGACGCGGCCTCGCTGCGCCGGTTGATTCCAGCGCCTCGGACGGCCGGCCCGCAGTGGCCGGTGGACTTACCGAGTGATCAGCCGCATCTCGCCGAGGCGGTCGCGCGGGCGCTCGCCGCCGTCCCCCCGCGCGGGGACGGCCCCGATGGGGCGCACGACGGAGCCGCGGCGCGGCGGTCATGGGTGCACGCGTGGCGACCCGAACAGGAGGCGGTCTTCGCCGAGGCCGTCGCACGGCTGGCGTCGCTCTGGCCGCAGATGATGGCGGAGCTGCGCACCGGGGTGACCCAGATTGCGCTGCTGGAGGGAGGGGCGATCGACGGGTTCACCGATTTCGCCGTGCACGGCGCGATCTTTGTCCACGCACGTCGGCTCGGCGACCGACGCGACGGCCTGCCCGGCTGGATCCGCATGGCTGACGCGCTTGTGCATGAGGGGACCCACACCCGGTGCAATGCCGCCTCGCTCAGCACACCCTTCGTGGCCGGCTCCGCGGCTGCCGCCCAGTCGGTGATGACACCGCTCCGTGCCGACCCTCGGCCCTTCACGGGGTTGTTCCAGCAGATGGTGGTGCTCGTACGGCAGGTGATGCTGTATCGGAGGCTGCTGGAGGGGCACAAGGGGAGCGGTGCCGTAGCGTCGCCGGCGCGCTGCGCGCCCCCGGACGGCGTGCCGTCGGCATGCGGGGCGTCACCGGACGACCCGCCGTCGGCCTACGAGGCGGTGCGCGCCCGCCTGGTGCATCTCGTCGGCGCCGCCCACCAGGCGACCGGCACCTTGCGCCGGCATCGAGCCGCCCTGACCGGCCACGGCTACGACGTGCTCGTGGCGGCCGAGGCGTACCTGCGGGGCGAGGAAGAGCGTGTCGGGCGGCTGTCGGCCGCCTCGGTCCCCGACCGGGGGCCGGGGCCCTCGGCGGACCGGGCGGACGAGGGCCGCATATGACCGCCACGTCACCGGCCGGTGGTCGTACGAACCCGGCGACCCGTGACTGGGTTCCCGAGGTCTTTTCCCCGTACCTCCACAGCCCCGATACCGTCTTCGCCCGGGTGGCCGCCCGTTCCCGCGTCTTCGCGGCAACCAGCGCGACCGGCGGCAGCCCCGTCCTGGTGGGCAGCGCGGCCGGCGGACCGGCCGACGGCACCGCCGTACGGGCGAGGGGAGAGCTGCTGGAGCGGATGGGGAACGTGCTCACCGGGCGTGCCGCGGAGCGGGCCGCCGACGGTGCCGCGGAGCAAGGAGCCGTGCGCCTGGTACGGCGCTGTTCGTACGACGAGCTGCGCCGCCGGGGCGTACCGGCGCTCGACCCGGCGGTGTGGACGCCGGACACGCCCATCGAGGCACGCCAGGCACGCCAACTGTGGTGCACAGGACGTTCGTTGCTCGACGACCGCACGGTATGGGTACCCGCCGGGGCCGCCTTCCTGCACCACCGTCCGCCCGTCGGATGTACGGCCACCGTCCGCGCCGGATCGACCGGTGTCGCCGCTCATCCGCGGTGGCAGTCGGCGGTGGACCACGCCGCCTGGGAGATTCTGGAGCGCGAACTGATACGGCGCAGCTGGTGTGATCCGCTGCGGCATCCGCCCGAACGCACTGACGCGCTGCCCCGTCTCCCCGACCGGCTGCGAAACCTGCTCACCCGCGAGGGCCTGCACGCCACCGCGCTGCTACCGCCCGCGCCCGCCGGGACGGCCGCCGTCGTGGTCTGCCTGCACGCCGCCGACGGCCGGCACCAGAGCTTCGGTGCCCGCTGTGGGGCGACGGCGGACGGACCGGCGCTCGCCAAGGCGGCCGACGAGGCGCTGATGGTCCGCTGGAGCATGGGCGTACCGGCGGCGGAACGGGCTCGCTCGACGCTCGACCGCACCGGCGTGCCACGCACCGGCCTCGAACACGCGCTGTGGGCGTACCGCCGTCAGGACTCGCTGCGGTGGTGGCTGAGCGGCACCGCCCCGGGCACCGTGTCCGACGGGAACGCCACCCGACCGAGCTCCCCGGTGGCCGAACTCGCTCGCTACACCGGCCTGGACGTCGTCGCCGTCGAGTGCTCCACGGGACCCGCCCGCGACGAGGTCACCGTGGTGCGGCTGGTGGCCCCCGGCGCCCGGCCACTGCCGGCGCGCGCTGTGGCGAACGTGCCACCGCACCCCTTCGGCTGAGAGCAGCCAGAAATCCGCCTCCTTCCCTCCACTCCCTCCTGCCGACGCCGCCCCCCCCCGCGATCCCGGAAGGCCCGCCGATGCCACCACACCACCCTGACCGGACCCGACCGGAGCCGCCCTACGCGGCCGCCTTCGCGGACCGTTACGACGACTGGTTCGCGGCACATGCCGCCACCGACGCCACGGTCGAGTTCCTGGTCTCCCTCGCCAAGGACGCCCCGCACGGACCGTTCCTCGAACTCGGCTCCGGCACCGGCAGGGTGGCCATCCCCCTCGCTTCGCTCGGGTACGCGGTGCACGGCATCGACGCCTCGGCGGAGATGACCGCGCGGCTGCACGCCAAGGCAGGAGGGGCCGATATACCGGTCACCCTCGGGGACTTCTCCGCTCCGCCCGATGCGGCGGAACGCGGAAGGCACTCCGTCGTCTACGCGGCCGGTGGCACCTTCGCTGAGCTCACCACACAGGAGGCGCAACGCCGCTGCTTCCGCTCCGCCGCCCAACACCTGCTGCCAGGAGGGCTGTTCGTCCTCGACGCGCACCTGCCCGAGGCGCTCGCCACCGTCTCCAACGGCACCCAGCCGGTGGACGCACGCAACACCGATTTCGTCCTGCGCACCCGCGCTCTCCACCCCGCGACCCAGACGTACACCTCCGACTACGTGGTCCTCGACGACGGGCGTCTTCGCCATGCGCGTGTCACCTTCCGCTACGCCTCCCCGGGCGAACTCGACCTGATGGCGGAGGCCGCCGGGCTGCGGCTGCGACGACGCTGCGGCGGCTGGTCCGGAGCCCCGTTCAAGGACACCAGCACCTACCACGTCTCCGTCTACGAGCTGCCCGCATGACCGCCCACCCCGCGCACGCGCGCGACCCGCAGCGGTACGTCGCCGCCAACCGGCGTCTGTGGGAACAGTGGACGCCCCTCAAGGCGGCCTCCGCCGATTACGACCTCGAGGGTTTCCGCACCAGCGGCGAGAGCCGGATGCGGCCGCTGGAACGGGCCGAGGTGGGCCCGGTCGAGGGCCGTAGCCTGCTCCATCTCCAGTGCCACGTCGGCCTCGACACCCTGTCCTGGGCCCGGCTCGGGGCCCGCGTCACCGGTGTCGACTTCTCCTCGGAGGCCGTACGGATCGCCCGCTCGCTCGCCGCCGACGTCGCGCCCGGCGCGACGTTCCTGGAGGCGGACGTGCTGCGGCTGCCGGACGTGCTCAAGGACACCTTCGACATCGTCTACACCTCCCACGGCGTCCTCGGCTGGCTCCCCGACCTGGATGCCTGGGCCGCCGTGGCCGCCCACCACCTTGCGCCGGGCGGCCTGCTCTACGTCTTCGAGAGCCACCCCGTTGCCTGGACGTTCGACAACACCGCAACCGCTCCCCGACTACAGCCTCGTTACTCCTATTTCGGCGAGCCGGAACCACTGGCCTTCGAGTACCGCAGCCCCTGTTCCGTCCCCGGGACCCGGATCCCGGAGGCCGAGTACGGCTGGGGCCACTCGCTCGGCGACATCGTCACCTCGCTGCTGAAGGCCGGACTCCATCTGGAATTCCTCCACGAATGGCCGTTCGTCGGCTGGCGCATGCTCCCGTTCATGCAGCGCGGTGCGGACGGCTGGTGGCGTCTGCCCGACGGCCTGCCGGCCATGCCGCTCTCCTTCTCCCTGCGCGCCCGCAGACCACACGACCCACCAGAGCCCGGCCGGTGAGCCCGGAGCCCCTCGCCCGACGCGATTCCGTACTCCCCATCCCGGAGGCCGACCCGCCCATGCGCCTTGCCTACCTGCACTCGGGAAGCATCCCCTCCGTCTACGCCAACGGGGTGCACGTCATGCGGATGTGCGACGCATTCACCGACGCCGGGCACGACGTCACCCTGTACGCCCTGCCCGGCACCGCGCCCGCCGACGACCTGTATGCCTACTACGGGACCCGTAACCGCTTCCCGGTGCGCACCGTCGCCGGACCGTCCGCCCGCCGTTCGCATCCCTGGCTGCGGGCGCTGCGCATCCGACACGCACTGCGCCGCGGCACGCCCCCCGACCTGCTGTACGGGCGCGATCTGCACGCGCTGGCCGCTTCGGTGTCGCTCGCCCCGACCGTGTACGAGACGCATCTGCTCTGGGACGACCGCCGCACACGAGCCGTCGAACGCCGGCTGTTCGGGCACCCCAACCTGCGCCGGGTGGTCTTCGTCTCGCAGGCACTCGCCGAGGACTACCGGCGTGCCTTCCCCGCACTCCGCGCCGCCGACGGGCCGGAGCTGGTGGCCGCGGCCGACTGCGCCGATCCGCCGCCGGACGGCCCGGCGGCCACGCTGCCCGGCCGCCCGGACGCGACCTCGGTCGGATACGTGGGGCACCTCTACCCCGGCCGCGGCACCGATCTCATCCTGCGGGTCGCCGAGCTGCTGCCGGAGGTGGACTTTCACCTGGTGGGCGGCACCGCCGAAGACCTCGCACACTGGCGCGCCCGTCCGCGCACACCCAATGTGTACTTCCACGGCCATCAGCCCCCGGCCCGGCTGCACCCGTACTACCGGGCCTTCGACATCGTGCTCGCTCCCTACCAGCAGCGGGTGGCGTGCTGCGGCGGCGTGGGGGACATCAGCCGCTGGGTGTCACCGATGAAGTTCTTCGAGTACATGGCGCACGGCAAGGCCATCGTGTCATCGGACCTGCCGGTGCTCAGGGAGGTGCTCGCCGACGAGGTCACCGGCGTGCTGTGTCCGTGCGACGACGTCGAGGCGTGGGTGCGGGCGGTCCGGGATCTGGCCGCGGACCCCGCACGGCGGGCGCGCCTGGGTGGCGCGGCCCGGCGGCTGGCGCGGGACGAGTACACCTGGCGGGCCCGCGTCGACCGGGTCCTGCCCGCGCTCGCCCCGGTGGACGGCGGGGGACGCTGATGCATGCGCTGGTCACCGGCGCGGCCGGTTTCATCGGTTCCCACCTGTGCGACCACCTGCTGGCCTGCGGCGACACGGTCATCGGCCTCGACGCCTTCACCGACACTTACGACCCGGCACGCAAGGCCCGCAATCTGGTGTCGGCACGCCTGCGTCCCGGCTTCACCCTGCACTGCGCGGACCTGCTCCAGGCGGACCTGGCCCCGCTGCTCGACGGTGTGGACACCGTCTTCCACCTGGCCGGCCAGCCCGGCGTACGCACCTCCTGGGGGAAGGAGTTCGCCCTCTACACCGAGCGCAACGTGCTCGCGACCCAGCGCCTCCTAGAGGCGGTCCGCGCCCGCTCCCTGCGCAAACTCGTCCACGCCTCCAGCTCGTCGGTCTACGGCGACGCCTCCTCCTTCCCGACCGCGGAGACCGTCTGCCCCCAGCCGGTTTCGCCCTACGGAGTGACCAAACTCGCCGGTGAGCGGCTGTGCGAGGTGTACCGGCAGGCGTACGGCGTACCGGCCGTGTCGCTGCGGCTGTTCACCGTGTACGGACCCAGACAACGCCCCGACATGGCGTTCGCCCGGCTCATCGCCGCTGCGGCCGCCGGCAGGCCCTTCGTCCTGTACGGCGATGGGAACCAGACCCGCGACTTCACCTCCGTACACGACGTCGTACGGGCCATGCGGGATGCCGCCGAGTCCGGGTTCACGGGGGTGGCGAACCTGGGGGGCGGAAGTGCCGTGACCCTGCACGAGGCGGTGACCGCCGTCGAACGCCTGGTGGGCCCCATCGCCCTGGTGCGCAGACCGGCGTCCGCGGGCGACGCCCGGCACACCGGCGCCGACATCCGGCTGGCGCGGGCGGCGTTCGGCTTCAGGCCCTCGGTCGGACTGCGCGAGGGACTGGCGGAGATGGCCGGACAGCATGCTCCGCCCGATCACCGTCACCGGATGGCACCCACAGGAGGCGAACCGTGGTGAAGCGGTCCGAGCCGGCGGAACGGCACCCGGCCCCGCCTCCGCCGCGCGCCGCCGACCTGCATGTCGTCGAGCCGTCCCGGCGCCCGGCCGACGCCCCGCGGGAGCACCGCGCCCCGGGTCTGAACGGCACCCTCCCGGTCCCGCTGCGCGCCGTCCTCGACGGCCGGCTGGTGCTCCTCAAAGGGGGGATGGCGCACCTCGGCGCAGGGGAGTCGTTGCTACGGCACGTTCGTGCGGCCCTCGACACGTATCTGCCGGACAGCCCGGCCGCCGACCGCCCCCTCGAGGAGCTGCACCGACACGCGGACACCGCCCTCACGGCCCGCATCCGCACCGACCTGGAAACCCGGATCCGGCCCCTCGCCGGCACGGTGCTGCGGGATTTCACGACCGCGCTGACACCCCAGCCCGGACGGACATACCTGAGCGACCACCTCGGGGTGCGCATCATGCCGCCGCGCTCCTCCATCGCCCCCGGCGGCGCCCCGGACGGCCTCGCCGGGTTCCTCACCCCGCGCGACGCCCATGTCGATTCGTGGTTCAACACACCGGTCAACTCCATCAACCTCTGGATGGCCCTGACCCGCGTGGAACGGGGCAACGGCCTGCTGTTCTACCCGCGGGCGTACCGCCGCCCGCTGCGACACGACGGCTGGGACCTGCTGCCCGGCCAGGACGTCGGCGATCCCGTGGATGTGGAGATGGACGCCCAGGACATCCTGCTGTTCGCCGGGGACCATCTGCACGCCTCACAACCGAACGACACCGATGCGACCCGCTTCGTGCTCACCAAACGCCTGTGCCTGGGGCCACCGCGCTACCCACGGCACGGCACCGGCTGGGTGCCGTACCACGATCCACGGTTCTGCGGCACACGCTGGCAACCTCTCGCATCGTGGCGCTCCCGACTCACCACCGCGGGCTTGCGGGATGCCCTGCGCACCGTGACCGGGCACCGCTGAATCCCCGAAGGGAGAGGCCATGCGCGTCCTGTTGGTCAACATGCCGTGGGCACTGGTCGAGGTGCCCTCGCTGGCCCTGGGCATCCTGGCCTCCGCGGTCCGGGCCGCCGTTCCGGACGCGGAGGTCGCGACCCTGTACGCCAATCTGGACTACCTCGACCAGGCCATGGCGGAGGGTGACTTCACCTTCGACGACTACTCCTTCTTCGCGCTGCGGACCTACGAAGAGGGCCTCGGTGACTGGGTATTCTCTTCCGCGCTCTACGACGACCCCGACTGGCACATCGACCGGTACGCCGAGCAGTTCGACCTGCCCGCCCGGACCGACCGGCTGGCCCGCCGACTGCACAGCGCCGCACCGGACTTCACCGAGCTGACGGCCCGCCGGATCCAGCGGTGGCGGCCGGACGTGGTGGGCTTCACCTCGACGTTCCAGCAGAACACCGCGGCACTGGCCGTGGCCCGCCGCCTCAAGCGGGACCTGCCGCACGTGGTGACCGTGTTCGGCGGCGCCAACTGCGAAGGAGAGCAGGGGGCGGCGCTGCACCGCAACTTCCCGTGGGTGGATGTCGTGGTGCGGGGCGAGGGCGACCTGGTCTTCCCGCACCTGCTGGAACGGCTGCGGAGGGCCCGGCCGCGCGGTCCGGCATCAGGCAGTGCGCAGCCACCCGGCCTGCCTTACCTGCCCGACCTGTCCGGACTGCCGGGCGTATGCCACCGCTCGGCCGACGGGCAGAGCGTCGTCCAGCCGCTGTCGACCGGGCCGCTGTCCCCGGCGGACATCGCCGACCCCAGCTACGACGACTACTTCGAGCGGTTCGCCCGCTCGCCGGTGGCACAGCGGGTCGCGCCCACGCTGGTGGTGGAGGGGTCGCGGGGCTGCTGGTGGGGAGAGAAGCACCACTGCACATTCTGCGGACTCAACGGATCCACCATGGAGTTCCGGGCCAAGGCGCCCGAGGCGTTCGCCCACGAGGTGATCCGGCTCGCCGAACGCCACCGGACGCTCGACTTCTGGGTCGTCGACAACATCCTCGGCCCCGCCCATCTGAACACCGCCCTGCCCCTGCTCGCGGAGGCGGGCCATGACCTCCGGATGTTCGTGGAGATCAAGTCCAACCTCCGCCTCGCCGCCCTCAGGCGCCTGGCGGCCGCCGGCATGGTGCACGTCCAGCCCGGCATCGAGAACTTGAGCAGCCGAGTGCTCTCGATCATGGACAAGGGGGTCACCGGCTGCCTCAATGTGCGCTTCCTGCGGGATGCGGAGGAAGCCGGACTGACGGTCTCATGGAACTACCTGTACGGATTTCCCGGCGAGGCGCCGGAGCACTACGACGGCGTGATCGACCAGTTCCCCGTACTGCACCACCTCCAGCCCGCACGGCATTCGGGACGCCTGCGCGTCGAGCGCTTCAGCCCCTATTTCGACCGGCCCGATCTGGGCTTCCCCGAGCTGCGCCCCGATCCGCGGTACGCGCTCGCCTACGATCTCCCCGAAGCGGAACTCCACGCCCTGGCCTACCTGTTCGAAACCCCGGAGCGAGGCATCGGCCCCGAAACGGCCACCCGTCTCGACCGCGCCCTGCGCACCTGGCAAGAGGGCCACCCGACGGCCCGCCTCACCCGGCACGACGACGGTGAGGTGATCGAACTGGTCAACACTCGACCGCACTTCCGTTGGTCGGTGCTCCGGCTCACCGACCCCTCCGAGGTGGCCGCGTTCCGGTTGCTGGACGACCCTCGTACACCGAAGGGTCTGGCCCGGCGCCTGGGCGCCGAGCAGCCTCGCGTGGAGCAGCTCCTGGACCACTGGCGCGAACTGGGCCTGCTGTTCTGCGAGAACGGCCAGGTCGTGCATGTCGTGCCGCGTGCCACCAACGCCGAACTGCTCCGCCTGCCCGTACGGAAGCCGGGCGACACCACGCTGCGGCAGCCCCGCGAGGAGGAATGCGCACAATGAAGGAGACCGCGGCCGGGTTCCTCACATGGTCACGTGACTACAGGCCTCGGCCACCGGACACAGATACCGACGCGACATGGCATACACCGCTGCCGTGCGGGCCCCTGGACGGCTGGGCCCTCGACCACTTCCGGGCAGGCGCCAGGCACGCGACCCTGCACGGAACCGTCGACCTGACCGGCGCCGCTGCCCCGGCCACCGCGGTGCGCCGCCTCGCCGTGGTACGCGAACTGACCGGCATGGGTATCCCGGTCGACTGGTCCGTACGGCTGCGAACGACCGACGACTGGAGACGGCTCGGCCATCTGACGCCGCCCCGGCACCTGCACCTGGCGGGACAACCGAAGGAGGGCGCCGGGCACGCGCTGCGGGCATGGCGGGCCGCCTACCTGCCGGGCATGTGCATCTGGCGCAAGGGGCCCGGTTTCGTCGAGATCCGCGACCACCGTGGCGATCCCGCGAGAGTGGAGCTGTTGGACGGGCCTGCGGCCCTCTCCGCACAGCACACGGCCGCAGACGGTACAACGGCCCAGGCCCTCCCGGCGGACCTGCCCGCCGACTGGCTCCGCCGGAATTGGCTCCTCGCTGTCGGCCCCCATGTCCTCTGGCTGCCGTGCCGGCCGCACCGGTGGCCCTTCCCGGCGATGCTGTTCTGACGGTCGGCCCCGCACTGATATCCGCCGGACAGGCCCTAGTCCGCCCCTCAGGCGGCGGCCTGCCCGACGCGGCCAGGGGAATCGGCGGGCGGTCGGGTCAGGTTCCACAGCCGGAGACCACAAGTGAGCGAGACGAGCGTTGAACCGACACCCGCAGCGACGAAGGCGTTCCCGGGGCCGAGCGTTTCGTTGAGCGCGGTGCCGAGCAACAGTGCCGCCACCATGGACAGCCCCCGCAGGGACGCACCGGTGGCCACGACCCGGCCGCGCCGCTCCTCGGGTGTGAGGACATGCATCAGGGCCCCACGGGTGACCAGCAGGGCACTGCTTGCGCAGCCGGCGACGACGTAGCACAGCACCGCCGCGGGCACGGTCGCCAGCAGCCCGCACAGCCCGATTGCGGCACCGGTCGCCATCTCGCACATCACCATTACCGTGGCCAGCACCGGGACACGTTCAGGGACACGGCCCATAAGGGGGGCCGCGGCGACCATCCCCACCATCCAGCAGGCGCTGACGAGCCCGTACCCGGTGTCGTCGAGACCGAGTTGGTCCTTGAGGAAGAACACCTGCGTGAGGTGGGTACTGGAGACGAACAGACCAACCGCCGCCGAGCCGACGACGAGCAGCCACAGCACTCCGCCGAAGCCCAGCGGCGACATCTGACTGCGCGGCCCCGCAGACGGACGGGCCGGATCCGGTGAGTCCGTCCGCCGCTCACCGCAGCTTTCGCGGGCCGGCCTGCCACCGCGTCGGCCGTGGAGGGCCGTGCAGCATGCGCCGAAAGCCAGGAAGCTCACCGCGTCCACCGTCATGGCCAGGTCCAGCCCGTACTGCCCGAACAGCGTGCCGCCGGCCGCGAAGCCGATTCCTCCTCCCAGCAGTATGGCCGTCCGTTGTCGGGAGGCCGCTCTGACAATGCGCCCCTTGCCGGCGAGCACCGGCAGCAGCGCGTTCAGGGCCGTCAGGTTCAGCCCCGACATGACGTTCAGCACAGCGACGGCTGCCGCGAGCTCGACGAACCCGGACGCGGACATGACACCAGCGCAGCACACTGCTGCGAGGAGGGACGCCCCTGTCAGCAGGCGCCGGCTGTCGATGGCGTCCGTCATCCGCCCTGAGAGCGGGGCGGTGGCCACCATGAGTAACGCGTTACCGGCGAGAAGGACAGTGACCGGCCACTCGCCGGGCTCGACCGCGTGGACGTGGAGCAGCACGGCACTGTTGGCGATCATGTCGCCGCACATGGTGATGCCCGATGCCGCCGAGTGGAGCGCGACATCCCGGCGAGAGACATACGCCGACTTCTGAACCGACTGCTCGATGGCACTGTGGGAACTCACCGGCCAAGACTGACCCGACGCTTTGCGGTCGCCAACCGGATGCCGACATTCGGAGGACCGACAACCAGTCTACGGAGTGACCGGCGCCGGAGCTTCCGGCAGACGGCGGGCGACGGCGGGACGTGTCGTCCCTCCCGAAAGGTCCCACCGGCCCCCGTTACGGCATGGCCCAGGGCAAGGAACTCCACGACGCCCAGGAGGCCCGTCTCTCGGCCGTCGCCCAGTGGCTCCGGCCCCGTGTCGGGTCCGGCCAACTCGCCCCATCTACCTTGCCGTTGACCGAGTTCCCTGGTCCGAACTCGACGAAGCACCGCCCGTCGGCGCCCACGGCGGTGGCGGGCTGACCTCGGCGGGGCAACAGGTGGAAGGCGCGCCGACGCTGGGCGGTCTGCGGATGGGTAGGACTGGGTGTGCGGTCGCCCCGTGGCGGCGCGCTCTACATCGCGGAGGTGCAGATGACGCAGTGTTCCGGGACGACCCCGACCCCGTACCCGATCCCACCCGCCGTCCAGGAAGCGTACGGTCCGGCCGATCTCAGCTCGATGTCCCTGTTCGGCGGGGGGTTTATCAACTTCGGCCACTGGCAGGGCATCGACCTCGACCAGCCGTTGACCGAAGACGACCGGATCAGCAGCCAGCAGGCCATGTACCGCCACGTGCTCGCCGCCTTGGCGCCCGCAGAGGGGCCGAGGACCCTGGAGGTCGGCTCCGGGCTGGGTGTCGGCTGCGCCGTTGCGCTCAAGGAGTACGGCTTCGCGCACGTCACCGGCATGGACATCCATCCGCAGCAGCTCAAACGGGCCGAACAGGCCAACGCCGATCTCTTGGCACACCGCCCCGAAAAGTTGCGCTTCGCGCAGGGCGCAGCCGAAAGCATGCCCTTCGCGGATGCAGATTTCGATTGCCTGTACAGCGTGGAAGCCGCCCAGCACTTCCGCGACCTCGACGCATTCGCCAGGGAGGCCGCACGCGTGCTGCGGCCCGGCGGCCGCGCTGTCATCGCCAGCTTCTTCGTCCCCGATGACGACCCGGCCCACCCCGAGCGGCTGGCCGCATTGCTTGACACCTACACCACCGGCCTGGACGTCGCACACAGCATTCCGGCGCTCACCAGCAGCCTCGAACGGGCCGGACTGACGGGGGTTCGTGCCACCTCGATCGGGCCTTCGGTGTGGCCTGGCTGGGACCGCTGGCTGGCTCGCATGTGGGAGCCCGGCACCTGGCCTCGCAACTTCCTGCGGGCCTACCGTGCAGGCATCCTCGACTACTTCACTGTCACCGCGCAACGGTCCATGCCATGACGTGGCCTCCAGCCTCCAGCCTCCACCCTCCAGAGCCTGTTCCTCGGCGACTCCGGACAGCGGTGGGCCTCGGTGCCGCCCCCTGGAGCAGGGGCGAATCCGAAAAACCTTGTGGCCTCGGAAGCGCTCAGAACGGGCCGGCTGCCACAGTGACGGACGGCGGATGATGCCACGAGCGGTGGGCGTCGAGGTGGAACAAGGGGAGCACCGGGCGTCGACCGGCATCAGCGCGGTGGTTCGCCCGCATGGAGACAAGACCGCGTCCGAGCCACAGCTTCCAGCACCCGAACCGACCGCTGACCTCCGTCGCTGTCAACGGCGGTGCGTCCAGGCCCCGGAACGCACTCCCAGGTGTGCCCAGTACATGCACCACCCGGGCCCACATCACCTCTGGCGCCCGCTGCGGCGCCTCACCCCCTGTCGCTGCCCGACGTCTCCACCGGATAGGGGACGTAGGTGCGTCGGTCGGGGTCGACGGCCAGTCGGCCACCGGCCGGCGGACGGGCCCGCTGTGCGCAGTCGCGGCGCTCGCAGATCCGGCAGCCGAGGCCGATCGGGGTGGCGGCCCTGGGATCGTCCAGGGCGATGCCTTCCGCGTAGACCAGTCGATGGGCGTGGCGCAGTTCGCAGCCCAGCGCGACGGCGAACTCGGCGCGTGGCGCGTGATGCCCGGCTCCGCCCCGGGTGACGGTGCGTGCCACCCAGAAGTAGCGCTTGCCGTCGGGCATTTCGGCGACCTGGGTGAGGATGCGGCCGGGGGAGGAGAACGCCTCGTACACCGTCCACAGTGGGCATGTGCCGCCGAGCCGGGAGAAGTGGAAGGCCGTGGCGGACTGTCGCTTGGAGACGTTGCCGGCGCGGTCCACCCGAAGGAACGAGAAGGGCACGCCGCGCCGGCCGGAGCGCTGGAGCGTACTGAGGCGGTGGCAGACGGTCTCGAATCCGACACCGAAGCGCGCCTGGAGCAGCTCGATGTCGTAGCGCAGCTCCTCGGCGGCGGACCGGAACACCGTGTACGGCATCAGCAGGGCCCCGGCGAAGTAGTTCGCGAGCCCGATGCGGGCCAAGGCCGTGGCCTGCGCGGAGGTCAGCCCGGCCCCGCCGACCAGAGCATCGAGCAGCGGGCCGCATTCCAACAGGGCTACCTGGGTGGCCAGTTGGAAGGCGCGTTGGCCTTCCGTCAGCCAAGGCGACAAGAACAGCAGGCGGTTCGCGCGGTCGAAGCGGCGCGCGTCCGCCGAACGTTCGGGCGCCGCCCGCACCACCGTGACGTGGTGGTGGTCGGCGAGCCTGCGTCGCAGGATGTCCGCCGCCGGGTGCGCCGAGCCGAGCCCCCATTCCTGCGCCGAGCGCTCCGCCTCGCTGTCGAGCGGCTCGATGTGGTTGTGATGGGTGTAGAAGAAGTCGCGTACCTCGTCGTGCGGCTCGGCCGGGGGCAGGGCGGCGTGCGGGGTAGCGGGGGTGTCGGCGGAGGCGGAGGCCAGCGCGGCCACCTGTTCGGAAGCGTCCCGGTAGCGCTGATGCAGGGCCACCAGCGCACGGGCCACCTCAGGATGGTCCCGGGCCACCTCGACGGCTTCCTCCGCCGACGCGGACACGCCGGTGGCCTCGTCGCCGAGTGCGGCCCGCAGGTCGGTCGCGAGGCGTTCCTCCGCGGCTTCGGAGAAGAACTCGGGGTCCACGCCGAGGACCTCGGCGATGCGCAGCAGGATCGGTGCGGTCAGCGGGCGCCGGCTGTGCTCGATCTGATTCAGATAGCTCGTCGAGATACCGAGCGAACGGGCGAGCTCGACCTGGTTCATGCCGCGCTCGGTGCGCAGCCTCCGCAGCTTGGCGTGTGCGTAGATCTTCCGTTCGGGACGCCGTGCCATGGGTGATGCGCCCCTTCCCGCTCGCGTTCCACTCGGTGCCCGCTCGGCCCCGCTCTTGTGAAGTTACCATCCGCAGATTTGGCAGAATTCGCAGCTTCGCAGGTCTCGGCCGTACGGATTTCGCAGATTGGAGCCGTCGCCAACGGTGCCGGGTGTGGGAATGATCGGTAGGGAGAACGCGAGGCCCCCAGGCGAGGGAGGCCTTCGCGAAACCGCACCCCGCGAGGAGTCCCGTGATCGACCACCAGGTACGCGTCCACCCCAGTGCCGACCGCCTGCCCCGCGAGGAGCAGCTCGCCTGGAAGCTGGCCGCCGTCGCCACCGGAACCCAGGAGCCCGCCGCGCCGGACACGGAAGCCGCGGCCATGGCGGTCAACCGGGTGATCGACAACGCTTCGGTCGCGTTCGCCGCCCTGCGCCGCCGCCCGGTCGCCGTGGCCCGCGCCCAGGCCATGACGCACACGGCCACCCCGGGCGCCTCGGTGTTCGGCGCGGAGCCGGGGTCGCGCGTGCCGCCCGAGTGGGCCGCCTGGGCCAACGGCACGGCGGTGCGTGAGCTCGACTTCCACGACACCTACCTCGCCGCCGACTACTCCCACCCCGGCGACAACATCCCGCCGCTGCTCGCCGTCGCCCAGCACACCGGACGCTCCGGGGCCGATCTGCTGCGCGGCATCATCGCCGCGTACGAGATCCACGTCGCGCTCGTGAAAGGCATCTGCCTGCACGCCCACCGCATCGACCATGTGGCGCACCTGAGCGCGGCCACCGCCTGCGGAATCGGGGCGATGCTGCGACTGCCGACGGAGACCGTGTACCAGGCCGTCGGGCAGGCGGTGCACACCACGACCGCGACCCGGCAGTCCCGCAAGGGCGAGATCTCCAGCTGGAAGGCGTTCGCCCCGGCCTTCGCCGGCAAGGCGGCGATCGAGGCCGTGGACCGGGCGATGCGCGGAGAAGGCGCACCGTCGCCGATCTACGAGGGGGAGGACGGCTTCCTCGCCTGGATGCTCGACGGTCCCCAGGCGTCGTACACCGTCTCCCTGCCGGAACCAGGCGAAACGCACCGGGCGATCCTCGACACCTACACCAAGGAACACTCCGCCGAGTACCAGGCACAGGCGATCATCGACCTCGCGCGGCGGCTGCGCGAGAAGACCGGCCCGCTCGACCGGGTGGCGTCCATCGTGCTGCACACCAGCCACCACACCCACCACGTCATCGGATCCGGCGCGAACGACCCCCAGAAGTACGACCCCACCGCCAGCCGCGAGACTCTCGACCACTCCGTGCCGTACATCTTCGCCGTCGCTCTGGAGGACGGCACCTGGCACCACGAACGCTCCTACGCGCCTGATCGCGCCCGGCGCCCGCAATCCGTGGAGCTGTGGAAGAAGATCTCCACGGTCGAGGACCCGGCGTGGACCCGCCGCTACCATGACCCCGACCCGCAGCGACGCGCCTTCGGCGGCCGGGCCGTGATCACCCTCGATGACGGCACCGCCATCGAGGACGAACTCGCCGTCGCTGACGCCCATCCGGCCGGCGCCCGGCCCTTCGGCCGTGACGGCTATACGGCCAAGTTCCGCACCCTCACCGAGGGCATCGTCGAGCCGGCCGCGCAGGACGCTTTCCTGGACGCGGCGGGCCGGCTGGCCGAGCTGGACACGCCGGGGCTCGCGGACCTGTTCCCGGCAGTCGACACCGCGGCGGTCGCCGCGTACGACGCGCGGCTCCCGAAGGGTCTGTTCTGATGCTGCACACCCACACCACACCCGCCGAGCGCCGCCGAACGCTGCGCGAACACCTCGCCTCGGGACGGCTGTTGCCGATGCCGGGGGCGATCAACCCGTACTCGGCGAAACTGATCGAGGAGCACGGGTTCAAGGCCGCCTACCTCTCCGGCGCCGTGCTCGCCGCCGAGCTGTGCCTGCCGGACATCGGTCTCACCACTTCCACGGAGATCGCCGCGCGGGCCCAGCAGGTCACCCGGGTCACCGACCTGCCGGTCCTCATCGACGCCGACACCGGCTTCGGCGCGCCCGTGAACGCTGCCCGCACCGTGCAGCTCTTCGAGGACGCGGGGCTCGCCGGGCTCCACCTGGAGGACCAGATCGGCGTCAAGCGCTGCGGCCACCTCGACGGCAAGACGCTCGTGACGCGCGACGAGATGGTGCAGCGGGTCCGTGCCGCGGCCGACGCCCGGCGCGACGAGGGTTTCCTGCTGATGGCCCGTACCGACGCCCGCGGCGTCGAGGGCCTGGGTGCCGCGATCGACCGAGCGAAGGCGTACGTCGAGGCCGGCGCGGACGCCGTATTTCCCGAAGCGCTTGCCAGTGAGGCCGAGTTCGAGGCGTTCCGCACGGCCCTCGACGTGCCGCTGCTCGCCAACATGACCGAGTTCGGCAAGGGCCCGCTGCTGACCGCCACCGCCCTGGAGAACCTCGGGTACAACATCGCCCTCTATCCCGTCACCCTGTTCCGTCTGGCCAACGGCGCCATCGAGGACGGGCTGCGGACGCTGGCCGCCGAGGGCACCCAGGAATCCCTGCTGCCCCGCATGCAGACCCGCTCCCGGCTCTACGAGGTCCTGGGCTACGAGGACTACACCGCCTTCGACTCGGCCGTCTTCGACTTCACCCTCCCGCCCGGCACCTGACCCGCCCACTCACCCGGCGCGCCCCCATAGCCGGAGCCCGCCCTCGTCGCCGGAGGTCCCCATGACCACCACCGCCTCGCCCGCCACACCGGACATCCGCCGTGGCCTCGCCGGTGTCGTCGTCGACACCACCGAGATCTCCACCGTCATCCAGGAGACGAACTCCCTGACCTACCGCGGCTATCCGGTCCAGGACCTCGCCGCCCGCTGCTCCTTCGAGGAAGTCGCCCACCTGCTCTGGTACGGAGAGCTCCCCGACGCCGGACCGCTCGGCGAATTCCGGGCCCGCGAACGCGCGTTGAGACCCCTGGACCGCACCACGGGGGACCTTCTGGCCCGGCTGCCGGAGAGCTGCCATCCCATGGACGTCCTGCGCACCGCCGTCAGCTTCTTCGGTGCCGAGGACCCCACCGAGGACGACGACAGCCCGGCCGCGAACCGGACCAAGTCCCTCGCCCTCCTGGCGAAGCTGCCGACCGTGGTCGCCGCCGACCACCGCAGGCGCCGCGGCCTCGCTCCGATCCAGCCCGACCCGTCCCTCGGCTACGCCGAGAACTTCTTCCACATGTGCTTCGGCCGGATCCCCGAGCCCGAAGTGGTCCGCTGCTTCGAGATCTCGCTCATCCTGTACGCCGAACACAGCTTCAACGCCTCGACGTTCACCGCCCGCGTCGTCACCTCCACGCTCTCCGACCTCTACAGCGCCGTCACCGCCGCCATCGGGGCCCTCAAGGGGCCGCTGCACGGCGGCGCCAACGAAGCCGTGATGCATATGCTCAACGAGATCGGTGACCCGCGCCGGGCCGAGGAGTGGCTCGATGAAGCTCTGGCCTCGAAGCGCAAGATCATGGGCTTCGGCCACCGCGTCTACAAGCACGGCGACTCTCGCGTGCCGATCATGCAGCAGGCCACCGAGCGGCTCGTCGCACACGCAGCCGACCCGGACCTCACGCGACTGGCCACCCTGCACGCCGTCCTGCGACACGCCATGATCACCCGTAAGGGCATCCACCCCAACCTGGACTACCCGGCCGGGCTCGCGTACCACCTCATGGGCTTCGGCATCCCCACCTTCACACCGATCTTCGTGATGAGCCGTATCACCGGCTGGACCGCCCACATCACCGAACAGCTCGCCCACAACGCTCTGATCCGTCCCCTGGGTGCCTACACCGGACCCGACCAGCGGACCGTGCCGGCCGTCGGACGACCACCAGCTCCACCTCGCCGATGACCTCGTCCACTGCGTCCCCGTAGGTAGCCAGGTCATCCATGGCGGGGTCCGCACGACCCCGCTGACGTCGGGCGGCGGGGCGGGGTGGACTTACTAGGACGTCCAACTATATGTTCGTGGGCAAGGCCCGCGGTGCAGGGAAGCCGGTGCGATTCCGGCGCGGTCCCGCCACTGTGACCGGGAAGTGTGCTCTTCGAGCAGGACAGGCCACTGACGGAGAAATCCGTCGGGAAGGCCGGAGGGTGCGCGCTGATCCGGGAGTCAGGATACCGGCCGCGGGGTGTTCCGTGTTGTCCACGAGGATGGAGCAGACACGCATGGCACCGGTCCGTACCCACGACCCAGGTGATCCGGCGGAGCAAGCGGTGGCCCACGCCAACCCCTAGCTCCGCGACGGCTCTTCGGCCTTCGCGTCCCACGGCCTGCCCGTACACGCACCCCACCGGGTGCGCTCTTCGGCCCGCCGTGCCATCCCCGGATCGCACCTGACGAGAGCAGGCTCTCATGGTCCGTGAACTGACACATTTCATCGGCGGCAAGCACACCCCGGGAACCTCGGGGCTCTTCGCCGACGTATACGACCCCAACACCGGTTCGGTCCAGGCCCGGGTCCCGCTGGCCGGCCCGGCCGACACCGAGCAGGCGATCGCCGACGCCGAGTCGGCGCAGCAGGAGTGGGGCGAGTGGAATCCCCAGCGCCGCGCCCGGGTGCTGCTGAAATTCCTCCAACTCGTCGACGGAGAGCGGGAGTCACTGGCCCGGATGCTCTCCGCCGAACACGGCAAGACCGTCGCCGACGCGCATGGTGACCTTCAGCGTGGCCTGGAGGTCGTGGAGTTCGCCGCGGGGATCCCGCATCTGCTCAAGGGGGAGTTCACCGACAACGCAGGTAGCGGCATAGACGTCCATTCGCTGCGTCGTCCGCTCGGTGTCGTCGCCGGTATCACCCCGTTCAACTTCCCCGCGATGATCCCGTTGTGGAAGGCGGCCCCGGCCATTGCCTGCGGGAACGCCTTCATCCTCAAGCCGTCGGAGCGCGATCCGTCCGTACCGCTGCGCCTCGCGGAACTCTTCCTTGAGGCCGGCCTGCCACCCGGCGTGCTGAACGTCGTCAACGGCGGCAAGGAGGCGGTCGACACCCTCCTCGCGGACCCGCGTGTGCAAGCGGTCGGTTTCGTCGGCTCCACCCCGATCGCCGCCGACATCTACGCCACCGCCGCTCGGCACGGCAAGCGCGCCCAGTGCTTCGGGGGCGCCAAGAACCACATGATCGTGATGCCGGACGCCGACCTCGACCAGGCCGTGGACGCGCTGATCGGCGCCGGGTACGGATCGGCCGGCGAACGCTGCATGGCGATCTCCGTCGCCGTTCCCGTGGGCGAGGACACCGCCGACCGGTTGGTCGCCCGCCTCAAGGACCGTATCGCCACGCTACGGATCGGTGCCTCCGACGACCCGGACGCCGATTTCGGTCCGCTGGTGAGCCGGGACACCCTCGACCGCGTACGCCGCTACGTCGACATCGGCGTCAACGAAGGCGCCGAACTCGTCGTCGATGGGCGCGACTTCACCCTGCCCGGGTATGAGAACGGCTTCTTCGCCGGTGCCTCGCTCTTCGACCGGGTCGCCCCGGCGATGCGGATCTACCGGGAGGAGATCTTCGGCCCGGTCCTCTGCGTGGTGCGCGCTGCCGACTACGAGGAGGCACTACGGCTGCCCAGCGAGCACCCGTACGGCAACGGAGTGGCGATCTTCACGCGCGACGGCGACACCGCCCGCGACTTCACCCGCCGGGTCAACACCGGCATGGTCGGCGTCAACGTACCGATTCCGGTCCCCGTCGCCTACCACACCTTCGGCGGCTGGAAGCGTTCGGGATTCGGCGACCTCAACCAGCACGGCCCCGACGCCATCCGCTTCTACACCCGCACCAAGACCGTCACCTCGCGCTGGCCCTCCGGGGTCAAGGAAGGCGCGAGCTTCACCATCCCGACGATGGGATGAGCCCGATGAACAGCACTCTCACCAAGGACCAGCTCGCCCTGGCCGAAGTCACCCTCGACTTCACCGAGGAACACCTCACGCCGCACGCCCTCGCCTGGGACCGCGACAAGCACTTCCCCGTCGATGTCCTGCGCAAGGCCGCCGGCCTCGGCCTCGGCGGTGTCTACGTACGCGAGGAATCCGGCGGCTCCGGCCTCAGCCGCGGCGACGGGGTCCTCGTCTTCGAAGTCCTGGCGACCGGCTGCCCGTCCATCGCCGGCTATCTCTCCATCCACAACATGGTCGCCTGGATGATCGACCGGTACGGCGACGAGTCCCAACGCGCCCGCTGGCTCCCGGATCTGTGCTCCATGGAGGCGCTGGGCAGCTACTGCCTGACCGAACCGGGCGCCGGTTCGGACGCCGCGGCACTGCGCACCCGCGCCGAACGCGACGGCGACCACTACGTCCTGAACGGCGTCAAGCAGTTCATCTCCGGAGCGGGCGCCTCACAGGTCTATGTCGTGATGGCCCGCACCGGCCGGACCGGCCACGACGGGATCTCCGCGTTCGTCGTCGAACGGGACGACCCAGGGCTGTCCTTCGGCCCCAACGAGCAGAAGATGGGCTGGAACGCCCAGCCCACCCGACAGGTGATCCTCGACGACGTACGCATCCCCGCCGACCGCCTCCTCGGGGCCGAGGGCGAGGGCTTCCGCATCGCCATGTCGGGCCTCAACGGCGGCCGCCTCGGGATCGCCGCCTGCTCGCTCGGCGGTGCGCGGAGCGCACTGCACCGCAGCCTGTCCTACCTCGCCGACCGTGAGGCGTTCGGTGCTCCTCTCCTGGAGGCGCAGGCGCTCCGGTTCCGGCTCGCCGACATGGCGACCGAGCTGGCCGCCGCCCGCGCTCTGGTGCGGCAGGCGGCCGACGCGCTGGACCGCGACGATCCGCAGGCGCCGCAGCAGTGCGCGATGGCCAAGCGGTTCGCCACGGACACCGGCTATTCCGTCGCCGACCGGGCACTGCAGCTGCACGGTGGCTACGGCTATCTCAGCGAGTACGGCATCGAAAAGATCGTCCGGGACCTCCGCGTCCACCAGATCCTCGAAGGGACGAACGAGATCATGCGCGTCATCGTTGCCCGCGGGCTCGCGGAGGCCGTCCGATGAGCGGACACCAGGACACCGTACTGACGAGCGTCGAGGGCCGCACGGGGCGTATCACCCTGAACCGGCCTCGGGCCCTCAACGCCCTCACCCACGAGATGGTGCGCGGGATCGCTGCCGCCCTCAACCAATGGGAACACGATCCGGCGGTCGAGACCGTGGTGATCACCGGGGCCGGAGCGCGCGGTCTGTGCGCCGGCGGTGACATCCGTGGGATCTACGAGGACGCACGCGTAGGCGGCGGCGATGCCTCGGCCGCCTTCTGGCGCGACGAGTACCGGCTCAATTCCCGGATCGCCCGCTATCCCAAGCCCTACGTGGCCTTCATGGACGGCATCGTGATGGGCGGTGGAGTCGGCGTCTCGGCGCACGGCAGCGTACGCATCGTCACCGAACGCTCCCGGATCGCCATGCCGGAGACCGGCATCGGCTTCGTGCCCGATGTGGGCGGAACCTATCTACTGGCCCTGGCGCCGGGGGAGTTGGGCACCCATCTGGCACTGACCGGGACGGCCGTGGGAGCTGCGGACGCGCTGCTGTGCGGGCTCGCCGATCACTTCGTCCCGGCGGACCGGCTGCCGGAACTGCTCAAGGCCCTCGCCACGAGGACGGTGACCGACGTACTCCCCTCATTCGTAGGCGAGGCGCCGCCCGGCGAACTGGCCGCGAACCAGGAGTGGATCGACCACTGTTACGCCGCCGGCTCCGTCGAGGAGATCGTGAACCGGCTCCTCGGGAGCGGTGCCCCGGCCGCGAAGGCGGCAGCCGAATCGGTGCTCGCCCAATCGCCCACCGCGCTGAAGGTCACGCTGGCCGCGATGCGCACGGCGCGCGGCCTGGGACCGCTGGAGGCAGTCCTTGAACAGGAGTACCGCGTCTCGTGCGCGGCGCTGTCCGCACCGGACCTGGTGGAGGGCATCCGTGCGCAGGTGATCGACAAGGACCGCGCGCCGCGCTGGTCGCCCGCCACCCTCACCGAGGTGACGGACGACGACGTGGCCCGCTTCTTCGCCCCCCTCGGTGACCGGGAGCTGACCCTGATCACCGGCGACTCCCCGCAGGAGGTTCCGTGGTGAGCAAGGTCATCGCCTTCATCGGGCTCGGTCACATGGGTGGCCCCATGGCCGCCAACCTCGTGAAGGCCGGGCACCGAGTCCTCGGCTACGACCTGGCGGCGGACTCGCTGGCGGCGGCCACCACGGCAGGCATCGAGGCCGCCGGGTCGGCTGCGGCGGCCGCGACCGGCGCGGACGTGGTGATCACCATGCTCCCCGCAGGCCGGCATGTCCTCGCGCTCTACCGCGACGAGGGCCTGCTCGCAGCGGCCAGGCCGAGCACGCTGTTCATCGACTGCTCCACCATCGACGTCGCGGACGCCCGCACCGCTCACGCGGCTGCCACCGCTGCCGGCCACCGGGCATTGGACGCACCGGTCTCGGGCGGCGTGGTGGGAGCCGAGGCGGCGACGCTGACGTTCATGGCGGGTGGCGGCGCGGCCGAGTTCGCCGAGGCCGAGCCCCTGCTGTCCGCGATGGGCAAGAAGGCAGTCCACTGCGGTGCCGCGGGGGCCGGACAGGCGGCGAAGATCTGCAACAACATGATCCTCGGCATCTCGATGATCGCCGTCAGCGAGGCATTCGTCCTCGGCGAGAGCCTGGGCCTGTCCCACCAGGCGCTCTTCGACGTGGCCTCCACCGCGTCCGGCCAGTGCTGGGCCCTGACCGTCAACTGCCCCGTGCCGGGCCCCGTCCCCACCAGCCCAGCCAACCGCGACTACCTCCCCGGCTTCGCCGCACCGCTGATGGCCAAGGACCTCGGCCTGGCCGCCAATGCGGTCCGTGCGGGCGGAGTGCGTGCCGAACTCGGCCTGAAAGCAGCGGAGTTGTATGCCGCCTATGCAGCGGGAACCGGGGCTGACGAGGACTTCTCCGGGATCCTGCGGACCCTGCGGGACGAAGTGGCGGGCGAGCCCGGAGCCGGACCCAGGAGCGATGCGAAAGGCGGCACCCCCGCATGACCCACCCCTACGACACGACGTTCAAAACCATCCTCGTCGAACGCAAGGGCCGCACGGCCCTGGTGACCCTCAACCGCCCCAAGGCGCTCAACGCCCTCAGCCTGGAGGTGATGACGGAGGTCGTCGCGGCCACCGAAGTCCTGGACCGGGATCCGGACGTCGGCTGCATCGTCCTCACCGGCTCGGCGAAGGCGTTCGCGGCCGGCGCCGACATCAAGGAGATGGCCCCGCAGGGCTACCTCGACATGTACCTGAGCGACTGGTTCACCGCCTGGGACCGGCTCGGACAGCTGCGCACCCCGACGGTCGCGGCGGTCTCCGGCTTCGCGCTGGGCGGCGGGTGCGAACTGGCCATGCTCTGCGACATCCTGCTGGCCGCCGACACCGCCGTCTTCGGGCAGCCCGAGATCAAGCTGGGCGTCATCCCGGGCATCGGCGGCTCCCAGCGGCTGACGCGCGCCGTGGGCAAGGCCAAGGCGATGGAGATGTGTCTGACCGGCCGCACCATGGACGCCACCGAGGCGGAGCGAGCCGGGCTGGTCTCTCGGGTCGTCCCAGCGGCTGACCTGCTCGGCGAGGCCCTCGCGGTCGCCGAGACCGTCGCGGGGATGTCGCTGCCCGTCGCGATGATGGCGAAGGAGGCGGTCTCCCGGGCCTTCGAGACGACTCTCGCCGAGGGAGTCCGTTTTGAACGGCGCCTGTTCCACGCCGTGTTCGCGACCGCGGACCAGAAGGAGGGCATGAGCGCCTTCGTCGACAAGCGGCCGCCGGACTTCGTCCACCGCTGAGCGGAGACGGGGCCGTGTTCGGGGTGAGCCGCTGTCTCCGGAGACAGCGGCTCACCCCTGAGTCCGTGCGGGCTCGGTGCTCTCGTCACCGGCAGCCCGACGGGCCCGGGAGCCCGGCGTGCCGGTGAGGCGCACCAGGTCCGCGCGCGGCGGGCACACGTTCGCCCGTATGTAGGAGAGCATCGTCGAGCAACCGCCGGTCGGGGCCCGCGGACCGCACCGGTGGTGGCGGTCGGCAGGTCAGGTTTGAGGTGACAGACCGTCGTCCACTGGCACGTTCTGGGCTTCCAGCGTGATGCCGGAGTTCCTGGCCTGCTCGAGGATCAAGGACGCGAAGTCTTCTTCGAGGTGCCCCGCGCCGACGGCCCCCGCGACGAGCTGAGCGGTGGCGGCGGCGAGTGGCATCGGGACCTCCAGCTCGCGGGCCGCGGAGAGCCCAAGGTCGAAATCCTTGCGCAGCAGCGGCATGGTGAACGTCGGCTCGAAGTCCAGGTTGACCAGCGCGGGCGACTTGTAACGGGTGAAGACCGAGCCCATCACGGAGTCGTTGAGGAATTCCAGGAACGCGGCGCGGCTGACACCGCCCTTCTCCGCGAGGATGGTGATCTCGGCGAGCGACTGGGTGACGACGCCGAGGAAGACGTTGTGCGCGATCTTGACGAGACGGGCGGCTTCGCCCTCGCCGACGTAGGTCACCCCCCGTCCCAGCACTGCCAGCAACGGTTCAACCCGGCCGAACACCTCGGGTGAGCCGGAGACCGCGACCGTCAGCTTGCCCGCGGCGACCACCTTCGGGTTCCCGCTCACTGTGGCGGCCAGGAAGTCGGTCCCGCGCTTGGCGGCTTCGTTCCGGATCAGCGCGGACACCTGGCTGGACACCGTGGAGCAGTCGATCACCACCTCCGGCGCGGTATCCGACGAGGTCAGCATGCCGCCGGGGCCCGTGGTGACCGCCTCCAGGGCGGCCGAGGCGGTCACCATGGTGAAGACGACGTCCCGGTCGGCCAGATCAGCCGGCCGGTCGGCGATCGTCGCTCCCCGTTCAGCCAGCGGTTCGGCCTTGGCGCGGGTCCTGTTGTAGACGGCTACGTCGTGCCCCGCGTCCAGCAGGCGGGCAGCCAGCTGGAAGCCCATGCGGCCGACACCGACCCAGCCGATACGCCGGCGGTCCTGGGCGGCAAGCGTCATTTTTCTGTACCTCAATCCTGGACGACGACTCGACCGGTGCGGCCCCGCAGTCGACCGGCCGGAGGGGGGTATACGACCGGCAAGGGCCGATGAGCAACGATTCGCAGGCGGACTACGACGGTGGCTTCCTCAGGTAGTCGACGGCGGCGAGGTCGTCGTTGTCGTGACCGGCGGCGACGGTTGCTTCCAGGCGGTCGCGGACGGCTTGGAGCAGAGGGCTGGGGGCGGCGGCCGCCGCGGCCAGTTCGATGTCCTTCAGGGCGAGTTGCACCGCGAATCCGGGCGCGTATGAGGCGTCGTCCATGACGCGCACTTTCTGCAACTCGTACGGCATGGCGAGCGGGCCCGCCTCGAGCACCCGGACGAACGTCGCGTGGTCGACGCCGAGATCGTCGCACAGTGCAAGGACATCGCTCATGGCGACCGTCGAGGCAGCCATCCAGGCGTTGACCGCGAGCTTGACGGCGTTTCCCTCGACCCCCGTCCCGACGTGGAGCACGGACGAACCGAGATCGTCGAGCAGCGGACGCGCCCGTCCAAGGACGTCCTCGGAACCGGCAACCAGCCAGACAAGCTTGCCCTCCCGTGCGGGAGCGGTGCTTCCCGAGACCGGTGCATCGAGGTACGCAACATCGTGATCACGAGCCAGACCGGCCAGCGCGTCGGCGTTCCGTGGCCCTACCGTGCTCGCCTGTACCCAGACGGCGTCGTCGTCGAGCCGGCCGATGGCATCTGACATGACCTCCGCGACCGCATCGCCGTCACGGAGTACCGTGATGACGACGGACGCGCCGGAGACCGCATCGCCCACCGCGCTCGCTGCCGTGACCCCGGTAGCGCGCTCCGCCACCGCACGGGCCCTCTCCTCCGTACGGTTCCACAGCCGAACCTCGTGGCCACGATCTCCGAGCCGCATCGCCATTGCGGAGCCGAGTGCGCCTGCTCCGAGAACGGCGACGGTGGAAGGGTGAGACATGGGAGCTCCCTTTCTGTTCCCCTCATCCATCTTCCGCTGGCACCCGGGTCTTCCCCGGTAAGGAAACGCAGCGCCCTTCACGATCAGTAAGCCGAACATCGGCGGGTCAGGCAGGACGGCGGCGTCCCGCCGGCCTGGTCCCCGCCCCGCTCGCGTTCCTCCACCCTGCGCAATGCCGCAACCGCCCACCGAGCGCACTCGCATCGGCGCCGCCGGGCTCGAGACCTGCGACAGCCACCTTCGGGCAGTGACTTCGCGGAAGCAGGACGGGCGGTTCCCTTTTCACCTCCCGAGCGCTGCTTCGCGTGACGTGCACCACGCTTGGCCCGCTGGCCGGCGCAGTATCCTTCCTGCCATGCTCCTGCTCGTTCGACGCCGCCACGTGGACCTCCTCCGCGTCACGAGCATGTCCTGTCGACGCTCCGGCTGACTTCCGCTCCGCCCGCCCGGCCCTTCCGCGCAGGCGGTCTTCCCTCTGCACATCTGCCCGGCCTCGCGGCCCGCCCTACCCGGGTCTGCCGCGGCATCCTCGGCCATCACCGAGTTCGGCCTGGCCCTCACCCGCGGAAAAAACCATGTCGCAGCAGCTTCCCGTGATTGACCTGTCAGCCGCGTCCCGTGATCCCCAGGAGCGCGCCCACCTGCACGCGCAGCTCCACACGGCCGCCCGAGACGTCGGCTTCTTCCAGCTCACCGGCCACGGGGTCCCCCCGGCCCAGACCGATGCGCTCCTTGGCGCCATGCGCCGCTTCTTCGCCCTTCCGGAGGCGGACCGCTTCGCCGTGAGCAACCTCAAGTCCCCGCACTTCCGCGGCTACACCCGCATCGGCGACGAGCACACCGGCGGCAGCCGCGACTGGCGCGACCAGCTCGACATAGGCGCCGAGCGCCCCGCCCGCGCTCCCGGTCCGAGCGAGCCCGCCTACCTGTGGCTGGAGGGCCCCAACCAGTGGCCGGCCGCCCTGCCGGAGCTGCGTGCCGCGGCCCTGGCCTGGGTGGACCGGCTCACCGAGGTCGCCAACCGGCTGCTGCACGAGTTGCTCGCCTCGATCGGCGCGCCTGCCGACTTCTACGACAATGTCTTCGCCACCGACCCGCACCTGCACCTGAAGCTGGTCCGCTACCCCGGCAGTGCCACCGACGGCACTGGGCAGGGCGTCGGCGCCCACAAGGACTACGGCTTTCTCACACTGCTGCTGCAGGACGAGGTCGGTGGGCTCCAGGTGCAGCGCGCGGACGGGGACTTCCACGATGTTCCGCCGCTGCCGGGGGCGTTCGTGGTCAACCTCGGGGAGCTACTGGAGGTGGCCACAAACGGCTACCTCAAGGCCACCAACCATCACGTGGTCAGCCCGCCCGGTGCCGTGGAGCGGTACTCCGTGCCGTTCTTCTACAACCCGCGCCTGGACGCGCGCATCGCACCGCTGCCGTTCCCGCACGCCGGCCACGCCCCCGGCGTCACCCAGGACCCGGCCAACCCTCTGTTCGCCGAGTACGGGCGCAACGAGCTGAAGGGTTGGCTGCGTGCCCACCCGCAGGTCGCCCGCCGCCATCACGCCGCCCTCCTCACCCAGGAGCTGAGCGCGGCTGAGTAGCCGGTCGGCGATGCAGATCTCGCAGGGCCGCCGGCGACGGTGGCGGCGGAGAACGCGCCATTCACGGTGTGGTCTGCGGAGTGCGGCCGAATGAAGCTTCATTCGCGGGCGCCTTGGTCAAGGTTCTGACAGAAGGGCACGGGGAGATCCCGCTCGTCGCCGAGGTCGACGCGACAGTCGAAGGCGAGCCCCGGCTCGTTGTGGTCCAGGTACTCCTGGAGCATGGCAAGGCCCGGGTCGTGTCCGGAAGTGCCGCCGATCGTCAGCGACCCGTCACGCGGCATTGAGTGGGCGTCCGCCCCAGCGGATGCCTTTCTCGCTTATCGCTGTCAGGACAGCTGGTCGAGCAGTTCCTGACGGTGTGTGGCGGCCCACGAATCGAGATGGATGGGCTCTCGGCCGAGCAGGTCCTGGACCGTGGTGGTGGTGACCGCGGAGTAGTCCATCCGGCCCTCGTAGGTCTGTCGCGCCCACGTCAGCGTGCTGGCGGCGTACGCGGCGTCCATGGTGGCGGGCGCGGTGTTCAGCCCCGCATCGATCATGCGCTGCAGATCGTCCGGGGTCAGGACCAGCGCGGGGATCTCCCGCCCAAGGGCGGCGGACAGGACCTCGGCCACCTCAGCGCCATTGAGGAGATCGGTGGAAAGGTAGTAATCCTCACCGGCATGCGTCTTGGGGCCTTCGGCCAAGACCTTGGCCACGACCGCAGCGATGTCGTCGTTGGCGATCCAGCCGACCCGCTTGTCGCCCATCGGCCACACCATCTGGCCGTCGCGCAGCCGGTTGATACCCAGCAGGTTCTCCATGAACACATGCGGATGCACATTTGCCCAGGCCGGCTTGGAGCCCGCGATATAGCGCTCCACCAGTTCGTGCCACGCGAAGTGCGGGTCGGTGGACCGCCCGTCGCCGAAGACACCCAGGTGGACCAGGAAGCCGACGCCGGCGTCCTCGGCGGCGTCCACCAACGTCTTGGTCTGGTGGTTCATCGCCGAGGTGTATCCGGTCATCACGAATACCCGGTCGATGCCTTCCAGCGCGCCGGGGAAGGTGTCGGGGTCGTCGAGATCGATGCGGACCGCTTCCTTCCCTTCCTTGTTCCACTGCTCGACGGTCGCCGTGCTGCGTGAGGCACGCACCGGAACCGCTTGGCCGGCCGTCGCCTCCAGCGTCTTCACGACTGCCGCTCCGGTGCGGCCGGTGGCCCCGAGGACCAGCGCCCGCGGGATGCCTGCCTTCCGCATCTTTCTCTCCTTGGCCTCATGCGACAGCAATCACCGAGGCCGAGGTGTCTTTGCAGTAGTCCCGTGATGGCTTCGGTGGTGCGCGGCTGAGAACTGCATCGAAGCCGGCCGTATGCCCTCACGGCCGTCGGTGGCAGAGGAAGGTACTCCACCCTGGAACGCCGTTAGAGCGCGGCGCGCCTCAGCCGGCGGCTGAGGAGGATGGCTCCTGCGCCCGCGATCAACAAGGCGGCGGCGATGCCGGCGAGTGCGATCTCGGCCCGGTCGTCATGGGTAGACCCCGTGGCGGCCAGCGCGTGCCGGGCGGAATCGGCGGCCATGGCGGCTTGGAGGACGAGGTCGGTGACCGCTTCGGGGTGGGCGATCATGGCCACATGGGAGGAGTTGATCTCCACCGTGTGGGAACCCGCGCGCCTCGCCTCGAAGCGTTCCTGGTCGGGGTTGATGGTCTTGTCCTGCTTCGCGACGAGGAACCACGACGGGATGTGCTTCCAGGCGGCCACCTTGGCCTTCTCCGAGAACGCGGTGGTTGCCGCGGGCCGTTGGGTCACCGCCATGAGCCTCGTGGTGCTCTCCGGCAGGTCGGCGGCGAAAACCTGATGGAGCCTGTCGGGCTTGAGGTAGAGGTCGGTCCCGCTGACGCCGCCGGCCCGGTAGGGAACGGACTTCATGGCGGTGCCGAGCTCGCTGGGGAACTTGGCGGCCAGGGACATGCCGCTCTCGCCCACGTCGGGCATCAGCGCCGATACGTACACCAGGGACTTCACCCGGGGGTTGCCCGCGGCGGCCGAGCTGATCAGGGAGCCGCCGTACGAGTGACCCACCAGCACGATCGGGCCCTTGACGCTGTCCAGCACCGAAGCGATGTAGGTGGAGTCGTTGTACAGCCCGCGTAGCGGGTTGGCGGGGGCGATGACGGGGTAGCCACGGCGTTCGAGCCGCTCGACGACCCCGTTCCAACTGGAGGCGTCCGCGAACGCCCCGTGCACCAGCACGATGGTGGGTTTGGTCGTGGCCGTGCCGCCGTCCGCGGCGGCAGGGGCTGCCACGGTCGTGCACAGGGCCAGGGCGCACCCGGCCGCGATGACGTGTGTGCGACGTATTCGGCGCCGTGAGCCGGGGACCGGAAATGCTGCCATACCGTTTCTCGCCTTCCGTGAGGCCTACGGCATCTGAGTGTTCACCCATCCGCACCGGCAGGCGCGGCCACGTACGCCAACCGGGTCACAAAAGTGGGCTATGGAAGTGAATGACCGGTGTCAACGGGTTTCCAGAACCCACGTCGTGAGCTGTGGTATTTCGACGACCGTCCAGCGTGGTGCGCAGAGCGCGGGATCGACTGGTTTTCTGCCGCAGAAGCCGTGCCGCTGCGTGAAGTTCCGTTCACCTCGGGGGGAGAATTCTTCCCCTGGATGTCGGTATATCGGCTCGAGGTGATCTCCCCGAACTAAGATGTCCGCGGCTTCCGGGATGAACCCGGGCCATCCGGCCGGTCATGCTTGAGAATGTCGGGAGTGGCGACTATGGGCAAGTTGCAGGGAAAGGTGGCGGTCATCACCGGCGGCACCGCGGGGATCGGACTGGCCACAGCAAAGCTCTTCGTCAGAGAGGGCGCCTATGTCTTCATCACGGGTCGCCGCCAGAAGGAACTCGATGAAAGCGTGGCGCTAATTGGTGGCAACGTATCCGGCGTTCAAGGCGACGTCGCCGAACTGGCCGACCTTGACCGCCTCTACGAGGCCGTCAAGGCGAAGGGGCGAATCGATATCGTTTTCGCCAACGCAGGTCTGGGTGAGTTCGCTTCGTTGGAAGACATCACGGAAGAACATTTCGACAAAATTTTCAACATCAACGTGAAGGGGGCGCTCTTCACCGTGCAAAAGGCCCTGCCGCTGTTGAATGACGGCGCCTCTGTCATCCTCACGGGCTCCGTTGCGAGCGTCAAGGGAACCCCCGCGTTCTCGGTCTACGGTGCGAGCAAGGCTGCCGTCCGAAATTTCGTCCGAGGGTGGACGGTGGAACTGAAGGATCGCCGTATCCGGTGCAACGTCCTCAGCCCTGGCCCGATCGAAACGCCACTCGTGGCTGCGCAACCTCAAGATGCCATCGCGAAGATTGCGTCCACCATTCCGATGGGGCGCATGGGGGAGCCCGATGAAGTTGCCAAGGCGGCGCTTTTCCTGGCCTCGGATGACTCCAGCTTCGTCACGGGGATCGAACTTTTCGTTGATGGCGGCAGAGCGCAGATCTAATAACGTAACGTCGATCGTGCCCGACTTCCGGCACGCGGTACGGCGGCACGGGATGCTGGAAGAGATCCGCGAGGCGGCACGGACCGGC
Source organism: Streptomyces sp. JLSY215 (assembly GCF_059682825.1). Taxonomy (NCBI): domain Bacteria; kingdom Bacillati; phylum Actinomycetota; class Actinomycetes; order Kitasatosporales; family Streptomycetaceae; genus Streptomyces; species Streptomyces sp. JLSY215. The sequence goes on from NZ_CM185022.1 coordinate 8,537,809, forward strand.
CGGTGGGACGGCATATGCCTTGTCGGCCTGGAGACGTTGGGGTTTGGAGTCGGCTGCGTGGGATTCGTGCCCCATATTCCATCGCTGAGCGGCGGTGCCCTTGCGAGAAGGCGAGGGTGCCCATGGCACGCAGCGCCATGACCCATAAGATCCGCTCCTCCGCCGCTTCTGCGCGCTGAGCCGCGGTGGTGAAGTGCCGGTGGGCCGACGCATATCGTCCGGCATCCGCGTACATCCGAGCCGGCAAGAACGCCAACCGACAGCAGGAGGAGGTCAGTTCGCGCCGGGCTACTTCACGGCGGGCGGTTGACCTGGTCGTTTTCCCGCACCGGGCGGTTGGGGCGCGATGGTGTTGTGCAGTCGGCGCCGGGCGTGTGGTCAGGTGGTGGTCTCGTCTTGCCGGGGTCTGCTGTCCAGGCAGCAGCGGACGAAGTCTTGAACCATGGGGTTGGAGTCGTCGGCGGGGGCCCAGGCGACGCCGACCTGACTAGGGCTGACGCCGGTGACAGGGCGGTAGGTGACGCCGGGGCGGGCGTAGAAGCGGGCGGCGGATTCGGGGGCGAGGGCGATGCCGTAGCCGTTGGCGATCGCGCTGAGCCAGTCGTCGGGCTGGTCGGTGACGGCGCCGGTGCGGACCGGGTGGCCGTCGCGTTCGTCGGTGGCCAGCCAGTAATCCCGCCATCGGCCCGATTCGGGCGGGGCTGCCACGAACGGCTCGTCCCAAAGGTCCCGGAAGGGGATCACGTCGCGCGCTGCCAGGGGGTGTGCAGTGGGGAGTGCGACGCAGCGGGGCTCGGTGAACAGCACCGACACGCGCAGGGCATCCTGGCCGGGGAAAGGCAGCCGCACCAAGGCCACGTCGACGTCTCCGGCGACGAGTCCGGCGGACGGGTTCGACCAGGCGGCCTGCCGCATGTCGGCCCGCCAGCCCGGCCGGCAGCGGGCGAACTCCGCGATGATGTGCTGGGTCGCCTCGTTGGCGGCGCTGGCCAGGAAGCCGACTCGCAGCACACGGGCCGCGCGGCCGGCCGTGCTCTTCGTCTCCCACAGGATCCGGTCCCACGCGGCCAGCAGGGCGGGCGCTCGCTCCGCCAGGGCCCGGCCCGGTTCGGTGAGAGCCATGCCGGTCCGGGACCGTGTGAACAGCGGCACTCCGAGCCGGGTCTCCAGCTGCTTGATCTGCTTGGTCAGCGCCGGCTGGGAGACGAACAGCCGTTCCGCGGCGCGGGTCAGGCTCCCCTCGTCCGCCACGGCGACGAAGCAGCGCAGCAGCTTTCCTGGCGGCTATTTGGGGCTGGCCACCGCGTCTCTCGTCCTGGTCGCCGCGCGATAGACGCCAGAGTGCCGCAGCGAGGCGATGGCCGGGCTTCCGGCGGGAGTTCGGGCGACGGCGCGTCATCGCCGTCGTCAGTCAGATCGGGCGCGCGAAGCGGCAGTTGGCCCGGTGCGGGCTCAGGCCGTGGGCGCGGCGGAGCTGCCCGCGGTACTCCATGGCAATGTTGCAGCCGCCGTCCAGCCACCCGGGTCAGCCCGACTTCGGCGGCTTCTGCGTGTCGAAGGCGAAGAGCGTGTTCTTGGCCGCGGCCACGATCACCGCGCGCCCTGCAAGAGTCACCCGCGGGCTTGCGCCCTGCCCGCCCGTCAAACCATCGACCTGCGGATCTGTCGTCCACAGGGGTTTGCCATCGTCCGGCGACAGCGCGACCACCCGGCCGGTGGCCGAGCTGAAATACAGTGCGTCGGCTCCCGCAACAGGCCCCGACGCGCCCTCCACGGCAGTCTGCCGCGACCACTTCTTCCGGCCGGTCGCGGGGTCGAGTGCTGTGATGAGACCGCTCTGCCCGCTCACGTAGACGGTGCTGTCCGCCAGGCCGGGCGTCCCCGCGTATGTTTTGGCCAGTCGGGAGTACGTGACCTTCCGCGAGGCCGGGTCGACCCGCACCACCCCGTTGTAGCCGGCCGGATCCGTTCCCTCCATGTGTACTTGCAGGAGTACGAGCCTGCCGTTGGCGACGCCCATCGGCACGGCGCGGCCGTTGACCTTGATGGGCCTGCCCAGTGTCCCCGAGGCGCGGTCGACCGGGTACAGGGTGGGGTGGCGCACTGCAAAGGCATTCACCTCCGCATCCGTCGCGCACATCGCGACGAGCTGTGGGCCGACCGGGACCGGAGCGCACTGCGTACCCACGGGGAATGACGACGTCCATGTGACCTGACCGCTGTGCGCGTTGCGGGCCTCGAAGCGGGAGTTGGAAGCGTCGACCGTCACGACGTCGGAGCCGACCACAACGGCGTCCTGGGTCCGGCCCGTGACGGCCGTCGACTGGGCGCCGGACGGCACGGACCACAGCTCCCGTCCGGTGTTCGCGTCGATGGCCACCACCTCGCTGGGAGGGTTCTGCGGGGCGTCCTGGGCGGCGATGCGGTAACCGAGCACCGTGTCGTCGGTGGCGCCCACCATGTGCATGCCGTTGGCGGGGACGCCGGGGCTCTTCGCCGTCCACACCCGCGAGCCGTCGCCGGCCCTGATACGGGTCGCGACAACACCGCCGCCCCCGCAGAACAGCGCGTCGCCGCGCGCGACGCAACGCAGCTCGTCGGGTATGTCCTCGCGACCGCCCGGCACGGTCTTGTGCCACGGCTGGAAGCCGTCCGGAAGTGCGGCAGCCGGCGCCGCAAGGCTGTTGCCCTTGTCGCCGCCGCCGTTCCCCCCGAAGCCGCCCGCCATCAGTGCGGCGACCCCTCCGCCGATCGCTGCCACCGTGACCGCGACCGCGGCCGCGAGCACGGGACGCCATCGGCGACGCAGTCGGCGGCCGACGGGGGTGTCGGCGGTCCCCGTATCGGGACCGGCCGAGGTGGTGGTCGGGGCGGTCGGCGCCGGGGTGGCCGGCGTCGAGGTGGCAGGCGTCGGGGTGGCAGGCGTCGCGAAGTGATGCTGGGTGATCATGTCGCGGGTGCGGCTCGCGCCAACTGCGCTCGCGTCGGTCTGGCCGAGGTCGGCCGGCAGGTCCCGTAGCAGCACGAGGAGTTCGTCCGCCGAGGGGCGCCCATCGGGCTCCTTGGCCAGGCACGACTCGACGACCGTACGCAAGGGCACCGGCACGTCCTCCAGCGACGGCACCCCGTGGACCACCTGATACGCAACTATGTACGGGCTCTCCGCGTCGAAGGGCCCGTGGCCCGTCGCCGCGTACGCCAGCAGCGTCCCCAGCGAGAAGACATCGGACCGCGGTCCCACATCACGTGGCGCCAGCAACTGCTCCGGAGACATGAAGGGCGGCGTACCGATGACCCGCCCTGTCACCGTCAGCGTCTGCTGGTCCACGGCGCGCGAAATGCCGAAGTCGATGACGCGTGGGCCCTCGGTCGAGAGCACGACGTTCGAGGGCTTCAGGTCACGGTGGATGACCCCCGCCCGGTGGATGTCCCGCAACGCCTCCGCCAGCCCGATGGCGAGCCTCCTCAGGTCCGCTCCGCTCAGCGGGCCCTTCGTGGCGATGCGCCGGGAGAGCGTGTGCCCCTGGATATAGGTCGTCGCCATCCACGGCTGCTCGGCCTCAGGGGCAGCGTCGACCACGGCGGCGGTGAACGCGCCGCTCACCCGCCTCGCCGCCGCCACCTCCTGTCGGAAGCGGGTGCGGAACTCGTCGTCCGCCGCGAACTGCGGGTGGATCAGTTTGATCGCGACAGGTCGCCCGGAACTCGTACGGGCCAGAAAGACGGTGCCCATGCCACCCGAGCCGAGCCGGGCCTCAAGTGGATAACCACCGATCTCGGCTGGATCACCTTCGCGCAGCGACACTCTTCCCGACCTCTCGTCCCCCGTGCACCTCTGCCACCACGGGCCTGCGTACCAGTCCTGCACACAAACTAGCCGCTCCAGCGCCTGTGCCTGACACCGCTCCCGCTCCGTCAGTTTCTGCAGCACCTCCTCGAAGTGCTGCGTCTTCTCCGCGGCGATCTGTGCGCGGGGGCGGTGTGGGGCGGTGTGGGGCGGTGCGGGTGACTATCGCCGCCTCGGGGCTCGGCCGGTTTGTTCGCTGGATGCAGGCGACGACGTCGATGAGTTCCTGACGGACGACGCACTTGGTCCGCTTGCAGCTCGCCACAGACACATTGCCTGATGCGGCACTGGAGCGCGGTGAAGCCGCCGTCAGCCGCGACCACGGCTCCCAACTGCCGGGCGCCGGCCGCGTTCCTGTGATGAAGCTGGAGCGTGGTGAGGCGAGGAAGCACAGGACTTCGGCGATCTCTTCGTGCTGTGCCACTCGGCCCAGGGGTTGCGTGTCGGCGAAGGACGCCAGGTAGGCACGGCCGTCGGAGCGGATCGTGTCGAGGAAATCGGTCTCGATGACGCCTGCGGCAACGATGTTGGCGCGGATGCCCAGTGGCCCACCCTCCCAGACCTGCACCGGACCGGACACAGCACCTGCCCGGTCCTGCCCACCCTGCCAGGCCCCCAACGTCCCGAGCGGACTCAGCACCGCAGCCTGCCCCACGGCGATCCACGCAGCATCACCACACTCACCAGCGATTTCACCGGAATTTGATCAGCCATGGTTAGCGTCGACGCCGTCCGTGGGTTCCGCCGCAGTGCGCCACGCATGTGCGACCCACCACTACAGAGGAAGGACGCTCAACTTCATGAGCAACACGTCCCGCATCGAGACCCGTGAGATAGCCGACGACGACCTCGACAGCGTCGCGGGTGGTCTCTCCGTCAGTGGCTCCGTGGAGGGCCTGACCGCCACGTTCGCCCCCGGCCCCAATGGCATCCCCGTCCTGACCGGCGGCTCCGTGAAGTCCGTCAGCCTCACGGTCTCCGACATCCCCCTGGGCCCGATCCACGGCTGAGATACAGAGCTAGCACGGTGCTCATCCACTGGGCCGCGGCACCACCGCGGGCCGGCGTGGGGTAATTCAGGGTCCTGTGTGACGTCGGCCTTCAAGACCTGGTTGTGGTCGTGAAGGCCGACATTGCCGTATGTGGCGGCTGACGATGTCTGTGCGGCGAAGGGAACCCTGGCGATCCGGGACTGGGCCGAGCCGGGACGGTTGCTCACCGACGAGGAGTTCGTGGACCTGTTCCCGTCGCGGGGCGAGCCGCACCGGGCCCACAGCCCGATGTCGCGGGCCCAGAGCGGACCAGGGCTTCGCCATCTGGCTGATGAGGTCGCGGGCTTCGGACTTCTGGGTCAAGCCGATCAAGGCTCCCGCCGGCCACGACCTCCAAAGCCGTCCAAGACGTTCACCGCGGTCCCCGGCGCCCCGGTGGCCGTGACCGTCACCAATTCCAAGACCGCGACCAAGCCGGTGCACGACGCCTCGGACAAGCCGACGCACGAGCCCGGTTGCCCCTCGTTATCGCCCGCCGCCGTCATCGGCCTGGATGGAACCGGACGATCAACCCACTCATGGGAACGGCTGAGCAATGCCGCCGCGTCATGGCCGGCTCTGCTCAGCCGAGTTCACCGAATCACCACTTCTTGCAGGCAACCCCCATGCTCTGATTGTTGTCGATGCGCTTGATCTGACCGCAGCTCTTGATGCCGACCCCGTGCGAGTACGTGGCGTTGATGGTGAAGTTGTGACTACAGCTGTTGCCCGTGCTGCTACCGCCGCAAATCATCGTGTACGTCTTGGTCGGCGAGGTCGTGGCGGAGTAGATGAACTCGTACTGCGCGGGCCCCTGAAGTTCCGGAACGCCGTGAATCGTCACCTTGTTGACGTGGTAGCCGCTGCCGAATATGACCATTTCCACGTTGCCGCCGGTGACCGCGGTATCCGCCATCGCAGGCGCGGCGACAATAGCCGACAACGCTACTCCTGCAATGGCCGCACCGACCAGTCGCTTGGTCCTCACTGAATTACCTCCACAGTTGTTTCACCCAGATGGTGAATAACGGTTCCATAGCCGGTAGTTGGCGGCCGAGCCTAGGGTTTCGGCTCCGGTGGTGTCAATGATTTGCTTTTCAACTGCCTTGTGTAAAAGAGGAGTTGGCAACACGGCATGGTCCTCGCAGACAAGTACAGCTACTACTCCAGCACCGATAGCTGAGCGTTGTCCTGTAACTGCTGGATGAGATGTGATCACGTCGTTCGCCAACGGGCGGTCCGGCCGGCGAGCCTGTTTCGCTCAGGCTTGGGACCCCAGAAAATGATTCGCGGCTGTGGTGCCGGCTGTGCCACGCTGACGGATCGCCCCGGACCAGTTCGGCACAGGAGCATCCAATGACGACACCCTCCCGCCTGTCCCCGTTGCTGGATCAGTTCGACTTCGCATGCGAGCGCCTCGCCGACCGCATGACAGGGCCCGTCATGGACAGCGGCGACGGGACGGATACCAAGGTCGGCCCTATGACCGACGAGGAATACCTCTGGGAGCCGGTGCCCGACTGCTGGTCGGTACGGCGGCGCGTGAACGGGCCAGGGCCTCGCGCGACGCTCCTGGCCGGCACCGGCGACTGGGGACGCGACGCCGCCTCGTACCCGCACCCCTGGCCCCCGCCTTTCACCACCATCGCATGGCGCCTGAGCCACCTCAGCGAGATGTTGACCCTGCGCGCCGACCACACGGCCGGCGGGCACGCGCTGACTCGCGACGACTACTCCGCCAGCGGGGACGCCGCAGGGGCGGTCGCCGCCTTCGGCGCCGGTGCCGCGGCCTGGCGGACGGCGCTGATGAGCGTTGACGACGCCGCACTCGACACCATTGGGTATTGCACCTACCCGCACGGCAGTGACCCGGACGAGCCGTTCATCGACATTGTGTGGTGGGTCAACCAGGAACTGCTGCACCACGGGGCCGAGATCGCCCTGCTGCGCGACCTCTACCGCGCCCGACATCGCTGACTTTCACCCTCAGCGACTTGTGCAGCGCAGCAGCCAGGTCAGGTCTGCTCGACCCTCCACCGCTTCGGCTGTGGCGCGAACCCCGTCTCCTGCGGATTGCGTTGGACGATGTCGACGTCGATGCCCAGACGGGTGCCGCGCATCACGAGCTGGCTCTTGAAGCCCTGATCGGCCAGCACCCTCTCGACGGTTCCGTCGGCGTTCTCGCCGTTCTCGGCGACCTCGTCGAGCAGGGCGATGCCCGCGGCGTTGTCGCGTGCGCTCGTGGCGAGGGCAACCACCGCGATGACCAGTCCGAGCACGTCCACGGCAAGGCCCCGCTTGCGGCCCGGAACCCGTTTCGCCGCGTCCCGGCCCGTCGCGGACGCGGGACCCCGGCGGCCGCGTGGACACTCCGGGTGTCCAGGCCCGGCACGCAAGCACGCGCCATGTATCCACGTGTGCGGCCAATGCTCTAAAATACGCCATATGTGCTATGTGTGAAAAACGTGAACGTACGGCACATGGCGCTGAAGGCAAGCGAGAGGAGTGCCTCATGATTGCCAAGCTGCTCGCCAAGTTGTCCTTCACTCGCAACTACGGTGCGTACGGGGCCCACGACTGGGGCACGCACACCGGCGACAGGGTGTGACCACACGGTCGGCGGGCGCCCCCGGGTTTCCGCCGGCTCCTGGCCGCGCTGCCGGCGATAGCGATCTCGGCCTGACTGGTACGAGATGTCGGGGGCGATCCCATGGGCCGAGTGAATGAGCCGCCGCGGTTGGCCGGAGGCAGCTTCGCGGCCTGGAGCCGCGACCGGCTGGGACTGGCGCGCCGTGGCGCTGACGAGTGCGGGGACGTCTGGCAGCTGGAGCCGGGTGTCTACGTAGCCGCTACGGCCGGGGTGTGTGAAGCGGCCCTGCGCCGCGCGCAGGACTTCCCCAAGCCGTCCTCGCCCCTCTTCCCGCCGTTGAAAGGCGCCGGCGGAGCGCCGATGCCCGAGGAGCGTGCGCACGCTCGCGCCGCTCGCATGCGCGGACTGCGGCCGCAGGCGGTTGCGGCCCGGATCGGCGAGATCGCGCCGGGGACCGCTCGATTTGCCGATCAGTGGCCCACGGGCCGGGACGTCGAGATTCTGCCCCTGGTCCGGCCCGTCCTGGCAGAGATCGGCGTGCGCTTCCTCTTCTCCGAGGACGCTCCCGCCCTGCTGCCCTTCGCCTGGCAGCTCTTCGTGGCGCGGGAGGTGCTCGTACGTCCCTCGCGTTGGGTGTGGCCGCGCTGGATGCCCACACCGGCACGGCGGTTCCGCACACGGCGGCAAGTTGCCTTCACCAACGCTTTGCGGCCCATCGTCCGCCGACGCCGTTCATCGGGGCTGCTCGGTGACGACGTGCTGGGACAGCTGCTCCGGCCCTCCTCCCGCTACGGTCCGCTGTCGGAAGAAGCCGTCCTCGACACCCTCCCCGGAATCACCGTCGCCACCTTCGAGACACCCTCCCGGGCAGCCGGATGGATCCTGCTCCACCTGGCCCGATACCCCCAGGCCGCGGACCGCGTCGCGGCCGAAGCCGCCCTGCTGCCCGCCGACCCGGCCACGACGACCAGCACCCACCTCGACAACCTGCAATACACCCAGGCGCTGGTGCGCGAAGTGCTCCGACTGCACCCCCCGAGCTGGCTGCTCACCCGGCGCGCCACGCGGCAGACTCAGCTCGCCGACTACACCATCGACGCCGGGTCCACCGTTCTCGTCTGCCCCTACACCGCCCACCGCGACGCACGGGAACACCCCGAGCCGGACCGGTTCCGGCCCGAACGCTGGCTCGACGATTCGGGCTCGCCGGCGAAACCCGGGGTCTTCCTCGCCTTCGGTACCGGGCCGCACGGCTGCGAGGGAGCCGCACTGGCCATGGCCATGCTCACGCTCATGACCGCGCAGACCGCCCGCCTCTACCACTTGAGCGAGCCGCCCGGCGCGGAACCCGGCTACCGGCTCACCACCTTCGAAGGCCTCGCAACCACCGGCCTGCACCTGCGTGCCACCTTGCGCGGCTGAGGGCAGTTCTGCCTTCGGTGGCAGCCGCCTCCACCCGCGTACAACGAACGTCGATCAAGCCCGAGTGTCGTTCCGCACGCTCTCGGATCACCGGTTCATGCTTCGCTCATCGTGTGTCACCGGTCGAACTCGTTGACGAGCATGCCCATCATGACGAGGTCGTGGTGCTGGCCGGCGAAGAAAACGTGTTCCCGCAAGCGCCCCTCCTCGGTGAAGCCGAGCCCACGAAAAAGTGCCGGCGATGCCTCGTTGTGGGCCATCACCGCGTGGGCCAAAACCGCCGCCAGACCTTTGTGATGGCGCCGCTCGGCGAACATGAAGCGCCTTCGCCCAGGCAGGGTAGTTCTCGGCGGACCGCGGCAGATCCAGCCGGCCCCCTCGCGGCCCGTCATCGTCGGCGAAACGCGCGAACGCCGTCCAATCGTCGGGCTCGAAGCGCCGCTGCCCGAGTCCTGGCGAGTGGGCACGCGAAGGGCATGGGGATGCCGCCGGTCACCGCTTCAGGAGTTCGATCCGACCTCCGCAGACTCGGCGTCTCGCTGCCGTGCCGCGTACGCCGGTTCTCTACCGAGGTACGCCGCTGTCCAGCGTTGTTGAGGTCAACGTTGGATGGCAGGTATTCGTCTCCCAGGCCATCGGACTCGCCGGTATCGGTGCCGCTGTTACGCTGGTTCTCTGACGTTATTCCGGCGCACCGTGCCACACGGTTTCCGTCGAAACGGCAATCCAAAAGAGCGCCGCTTGCGTAACCAAAATGCAGCCGCAACCAGGGATACGTCCGTCCCCGGTCAGGCGTCGAGCGCCTTGGCCGCGATGATCAATTCTTTCCGTGGAGACCCGACGAGCGCGGTGCGCCCCCTCGTACTTCGCAGGGGTCGGCAGCGGCCGGATCCTCCCTCGTGGCGCGCCGGAGTGGCGCCGGCTTGAGGTCTGCAGCTCCCACTCCCTGTGGAGGTCGGGGTGAAAGTCGTCGTTGATCTTTCCCGATGCGAGGGGTATGCGCAGTGCGCGTTCCTGGCTCCGGAGGCGTTCCGGATGCACGGTGAGGAAGCGCTCATGTACGCCCCGAACCCCGACGACGCCCAGCGTGACCAGGTGCTACGCGCCGCGGCGGCCTGCCCGGTCCAGGCGATCCTGGTCGACCAGTTGGAGGCGCGGCACGCACCGGCGGAGGCGTCGCCGTCATGACCAGTGCCGACGACCTGCGTGCGTTCAAGCGCGATGGCCGCATCGTGGTCGTCGGGGCTTCGCTGGCGGGGCTGCGGGCCGCGGAGGCTCTGCGGGACGAGGGTTTCACCGGATCGTTGACCATGATCGGTGACGAGCTGGGCGAGCCCTACGACCGGCCTCCCCTCTCCAAGCAGGTACTGACCGGGTGGGTGCCGGCCGGGGGCACCACTTTGCCCCGCAGCCGTGGCATCGATGCGGAGTGGCTGCTGGGCGTGCCCGCCAGCGGGCTGGACCTCGCGACGCATCACGTGCGTCTCGCCGACGGACGCGAGGTTCCCTTCGACCGGGTGCTGATCTCCACCGGGGTACGGGCCCGGCCGTGGTTCGTCGAGTCCGAGGCGGCCCTGGAGGGCGTGTTCGTCGTACGGAAGCGTGAGCACGCCGAGGGCCTGCAGCGGGCCCTCGCCGCCGGGCCCTCCCGTGTGCTGGTCATCGGTGCGGGATTCATCGGCTCCGAGGTCGCCTCCGTCTGCCGGGAGCGGGACATCCCGGTGACCGTCGCCGAACTCGCGCCGGCCCCGCTGGTCGGGGCGCTCGGCGCCATGATCGGCGAGGTTGCGGCCGATATGCAGCGCGCTCACGGTGTCGACCTGCGGTGCGGTGCCAAGGTCGCCCGGCTGGAGGGCGACGCGCAGGGACGGTTTCGCCGTGCTCACTTCGACGACGGCAGCACGGTCGACGCCGATGTGGCGGTGGTGGCACTCGGGAGCATCCGCAACACCGAGTGGCTGCGGGAGTCGGGGCTGGCGGCGGGCATGTGGGGAATCACCTGTGACACGGGCTGCCGCGCCCTCGACATCAATGGCCGCGTCACCGACGACGTCTTCGCCGCGGGAGACGTGGCACGTTGCCCGAGCCCCATCTACGAACACCGGCTCATCTCACAGGAGCACTGGGCCAACGCCGTGGAGCAAGCAGAGGTCGCGGCACACAACATGGTCAGTGCCCAGGCGGACCACTGGCCTCACCTGTCCATCCCGCTGTTCTGGTCGATCCAGTTCGGCGTCAACATCAAGTCCGTCGGCGTGCCGACCTTCGCCGACGAGGTGGTCGTCACCCAGGGATCGCTGGACGACCACCGATTCGTCACCGCATACGGCTACCAGGGCCGGGTCACCGCAGCGGTGAGCTTCAACAACGGCAAGTGGCTGAACCACTACCGACGGCTGATCGAGACGGCCGCACCTTTCCCGCCCCCCTGCCCCACGCCGGACCAGCCGGCCGACAGGAAACCGGTGCCCGTCGACTTCCCCGGCCCCGCCCTGCTCGCGCAGGGCGCCACGGTGGTCGTCACAGGCCATGACCCGGGTGAGCGCCGCGTCACGGCCGTGCGCCAGCGTCGGCAGGAGGAAGGCCGGACGACCGCGACCGGGACTCCCAACACGCTGCAACGGATCTTCGACTACTCCGCCCGGGCCGACCCCTACCCGCTGTATGCCGAGTTGCGCAGGACGCCGGTGGCCCGGCAGGAGGACGGCAGCTACGTCATCAGCACCTATCGCGAGATCACGGACGTACTGAATGACCCGCATCTGAGTTCCGACCTGTGCAATCTGTCGCGTCCGCCGCCTGCACCCGAGGGAGTGGCCACGTCGTCGTTCATCCACATGGACGCGCCCGAGCACGATCGCCTGCGGCGTATGGCGATGCGTCACTTCGGCCCCCCGCACACCCCTGGGCTGGTGACCGGATTTGACGGCTTCCTGACCGCCACCGTCGGCAGCCTGATCGACGATTTGGCGGGCAAGGAGCAGATCGACGTCGTCGACGATTTCGCCTTCCCGCTCCCCGTAACCGTGACCTGTCACCTGCTCGGCGTGCCACGCGAGGACGAGCCGAGGTTCCACTTCTGGGTGCACGACATCATGAACTCGATCGACTACGACCCCGAGACCGACCCGAAGGAGAAACTGGAGAAGGGCGTACAGGCCCGCAAGGACTTGCTCCAATGCCTCGGCGAGTTGGTGGAGCGGAGTCACGGCCGGCCGGGAGACGGCCTGCTGTCACGGCTGGCCAACGACGACGGTCCCGAGGGTCGGATGGCCGACGCCGAAATCGTCGCCACCGCCAGACTGTTCCTCGTCGCCGGCCATGAGACCGTCGTCAACCTCATCACCAACGGCATGCTGACGCTGCTGCGCCACCCGCAGGTGCTGCAGCGACTGCGCGACGAACCGGATCTGGTCGTGCCGCTGGTCGAGGAACTGCTGCGCTACGAGCCCCCCGTGCAGATCATTCCCTGGCGGACGGCGTACAGCGACGTCACCGTCGCCGACACCGTCATCCCCAAGGGCTCGCAGATCATGCTCATGCTGGCCTCGGGCAGCCGCGACCCGAAGCGCTTCCACGACCCGGACCGCTTCGACCCGGACCGGCATGACAACCAGCACCTGGGGTTCGGCAGCGGCATCCACCTGTGCTTCGGCGGCCCGCTGGCCCGACGGGAAACCCAGATCGCGCTGACCGAGTTGGTGCGGCGTCTCGACCGACCCAGGCTGGTCGCCGACCCGCCGCCGTACCGGCCCAGCCCCGTTCTTCGGGGGCCGCTCCATCTGGACGTCGAGCAGGGTGACGGTTGACCGGCAGCCGAGGGCAGTTGCACGGTCGCGCCGCGGACGGCGGTGGCTGGTGAAAGCAGTGTCGGCCGTGGACGCGACGCTGGTGATCCTCACGGTATTCACCGCTGCTGCCTTGCACGTTCGCGTCGCGTGACGACCCCATGGCGGCACGGACGCCAAGGTGCGCCGACCCGGCTGGCGTCTCTGCCGGGCCCGAACAACGTGTCGGCCTCCGGAATGCGGCCGTTGCGGCGCCTCGCAGGTGACTACGGGGCGGGGGAGACAGGCGGAGCGGGTAGCGCCGGAGCGGGGCGTCGGACGGTCCTGGACGCCTGCCCAGTGGGGCCTGATGCTCTCCCGGGCAAACGTCCGAGGCGGGTCATGGCGCCGCCGCTCCGAGGTGGGGACCTCAAGCGCCGGCCGGGCCGCCTGTGCAGCCCGGTGCGATGAGCGAGTCGGTGAGACGGTCGGCGATCTCCTCCGTCAGGGGGGCGTGCCCGAGAAGGAAGCGGTACCAGAACACCCCGTATACCTGATCGACCATCAGGTCGAGGTCGCGCCCGGCGGGCAATTCACCGCGTTCCCGGCCGCGGGTGAGCACTTCTCGCAGCACGGCCCGTCGGGTGCCGGTGAACGCCTGCATCAACTCGGCGAGATGGGGGTCGCGGGCTGCTTCGCGTACGAGAGTGTGCAGGGCGGGGGCGGTAGACGGGTCCTGGGCGCCGACGAATGTCGCGGCGATGACGGCGCGGAGGTCGCCGTGGAGGCTGCCGGTGTCGGGTGACGGGGCCGCTTCTTCCGCGCGGTCGGTCAGCGCCTCCAGCAGGACGGCACCTTTCGAGGGCCACCAGCGGTAGATGGTCTGTTTTCCCACTCCCGCCTCACGCGCGATCGCCTCCACGGTGACGGGGCTGCCTTGCGCGGAAGCGAGCAGACGCAGCGCGCCGTCAAGGATCGCCTGACGGACGTGTTCGTTGCGGCGTCGACCGGTGTGGGGGCGGTGGTTGTCCATGACTCGATCCTTGGTACTCGGCGGCTGGCCCTCGTCTTGATCCTAAACCCTTGACGAGACCGGCAGTCTCGATAAGAATTTGTCGAGACCGATAGTCTCGTCAAAATCGACAGGTAAGGGCAAGCCATGCTTCAAAACGGCACGGGGGAACTGACCGGACAGCGCGTCGTCGTCATGGGCGGCAGCTCCGGCATCGGCGAGGAGACGGCAGCGCGGTTCGCCGCGGACGGTGCGGAGGTGATCGTCACCGGGCGCAGCCGGGAACGACTCGACCAGGCAGTCGAGCGCATCGGCGGCAAGACGACGGCGTACCGGATGGACGGCGCCGACCAGACGGACGTCGACGGTTTCTTCGCCGAATCGGGGCCGGTCGACCATCTGGTGCTGGCGCTCAGCAGCTCTGCGGGTAGTGGCCCTTTCGCTCAACTGGACTTGACGGACCTCGCGGCCGGTTTCGACGGCAAGTTCTGGCCGTACGTACGCATCCTGCAGGCCGCCCTGCCCCGGATGCGCCGGGAGGGTTCGGTGACCCTGGTCGGCGCGGCATCGGCACGTGCGGCGTTCCCCGGCACAGCGGGACTCGCCGCGATCAACGGTGCGCTGGAGGCGATGGTGCCGCCACTGGCCGTCGAGCTGGCCCCGCTGCGGGTCAACGCGGTCTCACCGGGCGTCATCGACACCCCGTGGTGGAACCGCGTTCCGGCCGATCAGCGCAAGGAGCTCTTCGACGGCCTGGCCGCCACGACGCCGACCGGCCGTGTCGGCCGGGCGGAGGACGTGGCGAGCGCCATCCGGATGCTCGCCGGGAACGGCTTCGTCACCGGCGTCGTGCTGGACTGCACCGGCGGTGCCAATCTTGCGACGGGCCGCTGAGGCGAAGCCTTCGGGAGACGCCTGGGCACTGGCTCTTGGTTCTCGGGCGTCGGCCTCACCGGTCGGCGCCTTGCCATGAGGCTGGTCGGTCGGCAGGCAGCCTCAGCTCGATCGCTGTTTGCGACGGCCTGCTGAGACTCCGCAACGATGAGGGCCTCATCCATCCCTCCCCTGTTGTCAGTCGAGGCCGGGGCGCCTCCCCCTTGGGTACGTCGCCAGTGATCCACGTAGCTCTCGGCAGGCCAACGGAGCGCATGGCCCCGGCGGGTCAGGAGCGGAGCCACAGCCGGACCGCAGCGAGGGTCACGGTCCCGTGAAACACGTGCGCCCGCTTATCGAAACGGGTGGCTACGCCCGGAAGACCTTAGGGCGTGTCCGGCGGATCACGGGACCCGGAACGCTCGCCGGTAGGCTCCCGGGGTCGTGCCTGTCTGGGCGCGGAAGCGGCGGCGCAGGTTGACCGCGGAGGTGAGGCCGACGCGGGCCGCGATCGCCTCGACCGGCAAGTCCGTCTCCTCCAGCAGGGTGCGTACTGCGGCCACCCGAAGGGAGAGCAACCATGCTCCCGGGCTCGTGTCGAGCTGTTCGGCGAAGCGTCGGGCCAGGGAGCCCCACACGCGTGCGCCCGCAGCAGCGCACGGCATCTGAGAGCGGCTCCTCCACCGGCAGCCGACCCGGGATGATCACGGTGTCCGCAGCCTCGAGCGCCGACAGGCCCTGCGAAACGGACATCGCCTACCCGCCCGTGGTCGGCACTGGGCCGGGCGTCTCCGTGCACGCCTCAAATTCGTAGTGCTGCGGCACTCCTGGCCGCTTCGTACCGAAGACCTCGACGGCGCAGCCGAGCTCGAACACCGACTGCACCGGCCGTACCAGGGCCACCACGCGATGCATGGCAGGAAAGTACCCCGCGATGTCATCGCAGACTCTGTCCCGCCGCGGCCCGCGCACGGCACTGTTGCAGGCATGCACCCCGAGATCCTTGCGCAGGAGGGCTACACCTCCGTCTCCGTCGACGAATCCCCGGTCCGTGAGCTGTTCCCCGGGATCAGGCTGCACCCTCTGTGGCGGGGACCGGCCGGCGCGCACGCCAACGTGCTGGAGATGGAGGCGGGTACCTCCTGGCCGCACCGAGACGTCCACGAGCCCGGCCCGGAGGAGGTCTACGTGGTTGCCGGCACCTTCAACGACGGAGCACGCGACTACCCTGCCGGCACGTTCCTGCACGCCCCGGCCGGGTCGTGGCACGTACCCTCGACCACCACCGGCTGCACGCTGTTCCTCTTCTACCCAGAAGGCTAACCGTCCGCCGGATCATGGGCGCAGCCAAAGTCGGATCGCGGTAACGGTGACGGTGCCGTGGAGCAGGATCGGGATGAGCTGCGGGGCGTCGCCCCACTGGCCGGGCGTGATCAGCAGGGCCAAGGGCGGCGTCCGCCGTCACCGGCGAGATGGATCTTGCTGGTCAGGCCGCCCCGGGAGCGTCCGAGTCCCTCGTCGGGGCGTTGCTGCCGGGGTGCGCCTTTTTTCCCGGCCACCCGCGGCGCTCTCCTGCGGGCTCCGGCGCCGTGCTGGTGAGCCCGGCAGGAGGTCGAATCGAGGCTCACCATCGACCAGTTGATCCGGCCTTCCGCGTCGGCGTCGGCCAGGACAGCCGCGAAGATCTCGTCCCACGCGCCGTCCGCCGACCAGCGTCTGTGCCGCTCGTACGTGGTCTTCCACGGACCGAAACGCGCTGGCAGATCCCGCCGTGGCACCCCGGTGCCATGGCGGGACAGGATCTCGTTGATGATTCTGCGGTGGCCGGCCCAACGGCCTCCCCGCCGACCGGACTTCGGCAGATGCGGCGGCTTCATCCGGACCCACTCCGCGGTCGTCATGGAGGCCGTCTTGTGGGTGGCGTAGTTGTCGAGGATCAGGTGCACTTCGAGGTCGGCCGGGGCCTCCTTGTCGACCTTGGCCAGGAACTTTTTGAACTCGACTGCCCGGTCACGGCGGTGAAGGGAGCCGCTGACCTTGCCGGTGGCCACCGCCAGGGCGGCGAACAGGGTTGTGGTGCCGGCCCGGACGTAGTCGTGACTGCGGCGTTCAGGCAGTCCCGGCATCATCGGCAACACCGGCTGGCACCGGCCCAGGGCCTGGGTCTGCGACTTCTCATCCACACACAGGACCAGAGCCTTCTCCGGCGGATCGAGAGAGATCCGACGACGTCACGGACCTTGTCGATGAAGAACGGATCGGATCGGTCGACAGCCGACGGCAAGAACACCGTTCGTCCTGAACCCGCGCGTCGGAACTTCACGCCGAGATTGCCCCTTGGGGCGCCCCTTTCCCTTCCGGTACACCGTGTGCCAGCACCAACTTGAGCAGGAGCACGACAGGAAGCCAGCTCAGACCGGCCGGGCCGGGAAGGAGCGGGGAGACCATCGCGCCGGCGACCACGACGGCCAGCGCAATCGGCCGCTGCAACCGCTCTGGTGCGGCTTCGACGGCGATGGCTCCGATGAGGGCCCAGCCCCACCACAGCACTCCCCACCACCAGGTGCCGCCCGGGAAGAGGATCCCGGCGAGGATCGGCTGGATGTGGAGGCCGGTAAATCCGATCGGATGGTGCATGAAGCGGACGCTCCTCCGCTCGGTCGGGGGCAGCGGCGAGTGGTAGAAACTCTTGGCGGAGTCGAGTCCGTTGGCCACGACGCCCCCCACCAGGTCCCAGACCAACGCCAGTCCGAGGGCCCACTGCCACCAGGACCAGCCCACGTGGCGCCCGGCCAGGACCAGTGCCAGTGCACCGAGCCCCGCCGTCGCGTGCGCCAGGAGCTTCTCGGTGGAGGTTGCACCGGTGCCGAACAGCCAGTCATGCCGGTTTGTGCCCATGGGTGCCTCCTTGCTGGCGTAACGCTGTTGGTGGTTAAGGGAGTTGAGCCGAGGTTTGATGAGGCGGGTCGCTCCGGAGGGGGCGCACTCCGGAGCCCGCGGCTCACCGCTCATCACACAGGTGTCGCGTCATTGGACAGCCCGCGGTCCGCGGCCGCGGAGCCGTCCGGCCGCGCATCCGGTACGAGCTGCCGGACGCTGAGGATGGTGAGCAGAGCGATGCCACCGGCGACCGTCGGCACCGCGCCGGGACCGGCCACCGAGAGGGCGAGCCCGCCCACCGCACCACCGATGGCTACGCCCAGGAACTGGGCGGAGAAGTGCAGGCCCAGGGCCTGGGACCGCTGCTGCGGCGCAAGGCCGGCGAGCCGCGTCTGCTGGCTGATGCCACCGGACCACCATGCCGCGCCGAGGGTGAACAGCAGCGGGAATGCAATGACCTTGGCAACGGCAGGTACGTGCATGAACGTTGTGAGGGTGAGGACCGCGAGGAGCAGGGCCATCACGAGCAGGGCGGTGCGCAGGACCGTCGCGATCGGATGTCTGGAGAGCGCGGAGCCGATCAGCCGTCCCGCGAGGAATCCGCCCGCGCCGAAGACGATCATCAGTGCGGCCACGCCCTCGCTGCCGAGCCCGGTTGCCTTGTGTACCACGGGCGATAGGTAGGTGTAGACGGTGTACGCGGCCAGGAAGAGGCCCAGCGTGGTCAGCAGCCCCCACCGGATCGGGGGCCGGCGCAGGAGGTTGAGCCGTCCGGCAGCCGAAGCCGTGGACGGGGGAACCTCGGGGAGCCAGGCCCACACGGCCGCCGCGGTGATCAGTGCGAGAAGGGTGACAAAGCCGAACGCCGCCCGCCAGCCGAACCCGGCGCCCACGATGGTGCCGATCGGAGCGCCGAGGGTGAGCGCAAGTGCGTTCCCCCCGGCCGTCACGGCGAACGCCCGTGGCAGGTCTTTTGGTGGACACAGGGCGGCGGCCGCCGCTGCCGCAGGAGCCGCGAAGAGCGCGGCCCCCATCGCGGCCAGTACGCGCGCGCCGGCCAGAGCGGCGATGTCGGGCGCGACCGCGGCGATCAGGTTGGCCGCGGCGAACCCCAACGCGGCGCCGATGAGCAGCCGTTTGGGCCGCACGTTCTGGAACAGCCCGATTAATGGCGGCCCGGCGAGTGCGTAGACCAGTGCGAATATGGTGACCATCTGCCCGCACACGGAGAGTGATGTATGCAGGTCGTGCGCCACATCAGGGAGTACGCCGGCGATCACGTACCCCTCGGTTCCCACTGTGAACGTACCGAGAGCCAGGAGGTAGATCCTTGAGTTCATGGTCCAACAGTACAAGAATCATTGAACCTTCGTAAGGGCAGCGCTTCGTCCGGACTAGCTCAACTCGTATATCCCGCGCGCTGTTGAAGGGGCTGTCCAGCCATCGACCATGGCGCCCGCCTTCCAGTGATGGGCTGCGACGGCAAAGGCGTCAATAATGGCGACCCGTACCCATCACCACACAACCTCGGTGCGAGGTTGAAGAAGGCCACCCACCATGCGAGACACCTTTCACGCCGAGCTGGCCAATGTCAGCCTTGCCGACGCGATGCACGGCCTGAGTGATCCGCTCAGACTCCGGATCGTCGAACTCCTCGCCCACCAGGGCGAGACGGAATGTTCCGACATCTACAACACCCTGGACATCAGCAAGTCGAACGCCTCCCACCACTTCCGCGTTCTGCGGGAGTGCGGGATCCTCCTCCGGCTGCAACGAGGTCAGAAACAGAGCGCCCGACTGCGCACCGACGAGTTCGAGGAACGATTCCCTGGACTGCTGCGCGCAGTGCTGGACAACATCGACTCCGCCTGAACAACCCGCCGTCCCCTCCCGGAACACCCTCCGCACCAGGCACGTTGTCAGTGGGGATCGTGAGGGGCGGCCGGCATGACGTTGTTCGGTGACGCCAAAGGGGTCGGGCGGTACGCCCGAGCTGCTTGCCCCACGAGGAGGCCGGTCCTTCTGTAAGCCCAGACAGTCCCAAGAACTACCAGGAAATCTCTGAGAAGCCATCCGCTTTCCGAACGTGATCGTTTGGTCCTGGCCGGATGGTGATGAACTCCGGGCGGTGGGAGAGGCAGCGCGGTTCATCCGCTCGCGTCGCTCGTGGAGGTGGGCGGTTCCGCCGGTGCTCGGTCTCTGGAGGCCGTGGCGGGATCCGCGGGCAATGAGGACTGAACAAGCGGATCGGCCCGTCGCCCTGGTCAGCGGGTCCTCGTCGGGGATCGGGCAGGCCGTCGCGCGGAGGCTGGCTGCGGACGGGATGCGGGCCGTCGTGCACTCACGGCGCAGGGCGGAGGCCGGGGAGGCGCTGGCGGCGGAGCTCGGTGGGGTGTAGCTGGACGGCGGTGCAGTTGGGTCGATGGTGCCGATGCCGGCGGTGGGGAGACGGGAGTTGGTTACGATCCGGTCGAGGATGTGGTCGCCGCAGGCAAGCCGTTCATCTTCCGGCAGCTCCCGCGCAAGGTGCATACCGTTGCGGTGCGGGCGTCACTTCAGCGGTGATTGGGCGCCGGGGACGGGGTGCCCGCGCCCCGTCGCCCGACATCGGCCAGGCAGTAGGGGCACCGGCCCCCGTGCTGGGACATCCCGTATTGACCGACGGGATGTCCCACGCGTGGGCTGTCCTGCTGGGTCAGCGGTCGTCGTGCAGTTCCTGGTGCATCTGGGGCTGGTCGTCCTCGTTGTGGGTGAGGGCGTAGTTTTCGACTTCGTTGAACGCCTTGGAGGCGACGCCGAGGATGTCCTTGTAGGGATTGACGCCGACGGTCTTCTTGGCGGTCTCGCCGAACAGTCCGCCGGCCGTGTTGCTGATGAGGCCGTGGCCGACAGCGGCGGGTTCGGCCACGAGGTCGATGGGGCTCTTCGGGATGCCGGCCATGTCGGCGTACTTGTCGGTGAGCGCCACGCGGGTCAAGGCAATGTAGGCGTCACTGGCTCCGGGCCCGACAAGGTCCCGGTAGAATTTGATGGCCTGCGCGGTCATGAACACACCGTCGTCGGTCTTCTTCCACTCCTCGTCCCGCACCTGGTTCCACAGGCGCTCGACCTCATCCGCATTCTTGGGCAGGAGCCACTTCTCCGGGGTGCCGAGGTAGTGGTTGACGTAGTGCCAGGCGCCCACGAAGCCGTTCGCGTCGTCCTTGGAGACGTGCAGGCCCAGGTTTGCCATGCCCTGAAGGATCTGGGTGCTGAAGACGCAGGTGGCACCGGTGGTGTACTTCTGGGAGACCGGTTCACCCCACTTGCCGTAGTCCCACTCGCCGCTCTTCTTGTGCAGCTGCCGCACCGAGGCGTGGACCATGCGGACCTTGGTCACGGTGGCGGCAAGACTGCCGTCGCGCATGGCGTTCTCGTTGCCCATGCCGAGGAACAGACGCGAGGACTGCGAAAGCCGCCGGCCCGGTCCCTTCACGCCTCCGAGTCGGCCCGTGGAGCGCAGGGTGAAGGCGCCGGTGGGCGAGAGATAGGTCCCAATGAGGCCGACGGTGCCCTGGAGCATGGACGCTTCCCCGTGATGGTGACGGAAGAAGCTCTCCGCCGCCTTGACGTCCGCCTCGCTCCAGCCCGGCGGCGGTGCCTGCGCCTCCCGAAGGAACTGGGCGAGGCGCTCGGGCAGTTGGGAGAGGTCTTGGCCGGGGCCCAGCTTGTTGATGGTGCGGAACAGGTGGTTGACCCCGTCGACCTCCCGGTTGTCGATCAGATCGGACACCAGGGTGTCGGCGGCCGGGTCACCGACCTTGTTCGCGGCCTCCAGCTCGGCCGCAATGTTCGCCGTCGTCAATGCCACAGCACAGCTCCGTCCTCGTCGATGAATAGAGGCGACCTTCATGGCCTGGCCCCGGTAAGGGCGGCGGTCAGCGTGTCGCAGCACAGCGCACCCCCGGCAGCGTCGGAACAACACAGGTCATGCCACGCGAAGGCAAGGTCACCGGCGGGGATCTTGCCCGAGCCGACTCCAGCCCACGTTGCCCCATACGAGGGGCGTGGCGGTACGCCGGGCGCACTCAGGGGGCGCACACCGGAACCACCCAGCAAGGTGCCATGGGCAGGGCTGCCGGAAAGTTCGGAAGTACGGGGCGTTCGCCGGGATTTCCGCGATCTCCGGAAGGGGGACGCCGCGCCGCTCCAGTAGGCGTTGCAGCTTTTTGAATCGAGGCCTGGGGGTGAACCGCCCGTACTTGGCGCGGAGCGTCTCGTTGACGAGGGCGCGGTCCCGGTGCGCGAGCCTGTGCACTTGCAGGGTGAAGTGGTGGCCCGACCAGGGGTGGTCGGCGCACGCGCGGTCCCAGTGGAACCCGGCGAGGCCGTAGTCACGGCACATGCTGCGGTTGCCGAAGGTGTTCTCACCGAAGTCCGGCCCCAGGACCCCGGTGACTCGGTCGGGGGAGTCCGCGGGGCCCACGCCGAGCAAGGTGCCGGTAGTGACGACGGCCTCGAACGCTACGTTGCCCGAGAGGTCTTCAACCTGGTCAGGCCCTCACCATCATGACCTCCGTCACAGGGGCAGCTGTTGTGTCTCTGTGACTCTCCCTGCGCGCCAAGGGACAGGTGGTTACCATCGGCATTCCTGGTGGGTTCGCGCGGCCGGCGGTACGGCCGAGGGAGGGGTACGCGAGCGTGCAGGTCGACATCTTCGTCGAGCCGGCAGCCGAGGGGGACAGCGACGACCGAGCGCTGACGTCCTTGTACCGCTGGCTGGCCCGAGACCCGGATACGGCGGGGCACACCACGATCTCCTTGGCGCCCGGAGCGCCTGGGGCCGGCGACATGGGCGGCGCCTTCGAGGTGATCAACGCCGTCGTCGCCAATGCCATCGCCCTCGGCGGGCTGGCCGTGGCGTGCGCCACCTGGCGTGACGCGCGGCCCGGGGCCCCGGTCGTGCGGATCGAACGCGACGGGGTGACGGTCACCGTGGAGGACGGCTCACCGGAGACGGTGAGCCGCATCGTGGCCGCCCTGGGGCAGACCCCGCCCGGGTCGCGATCACCGCAATTGGCGCAGGGCGGAGCGGGAGGCCCCGACGGCGGGGGAGACGCACCGGACGGTGCGGCCCGGGGCGTCGGACCGAACAGGCCGTCGCCATGACCGGCCTCCCCGATCCTGGCGCCTCGTACGCGCTCCTCATCGGTGTCCATGACTACGAGCATCTGGAGGACTTACCGGCAGTCTCCCGCAATCTGTCCGGGCTGGCGCAGGCGTTCACCGACCCGGCCTTGTGGGGGCTGCCGGAGACGCACTGTGTCGCGCTGTCCCAGCCGCGTAACGCCCAGGAGGTGCTCGACACCCTCAGCGGCCTCGCCCGGCGGGCGACCGACACCCTGGTCGTGTACTACGCCGGTCACGGGCTCACCGACCCGCACAGCGATGAGCTGTACCTGGCACTGCCCGGCTCCGACCACGAGCGCCTCTACAGCGCGCTGCCCTACGAGTGGGTGCGGCGGGCGATCCTGGATCCGCGAGTCGGCGCCCGGCACAAGGTGGTGATCCTGGACTGCTGCTACAGCGGGCGGGCCCTGTTGGGCGGGATGAGCGCCACGGGTCAGGTCGCCGACCAGGCGCTGATCGACGGTACGTCTTTGATGGCGGCCTCCGCCGAGACACGCCGGGCGCTGTCCCCACCCGGTGAGGAATTCACCGCGTTCACCGGGGAGTTGGTCACCACCCTGACCGACGGGATCACCGGTGGCCCGCCGTTGCTGGACATGCACACGCTCTACCGCCATCTGCACGTCCAACTGGCCGCCAAATCGCGTCCCCTGCCCCAGCAGCGCAACCGGAACACCGGCGGCCATATCGCGCTGGCCCGCAACCGCGCCCACCTCCCCGCCCGCCCCGTGCTGCCGCCCGAGCCGGTCGAGTCGCCTCCACCACCGAGGCCGTACCGCTCACCTCAGTCGTCCGAGGTCATCCCACCAACGCCACCGCCTCGGCGATCCGCCGTGACCGCACCGCCGCCACCGCCGTCTCCGTCCGTCCGCCCACCCGACACCGAGACGCCGGACGGTGCGTGGCCGTCCGATGCTCCGGCCCCGGTTGCCGCGGCCGACGCCCCTCGCGACCGGATCCGGCGCCCCGGCCGATGGGGCCCCGCACGGACCAGGATCGTTGCGGCCACGGTGGCGGCGGTTCTGGTCAGCGGCGGAGTCACCGCCTCGATCATGCTGCTGAACGGACCGCCCGGCGGTTCCGACCGTGACGCCAAGAAACCCGCGGGTAAGAATTCCGGCTCTCCGGGCACCGCCGCCAAAGCCGCATTCAACATTGCCTCGCAACGAATCCTCAGACCATCGACCGTCGGCGGCGGCACGCTGAAATTCGTCGCCGCCAACGACGTCGATTCCTGGGATCCGCAGCGAACGTATAACGGCCAGGTGTGGAACTTCTCCCGGTACTACACCCGTCAACTGGTCACCTACGCCACCAAACCGGGTGTCGAGGGCGCAGGACTGACGCCGGATCTCGCCACTTCCCGGGCGGAGATCACCAATCACGGGAAGACCTACACCTATACGCTGCGGAAAGGTGTCACCTGGCAGGACGGGACACCCGTGACCTCCGCCGACATCAAGTACGGAATCGAGCGGCTCTGGGCGCAGGACGTCATTTCCGGCGGGCCGACGTACCTCCGAGAAGCTCTTGATCCGCACGGCAAATACCGCGGCCCGTATGACGACACGTCGAAGCGGGGCCTGGCGGCGATCGTGACGCCCGACGAACACACCATCGTCTTCCACCTGCCCAAAGCCCGCAATGATTTCGAGCAGCTGCTGGCGATGCCCGCCGCCTCCCCCGTGCCGCAGAAGCACGACACCAAGGAGAAGTACGGTAACGCGCCGTTCTCCAACGGGTCGTACGTCTTCAAGTCGTACCAGCCGGGCCGGTCACTGGTCCTGGAACGCAACCACAACTGGAAGGCCTCATCCGATCCGGTCCGTAAGGCCCTGCCGGACGAGATCCGGGTCACCATCGTGGACCCGGGCGCCGTGGACAGCAAGCTGCTCCACGGCGACTATGACCTGGCACTGGACCCGGGCCTTGGTGACGCCGCCCGGGCCCTGGTGGGATCGAGTCCGGAGCGTGCCAAGAACATGGACAACCCGCAGACTTCCGAAACCAAGTACGTGGCGTTTCCGCAGGGCGTCAAGCCGATGGGCAATCTTCACTGCCGTAAGGCGGTCATCTATGCGGCCGACCACGCGTCGCTGCAAACCGCGTTCGGCGGACCGACAGTGGGCGCCATCGCGCCGAGCCTCCTCCCTCCGGGAATCAGGGGCGCCGACTCGACCTACGACCCGTATGGCGTGCTCAAGGGCAGCGGACAGCCGAATGTCGCCAAGGTGAAGGACGAGCTGAAACGGTGTGGTGAGCCCAACGGCTTTGCGACCACAATCGCGGCTCGCAGCGGCGATTCGAAGGAGCAGGCGGTCGCCGAAGTATTGGCGAATTCCCTGAAAAAGGTGGGCATCACCGCACGGATCGAGCAGTCCGACCAGAGCGATTTCCTTGACACGATCGGTACGCCCGCGGAGGTGAAAAAGAAGGGCTACGGCATCGTCCCCGGGAGCTGGCTTGCCGACTACCCGAACGGACAGGGTTTCTTGCAACCGCTCGTCGACGGCCGGGCCATCAGGCAGAGCGGAAACACCAACCTCGCCGAAATCAATTCCGCCGATATCAACAAGCTCCTCGACGAGGCCGCCGCCACGACGAGCCCGGACGAGGCCGACGATCTCACCCAGAAGATCAACCACAAGGTCTCGGAAGGGGCTTACTACCTCCCGATCATCCACCGAAAATACCTCAGCTGGCGAAGCCCGCGCCTGACCAACGTCTATGTCTCCGGCGCCTACGGCAGCTACGACTACGTGTCGTTGGGTGTGCAGGGCACCTGAGGGCGCCGGACCCGGTGCGGGGCAGGCGGGGGCGCGTAGTACGCGGCTCCGGGCGACCGTCGCCCCCGAAATCCGACATCACCCGGGCCGGGCACGGGTTGTGCAGGCACATCGGCCGCGCAGCACCCTTGTCCGGGTCAGTTTTCGCCGCATTCAGCGAGGGTGTGGGCGACAAGGGCGTTGGCGTGCCCGTGGCCGAGTCCGTGCTCGGATTTGAGCCAAGCGACGAGTTCCCTGTGCTTGGTCAGGGGCGAGGTGCGGATCAGGTCTTTCCACTGCTCGATCGGGCGGCCATATTTCTCTTCGATCGACGGGAAGTAGCTGGCGGAGCCTTTCACCGGTGCGGTCATGACGCGGTGTCCTCAGCCGTCAGGGCCAGTCATTGCCGCGCGCCGGCCATGTCGCCGTCCTGGTAGAGCTGGGCGGCGAGCAACTGGCGGGCGGGGGAGTACTGCCGCTCGGCCGCCTGCACGAGCCAGTGGCGGGCGTCGGCGACCTGGCCTTCGGCGTGCAGGAGTTGGGCGTATGAGGTCATGGCGGGCTGCCCGCCGTACTCCACCGCGCGGCGGACCCAGTCCAGGCCTTCTTCCCGCTCGCCCAGTGAGTGGAGCAACTCCCCGAGCCCGGTCATGGCGAAGACCTCGCCGGCCTCGGCGGCGCGGCGATACCAATGGTGCGCGCCGTCGAGGTCGCCCTGGTCCGCCTCGTCCTGCCAGGCGGCGCGGGCCACGTCCGGGTAGCCCGCATGCTCGGTGTTGAAGCCGATCTGCCGGCGTGCCCCGGGAGCGGCCGCGGCGACCATCACCGGCCGGACCTCCGACGGATGGTGAGCCAGTTGATGTCCAGGGGGCCGGCGAGGACATCGGCCGCCGCCCGGCGTGAACAGGCCTTTTACCAACATTCCTCCTGCACCTGCTGCAGGTCGAAGTCGCCGACCGGGATCTCCGCCGCCATTAGTGGTTGGTTCGCTCAGCGAAATTCCCCCGCCTCAAGAGCCCGTCATGGGTGCGCGAGGGCCGTCCGCTGGTCCTGATCGGTGACTCTGGCACCGGTAAATCGCACCTGCTGATCGGCGTGGGCACGGCGATCGCCGAGGCCGGCCTCACCGTCCGCTACACCACCACCTCGGCCCTGGTGAACGGCTCGCCGAGGCCGATGCGGCCCGCTGGCTGTCCTCCGTGATCGCCCGCTACAGCAAAGTCGACCTTCTCTGTCTGGACGAGTTCGGTTATCTGAATCTGCGGCGGTGCGCTTCTCGCACGCCGCGAAGGCGACCGGCTGTACCGGCTGGGTCCGGTCCGGCGCCTGGATCTGCGTCTTCTCATCCATCGAGCGAGCTACCGCACCGCCCGGCGGGGCCAGATACAGGCCGATCGCATTGGCCACCTTTTTCGCGAACGCGGGGGTTCCCGTGCGCCACCCGGACGCTCTCCGTCCAGCCCCGCCAGGCCCCGCTCGGCATAGCGTGCCTTCCAGCGGTCGATGGTCGGCAGCGATGCCCCGAGCGGCTCGGCGATGTCCTTGCGTCGACGCCCCTCGCCCGACCACAGCACGTTCCGGCCCCGCGTGGCTATGTCCGCAGGTACCTCCGTGCTGTTCACCAACTCGCGCAAATCGGCGGCCTGTTCAACGGACAGCTCCATACCAAGAGACCCTGCCGCACAAGATCAAGTAACGCTGACGGAATCACGCGGCACTGTTCGAGGTATGACCTGGTTATCCAGGGTTACTGACAAGTCGCAGGATGAACAGAAGGTTTCGGGGTCTTCCGTGCGAGTGCACTAACTCGCCGATATGTACAGGGAGTTCATAGGTTGCCGGTTGGTGATCGTGTTCTACTGCCGTGGCGCGACATATCCAACCGTCCAGTCCTGCCTTGGGTGAAAGTGGGCAGGGCCAGAAGGGGCACGTTTTGTCTGGTAGATCCAGAAGAAAACGCATGGTTTCCCGAATAGCCATCGGCGTTGCCATGCTGTTGCTCGCAAGTACCGGCGCCGCGGCCAGCGCCGCCGGCGCGGGGGGTACGGGGGATCCGGACCCGAACGCCGCACCGTCCAGCCGTCCGGCCGCCGGTCCCGAGGTGAGGTCGGCCGCCGCGGCCGGTTCCCGTCCGGTGTCGGGAAAGAGCCCGACGGCGGCACCGTCCTTCCGCAAGGACGCGGACGGGTTTCAGCTCGTCGTCTCGCAGAAGGTTCAGCTGAAGAACAAGGTGACCGACGCGGACGGCGACAAGTCGACGCTGACGTTCGAGGTGTGGACGGCGGACGCGGTCGGCAAGCCGCTGACCAAGGTCAAGCTGAACGACAGCCAGTACGGCGTCATCGTCTCCCCCTACGTCGCCTCGGGATCCCTGGTCACCGTGGATGTTCCTGCGGGGAAGCTGTCCCTGCACCAGAACTACGTGTTCCACACCTCGGCGTTCGACGGATCCCTGTACGAAACGACGTGGTCGCCGTGGGCGCCGTTCCGGGTGGAGCCGCCCGTGGACCTGACACTCCCGGCGCCGGACTACACGTCACCGGATCCGTCGGCGTTCGACAACCCGCCGTCCGGGCTTCAGACGAAGCCGCACAAGGCCGGCGCGACGCTGGCCGCGAAGACGAAGACGGCCACGGAGCAGTGCAGCGCGAAGGACGACAAGGGCCGTCAAGTGTGCTTCGGCACGCAGCTCACGCGGGACGAGGCGCCTAAGAAGGTCGCCGCAAAGATGACCGCCGCATCCGACGAGATCGCCGGAATCCCGTGGTGTAACACGGACTTCCCTTCCATCTTGTCCACCCGGCAGACGCAGTGTGACGTGCGGTCGGTGCCGGTCATCATCCGCACCGACGGTGTCCCCGACGCCACCGCGTACTTCATGTTCGTGCGGACCCTGCAACTCGACGGAGCGAACAATTTCACCGAGCACCTCCTGATCGAACCCGCGCAGCAAATCCCGCTGGACTTCGCCGAGATCGACCTGAACCTCGGGGATCACATCTGCCAGGGATCGTGCAAGCCCATCCAGCCGGACGCCTCGGCGTGGAAGGGGAAGAACTGGTGGGTTCCCGGTGAGATGCACTCGGCGGAGATCACCACGCCGTACACGTGGGACGCCTCGGGCGTCAACACGCAGGAGCTGTTCAAGCCGGACGTGAAGATCGACGGGAGCATCCTGCCGTCGGACGGGAAGATCCGCCCGTTCATGACCGGCTACCAGTGGTCATTGGACTACCGCGGGGACACGTCCGAGCTGGACCAGATCCGCTGTGACACGAAGGACGCCGACAAGGGTGTGACCTCGGGCTGCGTGTTCGTGAACTCCGCACCCACGTACGAGTTCAACGCGAAGAAGTTCCCGCAGGCGGCGGCGCACGGCTGGCTGATCCAGACGTACAACCCGACGCACCCCGGCTCGGAGGCCGAGCGCAAGCCGCTGTACTACATGAGTGACAAGGCGCAGAACGACCGCAGCCGTGGCCGCATCTGCCCGACCGGGTGGGCCGCGGAGAACGGTGACGCTTCCGCTCTGACGGATGCGTCGGACGAGTTGAACTGCGACGAGTTCGCGTTCGCGTCCTCGTACAACAGCGGCGGCATGTCGTCGGCGGAGGGCGGCCTGAACCCGGCCCTGCTGCCGGGCAAGACCACGCCAACCGGTGACGCGTGCCTGGGCACCTTCGCGAAGAAGCTCGGCGCCTCGGTGCACCTGTTCAGCCTGAACGGTACGGATCCCACGTTCCAGGAAGTGTGCGGCCGCTCGGCGATCTCCGGCAAGGAGAACCAGGAGTCCATGGGTGGGCACTTCGCCACCTTCATGACGGACATGCGGTTGAGAGACAAAGATGCGTACTGGCTGGATACCCGGATCACGCCCGGGACCACGTGCCTCGGCGGGGGCACGCCGGTGATCTGCAAGCTGACCGCGCAGTAACGTCGTAGAAGGAGACCGGCCCCACCCCGCTCGAACGGAAGAGCACGGGGGTGGGGCCGGACTTCGTTGTACCAGGTCAGACGGCGGGCAGCGCCACATAGGGCAAAGTGCCGGCGGTGACGGCGCCCTGGTCGATGACGACTCCGGTGTAGGCGCCCACCGCAGCGAACACCGGGCCCGCGATGTTCACCAGACGGTCTTCGTACGCGGGAATGTCCGCGTCGTCCTGGGGGCGCGGGGGCAGGACGGCCCCGGCTTCCTGGAGCGCGGCGTCAAGGGCGGATCCCTGCCCCGTGTCGGTGGTGAACTCGGCCCGGTAGGCGTTCCCGTCGCCGGGCGCGTGAACGATCATCTTCGGCGGGCTGAACTCGTTGAGGGTGACACAGATGATCTCCTCGTCCGGGTAAGGGCGCATCGACTTCACGCCGCCCTGGTAGCCCGTGTACCAGGTCGCCCGGCCCCAGTCCTCAAGGACGTACAGCCATTCACCGTGTGTCCCGTACATCGCCGGGTGCTGGTCGGCGGCCGGCGCGCCCCGGTCCTGGTAGGGGGTGCGGGCGGCCAGCTCGTCGAGGTCCGCACCGAGGCTGATGAGGAACTCGTCGTGGCTGTCGAAGCCGCGGGCCAGGGTCAGGGAGATCCCGCTCAGCATGCCCCTGCCCGGCGCGGCCTGGTCGCTGTTGGTGTACCGGCCTATCCAGCCAATCGTGTCGGTCATGGGCTGAACGCTACGCGCAGGGACGGACATCGCTGCCTCAACGGACGCTGAGGGTGAGCGTCGTCTCAGGGTCGGGATCGGTGCTGGTGGCGATGGTGCGGGACCGGGTGACTCCTGGCGCGGCCTGCGGCGTCCTCGTCAGCTTGCGGATACGCGAGGCGCACCTGACCGACTCCGGGGCGGTCCGGCGGGAACCGTTCGTCACCGCCCGTGGCCGGCCCGGTCAGGGGCGGGTCCCGGCCGCCGGCTCCCGCCGGATGCCAGACGTCATCCGCCCGCGCGCGGCCGAGAGGCGCGCCCGGCGCAGATCCCGCCGGGCCGGGCGGCGCCTGATTGCTCGATCCGGCGGCGGCTGCGATCCGGCGGCGGCTGGGCATGCTGCGAGTTTGGGGGAGAGGAGGAGAGCGTGTCCGAGATCGACGAGGTGGCCAGGGCATCGCTCGGCCCGCCGCTCGGGGCAGGC
Source organism: Streptomyces sp. JLSY215 (assembly GCF_059682825.1). NCBI lineage: Bacteria > Bacillati > Actinomycetota > Actinomycetes > Kitasatosporales > Streptomycetaceae > Streptomyces > Streptomyces sp. JLSY215. The sequence continues at coordinate 8,568,280 of NZ_CM185022.1, forward strand.
GAGGCGGTACCTTCGCGGGGCACGCACCCGGACCGCATCCGCACGGCCGCGACCGCATGCAGGCGGGCCGGCCCTGCGGCTCTCCTCCCACTTCGGCCTCCCGGGTTCCGTGGTTGCTTTTCGGGCTCATGGGCGGCGCGCTCGTGGACCGTTGGGACCGGCGACGCACCATGTGGATATCCGACACCGCGCGCGCCGCGCTGCTGGTCGCGGCGGCAATCGCGTTCTGGGCCGGTTTTCTCGATGTTCCGCTGGTGATCGTCTTCGCGTTTCTGCTGTGCATCGGCCAGATCCTGTTCGACACCGCGGCCGCTGCATATCTGCCGGAACTGCTCCAGCGGGAACCTGCACAGCTGCAACGCGCCAATACACGGCTGAACAGCACGCAGACCGCCGCAAGCGGATTCCTCGGACCGCCGTCCGTCCCCGCCCTCAAGTTGATCGTGCTCAGACGAACAGCTGGGAACCGAGCGGGTGTTGCCGGTCGAAGCCTTGGAGGATCAGGAATGTCGCGCTGGCGGTTGTGATGGTGAAGGACAGCAGCGCGTCGGAGGTGTCCATGTGCGTGAGGGTGGCGGTGAAGGTCCGCAGGTCGTTCTGGAAGCTGATGAAGAGCAGGCCGGGGGCGGGCTGGTCGGTGCTGTAGGAGCGGCGGAGCATGAGCCCGACCCCGACCACGGTGGCGTGCGCCCTGCGCACATGGGCGTCCGCAGGGACGAGATAGCGCCCGTCCGGTGTCTTGGCCCCGAGTTCCGGGCCCGAGGCGGCGGTGCCGCCGGAGAGGGGGACGCCGCTGGCCCGGCGCCGCCCGAAGACCGCTTCCTGCTCGGCCACGGACAGGGAGGCGAACCGCGGCAGGTCGAGTTCCATACGCCGCAGCACGGCAAGGGTGCCGCCCGCGACCGCAGGGGGCCCCGCCAGCCACAGGTCGCGTTGTCGTTCGGCGGCCGTGTGCGGGCCCACGATGCCATCGATGAAACCTAGCGGGTTGCGTGGCGCGGTAAGGCCGCTGCCGACGGACACGTTCGTACCGCGGCGTGCGGACTGGCGCCAGCGTTCGCGGATGCGGTCACCGGCCTGGTCCAGAAGCGCGGCGGCGACGACCGGTAAGAGCAGCGCGTCGCTGGCGCAGATCTGTATCAGCAGGTCACCGCCGCGTGCTTGCGGGGCGATCCGCTCGCGGGAGAATCGCGGGAGGTCGGCCGCGCCGGGCAGTGAGGCACCGGCCGTGCGCACCAGCCGGGGGCCCACGCCGACGGTCACGGTGAGGTCGCCCGGCGGCAGGCCCAGCAGCCGCGTGTCGGTCCCCGCGGTGAGTGTGCGGATGGCCTGGCCGAGCTCGTCCAGTAACGGGCCGGGAGCCACGGTGGCACCGAGGTCGGCCACCACGGCGAGCAGGTTGGGCTGGGCCGGCTGGGGGAGTGTGATGCCTGCCTGATGGCGGCCCGTCGCCGGAACCGGCTTTGGCGTGGCCCCTGGGGTAGAGGCGTGCTGGGCGGAGTCCGATGTGCACCCGGCGGTCAGACCGGCGGCCATCATGGCGCCGGTGACATCGAGGAACGTGCGGCGTGACGGGTGGTGATCGGCTCGGCGCATGGGGTGCAGAGTGCCACAGCCGAATCGCGCGTGACGGTCAACCTCGCGATTCTGGCGGGGAATTGGGCATCATGCCAGACTGGGATCATGCCTCGATTAGCTCTTCGCGTGTTGGCGGCGGTAGTGGGCACGCTGACACTGGTGGCAGGCTGCGGCGACGATGGCGGATCGCGGGCAGGCCGGCGTCCGGCCGGTGCGCATGTGACGATCGGAGTGCCTGCCGATGCCCCGACGATCTCGGATGCGGTGTCCTTGGCTCGGCCCGGTGACCTGGTGCTGGTCGCGCCGGGCGTGTACCACGAGTCGGTGAAGATCGACACGGCGCGCATCACTCTTCGCGGTGCGTCCCGGGACAAGGTCGTCATCGACGGGCGGTTGCAGCAGCCGAACGGCGTCGTCGTCTCGGCGCCCGGGGTGGCCGTGGAGAACCTGACCGTGGAGAACAACACGCAAAACGGGGTCCTGGTCACCGGTTCGGCGAAGGCGGCCACCGGCCTGCCGGGGCACAGCGGCGGCTACGACACCGGCGACGAGCCCGTCACCTTCCTGAAGTCGTTCCTGGTCTCCCACGTGACCGCGACCCGCAACGGTCTGTACGGCATCTACGCGTTCTCCGCGCGGAACGGTGTCATCGAGCACTCGTACGCGTCAGGCGCGGCCGACTCGGGGATCTATGTCGGCCAGTGCAAGCCCTGTCACATCGTCGTGCGGGACAACATCGCCGAACTGAACGCGGTCGGTTACGAAGGCACCAACGCCAGCGAAGAGATGTACGTGGTCGGCAACCGCCTGGTCGGCAACCGGGTCGGACTCACCACCAACTCCGACCACCAGGAGAAACTGCTCCCGCAGCAGGGCTCCGTCATCGCGGGCAATCTGGTCGCGGCCAACCAGCAGAAGGCCACCCCGGAGCAGGCCGACGGCGGGTGGGGCATCGGCGTCGGCATCGACGGCGGCAGCGACAACCAGTTCATCCGCAACCGCATCGCCGACAACAGCAACGCCGGGCTGACGATCACCGCCACCGCCGACCTGCCTCCGGTCGGCAACCAGATCGTGGACAACACGTTCACCGGCAACGGCCTCGACGTCGGCTGGATGTTCCCCAGCGCCACACGGGGGCGGGGCAACTGCCTGCGGGGCAACGATCTGCGCACCACCGTGCCCGCCCGGCTCGCGACGACCGCGACCTGCCCGCTTCCGGCCGGGGCGTCCTCGCCGGGCGGCAGGTGGGCGGCGCCGAAGGCGCCCGGTGGCATCCCGTTCACCGAGGTCGCGGCGCCCGGGCCACAGCCGCAGTTCCCCAACGCCGCCACTACGGGTGCCACCGCCGTCCCGGCCGTTCCGGTCCTGCCGAAGACGGCAGGCATCGCGCTGCCGTCAGCGTCCCTGCTCGCCGGGAACGCGCGGGTGCGGACGTCCTGAACAGCGGCTACCGGAGCGGGGTGACTCCGGGTGCCGGCTTGACCGGAACGTACTTATGGGTGTCGAAATCGATGACCACCGGCTGCGTTTCGGAACCCACGCTGACGCGGACCCGGTACATGGTGCCGTCAGAGCCGACCCAGTAGCGCACGCGGCCCGCCGTACCGGCGCGGTCGGGGGAGGACGGTCCGGTCATGACGTCCACCCGATGCCCGTCGACCTGGTCTCGTCCCAGCCAGGCGGCGCCGTTCTGCGGCAGCAGTTCGGCGTTGTCCGGCCGGTCGCTGCCGAGGCGGAGCGCGATGGCCAGCGAACTGTCCAGCGCGCTGCCGGATGTCAGCAGCGGACGGCTGTACCAGGCCGAGCGGGGCGGCGACGCGGGAGCGTGCGCCGGGGCGTTCGCCATCGGGTGGACCAAGACCGAGGTGGCCGTCCACTTGATCAGCCCGTCGCTGGAGGTGTCGCGCCCGGTGCCGTGCACCACGCCGTAACCGAGCTTGCGTTGGTAGTCGACGGACCCGGTGACGATCAGCCGGCCGGCGGTACCCGGCACCGTGATCGTCACCGCGCGGCCGTGCGCCTCGTAGTTGCGGAACCGCGTGATCGCCAGCCGGTTCGCCTCGTCCGAAGACAGTGCGCGCGGACCGCCGGGGCCAGAGCCGCCGTCGGCGATCAGCACAGCTGCCACCGCGGCCACCGCGACGGCAGCTGTGCTGATGACGGCTGCCGCCCAGCGCTGCCGCGGCCATTGGCGCCGTTCAGCGGCACGGCCCGGTAGAGCTCGCTGGATTCTCACGCTCCGCACGCGGCTCGACGCTGTCACTCTTCTGCTTCACCCTCTCGCTCACCACACTGCTCGGCCGCCGTGCGGTCGCTGCGGCGCTCGGCAGTTCGGTGACGGACGACGCCGAGGCCGGCCCTCGTGGACCGGCCGGGACGTGATCCGCCCGACCGCGCCATCCGGGCCGCGGGCGAGCAGATCACTGTGTTCGGTTCGTTCAGTGTTTCCGGGCGTGACACTTCCGGCTCATGAACGCGATGAGGCCCGCACCCACCAGCAGACCGACCAGGGCGATCGTCTCTGGCAGTCCGGACAGACCGGTGTGCGCCAGCGAGCCCCCGCCCCCACCGGACGGGGCCGGGTTGGCAGGCGGCGCGGATGACGGCGGGGTAGAGGCCGGGGGTGAGGTCGGGCTCGGGGTCGGGGTCGGGGTGGGGGTCGGTGTCGGTGTCGGCGTTGCCTTCGGGATGTACACGCCGGCGTCAATCGTGTGATCGACGCCGCCCGGTTTGACCGGCGCCGTGACAGGCGCGTAGCCGTTGCACAACCGCCCGGTGGTCGGCGGGGTCACATTGGAGTCATGCGCACGGTTGGCACCGGTTCGCGGGAGCGTGAACCGCACCTCGCTTGTCGGGGGCCGGCCAGGCACCTTGCCGGTGTCCGCGGTACACACGTCGAACTGCACCGTGTATTTCGCACCCGGCGTGAGCCGGTATTCGGCGCCGACCCCACCGAAGTAGTACTCGCCGGCGGCATCGGTCCTGGTCGTGGCGACCTTCTTGCCGTCCGCGTCCAGCAGGTTGATCGTCGCCCCCGGCAGCAGCACTTCCGCCGGGTCCTGGATCCCGTTGTGGTCGCCGTCGAACCACACGACGTTGCCGATCTGGATCGGCGCGTTCGCCGCCGCGTACGCGATGTCACCGAGCCCGCCGGCCTTGCCGAACCCGCCTTGTTCCCGGCTGACGAACTGGAACCCGTTGGCGGTCGGGTTGTTGCCCGGGCCCTGACCGGTCGTGATGTTGTGGTAACCGGTCCCTGAGGTCGCGACGTTGACGACCGGGTCGAACTCCGTGCTGACCACCCACTCCTGCTGCGGGATATAGGCCACCGACCCCAGCGCGGTCTCCTGGTGCGCGTTGGCGTAGAAGTCGCCCGGGAAGTACTCGACGACATCGGCGGCCTGGCCGCCATTGTTGGCGGGGGTGGCGTGGTTGGGGCAGCTCCCGGTGCCTTCCCACCGGTATTCACCGGTGGGAGTGGCGCAGACCATGGTGATGTCACCACCGGACATGCCGTTTTCCGCCGTGTCGTTCCCTGGCCGGGGGTCCAGCCCTCCCCAGCTGAGCACGTCCATGAATCGGTCGCGGAAACCCAGGATCATCGAGCCGTCGCGGGCGAAGGCGAGGGAGGCCAGCTCCGGCTGCGGATCGATGAAGACGTTGCCCGCCTTCCGGTCGTCCCACGTGTCCAGGCTGGTGTTCCACGGGTTCCAGTGGGTGGCCTTGTCGCCGGAACCGAAGACGCTGCCGCGTTCGGCCGTGAGCGGGTGGCTCAGCACCGTGGTGAACCGCTTGCCGTCGTAGGTGGAGACGAAGGCTTTCAGGTCCGCGCGCTGCTGCGTGCTCTCCGCGCTGCACACGCCGCCGACGTACAGCGTGTTGTTGTGGACCTGGAGACCGAACGGCCGCCAGTCGTCGGGGCTCGCGCACCCCGGGTCCGGGATCGGGACCGTCGACTTGGGCGCCGCGGCGGTGGCCCCTGTCGCGTCGAAGCTCACCAGGCTGCGGGTCCGCAGGTTCACCGCGTACAGCGTGGCGCCGTCCTCCGACAGGGCCAGGCCACCGATGCTCTCCTTGCCCGGCACGTCGGTGAACCCGGGATCCTTGATCATGTTGGCGGTGTCGTGCCGCGTCACCGCGGCGTCCGGCACCCGCGCGAACAGCTCCGGCGCACCCGAGCCGTTGACCGGCACCGTGTAGATCGCGCCCCCGCCCTGCGGCCCGTACGGGGCGTAGCGACGGGCGAACGCGCTCTGGAACAGCCGGGTCCGGTGCTGGTCGTACGCCAACCCGAACGTCGTGCCCACCTGGTCCTGCGTGGCCAGCGTGGTCGGGCACGCCACATCGGTGGGACACGTGCCCCGGGTCTTCGTCCCGAACGCCACCAACGCCCGGTTGTCGGTCCCGTTGGCGCCGTTGTGGATCGGCGCGAAGTAGCGGGAGTCCGGCAGTGCGTAGTCGGCCGGGTCCCACACTCCCGTCGCCACCGAGGCGTTCTTTCCGTCCGACACATCCACGAACGACGTGAAGCTGTCGAAGTGGTTCTCCGCCGTTGAAGCGGGCGCCGCCCGCAGATAGTTGCTGTACGGCGCCGGGATGCTGACGTCAACGCGGTATTGGCCGCCGCTCAGCACGGTCGACCCCGCGACCACGACCTTTCCGGTGGCATCCGTGACGCCGGTGACAACGTGCCCAGCGGGGTCGGAGACCTCCACCTTCATGCCCCGCTGCGGCACGTCCATCGTCGCGTTGATCACGCCGGTGCCGAAGAAGTCGCGCAGGACCTCAACCGTCAGCGTGCCGTCGGCGGTCGAAGCGGCGGCCGGTCCAGCCGTCGCTCCCACGGCGCCGCCTGCCAGTAAGAGGACAGACAACCCCATGCGCGCCAGCGGCTCCACAAGCGTCCGGGCCGACCGGCGCGAGTCCTTGCCAACTCGTTTCATGGCATCACGCTCCACACTTCTCTTGTCTTGAAAACGAAGCCCCCGCTACGCGCTGCACGTCCACTGCGCCTCGGGCGCGAACGCCTTTGGCGCACCACGGAAAAGAAAAAGGGCCCACTGCTGTTGCGTGGACCGCTTTGCGCTGATCGTTTGGAGAAATTCGCGGGCGAGCCGTAAGCACCGCAGGCCGGGAAAAGCGAACGCGCGTTCAGTGCCTCGGGCGGCATCACCTTGCATGGTGTGTTCCTGCAGCTCAATCACGGCACCCTCGCCCCCCACCGCCGACCTCACAGGCCGCCGCCATCACGAGCAGCGCGCGACATTCTACGCAGCGGAGTCTCGCCGTCACCAGCAAAACCCATGGAATCCATCGGGGTTCGCGATAGTTCCCGAGTGCCGAGAGAATGGCAGCCACTGTGAGTCGAGCCGAGCCGTTAGGGGAACCCCTAACGGAATGACCCGGTGCCGCTTGCCGTTTCCCGGCGGCTCGGTCCGGCTGCGTATGCCGGCGGAGGTGCGATCGCCTGCGCGTCCGCTCCCTCGCTGACCCACAGCGTGATGAACAGCGCGGCGGTCGCCTCCAGGAGCCCCGCACGGTCGAGACGCCGCCGGCCACGCCATGTTGCCCGTTCCCAGCACGCCGACTCTCATCACGCGGTCACCTCCGGTGCGTGCTTCGATCGTTCACACCGACGCCAGAAGGTGGTTCGGGCACGATCGCCGCGCTCGCAGCATCTTCGTTGGTCGCTGCGCTGCTCGCGGTCCGGACCGGTCTCTCAAGTAGGGGAATCGGCTTCGAAGTTGGGAAAGTGGCGTGGCTGTGCGAGGCAGCTGTCACCATGGCCGGCATGGCTGCCAAGAGATGCGACCGTTGTGAGCTGTTCATTGGCGAAGGCTGCGTCTGCCCACCAGACGGATCGGTCCCACGGGCCGATGCCGGAACAGCCTCCGCACAGGCTGGGCGACAGCCCATTGCTCCTCCAGACAGAATCCTGATCTCTCCACGCGGGGTGGCTCACCTTCCGGATGCTTGCAACCACCATCCGGAGCAGAGCCATCGAGACGCAGGTTGGGGATGGATCCCACGGCCGGCGAAGGGGCTGTGGGAGGGCATAGACGCAACGCGTCCGGTGCAGGCCACGGATGGCGATACGACTCTCGTCGCCCATCGCCGGTGCGGCAGCTGCCTGTCATAGTCAGGATCACGCCACGATCCCCATGCGGCGTTCTTCCGGCCGCCGCATGTGCTGCCCACACTGCTCCCGAGGGACTGAGGGGGAGATGAGGCATGGCTACGCGGCGGGGGCGTCGCTCCGCGGCGCGCAGGCGACGTCAGGCATTACAGCGGTCGGCCGTTGTGGGGGATGCGCTGCTGCTCATTCTGCTGGTGGCGTTCTGATCGACCATCTGGCCGTACGTGGTGGGGATTGCTGTTCTGGGGGCCGTTGGGACTTTGGTGTGGTGACTGTGGCGTACCGATCGACTGCTCCGCAGCCGTGATCGCAACTGGCGAGGCGAGGAGGAGGTAAGGCCGGCCACCGGACGCTCGCCGAGGTGGACGTGATGTCAGGGCGGCGCGGGAGTCTTCGCTGCTGATGGCGGGGGAGCGGTCGGTGTGGAGGCAGTGAATGAAGTGAAGGCGGAACGGAAGTGCTCCAGGGCGAGGGCGTCGTGACCGGAGGCCCACGTCTCCATCGCGACCGTGCCGCATAGCTGAGGACACCCAATTGCCTTGCGATTGCTTTGTAGTTGGTCTCTCCGGTGCAGGGGCTGTTGTTGGCCACTGCGTTCACTTTTTGAAGTGATGCCAGCGGTCTTGACGCCCATCTTTACGCCGAGTTAACTCAAGCCCTGCAACAGGTCTGGACCAGCCTGAACCGCTCTGGTCCCGACGTCGTTTCCGGTCGGCCGATCCGACTGTGCACCGCTTCTCGGAGGGCAGCCAGCCATGCCTTGAGCGTCCAGGTCTTCAACGCCCCTTCAGCGCTCCGGTGTACACGCACCTCTGACGGCAGCACGACCGCCCCGGGCCGACGCCCGCTCCCCCCACCGCACAGGAGCCCTTATGAGTTCACCAGCACGGCACGGAAGCAGATCGCGGTCACGGCACATACGCGGCGCCCGCCGAAGCACGATCGGCGTGGTCGCCGCTGCGCTCATCGGCGGCACCACGACCGCGGCGGTCGGCGCCGCACCGTCCGACGGGCCCAAGGCGACCGACGTGCCGCAGGCCGTGGCCCCGTACCTGTACAACGGGTGGGGCAACCCGCCGGATCCCGGCAAGGTGATGGACGCCACCGGCGTCAAGTGGTTCACCCTGGCCTTCGTCCTCAGCGGTGGTACATGCGATCCGCAGTGGGACGGCAGCCGTCCCCTCACCGGCGGCGTCGATGCGCGGACCGTGGACGCGATCCGCGCCAAGGGCGGCGACGTCGTCCCCTCCTTCGGTGGGGCCGGCGGCAGCAAGCTGGAACAGACCTGCCCGGACGCCTCGGCCTTGGCCGGCGCGTACCAGAAGGTGATCGACGCCTACGGCCTGAAGGCGATCGACATCGATATCGAGGGCGATGCCTACGACGACCCCCAGGTGCAGCAGAAGACAATCGACGCGCTGAAGCAGGTGAAGGCCCACAATTCCGGCCTGACGACGTACGTCACGTTCCCCAGCGCCCAGAACGGCCCGGACGACAGCATGATCAAGCGGGCCGCGGGCTCCGGTCTGGAGGTGGATGGCTGGACGATCATGCCGTTCGACTTCGGCGACGCGGGCGGTCAGGACATGGGTGAACTGACGAAGAAGGCCGCCGAGGGTCTGAAGAACACGGTCAAGGACGCATACGGCTACAGCGACGACGCGGCCTACCGGCACAGCGGCATCTCGTCGATGAACGGCATCACCGATGCCCAGGAGCGGGTCACACCGCAGAACTTCGAGGCCATCCGCGCCTACGCCCAGGAACACCACCTCGCCCGCCTCACCTACTGGTCGGCCAACCGCGACCGCCCGTGCCCCGGCGCCTATCCCAACGACGACACCTGCTCCGGCGTGGACCAGGAACCCTGGCAGTTCACCAAGATCTTCGCCGGATACACGGGCTGAGGGAGGCATCGTGAAGCTGAACATGACCCGCGACGAGTCGGGCCGGCCGCGCCATCGCAGGCGCCGCGGCCTGCCCGCCGCTGCCGCCGCCCTCGCCCTCGCGGCCGGCACCGTGGCCCTCCTTTCCCCCCAGAGCGCGAGTGCAGGGCCCGAACACAGCACACCGCAGAAGCACATCACCGCGGCCAACGCTCCGGACCTCGGCCCCAACGTCGACATCTTCGACCCGTCGATGTCCAAGGACCGGATCCAGTCCCGGCTCGACACGGTCTTCAAGGAGCAGGAGAAGAACCAGTTCGGCGAGGAACGGCATGCGCTGTTGTTCAAGCCGGGGAAGTACGACGTGGATGCCAACATCGGCTTCTCCACACAAATCGCCGGGCTCGGGTTGTCGCCCGACGACACCGACATCAACGGCGATGTGCACGCCGAGGCCGACTGGTTCGGCGACAATGCGACGCAGAATTTCTGGCGCGACGCCGAGAACATGGCCGTGACCCCGGCGAACGGCACCGACCGGTGGGCCGTCTCGCAGGCCGCGCCGTTCCGCCGGATGCATGTGAAGGGCAATCTGCAGCTGGATCCGCGGAACCACGGCTGGTCCAGCGGCGGCCTGCTCGCCGACACCAAGGTGGATGGTTCGGTCTCCTCCGGGTCGCAGCAGCAGTACCTCTCCCGCAACACCGAGTGGAGCAGCTGGAACGGCTCCAACTGGAACATGGTGTTCGTCGGAGCGACCAACCCGCCGGCCGGCAACTTCCCCCAGCCGCCGTACACCACGGTGGACAAGACTCCCAAGTCCCGCGAGAAGCCGTTCCTCTACGTCGATGACGCCGACACCTACAAGGTCTTCGTCCCCGACGTCGCCTCGGACACCCGGGGCACCAGCTGGTCCGGCGGCACCCCGAAAGGCACTTCCCTGCCGCTGAGCGACTTCTTCATCGCCAAGCCAGGCATGACGGTGTCCCAGATCAACGGCGCGCTGAACCAGGGCAAGCACCTGCTGTTCACGCCCGGTGTCTACCACCTGGACGACACGATCAAGGTGACGAAGCCGAACACCGTGGTGCTCGGCCTCGGCCTGGCCACCCTCGTCCCCGACGGCGGGGTCACCGCCCTCTCGGTCGCCGACGTCGACGGAGCGAACATCGCGGGTCTGCTGATCGACGCCGGCCGGGAGCGCTCGGACACGCTGATGGAGATGGGCCCGAAGGGTGCTTCGGCGCACCACTCCGGCAACCCCTCCTCCCTTCACGACGTCTACTTCCGGGTCGGCGGCGCGGGCGTCGGCAAGGCGACCAAGAGCCTCGTCGTCAACAGCTCGGACGTCATCGGCGACCACACCTGGATCTGGCGGGCCGACCACGGCGACGGGGTCGGCTGGACGCAGAACACCGCGGACAGCGGACTGACCGTCAACGGTGACGACGTCACGATGTACGGCCTGTTCGTCGAGCACTACCAGAAGGACCAGGTGGTCTGGAACGGCAACCACGGCCGGACGTACTTCTTCCAGAACGAGATGCCCTACGACCCGCCGGACCAGGCGGCCTGGATGGACGGCGACACCAAGGGCTACGCCGCGTACAAGGTGGCGGACAACGTCACCGACCACCAGGCGTACGGGCTGGGCAGCTACTGCTACTTCAACGTCAACAAGTCCGTCGCCGCCGACCGCGCCTTCCAGGTACCCCGCGCGAACGGCGTGAAGCTCCACCACATGGTGGCGGTCTCGCTCGGCGGTACGGGCACGATCAACCATGTCATCAACGACCAGGGCGGCCCGGCGAACACGGACCACCAGCAGGCCTACGTGGTGGACTACCCGTAGCGCACGCCCGCCCACTCCTCCTCCCCGCCCCCACAGCGCACGGCCGCCGGCTCCAACGGCGGCCGTTCGCCCAGGCCCACGACACGTCCGGGACCCCAGGTGGTGCAGCCGACGTTCAGGTGGCCGGCGAAATCTGATGCAAGGTCCTGTGCAAGCGCCGGGGCAAGGCTCTGTGCAAGGTCGCTGGGTGGCTTCCCTGCCCTACAACGTCCCAGAGCCGGAGACTCGTAGAGGGCTCCCTGGCGGACTCGATGGCGGACCCCGCTGAGCGCTCCGGAGGCCACCTTCACCAGCCGCCGGCGCATGTGCAGGAGCGGTGCGATGTGGCGAACCTCGACTGGCTCGTTGCGGTGCCTCTTCGGGTTTGCGGTGATCGCCGCGGTGGTCGCGGCCTGTATGGCGTCGATCGGGTCGATGTCGGCAAGCGAGGTGGTGAACGCGCGGGAGTCGAGCAGGGCCTCGGCATCGGCGCCGACGTCCGGCGCAGTGCGGTGGACGGCGAGTTCGACGGCGGTCTGTCGGGCCTGCGCCTGCGAGGCGGTCAGCTGTGCTGTCAGCTGCGCGGGGTCGGCCTCCTGGCCGTCCGGGATGATGCCGAGGGCGTGGCCGATGTCCTGGGCGAACTGCGTGCGGGCCTCGTCGGCGGCGCGCTGCTTGGCCGTGACCCTGCTCATTCCGGCCTCGGCGCGGGCGGCGGCGAGTTCGGTTCGAGTCGGGTGATGGTCGCGGCGGCGTCCTCGCCCTGCGCCGGGGCGGGCGGCGCGGTCGGGTTCGGCGCGGTGCCGGTCGGAGGCTGCCTGATCGGCGGCGTGGCCGGGTCTCCCTGCGGCGCCGCGGCGGGGGTGCTGCTCGTCGCTGAGTCGCTCATGGTGCACTCCCGATGCGGTGGGTGCCTGCTCCTGGCAGGCGCGTGCGGACATGCGAAAGGGGCCCGCTCCTGGCGGGCCCCTTGGGGTGGTGTTGTCGGTGACGTGTGCTAGCCCTGTCCGGCCGATCTTCTCGAGGCCGCGACGACAGACATCATCAGCAGCCCGGGAACGTCGCCGACAGACCGACGCCCAGCCGGATACCCACAGTCGGTCAAGAAGGCAGAGCCCACCGAGTGTTGACTGTGCCGCAAGGGCACAGTTTGTACTGGGGCACGGGGGTAGATCCCTAGTTCTGCCGCTGCGCGCGGATCACCTACTGCCGCGTGCGGAAGTCCACACGTTCAACGAGGACGGAGTAAAGCGTGCCCATGATGAGAAAGCCTGTTCGGGGCGTTATGGCCGTGATGGCCGCGGCGCCGATGCTTTTCCTGGCGACGCCGACGGCAACGGCCGCGTCGGGGACACCCGCCGCGGTGTCGGCGGCAGAGGTGGACATGAAGGGCCTGCCCCCATGCACGCAGATGAGTTGGTGCTTCGGTGAAGAAGATCGCGGGCTGTTCAACATGGCCCCGGGCAACAGCATGCCGACTCTCGGGCACTTCGACAACAAGATCGACACTGTCCAGAACAGGGGGCGCATCGCGTTCTGTCTGTACGACGGCAAGTACTACCGGGGGAGGATGCTGAAGAAGGTCAAGCCGGGGGTAGGGGGCCTGCTGTACGTGAGGGACCGGAACAAGACGAGCAGCATCCGGGCCTGCTGACTGACCGTCCTGTGCCCGGTCAGCCGCAGCCGACGGCGCGCCCAGGGCTCAGGAGGTAGCGGCGTAGTCGCCGGTCTCCGCATCGTGGCAGTCAGGTTGCCGTCATGCGGGGGTTCGGTCAGCGTCTTGGGGCGCCTGCGGAGGTGTGTGCCGCGGGCGCCCTGGCTATCTGTGGCAGGTTGCTGGTGAGGTGACAGAGCGAGTGCAACCGTCACAGCGCGAACGTTGCCTGATGCGGCACTAGTGCCGCGAGGCAGTGAAGGAGAGACGCCGATGGGTTATGTGGTGTTCCTGGTGATCGGTCTGGCCCTCATGGGGTACGGCGGTTATGAGGCCGTACTCCGCTACCGCTTGCGGCGCCACGGGATCCGCGCCAGAGGTTTCGTGGCCCGCTTCGAGTCGCGTTCCGGCGCAGGAGGAAGTGGCGCCACCCGACACGCGGTGGTCGAATTCGTCGACGACCAGGGCTGCATGCGCGAGTTTACGGACCGGGAAACGGCGCGCTCGGGCCTGCGCCTGGGAGGTCCGGCCCCGGTGATCTACCTTCCCGGCGCCCCGGGGACCGCGCGGATCGACGTGGTCTGGAGAAGCTTGAGCAGGATCGTGCCATGCCTCGCTTTCGGCTGTCTGTTCGCGGGCCTCGCGCTCTGGGAGCTCGTCCGCCGCTGAGCCGACACGTAGGAGCAGTCAGTTCGCGTCGCACGGGAGGCGCATCCGGGAGGGCTCGAACGGGCCTCACCCCGCAAGCGCTCCCTGAGGATCCGGCCGACACCATCCCGCTCGGCCCCACCACGCTCCTCGCCCGGACCGGTAGCGGTGTGTTCGTAGCCTTCGAGGTCGGCGACGGTGCGAGCCAGGCGGCGGAACCAGGTGGTCTGCGGCCTGCCATCGATGGCGTCCTACAGTGCTCTGCGCGCGGCGGCCAGGTCTTGGGGGCGTCCTGGGTCGAAGTGCGCGTGGGCCGCCACGTAGCACCAGAACGTTGCATGTTCGGTTTCTCCGGCCGTGGCGAGTTGGGCGGCTGCTTCGCCCGCCTTCTGGGCCGCTCCCGCGTGGTTGCCGAGCCAGGGGTCGGTCGTTGCCGAGACTTCGGAGCCGGCGCTGGAGACGTTGCTGTTCCCGCTGGCGCCACAGCCGGACCGAGCCTTGCGACGAGGGCCCGCTGGGGCGGCGGCTTCGGCCGCTGCGGAGGGCTGCGCGACCTGTTGCCACAGGGTGGCGCAGGCCCGCAGTGAGCCTTCCCAGCCCTGGTCGTAGATCTCCAGTGCGCTGCGGATCGTGGGTTCGGTGCCTGCGGGGATCGACCAGCGGGCGGCCGGGTCGGCGAGCACCTGGGCGAAACTCGGGTCCAGTCCGAGGTGGAGAGAACGGTTGGTCCGTTCGCGGCTGGCGCGGCCTAGGGAATGTCCTGGCGATCATGAATGAAGCCAGATCGTGAGGGCCGTGGCGGTTACCGTGCCAAGGAAGACGTCGCCACGTGTGTCGTACCTGGCGGCAACCGCGCGGAAGTTCTTGAGCCGGCTGATCGCCCGCTCGACGGTGTTGCGCTTCTGGTACCGCTCCGTATCGAAACCAGGCGGCCTGCCGCCGCTGCTGCCGCGCCTGCGGCGGTTCGCCGCATGGTCGGCCTTCTCGGGAATGACGTGCAGAATGCCTCGTCTGCGCAGGTAGGAACGGGTGTGGTGGTTGCTGTAGCCGTTGTCCGCGCTGACACTGTCCGGCGTCGTCCTGGGCCGGCCGACGGTGACGCGCGGGACACGGATCCGATTCATGACCGGCTCGAACTGAGTGCAGTCCGCCCGCTGTCCGGGCGTGACCAGCATCGATAGCGGGCGGCTGCGGCCACCCGCACTCAGGTGGAGCTTGGTGGTGAAGCCGCCGCGTGAGCGGCCGAGTGCCTCGCCTTCTGCACCACCTCCGCCGGGAGGTCGACCAGTTCCACTCGGATCCGAGCAGTCTTGATCGCCTTTGCAAGGCCCCCTTTGAGGCTCGGCGGCGGCGCAGCTCGTGCTCCGGCCGCGTGCTGGTGGGCCCGTACCGAGGTCGAGTCCACGGCGATGTCCCAGTCGATATCGCCTACCGCGTCGGCTTCGGCCTGCACCCGCTCGAGCAGGAGTTCCCAAGTGCCGCCTGCCGACCAGCGGCGACGCCGCGCGTGCACCGTCTTCCACGGCCCATATCGCTCCGGCAGGTCACGCCACTGCACACCCGTCCTGATCCGGTACAACACCCCGTTGATCACCTGCTGGTGATCCCGCCACCTGTCACAACGCCGTTACTCACCGGCAGGAGTGGCCGAAGCCGCTCCCACTGAGCGTCCGTCAGGTCACCTCTGTCTCCCACAGTCCTACCAACGACTGGACTGGTCGTCAGGGCGCTGCCCAGGGCCTGGCGATGCTCGGTACTGACCGCTCAATACGGTAGCGGGGCCCGGTCGAGTGAGAGGACGCGAAGACGTGGACGTATATGAGGCCGTGGACAGTCGCAGGGCTGTGCGGGCGTTCAGCGATGAGCCGGTATCCAAAGAGATACTCGAACGAGTGCTGACTGCAGCAACGCGGGCTCCGTCGAGTGGGAACCTCCAGCCGTGGCATGTGTATGTCGTGACCGGCGAGCCCTTGGCCGAACTGAAGAGGCGCGCGACGGCCAGGGCGCTGGGGGGAGACCCAGGTGATGAACGGGAGTACCCGATGTACCCGGCCGAACTGACGTCACCGTATCTGGACCGTTTTTCCGCCGCGGCCGCTCAGCGGTACAAAGCGCTGGGAATCGAGCGCGACGACCCCGATAGGCCCAAGAAGATCGCCGCCTTGAACTCGGAGGCGTTCGGTGCGCCGGTCGTCCTGTTCTGCTACGTCGACCGGACGATGGGGCCCGGACAGTGGGCTGACGCGGGGATGTACTTGCAGACGGTCATGCTGCTGTTGAGGGCGGAGGGGTTGCACAGCTGCCCCCAGGTGATGTGGACCATGTATCGCAAGACTGTCCGCCGGACAGTCGGAGCTGATGGCGGGCTCGTACTGTTCTGCGGTGTCTCGGTGGGGTTCGAAAAGGAAGGCGTGCCACGGCTGCGTACCGGGCGGGCGGACATGACGGAAACAGTGAGCTTCATCGGGGTGTGACCGCTGGGTGGTCAAGATCGACAGGACAGGTCCCAGTGCCTGGGTGACTCGTTGGCCGACGCGGTGGCGCATGAAGCCGGCGTCACCGAGGTAGGCAACGACGGATCGCTCGAACTCGCCGCTGGCCTGCGGGACCGTGGTGATGATGACCAGATGGCAGAGGTCGCCCGCGAGGTCGAGCCCGTCGTAGCGGCTGGCAGTGATCAGGTGTCCGTTGGCGACGCCGCTCCAGGTGTCGACCATCGAGTCGTCGCCGGGACGAAGACGGTAGACCTGCTGCCCGTAGGCGGTGAGGGTCTTCTGAAGGGTGTAGGCCTCCGCGTGGCCGGCGCACAACCAGGCGGCTCGGCCGCCGGCCGCATGGGGTGTCCTACGTGGTGAGGCGGATGCTGGACCGCTATGGCCTCGTCGGCGTCTGCGCACAGCCCGGGTTTTCACCAGGAACCGCCCCCAGCCGACGTAGCGTCCACTCCTGCGACAGGAGGTACCCGAAGGGTCGTGCAAAGCATGGAAGGGGAGGCAGCGGTGTGGGTTGCGATGTCGCTACTGGCAGGTCTCACCTGCCTCGGGTTCGGCACCCATGAGGCCGTGGTCCAGTACCGCCTCCAGCGCGAGGGGATCCGCGTCGGGGGCCTGGTGGTCCGCCACCACGTGGAAGGCTCCGAAAATGATGGTGGCCTTGTCTACTTCGCGGTGGTCGAATTCGTTGATGCGCAGGGGAGTCGGCACACGTTCCAGGCCGGGTCATCCGGAGTCAAGGGCCTTCCCGTGGGCGGTGGGGTCCCGGTGCGCTACCTTCCCGAGGCCCCGAAGAGCGCGCGAATCGACCTCCCAAGGAGACGGATTGCGGAGGTCGCGGCTCGTCTCGCGGGCGGCACCCTGTTCACGGCCATCGGGATCTGGATGCTCGCCACCGGTCGTTGAGCTTGTTCCTCAGACCGTGTGCTACATGGTCAGTTTGAGGAACCGCCTGTAGCGGCACAGGGTGCTGCGAGGCCGAGAAAGGCGAGGTAATTGCGGGAGTTGCACTCGTAGCGGGGGCTGAGTCGGCGGGAAGGAGTATGGACGGGGCCGCGGCGCTCGAGACCGACGCGCGCGATGGCTTATTTGATCGAGGAGTTCGGCAAGTCGGGAGACAACGACTGACCGATCCCGACATCGTACTCAGCACTCAGCACTCAGCACTCAGCACTCGGCACTCGGCACTCAGCACTCGGCCTTTCGGCGTCGCCTCATGTTCCTCGCTCGGGTCCGCCGGTCGCGAGGCCGGGGTGCGTCGCGCTTCGGTCAGCAGGGCGCCAAGCCGGTGCAGGACGTCCGCCTGGGCTTCGTTGTAGATCTCCTGGAAGGCGCTGCCGACGGTCTTCTTCGCGTACTTCTCGCCGCGCGGGGCGTCGGCGGACAGTGTGCTCAGCCCCGGGTTCTGCCGCCACAGCTCCAGCACGTAGGCGACCAGGCCTTCGGCCACCTCGGCACGGGTCTGCTCGTCGGCGTCGGCGGGCAGCCGTGCGAAGGCGTCGCCGGCAGGATCCTCGACGGGGTTTCGCAACAGTTCGGCGTAGGCCGCGATGCCCTTCGGGCCGAGCACCCTGCTCATCACGGTGACGAACGAGCGCTCCGCCTCGGGCATGGGAGTGCCGGCCGCGGCCGTGGCGAACTCCGGCGGCAGGTCGGTCGGAACCGACTTCTGCAGTATGAAGCCGAGTTCCGTCCTGGCCCGTTGCAACCGCTCGATGGTGGCGGCGAGTTCGGCGTCGAGCGCACGCAATGCCTCCTCCGGATGATCGTCGGCATCGCCCATCTCGGCGATCCGGGACAGCGAGAACCCCAGGTCGACAAGGCGCTTGATGCGCAGCAGCCGGACGAGATGGGCGACGCCGTACTGCTTGTAGCCGTTGGTGCGGCGCACCGGCTCGTCGAGCAGGCCGACCTCGTGGTAATGCCGCACCGCTCGCAGGCTCGTGCCCGCGAGCTCGGCGATCTCACGCGTGCTCCATGCCATGGCCCGCACTCCGTTCCGACTGCTCGGGTATCGGCGACTGCTCGGGTATCGGTCGGCCGCCCTGACTCACGTCATCCGAAACCATGCCGTCACGGCATGGTCGGTCGTCGCGGCGCAAGCCCCGTAGGAGACCCTCAGTCCTGGCCGCTGGTGCAGATCCCGTTCTCCCAGGCCCAGGCGGCGATCTCGACCCGGTTGCGGGCGGCGAGCTTGCGCTGGACGTTGCCGAGGTGGGTCTTGACCGTGGACAGGGTGACGTAGAGCTCGGCGGCCAGTTCCTCGTTGGTACGTCCGCGTGCGACAAGGCGTACGACATCGAGTTCACGCTGGGTCAGAGGCTCGACCAGCCCACCCGGTCCGCGCGCTCCCCCACGGACCGGACGGACCTCAGAGGCGGTCGGCCGCCTGCGACGCGGCGCCATGTGCGCGAGCAGGCGGACGGTCACCGAAGGGGAGATCAGCGAATTCCCCGCGGCCGCGGCGCGCACCGCTTCGATGAGCAGGCTGGGGGCGCCGTCCTTGACAAGGAAGCCGCAGGCGCCGTTGCGGAGGGCGCGGTAGACGTATTCATCGACGTCGAAGGTCGTGGCGATGAGGACGTTCATCGGGTCTTGGACGCCCGGCCCGGCGAGGAGGCGAGTGGCTTCCAGGCCGTCCAGCTCGGGCATGCGGATGTCCAGGAGGCAGACGTCGGGGCGTAGCCGCCGGGCCTGCTCGACCGCCGCGGCCCCGTCCGCCGCCTCGGCGACGACCTGAATGTCCGGCTGGGAGTCGAGGATCATACGGAACGCGGCACGGACCATGTCCTGGTCGTCGGCGATGAGAACCCGGATCGTCATGCCGGACATGTTCGCAGGAGGTACGCCGGTCATCGGCCGGCGGAGGACTCGGGGTCCAGGGGAAGGACGGCCAGGACGCGCCAGCCGCTGCCGTCCTGCGGCCCGGTGGTCATGCGCCCGCCGAGTCCCTCGACCCGCTCGGCGAGGCCGATCAGGCCGTAGCCGCGGCCGTCCGCCTTGTCACTGGCGGTCGGAGTGCTGCCCCGGCCGTCGTCGGTCACCGAGACCTCCAGCCGGTCCGGGGCGCCGGGTTGCACCTCGACCCGCGCCTCGACCCGGTTGGCTCCGGTTGCGTGCTTGCGGACGTTGGTCAGTGCCTCCTGCACCACGCGGTGAACCGCGGTGGTGATCTCGGGCGGGAGCCGGCGGTCGGCGAGCTGCGGATCGAGGGTCAGGGTCGTGGGCGGTCCCGCCGCGGAGAACTCCTGCGCAAGGTCGCGCAGCCCGCCCAGGTCGCCCGTGGGGCGGGTCGCGGCGGGTGCGGTGGTGTCCCGAAGCTCGGAGACCATGGCGCGCATCGACCCCATCGCCTGAGATCCGGCCCGCTCGATCTGGGCGAGCATCCGGTCCAGGTCTTCAGGGGACTGGGAGTGGCCGGCCGCGGCCGCGAAGCGCGCGGCCTTGGTCTGAGCGACGATCGCCGTGACGTGGTGCGCCACGAAGTCGTGCAACTCCCGTGCCTGCTCCAGGCGCTGGGCCTGCCGGATGGCCTCGCGTTCCCTGTCGCGCAGCGTGTCCCACAGGCGCAGACACCAACCGAGCACCGCCATGAACGGCACCGCGTACACGGCGATCAGGGTGATCAGGTTCACGAGATGGTGGTCTCGCTCGGCAATCCGCAACGGCAGCAGGATGGCGGCGAGAGCCGGTCCGGCGGCCAGTGCGACCGCCTTCCGCGGAGGGTGGCGCCGCACGGCGCGGGTGATCAGCAGCAGCAGTGCGCACAGCTCCACCAGACCCGGAGTGTTCACGGGACGGTGGGGCAGCTGCGTCTCCATCACGGTCAGGGCGGACGAGACGGCCGCGGCGAGTGCGACCTGCCGTGCGAACAGACGTTCCGGCACGACCAGGGCGGCCAGGCACAGCACCCCGGAGACTGCCGTCGCCGCAGCCACCGGCAGGTACGGAGCGTTCAGCCCCTCCAGCGCCACGAGGACGACCAGGCCGGCGCCGACCAGGCACAAGAGGGCTTGCCGGGTACGGGGACGGTCCCGGAAGGAGGAGTTCATGGCAGGTCACGCTACGACAGCGCCGTGCCCGCCACGTCAGCCTTTCGACCGAGGGAGGGAAGCGGCCGCTTCGGCATTTTGGTGGAGCCGCGGCACGCCCACCACACCGAAGGATGGACCTCGCCGCCGCAACACGATCGGCCTGGCTGTGACCGCGTTCGGAGCCCTGCTGGTCGCTGCCGCCGTCGGCAGCCAGAACCTCCTCTTCGGCGCCGCACGACCTTGAAACAGACCCCGATGAGCTGCACAACCAGTACGAACACCCGGAGATGCGCGGCATACGCACGGTACTCACCCGGCGCTTGTACAACCTGCTCCCCGAACGGGAGGACAACTTCTACTGCTGGATGGCGCCGATGTGCGACGTCGAGATGGCCTACGACACCACGCTGTCCGCCTTCGGGCCCGAGGAGCGGGAGCCGGAGCACGCGGGATGAAAACCAGTGACCGACTGACGTACCAGTGACCGACTGACCTACCAGTGAACAATTTGACGGATAGTCATGGGAGTCTCGGATGACCACCGAAGACAAGAACAGCGCACCTGTCGGCCGGCGCTCACTGCTGGCCGGCGCCGCCGGGGCGGTAGTAGCAGGAGTAGCGGGGGTGGCGGGGGTGCTGCCGCAGGCTGCCGCGGGGAACGCGCGGCAGGCATTCCCGCCGAACTGGCCCGAGCTCAAGCCGTACGGCCTGGCGGACACGCGCGAGGATCTATGGCCGCGGGAGGACAACTCGCGGATCCTGCCGCTGGAGCTCCGGCCCCGCGACGAGGAGCTCGGCCGGGTGTGGATGCGCGACACGTACGTCAACTGCTTTGTCGTCGACGGCAAGCCGCTGTACGTCGCCACGGGCACCACCCGCGCCGCCGGCACCAAGGGGCCGGGCCCGTGGAACGACGGCCTGTTCGTGTGGACGGCTCCCTCCGTGGACGGCCCATGGAAGCTCGCGGACACCACCGGTATCCGGCCCGGCGCGGAGAAGGGCAAGGTCTGGTCGCCGGAGTTCGTCGGGGAGAACCGGCCGGGCCGCACCGTCGTCGCGCCCTGGCAGGAACACTGGGAGGACGACGGCGAGTTCGGCAAGCGCGGCGACGTCTGGGCCCCGGAGCTGCACTGCTTCCGCGGCAGGTGGTACCTGGTGGCGTGCATGGGCGACCACTCCAAGCTGGTCGGCACGTTCATGCTGGTCAGCGAGGGCGGCGTGGCGGGCCCGTACCGGCTGATCGAGGGCAGCCTGAAGAAGCCCTTCGGGGACGTCGTCCCCGGCGGCCCGGACTTCGTCGAGCCCGGTGCCTACCATCACATCGACGGCGGCCTCTACACCGAGGGCGACGACGCCTGGCTGGTACTGCACAACCACGTCTACGCCAAGTTCCGCGACGACATGGAGGACATCGTCCCGACGACGGGGCTGCCGCGGTTCCAGCAGCAGCCATACACACCCGAGCCCTATCTGGAGGGCGCACACGTCTTCAAGCACGGCGGCAAGTACTTCCTGGTACACGCCGCCTGGGACTGCACCTCGAAGAACACGGACGGCAGCACCCGCCATGCCTACGACCCGCCCGGCAACGGCCGCGCGCAGTACCAGTACGACGCGGTGGTCGCGGTCGCCGACCGCTTCGAGGGCCCGTACTCGCGGCGCTGGACCGCGGGCGTAGGGGCCGGGCACAACAACTTCTTCGAGGACCACGAGGGCGGCCTGTGGGCGACGTTCTTCCGCAACCCGGCCCACGGCTACTGGGCGGACCCCTCGCGCCGCGCCGACTCCGCAGTCGCGGGCGTCGTACGCCTGGAGTGGACCGGCTCCGAGGGCAACCGCCTGTATGTGAAACGCCGCGACCAAGGGTGAAGCCATGCGCCCGCGACGACGGCCGCGCCCGGGAGCCCGACCCACGCACCGCCTGCCCCCGCTCCGCGGGGCGGCCGCACCTGGGGCCCTCATGCAGTTGACGTTCCGCTCCATCTCCGGCTCGTCGGGCCAGGAATCGAGTCCTCTGCTGCCGGAGTCGAGCGGGGCCACTGCTCCAGTCAGGCCCGCACGTCGTTCTCGGCGAATCAATCCTTGCTCAGCGGGGCCGAGGTGAACGTCTCGCGGTACGCGCGGGGTGGTACTCCGGCGTGGGCTTTGAACAGGGTCCGGAAGTTGGCCGGCGTGCCCAGGCCGCAGCGCCGTGCGACCGCTTCCACCGTCAGGTCGCTCGATTCCAGGAGTTCTCGTGCGAGGCCGAGTCTTGCGTCGAGCAGCCAACGCATGGGCGGTCGGCCGGTGTCGGCGTGAAAGCGGCGGATAAGGGTGCGGCGCGACATCCCGGCCTGGCGCGCCAGCTGGTCGACGGTGAGCGGCTGGTGCAGGTTGTGCAGGGCCCACTCGTACACCGGCGCCGGTCCGTCATCCGGGTCGGGGGGCACCGGCAGGTCGATGAACTGGGCCTGGCCGCCCGCGCGGTGCGGTGCGGCGACCAGCAGACGTGCTTGCTGGTTCGCCAGTCGGGTGCCGTGATCGCGGCGGACGAGGTGCAGGCACAGGTCGAGGCCGGCGGTGACGCCGCCGGAGGTCAGCACTTGGCCTTCGTCGATGTACAGAGCCTCCGACTGGACGGTCACCTGTGGGTACTGCTTCGCCAGTGCTGCTGCGTACTGCCAGTGTGTGGTGGCCCGTCGGCCGTCGAGCAGGCCGGCGGCGGCGAGGGCAAACGAGCCCAAGCAGATGGACACCATGCGGCTGCCCCGCGCCGCGGCCTCCGCGAGTGCGGCGGTGACCGCTGCGGAGGGGGTGTCGGGTTCCAGGTATCCCGGGACTATCACGGTGTCTGCGGTGGCCAGGGCGTCCAACCCATCGGCGACCGACAAGACGGGGCCGCCGTGCATCGCAACGAGCCCGGGCTGTTCCGCACACACCGTCAGCGTGTAGGGCCCATCCGGCCAGCTGCCGAAGACCTGCAACGGGATCCCGATGTCGAGTGCGAGGACGTTCTCGAGAGCCACCACGACCACGCGGTGCTTTTCGCCTGACATCTCACCTCCCAGCCGATGGCACGATTCTATCGCTACATGGCATTCATGCCACTGACTCCTTCGCCCGGATCGCGCCTACGGTCGCTTCATGACTGGTAAAGACGTCGCCTGGCGCTCCCGGGCACCGTGATGGTGCACAGCGTCGTCGAAGACGCATGACCGGACCTGCACCGCGAGACCTCACCGTGATCGAGAGGGCGAGCGCCCACGCGGTGGAGACCGGCGTCGCGATGAACATCGCGGTCCTCGTCGGCGGCGGGTACCTGGTCGCGTTCGCCCGCATGGACGGGTCGGTCCTGAAGAAGATCCTGATCACCGGCGCCGGCACCGACCTGGGACGCGGCACCGTCATCGGCCTGGCCCGAGCCGGGCACCAGGTCATCGCCACCACGGAAATTTGGCCGCAGGTGACCGAACTGCGCAAGCACATCGAGGAACTCGGCCTGCGGGACCGCGTCACGGTCGTCAATCTGGACGTCCTGGACGCGCGCGACATCGCGACTGTCTCCGGTTGGGACTTCGACACCTTCGTCAGCAATGCCGCGATCGGTGACTGCGGGCCGCTGGCGGAGATCCCGGTCGAGCTGGTCCGGCGCACGTTCGAGACGAACATCTTCGCGAACCTGGAACTCATCCAGCGGGTGATCCGCACCTGGGTGGACGCCGGCACGGCGGGCCGCGTCGTCATCGTCAGCTCGATGGGAGGCATGCTCACCGCGTTTGACCTTGGGCCGTACTGCGCGACCAAGCACGCGCTCGAGGCGATCGCGGCGACCCTGCGCGACGAGCTCGCGCCGACCGGCATCACCGTTCAGACCATCAACCCCGGGGCGTACCTGACCGGGTTCAACGACCGCATCGCGGACACGACCTTCCACTGGCTGGACGACGCGGTCAACTTCAACCGGACCGAGGACGTGAGGGCCCGTTTCGCGGAAATCCTGGCCGACCAGTACGAGCCGCAAGACATGATCGACAAGATGGTCGAGATCATCGGCGCCGAGCAGGGAAAGTACCGGAACGTCTGGCCCCCGGCGACCGAGGAGCTCATCAAAGAGGTCCAGGAAGCAGCCTGGACCCGCACGATGTGATCCGCCGCCATCACCGGACGTAGGCCACGCTCGTCACGCCGGCACCGCCGACCGGCGTGCCGTCGATCGACGCGCCGAACAAGTGGCCGCGCGGATCTGCCCATTCACCACCCGCCTGCACGCACTCCGCTTCCGTCGCACGGCCCGAACGAAAGAGCCACACCATGACCACTGACGCAACCCTGCCCGTCTTCGCGCAGCTCCGCCTCCCCGACACCGGCCTCACCCGGGACGCCTACACCTACGTGGCCAGGGCCACGCCGGACTTCGTCTTCCATCACAGCGTGCGCAGCTACGTCTTCGCCCGAGCCCACGCCCAGAGCCAGGGCTTGAACGCCACTACCGACTACGACGATGAACTGCTGTTCCTCAGCTGCGTCCTGCACGACATCGGGATCAGCGAGGAGGGCAACGGCGACCAGCGATTCGAAGTCGACGGCGCCGACACCGCAGCGGCCTTCCTCCGCGAACGCGGCGTCGAGGAGCGGCGCATCGCCATCGCCTGGGACGCCATCGCCCTGCACACCTCGGAAGGCATCGCCGGGCGGAAGGGCACAGAGGTGGCGCTGGCGCATGCCGGCATCGGCACCGACATCCTCGGAATCCGGCGTGAGGACCTTCCGCCCGGCCTCGCCGACGAGGTGCACGCCCTGCTCCCCCGCATGGACCTGGCCTACGCGCTCAGCGACGCAATCGTCACCCAGGCGAAGGCCAAGCCCCACAAGGCGTCCCCGATGACCTTCCCGGGCTCCCTGCTCCGCCACCATCTGCCCTATGGCGTCCTCCCCGACTGGTACGACCTGCTCCCCGCGGCAGGCTGGGGCGACAAGCCCGTCGGCGCCGCGGCCCGGCGCCGCGCCGAGACGCCCGAGCAGGTGGGGGCCATGTTCACGGAGTACCTGGAGGCGGGTGACATCGAGGGCCTGATGTCGCTGTACGAGCCGAACGCCCACTTCGTCCCCACCCCTGGAACCCACCTCGTAGGCACCGCGCCCATCCGGGAGGGCCTGCAACAGCTGATCGACACGGGCGCCCGCCTCAAGCTCGAACTGCGCGAGATCCGGCAGGTGGACGACGTCGCCCTGGTATCGAACACCGCCACCCTCACCGGTGTCGGCCCCGAGCCGGTCGTCTCCACCACCACGGAGATCCTCCGACGCCAGCCGGACGGCGGCTGGGCGCACGTGGTGGACGACCCCTTCTTCAGCTAGCCAGTAGTGGGGCTTCGTCAGGTTCGTGCGCGGTCTGGCATGCCGACGTGCTCACCGACGCGGACCGGCGGGCGCTGTCCCCGCTGTGCTGGACGCACCTGAACCCCTACGGCCGGTTTGAGCTGGACATGCACAGCCGTCTTGACCTGACCGCGGCGCCGAGGGATGTGACGCTCCTTCGTCGGCCCGCCCGTACGCAGCGAACCTCCGGTCGGAGCAGGCGGCAGATCAGGGCGCTCCGTCCAACCGGAGCTTCATGCCGTTGGCCTCCCGTTGTCCGTACGGCGTCTCCCCTCCGGCGGGCGGCCGGGCCTCGCTCGGCGAGGTGCCGGGCGACCGCGTCGACGCAGGGCCGGGCGTACCCGCTCCCGGGAGCGGCCCGAGGCGCGAACCCGGTACCCCGACCACGAGGCCATGATCCTCCTCGACATGGCCATGACCTTGTCCACCCCGCCCCCACGGGACGTACACCTCACCCCAGTTCGGCAACGTCGGCGCAGGCACCCAGTCCGGATTCACTCCGCGCCCTTTCCCCGAGGCGTCTGGACGGGGGGTTCTCCAGCTGCTGGACCCGGGCGGCCAGACGGGCGGAGCGGGCGTTGGCGTTGGCGTTGGCGAGATCGGGCCTGCAGCGATGCCCTGGTGCTTGCCGTCGACGTGCGGATCCGGAGGCGTCTGGGGCCTCGGACTCTGCGGCAAGTCTGTTGCGCCCTCCGCTCGCCCGTGCAGAATTCTCCCCGCCGCCGGCGCGGGTTCCGGAGGCGGGGAGGTGCACGAGAAGATGCACTGCCCATCCTTGCCGAACACGGCGCGCTCGGCATCTTCGGGCCACTGCTGGTGGGGGAGGCGGCACGACGGGCCCGACCCTCCGGATGCGATCGGGGCCCGGGGCAAGGCCGGCGTCGCCAAGGACCTCCGGGCGTGCCTGGTGAAGATCGGCGATGCTGAGCCCGAGTTCGGCATCGGCGAAGGCGGCCTCGATGCTTCCCGGCTCGGGCGATGCCAGTGCGGTGGTCTCGATGGTGAAACCGAAGCGGGTGTTCTCGTCGCGGGGCATGTCCGCTCGCCACCGCGCTCAACCAGCGATTCATCGAGCCGCAAACCGCCGACACGCTGGCGCGCCTCAAAGCCGCCAAGGAGCAGGAGGAAATCGCGCCCGATTTCGACCTCGACCTGGCGTTCGGCATCCTGTCCAGCCCCCTGTACTACAGACTCCTGATCACGCAGCAGCCGATCACCCGTGACTACATCGACCGTGTCCTGCAAGCGATCTTCACCGGGATGAGCCCCGGACCACGAAAGCGATAGAGGCCGGCGAAGCAAGTTAGTCGGCAGCCGCGTGCCGCCGCGCGAGGCTGCCTGGGAAGTTGTCACCTCGCCGAGCCACGATGGATGCCGTGCAGCACCTCGACCGGGGTGGTGACGCAGAACGTGATGTGTCAGTCGGGAGAACCGTGTCCCATCGCAATTGATCCGGTCCGAGCCCCTGGCTGTGACCGGCCACGACCAGATCAACCGAGATGCCGGGCATTGGGAAATCTGGATTGATCTGGTCTGCGGCGCATGGATCGCCGCCCGGTCTCAGTTGATCTGGGCCGGTGGCGACGAACGTGCTGTTGCCGCCCGGAAGAGGTTCAGAGCCTCGTGGGGGGATGCCGCACGTTTCAGGTGAACTAGCCCCAGGTGCGGGTGCACAGGACGAGGCGGTAGCCGTCCGGGTCGCTGATCGTCACACCGTGCTCGTCCCAGTACGGGTTGTGCGCGGGGACCCGGGCTCCGCCGGCAGCGACCAGCCGGGCGATCAGGGCCTCGTCCACCGCGGTCCCCAGGTAGACCACGAACAGGTCGTCCACGGTCGGGGTGGGCTCCAGCGGACGCTCGGGGTCGTGCGTCAGCTCGAAGTGCCAGGACCCGCCGGGCAGTCCGACCATGAGGAGGTCGTGCTCGCCCGGCGTGTGCTCGGTGGTGCGCCACAGGACTTCGAGTCCGAGGCCGTCCGTGTAGAAGCGTTCCGCGGCGGCGAGGTCCCGCGAGGGGCGGGCCACGCGGATGTGGCTCGTGGAGTCGATCACGCCGAGCGCTCCAGAGCGGCACGCCATACCGGGCTGTCGACGTAGTGGTTGTCGAAGCGTTCCGCGGATTCGGCGATTTCCTTCGGGTCGGCCTCACCGCGCATGACCCGGCCGAGCAGGCGCAGATAGTCGAACCGGCCCATGCCCGGGGTGAATACGAACAGGACGTCGGCCTCGGCGCCGGGCGCCGCCGCGAAGGCATGCGGGGTGTGCGGCGGCACCGCCAGGAAGTCGCCGGTGTTCAGGACGGTGACCTCGTCTCCCACCAGCACCTGCAGGGACCCGCTGATCACGAAGAACAGCTCCGTGGCCCTGGTGTGGAAGTGGGCCGGCGCCCCCACGGCCCCCGTGCTGAAGGTGGATCGGTAGCTGGTGAAGCCGCCGGCGCCGGTGGCGTCCGATTCGGCCAGCAGGGTCATCACACTGCTCGGGTCGGCGCAGGTCTCAGCGTCCGCGTGGCGGGTCAGCACCGCAGGGAGAGTGGTGGCGGGGGTGGTTTCCTCAGTCATGATCATGACTCTACGGCCCGAAGTGCCCCACTGGCCAGGCCATTTCAGCACCGGAAAGTTGGGTCAATTGCCCGGAGGAACGGGGCGTACGACCGGACCGGCGACGAATGGAAGAGCCTGGCCGCCCAGGTCGCGGTCAGCCGCTCGCCTCCGGCGACGTCATCGCGGGCGACCTCTGCAACGCGGCCGCGGCGAGCCGCCCCTCCCCCTTCCGGGCGCTGATCGGCTCCGGTTCCCACCCAGTGATCTCGCAGCCCGGATCCGACCGCACCGCCGCGGCCCTGCGCATGCAGGAATGGGGCCAGATCAACTGAGATCCAGACCAGATCCCGTGAGACGGGAGAAACCGAAAGGGACTCGGTTGGCCACGAAGCTCCCCTCCCTCTGCGGGGGGGCTGTCGGGTTCGGGGAGGAAGCCGGTCCACGATCGAGGGCACCGACGAAACCTTCACCAGCGGGTTGAAGCGTTACGCGCAAAGGGATTCACAGCTTGGCGTGAATCCCTTTCCGGGGGGGCGGGCGGCGCGGGGTGTGGGCGTCCTGGTGCCGGATCAGGTGATGCGGTGTCCCCCGTCGACGTGCAGCACGGTCCCGGTGATGAAGCCGTTGCGCATCAACGACAAGAATGCCTGGGCGATGTCGTCGGGGGTGCCGACACGGCGGACGGGGAGTCGCTCGGCCAGCTCGGCGAAGGCTGCCTGTTTGTCCATGCCGAGTTGGTTCCAGATGGGGGTGTCCACCCAGCCGGGGGAGATCACGTTCACTCGCACCGGCGCCAGTTCTATCGCCAGCCCGTAGGCCAGCGATGCGAGCGCGCCGTTGGCTGCGGCCATGATCGTGTTCGACCCGTTCGGTCGGTAGGCGTTGATGCCCGAGGTGTAGGTGATCGAGCCGGTGACTTTCCCGGCCGCGTGCTTGCCGATCAGCCAGGCACCGAGCAGCTTGGTGTCCACGACGGACCGTGCGGTTGCGGTGGCGACGTCGGCGGTCCGCCCGTACACGCCCGTCGCGTCCGCGGCGGTGACCGCCACGTGGTCCACTCGCTCCACCTGGGCGAACAGTTCGGCCACATCCTCCTCCCGCGCCATGTCGGCCGCGAACGTGCTGATCTCGCCGCGTTCGGCAGCCTCCAGTTCCGCCCGAGCCGCCGCGAGCCGGTTCGCGGATCGGCCGACGATGGTTACATCCATGCCCTCGGCGAGCAGGTTCCGGGCCAGGGCAAGGCCCATGCCGGAGCCGCCACCAATGATGATCGCGTTGGTCATGATGCGAGGCTGCACCGCCGAATCGGTTCCGGGGAGGCCGCGTGGTTCCTAGCCGTGCCGCGGCCACCCAGGCGCGCATCGATCGGTGGCAGAATCGAAGCCGTGAACGCGATGGCCACGTTTCTTCGGGTCCGACGCGGGCAGATCGGCCCCGCCGATGTCGGGCTGCCCACCGGTCCGGGCATCCGGCGCACACCCGGGCTGCGCCGCGAGGAGTTGGCTGCGCTGGCCGGTGTGAGCGTCGACTACTACATCCGGATCGAGCAGGGGCGGGAGACTGCGCCCAGCGACGCGGTACTGAGCGCGTTGGCTCGGGCTCTGCGCCTGAGCGCTGACGAGCACGCCCACCTGCTCGGTCTTGCCGACCAGGTCGCCGGGCGGACACCGCGTCGCCAGCTGGGTGATTCCCAACAGGCCGTCCCTGGCCTGCGGCTGCTGCTGGAGTCGGTCCGACCCAGCCCGGCGTACGTACTCGACGAGATCAACGATGTGTTGGCCGCCAATCCTGAGGGCCTCGCATTGATGCCGGGGCTCAGTGACTGGCCGGCAGGGCAGCGCAACACGATCCGGTACACCTTTCTGCACGCGGCCGCGCGAATCCTGTTCGCCGACTGGGATCGGGTGGCGCGTAACTGCGTCGCGCACCTGCACACCGCTGAACTGACCGCGCCGGAGCGCACCGCCGCGCTGGTTGCCGAACTGTCTTCGGCCAGCGGCGAGTTCGCCGCTCTGTGGTGCCGGCACGAGGTGTGGGTCAAGCGTGGGGGCGAGACTGCGTTCCGGCACCCGGCGGTCGGTCCGATCAGGCTCGCCAACGAGGTGCTCACCCGTGCCGGCGACGGCCAGCGCATGCTGATCTACCAGGCCCCGCCTGGGACGGCCGAGCACGACGCCCTGGTCCTGCTGGCAATGACCACCGAGGACGCGGGGACGGCGTGAACTCGCGAGTCGAAGTGGTGGTCTGACGGGCAGCAGCCGCTGACACCACTGCTGCTCGGCGGGGCGGTCTGGTACCGCACGTGCGAAACCACCCGGCCCGTCA
Source organism: Streptomyces sp. JLSY215 (assembly GCF_059682825.1). NCBI lineage: Bacteria > Bacillati > Actinomycetota > Actinomycetes > Kitasatosporales > Streptomycetaceae > Streptomyces > Streptomyces sp. JLSY215. The sequence continues at coordinate 8,598,767 of NZ_CM185022.1, forward strand.
GTGTTCGTCGTTGCGGCAGGGGCATTTACGCCGATGGTCCGCCATGACATCGCCCCGAGCCGAAAGCCTCAGTATCCACGAGACTGTCGCCGTCCTTCCCAACGGTGAGGTGGTCAGCGGACGGGGCGGTCTGCAGTTCGACGTCGGCAGCCGCGTCATTGGTGCGTATCCAGGCGGGGGGCGGCGGGGTGTGCGTCCTCGTCGACGGCGCCGGCACCACTGCTCAGGACACCTCGACCACCGACGCCGGCGAGCCCGAGCCGGCCCGCCCGGCGCATCCGGAAGGCCACAAGCCCGGCATACGTGACCCCGTCCTGCACGTCCGACGTCGTCCCGGGCGGCAACAGCCCCGCCACGACGCCCGGTTCGACGGACCGGTCGATGAACGCCACATCGAGCCACCGTTGGGTGAGCAGTGGGCAGCGTATGAGGGCGGGAGCGTCCGGGGCGAGGGGAGTCAGGGGTGAGGGGAGTGACGGGGGCAGGCGTGACGGGAGCGTCGGAAGCGATGGAAGCGATGGAAGCGATGGAAGCGACCGGAGTTGGCTTCTGTATGGTCCGAGCGCGCCGGACCACGGTGGCAGACCCACGCGGCAGTCCACGGGGCGGACCGCGATCGTCCCGGTCATCAGCCCCCGACAGCTGAGCGGGCGGGCGGCGCCGAGTGGGCCTCGTTGCGCGCAGTCCGCTGATCGGCGGACAGTGCGCCCGCTCCCTCCGCGGGAGTTCGGGAGCGTGCCGAAGTCCCGGCCGCATTTGTGCCGGCGCAACGCCCATGCCCGCCGCCCCGACGTCCTCGCCGCCCAGCGCCGCGAGCGCGCACGTATCCGCAGTGAGAAGGGGATCCGCTGGGGCCAGTGGTCACGAGGGCCACAGCCTGATCACCGGACCCGGTGAACGTTCCCGGTCAGAGCCGAGTGCGGAACTGCACCTCCAACGATCACGTCATACCCATCTCACGAGGTGGCCTGAGCCGGGACGACAACAACATCGTGATGGCCTGCGCGGGCTGCAACTACCGCAAGGCACCTCCTCGCCGCGGGTGTAGGTGTTGCAGCTCCGCGTCGAGGGCCACGACATCAAGGACGAGGACGTCGCCCGCCTCTCCCCGCTCAAGGACCGGCACATCAACTCCCTGGGCCGCTACCTCTGCAACATCGAGGCCAGCGGCCCCGGCCAGGGCCTGCGCCCGCTGCGCGACCCGCTGCTCCTGATGGGTGCGCACGATGCCGATGCCCGGCTCAGGCAAGAGTCCAAGCTCGGTCGCGGACGGCGCCTGACCGGATCCGCCCTTTCAGGGATGTCAGTGGGTGTCGGCGGTGGCGAAGTCCGGCAGTTCGGCGGACAGCAGATCCGCTGCGCCGTGGTCGAGGAGCCGCTGCATCTCGTTGGAGCGGGGCAGCATGGTCTTCTCGTAGGCGCGGAGGGCGTCGTCGATGGTGTGGTGGTGGGCGATGGCGAGGGCGAGTTCGCAGGCGTCGAGCATGGCGAGGTTGACGCCGACGCCGAGCGGGGGCATGAGGTGGGCGGCGTCGCCGAGCAGGGTGATGGTGGGGTTGTGGTCCCAGGTGTGGGGGACGGGCAGGGCGTAGATGGGACGGTCGACGTAGCGGCCGTCGTTGTCGGTGATCAGGCGACGCAAGGCCGGTGACCAGTCGCGGTACTGCTTGAGGAGGAGTGTCCGGATGCTGTCGGTGTCTTTGATGGTCAGGCCGGCGGCGGCAATCCAGTCGGCGGGGGCGCTCTGGATGATGTAGACGCGGATGTGGTCGCCGCTGTTGCGCTGGGCGAACAGGCCGCGCTCACCGTCGGCCGCGGCGGCGCCGCCCTGTCCGACGAGTCCGGCGATGTCGGGGTGCTGGTTGTCGACGTCGTGGAACCAGGCTTCGAGGAAGCTGACGCCGCTGTATTGGGGGGTGGCGTCGGAGAGGGCGCGTCGCACCTTGGACCAGGCGCCGTCGGCGCCGACGACCAGGTCGGCTTCGGCGGTGATGCCGTCGGAGAAGTGCAGCCGGCGGGGACCTTCGGAGGAGCCGTTGACGGATCGCAGGGTGTGGCCCCAGCGCACGGTGCCGGGCTGGAGCGAGTCGAGGAGGAGATTTCGGAGGTGGCCGCGGTCGATCTCCGGTTTGAAGCGTTCGCCCTCTTCCGGGGTGTGGTGGAAGAGGATTGTGCCTGCCGGGTTCAGCTGGCGCATCTCCTGTCCCTCGGGGCGGGACAGGCGGAAGAACTCGTCAAGGAGGCCGGCTTCGCGCAGGGCGATCTGGCCGTTGTCCTCGTGCAGGTCGAGGGTGCCGCCCTGGTTGCGGGCGTGGGGGCCGGTCTCGTGGTCGTAGACGGTGGCGGTGAAGCCGTGGCGCTGGAGGATGCGGGCGCAGGTCAGGCCGCCGGGACCGGCGCCGATGATCGCGATGCGGGGGGTGCGGGTGGTGGTCATGGTGGTGCTCCGTTCGTGTCGCGCGGCAGCGTGCTGCGGTGCGCAGGGGGTGTCAGTTGGCCGTCATGGAGGCGGTCATGCCCAGGTGCCTGCCGCGCTCGCCGGGCGGCACGAGGGCGTCGATCAGCGCGAAGGCGCCCGCACCGATGCCGCCGGCACTGATGCCGTGCACCAAGCGGAAGGCGGTCAGTTCGCCCATGGACCGGGACGCCCCACGCAGGGCGGACCCGGCGATGAAGACGGCGATCGAGCCCAGATACGTGAGCTCGCGTCCGAACAGGTCACCCAACTTGCCCCAGATCGGGGTGATGGCGGCGGTGGCAAGCGTGTACGCGGTCGCGACCCAGGAGATGTGCTCCAGGTCGCTGACGATCGTGGGCATCGCGGTGGGAGGAAGAGACACAGTCGTGAACATGGCTGGTCACTCCTTTCGGACGGGGGAAGTGAGGACGGGACCCGGCAGGCCCCGCAGCCACCACTCCAGAAGAGCACACCAACTCAATAAGTGCAACGATGCAACTTTTTAAACTGCTCAACCAAGACGGTAGGATGGCAGTCATGGCAGACCCCCGCAGCGGGATCGCTCCCGTAGGCCGCCGTGAGCGCAAGAAGGCCGCCACCCGGCAGGCCATCGCCGACGCCGCGATGCGCCTGTTCCTGGAGCGTGGCTACGACGACGTCGGCATCCGCGAGATCGCGGACGCCGCGGACGTGTCCACCACCACCCTGTTCAAGCACTTCCCCGTCAAGGAAGCCCTTGTCTTCGACGAGGACGCCGACCAGGAGGCACGACTGCTCGCCGCCGTACGCGAACGCCCCGGCGGCCAGTCGATCCCGGCAGCTCTGCGCGACCACGCGCTGCGCTACCGCATGGCCGCAGCCGACGGCGACGCCCACTTCGCCGCCTTCTTCGAGCTGGTCAACAACACCCCGGCACTATGCGTCTACGCCCAAGGCATGTGGCTGCGGCATGCCGCAGCCCTTGCTCAGGTCATCGCGCAGGAGAGCGGCCTTCCTGAGGGCGACCCCGCCTGCGCCGCCCTGGCCCACTTCGCACTCGAAGCCCCTCGTGCCGCCCGCGGCCACGACGACGCCCGCCAGGCCATCACGCGGGCCTTCGACCTGCTCGAAAACGGCTGGCGGCCAGATGGGCGCCAAGCTTGATCCGCCGGGCGGTCTGCCGGCGCCCGAGAGCCTTGGCCGCAGATGGTTCAAGTGCAACGTGACCCGACTGGCCAACGGCAGGCGGTCACAGCCACTCGTTGATGGCTGCAACCAGCGCGGTCGCCTGGTAGCGGACCGCAAGCCGGGAGGACGGCCGCCACGGGAGCCGAGCTTCTTGCGGTTGCGGACGTGGCGGACTTCTCGGGGATGGTGCAGGGAACGCCTCGTCGGCGTGGGGGAGGCGCGATTCTCGCGGTACCCGGATGCCTCCAGGACCGGCGGGAACTGCGGACTGTCATGCCGCTGACCGGCGGTGACGAGTAGCGACCGCGGCGGACTGGGCCGCGCCGTACGTCGAGGTGTCGTGCGGGTATGCCATATGCCGGCGTCGGCGGCGTCCGCTGCTGGACTGCGCGAGGGCCAGGTTCGAGGACACGGTCCCGGTTGGGCAATTCCTGCGCCTTGCGGCGAGGCCGGCACACCCGCTCCCGATCGCCACGGGTGCGAATGTCCTTACCGGCACATGACGAGGGCACCGGCATGAGAGCTCGCACACTGAGCTGCCCTAAGCTGACCTTCCCAGTTGACGGCCGGCAAGGGGGAGAGGCGAATGGGGGGCGCAGGCGAACTGCCGCCGGACGAGGTCCTGGTCCAGCGGCTGCGTGACGGTGACGAGCAGGCGTTCGGCCTGGTGCTGGACAGCTGGTCAGGGGGCATGCTCCGGCTGGCCATGTCGTTCGTGTCGACCAAGGCATCCGCAGAGGAGGCCGTCCAGGACACATGGCTGGCGGTCATCAAGGGGATCAGCGGCTTCGAAGGCCGTTCATCCCTGAAGACATGGGTGTACCGGATCCTGGTCAACACGGCCAGGGCGCGCGGTGCGAAGGAGAGCAAGACCGTTCCCTTCGCCAGCCTGTTGCCGGAGGAGGAAGGGCCGACGGTGGACGCCGCTCGGTTCCGCGGCCCGAGCGAGCGGTACGCCGGCCACTGGGCCGTCGGGCAGGAACCGCGGCACTGGCACATTCCCGAGGACCGTGTGCTGCGCGGCGAAGTCCGCGAGATGATCACGGAGGCGCTGGAAGAGCTCCCGCCCCGCCTCCGCACGGTGATCACACTTCGCGATGTCGCAGGGTACGGCTCGGAGGAAGTCTGTTCCCTGCTGGAGATCTCGCCTGGAAACCAACGCGTCCTCCTCCATCGGGCCAGAGCCTTCGTACGTCGTAGGCTGGAGGTCTACTTGTCCGATGCCCATGATGTCGCGGCGGGAGGGAACGACCGTGGACTGCGTTGACTTCGTAGAGCTGGTGACCGATTTTCTCGAGGGCGCCCTGCCCGAAGACGACGAGCGGCGCTTCATCGAGCACCTGGCGGAATGCTCCGGGTGCGAGCGCTACCTCGATCAATTCCGTCAGACGATCGCCGCAACGGGCGAACTGACCCCGGACAGCATCACACCAGACGCCAGGCAGCAGCTGCTCACCGCCTTCAGGGACTGGCGGCGGCAGTGATCCCCTGTACTCAGTAGGGCCTGGGTTCAACTCTCCACGCACGTCGGGTTCCTGCCGGGATGCCACCTGGTCTTCCCTACGCCGGGCCCGGTCGGCCCGATCGGCGTGCTCGAAACGTCTCCGCGCGCTCCACCCCCTCGCCGGCGCCCTTCTCTCCAAGGGACTTGTAACGCCCGGCAGGCGCGTCCGCTCTGAACGTCCGACAGCGGGCGCTGGAGCCCTCAGATTTCGCATGGCCTTCGCCCTCGTCCCCCCGGGCAGAGGTCATGCGACTACCGGAGACGTCCATGACTCTGCTCAGAAGACTCTTGTTCGGCATCATCGCCGGACTGCCCGCAGGGGCGATCGTGGCGGTCGTGACGAATCCGCCGTGGATCCCATGGGCCGCGCACTCCGGATCGGAGTGGATCGCACTCTTCAAACGGGCCGCTCGGCCGCTGGGGAGGCAGTGGTGGCGGTGCGCCGGAAATCGCTCGGGTTGACGCCTCGGACCCGTTTGAACGCTGCGCTGAACCCGAAAGGGTCGGAGTATCCCACGCTGCGGGCAATGTCCGCGACGGTTGCGGTCTCCCGCTCGACCAGGAGGTCTGCCGCGAGCGTCATGCGCCAGCGGGTGAGGTAGGTCAGCGGCGGTTCGCCGACCTGCTCGGCGAACCGCTTGGCCAGCGTCGAACGCGCCACTCCGGTGTGCTCGGCCAGCGCGGTGACCGTCCATGGTGCCGCAGGTTCGGCGTGCAGCAGGCGCAGCGCGTCGCCGACCACTGGGTCCCGCTGGGCGGCCCACCAGGCCGGGGGCTCGCCGCCGGGCCGGTCGAACCACTCGCGCAGCGTGCAGACCAGCATCCAGTCCAGCAGCCGGTCGAGTACGACCTGCTGGCCCGGCGTGTCGACGGCGACCTCGGCGGCGAGGTGGTCCAGTACGGCGTCACTCGTGCCCCCGGTGGCCGCGCGCAGCACGACGGGCAGCGCGTCCAGCAGTCGGCGGTTGATCTCGCCGCGCACTGGATAGGCGCCGACGATCAGGGTCGTTGCGGCGCGGCCGTCGCCGGCGTCCCCGCCGGGGTCGTGCCAGCCGAGCCGGTGTCGGGTCCCGCCCTGCTCGGGCGTCGCGCAGTGCTCGCCGCACGCGATCGGTTCGGCCCGCGTGCCGACCTCGTCGACGAAGGTGAACGTCGCAGGACCGCGGATGACGATCGTCTCGCGGGCGCGAAGGGGCTCGGGCGTTCCGTGCTCCGGCACGATCCAACCGGCCCCGGTGAGGACCGTGCACAGGGTCAGCGGCGCCCCGTCCACGAAGTGCAGGGCCCAGGGCGGGGAGTGGGTCGAGCTGCCGAACAACGAGCCGTGGGCCCGCACCCCGCGGATCAGGTCACTGAACACGTCCACCTCAGCGAGGGTAGACGAATACACAGGCGATCCGGCTCCTCACCCATGGGATCGTCCGGATCCGCCGTGTTCCATTGGCGGCATGAGCAACAACGGCATCACTCTCGTCCTCGGTGCATCAGGCAAGACCGGCCGGCGGATCGTCGCCCGGCTCAGGCTGCGCGGCGCACCGGTCCGCGCCGCCTCCCGATCGAGCCCGACCCGGTTCGACTGGTCCGACCCCGGCGGCTGGGACGCGGCCCTGCGGGGCATCGCCGTCGCCTACGTGGTGGCCCCAAGCGTGCCGGGCCCGGTTCACGACTTCGTGGCCCGGGCCGAGTCCGCCGGGGTGCAGCGGCTGGTCCTGCTCTCCGGGCGTGGCGCCGACACCTGGGGCGACTCCACCTTCGGACTGGACATGCGTTCGGCCGAGGATGCCGTACGCCGCTCGGCACTGGAGTGGACCGTCCTGCGACCGTCGAATTTCGCCCAGAACTTCGACGAGGACCTCTTCCACGCCCCGCTGGTCGCCGGGGAACTGGCGCTCCCGGCCGGCACGGTCCCCGAGCCGTTCATCGACATCGAGGACGTCGCCGACGCCGCGGCCGCGGTGTTGACCGAACCCGGTCGGCACGCCGGACGGGTCTACGAACTGACCGGACCGCGTGCGCTCACCTTCGGTGAGGCCGTTGAGCTCATCTCCCGGGCGTCCGGGCGGCCTCTCACCTACCGACAGATTTCCCCCGACGAGTACGCCAGGACGCTGGTTGATCAGGGCTTCGGCGAGGACGACGCCCGCCACGTCGCCGAGATGTTCGTGCTGATGGAACGTGGCCTGATCGCGGCGACGACGGATGACCTCGCCACTGTGCTGGGGCGGGCGCCTCGGACCTTCGAGGAGTACGTCGTGCGGGCCGCGGCGGCGGGAGCCTGGCGGCGATGAACGTCCCACGGCCCCGCCCTGTTTCCGAACGAGTCGAGGCCTCCTTCAGCAACCTCGGAACCATTCCCCCAGCTATCGGAAGGACCGTGATGAGCACCGATGCCAGTTCGCTGACCGCCCAGGACCTGGAGCTTCTCCGACGCCCCCTGTACGGGTTCCTGTCCGTGGCCGGGGGGCCTCTCCCGCCACAACCTCGGCCGGTGTGGTTCGAGGTCACCGCCGAGGACACGATCCAGCTGTTCACGGGTCCGGACACGCTCAAGGTGCGGCGCCTGCGCCGCGACTCCCGCGCCTCCATCGTCGTCGCCGCCCCAGTGGGTGAACGCGAGCGCTGGCTGTCGATCGCCGGCCGCACCACGGTGGAGCCCGACGGAGCACACGACCTGGCCGCCCGCCTGGCCGCTCGCTACTGGAACCTCGACGACCCAGCCCGCGCCGACGACCTCGCCGGGATCCTGGCCGCGGACTGGGTTCGTCTCGTCATCCACCCGGAGACCGTGAGCCGCTACATGTACTGACCGCCGCGGCAACCTATTCGAGTGCGCCGCCGTCCCGGCGGCAACTACGGGCCGTCGCGCAATCGATCTTGTGGTGGTGCTCAAGGTGTCGTCGGTCAGCCGGTGAGGGCGAGGTTGTGGAGGTGGGCGATGCCGGAGGCGGTGTCGGAGGCGGTGTCGGCCAGGGTGTGGGCGGCGCCGCGGTAGTCGCGCAAAGCCTTCCAGTTCTTCTTCATGCGGGCCAGAGTGTGCTCGGCGCGGGCTCGGACGCGGCGGTAGATGGTGTTCCGCGATCGGAGGACGAGCGCCCCACGCCCGCACAACATCTGCGCCTGCTGGTGCTGCGGGGGGCGGGGGGGACATCGCGCAGCGGCTCGGCGACGGCGCGTTGGCCGGGCGGCTGCTGATGCAGGCCGCGGAGCTCCAGCTCACCGAGGAGGAACGTGCGTCGGCCTCCGAGGCTTTGGCGCGACTCGCCGAGCTACGGTCCCGGGCTGTCCTGTGAGTCACCCATGACCCACAGGACAGCCCTTGGGCAGCCGGGGCGGACCGCATCCGGAAAGCCGTGGAGTGGGTGGCGACGCCACCCACTCCACGGCTTCTCCGCGTGACCCGGTTCCGTCAGGCGCGCTGTTTCAGCTCGGCCGCGCCGAACGACGCGCTGAAGCGTTCACACCAGATCGTCACCGTGGAGAACTTGATCAGGTCGGTGCCCGCCGGGATCGCGTAGTTCTGGTTGCCCTGGTTGCCCTCGTTGCCCTTCAGGTCGCCGAGGTCGACGTGCGTGCCGTCGTCGAGGTTGGCGCCGCCGTCCTGCTCGACCGGTTGGTCGCTGAGCCACACGTGCAGGGCCGGGCCGTCGGAGGTGCGCAGATTCGTCAGGCGCAGCGTCGCCATTCCGCCTTCGAGCTGCTGGACCTCCACCGACCCGCTGGTCTCGTGCTCGTGGGAGATGAAGCTACCGGTCGCCAACGGCTTGGCCGCGGCCCCCTGCTGACCGGTGGCCACGGGAGCCGCCTCATTCACGCGGTCCGTGGTGAACAGCCGCCAGGGCTGGAAGAGATAGAGCCCGACGGCCGCCGCAACGACGACCACCGCGGTGGTGATCCAGAGGACTGGACGCTTGGTTCGGCACATGAGGATTTCCGTTTCTGTTTGATGTTCACTCCGGACCGGTGGCCGGGCGTGGCGCCGAGGCACGTGTCGGCGATGGCCTCGACGTCTTGGCCACATCGCACTCAGAGACGGAGAGAGCGGCGAACGTTACACATCGAACGCCGGCGCCTTTCATCGCCCTTCGTCTCGCTGGACGGATCAACGCTGACGCGTCGGACCACACGACCGGCTCGGGCCGACGTTTCGCCGAGGTGATGCTTGCCGCACCCGTGCGGGACTGCTGTCGCCGCAGGGGTGCGGGCATCAAGACGGCGTGGCCACGCCTGCCGTAGGTCTTGACGGGAACGCCGATATCAGGCGGGGCGACGACCATCAGCACTCCTCAGCGGAGCGCGGCCGCTCGGGTTCGACGGAGTGCGTGGCCCTCGCGCGGCGCAGCTCATCGGCCTCGTCGCGGACAGCGTCGAGCCGGACCTCAAGCATGCCGACACGCTCGCGGTAGCGCTCCAGCTCGGCCCGGACGAATGCGGCGTCCGCCACCCGACGGGCCGTCTCTTCGCGGATCGAGGCGGTTTCCTCGGCGAACTTCTGCTGTGCGGCATCGAGCGCGGCGACGGCCATGTCGCCCGCCTCCTCGGCGAGCGTGGCGCGCTCCTCGGCGGCCAGGATGCGCTGCGCGGAGGCGCGGGTGACCGTCTCGATCCGGGCCTCGGCCGCCGCGGAGTCCGTGATGATCGCCAACTCCTCGATGTAGGCGGGCAGATCGGTGGCGAGCTGCTCGATGAGCGCGACGAGGGCGTCGCGTGACCGAGCGGCAGGGTCGCCGTCGACCGTTGCCGTAGCCGTCATTTGACTGTTCACGGCCTTCGCCGGCGCCTGCTCGGAGGCATCGGCGACAGGGGCCCGCCCGGGCTGCAGGGGCACGACCTCAGCGCCGGGGACCTGCCCGGACGCCGGGGGCACCGCTTCCGTGGCGGGCGTGGTGCCGGGCGCACCGTGCGCCGTACCGGCAGCGGATGCGTGCCCGGAGGCGGCGGGCCAGGACTGCTCGGCGACGGGTGCCTGGGCCGCCTTTGCCGCCTCCTTGGCGTGGGCTGCCGCGCGCTTGTCCTCCTTGCGCTGCTGCCGCTTGGCGCGGAATTTCCTGAACGCACCGAGTGCGTTGTGCTCGGGGTGCCGGCAATAGCGGGGAGCCGGCCCCTGCCCGTCGGGTGCGGCCGGCTCGGGCGGATTGGCGCAACCCGGGTAGGCGCAGGTGGGGACGGTCTCGACGGCTTCGACGGTCATGTTCGGCCTTTCGTTGGTGAGTTGGCAGTATTCGGGCTCAGCGATATTCGGGATTCTCGAAGTCGAACCGGCACCCGGCGTCCCACTGCGACCGTTGGTTCCCGTGCGCCGGAACGCCACCGGCGTCCTTGAGCAGCCGGGCCAGATGCAGCAGGTTCCACGTCATGAATGTGGTGTTCCTGTTGGTGAAGTCGTTGGCGGGACCGCCGGAGCCGGGATCGAGACAGGACGGGCCTGGCCCGGCCTCCCCGATCCAGCCCGCGTCCGCCTGCGGCGGGATCGTGTATCCCAGGTGCTGCAGGCTGTACAGGACGTTCATGGCGCAGTGCTTGACGCCGTCCTCGTTGCCGCTGATCAGGCAGCCGCCCACCCGCCCGTAGTAGGCGTACTGACCGGCGTTGTTGAGCAGGCCCGAGCAGGCATAGAGCCGCTCGATGATCAGCTTGGTGACCGAGCTGTTGTCACCCAGCCAGATCGGCCCGGCGATGACGAGGATGTCGGCGGCCATCACCCGCTGGTAGATCGACGGCCACGCGTCGCGCTCCCAGCCCCGCTCGGTCATGTCCGGCCACACCCCGGTGGCGATCTCATGGTCGATCGGCCGCAGGTGCTCGACCCGAACACCCTGTTTCTCCATGATCCGCGAGCTGAGGTCGATCAGGCCCTGCGTGTGGCTGCGCTCCGGGCTCTTCTTCAGCGTGCAGTTGAGGAACAGCGCACGCAGGTCGTCATGGCTCATACTCCTCAGTGCGGCCTGCGCGTCGAACGTTACAAGTGACCATCGAACCGTTCACGCCCGCCGAATACTGGCTCCGGTTCATCAGGACGATGTGTTTGAACTCGCGCACGGACTGCCGACCGTTAGTGCGTGTTTCCAATCCAGGGCCCATCGGTGGTGGTAGTGCGGGCATTCCCACCTGCGTCCGGTGATGCCGACCCGGTGAGCGCAGACCGGACTGGGTGCAGCTCTTCTGCAGGGACCGCCTGATTGCCCAGCTCAACGATCTGGCTCTGGAGGCATCCTCAGCAGGGTGGGAGAGGGTTGTCACAGGCGGATGCTTAGATGCCCGTGTGGAGCCAACGACAACACGGGCCGAACTGCACGAATTCTGCACTGCTCGCTTTGGCGCGGAGCTCGCCACCCGCGTCGTCAGCCTCGCCCGGCCTGGGTTCGAACTGACCAGAGCCGCGCCGAGCGAGGCGGCCGGGAACAGCCGATTCGGTGGTCGTCCTCTGCTCGAGCCGGGAACACCTTGGCCTACCTGCGAAGGCGTTCCGCTGAGTCTGTTTGCAGTCCTCGACACCGATGCCCTGGCTCCGTGGCTCGATGGCCTCGTTCCGGCCGGAACGGGCCTGCTCAACTTCTTCTACCTCGATTCCGAATCCGAGCTGTGTGACCCTGCCGCCGTCGAGGTGGCGAGCGAGTTCTTCTGGGACGCCCCGGAGTTGGGCGCGGTGATCGCCGCCCGTTCCGGGCATGCCGTCGAGGCGGATCACCCCGCCCGCTCCAGTGCATTCGCACCGATAGCCTGGGCGGCCTCACCCGGATTTGCCTTCCCCGACACTTTTGACCCGGCGTGGGAAACGCTCTACACGGAACCGGACGCCTACGGCGAGGGCATCGAGTACATCTGCGACTATGCGAGCATCTCGAACCTCGATCCGGACAACGACTGGGCGTCACGGCCCGGAGCGCTCCTCGCGGAGAACCTCGCTTTCGGCTGGCCGATCTTCCCAACAGGAGGCTCGCCGATCCGTCGCAACGGTGAGGACCCAAACCTCTACCATCATCTGCTCCAGCTATCTGATCTGGACGAGTGGCGCATCGGGGGCGACGGTGGCTGGATGCATTGGTCGATTCCTACGCAAGCCCTCCGGTCCGGCGACTTCGGACAAGCGATCCCGACCCCGGACATCTGGTGATGGTTCGGATCGGAAAGGAGCCCATGACTCTCTTCGAGCCGCAGGAACGGCTGGGCCACCGGACCCCGGAAGCGACCACGCACTACGCGAAGCTCACCCCGGACACCCTGGCCGGGGCCTACAACGAGGTCGGCTACTTCGCCAGGAACGTACGCACCATCGAAGTCCTCGTCGACCGCGACGCGGTCGCCTCCGGCACAGCCGCCAGCGACGAACCCTGGCAGTACTACGACCTCGGCCACGGCCGGTGCACCTAACCTTCTTCGAACAGCGCCAGCACCGCATGGCCTGCGCACGCTGAGACTTCTACACCCCGGAGCAATCCAGCAAGGGCCAACTGCTGGAGGTGAAAGACAACCTGCAGAAGATGCCGGCCAATTTCCCACTCACCGACGATGAACGCGCCCCCGCCGACGACGGCCAGGCCGCCCTCGAACGACTCCTCGAACGACTCACTGGCGTCCCCACACCGGCCGGCCCGACACCCCGCCAGCTCGGAATACCTACGACAGCCACATTGCTTCCCCTCGTCGAGGTCCGGCACCGCAAGCAGCCGGCTGAGAGCTACGAAGAGCCGTTCACAACCGGCGGCACCAACTGAAGGGCGAAGCGTGACGTCTCAACCTGCCCCGAACCTGGCCAGTCTCTATCCTGAACTCGGCCAGGACGGCACGCTCCAGATCGCCCTACAGAAAGCCGTTCATCAGGCCGGATATCGGTTCGACGTGCTCCCCGAACGAGCTCCAGGGTGGAAGCGGACAGGAGCCCGGGCGGACAGTGACAGCCGGACGACGAGTGCTCACCTGGGCATACAGAACCGCTGCTTCGTCATGAGCTTCTGGGAGCGCGGTGTCACGATGGCCAAGGGCGCGACAACCAATTTGAACGAGGCTGCCACAGCTACCGGAGTCTGGCAGTCCGGCGCCAACTTGGAAGATCTGCGATCCGCCTGCCCGTTCGTCCACTATGGCCCGCTGGCCGAGGCCCACGAGCGCGACACCGCGGTCGAGACCATGTGGAAAATCTACCGTCAGACCACGGCGTCACACGTCGAACACGACCTTATCGAGGCCGCCTACGCTGAGCCGCAACTGCGAGCCTTGTTCCCCTTCCACAGCCACAAGTCGCTGAACTTCAGCCGCTGCACCGGATTCCCCTACACCCACGACGTTCCAGTGATTACTCCCGTGGACGGGAAATACCACGTTGCCTGGTCGAAGACTCACTCGCCTCACGGACCGGCAGACATCGGAGAGGCTGAAGATCCGCGTGACGCGGTCGCCTTGGTCGTCGCCCACCTTCCCTCCGAGTGCGGGCCGGCAATCGTCGGCACTGCAAATGATCTTGACAAATCGGATTCCACATAAACGGCGGAAAGTCCCCGGGCGTCGGCCGCCACTTGATGCCGTTGTCCACCAGGCAGCGGATCTGCGGCAACAGGGTCTCCTGGATCTCGGTTGGCTTCGCAACCCCGAGCTACCGAGAGGCCCTGCACTCATGCCCGGAACCAGCTGCGATCACCCGATCGAGACTCCCGTTCGGCGGCCACCCCTCAAGATCCGAACGACAACGGCTTCCAAACGGCGGGGCTGCTGGCCGGTCCAGTACACGTCGAGTCTGATCGCGTTGACCGCCGTGGAAGAGAATGCGTGCTGCTGATCGTGCCGTCGGCTCCGGCGCGTAGGGCGTATTTGGGCTGCCGGCCGAGATGTGCAGGCCGGAGGTGGCCAAGCAGACGATCTCCACCGTCACCGTCACCGTCACCGACACGGTCATGGGACGGTGTGCTCCCATGGCAGAACCAGCCCCTCGATCGTGCCGGGGCGACTGTCGTGGAGACGAGTGGCAGACACGCCGTGTACGTGTCCAAGCCACATGAGGTCGCCGCGTTGATCGGACGAGCAGCGGCCTGAGGAGTCCCTCCCACCGGGACTGCGCTGCCCCGATGCCGTCAGGGAGTCTGCGCACAACTCCCTGACGGCATCGCGATCTTGCCGCTGCGAGAGGGTACCCATGAATCCTGTCACGCCACTCACGGACGCTCACCACTGCCCGCCGACCCTGACCTGGCTCATGTTCCGCCAGGACCGACGGGTCATGCAGTTGCGCGTCATCTACCCGAAGGATCAGATACGTACTGCGTCTTGACCCGGGCGATGTGACGAACGCTGTCGTTCATCGAGCATCATCCGGTGCAGGACTTGATCCGATGGGAATACGCGCAGGCGTCCGTCAGGCCGTCTGGGTCAGGCTCTGACCTAGCACCGCGGGAGGCACTCGGATGTAGGTCAAGCAGATGTCCGTCAAGCAGAGGTCCGTCAAGCCGGTCCCCGAGGGCTACCACACCGTGACGCCGTGGATCAGCTCTCACGAGAAAGTGCAGCTCATCGACTTCATGAAGAGGGCGTTCGGCGCGGAGGAGCCGGCGTGCCCGGCGGGCCGGGACGGAAGGGAAGGCCGTAGCGGCCGACGGCACATCGGTCACAGAGGTCACCCACCTGTTCTTCGGTGACCGGGTCGGTTGGGTGCGCGACCCACCGGGCAATCTCTACTGGATCCAGACCCGGGTGGAGGACCTGTCCCCGCGGGACATGGAACGCCGCCTCGGTGAACCGGAGTTCACCAAGGCGATGGAGTACGGGGGCGGCTGTCAGGTTGCCTGCAGCAGTACGTGCAGTCCTGCGGTGTCGATGACGTGGGCGCGGGTGGGGAACACCTTGTCGACCAGGACGCGGTGTATCTCGGGGTCGTGGTCGGCGACTCCGTCGGACAGCACGTAGACGCGGTAGTCGCGGTCGGCGACGTCCATGAGCGTGGACAGGACCACGCCGCTGGTGCTGATCCCGGCCAGGACCAGGGTGTCGATGCCGCGGTCCGCCAGCTGCTCGTGCAGGTCGGTGGTCGAGGCGGCGCCGTAGCGGATCTTGCGGACGACAATGTCCTCGTCCTGAGTGGCGATCGCCTCGTGGATCTGTGTGGTGTCGTGTTCGTGGTGCATGGCCTTGGCAGCGGCGATCGCGCTGAAGGTCCTGTTGTGGTCGGGGACGGCGCCCCAGTCGTCGGGAGTGAAGGCCACGCGGACGTGGCCGATGGTGCCGCCGGCGGCCCGTACGGCCGTGATCGCGTTCTGTACTCGTGTCAGGAGCGCGTCGGGTTCGGGGGCGAGCGGGACGATGCCGTTCTGGAAGTCCATGGCCAGCAGGGCGGTCCGGGCGGGCGTGAGGGCGGGGATGGAGGGGGTGGTCATGCGGGTGCTTCTCCTTGCCGGAAGGTGAGGTGGTGTTGCTCAAGCGGCCGCGGGGCTGTGGCGCAGCAGGCCGCGGTCCAGGACGGTCAGCAGCAGGACTGCGACCCCTGCGGCGACCAGGCCGAGGCCGAGGCTGTGCAGCCCGTGGTCGTCGGCGCCGTCGCGGAAGACGATGCCGCCGATCACGGACGAGGTGATGGTGCCGAGGTACCCGAAGGTGCGGAAGAGGCCGGAGGCGGTGCCGATCTGGTCGGCAGGTGCTGCCTGGTAGAGGGCGGTCTGGTTGCCGACGGTCGTGGTCGCGGTCGTGACACCGAAGATCAGCGATACGAGGATGAGTGCGGTCACCGGGCTGTGGGAGTCGAGCAGCATGATGCCGATGGAGCCGAGCAGCATGCTCAGCGCGGAGGCGATCAGTGGTCCGCGTACGAGATTGCGGCGGGCCAGGGGGCGCGAGAGAAGGGCCGAGACGGCGCCCATGGGAAGGAGCATCAGGCCCGTCTGCAGGGCGGACAGGCCGTAGGCGGCCTCCATCCACTGTGTCAGGCCGAACATCATCGAGTAGACGCCGAGGAGGGTGAGGGCCTGGCGCGCGTAGGTGCGGGTCAGAGTGCCGTTCGAGGCCAGGCCGCGCAGGTCGAAGAAGGGTGCCTTGTGGCGCAGCTCCCACCGGACGGTGGGGACCGCGGCCAGGGTGAAGACGGCGAGGGCAGCCCACCGGACGTGGGGGAGGGCCATGAGGAAGATGACCAGGGACGTCATCGTGATGGCGAAGCCGAGGATGCCGGGCAGGTCGATCCGTCGTGCCACGAGGCCGAACCCGCTGTCCGCGACGGCACGTGGCGGGTCAGGGGGCAGCCGTACGGCCATGGCCAGGGCGACGACTGTGACCGGGATGTTGATGAGGAACGCCCAGCGCCAGCCCGCGGCTCCGACGAGGAGGCCGCCGATGGGTGGGCCGATGGCGGCGGTGGCCATTCCCGCGATGGCGAGTCCGCCGAGCACTCCGCCCGGTGGTCGGTCCGCTCCGGCTTGTTCGGCGCGGCGCCGGATCATGACCATGGCGCAGGGGAACGCGGCCGATGTGCCCAGCCCGATGAGGACCCGGGCGATGGTGAGCGCGGCCAAGTTCCGTCCCAGGCTGCCGACGACACCGCCGAGCAGCACGAGCACGATCCCGGTGAGGAAGACGCGCCGGGCGCCGAGGACCTCGGCGAGCTTCCCGGCCGTCGGCTGGGCCACGGCGCTGGCGAGGTAGAGCGAGGAGACCAGTACGGCGGTGGCACCCACCGCCACGTTCAGTTCGGTCGCGATGGGCACCAGTGCGGTGGCGATGATGGAGCTGTTGATCGGGTTGAGGCTCGCGCCCACGTACAACGGCGTGGTGAAGGTCCAGGCAAAGGGCTGGCGGGTGGTCCCGGTCGGCGGGGCCACGGCCTCGGCAGCATCCGCCCTCATATGGCGCCCTCGTCGAGGTCTGTGCCGGCGAGCCGCTCGAGCAGCTCGATCGCCCTGTCCAGGTCCGGGCGCTCGTGCGGTGCCACCACTTGGTCGATGGCGCGCGCCAGGTAGGCGGCGCGCCCCATGAGCAGTCTGTCGATCAGTTCCGTCGCGGACGCGTCGGCGCTCATCAGCTTCTTGCGCCCGTCCTTCGGGTCGGGCTCGCTGTGCACGAGCCCTGCGGCCTTCAGCACCGCCAGGCTCTGCGCGATCGCCTGACCGCTGACATGCTCGATCGACGCCAGCCGGGCGGCGGTGACCGGGCCCTCACGGACCACGCTCGCCAGTACGCCCAACTGCGTGGCGCTCAGCCCAGTCGCGTGCTGGCCCGACTCCGCCCGCATCCGCGCGCGAAGCCGCTTGATTGCGTCATGGAGGCGCTGTGCGGTCGCGGTCGACTCCTGCGACTCGGGGTTCTTGTCCATGTCTCCAGCGTAGAACAACACAAGTAACTTGCCAAAGTTACTTGTGTATCTTCCCGGCTGGGATTACGGACGGTGCGTTGGCCTGTGGGGCCCGGCCGGCAGGTCCTGGGTCCTCCGTATGGCGATCACAGGGAGCTCCCGGTCTCCTCCTCTGTGACCCGGATGATCGTCTTTCCGGAGACGCGCCTTGCGGGCGTGAAGGCGGCAGGTGCTTCGGCGAGGGGGTGTACGGCGCCGACGGACGGTTCGAGCCGTCCGTCCCGCACGCGCTGTGCGAGGTCGGCGAGCCGGGCGCGGTCGGGTTCGACGACGAAGAAGACGGCGTGCCCGTTGGCGGGCCGGACCGTGGGCGGCATGACGATGGTGACGAGCGTGCCACCGGCGCGCACCAGGGCGGCCGAGCGGTCGAGGATCTCCCCGCCGATCACGTCGAGCACGACGTCGACCGAGCCGGCGTCCTCCAGCTTCTCGGTGTCCAGACCGAGGAAGGTGTGGACACCGAGCGCGAGCGCCCGCTCCCGGTCGGCGGAACGCCCGGTGCCGATGACCCGGGCGCCGACCTCGCGGGCGAGCTGGACCGCGATCGAGCCGACGCCGCCGGCGGCACCGTGGATCAGGACGGTCTGGCCGGTGGCGAGACGGCCGTGGTCGAACAGACCCTGCCAGGCGGTCAGCCCGGAGATGGGGAGCGCGGCCGCCACCGTGTGGTCGATGTCCGCCGGCAGCGGAGCGAGGTTGCGGGCCTCCACCGCCGTGTACTCGGCGAGGCTGCCGTTGCGCGTCCAGTCGGCCAGTCCGAACACCCGCTGGCCGACGCTCAGGCCGGTGGTTCCGTACCCCAGCTCGGCGACGACCCCCGACAGCTCGTGTCCCGGCACGCTCGGTGTCCGGTCGCGGCCCGCGCGATCGGTCCAGGTGCCCGGCCAGTCCAGCTCTCCGGGGGTGAAGCCCGCGGCGTGCACCCGCACGATGACGTCGTTCTCGGCGGCGTGGGGGTGGGGCATGTCCGACAGGGACAGCCCGGCGGGACCGGCGGCACGGTCCCGAACGGTGATGGCTCGCATGACAGTCCTTACTGGGAGGGCGGTCGGCGGGCATGCGGTCCGTTCACGTACCGGGCATGACCGCCGCGTTCTGATCAGGGAGACGAGGTGACCCCTCAGGGTGTGACGGCTCGGAGGTGGGAAGTTTGTCCGGGGTTGACGACGTGGCGGTACGCGGTGATGAGACCGCCCGTGACCTGCACCGTGTCCACGGAGTAGACCCGGCCGGCTCGGTGGAGGACGAGGGCGAGCTCGCCGCCGACCTCGACGAGGTCGATACGGTCCGGACGCCACCGGCGGCCCACCCACACCGTCACCTCAGCCACGCGCTCACCACCGTGGATGAGCTTGCGCGCCGCGGCGACCTCGCCGCCACCGTCAGTGACGTAGACGGCGCCCGGGTGCAGAAGACCCACCAGACCGGCCGGCTCCCCGGCTTCGTACGCGGCGCGGAACACGGCCAGGACGCACTCGCGCTCCGCCTTCGGCGCCCCGGGCGCGCTCTGCTGCGCTGCTCGGACGGCCCGGACAGTCGCCCGTCACCCATACCGACCCGACCTCCTTCGCCGTGCGGATCCACCGTAGCCACGCGGGGACGGGTGCGCTGTGCGGCATGCGGCCGACCGGCAGGGGCGGTCAGGGTGCTCACGACTCCAGATGGGCTTCGAAGAAGCCGGTCAGCCTGTCGACGGCGGGTGTTACGTAGCCGTCCTTGTCGTAGAGGTCGTTGTGCACGGCGCCTTCGATCCAGTGCAGCTCCTTCGGGGTGCCCGCCTTCTGGAACGCTTCCACGCTCATCCAGGACGTCACCGCTTGACGTCCGGTGATCATCAGCAGCGGGCGCGGTGCGATGAGTCCGACAGCGTGGAAGGCGTCGAAGGCGGCGATGCGGTCGACGCTGGTCCAGGTCCAGGTCCAGGTCCAGGTCCAGGTCAGGGTCTTGGCGGAGCGGGGGTGTTCGGCGCGCGGTGTGCAGTAGTACTCCCAGCCCTCATGGACGTGCGGGCCGGCGCGGCGCGCCTCGGCCTCGGTCGCGGGGAAGAGCGGGAAACGCTGGACGCCCTCCCCGCGGACCTCGGCGGTGTGGACCTCGGCGGTGCGGGCCTCGGCGGTGCGGGCCGCCGCGGCCGCGGCGAGCATGCTCTGCGGCGCGTCGGGGGCCTGCGTGCCGTCCGCGCCGAGGCGAAACTGCCGGGAGATGTCGACCGCGCTCACAGTGCCGACGGCCCGGATGCGGTGGTCAGTGGCCGTGGCGGCCAGGGCATAGCCACCGGAGGCGCAGATCCCGAGTGCCCCGATCCGGTCGGGGGTGACCTCGTCGCGGGCGGAGAGGAAGGAGACCGCGGCCTTGAGGTCCTCCACCCGCTGGCCCGGTTCCTCCAGACCGCGCGGTTCTCCCTCGCTGGCACCCTGATACGCGGCGTCGCAGGCGAGCGTGACGAATCCGCGCTCGGCGAGGCGCCGGGCGTAGAGCCCTGCGGCCTGTTCCTTGACTCCGCTGCCCGGGTGGCCGACGACGATCGCCGGGCGGGAGCCGCAGGCGGGGGCGTCGAGCGTGTGGAGATGGCCTGCCAGCTTGAGTCCGTTGCCGGAGAAGGTGACGTCGCTGCGCATGGTGATGCACTCCCGTCGAAGACGTGGGTATGTGTGCCCGAACTGGGCGTCCGGTCGCCGGGATCAGGCGGCCTCGGACTCACCGTCGCCCGCGTCGGGATGGCCCCGCCAGGGACGACCCTGCCTATGGAGCCCAGTACCAGGCAGGTCTCCGCAGCAGCGACCACACCGGAGGCATGGCAGACGACGGCGCCGCGGATCTCGGCGGCGGGCTGGGAGACTTCCTGCGGGCCCGACGCGCGGAGTGCGACCCGCGGCAGGCAGGCTTCCCCGACGACGGGCGGCTGCGGAGGGTGCCGGGCCTGCGCCGGGAGGAACTGGCCCAGCTCGCCCATGTCAGCGTCAACTACATCGTCCGGCTCGAACAGGGTCGCACCCATCGGGTCTCGCGCGCCGTACTGGATGAGCTGGCCGACGCGCTGCAACTCGCCCCGGACGCGAGGGCCTACGTCTTCACTCTGGCCGACGCCGTGCCCGCCACCTCGCAGAGTTCACCCGAACGACATCAAGTCGCGCCCCGCCTCGAGCAGTTGCTCCACACCATGCACGACGTGCCCGCCCTGGTGCTGCGTCGCGGCATGGACGTCCTCGCGTGGAACCGGGGAGCGTCGGCCCTCCTGACCGACTTTGCCGTGCTGCCCGCGGGGAGCGGAACCTGATCCGGCTGACCTTCCTCGACGACGCCTTCCGCTCCCTGTACGCGGACTGGCCCCTGGTCGCCCGCGAATGTGTCGCCGTGCTGCGGATGGAAGCCGGCCGCGCGCCGCATGATCCGGCCCTGGCGCAGCTGGTCGGGGAACTGGCCGCACGGGACCCGGACTTCCGCATCTGGTGGGCAGGTCACTAGGTACGCGGTCCGCGGCAGCTCACGAAGACGTACCTCCATCCCGTCGTCGGCCGACTCACCCTGGACGTCCAGCAGTTCACCGTCGACACCCACCCCGACCAGATGCTCGTGGCCTACACCGCCCCGCCCCGTTCGCCGTCGCACGAGGGGTTGAGGCGCCTGCTCCGGGGATCCTCAGTTCTCCGCCGGCCGGTTCGAGGCGGTGGCGTAGCCGGTGAGCAGCGCGGTCAGGATGTCGGTCAGGCGGGGTTCGACGTCAACGACGGAGTGGGACAGTTCGGGGTCGCTCTCGTAGAAGGCGCGCAGCTGGGTGCCGGGGGCGGCCATCTGCCACAGGGCGCCGGCCATCGAGGTTGCGGTCGTGACGACGGCTCGCGCCTGACCGGCCTCGAGCGGCGTGATCGCGCAGAGCGTGTCGGCGGTCCGCTCGACCTCGGCGATCACGCCCTTCTTGAACGTCCGGACGGTGCCGGTGGAGACGTTGCGTTCCAGGTTCAGCGGGGTGTGCGCGAGCAGATCGCAGAACAGGGGGCGGGCGACCAGTGACCCGGCCAGTACGGAAGCGATGGAGCGGGCGCTCTCGTGCCAGTTCTCGGTGCCTGCGTCGGGGCAGGAGGTGGTCGCCTCGAGGCGGTCGCGTACCTCGGCCGACCAGCCGTGCCAAGCGGTGCCGGCCAGACGCAGGAAGATGCCCTCGCGCGTCTCGAAATAGCGCAGCATCGCTGACTTGTGCATGCCGACCTCGTCGGCGATGGCGGTCATGGTCACCTCCCGTACGCCGTCCGTCGTGGCGAGGCGTGCCGCTGCGGCGAGGATCTCCGTCTCCCGGGCGGCTTTGGCCTCGGGGCTGCGGGCCCGCAAGAAGTCAGATCCGGTCATGATGCCAAGCTTAACGAAACCAGGTTGCACTAATGCCACGACGGCATCGCCGGTGCGAGGCGCGAGGCGTTACCGCAACAGGGTTGTGGTAATAACGCAACGGTGTTTTGGTAGAGGTATGAGTGCACACACCCACTCCTGGTTCATCACTGGCTCCTCGCGTGGTTTCGGCCGCAATCTGGCGATCGCCGCCCTTGAGGCCGGCGACAATGTGATCGCCACGGCACGCAAGCCCGAACAGCTCGGCGACCTCGTCGAGCAGTACGGCGATCGGGTGCTGCCCATCGCCCTCGACGTCACCGACCGGTCCGCCGCCGCGGCCGGCCTGCAGGCGGCCCTCGACCGGTTCAGCAGGGTCGACGTCGTGGTCAACAACGCCGGCTATGCCAACGCCTCGGCCGTGGAGACCACGCCGGAGGACGACTTCCGCCGCCAGTTCGACACCAACTTCTGGGGTGTCTACAACGTCTCGGTGGAAGCCGTGCCCGTCCTGCGCGCCCAGGGCGGCGGCACCATCGTGCAGTTCTCCTCCATCGGCGGCCGTGTCGGCGCCACCCCCGGCCTCGGCTCCTATCAGGCGGCGAAGTTCGCCGTCGACGGCTTCACCCGCGTACTGGCGGCCGAGACCGCGCCGTTCGGCATCAAGTACCTGGTCGTCGAACCGGGCGGGTTCGCCACCGACTGGGCTGGAGCGTCGATGCAGGTACCGGACGTCACACCGGAGTACGACGCGACGGTCGGCGAGATGGCGCGCCTGTTCAGCGGGGCCACCGCCCTGGGCGATCCGAAGCGGGCAGGAGAGATCATCGTCCGTGTCGTCAAGCACCCCACCCCGCCCACTCACCTGATCATCGGTGCCGGAGCGGTCCGGATGGCACAGGACTACTCGCGACGTCAGCTGGACGAGGCGGCCACCTGGGAAGCGGTGAGCCGGTCCGCCGACTTCGACCAGGACGCGGTGGATCTCCCCGCCTCCGCCTCCGAGCAGGAGCAGGAGGCCCGGTCATGACGCGGTTGGCCGGCAAGGTGGCGCTGATCACCGGCGCCGGAAGCGGTATGGGCGCGGCAACGGCACGGCCGCTCGCCGCCCGCGGCGTCGCCGTCACCCTGGTCGACCGGCTACGGCGTCAACAACGCCGGGGTGATTGCTGGACGGGTTCGACCACCCGCACACCATCGCGGTATCGGTGACCGACATGCCACTCGTCAGATGGGCCAGAGCGTGGTGGATGCGCAGGATGGTGCGCCACCGGTGGAAGCTCATACCGAGTTCGCTGTGGAAGGGACGGCTCAGGGTGCGACCGCTGGCTCCCGTGACGCGTCCGAGCTCGGCCAGGGTCGTGGGCCGGGCGGGATCGGCGTGCAGGAGTTCGGTGACGGCCCGGAGCCGGTCATCGGCCGCCTCCAGCAGGTGCAGGGAGTGTTCGGGGTTTCCGGCAGCTCGTCGATGACCACGGCGCCTACGCCGGCGGCGGATGCCGGCCCTCGCCGTCCAGGTCAACGAGCGGGGCAGCCCACACTTTCAGCGCATTGCGCTGGGCGGCGACGACGTCCAGTACCTGGTTCCTGGACCCCTGCCCGTCAGCGGAAAGAGCGAGGCCGACCCGGTCAACAGCACCCGGTACCGCCCGAGTTGGGCATCGCTCGCTCGCAACGGGCACCTGCCTGACGGTGCGGTGGTCGAGTGCCACGGCCGGCTCCTGTCGGCACTGCGGATAGGTCGGCAACGACGCCACGCCGAGACGGCCGCTCACTCAGGCCACGGCCGTGCGCCGGGGGCTTCGGCCACATCGCGTCATGGTTGCTGAGGCCATCTCCCGCGCAGATGGGGCAGTGAGGGCACTTCCCCAGGCTCGGGCCGCCCGGGCGACGAGCTCAGGATCGCCATGCCCGGCCGAGTCATGAACACCGCATGCTGCATGACCGTCGCTCCGTTGGCTCTGTAGGTATGGGTCAGCCTGTCGCGGGGTCCTCCGCAGGCTGGAACATCTGGGACGCCAGCGCCCGGAAGGTCTCTCCGGGGTCCCGCCCGTCCAGCGGGCCGTCCAGATTGTGTGAGAGCAGCAGCGTCGCGAAGCCGTGGGCCACCGACCAGGCAGCCATGAAGCCGATGACCGGGTCGTCGCCGTAGCCCTCCACCACCGTACGGAGCCGGCTCCGCGTCCGCTCGCGCGCCGCGAGGAGCTCCGGGTCGTCAGGGCGCAGGAGTTCCGGGCGGAACATGATCTGGAAGTGCGCCGGGTGCGCAGTGGCGAAGCGCACGTACCGGACGCCCAGGTCGCGCAGGTCCTCCGCCTCGCCGAGGGCGGTGGACAGGAAGCCGTAACCCTCGACCGCGATGGCGGTGAGCAGGCCCGCGCGGTCCTTGAAGTGGTGCGCGGGCGCGGCGTGGGAGACGCCTGCTCGGCGGGCCAGGTCGCGCAGGGACAGGGCCGCCGGCCCTTCGGCGGCGATGACGTCGAGGGCCGCGGTGAGTACGGCCCGTCGCAGGTCCCCGTGATGGTAGGCGCGTTCGGTGGTCATGGTCAGCAGGTTACGCACAATCTAGCCGTTGACAAGTTTGCCCGCCGAATGCAATCTAGTCAGCGTCAAGATGTGCGGGTCAGGGGAAGAGGGATCGTCATGGGTATCGACAATGGACGCGTACGGCAAATGTGGCACCTCCTGGAGCCTCTGCACGCCGTCCTCTATTACGCTCCCGAGGTCTTCGAAGAGGTGAAGGCGCTCGGTTACGGCACCAGCGAGCGCTGGCCGAGCTACTTCGCCTTGCGGGCAGGGCCGCTCGGGGCACCGGGATCCCGTCAGGTGGCCTCCGCGTTCTACAGCTTCAGTCCGCGCATGGTCGCCGAGCACATCCCCGCCGCCTGGGACGTCGCCGCACCGGACGAGGTGATTGCTGCCCGGACACGCGGCGTCGACCGGGCGTACCGCGCGCTCCTAGGTGAGCGCACGGGCAGTCCCGGTCTCGTCGAGGCAGCCGCGCTCGCCCGCCGCGCGGCGGAGGCCGTGCCCACCGAGGGGCGCCCGCTCGCCGCCGCCAATGCCGCGCTGCCCTGGCCCCAGGCGCCGCACCTCGTGCTGTGGCAGGCCGCGACGATCCTGCGCGAGCACCGCGGTGACGGCCATCTCGCCGCTCTCCTGACCGCGGGACTCGACTCTCTGGAGGCGCTGGTGTCCTTCGCCGCGATCGGCGCGGCGCCGCCCGAGGTCTTCGCGAGCCGCGGCTGGAGCAAGCATGAGTGGTCAGCCGCCCGCGAACGGCTCATCGCGCGGGGGCTGCTGGACGCCGACGGCGCGGCGACCGACGCGGGCCGCGCTCTGCGCGCCGAGGTCGAGCGCCGCACTGACGAACTGGCCGCTGCCCCCTGGCACGCGCTCGGCGCCGACAACACCGCGCGGCTCGCTGAGCTCCTTGGCCCGCTCTGGCTGGAGGTCCTCGGCTCAGGAATGCTGCCCCGCGAGACCACGCTCGGCATCGGGAAGGTCTGACGTCTTCTGCCGTACGCCGAGGTCCATGGACCGGCCGCCGGGAGCCAGCCGCATGCGGTTGAGACGGCCATCTCGTAGGCCGGGGTCTGGTAGGCGGTCAAGCGTTGGTGTCCTGCCATCGTGCATGGCATCACTTATGGACTGCCGTTCCTGCTGATCACACAGTCTCCGCTCGCGCCGGCTGTGATCGTGGTGACGCACATCGTCCTGGACCGCTATCGCGCCGCGAAGTACCTGGTCTGGGCGGCGCAACCTGCTGGCGCCGGGTGGTGTGGGCCGGGGTGCCGAAGAACCAGGGTCGGCCGGGTGCCGTTTGAGCAGTGACCAGATATCCTCCGTCGGGTTCAATTCCGGTGAATGCGAGGGCTTCCGAAGGGAAGACGGGGAACGGAGGACGCTATGGAAGCGATTGCGGGCGATCTTCTGATGGCCCTGGCCAGCGGCACGGCAGGCGCGGCGGGACAGCAGGCCTGGGCGTCACTGCGCGACCTCGTGCGGCGCCGCACCGCACCGGACGCGAGGCCGGACGCACTGGAGGAAATCCCGTCAGGGGAGCAGGAGTTCGCGGCCCTGGACGAGCAGGCCGAGAGCTTGGAGCGTGCGCGTACGCTCGCCCGTGTGCTGGTGCTGCGGGCCATGTACGACGATGCCTTCCGCGAGGACCTCGCGGCATGGCGAAGCGCTGCCGAGGACGCTGCGGCGCGCACCAGTGGGGGAGACGTCCACAGCCGGATCACGGGCGGTACGCAGGGTACCGTCATCACGGGGCGGGACTTCCACGGCCCCATCACCTTCAACCAGCCATGACACAAAAGCATCGCCAGCTCGACGGGGCTGTGACATTCTGAGATGGAACCAGCAGCATGCCTCCCCGTGCGGGCATGCCCAGGCCGGGTGTCGGGGCGGGGAAACGAGCGCAACGCGGGCGTGACGGGGGTGTACGGGGTGGAGCTTTCCTGCAGGCTGCAGGGCAAGACCGGGTGAGCGGCCATGTCGGACCAGGCACGAGGCGACGTGCACAATGTGTTCTCCGGCGGCAGTGCGACGTATGTGATCCAGGGCCGGGACTTCGGGGGCGTACACCTGCATCTGCCGCCGCCGCAGACGCCGCAGGACCGTGCCGCCACCGAGTTAGCGCGCGTGGTGCTTGCCCAGTGGCGGGGCGAGGCGGGGTCCCTGGGTCTGACCGGAAGCGCCAGGCTCGCGGTGGGCTGGAGGGCCGACTGGACGGTCGCCGACCACCGCGAGCACGTCGGCGCCGACGTCACGGGCAGCACCGCGGGCCTTGCTGAACTCGTCGCTGCCTTCCAAACTCTGTCCGCCCAGCGCCTGGTGATCATCGGTGCTCCCGGCGCGGGCAAGACATCCCTGGCGATCCTTCTCACGCTGCAGTTGCTGAGCCTGCAGGACGGGATGAAGCCCGTCCCCGTCCCGCTGCTGGTGTCGTCCTGGGACGCGGGCAAGGAACACTTCGACGTCTGGCTCGCGCGCCGCATCCACGAGGAATACGTCGGCCTGACCAAGGATCTCAACCGGATCCGGATCCGCGAACTGGTACGCGACCGCCGGGTACTACCGGTCCTCGACGGCTTGGACGAACTCCCGCGCCCGCTCCGGTCCGCGGCGCTGGCGGGGCTCAACAAAGCGGGCGCCGACGGCGCGCCGCTGATCCTCACCTCCCGCACAGCGGAGTACACCGAACTCGTCGAAGAGGAGGCCGTGTTGCAGGCGGCGGCCGTGATCAGGGCACAGCCCGTGGAGGGAGCCGCGGCGGCGGAGTACCTGCGCGGCTCCTCGCATCCGCAGCGCACCCGGCAGTGGCAGGCATTCCTCGACCACCTCACACACCACCCCGAAGCCACGGCGGCCAGAGCCCTCTCGTCCCCGCTCATGCTGTGGCTGGCCCGCACGGTGTACGACCGCCCGGACGCCAACCCCGGCGAACTCGCCGACGGGTCCCGCTTCTCCGACGTGGCGGCCATCGAGCGGCACCTGCTCGACTCCATTGTTCCCGCGGCGTTCCCCTCCGGGCCGGCCTCGCCCCACCAGCCCCGCCCTGTACGTGAGTGGGGGCACGCGCAGGCGCAGCGCGCCCTCGGCTTCCTCGCAGCCCACCTCACCGCGGCAAAGACAAGGGAGTTCGCTTGGTGGGAGCTGCACCGCGCGAAGCCACCAACGGTCCTCAAGGCGCCGGCACTGGTCCTCGGCTACGTGCTGCTGGAAGCAGGCTCCATATGGTTCCAGGACTGGTTCACCGAAGGCGATCCGTTTCGGGCCTTCCAGGTAGCCGCAGGAGCCTGGGCCGCCACGATGTTCGGGCTCGTGGGCAGCATGCTCCTGCTGCTCTCGCAGCTGTGGAAGGGGCCTCTGCCCCGTCGGCTCGCCGCGTTCGGCAGGCACCGCTCCCGCATCCCGGGCCTGTTCTGGCTCCTTGTGTTCCTGGCTCCCATCGCCCTCCTCCTGACCCGGGACGAACCGATTCAGGCACTGGGTTTCATCGTCCCGGCGCTGCTCATGATGGTCGTCGGCGCGCCTGCCGACACCGCGCAGGCCGTCGGACCGCGGGCATTGCTGAGCGGCGAGCGGGCCAGCACGATGCTGATGCTGCTGTGCGTCGCGCCCGTGATAGGGGCCATCGGCACCCTGGCCATCGTCCACGCCTCCGACCACACCGTGCTGCTCGGCAGTTGGCTCTCCGGAACCGCGGGTGCGGCTGCGGTGATTGTGGCGCTCAGTCCCTGGACGCAGTGGCTGCTCGCGAAGGTGACGCTCGCGGGCATGGGGAGACTACCGTGGTCGACCATGGCGTTCCTCGAGGACGCGCGCCGGGTGGGCCTGCTGCGGCAGGTCGGCGGCGTCTATCAGTTCCGCCACGCCCAACTCCAGGCACGCCTCGCGGCCAACAAGCGCGGCGGCGCCCCGGCGCCCCGTCAGCGGCGCGACACCACCCGCGCGCCCTGGCCGGTCCGCCCGCTTCCTGCGGTGAGCAACACCCCACAGTCCGTTCGCATCCACGGCTACGTCGGACTCCGGCGCTCTAGAGGGGGTCAGCCGAGCATCTACGTGGGGATGTGGACGATCGCACTGGTATGGATCGGCGTCATCACCGTCGAGGACGGCTGGCACGATCCCGACGCGTGGCGGATCGTGGGTTTCTTCGTGGCGCTTCCACTGGTCACCGACCTGCTGATCCCGCCACTCACCTGGCGCAGGGCCGAGTTGCGCCTGGACAACGGCGGCATCGAGTTCGCCCTGGGCAAACGAACGCTACGCTTCGAGTGGCGGGACACCGCTGAGGTCGCGGTGCGGCTCTACGAACCGCCGATCGGCAACAACGACGGCACCGTCATGCTCCACCTGCGGCTGAGAACCGAAATCACTCCCGGGCAGCGGATCCGTGTCAACAGCACGGGCTGGATCGCCCTGTGGCCGCTGGACAGCCCCACCAAAGACCCGGACGACGCGACGACCCCGCCTGAACTGCACGACGCGCTCGTACGCTTCGCTGGCGAACGGTGGCGGCCCCCGGCGGGGAGATGACGGACCGCGTGCTGAGGCGCGGGGGAGGGGGACTTCCCTCGGTGCGTCTGCGCCCTTGCCGAAAATTCGTTACCGTCCGACCCTCTGTCCACGCGATCCCGGTCTGATCATGCACGATGGTGTGTCCTTCGGCAGCGGTTACCAGTGTGCTGGTTGAACGTAAACGCCGATGGGTCCGCCTCCCGCGGGGAGCCGGGCCCCATCGGCGCAGGGGCAGGCGGGATCGAGCGGGTCCGCCGCGGTCTCACCGACCGCACATCCTGACCCGGCCGCTGGGTGCGTCGATCGGCGACTACCTTTCCCAGCCGACCGCCGACGGCGGGCTCGGCCTGGGCACGGTGATCACCAGTGTGCTGTTCCGGTCGGCCTGGTCGAGGCGGGCCGGCAGCCCCAGGTTGGCGATCACGCGCCCCAGCAGGGGCGGATCCGCGAGTACGTCGCAGATCTCCGCCAGCCCCTGGGACTCGGCCGACGCCGGTTTTGCCACCCTCGGCGCCACCGAAAGCCCTACCTCACCGTTCCTGCACAGCCCCACGCCGCCTGGTGCTGCGAGGGAGACCTCGCGTGGCCGAGCGGCACAGGTGGTGGTCCATGGTCACATCAGCTGGGCAAGACCGCGGTTGAGCTCGACGACGTTGATGCTTTCCTGACCCAGGAATCCCAGGACCCGGCGCTGGACGTGGTCGGCGACCAGCTTCTTGACCTTGGCGGGGGAGAGGTGGCGGGCCTTCGCCACGCGGTGGACCTGTTGGTATGCGTACGCGGGGGAGACCGCGGGGTCGAGTCCTGAGCCACTGGCGGTCACGGCGTCCATGGGGACGGAGGAAGGCGAGACACCGTCGAAAGCGGCCACGGCGGCGCGGCGTCCGCGGACCGTCGAGATCAGATCGGGGTTGTTGGGGCCGAGGTTGGAAGCACCGGAGGCCAGCGGGTCGTACCCACCCGCGGACGGGCGGGGCTGGAACCACTTGGGGTCGGGACGCAGTTCCTCCTTCGGGTCTCCGGGGTTCTTCTTCGGGAGCGCGAAGTTCTGGCCGATCAGGCTGGAGGCCACCGGCTTGCCGTTCTTTGTCAGCAGGGAGCCGTTGGCCTGGTGGGGGAATGCGACCTGGGCGATACCGGTGACGAGCAGTGGATAGGCGATTCCCGTGAGCACGGTGAACACCAGCAGCATCCGCAGCGCCGCCAGATGCTGCCGGAAGAGGGGAGGGAGGTGGTGGGTGCGCATGGTGGGGTCGCCTTCCTCAGCGCAGGCCGGGGATGAACTGGATGACGAGGTCGAGCAGCTTGATGCCGACGAACGGCAGGACCAGACCGCCGAGTCCGTACATCCAGATGTTCCGGCTCAGCAGCTTCGCGGCGGAGGACGGCCGGTAGCGCACTCCACGCAGCGCAAGCGGGATCAGCGCGACGATGATCAGCGCGTTGAAGACGATCGCGGAGGAGATCGCCGAGGTCGGGCTGTGCAGCCGCATGACGTTGAGCTTGTCCAGGCCCGGATAGACGCCGGCGAACATCGCGGGGATGATCGCGAAGTACTTGGCGACGTCGTTGGCGATGGAGAAGGTGGTCAACGCGCCCCGGGTGATGAGCAGTTGCTTGCCGATCTCGACGATCTCGATGAGCTTGGTGGGGTTGGAGTCCAGGTCCACCATGTTCCCGGCCTCCTTGGCGGCGGAGGTGCCGGTATTCATGGCCACGCCGACGTCCGCCTGGGCGAGGGCGGGGGCGTCATTCGTACCGTCGCCGGTCATCGCGACCAGTTTGCCGCCCCCCTGTTCGTGTCGGATGAGGGCCATCTTGTCCTCGGGGGTGGCCTCGGCGAGGAAGTCGTCCACCCCGGCCTCCTGCGCGATGGCCCGCGCGGTCAGCGGATTGTCGCCGGTGATCATCACGGTGCGGATGCCCATCCGCCGTAGCTCGTCGAAGCGCTCGCGCATGCCTTCCTTGACGACGTCCTTGAGGCGGATGACGCCCAGGACGCGGGCGGCCGGCTGGGCGTCCGGACGCCTGATCACCTCGCCGACGACCAGCGGTGTGCCGCCACTTGCCGAGATGCCGTCGACGAGGTAGCCGACATCGGCGGTGGGGTGCCCGCCGTTGTCACGCACCCAGCTCATCACCGCCGTCGCCGCTCCTTTGCGCAGCGACCGGGTTTCCCCTGAGCCACCGGTGTCGGAGAGGTCCACCCCGCTCATCCGGCTCTGAGCGGTGAACGGCACGAACTCCGCCTGGGCCAGCTCTCCTTCACTCCGGCCGCGCAGTGCGTACTGCTGCTTGGCGAGGACGACGATCGAGCGGCCCTCCGGTGTCTCGTCCGCGATCGACGACAGCTGGGCGGCGTCCGCGAGTTCCTCGGTGGTCACCTTTTCCACCGACAGGAATTCGGCGGCCTGGCGATTGCCGAGGGTGATGGTGCCCGTCTTGTCGAGCAGCAGGGTGTTGACGTCGCCCGCGGCCTCGACCGCGCGCCCGGACATGGCCAGGACGTTGCGCTGGACGAGGCGGTCCATACCGGCGATGCCGATCGCCGAGAGCAGCGCACCGATGGTGGTCGGGATCAGGGCCACGACCAGCGCCACCAGGACGACGAGGGACTGCTCGGCCCCCGCGAAGAGGGCGAAGGGCTGAAGCGTCGTCACCGCGATCAGGAAGACAATGGTCAGCGACGCCAGCAGGATGTTGAGCGCGATCTCGTTCGGTGTCTTCTGCCGGGCCGCGCCTTCGACCAGCGCGATCATCCGGTCGATGAAGGTCTCACCCGGCTTCGAGGTGATCCGCACGACGATCCGGTCCGACAGCACCTTCGTGCCGCCGGTCACCGCCGACCGGTCGCCGCCCGACTCTCGGATCACCGGCGCCGACTCACCCGTGATCGCCGATTCATCGACGCTCGCGACGCCCTCGACCACATCGCCGTCACCGGGAATGATCTGCCCGGCCTCGACGATCACATGGTCGCTCAACCTAAGGTCGGCGCCGGGCACTTCCTCCTCGGTGAAGTCGGCCGTTCCTGGCTGCCATCCGACCAGCCGTCGGGCCATGGTGATGGTCTTGGTCCGCCGCAGGGTCTCCGCCTGCGCCTTGCCGCGGCCCTCGGCCACCGCCTCGGCGAGGTTGGCGAAGACCGACGTCAGCCAGAGCCAGGCCGTGATGACCCAGGCGAAGACACTGGGCGTCCTGATCGCGGACAGTGTGGTCAGGACCGCCCCGACCTCCACGACGAACATGACGGGGTTGCGATACATCGTGCGTGGGTCCAGCTTGCGCAAGGCATCGGGAAACGACCTCAGCAGCTGTGTGGGGTCGAGCAGCCCGCCCGAGACCCGGTGCCGCTGAAGGCCGGCGGACGGCCCGGTCGGCGGGGCGGGGGCGGGAACGCCGGTCGTGGACATCAACGCAGACCCTCCAGACCTTCGGCCATGGGGCCCAGCGCGAGTGCGGGGAAGTACGTCAGGCCGACGACGATGAGGACCACGCCCGTCAACAGCCCGACGAACTGCGGCCGATGGGTGGGCAGGGTGCCGGCGGTGACCGGGACGGGCTGCTGCTGGGCGAGCGATCCGGCGAGCGCCAGCACGAACACCATCGGCAGAAAGCGGCCGACAAGCATGGCCAGGCCGAGCGCGGTGTTGTACCAAACGGTGTTCGCGCTCAGTCCAGCGAATGCCGATCCGTTGTTGTTCGCAGCGGAGGCGAAGGCGTACAGCACCTCGGAGAAGCCGTGCGGACCGGAGTTGAGCATGGCCGCCCGCTCGCCCGGGAAGGCCATTGCCAGTCCCGCGCCGGTCAGCACCACCGCGGGCGTGGTCAGGATGTACAGCGACGCGAACTTCATCTCCCGGCCGCGCAGCTTCTTGCCCAGGTACTCGGGTGTACGGCCGACCATCAGACCGGCGACGAACACCGCGACGATCGCCAGGATGAGGATCCCGTACAGCCCGGAGCCGGTACCGCCGGGCGCGATCTCCCCGAGCATCATGTTGAAGATCGTCATTCCGC
This sequence comes from Streptomyces sp. JLSY215, assembly GCF_059682825.1. Taxonomy (NCBI): domain Bacteria; kingdom Bacillati; phylum Actinomycetota; class Actinomycetes; order Kitasatosporales; family Streptomycetaceae; genus Streptomyces; species Streptomyces sp. JLSY215. The sequence goes on from NZ_CM185022.1 coordinate 8,631,593, forward strand.
CGCCGCCGGGCGTGTACGAGTCATGGAAGGAATTGACGGCCCCGCATGACGTCAGGGTGGTGGACACCGCGAACAGCGCCGACGCCCAGATCCCGAACCGGGCCTCCTTGCCCTCCATCATCCCGCCAGCCGCGTGACCGGCCGTGCTGCTGACGCTGTGCAGCTCGTTGACGGTCACGATCGCGACCGAGGCGGCCCAGATCAGCGCCATCACGGCGACGATCGCATAGCCCTGGCGATGGTCCCCGACCATCCTGCCGAAGGTACGCGGCAGTGCGAACGAGATCACCAGGAGGAGATAGATCTCGATCAGGTTGGTGAAGGCGTTGGGATTCTCGAAGGGGTGAGCGGAATTCGCGTTGTAGAAACCGCCACCATTCGTGCCGAGCTCCTTGATTGCTTCCTGGGAGGCGACCGGTCCGCCGGTGATGGTCTGGTGGCCGCCCGCAATCGTGACGATGTCGTTGACGCCGTGGAAGTTCTGGACGGCGCCGGCGGCCACCAGAACGGTCGCGAACACGAGGGAGACCGGCAAAAGCAACCGCACCACGATCCGGGTCAGGTCGACCCAGAAATTCCCGACCTGGTCGGTTTTCTTGCGGGTGAATCCCCGGATCAGCGCGGCAACGACGGCGATGCCCATCGCGGCGGAGACGAAGTTCTGCACCGCGAGACCGGCCATCTGGACCAGGTGCCCCATCGTCGACTCGCCCGAATACGACTGCCAATTGGTATTGGTGACGAAGGAGGCGGCCGTATTGAACGCCAGATCCGGGGCCACCGCCTTCATCCCGAGGGACAGCAGCAGATGGTTCTGCAGGCGCAGGAACGCGTACAGGAACAGCACCGAGACAAGGGAGAAGGCCAGCACGCTGCGGAGGTAGACGGACCACTTCTGGTCCGCGTCGCCGTGCACCCCACCCGTCCGGTAGATCAGGCGCTCGGCCCGCCAGTGGCGGGCGGTGGTCAGGATGTGCGCCATGTAGTCGCCCAGCGGGCGGAAGGACAAGGCCAGTGCAACCACGAGGGCGAGAACCTGGAGCCAGCCCGCGAGCGTGTCGTTCATCCGGATCCCTCCCTAGAACTTCTCTGGGAAGACCAGGCAGAGGATCAGGTAGATCACGAGGCTCACCGCCACGATCAGGCCGACGAGGTTTTCCCCGGTCACAGGCGTCCGACTCCTCTGGCGACCAGGCCGATGAGGACGAATACGAGGACCGTGAGGCAGATGTATGCAAGGTCCGGCATGTGCGAGACACCCCGCAGGTCTATCGGGGACGGGACCGCTGGGTACCGCCCGTTGGACGGGTGTGGCAGGTGCCGATCCGATATCGCCCGTCGGCGGACGCCGACTCCATTGGGCGCGTTGAGGGCCGCCTATGAGCAGCCGCGCCAGCACGTTTCTGACGCTACCTCAGGCCGCTTCTGGGGGTGCTCTGACGCTCTGCGGCCTATCGGGTGATGGCGGAGGATCCGGGCCGGGGGACATTGGGGGCATTGAGGAGCGACGCGTGCGGGAATGGACTGTCGGCGAGGCCGCCGGCGGTCCAGGGCTTCGGCGTAGCCGGATGGTGTCCGGTTCATGACGGTCTGTCGGGTGGGAAGCCCTGGGAGTAAGACAGCGTCGGTGTGTGGTCTCAGCCCGGATCCCGAACTGGAGAAGAGGCGCCACCCGTCATGAACGGGGACGTGCATCTGCTGGATCCGCTGGCCCCGACTTCACGTCGTGATCGAAGGCGTCCGGTACGAGGTCGAACCGGCCGTAGCCGACAGTCCGATCCGCGCGCTGTACCGCGCCTGGTGCGCTGGCCGTGGGTGCCGAGTGCATGTACCCCTTCCGGCGCGTCACGGTGCAGAACCGTGCTGCAGGACGTGCGGGGTTCGCCGGCTGTGTGAAATGTCTCTCTCCCGCCGTCGTGGCGCTGGTCCCCTGGGGAGGTTGACCATGTAGTGATGACCTCCTCGCCCCGCCCGCCGCCCGTCGGTGGCCGACCGGATCCGTTGGACGGGACTACCGCGCTCGGTGGAGAGTCCGCTCCCGCCCGCGGGTACCTGCTGGACAACGCGCGCGCCGAGGCGGGCGAGCGATTCGTTTGGCTGGCCGAGCTGTTCGACGGTGTGACGCGCGGGCACTTCGATCGACTGGGGGTCGGGGCCGGCTCGCGCTGCTGGGAAGTGGGGGCCGGTGGCCCCAGTATCCCGGAGGCACTCGCGGCGGCCGTCGGTCCGACCGGGCACGTGCTGGTCACGGACATCGACCCGTCGTGGCTGAAGACAGGCGACGGGTACGAGGTGCGCCGGCACGACGTCGCCGCTGATCCGCCCCCGGAGCCAGGGACGTTCGCTCTGGTGCACGCCCGGCTCGTGCTGGTCCATGTACCCGACCGGGCTCGGGCGTTGGCCACGATGGCGGCAGCGCTACGGCCCGGCGGCTGGCTGCTGGTCGAGGACGCCGATACCGCTCTGCAGCCACTGGCATGCCTGGACGACAGCGGCCCTGCGCAGCGGCGGGCCAACCGGCTGCGCGACGCGGTCCGGGAGCTGCTGACGCGCCGCGGCGCGGACCTGCGCTACGGCCGGACACTGCCGCGGGCATTGCGTGAGGCCGGCTTGGTAGATGTCGCCGCGGAGGGCTCTTTCCCATTCGGCGGGCCGGCCTGCGACCGGCTGGAGGCGGCGACCATCCGGCACGTGCGCGGCGAACTGCTCGCGGCCGGCCTGACCGACGACGCCGAGATCGACGCGCACCTGGCCGCCATCCACGCCGGCGAACTCGACCTGACACTCGCGCCGCTGATCTCGGCCTGGGGACGCCGTCCAGCCGAGCCCCCGCCCGCACTCGGTGAGATGCCGATCCAGGCGTCGTCCGACCTGCCCACAGCGCTGTTCGTCGAGGGAGGCCAGGCAGCTCGCGCAGGTGCGCGCCGCGCGTCACCGAAGCTGGGGCCGACCCGCGATCCCGTCAACTGGAAGTCGCCGACGAACTCGACCAGGCCGAGCGCGGCGCCAAGTCCGACGGCCGTACCGACGCGCAGTTCGGAAACATCCAGCAGGGCCTGGCCAACAGCATCGGGACCGCCAACAAGGACGAGGAGTTTTCCGGGAAGTGGCGCGCGGACATGCGCAGGCTCGTGACGGAGCCGGTCACCGACGACTCGGGCGATTCCTACAACACCCTTGGCTACCAGGCATTGACCGGCCTGCTCGAACACGGCGATGCCGAGGACTATCCGGCACACATGACGACGGGCCTGACCGATGACATCATCGAGGCCGAGAAGAAGCACCCGGATATCTGGGACGAAGCGCAGACCATCAGCTACGGCGCCGCCGATGCGAAGCCGCAGGAGTGCCGGGATCCCGTCGACGACATGCTCGGCATCATGAGCAAGGACCCCGGTACCTCGACCCGCTATCTCGATCCGGCGCACGGCGGCGAGCAGAGGACAAACGGGACTGGCCCGACGTCCACGTCACCGAGCAGTCCCAGGGCGCTGCACAAGGCACCACCCTGGACGAATACGACGAGGACCCCACCAACTCCTGAGGTTGAACTCGTGGAGTCGTAGGTGCTGACGGCTTGTCGTCCGTGCGGTACCACCAGGGGAGGCCGTATCCACAGGGAGGCGGGCTTACCGCCGAACGGCGGCAGTTCCGTGAGGAGTTGCGGCTTCAGGCGGCCGAGCGGTTCGCCCGGGGTGAGTACCAGCAACTCGGCGGCCCGATCGTGCTCGTCTGGGACAACCTCAACGTCCACAAGGCCGCCGCGCTGCGGGAGTTCGCAGCCTCGCGCGACTGGCCGACCATCTGCTGCCTGCCGCCTTACGGCCCGACCTCAACCCCGTCGAGGGTATCTGGTCCCGGCTGCGGCGGGGCCGGCTCTCCAACGTCGCTTTCAGCACGCCAGAACACCTCATCCAGCGCATCCGACGCGGCCTGCGCCACATCCCGTACCGCGGCGACCTCATAGACGGCTGCCTCGCCGAAGCGGACCTGATCATCAGCACATGACCACCACGAGAACACGTTCAACCTCGTAGGACCAACGATGGGGATGGGGCGACACACCTGGCCATCACGTACAAATAGGCACCGACCGCACAATATGGTGCACTATTGGATATTTGATGTCTCTGTAGGAGGAGAAGCGTCATGGCGGGCAAGCCCAGCATTGTCTTCGCCCACGGACTCTGGGCGGATGGGTCGTGCTTCAACAAGCTCATCCCCACGCTCCAGGCTGAAGGGCACGAGGTTTTCGCCTCACAGCACGGCCTCGACTCGCTCGAAAGCGACGTCGCGTGCGTCAACTTCACGCTCAACCACGTCCCCGGCCCGATCGTGCTGGTCGGTCACTCCTACGGCGGGACCCTGATCACCAAAGCGGGCACCCACGACCGCGTCGGCGCTCTGGTGTACATCGCCGCGCTCGCCCCGGACGAGGACGAGACGTCGCAGCAACAGCAGGACAAATTCCCCCGCACGCCCATCTTCGAGCACGTCGACGTTGCTGACGGCCGCGTGTGGCTCAAGCCCTCAGGCGTCCCGCACTTCTGCGGCGACCTGCCGGAAGCGGAGCAGAAGCTCGTCCTGGCGACGGGCGCTGTGCCAGTGGCGGACCTGTTCAACCAGCAGGTTCCCGGCACGGCCTGGCGGACGAAGCCAAGCTGGTACATCGTCGCCAACAACGACCGCACCGTGCACCCCGACCTGGAGCGGTCCGCCGCCGAGCGCATGGGCGCCAAAATCCGTCCCGTGGACAGCAGCCACGTTCCCATGCTCTCGCATCCCGACTTCGTCCTCGATGTGATCCGTGAGGCCGCGAAGTCCCTCGGCGCCTAGGCCAAGCCGACAACGACCGGCCGCAGCACAACACGCAAGGAGGCGGCCCCGGACCGACCGGGCCGCCTCCTTGCAACGACATCACGCTTTCAAGCTCAGTCACGGACCGGCCTCGGCAACGCCCTTCCTCGTGGACAAGCATGAGGCGCCGGTGTTCAGGCTGGCCGCCTACTACGGTCCCTTCGTCCGGGACGGGCACGCGGAGGTCTCCGTCCGCGGTGAGCATTCACCACGCCGTCGGGCGGTTCCCAGGGCCTGTCTCGGCGACGTGGCGTGAGGCACGCCCTTGGGGAAGCGACAGCAGGACGGAGCTCAGCGGCGCTTCGGTTGTGGCTGGGCTCCCTGCGCCACGGAGAACCTGGGACAGCAGGGGAACAGCACGGAGGGGCTTGTGCAGCTCGGGTTGACGGTCCTTACCAACGCCGGACGGTTCCGGATCACCACGCTGGATGTGCCGATCTCGATGAGGGAGTCGAGGCCGAAACCTGCCAGCGCCACCGACCAGGCCAGCTGCCGTCAGTCCCGGTTCGCGAGCGCTCAGCAGCCGAGTCCGCGTACCTGCCCTGTGCCTCGTACCTGCCCTGTGCCTCGTACCTGCTCTGTGCCTCATGCGCGACGTAGTGCGATGGGAACTCAGTCCTGCGGCAGGAGTCGTGAGGCGAGTGCCGCTCCGAGGGTGGCGGCGGTAGCGGAGCCGGCGACGACCGTCCAGGCGAACGGGCCGAGTGGGGTGCAGCCGAAGAACTGGCTGACCAGCGGGGTCTCGACGAGGGCCAGGAGCGCGACGGCGGAGACGGTGCTGGTGCCGAGGACGAGGGGGCTGTGCCAGCGGGTGAGGAGCGTCTGGCCGAGTTGGGCGCCGACGAGTGCGGCCAGGCCCATGGTGGAGGCGCGGCGGTTGCCGCCGGGGACGAGGCGGGTGAGGCGGCCGATCTGCCAGGCGGTCAGTGCGGCGAGGGCGGTGGCACCGCCGCGTACGGCCAGTGCGCGGGCCATGTCCGTGCCGACGAAGCCGCGTGCCGGGCCGGCGCTGAGCGGGCGGACGTCCTGCGGGTCGCCGCCGCGTCTGGCGGGGGTGAGGGCCACGGCCAGCGAGGGAAGCATGTCGGTCAGCATGTTCACCACCAGCAGTTGACGGGTGCTCAGCGGTGTCCGGCCGCTGAGGGCGGTGCCCAGTACGGTGAAGGCGACTTCGCCCGCGTTGCCGCCGACAAGAATGGCGACGGCGTCCCGCACGCTCTCCCACAGGGCCCGGCCCTCGCGCAGCGCGTCCAGGATGAGCCCGGTGTCCGGAGCGGTGAGGACCAGATCGGCGGCGGTCCGGGCGGATCCGGAGCCGCGTCCGGCGACCGCGATGCCGACGTCGGCGCGGCGGATCGCGGCGGCGTCGTTCGCACCGTCCCCGGCCATCGCGACGACGCGGCCGGCCTTGCGCAGGTCCTTGATGATCCGCACCTTCTGTGCGGGTGATACCCGGGCGAAGACGGCGGCTTCGCTGACCGCGGCGATGCGATCAGGGGCGGGCAGCGCGTCGAGTTCGGCGCCGGTGAGTACGCGCTGGGCGTGGGGGATGCCGAGCTCGGTGGCAACGGCGGTGGCGGTGTCCGGGTGATCGCCGGTGATCATGACGACTCGGACCCCGGCCTCTCCGAGTTGACGCACGGTGTCGTCCGCGGCCTTCCGAGGGGTGTCGGCGATGCCGACGAAGCCGAGCAGGATCAGGTCGTCCACGTGCTCGGCGAGCCGGCCCCGCACCAAGTCGGCGTCGGGGGTTGTCCGTTCGGCTACGGCCAGCACCCGCAGGCCCTGGGCCGCCAGCCGACCCACGGTGTGCTGCGCGGCCGAGCGCCGGGAGTCGGTGAATGGCTGCGTCTTCCGGTCGTCGTGACCGGGTCCCAGTACGCGCGTGCAGCGGGCGAGTACGACCTCGGGGGCGCCCTTGACTGCGAGCACCGCCGTATCACCGTCCCGTCCGAGCGAAGCGGCGTATCCGCGGCCGGTTTCGAACGGCAGCTCTTCGACGAGCGTCCAGGTGGTGTCCTCGGCTGTGTCGTGGGCGGCCGCCACGACAGCCCGGTCGGTGGCGTGGGACAGCGGCAGGGCACTGTGTTCCGTCGGCGGGCAGGCTCGGGCCGCGGTGCGCAACACGCGTTCGCTCACTTGGCTGCCGGGCGTCACCGGTCCGGAGGGCCCGGCCAGCCGGGTGACCCGGAGCCGGCCCTCGGTGAGCGTGCCGGTCTTGTCGAAGCACAGGGTGTCCACCCGGCCGAGGGCCTCCAGCGCCCGGGTGGACCGCACCAGCACGCCGATACGGGACAGCCGGCGGGCGGCGGCCAGCTGCGAGACGGTGGCGACCAGCGGCAGCCCCTCGGGCACGGCGGCCACCGCCACCGCCACTCCGGACTCCAGCGCCCGGCGCAGCGACAGCCCGCGCAGCAGGCCCAGGCCGGTGACGACGGCGCCGCCGATGCCGGTGGCGGGCAGGGCGATCCGGGTGAGTTCGGCGAGCCGGGCCTGCATGCCCAAGGACGCGTCAATGCGCCCGGCAACGGTGGCGGCCCGCCCGGCCTCGGTGGCCGCGCCGGTGGCCACGACGATGGCGATGCCGCTGCCGGCCAGCACGGTGGTGCCCTCGTAGACCATGCAGGAGCGGTCGGCCGGCTCGGCGCCCGGCACCGGTTCGGCGGTCTTCTCCACCGGCACCGGCTCGCCGGTCAGAGCCGCCTCGTCGACTTCCAAGGCGTCGGTGAGCAGCAGCCTGGCGTCGGCCGGGACGACGTCGTTGGCGCGCACCGCGATCAGGTCGCCGGTCCGCAGCGACTCACAGGGGATGCGTTCGCTGGGCGCGTGCTGGAGATCTGCGAGCGGTTCCGCTCCGGGCCGCCGCTCGTCCGGGCGCAGCCGCCTTGCCGTCACCTGTTGACCGAACATCAGCTCCCCGAGGGCCCGCTCGGCCCGCAGGCGCTGAGCTCCGCTGATCACGGCATTGCCGGCCATCACACCGACGACCAGCAGCGCATCGATGCCGGATCCGACGATGGCCGATGCCGCGGCGCCGAGGGCGAGTACGGGAGTCAGCGGGTCATCGAGCTCGTGCTGCACGGCGGCGGCCAACCGCACCGCACCACGGACGGGAATGATCACGGCGCGGTCGAGCACCGCATTGGCCCGGCCCTGCTCCACGATCCGGTGTACGCGCTCGCGCAGGGCCGTCGACGTCCCCCTGACGTCGGGCGCCGCAACCGTGCAGCTGTGGTGCAACCGGCGGTGGACCTCCTGCGCGCTGAGGGCATGCCAGGCGTCACGGACCACGGGCGGCGGCAGCGGCCGGTGGTCCAGCCGACGGGCGGTGAGCGCATTGGCCAGCATCGCGGTCAGGCAGGCGGTGTGTGCCGGTGGGAGGCTACGCCAGGAGGGAACCGCCGGCACCGGCACCCGGCTGTGGCGGCGTCTTCGGCTGGCTACGAGCAGCGCGCCGAGTGCCGAGCCGCTGAGCGAGAGCCGGGCGGCCCGCCCGGAGGCGCGGTGCGCGGCGGGTACGGCTCCGAGCAGCCGCCACACCTCGGCAAGGCCCGGCCCGCACACCAGATCGGCGCACCAGTCGGTCGCCCCCGGGTGGCGCAGTACGTTCACGCCGACGTCGGCGGCGTCCAGAGCCCGCTGCCGGTCGTGTGCGATCACCAGCACGCCGTGGCCGTCGCGTTGCAGGGTCTGGACCTGCTCGGCGAGCTGGTCGGCCTCGGGCGCGGACTCATCACCCCAGGCCAGCAGCTCGGCCACGCTGGCGTGCTGGGTGAGAACCACCGTATCCGCGGCCTCGTGTGCCGCCGAGAGCACCGCTTCCGCCAGCGGGTCGAGCGAGGTGCCCACCCGGACCCTGCCGCCGCACCGGCCCTCGCGGTCCACCAAATCCAGCGTCACTCCGGCCGGATCATCCGGCCCGCTGCCCAACGGCACGTCCGGCGGCCGCACCAGCCGCCAGTCGCCGCCACCAGCCTCGGACACGCCGCCCTGCTCCGGCCAGGGGCCGTCGCCGCGAAGGCCGGCCTCGCCACAGTCGCCCAACAGGCCGCTCGCGAGCCGCCACACCCTCGCGTCGTCAAAAGCATCGCTGGTCGAGACGGCGGACAGCAGCCGCAGCTCCCCGTTGCACAGCACGGAGGAGTCGATGACCACCGCGTCGATACGGTCCAGACGTCGCAACGCGACCGGATCGAGCACCACCACACCGCGCCGGGCGAGGTCATGGCCGAGCACCGTGGCGAACGCCTCACGCCCCAACCGGGCCGCTTTCGGGACGGTAGCCAAAATCGCGTCCCCGGCCGCGCCGGGGTCACCCGTGCTGAGCAGGACCGCGGCGCCGCCCAGCAACTGCCCGAGCGCGGTACGGTCGGCGGCCTTCTCCACCGGCCCCGGCGGAAGCGGACAGGGCCGCCCGGCACGCCCCGTACACTCCTGCGGCTGCACCCCACCCTCCGGCACCACCAACTCCCGCTCACGCACATTCCAGGCCCGCCGACGCGCCAGAATCTCGTAGAGCTGGCAGCCCCGGTACACCGCGTCCACCGCAAGCGGCGTCGCGCCGGAGGCCGTCCCGTGCACGGCCGCGTTCACGACCGCGAGCAGCACGTCCGTACGTGTACGCCCGATCCGACGTTCCAACTGCCGCCGGGCCTGCGGCAGCGCATCCGCCAGGGCCACTACGGCACGCACCGGGCTGGGAACGACCGGCAGCGCGGTCACCCGGCAGAGCAGTGCCGCGCCCACCCCCAGGCAGTCCGCGGCAAGTGCCACCGCCGCGGCCGAGGCGGCCAGATCGTCGTCCGGGTGCCGCCCCTCCGCAGCCTCGACGGCGCGGCGCGCATCGTGCGCCGCCTCCACCGACTCAATGGTCTCCACCAGACACTCAAGGCCGACCGAGCCCTCGGCGTACGCGATGAGCACGTGCCCGGTGACCGCGTTCACCTCCGCCCACCGAACGCCCTCGATCCGGTGCAAGGCCCCGGTGAGCGCCCGGACATAGTGGTGGTGCCGCTCGCCCTTTCCGGACAGACCGTGCGCCTGGATATGCGCACGACCGGCGCGGGCCCACACCCGCCGCGGCCGCTCGCCGTGCGCCAGATCCCGCAACGCTCCCACGGCACGGCCCGCCCCCTCCAGCCCGCCCTCGGCCACACCCCGCACCATGGACCAGCCCGTACGTCCGAGAGAGGACAAGGGCGGCGGCACACCGGGCAGACGAACCAGCCCGGGAACCGCAGTCAGCAACGGCAGCGCAGAGGCCGCCACACCGGCGCTCGAAGAGACGATCCCGGCAGCCTGCTCACCCGCCCGGACCGCAACCCGCGCCGAGGCGGCAGCGCCGGACACCGCACCCTCTAAGGCCAGTAAAGACGCCAAGCGGGCTGCCGCGGCCGGAAGCCTCAGCACCGTGCCCGATGCGCCCGCAGCCGGAACCTTCACGCCACCTCAGCCCTCTCTCACCGCTGCAGTGCACCGCAGCCCCGACGGGCACACGGCGCACCGCCTTGACACGGTTGGTACCGCGGCGAACCTCTTGCCATGGCCGCCGAACGGGTCGGAAGACGGCAGGCACGACGGATCACGGGACGCGTCACTCACGTGGTGACGGATGTATCGCCCGGCATCGCCGATGGCGCCCCGCTGGGCATGCCGTCCTTTATGCCGAGCCGTCCTCGGTGGGGTCACCGCCCCGCACGACATACGGACATACGGGACATAGCCGTGGTAAGCAGAGGGCAGGAGGTGGCCGCATGTCCAAGCATCCGCTTCGTGACCGCATCGCAGTGGCGGCCGCTCTGGTCGGACCACTGCTGGTGGTGCTGGTGCTGGTGCTGGTGCCGTTCCGCGACAGCCTGTCGAACACGAACACGAACACGAACATGGCGCTGATCCTCGTTGCGGTCATCGTCGCGGTTGCCGTCATCGGCAACCGCCTCGCCGGTGCCCTGACGGCGCTGTCCGTCGCCGCTTGGTTCGACTTCTTCCTCACTCGGCCCTATCAGAGCTTCGGCATCGGCCAGGCTGAAGATGTCGAGACCGCGATCCTGCTGGTCGTGGTGGGCTTGGTGGTCTCGCAGCCGGCTGCGCGGGCCCGGCGCCTTCAGGTGGTCGCTGTCACCGACGCCGAGTACTTGGCCCGTATCCACGACACCGCCCGGCCGGCCCAGTCCACGACGTCCGCCGACGCGGTCGTAAACCACGTCACCCCCGGCCCAAGTGCCCACCCCACCCTGCAAGCCCGTCTCATCGCCGTGACCCTCGCCGACCAGGCCGGCGCTGCCCTCGACACAGCGGAGCCAGGCACGCCTCAAGAGTGACGCCTTGCGCGATACGCCGGGCATTCAGACCGCGCTGAGGAGGATCGCTGTGACGAATCGCCGGTACATGACCGCTTCGGATGACGGGTCGGATGACGGGTCGGCATCGGGACCGCCGGCATCGGGACCGCCGGCATCTCGTGGTCCGAGCGCGCACGACACGCTGCGCCTTGCGCTGGTGATCGGCGCTCTCGGCGTCGTGTTCGGCGACATCGGGACCAGCCCGATCTACACCCTCCAGACCGTGTTCAACCCGAGCGACCCGCACCCCATCCCGGTCAGCACGGACAACGTGTACGGCGTGGTGTCGCTGGTGTTCTGGTCGGTGGTGATCATCGTCATGGTCACCTACGTCCTGCTGGCGATGCGCGCCGACAATGACGGCGAGGGCGGCATCATGGCGCTGATCACCCTGCTGCGGAGGTGGAGCGGACAGCAGGGCCGGCGGGCCGCCGTCGTGCTGGCGGCTCTGGGGATCTTCGGCGCTTCGCTGTTCTTCGGGGACAGCATGATCACACCCGCGATCTCCGTGCTGTCCGCGGTCGAGGGGCTCAAAGTCGTCGAGTCATCGCTCGATTCCGCGATCGTGCCGATCACCGCGGTGATCATCGTGGCGCTGTTCGTGGTCCAGCGCAGGGGGACCGCAGCGGTGGGCCGGGTGTTCGGGCCGGTGATGATCGCCTGGTTCCTGGCCATCGGCGCGTGCGGCCTGGTCGGCATCGCCGACCACCCACAGATCCTCAGGGCGCTGTCGCCGACCTACGCACTGGGCTTCCTGTTCGGCCATTTCGGCACCGCCTTCTTCGCCTTGGCCGCCGTCGTGCTCGCGGTCACCGGCGCCGAGGCGCTCTACGCCGACATGGGGCACTTCGGCCGTCGGCCGATCACCCGCGCCTGGCTGATCCTCGTCTTCCCCGCCTGCATGCTCAGCTACCTCGGCCAGGGAGCGCTGGTCCTCGCCGATCCGGCCAACGTCAGGAGCCCGTTCTTCCTGCTCGTGCCCGGATGGGGACGGCTGCCGATGGTCCTGCTGGCCACGGCCGCGACCGTGATCGCCTCCCAGGCGGTGATCACCGGTGCGTACTCGGTCGCCTCCCAGGCGGCCCAGCTCGGCTACCTGCCCAGGCTGCGGATCGCGCACACCTCCGAATCCTCCATGGGTCAGGTCTACGTCCCCTGGATCAACTGGCTGCTGATGGTCTCGGTCCTCACCCTGGTCTTCGCCTTCCGCAGCTCCACGGCGCTGGCCTTCGCATTCGGCATGGCGGTGACCGGGACCATCACCATCACCACCCTGCTGTTCTTCTACGTCGCCCGCGCGAAGTGGGGTCGACCGGTGTGGCTGCTCAGCATCGGCGCGGCGGTACTGCTGTCCGTGGACCTGCTGTTCGTGGCGGCCAACATGACCAAGCTCGTCCACGGCGCGTGGCTGCCGCTGCTGATCGGCCTCATCTCGTTCACCGTCATGACCACCTGGCAACATGGCCGTGAGATCGTCACCAAGGAGCGCGCCGAACACGAAGGCTCACTGCGCGAGTTCATCGAAGAACTGCACGATGGCAAGGCATCGACGCTCCGCGTCCCCGGCACGGCCGTCTTCCTCAACCGCGGCAAGCAGACCGCGCCACTGGCCATGCGGGCCAACGTCGAGCACAACCACGTGCGACACGAGCAGGTCGTGATCCTTTCACTCACGACCGAGCCCGTGCCCCGGGTTCCGGACGACCAGCGGAGCGTCGTCGACGATCTCGGCCACGCCGACGACGGGATCATCCACGTCACCGCCCGGTTCGGCTACATGGAGACGCCGGACGTGCCCGGCACACTGGCGATGCTCGACCCGGCCACGACCGAGGGGCGGTTGCAGCTCGACCGAGCGTCCTACTTCCTGTCGAAGATCGAGCTTCGGCGCGGGAAAGCGCCGACCATGGCGCCCTGGCGCAAGCGGCTGTTCATCGCCACGTCCTACATCACCGCCGACGCCGCCGAATACTTCGGTCTGCCCCGCGAGCGGACGGTCATCATGGGCTCGCACATTGAGGTGTGAGCGCCTGACCGGTTCATCCACTGCGTAGGGATGTACGTACCGGTCATCGTTGAACGGCTTGAACCAGCTCGCCAGTCCCATAGGCGCGATGCCGAGGTAGTCGCCCACCGGACTCTCGTCGATGCCGTCCGTCGAGCCGTCGTACAGCCACTCATGGTCCATGTCCTCGTAGACCATCTCGGCATAGCACTCCAGAGCCGACGAGACCCCGGCATCGAGGAGACCGAACGTCTCAAGAGTCACGTCGGCCCGGTCAAGAAGCCCACTGAGAACATCGGACTCACTCATCTAGCCCGACCGTGTGACCTGCCCTGTCGAAATACGGCTGCGTGGCGTGCCGGTTCCTCCCGCCCGAGGCGCAGGGTGCTTTCGTCTGGAGGCCTGGTATGCGACGGCTCCGGTGTCTGTCCTGGCGAGCGGCCGGCTCCAGGCCTTCCTCATGCACGCCGCTCGTTTTCGGCTGACGTGCCGTCCGAAACGCCGAAGGAGAGATCGTGGTGGCAGCAGAAGTCGAGAACCGCGGCACCACGTCCGCGCAGCTTCTCAGGGGCCAGAAGGCGCTGGTGACCGGCGCCAACTCGGGCATCGGCCTGGCGACCGCCGTTGCCCTGGGCCGGGCCGGAGCGGACGTCGTGGTGAACTACGTCGTCGGTGCGCACGAGGCAGAGAATGTCGTGAAGGAGATCGAGGGCTTCGGGGTCCGCGCCTACGCCCATGAGGCCGACGTGTCCGACGAGGACCAGGTGACCGCCATGGTCGCGCGGATGGTCGAGGAGTTCGGCACCATCGACATCATGGTGGCCAACGCGGGCCTCCAGCGGGACGCTGCCGTGACGGAGATGACGCTCGCCCAGTGGCAGAAGGTCATCGACGTCAACCTGACCGGCCAGTTCCTGTGTGCGCGGGAGGCCGCCAAGGAGTTCATCCGGCGCGGCGTGGTGGAGGAGGTCTCCCGCTCGGCGGGAAAGATCATCTGTATGAGCTCGGTCCACCAGGTCATCCCGTGGTCGGGCCACGTGAACTACGCGTCCTCCAAGGGCGGCGTGGGCATGCTGATGACGACCCTGGCCCAGGAGCTGGCTCCCCAGCGGATCAGGGTCAACGCGGTCGCACCCGGCGCCATCCGCACGCCGATCAACCGCGACGCCTGGTCCACCCCCGAGGCCGAGGCCGAACTGCTGCGCCTGATCCCGTACCGCCGCGTGGGTGACCCGGACGACATCGCCAACGCCGTCGTCGCCCTGGCCTCCGACCTGCTCGACTACGTCGTCGGCAGCACGCTCTTCGTCGACGGCGGAATGACGCTCTTCCCCGGTTTCGCCACCGGAGGCTGATCCTCGATGCAGGATCACATCGCGCCCCGCTGTGTGGTGATCCTGGGCGGGGGGTTCGCCGGGCTGTTCGCTGCCCGCGCCCTGCGGCGGGCACCGGTCGCGACGACCCGGTGCGAGGCACGCACCGTGCTGTGAACGGCGGGTGTCGAGGCGCCGCCGATCGCCGCGGCCCTGGCCCGGGCAACCGGCAACGACGGCCCCGGCCGGCCCTCTACGGGCGCCCTCCGCATTCTGTCCCCCTCAGCCCCGCCACCCCGCAGGGCAGACCATCGAGGCGCACATGCTCAGCACAGTTGCCCTTCTGGCGAACGACACCCCGGCCCAGCTCCTGCCCGCTCGAGAGCTGATGGCCTTCACCCTGGCCTCGCACATCCTGCTGGTCCCGTTCGGCGTGGCGCTGCCGTTCATCACGCTGCTCATGCACCACCGGGCGCTCCGCCGCAACGACCCCGTCGCCCTCATGCTCACCCGGCGCTGGTCGGCGGTGATGGCTGTCCAGTTCGCCATCGGCATCATCACCGGCTCCGTGCTGTCCTTCGAGTTCGGCCTGCTGTGGCCCGGCATGATGGGTCGCTGGGGCGACGTCTTCGGCCTGGGGTTCGGCGTCGAGGCATGGGCGTTCTTCCTGGAGGCCGTCCTGATCGCGATCTACCTCTACGGCTGGCGCCGGCTCAAGCCCTGGACGCACTTCTGGCTGGCCGTACCGCTGCCGCTGGCGGCCCTGATGGGGGCATTCGGCATCATCGCGGCCAACTCCTGGATGAACACCCCCCAGGGGTTCAGCCTCGACGCCCAGGGCAAGCCGATCCACGTCGACGTGCGGCAGGCGGTCTTCACACCGATCTTCGGCCCGGAGTACTGGCACTTCGTGGTCGCGATGCTCCTGACCGCGGGCTACGTGGTCGCCGGCGTGTACGCGGTCGGCTGGCTGCGCGGGCGCCGCGACCGCTACCACCGGCTCGGCTTCACCGTGCCTTTCACGGTTGCCGCGATCCTCACACCGGTTCAGTTCATGCTCGGCGACTCCGCCGCTCGCGCCGTCTTCCACAAGCAGCCGGTCAAGTTCGCCGCCACGGAGATCGTCTGGAAGACCGACACCCACGTACCGGAGTACATTTTCGGACGGCTGCACCCCGACGGGACGATCTCCGGCGGGCTCAAGATCCCCCAACTCGACTCGATCCTCGCCGGCTTCAGCCCGAAAACGAAGGTGACGGGCCTGTCGTCGGTCGCCGCGAGTGACCGCCCGACGGCGACTCAGGCCACCATCGCCCACTGGGCCTTCGACATCATGGTCACCATCGGCAGCGTGCTGGTCCTGCTCGCACTCTGGTACGCCTGGTCCTGGTGGCAACACCGGGACAACCCTGGCAGCCGCTGGTTCTACCGCTGCGCCGCGCTCGCGGGAGTCGCCTGCCTGGTCACCGTCGAGTGTGGGTGGATCACCACGGAGGTCGGCCGGCAGCCCTGGATCGTCTACCACCACATGAGGGTCTCCGAGGCGGTGACCAGCACTCGGGCCGGATCGCTGTGGGCGATGCTCGGCATCGTCATGGCCGTGTACGTCGCCGTTTTCAGCGCGTTCCTGGCGGTCGTGCTGAAGATGCGCACCCGCTGGCGCATCGCCGACGAGGGCTCGGCCGCCGTACGCGCCGAACTGCCACCGGAGGCCGACACACCCTACGGGCCCAGAAGCGAGCCCGAGCCCGCAGCCGCCGGGGCCCCGCCCACCGACGGGTCGGGTCACACCTCTGGCGGTGCGTCGTAATGGCCGCATTCATCGCATGGGTGCTGGTGCTGGCGATCGCCGCCTACGCCTGCGCCGGGGGCACCGACTATGGCGCGGGCTTCTGGGACCTCCTGGCCGGCGGCGCGGAGCGCGGCAAGCGGCCCCGCTGGCTGATCGACCACGCCATGGCGCCGGTCTGGGAGGTCAACAACGTCTGGTTGATCTTCGTCCTGGTCATCATGTGGACCGGCTTCCCGACGATGTTCCAGGCCGTCTTCACCGCGATGTGGCTGCCGCTCGCCCTCGCCGCCGTCGGCCTGGTGCTCCGCGGCGCCGGATTCGCCCTGCGCAAGCCGTCCCGCCGCCTGGCCCAACGGCGCATCTACGGCGCGGTGTTCGCCATCTCGTCACTGCTCACGCCGTTCTTCTTCGGGACGGTGCTCGGCGGCATCGCCGCGGGCCGGGTCAAGGTCGGCACGACCGCCTCCGCGGACGCCTGGGCCAACGGAACCTCCGTCCTCGCGGGTCTGCTGGCCGTCGCCGCCACCGCGTTCCTCGGGGCGGTCTTCCTCTGCTCCGATGCCCTGCGGTTCGGCGCCGACGACCTCGTCGACTACTTCCGCCTGCGGGCGCTGATCGCCTTCGCCGCGGTCGTCGTCCTCGCACTCATCGGCCTGCCCGTCACCCACGACGGCGCGCGGTACGTCTGGGACGGCCTCACCGGGGGCCCGGGCCTGCTGCTGATCATCCTGGCCGCGGTCTGTGGTCCGGCGACGGTCCTGCTCCTGTGGCGCCGCTCCCACGGATGGTCCCGCTACACCTCGGTGGCGAGCGTCGCTCTGACCGTCGGCGCCTGGGGCTTCGCGCAGCGGCCCTATGTGCTGCCCACCTCGCTGACGGTGGCCGAGGCGGCCGGCGCCGCCCACACGCTGCGCTGGCTGCTGATCGTCACGGCCATCGCGATCGTGCTGGTCGGTCCGGCGCTGGTGCTGCTCTACCGGCTGGCCACCATGGGGGAGCTGGAGGAGCTCACCGACGCCGACACCCGGGCCGCCAGAGCGCCTGGGGACAACCTGTAGCGGCGCTGGTTGGATGCCCCGTCAGCCCAGCCGGGCGGCGATGTGGTCGCCGACCCGCAGGGTGTTGGCGATGGCGGTCAGGGACGGGTTGAGCCGTTCGCCGTGACGCTGCTCGCGGCCACGCCGCCGTGCACGTTCATCGCGAAGCTGTCCATCGCGAAGTGGAGCCTGCCCGAGGCGTCTTCCTCTGGCTGCCCGCTCATCCGGTGCCTCGCGGGCTCCGGATTGTCCGGACCGGGCAGCGTCGCCACCGGCGAGGCGAGCGTCACCGTCCGCCCGGTCCGCACCTCAGCGCCCGGTCTCTGCGTCGAGCGCCTCGTCGAGAGTCATGGCGGCCATGATCAGGGAGAGATGGGTGAACGCCTGGGGGAAGTTGCCCAGTTGTTCCCCGATCGGACCGATCTCCTCGGCGAACAGCCCGACGTGGTTGGCGTAGGTCTGCATCTTCTCGAAGGTGTAGCGGGCCTGGGCCAGCCGCCCCGCCCGGGCCAGCGCGTCGACGTAGAGGAAGGTGCACAGGCTGAAGGTGCCCTCCGAGCCGCGCAGTCCGTCCGGCGATGCCGCGGGGTCGTAGCGGTAGACGAGGCTGTCCGAGACGAGCTTTCGGTCCATCGCGTCGAGCGTGGAGAGCCACGCAGGATCCTTCGGGGCGATGAACCCGACCCTCGGCATGAGCAGCAGCGAGGCGTCCAGGACGTCGCCGTCGTAGTGCTGGACGAACGCGCGCTCCTGCTCGCTCCAGCCTCGTTCCATGACCTGCTCGAATACGGCGTCTCTCGCCGTGCGCCACCGCTCCATGTCGGCGGGTCTGCGGAAGCGCTCGGCGAGGCTCAGCCCTTGGTCGAGGGCAACCCACGACATCACTCGGCTGTAGGTGAAGTCCTGGCGGCCGCCGCGGGTCTCCCAGATGCCCTCGTCCGGCCGGTCCCAGGCGTCGGCGAACCAGTCCAGTGTCCTGGCCATCGCCTTCCATCCCTCGGAACTGGCCTGGCGCGCGATTTCTCCCCCCTGGGACACCGCGTACATGGCCTCGCCGTAGATGTCCAGCTGGAGCTGGTCGGCGGCGCCGTTGCCGATGCGGACGGGCGCGGAGCCGCGATAGCCCTCGAAGTGATCGAGTGTCTCCTCCGGGAGGTCGGGACTGCCGTCGATCCGGTACATCGTCTGGATCGGCTCCGCCTCCTTGCCCTCGCGTGCCCGCAGCCTGTCCACCAGCCAGTGGACGAAGGCGGTGGCCTCCTCGACGAAGCCGAGGTCAAGCATGGCCCGCACGGACAGCGAGCCATCGCGTACCCAGGTGAACCGGTAGTCCCAGTTCCGCTCCCCGCCGACCTGCTCGGGCAGGCCCATGGTGGCAGCCGCGATCAGAGCGCCCGTGGGGGCGTAGGTGAGGAGCTTGAGGGTGATGGCCGAGCGGTGCACCAGCTCGGGCCACCGTCCCCGGTAGCGGGACTGGCGCAGCCAGCGCTGCCAGAACAGGCCGACTTCCTCCCAGTGCCGGGTGAGCCCTTCGATCGTGGGCGGTGGGGGTGCCTCACCGCCGGATGCACAGACGGTGAACACCGCACCTCCGGATTCGCCGGCTTTCAGAGTCACCTTGGCGCGCACGTCCTGGCCGTCCCGCTCCAGCGGGAAGGTGGACTGCAGGTGCCCGTCGATCCCGGGGGCCCGGAACAGAGCGCCGTTCTCGCCGAGTTCGAGTTCATGCTCGGCGCGGCCGTAGTCGAAGCGCGGCCGGCACTCAAGGGTGAAGTCGACGGTCCCCCGCACGGCACGGACGCAGCGGACCAGGGTGTGCCGGTCGGTGGCGGTGCGGCTTTGGTCCGGGGGCATGAAGTCGATCAGCTCGCCCACGCCGGCCGGTGACATGAACCGGGTGACGAGGATGGCCGTGTCGGGGTAGTAGAGCTGCTTGCACGTCACATCGGGGTGTTCGGGAGCCAGCCGCATGTACCCGCCGCGGTCGTGGTCGAGCAGGGCGGCGAAGATGCTGGGCGAGTCGAACCGGGGGGCGGCGAACCAGTCGACGACGCCCTGCGACGAGACGAGCGCGGCGGTCTGCAGGTCGCCCACCAAGCCGTGCTCGGCGATGGGAGGGTAGCGGTCCATGGCAAACTCCGAGGTCTCGGAAGAAGCCTCCCCTGCGTCCACTATCCGGCACACCCGTCACTCCTGCCACGTCGCGGCTATCTGCGATCATCCGCCTGCGTTCCCGGCCGTCGACGGTCCGCCGGCCGCATGCAACGTGCGCGGACCTTTCCTGACGAACCTTCACTGAAGGCAGCGAGTGCTGACGGGCCGTCACGTGAGTGGCGCGCTGCGGGATGCCACGCCGTGAGGCCCTGGCGAGGGGGCCGCACCACGTCCCGTCGTCGCAGTCGCGACTGAGGTGGTGGTACGCGTGTGGGTATGCCCGCGGCTGCCGCGTTCGGCGTCAGCTCTGTTCGATGTGCAGGTGGATGGGGCCGCGCAGGATAGGGCTGGGCCGGTAGGGCGGTGGGTCGGCGACCAGTGTGGGGCGTTCCAGGCGGCGTGCGAGCGCGCTCAGTGCGGTTTGGGTCTCCAGCCGGGCCATCGGGCCGCCGAAGCACAGGTGGATGCCGCTGCCGAAGCCCAGGTGCTGGTTGTCCTGTCGGTCGGGGTTGAAGTGGTCGGGGTCGTGGAAGCGGTCCGGGTCGCGGCTGCCTGAGGCGAGCATGAGCATGATCTGCGAGCCCTTGGGGATGACGGTGTCGGCGACGGTGATGTCGCTGTATGCCGCTCGCCAGGGAATGATGTGCACGGGGGGCTCATAGCGCAGCAGTTCCTCGACGAGCGGCACGATCAGGTCCGGTTCGTCGCGCAGCCGCTGCAGTATCTGCGGGTGGCGCAGCAGGGTGAGCATGCCGTTGGTGATGAGGTTGACGGTGGTCTCGTGGCCGGCGATGAGCAGCAGGTTGGCGGTGCTGACGATTTCGTCGTCGGTCATGCGTCCGTCGGGTCCGTCGTCGTTGGCCATCCGTGTCAGGAGGTCGTCGCCCGGCCGGCCGTGGCGTTGTTCCAGCAGTCCGCCGAGGTATTGGAACAGGTCTTTCCTGGCCTGCACGCCGTTGTCGAGTTTCTCCTTCGGGTCGGTCTTGGGGTTGTAGTCGAGAGAGTCGACAATGGCGTTCACCCACAGGTGGAACCGTGGTTCGTCCTCGCGTGGCACGCCGAGCAGGTGGCAGATCACAGTGACGGGGAACGGGTAGGCGAAGTCGTCGACGATGTCGATGCGTTCCTTGCCCGCGAAGTCGTCGATCAGGCCGTTAACGGTGGCGGTCAGGTCGGGTTCCATGCCGGTCACCAGGCCCGGGGTGTGCGGGGGGCCGAAGTGGCGCATGGCCAGGCGTCGCAGGCGGTCGTGCTCGGGCGGGTCGAGGTTGATGAACGAGGGTGTGGTGTGTGCTTCGGCCGTGGCCATGGGCCGTGACAGGTGGCGGACGTCGGAGCTCAGGTGTGGGTCGTGCAGGATGCCGGTGAGTTCGCGGTAGGTGCTGATGACGTAGCTGCCGTCCTCCTGGAGGGCCACTGGTGTCTTGCGCAGTTCGGCGTAGAGCGGGTAGGGGTCGGCGCGGGAGGAGTAGTCGAGGATCCGGTGCAGGGTGTCGGGCGTGGGGGTCGTGGTCATGTCGCTGTTCCTCCTGTTTCCTCCTGCTTCCCTCCTACCGGTGGTGCTGCCACGCGGCGGTGACGCGCCGCTCTCCTGGGTCGTGGCCGGTGACGACCACGGTGGCGCCCTGGGCGAGCAGGGTGGGGCCGGGGAAGTCGACGGGCACGGGTTTTGCGTCGGCGGGCTGGTCGGGCGTGGGGCAGGGGGGCGGGAAGGGCGCGGCCGTCTCGATCAACTGCCGGTAGTGGCCAAGCCACTTGGCGTTGTTGAAGCTGACTGCCGCGGTGACGCGGCCCTGGTAGCCATATGCAGCGACGAAGCGGTGGCCGGGCACGGATCCCTGGGTGACGACGACCTCGTCGGCGAAGGTCGGTACACCGACGGACTTGATGTTGACGCCGAACTGGATCGACCAGAACGTCGGGATGGACAGGTGTGGCCAGCGGTCAGCCTGGGCGCTGAGCATGTTGTGCGCCGCGACCTTGGCTTGCTCCACGGCGTTGACCCAGTGTTCCAGTGAGATGAGCCGGTACTCGTAGATCGGGTTCGGGCAGCGTGCCACGTCTCCGGCGACGAAGATGTCGTCGGTGATCAGGCCGTTGAGGTCGAGGGCGCGGCAGCCCGTGTCGCAGGCGATGCCCCATGGGCCTGCCGCCAGTCCCGAGCCGCGCAGCCACTCGGTGTTGCGGATGCCGCCGAGCGCCACCACCGCCACGTCGGCGTCGATGGTGCTGCCGTCGGAGAAGTGGGCGCGCCGGAAGTGCCCCTGGGCGTCGCCTTCCAGCTTGGTGACTTTGACGCCGCAGCGCAGGTCGACGCCGTGGGCGCGCTGCATGTCCGCCGCGACCTCACCGATCATGGCGCCGAGTGCGCCGACCAGCGGGGCCGGTGCGAGTTCGGCGACGGTCACCGGGATGTCCCGCTCGCGGCAGATGGAGGCGATCTCGGAGCCGGTGAAGCCCGCGCCGATGATCAGTACGCGGGAGGGCCCGGCCGCCATCGCCCGCTGCAGGCTCTCGGCGTGCTCGCGGGTGCGGACCACGAACACTCCGTCCAGGGCCGCCTCGGCCTCGACGAACCAGGGCCGGGCCCTCACACCGGTGGAGATCAGCACCCGGTCGAAGGGAACCTCGCGGCCGTCGGCGAGATGTACGTGGTTGGTCGCCAGGTCCAGCCCGTCGGCGGGCACGCCCAGCAGCCACTGCGCATCGATGTCACGGCGTCGCGGCAGCGTGGTGTTCCCGGCCGGCACCCACCCGGTCAGTACCTGCTTGGACAGCGGGGGTCGGTCGTAGGGCTCGCCCAGCTCGTCACCGATCATGGTGAGCGATCCGGTGAAGCCCTCCTCGCGCAGAGCCTCCGCGGCCCGCAGTCCCGCCAGTGACGCCCCCACGATCACGATGCGGCCGTCACGCCTGAACGCTTGCAAGGCGTCGGCGCTGCCCATCACGGCGACGCCTCCACCGGTGCGTCCCGCCCCTCCAGCTGGTCGACCAGAATGGCCTGGACCGGGCAGGCCGCCGCGGCGCGCAGCACCTGTTCGCGCTGGCCGTCGTCGGGCTTCGGGTTGTACATCAGCGCTTCCTCGCCGTGCATCCGGAAGGCGTCCGGAGCCAGGAACGCGCACTGCGCATATCCCTGACACCGGGAAAGATCAACGACAACTTTCATCCCGAACTCCGTTTCAGGACTGCAAAACTGCGGGCCCTGAGGTGGCGCCGGTACGGTGCCCGAAGCGCGAGGCACGCCTTCGAGGAGGGGATTCGGCTGCTGCTCACCCCTGCGCATACGAAAGGGGGGCACCACGCACGTCAAAGGTCTCCGCAGAAAGGTCTCCGTAGAGAGAACTGAGCATCGCGAATGAGGCCCGGGCGTCTGGCAAACCGCCCGGAGAACCTGACCTTGCCGTCAGAAGCCTATCCCGCACACACGCCGCCCGCACCCCGGGAAAGGGACATGCGGGCGTCGGCAACCCCGGCGTCCGAGGGCTGACCGAATAGGAGAAGTGTGCCTCTGAACTGGGCTAATAGGGTGCCGCAGGGACTGCCCACCGCGGTTCGGTAAGCACTCCCGGCGGCCTCTGGCATATCCGACATGCTTCGCGAGAGGCCGCGAGGCGGGACGCTCTCAGCCTCAGCGGCACATTGGGCCCGGGCATGCGCTGACGCGGGTCATAGGATGAACTGCTCGACCGCGTTCGCGAAGCCCTCCTCCTCGTTGCTCGTGGTCACCCGCCTCGCCGCGCGCTGGACCTCGTGGCCGGCGTTGCCCATCGCGATGGACAGTCCCGAGTGGGCGAACATCAGTACGTCGTTGGGCATGTCGCCGATCGTGGCGATCTGTTCGGGGGAAATCTGGAGCTTGGCGGACCAGTACTTGACGACAGCCCCCTTGTTGGCCTGCGGATGGGTCACATCGAGGTAGTAGGGCTGCGAGCGCGCGGCCGAGACATGCTCGCCGAACTGCGCGCGAGCTGCGACCGCGGCCGCCTCGACGACCTGGTGGTCATCGCTGACCCCGACGACCTTGGCGGTGCCCTGCTCGAGCCCGTCGAAGCCGGGAACGAGCGTGGGCGCGAACTGCACCGTCCGGCTCTCGCGATCCACGTGCGGCCCCTTCATGTCGCGGACGTACCAGTCGGCATCCCGGTAGATCCAGACGCCGAGGCCGAACGACTCCATCAGCGCGACGACCGGGGCCACCACCTCCTCGGGAATGACCTGCTGCTCGACAACGGTCATATCCGGATTGACGATGAGACCACCGTTGAAGGCGGCGAGTTCAGTGGCCAGCGCCAAGGGCTCGATGATCATGGACATGCCGCGGGGTGGTCTCCCGCTGGTCACCGCGAAGAGGACGCCGACGTCGTAGAGCTTGTGGACCGCACGGACGGCGCGGTCGGTGAGGACCTTGTCGCTCGTGACCAGAGTGCCGTCGATGTCGGCAAGAAGCAGGCGGATCGGACAGGTTGGCATCACGCCTCCGTAAGCTCCGGTCGCGGCCGGTCCGGGTGGGGAGAGGCAGCGGCTCATGGATGCGGGGGACCTTTGGGAAGGGTTCCCGTTCCGGCTTGGTTTCCGAAAGTTTCTGGAGGTTACCGTCGCGGCTGGTATCAGACGCAGTTGCGTTCCTCTCGAACAGAGGGGACCGCCAATGCCCTTGAGGGCGCGCAATGTTTGGATATACCCCTTGAGCTTCGATATAACCACGTAAGTGCGGAGTGGCGAATATAAGGAATATGTGCGATTATTAAGGGCTATATGGCGAATCTCTTACGGGGCCTGACGTTCGAAATTCACACAACACATTTTGGGCCGGTCCCTGAGGGGAGCGGGCAATGGCGCAGGCAGGCCAGGACAAGACGGCCCACGTGCTGGGGGTCGACATCGGCGGGACCGGTATCAAGGGAGCACCGGTCGACCTCGAGCACGGCAGCCTCATCGGTGAGCGGGTCCGCATTCCGACCCCGCATCCGGCGACCCCGGGGGCAGTCGCGGACGTGGTCGTGCAGGTGCTCTCCCAGATCGGCGTCCCAGGACCGGTCGGGCTGACGCTCCCGGCAGTCATCCGGGGCGGCAAAGTCCAGACGACGGCCAATATCGATCCGGCCTGGATGGAGACGGACGCGGCCCAGCTCTTCGCACGAGCGACCGGCCGCGACGTGCGGGTGGTGAACGACGCCGACGCGGCCGGGATCGCCGAGATGCGCTTCGGCGCCGGCAAGGGACACAAGGGCGTCGTCGTGATGGTGACGCTCGGCACCGGTATCGGCAGCGCCGTCTTCTCCGACGGGCTCCTGGTGCCCAACAGCGAGCTGGGGCACCTGCCGCTGCACCACGGGGATGCCGAGGACTGGGCCGCGGAGTCGGTGCGCGAGCACGACGACCTGTCCTGGAAGAAATGGGCGCACCGTCTGGAGACGTATCTCGAGCTCGTCCAGCGGCTGCTGTGGCCCGACCTGATTGTCATCGGCGGCGGCGTCAGCAAGAAGGCTGACAAGTTCCTGCCGCACATCGAGCTCAGGACCGAGATCGTGCCGGCGCAGCTGTTGAACGATGCGGGCATTGTCGGCGCGGCGCTCTTCGCCCCGGCCGGAAAAGCTCAAACCTAGTCTGCCGCGCTCGATAGGAGCGCAGGGGCGGCATCTTCAGGGAGGCTCGCATTGAGCAACAACGACCTGGAAACACTTTCCGTCAACACGATCCGCACTCTGTGCATGGACGCCATCCAGGCGGCCAACTCCGGCCACCCGGGGACACCGATGGGAATTGCCCCGGTCGCGTACACACTCTGGCAACGCTTCCTGCGCTTCGACCCGGCCGACCCGATCTGGCCCAACCGCGACCGCTTCGTGCTGTCGGAAGGACACGCCTCCGCATTGCTCTGGTCGCTGTTCCACCTCACCGGCGTGCAGGCCGTCGACCCCGACTACGAGGTCCTCGGCCGTCCCGCCGTGACCCTCGACGACCTCAGGACGTTCCGCCAGCTCGGCTCGCGCTGCCCCGGGCACCCGGAGTACCGGTGGACCAGCGGCGTGGAGACCACGACCGGCCCGCTCGGCCAGGGCGTTGCGACCTCGGTCGGGATGGCGATCGGCGGGCAGTGGCTCGCCGCCCGGTACAACCGCGACGACTTCACCGTCTTCGACTTCGACGTGTACGCGATGGCGGGCGACGGCTGCATGATGGAGGGGGTCTCCTCGGAGGCCGCCTCGCTGGCGGCCCACCAGCGGCTGTCGAACCTCTGCTGGATCTACGACTCGAACCGGGTGACGATCGAGGGCCACACCGACATCGCGTTCACCGAGGATGTGGCGGCCCGGTTCATCGGCTACGGCTGGAACGTCACCACCGTGGCCGACGCCAACGACCTCGACGCGGTGGCCCGCGCGCTGCACACCTTCAAGTCCGAGAACGAGCGCCCGACGCTCATCGTGGTGCACAGCCACATCGGCTACGGGTCACCGGTCGAGGACACCGCGAAGGCGCACGGCGCGCCGCTCGGCGTGGAGGGCGTCAAGTCGGCCAAGCGGTTCTTCGGGATGCCGGAGGACAAGGACTTCTTCGTTCCCGACGGCGTCTACGAGCACTTCGCCGCAGGAGTCGGCGCGCGCGGTCGCGATGCCCGGACGAGCTGGGAGGCCCGAATCGAGGCCTACCGAACCAACTATCCCGAGCTCGCGGACGAGTTGGGGCGTATCCAGCGGCGTGAGCTGCCGGAGGGCTGGGAGTCGGCGCTGCCGACCTTCCCGGCCGACCCCAAGGGCATCGCCAGCCGTGACTCCAGCGGCCAGGTGCTCAACGCGCTTGCCCAAGCCGTGCCGTGGGTGCTCGGCGGATCGGCGGACCTTTCGCCGTCGACCAAGACCAACCTCATGTTCTCCGGCGCCGGCGACTTCCAGGCCGATGACCGCTCGGGGCGCAACCTCCACTTCGGGATCCGCGAGCACGCCGCCGCCGCGATCACGAACGGGATGGCGCTGACCAAGCTGCGCTCGTACTGGTCGGGGTTCCTGATCTTCTCGGACTACGCACGCGGCGCGATCCGGCTTTCAGCGCTGATGGAGATCCCGGTCGTGCACATCTTCACCCACGACTCGATCGGGGTCGGCGAGGACGGCCCCACCCACCAGCCGGTCGAGCAGCTCGCCTCGCTGCGCGCGATGCCGGGGCTGTTGGTGTTCCGCCCGGCCGACGCGAACGAGGTCGTCGAGACCTGGCGGGTCGTCGCCGCGCTCAGGCACGAGCCGGCGGTGCTGGTCCTCTCCCGTCAGGCACTGCCGACCCTCGACCGCTCCGGGATGGGGGCCGCATCCGGGGTGGCCAGGGGGGCCTATGTTCTGGTCGACGCGGTGGACGGCAAGCCCGACGTCATCCTGCTCGCCACGGGGTCGGAGGTACAACTCGCGCTCGCGGCCCGTGACGAACTCGCCGCCGAGGGCCTCGCGGCTCGCGTGGTCAGCATGCCCTGCTGGGAATTGTTCGACCGCCAGCCCAAGGAATACCGCGACTCGGTCATCCCGCCCGGGGTCAGGGCCCGGGTCGCCATCGAGCAGGCGGCGACCCTCGGCTGGGACCGTTACGTCGGCGACGGCGGTGCGGTCGTCGGCATGCACACGTTCGGGGCATCGGCGCCGCTCAAAAAGCTGCTGACCAAATTCGGCTTCACTCCAGAGAAGGTCACCCAGGTTGCCCGCGAGTGCGTGGCCGCCGGTAGGGAGCAGGCGTGAACGTAACCCAGGCGCTCCATGACCAGGGCCAGAGCATCTGGCTGGACAACATCACCCGTTCGATGCTCGATGCGGGCCAGATCCAGCACTACATCGACCAGTTCTCGGTGACAGGGCTCACCTCCAACCCCTCGATCTTCGACAAGGCGATCGGCTCCGGTGACTACGACGACGCGATCCGCGCGAAGGCGGCGGGCGGGCGCAAGGGCGAGGAGCTGTTCTTCGAGCTGGCCATCGAGGACCTGCAGCGGGCCGCCGACCTGTTCCTGCCCATCCACGAACGCACCGACGGCGTCGACGGCTGGGTCTCGCTGGAGGTCTCGCCGCTGCTCGCCTACGACACGCAGCGAACGGTGGCGGCCGCCAAGGCGCTGCACGCCAGGGCCGACCGGCGCAACCTCTTCATCAAGATCCCCGGGACTCCCGAGGGGCTGCCGGCGATCGAGGAGGCCATCGCCTCGGGCGTTCCGGTGAACGTGACGCTGCTGTTCTCGGCAGACCACTACCGGGCCGCGGCTGACGCCTACCTGCGTGGCGTCGAGCGCCGGGTGCAGGCCGGCCACGACCCCGCTGTCGGCTCGGTCGCGTCGGTGTTCATGTCACGCTGGGACGTGGCGGTCAAGGACACCGCACCGGCCGGCCTCACCGACACCCTCGCCCTCGCCGTCGGCCTCGACGTGTACCGGGCGTACCGCGAAGTGATGGGCTCGCAGCGCTTCCAGCGGCTGGAGAATGCCGGCGCGCGCATGCAGCGGCTGCTCTGGGCCAGCACGAGAACGAAGGACCCGGCCGCCTCCGACACGCTTTACGTCCACGGTCTGGCCGCTCCGTTCACGGTCAACACGATGCCCGACGACACCCTGAAAGCCTTCTTCGACCATGGCGAGATCGGAGAGACGCTGCCGTCGGACGGGGGCGAATCCGAGGCAATGCTGGCCCGCTTCGCGAGCGCGGGCGTCGACGTCAAGGCGCTTGCCGCCGAGTTGCAGAGCGAAGGCGCCACGTCCTTTGTCGCGGCCTGGAACGACCTCATGGAGCGAATCGACGTGCAGAGCAAGGCCGTGGCCTGACCTCGGCGCCGAGCGGCCGGACCGAACCCAGCAGAGGAGCAAGCCATGCCATCGACCGCGCTGCGCGAGCGTCCTGCGTGGAAGGCGCTCGCGGGCCATCACTCCGAGATCGCCGGGCGCCACCTGCGCGAGCTGTTCGCCGCCGATCCGGGACGCGGCGAGCGGATGGCGGCCGAGGCCACCGGGCTGTACCTGGACTACTCGAAGAACCGGATCACCGACGAGACCTTGCGGCTGCTGCTCCAGCTCGCCGAGGAATCGGGACTGCGCCAGCACATCGACGAGATGTTCACCGGCGATCGGATCAACGTCTCGGAGCACCGGCCGGTGCTGCACGTGGCGTTGCGGATGCCGAAGGAGTCCTCGCTCGTCGTCGGCGGAGTGGACGTCGTCGCGCAGGTGCACGAGGTGCTCGACCGGATGGCGGCGTTCGCGGACCAGGTCCGCTCGGGCGCCTGGAAAGGCGCCACCGGCAAGCCGATCCGCAACATCGTCAACGTCGGCATCGGAGGCTCCGACCTCGGGCCGGTCATGGCCTACGAGGCGCTGCGCCACTACAGCCGGCGCGATCTCACGTTCAGGTTCGTGTCCAACGTCGACTCGACGGACATCGTCGAGGCGACCCGTGATCTGGCCGCCGAAGAGACGCTGTTCATCATCGCCTCGAAGACGTTCGGGACGCTGGAGACGATGACCAATGCCCGCTCTGCGCGTGATTGGGTTTTGGCGCAGCTCGGTGACGAGGCGGCGGTCGCCCGGCATTTCGTGGCGGTGTCCACGAACGCGCAACGGGTCACCGAATTCGGCATCGACACCGCGAACATGTTCGGCTTCTGGGACTGGGTCGGCGGGCGCTACTCGATGGACTCCGCGATCGGTCTCTCGACGATGCTCGCCGTCGGCCCCGGCCACTATCGCGATCTCCTCGCCGGATTCCACGCGATGGACACGCACTTCCGCACCGCGCCGTTCGAACGGAACCTGCCGGTCCTGATGGGACTGCTCGCCGTCTGGTACGGCGACTTCTTCGGCGCCCAGACCGTCGGCGTGATGCCCTACGACCAGTACCTGAAGCGCTTCCCGGCCTACCTGCAGCAGCTCACCATGGAGTCCAACGGCAAGCACGTGACGCTGGAGGGCGTGCCGGTGGACTACCAGACCGGCGCGGTGTACTGGGGGGAGCCGGGGACCAACGGGCAGCACAGCTTCTACCAGCTGATCCACCAGGGCACCAAGCTGATCCCGGTGGACCTGATCGGCTTCGGCAAGTCGCTCAACCCGCTCGGCAGCCACCACGACATCCTCTCGTCGAACGTCTTCGCCCAGGCCCAGGCGCTCGGCTTCGGCAAGACCGAGGACGAGGTGCGCGCCGAGGGGACGGAGGAGGACGTGGCGCCGCACCGGGTGATGGAGGGCAACCGCCCGACGAACGTGCTGCTGGCCGAGGTGCTCACCCCGTACCGGCTCGGCACGCTGGTCGCGCTCTACGAGCACAGCGTGTTCACCCAGGGGACGATCTGGGGGATCGACTCCTTCGACCAGTGGGGCGTCGAGCTCGGCAAGGTGCTTGCTGTCGCGATCATCCCGGAGCTGGAGAGCGCGACCGACCCTGAGCTCGGCCACGACTCGTCCACGAACGCGCTGATCCGGCACTACCGCACGCTCAAGGACTAGGAGGCGCCACATGGCGACAGACAAGCCCATGCAGCTCGGGATGATCGGGCTCGGCCGGATGGGGGCGAACCTGGTGCGTCGGCTGATGCGAGACGGCCACCATTGCGTCGTGTCCGACGTCAACGCGGACGCCGTCGCCGAATTGACCGGCGAGGGCGCGACGGGCGCAGACTCACTCCGGGATTTCGTTGCGAAACTGGACAAGCCACGGGCCCTGTGGCTCATGCTTCCGGCTGCGATCGTCGACTCCATCCTCGACCAGCTCGAGCCGTTGCTGGAGCCCGGCGACATTCTCATCGACGGCGGCAACTCCTACTACCGCGACGACATCACGCGCGCCCAGCGTCTTGCCGACAAATCGCTGCACTATGTCGACTGCGGGACCAGTGGTGGAGTCTGGGGGCTGGAGCGCGGCTACTGCCTGATGATCGGCGGCGAGGACGAGGTCGTGGCCCATCTGGACCCGATCTTCAAGACGATCGCTCCCGGCGAGGGCAGCGCCGAGCCGACGCCGAGCCGGACCCGGACCGACGGCACCGCCCCGCTCGGGTATCTGCACTGCGGGCCGAACGGCGCCGGGCACTTCGTGAAGATGGTCCACAACGGGGTCGAGTACGGGATGATGGCCGCGATCGCCGAGGGCCTCAGCATCATCAAACGCGCGGACGCCGGCAAAGGCCGGCAAGAGGTCGACGCCGAGACGACGCCGCTGCGCGATGCGTGGGCCTACCAGTACGACATCGACGTCGGAGAGGTGGCCGAGGTCTGGCGGCGCGGCTCGGTCGTCGGCTCGTGGCTGGTCGACCTGATCGCCGACGCCTTCGCCGCCTCGCCCTCCCTCGACGGCTTCGCCGGGCGGGTCTCCGACTCCGGGGAAGGCCGCTGGACCGTCCTCGCCGCGGTGGACGAAGGCGTCCCGGCACCGGTCATCACCACCTCGCTCTACGAGCGCTTCGAGTCCAGGGAGGCCGGGGAGTTCACCGACAAGATCCTCTCGGCGATGCGCTCGGAGTTCGGCGGGCACGCCGAAAAGAAGGGCTGAGGGCCGTGCATCACGAACTCCAAGTCGTCGCCGACCCCGATGCGGTCGCCGGCACCGCGGCGGCGTTCGTGGCGCGGCTGGCCCGGGCCTGCGTGCAAGCCCATGGCCGATTCACGTTCGCCGTCAGCGGGGGGCATACGCCCTGGGCGATGTTCGCGCGGCTCGCACATGAGCACGTCCCCTGGGAGCAGGTGGCGGTGTTCCAGGTCGACGAGCGGGTCGCGCCCGACGGCGACCCGGACCGTAACCTCACTCACCTGCGGGAGAGCCTCGGTGCGGCCCCGGCCGAGGTCATCGCGATGCCCGTGAACGACACCGACCTTGACGCGGCGGCCGCCGCCTACGGGCGGTCGCTGCCCCGGCGTTTCGACCTAGTTCACCTGGGCCTCGGCCCGGACGGGCACACCGCCTCGCTGGTGCCACGGGACCCGGTGCTCGAAGTCTCGGACCGGCTGGTGGCCCTGACGGCGCCCTACATGGGCCACCAGCGCATGACACTCACCTACCCTGCGCTCGCCCGCGCCCGGCAAGTGCTCTGGCTCATCACCGGAGCGGACAAGCGCGAACCGCTCTCAAGGCTCGTTGCGGCAGACCGGTCGATTCCCGCCGGCCGGGTCGAGGCGGCGGCGTCGCTCGTCCTCGCGGACGCGGCGGCCGGCCAGGGCCCGGCTCGCGCCGACGCCCGGTCGCCAGCATGACCATGACGCCCGACCCTATTGCCGCGCCGGCCCCGTAAGGGGGATCAGATGGCTGTGAACTCGTCGAACGTTCCCGCAGACGTGCTGGTCATTTTCGGGATCACTGGCGACCTCGCGCGAAAGATGACGTTTCGCTCGCTCTATCGGCTTGAGCGGCGCAAGCTGCTGACCTGCCCGATCGTCGGAGTGGCGCGCGACGGCTGGTCCGACGACGCGCTGCGTGACCACGCCCGCGCGGCGATCAAGGAAACGGGCGAGCCGCTGGACGACAGCGTCTTCGCCCGGTTCGCCGCCCGACTCAGCTATGTGCAGGGCGATTACACCGACGACGAGACGTTCCATCGCCTCGCCCGGGCGGTCAACGGCAGGCGGCGCCCCGTCTTCTACCTGGAGATCCCGCCGTCGCTGTTCGCCCGGGTGGTCGGGGGCCTGGCAGGCGCCGGGCTGACCAAGGGCGCCCGGGTTGTCGTGGAGAAACCGTTCGGGCACGACCTCGCGTCGGCGCGCGCCCTCAACGCTGAGCTGCGTCAGCTCCTCGACGAGGATCAGCTGCTGCGGATCGACCACTTCCTCGGCAAGGAGCCGGCGATGGACATCCTGTTCCTGCGGTTCGCCAACTCCGTGTTCGAGCCGGTGTGGAACCGCGACCACGTCTCCTGCGTGCAGATCACCATGGCCGAGGACTTCGGGGTCGAGGACCGCGGCCACTTCTACGACCCAGTCGGCGCGCTCCGCGACGTCGTGCAGAACCATCTGCTGCAGCTGCTCGCCCTGGTGGCGTCCGAGCCGCCGTCAGCCGCCGATGCGGACGCGCTCCGAGACCGGCGGGTCGATGTGTTCCGGGCGATCCCCGACGCCGACCCGGCCCACTACGTCCGCGGGCAGTACGAGGGGTACCTCCAGGTCCCCGGCGTGCGGCCGCGCTCGCGCACCGAGACCTTCGTCGGGTTGCGGCTGGAGGTCGAGAACTGGCGCTGGTCCGGGGTGCCGTTCTTCATCCGCGCCGGCAAGTCGCTCCCCGAGCGAGTGACCGAGATCCGGATCATGTTCAAGCGCCCGCCGCGGCTTGCGTTCGCGGAGCGGTTCGCGCCCGAGCCTGACCAGTGGATCCTGCGGATCGATCCGAGCCCTGGCATGAACTTCCGCATCCAGGCCAAGCAGCCGGGCAAGCAGGACACGCAGCTGGTGGACCTCGACCTCCTCTTCGCGGCCGAGCTGGGTGAGGCACCCGAACCGTACGAGCGCCTGCTCAGTGATGCAATGCAAGGCAACGCGAGCCTGTTCACCCGGGAGGACTCGGTGGAGGAGACGTGGCGCATCGTTCAGCCACTGCTGGAGGCGCCCGGCGACCCCGAACAGTACCGGCAGGGGACCTGGGGACCGGCGGGCGCGACCAAGCTCGTCGCCGGATATCCGCGATGGCACGAACCATGGCTGCCGGCGAGGCCTCCCGACTGACACAGCCGTGCCCCGGACCCGGGGAACCGCCGGTTGCGCCGCCGACGCGTGATGAGGAACAGCGAGGCGTTGCGAGCCCGGGCGCCGCCGAGCTCCTCTCCGCTTCCGGAGCCCGTCGTCGGCCACGTCTTGCGGAAAGGCCCCCAACCGAACGTCTCCGAGGGCACGATGACGGCTATGACCAATGATTTCGGCATACCCGATAGCCCGAATGAGGCCCCCTCATCCCAGTCCCCGGACGTCGCCAGACCCTCCGCCCCGCCAGGCGGCCCCTGGTCACGGCCATGGTCTGCCGGCCTGGCCGGTCTGCTGGGCGGCGCAGCGGTGGTGGGGGCGTGCTGGCTGATCTCCGCCGACGGCAAGGGTCCCACGGGCGGGACCGGCTCGCGCCGGGTCTCCGAGGAGCCGGCCCTTCCGGAGTCGCTGGGGTCCTATCAGCGATTCTCGAAAGCCGCGCGTAGCACCCACGCCGGCAACGCGGACCAGATCGCGCGGCGCACCGACGACGCCGACGAGAAGAGCACCCAGCTGCTGTCCAAGGCGTACGACGGCGCCCCGGCCGCAGTGGCGACCTTTGCGGATACCGGCCTGTCCGAGATCTTCGTGCTCACCGCGGTGGCTGCCACCAGCCCGCAGCCGTTCACCCCCTATCAGAACGCCGCACAGCTGGGAATGGCGAAGCCGCCGCGTGAAGTGGTCACGGTGGGCGAGGTCGCCTGCCTGGTGTACAACCAGCCGATGTCGCCAGGGAAGAAGCCCGGCCCGGAGACGGTGAACGTCGATTCCTGTCAGCGTACGGGGAAGGGGCTGACCGTCCAGATCCGCAGTGTCACGGGCGATATCCACAGCAGCCCGGAACGGATTGCGGCCCTGGTCGACAAGGCTTGGTCCGGACTGTCCTGACCGCGAAAGCAGGTCGCATTTCCTCAGAGCGCCACCCGAGACGCCGACGTACAGGCGTGCGTCGGCGGGCTGAGTCCTGCGTGCTCGGCGTGGCGCTGGTGCTGGAGGGCAGATGACCCTCCCGAGGGTTACTTCACGTCGACGTAGTCCGCCGCGGAGGCGACCGCCGGGGTGGTGGACGTGCCTGCGAAGGAGTAGCGGAAGTAGCCGTCCGCCGTGGCCTTCGTCGTCGTCCTCAGGTTGCCCTTGCTGTCCGTCGTGACGGTCTTGAGCGTCTTGTAGGTGCTGGTGCCGCTCTTCTTGAACTGGAGCTTCACCGGCTGCTTGGTGTAGCCCCCGTACTTGTAGGTCTCCCAGTTGGCGCGGGTCAGGGCGCCCGTGACGGTGATCGTCTTGTTCTTCTTCAGCGGTTCCGGCGAGGCGTTGACCGTCAGTCTGGAGTTGCGGAGGACCTTCGCCTTCGCGGCGGAATCCTTGGTGATGTAGTCACCGTCGTTGGCCAGGGCATGGGCGCTCACGGTCCAGGTCCCGGCCGTGGTGTTGTCCTGGGGGTGGGTGCGCGGGTTGATTTTCAGCGTGTATGTGCAGGTGGTCGTGGTGAAGCGATGGCGCACGCACTTGCCCGCGATGTTGTCGGGCAGCACGAGACCGTAATAGTCGCCGTTCGGGAGGGGCGTGTGCCACATGACCGGGAAGGTCCTTCCGGCCTCGATGCCCGAGTCGTCCGTGGCGGTCACCGCGATGGTGAACGTCTTCACGTCCGTGGTCCCCAGGACGATGTCCTTCCCTCCATTCACGACGACCTTCGTGATCCTGATGTCGCCCGAGAAGTCATCCGCCTGCGCGGCCGCCGGAATCGTGAGCGCGGACAGGGCGAGGGCCCCGGCGAAGCCTGCCATGGTGGCGCGGTGATGCATGAAGGCGGTTCCCTTATATTCCAGCGCCTCAGGAACGCCCCGAGGCGGAGCTGACAATGCCCCACCCCGTACGCGGGTGGCACGGACATGACCATCAGCTCGCAGGAATGGTTGCCCCTCGATCGCACGGCTGCCAGGCGACCGGGAGGTCAACCCAGTCCTCGGCATAGTACGAGCCACCGAATTCCCGCCAGTCAGCCGTCGGGTGGGTCGTCGAGACCAGCAGCCATCCTCCGGGACGCAGGACGCGTCGTAGGTCGCCGAGGAGACGCGGCCGATCGGCGATGTGATGGAGCATCACTGCGCTCACGACTCCGTCGCACGGCGCGTCGCCGACTTCGTCGTGTAAGCCGTCCCTGCAGGCATCGTGGCAGCATCGCGCCGGCGGCTGCCAACCGCGAGCGGTTGTGTGCAACCCAGGGTGCGTCCGGTCAACGGCTGCCTTGACATGGGTCTGATTGTGGTCGGCTCGTCTTCGGCTGTCGCCGATTCCCCGGGGAGCCCAGCCAGCTGGTGACCGACTGTGGTCGCCAGCGGCTTTTCGTGCCATCGGGTGGTGGCCTTGTCCTGGTAGCCGAGCGAGTCCGATACGACGGCGCGGGATTCGGCACGGGGCCGGAGAACCGCTGAGAATGGGGGGTGTTAACTTCCTTCCCGTGGCGGAGCACCAGGATGAGACCAGGGCGGCCTACGACGGGGTCGTCGAGCTGTATGCGTCGAAGTTCGCTAATCGACTGGAGACGCAGCCGTTCGCGCGGAACATGATTGGCACCTTCGCCGAGCTGGTGCGTGGAACGGGGAATTCGCGGGTGGCCGACGTCGGCTGCGGGCCCGGACATCTGACGGCCATGTTGCACGACCTGGGGCTGGATGCCTTCGGGCTCGACCTCTCCCCGGCCATGGTCGACCACGCCCAGCGGGCCCATCCGGCGCTGAAGTTCGACGAGGCCCGGATGGAGGCACTCCCAGTTGAGGACGGCGCGCTCGGCGGTGTGCTGGCCCACTATTCGATGATCCACACCCCGCCTGGGGAACTACCCGCGCTGCTCGCCGAGCAGGCGCGTGTCCTGGCGCCGGGGGGCCTTCTCCTGGCCTCGTTCTTCGGCACCGACGCGCCCGAGCCGGTCCGCTTCGACCACAAGGTGACACCCGCCTATAGCTGGCCGGCGGACCGGTTCGCCGAGTTGCTGGCCGGGGCCGGGTTCGTCACATTCGCGCGGCTGCTCCATGACCCGGCCTCCGAGCGGGGCTTCCTGGACGTCCACTTGCTGGCCCGTCTCCGCTAGAGCATGGCCTGCTGCTGTGGGCTCTCGTATGTCACCTGTCGCCGGCTCCCCGAGCAGGCCGGCTTGTTGGTGACCTTGTGTGATCGCCAGTGGCGTATCGGCTCCTTGTCCCGCCGGTCTCTCTGATGAGGCGGCTGGTGGTCTTGTCGCGGTAGCCGAGGGCGTCGGCGACGACGGGGGCGAGTTCGAGGAGTTGCTGCCGGATGGTGGCGCCACGTGCTGCGGCGGCCGGGATCCCGGCCTCGTCCAGGAGCGCGGACAGGTGGTCGGGGCGGGCCGGCTGTCCTGCCCGGCGGCCCGGGAGGAGCCGGCGGGAGGCGGGGTCGGTGGCGGTGCTCATGGATCCCCGCGGGTGCTCACGGATCCCCGAGCATGTCCGGCTCGACCAGCCCCGGCAGCGCGGGAACCAGTTCCGGGTTCAGGTCGGCCGGCTTCTTGCGGCCGCCGCCGGGTCGGCGGACCCGGCCGGTCGGCTCCACTGCGGAATCCAGTTCGTCCACTCCGCGTGAGACGGTGCCCCCGCGCATCCCGGCAGCCCGAGCCACTACCCGGACCCCGCCATGCCCTGACAATCGCGCCTCGGCCCCGGCTGTCAGACGGCGTTGTCGCTCGTCCAAGGGCGGGAACAGCACCTCGAACTTCGCCGTCAACACGCCTCGGCCTCCACAGATATGCCCACACCACAACAGCGATGCCCAGAACGGGAAGCAACGCTTTGAGCCGCGGCAGGCCCTGACCACGCGGCATTGCGGCCGGCCCGGCTCGGCCGGCTGCGCCGCTACGGCAGATCCCGGCGCATCAGGTCGGCGTAGGTCTCGCGGCGCACCACGGCGCGGTGCGCGCCGTCGCGGACGAAGACCACCGGCGGGCGGCGCGCGCCGTTGTAGTTGTTGCTCAGCGCATAGGTGTAAGCGCCGGTGACCGGCACGGCGATCAGGTCCCCGACGCGCGGGTCCGCCAGCGGGACGCCGGTGCTGAGGGTGTCGCCGGACTCGCAGTGCCGGCCCACCAGGTGGCACAGCTCGCCCTCGCCGGTCGGACGGCCGGCGACGGCGGCCTCGAAGCGCTGCTGGTACAGGGAGACTTCGAGGTTGTCGCCCATGCCGCCGTCGACGGCGACGAAGGTGTGGCCTCCGCCGCGCTTGACGGAGACGACCCGGTACAGCGAGACGCCGGACTCGGCGACCATCGAGCGGCCCGGCTCGATGAGGATGCGCGCGTCAGCGGGCAGCAGGCGTCGGGCGACGTCGGTGACGGCGTCGAGGTACGCCTCCACCGTGGGCGGTCGGTCGGCGTAGGTGTAGCGGGAGCCGAGGCCGCCGCCCAGGTCGTAGACGGCGAACTCGCCGAGTTCGGCGACCGCCTCGACGGCCTGCGCGAAGGGTGCGAGGTCCAGGATCTGCGACCCGACGTGCACGTGGACGCCGTCCAGTCGCAGCCGGTCGCTGCCGCGCAGCCGCGCGATCGCCGCCCGGGCCTGCGGCAGGGGCAGACCGAACTTGGAGCCGTTCTGGCCGGTGGACACGGCCTCGTGGGTGTCGGGACGGATGCCGGGGGTGACCCGGACCAGTACTCCCTGCTCCGTCGCGGTGTCGGCGAGGATCTTCTCCAGCCGGTCGATGTCGTCGAAGTTGTCGACGACGACCGTCCCGGCGCCGGCCTCGACGGCGAGGCGCAGCTCCTCCTCGGTCTTGGCGTTGCCGTGGACGACCAGGCCGGCCGGGTCCGCGCCTGCGGCGAGGGCGAGGGTCAGCTCGCCGCCGCTGGCCACGTCGATGCCGAGGCCCTCCTTCGCGAGCAGCCGGATGACGGCGGTGCAGGGGAAGGCCTTGGAGGCGAAGGTGGCGCGGGAGTTCGGCCAACGGGCGGCCAGGCCGTCGGCGTACCGGCGGGCGCGGGCGCGGACCGACGCCTCGTCGAGGATCAGCGCGGGAGTGCCGTAGGACTCGGCGAGTTCGGCCGCCGGTACGCCGCCGATCACCAGTCCGCCGCTCCCGTCCCGGGTGGTCCCGGGCGGGAACAGCCCCACCAGTTCCCGGCCTGCCTGCGTCTGCGTCGTTGCCATCCGCGCTCCTTGTGCCACTGATCCGTTCCGCTCTCCTGCCATGCTCCCGCTACGGTCACTCCGGATCATCGTTGACATCGTCAATACGGTGCTCCCAGAATTGACGCTCACAACAATCCTTCGAGTCGGGGGTGCACCATGCGGGAGTCCGGCGCTCGGGGGCACCTGCCCGTCCGTCAGCTCGTGGACAACATCGGCCCGGCGCTGCTGCGCCTGGTCCAGGAGGGGACCGGCAGCGGCGGGCCGCTCACCGACATCGCCATCCATGCCCCGGGTGCGCCGGCACAGCTCGGCCCCGGGTGCGTGGTGCTGGGGGTCGGCGTGACCACGGAGGCCGAGCTGCGCGAGCTGACCGCGGCCATGCGGCAGGCCGGCGCGGAGGTGCTGGCGGTGAAGGCCCCGGTGCCGCCGTCGGCCGACGACAAGCCGGCGATCATCGAGGTCAACCCGGACGCGTCCTGGATGCACGTGGCGACGACCGTCCGTGAGCAGCTGCTCGAGTACGCGAGGACGCGCGTGCGCTCGGCCGGCAGCGGCGCGGAGCTGTTCGCCCTGGCGAACGCGGTCTATGAGGCCGTCGGCGCCCCGGTCACCATCGAGGACCGCTTCTCCGCGCTGGTCGCCTGGTCGGAGGGGCAGGACCGGACCGACTCCGAGCGGATCGAGACCATCCTGGGGCGGGCCGTGCACCAGCGGACGCTCGCCGAACAGCGCGAGCGTCAGGAATTCGAGCGGCTCCATGCCAGCACCGAACCGGTGTACATGGAGGCGACCGGGGCGGATCAGCTGGCAAGGGTGGCCATCGCGGTCCGGGCCGGTTCGGACGTCCTCGGCTACATCTGGGCCGCCGTCACCGGGCCGCTCGACGAGGCGGCCACAGCCCGGCTGCGCGAATACGCGCCCGTGGTCGCGCTGCAGCTGGTCGGCCTGCGCACGGAGACCAGCTACGCCCGCCGCCAGCGCGGCGAGCTCGCCGCCGCGGTACTCGGCGGGGCGGCCGACCCGGTGGAGGCGAGCCGGCTGCAGCTGGGCTCCGGCCCGTTCTGCGTCCTGGCCGCGGCCCCGCGGCCGGCCGGGAGCACGGGCTCCGACGCGCTGGACGCCGCCGGGCTGCGCCGGTTCGCGGACACGCTGGAGTACTTCCTGGCGGCCGTGCACCCCCGCTCAGCCCTGGTGGCGGGCACCGGAGTGGTGTACGTACTGGCCGCCTGGCCTCCGGAACACGCCACGGCCCTGGAGTCGGCCGTCGCCCTGGCCCGCGACTTCCTCGCGCGGACCCCACTGGCCGGTGACTACGTGGTCGCCGTCGGCGGCCCGGCCGAATCGATGGGCCGGATCGCCGACGCGCGGGCGCAGGCGGACGCCGCGCTGCGGGCGCTGCGGCATCCGGCCGTCCGCGGACCGGCCGTGCGCACCGTGGAGGACATGGCGCTGGCGGTGCTGCTGCTGCACCTCGCCGATGCGACCGAGGCGCTCGGCCTGCCGGACGCCGGCGGCGCGCTGCACCGGCTACGCCAGGAAGAGGGCCAGGACGGTCCGCTGGCGGCGACCCTGGCCGCCTATCTCGCCGCCGCGGGAGCCACCGACACCGCGGCGGAGGCCCTGCACATCCACCCCAACACCATGCGCTACCGGCTGCGCCGTATCCGCGAGGTCTCCGGGCTGGACTTCGCCGATGCCGACGCCATGCTGCTCGCGCACCTTCAGCTCCGGGTGCGCGAGCTGCGGACGGGCGCTTCCCAAGCCTCCGGCTGATCCCGGAACGAGCGCGTGTAGCGGCACCCGTCCAGGTCGACCCAGAGCACCGCGCCGTCCAGGGCGGGGCCGGACGTCAGGCGCTCCGGCAGCCGGGGGTCGGCTCCGATGCGGAACGTCCCGTCGTCGAGCGGGACGAGTTCCGGTTCGTCGCAGGGCGCTTCCACGCCGGTCGCGGCGATCATGTGCAGTCGTCCCGCCCGCTGCACGATGCTGAAGCCGGGATACCAGGGGGTGTAGCTCCGGTAGTGACCTGCGAGTGCGTGCGGGGGAGCGGTCGGCGCGGAGGGGCTGGGGCCCAGTGACTCGGGTCCGTAGAGCCAGCGTCCGTCCAGAGAGTGGTGGTAGGCGGACCATTCTGGGTGATCGCACACCAGCCGTCCGTCCCCCGCGTCGTACAGCCTGCCGGTCACCCCGTCCGAGGTGAGCGAGAGACGGTCGTCCCCCGTGGCCTCGACCCGGATCTGACGCGGCGTCGTTCCGTGGATCCCGACGTAGCGCCGGGCGTCGGGGATCCGCTCCGGGTCGAACAGCGCGGGGTCCGCCGGGGCTCCCTGGACGACCGCGAGCACATGGCGGGCGAAGCGGTCGATGATCTGGCACTCGCCGGGTGCGTTGGTCAGCACGGCGACACCGTGCCCGCCGTCGGTGTCGACGGCGAGGTACGAGCGGTATCCGACCATCCCGCCGGCGTGCGTCAGCCAGGTGCGGCCGTCGATCACTTCCACGTCCACGCCGAGCGCGTAACCGCAACTGACCGCGTCGGCAGGCATCGTGACGATCTGCCGGAAAGATTCCGGCCCGATGATCCTGGTGCCGTCCAGGGTGCCCCGGCCCAGCAGCATGCGGGCGAACAGGCCCAGGTCGGAAGCGGTTGCCAGCACGTTCCCGTCGGCCGACGAATACTCGAAGAAGCCGGCCGGTGCGAGCGGGGACGACGGCAGCGGCGGGCGGTCGTCGCGCAGGAACCGGTACCCGGTGGCGAGTTCGGCGATGTCCTCGTGAGTGATCCGCGCCGCCGAGTCGCGCATGCCCAGGGGGCGCAGCAGCCGTTCGGCCATGGCGTCCGCCAGCGATTCCCCCGTCACCTGCTCGACGATCAACCCCAGCAGGTTGTAGCCCTCGTTGGAGTAGTGGAACAGCTCACCTGGTTCGGCCCAGGTCCTCGCATCGCGCAGCGCGTAGCCGCGTGCGGCGGCATCGGGCAGCGCGTCGGCCCCGGCCACCAGGCCGGAGGTGTGCTGCAGGAGGTGCCGGACGGTGATCGCGCGGGAGCCGCCGTTCGGGGCGAACCAGGGCAGGTGGTCGGCGACCGCCGCGTCGAGGTCCACCTTCCCCTCGTCCGCCAGTATGCCGAGCAAGACGGCGGTGAAGGTCTTGCTGATGGAACCGATCTCGAACCGCGTGCGACGGGAGACCGGCGCCCCGGACTCCGCGTTCGCGAATCCTGCGGTGACGAACGCGGACTCGCCGGTACCGTCGACGACGCTGATCGCGATTCCCGGCACCGGCCACCAGGTCCGCAACCGCTCCGCAAGCTCGGAGAGCACCTCTTGCACATCCATCAGACGCCCGCCTTCCGCGAACCGAATCCCGCGAACCGGTCCGGACCCAGCTCGACCTGGGAAGAGTCGATCTCCGCGTCCGGCCGGTCGCCTTTGACGAACCGTCGGCACAGCGGGTACAGCAGCACGGCCAGCAGCGCCACCGCGAGACTCGTGCCGAACGTCGCGGCCTCGTTGACCGCCGTACTCCACGCCAGGTACCCGATCATCGCCGTGGGCAACGCGACGACCAGGACCGCGCCGGGCCAGCCGCCGGGGACCCGGACCGGCCGGAGCATCTGCGGATACCTCCAGCGGAGGACCAGGAAGGCCACGAATTCCAGCAGGATCGAGGCCAGGGTGAGGAGCACCGTGGCCCGCAGGATCGAGCTGAAGTCGACGGCGGAGAGCACGACGACGACGGTGGTGCTCGCCAGCAGCGCACCCACCGGCGTGTTGAACCGTTTGCTGTCCCGGGCCATCCAGCGCGGCAGGTACGCGTCCGCGGCGAGCGCCCGCGGGACCCGGGTGCTCGTCAGCAGGATCGCCATGAACAGCCCCACCAGGGAGAGCGCCGATCCCAGGGAGATCAGCACCTTCAGCCAGATTCCGCCCAGGGCGTCGCCGACCACGACGAAGTCGCCCTGGACCCAGTCGGCGGGCGAACCCCGGTGCAGCCCGCTGCCGATGGCGGCGATGGTGGGCAGCAGGTAGGCGGCGATGATCAGCGGAACCGAGATGACCAGGGCCCGGGTGTAGGTCCGGTGCGCGTCGGCGACCTCGCCCAGCACGGTGCTCGGGCCGTCGAAGCCGAGGTACAGCCACACGATCACGCTGAGCGCGCCGGCCACCGACGAGGGGACGCTCTGCCCCGGCACCATGAAGGGCGAGAGCACGTTGATCCCGTCGCCGACCGCATGCCAGATGCCGAGGACCGCCAGCACCGCGAACGGTGCGAGGATCAGCAGCATCATCCCGACCGAGTACTCGCTCACCGCCTTGGAGCCGCGGTAGTTCAGGTACGCCATCGGGACGATGAGGGCGACGGTGACGATCCAGTGCAGGTCCACGACGAAACCGCCGTGGAACAGGTCCACGATCACCAGCCCCTTCCCGCGGGCGATGTCCGGGACCCAGGTGGCCAGGTAGTCGACCAGCAGGATCGGGTAGAGGGAAAGGTTCAGCACCGACCCGATCGAATTCCAGGCCCCGAACACGAATGCCGCACCTCTGCCGAGCGCGATCTTCG
Organism: Streptomyces sp. JLSY215; assembly: GCF_059682825.1. Taxonomy (NCBI): domain Bacteria; kingdom Bacillati; phylum Actinomycetota; class Actinomycetes; order Kitasatosporales; family Streptomycetaceae; genus Streptomyces; species Streptomyces sp. JLSY215. The sequence goes on from NZ_CM185022.1 coordinate 8,674,483, forward strand.
TCCAGTAGTAGTAGCCGCCGTTGACCGGTATCGCGGCACTCAACTCCGCTGCCACCAGCGCGTTCGGCACGCCGAAGACCACCGGCACCAGGACGATCATGAGCAGGGTCATGCCCGGACCGGCGCTGGAGAGTGAGGCTTCGAGCCCGAAGGGGCCTCCGGACACCGTGAAGAAGAAGATTCCGACCAGGGACAGCACGCCGAGCCTGCGTCTGACCGCCCCGGGCGCCGACCGCGTGATTTCCGGCGGGATCAGTTCGGTCATCCTGGGCTCCATTCTCCGTTCACGCCTGGTCGGCACAACGTACGGGGCGTCACCGGGGCCGTTCTCGTCGTGCGCGCCAAAGCCGGGGCCCGTCGGTTGTCGCTGCCACCAACGCCGGGCTGATCCACCCGGAACACGACGAAGCCCCGGGCGACGAGGTCACCCGGAGCTTCTGACAGGGCTGAGGTTCGGGGCCGGGGCAGGCCGCGCGCAGCGGCTTGAGCGCTGCGCAGTAGCGGACGAGTTCGTTCAGCGACCCGGGCACGAAGGCCGCGACCTTCGCCGTCCAGTCAGACTGCTCGTCGAGCCCGCCGTCGGCGTCGGCCACGCGCTCGGCGTGGGCGAACGGGAGGCTCCTGGGCATGGGGCCGGGGCCGCGAGGCCGTCGCCACGGCCACCGCGCTGGCCTCCCTCGCCTTGATCGCACGGGCCGAGGACATCGCGCACGGCACCACACCTCTCCTGCTCACCTCGCTCGCGATCGGCTTCGTCGCCTGCTACGGCATCGGCTGCATGCTGGCGCCCTGGTACGGGCCGCTGGTGCTGCGCCGGGGGCGTGTCGCCATCGTGGCCGCGATGTTCCTGCTCGGGGTGGCACCGGCCGTGCTTCTCGCGTCGCCCTCCTACCTGACCGATCTGACCTAGGCCCTCTCGATCGGACTCATGCTGCTGCCGCTGCGCCATGCGCTGCTGCTCGGCCTCGTCACGGTGTTGGGGCAGATCGTCTGGATGCGTCTCGCCTAGGGCGATGTGGCCTGGGCGCAGGTGGCCATCCTCGTCGGCGTGACCGCGGCACTCGGCACCGTCTTCGCGCTCAACTTCACGATCGGTCACCTGCGGGCCGCGCGCGAACAGGTCAAGAGGCTGGCCGTGAACGAGGAACGAGAACGGGTCGCCCGGGACATGCACGACGTCCTCGGCCACAGCCTCTCCACGATGACCGTCAAACTGGGGCTGACACGGCGCATCCTGGAGTCCTCCGGAGACGTGGCCCTCGCCGTCGGACAGGTCACCGAGCTCGAAAGCATGGCCCGCACGGCGCTGTCCGACCTGCGGGCCACCATTTCGGACTACCGCACCCTGTCGCTGGACAGCGAACTCGCCGGCGCCCGCATGGCTCTGCATGCCGCCGGCGTACGGGCCGAACTGCCCACCGCGACGCACGCCGTGCGCGCCGAACTGCGCGAGGTGTTCGGCTACATCGTGCGGGAGGCGGTCACCAACGTGCTGCGGCACTCCGACGCCGAACTGTGCACCGTCCGCATCGGACCCGGCTGGGTCGAGGTCACCGACAACGGCAGTTCCAGCCGCGCGGCGGGCGCCGGGAACGGACTCAGCGGCCTCACCGAACGGCTGGCCGCCGTGTCGGGCATGCTCGAACACGGGCCTGACCCGGGCGGCGGGTTCCGGGTCGTCGCCCGCGGGCCGGCCCCGGCGGTCCACCTCGCACCGTCGCAGGAAGCCGGGCCGACATGATCCGTGTCCTGCTGGCCGACGACCAGGCACTCGTACGCGGCGCCCTGGCATCCGTGCTCCGGCTCGAGCCCGACATCGACGTGGTCGCCGAGATCGGCACCGGCACCGAGGTGCTGCCCGCCGCACAGCGGACCGCGCCCGACATCGCGCTGCTCGACGTACAGATGCCCGGCAGGGACGGCTTGGCCGTCGCCGCCGATCTCCATCGGGCGCTGCCCGGCTGCCGCGCCATCATCTGCACAACCTTCAGCCGGCCCGGCTACCTCTGGCGGGCGATGTCCGTGGGCGCTGCCGGCTACGTCGTGAAGGACTCCCCGCCCGAACAACTGGTCGACGCGATCCGCCGCGTCCACACCGGCCTGCGCTTCGTGGATCCGGCCCTCGCCGCGGAAGCACTGGCCGGCGGCGCGAGCCCGCTGACCGAGCGCGAAGCGGAGGTGCTGCGCGCCGCCGCCGACGGCGGCACCGTAGCCGACATCGCCAGGACACTCCGACTGTCCCAGGGCACCGTGCGCAACCACCTGTCGTCAGCGATCGGCAAGACACAGGCCCGCACCCGCGCCGAGGCAGCCCGGCGCGCGGAGACCAACGGCTGGCTCTGACCGCGGTCCCGTCGAGCCGCAATCAGCGGTCTGGCCGCGGTGCAAGGACCCTCCCCTCAGCCACGTCGACGCCTTCGATCGCCCGTCCCCTCCCCAGCGGCGAAGGATGCCTCGCCGCCTCCACGGGGCGCTGGGTCGTGGACCACGCCGTCAAACTTGGCCGCGATCCGGCCGACGAGGACATGACCCGGCATCTGGCGACCGAAGTTGCTGAACCGGTGATCCACAGGCTTCGATGAGCCCCGTGTCCCGAACCTCCTGCATACCCGGACGCCGCTGTCGAGCGGTCCGGCGAACGACTGTCACGGCGTTGAGGACCACGATGCTGGGCCTGCTCGCGCTGACCGGCTGCACCCGGGCGGACGAGCCGTCGTCCCTCCCGCCCGCCGGCGTCTACCAGCACGCTGCAGCAGCCGAGAAGTCCCAGGCCGAGCCGATCGCGCCCGACGGCGTGGCAGGGGCTCTCACCCGGCCGTTGCGGGCGGCCGGTTGGTTCTGTGTGCAGGCCCGAGCCAATGCGGACGGTCGTGCACTGTGGTGCCGGATCGCGCGCCACGACGCGTCGGACACGGCCCGTTCGCAGGTGGCGCAGTTCCTGCTGGACCGCGACGACCGGCTCGTCTGGGCTTGGTTCCCGCCCGTCGAGACGGCTTCGGAGGCCAACGAGGTTGTCGCGGCTGCGGCGCCGACGCTGACCGCGATCTGGCCCGGCGCCGGTGACCGCGTGCGGGAGGAGATCAACGACTTCGAGGACGAGCACCGCACGGACACGGCGGGGCACGACGACGGAACACCCCGAGCGGGATGGCGCGACACGCACGCGGAGTACGGATACGACGGGCTCAACGGACTGGTCGTCACCGCCCGGGACGCCTCCGTGCGGCGCTGGCCGTTCGGCTCCGACCACTATGCGACCTCGATGAGCTCCGCTGTGGACGATCTCCTCGCCGGTGGCTACGACTGCTTCTATCCACCCCAGCAGAACTGCAACCGCGTCCAGTCGAACGGCTACTTCCGTGTCACCCTCCGCGGTGACCAGATCGTCTCGGCCCAGTTCGGCATCGGCAGTCGGATCGAGGCCGGACGGCAACGACACCTGCTCAGTGAGGAGTTCCCGCACGGCCTCGCCTTCCTCACGGAGGCGGTCCGTCGTCCCGTCACGGAGCGCATCGAACAGTCCCGTCGAACCGGCACCAGCTTCGCCGGCATCGTGGCCGGCACGGTCGTGATCATCGACGCGCGCACGAGCGCGCTCGACGGAGGTGATCTCGTGGCCTACCTCGACATCCAGATCGGCGCACCGCTGGCCGCGACCCTGCCCGTCTGAGCACGCGACCAGGACGGGGTGCCGCTGGCGGATGCGTCACCTCGGGCTGCCCCGTCCGTCGAGAATTGCGAGGGCGAACCGGCATGACAGCCAGGAACTGATCCCTCAAGCCAACGGCATACCGCCGATCCGGCCCCCCGAGGACCCCGACGACGCAGGCCAGGCGAGCCTGGCGAACCTCGCCCGGTCGAAGCACTGGTTGCCGATGTCGTCCGTTGCGCTCCGCGGTCAAGGCGCGCACGCAGCAACTCGGACCACGCTGGGCGTGCCGACTCAGCGCATCGAGCAGCTGACCGGTCGGATCCAGCACCTCGACCGGCGTCTGGCCCGGCTGGTGGAGCACCACTTCCCGCAGCGGTTGGCTCCGGTGGGCATCGGGCCGGACAGCGCCGCAACCTTGATGATCACCATGGGGGACACCCCGGAACGGATAGCGAGGCGTCGTTCGCCGCACTGTGCGGGGTCAGCCCTGTCGAGCACTCCTCGGGGCGCGAGCGGTGCTGGCGGCTCAACCGTGGGGGAGACCGGCAGGAAAACTCGGCACTCCACCGGATCGTGCACGCTCGGCTCGGCTTCGATCCCGGCACCCGCGAGACCACTACGAGCGACGCCTCAAAGAGGGCAAGACCCGACGCGAGATCGTCCGCTGCCTCAAACGCTCCGGAAGCGTCCGAAGAGTCCGAAGCGTCCGAAGTGTGCGATCGTGACGATTGTTCCCTTTTGGGCTTCGGTCCCGACGTCGCCCCAGCTGCCAACGGAATGACCGTAGTTGGCCGTGAGAGCGGTGCCGGTGGCAATGCTCTTGGCTGACTGTTCCACGGTAGAGGATTGCCCCGGTCGATGCCGGCGGTCCCGCGGGCGGCCCGACCGCGTCTTCTCGGGAGGGGCCGTTTATGAGCAGCGGGTTGGGCTGGCGCTGTCGCCGGTCTCTGTCACGATGGCCCATCGATGCGCGAGGCGTCGACCGGCCTCGACGAGTTCGCGCGGGCGAACGTCCGTGAGTTCGGCATCGAAGGTGGCGAGGATGCCGGCGATCCCAGCCCAGGACCAGGCGCCGAGGGTGAGACGACAGTGGTCGGTGTCGAGGTGTTCGACGACCGAGCCGCCTGGCGCCCAGCGGGCGACGACGCCTGCGGGCAGGTTGAGCCGGGCGCTGCCGGTGCATGGCCAGGCAGCGGGGGTGTCGCCGCGGTCGTGGCTGCGCATGACGAACTGGGCGAGGTCCTCTCCGGGAAGCTCGCGCGCGGTGAAGCGGTGCGTCGTCGGGCGGGTATGGAGCCGGTCGACACGCTGCACCCGCCACGCGTGGTCTGTGAGGTCGTAGGCGACCAGGTACCACCGACCGGCCCAGACGACCAGGTGGTGGGGCTCGATGCGGCGGGCGGGCAGGAAGTCGTCGTCGCCGGGTTCCGGGCGTGAGCCGTCGGCGCGCAGCCTTTCGGCAACGAGCACATGCCGGTTTCGCACCGCGGCCCCCACGGCGGTGAGCGCGGTCGAGTCGATGGGTGGTGCCGGGAACTCCCAGTAGTTCTGGAGCCTGGTCAGGCGCAGGGATTCCATGGATGCCCGCAGCGGAGCGGGCATCACCTGTTCCAGGGCGGCCAGCGCCCTCGCCGCGTCGTCTCCCAGGCCGAACACCGTGCTGGGCGCGGTCTGCAGGGCCACCGCGACCGCGAGGGCCTGATCGTCGTCAAACAGTAGTGGCGGGAGGGTGTGTCCGGCACCGAGCCGGTAGCCGCCGTCGGGGCCATGGAGGGTGGTGATCGGGTAGTCGAGCCGGCGCAAGGTCTCGATGTCGCGGCGGACGGTGCGCTCACTGACCCCGAGCCTGGTGGCCAGTTCATGCAGCGGCCACTGCCGGCGCGATCCGAGGAGGGACAACAACCGCAATGCCCGTCGTGAAGTGCTCGCCATTGCCCCATCATGGCCGGTCCTGGCCACTCGGTGTCCACTACCGGTGTCATCGTCGGTCCGCGAAGGCAACTGACGGTGAAAGGGATCGATATGCGTGTCGTTGTGGTTGGTGGCGGGATCGGTGGGCTCGCGCTGGCGGCGGGGTTGCGTCGTCGGGGTTTCGAGGTGGCGGCGTTCGACCGCGACACCGAGGTCACGGAGACGGGCGGCTATCACATCACCTTGGACGAGCGGGCGCAGTCGGCGCTGCGGGAACTGGTGGCGCCGGAGATCATGGAGCGTCTGCTGGCGTCGGCCTCGGCGCTGCGACTGCGCGACCGCGATGCGTTCTGGGACCGCCGAGGCCGGCTCCTCGGCCACGGGCCGGACCTCAGCAGTGATGCCGGCGTCGACATCGACCGCATCACCCTGCGCACGCTGCTGGCCGAGGCGGTCGGCGATGACCTGCACCTGGGACAGACCGTGTCCGGCGTCGGCCACGACGATGACGGCAGACCGCAGGTGCGGTTCACCGATGCCGCACCCGTCACGGCTGATCTGGTGGTGGGCGCGGACGGTGCCCACTCCGTCGTCGCCCGGTACCTGGCCGGCGGCCCGACCAACAGCCCGGCGGGCATCATCGGGTTCTCCGGCCGCACCTCCCTCGGAGATCTGAGCCCTCGTGAACAGCAGCGGCTCGGACCACGATCGGGGCTGGCAATAGGACCTCGGGGTGCGGCGCTCTACGTCGGCTTCCTCGACCCGGTCGGCAACGCCGTGCTCGATGCACCCGAGCTGCGGATGTCCGTCACCACCGGACCCACCTACATCTGGGGCGGCATGTTCCCCGAATCCGCCGCCACCGACGCCCTGCGTGCTCTGCGTGCCGGCGAGTTGCAGGCCGCGCTGCTGGACCGGTTCCGTGCGCGGGGCTGGGCCGAGCACGCGCTCGAGGTCATCACCCGCGCTGACCCGCACAGCGTGGCCGCATTCCGCTTCAATGCCGCCTCGACCCGCGCATCCGACCTCGCACCATGGCCCGCAGGCCGGATCACCGCACTCGGCGACGCCGTCCACGCGACACCACCAACCGCCGGAATGGGCGCCGGCGCAGCCATCCGCGACGCCGCCGGCCTGCTCGAGGGGCTGAGCGAAGTCGCCGACGGTGCCAGCACGCTCACCGTGGCCGTCAGCAGGTTCGAGGCAGGTATGCGCCAGCGCGGCAGCGAGATCCTCACCCTGGCCATGAAGACAGTCCGCTGGATTCTGGCCACCGAAACCACACTCGGTGCCGCCGCCACCGCCGCGACCACCCCGATCCTGGCCACGGCCGCCCGGCTGCGCCGACCTCATCGCCGCGAGCCGTCGTCGGGCACGCCTTTGCCGATCTGAAGAACGGGCAGGTCCGTACGAAACTGCGGTTCCTACGAAACTGCGGTTCCTTCGAAACTGCGGTTCCTTGCCGATGCTGTGGCAGCACGGCCTTCGGGCCCTGCGTGAGCGAGTGTCAGCACGGGCGGGCGGGTCGGCCCCGAACGCGCAGCCGGGGCCCACTCACGCCAGGCGTCCAGTCTCGCGCCGGGCTACTCCAGCCGTGGGGGGCCACGCCGGGCGATCTTCAGGCTCCGGGCTCTCTCGAATGCCTGGCCGATCGCTAGGGCGAGTGAGGCCGCGTACTACTCCGCGTGGCTCGTCAGCGTGTATGCGTCGCCCCTGTCACCAACCATGTCGCGCCAGTGCTTTTCAGCGGAGCGGATGAGGTCGTCGCCGAGGCGTTCGAGGAATCGGCCTGCCAGGGCGAGCCGGGCTCCGGCAGCGGTCTCGGCCCCGAAGAGATCGGCGCCACGCAGCGCGGTGGCGGCGAACCGCTGGTTGGCGGCGACGCTGGCCGCGACGGTCCGCAAGCCCGCCTTGTCGTCGAGGAAATACCGGTGGCGGCGGCCACCGTCATCGCGACCGCGGCGGATCAGATCCTGCCGTTCCAGCAGGCGGACCGCGTGCGAGATGGTCGCCGCGCTGACTTGCAGGTGCTGCGCCATCTCGATGGCGGTGCGACTGCCGGTCTCGGAAGCGAACAGGCAGGCCATCACGCGGGCGGCGGTGCGCGGGAGGCCGGTTTCGACAAGTGCTGTGGTGAGGTCGGTGACGAACGCGGCCGTTGCGTCGGGGTCAGGGCCGAGATGCTCGATGGGCCGCTGCACCGGGGCGGGGGGCCGCGGCCGGCGCTGGGCTCGGTGGGTGGTCGCGAGCTGTGCCAGTTCCGCGCGGTACCGGCCAGGTCCGCCGTTGCGCGCGACCTCGCGGCCCACCGTCGAGGCGGGACGGTTCAGGCGTCTGGCGATGTCGGCGTAACTCAGGCGCTGCGCCAACCCCGCGGCGATCTGTTGCCGGTCGGCTCTGGTCAGCCTGCGTCCTGGCATCGGGTCGGTTCCTCTGATTCGGTCGTCTCGGCACACAGTGTGTGCACTGGTCGCCGATCGTTGCAACACCCTCTCGTTCGCCGTGCGTTGACCATCACTGTCATTGCATCGACAGTTGCGGAGCTGACCAGCGCAAACAGCACGGTTCCGAGGAGATCGCCGTTGACTGGCATTTCGACTCGGACCTAACGTTCGGCTCCGATCGCCGAGCACGGGTGTCAGGTGGTCTCCCAGGGAGAAGCGAGACGGCAGCGCGGCCAAGGTCGCCGTCGAGCTGATCTCCAGACGCACCCCGAGTCGTCCATGCGATCCGTCCACCGAACCGTTCCCCTCGACGCCCGGTGAGACGCAGCACAACGCAGCAACAGATGTCGATCGATTGTCAGGAGCATCCCATGCGAGCCAAAGGCATCACCTACGACACCGGCTTCACTCCGGGCGGAAAGAGTTCGCGGCCCGTCTTCGACGCCGACGCGGTGCGACGCGAGATCCGCGTCATCGCAGACGACCTGCACTGCGATGCCGTGCGGATCACCGGCGGCGACCCTGGGCGACTGGCCCTTGCGGCCCGGCATGCCGCCGATGCCGGGCTTGAGGTCTGGTTCTCCCCGTTCCCTTGCGAACTGTCCGCCGAAGAGCTGCTGCCCTACTTCGCCACCTGTGCCGACCGCGCCCAGGAGGTGGGAGCGGACGTCTTCGTCACCGGCTGCGAGCTGAGCCTGTTTGCCGCCGACATTCTCCCCGGAGACGACAGCCTCGCCAGAATCGAAGCCCTGACCGGCGGCGTCCCCGAGGCATTGGCCGGGCTCGCCGAGGTTCCTGCCCGGCTGAACTCCTTGCTGGCCAACATCGCAGAGACGGTGCGTTCACGGTTCCGCGGAAAGATCACCTACGCCTCCGGACCATGGGAACAGGTCGATTGGGCGCCCTTCGACATCGTAAGTGCGGACGCCTACGGCGATTCCAGTGACGCCTTCCGTCAGGGCCTGCGCGAGTACTTCCGGCACGGCAAGCCGCTCGCGGCGACCGAATTCGGCTGCTGCACCTACCGGGGAGCAGCCGAGCGCGGCGGCACGGGCTGGGTAGATGTCGTCGATCACGACGCCGATCCGCCCCGCATCAACGGCGATTACGTCCGCGACGAGGAAGAACAGGCCCACTACCTGCGCGAGATGCTCGCCGTCTTCGACGAGGAAGGCGTGGACACCGTCTTCTGGTTCACCTTCGCCGGCTACGAGTACCCGCACCACGCCGACCCGCGCTTCGACCTCGACATGGCCTCCTACGGGGTATGCAAGCTGATGCCCGACGGCAGCCTCGCCCCCAAGCGTTCCTTCCACGCCATGGCCAAGGCATACCAATCAGCAACGTCAGCGTTGCCGGTCCAGGGTGAGGACGGCCCTACCGATGATTCAGAATGCCGTGCGTAGTCGTCTCAAGCAGATGATGCTGCAGGCGAGTTCGAGGAGTCCTTGGTGGAGGTCGGCGCGTATCTCGTAGCGGATTCGCAGGCGTTTGAATTGGTGAAGCCAGGCGAAGGTGCGCTCTACCATCCAACGGGTCTTGCCCAGGCCGGACCCGTGCGGAGTGCCGCGGCGGGCGATCTTCGGTGTGATGCCCCGCTTGCGGATCAGGCGCCGGTACTTGTCGAAGTCGTAACCGCGATCGGCGAACAGCCTCCGCGGCCGGTGCCGTGGCCGGCCTCGCAGTCCCCGAATACGGGGGAGGGTATCCAGCAGCGGCAAGACCTTCCTGCCGGCCGGGGTAATCCGTGTCCGTGATGGGGGCTCTTGCCGACGTCCAGGCCGAGAGAGACGCTCACGTCGGCGAGGTGGCCGGGGGCAGAGCGTTCCGGGTCGCGTAATTTGTTGTAGGTCTCGACGTCGAGCGCAAAGCTGTCACCGCCGCGGATGGCACGTGGGCTCTGCGTGCACTTGAGCTGGATATCCACCATGAGACCGCGTGAGCGAAGGGTGACATCGACGCCGTCCTTGTCCACGTTCCAGTCGCAGATCGTGTAGCCGTCCTGCGTGGCGAGCGCATGCACGTAAGCACGGCTGACTTGCGCTTTCTGCCAGCGAATGCGCATTTTGGTGCCGAAGGTCCTGAACGTTGCACATGAGCCGCTGCGTCTGACGGCGGGGCCGCGCTGTGCGGTTTTCGGCGTGTCTTGGTTGCGTTCCAGCTCGTCGCTTCCGACTCTGCGTTTCTGCAGACGAAGTTCAAGACCGTCATCGACTACATCGGCGACAACGTCACTCCCGACAAGCACTTCCTGAAGGCCAAGCTCAAGACCGCCAAGGCGGATTGGGGAGAGGTCCACAAGACCGCGGACCTGATCGACACCCAGATGACGTCCCTGCCCGTCCAGAGTGACTGCCTGGCCAAGGCGGCCCGATCCGACGACCGCACCGACCTCACTGCTCTCGTCCATCGGACAGGCGGCGAAGGACGTCCTCGCCAACTCCCCGGAAGAGGCGTCATCCGCTCCGGGGCTCGCCGGCCACGTGAAGAACGCCCAAGGGCACGCACGCACGTGGCTGGACTCGACCTCGCACAGTGTCGAGGAGCCTCTGCATGCGATCCGGTCCTTCACCGCCGCCTACATGGACACCACAGCTACGCACCTGGCGGAACTCGCCGCCTCGGTGAAGGCCGGCGGCACTCTGGGGTGCCGTCAATGGACATGGCTGGGCCCGCCTTCCGCGGAGGTGGTGATGACGAACGGACACATGCTCACCCCACCGAAATCACCTCGGGGAAATGTTCCGCATCGACCACTCGAACAGATGATCTGTGTCGCTCAAACCTCCAGGCAGGCATCAGGCCAGAGCTTGACCGAGAACGGCCGGGCACAGGCGAAGGCACCGGCCAGGAGCCACACATACGTGAGGACGGCGGCTGTCACGGCGCCCGATGGCGGTCGGTCTCCCGTGCCGTCGTCGTCCTCGTTGAGGCCGGGCGCGTCTGGATCACGCAGCGGCTTGAGGCCGCCACCGGCGGGGCGGTGAAGCCCTTCTGGGGCGTGGCATTCTTCGAGGGCCGGTGGCCGCCCGCAGTCTGCGCAGCCCGTGCCACGCCGCCGTCTCCGGCACAGCATCCGGACAATCGCGGTCGCCACGCGACGGCCGGCGATGTAGAAGGTGCAGGTACCAGCGTCCTGCTCAGCCGGCAAAGCGTCGTGCCGGTCGGTGAACTGGTCTGCGCGAGCATGCTCCAGGCGGCGCCGCATCCGTTCACCATCAAGAACTTGACGCTTTCACGCACTGCTCTGCCTAATGTAGTGATCATGACCGATTCCGCCGATGTCCGCCGCATCGCCCTCGCCCTGCCTCAGACGGAGGAGAAGCTGGCCTGGGGCATGCCCACGTTCCGGGTCGCCGGGAAGATGTTCATCACCCTCCCCGACGACGAGACGTCCTTCGCCGTGAAGTGCCCCATCCATGAGCGGCGGGAGCTGATCGCGGCGGAACCGGAGAAGTTCTGGGTTCCGCCGCACGAGGCAGGCTCCGCGTGGGTTCGGGTGAGGCTGGTCGCACTTGAAGACATGCAAGAGCTGCGGGACATCCTCGTGGATTCCTGGAAACAAGCGGCCCCGGCACAGCTGGTGGACGCCTTTCTCAAGGGGGATTGAGGCCCCGAGGGACTGGCGCTGAGCGACTACACGACGTCGTACCGCGCCTCGGCGAGCTGCACGCGGGCGAAGGAAATCAGGGCTCCTCACCGCGCATGGACTCCATGAGTACCCTCACTCAGGAGCCGCCGGCCGAGGGGAACCCCTCAGGGCTCACCGCCTCCACACGTCGTGGGCCTTGTCGTCCGCGACAGCCCGGAGCTTGTCCGGGTTGGCCACCTTGTGGATGGCGGTGATGCGGCCGTCGGCGTCGAAAGCGAAGCTGACGGTGGAGATTACCCGGTCCCGGACGCTGAACAGGATGCCCGGGACGCCGACGATCTCGACGAGCTCGGCGCGCATATCGGCGGGCTCGACGCCCTGGCAGGTGACCGCGCCGATTGCTGCGAACCAGGAGGCTACCGTCTGTGCGCCCACAACCGGACGCAGCGCCTGGCGGACCTTGCCGCCGCCGGTCCACAGGGTGACGTCCGGGGACAGCAGCTCCATGAGGGTGGTGATGTCCCTGCCGGTCGCGGTGGCGAAGAACCGCTCGGTGACCTCGCGCTGCCGGGAGCGGTCAGCGGTGAAGCGGGGCCGCCGTGCCTGTACGTGCCCACACGCGCGGTGCGCGGCCTGTCGTATCGCGGCCCCCCAGCGACGAGGTTCGCGCGTCCGTTGAAGGGGCGGCCAAGGCGTCCGGGCAATGGGTCCCGGGGCGTCCGCGGATCGCCATCGCGATCGGATCGTCGTTGTCTACGTGCGCCGGTCCACGCGGCATCAGGTCGTGGCGGACGTGGAGTTGACGCGCTCGCAGTATGCGCCGGTGGACCGGGCGGTTTCCCTGGGCCGACGCTGCTCCAGGGCCGGATCACGGGCTTCGGGCGCGGTGTCGTGCTCGCCTCGTCCCGTCCAGAGCCGGCGGCCGCCGCACCGGCTTGTGGTGTGGTCCGACCATGTGCCGGGGAGCGGTTGGCCAGATGGGGAGCGTGGCCGGGGGACGTTCCCCGTCCAGTCGGCCCTGACCGGGACGGCGGGCTCGGCGAGGACGGAGGCGTCGTCCGCGGCGTGCACCGCGGGGGCGTGTGGGCCATGACGCGCCGTCGTTCAGGACTGCTGGGAGGCGATCAGGTCGCGGTACCAGTGGAAGCTCGCCCGGGGTGTGCGACGCCCGCTGGCGAAGTCGACCTCGACCAGACCGAAACGCTGGTGGTATCCCTCGGCCCACTCGAAGTTGTCGAGCAGCGACCAGGTGAAGTAGCCGCGCACGTCCACCCCGCGGGCCATGGCGCGCGCGACCGCGGCGATGTGGCCGGCGAGGTAGCCGATGCGCGCCTGATCGTGCAGCCCGGCCGGCTGCGAGCAGCCGTTCTCGGTGATCCACACCGGCGGAAGGGCCTCGCCGTAGTGCGTCTTGAGGTCGGTGAGCAGCTCCGTGAGCCCGTCGGGGACGATGGGCCATCCGAACGCGGTGCGTTCGCATGGTTCCTGGGGCTCGGCCAGGTCGAAGGGCAGCCCGGCGGCCGGATCGACCGGTGCGGTGACCCAGGTCGGGTTGTAGTAGTTGATGCCGAGTCCGTCCAGCGATGTGGCGATGGTGATGAGATCGCCGTCGCGTACCACTCCTCCCCAGCTCGGGTCGGTCATGCCGTAGGCCGACAGATCGGGGTAACTCCCCAGCAGGATCGGGTCGTTGAAGAGACGGTTGTGCAGGATGTCGTAAGCAGAGGCCGCTGCCACGTCCGCGTCCGTCTGGGCGTCGGAGCGCAGGCGGACGGGCGTGCAATTGTTGGCGATCAGCAGCTGTGCGTCCGGAACGGCGGCCCGCAGCGCCGCGGTCGCGAGGCCGTGGCCGAGCAGCTGGTGGTGTGCGACGGGCAGTGCGTCCAGCATCAGGGCGCGACCTGGGGCGTGGACGCCGAAGCCGTACCCGAAGGACATGTGCACGAAGGGCTCGTTCAGGGTGATCCACCGCTTGACCCGGTCACCGAGCCGTTCCGCCGTCACGGCCGCGTACTCGGCGAACCGGTGGGTGGTCTCGCGGTTCAGCCATCCGCCCTTGTCCTCCAGGGCCTGCGGCAGGTCCCAGTGGAAGAGGGTGGGCGTGGGCTCGATCCCGGCGTTGAGCAGGGCGTCGACCAAACGGTCGTAGAAGTCCAGTCCGCGCGGCTCGGCCTTGCCCGCACCGGTCGGCAGGACGCGCGGCCAGGAGACCGAGAAGCGGTATGCGTCGAGCCCGAGCCGGCGCATCAGCGTGATGTCCTCGTCGAACCGGTGGTAGTGGTCGCAGGCGACGTCACCGGTGTGACCGTCGCGGACGGTCCCGGGGCGCCGCACGAAGGTGTCCCAGATCGACACTCCTTTGCCGTCCTCGTCGGCCGCGCCCTCGATCTGGTACGCGGCGGTCGAGGCGCCCCAGACGAAGTCGGCCGGGAGCCGGGGCAGCTGGGTGGCATCGGTGGAGCTGGTCGTCACAGGTACCTGCCTTCATCGCTGATGCGGGATTTGCTCAGGTCCGGCCACCGGCGCGGGCGGCTCCTGGTGGCCTGCCGGCGGTTGGCTTTCGCGCCCCACCGGCCGCCCTGGGGAAGGCCGTTCGCGGCTGGGCCTTGTGTCCGAAGTGACCGCACCGTAACATGAACGCTCGTTCACGTTCTAGGAATCGGGTCTGCCCGAGAGCCGGCTTTGACGGTGGCCGGGCGCAAGGTCGCAAGGTCGAAAAATTGATGGACCGTCAAGTTGGCCGTCCCGAACCATTGACTTCGTGGATGGTCGCCACAATTCTCAACTCGCCAGTAACTTGCATGACCATGTCAATCAAGGTGAGTGATGACCATGGCTCAACCTCCGCGCCGCAGAGGCAAATCCCTCACGGTGGCGTCACTGCTTCTCGCCGTGCTGGCCCTGGCGCTCGGTCCGATGCCCAGCTCCGCGGCGGAGTCCAACTGGTGGGACCCGGCCGCGCGGCCCACCCCCGACGCGCAGATCAACGTCACCGGCGAGCCCTTCAAGGGCACCGACGCCCAGGGGCGGGTCAGGGGCTTCGTCGACGCCCACGACCACATCATGTCCAACGAGGGTTTCGGCGGCCGACTGATCTGCGGCAAGCCGTTCTCGGAGCAGGGTGTCGCCGACGCGCTCAAGGACTGTCCCGAGCACTACCCCGACGGCTCGCTCGCCGTCTTCGACATGATCACCAAGGGCGGCGACGGCAGGCATGACCCTGTCGGGTGGCCCACGTTCAAGGACTGGCCCGCCCACGATTCACTGACCCACCAGCAGAACTACTACGCCGGAATCGAGCGGGCGTGGCGCAGCGGCCAACGGGTGCTGGTCAACGACCTGGTCACCAACGGCGTGATCTGCTCGGTCTACTTCTTCAAGGACCGCAGCTGCGACGAGATGACCGCCATCCGTCTCGAGGCCAAGAAGTCGTACGACATGCAGGCCTTCATCGACAAGATGTACGGCGGCCCGGGCAAGGGCTGGTTCCGGATCGTCACGGACAGCGCGCAGGCCCGCGAGGTCATCAAGCAGGGCAAGCTGGCCGTCGTCCTGGGGGTCGAGACGTCCGAGCCGTTCGGCTGCAAGCAGATCCTGGACAAGGCGCAGTGCAGCAAGGAGGACATCGACCGCGGCCTGGACGAGCTGCACCAACTGGGTGTGAGCAGCATGTTCTTGTGCCACAAGTTCGACAACGCCCTGTGCGGGGTGCGCTTCGACTCCGGCGCCCTCGGCACGGCCATCAACGTCGGCCAGTTCCTGTCGACCGGCACCTTCTGGAAGACGGAGACCTGCCGCGGCCCGCAGCACGACAACCCCATCGGCAACGCGGCGGCGCCCGAGGCGGAGAAGCGGCTGCCGGCGGGGACGTCCGTCCCCACGTATTCCTCGGACGCGCAGTGCAACACCCGTGGGCTGACCGACCTGGGTGCGTACGCGGTGCGCGGCATGATGAAGCGTCACATGACGCTGGAGCTCGACCACATGAGCGTCAAGGCCGCGGACCAGGCCTTCGACATCCTCGAGTCCGAGTCGTACCCGGGCGCCATCTCCTCGCACAGCTGGATGGACCTGGGCTGGACCGAACGGCTTTACAAGCTCGGTGGGTTCGCCGCCCAGTACATGAGCGCCTCTGGGGCGTTCAGCGCTGAGGCCAAGCGAACGGACGCGCTGCGCGAGAAGTACAAGGTCGGCTACGGCTACGGAACGGACATGAACGGTGTCGGCGGCTGGCCCGCCCCGCGCGGCGCGAACACCCCGAACCCGGTGAAGTACCCCTTCCGCAGCACGGATGGCGGCTCGGTGATCGACAAGCAGACCACCGGCGAACGCACCTGGGACTTCAACACCGACGGCGGCGCGCACTACGGCATGGTGCCGGACTGGATCGAGGACATCCGGATCGTCGGGGGCCAGGAGGTCGTGGACGACCTCTTCTCGGGCGCCGAGTCCTACCTCCGCACCTGGGCGAAGACCGAGCAGCACCAGTCCACGGAGAACCTGGCCTCGGGAGCGGCCGCCACGGCATCCTCGTCGGAATGGTGGAACCCGCTCACCCGCTTCACTCCTGACAAGGCCGTGGACGGCGACACGGGCACCCGCTGGGCCAGCGAGTGGAGCGACGACCAGTGGCTGCGGATCGACCTCGGATCCGCGAAGCCGGTCAAGCGCGTCACTCTCGACTGGGAGGAGGCGTACGCGAAGTCCTACCGCATCGAGCTGTCGCAGGACGGTACGGCCTGGAAGTCGGTATGGTCCACGACCGCCGGTGACGGCGGTCTGGACACGGCGCGGTTCGCCGGCACTCCGGCGCGTTACGTACGGATCAAGGGGCTGGAGCGCGGCACGCAGTGGGGCTACTCGCTCCAAGAGGTCGGATTCTTCAGCGACTGACGGCACTGGTGGGGCGGTGCCCAGGACCGGGCCGGCCGGATCAGCTCTCCTGATCCGGCCGGCCTGATGTCCCGCCGCGTTCCCCGGCGCGCCACGTAGAGCGCAGGGAGCGGAAGGCGGCCGCCGACAGCGGCAATCAGCGGCGGTGCATATGACCTCGCTGTGCCTCCACCTCGACCTCGGCATGCCCGCCCGTAGGCGCCGCGGGCCCTCACCAACCGGTCGTCGACGCCTACAACTGTCAGCACCCGGCAGGGCACTCGCACCGAGCCGTGCAAAGCGGTGCCGTTTACCTGATCACGCTGTGCATGTTCTTGGAAGACGGCGTCGACCCGCGCGAGGGCCCCGCCTCCACAAGGACATGGCCGACCGGCCGGTCTTCACCTGGTGTGGGCCAGGTCGGGGGTGTCGGGAGTCGGAGAGGCCGCCGCCCAGCTCTGCGGCGCGGAGTTCATCGTGAAGTGAAGCCGACCGCCGCGTAGGAGTTCGCCGTGGCTCAGGAAGGGCTGGGTGATGTTCCGGCCGTTGAGGGAGAGCGCCTGCACGTACTGCTTCGAGGCTGCCCCAGGTGCGCTGATCACCAGGGGGCGGGATGCCGCCGGGAGGTGCAGCACCGCCCGGTCGAAGAACGGACTCCCCACCGCGTACTGGTCCGATGCCGGATTGACCGGGTATATGCCCAGCGCCGACAGCACATACCAAGCCGACATCTGCCCACAGTCCTCATTGCCGCTCAGACCATCAGGACGGTTGGCGTAGTTCGCGTCGGCGATCCGGCGCACCTGTTCCTGTGTCTTCCACGGCCGTCCCGTGTAGTCGTACAGGTAGGGGGCATGGTGGCTCGGCTCGTTGGTGTGATTGTTGTGCCCGCCGGCGAAGTATTCGTCCAGCCATGAAGCGAACTTCTCGCCGCCTCCCTTGAGCGCGATCAGCCCGGGGATGTCGTGGAGGACGTCGAGCGTGTAGACCCACTGGTCTCCCTCGGTGAACGATCCATTCGCCCAGGACCCGTCGAAGTTGCGGGCCTGCATGAGACCGGTCGAGGAGTTGAACAGCTTCTTGTAGTTCTTGCTGCGTCGCAGGAAGAAGTCAGCGTCGTCGCCGTGGCCCACCGACTTGGCGACCTGCGCGACCGCCCAGTCCTCGTACGCGTAGTCCAGGGTGCGGGAACCGGCCTCCGCGGTGCGGTCCGCGGCAACCCAGCCCTTCTGCTTGTACGTGGTCAATCCCGCCCGCGCCTCGACCGGAGTATTCGGCTGACGATCGTGGTAGTCGAGCTCGGTGTCCTTGTCCGGCGGCGTCATCGCGTCCTTGTACACCGCCTCATAGGCCAACTTGCGGTCGAACCCCGTGAAGCCCTTGGCGATGGCCTCGGCGATGACGGAGTCGGCGTTCGTGCCGACCATGATGTTGGTCTCGGTGACGTTCTTCCACATCGGGAGCCAGCCGCCCTGCTGATAGTCCTGCAGCATCGAGGTGACCATGCCGTCGATCCGCTCGGGGGCGAAGAGCGTCAGGAACGTGTTCTCGGCGCGGAAGGTGTCCCACAGCGAGTAGCCGGTGTAACTGACCCCGGAGTGCACCTTGTCGTCGTAGGCACTGTAGTAACGGCCGTGCTCCGACATCTCCGACGGATACTGCAGGGCGTGGTACATGGCAGTGTAGAAGATGGACCGTTGGTCGGGTGTCGCGCCCTGTAGGAGGACCTGGTTGAGCTTCTGGTTCCACTGCGCGCGGGTCTTGGCCACGGTCTCTTCGAAGGTCTGGTCGTCGGGCACCTCGGCGGCCAGGTTGGCACGCGCCTGGTCCACGGAGATGAACGATGTCGCGATCCTGACCTGCACCGTCCGGGTGCCCGACGGGAAGCGCACATACGCGGACACGTCGCTGTCGGTGCGATCGGCCTGACCCTCGTGCTGGGCCGCGCTGGTGGCCGTGCCATAGCTGGCGAACGGCGTGTCGAACCGGGCGGCGAAATAGCCCTTGAAGTTCGGGGCCTTGAACGGTCCGAGGCCCTTGTCCTGGCGGTCGGGGTTGTAGCCGGTGATCTCCCGGACATCCGGATCGATGCGCACATGGCCGGTGACGCCCGATCGCGTGGCCTGCAGCACGAAGTTCGACTCCGCGTCCTGTGGATAGCTCATCCGCAGAACCCCGACCCGCGATGTGGCTGTCATCTCCGTCTTCAGCGTCTGTCCCGGCCCGGCGTTCATGTCCACCGTGTAGCGCTCGGGCGAAGCCTTCTCGCCGGCGTGGCGGAACGTCAGTCCGCGGTCGGAGGTGGCCGTCTTGACCATACCGACACCGGGCATGCCGACCACGTATCCGGAGTCACCCATCCAGATCGCCGGCTGGTGCGTACCGATGAAGCCCGTGATTTTCGGGTCGTTGAGGTGGTATGGCGCACGACCGACGTGGTTGTCGCGGGTCATGGGGGACCACCGGGTCATGCCGAACGGTGGTGCAGTGCTGGGAATCATCCCGCCGTACTCGGTGCTGCTCTTGCCCGTCGTCCCGATCAAAGGATTGACCAGGTCGACGTTGGAGGAAGCCTCGTCCGCCCAACTCGTTGTGGCGAGCGGCGGGATGAGCGCCGCCACCAGCGCCATCACGATCACGATGCGCCACGCGAGCGGGGCAGGCCGGGGAGGCCGTCCGCGTACTCCGGCACCGGGAGCCGAGGGTCCATCAAGATGCATACTCGCACTCCACTCAATCTGACAGCGTTGTCATGGAGTGGATGGAGTCTGACGCAACATCCGTTGATCCCGCAATGGTCCCACTCGGCTTTTGCGGCGGCGGCCCGCAGACCCTCGTCGGCGTCGCCGGAGTGATCCTGTACGGCACAGCGTCGGCCGGAGCGCTCCGTGGCCGCGTGCTACGTTCGCGTCATCGGACGACCGGGGGCACGTGGTGACGGAAGCAGGGAAGCCGCAGTCGGCTTCGCGGGCGCGGCTGCGGAGGCAGCCGCAGCAGGCCCGCAGCCGGGCCCGGGTCGAGGCCATTCTCGTCGCGGCCGACCGGATCTTGTCCCAGGAGGGGTACGAGGCGCTGACGATGCGGCGCATCGCCGAGGAGGCGGGCTCGCCGGTCGGCAGCATCTACCAGTTCTACCCCGACAAGAGCGCAGTCGTGGACGCACTCGGCCAGCGGTACCTGGTGGCCTTCAAAACCGCCATCGACGAACTCGTCGAGCGTGCCGTCGAGGGCGAACTGACCGACCTGGTCGGCACGGTGGTCGACGTCTACGCCGAGCTCTTCCGGTCCCAGCCGGGCGGCATAGCTCTGTGGGCCGGGCGGCACCTCAGTCCCGAGCTCGCGCGGGCCGACGAGGTGAGCAACACGCTCATCGCCGAGGGGCTGCAGAGCGTCATCGAGCACCTGACGGGCGGGCCCGGCGGTGAGCGGGCGCAACGGGCGACGCGGATGGTGGTGTGGGCCGCCAACGCTGTGCTGCACGAGGTGTTCAAGACCGGCGGTGATCCGGACTTGGAAACCGTGGACGAGCTCAAGCGGATGCTGCACTCCTACTGGGAGGACCTGCGCGGCCGGCTGACGGCCGCGGAAGGGTGAGCCGAGCCATTCCGCCGCTCACAGGGCCCCGGGCCGCCCGGACTCCCGCGCGTGCCGCACATATGGCCGGTCCTCTGCACGAGAGGCGACTCGCGGAACTCTGGGCACAGTCATCGTCGTTGCACGATTGAGCGACGTGAAGCCCTCGCTTCGTGTCGGGGGCTTTCTCATGCTTGTGAGCCCCCGACGCCCCGACGGCTTGACATAGCGGCTTGAGTGATCGTCGAGAGTGTCAGTTCATGCTTGGTGTCTTTCAGGCTCGTGCTGTGTTGCTCAGCCAATTCTCCCCACGCGCTCTCCAGCGCTGCTTAAACTCCCCAAATTCTCCGCAGAGAAAGCCATGCGGAGAGTGAAGGGCGCCGTCGGTAGACAGATCATCTGATGCGCTGCTACTGGCTACGTTGCGTGACTGCCGTGGGGCCAGACAGAGGAGCGGCCTGACGGCGTCGCGCGAGGCTGCCCCGGCCGACGCGCGGCCGGGGCAGTCGTTCGGCGGCACCTTGTCCACGTTCCCCCGGTCCGGCCGGAACGCGGACATCTCGGCTGCCCGCTCCAGGACCTTCGCCATGCTCGTGCCGATCTGCGCGTCGGCGGCCGGCATGCCGGCCGATCTCTGCCGTAAACTCAGCCCCTGCTTTTCCCACTCTGGACGAGGTAAGACACTGTGTACCCCAGCGCCGACAGCGCCACCGAAGCGCCCATATATGACCGCCTGGTCCATGACCTGGGCGATGTCCCCACCGACGTCCGTCAGGTGGCGGAAAAAGTGCTAGCAGAAGCCCAAGCGGCTGTCGAATCCGTCTCCCTGTCTGCTGCCTGACACCGCGCGCCCCGCCGACCACCACGGCCCGAGAGCACGTGCCGCACCTAGAGTGCAGGCTCCCCTTGCTCGCCGGCTCGCTGCGCGCGTGAGCCAGGCCCGCTGGTGATTCGGGATCGCCGCCCGATTGTGACGCCGGGGCCGAGGCTGATGTTGTTGCCGGTCTGAGTGTCGTCGCCGTGCGCCGCATACGGCGTGGTGGAAGGCGAGAACGGTCTCGATGAGTGGCGCGAGCCAGGGGAGGCCGGCGATGGTGCTCTCGGTGTGCAGGACGGTGGCGCGGGCGGTGAGGCCATGGTCGGTGCCGGCGTCGCGGATGAGGGCTGCGACGCCGGCATAGAGGGTGGTGGCCGTTGGTCGAGCTGGCGAGGTACTGGTGGGCGAGGGCCAGCTCGTCGTCGGCACGGATCCGGTCGGCGAAGGTGCTGGCGCACCCAGGTCACCCGATGCGGTGCATCGCAATGCCCGAGTCAACCCCAGCCGGGTCAGTTGTGACGGGCGAGTTTGACCGCGGAGACGAGCAGGATCAGGGCCAGGACCGGGATCAGTACCAGATCCGAGAACACGCCGAGCAGCAGCCCGCCCAGCATCGCGCCTGCGATGGATCCTGCGGCCATGAGCACGGTGAAGCGGATGTTGGCGCCCAGCACCGCGAAACTGCCGTCCCGGCTGTAGCGGGCGAAAGCCACCAGCATCGTCGGCAACGACACCAGCAGGGACAGGCTTCCCGCCGTCTTGATGTTCACCGCGAACAGCAGCACGATCGTCGGGATCAGCAGCTCACCCCCTGCCACGCCCATGATGGCCGCAACCACTCCGATGCCGAAGCCGGCCACCACCCCGCAGGGCACCTGTGCCCACAGCGGCAGCGAGAGCGCCCCCAGGGTTGTGGTGTGCGTGACCAACAGGGCGCCGGCCATGAACACCATCAGCGCGGCCAGCACCTTGTACAGGGTGGAGCTGCGCATACGCACTGCCCAGCTCGCTCCGGCCCAGGCGCCCAGCAGACTCCCGGCCAGCAGGTTGACCGCGATGGGCCAGTTCGCGGCCACCTCGGAGGCCGGTACCGCCGCCAGACGGGCGGGCAGCGCGACCACGACCACGACCAGGCTCATCGCCTTGTTCAGAATGACGCCCGAGAGCGCAGCGAACCCGAACAAGCTGATCAGCAGCGGCAGACGGAACTCCGCGCCGCCCAAGCCGATCATCCCGCCCAGCACGCCGATGCCCGCCCCCGAGGCGAACACCAAGGGGACTGAGTGGCTCGGTCGCGTGAGGTCTGTAGCAGTGGACACGGCGAGGATCGTCCCTGCCGGCAGGCCCGGCCCGCTAGGGCACAGCTCAACCTTTGGGGGAAGACACTGCGTACTTGATCTAGGTTCGTAGAGGCAGATTACTGCCTCGTGTCTCAAGCCGAGGCGGGCACGGGAGGAGCTGGAGTGAACAAGCGTCCATCACTCAGCACGGCCCACAGGACGTCCACACTGCGTCTGGCCAGAGACAGCACGGACCGAACATGAATGAGCCCTTCTTTCCGCTTCTGGGGTCGCTTGTGGGGTCAGTGCACCGGCTGGGGGGCGGCCTCCGCGGGGGAGGGCCCGGATGTCCGTCCCAGGTGGTTGAAGGCGAGGTTGAGGAGGACGGCGACGACGCAGCCCGTGCTGATCCCGGAGTCGAGGATGATGCGCAGGCTCTCGGGAAAGGCGTGGTAGAAGTCCGGGGCGGCCATGGGGATGATGCCGGCGCCGAGGGAGATGGCGACGATGAGGACGTTATCGCCGTGTTCCAGCGAGGACTTGGTGAGGGTCTGCACTCCGCCGGCGGCAATGGTGCCGAAGAGGGTGATGCCGACGCCGCCCAGGACGGGCTGGGGGATGAGGGCGACGAGCGAGGCCAGCATGGGGCAGAGTCCGAGCAGGATGAGGATGCCGCCGGCTGCGGCGACGACGAAGCGACTGCGGATCTTGGTGATGGCTACCAGGCCGACGTTCTGGGCGAAGGCGCTGGCAGCGAACGCATTGAAGAAGGGACTGATGGCGGTGCCGAGTCCGTCGGCGCGCAATGCTGCGGCCAGGGTCTGTTCGTCGGCCGGCCGGCCGACAATCTCGCCGAGGGCCAGGACGTCAGCGGTCGACTCCGTCATGATCACGAGCATGACGATGCACATGGAAATCACCGCAGCGGGGGAGAACTGCGGGGCTCCGAAGTGGAAGGGGGCGGGGAGGCCGATCAGGTCGGCGTTGGTGACGCCGCTGAAGTCGGCCGCGCCCAGGGGTAGGGAGATCAGAGTGCCGGCGACCAGGCCGAGGAGTATCGAGAGCTGCTTCAGGAAGCCCCGCAGCACTCGGCGTAGGACGACCGTGATCAGGAGGCTGGCGGCGGCCAGGCCTATGTTGGTGAGGCTTCCGTAGTCGTCGGCCTTGTGGTTACCGCCCTGGGCCCAGTTGAAGGCGACGGGCAGCAACGAGACGCCGATGAGGGTGATAACCGTGCCGGTGACGATCGGGGGGAAGAAGCGCACCAGCTTGCAGAACCAGGGCGCCAGGAGGAATCCGAGGACTCCGGCAACGATGACGGCTCCGTAGATGACCGGTAGCGCATCCTCGGGACTCTGCGCCTTGGCGATCGCGAGCATGGGTGCGACGCCTGCGAAGGAGACGCCGTTGACGAAGGGGAGACGGGAGCCCACCTTCCAGAACCCGAGGGTCTGCAGCAGCGTGGCGATGCCGGCGGCGAACAGGCTCGCACTCATGAGGAAGGCGATGTCGGGGGTGGACAGGCCGACTCCGATGCCGACGACGAGGGGTGGCGCGACGACGCCCGCGTACATCGCGGCCACGTGCTGCAGCCCGGCGCCGATCAATTTGACCGGGGGCAGGGTCTGGTCGACGGCGTGCTTGGCCGCCCCGCCCTCGGGGGTCTGGGGTTCGTTCATGGTCAGGTCGCTCCTGGAGTGGGCATGATCGGTGGCGTGACCGGCACCGCACACGCAGCCGGGGGCGTGCGTGAGGGGCCGGCCGCGCGGTGTGCGGTCGGATGCGAAGTGGCAGGGGTACGGCTGCGGACGTGCCGAAGGTGCCGGGTGTGCCGGTGAGGGTCGAGCCTCGGCGGAGCGCGGATGCGCGGGGCGTCGACAGGACTCCTGACCGGAGGCCCCGGCGGGGCCTGATGCAGCGGGAATCCGGCGTACGCCGGGAAAGTGGATCGGCGGCCGGAACGAGGATGGTGTCCCGGGCTGTGCCGATCGACCGGAGAAGCCGCACGGCCGTGGTGTCCACGGGATCGGGGGCGGCTCCGGTCTCACCGAGCCGAGTCAGTCCCTCACGGTTTCAAAATTCTGTCAAGGCACGGAAATCTCGGACCAGTTCGACGAATTGCGACCCGCCCTTGAGGGGGTGCGCCCATCCCCTCCGGTCATTGGCTCCGACCACAAATGCGGCCGGAAAATCACGGTTTTTTTCATCGGATCGTACGTAGCCCGGAGGCGGCCACTTTTGCGATCTTGAGGGGGCACAGCCGACGAGTTCGGTGCCGCGTGGTCGCTCCGGTCCAGCGCCCAGCGGCCCCTTGCCCGGCGGGCCGCCGCACGACCGGACCGCCACCTTCACCACCGGCGATCCCTCGATCGAGTCGTCGCCGGCGGCACGGGCCGGATCGGTAACGACCGGCACAGCACTTTGCCCATCGGCGGTCGTACTGCCGAAGTGCGTCACCAACTCTTGTTCATCAGGCCCTGAGGAGGGGCCTCGCCCATGTACAGATCACCACGTCGGCACCTCACGCCGGACGGCCGCTCAGTTGCGTTCACGCGCGGTCGGTCCCGCCGAGTTCTGACGCTCATCTTCGCGGCAGCGACCGTCGTGACGGCCGGCAGTCCGGCCTCGGCGGCCGTCGCCCACACGACCAGGCTCGGTACCGCGGTGAACCTCGACGACAACGGCCGCGGCAGCTCCGCCGTCGCGATCGGCGATCTCAACAACGACGGGATACCGGACCTCGTGACGGCGATCCGCACCGAGGGCCTCGGCGTGTTCCTCGGCTCGGGCCGCGGCAGCTACGGCGCCGTAACGAAGTACGCGGCGCCGCGCACCTCGTCGAGCCTCTTCATCAACTCGGCAGTGATCCGCGACGTCAACGGCGACGGCCACAAGGACGTCATCAGCCAGGACGCGCGCGGCAACGTCGCTCTGGTCTGGCTCGGCGACGGTTCCGGCGCTCTCGGCGCGGGAGCGGCGGTGCAACTCAACCCGAGGCCCGGGTGCGACACCACGGGCGACAACCCGTGTGTCGTGCGCTGGCCGAACGACGTCGCCGTCGGCGACTTCGACGAGGACGGCAAGCCGGATCTCGCGACGTCCAACACGAACACGAGCAACGTCGCGGTAGTGCTCGGCAACGGGGACGGCACGTTCGGCGCGGCGACGCGGTTCGGACTGGGCAGCGGTACCGGCCCGCAGGGCATCGCGGCCGCCGATCTCGACGGCGACGGCCATCTGGATCTCGTCACGTCCAACTCATCGGCCGGCACTCTCTCCGTGCTGCTGGGCGACGGAGACGGGGGCTTCGGCACGGCGTCGAGCGTCTCGGCCGGCATGACGCTGCCGTCCAAGCTCAAGCTCGCCGACGTCAACGAGGACGGCAAGCCGGACGCCGTCCTCGTGGCGCCCGGCACGCCGGGGCGCGTCGCCGTCCTGCTCGGCGACGGCACGGGCGGGTTCGGCACCGCGAGCGTACTGTCGGCGGGGTCGAACCTCACCTCCGCGTCGGTGGCCGACCTGAATGGCGATCGCCACGCCGACCTGGTCGTCTCCAGCTCCGGCTCGGACGAGGTCGTGGTGCTCGAGGGCGACGGCACGGGTGCGTTCGGCAGCCCGCTCGCATTCGGGCTCAACGGCGGTAGCCACCCGTATGCCGCAGCGGTGGCCGACCTCGACCGCGATGGGCGTCCCGATGTCGTCACGGCCAACAGCAACAGCTCGGCGACGTTCGTCAAGGACGCGTCGGTACTGCTCAACACGACGAAGCGGCCGCGGACGGCACCCCACCAACGGCGGTCCGACGCTCCCGTGCAGGGATTCGATCACGGCCGGCGGCTCCCGCGAGACCATCGTTGAGGTGTCGTAGCCGACGAGCCGTTTCCGGCGGCTGCCTATGAGACGCTGACGCGCGTCGCGGGCTCGGCGATTGCGATGATGCGATCGCCGAGCCCGTCTCGCCGGCACACACACATCGTTGAGCACCGTCCACGGCTACCGGGTGTGGTGTTGGACGCGTATGTGAAGGCTGCGGCGGCGCCGCCGGGGTGCCACCTGTCGTGGTCGTTGCTGACCGGTATCGGCCGGATCGAGTCGTGGCACGCGCGCGGCGGTGACGTGGATGCCGAGGGGAGGATGACCACGAACGTGACGTCAGCCGGTCTTGGCGGCCGGCAGCGTCAAGGCGACGTCACGGCGTCGAGAAGCCCGCACCCGGCGCGGACGTGTTCCAGCTGCCAGGCATAGATCGCGCGATATGCCAGAACTCGCCGATTTCTGGGCCCTCCGCCGTGAGGGCTGTGATGGCGAAGCCGTGGCCGGGACGTTCGGCCACGAGCGCAAGTACCATCCACTGAGACGGTGGCAGATCAGGCCGTTCCCTGGTAACTACCGCAGCGCTCGCCGGTGTTGTTTGCGATGTCGACCGAGCTTGGAGCCGGAAAGGCTGAAACAGGGACCAGATCCCAGGAGAACCGACCGATCGGTCCGGCAGGCGGTCGCGCGATGGAACAGTCTGCGGTGCCCATGCGGCTCGCGGCGCTGTAGGCCCAGAAACGCTGAGGCCTTGAGGGTGCGTCCCAGGAATTACGAAACAGCTCCGGTCATCTGCTGCGCCGACTGACGAAGCTCCGGCCACGGTGACTGCCGTTTTCCTGGGAGGTCTTGAATCACCGGGAAGAATGGTTGGGTGCTGGCAATCCAGACATCGATCTCGGCATGGGACGACCTGATGGCCCTGATCAATGGCCCTGATCAATGACTCGATCACGTCCAGCTTCGGCCGGCCAACGTTCAGGCCGAGCTCGTCCATCGACACCTCTTGGTACGACATGAGCAGCTGCCACCGGAACCGCATGAGAAAGCGGCACTCCTGGGGGCCACGGTCGTCGGCGAGGCGATCATGAATGACACTCCGGACACGCCGCCGTTGCTCATCGTCACGAAAGCCGTTGTTGAGTTCGGCCATGGTCACATCCGGACGCCGGCAACCGCGTGCCCTGACGATCCCCGGCCCGCCGACACGGACACCCATGCCGCCCTGGAGGAGCCCATGCTTCCGACGGCATCTGCATCCGGCCACGGACAGCGAGACCGGCCACGCGGGGGGGACCACTGTCCTTGAGCTGTGACGGTCCCACCTGGCACATGTTGTAGATCGCGTCTTGCGTGATCCAGGTGGTCCAGGTCAGGGGTGTAGGCGCAGGTCAGGGCCTTGTGGTCCAGGAGCGTCAATGCTGTTGGTGAGACGCGTGTGATACCGCGTGAGAGGTGAGGAACCCCCGTCGGCTTGCCGGTGGGGTTCCTGCGTTCGGGGACGCAGGTTGTGGGAGCACCACGCCGTTGTCCGGCTTCCGGAAGGGGTGCGGGGGCCACGCCTCGGGGCGTTGTTTGCTGTCGTCCCCAACCACGTATGCACGCCGGTAGATCTCGCCGATGAGCTACTGGTCGTCCGAAACCGCGAGGTGATCGACCGCTGGCAGGTAACGGCACGAGGCGCCAATTACCTGAGCGCCGTCTCAGGCGGAGAGCCGGCGGTAGCAGATCAGAGTCGTGGCTATCCCGGCGAAGGCAAGGAATTCGAGGTTTGGTGATCGTGGTCGCCGTGGGGTGGTTCCGTCTCAGTCTGGGATGGCGGCGTCGACC
Organism: Streptomyces sp. JLSY215; assembly: GCF_059682825.1. Taxonomy (NCBI): domain Bacteria; kingdom Bacillati; phylum Actinomycetota; class Actinomycetes; order Kitasatosporales; family Streptomycetaceae; genus Streptomyces; species Streptomyces sp. JLSY215. The sequence continues at coordinate 8,702,267 of NZ_CM185022.1, forward strand.
AGGGCGGCGGCTACGGTGCGGGCCGCTGTTTCGGCGCTGGGGTCGCGGTCCAGCCAGGCACTGATCCCGGCGCCGTCGTAAAGCAGTACCAGTTGCTGGGCGAGTGACTTCGCGTCCTTGGCTCCTGCCTGCTGGGCAAGGCCGAAGAAGAGTTCGTGTAGCCAGGTGCGGTAGTCATTCGCGGCCTGTTCGACGACGCCGCCGGGTGGGGCGTCGGCGCTCGCGCTGATGAACGCGCAGCCACGGAACCCCGGCTCGATGAACGAGAGCCCCTGCACCTCGAACGCGCCGACCAGGCGCTCCTTCGGGCTGTCGTAACGGGTCTCGAGCTCGCGTGTCATGCGCTCGACGGTCGCGGCATGCCGTGCCTGTAGGTAGGCGCGGACCAGGCCGTCCTTGCTGCCGAATGCGCTGTACAGCGTTGCCTTCGCGACCCCGGCGTGCTGGATGACCCTGTCGATCCCGACCGACTGGACACCCTCGGCGTAGAACAGCTCGTTGGCGGCGGCCAGCAGTCGCGCCCGCGCCGCCGCGCTGCGTTCCTTCGGTGACAGCACCTTCTCAGACATACCCGCATATTAGCAGACAGGTCTGTCTGTCTTTATTTGTTCCGCGTTCCCTTGACGTATCCAGACAGGTCTGTCTAAGTTGGAGGTGTTAACAGACAGACCGGTCTGGGTAACAATTCGAGAAGGTGCAACCCATGTCTGTGGAGCACGAAAACCTCGACCTACACCCCATTACTGCCCTGGTCACCGGGGCTACGTCCGGCATCGGCCGGGCGGTCGCCAAGAGGCTCGCTGCCGAGGGAATGTCCGTCGTCGTGGCCGGCCGCAACGCTCAGCGAGGTGCCGCGACCGTCGACGAGATCACTGCGGCCGGCGGCCATGCCCGGTTCGTCGAAGCGGACCTTGAGGACCCGGCCGGCATCGACAGGCTCGCCGCCGAGGTAGGCGAGATCGACGTCCTGGTCAACAACGCCGGGCAAGCCATCTGGGCGCCTACCGAGGAGATGAAGGTCTCCGAGTACGACGCGATGTTCGCCAGCAACGTCCGCGCGTCGTTCTTCCTCGTCGCCGCGTTCGCCCCGGCGATGGCGGCGAAGGGGGCGGGCAGCGTGATCAACATCGGCAGCATGGCCGGCAGCCTCGGCCTGGCCACCGGCGCCGCGTACGGCGCGACCAAGGCCGCGCTGGCGTCACTGACCCGGGGCTGGACCGCCGAGTACAGCGGCCGCGGCGTCCGCTTCAACACCGTCGCCCCCGGACCGGTCTACACCCGGCCCGAGGCCCGCGACCTGTTCGACGCGCTCGCGGAGACCACCGCGATGAAGCGCGCTGCCGAGCCCGAAGAGATCGCCGAGGTCGTCGCCTTCCTCGCCTCGCCGAAGGCCGGCTACGTCACCGGCGCGAACGTCGCCGTCGACGGCGGCCGCACCGCCATCTGAACCTGTCTGCCCTGAGAGGCAAACGGTCATGAGCAGCACCGTGTACGGACTGAGCGTCGATGCCGCCGATGCCGAGAACCTCGCGCACTTCTGGGCCGAGGCCCTCGGGCGGGACGTCGCCCCAGGCGCGAGCCCCGAAATTCGCCGCACTCGACCCGGACGGGGCCACCCCGCGGCTGAGCTTCCACCAGGTCCCCGAGCCGAAGCCGGTGGAGAACCGGCTCCACCTCGACCTCATCAGCCCCCTCTTCGAGGCCGGGCCCCAGCGGCTGATCGTGCTCGGCGCGTCCCGGATCCGCGACGTCGCTCAGGGCTTCGCCCGCTGGACGCGTTCGCCGACCCCGAAGGCAACGAGTTCGCCCTCGTCACCGGCCGAGACATGAAACGCAGCTAAGGAGTATGCAGCCGAGCCCGAGCGAACGCGTCCGCGACCAGGCCGCCCGGCAGCACAGAAGCACAGGAGTGGAAATGAACAAGCCCGTCATTCTGATCACCGGAGCGCTCAGCGGCATCGGCCGCGCCACCGCCGTCGCCTTCGCCAAGAAGGGCGCGAAGGTGGTCGTTGCCGGTCGACGCGATGAGGCCGGCAAGGCGCTCGCCGAGGAGCTGCGCTCTTTCGGTTCCGAGGCCGAGTTCATCAACGCGGACGTCCGCAAGGAGGATGACATCCGCGCTCTGGTCGACGAGACCGTCGCACAGTTCGGCCGTCTCGATGTCGCCGTGAACAATGCCGGCACCGAAGGCAAGGTCGGCCCGATCACGGACCAGACCGCGGAAACCTATGCCGCGACGTTCGACACGAATGTTCTCGGAGTGATCCTGAGCATGAAGCACCAAGCGCGCGTCATGCAAGGACAGGGCAGCGGAGCCATCATCAACATCTCCTCGACCTACGGGCACGAAGGTGCGGCGGGAGCCTCCCTCTATGTCGGCAGCAAGCATGCCGTCGAAGGCATCACCAAGTCCGTGGCGCTCGAGCTCGCCAAGTCCGGAATCCGCGTGAACGGCGTGGCGCCTGGTCCTACAGACACCGGCATGCTGACCCGTTTTACCGGGATACCGGAGAACAAAGCGGCTCTGGTGGCGGATGTTCCGTTGGGTCGCCTCGGCCTCCCGGAGGAGCTTGCCGAAGCGATCGTCTTCCTTGCATCGGACGAAGCTTCATTCATCACCGGGCATATTCTCAACGTCGACGGCGGTCACACCGCCAACTAACCCGTCCAGGCGCGGAGGTTCGCTCCGCGCCCGGTTGACTTGGCCGTGAGTGGAACAGTTCTTCAGGCTTCTAGCGCACGCAATCAGCAAGGTGAGACGCGCTGCGCCCAGCGAGGTTCACTGATCCACGCCGATCGGCGATGCCGGCCTCGCAGGGCCGCCGGCGGCGGTGACGGTGGCGGTGGCGGCGGAGAACGCGACATTGAAGAGAGCTGGAGAGCCTCGCGGCAGACCGGCTCCTTATTGCACACATGTCTGCCTCACATCCGAGTCGGCGTCGCCTCCAGCGGCGGACGGACTCCCGACACCATCGAGCAGATGGCGCGGGACGCCGAGCTGTTCATCGATGCCCTCGGCCTTGGCGTCATCGACGTTCTCGCCCATTCCATGGGTGGCCTGGTGGGGCAGCAGGTCGCCCTCGACCGCCCCGAACTGGTGCGCAAGCTGGTCCTGGTCGGAACCGCGCCCCGCGGCGGCCAGGGCCTGGGAGCCATGCCCCCCCGAGACCGAGGCACTCTTCTTCGAGACGTACGACCGGCAGGAGGACATGTGGCTGCCGATTCTCTTCTCTCCCTCCACGGAGAGCCAGGCCGCAGGCCGCGCCTATGCCGAGCGGGTCACGGCCCGTTCCGACCGCGACGCGCCCGTCGCCCCGGAGGCCGTACAGGCCCAGGCGGCAGCGATCGGCACCTGGGGCGCGCGTAAGGATGACACCTATGGCTACCTGGCCGACCTCAAGCAGCCCACCCTCGTCGTCAACGGCAACAACGACATCATCATCCCCACCGTCAACTCCTATCTGCTTCAGCAGCACGCCCCGAACGCCCAGCTCATCCTCTACCCCGACGCCAACCACGGCGCTCATCACCAGTACCCCGAGCTGTTCGTCAAGTACGCCAAACTCTGCCTCGACTCCGAGCAGGAGTCGGCGAGGAGCAGCCGCGTGCACCGTGCGGCGCGGTGGGCGTAGAAACCATGCCGATCGACATGATGATGGGCGAGGGAATGCAGCGGCTACCTCGTGGAGGATCACATGACTACTCCCGAACAGAACAAGGCACTGGTGCTGGAAGCGTTCGACACGCTGTTCAACAAGCGTGACTACGTCGCCGCCGAAGATTTCTGGTCCGAGCGCTACATCCAGCACAGCGCGCACATCGCACCAGGACGCGCGGGTCTGTTCGACCTGATCCGCTCGCTGCCGGACACCCTGCGCTACGAGCATCAGCTCGTCCTCGCCGAAGGCGATCACGTCATGCTCTACGGCCGCTTCAGCGGCAATGGCAGCCCCGCCGCCTCGGTGGCAGCCGACGTGGTGCGCATGGAAGACGGCAAGCTCGCCGAACACTGGGACGTCCTACAGGATGAGGCGACCCACGCCGAGTCCGTCAGCGGGCTGCCGATGTTCGGTGACCAGTTCCCGCCCGACCGCTGACCGGCTCCGGTGTGGCCGAGCTGCCTGGGGCAGCGAGCCGAAGTCGGTGAGCACGGCGGTGGCCGCTGTGTTCCAGGCCAGCAGGTCCTGGCGGCCGCCCAAAATCATCGCGGGGATGTCAGGCATGCCGTCGACCAGCTGCCGCAGCTGCTGGTCGACCGCTGCTCGGCGGGCTGTCGCGCGGGAGCGGCCTGCGTCACGTCCGGCACCGCAAAGAGCTACGCTCGCTCGTCCGGGGCGAGCACCAGCGCGTCTGCGAGCGCTTCGAGGACCGGGCGCGACACTCGGCCTAGGTAGCGGTGCAGCGCCTGGGACTGCGCCGGGTGGTTGGGGTGGTGGGAGTTGGCCAGGGTGAGCTGACGAACGTGACCGAAGTGGGCTCCGAGCGGGTTCGCCCGGTTGTGGTAGGTCGGGGTGAAGCACAGTTCGGCCTTGTTCCGTCCGGCACAGATGCGGATCTTTCGTCCGGCGCGCTCTGCCGCAATCTGTCAGGACAGCTGGTCGAGCAGTTCCTGACGGTGTGTGGCGGCCCACGAATCGAGATGGATGGTGGAGAACGGCCCGCAGCTCAGGCGGTGTTCGTCTATGGGCGGTGTGGGGCCGGGTTCGCGCCGACGTCGCCCGCGCCGAAATCGTCCTGGTGAGGATGCGGTTGAGGGCGGTATTTCCCGAGCCGCGGACGCCGGTCAGTGCGGTGTCCGCAAGCCGCTCGTCGCGCAGTTCTCGGGATTCCGGGGCAGTCGATCAGGTTCCGGTCAGCTCGGTCGGTGGTGGAGCAGGGCGGCCCGTAGCTCGTTCTCGGTTATCTGCTCCGCGGGGCGGTGGAGCGTCCAGCGGTGAGACTCGCCGTCCATGGACAGCACCTCGACGATGGTCTCCAGAGGTGGGTAGCCGACTTCGCCCCAGATGAGTTGGCGGATTGTGACGGCGGTGTCGTCGTCCAGGCCGAGCAAAGCACGTACGGCATCCTTCAGCTCGCGGAGGTGCGGGCTCGGCCAGGCGATTCCTGGGCGCGGTTCCAGGTACATGGGGGCAGTCCTTGGTTCCGGAATGAGGTGCGGGCGGCGCAGATGGCGCCGGGGAGGTCGACGGTGTGTTCGGCGGCAAAGCCGATGTCGCAAGCGTTGCGAGTGGCCCGCCTCTCGACGATGTCGCTGTCCGCGGGCGGGCTGTGCTGTAGCCGCGGCACGGCTGGGGGCGGCGGTGCCGGTCGGCGGGACGCAGACGGTGCGCCCCGCCGGCCTGTCCGTTCGCGTACGGCATCCACACCGCTGTTCGCCTGCGGCTCGCGCAGAGTGGTGGAGAGTGCTTGGGGATCGGACCGAGCGAGGGGGATTCGGCAAGCTGCAGGGTGTGCTGTACCTGGGCGGACACGAAGTCCTGGCAACCGGTGAGCACCCGTATGATCCCCTGCCCTGCCCTACCCTGCCGTGCCGTTCTGTCGGGGTAGCCCGTGCGGCGGTGTGTGGCGCGCCGGTCCCGCCGCACTCCGAGCCAGGACGCAGGCATCCCGGGCGGCTTCGTGGCGGTGGTTCAGTTGGGTGGTGTGCGGGTGGTGGCCCAGTTGGGTGTCCTGACGGGCGGTCGGGCAGTGTGAGATTGTCTGGTCACGGTCACCTGCCAGATGGCGAGGAGCAGCAGCGTGCCGGTTTCGGCAAGGAGGCTGAGGACGGCTTGTGGCTCGGGCTGCAGACCGTGCTCGGTAAATCCGAACACTCCCACGGTGCGCGAAGCGGTGAAGCCGGCGAGGGCGCCGAGCGCGACGCCTGCCGAGGCGGTCCTCAACAGCAGGGGCGGTGTCCCGATCAGGAGCAGGGCGGTGCAGGCGAAGGAAGCGCTGGCCTGGAGCAGGAACAGGGGGCCGATGATGCGGATGAAGCGGTACCCGTCGATGTAGAGCTGGGCGTGAATGTATCCGCTGGCGGCGAGGGTCGCGGCGGTCATCGACCGCAGGGTGGGGGCGAGGAGTCTGTGGGTGTTCATGCCAGCCTCCGTTCCTTGATGGCCAGTTCGCGGTCGCCTTGGCGGTAGCCGACGCTGCGGATGCCGAGTGCCTCTTTGAGCTGCCGGGCGGGGACGACCTGCGGGGTGGGGGCGGGGGCGCGGCCCGGTTTGGGCAGGGGGTAGGCGGTGGTGGTGGCGGAGTGGAAGGTGATGTTGCCGTCTGTCTTGGTGAACAGCTGGTGGACGTGCCCGTTGAGACAGGTGACGGAGGAGAAGCGGCGCAGCAGGGCGATGACCTTGAGGGCGTCGTCGGTGCTCCAGCCCCACTTCGGGTACATGGCGAACAGCGGGATATGGCTGAAGACCACGATGGGGGTGTCCGACGACAGTCCGGCGATGTCCTTGCGAACGAAGTCGATCTGGTCGGCGCCGAGGTGGCCGAGCTTCTCCAGGCTCAGGGTGTTGACCAGGGCGATGAAGTGCACGCCGTGGGTGTCGAAGCTGTACCAGCCGTCGCCGAGCGTGCCCATGCCGAAGGTCCGCCGGTAGGCGCGGCCTGCATCGCCGATGGAATCGTGCTCGCCCGGCACGGTGAAGACGCGGTCTGTCTTCATTCCGGCCATCATCTGCTTGACCTGGTCGAACTGCCCGGCCGTGGACAGGTGGGTCAGATCGCCGCTGTGCATGACGAAATCGGGTCTGAATCCGAGCGAGTTGACCTGCTTGATCGCTTCGGTGAAGGAGCCGACCACATCCGTGTTCGCCGGGCCCTGGAACCCGATATGGCTGTCGGAGACCTGCACGAACCGCAGCGCGCCGTTTGCCGCTGCGGCGGCCCCGGTCGCGGCGCCCGCGTTGGTGTCCAGGGAGCCGGCGATGTGGCTTATCACCTCTCCACTGGCCAGGGTCAGCACCACCGCGCCGCCGAACCACCCTGCGTGCCGCATGAGTTGACGTCGAGTCATACCGTGTTCGGTATCGGGCTGACCGGCGTCGTCGGCCAGTGCTCCGTCGTGACTGTCGTGGTACTCGGTCATCGGGTCACCTCCACGGTGGCGGTCATGAACGGATGGATGGTGCAGAGGTAGGCGTAGGTGCCGGGCTTGGTGAACGTGTAGCTGTAGGTGGCATGGGTGGCCAGGGCGGCCGAATGCAACGCGCCGCCCGATCCGGCGCTGGTGACGGTGTGGGCGTCGGTGTCCTGATTGGTCCACGTCACCCTCGTGCCCACCTTGACCTTCAGCGTGGCCGGGGAGAAGGCGAAGTTCTTGATCGTCACTGCGTTCGCGGTCACCGGCGCGGCCGTGCTTGAGGGGCTCATGGGCATGCTCATGCCGGGCATCGGCGAGGCGCCGGGACCGGCGGCTTTCCCCGGCCCCGTGGCGCCGGGCATCCCTGCCGTCCGGTGCTGCCCCGCACCGGGGGTGATGGCGACGGCTCCGCCGGCCGAGGAATGCGACGACTGGCCGCATGAGCTGAGGAGCCCCACCGCGCCGGCAGTGGCGATGATGGCGACGGCCAGCCCGGCCGCAGCACGTGATCGCCGGACCGGTGTGCGAAAGTTCAGGTGCATGGTGTCCGTTCCTCACTGATCAGGCGGGGACTGCGCCGGCTCGGCGCACGTAACCGCAGGAATATGTGGTGGGTGCCGTGTTCAAGGGCGCGTGCCCCTCACGGACCCGGCGAACGAGCATGGGTGCCGCCCCGGGCCGGCGGCTCGCCTCGACGTGCCCCGTGCTGCACATCCGCGGTTGCGCGCCGCGAAGGTGCGGGCGGCATGCGGCAGTTCCCCCTGTGGGGAGCCGCGAGTGATTCGGGGCAGGTTGGCGGTGCCCGTACCGGTGGTGCGCACGCTGGGCCGGGCGGAGTTCCGTCCCGTTGGTTGCGTGGCCCTCGATCGCGGTGCGTGGAGAGCCGTCGCCGTGGTGTGCGCTGGGCACGGGCGGAGGCTGCGCGGTGGCGCCTACTTGGACGCGCGGGGGCGGGGTGAGCTTGGCCGGCGCCGGGAGTGCGTCCGTCGCGTGGTGTATCTCGGTCATCTCCGATCCATCCTTCGTTGCATGGGGAATCGATGAGGAAGTGCGCGTGAGTCGGCTCTTGTCCGGCTCCACGGACGGCGGGAGTCCCACGGTTCGACAGATATGCACTTTTTGTGAGACCTCCTGGCTTCGCCGCGGACCGGTCGGCCTCCCGGGCGCCGCGCACGCTCGGCTCTCCTGGTGCCGTAAGGCCCGGCAGGGGCATGTCATCCGCGATGCACACTGAGCGTCACCTGCGCCGTGCCGTCCGTTACGGGACAAAGTGGTACATGTGCGCGATGATCGCCCTATGCCCTGGAGTTCCCGAAAACGTGGCCCGCGGACTGATCCAGATAGCTCCGCGCACCGTGTCTCTGGTAAAGGGGCGCTTTCGACCGCAGATGAGGATCTGCTGCGCACTCTGTACGTGGAGCACGCAGGGGCCCTGTTCCACTACGTGCTGCGACTGACCTCAGGAGATTGGCAATGGGCGGAGGATGTGGTCCAGGAGACGCTGCTGCGAGCGTGGCAGCATCCCGCCGCGTTCGACCCCGCACGCGGCCCGGCCCGGGCATGGCTGTGTACGGTCGCCCGGCACCTGGTCATCGACGCCCACCGGGCCCGGCAGGCCAGACCGGCCGAGGCCGGCGGCGAGGCCCTTCAGCGGGCCGCCGAGCAGACGCCGGGCGAGGACCAGATCGAGCAGGCACTGCAGAGCTGGGCGGTTGCCGAAGCCATCCGGTCGCTGTCCCCGGACCACCGCGCCGTCCTGCTGGAGACCTACTACCGGGGCCGGACCATGGCGGAGGCCGCACAGGTGCTGGGCATCCCGCTGGGCACCGTGAAGTCGCGGACGCACTACGCCCTGCACGCCCTGCGGCTGGCGCTGCAGGAACGGGGCATCGAGCCATGACCGTGGCGGGCAGGAGGCGGCGACCATGAGCGCGGAGCACGACGCCCTCCGGCTGGCGCTGGGGGGATACGTCCTGGGCACGCTGCCCTCGGCAGAAATGGAACGGGTACGCATCCACCTCGCGGAATGCGCCGAATGCCAGGCCGAACACACCCGGCTGGCGGGATTGCCTGCGCTGCTGGCGACGGTGACCGAAGCCGAAGCCTCAGGCCAGACAGTGCCGACGGCCGACGGGGACCTGGCCGACCGGCTGGTGGCACGGGCAGCCGAAAGCGCGCAGGGCACCCTGCCCGAACGGCCCGCCGCCCCCGCGGTGTCGAAGGCGCCGGCAGGGGGTGTGCTGGAGAGGCTCCTCCAGCAGGCCGCGGCCCGGCGACGCAGGACCTGGCGTCTGCAACTGGCCGGAGCGGCCGCCTCTCTGACGTTCATCGCGGCAGCGGCCGGCGGCACATGGCTGGCGGCCACCGGATCCGTGGGCAGTCAGGCGACGCCGCCTGGGCCGACCGCACCGGCTGCCTGGCGCACCTTTTCCGGAAGCGATCCCACCACCGGCGTCTCCGCCTCGGTGAAGGTCTCGCCCTCTGCCTGGGGCAGCGTGTTGCAGGTCCATGCCAAGGGGGCACCCGCCGGGATCACCTGCCGGCTGCAGGCGGTCGGACCCGGCGGAGCCAGGGCGGACGGCGCTACCTGGCGGGCAGGCGAGTACCCTTCCGGCACCACGATCCCAGGGGCGGTTGCCATGTCCCCGGGGGCCATCGACCACTTCGAGATCCTCGCGGGCAACGGTCAGAAGATGGTCACCATCAGGGCGTGAGGCGAGGCCAGGGTCGTCATGTCACTGGGCGGCCAGACCTCCCAGTGACATGACGACAGCTGTCGGGTGTGAGCGCACGGCGGCACGAGGGGCCAAGAAGACGTCGCGACCGAAGGTCCAGGCCGTCAGCGCCGCGGGGGCCGGGCCGTCGCCGAGAAGCGAAGCCGCCTCAAGACCGGTGGGCCAGGCTGAAGGAGCGCGCACAGGACGTCCAACCGATGGCCATCGAGGAGGCCTGTGCTCGTGACATCGGCTGCGCGGGCACGCTCGTGACCACCGTCGTCGACCGATGCCACCAGGTCGCACGGCTCCGGGATCGGCGAGATCGTCCGACAACGCACCCGGCGGATGAGCGCGGCGGCCTCGGAGGCCGCCGCGGGCGCCTCTGGGCACGGCTGTGCGGGGCCGAAGGCGTACTCCTCAACCTCCGCCGGGAGGAGGCCGAAGCCGGCACCCGGGTCCTTCTCGCGGGCGCGCCGACGGTTTCCGGGGGCTGGTGACCCTCAGGCCGGCTCCGGCGAACCGGCTGCGTTCTCAGCCGACTTGATGCGTGAGTGCGCCGACGGGGCGTGCACTCCCTCTCCGGGTGGCCGGTGGCGCCGCCCTGGGCCTTGGGCAAGGGCCCGGCCGAAGTGATCCCCGTCCCGCGCGCAAGCAGAGGTTTGCCGTTCACCAAGCGGCCGGCGACCTCGACTCGCCCTTTCCTCCGAAGTCCGGGCGGCCCGGAGGAGACGGTCCAAGATGTCGGCACGCCGAGGGCCGCGACCGGGCCGAGACGCGGGCAGGGACGCTCGTCCGGCCCCGCGGCGCGACGTTCCGCAGGGCCTTCCGGAAGGCCACGGGCGAGGGAACGAGCTGCCGGTGCCCGGTCCGACCGAGTGCGGCATCGAGTCGTGGCGGAGGCGAGTGAGCCCAGCCAGGCCGCCGGAATTGATGCGAACCGCAAGAAGTCGAGCAAAAAGGGCGAACGGCTCGAACCGTTCGGCATGCGTCGTCCGTGGAACTGAATGAGCGCGCCCCTTCAGGGTCCGGCCTACCGACAGCCCCCGAAGTTGTTGGTGCTGGTCTCCCCAGTTCCGCTCTCCGCACCTCCACAGAAGAGCCAGAAGACCATGTTTGTGACCGATTCCCCCAGCCCGAGTTCACTGATCGGCCCGCCCTGCCGCCACGAGGCGCTGCTCACCCTGCCCGCGCAGGAGGCGCACGTCTCCGCCGCTCGTCACTTCGCGGACGATCTGCTGGAGACCTGGAGCGTGCCCGCAAGTGAGCGGGACTCCGCCGTACTCATCGTCGACGAACTCGCCGCCAACGCCGCCCAGTACGGCCGCGAGCGCATGACCCTGCTGCTCGTCCTCGACGACGGCACTCTGCACATCGTGGTCACTGACTCCGGCACGCCAGTGGAGCGCCATCGCCCCGACATCGCCCCCGACGAACACGGCCGCGGCACCGGCATCGTCCAGTACCTCGCCCAGTCGACCGAGGTCCACCAGACACGCAGCGGCCGCGAAGTCCGCGCCTGCCTCAGGTGCTCGTCATGACCGGGCCGGGCGTTCCGCACGAACTGCGGCCCGTTGCCAGGGCCGGCGGAGGTGTGAGCATGCACGTCACTCCGAACAGCGGTGAGGCCATCGGCGTCCCGCCCCCGCACGAGGCGTACGCGAATGCGCCAGACCTGCGCCGCGAGATACACCAAGTGCTCGCTCTCGGGGCCGAACGCGAAGGCCGCCAGGCCGGGCCCGACACCGGCCCCCTGGTCGACGCGACGGCCGCCGAACGCGCCTGGCTGCTACGACGGGCGGCCCTCATGGACCGGATGGCCCTCGACGGCCCCGGCCCGGTCGCCGCCGCCGCAGAAACCGCCGAGCAACTCGTTCGGCACGACCGTCGCCATCCCGATCTGGTGGCCGGCCCGCACCACCCCGACGCGATCACGCCCGCCCCCGGCCACCGCCTCTACGTCCGCCAGGAGTACGCCGCCTGGACGGCTGCCGGGCGCCCCGGAATCTGAATCGACCCCGATCCGACAAGGAGAAGGACACATGACCCGCAAGGACATCGACACCCGGCACGCCCCCGCGGCAGCCGGCCCACTCCACTCGCCTCGCCTCATATGCCCGACAGCCATGCGTGAACATCGCGCCGGTCGGCGACAGGAACGGTCACGTCAGGGAAAGCCGGTGAACGCACCGTGGCCGAACGCGAAGACCCATCGGCTGTTCCAGATGTCCGAACGTGGTTGCTCCCCAGGGCAGCGGCTGGGCGTCCATCCGACCCAAACACCCCCGCACGCTCCGCGGGCCGGGCAGCCGGCGCAGGTGGCCATGCAGGTCACAGGCGGCGAACTGCGCCTCGTCGTCCGCCTGTTGCTGGCCGAACTCCCCGTGCTTGCGGCGGCGGGCGACGAATTCACTTGCGAAGCCCGGCTGGACGACGCCTTGGGAATCTCCCGACGGCGCGGGCGGCGGGCACCGGCGAAACCGCCCTCCCAAGTGCACCGGGAAACCCCCTCCCAGGCGTCCGCGTACGAGACCGCGGGCGCGGGCACGGACGCCGGCTTGTCCGGCCACCTCCTGTGGATCGCCTTCTGCGACGACGAATGCCGGTCATCCGTCGGTATAGAGCCTTACCGGGGCGTGGACATCGACCGCGTCCAGCAGAGTGGTGTCCCGGCCGGCTGCGGCCGGGACGCGGAAGGGGAACTCTTCGCCGTATCGCTGGACGGGCAACCGTGCTGGACGCTCCCGCCGGCGGCAGCGGGCCGTCGTCCCCGGCCCAAGGTGTGCGCCTCCCGCCGCGTCAACCTTCCGCAAGGCCCGGTCGTGGGCAGGACGCCCCTCAGGGCAGCGGCCGAGGTTCTGCGCGCGCCCGGAGAGCGATGGGGGCACGCTCGGGGCGGCAAGACACGAGGCGCCGCGGGCGCTCCCGCTCCCACCGCTGCCGCGCAGGAACAAGCGGCACGGATCGCCGAGGCAGGTATGAGGGCCGACGTGTTCGAAGGGGTGATGTGACGATGTTCCGCAATGCGCTGGAGCCCTGGCACCTGCTGATCCTGGTCACGGTGGTGGTTTTGATCTTCGGCTCGAAGAAACTACCCGACATGGCCCGGGCGCTGGGCAAGTCCATGCGGATCCTCAAGAGCGAGACCGAGGCCATGAAGGGCGACGTCGCCTCAAACGAGCCACGCCCCGAGCCCGAGCCCGAGCCCGAGTCCGAGCCCGAGCCTGCACCGGGACGGCAGACGATCTCGGGCGCTCCCGGAGACACCGCCACCGCACGCACCGCGCCCACGGACAGCACGACCAGTCACGGAGACTGAGCCCGGTCCTGCGCCCTGGCTCATCCCCGCACGCCGGTGTCTTGGCCGGGCAGCGCTGTTTCCCGGCCCGAGCGCACAGCGCGTAACGGTGGACGGTCGGAGGACCTTCGTGGGCCTCCCACCGTCGGGCCGGGCAGGGCAGATCAGCTCGCGGTAAGTGGTGCCGACCTGGCCCCACTGCCTCCTGGACGCGCTACCGGCCGTAACCAGCGCCGTGGCGAGCTCGCGCCCCACCGGGTGACGGAGACGATCAAGTACTGACGCAGGCCGGTGGTTTCCGGTCTGCCGCACGAGATGAGGACGTGGCGTGCCCCAGTCAGCCCGCAACAAGGAGAAGCACCCCGAGGGACGGATGCCGCTCGCGGAGCACCTTCGTGAGCTCCGCAACCGGCTCGCCAAGGCCGTCCTTGCCATCCTGGTCGTCACGATCGCCGCGGCCTTCTACTACAAGGGCATCATCAACCTCTTCACCAGGCCGGTGCTGGACTCGGTCGGCTGCCCGACGTCCTTCGCCGCTCTGGCCAGGCAGACCGCGGACACCACCTGCGCGCGGATCACGATCAACGGTCTGCTCGCGCCCTTCACCCTGGCACTGAAGGTGTCCCTGATGGCCGGCGTCGTGCTGGCCTCGCCGGTATGGCTGTACCAGCTGTGGGCGTTCGTTGCCCCCGGCCTGCACAAGCACGAGCGGAAATATGCCTACGCGTTCGTCGGCGCGGGCGTCCCGCTGTTCTTCGGCGGCGCCTTCTTCGCCTACAACGTGCTGCCCAACACCGCGAGGGTGTTGATCGACTTCACCCCGCACGGGGTGGACAACCTGCTGCCGCTGGATGATCTGCTCGACCTCGTCACCCGCATGGTGGTCGTCTTCGGCCTCTCCTTCGAGATGCCACTGCTGCTGGTGATGCTGAACCTCACCGGAGCGCTGACCGGCCGGCGGATGCTCGGCTGGTGGCGCAGCATGATCGTGGGGATCACGGTTTTTTCGGCTGTGGCGACGCCGAGCACGGACCCGCTGACCATGCTGGCGCTGGCCGCGCCGATCTGGATGCTCTATTTCTCCGCCGTTGCCTTCTCGCTTCTCCATGACCGGCGCAAGGCCCGAAGAGAGGCAGAGAGACCCGGCAACGACGAGACCTCCGACCTGGACCTCACGCCGCAGGACATCGGCGAAGTGGAATCGGTGACCGCCAGCCAGGCCCTGCCCGCGCAGCCGGACGCTGACGACGACCGCGCGACGGGTAGGACGACGTGATCCGAGGGGGCCTTCAGTAGGGCACGGTCCGCCGCGCCGACCTGCCCGCCATTGACATCCCGAACTCAACAACGCGTTCCTCGCGTACCAGCCATCGAGCCGGGCTGGAAGAAGCTCCCGAGCCGGTGCTTCGTCGCCGGCGCCGACCACGCCATCAACCCCGACGCCGAGCGTGCCGCAGCCAAGCGGATCGGCGCGACCGCCACCGAGATCACCGGCGGCTCCCACGCCATCACGCTCTCCCATGCCGACGAAATGGGGTAGGTCACTATGTGAGCACCCCGGGAGATCGGGTGAATTTCGGCGGGGGCCCGAAAAATGAGTCAGGAATAGATATAGATACGCCCCTGGAATGCATGCCGAAAAGACATCGTGCCCAATATCCAGTCACCACAACTGCCGGGACACGAATGGCGGGTCTCTCGGTAGCGATGGCTTTGAATCGCTGAGACGGAATATCTATGCTGCGATGAGTACGAGTCGCCAGGCCAGTCATTCCTCCGCACTTGATGTCTCGTAACAGGAAGTCGTGTTCCATGCTCGCAATTCACCTCACCCAGTTCGGGGAGCCGGAGAAGAGCCTGCAGGTTGTGGACGTGCCCGAGCTCTCGGCTCCTTCCGCCGGGCAGGCGCTGATCCAGGTTGAGTACGCCCCGCTCGACCACCACGACCTCCTCCTGGCGCAGGGCATCTACCCCGTTCGCCCTGAGCTGCCCACCGCCATCGGCAACGAGGGCGTCGGCACGGTCGTGTCCGTAGGGCCCGACGTCACGCAGGTCCGTCCCGGCGACAGAGTCCTGCTTCCCTTCGGCGTCTTCGCCTGGTCCGAGCAGGTCGTGGCCAAGGCAGCGGACCTGAGCGCCTTGGACAAGTCCATCAGCCTAGAGCAGGCCGCGATGCTCACCATCAATCCCGTCACCGCGGGGCTCCTGGTCGGCCTGCGCGACCTTCCGGCCGGTTCCTGGGTGGTGCAGAACGCGGCGAACAGCGGGGTAGGCCGGTCCGTCATCGTCTTCGCCAAGGAGCGCGGGCTGCGAACGATCAACATCGTGCGCCGTGCGGAACTCGTGAACGAACTCGAAGACCTCGGCGCCGACGTCGTGGTCGTCGACTCGGCGGACGCCGGCGCGCGCGTGCGGGAAGCCATAGGCTCCGATCCGGTACTGCTCGGCCTCGACGGTGTCAGCGGAACGGCGACCACGCGGCTGCTGGACATGCTGACCCACGGCGCCCTGCTGGCGATCTACGGGTACCTGAGCGGCCGGCCGTTCACGCCCGACCCGGACGTGCTGAGGACGAAGAACATCACCACGACGGAGTTCTGGATGTACCAGGACGAGTTCCTGCCCCGCCTTCCGGCCCTGAACGCGCAGTCCGCGCGGCTGGTCGCCGAGGGAGAACTCGTCCTGCCCTCCGCGCCCGTCTACCAGGCGGCGGACTTCCCCGAGGCCCTCGCGTACTTCCGGAAGAACGGCAAGGTCCTCTTGGACTTCAACCCGCATCGCGCGTAGGCGCCGCCGCACCTGCCGCTGAGGCCGGGACCACCCCGAAAGGAAGCGGCCGGAGTCGATCACACAGCCGCCGCAGGGCCACCGGAACGGCCCCCGACACACGATCAAGGATGAGCAGCATGACCGCACACAGCACCATCGGCATTCTCGGCGCGGGAGCGGTCGGCCGGGCCGTCGCCGACAAAGCCGTCCGGCATGGACATGAGGTACTCATCGGCAACAGACGGGGCCCGCAGACACTCAAGGCGGTCGTGGCGCAGCTGGGGCCGAAGGCCCGTGCGGTGACGGCCGAGGAGGCGGCGCAGCCGGACCTCGTCTTCCTCGCGGTGCCGTTCTTCGCCGTACCGGACCTGACCGGCCTTACCGACTGGTCCCGGAAGACCGTCGTCGACACGACGAATCAGTTCGCCGCGGCCAACCCCTGGCGGGGCCGGTACGACGTCGGTGACCTCACGGGCAGCGAATGGGTCGCCGAGCGCCTTCCCGGAGCGCGGATCGTGAAGGCGTTCAACACCCTGTTCGCCCCGTTCATCGCCGGGGACCCCCGGCACGAGGAAGGCCGCCAGGTGGTCTTCTACGCGGGCGACGACGCCGACGCGAAGGCGGCCGTGGCCGCTTTGCTGGACGAGTTCGGGTTCGCCGCACTGGACCTCGGTGGTCTGCGAGAGGGGGGCCGGCTGATGCAGCTCGACGGCCCGCTCAGCGCACGGCACTTCCTGCTTCAGGACGCCGGCTGACAGCCCGGACCGCGGTCACCCCGGGCCATGCAAGCCCAGCACACACAGGAGGAGTGTCATGAGCCGTCGTGTCGTCCACACCCGCGGCGGGTCGCCCGCCGACGTCCTGACCGTCATCGAGGAGCCGGAGCCGGCAGCGCCGCAGACCGGTCAAGTACTCGTCCGCACCACCGTGTTCCCCGTGCACCCTGGTGATCTCCAGGCCGTCGAGGCGTATCCAGGGCACAGCGGACAACCGGTCCCGGCCGGTGTCGAGGCCACCGGCGTGGTGGAGGCCATCGGCCCGGACACACCGGTGGCACCGGGGGTCGAGCCCGGCGCGCGGGTGACGGTCTTCCCGCACCCGGGTGCCTGGTCCCAGTGGATCACGGCGGCCGCCCGGGTGGTGGTCGCCGTACCGGCAAAAGTGCCGGACGAGGTCGCCGCACAGATGCTCGTGAACCCGATCACCGCCATGATGCTGCGCCGCGAGGCGGAGGCACACGCCTCCATCGGGTACGACGGCGTTCTGCTGCAGACCGCCGCCGGCTCGTCGGTCGGACGCCTGCTGACCGCCGTGTGCCTGGCCCACAACATCGCGATCGTCAACGTCGTCCGCAGCGAACGCGGTGCCGCGGAACTGCGTAAACGCTTCCCGGACGTGCCGGTGGTGGCGACGGAGCATGCAGGCTGGGCCGCTGACGTCCGCAGCGCGGCTGACGGCCGTCCGGTGAGCGTGGCCCTCGATCCGATCGGCGGAAAACTCGCCGAGAGCCTTCTGGACCTGCTGACGCCGGGCGGAAAGCTCGTCTGCTACGGGCAGATGGCCGCGGAGCCGATCTCGCTGCCCGCGTCGACGTTGCTGCACAAATCGCTGACGCTGCGCGGCAAGAGCATCGGCCGCTGGATGTCGGACACCTCCGCCGAGAGGCAGGCTTCCGACGTCGCCGCCGCGAAGCTGATCGCGAGGGAGCTCAAGGACCAGTTCGACGTAGCCGCCACCTACGGTCTCGGCGACCTGGCAGAGGCCGTGGAACACGCGGTACGGCCCGGCAAGGTCGGCACCGTCCTCATCCGCCCCTGGTAACCACCCCTGCTGCCGTCGCTGCGCCCTCACGGCGAGCTGGCACGGGCATCGAGGGCTGGGACGACTTCGCCGATCCACTCGTTGGTGACGGGGTTGACGATGAGCCAGCCCTTCTCCAGGAGGGACTGCAGGAGCAGCCTGACGTCGTAACCCGGTTCGTCCACCAGGTCGTTGTCCGTGGGGGAGTGGCCGGCGTGGAGGAAGAGTGCTTCCTCGTCCGCGGTGATGTTGAAGTCCGTGGCGTGAACGTACGCGCGCCTCTCATCCTCGGCACACTGACAGCCCCTTATGTGGGCCGTTCAGTCCGTTAGGCATGGCCACAGCCACCGAACCGGTGCAGACAGCGAAGCTCTGAAACGGGGGACCGAGCGCTGTCGAGGCATATCGACGTCTTCGCCAAGAAGGACAACGGACCTCGTGCCGGCGGTCGACACCGGTTTCGAGGCCGAAGCGGTCGAAGGAAATGCGCATTTAGGCGCCGGGGCGGCGTTTGGGGGCGTGCCGAAGTCCTCCCAGACGGTGGGGGGCTGCGGTGGGCGCGGTGTCGGCTCCTGGTGCTCGGTGGCTCCCGATATCGGGCACTTTCCGTCGAACTCAGGGGTTTGGTGGTGCCGTGGATCCGCTGTAAGATCCGCGGCCGCCTGTGTGGATACTGATCACCACGCGCATTGACTTTGATTCCGCTGAGATGTCCCGCAACGAGTTCTACAAGCTGCTGACCGCGAGGGTGGTGCCGCGGCCCATTGCCTGGGTGTCCACGATTTCCGCGGACGGCACTGCAAATCTGGCACCTGCGAAGTTCCGAGGAAAGTGGCATCGGTCGGGCGGACGTTAGTCCAGGTCAGAGACTGTGGGCAAGGGGGAGTGGCGCAGGGACCGGCGTGCTTACGCGCTTACATACATGGGGCATGACCGGGGCCATTGACGAGCGCCAGTCGTTCAGCCGGAATGTGCCGCAGCGGATGGCTTTCGGCACGATGCTGCGCGCAGCCGCGCAGGCACTGCTGGGATTGGGCAGGCAGAGACCGCCGAACTGGGTACCCGCATTATGGAGTTGTCCAGGCGCCGCCGTTGACCTGCGATGTTGCGACTGCTTTCGCCGCTTACCTGCGCAAATGAACCTTCAGCTCCTTTAAGTTTCTTGCCGGGTTATGTAGCTGATTCTCTCCCACGCGCTCCCCAGCGGCTCAGATACTCCCCGGATTCCCCCAGGGCGCGTCACGACCACGGGCGGCGGATCCGGCTGCTCGAACTCGCGCCTGCGCCGGGTGTATCTGACTCGGTAATCTTGGGCGGTTGAGATGGAGCAGACCGGTTCACCCGGGGGGCGAGAGTGGTGGAAGACAGACGGGTTCCGGTCCTGGTCGGACGACAGCGGGAGACGGAGTTGCTGACCGCTGCCCTGGTGCAGGCCGAGGACGGGGCGAGCGGGTCCACGGTGCTGCTGCGCGGCGAGGCAGGGGTGGGCAAGAGCACGCTGCTGGCCTGGGTGGAGTGTGTGGCGCGCGACCGCGGGTTCACCGTCCTGCGCGCGGTTGGCGCGGAGGCGGAGACTGAGCTCTCGTTCGGGGCCCTCCACCAGGCGTTCTGGACGTTGCTCCAGCGGTCCGGCGCCCTGTCCGCCCACCAGCGGGACGCCCTGGAGAGCGCGCTCGGTGTCCGGTCCGGTACCCCGAGCGGGTTCGCCGTCGGCGCCGCCGCTCTGGTGCTGCTGGACGAGGCGGTGCGGACCGCCCCCGTGCTGCTGCTCCTGGACGACCTGCACTGGATCGATTCGTCGAGCGCGGCCGTCTTCGCCTTCCTCCACCGGCGCTGTGCCGAGCTGCCACTGGTGATCGTCGGTGCCACCCGCCCGGATGGCCCGGCCGCTCAGACGTGGTCGGCCGAAGCCGTCGACGTGCGGGCTCTGCCCCGGGCGGACGCGGCGCTGCTGCTGGGCACCTGCTGCCCCGAACTGGCGGCGCCCGTCAGGGACCGGGTCCTGACGGAGGCGGACGGCAACCCCCTGGCGCTGGTGGAGCTACCGCGCCAACTGGCGGCCGCCCAGCAACGGGGGGCCGCTCCGCTGCCGGAACGGCTGCCGCTGGGGCGGAAACTGGAGCGGATGTTCGCCGCGCGGCTGGGAGCGGTGACACCGGAGATCGGCCGTCTCCTCCTGCTGGGCGCACTGGCCACCGGACCGGAGTTCAGCGGCGGCGGGTGGCTGCGTGCCGTCGCGGGCGAGAACGCACGCGAGACCTTGGAACGGATCGAGGGGGACGGCCTGGCCCGGCTCGACGTGACCGGACAGCTGGTGTTCCGCCACCCCTTGGTCCGCACCGCCGTGGTCTCCGCGGCCTCCGACACTGCGCGCCGAGAGGCCCACCGTGAACTCGCCGAAGCCCTCGCGCCGGACGACCCCCGGCGGCTGGTCCACGAGGCGTCCGCCGCGCTGTTGCCGGACGAGGACCTCGCCGGCCGCCTGCAGGAGGCCGGCCGCGACCTCGCCTGCCGCGGCGGCGACGCGGAGGGCGCGCTCCTGCTCGAACGCGCCGCCGTCCTCAGCCCCAGTTCGTGCAATCGCGCCCGTCGGCTCACCTGGGCCGCGGTGATGGCTGCCCGCGGCGGGCAGCTGCGCCACACCGCGGCCCTGGTGGAGGAACTGAAGGCCAGCACGGTTCCGCAGGATGTCGCCCCGCTGTTCGCGTACGCGGTGGTGTACGCCGACCAGAGCCACCACGTCGACTTCGAGTCCTCCGCCGCGCTGCTGCCCGCAGTCCTCGACATGCTGACGGCACCGGGAGCCGACACCTTCGGCGGACTGGTCGAACAGGTCTACTTCAAACTGCTGCTGGCCGCCACCTACACAAACGACCCCTGGGCATGGCGAGCCCTGCAACGGCACCAGGAGAACGTCTCCGAGGCGGGGCGGCTGTGCCTGCGGGCCTGGACCGCTCCGGGCCCGGATGTGGCCGCCACCCTGCGGGCGGTGGCCGGGGACATGACCGAGGAGCAAGAGGCCGGTGCGGCCTGGCTCCTGCTGTGGACCGCCTCGGCGCTCGACTGCACCGAGGGCGACCTGTGGCAGCGCTTCACCGGACTGCACGGCTACGCCACCCAGGGCTCCGTCGCGAAGGCCAAGTGCCACCAGGACTTCCTGCTCGGTCACTGGGACCAGGCACCCGTCTGCCTGCGCGAAGCCGAGATCGCGGACGAGCTCGGCTACCACTGCAACGCCCTGATGTTTCGCCAGTCCTACGCCCACTTCCTGGCCGGCCGGGGCGATGAGGCCGGACTGAGGGAGATCGAGCAGGCCATCAGGCCGACTGCCACCCGGGCCCGGATGCGGTACGTCCTCGACCGCCTGACCCACCTGCACGGCTTGGCCGCGCTCGCCCACCGGCGCTACGAGGAGGCGTATGCGCACTTCTGCGAGATCACCCCGCCCGGGCAGCTGTCCAGCGGCCTGCCCTGGCATCACGCACTGGTCTTCGACCTGGTGACGGCCGCCGTGCACACCGGCCGGTACGAGGAGGCGCGGGCGCACATCGCGGCGGGGCGGACGGCACGCTCCGCGGAGATCTCCGGCCGCCACGCCTTCCTGTTCGCGGCCGCCACCGCCCTGACCGCCGAGGACGACGAAGCGGACGCCGCCTACCGTGCCGCGTACGCAGTGCCGGGCGCCGAGCAGTGGGCCTTCGACCTCGCCCGGCTGCGGCTCGCCCACGGTTCGTGGCTGCGCCGACGCCACCGGCCAGGGGCCCGCAAGGTGTTGCGCGTGGCGCACCACGTATTCCGCCGCCTACAGGCCGCCCCCTGGGCCCACCGGTGCGAGGAGGAGCTGCGGGCCTCGGGCGACTTCGTGGCCCTGCCGCCGGGCGGCCCGGCCACGGAGCCGTCCGGCCTCACCGGCCAGGAGCTGCGCATCGCGCAGCTGGCTGCGACCGGTCTGACCAACAAGGAGATCGGCCGGCAGCTCCAGTTGTCGCCCCGCACCGTTGCGGCCCACCTCTACAAGATCTTCCCGAAGCTCGGCATCACCTCGCGGGCCGCGCTCGCCTACGCCCTCGGCAGCGGCTGACCTGCTGGAACACCTGGCCGACCGGTCCTTCCCGAGCCGTGCCGCGCATCGTCCCGAACACGGCAGTCAGATGACCTAACGCGCCGCTGCGCCCGCGGTCCAGGCTGAGACTGCGCAGGACTTCGGCGGAAAGGGCGGTCAGATGGGCTTGCGGGTGACGACCGCGTCGGTATCGGACGACAAGAAGGCGGCGTTCTGGAGCGGAGCGGTGTCGCGGTCGCTGGTGCCGGTGGAGGTGCGCCCGCTCACCGGGCGGCCGTTCGACGGGCTCCTGGAGTCCCACCGGCTCGGCTACGTGCGGATCTCCACGCTGGAGGCGGACGCCGCACGGGTCTCGCGTACGGAGGCGCTGATCGCGCGGGCCCCGCGGAGCGAGCCGCAGGTCGGGATCGGCGTGCAGGTATCGGGCCGGGCGGTCCTGGAGCAGGACGGGCGCCACGCCGAGGTGCCGCCGGGCGGGCTTGTCCTGTACGACACGGAGCGCCCGTACGCCGTCGACTACCCGGAGCGCTTCCGCACCCACCTGTTCCACCTGCCGCGCCGGCTGCTGGGGGTGCCGGAGCGCGACCTGCGACAGGCGTCGGCGACGGCCGTCAGCCCCGCGGAGGGGTGCGGACCGGTGCTCCTGCCCTTCCTCGGCATCCTCGCCGCCTCCGCACACTCCTACCCCGCCCCGGTCGGCGACCGGCTGGCCGGCAGCGTCGCCGATCTGCTCAGCGCACTCGTCGCCCAACTCGCCCTCGCCCGGACGCCGGACGAGCCGGACACCCCGAACGCACACCTGGTCCGCAGGGTGCGGGAGTACATCGACCGCCACCTGGGCGATCCGGAGCTGTCGCCCGAGAGGATCGCGCATGCCCACCACATTTCCGTGCGGTACCTGCACCGGCTCTTCGAGGGCGAGGGAATGACGGTGAGCCGGGTCGTCCAGCAGCGCCGCCTGGAGGCGTGCGCCCGCGAGCTGGCCCGGCGCGGCCGCACCGCGCCCACGGTGTCGGCCGTCGCCCAGCGGTGGGGCTTCGTCAACCCGGCGCACTTCAGCCGAACCTTCCGGGCCGCGTACGGCGTATCGCCGCGGGAGTGGCGCGCGCTCCGGAACGACGGTGCCGGCTGACGAGCCGTCGAAGGCCCGCCGGCGGACGGATTCCGTGCACGGTCAGGCCACCGCGGCCGTCACCCCGGCAGTACGGTCGAGCGATGCGGCCGTACCACGGGGAGGCACGCTCGACGTTCGCCCGGTGCACACCGGTTCCGGCCAGAGCGTACACGGCGTCGCAGTACGCACCGACCGAAGCCAGGAGCGAAGAGTGTCCGAAACCACCCCCCTGCCAGACCGGCGACCGGTGCTCGACCGGGTGCTCCAGGAGTTTCTGGACACCCGGGTCGGCCGGTCCGCGACCGAACTGCCGGACCTCTCCTTCCTCATGTCCGACGGCGATCCGGACGACGCGCCGGCCGATGACCCGGACGACCCCTGCGGCACCACGGCGGAGTGGCTCGAGCTGCCCTGTGGACCGACCGGGCGGGTGCACGTCCAGGTGACCCGACCCGTCGGCGCCGCCGAGCCGAGCCCCGTGGTGCTGTTCCTACCGGGTCTGGGCTGGTCGCTCGGCGACGCGGCCGCCTATGGCCGGCTGGTTCGGGAGTTCGCCCTGGGCACCGATGCCGCCGTGGTGTACGTGGACTACGCCCGGGCGCCCGCGGCACGCTACCCGGTGGCCGTCGAGCAGTGCTACGCCGTGGCCCGGTGGATCCACGCGCACGGCCACGAGATCGGACTGGAGGGGCGGCGGATGGCCGCCGTCGGCGACTCCGCGGGGGCCAACCTCGTGGCGGCGCTGACGTTGCTGGCCCGGCAGCGCGGAGACGTGGGGCTCGTCCATCAGGTGCTGCTGTGCCCGGTGACCGACGCGGACTTCGACACCCCGTCCTACCGCCGGTTCGGGACCGGGTACCTCCTGCACCGCGACCACATGCGCCGGTTCTGGGACGACTACCTGCCCGAGCCTCGGCGGCGGAGCGAGGCCACCGCCGCCCCTCTGCGCGCGTCCCTGGACCAACTTGCCGGGCTTCCCCCGGCGTTGGTGGTCACCGCCGAGGCCGATGTGTTGCGGGACGAGGGCGAGGCCTACGCGGCCAGGCTCCGCGCGGCGGGGGTGCCGGTGGTGGCGATGTGCTACCAGGGCGTCGTGCACGGCTTCCTCCTGCTCGGCACGCTCTGCCCCACCAGCACCGCCCGTGCCGCGCTGATCCAGGCCGTCGACACCGTCCACGTGGCCCTGCACAGCCGTTCCTGGTGATCCCTGCCCGCCGCGGTCCCGCCGGGAGGGAAGCCAGGGCCCACCCGCCCGACACCGAGGCCGGACCGGCCGGTCCGGCCAACAGCCATCTGAGGAGCACCGATGTCCGTCGTCCTGGACACCGCCGAGGTACCGTCCGCCGACCGCGCCGAGTACTGGCACGAGGCCGTGTCCCACACCTTCATCCCGCTGGACGTGGCCCTGCTCGAAAGCGCCCCCGCCCCCGCTACCATCACCAGCCACTGCCTGGGCGCCCTGCAGGTGTCCCTGGTACAGGCGGGCCCGCAACGGGTCGAGCGCAGCGCGGGGCTGATCGCCCGGGGTGGGGAGGACCACCTCACACTGGCGCTCCAGCACCGGGGTACCGCCCGGCTGGTGCAGGACCGTCGCCAGGTGGAGCTGCGACCGGGCACCTTCGCGGTCTCCGACGCCGGGCGGCCGTTCGCCAAGGAGCTGCCGGACCCCTTCGTCTTCACGGCCTTCCACTGGCCGCGGTCGGCCGTGGGTGTCTCCGAGAAGGACCTGCGCGTGCTGACCGCGACGGCGTTCGACACCGCCGATGGCACCGCCCGGCTGGTGGCCGCGTACCTGGAGTGCCTCTCCCGGTCGGCCGGCTCGCTGGAGCCGCACCTGGCATCCCGGCTTGCCACCACGGCGGTCGACCTGCTCGCGGTGCTCGCCCACGAGCGCCGCGGCCGGTCCGTCCCGGAGGCGCCAGAAGTGGCCCTCGCCACTCTGGCCCGGGTGAAGGACCACATCCTGCGGCACTTGGGGGACCCGGAACTCTCGCCGGAGCGGATCGCGGCCGCCCACCATGTGTCGGTGCGGTACTTGCACAAGCTCTTCCGCTTCGAGGGTGTGACGGTGGCCCGCTGGATCCAGCGCCATCGGCTGGACATGTGCCGCCGCGACCTCGCCCGCCCGACTGCGGGCCGGGCGACCGTGGCGGCGGTCGCCGGCCGCTGGGGCTTCGTGAGCGCCAGTCACTTCAGCCGGGCGTTCCGTGCGGCTTACGGTGTCTCCCCGCGCGAGTGGCAGGCTCGTGGCGGCGCGGGCCGCACGCGGGGCACCGTGCGGCTGCCGCTGCCGGCCGACAAGCCGGGGAAGGCCGCCCGCCCGTCCGGATTCGGCGTCGCGGTGTGAGCCGCGGCGGTGGGCCGCCGGGCGCGGCGCCGCCCGGCGGCCCACCGGTGGTGCGACCCTGACAGCAGGTCACCGGATGCCGGTCACCGGCCGGCGTGGATCTCCGCGATGTAGCCGCCCGGGAACTGCACCATCGCGCTGTCCCGGCCGCTCACCGTGACCGGCCCCCACAGCACCGAAGCGCCGGCGGCCTTCGCCCGCTTCAGGGCCGCGCCGAGGTCAGGCACGCCGTAGCCGGTGAGCTCCCGGCCGAAGGGGTGCGGCAGGTGGCCGTCCGTCACGGTGACCGTGGTGGTGCCGAAGCCGGAGGTGAGGCGCAGAAGCCGGTACGTCGTCCCGGGCAGCCCGATCGCGGCGCCGTCGGCCCGCCGGTCGTCGGAGACGACGCGGCCCCGGGTGAAGGAGAGGTAGCTCCGCAGGAAGGCGCCCACCGCGTCCGGCGACAGGTAGAGCCGGTTCTCTGGCACGCTCACCAGTTTGGGGTACGACGGCGGAGTGGTGTGCACGTAGAGCTGGGCGTTGATCCCGCCGGGGAACTGGACGACGGCGTCCCGGCCGATCGGATCGGTGAACGGTGCCACCGTCACGTCCGCGCCGTCGGTCCGGGCGGCCCGGACGGCCCGGTCGAGGTCGGTCACCAGCCATCCGGTGCGCTCGGTGCCGAACGGGTACGGGACGGGCGTGGTGTATTCGAACACCGACAGCGTGCCGACCGGGGAGAGCACCAGCTCGGACAGCGTCCGGCTGGGCGTGGGCGTCACCTGGGTGGCGGTCGGCCCGATCGTGGTCCCCCCGAAGGTGGACACCCAACTGGTCACGAACGCCTGCTCCGTGCCCGGCGCCACATAGACGTGGGTGGAGTCGTACTGCGCGCCGACGGCGAACTGCTGGTGCGAGCCCGGGGGCTTCGTCGGGGTGCTCTGGGCCACAGAGGCGGTGGGGATCGCCGTGAGTGTGACGATCGCCGCCACCAACGGGACCACCCGGCGGGCTAAGCGGTGCTTCATGGAGGACCTCCCGGTCGTCGTTCGCGCCCCGGCTTCCGCCGTGCCTGTGGTCGGGCGCGTGCTCTTTTGCTGGGCGGAGGATTCGGTCGGTGGTGGGGTGGGGCGGCGGCGCTCAGGCCGCCGGCGGGGCCCAGTGGGCGTCGGGGGCCGAGACCCGGTGGGCGGTCAGTGCGGTTGCCAGGAGCAGCAGTGCCGCCAGCCCGAGGGCCAGGGTGAGCCGCCCGTGCAGGATCAGCGCCGCGCCCGCGACGCCGCCGAGCAGCATCGCCAGCGCGGAGAGGATCCGGCGGCCCTGGCGCGGTGCAGCGGCCCCGGCCGGTGCCGAGTCGGCGGCGAGGCCGGTCAGGGTGAGGGTGAGCACGGTGGTGGTGAGGTCGGGCACGCCGAGCCGTCGGGCCACGGCGTTCTGCAGGCCCATGCCCAGTCCCAGCAGGACGATCAAGGCGTAGCGGGCGTCGCCGTCCGAGGCCGCGGCGGTGGCGGCTGCCGCGGCCATCAGGACCGTCTGGACGGCGGTGGCCGCGGCCAGCAGACGCCCGCGGTGGGCCGCCATCCTGTTGCCCAGCCGCCCGCCGGCGAGCGCACCGGTGAGGAAGGACGCCAGCGAGACGAGCGAGGCCGTGGCCGACAGACCTGCGGCTCCCGCCAGGGCGAACCCCAGGAAGACCACGTTGCCGGTCATGTTCGCCACGAACACGTGCCCCAGGCCGAGGTAGCTCACCGCGTCCACCACCCCGGTGGCCACGGTCAGCAGCAGCATCAGCGGCGGCAGCGGGCCGTGCCGGTCCGTCCGCGGTGGGACGAGGGTCCGCACGGCGTCAGTCAGCAGGGCGCGCAACGGATGCTCCTTCCTCGGGCGCCGGCGCACGGTGCAGGACCGCCCGGGTGAGCAGCCCGCTCGACAGGCCGAGCACGACGGCCACGACCGACAGCCACACCGGCCAGGCGGTCAGACCGACCGCATGGTCGGCGGACCACCGGCCCGGGCCGGTGAAGATGAGCGCTCCCGCGACGACGACCAGCACCAGCGGGTACTCGTAGCCGTCGTCCTGCACCCAGAGCCCGTGCGGCAGTTTGACGGTGAGCGCCACCGTCATCACGCCCATGGCCACCATGGCAGCCAGCGGTGTGAGCGCGCCCAGGGCCAGGAACAGGCCCGAACAGACCTGCCCGACGCCCGCGGCGAGAGCGGTGAGCGGCCCACCGCGGAACCCGTCGCGCCGGAACTCCTCCGTCCCGCCGACGAGGCCGTGGCCCCCGAAGCGGTAGCTCACCTTCTGCGCTCCGTGCCCGGCGATGAGCAGTCCCACCACCACCCGGAGAATCAGCAGTCCGGTATCCATCGTCTCCTGTTCCCGTCCCTGTCCCTGTCCCTGACGCGAAGCCGGCGTGCGGGCCGGCTCAGCCCGCGGCGTGCTCGCCGATGAAGGCATGCGCGTAGACGAGCCCCAGGCCGTACGCGTCGGCGTGTTCCTTGACGATTTCCGTGACGGCGCCGTACGTCTCCGTACGGGCCCAGTCGCGCTGGAGCTCCAGCAGCACCTGCAACCACGTGACGGGTACGGCGCCGGCCTGCGTCATCCGCTGGATGGCGTGCTCGTGGGCCTTCGGGGAGACGCCGCCGGAGGCATCGGTGACGACGTAGACCTCGTAGCCCTGGGTGATCATGGACAGGACGGGCAGGACCAGGCAGACCTCGGTCCACAGGCCGGCTATGACGACCTTGCCGCGCCCGGTGGCTTTGACCGCCTCGACGAGGGCTGGGTCCTCCCAGGCGTTCATCGAGGTGCGGTCGATGATCTCTGCATCGGGGAAGACCGCGCCCAGCTGCGGCAGGAGCGGGCCGGAGAAGGACTCGGCGGCGACGGTGGTCAGCACCCTGGGCACGTCGAAGGCCTTGGCGGCCTTGGCGAGGCCGACGGTTGCGTTGATGATCGCGGATCGGTCGCCGCTGCCCGTGCCGAAGAACATCTGCGGCTGGTGGTCCACGAACAGCACCACGGCGTTGTCGGGAGTCAGCAGGTCCGGGCTCGGGGTGGCGCTGACCTGGGTGAGGTTGACCATGACGGATTCCTTTCGGTTCTGGGGAGGTCCTTCGCACGGTGATCCGTGGAGGAAATCTGGAAGGGGGCGGTCGGGCGGGCCGCGTCAGAGGAGGAAGCACGGGTCGAACGGCTGGTGGTGCTCCGTCGCCAGGCCGCGTCCGACGCGCCACCGGCGGTGCAGCTCCGACTCCGCGACGACCTGCTCGATCAACTCCGCCTGGCGGGCGCCCGCGCCGACGGCTCCGGTGCGGGCGCGGTGGCCGTTCTGGTAGCCGCCGAAGTGGGCGACCGGGCTCCATGCGGGGCTGACCGCCGGGAGCTCCTCGTCCATTTCCTCGTACTCGGCCGCGGCGTGGACGATCCGGCCGCCGACGACCGTCAGCAGGGACTCGATGTGGGGGATGTCCCGCTCGGGCACGGTGAAGTAGTCGTCGGACAGGACGGCCAGGTCGCCGTAACAGCCCGGTCGCAGCACGCCCTTGACGTCCTGCTCGCCGGTGAGCGCCGCGCCCGCCGTGGTGTACATCGCGAGCGCGGTCTCCCGGTCCACCCGGTTCTGCGGCGGCCGCACCGTCAGGCCGCCGACCGTACGGCCGGAGACCAGCCAGTGCAGGGCGATCCAGGGGTTGTAGGAGGACACCCGGGTGGCGTCCGTACCGGCGGCCACGGTCAGCCCGCGCTCCAGCATCGCGCGGATCGGTGGGGCCTGTGCGGCGGCGCCGAGGCCGTACCGGCGGGTGAACACCTCACCCTGGAAGGAGAGCCGGTTCTGCACGGAAACAGAGCCGTCGAGCGCCGCGATCCGGTCGAGGCTGTCCCGGGAGACGGTCTCCGCGTGGTCGAAGAGCCACCGGTTTCCGGCGGGGAAGAGCCCCTCGGCGGCGAGCTTCTCGAACACCGCCAGGTCACGGCGGATCGTCTCGTCGTAGGTCGCGTGCAGCCGGAAGCCCCAGCCGTGCTCCATGAGCAGACGCACGGCCTTCTCGAACTCACCTTCATATCCGTCGAGTTCGGGGCGAGGTTCGGCGAAGTTCTCAAAGTCGGCGGCCGCCCAGGTGAGGTTCTCGCCGGCGCCGTTCAGCCGCAGCCACGCGTCGCCGTCCCCCGGGCGGACCGTCTCGACCCAGCGGGTGAGATCGTCGAGCTCCTGGCCGGGGGTCTGCGGGAACAGGTGGTAGGCGATGCGCAGCGAGAGCAGCCCCTCCCGGGCGAGCTCGGTCACCGTGGCGTAGTTCTCGGGGAAGTTCTGGAACCCACCTGCGGCGTCGATCGCGGAGGTCAGCCCGAAGCGGTTCAGCTCACGCAGGAAGTGCCGGGTGGACGTCCTGCGGTCGTCGCCCTCCAGTGCCGGGGCCTTGGCGAGCGTGGAATAGAGGACCAGGGCGCTCGGGGCGGCCAGCAGCATGCCGTTGGGCTCGCCGCCCCGGCCCCGGACGATCCGGCCGCCCTTGGGGTCGGGGGTGCTCCTGGTGTAGCCGACGGCCTTCAGCGCAGCGCGGTTGAGGATCGCCGACTGGTAGAGGTGGAGGACGAACACTGGGGTGTCCGGCGCGGCCTCGTTCAGTTCGGCGGGCGTGGGGAGCCGCCGCTCGGCGAACTGCTCGCACGACCAGCCGCCGACGACGCGCACCCACTGCCCCTTGGGGGTGCGGGCGGCCTGGTCCCGCAGCATCGCCAGGGCCTGGCGCAGCGAGGTCACGCCGTCCCAGCGCAGCTCCAGGACGTAGTTGAGGCCGCCGCGGATCACATGCAGATGCGCGTCGTTGAGCCCGGGCACCACGCACCGGCCGAGCGCGTCGACCACGGTCGTGGACGGTCCGACGGCCGGGGCGATGTCCGCGTCGTCCCCCACTGCCGTGATCAGGCCGTCGCGGATGGCCAGGGCGCCGGCCCGCGGACGGCGGACGTCTCCGGTGTAGATCTTCGCGTTGCGGACGACGACGTCAGCGGCGTCCTCGACGGCGCGGGGAACCAGCCCGCCGACCGGCATTGCAGGCACCTCGTCAGCCTCCTGTGACAGGTTCGGACCGCCGCACGGTGCGGGCGACGGAGGGGGTGTTCGACCGTGCCGAGGTCACGGCCCGGCTCGTTCACACGCCTGACAGGAAGTTAGGCGAGGTTCCTGGTCTCCGATTTGCCCACAGCGCACCGTCTCCGTTCCGGTAGCGCACCGGGGGCGGCCGTCGTCAAGGCCACGGCCCCCGCTGAAGCCGCGGCGGACGGCGTGAAGCCCCGGTACCCGCGTCCGAGCAGGACGGGGAACCGGGGCTTCGGGTCAGGCCGGGCGGGCTGCCGCCGCGGTCACTTGGCGAGGAAGGCCAGCAGCGCCGCGTTCACCTCCTCGGCGTGGGTCCACAGCAGGCCGTGCGGCGCGCCTTCGATCTCCACGTACTCGGCGGAGGGCAGCGCCCGCTGGAAGGGGCGTCCGGTGCTGTCGACCGGCAGGATGCGGTCGCCCGTCCCGTGCAGGATCAGGGTCGGCACGTCGATGCGCGGGATGTCGGCCCGGAAGTCGGTGTACCAGGTGGACGGCGCGGCCGAGGCGGCGTACGCGCCCCCGCCCGCGGCGACGTTCCAGCTGTTGCGGACGGCCTCGTCGCTGATCCTGGTCCCGAGGTTCTCGTCCAGGTTGTAGAAGTCCCGGAAGAATGCGCTGTAGTAGGCGTAGCGGTCGGCCTTCACCGCCGCGACGATGCCGTCGAAGAACTCCTTCGGGGCGGCCCCGTCCGGGTTGTCGTCGGTCTTGAGCAGGTAAGGCTCCAAGGAGCCCAGGAAGGCGGCCTTGGCGACCCGGGCGGAGCCGTAGGTGGACACGTATCGGGCGACCTCGCCGGTGCCCATCGAGAAGCCGACCAGCACCGCGTCCCGGACGTCGAGAGTCTCCAACACCGTGTGGAGGTCCGCGGCGAAGGTGTCGTAGTCGTAACCGACGGTCGGCTGGGAGGACCGGCCGAACCCACGGCGGTCGTAGGTGATCACCCTGTAGCCGGCGTCGAGCAGCGCGGAGCTCTGCCGCTCCCAGGAGTGCCCGTTCAGCGGGAACCCGTGGATGAGGACGACCGGCTGCCCGGAGCCGTGGTCCTCGTAGTAGAGGTCGATGGGGGTGGAGTTCTCCTGGCCGACGGTTATGAACGGCATGGCTCGTCTCTCTCTTCCGGGCAGCGCCTGTGGCTGCGACGGGCCACAAGCTAGGGCCGGCGGTACGCGAACGGTTGCCGCTGAGAGCACTGCGTGTCGTCCGAGAGCGCCCGAGGAGGGCGTACCCGGTGGGGCCGGAATTCAGCGCGGCCGGGCCGGTGTGGCGCCGGCTCAGCCGGACTGCGGCACGCGGGGGTGCCCGCGCGGAGTGAGGGGCGTCGCGGGCAGGACCGGGGGAGGGGAGACGGCCCCCGGGTAGCCCGCGACGCTGCCGAAGCGGTCCGACCCGCGTCGCCACTCCTCACGGGCCTCGGCGATGTCCTGGTGGTCGCGGCCGATGACATCCGCTGCACTACGACGTCGAGTGAGCCCGCAGACACGGTCCCCCCGACCCCGTGGTGCACGGTCTTCAGGTGCCGGCCTGCACCGTGCCCGTTCATGGCCGCGGCGAGGGACCCGGGATCGCTCAGGGAACCCGCCACCAGGTCCACGCCCCGGTCGGCCAGTTCCTGCGCGGCACTGCGGCCGGGGTCGCGGACCAGCGCCCTGGTCCGGGCCCCGCGGGCCAGCAGCGCGTCGATCACGGCCCTGCCCTGCCCTGTCCACCGGTCGTCGCGAGCACCAACACCGGTTCATCGCCCATCGAAGGACTCCTCTCCCAGCAGAGGGGCATCGGATCGGCAGCCGGCCCCGGCAGTCATCATCCGTGCCGGAGGACAGCGCACGGGGCCGACGCGTGGGAGGAGGGCGCTGGAGGGCGCGTCCCGGTGCGCGCAGAGTCATGACGGTCGTGCGACCGGCGCCTAGCGTTCCCCACCGCACACGATTACCGGAAGAAGAGGGACCCATGCAGTTCGGCATCTTCACGGTCGGGGACGTGACGCCCGATCCCACCACCGGCCGTACTCCGTCGGAGCACGAACGCATCAAGGCGATGGTCGCCATCGCACTCAAGGCCGAGGAGGTGGGCCTGGACGTCTTCGCGACCGGCGAGCACCACAACCCGCCGTTCGTGCCGTCGTCACCGACCACGATGCTCGGCCACATCGCCGCCCGCACCGAGAGGCTGATCCTTTCCACCGCCACGACGCTGATCACCACCAGCGACCCCGTGAAGATCGCGGAGGACTTCGCGATGCTCCAGCACCTCGCCGACGGCCGGGTGGACCTGATGCTGGGGCGCGGCAACACCGGTCCCGTCTACCCCTGGTTCGGGCAGGACATTCGGCAGGGCATCCCGCTCGCCCGGGAGAACTACGCGCTGCTGCACCGGCTGTGGCGCGAGAACGTCGTCGACTGGGAGGGGAAGTTCCGCACGCCCCTGCAGGGCTTCACCTCCACTCCCCGCCCGCTGGACGGCGTACCGCCCTTCGTCTGGCACGGCTCCATCCGCTCCCCGGAGATCGCCGACCAGGCGGCCCGCTACGGGGACGGCTTCTTCCACAACAACATCTTCTGGCCGGCCGAGCACACGCGGCGGATGGTCCAGCTGTACCGGCGGCGGTACGCCCACTACGGTCACGGCCGCCCCGAAGATGCCATCGTCGGTCTCGGCGGGCAGGTCTTCATGCGGAAGAACTCGCAGGACGCCGTACGGGAGTTCCGTCCCTACTTCGACAACGCGCCGGTCTACGGCCACGGACCGTCCTTGGAGGACTTCACCGAGCAGACCCCGCTGACGGTGGGCTCACCGCAGCAGGTCATCGATCGAACGCTGTCCTTCCGCGGGACCGTCGGCGACTACCAGCGCCAGCTGTTCCTCATGGACCACGCGGGCCTGCCCCTGAAGACCGTCCTGGAACAGCTCGACATGCTCGGCGAAGAGGTGGTGCCCGTACTGCGCAAGGAGTTCGCCAACGGACGCCCCGCCGATGTGCCGGACGCGCCGACGCACGCGGCCCGGGTCGCCGCCCCGGCGTCCCCGACGGGAGAGACCGCCGCATGAAGCTGGTCGCCGTCTCCGCGGGGCTGAGCACCCCGTCCTCCACCCGTCTGCTCGCGGACCGTCTCGCCGAGGCGGTCCACGGCGAACTCGCCCCTCAGGGACTCGACATGCAGACCCAGGTCGTCGAGCTGCGCGAACTGGCCGTCGCCGTCGCCAACAATCTCGTCACCGGTTTCCCGCCGCCCCCGCTGGCGGCCGCGATCGACGCGGTGACGGGCGCCGCCGGTCTGATCGCCGTCACCCCCGTGTTCACCGCCTCCTACAGCGGCCTGTTCAAGTCCTTCTTCGATCTGATCGATCCGGAGGCTCTCAGCGGCAAGCCGGTCCTGATCGCGGCGACCGGAGGCACGGCCCGCCACTCCCTGGTCCTGGAGCACGCGCTGCGTCCGCTGTTCTCCTACCTGCGCGCCGCCGTCGTCCCCACCGCGGTGTACGCGGCGTCCGAGGACTGGGGGTCGGGCGGCGACGCCTCCACGGAGGGACTGCCCGCCCGCATCCGGCGGGCGGGCGGCGAGCTGGCCGCCCTCATGGCCGCCCGTCCGTCCGAGGCGGCACCCGAGGACGACGTCACCGCGCTCGAACGGCAGCTGTCCGACCTGCGCTTGGACTGAGGCCGCCACCACGGGCCCGGCCTAACCGACGCCGGCCCGGTCCCCGCCTCGTCCGAGGCGGATGACCGCGGCCGGCGTCCGGGCGAGCAGGCCGAGGTCCTGCTCCTGCACGGCGATCACCACCGAGGTCTCGGGCAGCGTCCGGAACAGCTCGGTCAGCAGAGCCTCGGCGGTGGGCCGGTCCAGACCGGCGGTGGGTTCGTCCAGCAGGAGCACCGGGGGGCGCCGCAGCACGGCGCGCGCGATCGCGAGGCGCCGCCGCTGCCCCTGGGACAGCAGACGCCCGCCGGGGCCCACCGGAGCGTCGAGCGGCAGCGCGGAGAGGCCGACCACCTCCTGTACGGCCCGCAGGGCGGCGGTGTCGGCCGAGGGGCAAGCCTGACGGAGATTGGCCGCCACCGTGTCGTCGGCCAGCCAGTCGTCGGCCTCGACCAGGGTGATCGTCTCGGCGGCGACCTGGGCCGGCAGTTCGTGCAGAGGCGTGCCGCCCAGGAGGACCGTGCCGGAAGGGGCCGGTATCCGTCCGGCGAGCTGTCCGAGCAGGGTTGACTTCCCGCTGCCGTTGGGGCCGGTGACCAGCACCAGGCCGGGTCCGGACAGGCTCGTGGTGAGAGCCGCCGACGAGCCGGGAAGCGGCAGTCCGGCCGTCCCCAGGACATGTGCTGTCGGCCGCTGGGAACCTGCGGGTGGCTGTTCGGCGTCCAATGGCGCGAGGCGTCCGGCCGCGTCGCCTGCCTGGCTCAGCAGGTGCAGCAACCGGGGCAGCCGCTCCAGCAACTCCCACCCCGTGGCCATCAGCAGCACCTCGCCCACCACGACCGCGACGGGCTGCGCCGGGCCCGCGCACAGGGCGATCACCAGCACCGACGCCTGACCCACGGCGGCCAGCAGGCGCAGCGCCAGCAGGCCCAGCCGTTCGGCTCGGGCGGCGGCCCACTCGGCGGACTCGACGGCCGTCATCGCGGTCGTTGCCGCCCGTCGCGCCTGTGGTACGGCGTCCAGGCAGCGCAGTTCGTCGAAGGCGGCCCGGCTGCCCAGCAGCATGGTGCGGAGTGCGGCCCTGGCCTCGGCGGCTGTACCCAGATGGGCTCGCGCGCGGCGGTGGGCCCGCCGGGCGCAGACCAGCCCGGCCGCCCAGACGGCCAACTCGGCCGCGCCCAGGAGCGGCATCGCCCCCAGCAGCAGGATCTCGATCAGGCACGCGGTGATGACCGCCGCCGCGAGCGGTGCGCAGACGTTCGCAGGCAGACCTGCGACGGTCTCCACGTCGGAGGTGAGTCGGGCGAGCAGTATTCCGTCGCGTTGTCCGCGCAGCTCACGGGGGGTGAGCCGGGCGGCGCCGCGGGCCAGCCGGGTGCGCAGCGCCACGGAGGCGGACAGCAACGTCCGGTGGCTGACCAGGCGTTCGAGGTAGCGCAGTCCGGTGCGGGCCAGGGCCAACGTCCGCACGGCGCCCGAGGGATACATCCAGGACCACGTGGTGTTGGCCTGGAGGGTGACCACGGCACAGGTCGTCAGGAACCATCCGGACACACCGAGGAGCGCGGCACCGCTGAGTTCGGCCGCGACGGCCAGCAGGGTGCCGGTCAGCAGGGCGCGGCGCGGAGCCGCCCTGCGCAGCAGACGCCAGGCGCCGGTCCCGGTCATCGGATTCTCCCGTCCTTCAGCGTGATGACCTGGTCCGCCAGCGGCAGCAGCGCCGGACTGTGGGTGGCGAGCAGGACCGTACGGTCGCGGGCCAGCGTCCGCAGCGCCGACAGGACCCGCCGCTCCGCCTCCGGGTCGAGGTGCGCGGTGGGTTCGTCCAGGCACAGAAGGGGCGCGTCCCGCAGCAACGCCCGGACAAGGGCCAGTTGCTGGGACTGGCCGGAGGACAGGCCGGTGCCGCGTTCGCCGAGCGGTGTGTTCAGTCCCTGGGGCAGCGCGGTCAGCAGGTCCTCGAAGCCGAGGGAGGCGATGGCGCCCAGCAGGTCGTGGTCGCTCGCAGTCGGCCGGGCCAGGAGAAGGTTCTCGCGCAGGGTGCCGGGCAGCAGGTGCGCCGGCTGGCCCACCCAGGAGACCCGGCCGGGATCGGCGGGGACGGGCCGTCCGTCCAGCATGTGGAGCGCGCGTCCCTCGTGTGGGGCGGACAGCCCCGCCGCCACGGCAAGCAGGGTGGACTTGCCCGCCCCGCTCGGTCCGGTGACGGCGAGGCACCGGGCCGGTGGGATCCGCACATCGACGAGGTCCAGGGCAGGCGCCGCACGCCCCGGATGACGGACCGTCACGGCTTCCAGGCGCACCCCGGGAGGCGCCGCGCCACGGGCCGGCCGGAGCGGCGCGGCCGACGGCAGGTCCGCCTCCTCGGGTGTGTCCAGGACCGGGGCCAGCAGCTCGGCCGCGGCAGCGGCCTGGGCGCGGGCGTGGTAGCCGGCGGCCAGGTCCCGGGCCGGGGCGAAGTAGGCGGGTGCCAGGACGAGGACGAACAGCGCGACGGACAGGCTCATGCGGTCCGGGACGACGGGCAGGTGCAGGTAGTCGAGCAGGACCAGGCCACAGTAGGTGGCCACCACGGCGAGGGTGCCGGTGATGAGCAGCTCGACCCATGCGGTCGACAGAAAGGCGATCCGCAGCACCTTCCCGGTCCGACGGGCGACCTCCCGGTCGTCCCGCTCCAGCGCGCGGGCCGCCTCGTCGTGCGCGCCGAGCCCGACCAGGGTGGGCAGCCCGCGCAGATGGTCCAGCAGCCGGGCCTGATGGGTACGGATCCCGGTCAGCTGGGCGCGGACGGCGTTCTGTGTGCCCAGACCGATGACCTTCAGGTTGGCCGGCAGCAGCGGGGTGGCGGCCAGGACGAGCAGGGCGACGAACCAGCTGCTGCAGGCGATGGAGACCAGCACGAGACCGCTGCCGAGCAGCATGGTGGTCCGCGCGGGCAGGTAACCGGTCAGCCAGTCGGTCAGTTGGTCCACCTCGCCGTCGATGGCCCGGGCGGGCGCCGCCTCGTCCAGGTCGGCGCGGGCCGGCCCGCGGGTGGGCAGTGCCGTCTCGATGATCCGGCGGCGCAACGTCTCGCGGACCACGCGGGCGCCGCGAGCGGCTGCCGCGTCGCCCGCGGCCAGCAGTCCGGCGCGCAGGGCGACTCCGGCGATGGTCAGCAGGGCGGGCAGCACCAGGGCCGTCGCGGGCAGTTCGCCGTGCAGTGCCGACAGGCCGCGTTGCGCACCCCAGGAGAGCCCGCCTGCCCACACCACCGTGCCCGACCGGGCCGCGCCGCGCAGGATTCCCGCGCGGCGCAGCTCGGGCCGACCGACCGCCGCCCAACTCTTCAGCATGGCGGCCACCGGATCGCTGGTTCTGTCCGCGGCCAGTTCGTCCAGCAGTACGGCGGTGCCGCTCACGAGGTGGTCTCCGCGTCGGTGTCCGCGTCGAAGTATCCGGCGCGACCGTCCCTGCGGTCGCCGACGATCCAGGCTGCCAGTGCGACGCAGCCCAGCACCAAGACGCCGATCGGTCCGATCAGATCGGAGGCACCGCCGAACACATCTTGGGAGAGGGCGGTGGCGAGGATGCCGAGCACGGTCAGCACGATGCGCCGCACGATCGTGCGCGGCAGGCCGACGGGCGCCGGTACGTCCGGAAGCGACCGGCCCCGGGCGGGCAGCGGCGGTAGCGGGCTTTCCACCGGATCGCTGTACTTGCCGCGGAAACTCCGCCACGCGCGGATGTTGTAGGCCAGCACGAACGGCATGCACAGGCCGACGCCGAGAACGAGGAAGAGCTGGGAGGAGTGCGGGCTCGCCGCCTGATGGACGGTCAGGCCGGGCGGCACGACCACCGGCAGGGAGGCGACGGCGAGTCCCAGGAGCCCACTGGCCGTCATCGTGGCCACGGCCGCGAACGGCCGCCAGTCGGGGCTGCGGCCGAACCCGTGCCAGGCGACGGCACCGGCCACGGCGGCGACCCCCACGGCGAGCCAGAACAGTACGGCCCGTACCGGCTGGCCCAGCTCGAACTGCTGCGGGTCGGCGCCGGGCAGCAGCAGACCGAGCACGAGCGCCGTGACCACGGTGGCCAGCAGCAGGGACCGTCCGGTGCGGCGGACACTCGACGGGGACCACCCCTCGGTCTTGTCCTGCAGCCAGGCGGCCCCCGCCAGCAGGTAGACCACGACCAGGCCGACGGCGCACAGCACGCCGTAGGGGCTGAACCAGCCGAAGGCCCCGCCGTGGAAAACACCGTCCCGCTGCTGCGGGCCGGTGAGCACGGCACCGAGGACGAGGCCCTGGCACACGGTGGCCGCGAGCGAGGCCCCGCCGAACAGCAGCGCCCAGCCCCGCCGGTAGCGGCCCGCCGCGCTGTGCATCTCCAAACCCAGTCCGCGCAGGATGATCGAGACCAGCATGACGATCAGCGGCAGATAGACGCCGGGCAGCACCACGGCGTAGGCGCCGGGCAGACCGGCCCAGAGGACCACGCCGACCAGGATGAGCCAGCTCTCGTTGGCGTCCCAGGCGGTGGCGACGATCTCGCCGTACTCCCGCCGGCGCTCGGGACCCGCCGCCAGACTGAGCATGCCCACCCCGAGGTCGTAGCCGTCGAGGACGACGTACATGCCCAGTGAGAAGAGGACCAGGGCGTAAGCGGCGTACTCAAGCAACGAGGGCCTCCGGGACGTCGGGCGAGGCGGGGCCGGTGGGCAGCGCCTCGGGGCCGGCCTTGACCGTACGGACGATGTAGCGGGCCCAGATGGCCAGCAGGGTGACGTAGAGAAGGACGAAGCCGGCGAGGGTGGCGGCGACTTCGGCTGTGCTGAGGTGGGAGACCGCGTCCGCGGTGCGCAACTGGCCGTAGACGACCCAGGGCTGGCGGCCCGTCTCGGCGACGATCCAGCCGCCGGTGATGGCGATGATCCCGGCTGGGGTCATCCACACCATCCACCGCAGGAAGCGCGACGAGTCGTACAGGCGCCGGCGCAGGCGCAGGACCACGCCGGCGAAGGCCGTGCCGAACATCAGCAGCGCGGTGAAGTACATGGCGCGGAAGCCGTAGAAGGTGGTCCACATGTTGGGGCGTTCGTCGGGCGGGGTCCCCAGCAGTCCGGGCGTTGTCGTCCTGCCGCTGAGGTCCTGGGCGATGACCGAGCCGAGATAGGGGATCTCGACGTGCAGCCGGTTCTCGCCCTTGTCCGTGTCAGGGATGACGAGCAGGTTGTAGCCGTTGTTGTCGCTCTTCCAGTTGCCCTCGAACGCCTCCAGCTTGGGCAGTTGGTGCTGTCCCATGAAGACGGCAGTGCCGTCACCCACGTACAGCTGCACCGGCATCAGAACCCCGAGGACACCGAGGGCGATGGACAGACAGCGGCGGGCCATGGGCTGGGCGGAGGACCGCTTCTTCACCAGGTACCAGGCGGAGATGCCGCCGACGAACCAGGCCGCGCTGATCAGCACGGCCAGCAGCATGTGCGGGAAGCGGTGGGCGAAGGCGGGGTTGAACAGGATGTCGATCCAGTCCTTCGCGTGGAACTGGCCGTCGACCTTCCGGTAGCCGACCGGGTCCTGCATCCAGCTGTTGGCCGACAGAATCCAGGTGGTGGACAGCAGGGTTCCGAAGGCGACCATCCAGCTGGCCAGGGCCATGGTGCGGGGGCGGATCCGCCCGTCCCCGTACAACATCAGGCCGATGAAACCCGCCTCCAGGAAGAAGGCCGTGATCACCTCCATCCCGATGGTGACCCCGATGACCGGACCGACCGCATGGGCGTACTTCCCCCAGTTCAGGCCGAACTCGAAGGTCATCACCGTGCCCGCGACGACGCCCAGGCCGAACCCGACGGCGAAGATCTTCTTCCAGAACCGGAAGATCTGCAGGTAGAGGGGATTGCCCGTGCGCACGTAGACCGTGTAAGTGACGGCGAGCAGCACGGAGAGCCCGACGGTGAGCGCGGGGAAGGTCATATGGAAGATCGCGGTGATCGCGAACTGCCATCGGGACAGTTCTGCGACGCTGGACGAATCCATGGGCACTCCAGGGGGAGCAGAGACGTGACGGGCGTCGGGCGCGGACCGGGACGTCGTCCGCGCCCGATGCGGGGACATGCACCGCATGAGCGGAAGAGG
Source organism: Streptomyces sp. JLSY215 (assembly GCF_059682825.1). Classification (NCBI taxonomy): domain Bacteria; kingdom Bacillati; phylum Actinomycetota; class Actinomycetes; order Kitasatosporales; family Streptomycetaceae; genus Streptomyces; species Streptomyces sp. JLSY215. The sequence continues at coordinate 8,742,288 of NZ_CM185022.1, forward strand.
GCGCGCGGCACCCGCAGCCCGATGCCGTCGGGGCGCCCGAGGGTCTGCTCGCCCGACACCGCACCTTCTGCGTGCCATGCGGACGGCTCAGGCGCGCACCAGCGGGGTGTCGACCAGGTGCTCGGCCAGGAACCACGCCTGCAGTTCGCCGGTGCGGACGATCTGCGAGACCAGCAGGTCGTTGGTGCCGTCGTCGCCCAGCGCGGCGGTGCGGGCGGCCGCGTCATGGGCATCCGTGAGTATGATCTCGTGGGCTTCGAGCAGCCGGGAGAGCATGGCCGGTACCTCCTCCACACCGTCCGGCGGGCGCGGAATCGACGTGATCTCGGCGGCGTGCCGGGGATCGCCCACGGCGACACCACCCAGCGTCTGGACACGCTCGGCGAGAGCGTCGACGAGTTCCAGCTGCTCTCCCGCGTGCTTGTCCAGGAGCAGGTGCAGCTGGTAGAAGGTCGCGCCCCGCATGCTCCAGTGGTGCTTCTTGTAGAGGCCGTGGAGGATCTGGGTGTCCGCCAGCACCTTGTTCAGACGCTGGGACGCGTACATGCGCGCCTCGTAGGACAGTGCGAGGGGGAACTGCTTGACGGTCCCGAACTCCTGGATGACCGAGCCCTTCTGATGCAGCCACGGCTGGCTGCTGATGGGCTTGGAACCGGTGGTCATGACGTGCCTCCTGCGAAGTCGTGCTGAAACGTACGCGGTCGACGCTAGGTGTCGAACCGGCGGCCGCGTTGTCCGCGAGTGCACGCGTAGGTGCCCCTCAGCGCACCGGAGCCGGGCGAGGTCCGATCCGGCGGCGGGGCAGGCCAGGCGGTGCCGACATCACCGATCCCGTGACACCCGACGTGGTGCACTGGCGGCCCGCCCGGCTTGGTGGCCTCCGTCCCGCGCACACCGCCCGGCCCAGTCCGCGGACCAGGGAACTGGCGGCCCACAGCCGACGCCTCCAGTGGCATCGCCGGCGCCCCGGCGCACGATGGGTGTACAGGCGGATCCGGTCGTGGCCGCAGCTGACCAGGCCCCGTTGGGTTGGCCATCAGGCCACCTTGGGTCGATCGCCGTCGGGGGACGGCGGCGTGGGGGCGGCGTTCACGGCTTGTCGGACGGGGCTCCTCCGTGCTTGCCGTCATTCATCATGCGTCCGTGCATGCTCTACTCCATCGGTCGGGAAGTTGCTGCTCCACTCCATGGCGGCAGTCCTCTCAGTTGGGGCCAGGCAGGCGGCACAGGGCGCGGAAGTGTGCGGCGTGCACCCGCCCGGCCGGACCGACCGCCGCCAGCGTGGGAAGCCGGACCCGTTCGCTGCCAAGAATGCGGGCCGGGCGGTGCTGAGCGGGCGGGCGCGAGCTTCCGGGGAGTAAGGCGGCTCACCGAGTGGGTGCAGGACTTGGAGGCCGCTTGCCCCGGCTCGTGGTGCCTCACGCTCCGCAGCTGCTCGGTGTGGTGGGCGTCGGTCCGGACACGGCCGTCACTTCGCTGATCACGATGGGGGACAACCCGGAACGTCTGGGCAGTGAGGCGTCCTCCGCTGCAGGTGGTCCAGATCAAGAGCGTTTTCGCAGGCCTGCGGTCCAGGAGCGTCGACGCTGGAGGCCGCCGGTCTGATCCGCGAGGAGGCAGGCACGACGGACCGACAAGGTGATGGGCGGCATGGCGTCCGCGCGGACGAACACTCTGTACGGTGTCCGTCCGCGCGGCCCATTCGCCTTGGCCCAGGGCTGGACCTGCGCGCGACCTGGTCACCGACGCGGCATCGTCACCAACCCGACCAGGCCCGTCAGAAGCACACCGGCGAGAAGCGCGGGTGCCGAGGACCAGGCGGCCATCAGGACACCGACCGCGGCGACGGGGAACGGAATCCGCTCGACCAGGCTCCTTTGGTGTGGCCGTAGGTGCACGACCCAGACCGTGATCAGGAAGACGGCCGCCGGAACAGTGACCGCTGCGCCGGCAGCAATCGACGAGGCTTCGGCGTGGCGCGTGACGTGATCGGCGTACGCGGCCAGGCCGGCGCCCTCCGCGGTCGCCGAGGCGAAGATCAGGTAGTGGCCGTAGGCCCAGGAGAATCTCCTGCGATGCGCCTGGTGCGTCGTGGCGAGCAGCGTGTGCGCGGGTCTGGTGAAGTACAGCCACCACATGGCGTAGGCCACGAGCAGGCCGCCCGCCGCCAGCGCGTACAGCGAACCGGTGCCGTGATGCCGGTCGAAGGCGCTGCGGACGGCGACGGTGGCGGCCGCGACGCACTCGCCGAGGACGATGAGGGTGAACAGTTCGTAGCGCTCGGCGATGTGGCGCGGATGCCAGGGCGTCATCCCGGCGGACTGCGCCCACACCGGCACGGATACCTCGGCCACGATCATCACCACGATGCCCGGCAGCCGCACCGGATCCGGGACGAAGAGCAACCCCACCCAGCCGAGCTGGCACAACATCACCCCCGTGGCGAAGCGCAGCGTGGTCCTCCGCCGGGCGGGATCGGACAGCGCGGCACGCAGCCACAGCGCGGCCAATGTCGTCCGCAGCACGACGTACCCGAGCGTGATGATGCGCAGATCCCCGTCCTCGAACGCGCGGCGCACACCGGCGGCGAGGACGAGTGAGCCCGTGATCTGCACCAGCACCGTCAGCCGGTACGTGACATCGTCCGGGTCATAGGCGGAGGCGAACCAGGTGAAGTTCATCCACGCCCACCAGATGGTGAAGAAGACCAGCGCGAAGCGCAGCGCACCGCTGGCGTAGTCCCCCTCCGTCAGCGCCTCATGCAGACTCGTGGACGCCTGCGCCACCGCGACGACGAAGCACAGGTCGAAGAAGAGCTCCAGCGGAGTGGCGGTCCGGTGCGGCTCGCCAGGGTTGCGGCCCACCATGGTGCGCCACCGCCTGGCACCCGGGTCCGCCTGCATGGTCGGGGCGCGGTTCAGCGGAGGGCTCCCAGGGCCGCCTCGATGGTCCGGTGGAAGGTGGGATAGGCGTAGATCATGTGTCGAAGCCGGTCGACGGGTACCTCGGCATGGACGGCCACGTTCAGCCCGTGCAGCACCTCGCCGCCCGCCGGCCCCGCCGAGGTCGCACCGATCAGCACGCCCCGGTCGGCATCTTCGACGAGCTTGATGAATCCCTCGTTGCCCGGCCCGTGGATCCAGCCGCGTGTGGAGGAAGCGGTGGTCACCACGCTGGTGCGCACGCGCAGGCCCTGCTCGCGCGCCTGTCGCTCCGTCAGCCCCACGGCCCCGATCTCCGGATCGGTGAAGGTGACGCGGGGCAGCGCCCGATAGTCGGCGTCAGGACCGGCCTGCCCGAGGATGTCCCGGACGGCGATCTCCGCCTGGTACATCGACACATGGGTGAACGAGCCCCGGCCGGTGATGTCGCCGACTGCCCACAGCCCCTCCCCGGCCCGCATCCGTCCATCCGTGCGAACGGATCCCGCTGCCGGGTCGAGTCCCACAGTGTCGACCGCCAGCGGGGTCAGATCGGCGTGGCGTCCGGTGGCGACCAAGAGCCGTTCGGCAGTCAGCCGCTGTCCATTGCCCTCAAGGCGCACGGTGAATTCGGTGCCGACATGGCTGATCTGCCGCACCCGCGTGCCCGTGCGGACGGAGACACCGTCTGCGCGCAGGGCGTCGGCGGCAAGCTCCCCTGCTTCGGGCTCCTCCTGCGGCAGCAGCCGGTCCTGCCCCTCGATCACCGTGACCGCGCACTTGAAGCGGGCGAAGACCTGGGCGAGTTCGACGCCGATGGCCCCTCCGCCGATCACCACCATGGACGCCGGTAGTTCCTTCTCGGCCATGGCGTCCCGGTTGGTCCAGTACGGCGTTCCTTCCAGACCCGGCACGGGCGGGATCCGGGGCCGGGTACCGGTGGCCAGCACGACGCCACGCCGGGCCTCGAACGTACGGTCACCGACCGTCACACGGCGCGGCCCCGCAAGGCGCCCCGCCCCCCGGACGAGCCGACCGCCCTTCGCCGCGAAGCGGTCCGCGGCCACCTGGTCGTTCCAGTCGGCAGTGGCCTCCTCGCGGATCCGTCCGGCGACCCTGGCCCAGTCCGGAGTCACCACCGCCTCACCGGCGAGGGCGGGAACCCGGCCCGCCTCGGCGAGCAGGTTCCCGGCGCGGATCATCATCTTGCTGGGCACGCATGCCCAGTACGGACACTCGCCTCCGACGAGTTCCGCCTCGACCCCCGCCACGTCCAGTCCCGCTTCGGCCAGCGCGCCGGCGACGTACTCGCCGCCCGGCCCCAGCCCGAGGACCACCACATCCGCCTGCTCGATCGCGCTCATACCTCTCCTCGTTCCGCCCGTTCTCCAGGCATGGACTGTCCCGCTGACGCTAGAGCGGCCTGACGGCGGTCCGAGTCCGCCGGCGCACAGAGGCTTGCCCGAGAGCGAACGCCGAGGACAAGGACCGGGCGCAGTGCATGCGCTGGCGGGCACCACCGCATGCACTGCCGGTCAAGACGCCCCCCGACCGGGCACCTGGCGTCACCGGGGTACACACAGCACGGCACCGCAGGAGGCGGACCGTGACCACCAACTCCCCATCCGTACAAGGCAGTCAGCCCTGGCTGCACCGGAAGGGCGAGGTGATCCAAGAGTTCGGGACCGTCAAGCAGTTCCCGGTCGCCCTGTCCTACGAGGCGCGGATGTACTCCTGCCAGCGCCTGAACAAGGTCCTCGCGGACACGCAGATCCTCTACGGCCGCTACAAGAAGCACCACTGGCTGATGCGCGGGGCGACCTTCTACCAACTGCACTTGGTCCTGGACAAGCACGCGGGTGAACAGCCGGCGCGTTGCCGGACTCGCCGGGCTTGACGCCGGCCCTCTGGCCGTACGCGATGCGGCCCTTCGCGCGGTCGGCCTTCAAGTCGGCCCGGCGTCCTCGCCCGCGACCGCGTGTGCGTGTTGTGCCGCAAGGCGCCGAGCAAGCACGCCGACCACTACGCGCTGAGCCGGCGAGAGCGTGGCCTCGACCCCAACGACCCACGCCACGGCCGGGGTTTGTGCCACTCATGTCATAGCCGCGAAACAGCGCAGCACCAGCGAGGCGGATTCAACCTGCACTGATGCTCCGAGCGTTCGCCGCTCCGAGCACGCCGCGGTCGACGTCACAGACCGTGATAGCTGAAGGTGATCTAGGTGAGGAGGGGCTCCCCTCGATGATCACAGCTGTACCGCCGGGGAGGGCGCTGTCAGGTGACCCGGGTTCAGAGCTCCATGACCCACTGCGGATGGACACGCACCGTAACCGGGGCGATGGCTGGCCGGCGCGCCGCCCAAGGGCCGTGGGCGGCCTCGTCCCGCCGCCCACGGCCTGCTCACCTACAAGATCACGCGTCGGCGATCTCCTTTACGTCCTTGGCAACGTCAAGACCTTTGGGCCCCTTCGCAACGATGAACGAGACGATGTCGCCTTGCTCCATTCTCCAAGGCTTTTCGATCCAACTCGCGTGCGTGAAGAGTTCCCTAGAAGCCCCGCCTGCCACCTGGTAGGTGATGTAGCCGAACCCCTTCATGTCGTTCCACCAATGGACTCGCCCCAAGCGCCTTTGCTTGTCCTTGGCGTCTCGCTGCTCGCGGGGGCTGCCTGTGCTGTTCCTGGCGTGGCGACGACGGTCACGGCGCCACCACCGGCGATCGCCAGGGTCATGACCACGGCGTCGTCCGCCCGGGGTGTGCGGCGAGCCGCGGATGTTCACCAACGCGATCAAGGACGGCGCAGATCCGAAGAACGTTGATCTGGTGACCGTCAACATCAAGGGCAAGAAATTCGGGATGTGCGAGAACTGCAAGACCTGGGTGCCCGGGTTCGGAGGAGAGGTCCTGACAGGATGAACGACAACCAAGAGCGGTCGGCGCTGCGAAAACTGCGGCACTCCCTGACCGGAGCCCGGCGGTTCGAGGTCGGCCCGTTGGACATCGATGACGCCTGCCGCCGGTACGCCGAAGCCGGATACGAGGTCACTCCCCAGCTGCGCGAATTCCTGCACGACTACGGCGAGCTGACCGTCACTTGGATGTTCCGGCAGTCGGAGGTGGAGTTCACCACGTCCGTCGAAGAGGCCCTGGACTTTCCGGCCAGGAATGTGCGTCTCTACGGCAAGCGCATCGGCCGGCCCGTCCTTCCGGTCGGTATCACCTCGTCCACCGAGGACTGCGTGCTGCTGGCTGACAACGGCGACATCCTGATCGGCGGAGACGCCGGGATCCAACGCGTTGCCAACGGATTTGCGGAGGCGATTCAGGCCCTCATCACAGGCGACTGGGACATGACGTTCTTCTGACCTTGTCTTTCGACTGCCCCGGACACGCATCGGCCGGGGCAGCCTCGCGCGACGTCTTCAGGCCGCTGCCAGCCGAGGCCGAGCGTGGCCAGCCGGTGCTCGGCTCGTAATCACCAGATCACGCTGCCGGCGCCCGGTCATACGGGTTCGTAGTTGACGTCGGTCTGACCGGCGGCACCTGGCGCTCGGCCTACGACGGCAAAACTCTCACCAACGCCCGCCAGCTCGACATCGACCACGTCGTCCCCCTCGCCGAGGCCTGGGACTCTGGAGCCTCGAAGTGGAGTGCCGACCGCCGCGAGGCCTACGCCAACGACCTCGACGCCGCGCGCAGCCTGATCGCGGTCAGCCTCGGCTCCAGCCGCTCCAAGGGCGACAAAGAGCCGGCCGAGTGGATGCCGCTGGCCAAGAACGACACCTGCACCTACGCCGCCGACTGGGTCGCATCCAAGCTCCGCTGGAAACTGACCGCGGACCGCGCCGAGAAGACCAGACTGAAGCAGATCGCGGTCGGCTGCCCTCGGACGACGGTGAAGTACACATCAGCTCCGTAGACCATCGCTGTGACGGCACAATCCGTGGCCGTGGACGGTGTTCGTACCAGGAGGTGGGACAGGCGAGCATCGCTGGCCGACGCCGGCGGCTTGCGTCCCCATGGGAGGCGGGCCGAAGTGCTGCTGCCCCTGACTGCCGCCACGTCTGCCCATGCCGACACCGTCAGCCTCCATGACGGCATCGAAGCCACCTCGCCGCCACCTGCCCCGACGTCGACCTGGACTACGAACCGGTGTAACGCGCGGTGCCTGCCGAGGGCTCATTGCCGGGAACTTCCTCGGCTGGCCTGTCCCAGGACAGGCCAGCCGAGGAGGTGGTCCCACGGTGTGTGCCGGCCCGCCCGTCCGTCAGGCCGGCATCAAGCCGCTCGTGGGGCGGCTCGCCGCGCAGCGCTGCTTCTCGGCCTCGCTCATCGGGCCGGTGCGCTGCATGGTGCGGGCGGGCGTGGTGGGGTGCTGGCAGTCGAACGTGCCGGTGATGACCAGCTTGTTTCCGCCCTCGTCGGTGATGGTGAACGTGCCCGTCCCCGCCGCGCGGCTGTCCTGGAACTCGACCCAGGACACCTCGCCCGGCGGGATCCTCTCGACAACGTCACGGCGGTCCGTCCGAGTCCAGGTCAGGGAGGTGGGCTGCCGGGCAGTGGGCGGCTCGCCCGCCGCGGTGAACGCGGCCGTGGAGAAGGACGAGCAGTCGAGGGTCCGGGTGTGCTCCAGCTGATTGCGGGTGCAGTTGACGTAGGCCTCGGCGATCACCCGCGGCCGGGCGTAGGACTGCGAGACCTCGCTCGCTTCAAGAGAGAAGGTCACGGGCCAGGTGCCGTCGGTGTCCTGGCACACGCCCTGTATGTCGTTGAGCTGCACTCGCTGGATCCTGTTCTCGCGGAGACTCCGTTACGGTCCGCATGCTTCCAGCAACCAGCAGTCGCGGGCGGGCGAAAATCAAGAATGAGACAGGCAGGTGGCTCAGAGTCTCCAGTCGCGACAGGACTCGCACCGTCTCGCGCTGCAGTGCCGCCCCGGCACCGGGACACCGAACGGTCACCGTGAATCCGGCGGAACGAAAAACAGCCTGATCAGGATGATCCACGCGCTAGCCTGCGGGCCGACTAGCGTGCTCAAGGGCCACCTATCGCGCTCAGTCACACAGGGGTGACTGAGCGCCGTAGTTGGCCAGTTGAGCACGTGGGCGAGCGGAGCAGGCCCCGAACGCCCTCGTGGCTGATGTGGTCGACCACACGCACGGCCTTGGTGCAAAGTAGCGAGGTGAGACCTGCTGGGCTGTCAGTCGATCGACTGAATATATGGATAGTGGATCGAGGGGTCCTTTTCGCCTAACCGAAGGCGACTTCACTCTGGGGTCCATGCCTACACACTCGAAGCGCTTCGCGACCGGCACCTCTATCGCCTTGATCTTGGCTTCTCTGGTGAATCCGGCCGTTGCATTCGCCGGCGCCGAGACGGCGGCGACCAAAGTCTATGACCAGCCCGGTACCTACAAGTTCACCGTGCCCAACGGCGTCAACACCATCACCTTCTCCGCATGGGGCGCTGGTGGCGGAGGCGGCGCAGGTGGGGCTGCTGGTGGCGGCGGAGGCGGAGGTGGCGGCGGAATGGCCCCGCCTGTCAGTGGCACCCAGTTCCCCAGTGGCGGTGGGGGCGGGGGCGGCGGCGCGGGCGGCATCGGCGGAGGAGGGGGTGGGGGCGTCGGCGGGTTCTTCATCCGATGCTCGATCCCGGTCACACCGGGCGCAACCTACGCTGTGTACGTCGGCCGGGGCGGTGTCGGCGGCCAGGCCGCCAGTGCCGGTGGTGCTGGTGGCGCCGGCGGGCGGGGTGGCGACGGGTGGAGGCCGCCTGCGGATCCGGGCAGCCCAGGCAAGGAGGGTGGCAATGGCGCGGACGGGGCCGATGGCGGCAGTTCAGGCATTCGCGCATCGGGCTCGGGTGACACCGGAATTGCCTACGCCGCCGGCGGCGGCGGTGCCGGTGGGGGCGCTGGCGGGGCCGGAGGCCACGGTGGGGGCCAAGGAGGCAACGGTGCGCTGCACAGCGGGGCCGGAGGCGGCGGAGGAGCCGGAGGCACCTGGGGCAAAGGCGGCAGCCCGGGGTTTTATCCCCGCGCCGGTGGCTGCTACCGGGACTCCACAGGTGATGTAACCCAACCGGAAACCGCGGACTACGGCGGCTCCGGTAGCCAGATGAGTCCTGGTGCGCCGGGCACCAACGGGACAACGTCTCGCGGCGGTGCCGGAGGCAAGGGCGGCAGTGGCCTTATGGGTCCGGCCGGGGGCCTCGGCAGTGCCGGCGCGCCCGGGAAGGGTGTCGTCGCGCCGAACGGTGTGGGCCAGGGCGGCAAGGGCGGTAGCGGCAGTCAGGGGGCTGCGGGCGGCGAGGGAGGCAAAGGCAGGACCGTCGGAGCTGGCGGCGAAGGCTCCTCGCCGGGCGCGACCGGGTCCCAAGGGCCGGCTTCGGGTGCCGGACAGCCGGGGGGCAACGGCTACGCGGTAATCGAATGGTGAGCGGGCAGGGCAACTCGTCAATGTGCAACGGTGACGGTCGGCCGTCCGCAGCACGACGGGTCTGCGTGACTGCCCCGCCCGCCTCGAATGAAAAGACCTGCGTGTGAGGCGATCACGGGACCCATCGGACAGGCCCAGTACTCCAGCAGCGTTTCGGTATCGGTGCTGGAGCACTTCCGCGCTCAACTGGCCAACTACAGCGCTCAGTCACCACAGGAGCGGCCTTTCACCCGTGCGTGCGCTGCGCCCACCGTCGATTTCCGCCGCTTCGGCCACAAGGACCTGCCGACCATCCGGCAGACCCTCCTGGACGTGCACGCGGACGCCTACGCCAACGAGATGGACGACGAGTTCAACCAGCGCTTCCCCTGGTTCGTGGACCACTGGGGCGGCCATCCCCGATTCGCCTGCGTCATAGGCTACGACGGTGGGGAGCCGGTCGGATTCGCGTACGGCGCTTGTGCAGACCTACCTTTCGTTCTCGGCGGCGGGCCGCGCCAGCGGTCGTCCGATCGCCGAAGTCCTCCGCCGGCGGACGGGCGGGACGGGCCTTCGGCAACCGTGCCGGCTTCCCCCGCCGTGCGAGGCGGGTCCGTGGCAGCAGGCTTGGGTAGGTGTGTGGGCTGAGCAAGGAGGTGCATGGTGAGCATCGGGCCGATGCCGTTCTTCTGCGGGTCGCCTCTGGAGGAGCCGGAGGAATTCACCACGCTTCGTGCCTGCCCCGGGCCGCGGTTGCTACGGACCGCTGCCGGGGGCGAGGGCTGGCTGGTTACGCGCTACGAGGACGTCCGCAAGCTCGCCGCCGATCCGCGTATCGGCAAGGCGCATCCCAGTCCGCAGCAGGCGCCGCGGTTGTGGGACGCGGCCATGTTCGTCCCGCAGTCGAACTTCGACACCGAGCTCCGTGATCACCAGTGCTGGCGTCGCGTGTTGACGCCGCGCTTCACCAGCCTTGGCCTGAGCTCGCAGCGGGAGCTGGCCGTCCCCCTGCTTGACGGGCTGATCGACACGATGGTGGCCGCCGGGCCACCCGCGGATCTGCGCCAGATGGTCGCTGAGCCTTTCGCCACCCGCCTGATTCTTGACTTCGTCGGTATCCCGAGCGAGGAGCACGCCCGCATGCGGGCCTGGTCGGACGCCATCCGCGTACCTGGCGACCGAGCGGCGGCCGAAGCCGCCCGCTCCGCCCTCCTCGGCCGGCTGGGAGAGCTGATCGACGACCGGCACGCGCGCCCTGCGGACGATGCGCTGACCGACCTTGCCGGAGGACTCACACGGCACGGCCGGCTGACGCGGGGGCAGGCCATCGAGGCGGCCGGGCACCTGTTCTTCGGCGGGCACGAGACCGTCGCGGCCCGGATCGCCTACGGGCTGCTGTTCCTGCTGGCCCACCCCGACCAGTACCAGGCACTCCACGATGATCCGTCGCTGGCTGCGGGCGCAGTCGAGGAGATCCTGCGCCTTGCCGTCCCTGGTGGGAGCTGGATTCCTCGGTACGCGCGAGAGGACATTCCCTTCCGCGGCAGCCTGATCCGGGCTGGGGACCTGGTGGTGTTCGCTCTCCAGGCGGCCAACCGCGACCCGAACCGGTTCTCCGTCCCCCACCTGTTCGACATCACCCGAGCGCCGAACCCTCACATCGCCTTCGGCCACGGGAAGTTCTACTGTCCGGGGGCAGACCTGGCCAGGGTCGCACTGCGGACCGTCTGCGAACAGCTGCCCCAGCGCCTTCCGGGCCTGGGCCTGCACGCCCCGTGGGCGGTGCTGTCAACGGACAAGGAGCGGGTCACTGGCGGCCTGCGCGCCCTGCTGGCGAGCTGGTGACCACAGACATCAGCAGGGGCGCAGCCACTTTGACCCGTCGGGGACGACGTGCGCGACCTCGACCCCGTCCGCCGACGGCCCGGCGGCACCGGCGGCAGCACCCCCAACGCATGCACCACGTCCGGCTGCCCCGCCCCTCGCCGCAAGGTAACTCTTCAGCCCGCAAAATCCCCCGCAAACTAAGACGTCATCTCATTTGGCTGACTCGGTAGGGTGTCGGTCGTGGTGGGGATCGTTGAGCGGCTGGTGCCGGACGAGTTGTGGGAGTTGTTCCAGCGGGTGGTGCCTGAGGTCCCCTCGCGGCCTCAGGGTGGTGGCCGGCGCCGTCATGGTGACCGGGAGGTGTTGGCTGCGATCGTGTTCGTGGCCACGTCAGGCTGCACGTGGCAGCAGTTGCCGTCGGCGTCGTTCGGACCGTCGGGGGCGACAGCTCACCGGCGGTTCTCCGAGTGGACGAAGGCCAGGGTGTGGGCCAAGCTCCACCGTGTGGTCCTCGACGAGCTCGGCGCGCGTGGCGAGTTGGACTGGTCCCGCTGTGCGATCGACTCGGTGAACATGCGGGCCCTGAAAAGGGGGACCTGACAGGTCCGAATCCTGTCGACCGGGGCAAGTACGGCTCGAAGATTCACTTGATCACGGAGCGGACAGGTCTGCCCCTGTCCGTCGGAATCTCCGGGGCGAATCTCCACGACAGCCAAGCCTTGATTCCCCTGGTCAAGGGCATACCACCAATCCGCTCCCGCCGCGGACGACGGCGACGCCGACCGGGAAAGCTCCACGCCGACAAGGGATACGACTACTCCCACCTGCGGCGATGGTTACGCGGGCGTGGCATCACCCACCGCATCGCCCGCAAGGGCATTGAAACCTCCCAGCGACTGGGCCGACACCGCTGGACCATCGAACGCACCATGTCCTGGCTCGCCGGCTGCCGCCGCCTCCACCGACGCTACGAACGCAAAGCCGAGCACTTCCTCGCCTTCGCTGGCATCGCCTGCACCCTCATCTGTTATCGCAGACTCACCAATTGAGACGACTTCTAAAGCCTCAATCCGCAGCCTTCGACGTCACTGGACACCGGGCACCATCCAGCGGCCTGGCTACCGGAAGCTGCCCGCCAGGTCGCCATCAGGAACTAATGGGTGTGCCACTCGACGGGCTCCTGGCCGCTGCACCCCCAAGCCAACCAGTGTGGGGTTGCGGTGCGAGAGATTTCACCCACTCGCCGCTCGGCTACCCGCGCTGCGCGGTCGCTGGACAGGGCAGGAGTGAGGCGCCGAAACCAGCTGGACCTGGGCGGTGGCCTCTGGCGCCTCGGGGAGCGCGGGAGGCCACCGTCCGGTGCTGTGGCCGCGCCAGGCTACATGGGGTCGATGCCCTGGATGCTGCGGCTCGCCTTTTCGCTCTGCTCCTGCAGACGGCGGGCTTTGTCCGCCAGTAGTTTGCGCTGTTCCGGGTCGGTGGCGCGCTCGGCCGCTTCCTTCATTTCCTTTGCCTTGGCGCGCAGTTGCTGGGCACGACCGGATTCGCCGGCAACGCTCATGATCACTCCTGAATCTGCGGGGAGAGGGGCCTGATCAGCGAAGCAGGGCCCACCGGTTCGCGCATCTCGAGGCGGGCGGTCGAGGGCACGGCTCATTGCCGCCTGGGAGACTCCCGAGTCTGGTTCTCGGGTCACGACGACTGCTACGTGATGTTGGTGAACGGCTGATCGCCACGGCATCCCAGCCCTGGGCAAAGTCACCGAGGATCAGGTATCGATCGAGCTGGCGGCCCTTCCGGAGCCGTGGCGGCTGGGCGTTTCGTTCCCGCGGCAGGCCGACCTCACCGCGACGCTCGACGTACGTCATCGCACCCGGCAGATCGCGCCCGCGGAGTAAGGAGTAACACGAGGAGCCCCCGCCGAAGGGCCGGACGTCAGCGGTGGCAGGTCACGCAGCCTACGGAGCGGTATCGGGAGGTTGAACCGGTCCAGGTCCGGTCCCTGTCTTCCTGACCGAACGTGGCGTGCCACCGGACTTGTCTCACTGCCCTGCGGGCCACGCAAATTGCTCAGCCGGGCCAACTGGAGCGCTCAGGGGCCAACTACAGTGCTCACTTCTGCTGTGGCCGCGAGCGATCGGTCGACGGCGGCCCAGTGGCGACGTGGCGTGCGCCGGTGTCGGACTACTCGATCGCGGACGGGGTCCGGGCTGTCCCCAGTTACGGGCCTGTCCGACGGGGCTGGCCTGCCGCCGATTCTGGCCAGGTGGTGCGCTCCCGGCCATTCTGTGGCGGTTGCCGCATTGTGCCCTTGGGCTCCGTGCCCCGCCCCTAGGCTTCCCATGATCACCCGTCCGTGATCAGCCCCTTACTTTCAGACACCTTCGGGGAGTCCCGCGTCATGAGCGAACTGATTCACACATCCGACCCCGGTCTCACCAGTGGCGGGACGGTCCGCGGCAAGGGTGCCGCGCAGAAGACGTATGGGGCCAACGGCTTCGACGCGGCGAAGGAGGAGACGCAGCTGTCCTACACCCCGGTGCGCGTCGCGAAGCCGGTGTTCAACACCGATCAGCCCGGCTCGTACCGGGTGGCCGGGTTCGTGGACACGGATGCCTTCCGGGACAGCAGGCTGGGCACCTCCGCAGGCGACGCGAGCATCGACTACAGCCGGGGCGGGAAGGGCGGCGACCTCACCGCGGTCCCCGCCGACGCTTACGACGAGCTGATCGTCGACGGCGTCGGCATTATCGGTGACCTCGGCGCACGCGAACGTGCGATCAAGGACGCCGCGCTCGCATTCAAGATCGCCTCCAGCGAGAATGACCTGTCCGCCCACAACGGCAAGGTGGTCTTCACCGATCCCCAGGGCCACCTCCTGGCTGGGGAGTCGGGGCGCTCGGACTCGTAGTAGCGGCTGCCCTCCTTCCTGCGGGTCCAGCCGGGCATCGGCTCCGCCGACCACGGCAGCGCCGGGTAGAGGGCGGGAAGCTCCGCCTTGACCTGGCGGAGTGCCTCCTGCGCCGGCAGCAGGTCCTGGGGGAAGTCGAAAGGCTTGGACACACCCCAAGAATACGTGCACATGTTCGAATATTGGGGAGGTGGGAGCGGCACGCCTTATCGGTCACCCGCGCGGCGCACGGGACCCGGGCCGGGCGGTGAGGGATCTGTGAGCCCGGCCCTCATCGGACACACCGGTTCCGGCCGTCAGGCTTTCTTCACCCTGATAGCAACGTGCTTGGTCTCCTTGTCTTCCTCGAAGGTGACCTTGTCTCCTGCCGACGGGAAGAGATAGTTGCTGTCGAAGCTGTCTTCGTAGAGGTCCCAGTGCTTCTCTTTCGTATCAACGAGGTAGCCCCTACCGGGCCCCTGTTCCCACTCGTTGATGGTGCCTGTGAGCATGGGGGAGTCTCCTTCGCTGGACGGCGCCAAGTGGCCTGGTCGGAACTATTCAGTGGGGTACCCGACCCAGATGACGACCGAGCAGCATGTCACCCCCACGGGCGATAGACGCGGCCAAGGCTCCGCCCCATGCACGGCGAATGGGGCACACGCGTACGGGATCGTCGTCGACTACGTCAGGGGACACGGGCACGTCCGTCCACCTCCTCACTCCTGCGGCGTAATGATCTGCGCGCTCTGGACAGTGAAGAACCGCAGCAACTTGGATGGGAGCGTCTGTCATAACGCCGGTGAAAATAGGGAGACTTGGGTGCGTCGACAGTTAGCTGTGATGGGTGTTGTGGCCTTGAGCGCGGCATCGCTGATGATGGGAACTGCAAGCGTCGCGCAGGCGGACACCAACCCGCCGGGGCGGTGCAACACCGACAAACTGCTGCCGCTCCCTGGGCAAGCGGACAAGTTCATCCAGTGCTCCAACGGCATCCCCTATGTCATGCCGTGCCCCGAGGGTCTTGAGTTCGACTACAAATTGCAGATCTGTGACTGGCCGAGGGACGTGGCCGAAAAGCTAAGCGGCGAGTGATCCGTTGCTGTCCCCGGCGGGCACTGTGCGGGCTCGCCGGCCACCCGTCGGGGTCAGTCGAGTATCCCGGTTTGCAACGGATCGGGTACGGCCGTCCGGGACGGTCACCGGGATGATCACAAGGCCCCAGGTGATCGTCCGTTTCGCGATGGTCTGCGCCATGATCCCAGCGCACCGCCCACCCAGGCCGATCGCACGTCGAACCACCTTGAGTCATGTGTTCTCGCCCTCGCACGGTACGGGCGCCAGACCGCATGCTGCAGCTGCGGCATGGGTGCCGGCCAGCGGCCGGCCGCGTGGCAGGGTGGGCGCATGTGCGGCCGATACGCCTCCACCCGGCGTCCCCAGGATCTCGTCGACCTGTTCGACGTCACACGCTGGGACCCCGACCAGGTGCTCGGTCCGAGCTGGAACGTGGCCCCGACCAAGGACGTGTGGTCGATCTTGGAACGGATCGAGCGCGACACCGGGGAGGTCACCCGGCGGCTGCGGTCGCTGCGCTGGGGCCTGGTGCCGTTCTGGGCGAAGAGCCTGAACATCGGCGCGAAATGATCAACGCCCGGGTGAAAACCGTCGCGGAGAAGCCGGCCTACCGCCGGGCCTTCGCCAAGCGCCGCTGCCTGCTGCCTGCGGACGGCTTCTACGAGTGGCAGGCCGTCGCCGTGACCGAGACGACCAAGGCCCGCAAGCAGCCATACTTCATCACCCCCGAGGACAACCAGGTAATGGCGCTCGGTGGCCATCGCCCCCGACGACTGGAGCGCCTGGCTCGACCCCACCCACACCGAACCCACACCGACCCCGGCGAACTCCGCGACCTGCTGGCAGCCCCCGCCGCCGGCCACCTGGACGCCCGCGCCGTGCATCCCCGCAGGCCCGACCTCGTGGCCGCCGACGCCCGCACCGCCGCCTCGTCGCCTAGGTCCGCCGCCTCGAAGCACACGTCAGGAGATGACAAGCGGTGACCAGCGGAGTTCGGGAGGACGCGGTTAAGGCCGGCGGGGCCCGTACCCAATCGTTATGCGGGACTAATGGGGCGAGCAATGTCCTATATGGCATAAGTGTTTTGAGGTGCCTTGACGGTCTCCTGGGGGCGCAGGAAGCTGAGCCGCCCCCCACGGCAACCTTCCTCTTCCCCGATGGAATGCCCATGCGCCCGCTTGTTTCCGCAGGCACGCTCACGGCCACCGTGGCCGCGGCCCTGCTGCTCGCCCCCTCCGCTTACGCCACCGCCCCCGGCGACAACGGCACTGTGAAGATCCATGACGCCACGACCGGCGAGGAGCTCCGCAAGAACGAGCCCCACGTCTGCAGTTTCTACCTCGACGCCTTCGGTTTCGACGGCGACCAGCAGGTCGACTGGCACATCGAATCCTGGGCCCCGACCGCCGACGTCAAGGGCGAGACCGTGAAGACCGGTTCCCTGACGCTCGACGACGAAGGACACGGCCGTACACAGGACCTGTCCCTGCCCGATGGGC
Organism: Streptomyces sp. JLSY215; assembly: GCF_059682825.1. NCBI lineage: Bacteria > Bacillati > Actinomycetota > Actinomycetes > Kitasatosporales > Streptomycetaceae > Streptomyces > Streptomyces sp. JLSY215. The sequence continues at coordinate 8,758,920 of NZ_CM185022.1, forward strand.
ACTACAAGCTCTTCTGGAACTTCGACGGCGAGCACGGCCGGGCCAAGCACAAGGTCTTCTGGACCGACTGCGAGGACCGCACCCAGCCGGGCGGCGGCAAGCCGTCGGCCTCCGCCGCCCCGTCCGGCTCCGCGCAGTCAACCGCCGCGCCCACGTCGTCCGCCGCCGCGAGCGCCGCACCGGCGCCTCCTGCACCCTCGGCTTCCCCGTCCGCACAGGGCGGCGGCGACCTCGCCGAGACCGGCAACAGCGCGCCCGTCGGGCTGCTGGCCACGGCGGCTGCTGTGCTCGTCGCGGCCGGCGGCTACCTCGTGTTCCGCCGCCGCAAGGCCCAGCAGCACTGACGTACCTGTGCCCTGGATGCGCCCACCGAGGGCACATCCAGGGCACAGCGCACGGTGAATACTGCGGACCGGCGAGAACTACCGAGTGGAGTTTTGGGCGCATTGCCTCCTTGTGTACGGGGCGCGTTCGCTGAGCTTGTTCTTCAAGGTCCGGCTGGGATGTCAGAGCCACCGCATAGTGTCTCGGCGATGAGGCCGGTACCGGGGCCACCAGCACCGAAGAACGGCGGCCTCCCTGGTCTGCGCGGGGGTGGTTGCGGCCTAACCGGCGTCCAGGCGTCAGTTGAGGGCCACGAGTGCAGCCCGCCAGCCCGGCCCCATCCAGCGGTTCGAATGGCCATCGAACTTGGTCCCTCACCCGGGAATCCGCCCGACGCCGGGACGGCCTTCAGGGGCCGCCGTCCAGCACGAAGCCGACAGCATCGCCGAGCTCGGCACGGACATGGTCCGCCATCGTGGGGCTGACCGAGCCGAAGCGGTTGGCGGACGGGGCCGTGACACCGCCTCCGAAGGCACCCGGCGACCACACACACGCTGACCGGCCCCTTGAACTACGCGCCGGGCGAAGGATCACACCGCTCGGCTGTCTTCACCCCACAGTGGTGACCATGCTGAACCGAGTAGCCGTCCTGTCCGACATTCACGGGGTCCTGCCGGCCCTGGAGGCGGTACTCGCCGAACCAGACGTCGGCACGGCCGATCACCTCGTGCTCACCGGCGACATCACCGCCGGCCCACAACCGGCCCAGGTTCTCGACCTGCTGACCAGCCTCGGCGACCGCGTCATCTGGATCAGCGGCAACGCCGACCGCGAACTCCTCGAATACCGCCGTGGGCAACGCGACTCGATCCCCGACCCGATCGCTCCCTGGGCAGCCGCACAGCTCCGCGAGGACCATCTCGACCTTCTCAGCTCGCTGCCCCGATCACTCTCCCTGTCCGTGAACGGCCTGGGAAAGGTGCTGTTCTGCCACGCCACCCCTCGCGACGACGAGGAGGTAGTCCTGGTCGACTCCCGCCTCGACCGGTGGAAGGAAGTCTTCGACGGACTCGATACCGACATTCGCACCGTGGTCTGCGGCCACACTCACATGCCGTTCGTCCGCCTCGCTCACGGCCGACTCGTGATCAACCCCGGCAGCATCGGCATGCCCTACGGACGAACCGGAGCACACTGGGCCCTCCTGGGCCCGGGCGTCGAACTCCGCACCACGCACTTCGACCTCCAAGCCGCAGCCACCCAGGTCAGCCAGGACTCGTCCTACCCCGAGATCACTGAATGGGCCGACTACTTCCTGCACGCTCGCGCGACCGACGCCGACGCCCTCGCAGCCTTCGCCCCACGGGACGGACGCGACCACAGCCCGTGACACTCGCTCCCCATCCATGACAGCGGGCAGCCGCACACCGACTACACGATCAACGGCGCCTACCGATCCCGAGGCCGGGCCCAACCCCCAGGATCAGGCCGCACCCGTCCAGCGCTTTCCACGACCAGCGGGAGAAGACCGTCCAGCAGATCGCCCTCCAGCTCACCGGGCACGCCCGCGCAGTGGCCGCCGACGTCCGGCGCCACGCCGCTGCCCTGCCGAAGAGCGACGGCCGCGGAGCCCTCGCCGAAGTCATCCTCCGCGAAGGCGCCGGACGCCTGTCCGCACCACTGGAAGGCACCGCCCGCTGCGCCCAGAACCGCGCCCGGCTCATACAGGCGCTCTACGCGCGGCGGGACCGCCTCACGGAGCCCCTTCCGGCCGCTCCATAGCCCGCAGGGGAGCGGCCCAAGATCTCAGGGCCTACACGCACTTCAGTGCGATGCCGCTGCTCAGGGCCCCACGGCATCGGGCTGAGGTGCTGTCGGCCCTGGGCTGCGATGCCGCTGGCCCGGAGCAGCGAAAGACCCCGGGCCGCACAGCGCGCCCGGGGTCCTGCCCGACAGTGTTATGCCGCCGCCCATTGGAGTCCGAGGGCGGCCAGTGCCTTGTCCATGCGAGGTTGTTCTGATCAGTGGTTGTGGGTCTGACCTGGGCTGATCAGTTTGGTGTGTGGCAGTGGTCAGGCCGTGCTGGTGTCCAGTGGCCGTAAGCCCGTGGGCGCTGTTCCTGGCGCGGGGTGGTGACCTACGGGTTTGTCGGTTCATGGGCGGGGTGGTCAGGTCGTGTCATCTGCGCTGCGTAATGGTCATGTTCAGTGGTTGTTGCTATGTGGTGGTGCTTGGGCGGGCTGCCTGTGTGGGGCGGCGCGTGGGCGACGATCCGAGCCGCAGCGTCACGCGGGCCGGTCGCGCTCCTGCCCCCCCGACACCTCAGCGCGGGACGGTCGTTGCGCAACTATGCCCAGCCGGACTCGACGCGGGAGAGTGCCATGACGTTACGGTTCGTCGGGATCGCACCGAACACCGGAGGCGAGGGATCACCAACGGTCTGGGTGGAAGAGGAGAGCGCGGACCTGGTCCTCCACGGTAAGGAGGCCGACGAACTCCTCAAGTCCCAGATCGGCTCCACCCAGTGGGTGCCCGGCCGGGAGGCAGGGGCCCGAGACGGCCCGGTGTGCGGCCCTCTGCTGGCCGTGAGGGACTGGCTGGCGCCGGCCTGGAACGGAAAGGCACCACCGCGTCGCGGGAAGCCCCGTGGCGCAGGCGATCCGTCGGGCGGTACGTCAAGGCGGGCTCGCGCCCGGTGAACGGCTGCCGCCCAGCCGACGGCTGGCCGCCGACCTGGCGATCGCCCGGGGTCCGGTGGTCGAGGCTTATCAGCAACTCATCGCGGAGGGCTACGCCGAGGCGCGTCAGGGCTCGGGCACCTTCGTCCGCCGGCAGACCGCTACCGGCGCACTCGGCGGCTCCGGGCTGATGGACGCGATCAAGCGCGCCACCGCGGTACCGCCGACCCTTCCAGCTCCCTCCACCATCCGTTTCGACTTGCGCCCCGGTCTGAGCGATTTATCGCTCTTCCCGCGCACCTCCTGGCAGCGGTCGCTCCAGCACGTCCTCAGGACGGTGCCGCACAGCGAACTGGCCTATCCCGATCCGGTGGGCGCCGCCGCATTACGGGAGGCACTCGCCCGCCATCTGCAGCGGACCCGCGGCACGTTGCTGCCCCCTGGCCAATTGGTCGTCACCGCCGGTTCCACCCAGGCCGTCGCCGCGATGGGCCGCGCACTCGTGGCGGCCGGACACCGGCACCTGGCCGTGGAAGACCCGACGGACGCCAGGGAGCGCCGTCTCCTGCAGGCCGTGGGGCTCGACATCGTGCCGGTTCCGGTCGACCCGGAGGGCATCGACGTCAGCCGGCTGGACCGCAGCGAAGCCCGTGCGGTGCTGGTGGCCCCCACACATCACTTCCCCACCGGGGTGGCCCTCTCGCCTGGCCGCCGGGCGGAACTCGTCGACTGGGCGCGCAGTCGTGACGGCGTCATCATCGAGGACGACTACGACAGCGAGTTCCAGTACCGGCGTCCCGCGGCCGGATGCCTGCAGGCACTGGCCCCGGACCGTGTGGTGCTCGTCGGATCCGTGGGCAAATCCCTCGCCCCCGCGCTGCGTATCGGCTGGGCGGTGGCGCCGCCGCCGCTGGCCGAAGTGATGGCCGTGGAGCGGGCGACCACGGACTTCGGTACCGCCACCCTCGACCAGCTCGCCCTGGCCCAGCTGCTGGTCACGGGCGCCTACGCACGTCATCTCCGGCGTGCGCTGACGAGCTACCGGGGCCGGCGCAAACAGCTGCTGACGAGCCTGCAGCGACGGTTGCCACAGGCACGCGTGCTCGGGGTCCCGGTGGGGCTGCACGTCAGCCTCACCTTGCCGGGGGCCGATGAGAAAGCCACCGTGCAGGCCGCCGCGGAGCGGGGCGTCGCCATTCAAGCGGTGCGCGAGATGCGGCTGCTGCACCACGGGGAGGAGGCATCGTTCGTGCTGGGCGTCGGGCAGCTGCGCGAGGAGTGCATCGATGAGGCGGTGGGTGCGCTGGCCCAAGCGGTACGGCCGGCACCGGCGTAGCGCACGAGGAAACGCACATCACGGGCCGCACCCGCTCTGGAACCACGTGGTCCGACGGGGGCAAGAACCCCGTCGACTACCAGGTGGGTGTCGTCATGCCGCTCCAGTCGAAACGAGAGCCCGGCCTCATCGACAGCGGCATCGGCTCCCATCGAACGGCGTGAGTGGCAGGGCCCGCCCTGATCGGGTGAGCTCTGCCGCCCCAAAGTCCGAAGTTCGAGCAGGTCAGCGGATGCTGGACCCCAGCAGCGGAGCGCACGTCACTGTGCATCCAACCGCCCGGACGACCACCCCGGCGAACGTTCCCGGTCAGAGCACCAGCTGGCAGTCTCTCCGGCTACATCTGCGAGCTGGCGGCTGGTCGTTCGGGCCCGGCGGATGACCTGCTGGAGGGGCGTTCCAGGCGGGGATCCGTCGGGCGAGCACACCGGAGCCATGTCAGATAGATAGAACGTTCCGTCTATGCAGTGGATAGAACGTTCAGTATGGTCATGTCCATGACTTCTTGCTCCTCCGAACCGATGCCTCGGCCTTCGGCCCGGAACCGGGTGCTGACAGCGGCTGATGACCTCTTCTACCGCCGGGGCCTGGACGCCACGGGTGTCGACGCCATCATCGAAGCGGCCGACGTTGCACGGATGACGTTCTACAAGCACTTCGGCGGCAAGGACGGGCTGATCGTCGCCTACCTCGAGGGGCGTGACGTTCGCTGGCGGACGCTGTTGAGGAACACCGTCGCAGCGGTGGGACCGGATCCGGTGAGTCGTGTCCGCGCGGTTTTCGAGGCTCTGGCGATCTGCCACACCGAGCCGGGCTTTCGTGGCTGCTCCTTCGCCAACGCTGCGGCCGAATTGGCCGGTCGTGATCACCCCGCGCGTGTGGTCGTGACGTCGCACAAGGCCGCATTGCGCACGGATCTCGAGGGGTTCGTCGACGAGGCGGGCTTCCTGGCTGCCGACGAACTGGTCGACGTTCTGCTCCTGCTCTACGAGGGAGCGAGCACCACCGAAGCGTTGGGAAGTGTGGCCGACGCCATCACCAAAGCCCGTTCGGCCGTCGATCGGCTCCTGGACACCTGGCCGAAGAACGACCGCGGTGCATGAAGGGGCGGCGGGCCGCATCGCCGCGGCCGGCCGGCGCCGGGGGATTCCCTCTCAAGGAAGGCTTCATGACATGAGAGAACGCCGTCTGCGACTTTCCCCCGCATGGAAGGTCGGTCTCGCGGGAGTCGCGGCCCAGGGGGTGACCTTCGGGTTCGCCCGTTACGGATACGGTCTTTTCCTTCCCGGGATCCGCGACCAGTTCGACTTATCGGTGTCGCTGGTGGGGGCCATCGGCAGTGCCGCGTACGTCAGCTATTTGCTCGCGTTGCTGCTCGTCGGGGTTCTCTCGGCGCGGTTCGGCCCACGGCCTCTGGTGGTCGTCGGCGGGCTCGCCGCGGGGGCGGGCATGCTGCTGGTCGCCTATGCGCAGGGCAGGGGCATGCTGATCGCTGGACTGGTCCTGGCCGGGTTGAGTCCGGGATTCGCGTGGGCGCCCTTCTCCGACGCCGTGGACCGCATGGTCCCGGCTCGTCAGCGGGAGCGGGTCATGGCGCTGATCCCCAGCGGTACGGCATTCGCAGTGATCATCGCCGGCCCGCTGGCCCTCATCGCGCGAGGCCCCGCATGGCAGTATGCGTGGACGGCTTTCGCCCTGGCCGCATTCGCCGTCACCGTCCACAATGCTCTGGTCCTGCCGGGCGGACCGCACCACACGTCACGGCTCGCCCACCAACAGAGCTTGGGATTGCGCCGGTTCGCCCGTCGCCGGGCCGTCCCGCTCTATGTCACTGCGCTGTCGTACGGCCTGGTCGGCGCGGTCTACTGGACCTTCGCCGTGGACGCCGTCTCCCGAGACCTCAAGGAGGGCGACCCCACTGGCCCGGTCTTCTGGACCGTCATGGGACTCGCGGGAACCGCCGGCGTCTTCACCGGCCCATTCATCCAGCGGGTGGGACCACGCCGTGCCCACGCCTGTCTCTTCCTGTCACTGGCCGTGGCCATCGCCCTGCTGGGCGTGGCACCGGGCGCGATGCCGGCCGCAGGGGCCTCCGCGGTGCTCTACGGGCCGGCGTTCATGGCCTGCTCAGGTCTGCTCGCTGTCTGGAGTTACCAGGTCTTCCCTGAACAGCCGGCCACCGGGTTCAGCTCCACCGTGTTCTTCCTCGGTGTCGGAACCATCGTCGGGCCAGCGGCTCTGGGATCCTTCGCGGACCGCTACGGCCTCGACGCGGCATTCTTGCTCACCGCCGGGGTCGCCGTCCTGACACTGCCGGCCCGACCGGGAATGGCCGTACGGCGTGCAGCCGGCGTACCGCCCGTCGACGAGGCGGCTGCGGTGATGCCCAATGCGGTGTGCACGGCACATCGGGGCTGACCGACCGGCGAGCCGACAGCGAAGCCCACCTTCTGCCCCGAGCTGCCAGGAAGGCCCTGCTCATGCGAACCCTGCTCCGCAGCATGCTGCTTTTCGTGAGGGACGTGGTGTACGGCATCCACGCGGGAAACGCTCTCCGGCACGGACTGAAGCCCCCGGCGCACCGCAGATTCGCACCACGGTCGCCCGTTCAAGGAAGCAAGGGAAAGAGCTCAGGACCGTGAGCCAGGATGGTGTGGCATCTGAAGTACCCGCTGATGACCTGTAGCCGCCGAAGTCACTCCTGGCTCGGCGTCGGCGTACTTCGCCGAGTCGTCGGCCTGCCCCGAGACCTTCTGGCTCACTCTCTCGGCATCCGGGCCCACTCCGCGCTGACCTGGGTGGTCCCGCCACTCAGGTCTCACCCGCGCCGATGCCTGCTGCCGTGGAGCTGTCGAACGGCAGCCGCACTGCCGCTCCGCCGGGGATACTGCTGTGCATGCCGATCGAGGATGACGTGTGTCGAGCGCATTGATGGCGGCCATGCGGATATGCGGGATTGTTGGCTTTCTTGCTGCGGCTGCTGCATGTGCCTGGCTGCTGGGAGCATTTGCTCTCCCTCCGCCCTATCCCTGGCCGCTGGTGTGGGGCGGCGTCGCAGCGGTGTGTGCCGTTGTACGTGCAGCTGCTGCGTGGGCCGCACGATCTGCGAACCCGCAGGTCCCGTTGACCAAGCCGACAGCGGCGTCGCAGTACGGTCGGCCCGTGCCGGACCTCTCCCTCAGCAGCTCTCCGGGCTGGGTGCAGGCCCGCACCTGTGCGATGTGGGTGCTGGTGCCCTTCGCCGCCGGCGCGCTCATCGTGCCGGTCCTGTCCGGCTTCCCCGGTCCCAAGGTCACCGCCCTGCAGAAGGCCGGCGCGACGGTCAGCAACGCCACCATCGCCGACCAACCCACGGCGCTGGAGAGGGACCTGAGTGAGGATGTCGTCCGGGGTTATTACGCGGACCTTGTCCTGTCGCTACCGAACGGCCCTGGCAGGCTGTCCGTGAAGGGTGCCTATACCCGTGACAGGCCGCGTGAAGGTGCCGCCGTCGAGGTTCTGTGGGCGCCGGGTGCCCCACAGCTCGGTGGTGTCGTGCACGCACACCAGGACCTGCACCTGTTCGTGCACCCGCGATGGCAGGCATTCGGCGATTCGGCACGTGGACGTGGCGCGCTCTTCGGTTTCATCGCCGTCGCCCTGGTCGGGGTCCTCATGGGAACCGTCCTCACCTTCACTTCGGGCACCGAGGCCTTGCAGAGGCTGGCCCGGTCGCCGCTCACCCAGACGGTGCGGTCCGTGACGACCGTCGGCCTCTACCTGGCCTGGCTGCCGATCCTTACAGCGAGCAAGCCCTTACGAACGACGGACTTGCTCGCCTCAGGCAGCTTCCTGATCATCCTGCTCGTCTACTGCTTCACTTCCGCGCGTGCAGTGGGCAAGGGGTGAACGGCTGGCCTGGCGGACGGCGGCAGTCGGACCTGACGACGGGGAACACCGTCCTCGTCTCCGAGGACCCGGCCTGATCCACATGAAAGGTCCTGGCTCCATGCCCTACCTCATACCTCTGGTCGTCGTGATCGTCCTCAACACGGCCGACTGCACCATCACGCGCGCGGCCCTCCGCCGGCACAGCGGCCGCGCGGACGGCTTCCTCCTCGTCCACCAACTCACCAGCACCTTGCTCACCGCCCCCCTTCGCCGCCCTCGTCCTTCTCGGCTCTGACCACCTCAAGAGCCCCCTTCAACGGTGCTGGTCTGCTCTTCGCCCTCGCGACAATCACCTGCTGGATCGTCTACTCGGTCAGCTCGTCCCGCAGTTCCGCCCGCCTCGAGCTGAAGACTGGCGTCCTGCAAAAAGTCGGCATCGTGCACCGCCTGCTCGGGCTCGTCAGCCGGCCTCGGTCAGAGCGTGGATCGTGGCATGCCGGGCCCTGGTGCGGTCGGCGGAGCGGCTGCTGGTGATCCACGGCGAGGTCGCGGATTCGGTTGCCGGAACGGGTCCGGCCTCCGCTTGCGGGGCGGTGGGCACGAGGACATGCAGGAGCGGCGGTGCTGGGACACAATTCGCTCGGCAGCTGGACTACGACCTTCACCAATCCTCACCTCTGCGCGGCCATCGTCGACCGCCTCAGAGGTTGAAGAACAAACTCAGCGCCAGTCGAAGGCCTTCACCGGCGGTGTGCCGGGTCCGCTTTTCTTGCTGACCCAGAGCATCCGGCTGCCGTGCCAGTGCATCGTGTACGGCTCGTCGCCTGTCACCCGCAAGCGGCGCCGTGCCACCTCACGGCCGTCGGCGGGGTTGAGCACATGCACCCGGCACCACCACGAGAGGCGCCCCTCAGTGTCATCTTCGAAGTAGCGTAGTGCGATGACATGACCACGTTGGCAGGCCAGCGCATCGATGCCCCAGCCGTCGCCCCACGTCCACAGGTGCCGGCCGGTCGACAGAGAGAAGCCGGCGAGATGGGAAAGATGGGCGTACTTCGACGGGTCGACGAACGTCATGAGCGTGTCCCCGCTCCATGTGACCCAGCGGCGTTCGTCGGCGAGGATCCGGGAGAAATACGGGGCCATCCTGCCGCGATCGTCATCCAGTGAGATCTCCGTGGCGATGTCCCCGTCGGCAGTCAGCCGCAGTACGGCGTTCGGGTCTCGACGGCCCTCGCCCTCTGCGGCGAGCAGCAGGGGACGCGCGGCAAGGATCCGTACCTGCCTGACGGGTCCGTCGAAGGGGAGCATCTTCGTCCAGCGCACTGTGCCGTCGTCGGCGGCGACCAACTTCACGGTGGCAGTGCCCGCACGCCGGGTGACCAGAACGAGCCGATCGCCTCCGGCCCCGATCCGGACCTCGTCGGCGCGGCCGTGCGGGACGGTCCACGCCGGCCGGCCCGTGCGGATGTCCAGGGCGACGACTTGGGCTCCCGTGGCAACCATCGCTCGCTCCCCGGACAGGCCGACGGTGCCGGGCCTGAGACCCGAGTCGCTGTACTGGAGCTCGTCGAGGCCTTGCCGGGACGACCACAGAGTCTTGCCCGACGTCGTATCGAGGGCGGTGACCACAGCCGCCTCCCGACAGCCGATGGTGTCCGGCCAATGGACCACGACCCCGACACCCTCCACCACCTCGTCGGACATAGCCCCCAGCACGTCACGGCCGGGCACGCCCCAGGCCCATCGCTGCTCGCCGGTCTCGATATCGAAGGCCCGCAGCCGATCGAAGGCAGCCCTGATGACGAGCCCGTCGTGAAACCAGGTGCCCAGCGCCTCGGCTCCGGCGCGAGCGTCACCCCGGGCCTCCCACGCCGGTTTCAGCGCACGCAGCCGTCGCTTCGGAAGCCACACCGATCCCGGCACTTTGGTCTCATACATGCGTTCCCCACCCCAGAAGAACCGACGACGAGGCAAGCGTAAGCGGATACCGATCAGCGAAGCGCCCATTGCACACACGGACCTGAGCGCGAGCGCATTGCCACGCGCCCGTGAGCGTCCGGGCCCCGGAGGCAGCCCGCAGAGTGCGAGATCCCACGTGTACCGCTGCGCCACGACCGCGCCGTCATCGCCGCCCGCTCCCTGTCCGGCCCGGCCGCGCGTCAGCCGACCGCGATGCCCGGGCAACTGCCCCTCGTCGCCCAGGAGCAGGAGCAAGCATGGAGGTCAGGACATGCTGCCCCGGCACACCGTCCCCGGGGCCGGGGTGCGGCCCGTGCGGAGGTATTGGTCGACCGCCTCCGTGACGCAGCGGTTCTGCGGGTATGTGCCGTGGCCCTCCTCCTCGGCCGTCAGGAGCACGCCGACACCGTCGCCCAGGGCGCGGGCCATGTGGCGGGCGCCGGGGTATGGGGTGATCGGGTCGCCGGTGCCGCCGACCACTAGGACGGGGGCCGCGCCGTCGGCGTTCACCTGGGGCGTGGCGCGCTCGCCGTCGAACGGCCAGTCGTAACAGAAGTAGACGCCGGGGGACCAGGCCGCACCGAAGACGGGTGAGGCGGCTTTGACGCGGGCCCCGGCCCTGTCGAGGCGTTCGAAGCCGGGGCGCAGGCTGGAGTCCGCGCAGGTGATCGCCCTCTGGGCGGCGGGGCTGCTGTCGCGCGGGGTCGCCGCGCGGTCGGCGGAGCCGATGTCGTCCGCGCCCTTGCTCAGCGGACGGCCGTCGTTGTGGTCGATCAGCGCGGTGAGGGCCTTGGCGAGCGGCGACCAGCCGTCTGTGCCGAGGCGGAGATGGTCGCTGACGGCGTGCGCGAGGCCGTCGGCGTCGAGGTTCCTTCCGCCGCCGGCCGGGGCGGGCTTCTTCTCCAGGCGGTCGGCCAGGCGCGCCATGCGTCGCGCGGCCTCCTCGGTCCCGTCGCCGGTCGGGCAGTGGCGGATACGGGCCGCGCAGTGCGCAGCGAACCGGTCGAACGCCGCCTGGACCGCCTTGACCTGCGACACCTGCTCCTCCTCGAGGTCCTCGGTCGGATCGACGGACGCTTCGAGGACGAGCCGTCCGACGTGCGACGGGTACAGGTGGGCGTAGACCGCGCCGAGCGCCGTTCCGTACGAGACGCCGAAGTAGTGCAGCCGCTCGTCGCCGAGGAGGTAGCGCATCAGGTCGAGGTCGCGCGCGGTGTGCGAGGTGCCGAGGTACGGGAGGAGCGCCCCGGAGTGCTCGGCGCAGGCGTCGGCCCCGTCGTAGCCGGTGTCGTCCGCGGTCTTCCCGCAGCGCACGGGGATGGTCGCGCCAACGCCGCGCGGGTCGAAGGAGACCAGGTCGTAGCGGTCGAGGAGTGGCTTGTACTGGTTGAGGCGTTCGGGCAGTCCGATCACGCCGGACACGCCGGGGCCGCCGAAGTTGAGGACGAGCGAGCCGATGCGCCGGGCGTTCGGGCCGGTGGCCTTGCGGCGGATCAGGGCGACATCGATCGTCCTGCCGTCTGGTTTCCGGTAGTCGAGGGGGGCCTTCATGGCGGCGCAGTCGTAGCCCGTGCGCGCGGTGGGCGGCGAGGTGCAGCGGGACCAGTGCAGGTGCTGGCCGGTGGTGAGCGCGGTGGGCAGACCGGCGGGCGGGTTGCTCGCGGTGAACTCCGTACGCGGCTCCGCACTCCGGCCGCGAGCGTCGCGCTGGAGCCAGGCGCCGACGGCCCCGATCGCGACGAGGACGACCACGGCGATGATGCGAGCACCGACCGAGAGGCCCGGTCTGCGGCTTCGTATCGGATAAGCGTCACTCATCGAAATCCCCGCGCTCCCGCCCCTGGACGCCCGCCCCGTGCCCGCATGCCCGTACCCGTGATCGTCCGATCGTCGAATGAGTGCAGGGTACAAGCCGCCTCCGACAGCACGGCTCGCGAGGGTGCCCAGAAATTTGGACCGCCCCGTGCTCACGCGACTCCTCCTGCGGTCCGGCCCGGCGTGTGCTGGACGCCGGGCTGCTGGGTGTGCGGCGGCGAGGCCGTCACCGGGGCGGGCTGTGGCTGGGGGCCGCGGGCGACGGCGCGCCTGCGGAGGTCCTCGGACACGCCCTAACTTGATCTCCCTGCGGCTGACCCCGCACGAGGGGTGAGGCGTCCCGCCTCCCGGTGTGCCAGGGCCGCCGCCACCAGCCCCGTGAAGAGGGGGTGAGGGCGCGTGGGACGGGAGCGGAGTTCGGGGTGGGCCTGGGTGCCGATCAGGTACGGGTGGACCTCGCGGGGGTACTCCACGTACTCCACCAACTTGTTGTCCGGGGAGGTGCCCGGGAACGCGAGGCCCGCCTTCTTCTCCAGCTCCCTGCGGTAGGAGTTGTTCACCTCGTACCGGTGGCGGTGTCGCTCCTCGACCTGGGCCCGGTCGCCGTAGACGGAGCGGACGATCGACCGTTCGGCGAGTTCCGCCGGATACATCCCCAGCCGCATCGTGCCCCCCATGTCGCCGTCCCCCGCCACGATGTCCAGCTGCTCCGCCATAGTGCAGATCACCGGATCCGTGGCACGGGCCTCGAACTCCGTGGAGTTCGCCCCCGGGATCCCCGCGAGGTTCCGCGCCGCCTCGATCACGATGCACTGCAATCCCAGACACAGCCCCAGCAGCGGAACGCGGTTCTGGCGCGCATAGGTGATCGCACCGATTTTGCCGTCCACTCCTCGCTCCCCGAATCCCCCGGGGATCACCACGGCGTCGGCATCAGCCAACTCCCGGGCCGCGCCTGCCGGAGTGCGGCAGTCGTCCGACGCCACCCACTTGATCCGCGTCCGTGCACGGTTGGCGAACCCACCCGCACGAATCGCCTCGGTGACCGAGAGATACGCATCCGGGAGATCGATGTACTTGCCCACCAGGGCCACCGTCACCTCGTGATCCGGCTCGTGTACCCGGTGCAGCAGATCGTCCCACTGGCGCCAGTTCACATCCCGGAAGGGCAGGTTCAGCCGGCGCACCACATATGCGTCCAGGCCCTCTGCATGCAGGACCTTGGGAATGTCGTAGATCGACTTGGCGTCGATCGCAGCGACCACCGCCGCCTCGTCCACGTCGCACATCAACGAGATCTTGCGTTTGATCGAGGCCGGCACGGCGCGGTCCGCCCGCAGCACAATCGCATCCGGCTGGATTCCGATGCTGCGCAACGCCGCCACCGAGTGCTGGGTCGGCTTCGTCTTCAGCTCACCGGACGGGCTGATGTAAGGCAACAGGGAGATCTGGACCACGAACACGTTGTCCCGGCCCACCTCGTGCCGTACCTGTCGTACCGCCTCCAGGAACGGCAGCGATTCGATATCGCCCACCGTGCCCCCGACCTCGGTGATCACCACGTCCACCGCATCGGTGGCCATGCGCCGGATCCGGCCCTTGATGTCATTGGTGATATGCGGAATTACCTGCACCGTATCGCCCAGGTACTCCCCGCGCCGCTCCTTGGCAATCACCGTCGAGTACACCTGCCCGGTTGTGACGTTGGCCGAGGCATCCAGATTCACATCCAGGAAACGCTCGTAATGTCCGATGTCCAGGTCGGTCTCCGCACCGTCGTCCGTGACGAAGACCTCACCGTGCTGGAACGGGTTCATCGTCCCCGGATCCACATTCAGATACGGATCCAGCTTCTGCATCGTCACCCGCAGCCCGCGCGCCTTGAGCAGAGCGCCCAAGCTGGAGGCCGTGAGCCCCTTGCCCAATGAGGAGGCGACGCCCCCGGTGACGAAGATGTGCTTGGTCGGTTCGGTGTGGCGCACGACTGGTCAGCTCCCTGGACAGGTAGGAAGGGTCTTCAGGCTCTGCTGTCGATGCCGTCGGCCACATTCGGGAACAGGGCCGGGTCTTTGATGACGGAGCCTCTTTTGTAGGCGTGGGCGATGATCTCGGTCTGCACGTCCACGATGTGCGGAATGGTGCCGAGGCGTTCGACGAGGAACCGGTAGAGATTTGTCTCGTGTTCCAGGCACAGCTCCACGAGCAGGTTGTGGCTGCCGGTGACGGCGGCGCAATAGCGGACTTCCGGACATCGGGCGAGGGCGCGGCCCACCTCTTCCAGCCCTTCGGTGCGCACCCGGAGGCCGAGCTGGACCTCAATGGGCCTGCCCAGGTGGGCGGGTTCCACTTCGGTTCGCAGATGGAGCATCTGACGTTCGAGCAACGAGGTCACCCGGCGGCCTGCGGTCGCCACGGAGAAATCCAGTTCTTTCGCGAGTTCGGTCAGTGTGATGCGTGAGTTCCTGATGAGGGCTTCGGCCACTTTCCGATCGGAGGGGCACAGCTCATAGTGGTCCTGAGGCTCGGGAAGTGGCTTGATCGCGCTTGATCGCAGCTGGCTGACTTCTTTCTCCGTGAGAAGTGGAACGTGCCATTCGGCGACTGTCACGAAGGTGCGCATCGTGAGATACGCGCTGAAGCTTTCGAGGTACGGGACGTGCGGCAGGTCCTGGGTCATCAGGGCGTGCAGGCCGGTGTCCCGCGGCGTGATCATCTCGGCCCAGAGGACATCGCTCTGGCCTCCTATCGCCATTACCAGCCGAACGTCCTGACGGTGCGCCAGAAAGGCGGCGACCTTCGTCTGCGCGCCGCGCTCGGCCTGCATCCGTACATGGGTCGAGACGCCCATGTTGCAGCGCAGGGCGTCGTAGATGGCCGTCGGGACGATGATTCTCTCCGCCAGAAGCCGGTGGGTCCGCCTGGCCACGGTGCGTTCGTGCTCCCCGAGAATCCGCCCGATCTCGCCGATGCTGGCCCGCGGATTGACCTGGAGTGCGGCGATGACGCGTCTGTCGAGACTGTCGGTGCCGTCTGATTCTTTCAACATATGGCGATGATTACAAAGTTCTCGCCATCAGGCATAGGCCCATTGTCAGATCCGTTCAGGCCGTGCATGCTTGAGATCACCCGGCGGAGCCCGCCGGGCACATGGCCGTCGGTGCCACGGAGGACCGACGCGTCCGGATGCCATCCCTGGGCTCTGTACCCCGATCCATCGCCCGGTCAACGCGAGGAAATTCTCGGGCACCGCCGTCTTCGGACGGGGTGCATGCTCGATGAGTGGAGAGAACATGCCTGCTGACAACGCCCCCACCGTCTTAGAGGAACAGGCGGCACCTTTCCGGTCCGTACTCGGGAACTTCTGTTCCGGTGTCACGGTCGTCACCGCCATGAGTTCCGAAGGTCCGGTCGGGTTCACCTGTCAGGCGTTCTCCTCCCTTTCCCTGGAGCCACCGCAGGTCGTGCTGTGCGCCAGTCGCACCTCGACCACTTGGCCGTTGATCAGCCGGATCCGGCATTTCTGTATCAACATCCTCGCGGAATACCAGCAGCACCTCAGCGACAACTTCGCCCGTTCCGGAGGGAAGAAGTTCGCCGACGTCCGCTGGGACCACTCGCCGGGCGGATCTCCGTTGCTCGCCGATGCCTCGGCGTGGATCGACTGTGAACTCCACGCGGAATACCCCGGGGGCGATCACGTGATCGCGGTCGCGGACGTCCGCTGGCTCGACGCCGGCCGGGCCGTCCGCCCGCTGCTGTACCACCGCGGTCGATACACCGGTCTCAGCCGTAGCAACGCCGGCTGACCGGTCGCGTCGCCGCCCCGTTCATTCGGAGCGCGCAACCACGTGGCACGCCACCGTTTTGGATTCCGCCTTTCATCGGCCACTCCTATGCCGGTTCCAGGTGCTGCGGATGCTTGAACCGGATTCGTGAAGCGGTTTCCCCTAGCCGATTCCACAGAGATTCCTTCCCGTCGCGCGGGCCCTTTCCGTCCGGCCTCGCGTCGCCCACCAGCCACCCGTCCATCGCCTCGGCATGCCTTGATGCGGCTCCCACAGCTGAGACACCCATGCCGCACGCCGTCGAGGTGCACAGTGGAAATGAGGAGAACTCGCATGTCAGAAACAGCCCTTACGCCTGGCCTGCTGACCGGTCTGGATGTCTTCGTCGGCGGCCCGATCCAGCACGCGATCCTGCCGAACGGCTTTGTCCATCATCTGCAGGACGCCATCCAAACGGCGATCGCCGTGGCCGAGGAGAACGGCGCCAACACCTTCTCCGCCCACCGCGTGGAGGAATTCGGCGCCCAGACCGCGGCGTTCACCCCCGAGCAGGTCTCCGTACGCGACTTCCGCTGGATGCGGAAGTGTGACGTCTTCGTCCCGGTGCTGCCCCTCCTGGAGGACCAGACGCTGCGGCGTACCGACGGCACCCACGTGGAACTCGGCTGGGCCACCGCTCTCGGGCGTCCGATCGTGCTCATCACCAAGCAGCCGTTCGTCGATTCGGCCAGCCACCTCCTCAAGGGGCTGCACAAGGTCGGGGCCGTACGGACCATCGACTTCGATCAGTTCGTCGACAAGCCGAGCCTGCTCGTCGAGGCCGTCCTCGCTGCCACTGAACAGCAGAGGGAAGCCGTCAACGCGGGCTACGCCGCCTGACCGCACCTCCTCAGCCCTCGCTCACCACCGCACGCCCCCGGAGGAACGTGTGTCTGACCTGTCCATATTGGGCATACCCGTTGCCAATCCCGTGATTGTCGGCTCCGGGCTCCTGACGGACCAGGAGCGCAATATCCGCAAGTTACTGGAGACGGGAGCGGGAGCCGTCGTCACCAAGACGATCCACCCGAGTCCGCCCACCGGCCTGGACGAGCGCATCCTCCGGCTCCCGGTGGGGATGCTGAACAGCACGACCTACTCGAAGCGTTCGGTCGGCCACTGGCTGGGGGTGCTGCGCTCGTTCGCCAAGGACGAGCTCCCGGTGATCGCCTCGATCCACGCCGACACTCCGGCGGAGCTGGCCGTCCTGGCCGGGCAGGTGCAGACCACCGGCTGCCGGGCGCTCGAACTCGGCATCTCCTGCCTTAACGAGGAATCCGGCCTTCCGGACGACAACCCGGACCGGGTGTACTCGTACACCTCCGAGGTGCGGTCGTGCACCTCGGTGCCCATTTCGGTCAAACTTGCCATCGGAGAGGGGCTGGAGGACCGGGTGCGGGCCGCCATCGCCGGCGGCGCGGACGCGATCACCGTCAGCGACACCATCTCCGGGGCCGCGGTGGCGCCGGATTCCGGCGAGCTCGAACTCGGTGGCGTGTACGGCTACTCGGGGCCCGGAATCAAGCCGCTGGTGCTCGCGGCCGTCTGGCGGCTGCGCAGTCGGCGGTTCACCCTGCCGATCATGGGCTGCGGCGGGATCACCTCCGGCCGCGATGTCGCCGACTACCTCAAGGTCGGGGCGAACGCGACTCAGGTGTACACCGCCCTGCACACCGACATGTACACCACCCTGGACCGGATCGTCACCGAGACCACACGGATCACGGGCACACCGCAGGAGGCGCTGGCATGACCGCCCCGTCCCCCGGCGCCCGCTCGTACGCGGATCTGACCAGCGCCGAGACGCCCGGCGTCCTGGGTGGCCACACCCTCGTGTGGCCGGTCGGGGCCACCGAGCAGCATGGGCCGCATCTGCCGCTGTCCGTCGACTCCGTGCTCGCCGAGGAGTTCGGCCGCGCGATCGCGGAGGAGCTCGACGGCTTTGTGCTCCCGGTGCAGCCGGTGGCTGCCCGTTCACTGCCGCAGAGCGGTGGGGGGCTGTCCTTCCCCGGCACGCTGCACGTCCATGGCGACACGCTCATCCGCTTTCTGCGCGACGCGCTGCTCTCGCTCGCCGGGCTGCCCTTCGCGCGGCTGCTGGTGGTGAACGGCCACTTCGAGAACGAGCCGTTCATCTTCGAGGCGCTGGACCAGGTATGCCAACAGGGGGCGTTCGACAACAAGGAAGTGCTCGCCTTCAGCTGGTGGAGTCTGGTCCAGGAGCCCTGGCTGCGGGCCGAGGTCCCGGAGTTCCCCGGCTGGCACGCCGAGCACGCCGGGGTCACCGAGACCAGCCTGATGCTGCACCTCCGGCCCGACCTGGTGCGGAAGGCCAGGCCGGGTCACGACCGGCCGCCGCGCAGCGGCATCTACCTGCACCCGATCGACGTGGGCCAGACCACCAACGAGGGCGTGCTGTCGTCCACGCAGGGCTCCAGCGCTGCCCTCGGGGAGAAGCTCTTCCGCCATGTCGTCGCCGAAGCGGTCGGACTCGTCCGGAGCGGTGAGGGCCTGCTGCTCGCCCGTACGAGGCCGGACCGCCGGGGGAACGACACCGCGGTCGCCGCACCGACCGCCACCCATGCCGCACCGGCCGCTGCCATCACGACCGAGGGGACAGAGACACCGTGAGCCGCCCGTTCCATCTCGCCTTCATCTTCAACTTCACCCCGGACGACTGGCAGGGCCCCTTCGGCTCGGGCGGCACGCCGTGGGACGGGAGGTTCCACACCGAGGTCGCCCAGGCGCTGGAACGCGCCTGCTTCGACTACGTCATCATCGAGGACAAGCTGATGGTGCCGGAGAGCTACGGCGGCTCCGCGGCGGCCGTGCTCAAGCAGGCCATGGTGGCGCCCAAGCACGACCCGGTGCCGCTGGCGGTGGCGATGGGGCTGGCGACGCGGAACCTGGGCATCGTGGCCACGTTGTCCACGATGGCGTACCCGCCGTTCATGACGGCCCGGCTCTCCTCCACCATGGACAGCATGCTGGGCGGGCGCTTCGGCTGGAACATCGTCACCAGTGCCGAGGACCTGGCCGCGCAGAACTTCGGCATGGACGTCCTGCCGCCACGCGACGTGCGGTACGAGATGGCCGACGAGTACGTTGACGTGGTCAAGCAGCTCTTCGCGTCCTGGGACAAGGACGCGGTCGTCATCGACCGGGAGAACGGCGTCTACGCGGACCACACCAAGGTCCGCCCGGTCCACTTCAAGGGCAAGCACTTCTCGGTGCGCGGCCCACTGAACACCGTGCCCTCACCGCAGCACCGCCCGGCGTTCGTCCAGGCGGGCGCCTCACCACGGGGCCGTCGGTTCGCAGCCCGCAACGCCGACTCGATCATCGCGATCGGCAGCGGTGTGGAGAGCATGCGGGAGTTCCGCGAGGACGTTCGCCGGCACGCAGTGGAGGCGGGCCGGGACCCCGACGAGATCAAGGTGCTGTTCTGTATCACGCCGACGCTCGGCGAGACCCTTGAGGAGGCCGAGGCCAAGCAGGCGCGGATGGTCGCCTCGCCGCGGTTCACCGAGAACATCCTCGCGCAGATCTCCTCCCTGACGGAGATCGACTTCATGCAGTTCGAGCTGGACGAGCCGCTGCCGCGGAAGCTCACCACCAACGGCGAGCAGGGCTCACTGGACAAGTTCCAGCAGTGGGGGAGTGGCAAGACGCTGCGCCAGCTCGTGGTGGACGGCGCCGGCGGTCTGGTCTCGTCGGTGGAGCTGGTCGGCACACCGGACCAGGTTGCCGACCGGATGGGCGAGATCATGGAGGAGGTGGGCGGCGACGGTTTCATGATCACGACGCCGCTGCTCCGGCTGAACCGGCGCTATATCGCCGAGGTCGCGGACGGTCTGGTACCCGCACTGCAGCGCCGCGGTCTGACCCGCTCGGTGTACCCGCCCGGCCGGACCCTGCGCGAGAACCTTCTGGAGTTCTGACCGAGCGCCCCGGCGGAGCGCCGGCGCACGGCCCGCCACGGCGCCGGCGCTCCACCCGCCCCTCGTCCACCATGGAGGAACCCATGATGCATGCCCCGTCGAGGAAGCGATGACGGACGACCTCGCGCCGGGGCGGCTCGTCCTGGACCCCGCCGCTCAGGACCTGCTCTTCAGGAAGGCGTACACGGCCAGGGACTTCGCCCCGACACCCGTGCCCGAGGAAACCGTCCGGGCCGTCCACGACCTGGTCAAGTACGGGCCGACGGCGTTCAACCAGCAACCGTTGCGCATCGTCCTTGTACGGTCGCCAGAAGCCCGGAAGCGGCTGCTGGGCCATCTGTCGCGAGCCAACCGAGCCCGGTCCGCCACCGCGCCGCTGATCGCGGTCCTCGCCGTCGACCACGAGTTCCACCGCGAACTGCCGGAGCAGTTCCCGGCGATTCCCGACGCCGCGGAGCGGTTCTACGCGGACCTCGGGGCGCGGGAGCGCTCCGCGGCGTTCAACGGCGCCCTGCAGGCCGCGTACTTCCTCATCGGCGTGCGGGCGGCCGGGCTCGCCGCGGGGCCGATGACCGGCCTGGACGCCGAGGGCGTGGCGAAGGACTTCTTCCCGGACGGCGACCACTCCGTGCTCGCCGTGGTCAACATCGGATTCCCGGCGTCCGGCACCGCGCCGCCGCGCGGACCGCGGCTGGACTACCGCGCGGTCTTCTCCACCGCGTGAGCGCCAGTGGCCGCGGCGGGGGCCGGGTCCAGGTCACGCGCCGGCCTGCCGTGGGTGTCCAGGTACCAGCGGCCCCACGTATCCAGCAGCCCCGCGATGGCGTCGAGGCTGCGGCCGGTCTCGGTCAGCGCGTACTCGACCCGGGGCGGCACCTCGCGGTAGACGGTGCGCTCGACCAGCCCGTCGGCCTCCAGCTCGCGCAGCTGCCGGGTCAGCATCCGCTGGGTGATCCGCGGCAGACCGCGCTTCAGCTCGCTGAACCGCTGGGTGCTGCCCAGGAGTTGCTTGAGGATGGCCAGCTTCCAACGGCCGCCGAGGACCTCCATGGCAGCCTCGATCGCACAGTAGTCGGGCATTTCGCCGGCGGCGCTCCGCATTCGTGGCAACCCCCAATGGTATACAGATTGGCACTATGGCACATGAATGACAGTACTTGCCTCAACGGTACCCAGCGCACGAGAGTTCTTCCATGAACAACAGTCAAGCGCCGCACGCTGAGGCGCCATTAGAGGTGCTCCCGCCGTCGGCCGAAATGACCGCGAGGCAGCGCTGGCTGGTGCTGGCCGTGGTCTCCACCAGTCTTCTGCTGTGCGGGATCGACCTGACGGTGCTCCATGCGGTGGTCCCCAGGATGAGTCTGGAGCTGCATCCCAGCGCCACCCAGCTGCTGTGGATCGTGGACATCTATTCGCTCACCCTCGCCTCGCTCCTGGTGACCTGCGGAACGCTGGGCGACCGGATCGGGCGCAAGAAGATGGTCCTCAGTGGCTTCGCGCTGTTCGGGCTGGCCTCCGCCGCCGCCGGCTTCTCCTCGTCCACCCCGGAGCTGATCGTCTCGCGTGTGGTGCTGGGCATCGGCGCCGCGATGATCATGGCGTCCACCGTGGCGATCATCCGGGTCGTGTTCACCGACGACCGCGAGCGGGCCATCGCGATCGGTGTCTGGACGGCCGCGCACAGTGTGGGCGCGACCCTCGGTCCGCTCGTGGGCGGGCTGGTCGCCGAGCGGTGGGGCTGGGGCGCCGCGTTCCTCATCAACGTACCGATCGCCCTGGCCATCCTTGTGATCGGTGCCCGCGTCATCCCCGAGTCGCGCAACCCCCGCCCCCGGCAGTGGGACCTCGCCAGTGTGGCGCTGTCCGTCGCGGGCCTGGCCGGCGTGGTCTTCGCGCTCAAACAGGGCGGCGAGCACGCCGGCGTCAGCACGACGATCGTCCTCACGGCGGTGGGCGGGGCGGCCCTGCTCCACCTCTTCGTCCGTCGCCAACGTCGGCTCGCCGAACCGTTGCTGGACTTCTCGCTCTTCGCCGACCGCCGCTTCTCCACCGCCACCGTGTGCGTCATCGGCTGCTTCGGCAGCTACGTCGCGCTGCTGTTCTTCCTCACCCAGTGGCTGCAGCAGGTGGGCGGCTTCTCGCCGGTCCGCGCGGGCCTGGCCCTGATGCCGCTTGCCGCGGCCAACGCCGTCGGTGCCACGACTGCACCCTGGGTCTCGGCCCGCTGGGGCAACCGGTGGGCGCTGAGCGGGGCGCTGGGCCTCTTCGCCGCGGCCATGGCGCTCCTGGCGCTGGTGGGCGACACGGGAGCGTACGGCGTGCTCATCGCGCCCCTCGTGGCCGCCGGGTACGGAGCGGGGATCGTGATGACCCTGGGCGCGGACTCCATCATGGCCGCGGCCGACCCGGACCGCTCGGGCGAGGCCGCCGCCATCCAGGAGACCTCCTTCGAGCTCGGCGCAGGACTCGGCGTCGCGGTCCTCGGCACTGTGCTGATCGCCAGTTACCGGCTCACTCTGCCCGCTGTCCCCGGCTTGGGCGCGGCGGACCGCGATGCGGTGAAGGAGTCGTTCCCCTCCGCCGAGACGGTCGCTGACAAGCTGGACACCTCGACCGCCACCCGGGTACTCGACGCAGCCAGAACCGCCTACGACCGTGGCTTCACCACGGTCACCACCTGCGCCGCGGTGGTCCTGCTCATCACGGCGGCCCTGGCGGCCACGCTGCTGCGGCCGCGTTCCACCGACAGCTGACGAAGGACGGCCGGGGGCCACCGTCCGCCTCATGCGTCTCTCTCATGGATTCGGACGACCTCCGGCTGGTGCAGAGAGTGCGTCAAGGTGGCTCTGTCGATGTCGAAGAGCAGCGTTTCTTGATGAGTTCCGGTTCTGGTCCATTTTCTGTGGAGTTGAGCTGTGCCTGTTCATGACCGCATCAGCTCAACGCTCTGACCTTCTGGTTCCTCCGCGTTCGCCGACCCCGTCTGCTGCGCGTCGGGCGGCATCACAGAAATTGATCCAGAACCTGAGAACGGGAGGCACTCGCCAGCACCCGGCAACGGACCGGGGCCGACTGTCACCTACGCTCGTAGCCAGCGCATTTACCCTGAGCTCCGGACTGCCGGTGGACGGCGTCGCTCAGGTCACCCACAAGCCGCTGCCCGGACCGTGAACATTCGGCGAGGACACCGCCTCCCGAACTGCCCGAGAAACGCTGCTCTTCGTCATCGACAGAACCAGACGTTGTTCATCCTGATCCTCACGGCCTGCAGCGCCGCGGTAACCCTGCTCACCGGTCATCCGCGGCTTCTCCATGGACCGTGTCGGGTTCGAGCGGCTGCGGCCGGGCGAGGGAATTGCGGTAGCGGGCGCGCAGGATGCCGTCGGTGAGATAGATCGCCCGTCCGTCGGGGAAGATGTCGACGAGTTTGCCGGTGAAATCGGTGTCTGCCGCTGACAACCCTCATATGCAATTCGAGGGATATGTGGCCGGTGACCTCAACCGGGTTTTCGAGCACCGGTGTGGAGAAGCACAGCACGTCGTCGCGGGCTTCGACCGGTCGTTGGTCGACCGGTCCGACCGCGTGAACGCGCTGGGTGCGACCAGTCGGCCGCCCAGGCTGGGCACCAGGTCCGCCGAGTCGTAGACGAAGGTCTTGGCAACGTCGGAGCCAGGTTCTCCGGTACTGAGGACGCCGTCGCCGTAACGACGACCTCGAACGCATCCCCGCCTGGCTCGACAGCCTGCTTGCCGACCGGCCCCGCACCACGGCCGCCTCGTACGCCCTTTCACCACCTGGGTACTACTGCGACGAGCCCACCGCCAAGCCGACGACCGCCTCCACACCACCTCGGCGGCCCAGCGCATCCGCCGCCGCGTCCGCCAGGCGTTGCACCTGCTGGACTGGCTCGACGCCCACCATCTCGAACCGGCAACGCTGGACCAGGACCGACTCGACACCTGGATCAGCGCCAACCGCTCGCACTACGAGGCCAAGCAGTTCCTCCACTGGGCTGCCCAGCACGGCCTCACCGATCCCTTCACCATCGTCACCCCACCCACCGCGATGGCCGCCCCTGTCTCGCCGCAGCAGACCGCTGGCACCAACTCCGCCGTTGCCTCACCGACACCGCGCTCCCACTCGAAGTCCGCGTCACCGGGGCCCTCGTCCTTCTTTACGGCATCCCCGGCGAACGTCTGCGGCACCTGACCACCGACCAGATACACGGCACCTCAGATACGATGTTCCTCCAGCTCGGAACTGCACGGCTGTGGATTGCGCCCAGCCTGGCTGAACTCCTTCACCAACTCGCCAAGGCACCCCGTCAGCGCTCCAATCTCTCCCGTCGCCTGGCCAACCAGATTCCGTGGCTGTTCCCCGGCGTGCTGCCCGGTCATCCCCTCAGCCGCAAGGCGTTCAACGACCAGCTCGTGCGCCACGGCATCCAGGCCAGGCCGGCTCGGACAGCAGCCCTCATCGCCCTCGCTGCCGAACTGCCGCCGGTCCTGGCCGAGCTGCTTGATCTCCACATTCACACCGCACTCAAGTGGGCCCACCATGCTCAGCGTGACTGCAGCGCCCATCTCACCGTCCGCATCACCGACCGTGATGGGGGTGGATGAACCCCCGTATCAGCCACCGGAATAGACGCAAGGACTTGCCATGAAGCGGTTTATCCTCACCGGCACACCCGGCGCAGGGAAGACATCCATCCTTCGGCAGCTGCAACAGCAAGGGTTCGACGTCGTCGATGAGGCAGCGACTGCGATCATCGCGCGCGAGCAAGCTGACGGCGATGCCGAGCCCTGGACCCAGGCAGGCTTCGTGGAGAAAGTGGCCGTCCTGCAGCGCCAGCGACAATTGCAGTCCGCATCCAACGACGTGACCCTCCAGATCTACGACAGGTCTCCGATCTGCACTCACGCCCTCAGCACCTACCTCGGACGCCCCGTCCCAGCGGCGCTGTCCGCCGAGATCGACAGGATCATCAGGGAGAGGGTGTACGAGCAGCTGGTCTTCTTCATCCGCAACATCGGGTTCTGCGAGTCCACCGCTGCCCGACGGATCAGCTTTCAGGAGTCGCTGGCCTTCGAGCGGATCCACGAACGGAGCTATCGGCAGTTCGGCTACGAACTCGTCGACGTCCCGGCCGGTCCAGTGGCCAACCGCGCGGCGGTGATCGCAGACACCATCTCGCAGCTCACGTGATGCGTGTTGCCAGCGCCAGCCCCAACACTGGCTTGGGGCCGGCAGAGGGCAAGCCTGCGAAGTGGCGTGGTTGTCCCGTGCGCGGGAGAAAGGTGCGCCGTTTGTTGGCGAAGGCAGCGGACGGCGCGGATTCAGCGACGCGCGGGAAACGCTCGTCACACGATGGAGCGTGCGATGCGGAACCCTACGTCGTCGACCTGGAATGTCGGGTGGCTGCGGCGCCGCGCAGAGGCCCGGCAACTCCAGTGCTCATCGAACCAGCCACCGCCACGGAGTACCCGGTAGGTGCCGTAGACCTCTGGATCGTAGACGTCCCAGCACCAGTCCCAGACGTTGCCCAGCATGTCGTAAAGACCCCATGGATTGGGGTGTTTGCCGCCCACGGCGTGGATGCTCGCCTGCGAGTTCCCGCGATACCAGGCGATCTCGTCGAGCGGCGCGTACTGCGGCCCGGTCGTACCGGCACGGCAGGCGTGCTCCCACTCGGCTTCGGTCGGCAGCCGGTACCCGTCAGCAGACGCATCCCACTCGATACCTTCGCCGTCGGCACGGAAGTCGTACGCCGGCGTGAAACCCTCGCACTGGGACAGGGCGTTGCAGAATCGCGCCGCGTCCCACCAAGAAACGCACTCGACGGGCAACTGGTCCCCATGAGCGGTACTCGGCCGCTGACCTGTGATCTGTGCGTACAGCGCCTGGGTGACCGGGAATGCCGCGAGCTGATAGGGCGCAAGCTCGACCGACCAACTGCGCTGCGTCCGCCGGTCCGACAGCGTCACCTGCCCCGGCGGGATGGCGATCATCTCGTTCCCTGCCATCACGTCCATGATCAGGACATCCTAACGAGACCCGCCAGCGTGAAACGGCAAAGCCGAACGGCCAAACTGCTGTTCCAGATCTTCACCGAGCGGGAGGAACGCAAGGCGACGGCGGTCGCTACGAACTCCCCGTTCAACGAGTGGGACTCGATCCTCAACGAGTCGGGTCTGCGCGGCCATCGACGACCGGATTACCTTCCACTGCACGCTGTTCCAGACCGGCACCGACTCCTACCGGTTTCAGGCCGCCGAGGACGAACGCGACACCAAGGAGACCCCGTGAGTTTGTCCTCGAACGGTCCCTTCACTTCAGCAGGGCAGCCGTGAACGTCTTGCGATGGTCCACCAGCCACGTCTGCATACGGTCCCAACGTTCCCATCCACCACGCTCGGCCAACGCCTGGAGATAGACAGGGTCACCGTCGGCCACGCGGCGGGCGACGAAGGCTCGGCAGACCTCCGTGGCCTGCTCGACAACGCCGGGCAACTCAGCGCGGTCCCCCGCCGAGAGGCCATAGCCGTCGGCAAGGATCCGCAGCCGTGCGGGCGCATCCAGCCCGGAGGGGTAGAGGGCAGCCGCGGATTCGGGATCGAGCATGGGCACCCAATAGCGTGCGGTCATGGCGACGTCCCAGAGGAGGCGGCCCGGGGCCGCCAAGTCGAAATCGATCAGGGCAGCGGCACGACCGTCGCGGAAGACGACGTTCTCCGGGCACACGTCGTTGTGGCACAGCATCGTTCCCCCCTCCGGATCGGCCAGGTCCCGAGGCCATTCGGCATGGGTTTCGACCGCCACGGCCGCGCTGGTCTCATGCAAGCGCCGCAGCAGGCTCCCCACCGATTCGAGGGCAGACTTCGTCATCGCCCAGTCCGGGAACGGCGGCAGAGCCACGTCGCCTGGGATGAACGTCAGCTGCTCGCGGCCCTCCGCGGTGAGACCGACAGGGGCAGGCGCCGCGTCGAAACCGTGCTCCTTCAGCGCGAGGAGATGGGCATGCAGGGCGCGCGCGTTGCGCGGCGCCGGGCGCTCAACCAGCGCACCCCGGCGGAAGACCGCCCCCGCGTTCACCATCCCACCGACCAGCGCCTCGCCCTCAGCCGTCATGACGATCACGCTACCGCCGGATCGCCCCCATGCGGGCCGATCCGCGAACTCGGCGCGAACAAGCGGGCAAGGGAGAGCGGCGCAGGGACCGGCGAGCGTGAAGATCACGGGCGGCGGCGAGGCGGGAGCCGCGACTGCCGCAGGCACGTTGAGTGAGCGCCGCGGGCGGAGTGCCTTGAGGTGGCGTCAATGCTGTTGGTGCGGCGTGTGTGATAGCGCGTGTGACGGGAGAGCCCCGCCGAAATGTGGACTGGGTTTCGTCGTGTGGTGCGCTGCGCCGGCATGCAGCCTTCGTCGCGGGCGTCGTTGTCGCTGAGCCGGTGGCCTGGGCGGCTCGTTGTCCGGGTCGATCGCCCCGCCCACCTCGGGCACCCACAGCGGCACGCCGTAGTGCACGAACAGCGGGAGTTGTTGCCGAACTGGGCGCCGTAGAAGGCCCGCTGGGGGCGTCGGCAGGGCCCGGGTGCGGCCCGGCTGCCAGTGCCGGGACGCCTCGGGGTTGCCGGTGCCGGCGGCCCAGAGAACTCCCGTTATCACAGGTCACAAGGCACGTCTTCTTCGTCAAGGAACCCGTAGGCGGTCACCGATCGGTGGGTCCATCCTCAAAGCTTGGGCACAAGTTGCACACATCCCCTCTACAAACTGGTCGCGGTGGTCTAGATTGACCGTGCTTCAGCTGGTCGGTCACGAGGCGACCAATATTGATCTAAATGATCTATAGGTCCGGCGCTACGGACAGCCAGCAGTCGCGTCCTCGGCGTCAGACGTGGGGGTGATCAATTCTTGGGGCCCGAGAGGGGCCATGGGTGCGGGGAGCACCCGAGGTTTCGACGGGTTCCCGCGCACCTCGAGCGTCTGGCAGCACGTGCAAGTCCGCTGCCGCCAGGGTGGGTTGTTCAACTAGCGCTGAGATAGCCGCGATGTCGTGCGCGGGGGGCAGGGGCCTTCCGAGCAGAGGAACAGCGCGGCGCGGGGGGCGGGGGCCTCCCGAGGGGTGGAACAGTGCGGGGGGCGGGGGCCTCCCGGGGGGAGGAACCGTGTTGAGCGAACACGTCGAGCCCGCTGGCGACCTGGGGGGGTCTGTGCAGCGGGGGGAATTGGTCAGCCTGCTTCCATCGGCGCGCGGGCGTCTGGAGAACGGGGCAATCAGCCGGCCCGCGATCGACTGGGAGCAGCGGTACCGCCGTGCCGTGATCACCAGCGATACCGTGGCCACCGCCTTCGTGGTGGCGGCGATCGGCGGCTTCTTCGGGGTCCGGGACGCGGCCAACTGGCACGAGAAGTGGAGGATTCTCGCCTTCGGCACCGAGCTGCTGGTGCTGGGAGCGCTTGCGGTGAGCCGGTCGTGGGCTCCGGCCGTGCTCGGCCAGGGCGCCGAGGAATTCCGCCGGCTCGGACGCTCACTGTTCACGGCGGCCGTCGTACTGGCGCTCGGCGGGATCGCCCTCACCTCGCACAACATCAAGCTCTGGATCTTCGTCGCGATCCCGGCGATCGCGCTCATCACCATGACCGAGCGATATCTGCTGCGCCTCTGGCTCCACAAACAGCGGAAGGAAGGACGGTGCCTGCGCCCGGTGCTCGCTGCTGGGAGCCTGGCCACCGTGCGCGACCTGATCACCCGAACCCGCAAGTTCCCGCACCTCGGCTGGCGGGTGGAGGCGGTGTGCACGGCGGACGGTCTCGGGCTCGACGGTGACCAACTGGACGGAGTGCCGGTCGTCGGCAGACTGGCCGACGTCGCGGGCCACGTCCGCCGCGACGGCTACCGTGTCGTCGCGGTCACACCGCACCCGCACTGGTCACCGGACCGGCTGCAGCGGCTGGCCTGGAACCTCGAAGGCAGCGATGCCGAGATGGTCGTGGCCCCCGTGCTCATGGAGGTGGCCGGCCCGCGGCTGCACGTCGATGCGGTGCTCGGGATCCCGCTGCTGCGGGTCAGCATGCCGACCTTCACCGGGGGCCACCGGGCGGTCAAAGAGGTCGTCGATCGGATGGGCGCGGCGGTCCTGCTGATGCTGTTCGCGCCGCTGATGGTGCTCGTCGGGCTGCTCGTGCTGGCGGACAGTCGGGGTGGGGCGGTCTACCGGCAGCGCAGGGTCGGCAAGGACGGCCGCGAGTTCACCATTTTCAAGTTCCGCACCATGGTCGCCGGAGCCGACGGGGTACGTGCCGAGCTGGCCGACCGCAACGAGGGCGCCGGCCTGCTGTTCAAGCTCCGCCGGGATCCGCGGGTGACCCGGCTGGGAGCGGTGCTGCGCCGGTACTCGATCGACGAGCTCCCGCAGCTTTTCAACGTGCTCACCGGATCGATGTCGCTCGTCGGTCCGCGGCCTCCGTTACCGGAGGAGTCCGCTGCGTACGGCCCGGACATCCGGCGGCGGCTGCTCGTCAAGCCCGGGCTCACCGGTCTGTGGCAGATCAGCGGACGCAGCGACCTGCCGTGGGAGGAGGCGGTCCGCCTCGACCTGCGGTACGTGGAGGACTGGTCGCTCGCCCTGGACGCAGTGATCTTGTGGAAGACGCTGCGTGCGGTGCTCTACGGGCAGGGGGCCTACTGATGCGTGATGCGTGGGGGCGTCGTCTGGTCGGCGCGCGGAGGGCAGGCCAAAAGGGCCTGCCCGGGGGGAGGGACGGGTCATGAGGGTCAGCGTCTTAGGGCTTGGCTACGTGGGCTGTGTGTCGGCCGCGTGCCTGGCCAGCCTGGGTCACGAGGTCATCGGGGTGGACGTGAACCAGGTGAAGGTCGACCTGGTCAACGACGGCAAGGCCCCGGTGGTCGAGGAGCGGATCGGCGAGCTCATCGCCGAGGTCGTGCGGACCGGAGCGTTACGCGCCACCGGCGACGTCCGCGAGGCGATCATGGGGAGCGAGGTGTCGCTGGTCTGCGTGGGCACGCCGTCGGAGCCCAACGGCAGCCTGTGCACCACGTACCTGGAGCGGGTCACCGAGCAGATCGGCGCCGCGGTGGCCGAGCGGGGTGGGCGGCAGACCGTCGTCTTCCGCAGCACCATGCTCCCGGGCACCTGCCTGAACCTGCTGGTACCGATCCTGGAGAAGTACGCCGGCGGCACGGCCGGGGTGGACTTCGGGGTCGCGGTCAACCCGGAGTTCCTGCGCGAGGGCACGAGCGTGCGGGACTTCTTCGACCCGCCCAAGACCGTCATCGGCGAGCTCGACCCGGCAAGCGGCGACGTGGTGGCGGCGCTGTACGACGGCCTGCCCGGCGAGGTGTTCCGGGTGCCGGTCCCGACGGCCGAGGCGATCAAGTACGCGGACAACGCGTTCCACGGCCTCAAGATCGGCTTCGCGAACGAGCTGGGCGCGGTGTGCCAGGCGCTCGGGGTGGATTCGCACCAGGTGATGGACGTGTTCCTGGCCGACCGCAAGCTGAACATCAGCCCCGCCTACCTGCGGCCCGGCTTCGCCTTCGGCGGCTCCTGCCTGCCCAAGGACCTGCGCAGCCTGGTCTATGCGGCACAGCGGGCCGACGTCTCGGTGCCCATCCTGTCCCATGTCCTGCCCTCCAACTCCGACCATCTGCAGCGCGCGGTGGAGCTGGTCGAGCGCACCGGCAGGCGCCGGGTGGGTCTGTTCGGGTTGTCCTTCAAACCCGGCACCGACGACCTCCGCGAGAGCCCGCTCGTCGAGCTGGCGGAGAGGCTCTTCGGCAAGGGGTACGACCTGCGGATCCACGACGTCAACGTGAGCCTCTCCCGGCTGATCGGCGCGAACCGCGAGTACATCGAGACCCGGCTGCCGCACCTCGGGCAGCTGCTCGCGGATTCCGTCGGCGAGGTGCTCGAGCACGCCGAGGTGTGCCTGGTCGGGACCAGGGATCCGGCCGTGCTGTCGGCGCTGCCCCATGGCGACGGCCCGGTGATCGTCGACCTCATCCACCTTCCCGACGCCGAGGCGCGCCGGGCCGAACCGGGGTACGTGGGCCTTGCTTGGTGACACATCGTTCGATGACACAGCCGGCGACGACGGGCAGGCCCGTCGCGCGCTGATTCTGGTGGAGAACCTGTCGGTGCCGTTCGACCGGCGGGTGTGGCAGGAGTGCACGACGCTGCGCGACGCGGGCTGGACGGTGCACGTCATCTGTCCGCAGGGGAGTAAGCGCGACACGGAGCCGGAGGCGGTGATCGACGGGGTGCGGATCCACCGCTACCCGTTGCGCGCGGCCACCGGAGGGCCGGCCGGCTACCTGCGGGAGTACGGATCGGCGTTGTGGCATACGGCCCGGCTGGCCCGCAAGGTCGGCCCGGTCGACGTGGTCCACGTCTGCAACCCGCCCGACCTGCTGTTCCTGCCGGCACTGTGGCTGAAACGGCGTGGCGCGCGGTTCGTCTTCGACCAGCACGACCTGGTACCCGAGCTGTACCTCTCCCGGTTCGACCGCGGCGAGGATCTGCTCTACCGGGCCGTGTGCGCGCTGGAACGGCTGACCTACCGGGCCGCGGACGTCGTGCTCGCCACGAACGAGAGCTACCGGGACGTGGCGATACGCCGTGGCGGCCGGCGGCCGGAGGACGTGTTCGTGGTGCGCAGCGCCCCCGCGATCGAGCGGTTCCAACCGGTGCCGCCCGAGCCGGAGTTGAAGCGCGGCAAGCCGCATCTGCTGTGTTACCTCGGCGTCATGGGCCCTCAGGACGGCGTCGACTACGCCTTGCGCGCCCTCGCGAAGCTGCGCGACGAGTATGGGCGGAGCGACTGGCATGCGGTGTTCGTCGGCTCCGGCGACGCCTTCGACGCGATGGTGGAGCTGTCCCGGCGGCTCGGGCTCTCCGAGCAGGTGCAGTTCACCGGGCGCATTCCGGACGCCGACCTGGTGCGTTACCTGTCCACCGCGGACGTGTGCCTTTCCCCCGACCCGCGCAATCCGCTCAACGACGTGTCGACCATGAACAAGGTCCTGGAGTACATGGCGATGGGCCGACCGATCGTCTCGTTCGACCTCCGGGAGGCGCGAGTCTCCGCCGGTGACGCCGCCGTCTACGCGCCCGCCAACGACGAGGCCGAATTCGCCAAGCTCATCGCGCTGTTGCTGGACGATCCGGAGAAGCGGGCCCGGATGGGCAAGATCGGCCAGGAGCGGATCGGCGGGCAGCTTTCCTGGCGGAACTCGCAAGCGTCGCTGCTCGCCGCCTACGCCGTTGCCTGCCGTGACCACACTCCGGTGTCGGCGGGCGACCCGGTCCGGCCAGGGAAGAGGCCGCGCCGTTGAGCGATGACACGATACGCCTGGTCACGATCGGGCGGATGCTCCGTCGGCGTCGGCGCCTTCTCGCCATCCTCGCCGTGGTGGGCGCGCTCGTCGGCTACGGCACCTCGGTGCTGATTCCGCCGCGTTACACGGCGTCGGCATCGGTACTGCTGCCGGGGCAGTGGGAGGAGCGCGAGCTGCTGACTCAGGCGCAGATCGCGACCAGTTCGGGGGTAGTCGACCGCGTGGCCGCCGCACTCGGCTGGGCCGGGACCGGCGGCCCCGAGCTGCGGGATCGAGTGAGCGCCAAGACCGCCGACGGGAACATCATCAAGATCTCGGGTACGGCCGACACCCCGGAGCGTGCGCAGCGGCTCTCAGACCAGATGGCCCAGCAATTCGTCACATTCGCTGCGCGGGTCGCAGGCGGCAACACCGACCCCGATGCGGCGGCGGGACCCGAGGCACTGCGGCAGAAGGTGGTGCAGACCAACCGCCGCATCACCGACCTGGCCAATGCGGCGGATCCGGGGCAGACCGTGGAGAGCGTGCAGGCCCGCACCGAGCTCGAGCAGCTGCGCACCACGCTGCAGGAGGCCATGAAGAAGCTGGACGAGGCCGACCCGGCGGCCAACAAGGCCGGCATGGTCGTCATGGGGCCGGCGGCCCGGCCGACCGGCGAGGCGCCGCCGACGAGGATGCAGCTCATCGTCGCCGGGGCGCTGCTGTTCTTCCTGCTCGCGGTCATCGGCCATCTCGCCGCCGCACGGGTGAATCGCCGACTGTGCACCGAACCGGAGATCGCCGCGGCGCTGGGCTCGGCGCTGCTGGGTACCGTCGACGTGCCGGGTGAACGGCTCGCGCACCGGCCCAAAGGCCGTGGCCCGCGGGCCTGGCTCCACCGGCTGCTGGGCGTCGACACCCGGTGGGACATACCGACCCCGCGGATGTCCGGCGACGAGGCCAGCAGGCGGATCCGCTACCGACGGGTGTGCGCTCGCCTCCGGGACCAGCTGCCGGCCCCCCGGCGGCTGCTGGTTGTCGTACCGGACGGCGACGAGATCGCCCGCCGGGCCGCCGGGCAGCTCGTTGCCGAGGCTGAGAGCGATCCGTCCCCAAGCTCTCAACTTCGTTCGAGCAGGGGAGACCCCACTCCAAGCTCTCAACTTCGTTCGAGCAGGGGAGACCCCACTCCAAGCTCTTCGAGCAGGGGATACCCCACGCTGCGGGTGGTGGAAGTTTCGGTGGACCGGCCGATGGTGCCGGACCGCGACACCGAGGCCGGTGCCCTGGTCGTGCTCAGCGCGGGCAGCTGGACCGCAGGGGAGCTCGCCGGGATCGCCGAGGCGTGTGCGGACGGCAAGCATGAGGTCGTCGGCATCGTCGTCGCCGGCACGGTCCGGGCCCGTCCGACGCGGTCTGCCGGCCATCCTCCGGATGACGCCACTCCGGCGCTCGCGGTTCGCGGCCACGCGACGGGAGGTTCAGCGTGACGACGAGCACGACTTCGGAGTCGTCGGCCACCGCTCCGCTGCTGGACCTGCAGGCGCTGGTGGTGGCGGTGCGGAGGCGTCGCCGCCTCTGGGGCTCCCTGGCGCTACTGGGGCTGCTGGTCGGCGCGGCGGTGGCGGTCCTGCTGCCGCCGCCGCCGACGGCGGTGACCAAGGTGCTGGTCGCGCATCAGGAGGACCAGCCGAACGACCCCGGAACACTGATCCGCACCGACGTCGAGCTGCTGCGGACCACGCGGGTCGCCGAGCTGGCCCTGCAGTCCCTCAAGTCCCCGGAACGCCCGGAAGACTTCATGCAGGACTACCGAGGTACCGGCTTGACCAACAACCTGCTGCAGATCGATGTGACAGGTGACAGTGACCCGGAAGCGGTGACCCGAGCCAAGGCGCTGGCCGATGCGTTCGTCGCGGACCATGTGAAGCGGATGAGGGAAGCCGCGAACGCCGAGGCCAAGACCCTGCTCGACCAGCGTGACCGACTACGGGACGAACTGGCCCAGGTCAACAAGGTGATCGGAGACCGAACGCCGGAGAGCGACCCGAAAGCGTCGGCGAGCAACGAGTCGCTCTTCGCCCGCCGGGCCGAGCTCAAGTCGAAGATCGCCGATTTCGACCAGCGCGCCGCGGAGGCGCGCATCGGCACGCCCCGGCTCATCGCGGGCACGCAGATCGTGGACGCCCCGCACGCGGTTCAGCACTCCCTGCCCAGGGCCGCTGTCACCAACGCCGCGATCGGGCTCGCCCTCGGGCTGGTCCTCGGGCTCGCGCTGGCCGCGGTCGGCGCGGTGGTGGCGGACCGCCCCGTGCTGCGCCGGGAGATCGCGGCGAACCTGGGCGCCTCGGTCATCGCGGAGCTGCGCCGCGTGCCCCGCCGGCCGGCCAGGCCGTGGCAGCGCCGACGGACCCGGGCGGCACGCGAACGGCTCACCGCGACCCTGGCCCGCACCGTGCGCGGCTCCGCGGAACCGGTGTCGCTGCTGGAACTGGGCTGTGCGCGCAGCACGAGCGTGATCGCCCTGGACCTCGCCGGGGCACTGGCGGCGGAGGGGGCAGTGGTCATCATCGATGGTCTGCCAAGCCTGCAGCTCGCCAACCGCCGCCGCCCGAAGCCAGGAGACCCCACCGTGGTCAGTGGCGAGTGCGCCGCGGCCGTGTCGCATCAGGAACGCCGGCTCGGCGTCGGCTCGGTGGCGCCCGGCACGGCGTGGACCGACCTGCAGTATCTCGGCACCCGGACCGTGCTCGTCGTGCGTGCCGGGCACGGCAGCGCCGCATGGCTGCACACCGTGGCGCGGCAGCTCGCGGACCAGCGCATCGCGGTGCTCGGTGTGGTGCTGATCGACCCCGATCCGGGTGACCGGACGGACGGCACGCTGTGGGACGGGCTGCACATCGCGCTGCGGGGCCATAACGAACGGCCGGCCCGGCAGAACGGGATGGGCCAGCCGCGGACGGAGCGGCCGCCGATGTGGGCCGCACGAGTCCCCGGCAACGACCAGGAGGCGCGCTAGGACATGTGTGGCATCGCAGGCACTTACCGATGGCCGGACGGGAAGGCCGTGACCGACCGGCTCACCGATACCCTCGCCCACCGCGGTCCGGACGGGGCGGGCCGGTACAGCCACCCCGCCGGTGACGGCGAAGTGAACCTCGGGCACCGTCGGCTGGCCATCATCGACCTGTCCGAGACCGGCGCCCAGCCGATGGTCTCGGGCGGCCTCGCCCTCACGTACAACGGCGAGCTGTACAACGCGCCCGAGCTGCGTGCCGAGCTGGCAGCCGCCGGGGTGCGCTTCCGCGGCACCTCCGACACCGAGGTGCTACTGGAGGCATGGCGGTGCTGGGGCACCAACTGCCTGCCCCGGCTGCGCGGGATGTTCGCGTTCGGGATCTTCGACGAGCGGACGGGTGAACTGGTGCTCGCCCGCGACCAGTTGGGCATCAAGCCGCTGTTCCTGCTCCGGCGTGGCGAGGGGCTGGTGTTCGCCTCCGAGCTCAAGGCGCTTGCGGCCGCCACCGGCGGGTCGCTGGAGGTGGACCATGCGGCGCTGGTGGCCTCGCTGCTGTACTACTGGGTGCCGGACTCGCGCTGCGCGTTCCGCGAGGCGGAGAAGCTGCCGCCGGGGAGCTGGCTCCGGTGCCGGCCCGACGGCCGGGTGGAGCGCGGCCGGTACTGGAGCCTGAAGGACGTCGCCGCCGAGGGCCGGGAGCGGGCCCGGGGCGGCGAGCGGCCGGACCTGGCCGCCGTCGTCGAGGAGTCGACCCGCCGCCACCTGCTCTCCGACGTACCCGTGGCGACCTTCCTCTCCGGCGGTCTCGACTCCAGCTACCTGACCGCGCTGGCGGCCCCCCACCAACCCGGGATCTCCGCCTACACGATCGGATTCCGCGCCGAGGACGCCAGGTTCGAGGCGATGCCGGACGACCTGCGCCATGCCCGGCGGGTGGCCAAGCAGTTCGGCGTCGACCTGCATGAGATCGAGATCGCTCCGAATGTGCTCGACCTGCTGCCGCAGATGACGTACCACCTGGACGAGCCGATCGGCGACCCCGCCGCGATCAACACGTTCCTGATCTGTTCGGCCGCCCGGGAGGCCGGGGTCAAGGTGATGCTCTCGGGGATGGGTGCCGACGAACTGTTCGCCGGGTACCGCAAGCACCTGGCCAACCTGCTCGCGCTGCGCTACCAGCGCATCCCGCGGCCCCTGCGGCGCGGCCTGGCCGCGACCGTGGACCGGCTGCCGGTCGCCACGTCCCGCCGGGGGTACCGGTCGGTGCGCTTCGCGAAGCGGTTCCTCTCGTTCGCCGATCTGCCGGAGGAGACCGCGTTCCGGCGCAGCTACACCATGTACGACCAGGACGAGCTGCTCGCCCTGGTCGATCCGGACCTGGCCGGAACGGTCGAGGACGTGCTGACCGAGCATGCGGACATCTACCAGGACAACGACCTCGACGACTTCGTCAACCGCATGTGCCTGGGCGACGCCCGGATGTTCCTGCCGGGCCTGAACCTCGCTTACACGGACCGGTCGAGCATGGCCGCGTCGACCGAGGTGCGGGTGCCGTACGTGGATGTCGAGGTGGTCAAGGCGGCGTTCGCCGTGCCCGGCGATCGCAAGATCGTCGGACGGCAGGGCAAGGCCGCCCTCAAGGAGGCGGCCACCTCGATCCTGCCCCGGGAGATCGTGTACCGGCCCAAGGGCCTGTTCAGCGCCCCGCTGCGCGCCTGGATGAGCCGGGATCTGGCACCTCTGGTGCGCGAGGTGGTCAACGACGGCGTGCTCGTCAACTCCGGGCTCCTGCGCCGCGACGCGCTGGCACGCATGGTCGCCGAGGACGCCGCCGGGCAGCGGGACTTCTCCAAGCATCTGTGGCATGTGCTGACCCTCGAGTACTGGTATCGCGGCGCGACCTCTGGCTCCGGCCAGAGCCGGGCGGCTTGACAGCGTGGAAACAAGAGGAGCTCGGGTGAAACAGGTTGTGCAGAACTACAAGAGTGGCGAGCTGGCGGTGCTCGACGTGCCGGTGCCGGGGTGCAAGCCGGGCGGTGTGCTGGTCCGCAGCGCCTACTCGCTGATATCCACCGGGACCGAGCTCATGAAGGTCTCCGAGGCCGGCATGTCGATGCTGGGCAAGGCCCGCTCCCGTCCGGACCAGGTGGCCAAGGTCATGCAGAGCGTGGCCACCAACGGGGTGCCCGCCACCTACCGCAAAGTGATGGGCAAGCTGGACTCCTACACGCCGCTGGGCTACTCGCTGTGCGGGGTGGTCGAGCAGGTCGGCAGCGGGATCGACGATGTGAAGGTCGGCGACCTCGTGGCCTGCGCCGGCAATGAGCACGCGTTGCACGCCGAGCTGAACTGGGTGCCGAAGAACCTCTACACCCCGGTGCCGGACGGCCTCGCGCCGCAGCACGCGGCCTTCGGCACCGTCGGGTCGATCGCGCTGCAGGGCGTCCGCCAGGGCGAGCCGCAGCTCGGCGAGGTGGCCCTCGTCATCGGCCTCGGGCTGATCGGGCAGCTGGTGGTACAGCTCCTCGCCGCGTCGGGCGTCCGCGTCGTCGGCGCCGACCCCGACCCGGTGCGCTGCGAACTCGCCGAGCGCCTGGGCGCCGTGGCCTGCGGAGATCCCGGGTCCGCGGCCGTGGAGACCGCCGTCACCGAGCTCACCGGCGGTCACGGCGTGGACCAGGTGTACCTGGCCGCCGGCGGTGGCACCAACCAGCCCGTCGAGCTGGCCGCCCGGCTCTGCCGGGACCGCGGCCGGGTCGTCGACATCGGCAAGTGCCGCCTGGACCTGCCGTGGAACGCGTACTACGAGAAAGAGCTCGACGTCCGGTTCTCCCGGTCGTACGGTCCCGGGCGTTACGACCCGGAGTACGAGCTCGAGGGGCGGGACTACCCGATCGGCTACGTGCGCTGGACCGAGCGCCGCAACCTGGCGTGCTTCCTCGATCTCCTCGCCCGCGGCAGCGTCGACGTGGAGCCCTTGGTCTCCCACATCGCCGACTTCGGTGACGCCGTCGAGACATACCGGCGCCTGAAGGACGGCGACCTGAAGGCCGTGGCCGTGCTGTTCCGGTACCCGGAACACGCGGAGGAAGGGGAAGCGGCGGCCCCGGCGGTGGCCGTGCCCGAGGTGCGGCGCAGCGGTGGAGCGTCCACCCCGGCCCGATCCGCCAAGGCGTCGGTGCGGCTGGCGTTCGTCGGCGCGGGAAACTACGCGACGTCGATGCTGCTGCCGCACCTGGCACGGCGCGACGGCGTCGAGTTGTCCACGGTCGTCACCACGACGGCGCTGTCCGCGGCCAACGCGCAGCGGAAGTTCGGCTTCGCCGAGGCGACCACCGACCTCGACTCCGTGCTCGGCGACCCGTCCATCGACGCGGTCTTCGTCGTCACCCGGCACAGCTCGCACGCCGAACTGACCCGGAAGGCGCTGCTCGCCGGCAAGACCGTGTTCGTGGAGAAGCCCCTGGCCCTCACCGAGGACGAGCTGCGCGGCGTGCTCGCGGCGGTGGAGGAATCCGGCAACGACCGGCTGCAGGTGGGCTTCAACCGCCGGTTCGCGCCGCTGCTGAACGAGGCCAGGACGCGGTTCGGCGCCCGGACCGGGCCGGCGAGCCTGCGCTACCTGGTCAACGCGGGCCGGCTGCAGCACGGCAGCTGGTACCTCCAACAGGGCACCGAGGGCTCGCGGTTCGCCGGCGAGGGCGGACACTTCATCGACACGGCGAGCTGGCTGCTCGAGGCCGACCCGGTCTCGGTGTACGCGGTCGCCACGTCCGGCAACGAGGACCTGCAGGTCGTCCTGCGCTACCCGGACGGGTCCACCGCCACCATCAGCTACGTCACCACCGGCGCGCCCGGCTTCCCCAAGGAGACGCTGGACCTCGTCGCGGACGGCAAGGTGCTGCGGCTCGACGACTTCGTCCGTGCCTCGGTGTACGGAAGCAAGCGGTGGGTCAGCTCCCGACTGCCCAAGGCCCGGGACAAGGGCCAGAACGCCGAACTGGCCGCGTTCATCAAGGCCGTGCGGACCGGCGGGCCGATGCCGGTGCCGCTGGAGTCGCTGGTCGCCACCACGGCGGCCACCCTCGCCGTGCAGACCGGTCTGGCCGGCGGCGCGCCGGTGACGTTGGCGGGGGCACGATGACCATGAGCGCGGGCTGGTACCTGCGGCGCCTTGCCCGGATGGGGCCGCAGGAGGTCGCCGGCCGGGTGGGCGACGCGGTACGCAGGCGGCGGTGGCGGTCGGCGCGCCCGGACTGCCCGAGCGTGACCGGCGCCCGGTTCACCGCGGTCCTGCCCGCCGGGACGATCGCCGCCATCCCGCCGGACGCCGCGAAGCGTCTCGTCGTCGAGGCGGACCGGCTGATGTACGGGCACGCCGAATTCTTCGGGGTGGTCCGCGACGACCTGGCCGACCCGGACTGGCTGTACGACCCGAAGACCGGCCGCCGGGCTCCGTCGGGCTACGCCTTCGACGTGCCGTACCGCAACGAGGACGCGGTCGGCGACATCAAGCAGATCTGGGAGCCGTCCCGGCACCAGTACCTCACCCAGCTCGCCGCCGCCTACGCGATCACCGGGAACGACCGGTACGCCGAGCGCGTGGCCGAGCACCTGCGGTCGTGGTGGGCGGCCAACCCACCGCTGCGCGGCGTGCACTGGATCAGCGGCATCGAGCTGGGCATCCGGCTGCTGTCCTGGGTGTGGATCCGCCGGCTGCTCGACGGCTGGCCGGGCGCGCCCGAGCTCTTCGAGGGCAACCCGGTGGCGCTGAACCAGATCTGGCACCACCAGCGCTGGCTGTCCGCCTTTCCCAGCCGGGGGTCGTCGGCGAACAACCACGTCATCGCCGAGGCCGCCGGGCAGTTCGCCGCGGCCTGCGCGTTCGCGTGGTTCCCCTCCTCGGCGCGCTGGCGGGCCGGAGCGCTGCGGTCCCTCGACCGGCACCTGCGCGGCAACACCTTCGGCTCCGGCCTCAACCGCGAGCTGGCCACCGAATACCACGGACTCGTCATGGAGTTGGGCCTGGCCGCGGTGGCCGAGGCGGACGCCTCCGGCGTGCCTGTCCCCGCGACCGTCCGGCTTGTGCTGCTGCGGATGACCGATGCGCTCGCGGCCGTCGTGGACAGCCGGTTACGGCCGCCGCGCCAAGGGGACGCGGACGACGGCCACGGTCTGGTCGTGGACGGCGCGGGCACCGACCGCTGGGCCTCGCTCCTTGCCACCGGGGACGCCGTGTTCGGCCGGCTCGCCTGGTGGCCGGAGGTGACCGGCACCGATGTGCGCACCCCGCTCCTTGCCGCGCTCATCCGGCCGTACTCGAAAAATGGAACCGCACCGGCCGTGACCCGCCCGGAAAGCCGACCGGGCCACTTCGCCGACGCGGGCATGACCATCCTGCGCGGTCCGGCGGGGATCTGGTGCCGTTGCGACGGTGGCCCGCACGGGTTCCTGTCCATCGCCGCGCATGCGCACGCGGACGCGCTGTCCGTGGAGGTCCGGCACGACGGGGTCGACGTGCTCGCCGACCCGGGGACGTTCTGCTACCACGGGCAGCCCGAGTGGCGGCAGTACTTCCGGTCGACCCTCGGCCACAACACCCTGCAGCTGGATGGCGGTGACCAGTCCGTCTCCGGCGGCCCGTTCCTGTGGACCCGGCATGCCAACAGTCGCGTCCTGGCCGCGGACGCATCCGACGAGGGTGTGGCCCGCTGGTGCGCCGAACACGACGGCTACCAGGGCTCCGTGCACCGCCGCCGAGTGGAACTGACCGCCGCGAGCCGGGAGTTGAAGGTGGTCGACGAGGTGCGCGGCTCGCGCCGGGCCGTGCACCTGGCGTTCCACCTCGGCCCGGCGATCACCGCGGACCTGGTGGGGAACCGCGCAGCGCTCACGTGGACCCGGGACGGCGAGGACCGCTCCGCGGTACTCGACCTGCCCGGGCAGCTGTGCTGGCGGGCGCATCGCGGCGAGACCGACCCGCCGCTGGGCTGGTACTCCGCCGGCTTCGGGCGCAAGGAACCCACCACCACGCTGGTCGGCACCGGCTTCGCCGACGGCGGTGAGGGGTTCACCACCGTACTCAGGTTCCGCGACTAGGGAGGATGCGTGGGGATCAAGTGGCGGAACCGGGCGTTGCCGGCGGCACCGCTGGCGCTGGCCTTGCTGGCGACCGGCTGTGTGAGCACGCCGGCCGCCCCGGCGGAGCCGACCGTTGCGCCATCCACGTCCGTGGCCCGGTCCGTGGCCCGGGTGTGCGCCAAGCCTGCGGCCGGGCCGGCGAAGGCGCCGGCGGGCGCGGTGAAAGTCGACCCCGCGGTGGTCGGTGACCTGGCGGCGAAGACCCGGAGCAGCCCTCCGAACACCACGTTCTGGCTTCGACCGGGCAAGCACAGGCTCGAGCGGGACCGCTACTCCCAGGTCATCCCCAAGAAGGGGAACCGCTACCTCGGCGCGCCAGGCGCGGTGCTCGACGGCCGGAAGACCAACCAGTACGCGTTCGGCGGTACCGCCCGCAACGTCACCATCCGCTACCTGACCGTGCAGGGTTTCGTCGCGCCGCAAAACGAGGGCGTGGTCAACCATGACTCGGCCGACGGGTGGGTGATCGAGCACGCGAAGATCCAGCACAACTCCGGCGCCGGGCTGATGGCCGGTGCCCACCAGCGGGTCCGCGCCAGCTGCCTGCGCGGCAACGGTCAGTACGGCATGAACGCGTACAAGGCCACCGGTCATGTCAGCGGCCTGGTGGTCGAGGGCAACGAGATCGTGGCCAACAACACGGACGACTGGGAGCGGCGGCGGCCGGGCTGCGGCTGCACTGCAGGGGTGAAGTTCTGGGCCGTCAACGGCGCCGACGTACGCGGCAACTGGGTGCACGACAACCGCGGAGCCGGGTTATGGGCAGACACCAACAACAACGACTTCCGCATCGAGGACAACGTGCTCGAAGCCAACGACGGTGCCGCGCTGATCTACGAGACCAGCTACAACGCGGTCATCCGGAAGAACACGATCCGGCGGAACAACTGGGTCGAGGGTCGCAGGAACGCCGACCGCGGCGACAGCTTCCCGTTCGCGACCATCTACCTGTCCGAGGCCGGCGGCGAACCACGGGTCAAAGCCCGCACGGACAAGATCGAGATCTACCGGAACGTGCTGGAGAACAACTGGTCCGGAATCACCCTGTGGGAAAACGCCGACCGGTTCTGCAACAGCCCGGCCAACACCTCGTCCGGTGACTGCACGTTGCTGGTGCGGCACTCCGACCGCTGCGAGCGGCCGGCGATCGCCACCGCACCGCTCCACGCCGACTGCCGGTGGAAGACCCAGCGGGTGGACATCCACGGCAACCGCTTCGTGCTGGACAAGTCCGTCGTCGAGTGCACGGTGAAGTGCGACCGCATGGCGGTGCTGGCCAACTACGGTACCTATCCGGACTGGTCGCCGTACCAGGGCGAGCGGGTGGCCGAGGCGATCACCCACAAGCAGCACAACCGCTGGCACGACAACGTCTACCTCGGACCATGGGAATTCGTCGCCCACGACCCGAGCCGGGTGCTCGACTTCGGGCAGTGGCAGGGCACGCCGTACCAACAGGACGCGGGCAGCACCTTCCGCGCACGGGACGGTGGTTGAGATGGGCGCGGACCGCACGTCGAAGATCGTCGGGACAGCCTGGGGGCTGCTGGTCCTCAACACGCTCGGCTCCGCCGGGGCGAAGACCATCATCCCGCTGCCTCGCTCCCTCATCCAGGTAGTCACTATGGGCGCGCTGGCCGCCGCGTTCGCGCTGGCGCTCGCGCTCAATCTCCGGCTGCGCATCCGGGCCAGTGCCTTCCTGCTCCTGCTCACCCTGCTGCTGGTGCCGAGCGTGATCTCCAGCCTGCAACTGGAGTCCGGGTTCGGCGCGCTGTTCCGCTGCGCCCGGCTGGCTCTCTTCGTCGGCACGCTGTGGCTGCTCAGCCGCTGGTGGGACGGCAGCCAGACGTTCGTCCGGCACCACATCCGGATGTACTTCGCGGTGCTCGCGTCGGTGGCCGCCGGCTTGCTCATGTCACCGGGCGCGGCCATGCCCGAGCTCTACGGCGGGCGGCTGGTCGGCGCGCTGTGGCCGCTCACCCCGCCGCAGATCGGACAGTACGCCGCGGTGATCACCGGGCTCACCGTGCTACTCGTTCTGGGCCGCCGGACCGACAGGGGCAGCGCGGCGGTGGTCATCGTGCCGTCACTCGTCCTGCTCGCGCTGACCCATACCCGGACGGCCACGCTCGGCCTGCTCATCGGGCTGGTTTTGGCGATCGGCTCGCTCGTCCTGACCAGCGCCGCCGCCCGCCGGTTCTTCGCCTGGGCGGTGCTGTTCGCCACGGTGGCCGCGGTGGCGTTCAGCTCCGTGCTACAGGCGTGGTTCCTGCGCGGACAGAGCCAGGAGAACTTCTCCAACCTCACCGGTCGGGCCAAGGTCTGGGACGCCCTGCTGGCAGCCCCCCGGACGACCTCGGAGTACCTGTTCGGCGCGGGCCTGGGCGACAAGTCGTTCGGCGGGCTGCCGATCGACAACAGCTGGCTGGCTGTCTACAACGAGCAGGGTCTGATCGGCGTCACCCTCGTCGCAGCGATCATCATCGTGCTGGGCGGCGTCGCGTTGCTGCGGCCACCGTCGCTGCAGAGGGCCTGCGCGATCTTCCTGATCAGCTACTGCGCGATCGCGTCGTACACCGAGGCCGGGCTGGGCGACGCCTCGCCGTATCTGCTGC
Source organism: Streptomyces sp. JLSY215 (assembly GCF_059682825.1). Lineage (NCBI taxonomy): Bacteria > Bacillati > Actinomycetota > Actinomycetes > Kitasatosporales > Streptomycetaceae > Streptomyces > Streptomyces sp. JLSY215. The sequence continues at coordinate 8,802,786 of NZ_CM185022.1, forward strand.
ATCTGGCCCTGGCCGCCACGCTGTTGGCGGCACCCGCCGAGGCCGCTCACCTCTCGACGCCCGCAGTCCCTACACGACACATCCCGCGCTGGGCCCGGAGATCGGAGGTGACCTGACCATGCACGTCCTCGTGGTGCACAACCGCTACGCCTCGGCGCAGCCGAGCGGGGAGAACAAGGTCGTCGACCAGGAGGTGGAGCTGCTGCGCGCGGCCGGCCACCGGGTTGAGGCGTTCGAGCGGCGCAGCGACGACATCGCCGCCCGGTCCCTGCTGGGCAAAGCCGCGGTGCCGCTCCTTGTGCCGTGGAACCCGGCGGTCCGCGCGGAGCTCGCCGCCAGGCTTCGCACCGAGCGGCCGGACGTGGTGCACGTCCACAACGTCTTCCCGCTCCTGTCGCCCGCGGTGCTGGCCGCCTGTGCCGACGCCGGCGTGCCCGCCGTCGCCACGCTGCACAACTACACCCAGGTCTGCCCGCCCGGCACGCTGCAGCGGGACGGCCGGCCGTGTACCGAGTGCGTCGGGTCGGCGCCGCTGCCCGCCGTCCGGCACGGCTGCTACCGCAGCTCCCGGCTGGCTACGGTGCCGCTCGCGGTCAGCCTGTCGGTCAACCGGCGGCGGTGGTGGTCCGGCGTCGAGCGGTTCTTCTGCATCTCCGCGGCACAGCGCGACGTCCTGGCGCGGGCCGGCATGCCATCCGAGCGGCTGGCGGTGAAGCACAACTTCGTGCCCGACCCGGGCGCCCGCCGAGCGGGCGCCGGCGAGCATCTGCTCTATCTCGGCCGGCTCGCGGAGGCCAAGGGCGTGCGGCTGCTCATGGCCGCGTGGGACGAGATCGCCGCGGGCGGCGGTGTGGGCGTGCCGCTCGTGATCGCCGGCGCGGGGCCGCTGGAGCGAGAGGTGACCGCCTGGGCGGCGGGCCGGGACGACGTGCGGTACGTCGGCCTGTACGACGCGGCGGAGTGCCGGAAGGCCGTCGCGCGGTCGGTCGCAGTGGTGGCTCCCTCGACGTGGCTGGAAGCGTTCGGCCTGGTGGTCGTGGAGGCGATGGCGGCCGGGGTCCCGGCCGTCGCCGCCGGTCACGGCGCCTTCGTCGAACTCGTCGAGGACGGGGTGACCGGGCTGCTGCACCGGCCGGGCGAGCCCGCCTCGCTCGCGTCCTGCATACGCCGGATCGCGGCCGGGCCGGCCCGCAACCAGGAGATGGGCCAGGCGGCCCGGCGCCGTTACGAGCAGGGGTTCAGCCCGGCCGTCGGGCTGGAGCGTCTGGTGGAGGGGTACCGCACCGCGATCGCGGGTCGGACGGAATCAATGGGGGGCAGTAAATGACACGATGCAGACTCTGCGGCTCGGCGACGCTGGCGAGCGTCGTCGATCTGGGGGCGACCCCGCCGTGTGAGAGCTTTCTCGCCGCGGACCAACTGGACGAGCCGGAGCCCGCGTACCCGCTGCACCTGCGGGTCTGCACCGACTGCTGGCTCGCGCAGATCCCTCCGCTGATCACGCCGGAGGAGACGTTCAAGGAGTACGCGTACTTCTCCTCGTACTCGACCTCCTGGGTGGAGCACGCGCGCACGTTCGTCGCCGACGCCGTACAACGCGTGGGTCTCGGCCCCGACGCCTTCGTGGTCGAGGTCGCGAGTAACGACGGGTATCTGCTGAGGCATGTGGTGGACCGGGGGATCCGCTGCCTGGGCATCGAGCCGTCGGTGAACGTCGGCGCCGCGGCGCGGGACGCGGGTGTGCCCACGCTCACGGAGTTCCTGAGCCCGGACACCGGCTCGGCCGTCCGCGCCGAGCACGGCCCGGCGGACCTGGTCGTGGCCAACAACGTGTACGCGCACATCCCCGACGTGGTCGGCTTCACCCAGGGGCTGCGCGCACTGGTCGCCGACGACGGCTGGGTCTCCATCGAGGTGCAGCATCTGCTGACCCTGATCGAGGAGAACCAGTACGACACGATCTACCACGAGCACTTCCAGTACTACACGGTCGCGTCCGCGATCCGGGCCCTGGCGAGCGGCGGACTCACGCTCGTGGACGTGGAGTTGCTGCCCACGCACGGCGGCTCCATCCGGCTGTGGGCTCGCCCGACCGAGGTGGCCGGCGAGCCGTCCCAGCAGGTGTCCGACGTACTGGCCCGGGAGAAGGCGGCCGGGCTCCAGGGGCTGTCCGGGTACACGGAGTTCTCCGCCCGGGTGGCCAAGGTGCGCCGGGACCTGCTGCGGTTCCTCATCGAGGCGGCCGAGCGCGGCGAGACGGTCGTCGGCTACGGCGCCCCGGGCAAGGGCAACACCCTGCTCAACCACTGCGGCATCCGGCCCGACCTGCTCGCGTACACGGTCGACCGCAATCCGTACAAGCACGGCAGGTTCACCCCGGGCACCCGTATCCCGATCCTGCCGCCCGAGCAGATCGCCGCCGACAAGCCGGACTACGTCCTCGTCCTCCCGTGGAACCTGCGGGCCGAGCTGGTCGAGCAGCTGTCCTTCGTGCACGACTGGGGCGGCCGGCTGGTCTTTCCCATCCCGGAACTGAGCATTGTCGAGGTCGCGTCTCGAAAGGTCACAGCATGAAGGTCGTTCTGTTCTGCGGCGGTTACGGGATGCGGATGCGCAACGGAGCCTCCGACGACGTGCCCAAGCCGATGGCGATGGTCGGGCCGCGACCACTGATCTGGCACGTCATGCGCTACTACGCGCACTTCGGGCACACGGAGTTCATCCTGTGCCTCGGCTACGGGGCTCACCACATCAAGGACTTCTTCCTCAACTACGAGGAGACGACGTCCAACGACTTCGTGCTGCGGGGCGGGCGGGCCGAACTGTTGTCCACCGACATAGCCCACTGGACGATCACGTTCGCGCAGACCGGCATCGAGTCACCGATCGGGGAGCGACTGCGCAGGGTGCGGCACCACCTGGACGGCGACGAGATGTTCCTCGCCAACTACGCCGACGTGCTCACCGACGCCCCGCTGCCGGAGATGATCGAGAACTTCGCCCGGCGCGACGCCGGTGCGTCGATGATGGTGGTGCCGCCGCAGTCGTCGTTCCACTGCGTGGACCTGGGCGAGGACGGCCTGGTGGGTGGCATCACCGCGGTGAGCGAACTGCCGCTGTGGGAGAACGGCGGCTACTTCGTGCTCCGTCAGGAGGTGTTCGACCACATACCGGAGAACGGGGACCTGGTCGCCGACGGATGTGCCCAACTGGCCAAGCAGGGGCGGCTGGTGGCGCATCAGCACCGCGGCTTCTGGAAGCCGACCGACACCGTGAAGGAGCGGGCCGCGCTCGACGACGCCTACGCCCGGGGCGACCGCCCGTGGGCCGTGTGGGAGCGCGACGGCGTGGGGGTGAGCGCGTGATCCGGCTCGGGACCGGGCGCCTGGACCGGATCGTCGCGGTAGGGGCGCACTGCGACGACATCGCCATCGGCGCCGGCGGCACCCTGCTGACGCTGTGCCTCGCGCGGCCGGGTATCCGCGTCGACGCGCTGGTGCTCTCCGGCGGCGGCACCGACCGGGAGCAGGAGGAACGGGCCGCGCTGGCCGCCTTCTGCCTGGGCGCCGACCTGCGGCTGACCGTGCTCAAGCTGCCGGACGGGCGGATGCCCGCGCACTGGGAGGAGGCCAAGGCCGCGGTCGAGGAGCTGCGTCTGCAGACCGAGCCGGACCTGGTCCTCGCCCCGCGCACCGACGACGCGCACCAGGATCACCGCGGCCTGGCCCAGCTGCTGCCCACGGCATTCCGCGACCACCTCGTACTCGGCTACGAGATCGTCAAGTGGGACGGCGATCTCGGCCGTCCGTCGGCGTACCAGCCGCTGTCGATGGAGATCGCCGAACGGAAGGTGCGGCTGCTGCAGGAGCACTACCCCTCGCAGCGGCACCGGCCCTGGTACGACCGGGAGGCCTTCCTCGGCCTCGCCCGGATCCGCGGCATCGAATGCCACGAGCGATACGCCGAAGCGTTCGCCGTCACCAAACTCACGCTCAACCTGGGGGGTTGAACCTTGCGCGTACTACTGACCGGACACCAGGGCTATCTGGGCACCGTGATGGCCCCGGTCCTCGCGGCCGCCGGGCACGAGGTCGTCGGGCTTGACGCCGGCCTGTTCGCCGATTGCGTGCTGGGCCCGACGCCCGCGGACCCGCCGGGGCATCGGATGGACCTGCGCGACGTCACGGCCGACCACGTGGCGGGGGTGGACGCCGTGATCCACCTGGCCGCGCTGTCCAACGACCCGCTGGGATCGTTGGCGCCGGAGCTCACCTACGACATCAACCACCACGCGTCCGTGCGGCTGGCCCGGCTGGCCCGCGACGCCGGAGTGCGACGCTTCCTGTACGCGTCGACCTGCTCGGTCTACGGCGCCGCCGGCGGCAGCGACCTAGTGTCCGAGGACGCCCCGCTGCGTCCGGTGACGCCGTACGCGGAGTCCAAGGTGCGGGTGGAGGACGACCTGCACGCGCTGGCCGACGGCGACTTCACCCCGGTGTTCATGCGCAACGCCACCGCCTTCGGCTACTCGCCCAGGCTGCGCGCCGACATCGTGCTGAACAACCTGGTGGGCCACGCGCTCCTGTCCGGCGAGGTGTTGGTGCTCTCCGACGGCACCCCCTGGCGCCCGCTGGTGCACGCCGCCGACATCGCACGTGCCTTCGCGGCCGCGCTGACCGCGCCGCGCGAAGCGGTGCACGACCGGGCGTTCAACATCGGCAGTGAGATCAACAACGTCACGGTCGCCGAGATCGCGGACCAGGTCGCCGAGGCGGTGTCCGGCGCGAAGGTGAGGATCACCGGGGAGAACGGTGCCGATCCGCGGTCGTACCGGGTGGACTTCTCCCGGTTCCGCGCCGCGATCCCCGGCTTCGACTGCGAGTGGACGGTGAAGCGAGGCGCGCTCGAACTCGCCGACGCCTACCGGAAGTTCGGCCTGACGGGGGAGGACTTCGAGCGACGCTTCACCCGCCTCGCCGTGCTGCGCGCGGCGTCCGACGCCGGCGCCGTCGACGACACCCTGCGGTGGCGCCGATGACCTCGACCGGCGAAGAGATGCACGCTCTGGTGGAGCGGTTGTACCCGCTCTGCCGGAGCATCACGGGCGACGGTGTGCGCGCCACCCTGGACATCGTCGGCGAGTACGTCCCGCTGCAGGTGCACGAGGTGCCGACCGGGACTCAGGTACTCGACTGGACGGTGCCGCAGGAGTGGAACATCCGGGACGCCTACATCGCCGACCCCGCCGGCAACCGGGTCGTCGACTTCGCCGCGTCCAGCCTGCACGTGCTCGGCTACAGCGTGCCGGTGTCGGCGACCATGCCGCTGGCCGAGCTTCGCGCGCACCTGCACACCCTGCCGGACCACCCGGCCTGGGTGCCGTACCGCACCAGTTACTACAAGCCGGAATGGGGGTTCTGCCTGGCCCAGGAGACCTTGGACGCGCTGCCGGACGGCGAGTACGAGGTACGCATCGACTCCACACTCGCGGACGGCCACCTCACCTACGCCGAGCACGTGGTCCCCGGGCAGGTATCCGACGAGGTGATCGTCTCCTGCCACGTCTGCCACCCGTCGCTGGCCAACGACAACCTGGCCGGCATCGCGGTGGCGACGTTCCTGGCCCGGACGCTGGCACAGGAGACGCCGTACTACACCTACCGGTTCCTCTACGCGCCCGGCACCATCGGCGCGATCACCTGGCTCGCCCGCAACGCCGAGCGGGTGGACCGGGTCAAGCACGGCCTGGTGCTGGCCTGCGCCGGAGACTCGGGCCAACTGACGTACAAGCGGAGCAGACGCGGCGACGCGGAGATCGACCGGGTGATACGGCACGTGCTGGCAGCATCCGAACGCCCACACCACATCACCGAGTTCACTCCGTACGGCTACGACGAGCGGCAGTTCTGCTCGCCCGGGTTCAACCTCGGCGTGGGCTCGCTCACCCGGACCCCGTACGCCGGCTACCCCGAGTACCACACCTCGGCGGACAACCCGGACTTCGTCTCCCCGGAGGCGATGGCGGACACGCTCGCCGTCTGCCGCGAGGCGTTCGCCGTGCTCGACCGCAACCGGCGGTACCTCAATCTCAGCCCCTACGGCGAACCACAGCTGGGCCGACGCGGGTTGTACGACGCGCTCGGCGGCCGCAGCGACACCAAACAGGCGCAGATGGCCATGCTCTGGGTGCTCAACCTCTCCGACGGCGAGCACAGTCTGCTGGATGTCGCCGAGCGGTCCGGGCTCCCGTTCGACACCGTCGCCACCGCGGCCGGTGCTCTGCACGGCGCCGGGCTGATCAAGGCATGACGCCGATGACCACCGAGGGGGAGAATCCGCAGACAACGGCGCCACCGGCCGGATCCGCCAGGCGGGCCCTCGTCGGCCGGCTGTCCTGGGGGCTGGCCGACCAGGCGGCCTCCAGCATCAGCAACTTCGTGGTGGGCATCTACGTGGCCCGCTCGCTGGGGGTGACCGCGTTCGGCGTGTTCAGCCTCGCCTGGGTGACGTACGGCGTGGTGCTCAACGTCTCCCGCGGGCTGGCCACCGATCCGCTGGTGGTGCGCTTCAGCGGCATGCCGGGCGCGTCCTGGCGCGGGGCGGTGGGCCGGTCGACGGGTACCGCACTCGGCGTCGGTGCGGCCCTCGGCGCGGCGTGTCTGGTGGCCGGGCTCGGCCTCGGCGGCCGTGTGGGGCCCGCGTTCGCCGCGCTTGGTGTCATGTTGCCGGGGCTGCTGCTCCAGGACGCCTGGCGGTTCTCGTTCTTCGCCGCCGGCACCGGGCGGAAGGCGTTCGTCAACGACGTCGTGTGGGGTCTCGCGCTCGTCCCGGCCATGGTGGTTGCGGCCCGTGTGGGCAGCGTGGCCGCTTTCGTGCTCGCCTGGGGCGCGTCCGCCACGGTGGCGGCAGGCTACGGCTACATCCAGTCCGGCATCCGGCCCCGGCTGACCGAGGCGCGCGGCTGGCTACGCGAGCAGCGCGATCTCGGCTACCGGTACCTGGTCGAGAACGTCAGCCTCAGCGGCGCCAGCCAGCTGCGGGCGTACGGGCTCGGCGCGATCGTCGGGGTCGGCGCGGTGGGTGCGGTGCGGGGCGCCGAGCTCCTGCTCGGCCCGTTCCTCGCCGTGCTGATGGGGCTGTCGCTGGTCACCGTCCCGGAGGCGGCACGCGTGCTACGGCAGGCCCCGCACCGGCTCGGCGCGTTCTGCCTCCTGCTGGGCGGCGGGCAGGCCGCCGCCGCGCTGCTCTGGGGCGGGGCGCTGCTGCTGATGCCGGACCGGCTCGGCGAGCTGGTGCTCGGCGGCGTCTGGCACTCCGCCTCGGAGCTCATCGTGCCGATCACCCTCGGCGTCGCGGGCGCGGGCCTCGGCACCGGCGCGGCGGCCGGGCTGCGCGCGCTCGGCGCGGCCCGACGCAGCCTGCGCTGCCAGCTGTTCGCCTCCGCCTGCTACGTCGGCGGCGGGCTCGGCGGGGCGGTCATGGCCGGCACGGTCGGCTCGGCCTGGGGCGTCGCCGCCGCGACCGTCAGCGGCTCGGCCGTGTGGTGGCTGCAGCTGCGGTCCGCCCTGCGCGAGCACCACCACAACCCCATCCCCGAAGTGAGGACCTCATGACCGACCGACCCAGGCTGAGCCTCGGCCTGCCCGTGTACAACGGCGAGGAGTACCTCGCCGAGTCGCTCGACGCCCTGCTCGGCCAGACCTACGAGGACTTCGAGCTGGTCATCTCCGACAACGCCTCGACCGACGGGACGCAGGAGATCTGCCGCAAGTACGCCGCGCAGGACTCACGCATCCGCTACCTCCGGCTGCCCCGCAACATCGGCGCCACGCCGAACCACAACCGTGTGTTCGCCGAGTGCCGCGGCGAGCTGTTCAAGTGGGCCTCGCACGACGACCTTTACGCCCGCGACCTGCTGCAGCGCTGTGTCCAGGCGCTGGACGAGCGGCCGGACCTGATCCTCGCGCACACCGGCCAGGCGGTCATCGACGGCGACGGCCAGGTGAAGGTCCCCTACGAGTACGGGCTGGCCACCGACTCGCCGCACCCGCCGGAGCGCTTCCGCAGTCTGCTGTTCGAGCCCGGTGGCGACGACTTCTACGGGGTGATGCGGGCCGACATGCTGCGTCGGGTGAAGCCGATGGACAGCTACCACCATGCGGACCGCACGTTCGTCGCCGAGATTGCCCTGCACGGGCGTTTCCACCAGGTGCCGGAGCTGCTGTACTTCCGCCGCGACCACCCCACCCGCGCCGAGCGGGCGAACCCTTCCAAGCGCTCCCGGTGCGTCAACCTGGACCCGCGCCGGGCGGGCCCGCTGCACCCGACGCCCCGGCTGCTCGCGGAGTACGTCTGGGGCTTCGCCTCGGCGATCCGGCGGGCGCCGTTGTCCCCGGCCGACCGGCGCGCGTGCTACCGCCACCTGACCGCATGGATGACCAGCCGGGTCCGGCCGGGCGCCGGCGAGCGGGTCGAGGACCGCGCCCCGGTCGACCCGGCCCTGCTCACGGTCTCGGTCGACGCCCTCGTCGCCGGCCGTGAAGGTCGTGAGGGGAGGCACGTATGACGTCCACGGACGAAACTCCGGTGCGCGTCGGGGTGTTCGGCCTGCTCGGCTCCGGCAACCTCGGCAACGACGGGTCGCTCGAGGCCGTCCTCGGGTACCTCCGCGCCGAGCACCCGGAGGCGGTCGTGGACGCGCTGTGCGGCGGACCCGAGGCCGTGACGACCCGGTTCGGGATCCCCGCCACGCGGCTGCACTGGAACCGCGCGGAGTACCGGACCGCGTCACGTGCGGGCGCGATCGCGGCGAAGGGTCTGGGCAAACTGGTCGACGTCTTCCGCACCGCCGCCTGGGTGCGCCGACACGACGTGGTAATCGTGCCGGGCATGGGCGTCCTGGAGGCCACGCTGCCGTTGCGGCCGTGGGGCTTCCCGTACTCGCTGTTCCTCCTCTGCGCGAGCGGCCGGCTGCTGCGCACCCGGGTCGCGCTGGTCAGCGTCGGGGCCGCCGAGATAGGCAACCGGCCGACCCGGGCCCTGGTGCGCTGGTCGGCGCGGCTGGCCGCATACCGGTCGTACCGGGACGCCCAGTCCCGCGACGCGATGCGGGCGATGGGCGTGGACACCGCGCGCGACGAGGTCTACCCGGACCTCGCCTTCGCCCTGCCGACGCCGCAGGCGAGCACGCCCTCGGACTCGCCCGGCACGGTCTGCGTCGGCGTCATGGACTTCCACGGCGGCAACGACGACCGCGCCCGGGCCGAGGAGATATACCGGCGCTACCTCGACGGGACGATCCGGTTCGTCCGCACGCTGGTCGAGGAGGGCAGGCCGGTCCGGCTGCTCACCGGCGACACCTGCGACGCGTCGGTGGTCGCCGCGATCCTCGACGCGGTGGACTCCCCGCTGGTCACCGCCGCCGAGCCGTCCTCACTGGCCGACCTGATGAACGAGATGGCGGCTGCCGACACCGTGGTGGCGGTCCGGTACCACAACCTGATCTGCGCGCTGAAGACCGGCACGCCGGTGCTCGCTCTCTGCTACGCGGCGAAGAGCGAGGCGCTCATGGACCGGATGGGCCTTGCCGCGTACTGCCACCCGGCGCGCGAGGTCGACGCCGACCGGCTGCTCGAGCAGTTCCGGGCGCTGGAGAAGCGATCGGCCGAGCTGCGGCAGACCCTCACCGAGCGGAACCTCGCCGCCGCACAGCAACTCGCGCACCAATTCGCCACCTTGACCGCGGCCCTGTTCCCGGCGACCGACCACACCCACACCCTGCGGAAGGCTCCATGAAAGCGACCGAAGTCCCGGCGATCGCCGGCGCGTACCTGTTCGAGCCGACGCCGCACGCCGACGAGCGCGGCTTCTTCTGCCGCACCTTCGACGCCGACGTGATCCGCTCGGTGGGCCTCGACCCGGAGGCCTTCGTACAGGACAGCCTGTCCCGCTCGGTCCGGGGCGTGCTGCGCGGACTGCACCTGCGCTCCGGCGCCGGCGAGGCCAAGCTGGTGCGGTGCTCGTACGGGAAGGTCTTCGACGTCGTCGTGGACCTGCGGACGGACTCGCCGACCTACCGCAACCGGGCCTTCTTCGAGCTGTCCGACGAGACGCAGACGACCCTGTACATCCCGGCGGGGTGCGCACACGGCTTCCAAGCGCTGACCGAAACCGCCGACACCTCGTACCGGATCGACCGCCCGCACGATCCGGCCGAGGACGTCACGATCGCCTTCGACGACCCGGAGCTCGCCATCCCCTGGCCGCTGCCGGTCACATCGATGTCCCAGCGGGACCGGGAGGCGCCGAGCCTCGCCGAGGTCCTGAAGCAGAAGGAGAGCTGAAGTCGGCGTGGACACCGAAGAGACCGTAGAGAGCGGGGAGTTCCTCCTGCCCCGGTCGCGGCTGGCGAACGAGCGGCTGCACGCCATGATCCCCGGGGGCGCGCACACCTACGCCAAGGGCGACGACCAGTATCCCGACAACCTGGCCCCGGTCATCAGCCACGGCCGCGGTGCCCACGTGTGGGACATCGACGGCAACCGCTACATCGAGTACGGCTCCGGCCTGCGGTCGGTCAGCCTCGGCCACGCCCACCCACGCGTGGTCGAGGCGGTGCGGCGGGAACTCGACCGCGGCAGCAACTTCGTCCGGCCGTCCATCGTGGAGGTCGAGGCCGCGGAACGCTTCCTGGCCACGGTGCCGACCGCCGAGATGGTGAAGTTCGCGAAGAACGGCTCCGACGCCACCACCGCCGCGGTGCGCCTCGCCCGCGCCGTCACCGGGCGCCCGCGGGTGGCCCTCTGCGCCGACCATCCGTTCTTCTCCGTCGACGACTGGTTCATCGGCACCACACCGATGAACGCCGGCATTCCGGCGGCGACGACCGAGCTCACCGTGTCCTTCCCCTACGGCGACCTGGCCGCCACGGAGGAGCTGCTCACCCGGTACCAGGACGAGGTCGCCTGCCTGATCCTCGAGCCTGCCTCCCACACCGAGCCTTCCCCAAGCTCTCAACTTCGTTCGAACAGGGGAGACCCCACTCCCGGGTACCTCGCCGGCCTGCGCGAGCTGGCCGACCGGCACGGCTGCGTACTGATCTTCGATGAGATGATCACCGGCTTCCGCTGGTCCGAGGCGGGCGCCCAGGGCCTGTACGACGTCGTTCCCGACCTCTCCACGTTCGGCAAGGCGCTGGGCAACGGGTTCGCAGTCTCTGCGCTGGCCGGGCGCCGCGAGCTGATGGAGCGGGGCGGGCTGCGTCACTCCGGCGAGCGGGTGTTCCTGCTGTCCACCACGCACGGTGCGGAAACGCACTCGCTGGCCGCCGCGATGGCCGTGCTCACCACCTACGTCGAGGAGGGCGTCACCGCGCGGCTGCACGCCCTCGGCGAGCGGTTGGCCGCCGGTGTCCGCGACGCCGCGGCCAGTATGGGCGTCGGCGACCACATCGTCGTCCGGGGCCGGGCCAGCAACCTGGTCTTCGCCACCCTCGACGAGAACCGGCAGCCGTCGCAGCAGTACCGCACCCTGTTTCTGCGCCGGCTCCTCGCGGGTGGGGTGCTGGCCCCGTCGTTCGTGGTGAGTAGCGCGCTCGACGACGCGGACATCGACCGCACCGTCGACGTGGTGGCCCAAGCATGTGCGGTGTATCGGAAGGCACTGGACGCCGCTGACCCCACCCCTTGGCTGGCCGGGCGACCGGTGAAGCCCGTATTCCGCCGCTTGGCGTGACGTGACCGACGTCAGCGATGCTCCTACCGACCGGCGTCGGCCATCCGGTCGACCAGCCACGCGGTCGCCGGTATCACCGCCAGCGCGGTGCACCAGCCGCCGAGGACGTCGGTCGGGTAGTGCGCGCCCAGGGCGACCTGCGCCCAGCCCATGGCCGCGCCGGCGACCAGCGCCGCGGCAAGCACGAGTAACGTGCCGGCCGTCCTGCCGAGGCCGAGCCGGCCGGTTGCGAGCAGCGCCACCATGAGGGCGAGCGCGGTGGCGAAGGCGGTGTGCCCGCTCGGATAGGACAGGTTGTCGCCGTGGATGGTGCGTCCCACCAGGTGCTTGAGCAGCGACGCCGTCCCCACGGTCATGCCGCCCCCGGCAACGACGAGCACCGCCGCGCGAGGACGCCGAAGCAGCAGGCAGCCCGTGACAGCGGCCACGACCAGCGTCGCCGCTCCGGCGGGCTCCCCCAGGAAGTCCGTGGCCAGAGCGACGTGCCGCCACGTCGGCCGCACACCGTCCGCCGCCGACTGGAGCCACGTGTCCACCATGCCGGGCCGGCTGTGGCCGGCGTACAGGACCCCGAGCACGACGACCACCAGCGTGGCGAGGGCCGCGATCGGCCCGAGCCACGTGCGCAGCGACGGGGGCAGCACCGCGGGCGCCGGCCGGCCGGTCACACGCCCACCGCGTCCGGTCGACCTGCGGTGTCGCCGCCCTGCTGGCGCCACGGGACCGCAACAAGACGCTGACCGCGTTGGCGGAGGCGGAGCCGGCGACCCCGCCCCACGACGGCGGGGCGTTGTTTCCGGACGACTCCGGTGACCGTAGGTCCGGGCACACCACGGCCTATGCGTCCCGTCAGTACCTCGGCTCGCGCAAGCAGGTAGGAATCGGCACTGTCGTGGCCACCACCGCCCGGGCCGACGAGCCCGTGTACTTCCCGCCGCACACCGTGCCCTACCGGCCGGCTCCCGTCCTGCCCCAAGGCCCTGCCGATCCGGCGTTTCGCACCAAGGGCCAACTGGCCGCCGACCTTGTGGCCCGGGCCCGCGCCAAGGGCCTCGCGTTTCGGGCGCTGGTCGCCGACTGCTTCTACGGCCCGAGCGAAAGCCCGCACATCATCGCCGAACTCGACCGCGCCGCAACCCCCGACGTGGCGGCGATCGAGCCGAATTCCCCGCTGATGACCGAGGCCGGGAAAACCCGCACACCGTCGCAGACGACCGTGGCCTCCTCCGCCCCGGTGACCCTGCCGCCCGTCGGCGTCTGGTACCTGGTGACCGATCTGCCTTGCCGCGCCCGCAAGAACTGCTCGCTGCCGCCCGCCGACATGGCCGGGATCGTCAGCCTGTACGGGCCGCGCGGCTGGACCGCGCAAGATGACCAACACGCCGAGCACGAACTGGGCTGAGTCGACTTCCAGGTCCGCTCCGGCCAGGCGATCCAACGCCAGTGGACGCCGGTCGGCGTGGCCTCCGGCTTCTGTTGGCACCAACCCCCCAGCAACGAGTCCCAAGTCGTGTCCGACCCACCCTCCAGCGACCATGACCGCCCCGTGGAAACCCGCTCCTGGCCTGCACGATTCCCGCCGGGTGCGCAGGGACCTGACGCCGCTCCGTACCCGGCACCGCTTGGCCCGCGCAGGAGCCGTCAGCCTGTGCAGCCCCGAACTTGCCGGCTTGGCCATGACCTTGGCCAAGGGCATCGCAATCAGCCTCTACTTGCCACCCTAACCAACAATCCGTTCGCGGCACACCGTGGGGATGTACGAGGTGTGTACGGTCCCGCGGCCCGCCTCCACGGCGAGGAGCTCGTCCGCGAACAGCTCGCGGCGCAGCCGCAGATCGGTGCGGCCTGGACACGAGGTGAAAGACCCCGCCAACGCCTGACGGCCCCCTCGTAGCCAGCTTGGGCCCGCAGCCCAGTACTTCACCAGTGTTTCGGTGTCAGTGCTGGTCAGGATGCTGTTTCCGGGGCCTCCCTGGCTGACGGCGCGTCATGTGGTGCGGACCGTGACGTGTGGCGATGCATCGAGAGGTGCGGCGGTAGCGGCGCCGGCGGGCTGGGAACTGTGCCGGTGCGCAGGGACGGGGGCGTCGTGGAGGAGGGCGAGGTGGCGTCGGGGACGTATGTATCGGGGCGCGGTTCCCGTACTCCTACGGCCGACGGCCTGGTTGCCCCGTCACTGACCACCAGGGGCTCAGAACACCGGGAGTGCGTAGAGCGAGGTGCCGTTCGTGGCGAAGACGCGGTTGCCGTCGGCCACGAGCCACTGGCCTCGGACCGGAGGCAGGTCGCAATCCCAGATGCTCTACTCAGCCGCCAGGGCCAGGTGCCGCCATAGCCGAACGCGGCGCAGACGGCATCCGCGGTGGCGGTCACCGCGACGCAGGGGCGGGGGCTGTTGATGGACGAAGTGTCCTCGACGGTCCACAGCTCCTTGCCGCCGGTGATCCTGCGGGCAGGCAGCGTCTTGGCGCCGAGGTGGACCGTCCGCCGCACAGGGCCGGACGGATGAAGTCGTCGTCCGCCCGGTGGCGCAGGTCCCCTGCGCGGCGGCCGTTCGCGGTGTCCACGGCGAGGACGTTGCCGTCCTCAGTGCCCAGGACCAGGCGGCCGTGGGCGACGATGCAGGGCCCACTGATCTTGGTGCGGGAGGGAGCGCCGATGCCCGTGGTCCGGCGGACCTTCGCGTCCGAGCGGCCGACGGCGCGCAGCCGCTCGTCCAGGTGCGGGAACAACACCTCGACCCCCGAGGCGAGTTGCACCTTGACCTCACTCGGTCTTCCCGTACCAGATCAATGAGCCACAGGAGCGGAAGCCGCACGTTGTTCTTCTGCAAGCCGTTAGCGTCCGCCGAGGCTGCTCCCTCCGTCGACATCGAGGACGTGGCCGGTGATGAACCCTGCGTCGTCGGAGAGCAGGAACGCGACGGCTGCGGCGACATCGTCGGGAGTACCCAGGCGCCCCATCGGGATCGAGGCGATCGCCTTGCGCTCGGCCTCGCTGCCGGCGGGCCGCGCACGGCGGAACAGCTCGGTCGCGGTGGGGCCGGGCGACACCGCGTTGGAGGTGATGCCGTCCGCGGCGAGTTCCAGCGCCCAGGAACGGGTGCAGCCCACGAGCGCACTCTTGGCCGCCGCGTAGGACGTACGGTCCTTGGCGCCGTACGTCGCCCGCGAGGTGATGTTGACGATCCGGCCGAATCGCTCCGCGCGCATGCCCGGCACGAGGGCCTGGACGATCTGGACCGAAGCGCGCAGGTTCAAGTCCACCACCTGCTGCAACGTCGCAAGGTCGAGATCCTCGATGGGCTGGGGCTGAGCGATACCCGCGTTGTTGACGACCCGGCAGACCGCGTGACTGCGGGTAGCCTCCTCAAGCATGCGTGCGGTGTCCTCGACATCGACGAGGTCGCACCGCAGGAACGTGCCGGGGAACTTGTCGTCGGGCGCACTCCGAGCGACGCCAATGACCCCGTACCCTGCCGTCGCGAGCCGCTGGGAAATCGCCAGTCCGATGCCCTTGCTGGCACCGGTGACCAGTACGTTCTTCACGTTGCTCCTCAAACTTCCACGGCGCTACCGCTGTTGCCCGTCCCAGTCGTCCTTGAACGCGGCCGCGCACGCAATGCTGCCATTCCGCTCATCGGATGCACAGCGGTCTTGTCTTGACTCTGTCGGGGATCTTGCAGCTGTCCAGGTCAGCCGTCGACGGGCCCGTCAGGACAGATCTGAGCTGCTCCTGCGATCGCGGAGGACGGGGGAGCGGCCCGCCTCGCGCTTCCGTCGCTGCGGCGTTGGTGAGCCGGCAGTGGAATCCGGCTTGTTCCTCGCCCTAGCCGGTGTTTGCCGTGACGGTGGGGCAGGCCGGTCATCGTTCTGTTCATGGGTGGGCATCTTGCTGATGTCAGGGCATGGGCCGGCGAACTGGACGCTGTGCACGAGCGGTTCGTGCATCGGTTTTCCAGGTCGGAGCCGCGGGAGTCGGTGCTTGCCCATTTGCGGGGACCGATTGCTCCGCTGGAGCGGAAGAATGGCTGGACGCCGGCCGAACAGGCCGGTCACGCTGCTCGGGACCGGATCCATCGGCTGCTGAACCGGATCGAGTGGGACGCTGATGGGGTCCTCGACGGTGTGCGTGACTACGTCGTCGAGCACCTCGGCGACCGTGAGGCCGTGTTCATCGTGGACGACACCGGCTTCTTGAAGAAGGGAACCCGTTCGGCAGGGGGGCAGCGGCAGTACTCCGGGACCGCGGGGCGGACGGACTCCCGTTCCCGTGGGTGACCGCGGATGCCGCCTACGGTTTCAGCAAAGGCTGGCGGTTCGAGCTGGAGCAGGCTGATGTCTTCCACGTCGTGGCCACCACCCGGCACGACACCGTCGTCACCCGCTGGGCCCTGGACCGTCCCGTCCACGACCTGTTCACGGGCCTGCCGCGGCAGAAGGGGAAACGTCGCGCGTGCGGGAGGGCTGCTCATGGGATGCGGGTGTTCGACTGGGCGCGTGTCGAAGTCCGTCCCCGGCACCGTGAGGACCGCCGCCACTGGGTTGTTGTCCGTCGTAGTGTCAGTCGGCCCGAGGAGATCGCGACGCTGCCTGCCCAGTCCCACGTCAGACCCTGTCCAGGGGCGGAGCCAGGGGGAGTGGGCTTCTCCGCGTGTCAGGCTCCGTTACCTATCTGGCCTTGGTGATCTGGCTGAACCGATCACCTCTGCGTGCTTGATGGCTTCCCTTGGGCGCAGGCGTGAGCGCGGGGCCGCACTCGGCGTCGTGGCCCACGCGGAAGGCCCTCCATCGGAGGCGTTCCAACGCGCCGGTACACGGCCGTAGGGCCTGTCTGATAACTGATCTTGTGGCAGGTCGAGGCGAGTTGACGGACGCGGCGTGGGAGCGGGTAGAGCCCTTGTTGCCGCAGGCGGACGGGCGTGGCCGTCCGTGGCGTGATCACCGTCAGGTGGTCAAGGGTGTGTTGTGGCGGTTGCGGACCGGGGCTCCGTGGCGCGACCTGCCCGAGCGGTACGGGCCGTGGCAGACCGTACTCTCGCACCATCGATCACTTGCTTCTGTACTACTGGGAGAAGGTAAAGAATGACACCGACTGAGCGCGTCGAGAAAATCGCCTTCGACCCTGAACTCTGCGTCGCTGACAAGGCGCAGAGCATCATTGAATACTTCTCCGCTCAGGGTGACCGAGGAGCGGAAAACGCCGGCGCGTGTCTCATGGAGACGACGGACGAAGCCGTGGCCGAGTATGTTGCGGAGTACCTTGAGCTCGTTCCTGACGCACGGCAGGTGAAGGTGCGAGCGGCCGAGCGGCTGCGCGCTGCGGGACCGGTCGTGCGGTCAGCGTCCCGGCTTGTTCCCTGGTTTCCGGAGTGCCTGACCGATGCGTTCATCGAGGATTACCTCGCATCGCCGGACCCCGACTCTCCGCTGGCTTCCGTCGTCTTCAACATCGCCGTCCATCACCCCGATCGGCTACGCCCCTACGAGGATCGACTCGGCACTTCTCTCTATCGGGACAGCCTCCTGTCCGGAGCCCCGGACGAACGGGCCGACTCCCTGCTGCGCGACTGGCGCGAGGGCCACGATCGGGCCGGTCTGGTCTCTCTCGCCCTCATCAGGACCCCTTATGCCGCTGACCTGATCACTTCGGTGCGTGACGAGGTCGATACCTATGAGGAGTGGGAGTGGCTGATGCCGCTCGCGGGCCGCATGTCCGATAGCGAGGCCGCGGCAGGATTCCGCCCGGCGTTCATGGGGTTCGTCACCGACCGGGGCGAGAGCCCGCACGTGATGGGTGGACGGTACGAACAAAACGTTCCTCTCTGTGCGCGGTGCAACGCGCCGGCGGACAGGGTGCTCACCCTCTCCGTTAGTGATCTGCCGTACGAATTCAGCAGTGATCCCTCGTTCTTCTGGTTCTCCTGCGACTGCGACGAAGTCGACATCCTTTACGTACAGTTCACGGCCGACGGGACGCGTGCTTTCTATCAACCGCAAGGGCCTTCTGCCGAGACGTCACGCGTGGTTCCCGGCGAGCTGTCCATGACGCTGGAAACGCACCCCAACCAGAAGGGTGTGAGTCGGGCGGCCATCACCGGAAGGTCGCGGCACCAGGTGGGCGGACTACCGCGCTGGCCTTCACCGGAGACGCACCCGCTCTGTCCTGGATGCGGAAACTTCATGCCTTTCCTGGTCGCGGTGGACAGCGGCCTGACTCCCTTCGGCCCGATGGAGTTCGGCGGTTCGCTCTTCGGCTTCTGGTGCGACCGCTGTTCCATGTCGGCCACTCGGTCGCAGATCTGAACCCCTGGAAGGAGGCCTTGTCGCCCAGCACGCGCTCCGGCGCCGTGCGTGGACGGCCCGTGATGGCGCGCGGGATGCGTATCCCTTCGAGGACCTGGCTGAACGCAGTGGTGTCGTTGACGTTGCCGGGCGTGAGGACGATCGACAGGGGCAGGCCCCGGCCATCGCAGGCGAGGTGGACCGTGGTGGTCAGCCCGCCTCGGGACCGGCCGAGGGCCTGGCGCGTCTGCGAGCGGCCCGGATCTTCCAGTTCGCCCCCGTCCGCGACCCCTTTTTGCGGGCGCCGGCGGCGTGCTGGTGGGCTCGGTTGGCCGTGGAGTCGACGGCGACAGTCCACTCCACCCGGCCCACCGCATCGTCGCGGACCTGCACGTGCTCCAGCAGCCTTGCCCACGTGCCGTCCGCCTCCCAGCGGGCAAACCGCTCATGGACGGTCTGCCACGGCCCGTACCGCTCGGGCAGGTCGCGCCACGGAGCCCCGGTCCGCAATCGCCACAACACACCGTTGACCACCTGACGGTGATCACGCCACGGACGGCCACGCCCGTCCGCCTGCGGCTACAAGGGCTCTACCCGCTCCCACGCCGCGTCCGTCACCTCGCCTCGACCTGCCACAAGATCAATTATCAGACAGGCCCTAGTTCCGAGGCTCGCACCGGCCCCAGGACTGTCATCACTGAGGGCCCCTCGCCTGGTACCCCGGTCTCTGCCGTCGCCGTGTGAACCGACTATCTCCCGGCATCTACCGGCGTCGTTCCGGCCATTGGCGGGAGCGGGTCGAGAGCCACGTCGATCGGTCCAGCGCCGCCGCGCGCATCGCCTCCTGGCTGGTGTCCTCGTCGCCGGATAGCCGCCCCGGGGCCCTGTCGCCCAGCCCCTCCGGCCCGGCCTCCGCGCCTGCGTGTGCACTGGTGCGCCCAGGGTGTGCTCTGGCCGTGGTGCGGCGGTGCGGGCCCTGCTCGCGGAACGCCACGCCCCGCAGCTGCTCACTGTGGTGGGCATCGGTCCGGACACGGCCGTCACCCTGCTGATCAGGATGGGGGACAACCCGGAACGTCTGCACAGTGAGGCGTCCTTCGCCGCGCTGTGCGGGGTCAGCCCCGTAGAACGCTCCTCGGGCACTCGGCAGTACCGTCGCCTCAACCGCGGCGGCGGCCGGCAGGCCAACGCCGCCCTGCACCGAATCGCGCAGACCCGCCTGCGCTTCGACCCACGCACCCGGGACTACTACGAACGCCGCACCAAGGAGGGCAAAACCCGGCGCGAAATCGTCCGATGCCTCAAACGCTACGCCGTCGCGAGGTGTTCCACCTGGTCAGGCCCACACAGCCAGGACCTCCGTCATAGGGGCAGTGTGAGACGAGAAGCCCCGCCGGAATGCTCCGGCGGGGCTTCTACGCGCGGCGGGCTAATGTCCTGTGACGGCGGGGCGGTGCTGAGACTCCCGGAAGGGAACGGCTGACCCCGGGCGCTCGCCGAAAGCCGGCCGATGCCGGGGCGGCGAAAAGGTTGGGGTGCGGGGCCGACGGAACCGGGTAACGGTTTTGCCATATTCTTCCAGACGCCGATTTACGAGTGAGAGCGTGACGGGCTCCTGCTGACTTCCTTCGACGTCGCTGCCCGTCCCCCCACCGACGAATCCGTAGATCACTTCACATCATGACCGGGAGAACCCGTGACCGTAAGCAAGAACATCAACAACCCCGTGGGCATGGGCGGCGGCCAGCGCAAGAGGCTGTCCCGCGCCGAACGGCAGAACAACGGCCCGCACCGCAACCTCGACCGCCAGGGTGCAGCTGACCAGAAGGCGGAGCTGGTGCGCAAGATGCGCGAGAAGGCAGGCGCAGCTGAGGGCGCCGGGCAGGCGGGCGACGACATCGCACAGAGCTGACGCACCGCCGCCGCAGGGCGGCACCGCACGGGGCAGGGCCCGGACCGCGACGCGCGGGCCGGGCCCTGCTGCCGTATGGCGCCGGAGTAGGCCGAGGAGTACTGCGTCGACCACGACATCCCCTACCTGTCGTGGGATTTCGAACGGATCAACAACCGCTCCTTGGAGATCGCCGAGACTCTTCAGAACGAGGGTGTCGACGTCGCGATCCCGCCGTTCGAGGAAACGGTTGAATGGGCAGGGGCGATCAACTCCGTTCTGCTGGACAATCCGCGTCTGTACGGTCAGGCCATGCTGCTGCGGGACAAGGCGCTGATGAAGCGCCGCGCGCAGCTCGGCGGCATCCGGGCCGGAATATTCGAGGAAGCCCACGACCGGGACGACGTGATCCGCTTCCTCAAGCGCGTCAATCAGACCCCGCTCAAGCTGGACGGTGACCCGAACGACCCGATCCATCTCAAGGCGCTCGACAAGGCAGGATGCCTCGGGCACCGCGTCATCCGCACCCCGGACGAGGTCGACATGATTCCCCTCCTGGCCGTCTGGGTGACTGCCGCCTGCGTCTCCGGCAACGCAGGCGGCATCCACCTGCTGTCCCAGATCGCCACCACAAGCCCTCGCGTGACCAAGGCTCGGGCCGACACCGGCTACCGCACCAAGGCCATCGACCACGGCGCCCACCTCGGCATCGACGTCGAAGTCGTCCGCAAAGACCCCGGCGTCAAAGGGTTCAAGGTGATCCCTCGACGTTGGGTGGTGGAGCGGACCTTCGGTGGCTCATGCACCACCGACGACCATTCCCACCGCCACTACGCCCGCGAGTTCCTCTTCGGCCTCCTGCCCACTCATGTCTCACACGACGGGTTGCCGGCACAAGCCACGTCCCCATCTCCCCGCGCTGTCCACTGAGCGCGAGCACCGGGCGGGTCCGGGGCTCACGGCCCGCGTCCCCATGCAGTCGCAGCCATCCCGCGATCCGCCCGGACGCCGAGCGCGTTGCGCCGCGGTGGCCCCGTAGAAATGGTTGACGGGGCCACGCACCCCGGTGAATACTCACGCCACCGAACTTAAATGAGATTCAAGTTTGTGCGGCCGGGGGCAGGTGCAGTTCCCCGGAGGCATGGGTGAGCGCGGTCCGCACGGCATCCGTACGGTCGAGCCGCCCGATCAGCACATGCACCGCCAGCCCGTCCAACAGGGCGTTGAACGAGGGCAGGAACTCCTCGGCGGTCACCGGGCGGAAGACCCCGCTCGCCGCACCGTCACGGATGATCGCGGACAGATCCCGCATCCACCCCTTGTCGAGCCCGTCGGCCGTCCGGCTCATCTCGTCGTTCTCCACCGCGCGCAACCACGCCTCCAACCAGAGCTTCCATGAGACGTCGTGCCTGCCCGAGGGCAGGTAGAGCCTGACGTACCGCTCCAACCGCTCACGAGGATCGGCGACCCCCGCCAGCTCCTGTGTCCGGCGCTCGGTCAGCTCCCGCTCACTCCAGCGGAAGGTCTCGGCCAGGATGTGGTCCTTCGAGGGGAAGTAGTACAGGACCCGTGCCGGGCTCATCCCTGCCCGCTCGGCGATCTGCTGTACCTGGATCTCCCCTACGGGCCGCTCCGCGATCAGCGCGAGCGCGGCCTCGACCACCGCACGGCGCGCCTGCCTGCCGCGCTCCTGGGTTCTGCCGCCGCCGCTGCCCGGTCGCTCAGCCATGCACCAATTCCCCTTCACCCGTTCCCCCGTCGACCCGTTCGTTCATCGCATCTGGAGGAGAGTCCTGTGGAAAGTCCCGTGGAGGGTAACCCGCGACGTCGTACCGTGCTGGCGGCTGCCGGCGCGGTCGCGGCAGTGGCCGCCGTCGACAGCTGCTCCGAGCCCGCCGCCGAGAGCCACCAGCCGGCCGACCTCGTGCTGACCGGCGGCTACGTCCACACCGTCGATGCCGAGGACAGCACGCACCAGGCGCTGGCCGTCAAGGACGGCAGGATCGTCTACGTCGGCACCACCAAGGGGGCCTCCCGACACATCGGGAAGGGAACAAAGGTGATCAAGCTCGGCGGCCGTATGGTCATGCCGGGCCTCCACGACGGGCATGTGCACCCGATGTCGGGCGGCCAGGGGCTGCTCGGCTGCGACCTGAAGTACGCCCCGCTCACCGTCAAGGAGTTCCAGGGGAAGATCCAGGCGTATCTGGACAAGACGAAGGCGCAAGAGCCGGACGGCTGGGTGCAGGTGGAGCACTGGTACCTCCAGGCCATGCGACCGGAGGGCACCGCGCTGACCAAGGCCGACCTCGACGCCCTGGACACCAAGCGGCCGATCGTCGTGAAGTCCAGTGACGGCCACACCACTCTGGTCAACAGCCGCGCCCTGGAACGCACCGGCATCACCTCCAAGACCGACGACCCGGGCGGCGGCCGCATAGCGCGTGACGACAAGGGCGAGCCGACCGGCGTGCTGGAGGACGACGCGGGCGACCTCATCGCGCGGAAGATCCCCGAGCCCTCCGCCGAGGAGAACCTGAAGATTGCTCGCACCGCCCTGGCCGCCCTGGCCGAGCAGGGCGTGACCACGTTCATGGACGCCATCGCCTCGGAAGGGGGGCTCCGGGCCTTCAGCACCCTCGCGGACCAGGGCAAGCTCACCGCCCGCGCCCACTTCGCCGCGCCGGTCAATGTGGACGACAAGGACCCGCTGAAGGAGCCGACCCGGCTGCGCCGCGCCTTCCACAGCGGAAACCGGATCACCGCTCGGCCTCGTATCGCCGTCCGGAACGCGAAGCTCTTCCTGGACGGTGTGCTCCAGCACCCCGCCCAGACGGCCTCGCTGATCGACCCCTACCTCGTGCACCAGCACGACCACTGGATCGCGGGAAAGAAGAAGGGCGAGCAGTACTGGGAGCAGGAGAAGCTCAACGACACAGTTCTGAAGCTCGTCGAGGCGGGCTTCGACCCCCATATGCACGCCATCGGTGACCAGGCGGTACGCGCCGCCCTCACCGCTTACGCGGCGGCACGCGAGGCCGGGCACAAGAGCAACCGCCTCACCGTGGCGCACGCCGAACTCGTCAACCCCAAGGACATACCGCGGTTCGGCAGGCTCGACATCGTCGCGGCCATGGGCTTCCACTGGGCCAAGCCCGCCCCCGACTCCGTCGACTCCGTCAAGCCCTACCTCGGCGCGAAGCGCTGGGCCCACTACGAGCCCGAGGGCGAGATCAACGAGAGCGGCGGGCGCATCTCCCTCGGGAGCGACTGGCCGGTCGATCCGCTCGACGAGTGGACCGCGATCAAGACCGTGATCACCCGCACCGCCGCACCCGACAGCCCGTTCGCCAAGCACGGCACGATGACACCGCACCAGCGGCTCAGCCGCGCCACGGCCCTGCGCGCCGCCACCCTCAACGGCGCCTACCAGTTGCGGCAGGAGAAGCACACCGGGTCCCTGGAGAAGGGCAAGTTCGCGGACCTGATCGTGCTGGACCGCAATGTCATGAAGGTCCCCGCGGAGGAGATCGCCAAGACGAAGGTGCTGTTGACGATGGTCGGCGGCGAGATCGTGCACGGCAGCGCCGAACTCGACTGACACCGGAAGGGCTTGAGGGCTTGTGGGCCGGTTGGCTCACGAGCCCTTCGGCACGTCCAGGTGCCGCCCCGGACCGCCTCGGTCCCCGCCACCCCGCCGGCGTGCCGGCCGCCCTTCCCGGCTGACAGCGCGGAGCCGCCTTGCGTCCCGCCGAGCACGACGGCAACCGGCGCGACATCATCCGCTGTCTCAAACGCTACGCTGCCCGAGAAGTGTTCAACCTGGTCCGGTCTGGCATCGGGCCCCGCGAAGTGGCGTAAGCCAGCGGAATGTTCGCACCGGGGCGGACGTGGCGAAGGCCGTGGCACTGGGCACCCGTCGTGCTGCTCGGCCGCCCCTCCGCGTACGGGGCCGGGGCACGGCAGCGCTTCGCTTGGGGTGCGGCCGATCAGGCGTCAGCCGAAGTGACCGTCAAGGGCCTCCGCCAGACGTACCACATCGCGGCGACCCTTCCGGGACCTGCCGTGGTGCACCGCCCGCAACGCGGAGCCGTGCACCACCGGGCAGTGGTCCCCGGGGTACTCCACCTCGTGGAGCAGCTCGCGGACTTCGAGCTCGATCAGCTCCGCGATCTCCGGGTCGTTGACCAGGTCGCGCTTTCCGAGGAACACCGCGATCCGTGCCACGCCCGCCGCCCTCGCCGCCTCCAGATACTCCCGGGTCTCCGGCAGCGGCCCGTCCTCGGCGGAGACGACCAGCAGCGCACCCCGCAACTGGCCGGTGCCGACGGGGATTCGGGACCGGAAGGCGTCCAGGCCGGGGCTGTCGTGCAGCTGGTACGGGCCGCGTGCCGTGGCGAACCGCCCGAACGGCGGCGGTGGTTGCCGGAACTCCTGGGGCAGCACCTCGGTCAACGCCCGGACCAGGGTGCTCTTGCCGTGCCCCCGGGCGCCCATGACCGCCGCCTGTACCAGCGGCCCCGTACCGCCGTTCCGCCGCCTACCCCACATGCCTATCCTCTCGTCTGCCACCAACTGCTGGGGCAGGCTACCGGCCCATCCAACACGGGCCGGCCAGCGGGGCCAGACCCTCAGGGTGCGGTGAGTGGATAGGGGCCTCCCCACGGCTAGGCCGATTCGATGGGGTCTTCCGGGCGTTGGTTGGGTTGTGCCGTTGGCTGATGTGCAGGGGGCGCGGATCGAACCGTTGCTTGCCGGCCGGACACCAAGGCGGGGTGGGCGGTGGCGGGACCATCGTGAGGTGATCGACGCGATCGCCTGGAAGCTCCAGACCGGATCGCAGTAGGTCCATCTGCCTGAGAAGTACGGCAACTGGAAGGGCGCCTACAACCGATTGTGGATGTGGGCTGCCGACGGCACGGGGGAGCGGGTGTTCACTGCCCTCATGGCCCAGGCCGACGCCGACGAGTCCCTGGAGTGGGCCGTCTCCGTGGACTCCGCGATCGTGCGTGTCCACCAGCACGCGGCCGGGGCTCGCAAAAAGGGGCGCTTGCCGGGGAACCAGGCGACCATGCCATCGGCCGATCCCGCGGCGGGCTGACCGCGAAGAGCCACCTCGCGGCCGATGCCCGTTGCCGGCCCTGGCTTTCCATCTCACGGTGGGACAGGCCGGTGACGCGCCCGCTTTCGCCGAGGTGATGGCATGTGCGCGCTGCCGCCGGAACTCAAGTGCTCTGGCGGGGTTTCTGTAGATTCTCGCCCTGAGTCTTTCCGCACGGTTGGACACGTCGCAGTACGCAACGCCCTCGCTTTGGCCTACGGACCGTCCCCGAGGCCCCAGCGCCGCCGCGCATGACCCCTCGCTGCCCGCCCGGCCCCTACCAACAGCAGCCGAGCGCACCCGGTCCCTACCCGGCGGCTCCACCCACGCCGCCGCCGAGCCGGTAGCACCTTGTCGTAGCGATAGGGCTGTAACCGACCCCCACCAGCCCGCACACGGCGGTACACCTCAGGGGCTCGGACGATCGTCCGGGGGAGCGTCAGTCGGCAGCGGTACAAGGAGATCGTGGTCGAGCCGCGTGACCAGGAGTCCAAGGGCCAGTGTCCTGGCCGCCATCACGGTCATTCTCAACTCGCGGGCAGCGTCATCCTCTTGAGGATCGATTGTTAGATTTATGCCTCATGCTCCACAAACTCTTCTGGTCGCTCTGCGGCATCGTGACGCTCTTCCCGATCGTGGCCGCACTGCTCGCGCACTACCGCCTCGTGGACGGCGACACGTCCAGCACACTGGTCATAGTCGGTCTGATAGCCGAGGGTCCCATGATCGTTCTCTCGTGGATCCTCTCCCGCAGGAAGACACGCGAGCGGCGCCACGCACGATACGAGCGGGCGTATCCGACCCCCGAGGCGGTGCTGCAAGCCCTGGACAGTGCGGCTCTCCGCGATGCCCGGGACAACAAGGGCAACGCGCACGCCGTCCGCATGCTGCGCAAGCAGGTCCCCGGCATCCCACTCGCCGAGGCTGCGAAGCTGGTCAGCAGCCTCTAGATGATCGATTCCAAGGGGTCAGTGGTCATATGCGGTCAGTGAGCGCAGGACAGGCTGTCCTGTTCGAGATCGAGTTGGCCCTTGAAGGTCTCGTTGACCGACTCGATGACCTGCCGCAACGGCTTGAACAGGGACGCTCCGGGCCGCTCCGGCTCGCCTCTGCGGGCCGGGCGCAGCAGCCGGATGTCCTGCCCGGCCAGTTCGTGTTCGAAGCCCCGGCCGTAGTAGTTCTTGTCGCCGATCAGCGTCTGGCCGGGCCGGTCGGCGGCCAGGCCGGGTTCGGCAGCGAGGAGGTCCAGCAGGGTCTCGCGCTCGTCGGCCTTGGCGCCGGTCAGGGCGAAGGCGACCGGCAGGCCCTGGAGGGGTGCACATCAAGTGCAGCTGCAGGCCCCAGAAGAAGCGGCTGTGACTGGCGCAGTACCCGTACTCGGCCCAACCGGCCAGGTCGGAACGTTTGACGGTCTCGCGGGAGCGGCCGCATTCCACCGGTGTGCAGTCCACGATCCACACGTCGTCGCTCCACACGGAGGTGTCGGTGGCCAGCAGGCGGGTGACCCTGCGAAGCAGGTCGGTGCTCTTGCGCAGCCGCTTGTTGTAGCCGGGCTGCTTGGGCAAGTACGGGAACAGATGCCGCAGGTGGGAACGGGCGTGGCGAAGCCACCTCGCCTCAGAGGTGACGCCGAGCATGGCCTGCCTCATCGCCAGTGTGACCAGCTCGGCGCCGGTGAGCTGCGGGGCGATCCCCACGGTCGGCCGCCATGGCGCGAGATGCGGAGACGCCTTCAGCAGGTCGTCGGTTTTCACATGGAGCGCAGTCGCGAGGGTGTCCAACTCTCTCTTCAGCAGGACGACTTCGTGACTCCGGGGAGGAATCCGGCGCGGGCTCCCCCGGGCGCGGATGCGAGCCACGGCCGCCTCGACACCGATGCTGTCGATCGTCTTGATCGCCTTGGCACTGAGCGTCACCGTCTGCCACGCCTGCTCGTGCCCGATCGCCCGTGGCATCTGCGGCTCTGCCCAGGACGCCCGTCACTCACCTGCTGCGTTCGCACGCCGGGACGACCCGGCGAAGAATGGCCGTGTACCGGCAATTCGACTACGGCAGGCTGCGCACAGCCGCTGTGCCGCCCGCCGGACGGGATGATCCTTGTGACGACTTCGCCCTTCGGGTCCGGCGACCCGTTCTCCGATCTCTTCAACCGCTTCTTCGGCATGAGTCCGGCAGCCTCGCCGCCGGCCGTGCAGCGCGTGCCCATCGGGCGACTGCTCAGTGATTCCTCGCACGAGCTGCTGGCGGCGGCAGGCGGCCGGGCGGCCGAGGACGGGGCCGATCTCGACACCGTGCACCTGCTGTGGGCCGCCACGCAGGTGCCGGCCGCCCGGCAGGTGCTGGAGCAGGCGGGCGCTGATCCGGACCAGCTGGCTGCGGACCTGCAGGAGAACCTTCCCACCGGCACCGGAACCGGCGCCCCCGGGCTCACGCCAGCGGTGAAGCGCGCTCTGCTTGCCTCCCACGCCCACTCCCAGGCGACCGGTGCCTCGTACATCGGTCCGGAGCACATCCTCGCCGCATTGCTGGACGATTCCAGCCTCGCACGCACGCTGGGATCCGAGGGAGTCTCCTCCGGTTTGCTGAGTGGCGGCGAAGCCGGCCGGAAGGCGGCGTCGGGCGAGCACAGCGACACCCCCACCTTGGACGAGTACGGGCGCGACCTCACCGACGAGGCCCGCAGCGGACGTCTCGACCCGGTGGTCGGCCGGGCCGAGGAGATCGAGCAGACCGTGGAGGTCCTTTCCCGGCGCACCAAGAACAACCCCGTGCTCATCGGCGATCCCGGCGTCGGCAAGACCGCCATCGTCGAAGGACTGGCGCAGCGGATCGTCGCCGAAGAGGTCCCGAAGGCCCTGCGCAACCGCCGCGTCGTGAGCCTCGACATGGCCGGTCTGGTCGCCGGATCCAAGTACCGGGGAGAGTTCGAGGAGCGGCTGAAGAAGGTGATCGACGAGGTCACGGAGGCCGAGAGCGGCATCATCGTGTTCATCGACGAACTGCACACGGTCGTCGGCGCCGGCGGAGGCGGCGAGGGTGCCATGGACGCCGGCAACATTCTCAAGCCCGCGCTCGCCCGGGGCGACCTCAGCGTGGTCGGCGCCACCACCATCGACGAGTACCGCCGGTACATCGAGAAGGACGCCGCGCTCGAACGTCGCTTCCAGCCGGTCATGGTGCGCGAACCCACCGTCGAGGAGACGGTCGAGATCCTGAGCGGGCTTCGCGACTCCTACGAGGCCCACCACCAGGTCCGTTACACGGACGAGGCGCTGGACGCCGCGGCCGCCCTGTCCGACCGCTACATCACCGACCGGTTCCTGCCCGACAAGGCGATCGACCTCATGGACCAGGCAGGAGCACGCGTGGGACTGCGCGGCCTCGGTGCCCCGACCGGGACCGCGAGCCTCGAGGACCGTCTCACCAAGCTGCGCAGGGAGAAGGACGAGGCCGTCAGCACCGAGGACTACGAACGCGCCGCACAGCTCAAGGAGCAGATCCAGCAGGTGGAGCGGGAGCTCGCCGGGGTCGGCGGGGAGTGGGAAGAGGCCGGGAGTGTGACTCCCGAGGACATCGCCGATGTGCTCTCCGCGCGCACCGGCATTCCCGTATCCCAGCTCACCGAGACCGAGCGTGAGCGGCTCACGAAGCTCGAAGAGGCCCTGCACGAGCGGGTGGTCGGCCAGGACGAGGCAGTCACCGCCGTGTCCCAGGCTGTGCGCCGCGGCCGGGCGGGCATGGGAGACCCCGAGCGGCCCACCGGCAGCTTCCTCTTCCTCGGACCCACGGGAGTCGGCAAGACGGAACTGGCCAAGGCACTTGCGGAACTGCTCTTCGGAGACGCCGACCGGATGGTCCGCTTCGACATGAGCGAGTTCCAGGAGAAGCACACCGTCTCCCGGCTCGTCGGCTCCCCGCCCGGATACGTCGGCTACGAGGAGGCCGGGCAGCTCACCGAGGCGGTGCGCCGCAAGCCGTACAGCGTCGTACTGTTCGACGAGGTCGAAAAGGCCCACCCGGACGTCTTCAACCTGCTGCTGCAGGTGCTGGACGACGGACGGCTCACCGACGCCCAGGGGCGCACGATCGACTTCCGGCACACCGTGGTCATCATGACCAGCAACATCGCCTCCAAGCGCATCCTGGACCACCAGGGGGCGATCGAGGACATCAGGGATGACCTGATGGCCGAACTGCAGGCGCACTTCCGGCCCGAGTTCCTCAACCGCATCGACGAGATCATCGTCTTCCACGCCCTGACCCGGGCGGACCTGGTGCGCATCGTCGACCTGTTGCTGGAACGCAGCCGGCGCAGGCTCCACGCCCAGCAGATCAACCTCGAGGTCACCGAGACCGCCAAGGAGTGGCTGGCCAATCGTGGCTACCAGCCCGAGTTCGGAGCCCGGCCGCTGCGCCGCACCATCCAGACGGAGCTCGACAACCGCCTTTCGAACATGCTGCTCAGCGGCTCGGTCAATCCGGACGACACCGTCATCGCCGATGTCAAGGACGGCGAGCTGGCACTGACCCTCAGTCCGGCGGTCGCCTCGGGCGGCGCGGACCAGCCGGAGCCGGACACCGCAAGTTCGGCGGAGTAGCCCATCTGAACTGGGATTTCTTTCATCATGCGGCGAGGGTGGACAGCGTCGCCGCCAGGATGGAAGGCGCCGCGGCGGCAACTGCCAGGCGGACGTGGCCGGGCAGCCCCCCGGCACCGCGTAGCGTCCGCGCTTCGACCGCTCCCCGGGGCCGGACGGCCGACGACTGCGGAATCCAGCGGCTCTTCGTCCTGCGCGGCCTGTTGCCTGACGACGCCGACCGCCGCCTGCCGCACCGCTCCGGCGCCGCAGACGCCGGGAGCCGAGGCGTGCAGTGAGATCAGTGCGACCCTGTGCTCAGCGTCGACCTCGGTGCGGACCGGGTTGCGCTCCGCCCGGCTCGGCAGGTCGGTGAGGAAGACGCCGATGTCCCAGTCGCCTTCCTCCTGACAGCTGCCGACGATTTCAGCCACGTCGGACACGCCGACCTGCTCGTCCGCCACCAGGGGCGCCGTCACGGTGTCCGCCTGCCAGCGGATGCCCCAGGCAATGCGGCGGCGCAGATCCTCCGGTAGGCGGGGGCGAGCCAGGCCATCTCGGAGGGCAGGCCCAGGTCGGCGACCAGGACGAACCGCAGGTTCCCGGCGTTTGTGTCCACGCGTCGGGCTACCTCGTAACCCTTGTCCTGCCGCCGGGTGGGCCTCGAGGACGTCGCGCCTCACCGCGCCCGGGCTGCCACCACAGGGAGGGATCCGCTCGTCCACCGGTTCGCCCAGCACGCCGCGCCTGCAGGCCGGGGCACCCTTAGCAGGCTGACTGTGCGACCCAATACCCCGAAGATCGAGGGCGGCCGGTTACAGGGCCTCCTGCAGCTCATCGAGGACGGCATCCACCTGGTCGTCGCGACGCTCCTCGTACTGCTCGCGGGGCTCCTGACCGTCGGGGTCATCCACGACGTCATCAGGTCGATCCAGGGGCCGTATCACGAGGAGACGGTCGTTCTCTCCGCCCTGGACAACGGCCTTGTCCTGTTCATCGTGGCCGAGCTGCTCCACACCGTCCGCCTCACCATCAGGAACCAGACCCTCGACGCGGAGCCGTTCCTCGTCGTCGGCCTGATTGCCGGCATCCGCAAGGTGCTCATCGTGACGGCCGAGGCGGAGAAATCCTTCCGGTGGAACGTCGAGGGGATCGAACTGCTCATCCTGGCGGGGATGATCCTCGTGATGGCGACAGCGGCGTACGTGTGGCGGCGCTCGACGCGGCCGGGAGACTACTTCCCGCTCCAGGAGGCGGGGCGCTCCCCGTCGCCGGCGCCGTCATCCCCCTCGGTGCGCGGGTCCTGATCCGTCACCTTCCGTCTCCACGGCCGCCCGCACCCGCTGCTCCTCGCGAGCAGACCCGACGTCCCGTTCCAGGGGTGTGCGGCTCACGGCCATTCGCGAAGTCCTCCAAGGCCCGCCTCTGCAGTTCCGCCCCGCGCCTCACCACCGGGCTCCGGTCCCGGCGGCAGCGCCCTCCCACGCGGCACTGCTGTCGCTGTCCATGCTGAGTCTGATGCGCGTCGCCCACCGGCTGAGGGGAACGGCCCTCGGCGTTTTGGGAGCGCTGATGCCGGAGTCCGGCAACACCGACGGGGTGGCCGGTGGCGCGTCCGTGCGGTGCGGGCCGGGGTGGCGCCGGAGCGGGTGTTCGCGGTGGTGCACGCGATCGTGGCCGATGGTGGGAGCAGGTCCCGTACTGGGAGGACGAGAGATCTGGCCGTACCGCCTGCACCTGCTGGCGGGGGCCTGCGTGTTACGCGGCGTCGACGTTACCTCGAGGGCATCCTGTGGGCACTTGCGATCGCGGGGCCGCCGAAGAGAAGGGCCGGAGTCATTCGGGTGTCGTCTCAGGGCGATACGGTCGTGGCTCTCCTGGCGGATCCGGATGCGCCGACGGAGATCGCGCAGCGCATGGCCCAGATACTTCCTACTCGGCTCGCTGACAAGTCGGGCCAGGGGCGACGGTTCGACGTCGAGGTGGTCAGTGAGCCCTTCACCTCAGGGACCGAGGACCTGTCCACCTTGACAACGACCACACAGGACAGCCCGTCCTGCGCTCACTGACCGCATATGACCACTGACCCCTTGGGATCGATCATCTAGCGGGAGCAGGCGATTTGCAGCGCACTGATTGCCGGAGTTGGGGTAAGCGGTCCCGGACGTGCGCGTGTAACGATGCAGGTTAAGAAGTCTGCTCCCCGCGTCCGCGGGGACGGTCCCGCTCAAGGAGGCCCGCTTACCGAAGCTGCGGCCTGCTCCCCGCACTCATGAGGTTGGTGCCACAGCCGTGATTACTGCGTGGCCGGGCCCGTCTCACATCGCTGCCCGACCACGTCGGCAAAGGCGCGGGCAAGTGGGGTGAGCGCGTCCCAGCGGCGGGCTGCCCACCCCACCGGCAGTGGCGGCAGGTCCGGGAGGGGCAGGAACCTCAGCGGACCTCCTGACGTGCCGGCGGAGTCCTGCCCGGGCAGGGCGGGGACGATGGCATGTCCGATGCCGAGCTCTGCCAGCAGGATGGCGGTGTCCCAGTCGGCGACACCAGTGTCCGACGTGAGGTGGATGCCCAGGCGGGCGAAGGCCGTGTCCAGGTGGGCCCTTGAGGAGGAGTTCTCCGGGAGCCGGATGTGCCGGATCCCGACGAGGTCGGCGGCCTCGATCCCTGACCGGAGGGCGAGCGGATCGTCGGCCCGGACCGCCAGCACCCACGGCAGCTCTATGACGGAACGCTGCTCGATGCCCCGCACCGGGTTGCCGATGGTGACCCAGGCCAGATCGACCGCGCCGTCGGCGAGCGCGTCGAAACAGCTCCGGCTGGAGGTCTCCGTCCGGAACTCCAAGCTCACCCCTGGGTGACTCTCGCGGAAGGCGACGATGGCCTCGGCCATGAAGTGCCGGACTGTCGTGGCGCCCGTTGTCACCCGCACCGATCCGGCTTCGCCGCGCGCGAGTTCGCCCAGCCGTCGCAGGGCGAGATCCAGACCGGCAATCCCCTCCATGGCCGCCGCCTGCAGCAGGCGCCCCTCCAGGGTAGGCACGACGCCCCGCGGCTGACGCTCCAGCAGCCGTACCCCTGTTTGCTGTTCCAGCCGTTTTACGTGCTGGCTCACCGCTGACTGGGTGCATGAAAGGTCCCGGGCGACGGCGCTCAGGCTTCCTGCCTGGCACACCGCCAAGAAGATTCGCAGGTCATCGAAGGTCATGGGCACGGATGCCAAGGTACGGCCGCCTCAACCTAAGCGATCACTTGGGGTGTGGAAGAAGTCCCGAGGATTGACTTGCCTCTCGGGGCTGCCCGATGATCACTTCGGGCCCAGGGCGGCAACCCGTCCCGCCCCTCTGCCCAGTCCGGATATGGCTGAGCGGCGGGACGGGTGCCGACCCGACAACGGAGAGGACCCGCCCATGCACCACACCAGACCGCTCACCGGCGACTCCGTCGCTCCGACCCCGTCCGCCCGGACCGTGGCCGTACTCGGCCCCGGAGGGGTCGGTGGACTGCTCGCCGCGCTGCTCTCGCGCGCCGGACATCGCGTCATCTGCCTCGCCGGCGAGGAGAGCACACGTGCACTGCGCCGCGGCGGCATCCAGGTACGCAGCAGTCAGTACGGCACCTTCACGGCCGAGGTCGAGGCGGACACCGCCCTGCGGGAGCGCATCGACCTGTGCCTGGTGACGGTGAAACACACCGCGCTCGACGCGGCGCTCGACCGCATCCCGCCCCAGCACCTCGGTGACGGACTCGTCCTGCCGCTGCTCAACGGCATCGAACACCCCGCTGTCCTGCGCGCACGCTTCGGCATGCGGCAGGTGGTACCAGCCGTGATCCGCGTCGAGTCCACCCGCACAGCTCCCGGCGTGATCGAACACGGCAGTCCCTTCACCGAGATCGACCTGGCCGGTCCGCAGGAACGCCTCACCCCGCTCACCGCACTGCTCACGGCCGCCGGCGTGGACACTCGCGTCATGCCTGACGAGAACGCCGTCCTGTGGGCCAAGCTGGCCTTCCTGACGCCTTTCGCCCTGCTCACCACCCGCTACCGACTGCCCATCGGCACCATCCGGTCCGAGCGGCGGGAGGAGCTGGAGGCCCTGGTCGAGGAGACCACCGCCGTGAGCCGGGCTTGCGGTGGGCCGGCGGACGCCACCCAGGTCCTGGCGCGATACGAAGCATTCCCACCGGCCAGCAAATCGTCCATGTTGCGCGATGCGGAGGCCGGTCGCCCGCTGGAACTCGACGCAATCGGGGGAGCCTTGCTACGAGCGGCCGAACGACACGGCATCCAAGTACCGCTCGCGGCTCGGATAGTGACAGAACTAGAGCGTTTTTAACGGCACTTGCCAGATGGGGGCCAGGCATTGACAGGCAGGTGAGCCGAAGGGTGCGACGACACGAGCTCATGGTGCGCAGTAGTGACCACCGCGTCATGTCCGACAGGCGCCGGACCCCTCGACACCCTCCTGCGACAGCTCACCATCGAGGGCTTCGCGAAGCCAACGTTCTGCCACACCACAACGGAGGCGGCCACAAAGCCCTCGGCCGCGCGGCCGGACACAAGAACCGCTCCGGCGTCGGACTCGCCTACCTACATACCGCGCTGGACGACCACACCCGACTCGCCTACACCGAAGACCTCCCCGACGAGAAGGCAGACACCTGCGCGGGCTTTTTGACACGGGCCACCGCCTGGTTCGCTGCTCGAGGTGTCTCCGTCGAACGCGTCCTGGCCGACAATGCCTGGGCCTACACCAAGAACACCTGGCGTCAGACCTGCCGCGACCTGGGCATCCAGCCGCGCTGGACCCGGCCCTGGCGCCCGCAGACCAACGGCAAGGTCGAACGCTTCCACCACACCCTGCTCGACGAATGGGCCTGCCACCGCCCCTTCACCTCAGAGGGCGTTATGTGAATCTTCTGCGGCTCTGATGCAGATTGATGGATTGATGTCTGGTTCGGGGTCTTGCGCTTGGCCGGGTGTGCGGTCTGCTGGAAGGCATGGGTGAGTGTGCCCCGTACCTCAGTGACCTGTCGGATGAGACGTGGGAGTTGATCCGGCCGGTCCTCACGGCATGGAAGGGGCGGCATCCGTCGGTCAGCGGTCACAAGGGCAGCTACGTGATGTGGGAGATCGTGAACGCGATCCTGTACCACGCCCGGACCGGCTGCCAGTGGCGTTATCTGCCGCACGACCTGACACCGTATGGCGCGGTGTACTAGTACTTCGCCAAGTAGCGTGACGATGGCACCGCCGAGACCATCCACGACCTGCTGCGCCGGCAGGTCCGCGAGATGCGTGGGCAGCGCGAGGACCCCACGGCCGTCGTCCTGGACACCCAGACCGCGCGGGCCTCGGTGAACGCGCCGAAGGAGACGACTGGACTGGATCCGGGTAAGAAGAGCCCCGGCCGCGAAAGAGGCATCGCCACCGACGTTCTCGGCCTGATCATCGCCGTCGTCGTGGCCGCCGCCAACGTGCACGACAACGCCATCGGCATCGCCCTGCTGGACAAGGTCGCCACGAACGCGCCCACTGTGACCAAGGCATGGACGGACGCCGGGTTCAGGAACGCCGTCGTCGAACACGGTGCCCGCCTCGGCATCGACGTCGAGTCCGTCCAGCGTGAGCCCGGGGCGCAAGGGTTCGCGCCGGAACCCAAGCGGTGGGTGGTCGAGCAGACCTTCGGCACGCTCATGCTCCACCGACGTCTCGCACGTGACTATGAGACGAAGCCGGCCAGTTCGGTTGCGGTGATCCACTGGTCCATGACCGATGTCATGCTCCGTCGCCTCACCCGTACTTTCACCCTGACCTGGCGCGACCCGCCCGCCCGGCAGTCGGCTCCCGGAAGGAGGAGGAGCGTCGATGAGAGACCTCCTGGACAAGATCGAGGCCAGGCAGCGGCTGGTCCGCGAGACTGTCGAGCGGCTGCGTGAGCAGATCACCGAGCTCAGCGGCCAACTCGATGCCGCCGAACGCACCCTGGAGCGGCTCGAGATCACCCACGCGACCGTGCTGGAGCCACGGCACACCGAGAGCATGCGCGCCAAGCTGAAACGCCTGGTCCGCCGCGGCATCCTCACCGAGCCCAAGCCTGGCCTATTCACCCTCACCGGGCACACCGGTGAACTCGGGCAACGGCCGCGCGTACCAACCGAGAACAAGCCATTCCGCCCCGGCGTGATCAAATTCGCTGATTCCGTCATCATCTTTTCATCGGGTGGCCCTATGTTCAGTCGCGCTCAGCACCATCACACTGACCACACCACCGGCCGGGGTACCCGCCTGCGCGCGGGCCGGCCAAAGGGGGAAAGACAACGATGCGTCACTTAAGACCGACCGGCCGCTTCGGCAGAGAGCTCATAGCCTTCACCGCTGCGGCTGCCTCCGCGATAGCCGCCATGAGCTTCGCGGCCTCACCGGCCGCCGCCGCCCCGGCAAAGCCCGCCGCTGCTCAGGCAAAGCTCGGTGAGGCCTGCACTGCCGCCGATCTCGGCAAGCGCCACCCGTACATCAAGACCACCGAAGTGTCCCCGACGATCACCCACTTCAAGGGCTGGTACGTCACCGAGGGCACAACCGGCACCCAGACCGTCACCACCAGCACCCAGACGACCATCTCGGTCTCCGTCGGCCTCAACGGCAATGTCGAGGGCAGTTTCGCCGTCGAGACCCTCGGCAAGGTCGGCGCGAGCCTGGGCCTGAACGTGAAGGTCGACTACACCTCCACCAGCACCGAGTCGAACGCGGTCACGTGGAACTTCAACCAGCCCGGCTACTACGGCGCCTACAAGGGCACCAAGAAGGTCACCGGTACGTACGGAAGCCTCAACTGCAACCGCGTCCAACAGGGCGACGGCAGTTGGGCGTTGAAGTGGACCGAGGGGCCCGACGGCGGCAACTTCACCACTTACACCACCCTCGAGGAAGGCGCGGTGCGCTGCCAGGACGAGGTGCCCGCAGGCAGCATCATGGCCAAGGCACAAGGCCTCCTCGACTGCGGCTCGGCCGCCGCGAAGGCCGAGCACCCGGCGGGTGCGGTGGCGCCGACGGCGAAGCAGAAGCGGGACCGCCTCGTACAGCGCCCGGCGCTCACCAGCGGCACGTCCGCCGAACAGCCCAAGGCCTCCGGGCGTAGCGCGCGGGCCGCTCTCGACTGCAAGGCCGAGGTCTACAAGATCGCCGTACCCGGCAAGCCCCTGTCCTGGGGCGCGCCGCTCCTGGCGGACGACGGTGTCCGCCTGCGGCCCTCGTCGATCTTCAGCGCCCACCTGGACAACTGGCGCCTGTGCAACGTGACGGAGAACAACGGGGTCCTCGAGGCGTCCCTGTGGAACTGGGGCAACGGCGGGTGCGCGACCATCGCCGAGCAGAACGCGGCCACCGAACGGGCGGTCCTGCAGACGGCCCCCTGCACGGAGGACGACCTCCAGCGGTTCTACATCTACCGCGACGTACCCGGCAGCTCGAAGATCGGTGTGCAGAACAAGTACACCGGCTCCATGATGGGCCACGACCGGTACGCGGACGGGGAGTTCATACGCCAGTACTCCAGCGGCAGGCAGGACGGTACGGGTACGTACACCCTGATCGGAGTCTGACGGTCCACACCCCGTGAGCGGCCCCGCACGTGACCCCCCGACCTCCCGGTTTCGTGCGGGGCCCTCCGCGTCCCTACTCCGAGCCCGGCCTTGGGGCTGGGCTCGGAGTGGTGCAC
Source organism: Streptomyces sp. JLSY215 (assembly GCF_059682825.1). Classification (NCBI taxonomy): domain Bacteria; kingdom Bacillati; phylum Actinomycetota; class Actinomycetes; order Kitasatosporales; family Streptomycetaceae; genus Streptomyces; species Streptomyces sp. JLSY215. The sequence goes on from NZ_CM185022.1 coordinate 8,840,090, forward strand.
GGTCGGAATAACCCCTTCCCGCCAGCAATCCACGCCATCGCCCGCGGCAGCGTCGTCGAACACTACGGCTCACCCGCCATCGCTTCCACCCTGCGCAAAAACCACCCGGGCCACCCTCGTAAGCACTGGTGGATCGCCGAACCAGTAGCCGAAGCCATCGCCGCCGCAGAGGCCCTCTGCGCCCGCAGCGACGCCTCCTCAAGAGCTCGCTGCAATCGGCGCCACCATCACACCCCTCCATCCCTCGTTTGATGACACACGGCGGGGCAGCGGCTGAACCGCGGCGCGGAGGGATCGAGAAGGGCTGTCCGTGGGCGGGCGGTACAGCGCCTGGAGTGCGCACGCGCGCTGCCGCGCACCTCCCGTGCCACCGGCCGAGTCTGCGGCATAGCGATGGACGATGCGCAGCAGCCGGCCGGAGGTGCGGGGCCGCACGCCTTGGTGGCACCGCCGGACGGGCAGCAGTTGCAGAGCTCGGAGACCGGGTGCCCGAACCGAACGTGGACGTCTGCACCTTCGAGGTCCGGGCCCAGCTCACCAAGGACGCAGCCATCACCGGCGAATGGACCAGCGAGTGGGCACCCACATTCTTCGGCCTCGGAATCGTCCTGAAGCACTACGAGCGCGACGGAATCATCACGCCCGACAAGGTCACCGGAGCGGCGACCACCTCCTACTGACCGGCCGCGCCTGCGGTCCGGCGCGGGGCAGCGGGCGCCCGGCCGTACGCCCCCGCGGGGCAGATCGGTTTCCCGTTGCCCTTGCAAGGCACATCGGAGCGAATCGGGCGCACACGGCGCAGCGAAACCGGCACCCTCGAAGCGAGCCCTCGTTACCCGAGCATGACCACATCCGGCCGATCAAGTTCGTAGCCAGATGGTGAGGGCTGCCGCTGTCGCGGTGCCCAGGTAGATGTAGCCGCGCTTTCTTGTAGCGGTCCTCGTCGAAGCCGGGCGGCCGTCCGCCGCGTGAGCCTTTGCGCAGGCGAGCGTTCTGCCGTGCGCCTGCGCAACAGTGGGGGATGCCGCTGCACGGCCTCGCCGCACGACCGATGCCGAACGGCGCACGCGGCGCGCCGGCCACGCCGTGGCGCACCTCCGCCTCGTCCATCACATCCGGTCGCAGTTCGATCACCGTGAGCGCCCACCCTCCGAATCACCCGGCCAGCGCCCCCGGTGCCTGCCGCAATGGTCCACATCACACCGCGCTCCAGGTTTGCGGTGCACGAAAGGGGAGAGCAGAGGCAAGCGAATTCTCGAAAGCAAATTGGAGCAACCGTTGTGACCGCAGAACCGAATACGCGCGAGGACCACAGGTTCTTCGGCCATCCCCGCGGCCTACTGACCCTCTTCTCGCTGGAGATGTGGGAGCGGTTCTCCTTCCTCGGGATGCAGGCCATCCTCGTCCTGTACTTCTCCGACCAGGTTGCCCACGGCGGCCTGGGCATGGCACAGAATTCCGCCGCCTCGGTGACCGCGGCCTACGGCACGCTCGTCTACCTCGTCTCGGTGGCCGGCGGCTGGCTCGCCGACCGGATGCTGGGCAGCTACCGCGCCGTCCTGTGGGGCGGCATCCTCATCGCCTGCGGCCACTACTCCATGGCCGTGCCGACCACCGGGATGACCTGGGTCGGCCTGGGCCTGATCATCGCCGGTACGGGCCTGCTCAAGCCGAACGTGTCCACCATGGTCGGCAAGCTCTACACGACCGAGGACCAGCGCCGCGACGCCGGCTTCGCCCTCTACTACATGGGCATCAACATTGGTGCCTTCCTCGGGCCGCTGGTCACCGGCTGGCTCGGCCAGAAGATGGGCTGGCACCTGGGGTTCTCGGCCGCGGCCATCGGTATGACGCTCGGCCTGGTGCAGTACGTCCTGGGGCGGCGCGGGCTCGCCGGCCGCGACCACGCCGCGGAATTCGCCCTTCCGCCGCGCGCCATGAAGCGCGCGGTGTGGCTGCTGGCGGGCGGCGGCGTCCTGGTCGCCGCGGCGGCCGCCGCGCTCGTGCTGACCGGCCGGCTCAGCCTGGACGACACCGTCAACATCCTGACCGTCATCTCCGTCATCGCCCCCGTCGTCTACTTCACCGTGATGTTCAAGAGCCCCCGGGTCAGCGCCGAGGAGCGGGGCCGGCTGCGGCCCTACATCGTGCTGTTCGCGGCGTCCGTGGTGTTCAACTTCATCCTGTTCCAGTCCTATTCCACGATGACGCTGCTGGCCGCGGACCACGCCCGCACCAGCATCCTGGGCTGGGAATTCCCCTCCACCTGGTACAACTCCGTGCTCGGTGTGGCAGAGGTGCTGCTGGCCCCCGTCGTGGCCGCCGTCTGGGTCAGGATGGGCCGCCGCCAACCGCACGCCTCCCGGAAGATCGCCTACGGCGTCATCCTGGGCGGGCTGTCCTTCCTGGTGATGGTCCCGGCCGTCACCGGGCAGACCGGCAACTGGAAGATGGCCGCCTGGTGGTTGGTCATCTCCTACCTCCTGCTGGGCCTGGGCGACATCCTCCTGGAGACCACCGGCATGTCGGCGACCACCAAGCTCGCCCCGGCCGCCTTCGCCAGCCAGACGATGGCCCTGTGGTTCCTCTCCCTGGCACTCGCCAACGGGATCCAGGCGCAGGCCGTCAAGCTCTTCGGCGTGATATCCAACGGCCTGTACTTCGGCCTCAACGGGGCGATAGCCGTCGTCCTCGGCCTCGTCGTGATAGCCGTGGGCCCCTGGCTGCGCCGCACCATGCACCCGGTGCACTGACGGCGCGCCCGGCGCCCCGCGTCCCCCGACCGTGACCCCTGCCGACCCCGGAACCCGTTATGCACATCCGCACCGCATTCCCGCACGAGACGTTCCGCGAGGACGTCCGCATCCCCCTGCCGGACGGCACCGAGCTCTACGCCCGCATCTGGCGCCCCTACGGCACCGAACCCGTACCAGCCCTCCTGGAATACCTCCCGTACCGCCTCAGCGACTGGACGGCGCCCCGCGACGCCCAGCGCCACCCCTGGTACGCGGGCCACGGCTATGCCTCCGTACGGGTTGACGTCCGCGGCCACGGCAACTCCGAGGGGCTGCCGACCGACGAGTACTCCGAGACCGAACTGGCCGACGGGCTGGCCGTCATCGAATGGCTCGCCGCCCAGCCCTGGTGCACCGGGAACGTCGGCATGTTCGGCATCTCCTGGGGCGGCTTCAACAGCCTCCAGCTCGCCGCCCGCGCCCCCGAGGCGCTCAAGGCGATCGTCACGGTGTGCTCCGCCGACGACCGGTACGACAACGACGTGCACTACATGGGCGGTTCGGTGCTCGCCGTCGACATGCACGCCTGGGCCGCCACCATGCTGGCGTTCGCCTCCCGGCCGCCGGACCCGGCGCACGTCGGCGATGTCTGGCGCGACCGGTGGCTGGCGCGCCTGAACGCCCTCGACCCGCTCATCCACACCTGGCTCGCCCACCAGTCCCGCGACGCCTACTGGGAACACGGCAGCGCCTGCGAGGACTACTCCGCCATCAAGGCCGCCGTGCTGGCGGTCGGCGGCTGGCACGACCCCTACCGGGACACCGTGCTGCGCCTGGTGGAGCATCTCGATTCCCCCGTACGGGGCATCATCGGACCGTGGTCGCACCAGTACCCCGACCGCGGACTGCCGCCCGGCCCGGCCATCGGCTTCCTCCAGGAGACGCTGCGCTGGTGGGACCGCTGGCTCAAACCGGACGCCGAGCGCCCGGCGGGACAGCGCGACGTCATGGACGAGCCGCTGCTGCGCGCCTGGATCAGCCAGTCGCATCCGCCGGCCACGGTCTACCCGGAGCTGCCGGGCCGCTGGGTGGGCGACGCCTCCTGGCCGTCACCCCGGGTGACGCCGACCGCGTACCCGCTCCCGGGTGAGCAGCCCCGCCCAGTGCGCTCCCCGCAGCACACCGGGGTGGACGCGGGCCGCTTCTTCCCCTTCGGCAACGACGCCGATCTGCCGCCCGACCAGCGTGAGGAGGACGGCCGCTCGGTCTGCTTCGACCTGCCCGAACTCACCGAAGCCACCGAGATCCTCGGCCGCCCCCGGGTACGGCTGCGGCTGACCTCGCAGGCCCGCCGCGGGCAGGTCATCGCCCGGCTGTGCGATGTCGCCCCCGACGGCTCCTCGACACTGGTCACTCGGGGTGTCCTCAACCTCCTCGCCCGGCACGGCCGGGACCGTAGCGTCGCATGGGAACCCGGCGCCACCGAGGACATCACCTTCGAGCTCAACGGCATCGGGCACACCTTCCCGCCCGGCCACCGCATCCGCCTGGCCCTGTCCTCCGCCTACTGGCCGTGGATCTGGCCGCAGCCGGAGGCGGACGGCTGGACCGTGGACCCGGCGGGCTCCGCCCTCGAACTGCCCGTACGCGGCGAGGGGTCCGACGGGCCGCCCGTCACCTTCGGGCCGCCCGAGCAGGCCGCCCCGCTGGGCGTGGAGTTCCCGCAGGCCGCCGAGGAGCGGCCGGAGCGGCGGGTGGTGCGCGATGTCGCCGCCGGGGAATGGACCCTGGAGGTCGATCCGCGCTACGGCGGCACCCGCGTCTACCCGGACGGCCTGGAGTTCACCGAGGACGCCCTGGAGACCTACCGCATCACCAGCGACGACCCGACCAGCGCCCGGACCCGCTCCACCTGGTCGGTACGGCTGCACCGTCCGGACACCGGCTGGGACGCCCGCATCGCCACGGTTTCCGAGATCACCGCGGACGCGGACGCCTTCCACACCCGCAACGAGGTCGTCTGCCACGACGGCGACGAGGAAGTCTTCCGGCGGACGTGGGAGCGGAGCATCCCGCGAACGGCGGGGTGAGGCGCGGGCGGGGCGCCCCCGGCAGGTTCCGACGCCCCGCCGGCGGCACGGTTCCGCGGCCCGCGGCGGGGTTGTCCACAGCCTCCCCCGCCGGGGGACGCCCGGCCGTACTCTGATCTTCGACGCGCCCACCGGCGATGGCGAAACGAGGAGCTGTCCATGTCCGAGCAGCCCGCACAGAGCCCGTTCGACCTGGCGGAAGGCGCCCCCTTCGGCGGCTCACGCTGGCTTCCGCTGCTGCCCGCCGGGGGCCGCGCCGGAGTATCTGGCACAGGCCCGGCACAAACTGCGGGGGCACGGAGTCCTGGTGCTGGTCCTGTCACGGCTGATGCCGGCCTAGCGCATCCACTGGGCTGGAGGTGGCGATCGACGTAATGGTGGATGGTGCGCGACGGCTGTCGGACGCAGCTCGACGGCAGGGAAGCGGTCAAGCCCAGGGACGCGTCCGGCCGGTGGCACTGGAGCTACACCCCCAGTTCCTCGATTGCCATCACGTCGACGCAGGATCCCAACCTTGACTTCTCGAACCGAATCACCGACGCCGTCAACTGGAGAGGAAGCGCGCGGACCGGCGGCGGTGACCGTGCTCGCAGCTTGGGCCGGGGAGGCGAGGGTCCGGAGTATGCATGGCATGGCAGGCTCCTTGTGACGGCCGGGCTGTCGATCACTTGACATGTGCGGCGATGGACCGTGCGCACTCCATCGCCTCCGTGTGGGTGGTGTCTACCTCCAGGTCATAGGTCACGCCCTGGTGGACCACTTCCGCCTGGGACGCGGCCATCCCGAGGGTCCGATCGCCTCGTGCGATCTCACGGCCTGCGGCCACCGCAGCGTCACACTTGACGCCGACCCACAGCACCCGCAGTTCGCCCAAGGATTTCTGCCATCGCTGCTGTGAGGACGCTCCGCCGAGGAAGACCTCATCGACGATCACCCGGGCGCCTGCACGGGCCATCGCGGCGACCCCCTCGATCCATGCAGCTTCCAGCGTTCGGAACTCAGGACCGACGATCACCTCTCCATCCGGAGCGAACTCGATCCCGCCATCCGACGCCTGCATGGAGGCTGGCATTGCCTCAACCAGTGTGTCTGTCCCGAGAGCCAGCCACGGATCCGGTAGGACTGCCTGCAGACACCGAATGATCCCGGATTTCCCTGAGCTGGAACCACCGTTGACAACGATCACCTGAGTCATCACCGCGCCACAGTAGAGGCGCCAGGGCAACACTCGAAACGGATTTCCGCGAACCCTGCACCGCCCGTTACAACCCGGCGAACCTGCGGTCAGAGCACTAGATGGCCAGCGGTCGCTTACTCCGGCCCACTTAGGTGGTTAACGCGTCAGACGCAAGCGCTGCTGCTACTTCTCGTCGGCCTCCTGCTCTCCAGCACCCTTCGCCTTCAGGTACTGCTCACGGATCGGGCCGGGGATAGCACCCTGGGCATTGACCTCGACGCCAGTCCGCTTGGCCCATGTCCGGATCTTCTTCGCCTCAGAGACAGGAGCGAGCAGCCTTCCTGACCGGCTCCAGCCCAGCCTTCTCCTGCATCCCCGGCCGGGGCCCAGTCGCCCGCATGTGGATCTCGAAAGCAAACTCAGTCCAGGTCGTATGCGGTGTCGTGCTTTGGCTGATACAGCCCGACTGTACCCGCGCCCGGCACGGCCAAGGCGGTGACCAATCCCCAGCCCTGTTCGGTGATATCTGTCGTGAATTCGACGCCCTTAGCCTTCAGATCCGCGACCGTGGCAGCAAGGTCGTCGCACATCAGGAACAGCTCGATAGTGCCGGCGGCGTGAGGGTCGCTCGGGTGGACAGCCAGTTCGCTCGGTGGGGATTTGAAGATGAGCCAGCCGTTTCCGGCATCGACGTGCGGGAGCCCAAGCACATCGCGGAAGAAGGCTCGCGCCGCCTCGGCATCGGAGGCGTAGATGATCGTGTGTGCACCATTGATCACCTACTCAAGCTATCAGCCCGTAGAGTCCTTCTTGCTAACCAATAGCCACAGCAGGCTTGAAGTGCGAAAACGCTAATCAAGTTCGAGGCACGTTCGAGACTGGGTCTTTCTGATCATTTCAGAATGAGAGCTGAGGAGGCTCGTCAGGCTGCGTCAGTCATCAAGCCGGTCCAGGACCTGTGTGAACTTGCCATTGTCGATCAGGCCTATGAGTACCTCGACCATATTGCTGATGCCGGCATCGCGGACGATGAGACCGTCCGGGCACTAGTAGTAGCGCCCACCGAGGGCCTCCCCGCTGTCGCCCACCGCTCCATCAGTGTCTGAACGCGGCCAATCGTGCAGATGGTTGCGCTCCATCGAGACCCGTCCCGCAGCTTCACCTCGACGTCAATGTCATTCACAGCGTCCAGGTCCTCATCAGCGCCTGGCAAGAATGCGGCTTCGAAATGTTCTGTGTGGACGCGGTACCAGGGGCCGTCCCAGCCGCTCGGCTGTGTGCTCTTGCTCATCGGCCGAGTGTGCCGGGCGGAAACGCCCACTTCAAACGCGTTGTTCTGGCACGCTGCCACGAGTGAACAGTGATCTTGTGCCCGACGAGCTGTGGACGCGAGTGGTTCCCCTGCTCCCGCCCTGTCCTGAGCGGAGAAACCGCTACGCGGGACGGCCGGACACCGGACCGCGTCGCGCTGGCAGGCATCCTCTACGTGCTGCGCACCGGCGTCGCCTGGCGTGACGTGCCACGTCAGGTGGTGGGCTGCTCCGGGGTGACCGCTTGAAGCCGCCTGCGAGACTGGACCGAAGCTGTCGTCTGGCCCCGGCTCCACGCTGCGTTGCTTGCCGAGTTCCGGGCCGCTGGCCTGCTGAAGATGGATGACTGCGCTGTCGACGGCCCGCGCGTCCGCGCCCTCGAAGGGGGCTTCACACCGGGCCCTCGCCGGTCGATCGTGGCCGCCCTGGCAGCAAACACCACCTGGTCGTCGACCAGCGCGGCACACCGCTCGCGGTGTTGCTGACCGGCGGGAACGGACACGATGTCACCCAGCTGATCCCCCTACTCGATGCAATTCCCCGCATCCGCGGCCGACGCGGGCGTCCCCGACACCGGCCCAAGCGGCTGTTCGCCGACCGCGGCTCCGACTTCGACAAGTTCCGACGGCTCCTCCGCAGCCGAGGGATCACCCCGAAGATCGCCCGCCGAGGCGCCCCACACGGCTCCGGACTGGGCAAGACCCGATGGGTGGTAGAGCGGAGTTCCGCCTGGCTCCACCAGTTCAAGCGCCTACGCATCCGGTACGAGATACGCGCCGACCTCCACCAGGGTCTCCTCGAACTCGCCTGCAGCATCATCTGCTTGAGGCGACTGCGCACCGCATTCTGAAACGATCAGTAAGCGGCCAGGGCCAGCCTCAGCGTCGTACGCCTGGCTGCCGTCCCAAGCGGCGCATGGGCGGTTATGCCGGTCCGTGCTGCGCGGGTCCCGGGGGTCAGCCCAGTCTGGATCTTCTAGCAGCGGGAGCCGGGCCGGTCGAATGAGGGCGCCGACATGTGGCACAGGCTGTCGTCCTACCGCAAGCGTGGCATTCCTGCCGTGGGCGTGGTCGATGCCCGCGCGGCCTTGCACCTGGCCCAAGTGGATTGATCACGCGCGTCGCTGAGATCGAGTTGAAGGCTGGGACCATGGCATTGGAGATCAAGCCGATCGGGGAAGTAGTCGCGGGCCTAAAACGGCGCTGCTTACGCGCAGTCGATGCGGTTTGAAACTGCCAATAAGGTGCGGCTCTCATCGCGCGCTGAGGTCGACGTCGATGAGTAGGCCAACCCAATGCAGGTCGACCTCTTTCCCGGTTTACCCGGGATGTGATGGGGCTCTGCTCGCCACGGCGCGTTCGGCTTGTGGGTGCAGATACACGCCTCATGGGTCGGGAGCGCGCACGGCGCCTGTTCCGTAGGGCTACGCGGCGGCGTTAAGCGCTGAAGGACGTGGGAGAGGTTGCATTGATGGCCGGATCGGCGATGCCTTTCGCCGTATGGTCAAGTAGTGGCGGTGGACCATTAATGATCCGCGGGATCGCCGGTCTTTCCAGGGCCTGGCCGCCATCGCGGCCAGGGACGCGGCCATTGCGTCGTTCATGCCCAGGAGGGCCGCTGGGGCCACCGCCCCTTCTGGGCACGGCGGCTGACGGACGACGGGGCTCTGTACGCCGTCCGCCGGTGACCGCACAACCGTGCAACCTGTGTCAGCAACAACGCAGCGTGAGCCCGGACACCACCGGAGGCCGCTGGGGCACGTGCAGGCTCCGCGTCATCGCGTGAGTTCGGCGAGGAGCAGGGTCTCGGCGAGGCAAGCGCGTTCGAAGTCCGCCAGGTTCAAGCTTTCGTCGGCACCGTGGGCGCGGCTGCCGGCGTCGGCTCCGGCGGAGGCGATGAGGATAGCCGCCTGCGGATAGGCGTCTGCAAACTCTGCGACGAAGGGGATGGAGCCGCCGGAACCGATGTCGACAACATCGTTGCCGTATGCCTCGCCGTAGGCCCTTCGCGCGGCATCGAATGCCGGGCCTCGCGCGTCGATGGCGAACGGCTGTGCGACCTCCGCCTCGACGACGGTGACCTGCAGGCCCCACGGCGTACGGTGCCGCAGATGCCCGGCAAGCGCCTTCCTCGCCTTCAGCGCGTCATCACCGGGCGCGACCCGCAGCCCGACCTTCGCCCTGGCCACCGGCGTGAGCGTGGGGGACGCGGTGGCCACAGGGGGCGCGTCGATCGCGAGGACAGTCGCCGCAGGCTTGGCCCATATCCGCTCGGCGATGCTGCCGCTCCCGAGCAGCTGAACGCCCTCGAGCAGACCGGCCTCGGCCCGGAACCCCGCCTCGGAAAGGGTGGCACCGGGTGGCGCCGCGGTGGCGAGGCCCTCGACGGCGACATTGCCCTGCTCGTCGTGCAGGGTGGCCAGCAGCCGGCACAACGCGGTCAGCGCGTCCGGGACGCCTCCGCCGTAGCTGCCGGAGTGCACACCGCCCTCCAGCGCCCGCAGTTCCACCACGCAGGCGGCCATCCCGCGCAGGGCGGTGGTCAGGCAGGGCGTGCCGGCCGTCAGGTTGTCGGCGTCGGCGAGGACGATGACATCGGCGTCGAGCTTGTCCTTGTGGCGCGCCAGAAACGTGCCGAGGTTCGGCGATCCGATCTCTTCCTCCCCTTCGACGAGTACGGTGACCCCGACCGGCGGACGGCCGGAGTATGCGCGCAGCGCCGCTAGGTGCGCCGCGATCCCGGCTTTGTCGTCGGCGGCCCCGCGGCCGTACAGTCGTCCGTCGCGTTCAGTCGGCTCGAATGGCGGGCTGGACCACTGTCCGGGACTGCCGGCGGGCTGCACGTCATGGTGGGCGTACAGCAACACCGTGGGCTGGCCCGGCGGGGCGGGATACCGCGCGAGCACTGCCGGCAGGCCGTCTTCGATGTCGTCGAGGATCTCTACGTCCGGCGCGCCGGCATCCTTGAAGAGCCGGGCGGTCATCTCGGCGGAACGGCGCACCTGCTCGACGGAGCCGGGGGCAGCGCTGACCGAAGGGATCCGGACAAGGGCGTCGAGATCGGTCCGGACCCCGGGCAGTACCTGCCGCACGGCCCGGCGAAGGTCATCGTTCATGGCTGGCTTCCATTTCTCTCAAGCGATCACGCCGCGCGGGGGCGATCGCGGCGAACAACACGAGCGCGGTCACACCGAATCCGGTTGGGTAGCCCACCGGCCCGGCCAGCAAGCCGAAGCCGACAGCTCCCACGCCGAATCCACCGTCGTAGGCGAGGTTCCACAGCGCACTGACCTTGCCGAACTCGGACCGTGGTACGCGCTCCAGCATGAGCGCCAGGGTGGCGTTCTGCGCTATGCCGAACCCGATCCCGAACAACGCCATACCTGAGATCACCGCGAGCGGGCTTCCCATCCGGACGAGCCCGGCCGTGCCGACGGCTGCGGTGAGCACTGCGGGGACAACCAGACGTCCGGAGCCTCTGCGGTCGCCCAGTCGCCCTGCCCCCCAGCGCGCAAGGGGAGTGACGGCGGTCTGGGCCAGCAGGGCCACGGGAACAATCGCGTGCGACCCGGCGGGCATGGCCAGGGACAGGAAGGTCTCCAGAACGCCGGCCGCCAGTGTGACGGCGCCGAACACCACCGTGAGTCCGGCGAGCCCGCTGCCAGGAAGGCCGCTCAGCATTCCGCTGTGGCGTTCACTCCGACCCCGCTGTGCCGGCAGGCCGGCTGCGGCAGCCAGTGTGACCAGGGAAATCCCCGCGCTGATCAGGAACACCTGGTGAAAGCCGACGTGGTCGCTGAGCCACACGCCCACGGGCAGGCCGATCACGGCGGGCACACCGACCACCACTCCGTACAGCCCGAGCCCCTCACCACGACGCTCTGCGGGCACGAGTTCGGCGGTCAGCGCGGGGCCGGCCACAGCGACGACCGCCAGGCCGGCTCCACGGAGCAGGCAGACAGCGAGCACCACCGGGATTCCGCGGGAGACAGTGAGCGCGGCCGCCGACGCCCCGAGGAGCAGCAGGCCCCCTGACACCACCGCCCGGTAGCCGAATCTCGCCACCAAACGGGCCACCGCCAACTCCACCAGGACTGTGGCGAACATCATCGCGCCGGTGGCGAGGCCGGCGCCCTCCGCGCCCGCCCCGCCGGACGCGACATACAGCGGAATCACCGACAACAACAGATAGAAGCCGATGAACGAGCCGAACGAGACGAGCAACAGCAAGATCACCGGGCGGCTGACGATCGGCTGGGGGCCTGTCGCATCCGGGAGGACGGCATCGGAACTGGTCACGGTCGAAGACTCGCCCGGGCCGGTGCCGCTTCGCATCGGACGACTGCCCAATCCGGGCCCTCAGAACCCGGCCGCACGTGCTTAGGGACATCTGAGAAGCTGACGGCATGGCCACGACGAGCGCTGCCCTGGTGGGCAGAGACGAGGAACTGTCCGCGCTCGACGCAGCGTTCAGGCGCGCTCGCGACGGCCTGCCGTCCGCCGTACTGATCGGTGGAGAGGCCGGCGTGGGCAAGTCCCGGTTGGTCAGCGAGTTCGCGGCGCAGCTGCCGGCTTCGTCCTGGGTGCTCAGGGGCGGTTGTCTGGAACTGGGCGAAACCGGCCTTCCGTTCGCCCCCTTCACCACGGTGTTGCGCGCGCTGGTCCGCGAGACCGGCGCGGACCACATCCGCAGGCTGCTGCCCAACAGCGAGGCCGGTGAGCTCGGCCGGCTGCTGCCCAGCCTGGGCCGGCCGCACTCCGCGGACGATGCCGACCTGGCTCGCGCTCGCCTCTTCGAGCAGTTCCTCGCGCTGCTGCAGGGCCTGGCCGAGCGTAAGCCGGTGCTCCTGGTCATCGAGGACATCCACTGGGCGGACCGGTCCAGCCTGGACCTGCTCGCTTTCCTCGTCCACAACCAGCAGGCAGTTCCCGCTCTGCTGGCGATGGTGACGTATCGCAGTGACCGGCTGAACCTGGCGCATCCGTTGCGCCCGCTCCTTGCGGAGATTGAGCGGATGGCCTGGGCACAGCGGATGGAGCTCGGCCGGCTGACCAAGAGCGAGGTGAGCGCGCAACTGCGCGGCCTGCTGGGAAACGAGCCGGCTGCCGAACTCAGTGAGCGGATCTACCGGCGCAGCGAGGGCAACCCGCTGCTGGTGGAGGCGCTGTTGACCTGTGAGGCCCAGCCGGACGCGCCACTGCCGCAGTCGATTCGCGACCTGCTGGTCGCACCGCTGGAGCGACTCGGCGGGCAGACCCAGGACGTAGTGCGCGCCGCCGCTGCCGGAGGCGTGCGGGTGGGCCATGCGCTGCTCGCCGCGGTCACCGGCCTTGACGACGGCGCGCTGTCCGTCGCGCTGCGGCCCGCCGTGGCGTCGAACCTGGTGGTTGTCGACGGCGACAGTTATGGGTTCCGGCACGCGCTGATCCGGGAAGTGGTCGAGGGGGAGTTGCTTCCCGGGGAGCGTTCTGTGCTGCACGCGCGTTATGGCCAGGCACTGGAGCGCCGTCCGGAACTCGCTCCGCCCGGCCGGGGCGCGGTCGAGCTGGCCCACCACTGGTATGCGGTGGCGAAGCAGCACCCGGCCCGGGCGCTCGGCGCCGCGTGGCGTGCCGCCGAGGACGCCGGGACGTCGCTGGCCTACGCCGAACAGCTGCGCATGCTCAACCAGGTACTGGAGCTGTGGGATCAGGTGCCCGATGCGGCAGAGCAGCTCGCAGTCGACCGGAAGGCTCTACTGGACAAGGCGGCCCAGGCGGCCATGCTGGCCGGCGAAGGCGACCAGGCCATGACGTTGATCGCCGTCGCACTCACCGATGCCGACCCTGCCGTTGATCCGGCGCGTACCGCGCAGATGCTCCGGCACCGGGGAGAGCTGCGCCACGCGCTGGGGCAGCCCGGGGACGTCGAGGACATGCGGGAGGCGGCACGGATCATGCCGTCGCAGCACCCGGACAGGGCCTTTGTGCTCAACACATTGACGAATCGCTTGCTGACGATTCCGTACGAGGAAGAAGGACGGGCGGTCGCGCAGGAGGCGATCCGGGCGGCGCAGGCCGCCGGTGACGACCGGGCCGAGGTCCTGGCCGCGATCAATCTGGCGTATGCCCAGGCCCGGGGCGGCGACCTGGACGGGCAGCTGCCGGGCCTCGCCGAGGCGCGAGCGACCGCAGAGCGCATCGAGGACCACGCCGCTTTGATGCATGCGTTCCGCTGCGAGGCCGACGTACTTCAGGGGGCCGGCCGGTACGAGCAGGCCGCCGAGGTGGCGAGGCGAGGGCTCGTCGCGGCGGCCCACGCCGGGTTGTCGCGCACATCCGGTCCCACGCACGCCGCCAACGTGGCCGAGGCTCTGATCTCGTTGGGGCGCTGGGACGAGGCCGTGGAAATTCTCGACCACACCCTTGAACTCACCCCCACCCCCAGCTTTCGCGCGTATCTGCTCGTCCTGCGTGGCTCAATCGCGTTGGCCCGGGGCGATCTCGCGTTCGCCGAATCCGCCGCCGCTTTCGCCGGCAGCGTGTTCACCTGGGGTGTATCCGATGCTCAGGACCTGCTTCCGATGCTTTGCTTCGAAGTGGACCTGGCACTCGCCAAGGGCAGGGCGGCGGAGGCCGTTGAGCTTGTCGAGCGAACGCTGGTCAGGAGGGAGACCTTGTCGAGTCCGCGCTATCTCTGGCCGGCACTCGTCGCAGGGGCCCGGGCTGTTCGACCGCAGACCACGCTGGTGGCCGGTCTGTGTGCACTCGCCGCTGAGCTTCCGGTCACCGGCCCGGTCCAGCAGGCGCAGAGGCTGACCTTCACTGCCGAAATCGCGCGGGCCCGGGGATTGTCGGATCAGTCGGCCTGGGACGGCTGCGCAGCCGTCTGGGCCGAGCTGCGTCAGCCCTACCCACAGGCTCTGGCGCTGCTGCGGGCAGCGGAAGTCGCGGCCGAGGCCGGCGACCGGCAAACGGCGGCCGACCGCCTGCACACCGCCAGCCACAGCGCCGATCTGCTCGTCGCCCGTGGCCTGCGGACGACAATTGAGCAGTTGGCCAGGCTGGCCCGGGTTTCGTTGACCGACGGCCTCCACGAAGGCGGCTCCCGGGGCCCGGAACTCGGCCTCACCGCCCGTGAGCGCGAGGTGCTCCGGTTGGTCGCCGACGGCCGCACCAACCGGCAGATCGCCGAGGAGCTGTACATCTCCAGTAAGACAGCCAGCGTCCATGTGTCCAACATCCTGGCCAAGCTCGGCGTCTCCAGCCGGGTCCAGGCCGCCACCACCGCTTTCCGGCTCGGCCTGGTTCAACCCGGTCGACCTGAGGACTCCGGTAAGTGACCGGCCAGGGCGACGTCGGCGGTGTCTGTGGCGATGGCAGCAGGGGTCGCCTTTGGTCGTTGACGCGCAGGCTGCGGGCGCAGTCGAGCATGTCCTCGTTGGCGGCCTGGGGGTGTCCGCCGTGGCGACCGCACTCGTGGGCTTTAGAAGCCGTTGCCGTACCGATCATGGAGTCTGTCGATCGAACGGGAGTCTCGATCGGGTGATCGCGGGCACTGCCCGGCATGAGAGCAGGGCCTGGCGGTATGCGGGGAAAATCCAGGGGAGCGGACGGCCGCGCGCTGCTACGGTCGGGCGCTATGAGCTGGCTCCCCGATGACTTCGTCCATCCCGTCCTGGTACCGCTGCCGGGCAGTGGTCATCACCTGCGGCCGATCCGGGAGGCGGACACCCCGCTCGACTATCCGGCTGTGATGGGTTCGCGCGAGCGGCTGTGGACCATCTTCGGCCCAGCCTGGGGCTGGCCCGCGGCCACCATGACCTACGAGGCCGACCAGGCCGACCTGTTGCGGCACGAGAAGGAGATCGCCGCACACCAGTCTTTCAACTACGCGCTGTTCGACGCGGCGGAGACAGCTCTGCTCGGCTGCGTCTACATCGACCCACCGGAGAGGGCCGGCGCGGACGGCGAGATCTCCTGGTGGGTGGTGGACGAGCTGGTGGGCAGCGAGGTCGAGCAGGCCCTCGACGAGCTGGTGCCGCAGTGGATCGCCGCCGACTGGCCGTTCGAACAGCCGCGCTTCCTCGGCCGCGAGATCTCCTGGTCGGACTGGCTCGCCCTGCCGGAGCACCCCGACGCGTAAGTAGCTTTTGTCTTAATACTTTGGGGACTTGGTGCTCGAACGGCCGTCTCGATTGGGTGGTGTCGGGTGCTCGGAGACCGGTCGTCAGGTCTGGGCACCAAGTGCCATGGCAGCGCTTGGCAGCCGGCCAACGCACTTGGGCTGTTCCCCGGGCAACCTGATACTCCATCTCCTAAGCTGCTGGCGGTCCGACGGTTGGCTGCCGTCCACACACCAACCGGGGAGTAAATGGAAGCCGCTGCCATTGGCGCTCGACTCGCCTCAAGCGTTGTAGCGCCGCTGATCAAGAGACTCTTCATAGCTGACGGCCCCGGCGCCGGTTTGGTCGCCAAGCCGCTGCGCGTCTCGAAGCTCGTTTCGTTCAAGGGCGAGAAACGAGTCCTGTCGGACGAGGATCTGCATAAGATCGCCGAGGAACTGGTGAACCGCGCCGCGAAGTCCACCGGCGTCGAGGAACGTCTGCCTGCATACGAACAGCGTGCTGTGGCACATGCCGTAGCGGACTCGCTGAGGTCGCTCGGCTACATCGACATGGACGACGTGCAAGCCGTACAGCTCGGGCACCTTGCGCTCTCCCGGCATTTGCGATCGCAGAGTCCCTCGGCCACTCTCGGCTTATCCAGCGACGCGGTGACACTTCATGCGAGCGTGCTTGACACCGCGTGTCTGCACATCCTGCAGTTCTTCACCCAGAGATCAACTTTTGTGGCCCGTACGCTGATCGAACACAGCCGTCGGATCGAAGAGTTGACTCTCAAGATCGACTCCCTGATCGCGCGCACTCCGTCGCCGGCGGACGGGCCCTTCGAGGAGCGCTACGCCGAATACATCGCCTCCAAGCACGGCAAATTGACCATCTTTGGGCTCGATCTGTCCGAGGCGCCGGAGAATTGGCCGCTCGACGCCGCCTATCTGAGCTTGGATGCAGTGGGAGGCAGGACACATGACCTCCCCACCCTCCTCCCTGCCGATCACATCTTGGCCGGCCGTAATCGAGTATTGCTCCGGGGCGTGGCGGGGTCAGGGAAGACGACGCTCGTACAGTGGCTGGCGGTATCCACGGCGCGGAAGGTCCTAGACGAACGTCTGTTGTATCTCTACGGCCTGGTGCCGTTTGTACTGCCGCTGCGCACGCTGACCCGAGGCGGCGCCAAACTCCCCACGCCCGACGGATTCCTGGCCGCGGTGGACTGTCCCATCGCCAACCTTCAGCCCACGGGGTGGTTCGACAGGGTGTTGAGGTCTGGGCGTGGGTTGATCTTGGTCGACGGGATCGATGAAATCCCGGAAAGTGAACGCCAAGAGGCTCGACGTTGGCTACAGGAGTTGGTCAGTGCCTACCCGCACAACCGATGGCTGGTGACCTCACGGCCTTCGGCCGTACGCCAGGACTGGTTGGTCGGTGACGACTTCGCAGAACTCGACCTTGCTCCGATGAGCCGGGAGAACGTCGCCGAGTTCATCAAGCGGTGGCACAAGGCCGCGGGCATCGGTGACCGCTATGCCACAGATCTCCTGCGGTCTGTACGGACCAAGCAGGACCTGGGCCGGCTCGCCACCAACCCCCTTATGTGCGCGCTTATCTGCGCGCTTCATCAGGACCGTCGTGGCTACCTCCCGGACGGCCGGAAGGAGGTCTACGATGCCGCTCTCTCCATGCTGTTGTCCCGGCGTGACCGTGAGCGAGGAATCTACAAGCCGGGCACCATCCGCATCGGCGAGGAGCATCACATCCAATTGATCCAGAAGCTGGCCTATTGGATGATCCGCAACGGTCGTTCCGAGATGGACCGGGCCGACGCCGTCGAGCTGCTGGAGCATGCACTACCCGCGATGCCGAAGATCGCCGATCAGGGGTCGGCTGAGGAGATCTATCACCACCTGCTGATCCGAAGTGGTCTCCTGCGCGAACCCAGCGCAGGTTCGATGGACTTCATTCACCGCACTTTTCAGGACTACCTGGGCGCCAAGGCCGCGGTGGAAGGTCTTGACTTCGATTTTCTCATTGCGCACGCGCACCTCGATCAATGGGAAGACGTCATCCGGATGTCCGTTGCCCACGCTCGGGCCATGGAGCGCACTCGGCTGCTGACCGGTCTCATAGCACGAGGTGACACATCGGAGAAGGACAGCAGGCGACTCCATCTGTTGGCAGCGGCCTGCTTGGAACATGCGACAGAACTGAACCCGGATGTGCGGATGAAGGTGGAGCAGCGGGCCGCGGCGCTGATTCCGCCTCGATCGGCGGATCAAGCGCGCGCTCTGGCGGATGTGGGCCCGGTCGTTCTGGATCTGCTCCCCGGGCCGCAGGGGCTCTCCGCCGACGAGGCATACTTCACGGTACTGTCCGCAACCCGTCTTGCCACCGACGCCGCCATCTCCGTACTGGCGCAATACCGCGACCTCTCCGACCTCCGTGTCCGTTCGGAACTGACGAGGGTCTGGAGTCGTTTCGAGTGCGATCGATTCGCTGAGGAAGTCATTGCTCACCTCGGAGAAGAGGATCTCTACTTCTGCGTCTCGAATGCACAGGAATTACATGCGCTCCGACGGTTCGGTGGCCGTTCTCGCATCCGGATGACAGGCACGATCGCACCTGAGGAGTTCCAAACTGCCTGCGATCGGTCTCGCCTCACCCACTTGTGGGTGGAGGCCGACTCAGGCACCACCTGGGAGTGGCTGGCGTACTTCCCGAATCTCGACACCATCACCTTCGAGAGTCCGCTGGCCAGTTTCGATGTGAGCAGTCTCAAGAATGTGAGGTCCCTGCGCACCATTCGGATCTCCGAGGATTCCGTGTTCGTGGGATCTGATGCTCTTCCGCCGTTCATGGAGATTGTGCGAGCGCGCCTGAGCACGACGTGATGGCCGCCCTACGCACCACGGACGCCCGCCGATGGCGTGCGTGTGCCCCCACACCGAGCAGGACGTGATCGAGTACCGCGAGGGCAACCTGGACTTCTCGGTCATCAAGCTCCCGGGGCTGAAGAAGCTCGGTGACATCACGCTCAAGCGAGGCTTCTCCACCAACCGCGAGCTGTGGGACTGGCGCCGGGCCGTACTGGAGGGCACTGTGGTTCGCCGCACCGGCCACATCGTGCTCAACGACGAAGCGGGCAAGCCGGCGTTGCGGTGGAAGTTCACCAACGCCTGGCCCAAGCAGTACTCGGCACCGTCGCTCAGCGGCACCGCCACGGAGGTCGCCATCGAGGAGCTGGTACTGGTGGTCGAGAGCTTCGAGCTGGATCCTGTGTGACCACTGCGGCGCCGCCGACAGCGTCGCCCTCGAGTAACACCTCACGATGCCCATGAACCCGCGCTCGAGGCGGCCGTTGAAGGCCACCTCGCGCGCGGGTGCATTTCTGGGACCGTCCCGGCGGACTTGGAAGGCTGACCGCACAGGGGACGCGTCCCGGACATGTCCGCGACGCATCCGCCCAGCTCAGACGCGATACGGACTCGCGGCTGCTCGGAAAACTGGAGCTGGTGACCTGTGCGCGCGCCGCAGGCTTCCGCACCGAGTTAGAAGTTGCCGCACCCACCGGCGAGTGGCGGGCCGATGTGATGGTCTTCAGCACAGACGGCAACCGGAGGATGGCGCTGGAGGCGCAGCTGTCCCCATCACGGCGCAGGAGATCGCCGCGTGGACCGGCCTGTACGAGCGGGACGGGGTGCAAGTGTGCTGGTTCGTGCCGCACACCCCTCGCTCCAGTAGCCGGGTCATCGACGAGAACGGCTGGTACGAGTGGGCGGACGGCTGGACGAGGTCCTGGAACGACTCGTGGCTCATGTGGTGGACGACCCCCTGCTACGCGGCAGCGGACGCCGATCGCGCCCGGGAGGAGGCTGAAGCCGATGAGGGAAAGCAGCAGGTCAACACCCTGCGCGCCCGCGAAATGGACCTCGTCACCCATATCTTCGCCCACGACTTCTTGGGGACGTTCCGATCTGTCTCATGAAGTGTCGCTCGGGCTGATGAATGGAGTCCACAAGTCCTTCGGCCAGCTGCTATCTCTCGTCTCCCGCGTTGTCTCACAGGGAGATGGACATGCTGCTGTTCTCGGTGGACTCGAAGGTGGCCAGGCGCTACCTGGAGAGTCCGGTGTTGTCGGGTGCGGAGACCGCCTGGCAACCGCATCCCTGCCGCAAGCAGAGCTGGCTCTCCCTGGGGCCCACGCCAACTGGAGTTCAGCAGGTTGCTCCATCCGCTAGCTTGCCCGTGAGCCAGTGATGCGAGGTAGTCGCCTACAAGGGTGGTTGGCCGGGAAAGAGGGGGAGGGCACACGTGAGTGACGACACCCAGCGAAAGCCGGATGAGGCGATTGCGGGACTGATGCCAGTGGCGACCAGGCAGCCAAAGAAGCGGCGCGCCTACCTTGGCCCTTCTGCCCCAGCCTTCATCGACGTTGCGAACACCCATCAGGTATACGGCCGCATCCATTCAAACGCCGTGCTGGAGAACGCGATCGGGCTCATGCTCTGTTACGACGAGTTGTGGTCGACCACCGTGCCACGTGTCCAGCGGACATGCAGGAACTGGACTTCGTACGGTTCGTCTCCGATGACAAAGACATGATGAAGACTGCCCGCGAGGCGTACGAGCAGGGACAGGCTCTGCTGCGGAACCACCCCTTGCTGGGCGCCCTCCGAGATCGCCCGGGACCTCGCCCCCTGCCGCCGCCGGCTTGATCCGGCGAGGGTTTTGCGTGTGACGGCGGGGTCGCGCTGTGCGGTGTTTGACGGGCGTTGGGTGTGCGCCGGCTCGCCGCGTCCGACTCTGTGGGGACACTCGAACGCTTCCGTACCTGCGGCGGTGGAGCCGCCCCGCCGCAGCCGGGCGGGCCTGTCGACACCTGCGACACCGACGCCATGGCGGTGCTGCGGGAGAACTCGTGCCACCTGCACGAGCTGCCCCTCTCCTTGCTACCCGGCTAGGCACTGTCCTGGCGATCACGCAATCTGTCAGGCTCCTACACTGCTCGAGGGCGAACTGGGGAAGCGGAGAAGGCGAATCGAAAGGGCTGACAAGGGACGTGCGGCAGAACGAGCGGTTGGCGGTCCTGACGTTTGACCAGCAGCGTCAGGTCGCTGCAGTAGCCCTGTGGCCGTGGCGTGCGCCCTTGCTTGCGTTCGGACTGGACGAAGCGTGGGGTATCGACCCATCCATGCTGGAGTCGCTGTTTCGCCTGGTGGGAGAGGCTTCCAGTCCAGAGTCGGAACAGGCGTACCGGCAGGCCGTCGCCGAGCTGCGCACAGCCCAGCTGTTCGCGTCTGAAGTGGACCCGGACACGATTGAGCTCGTCCAGTTGGAGATCATCGACAGCCTGCTGACTTTCGGCGCGTTGCTCGACAGCCCCCGCGCAGTCGAGGTCGAGCGAGTAGTCGAAACCGCGTCCGGCCTGGCGAACTACCTCGACGGTCTCGTCGAGGGATCGTTCCGCTCCCACCCGTGGGAGCAATCCCACCGGCGCTACCTTGCTGACCTGGCGGGCCAGGTCAGCGGCCAGGGCTATCTCGCCGCCCGGAACTCCGTCATCGAGTCGGCCTGCCACGACGCCCTCCGGTCCCTCCCCGATGGACGACTCCTCGACTCCGCCATCAGGCGCGAGTTGCGCGTGCTGGGCGAGGACTTCGGCGAAGAGATCGTCACTATGCTGCGGTGGCTCCGTACAACCGGTTACTAGCGATCACGACCTGAGCCAGATGACGAGTGCGGCAGCTGTGACAGTGCCGAGGAAGACGTAACTGTGCTTGTCGCACCTGGTGGCCACTGCCCGCGACTGCTTGAGCTTGTTAATGGCGCGTTCCACCGTGTTGCGCTTCTTGTATCGCTCCAGGCCAAAGCCTGGCGGTCGGCCGCCACCGCTGCCGCGACGTGAGCGGGCGGCCTGGGAGTCCGACTTCTCCGGGATGGTGTGCGCGATGCCGCGCCTTCGCAGGTAGTCGCGGCAGGGACGGTTGCTGTACGCCTTGTCCGCAGCGACGCTGTCCGGCCTTTTGCGCGGACGTCCCGGTCCCAGCCAGGGCACCCGGATCTTCTCCAACACCGGGATGAACTGGGTGGTACCTGATTGCTGCCCGGCCGTGACTACCAATGACAACGGCCGACAGTGACCGTCCGCGCTCAGGTGGACCTTTGAGGTGAAGCCACCGCGGGAGCGGCCGAGTCCCTCACCTCTTGCACCACCCCCGCCAGCGGGCCCCGCCACGGACGCTCGCGCTGGTGTTCCGCACCCAATGCCCCCTTGGCGAGCCCGCGGGTGCGGGAGGGGGAGCTTGACGGGCACCGGCCACCGACTGATGGGCCCGGATCGCCGTCGAGTCCACCGACACCGGCCAGTCGATCTGGCCGGCTGCTTCGGCCGCCGCCTGCACCTGTTGGAGTCCCGCTCCCATGTGCCGTCCGCCGACCACAACCGGTGCCGCTCGTACACCGTCTTCCACGGTCCGAACCGCTCCGGCAGATCCCGCCACTGCACGCCGGTCCGCACCCGGTACAGAATCCCGTTGATCACCTGTCGGTGATCCCGCCACCGTCCGCACCTCCCGGTGCTGACCGGCAGCAATGGCCGCAACCGCTCCCACTGGCTGTCCGTCAGATCACCCGCCTCACGAGCGGGACAACGATCCGACAAAGTCATCAGTCACTTGATCGCCAGGACAGTGCCTAGCAGATCACTGTCATCCGGAGAGGGCCCGAGTCCCGGTCGCGGGATTCGGGCCATTTCTATCTCTTAGCTTGACTCTGAGTGCGTGATTCTGATCCGTGGTGCGTCGGGCGGTGTTGTTGCGGGTGTCCGCAGTTGCGTGCGGTGAGGCTGGAGGCGTGAGTATCAACAGCGAGAACCCGGCTTCGGCCGGGAACGTTTTCGCGTGGCTCCAGACGGCGTAGTGCTCCGTAACCCACACCAGGAATCGGGGGTTGCCGCGGTATGGATCACGCCGGAGAACGTCAGGCCCTCAGCCAGGCTGTCCTCGACGCCCTTAGAAGTCGTCTCAATTGGTGAGTCTGCGATAACAGATGAGGGTGCAGGCGATGCCAGCGAAGGCGAGGAAGTGCTCGGCTTTGCGTTCGTAGCGTCGGTGGAGGCGGCGGCAGCCGGCGAGCCAGGACATGGTGCGTTCGATGGTCCAGCGGTGTCGGCCCAGTCGCTGGGAGGTTTCAATGCCCTTGCGGGCGATGCGGTGGGTGATGCCACGCCCGCGTAACCATCGCCGCAGGTGGGAGTAGTCGTATCCCTTGTCGGCGTGGAGCTTTCCCGGTCGGCGTCGCCGTCGTCCGCGGCGGGAGCGGATTGGTGGTATGCCCTTGACCAGGGGAATCAAGGCTTGGCTGTCGTGGAGATTCGCCCCGGAGATTCCGACGGACAGGGGCAGACCTGTCCGCTCCGTGATCAAGTGAATCTTCGAGCCGTACTTGCCCCGGTCGACAGGATTCGGACCTGTCAGGTCCCCCTTTTCAGGGCCCGCATGTTCACCGAGTCGATCGCACAGCGGGACCAGTCCAACTCGCCACGCGCGCCGAGCTCGTCGAGGACCACACGGTGGAGCTTGGCCCACACCCTGGCCTTCGTCCACTCGGAGAACCGCCGGTGAGCTGTCGCCCCCGACGGTCCGAACGACGCCGACGGCAACTGCTGCCACGTGCAGCCTGACGTGGCCACGAACACGATCGCAGCCAACACCTCCCGGTCACCATGACGGCGCCGGCCACCACCCTGAGGCCGCGAGGGGACCTCAGGCACCACCCGCTGGAACAACTCCCACAACTCGTCCGGCACCAGCCGCTCAACGATCCCCACCACGACCGACACCCTACCGAGTCAGCCAAATGAGATGACGTCTTAATGAGGGCGAACTCGCGACCTGCTCGTTCAAGCCGCTGCCCAAGCCTTCAACCGCGGCGATGTAACCCTCACGCCTGCGGAAGCCGCCAAGGCGCTGGGGTGCGGCGAACGATTCCTTCTCGATGGGTGCAATAAGTACGGCTTCCCCTACATCGGGCTCGGGAAAGCGAAACGGTTCGGCCCTGAGGAACTGCGTCAGATCCAGAACAAGTGTCGGGTTCCGGCACAGCCATCTCGCCTCGCGAAGGCTCGGGCCGCTCGCCGGAAGAAGAGTGACTAGTGGCTCGGCTCACATCGTCGACTGGGCAATCGACATGCGGTCTGGCGTCCGCCGTCTCGGTCAACATCTCGGTCAAGGCTGAAGCCTCTGGCCTCGCGCATAATTCTCTGACTAAAGTCAGAGAATGGATCCGGTGCAGATCGATCAGGTGCGGCAGTTCAACCGCACCGTCACCGAACGTGTGGGTGTGCTCCACGACCACTACCTAGGCCGCGACCGGCCCATCGGTGAAGCCCGGCTGCTCTGGGAGATCGGTGAGGAGGGCCAGGACGTACGGCAACTGCGCGAGCGCCTCTCGCTCGACTCCGGGTACGTCAGCCGGCTGCTGCGCTCCCTGGAGGCCGACGGCCTGGTGACGGTGGAGCCGCAGCCCCGGGACAGACGGGTGCGCACCGTCCGGCTCACTGATGCGGGCCGCGCTGAGCGCGCGATGCTCGATGGCCGCAGCGAAGAGCTGGCCAGCTCTCTCCTTGAGCCGCTCAACACTGCCCAGCGCGCCCGGCTGACCGCCGCCATGGCCGAGGTCGACCGGTTGCTGACCGCTGCGACGGTCACGCTGGACACGGTTGACCCAGACCACCCCGACGCCCAGCACTGCCTGCGGTCCTACTTCGCCGAGGTGCAGCAACGCTTTGAGACCGGCTTCGATCCCGCGCGGAGCCTGCTGCCCGACGCAGGCGAACTCCGGCCACCGCGCGGCGTGTTCCTGGTTGCCCGGCTGCACGGCGAGCCCGTCGGCTGCGCCGGTCTGAAGCTGCCCCCAGGCGCCCCGGCCGAGATCAAACGCATGTGGGTCGCGCCCCGCACCCGGGGCCTCGGTCTCGGCCGCCGGTTCCTGACCGAGTTGGAGACTCGAGCCGCCCAGCAAGGCTGCGACGTACTCCGCCTGGACACCAACAAGGCGCTCACCGCGGCGATCGGTCTCTACCACTCCAGCGGCTTCCAGGAGGTCGCTGCCTTCAACGACGAGCCGTATGCCCACCACTGGTTCGAGAAGCGGATCACCGCACCACCGTTGGGATGAGGGCCCAGGTGGACTGGCGGCTTGTCAGGCGGCTCTGACCGGGTAATCGGTCCATGACCGGATCGGTGAGTCGGGCGCGAAATTCGTCTTTGGTTCCACGCGGGTGTTGCGCCAGCGGACGTAGGCGGCGATGGCGGCGTTCTGCTCGTTGTGGCTGCGGTGGTCGGTGCCGTTGAGGGCGAAGTAGCGCAGGGCTGTTTCTGACAGGTCATGCGAGGGCCACCCGGGCAGCGAGAACGGGGACCGCATTGCTCCGTTCGTGAACGCGATTGACACCCTCGCGGCTTCATGATCGGCAATGAGAATGGGGGCCACCCCTAGCGGGTGACTTCTGCCCGGGTCTGTGTCGGGTCATGAGTGTCTGTGATGGTGAAGCCACGGGTGGCGATAGCGTGTGTGTCACCGAGCCCCGCTGGCCCGCGTCCCTGACAGGCGCGGTCCAGAAGGGCCCGGCCCCCTTCGAGCGAGCTGACCGGCTCTGGTTGCCCTGGCTATCCCTCTTGATCACAGCGGGCCCGGAGACGTGCGGATACCTCTGCTGCGTCTCTACCTGTTCAGTTTGTGTTCGATCCAGGTAGTGGCGAAGTCGATGACTTCAGCGGCCTCGAACAGATGGCTTTCGGCAGCGCCAACCCTGCCATGCTGGCCGATTCCCGCGGCGAGCATGTCCCGGGCGATCGCTTCGAACGGCTCTTGCCCTTCGGGCACCACTGCCGAGTAGTCGAAGGCCCCGTCCTCCGAGTCGATGTCGTGGAAGCGGCGCCAGACCCGCTGACCTTGCACGAGGATGGGCTGTTCGTAGTCCACGAACCGCTTGCCGGGGGCCTTGGCGAGCGCCTCGGCGTGGTGCAGCAGCGTCAAGGTGTCCAAAGGAGCGCCGATCAGAAGGATCCGGCCGCTGCGGGCGACCAGCCGTGCGAGGGGGCTGTCCGGGCCATGGGGATCGTCCCAGGGGTGGTCGGCCATCAGCTCGGCTGCCGCCGCTCCCAAGGCCGCGAAACCGGCATCCGGATGACGGCTGCGAACGGCTCCGGGCCAGCGGCGCAGTGCTTCGGGGAGGCGGCCGTTGTTGTGGTCCGCCTCGCTGAGGTCGGGGTCGTAAGCAGGATGTTCCGCACGCAGGGCGGACTGCCAACCCTGTGGCCATGTGACGAAGTCATAGGGGGGCGCGTCATTCCAGCCGCAGGTCACCATGAGGGTTCCCTGCGTTCCGACCACGTCGCGGAGAGCGCCGATGAGGGTCTGCGGTCCGCCGGCCACATAGCCGATGGCGGACATGCGGGTGTGGAACATGACGATGTCGCCGTCTGCGAGGCCGAGCGCGGTCAGGTCACGGCTGATCCGGCTTCGGACTACGGGACCGCCGGAACGCTTGAGTAAGTCCATTTCGTCCATGATCGCGAACCTATCCCTGAGCCACGTATCCCGGGCAACTGAATTGATGCCTTTTGGCCAGCGGTTCTCGATGTCGTCAGGGGCGGGCGCGCAGAGCCAGATGGCGTATGGGTCACCGGGCGCTGTTGGTGCCGCGTTCGGCTTCGGTGGCCTGGAACCTGTAGGAATCGGTGCCGCTACCGCTTAACCAGATATCACCCTACGGAGTCACCGTACTTCGTTGCGCAAGATTCCGTGTGCAGAGTCCGGAACTCGACCGTGAGGGGCCGAAAGCGATCAACGGCGCCGGTCGAGGGTGCTGGATCGGGCTGGGGGGTGTTGTCCTCGGAGGTCAGAGCCAGCCAGCCTGATAGTCGGTCCTGCTCCTGATGGCTCGTGCTTCACCGTCCGCTCACGCATCGCTCACGCACAGCGGACGGCTGGCCAGATATGGACAGGGGCGATTTCGCCCCTGCCCCTCGTGGGTCACACGGGGAGCAGGTGCCACTGCCGTTCCCTTTGGTCGCCCTCCGCCCTGTGTTGCGTGATCGCCGTGCGGGCGTTGGTGTCCACTCGCAGGAGCAGGCCGCTGTTCCGGTTCGCGATCTCGTACACCGGCGGGGTGTCGGTCGCGGGGCTCACCGGGATCAGCCTCCACTGCTGGTGGTGGGCGTCGTCACCCTCGTAGGCGCGCTGCGCGACCACCGCCCCGGCCGTCTCGTGCGCTCCGAGGATCTCCAGGACCTTGCCGCTGTGCACGTTCTCGATCGTGTACAGATTCTCGCCGTCGTCCTGCCCTGCGACGACCAGTCGCCACCGCTGGTGGCCCCTGGGGGTGGCGAGAGCCTGGTGGATCTCGGCCCCGTCCTTGGTGGACTCACGCTGGACCGCCATCCGCAGCCTGCTGCGGACGTTGGCCCAGGAGACCACCGTGCCCGACTCGGGCACCCCGGCCCGCTTCGGCAACGCGACTTTACGGACCCGGTGGTTGGCGTGATCGGCGATGTAGAGGGTGTTGGCGCGGTCCACAGCGAGCCCGGTCGGCTTGTTCAGCTGGGCCGAAGCGGCTGGGCCGTCGTCACCGTCGAAGCCCCCGGTGCCGGTGCCTGCTACCGTGCTGATCTTCCCGTCGGCCGCGACCTTCCGGATCCGATGGTTGCTGAAATCGGCGATGTAGAGGGTGCCGATGCTGTCCACCGTCACCTCGAACGGGCCATCCAACTGGGCGGCGGTGGCAGGGCCGCCGTCACCGCTGAAGCCCGCGGTGCCGGTGCCGGCGACCGTGCTGATCTTCCCGTCGGCCGTGACCTTCCGGACCTGGTGACTTCCGGCATCGGCGATGTAGAGCTCGCCCGCGCGGCCCACCGCTACTCCACGCGGGTTGTTCAGCTGGGCCGAAACCGCTGGACCGCCGTCTCCGTCGGACCCCTTGGTCCCGGTCCCCGCGACCGCGCTGATCGTCCCGTCCGTCGTGATCTTCCGAACTCGGCGGTTGTTGTACTCGGAGACGTAGAGGGTGCCGGCGCTGTCCACCGCTACCCCGCGCGGGTCGTCCAACTGGGCGGCGGTGGCGGGGCCGCCGTCACCGCTGAAGCCCTTCGTGCCCGTGCCGGCGACCGTGCAGATCTTCCCGTCGGCCGCGATCTTCCGGACCCGGTGGTTGTCGGAATCGGCGATGTAGACGGCGCCTGCGCTGTCCACCGCCACTCCGCGCGGGAAGTTCAGTTGGGCCGAGACGGCGGGTCCGCAGTCACCGCTGAAGCCCTTGGTGCCCGTGCCGGCGACCGTGCAGATCTTCCCGTCAGTCGTGATCTTCCGGATCCGGTGGTTGTTGAACTCGGAGACGTAGAGGGCTCCGGTGGAGTCCACCACGACCCCGTACGGGTTTCGCAACTGGGCTGACACGGCAGGTCCGTTGTCCCCGGAGAACCCACCGACACCGGTCCCTGCGATTGTGCTGATCGGAGGGGCGCAGTCCTCGCCACCTGTGGTTGCCTCGTGGGCAGTGCTCATCGTCATCCCTTCACCGTTCACTGACCGCCGGCTACGAGCGGTTGTCGTTGGAGGCGGACGGGTCCTCGGCGGTCGGCTTGGGCACCTCGGGTGCCTTGGCGAAGTCGCTCTTCTTCGGTTTGTTCTGCAGGTCCTCGTCCTTCTGAAGGCCGCTGTGCTCGGTCACGGTCGTACTCGACTCCTGCATGCCGGCGGACGCAGCCTTGGACACGGAGCCGGGGTTCTGGGCGTACTGGGCCTGCGCACTGGCAGATGCCTGGGTGGTCTGGATGAAGGAGCCGAGGAAGCCCAGGATGGCCCGTGCTTCGGGCGACTGCTCCTGCACGATCTTCGCGCGGGAGTTGGCCCCGTGGATCGCGCTGTTGAACAGGCTCGTGCTCTTGTCGTCGTAGGTGTCGTCGTCGGAGTCCTCGAAGTCGACGTCCGCGCCCGGTTGCGGCTTGGCCCCGTCGGTGGTTACTGAGAAAAGCCCTGCGCCCTTGCTCGCGAAGCCGAAGATGTTGTCGAACACCATGGTCGTCACCCCTGGTTGTCGTCGTG
This sequence comes from Streptomyces sp. JLSY215, assembly GCF_059682825.1. Classification (NCBI taxonomy): domain Bacteria; kingdom Bacillati; phylum Actinomycetota; class Actinomycetes; order Kitasatosporales; family Streptomycetaceae; genus Streptomyces; species Streptomyces sp. JLSY215. Next base: position 8,868,604 of record NZ_CM185022.1, read on the forward strand.
CCGGCGTCGTCCGCCCGGTCAAGGCTGCTTGTGGAGCTCTCGTTCGCTGCCGGTCAGGCTCTCGCCGTCGAACATCGTGTGGTGGACCTCCAGGGCGGAGACGACTTCGGCCAGCCCCTTCATGCGGAAGCCGTTGCCGCCGGCCAGATCGATGTCACCGAGGTCGCGGGCGACCACGTGGTCGAGGCCGGGGTAGTTCCGGCTCTGCGGGGGAGACAGGACCGCCACCGGCACGGCGTACTGCACCGCGAGCAACCCGGAGAAGGTCACCGGGATCTCGTAGGAGTACTGCTTGCGGGTACGCCGCTGCGTGACGATGGTCGTCACCCGGGAGCCCGGCGGGACCTTGCCGGAGATCTGCGATTTCGAGGCCCAGCTGGTGGTCAGGGAGCCTCCGACGGAGGCCACGATGCCCAGCGCCAGCTGCGCGTTGAGCGATGCGTTGCCGGTGGCGCTGCCCGTGGTCGTGAACCCCACCGAGTTCGTCATCGAGTTCGACGCGGAGTTCGTCGAGGCATTCCTCGTGGACGTCTCGGTGGCATGGGATTTGTCGACGCCGACGCTGTCCTTGCTGTTCTTGTTGGTCACGGTGTCCGTGTTCCGGTTCGCCGCCTCGTTCTGGCACTGCGTCTGAAGCTGCGACTGGAGATCCAGCCGGAGCTGGTTCTGCAGCTGCAGCTGGAGGGACGCACCGACGCTGCCACCAAAGGTGAGCTTGGCATCCCCCTGGAGTGACCAGGTGGCCCCGTTCGACACGGTGAAATCGACCGAGTCGGTGAAGGTCATCTCGGATGTCTGGCTGCGGTTGACGTAGGCGCGCGAGGAGAACGTGTCGGGCGGGGGCTGGCTGATGTCGCCCCGCTCCTCGATCAGCGGTTCCCCGAGGTTCATGTAGGCGAGCCAGCCCAGATTGAAGGCGGACCCGGGGAAGGTACCGAAGCTCGACTTGTTCAGGGAGAACCCGACGGGCTTGTGCCGCACGCCGTAATCGTCGACGTAGACCAGGTTGGGGTGGTCCAGGATGGACTGCCAGGTCCGGTCGATATTGAGTTCCCGAAGATTCTTCTTTGTCAGTGGCTGGCGCTTGGCCCGTTCCAGGTTGTACGCGTTGGAAGGCATTCCCCGTCCTCGACTGATCTGGTCGAACTGCGCTCGGTGAACGATAAAGCGGTAACAGGAATCTGTGCATGTCCCGACAATCGAAATTTCCACGGGCTTCGTCACTCAAACGGTGACTTCGCGCATTCACCCAATCGGGTGGTCGGAGTCCGGTGACGGTTCTCAACTCGCAGGAGCTGACGCTAGGTTGAAGCGCTGCCAATCGCCGATCAATGACTTTCCGGCAGTCCTGCCTGCGAGCGCTGTGACCTCGATCGTTGACGTGGTGCGTTGACGTGGGTGAGGGGATTCGATTCGGCCATCCAATCGCTTTCGGACTCGACTTAATCGAGGGCGATCGAGCCTGCAGTAATTCCGGGCGATAAAGCACTGAACTGAGCACCGACGCATTGTTCTCCACGTTCAGAACAGGTGAGGTTTCCGCGATGTACACCCAAGAGCGCACGGCAATGTCAAATTTGGTGGTCGGTGGCCCGGTGGCGGTGAACAGCTACGACAACGCAATCGTGGCGGCGCTGCTCGAAAACCGGCCGGTCATGCTCGTCCACGCCTTCAACGGCGGCTACCTGCGGCCCGCCGACCTGAAGGAGGAGAGCCACGACAAGGGGGTCCAACTGGCCACCGCGCTGGACCCGGACACCAAGGAAGCACAGGGCCACCTCTGGTACATCACCCCCGCCGGCTTCTTCGGCCAGCGACCGCTGTACTTCATCGAGAGCGCCTCGGGCCAGGTGTCGCCCGAACCCGCCGGTGCGGGTGATGCCGACGCCGGCCGCGGCGACGACGGCGCGCCCAAGCCGCAGCGCAGGCGCATCACCGTCCACCAGGAGGCCCCCAAGAGCACGGCCGACACCGTCCAGGTGGGCCTGCCCGACAAGGTCGGCGACAAGTGGCGCGGGAAGAACGGCGCGCCCGAGGACACCCAGCTCTGGGTCGTCACGGTGACGCCGTGGGGCGGGATCACGTTCGTGCCGATCACCCACCCCGACGCCATCCTCGGGTTCAAGGACCACGCGGTGACGGCCGAGAGCGAGGTGCGTCTCACCTACAACTGGGGCGGGGACTTCACCGGGACGGTCATCAACACGTTCTACCCGCGGCTGCCCAGCGAGTGGAACGTCCCTTACCACCACGTCTTCACGTGATCCGCGGCCACCGTCGCGCCGAACCCGTCCCGAGCCAACGCCCGCACCGCCTGGAAGAGGCAGCACGATGCCCGTGCCCATCGAAGAACTGAAGCTGGAGATCGTCAACGCCGCCACGGGGAAGACCCTCGGTGCCGAGGCCGAGCCGAGCGAGGACGGGGTGCTCGTCGTCCGCGACTTCCCCGAAGGCGGCCCGAGCCCGGAGCAGTGGCAGCTCGCCCCCGTGCAGGCCGCGGAAGGCGAGGAAGCAGAGGAAAATCAGGCATATGTGATCCGCAACGCGGTCAGCGGCCAGGTGCTCGACGACCCCGCCGCCGCGGACCGCGCCGTCCGCCAGGGAAACGCTGCCGACGGCAATCAGAGCCAGCACTGGTATGTCGTCCCCGCCGAGGGCGAAGCGGGCCTCTACTTCATCGAGGGCGTGGCCGATGGCGCCGTGCTCGACCTCGACGAGCCTGGCGCGGACGACACCCGGGTCGTCCTGCGCGAGCACGACGACAGCGCGGAGAGCCAGCGGTGGCGGTTGGTGCCGGCCGAGCCCGAGCGCACCAGCGACCCCGTGCTGCGCTGGGCACGACTGGACCACTGGAACAGCCGCCGGTCCTGGCGGCTGGCCCCCTCGACCGCACTGCGGCCGGCACCCGATGCGACGCCTTCCTTCAGCAACATGCTGTTGGTCCTGGAGCAGTTCGGGAGCAACGAGGACGCCGGGGAGTGGAAGAGCGAAGGGGCCACCCGCTCTGCCGGCGGGCAACCGGGCTGGTGGGCCGGGGCCGGTGCGCGGTTCCTTGCCGACACCACGGGAGCGGGGCGGTCGGACATCGTAGGGCTCAAGCCCGAGGAGGGGGCCGTGACGTCGTCCAGCGGAGGCGACGGCACGTTCGACGACGAAGAGCGCGTCCTGCACCCACCCGTACCCTCCGCGGGCCTCGAGGACCTGTGGACTTTCGCGGACACGACGGGCGATGGCAAGCCTGATGTCGTCGTGCTCGCCGCCGACGGTGTCCGGGTGTCCCCTCAGGACGAGGACGGGACGTTCGCGCCCGCGGGCGAGCCGGTCCTCAAGGCATTCGGACACGGCGAGCAGGCCGGCGGTTGGCTTGCCGACAAGCATCCCCGCTTCCTCGCCGACACCACCGGTGACGGCAGGCTCGACATCGTCGGCTGCCACGACGACGGCGTCTGGGTGTCACTCCAGGACGAGGAAGGAACGTTCGCACCGCTCGCCGACGAGCCGGTTCTCCGGTCGTTCGGCCACGATGAGAAGGCTGGCGGTTGGCTTGCCGACAAGCATCCCCGCTTCCTCGCTGACACCACCGGTGACGGCAGGCTCGACATCGTCGGCTGCCACGACGACGGCGTCTGGGTCTCGCTCCAGGACGAGGAAGGAGAGTTCGCCGACCCCCTGTACGTCCTCGACGACTTCGGGGTCGACCAGGGGTGGAGCTCGGTCGAGGAGTATCCCCGGTTCCTGCTCAGGACCACCGATGGCGGAACACCGGACATCGTTGGGTTCGGCCCGCTGGGCGTCGTCGTCTCACGCGGGCGCGGTGACGGCACGTTCGAGCGCGCAAAACTCGTCCTGAACGACTTCGGGGACGCGCAGGGGTGGACGAGCGGGAAGCACCTCCGATTCCTTGCCGACGCCACCGGCGACGGCAAGCCGGACATCGTCGGCTTCGGCAACGAGGGGGTCTGGGTGTCACACAGCCGTGGCGACGGCCAGTTCGAGCAGGCCCAGTTGGTGTGCCGCGGGTTCGGGTACAACGAGGACGCCGGCGCCTGGCGGGTCGACCGCCACCCCCGCTTCCTCGCCGACATCACCGGCGACGGGCGCGTCGACATCGTCGGCTTCGGCGGCCCTGGGGTGTACGTGGCCCGAAACCTCTACCGCCGCTTCAGGACCCGATAACCCTCGGAGGGCCTCCACAGCCGCAACACGACGACGCGTCATCGGCGTGCCGCAAACATGGCGGTCAGGTCTGGCACTGGGAGGTCGCGGCGCCGGTCCAGTTGCTCCAGGCGCCTCCTGCGGGTTTGGCGTGGACGCGGATCTCGACCTTGGCGTTGACGACGAAGCAGACGCGGGTGGTGCTGCCGATTTCGGTGGGGCCGGTGGTGGTGCGGCGGGGGACGAGGGTGCGTCCGTTGCCGATTTTGACCCAGTGGCCGCCGGAGACGACGCGGAAGAAGGCTTCGTAGTCGACGTAGGTGGCGTGGGGGCGGGTGTTGGTCAGGACGACGTGGGCTTTGATCTCGCGGGTGTAGATGCGTCCTTCCTTGCCCTTTTCGGCGCTGATGCAGCCGTTGGCGGCGATGCCCTGGGTGGAGACGGAGCCGCCGCAGGCGATGGCGGCGGCGTGGGCGTTGGTGGCGGGAAGCAGCAGGGCGAGCGCGGTGGCGGTGGTCAGGGCTGCGGTGCGCGTCAGGCGCATGGGGGAGGTCCTTCCGGTGGAGGGAGGTCCTACCTTTCCGCGAAATTTCATCCTGGGAAAGGGGGTCTTCGAATGGGAAGGCGTCCACGACCACGGTGGCATGCGGCAGCGCGGTGCGTACGGCGGAGCGGAACGTGGCACACAGGTCGATGGCGACGTAGCGGATCGAAGTGGTCCACCAGGTCGGCTGGGCTGTCAGCCAGGCGGCAAAGGCGGCGGCGTTGCGTCCCTCGACCTGCCCGAACAGGCCCTGTCCGTCCACCGCGTCGACCTCGGTTTGGCGGTGCAATACCACAACGATCTGTCGGATCTGTGGCCGGCGGAGCCGCTGAACCGGATCCGCTACGGGGACGTCCGCCGCCGCAAGATCACGCCCACGGTCGTGGCGTGCCTGGAATCAGGGCACCGCGACAGTGCGCGCCTGGCCGAGTTCTACCGCGGGGACGGCGAGCCCGCCGAGGAGCAGCTGGCCGCTGTCGCGGTCCTGATCGACCGGTGCGGCGGCCGTGCCTGGACCCGTGAACAGAACCAATCGGACAGGCTCTAGGCGGTTTCGTTTGGATCACCGGGCGGACCAGAGAAAGACGGTGTTCTCCGGTCGGGTGAGCAGGTCCCGGGTGTGCCGTACCTGTTCGGCGGTCATGGCGGGCGGTCGGCCGAGGTGGGCGTCGCAGGCGCGGGTGGCGTCGAGGCATTCGTTGGTGCCCTGGACGATGAGTTCGCGGATGAACTCGGCCAGGGCGGCGAAGGCGTGGAAGACGAGCCGGCCGTCGGGGGTGGTCGTGTCGAGGGTCTCGTGGGGCAAATCCCGCCCTGGGATGATCTTGGAGTCTGGGCGGCTCCCGACAGCGCGTCGCCTGCGAGGGTGTTGACGCGGTTCGCGTACTCGCGACGTGACGCTTGACTGTGCCCCTACGGCACGGTGTCTGCTGAGACCCGAGGAGAGCGATGGGGCTGGACGCTCCCGTTACGGATCATCCGATCCGGCACAAAGGAGCGCACCGCTATGGAAGCCGGCCCGGGCCGCACCCTGCCGCCCCTCTCCGTCACACGAGTGGAGGAACCAGTAGTGATCCGAATGCGCAAGAGCATCGTCGCCGCGGTCATGACCCTGGCGATCGCCGGTGGTGGCGCCGTGACCGTCGTCGCCACGCCAGCAACAGCACAGGCAGCCTCCGCGAGCAGCGAGATCGCCAAGGACAAGCAAAGGCGTTTGGGGCAGGTCAAATGGTTCAATGCGGCCAAGGGGTTCGGCTTCATCACCTACCAGGCGGCAGGTGGGGCTTCTAGGGAACTCTTCACGCACTTCCAATGGGTCGAAAAGCCTCTCGCTCTGGAGCAGGGCGACATCGTCTCGTTCATCGTTGCGAAGGGGCCCAAACGTTTTGACGTTGCCAAGGACGTAAAGGAGATCGCCGACGCGTGATCTTGTAGGTGAGCAGGCCGTGGGCGGCGGGGCGAGGCCGCCCCTTAGCACTGCGAAGGCCACGTGAGGTAGGCAACGCACATCAGCGTCGTCCAGGCGGTTTTGTTTGGATCACCGGGCGGACCGGAGAAAGATGCCTGCGATGTGGAGTCCCGGCCAGGTAGATGGTCGCGGTCTTCTCGTAGCGGGTGGCGATCCCTCGCCACTGCTTCAGGCGGTTGATGCACCTCTCGACGGTATTGCGCTGCGTGTAGATCTCGCGGTCGAAGGTGGGTGGCCTGCCGCCGCCGCTGCCCCGGCGCAAACGGTGTCCCTGCTGATCGGCTGGGACCGGAACGACTGCTCGGATTCCGCGTTTGCGCAGGTGCTCGCGGATGGCGCGTGAGGAGTACGCCTTGTCGGCCAGGACGATGTTGGGCCTGGTGCGAGGATGCCCTCAGCGGCGGGGAACGCGCACGCGGGCGGCCATCACGTCCGCGAAGGCTGGTGCGTCGCCGGCCTGTCCGGCAGTCAGATGGAAAGCCAGGGGCCGGCATTTGCCGTCGGCTGCGAGGTGGATCTTCGTGGTCAACCCGCCGCGGGACCGTCCGATGGCGTGATCGTCTGGCTCGTTGGCCGGGGCCCCTTTTTGCGGGCCCCGGCCGCGTGCCGGTGAGCGCGCACGATCGTGGAGTCGACCGCGACAGCCCAGTTCAGGTCCTCGTCGGCGTCGACCTGGGCCACCAGCGCGGTGAACACCCGCTCCCAGGTCCCGTCGACGGCCCACGTCCTCAGCCGGCTGTAGACGCCCCGCCAGTTGCCGTACTTCTCCGGAAGGTGGACCCACTGCGATCCGGTCTGGAACTTGCAGGCGATCGCATCGATCACCTCGCGGTGGTCCCGCCACCGGCCGCCCCGTTTCGGTGTCCGGTCCGGCAGTAACGGCTCGATCCGCGCCCACTGCGCGTCAGTCAACGGCACGCCCAGACCAACGACCGGCTGATCCAAACGAAAATGCCTAGTCCGTCGCAAAGATCACGAGTGCGTATTTCATGAGACTTCCTCTCCGGCCGCCGTACGGGCGACCACTCCTGACGGTGTGGGAGGGGGCGGTTTGTTCAGGCGGTGCTGTCCGGCGGGGCGATGCGGGCGAGTGAGCCGATCTCCAGCGCGGTCCACAGGGCGCCGTCGGGGCCGACGGTGATGCCGTGCGGTTCGGAGCGGGGTGTGGGCAGGTCGTGGACCGTGACCGAGCCGTCGGGGGTGATCCTGCCGACGCGGTTGCCGCCCCATTCGGTGAACCACGCGGTGCCCTGTCCGTCGACGGTGACGGCGTGCGGTCGGGCGGCGCGGTCGGGCAACGGGAACTCGGTGATCCGCCCGTCGGGGTCGGCCTTGGAGCGGTTGGTCTTCGCGGTGACGGCGACGAGGCTGCGTTCGGCGTCGAGGTCGTTGGCGTAGGCCGGGCGGCGGGCGGCGGTCCACTGGGAGGCGCCGGAGTCCCAGGCTTCGGCGAGCTGCTCCAAGGAAGCCTCGCCCCGCTGACGAACCCCCTGTGCGCGGTTGATCAGCGTGTTGATGTCCCGCGCCGGCCGCTTCGCACGGTGGCCCGCTTCGCCGGCCTTGTCGTTGAGCCGTTGCCGGGCGAGGCTGTAAGTGAGCAGATTCACCGGCTCGCATACCCAGCATGCCGCTCCGGCCGCCGAGGCCGGCCGCTCGCCGCAGACCACGCACACAAACCCCGGGCACCCTCCACACAGCACATCCGCATCCTCAGTCACCTCGGCATACGCCCCGGCGGGCAGATCCGCGCGCAACTGCTCCCCGACCGACCCGCACTCCCACACGCAGAGCTCCTGAGCACGGGCCGCGCCGGGCTGGCGCACCACAGCTCGGCGGGCGATCGGAAAGGCCCGAGGTGTGCACGGCACCGCATCGTCCTCACCGAAGGAGAGGAGGTGCTCCGTGGCTGCAGCTCTGTAGGCCGCCAGAAGACGCTTGTCCGCACTGTTGTCGATCTTGCGGCGCTCGTGGTCATCGATGCACCGGCAGGGCAGCCGCTCCGCATAACCGAAGTACTGAGCACCGAACAAACCACATTCAGGACAGAGGGTCCACCGATACGCCGCGTCCCAGTCGGTGTACATGCCGTAGGCCTCGTGATGGTCCCACGGGCCGTTGAAGGCATCGCAGTTGTATCCGCTCGGCACGGGCCCCAGGCACAGCAGTGCCTCCCCCTGCCACTCCTCCCCGACCTCGATCAGCGGCCCGTCCGGGACGCTCTCCTCGTCCTCTTCCTCGGGCTCCTCCCACAGGCCCCCGTGGTACTCGCGATTACTGGCAGTTGCTGCAAAGCGCCCCCACCATGACGGGGCACGGTCTTGTTCGGCAGCGAACCAGATGCGCTCGCGCGGCAGCCAGAACGCCGGGGTGCACGATGTGCCGTCAGAGGCGTGGAAGGTCACCGGCTCATACGTCCACGGCACCTCGAGAACATCGAAGAACACCGACCAGCGGGCATGCAGCTCGCTGCGAAACCGCACAGTCACTACCTCGTACGCCATCAACGCTCCCTCGGCACTTCGGCTGGCCGATCCACCATGGAGCCCCGCTTGGATACCGGCAGTTCACCGGAATCCGTTCAGACCAGCTGATTCGATCTGTCGAAGGAGTGCCTGAGCTGCGCGTGGACGCTGACGATTGACGCCCATGGACGAGCGGCCCGTCGCCAGCGGGGCCGCGCCTTCTACCACCATCTCGGCTCCACCTCCGCTGAGCCCGCCACCCCGGCCCCGAAGGCGGCCACTTCGAGATCAGTGACCGGATCGCCCAGTCCCCTCTCACCAATCGCTAGTGCTGTGACTGCAGGGGCTCACCAGTTCGGGCGGTGTTTCCCTTGCGCCGAGCGGGCGCTCAGAGGGGTGGGGTCGGGCGGGCGGGGCCTGGCACATCGCGAGCCTGAGGTGTCCTGCTCCAGGCTTCCTAGGTAGCGGGACGGCTCCTGCGTGCGCGAACGGCGTTGGCGGCGAAGCCCCTTTTCTCCGCCGTGCTCATCCATGATGGACATTCTCCCGAGGCTGGCCCTCTGACCCCGAATGTTCGTCAAAGCGGATCAAGCCCAGAATCGCGTGATCCGCTTGCCTGGGCAGCAGCGGTGGGGAATCGTTGCCGACATCATCTAGGCAATGGGGGCAGATTGTGACTGGGGTGGATCTGATCGTTGCCGCGCTGGCAGCCGGCACTTCGGCTGGGCTCACGGATGCGGCGAGCGGTGCGGTGGGGGATGCGTACCGCAGTCTGCGTACTGCGGTACGGCGGCGACTCAGAAGCGGGGCGCATGGGGAGAACGAGGACCTGGACGTCCTTGAGGCGGGTGAGGTCGAGCCGGGGATCTGGGAACCACGGCTGCACAGGGCGCTGACGCAGGCCGACGCGGAGAGCGATGACGCACTCGTCTCCGCCGCCCGGACGTTGCTTGAAGAGCTCCAAGCGACTGCTCAGCTCAAGGGAACGTACGTCGTCAACGTAAGCCACGCGCAAGGCACACAGGTGGGTGACCACAACTCCCAGACCAACACCTTCCACAACACGTCCGACTGACGAAGGCCCACCCGGTGGACGAAGGTAACGCGATCCGCTCAGTGAACGCCGCCGGCTCCCAGGGACTGCAGATCGGGTCGGGGAACGTCCAGTACAACGTGTACGCGTCCGGCCCCGCCGCCGCCCGGTCCGCGTACTGCCACCAGGTGCGGTGGATCGCGCCCGAGGTGCTGCTGGCGAGGGATGAGGAGCTGGCCGTCCTCAGGGATTTCTGCACCCAGGACGCTGGTGCCAGCTACCTCTGGCTGCGTGGTCAGGCATGGGCGGGGAAGACCGCCCTCATGTCCTGGCTGGTCCTGAACCCGCCGCCCGGGACACGTATCGTCTCGTTCTTCATCACCGCCCGTCTCGCGGCCCAGAACGACCGTGAGGCGTTCCTGGACGTGGTCATCGAGCAGTTGGCGGCCCTGCTGGGCGAACCCTTACCGCAGAACCTGACCCCCGTCACCCGCCCCTCGCACCTGTGGGCCTTGCTCGACGCCGCGGCGGTGTCCTGCGAGAGGCAAGGGCACCGGCTCGTGCTCGTCGTCGACGGACTGGACGAGGACATCGGGGCCGTGGCGCCCGGCGGGGCGGCCGGGGATGTCGTACACAGCATCGCCGCCCTGTTGCCCGCCCGGCCCTCGGCGGGCATGCGCGTCGTGGTGGCGGGGCGCAGCGAGCACTTGCTTCCCTCCGACGTGCCGCCCGGTCATCCGCTGTGGGACACCGCGATCCAGTACGTGCTCAAGGCGTCTGCGCACGCCCGCGCCCTCCAGGCCGACGCCGGACAGGAACTGGAGTGGCTGCTGCAGGGCGGCGCGGCGGACCGGGACCTGCTAGGTCTCGTTGCCGCGGCCGGCGGTGGTCTGAGCAGCCGGGACCTGGCAGAACTGACCGGGCGGGCGGCGACGGAGATCGAGGAGTCCTTGCGTGCCGGCGCCGGGCACAGCATCACCCGCCGGCTCGCCCACGGCGGCTCCGACACGGCGACGGCCTACGAGATCTACGTGCTCGGCCACGAGGAGATCCAACAAGAGACCCTGCGCCGGCTCGGCGCCGAACGGCTGCGGGAATACCGGCAGCGGCTGCGCGACTGGGCGGACGGCTACCGGCGGCAGAAGTGGCCCGTCGGCACGCCCGGATACCTGCTGCGGGGCTGGTTCCAGCTGCTGAGCGGCGAGAGGGACGTGGCCGGGATGGTTGACCTGGCCCTGGACAAGGCGCGGCACGACCGCCTGCTGGAGGTGAGCGGCGCTGACGATGTCGCGCTGACCGAGATCTTGGCTGCGCAGGACGTGATCCTCGGCCACGAGCAACCGGATCTGCGCGCCATGACCCTGCTCGCGTTGCGCCGTGACCACCTCGCGCAGCGCAACCGCGACATCCCGACCGACTTGCCCGCTGTCTGGGCTCTTCTCGGGTGTCCGCTGCGTGCTGAAGCGCTGGCGCGGTCCATCCCGCTTGCTCCGGATCGAGCCCGGGCGCTGGCCTTACTCAGCGAGGCCATGCGGGAGCGCGGCACTGTCGCGGCGGTACTCGGCCACGGTGAGGGGGGCGCCCGGCTGGACTCCGAAGGGTTCCTGAACGCGGGCGAGATGGCAGAGGAGGCCGAGGCCGTGGCACGGTCTCTGACCGACCCGAGCTGGCGGTCGCGGGCGCTGGCGGACATAGCGGCGGCGTACGCACGGGCGGGGGAAACTGACCGGGCGGATGCTCTGGCCAATGAGGCGGTGACCTCTGCCAGGGCCGAGAGTGACCCCTTTACGCAGGCGAGCTCGTTGAGGCAGGTGGCCGAGATCATGACCGGCGCCGGTCGTACGGATCACGCCGAGGACATCATCCGCGAGGCCATGGCCGTCGCTGGGAACGAGACAGACGACGAACTGAGAGAACTGGCGCTCACCGAGGCGGCTGTAGTGCGGGCTCTGGCCCGGGGGGAGAACACGTACGACGTAGAGGTGCGCGCCGCCGGCCTCGGGGCCGAGGTTGAGATGCTCAACGAGACCGAACGGCGGGAGAGCGAAGCGTCGGGGATCGCGAAGGCGGCTGCGCGGGCGGGGGACATCGCACGCGCTTTCAGCGTGGCACAGGGCATCACCGGGTCGTGGGAACGGTCCGAAGCGCTGGCTGCCGCAGTGGGTGCGGCGGTGCGGGCCGGGGAGTTCGAGCGCCCCCTGCGAGCGGCGCAGGCCATCCCCATCACGTCGTACCGAGCGAGGGCTGTGGCGGAGGTGGCGGCCGCGTTGACCCGTGCGGGGCAGACGGACCGTGCCCGGGCTCTCGCCCACGAGTGCGAAGTTCTCGCGCGCCAGGCCACCCATCCCTCCCCGCAGAAGTTCGTGCTGGCGAAAGCATTGGCCGGCTGCGGCGAAGCGCACCGAGCCGTGGTCGTGGCCGAGAGCATCGCACAGGAGGCCCACAGGTCCCACGTATTGGCGGAGGTGGCGAAGGCGGCTGCCCGGTCGGGCGACACAGCCTGCGCCGCGGCGGTGGCACGGACTATCACGCATGTCCGGGACCGGGACCAAGCCGAGGTTCTGGTGGCCCTCGTGGGCGCGCTGACCAGAGCGGGCGAGACCGACCGTGCCGAGGGCATGGCCCGGACTATCGAGCACGGAGATACGACGCGCCGGGTAACTGCTCTATCCACTGTGGCCGGGGAACGGGCGCGGCAAGGAGAGACGGAGCGCGCGGCGGGCATCGTCCGGGAAGCCGTCGCCCTGGCCCGGACCATTAAGTACGCGGGGCTGCGGGTTGAGGCACTGGCGGAGGCGGCGGAGGCGGCGGCCGCGGCCGGAGACGCCCGCCTCGCGGACGAACTCGTTGAGGAGGCCGAAGACGCGGCGTGGAGAGGCAACGACGACTATTCACGATCGCTGGACCTGTCAAGGCTGTCCGAGGCCGTCGTTCCGTCAGGCCGCACGGAATACTGCAGACAGCTGGCCCAAGATGCCGTGGACTTGGCGCGGTCGCTCGTTGACCAGGGCAAGCGGGGGCGGGCCCTGGCTGACGCGGCAAAAGCCCTGGCCGAAGCCGGCGACACCAGCCTCGCGAGGGACATAGCCCGCGAGGCCACGGCCGTGACCCGGACTGTGGCGGAGCACAGAGACCGCGCCGCCTCCCTTGCCGAGCGGGTGGAGGTCCTGGCTCGCGTGGGCGAGGCGGAGCACGCCCTGAGCACAGCCCGCACCCTCACCGCCCCCGGGCTGCAGGCGCAGGCACTGGCCGCCGTGGCTCTGCACGTCGAGCACGCCCGCGCCCAGCGGCTGATTGCTCAAGCCCTGCGCCTTGACGACTGGCAGACGTCCGCCGAGGCTCTCGCGACCGTGCAGCCCAGCGTACTTCTGGCGGTCGCGGAGGAACTGCTTGCAATGGAGACATAGCCGCTCCGCAGGTGAATCAGGGAGTCGGCGCCCCGCCCTGCCCCACGAGGGGAACGAGGCGCGGCGGGGCCGTACACGACATCTAACCGCCCGTCACCGGGTGGTGTGCATGACGAAGTCTGCAGTGACTAGTGCAACGACCGAATAGGTTCGCCGGATTGGTAGTTGGAGCGGTTGGATGGGCGGTGACGTCCGTTCCGATCGCTGGAGGTGTGGTGGCCGAGCCTGTGCGGGTGCACAGACACACCGACCAGGAAGGGCAGAAACTGCAGCGGATCGTGCGCCGCGGCAGCACCAGCTCGGTGCGCTATCGCCGGGCGATGATGCTGCTGGCGTCCGCCGGCGGGAACCGGGTCCCGGTGATCGCCCAGCTGGTCCAGGCCGACGAGGACACGGTGCGGGAGGTGATCCATCGGTTCAACGAGATCGGCCTGGCCTGCCTGGACCCTCAGTGGGCGGGAGGTCGTCCCCGCCTGCTCACCCCTGACGACGAGGACTTCGTCGTCCAGACGGCCACCACCCGCCCCACCAAACTCGGCCAGCCCTTCACCCGCTGGTCGATCCGCAAACTCGCCGCCTACCTGCGCCGCGTCCACGGACGCGTCATCCGCATCGGCCGCGAAGCCTTACGGCGCCTGCTCCTGCGCCGCGGCATCACCTTCCAGCGCACCAAGACCTGGAAGGAGTCCCCTGACCCCGAACGCGACGCCAAGCTCGACCGGATCGAGGACGTCCTGGGGCACTTCCCGGACCGGGCCTTCGCTTTCGACGAGTTCGGGCCGCTGGGGATCCGGCCCACCGCGGGCTCCTGCTGGGCGAAGCAGGGCGAGCCCGACCGCCTGCCGGCGACCTACCGCCGCCCCCACGGCGTCACCTACTTCCACGGCTGCTACTCCGTGGGCGACGACCGGCTGTGGGGCGTCAACCGGCGCCGCAAGGGCACCGCCAACACCCTGGCCGCTCTGAAGTCGATCCGCGCAGCCCGACCCGACGGCGCCCCGATCTACATCATCCTGGACAACCTCTCCGCCCACACCGGCGCGCACATCCGCCGCTGGGCGAAGAACAACAAGGTCGAGCTGTGCTTCACCCCGACCTACGCATCCTGGGCCAACCCGATCGAGGCCCACTTCGGCCCGCTGCGGCAGTTCACCCTGGCCAACTCCCACCACCGCAGCCGCCCCGCGCAGACCCAGGCCCTGCACGCCTATCTGCGCTGGCGCAACGCCAACGCCCGCCATCCCGACGTCCTGGCCGCTCAACGCCGAGAACGGGCCGGCATCCGCAGCGAGAAGGGCATTCGCTGGGGCGGACGCCCGCTCGCCGGCGCGGCCTGACAGCACTTCGTCCACATCGCCTCCGACCCATCGAAGGATCCAGAGGACACTCGTGAGCATCCGTACGACGCATCGCGCTCTGCTGAGCCGTCTGCTGCCCGACGACAAACCGGACGACCTGGCCGTACGTCAGGGGCAATTCCACATCGTGGTCATTGGCTCAGACCGCGTCGTGTGCCTGCCTCGCACCCGGGCAGCGGCCGCCCGGTTGCCCCAGCGTGCGGCCGCACTACACGCACTCGCCGGCGTCGACCTCGGCTTCCGCACACCTGAGCCGCTGCTCCAGGGCGGCGCCCACGGCACCGACGAGGTGCCGTTCCTGGTACTGAGCCGTATTCCCGGGGAACCGCTGGAGACCGATGCACTCAACAATGCCCAAGTGGTCGACACCGTGGCAGCGCAGTACGCCACGCTGCTGTCCGGTCTGGCCCGTGCCGGCACCGAAGAGACGGTACGAGCAGTTCTACCTCAGGCCCCAGAAGGCCAGTGGCGACGGTTCGCGGAGAACGTGCGCGCAGAGCTGTTCCGGCTCATGTCCGACAGCGGACGCCTACGCGCCGAGCGGGAACTCACAGCACTCGACAGCCTTCCCCACCTCACCCGAGCAGTGGTGCATGGCGACCTCGGTGCCGAAAACGTCCTATGGGAGTGGACGCACGGCCTGCCACACCTCTCCGGAGTACTCGACTGGGACGACGTCACACTCAGCGACCCGGCCGAGGACCTCGCAGCCATCGGAGCCAGCCACGGCCCTGAGCTCCTGGAGCGAGTGCTCGCCCTGGGCAGCTGGTCAAACCACGGACTCCTCACCCGCATCGCCACGATCCGCGGCACATTCGCACTGCAACAAGCCCTCTACGCAATCCGAGACGGCGACGAAGACGAACTGGCAGACGGCCTGGCCGACTACCGCTGAGGCACACCGGCACATCCGCTGCATCGAGCACTTCACAGCAACAGCAACCCGGCGAACCTATGCGGTCATAGCGCTAGTCGTACCAATATCGCCAAACCTGCGACATGCAGGGGGACGGCTCGCGGGTGGCTACGGGGCACCGGGGTCGAAGCTGCCGCCGGTCAGCGGGGCGCGGCGCAGGTCGGCGTAGGCGCGGACGGTGACGCCGGGCTGGCCGGGGGTGCGCCAGGGGGTGGAGGGTCCGCTGGAAAGCCACAGTCCGCCCAGAGCGGCCACGGCCTGGTGGCGGTTTCCTCGTCGGCGGCGGTGATGTCGACCACGAGCAGGCCCGGTTCGCTGACATGTCCTTCGGAGATCTTCATGGAGTGGCAGACGCCGCGCGGGCCTGGAGGAGTGCAGCCAAGCATGCATCTGGTGGACATGGGCTACGGATCCGCGCAGCGCGATGTGGTGCGTAACCTTCACGCGCGGCATCACCCCCGACGACGTACTCGCCCGCTACGGAGCCGACCCCCGCAACGCCCGGATCCTCACCAGACAGCAAGCCGACCATATTGGCGGGGGCGACGGCCCGGAGGGGTCGCTGCTGCGCGCCGGCGCCTTGGGCGACTGGTCGTTCTGCTTCGAGGACAGCGGAGTCATGGGCATCATGCCCGGCCCCTTGTCCGCCCTGTCACACGGCAGCGAGGCCTTCGCCATCCGCCGGAGCGCGGACGGTATGAGCGGCTTCGCGCACTGGCGCGACGGACGCTGCACCGAACGCTTCGAACCGGACGTTTCCTACACCAAGCCAGAGCCCCCGCACCCCTGGTGGGACACGGTGCAGGAACACCTCGGTACAGCAAACGCACAGCGCTGGACAATGGTGCCCGTTGTGGAAGCTGTAGCCCGCCACACCGGTGCGGTTTTTCTCGCTGCAGACACCCTGGAGGGCCCGCTGCTGACCCTCTTCCTCGAAGACGGCAGCCGAACCTCTGACCCACCCGTCAGCGCACCCCCCACAGTCTCCCGGCCGCTGGGGCGTGCGCTAGGCCCTGTCGTGGCCGGCCCGCCCGCGGTGCCGACCTCGAGGCGCGCCCCGGCGGGCGACGGAGAGCTGTAGGCGCTGGCCGTCACTGGCCTGTGACTGATGAGCGGTGGCACGTCACGGATTGACGGCTCGGCAGTGTGCTTCAGCACGCCGCTCCTGGGAGGGACCGTGCCAGCCTCTCGGCCCGCCGGCCGCGTAAGGACCCCAAGGTGTGCCGAAGCCTCGGCCGCGAAGACGCCGCAGAGCGGCCGTGGCCTTGACCACCTGCTGGCAGCGACTGACCGCCTGTGGACGATCGCGAAATTCCCCAGGCAGAAGTTCACGTAATTCCCCAGCCACTGACGTGAGCCGACGGTGAGGTGGCCTGTGTCAGTCCCACCAGAGCACGACGAGAAGCTGCCGTTGAGATGCACCACGGTAGAACTCGCGCATGGCGTTGAAGTGCTCCTGCAGGTACTTCTTGGGGCCGCCGACGATCTTGTCTGCACCGTCGCCGATCAAGGAGCTGGCTTCTGCTTCGTCTGTCGGCAGCGCGGCCAGGAGGGCCGGAAAGTCGATCTGCCCAAGCAGTTCCGCAACGCGAGCCACTTGAGCCGCGGAGAGGGCCGTGTGGTCTGACCCGAAGGGGCCGATGGCATGCGGATGCGTGTTGAGGAAGGCAAGGTCGATGGCAGTGTCGCCGTCGAGAGCCTGCCGGAGAGCATTCCGATGGACGTCACCGAGACCTCCCAGCTCGCAGACCTGTTCGAGCAGGAACGGTGCCCAGTCCAGGTCGAGGACGTCAGCCGATGGTGGATCCCAGAGGTGATCTCCATCCGGCGATGCGCCGGCTGACTGGCGGCAGGAGGCGAGATACTCCGCCGGGATGCGAGCAAGCTGCTGAGTGACGGCCATGACGGCAGTATCCCGACGACGTCCACCGGTTTGCCCTACCTGGGCTTGTCAGTGGGGTTCCTCGGTCGCTTGTCGGGGCGGTAGCTGGGGCCGTTC
The DNA here is from genome assembly GCF_059682825.1 of Streptomyces sp. JLSY215. Taxonomy (NCBI): domain Bacteria; kingdom Bacillati; phylum Actinomycetota; class Actinomycetes; order Kitasatosporales; family Streptomycetaceae; genus Streptomyces; species Streptomyces sp. JLSY215. The sequence goes on from NZ_CM185022.1 coordinate 8,885,946, forward strand.
ATGATGACCTGGTGGCTGGTGTTGATGAGCCGGTCCAGGAGGGACTCGGCGACGACGGGGTTGGGTAAGAGGGGATACCAGTCGCTGGGTGCCCGGTTGCTGGTGATGATCAAGGGCCGGCCCTGACGCTCCGAGACGAGTTCGTAGAGGTCGTCGGCCTGGGCGGCGGACAGTTGGCGCATGGCGACGTCGTCGAGGATGAGGACGTCGGGTCGGATGAGTTCGCGGATGCGTTTCTCCCAGGTGCGGTCCGCGTGGCCGCCTGCGAGGTCGGCGAGGATGCGGCTGGTCTTGGCGAAGCGGATGTGGGCGCCCTGGCGGACGGCCAGGTGGCCGAGGGCCTGGGCGATGTGCGTCTTGCCGACGCCGACGGGGCCGAAGAGGATGACCGACTCGCCGGCATGCAGCCAGTGCAGGGCTCCCAGGTCCCGGATCTGTGCTGCGGGCAGTTTCGAGGAGGCGGTGAAGTCGAACTCCTCCAGGGTGACCTGCTGCTCGAACTTGCCTCTCTGTAGGCGGCGTTGGAAGGCGACGGTCTCGCGGCGGGTGATCTCGTCCTGGCAGAGGACCTGGAGGAAGTCGAGGTGGCCGAGTTCACTGCCGTGGGCTTGGGCGAGGCGGGCGTCGAGGGTTTCCAGCATGCCGGACAGTCGCAGGGTCTTGAGTGACTCCCGCAGGGCGGCGTCCATCACGGCAATCGGGCTTCCACCTCGGCTTCGTCCTGCACGTGGTCGTCGTGGTCGTCGTCCGTCGCGTCGGGGGTCGCGACGGTGGCGAAGAGCCGGGCGGGGCCATGGAGGAAGGCCGCCGCCCCGGCGGCTCCGCTGGTCTCGGGCTCAGGATCGGTCTCGGTGCCGGCCACTCCAGTCCTGGGGCTGCCAGCTTGCCGCGCCTGGTCTTGCTGTTCGACAGGAATACCCCGAGCTTGGCCTTGGTGGCGTCCTCCAGCCGTTTTGTACGGGCCCTGGGGTGAGGGTGCCCCCTTCATGCGCCTGCGGGACCGTTACGACCAGCACCACACCGGCGCCGTGATCGGTTAGGGCCTGGCCCGGCCGAAGTCGGGGGAGGCGATTCCCCTGTGGAGGCGTCTGCGGAGAGGCCGGCATGGGTCCGTGACGTGCCAGCGGTGCGTGCGGAGCGTAGGCAGCCCCAGCGCCCCAAGCAAGGGAAAAGGCCACACGGGGAAAGTTAATGGTCTACTTCACAATGGCTTCGTGGCGATATGCAGGTCGCGTGCGTCGAGAATGACGAGGTTCCTCGCCACACCGTCCCCGTCGTCTGCGTCCCACCACTTTGCGAAGCTGCCTGCGAACGCTTGAGCCTGTGCCCGTGAGCGGTAGTCCGTGGATACTTCCACGTCGTAGTCGGGGCCCGTGAGTTCGACGGTGAACACTCTGCCGGCGTGGCGGGCGGCCGCAGTATCACCCTCAGCACGCGCCCACTCGCGAAAGTCCTTAAGGAGTCGCGGGTTCGGCTCCCGCTTGGTCAGGGGATGCGACGGGGGACGCTGCGGAGTGCCACTGACCCCGTCCTGGCAGCCCTTTACCCAAGCTCCGCGGTCGTGGGCGGCATTGTCCCCTGCGTCAAGGGCGCGGCGAGTGCAACCGCCTCCCACTACCTCACGGACCGCAGCGCCCTTGCCCCCTGCGTCATTGAGCTTCTCGCCTTGCATGTATCCCGCCGCATAAGCCTTCCTGAAGTCAGGCGGGTCTGTTGGACGTGCTCCGGCCGGACTGGAGGCGCGTGCGGCATCGGAGCTCGGTGTGCCATCGGTGCCGCACCCCGATACTGCTAAGACCCCCACGGCTACTGCTGCGGACGCCACCGCGTGCCGCAGCCGAAGGCCGTTGCTCGTACGTGGGCTCATTCCGTGGTCTCCAATCGACGGCGCGGCTCGGGGAGTTAGAGCTCGCAAGCTGTTCGTTGGCTCCAACATGAGGAAGAATATTATTTGCGAACTTTTTCAACGACACGGTAGCTACCATGACTCCCGCCTGACGGTGAGTGCCGAACCAACTACGGCGCGAAGCACGGCGGATGGCCGCCGACCTCAAGCAAGTCGGCCTGGTCGGCACATCCGTGGAAATGGCCTACCTGGCTGAGGGGCTACGCAACCAGTCCGTCACCCTGACCATCACCTCGTCGCCTACCTGACCGTTGCTGAACCTGACCGGGAAGTAGGAATCGGTGGAAACGGAGTGCCTCAGCTGGCGGGCATCGCCAACTGGTCGATACGTCTCCACCCGCGGTCCGCAGGATCTTGTGGACCTGTTCGACGTCACGCGCTGGGATCATGACCAGGGGCTGGTTGCGGCTCCGGGGCGTCGACGAACGCCTCCGCAAGGTCGTGAGCAGGGCGAACGTGTCCTGAGTCGGCTTGAATTTGAGGAGCGGCGAACAGGCTTTCAGGTCATCGGTGGGTGAGGGCGTGGATGTGTGCGGCGATGGCCGTCGGCTGTTCCGCCGGCGCGTCGTGGCCGGCCGGTACATGGACGAGGCGGCTGCCTTTGATGCCTTGGGCAAGGGCGTCGGAATGGCTGGGGGCGACAAGGATGTCCTCGGACGCGGCGACAACGAGAGCGGGCGCATCGATATGGGGGAGGCCATCGCGAACGTCGAGATGCAGCGCGAGGTCGATGTGTCGCCGGGTGCCGGGCGGTAGCCCGGCGGCCGTCTCCTCCGCGAGGCGATCGATGTCCGTGCCGTTCAGCTGTGCCAGGCCGGCCGGGCCGCACGACTGTTGCAGGAGATAGCGCCCGAGCAATCGCTCGTCGACGTTCAGCAGATCGCGCCAGATGCTGAGGGCCAGCCGTAGGCGGGGGTCGGGGTGGGCGAAACCGGCGAGGAGAGCGAGGGCCGCTGTGCGGTGAGGGTGCCGGGTGGCGTGGCGTACAGCGATGGCGCTGCCCATCGAGTAGCCCACGACGGTGTAGCGCTCAAGACCGGCACGCTCCGCCGTCAGCGCGATGCTGTCGGCGATGGTGTCCAGCTGCAGGGGGCCGTCGGGGAGCGGGCTGTTGCCCGAGCCCGGATTGTCCACGGCTATGACGCGGTGGTGTTCGGCCAGCCGCTCCAGCAAGCTCCCCCAGCTGGTGGCGATGCCGCCGGCCACCCCGTGTACCAGGACCACTGGGCTTCCGCTGCCGTGGTCGGTGTAGTGGAGGTCGGCATGAGCGCCCGAGGGACTGGTCACAAGGCTCCTTTGTTCCATGCTGACGTGTGGCGTCTTACCACCACCGTATGAGCCTGCGGCGCCGAGTCAGGGGGCGGGGGAGGACGAGGTGTAACGCGAAGTCACGACGTCCGGACGACGCCTGCCTCGTCAGAAGGAACGAAGCGGGTACGGGGCGAGCCGTAGCCCGTCCCGTACCCGCTCAGCGATCCCTTTCTCGGCCCAGTGCCGAAGGCACGTCTGCACGGCTCGGCGGGCCTGGTCACTGCCGTCAGTTCGCGCGTCGCTCCCCGAACTCGCCTTCTTCATGGCGGAAGGTCTTACGGTAGGCGCCGGGCGACACTCCTAGCGCGGCGCGCATGTGCTGGCGCAGGGTGGTCCCGGAACCGAAGCCTGCGTCGATGGCCACTTGGTCGATCGGGAGATTGGTACCTTCCAGGAGATGGCGGGCGCGGGTGATGCGCTGCTGGAGGATCCACTGAGCCGGGCTCATCCCGGTCTCGTCGCGGAACCGCCGAGTGAAGGTGCGTATGCTCATCCGCGCGTGCCGGGCCAGGTCGGGCAGCGCGAGGGGGTCGGCCAGGTGATCCAAGATCCACTGTCGGGTCGGTCCGGTGGTGGATTCCGCGACTTCGGGCACCGGTATCTCGACGAACTGGGCTTGGTTGCCCTCGCGCCAGGGTGGCACGACGCAACCTCGGCTGGCGCCGTTGGCCACTTCGCTGCCGTGGTCCCGGCGGACGATGTGCAGGCAGAGATCGAGTCCGACGGCGCCTCCGGCCGAGGTCAAGATGGTGTCGTCGTCGACGTAGAGGACGTCGGGGCGCAGTTCCACGTCGGGGAAGAGCGAGCGGAAGTGCTGGGTGTAGGCCCAGTGCGTGGTGGCCGGGCGGCCGTCCAGAAGACCCGCGGCGGCGAGCACGAAGGAACCGGTGCAGATCGTGACCAGGCGGGTGTCGTCTGCGGCGGTGGTCAGCGTCCGGCTCAGGGGACCCGGAACCCATCCCACGTCTGCGTCCCCGCCGCCTGGACCACAGCCGTACCACCCGCTGTCGCCAACGCCACCAGCGCCTCTTCCAGCATCCCCGCCCCCAAAGCTCATGCCCGATGCGCTAACCCCGCGACCATAGCCCCGCCACACCACCCACGTAGACCCTCTGTCGGGATACGCGCGGTAGCCAGCCCCCGAGTCGGCCGACTCCCAGGACCACGTGGTGGCGTTACCCCTTTGCTCCTGCTACAGCACGCCGATCAGGGTGCTGTCCTCCCACTGGTCGACGACTTCGAGGTATCCGGCGAGCACCTTGGAGTGCGGGGCCCATCCGCCCTGCTTGGCGATGACGATCTGGTCGTGCCCCTTGAGACGCGCGGACGTCGCGAGCCGGCGGCGGGGCTGTGGCCGGTGAAGCGGATCTCGATTCCTGCCCGCTGTCCAGCGCGGGTGCAGTCGCCGGAAGGCGAAGCCGTCCGGGTCGTTTGCGAGGCCGGCGGCATCCTTCCACGCCTGCCAGGCCCGCACGGGGCAGATCGCCGGGCGGGAGCCGTACGGCACGGGGACGATGCGGGGGCGGATCTTCGAGACGCGCAGGTCGGCGACGAGTCCGCCGGGGTCGTCGGTGTAGTCGCGTCCGCGGGTGAAGGCGATTTCGTGCTCGCGGCCGGCGACGGCGAAGTGCATGAGGACCACGGCGCGGTCGCGGATGCCCATGAGGTTGTCCGGACAGGCGGCGCTGATGCGGATGAGGTGGTCGACCAGCAGGGGCGGGGCTTGGCCTCGCCCGCGCTGCTCGCCGTTGGTCTCCATCTCCTTGACCAGTTGTTTGAGCCGGTTACGGGCGAGGCGGGCCACCCCGTTCTCGGTCGTCACGCCGTGGTCGGCGCGGGCCGTGACGACGGTGCCGGTGATCCAGCGGTCGATGGTGGATGGGGCGGTAAAGCTGCCCTTTTTCCAGCCCCCGGGTTTGCGCCGCAGCCGCCCGGCCCGCACCAGCAACAGCCGAACGTGCCGGGTTCCTACCCGCCCGGCCCGTATCAACAGCAGCTGGCTTTGTTCATGTGCAAGGGCTCTGGCTCAACTTCTGTGACGCGGCCACTCTCCGTCACGCTAATAGGACGCGCTTGCGGAGAAGTTGGTGTCCCGCCCGCCCGAACATCTGGCGCTTGAGCATCTTGATCCGGTTGACATGGCCTTCGACCGCGCCCGAGCTCCAGGGCAGGGTGAGACCGGCGATGACGGCACGCGGTCGCGATCGATGCCGGCGGCAAGCGTGTGGAGACTGGGCAGATCGTCCCGTCGGACGGCGGCGAGCCAGTCCGGAAGACGCTCGCCCTGGCGCTCGGTCAGCATGACCGCGACGGCACGGACGTGCCGGGTGAGCGCGTCGATCTCGGGGCAGTGGGTGCGGACGGTTTTGAGCTGCAGCTGCTCGGCCTCAGGGAGGGTTTCCGTTCGCCGGAGAATCCATCCGGCGACTGTTCGGGGCGAGGGCGGCCGGGCGACCACCGGTCGCGGGGAGGTGCGCTTCTTGTGCAGGTAGGCGCGGACGCGCTGGTAACTGCCCTTATAGCCAAGCGGCACGATCTCTTCCCACAGCTTCCAGGCGTTGGTGCAGCCCTCGTTCCAACGGTCGTCCAGGTAGGGCTTGTAGTCATCGAGGACCGACGGCCGGTTCTGCCACTGCCCTGTGAAAAGCTCCTCCGGCCTCGCTGCATCGGCGAACTGCTTGACGGTCCGCCAGGTCATACCGAGCTGCCGCTGGACCGATCGACGGCTGTGCCCGGCCTTCAGCAGTGCGTGGACGTCGGCGTGCCGGGCCCTGGTGCGGTCGGCGAAACGATGGCCGGTCGGCCATGGCGAGCCAGACGAATCTTCCTCCAGCGCAGGCTCCGGATCGGGTTCGGGGGCGGCCGTGACAAGGGCGCGGAGGCAGTTGCAGTGCTGAGCGACAGCTCGTTCGGCAGCCTCGCTCACGTTGTGCCAGAGATGCCACCGGTCCGCGACCTGGACCGCCTGAGGAGCACCGGTGGTGGCACCTTCGGCGAAGAACGGCGCCCGGTCACGGCAGATGACCTCAACGCCCGGCCGTTCGGCGAGCCAGGCCGTCAGGCTGGACGCCTCCCGGTCGGGCAACAGGTCAACTGGGCGGCGGGTTTCGACATCGATGAGGACGGTGCCGTAGTGGCGGCCCTTCCGGGTGGCGTACTCGTCGACAGCGACCACCCGCGGCGCGGCCACCTCGGGCTCGGGAAGCGCATCAACCAGCCGAAGCACCGTGCTACGGCTGACGGAAGCGCCGAGAACGCTGGCGATGCGAGCCCCGGCCCGGCCCGCGAGGGCCGGACCGACCGAGGCCAGGGTCGAGCGCAACCGTTCGGTCCGCTGACTGTGCCGGAGCGTCAGGCCAGGTATCTGCTCGACGAAGGTGCGGCGTGCGCAGCCCGAGTTTCCGCAGGAGAATCGCCGGACCCTCAATTGAAGGACGACCCGTCGGCCTCCGCTGGGAACATCAGCGGGAAACCGCAGGTAGGAACCGTGAACCCGGTTCGACCAGGCGCCACAGACCGGGCACGCGGCGCCGCCGGCGGTGCATTACGCGTTAACGCGCACTATCGCGATGTTCACGTCTACCGACAGCACCGCGACGTCCGCGATCGACGGGAACAACAACTCCTTGAGCCGGAGCAGGACCTCTTTCACAGCCCTGAACATTCAGCCCAACTGCGTTGCCCACGGACCAATTTCGGGCGACTTCACCTAGAGCTCGAAAAGGCCCAGCAGTCACTGAGAGTGGCCACGTCAAAGAAGTTGAGCCAGAGCCCTCCTAGAACTGCGGCACCGACGCGGGGCTCACGGAGCTGTGGGAGCTGCTGGACGGTGCCCGGGGCCAATCCTCAGTTGTATTCGAACCAGGCCAGAATGGCCTTGACGCGCCGATTGTCCTCGTCGGGAGGCATGCCGAGCTTCACGAAAACGTTCGCCACATGCTTACTCACGGCAGCGCCGGAAAGAAACAGCTCCGTCGCTATTTCTGCGTTGGAGCGCCCTTCGGCCATGTGGGCGAGCACTTCCCTTTCACGAGCGGTGAGCCGGGCAAGCGGCCCCTGTGGCGAGTCCGCGCGGGTGACGTGGCGAACAACCTCGGGGTCGATCACGACGCCACCTGCGGAGACCGTCTCGACAGCTCGCAGGAAGTCGGCGACTCTGCCCACTTTCTCCTTGAGCAGGTACCCGACGGCTCCGTCGGCACCCGGGCCGTTCAGAAGCTCCCTCACATAGGGGCCCGTGACGTAGGCGGAGAGAACCAACACCGGCAGGTCCCGGTGCCGGGAGCGCAGATCGATCGCGGCACGCAGTCCGTCGTCGGTGTTTTTGGGGGGCATGCGGACATCCGTGATCACCATGTTCGGGGCGGCTCCGGCATGCACCAGCTCGTCGACTGCGGCAACCAGTTCGTCGGCGTCCTCGCATTCGCGGATGACATCATGAGCGTGGGAGGTCAAGATTTCCCGGATGCCGGCCCTTATCAGCACGCTGTCATCTGCCAGAACAATTCTCATGACCCCCCTCCCCGGGGAACGTCCTGCTTCAATTTATCACCACGGGGGTTGGCTGGGAGCGGACGCCACAACCAGCGTCCCGCCACCCGGTGGGCTGAGAATTTCGATATTCCCGCCGACACTTCGCATTCGCTCGCGCAGTCCGGCGAGCCCGGAGCCCGTGTCGATTCTCGCACCGCCGACACCATCGTCGTGCACACGCACGTGTACGTCTGTCGTGGCGCATCGTAGGTCGATCCGAGCGTTTCCCACACCTGCGTGTTTCGAGATGTTCGTCAGGGCTTCGGACACCGTGAAGTATACGGCGGTCGCAGTCGGTGACGAAAGCTGGGCATCATCGCCGGTGCTGGTCAATTCGACCCGCAAAGGTGATCGCGCGGCCAGCTCTCGGACGGCGGCGATGAGACCGAGGTCGCTCAGTTCACGGGGATGGATGTCGCGCACCGTGTCCCTCAGCCGTTCGAGTGCGCGCTCCGCGTGAGCCTGGGCCTGCCGTGCCAGCCGCACGATTCGTTCCTGGTCGGCGGCTGTGGCTGTGGCCGTGGCTTCCAGCATCCCGAGACGCATGACGACGGCGACGAGTTCCTGTTGGGCGCCGTCGTGCAGATCGCGTTCGATGCGCTGTCGCTCGAATTCGAAGGCCGCGGTCAGCGAAGCCCGACTGGTCCGGAGCTCCTCCAGTTTCGCGAGCAGATCCGGGTCCCGGCTTCTGGAGAAGGTGCGCAGGAGAAGGTCGCGAAGAAATGATGTGCCGGTCAGTACGGTAGTGGTGACCGCGCCGAGAACGATGCCTGCGGGCATCGCCAGAAGGGTTTCCCCAACGGATTCAGGGGTGAATGGACCGACCTGCGCGGCGATGCCGAAGAGCCAGAAGACGGGGGAGAACACCAACGCGGCAGCGCCGATGAATCCGAAGAAAGCGACCAGCAGTGACAGTGCGGACAGGAGCACGGCGGTCACGAAAACCGGCAGGTCGGTGCGCCACATCGACCGTGAACGCAGCCGGGTTGCCACCCACTGGGCCCAGCTGTGGTCAGAGGGTTTCAGGGGCATCGCCTCGACGCCGCACCACCGGGCTCTCGAACGGTCCGTCTCCGTCACCACCGGGGCCGAGACCGGCGCAACGAGAATGGAAAGCAGCAGAATCGGAAAAGCCATTGCCGCGATGCATTCCGTCAGAACCCTCCGGGCAATTCGAATCTGCGCCATGCCCGCCATTGTCCCATACTGCGGATCGCGCAAAAGGTAGACCTAGGTCTACCTTTAAGCAGTGCAGGCACCCGTGTGGCTCCCGCCGTGCCCTGCTTAGCTCGATGCATGCCCATCTCAGCTGCTGCTTCCGCGCCGTGCATCCGTTTGCGCGGCCTTCATATGGACTTCCCCGTTCCGGGCCGTCGACGCGAGACGGCGCGCGTCCTGCACGATATCGACCTGGACATTCCCGAAGGCCGGCTGACCGCCATCGTCGGCCCCTCCGGGTCGGGCAAGTCGACGCTTCTGCTCTGCATTGCTGGTCTGGAGCAAGCGACCGCGGGTTCCATCGAGGTCCTGGGAACGGATGTCCTGTCGCTCCCCCCTCGCAAGCAGGCCGCATTCCGCAGTGAGAACGTCGGATTCATCTTCCAGGAGTACAACCTCGTCAGCTCGCTGACGGTCGAGGACAACATCGCCCTGCCGGCGCGACTCGCCGGACATCGGGTGCCCAGGTCGAGGGTCGGCGACGCCATGTCGAGGCTCGGTATCGCCCAGCACGCGCGGCGGCGCCCCGACCGGCTCTCCGGAGGTGAACGCCAGCGCGTCGCGGTGGCCCGGGTCGTCGCGAATCAGCCGCGGATCGTCTTCGCCGACGAGCCGACCGGCGCGCTCGACCTCAAGTCGGGTCATGCCGTGCTCGATTGGCTGCAGGCACTTCCCGCGCAGGGAACCACGGTCCTCATGGTCACACACGACCCTCATGCGGCCGCACGTGCTGACCAGGTCGTGGTGCTGGGGTCCGGGCAAGTGCACGCCGTCATTCCTGGTGGCGACTCCCACGCGGTGAGCGATGCCGTCCTCGCGGCGCAGTCGCAGGACGAAGCGGGTGAGCAGGCGTCGTGATGCGACTTGTCCTGTCGGACATTCGGATGCAGGCGTCCATGTGGTTGTGGACGTTCCTGTGCGCAGTGGTCGGTGCGGCATGCGCAGCGGGCTCGGTCATCGCCATGTTCACCGCCGTCTCGACAGCGCGGGCGGCGGGAGATGCGCGGATGGTCTCCGCGTCGATCGCGCTCGGCGGCAACATCGTCTTCTTCACCGTGCTTGCCGCCGTGGGCATCGTCGCATCCACCGTCGGTCTGACCTTGACGACCCAGCGACGCGATCATGCCCTGTGGGCGATCCTCGGGATCCCTCGCAATCGCATCAGATTCATTCTGCGCACAGAACTGGTCGTGCTCGGCGCTGCAGCCGGCGCGCTGGCAGTACCGCTGGCCCCTCTCGTCGCGAGCACCGCCCTCGCACAGTGGACGACCACGGGACTCGACCTGCACGGAGCCACGGCCGGATTCCACCTCTGGCATGTCGGGGCGAGCGTGCTTTCCGGGGTGGTTCCGTGTCTGCTCGGCGGCTGGGGAGTCACGCGCCGTGCCGCCAAGACACCGGAGATGCGCGCGTTCCGAGACCTCGCCGATCCACCGGCGCGGCCCGGCGTCACGCGCAGCGTTCTCGCCCTCTGCCTCCTCGCCGGTGTGGTCGGGATGTGGATTCCCGGGCTGGGACTCGAACTCGAGGGCGGGATCGAACAGCGGACGGCCTTCGCTTTCGCCGGCGACCTCTTTCTCATCTGCCTGTTGCTGCTGATGGGGCCGTGGGTGCTCACACCTCTGATGAGGTTCTGGACCGCACTCGTGCCCTCGCACGGTGTCGCCTGGCACCTTGCCGTGCAATCGTGCCGTACCCGCGCGGCGAGAAGCGTCGCCACGGTGCTGCCCTTCGCCCTCTCCCTGTCGTTCGTCGGACTCTTCATGGTCATGGGGAACGTCATGCCCGGAAGCACTGCCGGGCTGGGCGATGTCCTGGTCGTGCTGGGCTGGGTCTTCGTCGTGTCCTGGGTCGGCGGCCTTGCTGTGATCGCTCTGGTCGGGCGGGAACGCACACGTGATTCCGCCATCGTGACGGTCGCCGGTGCGCGACCAGGTGTGGTCACCCGATCAACGATCTATGAGGGAGTGATCTACGCGGGGACGGCGATCGTCTTCGGCGCGATCGCCATCGCGGTGACGAGTGCCACTATCGCTGTGGGCGCCGAGATCAGCGTCGTCCGGGTTCTGGACGGCCTCCCCTGGGCGACTCTCGGCGTGCTCGCCGGCGTGACGCTCGTGACCACCTGCCTCGCTCTGGCCCTCCAAGCCGCCCGTGTGTCGCGCACGGTCGCAGCTCGGGCTCTTCGCTCGTGAAGCAGGGCGAGGTCCGTACCGCCGCGACAGCAGAATCCCTCGGCCGGTATTCAGGTTGCCTGCTGACTCCACGGAACGAACTCGCCACCGACGCGATCGCGTCCTTCGAACCAACCACCACCATGAACGGCATGCGTCACCTGCATGTCCAGAATTATGAAGGAATGAATCAATGGGAATGAGGCCTCACCCTGTGCTCGCCCTCGGGGGCGTCGCGATCCTCGCTGTCGCAGCAACGGGATGCAGCCCGGACGGTACCCCGGCGAACACCGTCGTGGAATCGAAAATGTTTGATTTCAGTGGGGACAGCCTGACCGTGAAGTCCGACTCCGCCGACCTGGAACTCGTAGCCGCCGATGTCAAGGGCGTTCGGGTGACGCGGCAGGTCAGCGGTACGAAAGTAGGCGGCGAAATAGAATCCGGATGGAAGCTCGAAGGGGGCGTTCTCACGCTCTCGCTGGACTACACGGGCCTCTCCGTCAACTGCGGTGCGAAGTACACCGTGAAGGTACCGCGCGACGCCGCGATCACTGCCGAGAACGACAAGGGTCTTGTTGAAGCCACGGGCTTCACCGCAGATTTCTCGGCCAAAGCCGGCGACATGCGGTTGTCGGACCTCAGCGGGCCCCATCTGGATCTGGAAGGCCGCGACGGAACCATCGAGGGCGACAGGATCTTCGCAAGGTCGGTCACTGTCGCCTCACGGAACGGCGACAACGAGCTGAACTTCGTCTCCGCACCTGACCTCGTCGATGTGCGAAGCCAGGACGGCGATGTTCGGCTCAGCCTGCCGGAGGCGACGTACGCAGTCGACACGGCCGCCAAGCAGGGCGACATCACAGTGGATGTCATGAAAGACGACACAAGTGACCATGCCGTGAGGATTCACACCCGTAACGGAGACATCGTCATCGGCAAGAGAAAGGCGCCTTAGTCAGATATGAGGAACGGGGGTTTTCCCTACCATGCTTTCTCCCGCTGCCCGCATTGTTCGGGCGATTCCCTTCGGCCGGACTGGACAAGTCCAATGGTTGCCCGGTTCAGCTGGGCGATCACCGCCACTGGCAGTGCAGTGAGTCGCGCACCCGTGGTTTCCGCCGATTCCCGAACATTCCTTGGCTATCCCATCAAGACAGAAAAGGAATTTATCGGTGGCGCGGATTGGCATTACGTTCTTGAAATCGTGCCCCATGCGCTGGCGTATCTCGATCGCCTAAAGCACGACCGCTGGCATTCATGGCACCCCCCTCGTTTAACGCTAGAAATTAAAAGGTATCCTCGCAATGTTTATAAAAGCCCCCGATCTCATGCGAAATCGCATCCGAAGGGAGCCCGGGCCCGCAGTCCATCGGAGGGCGGGAACCACACGGCGGGAGGCTACTGGATACGGCTCACGCCGACTGCGTACCCGCGCAGCCGCAGTAGCTGTGGCATCGGCCCTTGCGGCCGTCACGATGTCGGCGTGCTCCAATGACTCAAAGGATCACTCGAATTCCGCGTCCCCGAACGCTCCAGGTGTGAGCGCCGAGCTGCAAAAGCTCATGGACGCCTCACCGTGGGCAACGGGCGACTGGGGCGTGCAGGTCGCCGACCTGAAGACAGGAAAAGTCCTCCAGTCGAAGAACGCCGAATCCAAGTTCATGACTGGATCGACAGCCAAGACCTTCGCGGTAGGCGCAGCCCTCGACGACCTCGGCAGCGACCACCGTTTCCGTACGCCAATCGTGCACAGCGGTTCGATATCGGAGGCCGGACGACTCACGGGCAACCTGATCATGGTGGGAAGTGGCGATCTGGCTCTCGGCGGACGGACGATTGCAGCAGGACAACTGGACGTCCCCGACTTCGACCACTACGACGCGAACGCCGTGCCAGGAATGGCAACCATCACCCGGGAAGACCCGCTGGCAGGCATCAATGACCTGGCTCGTCAGGTCGCGGCAAGCGGCATCCGTCAAGTGGACGGCAACGTGATCATCGACAATCGGCTCTGGGACCCGGTGTCGATCGGTGGGACGCCTGTCACGCCAACGGTGGTCAACGACAACCTCATTGACCTGCTCATCACGCCCGGCACGCCCGGCAACCCGGCGAAGGTCGACTGGCGGCCCAAGACGGCAGCCTTCACCGTCGACGCGAACGTCACAACCACGCCCGCCGGCACGAAGCCGACGGTGAAGACCGAAAGCAACGCCCCCGGGCACATCCGGGTTCGAGGCTCGGTGCCCGCTGACGCCACCGCACCATTCGTGGCGACATTCCAAGTACCAGACCCCGCAGCATTTGCCCGCACCGTGCTCATCGAGGCTCTTGAGCGGAATGGTGTCACCGTCAGCGCCCCGACGCTCGGATCCAACCCCGGCTCCGACCTTCCGTCATCGGAGGAGGTGAAGGCCTTGCCTGTCTCGGCGACGTACACGTCACCGCCTTTCAGGGAATACGCCAAGTTGATCAATAAGGTCAGCCACAATCTCGGCGCCAACCTCTTGCCACCGCTGATGGCAGTCCATCACGGCAAGCACACCTATGCCGACGGAATGCAGATCGAGCGGAACTTTCTCGCCGACGCAGGGATTGACCCGAATTCGTTCACTCTCGTCGATGCCCAAGGCTTGACCGGGGACAAGGCCACACCAGCCGCACAGACGGAGTTGCTGCGGCATCTTTCCCACAGTCGCGACTTCAGCACCTTCTACGACTCTATGCCGAGCCTGGGTGTCGATGGATCACTCGCGGATGTCATCGCGCACACCGACCCTGCCGCAGGACACATTCGCGCGAAGACCGGCACCCTGGTCGGCGCTTTCAAGGGCAAGCTGGCTCTCACCACCAAGGCGCTTGCAGGATACGTTGACGCGAAAGATGGTCACCGTCTCGTCTTCGCTATCTATGTGAACAACGTCCCGGTCCCCAGCAACAGCGTCAGCGACGCGATCGACCTGGCGCTAAAGGCCAACAAGCAATTGGGATCAATGGCCGCCAGCATCTACCAGAACCCCGAAGGGAGAAACTAACCTCCCTGGCTTTATCACGAGTCCTGGGTTCTGGCACAGATCTTGGGGAGCGGTCGCAGAGCGTCACCTTGGCGTTCGATTGCGAGGGGGTTGGGTCACGTGCGACCGCGTACGCCTTGTCGTCATCTGCCGTGACCGGGCGCCGTTCTTCGCCGAAGATGCCACCACCGGTGCTCCTCAGGCGGTCCAGGTCGCGGACCGACACGTCCCAGTATCGCGCGGGTGTACGACGCTTTCCTCAATGGCAAAGACAACTACGAGGTGGACCGCGAGGTCGTTCGGAGTGTGCAGAAAGCCGTTCCGGAGGTCGCGGACCTGGCAGTCGAGAACCGGGCCTTCCTGATCCGCGCCTGCCGGTTCCTGGCAGGCCAGGCGGGCATCACCCAGTACCTGGACTGCGGCTCGGGCCTGCCGACCGCGGAAAACACCCCATCAGGTGGTGCAGCGGGTGACCCCGGACTCGCGGGTCGTCTATGTGGACAACGACCCAGCGGTCCTGGCCCACGGCCGGGCGATGCCGGCTACATCGGGTACCCCAGCCACCAGTACTGAGCGCGGAATCGGCCTGCCTAGCTCTCATCGGCCTCCTGGGCGGCGGCTTCGTTGGCGCGGTCGATCTCGGCCATGTGCTCCTCCGCCCAGGTCCGCAGCCCCGCAAGCGCGGCTTCCAGGGACAGCCCGAGTCCGGTGAGTCGGTAGAAGACCCGCGGCGGCACGGTGGGTTCGACCCGGCGCGCCACCAGCCCGTCGCGGGTCAGGCTTCGCAGCGTCACGGACAGCATCTTCTGCGACACGCCGGGCATCCGGCGTCTCAGCTCCGCGAAGCGCACCTCGTCCGGTGCGGCATCGGCGAGCGTCTTGACGGCCATGGACGTCCACTTCGTACCGATGCGGTCCAGCAACTGCCGCGTCGGGCAATGCGGATCGAACAGATCGCCGCGTACCCCGCGACCGGCGGCCCGGGCTCCTCGGGTGGTCACCTGTGGCTCACCACCTTCCCTGAAAGTGCCGTCTAGGAAGCGCTCGGACAGTTACCTATCGTTCTGTGGTCACCAATGGTAACCGTCAGGAGGAGCCGTCATGCCCGTCACCACCGCACACCACCTGCGCCGCATCGCGACGAACGGCGTCCAACTCAATGTCGCAATCGCCGGGGACGGACCTGCGGTTCTCCTGCTGCACGGCTTCCCGCACACCTGGCAACTCTGGAGCGGCATCATGGGCCGACTGGCCGGGCAGTACCGGGTCATCGCCCCGGACCTTCGAGGCTTCGGTGCCAGTGCACGCGCCGTCGAGGGTTACGACGCAGGCACCCTCGCCGCCGACGCCGAAGGGCTGCTCGACGCACTCGGCGAGCCCTCGGCAGCGGTGGTCGGCATCGACGCGGGCACTGCCCCCGCCGTCCTGCTCGCGCTGCGCCGGCCCGGCCTCGTCCGGCGCCTGGTCGTGATGGAGGCACTGCTCGGCCGCCTGCCCGGAGCAGAGGACGTCGTCGCGGGGGGTGCCCCGTGGTGGTTCGGCTTCCACGCCGTCCCCGGCCTCGCCGAGACCGTCCTGGCCGGCAACGAGGCCCCGTACGTCGACTGGTTCCTCGACTCGGGGACGCTCGGGCGAGGAGTACCCGACGATATCCGTGCGGCCTTCGTCCACGCGTACACCGGGGGTGAGGCCCTGCGCTGCGCGTTCTCCTATTACCGGGCCCTGCCCACCAGCGCGCAGCAGATCCAGGACGCAGTCGCGACGGCTCGGCTGACCATGCCCACCATGGCCGTCGGCTCTCACCCCGTCGGCACCGGGCTCGAACGCCAACTCCGTCCCATCGCCGATGACCTGGTCGGACACCATCTCCAGGACTGCGGGCACATCATCCCCCTGGACCGCCCCGACGCGTTATTCGCGCTCCTTGCTCCCTTCCTCTCCGCCGATCTGCCGAAGTGACCGGAGCGGGGCCGAAGGATCACGGTCGGCGGTTCGGGTGTTCGTCCCAGCGGTGGGGGTCAGGCGAACCAGCTGTCGTAGGCGGTGCTCAAGCTGTCCTGGGGCGGGTCCGGGAGCAGCTGATAAAACTTCCATGCGTAGTCGTACGGATCGAGGCACTCGGCGTATCGCTCGCCCCATGGTGCGTCGAGCGGGCCAGTGGTGACCGTGGCTCCGGCTGAGCGGCAGTAGTCCGCGGTCGCGTCGACGTTGTCCACCTCGATACCGATGACAATACCGGGGCCCCGCGGACCGGTTCTGGTCATGTGTTCGCGGTCGCTGTCAGGAAACGGCATGCCGGTCAAGGCATCGACGAGCAGTTGAAGGTCACCACGTCTCAGGATCGCCATGATCGGCTGGCCGTCCGGACTTGATATCGATCCAGCCTGCTCGAACCCGAGCCCCGCGTAGAAGATGGCCGCTTCGGCCACGTCCTCGACACGAAGTCCTACCCGGAAGGGAGCTTCATCGGTCATTGCGTCTCCGTTCGGCGAACGATCTCGGATAAGCACGATGCATCAGCGCGGGGATCCGTGGCCAGTGTGTTGGGGTTGGTCACGCGGCTTTGGGTCGGGGGCGGCCCCAGCGTTGCCGGCGCGTCCGAAGGCACGGACCGGGCGCGAGCGGGAAGTAATGCAGCTGGTGGCGGCGGCCTGTCGTACGTCGAGATCGCCGAGCGCCTGGTACTCAGCCCCGCGACGGCCAAGACGCACGTCAGCCGCGTCATGACGAAACTCGGCGTACCCGATCGCAGCCGGCTGGTGGTGCTTGCCTGCGAGTCGGGCATGGTCGGCCCGGGGCCGGCCGGCGGGGTAGCGCACGCTTGCCTACCGCACGCGGCACCAGGCACTCTTCCGAGTTGATGGCGCCAGAAGGTGGGCGTGGGGTGACACGGCCTTATCCCGTCTGCGGTTCGGCTCTGTGGTCATGAGGCCGTACGGCTGTCTTCGGGCGGCTGCGGTGTGCGCGGCTCGTGGGCGCGTGTCCGCAAAGCGGGGAGCGATCGGCTCGTACGGGAAAGGCAGCGGCACGGGCGCTGTATCCGCGTCCGTGCCGCCGCCGTGCGTCTGCCCGAACGCGCCGGCGTGACGGGGCCTGCGTCAGTGCAGTCGTCCTAGCCCACCGATATGTCCTTGCCGGTCAGCTGCGCCCGGATGCCGTTCTTCGTCACGGAGATGCCGCGCAGCCGAATGTCGCCCGGCAGGTTGTCCGGCAGCTGCGCAGAGAACTCCATCTGCTGCGCGACCTTCGGTTCCCGGAGCTTCTGTAGGCCCTGGATGAGTGAGGGATCGATGCCGGTGGGCTTGAGCAGCGACGGATGGTCCACGAGCGTGTCCAGCACGCGGCCCTTCATCATCTGCTGCGGAAGGACGTGCTTCCCGGTCGCCTGTTGGAGCTCGCCCTCGTCCATCTTGTCGGCGACAGGTGCCGTCAGCTGCAGGCCACCGCCCTTGCCCGGTACGTACGTGAGCAGGCCGGGCACCACCACGCGCGTGTCCTGCACGGTCATGCGCAGGCCGCGATCCCCGGTGCGCTGCAATTGCGCACGACCCCGGATCCGGGCCTGCTTGTCGCCCACCGGCAGGTTGCCGCCGGCCAGCACCGTGTTCTTCTCGGGGCCGGGCATCAAGTGGATCTGTGACGCGCCGACTTCGCGGTTCAGGTCCTTGAAGTCCAGCAGGATGTCACCGCGCACCCGGCTCAGCACCGCGCCCTTGACCGAGGACGGCAGGCTGCCGACGATCCGGATGTCGTCCACCTTCCCCTTCACCTGAGCGACGGAGACCGGCCCGGCGTCGACATCGGGAACGTTGACCTCGACGTGGTCGATATTGCCCGCGAGCACCTGCCCGATGAACGGGAAGCTGTCGATGTGCACCTCGGGCTCGGCGTGCAGCTTCAGCGCCTTCTGCACCTGCTGCGCCGCCAGGTTCTCCGCGTAGAGCACGGCCCACCGGTCCCCGAGCGCAAGAAACGCAAGAACGACGGCCAGCGCGACGACGACCTTCACGGTCCTCCGCACAAACCGCCGCGGCTTGCGCCCGGCCCTCGGGTACTCCTTCTCGTCGCCGGTAATCGTCTTGTCAGTGCCTGCGTCGGCTGCAGTGGTGGCTCCAACTGCGCCGACGACGCTGGCATCGGCGCCGGTGGCCGTGGCCGAGTCCGTGCCGCTGTCGGCGGCGGTAGCGGTGGCGGTAGCGGCGCTACTGGCGCCGACGTCAGCGCCGGCGCCCGGGTCGGTGCCGTTATCGGTGACGGCGGTGTCAGCGGCGGTGGGGCCGCCGGTGCCTGTAGCGGAGTCGGCGCCGGCGGTGTTGCCCTGGGGCGACGAGGCGTCTGGCTCCTCGCCGCCCTGGGCAGCACGGCTCGCCGGTACCCGCGCCTTGGAATCTGTGGAAGGTTCGTTGGAAGGCATCGCCACCATGCGACCACAGCCCCGGCACTCGAACCAAGTCGTTCTGCCACCCGCGCACCATGCCCGTCGCGCTACTTCGGTGCAGCGACGAGCCGTATGGCGAGGCCCGTGAAGACCGTGCCGCTGAAGATGTTGAGCCCGCGGGCCACGCGGCGACTGCGCCGCAGTATCGACGAGAGTCGGCCGGAGAGCAGGCCGATCGAGGCGTCGACGACGAGGCCGACGAGTACCAGGGTGAAACCGAGGATCAGGAGCTGCCACCCCACGTGCCCGAGGCTTGGGTTCACGAACTGCGGCAGGAAGACCACGTTGAACAAGATCACCTTTGGGTTGAGCAGATTGGTGATGGTCCCTTGCCAAAAAGCGCGCAACCGCCCCGGACCGTCGTTCTTTTCGGCCTCGCCTTGCCCGTCGTCGCTTCCGAGGCCGGAGCGGTCACGAAATGCCTTGATCGCGAGGTAGAGAAGATAAGCCGCGCCGACCCAACGCAGCACGTGGTACAGCACCGGCAGCGTGGTGAAGAGTGCTGACAGACCGAGCACGGCGGCAACAGCATGCACCAGGGCACCGAACGCCACCCCCAATGCGGCCATCACACCTGCGGTCAGCCCTCCACGACCCCCCATGGCCACGACGAACATCATGTCGGGTCCTGGGGTGACGCACAGCGCAAAGGCGGCGACCAAGAAAGCCGCGTACAGAGAAGTGTCCACCATGGCGGCCATGCTGATCACCATGCGGAAGCGCGTCGACTGAATTCCACCGAGTGAGACACCTGTTGCTTCACACCGCGTCTAACTGATCCTCTCAGAATGAGGTGAGCAGGCTGCGAAGGCAGGTCGGGCCGGCGGCCACGTCGGGCGGATCCTGCCGGTGGTGCTGGTGGTGCCGGCGGGCGGGGTGGCGACGGGTGGAGGCCGCCTGCGGATCCGGGCAGCCCGGGCAAGGAGGGTGGCAATGGCGCGGACGGGGCCGATGGCGGCAGTTCAGGCATTCGCGCACCGGGCTCGGGTGACACCGGAATTCCGGTGCGAAGTCGCCGCCAGCGTCGCTGTGCTGACCGTCACGTCGTCCGCGTGATCTACGCCTGACCCGGCCGGAACCGGCGCGCCCCGTGTCGCTGGGTGTCCTCGTCGTGGAGGGCGGCGCGCAGGTTGGCGGCCAGCCGGGGGCTGATCCTGCTGCCGGTGGCGACGTCACGCAGATAGGCCCCGGCTCCTTGGATTAGCCCGGAGCGCGGATAGCTCAGCACGATGGCGCGGTGGGTGCCTTCGGCAATGATGTGGCTCCACGAGTCGATGTCGGATCCGTTGTTGGACGTGGGGATGTGGCCGTCCATGAAGCCGCGGTGCAGATCCCCTCCGTGCTGGTGGCACAGCCCCGACAGGCGATGGTGCCCCGCATCGCCGGATAGCGCCGCTGCCACTCGCGGTCCAGGGCGCAGGCATCGCTCGCCAGCGGAATCTTCTTGCCGCACAGGCAGCACGTGATACGGAATGGAACGCGAGACACCAGGCGATTCCCAGCGGCGAGACCATGTCCGGTTCGTGCTGGCGCTCCTTGCCCGCCGCATCCCAGCATCCTGGCTGCAGGCATGATGAGAACCACTCTTTGGGGGCCCGACCGTTCAGCGTTGACGGGTGCGGCCTTGAGGGCCGCTGCGCCAGAGCGCTGTACGCAGCGGCCCGGACACCTTGCCCAGCGTCGGCGCCCGTCACGCCTGACGCTTCAGTCGAGTTCGATCTCCAGCTCTTTGATCTTCCCGCTGCTGCTGCTGACGTCGGCGGTGATCTCCGTGTGGTGGTGGACGCCGGCGTCCCGGGCGGCGCGGACGAAGTCTTCCAGCTCCTCGAAGGTGATGTTCTTCCACTTCCCCGTGAGCTTCAGCGTGCGCGGCATGCCCCCATGCTCGCCGATCAGCTGCCCGGTCCACAGGCAGTTTCCGTCACCACAGGCTTATCGGCTCGTTCTGCTGTCATGAACGTGGACCCACCCGACAGGGGTGTGATCGGCGTAGGTGTGCAACACCCCGTCACGGTCACCGGGCATCGAAGTCTCGGGGCGTAGGCCGACCGGGTTTCTCCAAGCCTTCAGCGCCGGCGACCTTTCGTACACGGACGCCGGTGCGGGCAGGAATCGGCTGGTGGAGGGGAGTTCAAGCGTAGGCGTCCTCGACAGCGACTCGTCGCACGGTACGCAGCGTCGACCGGAGACTGTCCAGATCGGTCGAACCCAGAGCGAGGCGGATCGCCTGCGGTGTGTGCATCGAGGTGGTGAACGGCTCGGCCGTGGATACCGAGATGTGCTGACGCGCGAGGGTGGCGGTCAGGCGATCGGCGCGTGCGTCGTCGGGCAGTGGTAGCCATGTGAAGTAGGACGAGGGGTGGCTGATGAACGGTAGGCCCGCCAGCTCTTGTCCGGCGAGTGCTTGGCGGGCCTTGGCGTCGTCTCGTTTCTGCGCTTCCAAGTGGTCGACCGTGCCGTCCTCGAGCCAGCGGCAGGCGATCGCGGTGGTGAGGGCCGGGGTGTTCCAGGTGGTCGCCCGAATCGCGCGTTCGAGCGACGGCACCACAGATGGCGGTGCGACGACGAAGCCGACCCGGAGGCCGGTGGCGACGCTCTTGGACAGCCCCGAGACGTAGACGGTGATGTCCGGCGCGGTTGCCGCCAGAGGTGGTGGAGGGTCCTCCACCAAGTAGGCGTAGGAGGCGTCTTCGATGATGAGAGGACCGTGCTGTCGAGCGATCTCGATGAGGCGGGTTCGGTCAGTTGCCGGCATGACCCAGCCCAGAGGGTTGTGCAAGGTGGGCATGGTGTAGATCGCGCGCACAGGGCGGGTCGCGCACAGCTTCTCGAGGACCTCAAGATTCGGCCCGTTGGCCGTTGCGGGTATGGGCTCCAGGTCGAGATGAAAGGCATACGCGAGCACCTTGAACCCCGGGTAGGTGAGTGCGTCGACCGCGACGACGTCGCCGGCGTTGAGCGTGGCCATGACGGTGATGGCCAGGCCGTGCTGCGCACCGCCTGCGATGAGGACCTGATCCGCGTCAGTGGTGATTCCTCGACGCCTCAGGTGCCGTGCGATCGAGGCTCTGTCCTGGGGACGCCCTCGATGCGGTTGGTAGCGCAGCAGCGAGTCGATATCACCAGAGGTGGCCACCTCTCGCAGAGCCTGCCGAAGGAGATCGGCTTGCCCGGGCAGCGACGGATAGTTGAAGCTGAGGTCGACCGCATCCGTGGCGACGACCTGCTGATCGATGCCGTGACCGGCGGGAAGGGCGATGTCACGCACGAACGTACCGCGGCCCTGTTCCCGGCTCACCAGTCCCATCGCTTCCAGCTCGGCGTACACCCGAGTCGCGGTCACCACGGCGATGCCCTCACGGGCGGCGAGCCCACGGTGTGTCGGCAGTCGTGCACCCGCGGCGAGCCGTCCGGTCCGGATGTCGGATGCGAGGGCATCGACCAGCATTTTGTACCGCGAGGCTGCCATGCACCGGATTGTATGCATGACAATTCTTTGACTGTCCTGCTCGTGGGTCCTTACCGTCAAGATCCACCCACCGACCCACCACCCGGAAAGACGGCCGCCGTGCACATCGCCATCCTCACCTTCGAGGGCTACAACGAGCTCGACTCCCTGATCGCACTCGGCGTGCTCAACCGGATCAGGTCCGACGGCTGGCGCGTCACCATCGCCACCCCCAGCCCCGAGGTGACGTCGATGAACGGGGTGGTCATCGAGCAGATGTCCACTCTCGAGGAGGCGTGCGCCGCTGATGCCGTCATCGTCGGCAGTGGCATCGCCACCCGCGAGGTCGTCGAAGACCCAGCGATCATGAACATCCTGCGCCGCCTGGACCCATCGCGCCAACTCATCGCGGCACAGTGCTCCGGTGCGCTCGTGCTGGCCAAGCTCGGCCTGCTCAACGACATCCCCGCCTGCACCGACCTGACCACGAAGCCCTGGGTCATCGCCGCCGGCGTCGAGGTGCTCAACCAGCCCTTCTACGCCAAGGACAACATCGCCACCGCCGGCGGCTGCCTGGCCTCGCACTACCTCGCTGCCTGGATCATCGCCCGCCTCGAGGGCAACGACGCCGCCGAAGGCGCGCTGCATTATGTCGCCCCGGTCGGCGAGAAAGAGGAATACGTCGAGCGCGCCTGGCGCAACATCACCCCCTACCTGCCCGCTCCCGCACCGGCGCTCGTCTGAACAACCAGTCGCAAGCAATGACCTTGGCCAGGAAACTACGCCCCCCGACAGCCTGGCCGGTCGTTCCCGGCCCCAACACCTACCGGACTCTTGGACGGTGTCCTGTGTGGTGAGTCGGATGAGACGTTCGTATCGGTGGTTGAGCCGGCGATACCCGGTCAGCCAGGACCTGGCGCGCTCAATGACGCATCTTCGGCACCCGAGAGGTTCGCTGGACTCGATGCCTTTGCGCGCCGTACGGACGCCAATGTGCTTGCCACGCAGCTATTTCTGCAGGTATGGGAACGTTTAGGTCTTGTCGGTGTGAAGGCGTTGAGGATTGAAGTGTCGGCCTCGCTGGGGGTCGTGTCTCGTTTGGTGGCTCTCGATCACTGGCTTCAGCGCAAGGCTGTTGTGGACGTTGGCGGTCGAGACGCCAACGACCAGAGGCAGTCCGTTCGCGTCCGACAGGACGGGCATCTTGGAACCCGGCTTAGCCCGGTCCGCGGGGTTTGGACCTGTGTGTTCGCCCCGGGCGCCGTGCGCGCCGGAGAGTTCCTGCCGCTGCGATGAGTGTTGTAAGTACCTGATTCACCCTAGGGCCTGTCCGACGATTCAGCGCCCGGCCGGAACGGGTTGGAAGAGGCATTACCGTTTCACCGCCGGGTAGTCGTCCAGGCCGCGCAGTCGAGGTCGAGTGTCAGATGCGCTGGGCCTGCGGGAGACAGGAGCACGGGACGAGAGGGGAGTTCCGAGTGGTACGAGGATGCAGCAGGTTCGCGGAAAGGTTCTGAGTAGCGAGGAACCCTTCAGGAAGTCTCCTGAAGGGTTCCCCTCATTCGAGTGCTTCCGCCGACCCGGTCACACGGCGCGGACCTGCTCGGCCTGCGGGCCCTTCGGGCCCTGTGCGATCTCGAACTCGACCGTCTGGTCCTCCTCCAGGTTTCGGTAGCCGCTGCCCTGGACCGCGGAGAAGTGAACGAAGACGTCGGGGCCGCCGCCGTCCACGGCGATGAATCCGTAGCCCCTCTCGCTGTCGAACGACTTGACAGTGCCAGTTGCCAATATTCGACTACGGTCAGTGATTGCTGATACATCGGCGCGGCCTCTGCGGCCTGACCGTGGCCGACCGGTAGGTGGAGGAAGCGGGCTAAGCGCCTGGTGCGTTCTACCCGCCGAGGGGCCGCTGGATCACGGAATCGTCAGCACCTGGCCTACGTTCACCACGTCCGGGTTGTCGATGCCGCTGGCGGCGGCGATGTCGCGGTAGCGGTTGCCGTCGCCGTAGAAGCGTTCGGCGTATCCACCGCTGGTGCGTCGGTATGTCGCCGTCGAAGACGTCGATGGCCGGCAGACGGGCGGCGGCCTAGTGATAGACCCGCGGGCCCTTGGCGCCGTCGCCGCAGGACATCCGCGCCCAGGCATCCGGTGGTGCCTGGGCGATGGCTTGGTCGATCTGCACGAAGGGAGCGTGGAGCTGCTGGGACTTCGGCACGGCCAGGACGTAGCCGACACCGGCTTCCTCCAGGGTGCGGCGCATGCGCCATTCCTGGCCGTAGGCACAGTCGCCGGTCAACCAGGCGATGGGCAGGGACGAGGCCAGGACCCACAGGATCATCGCGCGGGCCGGCTCGCCCTTGGTCGCAAACCCACGGCTCGACGGAATACCTGCCGCCCGGCACCGATCCGTGTCACCTGTCCAGGACTTCGGCAGGTAGAGCTCCCGGCCATCAGTGCCGGTATTCGGCCTGCCAGTTGGGGTCGGCGGCTTGCCGTCGAGCATCGGCCTGCAGCTGGGCGTCGAGGGCGCGGGCTTCCTCCGCCTGGACGGCAGCTTCGGGATGGCCCTCCTCAATGGCGGTCCGGTTGAGCAGGGCCGCCTTGCGCTCGGTCAGCCGGAGGCGGACAGCGGGGTCCGGGCGCTTGTACATGTCCCGGTACAGGTCGTTGAGCCCGTCGTCTGGACGCGGAGCCTGTGGGGTGGCCCATGGCGTCGGTTCTGGCTGTGATCACCAAGGCCGATACCGCGGTCCAGCTCGACGGTCAGCGCCGCGCTCGCCCTGGTCCGGCGCCGGTCAACGAGATCAGTGAGTCGATCTTCTGCGGCCAGTGTGCCCGTCGCCGGAGTAGGCGGACGATCACAGGGGGAGAGATGATCGCGCGATCGGGGTGAACTCGGTCGCGTGGGCGGTTCTCCTGATGATCCTGCCCGCAGACCTGCCGTCTTGGGGAGGATCCGATGTCTGTACACCGTCCGTCCGTCTGTTCTCCGTCGTGGAGAGCCGCGCTTTCCGCCACCGCCGCCCTGGCTGCCGCATGCGGCCTGGTCATTGCTTTACCCGGCCAGGCGTCGGCCGCGTCGATCAGCTGCATTGTCAACTCCGTCCATGTGTCGGGGTCGACGATCAGCGGCACCAGCGGTGACGACACGATCCGCTGCTACGAAGGCGTCGCCCGCGGCATGTCCATCGACGCCGGGGCCGGGAACGACACCATCATCGTCCAGGGAGAGCCCGCGTCGGGCACCCTGGGCGGCAACGGCCAGATCGGCAACGACGGGACGATCGACGGCGGCCCTGGCGACGACACCATCTTCGTCAGAGGCGGCGAAGGCGACAGCGGAGCCGTGACCCATGACGGCGGTAATGGCGGGGACGGCAACAACCGGACCATCATCGGCGGAGGCGGCATCGACACCATCACCGTCCTCGGCGGCAGCGGAGGCGAGGGAGGATTCCGCAGGGGAGACGGCGGCGCCGGCGGCATTGGCAACGACGGCAACATCACCGCCCAGGGCACCGTCATCGCCGCCGGCGGCCCCGGTGGCAACGCAATGGCGCCGGCCAACTGGGACACCGACGGCGGAGCGGGCGGTGACGGCAGCAACAGCGAGATCTACCTGCTGGGCAACCCGGACAACCGGGCAGTGATCACCGGCGGGGCGGGCGGGCACGCCAGCGCCTCCGGCGAAGGCGGCAACGGAGGGCACGGCACCGACGGAGTCAGCGAGGTCACCGGAACCGTGGACATCCGGGGCGGCAACGGGGGCAGGGCCGGCCACCAGGGCTCGGAAGGCGGCAACGGAGGCCACGGCAACAACGATCAGCTCGTCGTCACCGGCCCCGCCCGTCCCGCCGGTACCGTCCAGGGAGGCAACGGCGGGGAGGGACGCCCCGGCGGCGTCGGCGGCCTGGGCAACAACGGAACCCTCACCGGCGACATCACCGCCCTCAACGGCACCACCGGACCAACCCTCCCCTGACCCGGCCGCGCACACCCCCGGTGGCGGCCGGACTCCGCGGGCCCTGAACCGCTCGTCCGCGGGCTGAGCACGGGAGACCGCGGGGCGCGAAGGGCTTGTTACGACTCAGCGCCCGGCGTGAGGAAGTCCGGCGGGTCGTGAGCCCGTTCCTATGTGCAGCACTCGGTGGTCGGCTGCTGTAGTTCAGCCAGAGTGCATGAAAGATGCTCAGCAAGACTCACAGGTTTGTCAGCATGACCGAAGGAGTCGCATGGCGAAGCTAAAAGGCCAGGTGAAGTGGTTCAACGAGTCGAAGGGGTTCGGCTACATCACGCCCGCTGACGGCAGCAAAGATGTCTTCGTGCACTTCTCCGCGATCCAGAGCAACGGCTTCAAGACCCTCGCTGAAGGGCAGAACGTCGAGTTCGAGATCCAGGACGGCCAGAAGGGCCCGTCCGCAGCCAACGTCACGGCCATCTAGGAGCGCCGGGCGCGTGCCAGCACTGTTTCCGACGGGTCGAGACGGCGCAGCAGCGCACCTCAACCCGTCGGACACGCTCTAGATGTGCTGTCCCGGCACGTTGGTGACACGCGTGCTGGGTGCTTGAACGAGGTGAGGGCCTTCTGGCTCGGTGGGGATTGCGACATCTACCGCCGAGTGCAGGAGGCCCTCGTGATCCACCGTAACGCCCCGCTGACACCGACCGGCAGGCTGCGGCTTGCCCGGTGCGTTGTCGATGACGGCCGGCCTCTGCGCCGCGCCGCGGAACGGTTCCAGGTCAGCCACACCACAGCCGCACGCTGGGCCGGCCGCTACCAACTGCACGGGCACGCGGGGATGAGGGACCGCTCCAGCAGACCCCATCACCAGCCTCACCGCACATCGACAGCGGTGGAGAACGAAGTCGTGCGCATGCGACGCGAGCACCGCATCGGCCCGCTGAGGCTGGCCGCCCGCTCGGGTGTCGCAGCATCCACCGCCCACCGGATCCTCACCCGCCGCAGCCTGCCGCCGCTGGCCGCAGTGGACCGGGCCACCGGCGAACCCATCCGCCGCTACGAACGCGCCCTGCCGCGACCTGGGCATCCAGCCGCGCTGGACCCGGCCCTGGCGCCCGCAGACCAACGGCAAGGTCGAACGCTTCCACCGCACCCTGCTCGACGAATGGGCCTACCACCGCCCCTACACCTCAGACGCCGAACGACAGGCAGTGTTTCCCGACTGGCTGGACTGGTACAACTACCACCGACCCCACACTGGAATCAGCGGCCACACCCCAGCCAGCCGCGTCACCAACCTCTCCGGTCAGCACATCTAGACCGTCAGTACCAGTGGCGAACCGGATTACCGAATCTCAGGGATGGCTGTGGCGAGACGGCTGGCCGTTTCACTGATTTAACCTGCAACGAGGTGGGGTTGGCGAGCGGCTCAGCCCGGTGTGGAAGCGTCCGGGTGCCTGGTGCGGTTAGCCACGCTGCGTCAGTTGTTTGCGCTGGCTGCGCATAGGCTCAGCGAACCCCGGCTTCAGGCCCGTCCCCGGCGTCGTGCACACGCAGCTGGGTCACCTGGACCGCCGGGCGGCAGTGCTGTGCTGGCTCGGCTGGTGCGCCGAGTACCAGCGGCTTCAGCCGGCTCGGCCGGCCGGGGCCGTAATGGCTCCCCAAACGCTCGTGATCCCGGCGGCCGCTTTCAAGCGGGCAGGCACTCCGGAAGCGCCCGGACCTGCGCGAACCGGTCAGTGATCAAGAACTAGGGCTGCCCTGAGAGATGGTTTCCGTAACAGCACATTTGCGGTCGCCGCAAGACGGGGTGACCATTTTTTTAGGGGGTACGGCCGGGCAAAGCTAGCTTGATGTCGACGCCATCGAATGTCTACCGCGATTCAGACCGTGACACTCACCGGCAGTAAGCGTCACCGCGAAGCTATCGCCGTGGCGATGAAGATCGAACATTCGGGTCCTCGGCCGGTGGCATCGGCACTGGGCGGCAGATCGGAAGGAGTCTGCCCATGCGAATCGCCGTGGACCTGAATCGGTGCCAGGGGTACGCACAATGCGTGTATTTGGCGAACGAAGTCTTCAGATTGACTGGCCAGGAGGCGCTCACCTACGAGCCGAATCCCGATGACGAGCGGCGCCTGCAGGTTGAGCGAGCCGCTGCGGCGTGTCCGGTGCAGGCGATCGTGATCGACCGCTTGGACAGCGAGGCGGACCGCTTGGACGGCGCGAAGGGGAGCGCGACGTCATGACCGTGCCGGCAACGGTCGCAGAGCTGGTGCGCGAGTTCAGAGCCAATGGCCGGATCGTCATCGTCGGTGCGTCCCTGGCCGGACTGCGGGGCGCCGAAGCCTTGCGTGAGGAGGGCTTCACCGGGTCTCTGACCATTATCGGGGACGAGCCGTACGAGCCCTACGACCGTCCCCCGCTGTCCAAACAGGTGCTCAAAGGCTGGGTACCGGCCGACCACACCAAGCTGCCCCGCCTGCGAGAAGTGAATGCGCAGTGGCGGCTCGGGGTGACCGCCACCGGGTTGGACCGGGCCGCCAAGCAGGTGCGCCTGGCCGACGGCGAGCAGATCCCGTACGACCGGTTGCTGATCGCCACGGGCACCCGGGCGCGACAGTGGCCGAATCCGGACGAAGCCGCGCTGGACGGGGTCTACACGCTGCGCTCGCGTGATGATGCCGCACGGTTGCAAAAGGCGCTGGCCGCCCCGCCGTCGCGGGTCATGGTCATCGGCGCCGGGTTCATCGGCTCGGAAGTGGCCTCCGTCTGCCGGGAACTCGATCTCCCGGTGACCGTCGTCGAGCGGGGCTCGGCGCCGCTGGTCGGCGCGCTCGGCGGGGTGATCGGTGAGATCGCCGCGGAGATGCAGCGCGACCACGGGGTGGACCTGCGCTGCGGGCTGGGCGTGTCGTCACTGGAGGGCGACTCCGGCGGACACGTGCGGCGTGCTCATCTCTCGGACGGAACCACCATCGACGCCGACGTGGTGGTGGCCTCGCTGGGGTCGATCCGCAACGTGGAATGGCTGGAGGGCGCCGGGCTGGCGTCCGGTTTCTGGGGCGTGGGTTGCGACGCCGGCGGTCGCGCCTTCGACATCAATGGAGTGGTCACCGACAGCATCTACGTGGCAGGGGACGTGGCCCGCGCGCCCCACGTGCTGTACGAGTACCAGTTCCTCGCGATGGAGCACTGGGACAATGCCGTTCTCGGCGCCGAGGTCGCGGCCCACAACATGGTGAACCTCGAGCCCCACTATCGCCCGCATCTGCTGCTGCCCGGCTTCTGGTCCGGTCAGTTCGGCCTCAACATCAAGTCCGTCGGTGTGCCGCCTTTCGGCGACGAGATCGTCTTCACGCAGGGGTCCGTCACGGAGCGCCGTTTCGCCGCCGCGTACGGTCGCCGGGGCCGCATCGTCGCCGCCGTCACATTCGATCACGGCAAGTGGCTGGAGTACTACGGGAAGCTGATCGAGCAATCGGGTCCGTTCCCGCCTCCGCCGCCGGGCTGGGACCAGCCCCCCGACATGAAGCCGATTCCGGCCGAGTTCCCGCACCCCGGCGTCCCGACGGCGATCCCAGACGTCGTCCTGACCGGTCACGACCCGAGCGAGCGGGGGGCCGAGTTCCGGCCTCGCCCTCGTTGACGCGCCCGCCGGATGGGCGTGCAAGCGGACATCATCGACAGGAGAAGGAGGGAGCCTCGTGGTCGAGGAAACCCCCTGGCAGCAGGCCCTCCGCTACGCCAACCGCGCCAATCCGTACCCGTTCTACGAGGAACTCCGCAGGACACCGGTGGCGCGGCAGCCTGACGGCACCTACGTCGTCAGCACCTACCAAGAGATCGTCGCGCTGCTGCACGACCCCCGGGTCAGTTCGGATGTCAGGAAGCTCCCCGCCCCGGTTGCGACCCCGGCCGAGGGCTCGACGGAGGCCGAGCCGATCACGGAGGCGGTCATCTCTTTGGAGCCAAACATCATCACCCAGGATCCACCAGAGCACGATCGAGATCGCCGGATGATGACGCCGCATTTCGTCGGCCCGCCCCATTCCCCTCACCTGATCTCCGACCTGGAACCGGAGATCCGCCGCATCGTGGACGGCCTTCTGGACACCATGCGGGGCAAGACCCGGATCGATGCCGTCGACGAGTTCGCCTACCCCCTGCCGGTGACCGTGATCTGCAAGGTCCTGGGCGTACCCCTCGAAGACGAGCCACGCTTCCACAGCTGGATCGAGACGGCCCTGGACGCTTTGGATTTCGGCCCCGAGGCCGCCTCCGAGGAGATACGGAGCCGACTGGCCGGGGGCCGCCAGGCCGTGAAGGAGTTCGGGCAGTTCGCAGCCGAGCTGCTCGACCGGTACTCCCGGCAGCCCGGCCCCGGCATGCTCTCCGCGATGGTGAACCAGGACGGCCCGGAGACAGGGATGCCCACGGGCGTGCTCACGAGCAATGCCTTGCTCCTGATCTTCGCCGGGCATGAAACCACGGTCAATCTCATCGCCCACAGCGTGCTCACCCTGCTGCGGCACCCCGACGCGCTCGAGAAGCTGCGCCGCCGACCCGAGCTGATCGTGCCCGCGGTCGAGGAGTTGCTCCGCTTCGAGTCGTCGGTCCAGTTCTGGCACACCCGCTCCGCCGTCGAAGACATCGACATCGCAGGCACCACCATCCCGAAGGGCGCCCCGATCTTCCTGGCATACGGCTCGGCGAACCGCGACCCGAAGCGGTTCGCCAACCCCGACGAGCTTGACCTCGAACGCCGGGACAACCAGCACCTCGGGTTCAGCCAGGGCATCCACTTCTGCTTCGGCGCTCCCCTCGCGCGGCTCGAGGTCCAGGCCGCGGTCGGCGAGTTCGTCCGTCGGGTGGAAAACCCCCGGCTCGTCGACGACCCCCCGCCGTACCGCCACAACCAGATCTTCCGCGGGCCGCGCCACCTCCTGGTCGACATCGACGGGATCCGCAACTGACTCGGCATGCGCAAAGGATCGCTATGCGGGCTTTTCAACTGGTCGGATGGCAGCAACCGCCCGAGCTGCGCGAGGTGCCGGTCCCCGAGCCCGGGCCGGGACAGGTCTTGGTGAAGGTCGGGGGCGCCGGCGCGTGCCACTCAGACCTGCACATCATGGAGGCACCCGGACCACCACCCGGTCTCGCCACAAAACTGCCCTTCACGCTCGGCCATGAGAACGCGGGATGGGTGGAGAGCCTGGGCCCGGGTGTCACCGGGTTCACGCCCGGAGACCCCGTGATCATCTACGGTCCCTGGGGCTGTGGGACGTGCGCCAACTGCCGGGAGGGCCAGGAGAACTACTGCCAGGAGGCCAGTGGTCAGGGCGGGGGCCTGGGAGGCGGTCACGACGGCGGAATGGCCGAGTACCTGCTGGTCCCGGCGGCGCGATTCCTGATTCCGCTGGGCACCCTCGACCCCCGCCAGGCCGCCCCGCTCAGCGACGCGGGGCTGACCAGCTATCACGCCGTCAAGCGGTCGGTGCACCTGCTGGGGGCGGGCTCGACGGCGGTGGTGATCGGGGTGGGCGGTCTGGGCCAGATGGCCATCCAGATGGTGCGAGCGCTCAGCGCGGCGACCACCGTCGTCGCCGTGGACACCGATGACCGCAAGCTGGAAACCGCCAGGCGCATGGGGGCGGACGAGGTGCTGCTCTCGGGCGAGGACACGGTCACGCGCATCAAGGACATGACGGGGCAACAGGGCGCTCAGCTCGTGTTCGACATGGTCGGCGTAGACCCAACTCTGCGCATGGCTGCTCAGGTGGCCAGGGCGCTCGGCCACCTCACCATCGTCGGTCTCGGCGGCGGAGCCCTACCCGTCAACTTCTCGAGCCCGGCGCACGAGTGCTCGGTCGCCTCGCCCTACTGGGGCTCCCTTCCCGAACTGATGGAAGTGATCACCCTCGCCCGGCAGCAGAAGATCAAGATGCTGGTCGAGCGCTTCCCCTTGGAACGCGCCAATGAGGCATACCAGCTCCTGCACGACGGCAAGATCCAAGGACGCGCCGTCATCACCCCCCACCCATGAGTACTGTCATCAAGGCGACCGGGCCGGCGCCGGACGCCGTAACTGCCGGAGGAAACGTCATGAAGGCGGAAGCCGGTGCGATCGCTGGACCGGGCCGGTGGCGGACGGCACAGCCAGCAGCGGGCCTGGTAACGGCGGCTGTGACGGTGCCGGGCGCCGGGCCGATGAACGCAGCCTGCCGGTCCTTGTCATGACCGAGAACGCGTTCCGACCGGTGGCCGCTGCACGGCGGCCGTATCTGATCGTGAATCCCCGCTCAGGAGGCGGGAAGGCGAGCCGGTTCCGCATCGCGGAACAGGCCCGTGCGTTGGGGGCCCAGGTCCTCCTGCTCGATCCTTCCCGGCCCCAGGATTTGGTGGCTGACGCTCGGCGCGCGGTGGATGACGGTGCGGATCTGCTGGGGGTGGCCGCCGGAGACGGCACGCAGGCACTTGTCGCCGGCGTGGCTGCGAAGAGCGATCTTCCTTTCGTGGTCATTCCGGCCGGTACCCGCAACCACTTCGCGATGGACCTCGGGCTGGACCGTGACGACCCTTCGGCCGCGCTGGAGGCCCTCACGGACGGCGTCGAACTGCGCGTGGACCTCGGGTTCGCCGGCGAGCGGGCGTTCGTCAACAACGTGTCGTTCGGCGCGTATGCCGCCCTGGTGCAGGACCCGGCCTATCGGAACGACAAGATCGGCACGACGGTGCGGATCCTCCCGGAATTCCTGGCCCGCCACCAAGGCCCGGAGCTGGTGGTACGTGCTGGGCTGCTCACTGTTGACCGGCCTGATGCCGTGCTGGTGAGCAACAACCCCTACCGGTTGGAGGACCCGGCCGGGCTTGGCAGACGTGCGCAACTGGACTCCGGGCTCCTGGGGGTCCTGGCCGCCCGGGCGGAGACACCCGCCGACACGGCCGCCCGGCTGCGGGATGGGCAGACACACGGCCTGACCAGTCTGGCCACCGCTGACGAGGTTGTCGTCGATGCCGGCGTCCCGGTCGTGCCCGTCGGGCTGGACGGTGAAGCCGTCACCCTGCCGACTCCCGTGCGGTGCCGGATCAGTCCCCGAACGCTACGGGTACGGGTTCCCCGCCATCGGCCGGGCGCCGCACCCACCGGGCGGCCGCCGGGCTGGGGCACCATCCGGCGGGCAGCCTCGACTGTCGGGCGAACTGTGCACGGCCATAACACCGGCTGACCGAAGCCGAACCGGGCCAGAGCGCAGACTTCCCAGCTCGCGACATGCGCACACAGCGCGCGGCCCTGGCCGGCGACGAGCCGCGCAGCAGGTCCCAGACAGAACGGGCAACGGCTTTTCGCTGTTCGCCGGTGGCCGACTGATCCGGCTCCGGTGATCAGTGCTGGGGGTGCGGACGGTGGAAGAGGGGGCGCCGCTGGGCGGCGGGTGCCGGAGCAAGACGGGCCATTTCGACGCGCATCACAACCGCGCGGACCACCTCAGTCAGGCCCAGGACTATGGCCATGATGCCCACCACCAGGGTGAGCGCCGCGATCGAGGCGAACGGCGAGACGATCAGCACGATGCCCGCCAGAGCGCTGATGATCCCGAAGGCCACGTGCCAGCTTCGGGCCGGCATGTCCTGGGCGGAGGCCGCCACGGCCGTCTCCATGGTGCCGCGCAGCAGCCAGCTGAAGCCGATCCACAGGGCGAGCAGCAGAATCGACTCCAGGGCGCCTCGGAAGCAAATCAACCCCAGCAGGATGGACAGCGCGCCTGTGAGGAAACGCATCACCCGAAGATGCCGGGGTACGTGCGTGCCGAAGGCGCCGGCCAGCTCGAAGACGCCGGTGGCCAGCAAATAGACGCCGAAGAGCACACCGAGGACCCGCAGCGTTGCATCCGGCCAGACCAGGGCGATCACGCCCAGGGCGGTGGTGGCCAGGCCCATGGTGAGCAGGATCTGCCAGCCCATGTTCGCCAGGAAGGCCATGCCTTCGGCCGGGGGAGTGTCCTGTGCCTCGGTGCTGCGCGGGGGAGCGGGGCCGGGGGACTCGGAAGGGGATGTCATGACGTCTGCCTCCTTCTGGGAGCAGGTGGTCACGTCGGTACACGTCCATCGTCACCCGATCGGCCCCGTGTCGCTTGGCGGAGACGGAGATCGCGGCCTTGATCCGCTGCGGGCAGTGGTGAGGTTCGTCCGTTGGTCCCAACAGGAACCTCCCCGGTCCGCTGGGACACTCCATGAATTGTTTGGACCAGATCGTCTTGCCGTTCTGGCCATGGCGGCAACCCCAGCGCGCGCCGAGTTGAGCGATAAGGAACAGGCCGCGTCCTCCCTCGTCGGTGGTGCGTGAGCCCGCAGGCGGGGCTGGGTGCTGTTGGATTCGGTGACCTCGCCGACCAGGACGTAGTGGCATATCAGACGCCACTCCGCCAGCGGGCGACCGTAGCGGATGGCGTTCGTCAGCAGTCCGCTGACGATCACCTCGGTGGTGAGGAGGAGGCCCACCAGCCCCCACAGGGTGAGTTGGAGGCTCGGTCTGGCCTGGGCGTTGCGAATTCAGCGTCCGGCGGACCGAAGTCGAACTAGGCCGTTTCCTTCGGATCACCTTGCTGACCAGATGAAGATGGCGGCGATGTGGAGTCCGGCGAGGTAGATGGTGGCGGTCTTGTCGTATCGAGTGGCCAGGCCGCGCCATTGCTTGAGCTTGTTGATGCACCGCTCGACGGTGTTCCGCTGCTTATAGGCGTCACGGTCGAAGGCCGGCGGGCGGCCACCTTGGCGGCCGAGGCGCTTGCGGTTGGCGGCCTGGTCGGCGGGCCGTGGGATCACTGCCCGGATTCCGCGCCGTCGCAGGTGGGAGCGGATCGCGCGGGAGGAGTACGCCTTGTCCGCGAGGACCGCGTCCGGTGTCGTTCTGGGCCGCCCGGTCGATCTGGGCACCCGCAACCGGGCCCTTACCTGGGCGAATGCAGGCGCGTCACCGGCCTGGCCCGGTGTGATGACGAACGCGAGCGGGCGGCAGTTGCCGTCCGCGGCGAGGTGGATCTTGGTGGTCAGCCCGCCGCGGGAGCGTCCGAGGGCATGGTCGTCCGGCTCGCCGGCCGGGGCCCCTTTTGACGGGCCCAGCGGCGTGCTGGTGGGCACGGACGATCGTGGAGTCGACCGCGACCACCCAGTCGAGGTCGCCTTCGGTATCGGCCTGGGCGAGGAGGGCGGTGAAGAGCTTCTCCCAGGTGCCGTCGGCGGCCCACTTCCGCAGCCGGTTGTGGGCGCCCTTCCACGACCCGAAGTGCTCGGGCAGGTCCATCCACGGCGTGCCCGTGCGGTACTTGAAGGCGATCGCGTCGATCACCTGCCGGTGATCCCGCCACCTACCACCCCGCCGAGGGGTCCGGTCCGGCAGCAACGGTTCAATGCGGGCCCACTGGGCGTCAGTCAACGGCACACATCAACCATCGGTCCGATGATCCGAAGGAAACGGCCTAGATGGTCGTAGAGGTTGAGGGTGACCTGGCCCCCGCGGGCGTGGGCGGGGACCTCGAAGTCCTCCCGGATGGTGGGGGCTGCTGTGGGCGCGGTGTCGGCTCCTGGTGCTCGTCGGCTCCGATACCGGGCACTTTCCGTCGCGCTCAGGGGTTTGGTGGTGCCGTGGATCCGCTGTAAGATCCGCGGCCGCCTGTGTGGATACTGATCACCATGCGCATTGGCTTTGATCCTGCTGAGATGTCCCGCAACGAGTTCTACAGGCTTCTGACCTCGGTGGTCGTGCCGCGGCCCATTGCCTGGGTGTCCACGATCTCCGCGGACGGCACTGCAAATCTGGCACCTGCGAAGTTCTGAGGAAAGTGGTATCGGCTTCGCTGACGTTAGTCCAGGTCAGCGAGGGTGGGCAACGGTGTGGTGAGTGAACGCGGACCCGTGCCGTACCTGTTGTCCGCGCTACGCCGGGTCAAGACTTCGCTGAGGGGGTGGGGGAGTGGGGAAGAGGACCGCCGCCGGCTCGCAGTCGGCGCGGTGCTGCACACAGCCGGGTAGGGACTGCCAGGATCGGGGCATGCAGAGACCGACGATCTCGGTACCTACATCATGTAGTCCTCTACCTCGCTGCCCTGACCTGGGGTGATGCGGTCATGCGGGCCTCTGGCCTACGAGGAAAGGCCTTTCAGCGTTTTTCAGGCTCGTGTCGTGCTACTCAGCCGATTCTCCCCACGCGCTCCCAGCACCGCCTAAACTCCCCAGATTCTCCCCAGGAAGGCCCACATAGTTGGTGACGTTGTAGAGCAGCACCAGCCCCATGCAGATCAGCACGGCCTCCCGGTGCCGGGTGAAGATCTCCTTGAGCCGGCCCTTGCCCGATTGCCGCGCCTCCCCCACGGGGTCCTCCCCGCCCGCGGCGACGGCCTCCTCGGCGTCGTGGTGCGCCTGTTCGGCCTCGCGCTGGAGGGCCGGGGTCTCCTCCAGCCTCAACCGCATGTACAGGTCGATCAGGCCCAGCGGCCCGCGACGAGGAACGGCAGCCGCCAGCCCCAGCTCACCAGGCCGTCGTCGCCGAGCACGGCGGTGAGCACGGTCACCAGTCCGGAGCCGAGCGAGTAGCCGACGAAGGTGCCGAAGTCCAGCCAGCTGCCGAGGAATCCGCGCCGGGTATCCGGTGCGTATTCGGCGATGTAGGTGGTGGCTCCGGCGTATTCACCGCCGGTGGAGAAGCCCTGCACCAGGCGGCAGATCAGTAGCAGGAGGGGCGCGGCGAAGCCGATCGTGTGGTAGCTGGGCAGGAAACCGACGGCGAAGGTGCTGATCGCCATCATGATCATGGTGGCGGCGAGCACACGTTTACGGCCGATGCGGTCGCCGAGCGGGCCGAATGCCAAACCGCCCAGCGGCCGGAACGAGAAATGCCGCGGCGAATGTGGCGAACGCCGAAACGACCTGGGCGCCGGGGGAGCTCGACGGGAAGAACACCTTCCCCAAGGTGCCTGCCAGATAGGCGTAGACACCGAAGTCGAACCACTCCATGGTGCTGCCCAGGGCCGCCGCCGACACGGCCTTACGCACCGCGGGCCGGTCGGTGACCGTCACGTCCTCCGCGCTCAGCGGCTGTTTGCGGCGGCGCAGCAGAATGCGGAGCATGCGGTCGGTGGCGGGGGTACCACCTCGGGCCGGTTTCCGGCTCCGGCTCGGCTTTGGCGGCTTGCGGCGTCCCGGGCTCATTTCATCCCGTCGTCGGGGCTGATCCGATGTCGCATGAATGCCTCATGAATTCCTCACAAATACCTCGTAGTGCCCCTTATTTGCGGTCCTTCGGCTATCCATTATTCCCCGGAATGTCCTATCGGATGACGGTACGGGGGTGTCACGTGTCGCCCGCGGGTGCGTGGCGGGCGGAGGTGCGGGTAGGCGTAGCGGGTTCCACGGCCGCCCGTGACATCCGTCATACGGCGACGACTCTCAACTATGGCGTTTAGTAGATCTTGCCGAAGTGGCAAATAGGTCTTTATCCGGCTTGATCTGGTAATGGCGTGCGTAGGGCAGGGTGCGCGTCGATTGCCCTGATCCTTTTGCTCGCGCCTCCCCGCAGCGCCCGGTCCTGACGGCGCGGCAGATGCGAACGGGAGCCGCGGGGGTCCGGGCTGCATGACCGTCCGTCCATGGCAAGGGCGTCGAAGACTACTAGCGCACTTAGTAGAAGGCCGCGTTGCCTCGGCTGTGCGGCGCTTCTCAGAATGGCGGCCGGCGCGGCGTCTGCCCTGCTCAGGCGTGGGGGACGGGACGGGGCGGAGCGAGCCGTCCGATGGCGATCCGCAATGAGCGAATGAGGTCACGCATGACAAAGCACCGCAAAAAGCGGAACCACCGGCGGATAACCATCGCCGCCCTCGCCGTAACGGCCGTCGGCGTCCCCTCCGTCGCCCTTGCCTGCCGGGGTGGGTCCGACGAGGCGGGTCACTCCCACCATCACTGGACGAACGCCTCGTCGCTCGGGCACCGGGCGACGAAGGCCCCCCGGAGCCAGGAGCCCACCAAGAGCCCCGCGAAGCGCTCCGCGAAGCCGAAGCACTCGAAGGCGGCACCGAAGAAGCCGAAGGCGTCGACGGCGCCGAAGAGGACGACGGCGCCCGCGGCGCCGAACACGCCCAAGGCGCCTGCCCCGACGAAGACGGCCCCGGCGCCCGTCGCGACCCCGCGCGCCGTCCCGTCCACCGCCCCGGCCTCCGGTGTCGCGGCCCGCGTGGTGCAGCTCGTCAACCAGGAACGCGCCAAGGCCGGCTGCTCCCCGCTGACCCTCAACGAAAAGCTGACCAAGGCCGCCCAGGACCACAGCAGGGACATGGCGGACCACAGGAACATGTCGCACACCGGATCCGACGGTTCGGATCCGGGCGCCCGGATCACGGCTGCCGGCTACAACTGGGGCAGCTACGGGGAGAACGTCGCCTACGGGTACGACACCCCGGAGAGCGTGATGGCGGGCTGGATGTCCAGCCCCGGACACAAGCGCAACATCCTCGACTGCTCGTTCAAGGAGATCGGCGTCGGCCTCGCGCAGCCCGGCAGCTACTGGACGCAGGACTTCGGCGCCGCCCAGTAGCCGCAGCCGGACCTCGCGGATGACGCCGCCACTGCGGGCGTGACGCTGTCGGCCCCCGCCACTCACCTGCGCTCGACGAGCAGGTGGCGGGGGCCGCGCAGCACCGGGCTGCGCCGGTAGGGCGGCGGGTCCTCGACCAGGCGGGCGCCGTCGAGGTGCGGGAGGAGCACGGTCAGCGCGATCTGGGCCTCCAAGCGGGCGAGCGGTGCGCCGAAGCAGCTGTGGACACCGATGCCGAACCCCAGATGCGGATTGTCCTCACGGACCGGGTCGAACCGGTCCGCGTCGGGAAAGCGCCGGGGGTCGCGGTTGCCGGAGGCCAGTACGAGGATGAGCGGAGCGCCCTTGGGAACCGTCACGCCCGCGACCTCGATGTCCGCCAGCGGGGTGCGCTGGGGCGCACGGGCGGATGTCCCAGTACAGGGTGCGCTCCCCGAGGGTGGCCCCGGTCTCCTCCAGCACCGCGGCGCGAGGAGGCGGCCGTCTCCGCCATCCTCGTACGGGCACTGGTCGTGCAGGCCCTGGGGCGGGTACGCATCGGCGATCCGGGCCCCAGGATGAGTGAGTCGGTGCTGCGCGCCGCCTGCTGGCGCGCCGCCCGCGACGGCCTGCCCGGACACGGCCTCGCGCCGCACACCAACCGCCTCGTGCCGACCGCGCACGTGCTCCGGCGGCTGCTCGACCACGCCCGACTCGCACTGGAACGCTTCGGCGAACTGGGCCGGGTCACCACCGTGCTGCGCCGGCTCGCCGTCCACGGCGGAGGCGCCGAACGGCAGCGGGCCGCCCACGCCCCCCGAGAAAGCCTGCTCGACGTCGTCAACCACGTTGCGGAGCACACCTCTTGCTCCGCCACGTGGCAGCCCCCTGCGGCGGAAGCGCCGGTTGCCCCGTTCTCCCTGGCCCTTCGGGACGTGCCGGACACCCCGGACGAGGAGGACACACCGATCGGCACACCCCTCGGCACATGAGCCGTGGCCGCGGCCGCGCGCCGGCGAGCGCACTGACACAAGTGGCAGATGGCCGATGGCAGTTGACGGGTGACGCGGATGGTCGGTGACCGGCGGCCCGGTCACCCCCGAAAAACAATGGCGAGGGGCCCGCACGGGCGCATACCCTCCCTTCCATCGGCGTGTAGCTCAGTAGGAGAGCACCGGGCTTCAGACCCGGAGGGCGCAGGGGCGGAACCTGCCACGTCGGCTTATGAACGACGACGCTGAGCAGCAGCTTTCCGCCGGGTCCCACCCCACCGCGAGTTACCCGCAGGGCCTGCTGGCCCAGGCCCTCCTGACGTCGCTGACCCATGGCGACGCCGAAACCCGCCGCCGCGCCGCACACCGCGCCGACCGCTGGCACGCCGTGCTCGCCGGGATGGCCGACGGCCGCCTGACCATCGGCTCGCGCACCCCGGTGGCAGGACTGCCCGCCTGGGTGACCCCGGAGGTCGTACGGGGCGGCTTCGCCACCTCCGCCGCGCGCGCCGAGGGGCCGCTCCAGCCGTACGAGCGCGAGGCCGCGTCCCTGGCGGGACTGCCCGCCGATCGCCGTGCACTGTTCGCGCACTGCCTCACCGAGCCGGGTCTGGCCCGGCTCTACGCCCTGCTCGACAGCGGTCGCTACGAGATCACCGTCCCCGAGGAAGCCGCGCTGCTGACCGTGGCCTGGCTGGTGCGGGCCGGGGACGTGGCCGGCGCGCTGGAACTCGTCGACGTACTGGAACCGTTCGCCGGCAGGCTGCGTTTCACACCCCGCCCGTCCGCCCTGCCCGCGCCCGACGTCCGGGCGGTGCACCGGCGTACGACCGGCGAGGCCGGCGCGGTACTGGCCCGCCGTCGGCCCCACCCCGCCGTGGAGGCCCAGCGCGAGGCGCTCACCGTCTGGCAGCCGTTCGGCGACGAACTGCTCGCCCACTGGCTGGAAACCGCCGGGGACGGCCAGGTGCTGGCCCGCGTCCCCGACGATGCCTGGCACGACCGCGGCGCAGCGCTCCTCCACCGGTACCGGAACCTCGCCGCGACCCACACCCGCTGCGCCAAGCACCGCAGCCCGAAGGAGAACCTGGGCATCCTGCGCGGCGCCCTGGAGGAGACCGTCGCCCGACGGCCGCTGGACGCGCGCCGGCTCGGGCTGCTGCGGCATGCGGTGGAATCCATGGTGCGGCGGCGCGGTCGGCCCGGATCCGGCCGGCACACCCAACTGCGCACCCGTCAGGCG
Source organism: Streptomyces sp. JLSY215 (assembly GCF_059682825.1). Taxonomy (NCBI): domain Bacteria; kingdom Bacillati; phylum Actinomycetota; class Actinomycetes; order Kitasatosporales; family Streptomycetaceae; genus Streptomyces; species Streptomyces sp. JLSY215. The sequence goes on from NZ_CM185022.1 coordinate 8,926,752, forward strand.
GCGCAGGCGGCACTGCCCTCGCACCACGCCCTCGCCCAACTCCTGCTGCGCCGCCTGTCCGGCCTCCCGCAGGAGACGGGAGTGGCCGATGCGGCGCCGCTGGTCGCGGAGGTCTCGGCGCAGGAGGCGGCGGAGACCGGACTGCCCGCAGGAGCGGCGATACCGGTGGCGGTCCGGCAGGTCGTGGAAGGCGCGCTGAGCGCCCCGATCGGCACCCTCGTGGAGCGCGGTGTGGTGCCGTCTGCCGAGGTCCTGGCCGAACTGGTACCGCAACTGGTCGCCGCGACCGGCGCGCAGACCTACCGCGACGATGCGCTGCGCACCCTGATGGCCGCGAACTACCGGGCGTTCCGCAACCGCCGCTCCCTGCTCCTGCTCCACCTGGAGCGGCAGGTGCGGGCCGAAGAACTGCCCTGGGTGGCGGCGGTGGCCCGATACCGCGGCGGCGCGGAGGGCCAGGAGCCGGCCCGCGCCGCCCTGCGGCAACTCGGCGAACTGGCCGTCCAGGCGTTCCCCGGCACGCTCCTGCCCAACCCCCTGATCCGCGAACTCGGCGTGCTCGCCCGGCAGGCCGAGTCCGGGGCTCCGCTCGTCGAGGAACTGGCCGCGGACATCTTCATGGGCACCTTCACACCGAAGTTCCTCGCGGCGGCGCGGGTCGCCGCGGAACTGCTCGGCGGCACGCTGTACGAGCGCTACTACGACATCGACTACGCAGCGGTCCGCAACCTCGCCGTCGTCGAGGCGAGCCAGGCGCTGACCCGTACCCACCGGCCGCGCACCTCAGCCGGATTCGCGAAGCTGTGCACCGAGCGGGCCGGCGCGTCCGGCGCCTGGACGGTGGCGGCCAACGGCAAGGTCATAGAGCAGGCCCAGATCCTGACGACACACAACCTGGCGACGCTGGTCAGCCGGGCCGGCATCGCCCCCGAGCCCGGCTGGGAGGACCTCGCCCGGCGCTGCTTCACCACCGTCTGCCGAATGACGGCCCGGATTCCGGGTAACCCGCGGCCGCTGTCCGCGATCAAGGACGCGGCCTACGCATGGCGCCAGATGGTGTTCCACCTCTCGCTCTGCGCGCCCGCCGCGCAGGCCCGGGCGATCGCCCGGCTGGACGAGGAAGCCGCCCGTCACCCGGGCCATGTCGCGGCCCGGCTCGCCCCGGCGCTGACCGGCCTGCGCCAGGTCGCCGCCGGCGGCACGGCGGACTCGGGCGACGGCCGCCGCTTCCTCGGCTGGACGACGGAGCCGCACTGGCTCGGCCCGGCCCCGCGAAGCCGCGACTGACCCGGGCCGCGTGCCCCGCACCCGGCCCACGCAACGGCCTTCGGAGACGTCCCGCCGCCGGGCCCCGCCCGGCGCCCGCCCCACGACCGTCAGGCCCTCCGTGCGGGCCGAGCGGAGGGTCGCGGACAATGGTCGCTATCGCGCCGTGCTGCAAGCGCGGTGCAACTACGGGGAGTTGATATGCACCATACGCACGGCGAGGCTGCCCTCGTCCCGGCGGCGCTGGTCGTCGCTTTGGTCGTGCGCCGGCAACTGCGTACCAGACCGGTACGGCGCAACCGCTCGCTGATCGGTCCGGCCGTCCTCGGCGTCCTGGGCACCTTGAGCCTCGCCTTCGGCATCGCCTCGGTCGTCAAGTACCGCCCCCTGGCCGCGCTACCGATCGTCCTCCTGGTGACGAGCCTGGCCGTCGCGGCGGGTCCGGGCTTCGCCAGGGCCCGCACCGTACGGATCTGGCACGGGCTCCAGGGCGAGGTGCTGCGCAAGGGGACCGCGGCCACCACCGGACTGTGGCTGGCATCGGTGGCGGTGCACTTCGCGCTCGGCCTGGGAACGCAGAACCTCGTGGTGCGCGGGCGCGCCGCCGCACTGTGACAGCGGTCCGGCGCGGCACCCGAGGGCCGTCTGCGCACAGGCTCCGGCCGTGCACTCCCCACGCTTCCTCGTCGCCGCCGTCGCCCTCGTCTCCGTCCTGGCGTTCGGTACGGCGTGCTCCGGCGGCCGTCCGTCCCCTCCCGCGGACGCCGCCGCGCCGACGGCGCACGACGGCGCGGCCCGGCCCACCGAGGTCCGGCCGCCGGCCGCCAACGCCGCCTTCGACTACCAACTCGGCGGCGCCTACCCACCGCCCGCCACGGTCCGTGCGGTCTCCCGCGACCGCACGGCCGCACCGGCCCGCGGCCGCTACAACATCTGTTGTCTTTCCAGCCGTAGGGCTACAGCAGGTAGACGGTCTGCTGCTTGGTGTCCGGCACCGACCTCGCCGAACGCCGGGGAGTAGCCACCCGCATGGTCTGCTGCGCTATCGACCGCCTGCACGAGCAGGGCCACCCGGTCGACGACGCCCGCGGGCACGCCGGTGACTCTCGCCGAACCTGCCCCTTCATAGGGGCAAGAGGTCACCTTTCGATGCGGTAGCGGCTTTGGGTGATAACAGCCTGCCGGAGTTTGGTGGTGAACTCAGGTGTACGGGCGATGCGATCGACGCCGCCCGCTTTGCTTTGGCGCAGAGCGGCTTTGAAGTTGTGCTCCAGAGTTCCCGTCATGCGGGTCATGAGTGTCTCGTTCAGGTGGTTCAGGTCGATGTTCAGCAGGTCGCGCGGCGAGGGGTGGCGCAGCCGGGTCAGGGCGTGGGCCGACATTGACGCCAAGGGATAGAGCCAGTTCTCTAGGGTCTCTCCCAGTAGCGGACGGTCCTCGGAGTACCGGATGAGGAAGGCGCGCAGCCGCGTGTGGACGTCGAGGCAGAGTCGATAGATGTCCAGGTCATGCCGGGTGGAGAAGATCTGGGCGTAGTGCTGGTCGTCCAGTAGTAACGCGTCCGAGTGCCGCAGTGCCACGTGCGGTTCTCGGAGGGTGAAGGCGGTGAATTCCCTTGCCAGGCGAGCCATGCTGACGACGCGCTCAAGAGGAAAACCGAGGTTTTCGGTGCTGGTCTTCGAGGATCCGATCCAGCAGTCGCTGGTCATTGCTCTGCGCTGGCGCCATGTAACACCCCACTCGTGCAGAGGAACGAGGACAGACGATGTTGGCAGGTGGCGACCGTGTGTGAAAACCCGGCATGCACAGGCAAGTTGCGTCACGCTGGAGGCGTGTCGTCCCGTAGGGGCTGCGCGGGAACTCGATGACCATGCCGATCCTGACGTCGCGACGAGTGTTCTGGCGTCCGTGTGGGCTGTAATCGAGTGCCCCTACTCTTGCGACATGTATCGATCGTTCGGAATCGCGCGACTGTGCGAGACCGACGCTGGCTCGGCATGTGAGGGGTGGGCGGAGGTTGGCCTCCTCTCCTGCCACCGCCGCGCCAACCGCCCTCGGCCATGGATTCACCCCATTCAGGGACCACACGGCGCAGGACAAGCTCACCGCGGCCGCCACGAGTGCGGATGCCGGGTACCCGGACAACGAGGGCCTGGTCATCGACCCTGCGAGTGGTATCCCCTCCCTCAAGGCCCACGCTCCGAGGGCCAGCGAGCCTTGGCGAAGGCCCTGGAGCATCTGAGGCGCTGCTAGCTACGTTGCGTGACTGCTGTTGGTCAGTGAGAGGACCACCAGCAGATTCTTCGTCTGCTGGCGGTACAGCACATGCACTCGTGTTCACCTGGGGAAATTGCACCCTGTAACGCTCTCGGGCGGGGACTGGTCCGGGGGTGGTCCGGATCTTGGTAGCTGCTGGCCCGGTCGGCAGGGGCGGTCGGGAGTGGGAAGTCGCGGGAGCGATGGGGAGAGTGGAGGACGCTCTCACGGGTGGCCCGTCCTATCGACTACGGCCGGTGGTCGTCGCAGAGCCATTCGGCGGGATAGAAGCGCGCGGGCGCCCCGCATGGCTGTAGCGCAGCCCCGCAATTCCCGGTAGGCGATCGGTGAAGCCTCCGTCACTGCAGGCCTTGCGCTCGGGACGTACTTTGGTGAGCGGGGCGCCGGGACGTAGGGGAGCGGCACGGTCTCGTGGTCCGGCGCGGCCGGCGGCCGGACACGGCACGTCGGATCGCCGTCCGCCAAAGGACGCCGTACCTGACGTTGTCTCGGCATGAGCTGCCACCGGACCGCGGCGCGTCGAGCCGTAGAATCCGGCGGTGAACGCCAACGTCGTCTGGCCGTTGTGCTATTCGCGGGGGAGGACATCGCATGCAGGACCTTTCGGACTCGACAGAGGGCGCGGAGCCTGAGGAGAACGGCCAGGCCAGTACGGCCGGTTCATCCGCTCAGGACGATTCGACAGCCGAGGCGGACACTGGCTCGCCGGCCGCATCGACGGTCATAGCGGAGGTGCTCCCGGGGATCGCTGTCGTTTTCGGCGACAAGATCCCAGCGGAGCTCAAACCCGATCTTCTCGACTTCGGGCTCGTCTCGGCAGGCGACCGCAAGCAGATCTCCACGGTCCTCGCCTCGATCGGGAACACGGCGGCCGTGGCCGGCAATCTCGGCAACGCGCTCGCCAGCGCGCAAGGGATCTACAGGATCAGTAACGCGACACAGGCTCTGCTGAGATCCGGCGCGACGCTCGCCATCAAGGACGGCGCGAACCTCGGAACAGTGATGTTCCAGGGGCGCGTCGTCGCTCAGGCCCGCTTTATCCCCGTGGCTTCGGTGAGCGCCGCGCAGACCGTGGCCACGATCGGGCCGGCGCTGGCCATGGTCGCCCTTCAGATGCAGCTCAGCGAGATCACGAGGCTGGTCAGGACTAACATCGCGCTGACGAGCCAGGTGCTCACCGCCATCCGCAACGAGCAGTGGGCCGAACTGACGGGGCTCGTCGCCACGGTCGATCGAGCAGTCGACCAGGCGCGTGAGATCGAAGCGGTCCCTACCTCCTTGTGGGAAAGCGTCGCGAGCAGTGAAGCGTCGCTGCGCAAGCAGCTTGAGCTGTACCGGGAGAACGTCAAAGGGCACGTCGGGCAGATCGAGCGCGCCGACACGCGTCGCCGCCGCGAGTACCTGCAGTCGAACGCCGAGGCGATCGTCTTCGACGCCTTCGCCCTCCTGGACTCCCTCAAGGCATGGACCGGTTACAAGGCGTTGCACGTCGGCAAGGCGAGGGACGCGGCGCACGAAGACGCCGGTGAGGCGCGCCTCGTCGACGTCATCGTGCGCGACACTCGCGCTGAGCTCGACTCCGCTCTCGCCGAGACGACCCACCTCGTCGACTCACTGACGCGCGAGCTACGCATCATCGCCGCGCTTCCCGGGCGCGAGGCACTGTCACTGCCGGGGAAGCGGAAGGACTCGAAGGCGGCCCGCGACATCGCCGCTCGACTCCTGGAGGCGATCGAGCCGCTTGCCGATGCCTTCCATCCGCCGGCCCCTCCACTCGACGCTCCGAGCGTCGTCTGCGCGCCCGCATCGCCGGATCTCGAGCCGTACCTGCGCACCCTGCGCTGGTTCCTCGAGAACGGTGAGACTCTCCGGGCCCTCGGCTTCGCTGACCAGCCCGAGAGCTTCGAATCCCTCTCTGCGATCCTCGGCGGGGCGAAAGGCAAGTTGACCGCAGCGAGGGACAAGGCCGCGGCGAAGACCCTGGTCGTCGTCACGGATCGCCGCGTCATCACCGCCCGGACGAACGCGTTCCTGGAGCAGGGCGAGATCCGCCAGGACATTCCCATCGACCAGGTGCGATACGTCCGGGCGGCGACCGCACAGACCAGGGCCGAGCGCTTGGCGATCGACCTCATCACACGCGACGAGAACATCCGATGGCTCTTCCACCCCGACGTCGACCGCGCTCGGGTCGACGCGCTCGCCGGCGTGCTTGCCGAGTCGATGGCGATCCCTGACAGCGAACGCGAAGAGCTGCAACGGCGCCACCACGCCGCCATAGAAACTGCTACCGCATCACCTCACACCGAGGCTGGTCGCCGTTCTTCCCGCGCCCCGGCGTCCTGAGGGCACTGCTGGAGTAGACCCTCGGAGGGAGCGGCGCCATGGCCCGACGCAGAACACGTCGCTCCGCAGCACGCACCGGCCCAGCCCGTCGGTCGGCGGGCGCGGGCCGGCGTGAGGTGGGGCGCAGCGGACGTTCGGCGAAGGCGACGTGGCAGTCCCTGAGCCGAGCGCGTACCGCTTCGGCCGGCGCGTGCAGTTGGTCAAGATCGCCCTGGATGCCGATCTACAGCACTCGCTCGTCGAAGTGTCCGCCACCGAGCAGTGTCAGTTCGAGAGGGGCGGGCGGCCGCCAGGTCGGCGAGGCGCGAGCGAAGCCGCTGGTCGGCCTGTACCGGCTGCTCGCCCAGGAAGGCCAGGGTGATGTGCCAGTCCTCGATGCGGTTCCAGCGAAGGTCGGGATAGGCGGCGTAGGCGGGGCTCAGCGCGTGCGCCAACTCGTTCTTCGCGTCGTCGGGCGGCGCGAGGGCGATGAACGCGCGCTGGGTGGCGGTCTGGGGTGGTTGGGTCACGGATGTCTTCTTACTTGATGCCTCCGCGAGGCCGAAGTCAGAGCCTTCCTCAAGAGGCTGCGGACACACTGGGCCCCGTCCGAGACCCACAGATGCGATCGGCTCTCATCCTGCGGAAGTTCTCCACGCCGGAGCAGAGCGCGGCCGGCTGCAAGGGTCGCGTGGATGGCGGGAGCTGTAATAGGGATAGATGACTCTCCGCGCCGTCGCACGATGCTGATGAAGGCCCCCTCGACGCTCCCATCGACTGTCGCACCGTGGACGAGGAAGGGCTTCTACCGCCGTCCCTTTATGACGGGCCGCCGCTCGCCCGTCCACTCGGCGATCCTCACGTCGTCCCGTTCGGTGGCCCAGCGGGCGGGCACCTGCACCTGCACGCTCCAGCCGATCCGGTGCAGCAGCAGATTCACGCGGGGAAACGTGTACCGGACCCCGAACCGGCGGTGGATCACCTCGGCAACCCTGGCCAGCGTCCAACACCGGTCCTCGTTCCAGCCGTGCGCGGCCGGCCCGGCATCCAACTCACTATCCAGCTGCCCCAGTTGTGCGCGACTGAGCTTGCAGCGAGCGCCGCCGGCCACCTTCGAGACCAAGGCCTGCCGCCCGCCCGCGGCCAGGGCCCGGCGCCAGCGATTCACTGACATCCGCGTTACCCAGAACCGCCGGGCCACATTGTGATCACTGATCCCCGCCTCGATCAGCTTGGCCGCAGCGAACCGGACCCGTTCACGCCACATCCACTCCTCAGCGGTCAGCCCGCCACCATCGGAATACCTCATATCTCCGGCATACGGGGGGCAGCGCCAGCTCGGTCGCGTCGACACTGCGCCAACACCCCACCTGCGCCGAACACTTCAGTCACCTGGCCGACGACGTCCAGGTCGACCACAGAATCCGAGCCGCACTTACACAGCTTGGCGACGTGCGTCCTGCCCCCTCAAAGGCCGACGCGGTCCGTCAGTCCCCGCCCGGAGTGCGGTGACTCGGGGTTGGAGCGGAGACTGTCTGGGCTCCCTGCGCTGCGTCGGACGCACTGCACGCAGTGAGTCCCTGACGGCTTGACCGCTGGTCGCACCGGCCGCCGCGCGGTCCATCGGGAGCATGCCCCCGCGCGACGGGTATCCCAGCGACCTGTCGGACGAACGCTGGCAGTTGATCGAACCGGTCCTCTCCGCCTGGCGGGCCCACACCACCGCTACTGGCCTCAAGAGGGCCGGTGGCTGGTTACACGCGTGCAGATACTACTCGTCTCGGAAAGCTGGGATCTGACGCATGGCCAGCACCGAGCCGTCCCGGCTGATCGAGACAACGCCGCCCCAGATGTGGTCCCAGGATGTCCCGTATTCCTTGCCCCTTCTCGCGTGGACCCGCTGTCGGTAGGCGGCTAAATCGGCCTGTCGTCTGGGCTCTTTCCTGGTGATGAGGGAATCGAGAACATCGGCGGCGACGCCGGAGAACGCTTGTACTCGTTTGCCGTTGAGTCGAAAGACGTGATCCGTGCCCTCGAATTTCTCACCCAGCAGGGTGTAGTCCTGGTCCTGGACGCTGCCGGAGGCGGCGTGTGTGAAGCCCTGGAAGAAGTCACAGCCCTGGCGGGTGGTGAGGAGCGCGGCGGTGGATTCTCCGTCCCCGGCGAAGGCCGTAAGGCCAGCGGCTCCGACGCGGGCCAGGACACGCTGGAACCACTCGTAGTCCTTGGGGTCATTGGGGCCGACTTGGCATCCGGGCTCGGATGAGTCGGGGTCCTTGCCTTGTCCTGGTTTGAGGATGCCGATCCCTGGGTGCTTGTTGCCTAGGTCCAGGCCGATGTCAGCGGCGGGGGATCCCTCGGGGATGTGCAGCCAGCCGCCGGGGCCGTCGGCATGCAGGACGTGGACAGTGAGCGGGTCGGTCAGGGCGATCTCCGTGCTGAACAGCAGGGCCGGGGTTTCGTTCCAGGCTCCGATGTGTACTCCGTCGGCGTGGACGGCTGTGGAGGCGAGCTGTTCGTATGCCTTTTGCCGGTCGCTGTGGTTGCCTTTGCAGGCGATGGGGATGACGCGCGAGGACTCGCCCGGCTTCCAGACCTCTGCGAAGAATTGCGGACGGTAGGGGTAGCCGACGGTCTTTGTCTTTGCCTTGTCGCGACTGGTGAGCGTCCAGCCAGCGCGTAGGGCGGTGTCGGCACGGACGATCGAGATGCTGTGGTCCGGATAGCGGCGGGTGAGGATCTGTTCGCTGACGGCGAGGGCGAAGGCGTGTCCCAGCTCCTCCGACTGCAGTGCCTTGTAGTACATGGCGATTCGCTTGCCCTCGTCGGACAGGCCGAGCAGGTTGCCCTCATGTGACAAGCCGAGCTGGGTCTCGGTATGGGCACTGAGCGCCTGGCAGTACTTCAGACTGCCCCAGTGCTCAGCCAGCCCGCGTGATGCACCACGCTGGGACAGGGCCAGCCCGCGGCCCAGGTGATGCAGGACGTCCCAGAACGTCAACGTCACGGACAGGCCGACCTCCGTGCCTGGGAGTGGGCGCAGGCATGGCTTGCGCCGCAGGGGCTCGTAGTTCTCTCCCGTCTTGGTCTTGCCTTCCTCCTGCCGCTTTTCGAACGTCTCGCGACGCTCCCGTTCCTTGTCGGCGGCGGCCTCGTCAACCTTGCCCACGAGCTCCCGCGTCGAGTTAACCGCTACTGATACCTGCTGCCTGAGACTGTTCAGGACCTCTTCAGTCTTCGGAGTGCTTGCCACGACTGTGCCCTCCCCACGTCGGATGTCCCGGTCGACCACAGGTGGCCGATCGGTCACTCAGTCGAACAGCGGCGCCAGTGCGTTTGGGCCGGCGAGGATGCGCCAGGCGGGAATACGGACCACGCGCGTGACAGGACCGGCCTTCGCACCGCGACCGCCTGAGGGAAGCCCGACGAGCAGGCTGGCTCGTTCGTGTACCAGCCGAAGGTGTCGTGCCGGATCACGGCCCGGCCCGGGGCCGGAGTCGACGACTACCGCGGTGTTGCCGCCGGACACGGTGAACAGCAGGTCGATGCGCTGTCCACCGACCAGCGCATCACGTTCCAGCTCGACAACACCGCCTGCGGCGAGGACCTGCTGCACGGTGTCGCTGAGATCCCTGCGGCGACGGTTCTGCCGCAGACGCGGCTCTGGCGCAGGAGTTGGCTGCATGCTGGTGGTCTGTCCCGGGTCCCACAGGAGCGAGCGTGAGGACAGCAGATGAGGGAGCCCTGTCTCCTGCTGCCAGTAGACGTGGTTGCCCACCGTGATCAACTGGGATTTGGCTCGCGTGATCGCGACGTTCCAGAGATTGACCTGGCTCGACACCCAGTGGGCCGTGCGTTGCGGGGTGTTGGTGGTGGCCACCGGGCTGAGGATCATCACATCGCGCTGGCCGCCCTGGAAGGCGTGCACCGTTCCCACCCGGACCCGGTCGCTGCCGATCATGCTCTCCAGGGCGTCCTTCTGCGCACGGAACGGTGTCACCACGCCCACGGTCGCGCTCTCGGGCAGGCGGCGAAGCAGCGCCCGCACGATGTCGGCAACAGCGGCAGCCTCGGACGGGTTGCGCCAGGACTTTCCTCCCGGGCCGCGTGCCGACTCGCCGGAGGGCACATTCGCCCAGGCCAGTACAGGGGCCACTTCCCCGGTGTCCATGAGATCGACCGCGGGTACCTGCCGGCGCACGTCGGTCATGATCTCCAGCGCGCCGGAGTAGCAATGGCCGTTGACGATTTCGGCGATTTCCGGGTGGCAGCGGTAGTGCTCGTCGAGCAGCAGTGCACTCTCGCCGTTCTGCGCGGCGGCGTGGTAAGCGGAGTGAACGTGGTAGGCAAGCCGCCGGTCCTCCAGCCAGGCCGCGCTCAGCCCCGCCCTGACGCGGGCCTGACGTTCCTGTTCCGGCGAGATACCGGGGATGTGCGTCAACTGCATCGGATCCCCGATGATCAGGGCCCTGCGGGCGCGGAACAGCAGGGGCAGCACCGCCGCGATGGAGCACTGGCTGGCCTCGTCGATGACGACCAGGTCGAAGAGTTTCGGATCAGGCCTCAGCTGGCGCACCGCATGGGTGGTGATCGCCCACCCCTTCAGGTGGCGCAGCAGGTTCAGCTGGCTTCGCTGACTCCCTTCGCGCTGACGCAACGTCTGAAGCCGCTGGTCCAAGAGCGATCGCGCGCGGTCGAGCACCTCCGCCGACACGGCCTCGCACAGCTCTGCGGACAGCTGGGCCCGTGTCGTGGCGCAGCCTGAGCGGGCCTGGCGCACGGCCTCCTCGTCGTAGGCAGCCTGAGCCGGCGTGAGGTCACGCACTTGGCGCTCCAGGCCGGTCAGATCCGCCAGGTCGTCGAGAAGATCCGAGGCAACGGGTCGTTCCCCGGCCCAAGGAGGCATTTGGACCGCTGCATCGGTACCGGCAGCGGTGATGAATGCCTTCATGGCGCGCGTTCGGCGCCAGCGCCCCCACCAGCCGCCCGCCGCTGCTGCCCGGCGGGCTCTCGTTTCCCAGCGGGCCAGCGCCGAGAGGTCGCCGGATTGCCACAGCCGGGACAGGAGCGGCACCGGAAGCTCGATCTCTCCGGCCAAGTCGGCGCGCTGCGACAACACCTGGGCCAGCCGCACCTCATCCTCGACCTGCCGTGCGGCCTGGTCGCGCAGGGCGGCGGCGCGCGAGCGGAGGTTGCGCAGTTGACCTGCCACGGTGGCGGAGCTGCGCCCGGGCTGGGCAGGCGGTGCGGACAGCAGTTGCTCTAGCTTCTCGGCCTCCTTGACCAGGGCCTCGACGTTGCCGGTACGGATCAGCAAGCCGGGAGCGATGTCGTCGCAGCGCTGGGCGACGACGTTCACCGCCTCGTTGTTGGTCGATGCCACCAGTACTGATTCACCTGCCGCGACACAGGTGGCCACCACCGAGGTGACCATCTCACTCTTGCCCGTCCCGGGTGGACCGGTGGCCACGGTCAGCGGCTGTGTCATCGCGGAGACGACCACCTGCTCCTGGCTCTCGTTGGAGGGCCCGGCCGACACGATGAGAACGGGATCCGTTGTGGGCGCGGGGATGCCGCCGTTCAGGAGCGAGTCCAGTGCCGTACCTGGGATCTCGTCCGTGCGTGTGGAGATGGCCAGGAGATTCTCCACGACGCCGTCGCTGGCGAACCGCTCCACGCTCGACGGGGCCAGGATCACGGCGGCGTTGTGCGCGCCGGGACGCAGGGCCTCGTTCACCGAGTCCCCGCTCAGAGCGGAGGAGTTCAGCGGTTCAAGCTCGGGGAGCCCCAGGACGTCGAGCAACTCCCGTACGGATTTGATCATCTGCGCGTCATTTCCGTGCTGCCACGTCGGCTGCCAACGGGCCAGCAACTGGGCAGCCTCGTCATCCGAGAGAAGCTCGGTCACCAGCTTGGTGTGCAGGGACGGAACCCCGCTCGGGCGGAGCACCGCGCGGCCGCTCTCGTCCGGGGTCAGCTCCATTTGCTGAATCAGCAGCGGGGCGATGCGCACGTCCGTGCGCCGACTGCCCTCGCCGCGGGAAGGGAGCGTGATAGCGGGATACCCGTACCAGTACTCGTGCTGATCGGCGCCGCGCCCTGTGCTGTTCTTCGCCGTGGCGCCACCTGAGCCGTGCGCACCGGGCAGATTCCTGGGAGTCGGCAGTACTGGGCTCAGACCGGATTGAACTGTCTCGGGTCCCTCATCCACCAGGAAGTACTGCGAGTTCGGTCCCGCCCGCCGGTCGGGCAGCATGCTCGCCGCGGCCTGGGCGCTCAGACACTGTGCGTAATAGCGCAGCAGGCGCTGCCAGTCGTTGGCGTTCTCACGGTCAGCCGCGGCCCGCTCGCGAGCCTTGAGGTGAGCCGCCGACGGCGGGGGCGGTTCATGGGGCGGAGAGGCGAGATGGACTGGGCGGGCCACCGATCGGGCGAAGTGCAGCGTGTGGGTGGCACGGATCGTGGACTTGGTCGGGCGTTGCTCCTCCGGCACCCCCTTGCGCACCATCTGCGCGGTCAGATACTCGAAGAGATCCTCCGGCGAGATCCAGCCGCTGTCCTTGATCCGCCCGTTCCGCAGTCCTTCGACAATTTCTCCGGTGAACCGCGAAGTACCGAGCGTCGATCCTTCGGGAGCCATGGCGGAGGCAGCCTGCAGCGCGTCCGAGGCGGTGATGAAGTACACGCCAGTGGGGCGCAACAGGGTGCTGCGCTCCGCCTCGTCCGATTCCGAACTCTCCCGGCCCTTGGCGTGCCAGCCCTGAACGACGGAACCGCTGGCGCAGCAGTCGAGCAGCACGATCTTGGACGCGGCACGGCACGATTGCAGAGTCCGCTCCAGGAACTCCGCCGACACCGCCGTACGGGGCAGATCGGCAGGGTCGCTGTCGCGGGTGAGGAAGTACAACTGGTTGTCGGCCTCGCAGAACTCGCCGTGGCCGCTGAAGTACAGCAGTGCGCTATCACTTTGCTGCCGCTCTTCGAGGAACGACTCGATGGCGTGCAGCATTTCCGCACGTGTCGGGTTCGGCACCATCTCGCAGTCGTTGTACTGGCCGATCTCCGTGCTCTGCAGAACGGCTTGCATGTAGTGCAGATCGGCACGGACTGCCGGAAGGTCGTGATAGTGCTCGCTGTCGTACTCGGAGACGCCGATCAAAAGGGCGTATCGATCGTTGTTTCGCACTCCCGGTCAGTCCGCCGTGGAGGTGTCGTCCCGGTCCGGCGTGCCATGAGCCGTGCCACCGTCCAGCGGCAGGGATCCCTCAGCCAGGAACCGTTCGAGGCGTGCGTCGTTCTCACGCGCCTCGCGGCCTGTGATGCGCAGGGTGGCCCCGTCCGGGCGGGTCGCGATGATGGTGCGCTGGGGGACCTTGGCAAGCCATACCTGGACGCAGGCCGCGGCAAACGAACCGGCACTCAGGGCCAGGCCGACGACCTCCGAGACGTCGCCGCCCTTGTCGGTGCTCACCGAGGGACCGGCTGAGGGCAGGCGCAGGGAGGCTGCCGGATCCGTCTCCGACACCTCGGCAAGCAATTCGCGGGCGTCGCTCCGAGCCCGCAACGGATCCTCGTCGATCACAGAGATCAACAGGCGCGGCAGGCCTTTGCCGTCGTTGCTCACGCGTCCCCCTGCGCTGTCAGCTGTCGCCTACGATGCTTCGGGAAAGTACCTGACGAGCCAACAATGGAAGCGTGAACTTTCCAAAAGCTGCTGTTAGTTGACTCGAAGGCTACTCCGCCCTCGTAGAAGTCATCAACCGGCGGACTATGGCGCCTTCGGTTGACCAGGCTCCTCCCCGCACCGTGGATCAGCCAGGGCGAGGCCCAGGTCGGAATGGAACTGGCAGAGCGCGAGCCAATCGTTGATTTCGCCACTTGCTTCGGCTGGTGGGCATATGGTTCGCGAGGTGTCGATCAGGCGCTGCAAGGCTTCGTGCGTGCGGGGAGGGCGAGTGCTGCCGGCGGTTCGGGCGCTGCGTACGGGTATTCGGTGGGGCGCCCACTCATGAGCGGGCGCCCCACGGGATGATGTTCTTCCGGCGCCATTGGTCCGCAACTGGTCCGTGTGGAACTCCACCAGATGCCAGAGAGTAACGAGAAGAGCCCAACGCATTACATTGGGTAGCTATCGCGTCGAGTTGCCTGGAGCGCAACAATGCCTTCAGGTAACCGACTTCAGGCTCTAGAAGAACCCAAGTTTCTTCGGACTATATGAAACAAGAACGTTCTTCGTCTGCTGGTGGTACAGCGCTCGTAGGGCGCTGACCTGGGAAATTGGCCGTTTGCATGGCCCGTTGGCGAGGGCTGGTCCGGAGTGGGTCCGGATCTTGGTCCGCGCGGTCGTCGGGCGGGGAGGGCTGGGGAGAGGTGGGAAGGTCTGGGAGTGATCGGCACTGAACGGTCCATCAGCCGGGTTCGCCACGCATCGAGTTGGTCCGCCGCTGTACCGTCAGCCCTTTTACGGTCGGTGGTCATCACAGAGCCATCCGGCCGCGTAGAAGCGCGCGGGTGCTCCGCATGGACTGACCCCGGCCCCGCACTTCCCGCGGTACACGATCGGCGGTGCCGCTGTCGCCGGGGAAGCCCTTCCCGGTTGGGACTGCGGCGAGCGGGGTGCCGGGATGTGCGGGAGCGATACGGCCTCGTGGTCTGCCGCGGCGGGGGGCCGGACGCGACACGTCGGGTCGCCGTCCACCATGGGGTACTGCAACTGCCGTTGCCTTGGCATGACGGCGGATGGTTGGTCCGATGCTGCGTCGAGGTACGCAGTGTGATCGGTAGTAGGGGTCCAGAATTCAAAGGAGGTCCGCTTCACCTTGACGATCGCCCGTACGTAGAGACCAGAGGCGGCATCTCGGATGAACTCGTCGAAGGGGCGTTCCGCAGGCCGGGTTGTTGGATGCCAGCCTCCGCATTTGCCGCTCCGCTTCTTCGGGCACGGCCCCGGGAATCGTTCGTCACACTTGGCGAGTTCGATGCGCCGGATGCCACCGCGAAACGGAATGGGAGAATCCCGCTTCATGATCAGCTCCAGGGGAGCGCGGTCGGTACGCAACCACGGCACCGTCGTATCCCGTGCCATGTCCTGGCTGTCCGTCTGCCAGGCGTCCAGAACGCCCGCTCGTCGGGCCGCCACATCTCGGGCCTGAATCTCACGCGGGTTTCGCGAAGACAGCTGCGACTCGAAGCCGAGGAGCACCCCGTCCGTGCCGCGGATCAGGACATCGCTGCGCACCGCGCGGTCCTTGCTTGATCGTTCCTGGACGGCAGTGTGCCCGCCTTCCTCTGCGGCCCGGACCGCCCGGTCCTTGTACGCCTTGTGCTCGTCGGACTCTCCACCGCCGTAGTGCCGGTCCTCGGCGTCGCTCCGCATGTGGGCAGCGACGACTTTGCCCAGTCGCCGGTACACCGACATCGGCTCGATGAAGCCTCGCTTCTCGCATACCTCCGCGCACGTGAGGCCGCGGAGTGGTACGGGCAACCGGCGGTCATTGAGCAGCTGTTCGAGCAGTGCAGCGCCGCCGGCCACTCCAAGATCCGGTTTCGTCAGATCCAGTCGTTGATCGAATCCTGTAAGTCGCACGTACCGGTTGGGCATGCTGGCCTCCGCTCGCCATACGGCCACGATGGGCCGCCGTATCGATCGTGACAGGGGCCACTGACAACCGCACGCGCTCACTGACAGCGCTCGGTTACGAGCGAGTGAGGCTCTCGTGGTCCCACTGCTTGAGCAGCACTTCTGCGGGCAGGGCGCTGCCGTCGGGAGCCAGGAGCTGGACCGGCATGTCGTCAGAGGCGCATGCGAGCAGTTGCTCGGTGACTAGGTGGGGAACGAGCAGGGCCGTGGTGCTGGCCTTCCAGTTGAAGGCCACCTGGTACGTGGCGATGACCGATGCTTCCCACAGGGTGAGGGGGTCGCGTTCTGGCTCGCTGTGATGGGTTCGGGGGAGGGCGGGTACCTTGATGGCCACCAGCTGCCACGGCGTGCTGGCGGGGCGGCCGGCTTCTTCGCGTGCCTGGCGGATCCAGTCGGCGGTGAGTCGGCGGAACGCGGCGTGGGTCTCGGGCTTTCCCTTGCGGCGACGCCCGAAGGCGTCGCTGACGACGGTGTAGACCGAGAAGTCCTGATCTTCCAGGCATCGCCAGGACCAGATGGCTCGGCGACTCCACTCGTGCCACGCTCGCCGGAAGGTCTTCTCCGCCTCCGCTCCCAACCCAGCGAAGCCGGGATCGGCGGAGAACTGCGGCGTGGGCAGGACACGTACGGCTGCAGCCTCCAGCAGGCGGGCCGGCTGCACGAGGGTCGCGAAGGCCCTGCGCTCTGCGTCGAGGACGGCGGTGAGGCGGCTCTGCAGACCGTCGGCCCACGGGGTGAGGAAGGGGTACTCGGCTACGGCCTCGTTGCTCCGTGCCAGGTAGGAGTGCAGCCGGCGCCAGTGCGCGTGGCGTCCGGAACGGAGGTTACGGGCGCGGTCGTACCGCTCCCATTCCTCGTGGCGCCCGGCCTCGTCGCCGTCTTCCTCCTCCTCGTCGTTAGAGTCGGTGGCGTGGGGTGGGTATTCGCCGGTGGCGAGGGCGATGGCGGCGTCACGCTCGGCCTCGATGTCCTCTTCGTCCTTGGAGGCCCGGTCGAGCCAGATCGTGAGCGATTCCACCTCGTTCACCGCGGCGCCGAGCGGAAGGATGGGGCTGTATGTCGGCAGAGGCCACCGGCAGTTCGCACAGAACCGCTCCACGGCTTCGCCGAACGGCATGTCGATCTGGTCCATGGAGGTGGCTGACCGCAGGGTGCGGCACTCGGGGCTCCCGTGGAGCTTGCCCTTGCCCGTTGCCGAGGCGTGGCAGGTGATGAGAATGTCCCGGGTCGGCCCCAGGGGGACCTCGGGCTTGAAGATCGAACCGAGCATGACGTGCCGGAGCTCACCGCGAGTCGAGGGCATGTCGGCAGGCTATGCGCAGGCACTGACAGTCCGCCGGGTATCGGTCCCCTCCACTCTGCGGTGAGTTGACGCACCAGGCCAGGCACACGGCAGCCAGCACGATGGTCATGGGGCCATGTAAGGGAAGCGGTGATGCACGAAGCGCCCGCCCACGCCCGCGGCGCGTGCTGCAGAGCCTGAGCGGAATTCGCCGGAGCGGAGACGAAGTTGGTCCGCTCCTGGTCCGGATCTCGGTGGCGGGGGCGCGCTGGGCGTCGATGCGGGGAGTGTCCCTGTGGCACCACATGGCACAGGTTGCAAATAGCGTCCTGTGGGGTCCAACTGCTCCACGTGAGGCGCGTAAGCACAGGTCAGATGCTTGGGGTCCAGGAGCGTCGTCCCTGTTGGTGATACGTGTGTGATACGGCGTGAGAGGTGAGGAGCCCCCGTCGGCTGGTGCCGGCGGGGGCTTCTGCGTTCGGGTACGGGCCCGGTGAGGTGTTCGGCACGGTCTTGCTGTGCTCCGGCTCGTTCTCCCAGGCGCTTCGACGTGTAGTAGGAGGCTGCGTCTGATCGTGTGAGCTGGGGTTCTTCCTCGCATCTCTGGAGCTGTCGTGATCGTTGCGACGCGTTGCAGAAGGGGTGGAGGAAGCCTTGCGGGCGTTTCGTGTGCAGCTGCCCTCGGGTGCCGGGTACTGGACGGTGCTGGACGAGGACTTGGTGGTGCCGGCTGCGGATGCGTTCTTGCGGTACGTGCGGTTCGGCAGGGATCAGGCGGAGTTGGCGACGCGTACGTACGCCGGGCACATCGCGCTGTACCTGCGCTGGTGCGCCCGGACCGGCCGCGACTGGCGGACCGCCGCGGTGGATCTCGGGCTGTTCACCGTGTGGCTGAAGTACGGGACGCCGGAGGCCACCGCGATCGAGCGGCCGGTCGTGGGCCGCGGGGTTGTGATGGCCGGGCCCGGGACGGAGCCCCGTCGGCAGCCGGGCCGGATCTGGAGCGTGCTGACCGGCGTGCGCCAGTTCCTGCTGCGCGGCATCACCGCGAAGACCGTGCCGTCGGAGGTCCTGGTCCAGCTCTACGAGGTGGCCGAGGACTGGGACCTGCCCGAGGAGGCCCGCGCCGAGGGGATGAGCTACCGGCTCAAGGCCTGCCACCGGGTGCAGGTCCCGCGCAAGCGCCGGGACCGGGCTACGGACGCCGAAGCCGTTGCGCTGTTCGCGTGGCCTGCCGCAACGCCCGGGACCGCTTCATCGTGCTGCTGCTCGCCCGGGCCGGCCTGCGCCGCGGCACCGCAGCGGGCCTGCGGCGCGAGGACATGCACTTCATGCCGGACTCCACCGCGCTGGGCTGCAGGGTGACCGGTTCCCACCTGCACGTCCTGCGGCGGGAGAACGCCAACGGAGCGTGGGCCAAGCGCCAGCGGTCCGTTTGGCCGGGGAAGGCCAAGCCGGTCGACTTCCTGGTGGTCCAGGCCCACGACCAGTACGTGATCGAGCGGATGGCGCTGCAGCACGGGGCGGCGAGAGCGCGCTCGGCCGTATCTCTTGATCGCCAACCCCGGACACGACACCGAAGCCATGCTGCGCCGGGCCCTGTACGGCTGGACGGCGGTGCTGGGGCCCGCGCTGCCGCGCGTCGAGGCGGGCTCCTCACTGCGCTGGCCACGCATGCTCCTGATGGTGACGACCGAAGCCGTCGGCGAGGAGGGTAGGTTGATCCGGGTCTTCGAGCATCTCCCGACCCTGCTTCTGCTCCAGGGCATGTCGCTGGTACGACTGCTCACCGACCGCTGGCTGCGCCCCTTGGCGGAATTGCCGCCACATCAGGCCGACCGGATCACCCAGACCATGCTCACCTGGCTGGAGAGCGGCAGCACGGCGGAAGCGGCGCGGAGGCTGTGGCTCCAGCCGCAGTCGGTCCGGCACCGCATGCGGCGGATCGAGCGAATACTCGGCATCTCCCTGCAGGACCCCCGCTGCCGGTTCGAGCTGGAGCTCGCCTTGCGCGGAAGCCGTCTCCTGGCCGGCACGCACGGAGCAAGGAGCCCGGCGTAGTCCCACGACACCGCGCAGCCCACGTGGTCAGTCACGCGGTGCTGCTCGGGTGACCTGCGACGATGCCTCATCCGTTCCCGATTCGGAGGAGAGGCGTTCCACCGCCGCACCGAGACAGAGCCCTGACCTGTGGCTTCGCAATCATCCGCAAGGCCCAGGACGTACCACATCCCCTTCGATATAGGCTGTCTCGCCGTGGCGAGGGCCTGTAGTCCGACGAGAACCCGCAGTCGTTCCGACGCCGGCAGGTCATCGACGAAACGCATGGTGGGCAGCACGCGCACATCTGCCCGTGGGTCGCGGGAGATGACCTCGAACGGACCGTCGCCGCCCGGGCCGACCGCCGGTGTGGACGCGGCGGCGGCTGCGGGCTGCGGTCGACGTCCGCACCACCCCTGCAGTCGGAGAACTCCCTCTGATCGAAGGCACGCTGATCCGCCTCAAGGCCGACCACCTGCCCGGTGACCGCGACGCGCCGCCCAGGCAAACGAAGCGTCGTCAGTCGGTGAACGTTGCCGGGTGCGGAGGCGTGTCCTTGCGCCAGTAGCTGGTGGGGAGGCCCGGTCGCCAGGTCTCCCCACTGTGGGTAGTAGCTGGTAGCGCTGGCTCTACGAGAACCGCGCTTCGACGTGGTCTGGTCAGGCAATGGTTGCGGACCAGGCGCCGCGGGAAAGGTGTGTGGTGCCATCGGGATCGATGCGGACGTGTGCTCCGTAGACGGGGGCAGCCTTCCCTCCTTGTTGAGGCGGTGACGGATGCGCTCCAGCTCATCCCACAAGCGGCGGGGGCCTGCTTGGTGGACGGTGGGCGGGTCGGTCCAGCGGCCCACGGCACGGGCCCAGGATCCGTCGGGGTGCAGCATCCACACCGTGCGCGTCTTGCCGTCGTTGTGGTCGCAGCGGCGGTGCTCGATGCCGGGTACGGCCAGCTCCAGCATCGACCACAGGTCCCAGGCGTCCGGTACATACAGCACCGGGTAGCGGCCGGTGGTGACGTCCTCGCCCTCGGCTTCCCGCGCCTTGTCGAAGAGTGCGTCGAGGCCGGGAGGGTAGTCGTCGCCGTCCCGGGTGCGCATGAAGCCGGCGGCTTCCAGCTCCACGCGGCCTTCTGCTCCGCCGTTGGCTGTCTTGTCCGCAGTCACGATCAGCCCGGTCCCGGCGAGGGTGGTCACGAGGCGGCCACCGGGCCGCAGAGCGTCCAACCAGGAGGCAGAGACGGCGGATACGGCGACGGTGGACACGATGCGGTCGTAGGTGCCCGGCACGGTGCCGGTGATGTGGCACACCGCGGTTTGCGGGCGCAGGCCCAGGGATTCGAGCCGGTCTCTGGCCTTCTCCACCAGGCGGGCGTCCACATCGATGCTGGTGACGTGAGCGTCCCCGAGCCTTCGGCAGGCCAGTGCGGTTCCGTAGCCGGAGCCGGTGGTGACCAGCACATCGCAGTCGTCCGAGATCAGCGCGTGCCGGTACATGGCGACGACGAGGCCCGGCAGAGTGGACGACGATGTGGGGTGTCCGGTGCTGAGAGCAGCCTCTTCGACGGCGTCGTCCGCGTGGTGGGGACCGACGCGGGTGACAAGGGTGCGGTCCGCATAGACGGCCGTCATCCATTCCTCGGGATCTGCCGAGCCGTGCCGCAAGGCCCACCGTCCGCCGTGGTTGTGCCACCAGCGTGGCACGAAGACATGCCGGGGGGTGGTGGACAGCGGATCGAACCAGCGGGATTCGGGACGCGTGACCTCGTCGGCCAGACGCCGGGCGTGTGTCTCCCAGTCCATGAATTCGCCTTTCAATAGGCAGGGTTGCAGGCTTCGGTTTCCGCCGGCGAACAGTCGGAGCTGTCGGAGTCAGGGTTGCAGGCCGTCGCCAGGCCGGGCGAGGGCTGGCAGGAGTCCTCCCGTGGCGTGCAGGAGTCCGGTACGCGGCCGGGGCGGCGGGGGATGGCCGAGAGCAGCGCTGCCCAGGTGTCGCCGGCGATCACATCGGCCAGGCGGCCGTCCTTGACGTTGCCGGCGGGGTGCAGGAAGCGGGACAGGACACATGGCCAAACTTCCCCGTTCGGGCCGATCGCGGCCCGCGATTCCCCGCACGACCCACACAACTGGGTAACGGACGGCAGGGTGACAGCGACCGCTGCGGCGTTGCCAACCCCACGCACACGGTCCACGTTCACGTGGTTGACGCCAAGCGCTTCCATCTCGACGCGGGCCGGCTCGCTGCTTTGCCCTTCACACATGTGGATGATGCCGACCTTGATCGGGACATTGCGGCGTACCGCCTCGACGATGTTGGCGCGGGTTGCGGCGTGGCTGCCCTTCCGGCCGGTGATCGCGTCGTGCTCGGCCGGGTCGTCGGAGTAGTACGAGGTGCCCAGGCTGACTCGGGGGTGCGCGAACAGCTCCCACCATTCCAGCTTGATCTTGAACAGGTTGCTGAAGACCTGGACGGCGAGGCCGCAGTTCAGGGCGTGGCAGAGCAGGTCAGTGAACTGCGGGTGCAGAGTCGGCTCCCCGCCGATCAACTGCACCTTCTTAACGCCGAGTCGGGCGGCCCCGGCGACGATGCGCCGCCAGTCGTCGAAGGCCATCGTGCCGTGGCCCTTCGTGGGGCCGGCTTCGGCGTAGCAGTGGGATGCGCAGGTGAGCTGGCAGCGGCCGGTGATCTCCAGCTCAAGGAAGGTCGGCACCGCGCGGGTGCGGGTTGTGGGTGCTTCGGGAGCGATGGTCACGAACGGATCCCCTCGGTTGTCGTGCACGGGCCGCCTTCAGGTGAAGACGGTGGCCTTGGAGGATTGGACCGAGGTGCGGCCCGACGCGGGAGGTGAACTGAGTGCCTTTCAATCGAGCGCACCGCTGTTGCCGGGCTGCCGAGAGAGCTGACGTCTGATCGCCCGCTGTCCCATCTGGAGCAGGCAGGCGCCCCAGCGCAGGCGGGCCCGGGAGTCCTCAGCTCCTTCGAGCTGGCGGTCGACGCCTGCTTCGAAGCCGAAGCGGTCGGAGGAGATGCGCAGGTAGGCGCCGGGGCGTTTGGGGGCATATGCCGCCAGGTGATCGTGGAGGTTGAGGGTGACTTGACCGCCGCGGGCGTGGGCGGGGACCTCGAAGTCCTCCCAGACGGTGAGGGCTGCTGTTGGCACGGTGTGGGCTCCTGACGCTCGTCGGCTCCCGATATCGGGCACTTTCTGCCGAACTCAGGGGTTTGGTGGTGCCGTGGATCCGCTGTACGATCCGCGGCCGCCTGTGTGGATACTGATCACCATGCGCATTGACTTTGATCCTGCTGAGATGTCTCGCAACGAGTTCTACAAGCTTCTGACCTCGGTGGTCGTGCCGCGGCCCATTGCCTGGGTGTCCACGATTTCCGCGGACGGCACTGCAAATCTGGCACCGCACTCCTTCTTCAGCATCGCCAGTGTGGCGCCGCCCGTGGTGCAGTTCAGTTCTGTGGGGCGGAAGGACACGTTGCGGAATGTCGAAGCTACCGGGCAATTTGTCGTGAGTTTTGCGTCGGAGGGGCTGGACCGGCAGATCAATGAAAGTGCCACGGACTTTCCGCATGGTGTGAGTGAGTTCGAGGCCGTGGGGATCGCTTCCGAGCCGAGTGTGCGGGTGAAGCCGCCGCGGGTGGCGGACTCGCCCGTGGCGCTGGAGTGCGAGGTGCACAGCACGCTCGGGATCGGGGATTCCACGGTCGTGTTCGGGCGGGTGGTGCATGCCGTGGTGGCGGACGATGTGCTGGTCGACGGGCATCCCGAGATCGCGAAGCTGCGGCCGTTGTCGCGGCTGGGCAAGGATGAATGGGGCACGGTCGGCGGCTTGCGGGAGATTTCCCGTATCCGGCATGCGGAGTGGCAGGGGCCCGCCGGGCAGCGGTGAGCGGGGGAGGGTTTTCCGTCGGTTCGCGTCGGGGGTGCTTCCGGCTCATGGAGGTGTTCGAGACTCTGCGGTGATGGCGTCGGCGTCGGCCTGCGCAATGGACGAATGGAGTCGTTGTGAACGACCTTGTCCCCGTTTCCCGTGAGTCCCGTCAGCCCCGTGAGTCGAGTGAGTCGCTGGAGCTCCTGGCCGCCTCCCGTGCGGAGTCCGCGTCCGCCGGGCGTTCCGTGGTGACGGCGTTCAGCCGGCGGTCGGCTCTGCGGGCGGCGGCCGCGGGGGCGGTCGCCGTACCGGCGGTGGCGTACGGGGTCGGAACCGCGGCCGCCGCCGAACGAGGGCGGGGGCGGGAGCTGCGGGTGATGACCTTCAACCTGCGGTACGCCTCCGACACCCGGCCGAATTCCTGGGCCGAGCGGCGGCCCGTGATGCGGTCACTGCTGCGGCGCGAGGCCCCGCAGCTGCTCGGGACCCAGGAGGGGCTCTACGGGCAGCTGCGGGACATCGCGGAGGATCTCGGCCCGCGCTACGACTGGGTGGGGACGGGGCGGGGCGGGGGTAGCCGGGATGAGTTCGCGGCGATTTTCTATGATGCGCGGCGGCTGGAGCCGGTGGAGTACGACCATTTCTGGCTGTCCGACACGCCGTATCTGATCGGGTCGGCGACCTGGGGGAACACCGTCATTCGGATGGCGACCTGGGTCCGTTTCCGGGATGTGCGGGCGGGGGGCGAGTTCTACGCCTGCAACACTCATCTCGATCATGCGCATCAGTACGCGAGGGAGCGTTCCGCCGCGCTGATCCTCGAGCGGCTGGGGGCGCTCGATCCCGCGTTGCCCCGGATCATCACGGGCGACTTCAATGTCGCGGCGCACAAGAATCCCGTGTACGACGCGATGCTGGCAGGTGGGGCGCTCGTCGACAGCTGGGACACGGCCGAGGAACGGAGCGCGCAGTATGCGACGTTTCATGGGTATCGGCCGCTGGTGCCTGACGGGGACCGGATCGACTGGATTCTCACCTCGGCGGGCGTGCGGACGCGGCGGGCCACGATCAATACGTTCTCCGAGCACGGGCAGTTCCCGAGCGATCACCTGCCGGTGCAGGCGTCGGTGGATTGGTGAGTCGATCGGGTGCGTGGGCCGGTCGGGGTGCCGGGCCGGGCGGATCGCTGGGCCGACCGGATCGCTGGGCCGACCGGATCGCCGGGCTGCCTGGAGCCGTGAGTCGGGTGTTCAGTGCTGGTGGGTGGCCGAGCCGCGGACCTGGAGGCTGCCGAGGAGGTCCTGCGTCGCGGCTGCCACGGCGTCCACCGCGTGCTCGAACGCCTCGCGGTTGTGCGCGGCCGGCGCCCGGAAGCCGGAGACCTTGCGGACGTACTGCAAGGCAGCGGCCCGGATGTCCTCGTCGGTGACCTCGGGCGTGACGGGCGGGCGGAGGGTCTTGATGCTGCGGCACATGAGTCCAGTCTGCCTCCTGGGACCCGGGTGCGGGGCGGGTCCGGGGGAGCGGTTCAGCTGAGCCCGGTGACCCGCATGGTGATGTTGAGGCGGCCGCTGGTCAGGCCGGACGCCGGGTCGCAGGTGCCCGGCCGGACCTTGGGCACCCCGTGATAGGCGAACCGGGACGGCCCGCCAAAGACGAACAGGTCGCCGGAGGCCAGCTCGATGTCGGTGTACGGCTTGGTCCGCGTCTGCGTATTGCCGAACCGGAAGACACAGGTGTCGCCGATGCTGAGCGAGACGACCGGCGCCCCGGACCGTTCCTCCTTGTCCTGATGCATGCCCAGTTTCGCCTCGGCGTCGTAGAAGTTGATCAGCGCGGTGTCGGGTGTGTACGCATCGCCTGCGGTCGCGTCCTGATACGCGTCGACCAGTGCCCGCCGCCCCAACTCGACCATCCAGTCCGGGAATTCGGCGACCCGGGCGCCATTGACGTCGTCGGCGGTACGGGTATACGCGTATGGCTGCCAATGCCAGCCGATGCACACCGTCTGGACGGACATCACGCCGCCGCGGGGGAGTTTGGTGTGCCGGATCGGCGCCGGGCCGCGCGCCCAGTCACGGCAGGCGGCGACCAGTTCGCGCTGCTGGGCCAGGCTCAGCCAGCCGGGAACGTGGACGGCGCCGGGGGCGAGCACGCGGCGGGGCCGTCGTTCCTGGTCGTGGGGCGGGTCTTCGAAGCCGGGTAGTGGCGTGCTCATGTGCTCCTTGACCTGCCTGCCTTGTTGTCTCGCGTGCTGGACGTGATGGTGTGCGCGCCCGGTCGTCGGCTGCCCGGCTGCTGATGCCCGGCCGCTGTGGCGCTGCTCTCTTCAGCGTGCCACGGAGAGGCGTGTCGCGGAGGCGAGGTGGTCGGTGGGCGGCGGTCCTCGGCCAGATCACGCCACGGACCGGGGCCACGGTGTCCGCCCGCACTACTTCAGATCGATCTGGAACACCTTGTCGGAGCCGTCCCCGCCGTCCCCGTTGTGGTCCGCGTTCGTCGTCGTCAGCCACAGGGAATTCCGGCCGGGCACGGACTCGACCGTACGCAGCCGCCCGTAGTCGTGGGTGTAGTACGCCTTCGGGGTGCCCGCGCTGGTGCCGTCGACGGGGATGCGCCACAGGCGTTCGCCGCGCAGCGCCGCCATGTAGATCGCCCCGTCGGCGTATGCGACCGCGCTGGGCGAGGCGTCCTTCACCGGCCACTGGCGCTTGGGGTTGGTCATTCCGTCGGTGGAGCAGGTGCCCTCGCACAGGGGCCAGCCGTAGTTCTTGCCGGGTTCGATGAGATTCAGCTCGTCGTACTTGCTGTCCCCGAGCTCGCCCTCCCACAGGCGCCCTTGCGCGTCCCAGGTGATGCCCTGCGGGTTGCGGTGACCGTAGGAGTAGACCAGGGAGTGGAACGGGTTGCCCGGGGCCGGCCTGCCGTCGGGTGTCATGCGCAGGATCTTGCCGTTCAGCGACTTCTTGTCCTGCGCAAGATCGGGGGTCTGCGCCTCGCCCGTGGTGGCGTACAGCAGTCTGTCGGGGCCGAATTTGATGCGCCCGCCGTTGTGGTACGTGTTCTTCTTGATGCCGTCGACCAGCACCTTGTAGCCGCCGAGCTTGGTGCCGTCGAAGGTCATCCGGGCGATGCGGTTGCCTTCCGCGGCCGTATGCATCACGTACACGTAATGGTCCGTCTTCCAGGACGGCGATACGGCGATGCTGAGCAGTCCGCCCTCGCCGCCGGTGGTGACCACGTCGGGGACCTTGCCGACCCGCTTCCGTGCGCCGTCCTGGGTGAGAGTGGAGACGGTGAAGGAGTCGCGCTCGGTGATCAGGGCGGATCCGTCGGGAAGCCAGCTCAGGCCCCAGGGGATGGACCAGCCCGATGAGACGGTTCTGGGGGTGCCGGGAACGGAGGCGGGGCCGGCGGCCGCGGCGGCGACGCCACCCGTTCCGGCGGCGGCGACGAGAAGGCCGGCGGCGAGGGTGGTGGCGGCGGCCACGGCAAGCGCGGTGTGACGTGTGGCTCTGGTGCGGATGCGCATGGGGTCCTCCGGTCAGAAGGGGCCAGACGAGGGCAGCAGGCGTGACGGGGTGTTCCCTCGGGGTGGGCATCAGCGGCGCCGGGCTGATGGCGGATGGCTGATCGGGGAGCGAGGCTGCTGGGAAGTTGGTGGGGAAGCTGATAGGAAAGCCAGGGGAAAGCTGATAGGAAAGTTTCCTGTCTGTCTCTCTGATGGCGGGAAAGTACTGCGCTCCA
This sequence comes from Streptomyces sp. JLSY215, assembly GCF_059682825.1. Classification (NCBI taxonomy): domain Bacteria; kingdom Bacillati; phylum Actinomycetota; class Actinomycetes; order Kitasatosporales; family Streptomycetaceae; genus Streptomyces; species Streptomyces sp. JLSY215. The sequence continues at coordinate 8,953,206 of NZ_CM185022.1, forward strand.
GAAGGCCGGTCAAGGGGTGGGAGATGGGAGGTATCTCCGGTTCCACTGGCGGGAGTTGTCGGCTGAAGATCTTTCGTCTGGGTGTGCATTGGGCGGACATCCGCGGCGAGCTGGGGAATTGCAGGTAGGGGAGTTCCGCGTGGTGAGCCATTGCCGCGCTATAGGTCGGAGCATTTTTGTTCTGCCCCATTGACCTGGGCCCCGCGGCTGAGGATTCTGCAAAGCATCGCGAGGCAGCACGGTGCCAGTGCCAGTGCCAGTGCCATGTAGTCGAGGTAGCCGAGGTAGTCGATGAACCGCCGACGGCCGGCGCCCACTGGGCCCGTTGGCGCACGGACCGCGGCCCTTTCCTTCACGGCGTGAGCGAGAGCGATGCGGCTCTGCCCTCGTACGGCAAGTGCGCCCCAGTGAGGGGTGGTTGAGCGATGGCAATGGCAGGCGAAAACCACCTACGTGGTCCGCGTTATCCGCGTGATCCACACAGTTGCCGGGCCCTCGCCGGCCCTGCGCCCCTGCGACTCCACGACCCTGCAATGAGAGCCATCCGCAGTCATCCGCAGTCATCAGCAGACATCTGCTGACATCCAAAGGCATCCACGGAAGGTAGGCCCCTCATGAACGACGTCACGGAACACGCCCCCCGCACCCCCGAGATCCCCCAGCACCCCCTTGGCACCGAGATCGGCGAGCAACCCGCCTGGCAGACCCCGGATTACACGGTGATCGAAACCGCACTCGAGGTCACCGCCTATTCCCTGACCGCCCGCTGACCGCCCCGCCATGCTGCTGCAGGTGCTGGGCACCGCGGCGGGAGGCGGCGTGCCGCAGTGGAACTGCGCGTGCCCCGGGTGTTCCGGGGCACGCGCCCATCCCGCCCGACGCCGCCGCCATGCCTCGCTCGCCGTACGAGCCGACGACGATCACTGGTATCTGATCAACGCCACCCCGGACCTCGCCGACCAGATCGAGAGCACGCCGGCCCTGCACCCAGGTCCCCTGGCACGCCGGACCCCCGTGGCGGGCCTGGTGCTCACCGACGCCGAGCTCGACCACACCCTCGGCATCGCCCGGCTCCGTGAGGCCGAACGCATCGAGGTGCTGGCCACCGCTCCGGTCCGCTCTGCGTTAGGCGAGCGGGCTCGCCTGGATGACCTCCTCACGCCGTACGCCGAGCTTGTGTGGCGGGAATTGGGTCCTCGGCCGGTGCCGCTGCGCGAGGGGTCCGATGTCGAGATCAGCGCCGTACCGGTCTCGGACAAGCGGCCCCGGTACGCGGCCAAGGGGGCCGAGCCGGCGGGCGGTTCCGGCGCGCCCGTGCACATCGCCCCCTGGGTGATCGCCCTCCGCCTCCATGACCGCCGCACCGGCGGCACCGCCGTCTACGCGCCCGCCCTCGCCGCCTGGCCCAACGCGTTCCAGGAGACGCTGGCCGGGGCCGACTGCGCGCTGATCGACGGCACCTTCTGGGACGACGACGAACCGCGCCGGAACGGATTTTCCTCCCGTACGGCCACCGGCATGGGGCATCTGCCCATCGACGGGCCCGACGGCACCGCCGTACGCCTCGCCCCGCTCACCACCCGCTGTTTCTACACCCACCTCAACAACACCAACCCCCTCGTCGACCCCAACGCGCCACAGCACAGGCAGATGGCCGACATGGGGCTCGCGGTGGCCGCGGAAGGGATGGAGATCGCCCTATGAGCATGCCGTTCGAAGAGCGGCCGAGCGTGCCGCCGAACACGCCGTCGCCGGCGCCGTCGAGCATGCCGTTCGAAGAGCGACTACGCACCGTGGCGCGCGACGGCTATCACGACCGACACCCCTTCAACATCCGTATGCACCAAGGTGAATTGACGCCGGAAGAGCTGCGCCGCTGGATCCGGAACCGCTTCCACTACCAGCGCCATATCCCCGTCAAGGACGCCCTGATCACCGCGAAGCTGCACACGCCGGAGCTGCGCCGGATGTGGCTGCGCCGGATCGAGGACCATGACGGGCGGAATCCAGGGGAAGGCGGCATCGAGCGCTGGCTGCGGCTCGGTGAGGCGGCCGGACTCGGCCGGGAGCTGCTGAAGGATGAGACGGGAGTGCTGCCCGGCGTACGGCTCGCCGTCGACGGTTACGTCAACTTCTGCCGGCTGCGCTCCCCGCTGGAGGCGGTCGCCGCCTCGCTCACCGAACTGTCCGCGCCGGACATCATGCGCACCAGGGTCGACGCCTTCGAACGGCACTACCGCTGGATCGATGCCGACGGGCTGGCCTACTTCCGTGACCGGCAGAGCCAGGGGCGGCGGGACAGCAAGGAGGCGCTGGCGCTGGTCCTTGACTGGGCGCGTACGGAGCGCGAACAGGAGCTGGCGATCGCCGCTCTGACCTTTAAGTGCCAGGTGCTGTGGGCGCTGCTGGACGCCGTCGAACTGGGGGAGCGGCCATCGGGAGCACCGCGGTGACGGCGCGGTGGCGGCCCGTACTCGCTCCCGCGGTCCATCTCCGCCACGACCGGGTGCGCGGGATCGATCTGCTGCTTCTGCCCGAGCGCGTCGTCGTGCTCGAGGGCAGCGCCGGCGCCGTACTGCGATGGTGCGACGGGAAGCGTGAAGTCGAAGAGATTGTGGAGGAGTTGGCCGGTCGCTATGCCGGAGCGCCGGTGGCGGACGAGGTGCCGGACTTTCTCGGCCGGATGCGGCAGGAGGGCTGGCTGCGATGACCGGTCCTTCGTCGAGTCCCGTTCCGTCCGGGCTCGCTTCGTCCTCCGTTCCCTCCACTTCCTCCGATCCCTCCGCTTCCTCCGTTCCCTCCGCGTCCTCCCCGCCGGCACGCCCCTGGGCCTTGCTCGCCGAGCTCACCCACGGCTGCCCGCTGCAGTGCTCGTACTGTTCCAATCCGCTCGAACTCACCCGTAGATCAGCCGAGTTGACGACCCCGCAGTGGGTGGACGCGCTTCGCCAGGCGGCCGATCTCGGCGTCGTCAGCGCGCATCTGTCCGGCGGTGAGCCGTTGCTGCGCCCGGACCTGGCGGAGATCGTCGAGGCCGCCGATGCCGCCGGGATCCACACCCAACTCGTCACCAGCGGCGTCGGCCTCAGCCGGGCGCGGCTCGGCCGCCTGGCCGACGCCGGGCTGCGCAGCGTCCAGCTGTCCGTCCAGCACGCCGACCCCGACGCCTCCGACCTGATTGCCGGCCGCCGCTCCTTCGCCGACAAGGAACGGGCCGCCGCGCTGGTCCGGGCCGCCGGACTGCCGCTCGGCCTCAATGTCGTCCTGCACCGGCACAACCTCGGTGCCCTGGACGCGCTCCTTGATCTCGCGCCCGCCTGGGGCGCGGACCGCATCGAACTCGCCAACACCCAGTTCTACGGCTGGGCGTTGCACAACCGCGCCGCGCTGCTTCCCTCCCGTCAACAGCTCGCCGAAGCCGCGCGGACCGTACGGCGCCGACGTGCCGAGCTGGCCGACGCCCGGATCGAGGTGGTCTGGGTCGTGCCGGACTACTTCGACGGCAACGCCAAGCCCTGCATGGGCGGCTGGGGCGCCGTCTCGCTCACTCTCACCCCCGACGGCACGGTCCTGCCCTGCCCGGCTGCCGCGGCGATCCCCGGGCTCGACGCACCCAACGTCCGTGACCATGGCCTGGAATGGATCTGGAACCTCTCCCGGGCGTTCGCCCGCTACCGGGGCACCGAGTGGATGCGCGAGCCATGCCGTAGCTGCGATCTGCGCGCACAGGACTTCGGCGGCTGCCGCTGCCAGGCGTTCGCGCTCACCGGCGACGCCGCGGCCACCGATCCGGCCTGCCGGCTCTCCCCGGACCACCACCTCCTCCGCGATCTGGTGGACGCCCCGTCCGACCCGGCCGCCCATGGAATCGGCCGGCCGCGCAGGCCCAGCCGCTCCCCACGCCCCTGAGCCGCACCGCTCCACCCACCCCACGAGCCCCGGAGAGAAGCCACCTCATGACACGACCGCACCGTCCGCGCCCCCTGTCGACAGCGCTCTGCGCCGCCGCACTGCTGCTCGGCAGCGGCGCCGCCACGGCGGCCGCCGACGCGGCGACCGCACCTGCCCCGGCCCGTGGATCCGTCGACTCGTTCCGGGCGGCCGTCCCGATGGCCGCCGCGCCGTACGAATACCTGGGCTGGGGCAACCCGCAGCAGCCCACGGAGGTGATGGCGGCGACCGGAACCAAGTGGTTCACGCTGGCCTTCGTCCTCTCCGACGGTGGCTGCAACCCGAAGTGGGACGGCAGTCGGGCGCTGACCGGCGGCAGCGATGAGGCGGCGATCAAGGCGATACGCGCCAAGGGCGGCGATGTGGTCGTCTCGGCCGGTGGTTGGAGCGGCGCCAAACTCGGGGAGAAATGCGGCAGCGCCGCCACGCTTGCCGGGGCGTACCAGAAGGTGATCGACGCGTACCACCTCAAGGCGCTCGACATCGATATCGAGAACACCGAATTCACCCAAGCCACGGTCCGCCGGCGCGTGATCGACGCCCTGAAGATCGTCAAGACCAAGAATCCCGGCCTCATCACCTACGTCACCATGGGCACCACCCCGAACGGCCCCGATGCCAACGGCAAGGACCTCATCAAGAAGGGTGCGGCGGCAGGGCTGGACAACGATGGCTGGGTCGTCATGCCCTTCGATTTCGGCGGCCACAGCGGGACCATGGGGCAGGCCACCATCAGCGCATTGGAAGGCCTCAAGACCGCGGTCAAGAGCGCATACGGAGACGGTGACGGGGACGCCTACCGCCACATCGGCGTCTCCTCGATGAACGGTAAAACCGACGAGGCCGACGAGAGCGTCACCCTGGCGGACTTCGGCACGATCCTCGACTACGCCCGGCAGCACCACATCGCCCGCTTCGCCTTCTGGTCGGTCAACCGTGACCGCCGGTGTGGCTCCGGCGACGACGGTGACAGCTGCAGCGGGGTGTCGCAGGAGCCCTATGCGTACACAAAGACGGTCGTCAAGTACACGGGGTGAGTACGGGGGCGGCGCAGGGCGCCTACGTCGCGGGAGCGCCGCCCTCGGCAGGCGCTTCCCACTGACGCCCGGGGCCCGCGTGGCCTGACGGGCGGGGCCTACGCCGCCTCCACCACCTCTGAACGCACCGCTGTCGTCCAGATCTCCAGCAGCACCGCATACTCCGCCATGTCCTGCGCCGTCCACGCCAAGCCGTGCCGCGTGCGCACGAATCGCCGGATCGACTCATTGGCCTCGGACGCGGGAATGGGCACCTCTGGAGAAGGAGAAGGAGTTGGGGACATGTGAGACATGCTAGGGGCAGTCACTGACAATTCATCACCGCGTGCGCCCCTCTGTGCGCCCCCCGCCCCCCTCCCACTCCCTCCCCTCCGCCACCCCCAACTCTCTGACCAGCAAGGACCGTCGGCGGTCGGCTCGCGCCTCGCTCTCTGCATGTGTCCAGTCCCACACGCTCCGCGTTCGCTGAACATCTGGTGCGTCGATTCACCCGTATGGCCCCATGGCCGTTAGCGGTGCCGTTAGCGGTGCCGTTAGCGGTGCCGTCAGCGGAGACGACGACGGAGGCGCCGGCGGAGGCGCCGGCGGAGACACCTGTGGCGACGTCAGAAGCCCGCCGGTCGGCCGTTGGTGGCCTGTCGGTGACCCGTCAGTTCAGGAACAGGCAGAAAGGGTGTCCTGCAGGGTCGAAGAACACACGGACATCGTCCTGCGGCTGGACGTCCGCCCGTGTCGCACCCAACGCCACCGCATACGCCTCGGCCTCGTCGAGGTCGTCGACCCGAATGTCGAGATGGAGCATCTTCTGTTGCTCCGCCGCCCGTTCCGGCCATACCGGCGGCAGATATCCCGGCTCCGACTGGAACGAGAGGCCCGTAGCGCCCTCCGGCGGCCGCAGCAGCACCCAGTCCGGTTCGCTGGCTTTCACCTCCCAGCCCAGAAGCCGGCGGTAGAAGTCCGCGAGCGCATGGGCGTCCGCGCAGTCCACCGCCACTGTTGCCAGCGAGAACCGAGGTCTTGTCGGCATCAGCCTTCCTCTCGTCATGCCACGCTGCAGCCGGTCGGGGGTCGGGGCTCCGTCCCCCTTCTGCGCGGAGCTGCGTTGTCAGTGGCTCCCCGTAACGTGGTCCCCGTAAATATCCGAGCTGCTGGCGCTTCTCGGACCCGCCCCGCCCCTGTGACAGCGCACGGGGGTGGGGCTTACGTCCACGGGCGGGGCTGCCCTTGGCGTCGGCCGCTCGTTTACGGTCGGGCAGTCTTCGCGGCGAAGCCCTCTTGGATGCTGAGCTGCGCGAGGCTACGCGATGTCTCTGGCTGAAGGCTTCCCGCCGCCCCGCACAGAGCCTGAACGAGATGACTGTTCATGGCGGTGTCGATGGGGCTGGGCTTGGGCCGACCGTTCCCGTCCAGTTGTTGATAGCGCGTCAGATTGAAACCGAGGGATATCTGATGGCGGCCGTCGGCGCTCGACAATGACCAGGTCATTGCCCCGAGCACCAAGCCGTTGTGTCCCCAGAACTCTCCGCAGGGCAGCTTCGTGCTGAGCAGGCCCAGGCCATAGCGTGCGGTGCTGCCTTCGATCGGCACCGTGGTCTTCATCTGTTGCAGTTGGGTGGGGGCCAGAAGTTTGCCGCCCAGCAGTGCGCCGTAGAAGCGGTTCAGGTCGGGCATGGTCGACACCAGCGAACCGGCCGTCCCGGCCCAGGAGGGGGTGTAGACGCTGAAGTCACGGGGCGGATCGAACTCTCCGTAGAGGACTTCGTACATCTTGGCGTGCGGCTTCGTGAGGTACGGCGAATCCGGGAAGTAGGTGTGCCGCAGGCCGGCCTTACGGATGACGTGTTCGGTGATGTACCGCTCGGGGGATGTGCTGGTGACCTTGCGCAGCAGGAGTCCGGCGATGATGTAGTTGGTGTTGGAATAGTGATGCGCCTGGCCTGGTTTGCCCAGAGGCGCCGCCTTCAGTCCCCGTCGGGCCAGGTCCTCGGGGTCGAATTGACGGAAGCGGTTCTCTTCCAGGCTCTCAACCGTCGGGAAGATCGAGCTGGAGTATTCCCCGATGCCGCTGGTGTGATTGAGCAGCATTCTGACGGTGACGGTGCGGCCGCGCTCTCCGGTGACGAGGCCGGGCAGATAGCGCCCTATCGGCGCATCGAGATCGATGCGCCCCTTCCCCACCTGCTGCAGCACGGCGACGGAGGTGAGGGTCTTGGTGATGCTGCCGATGCGGTGTTCCATCTGCGCGGTGACGGCTCGCCCGGTGTCGATGTCGGCGAGTCCTGCGGCGCCCTGCCACTGCGCGGAGCCGTCACGCACCGCAGAGTAAGCGCCGTACATTCCGGCGTCATGGAACGCCTTGAGCGTCCTGTCCAGGGCGGCACGGTCGAGTGCGGTGTGACGGGTGGCCGGTGCCGCGGCGGCATCACCGACCGACGTCGCGGAAGCCGGGACCGCCGAGGCCGCCGGGATCGTCAGCGCGAATAAGGCGGCCGTGGCCGTCCCGGCCAGCCGCATACGGCGGCGGTTCGGGTGGGCAACAGGCATGGTGGCTCCGTTGGTTCAAGGCCCGTGGCAGGCATTCGATCTTCGGTGATCTCGATTGTGGCGGTGGGGTGGCGCCGCGCCATCAACCCACGGAACTACCTTGATCCCAAGTCCACATGACAAATGTCAGGTTTGGGTGTTGTCGATGTGGTCCGAGCCGCTGATCCCGTCGCGCTCGCTCCTGAGGCGCGGCGGGCCGGTGTGAGTGACGATGGAGGAGGAGAGGCGCAGCGGCGGATCGGGCGGGCAGGCGAGGGAGGGGCGCTGCGGACGCCTGCAGAGCCATTTCGGGAGGCCCCGATGGATTACCCGGAACGCTATGAGCTGGTATTTCACGCTCTCGCCGTGGAAGACGATGTGGTGGTCGTCCGGCGGACCGAGCAGGCGGGAGCGGGCGGGTATCCGGTCTACGAAGATGAATCGGGGATCGTACGCGCGGAAATCAGCGATCGGGGCGAGGTGCGGATGATCGCCAGCGGGGGACACCAAGCGCCGCGGACGCCGCTGCTGGCGCGGCCGCTGGGCTAGGGGCTGGCCGGCTCGGTCCGCGGTGCGGCTCGGTCCGCGGTGCGGCTCGGTCCCTCCGGGCCTGCCGTGATCCCGCGGATCCGATGGGGGCCGCTGCGCCGCCGGGTGTGCAGCGGCCGGCCTTCGCCGTCGAGGGCGGCAGTGCGTAGTGAGGGGCGGTAGTACGAAGCGAGCCGGTGGGAAGCCGTGGGGGATGTACGGGACGGGCGGACGCTTCGTGCCGTTGCGGGGACGGGCGACCAGGGCTCGCGATCACGGTTTTGGGCGCCTGATGCCCGACACTGAGTGTCACGGTGGCCGGGGCGCCGCCGCAGCCCGGGGCGGGGGCCGGCCGCTACAGGCCCCGCAGGCGCGGCCGGGGCCGCGGCTCATCCCGGTCGGCCGCCTGTTCGGCGGAGGTGGACCGTTCGCCGGGCTCGTCCGCCGGCTCCGGCTCGGGTTCGGTGGCGCGTCCTTCGAGTACTGCCATGGCGCGTTCCAGCGTCTCTCCGGTGACCTGCATCCGGATTCTGGCCAGTCGTTCTAACTCGGTGTGCGACACCACGTCAGAGTACCCGGCGTTCGTTCAAACCTCGTTCCGCGAACGGGATTTGTCACGTAAGGGGAAGCAGGAACCGGGCGAGCGGGCGGGAGTGTCGGCGGTCACCGGCGCCTGGGCAGGGGCGGGCTACGAGCCGTCGGCCAAGGCCTGGCGGACCGCCGCTTCGGCGTGCAGGCGGGTGGTGGGAAACACCGGTACCGGGCTGTCGTCGGCGCTGATCAGCAGCTCGATCTCGGTGCAGCCGAGCACGATGCCTTCGGCCCCGGCGGCGACCAGGTCCTTGATGACGGCTCGGTACGCCTCGCGGGACTCTTGCCGGACGATCCCGACACAGAGTTCCTCGTAGATCACCTGATGGACGGTGCTGCGACCGGCGGCGTCCGGAACGAGTACCTCCAGGCCGTGCGAGGCGAGCCGGCCGCGGTAGAAGTCCTGCTCCATGGTGAACGCAGTGCCCAGCAGCCCTACGCGGCTCAGACCCTTCGCGAGGACGGCGTTGGCTGTGGTGTCGGCGAGGTGCAGCAGCGGGATGGCGACTGCGGCGGCCACTTCGTCGGCGACCTTGTGCATGGTGTTCGTACATATCACCAGCAGGTCCGCGCCCGCGGCCTCCAGCGCTCGGGCGGCCTCGGCCAGCACCTCGGCCGCCACGTCCCAGCGCCCTTCGGCCTGCAGGCGTTCGATCTCGGCGAAGTCGACGGAGTACAGCAGGCATCGCGATGAGTGGAGCCCGCCCAGACGCTCGCGCGTCAGCTCGTTCAGCAGCCGGTAGTACTCCGCCGTCGATTCCCAGCTCATGCCGCCGAGCAACCCAATGGTCCGCATCGGGCCACTCTCGCACATTTTTCCGACCGGCCCGGCCCGGGTGCCTATGTCGCCGGGCCGACGAGCTCAGGGAAGGCGCGCCGGACGTCTTCGAACAGGGCCCGATAGCGGCGCCCGAACGTCACGGCCGCCGCGTACAGCGCATCGAGTGCGCCCTGCAGGGGATCGTCCTCCTTGGCATCGAAGATCGCGGGCATCGCGGCTGCCTGTTGCGAGATGGTGCGATGCGTCCCGTCCATCGAGACGACGACCGAAACCGGCACCTGGGGATCGTTGACGAGGCGCCGCCACACCTCGTCCCAGTCGTCGAACGGCGGCGGCAGGGTGTGTCCCGCGTCGAGTGCGTCCAACGCCGGTGCGATCCAGTCGATTCCGGCCAGGCCCGCCACGGTGTACGCGCGCCGTGCGGTCCAGCGCGCTATCGCACGCTGCGTTTCCGGTCCTGCGCCGTCGACCTCGTCCACAAGGAGGCGGTCGAGCTGCAGCATGCCGCGTATGTTGCCGCCGATGTGCCGTAGACGGTCGCTGAGCGGACGCCCCTGCCAGGCCTCCTCGTCGCCGCGCCGGCGGGCCTTCGCCACCTCGCGCTCATGCGCCGTCGCGGCCAGACGCTCGGCGTCTGCGCGCTCCTCGGGAGTGGGCGGCAGGGGAAGCTTCCGGGCCCATGCATGCGCGGACTCGGCGGCCTTGCTCGTCTGCCATATCACCCGGTCCGTGCCGGCCGGAGCGGGCCAGAACTGGAGGAGGTGGCGCTCGACTTGAGGCTCCCCGTCCAAGAGCGTGTCGCGCGCTCGTCCCTCGTCCATGCCGGTGGAGCAGTAGCGGACGCGGTAGTCGATCTCGTTGAGGCGCAGTGGCCAGCGATCTCTACCGGCCCACTGCACCAGCGCCACGTCCGGTGAGGCCGGGCGGAAGGAGACCTCGACGATGTCCTCCCATTCGGGCGAGAGGCCCGGTGCCGTTTCATGGAGTTCGACGGTGCAGCCGACGCGCCCGGAGCGCAGCCCCGTGGACAGGAACAGCCCGCCGGGAACCGCGGCGCCGCAGAGCCCGTTGACCTGGCCGCCGAATGCGGCGTTGAGGTCCCCGCCGATCGGTTCTCCGGCGCTCTGAACGGAGAGCTGCCAGTAGGAGGCCTGCATTTCCCCCGCGAATAGTGTCCGCATCGCCCCAGGCGTCAGCGTCGGCACCGACGTTGACCTTGACGTTGATGTTGACGTCAGTGTCGGCGTTGGGGTCCGCTTCGGTGTCGGCATCGTCATTTCCCCCGTCTCTTCCCTGCTCTTCTGTGTGCTTTTCTGCGTGGTCCATCCCAGTCTTGCGCGAGGGTCTGACAGTTGAGGGGTGTTGCGCGGAATGTCCGCATCTGTTCGATGCTCTTCGGGCGACGGGCGACGGGCGACGGGCGACGGGCGACGGGCGACGGGCGACGGGCGAGGACGAAGGGCGAGGACGAAGGGCGAAGTGCGGGGGTCTGCCGCTCTGTTGCGTTGGCTGAAGGGCCGGTTCGGGGTCAGGCATGCGGCGTTGGTGCGGCGGAGCTACACGACCGGATCGTGCCTGCGTCGGTACGACAATGGCCATGGCGTGCCGCGGGACCATGGGGTTGTCGCCGCGATTGGGACGGAGTGCAGCGCTACGGCCGCGGGTCGCGACTGGGTGCAGGCGGGGCGGGCCCTTCGCCGGGTATCCGTTGCCCGTGGGCCGGGCGGCGGGCGTGGGCGGGTATGCACGGATGGGGCGCGCTCGGGGGAGGGGCGGGGCGTCATCGCGGCTCACTCGTCCAGCGAATCGGAAGCCGCTCCGTTCCCCGGATGAGCAATCCGGTGCGCCAGGTGAGGGCCTTCGCATCGCAGTCCAGCGCGAGGTCGGGACAGCGGTCCAACAGGGCTTCGATGGCGATTCGGGCCTCCAGGCGAGCCAGCGGGGCGCCGAGGCAGAAGTGGATGCCGTGGCCGAAGGCGACGTGACCGCGGGGCTCTCGGGTGATGTCGAAGTCATCGGCGGCGGCGAAGCGTTCGGGGTCGCGCGAGGCGGAGGCCAGGACGACCACTACAGGGTGCCTGGCGGGGATGACCGTGTCGCCGATGGCGACCGGCTCCGAGGTGAAGCGCCAGGTGGCGGCCTCCACCGGGCCGTCGTACCGCAGCATCTCCTCCACGGCGTTGTTGAGAAGGGAGCGGTCGGCGCGCAGTGCGGCCAGTTGGGCGGGATGATCGAGCAGCGCGCGTACCCCGTTGGAGATCAAGCTGACGGTCGTCTCATGGCCGGCGACCAGCAACAGGAAGGCCATGCCGACCAATTCGTCGCGGGAGAGCCGGTCGCCGTCCTCGTCGCTCGTCCGGATCAGGGCGCTGAGCAGATCGTCGCCGGGGGCGCTTCGCTTGCGCTCGATGAGGCTGATGAGGTAATCGGCCATCGCCTGGGTGGCGCCCTGTGCGGCCTCCGGGCCGGTCGGCGCGATGATCTCGCGCGACCAGGCGCGAAAGGCGTCCCGGTCCATGGCCGGGACGCCGATCAGTTCGCAGATGACGGTCATGGGCAGGGGGAAGGCCAGCGCGTCGACCAGGTCGGCACGTCCGTCGGGGGCGGCCAGCATCGCGTCGAGCAGCTCGTCGGTGATCCGCTGCACGCGGGGCCGCAGCGCCTCGACGCGGCGCGAGGTGAATTCCTTGGCCACAAGCTTCCGCAGCCGGGTGTGGTGCGGCGGATCCGTATCCAGCATGTTGGTGAACAGCGGCGAATCGTCGGTGGTCTCACCTCCCAGCCCGGCAGCCCGCCAGTCCTTGCCGAAGCGCGCATCGCTGAGCACGGTCCGGACCGCTTCGTGGCCGACGATCAGCCACACTTCCGGGCCTCCCGGGAACTGCGCACGGTGTACGGGACCTTGGGCGCGCAGCTTTGCGTAGTACGGGTAGGGGTTTGCGGTGAAGTCCGGTCCGTACGCGCCCAGGTCGATGACTTCCGAAGTCTCAGGCATATGTCCCCCCATGTCCGCCACGCTTTTCCGGCCGCTGGCTTTCGGCTCTTTGACGGTCCGAGGCCCAGCTCTGCACGTTCGTCATCGCTATCACCCCTGCTCTCACCGTCGACGTCACCGTACGCAGGTGTCGTGTCTCAGGCATCAGCCGATCGGAGGAGACGGACCCGGATCGGACCCGGATCTGACCCGGACCGGACCCGGGTCGGCTCGGGACCGGACCCGGGTCGGCTCGGGACCGGACCCGGACTTCCGGGCAGCGTGGGGCCGCGCGATCCTGCCGCCCGGCCCCAGGCCCGTGTTGCCGTGACCTACCCGACGCGCTCGATCCGGGCATGGCGGATGAGGAACTTCCCGGGCTCACGTACCTGCTCGAAGGCGGCGTTGTTGAGGAGCACGCAGCTGCCCGAGGTCGAAGTGACGGAGACGGTAGCCGACTTGTTGTTGTCCAGATTCGTCACCTTCAACTTGGTGCCGGTGGGGAATTGGTCGCTCGACGCCGCTGGTGCGCCTCCCTCGCCGGAGAGGGTGACCGTTGAGCTGGCGCAGACGACGTCGGAGGAGGGCGGATCCGCCGGTGCGGATGCGGATCCCGTTGCGGGGGCGGAGGCGGAGGCGGAAGCGGAGGCCGATGCGGATGGTTCCGTTGATCCCGGTGGTGAGGGGGTGCCGGGCGCCGGAGCCGCATTACCGTCACCGCCCCCGCCGCCGTTGCACCCGGCGGCCTTCTGCTGGACCTGGATCTGTGCGATCACGGCGTTGCGGTTGGCGATCCGGGCGGCCGACTGGGCGTCCGGATCGGCCTTCTGGGCGGCGATGAATTTCTGGTTGTTGCTCAGTGCGGTGGCCAGCCCGTCGCATGCCACCGACGCCTGGCTGGTACCTGCCATGGCGACGGCGATGCCGCCGACCAGCGCCGCGGAGCTGACGAAGATGGCTATCTTCTTCCCTCGGCCGATTCTTCTCTTTCGGGACATGCGCCACTCCTGTCCTCGAGGGAACCCTTGACTCGGGTCCGATGCCGCCCAGTACGGAGAGGAGTGACGGCCCGCCTCAATGGGGGACCGGAATTGTCCGCAGATGCCAATTCCCGGTCGCCGCAGGCTCGTTGCGGACTGCGCTGCGCCGGTCGTCCGTCGGTCATCCGCCCCGTCAGCAGCGCGCGTGCGCAGTGATGTCCGCCGCGAATTCGTCGACCATCGCCGGTGTGACGGTCGGCCGGCACTGGGCAATGGCCGCGAGATAGTCCTCGGTGCTCGCCCCGAGCCTGCTCTGGGTGCCCGACCCGAGGCCGATCGACTCCAGGTCCCGCTCGAACGAAGCCTGGGCGGCCACCCGGGCGGCATGCTCGATATCGGCCGGGGTGAACAGCTCGCTGGCCGCCACCAGCGCCGCCACATCGACATCGGCCCGGCCGTCCGTGTAACGGGACCAGATCGCCGCACGGGCGGCCTTGTCAGGAGTGCCGATGGGGATCAGGTAGTCGAACCGGCCGGGCCGGAGGAAGGCCGGGTCGAGCGAGCGGATGGAGTTGGTCGCACACACCAGCAGCCGTTCGTCCCGCTCGCGGAATCCCGGTATGAGCTTGAGGAGTTCGTTGGTCACGCCGTGCAGCCCGCCCGGCTGCGCCGGCTCTGCGCGCACCGGCGCGATCTCCTCGACCTCATCGATGAAGACGAGGACCCGTTCCAGCTCGGCGATACGGGCGAACGCGCTGCGCAGGGCCGCCGCGAGATTGCCCTCGTCGGCGAGCCGGGACGGCAGCAGCTCGACGAACGGCCAGCCGAGTTTGGCCGCGATGCCCCGCGCGAACGTGGTCTTCCCAGTCCCGGGAGGGCCGAACAGGGCGATGGCCCGAGGCGGCCGCACGCCGTGCCGGGCGGCCCGCTCCGGCTCCGCCAGCGGCAGCACGACACGCCGTTCGATCAGGTCTTTCTCCGCCTCCATGCCGGCCACCTTGGCCCACAGATCGGCGGGCAGGAATCGTCCGCCGAGGTCGTCCAGGAGGCTGGCCGCGGGGCCGTGGTGCGGTTCGACCTTCTCGAAGTAGGCCACGGCCGGCTGCCGCGTATATCCCGCGTTGAGCAGCCCCTCGCCGAGGAGGTCCTCCTCGGGCAGCACGTACGCGATACGGCTCACCCGCGCGGCAATCAGCCGCCGCTCCAGCTCCACCAGCAACGCACTCGCCAGCCCACGGCCACGCCAGGCCGAGGAGATGGCGATCCGCATCACCCAGCCCCGCTCACCCGCCACGCAGGCGAGCGCCGTGCCGATGGGCACGCCCTGGTGGACGGCCACCACGGCGGGCTGCCGGGAGCTCAGCGCGCTGATGCACTCGGCGAGCGAGAACACCGACTCCTGCCCGAGTTCGGCAGTGGAGTCGATGAGGTGGACCACTGCAGCGAGATCGTTCTCGCGGTAGTCGTGGATGAGCCAGTTCACGGGTACCGCCCCTCGTTGGTGATGTTGAAGCGAGGCTAGGGGCGGTGCGGGATGGGGGCCCGCTCCACCTTGCACAAACGGGAGCGGCAATAGCTACGTTCCGTCTGTAGCCAGGTCGCGGGCTGTGCGGAGGGGGCGCTCGAATCACTCACGTCACTCAAGTCGCTCCGGGTGTTCGAGCCGTAGGGGGTGAATTGCCGGAGGTGGGTGAATGATGCCTATCCACCCACTCCCGCCCTGTTTGGGGTCTCTGTCGTTCGGTGTCGTTCGACTCGCTGAGGCATCGGGTCTCGCCCCGCTCGCCCGAGATGCTCCGTGGCCTGCCGAGGCCTGGACAGTGCTTCGGCCTAGGGAGGGTCGCCAACCCTGACGCCCTTACGTACCGGGCGAGTTGACGGCTGTGGCGTACCCCAAAATGAACCAATTACGGCTCCTTGAGCGGGAGTTGGTGGCACCCCGGTACTGCATGATGCTCGGGCCGTCGTCCGTCGAGCGCGCCCACCTCACCCGGCCACCCACCCGCCGACGCCCCGCATCCCCTCCCGCCCCGCCAAGCCCCCTCCGGTCGCCCGGACGCCCTCCCGCACGGCCCTCCCGCCCCGCTCTTCCGCTCCTCCGCCGCTCACGCACCGCCACGGTGTGGCGGGTGCTGCCCCGTATGTCCGCCATCCGGGAGGCCCGCTACACCTTCGAAGCCGCGACACGCCGAAGGGGCACACCGTCGAACGGGTGACAATCTGGCCCTCGGCCACCCGAAGAGCGGACGTTGTACCCCGAATGCGGCGCTCTCCGGTGGTGCCGAGCCGCGATCTGGCTGACGTTGATCACGTCGCTGCTGCGTCCCGTGAGCCGATGACGAGTCGGCCTTCGTAGGAGCGATGTGAAAGGACATGTCTCCATGCGCACAGCTCGCACCCTGTTTGCCTCGGCCGCCGTCACCGCGGTCCTGGCCATCACTACTCCCGCCGCCCAGGCCATCACTGTGATGGGTGACGACGGCGGACACTCCAGCAGCCGTGACCACAACGGGCGCGGCGACAACGACCACGGCCGCGGTGGCGGCCGAGACCACGGCCGCGGTGGCGGCCACGACGGTGGCGGCTACGGCCGCGGCGGTGGCGGAAACGGCGGCGGAAACGGCGGCGGCAAGCCGGCCGGTGGCGTGAACACCGGTGGCGGCGCCATGTCGAAGGTCGTCACCGAAGGTGGCGGCGACGGCGGTGGCTGGGGCGGTCGTGACCACGGCCGCGGCGGTGGCCGTGACGGTGGCGGCCGCGATGGTGGCGGCCGCGATGGTGGCGGCCGCGATGGTGGCGGCCGCGATGGTGGCGGTCGTGACGGTGGCGGTCGTGACGGCGGCGGTCGTGACGGTGGCGGTCGTGACGGTGGCCGTGACCACGGTCGCGGTGGCGGCCACGACGGTGGCGGCTACGGCCGTGGCGGTGGCGGAAACGGCGGCGGCAAGCCGGCCGGTGGCGTGAACACCGGTGGCGGCGCCATGGCCAAGATCGTCACCGAAGGTGGCGGCGACGGCGGCGGCTGGGGCGGTCGTGACCACGGCCGCGGCGGTGGCCGTGACGGTGGCGGCCGCGATGGTGGCGGCCGCGATGGCGGCGGTCGTGACGGTGGCGGTCGTGACGGTGGCCGTGACCACGGTCGCGGTGGCGGCCACGACGGTGGCGGCTACGGCCGTGGTGGCCACGACGGTGGCGGCTACGGCGGTGGCGGCTACGGCGGCGGCGGTGGCCGTGGCAACGACCGTCCGACCGGTGGCGTCCACACCGGCGGTGGGGGCATGGCCCTCTCCGGCAGCAGCCTGGCCGCCGGTTCGGTGCTGATGCTCGGCGGTCTCGGTGCCGGGGTGTACGTGCTCCGTCGCCGTAACGCGTCGGGGAGTGCCTCCGCCTAATCCCGGCTGAGTCGCCCGACACAGTTCGCTGTGCCGTCGCGGCCACCGTCGCAGATGGACGGTGGCCGCGACGACTGCCGTTCCGCAGTCCGACCCTCCAGCCAACGCCCGTTGCATCGCGAAAGGCAGCGCCCCATGGCTTACCAGCAGCCATTCCAGCCGAACTCTCCCCGGAACGCGCCCGGGTCCGGCCGCTTCAGCCGTCGGCTGATGTGGCCCGCCGGGGCGTTCCTTCTCGGAACCCTGCTCGTCTACAACTCCATAGACACGCCGGCGGACCCCAAGCCACAGCAGTCCCGTCCAGGGGCGGCAGCCAGCGTCACGCCCGGCGCCGCCGCCCGTGCCATCCCCGCACTGTCCCGCTCCGTTCCCAAGCGGCTCATGATCCCCGAGATTGCCGTCGACGCGCCCTTCACTCCGTTGTCGATCGGCCCGAAAGGGCAGCTCAATGCGCCACCCGGAAACAACAAGAACCTGGTCGGCTGGTTCCAGGGCGGGGCGACGCCCGGCGAGCGTGGCGCATCGATCGTCGCGGGCCATGTCGACACCAAGACCGGCCCGGCCGTGTTCATGCTGCTCAGTTCGCTCAAGAAGGGCAGCAAGATCGACATCACGCGTGCGGACGGCATCGTTGCGACGTTCAAGGTGGACTCCGTCCAGACGTTCAGCAAGGCGCAGTTCCCCAACGACCAGGTCTACGCCGACACCCCGGACGCGCAGCTGCGCGTGATCACCTGTGGTGGCGCGTACAACAGGGCCGCCAAGGACTACGAGGCCAACGTCGTGGTGTTCGCGCATCTCGCGGCGACAGCCCGTAAGTGATTCCGTACGGGAGCGGCGGCCGGTCCCTTCGGGCGGGGCCCGCCCCTTGGAGCACCGGCCGCCACTTGCCTCGGTGGCCCGCCGCCGATCGCCCCTTGACGAGGGGGAGTTCGGGGCGGGTACCCGTGGTCCGGCCCGTCCGCCCACCGTGGTAGCTTCTGCATGCACCTGCATACAACTCGTATGCACTCGTATGCAGACGTCGCGGCGGATGACCCGCCGTGAGGGGTACCGCTCTGTGCACTGCGCTGCGCGCCGCAGGTGCACCACCTGGTGCGGCAGGGAAATCGGCCGACGACAACGGCCAGGGGAAACGGCCGGGACAACGGCGGGGAAAACAGCGGGGAGCGGTGGGAATCGCAATGGAAAAAACGATGGACAAAGCCATGGGAAAAACGATGCAGTCGGGGCGGGAGAAGGCGTACGCCTATCTCAAGGACATCATCCTCACCGATCCTGAGATGCAGGACCGCTTCCTCTCCGAACAGGATCTCGCCGACCGTATCGGTATCTCCCGCACCCCGATCCGGGAAGCCCTGCTCCTGCTCGCCGCCGAGGACTTGGTACGGCTGGTTCCCAAGCGCGGCGCGCATATCGCTCCGCTGTCCGGGCGCGACATCGGCGAACTGATGGAAATGCGCGGTCTGATCGAACGGTTCGCCGCCGAGCGTACGACTGCCCAAGGTGCGGCCCCGGTCTCGGCGATGGCCGCGCTCCTCGCCCACCAGGAGGCGCTGCGCGGCGAGGAGACCACCAAGGAATTCCTCGATGCCGGGCACCGCTTCCACGCCGCCCTCGTCGATGCCGTCGGCAGCACCCTGATGAGCCGTCAGTACGACGCACTGCGCAGCCGTCAGATCCGGGCCGGTGCCATCGCGCCGTACCGGTCGGGCAGGCGTAAGGAGGAGGTCCTGGCCGAACACCGGCAGATCCTCGAGCACCTTGAGGCCGGCGATGTCGTCGCGGCCTGCACGGCGATCGACCGGCACATTCAGGCGACCCAGCGCATCCTGCTGTCCGCCTAGCAAGGACCGGTCCGCCGGCTCCGGCGAGGGCCATCCCTTCGCTGCGTCCACCGTTCACCCCTGCCGGGCACCGCTCTGCTGAAGGGCGGCGGCGACATCCGTCACGACGGAGCCTCGATTGCCGGAGAGCCGGATGCGGGCGCCGTCGGGAGAGACCGCGACGTCGTTGTCGGACGGCTTGCCCGCCGCGACGGTGCGGACGGCGCTTGGGAACAGCCCTCACCGGGCGCGCCGGTACTCCGGTTTCCGCAGCACGTCGCCGGGGTCCCCCCGAGGCACGAGAGGGTCGGACGAGCGCAGCGGACCCGGGTCAGTCCTCCGCCCGTTGCGTCACGGAGGACTCGGTTCGGTCACCCAGGAACTCGTACCAGCGGCGCTGCAGACAGACGTAGCGGGCGTCGGCTTCGACAAGGCTCAGAAACGCCGTCACGGTCTCCCGCAGGCGCTGCTGCAGCCCGGCATCGGTCAACTGCCCGTCCTCGGTGAAGCCCTGGTGGGCCGAGGCGAGGCTGAACATGTCGGGGTAGACGCGGGTACCGAGGTGCTCCAGCGGAACTCTCAGCGCCCACAGCCCCCGGTTGCCGCCCACCATGGAGGGGGAGGCGGAGAGCAGCAGTGCATGCTTGGTCTTGAACGGCTGGGGCCGCACGCGGGATACCCAGTCGATGGCGTTCTTCACCACTCCCGGTACGGAGGCGTTGTACTCGGGGGAGGAGAGAACAAAGGCGTCGCACCGTTCGAGCCGGTCGCGCAGGGCGAGCGCGCCGTCCGGAACGCCGTGCGCGGCCTCCCTGTCACCGTCGTACAGCGGCATATCGAAATCCCGCATCGTGGCCAGATCGACGTCCGCGCCGGCGTCGGTCATCATGCTGCCCGCCAGCGATGCCAGGCGGACATTGGTCGACCCGGACCGCGCCGACGCGCCGAGGACCAATACGCGCAACGGGCCGATGTGGGCATCTGTGGGCATGGTGACGTCCTTCCGGTACAGGAACGCCCGCTGGGCAAAGGGGGCATGAGGGCGGGCGTCGCGGCGCAACGGTTCTCACCGCACAGAATATCGGCGGCATTGCGGCATATTCGGTACGAACCGCGCGCCGTACCCCTACCGGATCTCGATCCCGGTCCCGTTCCAGAGCCCGATTCCCGTCCCGGTCCCGATCCCATCCCGATCCCGATCCCGGTCCCGATCCCGCGCCGTGCTTGACCACCGGCCCAGGGCATCGTCAGCCGATCCACCAAATGAGGACGCCCCCCAGCACCAGCAGAAGGCAGATTCCGAGATTGACCACCTTGTGCTGAAAGAACACCGCCGCGAACTCGCGGATCGTGGCGCTGGGCCAGAAATAGGCGGCAGTGGGAGAGCCGACGACCTGACCGTTGACGCCGGCCTTTCGCGCCATCAATGCCGCGCGAAAGGCGTGGTAGTTGTTGGTGACGACGACGCAGCGGTAGTCCGGCTTCGCGCTTTCCATGATCGTCCTGCTGAAGCGCAGATTCTCCTCGGTGGTACGGGAGCGGTCCTCACGCTCGATCCGGTCCGCCGGAAAGCCGCGTTCGATGAGGTAGTCGGCCATCGCGTGGGACTCCGGGAGCTTCTCGTCCGGTCCCTGTCCGCCGGAGGTCAGCAGCACGGGCGTACCGCCGCGGGCGGCGAGCCGTTCGTACACCGCGCGCCCGCGCTCCAGCCGGCTGGCCAGCAGCGGTGGCACTTTGGAGCCGCCGATGAGGCCGGATCCCAGTACGACCACATAGTCGGCGTCCCGGCGGACCCGCAAGCGCCCGTACAGGAAGGCGTAACTCACGAAGCACAGGAAGAGGAACGAGACATAGCCGACCAGCCCGGTGGCGGTGACGGCGACCACGAGCAGTGTGTGCGAGTGCAGGGTGAGCGCCGTGATCAGCAAGGCGATGAGGCCGAGGATGCCGAGCCCGGCGAGCAGCGACAGCAGATTGGCGGGGCGTCTGCCTTCCTTGCGCACCATTTTCACGCCGTTGGAGATCAAGAAGCAGGCGAGGACGACGGTCCCCAGCGCCGGCAGCACCAGCAGTGCCAGGAGCACCAGCTTCCCCAGGAGCGAGTCGGCCCGCCCGAGCCTGCCGACCAGCGCGAGCAGCGCGAACGTGACGGCGAGCCCCAGATGGATGGCGTTGCCGAAGCGACGTCGGTCGCGCAGCACGCCGACGCCGAAAAGAAAGGAGAAGAGCACCGCAGGGGCGAAGGCCAACATGCCTACATGTTAGGCAAATTCACCGTGGTCGGATTCCGCTTTCGCGGACCGGCGACAGCGGTCAGCCGCCGGTCACCACCTCCACGGACCCGATGTACTCCCGGGTCTCCTCGTCCGGAAGCCGTACGAGCTGCGCCCAGAAATAGATCACCAGGCTGAACGCGGCGATGATCGCGATGTCCCACCACAGCGGAATGGCGTCCGTCGCACCGCAGGACGCCGTGGTGGCCGGGCCCGTACTGCAGAAGCCGCCCTGCCAGGAGATCAGGCCCATGCCCAACAGGTACACCGGCAGCCACTGCGCGGACTTCCAGTTGGGATGCGGCACCTTCGGGTTGAGCTTGAGCAGCGCCGAGCCGCCCAGCAGCAGATAGCCGAGCACGATCGCCACGCCGAGCCGCCACAGGGTGTCCCAGCCGGCCCAGTAGATGATCAGATTCGACACGATGAACGCCACCGGTGCCCAGAACATCCCGCCGGGCAGCCGATACGGACGCGGCCGGTCCGGATCCTGTTTGCGCAGACACCCGAACGCGAGCGGGGCACCCGCGTACATCAGCACACTCGCCGAGGTGACGAAGCCGACCAGCTTCTGCCAGGTGGGGAACGGCAGAAAGACGATGAGCCCGATGACGAAGGCGAAGAGCATCCCGAACCACGGCACGCCGCGCCGGGTGGTCCGCTCGAAGACCGACGGTACATATCCGTTGCGGGACAGGCCGTACGAGACCCGGGACGTGGCCGTCACATAGATCAGGCCGGTGCCGGACGGCGAGATGACCGCGTCGACATAGAGCAGCGTCGCCAGCCAGCCGAGCCCGATCGCCGCGGCCAGACCCGCGAACGGGCCCGCCTTGCCGGCGAATGACAGATTGGCCCACCCGTGCGCAAAGGCGCTGTGCGGCAGCGCCCCGATGAAGACCACCTGCAGCGCCACATAAATGAGCACACCGAGGAAAATCGAGCCGATCACCGCGCGCGGGATGTCCCGGGCCGGATTCCGGCTCTCGCCGGCCAGTTGGTCGGCCTGTTCGAAGCCGAGGAATGCGAAGATGATGCCGCTGGTGCTCGTTGCGGAGAGCACTCCCTTGGCGCCGAACGGGGCAAAGCCCTGATAGCCGAAGTTGCTGCCGTGAAATGCGGTCGCGGCCAGCACAATGATGGTGAGGACGGGCACGAAAACCTTCCACCAGGTGGCCACGCTATTGGTGTGTGCGAGCCATCTGATGCCGAAGAAGTTCACGACGACGAAGAACGCCATGAAGGCGACGGCCAGAGCGTATCCACCGGCGGTCAGATGGTTCTTGGAAGTCTGTACCCAGGGGGCGTGCACGCTGAGGTAGTCCAGCGACGCCATCACCTCGATCGGCGCCACGGTGACCGCCTGCAGCCAGGAGAACCAGCCGAACGACGCGCCGGCCGCGCTGCCGAACGCGTAGTGCGGGAAACGCGCGGTGCCGCCCGCGACCGGATACATGGCCCCCAGCTCGGCGTGCACAAAGGCCAGGATGACAATGGCGACGGCCCCGATCGCCCAGGAGACGAGGGCCGCCGTACCGGCCGCCTGCGCAGCGAACAGCGCGCCGAACAGCCACCCCGATCCGATGATCGAGCCTTCCGACGTCCAGATCAGGCCGATCAGCCCGATGTCGCGCTTCAGGCCCGGATTCGTGGGCGCGGCCGGAACGGCGGACTTCTTCAATTCCATGGAGCGTGCCCTCGTTCTGATGCGGATGAGGCGCAATGCGTAATGCGTGTTGCGCGGTATCGCGAGTTTCGCGCCACCACTCTAGAAAAATCGCCCGGAAAACAGCCGCGCCGCGCCGGGGATATCCACGGCGCGCACCGCACCCCGACCGGGAATTCGGACCGTGCCCCGGCCTCCGTTCGCGGCCGGCGGCACGGGCCGGTTCCGGCTCCGCCTCGTTGAGCGCCCGTTGGGGAACCCAACTCAGGCGAGGCCACAGCCTCTTGATGTCAGACCCTCCCCCTACCGTGTCGTACACGCGCAGGTACATCCGCATAGCCCCGCACACGCACCGAGCAGGAGACATGGCGTTGACCATCCCGCACATCCCGCACCCCTCGACGGCGGGGACCACGCTCCCCGACGAGAACACCTTCACGGTCCCCGAGGCATGGCTGCCCCATGTCCACCCATGGCGCGGCGGGCCCGGCGCACCGGTCAGCGGGATCGACGACGGCGCGGCCGACGCGGTGCGGAGATGGGTGAAGGAGCGGCTGTACTGGACGGAGACGGCGACCGGCCTGCCGGAGTTGCTCGAAGCGGCGCAGGCGCAGCTGCGCGGTGCGGCGAGCCCGCTCGGCGCGGCGGTGGTCACGGCCATCGTCACGGCGGACCTGCCGTCGGAAGAGTGGAAACGGCTCGGGATATTCGCCGACGCCTGGGTCGCGGAACACGGCCTCGTGTTCGCGGCCGCCGCCACCGCCGAACTCGCCGGAATCTTTGTTGAGGTGCAGACAACGGGGCGCAAGGCGCGCGCCCTTCGCTACCGGTGCGACGAGGACCAGCAGTGGGACGCCTGGGTCGCGGGCGGACGGATCGCCGGGCGGATACGCGCGCTGCTCGCGGTGGCCGATGAGCGGACCTACCAAGAAGCCGTCGATGAGCTGGCGCACCGCCGTGGCGATCAGTTCCAGCGAGCGGTCACGGGCTATCTTGTGCCGACCCAGGTGCAGTGGGTGGACGAGGTGTGCGCCGCCCAATCGCCCGCGCGGCAGGACGGATATGCCGTGACAGTGCTGCGCTCGCTGAGTTCGGCGGAGCAGCTGAGCCTGTTCCGTGCCCAGGACGAGCGGTGGTGGCATCTCGGTGGGCTGGACACCCTCTACACCGCGATGGCGGGCATCGGTCCGGACATCGCCCCGGTGGTGGCGGATCTACTGGACGGGGCGGTCCGCGACAGGCTGATCAGCAAGGACGTCTACGCCGCGCTCGCCTCGCTGCCCACCGATGAGGCCTTCGAGCTGCTGCTGGCGCGGCTCGACCGGCCGTTCGCCCACGCCGCCGTGATCGAGGCCATGGAGCGCTGTCCCGTTCGCGCGCTGCGGCTCCTGGCAGCCGCAGCCTCGGGCGAGGCGTCCGAGATCTCCGGGTACGCCGGTGCCCTACTGCGCCGACATGTGATGGCCAATCCGGAACTGACAGCGGCCGTGTCCGCCACCCTCTCCGCCGCGGCGAAGGCCGGGATCGAGCTGGTGACCCAGGCACCGCAGAGCACACCGGAGACGCGGGATGCGCGGGGGAGGGGCTGGATCGACGACGCGCCGGCGGAGGCCCTGCCGCGGCTGCTGGTCGAGCCGCCGTGGACGCGGCCGCGCCCGAAAACGAAGGCCGCGGTCGTCAAGGGCCTGGTGGCGCCCGCCGAGCCGGCCATCGTCTGGGCCGCCGGGGAGCGCGAGGAATGGGCCGGGACGCGGGCTTCCTATCAGGAGTGGGACGACAGCACGGACTGGCAGCAGGCCCTCGACGACTTCCGGAACGGGAAACTGCGCACCCCCGAACAGCCGGGCCTCTTCCTGGACGGGCCCGAGGAACTGATGCGCCCTCTGCTGGCGGCCTGGAAGCCGGAGCCGGTGTGGGAGGGGCGGTGGATGAAGCCGCTCGTGGCCCGGTTCGGGGTCGATGCGCTCCCTGCCGTGCTGGAGCTCGTCCGCTGCGATTCGGCCACCCTCGGGCCCTTGCTGCTGCCGTTCGCCGGCGCCGAGGTGGCGGCGCAGATGGCCGACTGGCTGGTGACGCGCAAGAGGGTACGTCCGGTGGTGCACGCCTGGTTCCGTCGCCATGCCGATGCCGCCGCCCGCGCCCTCGTCCCCGTGGCGCTCGGCAAGGCCGGCAAGGCCCGAGGCCGGGCCGAGGCGGGGCTTCGGCTCATCGCCTCCCAGGGCCCTGCCGAAACGGTCCGCGACGCCGCCCGCGGATACGGCGACAAGGCCGCGGCCGCCATGGACGCATTCCTGGCCCGCGACCCCCTGGACGCGGTACCGGCCCATATCCCCGACGACTTCCACCTTCTGGATGTCCATCTGCTCCCGCGGATCCTGCTGCGCGACCGCCGGCGGGCCCTTCCCCCAGCCGCCACCCGCCACCTCGTCACCATGCTGGCGATATCCAAGCCCGGCGAGCCCTACGCGGGCATCGAGGTGGTCAAGGAGCTCTGCGATCCCGCGTCGCTGGCCGCATTCGGCTGGGGGCTCTTCCAACAGGAGACCTCATACGAGTCACGAGTGGCAGCTGACGACTGGACCCTCACCGCGCTCGGCTGGCTCGGCGACGACGAGACGGTCCGCCGGCTGACGCCTCTCATCCGCTCCTGGCCGGGTGACGGCGGCCACGCCACCGCCGTCGCCGGGCTGGAGGTGCTCGCCGCCATCGGGACGGATACCGCCCTGACCCATCTGAACGGGATCGCCCAGAAGTCGAAGTACCAGGGCATCAAGAAGAAAGCGGGCGAGAAAATGACCGAGCTCGCACACGAACTCGGCCTGAACGCAGATGAGTTGGCCGACCGCCTCGTCCCCGACCTCGACCTCGGCGAGGCCGGCAGCACGACCCTCGACTACGGCCACCGCCGCTTCACCGTCGGCTTCGACGAGCGCCTCACCCCGTATGTGGCCGACGAGACCGGCAAGCGCCTCAAGGCCCTGCCCAAGCCCGGCGTCCGCGACGACCAGGAGCTCGCCCCGGCCGCCCATAAACGCTTCGCCGCCCTGAAGAAGGACCTGCGGACCGTGGCCGACGAGCAGATCCGCCGCCTGGAGCGGGCCATGGTCACCCAACGCCGTTGGAGCACGGCCGACTTCCGGGAACTGATCGTCGGCCATCCGCTGCTCTGGCACATAGCCCGCCGCCTGGTCTGGGTGAGCGACGACGGCCGCTCCTTCCGCCTGGCCGAGGACCGCACCCTCGCCGACGTCCACGACGACACCCTCACCCTCGACGCCCCGGCCCGCGTCGGCATCGGCCACCCCCTCCACCTGGCCGGCACCCTCGACGCCTGGACGGAGATCTTCGCCGACTACGAGATCCTCCAGCCGTTCGACCAGCTGCGCCGCCCGGCCCACACGCTCACCGACGACGAACGCACCGCGCACGAACTACGGCGCTTCGCCGACATCACCGTGCCCATCGGCAAGCTGCTGGGCATGGAACGACGCGGCTGGGAACGCGGCACCGCGGAGGACAACGGCATTCAATCCTGGATCTCCCGGCTCGTCCCCGGCAACCGCACGGTCGTGATCGGCCTCGATCCAGGCATCGTGGTCGGTCAGCCCTCCTACTGGCCGGAACAGCGGATCGACCGGGTCCACCTCCACGACGGCACCGAGCTCGGCTGGCGCCGCGCGGCCCGCGAGCTGCCCTTCGGCGACCTCGATCCCGTCACCGCGTCCGAAATCCTCACCGACCTGGAGCAGCTGACGGACTGAGCCAGGGATGCGGGCCGCCCGGGGGAGGGGAGCACTGCTCCTGCCCGGGCGGCGAGGGCGGCATTCCGCATCTGCATGCCGTCGCCCGGGTTGAGCGTGCGTTCGAACGGATGCCCCTGACCAGTAGGCGGCTGCGGGCGGGAACGGCGAGTGCGGCCTGGTGCCCGGCTCAGTACCGGTGGCCGGGCCAGTGCGGGTCCT
The DNA here is from genome assembly GCF_059682825.1 of Streptomyces sp. JLSY215. Taxonomy (NCBI): domain Bacteria; kingdom Bacillati; phylum Actinomycetota; class Actinomycetes; order Kitasatosporales; family Streptomycetaceae; genus Streptomyces; species Streptomyces sp. JLSY215. Next base: position 8,979,690 of record NZ_CM185022.1, read on the forward strand.
CCCAGCGGTCGGGGCCGGAGAGGCCGAGCAGCCGTATTCGATGCAGCAGTTCCCCGGATACGCCGTGGGCGCGGAGCCGGTCAGGGGCATGGCGGACCAGCCAGGCGGTCAGCTCGGCGCGCATCGCTTCCTCGTCGGCCCCGGTGTCCCAGGGCAGCCGGTCTCCGAGCAGCGCGGACTCCCAGCGCTCCGCCGCTTCGGCCAAGTGGCTGTCGGCCGTGCGGCCGCTCTGTGCTTCCCAGGCGCTCAGCCAGGGGCTCAGCGTCGCAGAGGCCTCACCGCTCAGGACGAGGACCTCGTACGCGGGAACGGCGGGCGCCGGGTCGGTGAGCGTATGGGCCCACCAGGCGTGGAGGAATTCCTCGACCGCAGCCGCCTGCTCGGTGGGCCACCGCTGCCACCCGCCCCGGGCGAACGAACGCCCGGCCTCCTGCATGCCGAAGAGCGGCTCGACGCGGCCGCCGACGAGGGCCGTGGCGAACTGGGGCAGGATCCGGCGCAGTACGGAGGCGTGGTCACTCCAGTCGGTGGCCTGCCAGGTGCGCCGCAGGAGGTCGGGGTCCAGGTCCGTGTCGGGCACCTTGAGCTGCGCCAGGTCTTCCGCGCTGCCCCAGTGGCATGCGCAGTTGTATTCGTCGGGACGGGCGGTCATCCCGCCGAAGGTGGCTGCCAGCGTGCTCAGGGCCGTGTCGAGGCGAGAGCGTGCCGGGTGCGGGTCGAGGTACACAGGGTGTTCGCCTTCAAGGACTCCGGGAGCTCGGAGCCCGAAGATTGCCACCCTACCGGGCCGGCATTCCGGGCGGCCGCGAGGAGGGCTACCGGGCCGGACTCCTCCCCGATCTGCATGTGACCGGGCTCACAACGCGCCACGTTGACCTTCTCATCAATGTGAAGGTTCGAGCATGTCCCTCAAGCAAGGAAGCCGACAGCAACCGGCAACCACTGGCGGCAACCGGCAACCGGTACCCAGCAAACACGAGGTGAGCTTCGATGGACAACCAGCTCTTCGACTACAGCCCGATCGTCGAGCGCGAGCCCCTTCAGTGGCCGGGAGGCGCCCGAGTCGCCTTCTACGTCGGACTGAACGTCGAGCACTATCAGGTCGACCGTCCCTCGACGAGCATCTTTCCGGGCACCGCTGACCTGGCGCCCGACCCCTTGAACTACGGCTGGCGCGACTACGGGCCCCGGGTGGGAATCTGGCGGCTGATCGAGAGCCTGGACCGGCACGGGATACGCGCCAGCGTGATGCTCAACTCCGATGTCGCCGAGCGCTACCCGCAGATCATCCAAGCCGGTCGGGACCGGAACTGGGCGTGGGCCGCCCACGGCAAGAACAACTCCATCTTCCAGGCCGACATGACCCCCGAGGAGGAACGCGCCTACCTGGCCGACGTGATCGGCACGATCGAGCGGGCCACCGGCCGTCGTCCGCGCGGCTGGCTGGGGCCGGCGCTCACCGAGACCTTCCGCACGCCGGAGCTGCTCGCCGAACTCGGTCTGAGCTATGTGATGGACTGGTCCAACGATGACCAGCCCTACCGGCTGAACGTGCCCGGGATGTTGAGCGTGCCGTATTCCATCGAGGTCAACGACATCAGCCTGTTCGTCGGTAAGAGCCTGAGCGGACCGGACTTCGTCCAGATCGTCAAGGACCAGTTGGACCAGCTCTTTGCGGACTCGGCGGAGAGCGGGCGGGTGATGTCGTTGGTGCTGCACCCGTTCGTCATCAACCAGCCGTTCCGGCACAAGTACCTGGACCAGGCGCTCGAATACATCGCGAACCACCCCGGCGTGTGGCTGACGACCAGCGACGAGATTGCCGAGCACTACGCCAAAGCCGCCGCCCGGGACTCGTCATGACGGCATCACTCACAGCGGCATAACCGCCCGACCGCCCGACCGCCCGACCGCGACTCCATAACGCCGTCTCCGGCCGCCCTCTTCGGATCTGAGTATGAGGACTGAGTAGGAATGCTCAGGGCGGCGGGAGGCGGCGTAAGGATGCTGGGGGCATGACATCGCCCCTCGCCGGCCCGCCGCCTTCCCCGCCCAGCTCCGCCGAACCGGCCGGGTCCCCGCCCCAGTCCCCGCTGCCGGCCGCGCAACGGGGGAGCCGCCGAGCGCTGGTGGTCGGCATCATCGCCGTATTCGTCCTGTTGGCCGCCGGCGGGGCCGCCACCGTGTGGTGGCTGGCGCGGGGCGGGGACAAGGCGGACTCCCCGATGGCGGGCCGCCCGCGGGTGACGGACGCGAGGGCCGGACTCACCTACGCGATCCCCGCGGGCTGGGCGAACCGGAAGGGCGACCTGATCGCGGCCTTCACCTCGTCGATCGCCGCGAAGCGCGCCCATGGAGAGGAAGGGGGCGCCGTCGTTCTCGCCGGCCGGGCCCGGCCGCTGCCGCAGTCCGCTCTGAAGCGACAAACCGAGATCGCGGCCCGTTCGAACGCGGAGTTCTTCTACCCGGACCAATCCGTCGGACTTGAGGAGTCCCGAGCCACGAAGGTGAGCGGCCGCCCCGCGCACACGGTCGTGCTGAAGGTGCACGACGCAAAAGGCGGCACGGGTCATCTGCGCCTGACGCTGATCGCCGCGGACGACCGCCATGCGGCCTTCCTCCTCGGCATCGCTCAGCCCGCCGGGGCAGCCGAGCGTAACGAGGTCGACGCGGTACTGGAAAGCGCCACGTTGAAGTAACGGGCGACCCCCGCTGTTCGGCCAACAGGCCCTTGCGCAGGCGCGACCGCTGAATCCGCATCGAGGGCGCCGGTGACGCCCCCGACGCACGACGAGAAGGACACGACGCCGTCTTGTCATGGGCAACGCGCCGACCCCACAGTTGCCTTACGCCACGCATTCCGTGCGGGCGGAGGGAACGGGGGCTCAAGTGCATGGCAAACAGAGGGTGATGGTGTCGGCCGCTGCGGCGGGGGTGGCGATGGTCGTGCTGGCGGGGTGCGGCGGCATCGACGGAAAGATCGGGGACTACGACGCGGTCACGGTCTGGCCGTCGGCCGACCCCCGGGGCCAGCAGCCGGTCACGGATCTGACCACGCTCACGCCGGTAACGGTTGAGTGCTACACGCCGGGGCAAGTGGATGCGACCGGCTTCGGCTACGGCGCGACGTACAAGATCTCCTATGACGGCGGATCCGGCTATATCGACGACAGTACGTCGATCATGAGCGATGGTGGCGAGGTGTCCCCCAGCCAGGTGCCCAAGTGCTAGGTCGTGCCGGTCGTGCCCGGAAAGCGGTGGGGCGTTGGGCTTTGCTCGCTCCGTAGCGAATGAGCCGTCCGGTACGAGATCGCCGCCGGGTCGTCAACGGCATCTGGGGGAGGCCGTCCACCCGTGCGGCCGGGCGGAGCTTGTCCGTAGTTAATCAAGTTTGACCAGTGGGGCGGACCAGGCTACCTTCGCGGGCAAGTAGTCAAAGTTGACTACAATTTCGGGGAGGAGATGTCGTGACCGACCGCGATCCCGCGAGCGGCGCCGAAGACGCCATTGTTGTGGCCGGGCTGCGCAAGGCCTATGGAGCCAAAGCGGCCCTGGACGGACTCGATCTGGCCGTCGCGCACGGGACCGTGCATGCGGTCCTCGGTCCCAACGGCGCCGGCAAGACCACCCTCGTGCGCATCCTGTCCACGCTCCTGCGGTACGACGGCGGCCGGGTCGAGGTGGCCGGCTGTGACGTGCTGCGGAAGCCGGACGAGGTGCGGCGGCGGATCGGGCTGCTGGGTCAGCACGCCGCCGTCGACGAAGAGCTCAGTGGGCGGCAGAACCTGGAGATGTTCGGCCGGCTGTTCCATCTGGGCGTGCGCCGGGCGGGCGAACGTGCGGACGAGCTGCTGGTGCGGTTCGGGCTGGCCGACACCGGGCGGAAGGCGGTGGGCAAGTACAGCGGCGGAATGCGGCGGCGGCTCGATCTCGCGGCGAGCCTGGTGATGTCGCCGCGGGTTCTCTTCCTGGACGAGCCGACGACGGGTCTCGACCCGCGCGGCCGTACGGAGGTGTGGGACGCGGTGCGGTCGCTGGTCGACGGCGGTACGACGGTGCTGCTGACGACGCAGTATCTGGAGGAGGCGGACCAGTTGGCGGACCGCATCTCGGTGGTGGACGGCGGCCGGGTGGTCGCGGACGGTACGCCGGAGGAGCTGAAGGGGGCGATCGGCCGGGACCGGCTGGTCGTGGTGGTGCGAGACAGCGCTCAACTGCAAGCCGCGGCTGGGATGTTGGAGTCTCTGCCCGCGGTGGTGGCGGGCGGTGGCGCGATGGCGGTGGCCGCGGACGAGCGACGGCTGAGCGTGCCGGTCGCGGACCGGATGGCCGCACTGACGGAGGCCGTGAAGGCGCTGGACGGGGCCGGGATCGAGGCGGCGGACATCGCGGTGCGGCGGCCGACGCTGGACGAGGTGTTCTTGCGGCTGACCGCCCGGGACGGCGAGGGCCGGGCGGCGGACAAGGAAGGGGCGGCCGCATGAGCGGTGTGGTGACGGGTGATGCGGCAATGGGCCGGGTGGTGTGGGCGCTGGCCGATTCCTGGACGATGACGCGGCGGGGGCTGGCGCACTGGGCCCGCAAGCCGGGGCAGGTCGTGGTCAACCTGGCCTTCCCGGTGATGCTGCTGGTGATGTTCGTGTACTTCCTGGGCGGCGCGATGGCCGTGCCGGGCAGTGGCGACTACAAGGCGCATCTGATCCCCGGAATGCTGGCGCTGACCATGGCGTTCGGGCTGGAGGGGACGATGATCGCGGTCACCCAGGACCTCGGCAAGGGCGTCATCGACAGGTTCCGCTCGATGCCGATGGCCTCGTCCGCGGTGCTGGTGGGCCGGAGCGTGCTGGACATGCTCCAGTCGGTGCTGAGCCTCCTGGTGATGATCGGCGTCGGGCTGGCGATGGGCTGGCGCTGGGCCGGCGGGATCGATGGAGCCCTGGGGGCGGTGGGGCTGCTGCTTCTGCTGCGGTTCGCGATGCTGTGGCTCGGGATCTATCTGGGGCTGCTGGCCGGCAAACCGGAGATGGTGCAGGCCGTGCAGATCCTCATCTGGCCGATCGGTTTTCTCTCCAATGTGTTCGTCCCCGCCGAGTCGATGCCGGGCTGGCTGGGCGCCGTCGCGGAGTGGAATCCGATGTCGGCGACGGCGAGCGCGGTACGTGAGTTGTTCACCAACCGGCAGGTGATGGGCGGCAGTTGGGCTGCCCGGCATGCGGACCTGCTGGCGCTGGGGTGGCCGCTGGTGCTGGTGGCGGTGTTCCTTCCGCTGGCCGTGTGGCGGTACCGGCGGATGGGGCGCTGAGCGGCCGAAGGGGCCGGGGTGGCCGCGGGTTCGCGGTGCCCCGGCCGTGCCCGGCCGTGCGGGCGCGCACGTGGAGGATCGCCGTCCAGGGGCTCAGGCGCAACGAAGCCCTGGCCGTCCGCCATGGCAGACGCGCCCGCCACTACCAAGCCCTGGTCGCCATCGCCTGCCGCCCCAAGCGATGTCCCCCATGGATTCGGACAACTTCCGGCCCGTGCGGCGGGCGCGTAAAGAAGGCCTCTCGCTCCGGCTTGCGGGAGGGTTCTCTCCGGTGGTTGGTCGAGCCGCCGGATCTGATATGTGCGCCTGAGGGACGCTCGCGGTCCTTGGCGTGATTTCGTCTCCCTTTGCCCTGCTGTCACCCAGGTCTGCCACGGTCCTACTTGCGAGTAGGCATGATGTTGATCATGAAGACGACCGCGGCTGCCGGATCAGCCTTACGTGGAGCGCAGGTGCCGACGCAGGGGCAGGGGAACGAACACATCCGGAGTCCGCTGACGGCATATCAGCGGGATATCTGGGCCGCCGGTTCCCAGGCTCCGGAATCGCCGCAGTTCAACTGTGTCCTGCACGAGCGTCTGCGCGGCCGCGTCGACCGCGACACGCTCGCCGCACGCATCGAGAGCGCGCTGCACCGCCATGAGACCTTCCGGCTGCGGTTCGGCGAGCACGCGGGGACGCCCTTCCAGTGGGTGGCGAGCGAGGGCATCACGGTCCGCAGGGTCGACCTCGCCGGGGAGCTCGCACCGGACGTCGCGTGTGCCGAGTGGATGCAGCGCTCCATGGCGACGGCGCTGCCGCTCACGGACGGTGGCACGCTGGTCGAGGCCACGCTGCTGCTGGAGAGCCCGGACGTCACGCATCTGCACATCAAGGCGCACCACATCGTCGCCGACGGCTGGACCGTCAACCGGCTGAGCCACGAGATCCTCGAGGACTACGCGCGGGCCACCGGTGCCGGCCACGAGCGCACCGGCCTTCCCGAGCCTTCCTCCTACCTCGCCATCGTCGAGGAGGAAGCCGCCTACCGCGCCGGTGCGGAAGGCGAGAGCGACCGCGCTTTCCACCGGGAAGCCCTCGCAGGTGTGGCGCCGGCGCTCTTCCCGCGTACGGCGGGCGGGAGCGACCGCGGCCGCCACGCGTTCGTCGTCGAGGGCCGCCTCGTCGACCGGGTCCGCGCCGCCGGCCTCTCACCGTTCGGGTATCTGGCCGCCATGTTCGGTACCTGGCTGACGCGGCTGCACCGCAGCGAGGAGGCGGTACTCGGCATTCCCTTCGGCAACCGGCCGGAGGATCACCACAAGGAAATCCTCGGTCAGTTCGCCAACACCCTGCCGCTGCGGGTCGCGGCACACGGCGGGCGGACGGTGCGGGAACTGGTCGCCGAGACCCAGGAGGCGATCGGTGCGCTCCGGCGCCACGAACGGCTCGCGCTGGGCGACGTCCTGCGCGCACTGCCCACGCCGACCGAGGCCTCCCGACAGCTCTTCGACGTGACGGTCTCCTACCTGCGCCGGCCGCGGCCGGCGCCGATACCAGGAGTCGAACGGCAGACGGCCATGATGGCCCGCTCGCACGAACAGGACGCCCTGGGCGTCATGGTGTGCGCCTTCGACGACACGGCCGACATCCGCATTGACCTGGACTACGCCCTCGACGTCTTCGACGAGGACCTGCCCATCGCCTCGGTCGCCGGCCACCTCAGCACGCTGATCGAGCACGGCGTGGACCACCTGGACCGGCCCGTATCGGCCGTCCCGATGCTGAAGCCCGCCGAATATGAGGACCTCACCGCGGTGCGCTGCCACGGTCCGAAGGTGCCCTACGCGGACGAGGCCACGCTGCACGGCCTGTTCGAGGAGCAGGCCGCCCGCCGCCCCCGGCAGACCGCGGTCATCGGCGCCACGGGAGAGACCCTGACCTACGCCGAACTGGACGAGCAGGCCAACCGGGTCGCCCGTGCCCTGCGCGACGAGGGCGTCGGACCGGACGACCGGGTCGCGGTGATGATGGAGCGGGGACCGCAGCTGCTGGTGGCGCTGCTGGGCACGCTGAAGGCCGGGGGCGCCTACGTACCGGTGGACCGCGGATACCCGTCCGAACGCGTGCGGCTCCTGCTGGCGGACAGCCGCGCCAAGGTGGTGATCGTGGACGGCGACGGCCCCACCACCGGGGTGGCCGAGGGGACGAAGGTGCGCCATGTCGAGGAGCTGCTGAGCGGCAGCGGCGCCCCGCTCCCACCGCTCGCCGGCCCACGCGATCTGGCCTATGTCATCTACACCTCCGGCTCGACCGGCCGGCCCAAAGGCGTGATGGTGGAGCACCACAGCGTCGTCAACCGCCTGGCATGGATGCAGCGCCGCTACCCGCTCGGCGACGGCGACGTCCTGCTGCAGAAGACGCCGGTCTCGTTCGACGTCTCGGTGTGGGAGCTGTTCTGGTGGGCCGTCGAGGGCGCCGCGGTGGCCCTGCTGCCGCCCGGCGGCCAGCGGGATCCCCGGCAGATCCTGCAGAGCATCCACGAACAGCGGGTCGGCGCCGTGCACTTCGTGCCCTCGATGCTCGGCCCGTTCCTCGACCTGCTCCAGGAATTACCCGGGGCCTGCGCACGCTTACGCTCCCTGCGCTACGTCTTCTGCAGCGGCGAGGCCCTGCCGCCGGAGCGGGTCGAGCAGTTCAACCGCATCTTCGGGACATCCGGCGCGGAGTCACCGGTACGGCTGGTGAACCTGTACGGACCGACCGAGGCCACGGTCGATGTCTCCTCCTACGACTGTCCGGGCGATCCGGCCCGCAGCGTCGCGCGGGTACCGATCGGGCGGCCGATCGACAACACCCGGCTGTACGTCCTGGGCCCCGACGAGCTGCCCCAGCCGGCGGGCGTCGCGGGCGAGTTGTGCATAGGCGGCGCCGGTGTCGCCCGAGGCTATCTGGACCGCCCGGAACTGACCGCCGAGAAGTTCGTCCCCGACCCGTTCGTACCGGGCGGCCGCCTCTACCGCACCGGCGACCTCGCACGATGGCTGGCGGACGGCACCCTGGAGTACCTCGGCCGGATCGACGGCCAGGTCAAGATCCGGGGCAACCGCGTGGAGCCGGGCGAGGTGACGGGCGCCCTGCGCGCCCTTCCCGGCGTCCGCGACGCCCTCGTCGTCGACCACACCACCGCCGCGCGCGGTACCCACCTCACCGGCTACTACGTCGCCGACACCGCCCTCGACACCGCCCCCGCCCCCGCGCGGCTGCGCGAGCTGCTCGCCCGGACGCTGCCCGCGTTCATGGTCCCGGCCCACCTCATACGGATCGACGCCATTCCGCTGACCCCCAACGGAAAGGCCGACCGCCGTGCGCTGCCCCCGCCCGGGGACGCCGCGGAACCCGCCGGCCGTCAGCCGCGCAACCGCACCGAGGCCACCCTGGCCGAGATCTGGGCCAGGGTGCTGGACCGCGAGACCGTCGGCGTCCACGACGACTACTTCACGCTCGGCGGCGACTCCATCCTCATGCTCAAGGTGCGCGCCGAGGCCGAGGCGCGGGGCCTGCGGTTCTCCCTCACCGACCTCCTCCGCAACCCGACGGTGGCGGGGCTGGCCACCTGCGTCGAGACGCTGAGCGCGCCCGGCAGCGAAGGCGCCCCCGCCCCCTTCGCCCTCGTCCCCGGCGTGGACCGGGCCCGTCTGGAAGGCGCCGAGGACGCCTGGCCGCTCACCCGGCTCCAGCTCGGCCTGCTCTACCACAGCCGCAGACACGAGACCTCCGCCACGTACAAGGACGTCTTCCGCTACACCCTCGAACTCCCCTGGGACGAGGACGCGTTCCGCCGGTCGTACGAGAGGCTGGTGGCACGCCATCCGGTTCTGCGCTCCGCGTTCGACCTGGCGGGCTGCTCCGAGCCGTTGCAGATCGTCCGCCCGCAGGCGTCCGGTGGCCTGGACATCGTCGATCTGCGCCCGCTCGACGCCGACGCGGCCGAAGCCGAGGTCCGCGCGCACATCGAGGCGCGCCGCCGCCACGCCTACGCCGTCGAACGGGCGCCGCTGTACCTCTTCCGGGCACACGTCCGCCCCGACGCCGTCGACCTGGTCCTCAGCTTCCACCACGCACTCCTCGACGGCGGCAGCGTCGCGAATCTCCTCCAGGAACTCCTCCAGGACTACGCGCACGGCCTGGGACTGGGGATCGGCCCCGTCGACGACACGGTCTCGCCCTCGGCGGCGACCTGCGTACAGGAGGAGCGGGCCGCCCTGGCCTCCGCGCAGACGCGTCGGTACTGGAAGGAGAAGCTGGCCGGCTGCGAACCCCCGGAGATCGAGGCGTTCCGGGCACACCTGCCCGGCACCGGCCAGGAGCCGGCGGCGCACCTGTGCGACCTGCCCGATGAACTGGTCGCCCAGATACGGCAGTTCGCCGCCGAGCACCACCTGCCCGTCAAGTCCGTGCTGTTCGCGGCGCACTGCCTGACGCTGGCGATATTCGCCGGGTTCGCCGGGCGGGCCGGGACCGATGGGCGGGCCGGCACCCACGACGTGACGACCGGACTGATCACCCACGGACGGCCCGAGCTGGCCCACGCGGAACGTACCGCCGGGCTCTTCCTGAACACGGTGCCCCTGCGTCTCGACATCGCACAGCCCACCTGGCTGGACGTGGCCCGCGAGGCCCTCCGGCAGGAACGGGACGGCCACCCCCACCGCCGCTACCCGCTGAGCGCCATCCAGGAGGACCACGGCGGCCCCGTCCTGGACACCGCCTTCAACTATGTCCACTTCCACCAGCTGTCCGGGGTCCTCCGCCTGCCGGGCGTGCGGCTGCGCTCCTTCCGCACCTGGGAGGAGACCGACTTCCGGCTCCTGGTCAACGCGGTCACCGAACCCGACGGCGGACGCCTCTGGCTGCGCATCGACGGCGACGGCGACGGATTCTCCGCCGACCAGGCCCGCCTCTTCGCCGACGGGTACCGAAAGATCCTGCGCAGGATGGTGACGGACCCGTATGCGGAGCCCGACGTCTCCTTCCTCGCCGACCGCCCGGTCCTCGCCCGGCCCACGCCCCACCCCACCGTCGTCGAACGCTTCACCCGGCAGGCCACCCGCACCCCGGACGCGACGGCCCTCGTGCAGGGGGAGGAGCGGTGGAGCTACGCACGGCTGGACGGGACGGCCGACCGGGTGGCCCGGCGGCTGTGCGCGCTCGGCGCCCCGCCCCTGGCCCGCATCGGGATCGCCATGGACCGCTCACCGCACACCATCGCCGTGATCCTGGGCGTTCTGCGCGCCGGCTGCGCCGTACTACCGCTGGATGTCGGCTACCCCGCCCAGCGGCTCGCCGCGATGCTGGAGGTGGCCCGGCCGTTCCGCGTCATCGCCCACGCCCCCCATGCCCACCTCGTCGGCGACCCCTCGCTGCTGTTGCCCGCCGAGTCGGTGACCGAGCCGACCGGCGGCCCGTACGCGGATCCGCCGGCCGAGATCCCCGCCGACAGCACCGCCTACGTCCTGTTCACCTCCGGCTCCACCGGCCGGCCCAAGGGCGTGGCCATGCCGCACCGCGCCCTCGCCGGCCTCGTCGCCTGGCAGACCCGCGCCCTCAGCGGCGCCCCGGGCGGCGCCACCCTCCAGTACGCGCCGCTGAGCTTCGACGTCTCCTTCCAGGAGATCTTCTCCACGCTGTGCTCCGGCGGCACGCTGCACCTGGTGGGCGACGCCGAGCGGCGCGATATGCCGGAGCTGCTGCGGCTGATCGACCGCGCGGGCATCGAGCGGATCTTCCTCCCCTACGTCGCTCTCCAGCAACTGGCAGAGACCGCGCAGGCGTTGGACATCACCCCTCGTACCCTCCGGGTGCTGATCTCCGCCGGCGAGCAGCTGCGCATCACCCGGGAGATCCGCAGGCTGTGCGCCGCGCTCCCGGGCGCCGTCCTGGAGAACCAGTACGGGCCGACGGAGACCCATGTCGCCACCGCCTTCACCATGACCGGGGACCCGGCCGCGTTCCCCACACTGCCCCCGATCGGACGCCCCATAGACGGTGCCGAGGCCTATGTGCTGGACGACCGGCTGCGCCCGGTGCCCGCCGGCGCGCGCGGCACCATCCACCTCGGCGGCGGCTGCCTGGCCGACGGCTACGAAGGCCGCCCCGACCTCACCAAGGAACGCTTCGTCCCGCATCCCTTCACGGACGAGGACCGGATGCTCTACGACACCGGGGACCTCGGCGTGGTGCTGCCCGACGGCACGATCGCGTACGCCGGCCGGGCGGACCGGCAGGTCAAGGTGCGCGGCTTCCGCGTCGAACCGGCCGAGGTGGAACTGGCCGTCACCGATCTCGCCGGGGAGTACCCGGGCCTGCGCGACGCCGCGGTCGTGGCCCGGCAGCACGAGGGCGGCGATTGCCTCCTCGCCGCCTTCCTCGTCGGCGAAGGCAGCGCCGCGGACCTGACCGGCATCCGCGAGCGGCTGCGCACCGTCCTGCCCGGCCATATGGTGCCTTCCCACCCGCAATGGGTGACGCACCTGCCGCTGACCCCCAGCGGAAAGCGGGACGACGCCGCCCTGCGCCGGACCCCGCTCGCGCCCACCGCCGAAGCCACCGGGGCCGGGCCGCGCGACGCCTACGAACGCGCGCTGTCCGAGATGCTGGCCGACCTGCTGCAACTGCCCACCGTCGGCCCGGCCGACAGCCTCTTCGACCTGGGCGGCACCTCACTCACCGCGATGCGGCTGGTGGTGCGGATCGAGCAGCGCTACGGCCTGCACATCCCGCTGTCGGAGTTCATCGCGGCCCCCACCGTGGCCGGGCTCTCGGCGCGGCTGCGCGCGGGCGGCGCGGTCGCCGCGTACGACCCCCTGGTCCCGATCCGCCCCGAGGGCACCCGCCGGCCGCTGTTCATGGTCCACCCGATGGGCGGCAACGTGCTGTGCTACGTGCGCTTCGCCCGGCACCTCCCGGACGATCAGCCGCTCTACGCGCTCCAGGCGGCCGGGGCGGACCCCGGCACCGCACCGCTGCGCACCGTCGAGGAGATCGCGGACAGCTACCTCGCCGCGCTGCGGAAGGTGCAGCCGCACGGCCCGTACACCATCGGCGGGTGGTCCTTCGGTGGCTTCGTCGCCTTCGAGATGGCCCGCCGGCTGCGCGCCGCGGGAGAGGACGTGGCCCACCTGGTGCTCCTGGACACCACCGCGCTGAGCCAGGGGCGGCGCCACCGTCATGACGACGATGCGCTGCTGGGGTGGTTCTTCTGGGAACTGCTCTGGCTGGAGCGCGGCGGCGACTCCCCGCTGGAGGCCGTACCGGCCGAACTGACCTCGTTGGAGGAGAAGTTCGACTTCATCGCCCGCCTCGCGACCGAAGCGGGCGTACTGCCGGCCGGCAGTACCGGGGCCGTCATACGCCGGCTCTTCCGCGTCTATCGGGCGAACTGGCACGCGGCACTGGACTACCGGCCCGGGGCCGAGAGCGAGACCGGGGCCGGAGCCCAGGGGCTGACCCTGCTCCGCGCCAGGGAGCCCCTGCCGGACGTCCTCGCCGCGATGCACGGCGCGGCCGGAAGCCGCCACGCCGACCCGGCCAACGGCTGGCGCGAGATCACCGACGGCCCCCTCCAGGTCATCGGCGTCCCCGGTGACCACCTCACGATCATGGAAGAACCGCACGTGGAGCACGTGGCGAAGACCGTCGCGGACCTGATCGCCGCCGCCCCCGCCGGATCCCGCAAGGAGAACTGACGTCATGTCGAACAATCGGCCTGTGAAGGCCCTCGTCATCGGAGCCGGCATCGGCGGACTGACCTGCGCCGTCGCACTCCGGCGAGTCGGGATCGACGTGGCCGTGTACGAGCGGGCGACCGAGCTGCGCGCCGCCGGTTCCGGCCTGTCGGTCATGAGCAACGCCGTCAGCGCGCTCGCCACCCTCGGCATCGACCTCGGCCTGGACAAGCGCGGCCAGATCGTCGAGTCCTTCACGGTCATGGACCACCGCGGCCGGGAAATCCGGGACCTGCCCTTCAAAGAGGTCTGCGAGACGGTCGGCGCGCCCAGCGTCTGCCTGAGCCGCTCGGACCTTCAGGAGGCCCTGCTGGACGCGGCCGCGGACTGCCCCCTCCATCTGGGCGCCGCCGCAACCGGCTTCGAGACCGACGACACGGGCGTCACCGTCCGCTTCGAGGACGGGAGTTCGGCGCACGGTGACCTCCTCATCGGCGCCGACGGATTCCACTCGGCCATCCGCGGCCGGCTCGTCGGGCCGGAGACGTCACACGACAGCGGCTATGTCTGCTGGCTCGGCATCGTCCCCTTCAGCCACCCCGGCCTCACCCCGGGCAGCGTGCGCCACTACTGGGGCAGCGGACAGCGGTTCGGCCTCATCGACATCGGCCACGGCCGCTTCTACTGGTGGGGCACCAAGAACATGCCCGCCGCCCGCTCGCACGCCTGGGACGGCACCAAGGACGAGATCGCCGAGGCCTACGCGGGCTGGGCCGACGAGGTGCGGGCGGTGATCGACGCCACCCCGCCCGCGGACATCCTCGCCGTGCCCTCCCGCGACCGCACCTTCCTCGAACGGTGGGGAGAGGGCCCCGTCACCCTGCTCGGCGACGCCGCGCATCCCATGCTGACCACCCTCGGCCAGGGCTCGGCGATGGCGATCGAGGACGCCGTGGTCCTGGCACACACCCTGGCCGAGCCCGGGGCCCGCGACGACCTGCCGCTCGCCCTGCGCACGTACGAAGACCGGCGCCGCGACCGCACCCGCGCCATGGTCACCGCATCCCGCTCCATGAGCGACCTCGAACAGGCCGACACCCCCGAACGGCGGCAGGTCCGCGACGACCACTTCCGCCTGACACCCCGGCCGGAACTCGTCCGCCAGAACCTGGAAGCCCTCACCTTCCCCCGCATCCCGGACCCCGTACCACGCGTCCGTCGGCAGCTCAGCCCCTTGGAGCGCTGGTACTGGATCGCGGACCGGACCTCACCGCTCAACGGCGTCATCCGGACCCGGATCCACGGCCCCCTGGAGCTGCCACTGCTGCGCCGCGCCCTGGACGTCCTCCAGTCCCGGCACCCTCTGCTGCGCGTCGCGATCAGCGGCGACGAGGAGGGAACGGCCCCGGCGTTCCGTCCGGTGGGCGGGCGGCCGATCCCGCTGCGGCACGTACGGGTGCCGGCCGCGGACCCCGAGGCCGACGCGCGATGGGCACGCGAGGTGGAGGAGCGCGAGCTCGCCGAGGGCATCGACGGCCGCACGGGGCCGCTGCTGCGGACGGTCGTGATCACGCGGGAGGGTGCCGGGCGCGGCGAGGAGGACGTCCACGACCTCCTTCTCACGGCAGCGCACTGCATAGCCGACGGCATGACGGGACTGTCCCTGCTCAAGGAGTGGATCGACATCGCCGCCCAACTGAGCGCCGGAGAGGAGCCGTCCTGTACGTCACGCCGGGCGCTGCCCGCCGCGGAAGACCTGCTTCCGCGCCCCCACCGGGGCGAGGCCGGGGCCGCCGCGCTCACGGCGCTGATGGCCCGCGACGAGGAGGAGGCCCGCCGGCTCCGACCACGGCGGATCGCCCCCAGCCGGCCGGTCCCCTTCGACCAGCGGCGCACCCGGATGGTGCACAGGTCCCTCACCGCCGGGCAACTGGAGCTGCTCGTGAGCGCCTGCAAACGGCACGAGGTCACGGTGCACGGAGCCCTCGCCGCCGCCATGGTGACCGCCGTCGCCCAGGAGGCGGGCACACCGGAACCGGCCCACTTCTCGATCGGCTCGCCGCTCGACTTCCGCGCCGAACTGGACCCCGCCGTCTCCTACGACGAGGCCGGCACCTACGCGGCCACCCTCCCCACCCGCGTCCTGTACCGGCCCGGTGCGCCCCTGTGGCGGATGGCCCGCGCCATCAGCCGGGACCTGGCGGACCGCCGGAAACGCGCGGAACACCTGTCCCTGATCACCCTGCTGGACCGGGCCGGGCCCAGGACATCGGCCGAAGCCGCCTCGTTCATGCGCTATATGGACGAACAAGGCCCGCTCAACCTGTGCCTTTCCAACCTCGGCCGCTATGGCTTCCCCGACCGGGTGGGCCCATGGCGCCTCTCCGATACCCAGCTCGTCGCGGGCATCTCGGTGACCGGCGCCGTAGTGGCCACCGCCCTCACCAGCCACAACCAACTCGCCTGGAACTTCAGCTACATCGACGGAATCGTCACGCCACCGCGCGCCCGCCATATCGCCGACGCTTCCGTACGCACCCTGCTCGCCGCGCTGCCGACCGAGCCCGGCGCGTCCCGCACCTGAGCCGACCGGCCACCGCCCGCCCACCGTCCCCCCCACCACCACCACCGCACCAACGAGCGCCCCAGGAGAACGCATTGCTGACCCATCGACCCAAGCCCCTGTCTCCGTCCGGACGAGCCGTCGTCATCACCGGAGCCTCCTCCGGGCTCGGCAAGGAGTGCGCGCTGCGGCTGGCACAGCGCGGCTTCCGCGTCTTCGCCGGAGTGCGCAAGGCGGAGGACGGCGAACTGCTGCGCGCCGAGGCAACCTCCACACGGCTGCGGCCGGTACTCATGGACGTGACCGACGGCGACTCCCTACGGGCGGCCGCCGCCGAGATCGCCGGGTCCGTGGGCGAGCAGGGCGTGTGGGCGCTGGTGAACAACGCCGGTACGTGCATATCGGCCCCCCTGGAGTGCGTGCCGCCCCCACGCCTGCGACAGCAGCTGGACACCAATGTCGTCGGTACGGTCGCGGTCACCCAGGTCTTCCTGCCGCAGCTGCGCCGGACCCGCGGGCGCATCGTCAACGTCTCCTCGGGTCTGGGCAGCATCGCCATTCCCTACCTCGGCGCCTACGCGGCGGGGCAGTTCGCGAAGGAGGGCATGAGCGATGCGCTCCGTCGCGAGCTACGGCACTTCGGCGTCTCGGTCTCCGTCGTGCAGCCGGGCGCGATCGCGACCCCGATCTGGGACAAGGTGCGCGAGGCGGGCGAGGAGATCCTGGGCAAGGCCCCGGAGGACGTCGCCCGCCTCTACCAGGCGTCCTTCGAAAGCTTCCTGCGGGCGAACGAGCAGCGGGCGCAGTCGAGCACCACGCGGCCGGAGGACTTCGCCCGCACCGTCTTCCGGGCACTGACCGCCCATCGGCCCCGGACCCGCTACCGCGTCGGCACCGATGCACGGGCGGCCGCAACGCTGTCGCGGCTGCTGCCGGACGCCGCCCTGGACCGCGGCCTCGGCGCGGTCACCAAGGCCCGATAGCGGCAGGCCGGGCCCGACCCATCGGAACGGACCCCGGTCTGAACGCGCCGCCGCTTCGGCATTCCGTCAAGATACGGCGAGGGCCCGGAGAACCATCGGCTGGTCGCGGCTGTGCGGCGTGCTCCCGCTACCGCGACCGGGCCAGCCGGAACCCGAGGTCGTCCACGCGAAAGGTGGGGTGACTCTTGCGGCGGCACGACGCCCGGCACCCTCGGGGCTGGTCGTACGCACCTCCGCCCCGGAATACCCGGTACGGGCCGTACACCTCGGGGTCATAGACATCCCAGCACCACTCCCACACGTTTCCGAGCATGTCATGGAGGCCCCACGCGTTCGGCGTCCTGGTGGCGACGTCGTGCACCTCGCTGCCGGAGTTCCCTCGGTACCAGGCGATCTCGTCCAGCTCTCCGTAGCGGACACCGGACGTACCGGCCCGGCACGCGTATTCCCACTCCGCCTCGGAAGGGAGGCGATAGCCGTCGGCCTCCCAGTCGCAGACCACATCCTGCCCGTCGGGGTCATCGCCCATCGCGTAGCAGGGGGCGAGCCCCGTCGCCTGCGAGAGGAGGTTGCAGAACCGAATGGCCTCCTTCCAGGAGACCTCGGTCACCGGCGTCCGGGGCCCCGCCGCGCTCTCGGGCGCTTCGCCGTGCACGGCACGGTAGAGCTCACGCGTCACGGGATACGGCGCCAGCCGGAAAGCCCCGACCTCGACGTTCCAGTTCGTCTTCGTGCCCTCGTCGCGCAGGACGATCTCTCCGGCGGGGATCTCTATCATGCGCTCGGCGATGGCCTCGCGCGACGTCGGCCCAAGGCTCATCGCAGCATTCACTCGTCCCACTCGATCGATTTGTTTCTTGATCGTATAGCTACGTCATGGGGTCGTAGGTCGTCTGCTGAAGCGCTACACCGGTTTCGGGAAAGGGTTCTGACGGCACCTCAGTCACATCGGGCGCGGTAACGGTTTCCGAATCCCCCCGCCCTGGCTGTGACGACCCACCGTCTCACCCGCGAGAACCGGGGATCGGGGATCGAGGGCCGGGGTTCGAGGTTAGAGGTTCGAGGTTCGAGGTTCGAGAGATCGGGGTTCGAGGGATCGACGTCATGCAACGTCGAGGTTTTTCGCCAGGACCAATTCCCGGCGTAGGCCATCCGGCGACACATCCCCGAGCCTTTCCGTGGCCGTGAATCCATGGCGTTCATACAGCGCGATGGCCGCAGGGTTGTCCGGCATCACCGACAGCATCAATCTCCTGGCGCGCCTCTGTATCGCCCACCGCTCAACCTCGCCGATCAAGCGGTCTCCCACTCCCTGGCCACGTGCGCGGGGCCCGACCCACATGGAGATCAGCTCCGCGGTGTCCGGTTCCTGGGACGGAACCCCACTGACCATGCCGACCGGCCGGCCGTCGAGGACCGCGATGACATTGTGCGAGCCGCGGATCCCCAGGCGGGCTCGCCAGCGTTCCTCGCGATCGCCGTCCCCCTGCCACTCCGCCAACGTCGAGCCGAATGCGGACGGCGCCTCGGCGAGCGCGGTCAGGCGCAGTGCGCGCCATGCGCTCCAGTTGTCCGGACCCAGGACCCACAGTTCAGTCACCGCCCAAACACTGCCGTGCAGATGGGACGGCGGCAAGCGGATATGCGGGAGGGGGCAGGGGGTGGGATGTGGGGACGCGGCCGCAGGGATGACTGGGGGAGTCCACCGTGCGTATCCCTGCGGATGCGCACCGCCGCCGTCCGTGATCGAATCCCGAATCCTCCGCGCATCCCATTTCCCCTTCCCTCTTGACTCTGGCTGAACTGGGAGGAAACTGGTGAATACACCAGAAAACCGGAGAGCCGCACCGTCGACAGAGACGTCTGTTGGCAGGAGACCCTTGACGTGGCCCTGGCTAGGCCCCCGGAAGCCCCGCGTGCCGGAGACTCAGCGACGACTGAGGCAGATGGTGACGAAGCGGACTCCCGGGGACTGTTGTGTGTGCACGCACAGACCGATGTGTTCGAAGGCCGCCGATCCCGCCGGCGGCATCGAGACGCCGTCCGCAGTCCGCCGCGAGGAAGCCGCGCCTCTAGGCTCCCCTCATGGACGAAGACGGGGTAGGCGACGACGGGGCAGGCGGAGACGGGACGGACGCGCGGCGCCTCTTCCATGCACTGCATGAGCACGACGGCCCGGAGACCTACGGAACGGTGGTCGCACCGTGGCTGGAGAAGGCGGCGGGTAAGGCGGCGGGTAAGGCGGCGGGTGACTACCGTGCCTGGCTCGCGTCGGCCGCCGTTTACGAGGGCGGGCGGGCCGGGGGCGTGGCGCCTCACGGGAGCCCGTTCCTTGTCCGAGAGCTGTATGCCCTCAGCCGCGTAAGTGACGTACTGCTGCTGGGATTTCAGCCTGCCGCCGACGCTCCTTCCGAGGGGACGGGCGCCGACTGCCACCCCGCGTCGGACCCATGGCCGGGTGTCTCCCGCTCCGAATATCTCGAATTGTTCGGCGCGCTGGGAATGACACCGTTCGACGACGCCGTCTTCGACTCCTTTCTCCATGAGATCGTCGAGGTCGAGCAAGCCGATGACCCGGAGACCCCGATCCAGATCACTCAGGTCCTATGGCCTGGGCTGATGCTCGGCGAGCTGCTCTTCAGCCGGGCCGGAGTCCGCGTCCGCGCCGGACGTGCATTCGCGCAGCGTGGCGTCGCCGACCGCTTCCCGCTGTACTGGACCTTTCGGCGCAGCTACCGCCCCACGGTCGATGAGTCCCATGGCTGGGGACACAATTCGCAGTGGGCCACCGACTTTCGTCTCGATTACCGCACTGCGACTTCCGACCACCTCAACGTCGCCGGAGCGACGCGCCTGGACACCGCAGGGGACCTCGGCGACGAGGCGATGCTGTTGACGCCGCACGAACGAGGCGAACTCCTGCGCCACCGCTGCCTTTTGCGGATGCCCGACGCCGGCGGGGCGCTTGCCGAAGCGCCCGGATGGGAGAAGGAGCTCAGCCCCTTCGCATGGCGGCTGCCCAACCTGGAGAAGTGACCCACCTCGTGTGGTCCGGTGGTCGGGTCCTTCCCGTGAAGGCGATGCCTCGGCGGCCCGGTCGCCGGAACGGCGTCGGCCCGTCCACCGCCTGCGCGGTGGACGGGCCGACCATCGTTCGCGCCCTGGGGTCAGCGGCGGACGTGTCGCGCCAGCGCCTCGAGCGCCCGCTGCCAGGAGTCGGTGGCGGACTTGTCGTCGTACGTCTCCGGGCGCTCGTCGTTGAAGAAGCCGTGCCCGACACCCTCGTACGTGACCTGCTCGTGGGCGACTTCCGCGTCCCGCAGGCGGGCACCGATCCGGTGCCACTCGTCCAGCGGCATCACGAAGTCGTCCGCACCGAAGAACGCCAGCACGAACCCGGTGTTCGCGGCGATCTCCGCCGCCCGGCTCACCGGGGCGACCGGCTCGGCCAGCGGGATGCCACCGTCCAGCAGCCACCCGCCGTACCAGCTCAGGACCAGGTCGAACCGCAGCTCCGACGCCCCGAGCATCGCGACATGCCCGCCCAGGCTGAACCCGAGCATGGCGCTGCCGCCCTCCCCGCCGTACCGGCGCGCCACCGCCTGCGCGGCCGCGAGATCCGCGACGACCTCCTCACGGCGCAGCGCCGTCATCAGCCGCCGCCCCTCGGCCCGGCCGTCCTCGTCGTAGCCGAAACCCGCCCGGCGGACGCCCCGCCAGTACAGATCCGGCGCGAGCACCGCGTACCCCTCGCCGGCCAGCCGCGCGCAGACCGCCTTCAGATGCGGGGTCACCCCGAAGAACTCCCCTGCCACGATGACCGACCCGCGCGGCGCTCCCGCCCCTCGGGCAGAACCAGCCAGCCCTCGGGCCCTTCGCCATCGGCGAGTTCGACCCAGCGAGCCGAAGTACCGTCACTCATCGTTCCCCCTGCGATGATCCGATAGTGCTGCGGATTTTAGCCACGGAATGGCCGAACCAGATCGCGTTCTGCTGCGGGGCCCACCCCCCCCCACGGGGCAGGGCCGGGGCCGGTTCCCGCCGCGGATCGGCGTATGCGACGAACTGACTGGCGCACCAGTCAACATTGCTATGCTGCCGCACCCGTCCCAAGAAGGGCTGCCAGCATGCCGAGACCCAGCGTCGAAGCGGAACGCCGCGCCCAGATTCTGGCGGCCACCTGCAAGGTCATCGCCCGCACGGGGATCGTCGCGTTCCGCGTCGCGGACGTCGCCAAGGACGCCGGACTCTCACCCGGCATCGTCCACTACTACTTCGACACCAAACAGGACCTGATCCGCGCGGCGTTCGAGCGGAACTTCCTGCGCTCGCTCGAGCGCCGCGCCGCCATCTTCGAGTCCGGCCTGGACCCCGTGGAGAAGCTGCGGGCGCTCGTGGAGGCGTACCTGCCACAAGGCGACGAGACCGTCGAGGCATGGAACGTCTGGGCCGAACTCTGGGTCACGGCACTGCACGACACGGAGCTGCGCGACCTCAACGACCGTGCGTACGGGGAATGGCGCCGGATCGTCGCCGGCATCGTGCGCGAGTGCCAGGCGGCCGGGCGGATGGGCGGCGACGCGGACCCGGTGGACGTGGCCAACATGCTGGTCGGCATGCTCGACGGGCTCGCGCTGCAGGTGCTTGTCGGCTCGCACGCCATGACGCTCACGCGGATGCGCGCCACCTGCCGGGTGTTCATCGACGGCCTGTTCGCGGCGTCCTGAGCCGTTCCTGCCGTTCCGGCCGCCTCTGCTCCGGTCGTTCCTGAGCCTTTCCTGCGCCTTCCTGCGCCGTTGCTGAGTTGCTGCCGGGCCGTACTCCTCCCCACTCCTTCCCGGGCTCCCTGGCTGGTCCTCGGCCGTTGCTCTGCGCTGCTTCCCTGAAGGTGCTCTGCAGGGCCGGATCCATCCGTGTCCAGATCATTGACTGACGGATCAGTTATTAATACCGTCGCGGCCATCCGACCGACGGCATCCGGCGGACAGCCGGGCGATCCCGAGGAGCTGGCCGAGTGACACTTCCTACCGAGATGACGGAACTCAGCCCCGAACAGCTGGCGATCATCGACCTCTGCCAGGACTTCGCGCGGGACAAGATCAGGCCCGCCGCGCGAGCGGTCGACGAAGCGGACACCGAAGTCCCCTGGGAAATCTGGGGAGAGGCCGCCAGGGTGGGTCTGACCTCGTTCATGCTGCCCGAGGAATACGGAGGCGGCGGGGCCACCGATATGTTCACCCAGTGCCTCGTGCAGGAAGAGCTGTGCGTCGGCGATCTGGGACTGGGCAACCTGCTGACCGCCAACGGCTTCTTCGCCCACCCGATCCTCGAACTCGGCACCGACGAGCAGAAGGAGCGCCTGCTGCGCCCGCTCGTCGGCGACGCCCCGCCGATGACCTCGCTCGCGGTCACCGAGCCCGATGTCGGATCCGATGCCGCCTCGCTGCGCACCCACGCCGTACGCAAGGGCGACCGCTATCTCCTCACCGGCCGCAAGGCATGGATTTCCAACGCGGGTGCGTCGGAGTACTACATCATCTTCGCCACCGTCGACCCGCGGCTGCGCGCCAAGGGCATCACCGCGTTCGTCGTGCACCGCGACACTCCGGGACTCACCGTCTCCGCGCCGTGGAAGAAAATGGGCCAGCGCGCGCTGATCAATGCCGAGGTCACTCTCGATGACGTCGAGGTGGACGCCCGCGACCGGCTCGGCGAGGAAGGCCAGGGCTTCATGGGGCTCATGCAGACCTTCGACCGGTCGCGGACCATCCTGGCGGCCGCGGCCACCGGCGTCGCGCGCGCCGCCACCGAGTACGCCGTCCAGTACGCCAATGAGCGCCGGCAGTTCGGCAAGCGCATCATCGACCATCAGGCCGTGGGCTTCCGGCTGGCCGACATGGCGACCCGCGTCGAGGCCGCGCGCCTGATGACCTGGCGCGCCGCCCAGCGCATCGACAGCGGCCGCCGCGCCACCCGTGAATCGGCGATGGCGAAGCTGACCGCCTCGGAGACGGCCATGTTCGCCACGTGGGCGGCGGTGCAGACGATGGGCGGCTGGGGCTACTCGCGGGAATTCCTCGCCGAGAAGTGGATGCGCGACGCCAAGCTGGAGGAGATCGAAGAGGGCACCTCGGACATGCAGCGGCTGATCATCTCCCGGAGCCTCCGTGACCACGCCTGAAGCGATCCGCGTGCCGGAGGTGGGATCCGAGCCCGGGTCCGAGCACGAGTCCGGGTCCGAGCCCGGCTCCGAGCCCGCGTCGCAGCCCGTCCCGGGGCCCGTCCCGGGGCCTGTCCCGTCGCCCGAAGTGGCCTCGCTGCCCGAGTCGTTGAGTGCCGATGCCGCTCTGACGCCACTGTGGCGGCCCGCCTCCGTCGCGGTCGTCGGGGCGAGCGACGACCCCGCCAAATGGGGGCACTGGCTGGCACGTGGCGCCCTTCTCGGCAGCGAGATCCGTACGGTGCACCTCGTCAACCGGCGCGGCGGACCGGTGTGCGGTCGGCCCGCCTTCCCCTCGCTCGAAGGCCTGCCGCACCCACCCGAACTGGTGGTCATCGCCGTACCCGCGCAGGCCGTCGAGGCGGCGTTCGACGATGCTCTCGCCGCAGGCGCCCGTGCCGTGCTGGTGATCAGCGACGGGCTCGGCCGGCTCACCGGTAACCCCCGCCTGGCCAGTGACCTGGGCGAGCGGGCGCGTGAGCGGGGCATCCGATTGCTCGGGCCGAGTTCGCTCGGGATAGTCGACACCCAGGCCGAACTCCAGCTCGCCTGGGGCGACTTCGAGGCCGGGCCGGTGGGAGTGGTGACCCAGAGCGGCCAGATCGGTACGGAGATCGCGTACTTGCTTGCGCGGCTGGGCTCGGGCCTGTCCCGATTCGCCTCGACCGGCGCCCAGGTCGACGTCTCCACCGAGGACCTGCTCGAGAGCCTCGCCGGCCACGACGCGACACGAGCGGTGATCGCCTACGTGGAAGGCATCCGCGAGCCCCAACGGTTCCTGCACGCGGCTCACCTGCTGCGCGAAGCCGGTAAGCCGCTGGTCCTCCTCACGGTCGGCAAGAGCCCGGCAGGCAGCGCCGCCGCCATGTCCCACACCGGCGCGCTCATCTCCGGCACCGACGTCCACGACGCCGTATGCCGCAGCGTCGGCGCCGTCCGGGCCACGACACCGGCGCATGCGGCGGAGCTGGCCCACGCCCTCGCACTGGGCATCCGCCCCCGCGGCAGCCGGATTCTCGTGGTGTCCGACTCCGGTGGCCAAGGGGCGCTCGCCGCCGACATCGCCACGGAACGGGGCCTGGACCTCGCGGCGCCCCCCACCACCCCGCCACCGGCCCCGGTGGCGTCCCGCAACCCCGTCGACCTCGCGGGCGCCGGAGAACAGGATCTGACGGTCTACGCCTCGGTGGCCGAGTGGGCGGCGACCTCCGGCACGTACGACGCCCTGGTGCTGACGGGCTACTTCGGCCGCTACGGCGAGGACGCTCCCACCCTGGCGACGGCCGAGGCGGAGGTGGCCGCCCGCCTCGCCCGGGTCGCGCACACCCTCCCCGTACTGGTCCACACCATGGCCGGCGGCTCTCCCGCCACCCACACGCTGCGTGCCGCGGGCGTACCCGTCCACGCCGACATCGACAGCACCCTGCGGGCACTGGCCGGCTGCGCCCAATGGCAGGCAGGGACTCCACGCCCACCGGGCCACCGCCCCACCGCACCGCCCGGCCCGCCGGGGCCGGGCATCCCCTACCTTCAGGCACGCGAGATCGCGCGGGCGGTGGGAATCGCGTTCCCCGAGGCCGGGGTGGCGGAAAGCGCCCGGGAAGCGGTGGGGATCGCCGGGGCCTGGGACGGCCCGTCCGTGGCGAAGGTCGTCGGGTATGCGCACAAGACCGAGGCCGGCGGGGTCCGGCTCGGCCTGGGGACCGAAGCCGACATCACCGCCGCCTTCGAGGACTTCGCCACCCGGCTGGGCGCCCGCTCCGTCATCGTCGAACGCATGGATACCCGCCCGGACACCGTCGAGCTGATCGTCGGGTTGCGGTACGACCCCGGCTTCGGCCCGGTCGTGCTCGTGGGCGCCGGAGGCACATCGGCCGAACTGTGGCGGGACACCACCCTTGAACTCGCGCCCGTGACCGTCGACGGCGCTCGGGCCATGCTGCGCCGGCTGACCTGCTGGCCGCTGCTGAACGGATGGCGCGGAGCCGCCCCGTGCGATGTGGACGCCGTCGCCGCAGCCGTCGCCGCACTGTCCACGCTGCCCGGCCGCGACCCGGCGGTCGTCTCCGCCGAGATCAACCCGCTGCGGGCGGGACCGGACGGGGTCCTCGCGGTCGACGTCCTCATCGAGCGCGCGGCGGCGCCCGCGGAGGCGAACGGCTGACATGGCTGCCGAGTACGCCCGCCGTGGACCGCGTTCAGGCCGGTCCACGGCATTCACGGCCGGTCCGAGGAGACCACCGCCCGTGGCGTCCCTCCCGGCTCTTATGCCAGGAGCACCGGCAACTCGAACAGCTCGTTCTGTGTCACGACCGGCTTGTTGCGCAGTTCGGACCGGGGGACCGCCAGGCGCAGGCGGGGGAAGCGGGCGTAGAGGGCGGGCAGGGCGATAGCGGCCTCCATACGGGAGAGAGCGGCGCCGGGGCAGACGTGTGGGCCGTGGCCGAAGGCCAGGTGGCGGTTGGGGGAGCGGGTGATGTCGAAGACGTTGGCGGAGGGGCCGTGTGCGTTTTCGTCGCGGCCGATCGCTGCATGCGCGATGATCACCGCTTCGCCCTTGGCGAGGATCTTGTCGCCCACGGGGACGTCCTCGGTGGCGAACCGGATCAGTACATGGGAGGTGGGGGAGGACCAGCGCAGGGTTTCCTCGATGACCGCCTCCCAGCTCGCCTCTCCCGCCTGGACGAGCGCGAGCTGTTCGGGGTGGGTGGAGAGATTGACGACCGCGTTGACGATCAGCGAGATCGTGGTCTCGTGCCCGGCGGCGATCATCACCCCGATGGTGTTGAGGATCTCGTCATCGGTCAGCCGGTCGCCGTTCTCGCTGGCGTGGACGAGGGCGCTGGTGAGGTCGTCGGCGGGTGTCGTACGGCGTGCCTCGATGATCCGGAGGTTCATCTCGCGCAGCTCGGTCAGGGTGGCGACGACCTCTTCGGGCGGCGTCTGGGTGGAGAAGAACTTGTCGAAGAGGACCTTCAGACGAGGGTGGTCGGCGCGGTCGACGCCCAGCAGGTCGCTGATGACCCGCATCGGCAGCGGATAGGCGAACTCCGCCTTGAGGTCCACCACTTCACCGGGCGCGCGACCGGTGAGCCCGTCGAGCAGGTCCTCGGTGAGTTCCGTGACGCGCGGCCGCATCTCGTCGACGCGGCGCGGGGTGAGGGCCTGCGCCACCAGGGTGCGCAGCCGGCGGTGCTCCTCGCCGTCCACGGTGAGCATCGAGCGGCCCGGGTTCACCAGCCCGATCAGCGGCCAGTCCTCCGGGATTTCGCCACGCTGCCAGGCGTTCCACAGGGAGATGTCCTTCACCACCCGCCGGTCGGTCATCAGCGCGCGGGCCTCGGCGTGGTGGGTGACGGCCCACACCGGGACACCACCGGGCAGTTCCACGGCGGCCAGGGGGCCATCGGCACGTAACCGGGCGGTCTCCGCCTCCAGGTCGGCGACGAAGGGGTCGAGCGCGATACGGGTGGTGCCGGCGGTGGTCATCGGTGGGTCTCCCGGTGTTGTGGGCGGGTGGGGTGCGGCGCTCGGGCAGTCCGGTCGGACAACGCGGCAGGTTGTGGCAGGCCGTGGCAGACGGGGGTGGCCGGGGTGGGTGACAGCGGTTCGCGCCGTGCGGAGTCCCGGGCGAGGAGCGCCATATCACCGGTGGCCGGCTCCCTCCCACGGTTCGGCGGGTGCGGTCTGCCACCGGGCTTCCGGCAGGGGCATGGGGTGGGGCCCGCTGTGCTGGTCGCGTCGTGTCTCCCGAGGCCGTACCGGTGGCCGACGCGGGTCGCGAGACGGTGTGCGGCGCGGTCCCGGATGGGGACGGTCGGCCGGCCGCATGGCGTTGCCTCTACCTGACACTCTCCGATCAACGCATGAACACTATAGGTAAGTGTTGATCGTTCTGTGGCGCGTTCCGCGAAGTTGGCAGGGGGTGTGCGGGCGGCCGCGCGAAGGGCGGTGCCGACACGCTGCCGCGACGTGGCAGTGATAGCGACAGCGGCAGCGGCAGCGGCAGCGGCAGTGACAGTGACAGCGTCAACGGGCCACGATGGCGATGTGATCCAGATACGCACCGCTTCCTCAGACGATGTTGCCCTGCTCGCCACCCTCCACCGAATCCTTCACGACGGGCACCAACGACACCGCCCCGATCTGTTCCACGACTCCCCGCAAGCGGATGCCGTCGAGGCCTTGTTCCGCGCTCAGATAGCCGATCCGTCGGTCACCGTGCTCATCGCCGGCCCGGCGGACGGCGAAGCCCTCGGGTATGCCCTCGCCCGAGTCAAGAACCCGCCCGGCAACGCGCTGATGCGCTCGGACGTCATCGTGTCCCTGGAACAAATCGCGGTGGTCCCCGATGCCGCCCGCAGCGGTGTCGGCGCGGCACTGATCGACGCCGTACGGGAAGTGGGACGCGCGGCAGGCTGCCGCCGCCTCGTCACGGACGTCTGGGACTTCAACGAGGGCGCTCGTGCGTTCTACCGGGCCGCAGGCTTCCGCCCGCTGAACACGCTCCTGGAACAGCGGCTCTGACCGGAACCCGAAGCGGACGTACGGTGGGTTTCCCGGCGAGATGATGGGGGAGGGGCCGTGGAGATCACCGTCCAGTGGATCCGGACGTCCTGGACGAAGGAGTCGCGGGGAGGGCAGGCCGCCACCCGCAGAAATGCCGTCCCCGCCGGCTTCGCGTTGCCCCATGGCGCCGCCCCCTTGGCGCATGTGGTCCGCATGCATGAGCGGGATGGCTTCGCGCCGTACGACACCCGGGAAGAGGTGAGAAAGGACGTGGTCCAGCTCCGCGAGGGCGAGGGACGGCTACGCGTATTCCCCCGGGTGCATCCGATGTTCTCGTTGCCGCCTCGGCCTCGACGGCCCCCGGCTGTGCGGATCGGGCCCGGGCAATGGGTCCGCTGGCAGCTCAACTACCGATTCAGCAGTGCGCTGGGAATCCGCGGCTGGTCGTACTGGCTGGACACGTTCAACGTCGCATACGGACCGGTGAACGCCGACGTGTTCCTGTCCGCGCCGACCGTGTTCATCGACGAGCGGGGACCGCTCCGCTAGGGCCTGTCCGGAGTCGTGATCACGCGGCGGGGAAAAGGCTTGGACGAGATGCCGCTCGGGCTTGTAGCTTGCAGTTGACCGTGACGCCGCCCAAGGAGGTGAGACCCATGAACGCTGTATCGACGTGGGTGCTCCCCCTTCCCGTCACGGCCGGCGATTGACGTAGGTGTCGCCGGGAGCGCCTCGACAACAAGGCACTCCCGAAAGGCAAAACCTATGCACTCTCTACAGTTCACCGCCGAGTCGTCGTCGAACGGCATGATCGAGCGCGACTTCACCGTGGGCGAGGTCCCCGGAGTTCTCTGGTCGCCGGCCTCCGACGCGGCCGATCGCGCGCCCCTGGTCCTGATGGGCCATGGCGGCGGCGCCCACAAGAAGCATGCCGCGATGGTGGGCCGGGCACAGAGCCTCGTGACCGGCTGCGGCTTCCATGTCGCCGTCATCGACGCGCCCGGTCACGGCGACCGGCCGCGCACCGCGTACGACGAGCGGGAGATCGCCGCGCTGCGCAAGGCACAGGCGGCGGGCGAGCCGGAAGGGCCGATCGTCGTCCGCTACAACGCCCGCCTGGCGGAGCTCGCCGTGCCCGAATACCAGGCGACCCTGGACGCCCTTCAGGAACTTCCGGAGATCGGCGCCGACGGGCCGGTGGGCTACGTCGGCATCGCCATGGGCACCGCGCTCGGGGTGCCGCTGGTGGCGGCCGAGCCCAGGATCACGGCCGCGGTCTTCGGCATGATGTGGCCCGATGCCCTGATCGAGAAGGCGCGGCAGATCACCGTCCCGGTCGAGTTCGCCATGCAGTGGGACGGTGAGCGCATCCCGCGCGAGGCCGGCCTCGCGCTGTTCGACGCGTTCGCCTCGAAGGACAAGACGCTGCACGCCGGCGCGGGCAAGCACTTCGACATGCCCAGGATCGAGGCCGAGAGCGCGGTCCGGTTCTTCGCCCGGCATCTTGGCCGGGCGGTCACCTCACCGGCCTGAAGGTGAGCGGCAGCGGCGTCCGGTCTGCCGATCGGGCGCCGCTGCCGCGGCCCGGGTGAGGCTGCGTATCCAGGCGATGGGTCCGCGTCGCTGGAGCCCGCCATGTAGCTCGCGGGCGTCTTGTCGTAGCGCGTGGCCCGGCCCCGTCACGCTCGGCTCGTGTCGATGCGGCGCTCCACCGCCTCAAGGCGCGGCGTGCGCCGTGCCGATCGGGCGCGGAGTCAGTGGCAGTGGGGGAGTTGAGATGGATGACGGTCGGTCCCTGCCGCCGGCCCGTGCCGCACGAGGAGCTTGGCAATTCTAGTTGTCGATCTCGCCTGCGGTAACTAAAGTTGTCGACATGACATCTCCTGAGATCACCGCCGCGGAACTGGCGGCACTCAACACGGCCCTCTGCGACGCCCTCAACCCACTCGCCTCGGCCATGCGCGCCCGAGCGACCGGACTTTCCGAGGAGCGCATGTGGGACGCGGACCCCGTCGAGGTGACGCTGTCGATCCTCGCTACCTGGAAGGTGGTGGACGCGCAGGTCAAAGAGTTGACCGCAATCGCTGCGAAGACCGCCGGTTCCTACGGCGCGAACTACGAACAGATGGGCGCCGCTTGGGGGATCACCCGGCAGGGCGCTCGCAAGAAGTGGCCCGATGCCATCGACAGGTCGGCAGCCGCGGACGGGGAGGCGAGCGTCATCGAACTGTTCGGTGGCAGCGCCGAATTGACGTGGGATGCGTCCTCGGGTGGCTGGCGGTGGGCCGGGCAGGCGGCCGACGGAACTCGCGTCGAAGCCGACAGCGCCCCGGGCTACGCCACGAAGGAGGAGGCTGCCGCCCATGCAGGAGCCTTTCTGAAGGACCACGTCGCCGACCGGCGCTAGGGGCCTGCGGCGCCGGGTTCGGATGCGGATGGCGCGCGGGAGGGGTGCCCGTCGAACCGGTTCCGGCATCGCCCGCCGGCCTCGTTCTCGATCGCCCGCCCCGCGCAGCGCGTTCAGCTGGGCGTGCGGACCGGCGCCTGGGGCAGCGGGTGCTTCGCCGGCGCGCCGGGGAGGCGTAGGGCGGCAGCCCACGCGACCGTCAGGGTGCAGGCGATGAGGGCGTAGGCGGCCTGGTAGCCGCCGGTGGTGTCCGTGAGGAGTCCGGTGAGGGAGGGACCGGCGAAGCCGGCGAGGCTGCCGACCGTGTTGACGCCGGCGAGGGCCGTCGCCGCGCGGGGCCCGGACAGCACGGCGGTGCACCGGCTCCACAGGACGGGGACGGCGGCCAGGCCCGCCGCCACCGTAACGGTCAGCGCGGCCAGGCTGAGGACCGGCAGATGCGAGAGCGTAGCCAGGCAGGCGGCGAGCGCGGCGGCCACGGTGGGCGCCGTAATGAGGTACGTCCTGGGGCTTGCCGGGTCGCCCATGCGGCTCCAGGCGAGCATGGCGACGGCCGCGACCACGTACGGGAGGGCGGCGAGCGCGGAGACGGCCGATGCCCCGGCGTCGGGGAAAAGGGTGGTGGTCACCTGGGGCAGAAAGAACTGCAGGGAGTACCCGGCGAAGGCCAGGCCGGCGTGCACCACGCCGAAGTGCGCGGCGCGGCCGAGCGTGGTCCGGCCCGTACAGGAGGGAGGGGCATCCTGCTTCAGCTGGGCTTCGAGCGCGGCGCGTTGGGCGGCGGTCAGCCAGGCGGCCTCGCGTGGGGTGTTGGGCAGCAGGCGGAGCGCGGCGACGCCCAGGAGGAGGGCCGGTGCCGCCTCGACCAAGATCATCGATCGCCAGCCGCTCAGACCGAAGATGCCGAAGTGCTCGATCAGCAGGCCCGAGGCGGGCAGTCCGACGATGTTGGATACGGGGATGGCCAGCATGAAGAGGGCCAGGGCGCGGGTGCGTTGCGGCGCGGGGAACCAGGCGGCCAGGTAGGCGACGACGCCGGGGAAGAAACCCGCCTCGGTCAGCCCGAGCGCGAACCGCGCCAGATACAGGCCGTGCGCGTCGGTGACGAGCGCGGTGGAGGCCGAGCAGAGGCCCCACGTGATGATCACTCCGGACAGCCAGCGGCGGGCGCCGAACCGCCGCAGCGCCACGGCCGCCGGGACCTGGCAGAGGACGTAGCCGACGAAGAAGATGCCGGCGGCGGTGCCGTAGGCGGCTGTCGTCAGCCGCAGGTCGGCGTTCATGGCCAGCGCGGCCACACCGATGTTCGCGCGGTCGATGAAGTTGACCACGTACAGCGCGAACAGCAGCGGCAGCAGCCTGCGGGTCACCGTGCGCACGGCATCCGCTCCGCCCGCGGCATTCGCTCCACCCGCCGCGTGCGCTCCGTCCGCTCTGCCGGCCGAAGCCGCCGCCGCTTTCTCGTCCTCGTGTACGTATCGCTCCACACCCGCCGTCATTGCCTGCCTCCGCTCTCCCGGTTACGGCGTTTCGCCGTTTCTCACCCAAGGAACGCGTGGACCACTGGGCAGGATGTGCGGCACAAGGCAAGGCGCAGACCCGGCAACCCGAATGGGGTGCGCGGCTGCCCCGTTCGGCGTCAGATCGCCGGTCCGCGGAAGCCGCCGATCAGGCAGCGCATCGCGGTACCCGACACGACGAGCCGCTATCTTGCGGCAGTGACCGGTTCCGCAGAGCGCCCCCTCCTCTTCCTCGACGTTGATGGACCACTCATCCCGTTCGGTGCAGCGGCGCACCCACATGCGTACAGGGGTCCGGAATTTCACCCGGGTCACGAGTCGTCAGCCCCAGGAGCGAACCCGCTTCTCGCCAGGCTCAATCCCGAGCACGGCCCCAGACTGGTGGCCCTTCCGTGCGACCTGGTCTGGGCGACCACATGGATGGCCGACGCGAACGAGTGCGTCGCGCCGCGTCTCGGGCTGGCGGCGCTGCCCGTGGTGGAGTGGCCGGAGCCGTCCGAGGACGAGGAGCGGGATGCCCGAGCGGGGCTGCACTGGAAGACGCGTCCGCTCCTCGAGTGGGCGGGGGGACGGGCGTACGCCTGGGTGGACGATGAGATCACCGACAGAGACCGGGCGTGGGTAGCCGCTCGTCATGGCGAGCGGGCCCTGCTCCACCGAGTCGATCCTCGTCTCGGACTGACCGACGCGGATTTCATCGTCCTCGACGACTGGTTGCGCAGTGTGTGAAGCGGTATGCCGGATGGAAGCGGGGTGCCGGGTGGGGGAGCGGGCGCGTCCTGGTCAGGGTCGAAGTCGGCGACGCGGTTGTCGGTGAAGGCGGCGTCGACTGTCGCTCGCCCGGGGCGCGGTCAGTGGACCCGTCGGGTCATGAAGAGCGCCCGTTCACCAGCGGACTCCGTGCCGTCGTACAGCGAGGTGTCCAGTCCGCAGAAGGCGAAGCCCATCCGGAGATAGGCGCGGATGGCGGGAGCGTTGATGTTGCTGACCTCAAGCCATACGTGCACCGCTCCGCGTTCCTTCGCGAATTCGACGGCCTGATCCATCAGGGCCCGCCCCACCCCCTTGCCGCGCCACGCCGGTGCGACCTCGATGTCACAGACGGTCAGACGCGCGTTCCACTGGTCGAAGGAGGTCTCCACAAATCCGCACAGCTCGTCCCCGTCGACGGCGACCACCGTCCGGCTCAGCTCGGGGTCGCCGTCGTCATCCGCACTGTCGCCCTCATCGGGGAAGACCTTGTGGATCGGAGGTGCCACCGGAGTCTCGCGGATCCGGAAACCCTCGTCCGTCACGGCCACTTCGAACACGCAATCCGTCGTGAACGATCCGTCGAGCCCCGCAAGGGCTTCGCTGTCCTCGGGCCGCGCCGGCCGGTAGACGATGGCCCCCGTCACGTCGGGCACCGTCGCATCGTCTGCAGTCGTCTTCATGACCTGACCGTACGACGTCCGTACGTCCGCCCGCACGAAGAGTGATCGGCTTCCGGCCGCCGAGCTGTGAGGGAAACCCGTCACGCATCCTGGCCTCGGCCCGCCCGGCCGGGCTCGGCCGCGAGGAGCGAAGGCAGACCCATCATGACAGCTCATGGGGCATTTTCGTAGGACGAAGGGCACAGCCGAGCGGCCTTGTCCGGCCGCTCTGCGCCCCCCAGACTCGCCGTCATGAATCAGTGTGCGAACGTCGATCCGGATGCGGTGCTCCGTGCGCAAACGACGCTGCTCGGATCCGGCCGAATCGGCCTCCACCAGCAGATCGATGCCTACCGGGTGCTCGCGAAGGTGAGCCCGTCGGCCTATCTGCCGCGGCTGGTCGAGGCGCTGCTGAGCCTCAGCTACGGGGAGTTCCACGACCCGCCGGAGACCTGTCTCGCGGTCCGGGCGGAGGCGGTCGGCGCGGCCCGGCAGCTGGACGCATTGGAGCCGAAACGCACCACGCTGCTCGTCGAGGCGCTGGACGCCTACCAGCGTCAGCTGTACATGCTCGGTCGGCGCACGGAGGGCTTCTCCGTGCGCGAGGAGATGGCCCGGATCGGACGGCAGGGGTTCGAGGCCGGTCAGGTGAGGAGCCCGGTGTACGGGCTCGAGCCGCTGGCGGCCGCCCTGGCGGAGGATGGACGTCACCATGAGGCGGCACGGGCCTGTGGGGAGGTCGTCGAGGCCGAGCGGGCCGAGCACGGACGGCAAGGCGCCTCTTTCTGGTCCGTGCTCGCGTGGGCGGCCGAGCTGGACGCCGCCGGTCTGCACGGTGCCGCTCTCGATACCTTCAGGGAACTGGTGGCCACCACCCGCGAGGAGCTCGAAGAGGGCCGCACTTCGCTGGCCAATCTGCTGTGGGAGCTGGTCCGATTCTCCCAGATGCTGGACGCCCAGGGGCGGCTCGACGAGGCTCGTTCGGCGCGGCGGGAGGCCGGTGCCCTGCTGGCCGAGCTGGCCGAGAGCGGTGAGCGCAAGAGCTGGAGCAACATCCTCGCGTGGTGGGCGGTCCTGCTGGGGCTTTCGGGGCGAGCGCACGAGCAGTCGGCGCCCGGTGCGCCGGCGCCGCCGTTCGGCCTGTATCAGGGCTGGTCGCCCGACGTGCGGCAGCAGTACTACGACGGCCGCGCCGAGCTCGAAGAAGCGATCGCGGTCCTCGTCCCCCTGGCCGCGGCAGAGCCTCGAAGCCATCTTGCCGAACTGGTCACATTGCAACGCAGGCTGACGATCCGTTCGGCGCTCTACTGGGAGAGACAAACCCACCGGATCCTGGAACGGCTGCAGCCGCTGTTCGACGAGGGCGTGGTGCTCGCCCGCCGCCTCGCCGCATGCGACGAGGGCCAGGGGACTGCCGCGCTCGCCGGAGCCCTGACCGACAGGTCGACCTTGCTCGTCGCGGGCAAGCGCTACGCCGAGGCGCTGGCCGACTTCAAGGAGGCCGCCGAGCTGGTGAGTTGAGGCCGATCCGTCCCGCTCCGCTTGTCCGGAGCGTCGGTCGGCAGGGCATACCCCGTCGGCAGGGCATACCCCGTACGTCACCTAGCGGCTGCCGTACGGGGTGCCCGTGGCGCGAAGCGAGGGCCGTCAAGGTCAGTGATCCGGCCGTTGGGGCTCGGCTTCCGGACAGGGCGGCGCCCGTCAACAGGCTGGTCGCTCCGGCACCGTTACAACGGAAGTCCCGAACCCAGGAGGCGGCTTCATGAATCTCGGGACGACAGGAATCTGGAGCTGGGCGTTCACCCACGGGGACCGGGCCGAGGCGCGGGATGCCGCGGCGGAGGTCGAGGAGCTCGGCTACGGAGCGATCTGGCTGGGTGGCACACCGGGCGGCAACCCCCGAGGGGATCTGGTCACGGCGGCCGACATCCTGGCGGCGACCCACCAGGTCACCGTGGCGACCGGGTGCGTGTCGATCTGGGACACCGCACCGGAACGCCTGGCCGCCGCCTACCGGGCGCTGCCGCCGCGGCAGAGGGCCCGGCTCCTGGTGGGACTCGGCGTCAGCCACGCCGATTTCGTCGACGGCTACCGCGACCCGTATCAGGCACTGCGTCATTACCTGGATGCGTTGGACACCGTGCCCGCTCCGCTGCCGCCGGCCGCGCGGATCGTCGGTGCGCACGGGCCGCAGATGACCCGGCTGGCCGGCGAGAAGTCCGCCGGAGCGCATCCCTTCCTGGTCAGCCCGGCGCATACCGCGTGGGCCAGGTCGGTGCTGGGCGATGGCCCGCTGCTGGCGCTGGAGCAGGCCGTCATCCTGCACACCGACGCCGAAACGGCCCGCGCCGAGGCCAGGGCGATGCTTGCTCCCTACCTGAAACTCGACAACTACCGCGCCGCCTGGCTCCGTAGGGGATTCGCATCCGAGGACCTGAGCGGCGGCGGCAGCAACCAGCTGATCGACGCGCTGTTCGCCTGGGGAAAGCCGGACGACGTCGCCGCTCGGCTCGCCGAGCACCGCCGGGCCGGAGCCGACCACATCGCCGTCCACGTGGTCACTGCTGACCCCGGGACCTTCTCCCGTCCGGCATGGCGTGCGCTCGCCGCGGCCCTGCTCTGAGCGGACAGGTCATCCGTCCGAGGCGCAGTCGCTGCCGAGGCCGCGCCCGCGGCGCCGGGGGAGTCCGGCAGATGCGGGGCGGCCACCCGGCGTGACGCGTCAGAGGGCCGGATCCCGGTGGGTGGGGCGCCCGTCGAGGACGGTGAGCAGTACGGGCAGGTCGGGAAGGTCGGTGGCGGGGGTGGTGAGCGGGTTGTCCGCGTAGACCGTGAGGTCGGCGCGGTGGCCGACGGCGAGGCGGCCGGCCTGGAGTTCCTCGCCCGCGGCGTAGGCGGTGTTGCTGGTCATGGCCTGGAGGGCTTCCAGGGCGGTCAGCGCCTGTTCGGGGCCGTGCGGGGGCTGGGTGAGATCGCGGCTGGGGCGGCGGTGGCGGGCCCCGGCCATCACGGCCAGCGGGGGGTAGGGGGCGATGGGCCAGTCGGAGCCGAGGACGACCGTGGCGCCGGAGTCCCACAGGTCGCGGCAGCGCCAGGCGCGCAGGGCCCGCTCCTCGCCGAGGCGGCGCGACCAGTTGTCGGTGTGGTCGGCCCGGGTGAAGTCGCAGCAGTGGGTGGGCTGCATGGACGCGATGACGCCGAGGCCGGCGAAGCGGCGCAGGGTGTCGTCGGGCACCGTCTCGATGTGCTCGATCCGGTGCCGGACCCCGCGATCCCCTGTGGCCCGGGCCTTCTCGACGGAGTCGAGGACGTGCCGGACGGCGGCGTCCCCGATGGCGTGGGTGGCGGTGGGCACCCCGGCCCGGTGGAGCTCACCGATGGCGTGGGTGTAGGCGGCGGGGTCGGGCCAGAAGGCGTGTGTGGACTCGCCGTGGCAGTCGGGGCGTTCCAGCCAGGCGGTGCCGTTGTCGATGGTGCCGTCCATGAAGAGCTTGACGCCGTCGACGCGCCAGAGCCCGCCGCCGGTGCCCTGCTGCTCGATGAGGGTACGCAGCGCGTCGGCGTCGGTGCCGGGCTGGCACCACGGCGCGATCCGCAGCCGCAGCGGCAGCTCGCCGGCCTCGTCGAGTTCGGCGTAGAGCGCGAGGGTTTCGCCGTTGGCGTCCATGGCGTGGCCGCCGGTGAGTCCGGCGGCGGCCATGCCGCGCAGCGCGGCGGCGAGGCGGGCGCGGCGCTCCGCGTGCGTGGGCTGGGGGGCGGCGCGCTCGACGAGTTCGCAGGCGGCGTCCTCCAGCAGCAGTCCGGTCGGCCGGCCCCGGTCGTCGCAGACGACCTCGGCCGCCTGCTCGAAGTTGCGCGGCCCATCGATGCCGGCGAGTTCGAGTGCCCGGGGGCTGGCCAGCATGGAGTGGGCGTCGAAGAGCTGCAACAGGGCCGGGATGCCGTCGAGTACGGGCGCCAGGGCGGCGGCTTCGACGGGCCGGTCCCCAAAGACGTTCGGGTCCAGGCCCCATCCGTGCAGCCACGCTCCGGGGGCGAGGTTCCGGGCCTCGCGGGCCAGGGCCTCGCGCACGGCGTCGAGGTCGGTGCAGCCCGACAGGTCCAGTCCGTGGGTCAGTTCGGCGCCGGACACCGGGTGGAGGTGTCCGTCGACCAGACCGGGGGTCACCACCGCCCCCTTGAGGTTGATCACCGTGGTCGAGGCGTCCGCGAGCGAGCGTATCCGGCGGTCGTCGCCCAAGGCGGTGATCTGCCCTCCGGAGACGGCCAGGGCGGTCTCCGGCAGCAGCTGACCGGTGGCCGGGTCGAGCAGCCGGGCGGAGAGCAGGACGAGGGGGGCCCGCCCTGCTCGCGCGGCGTCGACGGCTTGGGGGAGGGGGCGCACAGCGGCTCCTTGGGAGAGGGGTCGGTTCGGGGTGGTCGGTTACCCGGCAGCGGGACGGTCGTCGGCTGCGGGTGATGCAGGGGTGGCCGCGGTGCTCGCGCCGGGCTCGTCCGCGGGGCGCAGGAGCGTGCCGCTCGGCAGGCCGAGTTCGCGTTCCGCGGTGGTGACGGCCATCTGCGTCACCGCGGGCGGACGGTTGCTGGTGTCGGTGTTGGCGTGGGCGCCGAGGCCGTCGAGGACGACCAGGATCTGGATGCTGGTCACATCGGGACGGTCCGTACGGAACTCGTCCCGCTCGACGCCCTCGCGGATGAGGCCCTCCAGCCGCCCACGCCAGGCGGCCTCCTGCTCGCCGACCCGGTCGCGGAGAAGGGGCCGGTAGCGGCTGAGGTGCCGGGCGTTGATCCAGAGCCGGCTGATGTCGTCGTACGCCTCTCCCATCGCATGTGCGAAGAAACGGGTGAGGTACTGGGTGGGGGTCCCGTCGGGTCGGTCGGCCGGCAGAAGCGTATCGAGTTCGACGCCGGCGGCGGTGCCGAACGCCTCGGCGACGAGGTTCTCGACCGCGGGGAAGTAGTGACTGATCAGCCCCGGGCGGACGTCGAGCTGTTCGCCGATCCGCCGCAGAGTGATGCACTCCAGACCCTCGGTGAGGGCGACCGTGGCCGCCGCGTCGACGATTTCCGCACGTCGGTCGGCCGGAGATTTCCGAATTCGCTTGCGCTGGATGCTTGACGACATAACCGCGATGCTATTGAGTGTGCGACCAATAAGCAACCAGGCGGGCACGACCAGCACCCGGAGGGCTCCATGGCTTCCACGACTCCCGACCCGAACCCAGGCGAAGCCGGCAGACACGACACGCCGCCGTCCTCGGACCGGGCGGGCCGTATCGAGGCCCACGGCATCGATCACATTCCCGATCGGGAACGTCACGGCCGTGCGCGGGAGCTGTTCGCCGTCTGGGCGGCGGCGAACGTCAACTACCTGAGCCTGGTGGTCGGCGGCGCGCTCATACTCATGGGTCTGAGCCTGTGGCAGGCGCTCGTGGTGATCGTGGTGGGCAACCTCTTCTGGGTACTGGTCGGCCTGCTGGCCGTCCCGGGCCCGGCCTCCGGAACGCCCAGTGAAGTGATCATGCGGGCCATGTTCGGCGTCCGCGGCAACCGCGTGAACATCGCGGTCACCGGCTGGGGCATCTGCATCTGTTACATCGCCCTCAACCTGGCGGCGGCCGCGCTCGCCGCCTTCTCCCTCGTCGAGAAGGCCGGTATCGCACCCAACACGGGCGTCAAGATCGCCGTCGTGGTGGTCATCGCCGCGCTCACCCTGGCCATCAGCGTCTACGGCCACGCCACGATCGTGAAGCTCTACCTCCCGATCACCGTGGTCCTCACCGTGGCGTTCGCCGTCGTCGCCGTGAGCGTGCTCGGCCACGCCGACTTCGGCTACGAGCCCGCCCACCCGCTGACCGGCGCCGGCTTGTGGGCGGCCCTCGCGGGCGGCGTCACCCTCATCGCCTCGGGTCCGCTCTCGTACACCAACAGCGCCGACTTCTCCCGCTACCTGCCCCGCACCACCTCCCCGAAGTCGATCGTGGCCTGGACCGCGCTCGGCGGCTTCCTGCCGAGCGTCGTCGTCTGCTCACTGGGCGCGGTCGCCGCGACCGCGGTCGACATGACCGACCCGCAGACCGCCCTGGAAGCGATCCTGCCCGGCTGGTTCACCCCGGTCTTCCTGCTCGCCCTGGTGCTGGGCACCATCGCCATCAACGCGATGACCGCCTACAGCTCCGGCCTCGCCCTCCAGGCCATCGGCGTCCGCCTCCGCCGCTCCCTGACCGTCGTCGTCGACGGAGTCCTCGCCGTCGCCGTGACCCTGTACGCGCTGCTGGTGTCCAACTTCCTGGACACCGTCAGCAACGTCCTCCAGCTGACGGTCGTCCTGCTCGGCCCCAGCACCGCCATCTACGCCACCGACATCCTGCTGCGCCGCAACCGTTACGACGGGCCCGCGCTGACCGACGAGACCGCCGGCAGCCCCTTCTGGTTCACGGCCGGCGTCAACTGGGCCGGTGCGCTCGCCCTCACGGCGGGCACCGCCGCGGCCGCGCTCTGCGTGAACACCCTCTACACCGGCCCGCTCGCCCGCGTCCTGGGCGGACTGGACCTCGCGCTGCCCGTCGGCATGATCGTGGCATCGGCGGTCTACGCGCTCATGATGCGGCGCGCACGCTCCGGGCTCGGCGCTCCGACGCCGGCCTGAGCCGATGCGGGGAGCTGCGGGTCGTGGGGGCGCGTCCGAGGGATTGCGTCCCCGAGAGGCCCGGCGCGGCCGAGTGACGTGCCGTTGCCGACGGGGTGGCGCTCGGCCTCCCCGCGCCTGTCCCTGAGCGCGGGTGTGCCTACACGTCGGGGCGGGCCGGACAGCGATGTCCGGCCCGCCCGCTCTTGGCGACGTGCTGGGTCAGAAGGGCTTGGTCGGCAGGTACTTGCCGTCCAGGGTGATGACGGCGCGCTCGCCGCCCTCGGGGTCGGCCACCTTCTTGACGTCCAGCTTGAAGTTGATCGCGCTGATGATGCCATCGCCGAACTGCTCGTGGACCAGGGCCTTGAGCGTGGTGCCGTAGACCTGAAGCATCTCGTAGAAGCGGTAGATGGTCGGGTCGGTGGGGATGCCGCCGGGGATCGAGCCGCGGGTCGGGATCGTCTGCAGCAGCATCACCGCGTCGTCGTCCAGACCCAGGAGCTCGCCGACGGCCCTCGCGGCGTCGGCCGGCAGCGCGTGCTGGCCGAGGACGGCGGCGGTGACGAAGGCGACCGACAGCCCGGCGGCATCGGCGATCTGCTGCCAGGACAGGTCCTTGCGGGTCTTGGACTCGACGGCGGCAATGGCCAGGGCCTGACGG
Source organism: Streptomyces sp. JLSY215 (assembly GCF_059682825.1). Classification (NCBI taxonomy): domain Bacteria; kingdom Bacillati; phylum Actinomycetota; class Actinomycetes; order Kitasatosporales; family Streptomycetaceae; genus Streptomyces; species Streptomyces sp. JLSY215. The sequence goes on from NZ_CM185022.1 coordinate 9,019,604, forward strand.
GCGGCGGGGTCGAACTGAGCGTGCACCATGAGAGGGCTTCCTTTCTGTGTGCCGCTACCCGGCGAGGGGAGCGGCGGTTCCTGGGGTGGGTGGTGAGGCCGGGAGCGATGCCACGGCCGGGATCGGGGAGGGAGGAGCAGGTCAGGCGGTGAGCGCGGTGCCGTCGCCGGTGGCGGGGTCGACCGCCGAGACGGTGCCCGTGGCGATGTCGAAGACCCAGCCGTGCAGGGTGACGGTCCGCGCGGCGAGAGCGCGGGCGACCGACGGATGGGTGGCCAGATTGGCCAGCTGCGCGAGCACGTTCTGGTGCACCAGCGCGTCCACCGTGCCCGTGCCGGTGCCCGCGCCGGTCGCGGCCCCGGCGACGGCCGCACGGGCTCGGGCGGCGTCCGCATGCCGCAGCCAGCCGGCGACCGCGGGCGCGGCCGTCAGGTCATGGCCCTCGGCCAGGGCGGTCATCGCGCCGCAGGCGGAGTGTCCGCAGACCACGATGTCGGACACGCCCAGCACCGCGACGGCGTACTCGATGCTTGCCGCGATTCCGTCGGCGGCGGGGCTGTGGGCCGGGACGAGGTTGCCGGCGGTGCGGACCACGAACAGCTGCCCTGGTTCGCTGCCGCAGAGCAGCTCCGGCACGACGCGGGCGTCGGAGCAGCCGATGAACAGCGTCGTCGGACGGTGATTGTCGGCGAGGTGGGCGAAGAGTTCCGCCTTGGCGGGGAAGACATCCCGCTGGAAGCGTTGGACTCCCTCGGCGAGGTCTTGCATGGTGACTCCCTTCGATGGAGGTCGGCCCGTGGGCTGACGAGATCCACCATGCATGACCTGTGCCTATAGCGTCCAAGACGTAATAGCCATGAGGGCTATCGATGGCATCTATAGTTGGGGTCATGGCCGTGGAACTGCGTCATCTGCGTTATCTGCTCGCCGTGGCCGAACACGGCAGCTTCACCCGTGCCGCCGAAGACCTGCGCATCTCCCAGCCCACGCTGTCCCAGCAGATCAAGCAGCTGGAGCGCGGCGTGGGGGCGCAGCTGCTGGACCGCACCGGCCGCGCCGTGCGGCTCACCGATGCCGGCGAGACCTATGTGCACTACGCCCGCCGCGCGCTGCGCGACCTGGCCGCCGCCGAACGCGCCGTCGCCGACGTCCAGGACCTCTCCCGGGGCAGCCTGCGGCTGGCGGTGACCCCGACCTTCACCGCCTACCTGGTCGGCCCCCTGGTCGCCGAACTGCACAGCCGTCATCCCGGCATCACCCTGGACGTCAAGGAGATGACGCAGGACCGCATCGAGTCGGCCCTGCTGGCCGACGAACTCGACCTTGGCATCGCCTTTCACGGCCCCCACCTGCCAGGTATCGCCGCCACCGCGCTGTTCGCCGAAGCCCTCGTCCTCGTCTCCGGGGCTCACCACCCCGGCGCCGACCGCGACCGGCCGCTGCCCGTCAAGGCCCTAGCGCAGCAGCAACTCGCCTTGCTCAGCGGTGACTTCGCCACCCGTGCCCACATCGACGCCTATTTCGCCCAGGAACGCATCAGCCCCCGCATCGTGGTGGAGGCCAACTCCATCCAGGCCCTCACCGAGATCGTCCGGCGCACCCCGCTGGCCACCGTCCTGCCCGACGCCCTCACCCACGATCACCCCTACCTCCGCCCCATCCCCCTCGACCCGCCCCTTCCGCAACGCACCGTCACCCTCCTGCGCCGCGAGACCGCCTACCACAGCGCCGCCTCCCGCGCCTTCACCTACCTCACCCGACAATTCATTAACACCCTCGGGTGCACGCCGGTTGCCTGACGCCGCATCAGCCCGAGAGCTCACCGCACCGAGCCTGATGGAACGGGCCGGGCGAGGGGAAGCGGGTTGCCCTGCCCTCGCGCCGTCCCCCCTGTTCAGAGGCCGGAACGACGCGAGCGCGCTGGGCACGGCCGACGGCTCAGAAGTCGTCCGCGCCGTTGCGGAGTCCGGGTCCCACGCGCCGCACCGGGCCCCAGTCACGCCATCCGGTCGGTCGGCTCGGGCGGGCTCGCCGAGGAGCCCGGCCATCGAGCGGCAACGGCGGACCCCGTCAGGGCCCGGTACTGGCTGGGGGACATCCCCACCGCACCGCGGAAGGCGCGGCTGAAGTCGGCGGCCCGGGGAAATCCCCAGCGAGCGGCGATGGCATGGACGGTGAGGTGCCGCAGGCCGGGGTCGGCCAGATCGCGTCGGCAGCGGTCCACCCGCCGGCCTTTGATGTAGGCGCTGACGGAGGTGTTGTGCTGCTGGAAGAGCCGGTGCAGCGACCGCAGCGACAGCCCGTGCACCGACGCCACTGCGGTGGGCCCCAGCTCCGGGGAGCGCAGGTTCTGATCGATGAATGAGGTGATCCGCAGGAACAGGACCTGCTGCGGCGACCGCAGCGGCACGGCTGCGTCCTCGTCGAGGTGGTGGGCCAGCACGGCCGTGGCCAGATCGAGCGCCGTATGGCCCAGACGCGCCAGGTCACCCGGGCCGTACGCCGCATGCTCGTCGACCAAGGCGGCCATGAACTGCGCGAAGAGACGGCCGACGCCCTTCGTCCCCGAAAGCGGCACCGCCAGGAGCCGCGCCACCTTCGCCTCCGGCAGCGGCAGCAGCCGCTTGGGGAACTGCAACAGCAACGACGCGGACCCCGCTCGGCAACCGTCGCCGGCCACGGCTTCAAAAGGGCGCGAGCTGTCGTAGAAGACCAGCTCACCGGGCCCGAGACGGGCGTGGTTTCCGGCCTGCTCGATTCCCTGGCTCCCGCTGCGGACAAGCGCGATCTGATACTGCTCGGGATCCGACTGCCGGATCATCGCGGGCGTCCGCTGCGACACCAACGGCCCGTAGGACATCGCCGTCACCTGGGGAGACCCCAAGGACATGGTCCGCAGGCACGCGTCAAAGGTGCCCGGATCCACCAGCTTGAGCTTCGTGGTCACCAGCGCCTGCGCCGTGGTCTCCCTCCAGGCCGCGGCGCGCTCTTGGGCAGGTAGCCAAGCACTGTCGAACACCGTCTCCACAACAACCCCCCGTATACGGCGATGCGGCCGGCCCGGCCTCCCGCAGCGCCCACGCGAACCCATCCGGCGCTGTACGCCAACAACATGGCGCTCACCGCCAACGACGCCCCGGGGTGGAGACGGCAGCATGTGTACATCCATGGCGGCCGGTTGCGACCACCCGGTCGTCATGTTGGCGCAACACCCGACCAAAGGGGGAAGATTCATGAAATTCGCCAACAGCCGCAAGGGCCCGATGCTGCGCAGCAGCCTGGCGACCGCGGCCGCGACGACCGTCCTGCTCGGCGCCGCGCTGACGGGCTTCGCCGCAACGGCCGACGCCGCACCGCAGCCGTCGGCTCGTACCCAAGCCGGCGCCGCGGCAGTGAGCCAGGCCGCCAACAGCGACGCCTCGGCCATGAGGACGGGGTGGAGCTTCTACCGCGCGTACTGGACCAAGTCCGCGTGCGTGTCCGAGGGCAAGCGGGGCAAGGCCAAGGGCTGGTGGTCCGGCTACAGCTGCAACAGGGAACAGGGCAACGACGGCAAGATGAAGTGGTTCCTGTACGTCTACAACCGGGTGGGTGGCTGACCGGTCCCGAGGACCGTCTGACCTGAACCCTCCCTGGCGGCCCGTCACTTCATGTGGCGGGCCGCCGCAGCATGCCTCCTGCGGAGCCGATCCGCCCGCGCCGCGGACACGGGGAAGCGACTGCGGCGCCCGACCTGACCGACCGAGTCGCGCCACCCTGCCGTCCTCCACCAGGATGTCGGGGAGCCACCCCTCAGCCGGAAGGATCACCCCCCCATGCCCGCACCGATACGCCGGACCAGCAGCACCGTCGATGTGGACGCCACCTCCGTCGACCTGTGCGGGGAGACGCTGTGCGTCGAGTTCGAGCCGGAATGGACCGGCAACGGCCTGGTCGAGGCCGACCCCGAGGGCGACGGGGTCCGCATCCTGACCGGCCAGGAGATCGGCCGGATCCACGTCACCGCCCAACTGTGGGACGGACCGCCACCCCTGTCCGACGACATCGACACCTGGCAGGACATCGCCGAAGTCTCCGCCGCCTGGCGCTCCGCGTTCCTCGACTTCGGCACCACCGGCACCGCCGAGGACCCGGCGCAGCGGATCTCCCTTCCCGGCCCGGGGAGCTACCGGCTGCGCGTCCATGGACGCCATCGCGACGACGGCGACCCACGCGAGGACTGCGATCCGCTGGAGGAGTACCTGATCCAAATCTGGCCGGCACCGCAGGCCGTGGACCGCGTCATCAAGACGACCAGCAGCACCGCCGCCCTGTGGATGCGCCCAGAGTGATGACGTGCGAGGCCGGCGCGGCAAGCCCTGACGTCGCGGGATGAGCAGCTTCGCCACGCACCGCAGACGGGTCTTCGACGAGAGCCTGCCGGCCCGCATCCGGCATACGAACCTGCGGTCGTGCCTCGTGCACTTCGCGCCCTACGGCTTCCGCGCCACGTATCACCACCTTTCCCTCAGCGCGCGGATCCCGAAGAACACGGAGAGGGACCCGAACTCCCTCATCCACGCGGCCGAGGAGCTCCATCACGCCCGGCAGCTCTGGCTCGCTGGCGTGCGGGCGCAGGCCGCCAGGCGCCGAGCGGCCAAAGCTCGTGGCTGCCGCCGGCCGCAACCTGACGACTCCTGGCGCGGCTGGCAGCGCGGGTGGGCGAACATCGCCTACTGCCCCGATCCGACAAGGCACCCCCGCGAACCACTGCCGAGGGTGGTCGAGCGGGTGCTTCGTTCACCGGCCCCACCTGGTGAAGGACATGCGCCGATATGCCGCGATTGCGGGTACCAGGACGACACCACGGCCTGGTACGACGGCGCCTACCGGATGCATCAGCTGTGCAGCGGGTGCGGCGTCAGCTTGGCGGTGCGACGGGCCGACGCACGCGACCCGCGGGTGCACTGACCTCGGCAGCTGGATCGCGTACGGGGGCGAACGGTGGCCAGAGGTGGGGCCGGTCCGGAGCCGGTGAGGCCGGCAGTCATCCGCCGGGCGGGCCGTCCGGCCGCTCGCTCAGGGAGGCGAGAATCTCCCGCCGCACGGCGACCGTCGCCGTATGGCCCTGCGCCTGACGTTCGCGCGGCCGCGGCACGTCCAGCACCCGGCCGGTGCCCAGCAGCGCGACCCGGTCGCCCAGGAACAGCGCCTCGTCCACGTCGTGGGTGACGAAGACGACCGTGGCGTGGGTGCCGCGCAGCGCCGTGACCAGCAACTGCTGCATCCCGGCCCGGGTCTGGGCGTCGAGCGCACCGAACGGCTCGTCCATCAGGACGGCGCGCGGCCGCCCGGCCAGCGCGCGGGCCAGCTGGGCGCGCTGGCGCTGGCCGCCGGATACATGGTGCGGTAGCCGGCCGGCGTGTGCGGTGAGTCCGACCCGGGCCAGCCAGTCCTCGGCCCGCGCACGGCGCTCCGCGCGCGCCACGCCCCGGATCGCCAGCGGGAGTTCGACATTGGCCCGCAGCGTGCGCCAGGGCAACAGCGCGTCCTCCTGGAAGACCAGCGCCCGGTCGGCGGCCGGTCCTCCGACGGGACCGCCGTCCTGGCTCAACCGGCCGTCGAGCAGCGGCAGCAGACCCGCCAGGGTGCGCAGCAGGGTGGATTTGCCGCAGCCGGACGGCCCGACGACGGTGAGGATCTCACCCGGGGCGACATCGAGGTCCAGGCCGTGCAGTACGGGGGCGCCGGGCCGGCCGAGCACGGCATCGGCGAGGGTCAGCCGTACGCCGTGCGCGGGCGGGGAGGTGTGCGGGCGGGCCGCTGCGGTGCTGTCGATGCTGGTCACGATGGTTCTCGCGCTCCCTCTTGCGCTCGGCGGCCGGCCGTGTCGCCGCGCTGGATCTCGGTGTCGCCCGGTGCCGCGGTGTCCCGCTCCGGGCCGGCGCCCCGTGCCGGTTGGCCGGTCCGCGCAGCGCCGGCCGCCGGCCGCGCGGTCCGCCGCGGCCGACGGCCCGGATACCCGCTCGGGCCGGTCGCGGCGCGCGGCAGCCAGCGCGTCACACGCCGTCCCAGCACCTCCACGGCCGTGGAGGTGAGCCAGCCGAGCAGTCCGATGGTGGCCATCCCGACGAAGACGCCCGGGTAGTCGACGATCGTGTAGTCCTGCCAGGTGCGGTAGCCCACGCCGTACTCACCGGAGATCATCTCGGCGGAGATCACACAGATCCACGAGACGCCGATGCCCACCGACAGCCCGCCGAAGATCCCGGGCAGTGCCCCCGGCAGCACCACCGACCACAGGACCCGCCACCGGCCACCGCCCATGGTGCGCACCGCCTCCTCCCAGACGGGCGTCAGCGCCCGTACCGCGTGCCGGGTGGAGACCGTGACCGGGAAGAACGCCGCGGCGAACGTGATGAAGACGATGCCCTGCTCATTGCTGGGGAACAGCAGGATCGCCACCGGCACCAGCGCGATCGCCGGTATGGGACGCGCGACTTCCAGCAGCGGGCCGAGCAGATCGGAGACGAGGAGGGAGCGGGCGACGGCGGTGCCGGCGGCGACACCGAGGACGGCCGCGAGCGCGAAGCCGCCGATGATCCGGGTCAGGCTGTCGGTGAGGTCCTGCCAGTACGTGGGGCCGCCGAGTCGCTGCGCGAACTCGCGGGCGGTCTCGCCGACCGTCGGAAACTGCGAGAACCGCAGCCACAGAGTCACCTGGAACTGTGCGAGCAGCTGCCACAGCGCGAGCGCGGCCAGCACCGAGGCCGTACGCCGCCCGTAGCGGCCCCAGGGCCGGTGGCGCCGGCCCGCCCGGCCATCAGGAGCGGTGGCCGTCGGCGAGGTCGCCGTGCGGACGGCGGCGGGCGCGCTCATCGGGCCTGCTGCCATGCGGCGGCGTAGCTCACGGTGTGCGCCCCGGGGTGGTGCCGCGTCCATGCGGCGGCGGTGGCCGGGGTGGCGAAGGGCAGCAGCCGCGCGCCGTCGCGGACCCAGACCGACCGGTCGGCGAACCACCGGGTGCCGGTCGTCGTATCGGCCACGTACGCGGCCCGTACCGCTTCGTGGTGCGCGGCGACGAACCGCAGCAAGGCGCCCGCGTCGTCGAAGGAATGGGTGCGGTCCTCGCCCCGCAGCCACACCTCGTCGGCCGACGGATGGGCGGTGGAGCGCCGGGCCTTGGCGTACCCGCTGCCGTAACTCTGCCTGAGGTAGTGGTCGTCGACGAACGCCCCGACATCGACCGGCCCGGTCAGCTTGGCCGCCCGCAGCACCGAGACGTCCTTCTTCAGCGCGGCGACCAGCTGCGGTTTGAGAGTGGGGTCGAAGGTGGCGATGCCGCCCGCGCCGTTGTAGAGGTAGACGACCTCGGCCGGCAGCCCGGTGGCCTTGGCGACCTGCTGGGCAGCGTCGACCGGATGCGCCTGCAGCGCGCGGGTCGCGTCGCGCTGAGCGGCGAGGAACGCCTTCACCACCCCCGGATGACGGTCGGCGAAGCTGCCCCGCACGGTCACGCCGTGGAAGGTGGGCAGGCCGAGCGCTCCTCCGTCGTAGAGCGCCTGCGCCTTGCCCTGGAAGGCGAGCAGCCCCGGCCAGGCGACGAACTGCGAGAGCGCGTCCACACTGCCCGACTGGAGCGCGGAAGCCCCCACGGCCGGCTGCTGGTTGAGCTTGTGGATGTCCCGCTCCGGGTCGATCCCGGCCCGCTGCAGCGCCCGTACGAGGGTGCCGTCGGATGCCGAGCCGACGCTGCTGGAGATCTTCTTGCCCCGCAGGTCGGACAGCGAGCGCAGACCGGAACCGGGCGCGGTGACGATGGTGTTGAGCGCTCCACGCAGGTTGTAGCCGGTGACGGAGACCAGCCGGGTCGGGGCGCGCAGTTGCTTGCCGCGAGCGGCGTTGATGAGCAGCGGGAAGTCGCCCATCGAGCCGATGTCGACCTTCCCCGCGACCATCTGCGCGGTGATCGGCGCGCCGGTCGCGTAGTCCTGCCACACCACCTTGTACGTCTTGCCGTCGCGCTTGCCCTGGGCGCGCAGCTCGCGCTCGAAGTACCCGAGCGAGCGCAGCAGGGTGCCGGCGGTGACCGTGTTGATGGTCTTCGACTGGTAGCCGACGGTCACGGTGACGGTCGTGCCGTCCGAGGCGTCCGCGGTGGTGCCGCAGGCGGTGAGCGAGGACAGCAGGGCGGCAGCCGTGAGGGCCGCGGCGAGCGGGTTCCGGCGGGCCGTGCGGGGTGCGCGGCAAGCGGGTCCGGGCGGAGTCGGGTGGGCGCGGCCCGGCGCGGGCCGGGACGGATCAGGCAGGGACGGCATGGACGGAGAGCCTCTCATCGCAGCAAATAGGGCATGTTGACCGTGACGGCGCCGGTGGGACAGCGCGCGGCGCACGGGCCGCAGTACCAGCACTCGTCGACGTGCATGAACGCCTTGTTGCTGGCCGGATCGATGGCGAGCGAGTCGAGCGGGCACATGTCGACGCAGAGCGTGCAGCCGTCGATGCACTTGGACTCGTCGATGGTCACGGGCACATCGGTGCGCTGGGGCGCGAGAGCCATGAGGGTCTCCGGGGATCTCTGGGCGGCGGGGCGGCCGTATCGGGCAGGACGTGCGGGGGACGGGAGGCGAGGGGCGTGCGGGTGCGGCAAACGGGAACGGGGCGTCCGCGGAGGAATGCCGGATGAGCGACGAAACATCGGGCGTACGGGAGCAGGCGGGTCCGCGGTCGGACCGCCGGTGGACGGGACGGAACGGGCTCAGCGCATGCGGTGCAGCAGGCCCTGCATCGTGATGCGATCCCCGCGGAAGCGGATGAACTCCAGGTCGACGGGACAGCCGTCGGCGAGATGGGTGAGTCGTTCGAGCATCAGCACGGCCGCGCCGCGGGGAGCCTCCAGAACGGCAGCCGAGTGCGCATCCGCGCTGACCGCCTCAAGGGTGATCTCGGCCGTACCCAGCGGCTGTCCCGCGGTCTCCTCGATCAGCCGGAAGACGTCGTTGTTCTCCAGATCGGCATCGAGCAGCGGCAGGCCGATGTCCATCGGGATATAGGTGAGGTCCAGGGACAGCGGCACCCCGTCGAGGCGGCGCAGCCGTTCGACATAGAGCACCTCGGTACCCGGCCGGAGCCGCAACCGGTCCGCCACCGGACCCGGTGCGGCAACCGGGCTGATGGTGCGCACCTCGTTGGTGACCCGGCCGTGCGAGTGCAGGGTCTCGGCGAGGCCCCTCAACCGGTCGAGCGCATGCGGGTACTTCTGGCAGACCACCACCGTGCCCACGCCCGGCTGACGCGCCACGAGCTGCTCGGCGCGCAGCAGGTCGAGGGCCTGACGGACGGTGTTGCGGGAGGCGCCGAATTCCGCGCCGATCACGTCCTCGTGCGGCAGCACACCACGGGGGAACCGGCCCCCGAGCACCTGGTGGCGCAGCAGGTCGGCGAGCTGCCGGGCGCGGTCCGCGCGGAGCCTGCGGCGGCGCGCGGCCGCCACCGGACCCGTGTGCTGGGAGATGCGTTCGGCTGGCATGGGGGGACCATACCGACGGGGTCCCGGCAGTGGTGTTGCCACAACATTGCGCCACCGGCGCCCCCGCGGACGGCGGCTGTGACCTGCAGCTTCGGCACCCCGGAGGCGAGACCTGCCACCGCGCCGCCCGGATCCGAAGCCGTCGCCGGTGGGGCGTGGCAGCGCCGGTGTGCCGTGCCGGCAGAGCCTGGCAGTCAGTGCTCCGGCAGTGTCTCCTGCAGCCAGTCGAAGACGACGTCGCAGTGCTGCTGCGGGGCCATCGGGGAGCCAGGTTGCCCGCCATGCTCAGCCCGGTCAGCGCGATCCGGTCGGCGTCCACGTCAGCACGGGCGACCAGCCAGTCGAGGAGCGGCGTGACCACCGTCTCCCAGCGCGGCGTGAAGACCACCTTGACCCCGGGGCGGAAGAACCACACCGGCATGGGGGTCCTGCCGTACGGGACGTTCGCCGTCACCGGCACCGGTTCGCACTGGTTGCAGAACGCGTCCCAGGCGCGGCGCCCGGCCCGGTAGAGATCCTCTTCGCTGCCCGGGTTGTCGGAGCCGAGGACGAAGAACAGCGCCTGGGCGTAGCACTGGGCGGCCCGCAGCGCGCGCCGGCGCCTGGTCTGCCGGTCGGGCCTGCTGCCCTCGGGCGCCTTTGACAGCTGGTCGCCGAGCTTCTTGAAGGTATCGACGTACGTCTGCGCGGACAGGCCGGCCTTGTTGATCGTGTTCACGGCGGTGAGCACCTCGCCCACCTCGCTGCCGCTGAATCCGGCCGCACCGAGGGCCAAGAGCCCGCTGAAGTTGAACGACGGGTCCTTGAAGAGCGTCATCACCCCGGGTGCGGCGCCACCCGCGCCCGGCTGCCCGTCGGCTCACCGGCCCAGGTCTGCGGCCTTGATCTCGCGCCGGGCGAAGACGTCCTCGCGGCGTTCTTCCATCTGTCGCAGCGCCTCGCGGCGGTCCCGTTTCGAGAGCCGGTCGAGATACGTGTGTCCGAGGAGGTGATCGGTCTCGTGCTGCAGGCACCGGGCGAAATAGCCCATTCCCTCGATCACGAGGGGGTTGCCTTCCTTGTCGAATCCGCGCACGACGGCACGGTCGGTCCGGGGGACTGCCATGGCAGCACCAGGCACCGACAGGCACCCTTCGTCGTCGTCGATGAGCCGACGGCTGCCGTTATCGGGCTGGTCGAGAACGGGGTTGATGACGTGGCCCACATGCCGGATTCCGTACTCGTCCGGGCAGTCGTAGACGAACAGCCGCAGGTCGACACCGACCTGATTGGCAGCCAGACCGGCACCGTCTGCCACATGCATGGTCAGGAACATGTCGTCGATCAGCGCCGACAGCTCGGCGGTGCCGAACTCGGTCACCTCACGGCACGGACGGTGCAGGATCTCCTCGCCCACCACCGTGATCCGGCGCACGGAGCCCCGGGCGGCTTCCGGAGGCAGGGCCGGATACGAGTCGACCGGCTCACCCTGCACACGGACGCGCCGGTCGGCGGCGCGAGGTGGGTCGTGCGAAATGGACATGGCGGTTGCCCCCTTGGGATCGCGCAACCACCCCTTCGGCCCGAAGTCCGCTCGCCGAAGGGGTGGTTGCGAAGTTCTTTGCAAAGTAGCAGACTTTGCAAAGTGACCGAAGAAGACGTCAACCTCCCGGCAGGCCGGCCCTCCACGGCCGGTGAGGGACTGCGCGAGCACGAGGTCCGTACGGCCCTGCTCGACCTGCTCGCCGAGGTCGGAGCCGTCACGGCGACCGAAGCGGCCGCCCGGCTGGGCTACAGCTCCGGGCTCTGCTCATTCCATCTGCGGCAGCTCGCACGCCACGGACACATCGAAGAAGCCCCGCACAGCGGAGGCCGCGCACGCCCCTGGCGTCTGCGACGGCCCGCTCCCGCGTCCGATACGTCCGAGGACTTCGGCGACCTGGCCCGCGGCCTGGAGGACGAGAGCTGGCAGCACTGGCTCGAGCAACGAGAGCAGGCACCGGCCGAATGGCGCCGCGACGAAGCGTTCAGCGCCGTCGCCTATCTGACACCCGAGGAGATGAGCCGCATTGCGACGGTGATCCGAAGGGCGCTTGCCCCCTACCAGGACCGCGAGCAGCGACCTCTGGCCCGCCCCGAGGGCGCCCGGCCGGTTGCCCTCATCAGCCGGCTGTTTCCGCTGCTCCCCCACCCGACGGACGACCCGGGCGAGGGCTGAGAAGCCGAAGGCCGCGGCCCACCCCTCCGCGACTCGGCCACCGGCGCGTTCGCGCCTTACGTGACCTGCCCCGCTCCTTCCTCCGGCCCGCGACCGGTCGCCCGCTCGCGTCCCCAGGCGGCCAGCGGCTGCAGTGCTTCGTTGAGGCGCCTGCCGTCCTCGGCCAGCGAGTATTCGACGCGGGGCGGCACCTCCTCGTAGGAAACGCGGTGCACGACGCCATCCGCTTCCATCTCGCGGAGATGAGACGCCAGCACCTTCTCGGTGATCCCCGGAAGCAGCCGACGCAGCTCGCCGAAGCGACGGCAGGGGTACTCGTGGAGCGCCCAGAGGATCAGCACCTTCCACTTGCCGCCGATCACCTCCATCGCGGTGTCGATCCCGCAGGCGTGCCCGTCCGATGTCACCGGCCGGTTCACTGTCGTCATGCCCCACCCCTCTGACCTGCTCGCTCACCCCGGGGTAAGCACCCACTCCAAAGTGCGTACTTGATCATCTCCGGGCCTGTGACCAGCCTAATCGGCATGGCACAGAACACTGTTGAGAAGACCGCCGTCACGCTGCTGGGCCTCGGCGCGATGGGTACCGCACTGGCCCGGACCTGGCTCGCCGCCGGCCACCCCGTCACCATCTGGAACCGCACCCCGGCCCGCGCCGCGGCGCTCACCGCCCAGGGTGCGACCGTCGCGGACAGCGCCGCCGCAGCGGTCGCGGCGAACACCCTGGTCGTCGTCTGTCTGTTGGACGACGCCTCGGTCGACGAGGTGCTGGACGGCACCGACCTGGCCGGTGTCGACCTCGTCAACCTGACCACCAGCACTCCGGCCCAGGCCCGCGCCCGCGCCGAGTGGGCCCATAAGCGCGGCGCCCGCTACCTGGACGGCGGGATCATGGCCGTCCCTCCCATGATCGGCGCCCCCGAAGCCGGCGGCTACGTCTTCTACAGCGGCTCACGGGAGCTGTTCGAGCGGCACCAGGAGACGCTGGGCGTTCCGGCCGGCACCACCTACGTCGGCGAGGACGCGGGCTTCGCGGCCCTGCACGACGTGGCCCTGCTCAGCGCCATGTACGGGATGTTCGCCGGCGCCGCCCACGCCTTCGCCCTGATCCGCAAGGAGGACATCGATCCCGCCTCGCTCGCCCCACTGCTCGCCGACTGGCTCATCGCGATGGCCCCGGCGGTTCACCAGACCGCCGACCAGCTGCGCAGCGGCGACTACACCACGAATGTCGTCTCCCCGCTCGCCATGCAGGTGGCCGGCACGCCGACCTTCCTGAGCACCGCCGAGCAGCAGGGCGTCAGCCCGGAACTGCTCAGCCCCTACTTCGCGCTGATGCGCCGCCGCCTGGCCGTGGGCAGCGGCAAGGAGGACCTGACGGGCGTGATCGACCTGCTGGTGCACTGACCGGCGGCTTGCCGCCCGGAGGTGAACGTGCTGGTCGCAGTCCCCATTGAAGGGCTGCGACCAGCACGTTCACCACGCACTCGGCGCTTCACCGGAGGGACCGTCGGCGCGCCCGCGGGGACGGCCCCTCGCGACCGGGCGCGGCCGATCAGTGACACCGGCGGGAGTTGAGCCGGGCGGCCTGGCGCATCAGATGGTCGCGCTCGGCGAGGTTGGGCGCCTTGTGGGCCGCCTCGGCGTACAGCCGTGCCGCCGTCGCCAGGTCGCCGTCGCGCTCGTGCAGGTACGCGGCCACCGCGGAGTAACGGGGCAGAGAAGCGTCCAGCTCCGTGAGCGCCGCCAGCCCGGCGCGCGGTCCGTCGGCCTCGCCGACCGCCACCGCACGGTTGAGCCGGACGACAGGGCTGTCCGTCAGGCGCGCGAGCTCGTCGTACCACTCGACGATCTGCACCCAGTCGGTCTCCTCGGCGGTAGGCGCGTCGGCGTGGAGCGCCGCGATGGCGGCCTGCGCCTGGAACTCGCCCAGCCGGTCGCGGGCGAGCGCCGCCTGCAGGATCTGGACGCCCTCGGCGATCGACGCGGTGTCCCACCGGCCGCGGTCCTGCTCGGCCAGCGGCACCAGGCTGCCGTCGGGCGCGGTCCGGGCGGCGCGCCGGGCGTGGTGGAGCAGCATCAGGGCGAGCAGCCCCGCCACCTCGGGGTGATCGATCGCGGCCGCGAGCTGCCGGGTGAGCCGGATGGCCTCGGCGGCGAGGTCGACGTCGCCGGAGTAGCCCTCGTTGAAGACCAGGTAGAGGACGCGCAGCACGGTGGCGACATCGCCGGGCCGGTCGAACCGCACACCGGAGACGGTGCGCTTGGCCCGGCTGATCCGCTGCGCCATGGTCGCCTCGGGCACCAGGTAGGCCTGGGCGATCTGGCGGGTGGTCAGCCCGCCGACGGCGCGCAGCGTGAGCGCGACCGCGGACGCCGGCGTCAGCGACGGGTGGGCGCACAGGAAGTAGAGCTGGAGCGTGTCGTCCACCGCGGCCGCGGGCCCGGGGGCCGGCTCCTCGTCGACGAGCTCCTCACGCCGGCGCCGGGCGACATCCGCCCGGGTCGCGTCGAGGAACCGGCGCCAGGCCACGGTGATCAGCCAGCCCTTCGCGTCCCGCGGCTGATCGGCCGGCCAGACGCGGAGCGCCTCGACGAGCGCGTCCTGCACGGCGTCCTCGGCCGCCGCGAAGTCGGCTCCGCGGCGGACGAGGACGGCGAGCACGCTCGGCGTGAGGCTTCTCAGCAGGGCCTCGTTCATCGATGAGGGCACTCCGTGGTGGCGGGCGTCGCGGCCAGGAACGGGCGCACCTCGAGCCACTCGTGGATCGGCTTCCCGCCCGCCCCAGGGGCGGCCGACAGCTCCCCGGCCAGCTCGACGGCGCGCTCGTAGCTGTCGACGTCGATCACCATCCAGCCGGCGATGAGGTCCTTGGTCTCGGCGAACGGGCCGTCGGTGACCGGCGGACGCCCCTCGCCGTCGTACCGGACCCACGCCCCCTCGGGGGCGAGCGCCTGACCGTCGACGAATTCGCCGGTCTTCTCGAGCCGGGCCGCGAAGTCGTTCATGTACTGGATGTGTGCGGAGATCTCCTCCGGCGTCCACCGGTCCATCGGCACGTCGTTCGCCGAAGCCGGGGCGCCGCGGTAGTGCTTGAGCAGCAAGTACTTGGCCATGGTGTGTCTCCTCGGTGCGGGTGCGACCCATTCTGGTCGCGTTCACAGCGGGGACGGAGCCAGCCACGGATTCTCGACATCGCCGTCCGAAATTTTTTCGGGCTCTTTCCGACGAGCCGGGGAGCGCCGTCTCGCGCGGCAAACGCAGCCAAGCCCACGGGCTGCCCCCGGCGCCGCCGCCCGTGGCTGGGGAGGGGCGTCCGACACTCACACTCCCGCCGGTCCCGCCCCCGCCCCGTCCCGGTGCCGCTCCGCCACCGCACCGATTCAGACGCCGACACCGAGGACCAGCTTGCCGGTGGTCTGTCCGGACTCGATGCGGCGGTGTGCCTCGATCGCGCGGTCCAGCGGCAGAGCCTCGACCTGCACCCGCAGGGTTCCCTGTGCCGCGGCCCGGACCGCCCGGCGCAGGGCCTGCCCGGCGTCCTGGGGGAAGGCCGCGGAGAAGGCGGCGAGGTTGAACCCGGAGACCGTCTTGTTGGTGAACCACAGGTGGTTGGCAGACATCCCGACGTCTTCAGCGCCCGAGGCGTTGCCCATCACCACCAGGCGTCCCATGGGGGCCAGGCGGTCCAGACTGGCGGTGCGGGCGGGGCCGCCGACCATGTCGACGACGATGTCGAACTCGCCCGCCTCGGCGACCTGGTCGCGCAGGATCACCTCGTCGTAGCCGAAGCCCTTGGCCGTCTCGATCTTCGCCTCGCTGCCGACCGTTCCGACCACGCGGCCGGCGCCCAGCAGCCGGGCGGCCTGGCCGAGCTGGCTGCCCACACCGCCCGCGGCGGCATGGACCAGGACCCGGTCACCGGGCTCGATGCGCGCCACGCGGTCCAGGACGAGGAACGCGGTGGTGCTGTTGGAGGGAAGGGCCGCGGCGACGTCGAGTCCGATGTCGAGACCGTCCAGCGGGGCGACGAGGTCCGCGGAGGTGACCGCCACCTCCGCGTAGCCGCCGCTGTCGACGATCGTCAGTGCGGCCACCGGCTGGCCGACCCTCAGATCCGTCACGCCTTCGCCGAGCGCACGGATGCGGCCGGAGACCTCGATGCCGGGCACGAAGGGCAGCGGCACGTCCACCACGCCGCGGCGGTAGAGGACCTCGGCGAAGTTGGCGCCCGCATAGGCCACGTCGATGGCCACCTGGCCGGGGCCCGGCTCCGGGATCGGCATCTGCGCGACGCGGAGCACCTCGGCCTCGCCGAAGCTGGGGATGGTCACTGCCGTCATCTGCGTGTCGTTGCTGTTCATGCTGTCCCTGTCCATGCTGTTGCTGTTCATGGCAGTGATTCTGTTCGGGTGTCACGACGGCCGGCAGTGTCGGCTCATCCTGGGTGTGACACCACCAGGCTGTGCGCACCCATCAGCCGCTCCAGCCGCTCCTGGGTGTCGGTGCCCGGACGGGGGTTGTGCAGGATCAGGTGATGGCCGGGCAGTTCGGGCAGCGGCAGCAGGGTGGCGTCGAAGACCAGCGTCCCGGCGTCGGGGTGGTCGACCGCCTTGACCGCGGTGGTGTGCTCGGCCACGTCGTGACGGCTCCACAGCTCGGCGAACTCCGTGCTGCTCTGCGCCAGCTCCTCGGCGATGCGGTCGAACTCCGGGTCCTCGGGGTAGCGCGCGGCATCGGCACGGAAACCGGCGACCACGTACGGGGCGGTCTCGGCCCAGCGCTGGTGCAGAACCCGGTAGCGGACGTTGCTGAAGTACGACACCAGACAGTTGTGGTCGCTCTCGCCGTAGCCGAAGACGATGCGTGCGGCGTCGTTGATGTCCGTGAAGTTCCAGTGCCGGTCACGGATATAGCCGGGCCGCGGCGACCAGGCGTCCAGCAGCCGCCGCACCTGTGGCGGCGCGGGCACGGACGGCGCCGCGGCGACCTGCGGCGGGTTGAGGCCGGCCAGCCGGTACAGATGCGCATGCTCGGTCGAATCCAGCAGCAGCACCCGCGCGATGGCATCGAGGACATCCTCCGACACCTTGATGTCGCGCCCCTGCTCCAGCCACGTGTACCAGGACACCCCGACCCCGGCGAGCACCGCGACCTCCTCGCGACGCAGCCCCGGCGTCCGCCGCCGCCCGCCCTCCGGCATACCGACATCCGCAGGCGAGACCCGAGCCCGACGGCTGCGCAGAAACTCACGAAGCTCGACGCGACGACGGTCACGGGACACAGCAGAACGATCAGCGGTCATGCCGTCCAGCCTAAACAGGGCCCTTGGGTGACTCGGACCGACGGTCGACATGTTCCGCGTACCACCAACGTCGGTCTGTAGGGGGCGGGACCGTCGAAAGGCAGCGGGCCGCCGCGGTACCGGGCTCGCTCCCGGGGCATCGCCCCACCAGGTGAGGCGATGCCCTAGGGGACGAGCTCCGGTCGCCGCGGCGTCGCTCAGGAAGCCAGGCCGAGGCTCTTCTTGGCCAGCTCGAACGCCGGGAGCATCGCCTTGTGCTCCTCCGCGTCGAGCCCGCCGAGATGGATGACCACGCCACCTTGCTTGGTCATCACGGCCAGCGCGCGTTCGGGCTTCGCCTCGCCGACGGACGGGTCGGCGACGGTGTAGCTGGCCTCGGTGGCGGACAGGCCACCGGCCTTGACCTCGTGGAACTTGACCTTGCTCGCGAAGTGCTCGGCGGCAACGAACTTCTCCAGCAGGGCGCGGGAGGTGCCGCCGGGCGCGGCGCTGTCCTTGGTGCCGGACCACACGGTGAGGAAGCCGATGTGCCCGGCGGGCTTGGCGTCGACCTCGCAGGCGGGCGTGACCGGCCCCTGATGGCCGAGCGGACCCATCTGATCCACCGTCTTCTGCGTGATGGCCTCCGCCTCCCAGGACGTCGCGAGGGTGAAGTGCACCGGCAGCGCGCACGCCGTGCCCTTGTCGCCGAGCTTCTTCACGGCGACCTTCTTCTTCGCCGCCCTCTCCCCGTCTACGTCCTTGTCCCCATCCCCGCCGAACGAACAGCCGCTGAGCACGCTCACCGCGACCACCGCACCCGCTACGGCCTGCGACATCTTGCGCATTCCGGAAATCCCCTACCTCTGAGCATGAACTTTCGAAAATTCGCCGCAGCTTATACGACAACTTCGATCTCGAACCACGTTGTCTCGCGGATGCCGCGGAGCCGGTGCGCGCCGTGTACCGCCCCGGCAACCGCAGCCGCTGTCCTCATGGTTGACGACGTCACCTGAGAGGCGATGTGCACCACCACGGGCGAACGCCGCCACTCCTGCCCGATTCCGGGCAGAAATGTGGACGTTTCGCGACTCCCGACCTAGGGTGATCGCTCATGATCACCCTGGACGCAATAGGGACTTTCGCCCTGATAGTGGGACTCCTGACGCTCACTCCCGGACTGGATACCGCACTCATCCTGCGCACCGCGGCGCTCGGGCGCCGCCGTCGTGCCTGGGGCGTCGTCCTCGGCATTCAGAGCGGCACGCTGATCTGGGGCGTGCTCACCTCGCTCGGTGTGACCGCGCTGCTGACCGCTTCGCACCTCGCGTACGAGATTCTTCGTTGGGTCGGAGCCGCGTACCTGGTGTGGATGGGCGGCAGGCTGCTGCGGGCCACCTGGCGCCCCTCACCGAGCGAGAGCCCCCAGACGGAGGGGGCCGGGAGCCCGACCGGTACCGGGACCGAGGCCAAGGCCAGGACAGGCAAAGGCGACACCCTGCTGGGCGGCTGGCGGCAGGGGTTCGTCACCAATCTCCTCAACCCGAAGATGGGCGCCTTCTACGTTGCGGTCCTCCCGCAGTTCATCCCCGCCGGCGCCCCGCACCTCGCTCCCGGCGTGATCCTGGCCGGAGTGCACATCGTCCTGGCCGTCGTCTGGGCGTGCGTGCTGATCGCTTTCGCGCACCTGCTCCGAGACCGCCTGCAACGGCCCTCGGCCCGCCGCTACCTCGACCGCATCACCGGCACGGTCATCGCCGCCTTCGGCATCCGGCTCGCGCTGGGAGGGTGAGGGACCGGAGGGCCCCCACCGCAAGGCCGCGGACAGCCGGGGAACGGGCGACCCGCGTACCGAAGCCCGACTCCCGACAGGCCCTCCCTACGCTCGCATGCCCCCGTCCACCCGCAGGACCGTCCCCGTCACGTAGGAGGACCGGTCGCTGAGGAGCCAGGCGGCGGCCTGGGCGATCTCGTCCGGATCGGCGGCGCGACCCAGCGGGGTCTGCGCGTTGAGCTGATCGATGGTGCCGGGGGACTTCTCGTCCCACTCGTGCAGCATCTCGGTGAGCGTGGTGCCGGGCGCGATGGCGTTGACGCGGATACCTTCCGGGCCGTACGTGGCGGCCGCCGACTCGGTGAGGCTGTTGACCGCCCGCTTCGCCGCGCCGTACGCGGGCAGCTGCGGGTTGGCCATCAGGCTGCCGACGCTGGAGGTGTTGACGATGGCTCCGCGCCGCGCGGTGGCCCGGATGGCGGCGATCTCGGCGGTCATGGCCAGCCACGGTCCCTTGAGGTTGACGGCGTAGACATGATCGAAATCGGCCTCCGGCAGCTGGTCCATCGGGCCGGGCGGCTGGCCCGTCGCTCCGTTGTTGAAGGCCACGTCGAGCCGGCCGTACAGCTCCACGGTCCGGTCGACGGCGGCACGGATGCTCGCCGGGTCGGCCAGGTCGCACACCACGTAGTCCGCGGTGCCGCCGGCCGTCCGGATCTCCTCGGTGACGGCCTTGAGCTGCGTTTCCGTGCGTGCCGCCAGCAGCACCCGGGCACCCTCCCGGGCGAACAGCCGCGCCGATGCGGCGCCGATGCCGCGACCGGCACCGGTGATGAAGGCGACCTTGTCGGTGAGCAGGCCCGAGGTCGTGAGGGACATGATCGGTGTGTCGTTCATGCCGACGAGCCTGCGACCGGCCGCCCCGCTCATCCAGGCACCGGCAGTACCTGGCTGGGCGCTCTGGTGCCCGCGCACACTGGAGAGGTGGATCGACGAGTACGACAAGAGCTTGGTGCCTTCCTGCGCAGCAGGCGCGAACGCATCACCCCCGCCGACGTGGGGCTGCCCGCCGGGGCGCGCCGCCGCACCCCGGGACTGCGTCGCGAGGAGGTGGCACAGCTGGCGTTCATCTCGACCGAGTACTACGCGCGGCTGGAGCAGGCCCGCGCCCCACACCCCTCCCGCGAGGTGCTGGCCCAACTCGCCCGCGCGCTGCGCCTGTCCGACGCCGAGCGCGACCACCTCCACCACCTCGCCGGTACCCCGCCCGGACCGCCGCGCGGGCCTTCGCGCGAGGTGCGGCAGAGCATCGCCGACCTGCTGCACCGGCTGCCGGAGGCCGCGGCGATCGTGATGTCGGCGACGTACGAGGTCATCGCCTGGAACGACCTGGCCGCCGCCCTGATGGAGGACTTCTCCGCCCTGTCCCGCCGCGACCGGAATCTCATCCGGCGCGCCTTCCTCGGCCCGTACCGGCACGGCCGAAGGCTGTACGGCGTCTCGGACGCGGACGAGTTCGCCCGGACCTCGGCCCAGCACCTGCGCGCCGCCGCGGCGCGCTACCCCCACGATCCGGAGGTGACCGGTCTGGTCGAGGAACTCCGCGCCGGCAGCGAGGAGTTCGCCCGGCTCTGGGCCTCCCACGATGTGACCGCCCGTCCCACCCTCTGCAAGACCTTCGAGCACCCCCTCGTCGGCCCCGTCACCGTCAGCTGCGACGTCCTGGACATCGCCGACCGGGACCAGCAAGTCGTCATCTACACCGCCGCCCCCGGCTCGCCGTCGGCAGAGGCACTGCGGCTGCTCTCGGTCGTCGGCACCCAGCGCATGGGCGTGCCCGGCTGATCCGACTCCAGCCGTGATCAAGACGTGGGGCGTCGCTCCGGAGGCGAGTACGGGGCACTGCGCGAGGCCGGGACCGGAAACCAAGATCGGAAGGGCTCAGAAGGGTACGGCCAGCCCGGCCTCGCGCAACTTGTGCAGTGCTCTGCCCATGCACTCCGCGACCGAGCGCCCATCTGCCCGCATTCCGTCAACCAGCGGTCCACCGCCGGCGGCGAATGTCCATGCCGGCCGGCCTTCCCGCATGCGCTCCGCGTCGACCCGGATCATGGCCCCCACGCCCTGCTCGCCGAGCCACTCCAGGATGAGCAGCGTCGCATCCTCGACGCCACTGTCCGCGGCCGGCTTGGGGTACCGCCCCTTCGCCCTGGTCATGGCCGCAACCCTACCGACGTTCCGTGAGGTCCGGTCAGGAGCCGTCGAGCCGGGCGACGCCGCAGATCGACCGGCGGAAGCACCACGACCGCCCGACGCGACCTCCACGCTGCGGTTCCCGTTCGCCGTGACCGGCACTGATCACCGATCGCGATCGGTGCGTGCGCGGATCGCTCATTGGTCGACGGCAGAGATCGCGGTTGGCTGAGGACATCACCACCAACCGCGGGGCCCACAGGGGCTCATGAGGAGGAACCCGCCATGCCCAGCTTGGACGTCAACGACACCACCCTTTACTACGAGGACGAGGGGACCGGCCCCGCGCTGCTGTTCCTGCACGGCTGGGGCACCAGCGCCCGGACCTGGGGCGCGCAACTCCCCGACTTCACGCAGGACCACCGGGTGGTCACGGTCGACTGGCGGGGCTGCGGCCGCTCGGCCCGTCCGGTGCAGGGCAATACCACCCCCGGAGTCGTCAGCGACGTGGAGGCCTTGATCGGGGCGCTGCGCCTGGACCGGCCGGTGGTCATCGGCTCGTCGATCGGCGGGGTGTTCGCCACCGAACTGGGGCTCCGACGCCCGGAGTTGATCGGAGGCGTGATCCCGGTGGGCGCGCCGGGCTACTGGCCGACGGCGGAGGCTCAGGCGGAGCTGGTGGCGGATCTGCGCCGCGACCGGGCCGGCACGGCCGCCGACTGGGTGCCTACCTGGTACGCGCCGGGCACCTCGCCCGCGCTGATCGACTGGACGGTCCGGCAGATGCTCGACTCCGGCGTCTACATCGACGAGCACCAGGCCACCGCCCCTGGCTACGACCCGCGCCCGACGCTGCCCGCGCTGCAGGTGCCGATCCACTACCTCCACGGTGAACTGGACCTGATTCCGCTCGAGGTCCCCCGGACCTGCGCCGCGCTCACCCCGGGCGCCGAGGTCACCGTCATCACCGGTGCCGGCCACATGCCGCACCAGGAGCGCCCCGACGCCTTCAACGCCGCGCTACGCGCCGCACTCGCCCGGCTGGCACCCGTCGCCTGAACGCCCGGCACTGACCTGCCCGCCACTCTTGGCGACCCCGAGGACCACTCTGCTCCGGTCAGGTCGTGAGGGCAGCGACGATGGCGATCACGCAGCTGGCGAGTGCGACGTAGAAGATGCCCTTGGCGATGCGGAGCTGGGCGGAGACGGCTGTGGGCCTGGCCTGGCGGTTCCATGCCGTGCCGTGGGCGAGCGCCGGCACCCCGAAGAGCAGACAGCACAGCGCGAGGCAGGTCCCGGCGAGCCAGCCCAGGAAGCAAGCGGGGCTTATGACGTAGTAGGTCCACGGGGCGCGGGCCACGGCGACCCGCCGGCCCACCGCGTACTCCGGTTCGACCACCGCGTCAACGGCGACCGTCCTGCCGTCGTCCGAGCGGAAGGTGCCCTCGGAAGAGGTGTTGGTGCCCCGCGAACTGTAGCTGCGCTCGTAGCCGTCCACGGTCAGCGTTCCCTGCGTTCCGGCGAGGCCCGAGGCGTACGGGAGAGCGGCGACACAGAAGCCGCCGAGAAGGCAGGCCATCAGCAGCATGACCGCACCGCCGAACCGCACTTTCGCCCCCGATGGCTTGATCCTGTCCGGCCTTCCCACCAGTCCCTCCCTGCAGGCGCTCTCCTCGAAATCAGTGTAGGCAGCGGCCGACGCGGCCCGACCGCGGCCTCGGGCCTCGCCGTGACGCACCCCGTCTGCGACGGCCTGGGGCACAGGTCGACTTATGGGAGAGGCGAGCCGCATTGGTCCCCCAACGAGTGGTTTACGTTTCTCGTCCGTGTGAACACACTTCCGCTGTGTCGCTTGTATGCCAAGAGTGATGCGCGATGAGCACACAGAAGATGAGCGCAGACGACATGAGCGCACAGGACATGAGCACTCCGGACGTCAACATTCCGGACGTCAACATTCCGGCCACAAACAACCCGCACCACGCAATCAACACGCACAGCGCGAACGTATCGAGCCGGGAGCAACCACTCGCTAGCGATACTTCAACCACCTCGCACCCCTTACCTCCCTCGCACGGCGCGCGGCCCTCGCGGCGTTCCGTGGTGACGGCGACCGGTGCCTCGGCTCTCGCTGCCGGGCTCACCGCCGCCTCCGCCGGGCCCGCGACCGCGCTGAGCCCTGCCACCGCACCCGCGACGGCGCCGGCCGCGGTGCCGCCCGGCGTCGACCGCAAGGCGTACACCACGGTCGCCCGCGCCATCGCCGTCTACGACGAGCACGACAAACCCCTCGTCCCGACGTACGTGAAGGCCATCGAGAACGGCCTGCCCGCCAGCCGGGCGAAGGCAACGAAGCGGGTGCTGATCGTCGGCGCCGGACCGGCCGGCCTCCTCGCCGCCGACCTGCTCAACCGGGCGGGCCACGACGTCGTTGTGATCGAGGCGAACGGCAACCGCGTCGGCGGCCGTATCAAGACGTTCCGCAAAGGCGGCCACGAGAACGGGAAGCAGCCCTTCGCCGACCCCAAGCAGTACGCCGAAGCCGGGGCCATGCGGCTGCCCGACAGCCACCCGCTCCTGATGGCACTGCTCAAGAAGCTCAACCTCGCGCTCCAGGAGTTCTACCTGGTGGATGTGGAGGTCGGCGACCCGACGAAGCGGGCCAACCGCACCTGGATCCAGGTCAATGGCATCCGCATGCGCCGGGCCGACTACGAGAAGAACCCCGAAAAGATCAACGACACCTTCGGAGTCACGGGCCCCAACCGCACCAAGACCGCCGCCGCCATCCTCGCGGCTGCCCTCGAACCCGCACACCGGCTCGTTCGCGGCAAGGAAGGCACGGCCCTGGTCAACGGGTGGGTCAAGGTCCTCAAGAGGTACGGCAACTGGTCCATGTACCGCTACCTCACCGAGGTCGCCAAACTCGACACCAGGACCATCGACCTCATCGGCACCATCCAGAACCTGACCTCACGGCTGCATCTCTCCTTCACCCACAGCTTCCTGTCCGCCGCGCTGATCGACCCCAAGACCAAGTTCTGGGAGATCAAGGGCGGCACGGCACGGCTCGCCGACGCGCTCTACGCGCCCGTGAAGGGCAAGGTACGGCTCGACAGGCGCGCTGTACGCATCGAACGCCACGGCGGCAAGGTCAGGGTGCACACCGTTTCCGAGGAGTGCCAGACCGGCGAGGGCGGTGTCACGGAGGTCTTCGAGGGCGACGAGGCGATCATCACCGTCCCCTTCTCCGGACTGCGCCACGTGCCCTTCGACCCTCCGCTGACCTATGGCAAGCGCCGGGCCATCACGGAACTGCACTACGACGCCGCGACCAAGGTGCTGCTGGAGTTTTCCCGCCGCTGGTGGGAGTTCACCGAGGAGCAGTGGAAGCAGGCCCTGAACTCCATCGAGGACAAGCTCTACGACAAGTACAAGGCGGGCCAGGTCAAGGACGGCAAGTACCTCGGCGCGCACAAGTCCGTCAAGGATTTGGGGGTGACGATCCCCGACGAACTCAAGAAGTGCTACGCCTCCTTCCGCCCCGTCACGAGCGGCGAACCCGAAGCCGCTCACACCCGCGGCGGCGGCTCCGTGAGCGACAACGCCAACCGCTTCGTGTACTTCGAGCACTCAGGCGGTGCGGAAGTCGGCGAGGGAGGCATCACGCTCGCCTCCTACAGCTGGTCCGACGACGCCCTCAAGTGGGACGCGTTCGCTGACGGCGAGCGCTACCTGCGCGCGCTCGCCGGACTGCAGGAGATCTACGGCCGCCGCTGCGAGGTCTTCTTCACCAACAAGTGCAAGACCCAGTCGTGGATGCGTGACCACTACGCCTATGGCGAGGCATCCGTGCTCTTCCCGGGCCAGCACGCGGAGCTGTTCCCCGACATCCCCACCTCTGAAGGGCCACTGCATTTCGCGGGGGACCACACCTCCATCAAGCCCGCCTGGATCGAAGGCGCCCTCGAATCCGCCGTCCGGACGGCATTGAAGGTCCACACAGGCTGACAGGGGCGCAGGGCCGCTGCAACGCCCAGCCCTCGATCTTGAACGTACGGTCCCATGAGAAGGGGCGTCCAAGACCGGTCATCATCCACTGATCGTGGACTGATCTTGGACGCCCAGCCTCCTCCCGGACGACGCCCTCGGGCTTGACCGTATGGATCGGGACCAACCAAGCCCGCATCGCGCGTTGGGCACCGCCCTGACGCGCGATCGTGGCGACCAACTCGTCCGCACCACACCGGCTGTCCGGGCTCGCCCGCGCATCCACCGGGGGCATGTTACTGGGCGAGCCATGCGCCAACGGCAGCCGTCGCCCTCTCGCTACGCCGTCCCGGAGAACAGCTTCTGGAGCTTGCGCGACATCCACTGCCCGGCAATCACACGGGTGCCGAACTGCTCGCGACCGTCAGCCGATTCCGAATACGGCCGTAGCGGCTCGATCGTGGCGTCGTGGTTGGGGAGGTAGAAGAAGGGGATGGTGACTCGGGAGGAGCTGTCGCCGCGTTCGGGATTGATGACGCGGTGCATCGTGGAGACCCAGCGGCCGCCGGTCCAGAGCGCCATGAGGTCGCCGATGTTCACGACGAAGCTGCCGGGGATGGCGGAGCCTGGAGAGCCGGCGCGACCAGTACCCGACCGTCGCCGCCAACAATTACATCGCCGATGACGACTGGGATGCCAGCTTCGCGGCTGGGTTGGAGTTCCTTCTCGACGGTATTGAGTCGCAGACGAAGGGCTGAGACCCGTTCTGTGGGGTGAGGCGGGTCGGGCATTCGTCACGGCAGGGGGCTGCGGCAGGTCCGATGTTGTCGGCGACCTGCCCCCCACCGGCCGGTTGGCGAACGCGCTGCGTACGCCCTGGTGCCGGCCGCCGTCCCCGCGCTGCTCCTTCCCACGGCCCGTGTCGAAGGCTCACGTCATGCTGCAAGGCTCACGTCATGCCGCGCACCGTGTCACGCAGGCGCCGGGCCTCGTCGATGCGCTTCTCGTAGGTGGCCCCGAGCAGCAGCAGGAGCAGCCCGGCCGCGGCCAGCGGCGCCCAGCGGGGGAGAAGACCGAGCACCTGGAGCACGGTCGGGGCGAGTTCGTGCAGCCCGACCATCACGAGTACACCGCCGCCGACGACCAGCGGGGCCTGCAGGCGCGTGCGGACTCCGACAACGGTGGCGAGCAGGGCCGCCGCGCCCAGGATCAGCGGGCGCACCCAGTTCTCGTCGTTCCACGCGGCGGCGAGGCTGGGGAGCATGGTCGCGGTCAGCCCCGCGCCGTAGGCGGGCCAGGAGCCCGTCCCCGGGATGCTCCTGCGGCGGCGGTGGCCGATGACCAGTGCAGCCGCGGTGACCGGGAGTGTGTACGCCTCGGGAGAGGAGACGCCCGCCAGCGCGAGGCGCACCCAGGAGGAGGCGATGAGCAGGGCGGTTCCGGCGAGCGCGGCGCGGCGGCGGTCCGGGCGCAGCGCGAGGGCCAGGCCTGCGATTCCGGTCACGGCGAGGGCGAGGCTCAGCGCACCGGGGTGAGGGATCGTCAGGGCGAGGGCGGTTGCCGCAAGGGCGTACCCCGTGGCCTCGACGGCCGTGGAGAGCCGATCGCGCCCCGGGATGCGGTGCCAGGCCGCTGCGGCACCGGCGGCGGCGACCGCGACCGCGAGTACCGCGAACGCCGTGACATGTGCGGGCAGGTCGGCGCTGATCCCCGCGGCGACCGCCTCGACGCCCAGGGCGAGGACGGCGAAGGCGCCTGCCACACACGCTGTGGCGCGCTCGGCGGGCCGGGCTGTCGGCGCCGAAAGGACGTGGGCGAGTACGGCGGCCGCCGCGGCGAAGGTACCCCACACCGCGAGCACGGCGGACCGGTCGGCCGACGACCACAGCAGGGCGAGGCCACCGGTGGCGGCCGGCGCCAGGAGCCGCGGTATGAATGCGGCCCCCCGTCGGCGCACGACGTCCACCGCCAGGGCGATGGCCGCCACGGCGGCGGCCGCCAGCACCCACCCGTACGGCAGCCCCAGCGCCACCGGCAGCAGGAGCAGCGCGGGGACGGCCGCCAGTGCTGCGGCGTTGCGCAGCGCGTTCGCCAGTTGGTCCGGGTGCCGGTCGCCGACGGCTCGGGCACGCACTACGGCCGTGGCGGCCAGGGCGGAGGCGAACAACCAGAGCACGAGCAGCGGCGCGGTCGCGAGCCCCCAGCTCCACGACGACGCGTGACCGTCGCGCCAGAGCGCCACACCGGCGACGAGGGGCTGGATGAGGGCCCGCGCGAGTTCCGGCAGAGCCACAACACCGGACGACAACAGGATGGTGGAGGCGGCGAACAGCCCTCCCACCGCAGCCGCGGCTTCGGACGGCGGTGCGGAGGGCCCACCCGTCGCGGACTTCGCCCAGCGGCCGCTCCACGCGCACAACACCGCCGCGCACACGGCGATGAGCGCCGCCGGTGCCGCGTATCCGACCACGGCCCAACCCGAGGGCATGACGTACCGCAAACCGGCACCGATGGCCACGATCAACGCCACGACGGCCACGCCCTCGCCGGCGGTGCGCAATGCGAACGGCAGCGTGCGGAAGCCGCGGCACAGTGCCATGCCGAGCAGCACCAACAGACCCAGCGGCACCCAGGTCCGCACCACCTCGACCGGCGAGGGAGCGATCACCGCGTACCCCGCAGCGAGCACCCCGCCCAGCAGCGCCCCTCCGCCGCTGACCGCTCGGGCTGCCACCACCATGGCGGTGGCGGCCCGTTCGCCGCCCAGCCGGTCGCTCAGCGCGGCGTGTCCGGCGTTGGCGCGTGCCGTGAGGGCGTACAGGGCCGCGAAGTCCACCGCGGCCGTGGCGATCAGCGCGGTCGCGTAGTCCTCGACCGTTCCGCCCAGGGCGGCGGTGCCCAGGAGGCCGGGCAGCCATGCCATCAGGAACCCCACGGGCAGCGGGAGACGGAGCCGCTGCCACCAGCCGTAGACCGCCGCTCCCACCGCCGTCAGCGTGGTCAGCACGGCCCAGTAGCCCGCCGTCCCGACGCGGTCCAGGCCGCCGAGACCGGCCTCCCGGGCGGCGTAGCCGTCCAGGAGCACCAGGGCGAGCCCCACCGCGGCCGACGCCTCGGCGGTGGCCGTGAGCTGCCGCCGCCGGAGCGGACGGGGCAGTACGAGCGCGCACGCGGTCAGCGCGAGGAGTACGGCGGCCCGCCCACCGATACCCAGCCGTCCCCAGCTCACCACGGTGAACACCAGCGCGGCCACAACCACCAGCACTCCGCCGACGATCAGCAGCGCGGTCCGGGCGGACGGAGCCGAGATCTCCCGCCCCGAGGCGATCGCCGCACCGCTGCCCCCGCCCACGGGAGCGATCACCGGCATTCCCGCGGATGCGGCCACCGGTATCCCCGTGGGTGCGTCCCGGCGTACCCGCAGCGCGGCCAGCAACTCGTCGTGCCGCTGCGCCAGCCACTGCCTGCGTGCGTCCAGTGCGCTCAACTCTCCTGCGACCTGCCACAGCGCGAAGGCATCCGGCCCGGTCAGAGGCAGTAGGCAACGGCCGCACCGAGCGGGCGAAGGCGACCCCAGAGGCATTCCGCAGTCCGGGCACCCCGGCGATTCCATGCGCATGGCGCGAGTATGCGCAGCCCTGTCGGCCACGGGCTTGAGTACGCGTACTCAAAGTCGCTGCTGCCGACCGAGCTGCATCAGGCGGGGAAGCCGGACCGGTCGCGGGCGGCGATCGACGGCCGGCACCGGCAGGCACGTCGGGGCGGCTCAAAGGCGGCCCGAGCCCGGTCGACGGTGCCCGACCGCCCCCACCGCATCCCTCCCACAACACGTAGGCGGGTCAGTCCTCCAGGGCAGCTGCCAGGCGGTCGAGGTCGGTGAGGAGTGCCGGCAGGCGCTGTGGCGGGATCGCCTCGACCATGCGCTGTTCGATGGCATAGACGGCGTCCTGGACCGTGGCCAGACGTCGGTGGCCCTCCTCCGTGAGGTGGGTGGGGCGGGCGCGCCCGTGGTCAGCGGTGGCGGGGCGGGTGATCAGTCCCGCTTCCTGCAGGCCCCGCAGGACGACGTTCCCGGACTGGCGGGTGACGAAGGTCGCGCGGGCGAGGTCGGCGTTGGACATACCGGGGTGCAGGGCCAGGAGTTCGAGGGTGGCGTATTGCGGGACGGTGAGCCCGTGCGCGCGCAGGACCTTGTCCATGGCGCCGCGGAGGGCCGCCTGCGCCCGTTTGATCAGGTATCCCACGTGGTGGGTGACGTCTGTCGCGGGGTGGGGTGGCTCGGTGGGCGCGCTCTCTTCCATGTCAGCATTTTGACATAGGAGTGCCGGCCCCCTAGCCTCGCGTATGTCAATGTTTTGACATACGAATGGAGGAAGTACTCGTGCCTGTAGCCATCGACGGCCCTGACTTCGTTGCCCTGCAAGTCCGTGATGTGGACGCCGCGGCCGCCTTCTGTGAGCGGCATCTGGGCCTGCGCCGGGCCGCGGTCTCACCGCCGCATGCGGTCGTGTTCGACACCAAGCCGACCCCGTTCGCCGTCCGCGAGCTCCTCCCGGGCATCGACCTTGCCGACGCCGCACGACCCGGCCTCGGCGTGGTGCTCTGGTTCCGGACTTCCGACGCTCACCAGCTCCACGACCAACTCGCGGCCGCCGGGATCAAGATCCTCACCCCGATGGCGAACAGCCCCTTCGGGCCGATGTTTTCCTTCGAGGGCCCAGAGGGCTACACGCTCACCGCACACGGAGGCTGACCGCGACCGCCGATCCGGCTCCGCCGGCTCTCCCCGGTCCGTGGGCCGGCGGGGCCGAGGTGCCGTCCCGGCCAGGGATGGTCCGGTCGACTGCCTCCTCGACCAGGATGGGATCGGGGACGATCCCAAGGCCGCGGCGCAACGTCGCCGGCTCGTTGACCTCGTAACTCTTCGGCGCCAGAGCCCCCAGCCGCTCGGCCGGCTCCTCGTTGAACGCCACGGTCTCATCGGCCGTGTCCTGGGCGATAGTTGGGAGCTTCATGACCTGGTCATGCCAGGTCTCGCGAGCTGGGCGCATGTGGTCGGCGCCCTGTTCGGGGCGCTTGGGGCGCGCGGCTCGACGAGCGGTGCGATGAGTTCGACGCACCTGTTCTCACGGTCGCCAGAGGCGCTCACCCGGGAAGCACCGGGGTAACGCCGGCCGGGTACTGTCACCGGGCAACCGCGCGAGAGGAAGATCCGCCTGTGAACCTGGGCATCATCGGACAGGCTGCCGGGCTGTTCGCCGTCACCAACATTGACGACATCCTCATTCTGTCCCTGTTCTTCGCCCAGGGCGCCGGACACCATGGCGCCGCCCGCCGGATCGTCATCGGCCAGTACCTCGGCTTCGCCGCCATCCTCGTCGTCGCCGTCTCCGCCGCATTCGGCGCCACTTTTCTGCCCGAGGCGGTCATCCCCTACCTCGGGCTGCTGCCCCTCGCACTCGGCCTCAAAGCGGCCTGGCAGGCGTGGAAGCACCGAGACGATGAGGACGACGAGCAGGAGGCCACGGGTAGCGGCCCGAAGGCCCTGGAGGTCGCGGCGGTGACCTTCGCCAACGGAGGCGACAACATCGGCGTCTACGTCCCCGTCTTCGCCACCACCGGCGTCGGCGGCATGAGCGTGTACGCGATCGTCTTCCTGATCCTGGTGGGCGTGTGGTGCTTCGCGGGCCGGTTCTTCGCCACCCGGCCCGTCATCGCCAAGGCGCTCAGCCGGTGGGGCCACATCCTGCTGCCCCTGGTCTTGATCGCCATCGGCCTGCTCATCCTCGTCGAGGGCGGCGCTTTCGGCTTGTAAGGACGGCCGCCCCGGCGACCCGGCTCCTGATCGCTGTCAGCTGCTGAAGGAGGGCGAGAAGGGCGTCGACCGGGCACCGAGGCCGCGATGAAGGGCTACCGCGTCCACTACACGCTCGCGACGAAGCTGGTCAACGAGCCGGCCGCGACCCGCCGACGAGAACCAGCCGAACCAGACGATCGCCCGCTACGGCTGCGTCGATCGCCTCCGCATCGCGCTGCCGATCTTGACGTGAGCAACGAGGGGGTGAGGAACATCGGAACGAAAACCAGTGCTAAAAGATTGTTGCATGTGGGTAGAGCGAGTGATCGAACTGACCGGGTGGGAGCCACTCGGGATCTCCGTCGACTGGGCGGCGATCGAGGGAGAGCTGGGGGTTCCGCTGCCGGCGGACTACAAGGAGCTCTACGAGGCGTTCGGCGGCGGAGTCTTCAGTGATTCCGTCTACTTTCTGGGGCGCGACGAGGGCGTCTCGTTCGACTTCCTGACACAGTGGCGGGTCTCCCTGTCGGTCGACCAGGACAGCAAGTTCGGGAACGTCTCCGCTGTCGATCCCTATACGATCTACGCGCCGGGCGGCAAGGGGCTGGTTGAGTGGGGCTCCACCGAATGGGCCGACGAGTACTGCTGGCTGATCGATGCCGAGCGGCCGGGCGATTACCCCGTCCTTGCACGGTCCGATGACGGCGGCGCCTGGAACCGGTACGACATGTCCACCTCTGAATTCCTCTACCGCGTCCTTGCCGATGCCGATTTTCAACCTTTCGGGATCGCGCAGTACGACCTCGGCACGACGTTCAAGCCCGGCTCCGGCGACCCCTTCGATGGCCAGCCGCTCTGACGGGGCCTGCTGTCTCACGTTCGCGGACACGACAGTGCCGTCGTTTCTCATCGAGATCCGTGAGCCGGATCCGTGACCCAGATCCGTGAGCCAAGTGATCACCAACTGCCTTCGGAACCGGTCGCCACACGCTGTTCCCGGAGATCAAGGAAGCCAACCGGGCCTGTGAACGCGGCGTGCAGACGCGTCTGAGGGGTGTGCCGTAGCTGGTGGTCATGGGACAACTCATAGGCACAGCCACGGACCGCATGGCGGCAGATGCTCGTGACTACGCATCCTCGATGCCCCGCCGCAGGAGCTCGTCCTCCACTGCGGAGAGCTTCTTGCGCCAGTCACGGGCGGCCTTGGGGTTACGGCCCATGCGCCGCGCTACGGCGTCCTGAGCGCGCTGGGCAGCAAAAGCTCGGCGCTCACGCAGCTGCTCGACGGTGAGGCCGGGGAGATCGGCGTGCCAGTTGTCGTAGAACTTCGAGCGACTCATGGCTCCAGGGTGCCGCCAACAACTACCCGGTTGCTTTGTAATTTCGGCACCACCGGCGGACTTGATCGGGCGGAATGCCCCGGTGCCGGTGCCGGTGCCGGGGCCGGGCAGTGAAGGTAGCCGACCCGTCGGAAGACAGAGTTCGTCAACGGCACAGCGACAACTCCGGCGGGCCACCCTCCACCGACGCTGCTGACGTCAAGCGGACCTTTGGTTCGAGCCCACCGCCGGGCACAAACTCCCTGCCCAGGCGGGGGAGGGGCTGGTGCCTGGCTTGATCATCCAGACAGGTCTTGTGCGCCGGTCGATGCGTCCGACGCGTTCTGGCCCCACGAGGTAGATCGGACCGGTGGGCCGGGCAGAGCGCCATTTGGCTTCGTTCACTTCAAGCAGTAATGAACGAGGAGGGCTGGATTGCGTGGTACGGAGCGGCTGATCAACAGCGATGCCGTTCAACGGCATTGCCACTCAACGGCGTTGTCGCTCATCGACGATGCCACTCAACGACGATGCCATACGAGTGTGTAGCGCCAGAACAGCCGACGGCGCAGTCGTGCGCCGGGCAGGACCGCATGCGCCTCGCGGATGATGTCGGGGAAGCTCATCTCCGCTGGTCGGGTCCGGGCCGTCATCGAGGCCGGACGAGGTGCTGTGCGGCCCCTGTTCTTGAGCCAGCCCGTGGTGGCGTTGAGCGGCATGGCAACGGCTCCCAGCAGGTGGTCGCCTGGAGTCGTCGGGCGCGACAACCCAAGAATCACGAGGGTTCCGCCGGGCGCCAGGTGCTGGCGGAAGGCGGTGAGAGCGTCGGTGAACGGCAGATGGTGGACCGCGGCGACGCACGTGATGACGTCATAGGCGTCTGCGGGTATCCCGGTCAGCGCGTCTGTAGCGGTGAAGGTGACGGGAGTGGCCGGAGGGGTGAGCTCCTGTGCCTTGGCGACGATCTCCGGGTCGGAGTCGATAGCGTGCACCACGCCGGCGCGCCGGGCCAACAGCCTGGCCAGGTCGCCACTGCCGGAGCCGACGTCCAGGGCGCTGTCGAAACGCCGGGGGAGTTGTCGCAGGATCCAGCGGTGGTAGTGGGCGTTATGGTCCCAAGGGTGAGCGGCGTTGAACCGCTCAAGGCCCCGGAGGACGGAGTCCGGCAATGGCGTCATACCGCCATTCCATCAAGATCCTGGTGACGGTGTCCCCTTGATGGCAAACGACTGGGTTCTGCTGCGTAGACGCCCCGATGGGATGAGAGGGGCTACCTGCCTCCCGTGAGGGCGGCGGCCCATCGAGCGGGGACGGCGGAATTGGCCGGCCCCGGTGGCCGGGTGACGTGCCGCTGCTCGCGCTGTGCCGCGCCGCGCCGCGCCTCCAGATCCGTCCTCTCTACAAGGGAGCCAGGGAGCCAGGGAGCCAGGGAGTCACGCAGCCAGGGAGTTACGAGTTAGGAGTTACGGAGTCAGGGCGATGTCAGTGCCGGCCAGTAGTCTCGCCTCATGAACCTGAAAGGCCGTGATATCGCGCTCGCCGGCACCTTCCACGCCCTCGGACCGGGCGAGGCCGAGCGACGTCTGGAAGCCGCGGGCGTGCACGTAACGGACGAGCTCACGCCCTCGACGGCTGCGATCTTCATAGGGCAGGAGACATCGAGCGACAAGGGCAGCGAGGCGTACGCCATAGGCATACCGAGGTACGACGAAGCGGCCCTCCTCGCGGCGCTCGCGGAGCTTGAGGAGCCGCTGAGCCGGACCCCTGAGCCACCAGCCCCTTTCATCCACCCCGCAGCACTTGCCACGGCCGGCCCGGCGGAGCTGGAAGAGATGCTCAGGGACGCCGACTGGTCGGCGTTCGTGCCGGCCCGGGACCTCCCGCCGCTGCGGGCTCGGCTGACGGACCTCGAAGGCAAGCACGGTGTCACCCCGGCGCACCGACTGGCCACGGACATGATCCGCAAGCGGGGCACGATGCTGAGCCGCCCGTACGGACACCGGTCGCCGATCACCGCATTGGCGCTCAGCCCTTCCGGCAGCCATCTGGTCACCGGCGACTGGGGCGAGGGCGAAAGCGGCACCGCGCAGGTCTGGGAGGTCGCGACCGGGCAGTGCGTCAACGTCCTGAAGCGGATCGACGGCGGCATCGGCTGGGACGGCCATGCGCGCACCATGCAGTGGTCGGCCGACGGCCTGCACCTGGGCATGGCCTTCCGCACCAACGCGATCGGCGTGTGGGACCCGTTCGGCGAGTCCTTCGAGCCACGCGCGGAGGCCCAGGTGACCAACGGCGCCTCCCGCCCGCCGGCCTGGGCGCTGCATCCCGATGGGCACAGCGCTTACGTCGCGACGGGCAACAGCGACCCGGCCGGTGTGCAGGGCTGCCTCCCCCCGCTGGAGCACGGCGTCCTGTTCTGGCTGGCTGAGGAAGCCGAGGTGCCGCACGAGCACATCCTGGCCAAGGGACCCGTGCCGGCGAGCGTCCGGGAATCCTTCGGGGAGGAGCTCTGGGTCGACCAGTCGCCTGCCTGGTCCCCCGACGGAAGCCGGCTGTACGTCGCCAACCGCTCCGAAGCTTTCGTCGTCGACGTCTCCACGGGCGCCCCACTCTGGTGCACAAGGGTCTCCTGGCTTGCCGAGTGGAGCCCGGACGGACGGTTCCTCGCCCATATCCACAACGGGCTGCTGCACTTCCGCGACGCGGCCACTGGCCACCCGGTCACCGATCCCGCACCGACCGCCGGTTCGCGCTGGGACCTGTCGCTGCATTGGGGCATGCGCGGTGACAGGGCCCGGCTCGCCGCCGTACTGAGCGAGGAGGCGGCCGAGCCCGGCGTGGCGGTCTACGACGACGGGCGGCTCACCCACCGACTGGCCGTCACCCCCGCGGAGACATCGCCGGCCCGCGAGAACAAGGACTTCGCGGTATGGGCATGGGCGCCGTCCGGAGACCGGGGAGCTGTCCTCACGGCAGCGGGGCACATCGAGGTCTGGTCGTTGGGCGACGGCGAGCCGCGGCGACTGCGCACGCTGGTCGCCCCGGCCGGTACGCAAGGCGTGCTGTGGAGCGTTGACAACGTGATCGTCGCGGTGGGCGAGAAAATCCTGCGGTTCCTGCGGGCCGACAGGGACGAAATCGTGGGCGACCATGCGTTTCTTCGGGAAGCGGACGCCGAGCTGCCACTCCATCCGGATTATGTCTACGACCACTTCGACGGCCGGATCCTTGCGCTCGACGATCACACCTGGTGCCTGCCCGTCGAACCGGACACGGCGATCGGGCCACCCGACCGCCGCGCCGACATCGAAGCACGGGTGGCCTGGATCGTCGACCGGCGCTTCGCCTTGCCGCTCCGCTGGGGCCGGTTCGACATCTGGCCGGACGCGGCAACCGCGCTCGCCCATCTCCGGACGACGTCACCGGACGCCCAGACACTGCGACGAGCCGTCAGGTAGACGGCCGGACAGGCACCTGTCACTGAAGCCTGGGGGTGCGGGTTCCCGCTGCCCAGGGCCCGAAGGGGTGGCTGGAGGCGACCAATCCGTGTCCCCGACCAGGAAGGCGGAAGGCATCTCCGGTGAGAGGGCGTTGTGTGCAGCCCCCTACGCCGACGTTTCCTCGTTCGGCGTCATGGCGAGGTCCTGGTGTGTCATGCGCTGGTGTTACCCGCGGGTCCTGCATCGGCAGTTCGGCGCGTCCAGAGGCTGAGATCGCTGCTTGTGGCGACCGCCAAGGTGCGTCCGGACGGCGAGAAACCTGCGGTGCGTAGTTCCGAGTAGTGGGAGTCGAAGATGTGCCACCAGCGTTCGCCATGCGGTCCGCTGTGCGGCATTCCTCCGTCCGTGGAGAGCAGAACCCGGTGGTGAGGCCATTCGGGGCTGACGACTTCCAGGCTCCAGCCGTCGGAAGTGGTGGTGTGGAGGCCGCCTCCGAAGAGTCCGGCGATGCGCACTCGGGTCCCGGCGAGCGGCCCGAGTCCAGGGCATGAGAGGTCGGGCACCGCGTCCGGGGTGCTGCCGTCAAGATCGGGGTCGCGATCCCTGGCTATCTTTTCTCCGGTGACGCCGTCGAAGAGTCCGTGCCCGTTGGCCGAGACCACCATGACCAGGTCGTGGCCGGTGTCAGGAGCGACGCCGAAGCCGATGCCGAGCAGGCCGCCAATGGGGTTTCGCCGACTCAGGACCGGATGCCAGGGAGAGGGCGGAGACGTCTCGGAGACGGTGAGGAACCGTTCTCGCAATTGCTGCTGGTAGTCAGAGATCAAGGTGCTTCCTCACGTTCAGCCGGACCCTTGGCCGGCTCAAGGCGGTGCCGGGCTTCGAGCCGGATCTGCTCGAACGTATCCTGCGTGATCTCCAAGACTCAGCGTGAGGCGCCCTCGGCAGATCGGCAGATCGGCAGAGGCGCTGGCACCGGCCCGTGACATGCCGCTCGTGCAACGCGCGGACCGTCCTGGCGCGGGACCGGCAGGCTCCAACCCGCCCAACCGCACTCCAGCCCGGGGTCGGTGGCCGTGGCGGGGCTACGGTCACGGCGCTGGCCCTGCGGCGGAAGCCGATTGTCAGTCCCGTTACGTAGGCTTCCGAACATGGTGCCTAAGAGCTTTTACGACCTGGCGTTTGGCGTGCCTCCCGGCGGAGCCAGGAAGGACGCGCACTTCATCTGCGGCAGTCTCGACGAGGCCGTGGCCGCTTTGGACTCCGAACTCGCGGAGTCCAGCAACGTATGGCTGCTGTTCAACTACGGCCACGGTGCTGATCTGACCCTGGACGTGTATCAGCGGGGCGAACGAGTACGTTCGATCGATCTTCACCCCTTCATCACGATCCGAGTCGACGGCTACCCGGACATCACCTTCCGCGGACCGGGCAAGCCGACTGGCTACGCCGACGGCGCGGATGATCCAGAAAAGGTGAGGATGGAGCTTGCCGACGGAATATCCACCGGCGACTTCGACGACAGGATTGAGGCCGCTGTGGACTGGGACAGTGTTCCCGTCCCGCCGCTCGTGGGTGATATCGCGCAGGACGGTGACTACGTCATGCTTGGCGACGGCCCTCTCGACGACCTTGATGCCCTTGATGACCTCGACGAGGACGAGTTGGTGGACGAGCTGATCGAGCGGGGCTGGGTCGAGTACGGGGACCACGATTTCGAAGCATGAGCCGGAACGGGCAGGACCGGCCTCGTACTTCACCATGGACGCTGAGGTTCGTAGTTGTCGGGTTGTTGGTGGCCGGTAACGGCCATCGCTTCGCTAGCTCGGGCCCGGTGACGCCGTCGCCAGTGGGAGCGGTGGAGCCGGTGGTCCGGATCGTGAACGGGCTGGATGGTCCCGTGGATGAACAGGTGCGGGATCTCAGATCCACCGTTTGACCTGCTGTTCGTCCCGTCCGGCAACGCCCTTGCCGGACGGGGGGAGCTCTTCCACCCGTCATCGTGATCCCGCAATGCGCACCAGCATGGCCAGGGGCCTCGGGCCAGGTGCTTAGCAGCGCTAGAAGCGGGGTCACCGGTACGGCAGTTACAGCGGACCAGCAGTTGATGGTGACCAGGTTGTGTGCCGGTGAGCTCAACTCCCGCCCATGGGTGGCAGCGCAGGCCCTGCGCCCCGGGGTCTGCGGAGCTTTGTTGCCAAGTCTGCACGGGCAGCTTCCTGGTCGGCGTGTTGGGACGGAACTTCCGCTCCGTGATGAGGACTTGGTGATCGCAGGCGGCGGCCAAGGCGTAGCCATTGCGGCAGACTTCCAGAGCCACGCGCAAGTGGGGGATGGTCCCGTAGACCTCGTCGCCGACGCCCCAGGCGGCAGGAGCGAGAGCCTCCAGGGCGCACGTGATCACCGTAATGGCCAGGGCCGGCTTGGTGGCGAAGGCAGTCTCTTCGAGGATCCCTGTTGCCCGGAATCGGTCGTCGCGGTCGTCCCCTATTCCATTCTGCGCTTCGAAAGAATGGCGTGCTCTAAATGCGGGAACGGGGGCGGAAGCATGTTGTTGCGTTGGCGCCCCCGCCCTCGCCCCCTCTACCGCAGCCGCAGCCGCAGTCGTTGCTCGGTGCGAATCGGTACAGGCAATCGGAGTCCCGCTTCGCCGACAGGCGACCGCGCTGGGCGCTCAGGCAGGCGGTAGTCCGCGCTGCTGTGGTCGGCGCGTATGCGCAGGGCGGCGGTCCGCTGAGCCCCAGCGCAACCCCGTTCGGAACAGTCGGAAGTGACAAAGCTCACCCGGCGGGTCCCTTGATGGAATTTCTTTGCTCCGCCGCGTGGATTTCCGGTAATTCCTCTGGATAAGCTCCGCCGGTATCGCTCACGCCGTAAGGAGCTTCAATTGTCGAACCAAGAATCGGCTGGCACTTCAAAATTCGGCGGGCTGGTGCTGCTTGGTGGACCGCCTGGATCTGGAAAATCCACCGTCGCTGCAAATCTGGCCTCGGAGGCTGAATGGCCAACCGTCCACATGCACACCGACACCTTCTATGTATGGATCCGCTCGGGATTCGTCCTGCCGTATCTTCCGGAAGCCGAGCGTCAGAACGAGGTCGTCCAGAACGTGATGATCGATGCTGCATGCGCATACGCAAGCAGCTATGACGTCATCCTCGAAGGCATCCTGGGGCCGTGGATGCTCGAACCGTTCCGCGCCGCGTGCCGGCAGCGTGGCCTCGGCCTCTCCTACATCGTCCTGCGACCGAGTCTGGAGGTGGCGCTTTCGCGGGCCACCCAGCGCGAAGGCCGGCACTTGAAGGACGTCGAACCGATCACCGGCCTGTACGGAGCATTTGAGAACGTCGCAGAGCTCGAGGGCCATGTCGTCGATTCGAGCGTCCAGTCGGTGGAGCAGACCACTGCGGAGATTGCTGCCGGGCTGCGGGCAGGCCGTTTCGTCGTCGGCGCGTAGAGCGAGGGGTCTCTTCAGCTGCGGCCACAGCCCGCAGGCGAAGTGCACAAGCTCACCCGAGTGCGGGTGCGGACACGGCGCCTTGTGGGCGGCCTGAACCGGGGTCGGCTGGAGATCGGCCGGCTGCGGCGGGCCCTGGCCGGGGTATCGCTGCCACGGGTGGTCGACGGCAGATCCGGGCATGAAGAACCGTCACCTCGTCACCCGCTACGAGGCTCCGGAGCGCGTGTGCTCCGGGTCCTCTTGCTTCTGATCCTCGGGAGCGGTGCACGCGCGTACTTGACTCACGGGGGCGCAGGAGGGGACTGGTTACGGGGCATCAGCCACCGTGCCAGTCCCCGACCTGGCTCAGGGGTGTGCGCGTCCCTGGCCAAGAAGGGCACCAGTCCCCGGCAACTGAATGGATGGCAAACGAGAGTGAGGCTAGCCTTACCTAATTAGATGTGGGGAACTCTGCGGAACACGACCAAGGAGTGGGCATGGGAAACCTCAGTGGAAAGGTCGCACTGGTCACCGGCAGCAGCCGGGGCATCGGGCGAGGCATCGCCGAACGCCTGGCCCGGGACGGCGCTCTGGTAGCCGTGCACTACGGCAGCAACGAGGCCGCGGCCGAGGAGACCGCCGCGGCCATCGCCGAGGCCGGTGGCCGGGCGTTCATCGTGGGCGCCGAACTGGGCGTCCCCGACGACGTGGACACGCTCATGACTGGGCTGGAGGCCGGACTGCGCGCACACGGGGAATCGACGATCGACATCCTGGTTCACAATGCGGGACTCAACCTCATGGGGCGACCGATCGAGGTTCTCACCCCTGAGGAGTTCGACCGGATGGTCGCGGTCAACATCAAGGCACCGTTCTTCCTCACCCAGCGGCTGCTGCCACGACTGCGCGACGGTGGCCGGATTATCAACATCTCATCGGTCTCCACCCGTATCGCCTCCGCCCACGGCATTGGATATCCGCTCACCAAGGGCGCACTCGAAGTGTTCGGCCACACCCTGGCCAAGCACCTCGGCCCCCGCGCAATCACCGTGAATTCCGTCGTCGTCGGATTCACCCGCACCGACATGACCGCCGAAGTGCTGGCCGACCCGGCGAACCTGGAGCGCAACATCAGCCTGACCGCCCTCGGCCGGATCGGCGAGATCCCGGACATTGCCGACGCGGTCGCCTTCCTGGCCTCCGACGACGCCCGCTGGATCACCGGCACCAAGATCGACGTCACCGGCGGCGTCAACCTGTAGCAACCTCAACGCGTCCGCGCCGACCCTCGGACATGCCTGCTCTCCGGTTTTCCGTAATTCTTCAGCCGGACAAGGGCCTTGTGAGGCACTCGAACGCCGGGAATGCTGACCCGATGCGGAGTTCCATTGTTCCGCTCGGCGGTGCGGCATTTCTGATTTCGATGGTCCCCGGGCCGAGTACGACTGCGATCCTGCGCCGAGCGGTGATGAATGGCCACAGAAGGGGAATGGCCACAGTTTTGGGGAATGAGTGCGGGGTGCTGCTGTGGGGGGTCTCGCGGCGGCGTTGGGGGTATCCGGTCTGCTGCCGGCCTCGCAGGTCGCCTATGACGCGGTGCGGATTTTCGGCGCCGCGGTACTGGTGCGGATCGGGGACGTCGCCAATCCCAAGGCGGGCGTGTTCGCCGTGTCGTTCCTGTCGCAGTTCGTGCCACAGGGAGCCCCGGCGCTGCCGACGCTCGTCGCCTTCTCGGTGATCTGGGCGATGGTGGACCTGATGTGGTACCTGCCACTGGTCTGGCTGGTCTGGCTGGTCTGGCTGGTCGGCCAGGCGCGCAGCGAGCAGCGCGGGCGGTTACGCGATGCGCCGTGCGCGCGCCGACGGCATGAATGATTTCTGAGGTGGAGTTGGGCGATAGGAGGGCGACCCTGCCAACTTTCTGTGTCATCTACCAGTACGGCGGCCAGACCGGGCGGTGGAGACTTTCTGCCACGACCGCGACTTGGCGAACCTCCCAATGCGGAGGGGGCCGGCGTGGCCGCGTACAGGACGAAGCACACGAGGGGGCGGCACGTGAGCGTGCAGCAGTACGACGAGATCGGCGAGGCGTTCGAGGGGTTCAAGGCCTTGCCGCTGACGCGTTACGGGGAGGTGCCGAGCTTTCTGGGGATGGTCGGGGACGTGAGCGGCAAGTCGGTACTCGACCTGGCGTGCGGCACCGGTTTCTACAGCAGGGAGTTCAAGCGGCGCGGCGCCATGGATGTCCTCGGTGTCGACCTCTCCGTAGAGATGATCGCCGCCGCGCGGGAGATCGAGCGGCGTGACCCGTTGGGTGTGCGCTACGAGGTCGGTGACGTGACCGAACTGCGGGCTCTCGACCGGCGCTTCGACATCGCGACCGGCGTGCAGTGCCTCAACTACGCCGAGGACATCGCGGCGATGGAGCGGATGTGCCGCAACATCCACCGGAGCCTGGTGCCGGGTGGGGAGTTCTTCGTGCTCGCCCAGAAGCCCGACTACCGGTTCGACTGTCTCTCCCTGGAGAAGTACGGGTTCCGTTGCGAACCGACCGGCGAGGAAATCGAGACGGGTCCGCGGGCGCGGGTCACGGCTCTTCTCGACCCGCAGCCGATCAGCATTGTCACCACGGCCCCGCGCCGCGAGGTCTACGAGGAGTGTCTGCGGGCAACCGGATTCAGTGCGGTGGAGTGGGTTCCGCTGCAGGTGTCCGAAGCCGGTATTCGTGAATTCGGCGAGGATTTCTGGGCGGACCTCCTCGCGAAGCCGCCGCTGGAGATGCTGCGCTGCCGTGCCTGACCGGCCAACTGGCAGGACGTCTTGAGCACGGTTCCGCCCTGCGCAAACCCTCGAAGCGGCGCTGAACTCGATGGAGCGGGCCGGACCGGGCCGGGTGGCCAGGGCGATGCCGTCGGCGGTGTCCGGCCGGCCGCTGCACCTCACCTTCAACGGCAGCATCGTCGAGACCGGCACCGACTCCTGCCGCCTGGCGTCGACGCGGGCCCCCGGGCCGAGGAACCCGCCACGGCTGGCTGAGTAGGGCCGGACTCCCGGTGGACGGGGACGGGGCCGGGGGCCGTGCCAAGAGCGGTGCCGGGTGCCTCGGCCGCCTCAGGAGGTGGGACCGCCACCTCGGTCGCCGCCCGGTCCGCCGTAGTGGTCAGCGCGCACACCTGCTTGGCCACCAGGGAGCCACCGATGAGCGCGCCCGCCATCTGGGTTGCGAGCGCCAGGCCCCAGGCCGTACGGCCGTAGCTGCTGGCGACCGCCGGGCCGAGGACCTGGATACCGCCGGCCGCCACCGCGTTGACGAACGCAGAACCGGATCGTGACCGTCCACACGCAGACCCGTGAAGTGAACTCCTGCCAGCCTTCCCGCAGTTCGCCCAGAGGATGGGACGGAGCGGCCGTCCGGATGCGACGGCCTTGGTCTGCACCCGGACGCCGTGGTACGGGAGCGCGCCCGCCGCGAAACCGGCCGCGTCGGCCACGATGCCCCAGCCGGGGCTGCACACCGCCGTGAGCAGGCCGCCGAGCGAGGCGCCAAGGATCCTGTCGGTGTTGACGCCCATCCGTGCCACGGCGTCGGCGGGGCGCAGCTCCTGCGGTGGCACGGTCTGCGGCGTCAGCGAGGCCGAGGCCGGCATGGAGACGGCGGACACCGCGCCGTTGACCGCGCTCAGTACGACCAGCACGGACAGCGATCCGGTGCGCGCCGGTCAGCGGCACCACGGCGACCGCGATCTGAACGGCGGCCGCCGCGAGACGCTCTTAGCCGTCAGTTCATGAGCAGCAGCCGCGTGTTCGGTACGAGCTTGCGGTTCACGCTGGTGCTCTGCACAAAGATCGTGAAGTCGTCGTTGTGGTCGGGCTTGATGCGGACCTCCGAGTCCGGCAGACCGAGCAGGGCTCGGGCCTGCGGTCCCGTGTACACCTGGTCGGACTTCTTCTCCAGGACCGCGATCTGCTTCCGCGCCTGGATCTTTTCCGACTTGCTCAGCTGGTAGAACGCACAACCGGTGCGGTAGGTGTGCCCGGATTCGGTGACCCAGTCGCGGATCGTCGCGTCGCGAGCCACGGGGATCAGCTGGTACTCGGACGATTTCACCGGGGTGAGACCGGCCGCCTTGATGGTGTCCTTGTTGACGGCGTCGGCACCCGTGGAGAACACCGTCCGTGATCCGCGGATGCCCCGCGTGCGGCCCACCATGAATTTCTCGGTTGCCTCCTGGATGACCTGCCCGGCGTCCTCCAGGCCCTGCGTGCTCGTGGCGTCCCAGATGGCGATGTTGTCCTTCGGGAAACCACACTGCATGGCCTCGCGCTTGCCCATCTGGTCCGGCACGAGGACGGCCAGCGTCCAGTTGTCCTGCTGTGTCTCGATCATCTTGGCCACGGCCTGTATCAGTTCGCGCGGGTCCTTGGAGGAGGCGTCCGAGCAGCGGTGGCTTGCGTTCTCCTGCCCGTCGGTCAGTACGAACGTCAGGAAGCTGTGGTCGCCGTAGAGTTGAGCGGTCTGCGCCAGCTCCCGCTGCGACTTCAGCGTGGCCGCCAGCAAGGCCGTCATTCCACCGGCTCGGTACAGCTGCTTCAGGGACGGCATCCGCAGCACGTCCTTGTCGTAGATGACGCACTCCACCTGGCTGGCGAAGACGTACACCGTGACGCGGGTTTCCTGGTCGAGTTCCTTCGATCGGCGGGCCAGGTAGGCAATCTGCTGGTCGGCGACTTCGACGACCTTGCGGCTCAGTTGCGACATGGACGAACTGGCATCCAGTACAAGAGCAACGTGATTGATGTAGTTCTGGTTTCCGGACATAACTGCTCCCCGTTGCTTGCCGAATCGGTACACCGATCCTCTCACCCACCACTGACAATCGATCTTGAAGTCCGGGGCGGAGGCGGGCCCGGGACCCGACATTCCGTGCGGAATCTTCGGGGTCCGGTGCTCTCACACACGCGGCATCAGAGGGCTGTTCCCGGGCCGGAGCCGGCCGGTCAGAACCGGGGTGTCTGCAGGTCAGACGGCAACCGGTCCGCAGGCCGCCGCGGTGCCAGCGAGGCTTCACCAGCGGCATCACGTGCAACCGCACTCCGCAGAGGCGTCATCGAACGGCCGCCTGGTGGTCGCCGGCT
Source organism: Streptomyces sp. JLSY215 (assembly GCF_059682825.1). Classification (NCBI taxonomy): domain Bacteria; kingdom Bacillati; phylum Actinomycetota; class Actinomycetes; order Kitasatosporales; family Streptomycetaceae; genus Streptomyces; species Streptomyces sp. JLSY215. The sequence goes on from NZ_CM185022.1 coordinate 9,063,681, forward strand.
ACCACCACCGGGGCTCGGCTCGTTGGACGTTGTGACGCACGCTGCCGGGACGGGAGGGGCGGCCCGGACATCCGTCAGGTCAGATGCAGCCGTCCAGTGTCGAGTGGCGGCCATAAGCCAACTCGTGCCCGTCGATCACGACGCCGACCCCGGGCGACAGCAGGGGACGGACGAGCGCCGGCAGCGCGAGCCCGTCCCAGTCGATGCTCACGCGGATGCGCTCGGGGGATTCCTCTGCGATCTCGTACATGTCCTGGGGCAGCACCTCCCAGATCGCGTCGTCGTCCATGCCGTCGTACTGCCCGCCGGGCTCCGGTACGCCGCCGCTCGCCGACATGTCCCGCGCGGACCGCATCGCCGTCAGCCCGGGGACCTCCACCGTCACGAACGGGTCCAGCTCCCTTTCCACCAGGAGCTCCCCGAGGTGGTACACCCTGATCACGAACGCACCACCAGCGGCCCACGACCCCGTACGCACGTAGTAGGCGACGGAGGCATCGAGCTCTTCCAGGCGGCTGCACACCTCAAGGTGCTCCCAGCCGCCGCTGCCCTGCCAGAACGATCCCTCGAACACGTAGAAGCTGTACATGTCGTCCCCCGATGTGCCTCGCGGTGCGCGCGGCTGTGCGCCGTACGCCAGAGTCTGACGGCCCTGCCCACGGCCTGGTTCCGGCGTACGGCCCCGTGCGCAGCCGCAGGGGTACAGGAACGTTCCTCAGTGAGGACTTCGAGAGCCCTCGCGCGCTCATCCTCGCGGTCGGCGACCGAGCTGAAGGCGCTGTTCCGCGGTGCAAGAGTGCCCTTGCGCCGGCCGACTCGCGCTGTCGAGGACCACGGGACGGTAGCGCGGCGATCCAGAACGGACGGCGGGGTCCACCTTGGCTCGACCCCGCCCGCCTACGCTGAACGGAGCGGGGTGTCGTGGCTTCCCGCGGCGTGGCGATGGTATTCGCCGGCGTTGTGTGCGCTGAAGATCTGGACCTGGTCGCCGTGGGTGCGGGCCAGTTCACGCAGCCGCTGCTGGTTGTGCAGCCGGGCTCGTTTCTCGGTCTGCATCATCGACTCGAACAGGGCCAGGGCGGGCGGGCAGTGCGGCCGGGCCGGGTCGAGTTCGCCGGGGTGGAAGTAGGCGTCACCGGCGTGCAGCAGCCAGCCGCGGCCGGTGTCGACGGCGATGCCCGCGTGGCCGAGGGTGTGGCCGGCCAGCGGAATGAGCAGGATCTCCGGCGGCAGGCCGTCGAGTTCCCGTACGGCGTCGAAGCCGAGCCACGGTTCGCCGAGACCCGTCTGGGGTGCCCACTTCGGCTTGTGCGCGAACTGGGCCGCCCGGTAGCGGCCGCGCTCGAGTGCGGTGCGTGGTCGCTCGGCCGCGCGTAGCTCCTCGGCGTAGACGTGCACGGTCGCCTCGGGGAAGTCCGCCAGCCCGCCGGCGTGGTCGAGGTCGAGGTGCGTGACGACGATGTGCCGCACATCGGCAGGGTCGTATCCCAGCCGCGCGATCTGCCGAACGGCCGACTGATCGCCGTCGATGTCCGGGCGGGCCACGCTGAGGAACCGCCGGCCGAGCCACTCTTGGGGCCGGTGGGCGGCCTGGGCGCCGATTCCGGTATCGACGAGAACCAGGCCCGCTTCGGTCTCCAGCAGCAGACAGTGGCAGGCCATCTCGGCGCGCCGCAACAGCCCCGGCTCGCCGTCGACGAGCCGGCCGCCGAGCGGGCGGAGGGTGCCGGCATTCAAGTGATGGACGCGCATCAGGCGAGTTCCCTCTCGATCGTGTCGTGCAGATGGTCGGCGATGGCGCGCAGTGGGGCAGTGTCGTGGCCGGCCTTCGCCAGCAGCAGGGCGCCCTCGATCGAGGCGAGCACGACGGTTGCCAGGGCTTCGGCCCTGTCCGTGGCCAGCCCCTGTTCGGTGAGGAACTTGGCGAGCAGCTCGCGCCAGGACTCGTAACCCTCCGCGCAGGCCTGCCTGATCTGTTCGCTGTCCGTCGCGGCGTCCAGCGTGACGGCCGCCAGCGGGCAGCCGCGCTGGAATTCCGAGTCGGCGAGCGTACCGGTCAAGAGCTCCACGACCGCCCGGATGGCACTCGCGGCGTCGGTGGCCTCGGCGGTGATCTCCCGCAGCACCTCGTGCAGTTGGCTGCCGGACATCCGCAGCGCCTCGGCCGCCAGTTGCTCCTTGCCGCCTGGAAAGTGGAAGTACAGCGAGCCCTTCGGGGCCTTGCTGACGGTGACCAACTGGTTGAGCCCGGTGGCGTGGTAGCCCTGCGTGTGGAACAGCTCGGCGGCGGACTCCAGCATCCGCCGCCGGGTATCGGTTCGGTGAGCCATGCCCGTTAGGCTAGCTGAACTATGACGACCGGTCTAGTGATTTCGGCGGCGGGCCGGCGGTACTGCCGGGAGTGTGGTGATCCAGGAGTGTGGGCGACCAGGAATTCCTGCTCAGTGCCGCCGCCTTGGGGCTGACGATGAGTTTGCCTGGTGAGCGTCGCGGCGCAGGCGGCCGCCGCGAGAGCGGTGCGGGGACGGCTTGCCCTCCTCTCGGCAGGAGGTTCCCGTCCCGGTCGTCGGGCCGGCGTCCGGTCGTCGGGCCGACTTCCGGTTGTCGGGCCGACTTCCGGTTGTCGGGTCGGACCAGAGGCAGACGGTGAGGCGGGCGCTATGACCATGGTCCGACGCGGAAGTGTGGTCCGTGCTCCGACGACGCGGTGCAAGCACCGGCCGCATCGTTGCACCATGACCGTCACTTCTTCGTCAATCGCCACGCCGCAGCCCGTCTTTCCCGGACGCTGGGTGGGCGGCGCATCCCTCATCGTCGGGCCCTTGCTGGTGCTCGTCGGCGTGCTGCTGCGGGTGCGCTTCGGCTTCTTCTTTCCCGACCAACTGAGTGCGTACGGGCATCATCCGGCCCTCATGACGGCGTCGTACAGCCTGGTGTCCGCGGGGTGGGTGCTGCTCTGGCCGGGTCTCGCGCTCCTCGCCGCCCGCATCGCTGCGCGTTTCCGGGAGCTGGCTGTGTGGGGCGGCGTCCTCGTCGTCCTGGGCCTGTTCGCCCGGGTATTCCACGCCGGGGTGGACCATGCGGGCTTCCGGCTGGTGACCGCCCAGGGCGCGGCGTCGGCGGCACGAACGGTGAGCGAGACCTATGGCGCGTTCCATGTCTTCAGCGCGCTGAACGCCGCCATCATGGGCGGCTGGATCCTGCTGGCCATCGGCGCCTGGCGCTCGCGGGTCCTCGGTCCCCTGCGCGCGGCGGCCCTGGCTCTGGCGGCGGCGATGCCTCTGGGAGTGCTGAAGGGGACGACCGCCTGGTCGGTCGTTGCTGCTGCGGGGCTCTGCGCGGCGCTCGTTCCGCTGGGGGTGACCGCACTGCGCACCGGGCCGGCCCCGCGGCCGGCCACGGCCATCGGCAGGCTGCTGCTGGTGGGCACGGTGGGCACCGCGATGTTCCTCCTGGGGCAGGCCGGATGACTGCGCGTCGGTATCGTCGTGCAATGCGCACAGTGCCGTGGCGCCCGCGGACGGGGCCGCATCTGCTGGTACTCGACGCCTGCGCCGGCGGCGTCGTGACGACTGCGTACGGGGTGCTGGCGGGGCAGGGCGCCCTCGACGGCCTGCCCGGGTTTTCCGGCCCGGTGTGGGTGGGCTGGCTGGTGGCCGTGTGCGTGGGCGCGCCGCTGGCGGTCCGCCGCCGGTGGCCCCTGACCGCTCTCGTGGTGGTACTGGCTGCCACGGCAGCGGCCACGCTTCTCGACATCACCCGCGACCCCTACGTCTCCACCGCCTTGGCGCTCTACGCGGTGGCGCTCCTGAACCCGATGCGGCGGGCTGCCGCGGTGCTCGCCCTGGCCCTGGCCGTGTCGGCGGCCGCGGTCGTCATCGGCGAGGCCGTGCTGTCCCCGTCCGGCCCGTGGCCGGACGCCGCCGGAACCGCGGCGCTCGTCTGGCTGGTGCTCGGAGCCGCGTGGGCGACGGGCCGTGTCGTGCGGCAGCGGCGGGCCCGAGCGGCCCGCCGGGAACGGCGCCTGGCCATGGCGGCGCTGGCCGAGGAACGCCTGCGCATCGCCCGCGAATTGCACGACATCGTCTCGCACAGCCTCAGCGTCATCGTCGTCAAGGCGGCGGTCGCCAACCACGTGGCCGACGAACGTCCCGAGGAGACACGTGACGCCATCCAGGCGATCGAACGGACCGGCCGGGAGGCACTCACCGAGATGCGGCGCGCCCTGGGGGTGCTGCGCGGCGACACCGCCGGACCGCACACACGAGGTGCCGGCTCCGCCAAGACCGCACCCCCACCGGGACTGGACGACCTGCCCTCTCTCGTCGAGCGCGCCGAGCAGGCGGGCATCCACACCGCACTCCACACCCGGCTCACGGCCGCCCTCCCCGCGGGAACGGCCCTGACCGTCTACCGGATCGTGCAGGAGGCGCTGACCAACGTGATCAAGCACGCGGGCGACGGAACGCACTGCGAGGTGACCATCACCGCGGACGCCCGTGGGGGAGCGCACATCGCGGTGGTGGACGATGGAACAGGGGACGCGGTCGTGCCCGGCCGGGCGGACCTCAGGGGTGGGCACGGACTCGTGGGGATGCGGGAGCGGGTGATGATGTACGGGGGGACGCTGGAGGCCGGACCGCGGCCCGGCGGCGGGTTCGCCGTGTCGGCAAGCCTCCCGGCCGAACCCACGCACGGCACCGCACCCGGCCGAAAGGAGACCATCGCGTGACCGGACCGATCCGGGTACTCGTAGCCGACGACCAGTCCCTGCTCCGGGGCAGCTTCCGGGTCCTCATCGACACCGCTCCCGGGCTGACCGCCGTCGGCGAGGCCGGCACGGGCGCCGAGGCCGTCGAGAGCGCGCGGCGCCTGCGCCCGGATGTGGTGCTCATGGACATCAGGATGCCCGGCATGGACGGGATCGAGGCGACACGGCACATATCCGGATCTCCGGAGACGGCGGATTCGCACGTCCTCATCCTGACCACCTTCGACCTCGACGAGTACGTGTACGGCGCGCTGCGCGCCGGAGCAGCGGGGTTCCTCCTCAAGGACACCTCTCCCGACGTCCTGCTGTCAGGCATCCGCACGGTCGCCGCCGGAGAGTCCCTCCTCGCGCCCTCGGTGACCCGGCGCCTGATCGCCGAGTTCGCCCGGCTTCCCCAGGGGCTCCCGGCGCCCGGCTCCTCGTTGGACGACCTCACCGACCGCGAGCGAGAGGTTCTGCTCCTCGTGGCCCGCGGGCTGTCCAACACCGACATCGCCGCGTACCTCCACCTCAGCCACGGCACCGTCAAGACCCACATCGGCCGCCTACTGAGCAAGCTGCGGGCACGCGATCGCGCGCAACTGGTCATCAGCGCCTACGAATCAGGGCTCGTGACAGCGGCCGGACTTTACGAGCGCCACGTACAGCCGGGGGGTTGAGTGTTCCGTTCGACGTGGGAATTCCACCTCGAAGACATCAATGGAGCGAGTCGCTTCTTTCGGAACGGCTGGCTTGGGGGCTTTACTGCCCCAGGCGCTTCAGCACCTCCATGGCCTCGCGTTCCATCCGGGAAAGTTGGCAGAGGATGGCGCCTGCCTCTGCCAGGCACTGCCCATCGCCTGATTCACCGGCTTTGCGGATCAGCGCCGCGACTTCCGTCCATAGGGTGGCCGCATCGGTGAACAGCCGGTGGCCGGTGCGCAGATGACTGCTGTCGAGGAATTGGGCGCATTCGGCGAGGAAGTCGCGGTAGAGGTTACGGAACAGGGCGCCGCCGGTGCCGGCCTTCTCCATCAAGAGGGCCGCCTGCGGCAGGTCCCGCTGCGGGTTGTCGGTTCGCTGGAGCCAAGTGCGTACCAGTTTCCCGGCCTTTTCGATGCCCCGGTGGCCGAGGTTGGCGATGGGCGGGTTGAGGAAGGCGTCGGCGCAGGCGGTGATGGCGGGAACGATCTGGCCCTGCGGGGACGACAGGTTCCGTGGAACGGTGAGAGTGAAGGACCGGTGCTTGGCGGTCATCGGGCCACGCGCGGCCCTGGCCTTGGCGAGACTGGTCAGGCTGGTGGATACTCCACCGCCTTGCGGGTGGGTGTCCACCAGGTAGGCGTCGTGGTCGTCGTAGCCGTACATGGCGACGACATGACCGCCGAAGTGCACCTTTGAGGTGAAGTAGTCCAGGTAGTAGCTGTCGAGTTGCAGTCCGACGGGGCGGCCGGCGTCGAGGGGGGCCGCCACATTTTCCCAAGCCCTTCTCGGCGAGGTGGTTTCCTGGACCAGGAGCTGCAGCCCGAGTCCGGCGGACAGGTTTCTGGTGAGGTCGAAGGGCTTGATCCGTCCCCCGAGGAAAGGGAAATCCATGCTCTTGCTGTCCCAATAGACGAAGGACAGCCCGGAGCCGAGGCCGAAGAGCATGGGCTCGGAGAGATCGAGTCCCTGGTGCCGCAGCAGCACCCCCAGTGTTGTCGTCTCGCAGTGCTGCGTCCCGCGGGCATCAACGTCTTTCACCGTGGTCATGCCGTGCTCTCCTGGACGGGGATGATCAGCCGGGTCATCAGTTCTTCTTGTGGTGCCTCTGCCGGCCCGACGAGATAGGCCTCCCGTACGGGCGCTTGCGGGCGTAGCCCGCGCTCATGGATGGCGGCGAAGAGAGCGTGGTAGGCCAGGGGCAGCTGGGCGTACGGCCCGATGTGCACGGTCTCGGCAACGGGTCCGCCGGGCAGCACCTCCCACTCCGGACCGGGCGTCCCTGCCCGCTGCGGCGTCTGCACTCCGACGGCGATCCCCATCCGCTCCTGCAGGTCCAGCGGGTACAAGCCCCAGAGCGGCGGCTCCCATGCGATTCCCGCCCGGCCGAGCACGGGCAGCAGCCGCCCTACGCACTCCCCGACCTTCTGCCCGATCTCCGCGGGGGCGCAGACCGCTTGCACCACTGCCAGCAGACGCTCCGGCTCGCTGCCGATCGTCACCTCGTAACCGGGCAGCCCGCCCTCCGCCAGCCGTTCCAGCATCTCCAGCCGAGCCTGGTCCTTGCGGATCCGCTCGGCCAGCCGGTCGCGCTCGGCGCGCAGGAGGTGTGCCCTGGACTCAGGCCCGGCAGCCAGCGCCTGGGTGATCACGGCCAAGGGAAGATCCAGCTCGCGGAGCATGGCGATGGTCAGGGCATCACGCGCCTGTTCGGGTGCGTAATAGCGATAGCGGGAGCCGGCGTCCACGCGCACCGGCGCCAACAGCCCCAGCTCGTCGTAGTGCCTCAGCTGCTTGACGCTGAGCCGGCACAGGCGGGCGAAGCGCCCGATGGTGAGAAGTTCGTCTGGCACCCCATCATGGTGGACTCTCCCACGGGGGGAGAGTCCAACGCTGCACCCATCGGACCGGTCGCACGCTCCGAACAGCCGTTGGCGGACCAACGAGCGCGAGTCGTACGCCTCGTACCGGTCGCCGTGCGCCGGAACCGCCCTCCTCGTACCAGGCGTTGAGCGCCCCGATCGCGGGCGCCGCACTGCGAGTCCTGCACGCCCGGCCCTGCCGACCCTGAACCGTGACCCCGCTCGCGGACACGGCCCGTGTTTCCCGAGCGGCCTGCGACAGGCGACGGTGACCAGGCCTGGGGCGGCTCAGCGCGCCACGCGCTTCAGGCCGCGTACGGCCGGGATTGCCAGCAGCAGGGCGCAGGCGACGAGCGCCATGGACGCGGACACGCACAGCAGCGGCACCGTCCCCACGACGACCGCGAGCGGCCCCGCAACCGCCTGCCCGACCGGCTTCATCACCAGCGAGCCGGCCGCGTCGTACGCGTGCACCCTGCCGAGGACGTTCTGCGGGATGTGCGTCTGCACGCTCGTGTGGAACATGACGATCCAGAACGCCATGCCCACGCCGCTCACCCCGTAGCACCCGGCGATGAGCGGCGCGGGAAGGCCGAGAGCGACCCCCAACGGCATGAGCGCCCAGAGGATCATGGAGAGGGCGCCGGCCCGGAGCGGATGCCGCGGGCGGAGCCTGATCGCGATGATTCCGCCCACCACACTTCCCGCCCCGAGGGACGACATGACCAGGCCGAACGTCGTTGCTCCGTAGTCGGTGACCAGCGTGCTGTTGCCGAGGGTCATGGTGGGGCCGGCGCCCGCCAGCTGCCAGAGCATGAAGACGACGATGACACTCCACAGCCAGGTCCTGGCCCGGAACTCCCGCCATCCCTCGACGAGATCGGCCCGGAACGACGAGGCGCCGTCCCGCGCCTCCGGGCCCATCGGGACGGAGCGGAGCAGGAGCAGGCAGGCGCCGCTGATCCCATAGGTCAGGGCGTCGAGGGCGACCACCGTTGCCGGTGAGGAGACCACCAGCAGCAGACCTGCCAGCGACGGGCCGATCACGGCGGTGACGGACTCCGAGATGCGGAGCGTGGCATTCGCCTTCTGCACGTCCTCGGCTATCCGCGGAGTGATGCTGGCGACTCCCGGCTGGAAGATTGCGCTGCCCGCCCCGACCAGGGCCAGCAGCACCAGGATCTGCCACAGCTGCGGCGTACCCAGCAGAAAGAGCAGCGCAAGCACCGCCTGGAAGCACAGCCTGGTCGTGTCCGAGACGACCATCAGCCGTCGGGCGCCGAAGCGGTCGGACAGCACTCCACCAAAGATGATCAACGCGGCGAACGGGGCTACGAGCGCGGCCAGCGCATAGCCCACCCCGCTCGCCCCGTATCCCGCCCGGATCACGGCGGCCGTGATCGCGACGGGGAGCATCGCGTCGCCCAGCAGAGAGGTCGTGCGGGCGGCGAAGAACAGCCGGAAGTCCGCTGTCCACAGCGGCAGATCAGACGAGGTTTCCTTGACTTGCAGGTCACGGGCCATGTCCGAGCCAGCCACCGTTCACCGTCCCCCGTATGCCGTTGATCCCGATCAGGGGCGACACTTTCCTGCCTCGGACGTCCCTCGGTCAATGGAATACGTTCGACAAACTCAGCAGGTACGCGCGCGTCAAGACACCGCCAGGTCGTTTCGTTCGGATCATCTGCTCGTTCTCGGCTGTCATCGAGCAGGAAGCCGTCACGCAGGTGACGGGCAACGCAAGACCGTCGAGCGATGCCTCGGTGGGCCTTTGTCCGGCGCGGCCCTCGGCCTCGTCAGTTCGTGCCCGGTAGAGCGCGTTCGAGGAGGACCTCGGCTGCTGCTCGCGCGTGCCGGCCGTAGTCCGCTTCGCCCAGCACCATGGCGCGACTGGCCGCACCGTCCGCGAGGGTGACCAGTTGTTCGGCGAGTGCGACGGGCTCCCGGCAGCCCAGCTCCCTCACCAAGGCGGTGACCAGCTCGGTCATCCGCAGTTTCTGTTCGCGGGCGTGGGAATGGACCGCGCTCTTCGGGTCGGGGAACTCCGCGGCGGCATCGATGAACGGGCATCCGCGCACCGGAGCCGCGTCCGCCGCGGGTTGGTCGAACAGTCCGAGGATCCGCTCCCTTGGGGGGATGTCCTCGCGGGTCAGCACGCTCTCCAGGGTGGCGCCCGACGACGCGAGGTCCTGCAGGTGGGCGATGACCAGGTCGCTCTTGGTCCGAAAGTGCGAGTAGAGCGTGCGCTTGGACACCGGCGCTTCCTCCGCGACCTGTTCCATGCCGGTCGCATTGATCCCCTGGACCGCGAACAGCTGGGCGGCGGCAGCCAGGATGCGCTCCCGGCCCCCACGCCCCCCTCGTCGAGGTGCGGCAGTCGTCGTACCCATGAAGCAAGTATACGTAGGCGTTTACCTCGGCAGGGTCGGCTCGCTAGGGTTGCCTCCAAGTAAACGCTTCCGTTTACATACGCAACCCCTGAGGAGTGTTCCATGACCAGACCAGTCCCCACCGGTCCCGCCGACCCCACCGAGCTGAGTGGCTGCGCGGAGAAGCTGATACGCGACCGTCACGCGACACGCGCGTTCCGCCCGGAAGCCGTGCCGGCGAACACGATGCGCGCGATCTTCTCCCTGGCCGGCGCCGCGCCGTCCAACTCCAATGCGCAGCCCTGGCAGGTGGAGGTGGTGAGCGGCGCGACGCGTGAGCGCCTGGCGCATGCCTTGCAGGCAGCCCACGCCGAGAAGCGCACCTCGGCGGACCTCCCGTATTCCGAGGACATCTACGCGCAGGTGCAGCAGGTGCGCCGGGCCGCATTCGGAGCCGAGCTGTACGGAGCGCTGGGCATCGACCCTGACGACCATGCGGCACGTGCGGCCTACGACGCGCAGAGCTTGCGCTTCTACGGCGCGCCACACGCGGCGTTCCTATTCGTCAACGGTGACGGCGGGCCACGGCTGGCCGCTGACGTCGGCGGCTACATGCAGACCCTTCTCCTGGCGATGACTGCGTACGGTGTGGACAGTTGCCCGCAGGGACTGCTCAGCTTCTACGCCGACACCGTCCGAGGCGAGCTCGGCGTCACCGGAGGAAAGCTGCTCATGGGCATCTCCTTCGGCTATGCCGATGGGACCGCGCCAGTGAATCGGGTGACGACTGGGCGCGCCGCGCTCGAGGCGACCACGGCCTTCCACGACTAGGAACTTTCGTTTGGATCACCGGTCTGACCAGAGGAAGATTCCCGCCATGCGAGGTCCGGCCAAGTAGATGGCGATCGCGTCGATCACCTCCCGGTGATCCCGCCGGCGACCACCCGGCATCGGCGTCCGGTCCGGGAGCAATGGCTCAATTCGCGCTCACTTAACGGCAGACCCGGACCAACGACCGACTGATCCAAACGTAGGGCCTAGGTGCGGTTGAGGTTGCGGGTGACTCCTGCGGCGATGGTCGTGGCGAGGATTCATCCTGCGGCGATGAGGAGATAGGACAGCTATTGATAGAGGCCGGTGGGGGTGAAGGCCTTCTCCTGGCCGAAGTCGACGACGGGCAGGAGGAGGTCGAGGGCGTAGATGACGGAGTTGAAGCCCGGTCCTTTGCCGCGCTCCGCCGGGGGCGGGTGGTGCAGTCCGTACGCGACCGAACCGAGGAGCAGCAGCGCCAGGAACCAGGCCATGGCACAGGTGGGCCGGAAGCCGTAGCCAACGGTCGTGTCCTGCAGGTGTCCCCAGATCTTGCCGTACCAGGGCAGTGTGGTCCTGTGGCGGAGGCGCTGTTCCAGAGAGGTCAAGTCCAAGATCTCCACCGCAGGACACTACCCTCGGGGAGATGTCCCGGGTCCGGTCCCCGGCGAAACGTCGCACTCGACGACGGCGAACCGCCCGGCCAGGCTCCGACCCTCGACCGTGAACGCCGCTGGGGACACCCGCATCGGCACCCGCACGCTCAACACACCCGCATGCTCAACAGTCCTGCCGAGGCGCCTCATTGCGACCCTCTGTGCTGATTCCCTTTGCGATCCGCGCCTGGAGACCCCGCTGACACCCCCGCCGGCGCATGGCCACGTCGGCCGGCCTTACCTGTTGCTCGGTTCGGCACTGCCTGCTGTGTGTTTTGGCTACGGTGCCATCACGGCGCGGAGACGGGACCGCGACCGGAACGGAGGAGGCCCATGCTGAACGAGACGGACATCCTGCAAGCGGTACGGGAGCACATCGCCGGGCGCGGCGAGGCTCCGAAGATGGGACTGCCGACTTCCGGGGAGATCACCCGGCACCCGCTCCTCGAGGGGACGGTCGTGCGCTGCATGGAAAGCCGCACCGAGGACGAGAGGATCCACCGGGGCCGTATCGACCTCTCGGACCGCCCGCAGTACGACACGCTCGGGCGCCACCCCCTTGGCCCGCCGCAGGATCCTGGCGCCGAGACGACACTGAAGCTGGTGCAACGAGGCTCGGTGAAAGAGGAGGCATGCCCGTGCGGCAACGGGAAGGTGACCTGCTCGCGCTGCCAGGGACGAGGGGACCTGCCCTGTCCGCCGACCACCACGTGCAGTGACTGCCGCGCCATCGACGCCTGCTTACGCTGCGACGGCACGGGGCGCCGGACCCGGAAGGCCCCCGACGAACAGCGGCGGGCAGCGGAAGAACGGGTCACCTGCAAACAATGCGGGGCAGCCGAGGCGGCATGTTCCACGTGCCGAGGCCGCGGACACGTCACCTGCCCGACGTGCCGGGGCGAGGGAACTCGGGAGTGTCCCGACTGCGATGGCGCGGGAACCGAGTCCCATGAGCGATGTGCGGGCACCGGACACATCGTGACGTGGACCGAAGGCATCATCCGCCGCCGACCACGGACCGAGGAGATCAAGCGGCCCGAGTCGGGCCTGCCATATTTGGCGCGCCAGCGTGCACGCGAGTACGGCAACTGGCGCAAGACCGTCCTCACCCAGAACGACTCCGTGCCCGCCGATCTCGAGGACGAGTTCAAAGCTCTCCTGAAGCCTCATCTCAAGCCGCGTGACGGCGAGATCGCACGAGAGGCCGATCTGCGGTACCTGCCGCTGGCCCGGGTGGTCGTGCCCGAACACCGGCACCGGGTCTACTACGTCTGCCCTGGCCGGTCCAAGCCAGAGGTCTTCATCCTGCCCTCGCCACAAAGGACTTGGCAGATTGGGCTGGCGGTGCTGGGAGTCCTGGCTGTCCTCTATCTCCTGTCGCGATTGCTGTCGTAGAGCCGCGCGCCCGGGGCAACATGCCCGGAGGAACACGCCCGGCCTGCGCTTGCGGGACACCGCACTTCATGGGCACGCATCGGCACGCCATCGGACACACTCACGATCGCCCATGAGTCCGCATTCCCCCTTGCCGGCATCCCCCTTTGAGTCGGTAACGACGACCGCTCCGAGACGCTGAACGAGCTGTACGCGTAGACCCGGCCGGCCCTGGCTATGCCTCCGGGCGAAGCCAGGTCCGGGCGAGTTCCGCGACCCAGGTGGCGGCCGCGTCGGGAGCGGGCGGGGGTGCGCCGACGACGACGAGTTCGGTGACGCCCGCCGCGCCGAGTGCGGGGAGGTGTTCCGGGGTGCCGTCGCTCGGCGCGACGGCGACCGTGAGCTCGTCGAAGGCGCGACCGTGGCGGGCGCACTCGTCGGCGAGAACGGTGATGCGCGCCGGGACGTCGGCCACCGGGACGTTGAAGCCGTACCAGCCGTCGGCGAGCGTGACCGCACGGCGCAGGGCGGCGTCGCTGTTGCCGCCGACCAATACCGGGAGCCGCCCGCCGCGCAGCGGCTTGGGATTGACCCGGATCGCGTCGAAGCGGGTGAACTCCCCTGTGAAGGAGGCCGGGTCCTCGGTCCAGAGGGCGCGCATCGCGGCGAGATACTCATCGGCGCGGCGCCCGCGCCCGGCGAAGGGGACCCCGAGCGCGGCGAATTCCTCGGCCGACCAGCCGACCCCGACCCCGAGACTGAACCGCCCGGCGGAGAGCACGTCGAGTGTGGCGGCTTGTTTGGCGACCAGGACCGGATTGTGCTCAGGCAGCAGGAGTACGCCGGAGGCGAGCTCGATCCGGCTGGTGACCGCCGCCGCGAAGGTCAGGGCAAGCAGCGGGTCCAGCCAGTCTGCGTCCGCGGGCACGGCGATCCGGCCGTCCGCGGAGTACGGGTAGCGAGAGGCGGGCGCGTCCACCAGCACGACGTGCTCGCCGCACCAGAGCCTCGCGAAACCGTGCGTCTCAGCGGCTGTGGCCACCGCACGGATCACCTCGGGACGGGCACCGTCACCGATACCGAGCGCGTGCAACCCCACTCGCATTCGCCACCTCCGGGCGTCACCCTAAGCGCGAAGCGCCAACCGCCAAGCGCGAAGCGTGGACGCGCCCGGGTGACGCGGCGCGCCACGCACGGCAACGGGCCCGGTGGACGCGCGCCGAACAGGCCCCGGTCCTGGGCCACCCCTTCCACCCGGCCCCAAGGCCCGCAGCGGCGGTGACCCGCCCGGGGCCTGGCTGCGCTACGCGCCGGCGGCGTTTGTCCGCTTGTCCGCTTCCCCTCGTTCTGCTCGCCGCCGTACGGAGGCATGCCACGGACCTCCGACTGCCGGGGGATCTCCTTGCCTACTTGATCGCAGCAGGAGGAGACTGGCGTCCTTTTGATGGGGAACGGCAGGGGAGCGATGACCACGATGAGAACCGGAACCGTCCGAGCGGCGGACGGACCGCCGTTCCCGCCGAGGGCCGGCCGGAACCGGCTGGTAGGTGCGGCACTGATCGTTCTGTCCCTGGCCGCCGCACTGATCTGCTCCTTCGTCTTCACCATCTGGCTGCCCACCGATCGCACCCTGTACCGGGAGTACAAGGCGGCCGAGGCGTGCCCCGCCCGCACGGTGATACCGAGGTCGCAGGACTGCCTGCGGAAGGCCACCTTCACCATCGAGAGCACCCGGAACACCGCCAAGAACATGCGGGCGACCCTGCTCGGCCCCACGCCCTTCCCAAGGATGGTCGTGCCGTTCGGCGACTCGGAGCCGGTGCTGAGCGGGCTTCAGCGGGGGGACCGGGTCACCGGAACCGTGTGGCGCGGCGTCGTCGTGGTGGTCGCTGAGGGGGACAGCCGGCAGGATTCCGCCGACGCGCCGCGCGACGAACCCCAGATGACAGCCGCCATCGGCACGTTCGCGGGACTGCTGGCGGCGTTGGCGCTGATGTTCGGTGCGATGCATCTGGTCAGGCCGCGCGACCCCGGGCTCTTCACGTGGCGCCCGTACGGCAGGTGGCTGCTCATCGCCACGGGTTCCACCTGTGCCGTCGTGGGTCTGTCCACCGTGTGGACGGGCCTCCCGTGGTTGCTCGTGCCCACGGTCTGCGGGGCGGTCGTCGCAGGTACGGCGTGGTTCCTCCACCGAGATCTGCGGCGTCGGGCCGACCGGTAGAACGGCAAGGCATTGCGAACAGGGGGCGTTCAGTCCGGGCCCTCTTGTGTATCGCGTACCACCGGCCGGCTCGTAGTGAGCGATGTCTGATGTCTGATGTCGGTCCCCGGACCTGCGCGGGGGAGCGGCGGTCGGGTGGCGGCTTGGAGCCGCTGGCGCAGTACGTCAGCGGTACCGGCGGGCCGCATCCCGCTGAGCCCGAGCCCTAGCCCGAGCCCGAGACCGTGTCATCGGCAGGCGGGACCTAGCACCGGCCGACGCGCGGGGCGTGGCAGGGTGGGGGTATGTGCGGCCGATACGTTTCCACCCGCCGTCCGCAGGATCTTGTGGACCTGTTCGATGTCACGCGTTGGGACCCTGACCGGGTTCTGGAGCCGAGCTGGAACGTGGCACCGACCGATGACGTGTGGTCGGTGCTGGAGCGCGTCGAGCACGACACCGGCGAGGTCACGCGGCAGCTGCGGCCCTTGCGCTGGGGCTTGGTGCCGTCGTGGGCGAAGAGCCTGAATGTCGGCGCGAAAATGATCAATGCGAGGGTGGAGACCGTCGCGCAGAAGCCGGCCTACCGCCGGGCCTTCGTCAAGCGCCGCTGCCTCCTGCCGGCCAACGGTTTCTACGAGTGGCAGGCCATCGCCGCAACCGGGACGGCCAAGGCCCGCAAGCAGCCGTACTTCATCAGCCCGGAAGACGGCCAGGTCATGGCGCTCGCCGGGCTGTACGAGTTCTGGCGCGACCCCGCCGCGGCCGACGACGACCCCGGCGCCTGGTGGACCACCTGCACGATCATCACGACCGAGGCCACCGACGCCGCCGGACGCGTCCACCCCCGCATGCCGCTCGCCATCGCACCCGACGGCTGGGACGCCTGGCTCGACCCCGCCCACCAGGACACCGACGAACTGCGCGCCCTACTGGGAGCTCCGGCCGCCGGCCACCTGGACACCCGGGCCGTGTCCACCGCGGTCAACAGCGTACGCAACAACGGCCCACACCTCCTGGACGACATCCCCGAGGACCACGGCGACACCTGACGCCCGGGAGCCACTGGCCAGCGGGATGCCCTTGCGGCACGGAGGATGGGAACGAGCAACGAGCATGACATTGTCCGATGCCCATATCCGCCGCCCCGAGGAGGTCAAGGAGCGGCTCGCGGCGATTGCGGCCGCCGAGGGCCTGTCGCACCCTGGGCCAGGACGGATTCACCGCCCGGCCGGCGCGTCCACGGTGTTGCCCTTCTCGTCGACGGTGTGGGTGCGCCAGTACACGTCCCACTTGTCGTCGACCTTCTGCGGCACCTTGCCCTTGGGGTAGCGCGTGTGTCCCTCCGGCACCTTCTCGCCGTCCTTGACGCAGGCCGAGCCTGTGGCCCCGACGGTCATGACGGGGTACTCGTCGTCGCTGCAGATGTCGTCCCGGAAGGACAGGTCGGAGCAGCCGGTGAGCGCAACGACTGTGACAACGCCGGCGAGGATCACGTCAGCAGCAGTGCGGACTCGCCGGCGTCGACCGGCGGAACAAGGGCGGCTGATGCTGCGGATCATGGTCTCTCCCGTTGGTTGTTCAACCGGCCCCCACTGTGTCCCACGGCGATCGCCATGTCGTGAGTACGCGTACTGAGACCGGCACCTGCGGCGCGGAAGGGCGTGTCGATCGCGCCGGACCGGATGGCGGCGACGGCCGTCTCGATGCCGAACAGCATCACCGCATCGAGGTCGGTCTCGGGGCGCGCGCCCAGCGGCACAGGCCGCGTCGTACGGCCGGCTGACCGCCTCAGGCCGCGGCCGGGCCGAGGCTGTGCTCGCCGCCCGGTCGGACCGATCGGGACAGCCCGGTGGGGGAGTTCTCAGCAGCGGGCTCTGGTTGCCCGGCGATGGGTCGAGCGGATGAGGACGGCGACCAGGGTCGCCAGGTCTGCTGCCCCGGCAGCGTCGTCCGCGTAGCGCGTGGTCTGCAAGGGGCCGGTTTGATCCAGCCGGACCCCCTCCAGCTCCAGGAGGTAGCCGAGGGTGAGCATGGCGAGGCGGGCGTTGCCGTCCGGGAAGGGGTGGAAGAACGCCACGTCGAGGTAGGCCCTGGCCGCGCGGGATGCCAGGGGGACTCCCAGGTCGGCGCTGTCGCGCAGACAGCGTTCGAAGTCCCGCCGGGTGCGTGGCGTCAGTGCGTAGCGTTCCCGGCCGCCCTTGGCGAAGGCATCGCCCTGGCGGAACGGGACCTCGGGCAGGCCGAGGACGAGCTGCTGCCATTCGGCCAGAAGTGCGCAGGTGAGGGGGCGTTTGTGGGCAGCATCCGTGCGCGATTGAGCCAGCGCTGCGACGAGTCGGTCGGCTCGCGCCGGATTCGCGGAACGGCGCCCTGCTTCGCACCAGGCGGCGAGGCCGTCCGCGGCAGCGGTGACCGGGGCCGGCGTCTCACCGGCTGCGGAAGTCCAGTCGATCTGCTTCCTGACTCGGCACCAGGAAGCCAAGGCGTCAGCGGTCACGGTAGGGCTGCTCTCCGGTCAGGCCTACGGCAAGATCCTCTCCCACGGTGTCGACCAGGGACCGCGACGGCTCGGTCCAGCTCTTGAACCGGCCCCCGATTGCTGTCTCCACCGCCGCTTGCGCATGCTCCGGACCCATCCCCGTGGACGACAGGAACCATGTCAGCACCGTGCGGCAGAGCCCGTACCAGCCGCATTCGGCACCCGTGCGGTCCACGACCACCGTCACCAGCCGGACAGCGGCGCGTTCCAGGTGCCAGCTGCGATCCTCGGCATCCGCTCCGGCGGGCGGCGCCAACCGCGCGAACCGCTCGGCCAGCTCCTCCAGCCACTCGCGCCACTCCAGCAGCGAGGCGACCACCTTGGCAGCCGTCGCCGCGGGCTCGCCCACCGAATGGGACACGCAGCACCAGCTGGCGACCACGCCTCCACCACCGCCCTCGCCGACTGCCCAATGCCATCCGCAGGCCCACCGGCCGTAGCGGGCCGCCAACAGAGCCGTGACCTCGGTGTAGAAGCGATGCTTCTCGTCCCACCCGGCATCGGCAGGTGGCACCATCGAGGCGATCACCGTGGCGAGCCGGGAGCCCTCCTCTTCGTCCCACACGAAGGGAATGAGATCGGGGTCGACGGCAGACCACGGCAACCGGGCCGGGACGAGGTCGGAATCGATGGTCGTGGCGTTCCTCCGGAGCCGGTGTGGGCAGGACAACCGGTCGATCATGCCAAGGGCTCGCGGCTTTGTCGTACGAGTTTCCGGCGCCGCCGACATGCTTGCCCGGCGCACGGCGGAGTCCACACGCACCCTGGACCGGTGCCGGTGCCGGTCGTCACGGGCCTGCCGGCTCCCGTAACCGGTTGGCAGAGGTCTGATCACGTGGGATACAACGGCGGCATGGATGCCGCTGTACTGCAACAGATGCTGGACGAGAGCTTCGATCACGCCGTCGTGCACCACGGATACACCAGCTACATGCGCGACTACGAGATCATCGTCTACGCGACCGCGGATCCCCGTACCGGCATCGAGCCGGCCTACGAGCGGTATCTCTTCAGGTACTGCGTCGAGGCCCGCTGCGAGTCATCGGTGACCCCTGAGATCTGGCACAAGTCCTTGGACGACCGCCTCATCGATCATGAGACCAGTGCCGACCTCGACGGATACGTCTGGGGCGTGAAGTGCCACCCCATGTACCCAGGCGCGGAGGTTCTCCCCGACTCGGAAGCGACTCGCCGTTGGAAAAGGGCCCTCGGGGTCGACTTCCATGAGGTACGCATCGAGACCAACGCGCACTGTCTCACCCTGCTCTTCTCAGATCTGCAGGTCAGCGAAGTCCCTGCCGGGTACACGCCGTTCACCGCGGAGTAGCGGATCCTCCCGCTCTCGTGACCACCTTGCTTTGGTTCCTTGCTTTGGTGGATGTGGATGTGGCGGTGGCGCTGGAGGCGAGGGCCGGTCGGGTGGTGCCGTAGCCGCCGGCAGCCGGCCTGCCCCGGGCCGAGGACCGTGGCCCGCGACTGGACGGATGTGTGTGGCTGACGATGTACTCGCCGCCATGACGGGTATACAACAGCACGCGGTGACGCCGCGCGGAAACTTCTCTCGCCTTTACTCGGCAGCACAGGTGGATGCCATCGTCGATTCGCTCAGCCACCGAGCCGAGTTCCCGTACGAGCTGACCTACCTCGGCGACGGGAGCGAAATGTGGCGAGAGGGCGAAGCGCCGTCCCACTCCGGCCGTCAGCCGATGCTGGGGGACTTCGACACCCTCCTCACGCGTCACGCCGAGCAGCTCCTCGCCCTCGCCCCGTCATCACCGCCGGTGCAGATCATCGATCTCGGGCCGGGAACGACGCGTCCCGTCCGTGGCCTGATCCGCCACCTGCTGGAGCGCACCCGCCTGGCCGGCTATCGCGCCCTCGACATCAGCGCGGAGATCCTCGCGCTGGCCCGTGAGAACCTGCGTGCCGAATTCCCCGCTCACACGGAGAGCTTCGAGCTGCGTCGGGGAGACTTCACCGGCCCCGATCTCGCCCGGTTCCTCGCCGCCGGGGGCGCACCCGGCCACGGTGGTGCCGATCCGGTCCGCTTCGTCGTCCTGGCCGGCGGGACGCTGTACAACTTCGCCGAGCCGGCCAAGGTCCTGCGCCATGTGCGCCGCGTCATGAGTGACCACGACGTGCTGCTGCTGACGCTGCGCATCGACACCGGCGTCGACAGGCCCCCGTTCATGGACCAGGTCAGCGTTGGCGGCCCTTACAAACCGCAGCAACTGGCGGGACTGGATCTGCTCGGCATCGACCGTTCCTGGTACGTCACCGAAACGGGATTCGACCGCATGCGCAGCGAAGTGTTCGTCCGGGCACGGTTCCTGGAGCCGGTCGCCGTGACCTTCGACGTCGGACAGGACCAGAGGACGGTGTCGTTCGAGCCGGGCGACACCGTGCTCGTCTGGCGCTACCTCTACCACGACAGCGCGGCGGTGGCCGACCAGTTGGCCGACTGTGGGTTTCAGGTGCGGCTGTGCGAACACGGCCAGGACAAACAGGTGGTCCTCGTCGCCGCGACGCCGGTGCAGTGAACGCCCAAGCCCGCACCCGGCGTTCAACGGGACGAAATCTGCACGGGAAGGTCAAGAGTCGACTAGATTCGGCCGGAAACCGTTCGTACGAGAGAGGGTTGGCGGATGACTATCAACTTCCCCACTGCAGCCGAAATCCTTGACGAGCAGGACCTCAAGACCCTCAAGGCGGCCAGCAGGGACACCTGTTGGTCCGTCCAGCTGAAGGACGACGCCGACCTCGAGCCCGCCGACATCCAGGGCGTTTGACGGTCCCGATTTCGAGCTGCCCGACCACTGCCGCCCGCGCCGATAGCGCCATGGCGGACAACCCTTCGGGAGGAGGGGACGGCGAGCGCGCGTACCCCGTCCCCTCCCTCGATGACACCCGCAGGGACCGCGTGTCCAGACAAACAGGCGTTCCTCGTCGCCGTGACGCCGGCACGTTGAACGCCCAAGCCTGCAACCGGCGTTCAACGGGACGAGATCTTCACAAGAAGGTCGAAGATCGGCTACATTCGGCGAGAAAATCGGCCTACGACAAAAGGGTTGGCAGATGACTCTCAAGTTCCCCACTGCAGCCGAAATCCTTGACGAGCAGGACCTCAAGACCCTCAAGGCGGCGTCCAGGGACAGCACTTGGACCGTCCACCTGAAGGACGACACCGACCTTGAGCCCGCCGACATCCAGGGCGTGTGACGGTCCCGATTTGAGCTGCGCTACCACTGTCGACCACGCTGATAGCGGCATGGCGGACAACGTGTCGGGAGGGGACGGAGCGCTCGCGCACCCCGTCCCCTCCCTCGACGACACCCACAAAGCCTGCGTCTCCGGCACCCACCGCGTTCTGACTCCCGCGCACACGCTGCGCCGGATCCAGCCACTCTTCCCCGTCTTCGGTGTCACCCGGCTCGCCGATGTCACCTGGCTCGACGAGATCGGCATCCCGGTCCACCAGGCCGTCCGCCCCGACTCCCGGACGATGTCGGTGAGCCAAGGCAAGGGCCTCACCCACGACCTCGCCAGGATCTCCGCTGCCATGGAATCCATCGAGTCCTGGCACGCTGAACGCATCGATCCCGGCGAGACGACCGCGACCGTTGCCGATATGGAACGCGATTGCGGATACCGCGTCCAGGAACTGCCCCTGGAACCCCGCCACCACCTCTGGCCAGGCCTGGAGCTCGAATGGACGAGAGCCCGCCGCCTGGACGACGGCACGGACACCTTCCTGCCGACCGACCTGCTGCGCCTTGACGGCCGCGTGAGCGACACCTGGATGCCGCCCCTTTTCGCCCAGAGCAGCAACGGGCTGGCCAGCGGCAACACCGTCGTCGAAGCGACGCTCCACGGCATCTACGAGGTCATCGAACGCGACTGTCTGGCCCGTGCCAAGACGGGCACCTCACCGGCGCTGAACCTCACCACCGTGGACGGCCCGGCTCGGGAGCTGCTGGACCTCATGGACGCGGCCACCGTCGAGGTCCGAGTCGACGTACTCCCCTCACCCACCGGGCTCGCCTGCTTTCTGGCCACCATCTGGAGCGAGGAGTTTCCGGTGCTCTTCGCCGGCGCCGGCGCCCACCTCGACCGTGACGTCGCCTTGTGCCGCGCTCTGACCGAAGCCGCACAGTCGCGCGCCACCCAGATCGCCGGAGCCCGGGACGACCTCACCACAGGCGCCTACCGCCGCGCCGCCGCAAGCCGATCCGTACCTGCCACACCTCTTCCGGAAGCCGGCCCGCTCACCTACGACGACATCGCCTCCGTCCGTAACGCATCTCTCGCGGACGATCTGCACACCACGGTCGCCGGTGTCCTCTCCTTGACCGGACGAGCCCCGCTGGTCGCCGACCACACCAGACCTCACCTGGGCATCCCCGTCGTACGAGTGGTCTGCCCCGGCCTCAGCCACGAATCGGCGTTCCTGTAATGAACCGGTACCTCTTGGTCGGCCCCAGCCTGCCGGACGCCCCCGCCCTGCTCGCGGCGGACGACATCACCGTCCTCCCGCCGGTAGCAGCGGGAGACCTGCTGACACTCGCCCCCCAGCGGGGAGACGTCGTCGGCATCATCGACGGCTACTTCCGCCAGACCCGCGCCGTCCGGCACAAAGAGATCCTCACGCTCCTCCAGAGCGGCGTGACAGTCCTCGGCGCTGCCAGCATGGGCGCCCTGCGCGCGGCCGAACTCGACACCTTCGGCATGCACGGCGTGGGCCGCATCTACCGCGACTACCGAGAAGGCCGACTGACGGCCGACGACGAGGTGGCCCTCCTGCACGGGCCGGCAGACGAAAGCTACAGACCCCTCTCCGAAGCACTCGTCAACATCCGGGCGACCCTGCGCCTGTGCGTACAGGACGGGCTTCTCGACGAGCCCACCGCCGGCCACCTCATCGCCGCGCTGGCCCGGCGGCCGTACCGCCTGCGGTCCTACCCCGAGCTCGTTCAGCTCGCCCGCGAGACCGGGACACCAGCCGCAACCATCGAAGCGCTACAGCAGCTGTGCACGACCCGGCCGGTCAACCTCAAACGCGAAGACGCACTGCAACTGGTCGACAAAATCCGCACGTTCAACACGTCGCACACGAACGACACCACACACCTCTCGCCCAGGCCCACCGTCGCACCCACCGTCTACCTGCGCCGCTGGCAGCTGCTGGCACGCAGCGTTGACACCGAGGACGGCGGGACCGCCGAGATGAGCGTGCTGCGGATGTGCCAGCTCTTCGCCCGCGACTACCCGGACTTCTATCGGGACCTGGTCTTTCACCACCTGGTCCAGGAGTGCGCCGCCAACTGCCACACCCAGCACACGGAGGCGCCCCTCGACAGGGCGCTGGAGCACGCGCGGCATCGCCACATCATCCCGGACCCCCGATCGGACAAGCCCGAAGACCTGAGCTTCCTCGACCTGTGGCTGACCCCGGCAGAGCGAGCCGCACGCCCACTGAAGGACCAGCTCGGCACCTTTCTCGTGCGCAGCTTCCAGCTGACGCCTGGAGCACCCGCGGACGGCCTGGTGCTGGACGCGCTACGCCGACGGCCGGTCTTCTCGGCGGCGGCGAAGCTCGTCAACGCCGCGAAGTCGGTGAACAACCATGCACAGCAGACTCGGCCCACCTTTGACATCCACACCCTGTCGGCGGACCGTATGTCCACCCACATCAGCGAACGATGGGGCACCGAAGCCGAATCCCTGGAACTGCACGCAATGGACCGGGGAATAGCCTCGCGGGACGTCCTGATGGCCGCGGCCCGACCGTACTACCTCCTGTCCAAGTACAACCCGGACCTCATGGACCTGCAGATCGGCGACTCGAAGGCGATCCCGTCGCCCCCTGCGGAGCCACAGATGTCAGCGACCGACAAGAGGTAAAGCGCACTCCTGGGCGGTCGCCGACCACCGCCGGCCACCGCCGCCCCAGAGCAACGCTCCGCCCACCCGGGCAGGAAACGCCCTCACCGCAGGACACCCACCCGGAAAAGAAGCCCCCACGCCCCGTGTACCGGCCACGTGCGTGGGGGCGTACGTCCGCGATCCTGCCCTTTCGGCAGCGGATGGCCGCCGGACTCCTTGCCGTCGCGGCTGGCGGATTCGTGACGGTCCTGCCATGCGCTGATCTGTAGCGGCTCGCGGTGCGGCAGGGCGCTTGCGACGCTCGCGTGAAGCAGCGGAGCAACCTCCGGGGACGTGACGGGGACGGCGCCGAGGCAGCCTTCCGCCTCGGCCCGTAGCGCTGCGGCGAGGCTGCCGCATGCCGCGACACCGGGGAACAGGAGAACGGGATCAGGAGGGGGAGGCGCGGCTGCTGATTGTGCCCGCGCACCGGATTCCCGGGCGAGCGGCCCCGACGGACCCCGTCTCACGACGTCCGCACGGCTCGTCCGACGTGACAAGCACCGGACTCGGTGGTCCGAGGGTGCCTAGCACCGGACTCGGTGGTCCGAGGATGCCTAGCACCGGACTCGCTGGTCCGAGGATGCCTGGCCATCGCCCGACCCGGCTCCGCTTGACCTTGACACCGTGACAAGGCCTTCACTGTCGCCAAGGAGGTGGTTCTCATGACCATGTCGAAAGAGGACACGAACACGATGCGCGCTCTCCAGGCGCTGGAGAACAGCAGCTCGTCGGTCCGGCTGCAGGCGGCGCTCGCGGTCGGCACGGCCCCGGACCCGGGGTTCGTCGGCAAGCTCGTCGAGCGATGCGCGATCGAACCCGAGTTCTACGTGCGCGAAATGCTGACGTGGGCACTCACCCGCCATGCGGCATCGATAACGGTCCCGGTGCTTCTCGACGAAGTCCGCTCGGAGCGTGCGCAGGCACGGAGCCAGGCGTTGCACACGCTGTCCAAGATCGGGGATCGGCAGGCGTGGCCGGTGATCACACCGGCGCTGCTGTCCGACGCCGACGAAGAGGTGGCCCGGAGCGCCTGGCGGGCAGCGGTGGTGCTCGTACCCGAAGGCGAGGAGCGCGAGTTGGCCGTAGTGTTGGCGACGCAGCTCGGGCGCGGCGAACGCGAGACGCAACTGAGCCTCAGCCGGGCGCTGATCGCGCTCGGTGAGGTGATGTTGCCGACACTGGGCGCCGCGACGACGGATCCCGACCCTCGCGTGCGCGCGCACGCGATCGCCACGGAACGGCTGTGGCGCGACCCGGATGCCGGATTCGAGTTCGCGATCGAAGAGGCGAAGCGCGTCGTAGCCCTCGGCGGGGGCGGCCAGGAGGGGCAGTAAGCAGTGTTGATCGGTGATGTCGCGCGACGGTCCGGGGTCAGCGCCCGCATGCTCAGGCATTACGAATCGCTCGGCCTGGTGCGGCCAACGGGACGTACCGACTCCGGCTATCGGGAGTACTCCAGCGAGAACATCCGGCGCGTCTTCCACATCGAGAGCCTGCGGTCATTGGGGCTGTCGCTGCGCGACGTCGGGCGCGCGCTCGATGACCCCGGCTTCGCGCCCGCGGAGCTCGTCGACGACCTCATCCGCCAGACGCGAGAGCGCATCGCAGCGGAAACGGAGCTGCTCACGCGACTCCGTCGGATCGGTGCCGCGGAACCCGCCGGCTGGGAGGATGTCCTCCAGACCGTCGCGCTCCTCCAGGCGTTGCGGTCGAAGAGCGCGGGGGCGCGGCAGCGCGCGGCCCTGTCCGCGGTCGAGGACGTTCCCGCACCGGTGGAAGCACTGGTCGAGGCCGTGCTGAGCGAATCGGACCCAATCGTCGCCGGAGCCCTTCGCTGGGCTCTGGCGCACTCGGGCGAGGGTGGGCTGGTACCGCTGGCGAAGGGCCTCGGCTCACCCGCGGCCGAGGTACGGAAGCGTGCCGTCCAGTCCATCGCCGAGCTGCCGAACGCCGAGGCGACCGCACTGCTGCAGGACGCCCTCACGAACCCCGACATCGTGGTCCGCAGATACGCGGCTCTGGCGCTCGGGACACGTGGAGTGGCCGACGCGGTCCCGACGCTCGTCGACATGATCGTCGAGGAGACGAAGGACGTCGACGCCGCCGATGCATTGAGCGCGCTGGCGAATGATCCCGCGTTGGCGGATCAGATCGCCACGAGGCTCGTCAACTGCCTCACCCACGACACCATGGGATCGTCTGCACGCCGACGGCTGACACAGGCGCTCGCGGACATCCCGGGGGTCACGACGTCCCGTGCCCTCGCAGAACTGTCACATGATGAAGACCGTGCCGTTGCGCTCACCGCGACCTACATTCTCACGCTACGCAACGCACGGTAGCGATTCTCTCCGGGGGCGCTGTGTGCGCTTGGGGCCTGGTTGATCAATCTTCCATGGCAGCCGGAAAAGGGCGGAGGGCGGAGGGCGGTGAGGCGGCGCCGGGGAAGACTCAGCGGGATGTCGTCGCCACCAACTTCCGCCGCCCACAAAGCTGTTGGCGTCAAGGTCAGTCGACGGGTCGGTGGGCAGGGCAAGGAGAGCGAGGCAAGTGGGACAAATACGCGCAATGCCTGGGAGCTTCCGCCTGCTTGGCGAGAGACAGTAGCGGGCAGGGGCGTACATGACGAACCCGCCTTACCGCCGAACGGTGCCCCACCAGAGACATCCACGGCGCGCCACGTGCAAGATGCACGCCCATCCGCTACCTCAAGAGCCATGGACCCCACAGCCCTGGCGAAGAACACCCACGACGCCGACCACAAGCGCCCCGCCGCGGGAGCATCCACGCATCGCCGTCGCGTATCTCCACTCATCACGGCCGCCCTGATGGCCATCGCACTCTCGCTTGGAGCAGCCTCTACCGCATCCGCAGATATCGGCCCCAACGGCGCCAGCGACGAAACGAACCTCGGCGCCCTGGTCGGACTCGGCATCTGAAGGGCCTCTTGCTGGGCCGGACCGGCGAACGGTCGACGCCCAGCGGGCCCGCGTCTGTGTACGGGGTCTGCCACAGCCGCCGGGGGATCCTTCGCTGTCCGTCTCAGGCCGGTGTTGTCAGTCGAGGGGGCCGTTCGCGAAAACTGAAGGGGCTGAAGGTCAGCCCTGGAGGGCAGGCGCCGCGCCAGGCCCCCGCGAGGTGACGTGCGACGTGCACACCGCCCTCCTCAGTTGCGGCCAGCAGGTGCAGCAGCTCGTTCGCCGTACGTGCGGTTGGGCCGCCGAAGGTTGAGCACGCCGGCGTGCTCGCCTTGAGCAGTGACGGCCCGCAACCCGCTGGCCTGGAATGATGTCCCCATGGAAACCGGTTTCCCGTGGGGCTCCACACCAACCGTCGATGTCAGCCTGTGGCGCTCCGATGCCATCGTGTTGTTCGACTGGCTGAACAACACCGACCTGAACACGGTCCCGATCACGCATCCGGCTCAGAAGCAGGCGCTCGCAGACCTGCTGGCGCGCCTGGAGGACGAGGACGTCAGTGATGCCACGGCGGAGGAGATCGCCGCGGCCCAGAATGAGGTGGCCAAGGATATGGGCTGGTAGGACGCCCGCGGCGATCAAGCTTCGATGGCACGGACTCACAATTCCGGAGCATCGGCTCTCCGTAGCGCTTCTTCTCCCGCTTGAGCGACGGCCGCAGCAACTCGATGACCTGGGTGACGAGGTCCTTCTCGAACGGCTTGGACACGAATCCCTCGTCCGTGATGAGCAGGATTCCCTCGCGCCGGGCGACCAAGTCGGCGTCGGCTTCGAGCATCGCCGCCAACACCTCGCGCTCGCCGATCTTCGGGTTGGCCAAGGCCCACATGATCGGCATCCCGGTCGCAGCGCATACCAGGTAGAGCCGCAGACCCCAGAAGAAACGCGAGTGGGACGCGGCAGTAGCCGTAGCCGGCCCAGCCCGCCACGCTCGAACGCTGGACGGTCGGGTGCTACATGCCGCACGGCACCGGGGTGGAGCCGGCGATCCATACCGTGTCGGTCCAGAAGTCACTGTCCATGGCGAGGTCTCGGATCGTGCGCTTGAGCAGCGGCAGTGCGGCCTTCAATCGCTTGTGGTAGCCGGGCCGTTGGGGCAGGTACGGGAACATGTCGGTCAGGTGCTTGTTCGCGTAGTGCAGCCACCGGGCCTCCGAGTGGTACCCGAGCAGGGCCTGGGCCACAGCAAGACAGACGAGTTCGGAGTTGCTGAGCAGCGGCGGTCTACCGAGGCGCCGGGTTCCTCCAATTTCGTCGTCGATCTTTACGTAGAGTGCGGTCAGGAGGGTGTTCAGCTCTGTCGTCACACACGGATCGTGGACGCCCTCTGCTCGCTCCGGAGGCCAAACCGCAGCGCCAGCGGCGTTGCGCTCGACGGCACTGCGTAGCCATTGCAGAATCGAGGTCGGCACCAAGGTGGAGGCCGCAGTGAAGTGCCCTGACATGTCGCGCGGTTCGCGCCTGACCGCCCATAGCGCTGTCTCGACATCCCTGGCCTTGTGCAGTGATCGCACCCTGCGCGAGCTCGTGGACGCGGCCGTGCCGATCGGATCCGGCATCGGCGGGAAATCGGCCTTGCTGGAGGTCGCCGGTACCCCGGTCTTCGTGAAACGGGTACCCCTCACCGATCTGGAGAGGCAACCTGAGCACGTCCGGTCCACGGCGAATCTGTTCGATCTGCCCGTCTTCTGCCAGTACGGTATCGGCACCATCGGCGCGCCGGGCTTCGGGGCCTGGAGGGAACTCGCCGTGCACACCATGACGACGAACTGGGTGCTCGCGGCGGAATACGAGGGCTTCCCCCTGATGTACCACTGGCGGGTGCTGCCCGACTCGACGCCCCTGCCCGAAGAACTGGCCGACATCGAACGGGCCGTCGCCTACTGGGGCGACGGATCGCAGGTGCGCAACCGGATCCTGGCTCTCCAGCAGTCCTCGGCGAGCGTCGCGCTGTTCCTGGAGTACATCCCGCAGAACCTGCACCAGTGGCTGGGCACCCAGGTCGAAGCAGAAGACCAAACCGCCAACCGGGCCTTTGCCATGGTGGAGAGGGAACTGGCAGCCGGCACCTCCTTCATGAACAGCCGCGGGCTCCTTCACTTCGACGCGCACTTCGAGAACATCCTGACCGACGGTCGGCGCCTCTACTTCGCGGACTACGGCCTCGCCCTGTCCTCCGGGTTCGAGCTGTCGCAGGACGAGGTCGACTTCTTCGACCGGCACCAGACCTACGACCGCTGTTACACCGCCACGTATCTGGTGAACTGGCTGGTCACCGCTCTGTACGGGTACCAGAGGGAGGACCGGGAGGGCCGCTACGCGCTGGTGCGCGCCTGCGCAGAGGGCAAGCGCCCCACAGGAATCCCAGAGGAGGCCGCGGCGATCATCGCCCGGCACGCGCCGATTGCCGCAGTGATGTCCGACTTCAACCGCAAGTTCCAGCGCCAGAGCAGGCAGACCCCATATCCACTGGAGGAGATCCGCCGGCTTGGCGGGATGTACGCTCCTCCATTTACTGACGGACGCCTGGAGGCCGGTGCTCGACATGGATTAGTCACCCTACGTCGGCCTCCAGCAGCACCCCAGGGCACGACGCTGGCCTGACCACACGCGCACTCGACATCCACCCCGCGCAACAGCTCGGACAACGGAACTACTCGTCTAGTGGCCGCCAGTGGCCACTAACGGTGAGTGGGTGACTGTGTCTCAGTTCATCGTGTCCACGGGTGCGAAGCCCCCCGTGAGATCCGACGGGAGAGGTTCCGGCGCCCGGTTCCGAGGAGCGACTACCAGGTGCGGACGTGGTCAATGACGAGGTAGGACCGGCTCGCCGTCAGAATCCAGCGGAAGTTTGGAATTACTCGTCGGCCGGCGGGTTGTCGGCAGGTCTCGGGAACGCCGGATCGGGGAGAAGAGCAGGATCAGTGCGGCGAGCGGGACCCCCGCTGTCGTGATGGCCATGGCGGCGCGGAGGCCGAGTGCGGTTCCGAGTGTGCCGCCGAGCAACGCTCCGATGGGGATCGTTCCGTAACTGAGGAATGCCGTGCTTGCGGTGAGGCGACCGAGGAGATCCGGCGGGCAGTAGCGTTGCTGGAAGCTCGCCTTGATGGTGTTGCCGGCCACGACGCCCGCGGAGACGCTGAAGCCGCCTGTCACAAAGAGCAGGACCCCGGCTCCGCCGACGGTCAGCGGGATGAGTAGAGCGAGCATGGGAAGTCCCAGCTCGAACAGCAGTGTCGCGCGGGCTGTGCCGATCCGGTCGGCGACCCGGCGTGCGGCGAATGCCCCGGCCACGCCTCCGGCGCTGGTGGCCGCGATGAGCGCGCCGACCGTGCCCGGGGACAGGCCGACGCTCCTGACCAGGAAGACGACCTGGATTGACTGGTATCCCATAAGGGCCAGGTTGGAGGCGGCTCCGAAGAGTGTCAGCGTGCGGAACCAGGGGTCGAGGGCGATCAGCCGCAGGCCTTCGCGGACCTCACCGACCAGCGCTTTGGGGCGATGTCCGGCTCCGGTGACGCCCGGCTCGCGGTGCCGGATGCCGGCGAGGCAGAGGAGGGAGACGAGGAATGTCGCGGTGTTGGCGAACATTCCGTTCACCGCGCCCGCCAACTGTGCGATCAGGCCGCCGGAGCCGAGCCCGGCAATCTGCGCGGTGGACGCGCTGCCATGCAGTTTGGCGTTGCCCTCGGGCTGGTCATCGGGTTCCAGAATGCTGGGGAGATAGGCGCTGTAGGCGGTCTGGAAGAACACCGCTGCCGTGCCCGCCAACAACGCGACGGTCAGCAGCAGTCCGATACTCAACCAGCCGGACCACGCGGTGACCGGGACGCAGGCGAAGAGTAAGAGGGAGATTGCGGCGGCGGCCAGCATGATCGGTCTGCGCCGCAGTCGGTCCACCCAGACACCGACCGGGAGACCGATGACCATCCAAGGGGCCCAGGTGGCGGCGCTCAGCAGGCCGACCTCGAACGTGCTGGCGTGCAAGGTGGAGACGGCCACCAGTGGCATCGCCACCCCGGTGACGGACGCGCCGAACTTGCCGGCGGTCTCGCCGCACCACAGCAGACGGAAATCGCGGTGGCGGCGCAGGAGGCCACCGCGTATGCCCTGGCTCATGCGGTTGCACGCTTCTTGCGGGGGAAGGACTGGAGCTGCACGACGACGGGGCACGCGTCCGGGGCGGGTTCGGCGTCCGGGGCAGGGGTATGGCGGGCGATGACGGCCATCAGCTCCGCGTTGAGCGCTTCCAGCTGATTCGGGGTCATCCGCAGGTCACGCCAGTCCGAGATCGTGCCGGCGCTCCGCCACCTGTCGTCCCAGTCCTCGCTGACATAGTTCACGACCCGGCTGAAGTAGTTGTGCACCAGTTCATGCAGGTAGACCGACAGTGCGCCCCGGGTTGCGGGATCGTCGCGGAAATCGGCCGTGTTCAGCTCATTCGTGACACCGACCCTTCTCCACCAGCGCTCGCGTTTCGTGCCCCGTCCGATTTCTTCCTCGATGAAGCCGTGCTCGGCGAGGTGGCGCAGGTGCCAACTGATGGTGCCGGTGTTCTCCCCGAGGCGTTCGGCGAGCAGGGTGGCGGTGGCGGGGCCGTCCAGACTGAGCAGTTCGAAGATGTTCATCCGCAGTGGATGGGCCAACCCCCGCAGGCTGCGCGCATCAATGCGCCGAGTGGGCTTGGCGGGTTGTGGTACGCGTGCGGGTTCTTCAGACATGGCAGCAGCGTATGTTGCAGAGGGTTCTCTGCAACGGATCCTCTGCAAAATTCCGCCACGGCTCGGCGTTGAGTCGTGGCGGCCGTCCGCCGGTCCTGCCGCGGGTGGGACCGGGTTTGGCCGGAGGCCACCTGGAAGTGCTGCTGCCGGCTTTGTTCACGGGCCACGGTTCTGGCACACATTCCGTGAAGCGCGCACGTTGAGTGACAATTGCTGGTCCAGCGGGATCTCTGGAAGTTGCGCGAAATTGACAGCCCCCGGCCGGCCCTGGTGCTACCCGACCCGCGCCCTCCGCCACTCCACTTCCTCGGCAGCCATCGGGGCCTGGATGCTGTATACGTCGCCGACCCGCAGATTGTCCGGCGTGCTGTACTCACCGTAGGTACCGATGACGGAGACAGCCACTCGGGAATCGGGCTGCCAGAAAGTTCGGAAGTACGGGGCGTTCGCCGGGATTTCCGGGATCTCCAGAAGGGGGACGCCGCGTCGCTTCAGTAGGCTTTGCAGCTTTTCGAACCGAAGCCTGGGGGTGAACCGCCCGTACCGGGCGCGGAGCGTCTCGTTGACGAGGGTGCGGTCCTGGTACGCGAGCCTGTGCACCTGCAGGGTGAAGTGGTTGCCCGACCAGGGGTGGTCGGCGCACGCGCGGTCCCAGTAGAACTCGGCCAGGCCGTAGTCACGGCACATGCTGCGGTCGCCGAAGGTGTTCTCACCGAAGTTCGACCCCAGGACCCTGGTGACGCGGTCGGGAGAGTCCGCGGGGCTCACGCCGAGCAAGGTGCCGGTAGTGACGACGTCCACATAGAACGCCAGGGAGTACGGGGTCAAAGGCTGATCCTCAATCGGGGCGGCCTGGTCGGCCTGGCGGGAACCTTACTCCACCCCGGACGCTTCACCACTCCCGGAACCTCCAGGCCCCGTGCCCCACACGTCGCCAGTTTTGTTCTCGTCCATCCCGCTCACCGAACGCCTGCGAATGCGACCTCGTGGGGGCCGAGGCGAGCGCCCATCCGTCACACAACGTGCGCGCTTCACGGAATGTCAGAACCCGGGCCACGGCGACGGTTGTTCACGGGCCCGGGAGGCACCCCGATCCATGCTCGGGTGATGTTCACGAGTCTTGGCTCTGGATCAACTTCCGTGGTGTGTCTACGCTCTGTGACTGTTGATCTTGGTGGCGTCTTGCGGGAACTCGTCTGTTCGGCGGGAATGTCATAGGCGTGGTCTAGCCTGCCGGACCATGGATCTTGATCTTGCGGGGCGGCGCGCGTTGGTCACGGCGAGCAGTGGGGGCATCGGTGCGGCGGTGGCCCGGCGACTGGCCGATGAAGGGTGTGCCGTTTTGGTGCATGGCCGCGACCCAGTGCGTGCCGACGAGGTGGCAGCGGAGCTGAGCGTCGCCGGCGGAGTGGTGGACGTCGTGCTGGGTGACCTCACGGATGACGATGCCGCCGGTCAGGTGGCCCAGCGCGCTCGTGAGTGGGGTGTGGAGGTGCTGGTCAACAACGCCGGTCCGTTTGTCGAGCATGACTGGGAGACTGCGGGGCCGGCCGCATGGTTGGAGGCAGTGAACGGCAACGTCGTATCGGCAGTGCGGATGATCCGAGCCCTGGTGCCTCAGATGCGTGAGCGCGGATGGGGTCGGGTTGTCAATGTGGGCAGCCGGGCCGCGACGACTCCGTTGCCGAACATGGTTGAGTACTCGGCGGCGAAGGCCGCGGTGGTCAACATGACCACCAGCTTGGCCCGGCATCTGGCCGGATCGGGTATCACGGCGAATACCGTGAGCCCTGGGGTGATTGTCACCGACGGAATGCGGCAGATGTTCGAGGATGGGGCGGCTGCGCGGGGCTGGTCGGGGCAGTGGGCGGAGCTGGAGCCGCTGGTCGTAGCCGAGTACGCGCCGAACCCGGCCGGGCGGCTGGGCACTGCGGAGGACATTGCGGCAGTCGTTACGTTTTTGGCCAGTCCGCTGGCCGGCTACATCAACGGGATCGACCTGCGCGTCGACGGAGGCATCGCCTTGGTGCCGTAACGGCTTCCTTGGGGCCACGTTCGCTGACCTCCGCGGACGCGAGGCCGCCGCGCCGAGCGGGGACTTGATGCAGGACAGAGGTCGGGCAATCGGCGGTGGGCGTTACGACAACAGGACGCGTTTCCGGAGGAGTTGGAAGCCGGCTCGGCCGGACATCTGGCGCTTGAGCATCTTAAAAGTTACGTGGAATCTGCCGGGGTGATCATGTTTCCCCGGTGTAGCCACGAACTTGGGAGACGGCTTGAGCGCCGCTGTGGGAGTGACGGAGAAGTGGCCGGTGCTGGGCCGCCACGAGCAGGCAGCTGGCTGGCTGCAGGTGTGGTGCGATCTTGGTCGTGCGCCTCGGACGGTCGATGCCTACGCCCGCGGGCCGGCCGAGTACCTGGTGGTGTGCGAACGAGAGGGGGTCGCCCCACTCGCTGCCAGTGGGTCTCATAATTCCCTCTATGTAAGGGAGTTGACTGCGGCCGAACCGTCGGGGCGTGAACGTGGTCTCGATCGATTCGGGGTCGGGTCTGGCGAACGCCACGATCCAGCAGCGGCTAGCGGTTAGCGGCTGGTGCCGGTGCGGTTGTTCTACGACTTCCTGATGGAAGAGGGACTGCGGGAGTCCAATCCGGTGGGCCGGGGCCGTTATACGCCGGGCCGTCGTTGGGGTGGGCACCAGCGTGGCCTGGTGCCGCGGCTGACGAAGCTGCCGTGGATTCCCAGCGAACGGCAGTGGTTGGGAGTCTTGGAGGTCGCGCGGGGCGAGCCGGTCCGCAACCGGGTGATGCCGGCCCTGGCCTACGATGCCGCGCTGCGGCGCGAAGAGCTGTGCTCGCTGCGGACTGATGACCTGGATCCGGCTCACCGTACGTTGCGGGTGCGCGCGGAGACGACGAAGAACCGACTGGAACGGGTGGTGCCGTACTCGGCGTCGACCGGAGTGCTGATGTCGGCCTACCTCGCCCACCGGGCCACGGTCAGCCGGGCGAGAGGCCCGCTGTTCCTCTCCGAATCACGGCGCAACTACGGCCAGCCGCTGAGCCTGTGGACGTGGTCGAAGGTGATACGGCGGATCGCCGTGACGGCCGACGTCCCGCAGTTCTCCACGCACACCACTCGGCAACCTGTGTCTGACCGATCTGGCCCGGATGGGCTGGGAGTTGCACGCGATCGCATCCTTCGCCGGCCACCGTCACACCGACTCCACACTTCAGTACATCCATCTGTCCGGCCGGGACCTGGCCGACAAGCCCGCCCGCGGTATGGAGCACATCCACGCGTGGCGAATAGAGGCGCTCACCTCCTCGAACGGCACGTCGCCGGAGGTGGCACGGTGAGTACATTTCGGCTGGCCCTGCCTGCGGAGAACAGGCCCGACCGCTGGTCCTGGCCGATCATCCCGGACCACTACGCCACTGCTGTCGAGATCCGGCCCGCCGAGGCACTGGCAGTGAGCGAACTCGGGGTGCGGAATCTGCGCCGGCTCAAGGACCACGACCCGTCCGCTGCCGGCTGGCGGGCGATCCGCCGTCTGCTGGTCCCGCTGGAGGCAGTCAACGCCGCTCTGGACTCGTCACCCACCCCGCACCGTCGGCGCGCCATGCTCGACGTGATCGCTGTGCTGCTGACACGTTGCGCGGAGACCGGCCGAACCTTTTGGGGATGGACCCCGCAGGAGTGGATCCATCTGCTCGGCCGCAATCAGACCGAGTTCCACCAGCACGCCCCGGGCTGGGTCAACGACGAGGTCCGCCCCTCTCTCGCCGCGCACGCCTACCTGTTGGGCTCCTTTAACGAATTCCACCGACTCGGCAGCTTCCAGCGACTCACCCTGTCCTGGCGGATCTTCGGACGCGGCCTGGTGAGCAGCGAGATCGCCCGCATCCGCGCGGTCCTCGCGTCCAGGGGCTATCAACTGGGGCGGGACGACGACACGCTGCTGCCGATGGCCGTCTGCCAGCTGCTTCTCCTCAACCGGAGCCCGCATCTTGAGGATCTCGACACTTCGCTGTTCGACCGGGTCCGGCGCGAGGAGATGCTGGCCGGCTCACAGCGCTCCACGCTGCATGCCGCGCGGCGGGCGATTGCCGAACTCGGTTTCTGTGATCCTCCGCAGCCCATCACTGGCCGCCAGTCGGTACGGGCGACCGGCGGCGCGAAGACGTGGGAACAATGGGTCGATCGCTGGTATGCCACCTCTACGCTCACCCCGGGCGTCCGCGGCGCCATGCGTTCCGCCCTCCTCAGGGTGGGCCGGTGGATAGCCGCGGAACAGCCCGACATTGCTGACCCGACAGACTGGACGCGGCAGACCTGCGCGACCTGGATCGCCGCAGTGGACCGGATGAGGGTCGGTGACTACGTTCAGCGGACGGCTGGCCTGGGGGACCGTCTCGGCAAGCCTCTCGAAGCGGCGACCAAGGCCGGGCAGATCACCGAGCTGCGGACGTTCTTCAGGGACTGCCAGGAATGGGAGTGGCTGCCCCGCAGCTTCGACCCACTGCGCGCGCCGGCGATCCCTCGCAGCATCAAAGCCCTCCTCGGCCCCGACCCGCGGGTGATCGCCGATGAGGTCTGGGCGAAGCTTCTGTGGGCGGGTTTGAACCTGGAAGCCGCTGATCTCCCACAGTCCCAGGCCGGGCAGTTCTACCCCTTCGAACTGGTCCGGGCGGTCACACTGACCTGGTTGTTCTCCGGTCAACGCAGCAACGAGATCGCGCGGTTGAGGGTGGGCTGCATCCGTTGGCAGCACGACGGCGTCCCCATCACCGGTGACTCACAGCAGGTCCTAGCCCGCGACACCGTCTGTCTCCTCGACGTCCCGCCCCACAAGACCGGCACAGCCTTCAGCAAGCCGGTCGACCCGATCCTCGGCCAAGCCGTCGACGCCTGGCAGGCCATCCGACCCGACCAACCGAAATTCACCGACCGCCGCACCGGCGAGCGCGTTGACCTGTTGTTCGCCATCCGGGCCCGGCGCGTTTCCACGCACTACATCAACAACACGGTCATACCGATGCTCTGCCGCAAGGCCGGCGTCCCTGCCGCCGACATCCGCGGCAACATCACCAGCCACCGCGCCAGGTCCACCATCGCGAGCCAGCTCTACAACGCCAAAGAACCGATGACGCTGTTCGAACTGCAAGCCTGGCTCGGACACCGATCACCTCAATCCACCCAGTACTACGCGAAGTTCACACCGAACACCCTGTCGAAGGCATACTCCGAAGCCGGCTAATTCGAACGGAACGTCCGCACCATCGAGGTCCAGGTCGACCGCGACGCAGTCGCCTCCAGCGCCGCCTCGGCTGGCGAACCCTGGCAGCACTACGACCTCGGCCACGGCTACTGCACCTACACCTTCTTCGAGCAGTGCCAGCACCGCATGGCATGCGCACGCTGCGACTTCTACACCCCCAAGGACTCCACCAGAGCTCAACTCCTGGAAACCAAAGACAACGTGCAGAGGATGGCCGTCTCCATCCCACTCACCGATGACGAACAAGCGGCCGTCACCGACGGCCAGAGCGCGCTCGACCGGCTCCTCAACAGACTCGCCGACACCCCCACCCCAGCTGGCCCCACACCCCTACAAATAGGCATCCCAGCCCGGGCAACCGTGCTGCCGGTCGTCGAGATCCAACGGACGCCAACGTGATCAGCGGACCCTCATCAGCCCAGCTGATGACGAACGAAAGCTGGATGGGGATCCCCGACTTCGATGCTGTTCTCGTCGAGGCCGTTCGCGATGCAGAAGCGACCCGCATCGAAGGCGAACTCCACAGCGATGGTGCCATCGGCCAAGTCCTGGCCTGACGGGCGCCACTCAAGCAGTGAAGCTTCGCGGAGTTCCTGGCCGACGAACGGCTTGAGCCGTTCGTCGGCACTGGACCACGCGGGCGTGAACTCGGACCACTGCCAGTCGGTGATCCAGTGGTTGGCGTTAAGCATTGACCGACGTCATGGACGCCGTTGACGGCGGGCGTTCCCGCCGGTTACCCGTGCTTGTCCGGTTCGGCGTCGGCGAAGGCGCGGTATCCGCCGAGGTCTCGGGCTGGGCGAGGACGTCGCCGCGGTGTACGACTCGGACCGGCCCCGGGGCCATCATCGGATGCTGATCCGCCGGCGTAGCGAGGTCGTGCCGGACATTCGGCAAGACCGCCGTTGTCGTCATCACCGCGAAGTCCGCCGGGCGCAAGGTCTTCGGCCTCGCCACCGCAGGCGTCCGTCTCGCTTGACCTCTTGCGCGTCAGTCCGGCAGCCAGTGCAGCTCGTGCGCCAGGGTTTTGGCGACGGCACGGATGCGGCGGTGTAGTGGCGACTGCTCGCGTGGGAGGACCAGGTGGATCGTCAGGCTGGGCGCGCCCCGCAGCGGTCGCCAGGTGAGACCGGCCGGTTGTGCCGTGGCCGCGGCTTCTCCGGCCGGGGCGAGGGTGACCCCGTCGCGCAGGTCGCGCTGAGACATGTCGAAAGAGACTGCGGGCGTGTGGAATCGGGGGTGTGGTCGGGTGTCTCGGAACAGTGCGGACAGCTGATCGTGGATCACGGGGTTGGCCGCACGGTCGGGAAGTCGCAGCGGATACGCGGCCGCGTCGGCGATCTCGATCTCCGGCTGTTCGGCCAGCGGATGGTGCTGCGCCAGCTGGACCCCGATGCGCGCACGCCGCAGCAGGTACCGGCGCACGCCACGGCCCGGCTGTTCACCGCGGGTGATCCCGGCATCGATGCGGCCGTCGGCGACCGCGGGGGAGATCTCCGGTGTCGCCATCGGGACCGCGCCGACCTCGAGTCCGCTGTTGCCGCGAATCAGCCTGTCCACCAGCGCCGGTGCCGTCTCGGCCCCGGCGCTGAGGCTGTATCCGATGCGCAGCGTGCCCAGTTCACCGGCCGCCGCGCTCCGGGCGGTGTCCCATGCCCGGTCCAGCGCCGCCAGCGCGGGCGGCGCGGACTCCGCCAGAGCCGCACCGGCCGTGGTCAGTACGACGCTACGCGTGTTGCGGACCAGCAGGGCCGTACCGAGTTCCGCCTCCAATCGGCGCATCCGGGCGCTGAGTGCGGGCTGCGCGATACCGATCCGGGCGGCCGCGCGGGTGAAGTTCAATTCCTGCGCCAGCACCAGGAAGTACCGCAGGCTCACCGTATCCGGCGCCACGTGCCCTCCCTGCCGATTGATAACGATCCGTTCTGAGCCTATCCCGTACCGGTCTTTCCCTCGACCGCGCATCAAGCCCTAACCTGCGCATATGACGGTTCAACTGACCGCAGTACCCGTCGCCGGGATCGATCGATCTGAGTGTCAATTCGAAGTCGGACGTGTCCGGCCGAACACAGGAGGTTTCCATGGCTAAGGGTTACTGGGTCAGTGTCTACCCCGCCATTTCCGACCCTGAGGGGCTGACTGCCTACGACAAGCTGGCCGGTCCGGCTGTCCAGGCTGGGGGCGGGCGCACCCTGTCCCGGATCCCGTCCCGTGGTGGTCGAGTCGTCGCCCATGAGGCCGGAATCACGCAACGCGCCGTTCTGATCGAGTTCGACAGCTTTGAACAAGCCGTCGCGGCATACGAGAGCGAGGCATACCAGAAGGCGCTGGTGGCCCTCCCCGACGGCGTCGAGCGCGACTTCCGCATCATCGAAGGCATCGACTGACCGGCGGGCCCAGCAATCGCTGAGCATCCGTCACCTGATACGCACACGGTGCTGAACGACGACTCACGAGACGAGTTCGAAGCGATGAGTCCGGCGATGACGGCGTCGCGGTCGCGGTCGATGCCTGCGGCGAGAGTGTGGAGGCCGGGCAGGGCGTCTCGCCGAACGGCGTCCAGCCACTGCGGGAGCAGTTCACCCTGGCGTTCGATGAGCAGCCGGGCGAAGGAGCGGACGTGTCCGGTGAGGGCATCCAGTTCGGGGCAGTGGACCAGGACCGCCTTGAGTCGAAGTTGTTCGACCTCGGTGAGGGCGTCGGGGTGGCGGAGTATCCAGCCGGCGACGGTGCGGGGCGATGGCGGGGATGCGGTGATCGGGTCTGTCGAGAGGCGCTTGGTGCGGAAGTAGGCGCGAACTCGCTGATAGCTGCCGGTGTAGCCGAGCAGCACCATCTCCTCATCGAGGACGGACGGGCGGCTCTGCCACTGGCCGCGGAAGAGGTCTTCGGGGGTCGCGGCGTCCGCGAGGCGTTTGACGGTGCGGTAGGTCATGCCGAGCTGCCTTCGATCGAGCGTCGGCTGGGGCCAGCTGCCAGCAGCGCGTGGACGTCAGCGTGACGGTCGCGGGTCCGGTCGGCGAAGCGGTGACCCGATCCCGGAAGACCACCTCGACGCCAGGCCGCTTCGTCAGCCATGCGGCCAGGCTCGACGCCTCCCGGTCGGGAAGCAGGCCTACCGGCCGACGAGTCTCGACATCGACCAGCACGGTGCCGTAGTTGCGACCCTTGCGCGTCGCGTACTCATCGACGCCGACCACCCGCGGGGCCGGTACTTCCGGTTCTGGCAGGGCGTCGACCAGCCGCAGCGCCGCGCTGCGGCTCACGGACACCCCGAAGGCGCCAGCCCGGCCGGCCAGCGTGAGACCGACCGCGGCCAGCGTTGAGCGCAGCCGCTCGGTCCACTGGCTGTACCGCCGGGTCAGCCCTCGTACCTGCTCGACGAACGTTCGCCGCACACACGAAGCGAGCGGGCAGGCGAACCGGCGGACCCGCAGACATAACACCACCCGCCGCCCCGCGCTGGGTACATCGGCGGGAAACCGCAGGTAGGAACTGTGAACCGACTCGACCACCTACCGCAGCCCGGACAAGCAGAGCCAGCCGTCGTACTGCGAGCCTCGATCTGTACCGCATCGCCGCTGACGTCCACCGACGGTACCGCCACGTCCACGACCGCCGGAAACAGCAGCTCCTCCAGCTGGAGCACCTTCTCTTCCACGGCCCCGAACTGTCAGCCACCCAAGATCGCCGCAGATCATTTTCAGGCAACGTTCCGCAGGTCGGCAGGACCTCCAGCGGTTACTGACCGCGCCCGCGTCACGGAAGTTGAGCCAGAACCATTTCTCGTGAACAACCACAGGTCCTCGGACGATGAAGCGCCGCCCGAACCAGTGGAGGGGGCCTGCGCCCGCTACGCGATCCGGACGTGTCCGAGGACGAGTAACGTGCGCGGGCCCGTGCGAGCGTGCGGCAGCGGATCAAGGGGTGCCGGCGCGTACGGCGGTGGTCGCCAGAGTGGTGTAGTGCATCGTGAAGCGGCCGCCCAGAGTGTCGATGGCACGGCCGACCGCGCCCAGTATCTCGGCCAGCTGATCGGGGCGAAGTCGGGTGAGGCCGCCGGTAGTGGGGAGCAGGTCCAGCCACTGGTCGCGCGTGTAGGACTGCTCCCAGTCGAATCGCCATTGTTCCGGGTCGTTGAACTGCTCGGTCTCGCGGATCTTGTCGGCGGTCTTCGCGTACCCCGCTTGGTACATCTCCAGCGGACGTCGAGCCGGCTGATTGCTGAACGGGGAGTCGGGAGCCACCCGACGGTAAGCAGCCGCGAACGGCTCGGCCACCTCGGCAGGCGGTTCGAATACGTGCCCGAAGATCGCCAGGCGCCCGTTCGGGCGCAGCACCTGGGCCGCCTTCACGGCGCCGGCGACCGGGTCCACCCAGTGCCACGACTGGGCCGCGATCAAGGCGTCGAACATTCGGCCGGTCGGCTCCCAGGCTTCGAAGGTCGCCACCTCGACCTGCAGGCCGCGGACTTGCGCGAGGTCGGCCATCCGCGCATCCGGCTCGATGCCGAGCACGGCGCAGCCGGCGGCCTGGAACTGACGGGCCGCGATGCCGGTGCCGCAGCCGACGTCGAGCACGTCAGGCCCTGGACTCCCGGCGACGATACGCGCCACTAGGTCATCGGGGTAGTCGGGTCGGGCCTGGTCGTAGCGTTGCGCGTCCGTGCCGAACGATTCGGCCGTCTGCCGAGCCTGATGCGGCTGCGCCGGTTCGGGTAGCTCTCGCGGTAAAGTGGGCATGCGTTCACTCTAGTGGGCGAGCGCCCATATGCCAACGGATGCCAGGAGCCTGGCGCACGAGAGGATCTACAAGTGCCGACCGGGGTACACCTTCGCGACGCGCGGCAGCAACTGTTCGACGCCGCCGAACGCGTGCTGCTGCGAGATGGCCCGAACGGGCTGACCAGCCGGGCCGTCACCGACGAGGCAGCCTGCGCCAAAGGCGTCCTGCACCGGCACTTCACCGACTTCGACGCTTTCCTCACCGACCTCGTGCTCGACCGGGCGGCACAGCTCGAGACGCAAGCGCATGCGCTGTCCGAGACCGTCGGCACCCGCACCGTGGCCGAAAACCTCACCGGCGCGCTGATCACCCTGTTCGGACCGGTTCCCGTGGCGATCATCCCGCTCATCACTTTCCGGGACGAGTTGCGCGCGCGGCTGCGGCAAGCCAGGCCCGGAGGCGGCATCGCGATCCTCGCCCAGGTCGCGACCGCGGTCTCCGCCTACCTGGCCGACGAGCGCGCAATGGGCCGTATCGCGGCCGACGCCGACATCGACTCACTCACCCTCTCCTTGGTCGGAGGCGGGCATCTCCTGTTCGCGGACCGCGACCCCGAGCCGCCGACCACGGCAACCGTCAACAAGCTGGTGACCACGGTGCTCGCCGACGTCGTGCAACGGCGGCCACGCTGAACCTGACTCGCGGCTCGCAACTGTCCGCGCCGACAAGGCGCCTCAGCGTCGGCTGTCGCCGGGCGCGAGCATGCTGGTGAGTGCGGCGATCGCATCGGGGGAGGGCTTGAAATAGCGGCGGACATTCTCCGCCTTCTTGTGCCGGGACCTGGCCATCAGCATCAGCTCGGCCGCGCCCTGCTCGCCCAGATGCGTCAGCCGCGAATGGCATCACTCGTGGGGGTCCCAGCCGGTGCCGGGCCCGGGTAGGGCGAACAGGTCGCGAAGCGGTGAACCGCCGAAAGCCGGGGCGCGTGATCGCGCCCCGGCGTTGTGCGGCAGCGTTCAGCGGCGGAGATATTCCTCAATCAGTTCCGCGCCGCGGACTGCTCCTCCGCTCTCCCTGACGACCTTGCGCATCTGGTCGAGATTGGCGCGCACCGCGTCATCGGCCACAATTCGGTCGACCACGGCACGCAACGACTCGGCGGTCACCGTGGCGGGGTCCAGCCGCTCGCCGAGGCCCAGTTCCTGAACCCGCCCGGCATTGGCGGCCTGCTCGGGCATTTGCGGGACGGCAATCAGTCCCACCCCGTAATACAGGGCCTCCATGGTGGAGTTCATTCCGGTGTGGGAGACGAAGGCGTCAGCATGCTGCAGCACGGCCAGCTGCGGGAAATGCGATCGGACGTCGATGGTCGACGGGATTTCTCCGAGCAGTGCCGGGTCCAGACCACCCACGCTCATGGCCACTTGATAGCGACCGTCACCGAAGGCGTCGATGCAGGTGCGATAGAAATCGGGCCGGTCGTTGAAGACCGTTCCGAGCGAGATGAACAGTACCGGCGCCTCGGGATCGGCGGGCGACCATGGTTCGGAGTGCTCGCGGCTACCCAGCGAGGGGCCTATGAAGTGGAACCGTTCATCGAAGGTGTCGCCCGCCGGCTGGAACTGCCGCGGTATGTACACAAGGTTCAGATCTTCGGTGGCGTTCAGGACGTTCGCCGGGTCGAGCGCGACACCGTGTTCGGCGGTGAATTCCGCACAGCTGGCGGCGAGTTGGGACAGCATGGGGTTCTCGTCGCCGGGTCCCTGCTTCATGACATCGAACAGTGAAAAATTCTCGTTCGACGCGAAGTTGGGAATGGACCGGACTGCCGGTATGCCCAGTTGCTGGGCGACGATCCGGGCCGGCCAGTTGAAGCCGTCGTAACAGATCGCGTCCGGCGTCTCGGCGGCGCAGTATTCCCGCAGCGCCGGGTACACCGCGCGACTCATCTCCGCGAAGAGGAGGCGCATCCAGGCGCCGATGGCTTCGGGACCGAAGTCCCGTGGCGGCGCGGCGAGCAGTTCGGGCGATGCCCGCAGCTCCACCCAGCACGCTCCCGCCTTGGTTACCGCGTCGGCATGCTCCGCGCTGGTGGCGTAGTCGACCCGGTGCCCCCGCCGCACGAGTTCCTCGACCAAGGGCAGTGTGGGATTGACGTGTCCGTGGCCGAAAAGGGTCACGAATAACAAGTGTTTGGCCATGCCCGAGATTCTACCGAGCCGGGATTTCCACGTCGCGCCGGCCTACGAATTGCCGCTTGCCCACCGCGAGTTCAAACCCCGCTGCAGGTAACGCACATGCACGCCCCCGCCTTTGGGAATTGTCATGTCTTCGACGAAATACAGCCGGGCCGTACCGGCCGTCATGCTTGCGCTGCTCTCGGTCCCTCTGTCGGACCGGGGATGCCGGTAAGAGCCGGTAAGAGTCGGTAAGGAGCGTGTCACCAGGCGCAAGGCGGCGGCGCTCGCCCCGGCGCGTAACGTTCGGGCGAAGGGCAGGCGGTACGGCGGCGCGGAGCTGCGCCGCCGGCACCTGAGCCCCCAAGACAGTTCGGCCCCCTCGCGTCGGCGGTCGTTGTCGGTCGTCGGTGTGCTCGCGGGGCGAGGGCAGCGCGAAGTACGTCTCGCGGGCCTCTTTGTTCAGCTCACCGTCGAAGGCGAGGGCCTGCCGCAGCGTGCGGCGAATCGTCTCTTCGGACGGGATGTCCCACCGCTCGTGGGCCTGACGCATGATGTGCCCGACGTACCACCGGGATGGAGCACGGCGCCCTCGAGGGCCGGCCCGAGGGCATCGGTGGGCAGGATCCGTTCCAGGCTGACCGCGACGTTGCAGGCAAGTGCTTCGGAGGCCTCGCGCAGGACGTCTCGTTGCGCTGGCGCAGGGTCCACCGCTTCCGTTTTGACCTGGAGCCTGGTCGAGCCGGCCGACTTCCTGGTCGCGGAAGAAGGGTGATCGACGACATGAGCCACGAGGCCGGGGGGGCCAACGGGGTTACCTCACCCAGGAATTCGGCGTCGGTTCGGGGCTACGGTTTCAGCCAGACGACGCGACTCCTCAGCCGTCCCGTCTGTGATCATCTTCACTTGGTGCGCGCTTAAGCGACGATTCCGGTGCATCTGCAACGAGTGCTCTGTTTGAGGCGTCCGGCATGTAAATTTTCTTGAAGGTGGCGCCGTGGCGAGAAAAATATCCTTCCTGTCGGGCTTCAGGAGGGATCTATTGCGCCCTTCCATCGCGAAACCGGCTCCTCTGGTCTGTGCGCACGTACGGACAGTGCTCCCCAGTCCAAGATCCACTGGCG
Source organism: Streptomyces sp. JLSY215 (assembly GCF_059682825.1). Taxonomy (NCBI): domain Bacteria; kingdom Bacillati; phylum Actinomycetota; class Actinomycetes; order Kitasatosporales; family Streptomycetaceae; genus Streptomyces; species Streptomyces sp. JLSY215. The sequence goes on from NZ_CM185022.1 coordinate 9,107,878, forward strand.
ATACGTTGACGCCACCGAGCGTCCGACTCGGCCGCAGCTTCGAGGGCGCAGCTGCTATCCCGTTCGCGTCCTGCTCGATTCGATCCCTTGAGCAACTGGGCGCGAACACTCCATGCGTACACGCCTCGTGCATGTGCACCGCATCAGAGGATCAATCATGAACGAACCTGTCACCCCCACTCCCGTGACGCCCTTGGCCAGTCAGGGGTACATCCACGAGAAGCTCAGCACGGTGCTGGATGCGCAGCTCGTGCAGAGCGCCGAATGGAAGCAGTTCGCCGACAGCTGGAACAACCTCAGTCAGGACGGCTACATGGCCGATGGCGGCACTTATCGTGAGCGCCGCTATTCGGAGTTCTCGTACGACACCGCCGACGACAGCATGGCCCTCTTGGCACATGTTCCTTACTCGCAGACGACGGAGGTCAATTACCTGAACGGAGGGATCGAGCGGCACTTCGATCCCTTCGAATCCCATGTCGCGGAGGGCCCCGTCCTGCGGTCGGTCTTCCAATGGTGCGCCGGCGCGCTGACGCAGACCGTGGGAGCAGCAGCTACCTGGAAGATTCAGACCTTTCAGAACCGCATCCTGGCCCGGAGCCACGAAGACGGGCAGCCCACGCCCGAGGGGATGCACCGCGACGGCGTCGACTTCGTGCTGACCCTGCTTATCGAACGGAATTCCATTGAGGGCGGAGCCAGCGCGGTTTACGACGCCCAGACGCAAGAGTGCCTCCAGGAAGTTGTGCTGTCCGATCCGGGCGAGTTCCTGTTCGCGGACGACGAGCGGCTCCTGCACAGCGTGACTCCGCTCGTTCCGTCCGTCGCCGGCGGCCAAGGCCACCGGGACGTTCTTATCGCCATGTTCACCCGCACCCAGAACTGACCAGGGACATACCTTGATACAAGGACAGATCATCCGTTCCTTCCGGCAACTCACACCTGACGTATTGGATCCGGAACGGCCCGTAGTCACGTTGTACAGCGGTGGCTTAGACAGCACCTACCTTCTGCTCCGGTTGAAGCAGGCGGGGTACCGGGACATCCACGCGGTGAGTGTCAATCTCGGCGAAGACGAGAGCAGCGAACACAAGCAGCGCATCGCGGATGAACTCGGCGTACGCCTGCACATCATTGACGGACGCCAGGCGTTCGTGGAGGAGTTTGTCCGGCCCGCGATCGCGGCCCAGGCGGTCTACCTCGACACCCACCCGGTCAGTTCCACATTGAGCCGCCCCCTTATCGCCCGTCTCGCCGTGGGGCTGGCTCAAGAACTCGGGGCCGCAGCCATCCTGCACACCGCGAACCGCTCGCAGAACACGCTGCGGCGGCTGAACGGCGCCCTCGCCCTGCTGGGTTTCTCCGGGCAGTACGGCAGCCCGTACGATCTCGACCCGGTGGACCGTGACCAGAAGATCCAGGAACTCAAGTCTGTGGGCCTGGACCAGATGAGCGAGCGCATCGTCTCCGGCGACTCGAACCTGTGGTGCCGTGAGTTCGAATCCGGCATTCTCGATGATCCCGAAGACCATGCGGTGCCCGAGCACATGTATCAGTGGAGTGCCAGGCAGCCGGAGAAGTCCGGTGAGACCCTCGAAGTGCGCTTCCGCGAGGGCGTACCCGTGAGCGTCGACGGGGTGGAGATGCCCCTGCCCGAACTCATCGCTGAGCTCAATACGCGCGTAGGGGCGTACGGGATCGGCCGGTACAGCGGTCTGGAGCACCTCGACAACGGCGAGAAGGTCCTGGAAATCAGGGAGATGCCGGCGGCCTGGCTGCTGCTGCGCACCTACCGGCATCTGGAAACCGCCACCCTGGAAGCCGAGACGATGCGCGAGAAGATGCATCTGGAACAGCTGTGGGTGCGTGAATCGCTGGAAGGCCGCTGGTTCGGCGAACTGCACCAGGCGCTCCAGTCCTTCATCGACAGCTGCGCGGTGCGGGTGACCGGATGCGTGCGGTGGAGGCTGAATCCCGGCGGGGCCGAAACCCGCTCGATCACCGCCGATGAGCCGCGTTATCTCCGCGATCGCGAGGCCTGGGAGAAGTTCTCGATCCACGTGGAGAACGCTCCGTATCAGCTCGTCTGAGAATGCGACTGGCGCGGTCGGGGCCTGGTGGAAAAACGGCAACCAGGCCCCGACCACACCTCCGCATCACGCCCAAGCTCCCGAGCCAGGCCATTTGCGTCCCGCTGGTTCGCGGCTCAGGAGCACCGGTGCCATTCATGAAAGAGCACAACCATGCTCGTAAATCAATCACGCATCCGGCTGGTGGACATCCTTCTGTTGGCGGTGGCAGCCGTCTGGGGCTCCACTTATCTCGCCGCGAAAGAACTCGTCACGCCCAGCACAGTTATCGCCGTTCTGGCTCTCCGGTTCGCGGTTACGGTGGTGGCATTGCTGCCGATCTGTATCCGTCGGCTACGAGCCGCCAGGCGTGATGAAGTGGCCACAGGGATGCTCCTGGGTGTCATCCTGGCGGTTGTCCTCCTCTTCGAGACGTTCGGCATCGCTCACACAAGTGCGACAAATGCTGGGCTCATCATCAGTCTCACCATTGTCATGACTCCCATCCTGGACAGCGCCGTAGGCAGGTCCTGGCTTCCGCCGCAGTTCTTCATCGCCGCTATCGCGGCAGTGGTAGGCGTCGGACTCCTGGCATCCGGGACCGGGCTGCGCCCGCCAAGTGCAGGAGACTGGCTGGTATTTGCCGCGGCAGCGGCACGTGCCGTTCATGTCACGGTGATGCACCGGAGATCGGCCCAAAAGCAGTACGACTCGCTCAACCTCACCTATGTGCAGATGGCGACAGCTGCAGTGTTGTTCTGCGCGGTCAGTCCGCTGGCGGGGAAACCCGCGTGGACGGTGGCCACCCGGCTCAGCCCCGGTCTTTGGCTCGTCCTTCTGTATCTGGCCCTGATCGGCACGGTCTTCGCATTCTTCGTCCAGATGTGGGCGGTGCGGAAAACCTCGCCGTCCCGTGTCAGTTTGCTGTTGGGCACCGAGCCGATTTGGGCTCTCCTCGTCGGCGTCATCCTCGGCGGCGACCGTCTGGGCGTCTACGGCGTGGTGGGCGCGGCCTTGATCCTCGTAGGAGCCGGGTGGGGGCAGCGCATTGAGCGGAAGCATCGGGAGGCAAAGGAGACGAACGGGTCCGCCGCACTCGGCGCAGGCCTTCCCGAACCTGCGGAAGGAGCCCGGTCGGTGGCGGGATGACTGATCGCAGTGATGGCCTGACCCATCCTTCTGCGACGCCCTTCAGCTGGGCATTGATCTTCGACTGACCGGGCGGCAGCCGGGCCGGCCCGCATGGCCCGCACCCGGAACGCCGAGGCGCCATCACCTACGACGCGAACATGCCCGACGGCGATGCGGCCACCGGCCCTTGATGCACGGCGGCGTGACCGAGGACCACACACCGAACCACTGCTCGGCGCCGTACTCCTCGAACCGCTCCACCTCGGTGAACCCCAGCTTCGCCGCGAGGCGCATCGCGCGGTCGTTGGCCGTCTGGGTGCGGAGCACCACCGGCTCGCCGGGAAGCGCGTCGGCGAACCAGTCGAGTGCCGCCGCGCAGGCCTCGGCGGCGTACCCGCGTCCCCACGCCGTCGGCAGGAACATGTAGCCGAGGCCGGTCTCCCCACCCTCCGGATGGACGCGACCCTGACGCTCCGCATCGCGCCGATCGAGGGTGATGATGCCTATCATCGCGCCGTCGCGATCGATCACGAAGAAGCCGGGACGCCGCCCGGGTACGTCGGGCATCGCGCGATCGAGCTCGTCACGCGGTCGGGCACCACCGACGTAGGTGCCCACCTCCGGCGAGGCGAACAACTCGATGAACGCCGCACGGTCCTGGGCTTCGGACTCGCGGAGCACGAGCCGCTCGGTATTGATCGGAACCGGTGGCCAGGTATCGGTCCAAGATCAGTCATGGCGGGCAACCTAACGCACGCCCGCCGATCCACCGCCTCGCCGATCCACTGCCTGGTCTCGGGCACCCCTGAACGGCCCTGCCGGCTGCGGTCGCGACAGCTACGACTCGACCCGTCACCCCGATCTCCTGGCAGGCCGTACGACGAAGAGGAGGACGAAGACGACGAGGACCAGGCGGACTACGAGGGCTGATACCGCGCACCCTTGCGGGCGGGGCCCACCCTCGTCGTGGTCGCCGCTCTCGGCCTCATCCCGTTCGCCGTCCTCACGCGCACCCGTCCCGCCCGCTCTCCCGTCCCCTCCGCTGTTCCTCGTCACCGTCACCGTCCCCGTCGTCGCTCCCCTCCGGGAAGAGGAGTGTGAGTGCGACCTGGCGATAGTGCTGGATGTGGCGCAGGGACAGTTGGGTGACGGTTTCCGTGTCGCCTGCGGCGATGGCTTCGTACAGTTCGCGGTGTTCCTCCCATAGCGGGCCCGGTGCGTCGATCTGCTGGAACAGCCAGCGCAGTCGGCCTTCCAGGGAGACGAGCGTGGCGGTGAGCAGGTCGTTGTCGGCCGTTTCCACGATGTGGTGGTGGAAGGCGGCGTTGGCGCGCGAGATGCGTTCGGGGCGGCCGGAGAGGGTGGCGCGCCGGGCGGCCTCCAGCAGGCGGCTCAGTTCGCGCAGGTGAGAGGCGTCCGCGCGCTCGGTGGCCCGGCGCACGGCCAGTACCTCGAGGGCCTCGCGCATGTCGAAGAGGTTCTCGACGTCCTCGCGGGTCATGCCGCGTACGACGATGCGGCGCGGCGAGAGGGACGTCAGGAAGCCCTCGGAGAGCAGGATGCGGATCGCTTCGCGGACCGGTACCCGCGAGACGCCGAAATCCTCGGCGAGTTCGCGTTCCATCAGACGGTCGCCCGGTTTGAGCCGGCCGGTGATGATGCGGTCGCGCAGGTCCTCGGTGACCTGGTCGCGCAGCCACATGGAGCCGGTGAGCGAGGCGGCCTGCGCGGTGCGGCGCGGTCCCGTCGAGTCCATGGTTCCTCCCCGTATCGAGGCACTCAAGGTATACCAAACGCTTGACGCGGCCATGAAGGGCGCGCCATTTTAGGTATACCTAGTTGAGGAAAGGCCTGGCCGTGGGCCTTTCCGTGTCTGTGTGAACGGTCCTGCGTCGTCCTCTCTCCTTCGCCGAAACGAGGGTTTGTCATGCGCGCCTCAGCGAGATCCTCCGCCGCCGGCACCACCGCCGGGGCATCGCCACCCACCACTGACTCCCCGCCCAGCAAGGTCCGTTGGTCGCTGTTCGGGCTGTTGCTCTGCGTGGTGTCGCTCAACTACATCGACCGCAGCTCGGTCTCCGTCGCACTGCCGCTGATCACCAAGGACCTCGGCATGTCCAAGGAGGTCACCGGCGTCCTGCTGAGCGCGTTCTTCTGGACGTACGCGCTGATGCAGATCCCCGGCGGCTGGCTCGTCGACCGGTACGGAGCCCGGCGCCTGGCCTCAGGTGCCTGCATCGGCTGGGGAGTGGTGCAGGCGCTCACCGCCGCCGCCTCGGGCGCCGGTTCGCTCCTCGGCTTCCGCCTCGCGCTCGGCGCGGTGGAGGCGCCCGTGATGCCGGCGGGCGGCAAGCTCAACGCCCAGTGGCTGCCCGCGAGGGAGCGCGGCCGCGGCGCGGTGCTGCTCGACGGCGGGGCCCCGCTCGGTGCGGCCGTCGGCGGCATCCTCATCTCCACGCTGATCGGCTGGACCGGCAGCTGGCGCATCAGCTTCGTGCTGGCCGGGGTGCTGACCGTGGCGGTGGGGGTGTACGCGGCCTGGTACATCCGTGACACGCCGCGGGCGCATCCGAAGGTCAATGAGGCGGAAGCGGCCCTCATCGAGCGTGCGCACGCCGAGGAGGACGCGCTCGGGCCGCAGGGCCGGAAGGCCACCGGGCTGCTGCCGTACCTGAAGTACCGCTCGTTCTGGGCGATGTGCCTCGGCTGGATGGGGTTCAACGGCGTCTTCTACGGGCTGCTCACCTGGGGGCCGCTGTACCTGTCGGAGGCCAAGGGCTTCGACATCACGACGATCGGCTGGTCGACGCTCGTCATCTTCGGCTCCGGCTTCGTCGGCGAACTCGTCGGCGGCTGGCTCGCGGACCGCTGGCAAGCCCGGGGCGCGGGCGCCAACACCGTGGTGCGGACGCTGCTGGGCATCGCGGGGGCGGTCGTCGTCGCCGGGCTGCTGTGCGTGGTGCTGGTGCCGGACGCGACGACGGCGGTGGTGCTGCTGTCGACGGTGCTGTTCTTCCTGCGGTGGGCCGGTCTGTACTGGTCGCTGCCGTCGCTCCTGGCCGGACGTGCCAACGCGGGCATCGTCGGCGGCGCCATGAACCTCTCCGGGAACATCGCCGGCATCCTCACGCCGATGGCCGTCGGCTTCATCGTCGGCTCCACCGGGTCGTACACCTGGGCCCTCCTCTACTTCCTCGGCGCGGGGCTCCTGTTCACCGGGTCGTCCCTGGCAATCGACTACAGCAGGAGGCTCGCCGTCTGATGCCCCCAATGACCGACGCACCGACTCCCGGCCCTCGTCTGGGCATGATCACCCCGTCCTCCAACACCTGTCTGGAGCCGGTGACGTACCGGCTGCTCCAACAGACCAAGGCGACGGCTCACTTCGCGCGCGTACCGGTCACCCGGATCGCGCTGGACGACGCCTCGGACACGCAGTTCGACCCCGGGCCGATGCTGGCGGCCGCGCTGCAGCTGGCCGACGCGAAGGTGGACGTCATCGCATGGAACGGCACGTCCGGTTCCTGGCTCGGGGCCGAGCACGACCGCGCCCTGTGCGCGGCGCTCACGGAGGCGACCGGCATCCCCGCGACGACCTCGACACTGGCGCTCCTGGACGCCTGCGCCGCGTACGGCGTCACCCGCCTCGGGCTCGCGCTGCCCTACACCCGCGACGTGGCCGAGCAGATCGTGTCCGCGTACGCGAAGGAGGGCGTCACCGGCATGCTGGCCGCGGAGCCCTTCGGGATCAGCGACAACGAGGCGTTCGCGCGGATTCCGGAAGCGGAGGTTGCCCGGCAGGTGGCGCGGGCCGCCGGTGCCGAGGGCACAGCCGGTACCGGCGGCACGGCCGGCAGCGCGGGCGTGCCCGGTACGGCCGACGGGACGCACGCGGTGGCCGTCGTGTGCACCAACGTGCACGGTGCCGGCGTCGTCCCCGGCCTCGAAGCGGACCTGGGAATCCCGGTGTTCGACAGCGTGGCGGCCACCCTCTGGAAGGCGCTCGACCTGGCGGGGGCCGCGCCGGCGCTGCCGAGCCACGGCGAGCTGCTGCGCACGGGCAGCCTGCGCGCCCGCTGCCAGGAGATCCTCACCGAGCTGCGGTCCGCCACCGGAGCCGACCGCACCACATTCCGCGTGGACCTGCCCGAGCACGGGCTGCAGGTGGACCTCACCGCGGGCGAGGCGCTGCGCGCGGGCGTGCGGTCCATACGGCGGGACGCCTCGCTCGATCAGCGCCGCCTGCACACCGTGGAGTGGCTGGAGCGGCATCGCGTCCCGCTGGTCCAGCCGCGCTTCGAGGCCGCGCCCCGTCCGCCCCAGGCGCTGATCGACGTGTACGGCGTGCGCGCGCAGATGCTCGCTCCGGTGGAACGCGACGGCGCCATGGCGGGCTGGCTCTCCGTGCACAGCCTGGAGGAACGCGACTGGACGGCCGCCGACATCGCCGCCCTCGATGCGGCGACCGCCCGTATCCGTACCGCCCTTGCCCTCTGAACGCCCTTCTGACTTCTCGCAGTCTTCGCACCGCCTACTGACGGCCTTGTGACGGCCTTGTGACGGCCCTCTGACGGCCTTCTGGCGGTCCTCTGGCGGTCCTCTGACAGACCTCTGACAGACCTCTGACAGACCTCTGACGAAAGGAACCTTCGTGGTGACCAAGGACATCAAGATCGCGCTCGGCGTGGACGTGGACGCTGTCGCCGGCTGGCTGGGATCGTACGGTGGTGAGGACTCCCCGAACGACATTCAGCGGGGCGTCTTCGCCGGGGAGGTCGGGACTCCTCGGCTGCTCAAGCTGTTCGAGCGGTACGGCATACGCACCAGCTGGTTCATCCCCGGCCACTCCATCGAGACCTTCCCCGAGCAGACCCGGATGGTCGTCGAGGCGGGCCACGAGGTCGGCGCGCACGGCTACTCCCACGAGAACCCGATCGCCATGTCCCCGCAGCAGGAAGAGGATGTCCTCGCCAAGTGCGTGGAGCTGATCGAGGAGTACACCGGACGCCGGCCCCGCGGCTATGTGGCTCCGTGGTGGGAGATGTCGCCCTTCACCGCCGAGCTGCTGCACAAGTACGGTTTCAGCTACGACCATTCGCAGAACTACCGTGACTTCACACCGTTCTACGCCCGGGTGGGCGACACCTGGACGAAGATCGACTACTCCGGTCAGGCCAAGGACTGGATGAGGCCGCTGGTTCACGGCCGCGAGGTCGATCTCGTGGAGTTCTGCGGGAACTGGTACGTCGACGACCTGCCTCCGATGATGTTCAACAAGCACGCACACAACAGCCACGGCTACGTCTCGCCCCGCGCCCTGGAACAGGACTGGAAGGACCAGTTCGACTGGGTGCACCGGGAGCTGGACTACGCGGTGATCCCGGTGACCCTGCACCCGGATGTGAGCGGGCGGCCGCAGGTGCTGCTGATGCTGGAACGCTTCATCGAGTACGTCTCCGGGCACGCCGGCGTCAGCTTCTGCACACTGGAGGACGCGGCGGACGACTTCCGCCGGCGGTTCCCCTTCGAGGACGCGGCACGTCCGGCCGATATGGCCTGAAGGACGTCGGGGAAGGGTGGGTGAGGGCAGGTCATCAGAGTGCTGGTTCTCTGGTTCCGTTCCCGGATGGCGATCAGCTTCGAAGATCACGCCGGCGATCCACCCAGCGGACCGGGTAATCGATCCACCAAACGGACCGGGTAATACCGGGTAATACCGGGGAACACCGGGTAATGCAGCGTCTGCCCGTCGGCAGCCGAGCAGAGCGCCGAACTCGTGACGGCCCCATGGGGATGCCTCTGCCCGGTCCCTGCTCCCGCATTGCCCCGCCCGGCGGGTCGGCCCCTCGTCTGAGGAGCCGACCCGCCGGCCCATGCCGAAGGCCCCCTCGTAAGAGGAGGGGACCCTGGGTGGAGCGACAGCGACTGGCAGGCCTCGCACCTGCATCTCCCACCGGTTGGTGGATGTCCTTCCTTGGACTGCGGACGCATGACTCCACGCGCTGTCCGCGGGCCGAAACTGCATCACGCTCGTACCGGATCGGGAGAGCCGTTTCGCCCACCCCGCCAACGGCTGGCTACGTGCCGGTGGCTCCGGAAGATGGCTGCGAGAGTTGGCTGCGGAGGCCTGGTGAAGCTGCCGGTGACTTCGCGGGGGGGGAGAGCGAGAGAGAGCGTGCGCGTCTGCCACGGCCGACTCGGCGCGGAGACGCGAGATCTCGAGCTCCTGCAGCTGCTGGACGACAGGGGCGGCGGCGTCGGGAGCCTGGAACCAGGATCAGGTGTACCCGGCCGGTGATCGAGGCTCTCGGAAAATTCTGGTGAGCCGTGGCCGCCGCCGATTATCCTGCATTGTTCTGAACAGGCCAGGGAGGTCCTTCACCGTGAGCAGCACCGCGCCATCCTTTCCCGAGCATGTCGAGCTCACCGGGGAAGGCCTGATCCTCCGCCGCTGGACGGAGGCGGACCTGGCCGCGATGCCGGAGCTGTTCGACCACCCTGATATCGCGTACTGGACACCGATCGTCTCCCCCTTCGACGGAGCGGCCGCCCGTGCACGGCTGGTCCGGGACCGGCAGATTCGGGCGGAGGGCACCGCCCTTCTTCTCGCCATCACCGTCGACGGCGGCGCACCTCTCGGCGAGGTGATGTTGCGGCGTGCTCCCGAGGGCATGGAAATCGGCTATGCGGTCGGCCCGGCGCATCGCGGCCAGGGGCTGGCGGCGCGCGCGGTGCGGGTGATGGCCGCGTACGCCTTCGAGCAGCTCGGCGCGGAGCGGGTGATCCTCGAGCTGGAGGTCGAGAACGCCGCCAGCGTCGCCGTGGCCACGAAGGCCGGCTTCAGGCTGCTCGACGTTCCCCTGATCACGGGGGAGGAGAAGGGGAGGCCCTACGCCTTGGAGACGTGGGGCCTGAACCGCCCCTGACCTCAGCCTTGGGCACGAGGGAGCGTTTGGTGCTGATCGTCAGGTGTGGGGGAGTGCGGGGCGGCCGTCCGTGCACGGCTGGTCCGGTGCAGCCCGCCGGGGACAGCGATCTCAACTGCTCCCGCAACGTCGATCGAGGTGTCCACCGTCAGCGCCTCGTCTGCTGCTCCCCGCCCGAGCACGGTACTTGAACAGCAGCGGGAAGCAGCGGGACGCAGCGGAACGGCCGAAGGTCCCTCGGCCGACACGGCCCGCGCCGCGGCGGCGGAGGCAGCGGACGGGGCCTTGCGGACATCGTCGCCGACCCGGTGGCAGTAGGCATCCAACCGGCGGTCGAGCGCATGCAGACGGTCCCTACCGTGCGGGCCGGGCCGGAGCCGTCAGTGTCGTCGCCCCTGCGGCGTCGTGCCCCGTGCGAATATCGCGGCCAGTGCCAGCACACTCAGACCGAACATCACCACCCCCAGAGGGAGATGGACCGACGGGACGTGTGCGATGCCGAGCACGACCTGGGCCGAGGCGAGTACGAGGAAGCCGGATGCGTGCCAGACGGGCCGGAACGGGCCGCCGCCCGGCTTCCATGCCAGCACCGCCGCGAGTACATACAGCATCGACGCCCCGTACATCACACGGGCTCCGACGCTGTGCAGCGTCTCTCCGTAGGACGAGGTCAGCAGCAGTCCGGCGGAGACCGCCTGAAGGAAGATGGTCAGGGTCTGCAGGGCGATCGCGATCTGCAGGAACGAAAACCTGCGCTGTGCGTGCGCCGTCACCGTCATCTGAGTGGCCATGTCACGGTCCCCTTTTCCGCCCTCGGGCAGTAAATCGGTAAGGTCTCACCAGCCCGACGACGCGGGCCTGCGAAAGGTAAGGCGAGGGGGCGGCCGGAAGCATGGGGACTTTCGGGACCAACGCAGATGAGATAGCCGGCGAGCGACGCCAACTGATCAATATCGCTTACCGGTTGCTCGGTTCGGTGACCGAAGCCGAGGACGCCGTCCAGGATGCCTACGCACGCTGGTACGCGCTGCCACGAAGCCGCCAGGAGGAGATCCTGTCCCCTGGCGCCTGGCTGACGACGGTCACCAGCCGCATCTGCCTGGACCTGCTCGGCTCGGCGCGGGCCCGCCGTGAACGCTATGTCGGCGCGTGGCTTCCCGAGCCGCTGCCCGACCGCACCGAGTGGGACCACGCGGGTGGCGCCGACCGCACCGGCCCCGCAGACCCCGCCGACCAGATCGTCCTGGACGAGTCGGTGGCCATGGCCTTCCTCGTCGTCCTGGAATCGATGACGCCCGCCGAGCGGGTGGCGTTCGTTCTGCACGACGTCTTCCGGTACTCCTTCGCCGAGATCGCCGTCGTTCTTGGCCGGACCCCCGCAGCCAGCAAGCAGTTGGCGGCCTCCGCCCGGCGGCGGGTGACCGTCGCGCGCGCTCCGGTGACGGCGACCGGCCAGGCCGATGTGGTGAGACACGTCAAAGAAGCATGGGAGACCAAGGACATCGCGGCCCTCGTCAGCCTCCTCAACCCGGCTGCCGTGATGACCGCCGATGGCGGCGGCATGGTCGGTACCGTCCTGCGTCCGGTCGAGGGCGGCGCACGCATCGCCCAGTACATGGCCGCCATTGCCGATAGGGCTTCGGGGCTCCAACTCCTGGAGCGGTCGGTCAACGGTGTGCCCGGCCTGGTGGCCCGGAGTGCCGGCGTGGTCGTGACCGTGGCCTCGTTCGATGTCTTCGACGGGCGCGTCACCCGGATCTGGGCGGTCCGCAACCCGGAGAAGCTGCGGCCGTGGGCGTGGGAGGGCTAGCGCGTATTCGCCCGCGGCCGACTCGGCGTACTGCCGTTCGCCCTCGCCCTCGCCCTCGCCCTCGCCCTCGCCCTCGTCATCGTCCTCTGAGTCCGGGGACGCGCCCAGGCCGTGGCCGACAAGCGGGGCAGCGCCCGGCCCGTCTGGTTCTACAGCCTCACCTACCACTCGTGGGCGTGCGTGTGTTGTGGGATCTCAAATCCCGTGGCCGGACCTCACGAACCGTGGCCACTCGATGGCCAATTGGCCACGAATCCGAGATTGGCCGGTGTCCTTGTCGCATTGAGGCTGTCAGATTCTCCATCGTTGTCATCCGCGCCGGCAGATCCTCACTGACTGCGCTCTGAGTGAGGTTTTGCAGGCGGGTGCCATTCGCCCATCGGGCGGGCTCGACAGCTGATGCTCCAGACAGCTCGAGGCCGTCACACTGCACTTCGACCACTCCAGGACGTACCCAGCCACCGCCACCACGCCTCTTGATCAGGCCGATGAGGCCCGCGCGCCGGACCCGGCACATATGGCAGCCGTACTCGGAATTAAGATCACTTATCCATTCGCAAGGGGGAAGCATGCGCAAGGTCATCAGTGGCACGGCTCTGGTCCTGGCCGCGACTGTGCTGACGGGATGCGGCGGCGACAACGGCCCGGAGACCGCCGACAAGTCTGTGAACGCGAGCGTGAAGCCGAAGCCGAAGCCGGACAGCGGGAGCGGCGAGGTCAAGCACGAGGTCACCCTCGAAGTTCTTGGCACCGGCACGTCGCAGGTCTATTACAACCTCGACACCAACAATTCTCTGGGGGTTCGACCTGTTGCAATGGCGAGAAGCTCACGTTGATGCAGCTCAACGGTGGTATCACTGAGCCTATTCACCGCAACAGGTGTTGTGCCATCGCTGGATCGGGTGAGTTCAGGTTCTGCCCGCGGGACCGACGGGGCTGTGGTTGAGGGCTCGTGTCAGTTCCCGGTTGGCGGCGCGCGCGGCTTCGAGTTCCTCGGTCCGTTCGTCGAGTTCGCGCTGTTTGTCGGCGAGGTGCTGCTCGAGCATGGCGATGCGTTGCTGCAGCTGATCGACGTCGACCGGCGCTCCGAGGCCGGACTCAGCCCAGACACGTTCCCCAAGGTTCTCGGACAGTCGTTTTTCCAGCTGCCGGACACGCGCCGTCAGGCGCGTGTTGCGCGCCAGGGCGTTGGAGAGATCGGCTTGCAGTGACGCCCGGCTGACTGTGGCGATCCGTCCTCCTTCTGCAGGAGCGGCTGCGGCTGCGTGGACGCGCTCTAGCAGGTCACGGTGTCGATAGAGGAAGGTTCGATCCACTCGTGCCGCGCGTGCGAGAGCCGAGACGGTGATGTCGACGTCGCTTCGCAGCATCACGTCGAGGGCGTGGAGGACGCGCTCACGACGGCGGGACGAGTCCGCCCGGCGCCCATCGATCATGCTGGTCATGCTGTCCTGCCAGGGCGGTAGTCGGGCATGGGCGGTGCGATGCGAGGCATTCCGAGGGAGACGATTTGCCGTCGGCTGCGGCGGAGCAGAGCGGTGGCTTCCTCGATTTGTGCGCGGTCTTCATCGGTGAGGGCGTCGAGGTCTTCCTGAACGCGTCGGATGAGGCGGCGGATCCGGGTGATCTCCTCGTCGGACGGTGTGGCCTCGGCTCTTGCCCAGTCGTCGACGGTCGTGAACGCGACCAGGCGTTCTCGGTTGCGCAGGAGATCGGCGAGATATGCCTCCAGATCGGGGAGGTAGGAGGCATCGGTGCGGAAGTGATCACAGCCGACGCAGCGGAAGCGGGCCGGGCAGGCGTGCCCGCCGGCCGCGACGTTCGAGGGTTCGACGCAGACCCCGTAGGGGGCCTGGACCTCGCCGACGGCTCGGCGGGCGTACTCGTCGTCCAGTAGCTCCTTGGCCTTCCGCCAGATGCGGTTGCCATGCCTGTCGAACTGCATCGCCGAGACCCGCTCGACGGCTTCACGCTTGCGTTGCTCGCTGACCCGGTAGTAACGCTGAGTAGTGCTGAGTTGGCGATGGTCCATAAGGGCTTGGAGGGCATCAGGCCGGACGTCCGCATCGGCGTGTCGCTGGGCGTAGGTATGGCGGTAGGCATAGAGGAAGATCTTGGACTTGTCGAACGGCAACATCTTGGTGACGCGCTCGCCGTTCTCCTCGACCACGATGGGGACGATCAGGTCGGGCAGGGAGCCCACCCAGTTCCGGTGGACGGTGGTGACCCAGCCGGCGCTGATCGGCTTTGAACCGTCGGGGTTGGTCATCCGTGACGGGAACAGGCTGAGGTCCTTCACCGGGGTGTTGGGGAACCTGGCCCGGGTGCGGGCCTGCTGGCCGGTGATCAGCAAGGCCGTGGCCTTGCTGATCGGCAGCCGCCTGCCGAGCCTGAACGCCTTGTGGTTGTCATAGACCAGGACGGGGTTGTCGTTGTTGTCCTGCTCAAGACAGTCGTAGGCCAGACGGCAGGCTTCGTTGGGGCGGCGCCCGGTGTCCATGACCAGCTCGGTGATGGTGCGGGCTTCCGGTGTGTCTCCGGCGCCGAGCACGTCGAGGTGCTCGCAGAGCTGGCGCATCACCTCGGTTGGCAGGTCTTTGCCTGCTTCTTCGTCCTCTGGGTCATCGGGGAGGTCCTCCATGCGGATGGCGAAGTCGTCGGCGAGCCCACGGAGGGGCCGCTCCGGCCGGGTCAGGCCCAGGGAACGCATGTTGTTCAGGAGGCGGCGCATGTTTCGGATGATCTTGCCCCGGCGCTTGGGGCTGATCTTGCCCTGTTCCTGCAGGAACAGCAGCCGGGTCAGCAGGGTGACGATGTCGTCGCGACCCACGAGACTCACGTTCATGCCGTGGTCGGACCGGTTGATCCGCAGACTCTCTGACATGTAGACGATCGAGTTGATCCGGTCCTGAACGGCACTGCAGGTGCTGTAGCCGCCCCGGCGTCGCGGGATGTCCTCGGCAGCCCAGTCTTGGAGTGCCTGGCGAAGCCAGGGCTGATGGACCTTGTCGAAGCGGATGCGTCCCCCGGGTAGGCCAAAGGCCACTGCCTTCCAGATGTCCTTGTGCCGCTCGGTCTCGGGTGAGAGCCATAGGAGTTCGGCGTGCTTGAGGAGGTTCCTCGCCCACCGGGCAGAACTGGGGGGCAGGGTGGCCTGGTCCAGTTCGGCGAGAGAGCCGACCTGCCGGGCGCGAGCGATGTCGCAGAGTGGCTTCATGAGGTAGTCCCGCTGCCGGGTGCCGGCCTTGTAGCACTGCTGCATGCCGTAGAGGACCTCGGCGACGACGTGGTCGTGCAGCCCACGCAGGCTCACCATTCCCGACTGAGAGATCGCCGCAGTGGTCAGCCGCCACGTCTCCTCGTCGACGGCGCTTCCCTTCCGAAGCTCGTCGAGGCGACGCTGCTGGTGTGCCTTGCAGTAGGCGTGAGCGGTGCCATGCCGATTCCTGGGGCATGAGGCCGCCAGGCAGGGGCCGAACGACGGCAGCGGCTGGACGTCAGGGTGTCGCAGGAACTCCTCCAGCGGGAGGCGGAACATCTTCTGCTGCTGGTAGGCGTGGGTGTTGCACAAAGCCGTCCGGTAAGTCTTCCGATCCCGGCCGCATCCCTCGACCTGGCAGGGTGTGGCCCCGATGGATCGCCATGTCTTCACGTCAGCAAGGAACTCTTCGAGTGTCTGGTCTTTCAGGGACATCCGGCGGGCGCAACTGGGGCAGAGCCCTTGGGCGGTCTTGCTGGTGACGAGCTGATTGCAGCGAATGACGAGGCACCGCTGTCCGCCGAGCAGGGGGTGATCGACGGGGAAGGTGAGCACGCGGACGGAGTCGTCCCACTGCATGAGCTGGAGGAAGCCGGGTTCAACAGCGGCTGTCAGCTCTTTGGTCAGGTCTTCTTCCGGCGGGTTCGTCTCGGCCGGGAGCAGCAGGGCGGTCATCGTGGTTCCTGTCCGGTCGAGTTGAGGAGGCGTGGCGAGGGGACCCGATCGACGGCTTCCCGCAGTCGTGTCGCCTGCGGATGCAGATAGGGCTGGGGCGAGGACGGATGCTTCTGACCGAGCAAGGCCTGGACCTCGTCGAGCTTGCCGCCGGCGTCGACGACGTTGCTGGCCATCGCGTGCCGGCACATCCGCGGGGTGACCACGCGGTCGAGGCTGGCCCTGCGGGAGAGGGCCTCGCAGAGTTCGCCGATCGCGTCCGTGGTGATCGGCGCCCCGTAGGGCGGACGGAAGAGGTTGACGAGCAAGAAGTCGCTGCCGCCGTCACCGAGAATCGCGTGCCGTTCGAGCGCGTACTGGTCGCAGGCCTGCACCACCAGGAAGTCGACCGGCATGACCCACGACTTCTTCGACTTCGACCAGGCGTTGTTCTCGTTCTGCCGCCGGATGACATGCAGGTGAGGTCCTTCGACGTCGCAGCCCAGAGCTCGGCAGTCCGTCATCAGGTGTGGGTCGCTCCGGCGCAGCCCCGCGGCCTGCCCCGGCCGGAGGCCGACGCGGGAGAGCAGCAGCAGGGTCAGCCGGTCCCTGGCCGACCGGCAGGCGAGGAACATCGCGACGACCTCCTCGTCGCTGGCCCGGTCGACGTCGGTTTCTGGCTCCTGGAGCCGGTGCCGGGCCCGCAGCCGGACCTGCATCCCTCCGCTCTCGCCCTGGGCCTCCATCGGCAGATCCCGCGTGTCACCCAGCTCGTAGATCTGGCCGAGGACCCAGGGCGGCGCCTCCTTGTTGTTGACCGTGTGGATCAGGAACATCCGGATCGCAGTCAGCACCTTGTTGATCCGGCCGTCTTCGCGTACCGGCTTCGAGCCGGGGCCGGGCACCACGACCCGGTGCTGGCCGCCGCGTCCTGGCGTCCATCTCAGCCAGAGCATGAGAAGTCCCATGTCCTGAGCGGCAGTTCGCCAGTCGCGGCCTGTGCTGGTGCACCACAGAAGGAACAGGACGAGAGCGTGGGCGTACGCCTTCGTCGTTGACTCCGCTCGGCCTTGCGCCAGACGTAGCTCCCGAAGGAAGCGGTCGGCGGGCTCGAAGACCCTCAGCTCGTCGTCCACCACAGTCCAGTACTGGATGCCGGACGGCAGCTGTACGCGGAAAGCGCGCACGGTACCCCTCCACTAGTAGATCGCAACGATCCACCGCAGAGCTGCACCCCCTGAGAATCGCCGCGGCCTGTCCAACGAAGGGGGGCAGTACGACGTCACACCATGCCCAGTGCACCCCCAGAGAACAACGAGATGGAGAAGGTGAAACTGCCCTGGAAGAAGACGTCGACCATCACCTTGACGACCGACGCTGAGAAGAGGATCGGCACTACGGTTTCCGTCGTCCCCGGCTCTGTTCTCGGCTCCGACGGCACGCTGCACGCAGCGGCCTGCGTCATCACCGTCGATGGGAAGAAGGTCGCGGACAACCAGGGTGGCAAGTCCGACAAGATGTGCCAGTACAAGCTGAAGTGACTATCCGCGGGCATCGCTCCACAAGGCGGGGCGGCAGCACGGCGAACGCGAAGTCCGTAAAGCCCATTCGTTTGAGAAAACCGTGGGCCAGCGGTCTTGAGCGACATGGCAACCCGCAGGTCAGCAGCTCACTCTCCCACTCTCTGCCAGATGCACGGCGACAGGAGAGCTGATCTGGTCCGATTCCTGTTCTCGGGACCAGGCGCTGCCAGTGCTGGACCTGCTACTGGACTCGGTGGCCGGTCTCGAGGGCGAAGTGCAGGGCCGCGTGCTCGTAGGCGCCGTTCACGGGCAGGACGATGCCGGCGCTCGCGAGGGTGGGGTCGTGAACGGGCCGAGGTGCACCTGGAAGTCGAGGTGCACCTGGAAGTTGAGCACGCGCAGGGCCGCGGCGGTGCGGTCGGATCCGGGCTGCGAGATCACCGGGTGGGAACCGGAGCCGATCAGCGCCCGGAAGGGGTAGGGAGGCTCGCCGCGGCCGCGTTGCAGAGGTCGCCGGCGATGACGTCGCCGGAGGCGAGCGGCTGACCGCGACCTGGGCGGCCAGGCTCTTCCATTCGTCGCCGGTCCGGTCGTACGCCCCGTTCCTCCGGGTAATTGACCCAACTTTCCGGTGCTGAAATGGCCTGGCCAGTGGGGCACTTCGGGCCGTAGAGTCATGATCATGACTGAGGAAACCACCCCCGCCACCACTCTCCCTGCGGTGCTGACCCGCCACGCGGACGCTGAGACCTGCGCCGACCCGAGCAGTGTGATGACCCTGCTGGCCGACTCGGACGCCACCGGCGCCGGCGGCTTCACCAGCTACCGATCCACCTTCAGCACGGGGGCCGTGGGGGCGCCGGCCCACTTCCACACCAGGGCCACGGAGCTGTTCTTCGTGATCAGCGGGTCCCTGCAGGTGCTGGTGGGAGAGGAGGTCACCGTCCTGAACACGGGCGACTTCCTGGCGGTGCCGCCGCACACCCCGCATGCCTTCGCGGCGGCGCCCGGCGCCGAGGCCGACGTCCTGTTCGTATTCACCCCGGGCATGGGCCGGTTCGACTATCTGCGCCTGCTCGGCCGGGTCATGCGCGGTGAGGCCGACCCGAAGGAGATCGCCGAATCCACGGAACGCTTCGACAACCACTACGTCGACAGCCCGGTATGGCGTGCCGCTCTGGAGCGCTCGGCGTGATCGACTCCACGAGCCACATCCGCGTGGCCCGCCCCTCGCGGGACCTCGCCGCCGCGGAACGCTTCTACACGGACGGCCTCGGACTCGAAGTCCTGTGGCGCACCACCGAGCACACGCCGGGCGAGCACGACCTTCTCATGGTCGGGCTGCCCGGTGGGTCCTGGCATTTCGAGCTGACGCACGACCCCGAGCGTCCGCTGGAGCCCACCCCGACCGTGGACGATCTGTTCGTGGTCTACCTGGGGACCGCGGTGGACGAGGCCCTGATCGCCCGGCTGGTCGCTGCCGGCGGAGCCCGGGTCCCCGCGCACAACCCGTACTGGGACGAGCACGGTGTGACGGTCAGCGACCCGGACGGCTACCGCCTCGTCCTGTGCACCCGCACCTGGGGCTAGTTCACCTGAGACGTGCGGCATCCCCCCACGGGCCCTGAACCCCCTCCGGGCGGCAACAGCACGTTCGTCGCCACCGGCCCAGATCAACTGAGACCGGGTGGCAATCCATGCGCCGCAGACCAGATCAATCCAGATTTCCCAATGCCCGGCATCTCGGTTGATCTGGTCGTGGCCGGTCACAGCCAGAGGCTCGGACCGGATCAATTGCGACGGGGCACCATATGTGACGGGACACCATAAGAGTGACGGTGCCGCCCTGCTGGCCATCTGAAGCAGGGACGGGCCGTAGCTCTGAGACTGATCAGCTTGGCCAGTGAGCAGCTTGGCCACGGCGTGAGACAGCCTCAAAGCCAGCAGGTCATGGTCACGTGCTCGGGCATGAGCGGCGAGACCCTACAGGTGTGAGACGGGGCGCGGTGGCATCGTCCAGTGCGACCGTGAGCTGGAGAATCCGGCGCGCTGGCTGCGGGCCCCGTGCGCCCGAGCGGATCTGAAGTACGGGCGGCTCGCTGCGCGCCTCGAGGCGCTGCCCCGGAGTCCCGGTGCAGCGCCTCGACGTGATCCGGCCGCCTAGGGCGAGCGGGCGCCGAGGCTCATGACGGTCCGGGCCTACGCTGCGGAGCTCACCTTCGGTGGTTCGCCCGCAGCACCCATCTGTCAGCCGTCAGCCGTCTCTGTCAGCCGGCAGCTGTCAACGCAGGGCGACCACCGCGCCCGTTCGTTCGGTGGCGATCTTGACGGCGAAGCCCGCCAGCGCGGTGCCCATCGCATAGCGGTGCAGGCGCTGCCAGAGCGGATGCCGGGCGAAGAACCCGGCGACGGAGCCGGCCGTCACGATGAAGAACGCGTTGCCCGCGACCCCCACCGCGATCTGGGTCAGCCCCAACAGCAGCCCCTGCAGGCCGACATGGCCGCGCGCCGGGTCGACGAACTGCGGCAGCAGCGAGATGTAGAGGATGGCCACCTTGGGATTGAGCAGGCAGGTGAGGAAGCCCATCAGGAAGAGCTTGCGGGTCCCATCCTGTGGCAACTCCTGTGTCGCGACAGCGGATCGGCTGCCCGACCGGACGGCCTTCCAGGCCAGCCAGAGCAGGTAGCCCGCTCCGGCCAGCTTGATCGCCACGTAGATCTCCGGCACCAGCGCGAAGACGGTGGCGATACCGGCGGACACCGCGAAGAGGTAGACCAGGAAGCCGAGAAAGACCCCGGCCAGCGAGATCAGCCCCGCCCGGCGGCCCTGGGCGATCGAGCGGGAGACCAGGTAGATCATGTTCGGCCCCGGCGTCAGCACCATGCCGAACTCCACCACCGCGATCCCCGCTATTGCTCCCAGCCCGATCACAGCACAACCTCCGTACACACGTTCGTCTCAGCGCAACCTAGCAGCCCACGGCCATGTGCGGCTCAGCGTGCCGAGCCGAGCAGCTGTCACCTCGCCACGCTCACTCCTTCCGCCGCTCAATGAGGAGGCCGTGGAGAAGGGACGGACCGCCGTGGCTTGTGCCGGATGACCTGCGGGGCCAGGGTGAGCCGTTGCTCCCGGTGCGGCAGCAGCGGCTTCGCAAGCTCGGCCGGCACGAGGCCGGGGTGTGGGACCGGGACGACATCCACGACACCCATGACATCCGCGACATCCACGAGGCGTGCCTCAAATTGGCCTGCTGCGTGATGGTCTACCAAGAGACGACCTGCCCCTGGTAATCAAGGAAGTGGAGGCCAGGCTTCCCCCGGTGTCGCTCGACCGTCTCCGCCACACCGGGAACGCTCTCCTCGACACTGAGATCGGCGTCGGGTCCGCCGAGTTCGGTGCGGACCCAGCCCGGATCCATGAGCAGCAGCGTTCGCGTGTCCGTGGCGTGGCGGGCGGCGTAGCTGCGCATCAACTGGTTCAGCGCGGACTTGCTGGCCCGGTACAGATCCTGCCCGCCTTCAGTGTTCAGAGCGATACTTCCCTGACTGGAGGACATCACGCCGATGGTCCCGGTCGGCGCGACCAGCGGGCCGAGGGACTCCACGACACGCATCGGGCTGAGTGCGTTGGTGATCATGACTTCGCTGAACATGCCTGTCGGAACTTCACCGATCGGGATATCGCCGCGTGTGATGGCGGCGTTGACGAAGAGCAGGTCGAGAGTGTGCCGCGCCAGGCGGTCGCGCAGTGCCGAGATCTGCTCCGGCTCGGTCATCTCCAGCCGCTCGATGGTCAGCCGCCCTCCGGATGCTTCGGCCAGGTCGTGGAGGCCGGTGCGCCGGCTGCCGCGGACCGTGCCGATGACGTGCCAGTCGCGACGGAGGTACTCGGCGGCGAGCCCGAGGCCCAGAGCACGCGATGCCCCGATGATGACGGCGCTCTTGCGGGTGTCGTTCATGTGATTCCTCGTGATTCCTCTCACGGTCAGGGCGTCAGAACTGTCGCGAAGCGTCGTTGCGCGACTGTCGTCGAGCGGCGATCGTTCGCTGGTGGAAGGTCGCTTCGGAAGCAAACGCGGCAGCGGGGGGCGTGGTCGGGGGGCCTTGGCATCGCCCCACGTGAGCCGGTCACAACCTCTCCGCACTCACGGGCGGTGTCGCAGAGCGTGATGGGGCCGTGGTGTCGCACAGGACGACCCCGATGTCCGCACCGCAGGACGGGGCGCTTTCCGACCTGGGGGCAGAGGAGTTGGCTTTCGATGTCGATGTCGATGTCGATGTCGATGTCGAGCGTCGGAGTGAGGGGGCGGGCACGCTGCAAGTCTCCGAGTGGCTCAGCCGGGCGTCCAATACCCTTCGGACCGCATTGATACCGTTAAGGCATGGATCTGGATCTGGATCTGCGAAAGCTCCGCTATTTCGTCGCGGTGGCCGAGCATCGGCACTTCGGCCGGGCGGCACAGGCACTGTTCATCGCGCAGCCTGTCCTCAGTCGGCAGATCCGGGCGTTCGAGCAGGAGCTGGGATGTCCTCTGTTCACGCGGTCCACACGCAGCGTTGAGCTGACCCCCGCGGGCATGCAGCTGTATGACGAGGCGTCAAGAATCACCACGACGGTGGACATGGCGCTGCGACGCGTGCACGAGGCCCATCGGGGCGAGGAGCGGCTCGTCGTCGGCTTCTCGCCCGGCCTGCACGTGTCGGACGCGATCAGGGCGTTCACGGCGAGCCATCCCAAGGTCGAGATCGACGTCCTTCCGCTGCGCTGGTGGGAACGGGACGCTCCGCTCCGCGATGGCCGCGCCCACGTGGGGTATCTCCGACACCCCTTCGACGACTCGGGGCTACGCACCGTCCCCATCGGTCACGAGACCAAGGTCGCGTGCCTGCCCGTGACGCATCCGCTGGCCAACCGCCACACCCTCATGTCGGCCGATCTCGACGGCGAACCGATCCTCGACGGCAGGACGCGGCGGACCTCCTCGCTCGAGGAGAAGTTCGAGCTCATCGCCTCCGGCCAGGGCATCGCGCTCGTCCCCGTCAGCATCGCGGGCTCGTACTCCCGCCCTGACCTCGTCTACCTGCCAGTCACCGACGCCCTGCCCGTCGAAACCTGCCTGGTGGTACCGGAGAGCAGCTGCCCCGGATCCGTACGGGACTTCCTGGACATCGCCACCGCGACGCTGCGCCGACGCTCCGGCGTTTCGGAGGAACAGGAGAAGGCCCGTACCGACTTCGCCGCCCTCCCGGACCCCGGCGTTCGCCGTCCACGGCCGCCGCACCTCGCGGCGCCCGACGCCCGGCCTTGATCGTTCCCACTGTTATCCGCCGTACCGATGTCTCGGCTCCCACCGCAGCAAGGGCGACAAGGGCCTGGCAGGGTGGGTGCCGCCGGACAAGGACGGCGAAGGATGCCTCCGCGTCGTAGGCCATCGGTGTGACAGCATCATCCGTTGCTGCGGCCGGTGTTTGTGCCAGGCGACGGAGGGCAGGCGATCTTTCGTCAGGGGAAACACACCGACGCAAGGAGGAGTGCCACCATGACCGCCACCCACAAGATGACCGCGAAGGCTGAGCAGCTCATAGGTGCTGCCAAGGAAGCCGCGGGCCGTGTCATGGGCAACGAGCGGATGACCGGCAACGGTCACTCCCGGCACGCCAAGGGCGATCTGCGCCAGGCTGCGCAGAAGGCCAAGGACGCGTTCCGCAGATAGACAGTGGTGCCGGGGAAGCCGCCAGGGCTGTTCCCCTTCCGCACAGTTGGCACGGCGGTGGCCCGGAGAAGTTCTCCGGGCCACCGCCCTGTTGATGTTGTACGGCGTGCGGGGGACTGGCCGGACGAGGGTGACGGGGATGTCAGCGCCTGCGTACTACCGGCGTACTACCGGCGTACTACCGCGATGATGATGCCGAGCACGGTGAGGGGAACGCCGATGCCAGCGGTGTCGGCGGCGACAGGGGTGGCCCGTGAGGGATGCTGCCACGCGACATACACGACCGTGCCGCCGAGGAGGAACACATTCACCGCATAGCGGCACAAACAGGATTCCCACTCCACGGAGACAAGGTCCGATCTCCCGACGAGCTCAGTCACCTCCGCGCGGTCAGCGGGTAAGAGCCACGCTGGGGGTGAGAGCCACGCTGGACTCAGCCCCAGGTCTGGCCGGCCGGTTCCTTGATGGTGCGGTTGATCCGGTTGAAGAAGTTGGTCAGCGCGATCTCCAGGTTGATCGCGCCGATCTGCTCCTCGGTGAAGTGGGCGTTGACCTCTTCCCAGACCTCGTCGGTGACTCCCTCCGCACCATCCTGCAGCCGGGTGGCGGCCTCGGCCAGCGCCAGTGCCGCGCGCTCCGCATCGGTGTAGAACGGCGCCTCACGCCACGCCGCGACGTTGTGCAGCCGCTCGTCGGTGTCACCGGCCTTCTTCCCTGCGGCGACACTGCCGTGGACGCATGCCGAGCAGCTGTTGATCTGGCTGGCGCGCAGGTGGACCAGCGCGAGCAGCTTCGGGTCGACGCCCCCGGCGGCGATCGCCTTCTGGAGGTGCTGGATCGCGGTCCACACATCGGGGTTGTTCGTGTTCTTGTTCTTGAGCCGGTTCTGCATGTGAGAGTGCTCTCCATGATCGGGGTTACGTTCCGGGGCTTGTGCCCGTCACCCCTATGACGGAGCGGCTTTCAGGAAGGTAACAACATGCCCGGCACCCATCCCACGGATCCGATCACCGATGCCTTCGAGGCCCACCGCGACCGGCTCCGAGCCGTCGCCTACCGTGTGCTCGGATCACACGCCGATGCGGAAGACGTGGTCCAAGAGGCGTGGCTGCGTCTCTCCCGCCAAGACACCGACACCATCAACAACCTCGGCGGCTGGCTGACCACCGTGGTCGGCCGCATCAGCCTCGATGTCCTGCGGTCGGGCCGGGCCCGCCCGGAAGTCTCCATCGACGACCAGCTACCCGAATTCACCGTGACGCTCGACGAAGCTCCCGCTCCGGAAGACCTCGTGGCACTCGGGGACTCCGTCGGCCTCGCGCTTCTCACGGTCCTCGACTCGCTGCGCCCGGACGAACGACTGGCATTCGTGCTGCACGACGTGTTCGCCGTGCCCCATGGGGAGATAGGCGCGATTCTCGGCAAATCCACCGACGCGACCAAAATGCTCACCAGCCGCGCCCGCAGGAAGGTACAAGCCGCCCAGCGGCCGGCAAGCGCCGGACGGCAACAACGCGAGGTGGTCCGAGCCTTCCTGGCCGCGGCCCGCGACGGTCAGTTCGAGCAGCTGCTGCTGGCTCTCCACCCCGAAGTGAAGTTCACCGTCCACACCCCGAACGGCCGGTTCGTCACGCTCGGAGCCACCGAAGTCGCCACCCGCGCGCGACTGGCCGGCAGCGCAGCACGAGGACATGCGGCGACCGTCAACGGTCGCCCCGGCGTCGTCTCCTGGAGCGAAGACGGCACCCCGCTCTCCCTCCTCGTCTTCACCGTCACCGACGGCCGCATCACCGAGATCACCGCCGTGATCGATCCGGCCGAACTCGCGCTCATGGATCTGCCGGACCCGGTGTAGGGAAAGGACGTCTGGTTACGCGGCTGCATCCGCAGGCCGATGGGACATCCGATGGGACATCCGCCTGGGCGAACGCCGCGTACCCGTGTGCGGCGCGCCACCGCTTCGCGTGGAACTTGTCAGTTCCCTTGGACGGCGAAAAGCAAAGGCAAGGAGAACTCTCTCCTTGCCACTCTCAACTTATAGCGCAGAGGGGGGCTTGCGGCAAGGCCCGGGTGGTGGCGCAAAATCATCGGCCGAGGCCACAACCTGCGGAAATGAGGGCACGACGTGCGTGTGTTGTTGTCGGCGTATGGGGGACGCGGTGATGTCGAACCCGTGGTGGGACCGGCAGTGCGGTCGCGAGCGCTCGGGGCGGTGGTGCGGGGGTGCGCGCCGTCCGACTGGGCAGAGCGGCCGGCCGACTCGTCAGAGGGAAGACACCCAGAGGGAAGACACCCAGAGCGGAGACACCCCGAGCGGAGGCATCCAGAGCGGAGGACGTGCCCGGCAGGAGGGTCGACTGATCTGGAGGCGCCGGTGATTCGATCGGCCGGTGCAGTGCGACGGAACGCGACTGGCTCGGAGGTATCGCGATGATCGAGCAGTACGTGTGGGATCTTCAAGCGGCTGACGAGACGCAGGTCGCGCTCGTCGGCGGCAAGGGCGCGCACCTAGGCGGGCTGTCGCGGATCGAAGGCATCCGCGTGCCGGGTGGCTTCTGCGTGACGACGGACGCCTTCCGGCGGATCATGGCGGAGGCGCCGTCGGTCGAAGATCGGATCGATCAGTTGTCGCGCGTGGACCCGGACGACCGGGAGGCGATCCGCACGCTCAGCGCGCAGATTCGCCAGGTCATCGAAGGGATCGCCATCCCGGACGATCTCGCGGCGGCGATCACCCGCGCGCTCGCCCAGCTCGGTGAGCAGGCCGCCTACGCCGTCCGATCCAGCGCGACGGCAGAGGACCTGCCGACGGCCTCCTTCGCGGGCCAGCAGGACACGTACCTGAACATCGTGGGGCCGACGGCGATCCTCCAGCACATCAGCCGCTGCTGGGCCTCGCTGTTCACCGAGCGGGCCGTGACCTACCGCCAGCGGAACGGCATCGACCACCGTACGGTCCACATGGCCGTGGTCGTGCAGCAGATGGTCTTCCCGGATGCGGCCGGCATCCTGTTCACCGCCGACCCCGTCACGGGCAACCGGAAGGTCGCCACCGTGGACGCCGGCTTCGGCCTCGGCGAGGCGCTGGTCTCCGGCCTGGTGAACCCGGACGTCTTCAAGGTGCGGGACGGCGAAGTCGTCGCCAAGGCGATCGCCGCCAAACAGCGTGCCGTTCACGCCCTGCCGGCCGGCGGGACGCAGGAAGCGGCGATCGACTCGCAGCGGCAGGAGCAGCCGGCGCTGACGGATGCGCAGGTCGTGCGGCTCGTGCGGCTCGGGCGGCGGATCGAAGCGCACTTCGGCCGCCCGCAGGACATCGAATGGTGCCTGGTCGACGACGCCTTCCAGATCGTGCAGAGCCGGCCGATCACGACGCTGTTCCCCATCCCCGAGACCGACGACCAGGAGAACCACGTCTACGTGTCCGTCGGTCATGGGCAGATGATGACCGACCCCATGAAGCCCCTGGGGTTCTCCATGTGGCAGCTGACGGCCATGGTGTCGATGCACGAGGCCGGCGGGAGGCTGTTCGTCGACGTCACCCGGCGCCTGGCCTCGCCCGGCAGCCGCGCCGGCCTCCTGGAGGCCATGGGGAAGGGCGATCCGCTGATCAGGCACGCTCTGGAGACCGTCCTCGACCGCGACGGTTTCGTCCCGACGCTCCCGGACGCGGGCCCCGCCGGGCCGCCGGCCGGCGGTGCACCCGCCCGGATCGACACCGATCCGGCCGTCGTCAGCGACCTCATCGAGCGCAGCCGGGCGTCCATCGCCGCCCTGCAGCGCGACATCCGGACGAAGACCGGACCGGCACTCTTCGACTTCCTGCTGGAGGCCTTCGAGGAGCACAAGCGAGTGCTCAGTGACCCGCTGAGCATCCAGGCGATCATGGCGGGGATGGAGGCCACGTGGTGGCTCAACGACAAGCTGCTGGAGTGGCTCGGCGAGAAGAACGTGGCTGACACGCTGACGCTGTCCGCCCCCGACAACATCACGTCGGAGATGGGACTGGCACTGCTCGACGTCGCGGACGTGATCCGCCCGCAGCCGGAGGTGGTGGCGTTCCTGCAGGACGTCGACGGCGATGACTTCCTGGACGAGCTGGCGAAGCTCGCGGGCGGCACCGAAGCGCGCGAAGCCATCGAGGCCTACCTCGACCGGTACGGCATGCGCTGCGTCGGCGAGATCGACATCACGAGGCCACGTTGGCGCGAGCGCCCCAGCACGCTGGTGCCTGTGATCCTCGACAACGTCAGGAACTTCGAGCCGGGCGCCGCCGAGCGGCGCTTCGAGCAAGGGCGGCGGAAGGCGCGGGAGAAGGAACAGAACGTCCTGTCACGCTTGCGGGCCCTGCCGGACGGGGACCGGAAAGCCGACGAGGTCAAGGGGATGATCGACCGGGTCAGAACCTTCATCGGGTACCGGGAGTACCCCAAGTACGGCATCATCAGCCGCTACTTCGTCTACAAGCAGGCCCTGCTGGCGGAGGCCGAGCGCCTGGTGCAGGCCGACATGCTTCCTGAGAAGGAGGACATCTTCTACCTCACCTTCCAGGAACTCCACGACGTCGTGCGCTCGCACCAGGTGGACGACCAGCTCATCCAGCAGCGCAAGGAGGCGTTCCGGGCGTACCACGCGCTCACGCCACCCCGGGTGCTCACCTCGGACGGGGAAGCCCTCACCGGGGCGTACCGGCGTGACGATGTGCCGGCCGGCGCCCTGATCGGCGTACCGGTTTCCGCCGGGACCATCGAGGGGCGGGCCCGCGTCATCCTCGACATGGCGAAGGCCGATCTCGAAGCGGGCGACATCCTGGTCACGGCCTTCACGGACCCCAACTGGTCGCCGCTGTTCGTCGGGATCGCGGGCCTGGTGACGGAGGTGGGCGGCCTGATGACCCATGGCGCAGTGATCGCCCGGGAGTACGGCTTGCCGGCCGTTGTGGGCGTGGAGCAGGCCACCCGGCTGATCCGGGACGGGCAGCGGATCCGCGTGCACGGAACCGACGGGTACGTCGAGATCCTTCCCTGACCGACCACACCGGGAAGCCCCATCCGGAGCTTCCGACCGAACAGCGCCACGCTGTTGATGACCACCCCACGAGCGCCGCCGCAACGCGCACACGCGGAGACGCGGAGACGCGGAGACGCGGGCACGCGCACACAGGGCACAGGACCAGCAGCGGCATCAACAGGCCCGCACGTACCCAGGAAGGAAGCCGCCTCGGTCAAGGCCTCTGCCCGGCAGCATTGTTGTATGTCCACCTCAAGCAGGCGGCAGGTAGGGCAGCCGGGGGGCTCGGGGCAGCACGGTGGCGGGGTCGGTGGTGACGGTGGACACCGACCCATCCCGACTCCATCCCGGCGCCGGACTGGTTCGGCTGGTGGAACGACCTGGTTGACCACGAGGTCATGCCCGTGACGATCCGCAGCCCGCACGCACCCCGCTTCGCTGGCCGGGCGGAAGCCGTGGGGCCCTGCCGGACGACGCAGATCCGGCTGCCTCGTACGGTTCTACCGCTGGCGGGGGGCGGCCGGGCGGACCGACTGCTGGCCCAGCCGCTGCCCACTCGGTCCGGGTCCGCGGCTCCGCTCGGCCCGTACCTGACGGGACTGGTTTGGGGCGCCCGGGGCTGCGGCCCGGCGGACCCGGCCCGGCTCGGCGCCGTCGGGGTGGACCTGGCCGCCTCCTTACCGGCCTGTCGTCGCGGTCGTCCCCGGGCGCCACCCGCAATGCACCCGGCCGTAGGCCGACCTCCCGCCACCCCGGCCGGCGGTAGAAGCCCTCAGTCTCTAGAAGCCCTCAGTCCCATACCCGCCCGCGCCGCGAGGCGGAGCTGCTCGGATCCGCCGGATCCGCGCTGAGTTCCACTGCCGCGGGAGTTGTTTTGCATACGACATTCGTTTTCATGTAGCTTCGGTTGCCCGACACCCGTCTTTCCGATCCGTCTCCCGGAGGTTTCGACCGTGGCCGTACCCAAGCGCAAGATGTCCCGTAGTAACACCCGCCACCGCCGCGCGCAGTGGAAGGCGAGCACTCCGGAGCTCGCCCCGATCCACGTCGACGGCGTCGAGTACCAGGTGCCCCGGCGCCTCGCGCGCGCCTACGAACGCGGGTTGCTGCCGCTTCCCGGCAAGAGCTGACGACCGTCCGTCGCCACCGCACCCACACCCGTACCCCGCTCCGTACGAGAACCGAGAAAGCCGTCCCGTGCCAGCCCCCGCCGCGCCGTCCCACCGCCGTCTGCCCGTCACCGTGTTGTCCGGATTCCTCGGCGCGGGCAAGACCACGCTGCTCAATCACCTCCTGAACAACCGCGCGGGGCTGCGCGTGGCGGTGATCGTCAACGACATGAGCGAGGTGAACATCGATGCGGAGCTGGTGCGGGACGGGGGAGCGGCGCTGTCCCGTACCGAGGAGCGGCTGGTGGAGATGACCAACGGCTGCATCTGCTGCACGCTGCGGGACGACCTGCTGGAGGAGGTGGAGCGGCTCGCCCGTGCGGGCCGGTTCGACTACCTGCTCATCGAATCCAGCGGGATTTCCGAGCCTATGCCGGTGGCCGCCACGTTCTCCTTCGCGCGCGACGACGGCGCGGTGCTCGCGGACGTCGCGGCGCTGGACACCATGGTCACCGTTGTCGACGCCGCCAACTTCCTGCCCGAGTTGGCGCGCGGAGACGAACTGACGGAGCGGGGACTCGACCAGTACGAGGACGACGAACGCACCGTCAGCGATCTGCTGATGGACCAGGTCGAGTTCGCCGACGTCATCGTGCTCAACAAGCTCGACCTGGTCACCGACGCGGAAGCCGACCGGTTGCGAGCCGCTCTGGCCCGGCTGAACCCATCAGCCCAGATCGTGCCCGTCAGCCACGGGCGGATCGACCCGGTCCGCGTTCTCGGCACCGGGCGTTTCGACGTGGAGAAGGCTCAGCAGACCCCGGGCTGGGTCGCCGAACTGAACGGTGACCACGTCCCGGAGACCGAGGAGTACGGAATCTCCAGCCTCGTCTTCCGCGCCGGCCGCCCCTTCCACCCCGAGCGGTTGTGGCGCTTCGTCGCCGAGGACCTGGACGGCGGAGCGTACGGCGACATCCTGCGTTCCAAAGGTTTCTTCCGGCTTGCCACCCGTCCCGCCGTCACCGGGCTGTGGTCCCAGGCCGGCGTCGTCGCACGCTTCGAGCCGGCCGGTGTCCGCAGCGGGGAGCAGCAGGCGCAGGAGCTGGTATTCATCGGCACAGGACTGGGCAAGGAGGCCCTGGCCGAACGGCTCACCGCCTGCCTCCTCAGAGACGGCGAGTCCGTGACCGGGCTGTGCGACCCGTTCCCGTCCTGGGAGACGTACGGCATCGACGACTCCTGTGAGCACGAGCACGAGCACGAGCACGAGCACGAGCACGAGCACGAGCACGAGCACGAGTCGGGACATGTTCATGCGTCGGGACATGCCCGCGCGTCGGGACATGCCCACGCGGGCTGAAGCGAACGCGATCGCCGGACCCCTGGACCACGTCGGATCGGGTGTGCCCCGGCGGCTCGTTCGGTGTCAGGCCATCCAGAAGAAGACCGCGGTCATCCGCTTGTCCTCCAGGGTGCTGCCCCAGTAGCCGGTGGCGCTGTGCATCAGGTTGGCGGTGTAGAGGAGCAGCCGGTTGTAGCGGTGCGGCACGCGCACGTCCTCGGTGAAGGAGTCGGGCGGGACGAAGCGCGTGCCGAGCGCGTCGACGAGGTTGTTGTGCGGCGCCGAAACCGTGTTCCCGCCGAGCCTGCCGCCCGGCAGGCTCTGGCGGTAGAAGCTGGTTCCGCAGCCCTTCGGCACGTTCGGGTTGAGGTAGAGCACGGCGGCGTAACGGCACAGCGAGCGGGAGTCGGTGTGCGGGCGCGGCCCGCACTCGTCCTTGCCCACGACCTGGATGCAGTTGTGGTTGAGGGTGCCGCCGCCCGGGGCCGTTTCCTGCCAGAGGCGCCGCGCTCCGGTGTTCTTCTTCACCAGCCTTTCGACGCGGGCCAGTTCCTCCGGTTCGAGTCCCGGCATCGTGCGCAGTCCGGGCCAGCTCTCGGGCTTGTGGGGGTAGCCCTCAGCCCAATCGTCCCTGCTGAGGGTGCGGGCCCGCACGGCGTCGATGTCGGGCAGTACGTCGTCCAGTACCCAGTAGTCACGGCCAAGTGTGGGTTTGCGGTAGGGGAGGACGGGAAGCACCGAGGGCCTCGGGGGGTGTGGGGGCATGCGGCCGACCATATGGCCGGAAAGCGTCAGGGCTCTGCCGAGGACTGGTCAATCTTCCGCCAACTACGGTTAACAAAGCGCATGTTCCCAGGGGCGGGCCGACCGGCGGGGGACCTGGTGAGGAACGTGTGGAGCACCCGGAGGGTCTGAAGCAGAACCAGCGGGCGTCGGCCGTGCGGCCCCACGCACCGGTACGCGTGGCCGACTGCGCCGGATTTTCGACCGTCGAGGTCTTGGTCTCTCCAGCTACTTCATGCCGTGCTCCATTGCCGATCCGATCTGCGCGATTCGTTAAAGCAATGGGAGGGCCTGGCCGGGGCAGGACCTGCGGCTCCTACGCCCCAGCGGCGCGCGGCTCGGTCCGGGGCCGCGCGAGGACCTGCTCCGCGATCCAGGACGTTGCGAACCGCGTCCATGCGGCTGCCTCACCCGCGCCTTCGGCGAGACCGAGGCTGTGTGGCCCGTGGGCGAAGACGTGCACGGTGTGAGGAACGTTGTGTGCTGCGAGGGCTGCGGCAAGGCGGTAGGTGTGCTCCGGCGGGACGTAGATGTCCTCGGCGGTATGCCACAGGAAGAAGGGCGGCGAGCCCGCGGTCACCAGGGCATCGAGTGAGGTCGCGCGTCGCAGGTCGGGCGAGGCGTCCTCACCGAGCAGGATCATTCGTGCGGGCCGGTACGTCTCGGTCTGCATCGACGTGATCGCGTAGCCGAGGACGGCGAACTGGACCGACTCACGGGGATCGTCGCTCGGGGCGAGAGCAGCCAGCCCCGCGAGATGCCCGCCGGCGGAGAAGCCGACGACTCCGATGCGCTCGGCCCCCAGTTCGCGTCGACGCCGGATCTCGGAGCGCAGCGCCAGCAGGGGTTCGGGGTGCGGGGTGCGGGACGTTCAGCGGATACCGGAAGACGTTTGCCGACAGTCCCATCCCGGTGAGCCACGCGACCACGGGTTCCGCCTCGTGCGGGGCGTGGACCGCGTAGCCGCCGCCGGGCAGCACGATCAGATGTGTCGTCATGGGGTGGCTCAGGCCGTCCGGTCCGGGTGCCGATGGTGCTGTTCCAGGCTGGTCACTCACGCTCTGCCTCCGTTCTCGCTCGCATGCGCCGCACCATGCCTCGCCCCGTACGGCGGCGGGGGCCGCATCAGGAATGTCCTGCCACCGCGCGAACAGGTGGAGCGAGGCGCAGACGGCCCAGTGCCATGAGCGTGTGCCACAGACTCAGTGACCGAAGGTAGCGGAATCTATGAGCAGCAGGGTGCTCGCCCCTCGGATGGGGCAGTCGGCCTCTGCCTCGCCGTCCAGGTGCCTGTTGGGTAGGCGCTCACGGGCTTCTGGTGCCGGCCCGGCCCAATGTCCGGGTCGTGGTCAGAGCCCCGTCGCGGCCTCGAGGAATACATCGAGGAATGCCTCGAGGAATGCCTTGAGCTCGGCGGGGATATCGGGTCCGCTGGGCTGGTAGATCAGTCAGCTCGGTCACGCCTGCTTCGGCGACCTCGGTACGACGCTGCCGAACCTCTTCGCGGGGTCCCGCGAACGTCGTGCGCGGAACCGCCTCCCAGCTCACGGGCGATGGTGAGCCTCTTGGGCGCCGTGGCCGACCCGGGGCGAGGGCGGCCAGACCGGCGGCCCCGGCCGCGTTGACCATGGGGTGGCGGAGAGTCGGTACCAGCACTCCTGGCCCGAGGCCGATGCGCTCGGTGCGCTCCGAAGGCGAGTGCCGGCAGCATCCACACATCGGGACTCTGGTGGGGGTGGGGGTGTCGTAGAGCCACGCACGCTCGTAGCCGAGCCGCTCAGCGACAGCAATGTGAGCGGGTGTGTCCAAGGAGGGGGCAAATGCACGGGAGACTTTCAGATACTCCTCTGATGATGTGCGGCCTGATCGACGACGGTGGCCGGCCGTGCGGGTGCGGGAGTCTGTGGGCGGGGCACGGACGACCTGGTCCCGAGCCGATCGGTCTGGTCCTGGCCGGCGCAGTCGAGGCGGTGCAGGCGTCCAGGCCGGGGGCGCACAGGTCGTGCGGTACGCAAGGCGCTCATACTGGCACAGCCGCGGTGCCGGATCCTCGTCCGGTCATGGTTGCCGGGCGAACACGTCCTTGATCACGGTGCCGAACCCCAGTGGGCGGCGACCAAGAAGTTCGGCGACGTCGTTCGTCGCCCGGTCGTATCGGTTCTCGCCATGCAGCCTGGCCATCGTGGCAATGTGCTCGAACACGTGGTCCGGCAGGCCCTGACTCCTGAGGTCGTGCTCCAGCCACTCCTGGTAGGGCACATCGACGTAGGTCACGTCGCGGCCCAGGGCAGCGGAGAACTCGGCCGCGATGGCTGTCATGTCGCGGGATTGAGCCCCGGTCAGCTCGTAGCTGAGGTGGGTCCGGGGGGCAGGGTCGAGCAGAAGTGTGGTGATGACCTCGGCCACGTCGGCGGCGGCGACCGGTGAGGTTCGGGCCGAGCCGAAGGGGAGGCGGATCGTGCCGTCCCGCCGGATCGAAGCGGCCGCCACCTTGGTGAAGAGCGGATTCTCCATGAACACGGTGGGCCGGACGTGGACGACCGGTGCCCCGGACCAGTCGAGGACGTGTTCGGCAAGGTAGTGCAGTCGCTGCTGCCGGGACTCGGCGTCGCTGGTGAGGTCCATCTGCGAGACGGTCATCTGCGAGATGCTCACCAGCAGTTCCAGGCTGACGCTTTCCCGGGCGGCAGCTGCCACCGTCGCCGCGGCCTCCAGGTAGGCGGGCGACACGCTCATCCCGAAGTAGGCCCGGCAGCAGCCGGCCAGCGCCTTGACCACGTCCGCACCACGGGTGAGGTCACCGACCATCACCTCCACGCCGCCCATCGTCCTCAGGTCCGAGGCGCGTTCATCGTCGTGGTGTACGAGCGCCCTGACGGGCACGTTCTGTGCCCGCAATCGTTCCAGGATCCTTCGTCCGACTCCGCCGACGCCACCGCCGGCGCCGGTGACAAGGACAGGTGCAACGGGCACGGCGATTACCTCCTGCCTACCTGACCGGGCCATCCGGTCCACTGCGAACGCTCCCACGCCGGGGACGGTCCGCGGGTCACCGACGCCGGCAGGACGGCCGTTCAGGTCGGCGTCGAGCAAAGTACGGCGCGCCTTCCGCCCCTCCCTTCCCCCGGCTCGCGTCGGCCCCATCCGACGCCGAGAGCGCGGGGTGGTCCTCGGGGGAGTCGTATCCGTACATCGGCAGGCCGCTCATGGACTTCTCCCTGGAGGATTCCTCCTCGATCGCGTTTCAGTGCTCAGCTGGGATGCCGTCCTCCATGCGGCCGAAGTCGACGGCGATCCAGGGGGCGGGCTCCCTGTGTCCCGTGAAGCGCCCGCGCACCATGACCATGTCCCCTTTCGTCAGAATCAGTTCGGTTCGGTCTCGTGATGCAGCTCCGGAAGGTCTTGACCAGGGTGAACAGACTCTCGCGGCCGGGCGGGGCATGGGCGCTGTGATGGACGGACCACGGTTCGCTCAACCACCCATCGGTGCCGGCCCCGATGCTCTGAGCACTCGATTCCCTTGTGCGCAATGCGGGTGTGATGTTCGGGGAGCGGAGCCGTTTCCGCAGGTGGTCGCAGGCGTAGACACCCGGCGGAGCTTGGCCCACGCTCTGGCAGCCGTCCACAGCGCGAAACGCCGGTGTCCGGTCTGCCATGAGGTGCCAAAGACCGGTGGGAGCTGTGTCCCGGCGCAGCCCGTGGTGGCGACAAAGATGATCGTGGCCGGCACGGCACGGTCGTCCGCCCGCCGACGACCGCCACCCTGCAGACGTCTCGGCGCCTCGGGCGCCACGTTCCGGGGCAACTCCCACAGACCGTCCGAGGACAGCTCCTCTACGATGCCCAGAAGGGGAGCAACGAACAAGCAGCGACCAGGACACCGGCGTCAAGCTCCCAGAAGATCGGCATTCGGAGGCGGAGCTAGGTGTTACTGACGGTCGCTGGCGTGGTCACTGTCCTTTGGATGGTGCTCTTCGCCTGGGTGTGCTGGCGCCGGCGCAAGTTCGGAGGGGGCGGCGCGACGTCCGGCGCATGGGACGAGCTCTTCCAACCCTCGCAACAGCATGTCCAGGAGGAGAAGGAACGCCGCCTTGTCCTCCGTGACGATGCGGAGTCCGGCGCACCGCCGCGCAGTTCCGTGGACTTGCACTCCGGCACAGCAGTGATTCGCCCGGAGCCCAGTCACAGGACCGAACAACGCTGACCGGCAGTCTCCCTGCGCCCTACGCACCCGTACGGTTGGCCTCGGCCCAGAGCACCCGTGCCCTTCGTCGACCTACCGCCATCCGCAATCGCGACACTTATGCACCAATTGAGCCGTGCATCCGCTGAGTTGATGTTTCGTCAGAGCGGCGCTTCGGAAGTCCGTAATCGTGCGGTTCGTGGCGTGTTTACCAGAAGGCGGTGCAGACGCTCACCGAGTTGGAGTTCTGCAACAAGTAGGCCGGGGTGTCCGACGGGGCCGGGCCGGCTCGCTCAACGGGGCCGTGCACCTGAGCCGGCACGCCTCGACGGTGGACTCCTCAGGGGCGGTGGGGGACTGGCCCACCTGAGAAACGGTCCAGGCCGACCCGGAATGCTCCAGGCGACCTGGCAGCGCTTCAGACAACGAACAAGGCCCAGGTCGCCGAAAACGCCGAGAGCTGAGAGTTTCCTTGTACACCTGCGGTTGTGCGCGCTGCTCTCTGGTTTTGCTCGGTGGTGCACCCGCGGCCTGCTGCCAGGCGGCCAGGGCGTACAAGTCGGCTGCCACCACGACTTTGTGATCCTCAATGGCCCGCTTCAACTCGACCAGCGTGCGGCGGTGACCGTGCGCCTGCTGGGAAGATCGCATCTCATGACTTCCGTTCCCTGGAGTACTCACGCTGTCGAGATCCGGTCCGACAGCGTGGTCAAGAGGTTCCGACGTGAGAGTTACGGAGAGTGCAAGCGGGAGTGGCGTGCACTGACGCTGCTCGCCGCGCATGCACCAGGGTTGGCGCCTGTCCCGCAATGCGCGGACCTTGCGGCGGAGGAGCCGGTGGTGGTGATGTCGCGCCTGCCGGGTGAGCCGCTGCGGGGAGATTCCGCTCAGCGATCAGCAGCTCAAGGCTCTGGCCGCGGCCGCGAGCGAGCTGTATGCGGCTGTGCCGGCGGAAGTCCTGACTGAGGTCCCCGTCCGACCTGGCCAGCAGCATCAACTCATCGCCCAAATCCATGCCTGGGTGCCGCAGGTTCGCCCACGAGTCAGCGGTGAGGTGGGTGATGCCATGGACCGCGCCCTTGCGTGGCTGGCCCGTTCAGGCATGGAACGAGTCGGCAGGCCGGACATCCCGATGGCTTTCGGCCCGGGGGACGGCAACCTAGCCAACTATCTGTGGGACGGCACTCGCGTGCGGGTCGTCGACTTCGAGGACTCAGGTCTCAGTGACCGGCCTTTCGAGCTGGCGGAGATCACGGAACACGTGGCCAGCTGGGTAGGCCCGCCCCTCGATGTCGAGGCACTCCTGGCTCAGTTCGACCTGAACGCATCCGAACGCACGCGGCTGCTGGAATGTCGCAGGCTGCTGGCGCTCGTGTGGTTGTTCCTCTTGTCCTGTGACGACCCTCAGCATCCCCGCAACCCGCCGGGAACAGCCGAGCGGCAAGCCGCCCGGCTGTCCAGGCTTCTCGCCTGAGGCCATGCACCGGGCGACCCTCCGGGCCGGGACCGATCACGAGGTCGTCGCCTTCGACACCCGGGAGAGGCGGCTACGGAGGCGCTCGGCTTCGAGTTGATGGCCGCGTTCGCGGAGTGCTCGGGCAAGGACTTCGGTAAGCCCGCTGACCCGGAAGCGGCCGTACCAGCAATTGACCTGGAGCTGGACGGGCAGCTGTTCGCGGCGGTTGCCACAACGCCGGCAGTCGCCGCCCTCGATACGGGGCCCGCTCCGACACAGTGATCAATCTGCACGATCCGATGAATCGACACGGCGGCTCATGAAAACCCGCTGCCGAGGGTGACCTCGCGCGAAGTGGACTCCGCGCTACGCGGCGTCGGCGAGGATCCGTTCCACCACGGGGGAGCGGGGTTCGAAGACGTCGAGGAGGCCGATGGTGCGCAGGGCGGGGGCGAGTTCCCGCATCTGCGTGATGAGGGTGGCGTACTCGGGGGTGCCCTCGACGAGGCCTTCGAGTCGTACGGCGTTGGCGACGAAGGCGGCCACCGAACCCTTGCGGACGGTAGACCCATTGATCTCGGTTGAGTCGATTCCCGCGGGCAGGACGTCCTCGGGCCGAATGGCCGGCTGGTGCGATTCCGAATGCGACATGACGATCCTTTGCGTGTTGAATGCGCGTGCTTTCTGCACGCATATGACGCTAGCAGGACTCCGTGTTTTTTGCACGTATCATCGAGGGGTGAGCGAACCGAACCGCGACAGCACTTCCGCCGCCCGCGTGGCCGCCGCCATCGGAGCCCTGACCCTGCGAGCCACCCGCGCCGGGCTCTACAGCCGCCTGACCGCGGGCGTGGAGGGCGTGGACGCCACGACCTATCCCGTGTTGTCCGGTCTCGACCGCCTCGGGCCCGCCACCGCCACCACACTCGCCGAGGCGATCGGAATGGACCGCACCGTCACCACCCGCTACGCGACCCGACTGCAGAAGGCCGGGCTCATCGCCCGCCGGCCCGACCCATCCGACGCCCGCGCCACCCGGCTGATCCTCACCGCGGACGGTGAACAGGCAGTCGTCGCCCTGCGTGAAGCGATGCAGTCCTTCCTGACCGAGGAGATGGCAACGTGGCCACCAGGAGAGGCCACCGCCTTCGCCATGCGCCTCGAACGTCTGACGGAGGCCCTCGCGCACCCCGACGCGGGCCGCACGCCCTGAGGCGGAACGCAGGTTCACACGACGACACAGAGCCCGGCGCGCGCTGAACCATGGCCGGCGCCGCACACTTACCCGGGCCGTAGGTTTCGCGGTGGTGCCGCTCCTGCACAGGGGCGTGGCGGTGAGGTCGGGGCCGTGGTCGTCGCCGGGCCGGGTGTGGGCGCGCTCAGTGAACGGGCCGACCCTGGCGGCAGCCTCCGGTCGGCGGACCGGTGCCCAGGGCTCTGGGGTGCGGAAGACGGATCGCGGATCGGCCGCGTTGCCGTACGCGTACGCGAGGCAAGCGGGTGACACCGCAGCGAGTTGAAGTGAACGGGCGCGGGCGTGTACCACCACGGGCGCGTGTAATAACGACAACAGGGCCTCCGGGAACCGCTCGGAATGGGGGCGCACCCCCGAGCCCCCAGGAGGCCCTGCCTTCATGCGCGTCCGGCCGGAAGATCACCCGACCAGAACCCCGTTCGACTTGCACGATCCAAGATCGGTTGAGAGACGGCTTCAAGTCTTGAGAGCACCGGATATCGCGGGGAAGGCGCCACTTGCTGTGGGTTCCGTGCGCCCCTCCTTTCCGTTGAAGCCCGGCGGAGAGAGCGTGACGATGCCGATCCAGAGGAGACCGATCCAGAGGAGACCGATCTCCTTCCGCCGGCAAGCTGTCGCTTGATCGGGCGTCAGCGCAGGTTCATCCGGGCCGTACTCGGTACCGGGAGCGGGTTGGCGGTGCAGGTTGTGTCGGTGGGCGGGATCGTGCCGTCGGTGAGGTAGCTCTCGACGAGGTTGTCGACGCAGGCGTTGTGGTTCTGGAACTGTCCGTGGTCGCCGCCCCCGACGACCGTCACCAGCCGCGAGCTGGGCAGGGCCCGGTGGTCGCGCAGCGCGCCCTCGTAGTAGGTGGCGGGGTCGTGTACGGAGTTCAGCATGAGGATGGGGGGTAGGTCGCGCCCGGTGACCCGGATGCGCGGCGCGGTGGAGTGTGGCCAGGCGGCGCAGACCGCAGAGAAGGCCAACGAGCGGGCGCCCACCAGCGGGTGGTCGCGCGTGGCGCGGCCGCTCTGTGCGATCCAGTAGTCGGTGCTGCGGTTCCAGGGGGTGTCGTTGCAGACGACGGAGAAGAAGTCCGCCACGAAGCCCGCGTCCATGGGATGCGCCATCGCCTTGGCGAGGGCCTCCTTGGCGGTGGGGGGTGCGGCATCGGGGTGTTCCAGGACCGCCAGGGCGGTGGCGAGGTTCTCGAAGCCCGGGTCGGCCTGGTAGATCGCGTTGCTGGTGAGGATGTCCAGTTGGTCGGGCGTGATGGTCGTTCCGTCGAGCACGAGTGGGTCTTCGTGCAGCCTGGCGCGCAGGCGCTCGAAGGATGCCTTGGCCGCTGCGGGGGTGCGGCCTTGGTGGTACACGCCGTCGTTCTTCGCCAGCCAGGGGAGGAAGTCCTCTTCGAACCGGCGCTGGAAGCTGGACGGCTGGCCTTCCATGAACGACTGCCAGGTGCCGGTGTAATCGACGTTGCTGTCGAGGACCATGCGCGCCACCCGGTGGGGGAACTCGGTCGCGTAGGAGGCACCGAGGACGGTGGCGTAGGACGGGCCGTAGTAGGAGATCCTGTCGGCCCCGAGGAGCGACCGGTAGAGGTCCATGTCGTGGACGGCCTGCTCGGTGGTGATGTACGGCAGCAGGTCATCGGAGTGGCGTTGGCAGTCACGGACGAAGGCGCGTGCCCGGGCGAAGGTCTTCCGGATGGCGTCGGCGGAGCGGACACGTTTGTCGCCGGAGAAGTAGGCGTCGACATCCGACTGGCCGGCACAGGTGACCTTGGTGCTGCTGCCGACGCCGCGCTGGTCAAAGCTGACGATGTCGTACATGGCGGCGAGGCCGGGTGCGTAGTTTGCCAGACCGGCGGGCCGCTTCAGACCAGAAGCCCCGGGGCCGCCGGCGGCCATCATCAGCACACCGCGCCGCCTGGCGGTATCGGTCGCCCGGTGCCGGGAGACTGCCACGGTCAGGCTGGGCCCCTGTTCCGGATGGTGCCAGTCTCGTGGCACGGTCATGGCCGCGCACTCCAGCGCACCGGAGGCACAGGGCTGCCAGTCGAGATGCTGGTTCAGATAGCGCGCCGGTGTGCGCGGGGTGCTCGGCCGGGAGGTGTCCGCGGCCGTGGCGCTGTCCGCCCCCGCGATCGGAAGGGTCACTGCGGTGAGGAGTACGGATGCGGCTACGGCCGCCCAGCGGGTGGACTTCCCGGGTATGGGCATGCGTTCCCCCTTGAGGAATGTCGGTTTCCTCGATATTGGGACGCGCGGGACCGGTGATCAATGAAGGCAGCTTCCGCGCCTGGGGTGGTACCAGTGCCACC
Source organism: Streptomyces sp. JLSY215 (assembly GCF_059682825.1). Taxonomy (NCBI): domain Bacteria; kingdom Bacillati; phylum Actinomycetota; class Actinomycetes; order Kitasatosporales; family Streptomycetaceae; genus Streptomyces; species Streptomyces sp. JLSY215. The sequence continues at coordinate 9,148,407 of NZ_CM185022.1, forward strand.
TCGGCGATGTCCCGCGCCTGAGCCGCTGGTCGCAGCGGGCGGCGTGCAGGTGGACAAAACGCCTGGCCGATGCTGCTCGTAGCGGCGTGGGCGCGATACTGCTCGAAGCCGTACGTGAAGCGGGACGCACGGCAGGCGGCCGACGCCTCGTCACGGACGTCTGGTACTTCCACGAGGGTGCTCGTGCGTACTGCCAAGCCGCAGGCTTCAGCCCAATGAACGTGCACGTGCGGCTGGATCAGCAGCTCTGACGTCAATGTCAACCTGCGGGCCGGCAACCAAGCCGGTCCACCCGGTCGGCGGCATCGAGAGCCCCACTGTCGAGCGTGGTGTTTGATTTTCTGGTTCTGTCCTTCCATCCGCCCTTCCATCCGCGTGATCCAGGAGTACGACCATGAGTGATACAGGTCCGGGCGACACCCTCATCGTGGGACTGCACGGGGTGCTGGACCGGCATCCCTGGATCGACCGGGTGAGCGCCGAGTTCGACCTCGACGAGGATGTCTTCAGCCTCGCAGTGAAGCGGGCTTCGGCCTACGCCTGGAGTTCCACCGCCCTCACGGACAAGCCCGCCGACTACCTCTGGGACCACAACGACGCGGACGGCGACTGGACGCAGGACGGCCAGGTCCGTCAGCTGGCCTGGCTGCAGTCGTCGCTTCCGCGGCCCGTGAACACTCCGGGCAGAAAGCAGCGCGCCCGCCGCCTCCCGGTCCTGCCCGTCATCACGGTCCTCTCGGACGCGCTGCGCCGCGTCGGCAGCGTCCGCCTCACCGGCACACACGCCCTCGTGCCGCTGCACCGGGCCGGGGACGCCCGCATCGAACTCGCCGAAGTCGCCGACTGGTTCGCCCTCGCCGACCCGTCCGGCGCGGCCGCGCTGACGGTCACCGTGTCCGCCCTGCCATCGGCGAACCTCACCGCGCGGGCCGCCGAGGTCCGCGAGGCAGCGCTGGAACGCACGTACCAGCACATGACGGTTGAGGCCCTCAAGCCCGCCGACACAGTGACTCCCGGGCTCGCCCGTCCCCTCGCCGGGGTGGTGCAGGCCGAGGGATTGCGCCAGGCACTCGCCTTCCGCTGCGACGTGCGCGAGTGGTCCACGGACGTGGCCGCGTGGACGACGGAGGTGTTCGCGGACTCGATCCGGGCAGTGACGGGACTCTCGGGCCCGATCCTCATCACGGTCTCTTCGGAGGTCTGAAATCCGCGGGTGGGGGACGCGCGACCCACCCGCTGAGAGCGACTGGAAGTTCGTCCGACAGATGGGGCATACCTGGGCATACCGGTACACCTTGCCGTCGATGTCGACCCGCATCGGGGACGGGTGACCCAATCGGGGACGCGTGACCCAGCCGGCCCCGGTTTGTCGAGCTGGGCGTTCACGTGCAGCAAGAAGCCCCGGCATTCACCACGGATCCGGGGCTTTGCCCTGTCGCTCGGCACGTGCGCCGGCCGACCATGCCGATGCTGCGGGTACGGCCCGCGATGCGGGGCCGGCGATCAAGGTGCTCGGGGTTCCGGCGTGCGTGGCGGAGCATGTCTCAAGACCGGGCAGGAATGGAGAAGCCCCGGTCGCCGCCCAGCCCCTAGCGTGATGGTCATGGCAACCACCACTTCCACCGCAGCCCACACGTCCCTCGCGTCCGTCACTCTTGAGGTGGCCGACCCCGAGGCCGCCCGCCGCTTCTACAGCGCCTTCGGCGTGGACACGCACATACGCCTGCGGGCGTCCGAGGCGCACTCCACCGGATTCCGCGGCTTCACCCTGGCGCTCACGGTGTCCGGGCCGGCCACCGTCGACAGCTTCGTCGGCGCCGCCGTGGACGCCGGCGCCACGGTGCTGAAGCCCGCCGCGAAGTCGCTGTGGGGCTACGGCGGCGTCGTCCAGGCCCCGGACGGGACGACCTGGAAGATCGCGACCTCGGCGAAGAAGGACACCGGCCCCGCCACCCGCGAGATCGACGAGGTCGTCCTGCTGCTCGGCGTCGAGGACGTGAAGGCCACCAAGCAGTTCTACGTCGGCCGGGGCCTGACCGTGGCCAAGAGCTTCGGTGGCAAGTACGTCGAGTTCGCCCTCGGTCAGTCCGGCCCCGTCAAGCTGGCGCTGTACAAGCGCCGTGCCCTTGCCAAGGACCTCGGCGTCCCCGCCGACGGCACCGGATCGCACCGCATCGTCCTCGGCAGCACCGGCGACACCTTCACCGACCCGGACGGGTTCGCCTGGGAGGCTGCCGCGTCGCTCGCCCCCACGCCGTCCTGACTCCCGCCCTCCACACTCCCGCCCCGCCTGACTCTGTATGAGAGGAAACCTGCCATGCCGTCCACGAAGTCGCCCGCCAAGGACTCCGGCACGACCACCGAGAAGTACAACGGATTCACCGCCGAGGAGCGGGCCGCGATGAAGGAGCACGCACGCGAGGAGAAGAAGGCGGCGGCGCGGCGCGGTTCGTCCCGGGCGGAGAAGGAGGCGGCGGCGGAGCGGGACGTGCTCGCGAAGATCGCCGAGATGCCGGAGGCGGACCGCGTCCTCGCCGAGCGGATCCACGAGATCATCAAGACCGCCGCTCCGGACCTCGCGCCCAAGCTCTGGTACGGGATGCCCGCGTACGCCAGAGACGGCAAGGTCGTCTGCCACTTCCAGAGTGCGGAGAAGTTCAAGTCGAGGTATGCCACGCTCGGCTTCAGCGACCAGGCGGCACTCGACGACGGCGCCATGTGGTCGACCGCCTATGCCGTGAGGGAGCTGACCGCGGCCGACGAAGAGCGCATCAGCGCGCTTGTCAAGAAGGCGGTGGGCTGAGACCTGGCCACGCGCCGTCATGCCGGCACGGAAATCGAGCCAGAGCCCGTTCTCGTGAACAAAGCCGGCCGGGTGACCTCGCCGGCCCCGACCCCAGAATGGGACACGAGGTGGAGCTTGCGGAGGTGCTCATCTCCGCCTCATCTCTGCCTCATCTCTGCCTCCTCTCCGCCTCACCCCCGCGATGCCCGGGGTGGTGGTCGCAGAACTGCACGACGACTGTGCCGCCGCCCTCAACGTGCTCGTGGACGGGCTCGGCGCCGGCGGCCAGACGGCACCGCCACGGGAACCGGCACCCCCCCGAAGTCCTGATGGCGGCCCTGGAAGCAGAGTGTGGGGCGGGCCCGGCCGGGCAGACCGCGCGGCGCCCGACGCGTCGGCGTTCGAGGCCGGAGGCGAGGAGGTTGACTCCCACGAGGTCCCCGTCGGCCAACAGCGGGCCGCCGGGCGGACCTTGACGGTGCCCCTCGCCGGGATGCCCTGCGGTTCGGCCTCGGTGCAGAACCATGGAGCCCGACGATGCGCGACCCAGGCGTATTGATCACGACCGTTGTCAACAGCCGCCCGGCTCGATCATGGCGAAGACCTCTGGTGTGGCGGAGCTGTCCAGGACTGCACCGCACGGAGGTCTTCGCGTCCCGGCGTCCTGCTGGACGGCCTCCGCCCAGCCGGACGCCGATCAGTCCGAGGGCTTGTGGTGCCGGGTGTGGTGTGCCGAGCGCACGGATTCCTCCAGTGCGGCGAGGAGGTCCTCGGTCGGCTGTGGTGTGGGCGGGGGTTCGATGTGTCCGCCGGCGGTTTTGGCGTTGACGAGCCGCTCCAGGGCTTCGCGGTACTCGTCGTGCAGTTCGTCGGTGTCGACTCCGGCCAGTTCGCCGATCAGCTGGACCGCGAGGCGGAGCTCCCGTTCGGTCACGGGCGCCGTGGGGGCGAGTCCGTGGAGTTCGTGGATCTCGTCCGGCCACAGCAGCGTGTGCAGGACGAGCGTGCTGTGCCGGGGCCGGAGTACGGCCAGGCGCTCGCGGGTGCGGACGGCCACCTTGCAGACGGCGACGGCCCCGGTGTGGGCGAGCGCGGCGGTCAGCAGGGTGTAGGCGTGCTGGGCGGCTTCGCCGTCCGGGGCGACGAAGTAGGGCCTCGCGTACCGGATGGGGTTGATGTCGTCGGCGGGCACGAAGCCCAGGATGTTGACGTGGTGGCGGGTCGGTAGCGGCAGCCGGTCCAGGTCCCGCTCCGAGAGGGGTACCACGCCGGCGTCGGTGAGTTCGTACCCGCGGCCGACGTCTTCGTAGGGCACCTCCTGGCCGTCGATCTCGCACACCCGCCGGTGGTGGATCCGTCCGGCATCGGCCTTGTGAATTTCCCGGAACCGGACCGCGTGCTCCTCGGTCGCCGGATAGAGGCGGCAGGGCAGTACGACGAGACCGAACGTGATTGCACCGGTCCATACCGCTGTGGGAGGCGAGCTGGTGACCATGTCTCCAGCCTCCCGCCACCCCGCCCTGGCCGCAGCCCGGGCCGCTGTGCGCCGGGCGGGTGACCCGCCCCGCGTGGCCTGACACCCTCCACGTAATTCGAACATATGCACGCACTGCCGAGGGGTGGCCAAGGCGAAGCAGTCGTTTGATTTTCCCCAGGATCTGCGGGACGCCCAGATGGAGCTGCACCGCGTGCAGGCCGAGCTGTCGGCCGTCTACGAGCGGCTGCCGTGGTCGGCCGAGCCGCTGCCCGGCTGGAGTCACACAAAGGAGCACGGGCGCTCCTTCGCCGGCAGCCGGCCCGACTCTGCCGGCTACACCGACGAGGAGAAGACGCAGGTCGAGAGGTTGCGTGCACGCCGTCTGGAACTCGCCGGCGTGGTGTTCGCCCACCCCTACTGGGCCAGCTGCGACAACGCGGTCGCGGCACGATCCGCCCTCAAGCACGCCCACGAACAGGCGCCGGACGAGTCCGCGGCCTGACGGTGAACGGCTCGGCGGGCACCGTAGGCGGGGTGGCGGCGAGGGCGCAGGTAGCGCGCCCGGACGGGCGGCGCCGGACGGCCGTGATCACGCGTCGGCGCCGGGACCGCTCCGGCACCTGGTGGTACGGCCTGGAGCTCGAACTGCCGGACCAGATCGATGACGGCCACCGCGGGCCCAGCCTGGGAGTGCGGAACGCCGACATCCCCGTGCCGCGCTCCTGCTGCGGGGCCGGACAGCGTGCTCGGGCGCGGATACGGACCGGTCGCAGCCAGTGGGGCGGTCGGTCGGCGGTCGGCGGTCGGGCCACCGGCCTCGACTCCCGCCCGGCGCCGAGGCCGCTGCTGTGATGGTCCGGTGCCGTACAGCTGATACGCAGGTCAGCCCGCTGGGGAGCAAGAAGGTGCGTTAGGCAGGTCAGGCACGTCAGGCACATTCCAGTCCCAGGTCACCTAGCAGCCGGCTTTGTACATGCGACCTGACACCGCTCGTCGGTCCGGGCCTTGTGGCGGGAGGATCGGTGAGCTTTGTGCCCGGCGTTGCCCGCGCCGGATCAGCCTCGCCCGGCACCGACCTCCGGTGACCAGGTTGATCGCTTTTGCCTGGTCGGCCATGCGGTGGCGAGCCGTTCGCGGCGATGGCTTCCCAGCTATGCGGCTCAGGTGTGCCGAGACCAGAAGGCGACGAACGCGATGTAGGCGATGGCGGCGGTGGCCACGAACCAGAAGTAAGGATCGCCGCTTCTTCCGGAGGCCAGGTCACCGATGAAGGCGCAGAGATTCCCCACGGTGAGCACCACGCCCGTGCCGGCCCAGGCGCGCCCTCCGATCCGGGCGAAGCGCTCGTCGGGTTCCTTCTCGGTGAGGCCCTGATAGGTCTCGCTGCGGCGTCCCAGCAGCACTAGGGCGAGACTGCAGACCGCCAGGATCCCGAACGTCACCAGGCCGAGAGTGAGGCGGCCGCCGAAAATCGAGGCCACGAGGCAGGCGCCTCCGAGGGCAAGGAAGAAGCCGGGGACGGACCGCCGGGCTGTGTTACTGGTCATCTGCTGGGCTCTCATCGACATGAAACATCTCCTCAACGCTGACCTCGAAGAACTTGGCCATGGACAAGGCGAGCGGCAGGGAAGGTGTGTATCGCTCGGTCTCGATGGCGTTGATCGTTTGCCGTGAGACCCCGAGGGCTGTGCCTAGCTGGCCCTGGGTGAGCCCTCGTGACGACCGCAGTTTCCTGACGCTGTTTCGCACGTGTAAAGCTTACTTGTCACCCCTCGATGGATGTCAAGCTTGCTTTACAGGAGGGTAGGGCTCGCACGGCGCCTCGGGCACCGTGTGCACCGTGCCGGTGGTCGGCCCAGCAGGGGAAGGGCGAGTCCATCCCCGGCCGCCCCTTGGAAGGCCACAACCCCACCCGCGAGTGCGGCTCCGGCTCCGAGGCGGTCGCGGCGGTGGTGCCCCAGCGGGAGCGGTGCGTCGAACATGCCGTGCAGCTTTTGGACATCCCGCGGAAGCAGGTGGGCCCGTTGCCGGACAACTGGCCGGGCGAGGAGATCCCCCGCTGGTGCGTGTGGTGGCGGCTCTTCGAGTGGCAGCACGGGCGGTGCGCCTGTTGTCCGGACCTCGTCGAACCACGGTTTACCTCGTTGAACCACGGTTTACCTGGGCGAACACGAGCTGGGGGCGCATCTGCCCCGCAGCCACGGGAAGTCTGTCTCCGGCACGGAGAGCATGCCGACCAACGTGTGCCGGCGCACGACCTGCCAAGCGGCGGGTCATGCGCCGACCTGGAGACACGCCCCCTCTCGCATCACGAAATGTCTGGGCTTCCACACACCTCGGGTGCTCCGTGTGGGACGTTACGGAACACATGCGGGACGGCCCGCTGGCGCCCCGGTGTTCCGGAACCTCTTGTCGTCCGCCCCGGAACGGGCAGAACCGGGCGCGCTACACCGTGTAGACACGGCGAGGCGGCCGGTCGACATCAAGACTCATGCTGGGGCAGCGCCCGGGACAGCGGCGAAGGCACCGGTTCAGCCACTGATCGACGGCGCGCCTTCCGGGGCGCTCAGCATGGCCTGCGGAAGGTAGGCGGATTGGACGCGCAAGTCCCAGCCGTGTACCTGGACTGCCAGTGCGGCCAGGGCGATGGTCTTGTACGGCAGGAGACTGCGCGGCGTCGCATCGGAGGGTGTGCTCTCCCGGTGCTGGACGAGGCGGTGCGCGAGGGCCTGCTCGAAAGCCGGCTGGTCGTTCTCCAAGAGCACGCGCAACAGGTGCTGATCTGGCGTCAGCGCATCGAGGGTGTCCAGTTGCCGCGTTGCCTCGGCGCGTTCGTCAGAGGTCGGCTTGCACAGCGTTACCGACGGCCAGTGCCGGGGCAGATGCCCTTCGGCCTGGGTGAGGTAGCCGCACAGGGCGTCCATCTCCGCCAGCTCGCCCGGGTCCGACGTCGATTCCAGGTTCGCGTGCGGCAGACCGCTGCGGATGTCAGGCGCAAAGTCGGCTCGCAGCAGCAGCCCGATGACCAGGTCCCGTTCCCAGATCATGCCGCTGATCACAGAAAGAGCGAACGAGTCCAGCCAGGTCCTCGCGGTTGCTGCCTGCTCCACAACGGCCTCGAAGTCCTTGTCCTCGCTGCTGAGCTTCTCACCGATGAGGGTGAAGGAGATCTCTTGATCACCGTTGGGGTAGCAGCCCAGACTCAGCAGTCCCAGGGCGCACTCGGCTGCCGTGCGCAGGACGATGTGTGACGGGGCGGTGCCGGGCTCGGGGCCCACCACCGTGCGGGCGGCTATGTGGTCGAGGAGCTCGTCGCGCATTCCCTGCAGCTCCTCGTCGGAGTAGCAGTCGTACTGCATCGTGTGCCAGCGGCGGCGGGCCCGCCGCTCGATGTCGTCCAGCGCCTGCTCAATCCGCTGCTCACTCACGTCATGCCGGGCTACATTCTTGATCGTCATGAGCGTCATCCTGGCAGCCGGCACTGACACCGCAGTCCCCGGCCGTGACCACGCCCGAGGGGCTGGTTAGTTGCAATGAGCAGCTCCGCGCGGCGGGCGAACCGGGCAGAGGACCAGCACCTGCTTCGGGAGGCCGCGCCGGGGGAGATCGCCCGCATGGCCGCCGTCTACACAGCACGTTTGAAGGAGCTGGAGGCCGGCGAGCAGCGGCCCGAGCCGTAGGGCGGCGATCACCGTGCAGCGGTCCGGCTGAGCCACGGGGTGAAACCGAGCAGCCTCGCCGGGACACAAGCACTCTTTGACACAGCCACCGACCTGACGCTTTCCGGAGTCCCTGGAAGCGGCGTGGCCGGTGGAGCGGAGGTAACCGTTGTTCTCCCCGCTCCACCGGCCACGTTCAGCTCGCGCGCGCCTACAACTCCCGGTCTCCTTGCCATGTGACTGACGTCAGCGCGCCCAGGCCACCATGTGCCAGGCCCTTGTAGGTCACTGTCCGGGTGGGGCCGAGCTCGTGTGCGACCTGTCGCGCAAGGTCCGTTCCCTCACGGAACAGCCGCTCCCACTCGGCGTCGTACTTGCCGTCCTCCCGGTCCCGGACGTCAAGGTTCATTGTGGTGTCGATCCCGTCTGCCCACGCGTACAGACCGGCGACGAGGCCGTCGGACAGGTGCAGGGCGGCGGCGGGGTCATCGGGGAAGAAGTCCCCGAACCCGTCGGAGCGCAGCGGACCGAACTTGTACTCGCCTTCGACGGTGATGCGGACGGGGTGTGGTGGTGTGCCGTGGCTGTCGCGTTCCCAGTGAAGGCGGTCGCAGCCCCAGCACACCCACTTCGCTGTCCTGTGGTGCTCGTCCCAGTAGCGCACCGCCCATGACGGCCCGAGATGCCTGGCCAGGCGCTGAGCAGCCGCCACGCCCGGTTTGATGTGCTTGCGCAGATCGGGGCGGGAGGCGAAACCTCCTGGCGGACGGGACAGCGACCACGAGCGCAGCGCGTCGGCCAGATCCTCCGGCAGGCCCAGCCCGGAGTCGTCCAGCGGGATGTTGCGGGTGAACGCGTCGATGTCCTCGTACGCCCCACCCTGATGCGGCTCGTACAAGGGGGACGACTCGCCCCGGGCTTGCATGAGCAGGTGGCGCGGTTCTCCGCAGGTGGTGGCATGACACCAGGTGCAAGACCACATCTCCACCTCCCACCGAGTCGGCGGCACCGGCCGCTGCCACATCGTCCGCCCACATACATCGCATTCCACGGCACGATCCTCACACGTGTCACGGCCCGCCCCAGCCTGCTGCTTTCACGCACTTGAACCGCGACCGGCCTGGGACCCCGGTCGCGGCGCCTGAGCGTGGGGTTGGAAAGGCTCAGTGTCGGTCAACTGAAGGCGCCTTCGATTCGCCATGAGCTGTTGAGCGGGCAGCGGACCCCTAGGACGCTCAGGTTTGGTGGTGCGTGTTCGGGCCGGTTTTCGGCGTGATGGTTCGTTGTGCTGTCTGGTCTGGACGTCGAGATGCAAATTGGCCTCTGGGAGGGGGAGTTGATGCCAAGTCTTGCGCGTATGCCGCTTGACGGTGGCGGGGCGATCCGTGACCTGCCACAGACGTTGCAGACTTCGCTGGTACAGGTCCGGGAGACGGCTCGGACGGCGCTGGAGCAGTTGAGGCAGGCTGGTCCTGATGAGGTCGAGGTCGAGTTCGGGGTGAATCTCTCGGCGAAGGCCGGAGCGGTAACGCCCGTATCCGAGACGTCACCAGGTCCTGCCGCCCCGGTGGGCGGACCGCCTGGTCACCGCCCGCGAGCAGGGCGCCACCGAGCAGCAGCCCAGGACGCGCATCGCGGCTGAGGGCCTCGCGGAGATGTACTCCCGCGCCAACAACACCCGCGCGCAGGGCCTGGGCGTGGAGCTCACCGACGTGGAGCACACCGTGGTCGAGCTCTAGGGCCGACCGGTGTCCGATGTCCGGGGGCCTAGGCGGACTTGGCCGTCGCCCGGACGCCGAAGTGGACGTACCGGCTGCCGTCGGGGAGGGCGTAGAACACCACGGGTATCCAGGCGTCCTTCTCGTTGCGGCGGCCGGCGAACACCGTCTTCGCCGGCGTGTGCGAGACCGGGGTCAGGTGCCAGACCAGCGGGTCGAAGGTGCCCGCCAGGCCGTCCGCGCCCTCGTACCTCAGCCGCAGCGTGCCCGGACCGCCGTCGCCGTCGCCGTCGGCGATGGTCATGAGGAAGCCCTCGCGCTTGTAGCTGCCGAGGAACGGCTCCGTCTCCACGGTCAGGGGTTCGGTGGCCGGCGCGAACCCGGGCATGGTGACCCCGGCGAGTTCGGCGCAGAGCTCGCGGCAGAGCGTTTCGAAGACCTTGGGCGCGGCGCCGCCGCCGTTGGTCAGCAGGGCGATGGCGAGGCCCTTCTCCGGGATGGCGCGCAGGTAGGCGAGCTGGCCGAAGGTGCTGCCGTCGTGGCCGAAGCCGCGCGCGCCGTCCCATTCGAACAGGCCCCAGCCCAGGCCCCAGTGGGCGCCGAGGAACCACTGGTCGGGCATCTCGACTTCGCGGGTCAGCATCGCGTCGACCACGGCGGCCGGCAGCACCCGGGTGCCGTCCGGCGCGGCGCCGCCGTCCACGAAGGCCCGGGCGAACCGGGCCACGTCGGCGGCGGTCGCGCTGATCCCGCCGTACGGGCCGGCCGAGCGCGGCAGCATGTTCCAGAGCGGGGTGGGGGCGGGGGTCTCGCCCGGCTCGCCCATGTGCCCCATGGCGGCGCGGAAGCGCAGCACCTCCTCGGGCAGCGTCATGGTGTGCGCCAGCCCGAGCGGGACGAGGAGCAGCTCCTTGAGCGCCTCGTCCCAGGTCTGGCCGGTGACCACCTCGACGATCCGGCCCAGGACGTTGTAGGCGGTGCTGGAGTACGACATGGTGACGCCGGGCGGGTTGGTCAGGCCGACGGTCCGCACACCCTCGATGTAGCGGGCCAGGCAGTCGTCGCCCCGGCCGGTGTCGTTGACGTAGTCGCCCTCGATGCCGCTGGTGTGGTTGAGCAGTTGGCGCGGCGTGATCGTCCGGGTGGCTCCGGCGTCGGCGACCGCGAAGTCCGGCAGGACGTCCGCGACCGGCGCGTCGAGGTCCAGCTTCCCGGCGTCGGCGAGCAGGACCACCATGGCGGCGGTGTAGCCCTTGCTGACGGAGCCGATCTGGAACACGGAGTCCGGGGTCACCGTGACGCCGGTGCCGGTGTGCAGGACGCCGGCGGCCAGTTCGTGGATCTCGCCGTCGGCGAGCACGGCCAGGGCGGCGCCGGGGATGTGGTGGGCGGCGAGGAGCTCGCCCAGCCGGGCCTGCCAGCGGGCGGTGTCGAACGCCGGGGCGCCGGCGCCCACGCCCAGCGCACGGTTGACCGTACGGGCCACGTCGCGGTCGGTCTCTTCCAGGATCTTGGCCACCTCCTGGTCGACAAGCTTCGACACTTCCCGGCTCAGGTTTTCCGACATGCTGTCTCCCTCGTGGTCACGGTGGAAAGGCGCGGGTGGGTTGGGGGCGGGGCCAGGCGGCTAGCCGGCGCTGCGGTTGCGCCGGCCGACGAGCCCGGTCAGCGAGGCGACCGTCGTACGCGGCGGCTGCCGGAGGTCGCGGTCCGGGTGCAGGACGGTGCGGAACGCGGCCCAGGCGAGTGCGCCGAGGGCGAAGCCGTAGCCGGAGACCAGCCCGTGCCCGTTCTCTTGCGCGAACCACATCGCCAGCCCGAGCACCGGCACGCCGAGCGCGAACAGCCGGTTCTTGCGGACGGCCTTACCGCGGCTCGCGCCCTCGTCGTCGGTGCCCTGCTCGGCACCCTGGCCGGTGGCCTTGCCGGAGTTCTCGTCGGCGCCGCCGCGCAGCAGCAGGGCCGCGGCCAGCGTCGCGCCCAGGAAGTAGGTGGCCCCGGAGCTGCCGGCGAAGTTGCGGGGGTCGGTGCTGTGGGAGGTCTGGCCCCACAGCTTGTCGATCTGCTCCGGCAGCAGGATGCCCGCGGCGAACAGGCCGAGCGTCAGCGGCGCACCCCAGAACCAGTCGGCGAAGGCCGCGACGGCGGCAAGGGTGGCGATGTTCCAGGCCGCCCCGCCGAAGCCGCCGTTCTGCATGAAGACCGAGGTGACCACGCGCCACCAGCCGGACTTCGACGGGTCCGCGTCGAGCGCGCCCATCGCCCCCGACCAGCAGAGCTGGAGGGCCACCCCGGCGAGCGCGAGCCCCGTCAGGCCGACGGCCGCCCAGGGGATCCGCCGCCGGCCCAGTGTGCTCTGGCCGACCAGGGCCAGACCGCCGTTGAACATCAGCACCATCAGTGCCGCCGTGGTCACGTTGAACAGCAGGATGTCCATCGTCACCACCCCCCTCCGAGCCGTGTGCGATTTGTTGATCAGGACATTAGCGCGACCCGGGAAATTTTCAAACAGTGTTTGAAAGCTGGCGCGGCTCGCTAAACTGCGGCCATGAAGCTGACCGCAGACCGGATCATCGACGCAGGGATGGCGGTGTTCGCCCAGACCGGCTACCACGGCTTCTCCGTGCGCCAGGTCGCGGACCGGCTCGACGTGCATGCCGGCAGCCTCTACTACCACGTGCCCAGCAAGGCCGCGTTGCTGCAACTGATGGCCGACCGGGTGGTCCGGCAGGCGTACGAGGCCGGCACCGCCGCCCTGGCCGAACTGCCCGCGCAGGCGGGCTGGCCGGCGCGGGTCACGGCGCAGGCCGTCGCCCTGCGGCAGAGCATCCGGCAGCACCCCGGCGGGGCGATCATGCTCGCCGGCAGCCCGAAGACCCTCAGCCCCGGCGCGCTCTCGCTGATGGAACGGCTGCTCGCCACCCTCGCCGAGGCCGGCGTGCCCCCGGAGCACTGCGGCACCGCCGCCGACACCGTGCTCAGCCACGTCACCGGCTACGTGCTCCAGGAACAGAGCGATCCACCGGCGGTGCCGGTCACCGCCGAGGACGGTGCCGCCCTCCACCGCAGCTTCCCGCGGACGGTGGCTGCCGCGGCCGCGCACGGGCCGGACGAGAAGTTCACCCGCAGCCTGGACCTGCTCTGCGCCGGCATCGGGACGCTGATCCGGCCGCCGTCCGAAGGGTCGCCGTCCGAAGGCCCGTCGTCCGAAGGCTCGTAGCCGTGCCGGCCGGGCGGGATCGGTTGCCGTCGGGAGTGAAGGCCTGGGGGTAGTGCCTGCGCAGACCTTGCTGTCGATGCGCTGCTCGTTCGCGGTGGCAGGCCGCGGGCGTGCTTCTGTCGTTCGTCCTTCCACAGGGCGTTGCTTCGGTGCTGCGGGCGGTATTGGCGGCACCGGCGGCTGCTTGCTGCTCACCCGGGCAACGACCCCGGCTGCCATCAGCCGCGCATCACGGACACCGGGGCGCGGGAGGCGGCGGATCTCTCCCTGAACTGACCTGTTGAGTCGGAGTTGCGGGAGGGAGATGTCCGGCGGTCTCCGAGGCCGAGGTCTCATCGGACGAGAGCGGCCGCTGCCGCCCTAGTTGCTCCTGCTGTCTGACGGGTGAGGGCTCACGCGGTGCTCTTGCGGCCGGCGTTGAGTGCGGTGGTGGCCTTGCGGTGGGCCTTGAGCAGGGCCGGAACGAGGACGTAGACGGCGGCCGGGACGACGATTGCCGTCATGACCAGTGTGCGCAGCGCCAGCGGCAGGCGGGCGGTGTAGGGGCCCAGGAGCAGGAAGGCGGCGGTGATCGTGGGGTAGACGGCCAGCCAGGTGAGCAGGGCGCGCAGGTGCGTGGACGGCACTGCCCGCGGCGCCACTTCGGTCCCCGTTGCGGCGGCGGGCGTGGCGGTGGTGGCGGTGAGCGTGGTCATGGGTGGGTCCTTCCGGCTCGTGCTCGTGCGGCCGGAGACCGCTATCTCCAACCAGATGGTTGGAGTTTGGCACGGCCGTGTCCACATGTCCAACCATCCGGTTGGAGTCGGGGTATCGTGGGGCCATGGCCTGGGACACCGCACGCACCAAGCAGCTCCTCCTCGACGCCGCCGTCGAGGAGTTCGCCGAACACGGCCCCCAGGGCGCCCGCGTCGCCCGCGTCGCGACGCGGGCAGGGGTGAACAAGGAGCGGATCTACCAGTACTTCGGCAACAAGGACCAGCTCTTCGGCGCGGTCCTCGCCTCGGAACTGGCCAGGCTTGCCGCAGCCGTCTCGCTCTCGGCCGAGCAGGCCGAAGACCTCGGCGACTACGCGGGCCGTGTCTACGACTATCACCGCGCCCACCCGCACTTCGCCCGGCTGCTGACCTGGGAGGGGCTGCAACACGGCATGGGAGAGGCAAACGGCGCCCTGGTCGCGGAGGCCGAACGGGCCGCCCACTACGCCGAAAAGGTCCAAGCGGTCGCCGCCGCGCAGGACGCCGGCGCCCTGACCCGGGACACCGACCCTGCCCGTCTGATGTACGCGGTGATCGCCCTCGTCAACGCCTGGTTCATGCTGCCCCAGGTCGCCCGCCTGCTCCTGACCTCCACCCCGAACCCGCATCCGGCATCAGACCGCGATGCCCTGGTCGTGCTGGTCCAGCGGCTGACCACACGCGCAGTCAGCCCATAGATACGAACAGGGCTGCCTGACCTGTAACGGGCGCAATGCACTTTGAGGGCGCCACCCGGTCAGCGGCCGGGCAACCAGAGGCGCCCCATGACAGACGATTCATCAAAGACGGCCTCGCGCCTCTGGCCCGCGGTAGCAGCCACCACCCGTTCGTCGGCCGGACCGAGTCCAGCACCGCGGACCACAAGGTGGGCCCGGCTTCCAGCGCGACGACGACCGAGTACGGCCGGCCGGGCATCATCTGGTGGTTGGCGGTGTGCCGTGGCCGTAGGTGCGGCAGAACGAGCGCTCCGGGACGGGTCCGGCGTCCCGACGAAACACGGTGAGACGTCGACCGCCAAGACCGGCCAGCGGGCCACCGGCCTCACCTCTGGCTCTATTCGCGGAGTTTCGGCGGCGGATGTTCACCGCTTCGGGAGGCGGCTCGGCCGGGCCGCGTCGGTATTAGCCAGAACGGACAGCACTGGATCGTGGGGCGTGCCCCGCATGGCTGAATCCGACGCTGCTCGCCCTGTTGGAGGCCGTCCGGGCGCCAGGATGGGCGCTATGAGTTCTGCACCCACCCGGCGCGTAGTGATTCTCCGCCACGCGAAGTCCGAACACCCCGACGACGTAGACGATCACGAGCGTCCGCTCGCGGAGCGCGGTCGCAAGGACGCGCCTGTCGCCGGCCGCTGGCTGGCAGGATCCGGCATCAGCCTGGACCTGGCGCTGTGCTCGACGGCTGCACGCTGCCGCGAAACCTGGAAGCTCGCGGTGCCCGAGCTACCACAGAAACCCAGGACGGTGTACGAGGACCGCCTGTACGAAGCCTCGGTGGGCGAGCTGATCGCTGTCCTGAATGAGGTATCCGACGAGGTCAGCGACCTAGTGCTCATCGGGCACAACCCGGGCGCGCATGCTCTCGCTGATGCCCTCGCGGGCGAGTCGGAGGGCGACCTGCTGCCACGAATGAACCGCAGTGGTTTCCCCACATCCGCAATCGCTGTACTCACCTTCACCGGCTCCTGGAAGGCGGTCGAGCACGGCGTCGGGAATTTGGTTGCCTTCTGGACCCCGCATGCCTAGTTGACCGCCTTTGTCCCAACGCCGCGCCGGGTGCCGAACACTTCCCCACGCCCCCGGCCCGCAGGCGGCCCATTTCTGGTGGGACCGTGGCGTGGGGATCTCCATCACGTGCCCTGGGCGCTTCGGCGGCCGAGTTTGTTGAGCCATCGAACGGCGACCAGCTCACAGCCATACCCGGAACCCCTGGGCCCGACGACCTACGAGTGACTGACCGTCTCATACCCACGCTGGGAAGGAAGGTGGGACAGGCTCAGCGCCAGTCGAAGGCTTTAGAAGTCGCGCAGATTCGCAGCAGGTGAAGCTGGTCGGCAAAAAGACAGACACAGGTTTCACGGTCACGACAGAGTAACGCTCTGTCCTCATTGAGGAGCCCTATGCCTGCGCTGCCATCATGGTCAGTTGAGTGCGAGACTTCGCGGACGACGGGTTCGTAAGGGGGTTGAGATGCGCAACAGTTGGGAGACTGAGGAGTTCCTCGGACACTCCGATTCCTGTGATCAGGAGGCAGAAGTCCTCGGTCTGGATTGGGACGAGTACGCGGATGTCGCAGTCCGTGTTCATTTGCTGGACCGGTGGCTCTACGAGGACAGTCCTGGTGCTCCCGCCATCCTCACCGAGTTGCGGACAGACCAGCAGGATGCCGGGCTGATGCCGGAGGCACTGACGAAGAACGCGCTATTTCGGGTCATCGCCTCGGAGAGCCGGATGCGCCGCGAGCCCCGTGATTGCCGTCTCCTTACGGTGCCAGAGGCAGCCTCGATCGTAGAAAGAGCTCTACTCGATTGGGGCGGCACACCGTCGCAGCGTGTCGTACTGCTCGCAGCCGACCTGCGCGAGACCATCGTCTCTGAAGGACAGCAAGCTGTGTTGGTGACAGTGGTGGACCCAGTCACCAACACAGTTATGGAAGACGAGACGCATGTGGTGGTGTCGGGGATGGCGTGGGCGGCCCCGGTTATCCGCATCAGCGTCGTTCCCCGCCCGGAAGGCGGTGAGCCACTTGACCCGGCATGCTCCTTTGCGGCCTGCTCAAACGGAGTTCGGCTCACTCCTGAGGAGCACGGGCTCGCCGAGGCCAGATTGCGCGCCATCTGCGCGGGGACTGTTCTGGCGGCTCTACTGGAGTGTGACGGACGCGCCGCGTTCAAGGTTGGCTGGCAGGCGCATGGGATCGATCCAGGACATCACTGCGACCTCGCCACTGTACGTGCTTGGTGGGAGAACACTACGTGGCACGAGCAGTACGACGACGACTACATAGACGTCTACTACGACTACGGCGCCGGCGCCTGGTGTGGTAGCCACACACACTTGATACCTGATCAAGAGCAGCTGGACGAGCTCGACGACTACCCACAATCGCATCTCGTCCTCGGCGACCCTGGCGAGCCATCGACCGGTATCTGGACGGTGGGCGACGGCATGCGCCCGTTGGACACGGCCACCTTCCTGGCCGAGATCGAAGCGCTCCGTCATGCGAGCCGAGACCAGACGACTGCCGGTCAGCTGGTCGATTTCTTGCTGGACGAGCTTCTCGCTCGGCCGCTGGAGAGAGTCGGGGGATCGGAGCATCGAATGGTCGTGTGGGCCGATGCCGACGGAACCGGCGAGTTCTGGCGCACAGGCGAAGAAATCGATGTCTACGACGATGCTCGTCGGCTACTGGTAATTGGGCCGAGCGAAGCGCTCTACATCGTATTCAGAGGAGAAATGGGTGCTTAACGGTCCACTCGGATAGACGTGTGCTTATCGTCGACGCTTGGCACGTTCGTCCCAGCGGTGGGTCATCCATGTGTGTCGGATCAGGCTGCGGATGGTGATGCTCCTGTCGGCGAGGTCGAAGAAGGGGTCGATGCCGGTGGCGCGGCGTTCGTAGCAGCGGGCGAGGCGGTGGAAGGCGTTCTGCCAGGCGTGGGCGCGTTCGACGTGCCAACGCCGGCTGGCCTGGATCGGTGCTTTCTCGCCCTTGGGCGCGATGCGGCCGTGAAGGCTGCGTTCGTTGAGGAGGGCGCGGGTGGTGTCCGAGTCGTAGCCGGCGTCCAGGTGCACGGCGATGTCGTCGGGCAACGGACCCAGGTCGTCCAGGCGGTCCAGGGTGGGGGCGAGCGGTGGGGAGTCGTGGCGGTTGGCGCCGGCTAGCACACGACCCAGCGGAATGCCGTATCCATTCGTCATGCCCGAGCGTTTCAGCCCCTGTTTGCCGCGGTCGACCGGCGATCGCCTCGTAAGAACAGCCGAAGCGCAGGAGCTGCAGCAGCTTGTCGAAGACGATCCGTTCGCTGATGCGCCGACGGTGACAGCCCAGCGGATGGTCCGGATGGTGCACCGGCCGCTCAGGCAGCAGCGCCGCGAATTGATCCCAGAGAGGTTCGGTCAGCCATGACGGAAGGACAGGCACAGGTCTCCCCGGGGATCACAGAGCGTCGTCCGTCCATGATCATCAAGCCCTGCGCCTGCAGTTCCGCCGGGGTGCCTCAACCGCGCCTATCTGCGCGACCTCTTAGTCGAAGGCCTTCGCCGGCGGGGCGCCGGGCCCGCTGGTCTTGCTGACCCAGAGCATCCGGCTGCCGTGCCAGTGCATCGTGTACGGCTCGTCGCGTGTCACCCGCAAGCGGCGGGCCGTGGCACCTCACGGCCGTCGGCGGGGTTGAGGACATGTGCCTGGCACCGCCACGAGAGGCGCCCTCAGCGTCATCTTCGAAGTGGCGCAGTGCAATTACATGACCACGCCGGCAGGCCGACGCATCGATGCCCCAGCCATCGCCCCACGTCCACAGGTGCCGGCCCGTCGACAGACAGAAGCCGGCGGGATGGGAAAGATGGGCCTACCGCGGCGGGTCGACGAACGTCATGAGCGTGTCCCCGGTCCATGTGACCCAGCGGCGTCCGCCGGCGAGTGGTGTGGGGGAGTACGGGCTCATCCTGCCGCTATCGCCGTCGGTGCTCGTCGGCGCGGCCGTGCGGAACGGTCCTGCCGGCCGGCCCGTGCGGATGTCCAGGCGACGACTCTCGCTCCCGCGGCAACCATCGCTCCTCCCCGGACAGGCCGACGGTGCCGGCCTGAGCCCCGAGTCGCGAGTCGCTGTACCAGAGCCCGTCATGGCCTTGCCGGGACGACCACAGGTCTTGCCCGACGCCGTATCAACGGCGTGACCACAGCCTCCTTCCGCAAGCCGACGGTGTCCGGCCAATGGACCACGACCACGACCCCGACACCCTCCACCACCTCGTCGGACATAGCCGCCAGTACGTCACGGCCGGGCACTTCCGAGGCCCATCGCTGCTCGCCGGTCTCGATATCGAAGGCCCGCAACCGATCGAAGGCAGCCCTGATGACGAGCCCGTCGTGCAACCAGGTGCCCAGCGCCTCGGCTCCGGCGCGAGCATCGCCCCGAGCCTCCCACGCCGGTTTCAGCGCACGCAGCCGCCGCTTCGCAAGCCACACCGCTCCCGGCACTTTCGTCTCGTGCATGCGTTTCCCCACCCCTGAAGAACCGACACCGAGGGATGCGTAAGGGCGTACCGATCAGCGAAGCACCCATGGCAGGGTCCGCAGACGGCCACCGCTGCGGCACGGGGCAAGGTCAGGCCCCGGACACGGCGGTCACCAGCAGACCGGCCGCAAACTCCTCGACCGAGCGCAGCGGGCGGCCGAGCACGCGCTGAACGCCGTCACCGAGACGAAGACCAGCCACGCCCTCATGGCGATAGTTCGAGTACAGCCCGTGCACACCGTCGATGACCCGCGGCGTGATTCCACGGTCCGCGAGCGCGGCCCGCCAGGCGCCGTCCAGCAAGTCGTCGAGGTACCGCACCGGCCTGCCGAGAACGGCCCCGAAGCGGTCGCAGAGCGCAGCCAGCGTCCGTGTCTGCGGGCCGCCGATCTCGATCTCGCCACCGATCGGACGTACCGCCAGGAGTTCGGCGACCACGACCGCCGCGATATCCCGCACATCCACATAACCCCGGGCACCAGATCCGGCAGGATCGACCAGCACGCCCTTGACGATCGAGGCCCCTGCCGGGAGGAAGTTCCGCAGGAAACGGTCGGGCTGCAGAACGGTCAGTCCTGGGACACCGACCCTTCGCAGCCGCTCGGTGATCGTGTCAGGGCGCCGGTGACGGCGTCCGGGACGATCCCGTTGCCGGTGAAAGCTCAGGCGCCAAGTTGGACGATCCGGCGCGCGCCGGCCTCGATGGCGGCACAATTACGCGCGGGAGGCCGGGATGCGGACGGCGGGTGGCGTTGGGCCACGATCCCCACCGGGCCCATAATGACTGACCGCCCGATCCAAGGGAGACCAAGAATGCCCAACAACTCCGCACGGCTCGAGCCTGATCCGCGGTACGTCACCGTGCGCCCCGTACCGACCGTGCCCCGGCGCCGGCCGGCCCTCGTGCTCGCGCTGCTGATCGCCCTGCTGGTCGTCGGCGTTGCGCCGGCCACGGCGGCAGGTCGCGGTACGGCCGAGGCCGGCCGGGTGACCACCACTACCGCTGCCGTCGCTGCCACGCAGCAGGCCGTGTACCGCCACGGCCCGTACCGCTCGATGCCCTCCAAGACCGTCCTTGCCGGCAAGAAGTCGAAGTCGAAGAAGAGCAACCGCAGGACCGGCACCAAGGGTTTCGTGGGTTTCCTGATCCTTCTGCTGTTCTTCGGTCTGCTTTTCGTGGTTCTGTTGATCTGGGTGGTCGCCCGCACAAAGCGCCGCGCGGCGCTGGAGCAGCGCAACGGGTAGCGCCTGGGCGGTAGCGGTTGTGGACCCCGCGCGGGTATGTCTTCTCAATGAGATTGTGTCCCGAGCTGGGTAGTTAGGCATCTGAACTGTGGTGACGCAGAAACTGAGAAGATGATCAAGAGGGGTCATCCTGCGGCGATGCCGGTGACTGGATGCCGTAGATGGGCTTGACCTGTAAGGACGCAGGGTTTGAGAAAGTGCTGCACTTTTATTGAGACGACCCTATGCACGACGTTGGTTAGGAGTGCAGCGCTGTGAGCGTATTTGGCTGGGCGGTGGCCTGACGGCTGTGCTGTCCGGTACACCGCCGACGCTTGGCAGCGGCTCGCCCCGATGGCCGGCTCCGCCCCACAAGGGCAGCGCCCAGCGGGATCGCCCCACGTCGTTCAGGACGGCGCCGCCCACCAGACGCAGGTGCTGAACCTGACCGATGCCGAAGCCGTCGCGTGGGCCTCGGATGGCACACAGCAGTTCCCTGCGGTAGGAGATCGCCGCACCGGACAGCGGCTTTTCTCCCCATCCGCAGATCGGGATTCGCGCCCCGTGACCGTTGCCCGACACCTCCACCGCATCCCTGAGCCGGACCATGCTGGGCGTTCCGCACGGTCCCCGTCACACCACAGGCAAGCCATGGACAGATCGAATGCGCGCTCTTCAGCCAAGGCGGCGTCGAGTGCCACTCTTCAACCCCTGCGGCCCTCCGCGTCTCCACCAGCGCTGCGCTCCACCCGGTCCAGCGCACGCGCCAGCCCCCCGGCGACAACGGCGACGGCGACTCCGACCGCAGCACGCACATCGCTACCGCCAGCCCAGTCATCTCCTACGTAAGCGAGGGCCCAGAGGGCCAGGAAGACGGCGGAGACAGAGCCCCAACGAGCGGCGGACCGGATGCCACGAAGTATCCGGCGGAGTGCGACAGCGGACGTCACCGCGAAGAAGGCGGCGAGTGCCACCACGGCGGCCAGCACACCGAAGGATGCGGATCCGGTGCGCGCAGACCACGGGAGGAGGGCCGCCACCAACGAGGTGGCCACCGCCCAGAGCAGGGTGATCGCGCCGAGGGACCAGGCGCCTCGCCGCAGGGCCCTCGGGTCGGGCGGAGGCGGCGCCGCATCGCCGCGAGGCGCGGAATGATCTCGCTCGCCGCGTTCCACGACGAGGCGCCGGATCCCGCTCGCCGCCAGTGCGCCGGCGACCAAGCCCGCCACAAGCCAGGGCCAGCCGCTCGCGTCGCCCGCCACCACGGCATGGCCGCCACCGGCAGCCAGCCCGATCCCAGACATCATCCCCAACGGCGCGAGCACCACCCAGGATTCGGAACTCCGCATGCATCCCCCCCGCACCAAAGACCGCTACGACGAGTGTGCTGCGCCGGTACGACCTCGTCCAGACTTCCTATGCGACGCATCCGCCCGCTCTTCCGCAACGACGCCCTCGCCGGCGGAACGTACGACATTGACGGCGCCCAACAGCTCATCTCCCACTGACTATCAGGGGGCGCATCCCAGGATCCCAGGGGCGGCTGTCGCATTCGGGGCGTGTGTCGAGTGGCTGGTCGCAGCCATTCGCTGAGGACCGCGACGGGACGGTCGCTGTGACGGCGCCCGGCTGGTTCCGGTCCAGGGGCCGGAAGGTGTCCGGACGAGGAACATCCCGTGAAGTCAGGGAAGTTATGTCAGTGACAGTGGGCACACTGAGAGCAAGCTGACGTGTGAGCCCGGGGGAGTGCGATGGACATCAGGTTCGAGCTGATCGGTCCGGACAGCCGGCAGGAGCTGCGGTCGCTCTACACCTGGCTGTGTGACGACCGTTCGCTGCGCGGCCGGATCCCGATCGAGCCGGTGCGCGGACCGGTCAGGCCGGACGAGATGGGCGGCGACCTGGAGGCCGTACTCGCGCTGGTGTCCACGCTCGCGGCGCTGGCGCAGCTGCCGTTCTCCTACGCTGCTTGGCGGGACGGGCGCAGGCCTCGGTCCCAGGTCATCATCCAGGTCGTGGGCGCCATGCCCGGGGAGCTGGAAGCGGTCCGGGATGCCTTCCCGGACGTCTCGGTGCGGCCGGTCGCCGGGGAGGGGCAAGAGCCGGAGCCGGGTCCAGGTACGGAGCAGGAGGCGGGGAGGTGACCGTCGACGCGACGACGGAGGGCACGGGCACCGAGGACGCGTTTGGGATCGACGCCGCGCGCTCGGCCTGTGTCCTCATTGGCGTCGACCATTACTCCGAACTCGAACCGCTGCGCAGCGTACGGCACAACCTCACCGAACTGGCTGCCGCGCTGAGCGACGAAGCGATCCTGGGTATCCCCGCGGAGCGGATCACAACGGTCCGGAACCCGGAGTCCGCGGCCGCTCTTGTCGGCCCGATCCGCGCGGCTGCCCGGGTGGCCGCCGACACCCTGATCGTCTACTACGCGGGGCACGGCCTGCTGGACCGCGTGGAGGAGGAGCTCTACCTCGCCCTCCCCGACTCCGTCGAGGACCAGCCCGAGACGGCCGTCAGCGACGCCTACATCCGCCGGGCCATGCGCGATCACGGCTCCGCCGAGCGCCGGGTCCTCCTGCTGGACTGCTGCTACAGCGGCCGGGTCCTCAAGGGCGGCATGTCCGTCGCGGACCGTGGCGTGCGGGCATCGGGGAAGACGCTGAAGGGCGTGCGCGGCACCTATACGATGACGTCCACGTCAGCGGACCGTAAGTCCCATGCTCCCGACCCCCGCCGGTGTACGGCATTCACCGGTGAATTCGTGGGCGTACTGCGCGAGGGTGTGCCCGACGGGCCCGAGCTGCTGGGGCTGCACGCGATCTTTGAGGCGGTCCGGGACCGGATGGCCGAGCGCCGGTTGCCGCAGCCGCAGGAGCCCCAGGACCGGGACGAGGGCGGGGTCGGCCTCCTGCCGTTCATCCGCAATCTGGCGGTGGTGCCGCCCCCGAGAGTCACGGACCCGCCTGTTGCGCCGCGCGTGCGCATCCCGCGCCGCGCGCTGGCGACAGGCGCCCTGGTGCTCGGCCTGGTGGCAGGACTCGCCGCACCGCCCGTATGGCAGTGGGTGCGAGAACTCCATCCCCGCCTGCCGGGCGGCGCCTGCTCGCCGCGGGCCACCCTGCTGAGCTACTCCGACGCGCTCGACAAGCAGCAGGCGTCGGGCGAGACCATCGGCGGCCTCTCCGCGCTCGCGCTCACCGGGCCCGGCCGGGCCCTGGCCCTGACGGACAATCAGACGGGGCGGGTTTTCCCGCTGCGCCTCGGTTCACCGGACAAGCTCCGCCCTGAGGCTCTGACCGCCAAGACGCTGCGCACCCAGAGCGGCACCAAACCCTCCGAGTGGTTCGACGGTGAGGGCCTGGTCGTCGAGCGCGGCGGAAAGACGATCCTGGTCGCCTCGGAGTCCGGGCCCGCCATCCGCCGCTTCAAGATGGCCACGGGCACACAGGTGGGCCCCGACCTGCCCATTCCGCCCGAGTTCCGGACCAGCCCGCAGGGCCAGGGACAGGCCGGGCGAACGATCGAGTCGCTGACCGTCTCCCCGGACGGGAGGTATCTCTACGCCGCGATGGAAGGCGCGTTGGCCAAGGACGGTGACTCCCGCGGCCGCAACATGCTCCGCATCCAGCGCTACGTCGGCACCCCGGGCGGCGCCTACCGCCTCGACCGGCAGTACGCGTACCAGGCCAAGGAGGGCATGTACCTCGCTGAACTGGTCGCGTCCGCCGACGACCGGCTGCTCGCCCTGGAACGGCAGTACGTGGACGGCGTCGGCAACGCGATCCGGGTCTACGACGTCCCCCTCAAAGGCGCCCAGCCCGTGGACGCGCGCAAGGCACTCTACGACCAGCCGGCCGATGTGTTCGTCGAGCACAGCCTGCTCTTCGACCTCGGTCAGTGCCCTGCCGGTGACCCCGGTGTCGTCCCCACCCACTCGGGACGGCTCGTCAGTCCGCTGCTGGAGAATGTCGAGGGAATGGCCCTCGGCGCGCCGTGGACCACCGGCCCGCACAAGGGCCAACGTCCGCTGTACCTCGTGTCGGACGACAACACCAACAGCGAACAGACCACCCGTCTCTACGCGTTGAGCGTGCAGCTCCCCTGAGGTGCCCAGGCAACCCGGTCCGGGCCGGTCCGATGGGTGCGGTGCGACCGGGTGTGCCAGGTGCAAGATGGAGGGGCTGTCGGAGTGCCTGCCATGGTTCGGCCTGGCATGACCGTGTAGCGGCTTGGAGATCATCCCGGGCGGTCTGTGGAACGTCGAGTCCGGCCTCCGCGGCCTCGCCGGCCGCGTCGGCGCCCTCCACACCTAAGCCGCGCCGCACCCCCCGGCCGCGCGGGAGATCAAGGCATACGCCCCGCACTGCCGGGTGGCCCGGGTGGTCCAGAACTTGCCTGCCGGGCCAAGTCCGACAGGGGGTCTTCTGGGTGATCAGCAGGTGCGGGTTGGTTGTGTTCAGCCAGCGGTTGCGGCGGTAGTCGAGCCAGTCCAGCACAGCACGGCGGGTGAGGTCGTCAAAGGAGGGAGAGGATGGAGGCCTCATCCTCTGGCTTCCGCCGCAATCCAGTTCTGCCAGACGTGGATCGTGTTCGGTACTTCGGGGCGATCGAGGAGCCAAAGAACATAGCCGGCATGCTGCCGTGCCCATGGGTCGTCAGACCCAGCGGCAGCTTCCAGCCTGCCGCGCAGATCCTCGCTGTCGACGGCTCGAGCAACGCGCAGGTACTCGCGATCCTTGCAGCGGTAGGCCCTCTGAACCACGATCTCGACCAGGTCGGTGAGCTTCGTCCTGACCGTTTCGCCATGGCCGGCGACCGCCACGTCCCGTATGAGGCTCTGTTTCGTGCCCCACTTCTTGGCGTGCCGGGTCCACTCCTGCGATGTACGGCGGCCTGAACCACGGCCGGATCGACGTCGATCGGCTGCGCAGACGGTGCGGACAGGGGGCTTTCACAGCTTCTGCTCAAGCTGCTGCGTCATCGGCACCAGCCCGGATGCCTCATAGAAAGACCTGGCTGGTGTGTTGAAGCACCACACGTTTGTGATCAGCCGTCGGCAGCCGGCTTCACGGCCGATCTCGTGCACTGCCTCAAGGAGTGCAGTCCCGACCCCACCACGTGAGGCGTCAGGATCCACGGCCAGCTGCTGCAGCATCACGACCGAATGCCTTAAGGCCGACCAGAACACCCGCCGCTGCTTCCCCGTCTACTGGAAGCCCAACGGCGGCTCCGGCGACCCACAGCTGGACTGGTTCCAGAAGTACCCGGTCACCTCTGTCTCGACCACCGACCCCCACGGCGGGTCCGTCGCCGTCCAGCACACCTACACCTACTCAGGCGGAGGAGCCTGGCACTACAACGACGACCCCCTCACCCCCGCCAAAGAACGCACCTGGTCCCTCTGGCGAGGCTACGCAAAGGTCACCCACCTCACCGGCGACCCCGTCGGCACCCAGTCCAAAACCGTCACCGCCTACATGCGCGGCATGAACGGCGACCGCCTCCTCGCCGCCGACGGCAAGACCCTCGACCCCGACAAGCGCCGCACCGCCACCGTCACCGGCATCAAAGCCCCCGACATCACCGACAGCGAGCAGTACGCCGGCCTCACCCGCGAAACCGCTACCTACGACAACACCGCATACACCTCCGGCACCGTCAACGACCCCTGGTCCAAGCGCACAGCTACCCAGCACAAGTCCTACGCCGACACCGAGGCCTACTTCACCCGCACCGCCGCCACCCACGCCCGCACCGCCATCACCAGCGGCATCACCCCCACCGACCGCGTACGCACCACCGCCACCACCTACGACGACCTCGGCATGACCCAGACCGTCGAAGACCGCGGCGACGATGCCAAAACCGGCGACGAAACCTGCACCCGCACCTGGTACGCACGCAACGACGACGGACTGACCTCCCTCATCTCCCGCACCCGCACCACAGCCAAAACCTGCACCACCACCGACGCCGACCTTGACCTCCCGCTAGACAGCAGCAGGCCAGGCGATGTCATCTCCGACACCGCCACCGCCTACGACACCACCTCCTGGTCGGCCAACCAGAAACCCACCAAGGGCGACGCCCAGTGGACAGGCCGCGCAAAGGGCTACGACTCGGCCAACGCCCCCCTCTGGCAGAAGACCGTCACCACCGACTACGACACCCTCGGCCGCCCCACCCTCGTCAAGGACGCCCAGGACCACACCACCACCACGACCTACACCCCCACCGGCAGCGGCCCCCTGCTCTCCACGGTCGCCGGCGACGCCAAGGGCTACGAGACCACCACCGCCCTCGACCCGGGCACCGGCTTCCCCCTCAAAGCGTCCGACCCTAACGGCAAGATCACCGAGACCGAGTACGACTCCCTCGGCCGCATCACCAAGGTCTGGCTCCCCAACCGCTCACGCCTCGCCCAGAAGACCCCGAACTACGTATACGGCTACCACCTCGCCAGCAACGATTTGCCCTGGATCTCCACGGGCGCACTGCGCGGTGACGGAAATGGCTACAACACCACCTACGAAATCTACGACTCCCTCCTGCGTACCCGCCAGACGCAGACCCCCTCACCCGCTGGCGGCCGCCTGATCGCCCTCACTCTCTACGACTCCCGCGGACTGGCCTCCAGCGCACAGTCGGACATCTGGGACGAGAAGAACGAACCCTCCGGTACACCGGTGCAGACGGAAGGCAGCCAGGCACCCACCCAGACCGACACCACCTACGACGGCGCCGAACGCCCCGTCAAAACTGTCACTCGCAACTACGGCGTAGCCCGCTGGACCACCGAATCCACCTACACCGGCGACACCACCTCCACCACCGCACCCACCGGCGGCCAGGCCACCACCACGAACACCGACGCACGCGGCCAGACCACCCAGCGCATCGACTACGCAGGGCCCAAGCCGACCGGAACCGACTACATCACCACCAACTACACCTACACCCTGAGCGGACTGCCCAAAACAGTCACCGGCCCTGTCTCAGAGGCCGACCCGGCCAAGGCGACGTGGACCTACACCTACGACCTGTTTGGCCGTCAAACCGAAGCAGTCGACCCCGACAAGGGCAAGACCAGCACCACCTACGACGAACTCGACCAGCCCACCCGCACACAGGACGCCGAGAACCGGACCCTGATCTCTGACTACGACGAACTCGGACGCGAAACCGGCACCTGGCAGAACACCAAAACCGACGCCAATAAACTCACCGCCTGGACCTTCGACACCGCAGCCAAGGGCCAGCCGGACACGTCCATCCGGTACGAGGGCGGCACCACCGGCAAGGCCTACACCCAGAAGGTCACCCACTACAACAGCCTGTACCAGCCCACCGAGAACCAGCTCACCCTGCCGGACGACGATCCCCTGGTAAAGGCAGGCGTCCCCAAGACCCTGACCACCACCACCGGCTACCGCCTCGACGGAACCATCAGCCAGGCATCCCACCCCGCCGCAGCCGGCCTTCCAGCCGAGACCGTCTCCTACACCTACAACACCGCCAGCCAACAGCTCAGCTCCCAAGGCGCCACCGGCTACCTGCAAGGCGCCGACTACGCCCCCACAGGCGACCTGCGCCAGCTCACTCTGGGCACCGCCGCCGGCACCTCAGCTAAGAAGGCGTACCTCAGCTACGACTACGAGCCCGGCACCCGACGACTGACCCGCTCCTACGTCACCGACGACGTCCACGCGTACATGCTGCAGGAGCTCAAATACCGCCAGGACGATGCCGGAAACGTCATCTCCATCTCCGACGCCACCACCCTCGGCGGCACAGGCAAGAGCGACAACCAGTGCTTCACCTACGACGGCTACCGCCGCCTCACCGAAGCCTGGACACCGAAAACGGACGACTGCGCCACCACGACACGCACCACCACCAATCTCGCCGGCGCCGCCCCATACTGGACCAGCTACACCTACAACACGGCAGGCCAACGAAAGCAACAGGTCCAGCACGCAGCCTCGGGCGACACCACAACCACATACACCTACGGCACAACAAGCCAACAGCCCCACCCCCTGGCGAGCACCGAGACCAAAGGCAAAGCCCAGAACTACAAGTACGACAAAACCGGCAACGCCACCAGCCGCCCCGGCACCAGCGCTGACCAGACTCTCCAGTGGAACAGCGAAAGCCAACTCTCGTCCCTCAGGGAACCCGCCACCACTAACACTCCTGCCGTCGCGACCGGCTACCTCTACGATGCGGACGGACAACTCCTCGTCCGCCGAGCAAGCTCCGACGGCGAGACTGTCCTCTACCTCGGCGACACCGAAGTACGCCTTACGGCAAAGGGCACCGTCAAGACCCTCTCAGGCCTCCGGTACTACACCGCCGCAGGCAAAGCCATCGCCGTCCGCGCAGCGACCAGCGGAACCAGCGAAACAAAACTGACATTCCTCGCCAGCGACCATCACGGCACCTCGAGTCTGGCAATCGATGCCAGAACCCTTGACTACACCAAGCGCTACACAACGCCTTTCGGATCCCCCCGCGGGACCAAGTCGACTAACTGGCCTGACGATAAAGCGTTCCTCGGAAAACCCGCAGACGACGCCACCGGCCTTACCCACGTCGGCGCCCGCGAATACGACCCAACCACAGCTACTTTCCTCAGCGTCGACCCGCTTCTTGAGACCGACAAGTCCCAGACGCTCAACGGATACAGCTACGCCGCCAACAACCCCGTCACGTTCTCCGATCCCAGCGGAAAGGGAGTTGCCTGCGGTGGCTACGGCGACTCAGCAGGCTGCCCACACCGGCCTGACGGTCCACGAGGAGGCGAAGGGTCTCACCACACAGTTAGCCGCGGCGGGCCCGCCCCCGCGCGCAGCTACAGCGGAACAGCACACACCAGCAGCGCCGGCCACACCAGCGATGGAGGTGGCTCCAGTTGGATACCTCGGTGGATTAAGGGGCCCGCAGACACCGTCCTCAACGTCGGTGCTTCTCTGTTCAACCCGGATGTCATCGTAGGGGCCGGCGAGACAGCTCTGGGTGTCTTCATGATCGGAGTTGGCTCAGCCGGAGACGCCGCAGGCGGCCTCGTATGTGCGACCGTTATTGGCTGCCCAGCGGGCGCAACAGTGATCGTGGCGAGTACCGGGCTGGTCGTGGGTGGTGCCTTCACGGCCGGAGACGGAGTCGGGCGGCTCGGCAAGGGGCTCGGCCGCGCTCTGTCAGAAGCGCGCGAGAGCTCAGCAAGCGCTCCTAAGACGTCATCTCATTTGGCTGACTCGGTAGGGTGTCGGTCGTGGTGGGGATCGTTGAGCGGCTGGTGCCGGACGAGTTGTGGGAGTTGTTCCAGCGGGTGGTGCCTGAGGTCCCCTCGCGGCCTCAGGGTGGTGGCCGGCGCCGTCATGGTGACCGGGAGGTGTTGGCTGCGATCGTGTTCGTGGCCACGTCAGGCTGCACGTGGCAGCAGTTGCCGTCGGCGTCGTTCGGACCGTCGGGGGCGACAGCTCACCGGCGGTTCTCCGAGTGGACGAAGGCCAGGGTGTGGGCCAAGCTCCACCGTGTGGTCCTCGACGAGCTCGGCGCGCGTGGCGAGTTGGACTGGTCCCGCTGTGCGATCGACTCGGTGAACATGCGGGCCCTGAAAAGGGGGACCTGACAGGTCCGAATCCTGTCGACCGGGGCAAGTACGGCTCGAAGATTCACTTGATCACGGAGCGGACAGGTCTGCCCCTGTCCGTCGGAATCTCCGGGGCGAATCTCCACGACAGCCAAGCCTTGATTCCCCTGGTCAAGGGCATACCACCAATCCGCTCCCGCCGCGGACGACGGCGACGCCGACCGGGAAAGCTCCACGCCGACAAGGGATACGACTACTCCCACCTGCGGCGATGGTTACGCGGGCGTGGCATCACCCACCGCATCGCCCGCAAGGGCATTGAGACCTCCCAGCGACTGGGCCGACACCGCTGGACCATCGAACGCACCATGTCCTGGCTCGCCGGCTGCCGCCGCCTCCACCGACGCTACGAACGCAAAGCCGAGCACTTCCTCGCCTTCGCTGGCATCGCCTGCACCCTCATCTGTTATCGCAGACTCACCAATTGAGACGACTTCTAAGCCGGGCCCCGGCGGAGGGCTTCCGGCCTCTGGGAAGATGAACCCTGACAATATCCGTTATACCCAAGACAGCATCAAAAGGAGTTATAAAGACGGCAGGACGCTTGACGATACCGTGAAGGAACTGAAGTCCGGCGATTCTGTAGCTGAGGACGTCCCGCCCATTAGGGTCTTCCGGCGAGACGGGAAGATCTACTCGCTTGACAATAGGCGCCTGTATGCCTTCAAGGAAGCAGGTATTCCTGTAAGGTTTACACGTGCGACGCCCAGAGAGGTCGAGCGAGAGAGCTGGAAGTTCACGACGGAGAACGACGGTATATCGATTAGGGTGAGGTAGTGGAGCTCTGGGAGAAGGCGGCTAAGGTCGAAAGCAAGCGCGACCTGGTGACATTCCTTTCGGCCGCTGTAAAAGATCTCGAGGAAAACCCAGAAGCATGGGAAAATTCTGACCTAGTCAGTTTTTTGGAGGGCATGGCGGCATGGGTTGAGGCTTCGGCGTCTTGGTACGGCCGAAGCGGCCGTCCAGAGCCCCCCGCAGAAGCGTGGGCGACGGTTGCCAATGCTGTCATGGCAGCTTCGATGTACGAGTAAGAGAGTAACTGACGCCCCTAACGGCCGCCTCAGCGTGATTCGAAATAGAGAACGACTCACTCGCATCACGCGCCAGTGAGTGTGATGAACACGCTGTGGTGGCCGCGCAGCTCACGTGCATGTGAGTGTTCAAGGGGCGAGTCGGGCTTGCAACTTCTTCGCAGGCGGGTCCTTGTGTCCTGGTCAATGGCCACGGGAAGGTCGATGGCAGCAGTGTCGGCGGATGTGCGAGTGCGCGCGTGACGTGCAGGGATGAACCAGGCTCTGCGGCACGCCCCGCATCGCCTCGCTCATCGCGCTCGGCGTGGACGAAGCGGAATGCACCCAAGCGCTGGACAAGGCCGAGCAGGTTATGGTGACGGACCTCACGGCACTCACCACAGTGCCGGCGTGAACGTCTAACGCGGACGGCTGAAGTGACGGGACGCCAGGCACCACGAAGCCACCCACGGGATCCCCATGTTCCCGGGCATCCGCCGGATCGTTTCCCGGACGCGGGCAACGGGAGCCGCCGCGCTTCCATTCATCCTCGGTCATGGCCGTGAAGTCCGGCATCGCCGAGGGGCCGTTTTGGATGAAATCCGCCCAGTTCCGCTCGACCGCGGTGACGTGCTTGATCAGGCCGCCCAGGCAGAGCTCACTGGCGGTGGTCCGCAGCCCGGCCTGCTCGTCGGTGAGGTCGCGGGTGGTGAAGCGCAGGAAGTGCCGGTGCTTGGTCAGCATCTCCAGCAGTTCGGCGCGTTCACCGGTGACGCCCGGGGCGCCGGCCAGGTCGCGGGTGGTCGGCTCGTTAACGGTCATGGTCTTTGCCTTCCGGTGTTCTTGTTTCATCGGTCAAGGACCACGCTATGAGCTCTTGCGGTCAGTTGCTGTCCTACATGCGGGAGGGCCGAGGGCAGGTCGCAGCGAAGGCCAACTTCCGGCATCCGCACCGCCGCAGGCCGCTGCCCGGATCGCCGACGGTGGTCCAGGGCGCAGCGAAGGCCGGCGGTCATGGTCGCCCCGGCCGGCTTGCACGGCGCGGCGGCGGCAAGGAGGTTTTCTTCCGGCTTTGTCTGGTGCACCCTGAGATCACGATCGTGTGGGCCGACCCCGCTACGCCGGCAAGCTCGCCGACCGGGCGAAGAAGCACCTCGACCTCGCCATCGAGCCGGTCTGCCGCCCCGAAGACGCCTCCGGCTTCGTCGTCCTGCGCCGCCGCTGGGTCGTCGAGAGGTCGCTCGCGTGGATGATGCACGCGCGCTGCCACGTGAGGGGCTACGAACGGCTCATCCAGCGCTCCGAGACCGTGATCACCTGGGCCGCCGTCACTCTCATGACCTGGCGACTCGCGCGGAAGGGCGCCACCCCCAGCTGGCCTAGGAGGTCGGCGCTGGCCGTGATCTGACGGCGTTTGTTCGGTTACGGGCCTGTGGGGAAGCAGACTCTGGAGTGAAGGCGAAGGGGGCGGCCCGGGGGAGTGGCGGTTCCAGCAACTCGTCCACCGGTACGTCACTCCAGTCGATGGACGTGGTCTCGGTGTTGTCATGCGGACGGGCGTTGAGGTCGTACATGGCAATAGGGCGGCCGGGGCGGTGGATGTGCAGGGTCAGCTCCGCGCCTTCGTCGTTCAGGTCTTCACCACTCATGCAGCGGGGTCGGGAGTCGTTGGGGCCGGGGCCGGGGTCGGGGTGGGGGCCGGGGTCGAGGGCAGTGGCGAGGTGCGTGCGGATGTCGGCGACGGAGGCGAACAGGTCGAGGGCGTCCTCCCATTCGTTGTTGTTGATCCAGTAGGCGCTGCGCAGCAGTGCGAAGGCGTGGCGGGGATGGCTCCTGTTGCTCTGAGGTTTTTTGGTGGGCGGAGCGTGAAGGTGGGAGAGGGCGGAGCGGCGCAATCGTCGTCGGGGGCGTGTCGTTGGGCTTCCCGGTAGGCGGCGATGGCGGCGTCGCGGTTGTCCGTCCAGGTGAGGGCATGGCCAGGTAGAGCGGCATGAGGGCGTCGTGGGGGTCCGCGTCAAGGGCCGCTTCTGTGGTACGGATGGCTTCCTCGGCGAGCGGACGGCTGACGCCGTCGCTGTCGTGCTTTTCCAACCCGTTGAGCAGGGTTCCGTCGTCATCGTTGAAATCGCAGCACACGTCGGACAGCGCCACGTGCCGAAGTGCGAAGGTCGAGGCCACCGCACGCAGGATCGCGAGGGTGACTTCGGTCTCGGTGTCTTCGTGTGGTCCCTGCTCGGCCTGGTCGCAGTGGTGGCGAGCCTGTGCCATCAGATCGGAGATCGTCGGTTTGTGGCTGAACTGCCGCAGCAGGAACTCGCATGCGGCGAGCGACCGTCCGGCCTGCAGCAGGTGGATGCGCGGATCTTGTGCGGGCATGGGCGTGAGTCTGCCGTCGAGCGGTAGTGATGTCCGGTGAACGCTACGACGTGGTGTCCTGGTTATCGAGCCGCTGGGAGGGAAAACACGCACGGCGCCGGAGTCCGGGAAGGGGCTGTAGATGTTCGCTGCTTCGGGGCAGTCCGGGTGCCGCGGCGTGGGAAGTGTTCACGGGATGCGGCGGCGTGGGAATTGTTCGCGGGATGCGGCAGCACCGGGTGCCGGTGTTCAGTGGCGGTAGGCGGTTGTCGCGATCTCGACGAAGGATCGGATCAACGGGCTGGTGTCACCTTCGTTCCACGCCGCCACCACTTGGCTCGGCGGCATGCCGGTCAGCGGTAGGGCGGCCAGCTCCGGGGGCAGGTCGACTCCGAGCGGGGCCAGGCCGACCGTGCCGTTCCACAGCACGGCCTGCAGGCATTCCTGGACGGCGCGCACGATGGGGCCCTCGCGCGGCGTGCCGCCGTTCCAGTACGACTGCCAGATGGGGTCGGTGCCGTGCGGGAACTGGAAC
Organism: Streptomyces sp. JLSY215; assembly: GCF_059682825.1. Taxonomy (NCBI): domain Bacteria; kingdom Bacillati; phylum Actinomycetota; class Actinomycetes; order Kitasatosporales; family Streptomycetaceae; genus Streptomyces; species Streptomyces sp. JLSY215. The sequence continues at coordinate 9,182,042 of NZ_CM185022.1, forward strand.
CAGCGGCGGTCGCTCAGCTCGGCCGGCCGCAGCCGGTCGCGGCGGGCCAGCGGATCGTCGGCGCGCAGGACCACGCCGACCGGATCGGATCGCAGGGCACGCACCGTCAGGGCGGTCTCGTCGAACGGCGCCCGGGTGAGGGCGACGTCGACCAGTCCGGCGCGCAGCCCGCAGGTCGGGTCGGTCAGGTCGGTGTTGCGGATGCGGATGTCGATGCCGGGGTGGTGTCGGCGGTAGGCGGCGGCCAGCCTGGACACCCCCGGGTCGGTGCCGTCGCCCAGGATGCCGACGGTCAGGGTTGCGGCGCCGGCCGCCGCGCTGACGCGTACACGGACGCGGTCGGCATGGTCGAGCAGGGCTCGCGCCTCGTCGAGCAGCACCGTGCCCACCGGCGTGAGGGTGACGCCGGTGGGTGAGCGGGCGAAGAGCAGGGCCCCGACGTCGGCCTCCAGCTGCTTGATCGCCCGGCTCAGCGGCGGCTGACTCATGTGCAGTCGGGTGGCGGCCCGGCCGAAGTGGAGTTCCTCGGCGACCGCCACGAAGTAGCGCAAGGTCCGTAGCTCCACGCTGCCACGATACCCACGGGGTATCGGCGCTGCGGGACGGGTCTTGGACACCGGAGGGGGCCCGGCGGTGCACTGGTGAGCATGACCGAAGAAGCGAAGACCAGCGAGCCGCAGGCCGCCCCCGCCGTATCGGTGGTGGGTCCCGGCGACGGTGAGACGATCGTTCTGGGCACCACGCGCATGCGGGTTCTGGAGGACGGCAGCCACACCGGGCACCGCCTCGCCATCGCCGAGTCCGTCCTCGCCCCGCACACCCAGGGACCGCCGCAGCACCGCCACGCCCGACACGACGAGGGCTTCTACGTCCTGTCCGGCACCGTGCGGTTCACGGTCGGGGACGAGGACCACGACGCCACCGCGGGCACGCTGGTGATGGTGCCGCCAGGTACCCCGCACACCTTCGCCAACCTGACCGATCAACCCGCCGTCATGCTCAGCACATTCACCCCCGACCTGTACGTGCAGTACTTCCGGGACCTCCAGGAAGTCTTCGCCGGCGGCCGGCCGCTGACGCGGCAGGCCAACATCGATGCGATGAGCCGCTACGCGACCGAGCCCGCCACCGACCTCGCCTGAAGCCGACGGGACGCAGCGGCCCGGCCCCTTCTTCCGACCGGCGAGGACGCGGCGCTGCCGTCCCGCCGGTCCTGGGACGACGGCCGTCGGGGACGGCGCGCTCGGCTTCTGGAAGGCCCGGGCCGAGGTGTTCCCCGATACCCGCGAACAAGAATGCCGGGTTCACAAACCGCAGATGTTCTCGATTCGCTGCCGAAGTCGGCCCAGCCCACGGCCAGGCGCGCGATCCAGGACATCTGCAACGCCGAGGACAGGGACCAGGCCCGCGAAGCCGTCGCCGCGTTCACCGGGCAGTACAAAGCGAAATGCCCCAAGGCCGTCAAGAAGATCACGGACGACGAGGACGAGTTGCCGGCGTTCTTCGCCTTCCTGCCGAGCATTGGGTCGATCTGCGGACCACGCATCCCATCGAGTCGTCCTTCGCCACCGTGCGGCTGCGGACCAAGGTGACCATGGCCGGTCCGGCAGCCCGGCAGTCCGGCAGCTGGGCCGCCGGGCAGGCCATGGTTTCAAGCTGGTCGAGTCCGGCCAGGGCCACTGGCGGGCCGTGAACGCAGCTCACCTCGTCGCTCTGGCCGGTGCCGGGCCCGCTTCGAACGCGGCGACCTCGTCGAACGCCCCGGGACCCTCGTCGAACGCCCCAGGACCCTCGGGGCGTGAGCAGCCTCGGTCGATCCCCACACGACGCGGGGACTTCAGGCATCCGTGCGCCGTATGTGCAGGTGGCCGGCGCGGGGGAAGGAGGGCGGCGCCGCGGGCAGGACGCTGTCGAAGTCGTACCGGCTCTTGTGCGCAACCCGGCACGATGCCGGGTTGTCCACCTGGTGAAGGAGTTCGAGACGCTCCAGCCCGTCGGCTTCGAAGGCCTCGAAGGCCCAGCTGGTGAGTGCTTCCAGAGCGCGGGGGGCCACTGCCCGCCCGCGAGCGTGCGCCGCGGTCCAGTAGCCCACCTCGGCCGCCGGTTTGCCGGAGGTGACTTCCTTGAGGACCACGTTGCCCACCAACTGTGCGTGAACCGGACCGGGTTGTGCCTCAAGGACGGCGAAGCCGAAGCAGTTTCCCGCTGCCCAGCTCCGCTGCTGGGCCTGCACCCACCGTGCCCCGTCAGCATCGTTGTCCACGACAGAACTCGGCCCCTGGCGCACTGCGGGATCCCGGCGCACCTCCACCCATGCGGCAACGTGCTCCATGCGCCAGGGGCGAAGAACGAGAGCGGGAGAGGCGGGCGTCGCTGCCACCCGAAGTACGACAGGGGCATTCACCAACCGATCGTATGCGGCGGCGTTTTCACCCGACGCCGGCCGCGTCCGGCCCATGCCGCCTTGCGTCCGCCCTGTCATTGCTGTGTCCGCACGCGCAGAGCCTGGACGGACCAGTCGAACACCGGAGCCAGACTCTCCGGGGCCGGCCAGCCGTTGACCACTGCGAGCAGCTGGAGGTACCGCTCCCTGCGGGGGTCGTTCACGCTCTCCAGCCGGGTCGCCAACCGGCGGCGGAGCCCGGCGTCGTCGGGGCGGCCGAGGACGTGCGCGTAGTGCGCCGTGAACGCCGCGACGATCGGATCGGCCTGGGACGAGGCCGGGTCGATGCCGGCGGTCAGGGCCGGGCCGGCCTGGTCACGGACGACTGCGGCAATGTCGCGGCGCGGGCCCATCGTCTTACTTCGGGCCTGCTCGGCCGCCTGGTCCTCGGCCATCCGCCGCACGACGGCGCGGAAATCCGGATCCAGGGTCATCTCGGCCAACTCCACCCACGCCTGGACCTGCTTTGCCTCCGGGTTGTCGGGCAACTCGGGGGTCATCGAGCGCATGACCCCCGCGAATGCGGGGGCGGCGTCAAGACCGCCGAAGACGACGTCGAGGAAATCGCCGATCAGACGTCGGCGTTCGTCCTCGGAGAGCTGGGCCAACCGGTGCATGAGTTCCGTCTCCTCAGGTGTGCACCCGCGCTCGGCCACCACCGTCAGCACCGCGCGTCGCAGGCGCAGGACGCGGATCTGCACCGCCAGTGCTTCGGCGTGCGCCGCGGCGACCTCGGGAAGCGAGAGCTCGCGGTCGGCGACCTTGCGGATCGTGGGAAGGTCCAGTCCCAGCTCGCGCAAGGTCCGCACGAGGTCCAGGCGTGCGACGGCATCGATGCTGTAGAGGCGGTAGCCGGCCGGGCTGCGGTCCGTCGGCGCCACGATTCCGAGATCGGAGTAGAACCGAATGGTCTTGACCGTAAGACCGGTCCGCCGAGCGAGCTCGCCGATCGAGTAGAGCGTGTCGCCGTCCATGCCCCCACCTTGGTGTCTCCCCCTACTGGAGACTCAAGTCCCTGTGCCTGCCAGCAGCCAACCACTCCTCATCCACAAGTCTTGACAGTTCCTCATGCAGGTGGGGCGGGATAAGCGCGGCAGCTGGCAGCTGGCAAGGTGGCAGGTTGCTGTCGCAGAGACAGAGAGCGCAAATGTCACAGTGTTCACTCCTACTGAAGTGAGTGGCATCGCAAGCAGGCTGCGATCCCCGTACAGCCGCAGGATCCGACCTCGAGGCTGGCTCCATCCGCGAGCTCGCCGCGGTTCACCCGTGCCCTGTGTGTGCAGCCGCGCAGCGCCACGTCACTGATGACGACGTGGCCATGGTGGCGCAGCATCTTGGTACGGAGCAGGGCGCCCGGGACGAGGGGTGAGGGGGAGGGCGCGGGCCGAGCGAGCCCGCGCAGCCGACACCGCTCGCAAGGCGGCAGAAGCCTTCCGTGCCCGCAGGCCGGGCAAGGTGGCACAGCACAGGCAACTGCGGTGGCTTCCGATGGTCCGGGAAGTCAAACCCGGCGACCGCTACCGGGTCCACTGCGCCTTTCCCACGCCGGACGGCATCCGCCTGCTGTACCGGCCCCGCCCAATGCGACCGCCCTCTGGCGGTGACCTCGCAGTTGTTCCCGCACCACGTTATCGGCGTGGCGAGCACGGCCACGACAACTCACAGGACACCCGGGCCCGGGCCCGCACTGAACGAGCCCGGGCGAACAATCGAAGCCACGACTGCGCCCCCACGTCTTTGAAACAAAGGCCATAGCGCAAGACTGACAACGAATCATGCCCGCATAGGCCGAGAGTGTGCACACCGAGCGACCGAAGACCGCTGCAGGCGGGTGCTACCGGGCACTGGAGGAGGGCATGGGCGTGGTTGATCATGCTGCCCTGCCCTGCCCTGCCCTGTACGGGAGGTCCGCCCGTCGCTGCGCCACAGCCGCCGTCCGGCGCGTGCCTGCCGCCCGCCGCTCGCGGGCCGATGGACTCGGTCGCACCATGCGTGCCGACACCGTGTGCGCCACACGCGAGCTGTCCGGTGACGACCGCCTCGCCGCGGTGGGTCATCATCCTCGACTCGTTGGTCAGGCGGAGCTCGGTCCGACGGCCGCGGCCAGTTCCCGCACCCCGGCCACCCGGCAGTGCCGCGAGCGCAGATCACGGACGATCTTCCGGATTGCCGGCCGGTCGCGGACCTCGCCCGGTGACACGCGCAGGCGGACAGCAGCTCAGCGGCCGTGACACCCCCGCCCGGGAACGACGGGGATGCCGCGGCAGTCTCTACTTGAACCAGTAGCGGACGCCGTGGTGGTGCGAGCACGTTCCGCTGGAGTGCCGCGAGTACGAGTGGGTGGCATCCTTGCACCGCGCGGTCTCGTACTTGTCCACCGGCTTCTTCCCGACCTTCCAGCCGCACGAGCCGACCGTGTGGTGCACGCAACGATGCGCGGTGTTGGTACGGGGAAGAGTCGTCGACGCGGAGGCCGTACCGGCAGCACCCAGGGCCAGAGCGGCGGCAACCACGACGGTCGCGAGACGGGTCTTCAAAAGCCCTCCAGGCTTTGACCGATGATCAGCCGGGACAATACACAAAGTGTTGAAGTGGCGTAACGCGCCATCCAGTCACACCGGGAAGGGCCGCGGCCACGAGGCCCCGACCACCACCTTGCAGCGGGTGTCTGGTCCAAGACTCCAGGCAGGCCCAGACAGACGGCCGGACGACCACTAAAATCACCAACAGCCAAGGACACGCCCATGGGAATCGCCCACCGCGCCTACCGGGCCACCCGTCGCTCCTCCCACCGGTCCACTCGCCGCGCCCACTACGCCCGTCAGCGCGGTTTGCGCGCCGCTTCCTCTTCCTACGCTCCGACCGGTCCCACCGCCGCCGAGCGCCGCGCAGCCGAGCACGACGTCGCCCGCGAGACCGAGCGGGCGCTGACCCAGGTGCATGCGAACGAGCCGGCCCCGGCCACACAGCGCGTCCCGGCAGAGCCGGAGGAGGATACCGAGGCGTGGCGTGGATGCGCCGTCAGCTCCGCAAGCAGGCGTACCAGGGCATCTCCTGGCTGAACTTCCCCCATCGCGCCGCCGTGCGCCGCCAGGTCGAGGAAGCCATCCCCGCCGCGGTCCATGAGGAGGCCAGGCAGCGAGCAGCGCAATACGCCCTTTCACTGGCCGAGGCCCGCGACCAATGGGAACGGCTGCTGCAGGGAGAGACGGTCACGGTGACCGATGCGCTCCAGAAGGCAGCATGCGCCCTTCCGCACCCGGCGTCCGTCGTCACCGTCACACGGGACCCAGCTTCCGCGAAAATTACATTCCCGCCACTGTCAGCCATGCCCGAGCGCAAGCCGGCGACCACAGCGGCCGGGCAACGGACCGCCCACAAGCGCACCAAGAGCGAGCGCAACGACCTGTACGTACGGGCGATGGCCCCCACGGTCCTGACCACCGCGAAAGCCGCCTTCGCCACCGCCCCAAGCCTGGACGAGGCCAAGATCATGGTGTGCCGCCGTGACCCCGAGGCCTACACCCCCGACGACCACCACGCGGCGATACACGCCAGTCGCTTCCCCCGCTCACACACCGCCGGCCACGGTGGCTCCGATCCGGTCGCCGAGATCCTCAGCGCACCCGGAGCACAGCTCCAGCGCCACGGCCGGTCCGGTGACATCACGCCCATCAACGCCAAGTTCGTCTGACCGGGCGCAGCCGCGCCACAAGTAACCACCGCAGGCCGCCCCACGACCCCGGGGTGCCGCCTCCAAAACTCTGACGCAAGAAGGCGACCGCCCCGAGCCGATCGAGCCGCTGCTCCAGATGGCAAAAACTCCCCAGACGACTGCCACTTCGCCCACGCACTTCCACCAGCGCGAGCAGGACACACGAGCGTTGCCCGCGCCACACCCTAGGCTTCCGCCCATGACTGTGGTCGTTGTCCCCACACCCGGCCGCCCCGAGAAACGGCCACTGTTCACCGACCAGGCACAAGCCGTCGAGCGGCTGGCACGGCATCTGCGGCGTGCCGGAACCCGCGGGCTGTACGTGGCAGCGACAGGGACAGGCAAGACGCTCGTATCAACCCGGGTCGCGGACGCACTAGACGCCCGCCTGGTGCTGTTCGTCGTACCCACCCTGGATCTGGCCGCCCAGACAGCGCTGGCATGGCGCCGGGACGGCCACGGCGAGCACATGGTCATCGTCTCCTCGATGGACGCCGCCGGCCGAGAGGACCTGGCCGCAGCGCAAGTCGGCTCGACCAGCAACGCCCCCGCGCTCGCGGCACTTTTGTCGGTGGTGGGGGAGGGGACTGACCAGATCCCCGCGGTGACAGTGATCTGCACCTACGACTCCCTCGACAAGATCGAACAGACCCAAAGCACGAAGTACCAGGTCCCACCATTCGACCTCGCCATCATGGACGAGGCACACCGGATCGCAGGCCGGGCCGACAAGAAATGGGCCATCGCCAACGACGCCCAGCGCATCCAGGCAAACCGCCGCCTCTACATGACCGCCACCCCACGGATCTTCGGCTCACCAGAACTGGCGGACTCCGCCGACACCACCCACTCACGCCGCCGACGCCCCACCGGCCCCCAGACGGACACGGACCCCTTCGCCAACTCCATGGACAACGAGGCCGTCTACGGCAAGAAAATCTTCGAATATCCACTCGCGACCGCAGTCGCCGACGGCCGGGCAGCCGACTACCGCATCGTCGTCCCCACCCTCACCGACGCCACCCTACGCACCAGCCTGAACCTGCCGGCCCCCAACACCACCGGCGACACCCACAACCAACCCAAGGGATACAACGCGCTGCGCACCACCGCCTTGCACGTGGCCATCCTGCGCGCCATGACCGAGCACCGACTCCAGCGGGTACTGGTCTACTTCAACCTCGTCGCCGACGCCCACCGCTTCGCCCGCGAACTGCCCCACACCCTGCGCCAACTCCGCCGCACCGCACCCGAACTGTGCCCGGACATCAACCCGCAAACGTTCTTCACCCACGGCGAGCACACCCCCGCCCAGCGCGCCGACATCTTCAACGACTTCGCCACCGCCCCATGCGCAATCATGACCAACGCACGCCTCATCTCCGAAGGCGTCGACATCCCCAACGTCGACGCAGTCGCCTTCGCCGACCCCACCCGCAGCGTCATCCGCTGCGTCCAGGCCCTCGGCCGCGCCCTACGCCTGGACGTCTCCGGCAAAACAGCCAGCCTCATCGTCCCCGTCTACATCCCGCCCAACGCCGCCCCCCAGGACATCCTCGGCACCGCCTACGAACCGGTCTGGGCAATCGCCACCGCGCTGGCCAGCCACGACCACCGCATCCTGGAACGCCTCCCCGACAAAGCCAACCGCCTACCCAAAGAAACCAGCGACATCATCGAACGCCGCTGGCACTTCGACTTCACCGTCCACCCCGAACGCATCGCCCGCGCCATGGACCTCGCCGCCTTCGACCCCCGCGACGCGGCCGTCACCCGCTCCCGCCGCCTCGGCCTCGCCTCCGCCCAGGCATTCCACGACACCTACGGCCACCTCGACGTCCCCACCGACCACACCGACCCCACCGGCTACACACTGGGCACCTTCATCACCACCATGCGCGACGCCGCAACAGCCGGCCGCCTGGAAGCCGACTGGACCGCCGAACTCGACGCCCTCGGCATGATCTGGGACAAGCACGACGCCGCCTGGCGCGCCCGCCTCACCGCAGCCGCCGACTACCAGCGCGCCCACGGACACCTCGCAGCACCCGCCACCACCCCCCTCGGCGCCTGGCTCGCCGAACAACGACACCTCGCGGCAAAACACCAACTGCCCCCGGCCAGGGCCACCGACCTGACCACGATCAACACCGACTGGCGTCTCCCACACGGCGCCGACTGGCACCGCAAATACCACCTGCTCCACGCCCACCTCACCGCCGGCCACGACCCAGCCACCCTCACCCGCGACACCCAGCTCAGCACAGTCAAGATCGGCTCCTGGCTGCACCGACAGCTCACCGGCTGGCGCACCCTCCATCCCGGCCAGCAACGCCTCCTGTCCAGCCTCGGCCTGACCCCCCGGACCAACCCGCTCGCACCCGCCCGACGCACCCGCCGCACCTTCGAACAGACCGCCCAGATCCTCGAGCAATACCTCCACCGTGAAGGCCGCGCCCCCCACGCACGCGAGGAAATCCTCGTCGACGGCGACACAGTCAGGATCGGCGCCTGGCTCGCCAAAACACGCACCAAGCACCGCGCCGGCCAGCTACCACCCGATCACGCACACCTGATCGCGTCCCTGTTCGACAACGACTGGACCGCCGACAACGCCACTCCCGCCACCCTGACCTGACGCACACGCGCAAACCCCACACCTACCCGCCGCGCCCCCTCACCGGCGAATTGATCGCCGACGCAGCAGGCACCGCGCGACCACGTGGGCGTGTGAGAACACATCCAGCAGAGCTCCGATGTGGCACAGCCACCCGGTACTGCCCCTCAACCAGGGCCGAGGACTCAAGTGATGCCGGCACGGATATGAGCGTTGAGGTAGTGGTCGAAGGGATGAGCTGCCTTGAGAGCGAAGTCGGGCACTGGCTTTTGGAACTCACCGGTGAGAAAACCCGGGTCGGCCGCGTACCAGCGGTCGACTATCGTGGCCTGCTGCTCGATTCCATACGCAGACCACGGCCGGCCGGGGTCACCGCCCGGTTCGTAGGTGCTCTCGAAGACGCCCTGACAGAAGTACGTGGTCGCAGGCCAGCGCATCGCCTGCCATACGTGCGTCAGCTCGTGGATCAACACCTGCCCGCGCTCGGTGTACCTCCCTTGGGAGGCCATCGGGTCATCGAAATGCTCTCCCAGGTTGACCAGGTACGAGCCCCCGAAGCCCGGGACGGTGAACGCCCTGTTGTCCAGCCCGCTGATGTTGGTGAGGATGATCTGCTCACGGCCGGGGAGCGTGTGGCCAAAAACCTTGGCGGCGAATGCCGCCTCCTCCTCGGACAGCGGCCGGTGATCGACCAGGGCCTCGGAGGCAGCACCGGCGGCCAACGCCGGGACGATCGCGGCCGGGCCGAACACAAGGAGCACACCCGAGGCGATCGTTACTCCGACAGGCAGTTGAGGGAACGGCCAAGGCTCCTGCGCGGCCTCTCCAAGCCGGGAGCCGATGACCATCGCCGCGGCCATGCCGCCGGAGCCTGTGACAGCTACGGCGCCAACGAACTGAGCGACGGCCACCGCGATGTCTCCCAGCGTCCCGAGGACTCCGGAGACCTCCCATTCCTTGCGTACCGTGAGCTGAGCGTCCCGAGCGAAGGAAAGCCAGTGCTGACGGACATCCTCATTACGACCGTCCTCCGACCAGCTCTTCTGACGGTCCCCCGGCGTGTCAGTACCGAAGACCCGCCCCTGGTGCACCGCCAGGGCCCGGAACCGTCCTGCGCCACCCACCACCGACGGGTACACAACGAAGGCGAACGACGGGAATCCCGTGGCGCGCATGTGCCCACTCGAGGTGTAGGTGCCGTCGCTTCGCAGGACCATCTCGGCACGCCCACCGAGTGCGGTTTCGGTGGTGACCGGCTCGGCCAGCCGTAGCTCGCTCGGCACTGCATCGAGGCGACGCAGTACGTCTCGTGTGGAAACTGGCCGTCCGGCCCCGAGACTGTCGGCCACCTCGCGGAGGCTGATGACCCGCGGGGGCGCGTAGAGGTGGAACCTGCGGATGCTCTGTGCCAGTGATGTCATGGCGTACTCCTCAATCGGTATGGCCAGCCCGACGAGGCCAGTACCCGGCCGCCTGCCCTGACAGGGCGTGTGAATCTTGCAGAGAAGGGCGCCGAAGCCCCCTCTCCAGCCAGTTGCCAGACTTCCCGTCACGCGTGACTACGTGAGACCCCAATCCCGCAGTTCACCCGCGGAGAGGTGATGTGAACCGCCCATTTCAACGCCTACTCCAACGCTAGCCGGAAACGGACGGGATAGCGGTTTTCGCTATTGCCGGTTCATGGGCACGAGAGCGTGACGGTATTGCTCCACAAGACACCGGTGTGATCATTTTGGTCAGGCCGGCTGTCCGTCGCCGAGATGTGCAATGGAAGACCAGATATGCACGGCATGCTCTGACGCATATGCAGCTCGCCTTGAGCATTAGAGGTTTGCTGGAAATTTCTCTGCGCAAGTGCGTCATCGACCACCCTGACCGTCACGGTGGCTCCGCGGGCGAACCGAACGCCGTCGATGACGAAGACAGCGGAGTCGCCAGACCCTTCAGTCCGCACCGTGATCTCCGGTCTCGAGGGCGTCGGGGGCGTTCCATCCGGAGGATGGTGAGGCTCACCAACGATGTGCAGGCTGTCCAAAAACGCTATGAGCCGGCTCGTGGAGATCGGTGCCAGCATATCGAGGCGCCGCACGAGTTGACGCACATTTCCATCCGGCCTGTACTGAGGCAGCACGCCTCTGTCACGGGCACTGTGTATTGCCATTCGCAGTTTTGCCATTTCAGACGTCCCATCGCTTCGATACGATCGGCGCATATCTGGGGGCAACTTCGAGTGCCGCGCAGCGGCGGCGCTCGAAGCCGGATTCCGGGAATCTCAACCCAGGCCAACGAGAACTAGGACCATGCCGGTCCCCAACGCCAAAGGAGTAAGGGCTTTCCCGAGGACCGCACCGAATGCGGCTTCACGGTCGGTCGCCACCATCGTGTGGCCTGGAGTCGAGGAAGTCGTCAAGAGATCGCCAACGCGGATCGGCCTCGGCGATGCATCAGCGCGGCACCAGACCTTTCCGATAACGGCAACTGCTTGACGCTGAGCACCCTCTCGGCCCGACCCCGGCTCACGGCGGTCCAGGACAAGTGCCGGCACGCGGTCACCCGCGCCTGACACCACGCCCGCCACGCAGGTGTCATACGCCTGCGTGCAAGGCGTCAGAGCGCCCTCACTGTCGAAGGTGACGACCGTGCCCGGACCGATCTCATCAGTGTCGACTCCTCGCACCGCGAGGTCGAACTGCTCGGCCACATCTCCCCCCGTCAGCACCAGGTCACCGGTGACCTCTACATTGCCCTCGAAGTAGCCGGCGAGGCGACCTCCGCGGCCGTGCACGCCGACGCCTTCGGCGCTGAAACCGATTGTCCCGGTACCGGAGCCCTTATGTTCGCCCCAGACGCCGCTGCCGCCAGTGGTGCTCGCCGACTCCCCGTAGGCCCCCACCCAGTTCTTGGACTTGCCTGCCGTGCCAGCACCGTTGTCAGCCTCGCCAAGTACACCTTGCCCCTCGGTGCCGGAGTGCTTGCCGTACACGGCGGGGTTGTAGCTGTGAAGTTCGGGGAACCTGCCACTGAGATGTCCGGCTGCGCATGTCACTTGCGGGAAGCCCTCTATGCGCTGATCAGCGGCTGTTTTACCTAGCTGATCACGATGTCAACATCCCGAATTTCAAAGTGACATGAAGCCGTATCGGTCGGTGTCACCTTCACCAAACCTCCTTCTGCAGAGTTCTGCCATGGTTCCTTCGTGAGGACAGGCCAGCGTGCGGTGGCGACCAGAGAATCCCAGTGGCGGCCACTGTCTACCTGCTGGGCGTCTCCACCTGCTGCGCTGTCCAAGGTGACATGGTCATGGCTGCTTTCTCGGCTATGACTGAGCCGACGGCCCCCAAAGGCACTGGCGGTTGCCTCATGGAGTGCCGGTGCGCACACCGTCATGTCTTGTACAGCAGTTGAAAGCGGGCTCCTTGTCTGTCCACTGATCGTAAAATGGTTGGGTGACGACCGGTTCTGCCTCTCCTTACTCGACTGGTGGTGGCGGTGTCCGGCTGGAACACCGTTACGCGGCGACGCTGCTCGCTGCTGTCCTGACCGAGGATCCGGTCAGCGAGCTCGGTGATGACATCGTTCCCTGTCTCGTGCGGTTGCAGGCGAGTGACATCAGCCCGATTGATGATGTCGTCCTGGAGGGCCGCACGGCCGATGGCCGGGGGCGTCGGGTCTCGATCGGAGTGCGCAGGGATCCTGCACTGACCACGAGCGATACGGCTTCGGTGCCGTTGGTGCGGTCCTTCCTTCGGATCGTGACCGAGCACTGGGAGCAGGCCGCGGCGGGGCGCTGGAGGGTCGCGCTGGCGGTCGGCGTGTCGAGCACCGCCGTGCGCGAGACGGACGCGCTGGCACAGATCGCGCAGGCCGTCTCTTCCTCGCAGGAGTTCCGCGAAGCCGTTGCGCGGTCGGCGGCAACGAACGGCAGTGTGCGGCGACGGTTGACGCATCTGGATGCCCTTGTGGCCGCGGCTGCCGATGGAGAGGCCGCGTTCTCGCAGGTCGACGCCAGGGAGCTGACGTGGCGGTGGCTGTCTGCCTTGCGGGTGCGGCAGCTACGGCTGGAAGGCGTGGATGAGACCGACCGCACCACAACGGTCTCGGCACTGCGGCGGGTGGTAGCGGACGGCGCCACCGAGACCGCGGACAAGGTGTTCGCGGCGCTGGCCGAGCTGACCGGCGCCTGGGCTTCGTCCGCCGCGCGCGTCGATCAGGCGCTGGTGCGCCGTGCGCTGAGCGGATACCCGTTGAACAGGTCGGCGTCCTACGAGCAGGCATGGTCGTTGCTGGACGGACTGGCCCGCCGTCTGCGCGAGGGGATCCGGGCCTACCTGTGCGCCGGTGAGGTGCGCCTTGAGCTGGAGCGTGCCGAGGAACGAACGCGTCTCGCCGGTGCCATGACGCACGCAGGCCGAACCGGGACTGCCCTGGTGGTGACAGGGGAACCCGATGTCGGCAAGTCCGCGCTCACCCTCCGCACCGCCGAACAGCTCGCCGACGAGGGCGCGGCGGTGGCCTCGCTCAGCCTGCGCGACCTGCCCTCCTCGGGGACGCAGGTCGAGCACCTCTTGGGACGGCCGATGGCGGATGTGCTGGCGGTAGGGGAAACCCGCCCGGTACGGCTGCTTGTTGTTGACGGCGCGGAGGCCGTTCTCGAAGGCTGCCGTGACCTGCTGCGTGAGCTTACTGCGGCCGCCTTCCAGGCCGGGCTCGGCGTGGTTGCCGTCAGCCGCACCGATGGGGCGAAGCGGGTCCAGGAGGTGCTGCAGACCGCCACTTCACTGGCAGGCTGCACCGGCGTACCGGCCGAGCATGTCGTGGCCCGGCTCACCCAGGCCGAGCGCCACCGGCTCGTTGAAACCTTTCGGTCCCTCATCCGGCTCAGCGCTGACACGCGAGCCGAGTGGCTGGTGGGCCGTCCCGGCCTGGTAGACGTCCTGCTACGAGCCGGAACCGTGACTGAGGCGAGTGACCTGCTGTCCGAGGCTGACGTGTTTGCCGCGGTCTGGAACGGACTCGTCCGCAACAATGAGGAACGTCCGGCTGACAGCGCCTCGCCGGACGACCGCGAACAGGCGGTCCTGGCGGTGGCCCGCCGCGTACTCGGCACACCCGAGGGCATGGCGCCGGGCGGTGGAGTGTGGGCGCAACTGCGCTCCGACGGAATCCTGCGGGCACCGGCCAATCCCGCACTGGCCGCAGGCGACGAATTCGCCACCGACCTTATCCGCGACTTTGCGCTGTGCCGACTGTTCCTCACGGACGGCTGGCAGCCCCTGTACACCGCCGGAGCACCACGATGGACCGTCCGCGCTGTCCGGCTCGCCTGCCAGGCCAAACTCCTCGTCGGAGATCGGGCAGCCGCCTGGCGTGCGCTGCGCCACGAGTTCGACCAGCTCAGCCAGGCTGAGGGGGAGCGGTGGGCCGAAGTCCCCATCGAAGCGCTGCTGACCCTTGGCGACGCGCAGACGGTCATCGAGCACGTGTGGGACGAACTCGCCGCCGACGACTACCGCGGCCTGCAGACCCTTTTGCGCCTAGCGCACCTTCGCTACGTCACGGGAACCTTCGGAGATCCCTTCGCACTCGCACCGGTTGTTGCCGCCACCTACTGCAGCGACCGCGACCTTGGACAGCGCAACCGCTACACCCAGCGCGGCATGGGCGAGACCATCCGCAAGCTCGTCCTGGCGTGGCTGCGCGGCATGGCCCGTGACCGCCACGGGCCCGATCCGCTGCGCCAGCAGGTACGTGATCGCATCCTTGCCGCAGAGCCGCCGCGCTACGACGAGTTCGCGGTCGAAGCACTGGCCACGCTCGGCCCCGACACCGACAACCCCACCGAACAGTGGCTGCGGGACACGGCAACCAACGACCCCTACCGGCTGCAGTCGGTCATCGAGTCGCCTGGAGCCGTTATCAGCCTGGCCGAAACCCACCCGCGGCTGCTCCTCGACCTCACTGAGGCGTACTACATCGAACACCCCGACCCGGACGACATGCCCGGTGGCCTGCACGACAACGGCATCCGCGACCTCCGGCACGGGTTCGGTTTCGGCCCTCCGTTTGCCGCCTGGTACTACGGCCCGTTCTTCCAGCTGCTGAACAAGCTGCCTGCCGACACCCTCGACATGATCAACCGGATGCTCGACCACGCCGCAGCCATTCGCGTGCAACCCGCGCGGTACCGGCCTCTCGGCGCCGCCCCCAGAGGCCCTGGCACTGCCCCGGACGGCATCGACTTCGACATCTCCGGCATCGGCACGCGGCACTACGTCGGAGACGAACATGTATGGGGCTGGTACCGCGGCTCCACCGTTGGCCCATACCCGTGCATGAGCGCGCTCCTCGCCGTGGAACGGTTCGCTGACCACCTCCTCGGCCAGCTGGATATTCCTTCCAAGGCAGTCGTGCAACTACTGCTGCGGGCCTGCAACAACCTGGCCATGCCGGGGCTCGTCGTCGGCCTGCTCATCCGCCACCGTGACGCTGCCTCGGACCTGCTCGACCCGTGGCTTGCCTCCCCGGACGTGTGGGCGCTGGAGTTCACCCGCGTCACCGCGGAAGGCCACCTCCACGTACAAGGGGCCGACCCCGACGACGTGGTCGGCCGAGACCGGCGCCGCCTCAGCCCGCGGGACGTCGCCGCGGAGATGACCCTCCGCGCCATGCTCGCGGGTGACCAGGCACGCCTCGACGCACTCGCCGCCATCGCAGACCAACTCCTCGCCCACGCACAGGCGGCGGTCGCGGACGATAACGGCGACCAGCTCATCGTCGTCCAGGGATGGGCGTCAGTCTTCCGGCCCGAGAACTACCCCGCCCACCGCGCCCCGGACGGCTCGGTCGTGGTGCAGTACGAGCCGCCTGTCCCGGTGGCCGAAGCACTCGCCCCCTCGGCAGCCGACTTCCAGGCAGGAAACGAAGCACTACGCCTGGAGCTGACCTACACCGACCACGACCGCCACCCCGACGGATGGCCGGCAGACACCCTCCTGGCCGATATCGCGCTCGCCCGGCAGTTCGCCGCTAATCCGCCCGCCAGCGGGCCCCTGCACCCCCAAGACCCCCTAGCAGCCGTCGCAGCCGCCGCCATCGTCAGTCACGCCCGCGCACACCTTGCCGTCCCGGATGACGCCCTTCGCTGGGCAGCCGACACCGTCCTGGCCGCTGCCATTACCCCGCGCCTCGACGTCATGAGCGACGAAGGGACGACGTACCCGATGGCAGCCGACCGCGCGGCCGCCAAAGCCGTCCCCTCCCTGTTGCTTGCACCGTTTGACCAATTCGGCCTCGACACGGCCCGCATCCAGGAGGCCCTCACCGCGCTGGCCACCAGCCTGTTCGACGAGGTCCGCACCGCCCTCGTCGCCGGCTGCGCTCCCGTCTGGAACGTCCCCTGCCCAGGCACCGACGACACCGGCTGCGGCCGGCACGAGCCCTTGTGGGCCGCAGTCCAAGCGGGACTCGGCGACTGCCGCCTCGGCCCGTGGAACCAACAAGCCCAGCGCCGCCAGCCGCAGTTCCTATCACCCCCCTACACCGACACCCTGCGAGCCGTCCCCGCCGACGAACTGCTGGTAAACCGGCTCGCCATGCCCATCGCCTGCACCGCCGCGGCGCGCAGCACCGCCTGCCTGACGTCCCGGACAGCCGCACTGCTGCCCGTCTTGCTGGAGGCACACCGCATCGGCGTCGACCACTGGATGGCCCAGGGCTACAGCGGATATGACCAAACCCCGCGCGAACTCGTGGCTCGCGTCCTCATCGACCTCACCGCTCAAGGCGAAACGGAACCGCTCACCGCGCATCTGCAGACCTTCGCCACCAATGCCAACGCCCTGCACCACCTGCTGCAGGACTTCGCCCTGCTGTTCACCTACGATCCACAGCTGCGCGCCGTGCTACCAATCGTGTGGGCGCATGCACTGAAAGTCACGCTCGATGCCCTGGACGCAGGCGCTGACCTGTACGCGAACGGCCACTGGGCCGACTATGCCCTGGGCGCTCTCCTGCCGGCACCACAGCTCCGCCCCGCCGACACCAACCCTGACGACACCCTCGAGCGTGCCCGCCGCGACTGGCTCACTCCCAACGCCCTGAGCGGGCTGGCCGAACGGTGGATCGCCGTTGCCGACGGTGAGCCCAAAGCAGCCGACGCACTGGCTCAGTATGCCCGCACCGCTCCCTATACCTGGCAGTGCACTACAGGGCTCACATGGCTCGAACGCATCATCAATGGCCGCTACGACGCCTTCGCCAACCGCTGCTGGTTCGTCACCCACTGGCTGACTGAGATACGCGAGACAGCAACACCCTCTGCCCCCACGCTGAGCCACTGGCGCCGCATCGTCGATGGTCTCTCCACGGCCGGCGACAGCCAGGCCGTCGAGCTTCAGCGGATCGACGAATAGCGCGTTGGCCCGGCGTGTTTCCCACCCAGCCAACGAGCCGTTGGTCAGGCTGGAGCCTGACCCTGCTTTGGGCGGCCGCAGTCACCAGGTCGGATTACGGCGTGTACTGAAGGCGATAGGCCGGGAGCAAGGACAAGCGGCAGTCGCCCCTGCTTGACCGTCAGCGCTCCGGTTGATGAACGACATGCGGTCCGGCGCTTGGCGGGCGGAACGCGCAGCCTCGAGTACGCGAGCATCTTGCTGCGGACCGGTTGTCAGTGGCAGCAGTTAGCCTTCACGGTCATGAGTACTGTGCGCCGTCCGGCATCTGAACTCCCCAGTGACCCGGCCCACTTGCGGTTGATCTACACCCATGGACACCCTGCCGTCCCCTACGAGGACGAGGACACGCTCGAGCACTGGCATGTCTCCATTCGTGCCTTCCATGATGAGGAGGAGGAATGCGAAGACGGTTGCACGGAAGCCTGCAACCGGCTCGTCAAGGACGGCAGTGAGGTGGGCTATGTGGGGCTGTGGCGGCTGCGCGACTATACCGGGGTGGACCGCTGGATGGTCGCGGACGCCGAGTCGGGTGACCTGGAGAGCATCGCCGCTGCCGTCCTCGACAACCGCGAGTACTCGGCAGCCTTCGAGGAGGCCATCGAGTGCCCAGTGGGGGATCTGCTCATCCTGGACCGGGTGTTCTTGGCCAAGCCCTGGCGCGGATTCGGCCTGGGCCCGGTGTTCGCGGCAGAAGCCATCCGCCGGCTGTCTGGCGGATGCTGCGCGGTGGCTGCCGAACCCGGCATGGCCGAATGGCCCGATAACAGGGAAGAGGTGACCGCCGCCTACCGCGCCGCGGCGAAAGAGAAGATCGCGGCCCTATGGGAGTCGATCGGCTTTCACGCCTTCCAGCGTGGCGTGCAGCTGCTGGACACCAGCCTGCAAGAACCCGTCGACCTGCACCGGCAGCGCAGAAACGACCTCGAAGAGCTCGCCGCCGCCTACCAGGCCCACCTCAGCGGCCGGTCCGCCACGCCCACTACAAAGCCCCAGCTGGCCCCAGCCGCGCCCCTCCCGGCCCCGTCCCCTGCGCTGGCCGACGCCCACCACCAGCCTGCTTCAGGGCCGATGGTGGCGGTAGCGGAGGGCGGTGACGGGCTGGCGGCCGCTACGAGTCTGTCCGACCTTCAGCAGGACTGCGCGACATCCGGCTGGAGCCGCAGTGATCGCGCGATCGCCCTGCAGGCGGCTGAGCAGTCCACCAGCGACACCGACCTTCGCGATCTTGCCGCGGAGGTCGAGGGCGCCCACTTCGGCCTGCGCGATGCCTGGGCCGCCGCGCTCACCTTCCCCGGCCGCTGCTTCAATCTGCACCCCTTCCGTCAGGACCCCGCCAGGCTGGGGCCGCTGGCCGACGTGTGGGTGTACGGCTCCAATCTCAACGGCCGCTACCAGGGCCGCTCCCATGCTGTGGGCGGAGACTGCCAGCACTCCCGCCCCCTTACCCCGCGCACGGAACGGATGACACTGGCCCAACTCATCGAACTTGGCAGCTTCTGGGAATGGAACGGCCCCGGCTGCGCCTTCTGCCACGGTTGGTCGGGACAGCGTCTGACGCCTGCCCAACACGCGCACTACCTGAGCGTGGCCGACGACTATCCTCACTGACCCGCATGGCACCACACGTCAGGGGCCGACACACCGTGTGTGGGCCCCAGCCGCGGACGGTCTGCTGCGGTGCGCACCCGCCCCACGGGGGCGCCGTCGGCATGCGCGCACGGCTTGGCGTCACACTCGCCGCCGATTCCTCTCGATGAGAGGGGACGCGGGGATGGAGATCACTCGTCGGTAGGACGGCTCATCGAAGGGCGCGCGCGGCTATGCCTGGGCCCCGCGGGCCACCGGCGGAAGCTCATGAACGGCAGAGAGGCTGTACGGGGTGCTTGGGGTCAGCGGGAGTAGTCGGCCGGAGTGACGCGGTTGCCAGTGACGAGGCCGACGATGATGGCGCGGTCGATGGTGGCGCCGGTAGGGCGGTGGGCGGTGGTCCAGGTCAGCTCGTTCAGGCGCAGGGTTCCGGTGGTCTTGCCAGTGAGGTCGAGTACGAGGAGCTGTCCGAACGGGGCGTTGGTGTTGGTGTATTCCGCGGCTTGCTTCGGGTAGTGGCCCTCCAGATAGGAGGGGGTGTTGTCGGTGGCGTCCTTCTTGATCTCGGTCAGGTAGCGCAGGGAGCCGAAGTGGACCATGACGTCGGCGCGGCCCATGCCGACGTCGACGGTCTCGACCTGGACAATGCTGTGCAGCTGGCCTGACTGGAGCCAGTGGTGGAAGTCCCGCTGCAGGTCGCTTTCCAGGGGTTCGCGTTGCCCTGGCCCGCGCTTGCGCCGGTAGTCGTAGGGCGGAATCGTCTTCCCGTCTGGGCCCTTGGCGCCGGGGCCGAGCAAGTTGGTGCGAGTGAGGTCGATGCGGCTCTTGAGGAACCGCAGGGTCTGGTCAACCAGCGCGGTGAAGGTGTGACGCACCTGACCGGTGAAGTGGGGGTGTGTGGACAACTGCGCCAGGATCTCGTCCAGGAGGGGGACGATGACCGGGTCGGTGGCCTGCAGTCGTGCTGCGTCTTGGGTGTAGGCGAGAGCCTCGACCTCCGCGAGTGCGGCGTCATCCAGGTGAACGGCGATGTCGGCGGCCTTCTGCGGCCCCAGGGCCAAGGTGAGGAACGGGGCGAGGCGGAGCAGACGCGTCGTGGCCCCTCCAGGGTCCTCGCTCTCCTCACCGCTCTCAGAGGAACTGCTCGCGCCGGAGGACGTCGTGGCGGTGCGGGCCTCGATACGCGCGAGTACCGCGGCCGCCGTCGCCGAGTCCAGCCCTCGTGCGGGTTGCTGCTCAGGGTGGGTAGCCGCGTGCCGCAGCGCGGCGAGGAAGCTGTGCTGGCGTAGGAAGCCGTCTTCGATGGCCGGTTCGATCAGCGAGGCTAGGCCGGTCAGGTCCTTGTCGCCTTGGCCGACAGGCCGCACGGTGCGGGCGGTCCGGTAGACACCGAGCACGTAGTCCAGCGCCTGCCAGCAGTCCATCCACACCGGCTCATCCAACAGGGCGCTTGCGGAGCGTAATTGGAGTAGCAGGTGACTCCATGCGGCCTCAGCGGCACGACGTGGTTGCAGCCACGGCGGCTGGTGGGTGCCATGCAGCCACGCCGACTGCTGCTCGAGTGCGCGTTCCAGGGCGTCGGCCGCGTCGGCGACCTGGGCGGCATTGCCGGCGGCGAACCCGAGCAGCGCGTCACATACCGCAGTGTAGGCATCAGCGTCCTGGCGGGCTTCCACCGCGGCTGCGGTGGTCGCGAACAGGCGCCGAGCCTGAGCGAGATGACAGGTGACCTGGTTGAGATCACCGCTGGACAAGGCGCTGCGCAGACGGTCGCAGCCCAGCTCGAACCAGGCATCAGCGTCGGCTGCTTCGTCCTGGGACAGTTGCTGCAGCAGATCGCGGATCGTCGCAGCGACGGTCTCCTCACCCGACCAGCAGTCCAGGACGACGCCGAGCAGTCTCGGCATGCGTTCGAGAAAGTCGTCCGGGCCGTCCAGGGGAAGTTCGTCCAGTGCTTCCCACACCCGGTAGGGGGAGACTGCTTGCGCAGCGGCCAGCCGCACGGCGCCCTCTAGACGGGCGGCCGCCACCAGCGGGGTTGTGTGCACCGCTGCAGCAAGGTCGTTCAGCAGCGCGCTGTTCAACTGCTTCGCCCAAGCGCCGGCCGCGGTCGGGCTGCCGAGGAGTGTCTGCAGCACGCCGGTCAGGTGCAAGAAGCTGCCTTGACCGGCGAGGCCTTGAGGGAACGCTGCTGCTGCGGTAGTCCACTGGGTGTCGCAGCGTTCGAAGGCATCTACGATCGCCTCCGCGAGCAGCGGTGCCATCGGTCCGGCGGCAGCCACCTTGGTCTGGTCCGCGACGGCCTCGCAAGACAGGGCGAGGGAGGGGAAGGTGATCGGCGTGCCCTGGGCGGCCAGCGAGCCCAGACGGTCCATCAAGGTTTCGGTCACAACTCCTCTCCTTCCCCACCCAGCGAGGCAGCGGTCACCACAACGGTTCGCCTGCCTTGGTCTGCACGACGCTCCGCTTCGGCAGTACTTCTTCCACCAGCTCTGGGTCTGCGGTGGTCAGCACGATCTGCAGCTTGTTCTCTCGGGCAACAACGGTCAGTTCCCGAAGGAGGGTGTGCGCGTCGAGATCCTGGACCTCCTCCGCCTTGGGACTATCGATCAGCAGCAGTCCTGGGTGGGTGGACACGCCCTGCTCGGCCCCGACACGCAGCAGTGCGATGACGACGGCGATCCGCAAACGCAGCCGTTCCCCAGCGCTCTGCTTGCTGAACCAGTCCTCAGCCATGCCGTCCTTGACGATTTTCAAGCGTCCGGCGCGGTCGATCTCTACGCGCTCCAGCGAGACGATGCCGAACTGGCGCCCCAGCCCGGCGATCTCGCGGTTCAGGGCGTCGAAGAGCGCGTCACCGCTGGATCGGCTGTCGTCCTCCAGGATCTTGGCCCCGACTCGGAGCACCCGAACCTCTCGACTTTCCGTAGCGGAGGAAGGTACCGGTTCTGCTTCCGGCATGACGCTCAGCGCGCCCTCCCAGCGCAGTACCTCCTCGCGCGCTTCAACCACGGCAGGCAACAGGGTCGCAGACTCGGCCGCCTGTAACTGTTCGGTTGCAGCGTCCAGTTGCGTGGTGAGGTCGTGCAAGCCCGCCTCCACGGCCTCCAATGCGTCCTTGGCGGCCTTCTCCGCCTCGCTGCTGGCCTCCAGCCGCTCCGCGGCCTCGGCGATGATGTCCTCCGGAGTGTCCTCCTCGCCGGTCTCCACAGGGCGATCGCACACTGCGCAGGCGTGAGTGTGGCGCTCCCGCAGTCGCCGCTCCTCCTCGATGTCCTGGTCGCACCGCGGGCAGGCGGTGGGGTTGAGGCCGTGGAAGAGCCGCCGGGCTACCGCGCTCTCGGACACATCGTTGAACAGCTTTTCGTCACGCTGCCGTTCTCCACGGGCCTGTCGGCATGTGGCCATCAACTCCTGCCACTGGCCTTGCTCGTCAGCGACAGCTGTGGCCAACCGCTGGCAGCGTCCGGCTAGTTCCGACAGTGAAGCCCCTGGCTGTGCGGCGGCCGTGACCGTCTTCAACCGCTCCTGCGCGGCTTCCAGCTTCGCCTGGACCTGCGTACGCTGCTCGGCCACCGCTCTGGTAAAGGCCTCGGCGGCGGCGCGCTGCTGCTTCTCCTGAGTAGTGCGCAGGTCCTTGGCAGTCTTGACCCGGGCCAGGGCTGCGGTGGCGGGCAGGTCCAGGAACACCTGCAGGAGCCGGCCCGGCAATCCGGCGATCGACTGATCCCCGAGCAGCACTTTGTCCCCGCCCGCCGGCAGGTAGATCGCCCCGTAGTATGCAGGCCACCCGTGGGTCTGGGTGGACGTGCCCTTGACGCTGTTGACCAGCGGCTGCAGATCGAGGCGGTCCATCATCAGTGCCTGGACCTGCTCGGTGAAGCTGGAGGCGTGCGAGGCGCGCAACAGCGCCGTGATGCCCTGCTCAGGCAGCGGGACACGCGTACTCGACAGCGTGTCCAGCTCAGGGCCCGCCAGCACGACGGCCGAGGCGATGTCACCGGACTCGACGTCCAGGCGGAACCCCATCGGCTGACCAGCGACCACCGCGTCCAGATCCACCTGCTCCAGCCACATCCGCACGCCGCTTTGCAGCTCCCGCGGCGTCCCGCGCAGGCACCACGTCACCAACTCCAATACGCTGGTCTTGCCCCGCAGGTTGGACGCCACCAACGCGGTCACACCCTCATCGAACCGGATCGTGCTGTCGAACCGACCCGGTGCGACAGCACCGGTGCGCACCCCTGCCACCCGTAACCGGCTCAGCCGCAGTGACCGCCGGCGCGCCGGCGTGCTCACCAGCGGCAGCCCATAGGCGGCGAACACGTCCTGGACATCTTTCACCGAGGTCGCTGCCAACGCCGCGATCCGCGCCTCAATCGACTCCTGCTCGGCCATCACACCGCCCCCGCCGCGGCAGCGGCACGGAACTCGGCCAGCCGCGCCCGGGCCTTGGCACTGACCGAGCCGATCCGCGTCCGACGCTCGGTCTGTGCGTACTCGCGCTGCAGGTACTGCCTCGCCTTCAACCCGCTTCCCCCCAACCCATCCGCCAGGTCCAGCACCAGCCGGACCCGATCCACGTAGTACACGAACTCCGGAGCCTGTCCGACGACGTCCCGCGCCACCACACGTCCCTGATCCAGCAGGAAGTAGTCATGCTGGCGGATCCGGTTCACCGTGCCGCGGCGCCGAACCACCACCAGCCCTGCGCTGCGCAGTACCGCCAGCGCGTCGTCCAAGGGCTCGTAGGCGCCGAAGTGATGACGCAGCATCGGGTATCGGCGAACCTCCGGCTCCTCGGACTCCAAGATCTGTGCCGCATGGTCGAGCAATACCGTCTCGCCGCTGGCCTCGTAGTCGTTGAGCAGTTCATCCGCGAGGTAGTCCGGGTTCCGCAGCCAGAAGTCCAGCTTTTGCAGCCGCAGCTGCGCGCGAAGCACGCCCACCGCGGTTGCCAGGCGCGGATCCTCCAGGTCCGCGCTGCTCACCGGCTCGCACGCGCCGTCCAAGAGCAGCAGTGCCCGCACCGCGTCCTGCTCCCGGCTGGTTATCCGAGCTTCGTCCCCCTGGCCGGCCGTCACATCCTGATCCACCACGTCAGCCTATCGACGTGATCAGTTCGCGTACATCGTCCGGCAGGCGGTGTATCAGGGCACCGCATTACGACTCGGGTACTGACGCTCTGACCGCCCCACCGCTGCGGCTTGCCCGCGCCGCACAGGAAGACCGGCGCACGGGAGGATCGACCTGCGCGCCGGTCCTCCCGTGCGCCGGTGGAAAAGCCACCGAACTCCCTCCCTGGCCTTCCGGCCCACGCAAAGCTGGTTGTCCCTCCCGCACGCGCTCCTCAGCGTGTACCCGCCCTCTCACGAGACGCCGCCACACCATGGGCCGTTCTACGAGCGACAGGGGTTCACCGTCCTGGAGCCGGGAGAGAGTATTGATGTCGGCTATGTCCTGACCGGTCGGCCAATCGGTTTGGGAGCCGGGCCGGGGGAGCAGCTCTTCCTGCGCTGGAGAAGGAACTGATCCCACGAGACCCGGCGGCGCCTGGGTCGGCGTGCCCACCCGATCGGACTGAGGCTTTCGCGTAGGCCCCGGCCCGGCCGCATACCGCTCGCCGGCCAACAGCCGCGCCCGAACGCGACCCGAGCTCGCGGTGGGCGTGCCCGGGTAGAGGGGAGGCCGACCTTGCGGTGCCAAGGCGAGCAAGAAGCAGCCGTACGGTCACCTTCGCTGGTTGAGTTTGGTGGCCACCCGGGGCAGCCCCAGGCCGCGTACTGCTCCAGCAGTTCATCGTCCAGCCCGGCCGCGCCGCTCGCCGGCCTTGTTCATCCGCGCCAGCAGCCGCAAATCGCAACGCGCGCTCTTGTTGTCGCAGCCGAGGTGCAGCCTGCGACCGCCTGCGAGTTCTCTGCAGGGGCGTGTCCCACCGAACCACGCTGCGGGACACGATCGTTGCACGCATCTGGCACTCCAGGCAGAGGACACGCCTTCCGGCACCTCCATGTGCAGTCAGAGTGGGCACCACGTCATGTGAGGAGGCTGCGAAGGGAACTCCTGCTCACCCGATCATCTGCCACACAGTGCCCGTGAGCACCTCACGCAACTTTCCTGGCACAATGCCTCCTATGGATTCGGGGGCTATCGCAGGACTGCTAGGGGCAGTAATTGGCGCGGTCGGAGCACTTCTTGCCGCTCGGATCACGGGGCGACTCGGCTCGCGGGGCCAACATGCCCAAGTGCGGCATCAAGCCCGCCGGGAAGCGTACGTTGCCTTCCTGAACAGTGTCACGGAGTTCGAGGGCGCATTCATACCCGTCAAGCTTGCTGCAACCGCTGGAGACGACAGCAGATTGGCTGCGTCCCTGGACGCACTGGTGTCCAAGTATGAGTCAGTTCGTCGTGCTGAAACGGCCATCAGCCTCGAAGGCCCCGAGGAGTTGGTGGGAGCCGCTGCTGCTACCGTAGTCGCTGTTCGTGGAGTTGTCTCTGCGCTGTCGGAGAACGCTCGGGCAGCATCGACCAGTGTTTCCGTTCAACACGTGGTGACCGCACGCAACAGCTTTGAACACCGCGCCAAACTGGTCCTGGACTCAGCCGAGCACATTCCTAACCTCCGGTACCCGGTGCGACTGCGCCCTTGAACCACGAGTGTGAGGTTCGATGATGTTGCCATCGTGATGTTCGGCCTCGCGTGTCACTGAAGGAGAGACGCGCATTGGCTGATCAACGGTTGTTCGGCTAGTCGATCACGGTGTCAGGAGGGGACGCTCCGTGCACCGGTGGAGCGGCACACTGTTGAACGCACACAACCCGGGTACATCACCCGGCGCGGATGGGCGGGGGATCCCTGCGCACAGCGACTCGGCCAAGAGGCCGTCACGGCATCTCGACGGCGCTGGCCGACCATGACGCCGTGCACCCAGCCGGGCAAAACCGACACGCGTTACTGCAGTGGGTGCCCATCGCATATGGAGCCATTTGGTTGAACAGCGCTACGTCGCAGGAGTGTCGGGACCAGTGTCGGACCGCATGTAGCCAGGGTTTCTGAGATGCCCATGCCCCACAGACACATCCACTGGTGCGCCGCGCTCCTCATCCTCGTCGCCGTGGCCGCGGCAGCGCCCAGCCCCTCAGGCGACCTGTGTACCACAGCCGAGCACTACGTGAAGAACGGGAACCTGGCCGAGGCAGTTGCCCTCTACGCGCCCGACGCGGGTGAGACTCCGCTCACTTGCTCGGCTCGTGGATTGAAAGATGTCAGTGACCAACGGAAGAAAGCCCGAGACGTCGCGGCCGAAGGCCAGAAGAAGCTTCGGGAAGGTGAACAAGGCGAAGCTAGAACCAAGTTCAACGAAGCTCTAAATTTGGATGTTAAAAACGCCCAGGCAAGCGCTGGACTGGCGGAGATCGATGCTCAAGAGAGGCGCCCAGCGGAGCGAAGATGGAACCACTTCTACAGTGACTGGATTTCTCCGGCGCTGGAACTCATTGTGCCATTCCTGGTTGCTTTTGTTGTTTTGCTTGCCCTGAGCGGCTTGCTTGCCCGAGGGCTTGTCAACGTCAACTCAGTGGCCTGGCCAAGAGGACTACGCAAGCCTCTGGGGATCGTTGCTTCGGTCCTGCTGGGTGGCGCTGCTGCAATGCTTCCGGTGTACACCATGTTCCCGTTTGAACCAGAAGTGCTTGTGCCCTGTCCCGCCTTCATCACATTGCTTGTGCTGCTGCTCACCGCGCTGTTCTCTGCCGTGGGGGCAGACCTGTGGTCTCGCAAAAAAAATTGGAGGCACACCTGCCGATGGTGGGGCGACTGGTGGCGACTTTTGGTGCCTATGGGATTCCTTGGGATTGCTGCTTTGCTCATCGCCGCGCTGCTGCCTGATGGTTCGGAGCGGACGCGGTATTGGCTCCTCACCGCATACGTGCTTCTTGCGGCCTATGCGGTGTTGCTGACAGCAGCAGTGCACGGCCAGAACTTGCGCCTTCAGGTCGTGGTCCAGACTGCGGAGGGGAAGACCGACGCAGCAGTAACCGACTACCTTCTCGCCCGCATTCAGACGCTTGGGGCGGAGTCGCCACCTCGCCTGCGCATGCATTCCTCTACTAGCTCAAGCCCTCTCAGTACTGTCCAGAGCGAGGATCTCAGCGCGCTGCCCGCAGGAAGGGTAATTGGCGCACTCTCTGCTCTCTTTTTCGTGCTTCGCCCAGACCTCACCTGGCGTGCCCGAGTCAGCATCGTCGACGCCAACCGCGTCGCTGTAGCTCTCTCCCGTAACGGCAACCACGCGGCAAGCGTCATCTTCAGCCGCCTCGACATGGGCCTGCCGCCTGTCGCCGAGGCCACCTCGGAGGAAGGCGCCGCAAATGGAGACCGTCTCCGAGCGCAACTACTCACCGGCGCCGCGGCCTTCATCCTTGTGCACCTGAGTGAAGTCCACGAATGGCTCCAAAGAGGGCTGTACTACACCCGCAGTTGGAAGAGTGTCACCCTTCACGTCATCGCCACGAGTGCGGCACTCATCGACGACGCAGAGCAGCGCACTTCCCTGCTCGCCCGAGCGGTCAACGAGGACCCGCAATACCCCCTGGCCCGCCTTGAGTACCTGTGGGCCCTACAGGGGGCAACAGAGATGGGTGGGCCGGCGTACCGACAGTTCGCATACGCCCTGGACAACGAACTTGACCAACTGCGCCTGCCGGACAGGTCACCTCTCCTCATGCGGGCGCTGTACCGGAGTGCTGCCCAGCGGATTAACCTTCACGCCGCCGACGAGTTCCCTGTTGAGAACCTTGAAGATGCAGTCAAGGCCGTGAATAAGTTTGACGAGCAGTGCAAAAAGAACTACACGGGGATCGCGCAGTGGGATCGATTCGCCGAGCAGGTAACACCGATCGCCAACGTTCTGCTACGCCAGATCGAGGCGCTACAGCTGCCGATTGGACCCCTGCGTCCGCCCGCCGAGAGCACAGTGGTGCCCCGGCTCGCCTATGAGAACGCATGTCTGGACTCCTTCCTCGAACGGCGAGGAGCAGCCACACCAGAAGATGCCATCCAGCAGCTGCGCTTCGCCCTGCCCAACGAGCGCGACAAAGAGGAAGCAAGACAGGATCCGTGCCTGAGTTCGCTGAATAGGAAGGACGAATTCAGAGCGCTCGTGAAGCCTAGCT